>NZ_CP063427.1:0-5349552 GCF_015167655.1 Citrobacter sp. BDA59-3
TCAGCCGCCTGTTCGTCGCTCAGACCGGGAACGAACGGTGCCAGTTGTACCAGTTGGTCGTAAGTCATTTCCGGGCGACGCAACAGATCTTCACCGCTGGCTTCACGAGACAGCGGTGCCGTCAGGTTTTTATTCACTTCCGGCGCAGCTTCCGAGGTTGGGTTCACCCAGATAGATTTCAGACGCTGACGTTCACGTTCGATATTTTCGAGTTTCTCGTTGTAGCGCGCCCAGCGCTCGTCGTCCACGAGGCCAAGCTCACGGCCGATTTCGGTCAGACGCAGATCGGCGTTATCTTCACGCAGCATCAGGCGATATTCGGCACGGGAGGTAAACATGCGGTACGGTTCTTTGGTACCCAGTGTGCAAAGATCGTCAACCAGTACGCCCAGATAAGCCTGAGAACGTGCCGGTGACCAGCCTTCTTTCTCGGCAGAGAAGCGCGCAGCGTTCAGACCTGCTAACAGTCCCTGGGCCGCAGCCTCTTCGTAGCCAGTGGTGCCGTTGATTTGGCCGGCAAAGAACAGCCCATGGATATATTTACTCTCCAGGGTCGGTTTCAGGTCACGCGGGTCGAAGAAATCGTACTCAATGGCATAGCCAGGGCGAACGATTTTGGCGTTTTCCATCCCCTGCATCGAGCGGACGATTTTCATCTGTACATCGAACGGCAGGCTGGTGGAGATACCGTTCGGGTAAATTTCGTTAGAGGTCAGCCCTTCCGGCTCCAGGAAGATCTGGTGCTGGTTGCGATCGGCAAAGCGCATCACTTTGTCTTCGATCGACGGGCAGTAGCGTGGCCCGATCCCTTCGATCACGCCAGCATACATCGGGCTGCGATCAAGGTTATTGCGAATAACCTCATGGGTTTTCTCGTTGGTGTGGGTGATGTAGCACGGCACCTGACGCGGGTGTTGCGCGGCATTGCCCATAAACGAGAAGACCGGCATCGGATTATCGCCGTGCTGCTGCGCCAGAACGCTGAAATCAATGGTACGGGCGTCAATGCGCGGCGGCGTACCGGTTTTCAGGCGGCTTACGCGCAGCGGTAGTTCACGCAGACGGCGAGAAAGGGGAATGGACGGCGGATCGCCGGCACGGCCACCGCTGTAGTTATCCAGCCCGATGTGAATTTTGCCGTCAAGGAATGTCCCGACGGTCAAAACGACCGCTTTTGCGCGGAATTTCAGGCCCATCTGGGTGACTGCACCCACAACTCGATCGTTTTCCACAATCAGATCTTCTACCGCCTGCTGGAAGATCATCAAATTTGGCTGGTTTTCCAGCGCGGTACGCACAGCCTGACGGTAAAGTACGCGATCTGCCTGTGCACGGGTCGCACGAACTGCCGGGCCTTTACTGCCGTTTAGTATCCTAAACTGGATACCCGCCTGATCGATCGCTTTTGCCATCAGACCGCCGAGTGCATCCACTTCTTTTACCAGGTGTCCTTTCCCAATACCGCCAATGGCCGGGTTGCAACTCATTTGCCCCAGCGTGTCGATATTGTGTGTCAAAAGCAGAGTCTGTTGACCCATACGCGCTGCGGCCATCGCGGCCTCAGTGCCTGCATGACCCCCGCCAATGATGATGACGTCAAAAGGATCCGGATAAAACATGGTGTATTGCCTCGCGTAAAGCGGTTAGAAAGTGGATTGATGCCTGGGCCGTGGATTCTACTCAACTTTAGCTCAGTGAGAAAGCATCAGGATCCCGGCTATTAAAAAGAAGATCTTTATATAGAGAGATCTGTTTTACTGTGATCTCTTATTAGGATCGCCCTGTCTTGTGGATAACCCGGATCCTGATATGAAGATCATGATGTTAGCCTGGATCATTAGCTGTGAATGATCGGTGATCCAGGTCAGTATAAGCTGGGATCAGAATGGGTAGTTATACACAACTCAAAAACTAAGCGACGGTTATACTTTGGATAACTACCGGTTGATCAACGCTTTTAAGCATAGTTATCCACACTCGATCGCGCGATCTTTAATCGATATTGAGTAAATTAATCCAGGATCCGAGCCAAATTTCAGCCGGATCTTCAGGAATGTCATGATCAAGGATGTTGATCTTCGCTGTTTCACCTAACTGTTTTGCCCCACAGGCTTTCAATGAAACCTCGAGTTTTTCTATCGCACCGCAAAAGGTGTCGTATTCGCGGCTGCCGATGCCAATCGCGCCAAAGCGTACGGCAGAAAGGTCAGGTTTTTGTTCATTAAGATCGTCATAAAACGGCTGGATGTTATCCGGCAGATCGCCTGCGCCATGGGTAGAACTTACCACCAGCCAGGTTCCTGCCTGCGGCAGATCTTCCAGTAACGGGCCGTGCAGGGTTTCGGTTGTAAAGCCTGCTTCTTCCAGTTTTTCCGCCAGGTGTTCCGCTACATATTCTGCGCCACCCAGGGTACTGCCACTAATAAGCGTAATATCTGCCATCAGGTCCACTCCGGTTATGAGCTGCGTATTGTACGCTGTGAATGGGCTGGGATCTACCTGTGGACAATATGGGTATTAACGGTGGGGTAAAACGCCCTGTTACGGGCGGATCGTACGCATGATGGGGTTTTGCAAAGAGATCAGTGTTTCAGTGGACTGGATTTCATCAATTGTTTGGATCTTGTTGATAAGCACCTGTTGCAGAGCATCGATCGAGCGACACATAACCTTAATAAAAATGCTGTAGTGGCCGGTGGTGTAGTAGGCTTCTGTCACCTCTTCCAGGCTTTCCAGGCGCGCCAGTGCGGAGGGGTAGTCTTTTGCGCTTTTAAGGATAATGCCGATAAAGCAGCAGACGTCATAACCTAATTGTTTGGGGCTGACGTCAATTCGCGCGCCGGTAATAATCCCCGCCTGCTTCATTTTCTCTACGCGAACGTGAATTGTCCCCGGGCTTACACCGAATTGCTTGGCAAGCTCAGCGTAAGCAGTACGCGCATTCGCCATTAAGGCGTCAAGGATGCCTCGGTCCAGATTGTCGATCTGATAATTTTCCATAGGTTTTTCTTATGATGAATAAACATTCTTCCTATTTTAGCGGTTCATTTTAACGAATCAAAACCCCCTCCGGCTTTTTTGTTGTTGATTATTGAATAAAGGCGATATTTTGTTGCTTAATCGTTTGCAACAGAACAAAGGAGTTAAAAAATGAAATCCGCTTACATCAGCAAACAACGTCAGATCGTATTCGTGAAGTCGCATTTTTCCCGCCAGCTTGAAGAAAAACTGGGGCTAATTGAAGTTCAGGCACCGATTCTAAGCCGTGTAGGAGATGGGACTCAGGATAACCTGTCGGGCTGTGAAAAAGCGGTACAGGTAAAAGTCAAAAACCTGCCGGATGCGCAATTTGAAGTTGTCCACTCGCTGGCCAAATGGAAACGTCAGACGCTGGGACAACACGATTTCAGCGCTGGCGAAGGGCTGTACACGCACATGAAAGCCCTGCGTCCGGATGAAGACCGCCTCTCCCCAATCCATTCTGTTTATGTTGATCAATGGGACTGGGAACGCGTACTGGGTGATGGCGAACGCCATACCGGCACGCTGAGATCGACGGTTGAAGCCATCTATGCCGGGATCAAAGCAACTGAAGCGGCAGTGAGCAAAGAGTTTGGCCTGACGCCCTTCCTGCCTGCGCAGATCCACTTCGTGCACAGCGAAGAGCTACTGAGCCGTTATCCGGGGCTGGACGCAAAAGGGCGTGAACGCGCAATAGCCAAAGATCTGGGCGCAGTCTTTCTGATGGGGATTGGCGGGAAACTCAGCGACGGTAAGCGACACGATGTCCGCGCACCGGATTACGACGACTGGAGTACGCCCGGTGAGACAGGTTTGCACGGCCTGAACGGTGATATTCTGGTATGGAACCCGGTACTGGAAGATGCGCTTGAGCTCTCTTCTATGGGGATCCGCGTAGATGCTGATGCACTGAAACGTCAGCTTAACATCACGGGTGATGAAGATCGTCTGCGTCTCGACTGGCACCAGGCGTTGTTGCGCGGTGAGATGCCGCAAACGATCGGTGGTGGTATTGGCCAGTCTCGTTTGACGATGCTGCTACTGCAACTGCCGCACATCGGCCAGGTCCAGTGTGGCGTATGGCCTGCACAGGTTCGCGAGACCGTCGACGCGTTGCTGTAATTAGCGGCGCCAGCGCCTGAGCAAACGGCTTCTCATCCCGGTATCAAAGCGCCAGATATGATCGAAGATGCGCATGATGCCGGGTTTTCCGTGTGCTGACATCGCAACGGCGTGAAAACGGTGCTGGTGTACAGCCTGTAGTTCCTTAACCTTGCCTATCACATCGTCCGGCAGGCGCTGGGCGATAAAGTCAGAGATAACCACCGCATCGGCGTCATACCACTCCCCGCCCTGCATGCGTTCAATAATGGCGCGAAAGCAGCTCGCTAAATCCGTTCCGCCGCGAAAACGCTGGCTCAGAAAGCGGATAGCGTGCTCCAGCCCTTGCTGGCAGGTCAGCTCGTAACGCACGACCTCGCTGGAAAACAGCATAATAAAGCAGCGTCGTTTGTCTGCCAGCGCCACGCGCATCAGCGCCAGGCAGAAGGCTTTTGCGCACTGTTCATTGAACCCGCCCATCGAACCGGATGTGTCCACACACACAATAAACGGCCCGCGCGGCTGTTCATCGAAATCCTGGTGAATAACCGGGCGCTCAACTTCTCTTTCCCGCCAGGCATCGCCATGCAGGCGGTAGGTGAGCAGTTGTTTTTCTACCAGCCGACGGTAGAACTCATATTCCAGTTCGGTAATGCCCAGCGTCGCCAGTTCCGGCGGCAACAAACGCAGGATATCGTCGCTTTGATGCAGCCCGTCAACCTGCTCCGGCACGGTAGAGGGTTCACGCACCAGCATACGGAAGGTTTCCATGGGGGCATCTTTGCGCGGAACGGATTTTGCCTCGCGGGAACGCCCAAGTTGTTCCGCCAGTTGCTTGAGTTCCGGCTGCTCGGTCAGGAAGTCACCGTATTGCACGATAAGTCGGTAATCGCCGCGCTTAATTTGCCCGGCGCTCATATCCCATAACCGCCCGGCGGCATTTTCGTTTTCAATCAGTACCGGTTCAAGCTGGCCGCTAAGGGTCATGCGTTCCTGTACTTCACTGAGTAACTGCTCGCGTTCCTCTTCCAGGAGTTGCTGATTAAACGTGGTTGTCTGTACCACCAGGCTTAACCGCCAGCGCTGTAAGAAAAGCGTTTGTAACGCCGGAGTAAAGGTCGGGTTGTCCTTCACCATTGTGTTTGCCTGAGCGGCAAACGGCGAGCGAAGCTTATCCAGAAGCGTCAGAATTTGCGGCAACTGAACGACGAACTGTGAAGTGGAAAGTAACTGACTCTGCTGATAGCAGAGCACTTCTTCGGCAAGTTCTGGCGGCACCTGTGTCTCTTTCAGGTGATTTTTCAGCGCTTCGCGCCAGCGGGGGACATCTTCGGTAATGACGTGCCTGAGTTTGGGGAATTTTTCAAAGAAAACAGCCAACTGGGGGGAGGCCAGCAAGGCGACGATCAACTCTTCAACTATCGTCTCCTCACTGATGGCCAGCAGGGCATTTAGTGCATCCAGCGTCAGCATTGAAGCGCCTGTTGTATCTGCGCGCGAACGTCCTGCAGGCTGGCTTCAATGCGACCCAGCCAGTCGCCAGGAATGAACAGACATTTTTGCTGTTCGCTAAAACGGGTGTGCTGCTGGTGCCAGAGCGTGTCGAGCGCTTCCAGTTGCTGCTTTATTTCTTCCGGCACATGGGTTGCCGTTCCACCCGGTAAAGCAAGACGGGAACCCTGCAGGCTGATATCGCGGATCAACAGATGCAAACTGGTGTCGACTTCAAGGTTAAGGATCTGCGCGAAGCCAATGCCGTTAAGTTTGCCTCGGATCTCCCCGCCTTTTGCCAGCCACTGGGCCAGTGCGGCACGTTCGATAGTCACATGAATGACCTGCATGTCATGTAATTTTAACGGTTGCTGGAGCAACAATGTCAGCGTGCTGTCTTGCAGATCTTCCGGCAAATCGTAATGCGGACGACGGCTGAACATGCCGCCCTGACGCGAAACTTTGAGGGCCGTTTTGTCGCTGTGCTGCTGCTGGAGCTGGATGTTGCGCTGCGCAATCGCGCCCAGTTGCGTCAGCATGGATTGCTGCTGCCATGCGTGCCCGGTCATCAATATTTCCAACTGATTTTGCATCAGACGCATGCTTTCAGCGTCATGCCACAGGCAGTCTTTCAGCAAGATCAAATCAACAGGGGCCACCGCATCGCGTCCGCTGAAAAAGGCGCTGGCCTGAAGCAGGCGAATGGCCTTTTTCCAGCGACGGTCAGAGACATAAGGCGCAGTAGGTAAGTTATCAAGTTGCTGGCGTAGCATGAAAATCAGCTCAAAAACGGCGTCGGGTAGCTTCACCTGCACGATTTCCTGCTGCCAGCGCGCATAGTCCTCATCGCTGATTTGCAGATCAGCTGGCACCGGATTATCGCTTTCATCCTGCTGGCTGATGAGCATCGAACGGAAATTACTCTTCTCCTGCACTTTATCGAGCCACAGGCGAATCAGCATGCGGTCATAGAGTGCTTCGAGGCTGCTGTCAGCCTCGGGCAGTTCGTTAGATGCCGCCACCAGCAAGCGCATGGGGATTTTCTCTTCCAGCGCGCCGTTGCGAAAGCGACGTTCGTTAATGGCGGTTAATAGCGTATTCAGGATCGCCGGGCCGGCTTTCCAGATTTCGTCCAGAAACACAATCTCCGCTTCCGGCAGATAGCCGTGTGTTAAACGTTCATAACGCCCTTCATCTTTCAGCGCCTGAATAGAAAGAGGACCAAACACCTCTTCGGGTGTGGAGAAGCGGGTCATCAGATATTCAAAAGCGCGGGCATTTTTAAAGGCGAATTTCAGGCGGCGGGCGATCAGGCTTTTGGCGATACCCGGCGGGCCGAGCAGAAAGACGCTTTCACCACTTAACGCGGCCAGCAGGCACAGGCGAATAGCGTGGCTACGCTCAAAAAGACCTTTTTCCAGCGCGCTACTTAAGCGGGAAATTCTTTCTGCTAATAAATGTGAGTGAGCCATAATTGATTTGCATCCTTTCGCCGCGATTCCGGCTTGCAACTGCGAGTATAGACGTTTCGATAAAGGCTTGTAATAGACTGAACAACGGCATCATTTTCTTTGCGCCAGGTTAATACGGTCGCAATTAGGGGGTACGATTTCATAAATAATCGTGCATACTGTGCGCTTTTTGTGGGCCAAGGGACTAAGCACACATTTGTCATTCAAACAAAAGATTAGTCTATGAGCACTGATAATAAGCAATCGTTGCCCGCGATAACACTCGCGGCTATTGGGGTTGTCTACGGTGATATCGGCACCAGCCCGCTTTATACACTTCGTGAATGTTTGTCAGGTCAATTTGGTTTTGGGGTTGAACGCGACGCCGTCTTCGGCTTTTTGTCGCTCATCTTCTGGCTGCTGATACTGGTCGTCTCGGTTAAATACCTAACTTTTGTCATGCGTGCAGATAACGCGGGTGAAGGTGGGATCTTAACGCTGATGTCGCTGGCAGGACGGAATACCTCCGCCAGAATGACCTCCGTGCTTGTTATCATGGGGCTTATTGGCGGCAGTTTCTTCTATGGTGAAGTGGTTATTACTCCCGCCATCTCAGTGATGTCGGCTATAGAAGGGCTCGAAATCGTCGCACCATCGCTGGATACGTGGATTGTTCCGTTGTCCATTTTGGTGCTCACGCTGCTGTTTATGATCCAAAAGCACGGCACAGGGCTGGTGGGCAAACTCTTTGCTCCCATCATGCTGGCCTGGTTTTTGATTCTGGCGGTGCTGGGTGCGCGCGGTATTATCAGCAACCCTGAGGTGCTTCAGGCGCTTAACCCGGCGTGGGCGGTCAATTTCTTCCTTCAATACAAAGCCGTCTCGTTTGTTGCGCTGGGCGCGGTGGTACTTTCTATAACCGGGGTAGAGGCGTTGTATGCGGATATGGGCCATTTCGGTAAGCTGCCCATTCGCCTTGCGTGGTTTATCGTGGTGTTGCCATCACTGGCGCTGAATTACTTTGGTCAGGGGGCGTTGCTGCTGAAAACCCCGGAAGCGATCAAAAACCCGTTCTTCCTGCTGGCTCCAGAATGGGCTCTGATTCCGATGTTGATCATCGCGACGCTGGCGACGGTCATTGCGTCTCAGGCGGTTATCTCGGGCGTGTTCTCTCTGACACGCCAGGCAGTGCGTCTGGGTTATCTCTCGCCAATGCGCATTATCCATACCTCGGAGATGGAATCCGGGCAGATCTACATTCCCTTTATTAACTGGTTGCTCTACTTCGCGGTTGTTATCGTGATCGTGAGTTTTGAACACTCCAGTAACCTGGCGGCGGCTTATGGTATTGCGGTGACCGGTACAATGGTGCTGACGTCGATTCTTTCTATGACCGTGGCGCGCAAGAACTGGCACTGGAACAAAATGGTTGTCGGTCTGTTGCTAACGATGTTCCTGTTTATCGATGTGCCGCTTTTCTCGGCTAACCTCGATAAGTTGCTGTCCGGTGGCTGGTTACCGTTGAGTCTGGGTCTGGTCATGTTCATCGTGATGACCACATGGAAGAGCGAGCGTTTCCGCCTGCTGCGGCGCATGCATGAGCACGGCAACTCACTGGAAGCGATGATTGCCTCGCTGGAAAAATCGCCGCCGGTGCGAGTTCCGGGTACGGCGGTATATATGTCCCGCGCGCTGAATGTGATTCCGTTTGCTATGTTGCATAACCTGAAACATAACAAAGTACTGCATGAACGTGTGATCCTGCTGACGCTACGTACAGAAGATGCGCCCTATGTGCACAATGTGCGTCGTGTGCAGATTGAGCAACTCTCGCCGACGTTCTGGCGTGTGGTAGCCAGCTATGGCTGGCGTGAAACGCCAAATGTGGAAGAGGTGTTCCACCGCTGCGGTCTGGAAGGGCTCAGTTGCCGCATGATGGAGACATCCTTCTTTATGTCGCATGAGTCGCTGATTGTGGGTAAACGGCCCTGGTATCTACGGCTGCGTGGCAAGTTATACCTCCTGTTGCAACGCAATGCGCTGCGTGCGCCGGACCAGTTTGAAATCCCACCCAACCGGGTTATCGAACTCGGTACACAGGTCGAAATTTAACGCCTTTTAAAACCCCTCTTCGTGAGGGGTTTTTGCTATTTATCTCCCGCAATTTTATTTAAGTAAGATAACTTGTGTTTTCTTTCTGCAACGCGCGCGAAACGTTTCGATTTCGATCACAATTCTGTAATGCCATGGTGGTTTTCTGAACATTCTCAGGTCTACACTGAGATCAGCGAAACGTTTCGCTAATGGAGCATAAAATGAAAAAAGGTACTGTTCTCAACGCTGAAATCTCGTCGGTCATCTCCCGTCTTGGGCATACCGATACGCTGGTGGTTTGTGATGCAGGCTTGCCTGTGCCGAAAAGCACCGCGCGTATTGATATGGCATTAACCCAGGGGGTTCCATCCTTTATGCAGGTACTGGAGGTGGTCACCGCCGAGATGCAGGTTGAAGCAGCTATCCTCGCGTCGGAAATCGAACAGCAGAATCCACAGCTCCACGAAACGTTGCTCAATCACATTGAGCAGCTGCAGCAACACCAGGGGAATACCATAGAAGTTCGTTATGTTTCACACGAACAATTTAAAAAACACACCGCGGACAGTCAGGCGGTGATTCGCAGCGGGGAATGTTCCCCGTATGCGAATATCATTCTCTGTGCTGGCGTCACCTTCTGAGGCCATCATGGACGCATTACTGCAACTCAAAGGGATCGATAAAGCGTTCCCGGGCGTGAAAGCCCTGTCTGGCGCCGCGTTAAATGTTTATCCCGGCCGCGTTATGGCGCTGGTTGGCGAAAATGGCGCGGGCAAATCCACGATGATGAAAGTCCTGACCGGCATCTATACCCGTGATGCCGGTTCATTACTATGGCTGGGTAAAGAGACCACCTTTACCGGACCGAAATCCTCGCAAGAAGCCGGCATCGGCATTATTCACCAGGAACTCAACCTGATCCCCCAGCTCACTATTGCCGAAAATATCTTTATCGGCCGTGAATTCGTTAACCGCTTTGGCAAAATCGACTGGAAAAAGATGTATGCCGAAGCTGATAAGCTGCTGCTTAAACTGAATCTCCGCTTTAAAAGCGACAGGCTGGTGGGTGAGCTTTCCATTGGCGATCAACAGATGGTCGAGATTGCGAAGGTCCTGAGTTATGAGTCGCAGGTCATCATTATGGATGAACCGACCGATGCCCTGACCGATACCGAAACTGAATCCCTTTTCCGCGTCATTCGCGAATTGAAAGCGCAAGGGCGCGGGATTGTCTATATCTCTCACCGTATGAAAGAGATCTTCGAAATTTGCGATGATGTGACCGTGTTCCGCGACGGCCAGTTTATCGCCGAGCGTGAAGTTGCAACGCTGACCGAAGATACGCTTATCGAAATGATGGTTGGACGCAAACTGGAAGATCAATACCCGCGCCTCGATAAAGCGCCGGGCGATATCCGTCTGAAAGTCGATAACCTGTGCGGCCCAGGCGTGAACAATGTGAGTTTTACCCTGCGCAAAGGTGAGATTCTGGGCGTGGCGGGCCTGATGGGCGCCGGGCGTACCGAACTGATGAAAGTACTTTATGGGGCGTTGCCGCGCATCAGCGGGAGTGTCACGCTGGATGGCCATGAAGTTGTTACCCGTTCACCGCAGGATGGCCTGGCGAACGGTATCGTCTATATCTCCGAAGATCGCAAGCGCGATGGTTTAGTGCTGGGCATGTCGGTTAAAGAGAACATGTCGCTGACGGCGCTGGGTTATTTCAGCCGTCCGGGTGGCAATTTAAAACATAAAGAAGAGCAGCAGGCGGTGAGTGATTTCATTCGTCTGTTCAATGTCAAAACGCCATCAATGGAACAGGCTATTGGCCTGCTTTCTGGTGGTAACCAGCAGAAAGTGGCTATCGCACGTGGTTTGATGACGCGCCCGAAAGTGCTGATCCTCGATGAGCCGACCCGCGGCGTTGACGTTGGGGCGAAAAAAGAGATTTATCAGCTCATTAACCAGTTCAAGGCCGACGGCCTGAGTATCATTCTGGTGTCATCGGAGATGCCAGAAGTCTTAGGTATGAGTGATCGCATCATGGTGATGCATGAAGGGCATCTCGGCGGTGAATTCACGCGCGAGCAGGCCACTCAGGAAGTATTGATGGCTGCCGCAGTGGGCAAGCTTAATCGTGTGAATCAGGAGTAAAAAAGATGACTACCCAGGCTGTTTCTGGTCGCCGCTATTTCACCAAAGCGTGGTTGATGGAACAAAAATCGCTGATCGCCTTGCTGGTGCTGATTGCCATTGTGTCGACCATGAGTCCGAACTTTTTTACCGTCAATAACCTGTTGAATATCCTGCAGCAAACCTCTGTGAACGCCATTATGGCGGTTGGCATGACGCTGGTTATTTTAACTTCCGGGATCGATCTGTCCGTCGGTTCTCTGCTGGCGTTGACCGGTGCGGTTGCCGCGTCGCTCGTCGGTATGGAGGTGAATGCGCTGGTAGCTGTCGCCGCCGCTCTGGCGTTGGGGGCTGCTATTGGCGCGGTAACCGGGACTATTGTGGCGAAAGGGCGAGTTCAGGCATTTATCGCAACCCTGGTCATGATGCTCTTACTGCGCGGTGTGACGCTGGTGTACACCAACGGGAGCCCGATCAACACTGGTTTTACGGACAATGCAGATATCTTTGGCTGGTTTGGTATTGGTCGCCCGCTGGGGATCCCGACACCGGTATGGCTCATGGCAATTGTCTTTATCGCCACCTGGTACTTACTGCATCACACCCGTTTGGGCCGCTATATCTATGCGCTCGGGGGAAATGAAGCCGCAACACGCTTGTCCGGTATTAGCGTCGATAAAGTCAAAGTGATTGTCTACTCTTTGTGTGGGCTTTTGGCGTCGCTGGCGGGCATCATTGAAGTTGCGCGCCTCTCCTCAGGGCAACCGACTGCAGGTACCGGCTATGAGCTGGATGCTATCGCTGCGGTGGTATTGGGCGGTACCAGTCTTGCAGGCGGTAAAGGGCGCATCGTTGGGACATTGATCGGCGCATTGATTCTCGGCTTCCTGAATAATGGATTGAATTTGTTAAGTGTTTCCTCCTATTACCAGATGATCGTTAAAGCAGTGGTGATTCTGCTGGCGGTCTTGGTAGACAACAAAAAGCAGTAATTACCTACACTACAGGACATCATGATATGAACATGAAAAAACTGGCTACTCTGGTTTCTGCTGTTGCACTGAGCGCCACCGTAAGCGCGAACGCGATGGCGAAAGACACGATTGCATTGGTTATTTCCACGCTGAACAACCCGTTCTTCGTCAGCCTTAAAGATGGCGCGCAGAAAGAAGCGGACAAACTGGGTTACGATCTGGTTGTGCTGGATTCACAAAATAACCCGGCAAAAGAGCTGGCTAACGTTCAGGACTTAACGGTACGCGGCACCAAACTGCTGCTTATCAACCCGACTGATTCCGACGCTGTAGGTAACGCCGTGAAGATGGCGAATCAGGCAAATATTCCGGTTATCACCCTTGACCGTGCTGCTGCGAAAGGCGAAGTGGTAAGCCACATCGCTTCGGATAACGTGCTGGGCGGTAAAATTGCTGGCGATTACATTGCCAAGAAAGCCGGTGAAGGCGCGAAAGTTATCGAATTGCAGGGTATTGCGGGGACATCTGCTGCCCGTGAGCGTGGCGAAGGCTTCCAGCAGGCTGTTGCCGCCCATAAATTTAACGTCCTGGCGAGCCAGCCGGCTGACTTTGACCGTACAAAAGGCCTGAACGTTATGCAGAACCTGCTGACGGCGCACCCGGATGTACAGGCGGTGTTTGCACAGAACGATGAAATGGCGCTGGGTGCGATGCGCGCCCTGCAAACTGCCGGTCAAACAGATGTGATGGTGGTTGGGTTTGACGGTACGCCTGATGGCGTAAAAGCCGTGAATGACGGCAAAATGGCGGCGACGATTGCTCAGCTTCCGGAAATGATTGGCGCGAAAGGCGTAGACACCGCAGCACAGGTGCTGAAAGGTGAAAAAGTCCACGCGAAGATCCCGGTAGACCTGAAACTGGTTATCAAACAATAAAAATCGTCAGGCTATCTCACCAGGGTAGCCTGAAAAAAAGCATCAAGAAAAGCAGAGCTCGCGCCACCCGCTGGCGGGTGGCGCATTTTAATGGACAAGCTCATCATGAAAACCACAGGCAAACTTGTTGTCCTCGGTAGTATTAATGCCGATCACATTCTTAACCTTGAATCATTCCCAACCCCCGGGGAGACCGTTACCGGCACGCAATATCAGATTGCATTCGGCGGTAAAGGTGCAAACCAGGCGGTGGCTGCCGGGCGCAGCGGTGCGGATATAGCCTTCATTGCCTGCACGGGTGATGACGACACCGGTGAACGTGTCCGCCAGCAACTAATTAGCGACAACATTGATGTGGCGCCTGTTAGCGTTATTGCTAATGAGTCGACCGGCGTGGCGCTGATTTTTGTTAATGGCGAAGGTGAGAATGTCATCGGTATTCATGCGGGTGCGAACGCGGCGCTCTCTCCGGCACTTGTTGATGCCCAGCAGGAGCGTATTGCCCAGGCTTCCGCGCTGTTAATGCAACTGGAATCACCGGTAGAAAGCGTTCTGGCCGCAGCGCGTATTGCCCATGCGAACCAAACCATTGTGGCGCTCAACCCCGCTCCGGCACGTGAGCTTTCTGATGAGTTGCTGGCGCTGGTGGATATCATTACACCGAATGAAACCGAAGCCGAAAAACTGACGGGTATTAATGTTGCCAGCGATGAAGATGCGGCGCGCGCGGCGCAGATACTACACGCCAAAGGCATTGATACGGTCATCATTACGCTGGGAAGCCGTGGTGTCTGGGCTAGCGTGAAAGGCGACGGTCGTCGTGTTCCGGGTTTTAAAGTGAAAGCCATTGATACCATTGCAGCCGGGGATACCTTTAATGGTGCTCTGATGACCGCACTGCTGGAAGACCTCGCGCTGGATGACGCTATTCGTTTTGCTCATGCGGCGGCGGCCATTGCTGTCACTCGCAAAGGCGCGCAACCGTCTGTTCCGTGGCGCAAAGAAATTGACGATTTCCTGGCTGAGCAGGGGTGATGATTGGCTACGATGAAGGATGTGGCCCGGATGGCGGGCGTATCGACGTCAACCGTTTCGCATGTCATCAATAAAGATCGCTTTGTCAGTGAAGCCATCCGCGAAAAGGTGGAGTCCGCGATCAAGGCGCTCAACTATGCGCCGTCTGCACTGGCGCGCAGCCTGAAAATCAATCAAACCCGCACTATCGGGATGTTGATTACCGCCAGTACAAACCCTTTCTACTCTGAACTGGTACGTGGCGTGGAACGTAGCTGTTTTGAGCGCGGTTATAGCCTGGTGTTATGCAACACCGAAGGGGATGAGCAACGCATGAACAGCAATCTGGAAACGCTGATGCAAAAGCGTGTCGATGGTCTGCTGCTTTTATGTACGGAAACGCATCAGCCTTCCCGGGAAATTCTGCAGCGTTACCCCTCGGTGCCCACGGTGATGATGGACTGGGCTCCGTTTGATGGGGACAGTGACCTTATTCAGGATAATTCTCTGCTCGGCGGCGACATGGCGACGCAGTACCTGATCAATAAAGGACATACCCATATTGCCTGTATTGCTGGCCCGCTAGATAAAACGCCTGCCCGCCTGCGCCTCGAAGGTTATCGTGATGCGATGGCCCGCGCGGGCCTGACCATCCATGACGGTGATGAAATTATTGGCAACTTTGAGTTTAGCGGCGGTTTTGAAGCAATGCAGATGCTGCTGGCACTGGAAGCGCGACCGCAGGCGGTATTTATTTGTAATGATGCGATGGCTGTCGGGGCTTACCTGGCACTGTATCAGGCCGGGCTGCGTGTGCCGCAGGATATTGCCATTGTTGGTTATGACGACATTGAACTGGCGCAGTATATGACGCCGCCGCTCACCACCATTCATCAGCCGAAAGATGAACTGGGGGAGCTGGCGATCGATGTGCTGATTCATCGTATATCTGACCCTACGCAACAACAACAGCGGCTACAGCTTACGCCGGTGTTGATGGAGCGTGGCTCAGCATAGTATTAATGCTTTTCCTTTATCAGGTTACGACCATCTTTCGGCTTTAACAGCATAAAGGTCAGGGCGGATACCAGGGTGATGGCGCCCATCGTCACAAAGGTATAGTGAAACTGTTCCACGGTATTCGCGCTGTCAAACCCTTCGTAAAACCGTAACACTGCCGCACTGACGGCGACACCAAGACTGATAGAGAGCTGCTGCGTTACGGCCAGCACACTATTCCCGCTACTGGCGTTTTCGTCAGTCAGGTCGGCAAGCGTAATGGTATTCATGGCGGTGAATTGTGTGGACATGGCCATCCCCAGGATGAACAGCGGTAATATCAGCAGCCACACTTCCATTGACGGTGATTGCAGAGAAAATTGCGCAATCATCAAACCGATAAACAGGGTAATGGCTACCAGGGTTTTCCTGTAACCCAGGCGGCGCAATACCTGGGTGACCATCGATTTTGCAAGAATGGACCCCATTGCCGTCGGCGCCATCATGCATCCGGCAATCAGTGCAGGATAGCCAAACCCAACCTGTAGCATCAGCGGCATCAAAAAGGGCACACAGCCCGTCCCCAGTCGCGAAGCAATATTACCGATAATGCCCACAGAGAAGGTGCGTGTCTTAAACAGATTGAGCGAGATGAGTGGCGTGGGGTGACGCCGCGCGTGGCGAATATAAAGAATAAATAACAGCACGCCGCTCAGTATCACGGCCGATGCCAGCCAGCTTGCGACAATTTTCTCGCCAAACAACTCCATGCCACTGGAAAACAGGACCAGGCTCAGGCCAAAGAGGAAAAAGCCGCCGGTATCGAAGCCCTTACGCGGTGTGGTGAAGTTCGGCATATATTTACGCGCATATAAAATCCCGGCTATGCCAATCGGAATATTAATAAGGAAGATCCAGTGCCAGCTTGCCCAGGTCACCAGCACGCCACCCAATACCGGGCCGAGAATGGGGCCTACCAGGCCTGGCATAGTGACAAAGTTAAGTACCGGCAGAAGCTCACTGCGCGGATAGGCGCGCAGCAGTGCCAGACGTGCAACGGGCATCATCATTGCGCCGCCTATTCCCTGAATCACGCGAAAGCATACCAGCGCCCCGAGCGACGTCGAGAGTGCGCAGGCCAGTGAACCCAGCGTAAAGAGGGTGACGGCCAGCATGAAGACACGCCGGGTGCCAAAACGGTCCGCCAGCCAGCCGCTTGCCGGAATCAACATGGCGACTGTCAGGGTATAACTGATAATGGCGGACTGCATAGCAAGAGGAGAACGATCAAGGCTTTGTGCGATAGCGGGTAGTGCGGTGTTCAGAATGGTGGCGTCCAGCGCCTGCATAAAGAAGGCCATGGCCGCAATCCACGGCAATCCGGCCATACTGCGAGCTTTCTTTTCAGTCATTCTTTGTCCTGTTATTTTGCTGTTGGCGCGTTTGGCGTCTTCAACAGAGTCTGGCAGGCCTGAAAGGCACTGTCCCCATCACTTTCCTGAATCGCATCAACAATAGCCTGATGCAGATCGAGCTTTATGGCCTGGTCCTGAGTGATGGAAGTAAAGTAGGTATGGTATATAGAATGGAACAGCGTAGCGAAAGAGATAAGAAAAGGATTAGCACTCATCGTATAAATATGTTCGTGCCAGGACATATCAACTTCAATCCATCGATCACGGTTAAAGTGCTTTTTCAGATACACCATCTCTTCCATTAATGTATTGAGGTGTGCTTTTTGTTCCGCGCTGCCTAATTGTGCTGCCAACTGGCAAGCTTGTGGTTCGAGACTGTTACGCATAATAAGGAAGTGCTGGATGACTTCATGAAAGTTATCCTCGCTCATCCACCAGACCAGTAATTCTTTATCAAGGAAATTCCAGTTCTCTCTGGGCATAACCCGGGTACCGATGCGCGGGCGAGGAAGCACCATACCTTTCGCCGTTAATGTCTTTACCGCCTCCCTGACCGCCGTGCGGCTTACACCGAACTGCTCACCCAACTCTATCTCGCCAGGCAAAATGCAGCCCGGGGCGTATTCGCCTCTCAGAATTTGTTGTGCCAGTTTCTCCGCCAGCACCCATGAGAGGTTTTTTTGCGCGGCAAGCTGTTGTGCGTTCAAAGACATTTATCGCTTCCTTTTATTCTTATTCACTCTTTAGTATGCCACCGGGGCTATCCCTGTGGTGGCAAAAACAGCAAAACAGGCCTTTTACGGTGCTTTTTACCGCGTCTTGTTGAAAAAAGAGACGGTTAAAAACTTTTTTGAAATTTATGCTTGTCACTTCACAAGAACTCCCTATAATGCGCCTCCACTGACACGGAACAACGGCAAACAAGCCGCCGGGTCAGCGGGGTTCTCCTGAGAGTCCCGACAGAGAAAAGCGAAAATAAACGCTTGACTCTGAAAGAGGAAAGCGTAATATACGCCACCTCGCAACGGTGAGCGAAAGCCGCGTTGCACTGCTCTTTAACAATTTATCAGACAATCTGTGTGGGCACTCAAAGTGACATGGATTCTTAACGTCCCCGGACGATAAATGAATACCAAGTCTCACAGAGTGAACACGTAATTCATTACGAAGTTTAATTCTACGAGCATCAAACTTTTAAATTGAAGAGTTTGATCATGGCTCAGATTGAACGCTGGCGGCAGGCCTAACACATGCAAGTCGAACGGTAGCACAGAGGAGCTTGCTCCTCGGGTGACGAGTGGCGGACGGGTGAGTAATGTCTGGGAAACTGCCCGATGGAGGGGGATAACTACTGGAAACGGTAGCTAATACCGCATAATGTCGCAAGACCAAAGAGGGGGACCTTCGGGCCTCTTGCCATCGGATGTGCCCAGATGGGATTAGCTTGTTGGTGAGGTAATGGCTCACCAAGGCGACGATCCCTAGCTGGTCTGAGAGGATGACCAGCCACACTGGAACTGAGACACGGTCCAGACTCCTACGGGAGGCAGCAGTGGGGAATATTGCACAATGGGCGCAAGCCTGATGCAGCCATGCCGCGTGTATGAAGAAGGCCTTCGGGTTGTAAAGTACTTTCAGCGGGGAGGAAGGCGTTGTGGTTAATAACCGCAGCGATTGACGTTACCCGCAGAAGAAGCACCGGCTAACTCCGTGCCAGCAGCCGCGGTAATACGGAGGGTGCAAGCGTTAATCGGAATTACTGGGCGTAAAGCGCACGCAGGCGGTCTGTCAAGTCGGATGTGAAATCCCCGGGCTCAACCTGGGAACTGCATTCGAAACTGGCAGGCTTGAGTCTTGTAGAGGGGGGTAGAATTCCAGGTGTAGCGGTGAAATGCGTAGAGATCTGGAGGAATACCGGTGGCGAAGGCGGCCCCCTGGACAAAGACTGACGCTCAGGTGCGAAAGCGTGGGGAGCAAACAGGATTAGATACCCTGGTAGTCCACGCCGTAAACGATGTCGACTTGGAGGTTGTGCCCTTGAGGCGTGGCTTCCGGAGCTAACGCGTTAAGTCGACCGCCTGGGGAGTACGGCCGCAAGGTTAAAACTCAAATGAATTGACGGGGGCCCGCACAAGCGGTGGAGCATGTGGTTTAATTCGATGCAACGCGAAGAACCTTACCTGGTCTTGACATCCACGGAATTCGGCAGAGATGCCTTAGTGCCTTCGGGAGCCGTGAGACAGGTGCTGCATGGCTGTCGTCAGCTCGTGTTGTGAAATGTTGGGTTAAGTCCCGCAACGAGCGCAACCCTTATCCTTTGTTGCCAGCGGTCCGGCCGGGAACTCAAAGGAGACTGCCAGTGATAAACTGGAGGAAGGTGGGGATGACGTCAAGTCATCATGGCCCTTACGACCAGGGCTACACACGTGCTACAATGGCATATACAAAGAGAAGCGACCTCGCGAGAGCAAGCGGACCTCATAAAGTATGTCGTAGTCCGGATTGGAGTCTGCAACTCGACTCCATGAAGTCGGAATCGCTAGTAATCGTGGATCAGAATGCCACGGTGAATACGTTCCCGGGCCTTGTACACACCGCCCGTCACACCATGGGAGTGGGTTGCAAAAGAAGTAGGTAGCTTAACCTTCGGGAGGGCGCTTACCACTTTGTGATTCATGACTGGGGTGAAGTCGTAACAAGGTAACCGTAGGGGAACCTGCGGTTGGATCACCTCCTTACCTTAAAGAACCTGCCTTTGTAGTGTCCACACAGATTGTCTGATGAAAAATAAAAAGCAAGGCGTCTTGCGAGTGAGACTTCAGTGTCCCCTTCGTCTAGAGGCCCAGGACACCGCCCTTTCACGGCGGTAACAGGGGTTCGAATCCCCTAGGGGACGCCACTTGCTGGTTTGTGAGTGAAAGTCACCTGCCTTAATATCTCAAAACTCATCTTCGGGTGACGTTTGAGATATTTGCTCTTTAAAAATCTGGATCAAGCTGAAAATTGAAACGACACACGAAAGTGTGTTCGAGTCTCTCAAATTTTCGCGACACGATGATGTTTTACGAAACATCTTCGGGTTGTGAGGTTAAGCGACTAAGCGTACACGGTGGATGCCCTGGCAGTCAGAGGCGATGAAGGACGTGCTAATCTGCGAAAAGCGCCGGCGAGGTGATATGAACCTTTGACCCGGCGATGTCCGAATGGGGAAACCCAGTGCAATTCGTTGCACTATCGTTTGATGAATACATAGTCAAACGAGGCGAACCGGGGGAACTGAAACATCTAAGTACCCCGAGGAAAAGAAATCAACCGAGATTCCCCCAGTAGCGGCGAGCGAACGGGGAGCAGCCCAGAGCCTGAATCAGCTTGTGTGTTAGTGGAACGGTCTGGAAAGTCCGGCGATACAGGGTGACAGCCCCGTACACGAAAGCACACAGGCTGTGAGCTCGATGAGTAGGGCGGGACACGTGGTATCCTGTCTGAATATGGGGGGACCATCCTCCAAGGCTAAATACTCCTGACTGACCGATAGTGAACCAGTACCGTGAGGGAAAGGCGAAAAGAACCCCGGCGAGGGGAGTGAAAAAGAACCTGAAACCGTGTACGTACAAGCAGTGGGAGCACCTTCGTGGTGTGACTGCGTACCTTTTGTATAATGGGTCAGCGACTTATATTCTGTAGCAAGGTTAACCGTATAGGGGAGCCGAAGGGAAACCGAGTCTTAACTGGGCGTTAAGTTGCAGGGTATAGACCCGAAACCCGGTGATCTAGCCATGGGCAGGTTGAAGGTTGGGTAACACTAACTGGAGGACCGAACCGACTAATGTTGAAAAATTAGCGGATGACTTGTGGCTGGGGGTGAAAGGCCAATCAAACCGGGAGATAGCTGGTTCTCCCCGAAAGCTATTTAGGTAGCGCCTCGTGAACTCATCTCCGGGGGTAGAGCACTGTTTCGGCTAGGGGGCCATCCCGGCTTACCAACCCGATGCAAACTACGAATACCGGAGAATGTTATCACGGGAGACACACGGCGGGTGCTAACGTCCGTCGTGAAGAGGGAAACAACCCAGACCGCCAGCTAAGGTCCCAAAGTCATGGTTAAGTGGGAAACGATGTGGGAAGGCACAGACAGCCAGGATGTTGGCTTAGAAGCAGCCATCATTTAAAGAAAGCGTAATAGCTCACTGGTCGAGTCGGCCTGCGCGGAAGATGTAACGGGGCTAAACCATGCACCGAAGCTGCGGCAGCGACACTATGTGTTGTTGGGTAGGGGAGCGTTCTGTAAGCCTGCGAAGGTGTGCTGTGAGGCATGCTGGAGGTATCAGAAGTGCGAATGCTGACATAAGTAACGATAAAGCGGGTGAAAAGCCCGCTCGCCGGAAGACCAAGGGTTCCTGTCCAACGTTAATCGGGGCAGGGTGAGTCGACCCCTAAGGCGAGGCCGAAAGGCGTAGTCGATGGGAAACAGGTTAATATTCCTGTACTTGGTGTTACTGCGAAGGGGGGACGGAGAAGGCTATGTTAGCCGGGCGACGGTTGTCCCGGTTTAAGCATGTAGGCTGGTTATCCAGGCAAATCCGGATAACCAAGGCTGAGGTGTGATGACGAGTCACTACGGTGATGAAGTAACAAATGCCCTGCTTCCAGGAAAAGCCTCTAAGCATCAGGTAACATCAAATCGTACCCCAAACCGACACAGGTGGTCAGGTAGAGAATACCAAGGCGCTTGAGAGAACTCGGGTGAAGGAACTAGGCAAAATGGTGCCGTAACTTCGGGAGAAGGCACGCTGATATGTAGGTGAAGCCCCTGCGGGTGGAGCTGAAATCAGTCGAAGATACCAGCTGGCTGCAACTGTTTATTAAAAACACAGCACTGTGCAAACACGAAAGTGGACGTATACGGTGTGACGCCTGCCCGGTGCCGGAAGGTTAATTGATGGGGTTATCCGTAAGGAGAAGCTCTTGATCGAAGCCCCGGTAAACGGCGGCCGTAACTATAACGGTCCTAAGGTAGCGAAATTCCTTGTCGGGTAAGTTCCGACCTGCACGAATGGCGTAATGATGGCCAGGCTGTCTCCACCCGAGACTCAGTGAAATTGAACTCGCTGTGAAGATGCAGTGTACCCGCGGCAAGACGGAAAGACCCCGTGAACCTTTACTATAGCTTGACACTGAACATTGAGCCTTGATGTGTAGGATAGGTGGGAGGCTTTGAAGTGTGGACGCCAGTCTGCATGGAGCCAACCTTGAAATACCACCCTTTAATGTTTGATGTTCTAACGTGGACCCGTGATCCGGGTTGCGGACAGTGTCTGGTGGGTAGTTTGACTGGGGCGGTCTCCTCCCAAAGAGTAACGGAGGAGCACGAAGGTTGGCTAATCCTGGTCGGACATCAGGAGGTTAGTGCAATGGCATAAGCCAGCTTGACTGCGAGCGTGACGGCGCGAGCAGGTGCGAAAGCAGGTCATAGTGATCCGGTGGTTCTGAATGGAAGGGCCATCGCTCAACGGATAAAAGGTACTCCGGGGATAACAGGCTGATACCGCCCAAGAGTTCATATCGACGGCGGTGTTTGGCACCTCGATGTCGGCTCATCACATCCTGGGGCTGAAGTAGGTCCCAAGGGTATGGCTGTTCGCCATTTAAAGTGGTACGCGAGCTGGGTTTAGAACGTCGTGAGACAGTTCGGTCCCTATCTGCCGTGGGCGCTGGAAGATTGAGGGGGGCTGCTCCTAGTACGAGAGGACCGGAGTGGACGCATCACTGGTGTTCGGGTTGTCATGCCAATGGCACTGCCCGGTAGCTACATGCGGAAGAGATAAGTGCTGAAAGCATCTAAGCACGAAACTTGCCCCGAGATGAGTCTTCCCTTGGACTTTAAGTCCACTAAAGGAACGTTGAAGACGACGACGTTGATAGGCCGGGTGTGTAAGCGCAGCGATGCGTTGAGCTAACCGGTACTAATGAACCGTGAGGCTTAACCTTACAACGCCGAAGATGTTTTGGCGGATTTGAGAAGAGAAGATTTTCAGCTTAGATTCAGAGTCCGAAGGATTTTGCGCTGAGACAAGGCGGCAAACACAGCAACGGAAGGAGCATACTGAAGTATGTGACTGACGTTCGCAAGAGCAGCCAACGCAGTATCAGCACAAAAGACACAGGACGAGCACAAAGAATTTGCCTGGCGGCTTTAGCGCGGTGGTCCCACCTGACCCCATGCCGAACTCAGAAGTGAAACGCCGTAGCGCCGATGGTAGTGTGGGGTCTCCCCATGTGAGAGTAGGGAACTGCCAGGCATCAGACAAGTAAGAAGCCCATCCTCACGGATGGGCTTTTTGCGTTTCTGCACTTTAATTTATTACCAGACACTTTTCCTCCTGATGGTAACCTTCCTTATCGCCCTAACCAGCGCATCACAAATGCCGCGATCTGCGCTACATCTTTGATATCTAAAAGCGGAACATCCACGGCCAGCGGGACATCACTGGCGATAGCGATGACATGTTTATCGATAATAAGTTCATCTTCGCTGTGTCCGCAGCTCTGACGAAACAGTAAGATCTTAGCGACTGCTTCGTGCTTAAAGCCCTCAACGAGCACCAGATCCAGCGTAGAAGCATCCATTCGGCTAACCAGATACGCTAAATTAAGCTCCGGCTCATCCGGCGTTTCGGTCATTAAGGCCCAGCGTTGCGAACTGGCCACAATCGTTTGTGCTGCACCGGCTTTACGTAACTCGTAACTGTCCTTACCGGGCTTATCAACGTCCATATTATGATGGGTATGCTTAATCAGACCGGGGCGGATCCCTTGCTCGCATAATGCAGGAATCAGCTTTTTAAGTAGCGTCGTCTTTCCGGTACCACTCCAGGCGGCAATAGCCAGTACGGGTATCATACTTTCTCCTGCCAGCGCGCCAGATCTTCAGGTGTATTCACATTCGCAAAGCTTTCCTTTGTATCGCTAAAGTCGACGGAATGCCCTCCGACTTCACGCATAAAAACCATGACCCGGCGTTCTCCTCGGTTAAGGTAGTCTTGCAGTTGCGGCGCGTTGATACGGTTCACCAGGGCAATCGTTGGATGGTCACGTTCACCATCATGCACCCACACCGCATTTGTGCTCTTACACTCTGCACTTAATCGCTCGACCAGATCGCCCGGAATGTAAGGTGTATCACAGGGAGAGAACAGAAACCACTCGCTCTCGCACTGCTGCATAACAGACAGCATACCTGCCAGTGGACCAGGGAAATCAGCCAGTTGATCCTGGTACACGGGTAAGCCGCTTGCCCGGTAGCTTTCCAGATTACGGTTTGCACTGATCACAATGTGCCCCACCTGAGGCGCCATCGCGTGTGCGACGTATTCCCACAGCGGTTTTCCTTTTAGCACCAGTAATCCTTTATCCTGACCTCCCATCCGCGAGGCTTTACCGCCTGCGAGTATCACACCTGTTACCACACCCTTTTTAATCAACCTTATCGCCTCTTTTATTGTGGGTTTGACCCTGATAACGTGTCTGTACCAAGAGTAAGGAGCACCACCATGAAATGTAAACGCCTGAATGAAGTTATCGAACTCCTCCAGCCTGCGTGGCAGAAAGAACCAGAATTAAGTCTGATGCAATTTTTACAGAAACTGGCGAATGAATCAGGTTATGAGGGAGAGCTTACCGATTTAAGTGACGACATTCTGATTTATCACCTGAAAATGCGTGACGCAGATAAAGATGCGGTAATTCCGGGTATTAAGAAAGATTATGAAGAAGATTTTAAAACTGCTTTGCTCCGCGCACGTGGCGTAATTAAAGAGTAAAAGCTTGTAAGTGAAGGCACCGAAAGCGCAGTGAAATGATATCCTCAATCATTCGGCTTTATTTGCGGATAATGGGATGAACCATAACGCTTTTACTTTCCAGACTCTCCATCCTGACACGATCATGGATGCGTTGTTTGAGCGGGGAATTCGGGTCGACTCCGGTCTTACTCCTCTTAACAGCTATGAGAACCGTGTTTACCAGTTTCAGGACGAAGACCGTCGCCGTTATGTGGTGAAGTTCTACCGTCCTGAACGCTGGTCCGCAGAACAAATCCAGGAAGAACATCGATTTGCGCTGGATCTTTTGGGTGATGAAGTTCCTGTTGCCGCACCGCTCGCCTTCGACAATCAAACCTTACTGACCCATCAAGGGTTTTATTATGCGGTTTTCCCGAGCGTCGGGGGGCGTCAGTTCGAAGCGGATAATCTGGATCAAATGGAATGGGTTGGCCGCTATCTTGGTCGCCTGCATCAAACCGGCCGTAAGACACTATTCGTCCACCGTCCGGATATGGGGGTGAAGGAGTATCTTCTTGAGCCTCGTCAGGTCTTTGAAGATTCCGCGCTTATCCCAGCCTCGTTGAAAGACAGTTTCTTACGTGCCGCCGATCAGCTTATCGAAGCCGTCATGGCGCACTGGCATAATCGTTTTACCAATCTGCGCTTACATGGCGACTGTCATGCCGGGAATATACTCTGGCGCGATGGTCCTCTGTTTGTGGATCTGGATGACGCCCGTAATGGCCCGGCGATTCAGGATCTCTGGATGTTGTTGCATGGCGATAAAGCCGAGCAGCGCATGCAACTTGAGATGATTATCGAGGCCTATGAAGAATTCTGCGAATTTGATACGGCCGAACTCAGCCTTATTGAACCGCTTCGCGCTATGCGCCTGGTTTACTATCTGGCGTGGATTATCCGTCGCTGGGATGATCCGGCTTTTCCCAAAAACTTCCCGTGGTTAACTGGGGAAGATTACTGGCGCGATCAGACGGCGACTTTTCTTGGGCAGGTAAAGGCGTTGCAAGAACCGCCTCTACAATTAATGCCGATTTACTAATGTGTGACACATCCTGGAGAGATTTAATCATGAAGAAAATTTGGCTGGCGCTGGCAGGAATGATTCTGGCTTTTAGCGCTTCGGCAGCACAATTTACCGATGGTAAACAGTACATTACGATCGATAAACCGGTTGCTGGCGAACCACAAGTCCTGGAGTTTTTCTCATTCTATTGCCCGCACTGTTACGACTTTGAACATGTGTGGCATGTTGCGGATGCTGTAAAACAGAAGCTGCCGGAAGGCATTAAAATGACGAAATACCATGTTGAGTTCCTTGGCCCGTTAGGCAAAGAGATGACTCAGGCATGGGCTGTTGCAATGGCTCTTGGCGTGGAAGACAAAATCACCGCACCGATGTTTGAGGCCGTGCAGAAAACACAAACCGTTCAGTCTGTTGCTGATATCCGTGATGTCTTCATCAAAGCTGGCGTTAAAGGTGAAGAGTACGATGCGGCGTGGAATAGCTTTGTTGTGAAATCACTGGTTGCTCAACAAGAGAAAGCGGCTGCTGACTTGCAGTTACAGGGAGTTCCGGCCATGTATGTTAACGGCAAATATCAGTTGAATATGCAAGGCATGGATACCAGCAGCATGGATATCTTCGTACAGCAGTATGCTGACACTGTTCGATACCTTGTCGAGAAGAAGTAATACCATAAACGCCGGTCATTGACCGGCGTTGTTATATTGACGTTTGATTGCGTCAATTTGCTGGTCTTTTTCGCTCCATAACGCATTTAGCCACTGCTGAAAACCGCGCTTAAAATTCTTATCGTTAACGTAATCGCCATGCAAATCTTCGTTAACCGATAACAAATTTACGCGAACAACAATGCGCGTTAACTTCCCGCTTAGCATATCAAAAAACGGTTTTTTGCCGTTTTCCGGATAGCAGAGCGTGACATCAAGTAATTTATCGAATTGCTTGCCCAAAACGCCGAGGGCCATCGCTATCCCTGCTGCTTTAGGGGGGAGCAGGTTATTGAATGCCGATCGTGTCTCGATACGTTTTTCATCGGTAAAGCGTGAACCTTCAACGAAATTCACAATGGTTGTCGGATGGAGACGAAATTTCTCGCAGGAACGGCGCGTGGTCTCTACATCTTTACCGCGCCGCTCGGGATGGCGTATCAGGTAACCCCGCGAATAGCGACGCATAAACGGCATATCCAGAGCCCAGCAGGCCAGCCCAATAAAGGGAACCCAGGCCAACTGTTGCTTAAGAAAGTACTTATTCATCGGGATATGTTTGCGGAAAAGCACGCACAGCACCACGATATCTGCCCAGCTATGGTGGTTGCAGATAAGCAGGTACCAGTTCTTTTTGTTCAGCCCTTCCAGGCCTTCAATATCCCACTGAAGATGCGGGTTAAGGTGCAGCAGCCAGGCCAGTCCTTCACACCAGCAATACATCATAAAATTACAAAATGCAGAGATAGCGCGCCACAGTACCGGAATCGGCAGTAATAGCTTAAGAATACCGGCGATAATGATCGGTACAGAACAGAAGATAGTCACCAGGATGGTGAGTATGACACTCAATACCAGAGTGCATACAACGAGCAGTCTCGACATAGTTAATTTATTCAAATGGTTAATCACAGCATGCACATCATGGCGTATGCAAGGCGCTGATCTTATCAGAAAACACCTCATATGATTGGATAAAGGTTAGCCTTAGTGTGCGGTCGTAAGGTGTTGTGCTAAATCAAATTACTTTTTCTTATATCCACATGGAGCAAATTGTCACCAAAAGGCAATAATGATCGTTTCTCTTTTTTTAATATATTGAAAAATAAGGATACTTACTTTTCTGCGATCGGGAAAAATGCACAATAATCCAGTCCTTAAGAAATAATTCACAAACTTATCCACAGGAAGGTATGGGAAGCGATCCCGCAGATCGTGAAATCTTTTTCGGCAAATGCGGTGAAAAACTGATGTTTTCGCCCGTCTGTGGCATCCTTTAGCCATAAATTGATAAACAGGCACGGACATCATGGTTCAGATCCCAGAAAACCCACTTATCCTTGTTGACGGCTCTTCCTATCTCTACCGCGCATACCATGCGTTTCCGCCGCTGACTAACAGTGCAGGCGAGCCTACTGGCGCTATGTACGGCGTCCTGAATATGCTGCGCAGTCTGATCCTGCAGTATCAGCCGACACATGCCGCAGTGGTGTTTGATGCGAAGGGCAAAACGTTCCGTGACGAACTGTTTGAGCACTATAAATCTCACCGTCCACCAATGCCGGACGATCTGCGCGCGCAGATCGAGCCATTGCATGAAATGGTCAAAGCGATGGGGCTACCGCTGCTGGCCGTTTCGGGCGTAGAGGCTGACGATGTTATCGGCACGCTGGCGCGCGAAGCCGAAAAAGCAGGGCGTCCGGTCCTGATCAGTACCGGCGATAAAGACATGGCTCAGTTGGTAACGCCAGGTATTACGCTTATCAACACCATGACCAATACTGTCCTGGGGCCAGAAGAGGTCGTAACCAAATACGGCGTGCCGCCGGGGTTGATCATCGATTTCCTCGCTTTAATGGGCGACTCTTCAGATAACATTCCCGGTGTTCCGGGCGTGGGCGAAAAAACCGCACAGGCGTTATTACAAGGGCTTGGTGGCCTGGATACGCTGTACGCCGAGCCGGAAAAGATTGCCGAACTCTCTTTCCGTGGCGCCAAAAATATGGCGGCGAAGCTGGAGCAAAATAAAGAGGTGGCTTACCTCTCTTATCAGCTGGCGACCATTAAAACGGATGTTGAGCTGGAGCTGACCTGCGAACAGTTGGAAGTTCAACAACCGATAGCGGATACGCTACTCAATCTGTTTAAAAAATATGAATTTAAGCGCTGGATCACGGATCTGGAAGGCGGTAAATGGCTCCAGGCAAAAGGCGCTAAACCGGCCACGAAGCCGCAAGAGACGGTTGTCGTTGAAGCTGAGGCCGAAGTGTCTGCTGCGGTCCTGTCGTTTGATAACTACGTCACCATCCTTGATGAGGACGTATTAAACGAGTGGATTGCGAAACTCAAAAAAGCGTCAGTGTTTGCCTTCGATACCGAAACGGACAGTCTGGATAACATCAGCGCTAATCTGGTGGGGCTCTCGTTTGCGACCGAACCTGGTGTCGCCGCTTATGTCCCGGTCGCGCATGACTACCTGGATGCACCAGCCCAGATTTCTCGCGATCGGGCGCTCGAATTACTGAAAGACCTGCTTGAAGATGAGAAAGTCCAAAAAGTGGGTCAGAACCTCAAATATGACCGTGGCATTTTGCAGAATTATGGCATTGAGCTGCGAGGCATTGCCTTTGACACCATGCTGGAATCCTACACGCTGGATAGTGTCGCTGGTCGTCATGATATGGACAGCCTGTCTGATCGCTGGTTAAAGCATAAAACCATTACCTTTGAAGAGATTGCCGGAAAGGGTAAAAACCAACTGACCTTTAATCAGATCGATCTGGAGCAGGCCGGGCGTTATGCTGCGGAAGATGCGGACGTCACGCTGCAACTGCACCTGAAGATGTGGCCGGAATTGCAAAAGAATGCTGGCCCTTTAAATATCTTCCAGAACATAGAGATTCCTCTGGTACCGGTGCTTTCCCGCGTAGAGCGTAATGGCGTTAATATCGATCCTGCGGTGCTGCACAAACATTCGGAAGAAATTGCCCTGCGTCTGGCGGAATTAGAGAAGAAGGCCCATGAAATCGCAGGCGAGCCTTTTAACCTTTCCTCAACCAAACAGCTACAGACGATTCTCTTTGAAAAACAGGGCATCAAACCGCTGAAGAAGACACCGGGCGGCGCACCGTCAACCTCCGAGGAAGTTCTGGAAGAGCTGGCGCTGGATTACCCTTTACCCAAAGTCATTCTTGAGCACCGTGGTTTGTCGAAACTGAAATCGACTTACACCGATAAGCTGCCGCTGATGATCAATCCAAAGACCGGACGCGTACACACTTCCTATCACCAGGCAGTCACGGCGACCGGGCGTCTGTCCTCCACCGATCCCAACTTACAAAACATTCCGGTGCGCAATGAGGAAGGCCGACGTATTCGCCAGGCGTTTATCGCGCCAAAAGACTACGTCATTGTTTCCGCTGACTACTCGCAAATTGAATTGCGCATTATGGCGCATCTGTCGCGGGATAAAGGCCTGCTCTCTGCCTTTGCCGAAGGGAAGGATATCCACCGTGCAACGGCGGCCGAAGTGTTTGGTTTACCGCTGGAAAGCGTGTCGAACGAACAGCGACGCAGCGCGAAAGCTATCAACTTCGGTCTGATTTATGGCATGAGCGCGTTTGGTTTATCCCGCCAACTCAATATCCCGCGTAAAGAGTCGCAGAAGTATATGGATCTCTACTTCGAACGCTATCCGGGTGTACTGGATTATATGGAGCGCACCCGCGCACAGGCGAAAGAGCAGGGCTATGTTGAAACCCTGGAAGGGCGTCGTCTCTATCTGCCGGACATCAAATCCAGTAACGCAGCGCGTCGGGCCGGCGCAGAGCGTGCGGCTATCAACGCGCCCATGCAGGGCACGGCAGCAGACATTATCAAACGCGCAATGATCGCTGTTGATGCGTGGCTGCAAACGGAAAAACCGCGCGTGAAAATGATCATGCAGGTACACGATGAACTGGTCTTTGAAGTGCATAAAGACGATGTGGATGCGGTATCGCAAAAGATCCACGAGTTGATGGAAAGCAGTACCAAACTGGATGTGCCGCTGCTGGTGGAAGTCGGTAGTGGGCAAAACTGGGATCAAGCGCACTAAGTACTGGTCACATAAGCTTCTTTTTCTGTAAGTAAGCAACATAACCAGTACATTTTGTGACGATCATTAGAATTCCCTATGTAAAGGTTGAAAAAAAACTACAAAAAGTGCTTTGTGCGAAAACGAAAAGGGAGTAGAGTTAAACACGTAGGGTACAGAGGTAAGATGTTCTATCTTTCAGACCTTTTACTTCACGTAATCGGATTTGGCTGAATATTTAGCCGCCCCAGTCAGAAATGACTGGGGCGTTTTTTATTGGGCGAAAGGAAGAAAAAGCGCGAACGGATGCCGCGCTTAAGGGTCATTCTTCGGTGGTTTGCTCGGTAATCGGCGCGATGGTGTTAAACCAGTTATCCAGCTTCTCGCGCAATTTATCTACACCCTGCTTCTTCAATGACGAAAACGCTTCAACCTGCACGTCACCATTAAAGGCAACCACTGCTTCGCGCACCATATTAAGCTGCGCCTTACGCGCACCGCTGGCGAGCTTGTCTGCTTTCGTCAACAACACCAGAATCTGCACATTGCTCTCGACCGCCCACTGGATCATCTGCTGATCGAGATCTTTAAGCGGATGACGGATATCCATCAGTACAACCAGCCCCTGCAGGCACTGGCGCTTCTCAAGATATTCCCCTAAAGCACGCTGCCACTTGAGCTTCATCTCTTCTGGCACTTCTGCGTAACCGTAACCCGGTAAGTCCACCAGGCGTTTGCCTTCGGCCACTTCGAACAGGTTAATCAGCTGCGTACGTCCGGGTGTTTTGGATGTACGAGCCAGGCTTTTCTGATTTGTCAGCGTGTTAAGTGCGCTGGATTTCCCTGCATTGGAGCGGCCGGCAAAAGCCACTTCTATACCGGTATCGGCGGGTAAGTGGCGAATATCAGGCGCACTGGTGACAAAATGCGTCTGTTGGTAGTTCCAGTTAGTCAAAATGGTCGTCTCCGTAATCTCGGGCATGGGGGGATTATACCTGAACCCACGTAAAAGGCTGTTTTTCTCGTCAATGGATATCTGCCAGAGAATACCCCTGTCGTTTGTAGGATATTTGCCATAAAGCTTATGCGAATTTTCAGAGAAATTGCAGGGTCATAAAAATTTAAGTTAATGAATAAAAAGGTTTTGTTATTAGAGAATTTTCTGAATTTATGTTTTTGGGGCGTTTTGTTACTTGTGAGTTTAAATTAAGCAGGTAAAGTATTTGTAAAGGCGAGGAAGCCTGCGGGATGAAGACTTAAGGATGAGGGGTCAGGAGCGCCAGGAGGCGAAGACCAGGAAACTGTCCGGATGACAGTCTTAAAAGGGAATAAAAGGACCACAACACGGAACGTGACATGCTAAGGGAAAAACAGGGTGTGTTGTAAGCAAACAGGGAACGTTGTACCCATTGAGGGTTGAGGGTCAGAAAAAAAGGCGACAGATTACTCTGTCGCCTTTTTTCTTTGCTTGCTTTCTGCTAGATTCCGCCGCAATTCTATACTGAATAAAACCATCTAAGCCGATTATCATGAAAAAACCTTCAACCACTCCGCGCGGCAAATCACCTGGCAAAGCGCACCGTAAATCACGTGAAGAACTCAACCAGGAAGGGCGTGACCGTAAGCGCGATAAAAAACACCGTGGGAATGCGGCTGGTAGCCGTGCAAGCGGTGCGAGCGCGTCTTCTGGCTCAGGAAAAAGCGCTTCTCAGGCCGATCCGCGTGTTGGCAGCAAGAAACCGATTCCACTGGGTGCGACCGAGCCCCAGGTCAAAAAGCAGCACAAACCAAAGAGCGAGAAACCTATGCTTTCACCGCAAGCTGAACTGGATCTGCTGGAGAACGATGAGCGCCTGGACGCGCTGCTGGAACGACTTGAAGAGGGCGAAACCCTGAGCGCTGAAGATCAAAGCTGGGTAGACGCTAAACTTGACCGCATTGATGAATTAATGCAGCAACTGGGCCTCTCCTACGACGATGACGAAGAAGAAGAGGAAGAAGGCCGGGAAGATATGATGCGTCTACTCAAAGGCGGCAATTAACGGTCAGGTATGGGCCTGGCTGTCCTGCTTATAACCCTTCCGGTTATATGTTATCTGGTGTGGTTATTCGTTAAACTACAGCGGTTGTCGCGGCGCAAACTGTGGCTGCGCAACCGGCTTATGACCCGAAATGAGGTCAGGCCGGGCCGCCGTACCCGCCAGCGGCGTTATCGGAAGGAGTGAGCATGTCTGAGCAACGAATTGACTGGGATCTGGCCCTTATCCAGAAATATAACTATTCCGGGCCGCGCTACACGTCATACCCCACCGCTCTGGAATTTTCCGCTGACTATGGCGAAGAAAATTTCCGTAGTGCCGTCGCACGTTATCCAGGGCGACCGTTGTCACTGTATGTGCACATTCCATTTTGCCATAAGCTTTGTTATTTCTGCGGCTGCAATAAGATTGTTACGCGCCAGCAGCATAAAGCTGATCAATATCTGGATGCCCTGGAACAAGAGATTATCCACCGTGCGCCGCTGTTCACTGACCGTCGTGTCAGCCAGCTTCACTGGGGTGGTGGTACGCCAACCTACCTGAATAAGGCGCAAATTAGCCGCCTGATGAGCTTACTGCGTGGTCATTTTCAATTCGAGGCCGATGCGGAAATCTCCATTGAAGTGGATCCGCGTGAAATTGAGCTGGATGTCCTTGATCATTTACGATCGGAGGGCTTTAACCGCCTGAGCATGGGCGTGCAGGACTTTAATAAAGAGGTCCAGCGGCTGGTTAACCGTGAGCAAGACGAGGCTTTCATCTTTGCGCTGATTAAACGTGCGCGCGACATCGGTTTCACCTCGACCAATATTGATTTGATTTATGGTTTGCCAAAACAGACGCCGGAAAGTTTTGCCTTTACCCTGAGTCGGGTGGCTGAGCTGAGCCCGGACCGTCTGAGCGTGTTCAACTACGCGCATCTTCCCACCCTGTTTGCGGCCCAGCGTAAAATCAAAGACGCGGATCTGCCGTCCGCTCAACAAAAGCTGGATATCCTGCAGCAGACCATTGTCTCGCTGACTGATGCGGGTTATCAGTTCATCGGCATGGACCACTTTGCCCGTCCCGATGACGAGCTGGCGGTGGCTCAGCGCGATGGTGTTCTCCACCGTAACTTCCAGGGCTACACCACCCAGGGCGACACCGATCTGTTGGGGATGGGCGTTTCTGCCATCAGTATGATTGGCGACAGTTACGCGCAGAATCAGAAAGAGTTAAAAGCGTATTACCAACAGGTGGACGAAACCGGCAATGCCTTGTGGCGGGGAATCTCGCTGACCCGTGATGACTGTATTCGTCGTGATGTGATTAAAGCGCTTATTTGCCACTTCCGTCTCGATTTCAGCAGCATTGAGAATCAATGGGATTTGCGCTTTAACGACTACTTTGCCGAAGACCTGAAACTGCTAAAGCCACTGGCGACTGATGGGCTGGTGGAGGTTAGCGAGCTGGGTATTGAAGTAACGGCGAAAGGGCGTTTATTAATTCGCAACATCTGCATGTGCTTTGACGTGTACCTGCGCCAGAAAGCGCGGATGCAGCAGTTCTCAAGAGTCATTTAAACGGTTTCCCCGGCGGCGATGCGCTGGCCGGGGATATCAGACCGTGACCTGATAAGCGAAGCGCCTGCTGGCGCTTTAGCTAAAAAGCCCAAACAGCGCGGCGCACAATACGGCAGCGACGGCGGCTTGTGGTGTATGGCTGGCAGCGGCACTAACGCCTGCGCTGCTCGACACGATATTGATGAGTGATTCCAGCATGATGACCTCCCCGTGGACGGGCAAGATCATACTGAACTCATCGGAACAGTAAAGCGCAAAATTGCAGCAATTTGCGCTCGCTATTCAATCTTTACATTTAGCTGGATGGCTACTCCATCCCCAACTCTTTCAGCTTACGCGTCAGGGTGTTACGTCCCCATCCCAGCAAGCGTGCTGCTTCTTGTTTGTGCCCCTGCGTGTGACGTAATGCAGTGGTCAACAAGGTCCGTTCCATCTCTGGCTGTGCTTCGGAAAGCAGGTTTTGATGACCGGAACGTAACGCTCTGTCTGCCCATTGCGCCAACAGCGTTGCCCAGCTATCCGGCAGCGACTGTCCCGTGCTGCTTTCCGGGATCGTGGTTTCAAACAATTCAGCCGGTAAATCCTGAATCAGGACCTCCTGCCCGGCAGCCATCACGGTTAACCAGCGGCAGGTGTTCTCCAACTGGCGCACATTACCCGGCCAGGCCAGGCGAGTGAGCGCCGCTTCGGTTTCCGGATGCAACTGCTTTGCTTCCACGCCCAGTTCGCGTGCGGCGACCTGAAGAAAATGGCGCGCCAGGCGGGGAATATCTTCGCGACGTTCACGCAGCGGCGGAAGGTGCACGCGGATAACGTTCAGGCGGTGGAATAAATCCTCGCGGAATTTCCCTTCCTGCACCCGCATTTCCAGGTTTTGGTGCGTTGCGGCGATGATGCGAACATCGACCTTCACCGGCGCATAGCCACCGACACGGTAGAACTGTCCATCGGCCAGAACACGCAGCAGACGGGTCTGTACATCCAGTGGCATATCACCGATTTCATCGAGAAACAGCGTACCGCCATCGGCTTGTTCGAAACGCCCCTGACGAATGGTATTGGCGCCGGTAAACGCCCCTTTCTCATGGCCAAACAGTTCGGATTCGATCAAATCTTTTGGGATGGCGGCCATGTTCAGCGCAATGAAAGGTGCTTTCACCCGCGGGCTATGGCGATGCAGCGCGTGGGCGACCAGCTCTTTACCGGTACCGGACTCACCGTTAATCAATACGCTAATAGACGAGCGCGACAGACGGCCAATGATGCGAAAGACATCCTGCATGGCTGGCGCTTCACCAATAATATCGGTGGTTGGCCCACTTACCTGCACATTACGCGGTTGCTGCTGTTCCTGATAATGGCTGATGGCGCGCTCAACCAGCGCCACCGCTTCGTCGATATCAAATGGCTTTGGCAGATAATCAAACGCCCCTTGCTGATACGCGCTGACTGCCGCATCCAGATCGGAATGCGCGGTCATAATGATGACCGGAAGCATCGGGTGGCGCTGTTTGATTTGCTTTAACAGGGCAAGACCGTCCATACCGGGCATGCGAATATCTGACAGCAGCACGTCCGGCGTTTTGGTGGTAAGCGCATCAAGCACTTCATTTGCGTTTTCAAACGTTGTACAGCTCAAGCCAGCCCCGGTGAGCGCGCGTTCAAGCACCCAACGGATGGAGCTATCGTCATCAACGATCCAGACTATCCCTCGTTGCATAAACACCTCTATTTCCGAATAGGCAGGAACACCGAGAACTCGGTATGGCCTGGCCAACTGGTGAATTCAATTTTGCCAGAGTGTTGATCAATCAAACTTCGTGCGATAGATAACCCTAAGCCAGTACCGCCTTCACGCCCGCTCACCATCGGGTAAAACAGCGTGTCCTGCAGGTTTGACGGAATACCAGGCCCGTTATCTTCCACATCAATACGTGCCGCAAGACGATAGCGAACGCCGTGCAGCGTGAGCTGAAACGCGGTGCGGGTACGCAGAATAATTTCGCCGCCCTCGGGTCCCAGCGCCTGGAGTGCGTTGCGAACAATGTTCAGTAGCACCTGTTCAATCTGGTCGGGATCGTGTGCCAGCTCCGGCAGGCTCGGATCATAGTCGCGCACCAGGGTGACGTTATCGGGTAATTCCATCGACACCAGTTTCACGACACGTTCAGCGACTTTATGAATGCTTTCTGTTACGTGCATACCGGGCTGTTGTGGCCCAAGCAGTCTGTCCACCAGGTTACGCAGACGGTCGGCCTGCTCAATGATGACTTTGGTGTATTCCAGCAACGAAGGGTCAGGCAGGGCTTTGCTTAATAGCTGCGCCGCGCCACGTAAGCCTCCGAGCGGGTTTTTGATTTCATGCGCCAGGCCGCGTACCAGATCGCGCGCTGCCACTTGCTGGGCGTGCTGGAGCTGTTCCTGGCTCAGGCGTCGCTGATTGTCCATCGGTGCCATCTCCAGAAGGATGAGGCCCTCAGGCAACCGTTGCGCCGTTAACGAGAGAATATGTGAACGTCCGTCGATAACGAGGGTGACTTCATTGTCCGTAAAGCCTTGTCCGGCATCGAGACTTTCCCGCATCAGGACGATATTGAGCGAGAAATAACTTAGCAGGTCCGGCAAAGGCGTACCGAATAATTTACGGGAACTTTGCGCCAGAAGTTGTTGTGCCGCCGGGTTGGCGTAATGTACCGCCAGCTCGTCATCAACCAGCAAAATGCTGTTGATTAAAGAATTGAGGATCTGCCCAGCATCGGGCAACGAGCCACTTGCCATCCAGCAGTCTCCCAAAGAATGCACTATTTTAGTGCAGTATAGCGTTTTATAAGTAAATAAGGCGGTAATTCAGGTTGTTGGTGGAGAAAAAAGCCCATCTAGGATGGGCTGAAAGTTTCCACGGCAACAAAATATCCTATGTCTTTCTCGTTACAGCGGCGTTGGCTTTCTTCGCTTACCCCGGTCACATAGATCTCTATGCTCCCGGGGATTCACTCAATCGCCGCCTTGCTGTAACAAGAAATCCCTCGGATTTAAATTATTAAACGCTGTAGTACAGCTCAAACTCTACCGGGTGCGGCGTCATGCGTACGCGGTCGTTTTCTTCGATACGCAGAGCGATGTAAGCATCAATTGCGTCGTCGGTGAATACGCCACCCGCAGTCAGGAACTCGCGGTCTTCGTTCAGGCAGTTCAGTGCTTCTTCCAGAGAGCCTGCAACCTGCGGGATTTCTTTCGCTTCTTCAGCTGGCAGGTCATACAGGTTTTTGTCCATCGCTTCGCCCGGATGGATTTTGTTCTTGATGCCATCAAGACCAGCCATCAGCAGCGCTGCGAAGCACAGGTACGGGTTAGCAGCCGGGTCCGGGAAACGCACTTCAATACGACGCGCTTTCGGAGATGCAACCACCGGAATACGGATGGAAGCTGAACGGTTACGGGCAGAGTAAGCCAGCATGACCGGTGCTTCGTAACCCGGGACCAGACGTTTGTAGGAGTTGGTAGTCGGGTTGGACAGGGCGTTGATCGCTTTAGCGTGTTTAATAACGCCGCCGATGTAGTACAGCGCCTGCTCAGACAGACCAGCATATTTGTCGCCAGAGAACAGGTTTACGCCGTTCTTGGACAGAGACATGTGGCAGTGCATACCGGAACCGTTATCACCGAACATCGGTTTCGGCATAAATGTTGCGGTTTTACCGAAGCGGTGAGCAACGTTGTGAACCACATATTTGTAGATCTGAATTTCGTCTGCTTTTTTGGTCATGGTATTGAAGCGGGTTGCCACTTCGTTCTGACCAGCAGTTGCAACTTCGTGGTGATGAGCTTCTACAACCAGGCCCATCTCTTCCATTACCAGACACATAGTGGAGCGCAGGTCTTGTGCGGAGTCCACTGGCGGAACCGGGAAGTAACCACCTTTAACAGCCGGACGGTGACCTTTGTTACCGCCTTCGTATTTGGTGGAGGAGTTCCATGCGCCTTCGATATCATCGATAGCAACGTGGGAACCGGAAATAGAGCTGCCGAAACGTACGTCGTCGAACAGGAAGAACTCTGGCTCAGGCCCGAACAGAACGGTGTCTGCGATGCCTGTTGCGCGCAGGTATTCTTCAGCGCGTTTTGCGATGGAGCGCGGGTCGCGATCGTAGCCCTGCATGGTGCCCGGCTCGAGGATATCGCAACGGATGATCAGAGTCGGTTCTTCGTAGAACGGGTCAATGACAGCGGTAGAGGCGTCCGGCATCAGTACCATGTCAGATTCGTTAATGCCTTTCCAGCCACCAATCGAGGAGCCATCAAACATTTTGCCTTCTTCAAAGAAGTCAGCATTTACCTGATGAGCTGGGATCGTGACGTGCTGCTCTTTACCTTTAGTGTCGGTGAAGCGCAAATCAACAAACTTGACTTCGTGCTCGTTCAGCATCGTCAAAACGTGTTCAGCGGACATACTTAAACTCTCCCGGATTTATCATTGTCGTCGTGGTAACGAGGTCTACAATTACGGCGCTAACCTGTCGTTGTTGCCATGAAAAAGATAAAGCGAAATCTATGCCAACTTTTAAATGTCACTAAAAAGGCGCTATTATGCGCACCATAGTGCAAAAGGGCTGCACCACAATGGTTATATTGCACCAATTCGGTGCTTGCATGTGAACATTGAGCACCGAATTGGTGCAATTTTAGTTGAGCAGCCCGATTTCGCTTCGTGAAAATGATCACAAAGCAACCCTGCAATACTTGTTTGCGGGGGATGTTTGTGATCCTGTTTTGTAGTGCGATTAATCCGTGTACAATAACGCGCTATTTCTAAATGCCTGAGGCAAAGTTGTGATCGAAAATCTGCGTAACATCGCCATCATCGCGCACGTTGACCATGGTAAAACTACCCTGGTTGATAAGCTGCTGCAGCAATCCGGTACGTTTGATGCGCGTGCCGAAACTCAAGAGCGAGTGATGGACTCCAACGATTTGGAGAAAGAGCGTGGGATTACCATCCTGGCTAAAAACACCGCTATCAAATGGAATGATTACCGTATCAACATCGTTGATACCCCGGGGCACGCCGACTTCGGTGGTGAAGTTGAACGTGTCATGTCCATGGTAGATTCCGTTCTGTTGGTCGTTGATGCAATGGATGGTCCGATGCCGCAGACGCGCTTCGTGACCAAAAAAGCCTTTGCTCATGGCCTGAAACCGATTGTTGTTATCAACAAAGTCGACCGTCCAGGCGCACGTCCTGACTGGGTTGTCGATCAGGTATTCGACCTGTTCGTAAACCTTGACGCTACCGACGAACAGCTGGACTTCCCTATCGTTTACGCCTCTGCGCTGAACGGTATCGCGGGGCTGGATCACGAAGATATGGCGGAAGACATGACCCCGCTGTATCAGACCATCGTTGATCGCGTACCAGCGCCAAACGTAGACCTTGATGGTCCGCTGCAGATGCAAATCTCCCAGCTGGACTATAACAACTACGTTGGCGTCATCGGTATCGGTCGTATCAAACGCGGTAAAGTGAAACCGAACCAGCAGGTCACTATCATTGATAGCGAAGGCAAAACCCGTAACGGTAAAGTCGGTAAAGTTCTGACCCACCTGGGTCTGGAGCGTATCGAGAGCGATATCGCAGAAGCGGGCGATATCATCGCGATCACCGGTCTGGGCGAGCTGAACATCTCCGACACCATCTGCGATACGCAGAATGTTGAAGCACTGCCGGCACTGTCTGTTGATGAGCCGACCGTAACCATGTTCTTCTGCGTAAACACCTCTCCGTTCTGTGGTAAAGAAGGTAAGTACGTTACCTCTCGTCAGATTCTTGACCGCCTGAACAAAGAGCTGGTACACAACGTTGCGCTGCGCGTAGAAGAAACCGAAGACGCTGATGCATTCCGCGTTTCCGGTCGTGGTGAGCTGCACCTGTCTGTACTGATCGAGAACATGCGTCGTGAAGGTTTCGAGATGGCGGTTTCCCGTCCGAAAGTTATCTTCCGCGAAATCGACGGCCGTAAACAAGAGCCGTTCGAAAACGTCACGCTGGACGTCGAAGAGCAGCACCAGGGTTCTGTGATGCAGGCACTGGGTGAGCGTAAAGGCGACCTGAAAAACATGAATCCAGATGGCAAAGGCCGCGTACGTCTCGACTACGTGATCCCAAGCCGTGGCCTGATCGGCTTCCGTTCTGAGTTCATGACCATGACCTCTGGTACGGGTCTGCTGTACTCCACGTTCAGCCACTACGACGACATTCGTCCGGGCGATGTGGGTCAGCGTCAGAACGGCGTACTGATCTCCAACGGTCAGGGTAAAGCGGTTGCGTTTGCGCTGTTCAGCCTGCAGGACCGCGGTAAGCTGTTCCTGGGCCACGGCGCAGAAGTTTACGAAGGTCAGATCATCGGTATTCACAGCCGTTCTAACGACCTGACGGTAAACTGCCTGACCGGTAAGAAACTGACCAACATGCGTGCGTCCGGTACTGACGAAGCAACGGTTCTGGTTCCGCCGGTTAAGATGACCCTGGAGCAGGCTCTGGAGTTCATCGACGATGACGAACTGGTAGAAGTTACCCCGACCTCTATCCGTATTCGTAAACGTCACCTGACGGAAAACGATCGTCGTCGCGCTAACCGTGGTTCTAAAGAAGACTAATCTTCTTTTTTAACCAGATACGTGATGCCGGGCTGGCGTAATGGCCAGCCGGAAAAAAGCCGCTGATGTCAGCGGCTTTTTCTTTTGCTGAGTGCGTACCACCTGATGAATGGGATCTGCTCTTTTCATCATAGTCTGTTCGGGAACCTCTACCCATCACAATCCTGTTGCTTGCCAGCGTGGGCGAACTATTCAACTTCTGACTTTCCCGCTACAGTTAACTTTCCACGGAAAATAAGGAGAGAGAGATGCTCTATATCTTTGATTTGGGTAACGTGATCGTTGATATCGACTTCAATCGGGTGCTGGGCGTATGGAGTGACTTTAGCCGCGTGCCGCTTGCGACACTCAAACAAAGTTTCACGATGGGCGAGACGTTCCAGCTTCATGAGCGGGGTGAAATCAGTGATGAAGATTTTGCCAAAGCGCTCTGTGAAGAGATGTCTATGTCGTTAAGCTTTGAGCAGTTCGCAACGGGCTGGCAGGCGGTTTTTGTCTCCCTGCGTAAGGACGTTATCAGCATCATGCAAAAACTGCGTGAGCAGGGGCACCGCGTGGTCGTGCTCTCCAATACCAACAGTCTTCATACCACGTACTGGCCGGATCAATACCCGGAAATTTTGGCTGCCGCCGACCATATTTATCTTTCGCAAGATATGGGAATGCGTAAGCCGGAAGTACGCATCTACCAACGTGTTCTCGAACTTGAAGGCTATAGCGCTGATAATACTGTCTTTTTCGATGATAATGCCAATAATATAGAAGGGGCTAACCAGTTGGGGATCACCAGTATTCTGGTGACGGGTAAGAACACCCTCCCTGACTATTTTGCGAAGCAGTTATGCTGAAATTTATTCGCCATAAAACGAAACACCATACGCGACCCATTTGGTCGTGGCTGAAATTACTCTGGCTGCGTATTGATGAAGACCACATGACAACACTGGCGGGAAATCTCGCCTATGTTTCGTTGCTTTCATTGGTGCCACTCATTGCCGTTATCTTTGCGTTATTTGCCGCTTTTCCGATGTTTTCTGAGGTTAGCATCCAACTGCGTCACTTTGTTTTTGCTAATTTTATTCCGACTACCGGCGATGTGATTCAACGCTATATCGAACAGTTCGTTGCCAATTCAAGCAAAATGACCGCCGTTGGAGCATGTGGGCTGGTGGTCACCTCATTACTGTTGATGTACTCCATCGACAGCGCCCTCAATTCTATCTGGCGCAGTACGCGCGTGCGTCCGCGGATATACTCCTTTGCTGTCTACTGGATGATTTTGACGCTGGGGCCGCTGCTTGCCGGGGCAAGCCTGGCGATAAGCTCTTACTTGCTCTCTCTGCGCTGGGCCAGCGGGCTCAATGGCGCGATAGATAATATGCTGCGCGTTTTCCCGCTCATTTTGTCGTGGATCTCTTTTTGGTTGTTGTACAGCATTGTGCCAACCACCCGCGTGCCCAACCGTGATGCAGTGATTGGTGCTTTTGTCGCCGCTCTATTGTTTGAAGCGGGGAAAAAAGGGTTTGCGCTTTATATCACCACATTTCCTTCTTACCAGCTCATTTATGGCGTGCTGGCGGTGGTCCCGATTTTGTTTCTGTGGGTCTACTGGACATGGTGTATCGTCTTGCTTGGCGCTGAAATAACTGTCACTCTCGGTGAATATCGACGATTAAAAAAAGCCGCAGAACAAGAAGAAGACCAACCATGATTGCATTGATACAACGTGTATCCCAGGCCAGCGTTACCGTGGCGGGTGAAGTGACGGGCGAAATCGGTCCGGGACTTTTGGTGTTGTTAGGTGTCGAAAGGGAAGATGACGAGCAAAAAGCGAACCGCCTGTGCGAGCGCGTACTGGGGTATCGTATTTTCAGTGACGCTGACGGCAAGATGAACCTCAACGTTCAGCAGTCCGGTGGCAGCGTGCTGGTGGTGTCACAATTTACGCTGGCGGCGGATACCGAACGCGGCATGCGTCCTGGCTTTTCCAGAGGGGCCGCGCCGGAAAAGGCGGAGGCGCTGTATGACTATTTCGTCAGTCGCTGCCGTAGCCAGCAGATAGAAACACAGACCGGACGATTCGCCGCAGATATGCAGGTATCGCTGGTTAATGATGGCCCCGTAACGTTCTGGTTGCAAGTATGAGCCAGCTTGCGGAGTTGCCACGGGTAACAAGAGAGAATACAGCTATGTATCACCTTCGCGTACCGCAAACAGAAGAAGAGCTAGAGCTTTACTACCAGTTCCGTTGGGAGATGCTGCGCAAGCCATTGCATCAGCCGAAAGGCTCCGAACGTGACGCCTGGGATGCCATGGCCCATCATCAAATGGTTGTGGATGAAGAAGGCGAAATCGTTGCCGTTGGTCGGTTATATATCAATGCTGACAATGAGGCTTCGATCCGTTTTATGGCCGTCCACCCCTCCGTGCAGGATAAAGGGCTCGGCACGCTGATGGCGATGACGCTGGAGTCTGTCGCGCGTCAGGAAGGTGTGAAGCGGGTGACCTGTAGCGCACGTGAAGATGCGGTAGAGTTCTTCGCAAAACTGGGTTTTATCAATGAGGGCGAAATCACTGCCCCGCAAACCACGCCGGTGCGCCATTTCCTGATGATCAAACCCGTGGCGACGCTGGATGATATTCTGCATCGCGGCGACTGGTGTGGGCAGTTGCAGCAGGCCTGGTATCAGCATATTCCACTCAGCGAAAAGATGGGTGTGCGCATTCAGCAGTACACCGGTCAAAAATTTATCACCACCATGCCGGAGACGGGCAACCAGAATCCGCACCATACGCTGTTCGCCGGAAGCCTGTTCTCGCTGGCGACACTAACGGGCTGGGGGCTTATCTGGTTAATGCTGCGCGAGCGGCATCTGGGCGGGACGATTATTCTTGCCGATGCGCATATCCGTTACAGCACGCCAATCACGGGTAAACCGAGCGCGATTGCCGATCTCGGCTCTCTGAGCGGTGACCTCGACAGACTGGCTCGCGGGCGTAAAGCACGTGTTCAGTTGCAGGTTGAACTGTTCGGCGACGATAAACAGGGTGCCTTGTTTGAGGCGGTTTATATCGTGTTACCCGCTAAACCTTATGGCGCCTATGAAGAAGGCGGCAACGAAGAAGAGTGATTAGCGAGCCCGGCGTCAGCACCGGGCTCAACCCAGGCAAAATAAAGCTATTCGGCAAAGTAAAACCACGCGGTTTTAATCAAATCATCCTGAATCTCATACACCGCCATATTCTCGATAACCTGCTCGCCGATGCCATAGATTTTTTCGTGATCGAACACCTTATTTCCCATCACGGTGCGGCTAAGCAACTCTGCCCTCAGCGCCGGGTTATTAAAACGATGCTGGCTGTAAAATGCGCGCAGCGCTTCCCGACCACGGGTGGAAGGGGATGTGGCTGGCATACGCCATGCGGTAAAATCTTCGCTAAAACAGGCCACGAACATCTCAATGTCATGGGCGTTATAAGCGGCAAATTGTTTTTCGACGGGCGCAACGATGGACATGGTGTTTCCTTGCTTAATTAAAGGGGGTTCTTCCTTTCGGTTATCTATTGCAGCGTTAATGAACTTTCGCCGCTACGCAAACCTTCATTAAGTTCTCAATGTGGTAACGCTCTCAACCGCCATGCAACATCTCTTATCGCCCCGCGAGCTGTTTTGCTGATGCCAGCAAGCTGAAAGAAACCGTGAATCACCCCAAGATGGTGCTGGCAGGAACATGCCACCCCTTGTTCGGTCAGTCGTTGAAACAACGCTTCGCCTTCATCGCAGAGCGGGTCATATTCGGCAGTAAGAATATGCACCGGAGGAAGACCGTTAAAATCATCGCGCCAGAGCGGGCTGGCTTCCGGATGCATGGGATCCGTATCACCGAGATATAGCTCGTAGCCACTGAGCAGCGTGTCACGGGTAATCACGTAGTCCTCGCCGTTGCTGGTATAGCTTTCAAAATAGGCGGTCGCATCGAGCATGGGATAAATCAGGATCAATTGAGCGGGTTGCCATACCTGCGCTGCTTTAAGACGAAGTGCCGTAACCAGCGCCAGATGACCACCCGCGCTGTCTCCTGCGAGGGTAACTTTTTGCCGATCCACGCCCAGTTCATCGGCGTATTGCCAGATAATTTCTGCCCCTCTGTACGCGTCATCATGCGCGGCAGGAAAGGGATGTTCCGGGGCCAGACGATATTGCACCGCAATCACCCGACAGCCGCTATGAAAAGCGAGCTGGCGCAACTGGTTGTCATGGGTGGCAAACTCGCCGCTGATAAAGCAGCCGCCGTGGTAATAGACAAGCGTTGGCAATGGGCCGGTTGCCTCAAGCGGGGAGATAACGCGAAACGCCATACCGTCGAGATGCACATCTTCTACGTTTACCCGGCTTTCCGTTTCGCCCGCCAGCACGGTACTGGCGATGTAGCCCGCCCTCCGTTCATCAATACTTTTATCTCGCGAGGATGGCCGCCCGGCGGCAATAAACTCCCTGACCAGCTCTGCAATTCCGATTTCCAGCGCCATTACCACATCTCCATTCTGTATATATATCCAGTGTTATAACCTGGATTGATGTCGGTGGGAAAGGTGATTTTCAGGAGGCGAGTGACTCTGGAAAGTGTCTCGCAAAGATGAAATACAGGCAGAAAGGCGCCTTATTCATGCACAGGTTAGATTGCAGAGCGGAGCGGTAAACTGCGGCAAGAATATGGCATGACGCAGCCAGACGCCATAATCCTGGCGACAGCGCAGCTTCATCGCCGTGAATGGGTGACACGAAATACCCGTGATTTTTCCGGTGTGCCGGGAGTGATTACGCCGTATCAACTTTAGCCGGGCGCATGGGCAACCCGGCACAGTTAATGGCGCTTACTCCCCTTCGCCCGGGAAGAGGAATGGATTGATGGAACTGCGGGCGAACCCTTCCTGTTCCATGCGGGCATCGAGTACCAGTGACGCTAAATCATCGGCAACAGGCTCCACGTTCGGATCTTTTTCCTGATACAGAATCTTCAGATAGGTGCCGCAATCGCCACAGCTTTCGGCTTTGATTGCCGCCTTCTCGTTGTCCAGCGACCAGTAGTGTAAGTCGCGAGTCTGCTCGCAGTTGCTGCATTTGACGCGCACCACGTGCCACTCGGTTTCACAAAGATTGCAGTGCAGATAGCGCAACCCCTGAGTTGTGCCGATATGCACAACGCTTGAAACAGGTATCGATCCGCATACCGGGCAGAACTGGCGCTGCTCGCCATATTCCGCACGGGCTTTGCCGGGGATCAGGCTGGCCATTTGCGACCAGTAGAGAGAAAGCGCAGCCCAAATAAACGGCGCTTTATCACTGCTCACCGCGCTAAAATCAGACGCAAACAGCGCGCTGGCCATCTGCTCCAGCTCCTGTTCGGAGGATTTTTCCAGATTTTCAATGACGGCCAGCGCAGGTCCACTCATTTCCGGTTTGAGTTCGGCAATGAGGGAGTGCAGCAGCCGGTGCCAGTGCTTATCACGCGGCAGGACATGGATATCCAGCGGCGGCTTGCCCTCAGCAGCGGCCTGTTTAATGCGTGCTGTCAGATCGATTTCCAGCGGATGGTCGTACAGCACCACCTCCTGGGCATGGGCGATCAGCGCGGCAAAACGCAGGTAATCACCCAGCGGATTGTGCTCTGCTAACGCGCGCAGGCGTTCTGCCCGGCGGTTATAGAGATTTTTCAGTCTGGGGAATAATAACGGCGGAATCACTTCCGCCGTGCGTTTCTCGCTCTTCTCCAGCTCGTCTTGCGGGATTATGCGAATACTCATTCCGTCGTTTTTTCCTCTTTCTGGCGGACTTCACGGTACCAGCGCGGGTGATGTTTCTTCGCCCACGTTTTGGTTACCCAGCCTTCCACCATGGCGGTTATCGTGCCCTTCACCCATAGTGCGGCGTAGATATGCACCATAATAACCACAATTAACGCTACTGCGGCAAACGAATGAACCATAATCGCAATTCGAATGACCGGGATAGAGAAAACGGGTGCGAAGTATGGACGCCACATGATGATGCCGCTCACCAGCAACAACACCAGGAAGAGAATCGCCGCCCAGAACACACATTTCTGGCCGAAGTTATAGCGCCCGGTATCACCCACTTCCTCGTTGACGACGATCTTACGAATATTCTTCGCCCAAAAGATATCATCCCGATTGATTAGGTTGTGATGCCAGTAGCGGAAGAACATGATGATGAACGACGCGAACATCACCACCCCAACAAACGGGTGCAGAATACGCGCTAACTGCGGCGTACCCAGAATGTGCATCAGCCAGTTAAAGGATGGGAAAAAGAATCCCAGCCCGCTCACCGCCGCCAGCACGAAGCAGAAGGCGGTGACCCAATGGTTGATGCGTTCCGGCGCCGTGTAGCGCACGATGGTGTCACGTCTTTTCATTTGCGCACCTCGTCTTTTTCTTCATGCAGATTGTCGTCTTCTTCCTCTGCGCGGTTTGGACCGACACCGACGTAGTGGAAGATACTGGCTGCAAATGTCGCTGCAAAACCCACAGCGGCCAGCGGCTTCCAGATACCTTTCCAGAATTTCACGGTTGCGCTGATTTCCGGGTTTTCCGGCAGGCCGTGATACAGATTCGGCTTGTCGGCATGGTGCAGTACGTACATGACGTGTGTACCACCAACGCCGGCCGGATCGTACAGGCCCGCATTGTCATAACCCCGAGTTTTCAGCTCCGCCACGCGTTCGCCTGCCAGCGTTTTCATATCCTCTTTGCTACCAAAGTGGATAGCGCCGGTCGGGCACGTTTTCACGCAGGCCGGTTCCTGACCGACGGTAACGCGGTCTACGCACAGCGTACATTTGTAGACGCGGTTGTCTTCCGGGTTCAGGCGCGGCACGTTGAACGGGCAGCCTGCAATGCAATAGCCGCAGCCAATACACTGTTCAGACTGGAAGTCGACAATCCCGTTGGCATACTGAATGATAGCCCCTTCTGAGGGACATGCTTTCAGACAACCCGGATCGGCACAGTGCATGCAGCCGTCTTTGCGGATAAGCCATTCCAGTTTGTCATTCTGCTCCACTTCGGAAAAACGCATAACTGTCCATGACTTAGCGGTCAAGTCAGCCGGGTTATCGTAAACCCCGACGTTATGTCCCACTTCATCACGAATATCGTTCCACTCCGAGCAGGCTACCTGACAGGCTTTACACCCAATACAGGTGGTGACGTCGATAAGCTTCGCCACCTCCTGCTGGTGATCCCGCGCCTGTGGCGCGGGGGTAAAACCGTTAGTGGCGGAACGACGGATAATATCTTGAGATTGGTAAGCCATAATTCGTCTCCGCTATACCTTTTCCACATTCACCAGGAAGGCCTTAAACTCCGGCGTCTGGGTGTTTGCGTCACCGACAAACGGGGTAAGGGTGTTCGCGATAAAGCCTTTCTTCGCCACGCCTTCATAACCCCAGTGAATGGGAATACCGATGGTATCCACCTCTTTGCCGTGTACGTTCAGCGTGCGAATACGCTTCGTCACCACAGCCTTGGCTTTGATATAGCCGCGGTTGGAGGAGACTTTCACGGTATCGCCCTGCACGATCCCCAGCTTGCCCGCCAGCTTTTCACCGATTTCCACAAACTGCTCCGGCTGTGCGATCGCGTTCAGCAATGCGTGCTTGGTCCAGTAGTGGAAGTGTTCGGTCAGGCGGTAAGTGGTGCCGACATACGGGAATTTATCCGCTTTACCCATCGCGGCCATGTCGTCTTTAAAGACGCGCGCGGCCGGGTTAGAGACCACATTCGGGTGCAGGGGGTTAGTGCCCAGTGGTGTTTCAAACGGCTCGTAATGTTCCGGGAACGGCCCTTCCGCCATCTTATCGATAGCGAACAGGCGGCCCATCCCTTCCGGCTGCATGATAAACGGTCCCACATCGCTGCCCGGTGCTGCAGTGCTGTAGTCCGGGATATCCGCGCCGCCCCATTTCGCCCCGTCCCATTTCAGGAGCTGGCGTTTCGGATCCCACGGTTTACCCTGCGGGTCAGCGGAGGCGCGGTTATACAGGATGCGTCGGTTAAGCGGCCATGCCCATGCCCAGCCGAGCGTATTGCCAAGGCCTGACGGGTCGGCATTATCGCGTTTAGCCATCTGGTTGCCGTCCGGCGTCCAGCTACCGGCGAAAATCCAGCAGCCGCTGGAGGTGGTACCGTCGTCACGTAACTGGGCGAACGAACTGAGCTGCTGACCTTTTTTCACGAGGACCGTATTGGTAACCGGATCGATAATATCCGCCAGCGCCTTGCCGTTACTCTCCATTGCCACCTCTTCCGAAGCCGGTTCGTGTGGTGTGGAGTAGTTCCAGGTCATGCTTAACACCTGTTCAGGGTTAGCACCGCCCTCTTCGGCGTACATTTTGCGCAGGCGCAGGAAGATGCCCGCCAGAATCTCACCGTCGGTGACCGCTTCCCCCGGCGCATCCTGACCTTTCCAGTGCCATTGCAGCCAGCGACCGGAGTTCACGATGGAGCCGTTCTCTTCGGCAAAGCAGGTGCAGGGCAGACGGAACACTTCGGTCTGGATTTTCGATGAATCAACATCGTTCGACTCGCCGTGGTTCTGCCAGAACGTGGAGGTTTCCGTGTTCAGCGGGTCGATGGTCACCAGGAATTTCAGTTTTGACAGTGCCGCCACAACTTTGTTTTTGTTCGGGAACGATGCAACCGGGTTGAAACCCTGGCAGATATAACCGTTCACCTGACCTTTAAACATCATGTCGAAATACTGCAGGACGTCGTAACTCTTGTCCCACTTCGGCAGCAAGTCGAAGCCCCAACTGTTTTCTTTCGTCGCTTTTTCGCCATAGAAGGCTTTCATCATTGAGACGAAGAATTTCGAGTAGTTGCCCCAGTAGTTCACCTGACCCTGCAACAACGGTTTTGGCGTGTTTGCCGTCAGGTAGGTTTGCAGATCCGTCTGTTTCTCGCTTGGTAGCGTCATATAACCCGGCAGGCTTTGCGACAGCAGGCCTAAGTCGGTCAGCCCCTGAATATTGGAGTGGCCGCGCAGGGCGTTAACACCGCCGCCCGCCATCCCCATATTGCCGAGCAGCAATTGGATCATCGCCATGGTACGGATGTTCTGCGCACCAACAGAGTGTTGCGTCCAGCCCAGCGCGTACAGGAACGACGCAGTTTTGTCGTGGGCACTGGTTTCCGCGATGTATTCACAGACTTTCAGGAAGTCCGCTTTTGGCGTCCCGCAGATGTTTTCCACGACCTCTGGCGTATAGCGAGAAACGTGTTGTTTCAGTAAATTCCACACGCAGCGTGGATGGGTAAGGGTGGTATCGCGCTTAGCGAAGCCCTGTTCATCCAGCTCATAGTTCCAGCTTGAACGGTCATATTTGCGTTTTTCCGCGTCATAGCCAGTAAACAGGCCATCTTCGAAGCCGAAGTCCTCACGCACGATCAGGCTGGCGTTGGTGTAGGCTTCGGTGTATTCGCGGTTGTATTTTTCATTTGTCAGCAGATACAGCAGAACCCCGGAGAGAAAAGCGATATCCGTCCCGGAACGAATGGGCGTGTAAAAGTCCGCGACCGAAGCGGTACGCGTAAATCGAGGATCGATAACGATTAATTTGGCGCCATTATGGATTTTTGCTTCCATCGCCCAGCGGAATCCCACCGGATGCGCTTCAGCAGCATTCCCTCCCATCACGATGATGAGATTGGCGTTTTTCATATCTACCCAGTGGTTGGTCATCGCACCGCGACCAAATGTTGGAGCAAGACTTGCTACCGTTGGTCCGTGTCAGACACGCGCCTGGTTATCCACGGCGAGCATGCCGAGGGCGCGGGTAAATTTCTGGGTTAAATAACCGGTTTCGTTACTGGATGCGGAGGCGCACAGCATACCGGTGGAGAGCCAACGGTTGACGGTGGTGCCTTCGGCGTTTTGCGCGATGTAGTTGGCATCACGGTCTTTTTTGATCAGTTTTGCGATGCGATCAAACGCGTCATCCCAGGTGATTTGTTGCCATTTGTCGGAGCCTGGCGCACGGTATTCTGGATATTTCAGGCGGCTTTCTGAATGAATAAAATCCACCAGACCCGCACCTTTCGGGCAGAGCGCGCCACGGTTGACCGGGTGATCCGGGTCGCCTTCGATATGGAAAATAGATGCTTTGGCGTTTTTCGCGCCGTCGCCGAGGCTATACATTAAAAGCCCACAGCCGACAGAACAGTATGTGCAGGTATTTCGCGTTTCACGGGTGCGCAGTAATTTGTATTGCCGCGTCTCCGCCAGTGCTACGCCTGGGGCAAAGCCCAGCGCCGCTGCCGTTGTACCTGCCATACCGCCAGCGCAGATCTTAAAGAACTGCCTTCTGCTGACCTGCATGGTTTGCTCCTTGTTTCGACATTGTCACGAGGTTTTTTTTACTTTGCGGTCGTTGCCGCAAAGGTACAAAATTGCTGTAAATCCCCTGGCCCAAAAGGGGTATGACTCAGAATACCACATTGCGGTTACGCCTGTTTTAATTCGGTTAATACAACGTGAACAAAATCCATACTGAACAATACGAAGCTGCTACTCAGATCACAGGTTCCCGTCAGGTCGCACTCTGGAAGCGCGATGATCTGCAACATTCTCGTCCCGATGTGTTAGCGGAGGAAGTGCCCGTTGCGCTGGTTTATAACGGCATTTCTCATGTGGTGATGATGGCCTCCCCCAAAGACCTGGAGTGGTTTGCCGTCGGTTTTTCTCTCTCCGAAGGGATTATCGAAACCCGCCAGGAAATTTTTGGTATGGAGGTGGTGCCATCCTGCAATGGTCTGGAAGTGCAGATTGAGCTTTCCAGCCGTCGGTTTATGGGTCTAAAAGAGCGTCGTCGCGCGCTGGCCGGGCGGACAGGGTGTGGCGTGTGCGGCGTTGAGCAACTGAACGACATTGGCAAACCCGTCGCACCACTGCCGTTTACGCAGACATTTGAGCTGGCAAATTTGGACCAGGCGCTGGCGCATCTCACCGATTTTCAGCCGATTGGCAAACTTACGGGCTGTACCCATGCGGCCGCCTGGATGCTACCTTCCGGGCAACTTGTGGGTGGGCATGAGGACGTGGGGCGTCACGTGGCGCTGGATAAGCTGCTTGGTCATCGCGCCCATGAGGGGGCGTCCTGGCAGACGGGAGCGGCGCTGGTCTCCAGCCGCGCGAGCTATGAAATGGTGCAGAAATCCGCCATGTGCGGCGTGGAAATTCTGTTCGCCGTTTCCGCTGCGACCACGCTGGCCGTTGAGGTTGCTGAGCGCTGCAACCTGACGCTGGTGGGTTTTTGCAAGCCGGGCAGGGCAACGATTTATACCCATCCGCAGCGTTTGATTGCGGGTTAAGATATAAATCAGTTTTTTTGAATGTTGAGAGCAAATTCTTCCGCTTTTTGTTGATGAGGTTCAGGTCTAGTATTTATTTCATCGAGGCACAACGCCTCACCTCAACAAACATTCAGAAGGGTTTATATCATGAAAAGCATCAAAACTTTTGTCGCAGTTATCGCTCTGGCTTCTTCTTTCGGTTCATTCGCTGCACAGACAGTGACCGCAACCTCCTCCACAATGGACGGTGCAGAAGCGAAAATCGCCGCTCAGGCTCAGCAGGCTGGTGCCTCTTCTTACCATATCACCGAAGCTTTCACCGGTGACCGCGTGCACATGACCGCAGAACTGACCAAATAAGCGTAACACTGTCGAAAGAGCGCCTGCGGGCGCTTTTTTCGTTTCTGGTGTTACCCGCCCACCGCCACACCTCGCTTTAGCCGCCAGTACGAAACCAGCGTACTCAACATAAACGTGCCTTCCATGACTATCGCCATGGGTGAACCTGCCAGAACATTATTGATAAGCCAGCACAGGCTGCCGCCCAGGGTGATCAGCCGTAACCCCGCTGCCGTTGGCTGAAATGCGGCAATCGTCATGAGTAAACTGCCCGCTAGCGGGAAGACATCTGTCGGATGTTGCCAGGTCAGTTCGCTGCATAGCACCGACGCACAGAGAAATCCCCCTTTCACTCTTTGGCTTGTGGTGACGATTGCCAGCAGGTATCGGCTGGCGGCCAGCGCCATCAATCCACAGGCACTGTTTTCACCGAGCAGCCAAAAATGGAACGCCAGCAGGCTGGTAGAACAGGCGAGCGTCAGCAGAGAACGCTGTCGACGGATAAACTGAAAGGCCAGTAAATCGAGGCCAAACGACAGGCCCGCCAGGATCTGTGAGAGGAAAAATGGGGTCATCGCGTTGCCCGCAGAGAGAACGAGGGGGCAGCATAAGACGGGTGGGTGTGTCGGTCGTTAACCTTTGTTAAGGCGTGCGCGAATTCGCGACAAACTCACCGGGGAGATGCCAATGTAACTGGCGAGATCTTTTTGCGTGAGCTGTTGCTCCCAGTCCGGAAAATTGGCCTGCACGTATTGCCAGCGCTGTTCGGGATTATTGAGCAAAAACATCTGCTCTTTCTTTTCCTTGTAGATCACCTGTTGGCTGAGCAGAGCCAACCGTGCAGTAAGGTGTTCTGGTTTATCAAGCAGACGCAGCGGGATTTCACAAAGCCTGCCTGGGGTCAGCATTTGCAGGCTGTAATCCGCCACCGATCCGGTAAGCCAGCTCAGGTAGAGAAAACAGCATTCACCAGCGAAATAGAACTCTTTCACTTTTTCCTGGCCCTGTGCGGAGTGATATACCGCCCGTGCAGTCCCTTCCTGTAGCCAAAACAGACTGTGTTGTGGCTCCCCTTGCCGTTGCAGAGTCTCCATTGCTGACACGCTGCGCATGCGTCCAAATTGCTGCAAGGCGGTGAGCCAGTCTGTGGTCATTTTCGTCTCTCTTTTCATTTTCAGATAATTTGAAAGATAAATGCAAATCATTCCGCTGTCTGTTGATGGGGTTAAGGTCTATTATTTATTTCATCGAGGCGAAGCGCCTCATTACAACAAACATTCAGAAGGGTTTATATCATGAAAAGCATCAAAACTTTTGTCGCAGTTATCGCTCTGGCTTCTTCTTTCGGTTCTTTTGCTGCTCAGACAGTAACCGCAACTGACTCTACACTGTCTGGTGCAGAAGCGAAAATTGCCGCTCAGGCACAACAGGCTGGCGCCTCTTCATACCAGATTACCGAAGCTTTCAGCGGTAACCAGGTTCATATGACCGCTGAACTGACAAAATAAGTTTTCCGCATTGCCGCTGTCCCTGACTCTTCGGAGCGGGGACAGGTTATTTCCCCGCTGTTTTTGCTCTCCCTTTTCTGAATTCTCCTCCCGTATGCCTCTTTTACGTTAAAAAATGAGGTTGCAATCACAAAATTACCATCCTTCTAAAAGCCTTAATGGCAGTTTTATTTCTCCGAAATATTGCAAATCGCTTTCTTTTATAACTCAATGATTGGAAAGGAATTAATAAAAATACTGTGAGTTGAATCTCACTGTGTTTTTGTGATTAAAGTCGCAAATAAAAGCCATTTAACATATGTGTCAATGGTTGGTTGACGGAAAATTATCGATAAAATGTGACTTTCATTGCAAATATACCTCTTGAAGTCAGGGAAAAATATTCCTACGGGAAGCCAATGGGGAAATTGTGATGAGAATCGGTGTGGTCATTAGCGGTGGTGATGTATCGGGAATAAATAACTTTATTTTCCAAATCGCACGACTGATGCAGGCAGACATTACTCTGTTCAATGGCGGAATACCTGGTTTACTTGAAAAGAAGCATAACGAAATCGCCTGGCGCGATTTGGTGGATTTCTCTATTGCCTCTATTCCCATTATTACCTCTGGTCGTACAACCCGAAAATTAGTACGAAGCGAATATGAAATAATCGCAAAAAAATTAAGGTCGCTACGTATTGATGTACTGATTATGGCGGGCGGTGATGGATCGCTGCAATTTTTAAATACGCTGAGCGAATTTGATGTGAATTGCTTTGGTGTCGGCATGACAATTGATAACGATGTCTATGGCAGTGATTATTCCATTGGCTTTTCTACCGCCTGCGAACAAATTATTAAGGAAGTTTCCCGACTCAGGAATACCGGTCGGGCATTACCCGGTCGTGTCTTTATGGTAGAGGTCCTGGGAGGATACTGTGGGGAGCTGACGCTGCAATCAGCGATAAAAAGCAATGCGGATATTGCCCTTATACCGGAGTGCCAGATCCCAATTGATGAGTTATCTCAACGCATTACAGACCGGCTTGCCAGTCAGAACAGTGTCGTTATTTTATGTTCAGAAGGTTACACCAGAGAGTACACGCCGGGCTTTCAGGGGGCTATCGACACCATGATCAAGCAGCTTGAACCGCGAATTGGCGTGCGTATTCGTAAAACGATTATTGGTTATGGTTTACGTAACGGTGACCCTACCTGCGAGGAGATTTATCAGGGCACTATCATGGCCAGTGAAGTGGTTCGTTGTATTCAATCTGGTATGAAGAATAAAGCCATTATTATCAATTCGAGTAATAAACCTATCCCTATTGATCTTATTAGTATGAAAAAACGTCTGGTAGACACAGAAGGACATCATTACAAACTGGCCAAACAACTCAATATTATTTGAGGAGATTTACATGCTTAAAGTTCTTTGCGTATGTGGCTGCGGCCTCGGTTCCAGCTTTGCGATCGAAATGAGCGCGAAAGCGGTGCTGAAAAAATTAGAAATTCCGGCAAAAGTTGAACACACAACCGTTTCTGAAGCTGGTGCATTTAAGTCCGACATGATTTTGACGCAAAAAGTCTTTGCCGACATTTTAACGGCGGATGCCAGTGAAGAAGAAATCAGCCGTGTCGTTGTGCTTAATAAATTGACCGATAAAGAGGAAATCGAGCAGAAGATTATCACATTCTTAAAAATGCATAACATGAAGGTAACTGACCATGAATAGCTTCATTGAGTTTATCGTCAAAGATCTACTCGGGCAGGCGTCAATATTAATTGCCTTTATCGCCATGCTTGGTTTGATCTTACAAAAGAAATCACCGGGAAAAATTGCCGAAGGGACATTTAAAACGCTGCTCGGTTTCTTAATCATGATGGCCGGTATCAATATCATCGTCGCCACATTGACCTTCCTGAACGATATTTTCACCCACGGTTTTGGGATGAAAGGCTACATCACCGATGTGGCGGCCATCGCCGGGCTGGCGAACCGCGAACTGGGTTCAGAAGTGGCGCTGACGCTGATGGTCATTTTCGCAGTCAATATCATCATTGCCCGCCTGACACCGCTAAAATACATCTTCCTCACCGGACAAGCATTGCTATGGATGGCAACCATCGGGGCGGTTATTGGCTATAAAGCCGGTCTGACCGGGCTGCCGCTTATCCTCACGGGCGGTATTTTTGGCGGCGCGATGGCGGTACTGATGCCTGCGCTGGCACAACCGGTGGTCAGACGCATTACCGGTTCTGATGATGTGGCGCTGGGGCACTTCTGTACCATCGGCTACCTGGTGCAGGCCGCAGTGGCGAAAGTGGTCGGTAAAGGTTCCCGCTCAACGGAAGATCTGCAACTGCCGGATAACTTTAAATTCCTGCAGGATACCTACCTGGCCATGGCGGTGGTGATGGTACCGATGTACCTCATCCCGGCCGTGGCCGCGGGGCCGGAATACATCTCTCAGTTCTCCCATGGCGTGAACTTCCTGATGTACGCCTTCATGCAATCCATCCAGTTTGTGGCCGGGGTATTCGTTCTTTACAGCGGTGTTCGTCTGCTGTTGAACGAACTGGTGCCCGCTTTCCGTGGTATCGCCATGCGCATCGTCCCGGACGCCAAACCGGCGCTCGATTGCCCGGTGCTGTTTCCCTACGCCCCGAACGCGGTCATTGTCGGCTTCCTGGCCACCACCGTCGGTTCGATTATTGGCATGTTGGTCTTTCCGATGTTTGGTCTGGCGATGATTCTGCCAGGACTGCTGACCAACTTCTTTGCGGGCGGCACGGCGGGCGTCTTTGGTAACGCACTGGGTGGCCGTCGTGGCGCGGTTATCGGCGGCGTTGTCCACGGTCTGTTTATTACCTTCCTGCCCGCCATCCTGGTGCCAATGCTGGAAAGTTACGGTTTCACCGGGGTGACGTTCAGTGACTCTGATGTCATCAGCTCTGGTCTGGTGCTGGGGCATGCCTTCCAGAATAACTGGCTGTTTGTCGGTCTGTTTATTGTCTTTGTCGCGTTCCTTGCCTGGTTCGTTAATGGCAACTCAGCTAAACCAAAAGGAGAGAAAGTCCATGAGTCTGCATAATTTCACTGCGTTGTTAGAAATTGCCAAAGCACGTCAATTTAAAGCTGTCGGTTCCTTTAATTTACACTGTCTGGAAATGTTGCCTGCTTTTTTTAAAGCGGCAAAGCAAACAAACAGCCCGTTAATGATTCAGATATCAACCGGAACGGCGCAATATCTGGGATATCAATTACTGGTTGATTCCGTGCGCTCATTATCAGCAAGTGAAAATGTGCCTACCTGTTTGCACCTGGATCACTGTTCGGATATTAACGCGATTCAAACGGCGATTGATGCCGGATTCAGTTCAATAATGTATGACGGTTCGCATCTGGATATTGATGAGAATATTGCCAGGACCCGTATTGTGGTGGAGATGGCGCGACCACGTGATATTTCGGTCGAAGCCGAATTAGGCGCAATTGGCGGTTCGGAAGACGGTAAAGCCGTTGCCGAAGAGGATATCTGCTTCACCACCGTGGAAGACGCGAAGCGTTTTGTCGAGGAAACCCACGTGGACATGCTGGCGGTTTCGGTCGGCACGGTGCATGGGCTATATACCGGTAAGGCGCAGATCCAGCATCAGCGTTTGCAGGAGATAAGCGCCGCCACAGGGACGCCGCTGGTGCTGCATGGCGGGACCGGTGTGAGCGACGAGGATATGCGCAAAGCTGTAACCGAAGGGATCAATAAAGTGAATGTCGGCACGGAGATGAATGTGCAGTGGGTTGGCCAGTGCAAATCGACCTTTGAGAAAGGAAAGGTAAATGACAGCGTGCGGAAGTTTTTGATTCCGGCAAACGACGCCGTCACCCAGGTGCTGGTCGAGAAAATGAATTTATTTAAATAATCCTCCATCACCACGTTTATTTTATTCCATAACCCTGGTGCTCCGGCACACGTCGGGGCGGGAGTGAGCCATGTTTGAATTATTGAAGTCGTTGTGGAAAAAAGATGATACGACGCTGGAAGAATATGACAAGCAGGCACAATTGCTGGCTGTCGATATAAAATCACTCGAAGGTAATCTGGCGGAGGATCCGCGAAATAGCGATGTCCAAAAACAATTAATGCTGCTATATAACCGGGCATTAAATGTCTTTGTTAAAAGTAAACAATATCGCCATGAAGTGGATTCTCTCTTTATTCGTATCGACGAGTTGCGCAATATTATTCGGCGTAATATTTAGGGAGAACAGATGACAATTAAAGATCTTCTTATCGAGGCAGATGCGATTCAGGTTGGCGTAACGGAAAAAGACTGGCGGCAGGTGATTCGGCTTGCTGCCCGCCCGCTGATTGACGGGGGTTATCTGGAGGCACGCTATGGCGAGGCAGTGATCGACAGCACGCTGGAGCATGGCGCGTACTATGTCTTTGATGAGGGCATCGCCATGCCGCATGCACGCCCGGAATGCGGGGTAAAGCGTGACTGCTTTAGCCTGGTATTGTTGCAGGAACCGATTCGCTTTGGCGAAAGTGAAGCGGCGGATATTGTTATTATGTTCGGGGCGCGCGACAGCAATGCGCACATCGAAGAAGGTATTCGCGCCATTGTGCATCTGCTGGACAGTGATGACACGATGGCGGCGCTCCGGGCGGCACGGACAAGGGAGGAGGTGGTAGCGCTGCTATGACTACGCAAATAAAAACGGTCGTACTGGTCAACGGTGTACCGGCATCGGGCAAAACCACGGTAACACGTCAGTTGTCGGAACGGTTTTCGCTGCCGGTTCTGACCATCGATGGCATCAAAGAGCCATTTATGGCGCAGTTTAGTGAAATAGACCGGGCGTTTAACCGCAAGCTGGGCTGCGCGGCCTATGACGTTATCTGGTCAATTATTCGTAATGCGCCAGCAGGCTGCCCGTTTCTTGTCGACGCCTGGTTTGGTTTTCAGCCGAAGGAGAAGCTGGTTGAGTATCTGGAGAAGGCCGGGGTGACACGGATCCTCGAAGTCTGGAATGCGGTCGCCCCTGACGTGGCCGTCGCGCGTTATGCACAGCGTCTTGGCGAGCGTCGGGTTGGTCATCCTGGCGAAGAGTACCTGCCGGAGCTGGCGGTACTGGCCGCCAAAGCCGAACCGATGGCGCTCGGTCCGGTGTTTCGCTTTGAACAGGGAAGTGAAGAGGGGTATGCCCGTCTGTTTGCCTGGATGGGCGAGCATTTGCGGGCCTGAATCAATACGGTATAGCGCCTGCGGGCGCTTTTATGCCACTCCTGCCAGGCGCAACAGCGCGGTGACCACGGCGGCAGAGAGGATTACCACGATAAGCGGCATTTTGCGCCAGGCGAGAAACAGGGCAAACATCACTCCCAGCACGCGGGCCATACCGGCGAAATGTTCGCCTTCATACAGCGTTGCCGCCAGCGCCACGGCGAACAGTAACGTGGTCGCCGCATCGGATAACAGTGCCTGGGCGCGTTCTGACAGCGCCAGTTTATTGCCAAGCCGGGCGCCGCCAAAACGCATCAGGTAAGTACCCACCGACAGCACCGCAATACCGATAATGACCAGCATGGTATTCGCCATTATTTCTTCCTCGTCAGCAGGCCAAATAAAGAAAACAGTACCGGCAAGCCCACGGGGGCAAAAGGCACGGCGGCAAGGGAGAGAACGGCTCCGCTGGCAGCGCGAATCAGTGTGGTTTTCTTTTTCAGTGCGGGCAGCACCAGCGCCAGCAGAATAGCCGGGAAGACCGCATCCAGCCCGATGGTTTCCGGGGCGGGTAGCAGTTTCCCAACCCCTGCGCCAACAATAACGCCAAGCGGCCAAAGCAGGGCGACGCCCGTCCCGCACAGCCAGTAGGCGGCTTTACGCTGTTCCGGCGTCGGTTGCGCCAGGCCAAACACGACACTTTCATCATTCATAATGTGACAGCCGAAGAAAGCCTTCGCCCGCGTGCCCACCAGGTCGCGCACCGTGACGCCAAAGGGAAGATGGCGGGCATTCACCAGCAACCCGGCAAGCGCCGCCGCCAGCGGATTGCCGCCGCTGGCGACAATGCCGATAAACATGAATTCGGAGGCGCCAGCCAAAACCAGCGTGGAAAGGGCAAGGGGAACCCACAGCGGGAAACCGTAAGCCATCGCCAGTGAACCGTAGGAGATGCCGACCACGCCAACCGCCAGACAGACCAGCAAAATGGCTCTGATCGTATCACCTGTAAGATTTGAGAAGTTGTGTTTGAACATACAATTTTTTGGCTATATCGAACGAATATTCATTATAATGAACACATCGGGTTCGTTTTTCAAGAAGAACGATTCGTTCATTTTATAGAACACTGGAGCCGTGTAATGACACAGCCTATTAGCGTGATCGCCAAAAGTCTGGTGCGAGAACGCCTGCGAACCGGACTTTCACTGGCGGAAATTGCCCGCCGTGCCGGAATTGCCAAATCCACACTTTCCCAGCTTGAGGCCGGCAACGGCAACCCGAGTATTGAGACCCTGTGGTCTCTGTGCGTGGCGCTGGATATCCCCTTTGCCCGTCTTCTGGAGCCGCAGGCCGCCAAAACACAGGTCATTCGCCGTGGCGAGGGGACGAAAGTGGTCGCCGAACTGGCGCATTACCAGGCGACACTGCTTGCAACCTGCCCGCCGGGCGCGCGACGCGATATCTATTTTCTTGATACTCAACCCGGTGCTGACCGTATTTCGCAGCCGCATCCGCCCGGTTCAGTTGAGCACATTATCGTGACCCGTGGCCGGGCGATGGTGGGGCTGACGGAAGCGCCAGAAGAATTAAGTGAAGGCGACTACATCTGTTACCCGGCGGATCTGCCACATATTTTTAAGGCGCTGGAGCCGGATACCCAGGCTATTCTGGTGGCGGAACAAAATTAAGTTATCCCTGCGTGTTTTGCTGACACGCAGGTCATTTATCGCCTGCTTCTCTCTAATTCACCCTCATTAATAGTACGAATAACGCCTGAAAATACAGCTTTCCGCTTTTTATCCTGCCATTTTTGTTTGGTTCCGTTTTGCCTGGAAACATGAGATTGATGTCACTCTTCAAACGGTATGCGGTTCGTATACTTCTATTGTGATTTCGGGGTTTATTATGTTTCTTGAAGAACGAAGACATCGTATCTGGCAATATTTGAATGAAAATGAACGTGGGAATGTTAATTATTTTTCCACGCTTTATGGCGTGTCTAAAGAAACGATACGCAGTGATTTAAATATTTTAGCAGAAATGGGACTGGTGAAACGGTGCCACGGCGGGGCAATTATTTTGCGGCGAAGTTTGCAGGCAGAATTGATCTCCGAGACAGGGCCGGGATTTGAAGTTTTACTCCAGAAAATAGACCACCGTAAACCGCAGAACGATCATCAACAAAAAGGAAAAACCATGCAGGGTAAGGTCTGTGTTTTCGGTTCATTTAATGTCGATATTGTTGCGCGAGTGGAGCGCTTCCCACGCGGTGGCGAATCCTTGCTGGCCCTGGCCAGCAGCCTGGGGCCGGGCGGTAAAGGCGCCAATCAGGCCACGGCGGCAAGTAAGGCCGGGGCAAAAGTGCATTTTGCGGCGAAAGTGGGTAAAGACCAGTTTAGCCAACTTGCTGCCGACCATTTAAATGCGTCCGAAATTCACTCTTATACCTTGTATCAATCCGACAGTGAGCCTACCGGTAATGCAATTATTTATGTCTCGCAGGAAAATGGCGAGAATATGATAGCCATTTATTCGGGCGCCAATAAAACCATTACGCACAGTGAAGTTCAGGCTATTTCTTCTGAATTATCTTCATCGGATGTACTGTTGGTGCAACTGGAAAATAACCTTGATGCTACTGTGGCATTAATTCAAATTGCCCATGAGCTTGGTAAGACAGTCATTCTTAATCCGGCCCCGTGCTCTGATGAGATAATTTCATGCTTGCCGTTTGTTGATGTAATTACTCCTAATGAAACCGAGGCGTCTTTATTATCCGGCGTTGAGGTTCGAGATATCGATACCGCAAAAGAAGCGGCATTAATTATTGCCGGAATGGGGGTAAAAAAAGTCCTCATTACGATGGGATCACGCGGCGCATTGTTACTGGATAACAAACAATTTAGCCATATTCGCGCTTTCCCTGCCGTCACTGTCGATACTACTGGTGCCGGCGATGCGTTTAATGGCGCGCTGGCAGCCTCACTTGCCGCCGGGAACAGTCTGGTTCAGGCCGCGACCTGGGCCTCTGCATTTGCCTCTCTCGCCGTTGAGCTGGAGGGCGCATCCAATATGCCTGACTTCGAACAGGCAACAACACGACTCCGTACTCACAACTAATTCAGGACGAGAAAATGAAAACCATTAACGGTATTGTTCCGGTCATGTTGACCCCTTTCACGGCCGATGAGCAGATTGACTACCCGGCGCTGGCGAAACTGATCGACTGGTATCTGGAGAAAGGCGTCGACGCGCTGTTTGCCGTTTGCCAGTCCAGCGAAATGCAGTTCCTTTCCTTGCAAGAGCGTGTAGAGCTCGCCCGCTTTGTGGTGCAGCACGTTAATGGACGTATTCCGGTGATCGCCTCCGGCCATATCAGCGATGATATCGCCGCGCAAAAAGAAGAGTTGCTGGCGATGGCGCAGACCAACATTGATGCGCTGGTACTGGTCACTAACCATCTTGATCCGCGCAACGAGGGGAGCGAGACCTTTTTTGCCACCCTGAATACGCTGCTCGACGCCCTGCCAAAAGAACTGCCGCTGGGGCTTTATGAATGCCCGGCGCCGTATCGTCGTCTGCTGACGGATGATGAATTTAGCTGGTGCGCCAACAGTGGTCGTTTTGTGGTGCTGAAAGATGTGAGCTGCGATCTGCCGACCGTCGAACGCCGCGTCAAACTGGCGCAGGGCACCCCGCTGAATGTTATCAATGCCAATGCCGCCATCGCCTGGCCTGCCATTCTGGCGGGTTCGCAGGGGTTCAGCGGTGTGTTCACTAACTTCCATCCGGAACTGTATAGCTGGCTGTGGCATAACGGCAAAACGCAGCGCGCACTTGCCGACGAACTGGCGATTTTCCTCTCGCTGGGCGCCGTAACCGAGACCCTTGGCTACCCCAAAAACGCCAAAATCTATCATCAGCGTCTGGGGACGTTTGACGATGTGACCTGCCGGGTCAACAAAGATGATGTGCTGGCGAAATTCTGGGGGCTGACGGTGATCCTCGATCAAATCCGTGCAGGCACTGAGCTTTGGCAGACGCGCCTTGCGCGCTAATGCGGAGAGACTGTCATGATTGTGACCAGCCTTCAGACCTGGCCTGCTCAGGCCAGTGCATATCATCCGGTCTTTCGCCGGGCGCTGGAATTTATTGCGCAGCACGATTTTCGGCATGAGAAGCCGGGGAAAATCGACATTATTCCGGGAAAACTTTTCTGCCTGTTGCAGGAGATGGACAGCGTGCCATTCAGCGATGCGCGTCCGGAATCACACCGCCAGTTTATCGATATTCAGTACCTCATTTCCGGCCATGAAGTGATGGGGGTGAGCTCGGTAAGTAGCGGTAAACATAGCGTCGTGGAAGACCGTACGCCTGAACAGGACATTCTGTTCTGGCAGGTTAATGAGGATGAAAACCCGGTGACGCTGACCCCGGGTATGTTTGCCATTTTTTTCCCTGATGACATCCATCGCCCGTGCGCCCACCAGCCTGGCGATGCGCCATGCCATCTGCGTAAAGCGGTTATCAAAATTCACCGTGAACTTCTGGAGGAAACGGTATGAGTACTGTGCAATCTCCCGCTGAATCCGTTGTTAAGGCACCTGAACTTTCGCGTCGCCGCTGGGGCATCATCTTTATTCTGTTGCTGGCGGCGGTGGTTAACTATCTGGATCGCGCCAACCTCAGTATCGCCAACACGACGATTTCACAAGAGTTTGGTTTTTCTGCGACCCAAATGGGACTGCTGCTCTCTGCGTTTTTGTGGCCATACGCGCTGGCGAACCTGCCTGCCGGTTGGCTGGTTGACCGCTTTGGTCCGAAAAAGATGTTTACCGGCGCGCTGGGGATGTGGTCGGCAGTGACCTTCCTGATGGGGTTTGTTAATACTTACAGCTTCTTCTATGGCCTGCGTATGCTGCTGGGAATTGCGGAATCACCGTTCTTCACCTCCGGCATTAAAATTACCCAGAGCTGGTTCTCGGAAAAAGAGCGTGGTCTGCCTACCTCTATCATCAACACCGGTTCGCAAATTGCGAATGCGATTGCGCCGCCGCTGCTGACCATACTGCTGCTGTGGGTGGGCTGGCGAGGCATGTTTATTGCCGTAGGGCTGTTAGGTCTGCCGTTGATTCTGGCCTGGCTGAAATTTTATCGCGATCCTGATGCGCGTGAAGCGATGCAGATCCACACCGGCCAGGTGACTACCGCCGCATCGGACGAACCAAAAGGGAACTGGGGTACGTTATTTCGCAACAAGACGACCTGGTGCATGATTGCCGGTAACTTCTGCATTATGTTCACCATTTGGGTCTACCTGACCTGGTTGCCGGGATACCTGGAAAAATCCCTTGGCTTTAGCCTGAAACAAACTGGTCTGATCGCCTCGGTGCCTTTCTTCGCCGGGATTCTCGGGGTGTTATGTGGCGGTACGTTGTCTGACCGCCTGGTGCGCAGAGGCGTTTCTGCGGTGACGGCGCGTAAGGTTCCGATCGTATTAGGGGCCGGGATGGCGGCCTGCTTCGTGATGCCGATTCCGTTCGTGAGCGATACCACAACCGCGATTACATTGCTGACGCTGGGCTATTTCTGTTCACAGATGCCTTCCGGTGTTATCTGGACGCTGGCGACAGATATGGCGCCGAAAGGGCAGGTGGCTTCGTTAGGGGCTATTCAGAACTTTGGTGGTTTCCTCGGAGCCGCGCTGGCACCGATCGTCACCGGTATCATTCTGGATATGACCGGTCAGTTCACCAATGTCTTTATTCTTGGCGGTTGTCTGTTGTTTATGGGCGCCTGTTTTTACGGCTTCTTTGTGCGTAAACCGATTCGTTAATCACAGTTGATACCGTAAAAATAAGAAGCCCGACGGACAGCCGCCGGGCTTTTTTTATTCGCCTGACCCTTCCTGAACGCGTTTGCCGGCGGCCTACAAAACGACGGTTTCGCATAATAGCTCCCCCTGCGGGGAGCTATCACGTTTTACGCCAGGTAAAACACCTCTTTCAGCTCTGCGCTTACAGGGCTGTTGTCCGGGTTGGAGGGCATCACATCGCGCATGTGCTTCCACCAGCGCTGGCACACCTCGGTGTTGGCCACCGCGTTCCAGCGCTCTTCGGACTCAATTTCTACCGTCGCGAACAACAAGTTACGTTCTTTATCGAGATAAATCGCGTAATGGTGCGCGCCATGCGCTTTCAGCACCGCCTCCAGCTCGGGCCAGATAGGGTTATGGCGACGTTGATACTCTTCGTGTGCATCGGGGTTAACCTGCATCACAAAGGCCTTGCGGATCATAATGCCTCCAGGTAGAGCTCGCGGACTTCGTCGCGGCTTGCGGTGCGTGGGTTGCACGGCGCGCAGGGGTCTGCCAGCGCTTTGTCCAGCCAGCCTTCGATATCCTCTTTGGTGACGCCCAGTTTACTGAAACCAGACGGAATACCCACGCGCGCGCTGAGATCGCGAATCGCCTGAATCGCCGCCATGCTCGCCGCTTCGTCGCTCATGCCACGGGTATCAACCCCCATCGCCTGCGCGACGCGCGCGAAACGTGCCACGGCATTCGGGCGGTTAAAGTTTTCGATGATCGGCAGCAGGATGGCGTTACAGACGCCGTGCGGCAGGTTGTGAGTTGCACCCGGCTGGTGGGCGAGGGCATGCACCAGGCCAAGACCGGCACTGTTAAATGCCATCCCCGCCAGATACTGGCCAAAGGCCATTTGTTCGCGTGCTTCCAGGTTGTGGCCATCATCGACGGCTTTCGGTAGCCACAGGTTGATCAGGCGAATGGCTTCCAGCGCATTGGCGTCGGTCAGTGGATGTGCGCCAATGGAGACAAAGGCTTCGACCGCGTGGGTCAGGGCGTCCATACCGGTTGCGGCAGAGACAGAGGCCGGGATTTCCAGCATCACGCTGGCATCGTCCACGGCAATATCCGGGATGATATTCGGGTCGATGATGACCTCTTTCACCTGACGGGCGGAATCGATGATAACCGCGTTGCTGGTCATCTCAGCGGCGGTTCCGGCGGTGGTGTTGATGGCAACCAGAGGGACGCCCGCGTTTTTTACTTTGCCCACGCCGGAATAGGCGGTGGACGGGCCTGGGTTGGCGGTGAGGATTTTCACGGCTTTCGCGGTGTCGATCGGGCTACCGCCGCCGAAGGCGATAACGTAATCGCAGCCCGCGGCTTTGTACGCCGCATAGCCTTTTTGCACCAGCTCTTCGGTCGGGTTCGGGAAAACCTCATCGAACAGGTGATACGCCATCTGGTGCGCTTTCAGCGCCGCAAACAGGCTATCGAGCAGGCCGAGTTTGACCAGTTGCCCGTCAGTGACAATCAGCGCTTTACCCCACTGTTTGCCTGCGATCAGGTTGACCATATCGCCGATTGCGCCTGCGCCATGCAGGCTGATTTTGGGAAGGGCTAACATAAAGCTCATCATATTCTCCTTAACATTGATTTTGGGAAATCCTGTTCCCCTCACCCTAACCCTCTCCCCAAAGGGGCGAGGGGACTGTCCGGTGCGGCCCAGTGCACGGGAGCCAAACAACAGCTCAGCGCGGTTTTCACCCTCTCCCCAAAGGGGCGAGGGGACCGTCCGGTGCGGTCCAGTGCGCGGGAGCCAAACAACGGCTCAGCGCGTTTTTCACCCTCTCCCCAAAGGGGCGAGGGGACTGTCCGGTGCGGCCCAGTGCACGGGAGCTAAACAACGGCTCAGCGCGGTTTTCACCCTCTCCCCAAAGGGGCGAGGGGACTGTCCGGTGCGGCCCAGTGCACGGGAGCTAAACAACGGCTCAGCGCGGTTTTCACCCTCTCCCCAAAGGGGCGAGGGGACTGTCCGGTGCGGTCCAGTGCACGGGAGCCAAACAACGGCTCAGCGCGTTTTTCACCCTCTCCCCTTTGGGGAGAGGGCAGGGGTGAGGGGCAAATTAAATGCGCCTGCGCTGCATGATCCGGCGGTAAATAATCGGCAGTGAAATCACCACGATCAGCATCGCGCCGACGATAATCGACATCACAATCCCCGGTACATTGAGCAGACTCAGACCAAAGGTCACCAGCCCCATCAGGAAGGCGGCAATCACCACGCCCACCATGCTGCCGGAACCACCAAGGATATTGACGCCGCCCAGCACCGCCATCGTTACCACCGCCAGTTCCCAACCCATGGCAATCGTCGGGCGGGTACTGCCCAAACGCGAAGTGAGCAGCACAGACGCCAGACCTGCCATCAGGCCCACCAACGCGAACAGAATCAGGTTGTGGCGTTTCACATTGATACCGGAATACCACGCGCCGATTGGGTTATTGCCGATGGCGTAAGTGCGGCGACCAAAGTTGGTGCGGTGCAAGACAAAGGCGAAGACTGCGGCAAGCACAATAAACAGCGCAAACTCGAAGGACAGCGCGCCGAAGACATAGCCCTGGCCGAACCAGGCGAAGCTCTCCGGATACGCATTGAGCGCCTGATCGCCGAGCAGGATGTAAGTGATGCCGCGGTACAGACTCATGGTCCCGATGGTGATAACGATGGAGGAGAGGTTAAAACGCGTCACCAGGAAGCCATTGAACAAGCCGCACAGCAACCCCACGCCCAGCCCCACGCAGACCAGCAGTGCGGTATCCATACCTGCGGCGGCGCAAAAGCCCATGACCGTTGAGCTGAGCGCCATGGTGGAGGCCACCGACAGGTCAATCTCACGGGCAATAATCAGCATCGCCATTGGCAACACGATGATCGCTTTTTCCGTGAAGTTGAAGGTCGCGTCGGACAAGTTCCAGATATTAAGGAAATAGGGTGACGCCAGGGCGTTAGCGATAAACACCGCGAGGGTCACCGCCAGCAAAAAGCCTTCCCAGCACATCAGACGCTGCCAGAACGGGGCGGCGGCGGGAACGCTTTTCATGGCGTCGGAAGTCAGCATTTTTGTCATGATTTCACCGCCAGTTTTTGTCGGGCCAGGGCCGCATCGCGCAGGATTAAACGCCCTTTACGCTTGTTGCCACGTTCATTGAGCAGAACCGCAATGACAATCACCGAACCGGAAATCGCCATCTGCCAGAAGGGGGAAATACCGATGACCGGCAGCGCATTGTTGATAACGCCAAGGAACAGCGCGCCCAACAAACATCCCAACACGCGGCCTGTGCCGCCCATGGTGCTGATGCCGCCAATCACACAGGCTGCCACGACCTGCAGTTCAAAACCGTTAGCCACATCGACATACGCCACGGCGAAGCGGGAAATCCACAAATAACCGCAGAACCCCGCCAGCGCACCGGAGAGGCAAAAACTGACGAACTGCATTTTCCCGGCGTTGATCCCGGTGTAATACGCCGCCGTGGCGTTGCCGCCTGCGGTGTAGAGTGCGCGCCCTGTCCGGCTGTAGCGCAGGAAGTAACCCACCACAAAAAGCGCGGCGATGGCGCACCAGCTCAGCAACGGCAACCCGAGCAGCAACGAGCGTGGCAGACCGAGGAAATCGGCGCTCATCTGGTGGGAGTTAATCCAGCCGCCGTCAGAGAGCAAAAAGATGATGCCGCGATAGATGCTCATCGTGCCGAGCGTCACCACAATCGCCGGAATCCCCATCTTCCAGACCAGCAGGCCGTTGATGATGCCCATCACCAGCCCGAGCGCGGTGGCCAGAATCAGCAGCGCCCAGACCGGAATATCCGGATGGTGGAAGTTGAGCAGCGCGACGATCATCCCGGTCAGCGCGAGGTTGGCTGCCATCGACAAATCAATGCCTTTGGTCAGCAGAACCATCATCTGCCCAAGCGCAAGGATGATAAGAATAGAGGTGTCGTTAAACATCTCCACCAGGTTGCCGGGGCCGATAAATGACGGCACGCGGCTGCCGATGGCGAGCACCATCAGCACGATAACCCCGCCCAGCAGGGCCTCGCGGTGTTTCAGGAGTTGTTGCCACATTATGCTGCCTCCTTACCGGCGCCGCTGGCAGCGCTGACGATGGTTTCCGCCGTGGCTTCACCAGCCTGATATTCAGCGACCATAAGCCCTTCGTGCATCACGATGATCCGGTCGGCCATGCCCATCACTTCCGGCAGTTCCGAGGAGACCATAATCACCGCCAGCCCGTGGGAGACCAGTTCGGACATAAACTGGTGTACCGCTGCTTTCGAGCCGATGTCGATGCCTTTGGTCGGTTCGTCGAGGATGATCACGTCCGGATGGGTGGCGAGCCATTTGCCGATCACCACCTTCTGTTGGTTACCGCCAGAGAGGGTTTCGACCGCCTGTTTCCAGCTAAAGGCTTTCACCTGTAGTCGTTTGGCGTATTCGTCCGCCAGCGCCCACTCTTTGGCGTCGTTGAGCACGCCATTGGGGTTGAGTTTGCCAAGCTGCGGCAGGCTGATGTTTTGGGCAATAGACAATTCAATAATCGCCCCCTGCTTTTGCCGCTCTTCCGGCACACAGACAATCCCGGCCTGAATGGCATCGGCGGGCTGCTTGAAATGGACCGCTTTGCCGTTAAGGACTATCTCGCCTGAAGACGGGCGCGAGACGCCGGAAAGCGCCTGCATCAGTTCGGTACGACCGGCGCCCACCAGACCGTAGAAGCCGAGGATCTCCCCTTTACGCAAAGAGAAATCAATATGGGCAAATTCGGTCGGGTGGCAGAGGTCTTTGACTTCTAGCACCGTTTCGCCCATCTCGCAGGCCACTTTCGGGTAGGTCTGGGTAATGGAACGCCCTACCATCATCGCCACCATCCGTTCTTCGGTGATCTCCTGCATGGCGCCGGAGCCGATCCATACGCCGTCGCGCAGAATGGTGTAGTGATCTGCCAGTTCGAAGATTTCATCAAACTTGTGCGAGATAAACAGAATGGCTTTGCCCTCTTGTTTTAAACGCTCAACGATTTGATAAAACTCCAGAATCTCGTGCTGTGAGAGGGCGGCGGTCGGTTCGTCGAGGATAACCACCTGCGCTTCAAACGACAGCGCACGGGCAATCGCCACCATATGGCGCTGGGCGATACTCAGCGTCTTGAGCGTGGCGCGCGGATCAATCTGCACTTCCAGGCGGGTCAGAATATCCCGCGCTTTCTGGTGCATGGCAGGCCAGTCGAGCTTTTTCAGCAGGCCTTTATAGATGTACTGACCAACGAAAATATTCTCCGTGACGGATAGTTCGTCGAACAGCACGGTTTCCTGGTGTATGGCGGTAATCCCCACCTTGTGCGCTGATTCCGGGGTCGGAAGCTGGATGGGAATAGCTTTGTAGAGAATTTCGCCCTCTTCAGGCTGGTAAATACCGGTCATGACTTTGACCAGCGTGGACTTGCCCGCGCCATTTTCACCGATAAGCGCGGTGACTTTGCCGGGCCAGAGGTCGAGCTGTACGTTCTCAAGGGCACGCACACCAGGGAAAACCTTGGTGATGCCTTTGAGCGACAGCAGGGGTGTGGATGCCGTCATGATGTTCTCCATAAAATTCCCCCTCAACCTAACCCTCTCCCCAAAGGGGCGAGGGGACAAACACCCCCTTTCCCTTCCAGGGAGAGGGCCGGGATGAGGGTATTGGGATTAGAAAATTTTCGAGAACTTATCAATGTTGCTGGCGTCGTAGACGAACGGCTCTGCCATTGCGCCGTTGCCGTCAGCATCCAGCTTCACTTTGCCGAGCTTGCCCATATTGGCCTCGGTTTTCGTCGCTGTCCCTTTCACCAGATCGTCTGCCAGATAAGTAGCGGCATACCCCAGATCGATCGGGTTCCAGATAGCGAAGCTTTTCGTTGCCCCTGATTTGACTGCACCCGCCATTTCAGACGGCAGGCCCAGACCGGTTACGTACACTTTGCCGATTTTGCCCTGGTCTTTCACCGCCTGCGCGGCGGCCACGATGCCCACCGATGACGGGGAGACAATCACTTTCAGATCCGGGTACGATTTCAGCAGACCCACCGCTTCGCGGTAGCTCTTATCAGACAGATCGTCGCCATAGGCAACGGTCACCAGATTGACGGACGGGTACTTCGGCAGCACCTTTTTCATCTCTTCAATCCAGATATTCTGGTTGGTAGAGGTCGGGGTGGCGCTCAGAATAGCCACATCCCCTTTCTCCACATTCAGCGCTTTTAACGCATCAACGGCCAGTTTGACGTTGGTTTCACCAATCAGGGCGTTATTGGACGGGTTCAGGTGGATCTGACGACCCGCTTTCGCCACGCCGGAATCCCAGGAGACCACTTTGATGCCACGCTGCATGGCTTTTTTCAGTACCGGCACCACGGCATCGGGATCGTTGGCGGAAATCGCGATCGCGTCCACGCCCTGAGCGATCAGGCCGTTAAGCACTTCGATCTGTGCTTCTGCGGTGGTGGTGGTTGGGCCGGTATAGATGACTTTTACATCGCCTAACTCTTTGGCGGCTTCCTGCGCGCCTGTGTTTGCTGCTTCAAAAAAACCATTTCCCAATGATTTCGCCACGAGAGCGATTTTGACTTCTGCTAATGCGGAACCGGACAACGCCAGGGCGGCAACGGTGAGGATCAAGCTTGCTTTAATTTTCATTGCTTTTACTCCACTGAGTTAGATTCCCGTCGTCTTTCACATTGCAGGTGCGTTGGCGTTCTCACGAACCCCAGTCACTTACTCTTGTAAGCTCCTGAGGATTCGCTGCGACGCCGCCTTCCTGCACTGCGAAATCCATAGGGAATAGATTGTTTGCAGGTAACAGAGTTTCCCCTTCGGATCGTTGCCCGAAGGGGTTATATACCCGTCATACTTCAAGTTGCAGGTGCGTTGGCTTTACTCGGCCTTTGGCCTCGCCCCTTCGGGGCCAGCGCAAGCGCTGTTCAAACTGGCTACGCCAGTTTGTCCTCGCTCACCCCGGTCACTTACTCTTGTAAGCTCCCGGGGATTCACTGCGTCGCCGCCTTCCTGCAACTCAAATTATTTAGGGTATTAGATGTTCTTATTGGTACAGCTCTAATGCACTTGCCAGCGGAGTGACGCCAAAGCGTTTACCCAGGGCAATCAGGTCTTCACGGGTGATGGTCTGCTTCATACCGCCCATCGAATAGACTTTCACCAGTACTTCTGCCGACTTCTCGGCGGTGTCGATCAGACCAAACGCTTCGTCCAGTGTCGGGCCACTGCCAAAGACGCCGTGGAATGGCCACAGCACCAGCGAATGCTTGCTCATCTCTTTCGCGGTGGCCTGGCCGATTTCATCGGTACCCGGCACCATCCACGGCAGAATGCCGACGCCATCCGGGAAGACCACCAGACACTCGGTACTGCCTTCCCACAGCTTGCGGGTAATAAGATCGGTCGTGTTTTCCAGTACATAGGTCAGCGCGATCAGGTTCGTGGCATGGCAATGCATGATGACACGATCTTTGCCGTTGGTAGCTTTGATGCGTTCACAGTGTGACAGGAAGTGCGCCGGCAGCTCAGAGGTCGGTACCGCGTCGTTCGTCAGCCCCCACAGGATGTGGTAGCCCGCGCCGTCGCTGTCCACTTTAACCACGCCGAGGTTAGCGGCCGGGTCGAGCTGGACGTTACGGAAGAATTTGCCGGAACCGGTGACGATAAACGCGGTGTTCGCCAGTAATGGCATTGGCTGACTGAGCGCGATATAGCGCGGTTCGGCGTGGAAATCGGCTTTGTACGGGGCAATATCAGCCGCGTCCAGACGCAGCGTCAGGTTGCCGCCGTTGCGTTCGTCCCAGCCTTTCAGCCAGGCATCGCTGGTGGCTTTGATCATGCCCTGCGTGAACCAGGCGTTAATAATGTTCTGCATAGTCTTATGGTTCCTTTAATTCGGTGCGGGGTTCTCCCCTCACCCTAACCCTCTCCCCAAAGGGGCGAGGGAACTGTTTGGTTTTCTCCCTCTCCCTTTTAGGGAGAGGGGCGGGGTGAGGGTTTATCCGCGTAGACTCAATACATCTTTCTCATACGCCCGCACGCTCTCCAGCCACTGGCTACCGGCCGGGGTGTCGTGACGCTGACAATACATTTCCCACACGGCCTGCCACGGTAAGCATTTCTGCTCTTCCAGCAGCGCAAGACGGGCGGTGTAATCGCCATCGGCTTCCAGTTGACGCAACTGTTCGGTTGGCTCCAGCAGGGCGCGCAGCAGGGCCTTTTTCATGTTGCGGGTGCCGATAACCCATGCGGCGATACGGTTGATGGAGGCGTCGAAGAAATCCAGGCCGATGTGCACGCGGTCAAACAGGTTATGGCGAATGATTTCGCTGGCGATGGCCTGCGTTTCATCATCCAGCAGCACCACATGGTCGCTGTCCCAGCGCACCGGGCGGCTGACGTGCAGCAGCAGGCGCGGCACATACAGCATGGCGGCGGAAATCTTGTCGGAAATGACTTCGGTCGGGTGGAAGTGCCCTGCATCCAGGCACAGAGCGGTCTGGCGGCTGGTGGCGTAACCCATATAGAACTCGTTTGAGCCCACGGTATAGCTTTCAGCGCCGATGCCGAACAGTTTGCTTTCAACGGCGTCGATGTGATGCGCCAGATCGAACTTCTCGCTCAGCGCTTCATCCAGCGCGTCCATCAGACGTTTGCGCGGCGCCAGGCGATCAACGGTGACATCTTTCATGCCGTCCGGTACCCAGATATTCATTACCGATGGCGTGCCCAGTTGCTCGCCAAAGTACGCCGAGATGCGGCGGCTGGCTTTCACGTGGTCAATCCAGAACTGGCGAATGTCATCGTTCGCGTGAGAGAGGGTGAAGCCGTCTGCGCTCATCGGGTGTGAAAAACAGGACGGGTTGAAATCCAGCCCCAGTTTGTTGGCTTTTGCCCACTCAACCCAGTTTTTGAAGTGCTCAGGCTTGATTGCGTCGCGACTGACCGATGGACCCGCTTCGTGGTACATCGCGTGCAAGTTAAGGCGCTTCGGACCGGGGATGAGGCTCAGGGCCTGCTCCAGATCGGCGCGCAACTCCTGAGGGTTGCGTGCCTTGCCCGGATAGTTGCCGGTCGCCTGGATACCGCCGGTGAGGGCGCCTTCCGGGTTTTCAAAACCGGCGACATCGTCGCCCTGCCAGCAGTGCATGGAAACCGGCAGCCTGTCGAGCTGGCGCAGGGCCTCTTCGACATCAATGCCTACAGCGGCAAAGCGCTGTTTAGCGAGTTCCCAGGCGTGTTCAAGTTGAGTGGTCATGCGCAAAGCTCCTTTGTCTGTCGTTTCTGCTGAAACCGCACGACGTTGCGGGCAATTTCATTGTCAGGATTGGGTGTAAAGGTGGTCAGCGTGTAACTCGCGGCAACCACGTCACGGAAAGTGTCGACACTGCTCAGTTCGTTCAGCGTCATGAGTTGTACGCCGATATTGCCCAGCGTGGAGGCTTCAATCGGGCCCGCGATGACGGGCAGGCCGCAGGCATCGGCACAGAGCTGGTTTAAGAGCTGGTTCTGGCAGCCGCCGCCAACGATATGCAACTGGGTAAAGGGTTGACCACGCAGGTCCGCCAGTTCACCGAGAATGTCTGCATACAGCAGCGCCAGGCTGTCGAAAATGCAGCGGGCCAGTTCGGCGTCGCTCTGCGGTACCGGCTGGTTGCTTTCCCGACAGGCGGCCTGGATCTCTTCGCACATGTTTTGCGGATTGATAAAACGCGCGTCGTTGGGATTAATCACGAAACGACAGGAGGGCAGTGCGAGAGCGCCGGCGATCAGGGTGGGTAAATCGGTGATGTCGCGCTCTTTCAGAACGCGTTGCAGCAGCCACAGCCCCATGATGTTTTTCAGCACGCGATAGCGCCCTTCCGCCCCGCCCTCGTTGGTGATATTGGCGGCCAGCGCCTCGTCGCTGGTGTAGGGCGTGGTACTTTCAAAGCCCATCAGTGACCAGGTACCGGAAGAGAGATAGGCGGCACTGGCATTTTTCAGCGGTGAAGCGATGACCGCGCTGGCGGTATCGTGGCTGGCGACAGCAACCACCGGAATATCGGTACCCTGCGGGCTTTGCCAGTGGCCAATTACATTGCCCGGATGGGTCGGTGTACCGAACCAGCAGGCGGGCACGCCCGCCCAGTTGAGCAGCGTGGTATCCCAGTTATCGCTGTCGATGTTCACCAGTTGCGTGGTGGTGGCGTTGGTATATTCCCAGTTCAGATTGCCGGTCAGACGAAAACTGAAATAGTCGGGTATCAGCAGCGCATGGTCGGCAGCGGCCACGATTTCCGGCTGTTGCTGGGCCAGCGCGCGCAACTGATAGAGCGTGTTAAAGGGTAAAAACTGAATGCCGCTGCGACGGTAAATATCGGCTTTGCCTGGCTGTTCAAAGGCAGTGGCCATGATGCCATCCGTGCGATGGTCGCGGTAAGAGACCGGTAAGCCAACACGCTTACCCTGTTTGTCGATCAAAACATAATCCACACCCCAGGTGTCGATACCGATACTGTCGATGGTGACACCCTGCGCACAGGCTTTTTCCAGACCCAGGCGAATTTCATCTTCCAGGGTATCGATATCCCAGCAGTCGAAGCCGTTGTTTTTTTCCAGGTAGTTGGCGAAGCGATGAACTTCACGCAGCGTGAGCGTTCGCTGTTCTGTCGCGTAGCAGGCCAGCATTACACGCCCGCTGGAGGCGCCTAAATCAACGGCGACACAATGGCGAAATGTCATGATGGGGTCCTTGTGAGAGTTATTGCCCCCAGTCTAAAAAAAGGACCTCGCGGTAACCTTCTTGTTAATGACATCCCCTGGAAGTGGCTGGCAAGAAAGCAAAGATGAAAGTGAGGAAGTTCACAGTTTCTGATAAACCCGTGTGGTTTGCGGGGTGTGACCAGGGCGACAATTCCTGAACTTTCCGACCCTTTCTTGAAAATCTGACAGGCTTTACCCGTTTTGCGGTCAAAAATTCAAGGTGCGAATTGCCGTGCTTAATTACTATTTTGAGAACACTTCTCATTGGTATGTGAGGCAATCATGACCGTATTACACAGCGTGGATTTCTTTCCTTCTGGCACAACGCCTGTCGCTATTGAGCCGCGTCTGCCACAGGCTGCGTTTCCTGAACATCATCATGATTTTCACGAAATTGTGATTGTTGAACACGGTACCGGCATCCATGTTTTTAATGGGCAGTCCTATACCATCAGTGGGGGAACCGTCTGCTTTGTCCGCGACCACGACAGACACCTATATGAACATACTGATAATCTGTGCCTGACCAATGTGCTCTATCGTTCGCCGGATGCGTTTACGTTTCTGGCGGGGTTGAACGCGCTGCTGCCGCAGGAGCAAGACGGGCACTATCCGTCGCACTGGCGCGTCAACCAGTGCGTACTGCAACAGGTACGTGAGATCATCGGCCAGATGGAAGCAGTGGGTGAGGAGATGGACATGGCGACCGCAGCCAACCGTGAAATCCTGTTTATGCAGTTGCTGGTTCTGCTGCGTAAAAGCAGCCTGGCGGAAGGAGCGATGAGTAATGATGCGCGCCTCAATCAGTTGATCTCCTGGCTTGAAGATCACTTTGCCGAAGAGGTCTGCTGGGAGTCGCTGGCGGATCAGTTCACCCTGTCGCTGCGCACATTGCACCGTCAACTAAAGCAATATACCGGCCTGACGCCGCAGCGTTATCTCAACCGGCTGCGTCTGATTAAGGCGCGCCATATGCTGCGCCACAGCGATGATAGCGTTACCGATATCGCCTTTCGCTGCGGTTTCGGCGACAGTAACCACTTTTCTACCCTTTTTCGCCGGGAATTCGACTGGTCCCCGCGCGATATTCGCCAGGGGCGCGATGTGCAACTGCAATAGCGGTAACGAGAAGGCTATCACCGATTTTTCGCCGAGAATCAGCTAATAGTTATCGGTTGTCTTCGGCCGAGGTGATGTTGTGGGAAGCCAGTTAATTCTTCGTAAAGCGGATTTTTTCCCCCGGGCGGGGCAGGCGGTGGCGGTGGCGGACCGCTATCCGCAAAATGTATTTGCCGAACATACTCACGAGTTTTGCGAACTGGTGCTGGTCTGGCGCGGCAACGGTTTGCATATCCTCAATGACCGTCCCTACCGCATTACCCGTGGCGATCTGTTTTATATCCGCGCGGAAGACAAACACTCCTACGCCTCCGTCAACGATTTGGTGCTGCAAAATATCATCTACTGTCCGGACCGTCTGACCCTTAATCTCGACTGGGCGGGGCATATTCCAGGGCTGAGCGGCGAAGAGTGGACGCCGCACTGGCGTCTGGGGAGCACCGGCATGGCCCAGGCAAGACAGGTCATCACACAACTGGAGCAAGAGAGCACCAAAGCCGATGCGCTGGCAAACAATATGGCCGAGGTGCTCTTCGCCCAACTGGTGATGACGCTCACACGCCATCGTTTTGCGGTCGACAACCTGGCCGCCACCCATAGCGAAGCCCTGCTTGATAAGTTGATTACCGCGCTTACGGGCAGCCTTAATCGCACTTTCATGCTGGAGCGTTTCTGCGATCAGGAGCAGTGCAGTGAGCGTGCGCTGCGCCAACAATTTCGCGCGCAAACCGGAATGACCATCAATAATTACCTGCGTCAGTTGCGTATTTGCCATGCACAGTATCTGTTGCAGCACACGGAATTGCTGATTGGTGAAGTGTCTACGCGCTGCGGCTTTGAAGACAGTAACTATTTCTCGGTCGTTTTTACCCGCGAAACCGGCATGACGCCCAGCCAGTGGCGACAGCGTCGTAACGAAGCGGCTTAGGAAGGTCCTGTTCTGCAATAACACAGGACACGTACACCGGCCCATTGCCAGCCACTGATCCCCCGCTTTGATGCTCCACCGTTTTTATGATGGCCAGTTAACCAGTCACTTCATTTGTGTGTAGTGTTGGGCGATTTTTTTCGTCCGTCGTTGCGCTATCCCTCTCGTCGGCACGGGTTCATAACAGAATGTTATAACCATATTAAAACTACGGCATTGATAAACATTTTCAATATCATTTAACTAACTATAATGAACCAACTGATTACGCGGCGTTAACATACCTGCCGCCCGACAATAATGGAGATTAGTATGAGCTATACACTGCCATCCCTGCCTTACGCGTACGATGCACTTGAACCTCATTTCGACAAGCAGACGATGGAAATCCATCACACTAAACACCACCAGACTTATGTAAACAATGCGAACGCAGCGCTGGAAAGCCTGCCAGAATTCGCCAGTCTGTCTGCTGAAGAGCTGATCACCAAACTGGACCAACTGCCGGCTGACAAAAAAACCGTACTGCGTAACAACGCGGGCGGCCATGCTAACCACAGCTTCTTCTGGAAAGGCCTGAAAAAAGGCACCACCCTGCAGGGCGACCTGAAAGCGGCTATCGAACGTGACTTCGGTTCCGTTGACAACTTCAAAGCTGAATTCGAAAAAGCAGCGGCTACCCGCTTTGGTTCTGGCTGGGCGTGGCTGGTGCTGAAAGGCGACAAACTGGCTGTGGTGTCTACTGCTAACCAGGACTCCCCGCTGATGGGTGAAGCGATTTCCGGCGCATCCGGCTTCCCGATCGTGGGGCTGGACGTGTGGGAACACGCTTACTACCTGAAATTCCAGAACCGCCGCCCGGACTACATCAAAGAGTTCTGGAACGTGGTGAACTGGGATGAAGCGGCGGCACGTTTTGCTGCGAAGAAATAATTTCATTTAGCCCGTTCTTACGGGCAAACCAGGCCCCTGCTGGCATCGTCAGCGGGGGCTTTTTTATGTCTGTTGGTCAGTCCCTGAAATCAAAAGAAACATATATCCAATAAAAATGAAATATTGTTTTGATTTTGTATGGGGGATCACTTTTCTGAGTGTGACGACGCTCTAACATTTTGCCATCAGCGCTGGAAACGCCCGCTCAGAGGGGCGTGATGGCGCACAAAACTCACTGTTTTTACAGGTGGCGATATGCAAATCAAACGTGCAATTGAAAAAATCCCGGGTGGGATGATGCTGGTTCCTCTGTTTCTTGGGGCGCTGTGCCATACGTTTTCACCGGGGGCCGGGAAGTACTTTGGCTCCTTCACGAATGGCATGATCACCGGCACCGTACCGATTCTGGCGGTGTGGTTTTTCTGCATGGGCGCGTCGATTAAGCTCAGCGCGACCGGGACGGTGCTGCGTAAGTCGGGCACGCTGGTGGTGACCAAAATCGCGGTGGCCTGGGTGGTTGCGGCGGTAACCTCGCATTTGATTCCTGCTCACGGTGTAGAGGCGGGCTTCTTTGCCGGGCTGTCGACGCTGGCGCTGGTGGCTTCGATGGACATGACCAATGGCGGTCTGTACGCCTCCATCATGCAACAGTACGGCACCAAGGAAGAGGCCGGGGCGTTTGTGTTGATGTCCCTTGAGTCTGGCCCGCTGATGACGATGGTGATTCTGGGAACGGCGGGTATCGCTTCTTTTGAACCGCACGTATTTGTCGGCGCGGTGCTGCCCTTCCTGATTGGCTTCGGGTTGGGTAACCTCGACCCCGAATTACGGGAATTTTTTACCCGCGCGGTGCAGACGCTGATCCCCTTCTTTGCCTTTGCGCTTGGGAACACTATCGATCTCAGCGTTATCGCCCAGACCGGCCTGCTCGGAATTCTGCTTGGGCTGGCGGTGATTGTGATTACCGGCATCCCATTGATTATTGCCGATAAAGTCCTGGGTGGCGGGGACGGTACCGCTGGGCTTGCTGCCTCCAGCTCCGCCGGTGCGGCGGTGGCCACACCGGTATTGATTGCCGAGATGGTGCCAGAGTTTAAAGCAATGGCGCCTGCCGCGACCGCGCTGGTGGCGACATCGGTGATTGTGACCTCTATTCTGGTGCCAATTCTGACTTCTCTCTGGTCACGAAAAGTAAAAGGGCATGCTGCGGTAGCAGATTTGCGCGGTGCGGTAAAATAGCGCTGCGGTTTAAAAGAGAAACCGGCCTTTTCAGGCCGGTTTTTTAATGGCCGATACCGAAAACCTCATCAACCTTCGCACATTGTGCTGGCGTGAGTTCGCCGCCAAAATTGCGGGACGTTGCACCGCAATAGCCAAATTTCCGTGCCACTACGGTTTTGATAGTGGTAACGAAATCCTCGCCAATCGTGTAAATCGACATGAATTTGCCTGTCTCGCGTTGGGCTTCATGTAGCGTAGCCAAATCGTTTTGCTTCCACGCATCCCGGGCCCTGACAAACAGTTCCGGCATTACGTTATTGAGGCCAGAGATAACCCCCGCGCCGCCTGCGAGAAGATTGGGGATGAAGTATTCGTCATACCCCGACAGCACGGCGAAATCATCACGGATTTTCTCGGTTGCCAGAATGATATTGCGCGTATGCGACTGGCAATCGACCGTGTCTTTTATGCCAGCAAAGTGTGGGAATTCCGCTGCCAGGGTGGCGACGATTTCCGGCGTCAGATCGCAGCCAGTCCTGGCCGGGAAATTATAGGCAAACCATTTGCCGCTCAGCCGTTGCCCCAGGTGGCGGAAGTAGCTCAGCAGTTGTGCAGACGTTTGCCCATAGTAATAAGGGGGCAGCACCATAACGGCATCGTAGCCCGTGCGGAAGGCTTCATCCGCCATCCACTCCACATCATTCAGGCATGTCGAGGAAACGTTCGCGACCAGGGTGCCGGGAGTCATACCGCGCACTTCGCGGATAAGCATGAGCCGTTCATCAAGGGTGAAAGAGGCAAATTCGCCGATACTGCCCATCAGCAACACCACGTCAATTCTGGCGTCGGTCAGGCGTGAAATATGCTGTTCCAATCCGTTCAGGTCGATTTTACCGGCAGGTGTCATGGGCGTAATGGACGGGCACCAGACGCCATAAAATTCATTTTATTTCACGTCACTGTCTCCTTGAATATGAAATTGGTTTCACTTCTGTTAATTCATAGCACGTTCATATAAAACGCAGGCGTATCGGTGTCGCATTTCTGCACGATTTATTGCTAAAAAGTGTGGTCTAATACGCCGATGATGGGTGAGCCCGGGAGAGAGGAAATGCAGCATCCGGTGAATGTTTTTACAGGAAAAATAAAGGATTATAAGGACAGCAGACCCAGCGCAATTGCCAAGTTGCAGGTGGAAGGAGAGTTGATGTTAACGGATCTGGGGTTAGTCGGTGATGAGCAGGCGGAGACGTCCTACCACGGCGGCCCGGACCGGGCGCTTTGTCATTATCCCCGCGAACACTACGCTCACTGGAAGACGACGTTTCCCGAACAGGCGGCGCTTTTCTTCGCCCCGGCATTTGGCGAGAACCTCTCGACCGAAGGGTTGACGGAAAGAAATGTCTTTATTGGCGATATTTTTCGTTGGGGAAATGCGCTCATTCAGGTGACGCAGCCGCGCTCGCCCTGTTTCAAACTTAACTTTCACTTCTCCATCAGCGACATGTCTTCGCAGATGCAGGCGAGTGGGCGTGTTGGCTGGCTTTATCGGGTTATTACAGGCGGTAAAGTGAGCGCCGATGCGCCGCTGGAACTGGTATCACGTAACAGCGATGTGAGCGTCCTCGATGCCGCTGCAATCGCCTGGCATATGCCGTTTGATGATGAGCAATATCGTCGGCTGATGTCCGCCGCCGGGCTTTCGGCCAGTTGGACAAGGACGATGCAAAATCGGCGAAGTAGCGGGAAAATCGAAGACAACGCCCGGCGTTTGCGGGGTAAGTAGCAGTATCCCCCCGCCCGGTAAGGCGAGGGGAAATGCTCAGGCGCGTTTATACAGCGGGATCCATAACGTCAAGCGTAAACCGCCGAGCGGGCTGTCGTCGGCTTTCACCCAACCGCGATGCTGCTGCATAGCGGTTTCAACAATTGCCAGCCCTAAACCTGTCCCGCCTGATGCGCGATCGCGCGCTTCATCGGTACGGTAGAACGGGCGGAAGATTTGCTCGCGGTCCTCCGGGCTGACGCCCGGGCCGTCATCGTCCACGTTAATGGTGATGCCGTCTTTATCGACCGAGAAACTCACTTCAATTTTGGTGTGCGAATAACGCAGGGCGTTACGCACGATATTTTCCAGCGCGCTTTCCAGTGCATTCGGGTTGCCGTACAGCGGCCACGGGCCAGGCGGGAAATTCACCGTCAGGGATTTACCCATCTGTTCCGCTTCGAACGCGGCGTTATCGAGCACCTCATTCCACAACTGATTAGCTTTGACCGTTTCACTGACCAGCGCGTTTTTCTGCTGATTACGCGACATGACCAACAGGTCGTTGATCATACTGTCCAGTCGCTGTGCTTCCGTTTCGATACGCTCCAGCTCTTTGCTCTCGCCGCTGCGACGACGCAACAGCGCGGTGCCGAGCTGTAGCCGCGTTAACGGTGTCCGTAGTTCGTGGGAAATATCGGACAGGAGCCGTTGCTGGGCGGTCATCATGCGCTCCAGCGCCATGACCATCTGGTTAAAACTGGTGCCCGCAGCGAGGAATTCTTGCGGCCCGGCTTCCAGCTCAGGATGCTGTCGCAAGTTGCCCTGTGCCACTTCATCTGCCGCGTTTTTCAGCTTACGCGCGGGTTTTGCCAGGCTCCACGCCAGCCACAGCAGCAGCGGCGAGCTGATAAGCATTGTGACAATCAGCAACAGGAGAGGGCGGTCAAACAGCAGGTTGATAAAGTCAGACTGAGAACTACTTGCAGGTCGAATAAGATAGAGCTGGTAATTGTCCTCACCGTCGCGAACGGAAAAAGGCCCTACCAGCTCTACCCGACCATATTTTTTCTTTTGCGGGTGATCTGAGTTATCCGCCTGACCAATAAAGTTGCGGATAATCTGCATTTCATTGCGTTCGGCGCCAATCACGCGCCCTTCGCTGGTCACCAGCAACAAACGTTGCCCCGGAGGGGCCCATTTGTCGATTGCGCGAAACAGCCTGCGCCACCACATCAAATCGTTGGGTGGATCATTGGCCAGTTCCGCTTCAACGTGCTGTTCAATCATCACGCCCTGACGTTGTTCGCTATCAAGCAACTCCGTCATCTGGCGGGAATCAAGCTTTGGAACCATCAGGACCAGCATCAGCACCAGTGCCAGCGTTAACCAGAAAATGGCGAAGATGCGGGCGGTCAAACTTCCTATCATGAAGCGGATACCATCAAGTAGCCCCGGCCTCGTAAGGTTTTAAACCACGGATGACCATCTTTGCGGTCCGGTAACTTACGGCGCAGGTTAGAGATGTGCATATCAATCGCGCGGTCAAACGGCGTTAAGCGTTTACCCAGCACTTCCTGGCTTAAATGTTCACGGGAAACCACCTGGCCCAAATGCTGTGCCAGCAGATAGAGCAGGGTGAATTCGGTACCGGTCAGCTCCAGCGATTGACCATCGAAACTGGCTTCCTGACGACCTGGGTTGAGGCTCAGACCGTCGACTTCCAGCGTCGGCGAACCGTTGTCCGTATTTTGCTGCTGTTCGCTCCAGTGGGAACGGCGCAAAATCGCACGGATACGCGCGACCAGTTCGCGGTCGTTAAACGGTTTTGGCAGATAGTCGTCCGCGCCCAGCTCAAGGCCGAGTACGCGATCCAGTTCGCTGCCTCGTGCAGTCAACATAATGACGGGAGTCTGGTGTGTCTGGCGTAGCTCTTTAAGGGTATCAATACCGTTTTTCTTCGGCATCATGACGTCGAGCAAAAGCAAATCGATGCTGTCATCAAGGAGGTTGAGCGCCTGTTCCCCGTCGTGGGCAACCAGTACGTTAAAACCTTCCATGTCGAGCAGCTCTTTTAACAGGGATGTAAGCTCTCGGTCATCATCTACTAAAAGAATTTTATTCATTGTTTAAATACCTCCGAGGCAGAAATTACGTCATCAAGGCTCGCTAATCCATGACTTTACGTTGTTTTACACCCCCTGACGCATGTTTGCAGCCTGAATCGTAGACTCATTATCGTTGATTCGCGACATAGAAAGTTTTTGGGAGCAAATGATGCGCAAAGTTACCGCTGCCGTCATGGCCTCAACACTGGCGCTAAGTGCTTTTAGCCAGGCTGCTGAAGTCGTAACAGGCGATAACTGGCACCCGACTGAGGGATTCGCGCAGCGTTCCAGTCAGAGCCATATGTTCGACGGCATACATTTAACCGAACATCAGCGTCAACAGATGCGAGATCTAATGCAGCAGGCAAGGCACGACAGGCCCCCTGTTAATGTTAGCGAAATGGAGACAATGCATCGCCTTGTCACCGCAGAAAATTTTGATGAAAACGCTGTGCGCGTTCAGGCCGAGAAAATGGCGCAGGAGCAGATAAGTCGTCAGGTTGAAATGGCGAAAGTCCGCAACCAGATGTATCACCTGCTCACTCCTGATCAGCAAGCGGTTTTGAACCAGAAACATCAGCAACGGATGATTCAACTGCGTGAAATGACGCAGATGCAGCAAAGTTCACCGTTGAGAGTATTGAGTAGTAGCACCCAGCGTTCCCAGTAGTCAGTAGTAATGAACCCTGTTTTCCTTGCCATAGACACCATCCCTGTCTTCCCCCTCATGATGAGGGGGTTTTTTTTGCTCCGAATTCAGCCACCTGATTTTCCTCCGATTGAGTTGCCTTTCGTTATACTACGCACAGAAAAGCGTGGGAGCATTTATGATTGAATCTTATGGGCGCCTGGTCAGTCGCGCAGCTATCGCTGCGACGATCATGGCATCGTCATTATTGGTCATTAAAATTTTTGCATGGTGGTACACCGGGTCGGTTAGTATCCTGGCCGCACTGGTGGACTCGCTGGTGGATATTGCCGCATCGCTGACTAATTTGCTGGTGGTGCGCTACTCACTGCAGCCTGCGGACGACGAGCATACTTTTGGACACGGGAAAGCAGAATCGCTGGCGGCGCTGGCACAAAGCATGTTTATTTCAGGTTCAGCATTATTTCTGTTTTTAACCGGTATTCAGCATCTGGCGAACCCTGAACCGATGCGTGCGCCCGGTATTGGGGTTGTGGTGACGGTGATCGCGTTGGTCTGTACTGTGATACTCGTCACTTTTCAGCGTTGGGTTGTGCGAAAAACTCAAAGCCAGGCGGTGCGGGCAGATATGCTTCATTATCAGTCTGATGTTATGATGAACGGTGCAATTCTCATCGCCCTGGGGCTGTCATGGTACGGCTGGCATCGGGCGGATGCCCTCTTCGCACTGGGGATTGGCGGATATATTTTGTACAGCGCGCTGCATATGGGTTATGACGCGGTTCAGTCTTTACTGGATCGGGCATTACCCGATGCCGAACGGCAGGAAATTTTCGATATTGTCACTTCCTGGCCAGGCGTAAGCGGCGCGCACGATCTTCGCACGCGGCAGTCAGGGCCGACCCGCTTTATTCAAATACATTTGGAAATGGACGATAACCTTCCACTGGTTCAGGCGCATATTGTGGCTGAACATGTGGAGCAGGCCATTCTCCAACGTTTTCCGGGATCGGATGTGATTATTCACCAGGATCCCTGCTCAGTAGTACCTCAAGGACGATAAGCGGATTAAGGCTGTCGTATTTCGTTGTAAAAGAAGTGAGTCAGACCCGATTTTTGTGTATAAATTACCGCCATATGGTCTGACCTGAATCAATTCAGCAAGCGGCAGTTGATATAATATTGCAGCATAGATGTTTACTCCCTCGCGGAGTTTTTTGGCCAACAGAACATTATTTTTGCATTCCTAAGTTCAGAGGTAGTCATGATTAAGAAAATCGGTGTGTTGACAAGTGGCGGTGATGCGCCGGGCATGAACGCAGCAATTCGTGGCGTGGTCCGTGCAGCATTGACTGAAGGTCTGGAAGTAGCGGGTATTTACGATGGTTATCTCGGCCTGTACGAAGACCGCATGATTCAACTCGACCGCTATAGCGTGTCTGACATGATTAACCGTGGCGGTACATTCCTTGGTTCTGCCCGTTTCCCGGAATTCCGTGAAGAACATGTCCGCGCCGTGGCTATTGAGAACATGAAAAAGCGCGGCATTGATGCGCTGGTCGTTATCGGCGGTGACGGTTCCTATATGGGGGCGAAACGTCTGACAGAAATGGGCTTTCCATGCATCGGCCTGCCAGGCACTATCGACAACGATGTTGCCGGTACTGACTATACCATCGGTTACTTCACCGCGCTGCATACCGTGGTAGAAGCTATCGACCGTCTGCGTGACACCTCTTCTTCTCACCAGCGTATTTCCATCGTTGAAGTGATGGGCCGCTACTGTGGCGACCTGACGCTGGCGGCGGCTATTGCTGGTGGTTGCGAATTTATCGTTCTGCCGGAAGTTGAATTCAGCCGCGAAGATCTGGTCGCTGAAATCAAAGCGGGCATTGCGAAAGGTAAAAAACACGCGATCGTGGCGATCACTGAGCACATCTGTGATATCGATGAACTGGCAAAATATATCGAAGCCGAAACGCAGCGCGAAACCCGTGCGACCGTTCTGGGTCATATTCAACGCGGCGGTTCCCCGGTTCCTTACGACCGTATTCTCGCTTCCCGCATGGGCGCATACGCAATTGAACTGCTGCTACAGGGCCACGGTGGCCGTTGTGTCGGTATCCAGAACGAGAAGATGGTTCATCATGACATCATCGACGCTATCGAGAACATGAAGCGTCCGTTCAAAGGCGACTGGCTGGACTGCGCTAAGAAACTGTACTGATTACCTTAAACGCCCTCCCCTGAGAGGGCGTTTCTTTACCTTCTGTTATTTCCTAAAGTTATAGCCAATCTTTTTTTATTCTTTAATCATTGGTCTGCTTTCTGGCAGGCTGAGCACATCAAAATAGATAACCTGAGAGAGTGGGCGATGAATAAATGGGGCGTGGGGTTAACTTTGCTGCTGGCATCCGGCAGCGTTCTGGCAAAGGATATTCAGTTATTAAACGTTTCGTACGATCCAACACGCGAATTGTACGAGCAATACAACAAAGCGTTCAGCGCCCACTGGAAACAGGAAACGGGCGATAACGTCACGATTCGTCAGTCACACGGCGGCTCAGGCAAACAGGCAACCTCGGTTATCAACGGTCTTGATGCCGATGTCGTGACCCTGGCGCTGGCGTATGATGTTGATGCGATTGCCGAGCGTGGCAGCATCGACAAAAACTGGATCAAACGCCTGCCGGATAACTCCGCACCTTACACCTCCACCATCGTTTTCCTGGTACGTAAAGGCAACCCAAAACAGATTCATGACTGGAATGATTTAATCAAACCGGGCGTGTCGGTCATTACCCCGAACCCGAAAAGCTCTGGCGGCGCACGCTGGAACTACCTGGCTGCGTGGGGTTATGCCCTGCATCAGAACGGTGGCGATCAGGCTAAAGCGCAGGAGTTCGTGAAAGCGCTGTATAAAAACGTCGAAGTGCTGGACTCCGGTGCGCGCGGCGCGACCAATACCTTCGTAGAACGTGGTATCGGCGATGTGCTGATTGCCTGGGAAAACGAAGCGCTGCTGGCAACGAACGAGCTGGGCAAAGATAAGTTTGAAATCGTGACGCCAAGTGAATCCATTCTTGCGGAGCCAACCGTGTCTGTTGTCGATAAAGTTGTCGAGAAGAAAGGCACGCAGAAAGTGGCAGAAGCTTACCTGAAATATCTCTACTCCCCGGAAGGGCAGGAGATAGCGGCGAAGAACTTCTACCGTCCGCGTGACAAAGACGTGGCGGCAAAATACGCAAACGAATTCCCGAAACTGAAATTGTTCACCATTGACGATGTCTTTGGCGGCTGGACGAAAGCGCAGAAAGAGCACTTCTCCAACGGCGGCAAGTTCGACGAAATCAGCAAACGCTAACCTTACTCTTCCAGCGGCCCTTAACAGGGCCGTTTTCGTTTTATCCCAACCGATCTCTGCGCTATGCTTCCTGTTCCTCCCTGTAAGGAGAGATCGATGAAAACAGTGCGCCTGTTTGGCATAGCGTTGTTGATTGCGGTGGCTGCGGCCGTGGTGGGTGGCGAATACTGGTGGAACAGCAGTAAACGGGACGTATTGCGTCATATCGTGCTTGAGCAGTGTGTGCCGAATCAGCGGAACAACCATCTACCCACGCCCTGTGCGCAGGTCAATCTCGACAGTGGTTACGTGTTGCTTAAAGACCGCAACGGGCCATTACAGTATCTGCTGATGCCAACATACCGTATCAACGGTATTGAAAGCCCGCTGTTATTAAAATCCCACACACCCAATTTTCTGTGGCAGGCCTGGCAATCGCGCGGCGTGCTGGGTAAAACGCGGGGAACCCCACTCCCGGATAATGCCCTGTCGCTGACAATTAACTCTCGCGTCGGACGTACCCAGAACCATTTCCATATCCATATTTCTTGCCTGCGCGAAGACGTGCGTGTGAAGCTTGATCAGCAAGCCTCGCGTATCAGCAGTCAGTGGCTGGCCTTTCCGGGCGGCATTCTTGGGCATCCTTATCTGGCGCGCCGCGTGACGGAAGCCGAACTGGTACAGCGAAGCCCGTTCTTAATGCTGGCGGAAGAGGTGCCGACAGCGCGTGAACATATGGGGCGCTACGGCATGGCGATGGTACAGCAGGCTGATGGCTCCTTTGTGCTGTTGGCAACGGAGCGTAATCTGCTCGTCTTTAACCGTGGTTCCGCCGAGGAAATTCAGGATCATCAATGTAATATACTGAAATAGCCCCACCAGATTTGGCGTTTACCAGGCAAGCCTGTCGCCGTAGACTTGCCGACAAATTCTACAGGAGACAGGTATGTCGCTCTGGTTTATTCACCCTCTGTTTCTGCCTTCCATTATTATTGGTCTCACTATCGTGCTGTGGGCTACCTCGTTGCTGCCGGAATTCATCACGGCGCTGCTGTTTTTTGCCGCCGCGATGGTGGCGAAGATTGCGCCGCCGGATGTCATTTTCGGCGGTTTTGCCTCCTCCGCTTTCTGGCTGGTATTTAGCGGTTTTGTCCTGGGGGTCGCCATTCGGAAAACGGGCCTGGCCGACCGGGCCGCGCGGGCGCTGTCGGCCAGGCTAACCGATTCGTGGTTGCAAATGGTCGCAAGCGTTGTATTGCTGAGCTATGCGCTGGCGTTTGTTATGCCGTCAAACATGGGACGTATTGCTCTGCTGATGCCAATTGTGGCGGCGATGGCGGCGCGTGCGGGCATCAACGAAGGGACGCGCTCCTGGTATGGCCTTGCGCTGGCGGTGGGGTTTGGCACCTTCCAGTTGTCGGCGACGATTTTACCCGCCAATGTGCCCAATCTGGTGATGAGCGGGGCGGCGGAAGGATCCTACGGTATTCATCTCAACTATCTGCCGTATCTGCTGCTGCATACGCCGGTGCTGGGCATTCTGAAAGGCCTCATCCTGATTGGGCTTATCTGCTGGCTTTTCCCCGGGCAGCCGCATGCGCCAAAAGACCTTACGCCACCGGAACCCATGAGCCCGGAGGAGAAGCGCCTTGCCTGGCTGCTGGCGGTGGTCTTAACGATGTGGGTCACGGAGAGCTGGCACGGCATTGGCCCGGCCTGGACGGGGCTGGCTGCCGCCTGTATTACTCTGCTGCCGCGCGTTGGGTTTATTAATGGTGATGAGTTTTCCAGTGGGGTAAATATCCGCACCTGTATTTATGTCGCCGGGATCCTTGGGCTGGCCATTACGGTCACGCAAACGGGGATTGGGGCGGCGGTAGGGAATGCGCTGCTGCACATCATGCCGCTGGATCCGGCCCATCCTTTTACCAGCTTCCTGGCGCTCACCGGCACCACGACCGCGCTCAACTTCATTATGACGGCGAATGGTGTACCTGCGCTTTTCACCACGCTGGCGCAGAGTTTTTCCGATGCAACGGGCTTCCCGCTACTGTCGGTGATTATGATTCAGGTGTTGGGCTATTCCACACCACTGCTGCCGTATCAGGCGTCACCGATCGTAGTGGCCATGGCATTAGGCAAAGTGCCGGCGCGGGCGGGGATGTTGTTGTGTATTGCCCTGGCGGTGGCAACGTATCTGGTGCTGCTGCCGCTGGATTATGCGTGGTTTAGTGTGCTGGGGAAATTGTAGTTCTGGCGCGATCTGCCCCTCACACTGGCCTTTGTGGGGGGCTACCAAGTCTGTACAAAGACGAGGTGAATTACGGCAGTGCGTTTATGACCTTGTGTAATACCGTTCTTAGCCAGTTCAGCGGCATATCGTTATCACAGCATTTATGCCACAGCAGCGAGAGGGCAATTTCCGGCGTCTCAACCGGAACGGGGCTACAGCGTAAACCGTAATGGGAAATCCAGTCGGCAGCCAGCCCGGAGGGGACGGTCGCTAAAGCGGGTATGCGTTTCAGCAGCGGCGGCAGAGAAGAAAAATGCGGCGTAACGTAACGCACCCTTCGTGATTTCCCCTGCAATGCTAACTGTTCGTCGACGGCGCTCCATGCCGCACCGCGATAGGAAACCAGTACGTGGTCATGCTCCACGTAATCATTTACCGTCAGCGGTGCTTCCAGCGAAAGCTGATCGGGGTGCCAGAACGTACAAAAGTTGAGTGAACGGAGATGTTCACGCCTCAACGTGGCGGCGGTGCTCTGACCAACCGAAATCGCCAGGTCTATCTCCCTTTGGATCACTTGCTCACCATCCCGGAACGGATCGCTGGCTGCCACCTGCAAGGTGATTCCCGGCGCTTCGCTCGTCATGTATGCCTGTAATTCCGGCATCAGCCAGCGCTCCACCCAGTCGCTCATCCCCAGACGAAACACATGGCTTGCCTTCGCCGGGATAAATGACGGTGGTTGAAAAAGAACATACTGCATCTGTTCCATCAGGGGGCCGATTGAGGCAATAAGCGCTTCAGCACGCGGCGTCGGTACCATGCCTCCTGCGGTACGCACAAAGAGGGGATCGTCGAACATGTCACGCAACCTGGCCAGCGCATTACTGACCGCCGGTTGCCCCAGATGCAGTTTTTCAGCGGTACGTGACACGCTGCCTTCCCGCTGCAGGACAAACAGTACCGTCAACAAATTCAGATCGATACGATGAAAATCATTTTCTCTGATAGTGAACATTATATTAATCAATTTGAGTGATACTGGTTTGCTGAGGATACTGCTGAGCACGGTCAAATGACACTGTGATGAGGCAATTTTATGAAAATGATACTGGCGCTGATGGCGACACTTCTCTTTTCCAGCCAGCTTCTGGCCGCCGGGCAGACGAGTGCGCTGGATGAACAGGCTCCCGGTTACTATCGCATGAAACTGGGCAAGCTGCGGGTTACCGCCGTATCCGACGGCACGGTGACGGTCCCCCTGAATAAACTGCTGACGAACATCTCACCGGAAAAATTACGCCAGGCGATGGCTGGCGAAGCAATGACGCCGCAGGCAGAAACCTCGATTAACGCCTATGTCATCGACGATGGCAAAAAACGTATTTTAGTGGATACCGGCGCCGGTGAGCTGTTCGGTAGTCAGGGTGGGCATCTGCTGGAAAACCTTGCCGCAGCAGGGTATCCGGCTGAATCCATTAATGATGTATTACTGACCCATATTCATGCCGATCACTCTGGCGGTGTGTCACGTGCCGGCAAACCTGCCTTTGCGAATGCTGACGTGTATGTGGACAAACGCGATGTCGACTTCTGGCTTAACCCGTCAAACGTCAATAAGGTGGAGCCAGGTGAAGCACACACTTTTGCTGAAAGTGAGAAGACGCTTCGTCCGGTCATCAATGCCGGGCGGCTAAAAACATTCCAGGCGCCTGCAGCTCTTATGGAGGGGATCCGTGCGGAACCTACCGCGGGTCATACGCCGGGCAGCGTACTGTATCGTGTGGAAAGTGAAGGTCAGACACTGGTTTTATGGGGCGATATTATCCACGCCAAAGCGGTACAAATGCCCGATCCGCACGTGGCAATACACTTTGACGTCAACCGCCAGCAGGCCATTAAAACGCGGGAGCGTGTGCTCAAACAGGCTGCGGAGCAGGGGTATTGGGTCGCCGCCGCACATATTTCTTTTCCGGGGTTTGGCCATGTAAAGCGTGAGGGAGACGGGTATCGCTGGGTGGAAAGTAACTATACGACCCAGTTAGGACAATAACCTGCATAGATTCTGGATGCCCGCATCGATAAAGCCGGGGCGGTAACCTGGTAAACAGCGTATCTCTCCCCCTGAGGGGAGAGATAACGTGAACATTTCCCCGCCTTAACAGGCAGTGAGTGCTCACAGGGACAAGCGAATTACGCTTTTGCTGCTTCTGCCGCTTTAACGATCACCGCGAAAGCGTCAGCCTTCAGGGATGCACCGCCAACCAGCGCGCCGTCGATATCCGGCTGGGTGAACAGCTCAGCCGCGTTAGCCGCGTTAACGGAACCGCCGTACTGGATGATAACCTGCTCAGCTACTTTCGCGTCTGCTTTAGCAATGTGGTCACGGATGAATTTGTGAACCGCCTGAGCCTGAGCCGGCGTCGCGGATTTGCCGGTGCCGATTGCCCATACTGGTTCGTAAGCGATGACTGCGCCTTCGAATGCCGCTGCGCCCTGAGTTTTCAGAACTGCGTCGATCTGACGCGCACACACTTCTTCGGTTTTGCCCGCTTCGTTTTCTGCTTCGGTTTCACCGATGCACAGAACCGGGATCAGACCTTGTTCTTTCAGAACGGCGAATTTTTTAGCAATGAGTTCGTCAGATTCTGCGTGGTAAGTACGACGCTCGGAGTGGCCGATAATGATGTACTGCGCGCCGATATCTTTGAGCATTTCAGCGGAGGTTTCGCCGGTGAATGCGCCAGACAGGTTAACGTCGACGTTCTGAGCGCCCAGAATGATGTGGCTGCCTGCAGCGGCTTGCTTAGCCAGATCCAGGTACATAGCCGGCGGAGCGATAGCAACGCCACAGCCTGTCACGCCAGCCAGCTCTTTACGCAGGTTAGCTACCAGTTCGTTTACCATGTGGCGGCTGCCGTTCAGTTTCCAGTTACCCATCACTAAAGGATGTCGCATTTGAATTCTCCACGCTATAAGAGCGAATTTAAGTAAGATGTCTGCCCGTCAGGGCAGTTTGGTCTGTGAAACAGTATAGAGATTCGTCATGGGAAAGGCTTTGCTTTTTGTCATTTATTGTCGCCTTCCAGGCTTTCAGATAGCGCCAGCTTAATCGGTTCAACAGCGAAGGTCAGCCCCTTTTCGCCGTCATCTGCTACAACATAACGGATAGCCCCTTCCGTTTCGGCATACCAGAGCTTGTTTTTGCCGTTGTTCAGTAATTTTTGCAGCTTTTGCAGACTTTGCGCTTTGGTCAGCGTCGGTGAAAACGCGCGAATCAATGCCGCCATATACTCCTGGGCTTTCGCTTTGGCCGCCTTTTGCTCTGGCCCCCGGACCGGTAGCCAGGTCATCTGCATGGATTTAATTTTCAACGTGCCGCGTTCCAGCGCCGTGGAGGCATACAGGTTGTCGTTAATTTTGGTCGCGGCGCGGGTCAGGCGTTCAGTATCACCACGCGAATCGACAGCGCGAAATTCATTGAGCTGCAGGTCGGGATTATCTTCGTTGAATTTTTCCCTGAACTGGCTGATGGATTGTTCGAAGGTGGGAGCACCCGGCAGCAGATACGGGGCGGCCGCCGCAGGTAGCGTATCCTCTGCGATGGCATAGTGGTTGATGAAGAGCACCGTAAACAGGAGCCACCAGGTTTTCATTAACATCGTCCTCACTTCTCTTTGCTCACGATTAAAACGATAACAGTCTGGCTTGTCAAAAACTCACGCGACCAGGGTAAACTACGCAGCACTACAATTAAAGGAACCTTACATGGGTATTCAGCAGTGGTTGTTCTCATTTAAAGGCCGCATTGGTCGTCGTGATTTCTGGATCTGGACCGTTATCTGGGTGCTGGCGATGGCGGCGTTGTTTTACGCGGTCAGTTTTGAACTTCTGGCCAGCCAAAATGCCGCGTTTATGCTGGTTTGCCTGCTCTGGCCAACCGCGTGTGTGATTGTGAAACGACTGCATGACCGCAATAAGTCTGGCAGTTGGTCGTTGTTATTTATTCTTGCCTGGATGCTGCTGGCAGGGCACTGGGAGATACTTGGCGGTACATGGCAATGGGTTGTTGGCCGCTTCGTGCCGGTGCTGATTATGGTGACAATGCTCATCGACCTGGGCGCGTTTATTGGCACCCAGGGCGAGAACAAGTTCGGCAAAGATACGCTTGAAGTACAGTTCCGCTGATCACCAGTAGTGTTCGGCGGTAATGTGGCCCGGGCGGCGGCGCAGGTGTTTCGCCATCTGCCGGGTCTCTTTCAGTAACTGCTGGGTGTCGCGCACCATCTGCGGGTTGCCGCAGAGCATGACGTGGCTGGTGTCGCTGTTCATCGGCAATCCCACCGCCGCTTCCAGTGCGCCGTTCTCAATCAGCGCAGGGACACGTCCCGTGAGCGATCCGGGCACGGTTTCCCGGCTGACCACCGTTTGAATCCGCAATTTGCCTTCATAGCGTTTCTGCAGTTCGAGCATCAGCGGCAGATAGCTTAAATCCGCGGCATAACGCACCGCATGCACCAGCACCAGATTTTTGAAGCGATCCAGGTCCTTTCCTTCCTGCAGGATAGACAAATAAGGCCCAATCGCGGTCCCGGTCGCCAGCATCCACAGCGTGTCACAGTCCGGTACCTCTTCAAGAACAAAGAAGCCTGCCGCCTCGCTGACAATCAATACCTCATCGTCGGGCTGTAAGGCAGCCAGGCGCGGGCTGAGTTTGCCCTCAGGGACGGTAACCAGATAAAATTCCAGGTCGGGGCTGCCTGGGGCGTTGACGTAGGAGTAGGCACGCTGTACCCGTTCGCCATCGATTTCGAGGCCCAGTTTGGCAAATTGCCCGGCAGTGAAGGGATGAACGGGGGCATGAACGGTCAGGCTGAACAATGCGTCGGTCCAGAACTCGACTTTTACGACTTTTCCTGTAACCCAGTCGGCCATGATTTTCTCCTGTTCAGAATCATTGCCTTATCTTCGTCGTGAATGGGAAGGATTTCCAGCCCGGATGGGCCGGAAAGCTCTCCCTGATAAATAATCTTACAGAATGTGCGTCTGCACGTCCGGATCTTTGCGATCCAGGTAGTGAATGGACTTGATACGGCGAATGGTGCGCGATTTCCCGCGAATCAGCAGGGTTTCGGTGGTAGCGATATTGCCTTTACGGCTAATGCCGTCCAGCAGGTCGCCTTTGGTAATTCCGGTTGCGGAAAAAATCACGTTATCGCTGCGTGCCATTTCATCCAGGCGCAGTACTTTATCGGCCTCAATGCCCATCGCCTGGCAGCGTGCCAGTTCAATTTCCCCGATACGACGGTTCTCTTCGTTGTCGCCTTTCACGTGATGACGTGCCAGCAAGCGGCCATTCATATCGCCATCGAGCGCGCGGATGACGGCGGCTGAGACGACACCTTCCGGCGCACCGCCAATACCGTAGAGAACATCGACTTCACTGTCCGGCATACAGGTCAGAATGGAGGCCGCAACGTCGCCATCCGGAATAGCGAAAACGCGGACACCAAGCTTCTGCATTTCAGCGATGGTGGCGTCGTGGCGAGGTTTGGCCAGAATCGTCACCGTCAGCTCACTGAGCGGTTTACCGAGCGCATGAGCAACATTACGCAGGTTATCGGCAAGTGGCAGGTTCAGGTCGATAGTGCCTTTCGCGCCAGGGCCGACAATCAGTTTTTCCATGTACATATCCGGCGCATTGAGGAAGCAGCCTTGATCACCCACAGCCAGTACTGCCAGGGCGTTAGCCTGACCCATGGCGGTCATGCGGGTGCCTTCAATTGGGTCAACGGCTATATCCACTGCGTCGCCTTTACCGGTACCGACTTTTTCACCGATATAGAGCATTGGGGCTTCGTCGATTTCCCCTTCGCCAATCACAATGGTCCCGGCGATATTGACCTGGTTAAGCATGATGCGCATGGCGTGAACGGCAGCACCGTCGGCGGTATTCTTGTCGCCGCGACCCAGCCACTTATAGCCAGCCAGCGCCGCTGCTTCGGTCACGCGGGAAAATTCAATGGCAAGTTCTCGTCTCATAGCAAACTCGTGAAGTGAAAGAAATTGCGCGAAGTTTAACACACAGAGCAGGTCCGGGCGCGGTCTGGTCCTCTCGCCCTGGCTCTCTCTCCAAAGGAAAGAGGGACGAACCAGCGTGAATTTTGGGGCAGAAGGTGAGCGAGCGTGCGGGGCAGGTTTTTGCCCTCTCCCCCTAAAGGGAGAGGGTAGGGGGAGATTACTCGTCGCGCTCTTCCCATGCCAGCGCGCGTTTCACCGCTTTTTTCCAGCCCTCGTAACGGTAGTTACGTTCGGTGGTTTCGATGCCCGGACGGAATTCGCGCTCAATGACCGCTTTTTCCTGCAGTTCGTCCAGGTTTTGCCAGAAGCCAACTGCAAGACCCGCCAGGTAAGCTGCGCCCAGCGCCGTAACTTCACGCACTTCCGGACGCTCCACGCGGGTGCCCAGAATGTCCGACTGGAACTGCATCAGGAAATTGTTGGCTACCGCACCGCCATCCACACGCAGGGCGTGCAGACGAATGCCGGAGTCAGCCTGCATGGCTTCCAGTACATCACGCGTCTGGTAGGCAATAGATTCCAGCGTTGCGCGAATGATGTGGTTTGAGTTTACGCCACGGGTCAGACCGAAAATCGCGCCACGTGCATACGGGTCCCAGTACGGTGCGCCCAGGCCGGTAAAGGCAGGCACTACATAGACGCCGTTGGTGTCTTTCACTTTGGTAGCGAAATATTCCGAATCAAACGCATCGCTGATCAGTTTCATCTCGTCGCGAAGCCACTGGATTGACGCACCTGCCATGAATACCGCACCTTCCAGCGCGTAATTCACTTCGCCAGTCGGTCCGCATGCGATGGTCGTCAGCAGACCATTTTCTGATTTCACCGCTTTTTCGCCAGTGTTCATCAGCATAAAGCATCCAGTGCCGTAGGTGTTCTTCGCCATCCCTTCTTTGACGCACAACTGACCGAACAGCGCTGCCTGTTGGTCACCGGCGATCCCGGCGATAGGAATACGTGTACCGCCTTTACCACCGATGTTGGTCTGGCCATAGACTTCAGACGATTTACGCACTTCCGGCAGCATGGCGCGCGGGATATCCAGCGCATCCAGCATTTTGTCGTCCCACTCCAGGGTATTGATGTTGAACAGCATGGTACGGGAGGCGTTGGTGTAGTCAGTTACGTGTACACGGCCCTGGGTCATTTTCCAGATAAGCCAGGTATCGACGGTACCGAACAGCAGCTCGCCACGCTTCGCACGTTCGCGAGAGCCTTCAACATGATCGAGAATCCACTTCACTTTGGTGCCGGAGAAATACGGGTCAACCACCAGACCTGTTGCGTTACGCACGTACTCTTCCATGCCATCACGTTTGAGCTGCTCACAGATTTCTGATGTACGACGGCACTGCCAGACAATGGCGTTATAAATAGGTTTACCGGTTTCGCGCTCCCAGACGATGGTCGTTTCACGTTGGTTGGTGATACCAATCGCGGCGATTTCATCTGAATTGATATCCGCTTTAGCCAGCACTTCTACCAGCGTGGAGCTTTGCGTTGCCCAGATTTCCATTGGGTCATGCTCAACCCAGCCTGGCTTAGGATAAATTTGTTCGAATTCGCGCTGCGAAACGCTGATGATGTTGGCGTCATGATCCATTACGACGGCGCGGGAGCTGGTGGTACCCTGGTCCAGCGCAACGATATATTTCTTTTCAGTCATGATTTATGTCCCGTAGTCACATTACAGCGGAGCTTTTTGTTGTGAAGTTGTGGTGGCGTTTTTGTCATCTTCCACAGCACAAACGTCACACGGTAAATTACGGCCAATCAGTTTACGATAACCGAAGGCACCCAGTGATGCGCCGACAATAGGCCCAAACAGCGGTACGAGAAAGTAAGGAATATCTTTCCCACCGGTAAAGGCGACATTGCCCCAGCCAGCCAGCCAGGCGAACGCTTTCGGTCCGATATCACGAGCAGGATTCATCGCAAACCCGGTCAGCGGACCCATAGAGGCACCAATAACAGCAATCAGCAGGCCAATCAGCAGCGGAGCAAGCGGGCCACGCGGGATCCCGTTGCCATCGTCGCCCAGCGCCATGATGACGCCCATCAGAACCGCGGTAATCACCATCTCAACAGCAAAGGCCTGGAAGAAATTGATGTGCGGGTTAGGGTAGGTTGAAAAGATGCCTGCCAGATCGAGGCTTTCGACGCTGCCACGCACCATATGGTGAGTTTGTTCGAAATCGAAGAAAAGATTGTAATAAAGCCCGTAAACAAGTGCGGCCGCGCAGAATGCGCCAGCAAATTGAGAAGCAATAAAGGGTACAACTTTGCGCCCGTCGAAGCAGGCAAACAGCCACAATGCAATGGTCACAGCCGGGTTAAGGTGTGCGCCGGAAACCCCTGCGGTCAGGTAGATGGCCATCGCCACGCCCAGACCCCAAATGATACTGATTTCCCACTGTCCGAAGCTGGCACCTGCTACTTTAAGTGCCGCAACGCAGCCCACACCGAAGAAAATCAACAACCCGGTGCCGAGAAACTCGGCGATGCACTGACCTTTTAAGGTTGAGGTTTGACTCATAATCGGATCCTGCAAAGAGTTTAATGGTTATAGTTTGCATGGAGGGAGAAGACTCCAAGATGCCGTGTAGACATACTGTTAATTTATCGTTAACGAGCAAAAACGAGAAATATCGAAATCAAAATGTGTGTACTGCGTCAATAAAATGAGCGTTTTCGCGCGATGAGGCGCGTTTGCGAAGGAGGGAGAAGTGTGAGCTGAATCATTTTTGTAACCCTCAATTTAACAATTTATTGAAGCGGACCGCAAATGCACCAGGTTTAGGCTGAAAAGTGTTGCAAAGCGCGATCTGCGCGGGTTGTCGCTGGACAGGGGCTAAAGGGCTTCATACAATCGGGTACTAAGACCGTGCGCTAAATACATTAAGGCGTCGCCGTTCACGGAACGCGGATTTACCCGAGTGGTATATACCCATCAACGCCTTGCAATTCAGGAGAGGTATGACGATGTCATTAGAAGTATTCGAGAAGCTGGAAGCGAAAGTACAGCAGGCGATTGATACCATCACGCTGCTGCAGATGGAAATCGAAGAGCTGAAAGAGAAGAACAACAGTCTGTCCCAGGAAGTACAGTCCGCGCAGCATGATCGCGAAGAACTGGCCCGTGAAAACAACCAGTTGAAAGAACAGCAGCATGGCTGGCAGGAACGTCTGCAGGCATTGCTGGGCCGTATGGAAGAAGTCTGATTACGCGTCATCTTTCGTGCCGTAGCGGCGTTGGCTGCGCTCACTTTCCCCTGGCGCGTCGTTTCTGTGTTCCCGGGGATTCGCTCAGTTGCCGGCTTGCTACAACATGAAATCTTTCGCGTAGCTGCTCTGGCTTTCTTTTCCAGAACGGTACAGCGCATAAAAAAGGCACCTTGCGGTGCCTTTTTTGATCACTCGATATCCAGTGGATCTTCGGACAGGATTATCCCGGTATTATCGGCATAGAGATGGTCGCCGGAAAAGAAGGTCACGCCGCCGAAATTGACGCGAATGTCGCTTTCGCCGATGCCTTCTCCAGCGGCACCCACCGGAATGGCGGCAATGGCCTGAATGCCAATGTCCAGTTCTTCCAGATCATCCACCTGGCGCACCGCGCCGTAGACCACAATCCCTTCCCACTCGTTTTGCAGAGCGATGCGCGCCAGGTCCGCATCAATTAACGCACGACGCACAGAACCACCGCCATCAACCAGCAGTACACGACCACGGCCATTTTCTTCGAGCAGATCGTACAGCAACCCGTTATCCTCGAAACATTTCACCGTGATGATTTGACCGCCGAACGACGACCGTCCACCAAAATTGGAGAACAGCGGTTCCACGACGTTGACATCTTCCTGGTAGATGTCACAGAGCTCAGACGTATCGTATTTCATAGGCTTAACGTTCAGTTGCTGCGAGAGTTGTCAGTATATCGCGCATCACGCATTGTTGGCAAAATCATCAATTGTTAATTGACTTTTGTCAGTTAAAAATGCGTCTGACTCAGCATAATCCCAATCACAAACAACAGGTTAGTCAGTAAAGCCCCTTTTACTGTACGTTCGAGCATCGGCGGCATAGCTTTCGGATCCCGCTCACGCATCACAAAACGCGCCTGTTTTAACAGCAACGGCGCGGCAAGGACGAACAGCCAACCCCATACACTATGCAGTGACAGCAGGTTAAACAACGCCAGACAGAGAAGGGCACCGGCCAGCAGACCCGCATGGTAGCGGCGTGCGTTCACCGGCCCTAAGCGCACCACGAGCGTGATTTTGCCATTCGCGCGATCGCTGTCGATATCACGCAGGTTGTTGATATTCAGCACCGCAGTCGCCAGCAGGCCGCACGCCGTAGCGGGTAAGATAATCGCAGGGATCAGCATATGCGTTTGCAGATACCAGCTTCCCATTACGCTCAGCCAGCCAAAAAAGATCAGTACCGAAACGTCGCCAAGGCCGATATAGCCGTAAGGTCGTTTGCCGATAGTGTAGGTGATAGCGGCGATGATAGACAGCGCGCCAAGCACCACAAAGCCGATGAAATCCGTCAGGGTTTGTGAGGCGGCCAGCAGCAACAGCAGGCCGGAAATGCAGCTCAGGACAATGACAATGATCAGCGCACGCTTCATCTGCTCAAGCGAAATCGCCCCTTTTTGCATACCGCGCAACGGACCAATACGGTCGGGTTTATCGCTGCCTTTGACCGCATCGCCATAGTCGTTGGCGAGATTGGAAAGGATTTGCAGCAATCCGGCGGTGCTTAATGCCAGTATGGCAACCAGCGGATCGAAGAAACCCTGCCACCAGGCCAGCGTCGTCCCTACCACGATAGCGGCAAACGCCAGCGGCAGTGTTTTTGGGCGCAGGCTTTCCAGCCAGGCCTGGGTGCGGCTCAAAGGTTGTGCGTCAGTCATAGTCACCAGCCAGTAATAAAAAATGGGGGCATAAGCCCCCATCGGAAATGATGAAAACGTTGTGGCTGCGATTATAAGATAAAACGGCTCAGATCTTCATCTGCCACTAAAGCATCAAGGTGCTTACTCACATAGTCGGCGTCGATGATGATAGTTTCGCCATTCAGGTCGCTGGCGTCATAGGAAATATCTTCCATGAGACGTTCCAGAACGGTGTGCAGACGGCGCGCACCGATGTTTTCGGTGGTCTCGTTCACCTGCCAGGCCGCTTGCGCGATGCGTTTAATCCCGTCGTCAGTGAAATCGATATTGACGCCTTCTGTTGCCATCAATGCTTTGTACTGCACGGTAACCGATGCGTTTGGCTCGGTCAGAATGCGTTCAAAGTCTTGCGTGGTCAGCGCTTTCAGTTCAACGCGAATAGGCAGACGACCCTGCAGTTCCGGGATCAGGTCAGACGGGCTGGCCACCTGGAATGCGCCGGAGGCAATAAACAGGATGTGGTCAGTTTTCACCATGCCGTGCTTGGTGGAAACGGTACAACCCTCTACCAGCGGCAGCAGGTCGCGCTGAACACCTTCGCGGGAAACATCCGGGCCGGATGTGTTACCGCCGCGCTTACAGATTTTGTCGATTTCGTCGATGAAGACGATACCGTGCTGCTCAACCGCGTCGATTGCATCTTGTTTCAGCTCTTCCGGATTCACCAGCTTCGCCGCTTCTTCTTCAATCAGCAGTTTCATTGCATCTTTGATTTTCAGCTTACGCGGCTTCTGTTTTTGCCCGCCCAGATTCTGAAACATGGACTGGAGTTGGCTGGTCATCTCTTCCATTCCCGGAGGCGCCATGATCTCTACGCCCATCGGTGACGCGGCCAGATTAATTTCAATTTCTTTGTCGTCGAGCTGGCCTTCACGCAGTTTTTTGCGGAAAGACTGACGTGCAGCAGACGGCTCAGCAACGGTTTCCGGCTGGCCCCAGTTGTTTTTTGCCGGGGGGATCAGTACGTCCAGAATACGCTCTTCCGCCATCTCTTCGGCGCGATAGCGGTTTTTCTCGATGGACTGCATGCGGACCATTTTCACGGCGGCATCGGTAAGATCGCGGATAATGGAATCCACTTCTTTACCGACATAACCCACTTCGGTGAATTTGGTTGCTTCAACTTTGATAAACGGCGCGTTTGCCAGTTTCGCCAGACGGCGGGCAATTTCGGTTTTACCGACACCGGTCGGCCCGATCATCAGAATGTTTTTCGGGGTCACTTCATGGCGCAGCTCTTCATCAAGCTGCATACGACGCCAGCGGTTACGCAGGGCAATCGCCACGGAACGCTTCGCCGCATCCTGACCGATAATATGTTTGTCCAGTTCGCTGACAATTTCGCGTGGGGTCATTTCAGACATGAGGAATCCTTACGCCTTGGTGGTCAATTCTTCGATGGTGTGGAAGTGGTTAGTGTAGATGCAGATATCACCGGCGATGTTCAGCGCTTTTTCGGCGATATCGCGCGCGCTGAGGTCGGTGTTTTCCAGCAGCGCACGGGCAGCCGCCTGGGCATATGGGCCGCCAGAGCCAATGGCAATCAGGTCATTTTCTGGCTGCACAACGTCACCGTTACCGGTGATGATCAGTGAAGCCGTTTCATCGGCCACGGCCAGTAACGCTTCCAGCTTGCGCAGCATGCGATCGGTACGCCAGTCTTTGGCCAGTTCCACCGCCGCTTTGACCAGATGGCCCTGGTGCATTTCCAGCTTACGTTCAAAGAGTTCAAACAAGGTGAAGGCATCAGCCGTGCCCCCGGCAAAGCCTGCGATGACTTTGTCGTTATACAGACGGCGAACTTTCTTCACGTTGCCTTTCATAACGGTGTTGCCCAGTGTCGCCTGGCCATCACCAGCGATAACGACATGGCCGTTACGGCGTACGCTTACTATTGTTGTCACGAGCAGACCCCCTGGTTACGAATGCAGAATACAAGCCCCGTAGTGATACGGGGCAGAATGCAAGTATAGATGGGGGAGATTTTGGGGGTTTCAACCCCCGGCGGCGAGACGGATGCAGTTTGTGTGGCCGGCCAGTTTCAGACGGCTAATGGTGCCGTCTGCGTTATCTTTGCCTTTAACCGGACCGATAACCACGCGATTCCAGCCGTTATTGCTGGTGATGCGAGAGTCAAATCCTTCAAAGGCGAGCTGGGCACGAACGGTCTCTGCCTGGTCAGCACCTTTGAACGAACCACACTGTACCATCCAGCGGCGTTCGTCTTTTTTCTCGGCCGTTTGCTTCGGTGCTTCTTCATGCGTCACCGGAGCGGCCTGCTGCGTTTTCGGCGCGGCCGCCGTGGTATGTGCTGGCGTTTGCAGCAAGTCCTGGTACGGCTGCTGGCTGGCGGCAGATGGCCTTTGCTGAGGCGTTTGTTTCGGTGCCTGCACCGGCGCGGTTTGCGCCGTGCGTGGTTGCTCTGTCACCCGTGGCGGCGTCCGTGTCGGTTGCTCAACCTGCACGTTGCTCCACTGCTGTTGTTGCATCTGCTGCTGTACCTGTTGCTGCGCCTGACGCTGGCGTTGCAGCGTTTGCTGGCGCTGCTCCTGCGTCTGCTCGTTCCACGGCACTTCGTTTAACTGGGTAGGCTGCTGGCGCATATCCGCCTGCATTTGCGCCAGTAACTGACGTTGCTCATTGGTCAGTTGCTCCGGTTTTTCCACTTCACCACCCGCAGATGGCTCGGTAGGCGCACGTACGCCTGGCTGACGACTTTCCAGCTCTTTAATGTAACGCCAGCGCTCTTCCGGTTTTGGCGGCAGACCATTGCCTGCAACTTTCTGGCTTTGCAGCGTTTCAGATTCTTCTTTCTTGTGGTGGGTAATAAAGTACAGGCCACCGATAAAAGCTACCAGTACTGCGGCGGCAATCGCGACCATTGCGGGCGAGACAGCGGATACGCTACGTTGCTTCTTCCTTGAGCTACTCTTTTTTTGCCGCGAAGGAGCCGACTGGCTGCGGCGTACATAATCTCGTTGTGCCACTATCGTTTCGCTGTATTTATTTCGTTTGTCAGCCCGTCATGTTACTTAAGCGACGGGCTTTTGACCAGAAGAGGGATTCCGATAACGCATTTACGTTAAGTCAACGCCTTAGTTGACCCACGAATGACCAATTCGCAATCCAGTAATCGGGAGCCGCTGCTTACCGTATGCCCTTGTAACTGTTCAAGTAGTAACAGCATTGCTTCGCGACCGATATCGAAACGCGGCTGGGCAACGGTGGTGAGCGGAGGATCGCAGAATTCCGCCAGCGAGATGTTATCGAAACCAATAATAGACAAATCATTCGGCACTTTCAGACCACGACGCTTCGCATAAGACAATGCGCCGAGCGCCATGACGTCGCTATGACAGAATACCGCAGTGGGCGGCTTCGGCAGCGAGAGTAACCGTTCCAGCGCCTCGCTACCAGCGGCAAAGGTAAAGTCGCCACGGGCAATATAGTGCGGGTCCACGGCAATGCCAGAGCGACGCAGCGCCTGTACATAGCCCTGCAGGCGATAGTGGCACAGCGGCATCTCTTCCGGACCGGCGATGCAACCAATGTATTGATGCCCCTGTTCGCGCAGGTAATTCACGGCATTGAAGGCGGCGGTCAGGTTGTCGATATGTACTGTGGGCAGTTCCAGTTCCGGGGCAAATTCATTCGCCATCACCATTGGCGGCAGGTTACGTTGTTCTTCGATGCTGGCATCAAAAGGCAAGCGTGAACCGAGCAGCAACATGCCATCTATCTGCTTAGTGATGATTAAATCGATAAAGGTTTTTTCTTGCTGATTCTGATGAGCACAATCGCCGATCAATACCAGATAGCCCTTTTCTGCGGCAGTGACTTCGATGCCACGGATAATTTCACTAAAAAACGGATCGCAAATATCCGGCACAATCACCAGGATCGTCCGGGATTCATTACGTTTAACGTTACGTCCCATCGACTGCGGCAAATAACCCACTTCCATTGCCGCCTGCTCAACCCGATTGCGGGTAGCCTGCGACACTTTATCCGGGTTCATTAACGCACGGGACACCGTTGCCGTGGATACCTTCGCTTTAACGGCAACATCTTTCATGGTCGCGGCTGCAACCTGATTCCTGGTCTTCACCTTCTTCTCCTCGCATGCGCGGCGCAGGCGCAGACACATTTTTATCAGATAGTTAATCTAATCGGTTACAGAATTTTCATTAAAAATGTGATGAAAGTTGAATTTTTCGAGGTGCCTCGCAACCTTAGCCCTCAATAGGGTCCACATCCAGCACCCACTTCACTTTGCGGGCTTCTGGTAAGGTGTTGATAAGCGTAAGCGTGCCGCTGACAATTTGTTGCAGGCGCACGCGGGAAGGATGTTGTAGCAGGAGCTGCCAGCGCCAGCGCCCGGCGCGTTTGGGAGCCAGTGCCGGAACCGGACCAAGCACCCAGAGGTGCTGGTCTGCCAGCGGGCTGGATTGCAGCAGATTTTTTAGCTGTTGCAGGAACAGCGGCGCCTGTTGGTTGTTATGATCTTCCGCACGGATGAGCACATGGCTGGTCCAGGGGGGAAGCTGGAGCGTCTGACGTTCCGCCAGTGCCTGCTCCGCGAAGGTGTCGTAGCCTTTATGCAGAAGCGTCTGCAATAAAGGGTGGTCCGGATGGTGGGTTTGCAGTACCACTTCACCCTGTTTCCCCGCGCGCCCGGCACGCCCGGAGACCTGGGTATAAAGCTGCGCAAAGCGTTCAGCGGCGCGGAAGTCAGCGGAGAAGAGCGCGCCGTCGACATCCAGCAGGGCAACCAGCGTGACATCCGGGAAATGGTGCCCTTTCGCCAGCATCTGCGTGCCGATAAGAATACGCGCGCCGCCGCGATGTACTTCCGCCAGGTGTTGCTCGAGCGCGCCTTTACGGCTGGTGGTGTCCCGGTCAATACGCGACAGCGGCACCCCAGGAAAAAGCGGGGCAAGGGCCTGCTCCAGTTGTTCTGTACCCAGTCCAACCGGCATCAGATGGGTTGAGCCGCAGGAAGGGCATTGACGTGGCACCTGGCGCTGGCTGTCGCAATGGTGGCAGCGTAGATGCTGCTGGGCCTGGTGTAACGTGTAGTAATGATCGCAGCGCGGACACTCGGCAATCCAGCCACAATCATGGCACAGCAGTGCCGGCGCGAAGCCTCGACGGTTCAGGAACAAGATGACCTGATTGCCTGCCTGCAAGTGCTGGCGCATACGATTTACAAGAGCAGGGGAGAGTCCTGCCTGTAGCGCCTGGCCTTTCAGGTCCAGAACATGCTGCATGGCGGGGCGGGCGTTGCCGGCGCGGCGCGTCAGGCGCAGCATCTTATATTTCCGCGCCCGCACGTTGTGGAGCGTCTCCAGGGCGGGCGTCGCCGAGCCGAGTATAATTGGAATCTGCTCGCTGTGGGCGCGATAGACGGCCAGGTCGCGCGCATGGTAGCGCCAGCCTTCCTGTTGTTTATAAGAGCTGTCGTGTTCTTCATCGATCACGATAACGCCCAAATTTTTAAACGGGGTGAACAGTGAGGAACGTGTACCAATGACAATCGCCGCTTCGCCGTTTTTAGCTTTTAACCAGGCTGACAGGCGTTCACTGTCATTTAGTCCGGAATGCAGTACTTCGACCGGGGCAGAAAAGCGTTCGCGAAAACGGGCGATGGTCTGCGGCGTCAGGCCGATTTCCGGCACCATCACCAGCGCCTGTTTTCCCTGCGCCAGCACATTTTCCAGCACGCTGAGATAGACTTCTGTTTTGCCAGAACCGGTTACACCCGCCAGCAGCCAGGCCGAGAACTGGTCCGCCGCGCTGTGAATTGCCCCTACCGCAGTTGCCTGTTCAGTGTTAAGACGCAGACGCTCGCCGCAGACGGAAAAGCCATGCCGCCAGTCATGATGCGCGGGCTCCTCACTGTTTAGCTCTGCCAGCCCCTTAGTACGCAGTGCTTGTAGCGCGGCGTCATTGAACTCAAGCTCAGCAACCTGATGCCGCCAGATGCGCCCCTGGCGCAGGGCTGCCAGCGCCTGTTGCTGCTTTGGCGAACGTTTAAGGCTATTAAGGTCGACCGCCTGCCCTTGCTCGGTGGCGAACCAGAACCACTGTACTGCGGCAGTGGCGGGTTTACCCTGGCGTAGCGGTACAGGAATTGCGTTGAAAAGCACATCGCCAATGGCGTGGTGATAATAATCCGCCGCCCAGAGCAGAAGCCGCCAAACCGGGACGGAAAAGACAGGATCGCTGTCCAGCACTTCAAGCACGCTTTTGAGCTCATTGAGGGGCAATTCGCTGGTCTCACCGACGGAGACCACAATCCCCACCCGTTGCTGGGTGCCAAAGGGCACGCGTACCCGGCAGCCCGCGCTGGCGACCATGCTATCGGGAAGCAGGTAGTCAAAGGTGCGGGGCAACGGTACGGGTAGCGCTACATGGGCGACGGGCATCTCAGGATCCTGGCTTGAAAACTGGCGGGATAGTATACACATTGTTAAAGGTGGGGCGCGGATCAGTTTGCATACGTTGGTTAATTTCTGTATGATTCGCCGCCTTTGGTGCGTATTCACGTACCAGAGATCCACTAATACATTAACTCGCGTGGTGTCTGGCGTTAGGGCTGGAAGAGCGACGCGGCCTTAAACTGAGGTTTCCCATGAAAAAAGGTATTCACCCGAATTATGTAGCTATTACTGCAACCTGTTCTTGCGGTAATGTGATCAAAACCCATTCTACCGTGGGTCACGACCTGAACCTGGACGTGTGCGGCAAATGCCACCCGTTCTTTACTGGTAAACAACGTGTTGTTGATACCGGTGGTCGTGTTGAGCGTTTCAACAAACGCTTCAGCATCCCGGGCAGCAAATAAGTTGCCAGATGAAAAAAGCGCCGCAAGGCGCTTTTTTTGTCCCTGAATTCCGCGCCCTTCAGTGTAACACCCCTTGCTCTTGATCCCCTGCCGCAGTTTTTCGCAACGTCAGTTCTTTTGATTTGGCACGCTGTTTCTTTTTTAAAAACCTAATGTTTCAGTTGGTGACATTAAGCCGACATATCTTTGCTTTTTTGCCACTTAAACGGAATGCTGGCAAAAACTCAAAGGTATGTACATTTACACTAAAATACAATTCCTCACGTTATTAGGACATTTTTAATTTGTAGCTGTCTTTCACTCGTTACGCTGGCCTGCGAATCCATAGCTACACGCTTTTCTTTTATTGAAATTTACGTCAAAGAGGAATTTCCATGAGGTTGAAATATGCGTTGTTATTACTGCCGGTACTGGCAGGAACAGCCCATGCGGGTTACGTAGACTATCGTCATGAATATTACGATGACGGGCGTAACTATGATCGTGTATATATGTCACAGCGTTTTGCCAGCGGCTTTGGGGTAGCCTTAGAAGGTATTTCCCGTTCTGATGATGCGGATGCGAAAAAGCCGCTAAATAATATGGAAACGAACGGGATTGAGTATACAGCCAACTACCAGTTTACCTGGAGCAACCTGGTCTGGTTGCCTGGTATTGCAATCGAAACGGACGAGAACCAAACCATTTATAAGCCGTTCGTGCGTGTTCAGTATAATATCAACGACAACTGGTGGACCGCCTTCCGTTACCGTTTCGAGTACACTCGTCGTAACGCAGAAGGTCGTGATGACCGTCGCGTTAACCGCCCGGAAGTATGGATTGGTTATAATACCGGGAACTGGATGTTTGAGCTAAACGGTATTTATAAATTTGCTGAAGCTGAAAATCTTTATAACAATACCAAGCGTGATTATGAATATAACGGCCGTATTGCCTATAAATTTGGTTCCTGGGTGCCATTTGTTGAAGTAGGTAATGTGTCTTCTGGTTATAAAACGGCAACGACAGATGATCGCCAGACGCGTTATCGCGTCGGTATCGGTTATAACTTCTAATTACCTTTCTTTCTGTGTCTGAATAATACGGCGGCAATATATATTGCCGCCGTATCCGCTCGCAATTTTTAAGTCGAAATTTTATATTTCGCTAAGGATTGGGTTAAACAATGTCTACACGCAAAATTGGTTTAGTGAATTATCTGGCGTACGGCTCCGGAGATTTTCTGGGCGCGGGAACAACAGCACTGACCGCCGCATGGTTACTTTATTTTTATACAACGTTTTGCGGCTTAACGCCGATTGAGGCGACCTTCATTTTCGCCATGGCCAGGGTGCTGGATGCCGTTGTCAGCCCGCTGATGGGTTATCTGACCGATAACTTTGGCAATACCTGGTTCGGTAAACGCTTTGGCCGTCGTAAATTCTTTATTCTGCTCGGTATTCCCTGCGTATTTTCCTATACGTTGATGTGGGTTGGCCACATGAACTACTGGTACTATTTATTCACGTACCTGCTGTTTGATGTGGTGTATACCATGATTCTGGTGCCTTACGAAACGCTGGTACCGGAGATGACCGATGACTTCAAACAGAAAACCAAGTTTTCCGGGGCGCGTATCGCGCTGGCGCAGCTTTCCGCCATTCTGGCCGCATTCCTGCCGGGCATTCTGTTAAGCCATTTCGGCAAAGATAATGCCGTCTCCTTCTTCTATGCCAGTATCGTGTTTGCGGTGATTTGCGCGATCGTCCTGACGCTGGTGTGGACCTTTACCTGGGAGCGTCCGCGTGATGAAGAAGCGGAAGCGGCGAAACCGAAACTGACGCTTGGGCAAAGCCTGAGTCGTCTGATCATTGAGCTGAGTTCCACCTTCCGTATCCGTATTTTTCGTCAGCATCTGGGCATGTATCTTGGCGGGTATATTGCCCAGGACGTCTTCAACGCGGTCTTCACCTACTATGTGGTGTTTGTGTTGATGCAGAGCCCGACCCTGGCCTCCAGCCTGATGGGAACCATGGCGATTCTGCAATTTATCGCAGTCATGGGGATGATCCCGCTCTGTATTCGTTTCGGCGCTGCGCCGTCTTACCGTATTGTCGTGGTGCTGTTTGGTCTGGCTGCGGTTTCGTTTGCCCTGCTGTCGTTGGCCGGACAGAGCGATAACATGTCGCTGCTGTTGTTTATTTCTGGTATTGCCGGGTTAGGGCGTGGCGGCATCAACTATATTCCGTGGAATATCTATACCTATATCGCCGATGTGGACGAGGTGGTGACAGGTCAGCGTCGCGAGGGCATCTTTGCCGGGATCATGACGTTAACGCGTAAAGCCTCTCAGGCTGGCGCCGTGATGCTGGTGGGTATTGTGATGCAGATGTCCGGTTTTGTTTCCGGGCTGAGCACGCAGGTGCCGGGAGTGAGCCATACCATCCTGATGATTCTGAGTATCGGTACCGTGCTGGTGCTGTCGATCGGTTTCCTGGTGTCGTTGCGCTTCCGCCTGAACTTGTCCACGCACAGCGTTCTGCGCGAAGAGACGGCAAAAATGCGTAGTGCGGGCCGCCTGACGCCGGAATCCATCACCCCACAAGCGCGTAAGACAGTGGAAATGCTGGCGGGTATGCCTTATGACCAGCTATGGGGCAACAACGATATTGGCTATATCAATCGCCAAAAGGCACGTGAAGCGCAATCTCACGCCTCAGTCATATAGGTGATCATTTGAGCAATGTTTTTGTGATGAACATCACAAAAACATTGCCGATAAGGGTAAACAGGCATATGCTTTTCACTGCGAAAGAGGTTATCAACAACGCGTGAAAGGAAAATGAATATGCTGAATGCACTCAAAAATGTCGTTGTGTCTTACTTCACTTCTCTGGCAGAGGTTCACCCGGAAGTGACCCGCTTCTGATTCAGCCAGCGCAACAGACAGATAAACAAAAAGGCAGAAGATTTCTTCTGCCTTTTTGTTTATCTCTGCTCCATTACTGGGGATAGCAGTGCACATTCAGGCATGCTCTGTGGTTCCCCACTGCGCGTATAACGCTTCCCGCCGTTAACGTAAGCGACGTATCCAACGTCATTCCTGCGCTTTCCAACTCCCTGGCTGCAGATATTCAGTATGCCGTAGCAGTGTGGCTAAAGCGCGAATGAGTGGCTTGCTGGATAGCTTTACTTTGCGACGAGCGAGACATCTGAAAGATGATATCGCCCGTCTGCGGTTCATAAGCCAGAACCGGGAAAACCATCACCGCGAGCAGCAAGAGGACAAACTTCTTTGTCATGATTTACATCCTTGTTCGAGACAAAAAAGGCGATTCAATCCATGAGCCGCCTTTTTAAATCAGTACTCCCACGTATCGGGGTCGATACCCAATTCGCGCATAATTACTTTTGCCTCCTCCGGGATTTCATCGCTGCGCTCTTTACGCAGGTCTTCATCGTTGGGCAAAGGTTGGCCGGTAAACGCATGCAGGAATGCCTCACACAGCAGTTCGCTGTTGGTGGCATGACGCAGGTTGTTAACCTGACGACGGGTGCGCTCATCGGTGAGGATTTTTAACACCTTCAGAGGAATGGAAACCGTAATTTTTTTTACCTGTTCACTCTTCTTACCGTGCTCAGCGTACGGGCTGATATATTCGCCGCTCCATTCAGCCATGAGATACCTTTAATCCTCTCAGTCATTAATAAAAGGTCTGAACCTGATCAATGCAGCGCCCGGACCATAATCTCGCGTAGTTTACCGTAGAGTCAGTACCGTGACACGGTGTATCGCTCTGCGTCACTTCACTAAAGCATATAATTTTAACGGCTATTGCGATTTTGCTCAATCTATACGCAAAGAAGTTTAGATGTCCAGATGTATTGACGTCTATTATTCTTATGTTTACTCTGGTGCCTGACTTTTCATCCATTAAGCCAGGAAGCCTTCACCATGACGCGTAAACAGGCCACCATCGCAGTGCGTAGCGGATTGAACGATGACGAGCAGTACGGTTGCGTTGTTCCGCCCATCCACCTCTCCAGCACCTATAATTTCACCGGATTTAATGAGCCTCGAGCCCATGACTATTCACGCCGCGGTAACCCGACGCGCGATGTCGTGCAGCGTGCCCTGGCAGAGCTGGAGGGCGGTGCGGGTGCCGTGATGACCAACACCGGTATGTCGGCGATTCATCTGGTGACCACGGTTTTCCTGAAACCGGGCGACCTGCTGGTTGCGCCGCATGACTGCTATGGTGGCAGCTACCGCCTCTTCGACAGTCTGGCAAAACGCGGCTGCTATAAGGTTTTGTTTGTCGATCAGAATGATGAGCAGGCATTAAAATCGGCGCTGGCGCAAAAACCAAAGCTAGTGCTGGTGGAAAGTCCGAGCAACCCATTGTTGCGCGTCGTGGATATTGCGAAAATCTGTCAGCTCGCGCGTGAGGCAGGTGCGGTCAGCGTGGTGGATAACACTTTCCTGAGTCCGGCGTTGCAAAACCCGCTGGCGTTGGGCGCTGATTTGGTATTGCATTCATGTACTAAATACTTGAATGGCCACTCAGATGTTGTCGCGGGCGTGGTGATTGCCAAAGACCCGGAAACTGTCACAGAACTGGCATGGTGGGCGAATAATATCGGCGTCACCGGTAGCGCCTTCGACAGCTACCTGCTGTTGCGTGGCCTGCGAACACTGTCTCCACGTATGGAAGTGGCGCAGCGTAACGCCCAGGCGATCGTTGAGTTTCTGAAAAAGCAGCCGCTGGTGAAAAAACTTTATCACCCATCGCTGCCGGAAAATCAGGGACATGAGATTGCTGCGCGCCAGCAGAAAGGCTTTGGCGCAATGTTGAGTTTCGAACTGGATGGTGATGAGCAAACACTGCGTCGCTTCTTAAGCGGTTTGTCATTATTTACGCTGGCGGAATCTTTAGGTGGGGTTGAAAGTTTAATTTCCCACGCTGCCACCATGACACACGCGGGCATGGCGCCGGAAGCACGTGCTGCCGCCGGGATTTCAGAGACGTTACTGCGTATCTCAACCGGCATTGAAGATGGCGAAGATTTGATTGCCGACCTGGAAAATGGCTTCCGGGTCGCAGCTGAGGGATAAACATGAGTGTGAATGCGCAGGCAGGGGCGAAGGTTCGTCAACTGCATAAGTTTGGTGGGAGCAGTCTGGCTGATGTGAAATGTTACCTGCGCGTCGCGGGGATCATGGCGGAATATTCGCAACCGGGCGATTTGATGGTCGTTTCGGCAGCAGGCAGTACCACTAACCAGTTGATTAACTGGCTTAAATTGAGCCAGACCGATCGTCTCTCTGCGCATCAGGTTCAACAGTCGTTACGTCGTTACCAGAGCGAGCTGATTTCCGGGTTGTTGTCACCGGAGGTGGCTGATGGCCTGATTAGCGAGTTTATTCGTGACCTCGAGCGCCTGGCCGGGTTGCTGGACGGTGGCATTACCGATGCGGTCTACGCCGAAGTGGTGGGGCATGGGGAAGTGTGGTCTGCGCGTCTGATGTCTGCCGTACTGAATCAGCAAGGTCAAGCGTCGGCATGGCTTGATGCGCGCGAGTTTCTGCGCGCGGAACGCGCGGCACAGCCGCAGGTCAACGAAGGCGCCTCCTGGCCGCTGTTCCAGCAACTGCTGGCGCAGCATCCGGATAAACGTATCGTTGTGACGGGCTTTATCAGCCGTAACGAGGCGGGCGAAACCGTACTGTTGGGGCGTAATGGTTCTGACTACTCGGCAACGCAAATTGGCGCATTAGCCGGTGTTACCCGCGTGACGATCTGGAGCGACGTGGCCGGGGTGTACAGCGCCGACCCGCGTAAAGTGAAAGATGCCTGCCTGCTGCCTCTGCTGCGTCTGGATGAAGCCAGCGAGCTGGCCCGTCTGGCAGCACCTGTACTGCACGCCCGAACCTTACAGCCGGTATCCGGCAGTAATATCGATTTGCAGTTGCGTTGTAGCTATAACCCGGAGCAGGGTTCCACGCGTATTGAGCGCGTACTGGCATCTGGCACGGGTGCCCGCATCGTCACCAGTCATGATGATGTCTGTCTGATCGAGTTTCAGGTCCCTGCCGGGCAAGATTTCAAACTGGCTCAACGTGATATTGAGGTGATCCTCAAGCGCGCTCAGGTTCGTCCGCTGGCGACAGGCGCGCACGCTGACCGTAATTTGCTGCAACTCTGCTACACCTCGGAAGTGGTGGATAGCGTCTTTAAACTGCTCGACGAAGCCGGTCTGCCGGGCGAGTTGCGTTTACGTCAGGGGCTGGCGCTGGTGGCGCTGGTCGGGGCGGGCGTTTGCCGTAATCCGTTGCACAGCCACCGTTTCTGGCAACAATTGAAAGGTCAGGCCGTGGAATTCGTCTGGCAGTCAGATGAGGGGATCAGCCTTGTTGCCGTGCTGCGCGTAGGGCCAACGGAAAGTCTGATTCAGGGGCTGCATCAGTCACTGTTCCGCGCGGAAAAACGCATTGGCCTGATGTTGTTTGGTAAAGGCAATATTGGTTCTCGCTGGCTGGAACTGTTTGCCCGCGAACAGAGCGCGCTGTCTGCCCGTACCGGGTTCGAATTTGTTCTCGCAGGGGTGGTGGATAGCCGCCGCAGCTTGTTGAATTACGATGGTCTCGACGCCAGCCGGGCGCTGGCCTTCTTCAATGATGAGGCGGTCGAGCAGGAGGAAGAGGCGCTATTTCTGTGGATGCGTGCGCATCCGTACGATGATCTGGTGGTGCTGGATGTCACCGCGAGCCCACAGCTTGCCGACCAGTATCTGGATTTCGCCAGCCACGGTTTCCATGTGATCAGCGCCAATAAACTGGCGGGTGCCAGCAGCAGTAATAAGTACCGCCAGATCCACGACGCATTTGAAAAAACCGGACGTCGCTGGTTGTATAACGCCACCGTTGGGGCTGGGTTGCCAGTAAACCATACGGTGCGCGATCTTATCGACAGCGGCGACAGTATTCTGGCCATCAGTGGTATCTTCTCCGGTACGCTTTCCTGGTTGTTCCTGCAATTTGATGGCACCGTGCCGTTTACCGACCTGGTCGATCAGGCCTGGCAGCAGGGATTGACCGAGCCCGACCCGCGCGTCGATCTCTCCGGTAAAGATGTGATGCGTAAGCTGGTCATTCTGGCGCGTGAGGCAGGCTATGACATCGAGCCAGACCACGTGCGCGTGGAGTCCCTGGTGCCGACGAGCTGTGAAGAAGAGTCTATCGACCACTTCTTTGAGAATGGCGATGAGCTGAATGAGCAAATGACACAGCGTCTGGAAGCCGCTCGCGAGATGGGACTGGTGCTGCGTTATGTGGCGCGTTTTGATGCCAACGGCAAAGCGCGTGTGGGTGTGGAAGCGGTGCGTCCGGAACATCCGCTGGCGGCACTGCTGCCTTGCGACAATGTGTTTGCCATCGAAAGCCGCTGGTATCGCGATAACCCGCTGGTGATCCGTGGGCCGGGAGCCGGTCGTGATGTCACTGCCGGCGCAATTCAGTCGGATATCAACCGCCTGGCGCAGTTGCTGTAGTCCGTAGGTTTTCTCCCTCTCGCTGTGTGAGAGGGTTGGGTGAGGGCATCAGCGCGCACTCACCCTGACCGCCATGAACTTTTTTCATCTTCGCTGAACATTCCTCACGCATTATGATGATTTTCCTGTTGACGCCCGTCCGCTTTTCCGTCATTTTTACATCTGGACGTCTAAACGGATAGATGTTCGTAGCGCAATAAATAACAACACGCGATTGATGAGGTAAGGTATGAGCTTTTTTCACGCCAACCAGCGGGAAGCCCTGAATCAGAGCCTGGCTGAAGTGCACGGTCAGATTAATGTTTCATTTGAATTTTTTCCGCCGCGCACCAGTGAAATGGAACAGACCTTGTGGAACTCCATTGATCGTCTGAGCAGCCTCAAGCCGAAATTTGTCTCCGTCACCTACGGTGCCAACTCCGGCGAGCGCGACCGCACCCACAGCATCATCAAAGGCATTAAAGATCGTACCGGCCTGGAAGCAGTACCGCACCTGACCTGTATCGATGCAACCCGTGATGAACTGCGTGCTATCGCAAAAGATTATTGGGACAACGGTATTCGCCATATCGTGGCGCTGCGTGGCGATCTGCCACCGGGTAGCGGCAAGCCGGATATGTATGCTGCCGACCTGGTGACCTTGCTTAAAGAGGTGGCGGATTTTGATATCTCCGTTGCTGCTTACCCGGAAGTGCATCCGGAAGCAAAAAGCGCACAGGCAGATTTACTTAATCTGAGACGCAAGGTTGAGGCGGGCGCTAACCGTGCCATCACCCAGTTCTTCTTTGACGTAGAAAGCTATCTGCGTTTCCGCGACCGCTGTGCGTCGACGGGCATTGACGTTGAAATTATTCCGGGGATCCTGCCAGTCACTAACTTTAAACAGGCGAAAAAATTTGCCGATATGACCAACGTGCGTATTCCGGCGTGGATGTCACAAATGTTTGAAGGACTGGATGACGATGCCGAAACGCGTAAGCTGGTTGGCGCCAGCATCGCCATGGACATGGTAAAAATTCTCAGCCGCGAAGGGGTTAAAGACTTCCACTTTTATACCCTGAACCGCGCGGAAATGAGCTACGCCATCTGCCACACACTGGGTGTACGCCCGGCGGTATAAGCCAGCGTAAATGCCGGGTGAGCGCATCATCCGGCGACGCTATACGCCACCTCGCCACAACAGAACGTGGTGTGCACATCATAGTTATCCTCCAGCACCACAATATCGGCGTCATAGCCGCGTTGCAGTTTTCCTTTGTGTCCGTCAAGCCCCAGCAGCCGAGCCGGGTTGATCGTGCAGGATTTCAGCGCTGCGCCAAACGGCACCATCGCGCCTTCGACCATATTGTATAAACCGCGATTCAGATGCAGCGCGCTGCCGACCAGCACGCCATTCTCGCGTCGTGTGGCGCCATCTTCGCCTAAAATCATTGGTTCGCCGCCAAACATGTAACGTCCTGGTGGACATCCCTTCGATTTCATGGAGTCGCTGATCATAATAACTTCATCGTCATTCTTCACCCGGTACAGGTGGGAGGCAGAGACAAGGCTCACGAAGATACCATCGGCGATCACTTCCCCATACAGTCCGTCCAGGCGAAAAGCCGCACCAAGAAGCCCAGGTTCGCGATTCACATATTTCGCCATGCCGTTATAGACGTGGGTAACGTTCTTCGCACCGTTTGCGACGGCTTCCAGCACCTGCTCAAACGAGGCATCGGAATGGCCCATATTGACGGCTATCCCCCTTTGCGCGCAGTAACGGGTCAGGGAGAGGCCTTTATCGTGTTCTGGCGCCAGGGTAATGGCGACAATGCGATTACGCGCCGCTTTTTCGAAAGCCTGGAACTCCACCACGCTGGCCGGGCGAATTTGTTTTTCTGGCTGCGCGCCACGGTATTTCTGGCACAGAAACGGACCTTCGAAATGAATCCCGAGGATCTCCGCGCCCGCATAACCTTCATCCATCACGCGGGAAATATTCTCCAGCGCAGAGATCAGCGTGGCATCTTCGTCTGTCACCGTGGTGGGGCAAAAAGCCGTTACCCCTTCTGCCGGGAGATTAGCCGCCCAGCGGCGCAAGCCTTCGGGATTATTCTCGTTGGTATCGTAATCCCATCCGCCGTGAGCGTGGCTGTCGATAAGGCCGGGGATAATACGGCGCTTAGCAAAATCGAGGTTGGCGTTGTCAGACAGGCCCATGGCGACATTGCTGATACGGCCATTCTCAATGTGAATCGTTGCCGGATAAAAGCCGCCGGAAAGCCAGACACGCTCGCTTTGGATGATCATGGTGTCACCTCAGAGAAGGAATAAGTGAAGCGGCTTCCCGGTCACAGATAATGGTGACATCGGGATGCAATAACAAAAAAGATGCCGGGAAAAGCGGGTCAATTGCCGTGCATTCATAGAGCTGTTTCATGACGTGCGCTTTTGACTCGCCGTTGGCAATCAACACAATCTCTTTGCTTTTGAGGATAGTCCCCATGCCAAGGGTAATGGCCTGGCGTGGCACATCTTCACGGCGTTCGAAGAAACGGGCGTTGGCTTCGATGGTCTCGTCATTCAGATCGATAACGTGGCACACCGGGCTGTGTGTACTGTGGGGTTCGTTAAAACCGATATGTCCGTCATGGCCGATACCGAGGACCGCGAGATCGAAATTGCCGTGATCCTGAATCATGCGTTCATAGCGGGCGCATTCAACCGCCAGATCGGCGGCCAGCACATCGGGCACAAAGCGGTTTTCAACAGGCAGGTTGGCATGCTGGTAAAAGTAATTTTCCAGGAACCAGTAATAGCTCTGTGGATCGTCTTTGGTCAGCGGGATGTATTCATCAATATTGAACGAATACGCCCGCGAAAAATCCGCTTCGTTGTCGCGAGCCATGCGGCTCATCTCTTGTAATAAGCCGATTGGCGTGCCGCCGGTGGGCAGCGCCATCACTAAATCCGGTTTACGCTCCAGCGCCTGCGCGACACGTTTTGCCGCCAGCGTGCTCATTTCAGCGTAGTTATCCGTCAGGGTAAAGTTCAGCATCTGTTTTCCTTAACCGCCGATGGTAGCCTTGAGGCCAATATCTTCGGCGTACTGTTTTATCTGAGCGATCATGTCCCGCTGAACGGGCGGGAGATCATGAAGAAGGTAAGGCATACCGAGCTTTTCATATTTGCCGATGCCATAAATGTGATACTCCAGAATATCCACCTGCTGTACGGCGCTGCCGAGGCTGTGGATAAAATCAAGCCGCTTGCGGATATCTTCCGGCTGATCGTTACGCGTCGGGACGATCACCATGCGTGCCAGAATGGGCTTTCCTGTGGCGGCGATCGCTTTTGCGTTTTCCAGGATCAACCGGTTATCCACCCCCGTACAGGCAAGGTGGATTTCCGGGTCGAACGCTTTAAAGTCGTAAGAAACCATATCCACCGTGTCCACCAGGGGCAGCAGCTTGTCACGGCGTATGTTACCGGCAGTGTCGAGACAAAGATGAACACCTGCTGCTTTTAGATGCTGTGCGGTCTGCGTGATAAATTCCGCCTGCAGTGCGGGTTCACCACCGGAGAAGGTCACGCCGCCGTGGCTTTCGTCGTAAAACGCTTTATCGCGTAACAGCAGATCTGCCAGTTCGCGGGAGGTCATCTCTTTACCGACTTTTTCGTAGGCGTCGTAAGGGCAAATATCGACCATCTCAAGCAGGTTGCTACACTGCTTACGGTCAATATTCACCCCCTCGCCAGGTGCAGCAAAGGTAATGGCGTTATTCGCTGCCGCCTGCACACAGGAACCGCACTGACGGCAACGTTCTTTAAACCAGAACACGTTAAAGCCAGGCTTGATGGTTTCCGGATTCGCACACCACTGGCAGCGCAAATTACACTGCTGCATGAATACGGTACTGCGTATCCCCGGACCATCTTTGGTCGAGTAGCGCTGAATGCGGGATATCAAACCTGTTTTCATGGTGCTCTCCGCCTTACCAGGCCAGTTCTGTACGGGCGATAATCGCATCCTGCGCTTCCGGCATCAGCGTTGAGAACAGCGCACAATAACCGGCCACGCGGACCATCAGGTTCGGATAATCTTCCGGGTGTGCTTTCGCCGCCCGCAGAATATTTGAATCGATAATATTGAACTGGTTATGGAAGATATTTTTCTCGCGGCTGGCCTCCATGAAGGCGGTGAATTTCTCCAGGTTTTCGTCGCCTTCCAGCGCGCTCGGGGTGAATTTCATATTCAGCAACTGACCGCCAGCGATTTTCTGGTTTGGCAGTTTCGAAACGGAGTTAATCACTGCGGTTGGACCTTCTTTATCCGCACCGAGGCACGGAGACGCGCCTTCGTTTAGCGGCAGAGTTGCCAGACGACCATCCGGCGTTGCCCCTACATCAAAACCGTTCGGTACGTAAGAGGTAATGTTGGACGTGGACATGGTATAGCCGCAGCCCTTCGGTCCTTTACCGTAGCGATCGGTTTTGTATTTCGGCAGCAGTTTCAGGTAGGACTCGAATACGTCGGCGACGATATGGTCGACATAGTCGATATCGTTACCGAACTTCGGTGCGTTGCGGCACAGCTTACGCACGCGGGCGCCTTCAATGCCATCGAAGTTGCTGTCCATCGCGTCGCGCAGTTGTTTGAGCGTCAGTACCTTGTCATCAAAGACCAGTTTTTTCACTGCGGCGAGGCTGTCGCCCACCACGGAAGGGCCGATGTTGGAAGAACTGACAAAGTCATATTCCGCGCCGCCGTTTTTCAGGGTCTTGCCACGCTCCAGCGAGCAGTTAATGGTCGCAGAGGCAAAGGCATCGGCATCGTGATATTTCAGTGCGCGATCGCATACCAGATCGCAGTCCACCGCCAGATCGGAGTAGAACTCCAGCAACTGGTTCCATGCGGCCCAGACTTCGTCATAAGACTCATAATTGATCTCGCGCCCCTCTTTGCCGTTTATTTTGACCAATTGGACGCCGGTCGCCGGATCGCAGCCGTTGTTCATGACCAGCTCAAGGATTTTGCCGAAGTTCACATAGGTCATGCCGGTGGCGCGGTGCCCCCAGCGGCCCGGAATTGCGGTTTCCACACAGCCCATTGAGGCATATTCGCGCGCCACTTCTTCCGTCAGACCAAGGGTCATCATCGCTGGGATCACCACTTCGTCGCAGAAGATAGACGGCATGCCAAAGCCTTTACGGATCAATTTTGCAGCGTCCTGCATCAGTGAATGCGGGGTGTCTTTGGAAAAACGCACACTCAGGTTTGGCTCCGGCAGACCGGTCAGCGCCATGGCTTCCAGCGACAGATAAGAGAGATCGTTGGTGCCGTCAGTACCGTCCGGCTTCATGCCCCCCACCATCAGGTTGGAGTAGAGCGGGTAGCCGCCGCTGTACTGGGTGTGGCCCCACGGACGTACTTTGTTCAGGCTGTTGGTCATGATGAAGAAGTGGGTCAGGATCTCCAGCGCCTTCTCTTTGCTGATTTTGCCGGCGTTAATGTCTGCTTCGTAGTACGGCCAGACGTACTGGTCAAAACGGCCGAAGGAGAAGGAGTGACCGTTACTTTCGATCATCATCAGCAGGTGGGTCAGATAGACCGCTTCCACGGCTTCGTAGAAGCTCTGCGCTTTGCCTTCCATCAGATGGGCGAACATCTCGCTCATTGCCAGCAGCTCTTCGCGGCGTTTGGCGTCGGTGGTTTTCCCGGCTTCTTCTTTTGCCAGTACAGAGAAGCGCTTGCAGTAGTTCAGCGCCGCTTCCATGGTGATGATAACGGCCTGGTAGAAGTCGGTCTGTTCTTCGGTCAGGTCTTTATCTTCGGCCAGATGCTGTCTGGCGATATTGCGCATGCCGCCGTAGCCGACTTCTAGCACGAAATCATGATTGGGGATGATGTGACCGTCACCAGACATGCTGATGCCGCCACGGTGCAGAACGCCCTGTTTCTCCGCCAGGCGGTTAATTTGCGGCAGGTTTGCCAGCACCTCATCCTGGTGAGTTTTACCCTGCCAGTAATCTTGCAACACGCGCAGGCGCGCTTTGGTCTCTTCTGAAACCTGGAAGCTGTCACCGGAGCGTTTGTCGAATTCGTCCAGCTCGTCGATAACCCAGTTGAAGGAAAATTCCGGGAAGACGGGTGCGGCGAAGTTTGCACTGGCCTGGTTACCGACGATCAGCATGTCCGGCTCAATGTAGATCGTCATTTTTTCCAGAATGTCGGCCAGCGCGAGGGCGCGGCGAATAACGATCGATTTCCCTTCTGAGCGTTTGAAGGAGTCGGTAATGATTTCGGCACGTTCCGGGCAGAGGGTCGCCACGCGATGGAACATCTGATCCTGTTTTTTGGCGATGCGCGCAAAGTCGCAATCATTGTTGGTGGGTTTGAAGCTGAGCAATCCGTTCATAAATTCCCTCACTGGTGAAATGGTTTTATAGCATTTCATGCCTGAGGTGTGCTTTTGTCAACCATAAAATGATCCATTGTGTTCCTTTTGTCACAAAAGAATCCAAACAGAACATTTAAAGGCACAAAAAAACACAAGCGCCCGTGAAGGGCGCGGAGGGTTATTCGACGCTATCGGCAAGGATGAGTTCAGCACAATGGCCGTTAAGAAGGGTCAGGACGTCGGCAGAAATACCGCTTTGGCTGATGACGACATCAAAATCGCTCAGTTGGCCATGCCCGGCAAGGAAGGTCTGGCCGAATTTACTTTTATCGGCCAGTAGGAATTTTTGCCGTCCGGCACGCGCCAGCGCACGCTTCACATGGGCATCAGTGATTTTGGGGACCGTCAGTTCCCCTTGTTCGTTGATGCCCTGAGTGCTAAGAAACACTTTGTCGGCATGCAGCGTACTGAAGAACTCAGCCGTGCTAAAAGAGACCATTCCCTGGGTGTCATCTTCATACTCGCCGGGTGCGACAATCAATTTGATGTTGCTGCGGCCCTTGAGCAGGTTAACCACCGGCACGGAGTTGGTGATCACCATTATTTTTTTATCAAAGAGACATTGAGCAAACGCCAGCGCTGTGGTGCCGCAGTCGATAATGATCGTGTCACCATCTTCCACCCGTTCAGCCGCTTTTTGTCCAATCAGGTGCTTATCATCAACCATCTGTACGGATTTGAGCTGAAAACTGGGTTCCACGCTGGCACCGCTTGTCAGATACGCGCCGCCGTAGCTGGTTTTCACAATGCCCTGCTTTTCGAAGAAGGAGAGGTCGCGGCGAATGGTCATTTTGGTGACGCCAAACTTCTCCGCCAGGTCATTGACCACGACCTTTTTGTCCTGCTGCAGAATGGCATAGATGCGCATTCTTCTGTCTGATGATTGCATGGTGCGGGTTCGCTAAGAGGAAAAACGCACTATAAAGCACATAAACTGCAGTGACAATATCACTAGAAAGGAACATAAAGAAACACTCCCGGACATTGCCGGGAGTGTTAATGGGTTATTCCCACTCTTGAAGGAAGCGCTGACCGTACTGGTCGGCGACCAGGAGCGCAGCGTACACCTGATCTGCTGTTGCCCCACCCGGCATGTTGTGTATGGTTTCGCCTTCGGCACAGGCCGCTTCTGCCACGATGCGCATTTTTGCAGGAATGTCTTCGGTAATATCCAGCTGTGCCAGCGTAACAGGCAACCCAACGGCGTGAGTAAGCGCGGCGACGGTTTCAATTTCTTCCGCTGGCGCGTTTTCCAGAACCAGTTGTGTCAGCGTACCAAAAGCGACTTTCTCGCCGTGGTAGTAGTGGTGCGCATCGGGAATGGCCGTCAGGCCGTTATGCACCGCGTGCGCCGCTGCCAGACCGCCGCTTTCAAAACCCACGCCGCTCAGATAGGTATTGGCTTCAATAACGCGCTCCAGCGCCGGGGTGACCACGTGCTGTTCTGCGGCCAGCATCGCTTTTTCGCCCTCTTCAAGCAGCGTGTTGTAGCAAAGCTCCGCCAGCGCTAATGCAGCCTGAGTGCACTGACCACCTGCCATGGTCGTGGCGCCGCTGCGTGAACAGGCGCGGGCTTCGAACCAGGTTGCCAGCGCATCACCGATACCCGCAGCCAGTAAACGAGCCGGTGCACCAGCTACGATTTTGGTGTCGACAATGACGCGGTCCGGGTTATTGGGCAGCAGGAGATAACGGTCAAATTCACCGGCGTCGGTATAGATGACGGAAAGCGCGCTGCACGGCGCGTCGGTGGAGGCGATGGTCGGCGCGATGGCGACAGGTACGCCCATAAAGTGCGCCAGCGCTTTCGCGGTATCCAGCGTTTTACCGCCGCCGATACCGAGCACGGCGCCGCAATGTGCGCTTTCCGCGATAGCACGCAGACGGTCTATCTCATTTTGTGAACATTCGCCGCCGAAAGGCACCACTTCGCAGGCCAGTCCGGCATCGGCCAGGCTTTTTTGCAACGCCTCCTGGGCAAAACCTAAAACAAATTTGTCTCCCACCACCAGCCAGCTTGCTGCCAGTGGTTTGAGATACTCACCGAGACGGGTGATAACGTCTGCACCCTGAATATACTTACCTGGGGATTGAATAATGCGGTCCATATATTTCCTCCATTGGCGATGCGGGCCACGTACCGTGACCCTGACGCCCGGTTACAGGTTGAGATTGCCAAATGCGTTATTCCAGTCCTGCTCAAACTTCTCTATTGCTGACTCTACCGCAGGGGTATCGAGCATTTGTTGCGCTACATCCAGGGGAAGCGTGATCGCTTCGCAACCTGCCAGCAGGCAATCGAGCGCCTGGCGAGGGGTTTTGAAGCTGGCTGCCAGCACTTTGCTTTCCGGGGCATGTTGTTCCAGCAGGCTTTGCAGTTCTTGCACGGTGCGAATACCGTCTCCGCCCTGAGCGTCGACACGGTTGACGTAAGGTGCCACATATTTCGCGCCAGCCAGGGCGGCAAGCAGCCCTTGTGCCGCGCTGTAAACAGCAGTGCCGAGTGTCGGAATGCCTTCTTTTTTCAGAAGCTTAATGGCGGCAAGACCTTCGGAGGTTACCGGGATTTTGACAACAATGCCGGGTACGGCATTGCTCAGGCGTCTGGCTTCTTCCACCATCCCCTGCGCGTCGCGGCTCATGGTCTGGGCGAACAGAATACCTTCCGGGCCGATAGCCTTTTGCAAGCGTGGTAACACATCCCAGATGGATTCTTTACCCGCAGCAACAATGCTTGGGTTAGTGGTCACGCCCGCGATGGGGAAGATGCGCGCCAGACGTTCGACTTCTTTCACATTGGCGGTGTCCAGATACAGTTCCATGATACATCCTCTTAAAGTTCAAGTTCGTGTTGCAGCAGGCTGGCGATAGCGTCGGCAGAAGCGGCGTTGACCAGCGCGTTGCGGAATTCTTCGTGCATAATGCGGCGGGCCAGGCGTGAGAAAATACGCATATGCTGGTCGCCTGCGGCGTGTTTGTTGAGCGTCAGCATGATGATGAATTGCGCATCGTCATCGCCCCAGCGTACCGGCGCCTTCAGGCGCGCCACGCTGATGGTGGACTGCTCAATATGTTCAGATTTGCTGTGCGGAATAGCGAAGCTAAAACCTAATCCGGTGGAGAAGACCGCCTCGCGCGCCCACAGATCGGCCTCCAGCTTGCGCGGGTAGCGGCAGCGGCTTGCCAGCAGCAGGTTGTCGGTCATCCCTTTGATCACCTCTTCTTTGCTGCGCCAGTCGCTGTTCAGGGTGATGCATTGGGCGGTAACCAGCGGCGCGTCTTGCTGGGTCATGCGGAACTGCGCCAGAAGATGCTCTACCTCCAGCGAGGTGCGGCAAGCCATTGCCTGGTTCAGTAACTGGCGGCAGGCGCGGCTGTCGAGTTGTGCCATCCGTGCTTTAGCGGCGGGAATTGACGGCGCGCTCATGCTTATCTCGTCCAGTCCCAAACCGACCAGCAGAGGGAGCACAGACCCTTTCGCGCCAAGTTCGCCGCACAGGCCAATCCATTTGCCCTGACGATGTACCGCCTGCACCGCATAATCCAGCGCGCGCAGGAAAGCAGGATTCAGGCTGTTGTAATGACGAGTGACTTTGGCGTTGTCGCGATCAACCGCCAGCAGATACTGCGTCAGGTCGTTACTGCCAATACTAAAGAAATCAATCTCTTCGCAGCACTGATCGATAATGAACATGACCGACGGCACTTCCAGCATGATGCCGAGCGGGATCTTTTCATCAAACGGAATGTGTTCATTACGTAGCTGCTGTTTGGCCTCCGCCAGCTTCTCTTTAACCCACAGGATCTCTTCCATTGAGGAGATCATCGGGATCATGATTTTCAGGCTGCCGTGCGCGGACGCGCGGAGAATCGAGCGCAGTTGTGTCGTAAACAGCGTGGCGTACTCTTCATAAATACGGACAGCACGATAACCAAGGAACGGGTTGGCTTCGGCAGGAATATTCAGATAATCAACGGGCTTATCGCCGCCGATATCCATGGTGCGCACGATAATGCTGCGTCCCTGAGCGGACTCCAGCGCCTGGCAAAAAATGTTGTACAGCTCGTTCTCATCCGGCGCGCAGGCGCGGTCCATATACAGCATTTCGGTTCGGAACAGGCCAACGGCTTCCGCGCCATTGCCAAAGGCCGCCTGCGCTTCCACGGAGTGGGCGATATTGGCGGCAACTTCCATGCGAATGCCATCAGCCGTGCGCGCTTCCTTAGTCAGCCAGATGTGCTGCTGCTCGCGCAGGGCTTCTTGTACGCGGGCCTCCTGCTGATAGTAACGAGCAACGGGTTCATCAGGGGCAACGACGATGGCGCCTGCGTTGCCGTCGATATAAACCGTCTGCTGTAGCCATGGTGATAACGCCTCAATTTCCACGCCAACCAGCGTTGGAATGTTGAATGAACGGGCGAGAATAACCGTGTGCGAGGTGGTGCCGCCGCTTTTTAACAGCAGACCTTTGAGAAAGGTTTTGTCCAGTTCGAGAAACTGGCTTGGCGTGAGTTCATCGGCCATACAGACCGCGGGTTGGGTGAGTTTTCCCGGCGCCGGGAAGCGCTGTTCGCCATAGATTTGTTGTAAGAGCTGGAAGCAGACATCACGAACATCCAGCGCGCGTTCCTGTAAATAGCTGCTGCTGGAAAGGGCGAATTCCTCGCAGAAGTGGCTGGCGCTTTCGACAATCGCCTGAGCGCAGCTTAACCCGCGGGAAACACCTGCCAGCAGATGCTGACGCAGTGAAGCGTCACCCGCCAGCGAGCGGTGAGCTTCCAGAATAGCGCTGGTGGCACCGTCGCTGTCGAGCAGGCGGAACTCAATATTCTTGATTAATAGTGTCAGACCATTATCCAGCGCGGATTGTTCTGTTTCCGCATCTTTAGCGGGCGGCAGGGAACCCAGTGCGTCGAGATCCAGTGAGGAGAGCCGCGTCAGAACGCCTCCGGCGCTGCCGGTGCATACGCTGCGGGCGCGGAAAATCTGCGGATTCAGGTTTGTTAGTGAGGCCGGAAGGGGGTCCAGTTCACTGCTTTTAACCTCTGCCAGCGGCGCATCACAGTGCGGAAATTCATCACGTAGCCACTGGCTGAGGCGCTGGTGGGCTGCCTGTTCGTCGGTCCCAGAAATCAGTAACTGACAACTGTCGCCTGCCAGCGTGTCGGTGCCGATGAGTGCCAGCGCGCTCTTCGCATTACCCTTCCGGTCGGTGCGCAAATTATGCCACTCAATCTGTGAGGTAAAGGTGTTACAAAGCGTCTCAACGTGGCTTGCCGGACGTGCATGGACGCCATTGGGCAGCTCACAGGTAAATTCCACAACCAGGGCCATAGCCTCTCTCCCATAACGATTACTTACTACAGGATAAAAGGCCAACCGCTGAAGGTGCCACGCGACAAATCTGCCAAAAACTGGACAAATGTAATGTAAGCCTCAAAGTGAGATATAACTCACATGTCAATGTCTGTCATATAAATTCCGAGATTAACTAAGTTATGAGGCGGATCGCATTTTTGTGCTGATATTACAAAAATCCAGTAAATGGCCTTTTTATCCACTGTCTGCACCTTATCGGATTGCCTATTGTTTCCCGCATCAACGTTATGGATATGGGCTTTCACTGGCCCGGGAGCGACTTATGAAAGAGTTGGTGCAGATCCTGAAAAACACCCGTCAGCACCTGATGACCGGGGTTTCGCATATGATCCCCTTTGTAGTGGCAGGCGGTATTTTACTGGCGGTCTCCGTGATGCTGTATGGCAAAGGTGCTGTACCCGATGCCGCGACGGATCCTAATCTCAAGAAACTTTTTGATATTGGCGTCGCAGGGCTGACGCTAATGGTGCCTTTCCTTGCCGCGTATATCGGCTATTCCATTGCCGAGCGCTCTGCACTGGCGCCTTGTGCGATTGGCGCATGGGTAGGCAACAGCTTCGGTGCCGGGTTCTTCGGCGCGCTGATCGCCGGGATTATCGGCGGCATTGTGGTGCACTATCTGAAAAAGATCCCCGTGCACAAGGTGCTGCGCTCGGTGATGCCCATCTTTGTTATTCCTATCATCGGCACCTTTATTACCGCAGGCATCATGATGTGGGGGCTGGGTGAGCCGGTCGGCGCGCTGACCACCAGCCTGACCGCATGGCTGCAAGGGATGCAGCAGGGCAGCATCGTGGTACTGGCCGTTATTTTAGGACTCATGCTGGCTTTTGATATGGGTGGTCCCGTTAACAAAGTCGCCTATGCATTCATGCTGATTTGCGTGTCGCAAGGGGTTTACACCGTGGTGGCAATCGCCGCTGTGGGTATCTGCGTTCCGCCGCTTGGCTTAGGGCTGGCGACGCTGATTGGCCGCAAGAATTTCTCTTCGGAAGAGCGTGAAGCCGGTAAAGCCGCGATGGTGATGGGCTGCGTTGGGGTAACCGAAGGGGCGATTCCTTTTGCTGCCGCCGATCCGCTGCGCGTGATCCCCTCCATTATGATTGGCTCTGCCTGTGGTGCGGTAACGGCTGCGCTGTCTGGCGCACAGTGTTATGCCGGTTGGGGCGGCTTAATTGTTCTGCCGGTTGTGGAAGGCAAGCTGGGTTATGTTGCGGCCGTTGCCGTCGGCGCGGTGGTGACAGCGATCTGCGTGAACGTGCTGAAAAGTCTGGCGCGGAAGAAAGTGTCTCAGGTTGACGAGAAAGAAGACGACCTGGATTTGGATTTTGAAATGAATTAAGTGAGGAAATGAGCCATGACGAAGATTGTTGCAGTAACCGCATGTCCTTCTGGCGTTGCGCACACCTATATGGCAGCCGAAGCGCTGGAAAGCGCAGGCAAAGCCAAAGGCTGGGAAGTAAAGGTTGAAACTCAGGGTTCGATTGGTCTGGAGAACGAACTGACCGCAGCGGATGTGGCGGATGCCGATATGGTGATTCTGACCAAAGATATCGGCATCAAGTTTGAGGAGCGTTTTGCGGGTAAAACCATCGTCCGCGTAAACATCAGCGATGCGGTGAAACGCGCCGACGCCATCATGAACAAGATTGCTTCGCATCTGGCGCAAACCGCTTAACGTTATTTTGTCGGATGGCGATCGGCCTACCCGTAGGCCGGATAAGGCGTTCACGCCGCCATCCGGCAGCAAGCTTGTCCACAGGAGTTTCTCATGACCAATCGTATTCAACGTCTCAAAGCCGCTCTGTTTCAACACAACCGTGAAATTTCGCTTGAGCGCGCGCTGCTCTACACCGCCAGCCACCAGCAGACGGAGGGGGAGCCAGTTATTCTGCGTCGGGCGAAAGCGACCGCGTATATCCTTGAGCATGTTGAAATTTCGATTCGTGATGAGGAGCTGATTGCCGGAAACCGTACCGTTAAGCCGCGTGCGGGTATTATGTCGCCGGAGATGGATCCTTACTGGCTGCTTAAAGAGCTGGATCAGTTCCCGACGCGTCCGCAGGATCGCTTTGATATCAGTGAAGAGGATAAACGCCTCTATCGCGACGTGCTGTTCCCGTACTGGGAAAAACGGTCGATGAAAGATTTCATCAACGGGCAGATGACCGAAGAGGTGAAGGCCGCCGTCAGCACCCAGATTTTTAGCGTTAACCAGACGGATAAAGGGCAGGGGCATATCATTATTGATTACCCGCGCCTGCTGAACCACGGGCTGGGCGAGCTGGCGGCGCAGATGCGCCAGCACTGCCAACAGCAACCGGATAACCATTTTTATCAGGCCGCGCTATTACTGCTTGAAGCATCGCAGCGGCACATTCTGCGTTACGCTCTGCTGGCGGAGAAAATGGCGGAAAGTTGCCCGGATGCGCAGCGCCGTCAGGAACTGCTGACCATTGCCGCTAACTCCCGTCATAACATGCAGCACAAGCCGCAGACCTTCTGGCAGGCGTGCCAACTGTTCTGGTACATGAATATTATTTTGCAATATGAATCCAACGCCAGCTCGCTTTCGCTGGGACGTTTTGACCAGTATATGCTGCCGTTTTACCAGGCCTCGCTGACCCAGGGCGAAGATCCGGCATTCTTAAAAGAGATCCTTGAATCGCTGTGGGTGAAATGCAACGACATTGTGTTGCTGCGTTCCACCAGCAGCGCACGCTATTTCGCCGGATTCCCGACAGGGTATACCGCGCTGCTCGGCGGGCTGACGGAGAACGGACGCAGCGCGGTGAACGTGCTGTCGTTCCTCTGCCTTGATGCTTATCAGAGCGTACAGTTGCCGCAGCCGAACCTTGGCGTGCGCACCAACGCGCTGATTGATACGCCCTTCCTGATGAAGACGGCGGAGACTATTCGCCTTGGCACCGGTATCCCGCAGATCTTTAATGATGAAGTGGTGGTGCCTGCGTTTCTGAACCGTGGCGTTTCGCTGGAAGATGCGCGTGATTACGCGGTGGTGGGCTGCGTGGAGCTGTCGATTCCCGGCAGAACCTACGGCCTGCACGACATCGCTATGTTCAACCTGTTGAAAGTGATGGAAATCAGCCTCTACGAAAACGAAGGCAACAGCGCGCTGACGTATGAAGAACTGCTGGCGCATATTCGCGCCAAAATCAGCCACTACATCACGCTGATGGTGGAGGGCAGCAATATTTGCGATATCGGTCATCGCGACTGGGCGCCGGTGCCGCTGCTCTCTTCGTTTATCAGCGACTGTCTGGACAAGGGACGTGATATTACCGATGGTGGCGCGCGCTATAATTTCTCCGGCGTGCAGGGCATTGGCATCGCCAACCTGAGCGACTCCCTGCATGCGCTGAATGGGTTAGTGTTTGAGCAGCAGCGCTTAAGTTTTGACGCGTTGCTGTCGGTATTAAAAGGCAACTTCGCCACCCCGGAAGGCGAAAAGGTTCGCGCCAGGCTGATCAACCGCTTCGAAAAATACGGTAACGATATCGATGATGTGGATAACATCAGCGCTGAACTGCTGCGTCATTACTGCAAAGAGGTGGAGAAATACCAGAATCCGCGCGGCGGGCAATTTACGCCGGGTTCTTACACCGTCTCCGCGCACGTGCCGCTGGGTTCGGTAGTGGGGGCGACGCCGGACGGTCGTTTCGCCGGGGAACAGCTGGCGGATGGCGGTCTGTCGCCGATGCTGGGCCAGGATATGCAGGGGCCGACGGCGGTACTGAAATCGGTGAGTAAACTGGATAACACGCTGCTGTCGAACGGCACCTTGCTGAACGTGAAGTTTACCCCTGCGACTCTTGAAGGGGAGGCGGGCTTACGTAAGCTGGCGGATTTCCTGCGCGCGTTTACCCAACTCAAGCTGCAACACATCCAGTTTAACGTGGTGAATGCCGAAACGTTGCGCGAAGCGCAGCAGCGTCCGCAGGATTTCGCCGGACTGGTGGTGCGCGTGGCGGGCTACAGCGCCTTCTTTGTCGAGCTGTCGAAGGAGATTCAGGATGACATCATTCGCCGCACCGCGCATCAGTTGTGAGGTCGTGGAACCGCACAGCGATAAGGTTGCACGCATCTTCAACATTCAGCGTTATTCGCTGAATGACGGACAGGGTATTCGCACGGTGGTCTTTTTTAAAGGCTGTCCGCATATCTGTCCGTGGTGCGCCAATCCTGAGTCTATCTCTGGGCGTATTGAAACGGTGCGGCGGGAAAGTAAATGTCTGCACTGTGCACCCTGTCTGCGCGATGCCGACGAATGTCCTTCCGGCGCGTTTGAGCGTATTGGCCGCGATATCACGCTGGATGAGCTGGAACGTGAGGTGCTGAAGGATGATATCTTCTTTCGCACCTCTGGCGGCGGGGTGACGCTCTCCGGCGGTGAAGTGCTGATGCAGGCACCTTTCGCCACCCGTTTTTTACAGCGCATGAGGCGGCTGGGGATTCAGTGCGCCATTGAAACCGCAGGTGATGCCCCGGCCAGTCGCCTGTTGCCGCTGGCAAAGGCGTGCGATGAGGTATTGTTCGATCTCAAAGTAATGGATGTCGTTCAGGCGCGCGAGGTGGTCAATATGAATCTGCCGCGTGTGCTGGAGAATTTACGGCTATTAGTTAGTGAAGGGATCTATGTGATCCCCCGGCTGCCGTTGATTCCGGGCTTTACCCTCAGCACAGAGAACTTACAGCGCGCGCTGACATTGTTGACATCATTAGGCATAAAGCAGGTACACCTGCTACCGTTTCATCAGTATGGCGAACCGAAATATCGCCTGCTGGGGCAGCAGTGGTTGATGAAAGATGTACCCGCCCCGTCGGCGCAAGAGGTGACGGTATTGCGTGAAATAGCGGAATGCGCCGGATTCCAGGTAACCATAGGGGGTTAACATGGCAGTCGCACCTGTACGACATCTGGTGGCAGTGACCGCTTGCGTGAGCGGCGTGGCGCATACCTATATGGCTGCCGAACGGCTGGAAAAACTCTGCCAGCAGGAGAAATGGAGTATCAAAATTGAAACCCAGGGAGCGCTGGGGACCGAAAATCGCCTGACGGAAGAGGATATCAGCCGCGCCGACGCGGTATTGCTGATCACCGATATCGAGCTGGCGGGCGTGGAACGATTTACCCAAAGCCGCTACGTCCAGTCGGGCATTAGCGCTTTTTTGCGGGAACCTCAGCGGGTGATGAGCGCGGTGCGTAAACTTCTTTCAGCGCCGCAGCATACCCATCTTATTCTGGAGTAGTTTTCTTTTCCGTCAACTGGCTGTGATACTGCCGACGATACTCTGACGGCGAACGTTCCGTATTTTTTCGAAACAGGCGGCAGAAGTAGTTGCTATCGACAAACCCACAGGTGTGAGCCACCTCTTTGACCTTCAGATCGTAACCCTTCAGCAACGTTTTGGCGTGTTCCAGCCGCGTATGGTTCAGGTATTCATTAAAGCCGATGGCTCCCGTTTTCTGAAACAGGTGTGAGAGGTAATTCGGCGAAATATAAAACGCCTGCGCCACCGACTCACGGGTTAACGGCATGGCGTAATTTTCGTCGATATAGTCGCGAATGGCTTCGAAAAGTGCCTGGCTACGCGAGGCCGTTTGAATCTGACTGCCCAGCAGGTCGGCGCAGTGGCTCAGCAGGCTGGCGACGATAAGGCGAGCGGTTTGCTGTTCTTTCGGCTGCATTTGCATCTCGTGCAAGGTTTGCAGAAGGAATGAACCAATACGAGGTCCCCGGCGCGCGACATGTTGTTTGGCCAGGTTATGTAACTCAGCGCCATCCCAGTGAGTGACGCTGAAACCGAGTTGTTGCTTACCGAACAGCACGCTCAGCATAGTGACAGGCTTCTGCCATTGCGGGGCGTTCCAGCCGCCAGCGGGGATGTAAAGCACATCCTGTTCGCTCATCAATGACGTCTCTCCATTGATGCCCATATCTGTCAGCGTTCCTTCCAGCACAATTTCCAGACGCGGGAAATCCACCTGTAACGCTGAGGCGGGCGCAGGACCTGTAGCGGTAGCAAAACAGATGTGCCGCAGAGGTGTCTGGCCGCTAATCAGGCAGGTAAGCAGATGGCTGACGTCGTAATTCATGGTTTCCTTTTCCGTGCGCGCGAACCGCTCAACCTTAACTGGCGGCATAAAAAAAGGCCACACAATGTGTGACCTTTTACGCCAGGCTGTGAGGGTTAGCCGGTATTACGCATACCTGCCGCTACGCCTGCGATGGTGACCATCAGCGCCTGCTCTACGCGGCGATCCGGCTCTTTCCCTTCCTCTTCCGCTTTACGGGAACGATGCAGCAACTCAGCCTGCAGCACGTTCAGCGGGTCGGTGTAAATATTACGAAGCTGAATAGACTCGGCAATCCATGGCAGGTCGGCCATCAAATGGGAGTCGTTGGCGATCGCCAGAACCACGTTGATATCGGCTTCGAGCAGTTTACGCAGCTCGCTGCCCAGTGCCCACAGTTCTGGTTTCACCAGACGCTGGTCGTAGTATTCCGCCAGCCACAGATCCGCTTTGGAGAAAACCATCTCCAGCATACCAAGACGGGTTGAGAAGAATGGCCAGTCGCGACACATGGCTTCCAGCTCGCTCTGTTTGCCGTCTTCTACCACTTTTTGCAGTGCCGCGCCCGCACCCAGCCAGGCTGGTAACATGAGGCGGTTTTGCGTCCAGGCGAAAATCCACGGAATGGCACGCAATGATTCTACGCCGCCGGTCGGACGGCGCTTGGCCGGACGTGAACCGAGCGGCAGTTTGCCCAGTTCCTGCTCTGGCGTTGCAGAGCGGAAGTACGGCACGAAGTCTTTGTTTTCACGCACGTAGCCACGATACAGATCGCAGGAGATATCTGACAGCTCGTCCATGATATGACACCAGGACGCTTTTGGCTCCGGCGGCGGCAGCAGGTTGGCTTCCAGAATGGCGCTGGTGTACAGTGACAGGCTGCTGATGGTCACTTCCGGCAGACCGTATTTGAAGCGGATCATCTCGCCCTGTTCGGTCACACGCAGGCCGCCTTTCAGGCTTCCCGGCGGTTGTGAAAGCAGTGCCGCATGGGCCGGGGCGCCGCCACGACCAATCGAGCCGCCACGGCCGTGGAACAGCGTCAGTTCAATGCCCGCTTTCTCGCAGGTTTTGATAAGCGCATCCTGTGCCTGATATTGCGCCCAGGAGGCGGCCATCACGCCCGCGTCTTTTGCGGAGTCGGAATAGCCAATCATGACCATCTGTTTGCCCTGAATAAAGCCGCGATACCAGTCGATGTTCAGCAACTGGGTCATCACGTCGTTGGCATTGTTCAGGTCGTCAAGGGTTTCAAACAGCGGCGCAACCGGCAGGGCATAGTCGATACCGGCTTCTTTCAGCAGCAGGTGAACACCCAGCACGTCGGATGGGGTCTTCGCCATGGAGATCACGTAGGCGGCTACCGATCCTTTCGGGGCATCAACGATCGCTTTGCAGGTCCGGAGAACCTCAAGGGTTTCATTGCTCGGCTCCCAGTTACGCGGTAGCAGAGGACGCTTGGAGTTCAGTTCGCGGATCAGGAAAGCCTGTTTATCGGCTTCGGACCAGCTTTCATAATCGCCGATACCCAGGTAACGGGTCAGCTCGCCCAGCGCTTCAGTGTGGCGGGTGCTCTCCTGACGAACATCAATACGCACCAGCGGCACGCCAAAACATTTCACGCGGCGCAGAGTATCAAGCAGTTCGCCATTAGCGATGATGCCCATGCCGCATGCCTGCAGCGATTTGTAACAGGCGTACAGCGGTTCCCATAGCTGTTCGTTCTGGCTCAGCAGACCTTCTGGTTTCGGCAGTCGTTGGCCTTTCAGGCGCGCTTCCAGCCAGGCCTGCGTTGCCATCAACTGGCCGCGCAGTTTTTTCATCAGGTAACGATACGGTTCCTGCGCGCCTTCGGCACCGGCCAACTCGCGAAGCTCGTCGGTACATTCGACCATCGAGAGCTCAGAGATCAGCAACTGAATATCTTTCAGGAACAGGTCGGTCGCCTTCCAGCGGCTCAGCAACAGGACGTGACGGGTAATGTCTGCGGTGACGTTCGGGTTGCCGTCGCGGTCGCCGCCCATCCAGGAGGTAAAGCGTACCGGTACGAAATCGACCGGTAACTTGTAATTCAGATTCTCTTCAAGCTGTTCATTGAGCTCGCGAAGATAGTTAGGCACACCTTCCCACAGGCTGTTTTCCACCACCGCAAAGCCCCATTTGGCTTCGTCGACCGGGCTGGGACGGTGTTTACGGATTTCATCGGTATGCCAGGACTGCGCAATAAGCTGGCGCAGGCGGCGCATCAGTTGATGGCGCTCATAATCGGCGATATCGGTATTATCCAACTGCTTTAAGCAGTTGTTCACTTCCACCATTTTATGGATCAGCGTACGGCGGGTGATCTCTGTCGGGTGGGCGGTCAGCACCAGCTCCAGCGACAGCGATTCGACGGCTTGCTTGATGGTCGCTTCGTTGAGATCGGGTTGGTCTTTCAGTTTACGCAGAGTACGAGCAATCACTTCCGGGTTGCTTGCAGCTTCGCCTTTTGGCGAAATGCTGTGGTATTGCTCAGCGGTGTTGGCAAGGTTCAGAAACTGGCTGAATGCGCGGGCAACCGGCAGCAGTTCATCATTGGACAGGTTCTGCAGCGTATTGAGCAGCTCCTGACGACTCGCTTCATTACCAGCACGTGAAGATTTGGACAGCTTACGGATTGTTTCGACCTTATCAAGAATGTTCTCTCCCAACGCATCCTTGATGGTATCCCCCAGCAGCTTGCCGAGCATACTGACATTACTACGCAAAGCGGAATATTGTTCGTTCATGTTAACCCAGACACCCCATCTCATTTTATTTTGTTATATCCACCGTCCTGCAACGTGAAACGGATAGATATCAGACACCGCCTTTTATAAAGCCACGTAAAACCCACGACGTCAATTGCGGCGAAATCGGTTCAGCAAACGAATAAATGGCGTGAATTTACGAAATTTAATTCGCTTCCCGGCTAATAAGCGTTGCTTATGGAATTGTGAACAACGTCACTCTATTTTATCCTCACTCCGAATGTGGTTAATCGGAGTGAGGTGGTGACAAATCAATGCCAGCAGAAGTGATGAACCACCTGTGTGATTAACTCACGGGTGGGTTTAATAAAGCGGGTCTCAAGATATTCATCGGGCTGATGAGCCTGATTGATTGATCCTGGCCCCAACACCAACGTCGGGCACAGCGTCTGGATAAACGGCGCTTCGGTGCAGTAGTTCACCACTTCTGTTTCTACACCCAACAGTTTTTCGACCACATCGACCAGTCGATGGTCCTGCGGGCATTCGTAACCCGGGATCGGCGGATGAAGTTCAGAAACCGTCAGGCGACCTGGCCAGCGGCTGCTTACTGGTTCGAGCGCGTCATTGAGCAGGCCGTTCAGATCGTCGAGAGTCATACCCGGAAGCGGGCGGATGTCCATATGCAATTCACAGCAGGCGCAAATACGGTTGGAGGCGTCACCGCCGTGGATGCTGCCTAGGTTCAGTGTTGGATAGGGCACGGTGAACGCATCGTAGTGGAAACGCTCTTTCAAATTGTCGCGCAGTTGCAGAATATGGCCGATGGCATCATGCATCAATTCAATGGCGTTCACCCCGCGTGCGGGATCGCTTGAGTGGCCCGATTGCCCCAGTACGCGAATGGCGCTGGAGATATGGCCTTTATGCGCGCGGACTGGTTGCAGAGAGGTCGGCTCGCCGATGATGGCGCAATCCGGCCGCAACTGTGTATTTTCGGCAAAGTAACGCGCGCCTGCCATGCTGGTCTCTTCATCGGCAGTCGCCAGAATGTAGAGCGGCTTTTTCAGTTTCGTCACATCAACATCACGCAGCGCATCAAGAATGAAGGCGAAGAAGCCTTTCATGTCGGCAGTACCCAGGCCGTAGAGCTTATTATCATGCTCGGTCAGGGTGAACGGATCGCGCGTCCAGCGACCATCATCAAAGGGAACGGTATCGGTATGGCCGGTCAACAGAAGGCCGCCAGCACCCTCACCGATGCTGGCTAATAGATTAAACTTGTTGCGTGTGCCGGGGACGGGTTGCACTTCAACCTTGAACCCGAGGTCGCCAAACCATCCAGCAAGCAGATTGATTAAAGAAGCATTGCTTTGATCAAGGGCTTCTTCCGTTGCGCTGATAGACGGAGTGCCAATCAGGGCGCGGTAAATCTCGATAAATGGTGGCAAATTCATTTTCATTGTTGACATACCTGAGTTCGTGATAGTATCAATATTCATGCATTAATAGTGAATAAAAATACATTAATGCTGAGCGTAAAGGAACCCATCCGGCGCCTTTACAGCGCGACGTGGGATTGATGCCGAATCACTCCCTGGCAAACATGACGTACTAAGAAGGTAGACTGCCCCGATGTTGAACACATTAATTGTGGGTGCCAGCGGTTACGCCGGCGCAGAGCTAGTGACCTATGTAAATCGCCATCCTCATATGAACATAACCGCTTTGACGGTTTCAGCGCAAAGTAATGATGCAGGAAAATTGGTCTCTGATTTACATCCGCAGTTGAAAGGCATTGTCGACCTGCCGTTGCAGCCGATGTCGGATATCAGTGAGTTCACACAAGGTGTGGATGTCGTGTTTCTGGCGACGGCGCATGAAGTGAGCCACGACCTGGCGCCGCAATTCCTTGCAGCGGGCTGCGTGGTTTTCGACCTGTCTGGTGCGTTTCGTGTTAACGATCCCGCGTTCTATGAAAAATTCTATGGCTTCACCCATCAGCATCCGGACCTGCTCGCGCAGGCAGTGTATGGCCTGGCGGAGTGGAGTGCGGATGCGCTGAAAGAGGCGAATCTGATAGCCGTGCCGGGCTGCTACCCAACGGCAGCGCAACTCTCCCTTAAACCGCTGATTGATGCGGGTGTGCTGGATCTCAACCAGTGGCCGGTAATTAATGCGACCAGCGGCGTGAGTGGCGCAGGGCGTAAAGCTGCTATCTCGAACAGTTTCTGTGAAGTCAGCCTGCAGCCGTATGGCGTGTTTAATCATCGCCATCACCCGGAAATCACTACCCATCTGGGCGCTGAGGTTATTTTTACCCCGCATCTGGGCAATTTCCCGCGCGGCATTCTGGAAACCATTACCTGCCGTCTGAACCCTGGCGTAACACAGGCGCAGATCGCGGAGATTTTCCAACAGGCCTATGGCGATAAACCGCTGGTGCGCCTGTACGATAAAGGCGTTCCGGCGCTGAAAAATGTGGTTGGCCTGCCGTTCTGCGATATTGGTTTTGCCGTGAAGGACCAACACCTGATTGTCGTGGCCACCGAAGATAATTTATTAAAAGGCGCAGCTGCGCAAGCAGTGCAGTGTGCCAATATTCGTTTCGGCTACGCTGAAACCCAGTCTCTTATCTAATTGAGTGCAGGCCTGATGATGAATCCATTAATTATTAAACTCGGCGGCGTACTGCTGGATAGTGAAGAAGCGCTGGAGCGTCTGTTTACCGCGCTGGTGAATTACCGCGAGTCGCACCAGCGCCCGCTGGTGATTGTCCACGGCGGCGGCTGTGTGGTGGATGAGCTGATGAAACAGCTCAACTTGCCTGTGAAAAAGAAAAATGGTCTGCGCGTGACCCCGGCCGATCAAATCGACATTATCACCGGCGCACTGGCGGGGACGGCGAACAAAACCTTGCTGGCCTGGGCGAAGAAACATCAGATTGCCTCTGTCGGCCTGTATCTTGGCGACGGTGACAGCGTGAAAGTGACGAAACTGGATGAAGAACTGGGCCATGTCGGCCTGGCGCAACCGGGTTCACCGAAACTGATCAACACGCTGCTGGAGGGTGGTTTCCTGCCGGTGATCAGCTCTATCGGCGTGACGGATGAAGGCGAACTGATGAACGTCAACGCAGATCAGGCGGCGACGGCACTGGCGTCAACGCTGGGCGCAGACCTGATTCTGCTCTCTGATGTGAGCGGTATTCTGGATGGTAAAGGCCAGCGTATTGCCGAGATGACGGCGGCGAAAGCGGAGCAGTTAATCGCCCAGGGCATCATCACCGATGGCATGATTGTGAAAGTGAATGCGGCGCTGGATGCTGCGCGTACGCTGAATCGCCCGGTGGATATCGCCTCCTGGCGGCATGCGGATCAGCTACCGGCGCTGTTTAACGGTACACCGATCGGCACACGTATTCTGGCTTAAAATTTTCCCTGAACCCTCTCCTGAGTGGAGAGGGTGAGAGACAGGCAACACTAAACGAATTTAAGGAAGCATGTTATGGCACTTTGGGGTGGGCGTTTTACTCAGGCAGCAGATCAACGGTTCAAACAGTTCAACGACTCTTTGCGCTTTGACTATCGCCTGGCGGAGCAGGATATCGTTGGCTCTGTGGCCTGGTCCAAAGCGTTGGTCACCGTGGGTGTATTAACCAACGATGAGCAGCGACAGCTGGAAGAGGCGCTGAATATCCTGCTCGAAGAAGTGCGCGCGAATCCGCAGCAGATCCTCGAAAGTGATGCCGAAGATATCCATAGCTGGGTGGAAGGTAAACTGATCGATAAAGTCGGCCAGTTGGGTAAAAAGCTGCACACCGGGCGTAGCCGTAACGATCAGGTCGCGACCGACCTCAAACTGTGGTGCAAAGACACGGTGGCTGAGCTGCTGACCGCAAATCGTCAGTTGCAGAGCGCACTGGTTGAAACCGCGGAAAATAACCAGGATGCAGTCATGCCGGGTTATACCCACCTGCAACGTGCGCAGCCGGTCACTTTTGCCCACTGGTGCCTGGCTTATGTAGAAATGCTGGCGCGTGATGAAAGCCGCCTGCAGGATACGCTTAAGCGCCTCGATGTGAGTCCGCTGGGCTGCGGCGCGCTCGCAGGTACCGCTTATGAAATCGATCGTGAGCAGTTGGCAGGCTGGCTGGGCTTTGCGTCCGCGACCCGCAACAGCCTGGACACCGTTTCTGACCGTGACCACGTGCTGGAACTGCTCTCTGACGCCTCTATTGGTATGGTCCATCTCTCCCGTTTCGCCGAAGACCTGATTTTCTTCAACACCGGTGAAGCCGGGTTTGTTGAACTGTCCGATCGCGTTACTTCCGGCTCTTCTCTGATGCCGCAGAAGAAAAACCCGGATGCGCTGGAGCTGATCCGCGGTAAATGTGGTCGTGTGCAGGGTGCGTTGACCGGCATGATGATGACCCTGAAAGGTCTGCCGCTGGCCTATAACAAAGATATGCAGGAAGACAAAGAAGGGCTGTTCGATGCGCTCGATACCTGGCTTGACTGTCTGCACATGGCGGCGCTGGTGCTGGATGGCATCCAGGTGAAACGTCCGCGTTGCCAGGAGGCGGCACAGCAGGGTTATGCGAACGCGACTGAGCTGGCAGATTATCTGGTTGCCAAAGGCGTGCCATTCCGTGAGGCGCACCATATTGTTGGCGAAGCGGTTGTGGAAGCTATCGGTCAGGGCAAACCGCTGGAAGAGCTGGCGCTGGCGGATTTGCAGAAGTTTAGCGCGGTGATTGCCGATGATGTCTATCCGATTTTGTCGCTGCAATCTTGCCTGGACAAACGCGCCGCAAAAGGCGGCGTGTCACCGAAACAGGTCGCTCAGGCTATTGCGGATGCGAAAAATCGGTTGGTTTGATTTGTGCGGGCTGTTGCCCTCACCCCGGCCCTCTCCCGGAGGGCTGAGGAATCCCTGGTAATCTTACGTTTTACAGCGATAATGCCGCGTAATAAGAATAAAACAGTGACAGCGATGACAGGGTCCGGCTGAAAATCGATGAGGCGTTGGCGGCTGACCGGGGCCGCCCGCAGGGAAGCGGGCGGAGGGGATAGCCTGCAAGGACGCAGGCTGGTCCCCGACCCGAAAGTCAGCCGACATAAGCATCATGGACCGCGCCAGCGGCGATTTTCCTGGCCGGGAGCCCGGGTCGCCAGGGTGGTGGCGGTGAGCCACCCTGGCACGTTCACGGGTTCTGTCGCGACAGAAAAGCAAGGAACATAAGGTGAACGGAATGACCATCAGAGCCGCATTTTCCCCTCACCCTGGCCCTCTCCCACGGGGAGAGGGGACCGTTCGTGCTCGCATTTTTGTGGGGATTCCTCAGTCCACAGGGAGAGGGAGCAAACATTAAAAATGGCAACTTCGGTTGTCATTTTGCTTTTATCCCGGGCTTTTTTACGCAAAAAAAAGCGGACCACGGGGTCCGCAAATGTTCACGTTGGCTTTAGTTGTTCAGAGAGAACGTTGCAGTGGCATCAAGGGTAATGTCTCCCGCTACGTTTCTTGAGTTAATTATTGAACAGAATGCTTGATAGGGATAATCGTTCGTTGCTATTCTATCTATCGCCATTAACTATCGTGGCGACGGAGGATGAATAATGAATATTCGTGATCTTGAATATCTGGTGGCGTTAGCCGAACACCGCCATTTTCGCCGCGCAGCGGATTCCTGCCACGTCAGCCAGCCAACACTGAGCGGGCAAATTCGTAAACTGGAAGACGAGCTTGGCGTTATGCTGCTGGAGCGTACCAGCCGCAAAGTCTTGTTCACTCAGGCCGGTTTGCTGCTGGTGGATCAGGCACGTACCGTGCTGCGTGAGGTCAAAGTGCTCAAGGAGATGGCAAGCCAGCAGGGGGAGACGATGTCCGGCCCGCTGCATATTGGCTTAATCCCTACCGTTGGACCCTATCTGCTTCCGCATATTATCCCTATGCTGCATCAGACATTCCCGAAACTGGAAATGTATCTGCATGAGGCGCAGACGCATCAGCTTCTGGCGCAACTGGACAGCGGCAAGCTCGATTGTGCAATCCTGGCGTTGGTGAAAGAGAGTGAAGCCTTTATTGAGGTGCCGCTTTTCGACGAGCCCATGATGCTGGCGATTTATCAGGACCACCCATGGGCGAATCGCGACCGCGTCCCGATGTCCGATCTGGCGGGTGAAAAGCTGCTGATGCTGGAAGATGGACACTGCCTGCGCGATCAGGCGATGGGCTTCTGCTTTGAAGCGGGGGCAGATGAAGACACTCACTTCCGGGCGACCAGTCTGGAGACACTGCGTAATATGGTGGCTGCGGGCAGCGGTATTACGTTGCTACCCGCGCTGGCGGTACCGCGTGAGCGTGTGCGGGATGGTGTGGTGTATCTGCCCTGTATTAAACCGGAGCCGCGTCGTACTATTGGTCTGGTCTATCGTCCGGGTTCACCGCTGCGTAGCCGCTACGAGCAGCTGGCAGAGGCCATCCGTGGTGCGATGGATGGCCATTTCGACAGTGCGTTAAAACAGGCGGTTTAAGCCATTTAGCGCAGCTACCCGATAGGCTTCCGCCATGGTCGGGTAGTTAAAGGTGGTATTAACAAAGTATTCGATCGTGTTACCGCCACCTTTCTGCTCCATAATCGCCTGCCCGATATGAATGATTTCGGCCGCGCGTTCCCCAAAGCAGTGAATCCCTAAAATCTCTTTGGTTTCGCGATGGAACAGGATTTTCAGCGTGCCAACGTTCATACCCACAATCTGCGCGCGCGCCAGATGCTTAAACTGTGCCCGGCCCACTTCATAAGGTACTTTCATTGCCGTTAGCTGCTGCTCGGTTTTGCCCACAGAGCTAATTTCCGGAATGGTGTAAATGCCGGTTGGAATGTCTTCAACCAGGTGCGCTGTCGCTTCGCCTTTCACCATCGCTTGTGCGGCAATACGCCCCTGATCATACGCTGCTGAGGCAAGGCTTGGATAACCGATCACATCCCCCACCGCATAAATATGCGGCAACGCTGTCTGGTACATACTGTTGACTTTCAACTGCCCACGACCATCAGCATCCAGACCAATATTTTCCAGTTGTAAACTGTCGGTGTTACCGGTGCGTCCGTTCGCGTAGAGCAGGCAGTCTGCTTTCACTTTTTTGCCAGATTTCAGGTGCATAATCACACCATCATCCATTCCCTCGATCTGCTCGTACTCTTCGTTATGACGGATAACGACGCCACTGTTCCAGAAGTGGTAGGAAAGGGAGTCCGACATTTCCTGATCGAGGAAAGCCAGCAGGCGATCGCGGGTGTTGATCAGATCGACTTTGACATTCATTCCCCGGAAGATCGAAGCATATTCGCAGCCGATCACCCCCGCACCGTAGATAATTACGTGGCGAGGTTCATGGTGCATATTCAGAATCGAGTCGCTGTCGTAAATGCGCGGATGAGAGAAGTCCACATCGGCCGGGCGATAGGGGCGGGAGCCACAGGCTATCACGAACTTCTCGGCGGTGAGGGTTTCTACTGAGCCGTCCGGACACTCCAGCGAAACTGTGTGTGGGTCAATAAAATGGGCGTTACCCTGCAAGATCTCGCAGCGATTACGCTCATAAAAGCCTTGCCTCATCTGCGTTTGTTGGTTAATCACGCTATCCGCATGGTTGAGAATATCGGCGAAAGAGGAACGAAGAAGGCGGGTGTGGTCGCTATATAAAGGGTTTTGGTTAAATTCGATAATACGGCTGACCGCGTGGCGAAGGGCTTTCGAGGGGATGGTTCCCCAGTGGGTACATCCTCCGCCCACGTTGTGATAGCGTTCAATCACCGCTATCCGGGCACCTTGTTTAACCAGCCCCATAGCAGCGCCTTCGCCGCCGGGACCGGAGCCTATAACTATTGCGTCGTAATCGTAGGAATGTGGCATGGGAGGGCTTACCTGTTCTTATACATAAAAACAACATAATAGTAACATCGTTAGCGGCATAACCCAATTATCGTTGTGCTTTTTTCATGCAGCAAAGCAGAAAGAGCTCGTAAACAATCATTCACAATCCAGTACAATCCGATTAGTTTTATTCTCTGGTATAGTGCCAGCAGGTCTGCGGAGGGATTCAAGCATCGTGATGGGCGTTAGAGCGCAACAAAAAGAAAAAACCCGGCGTTCGCTGGTGGAGGCGGCATTTAGCCAGCTTAGCGCTGAGCGTAGTTTTGCCAGCCTGAGTTTGCGCGAAGTTGCGCGTGAAGCGGGCATCGCCCCGACGTCCTTTTATCGCCATTTCCGCGATGTGGATGAGCTTGGCCTGACTATGGTCGATGAGAGCGGCTTAATGCTGCGCCAGTTGATGCGTCAGGCGCGACAGCGTATCGCAAAAGGCGGCAGCGTTATTCGAACGTCCGTTTCGACCTTTATGGAATTTATCGGCAACAATCCGAACGCATTTCGTCTGCTGCTACGTGAACGTTCCGGCACCTCAGCGGCATTCCGCGCTGCGGTAGCACGTGAAATCCAGCACTTTATTGCGGAACTTGCCGATTATCTTGAACTCGAAAACCATATGCCGCGTGCGTTCACCGAAGCGCAGGCCGAGGCAATGGTCACTATTGTTTTCAGCGCGGGTGCCGAAGCTCTGGATATCGGCGTTGAGCAACGCAGGCAATTAGAAGAGCGACTGGTATTGCAACTGAGGATGATCTCCAAAGGTGCGTATTACTGGTATCGCCGTGAACAAGAAAAAATGGCGCATCAAACCGACGAGTGAAGGATAAGTAATGAAACAATCTGTCCAGGATAAAGGTACGTTGTTGCTGGCACTGATCGCTGGCTTATCGATTAACGGCGCATTTGCAGCGATTTTCAGCTCGATCGTGCCTTTCTCCGTTTTTCCGATTATCTCACTGGTGCTCACGGTGTATTGCCTGCATCAGCGTTATCAAAACCGAACCATGCCGGTCGGGTTGCCGGGTCTGGCAGCGGCTTGCTTTATTCTGGGCGTGTTACTTTACAGCACCGTGGTACGAGCGGAATATCCGGCTATCGGCTCTAATTTCCTGCCTGCGGTATTGTCCGTGATCCTGGTTTTCTGGATTGGTTATCGTATGCGTAACCGTAAGTCGGAACTGTAATCCAAATAAATAAAGCGCATCCGGCCCTTGAGCTGATGCGCTTTTTTTTTACTTCGCCGTGAGCAATACGCCGCACTCCATATGGTGCGTGTAAGGGAACTGATCGAACAGCGCAAGGCGTTCAACGCGGTGCGTCTGGCTCAGAGTTTCCAGGTTCTTACACAGCGTCTGCGGATTACAGGAGATATAAAGAATGCGCGGATAGGCCTGCACCATTTTTTCTGTCCCGGCATCCAGTCCGCTACGCGGCGGATCGACAAAAATCGTCTCGCACTGATAGCCTTTCAAATCGATACCCTGCAAGCGGTTGAAGTCACGTACACCGTTCATCGCCTGGGTAAACTCTTCTGCCGACATACGAATGATTTGCACGTTATCGATATGATTCGCTGCGATATTGTATTGCGCGGCCGCAACCGAAGGCTTGGCGATTTCTGTGGCCAGAACGCGGTCAAAATTACGTGCAAGTGCCAGGGAGAAATTGCCGTTGCCGCAGTAGAGCTCCAGCAGATCGCCTGTTGAATCTTTCGTCGCGCCCAGCGCCCACTCCAGCATCTGAATATTCATCGCCGCGTTAGGTTGTGTGAAGCTGTTTTCAACCTGGCGATAAATCATCTCTTTCCCGGCGACCGGCAGACGTTCGTCGATATAGTCCTGATCCAACTCGATTTTAGTTTTGGTGGCGCGCCCGATAAGGTGCACATTCAGGTTTTTAGCACGTAAAGCATCACGCAGACGCTTAGCCTCTTCACGCCATTCGTCATCCAGCTTTTTGTGATACAGCAGGGAGACAACGGCCTGATTGCTCATGGTGGTCAGGTAATCAATCTGGAATAGCTTGTGGCGCAGCACCTTATTGCCGCGCAGGCCTTCCATCAGCTCTTTCATTAACTGATTGATAAGCTCGCTTGCCGCCGGGAAGCTATCGACACGGATTCGGCTTTTCGTCTGTTGATCAAAGATAATGTGGTAGAGATCGTCACCGTCGTGCCAGATACGGAATTCGGCGCGCATGCGGTAATGGCTGACCGGTGAGCGGAACACCTCCGGAACGGGCGCGGAAAAAGGCGTCATCATGGCTTGCAGACGTACGACTTTCTCAGCCAACTGGGCTTCGTACTGTTCTGTTGGCAGGTGTTCGGGTGTCATTGTGTTTCCTGAATGATTAAGAATAACGCGGGGATTGTAGGGATTGCTCAGGGGATGTCCAGTCCCGGATGTTTTTTCACTTCCCGGCATAGCAGTCTGGACATCTATATGTTTCTGAATGTAGCATCCTTGTTCCGGTCCTGTGAGTTAAAAGGGAATCCAGTGTAAATCTGGAGCTGACGCGCAGCGGTAAGGATGTGTGGGATGATAGCGAAAGCAGACACTGCATATATATGTGGGAAGTCATCATCTTGTTGTACCTCCTAGCCCGAAGACCTGCCGGAATTACGTCGCATTTGGTGCCATCATCGCGAGCTATTGATGACACCTGCGGCATCCTTATTATTTTGTGGATGCTCTCACAATGATTAAAAAAGCTTCGCTGCTGACGGCTCTCTCCGTCACAGCTTTTTCCGGCTGGGCGCAGGATGGCAACCCGGACACTCTGGTGGTAACAGCAAACCGTTTTCAACAACCGGTGAATACCGTACTGGCACCCGCCGATGTGGTGACGCGTGAAGATATTCAACGCTGGCAGTCAAAAGACCTTAACGATGTGATGCGTCGTCTGCCGGGGGTGGACATTGCCCAGTACGGTGGAATAGGGCAGAGCTCCTCACTTTTTGTTCGCGGTACCGAAGCGCGTCATGTACTGGTGCTGATTGACGGTGTACCGATGGCGCGTGCCGGTATTGGCAATGCGATCGATATTGGTCAGATCCCGGTCTCGCTGGTACAACGTATTGAATACATCCGTGGGCCACGCTCTGCGGTTTATGGATCCGGTGCTATCGGCGGCGTGGTTAACATCATTACGATGAGTGATGATGAGCGCGCGCAGATTAACGCAGGGATGGGGACCAACGGTTACCAGAACTATGACGGCGCGATAAATCAACGCGTTGGCGATACGATGGTCACTGCTGCTGGTGCGTATCAAACGACCAAAGGTTTTAACGTTCAGCCGGACTCAACCTACGCGGATGACAGCGATCGCGACGGTTATCGCAATAAACTGTTCTGGGGCGGTGTTCAGCATAAATTTAACGATAGCGTCTCAGGTTTCTTCCGCGGCTATGGCTATACTGCGAACAGCGATTACGATCAGGGCGGGTATGGTTATGCCGGCGGTAACGACGAAGCCCAGAACTACAATCAGTCGTGGGATACCGGGCTGCGCTATAACTCGGGTATTTACTCTTCTCAACTGCTCGCAAACTATCAACATCTTAAAAGCTACAACTACAGCGATGAGCTGGGACGTTATGCCGGTGATGCGACGCTGGATAATATGGAACAGCGTTACATTCAATGGGGTAACAACGTTGAGGTGGGGCATGGCGCGGTAAGCGGCGGGGTTGACTGGAAACAGGAAAAGCTGACCTCAAGCAGTACCACGTTGTCGGATTCCTACAAGCGTGACACCACCGGGCTTTATCTGACGGGACAACAGCAGCTCGATAGCGTGACCCTGGAAGCATCTGGCCGTGAAGATCACGATGAGCAGTTCGGCTGGCACGGTACCTGGCAGACGGCGGCGGGCTGGGAGTTTGTTGAAGGATATCGGGCAACGCTTTCCTACGGCACCGGATTCCTTGCGCCATCGCTCGGCCAACAATATGGCGCGACCCGTTTTGCCTCCTCTTACGGGCCAGGTATTGCTGCTAACCCGGATCTGCAACCGGAAGAGTCTAAACAGTGGGAAGCAGGTATTGAGGGTTTGACGGGGCCACTGGACTGGCGTCTGTCGGCGTACCATTATGAAATTCAAAACCTCATCGACTACAGCAATAATCAGTATATCAACGTCAAGTCCGCCACCATTAAAGGGCTGGAGTGGACCAGCAACCTCAGTACCGGCCCGGTGGACCATCATCTGACGCTTCAGTATGTTGCCCCACGTGATGACCAAACGGATAAAGTTCTGTATCGCCGCGCTAAGCAGCAGGTGAAATACGAACTGACAGGACAGGTCTTCGATCTCGGCTGGAACGTGATGTATCAGTATATCGGACAGCGCTACGATAATGATTACGACAACAACCGTGATGTAAAACTTGGCGGCGTGAGCCTGTGGGACATTGGATTGTCATATCCGATGACCTCACATCTGACAGTTCGTGGTAAAATAGCTAACCTGTTCGATAAAGATTACGAGACAGCTTATGGCTACCAAACTGCAGGACGAGAATACACCTTGTCTGGCAGCTACACTTTCTAAACTGCGGCCCACCGTGCTGGTGTTTGATTCTGGCGTAGGTGGGTTATCTGTTTATGATGAGGTCCGGCATCTCCTGCCGGACCTGCATTACATTTACGCGTTCGATAATGTCGCCTTTCCTTATGGTGAAAAGAGCGAAGAGTTCATTGTCGAACGTGTTGTCGAAATCGTCACTGCCGTTCAGGCTCAATATCCCCTGGCGCTTGCCGTCATTGCCTGTAATACCGCCAGCACCGTTTCTTTACCTGCGCTACGTGAGAAATTCGCTTTCCCGGTTGTTGGGGTGGTTCCCGCGATCAAACCCGCTGCACGCTTAACGGCGAGTGGTGTGGTGGGATTACTGGCCACACGTGCAACCGTAAAGCGTCCTTATACCCACGAACTCATTAAGCGCTTCGCTAACGAATGCAAAATTGAATTGCTGGGTTCAGCGGAGATGGTTGAGCTTGCGGAAGCGAAGTTGCACGGTAAGCCCGTTCCGTTGGATGAACTCAAACGCATTTTACGCCCGTGGCTGCGGATGCCTGAGCCGCCGGATACCGTGGTGCTTGGATGTACGCATTTCCCTCTATTGCAGCATGAGCTGTTGCAGGTGCTTCCGGAGGGAACGCGGCTGGTGGATTCGGGTGCGGCTATAGCGCGTCGTACGGCCTGGTTGCTTGAGCATGAGGCGCCTGATGCTAAATCAGCAGATGCAAATCTGGCGTATTGCATGGCTGTCACACCAGAAACTGTTCTTTTATTGCCCGTTTTACAGCGCTATGGCTTCGGAACGCTCGAAAAACTCGCGCTTTAATGGCCTTTTGAGCAAAAAAGAGACGGTTGAAAAGTTTTTTAAAATTAGGGCTTGTCAGTTCCTGAGAACTCCCTATAATGCGCCTCCACTGACACGGAACAACTGCAAACAAGCCGCCGGGTCAGCGGGGTTCTCAGGCGAATGCCGGTGAGAATTCCGCAGAGAAAAGTGAAAATAAACACTTGACTCTGCAGCGGGAAAGCGTAATATGCACACCCCGCGCCGCAGCGAAAAACGAAGCGGCACTGCTCTTTAACAATTTATCAGACAATCTGTGTGGGCACTCAAAGTGACATGGATTCTTAACGTCCTCGGACGATAAATGAATACCAAGTCTCACAGAGTGAACACGTAATTCATTACGAAGTTTAATTCTACGAGCATCAAACTTTTAAATTGAAGAGTTTGATCATGGCTCAGATTGAACGCTGGCGGCAGGCCTAACACATGCAAGTCGAACGGTAGCACAGAGAGCTTGCTCTCGGGTGACGAGTGGCGGACGGGTGAGTAATGTCTGGGAAACTGCCCGATGGAGGGGGGATAACTACTGGAAACGGTAGCTAATACCGCATAATGTCGCAAGACCAAAGAGGGGGACCTTCGGGCCTCTTGCCATCGGATGTGCCCAGATGGGATTAGCTTGTTGGTGAGGTAATGGCTCACCAAGGCGACGATCCCTAGCTGGTCTGAGAGGATGACCAGCCACACTGGAACTGAGACACGGTCCAGACTCCTACGGGAGGCAGCAGTGGGGAATATTGCACAATGGGCGCAAGCCTGATGCAGCCATGCCGCGTGTATGAAGAAGGCCTTCGGGTTGTAAAGTACTTTCAGCGGGGAGGAAGGCGTTGTGGTTAATAACCACAGCGATTGACGTTACCCGCAGAAGAAGCACCGGCTAACTCCGTGCCAGCAGCCGCGGTAATACGGAGGGTGCAAGCGTTAATCGGAATTACTGGGCGTAAAGCGCACGCAGGCGGTTTGTCAAGTCGGATGTGAAATCCCCGGGCTCAACCTGGGAACTGCATTCGAAACTGGCAGGCTTGAGTCTTGTAGAGGGGGGTAGAATTCCAGGTGTAGCGGTGAAATGCGTAGAGATCTGGAGGAATACCGGTGGCGAAGGCGGCCCCCTGGACAAAGACTGACGCTCAGGTGCGAAAGCGTGGGGAGCAAACAGGATTAGATACCCTGGTAGTCCACGCCGTAAACGATGTCGACTTGGAGGTTGTGCCCTTGAGGCGTGGCTTCCGGAGCTAACGCGTTAAGTCGACCGCCTGGGGAGTACGGCCGCAAGGTTAAAACTCAAATGAATTGACGGGGGCCCGCACAAGCGGTGGAGCATGTGGTTTAATTCGATGCAACGCGAAGAACCTTACCTGGTCTTGACATCCACGGAATTTGGCAGAGATGCCTTAGTGCCTTCGGGAACCGTGAGACAGGTGCTGCATGGCTGTCGTCAGCTCGTGTTGTGAAATGTTGGGTTAAGTCCCGCAACGAGCGCAACCCTTATCCTTTGTTGCCAGCGGTCCGGCCGGGAACTCAAAGGAGACTGCCAGTGATAAACTGGAGGAAGGTGGGGATGACGTCAAGTCATCATGGCCCTTACGACCAGGGCTACACACGTGCTACAATGGCATATACAAAGAGAAGCGACCTCGCGAGAGCAAGCGGACCTCATAAAGTATGTCGTAGTCCGGATTGGAGTCTGCAACTCGACTCCATGAAGTCGGAATCGCTAGTAATCGTGGATCAGAATGCCACGGTGAATACGTTCCCGGGCCTTGTACACACCGCCCGTCACACCATGGGAGTGGGTTGCAAAAGAAGTAGGTAGCTTAACCTTCGGGAGGGCGCTTACCACTTTGTGATTCATGACTGGGGTGAAGTCGTAACAAGGTAACCGTAGGGGAACCTGCGGTTGGATCACCTCCTTACCTTAAAGAACCTGCCTTTGTAGTGTCCACACAGATTGTCTGATGAAATAGAGCAGTAAAAAATCTCTGCAGGCTTGTAGCTCAGGTGGTTAGAGCGCACCCCTGATAAGGGTGAGGTCGGTGGTTCAAGTCCACTCAGGCCTACCAAATTCCTGCTGATGCTGCGTTGCGGCGACACTCACATACTTCAAGTATGCTTCGTGTCACCACGCCTTGCCTCAACAGTAATTAAGGTTGGTGAGATTTAACTACGATGGGGCTATAGCTCAGCTGGGAGAGCGCCTGCTTTGCACGCAGGAGGTCTGCGGTTCGATCCCGCATAGCTCCACCATCTTTTACTGCGAACACAAGAAAACTTCAGAGTGAACCTGAAAAGGTGCACTGCGAAGTTTTGCTCTTTAAAAATCTGGATCAAGCTGAAAATTGAAACGACACACGAAAGTGTGTTCGAGTCTCTCAAATTTTCGCGACACGATGATGTTTTACGAAACATCTTCGGGTTGTGAGGTTAAGCGACTAAGCGTACACGGTGGATGCCCTGGCAGTCAGAGGCGATGAAGGACGTGCTAATCTGCGAAAAGCGCCGGCGAGGTGATATGAACCTTTGACCCGGCGATGTCCGAATGGGGAAACCCAGTGCAATTCGTTGCACTATCGTTTGATGAATACATAGTCAAACGAGGCGAACCGGGGGAACTGAAACATCTAAGTACCCCGAGGAAAAGAAATCAACCGAGATTCCCCCAGTAGCGGCGAGCGAACGGGGAGCAGCCCAGAGCCTGAATCAGCTTGTGTGTTAGTGGAACGGTCTGGAAAGTCCGGCGATACAGGGTGACAGCCCCGTACACGAAAGCACACAGGCTGTGAGCTCGATGAGTAGGGCGGGACACGTGGTATCCTGTCTGAATATGGGGGGACCATCCTCCAAGGCTAAATACTCCTGACTGACCGATAGTGAACCAGTACCGTGAGGGAAAGGCGAAAAGAACCCCGGCGAGGGGAGTGAAAAAGAACCTGAAACCGTGTACGTACAAGCAGTGGGAGCACCTTCGTGGTGTGACTGCGTACCTTTTGTATAATGGGTCAGCGACTTATATTCTGTAGCAAGGTTAACCGAATAGGGGAGCCGAAGGGAAACCGAGTCTTAACTGGGCGTTAAGTTGCAGGGTATAGACCCGAAACCCGGTGATCTAGCCATGGGCAGGTTGAAGGTTGGGTAACACTAACTGGAGGACCGAACCGACTAATGTTGAAAAATTAGCGGATGACTTGTGGCTGGGGGTGAAAGGCCAATCAAACCGGGAGATAGCTGGTTCTCCCCGAAAGCTATTTAGGTAGCGCCTCGTGAACTCATCTCCGGGGGTAGAGCACTGTTTCGGCTAGGGGGCCATCCCGGCTTACCAACCCGATGCAAACTACGAATACCGGAGAATGTTATCACGGGAGACACACGGCGGGTGCTAACGTCCGTCGTGAAGAGGGAAACAACCCAGACCGCCAGCTAAGGTCCCAAAGTCATGGTTAAGTGGGAAACGATGTGGGAAGGCACAGACAGCCAGGATGTTGGCTTAGAAGCAGCCATCATTTAAAGAAAGCGTAATAGCTCACTGGTCGAGTCGGCCTGCGCGGAAGATGTAACGGGGCTAAACCATGCACCGAAGCTGCGGCAGCGACACTATGTGTTGTTGGGTAGGGGAGCGTTCTGTAAGCCTGCGAAGGTGTGCTGTGAGGCATGCTGGAGGTATCAGAAGTGCGAATGCTGACATAAGTAACGATAAAGCGGGTGAAAAGCCCGCTCGCCGGAAGACCAAGGGTTCCTGTCCAACGTTAATCGGGGCAGGGTGAGTCGACCCCTAAGGCGAGGCCGAAAGGCGTAGTCGATGGGAAACAGGTTAATATTCCTGTACTTGGTGTTACTGCGAAGGGGGGACGGAGAAGGCTATGTTAGCCGGGCGACGGTTGTCCCGGTTTAAGCATGTAGGCTGGTTATCCAGGCAAATCCGGATAACCAAGGCTGAGGTGTGATGACGAGTCACTACGGTGATGAAGTAACAAATGCCCTGCTTCCAGGAAAAGCCTCTAAGCATCAGGTAACATCAAATCGTACCCCAAACCGACACAGGTGGTCAGGTAGAGAATACCAAGGCGCTTGAGAGAACTCGGGTGAAGGAACTAGGCAAAATGGTGCCGTAACTTCGGGAGAAGGCACGCTGATATGTAGGTGAAGCCCCTGCGGGTGGAGCTGAAATCAGTCGAAGATACCAGCTGGCTGCAACTGTTTATTAAAAACACAGCACTGTGCAAACACGAAAGTGGACGTATACGGTGTGACGCCTGCCCGGTGCCGGAAGGTTAATTGATGGGGTTATCCGTAAGGAGAAGCTCTTGATCGAAGCCCCGGTAAACGGCGGCCGTAACTATAACGGTCCTAAGGTAGCGAAATTCCTTGTCGGGTAAGTTCCGACCTGCACGAATGGCGTAATGATGGCCAGGCTGTCTCCACCCGAGACTCAGTGAAATTGAACTCGCTGTGAAGATGCAGTGTACCCGCGGCAAGACGGAAAGACCCCGTGAACCTTTACTATAGCTTGACACTGAACATTGAGCCTTGATGTGTAGGATAGGTGGGAGGCTTTGAAGTGTGGACGCCAGTCTGCATGGAGCCAACCTTGAAATACCACCCTTTAATGTTTGATGTTCTAACGTGGACCCGTGATCCGGGTTGCGGACAGTGTCTGGTGGGTAGTTTGACTGGGGCGGTCTCCTCCCAAAGAGTAACGGAGGAGCACGAAGGTTGGCTAATCCTGGTCGGACATCAGGAGGTTAGTGCAATGGCATAAGCCAGCTTGACTGCGAGCGTGACGGCGCGAGCAGGTGCGAAAGCAGGTCATAGTGATCCGGTGGTTCTGAATGGAAGGGCCATCGCTCAACGGATAAAAGGTACTCCGGGGATAACAGGCTGATACCGCCCAAGAGTTCATATCGACGGCGGTGTTTGGCACCTCGATGTCGGCTCATCACATCCTGGGGCTGAAGTAGGTCCCAAGGGTATGGCTGTTCGCCATTTAAAGTGGTACGCGAGCTGGGTTTAGAACGTCGTGAGACAGTTCGGTCCCTATCTGCCGTGGGCGCTGGAAGATTGAGGGGGGCTGCTCCTAGTACGAGAGGACCGGAGTGGACGCATCACTGGTGTTCGGGTTGTCATGCCAATGGCACTGCCCGGTAGCTACATGCGGAAGAGATAAGTGCTGAAAGCATCTAAGCACGAAACTTGCCCCGAGATGAGTCTTCCCTTGGACTTTAAGTCCACTAAAGGAACGTTGAAGACGACGACGTTGATAGGCCGGGTGTGTAAGCGCAGCGATGCGTTGAGCTAACCGGTACTAATGAACCGTGAGGCTTAACCTTACAACGCCGAAGATGTTTTGGCGGATTTGAGAAGAGAAGATTTTCAGCTTAGATTCAGAGTCCGAAGGATTTTGCGCTGAGACAGGGCGGCAAACGCAGCGACGGAAGGAGCATACATGAGTATGTGACTGACGTTCGCAAGAGCAGCCAACGCAGTATGAGCGCAAAAGACACAGGACGAGCACAAAGAATTTGCCTGGCGGCTTTAGCGCGGTGGTCCCACCTGACCCCATGCCGAACTCAGAAGTGAAACGCCGTAGCGCCGATGGTAGTGTGGGGTCTCCCCATGTGAGAGTAGGGAACTGCCAGGCATCAAATTAAGAAGTAAGCCGGTGCATTAATCCGGTGGTTAAAGCAGTATTCGGTGGAGCGGTAGTTCAGTCGGTTAGAATACCTGCCTGTCACGCAGGGGGTCGCGGGTTCGAGTCCCGTCCGTTCCGCCACCCTATTTAGGGGCGTAGTTCAATTGGTAGAGCACCGGTCTCCAAAACCGGGTGTTGGGAGTTCGAGTCTCTCCGCCCCTGCCAGAAAAAGAAAAAATCCTTTGCTTAGGCAAAGGATTTTTTTTGCTTTTTTTCTGACAAAGCAATCCAAACGCATCCATAGCGGATGCGTTGACTTTACTCAATTACCTGTATTTTCAATAGCTCGCGGATCTGGTTTTGCTTATCGCTATTCTGTAACCAGATAGCGTAAAGCGGTCGGGATAACGTCGTGCTATCTGCCACAACATGCAGGCCATCCCTTTGCTGCGCCCAGGATACGGGTAACCACGCGCATCCATTTAATAGTGTCAGTTGCTGATGAGCGACCTCAGCAGAACTGGTGGTTAGCGTTGGTACATCGTCGCTGCCAATCAATTCCGACTCATGTTGCTGAAAATCCGGCCCCCATTCCAGGCGTAAATAATTTAGCTGTGACTTCGTTTTTTCGGGCGTCGAGCAATAGAGGCCAAGCGTAAAATGACCTAACAACTGGCTGCTAAATTCGTCCATTTTAGGCGTTTCTGTTGTGATCAGGAGATCAAGCTGACGCTCATGTAACTGTTTGACCAGCGATTGTCGCTGTGCAATTCGTGCTTCAAATTGCAGACTTTCCTCGAGCTGATACAACCTCCCAAGCCAGTCGCTAAGCATGCATTCCCATAGCGATGCACTTGCGCCGATAGAAAATTGATTGTGCCGCGATGTATGAGCTACTTCTTTGCGTGCCGCCTGCCAGGTATTCATCAGCGTTTCGGCATAGGGGAGGAGTTTTTCTCCGGCCGCTGTCAGGCGGATATTGTTGCGATGGCGAGTGAAAAGGTTCACGCCAAGCTGGTTTTCTAACTGACGAATACGAAAGCTCACCGCTGACTGGGTTAAATAGAGTGCTTCAGCTGCGCGCCCAAAGTGGCGAGTTCGGCTGACTTCCAGGAAAGTTTTTAGCAATTCCGTATCCACAGGTTTCTCCGCAAAATTATTTGTCGTAATGATTTAAATGTTTTGTTTTACACTCTGTCAAGCGTAACTAATACTCCGCGCCATAAATAGCTCGGCCAAAGAATTAGGAGCGTGCAGGATGGCGGAAAGCTTTACGACGACTAATCGTTTTTTTGATAACAAACATTATCCGCGCGGGTTTTCCCGTCATGGTGATTTCACCATCAAAGAAGCTCAGCTGCTTGAGCGTCACGGTTATGCTTTCAACGAGCTGGATCTCGGGAAGCGTGAACCGACCACAGAAGAAGAAATCCGTTTCGTCGCTGTATGTCGCGGCGAGCGCGAGCCAGATACCGAAGCAGAACGCGTCTGGTCTAAGTATATGTCACGCATTAAGCGTCCAAAGCGTTTTCATACCCTGTCCGGTGGCAAACCGCAGATGGAAGGGAATGAGGACTACACGGAATCTGACGATTAAAAACAGGGGCTACGGCCCCTTTTTTTATCCCAACATTTTCTGCAAATGGATGAGTAGCCTGTCGATGGCACGATAGCTGAGCGCTTCCTGTAGATGCTCGCGCTGAATACTTTCTGCGCCTTCCAGATCGGCGATGGTTCTTCCTACTTTCAATAAACGTTGCCAGGCTCGTACTGAAAGGCCAAGCCGAACCAGTGTTTCTTCCAGCCACTGTCCATCCGTTTGCGTGAGCACGCAAAAATCCCTCATCTCGCTATTTTCCAGTAACGCATTGAGCTTCCCTTGCCGTTGGTACTGTCGTTCATGTGCTGCGATAACCCGTGCACGAACAACGCTACTTTTTTCGCTGTCATGTTGGCTATGACTCAGCATACCGGGCGGCAGAAGCGGGATCTCAAGCGATAGGTCGAAGCGGTCAAGAAATGGCCCGGATAAGCGCCCAAGGTAGCGCAGTGTCTGCTCTGGTGTGCTGCGGTTGTGGTTTCCTTGATAGTGCCCTGTCGGGCTGGGATTCATGGCGGCAATAAGTTGAAAACGGGCAGGATAAGTTACTTTTGCCCGCGTACGGGAAATATGAATCTGCCCTGACTCGATGGGTTCGCGCAACGCGTCCAGCACCCGACGCTCAAATTCGGGAAGTTCATCAAGAAACAACACGCCGTTATGGGCCAGCGAGATCTCTCCTGGCCCCGGTATTGCGCCACCGCCGACCATGGCCGTAAGTGAGGCACTATGATGCGGTGCGCGAAAAGGTCTCTGTCGCCATTGACGTATCAATCCGGAGGTATTGACCAGACTCAGAATTGCCGCGCTTTCCAATGCCTCCTGGTTGCTCAGGGGCGGCAACAATGCGCCAAGCCTGCTGGCGAGCATGGTTTTACCTGTCCCCGGTGGACCGATCAACAATAAGTTATGTCCGCCAGCAGCGGTAATCTCCAGCGCACGCTTGCCTTGATCCTGGCCGATGATATCGCTTAGGTCGTGTTGCGCTGTATCCTGGTTATCGCTGATAAAATGGGCAGAGGGGGGAGATAACTCATGTTTGCCTTCAAGAAAGGCGCATACAGCCTGTAGATGCTCGGCAATATAACAATCTTGCGTTCCCGTAAGGCTCACCTCGGCTTCGTTCTCTGCCGCGACAATAATGGATCTACCTGCCTTGATTGCCTCCATGGCACTTGATATTGCCCCGGGAACGCCACGTAACGCCCCTGTAAGGGCCAATTCACCCACGAACTCAAACCGATGAAGTTGGATATTCTGCAATTGCTCAGAAGCCGCGAGAAGCGCAATCGCGATAGGTAAATCATATCGCCCTCCCTCTTTGGGAAGATCCGCCGGCGCCAGGTTGATAGTGATCTTTTTCGCGGGAAATTCGTAGCCGCTATTGATGATTGCGCTACGTACACGGTCCCGCGCTTCCTTCACCGTTGTTTCCGGTAAACCGACCATTGTCAGGCCGGGAAGACCGTTGCTGATATGCACCTCAACGGTGATTAACGGTGCACAAACCCCCAGCGCTGCGCGTGTGTAAATAACCGACAACGTCATAACACCTCCTTGTGAAAGGTAAGTATGCGGCGTAAATAGACGTTAGCTTCCTGAAAAAAGGAAGGTATGCGTGCAGGCTTCCACACTTTTTGGACGATTGCGGGCGATCTATTTTTTTCTGGAACGCTCCTCGCATGTTACAAGCTGATGTCCCAAAGCCCTTTTGCCGTTGAAAAAAATGAAATTATTTCATTTAAGTTTTTCTTTATAAAAAACAAAGATTTTCATTGAGATTGTTTTGCTAAAGAAAAAACGCGTCATAAAAATTTCTTGTGTCATGTCTTATATCTGTGATAACTCTTTAGGCATTCCTTCGAACATGAAGCCAGAAAGTACAGAAAATGACAGCCCTTCTACGAGTGATTAGCCTGATTGTGATTAGCGTGGTGGTGATTATTATCCCACCGTGCGGGGCTGCACTTGGACGAGGAAAGGCTTAAAAATCAAGCCTTAACGAACTAAGACCCCCGCACCGAAAGGTCCGGGGGTTTTTTTATGACCTAAAAACATAAACGAGGAGCAGAGAATGGGTAATAGCACAAAATTCTGTTTCTCCAGATTTACGGCGGGGAACTAACTATGAATGGCGCACAATGGGTAGTACATGCGTTGCGGGCACAGCAGGTTGATACGGTCTTTGGGTATCCGGGTGGCGCAATTATGCCGGTTTACGATGCATTGTATGACGGCGGCGTGGAACATCTGTTGTGTCGGCACGAGCAGGGTGCGGCAATGGCGGCGATCGGTTATGCGCGCTCCACGGGGAAAACCGGTGTTTGTATCGCCACGTCTGGTCCGGGCGCAACCAACCTGATCACGGGGCTGGCGGATGCGCTGCTGGATTCTGTTCCTGTGGTTGCCATCACCGGTCAGGTTGCCGCGCCGTTCATTGGTACCGATGCCTTCCAGGAAGTGGACGTTCTCGGTTTGTCGTTGGCCTGCACTAAACATAGTTTTCTGGTGCAGTCCCTGGAGGAGCTGCCGCGCGTTATTGCCGAAGCTTTCCAGGTGGCAAACTCAGGCCGCCCTGGCCCGGTTCTTGTTGATATCCCTAAAGATATCCAGTTAGCCTCCGGTGATCTGGAACCGCATTTCTCCACCGTCGAAGACGAGTTCTCCTTCCCGCATGAAGAAATGGCACAGGCGTACCAGATGCTGGCTCAGTCCAAAAAACCGATGCTGTATGTTGGCGGCGGTGTAGGCATGGCGCAGGCGGTTCCGGCGCTACGTGCGTTCCTCTCCACCACCCGGATGCCAGTAACCTGCACACTGAAAGGCCTTGGTGCGGTTGAAGATAGTTATCCATGGTATCTCGGCATGCTGGGAATGCACGGTACCAAAGCCGCAAATCTGGCGGTGCAGGAGTGCGATCTGCTCATCGCCGTGGGCGCACGCTTTGACGATCGTGTGACCGGCAAACTGAACACTTTTGCCCCGCATGCAAAAGTGATTCATATGGATATCGACCCGGCTGAAATGAACAAATTGCGTCAGGCCCATGTCAGCCTGCAAGGCGATTTGAATGCGCTGCTGCCCGCGCTGCAACAGGATTTAGAGATTAACGAATGGCGTCAATTTAATGCCGATATGCGTACAGAGTTCGCCTGGCGTTATGATCATCCGGGTGACGCGATTTACGCACCGTTATTGTTAAAACAACTGTCAGATCGCAAACCGGCCAACAGCGTGGTCACCACCGATGTGGGTCAGCACCAGATGTGGTCCGCTCAGCACATGACTTACGCTCGTCCGGAAAATTTCATCACCTCCAGCGGCTTGGGCACAATGGGTTTTGGCCTGCCAGCTGCCGTTGGGGCGCAGGTAGCTCGCCCGAATGATACGGTAATCTGTATCTCCGGTGACGGCTCCTTCATGATGAATGTTCAGGAGCTCGGCACCGTAAAACGCAAGCAGTTACCGCTGAAAATCGTGTTACTGGACAATCAGCGTTTAGGGATGGTTCGCCAGTGGCAGCAGTTATTCTTCAACGAACGTTATAGCGAAACAACGCTTACCGATAACCCCGATTTCCTCGTTCTGGCCAGCGCCTTCGGCATTCCCGGCCAGCACATCACCCGTAAAGACCAGGTTGAAGCGGCACTCGACACCATGCTGTCCTGCGAGGGGCCTTACCTGCTTCATGTCTCAATCGACGAGCTTGAGAATGTCTGGCCGTTGGTACCGCCAGGTGCCAGTAATGCAGAAATGCTGGAGAAATTATCATGATGCAACATCAGGTCGCCGTGCAGGCCCGCTTCAACCCGGAAACGTTAGAACGTGTATTACGTGTGGTACGCCACCGAGGATTTCAGGTTTGCTCGATGAACATGGAAGCGGCCACCGACGCGCAGAATATAAATATTGAATTGACCGTTGCCAGCCCGCGCCCCGTCGAATTACTGTTTAGCCAGCTAAGCAAACTGGTCGACGTCGCCCGGGTTGATATCCAGCAATGTACAACATCATCACAACAGATCCGCGCCTGAGCGCAAAGGAATTAAAATGACGACGAAAAAAGCTGATTACATTTGGTTCAATGGCGAGATGGTTCCGTGGGGAGAAGCGAAGGTCCATGTAATGTCCCACGCCCTGCATTACGGTACTTCCGTATTTGAAGGTATCCGTTGCTATGACTCGCACAAAGGGCCGGTGGTGTTCCGTCATCGTGAACACATGCAGCGTCTGCGTGATTCAGCCAAAATTTACCGCTTCCCGGTTTCTCAAAGTGTTGATGAACTGATGGAAGCCTGCCGTCAGGTGATTCGCAAAAATAACCTGACCAGCGCCTATATTCGTCCGTTGGTGTTTGTCGGTGATGTAGGTATGGGTGTTAACCCGCCGGAAGGTTATACCACTGATGTGATCATCGCAGCTTTCCCGTGGGGGGCTTACCTCGGCGCAGAAGCGCTGGATCAGGGGATCGACGCGATGGTTTCCTCCTGGAACCGCGTTGCACCGAACACTATCCCTACTGCGGCAAAAGCCGGTGGTAACTATCTTTCTTCTCTGCTGGTTGGCAGCGAAGCACGTCGTCACGGTTATCAGGAAGGTATTGCGCTCGATGTGAACGGCTATATTTCAGAAGGCGCGGGTGAAAACCTGTTCGAAGTGAAAGATGGTGTGCTGTTCACTCCGCCGTTTACCTCTTCCGCTCTGCCGGGCATCACCCGCGATGCGATCATCAAACTGGCGAAAGAGCTCGGCATTGAAGTTCGCGAGCAGACCCTGTCCCGTGAATCTCTGTACCTGGCCGATGAAGTGTTCATGTCTGGCACCGCGGCAGAAATCACGCCGGTTCGTAGCGTGGATGGCATCCAGGTGGGCGAAGGTCGCTGTGGCCCGGTCACCAAACGTATTCAGCAAGCATTCTTTGGTCTCTTCACCGGTGAAACCGAAGATAAATGGGGCTGGTTGGATCAAGTTAATCAATAAACAAAACGACAGGGCGGCACGCACCGCCCTGTTTTGTAGACAGACTGGGAGTAAATAAAGCATGCCTAAATACCGTTCCGCCACCACCACTCATGGCCGCAATATGGCGGGCGCCCGCGCGCTGTGGCGCGCAACCGGGATGACAGACGCCGATTTCGGTAAGCCGATCATTGCTGTCGTGAACTCGTTTACCCAGTTCGTGCCGGGGCACGTGCACCTGCGCGATCTCGGTAAGCTGGTTGCTGAGCAGATTGAAGCCTCCGGCGGTGTGGCAAAAGAGTTCAACACCATTGCCGTGGATGACGGTATCGCCATGGGTCACGGCGGCATGCTTTATTCACTGCCATCACGCGAACTGATCGCGGACTCCGTTGAGTACATGGTGAATGCCCACTGTGCGGATGCTATGGTTTGCATCTCCAACTGTGACAAAATCACCCCGGGGATGCTGATGGCGTCACTGCGCCTCAATATTCCGGTGATCTTCGTCTCCGGTGGTCCGATGGAGGCTGGTAAAACCAAGCTTTCCGACAAAATCATCAAGCTCGATCTGGTTGATGCGATGATTCAGGGCGCGGATCCGAAAGTATCCGACTCGCAAAGCGAGCAGGTTGAACGCTCTGCCTGTCCGACCTGCGGCTCCTGTTCCGGTATGTTTACCGCTAACTCAATGAATTGCCTGACCGAAGCGCTGGGTCTTTCTCAACCGGGCAATGGCTCGCTGCTGGCGACCCATGCCGATCGTAAAGAGCTGTTCCTTACCGCAGGCCAGCGCATCGTTGAGCTGACCAAACGCTACTACGAGCAGGATGATGCTTCCGCGCTGCCACGCAATATTGCCAGCAAAGCGGCGTTTGAGAACGCCATGACACTGGATATCGCGATGGGTGGCTCTACCAATACCGTTCTGCACCTGCTGGCGGCAGCGCAAGAAGCCGAAATCGACTTCACCATGAGTGATATCGACAAGCTGTCCCGCAAAGTGCCGCAGTTATGTAAGGTGGCGCCAAGCACGCAGAAATACCATATGGAAGATGTGCATCGTGCCGGTGGCGTACTGGGGATCCTCGGTGAACTGGATCGCGCAGGTCTGTTGAACCGCGACGTGAAAAACGTACTCGGTTTGACCCTGCCGCAGACGCTGGAGCAGTACGACATCACGGTAACTCAGGACGAGGCGGTGAAAAAAATGTTCCGCGCGGGCCCTGCTGGTATCCGTACGACTCAGGCTTTCTCGCAGGATTGCCGCTGGGATTCGCTGGATGACGATCGCGCTGAGGGTTGTATCCGTTCTCTGGAACATGCCTACAGCAAAGACGGTGGTCTGGCCGTACTGTACGGTAACTTCGCTGAAAACGGCTGCATCGTAAAAACCGCAGGCGTGGATGACAGCATCCTGAAATTCACCGGCCCGGCAAAAGTCTATGAAAGCCAGGATGATGCGGTAGAAGCGATCCTCGGTGGTAAGGTTGTGGCGGGTGATGTTGTTGTTATCCGTTACGAGGGGCCAAAAGGTGGGCCGGGCATGCAGGAGATGCTGTACCCGACGACGTTCCTTAAGTCGATGGGTCTGGGTAAAGCCTGTGCGCTGGTCACTGACGGTCGTTTCTCCGGCGGTACATCTGGCCTCTCCATTGGCCACGTCTCTCCGGAAGCGGCGAGCGGTGGCAATATTGCCATTATTGAAGATGGCGACATGATCGCCATCGACATCCCGAACCGGGGTATTCAACTGCAACTGAGCGATGCTGAAATTGCGGCACGTCGTGAAGCGCAGGAAGCCCGTGGCGCTCAGGCCTGGACGCCGAAATCTCGCGAACGTCAGGTTTCCTTCGCGTTGCGTGCATATGCCAGCCTCGCCACCAGCGCAGATAAAGGCGCGGTGCGCGATAAATCAAAACTGGGTGGCTAATTATGGCTGATTCACAACCCCTATCCGGCTCCCCTGAGGGGGCCGAGTATCTCAGGGCGGTGCTGCGTGCGCCAGTCTATGAAGCGGTGCAGGTTACCCCTCTGCAGAAAATGGAAAAACTCTCTTCGCGCCTCGACAACATTGTGCTGGTGAAGCGCGAAGACCGTCAGCCGGTGCACAGCTTTAAGCTCCGTGGCGCTTACGCCATGATGGCGGGTTTAACCGCCGAGCAGAAAGCCCGTGGTGTGATTACCGCATCGGCAGGCAACCATGCGCAGGGCGTGGCCTACTCTTCTGCCCGACTTGGTGTCAAAGCATTGATCGTGATGCCTACTGCAACTGCGGAAATCAAAGTGGATGCGGTGCGCGGTTTTGGCGGAGAAGTGCTGTTGCATGGTTCGAACTTCGATGAGGCAAAAGCCAAAGCACTCGAACTCTCTCAGCAACAGGGTTTTACCTGGGTGCCGCCATTTGATCATCCGATGGTGATTGCCGGTCAGGGCACGCTGGCGCTGGAACTGCTGCAACAGGATGCCCACATTGACCGCGTTTTCGTACCCGTCGGCGGCGGCGGTCTGGCGTCTGGGGTTGCCGTACTGATTAAGCAACTGATGCCACAAATCAAAGTCATCGCTGTGGAAGCTGAAGATTCTGCCTGCCTGAAAGCGGCGCTGAATGCCGGGCATCCGGTCGACCTGCCACGAGTAGGTCTGTTTGCCGAAGGGGTTGCCGTTAAACGTATTGGCGAAGAGACGTTCCGTCTGTGCCGTGAATATCTTGACGACATCATCACCGTCGACAGCGACGCCATCTGCGCGGCCATGAAAGACCTGTTCGAGGACGTGCGTGCCGTGGCTGAACCCTCTGGCGCCCTGGCGCTGGCAGGGATGAAGAAATATGTCGCTCAGCACAAGATCCGTGGCGAGCGTCTGGCGCATGTCCTGTCGGGTGCCAACGTGAATTTCCACGGTCTGCGTTACGTTTCTGAACGCTGTGAGCTGGGTGAACAGCGCGAAGCGCTGCTGGCCGTCACCATTCCGGAAGAGAAAGGTAGCTTCCTGAAATTCTGTCAGCTATTGGGTGGCCGTTCCGTCACGGAATTTAATTACCGTTTTGCCGATGCGAAAGATGCCTGTATTTTCGTGGGCGTGCGCTTAAGCCGCGGACTGGAAGAGCGCAAAGAGATCCTGCAACTGTTGAACGAAGGCGGTTACAGCGTGGTGGACCTTTCCGATGACGAAATGGCGAAGCTGCATGTGCGCTATATGGTCGGAGGTCGTCCCTCGAAACCGCTTACCGAGCGACTTTTCAGCTTCGAGTTCCCGGAATCACCCGGCGCGCTGCTGAAATTCTTGCACACGCTTGGTACTCACTGGAATATCTCGCTGTTTCACTACCGTAGCCACGGTACTGACTACGGTCGCGTGCTGGCGGCGTTCGAACTGGGCGACCATGAGCCGGATTTTGAAACCCGTCTCAATGAGCTTGGCTACGATTGCCATGATGAGACCAACAACCCTGCATTTCGCTTCTTCCTTGCAGGCTAGCGTCAGGTTCTTAAAAAACAAGGCACGATATTTCGTGCCTTGTTTGTCTGGCGAGCGCGGCGGCATAATGCAGCAGAACATTTCCGCTAAAACAGGTGAAGCACATGGCAGGACGCTTTCAGGGCTTTGCTCAGGAAGGGCTCGATTTCCTCCAGCAAGTCCGCATCGAAAACGACAAGACCTGGTTTGAAGAGCATCGTTTTATCTATGACCGCAGTATCCTTACCCCTTTTCGTGCGCTGGTGGACGACCTGGCTCCCACGATGCTGGAAATTGATCCGCTGCTGGAAACACGCTCCGCGATTGGTAAGACCTTGTCGCGCATTCATCGCGATACCCGTTTCTCTCACGATAAATCCCTTTATCGCAGCCGGATGTGGCTGACCTTCAAACGCCCGGCAAAGAACTGGACGGACGCGCCGGTTTACTTTTTTGAGATCAGCCCGGACACCCTGCGCTATGGCCTGGGGTATTACAGCGCCAGCAAATCAACGATGGACCTTTTTCGCCATACGTTGAAGAAGCGTCCGGCGCAATTTCTGGAGATAGCCGATGAATGCTGCCAGCCGCCGTTTGCGCTGGAGGCTGAGCGTTATAAGCGGCCGCTTGTGAAAGATCTCGATCCGGCGATTGCCAACTGGTATCAGTGCAAAACATTCGCGGTGATGGTGACCGATAACGACGTGGAAAAGTTGTTCCACGCCGGGTTGGTGAATCTGCTGGCCGAAGGGTTTCGTCAAATGGAACCGCTGTATCAGTGGCTGATGACTGTGGAAACGATGAAACAAATCGATCCCGATGATTTATAAATACAAGGATAAGTGAGAAGAGGCACCCCTTGTGTCACTTCATCACTGTCCCTCGTACATATTTATCCAGCTCGTCCGATTCATAAAATTTCATGCATTGCGCCAGCACGTTATTGGCGGTCTGAGCATGGTCGGGGTGTAACGACATCGTTAGCTGATCAAAATTTTTCGTCTCTTTAGCGACGTATTTCTGAAATTCGTCCCAGACACCAGCATTGCCTAATGCGTAGCTCTCGACAAGGAATGATGCGTCCTGCGAGGGGGCTGATTGCCTGCCTTCTGGCGTTCGGGCCTGGTAATTCGTCACCAGGCACTGTTTCAGCGCCAGATGTTTCACATCCTGTACGGTAATGCCCTTTGGTTTAGCCTGGGCAGTGCAACATGCCGCAATGGCTACGGTTAACAACAGGACCTGGATACGCATCATTTTCTCCTTATTTAGCCTGAACGATTTCCCAGAATGCATTAATCAGAGGCTCATGTAGCCGCTTTTTCGGTGCGCAAACGCCCAGTTCGAAGGGGGTTTTTTCATCGCTGCGCTCCAGAATCATGACACGGTTGCGTACGGGTTCGGGGCTATTTTCCAGCACCACCTCAGGGATGAGCGCCACGCCACAACCGAGTGCAACCATGGAGACCATCGCTTCATGACCGCCTACTGTCGCATAAATCGACGGGTTACTGATTTTATGGCGACGAAACCAGAGTTCAATGCGGCGGCGTACAGGTCCTTGATCCGCCATGATAAACGGCACCGTAGCCCAGTCGGGGTTATCCACAGAGACCTGGCTGCGAACAGGGCAAGGCAGCGCCGGGGCAATCAACACCACCGCCAGATTCTCCAGCATCGAAAATGCCACTGCGCCAGGCAGTGTTTCCGGTTTACCGGCAATCGCCAGATCGGCTTCCCCTGTCACCACTTTTTCCATCGCATCGGCAGCGTCACCGGTGGTGAGCTTGATTTCTACCGAAGGATGCGCAGCGCGGAAGCGATCGAGAATCGGTGGCAGATGGCTGTAAGCTGCCGTGACCGAGCAGAAGATATGTAACTCGCCTGACAGTGACGGGCCTTTCTGATCGATGGCGTGGCGCAGTTGCTGATACTGCAATAAAGTTTGATGAGCAAATGCCCGCAACTCTTCACCCGCTTCGGTGAGCGTAACGGTGCGGTTATCGCGAACAAATAGCGCCTGGCCAAGATCTTCTTCCAGACGCTGGATCTGCCTTGAAAGCGTGGAGGGACTGACGTGCATGGCGCGCGCACTGCGGCCGAAATGGCGGCTCTCCGCCAGATGCAGGAAGGTTTTCAGGTCACGTAAATCCATGAGACAGACTCCACATTTTTACGTTGCATAAATTGCAATGTCACATTGTTAATATATCAATTTAAGCAACACATTTCCTGTTGTAATGTGGGTACATTCTCGCAATACAGCGAACCGAATAACAAAAGCACGACACACGACGAGGAATCACCATGGCTAACTACTTCAATACACTGAATCTGCGCCAGCAGCTGGCGCAACTGGGTAAATGTCGCTTTATGGCGCGCGACGAATTCGCCGATGGCGCAAGCTACCTGCAGGGTAAAAAAGTGGTCATCGTCGGGTGTGGCGCGCAGGGCCTCAACCAGGGGCTGAATATGCGTGACTCCGGTCTGGACATCTCTTATGCACTGCGTGCAGAAGCGATTGCCGAAAAACGCGCTTCCTGGCGTAAAGCGACCGAGAACGGTTTCAAAGTTGGGACTTACGAAGAGCTGATCCCGCAGGCTGATCTGGTGGTTAACCTGACGCCGGACAAACAGCACTCTGATGTTGTGCGTTCTGTTCAGCCACTGATGAAAGACGGCGCGGCGTTGGGCTACTCTCATGGCTTCAACATCGTGGAAGTGGGCGAGCAGATCCGTAAAGACATCACCGTTGTGATGGTAGCCCCGAAATGTCCGGGTACCGAAGTTCGTGAAGAGTACAAACGTGGTTTTGGTGTTCCGACCCTGATCGCTGTTCACCCGGAGAACGATCCGAAAGGCGAAGGTATGGCCATCGCCAAAGCCTGGGCTGCGGCGACCGGTGGTCACCGTGCTGGCGTGCTGGAATCTTCCTTCGTTGCGGAAGTGAAATCTGACCTGATGGGCGAGCAGACGATTCTGTGCGGTATGCTGCAGGCGGGTTCTCTGCTGTGCTTCGACAAGCTGGTGGAAGAAGGTACTGACCCGGCATATGCCGAGAAACTGATTCAGTTCGGCTGGGAAACCATCACCGAAGCGCTGAAACAGGGCGGTATCACCCTGATGATGGACCGTCTGTCCAACCCGGCGAAACTGCGTGCATACGCGCTGTCTGAGCAACTGAAAACCATCATGGCTCCGCTGTTCCAGAAACATATGGACGACATTATCTCCGGCGAGTTCTCTTCCGGTATGATGGCGGACTGGGCGAACGACGATAAGAAACTGCTGACCTGGCGTGAAGAGACCGGTAAAACCGCGTTCGAAACCGCGCCACAGTATGAAGGTAAAATCGGCGAGCAGGAGTACTTCGATAAAGGCGTACTGATGATCGCGATGGTGAAAGCAGGCGTTGAGCTGGCGTTCGAAACCATGGTGGATTCCGGCATCATCGAAGAGTCTGCATACTACGAATCACTGCACGAGCTGCCGCTGATTGCGAACACCATCGCCCGTAAGCGTCTGTACGAAATGAACGTGGTTATCTCTGATACCGCAGAATACGGTAACTACCTGTTCTCTTATGCTTGCGTACCGCTGCTGAAAGAGTTCATGACCACCCTGCAGCCGGGCGATCTGGGCAAGGCGATTGCCGAAGGTTCCGTCGACAACGCGCAACTGCGTGATGTTAACGAGGCTATTCAGGCTCACCCGATTGAAGCAGTTGGTAAGAAACTGCGTGGCTATATGACCGATATGAAACGTATCGCTGTCGCGGGCTAACCAGGCGTCGGGTCGCTTTTTGCTGACCTGACCTGCCACTTCCTGTTTAAAAACCTGATGAGCGGATACGCCATCAGGTTTTTTTACATCTAAAAAATATTCTATATCAATAAGATATGCGTCTCCTGCCATGAGTTTTCACTGGCATGATTGTTATTTAAATTTTTATGTAATATCGTAAGTTACATGAAAATAAATAACTCATTCTCAGCAACGCTACACATCCTGCTTCACATGGAGCAGGCGGATAAACCGATGACATCGGAACAGATGGCTGCTTTTATCGACGGCAACCCGGCATTTATACGTAAACTTCTTGCCGGGCTGCGGGAAAGCCAGATTGTGTGTGCGACAAAAGGGCATCACGGTGGCTGGCGGCTTTGTCGCCCCGCCAGCGAGGTTACTCTCCACGATATCTATATCGCTTTAGGTTCCCCGGCGCTGTTTGCTTTGGGAAATCGTAGCGAGAATCCCCAGTGCCTGGTTGAACAAGGAGTTAACCGGGTGATGTCATCCACGCTTGCGGATGCGCAGTCGCTGATCCTGGCGCGCTTTAAAAACCTGACGTTGCAGGATGTGGGGGAAGAATTTATCAGTTACTTCAATGAAAAGGGCCATAACCATGATTTCCACAATAATGACTGAGTTGACGACCTGCCTGATGATCGCCCTTGCTGCCAGCAGCATCTCTATGACGGTCACGCAAACAGAATTATTTGCCGCATTTCGTGAATGGACCACTAAAAAGAACGCAATGATGGGGCACCTTTTCCAGTGCTTTTATTGCCTGAGTCATTGGGTGGTATTTGGCGGGATGCTGGTTTATCGCCCGGCGTTACTGCAAAGTGGTTTTGCGCTGATTGATTGGGTGATGACGGCGTTTATCACCATTACCCTGACGACCTTAATTAATGGTCTGATGTTTAAAGTTTTTCAGGCGGCTGTCAGCACACACGTCATGAAATTCGAAGCGCAAAAGACGCTGCAATCGCAGAAATAAAAAAACCGACTTCGCTGGCTAATTACGGAGCACGCTGGTGCCCTCACCCCGGCCCTCTCCCACGGGGAGAGGGTGCAAACTCTAAACGCCTTCTCCAGGAGAAGGCGTTGTTGTTTATTTCCGGTACAGCACCTTGATGATGTGGTAACCGAACTGGGTGTGCAGCGGACCGGTTGGCTCCAGCTCAGGGCAGGAGAAGACCACTTTATCGAAAGCCGGCACCATCTGACCCTGCTTAAACTCGCCTAAGTGGCCGCCTTTCTTGCCAGAAGGGCAAGTTGAGTGTTTTTTTGCCAGCTTCTCGAAATCGCCGCCATTTTTAAGCTGTTCAAGAAGATCGAGTGCCAGTTTCTCTTCTTTCACCAGAATATGCATTGCTGCCGCTGTTTTTGCCATGATTGCGCCTTGATGAGGTTGGGATAAATCAGGGCGCAATAGTAGCACGCGTTAGCGGCGATACAGCACCTTGATGATGTGATAACCAAACCTGGTTTTAACCGGACCGAAAGGTTGTAACAAGGGGCAACTGAATACGGCCTTATCGAAAGGCCCAACCATTACACCTTGTTTGAATTCACCCAGATCGCCGCCGTTACGTGCCGAAGGGCAGGAGGAATAACGCTTTGCCAGATGGTCGAAACTTGAGCCTTTCTCCAGCTTAGCCATAATTTCCTGCGCCAGTTTTTCGGTTTTCACCAGAATATGCAGCGCTGCCGCTGTCTTCGCCATGTTCGCGTTCCGTAGTTGAGAGAAGTCTCCACACTTTACCATTGGTGGGTAAATCTCTGGCAGGCTTTCTGCTACAATCCTCCCCCCGTTCGAAGATTGAGCAATACCCCCATGCGTTTAAATCCTGGCCAACAACAAGCTGTCGAATTTGTTACCGGTCCCTGCCTGGTGCTGGCGGGTGCTGGCTCGGGTAAAACCCGTGTGATCACCAATAAAATTGCCCACTTAATTCGGGAGTGCGGCTATCAGGCGCGGCATATCGCGGCGGTCACCTTTACTAACAAAGCTGCGCGCGAAATGAAAGAACGTGTGGCGCAGACGCTTGGACGTAAAGAAGCACGTGGTTTGATGATTTCAACATTCCACACGTTGGGCCTGGATATTATTAAGCGGGAGTTTGCCGCACTGGGGATGAAATCCAATTTCTCCCTCTTTGACGATACCGATCAAGTGGCGCTGCTCAAAGAGCTGACCGAAGGGTTGATCGACGATGACAAAGTGGTGTTGCAGCAGCTGATCTCGACGATCTCAAACTGGAAAAACGATCTGCTGACGCCTTCCCAGGCAGCGGCAAAAGCGATGGGCGAACGGGATCGTATTTTTGCTCACTGCTACGGTCTTTACGATGCACATCTGAAAGCGTGCAACGTCCTCGACTTCGATGACCTGATTCTGTTACCGACACTGTTGCTACAGCGTAATGAAGAGGTGCGCGAGCGCTGGCAGAACAAAATCCGCTATTTGCTGGTGGATGAGTATCAGGACACCAACACCAGCCAATATGAGCTGGTCAGGCTGCTGGTCGGGCAGCGAGCGCGCTTTACCGTTGTGGGCGATGATGACCAGTCCATTTATTCCTGGCGTGGCGCGCGTCCCCAAAACCTTGTGCTGCTGAACGAAGATTTTCCGGCATTGCAGGTGATAAAGCTCGAGCAAAACTACCGCTCATCGGGACGCATTCTGAAAGCCGCAAACATCCTGATTGCGAACAATCCTCATGTGTTTGAAAAACGCCTTTTCTCTGAGCTGGGCTATGGCGCTGAGCTTAAGGTTCTGACGGCGAATAATGAGGAACATGAAGCGGAGCGTGTGACCGGGGAATTGATAGCTCATCACTTTATCAACAAGACGGAATACAAGGATTACGCCATCCTCTATCGCGGCAACCACCAGTCGCGTGTGTTCGAAAAATTCCTGATGCAAAACCGCATCCCGTATCGTATTTCTGGGGGGACATCATTTTTCTCGCGCCCCGAGATCAAGGATCTGTTGGCTTACTTACGCATACTCACTAATCAGGATGATGACAGCGCATTCCTGCGAGTAGTAAATACGCCGAAACGTGAAATTGGCCCTGCAACGCTGCAAAAGCTGGGGGAGTGGGCCACAACACGCAATAAGAGCTTATTTGCCGCCAGCTTTGATATGGGACTCACGCAGACACTGACCGGGCGTGGCTATGAATCGCTGACCCGCTTTACCCACTGGCTTGGCGAGATCCAGCGTCTGGCCGAGCGGGAGCCGATCGCCGCCGTGCGCGATCTGATTCATGGTATTGATTATGAATCCTGGCTGTTTGAGACCTCACCCAGCCCGAAAGCCGCTGAAATGCGGATGAAAAACGTCAACACGCTCTTTTCCTGGATGACAGAGATGCTCGAAGGCGATGAGCTTAACGAGCCGATGACGCTTGACCAGGTTGTTACCCGCTTTACGCTGCGTGACATGATGGAGCGCGGTGAGAGCGATGAAGAGTCGGATCAGGTGCAACTGATGACGTTACACGCCTCAAAAGGGCTGGAGTTTCCGTATGTATTTATGGTGGGGATGGAGGAAGGTTTCCTGCCGCACCAAAGCAGTATTGATGAAGATAATATTGATGAAGAGCGACGCCTTGCCTACGTGGGCATTACTCGCGCGCAGAAAGAACTGATCTTCACCTTATGCAAAGAGCGCCGTCAGTATGGTGAACTGGTGCGTCCTGAACCGAGCCGCTTCTTGTTGGAATTGCCGCAAGATGACGTGATTTGGGAGCAAGAGCGTAAGGTCATTACGGCAGAAGAAAGGATGCAAAAGGGGCAGGCCAGTATCGCCAATATACGGGCGATGATGGCGAAAGCGAAAGAGAAATGATTTTCCCGCCTCTCCCGGTTTGGAGAGGCAGAAACGGTTTATTTCAACTCAAGCGGCCAGTGAACGTAACTTTGCCACTGACTTTCCTGTTCAATGACTTCTGCCCCTAACGGATGACTTTCCAGCCAGCCGTGCGGTAATACCAGGGTCAATGCTTCCCCTTTGGCGGAAATATCAATGTCAGGTAGAAGATCGTCGCGGCGACGGCTGGCAAAAATAATCGCCAGACGCAGTAAGCGGCAAAGGTGTTCCGCCACCCTCGGTGGGACGGCATTTTGCTGATGCAAAGAAGAGAGATCAACCGGGTTAGTCTGGTTTAATAACAGCGTTGCGAGCAGCTTTTTCTGTGCCGGCGTAAACCCAGGTAAATCCAGATTGCGTACCAGCCAGGCGGCGTGCAGCGGCGCCTGTTTGAATTCAATGCTCAGGCCAATTTCATGCAATTCGCTGGCAACTTGCAGAATTTCGATGCTATACGCATCTAAATCCCACTCATGAGCGACCGCGCTGGCAAATTGTGTCGCCAGGGTGGAAACGCGTTTCGCCTGGTCGGTGTCGATGATAAAACGGCGTTGGATATTACGCAGCGTGCGACGGCGGATATCTTGATCAACGGTCAGATGCAGCATGCCATAGACCAGCCCTTCACGCAGCGCGCCGCCAGCCAGCGTCATACTCTGGATATTCATTTCGGTGAAAATGGCGATGAGAATAGCCAGCCCGCTCGGAAAAACCAGCGCACGCTCCAGCGTGAGGCCCTCAATTTCCAGCTCTTCCAGACGGCCGCACTGAATGGCGCGCTGTTTTAACTGCTGGAGTTTGGGCAGGGTGATACGTTCATCCATCCCCTGTGCCATCATGATTTCCTGCAATGCCTGTACGGTACCGGAAGCACCAACACAGACCTGCCAGCCGTGATGGCGAAGCTCATCAGCAACCGGGCGTAAAACATCGCGCGCGGCTTTTTCCGCCGCATCGAAATTTTCCTGCCCAAGATTACGGTCGGTGAAAAAACGCTCAAGCCAGGTTACGCAGCCCATGGACAAGCTGAACAGTGATGTCGCCTGGGCACCAGTTCCGGTAACAAGCTCTGTACTGGCGCCACCAATATCGACAACGAGTCGCTGATCGGAACCGCCCGTTGTATGCGCAACGCCCTGATAAATAAGGCGGGCTTCTTCCTCGCCGCTGATGACTTGCACCGGACAGCCGAGGATCTCCTGCGCTCTGCTGATGAACTCACCGGCATTGACTGCCAGACGAAGCGTCGCCGTGGCGACGACACGAATTTGTGCCGGAGGGATATCCTGAAGCCTTTCCGAAAAAAGGCGCAGACACTGCCAGCCGCGCTCCATCGCTTCCTGTGAAAGCACGTTTTCCTGGCTTAAACCTGCTGCCAGGCGAACTTTACGTTTGATGCGGGTAAGCGTCTGGATGCTTCCAGCCACCTCGCGCACAACCAGCATATGAAAACTGTTTGAGCCTAAATCAATAGCCGCATAGAGCGAGGCGGAAGCGAGCATATTTTTTAACCTGAACGACGACGATTACGTGGTGCACCGCTGCGGCGCGGACCATTGCCAGAACGCGTACGCGTCAGGCGTTTCGCGGGTGGCAGATCAGTTAACAGGGCATCCGGATTGTACTTGCTGACCGGAATAGAGTGCCCAATGTATGTTTCAATCGCCGGTAGGTTCAGTGCGTATTCTTCACACGCCAGGCTGATAGAATGACCACTGGCGCCAGCACGACCGGTACGACCAATACGGTGGACGTAGTCTTCACAGTCATCCGGCAGATCGTAGTTGAATACGTGTGTCACAGCAGGAATATGCAGACCGCGTGCGGCAACGTCAGTTGCGACCAGAATATCCAGATCGCCGCGGGTGAATTCATCGAGAATACGCAGGCGTTTTTTCTGTGCGACATCGCCAGTCAGCAAACCAACACGATGACCGTCTGCGGCAAGGCTGCCCCAGATATCTTCACAACGGTGTTTGGTGTTGGCAAAGACGATAGCGCGATCCGGCCATTCTTCTTCGATTAAGGTTTGTAGCAGACGCATCTTCTCTTCATTAGAAGGGTAGAAGAGCTCTTCTTTAATACGGTGGCCTGTTTTCTGCTCCGGTTCGACTTCCACGTACTCAGCGTTGTTCATCTGCTCGAAAGCCAGTTCGCGAACACGGTAAGAGAGTGTGGCGGAGAAAAGCATGTTCAGACGCGCAGTTGCCGGAGGCATGCGGCGGAACAACCAGCGGATATCTTTGATAAAGCCCAGATCGTACATACGATCGGCTTCGTCGAGAACCACGACCTGAATCGCGCCCAGGTTAATATGGTTCTGTTTTGCGTAATCGATAAGACGACCGGTGGTGCCGATAAGAATATCGACGCCGCTCTCAAGCACTTTTAACTGCTTGTCATAACCGTCGCCGCCATAAGCCAGGCCCAGCTTCATGCCGGTAGACTGCGCCAGCGGTTCAGCATCAGCGTGGATTTGCACAGCCAATTCACGGGTTGGCGCCATAATAAGGGCGCGCGGCTGATTCACCTTGCGATCATCGATCGCCGGATGAGAAAGAAGATAATGAAACGTTGACGTTAAAAACGCCATCGTTTTGCCAGTACCGGTTTGCGCCTGCCCTGCAACATCACGACCTTCCAGCGTCAGCGGGAGAGCCAGTGCCTGTATGGGCGTACAATTATGAAACCCTTTACTTTCAAGGGCTTCGATCACCTTAGGGTGCAGGGCGAAGTCGGAAAACTTCTGTTCAGTTAAATGTGTTTTGCTCATAGTGTGGTAGAATATCAGCTTACTATTGCTTTACGAAAGCGTATCCGGTGAAATAAAGTCAACCTTTAGTTGGTTAATGTGGCATCAACACGATGCTGTTTTATGCTACACCAACACCAACACACCAGGCTTATTCCTGTGGAGTTATATATGAGCGATAAAATTATTCACCTGACTGACGATAGTTTTGACACGGATGTACTCAAAGCGGACGGGCTGGTTCTCGTCGATTTCTGGGCAGAGTGGTGCGGTCCGTGCAAAATGATCGCCCCGATCCTGGATGAAGTCGCTAGCGAATACGAAGGTAAACTGACCGTCGCGAAGCTGAATATCGACCAGAATCCAGGTACTGCGCCGAAGTACGGTATCCGTGGTATCCCGACCCTGCTGCTGTTTAAAAACGGCGAAGTGGCTGCGACCAAAGTGGGTGCGCTGTCCAAAGGTCAACTGAAAGAGTTCCTGGACGCTAATCTGGCGTAACTCCTCGAATCTCAGCCGGTGCGCCAGCCTTCTAAATTATGTGGATCGCTGGACGCCCGGCTTCAGTCGTGCTAATTTAGTTTTGACTTCGTTGTAAACATACCTTGTAGTTTGAATCTTGTGTTACCCGACGCTTCCCGCTGTGCTTTGCCTCGCGAGAGAAGTGGATAGATTCCGGGCTTATCATTTTTCCGTCTTGTCGTTTCAGTTCTGCGTATTTACCTTTGACCAGGCAGCGATTGGACATAAGTGATGGCCGTTAACAGGCATGGATGACCCTGCCATACCATTCACAACATTAAGTTCGAGTTTTACCCCGAGTTTAAGAACCCACACCACTATGAATCTTACCGAATTAAAGAATACGCCGGTTTCTGAGCTGATCACTCTCGGCGAAAATATGGGGCTGGAAAACCTGGCCCGTATGCGCAAGCAGGACATAATTTTTGCCATCCTGAAGCAGCACGCAAAGAGTGGCGAAGATATCTTTGGCGACGGTGTGCTGGAGATTCTGCAGGATGGATTTGGTTTCCTCCGCTCCGCAGACAGCTCCTACCTCGCCGGTCCTGATGACATCTACGTATCCCCCAGCCAAATCCGCCGTTTCAACCTCCGCACTGGTGACACCATTTCTGGTAAGATTCGTCCTCCAAAAGAGGGTGAACGTTACTTTGCGTTGTTGAAAGTTAACGAGGTTAACTACGACAAGCCGGAGAACGCGCGTAACAAGATTCTGTTCGAGAACTTAACGCCGCTGCACGCGAACTCTCGCCTGCGCATGGAACGGGGTAACGGTTCTACCGAAGATTTGACGGCACGTGTCCTGGACCTGGCTTCGCCAATTGGCCGCGGTCAGCGTGGTTTGATTGTTGCACCGCCGAAAGCCGGTAAAACGATGCTGCTGCAGAATATTGCGCAGAGCATTGCCTACAACCACCCGGATTGCGTACTGATGGTTCTGCTCATCGACGAACGTCCGGAAGAAGTGACCGAGATGCAGCGTCTGGTTAAAGGTGAAGTTGTCGCTTCCACCTTCGACGAACCGGCATCTCGTCACGTTCAGGTTGCGGAAATGGTAATTGAGAAGGCGAAACGCCTGGTTGAGCACAAGAAAGACGTTATCATTCTGCTCGACTCCATCACCCGTCTGGCGCGTGCGTATAACACCGTGGTTCCCGCTTCCGGTAAAGTCTTGACCGGTGGTGTGGATGCCAACGCCCTGCACCGTCCGAAGCGTTTCTTCGGTGCTGCACGTAACGTGGAAGAGGGCGGTAGCCTGACTATTATCGCTACTGCGCTTATCGACACCGGCTCCAAAATGGATGAAGTTATCTACGAAGAGTTTAAAGGCACCGGTAACATGGAGCTGCATCTCTCCCGTAAGATCGCTGAAAAACGCGTCTTCCCGGCTATCGACTACAACCGTTCCGGTACCCGTAAAGAAGAGCTGCTCACCACGCAAGAAGAGCTGCAGAAAATGTGGATCCTGCGCAAGATCATTCATCCGATGGGTGAAATCGACGCGATGGAGTTCCTCATTAATAAACTGGCGATGACGAAGACGAACGATGAATTCTTCGACATGATGAAACGCTCTTAATAGAAATAAAGCCAGGAAACGCCACGTTTTTACGTGGCGTTTTTCATTTGTGGACTATACGCTATATGCATTGGGACAGGCACCGTCCGCTACAGGCCAGCTCAACACAAATACCTAAGCAATCACACTATTCTGCTTGCTTAAGAAACATACTAAAACGCCTGTGAATGACCTGCTTTCTTCTTTTTGGAGCGAGGCATCGTCGTTATACTGCCAGGATTAACATTCGCTGAGAGCATGCATTGTGAATTTACTCACTGCGTTTACTGAATTATTCAGTATTTTCTTATTCACGACCGCGTTTTTATTTTTCGCCCGAAAAATGGCGAAGCGCGTTGGTCTGGTGGATAAGCCCAACTTTCGTAAACGGCATCAGGGTTTGATTCCGCTGGTTGGGGGCATCTCAGTGTTCGCCGGTATCTGCTTTACCTTCGGCATTGCTGATTACTACATTCCCCATGCGGTGTTGTATCTGTGCTGCGCCGGGATTCTGGTGTTCGTGGGCGCGCTCGATGACCGCTACGACATCAGTGTCAAAATTCGCGCAATGATTCAGGCAATTATTGCGATCGTAATGATGTCGGTCGGTAAACTTTACCTCAGTAGTCTGGGCTACATCTTTGGTACCTGGGAAATGGTGCTGGGGCCCTTTGGTTATCTGCTGACGCTCTTTGCCGTTTGGGCTGCCATTAACGCTTTCAACATGGTTGATGGTATTGACGGTTTGCTGGGGGGATTGTCCTGCGTCTCCTTTGCCGCCATCGGCATCATCTTGTGGTTTGATGGTCAAATCAGCCTCGCGATGTGGTGCTTTGCCATGATTGCCGCGATCCTGCCGTACATCATGTTGAACCTCGGCGTACTGGGGCGGCGCTATAAAGTCTTTATGGGCGATGCCGGCAGTACCTTTATTGGTTTTACACTTATCTGGATTTTACTTGAGACTACGCAGGGTAAGACCCACCCTATAAGCCCGGTTACCGCGTTGTGGATTATTGCCATCCCATTAATGGATATGGTGGCGATCATGTATCGTCGCTTGCGTAAAGGGATGAGCCCGTTCTCAGCGGACCGCCAGCACATTCACCATCTTATTATGCGCGCCGGGTTTACCTCACGGCAGGCCTTTGTGTTGATTACACTTGCCGCGGCGCTGCTGGCGTCGGTTGGTGTCTTAACCGAATACCTTCACTTCATTCCTGAATGGGTGATGTTGGCATTATTTTTGCTATCCTTTTTCTTATATGGCTACTGCATCAAACGCGCATGGAAAGTGGCGCGGTTGATAAAGCGTGTGAAGCGCAGAATGCGCCGTAATAGCGGTCACAAACCAACCTTAACCAAGTAAATCTGGGAAAGCGATGACTCAACCATTGTCGGGAACACCTTCAGCGGGTACGGAAAACGAGCTGGATATTCGTGGTCTTTTTCGTACTTTATGGGCCGGAAAATTATGGATTTGCGGGATTGCGCTACTGTTTGCGTTAATCGCCTTAACGTGGACATTCTTTGCTCGTCAGGAGTGGGGGGCAACAGCCATCACCGATCGTCCGACGGTAAACATGCTGGGTGGCTATTATTCACAGCAACAGTTCCTGCGTAACCTGGACGTTAAAGCGAGTCTCGCACCTGTAGACCAGATTTCTGTCATGGATGAAGCGTATAAAGAGTTTGTGATGCAACTGGCGTCATGGGATACACGGCGTGACTTCTGGATGCAGACGGACTATTTCAGGCAGCGGAAAGTCGGTAACAGCAAAGCGGACGCCGCAATGCTGGATGATTTAATCAACTACATCCAGTACACGCCGGGCGATGTGACGCGTAACCTTAATGACAATGTCAAGCTGACGGCTGAAACTGCGCCTGATGCTAACAATTTGTTGCGTCAGTATGTGGCTTTTGCCAGCCAGCGCGCTGCACGCCATCTGAACGATGAGCTTAAAGGAGCATGGGCGGCTCGTACTATCCAGATGAAAGCGCAGGTGAAGCGTCAGGAAGAGGTTGCCAATACCCTTTTTAATCGCCGCGTGAGTAGCGTCGAGCAGGCGCTGAAGGTGGCAGAAGAACACAATATCTCCCGCAGCGAAACAGAAGTCCCGGTGGATGAACTGCCGGATTCTGAGATGTTTTTGTTAGGCCGCCCAATGTTGCAGGCGCGCCTGGAAAATTTGCGTGCGGTAGGGCCTGAGTACGATTTGGACTACTTCCAAAACCGAGCCATGCTTAATACGCTGAATGTGGGCCCTACGCTTGATCCCCGCTTTCAGACTTATCGATATTTGCGCACACCTGAAGAACCGGTAAAACGCGACAGCCCGCGTCGTGCCTTCCTGATGATCATGTGGGGTGTGGTAGGGGCACTCATCGGAGCTGGTGTTGCATTAACGCGTCGTCGATCATTTTGACACGCAATCTAAGATGAAGGCTTCGTGCCTTCATTACCTAATCGAAGAGAATCGTTGTGAAAGTACTGACCGTATTTGGCACACGACCGGAAGCCATTAAGATGGCGCCTCTGGTACACGCGCTGGCAAGGGACCCTGATTTCGACGCGAAGGTATGCGTCACTGCGCAGCATCGGGAAATGCTCGATCAGGTATTGAAACTTTTTTCTATCGTTCCGGATTACGACCTGAATATTATGCAGCCCGGGCAGGGACTGACAGAAATTACTTGTCGTATTCTGGAAGGGCTTAAACCTATCCTGGAATCTTTCCGTCCTGATGTCGTATTGGTTCACGGCGACACGACAACCACTATCGCTGCAAGTCTGGCTGCGTTTTATCAGCGCATTCCCGTCGGGCATGTGGAAGCAGGGTTGCGTACGGGGGATCTGTCATCGCCGTGGCCGGAAGAGGCCAATCGCACGTTAACTGGCCATCTGGCGCTGTATCATTTCGCGCCGACGGAAAACTCCCGACATAACTTGCTGCGGGAAAACGTTGCGGATAAACATATTTTTGTTACCGGCAATACCGTTATTGATGCGCTGTTTTGGGTGCGGGATAGTGTCCTGAACAACCCTTCGCTTGAGGAAGAACTGGCATCACGTTATCCCTTCCTCGACAGCAATAAAAAACTGATTCTGGTTACCGGACACCGTCGTGAGAGTTTTGGTCTCGGCTTTGAGCATATTTGTCATGCGCTGGCGGAAATTGCTTCACAGCATGATGATGTGCAGATTGTTTATCCGGTACACCTTAATCCCAATGTCAGCGAACCCGTTAACCGTATCCTCGGTCATGTGGAAAATGTCACGCTGATAGAGCCGCAAGACTATTTACCCTTCCTGTGGTTAATGAATCGCGCCTGGCTGATTCTCACCGATTCCGGTGGTATTCAGGAAGAAGCCCCTTCGCTGGGTAAACCCGTTCTGGTGATGCGTGACACCACCGAACGCCCGGAAGCCATTGAGGCCGGGACCGTCAGGTTAATTGGCACCGACAGCCAGCGTATCGTTGAGGAAGTATCACGCCTGCTTTATGACAATGATGCCTGGCAGGCCATGAGCCATGCGCACAATCCGTACGGAGACGGGCAGGCCTGTGGTCGAATTTTGCATGCACTAAAAAACAATCGGGTAACACTATGAGTTTCAAAACGATTTCCGTCATTGGCCTTGGCTATATTGGACTGCCAACTGCGGCGGCTTTCGCCTCACGGCAAAAAGAGGTAGTAGGGATTGATGTTAATCCCCATGCCGTGGAGACCATTAATCGCGGGAAGATTCATATTGTTGAGCCTGAACTGGACATGGTCGTCAAAACCGCCGTTGAAGGCGGCTGGCTGCGCGCCAGCACGACGCCGGTGGCAGCGGATGCCTATTTAATTGCCGTTCCCACACCTTTTAAAGGCCAACACGAGCCGGATATGGCTTTTGTCGAAGCGGCGGCAAAATCCATTGCGCCTGTGCTGAAAAAAGGCTCGCTGGTTATTCTTGAATCGACATCGCCGGTGGGTGCGACGGAGCAAATGGCAGAGTGGCTGGCCGCTGCTCGTCCGGACTTAACTTTCCCACAGCAGGTGGGAGAGCAGGCTGATATCAACATTGCTTATTGCCCGGAGCGCGTTCTGCCCGGCCAGGTCATGGTTGAGCTTATCAAGAATGACCGGGTCATTGGCGGTATGACACCCGTATGCTCGGCACGCGCCAGCGAGCTGTATAACATTTTCCTCGAAGGCGAGTGTGTGGTGACAAACTCCCGCACCGCTGAAATGTGCAAATTGACGGAAAACAGCTTCCGCGACGTGAATATCGCGTTTGCCAATGAATTGTCGCTCATTTGCGCCGACCAGGGCATCAATGTCTGGGAGCTGATTCGCCTGGCTAATCGCCACCCACGCGTGAATATTCTGCAGCCTGGCCCCGGCGTAGGCGGCCACTGTATTGCCGTCGATCCGTGGTTTATTGTGGCGCAGAACCCACAGCAGGCCCGCTTGATTCGTACCGCGCGTGAAGTGAACGATAGCAAACCACACTGGGTATTGAACCAGGTTAAAGCAACCGTCGCCGATTGCCTGGCCGCAAGTGATAAGCGTGCCAGCGACATTAAAATTGCCTGTTTCGGTCTGGCATTTAAACCCAATATTGACGACCTGCGTGAAAGCCCGGCGATGGAAATTGCCCACAGTATTGCCGGGTGGCATAGCGGTGAAACGCTGGTGGTAGAGCCGAACATTCATCAGTTGCCTCTGCGTCTGGCAGGCCAAAGTACGCTGGTCAGTCTTGAGGACGCAATGGCGCAGGCTGATGTGCTGGTCATGCTGGTCGATCACAAAGAGTTCAAAGCCATCGCGGGTGACACTGTGCGCCAGCAATACATTGTGGATACCAAAGGCGTATGGCGCTGAGGTCACCTCCCATGACATTACACGGCAACATTGACGAACTGGCATGGGAGAGTGAATTCTTTGGTCTGCGCAGCGCCATCGTGCGTTTGCAGGAGGATGCGCCAGCGCTTGATGTTTCTGCGTTCGACGGCTGGCCGCGCCTACAGGCGAAAATTTCCGCATCTAATACACAACAGCTTGATGCCCTGCAACATTTTGGCTTTCGTCTGGTCGAAGGCGAAGCGGATTTCGCATTATCGGTTCCGCTACAGGCTGTTAATCCGCAGGCGCAGACGGCGGGAGCCGGTGATATCGCACCGTTACGCCAGATGGCGGAAAATATGTTCAGTCAGAGCCGCTTTCGCGCGCCCTGGTACCCTGAGGAGGCCAGTGGGCGTTTTTACGCGCAGTGGATTGAAAACGCGGTGAAAGGCGTATTTGACCATGAATGTCTGCTGTTTCGCGGAGCAAATGGCGATATCGAGGCTTTTGTCTCCCTGCGTCAACTCAATGAACAGGAAGCCAGGATCGGTTTACTGGGCGGGCGTGGCGCGGGGGAAAAATTGATGCAGGCGGCCTGTTATTGGGCGCAACAGCGGCAACTTAAGACAATCCGTGTGGCGACGCAGATGGGCAATCTTGCGGCTATCAGACGCTACACTCGCAGCGGTGCGATAATGGAAAGCACCGCCTACTGGTTATACAGGTGACTCTATGATCCCTTTTAATGCACCTCCTGTGGTGGGAACGGAACTCGACTACATGCAGTCGGCGATGGGCAGCGGCAAACTTTGCGGTGACGGTGGTTTTACCCGGCGCTGCCAGCAGTGGATGGAACAGCGTTTCCAGAGCCCGAAAGTGCTACTGACCCCCTCCTGTACGGCATCGCTGGAGATGGCGGCGTTGCTGCTGGATATTCAGCCTGGCGATGAAGTGATCATGCCAAGCTACACCTTTGTTTCTACCGCTAACGCTTTTGTACTGCGTGGCGCGAAAATCGTCTTTGTGGATATCCGCCCGGATACGCTGAATATCGACGAAACCCGCATTGAAGAGGCCATCACGGAAAATACCCGCGCCATTGTGCCGGTTCACTATGCCGGTGTGGCCTGTGAAATGGACACCATTATGGCGATTGCCAAACGGCATGATCTGTTTGTAGTGGAAGATGCCGCGCAGGGTGTGATGTCCACCTATAAAGGTCGGGCGTTGGGTACTATCGGGCACATTGGCTGCTTTAGTTTCCATGAAACCAAAAACTACACCGCGGGCGGTGAAGGCGGCGCGACGCTGATTAACGATCGCGCGCTGGTTGAACGCGCGGAAGTCATCCGCGAAAAAGGGACCAACCGCAGTCAGTTCTTCCGTGGGCAGGTGGATAAATACACCTGGCGCGATATTGGCTCGAGCTATCTGATGGCGGATTTGCAGGCGGCCTATCTATGGGCGCAGCTTGAAGCAGCAGATCGTATCAATCAGCAGCGTTTGTCCCTGTGGCAAACCTATTTCGATGCCTTGTCGCCGCTGGCACGCGCCGGGCGTATTACGCTGCCGTCGATTCCCGAAGAGTGCGGGCATAACGCCCATATGTTTTATATCAAATTGCGTGACGAAGAAGATCGCAGCAAGCTCATCGCCTTCCTCAAAGAGGCCGAGATTCTCTCTGTGTTCCATTATATTCCGCTGCACGCATCACCTGCCGGGGCGAAATTTGGTGAGTTCCACGGTGAGGATCGTTATACGACGCAGGAAAGTGAGCGTTTGCTTCGTCTGCCTCTGTTCTACAATCTCGCCCCTGTTAACCAGCGTACCGTGATTAACACGTTACTGAGCTATTTCCGCTAACATGTCGCTGGCAAAAGCTTCTGTCTGGACGGCGGCAAGTACTCTCGTCAAGATTGGCGCCGGGCTACTGGTGGTTAAACTGCTGGCGCTGGCCTATGGCCCCTCCGGGGTTGGGCAGGCGGGTAATTTTCGCCAGTTGATCATTGTGCTCGGCGTGCTTGCAGGCGCAGGTATCTTTAATGGCGTGACGAAATTTGTCTCCCAACACCATGATGACCCCACGCGACTACGTGAGGTCGTCGGCACGTCTTCTGCCATGGTGCTGGGCTTCTCAATGCTGCTGGCGCTGATCTTTTTACTGGCGGCGGCGCCGATCAGTCGCGGCTTGTTTGGTCATGCTGATTACCAGGGGCTGGTGCGGCTGGTGGCGCTGGTGCAAATGGGAATTGCCTGGGCGAACCTGCAGCTGGCGGTGATGAAAGGCTTTCGCGATGCGGCGGGTAACGCGCTGTCACTGATTATCGGAAGCGTGGTGGGGGTGGCCGCCTGGTATCTTTGCTATAAGCTGGGTGAGTATCAGGGAGCATTACTTGGTATGGCGTTGGTGCCTGCGCTGGTGGTCTTCCCGGCGATGCTGTTGCTGGTGCGCCGCAGTCACGTTCCATTAAGCTATTTTCGCCCACGCTGGGATAACGGGCTGGCCGGGCAACTCAGCAAATTCACTCTGATGGCACTTATCACGGCTGTCACGATCCCGCTGGCCTATGTGATGATGCGAAATTTGCTGGCTGCCCATTATAGCTGGGACGACGTGGGAATCTGGCAAGGGGTAAGCAGTATCTCCGATGCTTATCTACAATTTATTACCGCCTCGTTTAGCGTGTATCTACTTCCTACTCTCTCGAGGCTCGCCACAAAACAGGACATCACCCGCGAGATCGTGAAATCGCTGCGCTTTGTGTTGCCTGCAGTGGCGGCCGTGAGTTTCTGTGTCTGGTTGCTGCGCGACGTGGCTATCTGGCTACTGTTTTCTGACAAATTTACGGCGATGCGTGACCTGTTTGCCTGGCAACTGGTTGGGGACGTATTGAAAGTGGGCGCTTACGTTTTTGGTTATCTGGTTATCGCGAAAGCCTCGCTGCGCTTTTATATTCTGGCGGAAGTGAGCCAGTTTGCATTGCTGACGCTTTTTTCCCGTCTCCTGATCCCGACCCACGGTGCAGCAGGAGCGGCGCAGGCCTATATGGCAACCTACATAATTTATTTCGCCCTCTGTTGTGGCGTGTTTTTACTCTGGCGTAGACGGGCATGACGGCACTCATACACGTACTGGGATCGGATATCCCTCATCATAATCACACCGTGCTGCGTTTCTTTAATGAACATCTCGCGGCAACGGGCATCCATGCCCGTGAATTTATGCTCGCCGGAAAGGACGACGGCATGAGTGACGCTTACCCGAACCTGCATTTGCATTTTTATGGCAGTAAGCAGGCGCTGGCGAAGGCCGTTATTGCCAAAGCGCAGGCCGACAGGCAGCAACGTTTCTTTTTTCACGGTCAATTCAATACTGGTATCTGGCTGGCACTGCTACGCGGGGCGATTAAGCGCTCGCAATTTCACTGGCATGCCTGGGGGGCCGATCTGTATGAGGTCTCCCGTAGCCTGAAATTCCGCCTGTTTTACCCGTTGCGGCGTCTGGCGCAAGCAAGGGTCGGCACTATCTTCGCGACCCGTGGCGATCTGGCCTGGTTTGCAGACCGGCACCCGGATGTACGCGGTGAGTTGTTGTACTTCCCAACGCGTATGGACCCGGCACTCAACACGCTGGGCTATGAAATGCAGCGCGAGGGCAAGCTGACGCTATTGGTGGGGAATTCCGGCGATCCGAGCAATGAACATATCGCCGCCTTAAAAGCGATTCATCGGCAGTTTGGTGATACGGTAAATATCATTGTGCCCATGGGCTACCCGGCAAATAACGAAGTCTACATTGAGCAGGTTCGTCAGGCCGGGCTGGCACTGTTTAGCCCGGACAATTTGCGTATCCTGAACGAGAAGATGGCGTTTGATGATTACCTGACACTATTAAGCCAGTGCGACCTGGGTTATTTCATCTTCGCGCGCCAGCAAGGTATCGGCACGCTATGTCTGTTGATTCAGGCGGGTGTGCCTTGTGTGCTCAACCGCAAGAACCCGTTCTGGCGGGATATGGTGGAAGAGGGCGTTCCAGTGCTGTTTACCGATGATCTGCTTAATGAAGCGATCATTCGTGAAGCGCAACGTCAGTTGCTGGCGGTCGACAAAGATACCATCACCTTCTTTAGTCCGAACTTTATTGCACCCTGGCATCAGGCACTGTGCATTGCCGCAGGGGAGGCGTGATGAGTCCGCTTGAATTCAGTGGGTTACTGATCATCTGGCTGCTGGCGACGCTGTTTATCGCTACATTGACGTGGTTTGAGTTCCGCCGCGTGCGCTTTAATTTCAATGTCTTTTTTTCATTGCTGTTTTTGCTAACGTTTTTCTTCGGTTTTCCATTGACCAGCATCCTGGTGTTTCGCTTCGATGTTGGCGTGGCACCGCCTGGCGTTATGCTACAGTCCTTGCTGGCTGCGGCCTGTTTTTATGGTGTGTACTATGTGACGTATAAAACACGGTTACGTGCGTCATCCCGTGTGGATGAACGCCGTCCTCTGTTTACCGTCAATCGGGTGGAGACGCATTTAACCTGCGCGATGCTGATGATTCTTGCGCTGGTGAGTGTGGGAATCTTTTTCATGCATAACGGCTTTTTGCTGTTCCGTCTGCATTCCTATAGCCAGATTTTTTCCAGTGAAGTCTCTGGTGTCGCGCTCAAGCGGTTCTTCTATTTCTTTATCCCCGCTATGCTGGTGGTCTATTTTCTGCGTCAGGATGGGCGGGCGTGGCTGTTCTTCCTGGTCAGTACCGTGGCGTTTGGCCTGCTGACCTACATGATTGTCGGCGGGACGCGCGCTAACATCATCATCGCTTTCGCTATCTTCTTGTTTATCGGGATTATCCGTGGCTGGATTTCGCTGTGGATGCTGGCAGCGGCAGGGGGGATGGGCATTGTCGGCATGTTCTGGCTGGCGCTTAAACGCTACGGGCTCAATGTCAGCGGTGATGAGGCGTTTTATACCTTCTTGTATCTCACCCGCGATACCTTCTCGCCCTGGGAAAATCTGTCGTTGTTGCTGCAAAATTACGACAAGATCAATTTCCAGGGATTAGCTCCGATCGTTCGTGATTTCTATGTCTTTATTCCCACCTGGCTGTGGCCTTCACGTCCTGGCATTGTGTTGAATTCGGCGAACTATTTTACGTGGGAAGTGTTGAATAACCACTCGGGCCTGGCGATTTCCCCCACCCTGATTGGCTCACTGGTGGTAATGGGCGGTGTCTGGTTTATTCCGCTGGGTGCGGTAGTGGTTGGGCTGATTATCAAGTGGTTTGACTGGTTGTATACCCTTGGCAATCGGGAGACCAACCGCTACAAGGCCGCCATTTTGCACAGTTTCTGTTTTGGTGCCATCTTCAACATGATCGTGCTGGCGCGTGAAGGGCTGGACGCATTTGCTTCTCGAGTGGTCTTTTTCCTCGTCATCTTTGGCGCCTGCCTGCTGACGGCGAAACTGTTGTACTGGCTGTTTGATAGTGCCGGGTTGATTAACAAGCGCGGCACCTCTTTGTCGCGGGTCTGACTAAGGATACGAATGACTGACAACACAGTGGCTCCGGTGTATGAGCTACGTGGCCTGAAATTGATTGGCTGGCGTGATATGCAACATGCACTGGACTATTTATATGCCGGTGGCGCACTTAAGGAAGGAACCCTGGTCGCCATCAACGCTGAGAAAATGCTCACTATTGAGGACAACCCGCAGGTGAGGTCGCTGATTGAGGCGGCTGAATTCAAATATGCCGATGGTATTAGCGTGGTGCGATCGATCCGGAAGAAATTTCCGCAGGCACGCGTTGAGCGTGTTGCGGGGGCCGATCTCTGGGAAGCGCTGATGGAAAGAGCGGGGCGCGAAGGGACGCCGGTATTTTTGTTGGGCGGAAAGCCAGAAGTGCTGGAGCAAACGGAAGATAAGCTGCGTAAACAGTGGCAGGTCAATATCGTTGGCAGCCAGGACGGTTATTTCCGTGCCGAAGACAGGCAGGCGCTGTTTGAGCGGATTCGTGCGAGCGGGGCGAAAATCGTGACCGTCGCGATGGGCTCACCGCGCCAGGAGATACTGATGCGTGACTGCCGCGAAGTTTACGCTCACGCCCTCTATATGGGCGTCGGCGGCACCTACGACGTCTTTACCGGTTATGTAAAACGAGCGCCGGGCATCTGGCAACGACTGGGGCTTGAGTGGCTGTATCGCCTGCTTTCGCAGCCGAGCCGCGTCACCCGACAGCTACGTCTGCTGCGTTACTTGTCCTGGCATTACCGCGGCAATCTGTAATTTTCTCCTGCCATGCCCCGTTGATATGGGGCATTCGCTTTTTTATTGTGCGATACCCAGATTTTTTTTACACATCATTTGCCATTTTCATCATTTTAAGAAACCATTCGCTCACTCAATGCATCATCCCAGTATATTTTGCGCGGTTATCGCCTCCGGGATGGCTTTGACGCACGTTATTCTCATAAAAACAACCCGCACAGCGGGAAAGTTGCAAACACGACAGAGGTTATATGGCTGAAAACAAACCCGAGCTCCAGCGCGGCCTGGAGTCTCGTCACATTGAATTGATTGCCCTGGGCGGCACGATAGGGGTGGGGCTCTTTATGGGGGCCGCAAGCACCCTGAAATGGGCTGGTCCTTCCGTGCTACTGGCGTACATTATCGCCGGGCTTTTTGTCTTCTTCATCATGCGCTCAATGGGCGAAATGCTCTTCCTGGAACCCGTTACCGGTTCATTCGCCGTTTATGCGCACCGCTATATGAGTCCCTTCTTTGGATATCTTACCGCCTGGTCCTACTGGTTTATGTGGATGGCGGTTGGTATCTCGGAAATTACGGCCATCGGCGTCTATGTGCAGTTTTGGTTCCCGGACCTGGCACAGTGGATACCCGCGCTGATTGCCGTTGGGCTGGTTGCAGTCGCGAACCTGGCGGCGGTGCGTCTGTACGGTGAAATCGAATTCTGGTTCGCAATGATCAAAGTCACCACCATCATCGTGATGATTATCGTGGGACTGGGCGTTATCTTCTTTGGTTTTGGTAATGGCGGTCACGCGATTGGTTTTAGCAATCTGACTGAGCACGGCGGCTTCTTTGCGGGCGGCTGGAAGGGGTTCCTGACGGCGCTGTGTATCGTTGTGGCGTCTTACCAGGGCGTAGAGCTTATCGGTATCACCGCCGGTGAAGCGAAAAACCCGCAAGTGACGCTGCGCAGCGCGGTAAGCAAAGTGCTGTGGCGTATCCTGATTTTTTATGTGGGCGCGATTTTCGTTATCGTGACTATCTTCCCGTGGAATGAGATCGGCACTAACGGTAGCCCGTTTGTTCTGACTTTCGCCAAAATCGGCATTACCGCAGCGGCAGGTATCATTAACTTTGTTGTGCTGACGGCTGCACTGTCTGGCTGTAACAGCGGTATGTACAGCTGTGGGCGCATGCTCTATGCACTGGCGAAAAACCGTCAGCTACCGGCGGGTGTGGCGAAAGTGTCGAAAAACGGCGTTCCCGTTGCCGGCGTGACCATTTCTATCATCATTCTGCTGATTGGCTCCTGCCTGAACTACATCATTCCTAACCCGCAGCGCGTGTTTGTCTATGTTTACAGCGCCAGCGTATTACCGGGTATGGTGCCGTGGTTTGTGATTTTGATTAGCCAACTGCGCTTCCGCCATGCGCATCGTCAGGCGATTGCCAGCCATCCGTTCCGCTCCGTGCTGTTCCCGTGGGCGAACTACGCGACCATGGCTTTCCTGGTGTGCGTGCTGATTGGTATGGCCTTCAATGACGACACCCGTATGTCACTGTTTGTGGGTATCATCTTCATGGCAGCAGTGAGCGTTATTTATAAGGTGCTGGGTTTAAACCGCCACGCTGTGACGCAGCGAGTGGGGGAATAATCAGCAAAATGCGCAAAGCATAACCAAACGCGCATTTTATTTAAAAAGGCACTAGACAGAGGGGGGGGAAGTCCGTATTATCCACCCCCGCAACGGCGCTAAGCGCCCGTAGCTCAGCTGGATAGAGCGCTGCCCTCCGGAGGCAGAGGTCTCAGGTTCGAATCCTGTCGGGCGCACCATTTAACCCGGTGCTTGATGAGCTGCGGTGGACTGTGAAATCACAGGGCCGCGTGAAAAGATTTGTAGTGGTGGCTATAGCTCAGTTGGTAGAGCCCTGGATTGTGATTCCAGTTGTCGTGGGTTCGAGTCCCATTAGCCACCCCATTATTTAGTAGTAAAAGTTTCGTGGAATGCGAAGGTGGCGGAATTGGTAGACGCGCTAGCTTCAGGTGTTAGTGTCCTTAGGATGTGGGGGTTCGAGTCCCCCCCCTCGCACCACAACTTAGATTGAACAAAAATTCAAAAAGCAGTACATCGGCGAGTAGCGCAGCTTGGTAGCGCAACTGGTTTGGGACCAGTGGGTCGGAGGTTCGAATCCTCTCTCGCCGACCACTTTTGAACCCCGCTTGAATAAAGCGGGGTTTTTTGTTTTTTGCATTCTAAAAACCTCTCATTTTACGGTGTTGCGTATCAGCGACAACCCAACCTACCTTTGTCGTCAATTGGTGACATCTAATTTATTGATTTATAAGGAGTAGGCTATCTGGTATTGTGGCTGTCTCCTGTGGGCGACAATAAAGCCTCTGGCACCGTAGCTAAATTGAGGCGATTGCCGCCGCAGAGCGCGATTTTCCTGTTATCTGAAAAGAACTTAAGCGTGCTGTTTTGCTAATGCGAACCTGGCACACTATGTGCAATAATATACGTGTAGATGCTCATTCCACCTCTTATGTTCGCCTTCTGGCCTCATAAACTCCGGAATGATGCAGAGCCGTTTACGGTGCTTATCGTCCACTGACAGATGTCGCTTCGGCCTCATCAAACACCATGGACACTACGTTGAGTGAAGCACCCATTTATGTTGTCAAACAGACCTGTTTTAACGCCTGCTTTCGAGCAGGCGTTTTTTTATGCCTTATTCCTGGTAGCGTGCCATCACCACACTCATCAAAAGTAATGCGCTCAGTGATACGCTGTAGAGCGCCTGCGCGGCGCCCCATTCGCTGGCAAGCCAGGCCGCAATGGTGGTCATCAGCGTGGCGGTTAATGTTTGCCAGCGCCACGTTTTTGCGCTGGCTGCCGGGATCTCATCTCCGCTAAACCCGGCAAGCAGACTAAACGTACCGACAGCAAACACCACATTCGAGGCCAGGTGGGCGATAAAAATAAGCCCCAGTGCCGCGCTCTTCTCGTCTGAGAGCAGCGGCAGCAGGCCGTATGCCCCAAGGAAAATGGCCAGACACAGCACTAACAGGCGATTGCGGCGGGCATAGTGCGGCAATTTTTCACCATTCAGCAGCAGCGGACCACAAAGCTGCCCCAGGCTACGGGCGAACAGTAGTGGTAATGCCAGCCCGCTAGCATCGTCCGGGTGTATCTGTTGCGCCAGTGCGGGCAAGAGCGCCATGGCTGGTGAACCAACCGCGGCAAGGGCAGGCAGGATCAGCAGGCTGCGCTTTTGTGCGGCTGTCAGGGAAGGCCATGCAATAGCCGATAACGGTTTGCCGTTATTGCGATTGCTCATGTCATGGGCACGATAATGTGCCCGTGTCAGCATGAGCAGAGCCACCGACGCCAGAAAACTCAGTGCATCAATGCTCAGCAATATTAGCGGGGCAACATGGTCGAACAACAGCACGCCCACCCCCGTTCCCAGCAATACCTGAGAGGCAAAAATAACGCTCTCCATCCCTGTGGCCGCAGGCAATTCATCATGCGTAAGGCCGCGCTTGAATACCAACGCCAGCGCAGGCCAGGACATCCCGCCCAGCAACGCCTCTGCCGACTGAACCATCAGCAAAGCGGGAATACTGTGATACATGAGCCCGAACAGAGGAAGGGCGAGAGCGACCATACCCAACAGCTCTGTGATAATTAAAAGAGACAGGGGCGACAAGCGTCGACAGAGCTTTTCTCCCGCCAGGCTACCCACAAAGCCCGGTAGTGTTGCCAACAGGTAGGCGAGGGTGAGCGTTGAAGGTGAGGCATGCCAGCGTAAGAGCTGACCGAAGACCAGTACCTGAGTCAGGCCATTACCCAGTGAAGATAAGACAAATGCGCAGAGCAGCAGCCGCAGCCAGCGGTGCGTGCGCAGCGCGCGCACGAGCGCGAACAATAGGGTGTTCATGATAACGATTTCCCAAAACGAGTTATTTCCTGCAGCAAGCGCTGCATCGATTGAAAGGGGTTAACTCGGGAAGATCGTTACATTGGCAGAGACGTTCCGTTAATTGAGACGGGAAAACTGTAGCACAGGATATTCAGGAATGTCAGCCAGGCAAAAAATCGGGGCCTTGCGGCCCCGACAAAGGATCAGGAAGGGGGGTTGTTCTGCAACGTGAGCAGCAGACCATCACGACGCATCTCTGCGGCTTCTTCCGGCTGGTGCAGCCGATCGAGGCAGTCAGCAAGCCAGGCGTAATCGAATGCATCCGGGCGTTGTTTGAGTGCGGCACGAAACGCCAGGCAGGCCTCTTTCCACTCGCCGTGTTTCATCAGTGATTGCCCCAGCGTACTCCAGAGCATCGGGCGGTCGCCCTGCGTTTTGATTTGCTGGCGCAGGACTTTTTCTACCTGCTCAGGATTATTGGTTTTCAGGCGCGGGATCACCAGAACCAGGCGGTCGTCATACTGTCGTTTCAACCCATCCAGGAGGATCGCCTGGGCAGTATCATGATCGTCACATTCGATAAGGTGTTCAGCCATTGCCACCTGCAAGGGGATCTGATGACGGGTTTTGCGACTCTGGTTTTTCCACCAGCTTCGCAGCCCCTCGCTTCCCAAATCGGCACGCGCCTGATCCATTAGTCCAATCCAGGCTTGTTGCTGGAGTGCTTCGCGATGCGCCTCATCTCCGACGTTCGCTTTTGCCATCGACGGAATGATGTCCAGCAGTGAACTCCATGCGCCGGTGCGGATGTAAGCCTGTTCTGCCAGGCGCAGCACTTCCGAATGACGCGGGGTAATTTCCAGCAGTCGGTCAACGCCATGGCGCGCGGCATGATTTTCATTGCGTGCCAGTTGCAGACGAACACGGGTAATTTCGACCGGGATCGGATCGTTTTCCGACAGCTCTGCGGCACGCTCAAGGTGCTGATTCGCACGCACTTCATCGCCACGTTGCTGTGCCGCTTCGGCCGCCAGTAAGTAGTTCACCACGGGTTGTTGCGCATGATCGGCGTTTTTCGCCATCAACTTCTCAACCTGCTGATAATCGCCTTCTGCCAGTTTGATGAGCGCCAGTTCCGTCTGTTTACGGGCGCGGCGACGTTTACGGCCAACGAACCAGCCACGCGTATGCGCGCCGGTACGGAAAATACGGCGTAACAGCCATTCGAGGGCAAAAAGCACTACCAGCGCCAGTACCAGAATGATGACCAGGCCAGTGACGCTGGTTTCAATGTTGTAAGTGTCAGTCTGGATTAGCACATAGCCCTGATGACCGGCGATCATCGGACCTAACACGATCCCGGCGATCAGCAGCGCAAAGAGTAATAATACTTTCAGCATGATTATTCTCCCTGCGGCGCTTGAGCAGGCGCATTAGGATCCGGGGCAACGCCAGGCTGCGCCAGAAGATTACGCACACGGGTCTGCATCAGTTTCTCCAGAATCGGCTGGCTTTTCAGCGACTCAGGGACCGCCATGGCGATGGACTGCTGCTCGAGCTTGTCAATTTCCTCAAGAAACGCTTTGGTGGCGGAATCATCCGTATCGTAGTAGGCGCGAATCCAGGTAGAGACATTATCCAGCGCCTGCTTGTAGGTCTCTTCCTGATGGCGAGGCACGGCCTGCGCCGCAACTAACAGCCTTGAGCGGATATTTTCGCGCAAATAGATGTCCTGGTTCGGGGCCAGCAATGGCACTGCGGTTTCATCGCGACGGCGAATCGTGATGAAGCTGTCCATAAAGTTCTGCCAGCTTTTTTGCAGATTCACGCGCCATTCGCTAAGGGAACTCGACAGCTCACTGCTGTCTGAATCCATCGGGGAATCGTCGTCGTTGTTATCCGCCAGACGCAGATTATCAATCTGGTTCGAGAGTTGGTTCACTTTCAGGATGATGCCATCATAATCCACCTGAGAAATCGCAGAGAGGCTGGCGACATCATCAGTAATGGCACGGCGCGCAGTGATAAGGCTGGGATCGTTCATGTCCGCCAGGCTGGCATCTGCGCTTTTCAGCAGCGCCGCGGCGGTGGTGACATCCTGATCGCTCCACAGCTTACGCCCGGCCAGTTTGACCAGGAAATCAGCCTGCGCCAGCAGCCAGGTTTTCGCATCGGTGCCGGAAATAGTGGCGACTTTTTGCTGAACCTCATTTAACTGCCTGGCAAGCGCGTCTTGCTGACGTTTGGCCTCTTCAAGCTGCGTGGCCTGCTGTTTAATAACGCCTTCCAGCCCGGCTTTTTGTTTGTCCTGCGCTTGCTGCATCGCAATGACCTGGTTGGCCAGCTCATCATTCGTTGCACGCAGTACGGTAGTTTGCTGCTTTACCCAGCCATAAAGACCGACGCCTGCTGCCAGCGCAATTGCAATAGCAATCACGCTAAGTGCAAGACTTGTCTTGCCCGCGCGGTTGTTCTTCTCGGCGTTTTTCGGCGGCGGCGTGTAGCCATCAGCCTGCTTGGTTTCTTCAACCACGGCAGAGGAGTGTTGTTGTTCCGTCATTATGGCTTCCCATTATGAGTGTTATTGTAATGCGCGAAGCAGCGCATCGTTGTCTGCGTTTTCAGCGACCTGAATATCTTGCCAGCCCAGTTCCCGGGCGAGGTTCGCCAGACGCTCGCTGACGACCAACAGCCGACAGCGTAGTAACCAATTTTCGCGATACCAGAGCGGAATAAGCGTAAAAAGCTGTTGCAGCATCTCACCGCTGGTGACCACTATCGTATCGACGCCGCGCGTATGCCAGCGCATGGCCTCTTGTGCCCCGTCATACAACTTCCCACAGCGTTGATAACATTCGCAAAACTCAACCTGAGCGCCGCGAGCCACCAGCGTTTCACCTAATAACTCACGTCCGCCGTTTCCCCGTAAGATTAGCGCACGTTTGCCCTGAATGTTTTGTAATTCAGGCAATTGTAGTAGGACTTCGCTGATTTCCTGGTCCAGTGGATAGCGAACCTCAATACCGCTGGCAGTATGTAACGCCAGCGCGGTCGTGCGACCAATGGCAAAGTAGCGTGGCTGTAAAGGCCAGTGAGCGTGGGTTTGCTGTAAATGCGCGTGGGCAAATGTCACGGCATGTTGTGATAAGGCAAAAACCATATCGTCTTCGCCCAGCGCCGACAGACGCTCGGGCAGCGTGTTGAGTTCCCTGCCTGGGGTGAACTCAATCAACGGAAAGCTCCATGCCACCTGTCCCAGTGCGCGCAGTCGGCTCACTAACATTTCCCCTGCCGGGGAGGGGCGGGTGACAAGGATATTCATGCGGGCGCATCTCCGTTGTAGACGTCAGCCAGAATTTCACGTGCGCCGTTATCCAGCAGTTCCTCGGCAAGTGAGATACCTAACTGGACGGCTTCGTCCGGATGACCCCGGCGCTCACCCTGGACCATTTTCGAACCGTCCGGCGCGCCAACCAGCGCACGCAGCCACAGTTCACCATCATGTAATTCAGCATAGCTGCCAATTGGTACCTGGCAGCCGCCTTCGAGACGGGTATTCATGGCACGCTCTGCGGAAACCCGCACGGCGGTTTCGTGATGGTTAAGCGGGGCGAGAAGCAAACGGGTGCGTTCGTCTGCAAGACGGCACTCAATGCCCACCGCACCCTGACCCACTGCCGGGAGCGAAAGCTCTGCTGGCAGCGCGACGCGAATTCGCGATTCGAGCCCCAGACGTTTCAGGCCTGCCACCGCCAGGATGATGGCGTCATAATCACCGCTATCGAGTTTCGACAGACGGGTACCGACATTGCCACGCAAAGAGCGGATCACCAGATCGGGGCGGCGTGCCGCCAACTGACACTGTCGGCGTAAACTTGATGTGCCAACTACACTCCCCGCAGGCAGCGCGTCGATGTCGCTGTAGTGATTAGAGACAAAGGCGTCGCGCGGATCTTCACGCTCACAAATCGTCACCAGACCCAACCCTTCCGGGAACTCGACGGGGACATCTTTCATAGAGTGCACGGCGATATCGGCGCGGTTTTCAAGCAATGCCAGCTCAAGTTCCTTCACAAACAGACCTTTACCACCGACTTTCGCCAGAGGGGTGTCCAGAATGACATCGCCACGCGTAACCATAGGCACCAGTTCGACCGTCAGGCCCGGGTGGAGTGCCTCAAGACGCTGCTTAACATATTGTGCCTGCCAAAGTGCAAGGGGACTTTGCCGTGTGGCAATTCTCAGAACATTGTCTAACATGCTTGTTACCGTCATTATCATCCATCGACCATCCTAACATTCTTGTCTTAGGGTGTCAGTGTTCGTGGTGATTGCATAGGTGAGGCGAGCACGGTCTCGTCAAAACGAGACACACCCTCAGCCGTAATTGGGAATTTACACATTGTAAATGGTGCTAAACTGGTATGTAGCGCATCTTTCTTTACGGTCAATCAGCAAGGTGTTAAATTGATCACGTTTTAGACCATTTTTTCGTCTGTACCACCACAAAGACAAGGGCGAAAAAAGGTGACGGCGATTTTGGACTTTCTGTAAACATCAGGCGATACGTCTTGTACCTCTATATTGAGACTCTGAAGCAGAGGCTGGATGCCATCAATCAACTGCGTGTGGATCGCGCGCTAGCGGCCATGGGCCCTGCTTTCCAGCAGGTCTACAGTCTGCTGCCCACGCTTTTGCACTACCATCATCCGTTGATGCCGGGCTACCTCGAAGGTAGCGTTCCAAAAGGCATTTGCCTCTACACGCCTGATGAAACCCAACGCCACTACCTCAACGAGCTTGAGCTCTACCGTGGAATGCCCCCGCAGGAATCGCCAAAAGGCGAGTTGCCGATAACCGGCGTCTACTCCATGGGCAGTACTTCATCGGTAGGACAAAGCTGCTCTTCTGACCTGGATATCTGGGTTTGCCACCAGTCGTGGCTCGATAACGAAGAGCGCCAATTGTTGCAGCGTAAATGCAGCCTGCTTGAGAGTTGGGCCGCATCGCTGGGTGTGGAAGTCAGCTTCTTCTTAATTGATGAAAACCGCTTCCGCCATAATGAAAGCGGCAGTCTGGGTGGTGAAGACTGTGGCTCGACGCAGCATATTTTGTTGCTCGATGAATTCTATCGTACCGCTGTGCGTCTGGCCGGTAAGCGTATTCTGTGGAATATGGTGCCGGGCGATGAAGAAGAGCACTATGACGATTACGTCATGACGCTCTATGCACAGGGCGTACTGACGCCAAATGAATGGCTGGACCTCGGCGGCCTGAGCTCCCTTTCCGCCGAAGAGTACTTCGGCGCCAGCCTGTGGCAGCTCTATAAAAGTATCGACTCCCCCTATAAAGCAGTACTGAAAACCCTGCTGCTGGAAGCCTATTCCTGGGAGTATCCGAACACCCGTCTGTTGGCGAAAGACATTAAACAGCGTCTGCATGATGGCGAAATCGTTTCGTTCGGTCTGGATCATTACTGCATGATGCTGGAGCGCGTCACCCATTATCTGACCGCGATTGAAGATTTCACGCGTCTTGATCTTGTGCGTCGATGTTTCTATTTAAAAGTGTGCGAGAAACTGAGCCGTGAGCGTGCCTGTGTGGGCTGGCGGCGTGAAGTAGTCAGTCAGCTAGTGAAAGAGTGGGGGTGGGACGAAGCGCGTCTCACCATGCTCGATAACCGGGCAAACTGGAAAATCGACCAGGTGCGTGAAGCGCATAACGAGCTGCTCGATGCTATGATGCAGAGCTACCGTAACCTGATTCGCTTTGCGCGCCGCAACAATCTGAGCGTCTCCGCCAGTCCGCAGGACATCGGCGTGTTGACCCGTAAGTTATATGCCGCTTTCGAAGCGTTGCCGGGTAAAGTCACCCTGGTGAATCCGCAGATTTCTCCGGATCTCTCCGAGCCTAATTTAACCTTTATCCATGTGCCGCCGGGTCGTGCGAATCGTACGGGTTGGTATCTGTACAATCGTGCCCCAAACATGGACTCTATCGTTAGCCACCAGCCGCTGGAATATAACCGTTACCTGAACAAACTGGTGGCGTGGGCGTGGTTCAATGGTTTGCTGACGTCGCGTACTCGCCTGTTTATTAAAGGTAATGGCATTGTCGATTTGGCAAAACTGCAGGAGATGGTGGCAAATGTGTCCCATCACTTCCCGCTGCGTCTGCCTGCGCCAACGCCAAAAGCGTTGTACAGCCCCTGCGAAATTCGCCATCTGGCGATTATCGTGAACCTGGAATATGACCCGACTGCGGCATTCCGTAACCAGGTCGTGCATTTCGATTTCCGTAAGCTTGATGTGTTCAGCTTCGGTGAGCAGCAAAACTGCTTGGTTGGCAGCGTAGACCTGCTTTATCGCAACTCCTGGAATGAAGTGCGTACACTGCATTTCAACGGCGAGCAGGCGATGATTGAAGCGCTGAAAACCATTCTGGGCAAAATGCATCAGGATGCCGCGCCGCCGGATAGCGTTGAAGTGTTCTGTTATAGCCAGCATCTGCGCGGCTTGATCCGTACCCGCGTGCAGCAACTGGTTTCTGAATGCATTGAGCTGCGCCTGTCCAGTACCCGTCAGGAAACGGGGCGCTTCAAGGCGTTACGCGTCGCCGGACAGACCTGGGGGCTTTTCTTCGAGCGCCTGAATGTATCGGTGCAGAAACTGGAAAACGCGATTGAGTTTTATGGCGCGATTTCTCATAACAAACTGCACGGGCTGTCGGTTCAGGTCGAAACGAACCACGTCAAATTGCCGCAGGTGGTGGATGGGTTTGCCAGCGAAGGGATTATTCAGTTCTTCTTCGAAGAGACCGGCGATGACGGTTTCAATATTTATATTTTGGATGAAAGCAACCGCGCGGAAGTGTATCACCACTGCGAAGGCAGCAAAGAGGAGCTGGTGCGCGACGTTAGCCGCTTCTATTCGTCGTCGCATGACCGCTTTACCTACGGCTCAAGCTTTATCAACTTCAACCTGCCGCAGTTCTACCAAATCGTGAATGTGGATGGTCGGGCGCAGGTGATTCCGTTCCGCAATCAGGCTATCACGCCCGTTGCGTCTGCTAATCAGGATAACGACGCACCGCTTTTACAGCAGTACTTCTCCTGATGTTTTAGTGGGTAGATACTGTGAACGTCTTCAACCTTTTTAGCCATGGCTGGGGCGAGTAACTCGAGTCAAACCGACCGCAGGCAGCGGGGCGGGAGGCGAACGCAGTGCGAAGCACCGATTTCTTTGCGGGGCCGCGGGGATTGTAAAGGGGAACGCGGTGTTCCTCTTTTACCCGTTCACGTGTTCGGGAGAGCCATTTCGCCATGAACATAAGGTGAACGGAACCCACCACCTGAGCCGTATATTCCCCTCACCCTGACCCTCTCCCGGGGGGAGAGGGAAAAAACCGGTCGTAGCCCGGGTAAGCGCAGCGTACCCGGGACTCCCGGATGCGGCGCAATGCCTTATCCGGGGCTAGATGTTAGCCGCGAAAACTTACCTCTTCGCCTGCCTGTTGCGTCGCCGCCTGTTCCAGCAGATCCCAGAAGGTTTCGCCTGAACGGTCGCAAACCCACTCGTCACCTTTCAGATCGAAATGGTAACCGCCTTGTTTGGCCGCCAGCCACACCTGATGCAGGGGTTCCTGGCGGTTGATGATGATTTTGCTGCCGTTTTCAAAGGTGATGGTCAATATGCCGCCGTTAATTTCGCAGTCGATATCGCTGTCGCCGTCCCAGTCGTCCAGACGCTCTTCAATGGTCATCCACAGGGTGTCAGCAAGGCGATGAAATTCACTGTCGTTCATTGTCGTTTCCCGTTTTACGTGATGGCGGCAGTATAGCCGCAGGAGCGAATCGCATCAAAGCCGCGCCTGTGCTTTCATTTCTCGTCCTCTGTTCCGTTATGCGTCCACTTACTGACAAAGGGCGCGGATGAACTCACTTCAAATATTGCTAAGCTGTCCTCGCCTAAAGGGGATAACGTAGCGATATACACGCGGTTTTGATAATGCGCGATACGCCTGGTGATGAGGTGAAATTGCCGTGGATCGATACCTGGTAGTCTTTCCCATTTGCCCCAGTGCCCTTGAGAAGAGAGCACTTTGCGCCAGTGCACCCCGGTATCGTCTATTTTAAAAGAGGGGTCGTCACGCCAATCAGCAGACGCGCCTGCAGGCTGCGCGCTGGTGGAATATTTCACCCCCGTCGGAACAAACACACCGTCATCCATCAGCTTGCCATCCAGATATCCCGTGCGGTAGTGGACGTCATAGCCATAGCCGGAATGCTGCTCGAACCATGTCACCCGTACCGCTTGTCGGGTACCGCCAGAGTTGCGTGCCATCGAAAACATAAACGTAGCGGTCATCACGGGCGAACCAATTTCGGAGAGAGGGGTTATCGTTCAGGTGTGCTTCCTTTTCATCAGGAACGCGGTAATCCATCAGAATCAACGTTCCTGTTGATTCGAATACCTGCAATCCGCCTGGTTGATAGCCGTGTCGGGTAAGCAGATAGCCATGATTCCTTCCGGCGTTAAAACGTTTATCAATGGTCAGATTCGGGTTGTCGAGAGTGACGATTTCCAGCTTCTTTTCATCAGAGTCCGTTTTGGTAATGACATACAGTTTGTCCTGATACTGCGCTACGGCATCGCTGAGCGGATGGAACTGCTCCGGGTCAAGGCCTGGGATCTCGGCTTGCTGGCAATCGGGGCCTTTACGCCACAGGACGCGCTTTTCCAGGAGGTTGAAGGCATTACAATGTTTGTGCGTATCTTCGTCCCATTCCAGGTTGCCCTGGTTGAGGACGTAGCGATGCAGGCCGTTTTTATCGCGAAAGGTCAGCAGCGATCCTGGCATCCAGCGCACAATCGAAAAGGTATCGGGATCGGCTTTAAGCGGTTCGCCGTTAATGATAAGCCGCGTACGTGTTCGCGCCAGAGTATCCCAGGGACCGAAAGGCATCGCGACGCAGGGGTTAAATGCCGCAGAAAATTTGCCGCGCTGATCCCAGGATTTTTGCGCCAACACGGTAAAACTATCCGGCTCATCAAGGCGATGCCCATTGACGTAGAGATACCGATCGTCGCGCAAAATTAGCCCCAACCAGTCAGGACGCCATCTGCTGTCGAAGTCAATGTTGCGTAGGGTAGCCACATTCACTGGCCTTTCAGTGCTGTTATCGCCGGTACGTTTGCCTTCGTAATAAAGGCTGTTTTTATCAGCGGCAAAGCTGTCGAAGGCTTGAAAAGAGGGAATGTCCACAGGCGGCGTGCCGGGCGGGTTATACATGACTTTGCCCGCGTACACGATGTAGCGGCCATCACTGTGATACGCATACTGGGAATAAGTCGACTGCGCGCCTTGATAGACATAATCGGTAGTCAGATCCGTTAACGGTGGTTCTTCTTTCCACCCTTCAGGATGCGCATAATCAATCGCCAGGTTCGGCAGGCGACGCAGGCGTTTGAAGTTAATTTCTGGTAACGCAATGACATTTTCTTTGCCCGCTTGCATATAAACCGCGCCTTTGCCCCACGGCTGATAAGCATTATGCTCAGGCGGATCTAACCGGCATGCCTGGGCGGGCTGTAACAACAGTGAAAGTGAAAGAAGATAAAAGAGCTTGTTAATTTTCATCACGCCATCCTGGCCTTGAGAAGAGAAGGCTTAGCAAAGCATATTTGGCGTTGAGGATGTGTCGTGAACAGGTAAACGGGCGGCTTTTCCGATTTTATAAAGACGTGCTAAACGCTTGCTTTTGTGTCTTCTCCTGCGATGATAGAAAGCAGAAAGAATGAACCAACAGGCAACCTACAATGAAAGACGTGTGTCGAACCCTGGCTGTATTATTAACCTTATTTAGCCTGACGGGCTGTGGTCTGAAAGGGCCGCTCTATTTCCCGCCGGCTGACAAAAATGCGCCGCCGCCAACCAAAAAAACCGAAAGCGCCATTCAGACAACGACCCCGGATCGTAACGATCGTGGTGATAATGGTGGCCCAACGCAGGTGAATTACTAACGTTCCCGTGCTGTATCCGCGTATATGGAGTAGATGATGCAGTTCTCTAAAATGCATGGCCTTGGCAACGATTTTATGGTCGTCGACGCGGTAACGCAGAATGTCTTTTTTTCCCCTGATCTGATCCGTCGTATGGCTGACAGGCATCTCGGGGTGGGGTTCGATCAACTTCTGGTGGTCGAACCCCCCTACGATCCCGAACTCGATTTCCACTATCGCATCTTTAATGCTGACGGCAGCGAAGTCTCCCAGTGCGGAAACGGCGCACGTTGTTTTGCCCGTTTTGTGCGCTTAAAAGGGTTGACCAATAAACGTGACATTCGCGTCAGCACCGCGAACGGCCGCATGGTATTAACCGTAACGGATGACGAGCTGGTCCGCGTGAACATGGGCGAACCCAACTTCGAGCCATCGCAGGTTCCGTTCCGGGCGAACAAAGCGGAAAAGACCTATATTATGCGTGCGGCGGAACAAACAATATTGTGCGGCGTTGTCTCAATGGGCAATCCGCACTGTGTTATCCAGGTCGATGATGTCGATACCGCTCCGGTTGAAACGCTGGGGCCGGTAATGGAGAGCCACGAACGCTTTCCTGAGCGCGCCAACATTGGTTTCATGCAAGTGGTCAAACGCGATCACATCCGACTGCGCGTGTATGAACGCGGCGCGGGCGAAACGCAGGCCTGCGGAAGCGGCGCTTGCGCGGCAGTCGCGGTCGGCATCCAGCAAGGTTTGCTGGCAGAAGAAGTACGTGTGGAACTCCCAGGCGGTCGGCTGGATATCGCATGGAAAGGACCGGGCCAACCGTTGTTTATGACTGGCCCGGCGGCACATGTCTACGACGGATTTATTCATCTATGAAGCAACCAGGGGAAGAACTGCAGGAAACGTTTATGGAACTGGATGACCACGCTGTCGTCGATTATCTGTTGCGTAATCCTGAGTTTTTTATCCGTAATGCACACGCTGTTGAAGCTATTCGTGTTCCTCATCCCGTACGCGGTTCGATTTCGTTAGTCGAGTGGCACATGGTGCGGGCACGTAACCATATCAACGTGCTGGAAGAGAACATGACGTTGCTGATGGAGCAGGCCAGCGCCAATGAAGGTCTGTTCTACCGCCTGCTGCGTCTGCAGGGCAAACTGGCATCGGCCAAAAGCCTTGAGGAAATGTTGAATCGCTTCCAGCGGTGGGCCAGAGATTTGGGGCTGGCAGGCGCTACCGTCCGCCTGTTCCCGGATCGCTGGCGTCTTGGCGCGCCGTCCGGTTTTACCCACCTTGCGCTCTCTCGCCAGGCTTTTGAGCCACTGCGTATTCAGCGTCTGGGTCAACAGCAGCACTATCTCGGTTCATTGAACGGACCGGAGTTACTCTTACTTTTGCCGGAAGCGAAAGCGATCGGTTCTGTGGCGGTAACAATGATGGGGCCAGACGCCGATCTGGGCGTGGTGCTGTTCAGTAGTCGCGACCCGCATCACTATCAGCATGGCCAGGGCACGCAACTGCTGGAAGAGATCGCCATAATGTTACCGGACCTGCTGGAGCGCTGGATCGAGCGCGTATGACCGATTCACCTCTGCATCTGGCCGTCACGCGTTTTCTGCGCTATCTGGGCGTGGAGCGTCAGTTAAGCCCCATCACGCTTCTCAATTATCAACGTCAGCTTGATGCCATCATTGCGCTTGCCGGGGAAATCGGCCTGCAGCGCTGGCAACAATGTGACGCCGCCGCGGTACGGGCTTTTGCCGTACGCAGTCGCCGCAAAGGACTGGGAGCCGCAAGTCTGGCGCTACGCCTTTCGGCTTTACGCAGCTTCTTTGACTGGCTGGTGAGTCAGGGCGAGCTTCCGGCCAATCCCGCGAAGGGTGTTTCCGCTCCGAAAACGCCGCGTCACTTGCCAAAAAATATTGACGTGGACGACGTAAACCGTCTGCTGGATATCGATCTTAACGATCCACTGGCGGTACGCGACAGGGCGATGCTGGAGGTAATGTACGGTGCCGGGCTGCGTTTATCCGAACTGGTGGGGCTGGATATCAAACACCTTGATTTGGAAAGTGGTGAAGTCTGGGTGATGGGGAAAGGCAGCAAAGAGCGCCGTTTACCTGTCGGGCGGAACGCGGTCATCTGGATTGAACACTGGCTGGATTTACGCGGGTTATTTGGCAGCGAAGAAGAGGCGCTGTTTCTCTCGAAATTGGGGAAACGTATTTCCGCGCGCAATGTGCAAAAACGCTTTGCTGAGTGGGGAATCAAACAGGGGCTGAACAGTCACGTGCACCCGCATAAACTGCGTCACTCCTTTGCCACCCATATGCTGGAGTCCAGCGGCGATCTGCGCGGCGTGCAGGAACTGTTGGGGCATGCTAACCTTTCCACCACACAAATCTATACCCATCTTGATTTTCAACACCTTGCCTCGGTGTATGACGCAGCGCATCCACGCGCCAAACGGGGGAAATAATGCGATTTTACCGGCCTGTGGGCCTCATCTCGGCCATCACTTTTGATCTCGACGATACCCTTTACGATAACCGCCCGGTTATTCTGCGCACTGAACAGGAATCCCTGCTGTTTGTGCAACAATATCACCCCTCGCTGAATGCGCTGGAAAATACGGATTTGAAACGCATTCGCCAGTCGTTGTTGCTCGCGGAACCGGAGATCTACCACGATGTGACCGAATGGCGTCGTCGTGCGGTCGAACGCGCCATGCTGGATGCCGGGTTAACCGTTGATGAAGCGGCAGAAGGGGCGCAAGCGGCAATGCAGCATTTCGCGAAATGGCGCAGCCGTGTTGATGTGCCGCAAGAGACCCACGAAACCCTGGCAAAGCTCGCTGAAAAATGGCCGCTGGTGGCGATCACCAACGGCAATGCGCAGCCAGCGTTATTCGGCCTGGCCGATTACTTTGAATTTGTGCTGCGCGCTGGCCCTGACGGGCGTGCGAAGCCGTTTAATGATATGTACCACCTTGCGGCTGAACGCCTGAACATTCCGTTGGGTGAAATTCTGCACGTCGGCGATGACCTGACGACAGATGTCGCCGGTGCCATTCGCTGTGGTATGCAGGCCTGCTGGATCAAACCTGAAGGGGCAGACCTGCTGACGGCTTCTGATAGCCGATTGCTGCCACATCTGGAGATTTCGCGGTTGGCATCCCTCACCACGCTGATATAATCACCACAAGTTCTGTATAAATTCCCAGGGGTTGTTGCGCTTTATCCTTCGGTCTACAGGTGCCTTGGCGGCACTCACTCATCCCCAGTCACATAGTTAATCTATGCTCCTGGGGATTCATGAGCTTGTCGCCTTCCTGTAAACCAAATGATTTAGCGCAACGGCTTCATACTAACCCGGCGGTGCCAATGGACGTTTCTTACCTGCTCGACAGCCTTAATGACAAACAGCGTGATGCGGTCGCCGCGTCGCGTAGCAATATGCTGGTGCTGGCCGGGGCAGGCAGTGGCAAGACGCGCGTGCTGGTGCATCGCATCGCCTGGCTGATGACCGTGGAAAACTGCTCGCCGTACTCCATTATGGCGGTGACCTTTACCAACAAAGCGGCGGCGGAAATGCGCCACCGTATCGGCCAGCTTATGGGGACCAGCCAGGGCGGCATGTGGGTGGGTACTTTTCACGGACTGGCGCATCGCCTGCTGCGGGCGCACCATATGGACGCCAACCTGCCGCAGGATTTCCAGATCCTCGACAGCGAAGATCAGTTGCGTTTGCTTAAACGCCTGATCAAGGCGATGAACCTTGATGAGAAGCAGTGGCCGCCGCGCCAGGCCATGTGGTACATCAACGGCCAAAAAGATGAAGGCATTCGCCCGCACCATATTCAAAGCTACGGTAACCCGGTCGAGCAGACCTGGCAGAAGGTTTATCAGGCCTATCAGGAAGCCTGCGATCGCGCCGGGCTGGTGGATTTCGCCGAGCTGCTGCTGCGTGCCCATGAACTGTGGCTCAATAAGCCGCATATCCTGCAGCACTACCGCGAACGTTTTACCAATATCCTGGTGGATGAGTTCCAGGATACCAACAACATTCAGTATGCCTGGATCCGCCTGCTGGCAGGCGACACCGGCAAAGTCATGATTGTCGGCGACGATGATCAGTCGATTTACGGCTGGCGTGGGGCGCAGGTGGAAAACATCCAGCGCTTCCTCAATGACTTCCCCGGCGCGCAGACGATTCGCCTGGAGCAGAACTACCGCTCAACCAGCAATATTCTCAGCGCGGCGAACGCCCTTATCGAAAACAACAACGGGCGTCTGGGGAAAAACCTGTGGACCGACGGTGCCGATGGCGAGCCGATTTCACTCTATTGCGCTTTCAACGAGCTGGATGAGGCTCGTTTTGTTGTTAACCGTATTAAAACCTGGCAGGAGAGCGGCGGTGCGCTGGAGCATTGCGCCATTCTCTATCGCAGTAACGCCCAGTCCCGTGTGCTGGAAGAGGCGTTATTACAGGCAAGCATGCCGTATCGTATTTACGGTGGGATGCGCTTCTTTGAACGTCAGGAAATCAAAGACGCGCTCTCTTATTTGCGTCTGATTGCAAACCGAAATGACGATGCCGCCTTTGAACGTGTGGTGAATACGCCGACGCGTGGGATCGGTGACAGAACGCTGGACGTGGTCCGCCAGACTTCGCGCGATCGTCAACTGACGCTGTGGCAGGCGACACGCGAACTGTTGCAGGAAAAAGTGCTGGCCGGTCGCGCGGCAAGTGCATTACAGCGCTTTATGGAGCTGATTGATGCGCTGGCTCAGGAGACGGCTGACATGCCATTGCACGTACAAACGGACCGGGTGGTGAAAGATTCCGGCCTGTGGATGATGTACGAGCAGGAGAAAGGCGAGAAAGGCCAGACGCGTATCGAGAACTTAGAGGAACTGGTCACGGCAACGCGGCAGTTCAGCTACAACGAAGAAGACGAAGATCTGATGCCGTTACAGGCATTTCTCTCCCATGCCGCGCTGGAAGCGGGCGAAGGGCAGGCGGATACCTGGCAGGACGCAGTACAACTGATGACATTGCACTCCGCCAAGGGGCTTGAGTTCCCGCAGGTGTTTATTGTCGGGATGGAAGAGGGGATGTTCCCGAGCCAGATGTCGCTGGATGAAGGTGGCCGTCTGGAAGAGGAACGTCGTCTGGCCTATGTCGGCGTGACCCGTGCGATGCAGAAGCTGACGCTGACTTATGCCGAAACCCGCCGTCTGTATGGCAAAGAGGCCTATCACCGTCCGTCGCGCTTCATCGGCGAGCTGCCAGAAAACTGTGTCGAAGAGGTGCGCTTGCGCGCTACCGTCAGCCGTCCGGTCAGCCATCAACGCCTTGGCGCGCCGATTTCAGAGAACGACACGGGCTATAAACTGGGCCAGCGTGTGCGTCATCCGAAGTTCGGTGAAGGAACAATTGTGAATCTGGAAGGCAGCGGCGAGCACAGCCGTTTGCAGGTGGCATTCCAGGGGCAGGGCATTAAATGGCTGGTGGCTGCTTATGCACGTCTTGAAACAGTGTAACTTTCAGAAAAATATCATTATTTTGTAATATTCTGCTAGCCTTATACGCTAAGGGGGAAATATTACCCTTTAGCGTTTCGTTGCGTGTTGACGCCTCATTTTTGCTGGCGTAACATGCGCGCACGATCACGCTAAGAGGACATTCGCCTTGGACACACCCAGTAGATACTGGCTCAATTCCCTGTCATCCAGGAACAACTCCTAAGGCTATCTCCTTATGCTGATGGCCTTAGTGGTTGTCAGCGACCTGCTGTATTCCCGTCGCGCTGAGTCAGGCTGTTTAATGGTCTGAAACGCCAAATGTTTCTTGTGTGCCCAACCGAACTGTCCAGTCATTTTTGCATTGGGAGTCCCGGCTATGCTGAGCGCATTTCAACTGGAAAATAATCGTTTAACCCGTCTCGAAGCTGACGAAATAAAGCACCTCGCCAGTTCCGTCTGGGTTGACCTGGTCGAGCCGGACGATGACGAGCGAACCCGCGTGCAGTCTGAATTGGGTCAGAACCTGGCGACACGCCCGGAACTGGAAGACATCGAAGCATCTGCGCGTTTTTTTGAAGATGAAGACGGCTTGCACATCCACTCCTTCTTCTTCTTTGAAGATGCGGAAGACCATGCTGGCAACTCCACCGTGGCATTTACTATCCGCGAAGGCCGCCTCTTCACCCTGCGTGAGCGCGAATTACCCGCTTTTCGTCTCTACCGTATGCGCGCCCGTAGCCAGGCTATGGTCGATGGCAACGCCTATGAGTTACTGCTCGATCTCTTCGAGACCAAAATCGAACAGCTCGCAGACGAAATCGAAAACATCTATAGCGATCTGGAAAAACTCAGCCGTGTGATCATGGAAGGTCATCAGGGTGATGAATATGACGAAGCGCTCTCCACGCTGGCGGAACTGGAAGATATCGGCTGGAAGGTACGTCTGTGTCTGATGGATACCCAGCGCGCGCTGAACTTCCTGGTGCGTAAAGCGCGTTTGCCGGGCGGTCAGTTGGAGCAGGCCCGCGAAATCCTGCGAGATATCGAATCTCTGCTACCGCACAACGAATCCCTGTTCCAGAAAGTGAACTTCCTGATGCAGGCGGCAATGGGCTTTATCAATATTGAGCAGAACCGGATCATCAAGATCTTCTCGGTCGTTTCCGTTGTCTTCCTGCCGCCGACGCTGGTGGCATCCAGTTACGGGATGAACTTCGAGTTTATGCCTGAGCTGCACTGGAGCTTTGGCTACCCTGGCGCGATTGTCTTTATGATCCTCGCCGGGCTGGCGCCGTATCTCTACTTCAAACGTCGTAACTGGCTGTAAATCTAAAATAAAAGGTTCAGCAATTCTGCTGAACCTTCCTTTACGGATCTTATCGCGCGTGGCTTCCTTCACCTGCTCCGGCTGATTAAAGACGCGGCGATATCAGCGGTACGGAATCCTGACGCCGGCAATTACCGACCCCTGCGTTGTGTGTACAGCGCATCCATCACAAATATGGCGAGCGCTACCCAGATAAACCCGAAGGTCACCATTTTGTCCGCGCCCGGATGCTCGTCATAAAACGTCACCGCCAGCAGGAACATCAACGTTGGCCCAATATACTGGAAGAAACCCAGTGTCGACAGGCGCAGACGCGTCGCCGCGCCGGTAAAGCACAGCAGGGGAACGGTAGTGACCACTCCGGCGGCCATCAACAGCAGATTAAGCGACCAGCTATTCTGTGTCATATGGCTGGTCGCGCTATCGGCAATCCCAAACAGCCAGATAGCCGCCACGGGCAGCAGCCACAGTGTTTCCACCAGCATGCCGGTTTGCGCGTCGACGGCGATTTTTTTACGCAGCAGGCCGTAGAAGGCGAAACTAAAGGCCAGGCCCAGCGAGATAATCGGCAAGGAGCCGAAGGCCCACAACTGTACCAGTACGCCACTGGCGGCCAATATTACCGCCAGCCACTGCATGCGGCGGAAACGTTCACCAAGGAAAACCATCCCCAGCAGGATATTAACCAGTGGGTTAATAAAATACCCCAGGCTTGCTTCCAGCAGATGGTGGTTATTTACTGACCAGATAAAGAGCAGCCAGTTACCTCCAACGAGAACGGCAGATACCGCTAACAGCAAGATTTTCTTTGGCGTACGTAAAAGCTGTTTCACCTGCGACCACTGACGGCTGACGCTTATCAGGGCGATCATGAAGAAGAAGGACCAGATAATTCGGTGAGTCAGGATTTCATCGGCAGGAACGAACCAGATAACTTTGAAATAGGCCGGTGCGACGCCCCAAATAAAATAAGCGGCCAGAGCAAATATCACTCCCAACCGCGTCTGTTTTGCATCCATCAGGAAAACTCTTTGCTGAAAAGTAACGACATTTTACCCGATTTTCGCGGCTTAACCCACCATATAGGTTGCTGTGGCGCTGGCGATATAGAGCTGCTCTTCGTTATGTAACTCGACACGCGCGACCGCAACCTTGTTCCCGGCACGCAGTAGCGTACTGGTGGCGGTGAAGCGATTACCCCGGCCCGGACGTAAATAATCGACGCGCAAATCAATGGTGCCCATTCGCGACAGACGAGCACGTAATTCATCTTCGGTGAGGGTGTCATGGCGCGTCAGCGTGCTGCCAACGCATACCAGACCTGCGGCGACATCCAGCGCGGAGGCTATAACCCCGCCGTGTAAAATGCTCTGCGCCCAGTTTCCCACCATCATGGGCTGATTGTTGAAGCTGAGTTGGGCAAAATCCTTCTCGTAGCGAGTAAGCTCCAGACCCAGCGCACGATTGAAGGGCATGTGGTAGACGAAAATCTCACCCACGAGTTTTAATGCGGCTTCTGCTGTGAGGACGGCAGACATAGTGGCTCTTCCGTTAGGTTAATGAAATGTTGATTTTATGCCTCTAAATTGTTGAATTCCAGTTTAAGAAAGGATACCTGCGCAGCGTCTCAATAAATATGTAGAATAGATGTTGTAAAAATATTCAGTTCATCAACATTGTTCAGGGGAAGAAAACCGATGCGGACGTTTCTGGGTTGGTTTGTGGCATTGTGTGCGCTGCCTTTTGCGGCTTTTGCGCAGGAAGCGACAGTAAAAGAAGTTCATGATGCGCCTGCTGTGCGCGGTAGTATTATCGCGAATATGCTGCAGGAGCATGATAATCCGTTCACGCTCTATCCGTATGAGTCGAACTACCTGCTTTATACCTACACCAGCGACATGAACAAAGAAGCCATTCGTTCATATAGTTGGTCTGATGAAGCGCGTAAGGATGAAGTAAAATTCCAGCTCAGCCTGGCGTTCCCGCTGTGGCGCGGAATAGTCGGTCCGAATTCCGTGCTGGGCGCTTCCTATACGCAAAAATCGTGGTGGCAGCTTTCTAACACGAAGGAGCCTGCTTCTTCGCCGTTCCGTGAAACCAACTATGAACCGCAGTTGTTCCTCGGTTTCGCTACTGATTACAGCTTTGCAGGCTGGACGTTACGCGATATGGAGTTTGGCTTCAACCATGACTCCAATGGCCGTTCTGATCCCACATCGCGTAGCTGGAACCGCCTTTATACGCGCTTGATGGCGCAAAATGGCAACTGGCTGGTGGAAGTAAAACCCTGGTATGTGGTGGGCAACACCGACGATAACCCGGATATCACCAAATATCTTGGCCACTATCAACTGCGGGTCGGCTATCAATATGGCGAGGCCATTTTCAGCGTCAAAGGGCAGTACAACTGGAACACGGGCTACGGTGGCGCAGAAGTCGGCGTCAGCTATCCGATCACCAAACATGTCCGTTTCTACACCCAGGTGTACAGCGGTTATGGCGAGTCGTTAATTGACTACAATTTCAATCAGACGCGTGTTGGTGTCGGCGTAATGCTCAACGATCTGTTTTAAGCATTGCAGTTTCATGAGCAGGCGCTGAAAATAGCGCCTGTTTTCTTTTGTCGAGTGGAGTAAATGTGGCGCAGGCGGAAGTATTGAATCTGGAATCGACAGCCCTGGAAGTTTTACGGGAAACCTTCGGCTACCAGCAGTTCCGTCCGGGTCAGCAACATATCATCGATACCGTGCTCGGCGGCCGCGACTGTCTGGTTGTCATGCCGACCGGTGGCGGCAAATCTCTCTGTTATCAAATTCCGGCGCTGATTCTGCCTGGCCTGACGGTGGTGGTATCGCCGCTGATCTCTCTAATGAAAGATCAGGTTGATCAGTTACTGGCGAACGGCGTTGCTGCCGCCTGTCTGAACTCAACACAAAGTCGTGAACAACAGCTTGAGGTGATGGCTGGCTGCCGCACCGGACAAATCCGTCTGCTGTATATCGCTCCTGAGCGGCTGATGCTTGATAACTTTCTTGAGCAACTGACGCACTGGAACCCGGTACTTCTGGCGGTGGATGAAGCGCACTGTATCTCCCAGTGGGGTCATGATTTCCGCCCGGAATATGCCGCACTGGGCCAGCTTCGTCAGTATCTGCCGTCTGTGCCTTTTATGGCATTGACCGCCACGGCCGATGACACCACCCGTCGCGATATTGAACGTCTTCTGGGGCTGAACGACCCGCTGATTCAGATCAGTAGTTTTGACCGACCCAATATCCGCTACATGCTGATGGAGAAATTCAAACCGCTCGATCAGCTTTTACGCTATGTACACGACCAGCGCGGTAAGTCCGGAATTATTTACTGCAACAGCCGGGCGAAGGTGGAAGACACCGCCGCTCGCCTGCAAAGCCGGGGTTTTAGCGCCGCGGCGTATCATGCCGGGCTGGAAAACGCGGTGCGCGCCAGTGTGCAGGAGAAATTCCAGCGCGATGATCTGCAAATCGTGGTCGCGACTGTCGCATTCGGCATGGGGATTAACAAACCCAACGTGCGATTTGTGGTTCACTTCGACATTCCGCGTAATATCGAGTCTTACTATCAGGAAACCGGCCGTGCCGGGCGTGATGGCCTGCCCGCCGAGGCGATGCTGTTCTACGCGCCGGAAGACATGGCCTGGCTACGCCGTTGCCTTGAAGAAAAACCGGCCGGGCAATTGCAGGATATTGAACGTCATAAGCTCAATGCGATGGGGGCGTTTGCGGAAGCGCAAACCTGCCGCCGTCTGGTCTTGCTCAATTACTTTGGCGAAGGGCGTCAGGAAGCCTGCGGTAACTGCGATATCTGCCTTGATCCGCCGAAACAGTATGATGGCCTGAAGGATGCGCAAATTGCGCTCTCGACCATTGGTCGCGTCAATCAGCGTTTCGGGATGGGCTATGTGGTTGAGGTGATCCGTGGGGCGAATAACCAACGTATCCGTGAACTCGGCCACGATAAGCTTAAGGTCTACGGCATGGGCCGGGAAAAAAGCCATGAGCATTGGGTAAGCGTGATTCGCCAGCTTATTCATTTGGGGCTGGTCACGCAGAACATCGCCCAGCATTCATCGTTACAGATGACGGATGCTGCGCGTCCGGTGCTGCGTGGCGAGGTTCCGTTGCAACTCGCTGTGCCGCGTGTGGTCGCGCTGAAATCCCGGGTAATGCAGAAGGCGGCGGTCGGCAACTATGATCGCAAACTCTTCGCTAAGCTGCGCAAATTACGTAAAGCGATTGCCGATGAAAACAACGTGCCGCCGTATGTGGTCTTCAACGACGCAACGCTGATTGAAATGGCCGAACAGATGCCCATTACGCCAGGTGAAATGCTTGGAGTTAACGGCGTAGGCGTACGTAAACTTGAGCGCTTTGGTCAGGAGTTTATGGCGCTGATTCGTGCCCATGTGGATGGCGATGATGACGAGTAGCCAGCACAGAGAAAAAGTGTCAGGATAGTCATCCACTTTATTATTTTTCCGCGAGTTAACCATGTTAATGCTGTTTCTCACCGTTGCCCTTGTGCACATTGTGGCGTTAATGAGCCCCGGCCCGGACTTCTTCTTTGTGTCGCAAACCGCCGTCAGCCGCTCCCGCAAAGAGGCGATGATGGGGGTGCTCGGCATTACCACAGGCGTGATGGTGTGGGCAGGCGTTGCACTGCTCGGTCTTAACCTGATCCTTGAAAAAATGGCCTGGCTGCACAGTATCATTATGGTCGGCGGCGGCCTGTACCTGTGCTGGATGGGTTACCAGATGCTGCGTGGTGCGCTGAAAAAAGAAGAGAACAAAGCCGATGCGCCGCAGATCGAACTGGCCACCAGCAGCGGTCGAAGCTTTATGAAGGGGCTGTTGACGAACCTCGCCAATCCGAAAGCGATTATCTACTTCGGTTCGGTGTTCTCACTGTTTGTCGGCGACAGCGTGGGGGCAGGGGCGCGCTGGGGGATCTTTATGCTGATCACGCTGGAAACTTTCGCCTGGTTCACCGTTGTGGCAAGCCTGTTCGCCTTACCGGCGATGCGCCGTGGTTATCAGCGTCTGGCGAAGTGGATTGACGGTTTTGCCGGTGCGCTGTTCGCCGGTTTCGGTATCCATTTGATCATTTCGCGTTAATGTTTGTCCCGGAGGCGCTGCCGCTGTCCGGGCTACGTGTTAGCCCGGATAAGGCGTTCACGCCGCATCCGGGACGACACCGAACTCAGGCATGCCTTGCCGATGCCAGCAGCGCTCCCACCAACATAAACAACGAACCAAACACCCTGTTTAGCGCCTTCAACTGACGCGGGCCCTTAATCCAGGCGGCAATACGTTGCGCCAGCGTCGCATAGCCAATCATCACAATAATATCCACGACGATAGTGGTCACGCCGAGCACCACGTACTGCATCACCTGCGGCTCATTGGGCGCAATAAATTGCGGGAACAGCGCGGCGAGAAAGACGATGCTTTTGGGGTTCGTCAGGTTGACGAAAACCGCGCGTTTAAACAGCCGTGTACGCGATTGCGTATGCGCCAGAGTATTAAGGTCGATCGCGCCCGCGGCGCGCCACTGCTGAATACCAAGCCAAATCAGATAGGCGGCCCCGGCCCATTTCAGCACTTCAAACGCCAGTACCGAGCGCGAGAAAAGGGTGCCCAGACCCACGCCAACCAGCACAATATGAATGCCTAAGCCGGTTTGTAGCCCGGCAATGGACGCCGCAGCGCCGCGATAACCGTGGCTTATCGAGGTGGTCATGGTATTAATCGCGCCGGAGCCGGGCGACAGGCTGAGAATGATCGATGTCAGCAGATAAGCGAACCACCACTCGAAGGTCATGAGAAACTCCCTGATTGTCTGTTTTTATGCCACAATACGCTATTGTTAGCGGAATTAGCTACAGGTCACAAAAACGTTTTTGTCGCGCAAGTGAGGGCGTAGCCAATGTACCGGCAAAACAAGGAGTGGGAAACCAGAGAAAGCGCGTTTGCCGCCTTTGCCACAGGCCCGTTAACCGACTTCTGGCGTCAACGAGAAGAGGCGGAATTTACCGGTGTGGACAATGTCCCGGTGCGTTTTGTCCGTTTCCATGCCGCCAGGCATGACAGGGTTATCGTGGTTTGCCCTGGTCGAATCGAAAGCTATGTGAAGTATGCTGAACTGGCATATGACCTCTTCCATCTCGGCTTTGATGTGCTCATCATCGACCACCGCGGTCAGGGGCGTTCCGGTCGTTTGCTGGAAGATTCTCATCGCGGCCATGTGGTCAATTTCAGTGATTATGTCGATGATCTTACGGCGTTCTGGGAGCAAGAAGTCGCTCCAGGTCCGTGGCGCAGGCGTTATATTCTGGCGCATTCGATGGGGGGCGCGATTGCCACGCTCTTCGTGCAACGTTACCCACAAGCTAACTGTGACGCTATTGCGCTGTGCGCGCCGATGTTCGGCATTATTATCCACCTGCCGGACTGGATGGTGCGCCCGCTGCTGGACTGGGCGGAAGGCTACCCGCGTATTCGCGAGAATTACGCCATTGGCACCGGTCGCTGGCATGCGCTGCCCTTTGCCATTAACACGCTGACCCACAGCCGCGAACGTTACCGGCGCAATCTGCGTTTCTACGCCGACGATCCTGAACTGCGCGTGGGAGGCCCAACCTGGCACTGGGTGCGGGAAGGCATCCTGGCCGGTGAGCAGGTGCTGGCCGGGGCCGCATCAGACACATCGCCCATGTTAATTATTCAGGCAGAAGAAGAGCGTGTTGTAGATAACCGCATGCACGATCGCTTTTGTGAAATGCGCGCCGCGGCGGGCCACCCCTGTGAAGGGGGAAAGCCGCTTGTCATCAAGGGCGCGTACCATGAGATCCTCTTTGAAGAGGACGCTATGCGCTCAGTCGCGCTCAACGCCATCGTCGATTTTTTCGATCGGTATAACTAATGAATTATTGAGGTTAACGTTTCCTATGTATCAGGTTGTTGCGTCTGATTTAGACGGCACATTGCTCTCCCCCGACCATACACTCTCCCCTTACGCGAAAGAAACATTGAAGCTGCTCACCGAACGCGGAGTGAACTTCGTTTTTGCGACGGGCCGCCACCACGTGGATGTCGGGCAAATCCGCGATAACCTGGGGATCAAGGCGTATATGATCACCTCGAACGGTGCGCGGGTTCACGATACCGATGGCAATCTGGTGTTCACTCATAACCTGGATCGGGATATTGCCAGCGATCTGTTTGGCGTGGTGCATAACAACCCGGACATCATCACCAATGTGTATCGCGATGATGAATGGTTTATGAACCGCCACCGCCCGGATGAAATGCGTTTCTTCAAAGAGGCGATTTTCCAGTATTCCCTGTATGAGCCAGGCTTGCTGGAGCCTGAAGGCATCAGCAAAGTTTTCTTCACCTGCGAAAAGCATGAGCAGTTGCTGCCGCTTGAGCAGGCGATTAATGCCCGTTGGGGCGATCGCGTGAACGTCAGTTTCTCGACGCTGACCTGTCTGGAGGTCATGGCCGGCGGTGTGTCAAAGGGACACGCGCTGGAAGCCGTTTCGAAGGCGCTCGGATACAGTCTCAAAGAGTGCATCGCGTTTGGCGATGGCATGAACGATGCGGAAATGCTCTCCATGGCCGGTAAAGGGTGCATTATGGGCAACGCGCACCAGCGTCTGAAAGATTTGCATCCGGAGCTGGAAGTCATTGGCACTAACGCCGACAACGCCGTGCCGAATTACCTGCGTAAATTGTATCTGAGCTGACGTTATGGTTAATTATTGACCAGTTGTCAACCTGATACTCCGCTACAATGAGTGTTCCTTATTTTGAGAGACATTCATTGTGGCGTTACTCATCATCACCACGATCCTGTGGGCCTTTTCCTTTAGTCTGATTGGCGAGTACCTTGCCGGGCACGTCGACAGCTATTTTTCAGTGCTGATGCGCGTAGGGCTGGCGGCACTGGTCTTCTTACCGTTCCTGCGCACCCGTGGACAAACGCTTAAAACGATCCTGCTCTACATGCTGGTGGGTGCGATGCAGCTTGGTATCATGTATCTGTTCAGCTTCCGTGCGTATGTCTATTTGAGTGTATCGGAGTTCCTGTTATTCACTGTTTTGACGCCGCTTTACATCACGCTGATTTATGATCTTCTCAGCAAGCGTCGTTTACGGTGGGGCTACGCCCTGAGTGCGCTACTGGCGGTGGTTGGCGCAGCGATTATCCGTTACGACAAAGTCAGCGATCACTTCTGGACGGGCCTGATGTTTGTGCAACTCGCCAATATCAGTTTTGCGATTGGTATGGTGGGTTATAAACGCCTGATGGAAACGCGCCCGATGCCACAGCACAACGCGTTTGCCTGGTTCTACCTTGGCGCCGCTATCGTTGCTGTTATCGCCTGGTTCCTGTTGGGTAACCCGCAAAAACTGCCGACCACCAACCTGCAATGGGGCATCCTGGTATGGCTGGGCGTCGTGGCGTCCGGGCTGGGTTACTTTATGTGGAACTACGGGGCGACGCAGGTGGATGCCGGTACGCTTGGCATCATGAACAATGTGCATGTCCCGGCCGGGCTGCTGGTGAACCTTGCCATCTGGCAGGAGCAGCCGCACTGGCCGAGTTTTATCATTGGTGGGACGGTGATACTGGCCTCACTATGGGTGCATCGGCGCTGGGTCGCTCCGCGCTCCGCACAAACGGCAGATGGTCGCAGGCGTGGTTCCGCGCTGAGCGAATAAATGCCTCGGTGACCGGCTGGCGCTGCTCGCCATCGCGCACGGCAGCGTACAACCGGCTCCATAATCCCTCGCCCAGGGTTTTGGTCACCACCAGACCCTGGCGTTCAAAACTTTCCACCACCCAGTGCGGCAGGGCGGCAATGCCCATCCGCGCCGCGACCATCTGAATCAACAGCAACGTATTGTCCACGCTTTTAAGCTGCGGGCTGATGCCTGCCGGTTGCAGGAAATGGCGCCAGATATCCAGGCGGCTACGCTGCACAGGATAAATAAGCAGTGTCTCGGTGGCGATATCTTCCGGGGTGATCCGTGTGCGTGAGGCCAGCGGGCTCTCCGGTGAAAGCACCAGCCGTACTTCAAAATCAAACATCGGCGAATAGTGCAAGCCACTGCGCGGCAGAATGTCCGAGGTCATCACCAGATCCAGCTCGCCCTGCTGGAGTGCGGGCTGCGGGTCGAAGGTAACGCCTGATTTGAAATCCATCTCGACATGCGGCCATTGAGTGCGAAAACTTTCCAGCGCCGGCGTCAGCCACTGAATACAGCTATGGCATTCAATCGCGATACGCAGGTGGGTCTGCTGTGGTTCATTGCAGGCCTGCAGTGCGCTACTGATTTGCGGCAGCACCTGATTGGCCAGTTGCAGCAGGATTTCCCCCTGCGGCGTAAAGCGTAAAGGCTGGCTTTTGCGCACAAAGAGTCGAAAGCCAAGGCGCTGTTCCAGATCGCTGAACTGGTGGGAAAGTGCGGATTGCGTCTGATGCAATGCCGCCGCTGCCGCAGCCAGCGACCCGCAGTTCCGTAACGCTTGTAGCGTTTTCAGATGTTTAATTTCGATCATGAAAGTCCTTCACTTCGGCATGACAAATTTGCGCTTGAGGAATATACAGTAACCGCCAAATATGGATGTGTAAACATCTGGATGGCTAAATACTTTATCTTTCGAATTTATGGTGCGTTGGCCGCACTTCCTCACCCCAGTCACTTACCTCAGTAAGCTCCTGGGAATGAGCAAGCTTGCCGCCTTCCCGAAATCCGAAATCTTTCGGATTGAAATTATGAGGCTCAAAAAATGACAATTATTAACCACACCCTCGGTTTTCCACGCGTTGGCCTGCGTCGCGAGCTGAAAAAAGCGCAAGAAAGTTACTGGGCGGGTAACGCATCCCGTGACGCATTGCTGGCGACAGGGCGCGAGCTGCGTGCGCGTCACTGGGAGCAGCAAAAAGCGGCGGGCATCGACCTGCTGCCGGTGGGGGATTTCGCCTGGTACGACCATGTTCTGACCACCAGCCTGATGCTCGGCAACGTCCCGGCTCGTCATCAGAACAGCGACGGCTCCGTTGATATCGACACCCTGTTCCGTATTGGCCGTGGCCGCGCACCGACCGGCGAGCCCGCGGCAGCGGCAGAAATGACCAAATGGTTTAACACCAACTATCACTATATGGTGCCGGAGTTCACCAAAGGTCAGCCGTTCAAACTGACCTGGACGCAACTGCTGGATGAAGTGGACGAAGCACTGGCGCTGGGCCACAAGGCGAAACCTGTCCTGCTTGGGCCGGTGACGTACCTGTGGCTGGGAAAGGTGAAGGGCGAGCAGTTTGACCGCCTGAGCCTGCTTAATGACATTCTGCCGGTCTACAAACAGATACTGGCTGAACTGGCGAAACGCGGCATCGAGTGGGTGCAAATCGACGAACCTGCGCTGGTACTGGAGCTGCCCCAGGTTTGGCTGGATGCCTTCAAACCGGCTTACGACGCACTCGCAGGCCAGGTGAAACTGCTGCTGACCACCTATTTTGAGGGTGTGACACCGAACCTCGACACCATCACCGCGCTGCCGGTACAGGGGCTGCACGTTGACCTGGTCCACGGTAAAGATGACGTTGCCGAATTGCACAAGCGCCTGCCCGCTGGCTGGCTGCTCTCGGCAGGGCTGGTGAATGGCCGTAACGTCTGGCGTGCCGATCTGAGCGCAAAATATGCGCAGATTAAAGGGGTAGCAGGGAAGCGCCCGCTGTGGGTGGCCTCTTCGTGTTCCCTGCTGCACAGCCCGATCGATTTGAACGTGGAGACGCGTCTGGATGCGGAAGTGAAGAGCTGGTTTGCCTTCGCCCTGCAAAAATGTGAAGAACTGGCGCTGCTGCGCGATGCGCTGAACAGCGGTAATACCGCTGCAATTGAGGCCTGGAGCGCCCCGATTCAGGCGCGCCGCCACTCCACCCGTGTGCACAATACCGCCGTTTCGCAGCGTCTGGCGGCCATCACCGCAGAAGACAGCCAGCGCACCAGCACTTATGAAGTCCGTGCCAAAGCACAGCGCGCCCGTTTTAACCTGCCCGCATGGCCGACGACGACCATCGGTTCATTCCCGCAGACCACCGAGATCCGTGGTCTACGACTGGACTTCAAAAAGGGCAATCTGGACGCCAATAATTACCGCACCGGTATCGCCGAGCACATCAGACAGGCGATTGTGGAGCAGGAGCGTTTAGGGCTGGACGTGCTGGTACACGGTGAAGCCGAGCGTAATGACATGGTGGAATACTTTGGCGAGCATCTCGACGGCTTTGTCTTTACCCAGAACGGCTGGGTGCAGAGTTATGGCTCCCGCTGCGTGAAGCCGCCGGTGGTCATTGGCGATGTCAGCCGCCCGGAAGCGATTACCGTGGAGTGGGCGAAGTATGCCCAGTCCCTGACCAGTAAGCCGGTAAAAGGGATGCTGACGGGGCCGGTGACTATCCTGTGCTGGTCCTTCCCGCGTGAAGATGTGAGCCGTGAAACTATCGCCAAACAAATTGCGCTGGCGCTGCGTGACGAAGTCGCAGATCTGGAAGCCGCCGGTATCGGCATCATCCAGATTGACGAGCCGGCCCTGCGTGAAGGTCTGCCGCTGCGTCGCCGCGACTGGGATGCTTATCTGGAGTGGGGCGTGGAAGCTTTTCGCATCAGTGCGGCCGTGGCGAGGGATGAAACCCAGATTCACACCCACATGTGTTATTGCGAGTTTAACGACATCATGGACTCCATTGCTGCCCTGGACGCAGACGTGATCACCATTGAGACCTCGCGCTCGGATATGGAATTGCTGGAGTCGTTCGAAGAGTTTGAATACCCGAACGAAATCGGACCGGGCGTGTATGACATCCACTCGCCGAACGTACCGAGCGTGGAGTGGATTGAAGCGCTGCTGGCGAAAGCCGCCCGGCGTATCCCGGCAGAGCGTCTGTGGGTGAACCCGGACTGTGGCCTGAAAACCCGCGGCTGGCCGGAAACCCGAAGCGCCCTGGCAAATATGGTGAAAGCCGCGCAGAACTTGCGTCAGGCGTAATGATCAGCGCCCCGTCCGTTAGGGCGGTGCGCTATCCCTCTTCCCGACACAGCCACTGCGTGCGGCGCTGTGCCAGCAGGTCGCGCTGGGGGCCGGTGGGGGATCTGTCGCTCACCACATAGTCAAAATCGCCGATATCGCCATTGCGGCACATCGCCCGGCGGCCAAACTTGGTGCTGTCGACAACCAATACGTTTATCTCCGCACTGGTGACCAGCGCCTGGCGCGCCACCACTTCTTCGTCGTTGAAATCGTACAGTTCGCCCTCTTCGCCAATTCCGCCGACCGACACCACGCCGATATCCACCCGGTAGCGGCGAAAGAAGGTCAGGGCGTCGCTGCCAATCACATCCAGATCGCGCTTACGCACGCGACCACCCGCGACGGTCAGTTCACATCCCGGGAGCAGGCTGAGCGGCGTGGCGGCGTGCAGATTATTGGTACACACTGCCAGACGGATATCGTCCGGCAGGGCGCGCGCTACCATTTCCACCGTGGTGCCGGTGCCGAGAAAGCAGCTTTGCGCCTCGCTGAGCAACTGTGCGACCCGTTCGCCAATCCAGCGCTTACCGTTAACGTTGACGATCTCGCGCTGTTGATAACCAATATTTTCGCGCGCGAAAGGGGCGACCATGCCATGACGGCGCAATAACAGCCCTTGCGCGGTGAGTTCGCGCAAATCGCTGCGCACTGTTTGCAGCGAGACGCCGAAATAGTGCGCCAGTTGTTCAATGCTACTCTCACCGTGCTCTGTCACGATGGCGACAATCGCGCTGCGACGTGCTTCTGGAGTCATATTTGCGTCCGGCAGAGGGGATTTGCGCTCATGCTAGCCCGCGAATATGAAATTATTACTACGAAAAAAACGGGTCATATTTCTGTCAGATTCCCTTGTTTTAATCGTCACAACGAAAACCAGGGGGACGAAACCATGAGTAAGAAAATTGCGCTGGCAGCGGCATTGCTGGCTTTCATGAGTGGCACCGCTTTCGCGAAATCCACTCTGACGCTCTACACCAGCCAGCCAACCGAAGATGCGCAAATGACGGTGAGCGCGTTTGAGCAGGCGTACCCGGATGTCGAAGTAAAATGGATTCGCGATGGAACCGCAAAGCTGATTGCCCGCCTGCAGGCTGAAATTTCAGCCGGTGGCGCCAGCCCGGATGTCTTACTCATCGCCGACAGCGTGTCGATGGAGTCCCTGAAACAGCAAAATCTGCTGGCGGCCTACAAATCACCGCAGGCCAGCCGCTACGATGCCCAGCTCTATGATAAAGACGGCTACTACTACGGCACGAAACTTATCACTACCGGGATTGCGTATCACAGCAAAGCCCCGGTGAAGCCGGAGTCCTGGCAGGATCTGCTCAAGCCTGAACTGAAAAATATGACCACCTTGCCAAGCCCGCTCTATTCCGGCGCCGCGCAGATTCATATGGCGACGTTAATGAATGACCCGCAGCTCGGCTGGCAGTATTACGAGAAACTGAAAGAGAACGGCGCGATGCCGCAGAGTGGTAATGGCGGCGTGATGAGCGCCATCACCTCTGGCAGTAAAGCCTACGGCGTACTGGTGGATTACATGGCGATCCGTGAAAAAACCAAAGGCGCGCCGATTGAGTTCGTTTTCCCGAAAGAGGGCGTCAGCATCGTGACCGAACCGGTCGCCATGATGAAAGGGGCGAAAAAACCTGAGGACGCGAAAGCCTTCATCGATTTTGTCCTCTCCGCAGACGGGCAGAAGCTGGTTCTCAAACAGGGCTACCTGACGGCGGACGCCAGCTTACCAGTACCTCAGGGCTTCCCGGCGCGTGACACCATTAAACTGATGCCATACGACCCGGCAAAAGCGCTGGCTGATACCGAAGCAAACAAAAAGCGTTTTGCCGATCTGTTCGGAAACCGCTAAGTCATGACGGACATGACACTGCATCAATCTACCGCCAGCAGCCCGCCGAAAGGGCTGCTGTGGCTTTTACTCGCGCTGATCGCCTTGCTGAGTCTACTGCCCAGCCTGCGACTGCTTATTTCCGCCCTCTTTGACTGGCAGCAAGGTAGCAACAGTAGCCTGTGGCGCGTGTTGAGCAATGAAACCACCTGGGTTGCGCTCTACAATAGCCTGTATACCAGCGGGTTAGGCACGGTGCTGTCGCTGCTGTTGGGCAGTTTTTTCGCCTTTTGCCTGGCCCTGACCAATATTCGTGGCAAGCAGATTTGGGTCTTCCTGTTTATGCTGCCAATGATGATCCCCCCGCAGGTCACCGCCCTGAGTTGGTTACAATTGTTTGGCCCCAGCAGCATTTTGCTCAACAGTATTGGGCTCGCGCCGGGGTTTGGCAGTACCAATCCCCTTTACTCGCCGGAAGGCATCGCGCTATTGCTGGGGATCCAGCATGCGCCGCTGGTCTTCCTGGCTCTGCGCACGCAGCTACAGTGTCTGCCAAAAGAGCAAATTGAAGCCGCGCGGCTGAATGGCGCCTCGTTGTGGCGGGTGTTCATCGATATCGTATTGCCGCTGTGCCGCACCGCGCTGTGGGCTGGTGCGGCAATTGCATTTGTTTCCGCGCTGGGTAACTTCGGCATTCCCGCCATGCTCGGGATACCCATTTCCTATTTTGTGCTGCCGATTCAGATTTACCAGACGCTCTCCAGCTTTGGTCCGTCGATGTTAAACGACGTCGCGGCGCTGTCTGTGCTGATGGGCGTGCTCGCCATTGGTATCGTGACCTTGCAGGGATATATGCAGCGTCGTCACGCGCTGCCGCTTATTGGGATGGCCGGGCGGGCGCTCAGTTTTCAGTTAGGTAAATGGCGACTGGCGACCGAAGTGCTGCTGGGCATGGTGTTGTGCGCCATCCTGCTGGCACCGCTGCTGGCGCTGATTGCAACGTCGCTGGTACCCACGCTGGGCGTGCCGCTGAATGCCGATACCCTGACCTTTGCCGCCTGGCGAGCGATGTTTGATAACCAGAGCGCTACCTGGCGAGCACTCACTAACAGTATCTCGCTCTCCGTGAGCGCCTCGCTGGTTCTGATGTTGCTGTGTCTGCCACTGGCGTGGCTACTGGTACGCTATCCCAGCCGTCCGCTGCGGTGGTTATATAGCGTCATCGATATTCCCTACACCCTGCCGGGCGTGGTGCTGGCGATTGCCTTTATTTTGCTGTTTGCCCGTCCGCTTCCGCTGGTGGGTATCAGCCTGAGTGGGACGCTGACCATCATTTTCCTCGCCTATCTTGCCCGTTTTCTGACGGTCTGCCTAAAGCCGGTGCATAACAGCATGTTGCAGCTTGACCCGGCGATGGAAGAGGCGGCCAGTCTGGCCGGGGCGAATTTTTCGCAGCGTCTGCGCCATATTGTGTTGCCGCTGCTGGCCCCTGCCGCATTTGCCGGGGCGCTGCTGGTCTTTCTGACCGCCGTCAACGAGCTGACCGTCTCCGCGCTGTTGTGGAGTGCCGGTAAAGAGACGCTTGGGGTGGTGATTTTTAATCTCGACGAAAGCGGCAACAAGGTGCTGGCCTCGGCGATCTCCGTGTTAGTCGTAGGGCTGGTGGCCTGCGTCATGTTATTGCTGAGCAGTCTCGGCAAGTATTTACCCAAAGGAGTTATCCCGTGGCAGAACTAATACTGGAACGGCTGAACAAGGTGTTTGGAGAGCAGGCCGTGGTACGGGATCTGAGTCTCACCATTCCCGAAGGGGCCTTCACCGCACTGCTGGGGCCGAGCGGCTGTGGCAAAACCACCACGCTGCGTATTCTTGCCGGGCTTGAGCACCTCTCTTCCGGGCGCTTGCTGCTGGGGGATCGCCTGCTGGCGGACTCGCGGGTGCATATGCCGCCGGAAACCCGCGATATGGGGATGGTATTTCAGTCTTATGCCCTCTGGCCGCATATGACAGTGGCGGAAAACGTGGGTTATCCGCTGAAATTGCGCAAAGTGAATGGCGCTGCGCGCCAGAAGCGGGTGATGGGAGCGCTGGATGTGGTGGAACTGGGCGCTTATGCCGGGCGCTCGCCGCAGGAGCTTAGCGGCGGTCAACGCCAACGCGTAGCGCTGGCCCGTTGCCTGGTGTCGGAGCCGGAAGTGGTGTTGCTCGATGAACCGCTGGCGAACCTCGACCGTCATCTGCGCGCTACTATGGAGCAGACGTTTCGCGAGTTTCACCGCCGTACCGGGGCGACTTTTGTCTATGTTACCCACGATCAGGCCGAGGCGATGGCGCTGGCCAGCCACATTGCGGTGATGCATCAGGGAGAATTAATGCAGTGGGGGGCGCCGCAGACGCTCTATCAGCATCCACAAAATGCCTGGGTGGCGGGGTTTATCGGTAAAGGCAGCATTCTGTCGCTGGCAACCCAGTATCCGCAAGCACAACTGGATAGCGTGCAACTGCATGACGGTCTTGCCCCCGACAATACACAACCGCGCCAGCAGGTATTGGTTCGCCCGGAGCATGTCATGGTGAGTGATAGCGGGTTGCCGGCAACGGTGGAAAGCTGCATTTTCCAGGGAGAACGCTACCTGCTGGAACTGCGTCTGCCGGATGGGCAGCGGTTAAGCGCCTTCCACCATTTGCCGTTGCGTGAACAGCAGAACGCAGGTGTGCGCCTGTTACAAGGATGGTGCCTGGAGGCGGCGTGACGGTACAAATTGAGATTATCAGTGGGGCGGGACATAAAGCCCCCGCAGCGATTCTGGTTTCCACGCCCCGGCAACGTATTTTGCTGGATGCAGGCGGTGCGCTGGATCCGCATACGGAACTCTGGCCAGTACCGGAAAAGATCGATGCGATCCTGCTTAGCCATGATCATGTCGATCATATTGGCGGTTTGCATCGTCTTGCGTCGCACATCCCGGTCTATTGTACGCAGATCACCGCACAATCATTACCCTCAGGGCACAACGTTCACCCCATTGCGGTACGCGGACAATTCCAGTTGGACGACATTACGGTGACGACGGGCAGTTGCGGACACGCCTGGGGCGGGGTGTGGTTTCATCTTAATGTGGCCGGCGGCCTGTTTTACAGCGGCGATATCAGCATGGAATCGGCGCTGTTTCGCTTTGATGCACCGCCGCCTGCGCAGATTGCGCTGGTGGATGCGTCGTACGGGCTCTATAACGTTTCACAACGCCAGCAGTGGGATAAATTGCGTGCTCGTCTGACGCATCCGGTGCTGTGTCCGGTGCCGCCGTCGGGCAGGGCGGTGGAACTGGCGCTGCTACTGGCGCGTGAGGGGCGTACCGATATCGCGCTTGATGCGCCCTGTCAGGAAGTGCTCAGGCAAATGGCCGCGCATAATGACGGCAGTTTGCGCGAGGATGTGGCGGCAGATTTACAGCAGCTTTTGCGCACCCTTCCGGCGTTTTCCGCCCAGTCATCGCTGATTCTGGCCGCAGATCCTGATGGGCAAAGTGGGGTGGCGGGCGAACTGCGTCGACGCAAAGATTTCCACCATCGTACCCTGTTTACGGGTCATATGAATCGCCTTAACCATCAACAGTGGCTGGCCGGGGAAGTGGATTTTTGCCGCTGGAATGTGCATCCAACTCTCAATACCTTAATGTTGTTGGTGTCGATGCTAAAGTGCAGCAAGCTGGTGCCGATGTTTACTCATGTAGAGGACATCCAGGACTGGCAACTCGCACCTGAATGCCACATCGTTACACAGAATATGTTGGGGGTGGATCTATGCCACTGATATGCAAACCCTTTGTTTTTGTTCGTCACGGCGAGACGCCGCTTAACCGCGATAAAGTGATTGGCGGGAGTACGGATGTGCCGCTGACCGACGAAGGGGAGCAGCAGGCACGTTCCGCTGCACCCATTCTGGGCCGTTATGACTGGAATGGTGTGGCGGTAAGTTCGCTCAAGCGGGCCCAACGCACCCTCGAACTGGCGCTGCCTGGTGCGGCCCATGTGGTTATGCCGGATTTATGTGAGCGCGACTGGGGCGATCTGGAAAACCGTCCGCTGGCAGAGTTAACGCCGTATGAAAGTACGCCGCCTGGCGGTGAAAGTTGGGAGACGTTTTGCACCCGCGTCACGGATGCGCTTAACAGCCTGCTGGAACAATACGATACGCCGTTAATTGTGGCGCATTCTGGCGTTTACCGTGTGATCCGCTACCACGCCTTCGGCACGCCTTATGGCGATCGCGTGGGGAACGCGGTGCCGATGTGGATCTCGCCTGGCGAAACGCCACAAGAGTGGCAGATAGTTCCACTGGCGGAGCGGGATTAAGCGGCACGAGAGCCAGGCACGTGTCGCGAGCGACACAGATCATACCGTCCTGCGTCGCTCTGCATAGGCAGTATTAGCGTGATACGCCACCGTACCGGGCGAACCAGTCCAGCATCCGGCGCCAGCCATCTTTTGCTGATTCTTCATGATAGCTGGGACGATAATCGGCGTTAAATGCGTGCCCGGCGTCAGGATAAACCACGATCTCGGCGTGCGCGTTGGCGGCGCGTAACGCCTGACGCATGGTCTCGACCGTCTCCAGCGGGATCCCCGTATCCTGTGCGCCATACAGACCGAGGACCGGCGCATTGAGGTCGGTGGCGATATCCACCGGATGCTTCGGTGAATTCAGTGATTTTTGTCCCACCAGTTTCCCATACCATGCGACCGCGGCTTTCAATTGCGGGTTATGGGCCGCGTACAGCCAGGTAATCCTTCCTCCCCAGCAAAAACCGGTCGCCAACAGTCGATGAGCATCACCGCCATTACGTGCCGCCCAGTTGGCGACATGATCGAGGTCGGCCAGCACCTGCGCATCGGGCACCTTCATGACCAGCCCATCAAAAAGAGTCTGAATATCCGCGAAATCATTCGGGTCACCCTGACGAAAATAGAGTTCAGGGGCGACAGCCAGATACCCTTCGAGCGCAAGGCGGCGGCACAGATCGCGAATATGCTCATGTACGCCGAAGATTTCCTGAATCACCAGCACCACGGGCAGGGGATCGGAGGCATTTTTAGGCCGCGCATGGTACGCAGGCATGCTATCGCCCTGGCTTGGGATGGTGGTTTCGCCTGCGATGATGGCGTCTTCCGGGGTGTGCAGTGTGGTTGAAGCGTGAGGTGATGCCGCCGGTGCGAAGCCCGGTAATGTTTTGGTTGTCATGGCGTTCTCCATACCCTTTATTTAGCGCTCCACTAACTATAGTCCGACAGAGCGCAAATCATCCTGCGCGAAAAAGGCTATCTTTGGAGCAGGGCGAGACGGCTGAATGTGTTAATGTGATTGATATCACTATTTTATGGAAATGTTATGCAAACAAATTACATCATGGAGATCTAAGTCACGAAATTACGTGCATACCTTCTGTAAAGTACCGTTTTGCTTCTTCTGACTAACCCTGATCACAGAGGAGTTTTTATGTCCAAGTCTGATGTTTTTCATCTCGGCCTCACCAAGAACGATTTACAAGGGGCTACGCTTGCCATCGTCCCTGGCGATCCAGAGCGTGTGGAAAAGATCGCCGCGCTGATGGATAAGCCGGTTAAGCTGGCATCTCACCGCGAGTTCACCTCCTGGCGCGCTGAACTGGATGGCAAAGCTGTCATCGTCTGCTCCACCGGTATCGGCGGCCCGTCAACCTCTATCGCTGTAGAAGAGCTGGCCCAACTGGGTATCCGCACTTTCCTGCGCGTCGGTACGACAGGCGCTATTCAGCCCAATATTAATGTTGGTGATGTACTGGTCACCACCGCGTCAGTCCGTCTGGACGGTGCCAGCCTGCATTTTGCGCCGATGGAATATCCGGCTGTGGCTGACTTCGAGTGCACCACCGCGCTGGTGGCTGCGGCGAAAGAAGTGGGGGCAACCACCCATATCGGTGTGACCGCCTCTTCCGACACCTTCTACCCAGGCCAGGAGCGTTATGACACCTTCTCCGGCCACGTGGTGAGCCGTTTCAAAGGTTCTATGGAAGAGTGGCAGTCCATGGGCGTAATGAACTACGAAATGGAATCCGCAACCTTGCTGACCATGTGCTCAAGCCAGGGGCTGCGTGCCGGGATGGTGGCGGGTGTTATCGTCAACCGTACCCAGCAGGAAATTCCAAACGCTGAGACCATGAAGCAAACGGAAAGCCATGCGGTGAAAATCGTGGTGGAAGCCGCGCGCCGTCTGCTGTAATTATTTCTTTCCGTATGAAGGCCGGCATGCCCGGCCTTTTGCTTATCTGCTGTTTCCCTGGGCGGGATTAATCCGTATTTTGTCCACCTGCCACGCTTGCGGTTCACAATAAAAACAACCGATTCGTATCCGCTGCTTATAGAACACACCCTTAATGAACTGTTCAGCGGAGGGTTGAAACGTAGGGCAATCTCGCCCAATCTGTTACACTTCACGAACATTTTCTTCAATAGCAGGCACTAAGATGGCGGAAGATTCAAAAGAGACGACGCACTTTGGTTTTCAGACCGTCGCCAAAGATCAGAAAGCCGAGATGGTGGCACACGTGTTCCACTCGGTTGCCGCAAAATACGATGTCATGAACGACTTAATGTCGATGGGCATCCACCGTTTGTGGAAACGTTTTACGATCGACTGTAGCGGCGTGCGCCGCGGGCAAAAAGTTCTCGATCTGGCCGGGGGAACCGGCGACCTGACGGCTAAATTCTCTCGTCTGGTCGGCGAAACAGGTCAGGTAGTGCTGGCAGACATTAACGAGTCCATGCTCAAAATGGGCCGCGAAAAACTGCGCAATATCGGCATTATCGGCAACGTTGAATATGTTCAGGCGAATGCCGAAGCACTGCCGTTTCCGGATAACACGTTTGACTGCATCACCATCTCTTTTGGGCTGCGTAATGTCACCGAAAAAGAGAGCGCCCTGCGTTCTATGTACCGCGTGCTTAAACCCGGTGGACGCCTGCTGGTGCTGGAATTTTCCAAACCGATTATTGAACCGCTGAGCAAGGTGTATGACGCCTACTCTTTCCATGTACTGCCGCGCATTGGGCAACTGGTAGCCAGCGATGCGGAAAGCTACCGCTACCTGGCGGAATCCATCCGTATGCATCCGGATCAGGAAACCCTGAAAGCGATGATGCAGAGCGCAGGATTTGAAAACGTCGATTACTACAACATGACCGCAGGCATTGTTGCGCTGCATCGTGGCTACAAGTTCTGACAGGAGTTCACATGCCTTTTAAGCCACTGGTGACTGCGGGTGTTGAGCGTGTGCTGAATACCTTTTTCTATCGCGAGCGGGCGCTTAAACCTGCCCGGCAGCGGTTGCAGGGAAAAGTGTTGCGCATTGCGCTAAAAGAGTTTGCTTCGCCACTGGTGCTGGCCTTTAGTGAACGCCAGGTCGATGTGCTGGGCGAGTGGGAAGGCGAGGCTGATTGTACGGTGATTACCCAGCTTCGCGTTTTGCCTAAGCTGCGTGACAGACAGCAGTTGACGGCGCTGATTCGCTCGGGCGAACTGGAAGTCCAGGGCGATATTCAGGTGGTGCAAAATCTTGTTGCGCTGATGGATCTGGCCGAATTCGATGTCGCGGAGCTGCTGGCCCCTTATACCGGCGATGTGGCTGCTGAGGGGATTGGCAAAGCACTGCGTAACGGTGCGTTTCTGGTGCGCCACGGCTTTGAGCGCCAGCAGAACTATGTGGCAGAAGTGCTTACCGAAGAGTGGCGTCTGGCGCCAGGGGCACTGGAAGTGGCCTGGTTTGCGGAAGAAACCGCCGCAGTAGAACGCGCAGTGGACGCATTCAGCAAACGCCTGGATAAACTGGAGGGCAAATGACGCCAGGAGAAATTCGGCGCCTCTATTTCATCATCCAGACCTTTTTGAGTTACGGCCTTGATGAGCTTATCCCCGTCATGCGTATTACGTTGCCGCTGCGACTCTGGCGACGCACGCTATTCTGGATGCCCAATCGGCATAAAGAGAAAGCGCTTGGGGTACGCTTACGCCTGGCGTTACAGGAGTTAGGTCCGGTATGGATTAAATTCGGGCAAATGCTCTCTACCCGACGCGATCTCTTCCCGCCGCATATCGCCGATCAACTGGCTATGTTGCAGGACAGAGTGGCCCCTTTCGATGGCGTACTGGCCAAACAGCAGATTGAAAAAGCGATGGGCGGTCTGCCCGTTGAGGCGTGGTTTGATGATTTCGAGATTGAGCCGCTGGCCTCCGCTTCCATTGCCCAGGTACATACCGCGCGGTTGAAAGAGAACGGCAAAGAGGTGGTCATTAAAGTTATCCGCCCGGACATTCTGCCGATCATCAAAGCGGATTTAAAACTCATTTACCGTCTGGCAGGCTGGGTGCCGCGCTTGCTGCCGGACGGGCGTCGTCTGCGTCCGCAAGAAGTGGTGCGCGAGTACGAAAAAACGTTGATCGACGAACTCGATTTACTCCGTGAGTCGGCAAACGCTATCCAGTTGCGACGTAACTTCGAAAACAGCCCGATGCTCTATATTCCCGAAGTGTATCCGGACTACTGTAGCCAGAACATGATGGTGATGGAGCGCATCTACGGCATTCCGGTCTCAGATGTGGCGACACTGGAGAAAAACGGAACCAACATGAAATTGTTGGCTGAGCGCGGTGTTCAGGTGTTTTTCACCCAGGTTTTCCGCGACAGTTTTTTCCATGCCGATATGCATCCTGGCAATATTTTCGTCAGCTTTGAACACCCGGAAAACCCCCAGTATATCGGTATCGACTGCGGTATCGTCGGGTCGTTGAATAAAGAAGATAAGCGTTATCTTGCGGAAAACTTTATTGCTTTCTTCAACCGCGATTACCGCAAGGTGGCTGAGCTGCATGTCGATTCCGGCTGGGTGCCGCCGGATACGAACGTTGAAGATTTCGAATTTGCCATTCGTACCGTGTGCGAACCGATTTTTGAAAAGCCGCTGGCGGAAATATCGTTTGGCCATGTGCTGCTGAACCTGTTTAACACTGCACGCCGTTTCAATATGGAAGTCCAGCCGCAACTGGTGCTGCTGCAGAAAACCCTGCTTTATATTGAGGGTGTGGGTCGTCAGCTTTATCCACAACTGGATCTATGGAAAACGGCGAAGCCATTCCTGGAGTCGTGGATTAAAGATCAGGTGGGTATACCGGCGCTGTTGAAAGCGGTGAAAGAGAAAGGGCCCTTCTGGATCGAGAAAATGCCAGAGCTTCCTGAACTGGTGTACAACAGCTTGCGGCAGGGTAAGCAATTGCAGCATAGCGTTGATAGGATCGCCAGCGAGTTGCAGACCAACCATGTGCGTCAGGGGCAATCCCGTTATCTGTTTGGCATCGGCGCGACGCTGATGTTGAGTGGAACCCTGTTGCTGATTAATCGCCCGGAATGGGGTTTCGCCCCCGGATGGTTAATGGCTATCGGTTTATTAACCTGGATTGTCGGTTGGCGCAAAACTCGCTGATTTTAACATCGCCCCTGGGAGGCACGGTAACGTATACTGTGGCTTGTTTTCATCATCTCCTACAGAGGACTATGTATGGGTGGTATCAGTATTTGGCAGTTGTTGATTGTTGCGGTTATCGTCGTGCTGCTGTTTGGAACGAAAAAACTCGGTTCTATCGGTTCCGATTTGGGTGCATCGATCAAAGGCTTTAAAAAGGCCATGAGCGATGATGACAAGCAAGACAAAGACAAATCTGCAGAGGATGCGGATTTCACTGCTAAATCTCTTGCTGATAAGCAAGAGGACGTGAAGAAAGACGAAAAGCGTCACGACAAAGAACAGGTGTAATTCGTGTTTGATATTGGTTTTAGCGAACTGCTATTAGTCTTCGTCATCGGCCTTGTGGTACTGGGGCCGCAGCGTTTACCCGTTGCGGTGCGTACGATTGTGGGCTGGATCCGCGCGCTTCGCTCGCTGGCGACGACGGTGCAAAATGAACTGACTCAGGAGCTTAAGCTGCAGGAGTTTCAGGACAGCCTCAAGAAAGTTGAGAAAGCCAGTCTGGACAATCTGACGCCGGAACTAAAGGCATCAATGGATGAGTTGCGCCAGGCAGCCGAGTCGATGAAACGTTCCTATACCGTCAACGATCCGGAAAAGGCCAGCGATGAAGCGCACACTATCCATAACCCGGTGGTGAAAGGTAACGAAGCGCAGCACGAAGGCGTCACTCCGGCAACGGCAGAAGCGCAGGCCAGCGCACCGGAGCAGGCTCCTGACATTCAGGATGCGCCGGAGGCGAAAAAAACCGTAACTCAGGCCGCAGAAGCGAAAACGGCTTCTGAGGCGACCCCTTCTTCAAGTGATAAATCCTGAACATGGCTGTCGATGATACTCAACCGCTCATCACGCATTTGATTGAGCTACGTAAGCGCCTGTTAAACTGCATTATTGCCGTTATCGTGATCTTTCTGGCGCTGGTTTATTTTGCCAATGACATCTATCAGATAGTTTCAGCGCCCTTGATTAAACAGATGCCGCTGGGTGCGACGATGATCGCAACCGATGTGGCGTCACCTTTTTTCACGCCGATCAAGTTGACCTTCATGGTGTCGCTGATTCTCTCGGCACCGGTCATTCTTTATCAGGTGTGGGCGTTTGTGGCCCCGGCGCTCTACAAACATGAGCGCCGTCTGATTATCCCGCTGCTGGTTTCCAGTTCGCTGCTGTTCTATATCGGTATGGCATTCGCCTACTTTGTGGTGTTCCCGCTGGCGTTTGGCTTCCTGACTCATACGGCACCGGAAGGCGTGCTTGTCTCGACCGATATTGCCAGCTATTTGAATTTCGTCATGGGGCTGTTTATGGCCTTTGGCGTCGCGTTTGAAGTGCCTGTAGCCATCGTGCTGCTGTGCTGGATGGGTATAACAACGCCGCAATCGTTGCGCCAGAAGCGCCCCTATGTGCTGGTAGGGGCATTTGTGGTGGGCATGTTGCTGACGCCGCCGGATGTTTTCTCCCAGACGTTGCTGGCCATCCCCATGTACTGTCTGTTTGAGGTGGGCGTCTTTTTCGCGCGCTTCTACACCGGCAAACGCCGTCAGGTTGACGAAGACGAAGAAGAAACCACGACAGAAGAGTAAATCCAGCCGCCCGTCAGGGCGGTTGTTGTCTGGAGCGCTGTATGTTTGATATCGGTGTGAATCTCACCAGTTCCCAGTTTGCCAAAGATCGTGATGATGTGGTGGCGCGCGCGCAGGCGGCGGGTGTCAGCGGCATGCTGCTGACCGGCACTAATCTGCATGAAAGTCAGCAGGCGCAACAACTGGCAAAGCGCTACCCACGCTGCTGGTCCACCGCCGGCGTACACCCGCACGACAGCAGTAGCTGGACGCAGGACACGGCAGATGCCCTCCGCCAGCTTGCCGCCCAGCCAGAAGTGGTGGCAATTGGCGAGTGTGGGCTCGATTTCAACCGTAATTTCTCGACCCCCGAAGAGCAGGAGCGGGCTTTTTCCGCGCAATTGGCGCTGGCGGCAGAACGGGGTATGCCCGTTTTTTTACACTGTCGCGATGCCCATGACCGTTTTTTGGCGCTCCTGGATCCCTGGCTTCCCCGCTTGCCCGGTGCGGTGCTGCACTGTTTCACCGGCACATTAGACGAAGCGCAGGCGTGCCTGGCGCGGGGTATCTATCTGGGTATTACCGGTTGGGTGTGTGATGAACGGCGTGGACTGGAACTGCGCGACGTGTTGCCGCATATCCCCGCAGACCGTCTGTTTGTAGAAACTGATGCGCCGTATTTGCTGCCGCGTGATTTGTCGCCGAAACCAGCATCAAGACGTAACGAACCCGCGCATCTGGGGCATATTCTGGCCTGCGTCGCTCAGTTGCGCGGTGAAGATGCCCAATGGCTTAGCGACGTGACGAATCAAAACGTGCAGACGCTATTTGGCATCAGGCTTTAACGCAGGATCACACTTTACGGAAGTCGGTATTTTTGATGCTCTGTAGCACCTGTTTATTCAGCAGGTTAAGCAGCAGCATGGAGCGGGCTTCGCCGTCCGGCTCTTTAAAGATAGCCTGTAACCCTTCCAGCGCCCCTTCGGTAATGATCACACTATCGCCGGGGTACGGCGTTTCAGGGTCGGTAACGCCCTCGGGTTTATACAGGGAAAGCTGATGGATAACCGTTGAAGGAACTTGTGCCGGGCTCGCGCCAAAACGGACAAAGTGGCTAACGCCGCGAGTCGCATTAATCGTGGTGGTGTGAATCACCTCGGGATCGAACTCAACAAACAGATAATTTGGGAAGAGCGGTTCGCTCACTGTGGTACGTTTACCACGGACCATTTTTTCCAGTGAGATCATTGGCGTCAGGCAGTTGACCGCCTGGCGTTGAAGATGTTCCTGGGCGCGCTGGAGCTGGCCTCGTTTGCAGTAAAGTAAATACCAGGATTGCATAATGTTCTTTTCCGAAAGTTCGGTGAGCAAGCATACCAAAAGCCTAAGGCGATGGCGAAGTTGATTATAACTGGCGACAATACTTACCGTCCTCTTTCACCTTGATTTAACAAAATTACAGCAACGTGAAGATGAACACCGTATAATAGAGCGCTTAGCAAGAGGCCATTATAAACCCCATGAAATACCATGACCTACGTGATTTTCTGACGCTGCTTGAACAGCAGGGTGAATTAAAACGCATTACATTACCGGTTGATCCCCATCTGGAGATGACGGAAATTGCTGACCGCACCCTGCGCGCGGGAGGACCGGCGTTACTGTTCGAAAACCCGAAAGGGTACACGATGCCGGTGCTGTGCAATTTGTTCGGTACGCCACGTCGGGTTGCATTAGGTATGGGGCAGGAAGAGGTGAGCGCCCTGCGAGAAGTGGGGAAATTGCTGGCCTTTCTGAAAGAGCCGGAGCCGCCAAAAGGCTTTCGCGACCTCTTCGATAAGCTCCCCCAGTTTAAACAAGTGCTGAACATGCCGACCAAACGGCTGCGCGGTGCGCCTTGCCAGCAAAAAGTGGTGCAGGGCGACGATGTCGATCTCACCAAAATCCCTATCATGCAGTGCTGGCCCGATGATGTCGCGCCGCTGATTACCTGGGGGTTGACGGTAACGCGCGGACCACAAAAAGAGCGCCAGAATTTAGGCATTTATCGCCAGCAACTGATTGGTAAAAATAAGCTGATCATGCGTTGGTTGTCCCATCGCGGCGGCGCGCTCGATTTTCAGGAGTGGTGTGCGGCGCATCCGGGCGAACGTTTCCCGGTCTCTGTAGCTCTCGGTGCGGACCCGGCGACGATTCTGGGGGCGGTCACGCCCGTTCCGGACACCCTGTCGGAATATGCCTTTGCCGGGTTACTGCGCGGCACCAAAACCGAAGTCGTCAAATGCCTCTCCAATGATTTAGAAGTCCCGGCCAGTGCGGAAATGGTGCTGGAAGGCTATATTGAGGCTGGAGATATGGCACCCGAAGGGCCGTATGGCGACCATACCGGCTACTATAACGAGGTCGATAACTTCCCGGTCTTTACCGTCACGCACATTACGCAGCGTGAAGACGCGATTTACCATTCGACCTACACCGGCCGTCCGCCGGATGAACCTGCCGTGCTCGGTGTGGCGCTCAATGAAGTGTTCGTCCCGATTTTGCAAAAGCAGTTCCCGGAAATCGTCGATTTTTATCTGCCGCCGGAGGGCTGTTCTTATCGCCTTGCCGTCGTCACCATGAAGAAACAGTACGCAGGTCATGCAAAACGCGTCATGATGGGCGTCTGGTCGTTCTTGCGCCAGTTTATGTACACCAAGTTCGTGATTGTGTGTGACGACGATGTCAATGCGCGTGACTGGAACGATGTGATTTGGGCGATCACCACCCGTATGGACCCTGCGCGGGACACGGTACTGGTGGAGAATACGCCAATTGATTACCTGGACTTTGCCTCGCCGGTTTCCGGTCTTGGCTCAAAAATGGGCCTGGATGCCACCAATAAATGGCCTGGCGAAACCGAACGAGAGTGGGGTCGCCCCATCAGGAAAGACCCTGACGTGACGGCGCGTATCGACGCCATCTGGGATGAACTGGCCATTTTTAGTGACGGTAAAGGTGCCTGACGCGCCGCCGTTTTTCGCCAGACATTACGACAACGAGTATGAACCCGACAGAGGGAGCGCATGACAACCTTAAGCTGTAAAGTGACCTCGGTAGACGCCATCACCGATACCGTATATCGCGTCCGTTTAGTGCCGGAAGCGGCTTTTTCTTTTCGCGCTGGCCAGTACTTAATGGTGGTGATGGATGAACGAGACAAACGCCCCTTCTCTCTGGCTTCCACGCCGAGCCAGCACGACTTTATCGAGCTGCACATTGGCGCATCAGAATTAAATCTCTACGCCATGGCGGTGATGGACCGTATCCTGAAAGACCGGGAAATTGTGGTGGATCTTCCGCACGGTGACGCCTGGCTACGTGACGATGAAGAGCGTCCGTTGGTGCTGATTGCCGGGGGAACCGGTTTCTCCTACGCGCGTTCCATTTTGCTGACGGCGCTTGAGCAAAACCCGAACCGTGATATCACCATTTACTGGGGTGGGCGCGAAGAGAAGCACCTGTATGATCTGTCCGAGCTGGAAGCATTGTCCGTTGATCATCCGAACCTGCGCGTGGTGCCGGTGGTTGAGCAGCCGGAAGAGAACTGGCGTGGCCGCAGCGGAACCGTTTTGACCGCCGTATTGCAGGATTTCGGTACGCTGGCGGAGCATGATATCTATATCGCCGGACGTTTTGAGATGGCGAAAATCGCCCGTGACCTGTTCTGCAATGAGCGTGGTGCACGCGAAGACCGCCTGTTTGGCGACGCATTCGCGTTTATTTAAGCCTTCCCGAAAACCACCCCTTCGTGGAGGTGGTGGTTTTCAGCAATCACTCATCCATGTTGTAGAAGTAAACAAACAGCGGCTTATCGTTTTCTAACAGACACATCATCTCGCCTGACGCGCCTTGCTTCGTTTCGAGGTTTGCCGTCACCTGGGTCGCAATATGCTGGCTACCGATATTTTCATCGAAGCGCTCAATAACCGCTGTGCTGGCGTTCGGCCTGGCGGTTTGCAGTTTCGCGTGTAATCCCGGATTGTCGGCTCTGAGCTTATTGAGCCCAAATGTCAGGCAGCGTTGTGCCATGACTTGTTCCTGGCGGGTCTCTTCATTTGCCAGTGCTGTCTGCGCTGCCAGTGCGAATGTGGGTAACAGAATAAACAGACAGGATAAAGCCAGAGTAGCGTTCTTCATTTCATTCCCTTGTCGATGTGGTGTCGCTCCAATAAGGAGTGTAAGGGATGGAGAGAAGAATAAGAAATAAAAAGCCCGCCCCTGACAGGCGGGAAAACGGCAACTAAATCTTTCTTTGCCATTGACACCATAACGGCGTTGGCTGCACTCATTTGCCCGAATCACTTACTTCTGTAAGCGCATCGGGATGTATTCGCTTGCCGTCTTGTTCTGGCGCCAATGTCTTTGAGATCAATTTTTGTAAGCCGGGCACGCGAAGCGCCCCGGCATCGTGTTATACCCGCTCGAACACCGTTGCGATGCCCTGACCCAGCCCGATACACATGGTCGCCAGACCAAACTGGGCATCTTTGCGCTCCATCAGGTTGAGCAGGGTAGTGCTGATACGCGTACCTGAACAACCCAGCGGATGGCCGAGCGCGATCGCACCGCCGTTGAGGTTAATCTTCTCGTCAATCTGCTCCATCAACCCCAGATCTTTTATGCACGGTAGGATCTGTGCGGCAAAGGCCTCGTTCATTTCAAACAGGTCAATGTCGCTGGTGGTCAGGCCCGCTTTTTTCAGCGCCAGCTTTGATGCCGGAACCGGGCCATAACCCATAATGGATGGGTCGCACCCGACGACAGCCATCGAACGTACGCGCGCCCGTGGTTTCAGGCCTAACTCGCGGGCACGGCTCTCACTCATGACCAGCATTGCCGATGCGCCGTCGGACAAGGCGGAAGAGGTCCCCGCAGTGACCGTGCCGCTCACCGGATCGAACGCCGGTCTTAAGGCCGAGAGCGCTTCAACGGTGGTTTCCGGGCGAATGACTTCGTCATAATTAAATTGCTTTAACACGCCATCGGCATCGTGACCGCCGGTGGGGATGATTTCATTTTTAAATGCCCCGGACTGTGTGGCGGCCCAGGCGCGGGCATGAGAACGCGCGCCAAACGCGTCCTGCATTTCGCGGCTGATGCCGTGCATTCGGGAAAGCATCTCTGCGGTAAGCCCCATCATTCCTGCGGCTTTCGCCACATTGCGGCTCATACCCGGATGGAAATCCACACCGTGGCTCATCGGAACATGACCCATATGCTCCACGCCGCCAACCAGACAGGCCTGCGCATCGCCGGTCATGATCATTCGGGCGGCATCGTGCAGCGCCTGCATTGATGAACCACACAGACGGTTAACGGTCACTGCAGGTACGGAATGGGGGATCTCCGCCAGCAATGACGCGTTGCGGGCAATGTTGAAACCCTGCTCCAGCGTCTGCTGAACACAGCCCCAGTAGATATCGTCAATCGCAGAAGCGTCCAGCGCCGGGTTACGCGCCAGCAGGCTGCGCATCAGGTGCGCGGAGAGATCTTCCGCGCGCACGTTGCGAAATGCGCCGCCTTTTGAACGGCCCATCGGGGTGCGAATTGCATCGACAATGACAACCTGTTCCATTGTGACTCCTTAAGCCGTTTTCAGTTCGCCTGCCGGACGGGCAGGTTCAACCGGGGGATAATACGCTTCGTTGTGGCGCGCTTTCTCGCGCAGCCCGGCCGGGACTTCATAGAGCGGGCCAAGGTGCTGGAACTGATGCGCCATATCGAGATATTTTGCGCTGCCAAGCGTGTCGAGCCAGCGGAATGCCCCGCCGTGGAACGGAGGGAAACCGAGACCGTAGACCAGCGCCATATCGGCTTCTGCCGGACTGGCGATAATGCCTTCTTCCAGGCAGCGCACCACTTCATTGACCATCGGGATCATCATACGGGCGATAATCTCATCGTCGCTAAAGTCGCGCTTCGGCTGGCTAACTTCTGCCAGCAGGGCATTTACCTCGGCATCTTCTTCTTTCTTCGGTTTGCCTTTGCTGTCTTCTTTATAGCGCCAGAAGCCAAGGCCATTTTTCTGCCCGAAACGGTTAGCGTCGAACAATGCGTCGATAGCATCGCGATAATCTTTCTGCATCCGCTGAGGGAAGCCCGCCGCCATGACGGCTTGCGCGTGATGAGCCGTGTCGATACCGACCACATCCAGCAAATATGCCGGGCCCATTGGCCAGCCAAAGACTTTCTCCATGACTTTATCGACTTTGCGGAAATCCGCACCGTCACGCAGCAACTGGCTAAAGCCGGCAAAATAAGGGAACAACACGCGATTGACGAAGAATCCCGGGCAGTCATTCACCACGATCGGTGTTTTGCCCATTTTGCTCGCCCATGCCACGACTTTAGCGATGGTCTTATCAGACGTTTTTTCACCGCGAATGACTTCAACCAGCGGCATACGGTGTACCGGGTTAAAGAAGTGCATCCCGCAGAAGTTTTCCGGGCGTTTAAGCACGCTTGCCAGTTCGGAAATCGGGATCGTGGAGGTGTTTGACGCCAGGACGGTATCCGGGCTTACCTTTTCTTCGGTTTCTGCGAGAACGGCTTTTTTCACTTTCGGGTTTTCAACAACCGCTTCGACTACGACATCCACGCGCTCAAAGCCGGCATAGTCGAGGGTCGGGTGAATAGTGGAAATGACCCCGGCCAGTTTTAGTCCATCGATTTTGCCGCGTTCAAGCTGTTTATTAAGCAGCTTACCCGCTTCACTCATACCCAGCGTCAGCGATTTGTCATTGATGTCTTTCATAATGACCGGCACGCCTTTCCAGGCAGACTGGTAAGCAATACCGCCGCCCATAATACCCGCACCCAGCACGGCGGCCTGTTTTGGTGTCTCGACATCTTTGGTCAGTTTTTTCGCTTTGCCTTTCACGTATTGATCGTTGAGGAAAATACCGACCAGTGCGCGGGCTTCTTTACTGTGCGCCAGGGGAACGAAACTTTGATTTTCAAGTTTCAGGGCTTCTTCACGGCCAAAGCGAGCGGCTGCTTCAATGGTTTTAACCGCTGTTATGGGGGCGGGGTAATGTTTACCTGCTGTCTGCGCGACCATACCTTTGGCAATCGTAAAGCTCATGGTGGCTTCGATTTTACTTAAGTGCAGCGGCTCCAGCTTCGGCTGGCGTTTGGCTCTCCAGTCGAGATCGCCGTTAATCGCCTGACGTAAAATCGCCACCGCGCCTGCTTTTAATTTTTCCGGCTGAACTACGCCATCGACCAGGCCAATTTTCAGCGCCTCTTCGGCGCCAACATCTTTCCCGGCGGCAATGATTTCCAGCGCACTGTCGGCGCCCAGCAGACGTGGCATACGGACGGAACCGCCAAAACCAGGCATGATGCCCAGTTTCGTTTCCGGCAGACCGATGCGCAGATCCGGCGTCGCCAGACGGTAGTCGGTGGCGAGCACGCACTCGCAGCCGCCGCCCAGCGCATAGCCGTTTACGGCAGAAATGGTCGGTACCGGCAAATCTTCCAGGCGATTGAACACGCTATTGGCAAAGTGCAGCCAGGTACTCAGTTGTTCTGCCGGAACCAGGAACAGAGAGAGGAATTCGGTAATATCGGCACCGACAATAAACGCCGCTTTTTCTGAGCGCAGCAGCAGGCCTTTTAAATCCGCCTGTTTTTCCAGCACGTCCAGCGCCTGGCCGAGGCTGGCTACGGTAGCCGTGTCTAACTTATTCACCGACCCGGGGGCATCGAACACCAGTTCGGCAATGCCATCTTCCAGCCAGTTGATATATAGGGTATCGCCTTTGTAGAGCATGTCAGTCTCCTGAATCCAGCAAGGGATCTGGTCATACCAGATGAAGCGGAGTGTGGTTTTTATGTTAATAAATTGCAAATTTATCTTTAAAGAATTGCTAGTTTGATCACGCTCAGCCGAAATCACCCTACCGGGATCAGGTATGCTAAGATGCAAAAACTTGAGCTCAAAAAACAGAAGGAAGAATGATGGACTCACTGGCTGCGCTGTATAAAAATCATATCGTTACGCTCCAGGAACGTACCCGGGACGTGCTGGCCCGCTTTAAACTGGACGCGCTGTTGATTCACTCCGGTGAACTGTTCAATGTCTTTCTCGACGACCATCCGTACCCTTTCAAAGTCAATCCGCAGTTTAAAGCCTGGGTTCCGGTCACACAGGTTCCAAATTGCTGGTTGCTGGTCGATGGCGTTAACAAACCGAAACTGTGGTTCTATCTGCCGGTCGATTACTGGCACAACGTTGAGCCGTTACCGACCTCCTTCTGGACCGACGAAGTTGAGGTGATTGCCCTGCCGAAAGCCGACGGCATTGGCAGCCTGTTACCTGCTGCTCGCGGAAATATTGGGTATATCGGCCCGGTTCCCGAGCGCGCGCTTTCGCTGGATATCGCTGCCAGTAACATCAACCCGAAAGGGGTGATCGATTACTTGCACTATTACCGCGCCTATAAAACTGATTACGAACTGGCGTGTATGCGTGAAGCGCAGAAAACGGCGGTAATGGGGCATCGTGCGGCGGAAGAGGCGTTCCGTTCCGGGATGAGTGAGTTTGATATCAACCTGGCTTATTTGACCGCAACCGGGCATCGCGATACCGATGTGCCTTACAGCAATATTGTGGCGCTCAATGAGCACGCCGCCGTCCTTCATTACACCAAACTGGATCATCGCGCACCGGCAGAACTGCGTAGTTTCTTGCTGGATGCAGGGGCGGAATATAACGGTTATGCCGCAGACCTGACCCGCACCTGGTCGGCCAACAGCGATAACGATTATGCCCATCTGGTCAAAGATGTTAATGATGAACAACTGGCGTTGATCGCTACGATGAAGTCGGGTGTTAACTACACCGAGTACCACCTCCAGTTCCATCAACGTATTGCGAAGCTGCTGCGTAAACATCAGATAATCTCTGATATGAGCGAAGAGGCAATGGTCGAAAATGACCTGACCGGCCCATTCATGCCACACGGCATTGGTCACCCGCTTGGCCTGCAGGTGCACGATGTTGCAGGCTTTATGCAGGATGATACCGGTACGCACCTGGCGGCGCCGTCCAAATACCCTTACCTGCGTTGTACCCGTGTATTGCAACCACGTATGGTGCTGACGATTGAGCCGGGTATCTACTTTATTGAATCACTGCTGGCGCCATGGCGTGACGGCCCGTTCAGCAAGCACTTCAACTGGCAGAAAATTGAGGCGCTTAAACCATTTGGCGGCATTCGTATCGAAGACAACGTGGTGATTCACGAAAACAGTATCGAAAACATGACGCGTGATTTGAAACTGGCGTAATGGATAGCTGGCTGATACCGGCAGCGCCGGTCACCTTTGTCGAAGAGATCAAGAAAAGCCGTTTTATCACATATCTGGCCCATACTGATGGTGTGGAAGCGGCTAAGGCGTTTGTCGAGTCAGTACGTGCTGAACACCCGGATGCGCGACACCATTGTGTGGCCTGGGTCGCCGGGCCGCCGAATGATTCGCGGCAACTGGGCTTTTCTGATGATGGCGAACCTGCGGGTACGGCCGGAAAACCGATGCTCGCCCAGCTAATGGGAAGTGGGGTCGGGGAAATGACCGCCGTAGTGGTGCGCTACTACGGTGGCGTGTTGTTGGGGACCGGTGGACTTGTTAAAGCTTACGGCGGCGGTGTGAGCCAGGCGCTTGCGCAGTTGACGACGCTGCGCAAGACGCCATTAACCGAATATACTTTGCAATGTGAATATGGGCAGTTGACCGGGGTTGAAACCCTGCTGGGGCAGTTTTCCGGCAAGATTGTTGCGAGTGAATACGAGGCGTTTGTTCGGCTTCGGGTGGCACTCCCGCAATCTGAACTGGCTGCTTTTTCAACAAAACTTGCTGATTTCAGTCGTGGTGCGTTGCAATTACACAAGATTGAAGAATAATCCCCACCTAATTTTTGCGTACCTAAGGAAGCGGCAGAGATGCATTTTCGTGCCATAACCCGAATTGTTGGACTTCTGATCATTCTCTTTTCCGGGACGATGATTCTGCCAGGGCTGGTTGCACTTATCTATCGTGATGGCGCGGGAAGGGCATTCACACAGACATTCTTTGTCGCGCTGGCGATTGGCTCTCTGCTGTGGTGGCCTAACCGCCGTGAAAAGAGTGAGTTGAAATCGCGCGAGGGTTTTCTGATCGTTGTGCTGTTCTGGACCGTGCTGGGTAGTGTGGGGGCGTTGCCCTTTATCTTCTCTGAGAGTCCAAACCTGACGGTGACGGATGCTTTTTTCGAATCGTTCTCTGGGTTAACGACGACGGGGGCCACCACGCTGGTGGGGCTGGACTCGTTGCCTCATGCCATTCTCTTTTATCGTCAGATGCTGCAGTGGTTTGGTGGTATGGGGATCATTGTGCTGGCGGTCGCGATTCTGCCTATTCTGGGCGTCGGGGGTATGCAGCTCTATCGCGCTGAAATGCCAGGGCCGCTGAAAGACAATAAAATGCGTCCGCGTATTGCCGAAACAGCGAAGACGCTGTGGCTCATTTATGTATTGCTGACTATCGCCTGTGCGCTGGCATTGTGGTTTGCCGGTATGCCCGCTTTCGATGCAATCGGGCACAGCTTCTCAACCATCGCGATTGGCGGCTTTTCGACGCATGATGCCAGCGTGGGTTACTTCGACAGCCCTACGATTAACACCATTATCGCCATCTTCCTTCTGATATCCGGCTGTAACTATGGTCTGCACTTCTCTTTACTCAGTGGTCGCAGCCTGAAAGTGTACTGGCGCGATCCCGAATTTCGCATGTTCATCGGCGTGCAGTTGACGCTGGTGGTGATCTGCACCGTGATGCTGTGGTTCCATAATGTCTACAGTTCGGCGATGACGACGCTCAACCAGGCTTTCTTCCAGGTGGTGTCGATGGCGACAACCGCAGGGTTCACGACCGACAGTATCTCTCGCTGGCCGTTATTCCTGCCGGTGCTATTGCTCTGCTCAGCCTTTATCGGCGGCTGCGCGGGCTCGACGGGGGGCGGCCTGAAAGTTATTCGTATTCTGCTGCTGTTTAAACAGGGTAACCGTGAACTAAAACGTCTGGTGCATCCGAATGCGGTATATAGCATCAAACTGGGGAACCGTGCCCTGCCGGAGCGTATTCTTGAAGCGGTATGGGGGTTCTTCTCCGCCTATGCATTGGTATTTATCGTCAGCATGCTGGCTATCATTGCGACCGGCGTGGATGACTTCTCCGCATTCGCTTCTGTCGTGGCGACACTCAATAATCTGGGCCCGGGGCTTGGTGTAGTGGCGGATAACTTCGCCAGCATGAACCCGATTGCGAAATGGATCCTGATTGCCAATATGCTGTTTGGTCGTCTTGAGGTCTTTACCTTATTGGTACTGTTCACGCCGACCTTCTGGCGCGAATAAGGGAGCTATACGTGAAAACGCTAATTTTGTTTTCTACTCGTGATGGACAAACGCGTGAGATTGCCGCTTATCTGGCCTCGCAATTAAGCGAGCTGGGGGTGAGTACCGATGTGCTCAATCTCAATCGTGTCGGGACGATTGACTGGTCAGCCTATGAGCGCGTCGTCATCGGCGCTTCTATTCGTTATGGTCATTTCAACCCGGCGCTGGACAATTTCGTAAAGCAGCACCAGAAAAACCTGAATGCGCTGCCCGGCGCGTTCTTCTCTGTAAACCTTGTCGCGCGCAAGCCCGAGAAGCGCACCCCACAGACTAACAACTACACCCGTAAGTTTTTGCTGCGTTCGCCATGGCGTCCTGATGAGTGCGTCGTGTTTGCAGGCGCGCTGCGTTACCCGCGTTATCGCTGGTTTGATCGTCTGATGATTCAACTCATTATGAAGATGACGGGTGGCGAAACGGATACCCGTAAAGAAGTGGTCTACACCGACTGGCAGCAGGTGACCGAATTTGCGCGCAAAATCGCTCAGTTAAACAGCAAAGCGCCGCTTTAACCGCCGCTATGAATGAAATATGAGCGAACAATAATTTTTTTGAATTTTATGCTTGTCACTTCACAAGAACTCCCTATAATGCGCCTCCACTGACACGGAACAACGGCAAGCAAGCCGCCGGGTCAGCGGGGTTCTCAGGCGAATGCCGGTGAGAATTCCGCAGAGAAAAGTGAAAATAAACACTTGACTCTGCAGCGGGAAGGCGTAATATGCACACCCCGCGCCGCAGCGAAAAACGAAGCGGCACTGCTCTTTAACAATTTATCAGACAATCTGTGTGGGCACTCAAAGTGACATGGATTCTTAATGTCTTCGGACACTAAATGAATACCAAGTCTCACAGAGTGAACACGTAATTCATTACGAAGTTTAATTCTACGAGCATCAAACTTTTAAATTGAAGAGTTTGATCATGGCTCAGATTGAACGCTGGCGGCAGGCCTAACACATGCAAGTCGAACGGTAGCACAGAGAGCTTGCTCTCGGGTGACGAGTGGCGGACGGGTGAGTAATGTCTGGGAAACTGCCCGATGGAGGGGGATAACTACTGGAAACGGTAGCTAATACCGCATAATGTCGCAAGACCAAAGAGGGGGACCTTCGGGCCTCTTGCCATCGGATGTGCCCAGATGGGATTAGCTAGTTGGTGAGGTAATGGCTCACCAAGGCGACGATCCCTAGCTGGTCTGAGAGGATGACCAGCCACACTGGAACTGAGACACGGTCCAGACTCCTACGGGAGGCAGCAGTGGGGAATATTGCACAATGGGCGCAAGCCTGATGCAGCCATGCCGCGTGTGTGAAGAAGGCCTTCGGGTTGTAAAGCACTTTCAGCGGGGAGGAAGGCAATACGGTTAATAACCGTGTTGATTGACGTTACCCGCAGAAGAAGCACCGGCTAACTCCGTGCCAGCAGCCGCGGTAATACGGAGGGTGCAAGCGTTAATCGGAATTACTGGGCGTAAAGCGCACGCAGGCGGTCTGTCAAGTCGGATGTGAAATCCCCGGGCTCAACCTGGGAACTGCATTCGAAACTGGCAGGCTTGAGTCTTGTAGAGGGGGGTAGAATTCCAGGTGTAGCGGTGAAATGCGTAGAGATCTGGAGGAATACCGGTGGCGAAGGCGGCCCCCTGGACAAAGACTGACGCTCAGGTGCGAAAGCGTGGGGAGCAAACAGGATTAGATACCCTGGTAGTCCACGCCGTAAACGATGTCGACTTGGAGGTTGTGCCCTTGAGGCGTGGCTTCCGGAGCTAACGCGTTAAGTCGACCGCCTGGGGAGTACGGCCGCAAGGTTAAAACTCAAATGAATTGACGGGGGCCCGCACAAGCGGTGGAGCATGTGGTTTAATTCGATGCAACGCGAAGAACCTTACCTGGTCTTGACATCCACGGAATTCGGCAGAGATGCCTTAGTGCCTTCGGGAGCCGTGAGACAGGTGCTGCATGGCTGTCGTCAGCTCGTGTTGTGAAATGTTGGGTTAAGTCCCGCAACGAGCGCAACCCTTATCCTTTGTTGCCAGCGGTCCGGCCGGGAACTCAAAGGAGACTGCCAGTGATAAACTGGAGGAAGGTGGGGATGACGTCAAGTCATCATGGCCCTTACGACCAGGGCTACACACGTGCTACAATGGCATATACAAAGAGAAGCGACCTCGCGAGAGCAAGCGGACCTCATAAAGTATGTCGTAGTCCGGATTGGAGTCTGCAACTCGACTCCATGAAGTCGGAATCGCTAGTAATCGTGGATCAGAATGCCACGGTGAATACGTTCCCGGGCCTTGTACACACCGCCCGTCACACCATGGGAGTGGGTTGCAAAAGAAGTAGGTAGCTTAACCTTCGGGAGGGCGCTTACCACTTTGTGATTCATGACTGGGGTGAAGTCGTAACAAGGTAACCGTAGGGGAACCTGCGGTTGGATCACCTCCTTACCTTAAAGAACCTGCCTTTGTAGTGTCCACACAGATTGTCTGATGAAATAGAGCAGTAAGAAATCTCTGCAGGCTTGTAGCTCAGGTGGTTAGAGCGCACCCCTGATAAGGGTGAGGTCGGTGGTTCAAGTCCACTCAGGCCTACCAAATTCCTGCTGATGCTGCGTTGCGGCGACACTCACATATTTTAAGTATGCTTCGTGTCACCACGCCTTGCCTCAACAGTAATTAAGGTTGGTGAGATTTAACTACGATGGGGCTATAGCTCAGCTGGGAGAGCGCCTGCTTTGCACGCAGGAGGTCTGCGGTTCGATCCCGCATAGCTCCACCATCTTTTACTGCGAACACAAGAAAACTTCAGAGTGAACCTGAAAAGGTGCACTGCGAAGTTTTGCTCTTTAAAAATCTGGATCAAGCTGAAAATTGAAACGACACACGAAAGTGTGTTCGAGTCTCTCAAATTTTCGCGACACGATGATGTTTTACGAAACATCTTCGGGTTGTGAGGTTAAGCGACTAAGCGTACACGGTGGATGCCCTGGCAGTCAGAGGCGATGAAGGACGTGCTAATCTGCGAAAAGCGCCGGCGAGGTGATATGAACCTTTGACCCGGCGATGTCCGAATGGGGAAACCCAGTGCAATTCGTTGCACTATCGTTTGATGAATACATAGTCAAACGAGGCGAACCGGGGGAACTGAAACATCTAAGTACCCCGAGGAAAAGAAATCAACCGAGATTCCCCCAGTAGCGGCGAGCGAACGGGGAGCAGCCCAGAGCCTGAATCAGCTTGTGTGTTAGTGGAAGCGTCTGGAAAGTCGCGCGATACAGGGTGACAGCCCCGTACACGAAAGCACACAGGCTGTGAGCTCGATGAGTAGGGCGGGACACGTGGTATCCTGTCTGAATATGGGGGGACCATCCTCCAAGGCTAAATACTCCTGACTGACCGATAGTGAACCAGTACCGTGAGGGAAAGGCGAAAAGAACCCCGGCGAGGGGAGTGAAAAAGAACCTGAAACCGTGTACGTACAAGCAGTGGGAGCACCTTCGTGGTGTGACTGCGTACCTTTTGTATAATGGGTCAGCGACTTATATTCTGTAGCAAGGTTAACCGAATAGGGGAGCCGAAGGGAAACCGAGTCTTAACTGGGCGTTAAGTTGCAGGGTATAGACCCGAAACCCGGTGATCTAGCCATGGGCAGGTTGAAGGTTGGGTAACACTAACTGGAGGACCGAACCGACTAATGTTGAAAAATTAGCGGATGACTTGTGGCTGGGGGTGAAAGGCCAATCAAACCGGGAGATAGCTGGTTCTCCCCGAAAGCTATTTAGGTAGCGCCTCGTGAACTCATCTCCGGGGGTAGAGCACTGTTTCGGCTAGGGGGCCATCCCGGCTTACCAACCCGATGCAAACTACGAATACCGGAGAATGTTATCACGGGAGACACACGGCGGGTGCTAACGTCCGTCGTGAAGAGGGAAACAACCCAGACCGCCAGCTAAGGTCCCAAAGTCATGGTTAAGTGGGAAACGATGTGGGAAGGCACAGACAGCCAGGATGTTGGCTTAGAAGCAGCCATCATTTAAAGAAAGCGTAATAGCTCACTGGTCGAGTCGGCCTGCGCGGAAGATGTAACGGGGCTAAACCATGCACCGAAGCTGCGGCAGCGACACTATGTGTTGTTGGGTAGGGGAGCGTTCTGTAAGCCTGCGAAGGTGTGCTGTGAGGCATGCTGGAGGTATCAGAAGTGCGAATGCTGACATAAGTAACGATAAAGCGGGTGAAAAGCCCGCTCGCCGGAAGACCAAGGGTTCCTGTCCAACGTTAATCGGGGCAGGGTGAGTCGACCCCTAAGGCGAGGCCGAAAGGCGTAGTCGATGGGAAACAGGTTAATATTCCTGTACTTGGTGTTACTGCGAAGGGGGGACGGAGAAGGCTATGTTAGCCGGGCGACGGTTGTCCCGGTTTAAGCATGTATGCTGGTTATCCAGGCAAATCCGGATAACCAAGGCTGAGGTGTGATGACGAGTCACTACGGTGATGAAGTAACAAATGCCCTGCTTCCAGGAAAAGCCTCTAAGCATCAGGTAACACGAAATCGTACCCCAAACCGACACAGGTGGTCAGGTAGAGAATACCAAGGCGCTTGAGAGAACTCGGGTGAAGGAACTAGGCAAAATGGTGCCGTAACTTCGGGAGAAGGCACGCTGATATGTAGGTGAAGCCCCTGCGGGTGGAGCTGAAATCAGTCGAAGATACCAGCTGGCTGCAACTGTTTATTAAAAACACAGCACTGTGCAAACACGAAAGTGGACGTATACGGTGTGACGCCTGCCCGGTGCCGGAAGGTTAATTGATGGGGTTATCCGTAAGGAGAAGCTCTTGATCGAAGCCCCGGTAAACGGCGGCCGTAACTATAACGGTCCTAAGGTAGCGAAATTCCTTGTCGGGTAAGTTCCGACCTGCACGAATGGCGTAATGATGGCCAGGCTGTCTCCACCCGAGACTCAGTGAAATTGAACTCGCTGTGAAGATGCAGTGTACCCGCGGCAAGACGGAAAGACCCCGTGAACCTTTACTATAGCTTGACACTGAACATTGAGCCTTGATGTGTAGGATAGGTGGGAGGCTTTGAAGTGTGGACGCCAGTCTGCATGGAGCCAACCTTGAAATACCACCCTTTAATGTTTGATGTTCTAACGTGGACCCGTGATCCGGGTTGCGGACAGTGTCTGGTGGGTAGTTTGACTGGGGCGGTCTCCTCCCAAAGAGTAACGGAGGAGCACGAAGGTTGGCTAATCCTGGTCGGACATCAGGAGGTTAGTGCAATGGCATAAGCCAGCTTGACTGCGAGCGTGACGGCGCGAGCAGGTGCGAAAGCAGGTCATAGTGATCCGGTGGTTCTGAATGGAAGGGCCATCGCTCAACGGATAAAAGGTACTCCGGGGATAACAGGCTGATACCGCCCAAGAGTTCATATCGACGGCGGTGTTTGGCACCTCGATGTCGGCTCATCACATCCTGGGGCTGAAGTAGGTCCCAAGGGTATGGCTGTTCGCCATTTAAAGTGGTACGCGAGCTGGGTTTAGAACGTCGTGAGACAGTTCGGTCCCTATCTGCCGTGGGCGCTGGAAGATTGAGGGGGGCTGCTCCTAGTACGAGAGGACCGGAGTGGACGCATCACTGGTGTTCGGGTTGTCATGCCAATGGCACTGCCCGGTAGCTACATGCGGAAGAGATAAGTGCTGAAAGCATCTAAGCACGAAACTTGCCCCGAGATGAGTCTTCCCTTGGACTTTAAGTCCACTAAAGGAACGTTGAAGACGACGACGTTGATAGGCCGGGTGTGTAAGCGCAGCGATGCGTTGAGCTAACCGGTACTAATGAACCGTGAGGCTTAACCTTACAACGCCGAAGATGTTTTGGCGGATTTGAGAAGAGAAGATTTTCAGCTTAGATTCAGAGTCCGAAGGATTTTGCGCTGAGACAAGGCGGCAAACACAGCAACGGAAGGAGCATACTGAAGTATGTGACTGACGTTCGCAAGAGCAGCCAACGCAGTATCAGCACAAAAGACACAGGACGAGCACAAAGAATTTGCCTGGCGGCTTTAGCGCGGTGGTCCCACCTGACCCCATGCCGAACTCAGAAGTGAAACGCCGTAGCGCCGATGGTAGTGTGGGGTCTCCCCATGTGAGAGTAGGGAACTGCCAGGCATCAGACAAGTAAGAAGCCCATCCTCACGGATGGGCTTTTTGCGTTTTTATCCCTCAAGAAACCTCCCATATAACCACAAGCGCTCACTTTGTATATGCGGTAAACTAGCCGGGTTTTTGCATCAGGACAGCGTCTATGAACCACTCCCTTAAGCCCTGGAATACCTTCGGCATTGATCACAATGCAAATAAAATAATACGTGCTGAAAGCGTGCAGCAACTACTTGAAGCGTGGCAGGAATCCGTACGTAATGAACAGCCCGTATTGATGCTGGGTGAGGGCAGTAATGTTCTTTTCCTGGAAGATTTCACGGGTACGGTCATTATTAACCGCATCCTGGGTATTGAAACTGAGGAAAGCGCCGAGGCCTGGCATGTACATGTTGGTGCGGGAGAAATCTGGCATCAACTCGTGCAATTTACACTCTCGCATGGAATGCCCGGTCTGGAAAACCTTGCGTTGATCCCCGGTTGTGTTGGGTCATCGCCTATCCAGAACATCGGCGCATACGGTGTTGAATTGCAGCGCGTTTGCGCCTATGTCGACTGTGTAGAGTTGAGTACGGGAAATACCCGCCGATTAACGGCAGAAGCTTGCCGCTTTGGCTACCGTGACAGTATCTTCAAACATGAGTATCAGGATCGCTACGCAATCGTCGCGGTTGGGTTGCGCTTACCTAAGCAGTGGCAGCCGGTTCTGACTTATGGCGATCTGACGCGTCTGGACCCGGCAACCGTAACACCGCAGAACGTTTTTGAAGAAGTTTGCCGCATGCGTACCAGTAAGTTGCCCGATCCGAAAGTAAACGGTAATGCCGGTAGCTTCTTTAAAAATCCGGTTGTGAGTGCCGAACAGGCCGCCGCGCTACTGGAAAAGTCTCCGAAAGCTCCCCATTACCCTCAACCTGACGGCACAGTAAAATTCGCTGCCGGATGGCTTATCGATCAATGCCAATTAAAAGGTGTATCTATTGGTGGGGCAGCCGTTCATCCGTTACAGGCACTGGTGCTAATCAATCAAAATCACGCGACCAGTAAAGATGTTGTCCGCCTGGCTCACCATGTACGTGAACAGGTTGGCGCGAAGTTTAATGTCTGGCTGGAACCGGAGGTGCGTTTTATCGGCCATCGTGGCGAAGTCAATGCCGTGGAGGTGATTGCATGAAAGACAACACCATTCCATTAACCCTGGTCTCTATCCTTGCTGATGGTGAATTCCATTCTGGTGAACAGCTCGGTGAGCGGCTGGGCATGAGTCGTGCAGCTATCAATAAACACATTCAAACCCTGCGTGACTGGGGGGTGGATGTATTCACCGTGCCCGGTAAAGGTTACAGTCTTCCTGAACCCATCCAATTGTTGAATGAAGAACTGATCGTAACGCAGGTTCAAACAGGTAAAGTGGCCGTATTGCCGGTTATTGATTCCACTAACCAATACCTGCTGGATCGTATCGGCGAGCTGCGATCCGGTGATGCCTGTGTCGCAGAATACCAGCAGGCGGGGCGTGGTCGGCGTGGGCGTAAGTGGTTCTCTCCCTTTGGTGCGAATCTCTATCTCTCCATGTACTGGCGTCTTGAACAAGGTCCGGCTGCGGCCATCGGATTAAGTCTGGTCATTGGCATTATCATGGCAGAAGTTCTGCAAGAACTTGGCGCAGAAAATGTTCGGGTGAAATGGCCCAATGATCTGTATTTGGGTGACCGTAAACTTGCCGGTATCCTCGTTGAATTAACCGGTAAAACCGGCGATGCTGCGCAGATCGTGATAGGGGCTGGCATCAACCTTGCCATGCGCCATGCGGAAAGTGACGTGATCAATCAAGGCTGGGTTAACCTGCAAGAAGCGGGTGTAGTCATTGATCGCAATACGCTCGCTGTCCGTCTGATTAATGAATTACGTGTTGCGCTACAGTCTTTTGAACAAGAAGGGTTAAGCCCCTGGCTCTCTCGCTGGAAGAAACTGGATAACTTTATCGATCGCCCGGTGAAATTGATCATCGGCGAGAGAGAAATATTTGGTATCTCGCGTGGCATTGATGCACAAGGTGCATTGTTACTTGAACAGGATGGAGTAATTAAACCCTGGATGGGTGGTGAAATTTCCTTACGCAGTGCCGAATAATAAAATGGGGAGCATTTCGCTCCCCTTGTTTTATTTTCGCAGGCGTACTTGCTCGACCGCGTGGTCGGCACTCTTGGTCATAACGAGGCTTGCACGCTCACGGGTTGGAAGGATATTTTCTTTCAAATTTAGCCAGTTAATTTCCTTCCAAAGGGATGTGGCTATATTGATGGCTTCTTCTTCGGTCAATTTCGCATAGTTATGGAAATAAGAATCCGGATCGGCGAAAGCCCCTTCACGGAATTTCAGGAAGCGATTGATATACCATTTCTGTAGTAACTCTTCCGGCGCATCGACATAAATAGAGAAGTCGACAAAGTCAGAAACAAATACATGATGAGGGTCATGAGGATAATCCATACCGCTTTGTAATACGTTGAGCCCTTCCAGGATCAGAATATCCGGTTGAGTTACCGTTTTATCTCCGTCCGGGATCACATCGTAAATTAAATGTGAATATACTGGTGCAGTAACGTTTGGCACGCCGGATTTAATATCGGAAACGAATTTCACCAGACGGTGCATATCATAAGATTGCGGAAACCCTTTCTTCTTCATCAGGCCACGATCTTTTAAAACCTGATTAGGATGCAAAAAGCCATCGGTGGTGATTAATTCAACGCGGCGATGCTCCGGCCAGCGACTTAATAAAGCCTGCAATACACGTGCAGTGGTGCTTTTGCCCACAGCAACGCTACCTGCGATGCTGATGATATAAGGTATTCTTTGTCCATTCGTGCCTAAGAATTGTTCAAGCACAGCCTGACGACGTAAATTCGAACTGATATAAAAATTGAGCAAACGCGATAACGGCAGATAAATCTCTGCAACCTCTTCCAAAGAGAGATCTTCATTAATGCCTTTTAACCGCGCGATTTCACCCTCAGTGAGCGTCATCGGCACTGAATCACGAAGCGCAGCCCACTGGCTACGATTGAACTGCAAGTACGGGGTCATTAACGTTTGCTCTTTTTTACTCATAAGCTTTTTCTGCCTGCCATGGTGGCTCGCCACGTATGCTTCCGACACGGAGCGAGAAGCCTTCTTTTAAGGTAATGTGATGGCGCGACGTTATTGATATAAGTTAGGACAATGGGCAGGAGGTTAACACCAGATGACAGGGAATAATATGAAAAATCGCGTCTGCATGATGCTTTCCGGGGAAAGCATCACGTTTTAGAGACTGGCAGGCAATAGCGCGAGATAACGGAATTACCACGAATAAGCGTTTGTAATAAATCGCGGTTGAATGTGTGTTTCCATCTGCTGAGTTCAGGAAAACCGCTATTTAGGCAGGCAGTGTCGTCCCTGCTACTGTAGAAACCTTCTATATGCAAACCGGCCTCTGCTTAGTGATAAAGAAGGTTGCGTTGCCATGCATAACCCGCTTTCTCAAACCTATTAATAAGGCATTAGCCAGAACCGCTTCGGCGGAGCTGAGAGTGTACCTTATTTATCTTAATGGATGATGTTACGAAGATGACCATTCGTTTCGTCCCTCTGAACGACCTGCACAACAAATTGGCAAGTTCCTCGCAGTAAACGGAAAGACCCTTTTTGCAGTGATACTCCCACGTACAGGTGATATGCATCACGCTCTCCTCAATAAGGGATTTCTTCTTGATTGGTTAAAAAACGGCATCAGGGCGAAGCAAAGGCACTTTATACAGAGTGATGGGAGGTGCGTTCGCCATAAACGGCGAGGAGGTATGGTCTCCAATAGCTGCCACGATCCTGGTTTTTTCCACTGATTTGCTTGAAATAGCAGCATTTAACGGCCTTGTCGTGCAAAATGTGAGCGATAGAACAATTTGTGCAATTTTTTAGTTGCATCAAGCGCTCTGTCTCCCTAGAATGCGCGCTACTTGATGCCGACTTAGCTCAGTAGGTAGAGCAACTGACTTGTAATCAGTAGGTCACCAGTTCGATTCCGGTAGTCGGCACCATCAAGTCCGGTGGGGTTCCCGAGCGGCCAAAGGGAGCAGACTGTAAATCTGCCGTCACAGACTTCGAAGGTTCGAATCCTTCCCCCACCACCATTTTCGGTCGCCTCGTGTGACCAGAGTTGGTGTCAAAACTGAATCAACTCAAAGGGAGAGTTTTCTTCTCCTGAAACACAGAAAGAATAGGGTAGCCGAGTTTTAGGATGCGGGCATCGTATAATGGCTATTACCTCAGCCTTCCAAGCTGATGATGCGGGTTCGATTCCCGCTGCCCGCTCCAGACGTGCTGATATGGCTCAGTTGGTAGAGCGCACCCTTGGTAAGGGTGAGGTCCCCAGTTCGACTCTGGGTATCAGCACCACTTCTTTATCTCTCCTCCCCTGTTTCTCTCTGTTTATTGCATTCAACAAGTCGGGCATGTTGCCTGGTTGATGTGGTGATATCACCGATTTATCCGTGTCTTAGAGGGACAATCGATGTCTAAAGAAAAGTTTGAACGTACAAAACCGCACGTTAACGTCGGTACTATCGGCCACGTTGACCATGGTAAAACAACGCTGACCGCTGCAATCACTACCGTTCTGTCCAAAACTTACGGTGGCCAGGCTCGCGCATTCGACCAGATCGATAACGCGCCGGAAGAAAAAGCACGTGGTATCACCATCAACACCTCTCACGTTGAGTACGATACTGCGATCCGTCACTACGCACACGTAGACTGCCCGGGCCACGCCGACTATGTTAAAAACATGATCACCGGTGCTGCGCAGATGGACGGCGCGATCCTGGTTGTTGCTGCGACTGACGGCCCGATGCCGCAGACTCGTGAGCACATCCTGCTGGGTCGTCAGGTAGGCGTTCCGTACATCATCGTGTTCCTGAACAAATGCGACATGGTTGATGACGAAGAGCTGCTGGAACTGGTTGAAATGGAAGTTCGTGAACTTCTGTCTCAGTACGATTTCCCGGGCGACGACACTCCGATCGTTCGTGGTTCTGCTCTGAAAGCGCTGGAAGGCGACGCAGAGTGGGAAGCGAAAATCATCGAACTGGCTGGCCACCTGGATACCTATATCCCGGAACCAGAGCGTGCGATTGACAAGCCGTTCCTGCTGCCGATCGAAGACGTATTCTCCATCTCCGGTCGTGGTACCGTTGTTACCGGTCGTGTAGAGCGCGGTATCATCAAAGTGGGTGAAGAAGTTGAAATCGTTGGTATCAAAGATACTGCGAAATCTACCTGTACCGGCGTTGAAATGTTCCGCAAACTGCTGGACGAAGGCCGTGCTGGTGAGAACGTGGGTGTTCTGCTGCGTGGTATCAAACGTGAAGAAATCGAACGTGGTCAGGTACTGGCTAAGCCGGGCACCATCAAGCCGCACACCAAGTTCGAATCCGAAGTGTACATTCTGTCCAAAGATGAAGGCGGCCGTCATACTCCGTTCTTCAAAGGCTACCGTCCGCAGTTCTACTTCCGTACAACTGACGTGACTGGCACCATCGAACTGCCGGAAGGCGTAGAGATGGTAATGCCGGGCGACAACATCAAAATGGTTGTTACCCTGATCCACCCGATCGCGATGGACGACGGTCTGCGTTTCGCAATCCGTGAAGGCGGCCGTACTGTAGGCGCGGGCGTTGTAGCAAAAGTTCTCGGCTAATCGCTGATAACATTTGACGCTAAGCGTAAGAAAAGGGCATCATTTGATGCCCTTTTTGCACGCTCTCGAATCAGAACCTGGCTCATCAGTGATTTTTTTTGTCATAATCATTGCTGAGACAGGCTCTGTAGATGGCGTTAAATCCGAAACGCGCCAGAGCATTTCGGTTTGGTTGCCTCGCCTATGCGGGGCAAAAATGTTTGTCTGATTCTTGTAACAGGTTGGTTTATGAGTGCGAATACCGAAGCTCAAGGGAGCGGGCGCGGCCTGGAAGCGATGAAGTGGGTTGTTGTTGCTGTTCTGTTGCTCGTAGCGATCGTTGGCAACTACCTTTATCGTGACATGATGCTGCCGCTGCGTGCGCTGGCCGTTGTGATTCTGATTGCTGCAGCAGGTGGTGTCGCGCTGTTGACGACGAAGGGTAAAGCGACCGTTGCATTTGCCCGCGAAGCGAGAACTGAAGTCCGTAAGGTAATTTGGCCTACTCGCCAGGAAACATTGCACACCACATTGATCGTAGCTGCGGTAACTGCGGTTATGTCACTTATTCTGTGGGGACTGGATGGTATTCTGGTTCGCCTCGTTTCCTTTATCACTGGCCTGAGGTTCTGAGATGTCTGAAGCTCCTAAAAAGCGCTGGTACGTCGTTCAGGCGTTTTCCGGTTTTGAAGGCCGCGTAGCGACTTCGCTGCGTGAGCACATCAAATTACACAATATGGAAGAGTTGTTTGGCGAAGTTATGGTGCCGACCGAAGAAGTGGTCGAAATCCGTGGTGGCCAGCGTCGTAAAAGCGAGCGTAAATTCTTCCCGGGTTACGTACTGGTGCAGATGGTCATGAACGACGCAAGCTGGCACCTGGTGCGCAGCGTTCCGCGCGTAATGGGCTTCATCGGTGGTACTTCCGATCGTCCGGCGCCGATCAGCGATAAAGAAGTTGATGCGATTATGAACCGCTTGCAGCAGGTGGGTGATAAGCCGCGTCCGAAAACGCTGTTCGAACCAGGTGAAATGGTCCGCGTTAACGATGGTCCGTTTGCTGACTTCAATGGTGTGGTCGAAGAAGTTGACTACGAGAAGTCCCGCCTGAAAGTTTCTGTTTCCATTTTCGGTCGTGCGACCCCGGTGGAGCTGGACTTTAGCCAGGTAGAGAAAGCCTAAAAAAAGGCGATCAAATGTTGCACAAGGCGCGAAGTTGGCATACAATTTCGCGCCTTTTGATTTTATGGGTCCCGTACCCGTAAAACGAATTTAAACACGGGGAGCCCTTCCGGGCGCTATAACCCAAACGAGGAATTTAGAATGGCTAAGAAAGTCCAGGCCTACGTCAAGCTGCAGGTTGCAGCTGGCATGGCAAACCCGAGCCCACCGGTTGGTCCGGCTCTGGGTCAGCAGGGTGTTAACATCATGGAATTCTGTAAAGCGTTCAACGCGAAAACTGATTCCATGGAAAAAGGTCTGCCGATTCCGGTTGTTATTACCGTTTACGCTGACCGTTCTTTCACTTTCGTTACCAAAACGCCTCCGGCAGCAGTTCTGCTGAAGAAAGCGGCTGGTATCAAGTCTGGTTCCGGCAAGCCGAACAAAGACAAAGTGGGTAAAATTTCCCGCGCTCAGCTGCAGGAAATCGCGCAGACCAAAGCTGCCGACATGACTGGTGCCGATATTGAAGCGATGACTCGCTCCATTGAAGGTACTGCACGTTCCATGGGCCTGGTAGTGGAGGACTAAGAAATGGCTAAACTGACCAAGCGCATGCGCGTGATCCGTGACAAAGTTGATGCGACCAAACAGTACGACATCAACGAAGCTATCTCTCTGCTGAAAGAGCTGGCCACTGCTAAATTCGTAGAAAGCGTTGACGTTGCTGTTAACCTCGGCATCGACGCCCGTAAATCTGATCAGAACGTACGTGGTGCAACTGTACTGCCGCACGGTACTGGCCGTTCTGTTCGCGTAGCCGTATTTACTCAGGGCGCAAACGCTGAAGCTGCTAAAGCTGCAGGCGCTGAGCTGGTAGGTATGGAAGATCTGGCAGACCAGATCAAAAAAGGCGAAATGAACTTTGACGTTGTTATTGCTTCCCCGGATGCAATGCGCGTTGTTGGCCAGTTGGGCCAGGTTCTGGGTCCGCGTGGCCTGATGCCAAACCCGAAAGTGGGTACTGTAACGCCGAACGTTGCTGAAGCGGTTAAAAACGCGAAAGCAGGTCAGGTTCGTTACCGTAACGACAAAAACGGCATCATTCACACCACCATCGGTAAAGTGGATTTTGACGCTGACAAACTGAAAGAAAACCTGGAAGCTCTGCTGGTTGCGCTGAAAAAAGCAAAACCGACTCAGGCGAAAGGCGTGTACATCAAGAAAATCAGCATCTCCACCACCATGGGTGCCGGTGTTGCAGTTGATCAGGCTGGCCTGAGCGCTTCTGCAAACTAATACCTTTACGTGGGCGGTGAATTTGTCTACAATTTTACCCCCACGATTCTGTTGAAAGATACAGACGCTATGCGAGTCATTTGAATTGCGGCAAGGCGGCAAGCGAGTGAATCGCCAGGAGCATAGTTAATTATGTGACTGGTGTGAGCGAGAGCAGGCAACGCAGCAGCAGTTCGAAGGACGAAGTCATAGACAAGATTTGTTCGTTGGAGCCTGGCCTAATCCAGGCCTCCGTCGAAGACCGCAGGTGTCTCGCAAGAGACTTAATCCCCTGCGTAGACGGTGACAGAACGCTAAGATTATTTTTGGATATTCTGGCTTGTTTCTGCTCACCGTATTAAGACGCTCTTTCCATTGGGAAGAGTGAAGTGAGTTCCAGGGCATGAGCCCTGGCAAACATCCAGGAGCAAAGCTAATGGCTTTAAATCTTCAAGACAAACAAGCGATTGTTGCTGAAGTCAGCGAAGTAGCCAAAGGCGCGCTGTCTGCGGTTGTTGCGGATTCCCGTGGCGTTACCGTAGATAAAATGACCGAACTGCGTAAAGCAGGTCGCGAAGCCGGCGTATACATGCGTGTTGTTCGTAACACCCTGCTGCGCCGTGTTGTTGAAGGTACTCAGTTCGAGTGCCTGAAAGACGCGTTCGTTGGTCCGACCCTGATTGCATACTCTATGGAACACCCGGGCGCTGCTGCTCGTCTGTTCAAAGATTTCGCGAAAGCGAATGCAAAATTTGAGGTCAAAGCCGCTGCCTTTGAAGGTGAGTTAATCCCGGCATCCCAGATCGATCGCCTGGCAACTCTGCCGACCTACGAAGAAGCAATTGCACGCCTGATGGCAACCATGAAAGAAGCTTCGGCTGGCAAACTGGTTCGTACTCTGGCTGCTGTACGCGATGCGAAAGAAGCTGCTTAATCGCAGTTGTCTTTGTAACGCATTCGCTTACGTATAAACTTATTCTGATATTCAGGAACAATTTAAATGTCTATCACTAAAGATCAAATCATTGAAGCAGTATCCGCTATGTCCGTAATGGACGTTGTTGAGCTGATCTCTGCAATGGAAGAAAAATTCGGTGTTTCCGCTGCTGCTGCTGTAGCTGTAGCTGCTGGCCCGGTTGAAGCTGCTGAAGAAAAAACTGAATTCGACGTAATTCTGAAAGCTGCTGGCGCTAACAAAGTTGCTGTTATCAAAGCAGTACGTGGCGCAACTGGCCTGGGTCTGAAAGAAGCTAAAGACCTGGTTGAATCTGCACCTGCTGCCCTGAAAGAAGGCATCAGCAAAGACGACGCCGAAGCACTGAAAAAATCTCTGGAAGAAGCTGGCGCTGAAGTTGAAGTTAAATAAGCCAACTTTTCTGGTTGAAGCCTGAGAAATCAGGCCGATGGCTGGTGACTTTTTAGTCACCAGCCATTTTGCGCTGTAAGGCGCCAGCAGCATTTCACACTGTTTGACTGCTGGTAGTCCTGACAATGTTTGTTTCTATCGACGACTTAATATACTGCGACAGGCGCCTGGCTCTGTGTAAATCGCAATGAAATGATTTAAGCGTGATAGCAACAGATATTGCGGAAAGTATTCGATTTTCCGGTCAACAAAATGGTGTTGCATAAACTGTCCCTCCGATGGACAGAGTGGGTCGACTTGTCAGCGAGCTGAGGAACCCTATGGTTTACTCCTATACCGAGAAAAAACGTATTCGTAAGGATTTTGGTAAACGTCCACAAGTTCTGGACATTCCATATCTCCTTTCTATCCAGCTTGACTCGTTCCAGAAGTTTATCGAGCAAGATCCTGAAGGGCAGTACGGCCTGGAAGCGGCTTTCCGCTCCGTGTTCCCAATTGCCAGCTATAGCGGCAATTCTGAACTGCAGTACGTCAGCTACCGTCTTGGCGAACCTGTATTTGACGTTAAAGAATGTCAAATTCGTGGCGTAACCTATTCCGCACCGCTGCGCGTAAAACTGCGTCTGGTGATCTACGAGCGCGAAGCGCCGGAAGGCACCGTTAAAGACATTAAAGAACAAGAAGTGTACATGGGCGAAATTCCGCTCATGACCGACAACGGTACTTTTGTCATCAACGGTACTGAGCGCGTTATCGTTTCTCAGTTGCACCGTAGTCCTGGCGTTTTCTTCGACAGCGACAAAGGCAAAACCCACTCTTCTGGTAAGGTGCTTTATAACGCGCGCATCATCCCTTACCGTGGTTCCTGGCTGGACTTCGAGTTCGATCCGAAAGACAACCTGTTTGTTCGTATTGACCGTCGTCGTAAATTGCCTGCGACCATTATTCTGCGCGCACTGGATTACACCACTGAGCAGATTCTTGATCTGTTCTTTGAAAAAGTTGTCTTCGAAATTCGCGACAACAAGCTGCAGATGGAACTGGTGCCGGAACGCCTGCGTGGCGAGACTGCATCTTTCGACATCGAAGCTAACGGTAAAGTCTATGTAGAAAAAGGCCGACGCATTACTGCGCGCCATATTCGTCAGCTGGAAAAAGACGAGATTCAGCACATCGAAGTACCGGTTGAGTACATCGCTGGTAAAGTCGCGTCCAAAGATTACGTGGATGAGTCTACCGGTGAGCTGATCTGCCCGGCGAACATGGAGCTGAGCCTGGATCTGCTGGCTAAACTGAGCCAGTCTGGTCACAAGCGTATCGAAACGCTGTTCACCAACGATCTGGACCACGGTCCGTACATCTCTGAGACTGTACGCGTCGACCCAACCAACGATCGCCTGAGCGCGCTGGTAGAAATCTACCGCATGATGCGTCCTGGTGAGCCGCCGACTCGTGAAGCTGCTGAAAGCCTGTTCGAGAACCTGTTCTTCTCCGAAGACCGCTACGATCTGTCCGCGGTTGGTCGTATGAAGTTCAACCGTTCTCTGCTGCGCGACGAGATCGAAGGTTCCGGTATCCTGAGCAAAGAAGACATCATCGAAGTGATGAAGAAGCTCATCGATATCCGTAACGGTAAAGGCGAAGTCGATGATATCGACCACCTCGGCAACCGTCGTATCCGTTCCGTTGGCGAAATGGCGGAAAACCAGTTCCGCGTTGGCCTGGTCCGCGTTGAGCGTGCGGTGAAAGAGCGTCTGTCTCTGGGCGATCTGGATACCCTGATGCCTCAGGACATGATCAACGCCAAGCCGATTTCTGCGGCAGTGAAAGAGTTCTTCGGTTCCAGTCAGCTGTCTCAGTTTATGGACCAGAACAACCCGCTGTCTGAGATCACGCACAAACGTCGTATCTCCGCACTCGGCCCGGGCGGTCTGACCCGTGAACGTGCAGGCTTTGAAGTTCGAGACGTACACCCGACTCACTACGGTCGCGTATGTCCAATCGAAACGCCTGAAGGTCCAAACATCGGTCTGATCAACTCCCTGTCTGTGTACGCACAGACTAACGAATACGGCTTCCTTGAGACGCCGTACCGTAAAGTGACTGACGGCGTTGTGACCGACGAAATTCACTACCTGTCTGCTATCGAAGAAGGTAACTACGTTATCGCTCAGGCGAACTCCAACCTGGATGACGAAGGCCACTTTGTAGAAGATCTGGTTACCTGCCGTAGTAAAGGCGAATCGAGCTTGTTCAGCCGCGACCAGGTTGACTACATGGACGTATCCACCCAGCAGGTGGTTTCCGTCGGTGCGTCCCTGATCCCGTTCCTGGAACACGATGACGCCAACCGTGCATTGATGGGTGCGAACATGCAACGTCAGGCGGTTCCGACTCTGCGCGCTGATAAGCCGCTGGTTGGTACCGGTATGGAACGTGCTGTTGCCGTTGACTCCGGTGTTACTGCGGTTGCTAAACGTGGTGGTATGGTTCAGTACGTTGATGCGTCCCGTATCGTTATCAAAGTTAACGAAGACGAGATGTACCCAGGCGAAGCCGGTATCGACATCTACAACCTGACCAAGTACACCCGTTCTAACCAGAACACCTGTATCAACCAGATGCCGTGTGTCTCTCTGGGTGAGCCAATCGAGCGCGGCGACGTGCTGGCAGATGGCCCGTCCACTGACCTTGGTGAACTGGCTCTCGGTCAGAACATGCGTGTCGCGTTCATGCCGTGGAATGGTTACAACTTCGAAGACTCCATCCTCGTTTCTGAGCGTGTTGTCCAGGAAGACCGTTTCACCACCATCCACATTCAGGAACTGGCGTGTGTGTCCCGTGACACCAAGCTGGGGCCGGAAGAGATCACCGCTGACATCCCGAACGTGGGTGAAGCTGCGCTCTCCAAACTGGATGAATCCGGTATCGTTTACATCGGTGCGGAAGTGACCGGCGGTGACATTCTGGTTGGTAAGGTAACGCCGAAAGGTGAAACCCAACTGACCCCAGAAGAGAAACTGCTGCGTGCGATCTTCGGTGAGAAAGCGTCTGACGTTAAAGACTCTTCTCTGCGCGTACCAAATGGTGTCTCTGGTACCGTTATCGACGTTCAGGTCTTTACCCGCGATGGCGTAGAAAAAGACAAACGTGCACTGGAAATCGAAGAGATGCAGCTCAAACAGGCCAAGAAAGACCTGTCTGAAGAACTGCAGATCCTCGAAGCTGGTCTGTTCAGTCGTATCTACGCGGTGCTGGTTTCCGGTGGCATCGAAGCTGAGAAGCTCGATAAACTGCCGCGTGACCGCTGGCTGGAACTCGGTCTGACCGACGAAGAGAAACAAAATCAGCTGGAACAACTGGCTGAGCAGTATGACGAACTGAAACACGAGTTCGAGAAAAAACTCGAAGCGAAACGCCGCAAAATCACCCAGGGCGATGATCTGGCACCAGGCGTGCTGAAAATCGTTAAGGTTTATCTGGCCGTGAAACGTCAGATCCAACCGGGTGACAAAATGGCAGGTCGTCACGGTAACAAGGGTGTTATCTCGAAGATCAACCCGATCGAAGATATGCCGCACGATGCTAACGGTACGCCGGTAGATATCGTACTGAACCCGCTGGGCGTACCGTCTCGTATGAACATCGGTCAGATTCTGGAAACCCACCTGGGTATGGCTGCGAAAGGTATCGGCGATAAGATCAATGCCATGCTGAAACAGCAGCAAGAAGTCGCGAAACTGCGCGAATTCATCCAGAAAGCGTATGACCTCGGTGCCGATGTTCGTCAGAAAGTTGACCTGAACACCTTCAGCGATGAAGAAGTACTGCGTCTGGCTGAGAACCTGAAAAAAGGTATGCCAATCGCAACGCCGGTATTCGACGGTGCGAAAGAAGCTGAGATTAAAGAGTTGCTGCAACTGGGTGACCTGCCGACCTCCGGTCAGATCACACTGTATGACGGCCGCACCGGTGAACAGTTCGAGCGTCCGGTAACCGTAGGTTACATGTACATGCTGAAACTGAACCACCTGGTCGACGACAAAATGCACGCTCGTTCTACCGGTTCTTACAGCCTGGTGACTCAGCAGCCGCTGGGTGGTAAGGCGCAGTTCGGTGGTCAGCGCTTCGGGGAGATGGAAGTGTGGGCGCTGGAAGCTTACGGCGCCGCCTACACCCTGCAGGAAATGCTCACCGTTAAGTCTGATGACGTGAACGGTCGTACTAAGATGTATAAAAACATCGTGGACGGCAACCATCAGATGGAACCGGGCATGCCGGAATCCTTCAACGTACTGTTGAAAGAGATTCGTTCGCTGGGTATCAACATCGAACTGGAAGACGAGTAATTCTCGCTCAAACAGGTCACTGCTGTCGGGGTAAAACCCGACAGCAGAGTGTGCTAACTCCGACGGGAGCAAATCCGTGAAAGACTTATTAAAGTTTCTGAAAGCGCAAACTAAAACCGAAGAGTTTGATGCGATCAAAATTGCTCTGGCTTCGCCAGACATGATCCGTTCATGGTCTTTCGGTGAAGTTAAAAAGCCGGAAACCATTAACTACCGTACGTTCAAACCTGAGCGTGACGGCCTTTTCTGCGCCCGTATTTTCGGACCAGTAAAAGACTACGAGTGCCTGTGCGGTAAGTACAAGCGCCTGAAACACCGCGGTGTGATCTGTGAGAAGTGCGGCGTTGAAGTGACCCAGACTAAAGTGCGCCGTGAGCGTATGGGCCACATCGAGCTGGCGTCTCCGACTGCTCACATCTGGTTCCTGAAATCTCTGCCGTCCCGTATCGGTTTGCTGCTGGATATGCCGCTGCGTGATATCGAACGTGTTCTGTACTTCGAATCCTATGTGGTTATCGAAGGCGGTATGACGAACCTGGAACGTAACCAGATTCTGACCGAAGAACAGTATCTGGACGCGCTGGAAGAGTTCGGTGACGAATTCGACGCGAAGATGGGTGCGGAAGCTATCCAGGCCCTGCTCAAGAGCATGGATCTGGAGCAAGAGTGCGAGCAGCTTCGTGAAGAGCTGAACGAAACTAACTCCGAAACCAAGCGTAAGAAGCTGACCAAGCGTATCAAACTGCTGGAAGCGTTCGTACAGTCTGGCAACAAGCCGGAGTGGATGATCCTGACCGTTCTGCCGGTTCTGCCGCCAGATCTGCGTCCGCTGGTTCCGCTGGATGGTGGCCGTTTCGCGACCTCTGACCTGAACGATCTGTATCGTCGCGTCATTAACCGTAACAACCGTCTGAAACGTCTGCTGGATCTGGCTGCGCCGGACATCATCGTACGCAACGAAAAACGTATGCTGCAGGAAGCGGTAGATGCCCTGCTGGATAACGGTCGTCGCGGTCGTGCGATCACCGGTTCTAACAAACGTCCTCTGAAATCTTTGGCCGACATGATCAAAGGTAAACAGGGTCGTTTCCGTCAGAACCTGCTCGGTAAGCGTGTTGACTACTCCGGTCGTTCTGTTATCACCGTAGGTCCATACCTGCGTCTGCATCAGTGCGGTCTGCCGAAGAAAATGGCGCTGGAGCTGTTCAAACCGTTCATCTACGGCAAGCTGGAACTGCGTGGCCTCGCCACCACCATCAAAGCCGCGAAGAAAATGGTTGAGCGAGAAGAAGCTGTAGTCTGGGATATCCTGGACGAAGTGATCCGCGAACACCCGGTACTGCTGAACCGTGCGCCAACCCTGCACCGTCTGGGTATCCAGGCCTTTGAACCGGTACTGATCGAAGGTAAAGCTATCCAGCTGCACCCGCTGGTTTGTGCGGCCTATAACGCCGACTTCGATGGTGACCAGATGGCTGTTCACGTACCGCTGACGCTGGAAGCCCAGCTTGAAGCGCGTGCGCTGATGATGTCTACCAACAACATTCTGTCTCCGGCGAACGGCGAACCTATCATCGTTCCGTCTCAGGACGTTGTACTGGGTCTGTACTACATGACCCGTGACTGTGTTAACGCCAAAGGCGAAGGCATGGTGCTGACTGGCCCGAAAGAAGCTGAGCGTATTTATCGCGCTGGCCTGGCCTCTCTGCATGCGCGCGTTAAAGTGCGTATCACTGAATATGAAAAAAATGCACAGGGCGAATTTACGTCTAAAACCAGCCTGATCGATACGACCGTTGGTCGTGCGATCCTGTGGATGATCGTGCCGAAAGGTCTGCCGTTCTCTATCGTGAACCAGCCTCTGGGTAAAAAAGCGATCTCCAAAATGCTGAACACCTGTTACCGCATTTTGGGTCTGAAACCGACCGTTATCTTTGCAGACCAGACGATGTACACCGGCTTTGCTTATGCAGCGCGTTCAGGTGCATCTGTTGGTATCGATGACATGGTTATCCCGGAGAAGAAACACGAGATCATCTCCGAGGCGGAAGCGGAAGTGGCTGAGATCCAGGAGCAGTTCCAGTCTGGTCTGGTTACCGCAGGCGAACGCTATAACAAAGTTATCGATATCTGGGCTGCGGCGAACGATCGTGTATCCAAGGCGATGATGGACAACCTGCAGACCGAAACGGTTATCAACCGTGAAGGTAAAGAAGAGCAGCAGGTTTCCTTCAACAGCATCTACATGATGGCCGACTCCGGTGCGCGTGGTTCTGCAGCACAGATTCGTCAGCTGGCAGGTATGCGTGGCCTGATGGCGAAGCCGGATGGCTCCATCATCGAAACGCCAATCACCGCGAACTTCCGTGAAGGTCTGAACGTACTCCAGTACTTCATCTCCACGCACGGTGCGCGTAAAGGCCTTGCGGATACCGCCCTGAAAACCGCGAACTCCGGTTATCTGACGCGTCGTCTGGTTGACGTTGCGCAGGATCTGGTTGTTACCGAAGACGATTGCGGCACGCTGGAAGGCATCACCATGACCCCGGTTATCGAGGGTGGTGATGTTAAAGAGCCGCTGCGCGATCGCGTACTGGGTCGTGTGACTGCGGAAGACGTACTGAAGCCGGGTACCGCGGATATTCTGGTTCCACGCAACACGCTGCTGCACGAGCACTGGTGTGACCTGCTGGAAGCGAACTCCGTTGACTCCGTCAAAGTGCGTTCCGTTGTATCCTGTGACACCGACTTTGGTGTATGTGCGCACTGCTATGGTCGTGACCTGGCGCGTGGCCACATCATCAACAAAGGTGAGGCTATCGGCGTTATCGCGGCACAGTCCATCGGTGAGCCGGGTACACAGCTGACGATGCGTACGTTCCACATCGGTGGTGCGGCATCTCGTGCGGCTGCTGAATCCAGCATCCAGGTGAAAAACAAAGGTAGCATCAAGCTCAGCAACGCGAAGTCGGTTGTGAACTCCAGCGGTAAACTGGTCATCACTTCCCGTAACACCGAGCTGAAGCTGATCGACGAGTTCGGTCGTACCAAAGAGAGCTATAAAGTGCCTTACGGTGCGGTTATGGCGAAAGGTGATGGCGAGCAGGTTGCCGGCGGTGAAACCGTTGCAAACTGGGATCCACACACCATGCCGGTTATCACCGAAGTAAGTGGTTTCATCCGCTTCACTGACATGATCGACGGCCAGACCATTACTCGTCAGACCGACGAGCTGACCGGTCTGTCTTCTCTGGTGGTTCTGGATTCTGCTGAACGTACTACCGGCGGTAAAGATCTGCGTCCTGCACTGAAAATCGTTGATGCTCAGGGTAACGACGTTCTGATCCCTGGTACCGATATGCCTGCGCAGTACTTCCTGCCGGGTAAAGCGATTGTACAGCTGGAAGATGGCGTACAGATCAGCTCTGGTGACACCCTGGCGCGTATTCCTCAGGAATCCGGCGGTACCAAGGACATCACCGGTGGTCTGCCGCGCGTTGCGGACCTGTTCGAAGCACGTCGTCCGAAAGAGCCGGCGATCCTGGCTGAAATCAGCGGTATCATTTCCTTCGGTAAAGAAACCAAAGGGAAACGTCGCCTGGTTATCACCCCGGTAGACGGTAGCGAACCGTACGAAGAGATGATTCCGAAATGGCGTCAGCTCAACGTGTTCGAAGGTGAACGTGTAGAACGTGGCGACGTGGTTTCCGACGGTCCGGAAGCGCCGCACGACATTCTGCGTCTGCGTGGCGTACATGCTGTGACCCGTTACATTGTTAACGAAGTCCAGGACGTATACCGTCTGCAGGGCGTTAAGATTAACGATAAACACATCGAAGTTATCGTTCGTCAGATGCTGCGTAAAGCGACCATCGAAAATGCAGGTAGCTCCGACTTCCTGGAAGGCGAGCAGGTTGAATACTCCCGCGTCAAGATTGCGAACCGCGATCTGGAAGCGAACGGCAAAATCGGTGCGACCTTCTCGCGCGATCTGCTGGGTATCACCAAAGCGTCTCTGGCAACCGAGTCCTTCATCTCTGCGGCATCGTTCCAGGAGACCACACGTGTCCTGACCGAAGCAGCCGTTGCGGGCAAACGTGACGAACTGCGTGGCCTGAAAGAGAACGTTATCGTGGGTCGTCTGATCCCGGCAGGTACAGGTTACGCGTACCACCAGGATCGTATGCGCCGTCGCGCAGCGGGTGAACTTCCGGCTGCACCGCAGGTGACTGCTGAAGATGCATCTGCCAGCCTGGCAGAACTGCTGAATGCAGGTCTGGGCGGTTCTGATAACGAGTAATCGTTGCTGACACGTTAATATAAGTTAAGCTGCACCCCAAAGGTTGGATCCCAACTGACTAAGGTGCAGTTTTTTTTGCTTTTTTGTGCCCGTTTTTATTGCCTCTCTCTGAATCACACCTCTGGCGTTCTGCCAGCACCCATAAGTAAAATCCTGGATTAATTAAAATGAAATGGTGTTTTAGTTGTGTGCGTCACAATTTCTTTTTCCCTGTTTGTTAAAATACGCACTGTTAGCAGATGTTTTATCCAGGCCATTTTCATGATCAGAAATAAGGGGCTCTATTTTCATATCCTGATAGTAAGTCTTAAGCTCAAATTTATAACGACTGGTTAATTTTAATCAGCGCGTCTCTATATCATTAAATAATGCAATCTTTCTATGGATTGCCAAATTATAAAAATAATTCTGGGATTTATTTCTCAGGAACCGGCTCGTTTCAATATTACTGAAATACTAAATAAAAGATACAAATCATTATCAGTTAATAATCAATGCGTACGGTGAAAGGGTTTATTATGGATTACGTAATTAAAATATTGGGTACCCCTGCAATAATAATTGCTTTTATTGCCTTTCTGGGTCTGGCGTTACAAAAAAGTAGCATTACGAATATTATCAAAGGCACACTCCTTGCTTTTATCGGCTTTGTATTAATTAAAACAGGTGGGAGCATACTTGGTGGTGTTCTGACCATGTTCAGCGATCTGTTCACCAATGCGTTTGGCTTGCGGGGCGTTGTCCCAAGCAATGAAGCTATCATGGCGTTGACCATTGACAAGCTTGGTCGGCCTGCCGCATTTATTCTGTTTTTCGCGATGATTATTAACGTCCTGCTGGCACGCTATACCCGTTTTAAAGCGATATATCTGTCACTGCACCTGATTGTCTTTATGTCCTTTTCCGTGACAGCCGCCCTCGTTGGCCTTGGCTACGGTGAGCAATTTGCTATTATTTTTGGCTCTGTGGTTATTGGTGCCTACATGGCCGTTTTTCCAACTATATTGTCACGTTTTAGCCGAAAGATTATCGGCCATAATGAGTATTGTATAGCCCATGCTGCATCCAGTTCCTATATTATTGGTTCTTACTTAGGTAAATGGTTTGGCAATACCGCAACGAACGTTGAAGAAGTTAAAGTTAGCGATAAATTTAGTTTCCTCAAGAATGCTGATGTTGCCACTTTTCTGACCATGTTCTGTTTGCTGGGCATTTCTTCTATATTCGCTGAACATGCTTTTCTCGATAAAATGTTAGCGGGCAAACCTTATCTGGTTTGGTTATTAGAAAAATCAGCGACGTTTGCGGGCGGTTTGTACATTGCCAAAAAAGGCGTGGTCATGTTCACTGAGGAAATCGTACCTGCTTTTAAAGGCTTTTCTCAAATTGTTGCGCCCGGCTCCATTCCGGCAGTGGATCCGATGGTGCTGTTTGATAAATCTCCGAACGCGGTTCTCATCGGTTTTCTGGTGAGCTTTATGGCGGAGCTGTGCTGCGTTGCGCTGTTCCCGTTCATTGGCCTACCGGTGATTATCCCTGGCATCATGGCGAGTTTTATTACTGGTGGCAGTGCTGCTATTTTTGGTAATGCAACCGGTGGCTTGCGAGGCGCATTGATCGCAAGCTTTGTAAACGGCCTGCTGCTGTGTGTTCTTCCGGCGTTGGTACTACCGTTGTTCAGCCATCTGGGTGTTGACAGTGTGACCTTTGCTGACCCTGATTTCACATTCCTGTCAGCCATCATTAAATACACGTTTGGTTTGGCGCATTAATCGTGCTGCAGGCCTGAATACCAGGCCTGCAAATTCTGTTTTAGCGAGGTGTAAAAATGTTTATTTATAAAAAAGAGACGGTGCTGGAAGATCTGGGTAATGGCGTCAATCGTAGGATCCTGGCCCATGGCGGCACGATGATGGCGGTGGAGGTTAATTTTGCCGAGGGAGCCGTAGGGCCTATGCATAGCCATCCGCATGAACAGCTCACTTATGTTTTGTCAGGACGCTTTAGCTTTACGATTGATGGCGTAACGAAAGAGGTTAGTGCCGGCGATACCCTCTACAAAAAGCCAAATGTTGTGCACGGTTGTGTTTGCCTGGAAGCCGGAACGCTGCTGGATACATTCACGCCGCAACGTGAAGACTTTTTGTCTTAAGCGCTTCTGCTCAGAATAAAAACAAAGACCCGCTTCGGTGGGTTTTTTTATGTACAAAAACCATCAAAAAAGACCTCGATCGTGTTTCAGGACGCGAGCACAGGCTGCGGATGCTAGAAAAGCCGGGTGTTAACTCATCAGGAAAATCATTATGTATCGTCGTCTTACTTTGCTACTGCTTACTCTTCTTATCAGCTATTCCGCGTATGCGAATGTCGGTTTCAGACAACTGCAGATAAATGAAAACAGCAACCGTCCTCTCGATATCGCCCTGTGGTACCCAACAACAGACGCCGGGAAAATCGAACGCATAGGAGAGAATGCCGTGTTTCACGGTATTCCTGCACTTCGCAATGCGAAACCAACAGCACGGCAGCACCCCCTTTTGTTGCTTTCGCACGGTTACGGTGGCAACTGGCGCAATTTAAACTGGCTGGCTCAGGGAATGGCCTCTCAGGGTTATATTGTGGCGGCAGTTGACCATCCCGGCACCACCACTCGCAATAAAGAAGAAGTGGCAGCACAGCAGTTGTGGGAACGTCCACGGGATTTGATTGCGATGCTGGACTACCTGTCTGATACACCCGCCATTGCCGGTGCTGTTGACCCCGAACGCATTGCGGCAGTAGGCCACTCTCTGGGAGGCTGGACAGTCATGGAGCTGGCGGGCGCGCAGTTTTCTGCGCCTCGCTTTTTGAAAGATTGTGAAACGCATCCGGCGCTGGGAGCCTGTAAACTCAAACACGTTCTGGGTATTGATAAGCCTGAATCACTGGCACCGTTGGCGGCAAGCCAACGTGACGTACGCATCAAAGCCGTTATTTCTCTGGATTTGGGACTGGCAAGGGGCTTTACCCCCGAGAGCCTTGCACAGGTTTCCGTGCCAGTGCTGGTTGTGGGCGCGCAGGCCGACAGCGATGATGTTCCTGCACGTCTGGAATCAGGCTACCTCTTTACTGCACTTGCGCAGGGGTATCGCCATCTGGTCAGCGTGACGGGAGCGACGCACTTTAGTTTTATGCAAGAATGTAAGCCAGGCGCCGTGGCAATGATTGAAGCCGCAGAACCCGGTGAGGGTATTGTTTGCCGGGATGGTGGACAGCTAAGCCGGCAGGCTATCCACCAGCAATTGTTTACGCAGATGAGTCAGTTTTTAAATCAGTCCCTGAACGACTCGCCTCAGCACGGCGAAAATCGCCAGGACTCATCCCGCTGATGCGCATAAATTCACGGTTAAAATTGGATTTTGTGGAGAAACCTGCCTCCAGCATGATCTGCGTGACAGGAGCATCTGACTGCACTAACAAGCGCTGTGCATACTGAATGCGAAAGCCATTAATCCACTGGGAGACATTGCAGCCCCGGGTGCGGTTGATGGCCCGGGATATTTGTCGTGCAGGTGTCCCGGTTTTTCGTGCCAGCCCCTGTAATGAAAGATCCGGGTCAAGGAAAAACTCGCGTGTCGTAAGCGCGTTTTCCAGATGCAGGCAGAGATCATTGTCTTCTGGATCCACCACCTCTGGCCCGGTAACCTCCGCTGTCACGTAGAGGGGAGGTGGCGTGACTTTTCGTCCGGTGAACAAAATCGCCAGGCAAATAAATGGCAACAAGATACCTTGTGAAATAGCAACCAACAGAGGCGCATGCTGCCCATGGTACTGGTTAAAATCATAGGCTATCGCCGCATCCGTCAGGCTCGAAAAACACAGGAAACATCCGGCGGCAAACGCCATCACCGAGGTTGTTGGCGAATCGCTAAGCCGCGTTAAGACAAAGGCATCGGCGCCCAACAGAGCAGTTCTGAGCAGCGCAATGCCGTACCCCAGATAAAGCAGCACTAGTACGGCATCCGTTGCCTCAGGCCAGGTAAGATTCGCCAGCAGGGCGAGGCCAGGCGGTATGATGAATGTTGAAATATGCCAGACGCGTTTTCGCCCGGTGAGGTCGGTAAAGCAGCGCCACACCAACGGCGGGAAAAGTATCGCCAGCAATGACTGAATCTGGCGAAACACCATGGCGTCAAACGCCCAACGCAGGGCCGACATAATAACCAGTAGTGTGCAACCTACGATGAAGTACATTACCCCTCGCGATTTCTCACCCGGCTGCAGGCAAACTTTGGCCAGTAAGATAAGCAGGAGAAAAAGAGTAAAGACGGGAAAAGGGAGCGAAGGCATCCTGGATCCTGATGTCGTTCAACAGAAGAATGCTCATGTTCTGCCATAAATGGCAGAAAAAAACACGCCACCAGATAGCGCGTTGACAGGGGCTAAACAGCAAAATGCCCGACTCATCGGGCATCATGCATAACTGAGCAAGAGTTAATTATTGATTAACGGGCGGCAGGCGGCGGTATAGTTCAATCATGTCTCCCGCCAAATCCTGGATAACCATTGCATTCATCAAGTGATCCTGAGAATGCACGGTAATCAGGTTAACCGGCAATTTCCCGGCACCTTCATCAAGGCCAATAAGTTGTGTCTGGATTTTATGCGCGTGTTTGACGAATTCGCGGGACTCTTCCATCGCCTGTTCCGCACCGGCAAAATCGCCTTTACGCGCCAGTTGCAATGCCGTCAGCGCCTGGCTGCGCGCTGCACCTGCATTCACCAGCAGCTCCATAATGATGGTTTCTAAATCTTCCACGCGCTTACTCCATCAGCTTAAGGGCTTTTTCCAGAACGACATCGCCTTTCATCATGCCGTAATCCATCATGTCGATAACCGCGACTTTTTTGCCCAGCGGTTCGGCCTGCGCCTGCAACTTGGCCTGCTCATACTTCACCTGCGGCCCGAGCAGGACAATATCTGCGGTAGCGATATTGTCTTTAAACTCAGCGACGGGAACGGCTTTAATGGAAACTTCTACCCCTTTTTTCTGCGCTGCGTCTTTCATGCGTTGAACCAGCATGCTGGTGGACATCCCCGCAGCACAGCATAAAACGATGTTTTTCATAGTCAGCCTCGATGTGGATGGGATAACTGATAATTATCCCGTGCCGGCCCCTTCAACAACCGCCTTTCCATGAATGTGTGTATAGCATCACAAACATTCACTGCGCTGTCTGAAACCGGTTACAAGGAGGTTGACGAATCGGCGGGAAGCGACTTATTACGCAATACGATTTGGTTTTTGCCTTGCTGTTTCGCCTGGTAGAGCGCCTCATCAACGCTATTCACCAGTTGCTCCAGCGACTCCATTTGCCACTCACCCAATCCGGCGCTGAACGTTACGGCCATTCCCTCTTCACGCCACTCACGGCTTGCCACGTTAATACGCCACTGCTCCAGTATCTGACGCGCGTTGGCGATGTGATCTTCGGGGAAAATAACCGCAAACTCTTCGCCGCCGTAACGGTAGAGCGAGATATGTTGTGACTGCAGCACTTGCAACCCTTCCCGGGCAACATTACGCAGCACAATGTCGCCGCTCAGGTGTCCCCACGTATCGTTTATCGATTTGAAGTTATCAATATCGACCAGCGCCAGCGCGAAGGGTTGATGATCGTTCATCAGGGCGGCGATATCGCTATCAAATGCCCGGCGATTCTTACAGTTTGTCAGGGCATCCATCGTGGCCTGCCTTACCCAGACCTGCTCCCGTTCTTTGCTACTGACTATCGCTTTGCTCAGCATCGCCTCCAGCTTCGGTGTCTGCTGTACATCCCCGGTTTTAATCGCATTAATAATATTGAGCAGGACTGTGCGGGAAGCGTAGTGCAGATACAGACCGAACAGGATAATAGTCATGGCCGCAACGCCAAACCCCCAACCGACCACCAGCGTTTCATCGCGCAGGAGATTTTCCAGCGTATCGCCCGGTACGATATAGATGGCAAACCAGTCCGGATTGGTCAGCGAGCTGTAATAAAGCCAGGTGTTACGTCGTTCGTCATGAAACATGCCCTCGCCGCTGTTCATCTCTTTCATTCGCGACTGCTGGGAAAACGCCTCGAAAAGGACGCCCGTATCCGGGTGCAGCATGACATGACCGCTACGGTCCACCACAAAAAACTCCCCTTGCATGGGGGATTGCATGGTTCGTAATCCATGGCTGATAGAGGCCAGATCCAGGTGAAAAGCCAGCGTGCCTTTGAGATTGCCCTCCGGGGAGACGACGGGCTTATATACCGTCACTGTCGGATGATGGGTAAAGTAATCCTCGTAAATATCCGTGTATTTGCTGTATGACGTCGCCTCGGCCTGGCGAACGAACCAGGGGCGGGTTTTGGCGTCATAACGCTGACCCTCTTCGCTATCAAACACCACCGGGGCACGCAGGTAACGGCCCTGTGGATCGGCCAGTGAAATAGAGGAGACAGAGGGCATTAGCCGCAGTAACTGCATCAGGGATTGTAATCCCTCAGGCGAGGTGAAATTTACCGCGCTATCGAGGCGGTTATAACGGGAAAAGTAGGCTGCGGCCTGGTTGAGAATATAATCATTCTCCTGAAAAACGGCTTCGGCATAGTTAACCGCAATGTTATGCGTAAACGTCTGATTAACCTTGTGATAGTTATCAGTAATGTCTTTCCTTTGGCTTAAAATGACCAGCGTGGCAATGACGGCCAGGCAAAGAAAGATGCCGGTAAAACTCACCAGAATGGGTGTAGTGAACGAAAGTTTTCGGCTATACATGTTCGTTATCTTCGAGAGCGTTAGACAGTGACCTGGAAAGTATAGGCAAGCGTGGCGCGGTAAATAAAAAAGACGTTCAGTGCTATTAATCTATTCAATCGGTTAATGTTACACCATGAGGCATAAATGAAGGGAAATTTGCGCCGGAAAACGCGGAGTTGGCTGATTTATATCAAGCGACGGGAAAACGAGGTTAACCAAAGAGAGGCGGGGCGTAAGCGACAACGCCCCGATGAGTGTGATGCGCAGTGTCCCGAAAGATATCAGCGCGTAACGGCAACGTTGCCATTTTCTTGCGGCGTTCTTCCCAGCCAACTGTCCCAGTCTTTCCACACGGGCTGTAAACCACGTGCTGCCAGCGCAGTTGCCACCTCTTCTGGCCGCCGGTCATCATGCGGTGAAAACTGTTCCAGTTCCGGATGATTATCGGCATAACCGCCGGGCTGCGTTTTGGAAAACGCACTGACGTTATTAATGGCCAGCGGCACCACATGATCACGAAACCAGGGTGATTCACGTGTTGAGAGTGACAGTTCGATTTCCGGCGAAAAGAGGCGGAAAGCGCAAATGGTCTGCACCAGTTGACGTTCGTCCATAATAGAGGCCGGCTCGATCCCGCCAGCGCAGGGGCGTAAGCGGGGGAAGGAAACAGAAAAACGGCTTTGCCAGTAGTGCTGCTGTAACCACAACAAATGCTCTGCCATCATGTAACAATCCACCCGCCAGCTATCGGAAAGGCCAATCAGCGCGCCAAGACCGATTTTATCGATACCCGCCTGGCCGAGCCTGTCCGGCGTCTCCAGTCGCCAGAAAAAATCCTGTTTCTTGCCGCGCAGATGATGCCGGGCATACTGTGCTTCATGCCAGGTTTCCTGATACACCATGACGCCATCCAGCCCCAGCGTTTTCAGTTCGGCGTATTCCTCCATGGAGAGTGGTTGTACTTCCATTTGCAAAGAGGCGAACTGGCGGCGAATGGTTGGCAGGTGACGGCGGAAATAGTCCATTCCCACTTTTCCCTGATGCTCGCCGGTGACCAGCAGCAAATGTTCAAAGCCCATTTCGCGGATGGCTGCACATTCGCGTGCGATCTCTGATTCATCGAGCGTCTTGCGCTTGATATGGTTACTCATCGAAAAACCGCAGTAGGTACAGTCGTTGGCGCATAAATTAGAAAGGTACAACGGGACGTAAAAGCTCACCGTGTTGCCAAAGCGCTGGCGCGTGAGGCGTTGCGCTTTTTGTGCCAGAGGTTCCAGATATGCGCTGGCAGCAGGAGAGAGCAGGGCCATGAGGTCATCGCGGGTCAGGCGCGTGGCATTCAGGGCTCGCTCCACATCGGCTGCCGTCTTACTGTTAATGCGTAGCCGAAGATCATCCCAGTTCAGCGTGCGCCAGTAATCGGTAAACGTCTTCATGCGCTGGCCTCCAGAAAACCGGTCAGCGGGCTGGTGGCCACGGCATGGGAGTGGCGCGCGCCGGGGACCGCCTGGCGTGCCAGCATGCCGGCCTCAACAGCCAGACGGAACGCATGCGCCATTGTTACCGGATCGTCGGCCACGGCAATCGCCGTATTCACCAGTACGGCATCAGCACCCATTTCCAGTGCCTGTGTCGCATGGCTGGGTACGCCGATACCGGCATCAACCACCACCGGCACGGTTGCCTGCTCGATGATGATCTCCAGCATCGCCCGCGTTTCCAGTCCCTGGTTGGAGCCAATGGGAGCACCCAGCGGCATGACGGCGGCACAACCGACCTCTTCAAGGCGCTTGCATAACACCGGGTCTGCGCCACAGTAAGGCAGCACGACAAACCCCTGTTTCACCAGGGCTTCCGCCGCCTTTAGCGTCTCGATAGGATCCGGCAAAAGCCAGCGTGCATCGGGGTGGATCTCCAGTTTCAGCCAGTGGGTACCCAGCGCTTCACGCGCCAGTTGGGCGGCAAAAATAGCTTCTTGCGCCGTTTTCGCCCCTGATGTGTTAGGCAGTAGCGTGACGCCTGCTGCCAGGAGTGGCGCGAGGATGGCATCGTTATGTTGACGCAAATCGACACGCTTCATCGCCAGTGTGACTAGCTGGCTGCCGGACGCGCGGATGGCGTCGACCATCAGCGCTGCGTTGGCAAATTTCCCGGTACCGGTAAACAGGTGTGAATCAAATTGTTTATCTGCAATGCGTAACATCTCAGCCCCCTGCGATAACCTGAAAAAGCAGGATCTGGTCGCCGTCCTGCACGATATGCGCTTCCCACCGCTCGCGCGGAAGAATTTGCTGATTAAGCGCCAGCGCGGCGCCGGGTTTTAGCTGATCGAGTTGCTGCAACAGGGCCGAGACGGTCAGCGTGTCGTCGAGCTGCATGGGCGTGTCATTGAACTGAATGTGCATGCAGCCCTCCGCAAACCGGGCAGCCGCTGGCCCGGCGTAACGCCAGACTGCGCCAGTTGTTGGCGCGGGCATCAAACAGACGTAACTCGCTGGTGTTGGTATTCATACCGCTCAGAAGCTTGATCGCTTCGAGTGCCTGAAGAGTGCCCATCACGCCGACCACCGGGCCGATCACACCGGCGGTACGGCAGTTGCGTTCGGGCTCCTGTTCATCTGGCCACAAACAGCGATAGCAACCATGGGTCCACGGTGGTGTTAGCACCATCAACTGCCCCCCGAAACCCACGGCGCTGGCGGTAATCAACGGTGTACCGGTGCTGACGCAGGCGGCATTAATCGCCTGACGAGTCGCCATATTATCGGTGCAATCGAGTACCAGATCGGCATTGTCCACCGCGTGGCGCAACGCCTCGCCGGAAAGGCGCTGCTCAAGGGCGATCAGCGAAATTTCCGGGTTCAGCCGTCCCAGGCGCTGTTTGGTGACCTGCGATTTAGACCGGGCGATGTCGTCAGTGGTAAACACGATTTGCCGCTGCAGGTTACTCAGATGCACATCGTCATCGTCGGCCAGCACCAGCGTACCCACACCCGCGCCCGCCAGGTAGAGCGCGGCGGGGGAACCTAACCCACCCAACCCGATAATCAGCACCCGGCTGGCGAGCAACTTTTGTTGCCCGTCGATGGCAATATCTTCCAGCAACATCTGGCGGCTATAGCGCATAAAGTCACGATCATTCATCGCCAACCCCCGCCAGAGCCAGTAATTGCGCCGTTGCCTCACGCCAGTCAGCCGCCTGCGTAATCGCGCTGACGACCGCAATGCTGCCAACGCCAGTTCCCAGTACTTCGGGCGCACGGGCAAGGCTTATCCCGCCGATGGCGACGGTCGGATAATCGGCAAGTCTTTCGATATGCCGCGCCAGTTGCTCCAGCCCCTGCGGCGCGGAGGGCATCTGTTTCGTTTGCGTCGGGAAGACATGCCCCAGGGCGATATAGGACGGGCGTGCGGCGAGCGCCACGTCAATTTCCATATCGTCGTGAGTCGATACGCCGAGGCGTAATTCCGCAGCCTGGATCGCCTTCAAATCGGTGGTTTCCAGGTCTTCCTGACCCAGATGTACACCGTAAGCGTTATGTTTTATCGCCAGCCGCCAGTAGTCGTTGATAAACAGGCGGGCATCGTAACGACGCCCCAGTGCAATGGCCGCTACAACGTCGGCTTCAACCTCTTCATCGCGTTTATCTTTGATACGCAACTGGATGGTGCGCACGCCGGCTTCGAGCAGGCGTTCAATCCACGCCACGCTGTCCACCACCGGGTAAAGGCCTAAGCGAAGGGGCACTCTCGGGAAATCGGGTTGATACATCAGACCTCCTCCTTTTTGAGATAGATTTCACCGCCTTTGGCGCGGAAGTTTTCTGACATATCCGCCATCCCCACTTCGATGGTCTGGGCTGCGGCGTAATCGCGTACTTCCTGGCTGATTTTCATTGAGCAGAATTTCGGCCCGCACATGGAGCAGAAGTGAGCGACTTTGCCCGACTCCTGCGGCAGGGTTTCATCGTGATACGCACGGGCGGTGAACGGGTCGAGCGCCAGGTTGAACTGGTCTTCCCAGCGGAATTCGAAACGTGCTTTGGACATGGCGTTATCGCGGATCTGCGCGCCGGGATGGCCTTTGGCGAGATCCGCGGCATGCGCGGCGATCTTGTAGGTAATCAGCCCTTGCTTCACATCCTCTTTGTTTGGCAAACCGAGGTGCTCTTTTGGCGTGACATAGCAGAGCATGGCGCAGCCGAACCAGCCGATCATCGCCGCGCCAATCCCGGAGGTGAAGTGGTCATAGCCCGGCGCGATATCGGTGGTCAAAGGGCCGAGGGTATAGAACGGCGCTTCGTGGCAGCGCTCCAGCTCCTCGGTCATATTGCGGCGGATCATCTGCATCGGTACGTGGCCGGGACCTTCAATCATCACCTGTACATCGTATTCCCAGGCAATTTTGGTCAGCTCGCCCAGCGTGTGCAGCTCGGCGAATTGCGCTTCGTCGTTGGCATCCTGAATTGAGCCCGGACGCAGGCCGTCGCCCAGCGACAGTGAGACATCATAGGCGGCGCAGATTTCGCAGATTTCGCGGAAGTGCTCGTAGAGGAAATTCTCTTTGTGATGGGATAAGCACCATTTCGCCATAATCGAACCGCCGCGTGACACGATGCCGGTCAGGCGTTTGGCGGTCATCGGCACGTAGCGTAGCAACACGCCCGCGTGGATGGTGAAATAGTCCACGCCTTGCTCAGCCTGCTCCAGCAGGGTGTCGCGGAACGCTTCCCATGTCAGGTTTTCGGCGATGCCGTTCACCTTCTCCAGCGCCTGGTAGATCGGTACAGTACCAATTGGCACCGGGCTGTTACGCAGGATCCACTCGCGGGTTTCATGAATATAGCGGCCCGTCGACAGGTCCATTACCGTATCGGCACCCCAGCGGGTTGACCACACCAGTTTTTCCACCTCTTCCTCGATGGAGGAGGTGACCGCGGAGTTGCCGATGTTGGCATTAACCTTCACCAGGAAATTGCGGCCGATGATCATCGGTTCCGACTCCGGGTGGTTGATGTTGGCGGGGATGATGGCGCGCCCGGCTGCCACTTCGTCGCGCACAAATTCCGGGGTGATATTTTCTGGCAGGTTAGCGCCAAAGCCGTGGCCAGGATGCTGCTGGCGCAACACCTCACCGCGGATACGCTCGCGGCCCATATTTTCACGGATGGCGATAAACTCCATCTCCGGGGTCACCATCCCCTGACGCGCATAATGCAACTGGGTGACACGCTGGCCCGCTTTGGCCCGTTTCGGTGTCAGTAAGCCGCTAAAACGCAGGTCGTTCAGGCCGTCATCCGCAAGCCGCTCTTTGGTGTATACCGAACTACGATCGCTCAGTCTTTCGGTATCGTCGCGGGCATCGATCCACGGCTGACGCAGTTTCGCCAGCCCCTGCTGTACGTCGATAGTCACATTCGGGTCGCCATAGGGACCGGACGTGTCATAGACCGGAATCGCCTCGTTTTCTTCGTATTGAGGGTTATCTTTCGAGCCGCCGATAAGCGTCGGGCTAAGCTGGATTTCGCGCATCGGAACACGAATATCAGGCTGTGAGCCGGTGATGTAGATACGTTTTGAGTTCGGGAAAGCGGTGCCTTCCAGCGTGTCGATAAAATGCTGCGCCTGGGCGCGTTGTTCACGGCGTGTAAGTTGATTTGCAGACATAGCTCATTCCAAATGTTAAGGACATGGCTTGTCAGACGACGGATGGAGTAATAACAACAGATCACCGCAAGGGTGATTGATGTGAATGGATTACTCTTGTTCCCTTCGCAGGTTCTAACCTGATCAGGTTCCGCGGATCCCGAATTAACGGTCTCAGCCTTTTCCACTTCATCCTTCGCGCCGCCTCTTAGGGCATCGCGAATGCTTTTGTGGAAATATAGGCACTCCGACAAGAAAAACCCCGTCCGAAGACGGGGACTGTTTTTTAAACTACGCGTTAATCAGAAAGAACTCAAGCAGGACGCGCCATTCCACTTGCGTCGTTGGCGCCATCTTTAAGATTGTTGTCGTATGCCAGTATGATCAGCTTGTCTTCAAGCGAAAAGCGGGCTGCAAGCGCTTCGCCGATATCAGACAGCGCCTGCTGAAACTCAGCGTAATTGTCATCATCGATAGCATTTTCCAGGCTGGAGTCGTAGTACTCCATAATTTCCAGGGTATTGGCTTCGAGGAGAGGGTAAATCTGCGTGGAGGCTAAAAGTGGGCTGGTCCCTTCCATTTCACCGATAATCCGTTCATAAATATTAAAATGACCGGCGGAAAGGTATTCAACCAGGTTATGACAGAATTCGTCCAGCGCTTTTTCATTCAGCTGCATGTACGAGCCTTTTCCAGGGGTTATGCCAACCAGGTTGTAGTAATGAACCAGTAGCTGTTTTCGGTTATACAGCCAGTTGTCGACCAGTTCGTTACTTCCTCCAATTCGTTCCGCCAGGGTTGCTAACTGGTTTAGCATAATTGACTCCGCAATATTAAGATTAAAAAACGCTCGAATGTAATAATAATGTTAACAACATGCCAGTAAAGCTAAGGTAGTGCAAACAAATGCATCGTATTATCGAGTCATCAGATCATGGCTGGTGGATCGTAAGCCATGAACAAAAATTATGGTTGCCCGGGGGAGAATTACCACTCGGTAATGCAGGAAATTTCGATCTTGTGGGGCAAAGCGCACTCCAGATAGGCGAATGGGAAGGCGAACCTGTGTGGATGATCCGCCAGAATCGTCGGCAGGAGATGGGAACTGTCCGCCAGGTGATTGAACAGGATGCTGGATTGTTTCAACTGGCCGGGCGCGGCGTTCAACTGGCTGAGTTTTACCGCTCACATAGGTTTTGTGGGTATTGCGGACATACTATGCACCCCAGCAAGACAGAGTGGGCCATGTTATGTGACCACTGCCGCGAACGTTATTACCCGCAGATTGCGCCCTGCATTATCGTTGCCATTCGCCGCGATGATAAAATTCTGTTGGCTCAGCATACCCGTCATCGCAATGGTATTTACACCGTTCTGGCCGGTTTCGTCGAAGTGGGCGAAACGCTTGAACAGGCCGTCGCGCGTGAAGTGATGGAAGAGAGCGGCATCAAAGTGAAAAACCTGCGTTACATCACCTCGCAGCCCTGGCCTTTCCCGCAATCGCTAATGACGGCTTTTATGGCGGAATATGACAGCGGGGAGATTGTTATCGATCCTAAAGAGTTGCTGGATGCGGGCTGGTACCGCTTCGATGACCTGCCTCTGCTGCCTCCGCCTGGTACTGTTGCCCGTCGTTTGATTGAAGATACGGTGGCGCAGTGCCGGGCAGAATACGAGTAAAGAACGAGTAGTGTTACACTGGCGGGCTGACGCAATAAGGAACTGTAAACATGACCGAATTAAAAAACGATCGCTACCTTCGCGCACTTCTGCGCCAGCCCGTGGATGTGACGCCAGTATGGATGATGCGTCAGGCTGGTCGCTATCTCCCGGAGTACAAAGCGACGCGCGCACAGGCGGGTGATTTTATGTCGCTGTGCAAAAATGCCGAACTGGCGTGCGAAGTCACCCTTCAGCCTTTGCGTCGCTACAAGCTGGATGCGGCCATTCTTTTTTCCGACATCCTGACCATCCCGGACGCAATGGGATTAGGGCTCTATTTCGAGGCGGGCGAAGGCCCACGTTTTACCTCTCCCATTACCTGTCGTGCGGATGTTGAAAAACTGCCCGTGCCGGACCCGGAGCAGGAACTGGGCTACGTCATGAACGCCGTGCGTACCATTCGCCGTGAACTGAAAGGTGAAGTGCCGCTAATTGGCTTCTCTGGCAGTCCGTGGACGCTGGCGACCTATATGGTGGAAGGCGGCAGCAGTAAAGCCTTTACCGTCATTAAAAAGATGATGTACGCCGAACCGCAAACGCTGCATTTGTTGCTTGATAAGCTGGCCAGCAGCGTCACCCTGTACCTCAACGCGCAGATCAAAGCCGGTGCGCAATCGGTGATGATTTTCGACACCTGGGGCGGTGTGCTGACCGGGCGCGATTACAAGCAGTTCTCGCTCTATTACATGCATAAAATCGTCGATGGCCTGCTGCGCGAAAACGATGGCAAACGCGTACCGGTGACGCTGTTTACCAAAGGCGGTGGGCAGTGGCTGGAAGCGATGGCGGAGACGGGCTGTGACGCTCTGGGTCTCGACTGGACGACAGATATCAGCGATGCACGACGCCGTGTCGGCCACAAAGTGGCGCTGCAGGGCAACATGGATCCCTCGATGCTTTATGCCGCACCTGCCCGCATCGAAGACGAAGTGGCGTCTATACTTGCTGGTTTCGGTCAGGGTGAAGGGCATGTGTTCAACCTCGGTCACGGCATCCATCAGGATGTGCCGCCAGAACATGCTGGCGTATTTGTGGAGGCGGTGCACAGACTCTCAGCCCGGTATCACAAGTAAGGAGTCGTTATGGATCTCGCGTCGCTACGCGCTCAACAAATTGAACTGGCCTCTTCTGTTTCCCGTGAGGATCGTCTGGAAAAAGATCCTCCCGCTCTGATCGGCGGTGCGGATGTAGGGTTTGAGCAAGGCGGCGAAGTGACGCGTGCCGCGATGGTGCTGTTGACCTGGCCTGAACTGGAACTGGTTGAGTATAAAGTGGCGCGTATTGCGACCACGATGCCTTATATCCCCGGCTTTCTCTCTTTTCGTGAATATCCCGCGCTGCTTGCGGCGTGGGAGCAACTTTCACAAAAACCGGATCTGCTATTTGTCGATGGCCATGGAATATCGCATCCCCGTCGTCTGGGGGTTGCCAGCCACTTTGGTCTGCTGGTGGATGTGCCAACCATTGGCGTGGCGAAAAAACGGCTGTGCGGTAAGTTTGAGCCACTCTCTGACGAACCGGGCGCCCTGGCGCCGCTGATGGACAAAGGCGAGCAACTGGCATGGGTCTGGCGCAGTAAGGCGCGCTGTAACCCTCTCTTCGTGGCGACAGGGCATCGGGTGAGCACGGATACCGCGCTGGCCTGGGTGCAGCGTTGCATGAAAGGCTATCGGCTGCCTGAACCGACCCGTTGGGCCGACGCTGTCGCATCGGGCCGCCCTGCATTCGCGCGTTGGCAGGAAATCCAGCGTTGATTCAGGTACACTGCCGCTAATTTCTGCATCAGAGAACCTATCATGTTACAAAACCCGATTCACCTGCGTCTGGAGAAGCTGGCAACGTGGCAGCACGTCACCTTTATGGCCTCTCTTTGCGAGCGCATGTATCCCAATTACGCCATGTTCTGCCAGGAAACGGAGTTTGGCGACCCGCAGCTTTATCGCCGCATTCTCGATTTGGTGTGGGAAACGCTGACGGTAAAAGATGCAAAGGTGAATTTCGATAACCAGCTTGAGAAGCTGGAAGAGGCAATTCCTTCGGCTGACGACTACGATATGTACGGTGTCTACCCGGCGATTGATGCTTGTGTGGCGCTAAGCGATCTTATTCATGCTCTCCTGAGCGGTGAATCGACAGAGTACGCGATTGAGGTCAGCAAGACATCTATTACCACCGTTGCGATGCTGGAAATGACTCACGCAGGTCGCGAAATGACCGACGAAGAGCTCAAAGAAAACCCAGCGGTGGAGCAGGAATGGGACATTCAATGGGAGATTTTCCGCCTTTTGGCTGCTTGTGAAGAACGCGATATTGAACTGATCAAAGGCCTGCGCGCAGACCTGCGTGAGGCCGGGGACAGTAATATCGGTATAAATTTGCAGCAATGAGACAACAAAACGTGATTTAACGCCTGTTTTGTCGTCCTGGGAGGCTTCCCTTCGCACCCCCGTCTGGTCTACATTTGGGGGGCGAAAAAAAGTGGCTATCGGTGCGTGTATGCAGGAGAGTGCTTTTCTGGCATTTCCGTCGCACTCGATGCTTAGCAAGCGATAAACACATTGAAAGGATAACTTATGAACAAGACTCAACTGATTGATGTAATTGCAGACAAGGCTGATCTGTCTAAAGCGCAAGCGAAAGCTGCTCTGGAATCCACCCTGGCTGCGATTACTGAGTCTCTGAAAGAAGGCGATGCTGTACAACTGGTTGGTTTCGGTACCTTCAAAGTGAACCACCGCGCTGAGCGTACTGGCCGCAATCCGCAGACCGGTAAAGAAATCAAAATCGCCGCAGCTAACGTACCGGCGTTTGTTTCTGGTAAAGCACTGAAAGACTCTGTTAAGTAAGACAGGCGTGGCAGTGAACAGTTTTATCGAAGGGGCTTTGCGGCCCCTTTTGTCTTTCTGGCGCCGATCACAGGTGCTGGCGGGCGTGCTGTTATTAACTGCCTGTAGCCACAACTCCTCACTTCCCCCCTTCACCGCCAGCGGCTATGCCGGGGACCAGGGAGCAGAGCGCCTTTGGCGCAAAGATTCAGACAGCGAGACCCATCTTCTCGCCGCTTTTAGCCCGTGGCACAACGGGAATACCTCTTTAAGTGAATACCGCTGGCAGGGCGATGAGCTTCGGCTGATTGAACTCAATATCTACGGTAAAACACCGGAACACATCCGTGTGCGCTTTGATGACCACGGTGAGCTGAGTTTCATGCAGCGTGAAGTCAATGGTCAGAAAGAGCAGCTTTCCAGCGATCAGGTCGCGCTCTACCGTTATCGTGCGAACCAGCTTCGGCAGACCAGTGACGCATTGCGCCTGGGGCGTGTAGTGCTGCGCCAGGGCCGTTGGCATGCCAATGGTTCCGTTACAACATGCGAAGGTCAAACCATCAAACCCGACCTCGATTCCCTGGCTATCAGCCATATAGAGCGTCGGCAGAATCATTCATCGGCGGAAGTGAGCGTAGCGTGGCTGGAAGGTCCCGAAGGATCTCAGTTGCTGCTGGTGGCCAATGAGGATTTTTGTACCTGGCAGCCAACTGAGAAAAGTTTCTAAGTTTTACCCGTGATTCATTCCCATATGGTCGCGGCCTCCGCCACAACTTCCGCGTCCCATGCCTTCACCGTGAGGAATCCCTGCCTGTGCTAAGGCGATATCAAACTTGACTCGCTGTTGGTCCAGTTTTTGGCTTAGCGTCTCTGTCTGCTGCGGGCGATTCAGGAGCGCGAAGTGCAGCGCGTGGGCAGCAACCAGACCCTTTCGGTTGACGTACGGCTGATTGCCGCCACCCACCGGGATTTAGCCGGGGAGGTTAGCGCCGGGCGTTTTCGTCAGGATCTCTACTACCGCCTGAACGTCGTGACTATCGACATGCCGCCGCTGCGTCAACGCAGGGAAGATATCCCTCCGCTGGCGCGTTATTTCCTGCAACGTTACGCCGAGCGTAACCGTAAAGCGATACAGGGATTTACGCCGCAGGCGATGGACTTGCTGATTCACTACGCATGGCCGGGCAATATTCGTGAGCTGGAGAATGCGATTGAACGGGCGGTGGTCTTGCTGACCGGAGAGTTTATTTCTGAGCGCGAGCTGCCGCTGGCGATTGTCGGTACGCCGATTGCGAACGCGCCACACGGCGATGATGTTATTCAGCCGCTGGTCGATGTAGAGAAAGAAGCGATCCTCGCTGCGCTCGAAAAAACGGGCGGCAACAAAACAGAAGCCGCCCGTCAGTTGGGCATTACGCGCAAAACGCTGCTGGCAAAGCTCAGCCGTTAGCTGTTTTGCTCGCGGGCAATTGCGCGATAACCGATATCTTTACGGCTAAAGCTACCTTCCCACTGGATATTTTCCATTAAGGCGTATGCACGCTTTTGTGCTTCGGCAACGGTGTGGCCCAGCGCAGTCGCGCACAGTACGCGACCGCCGTTGGTGAGAACGCGGTCATCGTCGGAAAGCTTTGTGCCGGCGTGGAAGACTTTGCCATCCGCCACTTCTTGCAGCGGCAGTCCGTGGATCTCGTCCCCGGTGTTGTAATTACCCGGATAACCACCCGCCGCAACAACGACACCAAGAGACGCGCGCTCATCCCAATCGGAGGTTTTCTCATCCAGCTTGCCATCGCAGGCTGCGAGACACAGATCCACCAGATCGGATTTCATGCGCAGCATGATCGGCTGGGTTTCCGGATCACCGAAGCGGCAGTTGAACTCGATAACCTTCGGGTTACCCTGCTTGTCGATCATCAGACCGGCATACAGGAAGCCGGTATAGGTATTCCCTTCGGCGGCCATACCTTTAACGGTTGGCCAAATGATACGCTCCATGGTGCGCTGGTGGACTTCATCCGTCACCACCGGAGCGGGGGAATAAGCGCCCATACCGCCCGTGTTCGGACCGGTATCGCCATCACCGACGCGTTTATGATCCTGGCTGGTCGCCATAGGCAGCACATGCTCACCGTCAACCATCACGATAAAGCTGGCTTCTTCACCGTCGAGGAACTCTTCGATAACGATACGGTGGCCTGCGTCGCCAAAGGCGTTGCCTGCCAGCATGTCGTGAACGGCCGCTTCCGCTTCTTCCAGCGTCATGGCGACAATCACGCCCTTGCCGGCGGCCAGGCCGTCGGCCTTGATGACGATCGGCGCACCTTTCTCACGCAGGTACGCCAGCGCTGGCTCGACTTCGGTGAAGTTCTGGTATTCCGCTGTCGGAATGTTATGACGCGCGAGGAAATCTTTGGTGAAGGCTTTAGAGCCTTCCAGTTGAGCCGCGCCTTCGGTTGGGCCGAAGATTTTCAGCCCTGCGGCACGGAACGCATCCACAACGCCAATCACTAGTGGCGCTTCCGGGCCAACGATGGTCAGATCAATCTTCTCGCTCTGAGCAAAACTCAGCAGCGCCGGAATATCGGTTACGCCAATGGCGACGTTTTGCAGCGTGGGTTCCAGCGCTGTGCCTGCGTTGCCCGGTGCGACGAAAACGGTGTCGACCAGCGGTGACTGTGCCGCTTTCCACGCCAGGGCGTGCTCGCGCCCGCCGTTGCCAATCACTAATACTTTCATTTTCTGCTCCGTGGATTAATGGCGGAAATGACGCATGTCGGTGAAGATCATCGCGATACCGTGTTCGTCGGCTGCGGCAATGACTTCGTCGTCGCGGATAGAGCCGCCAGGCTGGATCACGCAGGTGATGCCTACGGCTGCGGCCGCGTCGATACCATCACGGAACGGGAAGAAGGCGTCAGACGCCATGGCGGAGCCATTCACTTCCAGACTTTCGTCGCCTGCTTTAATCCCGGCAATTTTCGCAGAGTAAACGCGGCTCATCTGGCCTGCGCCGATCCCGATGGTCATGTTCTCTTTGGCGTAGACGATGGCGTTGGATTTCACGAACTTCGCGACCTTCCAGCAGAACAGCGCGTCACGCAGTTCCTGTTCGGTCGGCTGGCGTTTGGAAACAACACGCAGTTCGCCTTCGGTCACCATACCCAGATCGCGGTCCTGAACCAGCAGGCCGCCGTTAACGCGTTTGAAATCAAGACCCGGGACGCGTGCGGTCCACTCACCACAGGTCAGCACGCGGACGTTCTGTTTCGCGGCAGTGATCTTCAGGGCTTCTTCAGTCGCAGACGGTGCAATGATCACTTCTACAAACTGGCGGGAGATAATGGCCTGCGCGGTCTGCGCATCCAGTTCGCGGTTAAAGGCGATGATACCGCCGAACGCGGAAGTCGGGTCGGTTTTATAAGCGCGATCGTAAGCATCCAGAATAGAGGAACTGACCGCTACGCCGCATGGGTTAGCGTGTTTAACGATAACGCAGGCCGGTTCGCTGAACTCTTTCACACATTCCAGTGCAGCATCGGTATCGGCGATATTGTTATAGGAAAGCGCTTTGCCCTGAACTTGCTGCGCGGTCGCAACAGAAGCTTCTTTGATCTCTTCTTCTATATAGAAGGCTGCCTGCTGGTGGCTGTTTTCGCCGTAGCGCATATCCTGCTTCTTAATGAAGTTCAGGTTCAGAGTGCGCGGGAAGCGGCCGGCGGCTTCTTTTGTCTCGCCGTGATAGGCCGGCACCATGCTGCCAAAGTAATTGGCGATCATGCTGTCGTAAGCGGCGGTGTGTTCAAAGGCTTTAATGGCGAGGTCGAAGCGGGTGTCGAGGGTCAGGGAGCCTTCGTTGGCATCCATCTCTTTAATAATGGCATCGTAGTCGCTGCTCTTTACAACGATGGCGACGTCTTTATGATTCTTCGCCGCCGAGCGCACCATAGTCGGGCCGCCGATATCGATATTCTCTACCGCATCTTCCAGGGAACAGCCTTCGCGGGCCACGGTCTGGGCAAACGGATAAAGGTTAACAACGACCATATCAATAGGAGAGATGCTGTGCTCAGCCATGATGGCATCATCCTGACCGCGACGGCCAAGGATCCCACCATGCACTTTCGGATGCAGAGTCTTAACGCGTCCATCCATCATTTCCGGGAAACCGGTGTAATCGGAAACTTCGGTCACCGGCAGGCCTTTATCAGCTAACAGACGGGCAGTGCCCCCTGTAGATAGCAGTTCCACACCGCGTGCAGAAAGTGCCTGGGCGAATTCGACGATACCGGCTTTGTCAGAAACACTGAGCAGCGCGCGGCGGATTGGACGACGTTGTTGCATGGTAAATCCCCTGGATTTGACGATTACAGAGAGCGTTAGCTGAATTTTCATCAAAAACTCAGCTAACGCCCCTTACGGGGCATCCTTGTTTTAGCGGGGGCATTTTAACGAAAACGTTTGCGCAACGCTCGCGAATTTTCACTTTTTCGCAGCATTGTGGATAAGTCTGTGTGCAAAAGGGTATAAGGCGCGCTTTTGCTGTGGAATGCAGCAGTCAGTCATTTTTCTGCAATTTTTCTATTGCGGCCTGCGGAGAACTCCCTATAATGCGCCTCCATCGACACGGCGGATGTGAATCACTTCACACAAACAGCCGGGTCGGTTGAAGAGAAAAATCCTGAAATAACGGGTTGACTCTGAAAGAGGAAAGCGTAATATACGCCACCTCGCAACGGTGAGCGAAAGCCGCGTTGCACTGCTCTTTAACAATTTATCAGACAATCTGTGTGGGCACTCAAAGTGACATGGATTCTTAACGTCCCCGGACGATAAATGAATACCAAGTCTCATAGAGTGAACACGTAATTCATTACGAAGTTTAATTCTACGAGCATCAAACTTTTAAATTGAAGAGTTTGATCATGGCTCAGATTGAACGCTGGCGGCAGGCCTAACACATGCAAGTCGAACGGTAGCACAGAGAGCTTGCTCTCGGGTGACGAGTGGCGGACGGGTGAGTAATGTCTGGGAAACTGCCCGATGGAGGGGGATAACTACTGGAAACGGTAGCTAATACCGCATAATGTCGCAAGACCAAAGAGGGGGACCTTCGGGCCTCTTGCCATCGGATGTGCCCAGATGGGATTAGCTTGTTGGTGAGGTAATGGCTCACCAAGGCGACGATCCCTAGCTGGTCTGAGAGGATGACCAGCCACACTGGAACTGAGACACGGTCCAGACTCCTACGGGAGGCAGCAGTGGGGAATATTGCACAATGGGCGCAAGCCTGATGCAGCCATGCCGCGTGTATGAAGAAGGCCTTCGGGTTGTAAAGTACTTTCAGCGGGGAGGAAGGCGTTGTGGTTAATAACCGCAGCGATTGACGTTACCCGCAGAAGAAGCACCGGCTAACTCCGTGCCAGCAGCCGCGGTAATACGGAGGGTGCAAGCGTTAATCGGAATTACTGGGCGTAAAGCGCACGCAGGCGGTCTGTCAAGTCGGATGTGAAATCCCCGGGCTCAACCTGGGAACTGCATTCGAAACTGGCAGGCTTGAGTCTTGTAGAGGGGGGTAGAATTCCAGGTGTAGCGGTGAAATGCGTAGAGATCTGGAGGAATACCGGTGGCGAAGGCGGCCCCCTGGACAAAGACTGACGCTCAGGTGCGAAAGCGTGGGGAGCAAACAGGATTAGATACCCTGGTAGTCCACGCCGTAAACGATGTCGACTTGGAGGTTGTGCCCTTGAGGCGTGGCTTCCGGAGCTAACGCGTTAAGTCGACCGCCTGGGGAGTACGGCCGCAAGGTTAAAACTCAAATGAATTGACGGGGGCCCGCACAAGCGGTGGAGCATGTGGTTTAATTCGATGCAACGCGAAGAACCTTACCTGGTCTTGACATCCACGGAATTCGGCAGAGATGCCTTAGTGCCTTCGGGAGCCGTGAGACAGGTGCTGCATGGCTGTCGTCAGCTCGTGTTGTGAAATGTTGGGTTAAGTCCCGCAACGAGCGCAACCCTTATCCTTTGTTGCCAGCGGTCCGGCCGGGAACTCAAAGGAGACTGCCAGTGATAAACTGGAGGAAGGTGGGGATGACGTCAAGTCATCATGGCCCTTACGACCAGGGCTACACACGTGCTACAATGGCATATACAAAGAGAAGCGACCTCGCGAGAGCAAGCGGACCTCATAAAGTATGTCGTAGTCCGGATTGGAGTCTGCAACTCGACTCCATGAAGTCGGAATCGCTAGTAATCGTGGATCAGAATGCCACGGTGAATACGTTCCCGGGCCTTGTACACACCGCCCGTCACACCATGGGAGTGGGTTGCAAAAGAAGTAGGTAGCTTAACCTTCGGGAGGGCGCTTACCACTTTGTGATTCATGACTGGGGTGAAGTCGTAACAAGGTAACCGTAGGGGAACCTGCGGTTGGATCACCTCCTTACCTTAAAGAACCTGCCTTTGTAGTGTCCACACAGATTGTCTGATGAAAAGTAAAAAGCAAGGCGTCTTGCGAGTGAGACTTCAGTGTCCCCTTCGTCTAGAGGCCCAGGACACCGCCCTTTCACGGCGGTAACAGGGGTTCGAATCCCCTAGGGGACGCCACTTGCGCGGTAATGTGTGAAAGGCGTTGCCACCGATATCTCAAAACTGACTTACGAGTCATGTTTGAGATATTTGCTCTTTAAAAATCTGGATCAAGCTGAAAATTGAAACGACACACAGCTCATGTGTGTTCGAGTCTCTCAAATTATCGCAATCAGAAGTGAAACATCTTCGGGTTGTGAGGTTAAGCGACTAAGCGTACACGGTGGATGCCCTGGCAGTCAGAGGCGATGAAGGACGTGCTAATCTGCGAAAAGCGCCGGCGAGGTGATATGAACCTTTGACCCGGCGATGTCCGAATGGGGAAACCCAGTGCAATCCGTTGCACTATCGTTTGATGAATACATAGTCAAACGAGGCGAACCGGGGGAACTGAAACATCTAAGTACCCCGAGGAAAAGAAATCAACCGAGATTCCCCCAGTAGCGGCGAGCGAACGGGGAGCAGCCCAGAGCCTGAATCAGCTTGTGTGTTAGTGGAAGCGTCTGGAAAGTCGCGCGATACAGGGTGACAGCCCCGTACACGAAAGCACACAGGCTGTGAGCTCGATGAGTAGGGCGGGACACGTGGTATCCTGTCTGAATATGGGGGGACCATCCTCCAAGGCTAAATACTCCTGACTGACCGATAGTGAACCAGTACCGTGAGGGAAAGGCGAAAAGAACCCCGGCGAGGGGAGTGAAAAAGAACCTGAAACCGTGTACGTACAAGCAGTGGGAGCACCTTCGTGGTGTGACTGCGTACCTTTTGTATAATGGGTCAGCGACTTATATTCTGTAGCAAGGTTAACCGTATAGGGGAGCCGAAGGGAAACCGAGTCTTAACTGGGCGTTAAGTTGCAGGGTATAGACCCGAAACCCGGTGATCTAGCCATGGGCAGGTTGAAGGTTGGGTAACACTAACTGGAGGACCGAACCGACTAATGTTGAAAAATTAGCGGATGACTTGTGGCTGGGGGTGAAAGGCCAATCAAACCGGGAGATAGCTGGTTCTCCCCGAAAGCTATTTAGGTAGCGCCTCGTGAATTCATCTCCGGGGGTAGAGCACTGTTTCGGCTAGGGGGCCATCCCGGCTTACCAACCCGATGCAAACTACGAATACCGGAGAATGTTATCACGGGAGACACACGGCGGGTGCTAACGTCCGTCGTGAAGAGGGAAACAACCCAGACCGCCAGCTAAGGTCCCAAAGTCATGGTTAAGTGGGAAACGATGTGGGAAGGCACAGACAGCCAGGATGTTGGCTTAGAAGCAGCCATCATTTAAAGAAAGCGTAATAGCTCACTGGTCGAGTCGGCCTGCGCGGAAGATGTAACGGGGCTAAACCATGCACCGAAGCTGCGGCAGCGACGCTTATGCGTTGTTGGGTAGGGGAGCGTTCTGTAAGCCTGCGAAGGTGTGCTGTGAGGCATGCTGGAGGTATCAGAAGTGCGAATGCTGACATAAGTAACGATAAAGCGGGTGAAAAGCCCGCTCGCCGGAAGACCAAGGGTTCCTGTCCAACGTTAATCGGGGCAGGGTGAGTCGACCCCTAAGGCGAGGCCGAAAGGCGTAGTCGATGGGAAACAGGTTAATATTCCTGTACTTGGTGTTACTGCGAAGGGGGGACGGAGAAGGCTATGTTAGCCGGGCGACGGTTGTCCCGGTTTAAGCATGTAGGCTGGTTATCCAGGCAAATCCGGATAACCAAGGCTGAGGTGTGATGACGAGTCACTACGGTGATGAAGTAACAAATGCCCTGCTTCCAGGAAAAGCCTCTAAGCATCAGGTAACACGAAATCGTACCCCAAACCGACACAGGTGGTCAGGTAGAGAATACCAAGGCGCTTGAGAGAACTCGGGTGAAGGAACTAGGCAAAATGGTGCCGTAACTTCGGGAGAAGGCACGCTGATATGTAGGTGAAGCCCCTGCGGGTGGAGCTGAAATCAGTCGAAGATACCAGCTGGCTGCAACTGTTTATTAAAAACACAGCACTGTGCAAACACGAAAGTGGACGTATACGGTGTGACGCCTGCCCGGTGCCGGAAGGTTAATTGATGGGGTTATCCGTAAGGAGAAGCTCTTGATCGAAGCCCCGGTAAACGGCGGCCGTAACTATAACGGTCCTAAGGTAGCGAAATTCCTTGTCGGGTAAGTTCCGACCTGCACGAATGGCGTAATGATGGCCAGGCTGTCTCCACCCGAGACTCAGTGAAATTGAACTCGCTGTGAAGATGCAGTGTACCCGCGGCAAGACGGAAAGACCCCGTGAACCTTTACTATAGCTTGACACTGAACATTGAGCCTTGATGTGTAGGATAGGTGGGAGGCTTTGAAGTGTGGACGCCAGTCTGCATGGAGCCAACCTTGAAATACCACCCTTTAATGTTTGATGTTCTAACGTGGACCCGTTACCCGGGTTGCGGACAGTGTCTGGTGGGTAGTTTGACTGGGGCGGTCTCCTCCCAAAGAGTAACGGAGGAGCACGAAGGTTGGCTAATCCTGGTCGGACATCAGGAGGTTAGTGCAATGGCATAAGCCAGCTTGACTGCGAGCGTGACGGCGCGAGCAGGTGCGAAAGCAGGTCATAGTGATCCGGTGGTTCTGAATGGAAGGGCCATCGCTCAACGGATAAAAGGTACTCCGGGGATAACAGGCTGATACCGCCCAAGAGTTCATATCGACGGCGGTGTTTGGCACCTCGATGTCGGCTCATCACATCCTGGGGCTGAAGTAGGTCCCAAGGGTATGGCTGTTCGCCATTTAAAGTGGTACGCGAGCTGGGTTTAGAACGTCGTGAGACAGTTCGGTCCCTATCTGCCGTGGGCGCTGGAAGATTGAGGGGGGCTGCTCCTAGTACGAGAGGACCGGAGTGGACGCATCACTGGTGTTCGGGTTGTCATGCCAATGGCACTGCCCGGTAGCTACATGCGGAAGAGATAAGTGCTGAAAGCATCTAAGCACGAAACTTGCCCCGAGATGAGTCTTCCCTTGGACTTTAAGTCCACTAAAGGAACGTTGAAGACGATGACGTTGATAGGCCGGGTGTGTAAGCGCAGCGATGCGTTGAGCTAACCGGTACTAATGAACCGTGAGGCTTAACCTTACAACGCCGAAGATGTTTTGGCGGATTTGAGAAGACAACAATTTCAGCTTAGATTCAGAGTCCGAAGGATTTTGCGCTGAGACAAGGCGGCAAACGCAGCGACGGAAGGAGCATACATGAGTATGTGACTGACGTTCGCAAGAGCAGCCAACGCAGTATGAGCGCAAAAGACACAGGACGAGCACAAAGAATTTGCCTGGCGGCTTTAGCGCGGTGGTCCCACCTGACCCCATGCCGAACTCAGAAGTGAAACGCCGTAGCGCCGATGGTAGTGTGGGGTCTCCCCATGTGAGAGTAGGGAACTGCCAGGCATCAGACAAGTAAGAAGCCCATCCTCACGGATGGGCTTTTTGCGTTTTCTTCGCATGATAAAAGGAATTTTTCATGTCTGTTCTTTATATCCAGGTTCGCAAAAATCAAATCACCGTTCGCAACATTGAGCGTAAGCAGGATGTATCAGGAAGCAGTGCCTTTAGTAATCAACGCCTGCTTATCGCTGATTTTTTCAAGGCCGAAAAAGTTCTGTGGGACCTTATCGAACAGATCCGACCCCGTTCATGGCTCAGGAAACTGCTGCGCACAGACCGCTTTGACATTGTTATCAGCGCGCTGGAAATGAATGAGGGCGGATTATCGCAGGTCGAAGAGCGTATCCTGCAGGAAGTCGTCGCAGGTGCGACGCGAATGCGTTATCGCCGCTTGATAACGCACGCGCAATCAACACCCCTGAGCGATGACGCTGTGATGGCGCTGATCGCGAAGCGGTAAAAAAGAGTTAAGCGGTAAACATTACTGTTGATAGCGTAAATGCAGCAGTGGATATGGCCTGCCGGAATCATCCTTTTCGCTTCGTCCGGTTACCATAAATCCCAGCTTAAGGTAGAACCCAATGGCCTGCTCGTTTTGCTCATTAACGTTGGTCGTTAAGTTGGGAGCCAACAACAGAGCGTGTTCAACCAGTCGTTTCCCTACGCCGCTGCCGCGAACGTCAGGATCAATAAACAGTGCATCCATATGCTTATCGGTGAGTAGCATAAACCCAACGGGTTCATCCTGTTTATTGACGGCAACCCAAAGCGGCGCTGTCGGTAAAAATGCACTCACCTGCTCCTCCAGTTCTGCCCGATAGTCTCTGGACAAAAAATCATGTGTCGCATCGACCGAGCGGCACCAGATAGCGATCAGCTTCTCTCCTTCCTCAGGTCGTGAACGACGAATACTAATAACCATATTGTCTCCTGTTATGCGCGCTTATATTCTAACGCAAACACTTTCGTGAAACTTTCTCACCTTCTACATGCAGACTCGACAACTCGCTCATTCCTGGGTATTGTCAGCTATCTGGATGTCTAAACGTTTAAACGTATGCAGTGAGGATATAAGTTATGCCGATTCGGGTGCAGGACGAGCTACCAGCCGTCAATTTCTTGCGTGATGAAAACGTCTTTGTGATGACGACATCGCGTGCTACAGGTCAGGAAATTCGTCCGCTCAAGGTACTTATCCTCAACCTGATGCCAAAGAAGATCGAGACAGAGAACCAATTTCTGCGGTTACTCTCCAACTCGCCACTGCAGGTGGATATCAAGCTACTGCGCATTGACGCACGTGAATCACGCAATACGCCAGTGGAACACCTCAACAACTTCTACTGTAACTTTGATGAAATCAGCGAAGAGAACTTCGATGGCTTGATTGTAACCGGTGCGCCATTGGGTCTGGTTGAATTTAACGATGTTGCCTACTGGCCGCAGATCAAACAGGTACTGGAGTGGGCAAAAGACCATGTCACCTCCACGTTGTTTGTCTGTTGGGCGGTACAAGCCGCACTGAACATCCTTTACGGTATTCCTAAGCAAACCCGCAGTGAAAAGCTGTCCGGCGTCTATGAGCACCACATTTTATATCCACATGCTCTGCTGACTCGTGGTTTTGATGATACGTTCCTCGCGCCGCACTCACGCTATGCCGATTTCCCGGCGGCACTGATTCGTGACTATACCGACCTGGAAATCCTGGCTGAAAGCGATCAGGGCGATGCCTATCTGTTCGCCAGCAAAGATAAGCGTATCGCCTTTGTTACCGGCCATCCTGAGTACGACGCTAATACTCTGGCAGGTGAGTATTTCCGTGATGTTGAGGCCGGGCTGTCACCTGAAATCCCGTATAACTATTTCCCGAACGACGATCCCCGGAACAAGCCACATGCGACATGGCGTAGCCATGGAAATCTATTGTTTACCAACTGGCTGAACTACTACGTGTACCAGATTACGCCGTTCGACCTGAGCCATATGAACCCAACGCTTGATTAACGTTTCAGCACGATCCTAAAGCGTTTCAGCTCACCATTTCAGGCACCTTCGGGTGCCTTTTTCATGCCTGAAATTCCCTCCAACAAGTAATTAAATTTTAAATTCATTGTTATCAAATAGTTAAGTTGTTTTTTAAATTAAAATGGAAATTGTTTTTGATTTTGAAAATTAAATGAGTAGTCTTAATTGTGCTGAACGAAAACCATACAACGATCTTTCGTTCGCGTTGGGGAGTGTACGCGGATCAACGATGATGAGGAGCAGCGCAATGACACAACAGGCAACGACGACAGGTGAGTTGGCTTTTAACAAGCCTTATGGCGAAATGGAAAAGCAAATTCTGACCCCGGAAGCGGTCGAATTCCTTACGGAGCTGGTGACACGCTTTACGCCACAACGCAATAAGCTACTGGCTGCGCGTATGCAACAGCAGCAGGATATCGACAACGGCAAGCTGCCTGATTTTATTTCGGAAACTAATTCCATTCGCGAGGGCGACTGGACTATTCGTGGTATCCCGGAAGATTTGCAGGATCGCCGTGTTGAGATCACCGGACCCGTTGAACGCAAAATGGTGATCAATGCGCTCAATGCCAACGTGAAAGTCTTCATGGCGGATTTCGAAGACTCCCTTTCACCGGACTGGGATAAAGTGATCGATGGGCAAATTAACTTGCGTGATGCGGTGAATGGCACCATCAGCTACACCAATGAGGCCGGGAAAATCTACCAGCTCAAGCCCGATCCGGCGGTACTGATTTGTCGCGTCCGTGGCTTGCATCTGCCAGAAAAACACGTGACCTGGCGCGGCGAAGCTATCCCTGGCAGCCTCTTCGACTTTGCGCTCTATTTCTTCCACAACCATAAAGCGTTGCTGGCAAAAGGCAGCGGTCCTTACTTTTATCTGCCGAAGACCCAGGCATGGCAGGAAGCGGCATGGTGGAGTGAAGTCTTCTGTTATGCCGAAGATCGCTTCGACCTGCCGCGCGGTACCATCAAGGCCACCTTGCTGATCGAGACGCTGCCTGCCGTCTTCCAGATGGATGAAATCCTGTATGCGCTGCGTGACCATATTGTTGGTCTGAACTGTGGCCGTTGGGATTACATCTTTAGTTATATCAAGACATTGAAAAACCACCCGGATCGTGTGCTACCCGATCGTCAGGTGGTAACGATGGATAAACCGTTCCTGAGCGCCTATTCACGGCTGCTGATTAAAACCTGCCATCGCCGTGGCGCGTTCGCCATGGGCGGCATGGCGGCCTTTATTCCCAGTAAAGATGCTGAACGCAACAACCAGGTACTCAATAAAGTAAAAGCGGACAAATTGCTGGAAGCCAACAACGGCCATGACGGTACGTGGATTGCGCATCCGGGCCTGGCGGATACGGCCATGGCTGTCTTTAACGAGGTACTGGGTGAAAACAAAAACCAACTGGCAGTTACGCGTGAGAGCGACGCCCCCACTACGGCAGATCAGCTACTGGCGGCCTGCGATGGCGAACGCACAGAAGAGGGGATGCGCGCCAATATCCGCGTGGCCGTTCAGTACATCGAAGCGTGGATCTCCGGCAACGGCTGTGTACCGATTTACGGTCTGATGGAAGATGCGGCAACGGCTGAAATCTCGCGTACCTCAATCTGGCAGTGGATCCATCACGAGAAAACGCTCAGCAATGGCAAACCGGTCACGAAGGCCCTGTTCCGTCAAATGCTGGCCGAAGAGATGCTGGTGATTCAGGAAGAGTTGGGCGAACACCGCTTTAGTAGCGGACGTTTCGATGATGCTGCCCGCCTGATGGAGCAGATCACCACCTCTGATGAGTTAATCGATTTCCTGACGTTGCCAGGCTATCGCCTGCTGGCTTAGCGCCCAGGCTATTTTGTTCGCCATTTTGGCCCCGGGAAGCCGCTCAAAATCCTCATGTACGCTAAGTACGCTCCGGTTTTTGCGCGGCTCCGTGACCAAACTGCTTTCACCAATAACGCCTGGAAAGCCAGGACGAGAATATGGAGCATCTGCACATGAAAACCCGTACCCAACAAATAGAAGAACTGAAAAAAGAATGGACTAACCCTCGCTGGGAAGGCATCACGCGTCCTTATAGCGCGGAAGAGGTGGTGAAATTACGTGGCTCGGTGAACCCGGAATGCACGCTGGCGCAGATGGGCGCAGCGAAAATGTGGCGTCTGCTGCATGGTGAGGCGAAAAAAGGCTATATCAACAGCCTTGGCGCACTGACTGGCGGGCAGGCATTGCAACAGGCAAAAGCAGGCATCGAAGCGATTTATCTGTCGGGCTGGCAGGTGGCGGCAGATGCGAACCTGGCCTCCAGTATGTATCCGGATCAATCGCTCTACCCGGCCAACTCCGTTCCGGCTGTGGTCGATCGGATCAACAACACCTTCCGCCGCGCGGATCAGATCCAATGGTCAGCGGGTATTGAACCGAACGATCCGCGTTACACCGATTATTTCCTGCCGATCGTGGCGGATGCCGAAGCCGGTTTTGGCGGCGTACTGAATGCCTTTGAATTGATGAAATCGATGATTGAAGCCGGTGCAGCGGCCGTTCACTTCGAAGATCAGCTGGCTTCGGTGAAAAAATGCGGCCATATGGGCGGAAAAGTGCTGGTACCGACGCAAGAGGCGATTCAGAAACTGGTGGCTGCGCGTCTGGCGGCAGATGTCATGGGCGTACCGACGCTGGTGATTGCCCGTACCGATGCGGATGCTGCGGACCTGATTACCTCGGATTGCGACCCTTATGACAGCGAGTTCATCACCGGCGAGCGCACCAGCGAAGGGTTCTACCGTACCCGCGCCGGGATCGAACAGGCTATTAGCCGTGGCCTGGCGTATGCGCCGTATGCCGACCTGGTGTGGTGTGAAACCTCAACACCCGATCTGGCGCTGGCGAAACGCTTTGCGGATGCCATTCATGCGAAATTCCCTGGCAAGTTGCTGGCGTATAACTGCTCGCCGTCATTCAACTGGCAGAAAAATCTGGACGACAAAACCATTGCCAGCTTCCAGCAGCAATTGTCGGAGATGGGCTACAAATACCAGTTTATTACCCTGGCGGGCATTCACAGCATGTGGTTCAACATGTTCGACCTGGCACACGCCTATGCGCAGGGTGAGGGGATGCGTCACTACGTGGAAAAAGTGCAGCAGCCAGAGTTTGCCGCCGCCAAAGAGGGCTACACCTTCGTGTCTCACCAACAAGAGGTGGGCACGGGCTACTTCGATAAAGTGACCACCATCATCCAGGGTGGGGCGTCCTCTGTTACCGCGTTAACGGGCTCGACGGAAGAAGCTCAGTTCTGACACCTCTCACCGTAACTCTCTCCCCTCAGGGGAGAGAGGATCGATCCGTGCAGTTTTCGGGGTTGGCTGGATAATGTTTTCCCCCTCTCCCTGGAGGGAGAGGCCGGGGTGAGGGGAACGATGCGATGTCGCGTGGCCTGGAATTACTGATTGCACAAACCATCCTGCAAGGTTTCGATGCGCAATACGGGCGCTTTCTGGAAGTGACTGCCGGCGCGCAGCAGCGTTTCGAACTGGCGGATTGGCACGCCGTCCAGCAGGCGATGAAACAGCGCATCCATCTTTACGATCACCACGTTGGGCTGGTTGTGGAGCAGCTACGCTGCATCACCGACAGCCAGCAGCCTGATGCCGAATTTCTGCTACGGGTGAAAGAGCATTACACCCACCTGTTACCGGACTACCCGCGCTTCGAAATTGCTGAGAGTTTTTTTAACTCCGTCTACTGCCGCTTGTTCGATCACCGCTCGCTTAGCCCCGAGCGCCTGTTTATTTTCAGTTCTCAGCCGGAACGGCGCTTTCGCACCATTCCGCGCCCGCTGGCGAAGGACTTTTGGCCTGAGCGTGGTTGGGAATCCCTGTTAACCAAGGTATTAACCGATCTGCCGCTGCGTCTGCCCTGGCAGGATAAAGCGCGGGATGTCGGTTATATCATTACTCACCTGACAGAGACGTTTGGCGCCGATACATTGCGTCAGTCCCATTTGCAGGTCGCAAACGAGCTGTTTTACCGTAATAAAGCGGCGTGGTTAGTGGGCAAATTGATCACCCCTGCGGGCACGCTTCCCTTCCTGCTGCCGATTCATCGTACGGACGAAGGCGAGCTGTTTGTCGATACCTGTCTGACCTCGCAGTCGGAGGCCAGTATCGTGTTCGGCTTCGCCCGCTCCTATTTTATGGTGTATGCCCCGTTACCCGCAGCCACCATTGAGTGGTTAAGGGAGATTCTGCCGGGTAAAACCACCGCTGAACTCTACATGGCTATTGGCTGCCAGAAGCACGGTAAAACGGAAAGCTATCGCGAATACCTGAATTATATTTATGCCTCGGACGAGCAGTTTGTTGAGGCGCCGGGCATTCGCGGCATGGTGATGCTGGTCTTCACGCTGCCGGGCTTCGACAGGGTCTTTAAGGTCATCAAAGATAAATTCCCGCCGCAAAAAGAGATGAGCGCGGCGCATGTGCGCGCCTGCTATCAACTGGTGAAGGAACATGATCGCGTCGGACGTATGGCGGATACACAAGAGTTTGAACACTTCGTTCTTGAAAAGCGCCAGATTGACCCGGCGTTAATGGCGCTATTGCTCCAGGAGGCGCCGCAGAAAATCACCGACCTTGGGGATCGCATCTCCATCAGTCATCTCTATATAGAGCGCCGCATGGTGCCGCTTAATCTCTGGTTCGAGCGGGTACATGGTTCGCAGTTGCGCGATGCGGTGGAAGAGTACGGGAACGCCATCCGCCAGCTTGCTGCGGCGAATATTTTTCCCGGCGATATGCTGTTTAAAAACTTTGGCGTCACCCGTCACGGGCGCGTGGTGTTCTACGATTATGACGAGATTTGTTATATGACGGAGGTCAACTTCCGTGATATTCCGCAGCCGCGTTACCCGGAAGATGAACTGAGTGCCGAACCCTGGTATAGCGTCTCGCCGGGCGATGTTTTCCCGGAGGAGTTTCGCCACTGGTTGTGCGCCGACCCGCGCATCGGACCGCTATTTGAAGAGATGCACGCCGATTTGCTGCGCGCCGACTACTGGCGAGGTCTGCAGGCACGCATCAAAAACGGTCATGTGGAAGATGTTTACGCCTACCGTCGCCGCCAGCGCTTTTGCGTGCGCTACGGTAACCTACAGCAGGTGGGGTAACTTGGTTTAGCCTACTTCAACAACGGCAAATTCCTCAAAAATCAGCTCCATATCCGGCGTCCAGGTGCCTTCACGTTCAAAGAATGCCTGATGCGCCGATTGCCAGTAAGCCAGGCTCAAATCACCTTCGCCTTCCAGCGCGGCGAGCTCAGGACTCATTTCATTAAACCGGATCAGCCTGAGCGTCAGAGTGCGTATCACGCATACGGCTTTGTCCTGGCCATCCAGCACAATGTGATAGGCCCCTGGCGTGACGGGGGGGTGTTCTTGCCTGTAGCTGGCAAGCGAGCCGCAGGTACCGCGCTTTTTCCCCGCGATGACCAGGTCTGCCAGTTCGTCGGCCAGTTCCGGTGAATCGCCGAACGACCAGCAGAAAGCCGAAGGGTATTTATCCTGCCAATATGATTTGAGGTCAGCCATTTTGACGCATCCCGCCCCAGGCGACCGTCACCTCTTTGGCCCCTTTGATCGCCAGCGCGCCCAGCTCAGTCACCCGGTCATCGGTGATACGGGAAATGGGGCCGGAAATAGAGATCGCGGCAAACGGCACACCGTGTTCATCATAAATGCAGGCAGCGACGCAGCGCAGGCCAAGCGCATGTTCCTCGTCATCAAAGGAGTAACCGCGCTTACGCGTCTGGGCCAGATCCTCTTTCAGGTGCACCGGTGATACCAGCGTGGCATGGGTATAGGCATGCAGCCCTTTGCGATGGAGCAGGCCGGAGACCTGGTCATCATTCAAATAGGCGAGGAACGCCTTACCCGCGCCGGAAGCGTGCATCGGCAGCTTCCCGCCAATCGGCGCGGACATGCGCATCAGTTGGGTACACTGTACCTGGTCTATAATTATGGCCTGATGGTCGCTCTGGTCGAGTACCGCAAGGTTGACCGTCTCGCCGGAATCTTCCATCAGCTTGCGCAGGATCGGATGGACAATCGCCATCAGGTTGCGGCTTTGCAAAAAGCTGCTGCCGACGATAAACGCGTGGGCGCCAACGGACCAGTGGCCTAATTCACCGACCTGGCGTACAAAGCCAAGCTGTTGCATGGTGGTGAGCAGACGGTGGGTTGTGGAATTGGGCAGGCCAGCCTGTTGCGCCAGCTCGGTGAGCGCAACGCTACCATGGGATTCGGCAATTGACTCAAGCAGTTTGAGTCCACGCGTCAGAGACTGGACTTGCCCGGTAGCCTGAGCGGCGGGGGCGGCGGGTTTTCTGCCGCGTTTAGCGGGAACAGTGGCGACCATGGCTGACTCCTTTTCTGTATCGTGGAAATCATTTTCGTTTTATTTAATTATAATGCAACTCTGACGCGGACTGATCGGATGAGTTCAAATGAACATCTCTCATGTTCCCCCTGTGCGCCTTTTCCGCTCTGTCAGTTTGTGCCAGTATGTCCTGCTGGCCTTTTGGCCTGGTTGAGCGTTGTCGGGAGCACGTGTGAGCAGCAAAGTTGAGCAACTGCAGCAGCAGTTAAAAGAACGAATTTTGGTTCTGGACGGGGGCATGGGCACCATGATCCAGAATCAGCGTCTCAGTGAGCAGGATTTCCGCGGCGAGCGATTCGCCGACTGGCCCTGCGACCTCAAGGGTAACAATGATCTGCTGGTGATTACAAAGCCAGAGGTGATTGCCGCTATCCATTCCGCCTATTTTGAAGCGGGTGCGGATATCATTGAGACCAACACCTTTAACTCCACCACTATCGCGATGGCGGATTACCAGATGGAATCCCTGTCGGCGGAGATCAACTTTGCGGCGGCCAAACTCGCCCGCGCGTGTGCCGATGAATGGACTGCCCGCACGCCGGACAAACCGCGTTATGTTGCCGGTGTTCTTGGCCCAACCAACCGCACCGCCTCTATCTCGCCGGACGTTAACGACCCCGCGTTTCGTAATATCACTTTCGACCAACTGGTGACCGCCTATCGCGAGTCGACCAAAGCGCTGGTGGAAGGGGGTAGCGACCTGATCCTGATCGAAACGGTATTCGACACCCTGAACGCCAAAGCCGCCATTTTCGCGGTGAAAGAAGAGCTGGAGGCGCTGGGCGTCGATCTGCCGATCATGATTTCTGGCACCATTACCGATGCTTCCGGGCGTACGCTTTCCGGGCAAACTACAGAAGCCTTCTATAACTCATTGCGCCACGCCGATGCGCTCACCTTCGGCCTGAACTGCGCACTGGGGCCAGATGAACTGCGCCAGTATGTGCAGGAACTCTCGCGCATTGCCGAATGCTACGTGACCGCGCACCCGAACGCCGGGTTGCCAAACGCCTTTGGCGAATACGATCTCGACGCCGACACCATGGCGGCACAAATTCGCGAATGGGCAGAATCCGGCTTCCTGAACGTGGTCGGCGGGTGTTGCGGCACCACGCCGGAACACATTAAAGCGATGAGCGATGCCGTCGCCGGTCTGCCACCGCGCAAACTGCCAGACATCCCCGTCGCCTGCCGTCTGGCGGGCCTGGAGCCGCTGAATATTGGCGATGACAGCCTGTTTGTGAACGTGGGTGAACGCACCAACGTCACCGGTTCGGCGAAATTCAAACGCCTGATCAAAGAAGAGAAGTACAACGAAGCGCTGGACGTGGCGCGTCAGCAGGTGGAAAGCGGCGCGCAAATCATCGATATCAATATGGATGAGGGGATGCTCGACGCCGAAGCGGCGATGGTGCGTTTCCTCAACCTGATTGCCGGTGAACCGGACATCGCCCGCGTGCCGATTATGATCGACTCCTCAAAATGGGAGGTGATCGAGAAAGGGCTGAAATGCATTCAGGGTAAAGGCATCGTTAACTCCATCTCAATGAAAGAGGGCGTCGACGCGTTTATCCATCATGCGAAAAAGGTGCGCCGTTACGGTGCCGCCGTGGTGGTGATGGCTTTTGATGAAGTGGGGCAGGCGGATACCCGCGAGCGCAAAATCGAAATTTGCCGCCGGGCCTACAACATCCTGACCAACGAAGTGGGCTTCCCGCCGGAAGACATTATTTTCGACCCGAATATCTTTGCGGTCGCCACCGGGATCGAAGAGCACAACAACTATGCGCAGGACTTTATCGGCGCCTGCGAAGACATCAAACGCGAACTGCCCCATGCGCTGATCTCCGGCGGCGTCTCCAACGTCTCGTTCTCGTTTCGCGGTAATGACCCGGTACGTGAGGCGATCCACGCGGTCTTCCTCTATTACGCTATCCGTAATGGCATGGATATGGGGATCGTCAACGCCGGGCAACTGGCGATTTACGACGACCTGCCGGCAGAACTGCGTGATGCGGTGGAAGATGTGATTCTGAACCGCCGCGATGACAGCACAGAACGCTTGCTGGATCTGGCAGAAAAATACCGTGGCAGCAAAACCGACGATACCGCCAACGCCCAGCAGGCGGAATGGCGGAGCTGGGACGTGAAAAAGCGTCTGGAATATTCGCTGGTTAAAGGTATTACCGAGTTTATCGAACAGGACACCGAAGAGGCCCGCCAGCAGGCCGCTCGCCCGATTGAGGTGATTGAAGGGCCGCTGATGGATGGCATGAACGTGGTCGGCGACCTGTTCGGCGAAGGCAAAATGTTCCTGCCGCAGGTGGTGAAATCCGCCCGCGTTATGAAACAGGCGGTGGCCTACCTTGAGCCGTTTATCGAAGCCAGCAAAGAGAAGGGCTCCAGCAACGGCAAAATGGTCATCGCCACCGTGAAAGGCGACGTCCACGACATCGGCAAAAATATTGTCGGCGTGGTATTGCAGTGTAACAACTACGAAATCGTCGATCTCGGCGTGATGGTACCGACAGACAAAATTCTCAAAACTGCCCGTGAAGTGAACGCCGACCTGATTGGCCTGTCTGGCCTTATCACCCCGTCGCTGGATGAAATGGTCAATGTGGCGAAGGAGATGGAGCGCCAGGGCTTCACGATCCCGTTGCTGATTGGCGGCGCGACGACATCGAAAGCGCATACGGCGGTGAAAATCGAGCAGAATTACAGCGGCCCGACGGTCTATGTGCAAAACGCCTCGCGCACCGTAGGTGTGGTGGCCTCGCTGCTGTCTGATACCCAGCGCGATGAGTTTGTGGCCCGCACCCGTAAAGAGTACGAAACCGTGCGTATTCAGCATGGCCGTAAGAAGCCACGTACGCCACCCGTAACGCTGGAGGCCGCCCGTGAAAACGATCTGGCCTTCGACTGGGAGAGCTACACCCCGCCGGTGGCCCATCGCCTGGGCGTACAGGAAGTGGAAGCCAGCATCGAAACCCTGCGTAATTACATCGACTGGACGCCGTTCTTTATGACCTGGTCGCTGGCTGGCAAGTATCCGCGCATTCTCGAAGATGAAATCGTCGGGGAAGAGGCTAAGCGCCTGTTCCAGGACGCCAACGATATGCTGGATATGTTAAGCCGTGAGAAGAGCCTGAACCCACGTGGTGTGGTGGGCTTGTTCCCGGCGAACCGCGTAGGCGACGATGTTGAGATCTATCGCGATGAAACCCGCACTCAGGTGCTCGCGGTAAGTCGTCATCTGCGTCAGCAGACCGAGAAAGTGGGTTTCGCTAACTACTGTCTGGCCGATTTTGTCGCGCCGAAGTTGAGCGGCAAAGAAGATTACATCGGCGCGTTTGCCGTTACCGGTGGTCTTGAGGAAGACGCGCTGGCAGAGGCGTACGACGCGCAGCATGATGATTACAACAAAATCATGATAAAAGCCGTGGCAGACCGTCTGGCGGAAGCCTTCGCCGAATATCTGCATGAGCGCGTACGTAAGGTCTATTGGGGCTATGCGGCCAACGAGAACCTCAGTAACGAAGAGCTGATCCGCGAAAATTATCAGGGGATCCGCCCGGCGCCGGGATATCCGGCCTGCCCGGAGCATACGGAAAAAGGCACGATCTGGCAGCTACTGGATGTGGAAACCCACACCGGTATGAAGCTGACGGAATCCTTCGCCATGTGGCCGGGCGCCTCGGTCTCCGGCTGGTACTTTAGCCACCCTGACAGCAAGTATTTCGCCGTGGCGCAGATTCAGCGCGACCAGGTGGCGGACTACGCATTGCGTAAGGGAATGAGCGTGGCGGAAGTGGAACGCTGGCTGGCACCGAATCTGGGCTATGACGCGGACTAAACATCAGGCGAATGAGGCTATCTTGCTTGCCTGTTTGAATCTGGACAGTGCTCAAAATCCTCACGTACTCAGTGTACGTTCCGGTTTTTGCGCGCTGTCTGCGTTCAACACTCAGCGCCGATGACGCCAGCCGGGCCTGATTCTTAACGCTCTTTCATTCACGGAACTATCCTGCAGGCCAGTTTTTCATTACTCAGTATCTTTAGATAACAGCAGGGTAAATATTTTTATTAATCGTATGACAATTATAATTGTCATTAGCAGCCTTAGTATATATAACTATATAAAGTGTTAATCCGCGCCGTAATTAATAACGTATTAAAAATGATACCTTAAAAATATATTAAAATCCCGGTGTTATTTTTGATACTTTAAAAGTCCCTCAATAAATCAGGTTATGTGATCGCTGTTAGTAACTCAGCATAGTTGCATTTAATAAAATAGCCAAATAAACACAGCGCTTTTATTACCTGAATCAGAGCCAAATAAAAATGGCTCTAATCTATATTACTGAGGCCATATTATGGAAACCGTTCAAAATACCCTCGTCGCTCGCGAAAGCAGCGGCTGGAGAAAAAGTGATACCGTCTGGATGCTGGGCCTGTACGGTACTGCGATTGGCGCAGGGGTCCTTTTCCTGCCGATTAACGCCGGGGTTGGTGGTTTAATTCCGTTAATCATCATGGCAATTCTCGCATTCCCGATGACCTTTTTCGCCCACCGTGGTTTAACCCGTTTCGTTCTGTCGGGTAAAAATCCGGGTGAAGATATTACCGAAGTGGTTGAAGAACATTTTGGTATCGGCGCCGGTAAACTCATTACGCTGCTTTATTTCTTCGCTATTTATCCAATTCTGCTGGTTTATAGTGTTGCAATTACTAACACGGTCGACAGCTTTATTACTCACCAGCTTGGTCTGGTGTCTCCGCCGCGCGCCATTTTGTCGCTGATTCTGATTATCGGCATGATGGGGATTGTCCGTTTTGGCGAAAAAATGATTGTTAAAGCGATGAGCGTGCTGGTGTTCCCGTTCGTTGCCGCGCTGATGCTGCTGGCGCTGTATTTGATCCCACAATGGAACGGTGCGGTCCTCGATACACTTTCCCTGAGCAGCGCTGCGCCAGGTGGTCACGGTCTGTGGATGACGCTGTGGCTGGCCATTCCGGTCATGGTTTTCTCGTTCAACCACTCACCGATTATCTCCTCTTTCGCGGTCGCTAAACGTGAAGAGTACGGCCAGGATGCCGAGCGCAAATGTTCCCGTATTCTGGGCTTTGCACATATCATGATGGTGCTGACCGTGATGTTCTTTGTGTTCAGTTGTGTACTGAGCCTTTCCCCGGAAAACCTGGCGGAAGCGAAAGCACAAAACATCTCTATTCTCTCCTATCTGGCGAACCACTTTAACGCGCCGGTGATTGCCTGGATGGCGCCGATTATCGCCATGATCGCCATTACCAAATCTTTCCTCGGCCACTACCTCGGTGCGCGTGAAGGTTTCAACGGCATGGTGATTAAATCTCTGCGCGGCAAAGGCAAATCTATCGAAATCAACAAACTGAACAAAATCACCGCGCTGTTTATGCTGGTGACGACCTGGATTGTTGCGACCCTGAACCCGAGCATCCTGGGCATGATTGAAACGCTGGGTGGCCCGGTTATCGCGATGATTCTGTTCCTGATGCCGATGTATGCCATCAACAAAGTACCGGCTATGCGCAAGTACAGCGGTCACATCAGCAATGCGTTTGTGGTGCTGATGGGTCTGATTGCCATCTCCGCCATCTTCTTCTCTCTGTTCAGCTAAGTTTTCAGCGCCGCCTGTTACAGGCGGCGCATCCGTTTTGCTTTGTAACCGCATGGGTGCCACATGATTAGCGTTTTCGATATTTTCAAAATCAGCATCGGGCCGTCCAGCTCACACACTGTTGGGCCGATGAAAGCAGGAAAACATTTTGTTGATACCCTGCAGGAAAAAGGCCTGCTGCATAAAGTGACTCGTCTGGTGGTGGATGTGTACGGTTCCCTGTCATTAACAGGTAAAGGCCACCACACCGATATCGCGATCATTCTTGGGTTGTCCGGGTATTTACCGGATACCGTTGATATCGATGCCATTCCCGGAATTATTCGCGATGTAAACACCATGCATCGTCTGTTTATTGAAGAAGGTCAGCGGGAAATTGAGTTCCCGGTGGCGGAATGCATGCGTTTCCACAATGAGTTTCTGCCGCTGCATGAAAACGGCATGAGCATCACGGCGTTTTGCGATGGCAAAATTGTCCACTTCCAGACCTATTATTCGATCGGTGGCGGTTTTATCGTCACGGAAGAAAACTTTGGTAAGAATCAGGACGCGGATGTCGATATTCCGTTCCCGTTCTATTCTGCCCGCAACCTGCTGGCACATTGCCACGACAACTGCCTGTCGATCTCTGCGGTGATGATGAAAAATGAGATCGCCCGCCACGGCAGGGAGAACGTTGAGCAAAATATGGCGAAAATCTGGGAGACCATGAGAAACGCCATCAACCGTGGTATGAACACGGAAGGCATTTTGCCTGGCCCGCTGAAAGTACCGCGTCGTGCCTCTGCGCTGCATCGCGTACTGGCGCCGCAAAGCCAGTCCATTACGCCGTTAAGCGCCATGGACTGGGTCAATATGTTCGCCATGGCCGTCGGCGAAGAGAACGCGGCGGGTGGGCGAGTGGTTACCGCGCCGACCAACGGTGCCTGCGGTATCATCCCGGCAGTACTGGCCTATTACGATCGCTTTATCAAAGCGGTGACGCCGGAAATCTATATGCGCTACTACCTGACGGCGGGCGCGATTGGCATTCTGTATAAGATGAATGCGTCAATTTCCGGGGCGGAAGTCGGCTGCCAGGGTGAAGTGGGGGTCGCCTGCTCTATGGCTTCTGCCGGTCTGGCGGAACTGCTGGGCGGTAGCCCGGAGAAAGTGTGCATCGCGGCGGAAATCGGCATGGAGCATAACCTTGGGCTGACTTGCGATCCGGTGGCCGGTCAGGTCCAGGTGCCGTGTATTGAGCGTAACGCGATTGCGGCCGTGAAGGCGATTAACTCGGCCAGCATGGCGATGTACCGCACCAGCGATCCGAAGGTCTCACTGGATAAAGTCATCGAAACCATGTTTGAGACGGGCAAAGACATGAACGCCAAATACCGTGAAACCGCACGAGGCGGTCTGGCGATTAAAGTCGCGGTATGTGAATCCTGAGTCCTTTCTCTCCCCGGTGGCGCTGTGCTAACCGGGGCTATAGTTGATAGATACTGTGAACGCCTTAGCTATGGCTGACTCGTTTTCCCGCATGACAACCACAGCGACAACTTTGTAACCGGTTGGCGCAGACTGTGCAGCGAGGGGGTTGAGTCCCCGCTGAAATCGGTGAGACGAAGACCCGATGACAAGGGCAGGCCGCCAGGGATGGCGGACTGAGGTTTGTCGGGACAGGACAAAATCGTCCGGAACGATTTTGAACAACGCAACGCGTTGGCCCGAAGGGCGAGCCCCAGGGATGGAGCGAGTAACTCGAGTCAAACCGACCGCAGGCAGCGGGGCGGGAGGCGAACGCAGTGCGAAGCACCGATTTCTTTGCGGGGCCGCGGGAATTGTAAAGGGGAACGCGGTGTTCCCCTTTACCCGTTCACGTGTTCAGGAGGTCCATTTCGCCATGAACATACGGTGAACGGAACCCACCACCTGAGCCGCATATTCCCCTCACCCCAACCCTCTCCCCGGGGGAGAGGGAGAAAACCGGGCTAACTTTTTTTCTCTGTGTCAGGCGGCAGGAAAGACCACACCACACTGTGAGATGCCGATGAGGTATACCATTCGTTAATGGTGGCGTTCGCTTCATTGGTCTGCGCAGCGGTGGCAAATTTTTCTTTTGGCTGATGCGCTTTTTTCCGGATACGGATGCGGGAAGGGGTCGCGGCATTGATTTGCGCGTTAAAGGTGCGAATGTGCGAATCGAATAAAACCGACTCCAGTTGATGCAGACGATCCAGACCGCGCAGAATACCAATCAGCGTACTCAGGGTAACGGACTCGCCTAATTCAACGCGTTTGATGGTTGCAGCGCCGACTTGTGCACGCTCGGCCAGCTCAATCTGCGATAGCCCAAGCTGCATACGCGTTTCTTTAATTCTGCGGCACAGTTCAGAAATAATTTCACTGTCGGACATAGTACTGAAACGCATCTTAATTCCCCTACTGCGTAATAAATCATGGCAGATTATTTAGCATATTAAATTATAAATAAAGCGGATAATTTCTCTTTTGCGAGAGTAACAACATTGTTTTTTCTTTAACAAAGTTTCTACAGAAGAAACGATAATTAAAGACAAGCCGCTGAATAAGAAAGTTACCGCAGTTGTCCATTTTATTATTTCATCCTGGATGGATAATGCAGTTTACTCCGTTTTCTTTATCTCTTTATTACGCCTTTGCCTTTATACTGATAAAAAGCGTTATGCATAACAGGGAAGCGGTAATGGCATGAGTTTCAAAGATAAAATATTTACATTCTGGGGCGCGATGGATCTGCTGGCTATCGGGAGCTACCTTTTCTATTCCCTAAAGATGGGTCACGTACCGATCTGGTCCGATATCCAGCTTTTTTACGCTCAGCTAGCGTTAATGGAAGTCCGGGGTGCTGACCGTATTTTTCTGCAATCGCTCTTTTTTATCCATTCAGGGTTATTGTTATCGCTCTGTTTTTCGGCATACGCCTTTCTCGCGAAAAAGAAAATACGTTTCCTGCTCATTGGGTTGCAGGAAGTGATGCGTATTTTATCTCTTACCTGCTCGATCGCACTTTTTCCGTTGTTCCTGCAGGTTATGCGAATCGATAACTTCTTCGTTGGTCTTTTTTTATTTGTCCTTTCCGAAACGCTCAAGGTCGGTTCGCTGCTGTGGCTGAGAAGACGGGGATTGTTAACGTAATGTTGAGTTCGTCTGTCTCTTTATGGCGCGTAAGACTTTATACTTAGATTCAATGAGCCTTGCTCTGACCTGTTTGACAGAGTTTTTCCCCAACACGCAGGGTAAAACCGGGTCGAGGAGAAACCGAAAGGAATCGACAACGATAAGGAGAACCAGAATACGTGTTAATTTTGCTTCACTTACTCTCTTCTGTTGCCCTGTTAGTATGGGGCACGCATATCGTACGTACCGGTGTGATGCGCGTTTTCGGCGCGCGACTGCGCACGGTACTGAGTCGCAGTATTGAAAAGAAGTCTCTCGCTTTTAGCGCAGGGATTGGCGTGACCGCACTGGTGCAAAGCAGTAACGCCACCACCATGCTGGTGACGTCGTTTGTTGCCCAGGACCTCGTGGCGCTCGCGCCTGCGCTGGTGATCGTGCTGGGGGCCGACGTGGGGACCGCGCTGATGGCGCGTGTTCTCACCTTCGATCTCTCGTGGTTATCACCGTTGCTGATCTTCATTGGCGTGATTTTCTTCCTGGGGCGTAAGCAAACGCGCGAAGGCCAATTGGGGCGTGTCAGCATTGGCCTTGGGCTGATTTTACTGGCGCTTGAGCTGATTGTTCAGGCGGTAACTCCTATTACCCAGGCCGATGGCGTGCAGGTGATCTTCGCGTCGCTGACGGGCGATATCATGCTGGATGCGCTGATTGGCGCGGTGTTCGCTATCATCAGCTATTCCAGTCTGGCGGCTGTGTTACTGACCGCCACGCTGACCACGGCGGGGATCATCTCCTTTCCGGTGGCGCTCTGCCTGGTGATTGGCGCCAACCTCGGTTCCGGCCTGCTGGCAATGCTTAATAACAGCGCCGCCAACGCCGCCGCACGCCGCGTGGCGCTGGGCAGCTTGTTGTTTAAGCTGGTGGGGAGTCTGGTGATCCTGCCGTTTGTGCACTTACTGGCCGATGTGATGGGCAAGCTGCCGCTGCCGAAAGCGGAGCTGGTCATCTACTTCCACGTCTTCTACAACCTGATTCGCTGCCTGGCAATGGTGCCTTTTGTGGGCGTGATGGCGACCTTCTGTCAACGTTTAATTCGCGATGAGCCGGAACTGGATGCGCGCCTCAAACCAAAACATCTCGACAGTTCAGCGCTGGATACGCCGACGCTTGCCCTGGCGAACGCGGCCCGCGAAACATTACGGATGGGCGACGCGATGGAGCTGATGCTCGAAGGGTTGCATAAAGTGATGCACGGTGCGCCGAGGGAAGAAAAAGACCTGCGTAAGCTCGCCGATGACATTAATGTGCTGTATACCGCCATCAAACTCTACCTCGCACGTATGCCAAAAGAAGAACTGGCGGAAGAGGAGTCACGGCGCTGGGCTGAGATTATCGAGATGTCTCTTAACCTTGAGCAGGCCTCTGACATTGTGGAGCGCATGGGCAGTGAAATCGCCGATAAATCACTGGCGGCGCGGCGGGCTTTTTCCGGTGAGGGGCTGAAAGAGCTTGATACGTTACACGAACAGTTGGTCAGCAATTTGAAACTGGCGATGTCGGTCTTTTTCTCTGCCGATGTCACCAGCGCGCGCCGCCTGCGTCGCAGCAAACATCGCTTTCGTATCCTCAACCGTCGCTACTCCCATGCCCATGTTGACAGGTTGCATCAGCAGAACGTGCAGAGTATAGAGACCAGTTCGCTACATCTGGGGCTGTTGGGCGATATGAAACGCCTTAACTCGCTGTTCTGTTCGGTGGCTTACAGCGTGCTGGAGCAGCCGGATGAAGATGATGAAAGGGATGAGTATTAACGTCAGCGGTTGCGTGGTTGCCCACAAGACAATGAATTTATCCGCGCCACGCTTCGCTGGCATAAAACGCCTGACCGTATGGATAGATTCGTTATCCAGCAGCACCGGGATGCGAGAAAGCGCAGATTTCCTTAACCTTCTGATAAGATATATTGCGCTTTTACAGGAGAATTTATGCTGCCAGACTCATCAACCCGATTAAATAAATACATCAGCGAAAGCGGAATTTGCTCGCGCCGCGAAGCCGATCGCTACATTGAACAAGGCAATGTTTTCCTCAACGGTAAACGTGCCACCATTGGCGATCAGGTTAAGCCTGGCGACGTCGTAAAGGTAAACGGTCAGTTGATTGAGCCGCGAGAGGCCGAAGATCTGGTCTTTATCGCGTTAAACAAACCCGTGGGCATTGTCAGTACCACGGAAGACAGTGAAAAAGACAACATTGTTGATTTTGTTAACCACAGCAAACGCGTTTTCCCCATTGGTCGTCTCGACAAAGATTCCCAGGGGCTGATTTTCCTCACCAACCACGGCGACCTGGTGAACAAGATTTTGCGTGCCGGCAATGACCACGAAAAAGAGTATCTGGTGACGGTGGACAAACCCGTGACCGATGAGTTTATTCGTGGCATGGGAGCAGGCGTACCGATTCTGGGAACCGTGACGAAAAAATGTAAAGTCAAAAAAGAGGCGCCGTTTGTTTTTCGTATCACCCTGATTCAGGGGCTGAATCGCCAGATTCGCCGCATGTGTGAACATTTTGGCTATGAAGTCACGAAGCTTGAACGTACCCGGATTATGAATGTGGGGCTGGCTGGCCTGCCGCTCGGGGAGTGGCGCGATCTGACCGATGATGAGCTGATTACCCTGTTTAAGCTTATCGAGAATTCATCGTCCGAAGCGAAGCCAAAGGCAAAGAGCAAACCGAAAACGGCGACGACTGCCGCGAAGAAACCCGCCGCCAGTGGGGCGAAAAATATGGCGAAAACCCCGGCGGAACTGGCTTCACGTAAACGCTTTACCCAGCCGGGGCGCAAGAAGAAGGGGCGTTAACGCCTGCCGCGCGTCGACGTACTGGCCGACCAGGAAAAGGTGGCCGCTTCATCTGGTTTGTAAGCCTGCTTTTTCTTTATCTGGCGGGCTTTTTTTGCCTCTGCTTCACGCTCAACCATTAATTTATCGATGTACTCTTTTTTGATGCTGTTGGTTTCGGCGTTGGTCAATACACGCCCGTGCGCAATGCGCGCGCGGTCGAGCAAGGTTTTCAGTTCACGCTGCTCGCGCTCGGTCATCTCTTTTTGGGTAATGCGGGGGAGTGCCATGTGGGTGCCCTCGGTCAGGAAGTTGAACCAGTGTACGGCATAGGCGTGGGGTGCTCACAGTAAATTGTCATTTGTTACAACATCTATCGCACTGACGCGTAGCCCCGGCAGGCGAAGCGCCGCCGGGGAAACCCGGATCTGACGCATGCCGACCGGGCTACGGCTTATCAGCCCTCTTTTACTGTTTCGCGTGGTTTATCTGAAATAGGTTTACCGGACCAGTAACCTGCCAGCAGCGAACCGGAGAGGTTGTGCCAGACTGAGAACAGCGCGCCTGGCAGAGCAGCCAGCGGCGAGAAGTAGATTTTACCGAGTGCGGCAGCCAGGCCAGAGTTCTGCATTCCCACTTCGATGGCCAGTGTGCGACAGGTGGACTCGTCAAAACCGAACAGACGGCCACCCCAGTAACCACCCAGCAGGCCGATACTGTTGTGCAAAATCACCGCGACGATAACCACTATGCCCACGGAAGCAATATACGAGGCGGAACCCGCTACCACGGCGCTGATGATCGCCAGAATACAGACCATCGAAAACGCGGGAAGATACGGCTCCACGGCTTTCACCACGCGTGGGAAGAGATGGTGCACCACTAAACCGAGGCCAATGGGAATCACCACAATCTGCAGAATGCTCAGCAGCATGCCCATGACGTCTACCTGAATATGGGCATCAACATACAGACGCGTCAGCAGCGGTGTCGCCACCACGCCAACCAGCGTTGAGACGGACGATATCGTCACCGAGAGCGCTACGTCGCCCTTCGCCAGATAGATCATGACGTTGGATGCCGTACCGCTGGCTACGCTACCCACCAGTACCATCCCGGCAGAGAGATCCGGCGGCATCTTGAATAGCATCGCCAGCAGCCAGGCGGCCAGCGGCATCACCAGATAGTGTAGAAAAATACCTGCCGCCACCGGCGCCGGGCGGGAAAGCACGCGTTTGAAATCATCAATTTTCAGGTGCACGCCCATGCCGAACATAATCAGCATCAGCAGCGTAGTGACCCACGGGCCTACAGGGGTAAAGGTTGTGGGGGTGTACCAGGCAATAACAGAGAGCAGCAGCGCCCATAACGGGAACAGCCGGGTGAGTACAGCGAGCATAGTGTTTTCCTTTAACGCGTTGTGTTGTGTTTCGTTATAAAAAGGCCGGGTTCGAGCCCGGCCATAGGTATTGTTTATCGCGTGAGGAAATTTTATTCAAACAAATTAAGGTGAAGAGGATTCATGTCGCCGGGCGGACGCTTTCCCAGTTCAGACCGAAGCGAGCGAGGTATTTACGCAGACGGTCAGCATCATTCGGTCTGGCTTTTTTCAGGCGCGAAACGGCAAACAACTCGCGCCCGGCATCGGAAAGAGAGTGGTGACGACGACAAACCTCCAGTACGGTTTCTAACTGGCGTTGATCAAACAGATCGACCTCCTCTGCTAAAGGGGGAAGCGCGGAAGGCGTCTGCCAGGCGTGCTGCAAACGGCTGATTTCTTCGTCGGCGATAGAAAGGGTAATGCGCCCCTGTTCGGCCAGCGTCGCCATACGGGCAATCGAGGAACTCAGCTCACGAAAGTTGCCGCGCCACTGCGCCTGCCCGGAACAGGCAAATGCCAGATAACGTTCCCGTGCGTCTTTGTCGAAACGGATGTGCGTCTGGGCTTCACTACAAAAGCGCTGGAGTTCGAATTCAATATTCGGCGCGATATCTTCCCGCCGTTCTGCAAGCCCCGGCAAAGCAAAAGTCCACATATTGATACGCGCGTAAAGATCTTCACGGAATTTTCCTTCCATTACCCACTGGCGCATATCGCGGTGCGTTCCGGCGATAAGCTGGAAATCACTGTGAACCTCTTTATCTGAGCCAAAGGGGAAGAACGTTTTTTCTTCAATGGCTTTCAGCAGCATGGCCTGCTCATCCAGACCCAGTTCAGCGATTTCATCCAGAAACAGCACACCGCCATCGGCTTCTCGCAGCAGCCCCATTCGCGGCGTTAGCGCGCCGGTAAAGGCCCCTTTGACATGCCCAAACAAGGTCGACATGGCGTTATCGCCGCGCAGTGTGGCGCAGTTAACGGCGACAAGTTTACCCGCGACGCGGTGGCGCGACTGGCGCAACTGATAAATACGTTTTGCCAGAAAAGATTTACCGGCGCCGGTAGGCCCGGTGAGAAGAATGGGGGCCGTTGAGCGCAAGGCTACCCGTTCAATTTGATCGATGAGCTTATTAAACGTTGTATTGCGTGTATCGATACCGGCTTTCAGCAGCGAGACCGACTGTTGTTGTTCGCGTTGAAAGCGGCTGGTTAAGGTCGCATAGCGGCTCAAATCGAGATCGATAACCGAGTAAACGCCGGCGGCAACATCCTCCTCAGAAGCCCCTTTCGGTGCCGGGCTGGTTTGCAGCAGGCTGGCGGGCAGGTAGCGGGCCTCCGTCAGCAAAAACCAGCAGATCTGCGCCACGTGCGTGCCGGTGGTGATATGCACCAGATACTCTTCATTTTCCGTATCAAAATCGTAGTGGCTGGCGAAATCCAGAAACGCGGCGTACACCTCTTCAAAATCCCAGGGATCGCGAATATTCACCGTATGAGGGCGCACAGTGGTTTGCGGTGAAAGGAGCGCGATATCTTCCGCCAGTTGTTGAGCCATTCCTTCGTCGCGCGGCTGGTGGAGCAGCTCCAGTCGATCAACCGGAAAATCCGGCTGCTGGCATAACCCAACGGTTGGTCGCCATTTGCGAAAACGATGTGATCGCTTGCCGCGTTTATCCAACACCGTTCCCAGTACGCCAATCACCACTCTGCGCTTTTGCATTTTTATCCTTAAAGATAAACAACGATAACTAAATATAAAAAAGGCGTGGTGTCACCAGCAAGCGATCAAAGTGCGTAAAATTTAAAATCATTAAATATCAATAAATTAAATTTTTTATTTTTCATTCCTTAGCACCTGGCACACTTCTGGCAATACCTGATACGTCACGACGCTGAACACGCAGGGGATTATGCCCCGCCAGCGCACCCGGAACGGTAAGACGTTATCCGCGGGGCGTTCTGTCAGCAGAGAGACACCATGAGGGTTCGATTCCCAACTCACCTTTCCGGTGAACACTGGTTGTGTTCGTAAACGCGCCGTCGGGTGGTAAACGATGGCAATGAACCGGCGCCGATAAGGGCTCCGGGTCGCAGGCAAAACAGGCTGGCAGTGAGGGTCTGTTTCCCTCCGGCTCCGATCCTGCATTCGCGCCGGTACGTGAAAATGTAAGGATGACAAATGAATAAGAAAATCACGATCCGTAAGGGACAATTGGGCCTGCTGGTGAAAGCGGGCGATTACACACATATCCTTGAGGCAGGCGAGCACCGTCTTTCATGGTTTGGTAAGCAAGAGGTCACGATCGTTGAGCTCAATGGCAGCGATGTAGCGGAAGATCTGGCGAATTATTTGCGCCGCTTCAGACCTGAATGGGTCGACGCGTACTGCCTGGCCGTCGATACCGCCGGGCATGATGTAGCCACGCTCTACCGTAACGGTATCCTGGTGGAAATTATCCCTCCAGCGTCACGCCGCCTGTTCTGGCAGGACGGCAGCCTGAGCGTGGAATTGCTGGATACCCGGGATGTGCGCGTACCTGAGAGCATCATGAATGCCGTGTTGCAGCCGCGAAGCGGCGCAGCAGTAAAAGGCCGGGATGCCATACTGACAGTGAATGTCGCGGCATGGCACGTCGGTGTCTTAAAAATCGATGGCGTAACACAACCTCTGTTGCCGCCGGGATTAAGCGCTTACTGGAAAGTGAACCATCTGGTTGATGCCGACGTTGTCGATACGCGCTTGCAACTGATGGAAGTGTCCGGCCAGGAAATTCTGACCAAAGACAAAGTGAACCTGCGCATCAACCTGGGCGCGAACTGGCGATACAGCGATGTATTACAGGCGTTCAGCCAGTTAACCAAACCGCTGGACCACCTGTATCGCGAATTGCAGTTTGCCCTGCGTGAAGCGGTAGGGACCCGTACGCTGGACGAACTGCTGGAAGATAAGCAGATCATCGATGAGGTGGTCAGTGCCCAGGTGAAAACCCGCATGGCTTCCTTTGGTATGGATGTCGCCTCGCTGGGCGTGCGTGACATCGTGCTACCGGGCGATATGAAAACGATTCTGTCGAAACTGATAGAAGCAGAAAAATCGGCGCAGGCGAATGTGATTCGTCGGCGTGAGGAGACGGCGGCGACCCGTTCACTGCTAAACACCGCGAAGGTAATGGAGAACAACCCGGTAGCCCTGCGCTTAAAAGAGCTGGAAACGCTGGAAAGAGTGGCTGAACGTATCGATAAAATCTCGGTATTCGGTGGCCTCGATAACGTCCTGAATGGACTGGTGAGTATTAAAGGATAATCAAATGCAGCATAACGAATTTCAACTGCTGACGGCGCAGAACAGTGCGCCGATAAAAATGTGGACGCACGGGGTCCCGGTCGAGCCAGAGGCGCGTGAACAGTTGCAGAACACCGCGAAGATGCCGTTTATTTTTCAGCATCTGGCGGTGATGCCGGATGTTCATCTCGGTAAAGGTTCTACCATCGGCAGCGTGATCCCAACCAAAGGGGCCATTATTCCGGCGGCGGTCGGCGTGGATATTGGTTGTGGGATGATCGCTGTACGCACCTCACTGGTGGCAAGCGATCTGCCCGATAACCTGAGCGGGCTTCGCAGCGCAATTGAACAGGCGGTACCGCACGGACGCACCAGTACCCGTTCCGGGCGTGATAAAGGCGCATGGGAAACGCCGCCGCAAGAAGTGGATAACCACTGGTCAATGTTGGCGGCGCGGTTTAAACGTCTGACGGATAACTATCCGCAATTGTTGAAAACCAATAATTATCAACACCTGGGAACGCTGGGAACGGGTAACCATTTTATTGAAATCTGCCTGGACGAGCAGCAGCGCGTGTGGGTGATGTTACATAGCGGTTCGCGCGGCGTGGGTAACGCCATCGGTACGCTGTTTATCACGCTGGCCCAACAGGATATGCAGCAGCATATTGCGAATCTGCCGGATAAAAACCTGGCCTATTTCAAAGAGGGAAGTAAACACTATGACGACTATATGGAAGCCGTGTCGTGGGCGCAGGATTTTGCCCGTCATAACCGGGAAGTGATGATGTCGCGCGTACTGGCGGCGCTGTCGCGCATCGTGACAAAACCGTTTATGACCCAGCAGGAAGCGGTGAATTGCCACCATAACTACGTGCAAAAAGAGACCCATTTTGGCGAAGAGGTGCTGGTGACGCGCAAAGGTGCGGTCTCGGCGCAAAAGGGCCAGATGGGGATTATTCCCGGTTCGATGGGGGCGAAAAGCTTTATCGTGCGTGGGTTGGGAAATGAAGAGAGTTTCTGCTCCTGTAGCCACGGCGCAGGGCGCACGATGAGCCGTACGGCTGCGAAAAAGCGCTTTACCGTTGATGACCAGATTCGGGCGACTGCGCACGTTGAGTGTCGTAAAGATAGCGACGTGATTGATGAAATCCCGATGGCTTATAAAGATATCGATGCGGTAATGGCGGCGCAGGCGTCGCTGGTGGAGATTGTCCACACCTTACGCCAGGTGGTCTGTGTAAAAGGATAAATGAGATGTCTTATAGCGGAGTGGATGCCGCAATGCGTGAACGCGTGCGGCAGCAATTAAAAGAGGTGGAGCAGCGTTACGGTGTCAGAGTGCTGTACGCCTGCGAATCCGGCAGCCGTGGCTGGGGCTTTGCCTCACCGGACAGCGACTACGATGTGCGTTTTTTATATGTGCATCCGCCGGAGTGGTATCTGCGCGTAGAAGCGCCGCGTGACGTGATCGAACTGCCCATCGATGATGAACTGGACGTGAGCGGTTGGGAGTGGCGTAAAGCCTTAGGCTTACTGAAAAGCGCAAACCCGACCCTGATCGAGTGGCTGGATTCACCGGTGGTCTATCAGCAAGACGATGCTACCGTCTGTGCGCTTAAGGCGGAGATGCCGAAATGGTTTTCCGCCGTGCGGGCGTGCTGGCATTACTACTCGATGGCCCGCCGAAACTTTCACAGCTATTTGCAGGGCGATGAGGTGCGGTTAAAGAAATACTTTTATGTGCTGCGCCCATTGCTGGCGGTGCGTTGGGTAGAGGCGGGAAAAGGTGTGCCGCCGATGCGCTTTGCCGAACTGCTGGCCGGAAGCGAGCTGGATGCGCCATTGCGTCAGGAGATTGCTGAATTGCTGGCACGTAAGCAGCGTGCAGGAGAAGCGGAATACGGCCAGCATCTGCCACGTTTACACGCGTTTATCGCAGCCGAGATCGAAAGGGGAACCATTCCCCCTGCGTTACCGGAGAGCCGGGAAGGCGACGTCAGGACGTTGGACGCAATGTTGTACCGGACGGTCATGGGGCAGATGTAGGCCCGGTAAATTACGGTTGCCCCGGGTGGCGGCGTAGACGCCTTATGCGGGGTACGGCTGGTTTTCTCCCTCTCCCCCGGGGCTGAGGAATCCCCACAAAAATGCGAGCACGATCGGTTCCCTCTCCTCTTTGGGGAGAGGGTTAGGGTGAGGGGGAAGATGCGGCTCTGATGGTCATTCCGTTCACCTTATGTTCCTTGCTTTTCTGTCGCGACAGAACTCGTGAACCTGCCAGGGTGGCTCACCGCCACCACCCTGGCGACCCGGGCTCCCGGCCAGGAAAATCGCCGCTGGCGCGGTCCATGATGCTTATGTCGTCTGACTTTCGGGGCGGGGACCAGCCTGCGTCCTTGCAGGCTATCCCCTCCGCCCGCTTCCCTGCGGGCGGCCCCGGTCAGCCGCCAACGCCTCATCGATTTTCAGCCGGACCCTGTCATCGCTGTCACTGTTTTATTCTTATTAAGCGGCGTTGTCGCTGTAAAAGGTAAGATTACTGGGGATTCCTCAGCCCCCGGGGAGAGGGTTGGGGTGAGGGGAATATGCGGCTCAGGTGGTGGGTTCCCTTCACCGTATGTTCATGGCGAAATGGACCTCCTGAACACGTGAACGGGTAAAGGGGAACACCGCGTTCCCCTCCCGCCCCGCTGCCTGCGATTACTCGAACAAATTATGATGCAGCTTCTGCACCACCTGCTCAGCTTCGGCGCCCGGCACCAGGAAACAGAGGTTGTGGCTGGACGCGCCGTAGCAAATCATGCGGATATTGAACGGGTCCAGCACGCCGAAGACCTCTTTGCCAACACCGCAGGCTTTCGACAGGTCATTACCAATTATCGCTATCAGCGCGAGGTTCTCTTCCACTTCCACACGACAGAGTGACGAAAGCTCGGTCAGCAGACCCTGCGTGAGCAACGTATCGCCGGTTGACGTGGACCCGGTGGTATCCAGCGTCAGCGCCACGCTCACCTCCGAGGTGGTGATCAGGTCAACCGAAATGCTGTGACGCGCCAGAATGCCGAACACCTCCGCCAGGAAACCACGGGAGTGCAGCATATTCAGGCTGTGTAGCGTCAACAATGTCTGCCTGCGACGTAACGCCAGCGCGCGGAACAGCGGCGGGTTACTGGTTTTGTTGCACACCAGTGTACCGCCGGCTTTGGGATCTTTGCTGGAACCGACAAACACCGGGATATCGCTACGAACGGCAGGCAGCAAGGTTGCCGGGTGCAGAACTTTCGCGCCGAATGTCGCCATCTCAGCCGCTTCTTCAAAGGCAATCTCGTCAATGCGTTTGGCGGCAGGCACTACGCGCGGGTCGGTGGTGTAAATGCCGGGGACATCGGTCCAGATATCAACGCGGGTCGCATGCAGCGCTTCGCCGAGCAGCGCTGCGGTGTAGTCACTGCCGCCACGTCCCAGCGTGGTGGTACGGCCTTTCGCTTCACTGCCAATAAAGCCCTGCGTAATAACGATGGTGTCGGCCAGGCGCGGCGCAAGCTGCTGGGTCGCCAGTTCTGACAGGGCTGCCACATCGGGCTCGGCGCGGCCAAAGCGATCGTTCGTACGCATCACTTTACGCACGTCAAACCACTGCGCCTGCACATTGCGTTCACGCAGAATCTCAACAAACAACAGGGTGGACATCAGTTCGCCGTGGCTGACCAGCTCATCGGTCAATGCATTAGAGGTTGCCAGCGAAGCGGCTTCTGCCAGAGTGGTGATATTTTCCAGCAGACGTTCGATCTCTTCGCGAATAACGTTTGGATTCGCCAGACGCTCCAGAATATCGAACTGAATTTTGCGAATCGCATCGAGCTTAACGAAACGCTCGCTAGCCTCAAGCCCTTCGGCAAGCGCGACCAGCAAATTGGTGATACCGGCAGAGGCGGAAAGCACGACCAGACGTACGCTCGCATCGGAAAGCACCACGTCCGCACTGTGGTTCATTGCATCAAAATTTGCCACGCTGGTACCGCCGAATTTGGCGACGACGAGCGGGGAAACGGAGTGACTCATTGTTATAACCTCGTGTCAGGGAAGCCTGGCGTGTGACGTCAGACAACATTATTCAGCCATGGCACAAGGGAAGAGCGAAAAGGGGTAGGCGCAGAGCAAAAGACAACTACGATTACACCCAGAAGTGCTCCACCACTTGTGAAACGCCCGACTGCGAACGTTTCTGGTGACAACTCAAGGGATTCAGCCCCTGTAGCCGATGATGAATGCCGCCATGCACTTCACCACCTCGGCGTTACTCCCCCTCAGGTGTTTTCGTTAGATTGGCTCTTCCAACACCGTACCTGGGTAACGCGCCTCTTCTGGCCCGCGCACGCGCGGGTAGCGCCCTAATAAATAAAGGCTGGCGGCACCGCTGTCAATGCTACGATTATGCGGATTTTTCATGCAGACGAATCGATTAGAAAAACGTCTTATGTTAGACATACTTATCGCGTAAAAAAGGCTGTTTTAGCAGCGCTGCTGGACAGCGACACAAAAACCATCACAATTTTCATTCGCAGGCGCTACAATCGACCGCAGTCACAATTCTCAAATCAGAAGAGTATTGCTAATGAAAAACATCAACCCAAAGCAGACCGCTGCCTGGCAGGCATTACAGAAACACTTCGATGAAATGAAAGACGTTACTATCGCGGATCTGTTCGCGAAAGATGCCGATCGTTTCTCTAAATTCTCCGCGACCTTCGATGACTTCATGCTGGTGGATTTCTCCAAAAACCGCATCACCGAAGAGACCCTGAGCAAACTGCAGGATCTGGCCAAAGAGACCGCTCTGGCGGATGCTATCAAGTCCATGTTCTCCGGTGAGAAAATCAACCGTACCGAAGATCGCGCCGTGCTGCATGTGGCGTTGCGTAACCGTAGCAATACCCCGATTATTGTTGACGGCAAAGATGTGATGCCGGAAGTCAACGCGGTGCTGGAAAAAATGAAAGCGTTCTCTGAAGCGATCATTTCAGGTAGCTGGAAAGGCTACACCGGCAAAGCGATCACTGACGTGGTGAACATCGGTATCGGCGGTTCCGACCTCGGCCCGTTCATGGTGACCGAAGCGCTGCGCCCGTACAAAAACCATCTGAATATGCACTTCGTTTCTAACGTCGATGGTACCCACATCGCCGAAGTGCTCAAGAAAGTAAACCCGGAGACCACACTGTTCCTGGTCGCGTCTAAAACCTTCACTACTCAGGAAACCATGACCAACGCCCACAGCGCGCGCGACTGGTTTCTGAAAACCGCTGGCGACAACAAACACGTGGCAAAACACTTTGCCGCGCTGTCCACCAACGGCAAAGCGGTTGGCGAGTTTGGTATCGACACGGCGAACATGTTTGAGTTCTGGGACTGGGTTGGCGGCCGTTACTCTCTGTGGTCGGCGATTGGCCTGTCCATCATTCTGTCCGTTGGCTTCGACAACTTTGTTGAGCTGCTCTCCGGCGCGCACGCGATGGACAAACACTTCTCCACCACGCCGGCTGAGAAAAACCTGCCGGTGTTGCTGGCGCTGATCGGTATCTGGTACAACAACTTCTTTGGTGCGGAAACCGAAGCGATTCTGCCGTACGACCAGTACATGCACCGCTTTGCCGCTTACTTCCAGCAGGGCAACATGGAATCCAACGGTAAATACGTTGACCGTAACGGCAACGCGGTGGATTACCAGACCGGCCCCATCATCTGGGGTGAGCCGGGTACTAACGGCCAGCACGCGTTCTATCAACTGATTCACCAGGGCACCAAAATGGTTCCTTGCGATTTCATCGCCCCGGCGATCACCCACAACCCGCTGTCTGACCACCATCCGAAGCTGCTGTCTAACTTCTTTGCGCAGACCGAAGCGCTGGCGTTTGGTAAATCCCGCGAAGTGGTTGAGCAGGAATATCGCGATCAGGGTAAAGATCCCGCGACGCTGGAACACGTGGTACCGTTCAAAGTGTTCGAAGGCAACCGTCCAACCAACTCCATCCTGCTGCGCGAAATTACCCCGTTCAGCCTGGGCGCGTTGATCGCACTGTACGAGCACAAAATCTTTACTCAGGGCGCGATCCTCAACATCTTCACCTTCGATCAATGGGGCGTTGAGCTTGGCAAACAGCTTGCTAACCGTATCCTGCCTGAACTCGGTGATGATAAAGAAGTCAGCAGCCATGACAGTTCCACGAATGGCCTGATTAATCTTTATAAAGCCTGGCGTTAATATCGTTCATCGGTAAGGATGAGCGAAATACGCAAATTAAAATGCCGACATAACGTCGGCATTTTATTATCGGATAATTCTTGTTGTTCCGGCGTCGACATAATCCTTCATTATGAGGTTATTCTGAAAAAACAGAATATCCGGTTAATTCCTCAGTGTTATTTTCAGATGTTACGTATACTGCCAGGTTGTTTCTTTAATTGTAAATAAATGAAATATAATGATTTTATATTAAATTAATATTGGCAGTTTATCGTTTTTATCCAATTTTCTTAAAACTTCCCGCTGCGTTTCCCATTCGACAAATAGCCTGCTTTAGTTGTGTATACTCGTTCTCGCCTGTTTATTTTCAGGCAAATCTCCATTCATTCAATGAAGGGAAATTGATATGAAAAAAGCACTGTATGGCATTTTTGCCATTACCGCGCTTGCGGCGAGTTCTGCTTTTGCGGCACCGATTGAAGTCGGTGATGCGGCAGGGTCGGCAGCGACGACAGTTTCTGCGGGTAGCTCCTCAGCAACCAGCGTCAGCACCGTAAGTTCCGCGGTAGGTGTTGCCCTTGCGGCAACCGGTGGCGGTGATGGTTCCAATACCGGAACCACGACCACCACGACCACCAGTACTCAATAACGGCGAGTACTTTAATCATAACCACACTTCGGTGTGGTTATTTCGTCCCCCTCTGGAGAAGAGTCGTGAAGCGACCCGCGATCATCCTGATTTGCCTGCTGATTCAGGCCTGTTCATCCACCACGAAAGGGCTGGGCTATTCGCTCTGGAATAGCGTGTTCGGCACGCCGGGCGTCCAGTTAACCGATGACGAAATCCAAAACATGCCCTACGCCAGCCAGTATGTGCGGCTCAATGGCGGGCCGCAGCTTTTCGTTGTGCTCGCCTTCTCAGAAGACGGGCTGCAGAAATGGGCAACGCAGGATCAGGCCATTTTCGTTACACAGCATTATCGCATTGTGAAAACCCTGACCAACGGCGACAACCTGCTGGAGGTGAATAACCTGGCGGCAGACCCGTTAGCCAACCCAAATCAAATTATCGACGGCGCGAGCTGGACCCGCACAATGGGCTGGACGGAGCACAAACAGGTGCGTTACGCGACGGCGCGCTCGGTCTTCCACTGGAATGGCTCTGACTCGGTCACGCTGGGCAGCGAATCCACGCATGTGCGCATTCTTGATGAAGAGATTACGACGGACCAGACCCACTGGCGCAACCGTTACTGGGTGGATGAAGACGGATTAATTCGTCAGTCGGAACAGTACCTGGGGGCGAACTGGTTCCCGGTCAGAACCATGCTTATCAAGGCGGCGAAATCATGAGGCTCTTATCCGCGACCGCGCTGTTACTCTGTTTCGCCTCTTCACTGGCGCAGGCCGCTGGCAACGTCAATGTCTACATGGCAGGCGACAGTAAACCCAGGGTACTCACCAACGCGGCACGTCTGATTGATGTCGTGGGGCAGCCTCGTCTGGCACAAAGCTGGTGGCCGGGGGCGGTCATCAGCGAGCGGCAGGCCACGGCTCTTGAAGAGCAGCGCCAGCAGGCATTACTTGGCCGCCTTAGCGCGTTGGCCGCCGGGGAAGAGGGCGACGATGCGGCAGCGATAAACAGTATGCGTCGCCAGGTTCAGGCGCTGCGTGTGACGGGGCGGCAATTGATCAATCTCGACCCGGATTATGTGCGAATTAAAACGCGTGCTAACCCTCCGCTGGAGGGCGAATACAGCTTATGGGTCGGACCCCAGCCTGCGACTGTCACCGTGCTGGGGCTGGTAAGCCAGCCGGGTAAAAAGCCCTTTACGCCAGGACGTGACGTGGTGAGTTACCTCGATGAGATGAGTTTGCTGAGCGGGGCGGAAAAAAGCGATGCCTGGCTGATTTATCCCAATGGTCGGACAGAGAAAGTGCCGGTGGCGTACTGGAACCGACGCCATGTTGAACCTATGCCGGGCAGCGTGATTTTTGTCGGCTTCGCTCCGGCATTATGGGGCGATCGCTACGAAGTGCTGAACGCTGACATTCTTCGCTTACTGACGCATCGGATACCGGAAGAATAATGAAAAAATCGTTTGTCATCAGTGTCCTGGCGCTAAGTGTGAGTGCCGCCTGCCAGGCTGAAACGTATCCGGCACCTGTTGGGCCCTCGCAATCGGATTTTGGTGGCGTAGGTCTGTTGCAAACCCCGACGGCCCGTATGGCGCCTGCGGGGGAGATCAGCCTTAACTATCGCGACAACGACCAGTATCGCTACTATTCAGGCTCAATGCAGCTTTTCCCGTGGCTGGAAACCACACTGCGTTATACCGATGTGCGTACCCGGAAATACAGCAGCGTGGAGGCCTTCTCCGGTGAGCAGACCTATAAGGATAAAGCCTTCGACGTGAAAGTGCGTTTATGGGAAGAGGGATTCTGGTTGCCGCAGGTGGCGGTTGGCGCGCGCGATATCGGTGGTACTGGCCTGTTTGACGGCGAGTATGTTGTGGCGAACAAAGCCTGGGGACCCTTTGATTTCTCGCTTGGGCTTGGCTGGGGATATCTGGGTACCTCTGGCAATATCAAAAACCCGCTGTGTACCTATAAGCAAAAATTCTGCTATCGCGATAACAGCTATAACCAGGCGGGCTCTGTGGATGCCAGCCAGATGTTTCACGGCCCGACCGCGCTTTTCGGCGGGGTGGAATACCAGACGCCGTGGCAGCCGCTGCGTCTGAAACTGGAATATGAAGGCAACAACTATCAGCAGGACTTTGCCGGTAAGCTACCGCAAAAGAGCAAGTTTAACGTCGGCGCGATTTATCGGGTGACGGACTGGGCCGACGTGAACCTGAGCTATGAGCGTGGAAATACCGTGATGTTCGGTTTTACCCTGCGTAATAACTTCAATGAGTTGCGTCCGAATTACAACGATAACTCACGTCCGAAGTATCAGCCACAGCCCCAGGATGCCATTCTGCAGCACTCTGTCGTGGCCAATCAATTGACCTTGTTGAAGTACAACGCCGGGTTTGCCAATCCACAAATTCAGGTGAAGGGCGACACGCTCTACGTGACCGGGGAGCAGGTGAAATACCGTGACTCCCAGGAAGGCGTGGTGCGCGCAAATCGTATCATCATGAACGATTTACCGGAGGGTATCCGCACGATCCGCGTGACGGAAAACCGTCTGAATATGCCGCAGGTGACCACCGAAACCGATGTTGCCAGTCTGCAGCGTCATCTTGAAGGTGAGCCACTGGGCCAGGAAACGCAGCTCGTGCAACGGCGTGTTGAGCCGATTGTGCCGGATAAGCCGGAACAGGGCTGGTATATCGAGAAATCGAGCTTTGATTTCCACATCGACCCGGTATTAAACCAGTCTGTTGGGGGTCCGGAAAGTTTTTACATGTACCAGCTTGGGGCGATGGCGACCGCCGACTGGTGGCTGAGCGATCACCTGCTGACAACCGGCAGCCTGTTCGCCAACATTGCCAATAACTACGACAAATTTAACTACACCAATCCGCCGCCGGATTCAAAACTGCCACGTGTACGCACCCGCGTGCGTGAGTATGTGCAAAACGATATCTACGTGAACAACCTGCAGGCCAACTACTTCCAGTATATGGGTAACAATTTCTATGGCCAGGTGTACGCCGGTTATCTGGAGACGATGTACGGTGGTGCGGGGGCAGAGGTGCTGTGGCGTCCGGTTGACAGCAATTGGGCCTTTGGTATTGACGCCAACTACGTGAAACAGCGTGACTGGCGTAGCGCGCAGGATATGATGAAGTTTACGGATTACAGCGTTAAAACCGGGCACTTAACGGCCTACTGGACACCCCCGTTCGCCCAGGATGTGCTGATCAAAGCGAGCGTCGGGCAATATCTGGCGGGCGATAAAGGCGGCACTCTGGAAGTGGCTAAACATTTCGACAGCGGGGTGGTTGTCGGGACGTATGCCACCATCACCAACGTGTCGCCGAAAGAGTACGGAGAGGGGGATTTCACCAAAGGGGTGTATGTGTCTATTCCAATGGATCTCTTCACCTCCGGTGCTACCCGCAGCCGTGCGGCCGTGGGCTGGACGCCACTGACGCGTGACGGCGGACAGATGCTGGGACGTAAGTTCGATCTTTACAGTATGACCAGCGATAAAAGTTTGAATTTCCGCTAATTCCCGGATGCGGCGCAAACGTATTATCCGGGCGACTGGGCGTGTAGCCCCGGCAAGCGCAGCGCCGCCGGGGGTCTACAAGCGCCGCAACAGCTTCGCCGGATTGCCCGCGTAAACCCCTTTCTCGGTAATCGATTTGGTGACCACGCTGCCCGCACCAATCACCACGCCATCGCAAATGGTCACTGCCAGAATGGTGGCGCCGCTGCCAATCGACACATCATTACCCACCACGATCTTTCCCCAGCTATCCCTGTCCGGGTTGGGCTTGCCTTCACGAAACATATCGTTGGCGAACATCACGCCATGACCAATAAAACAGCGCTCGCCAATGGTCACATATTCGCAGATAAAACTGTGGGACTGGATTTTGCTGCCCGCACCGATTTTTGTATGCCCCTGAATTTCGACAAAAGGTCCGATGAAAACGTCTTCTGCCAGTTCGCAGTCATACAGATTCACCGGGTCATAGATCACCACATTCTCACCGCAAACCACGTTACGGATAGCGGCCTGCCGCATCTTCGCACCCATCCCATCTCCTTAAATGACTTTGCCCAGAATATGCAGCGTGCTCTGCTGCGAGGCGGTACTGAACACGGTATCCCGCAGGTGTTCAAAGCCCTGGCGTTCATAGAATCGACGGGCCTGCGGGTTGGCATCCAACACTTCCAGCCACAGGAAGCGTTCGCCATGTTCCCGCGCGCGACGCGTTACCTCCTGGATAACACCTTCCCCATAACCTTTACCGGTCGCCTGCGGCAGAAAATAGAGTTTATGCAGTAGCGTTCCTGACGGGCCCTGGGGGCTGGCGGCAGCATGCCAACTGAATTTGGCAAAGCCGACCGGGATACCATCGCTGGCCGCAATCAGCCAGCAGCATCCCTCGTCCTGCAGACTCTGCTGTAAAACGGGCAGGGCGTATTCTTGCGCGAGAAAATTCGCCAGTTCATCTTTGTTCTGCCACAAATGGGCGAAATGATGGGTGTAGCTGGCATATGCCATATCGTGGAGCAGTTCAGCATCGTTAACCTGCGCCTTACAGATTGTAAGCATTATGTTTTTTACTCCCTGTTGCTGTGCTTGCAGGGCGATATGTCACCACGATAGAGCACAAAATATAAGCAAAAAATCTAGATCTGGATCACATTTTTGCGTTATACAGAAAGCTCGCCACTGAGAATGAGGTGCCGGTATGACAATGCCATCGCTAACTGTTCGTCCACGCGTTGAGTTTATCTCCACTGTTCTCCAGACCGTGTTGAATCTGGGTTTGCTGAGTCTTGGCCTGATTCTGGTTGTCTTTCTGGGTAAGGAGACGCTGCATCTGGCGGATGTCCTTTTCGCGCCTGAACAAACCAGCAAGTATGCGCTGGTGGAAGGACTGGTGGTCTACTTTCTTTACTTTGAATTTATCGCGCTGATTGTGAAGTACTTTCAGTCCGGTTTTCACTTCCCGCTTCGTTATTTTATCTACATTGGGATCACCGCCATTGTGCGGCTGATCATCGTCGATCATAAATCGCCAATGGACGTGCTGATCTACTCTGGCGCGATCCTGCTTCTCGTGATCACCTTGTGGTTGTGTAACTCTAAACGTCTGAAACGCGAATAAAAAAATGGCGCTCCGGGGAGCGCCTAACAACAGTCACAAGTTAACTCGCCATATATCGGTTTGCAGGGGGGTTGGCGGCCTCGTTTACCCCCGTCACCTACATTTTGTAAGTTACCGGGGATGCTCTCTCTTGCCGCCTTCCTGCAACCCGAATTATTTAGAGTTCGGGTCAATATTCCAATGAGGACTACAGTGGCATATATACTCGTCATACTTCACGTTGCAGATGCGTTGGCTACACTCGTTCACCCCGGTCACTTACTCCAGTAAGCTCCCGGGGACTCTCTCATTTGCCGCCTTCCTGCCACGCGAATTATTTAGAGTATGACGATGAAAATTAACCTTTTACACCGCCTGCGGTGAGGCCGTTAACCAGCCAACGCTGCGCAAGCAGGAAGACAACCGTAATCGGGATTGCTGACAGCACCGCAGCGGCTGCAAAGTCGCCCCACAGATAGTTTTGCGGGTTGAGGTATTGCTGCATGCCAACGGCCAGGGTGTAGCTGTTGACATCGCGCAGTAGCAACGAGGCTACTGGCACTTCGGTGATCGCGGCGATAAACGACAGAATGAACACGACCGCCAGAATCGGTACTGACAGCGGCAACAGCACCAGACGGAATGCCTGCCACGGCGTTGCGCCATCCAGCGCTGCCGCTTCCTCCAGCGAGTTGTCGATGGTTTCGAAATAACCTTTAATCGTCCAGACGTGCAGGGCGATGCCGCCCATATAGGCGAAAATAACCCCGCCGTGCGTGTTCAGGCCGATAAACGGAATGTACTGGCCCAAACGGTCAAACAAGGCATACAGAGCCACCAGTGACAGTACCGCCGGGAACATCTGGAAAATCAGCATCCCTTTCAGCAGCGTCGCTTTGCCAGGAAAGCGCATACGGGCAAAGGCATACGCACAGGTAGTTGAGAGCGCCACTACACCGATGGCGGTAATCGCTGCGATCTTAATGGAGTTCCACAACCACAGCAGCACCGGGAAGGGGGGCGGCGTCACGCGGCCATCGGCGTGCTCCACGCTAAAGCCCAGCGCCAGTTTCCAGTGTTCCCACGAGATGCTTTCCGGAATCAGGCTCCCGGTGGCGAAGTTGCCTTCACGCAGAGAGATGGTGATCACCATCAGCAGCGGGAACATAATTGCAGCGATAAATACCAGCAATAACAAATGGGTAACGAATAACCTTAATTTTTGCGATTTCGCCTGGACCATTGCCATAATCATCGCCCTCCTTAATCAAATTTCATGCGTGTGGCTTTCAGGTTGATGATGGCAAGCGCGCCAACCAGCAAGAAAATCAGCGTGGCGATAGCGGCCGCGAGGCCAAAATCTTGCCCACCGCCACCCTCAAAGGCAATGCGGTAGGTGTAGCTGACCAGCAGGTCGGTATAGCCCGCAGGCGTGGTGGTGCCGATACGGTCCGGGCCACCGTTGGTCAACAATTGAATCAACACGAAGTTATTAAAGTTAAAGGCGAAACTGGCGATCATCAGCGGGGTGAGCGGCTTGATCAGCAGCGGAAAAGTGATGCGGAAGAAGTTCTGGAACGGCCCGGCGCCATCCATTGCCGAGGCTTCATACAAATCGTCCGGAATCGCTTTCAGCAGCCCCATGCACAGAATCATCATGTACGGATAACCGAGCCAGGTGTTGACGATAATGATCATCGAACGTGCCGTGGTCGGGTCGCTAAACCACGCCGGTTTGATACCAAACAGCGCGCTCAGCATCATGTTGATCTCACCGAAGCTCTGGTTAAACAGCCCCTTGAAGATCAGAATGGAGATAAAGGACGGCACGGCGTAAGGCAGAATCAGCAGGACGCGGTAGATGGCCTTGCCTTTCAGCGATTCCCATTGCACCAGACAGGCCAGTACCATGCCGACGGCGACGGTCAACACGACGGTTAACAGCGAGAAGACTACCGTCCAGACGAAAATCTCAATAAACGGTTTCTGGATACCTTCATCGGTAAAGACGCGCATGAAGTTATCCCAGCCAATGGTCACGGTGTAGCCTGGGCTGAGCTTTTCATCGCCCCAACTGTTATCAGCATTAATGGCCTGATAGAAACCGAGAGTGTTATTGGGACGGTATTTCACACCGCTCTGCTTGTTGGTGAGCGTGCCATCTTCCGCCATGCTGTACAGCGGCGTGGTACCAGAGAACTGACGCAGTGAGCTCATCACAACATTGCTGTTATCTGGCAATACGGCGGTAAGCTGGTTAAGCGCGGTGCGGTTTTGCGTGACGTCGCGCAGGGTGCCACGTTCGCCCGCAGGCAGGGTATCCGCCTCTTTTAAGACGATTTTTTGCTCGCCACCGAGTTTAAAGGCGTCCGAAAGATAGTTTTTGCCGCTTTCACCGTCGGTCAGCGCCAGTCGCCAGCTTCCCTCCGCCGGGAAAAGCGTAAAGTTATAGGTTTTGCCCGCCTGATAAGAGCGGTCCATCAGCACCTGCTGCGCGCGTTCTTGCGTGAGCTGGTGGGTGCTGCTGTAGTTCGTGAACGCAATGGCGATGGTACAAATCAAGGGAAACAGGACAAACAGCCCCATCCCGGCAAGGCCTGGATAGACATAGCGCCAGGCGTAGGTTTTACGGTTCGCAAAAATGTACAGGCCAGCCGAGCTTAAAATCAGCGTCGTGATGGCGAAAAGATATTCCCCTTGTGCATACATTAAAACTACAAGGTACCCCACCAGTAAGCCCAGCAGACCTATCACTGACCATTTCAGCGCGTCACTTTGCCACCAGTGCTTCTTTTTAATGACATCCATGGGGGAGTTTCCTCTTTACACTTCATCCTTCGCGTTGCCTCTTTGTTGGCTGCGGATGCGCACCCCAGTCACTTACTTTTGTAAGCTCCTGGGGATTTGCATCCTTGCCGCCTCGATGCAACACGAATGATTTCGTGTAAACAACGTATTTAACAATCCTTACTTCCTGAGAAATAAGGGACTACAGTCTTACTTAGTAATACGACCCTGTGCGTCTTTCAGCGCGGCATCGACGGTCTGACGACCACTCACAGCGTTGATCACGGCGGTGCGGGTGGCGTACCAGAAGGCGGCCATCTGCGGGATGTTCGGCATGATTTCGCCTTTCTGGGCGTTATCCATTGTTGCCGCGATACGTGGATCTTTAGCTAACTGGTCCTGGAAGGATTTCAGTGCTACCGCGCCGAGTGGTTTGTCTTTATTCACTTCATCCAGACCCTGATCGGTCAGCAGGTAGTTTTCCAGAAACTCTTTTGCCAGTTCTTTATTCGGGCTGGCGGCGTTAATACCGGCACTCAGCACACCAACGAACGGTTTGGACGCTTTGCCTTTAAAGGTTGGCAAAGAGGTCACGCCGTAGTTGATTTTGCTCTTATCAATGTTGCCCCACGCCCACGGACCGTTAATAGTCAGCGCAGTTTCGCCTTTGTTAAACGCGGCTTCGGCGATGGAGTAATCCGTATCCGCATTCATATGTTTGTCTTTGATGAGCTTAACCAGGAAGCTCAGACCCGCTTTCGCGCCAGCGCTGTCCACGCCAACGTCTTTCACGTCATATTTGCCGTTTTCAAACTTGAAGGCGTAACCGCCGTCAGCGGCAATCAGCGGCCAGGTGAAGTACGGCTCTTGCAGGTTGAACATCAGCGCGCTCTTACCTTTCGCTTTCAGCTCTTTATCCAGTGCCGGGATCTCTTCCCAGGTTTTTGGCGGGTTCGGCACGAGATCTTTGTTGTAAATCAGTGAGAGGGACTCCACGGCGACCGGGTAGGCGATCAGCTTGCCGTTATAACGCACTGCATCCCAGGTGAACGGGAATAACTTGTCCTGGAAGGCTTTATCCGGGGTCACTTCCGCCAGCAGGCCAGACTGTGCGTAGCCGCCAAAACGGTCATGAGCCCAGAAAATAATGTCCGGGCCATCGCCGGTCGCTGCAACTTGCGGGAATTTCTCTTCCAGCTTGTCCGGGTGCTCAACGGTGACCTTAATACCGGTATCTTTCTCGAATTTTTTACCCACTTCGGCCAGGCCGTTATAGCCTTTGTCGCCGTTGATCCAGATAACCAGCTTACCTTCTTCAATCTTTGCGAGGGCAGAAGCGGAGAACATCATCGTCGTCAGTGCGGACAATGCGAGGATGCGTGCGCCTGTTTTGAATTTCATATATCCCGTCCTTTAGGTGATGTGCTCGTGGATATGTTTGGTGGTCTAACGGGGTGTAGTCTCCTTTGTTGGCAAGCGCTTCTCATCCTCCTTACCCCTACGCCCCTGGGTGGATTTGTGTGATCTCTGTTACATAAAGTTTCTTTATGTGTGTCAGCGCACATAAAAACACACCGATTTTTGCCGTCTGCGTCACGAAAATCGCCTCAGCCCCCGGCAACGCGGGGCAGACTCGTCCCTCTCATCCTCCCGTCTCCTCCCCCATAAAAAAGCGAGGGGGTGGAGGATTCGCCAGCGTTATCAATAGCCCATAGTCAGCGCATCTTGAATGTTTCTGTAAGTGACAGGTTGTAACGAAGGGAGAGGGGCATGGCGAGCGTACAGCTGCGGAATGTAACGAAAGCCTGGGGCGATGTGGTGGTGTCAAAAGACATCAATCTCGACATCCACGAAGGAGAATTCGTGGTGTTTGTCGGTCCGTCAGGCTGTGGGAAATCGACGCTGCTGCGCATGATTGCGGGTCTGGAAACCATTACCAGCGGCGATTTGTTTATTGGCGATGCTCGTATGAACGATATCCCACCCGCCGAGCGCGGCGTGGGCATGGTGTTTCAGTCTTATGCACTTTATCCGCACCTTTCTGTGGCGGAGAACATGTCATTCGGCTTAAAGCTGGCCGGGGCGAAAAAAGAGGTCATCAACCAGCGGGTCACCCAGGTCGCAGAAGTCCTGCAACTGGCGCATTTGCTGGAGCGTAAACCGAAAGCCTTGTCTGGCGGTCAGCGTCAGCGCGTGGCAATTGGTCGTACGCTGGTGGCAGAACCGCGCGTTTTCCTGTTGGATGAACCGCTTTCCAACCTCGATGCCGCGCTGCGTGTGCAGATGCGTATTGAGATTTCGCGTCTGCATAAGCGCCTCGGCCGCACGATGATTTACGTCACCCACGATCAGGTAGAAGCGATGACGCTCGCTGACAAAATCGTGGTGCTGGACGCCGGTCGCGTCGCGCAGGTGGGTAAACCGCTTGAGCTTTACCACTATCCGTCAGACCGCTTTGTCGCCGGGTTTATTGGTTCGCCAAAAATGAATTTCCTGCCGGTGAAGGTAACGGCCACCGCCATTGAACAAGTCCAGGTCGAGCTGCCTAACCGCCAGCGGGTCTGGCTGCCTGTCGACAGCGCCAATGTGCAGGTCGGCAGCAATATGTCACTCGGTATTCGTCCTGAACACCTGCTGCCAAGCGACATCGCTGATGTCACCCTGGAAGGCGAAGTTCAGGTCGTCGAACAGCTAGGCCACGAAACGCAAATTCACATCCAGATCCCCGCCATCCGTCAAAACCTGGTCTACCGCCAGAATGACGTGGTGTTGGTAGAAGAGGGGGCCACATTCGCTATCGGCTTGCCGCCAGAGCGCTGCCATCTGTTCCGCGAGGATGGTACGGCCTGTCGTCGGTTGCATAAAGAGCCGGGCGTTTAAGGTCTCCCATTAAAAAAGCAAAACGCCAAACCGTTCGCGGTTGCAGCCAACGAAGAGGCAGCCCGAGAGGCGAGGTGTTTAAAGAAAAGCAATGATCTCAGGAGATAGAATGATGACTACTCTGCGCAAAGTTCCACTGGCAATCGCCATCGCCGCGGGCATTTTGTCTGCTCAGGCGGGCGCTGTCGATTTTAAAGGCTATGCCCGTTCGGGTATTGGCTGGACCGGCAGCGGCGGCGAGCAGCAGTGCTTCCAGGCCACCGGTGCTCAAAGTAAGTATCGTCTTGGCAACGAATGCGAAACCTACGCCGAACTGAAACTGGGCCAGGAAGTATGGAAAGAAGGCGACAAGAGCTTCTACTTCGATACCAACGTAGCCTACTCCGTTGCCCAGCGTAATGACTGGGAAGCGACCAGCCCTGCGTTCCGTGAAGCCAACGTTCAGGGTAAAAACCTGATCGACGCGCTGCCGGGCTCCACCATCTGGGCAGGTAAACGCTTCTATCAACGTCATGACGTTCACATGATCGACTTCTACTACTGGGATATCTCTGGTCCTGGTGCCGGTCTTGAAAACGTTGATGTTGGCTTCGGTAAACTCTCTTTAGCGGCAACCCGTTCGTCTGAGGCGGGTGGTTCCGGTACTTTCGCTGACCGTGACTCGCTTGGCAATCGTGTATATGACAACCTGGTGCCAAATGACGTCTTCGACGTGCGTTTAGCGCAAATGGCTGTCAACCCTGGCGGTACGCTGGAGTTTGGTGTGGATTACGGTCACACCAACCTGCCGGACAAATATGACCTGGCGCCGGGCGCATCAAAAGATGGCTGGATGTTCACCGCTGAACATACCCAGAGCATGATGAAGGGTTACAACAAGTTTGTTCTGCAGTACGCAACAGACTCTATGACCTCTAACGGTAAAGGTATTCCGCAGGGCGGCAGCATCAACAACAACGGTTCACTGTGGCGCGTGCTGGATCACGGGGCAATCAACCTCGCTGACAACTGGGATCTGATGTATGTCGGTATGTACCAGGACATCAACCGTGACGACAACAACGGTACCAAGTGGTGGACCGTGGGCGTACGTCCTATGTACAAATGGACACCGATCATGAGCACCCTGCTGGAACTGGGTTATGACAACGTCAAATCCCAGCGCACCAGCGACACCAACAACCAGTACAAAATCACCCTGGCCCAACAGTGGCAGGCTGGCGACAGCATCTGGTCTCGTCCGGCAATTCGTCTTTTCGCAACCTACGCGAAGTGGGATGAGAAATGGGGCTATGCCAACAGCGATTCCGGTACTGGTTACACCTCTGGCGTAGCGTATCGCGATACTTCCGCGAAAACCTTCAGCCGTGGTGATAACGACGAGTGGAGCTTCGGCGCCCAGATGGAAATCTGGTGGTAATCCTCGCCACCTGACGTACCGAAACAAGAGGGGCGCAAGCCCCTCAATTCTTCGAGATAGCGCGCTATTGCCGGGCGTTAGCTGTCTCTCGTAAAGAAGGTGATAACAATGAAAATGAAAAAAAGTTTCGTCGCCCTGTGCCTGACCGCGGGTTTACTCACCGCAGCGCCTGGGGTTAGCTTCGCAGATGTTAACATTGTCCCGCAAAATACCACGGCGGCCCCTGCCATTCCGGCCTCCGCACTCCAGCAACTGAGCTGGACGCCTGTCGATCAAAGCAAAACACAAACAACTGAGCTTGCCACCACGGGCCAGCGCCTGAATGTAGCGGGGATCAGTGGCCCGGTGGCCGCATACAGTGTCCCGGCGAACATCGGTGAACTGACGCTCACGCTCAGCAGTGAAGTGAATAAACAAACCAGCGTTTTTGCGCCCAATGTGTTGGTTCTTGACCAGAACATGTCACCTGCCGCGTACTTCCCCAGCAGCTTCTTTACCTATCAGGAGCCGGGAGTGATGAGTGCCGACAGGCTGGAAGGGGTGATGCGCCTGACGCCTGCGCTGGGCCAACAAAAAATCTATCTGCTGGTCTTCACAACCGAAAACGATCTGCGCCAGACCACCAAACTGATGGACCCGGCCAAATCCTATGCCAAAGGAACGGGTAACGCGGTACCGGATATCCCCGATCCGATAGCCCGTCACGTTACTGAGGGCGTGGTGAAACTGAAAGTGAAAACCAACAGCGGTTCCAGCGTGCTGGTTGGCCCATTGTTTGGTTCATCCGGACCAGGGCCGGTGACGGTGGGCAACACCGCCGCGCCTGCCACCGCTTATAGCGCACCAGCGGCCGCACCTGCTGCGGTGGCTACCGCGCCGACCTCTGCACCTGCGCCTGCCGCGAAAAGTGAGCCGATGCTGAATGACACTGAAAGCTATTTCAACCAGGCCATTAAACAGGCCGCCGCAAAAGGTGATATCGATAAGGCCCTGAAATTACTGAATGAAGCTGAGCGTCTCGGGTCTACATCCGCCCGGAAAACCTTTATCAGCAGTGTAAAAGGCAAGGGGTAACCGTCTCCCCGCAATGCTGATGTTTGCAACAACTGGTGCGTCGCCTGACGCACCCTTTTTTCTGGCGCAACGACGCTGTTGCATATCTGTTGCGCTTATGAAAACTGAATGAAGTTCCCCGCACGAGGCAGCCTGTTCTGCGATACAATAATGTGACGTTATGTATTGGAGAGTAAGGCATGTCACACCCCGCGCTTACGCAACTGCGTGCGCTACGCTATTTTGACGCACTTCCCGCGCTCGACCCGCAGCAACTGGACTGGCTGTTGCTGGAAGATTCCATGACGAAACGTTTTGAGCAACAGGGTAAACAGGTGTCTGTGACGCTTATCCAGGAAGGGTTTGTGACGTCCGATATGCTTGATGGCGAGCGCCATTTGCTGCCTGACGATACGCGGTACTGGCTGCGGGAGATCCTGCTGTGCGCTGACGGCGAACCCTGGCTTGCCGGGCGAACCGTGGTGCCGGAGTCTACGCTGACCGGCCCGGAACTAGCGCTGCAGAAGCTGGGTACCACGCCGCTTGGGCGTTATCTCTTTACATCATCTACGCTGACACGAGATTTTATTGAAGTTGGTCGCTATGACACGCTGTGGGGAAGACGCTCCCGCTTGCGCCTGGGGGGGAAACCTCTCCTGCTGACTGAACTGTTTTTGCCTGCGTCACCGCTGTACTAAGAGGAAAAAAAATGGAGTGGAGTCTCTCGCAGAATAAGCTGCTGGCCTTTCATCGACTCATGCGCACGGACAAGCCCATTGGTGCGTTGCTGCTGCTCTGGCCAACACTGTGGGCGCTGTGGGTGGCAACGCCGGGCGTTCCTCCCCTGTGGATCCTGCTGGTTTTTGTTGCAGGGGTCTGGTTGATGCGTGCGGCAGGCTGTGTGGTAAATGACTATGCAGATCGTAAATTTGACGGGCATGTGAAACGCACGGCCAATCGTCCGCTGCCCAGTGGGGCCGTCACGGAAAACGAAGCGCGCGTACTGTTTGTGGTATTGGTGGTGCTGGCGTTTGCACTGGTGTTGACGCTTAACATGATGACCATTCTGCTCTCCGTTGCGGCGCTTCTGCTTGCCTGGGTATATCCGTTTATGAAGCGGTATACCCATTTGCCGCAGGTGGTGCTGGGGGCGGCGTTTGGCTGGTCGATTCCGATGGCGTTTGCCGCCGTGAGTGAGTCGGTGCCGCTGAGTTGTTGGGTTATGTTTCTTGCCAATATCTTGTGGGCGGTGGCCTACGATACGCAGTACGCCATGGTGGATCGCGACGATGATCTGAAAATCGGTATAAAGTCGACCGCTATACTCTTTGGACGCCACGATAAGTTAATCATCGGCATATTGCAGGTGGCGGTGCTGGCGCTGATGGTGGCGATCGGTGCGCTCAATGGCTTAGGCTGGCAATTCTATGGGGCGGTTATTATTGCGGGTGCGCTGTTTGTTTATCAGCAGAAGCTGATTGTGAATCGCGATCGCGACGCCTGTTTTAAGGCGTTTATGAATAATAACTATGTGGGGCTGGTGCTGTTTATCGGTCTCGCGGCAAGTTATCTGGCGTAATTCACCTCTTCCCGGATGCGGCATTGCCTTATCCGGGCTACCTCAAGCGCCAGGCTCAGCGTAGCCCCGATAAGCAAAGCGCATCGGGGACGTTACTCCCTGATGCGACTGCTTTATTCACTCAGCCTGGGTTGCGCTCTCAATCGTCAAGCGCACATCAGAGGTAATCAGCTCGGCTAATAGTTGATACACCGCCAGCGTCTGCTCAGGCTCGGCATCTCCGGTATCGCTGATATACCCTTCGTCACGCAGCGTCAGCACCAGGGTACTGAATACCGCCTTATCGAAGAATTCCGGCGCATTGATGCCGTGCAGAACAGACAGTCGCTGTGCCAGCGTGCGGCTCTCTTTCTCCAGCGTACTGCGGTTCATTGCCGGATTGGCGCTCAGCAGCCAGAAGGTGATGGCATAGCGTTGCAGCGTTTCGCGCGCACCCGCCGCCAGCAATTGCAGAGTTCGGGAATGTGCCGGGTTGATATAAAGCTGGCCATCTTTCATGGTAATCAGCCCCTGGCGCAGCAGTTCCTGAGCAAGACTTTCCAGCACGCCTGCCAGCTCTTCTTTTTCCCAACGTAAGAAAAGCTCGGCTTTCAGCATCGGGTAAAGCAGCTCAACATGGCGCAGCATCTCGTCCTGAGAGATATGACGATGCTGGGTAATAATGGCCGCCATCAGCGAGGGCAACATCAGCATATGCGCAATGTTGTTGCGGTAGTATGTCATCAGAACCGCCTGCTCGCGCGGCAGAATGATGATATCGCCAATCGTGTCTTTCTCTACTTCGAACTTGTTCATCTGCAACGCATGCTCAATAAGCGCGTCCGCACTTACGGTGGGTACCGTTGTGTCGGCGGCATAGGGCACATTGCGCATCAGGTTGAGGTAGCAATTCAACTGCTCGGTGAGCTGTTCACGGGTCAGAGAACGCTGGCGAGAGGCCAGAAGCGCGGTACAGCATAGGTTCATGGCGTTTGCCGCACCGGCATTGTTAATGCGTACCATCAAATCAGCAGCAATAGCGTTCACCGTCGGCGTCAGCCAGGCGGGACGTACTGCTTCGATAGGATCGATAGACTCGCGCCACTCCGGCACCCGGTGGTTCAGGTAGTTCATCAGCGGAATAGGCTCGCCGAAGTTCACATAACCCTGACCGAGATTACGCAACTTGCTCAGACCGCGTATCATCTGGGCAAAACCTTCTTTCTCTTTCGTCGCGCCGCGCAGCTCTTTGGCGTAAGTACCCACCTCCATGACATGCTCATAACCAATGTAGATTGGCACCAGCGTGATCGGACGGGTACCTCCACGCAGCATGGCCTGAATCGTCATAGAAAGTGTGCCGGTCTTCGGATCCAACAGACGGCCCGTACGGGAGCGTCCGCCTTCAACAAAGTATTCCACTGAGTAGCCACGGTTAAACAGTTCACCCAGATACTCGCGGAAAACGGTCGAATAGAGCTTATTACCCTTAAAAGTACGGCGAATAAAGAACGCGCCCAGACGACGGAAAATGGGGCCCGCCGGCCAGAAGTTCAGGTTGATCCCGGCTGCAATATGCGGCGGTACCAGCCCCTGGTGATAAAGCACGTAGGAGAGCAGCAAATAGTCCATATGGCTGCGATGGCAGGGCACATAGACAATTTCATGGCCATCATGGGCGAGCTGACGAACACGCTCCGCGTTATGCACATTAATGCCCTGATACAGACGGTTCCATGTGAAGCCGAGGATACGGTCTGACAGACGGATCATCTCATAGGAGAAGTTCGCCGCAATCTCTTCCATCAGCGCAATTGCGTTTTGCTGCGCTTTATCATGGGAGATTTTTTTGCTGCGCGCTTCGTCTTCTACGGCGCGAGCGATGGCTTTGGAGGAGAGCAGCTTATTAAACAGGTCCTGACGGGCAGGTAAACGCGGCCCCACGGCGGCCAGGCGCTGACGGGCAAAGTGCATACGCGCGACGCGCGCCAGTTTTTGCGCAATGGTTTTGTCCGTGCCGTGCTCGGTTGCCATACGACGCAGCGAAACCGGCGGGGAGAAACGCACAAAGCTGTCGCGGCCAAGCCACGAGATCGCGAAAAATTTCTGAATACCGTTTAGCATACGCAGCGGCGGGTTGACCTCGCCCTTTTCGCGACCTGGAGAACGGCCAAACATCATCGACACAGGCACCATCTGAACATCCAAATCAGGATGGCTGCGGTGCAGATCGAGATAGTCATGGAATAGCTTGATCGACTCTTCTTTCGGCGTGTACCAGGTAAAGACACGCGGTCCGCCGTGAATAAAGATATAACGCGGCAGCTCTGCTCCGTCGATTTCAAGCGGTTCGAGGGGGTCGGGCAAATCGTGTGCCAGACACTGAGCGCGCAAGGTCAGCAAATCTGCCTTCGAGTTATAAGGCAAAACGTACATAATAGGACGCGACGTATCGAGCCCTAATTCCTGGGCGGGTTCCGCCGGGATAGATTTGCTTTTTACCAGCACGCTTAATGGTAAATTAAGTAATTTGTAGTAAATTCGTGGCCAGCCGGACATAAACGATGTAAAGCCTCTGGTTAATAATGCCATTGCGCGGCAAGAATATCAGAAAGTCCGCAGAATTTCTTTTCTACCTCTATAAGCTTACATAGACATTGACGTTCATTACATAAAAAGGTTTTTTTTGATGGCCAACAATACCACCGGAATTACCCGCATCATTAAAGCGGCAGGCTATTCATGGAAAGGGGTGCGCGCAGCGTGGATTAACGAAGCTGCTTTTCGTCAGGAAGGTGTTGCGGTCGTTATTGCCATTATCATTGCGGCTTTTCTGGATGTAGATGCGATTACGCGCGTTCTGCTGATTGGCTCTGTCGTACTGGTGATGATTGTGGAAATCCTTAATAGTGCGATTGAAGCCGTGGTTGACCGTATTGGGTCTGAATATCACGAACTCTCGGGGCGTGCGAAAGACATGGGGTCTGCCGCGGTATTGATGGCCATTCTCCTGGCACTGTTTACCTGGGTTTCTCTGCTGTGGGGCTATTTTCGATAGCGCTTCCAGAAATGCGTTAAGTCCGCGTTTTTTGCTTAATTTTGGTTTCAAAATCGCCTTTAACTGTATATACTCACAGCATAACTGTATATACACCCAGGGGGCGGAATGAAAGCTTTAACGGCCAGGCAGCAAGAGGTGTTCGATCTTATTCGCGATCGAATCAACCAGACAGGTATGCCGCCGACGCGTGCGGAGATCGCGCAACAGTTGGGGTTCCGTTCCCCAAACGCGGCAGAGGAACACTTGAAAGCGCTTGCGCGTAAGGGTGTTATCGAGATTGTATCCGGCGCGTCTCGCGGTATTCGTCTGTTGCTTGAAGAAGAAGAGGATATTGGGCTGCCGCTTATCGGGCGCGTCGCTGCAGGCGAACCTTTGCTGGCGCAACAGCACATTGAAGGGCACTATCAGGTCGATCCTTCTCTCTTCAAGCCTAACGCTGATTTTCTGCTGCGCGTAAGCGGTATGTCGATGAAAGATATCGGCATCATGGATGGCGATCTGCTGGCGGTGCATAAAACCCAGGATGTTCGCAACGGGCAGGTTGTTGTAGCGCGTATTGACGATGAAGTGACGGTCAAGCGGCTGAAAAAGCAGGGCAATACCGTGCAGCTATTGCCTGAAAACAGTGAGTTTTCCCCTATTGTGGTGGACCTGCGCGATCACAACTTCACCATTGAAGGTCTGGCGGTTGGCGTTATCCGCAATGGTGAATGGCTGTAACACCCTTCTGAGCCGTGGCGGCATGCCTGCTGTCACGGTTGCTTGCTTTTACTGACAAAGCTTTAACCTCTTTTTTATCCCTCTGATCTCGCTCGGTTTTGCTCCGCATATCTATTCCGGTAATTTGCTTTCCGATGGTTAAAAATTCCGAATAAAGAATCATGGCCGCTATCCTTAACTACAATAATTATCACGTTCAGGATATTAAGAACGTAACGAAAGGAATAACGCTGTTCATGACCAATGATGAGGAGACGACGATGAATAAAGACGAAGTCAGCGGCAACTGGAAACAATTCAAAGGTAAAGCGAAAGAACAGTGGGGTAAATTGACCGACGATGATATGACCATCATTGAAGGTAAACGCGACCAGTTGGTCGGTAAAATTCAGGAACGCTACGGCTACGCCAAAGATCAGGCAGAAAAAGAAGTCGTGGATTGGGAAACGCGGAACGATTACCGCTGGTAGCCTTCACATCCCCCTAATGTGTAACCCTCAATGGCTACCCTGCCCGAACGGTACATGGATGTACCACCCTCGATTGCCTCACCTGCTTAAAAGAGAAAAATCGCGACTAGCGCGATTTTTTTTTCAACTGAATCGTGTGGTCATGATGACATTTGCCGGGGTGTCGACACGCTTCAACCTCCGCGCAATCAGCGCATAATCCATGTGCTTCTATGACATTATGGCGTAGCGCAAAACCGCGTTTTGCCGCCAGCGCATGCATGATATCTTCCACGCCCTCCGCTTGCTCCTCTTTTACCACACCACAACGGTCACAGATAAACATTGCGGACGTGTGCGTTGGCTGATCGAAAAGATGACAAAGTACGTAGCTGTTAGTGGATTCCACTTTATGCACAAACCCTTGCTCTAAAAGGAAATCCAGCGCGCGATAGACAGTGGGAGGTTTGGCTTGCGGCTCTGCCTCACGCAGAAGATCGAGCAGGTCATAAGCGCTTATTGCCCCCTGCTGCAGACTCATCAGGCGTAACACTTCGAGGCGCTGAGGAGTCAGGCGCACATTGCGTTGCACACACAGTTTTTCGGCCTGCGCGAGCATCTCTTGCGAAGTGGACTTATCCATAGGCGTTCTCTCATGAAATGGCAATATGAACCCCCACTTTACCATGTTCTGTACTAAACGCCGAGATCACGACCGCGCCTTCACCTTTCGCAATCGCCATGCGTCTTCTATAAATATTGATGGTCACTTCATATAACAACATCTTCTGTAACGCTTTATTACATTCAGTAGAAATAGGATATTTTTTGGATGTTATTCGCAGCAATAGAGCCTCCCTGTCCATGTCACAACTAACAGGGTCATAAAACTCATTTGATTACGAGACGCATACTGTGAAAAACAATCTTAAACTTTCGGTGGTCGCTATCGCTGTCTCCTTTTTCGTGGCAAAGCAAGCCGGAGCGGCAAATACCTGGGCAGAGGCGCGTAATGATGCGATGGGGGGAACAGGTGTTGCCTCCGCAAATTACGGCAGTGGTGCATTCATTAACCCGGCGTTGCTGGCAAAAGCAAAACCGGAAGACAATGTTACGGTCATCTTACCGACCGTGGGTGCGCGGATAACTGATGAGGACAACCTGCGTGATGAAATTGATGATATCAGTAATAAGATCGATTATTACAAGGACATAGTTAATAACCTTACCCTGCGGGAAGTGCTGCTTAACCCCGTTAGTACTGTTGATCAGTTCCAGTCAGCGGCAAAAGATCTGGCGGATTCGCTTGATTATCTGGAGGGTAAAACCGCGAGTGCGAATGCCGGGGCCGGTATCGCCGTCACGATTCCTAACGATGTGTTGTCTGTTGCCTTTGTGACCAAAGGTTACGCGCACGCCCGCGTTAATTCGAATATTGATCAGGACGATATCACCTATCTTCGCAATATCCAGAACAGCGATACGGTAGCCACGGGCGTTGCCCTGGGGGCCGTACTCTCACCTAATGGCTCAGGCGAAATCACAAAAAATCTTAACTCCACGGCATCAGGCCGTGCGGCCATCATTACGGATTTTGGTATCGCCATGGCGCACCAGTTTGACGTGGGCGGTGTTCCGCTTTCCGTGGGCGTTACGCCAAAACTGCAAAAGTCGTGGATCTATAACTACACCACCTCGATTTATGATTACGACAAAAACCAATGGAACAACAGTAAGTACCGCAAGGACGACACGGGCTTTAACATTGATGTTGGCCTGGCGGCAGATTTAACAGATAACGTCACCGTCGGTCTGAGTGGACAAAACCTGGTCTCGCGTAACATTGACACCAAAGATGTATTTATCACCAATGGCAGAACCGGTGAGGTTAAAAACTACAAAGATACCTACCAAATCAGCCCATTAGTCACCGCGGGTGCGGCGTGGCATAACGATCTGCTGACGCTGAGTGCCGATGGTGATCTGACGGAAACCAAAGGCTTTAAGAGCGAGAAAAACTCGCAGTTTGTTGGCGTCGGTGCGGAGGTTCGTCCCCTGAGTTGGCTGGCGGTTCGTGCCGGTTATCGCGCTGATGTCAAAGGCGATGAAAGCAACGTCTTCACCGGCGGTGTCGGTTTTGCGCCATTTAACCGCGTGCACGTTGATTTAATGGGGTTAGTGGGTGAGAACAAAACCTGGGGTGCCGGTGCGCAGTTGAGCATGACATTCTGATGCACAACCGGAGGCCTTGCGCCTCCGGTTTTTCTTTGTGCTATAGTAGCGCCCCTTTTTTACCTAAAGCCTGTTTATTCGCCATGTCGCCAGAAAATCAGCCTGCTGCTTATCCCGCTCACCGTTTCTCCATTGCGCCGATGCTCGATTGGACGGATCGCCATTGCCGCTATTTCCTGCGCCTGCTTTCACGCCATACGCTGCTCTATACAGAGATGGTGACGACGGGAGCTATTATTCATGGCAAGGGCGACTATCTGGCATACAGCGAAGAAGAACATCCGGTAGCATTGCAGTTGGGGGGGAGTGATCCGGCGCAGCTTGCGCATTGCGCGAAACTGGCAGAACAGCGCGGTTATGATGAGATCAACCTGAACGTAGGTTGCCCGTCCGATCGCGTGCAGAACGGCATGTTCGGCGCGTGCCTGATGGGCAATGCGCAACTGGTGGCCGATTGCGTCAAAGCGATGCGCGACGTGGTATCCATTCCGGTGACGGTGAAAACCCGCATCGGCATTGACGATCAGGATAGCTACGAATTTCTCTGCGATTTTATTAGCACGGTTTCCGGCAGGGGCGAATGTGAGATGTTTATCATCCATGCGCGTAAAGCCTGGCTTTCCGGCTTAAGCCCGAAAGAGAACCGTGAAATCCCCCCGCTGGACTACCCACGTGTCTACCAGCTTAAACGAGATTTCCCCCATCTCACCATGTCGATTAATGGCGGTATCACTTCGCTGGAGGCGGCCAAAACCCATCTGGAGCATATGGATGGTGTGATGGTTGGACGCGAGGCGTATCAGAATCCGGGCGTTCTGGCGCGTGTTGATCGGGAAATATTCGGCGCGGATGTGGTGGATGCGGATCCTGTAGCGGTGGTTCGGGCAATGTATCCCTATATTGAGCGTGAACTGCAGCAGGGGACCTATCTCGGGCATATTACCCGCCATATGCTGGGCCTGTTCCAGGGGATCCCAGGGGCGCGCCAGTGGCGTCGCTATCTGAGCGAAAATGCACATAAAGCCGGGGCCGACGTCGCAGTGCTGGAACACGCGCTGAGTCTTGTGGCAAACCGCGAATAATTTCGCTAAAAAATGGTCAAATTCACCAGGCTCTACATCACCATGCGGAGCCTTTTCTTTTAGAAATCAATAAACTAAATGTGGCACGCTTCTTGTAATGCATTTGGTAAGTCATCGTCCCGATGCCATTATCTGTTTACCAGGAGCGCGCCATGTTGGAATTACTGTTTGTTATCGGCTTTTTTGTTGTGCTACTCGCCACCGGTGTTTCATTGCTGGGTATTCTGGCGGCACTGTTGGTGGCAACGGCAGTGATGTTTTTGGGCGGCCTTTTTGCGTTGATGATCAAGCTGTTGCCCTGGTTGTTACTGGCGGTTGCGGTGGTGTGGATTATCCGGGCAGTCAAAACGCCAAAAATTCCTCAATATCAGCGCAATAACCGTTGGCGTTACTAAAGTATTGAGTACTTGATCACAACCTCGACACTTTTCCGGGCGCTTTGCTAAGAACCGAATAGGATTTACTTATCAAATCTGTCACTATCGCCGCGTTAACGAATTCATCGAGCTGTACCCTACATACAGCCGAACTAAAAAAAGAATGGGCTTCCTTCGGGAAGCCCTAATTCTTTCTACCGAAGCCATCCTTCAAGCCTTAGATGCATTACCTGCGCTCATTCATCCCGGTCACTGGCTTGAGTTAGCACTCAGGCATTCACGCTCTCGCCGCCTGACTGCAACGTGAATTTACGGAATCAACAGGCTCGACCCCTGCGTTGCGCGGCTTTCCAGAACCTCGTGTGCGCGTCGTGCGTCGGTAAGGGCAAATTTCTGCGATTGCGCAACTTCCACTTTGATCACGCCGCTGGCAATCAGCGAGAACAGCTCATTGCTGGCCTCTTCAAGCTCCTCGCGATTTGTTACGTAGCCGTTGAGGGAAGGGCGGGTTGCATACAGCGAACCTTTCTGGTTGAGAATACCCAGGTTGACGCCTGATACTGGCCCCGAGGCGTTACCAAAGCTCACCATCAGGCCACGGCGCTGCAGGCAATCGAGGGAGTCTTCCCAGGTGTCTTTACCCACCGAGTCATACACGACGCGGACTTTTTTCCCGTTGGTTATCTCTTTTACGCGCTCAACAATGTTCTCTTCGCGATAGTTAATCACCTGCCATGCGCCAGCCTGTAAGGCCCGCTGTGCTTTCTGCGCGGAGCCGACAGTACCGATCAATTTTGCCCCCAACGCCTTCGCCCACTGGCAGGCAATTAGCCCTACGCCACCCGCCGCCGCATGGAACAGGAATGCTTCATCAGGTTTAATTTCGTACGTTTTGCGCAGCAGATAAAAGACAGTGAGCCCTTTCAGGAAGGAGGCCGCCGCCTGCTCGAACGAGATGGCATTGGGCAGAATAGCGACTTTGTCTGCCAGGACATTGTGCACGGAGCTGTAGGCACCAAGTCCGGATTGGGCGTACACCACGCGATCGCCCGCTTTGATATGTTTGACGCCAGAACCCACTTTGCTGACCACGCCCGCCGCCTCGGTCCCCAGGCCGCTCGGCAATGACGGGGGTGGATACAGCCCACTACGAATGTAGGTGTCGATATAATTAATCCCTATGGCTTTATTTTCGACCTGGACTTCATTTTCCGCCGGATCGGTGGGATTAAACTCGACAGCTTGCAATACCTCAGGGCCACCATGCTTGTGAAATTCAATTCTTGTCGCCATGCTTCCTCCCGAATGATAATCTTTCGAACCATTCATTACGTTGGTAACTCCATTCACTATGGCAGGAAATAAACCCTTCAACAAACAGACTGAACCCCGCGATTTTCAGGTCGAGGGGATGAAAGTGCCGCCCCATTCCATTGAAGCGGAACAGTCGGTGTTGGGCGGTTTAATGCTGGATAACGAGCGCTGGGACGATGTTGCCGAGCGCGTTGTGGCGGATGACTTCTACACCCGCCCGCATCGCCATATCTTTACTGAGATGCACCGTCTACAGGAGATGGGTAAACCCATTGACCTGATTACGCTGGCAGAATCGCTGGAACTGCAAGGGCAGTTGGATATTGTCGGCGGCTTTGCTTATCTGGCTGAACTGTCCAAAAACACGCCAAGCGCGGCGAACATCAGTGCTTACGCAGACATCGTGCGTGAACGTGCAGTTGTGCGCGAGATGATCTCCGTTGCCAACGAAATCGCCAATGCGGGTTTCGACCCTCAGGGGCGCACCAGTGAAGACCTGCTCGATCTTGCTGAGTCACGGGTTTTCAAAATTGCGGAAAGCCGAGCCAATAAAGACGAAGGCCCGAAAAACATCGCGGATGTGCTTGAGGCGACCGTTGCGCGTATTGAGCTGCTGTTCCAGCAGCCTCACGACGGCGTTACTGGCGTGAATACGGGCTATGATGACCTCAACAAGAAAACGGCGGGTCTACAGCCATCGGACCTGATCATTGTCGCTGCGCGTCCATCTATGGGGAAAACCACCTTTGCGATGAACCTCGTTGAAAACGCGGCGATGTTGCAGGATAAACCGGTTCTCGTCTTCAGTCTTGAGATGCCCTCAGAGCAGATTATGATGCGTTCTCTGGCCTCCCTGTCACGTGTGGACCAGACGCGCATTCGTACCGGCCAGCTTGATGACGAGGACTGGGCCCGTATTTCCGGCACCATGGGCATCCTGCTGGAAAAACGCAATATCTATATTGATGACTCGTCCGGCCTGACGCCGACCGAGGTGCGTTCCCGTGCGCGACGTGTTGCCCGTGAGCATGGCGGCATTGGGCTTATCATGATCGACTACCTGCAACTGATGCGCGTGCCGTCGCTGTCCGACAACCGTACTCTTGAGATCGCAGAGATTTCCCGCTCTCTGAAAGCACTGGCGAAAGAGCTGCAGGTGCCGGTTGTTGCGCTGTCGCAGCTTAACCGCTCACTGGAACAGCGTGCGGATAAACGCCCGGTCAACTCCGACCTGCGTGAATCCGGCTCCATCGAGCAGGACGCCGACTTGATCATGTTTATTTATCGTGATGAGGTTTATCACGAAAACAGCGACTTAAAAGGGATCGCTGAAATCATTATTGGTAAGCAACGTAACGGCCCGATCGGTACGGTGCGTTTGACCTTTAACGGACAGTGGTCGCGTTTTGATAATTATGCGGGTCCACAGTACGACGACGAATAATCCTCGTCATCCTTTGAGCTACAGCGGTGTCGGCTACGTCCCCGGAGATTCATGGCCTTGCCGCCTTGCTGCAACTCAAATGATTTAGAGGATGGTTTATTTTTCTTCAAGGCAAGGAATTCAAATGCAAGCGGCAACTGTTGTAGTCAACCGCCGCGCTCTGCGACACAACCTTCAACGTCTGCGCGAACTGGCTCCCGCCAGCCGCCTGGTTGCGATTGTGAAAGCGAACGCCTACGGACACGGTCTTCTTGAGACCGCGCGAACGCTCCCCGATGCCGACGCTTTCGGCGTCGCCCGTCTCGAAGAGGCCCTTCGCCTGCGTGAGGGGGGCATTACCCATCGCATCCTCTTGCTCGAAGGGTTTTTTACCGCTGACGAGCTCCCTCTGCTTTCTGCTCACCATCTCGATACGGTGGTGCATAGCGCGGAACAACTCACGGCGCTGGAAGCGGCGCATCTGGATGAGCCTGTTACCGTGTGGATGAAGCTTGATACCGGTATGCACCGCCTGGGCTTTCACCCGTCTGAGGCGGAGGCGTTTTACCAGCGTCTGAGCCAGTGTAAAAATGTGCGCCAGCCGGTGAATATTGTCAGCCACTTTGCCCGTGCCGATGAGCCGGACTGTGGTGTGACAGAACGTCAGCTCGATATCTTCACCACCTTTAGCAACGGCAAGCCAGGGCAGCGTTCTCTTGCTGCATCCGGTGGCACGCTGCTGTGGCCGCAGGCCCATTTTGACTGGGTGCGCCCTGGCATCATTCTGTATGGTGTTTCGCCGCTTGATCGCCATCCATGGGGGGAAGATTTTGGCTTCCAGCCCGCGATGACGTTGACCTCCAGCCTGATTGCCGTGCGTGAGCATAAAGCGGGTGATGCGGTTGGTTATGGCGGAACCTGGGTGAGTGAGCGTGACACGCGCCTTGGAGTGGTGGCGATGGGCTATGGCGATGGTTATCCGCGTTCGGTGCCGTCTGGTACGCCTGTGCTGGTTAACGGTCGCGAAGTCCCGATTGTTGGTCGGGTGGCGATGGATATGATTTGCGTCGATTTGGGCCCGGATGCGCAAGATACCGCCGGAGACCCGGTAGTGTTTTGGGGGGAAGGTTTACCCGTCGAGCGCATTGCGGAAGCCACAGGGATCAGTGCCTACGAATTAATTACACGCCTGACATCGCGCGCTGCCCTGAAATACGTCGATTAACGCAGCGTCGACCCTCTCCGGATGCGGCGCAAGCGCCTTATACGGGCTACGATTCTGCCCGTGCTGGCGTTTGGTTTTCTCCCTCTCCCTGTGGGAGAGGGCCGGGGTGAGGGCATCAGACGACACTGCCTAAACGCAGCACACACATCCCGCTCGACCTTCTCTCGCTTCCGGTTTATTGTGTCTTATCCTTCCTACTGTAAACCTGGAGAACCACCTCGTGTTTCAAAAAGTTGACGCCTACGCTGGCGACCCCATCCTCAGCCTGATGGAGCGTTTTAAAGAAGACCCGCGCAGCGACAAAGTTAACCTCAGCATTGGGTTGTATTACAACGAAGATGGCATCATCCCGCAGCTACAGGCTGTTGCCGAAGCGGAAGCCCGCCTCAATGCCCAGCCGCAGGGGGCGTCTCTCTATCTGCCGATGGAAGGTCTGAATACTTATCGCCACACCATTGTGCCGCTATTGTTTGGTGCGGAACATCCGGTTGTGGCGCAAAAACGCGTTGCAACGATCCAGACACTGGGCGGCTCCGGTGCGCTCAAAGTGGGTGCTGATTTCCTGAAACGCTACTTCCCGGATTCCGGTGTGTGGGTCAGCGATCCCACCTGGGAAAACCATGTCGCCATTTTTGAAGGCGCGGGCTTTAAGGTCAGCACCTATCCCTGGTTCGACAGTGAAACCAATGGTGTGCGCGTTACCGCGCTGCTGGAAAAACTCGCTACCCTGCCGGAGAAGAGCATCGTTCTGCTGCATCCGTGCTGCCACAACCCAACCGGTTCAGATTTAACGAATGCGCAGTGGGATGAGGTGGTAAACGTGCTGAAAGCCCGCAACCTGATTCCTTTCCTCGACATTGCCTACCAGGGCTTTGGCGGCGGTATGGAAGAAGATGCCTACGCGATCCGTGCGATTGCTGATGCGGGTTTACCGGCGCTGGTCAGCAACTCGTTCTCCAAAATTTTCTCACTCTATGGCGAGCGCGTAGGCGGTCTCTCCATTGTCTGTGAGGATGCGGAAACAGCCTCTCGCGTCCTGGGGCAGTTGAAAGCGACGGTGCGTCGTAACTACTCCAGTCCGCCGAACTTCGGTGCACAGGTTGTTGCGACGGTGCTCGGCGATACGGCGCTGAAAGCCTCATGGCTGGCGGAAGTCGAGACAATGCGTACGCGCATACTGGCTATGCGTCAGGAGCTGGTGAACGTGCTGAAAGAGGCTGTTCCGGGGCGAAACTTTGACTATCTGCTTAAACAGCGCGGCATGTTCAGCTACACCGGTCTGAGTGCTGCACAAGTTGATCGTCTGCGTGAAGAGTTTGGTGTCTACCTCATTGCCAGCGGGCGTATGTGCGTTGCCGGGCTTAATAGCCGCAATGTGCATCGCGTTGCTCACGCATTTGCTGCTGTAATGTAAACGACGCATATTTTCCTCCCGTCAGGGAGGAAAATGGCGCGATCCTGCTACAAATATTCCGGTTTATGATGATGAAACCGCAGAAACGCCTTCCTTTCACCCGTCCCTGAGGGTATGGTCAGAGAGCTTTTTGATGCTTAGCACGCTATCTGACAATAACGGACTGAAAATTTAGGGATAAACATGCGAAAGTTCACATTAGCCCTCTGCTTATCGTTTTCGCTCGCCGGTGCTTTCTTTGCTCAGGCTTCTACGCCGACTCCGGATAGCACAGGCACCAACGTTGCCAAACTGGCCGAACAAGCGCCCATTCACTGGGTCTCCGTCGCACAGATCGAACACAGCCTGGTGGACCGCCCACCGATGGCCGTCGGGTTTGATATCGACGATACGGTCCTGTTTTCCAGCCCCGGCTTCTGGCGCGGTAAAAAAATGTACTCCCCGGATAGTGAAGCCTATCTCCAGAACCCGGAGTTCTGGGAGAAAATGAACAACGGCTGGGATGAGTTCAGTATTCCAAAAGAGATCGCGCGGGCGCTGATCGCGCTACATGTGAAACGCGGCGACAGCATTTACTTCATTACCGGACGCACGCAGACGGCGACGGAAAGCGTGACCAAAACCTTGCAGGATGATTTTTTGATTCCGGCGGCGAATATGAATCCGGTGATTTTTGCCGGGGTGAAAGACGGGCAGAACAGCAAGACGCAGTGGCTGGCCGACAAGCAAATCAAAATCTTTTACGGCGATTCGGATGAAGACATTACGGCGGCGAAAGGGAGTGAAGCCCGCCCGATACGTATCCTGCGCGCTTCGAATTCAACCTACCGCCCGCTGCCACAAGCCGGGGCGTTTGGTGAAGAGGTGATCGTAAATTCCGAATATTAAGATTGAATTGTTGTTTTTTTAAGCAAATCTGTTCTGTCGGGTTTTACCTTTCGCCGACTTGCTGCACACTTAAAAAGATTCGTCTTTTAAAAGGAAGCAGCAGATGTGGTATCAACAGACTCTTGTTCTCGGGGCAAAACCCCGGGGTTTTCATCTGATCACTGATGAGGTGCTGGGGCAGATCCGCGATCTGTCCCGCATCAGAACAGGTTTGTTGCATCTGCTCCTCCAGCATACTTCCGCTTCTCTCACCCTCAATGAAAACTGTGACCCCACTGTACGTCACGATATGGAGCAGCATTTTCTGCGAGCGGTGCCGGATAACGCCCACTACGAGCATGACTACGAAGGCGCTGACGATATGCCTTCGCATATCAAGTCTTCCATGCTGGGTGTGTCGTTATTACTTCCTGTCGCCAGCGGGCGCGTTCAGCTTGGGACGTGGCAGGGGATTTGGCTGGGAGAGCATCGTATCCACGGCGGTTCGCGAAAAATCATCGCGACGCTACAAGGGGAATAAAGATGACAATTTCGGAGTTATTGCAGTATTGCATGGCGAAGCCGGGTGCAGAGCAGAGCGTACACAGCGACTGGAAGGCCACGCAGATAAAAGTGTCTGACGTGCTGTTTGCGATGGTGAAAGAGGTGGAAGGCCGCCCGGCAGCGTCCTTGAAAACCAGCCCGGAACTGGCTGAACTACTGCGTCAGCAGCATAGCGACGTGCGCCCAAGCAAACACCTGAACAAATCGCACTGGAGCACCGTCTATCTCGACGGCTCGCTCCCGGATTCACAGATTTACTACCTTGTGGACGCCTCATACAAACAGGCGATAGAACTGTTGCCTGAACAGATCAGGCAACAGCTTTACTCCGCATCATCCAGGGCGTAATTCAGCCCGGAAGATTATTTCAGCATCGGTTTCAGGAATCGCGCCGTGTGTGAGGCTTCACACTCGGCGACGGTTTCTGGTGTGCCGGACACGAGAATTTCCCCGCCGCCGCTGCCGCCTTCCGGACCGAGATCGACAATCCAGTCTGCGGTTTTGATGACGTCCAGGTTATGCTCAATGACCACGATGGTATTGCCCTGGTCACGCAACTGGTGCAGAACGTCCAGCAGTTGCTGAATGTCGGCAAAGTGCAGGCCGGTGGTCGGTTCATCCAGAATATAGAGCGTCTGGCCGGTGCCACGTTTCGACAGCTCGCGCGCCAGCTTCACGCGCTGCGCCTCACCGCCGGAAAGCGTGGTGGCTGACTGACCCAGACGGATGTACGTCAGGCCCACGTCCATCAATGTTTGCAGCTTGCGCGCCAGCGCCGGGACGGCATCAAAGAATTCACGGGCTTCTTCGATGGTCATATCCAGCACTTCATGGATGGTTTTGCCTTTGTACTTAATCTCCAGCGTTTCGCGGTTATAGCGCTTGCCTTTGCACTGGTCGCACGGCACGTAGATATCCGGCAGGAAGTGCATCTCAACTTTGATTACGCCATCACCCTGACAGGCTTCGCAGCGTCCACCACGGACGTTAAAACTGAAACGCCCTGGGGTGTAGCCGCGCGAACGGGATTCCGGCACGCCGGCAAACAGTTCACGAACCGGGGTGAAAACGCCGGTATAGGTCGCCGGGTTGGAACGTGGCGTACGGCCAATCGGGCTCTGGTCGATATCGATCACTTTGTCGAAATGTTCCAGCCCCTGAATATCACGATAAGGCGCGGGTTCGGCGATGGTGGCACCGTTTAACTGGCGCTGAGCGATCGGGAACAGCGTGTCGTTAATCAGGGTGGATTTACCTGAACCGGAAACACCGGTAATACAGGTGAACAGCCCTACCGGTAGCGTCAGCGTCACGTCTTTCAGGTTATTGCCGCGTGCTCCCGTCAGTTTAAGCACTTTTTCCGGATCGGCTTTAACGCGGTTTTTCGGGACGGCGATCTGCCGTTTGCCGCTCATATACTGCCCGGTGAGGGATTCAGGCACCGCCATAATCGCCTCCAGCGGGCCTTCGGCGACCACCTGGCCACCATGCACGCCAGCGCCAGGGCCAATATCGATCACGTGATCTGCGGCGCGAATGGCATCTTCATCATGCTCGACCACGATGACCGTGTTACCGAGATCACGCAGGTGGATCAGCGTACCGAGCAGACGTTCGTTATCACGCTGATGCAGGCCGATTGACGGCTCATCCAGCACATACATGACGCCCACCAGACCTGCGCCAATCTGGCTTGCCAGACGGATACGCTGCGCCTCGCCGCCGGAAAGGGTTTCCGCGGAACGGGAAAGCGTCAGGTAATTCAGACCGACGTTCACCAGGAATTTCAGGCGATCGCCAATCTCTTTGAGCACTTTTTCAGCGATTTTCGCGCGCTGGCCGGACAGCTTCAGGTTATTGAAGAAGTCCATAGCGTGACCGATGCTCATGTCCGAGATGGCCGGCAGCGGCGTATTTTCAACGAAAACATGGCGGGCCTCGCGGCGCAGGCGCGTACCGTCGCAAGTGGCGCAGGGACGGTTGCTGATAAATTTCGCCAGCTCTTCGCGTACCGCGCTGGATTCCGTCTCTTTATAGCGACGTTCCATATTGTGCAGCACGCCTTCGAACGGATGGCGGCGCACGGAGGTATCGCCACGATCGTTCATATACTTGAATTCAATACTCTCTTTGCCGGATCCGAACAGCACCACTTTATGCACGGTTGGGCTGAGGCTGTCCCACGGCGCTTCCACATCAAACTTGTAGTGGTCCGCCAGCGATTTCAGCATCTGGAAATAGTAGAAGTTACGGCGATCCCAGCCGCGAATTGCGCCACCCGCCAGCGACAGCTCGGGGTTCTGAATCACGCGGTCAGGGTCGAAATATTGCTGCACGCCGAGCCCGTCACAGGTCGGGCAGGCGCCTGCCGGGTTGTTGAACGAGAACAGGCGCGGTTCCAGCTCGCGCATGCTGTAGCCGCAAATCGGGCAGGCGAAGTTGGCCGAGAAAAGCAGCTCTTCGGCTTTGGGATCGTCCATGTCGGCGACCACTGCCGTGCCACCGGAAAGCTCCAGCGCCGTTTCGAAGGACTCTGCCAGACGCTGCGCCAGATCCTCGCGCACTTTAAAGCGGTCAATCACGACTTCAATGGTGTGTTTCTTTTGCAGCTCCAGCTTCGGCGGATCGGAAAGGTCGCAGACTTCACCGTCAATACGCGCGCGGATATAACCCTGGCTTGCCAGGTTTTCCAGCGTTTTGGTGTGTTCACCTTTACGTTCTTTTATTACCGGCGCCAGCAGCATCAGACGTTTGCCTTCCGGCTGCGCCAGCACATTGTCGACCATCTGGCTCACGGTCTGTGCCGCCAGCGGAACGTCATGGTCCGGGCAGCGGGGTTCACCTACGCGGGCAAACAACAGACGCAGATAGTCGTGAATTTCGGTAATGGTCCCGACGGTGGAACGCGGGTTATGCGAGGTCGACTTCTGCTCGATAGAAATAGCAGGAGAGAGCCCTTCAATGTGGTCAACGTCAGGCTTTTCCATCAGCGAAAGAAACTGACGGGCATAAGCGGAAAGAGACTCAACGTAGCGACGCTGCCCTTCGGCATACAGAGTGTCGAAAGCCAGTGACGATTTACCCGAACCCGACAGACCGGTAACGACAATCAATTTGTCGCGTGGAATGACGAGGTTGATGTTTTTGAGATTATGGGTGCGCGCGCCCCGTACTTCGATCTTATCCATTCACCTTTCCCGGTAATAACTCGGCATGCCTGGTCGATTGGAAGGACAACCAGCGGTCAGAAACGGCTAATTATGACACAATTTAAACTGGCTGGATATACAGTATTGGAATGCAAATTCAGAGGGGATGTGCAACAATGTTGAGTCCGCGCGACAACTCTGGAAGATCCTTCGCAGCTATGAACATGTCGCATGGAAATGGTACACTCCCGCGCTTACACTATTTAGAAATGTTTTTCAGGAGACACGATCATGGCCAGCAGAGGCGTAAACAAGGTGATTCTCGTCGGTAATCTGGGCCAGGACCCGGAAGTACGCTATATGCCGAGTGGTGGTGCAGTGGCCAACATTACGCTGGCGACTTCCGAATCCTGGCGTGATAAAGCGACCGGTGAAATGAAAGAGCAGACTGAATGGCACCGCGTTGTGCTGTTCGGCAAACTGGCAGAAGTGGCCGGTGAGTATCTGCGTAAAGGTTCTCAGGTCTACATTGAGGGTCAACTGCGTACCCGCAAGTGGACCGATCAGTCCGGCGCCGAGAAATACACCACCGAAGTCGTGGTTAACGTGGGCGGCACCATGCAGATGCTCGGTGGCCGTCAGGGTGGCGGTGCTCCGGCTGGCGGCAATATGGGCGGCGGCCAGGGCCAGCAGGGCGGTTGGGGCCAACCTCAGCAGCCGCAGGGCGGTAACCAGTTCAGCGGCGGCGCGCAATCTCGCCCACAGCAGTCTGCGCCGGCACCGTCTAACGAACCGCCGATGGACTTTGACGACGATATTCCGTTCTGAGTGCAGGCCATCGGCCTTATCAGCGCGACCCGTTATGGGAAACGTATCGACAAAACCCCGCACTGCGGGGTTTTTTGTTATTTGCAGGCGTTATTTGTCACTTTTCGTGTCAGCGGAACTTTGACAATAAAAAAGCTCCACGCGGGAGCTTTTTACTAAAGAAGGGATTGCTGTCAGGTAATCACCATCGGCCATTCGGGGGAAGATTTCTCTGACATCTCCGTCATGATATTGATGACGTTGTGCCAGACGGCATGGACATCGACCATCGTAATGCCCAGCAGGCCCGTTGCGAACCAGCAGGCTGCTACCAGACCAAGGCCGCTGCTTATCACAGCCAGACCAATATAATCTGCTTTACGAAAGCGAATGTTCAATGTGCTGGCCATAAACATCAGCACTGCACTCAGTATCTGCCAACGAAGAAGAACGACACTGGTGGTTAATGTAGCCATGAAAACGATCCTCGAAAGAAAACTTTCAGGCACAGGTGGGTGACGCCATGAGCCTGAGCGATGTGTGCAGGCGCAGAAAATCTGCAGAAGTAACGTTCTACATTGAAACAGTGTTCCCTGTCTCAAGAATGTGTGAACTATATCACATTTGTTCTTTTATTCGCCAGTGTGCAAATGAGCAAAATTTTCTGTGCAAAGGGGCATTTTGTTAGAAGGCGTAGGGGGTAACCGGGCGTGATGATAGCGTTTTGCTATGAAGAATAAGAATGCTAATAAATTCAAAAAGATAGTAACTTTATGATTTTTTTTCATATTTTGCCTGGGTTGGCACTTTTTGGAAAGTCGATTATTCTTGATCGAATAGCTATATATATCTGAATGCCATTTTTCAGATTTCTGATCTGCATGGATATATCCTCAACTGGCGTCTTTTAAACGCATTTCGCTGCATTTTTTGTAAGTCAGCGTTGGTCATCGGAATTTAGCTTTTCGTTTTTCCTGTACAGCTCATTGTGGGTATGGTCCGGTGTTTAATCATCTGTGACTGAAAAAAAAATGAAAAAAGAAAATACCGCCATTCCTGTGGATGATGGCGCGGTGGCGCTTACTATCCTGGCGAAGTTGATGCCATGCTTCAGTGCACAACGCACGCTAAAAGAAATTTTACAGGCAATTAATAGTGCAGTAGGTTCAACGCTCTCCTGGGTTGTGGTAGAGCAGGATGGAGATTTCCAGCATGAGAGCGCGGGGCAGATTCCATGCACCCTGGGCGATGCGCAAACCTTTCTGGAACAGTCGCAATTGCGGCGCAATCAACATGCGTGGCGTGTTATCTGTTGGCGACGACAGGTTGGTACAATATTATTTTCTCCTACTCACCATGCTGCTGATAAATTCCATGGTGGTATTCTTTGTAAATTAATTTCAAGCGCTCATGGGGTAGAGGGATATTTCTTCCTGGCGTTTCCGCAGCCGTTATTTTCAATGAGTATCATTAAAAGTGTGGTGATCATTCTTGTCGAGAAATTAAAAGATTATCTCGCCGGTATTATTGCTAAAGAGCGCATGACCAGAGAAATGCATCGCATTGTTGCGCAATATAAAGTGTTATTTGATCGCGCCCCCGTATTAATGAATTCATTTGATAAAAACAACCGCTGTATATTATGGAATGGGGAGTGCGAACGGCTGTTTGGTTGGTCAATTGAGGAGTTAAACTGTCAACCTGATCCATTAGCATTGTTTTTCCCTGATGATGAGGTCCGTCATAAGGTCCGGGCTTCTGTCAGCGCTTCGCCTGCTGTGGATATGTATGAATGGCATCCGGTAAGGCGCACTGGCGAAGTATTAACCGTATTGTGGTCAAATATTTTGCTCCCGGATAAATCCATTCTCAGTATCGGGCTGGACATTACCGAACGTAAGAAGGCTGAGCAGCAACTGGCGGTGAAAGCGACGACCGATGACCTGACGGGGTGCTTTAATAGGTTCTCTATATTACGGCAGTTCAGAGAGGCGCTTGCCGCCTGTGAGCCGGGAGATCCCGATAGTCATTTCAGTATCCTTATGTTGGATCTGGACCATTTTAAAAACATCAACGATCGCTGGGGCCACCTTACGGGAGATGCTGCACTGCACCATTTCTGCGAGAAAATCCGTGAGCTCAGCACGCCGGAATACGCGTTAGGTCGTCTGGGAGGAGAGGAATTTCTGATTTTATTACCGCAAACGGACAGTCAGACTGCGCTGCGTTTTAGCCAAAAGATTCGCGCTGCGCTGGTCGATAAACCGCTTTTTAACGGGGATGAAAAGATAACCTTATCCTTTAGCGCAGGTGTTGTGTTTGTCACCGGAGGGGAGGTCGATACTTCAGTTTTGCTTACGCTTGCGGACGATGCGCTGTACGACGCGAAGCGTACCGGGCGTAGCCGAACTGTGATTGCAGAAGCAATTTTATAAATATTCCCGACTCCCTTCCGGAAGGCTACGCAATAGATGAAAAAATACCCGATCGGCCTGTCTTTTTTTTATCCTGCGGAGAGTTTGACTTAATCAACTATTGTCTGTTGCGTAAACTAAAAACCCTGACTGGCGACTGGATAAATATTTTCCTTAATATAAACACAACGCATACTTTTAGTTTGCCTTACGGGCAAATATTATCGTCATAACCAAATATTAGGTTTTTAATGAAAAAAGTAAGTTGCTAATGTCGTATGATTCATGCAACGTAATCACCTGTTTATCAAAGCATCCTGCCTTCATTACAGGCACACTAAATGCAGGGATATAGGCGGAAATGAATCATAGCGCGCAGCGTAAGATGCTGAGAGTCGTCGGGATCATCATGGTAGTGCTCCTACCGGTGATGCTGTCGCTATGGTTTGCACACATCCGTGCAGTAAAAGAAACAGGTATACATCTTCGTTCTTTTGCGCAACTTGCTTTAGATAAAACTGAACGGGTTATCGGACAAGTCGACCTGGCCCGAAGCTCCGCTGAAAAATATCAAGGTCAGGTTTGTTCCCCTGAGCATCGTAACTACATGCTCAATATCATTCGCGGTAGCCTGTATGTTGCCGATTTAATATACGCGCGCGGCGAACAGTTTGTATGCTCGACAGCTTTTTACCCTACGCAATCGTATGCTATTTCGCCTCCCGAGTATAAAAAAAAGCCAGCCATCTCTATTTATTACTATCGTGATACGCCATTTTATCCCGGATATAAAATGGTCTATATGCAGAAAGGAAATTATGTCGCGGTAGTTAATCCGCTTTCTTACAGCGAGGTGATGTCAGACGACAGCACGCTGGCTTATGGTATTTACGATACGGTAACGGGTCTCTTTTTTTCCGTCAGTGATCAGGCCGATCTACAAACGCTGGAAAAGCTTGTCCGTAAAAATGATCTTACCTTTCAAGATAATGGCCGTTTTTACACAATAGACCATTCTGATAAACGTCCAATTGCAATCATTGTTTCGACCTCCAGCGACACTTATTTTCAGTATCTTTATCATCAGGCAACATTAACACTGCCGTTAGGCATGATTTGTAGCATTATTATTTTATTGATGTGGTCGCGAACACGGCAAGAGTTTAACTCTCCACGACGAATGCTGCACAGAGCATTAACCAAACACCAGCTTGAACTTCATTACCAGCCCATTATTGATATCAAAAACGGCCAATGCGTAGGCGCAGAAGCATTATTGCGCTGGCCGGGTTTTAATGGCCCGGTAATGAGCCCGGCGGAATTCATTCCGCTGGCAGAAAAAGAAGGAATGATTGAGCGGGTTACCGATTATGTCGTTGATGAAGTCTTTAATGATCTAGGAGAATTCTTAGCGGCATGGCCGCATCTTTATATTTCGATTAATTTATCAGCTGTCGATTTCCATTCTTCCCGCCTGATTGCACTTATTACCAATAAAACCAGGGAGCATTCTGTTCGCGCGGAACAAATTAAAATCGAAGTAACCGAACGTGGGTTTATTGATGTTCCTAAAACCACGCCGGTCATTCAGGCGTTTCGCCATGCGGGTTACGAGGTGGCGATAGATGACTTCGGCACCGGTTACTCGAACTTGCACAATCTGTACTCCCTCAACGTCGATATTTTAAAGATTGATAAGTCCTTTATCGATACGCTGACGACCAATAGTACCAGCCACCTGATCGCCGAACACATCATTGAGATGGCACACAGTTTGCGCCTGAAAATTATCGCGGAAGGGGTGGAAACAGCAGAACAGGTAACCTGGTTACTTAAGCGTGGCGTGCAGTACTGTCAGGGTTGGCATTTTGCGAAGGCTCTGCCGCCGCAGGAGTTTAAAGCCTGGGTTGCGCAGCCACCTTCGCTAAAGTAATCATCCCGGCGACATTTACGCCTGGTGGCGATAGTCGCTGGGTGTCCGATCAAATTCCCGACGAAACACGCGTGAAAACGTTTGTTGCGAAACGTAACCCAGATCCATCGCAATATCAAAAATGGGACGCCGCGTAGTACGCAGTGCTTCCGCAGCCAGTAACAGACGGCGCTGACGAATGTAATCTCCCAGCGTCTGATGCATCACGGTACGAAACATTCTCTGCAAATACCATTTTGAATAGCCTGACTTTCTGGCGACTACATCAATGTTCAACGGTTGGTCGATATGTTCATCAATCCATTCCGTAAGGGTCTGAATAATTTGCTGATGGGACATAGAGCTGCCTCTTTCTCGATTCGTCGTTTTGTCTGCGGTGGAGTATAATTCCTCAAGTTAACTTGAGGTAAAGAGGTTTTATGGAAAAGAGAACACCGCGTCTCAAGGCGCTGCTCACACCGGGTGAAGTGGCGAAACGCAGCGGGGTGGCCGTTTCCGCGCTGCATTTTTATGAAAGCAAAGGGCTTATAAAAAGTACCCGTAATGCCGGTAACCAGCGGCGCTATACGCGCGATGTGCTGCGCTATGTGGCGATCATTAAAATCGCCCAGCGTATTGGTATTCCTCTGTCAACCATCGGCGATGCGTTTGGCGTATTGCCGGAAGGACATACGCTGAGCGCGAAAGAGTGGAAGCATCTTTCGTCGCAGTGGCGCGAGGAACTGGACAGGCGTATTCACACGTTGGTGGCGTTACGTGATGATTTGGATGGGTGTATTGGCTGTGGCTGTTTGTCGCATAGTGATTGCCCGCTGCGAAACCCAGGAGACCAGTTAGGCGCTCAGGGGACGGGGGCAAGGCTGCTGGAAGGCGATTAGCTAAAGAAACATATTCCCCCGGTGGTGCTGTCGCTTACCGGGACTACAGCAATACAAAAAACTAAAGCGCCCAACTGGGGCGCTTTAGTCGGTCCGGTCTTTGTCTTTCTCTCTATCCCATTCTGTTATGGGAGGGTTTCCCCCGACATCAGCACCCCTCATTATGTTGGAGGTTCCGGATTGTGCTGACACTTTTAGTCTAGGCAATGGCGAAAATTTCGCCACATCATGACGCTTTTTTTTAGGAAATTTTTCATCCAAAGAGCATGTTTTTCTATAGTTAATTCGAATAACTCAGCGGGAGCCTGTCATGCTTAAAGTTCACCACCTGAACCAGTCTCGTTCTCAGCGCATTCTGTGGGCGTTGGAAGAACTGGGTTTACCGTATCAACTCATTCCTTATCAACGTGAAAAAAACATGCTGGCCCCTGCGTCACTTAAGAAAGTGCACCCGCTGGGCAAATCACCGGTACTGGAAGACGACGGTCTGATCCTCGCTGAATCCGGCGCAATTCTGGAATACCTGCAGGAGACCTACGATACAAATAGCCTGCTTAAGCCTGATGATAGAGAGATGCGTCAGCAGTATCGCTTTTGGCTGCATTACGCCGAAGGATCGCTGATGCCTTTATTATTGATGAAGCTGGTTTTTGCCAGCCTCGGTAAACCACCCGTACCGTTTGGTATGCGAACGATAGGAAAAATGCTTGGTCAGGGCATCCAGAAAGCCTGGCTAAACAAGCAAATTGAAACCCATGCGCGTTATATCGAGTCGCAACTGGCCGTGAAGCCCTGGTTTGCCGGAGAGCAGTTAAGCATGGCCGACATTCAGATGAGTTTTCCGATTTTCGCATTGCTGTCACGCGGCGGCATTGCCGATCTTCCTCATACCCAGTCATGGAAAAAGAGAGTTGAAATGCGCCCGGCCTGGCAACGGGCGATTGAGCAGGGCGGCCCTTTGGATCTCCCCGGTACGTAATATTGATCGCGAAATGTTGCAAAGTTGCGCAGGGACGATAACGTTTGCGCATCAGCCGGTCAATTCTTCGTCGTCATAAGCGAAAATTAGCAAAAAGCGGCAAAGTTCAGTTGAAAAGCGGTATCTAAACGCTGGATAATCGTTTGCCTTTTTTGACCAACCGTTTTGTATGCGCGGAGTTAATCGTTTGCTTTTTGTGACACCCCTTCGTCACATCGCAGCTCAGGGAGACGACGTTTAACAGGCAGTGGACACTGTCCGCCTCGCATATCAACGAAAGATAAAAACTCTCAGGGGATGTTTCCTATGTCTACGCCTTCTGCGCGTACCGGCGGTTCGCTTGACGCCTTATTTAAAATTTCTGCTCGCGGCAGTACTGTTCGTCAGGAAATCGTTGCTGGTTTAACCACGTTTCTGGCGATGGTCTATTCCGTTATCGTTGTGCCTGGCATGCTTGGTAAAGCGGGCTTCCCGCCAGCGGCGGTGTTTGTCGCTACCTGTCTGGTTGCCGGTGTCGGTTCGATCGTCATGGGCCTGTGGGCGAATCTGCCACTGGCTATCGGTTGCGCTATCTCACTGACCGCGTTCACCGCGTTTAGCCTGGTGCTGGGCCAACATATCAGCGTTCCGGTCGCTCTGGGTGCCGTGTTCCTGATGGGGGTGCTGTTTACCGTCATTTCCGCAACAGGCATTCGTAGCTGGATCCTGCGCAACCTGCCGCAAGGTGTTGCGCATGGCACCGGTATCGGTATCGGTCTGTTCCTGCTGCTGATCGCGGCGAACGGCGTGGGTCTGGTTATCAAGAATCCGCTGGACGGCCTGCCCGTCACGCTGGGTCATTTCGCCAGCTTCCCGGTGATCATGTCGCTGATTGGCCTGGCGGTCATCATCGGTCTGGAAAAACTGAAAGTTCCGGGCGGCATCCTGCTGACCATCATCGGTGTTTCTATTGTCGGACTCATCTTCGACCCGAGCGTGCACTTCTCCGGTATTTTCGCTATGCCATCGCTGAGCGATGACAAAGGCAACTCCCTGATTGGCAGCCTGGATATCGTTGGCGCGCTGAATCCGGTCGTGCTGCCAAGCGTACTGGCGCTGGTGATGACGGCGGTGTTTGATGCGACCGGTACTATCCGTGCGGTAGCCGGTCAGGCGAACCTGCTGGATAAAGACGGCCAGATTATCGATGGCGGCAAAGCGCTGACCACCGACTCCCTGAGCAGCGTGTTCTCCGGTCTGGTGGGCGCTGCGCCTGCGGCGGTATACATTGAGTCTGCGGCAGGTACGGCGGCAGGCGGTAAAACCGGCCTGACAGCGATCACCGTTGGCGTGCTGTTCCTGCTGATTCTGTTCCTCTCTCCGCTCTCCTACCTGGTTCCGGCGTATGCGACTGCGCCAGCGCTGATGTACGTAGGTCTGCTGATGCTGAGCAACGTGGCGAAAATCGACTTTGCTGACTTTGTTGATGCGATGTCCGGTCTTATCACCGCAGTATTCATCGTGCTGACCTGTAACATTGTTACCGGCATCATGATCGGCTTTGCCTCTCTGGTAATTGGCCGCGTGGTCTCAGGTGATTTCCGTAAACTGAATATCGGTACTGTGGTTATCGCCGTGGCGCTGGTTATTTTCTACGCAGGCGGCTGGGCAATCTGATTCCCTTGTCTCATGTGTAACGGGTGGCTCAGGCCGCCCGTTTTCATTTTTTGCGCACATCCTGTTTCCTTTGCGTTAAGCTGAATGTTCTATCATCAAGGCATGACGCCTTAATAAGAACATCGCAAACAGGGAACGCATGGAAATCTTTTTTACCATCCTCATCATGACCTTAGTGGTTTCGCTCTCGGGCGTAGTCACGCGAGTAATGCCATTTCAAATCCCACTTCCGCTTATGCAAATCGCCATTGGTGCGCTACTGGCTTTCCCCACGTTTGGGTTGCATGTGGAGTTCGATCCGGAGCTGTTCCTCGTCCTGTTTATTCCGCCATTGCTGTTTGCCGATGGCTGGAAAACGCCCACGCGCGAATTTCTTGAACATGGACGGGAGATCTTTGGCCTGGCGCTGGCGCTGGTGGTAGTCACCGTCGTCGGGATCGGTTTTCTGATTTACTGGCTGGTACCGGGCATTCCGCTGGTGCCTGCTTTTGCCCTGGCTGCAGTGCTGTCGCCCACCGATGCGGTGGCGCTGTCTGGCATTGTGGGGGAAGGGCGTATTCCGAAGAAAATCATGGGAATTTTACAGGGCGAAGCGTTGATGAACGACGCATCCGGTCTTGTTTCGCTCAAATTCGCCGTGTCGGTAGCGATGGGTACGATGGTGTTTACCATTGGCGGCGCGACGGTTGAATTTTTGAAGGTGGCGATTGGCGGCATTTTCGCCGGGTTCGTGGTGAGCTGGCTGTACGGTCGTTCACTGCGTTTTCTGAGTCGCTGGGGGGGGGATGAGCCCGCTACACAAATCGTGCTGCTGTTCCTGCTGCCGTTCGCTTCTTATCTGATTGCGGAACACATTGGTTTTTCCGGTATCCTCGCCGCGGTGGCCGCCGGTATGACGATTACCCGCTCCGGCGTAATGCGCACTGCGCCGCTCGCTATGCGTCTGCGTGCCAACAGCACCTGGGCGATGTTGGAGTTTGTCTTTAACGGCATGGTGTTCCTGTTGTTAGGCCTGCAACTGCCAGGCATTCTCGAATCGTCGCTGGCAGCAGCAGAAGCCGATCCGAATGTGGAAACCTGGATGCTGTTTACCGACATCGTGCTGATTTACTGCGCGCTGATGCTGGTGCGTTTTGGCTGGCTGTGGACGATGAAAAGATTCAGCGTGCGCTTTTTGCACAAAAAACCGATGGAGTTCGGTTCCTGGAGTACGCGTGAGCTGCTGATTGCCACCTTCGCAGGCGTGCGCGGTGCGATTACGCTGGCCGGTGTGCTGTCTATTCCGCTGTTTTTACCTGATGGCATCGGTTTCCCGGCACGTTATGAGCTGGTGTTCCTTGCCGCCGGGGTGATTCTGTTCTCGCTGTTTGTTGGCGTTGTGGCACTGCCGTCTCTGTTGCAGCATATTGAAGTGCGCGACCATTCCCTGCAGTACAATGAAGAACGACAGGCGCGGGCGATGATTGCCGAGGTAGCGATTGTCGCGATTCAGAAAATGGAAGAGCGTATGGCAGCCGATGCGGAAGAGAATATCGACAACCAACTGCTCACCGAAGTGAGTTCCAGGGTGATTGGTAATCTGCGTCGTCGTGCGGATGGGCGTAATAACGCAGAAAGCTCGCTGCTGGAAGAGAACCTTGAACGCCGTTTCCGCCTGGCGGCCCTGCGTGCGGAACGCGCTGAGCTTTACCATCTGCGCGCGACACGGCAAATCAGCAATGAGACGTTACAGAAGATGCTGCACGATCTTGATTTGATGGAAGCGCTGTTAATCGAGAAAAAGTAAGTTTCCTCTCCCTTATCCCCACTCCACAAAGGGCTGAGGAATCCCCAGTAATTTTACGTTTTACAGCGATAACGCTGCTTAATAAGAATAAAACAGTGACAGCGATGACAGGGTCCGGCTGAAAATCGATGAGGCGTTGGCGGCTGACCGGGGCCGCCCGCAGGGAAGCGGGCGAAGGGGATAGCCTGCAAGGACGCAGGCTGGTCCCCGACCCGAAAGTCAGCCGACATAAGCATCATGGACCGCGCCAGCGGCGATTTTCCTGGCCGGGAGCCCGGGTCGCCAGGGGGGTGGCGGTGAGCCCCCTGGCACGTTCACGGGTTCTGTCGCGACAGAAAAGCAAGGAACATAAGGTGAACGGAATGACCATCAGAGCCGCATTTTCCCCCTCACCCTGGCCCTCTCCCTCAGGGAGAGGGGACCGTTCGTGCTCGCATTTTTGTGGGGATTCCTCAGCCCCACAGGGAGAGGGAGGCGAACGCAGTGCGCAGCACCGATTTCTTTGCGGGGCCGCGGGGATTGTAAAGGGGAACGCGGTGTTCCCCTTCGCCCGTTCACGTGTTCGAGGGTGAAATTTCGCCATGGACATACGGTGAACGGAACCCACCTACTGAGCCGCATTTTCTCCTTGCTCCAAAGGGGAGAAGACAATGGATTGTGCTCGCTGTAGTTATAGCATCCACTTGCCGGGGCATTCCCGGTCTGATTACTTCTTTCCTTCGCCCAGCGGCACATCCGCAATATCCATATTCACCCAGAACCCTTCACAGCATTGCAGCCAGGCTTGTGCACTGCGGGAAAGGTAGCTCCCTTCACGCCAAATCATCCCCAGATGCCAGCGTAAATCACTCTCCAGCGGGACCCAGCGCAGCGTCTGTTTATCCAGGCGCTGGCAAATGGGCTCCGGTAAAATCGCGATCCCTACGCCGGCCTGTACCATCGCAGCCAGGAAATCCCACTGCCCGCTACGCACGGCAATTCGCGGCTTCACGCCGTGGTCGTTAAAGAGCTGCATAAGCTGGCGGCTGAGGGCGAAATCTTCGTTATAGATGAGCAGCGGGTGCCCGGCCAACTGTTCAGGTGTGATGGACTGAATGTTGAGCCAGTCGCCGGAGCGCGGCACCAGCACACAGAGCGGATGGCTGAATAGCGGCAGGGTAGAAAGGCCGCTATCCTCCTCGACAGGCAGGGCGGTCATCGCCAGGTCCAGTTCGCCATTGGTGACCGCCTGCTGGACCGTCAGGCCGCCAAATTCGGAGATTTTCAGCTCAACGCCGGGATAGCGCTGGCGAAACAGGCCTATCGGCCCGGCCATCAGCATTCCGACCATTGGGGGGATGCCGAGGCGCAGCAGCCCTTTATTTAAATGGTTGATATCACCAAGTTCTGCCTCAAGCTGGCGAAACTCAGCAAGGATAGCCAGCCCGCGCTCGAACACCACGCGCCCGGTATCAGTGAGAAGTAATTTGCGTCCATCGCGAATGAGTAGCGTGCAGTTCAGCTCATCTTCAAGATTTTTCAACATCTTACTGATTGTCGGCTGGGTGACGAACAACCGTTCCGCTGCGCGAGTGAAACTTTGCTGACGCACCACTTCCACAAAATAGCGCAGCGTTCTGATGTCCATAATTATTCCTTTAAACTATGCCTGCGATGAGTTTAATTCATTTCAGTATGGAGTAGCGGCTCCCTATACTGTGCTCTCTGTCTCATTTCCGCGAGAATTATCTATGGATATGGCGTTAGGTCGTATTACGCCTGCCATTGTGCGTCGACTGCAGGTGCCGGTTCAGGTTGTTATCTATGCCGGGCTGTTTATCGTGGCGCAATATCTGGTGCAGTGGCTGCATCTTCCCCTTCCCGCTAACCTGGTTGGCATGATCCTGATGCTGGCGCTGATTGTCTGTCGCGTGGTTCCCCTGAGTTGGGTGAGGGCCGGCGCGCGCTGGCTACTGGCCGAAATGTTACTGTTCTTTGTGCCTGCCGTCGTCGCCGTGGTGAATTACACTCAGCTTTTGATGGTGGAAGGCTGGCGTATTTTTGCCGTTATTGCCCTGAGTACCCTGATGGTGCTGGGGGCCACAGCCTGGGTGGTTGATAAGGTTTATCGCTTCGAAATCAGCAGGCTGAATCATGAATGATTTTGCCCTGAGCGTGCTCTGCCTGGTCATGACGCTGGTTATCTATTTTCTCAATAAGCGCCTGTACCGCCGGTTCCATAAACTCCCGTTAATGCCGTTAGTCTTCACCCCGATATTGCTGGTGCTGATCCTGGTGTTCGGGCATATCTCCTGGCAGCGTTATATCGGTGAATCTCACTGGCTGCTTTGGTTATTAGGCCCGGCGACCATTGCCTTTGCCGTACCGGTGTATGACAACCTCGCGGTGATTCGTCGCCACTGGATGTCGCTTTCCGCGGGCGTTATCACCGCAACGGTGGTCGCCGTAACCAGCTCGGTGTGGCTGGCGCGTCTCTTTACCCTGCCGGATGACATTCAGCGCAGCCTGGCGGTGCGTTCGGTGACGACGCCGTTTGCGCTGGCGGCGGCAGGGCCATTGGGCGGACAGCCGGATCTGGTCGCTTTGTTTGTGGTGATTACCGGGGTATTCGGCATGGCGGTGGGGGATGTGCTCTTTTTGCGCCTCTCCATTCGCGAAGGGATGGCAAAAGGCGCGGGGTTTGGTGCGGCGTCTCACGGCGCGGGAACCGCCCGCTCCTACGAGCTGGGCCAGCAGGAAGGCGTCGTCGCCAGCCTGGTGATGATGCTCTCCGGCGTGGTGACGGTATTGGCCGCGCCGCTGGTGGCGCGGCTACTGTTTTAGCCCTGTTTTTTCAAACGCGATACCAGTTCGAACTCACGGAAATTGACCGGGCGCTGTTGCTGCATGGAAATATTGCCCGCGATGCCCGTCAGGATAGACATTGCCCCGGCGCGGTGATCGGCGGCACGCCTGAGCGGATCGTTACCCGGCGTGCCGAACAGATCGGCAAGCATCGCGTTATCGCCGCCGCCGTGGCCGCCCTCGCCGAGGGTAAAACTGGCCTCCCAGGGGGCGGCAAACATCGGGAAGACAGTAATATTGCAGGACTCCAGACTTCCCTCGTTTGCGCGCTCGCCCCCGGCGTTCACATACGATTTTTCGACGATTTGCATCTCCAGTCGGCCTTCGCTGCCGTTAAACACCACATTCAGCCCTTCCCAGGGCAAATACGTATTCAGCGAATAGCTGAGCTGGCACTGGTTCTGGTATTTCACCAGCACGGAAAGGGTATCTTCGATGGTGATGCCATCGCTGAATACGCTCTGATCGCGCCAGTAGTTATCTTCATGCTCCGCGTCCAGATAGAGCGCCTTAAGCTGCGGATTGTCCGCCATGTGCAGCGCAAACGGGTCTTCTGTGGCCGACGCATAGCCGTGGGCGCGTGGATAGAACCCGGTCACGCCCCGTTTTTCCGCGTTCTCTTTGCCGTAAAAACGCAGACTGCCTTCGGCGTAGACGCGCTCCGGGTAGCTAGCGAGCCAGAAGTTCATTAAGTCGAAGTGGTGGGTGGATTTGTGGACCAGCAAACCGCCGCTGTTGCGTTTTTCCCGGTGCCAGCGGCGAAAATAATCGGCGCCGTGCTCGGTGTTGAGCAGCCATTCGAAGTGGACGGAGTAAACCTCGCCAATGGTGCCGTTCATCAGCAGTTCGCGCACTTTGCTGTGGTGCGGCGCATAGCGGTAATTAAACGCCACGCGAACGGTGTGCCCGGTCTCTTCAATGGCATCGAGAATACGGAGCGCCCGTTTTTCATCAATGGTCATCGGCTTTTCAGTGATCACATCGCAGCCCGCTTTCAGCGCCCGTACGATATAGTCGTCATGGGTGCGGTCCATGGTGGTGACGATAATAATGTCCGGACGCGTCTCGCGGATCATCGCCTCGAATTGCGCGGCTTTCCAGGTGGATACCGGAGCAGCGCCTTCGTTTTTTAATAATGTATTGGCGTAATTCATCCGCGTCTGGTTGGTATCGCAAAATGCCACCAGTTGCGCATTGTCTTTCCACTGACCGCCAATCGCAGAAATATATAATCCGGCGCGCCCACCTGTGCCGACCAGGGCATATTTTTTCATACTATCCTCAATTATTATCTGTGAGAGTAAATGACCTGGATGAAGTCATGAAACGTATTGCCCATCAATTAATGGAACTCAACAGCACCTTTATCTGGCACTGGCCATGGTTGATGCAAGGTGTTGAAAGCGCTAAGCAACACGGCTTTACAGGCATCATTCTTCATCAGCAGGAGTTATTTTCACTGCTGGCAACGCCCTCGCCATTGAGTCAGAAAATGAATGTGGAAAATCTCATTCATCAACAGCACTACGCGTTGCACTATTTAAAACGGGTGAACCAGTATCTGGCGGCGAATAATTTGTCTTTTTGGTTGCAGGGGGAGGCCGCGCCCGCTGACGATATTATTAAGCGTAAATTCCCGGAGTTTGCTTTCGACGATAAAAGCACTCCGGATTTCTGGAACCACTTTTATTCCACAACGCTGGCCCCGTTATTAAACGAATTACCCCATCTGAGCGGTATCATTCTTAGCCTGACGACCCCGTCTTTTCAGACGGTAGAGTGGCAAAAAAGTCTGCGTCAGGTCTGGCGGCAATTGCGCGGCGCCGGAAAAAAACTGATCCTGCGCGACTTTATTGATGACTCCTGGCCGCGCCAGCAGTTGTCGGGCGTACTGGCAACGCTGCCTCATGACGTTCGCGCCTCGATCAAAGCTACGGAACTCGATTACCACCCCGGTTTTGCCAATCACCCGCATATCGTCACTCTGCCGGATCATAAAAAATGGATCGAATACGATCTCTTTGGCATCGGTTACGGCTGGACAGCACTGCCGTGCTGGCTTGCCGATGAAATCAGCGGACGGCTGAGCTGGGCCATCGGCGCGACGGACAACAGCGTGGAAGCCATTACCTGCCGGGTAAGCTGGCAGTGGCTACCGGACAGCCGCGTCATGGATTCGGTCAACGCCATCAATCTGCTGGGCCTGGCGGCGGCCAATCAGACGCAGGGCCACGTTTTTGACGACTGGGTCGAACAGCATGGGCTGCGCTTTCGTCAGCCGCAGGATAAAACCCGCCTTGCCGCATTATTTCATTCCAGCTACGACTGGCTGTGTAAAACCCCTAATCTGCTGGGGCGACGCCTGCATTACCAAAGCCAGATCCCGGAAAGCCTGGCGCAGGCGCAACAACTGCTGCATATGGATACGCGCAGCGCCAACTGGCTGCAGGCATATCAGCCGCTGATGCCACCGGACGATCGTGACCTGGGCGGTGAACAGCGCCAGCTTATTGCGCTGGAAAAGCAAAACGCCTGTTTCCTGGCGGCCAATGCCGTACAAACCCTGCGCGAGCTGCTGCCGCGAATCACCTGCCCGGATGATTCGATGGAGACGTTACTGGCCGCCTGGCGCAATGCGGATATCTATAGCCAGATGTTCAGCCGGGTAACAGAGGTCGTTACCGATGTGCTGTGGCGCGATCATTATGGCGACGATGCCCTGCCTGCCAGAGCACTCGAAAAGCATCAGCAATCTCTGCTGCGCTACGCCGATACGCTTGCCGCCTGGGTGAACAACCCGCCACCCGGTAGCCCGCTCTTTCTGCCGTTGCTACTGAGCCCCCAGCGTCTGGCGGCCTTTGCCGATAGTCTGGAGGCGTCGCTATGAAATAAGCATAAAGGGGCGCCGTCGGGCTGTCGTGTACCCGTCGACGATCTGCGTGTCGGGAAGGGGCAGGAGATGCAAAAGCGTGATGTTGCTTACAAAGCAGGGGAAATGTTTGTGACAGGGATCGGCTTTTTGGCGGCAAAGAAGGTGATGTCTGTCACTTGTGGTGGGAAAAACTGTGATATTGCCCCGGTCATGGCTGACCGGGGCAAAGGGGCTTAGTGCGCGCGGCCCTGTGCGATGCCGATACCCGTTTGTGAACGGATGAACTGCGCACGGAACTGCTCACGCTCGCGAATACCTTCTTGCGTGTTGTCGGTAATCGAGAAAATCCAGATACCGATAAAGGCTACGGCGATAGAGAACAGCGCCGGGTATTCATACGGGAAAATCGCCTGCGCGTGGCCGAGGATTTGTACCCAAATGGTCGGGCCGAGGACCATCAGAATCACCGCCGTCAGCAGGCCCAGCCAGCCGCCAATCATTGCGCCACGGGTGGTCAGTTTTGACCAGTACATTGAGAGCAGAATGATAGGGAAGTTGCAGCTCGCCGCGATGGAGAACGCCAGCCCCACCATAAAGGCAATATTCTGCTTCTCAAACAGAATACCCAGCAGGATGGCGACCACACCGAGCACCAGTACGGTGATTTTCGAGACTTTCAGCTCCTGACGTTCGGTGGCGTCTTTACGAATGACGTTAGCGTACAGGTCATGAGAGACCGCCGAGGCGCCCGCAAGCGTCAGCCCGGCAACCACCGCCAGGATGGTGGCGAAAGCCACAGCGGAGATAAAACCGAGGAACAGGTTGCCACCGACCGCATCCGCCAGATGCACCGCCGCCATGTTATTGCCGCCAATCAGCGCGCCCGCCGCATCTTTAAAGGCCGGGTTCGCCCCAACCAGCATGATGGCGCCGAAGCCAATGATAAAGGTCAGAATGTAGAAATAACCCATAAAACCCGTGGCGTAGAACACGCTCTTACGGGCTTCACGCGCATCCGAAACCGTGAAGAAACGCATCAGAATATGCGGCAAACCTGCCGTACCAAACATCAGCCCCAGGCCCAGCGACAGCGCGGAGATCGGATCTTTAACCAGACCGCCCGGACGCATAATGGCTTCCCCTTTCGGGTGAACCGCCATCGCTTCGCTAAACAAGCTATTGAAGCTAAAGCCGACATGCTTCATCACCATAAAGGCCATAAAGCTTGCGCCGAACAGCAGCAACACGGCTTTGATGATCTGTACCCAGGTGGTGGCGAGCATACCGCCGAAGAGAACGTAGAGCACCATCAGCACGCCGACCAGCACGACCGCAACGTGGTAGTTGAGGCCGAACAGTAACTGAATAAGCTTACCTGCACCGACCATCTGGGCTATCAGATAGAGCGCCACCACCACCAGCGAACCGCAGGCGGAGAGGGTGCGAATCGGCCCCTGTTTGAGGCGATACGAGGCGACGTCGGCAAAGGTGTAACGCCCCAGATTGCGCAGACGTTCGGCAATCAGGAACAGAATAATTGGCCAGCCGACGAGGAAGCCCAGCGAGTAAATCAGCCCGTCGTAGCCGGAGGTGTAAACCAGCGCAGAGATCCCGAGGAACGACGCGGCTGACATAAAGTCACCGGCAATCGCCAGGCCATTCTGGAAGCCCGTAATATTACCGCCTGCCGTGTAGTAATCGTTACGCGAACGCACCCGTTTTGACGCCCAGTAAGTGATATAGAGCGTCAGCGCCACGAAGATCAGGAACATGATGATCGCCTGCCAGTTGGTTGGCTGGCGTTGGACCGCGCCGGTAATGGCATCGGCGGCGTTGGCCGTAAAAGGCAGTGTGGCGGCGAGCGCCGTCAGAACACGCTTCATGATGCTTTTACCTCTTGCAGAACGGTTTTTGTCAGACGATCAAACTCGCCATTTGCCCGCCAGACGTACACGCCGGTCAGCAAAAACGAAATCACAATCACACCAATGCCAATCGGAATCCCCCGCGTGACGCTGCTGCCCGCAGAGATCGGCGTACCGAGCCAGCCTGGCGCAAAGGCGATCAGCAGAATAAAACCGACATAGATAATCAGCATGATGATGGAAAGAATGAAGGCAAACCGTTGCCGCTTTTCGACGAGCTCCCTGTAATGCGCATTGTTTTCTATCCGTTGATAAATGGTGTCATTCATCACAGAACTCTCCAGAGGTATCCCCTTCGTCTTTCGCGCCACAGGTTCGTTGGCTGCACTCGTTACTCGGTCCATCACTGGGCCTCGCCCCTGACGGGGCCGTTACAAGTAACGTTCAAATCTGTTCCAGACAGATTTGTCACCCCAGTCACATAGTTATCTATGCTCCTGGGGATATGCGCGTTTGCCGCCTTCCTGTAACGCGAAATCCTTTGGGGAGGGTTTTTATTATTCCCTCTCCCTTTTAGGGAGAGGGGCAGGGTGAGGGTCGTTGTTACGATGGCATGGTGATGGCCTGCTTCTCTTCGAGCAGTTTCTCCACGACACCCGGATCCGCGAGGGTTGAGGTGTCGCCGAAATTGCTGGTATCCCCGGCGGCAATTTTGCGCAGAATACGGCGCATAATTTTGCCGGAACGGGTTTTGGGCAGAGAGTCGGTCCAGTGCAGGACATCCGGCGTTGCCAGCGGGCCAATCTCTTTACGTACCCAGTTGCGCACCTCGGTATAGAGCGCGGGGGTCGGCTCTTCACCGTGGTTCAGGGTGACGTAAGCGTAGATGGCCTGGCCTTTAATATTGTGTGGAATGCCCACCACCGCGGCTTCGGCGATTTTCGGATGAGAGACCAGCGCCGATTCAATCTCCGCGGTCCCCAGTCGGTGGCCGGAAACGTTCAGCACGTCGTCCACGCGGCCGGTTATCCAGTAATAGCCATCTTCATCGCGGCGCGCGCCATCGCCACTAAAATACATGTTCTTGAAGGTTGAGAAGTAGGTCTGCTCAAAACGCTCGTGGTCGCCAAACAGGGTACGCGCCTGGCCCGGCCAGGAGTCGGTAATCACCAGGTTGCCCTCGGTGGCCCCTTCCTGCGGATGACCTTCGTTATCTACCAGCGCAGGCTGTACGCCAAAGAACGGACGGGTCGCGGAACCCGCTTTGAGCTGTATCGCACCCGGTAACGGGGTGATCATAAAGCCCCCGGTTTCGGTCTGCCACCAGGTGTCCATGACCGGGCATTTTTCGTTGCCGATTTTTTTCCAGTACCACTCCCAGGCTTCCGGGTTGATGGGCTCGCCGACGGAACCGAGAATGCGCAGCGAAGAGCGGTCCGTACCGTCAATCGCTTTGTCACCTTCCGCCATCAGCGCACGGATAGCCGTGGGCGCGGTATAGAGAATATTGACCTTGTGTTTGTCCACAACCTGGCTCATACGCGCTGGCGTCGGCCAGTTCGGCACCCCTTCGAACATCAGGGTAATCGCGCCGCAGGCCAGCGGTCCGTACAGCAGGTAGCTGTGGCCGGTGACCCAGCCGACATCGGCGGTGCACCAGTAGACGTCGCCGTCGTGATAATCGAAGACATACTTAAAGGTGGTGGCTGCATAAACCAGATAGCCGCCGGTGGTGTGCAGTACCCCTTTAGGCTTGCCTGTAGAACCGGAGGTATAGAGGATAAACAGCGGGTCTTCGGCATTGACTTCAACCGGCTGGTGTTGCGGGCTGGCATTGGCGGTGAGGGCGTCCCACCACAGGTCGCGGCCTTCATGCCAGTCGATGTTGCCGCCGGTACGTTTAAGTACCACGACATGCTCAACGGTTTTTACATTCGGGTTTTTCAGCGCGTCATCGACATTCTTTTTCAACGGGATATTACGCCCGGCACGTACGCCTTCATCGGCGGTGATCACCAGCCGGGAGCTGGAATCCACAATGCGTCCGGCAACGGCTTCCGGCGAGAAGCCACCGAAAATGACCGAGTGGACGGCACCGATACGCGCACAGGCCAGCATCGCGACTGCGGCTTCCGGAACCATGGGCATATAGATAGCCACCACGTCGCCTTTTTTAATGCCCAGGTCTGTCAGTACATTGGCAAAACGGCAGACATCTGTATGCAACTGGCGATAGGTAATATGTTTACTTTGGCTGGCGTCGTCGCCTTCCCAAATGATGGCGGTTTGGTCGCCACGTTCGGCAAGATGGCGGTCAAGACAGTTGGCCGCAAGGTTCAGCGTGCCGTCTTCGTACCATTTAATGGAAACATTACCCGGGGCGAAGGAGGTGTTTTTCACTTTCTGATAGGGTTTAATCCAGTCAAGGATTTTGCCTTGCTCGCCCCAGAAGGTGTCAGGGTCGGTAATGGATTGCTGATATTTAGCCTCGTACTGCTCCGGATTGATCAGGCAACGTTCCGCAATATTTGCGGGAATATCGTGTTTATGGATTTGGCTCATGGCTTTTGCTCTCCTTGTAGGATGTTAATAATATGTCAAATAAACGTTAATTATAGGGGCTTTGCCTGGTTTGTTTATTATTTGCGCTATAGATCACGCATTGACTGAACAGTATGAAAACTGAACAAATGAATCTTTGAAGGAAAATAATTGCCGCAATTAATTATCTAAAAATGGCTGAAAAAAAGTTTTTTCATAACAAATGGTTATGTATGATAAATGGCATAAAAAAGCGTTTTTATGCATAAATTCAGTCAATACCCCTTCTGGTAAAGGGTTGCGCCCTACACCCTGCAAATGGTACTGATAATGCGCGTTAAAAAACCCCGCAAGAGCGTGTGACGCTAACCATACCCTTTCCGTATGAGTCGTTCCCCACCGGGAAGGTCGCTTCATTGAGGATGTCTCGAGTTATGAAAAATTTGAAAGTCAGCCTGGCCTGGCAGATTCTGCTGGCCCTGGTGCTGGGTATTCTTCTGGGCAGTTACTTGCATTATCACAGCGACAGCCGCGAATGGCTGATTGCGAATCTCCTGTCTCCGGCAGGCGATATCTTTATTCATTTGATCAAAATGATTGTTGTGCCGATTGTTATCTCCACGCTGGTGGTGGGTATTGCCGGTGTGGGTGATGCGAAACAATTGGGGCGTATTGGCGCCAAGACCATTATTTATTTCGAAGTGATCACCACGGTGGCCATTGTGCTGGGTATTACGCTGGCGAATGTCTTCCAGCCGGGGTCGGGCATTGATATGTCACAACTCGCGGCGGTGGATATTTCGAAATATCAGAGCACCACGGCAGAAGTGCAAAGCCACGCGCATGGCTTGATGAACACGATTTTGTCTCTGGTGCCGACCAATATCGTGTCTTCGATGGCGAAGGGCGAAATGCTGCCGATTATTTTCTTCTCGGTACTGTTTGGGCTGGGGCTCTCTTCACTCCCTGCCACGCACCGCGAACCGTTGGTTACGGTATTCCGCTCTATCTCTGAAACCATGTTCAAAGTGACCCATATGGTGATGCGTTACGCGCCGGTCGGTGTATTTGCGTTGATATCCGTAACGGTCGCGAACTTCGGTTTTGCGTCCCTGTGGCCGCTGGCGAAACTGGTGGTGCTGGTTTATTTTGCGGTGCTGTTCTTTGCGCTGGTGGTGCTGGGACTGGTGGCGCGGATGTGCAAACTCAGTATCTGGACGCTCATCCGCATTTTGAAAGATGAGCTGATCCTGGCCTACTCCACTGCAAGTTCCGAAAGTGTGCTGCCGCGTATCATTGAGAAGATGGAAGCCTATGGCGCGCCAGCGTCCATCACCAGCTTCGTGGTACCCACCGGTTACTCCTTTAACCTCGACGGTTCTACTCTGTACCAGAGTATTGCTGCCATCTTTATTGCCCAGCTTTACGGTATCGACCTGTCGCTGGGCCAGGAGATCATTCTGGTGCTGACGCTGATGGTTACCTCTAAAGGTATTGCCGGTGTGCCGGGCGTTTCGTTCGTGGTGTTGCTGGCAACGCTGGGCAGTGTGGGCATTCCGCTGGAAGGTCTGGCCTTTATTGCGGGTGTTGACCGTATCCTTGATATGGCGCGTACCGCCCTGAACGTCGTGGGTAATGCGCTGGCGGTACTGGTTATCGCCAAGTGGGAACACAAGTTTGACCGCAAAAAAGCCGCGGCTTACGAGCGTGAAATGCTCGGCAAGTTCGACAAGACGGCCGATCTGTAATCGTCACGCCGCCTTTCGTCAGGGAGGCGGCGCTTCTTGTTTCAGGCCGTGATAACGGTAATCTGTTGTTCCTTTAATACGGTACGCAGTGCATCGCTGATATTCGCTTCAACGATTATCACGTCAAGCGCCTGAGGCCGTGCCACAACATAGCGTGCCACGCCGGGCAGTTTATCTGCCGTCAGGGCAACAACCGTCTGGTTACTCTGTTTCAGCACCGCTTTTTTAAATTCGCAGTCGGCAAAATCAAACCCCGTCAGCCCAACATCTGGATCCATAGCGCAACCGCCAATAAACACCTGATCGAATAACATCTCCTGAATCTGCGCAACGGCACCGCTGCCAACGCAGCCTCCCGTGGCCTGATGAATCTGCCCGCCCAGAAGGATCACTTCGCTGTGCGAGCGTTTCATGAGTTCGACGGCGATTTCGGGTGAGTTCGTTACCGCTGTGATGCGGATATCCGCAGGCAGGGCTCTGGCGATGGCCAGATTCGTCGTACCGGCATCAATGAAAATACAGGTGTCTGGCTTCACCAGCGCTGCGCATTGCTGCGCGATCTTGTCCTTTTCTGCACTGTTTTTCACTTTGCGACTGTGAAAATTCCCAGCCTCCGGCAACTGTAGTACCGCGCCACCATAGACCTTTTTGCACACGCCTGAATGACTAAGCTCTTGTAAATCCCTGCGAATAGTATGTTCAGATACCTGCATCTGGCTGGCCAGTTCTGCACAGACAACGCGTCCGTTTTCCTGCAAAAGCTGGCGAATACGTGCTTGTCGCTGTTGCGGAAAAGCTGCATAATCGAGCATAAAGCCTCTTTATTGAAATGTCATCGAGCAATAATGAGCATGATCCAGCATTATGAACCGCCTTGTCAATGCGGCTACCGGGCATAACCACTGTGGAGATAAAAGATGAAAATTGCACACGTCGCGCTCTGGACGCGCAACCTGGATGCGCAGGTCGCTTTCTGGCAGGAAGTGTTCGGCGGGCAGAGCAACGAACGCTATCTCAGTAAAAACCGTCCTGGCTTCGCCTCGCACTTCATTTCCCTGAGCGAGGGGCCGACCATTGAACTGATGGCCTTGCCTGAGCTTGATGATGCGCCGGCTAACCCGGAGTTTGTCGGCTGGGCGCATATCGCGATTACCGTTGGCGGTACCCATGAGGTGGACGCGATGGCGCAAAAAGCGCAGGCTAACGGGTGTTTGCTAAGCCCGGCGAGATGGACCGGCGATGGGTTTTATGAAGCGGTGATTGCCGACCCGGACGGTAATCGCATTGAGCTGGTCGCGGCGTAATCTCCCTTACCGGGCCATATAATATATGTACGTCGACTGTCGCCTCCTAAATTGCGGGGCGATTTTTTTATAGCAGATTAAGTAATTGTAGCCATAATACGTCTGTCGCGGATATTAGCACGCGTTTAACGTTACCCTGATGATACGGAGAGTTCAGGAATGTCAGACTTTTATCTACATGAAGGCAATCGCTATATTGTTAAAAATCAAAAGGGATTGAAAATAGCCCTGGCGATCGCGTTTGCTGCGATGGGCGTTTATGCCTATTTCAAACATGAATCATCACTGCGCGGTATTATTGTCGCGCTCGTTTTATTTGCCATTGCCGGCGTGATGCTGGCGACGCTGCGCATAAAGATGGTATTTGATTTAGATAAACGCATTTTTTATATCCAGAACGGCGGCGGCAAAACGACATACAACCAGTCGTTGGATAATTTCGCCGGGCTTGAGTTGATTCGCCAGTACCGCTTTTTTGGCCTTATTCGTAACAGTATTGTCAATGTGGTCTTTAACGTTGACGGTAAAACCTCGAAAATGCCGATAAGGCAGTTTGGCCCCGGCCAGAAAGCGCCGCAGGCTATGATGGAAGAGACGGAAGCCTTTCTGGGTATCAGCCCGCGAGGAGATGCCTGATGCCAGCCCCTTTGCTGGTAGAGTTGACTGACCGGCGCCTGGTCTATCGTCCGTGGAAGGTCGGTAGCGCACTGGTATTTGTCGCGGCCGGTATTGCCCTGCTGGTCGGCACGTTTATTTGGACGCAAATGAACGACAGGACACTGCAATCCGTCATCGTGTTTCTGCTTTTCGGCGCTGTTCTGACGGGGTACGGGCTTATCTACACCCTAAAGAATGCGGAAGTGCTTATTTTTGATGTCGGCACCGGGCGAATAACGAAGAAAGCCCCCTTTCTGCCGGAAAAAGATCTCAGCCGTTTTAATGAGGTCTACTCCATTTCGCGCGTCGGCGAGATGCGGACATTTCATTATGCTCTGAGCCGTAAGAGCGAGCACGGCGGCGGTAATATTGCCATTTCTGACGATTTTTTAAGTGAAAAACGCGAACCTGAACGCGCTGCGTTTGAAGAGAATATTTTGCCGGTTATTTCAAGGCTGCTTAATTTAAAACCATAATCATTTAATGGTTATGTCATAAATAACAAAATAAAACGGGGTGCGATAATCACACCCCGTTTTTTTGTACGCCGCTATTAGCCCAGTGCGCTTTCGCGCAGACGCGATTTCAGTTTGTTGTACTCGTCGATCACATACTGCTCGGCAGCACGCTGGTCGGGAATACGTTCCACATTCACCGCGCAGTACTTGTACTCTGGCGTTTTGGTAATCGGACTCAGGTTCTCCGTCACCAGCTCGTTACAGGCACCAATCCACCACTGGTAGGTCATGTACACCGCGCCTTTATTCGGGCGTTCACTGACCTGCGCACGAGTGATAATCCGGCCTTTACGCGAGTTCACCCACACCAGCGCTTCATCTTCAATACCGAGGCGCGCGGCATCAGCGGTGTTGATTTGCGCGTAGCCGGGTTCATCTGCGAGTGCCGAGAGCGCCGCACAGTTGCCGGTCATCGAACGGCAAGAGTAGTGGCCCACTTCACGCACGGTAGAGAGCACCATCGGGAACTCATCGTTGAGTTTGTCGATTGGCGCGACCCAGTCGCAGGTGAAGAACTTCGCCAGCCCGGTATCGGTGTCGAACTTCTCTTTGAAGAGATACGACGTCCCCTGATCGGCATCCGATGTATCGCGACACGGCCACTGAATGTAGCCCAGCTCACCCATTTTCTCGTAGGTGGCGCCGTAGAAATCCGGGCAGAGATGACGCAATTCGTCCCAGATTTCCTGCGTGTTGTTGTAATGCATCGGGTAGCCCATACGGGTGGCAATCTCACTGATAATCTGCCAGTCCGTTTTCAGATCCCACTTCGGTTCCACCGCTTTAAAGAAGCGCTGGAAGCCACGGTCAGCCGCCGTGAACACACCTTCGTGCTCCCCCCAGGAGGTGGATGGCAATATGACGTCCGCCGCCGACGCGGTTTTGGTCATAAAGATATCCTGCACGATGACCAGTTCCAGATCCTCAAACGCTTTACGCACGGCGGAGAGTTCTGCGTCGGTCTGCAGCGGATCTTCCCCCATGATGTACGCGGCGCGCACTTCGCCATGTGCCGCGCGGTGCGGCAGTTCGCTGATGCGATAACCGGTATGCGCGGGCAGCCCGGCGACACCCCAGGCTTTCGCGAATTTATCGCGGTGAGCCTGTTCTTTGACGAACTGGTAGCCCGGGAAAGTATCCGGCAGCGCACCCATATCGCAGGCGCCCTGGACGTTGTTCTGCCCACGTACCGGGTTCACCCCAACATGCGGTTTACCCAGGTTGCCCGTCAGCATGGCGAGACTGGTCAGCGAACGTACCGTCTCTACGCCCTGATAGAACTGGGTTACGCCCATGCCCCACAGGATGGTGGCGTTTTTCGCACCGGCATACATGCGGGCGGCTTTACGGATATCCGCAGCGCACACGCCCGTGATCTCTTCCACCGACTCCGGCGTATAGCCTTCGACGATTTTTTTGTACTCTTCAAAACCCTGGGTACGCGAGGCCACGAACGCCTGGTCGTACAGGTTTTCTTCAATAATCACATGCCCGAGTGCGTTTAACAGCGCGATGTTCGAGCCGTTTTTCAACGCAACGTGCATATCAGCAATGCGCGCGGTTTCGATTTTGCGCGGATCGCAGACGATGATTTTTGCCCCGTTCTGTTTCGCCCGAATCACGTGGTTAGCGACGATAGGGTGCGAATCCGCCGGGTTATAGCCAAAGATAAACACGAGATCCGTGTTATCGATTTCGTTAATGGCATTACTCATTGCGCCATTGCCGACCGACTGGTGCAGACCTGCAACCGATGGGCCGTGTCAGACGCGTGCGCAGCAGTCCACGTTATTGGTACCAATAACGGCGCGCGCAAATTTTTGCATTATGTAGTTGGTTTCGTTCCCCGTACCGCGGGACGAGCCGGTTGTCTGAATCGCATCCGGGCCATACTTCTCTTTAATGGCGCTCAGGCGAGTGGCAACGTAATCCAGGGCTTCATCCCAGGAGACGGCTTCCAGTTTGCCGCCACGCTGGCGACGGATCATTGGGGTTTTCAGACGAGGCGTAAGGATCTGTGTATCGTTAATAAAATCCCAGCCATAGTAGCCTTTCAGACACAGGGTACCCTGGTTGGTCTTTCCTTGCGCAGCCTCCGCCCGAACGATTTTTCCGTTATCCACCACCAGGTTAATCTTGCAACCTGAGGCGCAATACGGACAAACCGTGACGACTTTTTTCATCGCTATCGCTCCAGTTAAGAAAGATCGCGCTTTGCGCGCTCACTCGACCCATTATGCATCTTCTATGCCATGCTTCTTTTGTGGGTATTGCCTGATTTTACGTCCGAATTTTGGTCAAAATACTGACGAAGGGCAGGCCATCGTCAAATTTGACGTGACGAAGGCGAGGGGATGTGACCGCGATTATAAAAACAGCATTAATTCACCGCCTTTATGGTTCCGCCAAATAAAATAAAGCAACGAATCACTTTTCCTGACGGATGCGGACAATGAAACCTGCGATTCTGGTAGTGGATGACGATGTGGCGGTCTGCGAACTGCTCAGGGATGTGTTGAACGAGCACGTCTTTACGGTACACGTGTGTCATAACGGGCTGGATGCGATTGCCGTGGCAGCACGGCATCCTGAAATTGCGCTGGTGTTGCTCGATATGGTTCTGCCGGACATCAACGGCCTGATGGTGCTTACCCAACTGCAGAAACAACGCCCTGAGCTGCCGGTGATTATGCTCACGGGGCTGGGCAGTGAATCGGATGTGGTAGTGGGGCTGGAAATGGGGGCTGATGACTATATTGGCAAACCCTTTACCCCACGGGTGCTGGTGGCGCGGGTGAAGGCGGTGATGCGCCGCACGGGGGCGCTGGCGGCGGATGTGCAGACGATGAAAATGGCCGGGTATGCCTTTAATGGCTGGCATCTTGATCCCGCACGCTGCCAGCTTAGCGACCCCCGTCGGCAAACCGTCGATTTAACCCAGGGGGAGTACAGCCTGCTGCTGGCGCTGGTACAAAACGCGCGTCGTGTACTCAGCCGTGAGCAACTGCTGGAATTGACCCACAGTGAAAGCATTGAGGTGTTTGACCGCACTATCGATGTATTGATCATGCGTCTGCGCCGCAAAATTGAGATCAACCCGCATCAACCCGCGTTAATCAAAACAATACGCGGGCTGGGCTATGTTTTTGCGGCGGATGTCGTACACAGCGAACAGGCGGCGTAGCGGCGCTACGGCGCGCCGTCGATCTCTTGTTTTAATTCTTCCAGCGATTTCGCCCCGTCGATGGCGTTCGCGCAAAGCAGGCTTGCCCGGGCGCAGGCGTGGGCCAGTTGAATGCTTTGCGCCAGCGGCCAGTGTTCGTGGCAGCCGTAGAGCAGCCCGGCGCAAAACGCATCTCCCGCACCGACGCTACCGATGATCTCCTCCTGCGTGAGCATCTGGGTGGCTATCCACTGGCCCTCGCGGCCTGGTTCCTCGCCCCATGCCCCCTCCGGGCAGTGGATCACCACGCGCTGGCGTACCCCGGCGGCGAGCAACTGCGAGGCGGCCGTGGCGATGTTGGCGATATGCGGCGAATCGTCAGGCTGGCGCATCTCCAGCCCGCTAAATTCTCCCGCTTCCATCTCGTTGATGACCAGATAATCCAGATACGGCAGGCAGGGCATCACCAGCGGCTGATAACGCGGATCGCCCTTGCGGGAGACCAGATCGAGAGAGGTTTCGTAACCCTGCTCGCGCATCTGTGCCAGCAGGCGGGCGCTGCGGGTACCAAACTCCTCATCCGGCAGGTCAAGGCTGTCGAGCAGCAACAGATAGCCGAGATGGAAGATTTTCATAGTCTGGTCCAGGCTATTGAATGCCGGGAGATCCAGAAGACGGTTGGCGCCGGGGGAGTGGAAGAAGGTGCGTTGGCCGGTTGGATCGGTCATGACCTGCGACATGGAAGTCGGGGCAGAATTGGTGCGCTGTACATGCTGGCGATTGACATGATACTGGTCGAGCATCGCCATAATGTAATCCCCGTCGCTGTCTTCACCCACCAGCCCCACCGCCTGAAGCGGCATGCCCGTGCGCATTTTGGCCAGCGTCAGCAGGACATTGAGCGGCGCTCCACCGGTAGAACGCTCGCTTTGCGTGATCTCCGCTAACCAGCCACGCTCCGGCCATTGCACAATCTGGTGTACATGATCGACCAGCATGTTTCCGGCGGCGATAACTCCTTTTCTTTCCATCAGAGTTGCCCCGCGCTACCAAAGACGCGCATCTGCCCGGCAACGGTGTCGGTGATGGCCTCTTCCACGCTCAGCAAGAGCTGGGCGAATTCGTCGTAGAGAGGCTGGCGGTTGGCCATGCGTGCTTCAATGGTGTCCAGCGCCGCTTGCGACATCCCGGTATAGAAATTGATTTTATGGATGCCAAGCCCGATAGCGCGCCGGAAATCCGCGTCACTGATGCCGGAACCACCGTGGAGCACCAGCGGCAGGCCGGTTTGCTGGCGAATCGCCTCCAGGCGAGCAAAGTCGAGCTTCGGTTCCCCTTTGTATTTACCATGGGCGTTACCAATGGCGACGGCGAGGGTGTCGATACCGGTACGGTCGACAAAATCACGCGCTTTGGCGGGGTCGGTAAACCAGGCTTCATCCGCATGACCATACAATGCGCCACCCTCATCGCCGCCAACGGCCCCGAGTTCAGCCTCCACCGAGACGCCCACCGCATGGCACATCTTTACCACTTCCCGCGTCTGGCGAATATTCTCTTCATATTCCAGCGTAGAGCCATCAAACATCACCGAAGTAAAGCCCAGCCTTAAGGCGCGCACCACGGATTCAAAATGCAGGCCGTGATCGAGGTTAAGCACCACCGGAATGTCATGGTGGGCGGCTTCGTATTTCACCGCTTCCACCAGTGATTCGAGGGAGACATATTTGAAGTGCACCTCGGCGATATTGATGATGAAAGGCGAACGCTCCTGTCTCGCCGCAGCATACAGCGCGCGTAAAAAGTGGGAGTCGAGCACGTTGAACGCGCCCAGCGCATAGTGATGTTCACGGGCGTGCGCCAAACCCTGGGCAAGCGAAATCAAAGCCATCGTATTCTCCTTAGCTCAGAAACAGACCATATTCGTTACACAGCACTAGCTGTGCGGGTTCGTCTTCCAGAATGTCGTTAAAGCGATCTACCGGGTGCAGGAAGTGGTTGTCATGTTCGTCATCGTTGACCGACGACACTTCGCCGACCAGCACATCGCCGAAACCGGACTCGCCCCAAAAGCTGTGGTACAGACCGGGCGGCAGGCAAATGCTTTCCCCTGGTGAGAGGCGTAACTGGCTGCCCGCTGTATGTGTCTGGAGACAACCGTCGATAACTACGCTCACGTTGGTATACGTCGTCTCTTCATGCGCGCCGGCGTTCCACAGCTCAATAATCAGATTGCCGCCGCCACGGTTAATGATGTCTTCGCGTTTGCGCCAGTGAAAATGCATGGGTGTGACCTGCCCGTCGCGCACGTGCATGATTTTTTCCGCATAGCATTTGGCGTAAGGGGCGCCATTTGGCGAACCATTGCGCAGGGTGAAAAGGGTGAGCCCCTGGGTGTAAAAATTATCACCGCCGAAAGCGGTGACATCCCAACCCAGCTTTAAGTCGAAGACTTCGCGCCAGCTATCGTGATCAAGTTGATGCCATTTGGTTGGGGGAAAACTGGCGAAGGGCGGCAAGTGGACGTCGTGCATGGAAAAGAATTGCCGGGTATGGCCGAGGATTTCATTGATTTCGGAGCGTTTCATGGCTATCTCCTGATGGCATTTGAGCGCGTTGTGCCCCTCACCCTAACCCTCTCCCCACAGGGGCGAGGGGATGGTTTGCTCCCTCTCCCCACAGGGGCGAGGGGATGGTTTGCTCCCTCTCCCCTATGGGGAGAGGGCAGGGGCGAGGGGAAAAAACCGCACTTACTTAACCGTCCAGCCCTTATAGGTATTGACGTTTTTCTTGTCGATCATCGTCACCGGGATCAGCACAGGCTCTTTCGGCGCGGGTTTCCCCTGCAGAATGTCATAGCCGATTTCCACCGCTTTGGCCGCCATTACCTGGGGATCTTGCGCCGGGGTCGCGACAAACAGCGAGTTCTCGCGTTTCAACGCCTCTTCACCGTCCGGGCTGCCGTCCACGCCAACGATAAAGAACTCGTTACGTTGTGCCTGTTTAGCAGCCAGATCGGCGCCGATCGCCGTTGGATCGTTAATCGCAAACACACCGTCGATCTTCGGATTCGCGGCCAGCAGCGAGGTCATCACTTCCAGACCCCCTTCGCGGCTGCCTTTGGCGTTCTGGTTAGACGACAGCACTTTGATATCCGGGTGGCGCTTGAATTCGGTCTGGCAGCCTTCCACACGGTTCTGTACCGCAGAGACCGGCGGTCCGTTGATGATGACCACATTGCCTTTGCCTTTCAGACGGTCGGTAATGTACTTACAGGCCATCTCTCCGGCCTGGGTGTTATCCGAGGTAATAGTGGCATCTGCCCCTTCCGCCGCAACGTCAACGGCGACCACGACGATACCGGCATCTTTCGCGCGTTTGACCGCAGGCCCAATGCCTTTCGAATCCGCGGCGTTGAGGATAATCATGTCCACTTTGGCGGCGATAAAGTTATCGATTTGCGCCACCTGTTGGCCAAGGTCGTAGCCGCTGGAAACCAGCGTCACTTTCACCTTATCGCCCGCCAGTTTACGTGCTTCCAGCTCCGCCCCTTTGGTGATTTGCACGAAGAACGGGTTGGCAAGGTCGCCTACCGTTACCCCGATCGATTTCAGTTCTTTTGCCTGCGCAAATGGCGCTGCGGCAAGCAGTGCGCCAGCACAGAGCGCGGTGACTAACGGCTTCAAACGCATATTCTTTCCTCACGTAGGGTTTTCAGGGAAATCTTGTTGTTATGCACTTTGATGATGTCGGGTACGGTATTTGTCTATCAGCACCGCAATGATGATCACCGCCCCTTTGATCACCAGTTGCCAGAAGTAAGAAACGCCCATCAATGTCATGCCATTGTTCAGGGTGGCGATAATCAGCGCCCCGACCAGCGTACCGGTGATGGTGCCGATGCCGCCGACGAAACTGGTGCCGCCGAGGATGACCGCCGCGATGGCGTCTAGCTCGTAGCCCATACCAAGGTTACCGTTGGCGCTGTACAGACGAGACGCGCTCATCACCCCGCCAAGGCCAGACAGCAGGCCGCTCATGCCGTAGACAAACAGCAGTACCAGCCACACTTTGATACCGGTAAGACGCGCCGCCTGCATGTTGCCGCCGACGGCATAAATGTGCACGCCCAGGGTGGTACGACGCAGGATGAACCAGCAGACCACAATCACCGCCAGCGCAATCACCACCAGCCAGGGGATCGGTCCGAGATAGTTATTGCCGATCCACTCAAACCCGATACTGGAGTTAATGACCGTGGTGCCGTCCGCCAGCAGGTAAGCCGCGCCGCGCAGCGCCGTATAGGTGCCAAGCGTAACGATAAAGGGGGGAAGCCCGGCGAACGCGACCAGTACGCCGTTAAACAACCCCAGCACCAGACCGAGCATCAGCGCGGCGGGTACGGAAAGGAAAGCCAGTTCCGGGATCAGCGACACCACCATCGCCGCCACTGCCGTGGTGCCGAGGATGGACCCGACTGACAGGTCAATACCGCCGGTCAAAATGATGAAGGTCATCCCCGCCGCCAGCACGATGTTGATCGACGCCTGACGAGTGATATTCAGCAGGTTGCTTTCCGTAAAAAAGTTTGGTGCGATAAAGCCAAATACTGCGACGATCAGGATCAAGATTGGCAAGATGCCGACCGTTTGCATCAGATCGCCCATCAGCATTTTTTTCGCCGAGGCCGATTTCGCCACCTGTTGTGGCGTGGTGGCAGAGGTCTCTTTCGATTCAGTCATGGTGCACCGCCTGATGATGGGATTCGTTCACGCCGGTCGCCAGCGTCATGATGTTTTCCTGGGTAATACGTTCGCCTTCCAGTTCACCGGCGATACTGCCTTCATGCATCACATACACGCGGTCGCTCATACCGACCACCTCCGGTAACTCGCTGGAAATCATCAGAATGGCCACCCCTTTACGCGCCATCTGGCTCATGATGCGATAGATTTCGCTTTTGGCCCCGACATCGACGCCGCGTGTGGGCTCATCGAGAATCAGGATGCGCGGCCCGATGGCGACCCAGCGGGAGATCAGCAGTTTTTGCTGATTGCCGCCGGAAAGACCGCCCGCCCGCACCTGAGAGTGGGGCACGCGGATATTGAGTAACTTGATGGCGTCATCAGAGATGGATTGCGCTTTTTTGCGGTCGAGCAGGCCGTAACTGGCATCGCGTTCAATGGTCGCCATCGTGATGTTTTCCTGCGCGGCCAGCTCCAGAAACAACCCTTGTTCTTTGCGGTTTTCGGTGAGGAAGCCGATGCCTAAATCAATGGCGGCTCGCGGGGAGTGGATAACCACCGGTTCGCCATCGATTTCAATCACCCCGCCGGTAGCTTTACGCACGCCAAAAATCAGTTGTGCGAGCTCTGAACGGCCTGCACCCACCAGTCCGGCAAGGCCAACGATCTCTCCGGCACGTACCTGCAAGCTGACCGGCTGGATTTTTTTGCCGTCGGTGAGGTGATGAATGTTCAGACGGACATCGCCCCGTGGAATATCGCGTTCTTTATTGAAGAGATCGCTGAGCGGGCGGCCCACCATCATACGTACCAGTTCTGAGGCGTTGAGTTTGTCGCGGGTCAGGCTGCCCACATACTGACCATCACGCAGGACGCTAACCCGGTCGGAAAGTTCATACACTTCTGCCATGCGGTGGCTGATATAGATGATTGCCATCCCTTCGTCGCGCAGACGCATGATCAGTTCAAACAGGCGGTGTGTTTCACGAGAGGAGAGGGCGGCGGTGGGTTCATCCATCACCAGAATACGGCTGTTACGATGCAGGGCGCGGGCGATTTCGACCTGTTGCTGTTCGGCGATGGTCAGTTTCATCACCAGGTCGCTGGCTTTGAACTGAGCGCCGAGGCGGTCAATCACGCTTTGCGCCTGAGCGACCATGTCCCGGCGCTGAATTAGCCCACCGCGGGAAATCTCACTGCCAAGAAAGATATTTTCGGCGACGGTCAGATTGGGGGCTAACTGCATCTCCTGATAGATCAGCGTGATGCCAGCCGCCAGCGCGTCTTTTGGCCCTTTGATATTAAATGACTGTCCGTCAATTAATATCTCGCCGCTGGTGGCGGTGTATGCCCCCGCGAGGATCTTCATCAGGGTGCTTTTACCCGCGCCGTTTTCCCCCATCAGTGCGTGGATTTCGCCAGGATATACCGTCAGATCCACGCCTTTGAGCGCGTAAAACTTGCCAAACGCTTTGGCAATATTGCGCATCTCCAGAACCGGCGTCTTGCTCATGGCTTACTCCTGCAAGGGTTATCAATACTTGCAGTCCACCACGATGAAATAAATGCAGAATGACATTGGGCGTTCATATTTGTCATATTGCTGAATAGTTAACGAAGATCACAGTTACGCAACATAACTTCCTTCACCCTCACCCCAGCCCGCACCGAACAGTCCCCTCGCCCCTCCGGGGAGAGGGTTAGGGTGAGGGGAACACAGACAACGGAGCCCGCTATGCCCTATCGGCACAACTCTTTTTTCGCCAGCGCGCGCGGGCGGTTACTGTTCTTCAACCTGCTGGTGATGGCCGTGACCCTGATGGTTTGCGGCGTTGCGGTATTAGGGTTTCGCCATGCCAGCCAAATCCAGGAGCAGGTGCAGCAGCAGACGCTGGATGACATGACCGGCAGTATGAACCTTGCGCGTGATACGGCAAATGTCGCCACGGCGGCGGTGCGCCTTTCGCAGGTGGTCGGGGCGCTGGAATATAAGAGCGAAGCGGAACGGCTTAAGGCGACCCAAATGGCGCTGCAAAAATCGCTGGAACAACTCGCCCGTGCCCCGCTGGCCCAACTGGAACCACAACTGGTGGAGCGCATTACCTGGCGCAGCAATGAACTGGAACAGAGTGTGACGCAGATGCTGGAGCGTGGTCAGCGCCGCCATCTTGAACGTAATGCGCTACTCAGTTCGCTGTATCAGAACCAAAGTTATCTGCGCCATTTGCAGGCGTTTAACCAGCGCGATGGCATTGCGATTGGCGATCCCCGTTTACTGGGCGAAATGGACAGGCTACTGGCCGCTGCCATCCGTACCCCCTCGCCGCGCCCGACGATCCAGCAACTGATGGAGATCCGCGCACAGTTGCCAGAGCGCACCGACAGCCCGGTGGTGAATGGCATTTTGCAGGATTTCAACGATGAGCTGGCAAAGCTCGGCCCGCTGGCGGCGCAACTGGATGAGAGCGATCTGGCGATAAGCTGGTTTATGTTTCATATCAAAGCGCTGGTCGCCATTCTCAATACCGATATCAATCAGTACGTTGCCCAGGTGGCGCAGGCTTCTGAGCAACGGACCGCGCAAAGTCACAGTGAAATGCGCTCGATCATTATTTTTATCAGCGCCTTTGCCCTGCTGGCGCTGGTGATTACCGGGTTTGCTGGCTGGTATATCTACCGCAATCTGGGGTCGAATTTAACGGCGATTTCCCGTGCGATGTCTCGTCTGGCGCGCGGTGAGCCGGATGTTCCTGTACCAGCGCTGCAACGGCGCGATGAACTGGGCGAACTGGCGCGCGCCTTTAACGTCTTCGCCCGCAATACCGCCTCGCTTGAGCACACCTCTAAGTTGCTCAAAGAGAAAAGCACCCAACTGGAGACCACCTTCCATGCCATGCGTGACGGCTTTGCGCTGTTCGACAGCCAGGGCTGCCTGGTGGTGTGGAACCCGCAGTATCCGTTGCTGCTTGGCCTCTCTGCCGAGGCGCTGCAACGCGGGCAGCACTATCAGAGCCTGCTGCGTCAGGTGAGTGAGCTGCCGGACCATGTGCAGGAGAACCTCGCGCGACCCATGCCAAAACCGCAGGAGCTTCGTCTGGCGGATAACCGCACTATTGAGCTGCGATTTAGCCCGGTACCGGGGCGCGGAATGGTCAATGTCGTGCTGGACCGAACGGAACGTAAGGGCCTGGAAGAGGCGCTGTTGCACAGCCAGAAAATGAAAGCCGTCGGTCAGCTTACCGGCGGGCTGGCACACGATTTCAATAACTTACTGGCGGTCATTATCGGTAGCCTGGAACTGGTGAACCCGCAATCGCCGGATGCCCCGCGTATCTCCCGTGCGCTAAAAGCGGCTGAGCGTGGGGCGATGCTGACCCAGCGTTTGCTGGCCTTCTCGCGTAAGCAATCTCTGCACCCTCATGCAGTGGAGATGCAGCCGCTGCTGGAGAACTTAAGCGAGCTGATGCGTCATTCTCTTCCTGCCACGTTGACGCTGGAGATTGAGGCTCAGCAACCGGCCTGGCCTGCATGGATTGATGTTGGCCAACTGGAAAACGCCATCATCAATCTGGTAATGAACGCGCGGGATGCGATGGAAGGGCAGAAAGGGACAATCAAGATCCGTACATGGAACCAGCGTGTGACGCGCAGCGACGGACGCAGACAGGATATGGTGGTACTGGAAGTGATCGACAGAGGTTGCGGCATGTCCGGGGAGGTGAAGGCCCGCGTCTTCGAGCCGTTCTTCACCACCAAGCAGACCGGCAGCGGCAGCGGCCTGGGGCTGTCGATGGTTTACGGCTTTGTGCGCCAGTCCGGTGGACGGGTGGCTATTGATAGTGCGCCAGGCCAGGGAACCACGGTACGTTTACAACTTCCACGCGCGTCGGTACAGGTCATCAGCCCGGTCGAGCAGGCGCCCGCACAGGAAGCTGACCGTACTGATAAGTTAATCCTGGTGCTGGAGGATGAAGCGGATGTACGACAAACCCTCTGCGAACAGTTACATGGGTTAGGGTATTTAACGCTGGAGGCGGAGTGCGGTGAACAGGCGATGGCGCTGCTGGCGGCATCGGAGGATATCGGCATGCTGATTAGCGACCTGATGCTGCCGGGGCAGATGAGTGGCGCGGAAGTGATTAATTTCGCCCGTCAGCACTACCCGCATTTGCCGCTGTTACTGATTAGCGGACAGGATTTACGCCCGGCGCATAACCCTGCGCTACCGGATGTTGAACTGTTGCGAAAACCCTTTACCCGCGTGCAACTGGCACAGGCGCTGCGACGGATTGCGGCGTAGCGGCCATTGACGCGCCCCTGAACACTGGGACTATGTGGCGAGGCCAAGTATCGGGGGAACTATCTCTTCGAGCAGCGCGATCAACGCAGGGTCCATGTAGCGGTAGTCATCGGGGATATCGAGAACGTGAAGCGGTTTATTGTCGATGATACGACGATAGTCGGCCATTAAGCGGTTTTTATGTTTCTGCTCCATCACACAGATAACATCTGCCCACTGCAACCCTTCGGCACAGACCGTTTTTTGGTATTACGACTGGTCCCGGCAGAACGGACGTTAAGCCCGGGATAACGGCGGAACACCTGTTCCGCCGTGGGGCTGCGCCATTGATTACGACTACATATGAAAAGGACGTTCATTGGCAAACAGATACTCTTCCAGGCCGCGCCTCGCCCTTTGTTGACGGGGTACGCGTGGATACTCAATCCCCAGTTGTGCGGCCCGCGCTACTTTTTCAGAACGCAGATACAGCATCTTCCAGTTTTTTTCGCCACGAAAACGTAAAAGCGCGGTGTGAACATCACGGGATTTATTGCGCCGCTTTTGGGCACGGCGCCAGTCCCGGCTACGGGGTGTTTCCATTGCTTTTTCTCTTCTTCGATTGATCGGGTTCAGCAGCCGCGATAATACGGAGAGAGCAAACAGCGAAATTCTATTCCATTTCGTTATGGCGCGCGATAGCAATTAATGAACTTGTCATTTTACTCAAATATGTTGCGTCACATAACAGGGAAAAGTATCAGTCGAAATAATTCATATTCTATTAATCAATATCCTTTAAGATTTTATCGATTTATTCTTCCTGGCTGAAAATAATAATATGTAGCCGCGATTTTTTTGTAGCTGCACCTATACTTACCTGTTTGCAATGTAATTGAAAAATCAGAGATCTGAAAAAATTATGGATAATAAGATCGTCGCTATTGAGCAGCATGATACAGCGGTAAATCTGCATGGCCTTATGCAGGTGTTAAGTAAACATCTTTACTCCACGCCCATGGTTGCGTTGCGTGAGCTTGTACAGAATGCGCATGATGCGATAGTCCGGCGCAGGCTGGAGGAGGTTGATTCTTCCTTCACGCCTGAAATTCGGGTTACCGGCAACCCGCAGAATAAAACGATTACCATTTATGACTCGGGTGCGGGCCTGACAAAACAAGAAATCCATGAATTCCTGGCAACGGTCGGCATCGGCTATACGCGGCAATTGCGCCAGGAGGATGATGATACCGGCCTCATCGGTATGTTCGGTCTGGGTTTCTTATCTTCTTTCGTGCTGGCACAACAGGTTGTTGTCCATACCACGTCCTGGAAAACGCCGCAGGAAGGTTGGGTTTATCGTTCCGATAACGGCGAGACGTATCGCATCGAATCTGCCCTGCCCAGGGAGCCTGGCTTTACGGTCACTCTCAACCTTAAAGATGAGTTCAGCTACCTGGCGGATAATCCGCTGCTGGAAACGCTGCTTGGCCGCTACTGCGTGTTGATGCGTGAACCGCTGTTTGTGGGGCAATCGGAGACGGCGGTCAACCATCTTTCGCCACCCTGGCGCCGTGACTCCGACCCGGCAGTCGTACTCCATCCGGGGCTTCGGCAGAAGCAGAACATTGAATTTGCCAGCCGGTTTGAACGCACTTTTACCCCTATTTGCACCATCGATATCACCCCTTCTGGCAAAAGCGATGTGGTCGGCATTCTCTGGATCCAGGATGGCGCGACTTATGGCACCAGCGATAACCGTAATTTGTCGCTCTTTTTGCGTGGCATGCTGCTCGACGATCAGGCACACGACCTGCTGCCACTGTGGGCCGGTTTTGTTGGCGGCGTCGTGGAGTCCAACGTCCTGACACCCACGGCGAATCGGGAAGATTTACAACGTGATGACGCCTATTTCGCAACCCAGCATGCATTAGCCGAAGGGTTAATTAAAGGGCTGGGTGAACTGGCGAAAAACCAGCCGGCTATCTGGCGGCGTGTGCTGCTTCGTCATAATGAAGCGCTGTTAGGTGCAGCGATCTGCGACGAAAGGCTGTTTGATCTGCTCAAAGATGATTTGCTCATTCCGACCTCGAAAGGCGAGATTCCGGTTCGCAGTCTGCGCCAGCAAAATACGCTACTGGTGATGCCGGGAGAAGAGAGTTCTTTCGAAGAGATGCTATTTCGCCTCTCCGGGCGCCCCGTCGCGCTGGGGCATCGTTATGCCGTTATACCGTTTCTTCGCCGTTGGGCCACGCTCTATTCAGCGCGGTTAATTGAAATTGGCACCACGGGCGGCAACCAGTCTTTGTTCTCCTGCCATGAAATTAGCCAACAGGAAGAGCAGTGGTGGCGTGAACAACTGGCCGATGATGAAGAGAGCGTTATTTCACGATTTGAGCCCGCGGTGCTCCCCTTTGTGGTGGTACCGAATCGCGAAGTGGAATTAAAACAGCGGCTGGAACAGGATGACGCCGACCGACGTATGAGTACTGCGGCGCTGATGCTGGCACGGCAGTTTACTCAACGGATCAGCGAACAGTCCGATAAACAGCTCTATATTAATTTTAATAATCCGGCCATCAAGGCGCTTTCTGCTTCCTGGCAAAACGGGAAAAACACTGACGTTGCCTGTCAGTTATTGAAAAGCATGAAGGTCATCTTATCTTTTCAATTACAACGTTCGGGACCCAATGATTTTCATCAGGCGCTGGATAATATTAACCAGATAATAATGACGCAATTTCTTGCAAATAAAGGGGAGCAATAAAATGGATATATGGCAATGGTATAACCAATATGAAAGGGATCTTCACGCTGCAGGCCAACCCTATATTACCGATCATTTGAATAAATTGATTAACGCCATTTGTGACGTTAAGCCCGATGTGAGCGAAGCGTTACTGCCGGAAGCGCGATCATTTAAGAAAACGGCCGGCAATCCCTGGCTTGAGGTCTTTATCGGTCACTGGGAGATGCGCCACCGGCTGGGAATGGGCGAAGGCGAGACAGCGCTGGGGGATGCGGTGACCTTCTTTGAGCGTGCCCATCAGCCGGATGCGATTGATTGCCCGCAATCCGTTTGCGTGACGCAGGATCTCAGCGATTGCTACGGCAATATCGACGGTCCGGGCTGGGCGGATGAACGTATTGCCGTGTGTCAGGAAACGATGGCGCGGATTACGCCGTTATGGAGCTGCTTCCAGTGCTTATCGGACGAGCAATTCTGTGCCATGGTCGATAAAGGCGAGAAGCAGCAGGCGCTGGATTACATTCGGGGGCAGATAAAGAAAGTGCGTGATGCAGGGGAACCTGATGTCACTGGCCTGCTGGAAAACGAAGCCGAAGCATTGATCTATTTGGGGCGCTATGAAGAAGCGCTGGCGGTGATTGAACCCCTCTGCGAACCGGAAGAACTGGAAGGCAGCGCCGAACAGATACGGCTTACCCGAATGATGATCCGCGCTGAGGCCTATGCCTGTATGGGGCGGCTGGATGATGCCTGCAATAGCCTTATCCACTGGAAGCAACTGCAAACGCGCGGCGTCGTCCGCTGGGTGAGGATCATTGACCAGCTTTGCCGCCACGATGCCTCTTACAACAACTGGCAGACGGGCGTCTCATTACAGCAAATCCTTGAACAGCGTATCGCCCGGCAGGCCTGGCGGGCTGCAATAGATACCGCAATTGTACATATTCGTCTGGCGCTGGCGCGCAATGCGACCTGGATTGCCCGCCGGGCGTTAGGTCAGGCAAAAGCCTGTTTGCCGCGTTTACGTAAACAGATGGGGGCTGACCGCGTTCTGGCCGATCTTGAACGTGAGATTGCTGGCATGGAAAAAGAGGTGCTGCTCCCGGTTCCTGCCCATGAGCTGTATGACTGGCTTGACGAGCGCAGCAAACAAAATGAGGCGCGTGACCCTGAACAGGAAGCGGAGTGGCTGAAACTGGCGGCCATGCAGTTGCCTGATAATGAACAACTGGTTGCGCTGGCGTCATCCGCTCTGGAGGCGTGCCATGCTGCTGATGAAGCCATCGCGCTGCTGCAAACCTGGCGGTCACGCCATCCACACACTGAATCTCCTCTTCTGTTCGAGTTGCTGGGTGTGCTGTTGCGTACGCGGCGGTTCGATGAGGTTTTAACCCTCGCTAAGGACTATCACGAGACGCTCCCCCATGTCGCGTACTGGTTCGAAATGCAGGTAGCCTTTGGCAATGAGGATTGGGCAGCGCTGGAATCCCTGAGTGAGTCGATGCTCGCGACGCCAGAAGGCAGCACTAAGATCGCACCGCTGTTAATGGCGAGCCGCGCGGCAATGAAACTGCGCGCCAGCGAGCGGGCTATCCCACGTCTTCAGCGCGCTATTGCGATGCTTGAGGAACAAGAACAAGAGACAAACAATGTTCTGTGGGATCTGATCACCGCGGCGAGTATTCAGCAGGAGTGGGCGCTGGTGCGCGAGGCCGGAACGAAGCTGGGGATGAAATTCGACAGCGAAGATGGCCCCATTGAAGAAAACTGGGGAGCGGTACGGCTACGTTTCCGGGAAGAGCACGACTACGTTTACTACCTTGCTCAGCGTACCGGGCCTGCGACGGCCAGAGTCTTCCAGCCAGCCTGGCCGAAAGCGCAGCAGCATTTAGGCGACAGCGTAGTATTTGATGTCGAACTGCTCAATACCCCTCCGGAAGATGAAGCCGAGCGGGAGTATTTTATCGGTCTTTATGACGCTGTCGAAATCATTGAAGAGGGTGAGTATGCCCCATCATGGTTTGTTGATGGCGTTTATCCGGGCGAGGAGCTGTTTGGTCAGTTTGAGAATAAAGTGCGCGAGTTGGGTGGGCAAGTATGGGTGAGTAGCGAAGGCGATTATGAAATAATCGACCGCGAAAATCCTCAAGAGCCGCTGCCTGGCGTGTACTTTAATCTGGCTACGCCGCTATCGATGCTGCCGCAGGAAGTGGACAGTATGTTGCTCACGCTCACACGGGACTGGCCGCATCCGGTGCACTGGCTTGGCGTTGCTATTAAAGGCGGGCTGGATGAACAGCGTCACCGGCAGATTATTGACCGCTACGGTTTGTAAACTGTTACCCGGCGTAGTTTGAGATTCCTCCGCTACTCGTGAGAACAGCGCTTGATTAACGTAAAGCCAGCCCACTGTTGAGACTGGCTTTATGAAACGTTACGCAACCCTGCTGTTTATCAGCGCACTCTCTCTTACCAGCCAAATCGCCCGTGCTGATATTGTCGATGACGCCATCGGCAATATTCAGCGGGCAATTAATGATGCGTATCACCCCAGCGATAGCCGCGATGACGATGATCGGCAGTATGATGACGATCGCCGTCGAAGCGACGAGCAGAGCAGACGCTATGAAGACCGGCGCAGACAGCTTGAAGACCGACGCCGCCAGTTAGATGACCGGCAGCGCCAGCTCGATCAGGAGCGTCGCCAACTGGACGACGAAGAGCGCCGACTGGAAGATGAGTTCTAATTCGCAGGCGCGAAAGAGGGCTATCAGTTCTTTTTAACGAACTCGGATTTCAATTTCATTGGGCCAAATCCGTCAATTTTGCAGTCAATGTTATGATCGCCTTCGACCAGACGGATATTCTTCACTTTCGTGCCGATTTTCAGCATGGAAGAACTCCCTTTTACTTTCAGATCCTTAATGACAGTGACGCTGTCGCCATCGGCCAGTAAATTGCCGTTGGCATCTTTGACAATCAGTTCATCGCTTTCGGCAGCAGCTTCGTTGTCATTCCATTCATGGGCGCATTCCGGGCAGATGAACATGCCATTATCTTCATAAGCGTATTCGGAATTGCATTTCGGGCAGTTTGGCAGTTGCATGGGGGTATCCTCAAAAAGTACGTATGATGCTGGAAACAGGCCAGCGAAAAAGGCGGTTTATGCCAGAAAAGTCCGCGATTATACAGCATGTCCGTATAATTACTGTTGCTATTCTTTTTTTCAGAAAAAGATAAAAAAGGTGATAGAAGTGACATACCCTGTCATTAGCTTAAGCGATGCTAAGCCCATCTGATTAGGGGTAAACCCTTATGTATGATATTTAGAATATTTTCGACGGGAAATTGCTACCCATTGCCAATTCAGATAAGGTGAGGTGACGCAACCGGTGTTAATAATTAGCATACTGTCATATCAGCAGGGTCTTCTACCGAAGACAGTTAATTACCTCGCAAATTGGGGGGGTAAATAAATGACGATATATCCTGGTCGTTCTTGAAAATGAGCTACGCTCTCTATCTCCCAGCCATTTTATGTCCGGGACTGCGTGCTCTGTCAGTCTCTACCGAGAAAATGCATTTTTCCTGATTCCCATCAGGCATTTATCTTCTATAAGATATTTTCCACACGTAATTATAAAAGCCGAAACTTCACAAATAAAACATCACGGCTTAATAAAAGTAAGAAATTTGCGTTAAGGAAAGACTTTTATCATGCACACACAGACAATTTTCGAATTAAGCCAGGAAGCAGAGAGATTGTTACAGCTCTCCTTGCAGAATCTGCAGGCGCTCAAAGCCCTGCCGATTGCAACGCTTGATGAGGCGGCTTCCGGCAAAGCAGATAACGCAAATGTACTGCCATTACATTTTAGTGCTCGCGGCATCGAGACGCAGCAAGCCACTCTGCACAACGAATTACGGAAAATCACCCGCCTGGAGATGGTGTTAGCGATTGTCGGGACGATGAAAGCGGGTAAATCGACCACGATCAACGCGATTGTGGGCACTGAGGTTTTGCCTAATCGCAACCGTCCGATGACGGCGCTGCCGACATTAATCCGCCACACGCCGGGCCAGAAAGAGCCTGTACTGCATTTCGCCCATGTTGGGCCAATCGATACGTTGACCCAGCAACTCCAGATGCGGCTTTATACCTATGACCGTGAAAAGCTGGCGCAAAAACTCGAAATCGATAAAGACATGAGTGCCCTGCTCGAACGCATCGCACAAGGGGATGCGTTTGACAAACATTATCTGGGCGCGCAGCCCATTTTCCATTGTTTAAAGAGCCTTAACGATCTGGTGCGCCTGTCGAAAGCGCTGGATGTTGATTTTCCTTTCTCCGCTTACGCCTCCATAGAGAATATCCCGGTTATTGAAGTTGAGTTTGTTCACCTGGCGGGACTTGAAAATGATTTGGGCCAGTTGACGCTGCTCGACACCCCTGGGCCAAACGAAGCGGGACAGCCGCATCTGCACAAGATGCTCAATGAACAACTGGCGCGAGCGTCTGCGGTACTGGCGGTGATGGATTACACCCAGCTTAAGTCGATCTCTGATGAAGAGGTGCGCCACGCGATTTCCGCCGTTGGGCGCTCCGTTCCGCTGTATGCGCTGGTTAATAAATTCGATCAGAAAGACCGTAACAGCGATGACGAAGAACAGGTGCGGGCGCTGATCGCCGGGACATTAATGAAAGGCTACATTAATCCGACGCAGATTTTCCCCGTCTCCTCGATGTGGGGCTATCTGGCAAACCGCGCTCGCCATGAAATCAAACAACATGGGAAATTACCCGACCCGCAAGAGCAGCGTTGGGTGCAGGACTTTGCCGAAGCGGCGCTGGGCCGACGCTGGAGAATGGCTGACCTGGATGATGTTGAACATATCCATCACGCCGCCGATCTGTTGTGGGAAGATTCGCTGTTTGAGCAACCTATTCGCAAGCTGCTGCATGCTGCGCACGCCAACGCGTCGCTGTATGCCCTGCGTTCGGCGTCGCATAAGTTGCTTAACTACGCACAGAGCGCCCGGGAATACCTTGATTTCCGCTATCAAGGGCTGACGGTCGCGTTTGAGAACCTTGAGCACAATATCAGCCGCCTTGAAGAAGATATGACGCTACTGAAAAGCTGTCAGGAGCGCGTCAGCGATGAGATTGATCATGAGGTGGATGAAGCGCTGGCGGCGGCGGACCTCTTCATTAATAGCCAACAAGTGGAAATCGTTGGGGCTATTAACGCCTGGTTTAGTGATGGCAGGATCATGGAAATGGCCAACGAAAGTCAGGCCGACCTGCGTCTTGAGGCGGGAGTTTCGCCAGGCCAACTGGTGCTGGAAGATGAAGGGCAGGCGCAGATTGTGCTGAGCAAAATGCGCTCCTCCTGCGAAGCGATTTTTGTCACCGCACAGGAGAAGATCGGCCGTGAACTGGCGATGCGTTTTGACCAACTGGAAAATACCCTGACCCGCTCTCTCAATGATGCGATGCGCCCGATCGAGATGCGTATTAAAGAAGAGCTCAGCCACGCGGGTTTCCGGGCGCGTATCAGTTTCCCCGCATTCCAGGCAAGCGCACTCAATTTTAATACCCGCCAGCTTTTTACCAACGCGATCGCGCCGGAAGACACCCCGGCAGGGCAGGCGCCGCGTAGCGGAAGCGTACGGGAAACGGTTTCTCGTTGGTTAAATAATCCGAGCTGGGGATGGGATGATTACGTCGTGACCCGCACACGCTACGTCATTGATGTGGCGTCATTACATACCAAGCTCGTCCAGCATGTTGCTCATTTTTGTGAACAAATTCGTAAAGCTTTGGCTGCGCAGGTCGATGTTTCTGTTACGGCGGGAATGGCGACGTTCTTTGCTGAGTTCTCGCTGAGCCTGGCGGGGCTACAAGATAGTTTGCGTGACAGTTTGGCGATTCGTCAGCAAAACGAATCGTCAGTGTTAGCATTGCGGCAGCACCTGCGACACTGCATCAAAACAGCTAACTGGATTCAGGAAGATGCACGTCTTTTACGCGATGATATCCAAACACTATTCGCAGCAGAGTAATTATGAAAAATCGACTACTGGAAGGGCCTGGGCGAACGCTTGAGTGCATTCATCCGAAGTTCATTGTGGATTTAGTGCAGGGTGCCGATGCGCCTCGCCAGAGTCAGATTGTGCCCCAACAGCAGTTGTTTCGTGAAAGACTGACCCAGGAAGTGATGGCGCAGACCCAACTGCGCCCGTGGGCCATGTCCGGTGTCTTAAATGAGAATGACTCGTTGCGTCTGGGGCTTGCGGAAAAGCTCGCCAGTATGCTCGACCCCGGTCATCTTGCGCTGACGCGTATCACCCAGCGTCTGGTCTCATTACAGCAGGCTGAGCAGCGCCGTCCCGCCAACACACCGGGCAACCAGCAGCAATATGATGAGTTAATTGAGCACTTTAGCCAGCGAGCGAGCTGGAAAGAGAAAGCGCTCGGCCAGCGTGGCTTAACGGTACAGGCGGGAAATCACAGCGAACAAATTTTTACCCGCTGGCGGGCCGGGAATTATAACGGCTGGTCGATGGCGGGGCGCTGCTATGTTGCGCTGGAAGAGTTACGCTGGGGCGCTTTTGGCGATGCCTGCCGCCTGGCGAGTAGCGAGGTGGCTTCCATGCTGAAAGATAACCTGCGTGCGATGGCCTCTGATTTTCTGGCGCAGGGTATTAATGCTGCGCCTGCCACTCGCCATTTTTATCACCAGTGGCTGACAACGCCTGCGACACCGGGCCTGATGGATTATAAAGATCTGCTGGGCTGGCTTGGTGACTGGTGCGATGCGGATCGTCACCCTATTTGCTGGTCGGTGACCCAAAGCTGGCAGACAGTCGCGTTAGGTATGCCAAGGCTCTGTTCGGCATCGCGCTTAGCCACTGCCATGGTGGATGAGATTTTCGGTGAGTAAAAAGGTGTGTCCTGCAATTAACCAATGTTGATGGCTAATTGCAGGACATAGCGATAAACAGGCAAAGAGAAGCCCCCGGCGTGTCACGTCGGGGGCTTTTTTTAATGATTGAGCGATGCGGCGGGATTGTCTGCCGTTTTGGTCGTCTCAGGCACTTCGCCAAACCGTCTGGCGTACAGTGCGGTGATGATGGGCACCAGAATCGCCGTTACAATCACGCTTGCTGCCACCAGCGCCGTTGCGGAGGCGGCTACCGGTTCAAACGCCGGGTTGATTTGCGCAATGATCACCGGGTTTGCTACCGCAGCCCCGGCTGCCGATGAGGCGGCGACACCTGCCGTACCGTTACCGCCACCAATGACTTTATCGGCAATAATCAGTGGAATACCGGTGATGATGATAACCGCGATACCCAGGACGATACCCAGCAGACCGGTATCAAGGATCACTTTCAGGTTGATGGTATTACCCAGCGCGAAGCCGAAGAACGGGATCAGTACCGGTGTGGCTTTACTAAAGAACGCGCGCAGATCGTGGTCGAGGTTGCCCAGCGTAAAGCCAATCAGGAACGGCAGTACAGCTCCGATAAAGTGGTGCGGTTCGAAGGATGCCAGGCCCGCAGATCCCAGAATGACCATGGTCATCAGTGGGCCGGATTCCAGTGACATCAGCACGAATGCGCCCGATTCTTCTTTGGTGCCGTACTGGTTCATCAGGCTGGCATACAGGCCGCCGTTGGTCATGTCCATCGCGGAAACGATAGCCAACACGGAGATACCGGCGAAGAAACCGGTCTGAATACCGCCTTCCGGGATAAAGGTGGCGGCGATCATTGCCACTACCCAGGCAACGGCGATTTTTGTCAGTACCAGCGTGCCGGATTTGCGTAAGACGGTCCCGGTGGCGCGTAAATCAATTGACGCACCAATACAGAAAAACCAAACGGCAAGAATAGGTACCGTACCTGTGATCATGCCCTTGGTGAAAGAACCGAAATAAGCGCCTGTATTAGGTGCCAGCGTATTTAAAATTGCCCCAAGCAGCAAAGGTATTAACATCATCCCACCGGGGATGCGTTCAATGGTGGCTTTGATTTTCATTATGAATCCTCATATCTCATCATGTGCAATGATCGAGAAAATAAAAACATACTATTCAATGAGTTAAACCTTCCTGGTTTGAATTTGTTCAATGTCCGGAGCTGTTATTCCTTTCCGGGGAGCACCCTCGCTATCCTTGTCTGTTTTGTGTCTGGACGTATGATGCGATCATTGGAATATTGATTCAATGAAAATAAAACAGTGTTTTAGTTATCTTCATCACATATTCCGTGTAAAGATTTATATGTGAACAATTAAATAACTTTGCGTTACATAGTTTCTGTAAAAAGGTGAATGGATACAGCTAGCAGAATAATAATCACGGGGGGTATGGCATATCAGTGTAAATAGCAACTGCGGGTATTCTATAAGTTAAAAACGTTTTTTCTCGTTAAGTAAAACGCAGTTCCGGCAGAAAGAGGAGGGGATTGCCAGAATTGTGGGCGTAATCACAGGGATATTTTGTGTGAAGTTGATCACGTTTTTAAACCCTGTTAGGGTAAAAGGCGGTTAAACAACGCCCTGCCAGGCGTCAACAGGTTCGGTTGTACAGGCTGTAACCAGCCAGTGTAAGTAAACCTGCTACGCTTGAACAAGGTAAGTCGGTATGAACGGCTTAATACGCGCAATGCTGGTATGGCATATCAAATGCGCGGTTCAGGGCGAAAGTCAAAAGAGGACATCATGTTAAAAAGGAAGAAAGTTAAACCTATTACGCTGCGCGATGTAACCATCATTGATGACGGTAAGTTGCGAAAAGCAATAACTGCCGCTTCACTCGGTAACGCGATGGAATGGTTTGATTTTGGCGTATATGGGTTCGTAGCTTACGCACTGGGTAAAGTGTTTTTTCCTGAGGCCAACCCCAGTGTGCAAATGATTGCCGCGCTGGCGACCTTCTCCGTTCCGTTCCTGATTCGCCCGCTGGGTGGTTTGTTTTTCGGGATGCTCGGCGATAAATATGGGCGGCAGAAAATCCTCGCTATCACCATTGTGATTATGTCCGTCAGTACATTCTGTATTGGGCTTATTCCCTCGTATGCCTCTATTGGTATTTGGGCGCCTGTCCTGCTCTTGCTGTGCAAAATGGCACAGGGGTTTTCAGTAGGCGGGGAATACACCGGTGCATCAATTTTCGTAGCGGAATACTCCCCGGACCGTCGACGCGGTTTTCTGGGCAGTTGGCTTGATTTTGGTTCGATAGCGGGCTTCGTTATCGGTGCGGGCGTCGTTGTGCTTATCTCCACCGTCGTCGGTGAAGAAAACTTCCTCAGTTGGGGCTGGCGTATTCCCTTCTTCCTGGCGTTGCCACTGGGGATAATCGGTCTCTATTTGCGCCATGCGCTGGAAGAGACTCCGGCGTTCCAGCAGCACGTGGATAAACTGGAGCAGGGCGATCGCGAAGGGCTGCAAAACGGCCCGAAAGTCTCCTTCAAAGAGATTGCGACAAAGCACTGGCGTAGTTTGCTGATCTGTATCGGTATGGTGATTGCGACCAACGTCACCTATTACATGTTGTTGACGTACATGCCGAGCTATCTGTCGCATAACCTGAACTATTCAGAAGACCACGGCGTGCTGATTATTATCGCGATTATGGTCGGTATGCTATTTGTTCAGCCTGTGATGGGCTTACTCAGCGACCGTTTTGGCCGCCGTCCCTTTATTATTCTGGGGAGTGTGGCGCTGTTTGCGCTGTCCATTCCGGCATTTATCTTGATCAACAGCAACGTGACGGGGCTGATTTTCGCGGGATTGCTGATGCTGGCCGTGATTCTCAACTGTTTCATTGGCGTGATGGCATCGACCTTGCCGGCAATGTTCCCGACGCACATTCGTTATAGCGCACTGGCGAGTGCCTTTAACATTTCGGTGCTGGTGGCTGGCCTGACCCCGACACTGGCCGCCTGGCTGGTTGAAAGTACTCAGAACCTGATGATGCCAGCTTATTATTTGATGGTTGTTGCGGTGATAGGCCTGATCACTGGGCTTACGATGAAGGAGACGGCGAACCGCCCATTAAAAGGTGCGACGCCTGCGGCCTCCGATATCCAGGAGGCAAAAGAGATCCTGCGCGAGCATCACGATAATATTGAACAGAAAATCGAAGACATCGATGCGGAAATTGCTGAGCTACAGGCGAAACGCTCACGCCTTGTCGACCAGCACCCAAGGATTAACGAGTAACAGACAAAGCCCGGTTCACGTACCGGGCTTTTTTATCAGCAGCCCGCCGCAATATAATCACCGCCAGGACTGACCGGAACGACGGTTAAGAACAACACCACGGCGAACAAAATCAGCGCCAGGCCACCGACGATATTCAGTGCCGGTACCAGCCATGGCATGCTGCCGCTCTCGTCACCAAAAAAGGCAGCCGTGCGGTTGCGGGCATAACGCACTGCGAGTGACAGACCCATGATCGACAATGCGGTACCGGATGCCATTGTCATTACGGCTGCGATCCCCCAACTCACAATGCCCAGCGCGTTAGAAAAGAGCAAAATCATGATTGCGCCGCTGCAGGGGCGTGCGCCAATGGCGAGTATGACGCCCAGACGTGTTTTCCAGTCGCCCTGCGTACTGATTCCCACACCGTGGTTTCCGCAGCCGCAGTCGTCAGAATGCCGGTGAGACAGAGGCCTCATGGCAGTGATTTTCATTTTTTGCGGTTTGATGGTTTTTATCGCTTTGACGATGAGCCAGACGCCAAACCCACCCACCATAAACGCGCTGATTTTCTCAACGTACCAGCGGCTCTCACTGAGATCGCCAGAGGCGAGGTTAAAACCTACCGCGAGGATAAAGACAAAAAGAATGGCGCTCACCCCTTGCATCAGGCTGCCAAGAAACGGGATGACGCGGGCGGCGGTTTGGCTCTCCTGGTTGGCGCTGAGATAGGTTGTGACGATAAATTTTCCGTGACCCGGCCCAACCGCATGTAACACGCCATAAAAGAACGAACCGGTCAGTAGCCACAGCCCCCCGGCATACTGATGGTTATTCAGTTGCAGCAGGTACATCACCAGATAACGGTGCAATGTAATCTGGGTTGCCAGGCACCACTGGATAAAGGCATTCCAGTGCGCATGCAGCGCGAAAGCGGCGGCCAGCAATAACATCACTGCTACGATAGCGCCAGGCAGACGCCATTGACGGGTAAGCGTTTGGGTTGTCATAAGCTTTAGGGGAATGGTTAAAGCATGACCGCAGTATAGGTGCTGCTTGTGGGGAGCTCCAGCCAGGGGAGGGGAAATATGCGGCTCGGGAGGTGAGTTCCGTTCACCTTACGTTCATGGCGAAATACACGCTCTGTGCCAGCGGGTTATAAAGTTGTCGCTGTGGTTGTCATGCAGGAAAACGAGTCAGCCGTGGCTAAAAAAGGTGGAAGACATTCACCGTATCTACAAAACGAACGGAGTTCGATGGAGAGTCCGGTTGCAGAAAAGCAAAAACCCAGCCATAGGCTGGGTTCTCTGAATAAGTGGTGCCCGGACCCGGACTAACGCCGGAGGCGTTGAACAGCGCGCGCGTCGCGCTGGCTCCGTAGGGGTGAGCCGCTTGCGGCGAATAATCGAACGGAGTTCGATGAAGAGTCCGGTCGTAGAAAAGCAAAAACCCAGCCATAGGCTGGGTTCTCTGAATAAGTGGTGCCCGGACTCGGACTAACGCCGGAGGCGTTGAACAGCGCGCGCGTCGCGCTGGCCCCGTAGGGGTGAGCCGCTTGCGGCGAATAATCGAACGGAGTTCGATGGAGAGTCCGGTTGCAGAAAAGCAAAAACCCAGCCATAGGCTGGGTTCTCTGAATAAGTGGTGCCCGGACTCGGAATCGAACCAAGGACACGGGGATTTTCAATCCCCTGCTCTACCGACTGAGCTATCCGGGCAACGGGGCGCATTAAACCCTAATCAATGTAATGCGTCAACTCTATTTCAAAAAATGCTGTTCAGTTGCTCAAGTTTGCGGCAGTCTGAGTGATTCTGCGCCACAAAACGGCGTATTGCACAAATCTTCCAGATTTTTTCCGCACGGGAGAGTAATGCTGTTCCCGGGGATTTCGGAGGCAATATGGCTAATAACTGGCTGGAACTGCGGCAACATGCGGACACTGGCATCGAAACAATTCGCGCCCACTTTGAAGGCCATGCGTATGATCCGCACTGGCACGACAGCTATCTGGTGGGTATCACCCTCAGCGGAACGCAGGAATTTCATTGCCGCCGTGAACGTCATCGCAGTACGCCGGGAGATGCCTTCTTACTCGAGCCTGGTGAAATTCACGATGGTGACGCGCCGGTTGAAGGCGGTTTCACCTACCTGACATTCTACCTCGATGAAGCGTGGCTCAGTTCCACCCTCCGGGGTTTGTACGAGTCCGTCCCTTCCAGTTATTCGCTGCATTTTTCCCGCACGATGGCGCGCGAGCCACTGCTTGCTGGCGCGATCGCCCGGACCTTTCATTCACTACACAGCGAAGAGATGCGCATTGTGCAGCAAAGCACCATGGATGATCTGCTCGGGCAGCTTACCCGGCACAGCCAGTGGCGCAAGCGCCTGCCGTCGCATCTGCAAAGCGCAGCGGTGGCTCATCGCGCACGGGACTATTTGCATGCCCATATGGGGGAAAACATCGGCCTGTCCGATCTGGCCCGCGAAACGGGTACCGACCGGTTTACCCTGACCCGTTGTTTTAAGCGCGAATTTCATCTCTCCCCCCATGCCTGGCTTATTCAACTGCGGCTGGCCAATGCCCGAAGCAAGCTGGCGCGCGGCGAACAACCGGCGGACGTGGCGGCTGCGCTGGGCTTTGCCGATCAAAGCCATCTGGGACGCTGGTTCCAGCGGGCATATCGGCTATCGCCAGCCCACTACCGGAAACTTTGCACAAATCTTCCAGACGACATCCGTAAATAACGCCAAAGTCACAGGACGGAGAATAAGGAGTCCCGACTGTGAACATGCTCTACAGCTACCTGCCATTTATGTTGTTTGCCTTTGTGGCGTCGATAACGCCCGGCCCGACCAATATTCTGATCCTTGCCAGCAGTCAACGCTATGGCATCAGAGCCACGCTACCTGCGGTGCTCGGGGCATGTGTGGCAGCAAGCCTTATTGTGTTTATCTCCGGGGCGGGGGCAGGAGAGATACTGCGAGGGTATCCGTTGCTTCGTGAGGGGATGAGTTGGGCCGGTGCATTGTGGCTAAGCTGGATGAGCTGGCAGCTCTTTAGCGCCCCGGCAGCGGATCTGAACGAGAAGAGTGGTGAACCCTTTAGCGGCAAAGCGGCGGCCATGTTACAGCTAATTAATCCCAAAACCTGGATGATGGCGCTGGCCGTGGTCAGTCTGTTTGCCCCGAACGGCGCGCATCCCGTGCGCGAAGTGTCATTTTTGTCACTGAGCTTCCTGCTCATTTCGGTACTCTGCCTGGGCGCGTGGACACTACTGGGCAAAGCGGTAAACCGGCTCTTTCGCAGTGCGGCATCGCTGATTTGGTTTCAACGGGCGATGGCGCTCTGCCTGCTGATTTCCGCCTGGGCCGGGTTTATGCACTGATCAGGTCAATGCACCGCCCGTGCGACAACATGCAAAACGAAGAATATCTTCTGCGAGCTGTCGGGCGGTATCGACGTCGGTCTGGCTGCGATTGACCAGCATCCTGCTTAGACAACCCTCCAGCACCAGCTCCATCTGTTTCGCGACCATTGTCGGGTCGTCCACTTCCAGTTGGGTTAACAGGTCATGGGTGAAGTCGAAGGCCGCCTGCTTTTGCTGATCCGCCAGTTGGTGTATCGGATGGTCCGGGTCGGGGTAAAAGGTGCAGGCGGCGATAAACAGGCAGCCCGGATAGCGATTGTTACTAACGCAATCCGTCAACGCCCCATAACGCGCCAGCAATTTTTGCTCTTTTGTCAGCTCTTCATCGAGTAATAACTGCCTGCGCCAGATATCAACCTGCTGGCTGAGATAGCGTAGCGCATCGTAAAACAGCGCTTCTTTATCAGGCCAGAAACGCAAAAACTCCTCTAACGGGTAGTCAATGCGCTCCGCGACCATTTCCGGCGTGGTGTCAGCAATCCCTCTTAATTCAAATAATTGAAGTGTCTGACTTAAAACATCTTCACGTTGCACGGTAAGTTCCTCCGTTGTCAGAAGCCTGCGTCCCCAACCAAGTGTTGTTTACGGTGTGTGATTGCGCAAATGTGCCGTAAAGGCAGGCGCATCCATAAACCCCGTGACCCGCTGTGCCGGTTGCTCGTGGCCTTGCGCATCAAAAAACACAATGGTGGGTAAGCCCAGAACCTGTAAATGGTGCAGCAGCGCTTGATCATGTGCGTTATTGGCTGTGACATCCGCCTGTAATAACACGGAATTTTTTAATGCTGCCTGAACCCGCGTATCGCTAAAGGTGTACTTCTCAAACTCTTTGCACGCCACGCACCAGTCGGCGTAAAGATCCAGCATCACCGGGCGACCTTTGGCCTGTGCAAGCGCCTGATTAAGGTCATCCACGGTTTTGATGGTAGTAAATGACAGATGCGCCTGGTTTTGCGCCGCTGGCTGACCAAAGGCCCAGTCCTGCAAGGGACGAGCGCAAACCAGCGCCGCACCTAACAGGACGATTTGCACAATGCGCATCACCGGGCGGGTTGCGCCGAGGCTGGCAATAAAGGCCCAGGCAAAAAAGGCGACGCCGAGCAGCGACCATAAGCGTAAACCCCAGTTATCACCCAAGACTCGCTCAAGCAGGAAAACGGGTAACGCCAGGATCACAAAGCCAAAGGCGATTTTGACCTGCGCCATCCACGGGCCGCTTTTCGGCAGCAGGCGGTTGCCGAAGACGGTAACCAAAATCAGCGGCAATCCCATCCCCAGGGCATACAGATACAGCGTGCCGCCGCCAAGCCACAGATTACCGCTTTGGGCGATATAGAGCAGGATGGCGCTCAGCGGCGCTGTGGTGCAAGGGGAACAAATCAGCCCGGCAATCGCCCCCATAGCGAACACACCGCCTGCGGAACCACCTTGTTGGCGGTTGCTCATCAGCGTTAAGCGGGTTTGCAGCGAGGAGGGCAATTGCAGGGTGAACAGGCCAAACATCGACAGCGCCAGCACAAGAAAAACCACCGACAGGCCAATCAGCACATACGGATGCTGGAGTGCTGCCTGGAACTGGAGACCGGCCGCCGCCACGACCAGGCCCAGCGCGGTATAGGTCAGCGCCATGCCCTGCACATAGATAAATGCCAGCAGCAGCGCGCGGGGCGTTGAAAGGCGTTGTTTCCCCCCCAGCATGATGCCTGAGATAAGCGGGTACATCGGTAAGACGCAGGGGGTGAAGGCCACGCCAATGCCAATCAGCAGCGCCCAGAGGGCGGAGAAGGGCAGCGCGGCTGGAGCCGTATCGTCATTGCCCCTCACCACGGCCCTCTCCCCGGAGGGGCGAGGGGGGATGGATTGGGCAGTGGCTTTCACCTCACTCAACGGAATCACTTTGGTTTCCGGCGGGTAACAGAACCCGGCGTCCGCACAGCCCTGGTAGATCACTGTCAGGGTCGCGCCTTTGGCCGCCTCGGTGATGGTCACCGGCAGGTGCAACTGTTGGCGATAAATCTCGCTCTTGCCATAAAACTCATCGTTATGCGGCTCGCCGAAAGGCAGTTGTGGCGGGGCGATCTCCGCCTGCTGCGCAGTGAGTTTGATTTGCTGGCGATAGAGGTAATAGCCCTCTTTCACCTGCCAGTTCAGCTTGAGTTCATTTTCCTGTTGCTGGAAATCAAACATAAAGGCCTGATCGGCCGGAACAAAACTGGACCGTCCGGGGGCGTCAAATAACCCGGCAAGGGCCGGTGTGCTGCATAACAGCAGAATCAGCGTAAGGATGCGTTGAGCCATGAGAGGTAATCAAAATCTCCGTGAGTAACCGGTATCGCGAGTAATTCTGGGGTCTGATAAGGGTGATGCGATTTTATGCAGGCGAAGAGATCTTCAAGGTGTGCAACGTCAGTTTTGAGCAACAACTGTACTTCATATTCCTGTTCCAGCTTCCCCTCCCAGTAGTACATAGAGGTGGCGCCGGGAAGGAGGGTCACGCAGGCAGCCAGCTTATCGGCCAGCGCTTTGGCGGCCAGCTCCTGGGCCGTCGCTTCATCCGGGGCGGTACAGAGCACAACAACAGTATCAGGCGTGTTCATCGTTAACCTCTTCGCAGCGAAAAGGGGACTATATCACGCACACGAAAAACGGGCCGCAGTGCGGCCCGTTTTTAACCACTTTTACAACAGAATACCGCCAATTACGAAACCGAGTATCACGCACAGGGTGATGGCGATGACGCCCGGAACCAAAAAGGCATGGTTAAACACATATTTGCCGATACGCGTTGAACCCGTATCGTCCATTTCCACCGCCGCAAGCAGCGTTGGGTATGTTGGCAGGACAAACAATGCGGATACCGCAGCAAACGATGCCACGGCGGTCAGCGGGCTGACACCCAGCATCAGTGCCGCAGGCATCAGCGCTTTCGCGGTTGCTGCCTGAGAGTAAAGCAGGGTAGAGGCGAAAAACAGCACCACCGCCAGCAGCCACGGGTAGCTGTTGAGCAGGTTGCCGGCCACAGTCTGGATATCCTGAATGTGGTTTTTCACAAAGGTATCGCCCAGCCACGCCACGCCCAGGACGCAAATACAGGCGCTCATACCCGATTTAAAGGTGCTGGCGTTGAGAATATCGCCCGTGTTGATTTTACAGGTCAGGCAAATCAACGTGGCGATGGTTAACATGAACACCACAATCGCTTCGTTACGTGGCAATACCGGGTTCGTGATAAGACCTACGTTCGGACTGATTGCCGTGGCGTACAGCATGACGGCGATAATACCAACCAGGAACAGCAGCACGGAACGTTTGGCATGCGGTTTCATCTCGAAAACTTTGCTGCCGCGCAGTTTGATTTCCCCTCTTGCCAGACGCTCCTGGTAAACCGGATCATCTTTCAACTCAGCGCCGAGGAAGTTACACACAATAGCCGTCAGCATAACGGCAATCAGCGTAACAGGAATACAGATCGCCAGCAGCGTCAGATAACTCACACCGAGCGGTTCCAGGATGCCGGCAAAAAAGACGACAGCCGCAGAGATGGGGGAGGCGGTAATAGCGATTTGCGAAGCCACGACGGCAATGGAAAGTGGGCGGGAAGGACGAATCCCTTGCTCTTTCGCCACTTCGGTAATGACCGGCAGCGTAGAAAACGCCGTATGACCGGTACCCGCCAGGATGGTCATAAACCACGTGACCAGCGGGGCGAGAAAAGTAATGTATTTCGGATGTCGGCGCAGCATACGCTCCGCAATGCTCACCAGGTAATCCATGCCCCCTGCCACCTGCATCGCGGCAATAGAAGCGATAACCGCCATGATGATTTCAATTACATCGAAGGGTATAGCGCCGGGTTTGATTTGAAAAAAGAGTGTCAGTACAAGCACCCCGAAACCACCGGCAAAACCGATGCCGATACCGCCGAGTCTGGCCCCCAGGTAAATAGCAAGCAGGACGAGTACAAGTTCTGCAGCAAACATAATTGCCTTCCTTGTTGATGAAATGAGAATGATTTTTTTTACTGCAGGCTAAAAAAAAGGCACGTCAGAGCTGACGTGCCTTGTGGCTTTAGCCGTCAGTGTTACTGTTCGCTTTCATCGGTATAACGCTTCGCCTTATAGGCCGGATGCATCAGGTTCTGTGCGGAGAAAATATCATCCAGCTCCGCTTCCGTCAGCAGACCGCGCTCCAGCACGACCTCGCGCACACTCTTGCCCGTTTCGGCGCAGATTTTGCCGACGATGTCACCGTTATGGTGGCCAATAAACGGGTTGAGGTAGGTCACAATACCAATCGAGTTATAGACATAGCCTTCACATACAGACTTGTTAGCCGTGATACCGCTGACGCATTTTTCCAGCAGGTTGTAGCAGGCGTTGGTCAGAATGTGGATGGACTCAAACATGGCCTGGCCAATCACCGGCTCCATCACGTTCAACTGTAACTGGCCCGCTTCGGACGCCATGGTTACGGTGGTGTCGTTGCCGATGACTTTGAAGCACACCTGGTTCACCACTTCCGGCACGACCGGGTTCACTTTAGCCGGCATGATGGACGAGCCTGCCTGTAGTTCCGGCAGGTTGATTTCATTCAGACCCGCACGTGGACCCGAAGAGAGCAGCCGCAGGTCATTACAGATTTTGGACATTTTGACGGCCAGGCGTTTCAGCGCGCTGTGTACCATCACGTAAGCACCGCAGTCGGAGGTCGCTTCTATCAGGTCTTCTGCCGGTACTACAGGCAGGTTGCTCACTTCCGCCAGTTTTTGCACCGCCAGTTGCTGGTAGCCTTCCGGGGTGTTCAGACGTGTGCCGATAGCCGTTGCGCCGAGGTTCACTTCCAGCAGCAGCTCGGAGGTGCGCAGCAGGTTTTTCGTCTCTTCATTCAGCAGTACGTTGAAGGCGTGGAACTCTTGTCCCAGCGTCATCGGAACGGCGTCCTGCAACTGCGTACGGCCCATTTTCAGGATGTCACGGAACTCATCCGCTTTGTGTTCAAAACCTTCACCTAACTGAGTGATGGCATCGACCAGCTTGAGGATGGAGGTATACACCGCGATACGAAAACCGGTCGGGTAGGCGTCGTTGGTGGACTGGCATTTGTTAACGTGGTCGTTCGGGTTGAGGTACTGGTATTCGCCTTTCTGGTGGCCCATGAGCTCCAGACCGATGTTGGCCAGTACTTCGTTGGTGTTCATGTTTACTGATGTCCCTGCGCCGCCCTGATAGACGTCGACCGGGAACTGGTCCATGCATTTGCCGTTATTCAGGACTTCATCACATGCCGCCACGATGGTGTTCGCAATGCTCTTAGGAATGGTTTGCAGCTCCTTGTTGGCCAGAGCAGCCGCTTTTTTCACCATTACCATTCCCCGGACAAACTCCGGGATGTCGCTGATTTTGCTGTTACTAATGTAGAAGTTCTCAATCGCTCTAAGAGTATGCACACCATAATAGGCATCCGCTGGAACTTCCCTTGTGCCCAACAAATCTTCTTCGATACGAATGTTGTTTAACATGTGAACCTTCTTTATCAAGCTACGAATGAATACACCAAACACACAGTATATATGTGGTTATGTGTGATTTCGGGCCGACGATTATCCCCTTAATCGGCCAGATATCTGCGATCATATGCTGATCCGAGCGAAAAGCCGTAATCTGGATCACTTATTATCTTAGCCGCTTTATCAGAATCATTAATCTGTGAAATGAATCACCGCTATCGCAGCGCTGGAAAAAATAGTTTCCGCGGAAAATTGAATTTTCCGGCGGTTGTCACCATCTCAGTAACTATGCGAATCGCAAAAATTTACCGACAGGCGCCAGTAGCGTCTGTTCACTGAGGAGAAACCAGTGCGCTGGATACCGCTGATTGCTGTTTTTTTATACGTCTACATCGAGATATCGATTTTCATTCAGGTGGCGCATGTGTTTGGCGTGCTGATGACGCTTATCCTGGTCATTTTTACTTCGGTTATCGGGATGTCTCTGGTGCGTAATCAGGGCTTCAAAAACTTTCTGTTGATGCAGCAAAAGCTGGCGACAGGGGAAAGCCCGGCGGCCGAGATGATTAAAAGCGTGTCGCTGATTATTGCAGGTTTACTGCTGGTGCTGCCGGGGTTCTTTACCGATTTCCTCGGCTTACTGCTGCTGTTACCGCCAGTACAAAAACATCTGACGCTTAAGCTGATGCCGCATTTACGTTTTTCCCGTATGCCGGGCGGCGGCTTTAGTACCGGGCCTGGTAATACGTTTGAAGGGGAGTACCAGCGCAAAGATGATCAGCGCGACCGCCTGGATAACAAAGACGATCGCTAAACATTTTGTAGCCCGGAAAAGGCGAAGCCGCCTTCCGGGCTTACGACCGCTGAACCGCCACGCCGCGCCTGGGTAAAAATGCCCACAGACCTGCCAGCATCACAATCGCATACAGACTCTTCCAGCCAGGAATGGCCAGCAGCAGTAAGCACAGAATGCTGCCCACCCAGGCCAGCACTTTATAACGCCCTTTCAACAGGCGGCACCCTGCCAGCATGCACAGCAAATAAATCAGAATGAAAATGCCGTTGGCATAAATGATGAGCGTGTCGAGATTAATGGCAAATGCGTAGATACCCAGCGTACAGATAACGCAGCAAATCAGGACGGCATTCAGCGCGTTAAGCGGGATTTGTCGGGAGGACAAACGCGCCAGCGGGCTTTGCGGCTTATATTGTGCCTGCGACCACACCAGCCGGGCGAAGCTCTGAATATAGATATTGAGACTGGCAAAACAGGCCAGATAACCGATGATGCAGGCAATCCACTGCGCCTGCTTGCCGAACAGATCAACGACGATGATCGGTAAAGACGCCGCGGCTCCTGCGCTATGCCAGAGCGGGAAATGCAGCACCACCACGGTACAGGCCCAGTAGACTGAGCCGGCCAGAATCAGGCCAATCATCAGCGCGCGGGGGAAGTCGCGTTCAGGATGCTTAAACTCCGAGGCCAGATGGGCAAAGGCTTCCAGGCCGACGAAGCACCAGAACATCACGGCCAGCGAGGCGGTCATGCCGGAGAGGGGAACCTCGGCCGGAGCCGGAAAAGACAGGGCGCTAAAGGAGAGCCCACCACGCCACCAGATGGCGAAGATCAATGCAACGATAAGCCCGGCAATGATGGATTGCAGGTTAGCGCTGGAACCCGCACCGCGCGTCCCGATGAGCCAGATAAGTGCCAGGGTGCCAAGCTCGGCTATCAGCAGTTGCGCGCCCTGCCAGCCAAACATCCCCTGCCAGAAACCGGCGGCGATATGCAGCGCCGCGGGCAACCCCACCGGGATCACTGATAGAAATAACCAGCCGGTGACGCGCTCCAGTCGTGAGCCAAACGCCATGCCGACAAAATGGGCGACGCCGCCCGCGCTGGGAAACTGACGACCAAGAACGGCGAAGACGATAGCGACCGGAAAGACCAGCAGAATGAGCACAGGCCAGGCCCACAGGCTGCTGTTACCTGCCGCCAGCGCAGCCAGCGCCGGAACGGCAAAAACCCCGGTGCCCAGTAACGATGTTGAAAGTAACCCAATTCCCTGAGCCAGCCCCAGCTCCTGTTTCAGTCCACTCATGGCCCGTATCCCGCACGTCATCGCAAAGTAAAGTGGGATAATGCTATCACAATCAATTTTACTTATGGCTGTTGGTGCGCCTGCCTCTTCTCACGGATTGCGTTTTCCCTTTTCTTGCCGACCAGGGGCTTTGTGCGAATTTTTTTTAAAGTCCCCCCTTGAAGGGGGAAAAACCCATCCCCATCTCTCTGGTCACCAGCCGGAGAACCGATTGCGGGCCGGCGTCACCCATAACTGATAATGACTTTCTCAAAGGAGAGCTATCAATGAGTATTCGTCCGTTACATGATCGTGTGATCGTCAAACGTAAAGAAGTTGAATCTAAATCCGCTGGCGGCATCGTTCTGACCGGTTCTGCAGCAGGCAAATCAACTCGTGGCGAAATCATCGCTGTCGGTAAGGGCCGCATCCTGGAAAACGGTACAGTGCAGCCACTGGACGTGAAAGTGGGCGACATCGTGATTTTCAATGATGGTTACGGTGTTAAAGCTGAGAAGATCGACAATGAAGAAGTGTTGATCATGTCCGAAAGCGACATTCTGGCAATTGTTGAAGCGTAATCCGCGAACGACACTGAACATACGAATTTAAGGGAAAGATTAAAATGGCAGCTAAAGACGTAAAATTCGGTAACGACGCTCGTGTGAAAATGCTGCGCGGCGTAAACGTACTGGCAGACGCAGTTAAAGTGACCCTGGGCCCGAAAGGCCGTAACGTAGTGCTGGATAAATCCTTCGGCGCGCCGACCATCACTAAAGATGGTGTTTCTGTAGCACGTGAAATCGAACTGGAAGACAAGTTCGAAAACATGGGCGCTCAGATGGTGAAAGAAGTTGCCTCTAAAGCGAACGACGCTGCAGGCGACGGTACCACCACCGCTACCGTACTGGCGCAGGCTATCATCACCGAAGGCCTGAAAGCTGTGGCTGCGGGCATGAACCCGATGGACCTGAAACGTGGTATCGACAAAGCCGTTCTGGCCGCTGTTGAAGAGCTGAAAGCACTGTCCGTACCGTGCTCTGACTCTAAAGCGATTGCTCAGGTTGGTACTATCTCCGCTAACTCCGACGAAACCGTAGGTAAACTGATCGCAGAAGCGATGGACAAAGTCGGTAAAGAAGGCGTGATCACCGTTGAAGACGGTACCGGTCTGCAGGACGAACTGGACGTGGTTGAAGGTATGCAGTTTGACCGCGGTTACCTGTCCCCTTACTTCATCAACAAGCCGGAAACTGGCGCAGTAGAACTGGAAAGCCCGTTCATCCTGCTGGCTGACAAGAAAATCTCCAACATCCGTGAAATGCTGCCGGTTCTGGAAGCCGTTGCGAAAGCAGGCAAACCGCTGGTTATCATCGCAGAAGACGTTGAAGGCGAAGCGCTGGCGACCCTGGTTGTCAACACCATGCGTGGCATCGTGAAAGTGGCTGCGGTTAAAGCACCGGGCTTCGGCGACCGTCGTAAAGCTATGCTGCAGGACATCGCTACCCTGACTGGCGGTACCGTGATCTCCGAAGAGATCGGTATGGAGCTGGAAAAAGCGACTCTGGAAGACCTGGGCCAGGCGAAACGCGTTGTGATCAACAAAGACACGACTACCATCATTGATGGCGTGGGCGACGAAGCGGCAATTCAGGGCCGTGTTGGTCAGATTCGTCAGCAGATCGAAGAAGCGACTTCCGATTATGACCGTGAAAAACTGCAAGAGCGCGTAGCCAAACTGGCCGGCGGCGTTGCGGTTATCAAAGTCGGTGCTGCTACCGAAGTTGAAATGAAAGAGAAAAAAGCACGTGTTGAAGATGCCCTGCACGCGACCCGTGCTGCGGTAGAAGAAGGCGTGGTTGCGGGTGGTGGTGTTGCGCTGATCCGCGTAGCAAGCAAAATCGCTGGCCTGAAAGGTCAGAACGAAGACCAGAACGTGGGTATCAAAGTTGCGCTGCGCGCAATGGAAGCTCCGCTGCGTCAGATCGTGCTGAACTGCGGTGAAGAGCCGTCTGTTGTGGCTAACACCGTGAAAGCGGGCGACGGTAACTACGGTTACAACGCATCTACCGAAGAATACGGCAACATGATCGAGATGGGTATCCTGGATCCGACTAAAGTGACCCGTTCTGCGCTGCAGTACGCGGCATCTGTAGCCGGCCTGATGATCACCACCGAGTGCATGGTGACCGACCTGCCGAAAGGCGACGCGCCTGACTTAGGTGCTGCTGGTGGTATGGGCGGCATGGGCGGTATGGGCGGCATGATGTAATTGCCCACACCCTGCATCCTTCAGGCTGCAGATGCGTTGGCTGCGTTTGCTAACCCCAGTCACTTACTTGAGTAAGCTCCTGGGGATTAACAAACTTGCCGCCTTCCTGCAGCCAGAATGATTTGGGTGTTCATCTCCCAGAATTGAAAAACCCCCGGGCAGAAATGGCCGGGGGTTTTTCTTTTGGTCATCTTTTTAGTATAAGATTCAGACACGGACGCAAGACGTCCAGCTCATTGATTGTGGGGAATAACATGCACGTTAAATATTTAGCAGGGATTGTCGGCGCAACGTTGTTACTGGCAGGCTGTAGCGCCGGTAATGAGCTTTCTTCGGGCGGGCAGAATGTTCGCTTCGTAGAAGATAAACCTGCAGCAAACTGTCAGTATCTGGGTACCGCAACGGGTAAACAAAGCAACTGGCTTTCTGGTCAGCATGGTGAAGAGGGTGGTTCAATGCGCGGTGCGGCTAACGACCTGCGTAACCAGGCTGCGCAAATGGGCGGCAACGTGCTGTTCAGCGTCTCCAGCCCGACACAAGGCTTTATGTCCAGCTTCGTGCCGACAGCCAGCGAAATGACCGGTCAGGTTTATAAATGCCCGCAGTAACGTAAGCTGCATTGCTCCCATTTATAAATGGGAGCAGTGATCCTGATGTTGTCTGTATGTTTTATTTTTCATATTATTTTTCTAAACTCGCGTTTTAATCGTAACTCTTTAATTTTTAATCATATTTTTTATTGGTTTATAAATTAAAATCGAACGTCTTTTATTTTTATCTCCTACGTATATTAAGATTTCTTAAGCTTTCACTTGTGTGAGAGTTTTCACATCTTTTTTTCAATTCGTAAAGTAAAAGTTAACTTAACGCTAAAGTTTTAATAAAGCGCTCCGATAAATAAAACCGAAGTGTGAAAGGACTCTCCCTCATGGTGGTTATTCATCATGATATATCTAAGATACTAAAGTTAAATTGGAGAGGTATGATGAACATCACCAAACGGTTATTACTTGCTTTTTCTCTACTTATCATTAGCTTGATTGGCACGAATATCATTGCAATGATTTCTTTATCAAAAATTAGTGAGGACACTAATTATTTCCAGGAAAACATTCTTCCCAGCCTGACGACAATGAATAAGGAAATGATTCAGGCTACTGGCGTTCGTTCGCAACTTTATTTGCATGGTTTAACCGAAGACCAGGCGCAAATGGATGTCATTAAACAAAATGCCAATAAAATTTATGATGAGCTCCTTGCAAAACATCAATACTATATCAAAGAATTAGCTTCAGACCCGCGCGACGTAGAGCTTAGCAATAAAACACTTGCAGATTTACAGGCGTTCCGTGGAGCGATGGATCAATATTTTAAAATATCAGAATCCAATGACCGCAAGGCGATTATTACAGCCATGCAAAAAGGCGGATTAATCGCAGATAAAATTGCTACACTACTTGCTGACTTTAATGATCAGATTGACTACAACACCTCTTTAGTTGTTCAGGCGAATGCAGCCAGTAAATCGCTTATTAGCAAGGCACTGATTTTATCAGTGAGCGCAACGCTGGCTGCCACCATTCTTCTTGGGCTGTTTGGTCTGCTTACGGTTTTAAATATTCGTCGCCGTTTAAATGCCATGAGAGATGGCATGGTGCAGATCAGTGAAGACCTTGATCTCAGCAAAAATCTGCCGGCCGGCCGCCAGGATGAAATTGGCCATGCCATCACGGCATTTAACCATCTCGTTGAGCGGGTGGCGGAATCCCTCAGTATGGTGAGAAATGCTTCTGCTTCGGTAAATACTGCGGCAAACGAAATTTCTTTAGGCAATGATGAGTTGTCAGCGCGTACTGAACAACAATCTGCCGCCGTTGTTGAAACTGCGGCCAGTATGGAAGAGCTGAGCTCGACGGTAAAACAGAACGCGCAAAACGCCCAACAGGCGAGTTTGCTGGCTGTTACCGCGTCCGATACGGCGAGTCAGGGCGGTATTGTTGTGGGGAATGCCGTGAGTCGGATGAAAGATATTATCGAAAGCTCACGCCGCATCTCTGAAATTACCACCGTTATTAACGGTATCGCGTTCCAGACCAATATTCTGGCGCTCAATGCCGCCGTTGAGGCTGCGCGTGCGGGCGACCAGGGGCGCGGGTTTGCCGTTGTTGCCGGAGAGGTTCGTTCATTAGCTCAGCGCAGCTCACAGGCTGCAAAAGAGATTGAAGCGCTCATCGGCGAGTCAGTCCATTTTGTAGAAGAAGGTGCAAAACAGGTCGATCTGGCGGGTGAAAGTATGAGTGGGATTGTTCACTCCGTTACCCAGGTGAAAGATTTGATGCAGGAAATTGCCGCAGCGTCTGACGAGCAAAATCGGGGTATTGCGCAGATTGCTCAGGCCATGTCTGAAATGGACACGACAACACAGCAGAACGCCGCTCTGGTTCAGGAATCGTCTGCTGCTGCGGGAAGTCTGGAAGATCAGGCGGTCAAGCTGCAACAACTGGTTGATGTATTCCGTTTACCGGGGATACAAACGGCCGCCGCCGCGTCCAAAGCCCCTAAACGTCCTCTTAAAATGTCCCCTGTGTCTGCGGCTGCAGGCCATGATGCAGGTTGGGAGACGTTCTAAAGCAGGGCTTTACTGTAATAGCGTCGCACCTTTTGTTCAGGTGCTGGTAATTCTATCGCTGCCACGGAATATCGTGGCAGCGTTTTCGCTATATTATTTTTTGGCTTTTTTTACAGATGGTTTCACCGTGACCTGATGGCGTATCTGGTTCAGCGTATGCATGCATCTATCCAGATTAAGCGGTTCACCCTCTTGCACGTTAATAGCCTGAATGTGTACCTGACAGGCTTTATTGGCGAGTTTTCCCAGCCGTGGGCTGAAAGCCAACAGTCTTTTGGCGATCGCCTGGATTTCAGGAGTATCGGGAAGGCTTCTGGTTTTGATCACCGTACCGCAGAAAGTGGATTTTTTCTTTGTCCCGGCATAGTGGTACAGAAGAATTAAATAATGATCAAACAATGCTGTTTTCCACTCCGGCTGGGTATAGGTATCGTAGACCATCTTACCGTCAGGCTGGCAATCAACATCATATAGTGGAAGAAAATCCAGTAACGAAGAGATACGCAATGCCAGGTCTCGCATACCAGCGTTATTAATGGCATGAATTAAAACATGGGTAAGCAACTCTATTTGCAGCTCATGAACTTCGAAGGTGAACTTTTCATTATTATGTAACTGCAACGTGAAAATGAGTTTCCCTTCATCGTAGGTGAAATTATCAATGGCGTTTACGCGATAATTTATATCTGCCTTTTCCAGTTCTTCCTTTTTTAACTCAGGAATATGGCCGTGCATTGCTTTAGTTACCGCAGTTTGCGCTGCGATGAAATCATCCCGTCGAGTACCGTCCAGTTCTTTTTGCTTGGAGAGATGATATTCCATGGCGACAAAAAGATCGCGTAAAGTTAAAGCCGGAAAGAAAAGCAGCTTTGTGTCACTCTTTTTAATGTTTAGTTTTAGCGCGACGGCGAGGAACTCGTCATTGTTACGTATTACGCCTGCGTTGACACCCGTAATATTCATTTCCATTATGGTTCTCCATAACCATTGTTAAAAATTATATATCCAACTGAAAAAATAGAATTGGTGAATATATTATCTGATATAAACTTAAAAAGAGGATTAAAATACCATAATAAAAGCAGTGAACAATCAGATATGCTAAAAAATCGAGGCTGGATGAGAAAACACTATCGTTTTCTTAAATACAGGAAAGCGATGCATCCCTGCACCACTTTTCTGTTTGAACGGTTAGCTTCTATTGTTGCCGTAACTGCAAATCCAGTGGTGTTTTGCTGGGCTCACCGCCAATTTCCCGGGCCAGTTTCGGCACCATATAGCCTGAGATCAGCGTCAACAGCTCCCGCATAATTTCCCGCGCTTCATCATCGCTTACCATGAAATGGGCCGCGCCCTGAACTTTATCCAGCACATGCAGGTAGTAAGGCATCACGCCAGCATCAAACAACGCGTTACTGAGGTCTGCAAGCGTGCGGGCATTATCATTAACGCCGCGCAACAACACGCTCTGATTAAGCAGTGTTACACCCGCCCGCCGCAATTTTTCCATAGACGCGCGAAAGTCGTCATCGATTTCCTGGGCATGATTGATATGGTTCACCAGCAGAATTTGCAGGGAAGAACCTGCAAGGCGGGAGACGAGTGTGTCGGTGATCCGCGCCGGAATGACAATCGGCAGCCGGCTGTGAATACGCAAGCGCTTGATATGTGGAATGGCTTCAAGCTGCGCGATCAGCCAGTCCAGTTCATGATCTTTCGCCATCAGCGGATCGCCACCGGAGAAAATGATCTCATCAAGTTCCGGTTGCTGGGCAATATAATCCAGCGCAACCTGCCAGTTGCGTTTATTGCCCTGATTTTCCGCATACGGGAAGTGGCGGCGGAAGCAGTAGCGGCAGTTTACCGCACAGCCACCTTTAACCAGCAGCAGTGCACGGTTACGGTACTTATGCAGCAAGCCAGGCACCACACTTTCCTGCTCTTCCAGCGGATCGGTGCTGTATCCTGGGGCGGCAACAAACTCTTCTCTCGCCGTCAGGACCTGACGTAAAAGCGGATCGTTGGGGTCGCCTTTTTTCATTCTCGCGGCAAAAGCAAGGGGCACGCGCAGCGGGAACAGGCGTTTTGCTTCGCGTCCGGCGGTTAAATTTTCGTCAGTGTCTATATTTAAAACACGCAAGAGTTCATCTGGATCGGTTATTACATCGGCAAGTTGCACTAACCAATCTTCTCTGGATGGGGTATTTAGGGTTACAATATGCGCCATTTTGTGGCTTAGCTACCAGTTAACATTTTTAGAGGGCCTTTATGGCGACTTACTATAGCAACGATTTTCGTGCCGGTCTTAAAATCATGCTCGACGGCGAACCTTATGCAGTTGAAGCCAGCGAATTCGTTAAACCAGGCAAAGGTCAGGCATTTGCGCGTGTTAAACTGCGTCGCCTGCTGACTGGCACCCGTGTAGAAAAAACCTTCAAATCTACTGACTCTGCCGAAGGCGCAGATGTTATCGATATGAACCTGACTTACCTCTACAACGACGGTGAGTTCTACCATTTCATGAACAACGAAACCTTCGAGCAGTTGGCTGCCGATGCGAAAACCGTTGGTGACAGCGCGAAATGGCTGCTGGATCAGGCTGAGTGCATCGTGACGCTGTGGGATGGCCGTCCGATCGCTGTGACTCCGCCGAACTTTGTTGAACTGGAAATCATTGAAACCGATCCAGGTCTGAAAGGTGATACCGCGGGTACCGGTGGTAAGCCGGCTACGCTGAGCACTGGCGCAGTGGTTAAAGTTCCGCTGTTCGTACAGATCGGCGAAGTGATTAAAGTGGATACGCGTTCCGGCGAGTATGTCTCCCGCGTGAAGTAATTCACTTTATCTTTTAGGCTGCCTCTTTGTTGGCTGTGCTTAGAGAAACCCCAGTTAACCTGATAAATAGTTTGCTGGGATTTCTGCCTTGTCGCCACAATGCAGCCTGAATGATTTGTCTATTGTGAAATGTTGGTGCGCTCACCTTATTGCACCTTTGCTTTTCCAGGGCAGGAATGATGAAACGTCTTCTCAGTCTTGTAGCACTCTTTATTCTCACCACCACTTTGCTGGCGGGCTGCAATACCGCGCGTGGCTTTGGTGAAGACATCAAACATCTCGGCAACTCAATCTCACACGCTGCGAGTTAATTTCTTCCTGTCGTCCTAAAAATCGCCGACATTCCGCCAGGTTGCGCAATCTTGTCTATCCTTAAGTGGCTATGCACAAACAATATTGGCTACATAAGGAAGATATTATGGTTAAGAAGACATTTGCTGCGATCTTTACTGTACTGGTTCTTTCCTCAGCGCTGACTGCTTGTAACACCACGCGTGGTGTCGGTCAGGATATCTCTGAGGGTGGTAGCGCTATTTCTGGCGCAGCGACAAAAGCGCAGCAGTAATTCCTGCCAGTACGCGGTACGGCCAGTGCCGTACCGTTAATTCAGGTTATCTTGCAAGTTGTCCGGCGCTTCGGGAAGCGAAAGGAACGGTGTAAAGCGGTTACCCATTCCCAGCTTCATCCGAATATTGCGCTTGTAGGTATACACCGTCTTACCGTTGATGCTCATTTTGGACGCAATAGATTGATTGCTGCGGCCTTCCATCCACAATGACAGTACTTTTTCTTCCTGGCGTGTGAGCAACGGGGTGGCTATTTGTGGCCCGGTTCGCACGGGGCGGGACAGAACGGCATGAGCAATGACTTTAGCCAGCGTTTCCATCGACTCGCTTTTTTGCAGCGTTGCCTGTACCTGATACTGGGCACAATACGCCATGAGTTGAGCATCTTCCCCTGACTGCAAAAGGATAAGGTGGTTATCTTTTCCGCAGGCGGTGAATAGTGAGGAAAGTTGCTGAATATGGTGGAGATCATTCTTAAAGCCGTAAAGATCGGCAATGATCAAGTCCGGCTGCCATTGCACAATATGTTCTTTTGCCAGCATCAGGTTATTCAGCGAAGTCACAAGGAATGAAGCCGGGAAAAAGTCAGTCTGATTGAGCCAGCTTTCCAGCCCCGTACGGGTGAAGTAACAACGGTCAATCAAGAGAATTTTAAACATATTTTTCTTCGCAGTAAGAATATTGACGCACGGCTTCCCGTTGCTGGCAGCACTTCATCATAGGGGGTACTTATGGGGAATAAATGCGCGAACTGCGTTGCTATCTGTAGCTATTTCTTGCTTTAAGTCACTTAAATCTGCGCAATTCCGCAAAAATTGCATTCCGTTTGTAACCAGGTCAAAATTTATCTCTCTCAACCAGCCTGTCGGGACGACCCGATTGCGCAACACTCAATGGGGACGGCCCCGCACTGGAGCCACCTATGTCATGGATAATTCTTTTTATTGCTGGTCTTCTTGAAGTCGTTTGGGCTATTGGCCTGAAATACACGCACGGTTTTACCCGCCTTGTACCCAGCGTGATTACCGTAACGGCGATGATCGTTAGCGTCGTGATGTTGTCATGGGCGATGAAAAGCCTGCCCACAGGAACGGCGTATGCCGTCTGGACAGGCATTGGCGCCGTGGGGGCTGCTATCACGGGGATTGTGTTATTCGGTGAATCGGCGAATCCCGCGCGCCTGCTAAGCCTGGCACTGATTGTCGCGGGGATTATCGGCCTCAAGCTCAGTACGCCTTAAAGGGTCTGATTTATCCACAGAAGTTTTTCAACCGCAAAACCTTCGCGGGCTGCGATATCAACGAGCTGTTTTTTCACCGCATCCGGAAGCGTCGGTGTGCGTGACAAAATCCACAGATAGTCCCGATCCGGCCCGCATACCAGCGCATATCGGTAATCTTTGTCCAGCGCAATGACGTTATAGCCGCCATAGAAAGGACCGAAGAACGAGACCTTAAGTGCGGCCTTACGCGTATCACCGGTAAAGTACGCCTTCCCGACCGATTGTTGCCACATGCCGCGTTCCGGATTGTAGCCTTTATTGATGACCTGAATGCCGCCGTCATCCATTGTGCTGTAGGTCGCGGTCACCTTTTCCAGGCCACGCTCGAAGCGGTGGTCAAAGCGGGCAATTTCATACCAGCGGCCAAGGTAACGTTGCGCATCGAAGTTATCCACCACGGTGACGCCAGAAGGGGGAGTAGGAGAGCTACAGGCTACAACCAAAAATGCTGCAGCAGCCGTTGCGATAATCGGCAACAAACGCATGATTTTTTCCTTTCAGTTTTTTACTTAAGTGTAGAAGCTGGCGGGAAAAATGCTCTCCCGCCAGAGCGGGAGAGCGAGGTGAATTAAAGGAAGATGACCCCGATCAGTGTGACCACGGTCAGAATAGCGGCGAGGCCATAGAAGACCCATTTCCCGCTGGGGATATGGACTTTAATATCATGCATGGCATGGTGCAGACGGTGCAGCCCGCACCATAGCGGCAGAACAATCATCAGGAATAAAAACGCACGGCCGATAAAGCTTTGGGCGAATGCCAGTACACGTTCGTAGCCGAGCGCTTCACCGGGGTAGAGACCCAGCGGTAGCAGCACGCCAACCAGCAGAATCATCACCGGCGCGATAATCGCACTCCACATGCCGCCTGCGCCGAACAGCCCCCAGAAGACGGGTTCATCGGAACGTTTTGGGTTTGGATTGATCACCTTTGGCCTCCTTACCAGAACAGTGCAACGAAAAGAATGACCACCGTCGCCAGCACGGTCACGGCCCACAGCCCTCTGATAACCGGCTCGGGTTTAAGCTTTTCGCTTTTGATGATGATATTCGACGCTTTTGGCGCCAGTTCAAACCAGGTTTTGGTGTGCAGCAACGCTGCCGCCAGGGCAATCAGGTTCAGGATCACCACTATTGGGTTTCGCAGGAAGGTAACAAATCCTTCCCAGGATTCCGGGCCATGTTTTAAGGAAAAAAGTCCGCAGATCAAAATGATGCTGAACCATACCGCCGGTAACGCTGTTCCTTCACGCAGCATATAGAAGCGATAAAACGGCAGCGATTTCCACCAGGTCGACGGCATTGGCCGGACATAGGGTTTGCGTTTAGTCGTCATGATGCGCTCCTTAGCGTGGTTTCAGAGTGGCGATAAGAAAGTCTTTCGAGCTTTCCACTTTGCCCTGCTGGATAGCGGCCGCCGGGTCGACATGTTTCGGGCACACTTCCGAGCAGTAGCCCACAAAGGTACAGCTCCAGACGCCATTTGGACTGTTCAACTGCGGCATACGCTGCTGTTTCCCGTGGTCACGGTTATCCAGGTTGTAGCGGTGCGCCAGCGTGATGGCCGCCGGGCCAATAAACTCCGGATTGAGGCCAAACTGCGGACATGCCGCATAGCACAGGCCACAGTTGATACAGCCGGAGAACTGATGGTATTTCGCCATCTGCGCCGGGGTTTGCTTGTTCGGCCCCTGATCCGGTGTCCGAGAATTGCCAATGATGTACGGCTTAATGGCCTCCAGGCTTTCGATAAAGTGGGTCATGTCGACCACTAAATCGCGCTCAACAGGGAAATTGGCCAGCGCCTCGATTTTTAGCCCTTTCGTGTAGTCACGTAAAAACGTTTTACAGGCCAGCTTCGGCACTTTGTTGACCATCATGCCGCAGGAGCCGCAAATCGCCATACGGCAGGACCAGCGATAGCTGAGGTCCGGCGCCAGGTTATCCTTTATATAACCCAGCGCGTCCAGCAGCGACGTTTGCTCATCGTAAGGCACATCATAAAAGGCGCTGTGCGGAGCGGTATCCACTTCCGGGTTATATCGCACCACCTCAACTTTCAGGGTTTGCATCTCAGCCATGGGTCGACTCCTTCTTCTCAGCGGCTTCCGCTTCGCCACCATAAACACGTTTCGCAGGCGGCAGCGTCGTTATCTTCACGTCGCTGTAATCGAGACGGGTAGTACCGTCTGCGTCCCGGTACGCCAGGGTGTGCTTGAGGAAGTTGACGTCATCGCGCTCCGTGCAGCCTTCATCCAGACGTTGATGCGCCCCGCGCGACTCTTTACGTGCCAGCGCGGAATGAGCCATACATTCGGCGACGTTCAGGCCGTGCCCCAGTTCGATGGTATAAAGGATGTCGGTATTAAACACGCTGGAAGTATCGGTGATGCGCACGCGTTTGAAACGCTCTTGCAGCTCCGCCAGTTTATCAACGGTTTTTTGCATCAGGTCTGGCGTACGGTAGATACCGCAGCCTTCTTCCATTGACTCACCCATTTCGTCGCGAATTTTCGCCCAGTTTTCTGTACCTTCCTGATTGACCAGATTTTTCAGGCGTTGCTCAACGTCGGCGGCCTGTGCATTCAGCGCTGCGTCGCTGGCTGCTGTCGCGGAGGCGGCACGCGCCATTGCTTGTTCACCTGCCAGACGACCAAACACCACCAGCTCTGCCAGCGAGTTTGAGCCAAGACGGTTTGCGCCATGCAGACCAACAGATGAACACTCACCCACAGCAAACAGCCCTTTGATACGGGTTTCGCACTGCTGATCGGTTTCGATACCGCCCATGGTGTAGTGCGCGGTGGGGCGTACCGGAATCGGTTCTTTTACCGGATCCACGCCAACGTAGGCTTTTGCCAGTTCGCAAATAAATGGCAGACGTTCCAGCAGTTTTTTCTCACCCAGATGGCGCAAGTCGAGATGAACGACATCGCCGCGCGGGGTCGAAATGGTGTTGCCTTTACGCCATTCATGCCAGAACGCCTGAGACACTTTGTCGCGCGGCCCCAGCTCCATATATTTGTTCTTCGGTTCGCCCAGCGGGGTTTCTGGCCCCATGCCATAATCCTGCAGATAACGGTAGCCGTTTTTGTTGACCAGGATACCGCCTTCGCCACGGCAGCCTTCCGTCATCAAAATACCGGAACCCGGCAGCCCGGTGGGGTGATACTGGACAAACTCCATATCACGCAGCGGTACGCCATGAGCAAGCGCCATGCCCATTCCGTCGCCGGTGACGATACCACCATTGGTGTTGTAACGGTAAACGCGACCCGCACCGCCTGTCGCCATAACGACCGCGTTGGCACGAATCTGCACCAGCGTGCCTTCCATCATGTTCATCGCGACCAACCCACGCACCTGGCCATCGTCGACCAGAATATCCAGCACGAAGTGCTCGTCGAAACGCTGAATTTGCGGGAACTGAAGTGATGCCTGGAAGAGGGTGTGTAGCATATGGAAGCCGGTTTTATCTGCGGCAAACCAGGTGCGTTCGATCTTCATGCCGCCAAAGCGGCGAACGTTGACAGAACCATCGGGGCGACGGCTCCACGGGCAGCCCCAGAGTTCAAGCTGGGTCATTTCGGTGGGGCAATGACGGACAAAGTAGTCAACGACATCCTGCTCGCACAGCCAGTCGCCACCGGCTACAGTGTCGTGAAAATGGTACTCGAAGCTATCATGATCCTGTGCAACGGCTGCGGAACCGCCTTCTGCGGCCACGGTGTGGCTGCGCATGGGATAAACTTTTGAAATAAGGGCGATTTTAGCATTTGGATTTGCCTGGGCGGCTGCTATGGCGGCACGTAAACCCGCGCCACCCGCGCCAATTACAGCAAGATCGGCTTGAAAAGTTTGCACGACATTCCTCCTGATTATTGTTATTTCGCAACCCTTTCTGATCTGACCAGCCAGGGCCTCGAATACGATTCCACTGCTCCTTTATTGGTATGCATTATAATCTTAGGATGGTGAGGGAAATTTGACCTGTTCGATTTTTTTAACGTATGAATGGCCTAAAACATCATTGATTTTGATTAATTTAATTACAAAACTCCCAACCTTTAGTGATTTTACCTCCCGTCGGTGAACCTTATTCCGCTCAAAATTTGTCTCTCTGAGCTGATACGGGTAGACTTCGTGCCCTTGTTTGAATTCGGAGAACGTACCATGAGCGAGACGGCAACCTGGCAGCCGAGCGCATCCATCCCTAACTTATTAAAACGCGCAGCAATTATGGCGGAAATTCGGCGTTTCTTCGCCGATCGCGGCGTGTTAGAGGTGGAAACGCCTTGTATGAGCCAGGCCACGGTAACCGATATTCACCTGTTCCCGTTTGAGACCCGTTTCGTTGGTCCCGGCCATTCGCAAGGGATGAATCTTTATCTGATGACCAGCCCGGAATACCACATGAAGCGCCTTCTGGCGGCAGGATGTGGCCCGGTTTTTCAGTTGTGCCGTAGCTTCCGTAATGAGGAAATGGGGCGTCATCATAATCCTGAGTTCACCATGCTGGAGTGGTATCGTCCGCACTACGATATGTATCGTTTGATGAATGAAGTGGATGACCTTCTGCAACAGGTGCTGGAGTGTCCGGCAGCGGAATCACTCTCTTATCAGCAGGCTTTCCAGCGCTACCTGGAAATCGATCCGCTTTCTGCGGATAAAACGCAACTGCGTGAAGTGGCGGCGAAGCTTGATTTAAGCAATATCGCAGACACTGAAGAAGACCGCGATACCTTGCTGCAACTGCTGTTCACCATGGGCGTTGAGCCACATATCGGCAAAGACCGTCCGGCGTTTGTCTACCACTTCCCGGCAAGTCAGGCCGCGCTGGCGCAAATCAGCACCGAAGATCACCGCGTGGCGGAACGCTTTGAGGTCTACTTCAAAGGTATTGAACTGGCGAATGGTTTCCATGAACTGACCGATGCCCGCGAACAGCAGCAGCGTTTTGAGCAGGATAATCGCAAGCGTGCCGCACGTGGCCTGCCGCAGCAACCGGTGGATACAAATCTGCTGGAGGCCCTGAAGGCCGGTATGCCGGATTGTTCCGGTGTGGCGCTGGGCGTTGATCGCCTGGTGATGCTGGCGCTGGGGGCGGAAAGCCTCGCCGAGGTAATGGCGTTTACCGTCGATCGCTCCTGATTTTTCGGCTTCACCATCCCGGATGCGGCTACGCCTTATCCGGGCAACGGTTTGATGGCGTTGATCATCGACGCCTCTCCCGGTGGGAGAGGCTGTCAGAGTAGCCCCGATAAGCGCATCGGGGAAAGATTACACACTTCCCGCCGGACGATTCCCTTTCCCTGCCGATGTCAGCGTGCGCGCCGTGCGCTTGCCGTCCAGACTTTCAAGCCGCATCTGGAACGGTGGGAACGGCAGATCGATACCATGTTCGCGGAAGCCCGCCAGAATCAACTGATGAATCTCGTGGCGCAGCGGCATACGGTGCCCCATCTCGGCGGCGTAGATACGCAGTTCAAATAGCTGGATCCCTTGCTGGAGGTCAACCAGGAATACTTCCGGGGCAGGGTTATCAATCACAAACGTACAACGTTCTGCGGCGGTATAAAGGATCTGCGTTACCTCTTCGCTGTTGGCATCGGCGGGTGCCGGGACCGTCAGCACCACACGCGTCACCGAATCCGACAGTGACCAGTTGATAAACTGCTCGGTAATAAAGGCCTTATTGGGCACGATGATCTCTTTGCGATCCCAGTCGCTGATCGTCGTGGCGCGGGTATTGATCTTCGTGACGCTACCGGTCAGATCGCGGATCGTCACGGTATCACCGATGCGGATCGGCTTTTCAAACAGAATGATCAGGCCGGAAATAAAGTTAGCGAAGATCTCCTGCAGGCCAAAGCCCAGACCGACGCCAAGCGCGGCAACCAGCCACTGCAATTTCGCCCATTCGATCCCGATCATTGAGAATCCAACCAGCCCGCCAAACAGCATTAGCAGATATTTGGTGATGGTGGTGATGGCATAACCGGTGCCTGGGGTGAGATCCAGATGCTGCAACAGGGCAAGCTCAAGCAGCGCCGGAAAGTTACGCACCAGTTGCGTGGTGATGATAAACACCAGAATGGCAATCAACACCGCGCCGAGAGTGATGGGCTCAAGGCTTTCCACTCCTTGTACCGTGGAGGTGACATCCCACAGAGAAATATTCTCCAGGAAGCCGAAAGCTGAGTGGATTTCTGACCACAGCACAATGACTGAGAGCAGCGCGATAAGCATCAGGATCGAGCGCACCAGGCGCAGCGATTGCACGCTGATGGCATCCAGATCGAGCTCTTTCTCATCTATCTCGACCGATCCTTCGGTACTGGTGGAGTGTGGCGTCTCATCTTCGCCTTTCGCGCGCTGGGCGAGGATCTCAGCGCGACGATGGCGGGCACGATCGAACGCCAGGCGGCGGCGCTGGATCAGCATCCAGCGGCGGATAATGTGATACACCACTAACAGCAGGAACCAGATGGCAACGGAGGTTTCCAGACGCGCCAGCAGTGCCTGCGAGGTGGCCAGATAGCCCACCGCAGCAGCCAGAATCGCAATCAGCGGGGCGCTTAACAGTAGGTTCCATAACAGGCGGTTCGGCATGTTATCACCTGAACCGGTCTTATCAACATAGAGCGGGATCCCGGCGCGTTTAAGACTGAGTGTGACGACCGCCAGCGCACCACAAATCAGAATAAAACAGAGCCTGCCCAGCGACCCGGAAAACTCCCGGTCATTGAGGTTATCGAACATGATCAGCGCCATAATCAATGGCACGATAAAACCAATGCTCATCAGATAGTTGCGCATTCCACGCGCCACGCGATGACGCGGCCAGCCGAAATGGGCGACAAATAATCCGGTTGGGCGGGCGAAAGTGGCACAAATCATCACGACCCACAGTAGCGGAACGGTCGCGGTGACGCCGTCGCCAATTGCTACGGCCAACGGATACGGCCAGGCTTCCTGTAAGCCGTAACCCAGCGTTGCCCACAATACGGGAAGCGGAAGGGCGACCAGAATCGACCAGAACACCGTACGCATTGTCAGCCAGAAATGGTCCTGAGTGACTTTGCCAACTTTGGCGCTGGAACGCTCAAGGAAACGGGTGAAATGCTTACGCGAGTAGAGGCTGAAACCTACGAGGATGAGCGCGCCAAAAAGCGGGAACAGCGTCTCTTTGCTGGTTAGCATCATTGCGCTGGCTTTGCCGAGTTGGCTAAAGGTATCCAGCGAGATCAGGCGTCGCAGATCCTGCACGATTTCAACCGGCCAGCTCAGGCTCATTGGACTGACGTCCGCCGTCCAGAAAAGGTAGCGGTGCGTGGCTTCATTCACCTCGCGCAGCGCATCCTCAAGCTGGCTATTAGAAACTTTAAGCTTTGTCAGTTCCAGAATCAGGGTATCGCCACCCTGTAGTAGCGACGAGAGCAGCTCACGCTGCGTGCGCAACTGAGCATCGAGTATACGGCTCTGCTCCGCCGTCAGTGGCTGGCCATCAGCCTGACGAATCTGTCGCAACTGAGGCTGCTTGTTCACCAGGTCTTCATAACGCATGCGGTGCACGCGAAGCTGCGCCATTTCTGTATCAAGTTGCTGGGGCTTAGGCATTTCCGGCAGGCGGGCCACCTGAGCGCGCAACGCTTCGCCCAACATATTGGACGCGCCCAGCCACTGTGACTGCTCGCGCAGGGTGGTCAGTGCCTGGCGGACCTGTAACATCTGATTTGTCGCCTGACGCTGTTGTGAGGCGACCAGATCCATGCGCTGCGCCTGCTGGTTTAGCGCCTGCGACAGCTCACGGTTGATCTTAAACTGTTCGACGATACCGGGCGGTAGGTTATCACTGTTTTCCGCCAGTTGTTCGGTACTCTCCAGCGCCTGCTCAGCTTCACGCTGACGTTGGCTGTTGAGCTGATTACGCAGCGCCTGCAGGTAAGCATCCAGTTGCTGTGCCTGCTTTTGGGCCAGCTCTGAGCGCATCCGCGACAGCTCCTGGCGGTTATTTGCCGATAGCTGTGCCAGTTCCAGTTCATCGACCAGCGCCCTCAGCTTTGCAGACTCTGCCTGGGCACTCAGATTTTGTGCCTGCGCGAGCGGCGTATTGCTGGTTTGCGCGCCGATGCGGCGTTCAACTTCATTAACCTGGCGGCGGGCATCCGTTTGCTGTTGCGGAAGCTGGCTCAGGGAATCGTTAATTTCCCGGGCGCGCTCCTGCTCTTGCTGTGCCTGGCGGGTTTTTTCCAGCAACTGACTGCTGACTTGCAGAATTTCCTGGTTTAGCGCGTCGGTGCTTATATTGGCAGGCACCGATTTTGGCTCATCGCGCAGGTTATCTAGCTGCGAGCGTAGCGTGCGGGAAAGTTTGGGGAAATTATCGATAATGTCTTGATATTGCTGGGCGCGCTCAAGCGAGCCTTTACGCTCTTCAAGTGCGTTAAGCGCGCCCTGGAGCACTTCGACGGTTTCAGCCTGATCGGGCGTGGCTTTTGCCGCTTTGGCCTGCTCCAGTTCTTGCGAGATTTGTTTGGCATCGGGGGCCGTTGCTGCATTGGCCCCCAGGCTGAGGCACCAGGCCATCAGAAAAATGATAATCAGGCGCACTACAGCTTACCTTCTTCGTTAGACTTCGTCTTTCTTGTCGTCTACCAGCGGGCTGGCATCCAGCTCGGCGGCAATTTCTTCTGCGGGCAGAGGCGTCGGTTCAGCTTCCGGTGTCACCAGCGTTTCGGTGGAGACGGCCAGCGGCTCGCCGATTTTGGTCACAGAAAGGCTTTGCAGGTGTTCTGCCAGATTCACTTTACCCGGAGCGAACAGGTTAATCACCGTTGAACCCAGTTTGAAGCGGCCCATCTCCTGGCCTTTCAGCAGCGCAACTGCACCATCGCTCTCGCCTGCAGGAAAGGTCCAGCGTTTGATGATGCCTTCGCGCGGCGGGGTGATCGTACCGGCCCAGACTGTCTCAATACTGCCGACAATCGTGGCTCCGACCAGAATTTGCGCCATCGGGCCGAATTCAGTATCGAACAAGCAAATGACGCGCTCGTTACGAGCAAACAGGTTTGGCACATTCTGCGCCGTCAGGTGGTTAACCGAAAACAGGTCGCCCGGTACATAAATCATTTCCCGCAGAATGCCGTTGCACGGCATATGCACGCGGTGATAATCACGCGGTGACAGGTACGTGGTAGCAAAAGAGCCATTACGGAACAGATCTGCCATCAGGTAGTTGCCTGCCAGCAGGGCTTCCAGGCTGTAATCGTGGCCTTTCGCCTGCAGGATTTTGTCGTTTTCGATTTTACCAAGCTGGCTTATCACGCCGTCTGCGGGCATGACCAGGATGTTCGGATCGGTGTTCAGCGGGCGAACATCGTCACGCAACGGGCGCACGAAGAAGTCGTTGAAGGTGCGATAGCTGGCGGTGTCCGGCTTTTGCGCCTCCTGCATATTGACCTTGTAGTATTTGACGAACAGATCAATAACCAGTTTGGTCAGCCAACCCGCGCGTTTGCTTGCGCCCCAGCCCGCCAGGCGAGTGAGCCACAGTTTCGGCAGAATGTATTGAAGCGAAAGTTTAAATGAGTTTAACAAGGTAGCCTCCAGGCCATTGTTTTTGTCGTTCCTGACCCGGCGCTATCGCCAGGTCTTTGCAAAAAAGGGGACGATTCTAACGACGCTTAGCTTAGTTGTCAGTCATCGGATTCAGAAAAGCTTTTACGCGTTTTTACTTGTGCCATGCTCTCAAGAATACGGTGATAATTTTCGAACCGCGTCCCGGCGATTTTGCCCTTGTCGACGGCTTCGCGGATGGCGCAGCCTGGGTCGCTGGCGTGTTTACAGTCACGGTATTTGCAGTGGCCGATATAGTCATGGAATTCGACAAAGCCGTTAGTAATTTGTTCCGGCTCCAGATGCCAGAGTCCAAATTCACGCACCCCGGGAGAATCAATCACATCGCCGCCGTGCGGGAAGTGATAAAGACGGGCGGCTGTCGTAGTGTGCTGGCCCAGACCGGAGTTATCAGAGACATCATTTGTCAGGATTTGGTCTTCATGCAGACCGAGCAGGGCGTTCAGCAGGCTGGATTTGCCCACGCCAGACTGCCCGGCAAAAATACTGATACGGTCAGTTAATGCGTCCTCAAGTGGCAGCAGCCCGTTCTGGGTATGGCTGGATACCATCAACACGCGATAACCGATTTTGCGGTAGATATCCATCTGCTCATTGACGAAGGCCATGCCTTCATCGTCCAGCAGATCGATCTTGTTCAGTACGATCAGCGGTTCAACCTCCAACGCTTCGCAGGCCACCAGATAACGATCGATAATATTGAGCGAGAGTTCCGGCAAAATGGCTGAAACGATCACGATCTGATCGATATTTGCCGCGATCGGTTTTACGCCATCGTAAAAGTCAGGACGGGTCAGTACGGACGTGCGCTCGTGTACGGCTTCGACAATGCCTTTTACCGTCACCCCTTCCGCCGCCTCTTTGCCCGGACGCCAGACGACGCGGTCGCCGGTGACCAGTGAACGAATGGTACGACGAATATTGCAACGGTGTACGGTGCCATCCGCGGCTTCAACGTCCGCGTGCATGCCGAAGCGGCTGATCACTATGCCCTCAGACGGCTCGCCAAACAGGTTGTCATCGTAGTCGGCTTTCTCCACAGACGTTTTTAACCGGCGCTGATGATTCGCGTTGACGCGGCGTTGCTGTCCTTTGGAGAGTTTATTTTTACTCAATCGTACTGGCTCCTGGTCGCCCCGGATGGGCAAAACCTTTATGATACACGCTATTTTAGATGAATATAGTCACGCTGAATATGACGCGAGAAGGGTGGAAAATAGCATGAGTGCAAATGAAAACAACCTGATTTGGATCGATCTGGAGATGACCGGGCTGAATCCGGAACGCGATCGTATTATTGAAATCGCGACCCTGGTTACCGACGCGAATCTGAATATCCTGGCGGAGGGGCCGACAATTGCGGTTCATCAGTCTGACGCTCAGCTGGCGTTGATGGATGACTGGAACGTACGTACCCACACTGGCAGCGGTCTGGTGGAGCGCGTCAAGGCAAGTCAGTTTGATGATCGCGCGGCAGAGCTGGCGACCATCGAATTTCTGAAAGAGTGGGTGCCAGCGGGCAAGTCGCCAATTTGTGGCAACAGTATCGGTCAGGACCGTCGTTTTCTGTTTAAGTACATGCCGGAGCTGGAAGCTTACTTCCACTATCGTTATCTGGACGTCAGCACCTTAAAAGAGTTAGCGCGTCGCTGGAAACCGGAAATTCTCGACGGTTTCAAAAAGCAGGGCACGCATCAGGCAATGGATGATATCCGTGAGTCTGTGGCCGAGCTTTCCTACTATCGCGAACATTTTATTAAGCTGTAAAAAGAGTGCCCGGATGGATGAAAAAGAGAGTAAGGTAGTCCGTCCGGCGCAAAAACAGGCAAGATGACGAATAATCGAGCACTTGAACGAAAAATTTAAAAAATCGTTTTCGGGGGGCTTGCAGGAGAAAGGAATTCTCGTATAATGCGCCTCCCGTGACGACACAGAAATGTGAAATTACGACAGCAAGAAAAATGATGTTTGCGGGAATAGCTCAGTTGGTAGAGCACGACCTTGCCAAGGTCGGGGTCGCGAGTTCGAGTCTCGTTTCCCGCTCCAAAATTTGAATGCACCATCAATCGCCGGTATGCACGTGTAGCCAAGCTGTTGCAACGTGAAACCAGAGATTATGCGGGAATAGCTCAGTTGGTAGAGCACGACCTTGCCAAGGTCGGGGTCGCGAGTTCGAGTCTCGTTTCCCGCTCCAAAATTTGAAAAGTATCGAAAGATACGCACCACCCAAGCGGGAATAGCTCAGTTGGTAGAGCACGACCTTGCCAAGGTCGGGGTCGCGAGTTCGAGTCTCGTTTCCCGCTCCAAATTTTTACTCCATTAAATTATCCACAGCGGAAAGCACATGCTGCGGACGATTTTTTTCGTCCTTACATATTCTTGTAAACAGACTTATCCACAGAACGCCTGCCTTCATTTGAAATCCCGATCGCTTCGCCTGGTGAATAGTATCAATTTAAATTACTGAATTTTTTAATAAAAAATTCATCTTAAATTGTTAATGGGATCACTTGACGATTTTGTGGGCATTGAAACGCAATGCGTTTTTAATTTTATTCACAAGCTGTGGATGGCTCAGGCGTCACGTATTAACCCCTTTTCGATAACCCTCACAAGGCGTTGTTTCTTCGGTGTCTGTACTTCCACCACGCAGGCATTTCGTTTTTCCACCTGTTGCGCAATGGCCCATTCTATATGTTCATCAAGAAGTGGGTGCTCACCCCGGCGTTGTTCCAGCGCACGTATATTGGCTTCATCCCAGGGGGCGTTACCCAGCGCGACGGCAATATTACGCAGCCAGCGTAGATGACCGATACGGCGAATCGCCGAGCCTTCCGTTACTTTCAAAAACCAGCTCTCGCTCCATGCAAACAATTCAATCAGTTCCGGCGAATGTAGCGCCTTGCGCGGGCTGAAATCTGCTTCATCTGTTAATTGCGAGAAACGGTTCCACGGGCAAATAAGCTGACAGTCGTCGCAGCCATAGATGCGGTTACCGATTAACGGGCGGAATTCCTCCGGAATCGCCCCTTCCAGCTCAATGGTGAGATAAGAGATGCAGCGGCGTGCATCGACCGTATAGGGCTCGACAATCGCCCCGGTCGGGCAAATGGTGAGGCAGGCCACGCAGCGACCGCAATCCTCTTCAACGGGCTGATCGACAGGCAGGGGCAAATCAATGAGTAACTCGCCGAGGAAGAAGAATGATCCGGCCTGGCGATTAAGGATTAGTGAGTGCTTACCTACCCAGCCAAGCCCGGCTTTTTCAGCTAATGGGCGTTCAAGGATGGGCGCAGAATCCACAAACGGTCTAAAATTCAGCGAAGCACAATGCTGCTGGATCTTTTCACCGAGTTGCTTTAATCGGTTACGTAGCAGTTTATGATAATCGCGGCCCAGCGCGTAGCGGCTGACATAGCCCAGCGCCGGGTTTTTAAGTGTGCTGGCGAAGGCGGCATTTGCGGGGAGATAGTTCATTCTTACGCTGATAACCCGCAAGGTGCCGGGCAGAAGCTCGTGTGGACGGGCGCGCATCATGCCGTGTCGCGCCATCCACTCCATTTCGCCATGATATTGTTTGTCCAGCCATGCCTGCAGCTTAGGTTCGCTGGCGGAAAGGTCGGTGTCAGCGATACCGACCTGCTGAAAACCCAGTTCAGTGCCCCACTGTTTGATGCTGTGCGCTAATTGATTGAGATCGAGGGGCTCTGACATGACGGACCATACAATGAAGAAATACGCAGCAAGTATACCACACTCCATCTGGCCTGCGGATGAACTGCGGCGGGCGGAAAAGGAGGCGGCAGATAGCCTTGGGATTACGCTGTTTGAATTGATGCAGCGGGCGGGTGAAGCCGCGTTCAACGTCGCACGGGAACACTATCCCACAACGCGACACTGGCTCGTGCTGTGCGGCCATGGCAACAACGGCGGCGATGGTTATGTTGTCGCACGTCTGGCCGCGGCCGCAGGCATTGAGGTGACCCTGTTGGCTATTGAGGGGAGCAAGCCGCTGCCGGAAGAGGCGCAGGCGGCGCGAGAAGCCTGGCTGAACGCCGGAGGTGTCATCCATGCTGCTGATATCATCTGGCCGGAAGGCGTCGATCTGATTATTGATGGTTTGCTGGGCACAGGGCTTAACAGCGCACCAAAAGAGCCTGGCGCGGCTCTGATAACCCAGGCTAATGCACATCCGGCTCCGATCCTGGCGCTGGATATTCCTTCTGGTTTACTGGCCCAGACCGGTACAACGCCTGGTGCGGTCATTGAGGCCGCGCATACCGTGACTTTTATCGCCCTGAAACCGGGATTGCTGACCGGGAAGGCCCGTGATGTCGTCGGTGTGCTCCATTATCATGCTCTGGGGCTGGAAAACTGGCTGGCCGGGCAGCAAACTTTACTGACCCGCGTTGATGCGACGTTCCTTCCCCATTGGTTTAGGCCGCGTCGCCCCACTTCACATAAAGGCTCCCATGGTCGGCTGGTCATCATTGGCGGCGATCATGGCACCGTTGGCGCTATCCGCATGACGGGCGAAGCGGCGCTGCGGGCGGGGGCGGGGCTGGTGCGTGTACTCACGCGTAGCGAAAATATTGCGCCTGTCATTACGGCCCGCCCGGAGCTGATGGTACATCAACTCACACCACAGAGCCTTGAAGAGAGTCTGGAGTGGGCCGATGTGGTGGTCATTGGGCCGGGGCTCGGTCAGCAAGAGTGGGGCAAAAAAGCCCTGCAGAAAGTTGAGAATTTCCGCAAACCGATGCTCTGGGACGCCGATGCGCTGAACCTTCTGGCAATCAATCCCGATAAACGTCACAATCGCATCCTGACGCCGCACCCTGGCGAGGCTGCGCGCCTGCTTGGCTGTTCCGTTGCAGAAATTGAAAGTGATCGCTTACTTTCTGCGCAACGTCTGCTACAACGATACGCAGGCATTGTCGTTCTGAAAGGGGCGGGTACGGTGGTGGCGGGCGCTGACGGCAAGGTCAGTATTATTGATGCTGGTAATGCGGGGATGGCCAGCGGCGGCATGGGAGATGTGCTGTCTGGCATTATCGGCGCAATGCTGGGGCAGAAGCTTGAACTGTATGACGCGGCCTGCGCAGGCTGTCTCGCCCATGGTGTCGCAGCAGATGTGCTGGCGGCGCGACAAGGGATGCGGGGCATGCTGGCAACCGATCTTTTTTCCACGCTGGTGCGTGTAGTTAACCCGGACGTTATTGAAACAGAAGATGATGAATCGAGTAATTCCTTTACCTGATGAGCAGGCGACCCTTACGTTGGGGCAACGCATGGCGCAGGCTTGCAATGGCGCGACAGTGATTTACCTGTACGGCGACCTGGGTGCGGGTAAAACCACTTTCAGCCGGGGCTTTCTGCAGGCTCTGGGTCACAACGGGAATGTTAAAAGCCCGACCTATACGCTGGTTGAACCCTACACACTCGATAAGCTGAATGTGTACCACTTCGACCTGTATCGCCTTGCGGATCCTGAGGAGCTGGAATTTATGGGGATCCGCGATTACTTTGCCAACGACGCTATTTGCCTGGTCGAGTGGCCGCAACAAGGTGCGGGTGTGCTGCCTGACCCGGATGTCGAAATTCATATTGATTACCAGGCGCAGGGGCGTGAGGCGCGCATTACTGCTGTATCCTCATCTGGCGATGCATTGCTGGCTCGTTTGGCCGGTTAATCTAAGGGATGACGGGATGATTTATCGCGTTAAAAGTTGGCTAATGACCGCACTGATTTTATTCAGCATGCAGGTCGGTGCGGCGAGTTTGTCAGATATTCAGGTTTCCAATGGGGATAACCAGGCCCGTATCACGTTCAGTTTTATGGGCGATCCGGAATATGCCTTTTCTCAGGAAGGGAAGCGAAGCGTTGCGCTGGATATCAAACAAACCGGTGTAATTCAGGGGTTGCCGCTCCAGTTCAGCGGTAACAATTTGGTCAGAAGCATTCGTTCGGGCACGCCGAAGGATAACCAGTCGCTGCGATTGGTGGTCGATTTAACGCAAAACGGTAAAACGCGCGCGGTGAAACAGCAAAGCGGCTCAGGTTATACCGTGGTGTTTACCATTGATGCCGATGTGCCGCCGCCGCCTCCGCCGCCAAAAGTGGTAGCGAAACGCGTTGAGACGCCTGCTGTCACGCCGCAACCGGTGCAGACCCAACCCGGTCGTAATCCTTTTAGTGGCAGCAACGATCGCATCACCAGCGTCACCAGCAGCAATACGGCGGTTCGTCCTGCGGCACAGGCGCGTCCGGCTTCCGGGGACAGTAAAGTCATTATTGCTATCGATGCCGGGCACGGCGGGCAGGATCCTGGTGCGATTGGTCCTGGCGGCACTCAGGAGAAAAACGTCACTATCTCCGTGGCGCGTAAACTGCGTACTTTGCTGAATGACGACCCCATGTTCAAAGCCGTAATGACCCGCGATGGCGATTATTTTATCTCGGTGATGGGGCGTTCGGACGTGGCGCGTAAACAAAACGCAAACTTCCTGGTGTCGATTCATGCGGATGCCGCACCGAATCGCGATGCTACCGGCGCGTCCGTCTGGGTGCTTTCTAACCGTCGCGCCAACAGTGAAATGGCGGGCTGGCTTGAGCAGCATGAGAAACAGTCCGAACTGCTGGGCGGCGCGGGCGATGTGCTGGCGAACAGTCAGTCTGACCCCTACCTGAGCCAGGCGGTGCTGGATTTACAATTCGGCCATTCTCAGCGTGTCGGTTATGATGTCGCCAGCAGTATGATCACTCAGCTTGCGCGTATTGGCGCGCTGCATAAGCGACATCCGGAACACGCAAGCCTTGGTGTACTTCGTTCGCCGGATATCCCGTCAGTGCTGGTTGAAACCGGGTTTATCAGTAACAACAGCGAAGAGCGTATGCTGGGCAGCGATGAGTACCAGCAGCAGCTTGCGGAAGCAATCTACACGGGGCTGCGCAACTATTTCCTTGCACACCCTCTGCAATCTGCGCCGCAGGGGGGCAGTGGACAAATGGCTAACGCCGCAGCGCCTGCCAGCGGATTGCTTAATTAAGGAGACTTCATGCCGATTCAGGTTTTGCCGCCACAGCTTGCGAACCAAATCGCCGCAGGCGAAGTGGTGGAACGCCCTGCGTCGGTGGTGAAGGAACTGGTGGAAAACAGTCTGGATGCGGGCGCGACCCGCATCGATATCGATATTGAACGCGGTGGGGCGAAGCTTATCCGCATTCGCGATAATGGCGGCGGCATTAAAAAAGATGAGCTGGCGCTGGCGCTGGCACGTCATGCCACCAGTAAAATTGCCTCGCTTGACGATCTTGAAGCCATCATCAGTCTGGGGTTTCGCGGTGAAGCGCTGGCCAGTATCAGCTCTGTCTCGCGTTTGACGCTCACCTCGCGCACCGCCGAACAGCAGGAGGCCTGGCAGGCTTATGCGGAAGGCCGTGATATGGACGTGACCGTTAAGCCTGCCGCCCATCCTGTGGGCACCACCCTGGAAGTGCTGGACCTCTTCTATAACACCCCGGCGCGGCGCAAATTCATGCGCACCGAAAAAACCGAATTCGGCCATATTGATGAAGTCGTAAGACGCATCGCGCTGGCGCGTTTTGATGTCACCATCAACCTGAGCCATAACGGTAAGATGATGCGTCAGTACCGTGCGGTGACTCAGAACGGGCAAAAAGAGCGTCGGCTGGGGGCTATTTGCGGTACTGCATTTCTGGAACAGGCGCTGGAAATCGAATGGCAGCATGGCGACCTGGCGCTACGTGGCTGGGTGGCTGAGCCCACGGCGACCACATCCGCGTTTGCTGAAATCCAGTATTGCTACGTCAATGGCCGCATGATGCGCGATCGCCTGATTAACCACGCGATTCGCCAGGCCTGTGAAGACAAGCTTGGGGCCGATCAGCAGCCTGCCTTTGTCCTCTATTTAGAGATAGACCCGCACCAGGTTGATGTGAACGTGCACCCGGCAAAACATGAGGTGCGTTTTCACCAGTCAAGGCTGGTGCATGATTTTATCTACCAGGGTGTGCTGAGCGTGCTGCAACAGCAGACAGCAACCGCCTTGCCGCTGGAAGACGAACCAGCGCCGCGCCCGATACCGGAAAACCGCATCGCCGCCGGGCGCAATCACTTCGCAGAACCCTCTGTGATGCGCGAGCCCACGACGCGAGCGTCTGCTTCATCAGGGGCTGCTTCGGCAGGTTCCGCACGTGTGCCTTCATGGCCAAACGCACAGCCGGGTTATCAGAAGCAGCAAGGCGCGCTGTACCGCCAGTTGCTGGAAACCCCGGCGGCGGAGCGTAAAGCGGATGTCGTAAAAGAAGTCGCTCCCGTTCTGGACGCGCACAGCCAGAGTTTTGGTCGGGTGCTGACGGTTGTCGCGCCTGCCTTTGCTTTGCTTGAGCGCGGCGGTCAGGTCGCGTTACTGGCGTTGCCCGTGGCAGAGCGCTGGCTGAGACAGGCGCAATTGTCGCCGACCGGCGGGCCGGTGTGCGGACAGCCGCTACTCATTCCCGTGCGTCTGAAAGTATCCTCACAAGAAAATGCCGCGTTAAAACGCGCGCAACCGGTACTGGCCGAAATGGGTATCGAATTTGTGCCGGATGGTCAACACGTTACGATTCGCGCCGTGCCTTTACCCTTACGCCAACAAAATTTACAAATCTTGATTCCTGAACTGATAGGCTACCTGGCGCAGCAGACAGAGATTGATGCGGTGAATGTTTCCCACTGGCTGGCCCGCCATCTGGCGAGCGAACATACCCAGTGGAATATGGCGCAAGCCATTAGTCTGCTTACCGACGTCGAACGTCTTTGTCCGCATCTGGTTAAGACCCCGCCAGATGGTTTGTTACAACCTGTTGATTTATCTATGGCGATGAATGCCCTGAAACATGAGTGATGTAAGCAAGGCTGGCCTGCCTAAGGCTATTTTTTTGATGGGGCCGACGGCCTCTGGCAAAACGGCATTAGCCATTGAGTTACGTAAAGTTTTGCCAGTTGAGTTGATAAGCGTGGATTCAGCCCTTATCTATCAAGGGATGGATATTGGTACGGCGAAGCCGACTGCCGCTGAATTACGCGCCGCTCCGCACCGGTTGTTGGATATTCTCGACCCGGCGCAGGCGTATTCCGCGGCCGATTTTCGCCGCGATGCGCTGGCAGCCATGGCGGAGATTACCGCAGAAGGGCGCATCCCGCTGCTGGTTGGCGGCACGATGCTTTATTTTAAAGCACTGCTGGAAGGGTTGTCCCCTTTGCCATCAGCGGATCCAGCGGTACGAGCAGAGATTGAAAGACAAGCAGCAGAGCGTGGATGGGACGCGTTGCATCAGCAGCTACAGACTATTGATCCTGTAGCCGCAGCGCGAATCCATCCAAATGATCCGCAAAGGCTTTCCCGGGCACTGGAAGTTTTTTTCATTTCGGGTAAAACTTTAACAGATCTGACGCAAACGTCTGGAGATACTCTGCCGTATCAGGTGCATCAGTTCGCCATCGCCCCGGCGAGCCGTGAACTGCTCCATCAGCGAATTGAGCAGCGTTTTCATCAGATGTTAGCTTCGGGTTTTGAAGCAGAAGTGCGGGCGCTTTTTGCTCGCGGAGATTTGCATACGGATATGCCTTCCGTTCGTTGTGTGGGTTATCGCCAGATGTGGTCGTATCTTGAAGGCGAAATATCCTACGACGAAATGGTTTACAGAGGTGTTTGCGCCACGAGGCAGTTAGCAAAGCGGCAAATAACCTGGTTGCGTGGCTGGGATGGCGTTCACTGGTTAGACAGTGAAAAGCCGCAAGAGTCATACAACGAAGTGTTACAGGTTATTGGTGCGATCGCGAATTGAATGTGTACAATCAAGTTGTATCGTGCGCAAAATTTTACGCAGTTTTCAGAACTCCCGGGTTCTAAGTACAAAACAAGCATATAAGGAAAAGATAGAATGGCTAAGGGGCAATCTTTACAAGATCCGTTCCTGAACGCACTGCGTCGGGAACGTGTTCCAGTTTCAATTTATTTGGTGAATGGTATTAAGCTGCAAGGGCAAATTGAGTCTTTCGATCAGTTCGTGATCCTGTTGAAAAACACGGTCAGCCAGATGGTCTACAAGCATGCTATTTCCACTGTTGTTCCGTCTCGCCCGGTTTCTCATCATAGCAATAACGCGGGCGGCGGCACTGGCAGTAACTACCATCACGGTAGCAATGCTCAGTCCTCTGCGCAGCAGGACAGCGAAGAAACCGAATAAGGTTGATGGCTGTTTTTCCATGTCGGGGAGCCAGGATTCTGAGTTCCCCGCTGGTATTTTAGGAGAGTTTACGCTTGTTTGACCGTTATGAAGCCGGTGAGCAGGCGGTGCTGGTACACATCTATTTTTCGCAAGACAAAGATATGGAAGATCTCCAGGAGTTTGAATCTCTGGTCTCTTCCGCCGGTGTCGAAGCAATGCAGGTGATTACTGGTAGCCGTAAAGCACCGCACCCTAAGTATTTTGTAGGTGAAGGTAAGGCTGTCGAAATTGCGGAAGCCGTAAAAGCGACAGGGGCTTCTGTTGTTTTATTTGATCACGCATTGAGTCCGGCCCAGGAACGTAATCTTGAAGCGTTATGTGAATGCCGGGTTATCGACCGTACAGGTTTGATATTAGATATTTTCGCCCAGCGTGCGCGTACCCATGAAGGTAAGCTGCAGGTTGAGCTGGCGCAGTTGCGCCATTTAGCGACGCGTTTAGTGCGTGGCTGGACCCACCTTGAAAGACAGAAGGGCGGGATTGGTTTGCGTGGCCCGGGTGAAACCCAGCTCGAAACCGACCGTCGTTTACTGCGTAATCGTATTATGCAAATCCTCTCGCGGCTTGAGAAAGTGGAAAAGCAGCGTGAACAGGGACGCCGCTCGCGCATGAAAGCGGATATTCCAACGGTGTCGCTGGTGGGTTATACCAACGCCGGCAAATCCTCCCTGTTTAATCAGATAACCGAGGCCCAGGTGTACGCGGCGGATCAACTATTCGCCACACTGGACCCGACCCTGCGTCGTATTGATGTTGCTGACGTAGGTGAAACCGTACTGGCGGATACCGTTGGGTTTATTCGCCATTTGCCTCACGACCTGGTGGCGGCGTTTAAAGCGACGTTGCAGGAAACCCGGCAGGCGACGCTGCTATTGCATGTCATAGACGCGGCCGATGTGCGTGTCGCTGACAACATCGAGGCGGTGAACATTGTGCTTGAGGAGATCGACGCACATGAAATCCCGACGCTGCTGGTGATGAACAAGATCGATATGCTGGATGATTTTGAGCCGCGTATTGACCGTGATGATGAAAATAAACCGATTCGGGTGTGGCTTTCCGCTCAGACCGGAGTCGGCGTACCACTGTTATTCCAGGCTTTAACAGAGCGGCTGTCTGGCGAGGTTGCGCAGCATACGTTGCGTTTGCCGGCAAAAGAAGGTCGTCTGAGAAGTCGTTTTTATCAGCTTCAGGCCATCGAAAAAGAGTGGATGGAGGAAGACGGGAGTCTGGGCATACAGGTGCGTATGCCGATTGTGGACTGGCGTCGCCTCTGTAAACAAGAACCGGCACTGGAAGACTACGTCGTCTGACCGGTTGGCCAGAAGGATTTTCCCCTTTTGGGGTACCTAAAATAATTTGGGTTGCATCGTGGCGGCAAATCAAGGCCGCCAATAAAGAGGCAGCCCGAAGCATGAAGGGTAAAACCGCATAACAAATATGGAGCACATACATGGCGTGGAATCAGCCCGGTAACAACGGACAAGACCGCGACCCGTGGGGAAGCAGCAAACCAGGCGGCAACTCTGAGGGAAATGGAAACAAAGGCGGTCGCGATCAGGGGCCACCTGATCTGGATGATATCTTCCGTAAGCTGAGCAAAAAACTCGGCGGCCTGGGTGGTGGCAAAGGCACCGGTTCAGGTGGCGCAAGCCAACAACCTTCCGGCCCGCGTGGCCACGTTGGCGGCCGCATCGTCAGCATCGTCGCGGCTGCTGCCGTGATTATCTGGGCTGCCAGTGGGTTCTACACCATTAAAGAAGCGGAACGTGGCGTTGTGACCCGTTTCGGCAAATTCAGTCATCTGGTAGAGCCAGGTCTGAACTGGAAACCGACCTTTATCGATAACGTGACGGCGGTAAACGTCGAATCCGTTCGCGAGCTGGCGGCGTCCGGCGTGATGTTAACGTCTGATGAAAACGTCGTGCGCGTCGAAATGAACGTGCAGTACCGCGTGACCGATCCTGAACGTTACCTCTATAGCGTAACCAGCGCGGATGACAGTCTGCGCCAGGCGACAGACAGCGCGCTGCGTGGCGTTATTGGCAAATACGGCATGGACCGCATTCTGACGGAAGGCCGTACCGTTATCCGTAGCGATACCCAGCGTGAGCTGGAAGAGACCATCAGACCGTACAACATGGGTATCACCCTGCTGGACGTCAACTTCCAGGCGGCGCGTCCGCCAGAAGAGGTCAAAGCCGCCTTTGATGATGCGATTGCCGCACGTGAAAACGAGCAGCAATTCATCCGTGAAGCGGAAGCGTACACCAACGAAGTGCAGCCTCGTGCAAACGGTCAGGCGCAGCGTATCCTGGAAGAAGCGCGCGCGTACAAGACCCAAACCATTCTGGAAGCCCAGGGTGAAGTGGCTCGCTTTGCGAAGATTCTGCCTGAGTATAAAGCCGCACCGGAAATTACCCGTGAGCGTCTCTATATCGAGACCATGGAAAAAGTGCTGAGCCACACCCGTAAAGTGCTGGTCAACGATAAAGGTGGCAACCTGATGGTTCTGCCGCTTGATCAGATGCTGAAAGGCGGGAATGCACCTGCGGCAAAGAGCGATAGCAGTGGCGCGAACAACCTTCTGCGCCTGCCGCCTGCGTCCTCTTCCGGTAACAGCGGTGCGAGCAATTCATCGTCTATCAGTCAGGGCGACATTATGGACCAACGCCGCGCTAACGCGCAGCGTAACGACTATCAGCGTCAGGGGGAATAACGATGCGTAAGTCAGTTATCGCGATTATCATCATCGCGCTGGTAGTGCTCTACACTTCTATTTTTGTCGTAAAAGAGGGTGAACGCGGGATCAAATTCCAGTTCAGCAGCGTGGTACGTGACGGCGATAAAAAGCCGGTAATTTATGAGCCTGGTCTGCATTTTAAAGTGCCTTTTATTCAGTCAGTTAAAATGATGGACGCGCGTATCCAGACGATGGATAACCAGGCTGATCGTTTCGTGACCAAAGAGAAGAAAGATCTGATTGTCGACTCGTACATCAAGTGGCGAATCAGCGATTTCAGCCGTTACTTCCTGGCGACGGGAGGCGGTGACGTCTCTCAGGCGGAAGTACTGCTGAAACGTAAGTTCTCGGACCGTCTGCGTTCTGAAATTGGTCGCCTGGATGTCAAAGATATCGTGACCGATTCTCGTGGCCGCCTGACGCTGGAAGTGCGTGACGCGCTGAACTCCGGTTCTGCGGGTACGGTAGACGAAGTGACAACGCCAGCGGCGGATAACGAAATCGCTAAAGCAGCAGAGCGCGTTCAGGCTGAAACCAACGGTAAAGTGCCAGTGGTGAACCCGAACAGTATGGCGGCGCTGGGTATTGAAGTCGTTGACGTGCGTATCAAGCAGATCAACCTGCCAACCGAAGTGTCGGAAGCGATCTTCAACCGTATGCGCGCTGAGCGTGAAGCGGTTGCCCGTCGCCACCGTTCTCAGGGTCAGGAAGAGGCTGAAAAACTGCGCGCAGCAGCCGATTATGAAGTCACGAAGACACTGGCAGAATCTGAGCGTCAGGGCCGTATCCTGCGTGGTGAAGGCGATGCCGAAGCGGCGAAACTGTTTGCTGACGCCTTTAGTCAGGATCCTGACTTCTACGCCTTTATCCGTAGCCTGCGTGCTTACGAAAGCAGTTTCCAGAGCAACCAGGATGTGATGGTGCTCAGCCCGGATAGCGATTTCTTCCGTTACATGAAGACACCGACTTCCGCGACACGTTAAACTGACGTCTCGATTTTATAAGTAAAAACCACCGGCCCATCAGGGCGGTGGTTTTCTTTTTATAAGGATAAAAAATGAACGCAACAATCTGGCTGGCACTGGCGCTCGTGTTGGTGTTTGAAGGGCTCGGTCCAATGCTTTATCCCCGAGCCTGGCGTCGCATGATTGCCACGATGAGTACATTGCCAGACAACCTGCTGCGTCGCTTCGGAGGGGGTCTTGTGGTCGCCGGTATCGTTATCTACTACATGTTGAGGAAAACGATTGGCTGATCAAAAAACGGTCGGATTTGCCTCATTTTGGGTACAAAAAGTGCTGTATATCTGAAAAAGCGATGGTAGAATCCATTTTTAAGCAAACGGTGATTTTGAAAAAATGGGTAACAACGTCGTCGTACTGGGCACCCAATGGGGTGACGAAGGTAAAGGGAAGATTGTTGATCTTCTGACTGAACGGGCTAAATATGTTGTTCGCTACCAGGGCGGTCACAACGCAGGCCATACTCTCGTAATCAACGGTGAAAAAACCGTCCTCCATCTTATTCCATCAGGCATTCTTCGTGACAATGTGACCAGCATCATCGGTAACGGTGTTGTGCTGTCTCCTGCTGCTCTGATGAAAGAGATGAAAGAACTGGAAGACCGTGGTATCCCGGTTCGTGAACGTCTGCTGCTCTCCGAAGCATGCCCGCTGATCCTTGATTATCACGTTGCGCTCGATGTGGCACGTGAGAAAGCGCGCGGTGCGAAAGCTATCGGCACCACCGGTCGTGGTATCGGGCCAGCTTATGAAGATAAAGTTGCTCGCCGCGGTCTGCGTGTTGGCGACCTGTTCGATAAAGCGACCTTTGCTGACAAACTGAAAGAAGTGATGGAATATCACAACTTCCAGTTGGTGAATTTCTATAAAGTTGAAGCGGTTGACTACCAGAAAGTGCTGGACGATGTCATGGCGATTGCCGACATCCTCACCGCGATGGTGGTTGATGTTTCCGATCTGCTGGATCAGGCGCGTAAGCGCGGCGACTTCGTGATGTTCGAAGGCGCGCAGGGTACGCTGCTGGATATCGACCACGGTACCTATCCGTACGTCACCTCCTCTAACACCACCGCAGGTGGCGTGGCAACAGGTTCTGGCCTGGGTCCGCGTTATGTGGATTACGTACTGGGTATCATCAAAGCCTACTCCACCCGCGTGGGTGCGGGTCCGTTCCCGACAGAACTGTTCGATGATATCGGCGAGTTCCTGTGCAAACAGGGTAACGAATACGGCGCTACCACCGGTCGTCGTCGTCGTACCGGCTGGCTGGACTCCGTTGCCGTTCGTCGTGCTGTGCAGATCAACTCCCTGTCAGGCTTCTGCCTGACCAAGCTGGACGTCCTGGACGGCCTGAAAGAAGTGAAGATCTGTGTTGCTTACCGTATGCCGGATGGCCGTGAAGTGACGACGACTCCGCTGGCGGCAGACAACTGGGAAGGTATTGAGCCGATTTATGAAACCATGCCGGGTTGGTCTGAATCGACCTTTGGCGTGAAAGAGCGTAGCGGGTTACCGCAGGCGGCGTTGAATTACATCAAACGCATTGAAGAACTGACTGGCGTGCCGATCGATATTATCTCTACCGGTCCGGACCGCACAGAAACCATGATCCTGCGCGACCCATTCGACGCGTAATGATCCAGGGGGCTTGCCTTGCAGGCCCCTCTCTTCCTGCTTTTTTCCCCTTCAGTTCAAATAAATTAGCGGCATCACTGTTGGCTGGTTTATCATCAATAGAGTCAATACCTGTAGGTATCTCACCTTTCTCCCTTTTACTGAGGTAGATGTGCAGTTAACAAGTTTTACGGATTACGGATTACGCGCACTGATTTACATGGCTTCCTTGCCGGAAGGAAAGATGACCAGCATTACCGAGGTCACTGAAATCTATGGTGTGTCCCGTAATCATATGGTCAAAATAATCAATCAACTTAGTCGTGAAGGTTACGTTGCTGCCGTCAGAGGAAAAAACGGCGGGATACGCCTTGGTCGGGCGGCGAAAGATATCTGCATTGGCGATGTCGTGCGTGACCTGGAACCGCTGGCGCTGGTTAACTGTAGCAGTGAGTTTTGCCATATTACTTCCGCCTGCCGCCTTAAGCGGGCGCTTTCTAAGGCTGTGCAAAGTTTCCTCAAGGAGTTGGATAACTACACGCTGGCCGATTTGGTTGAAGAGAATCAACCGCTTTACAAATTACTGCTGGTGGAAGGATAAAAACCCTGAGAATTTCGCGTTACATCGCGGCGGCAACTGAACGAATTCCCCCGGCGCTTATATCAATAAGTGACGGGGCGAGTGAAAGAAGCCAACAAAGAGGTAGCGTGAAAGATAACGGGACTTTCACCAGAGATGACAACGGAGGAACCGCTATGTCACACGATCCTTTCCAGGAACGCGAAGCTGAAAAATACACAAACCCCATCCCCAGCCGCGAATTTATCCTCGAACATTTAACAAAACGCGAAAAACCAGCCAGCCGTGAAGAGCTGGCAATTGAACTCAATATCGAAGGCGAAGAGCAAAACGAAGCACTGCGCCGCCGCCTGCGCGCCATGGAGCGCGACGGACAACTGGTCTTTACCCGCCGTCAGTGTTACGCCCTGCCAGAACGCCTTGATTTGCTGAAAGGAACGGTTATCGGTCACCGCGATGGCTACGGCTTCTTGCGCGTAGAAGGCCGCAAAGACGATCTGTACCTCTCCAGCGAACAGATGAAAATGTGTATTCACGGCGATCAGATTCTGGCCCAGCCGTTGGGTGCCGACCGTAAAGGTCGTCGTGAAGCGCGTGTTGTGCGCATCCTGGTACCGAAAACCGGTCAGATTGTTGGCCGTTACTTTACCGACGCGGGCGTCGGCTTTGTGGTGCCGGATGACAGCCGTCTGAGTTTCGACATCCTGATCCCGCCAGAAGAGATCATGGGCGCGCGCATGGGCTTTGTGGTGGTGGTTGAACTGACCCAGCGCCCGACCCGTCGCACTAAAGCCATCGGTAAAATTGTCGAAGTACTGGGCGACAATATGGGCACCGGCATGGCTGTCGATATGGCGCTGCGTACCCATGAAATTCCGTACGTCTGGCCGCCTGCGGTTGAAAAACAGGTTTCAGGGCTGAAAGAGCAGGTGCCGGAAGAGGCCAAAGTGGGCCGCATAGATCTGCGTTCCCTGCCACTGGTCACCATCGATGGTGAAGATGCCCGTGACTTCGACGACGCCGTTTATTGTGAGAAAAAACGCGGCGGCGGCTGGCGCCTGTGGGTCGCTATTGCCGATGTCAGCTATTACGTCCGTCCGGGCACGCCGCTGGATGATGAGGCGCGAGCTCGTGGAACCTCGGTCTATTTCCCATCCCAGGTCGTGCCCATGCTGCCGGAGGTGCTCTCCAACGGCTTGTGTTCACTCAACCCGCAGGTTGACCGTCTGTGTATGGTCTGTGAAATGACCATCTCGGCAAAGGGGCGTCTGACAAGTTACACCTTCTACGAAGCGGTAATGAGCTCCCATGCCCGTCTGACCTATAACAAGGTCTGGCATATACTGCAGGGCGATCAGGATCTGCGCGAGCAGTATGCGCCGCTGGTTAAGCACATCGAAGAGCTGCACAACCTCTATAAAGTACTTGATGCCTCCCGTGCCGAACGTGGCGGCATCTCCTTTGAGAGCGAAGAGGCGAAGTTTATCTTCAACGCCGAGCGTCGAATTGAGCGCATTGAGCAAACTCAGCGTAATGATGCCCATAAACTGATTGAAGAGTGCATGATCCTCGCGAATATCTCAGCGGCGCGTTTCGTTGAGAAAGAGAATGAGCCTGCGCTGTTCCGTATCCACGACAAGCCAACGACTGAGGCGATCACTTCTTTCCGTACCGTTCTGGCGGAGTTGGGTCTGGAGCTACCGGGCGGTAACAAGCCTGAGCCTGCGGATTATGCAGCACTGCTTGAGTCCATCGCCGATCGTCCCGATCATGAGATGCTGCAAACCATGCTGCTGCGATCCATGAAGCAGGCGGTCTACGATCCGGAAAACCGCGGCCACTTCGGTCTGGCGCTGCAATCTTATGCACACTTTACCTCGCCGATCCGCCGTTATCCTGACCTGTCGCTGCACCGAGCCATCAAATATCTGCTGGCGAAAGATGAGGGCCATACCGGCAACAGCACTGAAACCGGCGGCTGGCACTACTCTATGGAAGAGATGCTGCAACTGGGCCAGCACTGCTCAATGACTGAACGTCGCGCGGATGAAGCGACCCGTGAAGTCTCTGACTGGCTGAAATGCGACTTTATGCAGGACCATGTGGGCAACACCTTCCCTGGCGTGATTGCCAGCGTCACCGGCTTTGGCTTCTTTGTACGCCTGACCGATCTGTTTATCGATGGTCTGGTGCACGTCTCCACGCTCGATAACGACTACTATCGCTTCGACCAGGTGGGCCAGCGTCTGATTGGCGAATCGGGCGGCCAGACTTACCGTCTGGGCGACAAAGTGGAAGTGCGTGTGGAAGCGGTCAATATGGACGAGCGTAAAATCGACTTCTCGTTGATTTCCAGCGAACGCGGGCCGCGTAATGTGGGTAAAACCGCACGTGAAAACGCGAAGAAAGGTAACGGCGCGAAGCCGTCGGGTAAACGTCGTCAGACCGGTAAGAAAGTTAATTTCGAACCCGACAGCGCATTCCGTAAAGCGAAAAGCCCCGCGAAACCGAAGAAAGAAAGAAACGTGAAAAAGCCGTCCGCGAAGACGCAAAAAATTGCCGCAGCGACTAAAGCGAAGCGTGCGTCAAAAAAGAAAGACGCTGAATAAATAGCGCTGAAATACCGTCTGATAACCCCTCTCTATGCAGAGGGGTTATTCTTTTTTAACGTAATATATTCCCGCGTGTAATAGAAATAGCCCGCCGGACGGTTATTTCTCTGACTTAGCTAAATTGTGAGAATCGATATTTATTATTGGTGATTAGCGCTCAGATTCTGATGTGTATAGTGACTCCCATCTGTTATTCGCTTATTTAGCAAGGAGTCGTTATGCATCTGGCGCGCTTTCCCCGACTTTCGCTCGGCCATTTTCCCACTCCCCTGGAGCCTCTGAATAATCTCTCTGCATTACTCGGTGGTCCGAAAATATGGATCAAGCGCGATGATGCGACAGGGCTTGCCAGCGGCGGCAATAAAACCCGTAAGCTGGAATTTCTGCTGGCCGATGCGCTGGAGAACAAAGCCGATGTGATCATTACTCAGGGGGCGACCCAGTCTAACCATGTGCGCCAGACTATTGCCGGCGCGGCGAAACTTGGGCTGGCCGCAAAAGTGCTGCTGGAAAAACGCGTTACCGACTTTGGCGAAGACTATCAACGCTCCGGGAATGTCCTGCTGGATGATTTGCTGGGTGGCGAAATCGTTGCCCATCTGCCGGGCGGCACCGATATGCAGCAGGCAATGGAAGATTATGCCGCGACGCTACGTGAGCAGGGCCATAACCCCTACATTATCCCTGGCGGTGGCTCTAACCCCATTGGTGCGCTGGGTTATGTCGCCTGTGCCGAAGAGTTACTGTACCAGTCTTCACAGTTACGTTTGCGTATTGATCATGTCGTGCACGCTACCGGCAGTACAGGTACACAAGCCGGGCTGGTCGCCGGGTTTACCGCCACCAACAGCCAGGTGCCAGTGCTGGGGATTAGCGTTCGCGCACCGAAGGCGAAGCAGGAAGAGAACGTCTGGAATCTGGCCTCGCGCACCCTGGCGCTGCTGGGTGTGCCGGGTGAGCTACCGCGTGAGGCGGTGGTGGCGAACAGCGATTACGTCGGTGACGGCTACGGTCTGCCGACCGAGAGCATGCTGGAGGCGCTGACCCTCTTTGCCCGCCATGAAGGCATTCTTCTCGACCCGGTCTATTCCGGGAAAGGGGCGGCCGGGCTTATCGACCTGATTCGCAAGGGCCATTTCCGCAAGGATGAGAACGTGGTGTTTATCCACACCGGTGGCTCCGTTGGTCTGTTTGGCTATCGCCAGGTGCTGGAGGCGCATGCCCGTCATGGCTAAGCCCTTTTTGCTTGGCGTGCTGGGCGGCATGGGGCCGCTCGCCACGCTCGACTTTCAGCACAAATTGCTCGACGCCACACCGGCGCAGAGCGATCAACACCACCTGCCGTCGGTAGTGTGGAATGTGCCGCAAATCGCCGACCGGCAAAAGGCGCTGGCCGGGGCTGGTCCGACGCCGTTGCCTCAGTTGCTTGAAGGCATTGAAAAATTGAATCAGGCGGGGGCGAGCCATATCGCTATTCCTTGCAACACCGCGCACCACTGGTATCCGCAACTGAGCGCCGCCAGCGATGCGCCCATTCTGCATATCGTGGATGCTACCCTGGATGCGCTGCTAACGGTGGCGAAAAAGCCCGAACGTGTCGGCATCATTGCCACCAAAGGGACGCTGGACGCCGGCTGGTTTCAGCAGCGTCTGGCAGCGCAGGGCATTGAATCCATCACGCCTACCGAAGACGAGCTGGCTGAGTGGTTTGTGCCCGGCTGCTACGCGGTGAAGCGCGGCAAACTGGCCGAGGGTGGCGAGCTGCTCTCATTACAGGCGCTGGCGCTGATGGCGCGCGGCGCGCAGCAACTGGTGCTGGCCTGCACGGAAGTCCCGGTGGCTCTGCGTGCGGTGGAAGCGCCGTTTCTGTCACTTACGCACGACCCCGCACAATCGCTGGCCGAACGATGTTCCCGCCTCTGGCAGGATTATCGCCTCACGCAACTGGCATAAAACAACACGCTTTAATTGACTATTTTCCCCTGCTTTGCGGGAAAGATGACTCGCATTTACCTCAAGGAAAAAGAAATGAAAAAAACGCTCGGCATATTACTCGCAGCAGGCAGCCTGTGGGCCAATATCAGTATGGCCGCCAATCCTCCTGAAGTTCGCGTGGCTTATAGCGGCGGCTCGCAGGTATTAATGCTCGCCAAAGCCGACGGCTCTTTAGATAAAGCCTTACACAGCCAGGTAAAATGGGTGCAATTTGCCTCCGGTGCCGATGCCCTTAATTATTTCGCCAGCAATGCGATTGATATTGCCAATTTCGGCTCCAGTCCGGCAACGGCGGGTATTGTCCGTAAGTTGCCTGTGGAAATTATTGGTGTTTCAGGCGTTATTGCCAGCTATGAACGTTTAATTGGCAAAGACGGCATCAACACGATTAAAGATATTGAAGGGAAACGCGTGGCCTATCCGCCAAATTCCACGGCGGCTTATGCGCTGGAAGCGGCAATTAGCGTCAATAAACTCGATCGCAGCAAAATAACGCTGTTGCCTTTACGCCCGGCAGAGATGGTGGCAGCGTGGAAACGCGGCGATATTGACGCAGGTTACGTCTGGGCCCCCTTTGCGCAGGAGCTGGAATCCTCCGGCGGTCATCAGGTCTTTGCCACCAAAGATCTGCAGAAAGATGGCTACCTGATTTACAACAACTACGTGGTACGTAAGGCCTTTGCCGAACAGTACCCGGAAACAGTGAGCGCCTTCCTGCGCGTGCATCAGCAGAAAGTCGACGAGTTTAAGAAAGACCCGGAAAGCGCTGCCGCCATTGTTGCGAAAGAAGTGGGCGCACCGGTCACCACCGCTGCGAATACCCTGGGCGGGCTGGAGTACCCAACGCTTGCTGAGCAGGGCACTGCGGCCTGGCTGGGTAACGGCACCGACACCACCCATAGCGGCATTGGCAAGGCGCTGACCAAAACCTCTAACTTCCTCGCAGGCATTGGCGAAATTCGTAAGCAGGATATCCCGGACAACTGGGACACGGCGATTGATTCCCGTTACATCCGGGAAGCGGCGGCAAAATGAAAGTAGGTCAGCATATCGCCATCAGCGTGTTTTCGGTGGCGGTTTTCTTCGCGCTCTGGCAACTGGCGGCCACCCGGCAATGGGTGGACCCGCTGTTACTGCCGTCACTCACCGATATTGGCCTGACGGCCGAAGAGCTGCTGGCGGACGGTTACCGCCAGGTCCCGCTCTGGCAGCACGTGGCGGTGAGCCTGGCCCGTGCGCTGAGCGCCTTTGCGGTCGCGATTGTGCTGGGTATCCCGCTCGGACTGCTGATGGGGCTGTCACCCGGTTTGTCCGCGGTGCTTAACCCGTTTGTGCAGTTCCTGCGTCCGTTACCGAAAATCGCGCTAATCCCGCTGGCCGTGGTCTGGTTGGGGATAGGGGAAGCGTCGAAATTCTTCCTGATCTTTATCGCCACCTTCCTGAGTGTGGTGGTGGGGGCGTCGGCGGCGGTGGAGCGGATTGGGCGGGCACGCATACGGGTCGCGCAAACGCTGGGCGCCACCAAAGGGCAGATTTTCCTGCGCGTGGTGCTGCCGGATGCCCTGCCGGATCTCTTTACCACCGTCAGGCTCTCTATTGGTATTGGCTGGACCTCGTTGATTGCCGCTGAGATGGTCGCCGCCAGTTCAGGCCTCGGCTGGATGGTCATCAACGCCAGCTCTTATTTACGTACCGATATCGTCATGCTCGGCATCCTGCTCCTGGGCGGGACGGGGTATCTGTTGGATTTATTACTGCTGGGGCTACAACGTCTGTTTGTCCCGTGGGCGGGGAAAGAATAATGAGTGCTATCCAGCTTGAAAATATCTCCCTTTCGTTTGCGGCAAAACCGCAGCCGTTTACGGTGCTGGAGGAGATCAATCTCACCCTCGATAAAGGGGAGTTTGTCGTGCTGTTAGGGCCGTCGGGCTGCGGCAAATCCACCATTCTCAACCTGGTCGCCGGGTTTACCAAACCGGACAGCGGCCGCGTACTGGCGAGCGGAAAACCGGTGCGGCAGCCGGGGCCGGAGCGCGGCATGATCTTCCAGCAGCCGAATCTGTTCCCGTGGCTGTCGGTGCTGGATAACGTCACCTTTGGCCCGCGCCTGGGTCGTTATCAAAAAGAAGAGGTCAATGCGCGGGCGCAGGACTGGCTGAACCGCGTGGGCCTGAAAGGTTTTGAGCAGCATGCGCCATGGCAGCTTTCCGGCGGTATGAAGCAGCGTGTGGCGCTGGCCCGCGCCTGGCTGCCGGGGCCCGAAGTACTGCTGCTGGATGAACCCTTTGGCGCACTGGATGCACAAACCCGTCTGATGATGCAGGAGCTGCTGCGTGAAGCCTGGCTGACGACCGGCACCACGCTACTGTTCGTCACCCACGATGTGGAAGAAGCACTGTTTCTGGCCGACCGCATTCTGGTGATGTCGGCCAAACCGGGAAAAATCGTCGAAGAGATTGTTCTGCCCTTTGGCCGCGAGCGCGACATTGAAACGCTGGCGGAGCACCCGCGTTACGGCGAAATCAAGCAGCACGTTTTACACCGCGTCCGCCAGGAGGCGAAACGTCATTTAGGTTAACTCCCTGTTCCCGGTGTCGGGAATGAATCAACTGACATCACTGAGGTGGAAGCAATGAGCACGAGCGAATTACGAGACCGTCTGGAAGAGAGCATTCATCAGCACCGCGACGAGTATGTGGCGATAGCCAAAGATATTCATGCCCATCCCGAAACCGGGAATAACGAGTATTACGCCAACGGGGTGCTGACCCAACTGCTGGAGAAGCATGGCTTTACCGTGACCTCCAACGTGGCCGGACACGAGACCGCCTTCTACGCCGTCAAAGAGAGCGGCAAACCGGGGCCAACCATTGCGTATCTGGCGGAATACGATGCGCTGATCGACATTGGTCACGCCTGTGGGCACAACATCATTGGCGTCACCAGCATTGCGGCGGCGGTAGCCTTAAGTCAGGTGCTGGATCAGACCGGCGGTAAAGTGGTGGTGCTCGGCACTCCGGCGGAAGAGGGCGGACTGCGCGGTAAAGGCGGCCCGAACGGCAACGTGAAAGCCCGCTTTGTTGAGCATGGCTTCCTTGATGATGTTGATGTCGCACTGATGGTGCACCCGGCAGGCAAAACCCGCCTTTCCGGCCCGTCGCTGGCCAACAATCATCTCTATTTCCATTTCTACGGTAAGCCTTCCCATGCGGGGAGCTCGCCGCACAAAGGGGTGAACGCGCTGGATGCGCTGGTCCTGCTCTACAACGGCATCAGCGTGTTGCGCCAGCAGTTGCCGGATGGGATTCGCGTCCACGGCATTATCACTAACGGCGGTCAGGCTCCGAACGTGATCCCGGAATACGCTTCCGCCCACTACTACATTCGCGCCCATACCCGCGAAGAGGTGTTGGCGCTTGAGCCGCGCATCCGCGCCATTGCCGAAGGCGTTGCCCTGGCAACCGGCACCACGGTGAAAATTGAGCATCAGGTTGGCCCGCGTGATTTCAATATCAACCACACGCTTAATAACGTGCTGCTGGAAGAGTTTACCGCCGCCGGGGAAGAGGTCGAGTTGAAAGAGAAAGAGGGGCTGGGTTCAACGGATGCGGGCGATATCAGCCATGCCGTTCCAACAGGACACCCCTATATCAAAATCGGCCCGGACGATCTTATCGGTCACACCGTGGCATTCCGTGAAGCGGCGAACTCGGTAAAAGGCTACGAAGCCCTGGTCACCGGCGCGCAGGTGCTGGCCCGTACCGGCCTGCGTTTACTGACCGATGCGGCGCTGTTGCAGGAAACCAAAGATGAATTCGCCGGGCGCAGCACTGCGACCCAGGCTGCCTGATACCCGACTGGAGCCACAACATAATGAAAATGCTGTTTTCTGCCGCCGCGCTGATGCTGGCGGCGGTTTTACCTCTGGGGAATGCGCAGGCAGAAACCGTTAACCGGAACGCCACGCTCAATATCGCTTACGGTAACCGTCCGGGAACGCTGGACCCGTATCTCACCACCAACAACGCCACTTCGGATGTGGACCGCCATATCTTCGAGACGCTATTTACCATTAATGCCCGCTACGAGCCGGTGCCGGAGCTGGTGCAGAGCTACACCTTAAGCGACGATCGCAAAACCTACACCTTCGTATTGCGTGATGGCGTCCACTTCCATGACGGGCAACTGCTCACCGCCGATGACGTGGTGGCGTCCATGAACCGCTGGCTCACTGTGTCGACGCAGGGCAAGGCCAACCTGCCGGGCGTACAGTTCAGCAAAGTCGACGACAAGACCGTCACCTTTACCCTGCCCGCGCCGTCGCTCATTACTCTCAACGTGCTGGCGGACGTGAAAAACATCGCTGCCATCATGCCGAAACGCATTATTGATGAAGCGAACAGCAGCAAAAAACCGGTCACTGAACTGATTGGCACCGGCCCCTACAAGCTGGCGGAATTTAAAGCCGGAGATTATCTGCATTTGACCCGTTACGACCAGTATGTGTCGCGTACCGAAGCGGCCAGCGGGTTGTCCGGGCAGAAAAAAGCGGACGTCAAAGACATCTGGTTCCGCTATATCACCGACGAATCGACCCGCCTGGCGGGGGCGATGACCGGGGAGTATGACCTGGTGTTCCAGTTGCCGAAGGACAATATTGATACCCTCGCCAGCGCGCCGGACATTTCGCTGTTCCAGCCGCAAAGCGGTGGTTCGCTTATCACTTATCTGTTTAATAAAAATCAGGGGCCGTTTGCCAACGTCAAGCTGCGCCAGGCGTTTAACCTGGCGCTGGATGTGCACCAGACTCTGCTGGCGGGCTATAGCGATCCGCGCTTCTTTAAAGAGGGGCCATCGCTGGGCTTCCCGGATCAGGTGGACTGGTACAGCGATGCCGGTAAGCCTTACTGGAATCAGCATAAGTTGGATGAGGCACGCAAGCTGGTACAAGAGTCGGGCTATAAAGGCGAAGAGGTGGTGATTATCGCCACCAAAGAGTATGCCGAGCTGTATAACCTGGCGATCGTCGCCCAGCAGGTGCTCAAACAGATTGGCGTGAAATCCCGTCTTGATGTTTACGACTGGCCGACGGTGCTGCAGCGCCGCCAGGATCCGAAAAACTTCGATCTCTGTGCGCTGGAGTTCACCATGCGCCAGGTGCTGCATCAGTATCCGTTCCTCGACTCGCGGGCGAAATTCCCGGGATTAAGCGATAGCCCGGAAATTGACGGCGTGCTGGATGCCATCAAACAGGCCGCAACCCTGAAAGAGACGCGTCCGCTGGTGGATAAACTCAACGTCCTGCTCTGGCAGTACCTGCCGGTGATTGTGCTGGGACGCACCACGCCGGATGCGGTCGCCATCAAAAATAACGTTAAAGGTTATCAGGATCTGAGCGGGCCGATTCTGTGGAACCTGAGCGTCACTCAGCCCTGACGGGAGAAGGCGATGAAACGATACCTCTTTCACCGCCTGCTGGCGCTGCTGCCGGTACTGCTGGTGGTCTCGGTGGTGGTGTTCTGTTTGATTCATCTGGCGCCGGGCGATCCGGCGCTGGTTATCCTCGGTAACGATGCCAGCCCGGCTGACATTGCCGCTATGCGCCAACAGATGGGACTCGACAGGCCGCTGCTGGTGCAGTTTGTCAATTGGTTTGCTGGCATATTAACGGGCGATCTCGGTCATTCGCTGTTTCTTAATACCAGCGTGATGACCCTCTTTTTACAGCATCTGACCCCGACATTGGCGCTGGCGCTCTATGCCCAGGCTATCGCGCTGGTGCTCGGACTACTCGGCGGTGTAGTGAGTGCCTGGCAACATGGCGGTGTCATCGATAAAGCCATTCGTGCGCTCGCCACCTTAGGCATGTCAGTCCCCGGCTTTCTGCTGGGGCTGTTTCTGATCTTCTTTTTTGCCGTCCAGTTGCGCTGGTTCCCGGTGGTGGGGTACCGCTCTACCAACGACTCGCTGTGGCTTAACGTCTGGTATCTCACCCTGCCGGCGTTTGCGCTGGGGTTGCGCATTGCGGCACTGATTGCTCGTATGACCCGGGCGGTGATGCTGGATGTGATGCAGGAACATTTTATCAGCACGGCGCGGGCGAAAGGGGTGCCGGAGCGGCTGGTGCTGCTGCGCCATACGTTACGTAATGCGCTGATCCCGATTCTGACTATTTGTGGGGAATCCTTCGCCTCGCTGGTGACGGGCACGATTGTCATTGAAAGCGTGTTCGGCATTCCCGGCGTTGGCTCACTGATTGTTGACTCGATAGAACGGCGCGACGTGACGGTGATTCAGGGCGTAGTACTGCTGATTACCGTGTGCTATGTGCTGGTTAATCTGGCGGTGGATCTGCTGAGCTACCTTGCCGATCCACGCTTGTCCGTTGAGGGGGAAAGCCGATGATGATCGGAAAAAATCCCGGAATCTGGATCTGGCCCGCGCTGTTGCTGGCGATCGTGCTACTGTCGTTTTTTGCCAGCGCCCTCAGCCCCTACGACCCTTACAGCATTGATCCGCTCAGCCGCCTGAAACCGCCTTCGTTACAACATTGGTTCGGGACCGACAACTTTGGTCGTGATCTCTTTGTGCGTGTCGCACTGGCGGTGCGCGTATCGCTGTCGGTGGGTGCGGCGGTGGCGGTAATTGCAGGTGTAACAGGCCTGGCCATCGGTCTGCTGTGCGCCTGGTATCGCCCGGTGGATCGCATTCTGATGCGCGTCTGCGACGGACTCTTTGCCTTCCCGTCGCTGCTGCTGGCGATTGCGATTGTTGGCGTGCTGGGGCCAAAAATCAGCAACGTGGTGCTGGCGTTATCGCTGGTCTACGTACCGTCGATTGCCCGCGTGATTCGCGGCGCGGCGATGGTCATCAAAGAGAAAAACTTTATCGAAGCGCTGCGGGCGCAGGGGGCGTCGGCCTCGCGCATTATCTGGCTGCATCTGCTGCCGAATGTGGTGTCGCCGTTTATCGTGCAGGTGAGCTGGGTCTTCTCGGTCGCTATTCTCACCGAGGCGGCACTCAGTTTTCTCGGTTCCGGCGTGCCCCCGCCGATGCCCAGCCTGGGTAACCTTCTGCTGGAGGGAAAAGCGGTGATCTTTACCGCCTGGTGGATGACCTTCTTCCCCGGCGTGGCCATTGTGCTGCTGATTCTGGGGTTGAATATTATCGGCGACGATCTGCGCGACAGCGCCGACCCTGGCCTGAAACCACTGCCGCGCCGTGTGCTGCGCTTGCTGAAACAGGGAGGGCGTCATGGCTGAGACATTGCTACAGGTCAGGCACCTTGAAGTCAATTTCGCCACCCGTCAGGGGGTGATATCCCCCGTGCGCGGCGTCTCTTTTGAGGTTAATGCCCATGAAACGCTGGGCATTATTGGCGAGTCAGGCTGTGGTAAAAGCGTCACCGCCCAGGCCCTGATGGGGCTGCTCTCACCCCGCACGACGCGGATTGAAGGGGAGGTGATGCTGGCAGGCCAGGCGTTGCATACGCTCTCCGCCAGGGCGCGTCGCCAGCGCAGCGGTCGCGATATGGCGATGATTTTCCAGGACCCGCTTGCCAGCCTCAATCCGGTGATGACCATCGGTTATCAGATTGCGGAAAGTTTACGCTTACACACCACGCTGACGAGCCGCCAGCGGCAGGAAAAAATCCTCAGACTGCTCGAACAGGTCGGCATACCCGACCCTGCCCGTTGTGCCAGCGCCTGGCCCCATGAGCTCTCCGGCGGGATGCGCCAGCGGGTGATGATCGCGATGGCGATTGCCACCTCCCCGGCGCTGCTGATTGCCGATGAGCCCACCACCGCTCTGGATGCCACTATCCAGGCACAAATCCTCGACTTGCTGGATGACATCAAACAGCAGACGGGCATGGGTATCGTGTTTATTACCCACGATCTCAGCGTGGTGGCGCGGTTGTGCCAGCGTGTAGTGGTGCTCTATGCCGGTCAGGTCGTCGAAGAGAGCGACGTCCACACGCTTTTTGCCAGCCCGCGCCATCCTTACACGCGCGCACTGCTGGCGGCTCGTCCATCGGTGGAGCATAAGCCAAAAACCCCGCTGGCAGAAATTCGCGGCCAGGTTCCCTCGCTGCATGATTTGCCGGCCGGCTGTACCTATGCCGATCGCTGCCCGCTGGCGCAGCCGCGTTGTCGGGCACAACCGCCGGCGTTGCGAAAGGTAAACGGTGAACATCACAACGTGCGCTGCTGGCGCGCAGACGAAACGGAGGGGGTACCGGGATGACGGCACTTTTGCAGGTGAACAACTTATCCAGAACTTTTCACCGCCATGGGCAGACGGTGCAGGCGGTGGACAACGTCAGTTTCTCGATTAACGCCGGGGAAACCTGGGCGCTGGTGGGGGAATCTGGCAGCGGTAAAAGCACTACCGGGCGGCTGATTCTGGGGCTGACGCCAGCCTCAGGTGGCGAGGTGCACTTTGAGGGACAGCCTTTGCTGGGGCAAAGTGCCACGCAGTGGCAGCGGGTGCGTCGGGAGATGCAGATGATATTTCAGGACCCGCTCTCCTCCCTCGACCCAAAGCGCAGCATTGGCTACAGCCTGGAGGAGCCGCTTATCATTCACGGTGTCAAAAACCGCAAAGCACAGGTCGCGGAAATGCTGGAGCATGTGGGGCTACGCCCGCAGGATGCTACCCGCTACCCACATGAATTCTCCGGCGGTCAGCGCCAGCGAATCGGCATTGCCAGGGCGTTGATTCTTAAACCGAAGCTCATTATCTGCGATGAGCCCGTCTCCGCACTGGACGTTTCCATTCAGTCGCAAATCCTCAACCTGCTGATGTCACTCCAGCGGGAATACGGGCTGGCCTATCTGTTTATCTCTCACGATTTAAACGTGGTGCGCCATATTGCTGACCGTGTGGGGGTAATGTACCGCGGCAAGCTTGTGGAGCAGGGGGAGAGCGAGCGCATCTTCACCCAGCCGACGCAGGACTACACGCGCTATTTACTGAGTGCGCGGCTGCCTGAATACCCGGTGACTCACGAGGCCAGACGCGCGGTGGTGAACGGTTGAACGTTCAGCAGTCGATTTGAAGGCTATGTCGGTTATAATGGGACGATGTGAATGTCTCACAGCTTCTTTAACCCGGCGATATCGCCTCAAATGAGTACCATTGATGAGTGAAATGATTTACGGCATCCATGCGGTGCAGGCCCTGCTGGAACGCGCTCCGGAGCGTTTTCAGGAAGTCTTTATTCTTAAGGGTCGCGAAGACAAACGCCTGATGCCCCTGATCCATGCGCTGGAAGCGCAGGGTGTCGTGATTCAGGTCGCTAACCGTCAATATCTGGATGAGAAAAGCGAAGGCGCGGTCCATCAGGGCATCATCGCTCGCGTGAAACCGGGTCGTCAGTACCAGGAAAACGATCTGCCGGATCTGATCGCCAGTCTCCACCAGCCTTTCTTCCTGATTCTCGATGGCGTTACCGATCCCCATAACCTCGGCGCCTGTCTGCGTAGCGCCGATGCCGCTGGCGTGCATGCCATCATCGTACCGAAAGACAAATCTGCCCAGTTGAACGCGACCGCCAAAAAAGTGGCCTGTGGTGCGGCGGAAAACGTCCCGCTGATCCGCGTGACCAATCTGGCGCGCACCATGCGTCTGCTACAGGAAGAGAATATCTGGATTGTCGGTACTGCGGGTGAAGCAGACCACACCCTGTTCCAGAGCAAAATGACCGGCCCGATGGCGCTGGTGATGGGTGCGGAAGGTGAGGGGATGCGCCGTCTGACACGCGAGCATTGCGATGAGCTGATCAGCATTCCGATGGCGGGCAGCGTGTCGTCACTGAACGTGTCGGTTGCCACCGGTATCTGCCTGTTCGAAGCCGTTCGCCAGCGCACAAAATAAACCGCAAAAGGCAACGTAAGTTGCCTTTTTAGTGTTTGCCCCCTCTCCCCGTGGAGGTAAAAGCAAAACGGCAACGTTAGTTGCTGTTTTTAGTGTTTACTCCCTCTCCCTGTGGAGGTAAAAGCAAAACGGCAACGTTAGTTGCTGTTTTTAGTGTTTGCTCCCTCTCCCCGTGGGAGAGGGCCGGGGTGAGGGCATCAGACCGCACTACTGCCAGCAAGGTGAGGGCATCAGACCGCACTATTCCTCCAGTGAACGCTGATGATCATCCTTCCTGAGCGTCATCAGCGCAATCACGCTGACCACCGCCGTTGCCATCACGTAATACGCCGGAATATCCAGATTCCCCGTCTGCTTAATCAGTCCGGTAATGATCAACCCCGCACAGCCTGAGAAAATCGCATTCGACAGCGAATAAGCAAGCCCCAGGCCGGTATAACGAACCCTGGTCGGGAACATCTCAGCCAGCATGGCGGGCCCAGGCCCTGCCAGCATCCCCACCAGTCCACCGGCGATAAACACCACCACCGCCTTGATAAATATCGTGCTTGATTCCGCCTGTAACACTTTCAGCAGCGGCAGCGCCAGGATGAGCAGCAGCACTGCGGCGGTGACCATCACGGTGCGTCGACCAATCCTATCGCTCAGCATGCCGGAGGGGATAATCGTCAGGGCGAACCCGGCATTAGAAATCACCGCAATCAACAATGCCTGGTTAAAGCCGGTGTGCAGCGCCGACTGAAGGTAGGTCGGCATAATCACCAGATAGGTATAACCCGCCGCTGACCAGACCATCAGGCGACCAATCCCGGTGATAATAGCTTTTAACGTACTGGCGAAACTGGCCGCCTGAGGGGGAGCGGCCTGCGCTTGCTGATGTACAAAACTGGGTGTCTCTTCCATATGAACGCGTAGCCAGAGCGCAACGGCGCCCATAGGAATGGCGATGAAAAAGGGAATACGCCAGCCCCAGTCATGAAGGGCCTCCGGGCTAAGTAATGCTGACAACAATGCTACGACCCCGGCCCCTGCCAGCAGACCGAGGGCGACGGTCAATGACTGCCACGCACCGTACAAACCGCGCTTACCCTTTGGGGCAAACTCGGTCATCAGCGAGACGGCCCCGCCATATTCCCCACCGGCAAACAGCCCCTGCAAAATGCGCAGGCCGGTAATAAGCAGCGGTGCGGCGACGCCGATACTGGCATAAACCGGCACCACGCCAATGGCCGCTGTCGCCAGGGTCATCAGTACGAGGACAATAATCAGCGTTGGCTTACGGCCTATCCGGTCACCCATGCGGCCAAACACCACCGCACCCAACGGACGGAAGAAAAAGGCGACGGCAAAGGCGGCATAGGTCAGGATCAGACTGGTGATAGCAGATTCACCTTCGAGGGTAAAAAAGTTCTTCGCAATCACCGTGGCAAGAAAGCCATAGACCGCAAACTCGTACCATTCGATGAAATTACCGATTGAGCCTGCGACCAGCGCTCTTTTTTGTGCATGTGTTGTTGTCATGGGCGTCACCGTTCCTGGTTTCATATCGTTAAGCCTCGCCGCTAAGCTCGGGTAACGCAAACAGAAAGCACCCATACGCACCGTTTTGTGACCGCTATCGCGGGCGGAACACCGGCCATCTGCCCATACTTATTGCCGATGCCATTGATGGAGGGCAAACAGATGCACTGGCAAACGCATACCGTTTTTAATCAACCCATCCCCCTGAATAACAGCAATCTTTTCCTTTCTGACCGAGCCCTGTATGACGCTGTTATCCGTGAAGGCGCAGCCTGGGATTCTGATTTACTGGCCAGTATCGGCCAGCAATTGGGTACGGCAGAATCGCTGGAGCTCGGCAGGCTGGCCAACGTTAATCCCCCGGAACTGCTGCGTTATGACACGACGGGGGCACGACTCGATGATGTACGGTTTCACCCGGCATGGCACTTACTGATGCAAGGCCTGTGCGCCAACCGTGTTCATAACCTGGCATGGGAAGAGGACGCGCGCAGTGGCTCGTTTGTTGCCCGCGCCGCGCGGTTTGTGCTCCATGCACAGGTGGAAGCCGGTTCGTTATGCCCGGTAACCATGACCTTTGCCGCCACGCCGCTATTGCAGCATTCCCTTCCAGCGCCTTTTCAGGATTGGCTCAAACCACTGATGAGCGACCGTTACGACCCGCATCTCGCGCCAGGCAACCAAAAGCGCGGTTTGCTGATTGGCATGGGGATGACGGAAAAACAGGGCGGCTCGGACGTGCTCAGTAATACCACGCGGGCGCAACGCACTGGTGACAGCTACCGGTTGGTGGGGCACAAATGGTTTTTCTCGGTGCCGCAGAGCGATGCGCATCTGGTCCTGGCGCAGGCGGAAGGCGGCCTCTCCTGCTTTTTTGTGCCGCGTTTTTTACCTGACGGACAGCGCAACGGTGTGCGGCTCGAACGTCTGAAAGACAAACTGGGTAACCGCTCAAATGCCAGCAGCGAAGCAGAATTTTGCGAGGCCAGCGGCTGGCTGGTAGGAGAAGAGGGCGACGGCGTGCGTCAAATCCTCAAAATGGGCGGTCTGACCCGTTTTGACTGTGCGTTGGGGAGCCACGGTCTGATGCGCCGGGCATTTTCCGTAGCCCTGTACCATGCTCATCAGCGTCAGGCATTCGGAAAAAATCTCGTCGACCAGCCAATGATGCGGGAAGTCCTTAGCCGGATGGCGTTGCAACTGGAAGGGCAGACGGCGTTTTTATTTCGCCTTGCCCGTGCCTGGGATGGTCGCACTAAGCCGGAAGAGACGCTTTGGGCACGGCTGTTTACCCCCGTTGCGAAATTCGCGGTCTGCAAAGCGGGTATGCCCTTTGTTGCCGAAGCCATGGAAGTGCTGGGCGGCATTGGCTATTGCGAGGAGAGCGAGCTTCCCCGGCTTTACCGGGAAATGCCGGTGAACAGTATCTGGGAGGGCTCCGGCAATATTATGTGTCTTGATGTTTTACGCGTGCTGGCTAAACAGCAGGGCATCAGTGAGTTGTTGCACGATGTGTTTGGCGCGGTCAAAGGTCAGGACAGGCATTTTGATCGTGCATGGCGTCAGTTACAGCAACAGTTGCGTAAACCTCTTGAGGCGCAAGGGCGGGAAATTACCCGGCAACTGTATCTGCTGGCGACGGGGGCGCAATTGTTGCAGTTCGCTCCCCCGTCAATAGCACAAGCCTGGTGCCGGATGATGCTGGATATACGTGGCGCGTCTGTTGTGGCTGAGCAGGTTCAAAGTGACCTGCTGCTGCGTGCCACGGGCGGTGCCGGTTAGTCCGTTTTGAGGCTGAACAGGCGGACCACCTCCGTCAGATGCGCCCCTTTTTCGCGCAGCGCGCCAGCGGTTTGCTCACTGCGCGAAACCCGTCCTGCGTTAATATGCGTGGCTTCACCAATATGCGTCATGGCGATATTGACCTGATTAATCCCTGCCGACTGCTCATGAGAGGCGTTGTTAATCTCGTTAACCAACTGGTTAATGTGGTTCATATGCGCGGTGATAGAGCCCATTGCCTGCCGGGTATTGTTGGATAACGTATGTCCCTCATGGACTTTTTTGAGCGTATCGCTGGTCAGTTCATCGATCTCTTTTACCGCATTGGCGCTGCGGGCTGCGAGCGCTCGTACTTCCTGGGCCACGACGGCAAATCCTTTACCATGTTCCCCGGCGCGAGCGGCTTCAACCGCAGCGTTAAGCGCCAGGATATTGGTCTGGAAGGCGATAGATTCAATCACATGGGTGATGTCGGCAATTCGCTGAGAGGCGGTACGAATCGCGTCCATGGTGGCAACCGCTTCTTCGACGGTTATGCCACCCTTTTGTACTTCCCGGGCGGTTTCATTCACCAGCGACTGCATCTCTTCCATATTGGCGGCATTCTGCTGTAGTGTCGCCGCAAGTTGCTCCATGCTGGCTGAGGTCTCCTCGACGCTACTGGCCTGCTTGTTAATTTGCTCGCTGATTTCAGTGCTGTCGGCGGCAAGCGCATTGGTGCCGTGGTGAATATCACTGGCAGATTTACGCACTTGTAAAACAATGGTATGCAAGCCATTGCCGATCCCGTTGATGGCATCCATGAGTTGCCCCACTTCGTCCTGACGTTTGACTTCCAGACTGGCCCGCAGATCGCCCGACGCATAGCGGCTGGCCAGGCCAATGGCATCACGAAGAGGGCGTGTCAGCCAGCGGCGGACAATCACCACAAACAGTGCGGCAAACAGCAAAGAGAGAACCAGCCCGGCTATCAGGAACTGATTGCGTAGCGTGTTGACATCATTGAGTAATGCCGCCTTGTCGACTTCGCCCACCACCGTCCAGTTCCAGCCGGGCACAGTTATCCATGAGAGCATTTGTCGATGGCCATCGGGGCGCTGCTGTTCCAGCGTACCGGTAGTCTGTTGCAGAACGGTATTCAGATCGCGCTCATCCCACTGCGGGCGTTTACCCTCCTCGCTGGGGTGGAACAGGTAATTACCGTAGTTCTTACCATTATTACGATCCAGTACGTAGAAATGGCCGCTATCACCAAGCTGGCGTCCGAGGATCTTACTGCGCATGATCTCCCATGAGTGGGTGATGTCCACGCCGACAAATAAGATGGCTATGGTATTGCCGTTGTTATCTTTTACCGGCTGGTATTGCGTGATGTAGCGCTTACCGAATAATAAGGCCAGCCCACGGTAGGTTTCGCCTTTCAACGCCGGAGCAAAAGCCGGGCTGGCTTTGTCCAGTTTCGTACCTATCGCACGATCGCCATTCTCTTTACGTAACGAGGTAGCAACGCGCACAAAGTCATCGCCACTGCGCACAAACAGCGTGGCGATAGCCCCGGTGCGGGTAAGAAAATCATCAACAATGGCATTGTTTTCATGAAGGTCACTGTCGCCCCCTTTTAGCAAGGGAACGCTAATACTGTTAATTTCACGGCGTTGCGCCTGATCGATGGTCACAGGTTGAGGCAAAAAACTGCTGAACAGACGGGTATAGCTTTCAACCTCTTCGCTCAGGCTGCTGTTAAACATTTCTACCATATCCTGAACGCCCGTGGACTGGTTATGGAGATCTTCCACCGCCAGCGTTTCCAGTTGTTGGCTGGCTTTATTGCTTAACAGAAAGGTGAAAACCAGAAAAAGCACGGCTACGCTTGTGCCCGTTAGAAGAGAAAGTTTGGTGCCGAGTCCAATGCGACTAAAAAAGGCGCTCATAAAATATCCGCTGAAAAGAATGTCAGCACCTTCAACGGCAATTATTCGATAACATTTAATGTGTCAATGTAACTAAATGTTACTAAAAAGTTTTGTTTTCGTAACTCATTGTTAACAATGAGGTAAAGAAAAAAGCCACTCTAAAAGTGGCTTTTCGGGTATATGGCATGTCAGGCATAAAGTATGGCCTGCACCCGCCAGTTATCTGCCCGTTGTTCTTCCTGCATCTGAATAATACGGTACCAGGATGCTCCCTGTTCGTCAGCCTTCAGCGCGATGACACGCTCCACATCCTGTGGACTTCCGGAAACGTTGTTGACAGAAATCAGGCCAATTTCATTCAGCCCGGTGACGCAGTCAGCGCTCGCGAACTCTGCTGGCTGCGCTGTTATGCTGGCTAAGCCTGTAGAAAGCAACAGTGAGTTTAAGGCAAGAGATCGTTTCATATCAGCTCCATTCCACGTTACCCCGATTTTTTCCAGGGCACTCCATCGCGCGAAAATTCCATACATTCCATTGTGCACAGGCAAACATAAAAGGACGCAAAGCAGTGTAAATCTTCCTTAAACCCAGACGTTTACTTAATGACGATACAACATAGCCCTTGCATACCAGCGGCCTGGAATGACCGTGTCATCCATCATCAGAATGACGTAGTAATCCGCTTTTTCAGCGGTAGCTCTGGCTTTTATTTCGTCTTCAACGTCCATAGGCGAACCCAGCACCGATACGCTAAATGCACCCATTTCATGCAGGTTTTGCGTCTGATTACGACTTATCTCCTGCGGATGATCGCTGACGGGCGGGGCGGACTGTGGTTTACCTTCCAGCACGCTACATCCACTCAAAAACAGCGCCATAACAAGGGGGAGAAACCAGCGCATCATATTTTCATGTTTCCTGATAGCCATAGTGTAGTTCCATAATAAACAGGCAAGAGGGGAATGTTCCCAATTTTGCTATTGCCAACATAAGTTTCGAATGAAAATGCGATCGGCGCAGCATCTTTATCACAATGCTAACACTTGATATGCGAACGTTGACTTGCACCTTCGAAGGCGTGATGGCATACCAGCACTATAGATCAAGGAGAGGCTAATGATAGAACTCGATGTACGGCATTTTGCCGGGATTGAAGCATTACACGCGTTCCCGGCGGGAAAAGAGGCACAGCCATTACCCTGTATTGTTTTTTACCACGGATTTACCTCCTCCAAGCTGGTTTATAGCTATTTTGCCGTGGCGCTGGCTCAGGCAGGGTTTCGGGTCGTTATGCCTGACGCGCCGGAGCATGGAGCCCGGTTTGACGGTGATGAAACGCGGCGGCTACAGCGTTTCTGGCAAATTTTGCAGGGTAATTTTACGGAGTTTGCGGCGCTGAAAGCGGCACTGTATCAGCAGGGATTGATCGACAATCAGAGGCTGGGCGTAGGGGGCGCATCGATGGGCGGCATGACGGCGCTCGGTATTATGACGCAGTTTCCGGAGGTCCGAAGCGTTGCCTGCCTGATGGGTTCTGGCTATTTCTCCACCCTGGCGAATTCCCTTTTTCCTCCGCTGGAGGTGACAACACCGGAAGAGCAGGCGGCGTTTGATGCGATTGTCGCGCCGTTAGCAAAATGGGATATCAGCGGGCAATTAGCACAGCTTGCCAACCGTCCACTTTTTCTCTGGCATGGGGAGGAGGACGATGTGGTACCCGCAGCCGAAACATTACGTCTGCAGCAGGCGTTGGCAGCTGCACGTCTGGACGAGCAGTTAACCTGCCTGTGGGAAGCAGGCGTAAAACATCGCATAACACCCACCGCCCTGACGGCCACCGTCCGCTTTTTCACCGAGCATCTTTAACTACACGCGCATCACTTTAACTCCCTGATCCTCAAGTTTTTTGAGGATTTCGGGGTTGGCCTGTTTTCCGGTGATCACCAAATCGATTTGATCGGCGTTACTGAACAGCATACCCGCACGCTCACCGACTTTGCTGCTATCTACCAGAACGACCAGTTTTCCCACCATGTTCAGCATTTTCTGTTCGGCCATGGCCGTCAGCATGTCGGTTTTATAAAGACCTTCTGCCGTCAGCCCTTTGCCGCTGGTAAACATCCAGTGACCGGCATAGAGGCTATTTTCACTGCTTTGCGGGCTCAGGGTGATGGACTGCGTCTTGTTGTACTGTCCGCCCATAATGACCACGCTTTCGTGTTCTTGTTCGATGAGGTAATTGGCGAGCGGTAGGTAGTTAGTGATGATTTGTACCGGTTTACCGCAGATTTCACGGCCCAACAGGAAGGCAGTTGATCCACAGTTGATCACTACGCTTTCACCAGCGCTAACGAGCTGTGATGCGGCTCTGGCGATACGTACTTTTTCATCGTGGTGCAGTGCCTCATGGATATTCATCGGCGACCAGCGCGGACGCTGCTGGCTGATGGCTTCGGCGCCGTTACGCACCTTCTTAAGTTTGCCACTTTCATCCAGCTTGTTGATATCGCGACGTGCGGTTGCAGGAGATACGCCCAGGCTGGCGATCACTTCTTCAACCGTAATAAAGCCCGTCTGCGACAGTTGATCCAGCAGTATTTGATGTCGTTGCGCTTCCGTCATGAGCTATTCCGATGATTAATGATGTGAAAAGATGATATTTGAAATAGCCTGAAATTACTAAAGATAAGTGCGCGATACTGATGATAAAAGCGGGTACAACGGCACCCGCTCCAGCTTTTAGAGGAAGGACTTAAACGGTAAATCGGGCTCGATAGTAAAGCAATCATCAAAACCACGTGGGTAGTGATACTCGAAATTATCTTTATCCACAGGCCAGGTAAATTTCCCGCCCACCTGCCAGATATAAGGCTTAAAGCCATACTGTAAGCGGTCTTTTTTCATGTTCCACAGAACACGAATCTCTTGTGGATCGGCCTGAAAATTAGACCAGATATCGTGGTGGAATGGGATCACGACTTTTGTATTTAGCGCTTCCGCCATACGCAGTATGTCGGCGCTGGTCATTTTGTCGGTAATGCCGCGCGGGTTCTCGCCGTAAGAACCCAATGCCACATCAATTTGGTACTTGTTGCCATGTTTCGCATAGTAGTTGGAATAGTGCGAGTCACCGCTGTGGTATAGCGTACCGCCGGGAGTTTTAAAGAGGTAGTTAACTGCACGCTGATCCATGCCGTCAGGCAGTACGCCAGCCGCTTTTTGCTCTGCAGGCAGGGTAATTAACGCGGTGCGATCGAACGCATCAAGTGCATGAATTTCAATGTCTTTTACGCGAACGACATCACCCGGTTTGACGACGATACAGCGTGACTTTGGTACACCCCAGCCAATCCATAAATCGACGCAGGTCTGTGGGCCGATGAAGGGGACATCACCGGCACAGTTTTTCATGACAGCAGCGGCGACGTTTACATCAATATGATCATTGTGATCGTGAGTGGCGAGGATGGCATCGACCTGACGAATAGCGAACGGATCCAGCACGAACGGCGTGGTGCGCAGGTTTGGCTGCAGTTTTTCAACACCTGCCATGCGCTGCATCTGATGCCCTTTTTTCATCAATGGGTTACCGTGGCTCTGCTTGCCCGTACCGCACCAGAAATCGACGCACACATTGGTACCTCCTTCTGATTTCAGCCAGATACCGGTACAGCCCAGCCACCACATAGCAAAGGTGCCGGGAGCGACACGTTCCTGCTCAATTTCCTCATTAAGCCAGCTTCCCCACTCGGGAAAAGTGCTCAGAATCCATGATTCCCGGGTAATGGTTTCAATCTTACTCATGGTGTCGCTCCTTACCTGTTTAATCAAAATAAATCATATTGTGATAACTTGTGATTTATATTTTCACAGTTTCATCATGATCGCAACAGGGTTTGGCGTGTTAAATCGCATTGTGATTGTGTTGCTACGATACGCTTTGCATGCTGATTTCTTTGCTATTTTTATTAACTATATGAATTTAATAAATTGTTTTGCGGCTTCTTGTACTGGATATGTATGTGTAATGAGAATGGGGAAATAAATTGCGTGATGCATCACAATTAATCAAAAACAATCTTTTTGTGATTATTTATGATTGGTAGAGTGTTTTCACCTTGTGCTGCGTTGCACAAATGCAGCCATTTTCTTACTGGAGCGAGTTATGGAGATTCTCTACAACGTCTTCACTGTCTTTTTTAATCAGGTGATGACCAATGCCCCGTTGCTGCTGGGGATCGTGACCTGTATTGGCTATATCCTGTTGAGAAAAAGTGTCAGCGTTATCGTTAAAGGCACGATCAAAACGATCATCGGCTTTATGTTGCTGCAGGCGGGGTCGGGGATCCTGACCAGCACGTTTAAACCGGTGGTTGCCAAAATGTCTGACGTATACGGCATCAACGGTGCGATTTCTGACACCTACGCGTCAATGATGGCGACCATTGAACGTATGGGCGACGCGTACAGTTGGGTGGGTTATGCGGTACTGCTGGCCCTGGCGCTAAACATTACTTACGTCCTGCTGCGGCGTATTACTGGCATTCGCACCATCATGCTGACCGGGCATATCATGTTCCAGCAGGCCGGTCTGATTGCGGTGTTCTTCTTTATTCTCGGTTACTCCATGTGGACCACCATTATCTGTGCCGCCGTGCTGGTTTCACTCTATTGGGGCATTACCTCCAATATGATGTACAAACCAACACAGGAAGTGACAGATAATTGCGGTTTCTCTATCGGTCACCAGCAGCAGTTCGCCTCCTGGATCGCTTACAAAATCGCGCCGTACCTTGGGAAAAAAGAGGAAAGCGTTGAAGATCTGAAACTGCCGGGCTGGCTGAATATCTTCCATGACAACATCGTCTCTACCGCCATTGTCATGACGGTTTTCTTCGGCGCGATTCTGCTCTCTTTTGGCCTTGATACCGTTCAGGCGATGGCGGGGAAAACTCACTGGACGGTCTATATCCTGCAAACCGGCTTCCAGTTTGCAGTGGCGATTTTCATTATCGTCCAGGGCGTGCGTATGTTTGTCGCCGAGCTTTCCGAAGCCTTCAACGGTATTTCTCAGCGCTTGATTCCGGGGGCTGTGCTGGCGATTGACTGTGCGGCGATTTATAGCTTCGCGCCGAACGCGGTGGTCTGGGGCTTTATGTGGGGGACTATCGGCCAGTTGATTGCGGTCGGCATCCTGATTGCCTGCGGCTCCTCCATTCTCATCATTCCTGGCTTTATCCCGATGTTTTTCTCCAACGCCACCATTGGCGTCTTTGCCAACCACTTCGGCGGCTGGCGTGCCGCCATCAAGATTTGCCTGGTGATGGGCATGATCGAAATTTTTGGCTGTGTCTGGGCGGTAAAACTGACGGGAATGAGCGCATGGATGGGAATGGCTGACTGGTCCATCCTGGCACCGCCAATGATGCAAGGCTTTGCCTCCGTGGGGATCGCGTTTATGGCTGTGATGATTTTGATTGCGCTGGCTTACATGTTCTTTGCCGGTCGCGCCCTGCGTGCTGAGGAAGACGCGGAAAAACAACTGACAGAACACTCTGTTTAAAAAGGAGTTTGATTATGACCGTACGTATTCTGGCTGTGTGTGGTTGTGGGCAAGGTAGTTCCATGATCATGAAAATGAAAGTTGACCAGTTTTTGACGCAACAAAAGGTCGACCATACGGTGAACAGCTGCGCGGTGGGGGAATACAAAAGTGAGCTGAGCGGGGCGGACATCATCATTGCTTCTACCCATGTCGCCAGTGAAATCGAAGTCTCCGGTAATAAATACGTGGTCGGGGTACGCAATATGCTCTCTGCCGCTGATTTTGGTCCGAAGCTAATGGAAGTCATCAACGCCCATTTTGCACAGGATGTGAAATAAGGACTCACTATGAAATTACGTGACTCGCTGGCGGAGAACAATGCGATTCGCTTGCAGGCAGAGGCCAGTACGTGGCAGGAGGCGGTGAAGCTTGGCGTGGATCTGCTGGTAGGGGCTGAGGTTGTTGAACCGCGTTACTACCAGGCCATTCTGGACGGTGTGGAACGGTTTGGACCGTACTTCGTGATTGCCCCGGGGCTTGCCATGCCCCATGGCCGCCCGGAAGAAGGGGTGAAGAAAAATGGCTTTGCGCTGGTGACCCTCAAAACACCGCTGGTTTTTAATCACGAGGACAACGACCCGGTCGACATCCTTATCACTCTGGCGGCAGTGGATGCGCGTACGCATCAGGAAGACGGCATCATGCAAATCGTCAACCTGTTTGAAGATGAAGCGAATTTTGACCGTTTACGCGCCTGTCGCACGGCGCAGCAGGTACTGGATTTAATTGATAGCGCCACGGCGGCGTCTGTATAAGGAGCAAAAAAACATGTCTGATTTACCGATGTTGCAGGTAGCCCTGGATAACCAGACGCTGTCACACGCTTATGCAACCACCCGCTTAATTGCCGAAGAAGTGGATATTATTGAGGTTGGGACCATTTTATGTGTTGGCGAGGGCGTTCGGGCTGTTCGCGATCTTAAGGCGCTGTATCCTCACAAAATCGTACTGGCCGACGCCAAAATTGCCGATGCCGGGAAAATCCTTTCAAGAATGTGCTTTGAAGCCAATGCCGACTGGGTGACCGTAATCTGTTGCGCCGATATTAACACCGCGAAAGGCGCGCTGGATGTAGCGAAAGAGTTTAACGGCGACGTGCAGATTGAACTGACCGGTTACTGGACGTGGCAACAGGCGCAGCAGTGGCGCGATGCAGGCATTCAACAAGTCGTTTATCACCGCAGCCGTGATGCGCAGGCGGCAGGGGTCGCATGGGGTGAGGCGGATATCAGCGCGGTGAAAAAACTGGCCGAAATGGGCTTTAAGGTGACGGTTACCGGCGGACTGGCGCTGGAGGATTTGCCGCTGTTCAAGGGCATTCCCATTCACGTCTTTATTGCCGGGCGCAGTATCCGCGACGCCGCAGATCCGGTTGAAGCGGCGCGTCAGTTCAAGCGCTCAATTGCTCAGTTGTGGGGCTAAGGAGCGGGTATGTTGTCAAAACAGATCCCGCTGGGTATCTACGAAAAAGCACTCCCTGCCGGGGAGTGCTGGCTGGAACGGTTGCGACTGGCGAAAACGCTGGGTTTTGATTTTGTCGAAATGTCGGTAGATGAAACGGATACCCGTCTGGCCCGCCTCGACTGGAACCCTGAGCAGCGTCTGGCACTGGTAGCTGCGATAGCGGAAACAGGCGTTCGCGTTCCTTCAATGTGTCTGAGCGCGCACCGGCGTTTTCCGCTGGGCAGCGAAGATGACGCGGTACGTAACCAGGGGCTGGAGATCATGCGCAAGGCTATCCGGTTTGCGCAGGATACCGGTATCCGGGTGATTCAACTCGCTGGTTATGACGTTTACTACCAGCAGGCGAATGATGAGACGCGCCGCCGCTTTCGTGACGGACTCAAAGAGAGCGTGGAAATGGCCAGCCGCGCACAGGTAACCCTGGCGATGGAAATTATGGATTACCCGCTGATGAATTCGATCAGCAAAGCGCTGGGGTACGCGCACTACCTTAATAACCCATGGTTTCAGCTCTACCCGGATATCGGCAATCTTTCAGCCTGGGATAACGACGTGCAGATGGAACTGCTGGCGGGCGTCGGCCATATCGTGGCGGTTCATGTCAAAGACACGCGCCCCGGCGTTTTTAAAAACGTCCCCTTTGGCACCGGCGTAGTGGATTTTGAACGCTGTTTCGCCACGCTCAAAGAGAGCGGCTACTGTGGTCCGTACTTGATCGAGATGTGGAGCGAGACGGCAGAAGATCCGGCGGCAGAGGTGCTAAAAGCGCGCGACTGGGTGAAAGCGCGTATGGCAAACGCGGGTTTGGTGGAGGCGGCATAATGCAAGAGCTTAAGCAGCAGGTGTTTGACGCCAATATGGATTTGCCGCGCTATGAATTAGTGACCTTTACCTGGGGAAATGTCAGCGCTATTGATCGTGAACGCGGGCTGGTGGTGATTAAACCCAGCGGTATTGCCTACGAGAACATGAAACCAGATGACATGGTCGTGGTGGATTTACAGGGCAACAGGGTGGAAGGGCAGTGGCGCCCGTCTTCCGATACCGCAACACACCTTGAGTTGTACCGACGCTACCCTCAGCTTGGCGGTGTTGTGCATACCCATTCCACGCATGCCACAGCCTGGGCGCAGGCGGGTCTGGCCATTCCTGCGCTTGGCACCACCCATGCAGATTATTTCTTTGGCGATATTCCCTGTACCCGTGCGCTCTCTGAAGAGGAGGTACGGGAAGAGTATGAACTCAACACTGGTAAGGTGATTGTCGAGACGCTGGGCAACAATAACCCATTGCATACGCCGGGAATGGTGGTCTACCAACACGGTCCGTTTGCATGGGGGAAAAATGCCGCCGACGCCGTTCATAATGCGGTGGTCATGGAAGAGGTTGCCCGGATGGCGTGGATTGCCCGAGGTATCAACCCGGCGTTAAAGCCGATTGATGATTATCTGATGAATAAACACTTTATGCGTAAGCACGGCCCAAATGCCTATTACGGGCAGTGACTAGAGTTCCGGCCAGGCGCAGCACCGCAGGAGTTTCCCCGGCATCAGCTATGCTTCGTGCGGACTATTAGAAAATTATGCTCCGGAATGTGTACGCCTTCGGGATGTTACTGGTCTGATTCCGGAGCCTTTTTATGCCTGACGATAGGCTGACGGTATGCAGCGCATCCCTGCTAGCGTAATCAGGCAGATCACGGCACCTGCATAAAATGTTGATGCTGCGCCCAGGGTTTCCCACAAAATACCGGCCCCGGCGCTGGCCAACAGCAGAGCGATGCCGCTCATGAGGTTAAACATGCCAAACGCGGTGCCGCGCAGTTCTGCTGGCGCGGTATGGGCGATCATCGCCGCCAGCAGGCCCTGGGTCATTCCCATATGGATACCCCACAGGGCAACGCCGAGCAGTAACGTGCTCCAGTGGTGGCTTAACGCCAGTACCAGATCGGCGACAATCAGCACCAGCAGGCCTGCCTGCAGCATTTTACTGTGGCTCATGCCGTCGGACAGTTTACCAAAGGGGTAGGCCATCAGACCGTACACCAGGTTCATTGCGACCATTACCAGCGGAATGGCAAACAGTGGAATCTCCATCTGCTGTGCGCGTAGTACCAGAAAGGCTTCACTAAAACGGGCGAGGGTAAAGGCGCTGCCCAGTCCAACGACCCACCAGTAAGCGCTACTGAGTTTTTTCAGGTTCTCACGGGTGAGCGGGTTGGTGCGCTTTTTGATAATGGGCGTTTTGGGTTCATCAAGCCCGAAATAGAGCAGAGCGATAGCCAGTGTGCCTGGGAGCACTGCCACCCAGAAGATGGACTGGAAATCATTGTCCCACAGAAACATCAGCGCCACGGCCAGCAGCGGACCAAGGAAAGCACCGATTGTGTCCAGCGACTGGCGCAGGCCAAATGCGGCACCGCGAATGTCGGGGGGCGTCACATCGGCAACCAGCGCGTCGCGAGGTGCCCCACGGATCCCCTTGCCAACGCGGTCAATCATTCGCGCGCCGAATACCAGGCCGGAGGAGGAAGCCAGGGCAAACAGCGGTTTGCTAAGCGCACCCATGCCATATCCCAGCAGGGCTAGTCCTTTGCGTTTACCCAGATAGTCGCTGAGTACGCCGGAAAACACTTTAATGATAAGCGCAGTTGCCTCTGCCATCCCTTCGATCAGGCCAATGACAATGACGCTGGCACCTAATGTGGTCGCCATAAAGAGAGGTAACAGGCTGTGGATCATCTCGGACGAGACATCCATTAACAGACTTACGCCGCCGAGCACCCAAACGCCTTGCGGGATACGGCCCAGGGTTGCAAAACGCACAAACACGATATCGCTCCGGATAATCAGGTTATTAAGATGCTATTAGATCAGCGGCCTGCGGTTTTGATAAGCATACTGTACAAATAATTATCATTTAATGATGTGCAAAAAAAAGCCCTCATGGAAGAGGGCGATTAATAATGGCAAGGGTAACTGGTCTGTGTGTACTAGCGATAAATGTCAGCGCTGGCGTGAATAAGGCCATTGCTGCCCGGCTCCCGAAGTAAGACCGGGTGATAATACTTCGCACCCTTCGCGTCAGTTTCGACTTTGAGTGCTTGATCCGCTTCGCTTTCAGTGGCGATGTTATGATTAATGTAGATAACGCCTAAGCTCTGCACATCATCCATGTTTTTGGCTTGCCGCCCGTCAATTTTGATGGCTGCCGCCGCATTGGCGCTAAGGAGTAGCGCTGTGAGTAAGATTGCGATGTTTTTCATAATATTGTGCTCCATTACTGCTTATGTTGTGACCTTCAGAACATCTTTCCTCCCGTGTCATTGGGGTGTATTTAAAGTTTACGCTTTCCCGCCAGAACGTATCGCGACCATTTCTGATGCTGTCGTTCAAAAAATTGCCGTATCCATTTTGTCTAATTCTAATCCCGCTCTGTGAAGCGGCTTTGCGCTTAGTGCGAATTATTTGTGCAATCAGCTTGAGTTTGGGGGGCGAGATAAGTATTATGACGCGTCAATTTTTCAGCCGCCCTTTAATCACGTTCCTTGCCTCCATGGGCCGCGGCTGACCCAGACAGGAGGCTGAATAATCCGTAAGGAGCAATTCGATGCGTCATTACGAAATCGTTTTTATGGTCCATCCTGACCAGAGCGAACAGGTTCCGGGCATGATCGAACGTTACACTGGTGCAATCACTGCAGCAGAAGGTACGATCCACCGTCTGGAAGACTGGGGCCGCCGTCAGCTGGCTTACCCGATCAACAAACTGCACAAAGCACACTACGTTCTGCTGAACGTTGAAGCTCCGCAGGAAGTTATCGATGAGCTGGAAACAAACTTCCGCTTCAACGATGCCGTTATCCGTAGCATGGTAATGCGTACTAAACACGCTGTTACCGAAGCATCTCCGATGGTTAAAGCGAAAGACGAGCGCCGTGAGCGTCGCGATGATTTCGCAAACGAAACCGCAGATGATGCAGATGCTGGGGATTCTGAAGAGTAATTTCTGATGACCAACCGTCTGGTGTTGTCCGGCACCGTGTGCAGGACCCCCCTTCGAAAGGTCAGCCCATCAGGAATTCCTCACTGCCAGTTCGTGCTTGAGCACCGTTCTGTGCAGGAGGAAGCCGGGTTTCACCGGCAGGCGTGGTGCCAAATGCCCGTTATCATTAGCGGACACGAAAACCAGGCCATTACTCACAGTATAACGGTCGGTAGCGCAGTAACCGTTCAGGGGTTCATCTCTTGCCACAAGGCAAAGAACGGTCTGACTAAAATGGTTCTGCATGCCGAGCAGATTGAATTGATAGATTCTGGAGACTAGCCATATGGCACGTTATTTCCGTCGTCGCAAGTTCTGCCGTTTCACCGCGGAAGGCGTTCAAGAGATCGACTATAAAGATATCGCTACGCTGAAAAACTACATCACCGAAAGCGGTAAGATTGTCCCAAGCCGTATCACCGGTACTCGTGCAAAATACCAGCGTCAGCTGGCTCGCGCTATCAAACGCGCTCGCTACCTGTCTCTGCTGCCGTACACTGATCGTCATCAGTAATCGGGCACGGTCCATTAATACGACTTTAAGAGGATAAGGTAATGCAAGTTATTCTGCTTGATAAAGTAGCAAACCTGGGCAGCCTGGGTGATCAGGTAAACGTTAAAGCGGGCTACGCTCGTAACTTCCTGGTTCCACAGGGTAAAGCTGTTCCGGCTACCAAGAAAAACGTTGAGTTTTTCGAAGCTCGTCGCGCTGAACTGGAAGCCAAACTGGCTGACGTTCTGGCGGCTGCTAACGCTCGCGCTGAAGCAATCAACGCACTGGGCACTGTAACCATCGCTTCCAAATCTGGCGACGAAGGTAAACTGTTCGGTTCCATCGGTACCCGCGACATCGCTGACGCTGTAACTGCAGCTGGCGTTGAAGTGGCTAAGAGCGAAGTTCGTCTGCCGAACGGCGTTCTGCGTACCACTGGTGAGCACGAAGTGGACTTCCAGGTTCACAGCGAAGTATTCGCTAAACTGATCGTTAACGTTGTTGCTGAGTAATTAGCTTCTGACGTTGCGTAAAAACGCCGGCCTTGTGCCGGCGTTTTGCTTTTTATCCCTCTGGTTTTTCCTTTTTATCCCTTCGAGCTCACAACCTGATCTCTGTTTTCGCATATCTGTTTCCATTTCCTGGCTATTCCGCAATAATTAAAAAATAAAACGTTATTTTAAATTGGTGAATGTATGGAAACGATACACCAGCCGCCGCTCTTTGCCCGTAAAAATGCGGCGTATGCAGGAGCAGCATTCTGTTGTTTATTATGGGGAAGCGCCTACCCGGCGATTAAAAGCGGTTATGAGATTTTCCAGATTGACGTGGATGATATCCCTTCGAAAATCGTCTTTGCTGGCTATCGCTTCTTCTTCGCAGGGCTACTGTTATTACTGCTTGCGCTGGCGCAGCGCCGCCGCCCGCTGGCTCGCCTCTCTTTCCATCAGTGTGGCCAACTGGCACTGCTCGGGGTCACGCAAACCTCACTCCAGTACGTCTTCTTCTATATTGGTCTGGCCTTCACCACTGGGGTAAAAGGTTCAATTATGAATGCGACAGGCACCTTCTTTAGCGTGCTGCTGGCCCACTTTATCTACCAGAATGACAAACTGAGCTATAACAAAACCCTTGGCTGCGTTCTGGGGTTTGCTGGCGTCATGGTGGTTAACCTCAATAGTGGCCTGATGGAGTTCAGCTTTAGCCTGATGGGGGATGGCTTTGTGGTTCTGGCGGCGTTTATTCTCTCGGCATCGACGCTATATGGTAAGCGGATCTCGCAAACGGTCGATCCGTTGGTAATGACGGGTTATCAACTGGGGTTTGGTGGCGTCGTGCTCGCGGTCGGCGGATATGTTTTTGGCGGCGAGCTTACCGTGCATGGCCCTTCCTCGGTGGCGATTCTTGGCTACCTGACGCTGCTCTCCTCGGTTGCGTTTGCGCTGTGGAGCATTCTGCTCAAGTACAATCGGGTGGGGATGATTGCGCCGTTTAACTTCTTAATCCCGGTCTCAGGTGCGTTATTGTCGGCTATTTTTCTGGGCGAGAATATTATCGAACTCAAATACGCGATTGCGTTGATGCTGGTGTGCTCCGGCATCTGGTGGGTGAACAAGGTCTCCCGAAAAGCCGATTAACTTCTGGCCGGGTAGCGTTATTGCTCACCCGGCCAGGAGGCTTATCGTGCCCGGATAAAACTACCGTCCTGCTGGCGAGTGAACAAGACAGACTGGCCGCTGCCATTTTCAATCGTCAACCCGGTTACTACGCCATTCGCGTTCTGACGAATTTTCACCATCTGGCCGCTTTGCAGGGTGCTGAGCGGTTTGCCTTCGCCTTCTACTTTTGCCATGGCATAGACATCGGTTGGCGGCAAATTGTGGTCACGGAAAACCTGGGCCAGCGTTTTGCCCTGTTCGACACGGTAGGTGCGCCACTGCTGCTCAATACCGCCAGCGGAAGAGGCTGCAGGGGCAGAGTGTTCGGCGACCGGACGCTCCTGTTGTATCGGCTCCTGCACGGCCTGCGGCTCCTCGTTAAGGACAGGAGCAGGTTGCTGGTTTTGCACCGGCTGTGACGTCACCAGCGGTTGTGAAGGCTGCGATTGTGTCTGCGGCTGGGATTGTGACTGAAGATTCAGTTGGGCTTCGCGCCCGACAGAGGCGGGAGGCGTCACCGTCTCTTTCGGGGTGGGCAGCAGGAAACCGATAATAACCAACAACGCCGCAAGGATCAGCCCACGACGGTGCATCGGCGGAAGCGGGTCCAGAATGCGAAAATGATCCGGGGCGTGCCAGATTTTCGCCAGGGTAGGTTTCAGTTCAAATCGCCCGGGCATGGCTTTCCTCCTGCTCCGCGTCATTATTTATCCTGTCTCGTTGAGTATAGATGGCTAACTACCTGATTGGCTGTGTGATGCATTGTCTCGTGACATCATAATGAGAATTATCTTACCGGGAGTATTGTTTCTGTTTCTCTGCGATTTGTCATCTTTACTACGACAAAGTTTTACCCGCTGCGGCGTGGCTGTTATGCTGCGCGCTACCTTAAAAAGTGATGAAAGGAAAACCCATGACAACCCCAACGTTTGACACGATCGAAGCGCAGGCCAGCTATGGCATTGGTTTGCAGGTAGGGCAGCAGCTTAGCGACTCCGGCTTACAGGGGCTGTTGCCGGAAGCGCTGGTCGCCGGTATTGCTGACGCCCTGGCAGGTAAACAACCGGCTGTGCCGGTGGATGTTGTTCATCGTGCGCTGCGTGAAATCCACGAACGTGCGGACGCAGTGCGTCGTGCGCGCTTTGAAGAGATGGCGGCAGAAGGCGTGAAATATCTGGACGAAAACCGTGAGAAAGAGGGTGTGAACAGCACGGAGTCTGGTTTGCAGTTCCGCGTTATCAATCAGGGCGAAGGCGCTATCCCGGCGCGTACTGACCGTGTTCGCGTTCACTACACCGGTAAACTGATCGACGGTACCGTGTTCGACAGCTCCGTCGCGCGTGGCGAACCGGCTGAATTCCCGGTAAACGGCGTGATTGGCGGCTGGATCGAAGCGCTGACGCTGATGCCGGTTGGCTCCAAATGGGAACTGACGATTCCGCACGAACTGGCCTACGGCGAGCGTGGCGCGGGCGCGTCCATCCCGCCATTCAGCACCCTGGTATTCGAAGTGGAATTACTGGAAATCCTGTAATCTTCCCGATGTTTTCCTCTCCTCGTCAGGGGAGAGGAAGACGATGTTGCGTGAATCATTCATTAAATGAATTAGTTTCGATACTTTATCTTGCTATGCGCGCATTGCGGTGTATTTTTGTGAACTCCATCCCCTAATTTGAGTGATATGCTGCTCACTTTAAACAAATATTTAACATCTCTTTTAATTCAGAGTATTCATCCTACCCATTCTTACCTAATATCGTTGCGTCCGCGAATGGGCGAAGTATGCAATTAAAGGCCAGAAGAGCCTCAACAACACAGACAGGATATAAACATGGTAGATCAGGCAAAAGTCGTGGCTGACGAAGAGGCTTCGACTGAACAATCGCTACGGCGCAATCTTACAAACCGTCATATTCAGCTAATCGCTATAGGTGGTGCCATCGGTACCGGGCTGTTTATGGGCTCCGGGAAAACCATCAGCCTTGCAGGACCGTCGATCATTTTTGTCTATATGATCATCGGGTTCATGCTGTTTTTCGTCATGCGTGCGATGGGTGAGTTGCTGCTGTCGAACCTTGAGTACAAATCTTTTAGCGACTTCGCCGCCGACCTGCTCGGACCGTGGGCGGGGTATTTTACCGGCTGGACATACTGGTTCTGCTGGGTAGTCACCGGGATGGCCGATGTGGTGGCGATCACCGCTTACGCACAATTCTGGTTCCCTGGATTATCCGACTGGATAGTGGCGTTGACCATTGTCCTGGTGCTGCTGAGCCTGAACCTTGCCACCGTAAAAATGTTCGGCGAGATGGAGTTCTGGTTCGCGATGATCAAAATCGTCGCCATTGTGGCGCTGATTGTTGTTGGTCTGGTGATGGTGCTGACCAGTTTCAAATCGCCGACCGGGGTCGAAGCCTCTGTTGCGCATTTGTGGAATGACGGCGGCTGGTTCCCGAAAGGCATCAGCGGCTTCTTTGCCGGTTTCCAGATCGCGGTCTTTGCCTTTGTGGGGATTGAGCTGGTCGGAACGACAGCGGCAGAAACCAAAGACCCGGAAAAGTCGCTGCCGCGCGCGATTAACTCCATTCCGATCCGCATCATTATGTTCTATGTGTTTGCGTTGATTGTGATTATGTCCGTGACCCCATGGAGTTCCGTGGTGCCGGATAAGAGCCCGTTTGTTGAACTGTTTGTTCTGGTGGGCCTGCCTGCCGCAGCGAGCATTATCAACTTTGTGGTGCTGACGTCTGCTGCGTCTTCCGCGAACAGCGGCGTGTTCTCCACCAGCCGTATGCTGTTCGGCCTGGCGCAAGATGGCGTGGCGCCAAAAGCGTTCGGTAAGCTCTCTAAACGTGCGGTACCGGCGAAAGGGCTGACCTTCTCTTGTATCTGCCTGCTGGGCGGTGTGGTGATGCTGTACGTGAACCCAAGTGCGATTGCGGCGTTCACCATGATTACCACCGTTTCGGCCATCCTGTTTATGTTTGTCTGGACGATTATCCTCTGCTCTTACCTCGTCTACCGTAAACAGCGTCCGCAACTGCATGAAGCGTCCATCTACAAAATGCCGCTTGGCAAAGTGATGTGCTGGGTATGCATGGCGTTCTTTGTGTTCGTACTGGTGTTGCTGACGCTCGAAGAGGACACTCGTCAGGCGCTGATCGTCACCCCAATCTGGTTTATTGTGCTGGGCGCGGGCTGGCTGATTGTGGGTAAAAAACGCCTGGCAGGTATGCGCTAGTATTCGTAGACCTTGCATCCGGCAGACATAAAAAAGAGCCGCGCAGGCGGCTCTAAAGACTTCCATGAATCAGGCGCTCTCAGGGGCGCCTTTGCTTATTCTCCAGCGAGGGCACGCGGAAACAGAACGTTGTTTTCCAGACTGATGTGTTCCATCAGGTCGTCGATCAATTCATTGATACCGTTGTACATTGCTTTCCAGGTGGTGCAGGCTTCCGGCGGCGGCGTCACGCCATTGGTAATGTGCTTGATCACTTCCAGCAGTTCGCCTGCATCATCATGCTCGCTTTCCATCACGCTGATTGGCCCCATCGCATGGCTGCCCATCCCCTCTTTAATCATCGGGAACAGGATGCGCTCTTCTTTCATCATGTGGCTGGAAAGCTCGTCGTGCAGCATGGTCAGGTATTTGGTTAACCCTTTTGGCACGTTGGGTTTATCGGCATGTACGCGCTCCACTTTGGTCGCCTGCAGGATAAGCTCCGGCAGTTGTTCGCGGTGGCGGTCGTGGTAACGCACGATAATGTGATCGATGATTTCGCTCAAGGCGGCGATGCGCCAGTCTTTCTCGATGGGCTGCTCTGCCAGCTTTGCCAGTTCGGTTTCAATGATGCCAACATCCAGTTCTTTGCGGGACGCGGCGCGCTCCAGCGTCTGCTTACCGCCGCAGCAGTAATCCATATCGTATTTACGAAACAGCGCTGACGCACGTGGAATGGATAGCGCCAGTTCACCCAGGGATTGGTCACGGAAAGCCATAGCAGTTACCTCATCAGAAATTATAACATGCATTTTAAATGCATCTTTTATTCGATGATATACCCCTTTCGGGGCAGGGTAAACAAGACCACGATTAACCGTGGTCTGAAACTGACTGAACCAGAGGCTTTTCTGGCTTCGCGCGTACGGCCATGACCACGCCGCAAACCACCAGGGCGATACCACAGAGGGTGAGCAACGGCGGCATTTGCTGACGTAGCATGAAGGTATAAAGCAGGCCCGCAAGGGTTTCAAAAACAATCAGTGGCCCGACAATAACCGTGGGTAAACGCTGACTGGCAACATTCCAGCACATAGCGCCGACCCAGGAGCAGAGCACAGCAATCGCGAACATCAAACCGAGAAACACCGCGGGGCGCGGGCCAAAGGGTTGGGCAAAATCAGGCTGTTGCGCACTCAGCCACAGACAGGCAGCAGCATAGCCGAGTAAAGAGACGGGGAGTGTCACCAGTGCCTGCGCGGTTGCCCACATCATCGGGTTCTTGTCCGGGTTTTCCCGCAGCCAGCGGGCGTTACGCAGCGCATACCACGCCCAGCAGGCGACGGAAACCAGCGCAAGGGCAATGCCGGAGCCATAGCGCCACCAGGAGAACGCCGGCAGGCCGCCGTGCAGTTCGGCTATGTTGACGCAGGCCAGTCCCGCCGTAATACAGAGCAGTGCCGGGGCGAGGCTGGTCCAGGTGCGTTTACCGTCACGCTGGCTGTAGAGCAGATTTGCACATATCGGGATAACAACCGGCAGGGTGCCAATGATCATCGTCGAAACCGGTGCCCCGGTGCGCTGAATGGCGCTGGCAAGACAGACGTAATAGATGAGATTGCCCATCATGGTCAGCGCCAGCGCGGTGAGCCAGTCTTTCTGCGTTAACTGCCGTAAACGCTGGCGGCCCAGCCACGCCAGCGGCAGGGCAATTATCCCCAACGCCAGATAACGACCGGTTGACTGCAATGCCGCCGGGTAATCCGGCACAATTAACGGCCCGACAAAAATAAGCCCCCACAACATCCCCGCGAGCAGGGCATACAACACACCACTAATCATACTTCCACCTGACGTTTCTGTTTGCCGTCACAGTGTAGGAAAGGAGGGGAACGGAATATTGTATGAGATTGCGCATTAGCGCCGGACGACCTGCTTCTGGTAGCGCACGGGGGTAATGCCGTAACGACGCGTAAAGGCGCGGGTGAGGTGTGACTGGTCAGTCAGCCCGGTGGCTGCGGCTACTTCGGCGGCGGGCATCCCGTGGGTCAGGAAATCTTTCGCCCGCCACAGACGAATCGCCATCAGCATTTGGTGGGGTGTCACGTGAAAATGGGCTTTGAACTGACGCTGAAAATGGTACGGGCTCAACGAGACCACCTGCGCCAGCTCATCCAGCGTCAGGGGGTGCATAAAATTGTCATGCAGATAGTCACGGACCCGCTCAAAACGATGAGCGCCTTCCTGACTGACCGGCGCGTGACGTGCAAGCGGTGTGAAGGTGTCGATCAGGTCCAGCAGCATCCCTTTTTGCGCCAGCGAATCCTCGGTGTGCCAGAGTCCATGAATCAGGCGGCAAATCTTGACTGTGCGCAGGGGATCGTGGCGAGTAGCATCGCTAAACCACCAGTGGCGGATACCGGTCACCTCTTCCAGCAACGCGGGGTCAAGGTAGATCATGCGATAGCGCCAGCCATCCGCGGTCTCAGCCTCACCGGTATGCAGTTCGTCGGGGTTCATGGTGACAACGGAATTGGCAGGCGCAACGTACTGCGTACCGCGATAACGAAAGCGTTCGGCACCCGCTTCGATTGCGCCAATACCAAAGGCTTCGTGGGTGTGGGGTTCGAAGGCATAACGGGAGATATGCGCATGGTACAACTCCACCCCTGGCAATTGCGCCAGGTGGCGAAAACGCGCGCTGTCTCTCTCGTCAAAGAATTGTTCCGGTACGCCTTCCACTTTTCGCCTCCGCTCAGGTCATCTTCTCATTATTAAGGATGACCCGGCGGCGTGCTACAAAAATTAACCAGCCTGTAACAGCTACAGGATGCCTTTGACGCTTTCCGCGAGCGGGGTGGTCGGGCGACCAATCAGCTTGCTCAGGGTATGGCTGTCATCGAACAGACCTCCTTTCGAGGCACCGATATCCGAGTCAGCCAGCAGGTTAGCGAACACATCTGGCAGACCAACACCCTTTAACGCACCCGCAAAATCGGCTTCGCTCAGGTTCTGATACACCACCGGTTTACCGCTCTGTTTGCTCAGTTCAGCCGCCAGTTCGCTGAGTGTCCAGGCGCTGTCACCGGCCAGTTCGTAGACTTTCCCGGTATGGCCCTCTGTGCTGATAACGCGTGCGGCGGCAGCGGCGTAATCTGCGCGGGTGGCCGAGGCGATTTTGCCGTCTCCCGCAGCGCCGATGAAGACACCATGAGCCAGAGCCGCCGGGGCGCTGGCCAGGTAATTTTCGGTATACCAGCCATTACGCAGCAGGGCGTAAGGGATGCCGGAATCAGCCAACATTTTTTCGGTTTCAACGTGCTCAACATGCAGACCGAGCGGAGATTTATCCGCATGCAACAGGCTGGTATAGGCGATAAATTTCACCCCTGCCGCTTTGGCTGCATTGATCACGTTACGATGCTGCGCGGCGCGCTGGCCCACTTCGCTGGAGGAGACCAGCAGCAGTTTTTCTACGCCCGACAGTGCCGCCGTTAGCGCCGCCTGGTCGCCGTAGTCGGCCTGGCGAACGACGACACCTTTCTGAGCCAGTGCGTCAGCTTTTGCCGGGTTACGTACAATCGCGACGAGCTCACTCGCTTTGACGGTTTTCAGTAATTCTTCAACAGCCAGTGCGCCCAGTTGGCCTGTAGCGCCGGTAATTGCGATCATGATGATTCCTCTTCGTATTTGTCTTGTGTTGTGGCACACTATCACCTTAACTAACTTTTAGTAAGTACGTACAAAAAGGTAAGTATGGAAGGCATAAATCCCACCCTGAGCGAGCGGATGCGCGACGGTAATCTGTTTGCTGAGGAGTGCCCCTCCCGTGAGGTGCTTAAACACGTGACCAGCCGCTGGGGCGTATTGATTCTGGTGGCGCTGCGCCACGGCACCCACCGTTTCAGCGATTTACGCCGCAAAATGGGCGGTGTCAGCGAAAAGATGCTGGCGCAATCGCTGCAGGCGCTCGAAATGGACGGTTTTATTAACCGCATTTCGTATCCGGTGGTGCCGCCGCATGTGGAGTATAGCCTGACGCCGCTGGGTGAGCAGGTGAGCGAGAAAGTGGCCGCGCTGGCCGACTGGATTGAGCTGAATTTGCCGCAGGTGCTGGCGACGCGAGACGACCGCGCCGCCTGAGTGAACCCGGATGGCGGCGTGAACGCCTTGTCCGGGCTACAGTTGCGGGATAAACGAGCTTACTTACTTAAATCCACCTGATAGAGCGCAAAGCCAATCTCGTCCGTACCGACCTTCTTCATCGGGTACTGCGCTTTCTCTTTGATAAACGCGGCCGCCTTCTCAGAAGGTGAGGTTTCGAAACGGATATCCAGCGCCGTATTACTGTGAATCGGCGCCAGGCGCCAGTTGTTATCCGCTGCCGGGTGGATTTCTCCCGCTTTTGCCGATTCGTCGGTTATCCATTTTGCCAGCACCGCGCGGTTTTCATCCGGCGAGGCAAAAGCGATATGGCTGTCACCCGTTCCCGCAAACTTACCGCCATAGGCGCGGTAGTTATTGGTTGCCACCAGGAACACCTGGTTGGGATCGATCGGTTTGCCGTTAAAGGTCAGATCTTTAATACGCTCAGCTTGCGGGTTGATGCTCTGGCACTCGCCGTCATAACGCGCAGGCTGCGTCACATCAATCTGGTATTTCACCCCATCAATCACATCGAAGTTATAGGTACGGAAGGTCTCCCAGTTGATGAGTGACTGAGGCTTCGTGCTGTTGATATCGATCTGATTAAACTGCCCGGCGGAGCACTCCAGCCACTCTTTCACCTCTTTGCCCGTCGCTTTCACGACCACCAGTGTGTTGGGGTAGAGATACAAGTCGGCGGCGTTACGGAAGGTGAGCTGCCCTTTTTCGACCTCGACAAAACTGGCCGGATCGTTTTTACGTCCGCCTGCTTTGAACGGGGCGGCGGCAGACAAGACCGGCAGGTTCGCCAGATCCGGATCGCCCTGAATAAAGTGCTTCACATAAGCGGTCTGGGCGTTGTTGACAACCTGGACGGTTGGGTCATCCTGTACAAGGGAGAGGAAGCTGTACATGTTGTCGGCGGATTTACCGATAGGCTTGCCGACGAACTGACGGGTGGCATCGTGGTCGTGTTTCAGGATTTCCACCAGTTTGCTGTCTTCTGCGGCCAGCGATTTTTTGGCGGCGGCGTCATAAATCGGGCGCGCTTCGGCTTTTGACGAAGCGACCTGCCACTTCCCGGCATCGTTATTCAATACCAGATCCACCACGCCGAGGTGGTCGCCCCACATTCCTGGCATCACTGACGGCACGCCATTTAAGGTTCCTTTGGCGATATCCGCTCCTTTAATGGCGGCGAAATCTTTCGACGGGAAGACCGCATGGGCATGGCCAAACAGAATAGCGTCAACGCCGGGGACTTCGCTTAAGTAGTAGACGGAGTTTTCCGCCATCGCCTGATAAGGTTCAGAAGAGAGGCCGGAGTGGGCAACCAGCACCACCAGGTCGGCCCCTTTTTCGCGCATCTCTGGCACATATTTCTTCGCCGTTTCGGTGATGTCATTAACCGTGACTTTGCCGCTCAGGTTGGCTTTATCCCACACCATGATTTGCGGCGGGACAAAGCCGATATAGCCAATCTTCAGAGTATGTGTTTTACCATCGGTATCGGTAACGGCGGTCTCTTTAATGAGATACGGAGTAAACAGCGGCTTTTGGGTTTTGACATCGATAATATTGGCATTCACGTAGGGGAATTTTGCCCCTTCCAGCGCCCGGTGCAGATAATCCAGGCCATAGTTGAATTCGTGATTGCCGAGGTTGCCCACGGTGTAGTCCAGCGTATTCAGCGCCTTATAGACAGGGTGGATGTCGCCCTTTTTCAGCCCTTTGGCTGCCATATAATCACCGAGCGGGCTGCCCTGAATTAAGTCGCCGTTGTCCACCAGCACGCTATTTTTGACTTCTTTTCTGGCGGCATTGATCAGGCTGGCGGTACGCACCAGGCCAAATTTTTCTGTCGCAGAATCTTTATAGTAATCAAAGTCCATCATGTTGCTATGCAAATCAGTGGTTTCCATAATCCGGAGATCCACCGTCGCCGCTTGTACGCTGGCTGCTATCAACGTGGCAAGGAGCGTTGCGCTAAACTTAATCATCAGAGGTGTCCTTTTTAGATCTGAGCCACAAAAGAAATGATATGTACATTTTGTTGCTTACAGAATTGTGAATTCTGCCATGAAATTTGCCACATAAATGCAACAACTATCACACCTGGCAGATTCGACCTGAATGCGATATAAGTAAAACAATGAGTTATACCCGTGATACTTCATGTTGCATGAGCGTTGGCAGCGTTCACTCACCCGAATCACTTGCTGAGGTAAGCGCATCGGGATTCACTCACTTGCCGCCTTCCCGCAATGTGAATTATTGAGGGTAAAGACCCCACTGCCATAAATAAGAGGTGGATGATGTTAGAAGCCATTTGTCAGCTCGCGCGAGAAGCGGGCGATGCCATTATGCAGGTCTACGACGGCAATAAGCCGATGGATGTAACCAGCAAATCCGACGATTCCCCCGTAACGGCCGCCGATATTGCCGCGCATGCGGTGATTGCTGGCGGGCTACAGGCGCTGACGCCGGATATTCCGGTTCTGTCGGAAGAAGATCCCCCCTCCTGGAGCGTTCGTCAGCACTGGCAGCGTTACTGGCTGGTCGATCCGCTGGACGGCACCAAAGAGTTTATAAAGCGTAACGGTGAGTTCACGGTGAATATCGCCCTGATTGAAAAAGGGAAACCGGTACTTGGCGTCGTTTATGCCCCGGTGCTTAAAGTGATGTATTGCGCGGCGGAAGGTAAAGCGTGGAAAGAGGAAAACGGCACGCGGACGCAGATTAAAGTGCGTGACGCGCGTCCGCCGCTGGTGGTGGTAAGCCGTTCCCACGCGGATGACGAACTGAAAGAGTATTTAACCCAGTTGGGCGAACATCAGACGACCGCGATTGGTTCATCGCTGAAATTCTGCCTGGTGGCAGAGGGACAGGCTCAACTGTATCCGCGTTTCGGGCCGACCAGCGTCTGGGATACGGCGGCAGGCCATGCGGTAGCCGTGGCAGCCGGGGCACATGTTCACGACTGGCAGGGAAAAACCCTGGATTACACGCCGCGTGAATCTTTCCTGAACCCCGGCTTTCGGGTGTCGATTTACTGACTATCGAGTAATTTATGCAGCAGGGCGATGACCTGCTGCACTTCCGCCTGTGTCAGCCCGCCGTCTTTGACATATTGCACCCGTCCGTCTTTATCCAGCACAACGATGGCTGAACTGCCTTCATCCAGTTGCCAGGCCTTTCGCGCTACACCATCACTGTCGACAATAAACTGTGACCAGGGATAGAGCTTTTTGTTGCTCTCAATACTGCTGCGCACAAACATTGCTGAGCCGGGGATAGCATCATCTGTATTGATGATGGTCGTCGTCTGGTAACGATCGTGAGGTAAATTTGCGGCCTTGATCGCTTCAATCAGCGCGGCATTTTTCTCTTTGGCAGAGGTCCGACCGGCAATATGTTGCACCACTCGCACTTTGCCAGGAAGCTGCGCGCTGTTCCAGTTTTTGTAGCTAAACTTATCGTTATTGAGAATCAATTCCCCTCTGTCAGCGATGCCCACAGGCGGTACTCGTTGGCTGGTTTCAAAATTGTGGGCTTGCGCCAGGAGCGGCAGTAGCAGGCAGGTGGCTGCCAGGATGTTACGTAAGGTCATGGTGTTTCCTTTTATTGTTTGCAGGTGATCCGACCACTTAACTCAACCTTTTAATCATAAGTGCGATCAATGTGCTTTTCCCGCAAACGGGATGCCAGTTTGCGGGTTAACGCACATAACGGCGAAAAAACGACGACTTATACTGCCTGTTCGTAAGCGCTGAAAAGAAAATTCTGAATAACTGTAATCAAAAGGTAAATAAACTTATACATACTAGGTCTCATGTTGTTTCTGAACTATGCTCATTGAGCACCAAAATTTGCGCTCATCACTGTTGGGCCAAGCGTGGCACCGCAAGGGCGTATTACTTAGCAGGAGATACAAAAATGAAAATTTTCCAACGTTACAACCCACTTCAGGTGGCTAAGTACGTGAAAATCCTGTTCCGTGGACGGTTGTACATCAAGGACGTTGGCGCTTTCGAGTTTGATAAAGGCAAGATCCTTATCCCGAAAGTGAAGGACAAACAGCACTTTACTGTGATGTCCGAAGTCAACCGTCAGGTTATGCGTCTGCAAACTGAGATGGCTTAACCAACCCACTATGCTATGCAGTAATCGCAGTACAACAAAAACGGCTCCGTCAGGGAGCCGTTGATGTTTTCAGGGGAGAATCGCCGCTGAATGGCAGGCAAGAAAAAAGGCGGAAATTACGCCGCCTTTTATGTAGTGATTTGCCGTCGCGCTTATTCGCTTTTCTCTTCAGCATCCGGCAACTTTGGCGTTAACACCGTGGCCTTATTATCAATCCGCGTGACCAGCAACTGGTCGATACGGTAGTTATCAATGTCCACGACTTCGAACTTATAGCCGGAGTACTTCACCGAGTCGGTACGTTTCGGGATTTTGCGCAGCATGAACATCATAAAGCCGCCAATCGTCTCGTAATTGCCGGACTGAGGGAACTCGTCGATATCCAGTACCCGCATCACGTCATCAATTGGCGTGCCGCCGTCAATCAGCCATGAGTTTTCATCACGCGCGACGATTTGTTCTTCCAGCCCCTGACCGACCAGGTCGCCCATCAGCGTGGTCATTACGTCGTTGAGGGTGATAATCCCCACCACCAACGCATACTCGTTCATGATGACCGCAAAGTCTTCACCTGCCGTTTTAAAGCTTTCCAACGCTTCGGAGAGCGTTAACGTATCCGGCACAATAAGCGTGTTGCGGATTTGTACGCCGCTGCTCAGCACCAGGCTTTGGTTAGCCAGTACGCGAATAAGCAGGTCTTTTGAGTCGACGTAACCAACGATATGGTCAATGTCTTCATTACATACGAGGAACTTGGAGTGCGGGTTTTCAGCGACTTTTCGTTTTAAGCTTTGCTCATCTTCATGCAGATCAAACCACACCACGTTTTCGCGCGATGTCATTGACGATGGTACCGTGCGCGATTCCAGCTCAAACACATTCTCAATCAGCTCATGCTCTTGCTTACGCAGCACCCCGGCCAGCGCGCCAGCCTCGAAGATGGCATAGACATCATCAGACGTGATGTCGTCTTTACGCACCATTGGCAGCTTGAAGATGCGGAAAATAATGTTAGCCATGCCGTTAAAAAACCACACCAGCGGGCGGAAGAGAAACAGGCAGAAGCGCATCGGGTTGATAATGCGCAAAGCCACAACTTCAGGCGCGATCATACCGATGCGTTTCGGGGTCAGGTCGGCGAACAGGATAAACATCCCCGTTACCAGCGAGAACGAAATAATAAAGCTCAGACGGTCTGCCAGCTCTGGCGACACCACGGTGACTAAGATGCTGTAGAACGCGGGGGAGAAAGCGGCATCACCCACGATACCACCCAGGATGGCAACGGCATTCAGGCCGATTTGCACCACGGTAAAAAAGGTGCCGGGGTTTTCCTGCATTTTTAAAATGCGTTGCGCATTGACGTTGCCATCATCGGCAAGCAGTTTCAGTTTTATTTTTCTGGAAGCGGCAAGCGAAATCTCAGATAGCGAGAAGAATGCACTTACGACTATCAGACAGAGTATGACTAAGATGCTGTTTAACATAATTTATCCAGCTATAAGCGGGATCCTCGGAGGGAAGTTGAAAAATCCTTGTGGTAAACACATTGAAAGCGAGTCCGAAGCGGTGGACCTACAATTTCGACGGCTAGTATAGCGTAAGCGTGTTACAGCCTGCCAGCAGTGTAAGCAGTTTGTTACATGTTGATGGGAGTTTTTCTCATTTGTGAGTTCGTTTCTTGCTCTAATGGCGCAATGCGTAGTCGCTTTTCAGGTGTAGCCTTTATCCACAGGGGTGAGCAATGCGTCAATGAAAGAGCAAAAGGAGTAATAAGAGGATTTTTATATATTCCTGTGGCACGCTATTACTTCCTTTTACTCGCGCTAAGGTTTTGCCTTTAATTTCTATTTTGTGGATGTGACCTTTTCGTTATTACGGTCGTATTCTCTTTCGTAACGATTAAAGCAACCACTCCAGTTTCTTTAAGGGAACTGAGCGATACATGTAGCCCTGAACCGCCCAGATGCCGCAATCCTGTAGTACTGAAAATTCCCACGTACTTTGTACGCCGTCGATAATGACGCGATCCGAATATGATTTTCGGATGTTCTTAATCAGTTCAGGGAAAGTGGGTTTCTGCACCTGTTTATGGTAGAAGTCTCGATTAATCACCACGGCCTGGCGGACGTTTTCCCGCCATAGCCCAAATAACGCAGGATCTTCCTGTTTCATTAATGTCAGGTGTGGAAACTGTTCTGCAGTATCTGTAAGATTCCTGGGGTTGTTAACATAAAACAAAAGCCCATTTTCGACAGAGAAGTCAGAACAATACTTCAGGTGATGGCTGTGCGGGGGATGATCGCTACAGTCCATTGAAAATCCAACAATTGTGCCATTCAGGCTGTGAATGGGTATTACGCTAACCCGGTCCATATCCTTTCCTTGTTAATGCCTAGATATATCTAATATTGATCGCTAAAAGTTATTAATCAATCATTTATTGATCGATAATTAATATCAATATATATACCTATCAAAGGTTATTTCTTTGATAGTTAGCGCATTTGTACATTGTCACTTGTGCAAAGAACGTTGTTAAGCAGTAATGGTGCTGGCACTGACTTCACCATGAAGGCGGCTTTTTTATGGTCGTAAGACGTCCTTCCTTACCTGAGGATATTCTGGAGTTTTCCACTGTTTATATGTTAAAAAATAAATAAAAATATCAATTCATATTCATTTCGTAATAAATGACACTGCAAATGGGCAGGGCGTTTCGCAACAAGGGGTTACATCAACTGATGCACCTTACTGAACGGTATTGGCGCATAAAGTCCGCAACAGGCCCAAATGCCCGCCTCTTCAAGTGCCCGACGGTTAATATTATTGTCTGTTTTTATAATAACTTTTTCGCAATAACGCTTTAAATTTTGGATAAGATACGGAAACGTATTTTTGTTTAGCTCGTTGTTCGTAAAGGTTTCATCCAAAACGATTGCCTCACAGTACTGCGTAAAGGGCGCGTTTTCATTCCCTACATGACTCAGCCAGATACCATTTTTACTTTTTGCTAAATCCTGTATGGCTGTTTCAAATGTTTGGTTGATTTGTAATTTTACAAAAGGAAGTCGAGCCAGCGTTGCCTGTAATACTAAGTCGAACGTTAATAGCATTGCGATCTCTTCATCGGTGATGGAGACCAGGCAGAACAAATCACGCTTTTTAAAAAAATCGGCTTTATTGCCAATGGCATTCATTAAATCAAAAAGATAAGTTCTTTTTTTTTCGAGGCTGTTCAGGACAAGCGTTTTTCTTGGGTAGATTTTAACGCCCAGTAGTTGACCGTGTGGAGTGGTTATCCTTTCTGCTAAGTAAGGCATATAAAATCTCCCTCCAGGTGGTATTCACATCGCTTTCTCAAAAACACGCTTACAACGTGTGTAACACATACTAAGAGCATATTGCGACAGGTGGTGTCACTCTTAAATGGAAATTTATCTGAAATACGCTTATGAAAAAGATTGTTATATATGACAGATTTTACTTAAGTTCAAAACGTGGAAAAGATAAAAAACTTCTCAATAAAATTAACAGGATACACTTATCTCGTAATACAGTTCAGGCATGCGAAATTAAACCAGTAATGACGAGTAAATAGCGTGGCCGGTTGAGAAAGAATAGCGAAAGTTAAAGCGAGAATTCCCAGGGGGCAGGTGCTTCGTGAAAACCGGTTCAGGAAGCTGAACCGGTAATAAAGGAATATCAGGCCAGTTGCGGCGGCAGGCAAACGCCAATGCCACCAATGCCGCAATATCCATAGGGATTTTTATGCAAATATTGCTGATGATCGTCTTCGGCATAGTAGAACGGCGGTGCGTTAACAATCTCCGTTGTAATAGTTCGATCATCATTAGCGGCCCGCATTGCCGCCTGGAAACGTTCGAGGCTGGCGTGGGCGGCGGTGCTCTGCTCGGGCGTCTGCGGATAAATGGCGGAGCGGTATTGCGTGCCGTGGTCATTGCCCTGACGCATCCCCTGGGCCGGATCGTGGTTTTCCCAGAACACGTGCAGAAGCTGCTCATAACTGATCACCGACGGGTCATACACTACGCGAACCGCTTCGGCATGGCCCGTCTGTCCGGTACACACTTCGCGATAGGTTGGGTTCGGCGTATAACCGCCCATGTAACCTGCCGCCGTGCTGTAGACACCGGGCAGTTGCCAGAACAGACGTTCGACGCCCCAGAAGCAACCCATTGCGAAATAAGCGGTCTCCATCCCTTCCGGCACGTTTGTCATGGAGTGCTCGTTAACAGCATGTAGCGTGGCAACGGGCATTGGCGTGTTACGTCCGGGTAACGCATCCGATTGAGTAACAAGGTTTTTCTTATCAAACAGACTCATGGTGAGGCCTCCCATAAGCGCAAATTGCGGTTAAGGTTGTAACGAAGCGTCTCTTTTAACACAATAAACGCGGTAAATCAGACTAGATTTAAACATAAGAAATATTTGGGGTGTCGTCCGTTTTTCAATCCACATATTGGATTTTTTACAAGCCGCGGAGCGGTGTTGACGTTTCCTTCCAGGGGTGGGAACAAGGGATATTCAGGAGAAAACGTGCCAAAAATCCGTACTTTATGTTTTGCCGGTTTGTTGCTGGCAAGCCATAGCGCCATGTCGGCAAACGTCCGATTGCAACTGGAAGGGTTGACCGGAGCGCTGCAGAAAAATGTTCGCGCTCAGCTTTCCACCATCGAGAGCGACGAAGTGACGCCGGACAAGCGATTTCAGGCGCGTGTTGATGACGCCATCCGTGAAGGTTTGAAAGCGCTGGGATATTACGAACCCACTATCGAGTTCGAGCTTCGCCCACCGCCGGCGAAAGGGCGGCAGGTATTGATTGCGCGTGTCTCGGCAGGACAACCGGTACGCATCGGCGGCACGGATGTGATCCTGCGCGGCGGTGCACGTACCGATGAAGATTATATTGCATTGCTAAAAAAGCGCCCGGAAAAAGGCACGGTGCTGAACCACGGTGATTACGACGGTTTTAAGAAATCACTGACCCGCGTTGCCTTGCGCAAAGGCTATTTCGATAGCCACTACAACCACAGCCAGTTGGGCATCGCGCTTGACCGGCATCAGGCATTCTGGGATATCGACTATGACAGCGGCCAACGCTACCGTTTCGGAGATGTGACCTTCGAAGGTTCGCAAATCCGCGAAGAGTATCTGCAAAATCTGGTGCCGTTTAAAAAAGGTGATTACTACCAGACCAAAGATCTGGCGGAACTTAACCGCCGCCTGTCGGCTACCGGCTGGTTTAACTCGGTGGTGGTGGCGCCGGAGTTTGATAAAGCCAGAGAAAGCAAGGTACTACCTTTAAAAGGTGTCGTCGCACCGCGTATTGAAAATACCATTGAGACGGGCATCGGCTATTCCACCGACGTAGGTCCGCGCGTCAAAGCCACATGGAAAAAACCGTGGATAAACTCCTATGGCCACAGCTTTACCACCACTGCCAGCGTCTCTGCGCCGGAACAACAGCTTGATTTCAGCTACAAAGTTCCGCTGCTCAAAAACCCGCTTGAGCAATATTATCTGATTCAGGGCGGATTTAAGCGCACCGATTTAAATGATACCGAAGCGGACTCCACCACGCTTGCGGTGTCCCGTTACTGGGATCTCTCCAGCGGCTGGCAGCGCGCCATTAATCTGCGCTGGAGCCTCGACCACTTTACGCAGGCGAGCGTAACCAACACCACCATGCTGCTTTATCCGGGGGTGATGATCAGCCGTACCCGTTCGCGCGGCGGCCTGATGCCGACCTGGGGTGATTCCCAGCGTTATTCCATCGATTACTCCAGCACCGCCTGGGGCTCGGATGTGGAGTTTATCGTGATGCAGGCGCAAAACGCCTGGATCCGCACGTTATATGACCGCCACCGTTTTGTGGCCCGTGGCAACCTGGGGTGGATTGAAACCGACGATTTTAACCGCGTACCGCCGGATTTGCGCTTCTTTGCCGGGGGTGATCGCAGCATTCGCGGCTATAAATACAAATCTATCGCGCCGAAGGATGATGACGGAAAGCTGATCGGGGCCTCGAAAATGGCCACCGGATCGCTGGAATATCAGTACAACGTGACGGGTAAATGGTGGGGCGCGGTCTTTGTCGACAGCGGTGAGGCCGTGAGCGATATCCGCCGCAGTGATTTCAAAACCGGTACCGGCGTCGGGGTGCGCTGGCAATCACCGGTTGGCCCGATCAAATTCGATCTGGCCGTTCCGGTCGGCGATAAAGACGAGCACGGATTACAGTTTTACATCGGTTTGGGGCCTGAATTATGAGTTTATGGAAGAAGATAAGCCTCGGCGTACTGGTGTTTATCCTGTTAGTGCTGGGGACGGTTATTTTTCTCGTCGGGACGACGAGCGGGTTACATCTGCTGTTTAAGGCCGCCAACCGTTGGGTTCCGGGGCTGGAAATCGGCCAGGTGACCGGCGGCTGGCGCGATTTATCGCTGAAAAACATTCGTTACGATCAGCCGGGTATCGCGGTGAATGCAGGAGAGTTTCATCTGGCGGTGAAACTGGGCTGCCTGCGTGACAGTAGCCTGTGCGTGAACGATATCTCGCTAAAAGATATCAATGTGGTCATCGATACCAAAAAGATGCCACCTGCCGCGCCGGTGAAAGAAGAGGATAACGGGCCGTTAAACCTTTCCACGCCATATCCCATTACGTTAAGCCGCGTGGCCCTCAATAACGTCAATATCAATATTGATGACACGACCGTCTCCGTCATGAACTTCTCCTCTGCCCTGAACTGGGAAGAGAAGAACCTGACCCTGAAACCCACCTCGCTGAGCGGCCTGCTGATTGCCCTGCCGAAAGTGGCGAAGGTGGCGCAGGAACAGGTGGTGGAGCCGAAGGTTGAGAATCCGAAACCGGATGAACTGCCGCTGGGTGAATCCCTTAAGCAACTCTTCGCCAAACCGCTGCTGCCGCAGATGACGGATGTGCATCTGCCGCTCAATCTCAATATTGAAGAATTTCGCGGTGAGCAGCTTCGCTTAACCGGCGACACTGATATTACGGTCAGCAATATGCTGCTCAAAGTGAGCAGCATTGACGGCAATATGAAGCTTGATGCGTTCGATATCGATTCAAATCAGGGCACGCTTAATGCCATGGGCACAGCGACATTGCGGGATAACTGGCCGGTGGATATCACGCTCAACAGCACCCTGAATGTCGATCCGATGAAAGGCGAGAAAGTGAAACTCAAAGTCGGCGGCGAGATGCGCAAGCAACTGGAGTTTGGCGTCAACCTGTCCGGCCCGGTGGATATTGTTCTGCGTGGGCAAACACAGCTTGCCGAGGCGGGGCTGCCGCTCAATCTGGACATCACCAGCGAGCAGCTCTACTGGCCATTTACCGGTGAAAAACAGTATCAGGCCGACGACCTTAAGCTCAAGCTGACCGGCAAAATGACTGACTACACGCTGTCGTTCCGCACGGCGGTAAAGGGTCAGGACGTACCACCAGCCACCATCACTCTGGACGGTAAAGGTAACGAGCAGCAAATCAGCATCGACAAGCTGAGCGTAGCCGCGCTGGAAGGGAAAACCGAACTCAAAGCCTTGCTCGACTGGCAGCAGGCGATTAGCTGGCGCGGTGAGTTAACGCTGGACGGTATCAACACCGCAAAAACCTTCCCGGACTGGCCTGCAAAACTGAACGGGCTGGCGAAAATGCGCGGCAGTCTCTACGGCGGAACCTGGCAGCTTGATATCCCGGAGCTGAAACTCGCCGGGAACGTGAAACAAAATAAAGTCAGCGTTGACGGGCAGCTTAAAGGCAACAGCTATATGCAGTGGACCATTCCAGGGCTGCATCTGGAACTGGGACGCAACAAAGCCGATGTCAAAGGCGAACTGGGGGTAAAAGATCTTAACCTGGATGCCAACATCGACGCGCCAGGTCTGGATAACGCACTGCCAGGGCTGGGCGGTACGGCTAAAGGACTGGTGAATATTCGCGGTACGGTGGATGCGCCACAGGTAATGGCGGATATCACCGCCAACAATCTGCGCTGGCAAGCGCTGCGTGTAGCCCGTGTCCTGGTGAAAGGGGATGTGAAATCGACCGATCAGCTTGCCGGTACGATGAATGTGCGGGTTGAACGCCTCTCTCAGCCTGGGGTGAATATCAGCCTGGCAACGCTTGCTGCCAAAGGCAGTGAAAAGCAGCACGAGCTTGAGTTGCGGGTGCAGGGCGAGCCGGTCGCCGGGCAGTTAAAACTGGCCGGGAGTTTTGATCGCAACGAACAGCGCTGGAAGGGCACTCTTAGCGATACACGTTTCACCACGCCCGTCGGGCCAGTTGCCCTGAACCGTGAAATCGCGCTGGATTACCGTAATCAGGAACAGAAGATCAGTATTGGGCCACACTGCTGGACCAACCCGAATGCGGAGCTTTGCGTGCCGCAGACGATTGATGCCGGGGCGCAGGGGCGTGCGGTGGTCAATCTGAACCGCTTCGACCTGGCGATGCTGAAACCCTTTATGCCGGATACCACCCAGGCCAGCGGCACATTTAGCGGTAAGGCTGATGTCTCGTGGGATGCCACCAAAGAAGGCTTGCCGCAGGGTGAAGTGACGCTATCCGGGCGTAACGTCAAAGTGACCCAGGTCGTGAACGATGCACCGCTGCCGGTCGCCTTCGAAACGCTGAACCTTAACGCGAAGTTGCAGAATAACCGTGCGGATTTAGGCTGGCTGATCCGTCTGACCAATAACGGACAGTTTGACGGGCAGGTGCAGGTCACCGATCCGCAGGGGCGGCGTAACCTTGGCGGTAACGTTAATATCCGCAATTTCTCGCTGGCGATGGCTAACGCCATCTTTACGCGCGGCGAGAAAGCGGCGGGTACGCTGAACGCTAACCTACGGCTCGGCGGGAATCTGCAAAGCCCGCAATTGTTCGGGCAGATGCAGCTCAACGGTGTGGATGTGGAAGGTAACTTCATGCCGTTCGATATGCAGCCCAGCCAACTGGCAATGAACTTCAATGGCACCACGTCGACCCTGCAAGGGGTGGTGCGGACCCAGCGTGGACAGATTAACCTGAGCGGTGATGCGGACTGGAGCCAGATTAACAACTGGCGTGCCCGCGTGGCGGCACAGGGGAGCAAGGTGCGCATTACCGTGCCGCCTATGGTGCGTCTGGACGTCTCCCCTGACCTGGTGTTCGAGGCTACGCCGACGCTGTTTACGCTCGATGGCCGGGTCGATGTGCCCTGGGCGCGGATCGTCGTGCATGATTTGCCGGAAAGCGCGGTTGGCACCTCCAGTGATGAAGTGATGCTCAATGCGGATCTGAAACCGGAAAAACCGAAAAGCGCGGCGATTCCGATTAACAGTAATTTGATTGTGCATGTCGGCAATAATGTGCGGATGGATGCTTTCGGACTGAAAGCACGGCTGACCGGCGATCTGAAAGTCACTCAGGATCAACAAGGGCTTGGCCTTAACGGGCAAATCAATATTCCGGAAGGGCGCTATCACGCTTATGGTCAGGATTTGATTGTGCGTAAGGGGGAGCTGATTTTCTCCGGCCCCGTCGATCAGCCGCTGCTGAATATCGAGGCGATTCGTAACCCGGATGCCACCGAGAACGACGTGACCGCCGGGGTGCGTATTACCGGCACGGCAGATGAACCGAAAGCGGAGATCTTCTCCGACCCGGCGATGTCGCAGCAAGAGGCGCTCTCTTACCTGCTTCGCGGGCAGGGTCTGGAGAGCGGACAAAGCGATAGTGCGGCAATGACTTCAGCCTTAGTGGGCCTGGGGGTTGCACAAAGTGGTCAGGTTGTGGGTAAAATCGGCGAGACGTTTGGCGTAAGCAATCTGGCGCTGGACACCGAAGGGGTGGGAGACTCCTCCCAGGTGGTGGTCAGCGGCTATGTACTGCCGGGTCTACAGGTAAAATATGGTGTGGGTATTTTTGACTCACTGGCGACTCTCACGTTACGTTATCGCCTGATGCCTAAGCTGTATCTGGAAGCGGTGTCTGGCTTAGATCAGGCACTTGATCTGCTCTATCAGTTTGAGTTTTAGCAATGCGAATATTTGTCTACGGCAGTTTACGACGCAAGCAAGGCAACAGCCACTGGATGACCAATGCTCAGTGGCTGGGCGATTATTGCGTTGAAGATTATCAACTCTACAGTCTGGGGCACTACCCTGGCGCTGTACCAGGTGATGGCAGTGTGCTGGGTGAAGTTTACCGCATTGATGCGACAACGCTTGGCGAACTGGACGCGCTACGTACCGCTGGGGGCGAATATAAACGGCAGCTTATCCAGACGCCTTATGGCAGCGCCTGGATGTATGTGTACCAACGGCCGGTGGAGGGGAAAACGTTTATCCCTACCGGCAACTGGTTAGACAGAGACCAGTATTAATACAAACACGCCACCCTCGGGTGGCGTTGTTTTTTGTCCCGCAGGCGTTGTCCGGTTACCAGTGCTTAATCAGCGATGCGCCGATGTCGGCGATTTTTTTGTTTCGTTCGTCCATGGTCGCCTGCGTTTCGGTGATGTAGATAACGACGATGCGGGCCGGTTTGCCATCAGGCCCCAGCGCGGCAACAATACCGCGAGAACCCCGTTCCCCCGCTCCCGTTTTATCGGCGATAAACCAGCCCGCTGGCATGACCGAGCGAATCAGCGGCCCACCGACTTTATCTGCTTCCATCCAGGCCATTAATTGCTGCTGTGATGCTGGTGTCAGTATCTTGCCGGTGAGAAGCTGGCGTAGCGTCTGCGCCATGGCCTCAGGCGTTGTCGTATCACGCTCATCGCCAGGCAACGCTTCATTCAACGCGGTTTCCCATCGGTCGAGACGGGTGATCCGATCGCCCGCTTTACGCAGGAACGCCGTAAGTTCGGACGGTCCACCGATCGCAGACAGCAGCAGGTTGCCCGCCGTGTTATCACTCATTGTGATGGCGGCGCTGCACAGTTCGGCCACGGTCATCCCGTCGGTAAGGTGTTTTTCCGTTACCGGCGAGTACGCGACCAGGTCCTGCTTACGATACTGTATACGACGGGTAAGCTGCTCCTGCCCGGCATCCACCCGCGATAAGACCGCGCCGCACAGTAGCACTTTAAAAGTACTCATCATGGGAAAACGTTCTTGTGGACGATAGCTGCCCAGCATCTGACCGTTGGCTAGGTTCAATTCGGCATAGCCCACTCGTGCGTTAAGCTGGTCCTCGGCTTTTTTTACGGTCTCCAGCGTGAGCGGGTGAGCAAAAGCTGGCAGGCAAAAGGCGGTCAGCAGGGAGATAAAGTGCAAACGAAACCGTGGCATAGAGATACGTTTCCTTGTGGTTATTTCGGGCTTGGGGGGCAATCACACAACGGTATGCATTGTAGAGGTATATGTTTACCAAAGCGTGATGAATTCGGGGATAAAGAATCGCACAGTTAATGAAAGCGGGGGAGATGCAGCGCCCTCCGACTCAAAGGCGAATGGCGCTGCTGCTGATTACGCGGCGTTTTGCCGCAATTTGAACTGGCTTACGGCTTCTAACAGCTCTTCTGCCTGGCGCTGCATTTGATGCGCGGCAGCCGACGATTCCTGCGACAGCGTGGCGTTCTGCTGGGTTGCGGTATCCATATGCGTCACCGCCACGTTCACCTGATCGATACCGGTGCTCTGCTCTTTGCTGGCGGCGGAAATGGACTCCACCAGCTCGCTCACCTGCTGCACGCTACGCAAAATTTCAGTCATTGCGGAACCGGCGCTTTGTACCTGCGCGTTCCCTTCGGCGATACGGTTAACGGAATTGTCGATCAGGTTACGAATATCCCGCGCCGCAGAGGCAGAACGTTGCGCCAGGGCGCGGACTTCGGAGGCAACGACAGCGAAACCTCGTCCTTCGGCACCCGCGCGTGCGGCCTCGACGGCGGCATTCAGCGCCAGGATATTGGTCTGGAAGGCAATACTGTCAATCACACCGATGATGTTATTAATCTGGCTGGAGAGCTGGTGGATGTCGCTCATGGTTTGCACCACGCGCTCCACGGCCTGGCCGCCCTGGCCTGCGATAGTGAATGCGTCGCGGGCGATAGTGCTGGCAAAACGCGAGTTCTCGGCGTTGCTTTTCACCACAGAGGTGAGCTCCTCCATGGAGGCGGCCGTTTCTTCCAGCGCGCTCGCCTGCGCCTCGTTACGTGAAGAGAGTTCCCGGCTACCGGTGGCAATTTGCACCGATGCCGAGGCTATGGATTCCGTGCTGTGGCGAACACCGTGGACGATGCGGGTCAGGTTGCCGTTCATCTCCTGCAAGGCGTGCATCAGTTCGGCTGTCTCGTCGCGCCCGGTGATACTAAAGGTTGTCTGCAAATCACCAGAGGCCACCGTGCGGGCAACGGTAACGGCTTGTGCCAGCGGATGGGTAATGCTGCGCACCAGCCACCAGGTGATAATCCCACCGGCCAGCATGGTCAGCGCCATGGCGATCAGCAACATCAGGCGGGTTTGCTGATATTGCGCCAGGTTGCGCGCGTCCGTCTCCACGTGAATGGCATTGGCGTGTTTCAGCGTCCGCTCTACTACCTCGTCAATCATCCGTGTTGGCTCCCGGTCAATGCCGGTCACCAGTTTGTCGACGCGCTGGGCACTGGTAGGGTCGCTCAGATCGTATTGCTGTAGTGCGCTCAGGTAGTGTGCTTCAAGCTCAGCATGGAGCTTGCGAGTCTGTTCAACCTGTGCGTTATCCATGCCAAGTTGTGGCAACATCGCGCTCAGTTTTTCCAGCAGTTGCTGCGTTTTTTGGCTCTGGGAAACAAAGGCGGCTTTGTATTTATCAAAAGTCTCTTGTCCCTGAGAGCCGCGTAGTAGCGTGTTCTTCCATTCCTGAACCTGGATTTTGAACTGCACCTGGGCGTTACGCGCGGTATCAATGCTCTCAACAAGCACCTTCTCCGTTGCCATCATTTTCTGATTCTGCCCAAAGCTGTCACTGTTTATCGCCAGCCCCCGCAAGCCGATAAACAGCGTTGCCAGCAGTAACAGAGTTGCCATCAGGCCGAGTCGTTGCCCAATTGTGAAGTGATTAAGTTTCATGTTGTTCCCCGGTGGAATGAAAGAGCATGGTCACAAAAGAGGTATCGACCCGCGTGGGGCGGACTTTACAGAGGTCGGAAGGCGGTTGTGGGGCGTGTTTGGGTTATATCGTTCAAACGCATGGAAAAAGAATTTTGTGACGTTTTTATGACAGATTAAGAAACGGGCGCTGAAAGGGCAGGAACAGAGAAGGACAGAGGAATAAGACATAAAAAAACCCTGTCCGACGTTATCCGCGTTCAGGGTTTTTCAGATAAAACGGATTACTTCTTCGCAGCGCGCTCGAAGGACGCAACGATTTCAGCTTTAGCCGCTTCAGCGTTGTCCCAACCGTCTACTTTCACCCATTTGCCTTTTTCGAGGTCTTTGTAGTGCTCGAAGAAGTGAGTGATCTGTGCTTTCAGCAGTTCTGGCAGGTCGTTCACATCTTTAATGTGATCGTACTCTTTGCTCAGTTTGGTGTGCGGTACAGCAACCAGTTTGGCATCTTCACCAGATTCGTCGGTCATTTTCAGCACGCCAACCGGGCGGCAGCGAATGACAGAGCCGGGTTCCAGCGGGTACGGCGTTGGGACCAGCACGTCTACCGGGTCACCGTCCAGAGACAGGGTGTGGTTGATGTAGCCGTAGTTGCACGGATAGAACATCGCAGTGGACATGAAACGGTCAACGAACAGCGCGCCGCTGTCTTTATCGACTTCGTATTTGATCGGATCTGCGTTAGCCGGGATTTCGATAATAACGTAGATATCTTCTGGCAGATCTTTGCCCGCCGGGACGTTGAGTAAGCTCATGTTTGTTTCCTTTAAAATGTGTGGCAAACAAGTGCCGGGTATTATAGCCAACTCATCGGGAATGTCTTTGCTTGTTTTACATTGCGACACACCTGACGCCCCCTTTTTTTTCAGAAAATGTAGCCGGATTGTCCATAAAGATAGCTGCATCCTGAATAAAAATGTGAAAGCGATTACACTGCATAAATTGGACGTGTCTTTGAATGAAAATTTGTGTGTTTTCAAAGCATGATGCAGAGGCGATCGACCTGGCTCTTTTCGCGCGCCAGATCTCAACTGGCAACTAACAATTTATTCACTTTTCTGATTTGTGATGTAACGCATTCTGTTACATCTCCAATTGTCTATAGTTTTCCCGCAGGCGAAGTTGTAGCCAACAATAACCCTACGAGGATACACCTATGTGGAAGCGCTTACTTCTTGTCACAGCAGTTTCAGCAGCCATGTCGTCTATGGCGATGGCCGCCCCGTTAACCGTGGGATTTTCGCAGGTCGGATCAGAATCCGGCTGGCGAGCCGCCGAAACCAACGTCGCTAAAAGCGAAGCTCAAAAACGCGGTATTACCCTGAAAATTGCTGACGGTCAGCAAAAACAGGAAAACCAGATCAAAGCGGTGCGTTCGTTCATTGCCCAGGGCGTGGACGCCATCTTTATTGCACCTGTTGTGGCAACAGGCTGGGAGCCGGTACTGAAAGAAGCGAAAGATGCAAAAATCCCGGTATTCCTGCTCGACCGCTCAATTGATGTGAAAGATAAATCCCTCTATATGACCACCGTGACCGCCAATAACGTGCTGGAAGGGCAACTCATTGGTGACTGGCTGGTGAAAACCGTCGCTGGTAAACCGTGTAACGTGGTTGAACTGCAGGGCACCGTAGGCGCGAGCGTGGCGATTGACCGTAAGAAAGGCTTTGCCGATGCCATTTCTAAAGCGTCCAACATCAAAATCATTCGTTCTCAATCCGGCGACTTCACCCGCAGTAAAGGGAAAGAGGTCATGGAAAGCTTTATTAAAGCGGAGAACAACGGCAAAAACATCTGCATGGTTTATGCCCATAACGATGACATGGTGATCGGTGCCATTCAGGCTATCAAAGAAGCGGGTCTGAAACCGGGCAAAGACATCCTGACGGGTTCTATTGACGGCGTGCCGGATATCTACAAAGCGATGATCGACGGTGAAGCCAATGCCAGCGTCGAACTGACGCCGAACATGGCCGGGCCGGCGTTTGATGCGCTGGAAAAATACAAAAAAGACGGCACCCTGCCTGAGAAGCTGACCATCACCAAATCCACGCTCTACCTGCCGGATACGGCGAAAGAAGAGTTAGAGAAAAAGAAAAACATGGGCTACTAAGCCGTTGTTACCCTCACCCCAGCCCCCTTCCCGAAAGGAGAGGAGGGCTGCCTGGTGAGGGTACGCCTGCTTATTGTCGCGATATGTCCTCTCCCCCTTTCGGGGAGAGGGACAGGGGGAGAGCATAATGACCACCGAACAACACCAGGAGATCCTCCGTACAGAGGGGCTTTGCCAGTACTTCCCGGGCGTTAAAGCGCTGGATAACGTCAATTTCAGTCTGCGTCGGGGCGAAATCATGGCGTTACTCGGTGAAAACGGTGCGGGAAAATCCACGCTGATTAAAGCCTTAACGGGCGTCTACCATGCAAACAGCGGCACCATCTGGCTGGAAGGCAATGAAATCCGGCCTAAAAACACCGCCCATGCGCAGCAACTGGGCATTGGTACGGTGTACCAGGAAGTCAACCTGCTGCCGAACATGTCGGTAGCGGATAACCTGTTTATTGGGCGCGAACCGCGTCGTTTCGGCTTTATATGCCGCAAAGAGATGGAAAGACGCGCCACCGAGTTAATGGCGTCTTACGGCTTTTCCCTCGATGTGCGCGAGCCGCTCAACCGTTATTCCGTCGCCATGCAGCAGATCGTGGCGATCTGCCGTGCCATCGACCTTTCTGCCAAAGTGCTGATCCTGGATGAACCCACCGCCAGCCTGGATACCCAGGAAGTAGAAATGCTCTTCACCCTGATGCGCCAGCTCCGCGCGCAAGGGGTTGCGCTGATTTTCGTGACCCACTTCCTGGACCAGGTTTACGAGGTGAGCGACCGCATCACGGTTCTGCGTAATGGCAGCTTTGTTGGCTGCCGCGACACGCGAGAACTGCCGCAAATTGAGCTGGTAAAAATGATGCTGGGACGTGAACTGGACAATAACGCCTTGCAACGTGCGGGACGTACCCTGTTGAGCGAAAAACCCGTCGCGGCATTTAAAGGCTTCGGTAAGAAAGGGCTGATAGCACCGTTCGATCTGGAGGTTCGTCCCGGTGAGATCGTAGGCCTGGCCGGGCTATTGGGTTCCGGGCGCACCGAAACCGCCGAGGTTATCTTCGGGATTAAGCCCGCCGACAGCGGCAATGCGATGATCAAGGGTAAGCCCCAGACGCTGCGCTCACCGCATCAGGCCTCCTGCCTCGGTATCGGTTTTTGCCCTGAAGACCGTAAAACGGACGGCATTATTGCCGCCGCCTCCGTGCGGGAAAATATCGTTCTCGCTTTGCAGGCGCAGCGCGGCTGGCTACGGCCAATTCCCCGGCGCGATCAAAACGCCATTGCGGAGCGTTTTATCCGCCAGTTAGGGATCCGTACGCCGAGTGCGGAACAGCCGATTGAGTTTCTCTCCGGCGGTAACCAACAGAAGGTGCTCCTTTCCCGCTGGTTGCTGACCAAACCGCAGTTCCTGATCCTCGATGAGCCAACGCGTGGCATCGACGTCGGAGCGCATGCGGAAATCATCCGCCTGATTGAAACGTTGTGCGCGGACGGCCTGGCGCTACTGGTTATCTCTTCGGAACTGGAAGAGCTGGTGGGCTACGCTGACCGGGTAATTATCATGCGCGATCGCAAGCAAATAGCGGAAATCCCGCTTGCTGAGCTGTCGGTCCCGGCGATCATGAATGCCATTGCGGCATAAGGAGTACAGTGTGATGCCTCAATCACTCCCGCAAACCGGGCAGCCGAAGCGCCGCTTTAAATGGCCCACAGGGACGCCACAAATACTGGCGCTGATTCTGGTGCTCGTGGTGGATAGCCTGGTGGCGCCCCATTTCTTCCAGATTGTGCTACAGGATGGCCGCCTGTTTGGTAGCCCGATTGATATTCTCAACCGTGCCGCGCCCGTGGCGTTACTGGCCATCGGCATGACGCTGGTGATCGCGACCGGAGGGATCGACCTCTCCGTCGGTGCGGTTATGGCCATCGCCGGGGCGACCGCCGCGTCAATGACCGTGGCCGGATACGGCTTGCCGATAGTGCTGCTTGCCGCGCTGGGGACGGGGATCCTCGCTGGTCTGTGGAACGGCGTTCTGGTGGCGATTTTAAAGATCCAGCCGTTCGTCGCCACGCTGATTTTGATGGTAGCCGGACGCGGAGTGGCGCAACTGATTACCTCCGGGCAAATCGTCACTTTCAACGCGCCCAATCTGGCCTGGATTGGTAGCGGTAAGCTCTTGCTGTTCCCGACACCGGTCATTATCGCACTGGCCACACTGGTTATCTTCTGGCTGTTTACCCGTAAAACGGCGCTCGGCATGTTTATTGAAGCGGTGGGGATTAATATCCGCGCGGCGAAAAATGCCGGGGTGAATACCCGCACCGTGGTGATGCTGGCCTATGTGCTAAGCGGCGTATGTGCGGCTATCGCCGGGGTGATTGTGGCGGCGGATATCCGCGGGGCTGATGCCAACAACGCCGGCCTTTGGCTGGAGCTGGATGCCATCCTCGCCGTGGTGATTGGTGGCGCATCGCTCATGGGCGGGCGCTTTAACCTTGTGCTGTCGGTGGTAGGGGCATTGATTATTCAGGGCATGAATACAGGAATTTTGCTCTCCGGCTTCCAGCCGGAGCTTAACCAGGTGGTGAAAGCGGTGGTGGTGCTGTGCGTACTGATTGTTCAGTCGCCGCGCTTTATCGCACTGATTAAAGGAGCGCGCGGTCATGATAAAACGTAATTTACCGCTGATGATCACTCTGGGCGTGTTTATCCTGGGTTATCTCTATTGTCTGACGCAGTTTCCCGGTTTTGCGTCCACACGCGTCATTTGTAATATCCTGACCGATAACGCCTTTTTGGGCATTATCGCTGTCGGTATGACCTTTGTGATTCTGTCCGGCGGGATAGACCTCTCCGTGGGCTCGGTGATTGCTTTCACCGGGGTATTTTTGGCGAAAGCCATTGGCTTCTGGGGGATATCGCCGCTGGTTGCCTTCCCGCTGGTGCTGGTGATGGGCTGTGCGTTTGGCGCGTTTATGGGGCTTTTGATCGACGCGCTGAAAATCCCTGCGTTCATCATTACCCTGGCCGGAATGTTCTTTTTACGCGGTGTCAGTTATCTGGTCTCCGAAGAGTCGATCCCGATTAACCACCCGGTCTATGACACTCTGTCCGGCCTGTCGTGGCTGATTCCCGGCGGCGGGCGTCTGAGCGCCATGGGGCTGCTGATGTTAGGGGTTGTGGTCATCGGGATTTTCCTTGCCCACCGTACCCGTTTTGGCAATGAAGTGTATGCCATTGGCGGCAGCGCAACATCGGCGAACCTGATGGGGATCTCAACGCGCAGCACCACCATTCGTATCTATATGCTCTCGACCGGGCTGGCGACGCTGGCAGGCATTGTCTTTTCAATCTATACCCAGGCGGGTTATGCGCTGGCCGGTGTTGGGGTTGAACTGGATGCGATTGCCTCGGTGGTCATTGGCGGTACGCTGCTAAGCGGTGGTGTGGGCACGGTATTGGGTACGCTGTTCGGTGTAGCGATTCAGGGGCTGATCCAAACCTACATCAATTTTGACGGAACATTGAGTTCCTGGTGGACCAAAATCGCGATCGGCATTTTATTGTTTATTTTTATCGCGTTACAACGTGGTCTTACGGTGCTATGGGAGAATCGCCAGAGCTCGCCTGTTACACGCGTTAGCACAGCGGCAACAAGGCAGTAACACATTGAAATAATTAAAAAGAAGTAAAGTTTTTCCGGTGGCGGTCGATAACCTGCCAATGAGGCTTATTTTACGCCTGAAAGAATCTCTGCTACCGGAAAAACTATCATGCTCAGAACGCTCTCGCTTCGTACTGGTTTGCTTTCCCTCCTCGCTATTATGACTTTCCTGCTGCTGGTGGTGAGCGGCATGGGAATTTATGCCCTCAGCAAAAGCTCCTCCTCCCTGGAACGAATTAGCGTTCTGCAAGGTGAGAAGATGGCGCGCCTCAATGAAGGCTATACGCAAATTCTGCGTGCGCGTAATGAGTCGGGCCAGGCTGTACGCATGATGGAAGTTGGTCTGCTCGCCGATGCAGGCAGTGCAGTCAAAATCATTAACAGCGAAATTGAGCAGGGGCGTAAGTCGCTGGACAGCGTCATTAAAGCGGGCGTGGATGACGAGCAGGGCGCAGCGCTGCTGGCTCAGCTTGCGAAAAGCTACAGCGTGTACCTGGACCAGGGCATTAAGCCGATGCAGGCAGCGTTAAACCAACAAAGCGCGGATGCCTATTATGATCTGCTGGAGAACAAATTAGTTCCGGTTTCCCGGCAGTTTGATAACGATATTCAAGCGTTTCTTAGCTGGGGCGAAAACCGTGGTAAAGCTGAGGTAAGCGCGGTCCAGACCAGCAAAAATTTTGTGATGATGCTGATTGTCGTCGTTGCACTGGCTGCGGCGGGCATTATCGTGCTGGCCTGGCTGGCAATGCGCCATATGCTGCTTAAACCGCTGGATGCTTCAATTGTCCAACTGGAGCATGTTGCCGCCGGAGACCTGGCATCCGTTAGCGTCAGTACCGCCAGTAAAGAGTTCAACCGCCTGAATGCAGCGATTGAGAATATGCGTCATTCGCTCATTAACTCCGTTACCCGCGTGCGTGATGCCAGCTCACAAATCGATACGGGCAGCCGTGAATTGTCGCTGGGTAACGTCGACCTGGCGCAACGTACCGAATCAACGGCAACGTCGCTGGAGCAGACCGCCGCCAGCATGGAGCAGATCACCGCCACGGTGAAACAGAATGCGGATAACGCCGACCAGGCGCATCAACTGGCGAAATCGGTATCTGATACTGCCGATCGCGGCAGTGAAATGGTCTGCTATGTGATTGAGAAGATGCGCGATATTTCAGACAGTTCCAGCCGTATCGCCGATATTCTCAGCATGATTGACAGTATCGCTTTCCAGACCAACATTCTGGCGCTGAATGCCGCCGTTGAAGCAGCCCGTGCAGGCGAGCAAGGGCGCGGCTTTGCCGTGGTGGCAGGCGAAGTGCGTAACCTGGCAAGCCGCAGCGGTGATGCGGCCAAAGAGATCCGCCAGCTCATCAGTAGCTCTCAGGCCCATGTGTCCGAAGGCAGCGACCTGGCGATGCAGGCAGGTGAAACGATGGATGAGATCGCGTCCGAAGTTATGCGTATGACCAAATTGATGCGTGAAATTGCCAGTGCGTCGCAGGAACAGAGTCGTGGCATTGAGCAGGTAAATATCGCAGTCAGCCAGATGGACGAAACGGCACAGCAAAATGCCTCGCTGGTGCAGCAATCTTCCGCCGCGACCCGCTCGCTGGAAGAGCAGTCCCGCGAACTGCTGGAGGCGATGGCCTCTTTCCGTTTGCAGCCAACTGCATAATAATTAGCCCCGCGCAGGTTCGCGCGGGATTTTTTATACAGGGTAAGGATAGATGGACACACAGGAAGAGATCAGAAAACACATTTGTATTCAGTGTGATAACGAAGCGCTTAAGGGCAGCGATTACTGCGAAGCGTGTGAGACCAAAGAATTTAAGAAAATTGGTGGCTGGTTGTATCTCCCCGCGCTGGGGCTGCTCGTGGCGTTAGTGTTGAGTATTTTTGCCATTAACAATACCGCGCGCGCCCTGCTTGAATTCAGCAGTAGCTTTACCACCAGTGGGCTTGCGGTCATTTACTTTGAGCTTTTTGGGTTTATCGGGCAATTCCTGCTCGTTATTTATGTGGGCAGTCTCTTTCTGCGCAAAAAGCGCCAGTTACCAGTTACTTACATCATTTTTCTTCTTTACGGCGTGGTGTTTGTGGGCGTGGATTTGTGGCTGGCGAACGCGCTGATGAACCTTCCATTTGGCTATGACGATGCACGCACCCTCATTCGCGCGATCGTGGCTTGCTGTATCTGGATACCCTATTTCCGCATGTCTGAACGTGTAAAACGGACTTTTGTGCATTAATCAAAAAAACCGGATGCGGCATCAATGCCTTATCCGGTTATAGCCCGGGTACGCGAAGCGCACCCGGGACCAGATGCCGAACTTACGCGTCCGGGAACTCACGCATAAGACGTTCTACATCATCCACCATGTGCTCATTGCCAACGAAGAACGGGCGGCGCTGGTGCAGACTTTGCGGCACGATATCCAGAATACGGTTTTTACCGTCACTCGCTTTACCGCCAGCTTGTTCCGCCAGGAACGCCATCGGGTTGCACTCATACAGCAGACGCAGTTTCCCTTCCGGGTGGCTCGCGGTGCTCGGGTACAGGTAGATCCCACCTTTGAGCAGGTTACGATGGAAGTCCGCCACCAGTGAGCCGATATAGCGCGTGGTGTACGGGCGCTGAGTGGACTTATCTTCTTCCTGACAGAACTTGAGATACTTCTTCACGCCCAGCGGGAATTTGATGTAGTTGCCTTCGTTGATGGAGTACGTGGTTCCTTTTTCCGGGAAACGCATACGCTCCTGGCACAGGCAGAACACACCCAGGGACGGGTCATAGGTGAAGGCATGTACGCCACAGCCGGTGGTGTAGACCAGCATGGTGGACGAGCCGTAAACCACATAACCCGCGGCAACCTGCTTATTGCCAGGCTGCAGGAAATCTTCTTCGGTGACAGGTGTGCCTACCGGCGTAACACGGCGGTAGATAGAGAAGATGGTACCGACAGAAACGTTAACATCGATGTTGCTGGAGCCGTCCAGTGGATCCATGAGCACAACATATTTCGCGTGTTCACAGCCTTCGAAAACAACGATTTCGTCCTCTTCCTCAGAGGCAATACCCGCGACAATATCGCGCGCACGCAGCGCGGCTTTCAGTTTTTCATTGGCAAACAGGTCGAGTTTTTGTTGCACCTCACCCTGGACGTTCTCGGCGCCACTGGCACCCAGGATATCAACCAGACCCGCTTTGTTGATATCTCGATGGATGATTTTGGCACCCAGTTTTATTGCCGAGAGCAGTGCAGTCAGCTCACCGGTAGCATGGGAAAATTCATGCTGCTTTTCGACAATAAATTCACCTAACGTTTTCATACCCTGTCCCTACATTTTATATGGAGTAATGTGACTGCAACAATATTAACAAAGATTCAAATGTTAGCGCACAGGTGAATCGCGCCAGCACAATACGGATTATCCTTAAATGCATTTCCGTCGTGTGAGACAAGAGGGTAAAATGTGCGCCGTAGATAAGAAGGATAGAGACGAATGCGCATTCATATTTTGGGGATTTGTGGCACCTTCATGGGTGGGCTGGCGCTGCTGGCGCGCTCACTGGGTCATGAGGTAACGGGTTCGGACGCCAATGTGTATCCGCCGATGAGCACCCTGCTCGAGAAGCAAGGCATTGAACTTATTCAGGGTTACGACGCCAGTCAGCTTGATAACGCGCCGGACCTGGTCATCATTGGCAACGCCATGACGCGCGGGAACCCGTGTGTTGAGGCGGTGTTGGAAAAAAACATTCCGTATGTTTCAGGCCCGCAATGGCTGCATGACTTTGTGTTGCGTGACCGTTGGGTGTTGGCAGTGGCGGGCACACACGGCAAAACGACCACGGCAGGCATGGCGACCTGGATTCTGGAAGCCTGCGGTTATAAACCCGGTTTTGTCATTGGCGGCGTGCCGGGCAACTTCGAGGTGTCTGCTCGCTTAGGGGAAAGCCCGTTTTTTGTCATCGAAGCCGATGAATATGACTGCGCGTTTTTCGATAAGCGTTCGAAATTTGTCCATTACTGCCCGCGTACGCTGATCCTCAATAACCTTGAGTTCGATCATGCGGACATTTTCGACGATCTGAAAGCGATCCAGAAACAGTTCCACCACCTGGTGCGTATCGTACCGGGGCAGGGCAAGATCATCTGGCCTGAAAGCGACATCAACCTGAAACAGACAATGGCGATGGGTTGCTGGAGCGAGCAGGAGCTGGTGGGCGAACAGGGACACTGGCAGGCAAAAAAACTGACCACCGATGCCTCTGAATGGGAAGTGCTGCTGGACGGTGAATCTGTTGGTCAGGTGAAGTGGGGTCTGGTCGGCGAACACAATATGCATAACGGTCTGATGGCGATTGCCGCTGCCCGTCATGTGGGGGTTGCGCCAGCCGATGCTGCCGATGCGTTGGGCTCGTTCGTGAACGCCCGTCGCCGCCTTGAACTGCGCGGTGAAGCCTATGGCGTCAAAGTGTATGACGATTTCGCGCATCACCCGACGGCGATTCTGGCGACGCTGGCTGCCCTGCGCAGCAAAGTGGGGGGAACGGCGCGCATTATTGCGGTGCTGGAACCGCGCTCAAATACCATGAAAATGGGCATCTGCAAGGACGATCTGGCGCCTTCTCTGGGGCGTGCCGATGAAGTCTTCCTGTTGCAGCCTCAGCATATTCCGTGGCAAGTGGCGGAAGTGGCTGACGCGTGCGTGGTCCCTGCGCACTGGAGTGGCGATGTCGACGCGCTGGCAGAGATGATCCTCAAAACTGCGCTGCCTGGCGATCACATTCTGGTGATGAGTAATGGCGGATTCGGCGGCATCCATCAAAAACTGCTGGACGGGCTGGCGAAAAAAGCCGAAGCGGTCGCAGAGTAATTGAGCGATCTTTCTTTCGACCAGAAAGCGGGATTGCGCAGACGTTAAGCGTGAGATGTTCAGGAAACCGCGCCATCTGATGGGAATGGCGCGGTTTTTTTATGCTTACTCTTTGGCGATTGGCGTGTCGATGATCTGCGGTGCTTTAGCTCCCTGAATATCAGCGACGCGTTTTTCCACATCCTTCACCTGGCTTGCGTTGTGCAGCAGGGTGTAGGTCAGGTCGAAACGGGTGCTCTGGCCCGGTTCAAGTTTCTTCACACGTTTCTGTTCGCGTTCAATGGTCACCGGATAGGCGTAGCTGGTACCCGGTTCAATCCCCGTCACATAGCCCTGTTTCAGGGTGTCGGTATTTTTCCACAGCGTCAGCACCGGCAACTGCTGGGTGTTAAAGCTGATGGCCGCCCCTTTATCCCCGGCTTTGTTAATTACCGCCGCCACGGTCTCTTTACGCGCGTCAGCCAGTGGTTTGAAGTTAAATACCATTTCATCGAAGCCTTTGGTCGGGCCGCTATAGGTTTGCCAGTTTTTCAGCCCGGCTTTGGCGTAATCGTTGAACGGGCTGACGCTCTCAACAGGGGCGATAAAGCGCGCGCCCTCTTCCAGAATCGGCGTGCCGAAGTTGCTGTGGTAGATGATTTGGTAATCGTGCGCGTAATCAGCATGGTTGGTCAGCACATCATGCAGGGTAAAGCTGTTGCTGCCCGGAATATAGCTCAGCTCCATTTCGGTTTGCAGATCGGCTTTTTTGAAGGTGCTCTCTTTTACCAGCCCACGAATGCGAATTTCATACGGCGCTTTCTCGCTGACATCCACGGAAACCTGTGAGGCCGGGGTGTTGCCCACTTTGCCGTGCAGGGTATAAATCTGCCCGTCAGCGGTGACCGGATGGCCGGTCCATTCATAGCCGCAGCGCACCAGCATTTCGTTGAATCCTTCCAGCCATCCCAGACCATTGCGGCTTTCCAGATTCATATACGCCGGGTTAACCACCTCTTTTACCGGTGAATCCCAGCCCATCCGCACACCAAAACCTTCTACACGAAGCAAATTCATGCCGCGAGTCGGGCTCAGAGTGATAGTCAGGCCATTCTGGCTGCTGATGGTGATGATTTTACTGCCTTCCTGCTTGCCGCCGTGCAGGACTTTTTGCTCAATGCTGAAAGTCTGATCTTTAATTTTCAGCTGCTGGCTGGTGACCTGCCAGTTTCCTTGTTCTACGCCGCTTTCAGCGCTTGTCAGCAACCATGTTTTTGCACAGACGTTGCCAGAAATAAGCAGAGCGAGGGTTGATAACACCAGGGCTTTCTTCATTTTTATTCCTTTTTTGCTGAATCGATTATTTTCATGACCCCTGAAATCTAATAATTGCTGACGCTAAAAAATGTGATCCGTTTCATCTGGCGTAATTAAGCGCAATTGAGTGATCAAAAATCTGCTATTGATCGCTTTTAACTATGTAATCATGAAGGTTCATGCATAAAATCTGTGAACCAGGATGATTTCAGCTTTAACGATTCAGCTTAATTGGCCTTGGGATATCAATAAGATAGATAAAACATAGGTAAGAGAATTTTTAAATCCCTGGAAGGCCAGGCAAGCGAGGTGAGGGGAAGATGACAGGACATTTATCGCGCCACCAGGTACTGATACGAGTGGCGCAAAGGGTGGGTATTAAATGGCTTTTAGCTGATTAATGATAAATGGGTTCGCCTGCAGGAGCAGGAGGAGTTTTCTCGGCGCCCCTGTGGGTTGACGGCGCTTTGTCTCCCAACTTTTGACAAGGTCATAGCTGACGCCCACCGCCACGGCAAAATCCTGTTGCTTTAACCCGGTTGCCTCACGGATCGCTTTTACATCAATCTCGCTAAACGTATGCACATGTTCCGGCAGTGGAATATGTTCGCCTTTTTCAATGCGCACCATCTCTTCTGCACTGGCCAGCAGATCGGCAAATAATTCGTCTTTCATCTGTCTCTCATCGCTGCTCGTAGACGGACTTTGCCGCCTGGTGGAAGTTACAGAGCTTTAGCGTTATACCAGCATGTCGGATAATTGCTTAAGCGCTTTTTTTTGAGCTTCCGTCAAATTATCCATTTCATTCTTAGGGTAGAGCAAAGCCAGATAAATACGCCCCTTGCTCGTCAGCGTGTAATAAATCACCCTGATACCACCGCGCCTGCCCATACCGGGCCGACGCCAGCGAATCTTTTTAAATCCACCGGTATCCGCGATGGTGTCACCAGCTTCTGGATCTTCAATTAGCATTTCTTGAAACGCCCGGTATTCGTCATCAGGTAAAAGCGCCTGGCGTCGCTTACTGAAACCCAGCAGTTCAATAAAAGTGAACATATCAATCCCTGATCCTTAGCCACTCCTGAGTTCACTATAAGTGTACCGGGTACATGATGCAAATTGAAAACGTACCAGGTACATATTTAGTTATTTACGGCAATAAAGTAGAGAACCAGAAAAGGCCGGGGAAACGAATTGGCAGGGAAAAGAGGAAAAGCGATGTGCGGGGCGAGCCGCACATCCGGGGGAGATTACTCTGCGGCTTCGGACAGCTCGCGCAGGTACTGGAAAATCAAACGCGCGGATTTCGGCGGTTTGTTTCCTTCTTTCTCTTTCTTCGCGTTGCGGATAAGCGTACGTAATTGCTGACGGTCCGCGTCCGGCCACAGGCCTAACACTTCCGCAATGGCGTCATCACCTTCCTCAATCAGGCGGTCGCGAAGCTGTTCCAGCTTGTGGAAAAACGCCACCTGTTGGTTATGGCGGTTTTTCAGCTTGTCCAGCGCCTGGCGAATTGGCTCAACGTCACGTTGACGCAGCAATTTACCAATCAGCTGTAACTGGCGGCGGCGGCCTTCCATCTTGATGCGCTGCGCCAGTTCAATGGCGTCGCGCAGATCCTGGTCGAGCGGGATTTTCTCCAGCGCATTTTTACCCAGGTCTACCAGTTCTGCGCCCAGGCGTTTTAATTCCTCGGCGTCGCGTTTAATTTCACTCTTACTGACCCAGATGATCTCATCATCTTCGTCCTCGATGTCGTCACCGGGAACGTCGTCGAGCCAGTCGTCGGGCTGCTTTGTCATCTCAGGTTCCTCAAAAAAGAGGCTAATGTTACCAGTTAAGGGGCGCACTGAAAAACGGTTCTCTGTTAGACTTCAAAGATTCTCTCCTCTAATTATGGCATTGGCGATGAAAGTAATCACACAAGTTGCACAACAACGCAAAGCACTGGAAGAAGCGGTTTCTACCGCGCTGGAGTTGGCCTCCGGAAAAGCGGATGGTGCGGAAGTGTCTGTCAGCAAGACCACCGGGATCAGCGTCAGCACGCGCTACGGTGAAGTGGAGAACGTAGAATTCAACAGCGACGGTGCGTTAGGCATTACGGTTTATCATCAAAATCGCAAAGGCAGCGCGTCGTCCACCGATTTAAGCCCGGATGCGATTGCCCGCACCGTGCAGGCCGCGCTGGATATCGCCCGCTACACGTCGCCGGATCCCTTTGCCGGGGTGGCGGATAAAGAGCTACTGGCCTTCGAAGCACCGGATCTGGATCTCTTCCATCCGGCGGAGGTGACGCCAGACGAAGCCATTGATCTGGCTTCACGCGCAGAGCAGGCGGCGCTGAAAGCCGACAAGCGCATTAACAATACCGAAGGCGGTAGTTTTAACAGCCACTACGGCGTCAAAGTCTTCGGCAACAGCCACGGTATGCTGCAGGGCTATGCCTCCACGCGTCATTCACTCTCAAGCTGCGTTATCGCCGAAGAGAATGGGGATATGGAGCGCGATTACGCTTACACCATCAGCCGTGATATTCGCGATTTGCAAAGCCCTGAATGGGTGGGGGAAGAGTGTGCGCGCCGTACGCTCTCTCGCCTTGCTCCGCGTAAACTCTCCACCATGAAAGCGCCGGTCATTTTTGGTCATGAAGTGGCGACCGGCCTGTTCGGGCATCTGGTCGGGGCAATTGCGGGTGGCTCGGTGTACCGCAAATCCACCTTCCTGCTTGACTCGCTGGGTAAGCAAATTCTGCCGGAATGGCTGACCATTGAAGAACATCCGCATTTGCTGAAAGGGCTGGCCTCTACGCCGTTCGACAGTGAAGGGGTGCGCACAGAGCGTCGCGACATCATCAAAGATGGCGTATTAACGCAGTGGCTGCTGACTAATTACTCCGCACGCAAACTGGGGCTGAAAAGCACCGGGCACGCGGGCGGGATCCACAACTGGCGGATCGCCGGGCGCGGCCTGAGCTTTGAGCAATTGCTTAAGCAGATGGGTACCGGTCTGGTGGTTACTGAACTGATGGGGCAGGGCGTTAGCGGTATTACTGGCGACTACTCCCGCGGTGCGGCGGGGTTCTGGGTGGAAAACGGTGAAATTCAGTACCCGGTAAGTGAGATCACCATTGCAGGAAATCTGAAAGATATGTGGCGTAATATCGTTACGATTGCTGACGATATCGAAACACGTAGTAATATTCAGTGTGGTTCAGTGTTGTTACCGGAGATGAAAATCGCCGGTCAGTAATGCCCGCCATATTTCAGGTTACAGGCGCGTTGGCTGTACGTGCGCACCCCGCCGTTTACCCATGTAAACGGCTCGAATTCACACGTTTTCCGGCTGCCTGAATCTCGAATTATTGAGGGTATGGCTTTTTTTAATAATAAAAAAGGAAGTGAGCAATGCGGAAAAAACTGCTGGCGATGTTAGCTGTCTCCACCCTTGTCCTGAGTTCGGCAAATGTATTCGCCGCCGATCTTGAAGACGACATGGGCATCCTGAATGACAATCTTAAAGTGGTTGAGAAGGCAGATGACGCCGCCACCATTAAAGATGCGTTAACCAAAATGCGCACGGCTGCCGAAGATGCGCAAAAAGCGACACCGCCGAAGCTGGAAGGTAAAGCACCGGACAGCCCTGAAATGAAAGACTACCACCAGGGGATGCAAACGCTGATTGGTCAGATCGACGGCGCGCTGAAACTGGCGAACGAAGGCAAAGTCAAAGAAGCAAAAGCGGCGGCTGAAGATTTCAAAGCCACCCGCAACAGCAACCACAAGAAGTTCCGCTAACTATCCCGAAGCGGGGCAAATGCCCCGCTTCTCTCCCCGCTACGGGACAAGTACGATTTTCCCGCTAAATTCCCGGTTCTCCAGCAAACGATGCGCTTTTGCCCCTTCCCTCAGTGAAAACGTGGTGATATCGGGCAGCGAGACATGACCCTCGTTGATAAGCCCGAACAGGCGATCCGCCCGCCGTTGACGTTGCTCCCGCGAGGTCAAGTAAGTCCACAGATCGGCCCCCAGCACCCCGGAGGATTTCAGTAAAAAATCAGCAGGATCCACGGCCGGAATTTTTCCTCCTGACATACCAAACAGCACCACGCGGCCGCCTTCTTTCACGGCTTCGAGGCTTTGCAACAGGGTGCTGCCGACGGAGTCAAAAACGATATCGCAGCCTGCGGCCTGTTTCTGCCAGGTGTCATAACCCACCGCAATTTCCGCCCCGTGGGCAAGGCAGATGGCCTGCTTCTCCTGGCTTGATGCTACGGCAAGCACCTGAATGCCCCGGTGGACGAGCATCCGCGTCAATAGCCGCCCAACACCACCGGCAGCGGCCAGTACGGCAACGCGCATCCCCGGCAACACCGGCAGTACATCGTGGATCAGGTAATCAGCGGTTAACCCTTGCAACAGCACGGCGGCGGCCTGCGCCTCGCTAAGCCAGTCGGGAAGGTGAATTGCATGGGTTTGCGGCACGATAACGTGGCTGGCATGTGCCAGCGGCACATCGGTAAAGCCAATACGATCCCCCGGCTGCCAGCCGCTGACCCCCGCACCGACCTGCACCACGCGCCCGGCCCCTTCATAACCCGCTGTCCAGGGGGCATCTCCGGCAAGAGGATAGCGTCCCTGTCGCCGATAGACATCGGCAAAGTTAAGCCCTGCCGCGGAAATTTCAACGACAATATCGCCCGGCCCTGGCTGCGGCGTGGCGCTCTCTCGCAAGTACAACACGTCGGCAGAGCCAAACTCATCGAAAACCAGTGATTGCATAATAAAATGACCTAATAGAGGGTAATGTGACGATTATTCCTCCCTGTCATGGGCGGATAAAGTGGACTCTGTTATGTTGATTTGATAGCCGGAGTTTAGAATTGGAGTGGTGAATGGATTACTTAAAATGCGTTGAGTCCTTTGTCCGCACGGTAACCTGCGGCAGCTTCACCGCGGCGGCGGAAGAGCTGGGCATCACCCCGGCGATGGTGGGTAAACATGTGCGCGAACTGGAAGCCAGAACGGGATGCCAGTTGATTCACCGGACGACCCGGCGACAAGGGCTGACGGATGCCGGCCAGCGTTTTTACCAGTATGGCCTGCAGATCCTTGCCACCATTCGTGAGGCGGACGGGCTGGCAAACCATCTGTATGACAATGTCGCGGGCATGCTGCGTATCAGCGCGCCTGTGACCTTTGGCCAGCGCGTTCTCACCCCCATCCTGTCGCGATTTTTGCAGCAATATCCTGGGGTCGATGCTGAAATGGTGCTGACCGACCGGAAAGTGGATCTGATTGAAGAGCGCTTCCAGTTGGCGATACGCATTGGCAATATCAACGATGACGGGATCGTCGCCATTCCGCTTCCGCCGTATCGTATGATCCTCGCCGCCTCCCCCGAATACCTGCAACGCCACGGCACGCCGCTCACGCCACAAGATCTGAGGCAGCATCATTGCATCAGTTTCAGCCAGTGGCGCTCGGATCATAGCTGGCAACTGGAAGGCCCGTCCGGGAAGCTGGAGATTGCGATTACACCGCGTCTGATGGTCGATTCTGGCGAGGCGATACGCCAGGCGGCGCTCGCCGGGCTGGGGATAGTGCAGCACTCTGTTCTGACGTTACAACAGGATATCGACGACGGCCGGCTCTGCCCGGTACTACCAGACTACCTGCCACCTCCGCGGCCCATGCATTTGCTGCGCTTACCGATCAGGCCGCTGCTGCCGATTGTCTCCTCGTTTACCGACTACTTTTTGCAGGCGCTAAAAACGGCCCTTTAACCCTTTTTCATAAGGAACCCTTATCTCGTCACACTTTTCCCTTTATGTTGGCCGTTTTTTTATTCTCCCATAGCCCCGTTTTTCCGCATTTTTCCATCAAAGCTGTGAGCGCTGCACAGTGAAAAGCCCCGGAGGGGCGCATTAATGTGGCGCAGATCACTAAAGTCTCCCGGCTTTCCACTTCAAAGTGGAAAACTCCTCGCTACAAACTCTTAACCTGCAACGTTAGTTTTATTCCAGGCCATTAACGGGGTAAGACGAGTGAAAAACGGAGCGGTAATGAACGACGCTGGAGACGGGGCGGAACAAACGGCAAGCCTGGCCGGGCATATGCTCACGCAGGTATACACCTTGCTGAGCCAGCACAACATCACGCCTAACGCGGTGCAGCAGCAGATGTTGACCTCGCATGTCCGCGCGATGGCGCACCGGTCGGTGACTGGCGAGCCGCTACCGGAGGTGGATGCCAGCCTGTTTGACGAAATCTCGCCTGAATCAATGCAACTTGCCCGCGACGTCGTGGCGCAATTTGGCAACCTCCCGGAAGAAGAAGCCTGGCTACTGTCGGTGCACTTCGAAGTGGCAAAAGACAACCTGTAAGGAGCGAACAATGGAACAGATTACCGTAGTGATTGGCGACCGTCTGGGGAAAGGCCAGAAAGTGGCGGCAGGTGTTGAGAAAGCCGGTGGGCGCGCCGTGGTGGTGCCGGGTGTGGCGGCGGATATGAAGCTGGGCGATGTGATGAAAGCGGAAAACGCGACGTTCGGCATCTCGTTTTGCGGCAGCGGCGGCGCGGGGGCTATCACCGCGCAAAACAAACACGGCTATAAAGCCAAATACGGCATGCGTTCGGTTGAAGAGGGCGTTACCGCCATCAACGAAGGCTGCAATGTACTGGGTTTCGGCTTTATGGATAAAGAAGAGTTAGGCGAGCGCCTGGTGCAGGCGTGGCAGAAAAAATACGGCGCGTAACCATGAAAGAACAGTTCACCACCACGGTCAGGGTTAAAGGGAAAGGCGAGGCGAAAGCGCGCGCGTTTTCCGATGCGCTGAACCATGTTCAGGCCGCGGTGATGAAAGCGTCGCCGCACATTTTACTGCGTATAGAGCCACAGGACGTGCAGGTTGTTCATGCGCATGAAACGACGCGGAAAGAGGCTTTTTTGTTCTTCTTTCTGCGCCGCGAAAGACGGACATACAGCGTGGAGCTGGATGTCACCGTCAACGTGACCGCCATCAATCTCGACAAAGTGGATTTCGTCACGCAACGCTGATTTTGACTAAAAGGGCAGACTGATGTTCCTGATAATTTTAATAAAATCGCTCATCATCGGCGGCCTTGTGGGCGTCGGGGTAGGCGCTGGGGCTGCACGCATGTTTCATGCGCCAACCACGCAAGGGATGGGCGCATTTCGTACACTCGGCGAGCTGAATTCCTGTGAAGGGGATCCGGCTTCTCACTTCTCCTTTGGGTTAGGTTTCTTCTTCAATGCCTGGGCCTCGTCCGTAGCGGCGGGTTCCTTCACTCAGGACGTTGATCATCGCATCATTCCGAACTGGGGCGCGGCGGCGTTGATGGTGAAAAACCGCAACGTCGGCGAAACCCTCCACGATCCGAAAAAGATGGCCATCGCCTGCGGCCTGATCGGCATGATCGTCGTGACCTTCCTTAACCTGACGGCCTCCTCCGTTCCGGCGGCACTACAGGTGACGGCGGTGAAAGTTCTGGTGCCTGCGGCGAACCTGCTGGTCAACACCGTCATGCCGGTAATCTTCTGGCTGGCGGCGATCGATGCGGGGAAAAAATCCGGCTTCTGGGCCACCGTTTTTGGCGGTGCCGCGCAGCTCATCATGGGTAACGCCGTGCCGGGCCTGGTGCTGGGTATTCTGATTGGTAAAGGTGTGGAAGAGAGCGGCTGGCATCGCGTCACCAAAGTGATGATGAGCGCCATTGTGGCCCTGTTTGTCCTGAGCGCCTTCTTCCGTGGCTTCGATCTGAAAATGATCCAGTCCTTCCACCTGAGCGCGCCGAACTGGCTGGAGCTCATCCATAACTCGCTCAGCGGCAAGTAAGGAACGATGATGGAACAGAATAAAGGTTTTTGGTACGCCGACTGGTCATTCCCGATTTTTGTCGGTCTGCTCTCTTCCGGCGTCTTCGCCGGGACCCATATGTACTACCTCTATGGAATCGGTGCCTTTAACGAAGTGGCGTTTGTGGCGATGCTGAAATCGGGAATTGATACCGGCGCGTACGGCGCGGTGGCGGCCTTTGGCGCGAGCTTCCTGTTCGCCCGCATTATCGAAGGTTCACTGGTGGGGATTCTGGACATCGGCGGGGCGATTCAAACCGGCGTTGGCCTCGGCGTTCCCGCGCTACTGCTGGGCGCGGGGATTATGTTCCCGGTGACCAACTTTATCGCTTCGCTGGCGACCGGCCTGGTGATTGGCCTGGCGATTGGTTACATCATCATCCTGGCGCGTAAGTTCACCATCAACCAGAGCGACTCCACCTACGGGGCGGACGTCATGATGGGGGCGGGCAATGCTTCCGGCCGTTTCCTTGGCCCGTTAATAATCCTCAGCGCGATGACCGCGTCGATTCCTATCGGCATCGGCTCTCTGATTGGCGCGCTGCTGTTCTACCTCTGGCAAAAACCGATTACCGGGGGCGCCATTCTCGGGGCGATGCTGCTGGGCTCCATTTTCCCGATTGCACTTTGATCTGACCGGGCGCGTAAGCGCCCGCTATCACTGGAGATTCGCATGTTTGATTTACTCCTGCGCCGGGCGCGTCTGGTGGATGACACGGTGACGGATATCGCCATCGAAAACGGTAACATCGCGGCGCTGGGCGACATTAGCGGCCCGGCGATGAAAACCGTTGATTTAGGTGGTGAGCATTATGTGAGTGCGGGCTGGATTGACTCCCACGTCCATTGCTACTCCAAATCGCCGATTTACAATGACCTGCCGGACAGCGTCGGTATCGCGACGGGTGTGACCACGGTCATTGATGCGGGGAGTACGGGGGCAGACGACATTGATGACTTTTATGCCATTACCCGCAAGGCGGTGACCGAGGTCTATGCGCTACTGAATATCTCTCGCGTTGGGCTAATCGCGCAAAACGAACTGGCAAACATGGCGAATATTGACGCCGATGCCGCGCGCGACGCGGTGAAACGCCATCCGGATTTTATCGTCGGCCTGAAAGCGCGTATGAGCAGTAGCGTCGTCGGTGAGAACGGCATTAAGCCATTAGAGCGCGCCAAAGCAATCCAGCAAGAGAACGGCGACCTGCCGTTGATGGTTCATATCGGTAACAACCCACCGAACCTGGATGAGATTGCCGATCTGCTGACTTCCGGCGACATCATCACCCACTGCTATAACGGCAAACCCAACCGCATTCTGACGCCATCCGGCGAACTGCGTGCCTCTATTACGCGTGCCATTGCGCGCGGCGTGCGTCTGGATATCGGCCACGGTAGCGCCAGTTTTAGTTTTGCCGTCGCAAAACAGGCTATTGCCCTTGGCATCCTGCCGCAGACTATCAGTTCTGATATCTACTGCCGCAACCGGATCAACGGCCCGGTCTTCTCGCTGGCGAAAGTGATGTCCAAATTCCTGGCTATTGGCATGTCGCTGCCACAGGTGATTGCCTGTGTGACCGACCATGCCGCCGACGGACTGCGTTTGCGTCGCAAAGGCCGGCTTGCCGTAGGTTATGACGCCGACCTGACCATTTTCGACCTGCGCCGTCAGCCCGCGCTCTTTCGTGACGCGGAAAACGACACCCTGCAGGCCGACCTGTTACTCACGCCGCTTGCCGCTATTCGCGCAGGCAAGGGCTATATGACCGAACAAGGGAGTGCGGAACATGTCTTCGATTTATGAAAAATATCAGTTAAAGCAAGTCATTAACGCCTCCGGGCGCATGACGATGCTGGGGGTTTCCACACCGCGCCCGGAAGTCGCTGAGGCCGTGTTGAACGGCATGAATCACTACTTCGAAATGAAAGATCTGGTGAACAAAACCGGCGACTACATTGCGAAGCTGCTGGAAGTGGAAGGGGCGACGGTTGTCTCCTGCGCCTCGGCGGGGATCGCCCAGTCGGTGGCGGCGGTACTGGTGAAAGACAGCGACTGGTTGCTGGAAAACCTGCACAGCACGCCGATTGAGAACAACGAAATCGTCCTGCCACGCGGCCATAACGTCAACTTCGGCGCCCCGGTGGGCACCATGGTGGCGCTGGGCGGTGGAAAGGTGGTTGAAGCAGGCTATGCCAACGAGTGCTCTGCCGACCAACTGGCGGCGGCCATCTCCCCGCGCACGGCGGCAATCCTCTACATCAAATCGCACCACTGTGTACAAAAAAGCATGCTGAGTGTGGAACAGGCGGCGGTAGTGGCACGTAAACACAACCTGCCGCTGATTGTGGATGCGGCGGCGGAAGAAGATTTGCAGTGCTATTACCGTGCCGGGGCTGATCTGGTGATTTACAGCGGTGCGAAGGCGATCGAAGGGCCAACCAGCGGGCTGGTCATCGGCAGAACACAATACGTGGAGTGGGTCAAACGCCAGACGGCGGGGATCGGGCGCGCCATGAAAGTGGGTAAAGAGGGCATCCTCGGACTGACATGTGCCATCGAGCACTATCTGAGCGCCACCAAAGAGAGCGGCGCAGAGATGGTCGCCAAAATGACGCCGTTTATCGACAGGCTGAACACCCTCAACGGCGTCAGCGCCCGCGTGGTGTGGGACAGCGCCGGTCGTGATATCGCCCGTAGCGAAATCAAGTTTGATGAAGCGATCACCGGCATTGCCACCGGCGAGCTGGTCAGTGCCCTGAAACAGGGGGAATACGCCATTTATTTTCGTGGCTACAAAGCCAATGAAGGGATCATCGAAGCTGATGTACGCAGCGTGAGCGCTGAACAACTGGACATTGTGGCGAACCGTATCGCCGAAGAACTGAATAAGGAGCCCCGCGCATGAAACTGACGCCCAATTTTTACCATGACCGTGTCTGCCTGAATGTGCTGGCGGGGAGCAAAGAGAATGCCTGCGCTATTTACGAGGCCGCAGAAGGTCATGTGCTGGTGGGGGTACTCTCCAAAAACTACCCGGATGTGGCAAGCGCGGTGGCAGACATGCGTGAGTATGCGGCGCGTATCGACAATGCCCTCTCCGTGGGCCTGGGAGCGGGTGATCCGAACCAGTCGGCGATGGTAAGCGCCATCTCCCGCGAAGTACAGCCGCAGCATGTTAACCAGGTCTTTACCGGGGTGGCGACCAGCCGTGCGCTGCTCGGGCAGAACGCGACCGTGGTGAACGGTCTGGTGTCGCCAACGGGCACGCCGGGTCTGGTCAAAATCTCTACCGGGCCGCTCAGCAGCCAGGCAGCGGATGGCGTCGTCCCGGTGGAAACGGCGATTGCACTGCTCAAAGACATGGGCGGCAGTTCGATTAAATATTTCCCGATGGGCGGCCTGAAATGTCGCGAAGAGTACCTGGCTGTGGCGGAAGCGTGCGCGCGTTATGACTTCTGGCTGGAGCCGACAGGCGGTATCGATCTGGAGAACTTTGGTGAGATTTTGCAGATCGCACTGGACGCAGGGGTGAGTAAAATCATTCCTCATATTTATAGTTCTATTATTGATAAGGTAAGCGGCGATACCCGCCCTGCGGATGTCCGCCAGTTGCTGGCGATAACCCAACAGCGCGTGGGTTAACACACCCTCACACCGACCCTCTCCCTCAGGGAGGGGGAGAAAAGCCATGTTAAGAGGACAACGACGTGCGATTCCCCAACCAACGTTTAGCGCAACTGTTTATGATGTTGCAGAACGAGACGCTGCCGCAGGATGAACTGGCGCAGCGGCTGTCGGTTTCCACGCGTACCGTCCGGGCTGATATCACTGCGCTGAATGCTTTGCTGGAAAGCCACGGTGCACAGTTTATCCTCAACCGTGGCAGCGGTTATCAGCTCAAAATTGACGATGCCAGCCGTTATCAGACCCTTCAGGCAGAGCGTCCGCGCACGCTGCGTATCCCCCGTAGCGGAGCGGAGCGGGTACAGCATCTTCTGCTGCGTTTTCTGACGTCGGCCTTTTCCATCAAGCTGGAGGATCTGGCGGACGAGTGGTTTGTCAGTCGCGCCACGTTGCAAAATGACATGGCGGAGGTGAGGGAGTGGTTTTCCCGCTACCGCCTGACGCTGGAAACCCGGCCGCGTCACGGTATGAAGTTGTTTGGCAGCGAAATGGCGCTGCGTGCCTGCCTGACGGATTTGCTCTGGGAACTGACGCAGCAGAATGCCCGCAACCCGCTTGTCACCGAAGAGGCGCTCAATAAAGGGATACCGGAGCAACTGGCGGTGATTCTGCGCGATGTTTTTACCCGGCATCATATTCGGCTGACCGATGAGGGTGAGCGCTTCATCCGCCTGTATTGTGCGGTAGCGGTACGCCGTATCAGCGAAGGGTTTCCGCTGTCAGAATTCACCGCCGAAGACGGTGACGAGAATGTGCGGGATGCTGCGCGCGAGATTGCCGCCGTGCTGCAACAGCTTGCCGAAAAACCGCTGGCGGCTTCGGAAGTCCACTGGCTGCGGGTGCATATCGCCGGGCGTCAGTTGCAGGACATTACCCCCAGCGCCATCAGTGCGGACGATGACGAAGCGCTGGTCAATTACATCCTCAATTACATCAACACCCACTATAACTACAACCTGCAAAACGATGCGCAGTTACATGCGGATCTGCTTACCCATATCAAGACCATGATCACCCGGGTGCGTTATCAAATCATGATCCCTAATCCGTTGCTGGATAACATCAAACAGCACTACCCGATGGCGTGGGACATGACGCTGGCCGCGGTTTCCAGTTGGGGGAAATATACGCCGTATGTGATCAGCGAAAACGAAGTCGGTTTTCTGGTCCTGCACATCGGCGTTGGGCTGGAGCGGCATTACAACATTGGCTATCAGCGCCAGCCGCGGGTGATGCTGGTGTGCGATGCGGGTAACGCGATGGCGCGAATGATTGAGGCAGTGCTGCAACGCAAATATCCACAAATAGAGGTCACCCGTACGCTGACGCTGCGCGACTATGAGCAGTGCGAGGCCATTAGCGAAGACTTTGTTATCTCCACGGCAAGGATCAGCGATAAAGAGAAGCCGATTGTGACCATTGCGCCGTTCCCGACGGACTACCAGCTTGAACAGATCGGCAAACTGGTGCTGGTGGACAGAACGCGGCCGTGGATTCTGGAAAAGTATTTCGATGCTTCGCATTTCACGATTATCGACCAGCCGTTAGACAGACAAACGTTGTTCACCACGCTTTGTGCCCAGCTTCAGCGGGAAGGGTTTGTGGATGCGGATTTCCTCGACTCGGTCGTGGAACGTGAAGCGATTGTCAGCACCATGCTGGGTGAGGGGATCGCGCTGCCGCACTCGCTGGGCCTGCTGGCGCAAAAGACGGTGGTCTATACGGTGCTGGTGCCCCAGGGTATTCAGTGGGGAGAGGAGACGGCTCACGTTATTTTCCTGCTGGCCATTAGCAAAAGTGAATATGAGGAGGCGATGGCAATATACGATATTTTCGTCACGTTTTTACGCGAGCGGGCAGCATCCCGATTGAGTGCCTGTAAGGATTTCATGTCATTTAAAGCCGTAGCCATGGAATGCGTTAGCCGCTTTTAATGGGGATTGCGCGTTGAAACAACGCGCCCCACCTGACCAGACGTTACTGCTTAATATTCCGAAAGAGTAAAACGAATATTCTATTTAAACCTTGTGCTTATTTTCCTTGGCGGAAATAAGGTTTTCTTATTTTATATATCTGTGTGCGTAGTAAATGATTTACTATTCCGCAAGCAAGATTGATTATATTTTTTAATATTTATTCTGCGTTACCGGCGTGAGATTTAATAGTCTCTCCCGGCGTCCCTGCAATGTTTGCCATCTCTATATTTAACGATTCCTGAACGCTTTCTGTAGAGCGACTAAACTGTTGCTGCAGGTCTTGCGCCGTTAATTTGACGCCAGAGAGGGCATCAACCATCTCTTCACTCCCGTCAGGATATTTCACCACCGAGACCAGCCGACCATGAAATAGCGGGATGCCCGTCATCTCCAGGGTGTAGTCAGTCTTTTTTATTTCTTCCTGTTTTAATTGATGTTGTTTCTTAATTTCCTCCGCTGTTTTGGACGATAGCGAAAGTTTGGTGCTGCTATCATCTCTGCCAGAGCTATTAGTGTCAGAATTAGCATCTGCTGATTTAGGTTTATTTCGCAGACCAAACGTACTTTCATTATTCGATAAATGAGGATCACCGAGTGTGCCTGCGCTTACGGCGGTAATTTTATCAATACCGTTCATTGTCATCTCCGAAAAATGCAATCCAGGACCTGACGCAAGGAGCCTTCTGCCTCGTTGGATGATGAATCTACGCGGGAAAGAACGAGACTACGTCATTATCGGCAGTAATAAAAATATGTTTAGTAAATAATCACACTAAGGGTTCTTTCACTTTTTTTGAATGATAGATACAAATAGTTCTGCTTTCCCTAACTGGCTGGCAGGGCTACTCTTTTCACAGTCAGAGCAAACAGCCAGCGGGGTGTTTGCTCTCGTTTAAGGGACCGACAGGAATCAGCGAACCATGAACTCGTTTCAGCGAATTTTGAACGCATTACTTTCCCGGGAGCAGCCTGTCACGCACATCTCAACTCCGTTGGAATTCACCACGCTTTCAGGAGGCGTTATGCCAGAGAACTACCTTGCTTTAGCGAAACAACGCAGAACTATTTATGCACTGGGCAAAGACCTGCCGTTGCCGGAAGATGACGTTGTTCAGACGATTCAGGACGCCATCAAGCAAGCGCCATCTGCGTTCAACTCGCAGAGTTCTCGCGCGCTGATCCTGCTGGGTAATGAGCACAATAAATTCTGGGAACTGGTCCGTGAGCAACTGAGAAAAATTGTTCCGGCGGAGAGCTTCCACGCCACCTCCGATAAACTCGATGGTTTTGCCGCTGCCGCGGGTTCCGTGCTGTTCTTTGAAGATCAGGACGTCGTGACCGGGCTGCAGGAGCAGTTTGCCGCCTACGCCGACAACTTCCCGATTTGGTCAGAGCATAGTTCAGGTATCGCGCAATATGCGGTATGGCTGGCACTGGCAGAGAAAGGCATTGGCGCTAACCTCCAGCACTACAACCCGCTGGTGGATGCGGATGTTCAGCGTACCTGGAATATCCCGGCGAGCTGGAAACTGCGTGCGCACATGAACTTTGGTTCGATTATCGCCCCTGCAGGCGACAAAGCCTATATGGATGACGCCAAACGCTTTATCGTGGCGAAATAATCCGTTCAGGCTCGTTGTATCACGTGTCTTCGTCGCCCCGGCAGCATCGCGCCGCCGGGGAAAACCCGGATGGCGGCGCAAGCGCCTGATCCTGGCTACTGATAACCCTGGCATCTGTGCCGGGGTTTTACTATCGCAGGTGATGCACCACCTGGTTGCTGCTGCCCCGCCAGATAAGCGCCGGGTCTTTTAGATCCTGCACAAACTTCCCATCGATCAGCACGTTAATTAAATCGACAACGGCCATTTGCGCGTCGTTCAGCTCGTTTAACTTATACCCCGTCCAGACCCAGATATCTTTGCCCGGACATTCGGTGCGGATGCGCTGCACCAGCTTGAGGATATCCGGGATATTCTGCGGATGGAGCGGATCGCCGCCGGACAACGAGATCCCCTGGCGCTTGACGCGGGTGTCGTTGAGATCGTCAATGATCTGGTCTTCCATCTCTTTGGTAAACGGCTTGCCGGAGTTTAACCGCCAGGTGCTTTTGTTGTAGCAGCCGGGACATTCGTGTACGCACCCGGAAACAAAGAGGGTGCAGCGCGTGCCGGGGCCGTTGACGATGTCGACAGGGTAGTATTGATGAAACCTCATTTTCACTTCTCAATTGACGCCATTACTGCGTTGGCTGCTCTCACTCACCCGGGTCACTTACTTATGTAAGCTCTCCGGGATTCGCTCGTTTGCCGCCTTGTCCTGACGCCAATTGCTTTGCGAAAAGCGCGGATCAGGTAAGTTACAGTAATTGAAGCTGCTTCCGATCGGTCCCCTCTCCCTTGAGGGAGAGGGTGAGGGGGAGAGGTCGGTAAAAAACTTAATCTAGCTGCCCATTCCCCAGATGCTTAACCCGGCGTTTCACTTCTTCCTGCTTCCCGGCGTTAAACGGACGGGCGTCCGGGCTACCGAGATAACCGCACACGCGGCGGGTCACCGATACACGTGCTGCATCGTGGTTGCCGCATTTCGGGCAGGTGAAGCCTTTGCTGGTACACTCGAACTCGCCGGTAAAACCACACTCGTAACACTCATCAATCGGCGTATTGGTCCCGTAATAGGGCACATGCTGATAGCTGTAATCCCAGACATCTTCCAGCGCACGCAGGTTGTGCTGAATATTTGGGTACTCGCCGTAGCAAATGAACCCCCCGCTGGCGAGCGGTGGATATGGCGCTTCGAAATCAATCTTATCGTACGGGTTTACCTTCTTCTCGACATCGAGATGGAAGCTGTTGGTGTAATAACCTTTATCCGTCACGCCATCCACTACGCCAAACTCAGCGGTATCCAGACGGCAGAAGCGGTCACACAGGTTTTCACTCGGGGTGCTGTAGAGGCTAAAGCCGTAGCCGGTCTCTTCTTTCCATTGATCCACCGCCTGGCGCAGACGCTCTACAATCGCCACACCTTTGGCACGCAGCGTTTCACTGTCGAACATATGCTCTTTGCCGAACAGCGCGTTGATGGTTTCGTGGATGCCGATAAAGCCAAGCGAGATAGACGCACGGCCGTTTTTGAAAATTTCAGAGACGTCGTCGTCCGCTTTCAGACGCACGCCGCAGGCCCCTTCCATATAGAGGATCGGCGCCACACGCGCTTTCACTCCTTCCAGACGGGCGATACGGGTCATCAGCGCCTTACGCGCCAGCACCAGACGTTCATCCAGCAGTTTCCAGAACGCGGCTTCGTTGCCTTTGGCTTCCAGCGCGATGCGCGGCAGGTTCAGGCTGATGACGCCCAGGTTGTTCCGCCCGTCGTGGATCTGTTCGCCGTTCTCTTCGTACACGCCGAGGAAGCTGCGGCAGCCCATCGGGGTTTTAAACGAGCCGGTCACTTTCACGACCTGATCGTAGTTGAGGATATCCGGGTACATGCGTTTGCTCGCGCACTCCAGCGCCAGTTGTTTGATGTCGTAGTTCGGGTCATCAAACTTATGGTTCAGGCCATCTTTAATGGCGAACACCAGTTTAGGGAACACGGCGGTTTTACGGTTTTTACCAAGCCCCGCGATGCGGTTACGCAGAATCGACTGCTGAATCAGACGCGATTCCCAACTGGTGCCAAGACCAAAGCCGAAGGTGACGAACGGGGTCTGGCCGTTGGCGGTGTGCAGCGTATTGACTTCATATTCCAGTGACTGGAAGGCGTCGTAACACTCTTTTTCCGTGCGGCTGTGTGCGTAGCCATCGGCATCCGGAATTTGCCATTCGTCGGCGACTTTACGGTGTTTGGCAAAGCTTGCGGTGACAAACGGCGCCAGCACTTCGTCGATACGGTTGATGGTGGTGCCGCCGTAAATGTGGCTGGCGACCTGCGCGATAATTTGCGCGGTCACTGCGGTTGCGGTAGAGATGGATTTCGGCGGCTCAATTTCCGCATTGCCCATTTTAAAGCCGTGGGTCAGCATGCCTTTCAGGTCGATCAGCATGCAGTTGAACATCGGGAAGAACGGCGAATAGTCGAGATCGTGATAATGGATTTCACCACGCTCATGCGCCAGTACCACATCGCGCGGCAACAGGTGCTGACGGGCATAGTGTTTGGCAACGATACCGGCCAGCAGGTCGCGCTGGGTCGGAATGACTTTACTGTCTTTGTTTGCGTTTTCGTTCAGCAGTGCGGAGTTGGTCTGCTCCACCAGCCCGCGAATTTCCTGGTTCAGGCGGCCCCGTTTTTCACGCGCGATGTCACGATCGTGGCGATATTCAATATAGGCACGCGCGAGCTGCTTGTGGGAACCGGACATGAGCTGGTTTTCGACAGCGGTCTGGATTTCGTTGATGTCGACCTGTGAACGGTTTTGCATCTGCTGACTGACAATTTCTGCGACGGTGGCGCAATAGTCCGCGTCATCGACTCCCGCTGCTTTAGCTGCACGCAGAATGGCTTCTTTGATGCGCTCTGATTTGAACGGCACTTTCTTGCCGTCTCGTTTCATCACATGCGGTGTCATGATCACTCCATATTAAAAACAGGTTATCCACAGAGGTGAGGAATTATTCACTGGAGGTAAGTGTTGTTGCGACAGTGAGTTCCCCGAATCCTGACCCTTGTTATCCACAATTCCGGCCAGCGTCGATGCCGTTGCTTTGTTGGAATAATAGACGATTAATACAATATGTTGGGTCGGCGTGCATTCTAAGTTCTATATATAGTGATTTGCATCAAACAAGTTTGCGATTTTTTTGATTCAGAACAAAGTAAAAAAGGGAGAGTACAAACGGCGGGCACTGGCGGCTTTGTAAATTCTACCAAGAAAAATCTGATTAATTATTCAACAAAAACAGTAAGGTAATAGGACGCGCGGATATAACGCACTCCCCGGTGTCGCTACGCTAACCGGGGCTACGGGCGGGTAGATACTATGAACATCTTCAACCTTTTTAGCCACGGCTGACTCGTTTTCCCGTATGACAACCACAGCGACATCTTTGTGCCCCCCTGGCGCAGAGCGTGCAGCGAGGGGGGTTGAGTCCCCGCTGAAATCGGTGAGACGAAGACCCGATGACAAGGTCAGGCCGCCAGGGATGGCGGACTGAGGTTTGTCGAGACAGGACGTCGAGTCAAACCGACCGCAGGCAGCGGGGCGGGAGGCGAACGCAGTGCGAAGCACCGATTTCTTTGCGGGGCCGCGGGGATTGTAAAGGGGAACGCGGTGTTCCCCTTTACCCGTTCACGTGTTCGGGAGATCCATTTCGCCATGAACATACGGTGAACGGAACCCACCACCTGAGCCGCATATTCCCCTCACCCCAACCCTCTCCCCCGGGGGAGAGGGAGAAAACCGGTCGTTGCCCGGATAAGGCGCCTGCGCCGCCATCCGGGGCCAGGTCAGTCGTCGGATTGCAGCCACCATACCGCTTCAAACGGACGCAGCGTCATCTCACCGGGCGCCGGGGAAATTTCGGCGTAATTGCTCATGATCGGCTGCCACTGCCCTGGCATCTCTTTAGGTTGCCACTGCTGGCATTCACGGCTCAGGTTTGCCGCCACCACCAGCGTCTGCCCCAGCCACTGACGGCGATAACACCACAACCATGGGTGCGCGGGCAGCAAATCCTCATAATCGCCCCAGGTCAGGATCGGCTGCTCTTTACGCAAGGCGATCAGACGCAGATAGGTATAAAACACTGAATCCGGATCGTTCATCGCCGTCTGCGCGTTAATTTCGTCGCGGTTATCACACAGGCCAATCCAGGGTTCACCGGTTGTGAACCCGGCATGTTTCTCGCCCGACCACTGCATTGGCGTGCGGCTGTTATCGCGGGATTTACTGGCCAGAATCGCCAACAGCTCATCGGCATCGCGTCCGCTGGCCCGTAATTCGGCAAACATATTGTGGCTTTCCACGTCCCGATAATCGGTGATTCGCGTAAAATGCGGGTTGGTCATCCCAATCTCTTCGCCCTGGTAAATATAGGGCGTCCCTTGCATACCGTGCAGCACCATCGCCAGCATTTTGGCAGACGGCACGCGCAGTTCGCCTTCATCACCAAAGCGCGACACAATGCGCGGCTGATCGTGGTTACACCAGAACAACGCATTCCACGCCACTTTATGCATGCCCTGCTGCCAGTGGCTGAACAGCGATTTCAACGCCACGAAATCCGGGCGCGCCAGCTCCCACTTCTTACCGCCGGGATAATCCACTTTCAGATGGTGGAAGTTGAAGGTCATCGACAGCTCGCGTCCGTCCAGCGCGGCATATTGCTGGCAATGTTCCAGCGAGGTCGATGACATTTCACCTACCGTCATCAGGTTACGCGGCTGGAAAACATCCCGGCTCATCTCCTGCAAGAATTCATGGGCACGCGGCCCGTCGGTATAAAAACGACGGCCATCACCGTCATGGTCGTCCGGGAAATCCTGATCTTTGGAGATCAGATTGACCACATCCAGGCGTAAACCGTCGACACCGCGATCGGCCCAGAATTCGCAGACCTTTTTCAGTTCGCTGCGCACTGCCGGGTTTTCCCAGTTCAGATCCGCCTGCTCCGGCGCAAAGAGATGCAAATAGTACTGCTCGCTTGCCGCGTGCCAGCGCCAGGCGTTGCCGCCAAACTTCGAGCGCCAGTTATTGGGAAGTTCATCCGGTGTGCCATCGCGCCAGATATAAAAACTGCGGTACGGGCTGGCGGGATCCTGAGACTCACGAAACCAGGCGTGCTGCGTGGAGGTGTGGTTAAATACCATATCCAGCACCAGGCGAATACCGCGCGCTTTGGCCTGAGCGACCAGCTCATCAAAGTCTTCCAGCGTACCGTAGAGCGGGTCGATTGCGGTGTAATTGGCTACGTCGTAGCCGTTATCCACCTGCGGTGAGATATAAAACGGTGTCAGCCAGATGGCGTCTACGCCGAGGGTTTTCAGGTAATCGAGGCGCATAATCACGCCGCGTAAATCGCCCGTGCCGCTGCCGGTCGTGTCCTGGAAGCTCTTCGGATAGATCTGGTAGATGACACCGTTCTGCCACCAGTGAGGAAGGGTATTCATAATGATTTCCTGGTAAAAGCGAAGGGGCGCAATCGCGCCCCAAAAAAGTTACACAATCTGCAGCGTGCCCTGGCGGAACTTACGCTGGTAAACCACCGAGGTCAGCGCCATCGGCACGATAATCGCGACGGCCATCGCCAGTGCGAACACCTGCCAGAAAGAGGGCTGAATGGAGAGGATGCCCGGCAGGCCGCCGACACCAATGCCATTTGCCAGCACGCCGTTCAGGCCACACAGCAGCCCGGCAAGACCGGAGCCGACCATCGCGCAGAGCATCGGGAAGCGGTATTTCAGGTTGATACCGTACATTGCCGGTTCGGTCACGCCGAGATAAGCCGCAATAGCCGCCGGGACGGAGATTTCACGTTCGTTCTGTTTACGGCTGACAATAATGATCCCGGTTACCGCTGATGCCTGAGCAATGTTAGAGAGCGCAATCAGTGGCCACACCGGGGTGCCGCCCATGCTCTGAATCATCTGCATGTCGATAGCCAGCGTCGTCTGGTGCACACCGGTAATGACCAGCGGCGCATAGAGGAAGCCAAACAGCGCCGCGCCAATGGGCGCAAAGCTGCCGGTCATCAGATGGCGTACCGCGAAGGCCACGCCATCGCCGATCATGCGGCCGAACGGACCAATAAAGGCATGAGCGAGGAACACAGCCAGCAGCAGGGAACAGACCGGCACGACCACCAGATAGAGGTAATCCGGCACCCATTTTTTAAGGCGCGTTTCAATGAGCCCCAGCGCCAGACCGGCCAGCAGGGCAGGAATAACCTGTGCCTGATAACCCACTTTGGCGATGCTAAACAGCCCGAAATTCCAGACTTCCGGCACCTGGGAGCCGAGCAGGTAAGCATTCATCAGTTGTGGAGAGACGAGGGTCACGCCCAGCACGATCCCGAGGATCGGCGTGCCGCCCATTTTACGCACCGCCGACCAGCAGATGCCCACCGGCAGATAGAAGAAAATCGCCTCGCCAATCAGCCACAGGAAGTCGTAGACGGTTTTGAGGCCGGGGTACATCTGCGCCAGCGTCTGGCCGTTACTCATCGGCAGATCGCCAATGACGTTACGGAAGCCAAGGATCAAACCGCCGCTGATCAACGCAGGCAACAGGGGGAAGAAAATCTCGGCAAAGTGTGAGATCAACTGTTCGTGCCATTTCATGTTCTGGCGCGCCGCACGTTTGATCTGTTCTTTATCGGCAGAGGCCTGGCCGATGGCACTGATGAGTGCCTGATACCAGTCGCCCACGTCGGTACCAATAACAACCTGAAACTGCCCGGCGTTGGTAAAGCAGCCTTTGACCATCGGCAGCGTTTCGATGGTTTTTGGGTCGGCTTTGTCCGGTGCGTTCAGGACAAAACGCAGGCGGGTGATGCAATGACTCACCGTAGCGATGTTTTCACGTCCGCCGACCAGTTCAATAAGCCTGGCGAGATCCTCTTGTCTGACTTTGCTCATCGTGATGCCCCACTGAGAGAAATAATGACTGCTGATGAATGTGCGCAAGCATATCCATTGGCTCAATAACTGAAAATGGGAACGTTCCCGAAACCAAGCGAAGATCACAATAAACCGTGCGAGAGGGGGCTCAGGCGAGGTGGGCGGGGATCACAATTTGACGTGGATCGGTGCGGCCATTGACCTGATCGATCAGTTGCGCCGCGGCCTGGCGGCCTGCTTCGGCATAGCCGGGATCAACGGTGACGATCTCCGGGTGGAGAAATTTCATCAGCGGTGTATTCCCCACGCTCGCCAGTTGCAGGTTATCAATGCGCTGTTCCTGCAAATATTTGCTGGCTCCCAGGGCAAGGGTGTCCGTTGCACAGAGCAGGGCGCTGGTGTCGGGCGTCAGCACGCTGGCGACGTTATCGTAGCCATGTTTCATCGCGAGACCCGGCAAAATGAAATTGGGGATGAGTTGATGGCGCTCGCAAAACGCCATATAGGCCTCGTGGCGACGCTTGCCTGTGGTGATGTCGCTGTGCGGTACGCCAATAAAACTGATGTGACGATGGCCCTGATCGTAGAGATTCTGCATCAGCAGATTTATGGCCCCTTCGTCGTCATAGCAGACGGAGGCGAACCCTTTGGCATCCCGCGCCAGCAGGACCAGCGAGGCGCGCCACGAGGATAACAGCTTCTCCGTGACGCCGGTAAAGCCAAACAGCACCACGCCATCAATATTGCGGCGGCGTAGCATATGCAGATGTTCTTCGACTAAATCCGGCGAGAACTGGCTTTCCATCATGATCGGGTCATAACCCTGTTCATAGAAGGTAGGGAGCATGGTCTGAACTGCCAGGTTTTCCGAAAGAGAATCGAGACGGGAGACAATGATGGCCACCACTTTATCGCTCTGACCGCGCATGGCGCGTGCGGAACGGGAAGGCGAAAAACCGTGTTGATTGACCACCGCTTCCACGCGTTCGCGGGTACGTTCACTTACACCGCTTTCATTATTCAGCACGCGAGACACCGTTGATTTCCCAACGCCACTTAAACGCGCAATGTCTTTGATCGTCAGCCGGTTTTGCATGCGTCCTGTCCTGTTCCTCTTCTGGGCGGATAGCAGAATAAAGAAAGTTTGGTGAGTACTCAACCAAACGACAATGGGTAAAGTCTGGTTTACGTTCGGTTTAATTCACCGGAGTTATAATAACGACGCTTGAAATCGTACTCTTTTCACCCTTACCGGAGGTTTTATGGACCCTGATCCCGCACCTCTCCCGCGACGGAGACACTCTTTCCGGTAAGCCCGCCTTTGCTGCCTTACCGGAAACGTAAGGCAGCGACGCAAAACGTCCCTGCATAACTGAAAACGCCTGCTGGCGCGGATGGCCCGTGCCTGCGGCAATGCACAACATCTTTCGTGATATGTCGAGCCAACAAAGCGACATCGCGAAGGATGACGTGTAGTGGCACCCGCGTGATGCGGGGGCAAGGATGACTACTATGTTCAAAAATATCACCCGACTCCTGGTCCGGCTTAACCGCCACTTACCTCGCCGTCTCGTTCAGCGCGACCCGCTGCCTGACGCCGCTAATATTCAACACGTCGAGGTTCCGGCTTCGCTAAGCGATCGCTGCCTGGCGCTGTCGACGATGGAACTCGCCGAACTGTGGCAACAGCTCAACAGCCATCCGGAAGGGCTGAATGAAAAAGAGGTGCAGGACGCGCGGGAAAAGCACGGCGTTAACCAGATCCCCGGTCAGCGTCCGGTGCCCTGGTGGGCGCATCTGTGGTCCTGCTATCGCAACCCGTTTAACCTGCTGCTGACCTGTCTGGGTATTTTCTCCTACGCGTCGGAAGATCTGTTTGCCGCCGGGGTGATTGCGCTGATGGTCGCTATCTCGACCTTCCTGAACTTTATCCAGGAAGCGCGTTCCACCAAAGCGGCGGATGCGCTGAAAGCGATGGTGAGCAATACCGCAACGGTGCTGCGTGTAGCCAATGAGCAGGGGGAAACCCGTTGGATGGAGATCCCGCTCGACCAACTGGTACCGGGAGACATCGTGAAGCTGGCGGCGGGAGATATGATCCCGGCTGATCTGCGTGTGGTGCAGGCGCGCGATCTGTTCGTGGCGCAAGCGTCGCTGACCGGTGAATCCCTGCCGGTAGAAAAAGTGGCAAAAACCCGTGCGGCGGATCAGACCAACCCGCTGGAAAGTGACACCCTCTGTTTTATGGGGACCAACGTGGTGAGCGGCACGGCGCAGGCGGTAGTTATCGCCACGGGCGGCAACACCTGGTTTGGACAACTGGCCGGGCGGGTGAGTGAACAAGAGAGCGAGCCGAATGCGTTCCAGAAAGGCATTGGCCGCGTCAGCATGCTGCTTATCCGCTTTATGATGGTGATGACGCCGGTGGTGCTGCTGATCAACGGCTTCACCAAAGGTGACTGGTGGGAAGCGGCGCTGTTTTCGCTCTCGGTTGCCGTGGGGCTGACGCCGGAAATGCTGCCGATGATCGTCACCTCTACGCTGGCACGCGGGGCGGTGAAACTGTCAAAACAGAAAGTGATCGTCAAGCATCTGGATGCGATTCAAAACTTTGGCGCTATGGACATCCTGTGTACCGACAAAACCGGTACGTTAACGCAGGATAAAATCGTGCTGGAAAACCACACGGATATCGCCGGTAAAGTCAGTGAACGGGTGCTGCACTGTGCCTGGCTGAACAGCCACTACCAGACCGGGTTGAAAAACCTGCTCGATACGGCGGTGCTGGAAGGGGTGGAAGCAGAAGCGGCCCGGACGCTCTCGACCCGCTGGCAGAAAATTGACGAGATCCCGTTTGATTTCGAGCGTCGTCGCATGTCGGTGGTGGTCGCCGAAAACGCGGATGCACACCAGTTGATTTGCAAAGGGGCGTTGCAGGAGATCCTCAACGTCTGCAGCCAGGTGCGTTACAACGGCGATATCGTGCCACTGGATGAAACCATGCTGCGCCGTATTCAGCGCGTCACCGAAACGCAGAACCGCCAGGGGCTGCGGGTGGTGGCGGTGGCAACCAAATATCTCCCGGCACGCAGCGGCGATTACCATCGTGTGGACGAATCAGACCTGATTCTGGAAGGCTACATTGCGTTCCTCGATCCGCCGAAAGAGACCACGGCACCGGCGCTGAAAGCGCTGAAAGCCAACGGTGTGACGGTGAAAATTTTGACCGGCGACAGCGAGCTGGTGGCGGCGAAAGTCTGCCTGGAGGTGGGGCTGGATGTCGGCGAGGTGGTGACGGGCAACCAGATTGAGCATCTGGGTGATGACGAACTGGCGGCGCTGGCAAAACGTACCACGTTGTTTGCCCGTCTGACGCCGATGCACAAAGAACGGATTGTGACCGTGCTGCGTCGTGAAGGGCACGTGGTGGGCTTTATGGGTGACGGCATCAACGACGCGCCGGCGCTGCGCGCGGCAGACATTGGCATTTCCGTGGATGGCGCGGTGGATATTGCCCGTGAAGCGGCCGATATCATCCTGCTGGAAAAAAGCCTGATGGTGCTGGAGGAGGGGGTTATTGAAGGGCGTAAAACCTTCGCTAACATGCTGAAATACATCAAAATGACTGCCAGCTCTAACTTTGGTAACGTGTTCAGCGTGTTGGTGGCGAGCGCCTTCCTGCCCTTCCTGCCCATGTTGCCGTTGCACTTGCTGATTCAGAACCTGCTTTATGATGTATCCCAGGTGGCGATTCCGTTTGATAACGTTGATGACGAGCAGATTCGTCAACCGCAGCGCTGGAATCCTGCCGATCTCGGTCGTTTTATGATCTTCTTCGGCCCGATCAGCTCCATTTTCGACATTCTGACCTTCTGCGTCATGTGGTGGGTATTTAAGGCGAATGTGCCGGAAGCGCAGACCCTGTTCCAGTCGGGCTGGTTTGTGGAAGGGCTGCTGTCACAGACGTTGATTGTGCATATGATCCGTACTCGTCGCGTGCCCTTTATTCAAAGCCGCGCCGCCTGGCCACTGATCATGATGACGCTGATGGTGATTCTGGTGGGTATCGCGCTGCCGTTCTCGCCGTTGGCAAGCTATCTGCAACTGCAGGCATTGCCGCTCTCTTACTTCCCGTGGCTGATTGCGATCCTGGCCGGATACATGACGCTGACGCAGATGGTAAAAGGGTTCTACAGCCGCCGGTATGGCTGGCAGTAACTTGCTGTAATAATCGACCTGAAGCCGTTTTGTTCAGGTCGATTATCTCAAGGTCAGGTGCACGAACAGATACCCCAGTGAGCAGAGGAAAAGAATAATCAGGCACCAGCTTAACTGATAAAAGACATTATTCGTTCCTAAGCCTGAACGTGCGAGGGAGGTATCTCCTTCCTTGATATGTTCTGCAGACAGCGCGCGATAGCGGCGGATGTAACTCAGGCAGTAAAGTAAAACAAAGGGAATGACGCAACTGGCAACCGGTTTTGAGAAAATAAAAGCGAGCAGTAAAGTCGAAATCAGGAAGCCCAGAAAGACGTAGGACGCGGTTTTTTCTGCTTGTTTTAACTCACCGCGTATCCGTTGGGCGTGTAATTCTTGCCAGCGTCGAAGCGTGCTCGGGCTGAATCCAAATTTCTCGCACAATACGTTGTTGGGAACCCCATTTTTGGATTGTTGAAGAAAATCAGCAATTTGCTCCTCAGTGAAACGTACTTTTGCCATGATCACCCCTCCATGGCGGCTATTAATATGTTTTCAGCGAGATTAGCGGCGTACCACGATGGCTTCAATCGCGATTTTTACCGCCTTTGGCAGATGAGTCACTTTAAGGCATGTGCGGGGGAGATCCCCGGTGTCGCTGCGCTAACCGGGGCTACGAGCGGGTAGCCCGGATAAGGCGCTTGCGCCGCATCCGGGAAAGCCTTAGCGGCGTACTGCGATGGCTTCAATCTCGATTTTCACATCTTTCGGCAGACGCGCCACTTCTACGCACGAACGCGCCGGGAAGGTGGCGTTGTGCTCGGTAAAGAATGCTTCGTAGGTCGCGTTAACGGTAGCGAAGTCGTTCAGATCTTTCACAAACACCGTCGTTTTCACGATATCGCCCACTTTAAGGCCTGCGGCTTCCACGATAGCTTTCACGTTTTCCAGCGACTGACGCGCCTGGGCAGAAACGTCGTCCGGTACGCTACCGGTTTTTGGATCCACCGGGATCTGACCGGAGGTGATGATCATGCTGCCGAGATCAACACCCTGAACATAAGGGCCGATTGCTGCTGGTGCATTTTCCGTCGCGATAGTTTTGCTCATGATTTCTCCTGAATTACAGCGGTAATAAGGTCGGGGCTCATTATACCCGTCATACTTCAAGTTGCATGCTTGTTGGCCAGGTTTGTTCGCCCCAGTCACTGACTTGAGTACACCTTTGCATCAATTACCCTGCCAGTACCACAGAATGCGAAAACTCTTTTTCACAGTATTTGCATTTCAGGGCGATATCGTGTGGGCGTTTCTTCACCGCGAAGCTGGAGGCGACCGGTTCAGCATGGCTGATACAGTTGCTGTTCGGGCAGACCAGCACGCTGTCGATGCGATCCGGCAGATTCGGATGAGACTTGCTCACCACTTCATAGTTGTCGATGCGGTTTACCGTCGCCTGCGGGGCATACAGCGCCAGTTGGTTAACCTGCTCATCCGTCAGGAAGGTATTTTCGATTTTGATCAGATCCTTGCGGCCCATTTCGCCTGACGGCAGGTTCAGACCGATAGTGATACGCTGCTCAGTTTCCGTCAGCTTGAATAGCGTCAGCAGCTTAAAACCTACCTGTGCCGGAATGTGGTCAATCACCGTACCGCGATTGATCGCTTCAACCTGGAGTTTATTGTCGTGTGTCATTGTCGCTTCCTCCTACAGAGCCAAATCACTATTCAGAACCAGTGCCAGCAGCGCCTGGCGCGCAAAGATGCCATTACCGGCCTGCTGGAAATACCAGGCGTGCGGCGTTTTATCCACGTCGGTAGTGATCTCATCAACGCGTGGCAGCGGGTGCAGTACTTTCATGTTGCCGCGTGCGCCGATAAGGTCGCTGGCGCGCAGGATGAACTGGGCTTTGACGTTGGCATATTCTGATGGATCCAGACGCTCTTTCTGCACGCGGGTCATATACAGAATATCAACCTCAGCCATCACCTCTTCGATGCTGGCGTGAATGCTCCACGCCAGCCCTTTCTCATCGAGCATGTCGAGAATGTACTGCGGCATAGCCAGCGCATCCGGGGCGATAAAATAGAAACGGTTGCCGTTGAACTTCGCCAGCGCCTGCGCCAGCGAGTGCACGGTGCGGCCATATTTCAGGTCACCGACCATCGCGATGTTGAGGTTCTCCAGGCGGCCCTGGGTTTCCTGAATGGTGAACAGATCCAGCAGGGTCTGAGTCGGATGCTGGTTAGCACCGTCGCCCGCGTTCAGAACAGGAATGCCGCCGGAAAATTCGGTCGCCAGACGGGCGGCGCCTTCCTGTGGGTGGCGCATCACAATCGCGTCCACATAGGTGCTGATAACTGAAATCGTATCCGCCAGCGTTTCGCCCTTCTTGCCGAGCGAGGTGTTGCTGCTGTCAGAAAAGCCCACCACGCTCGCCCCCAGGCGATGCATGGAGGTCTCAAACGACAGGCGGGTACGCGTTGAGGCTTCAAAGAAGCAGCTGGCGATCACTTTGTGCTTGAGTAACTCCGGCTGCGGGTTGGCTTTCAGCCGGGCGGCAGTATTCAGCACCAGTTCAAGTTCTTCGCGGCTGAGATCGTTTATGGAAATGATATGTTTTTGATATAGCGGGTTAGCCATGTTTATCTCCTGACGACTGCGCAAAAAAAAGCCCCTCAATAGAGGGGCTATGGAATGGGGTGGGCAACGGGAAGAAAAACGGCAGGCCTGCGTCCTTTTTCAGACGCCCAGGGACATTATGTCGAACACACTGGACCATGCTTCCTCCCGGCAAATTGTCCGCGATTATACTCAGCTACTTTTCGGTTTCAAGCGATTAATGCAACATTTGCGTCAGGCAATCGGTTTATTTGCATATAAATGCACATTTAATAAATAAATAATTACTTTGCGGGCGTGTGAATAGTCGTACTGACAACCCGGTGGAATAAACATGCGCAAGCGCAACTCTTCGCTAAAAAGGGGTGGTGAGCATCGCCATTTTTCCGTATAAAAGCTAAAAATGAAACGATGTTTTATCTTGAGGAGATAGCTATGATCGTTGGCAACATTCACCACTTACAAAGCTGGTTGCCGGAAGAACTGCGCCAGGCCATTGAACACGTCAAAGCCCACGTGACGGATGCCACCCCGACCGGGAAGCATGATATTGACGGTAACAACCTGTTTTATCTGGTTTCGGAAGACATGACTCAGCCGTTTGCCGAGCGTCGCGCGGAATATCACGCCCGTTATCTGGATATCCAGATTGTGCTCAAAGGTCAGGAAGGGATGACATTCAGTACGCTGCCCGCAGGCGCGCCGGACACCGACTGGCTGGCAGATAAAGATATCGCGTTCCTGCCGGAAGGCGGCCAGGAAAAAACGGTGGTGTTGAGCGAAGGGGATTTTGTGGTGTTTTACCCAGGCGAAGTCCATAAACCGCTGTGTGCCGTGGGCGCGCCCGCACAGGTACGTAAAGTGGTTGTGAAGGTTTTAGTAGCCTGACTCGCGTTACCCGTTTCCCCTCATCCTGCCGGGGTGAGGGGAAAAATGCGGCTCGGGAGGTGGGTTCCGTCCACCGTATATTCATGGCGGAATATCACCTCCAAACATGTGAACGGGTAAAAGGGGAACACCGCGTTCCCCTTTACAATCCCCGCGGCCCCGCAAAGAAATCGGTGCTTCGCACTGCGTTCGCCTCCCGTCCCGCTGCCTGCGGTCGGTTTGACTCGCGTTACTCGCCCCATCCCTGACGGCCTGCCCTTGTCATCGGTCTTCGTCTCACCGATTTCAGCGGGGGCCCAACCCCCTCGCTGCACGCTCTGCGCCAACCGGTTACAAAGTTGTCGCTGTGGTTGTTATGCGGCAAAACGATTATCCGTAGCTAAAAAGCTGGAGATGTTCACTGTATCTACGCCTGAGTGTAGCCACGGTAGGCGTAGCACGCTGTGGAAGTGATTACTGAGCCAGAGTCGCGACCATCACCGCTTTGATGGTGTGCATGCGGTTTTCCGCCTGATCAAACACTATACTGGCCGTCGATTCAAACACCTCGTCGGTCACCTCCATTCCGCCATGCAGACCGAACTCTTCCGCCATCTTCTTGCCAAGCGTCGTCTGGTCGTCATGGAATGCAGGCAGGCAGTGCAGGAACTTCACATCCGGGTTACCGGTCAGCGTTAGCATCTGGCTATTCACCTGATACGGACGCAGCAGGTTAATGCGCTCGGCCCACTTCTCTTTCGCCTCGCCCATCGATACCCACACGTCGGTGTAGATAAAGTCTGCCCCTTTCACCCCTGCGGCGATATCTTCGGTCAGTGTAATATTGCCACCGTTTTTCTCCGCCAGCGCTTTACACTTCGCTACCAGACTGGCTTCCGGCCAGCAGGCTGTCGGGGCGACGAGGCGTAAATCCAGCCCGGTCATTGCCGCCGCTTCCAGCATGGAGTTGCCCATGTTGTTACGCGCGTCGCCTGTATAAACCAGCGTCATTTCATTAAACGCTTTGCCCGGCAGGTGCTCTTGCATGGTCAACAGGTCAGCCAGCAACTGCGTCGGGTGAAACTCATTGGTCAGGCCGTTCCACACCGGAACACCGGCAAACTGCGCCAGGGTTTCGACAATCTCCTGGCCATAACCGCGATACTGAATACCGTCGTACATTCTGCCCAGTACGCGTGCGGTATCTTTAATTGATTCTTTATGCCCAATCTGACTGCCGCTTGGGCCGAGCCAGGTGACGCGAGCGCCCTGATCAAATGCGGCAACTTCGAAAGAGCACCGGGTGCGAGTTGAGTCTTTTTCGAAGATGAGCGCGATGTTTTTGCCGGTAAGTTTTTGTTCTTCTTTGCCGTTTTTCTTATCGGCTTTCAGTTTGGCGGCGAGTTGCAGCAGAGCGTTGATTTCAGCAGGAGTAAAATCGAGCAATTTCAAAAAATGTTTCTGGTAAAACGACGACATGGTTCCCTCACCTGGCTAAAGCCACTTATTGAATTAAAATTCAATTTATATGTATGAATATTCATTTGCAAGCCAAATGAATAAATCTTTTCCGCCAGGAGTGGAGGCATTGCCAACGGTATGTGACAATATCTCTATCTGCCACATTATGAGGAATGAGCCATGGCGAACCCGGAACACCTGGAAGAACAGCGCGAAGAGACGCGTCTGATTATTGAAGAATTGCTGGAAGATGGCAGCGATCCTGATGCGCTCTACACCATTGAGCATCACCTGTCGGCAGATGACTTCGAGACGCTGGAAAAAGTGGCCGTCGAAGCGTTTAAACTGGGTTACGAAGTGACCGAGCCGGAAGAGCTGGAGCTCGAAGAGGGCGAAGTCGTGATTTGCTGCGACATTCTGAGCGAATCCGCCCTGAAAGCCGAGCTGATTGACGCGCAGGTGGAACAACTGATTAACCTGGCCGAGAAATTTGACGTCGAATATGACGGTTGGGGCACCTACTACGAAGACCCGAACGGTGAAGACGAAGACGGCGACGAAGATGAATACGAGGATGAAGACGACGACGGCGTGCGTCACTAAGTCTTCCCTGTGCGGCAGCTACGGCTGCCGCAGTGCAAGGAACAGCCATGGATTACCCGCAAATACTCTCCCCGGTTTTACATTTTCTGCATTGCCCAACACCTCAGGCCTGGATAGATAAAGCCCGCGAACCGCAAAACCTTCCGCTGTTGCTCACCGATCATATGGTCTGCGAATTGAAAGCCGCGCAAACCGCCATGCTACTGGTGCGTAAATATGTGGCGGATAAAAATGGGGCCGATGCGTTGCTTGAATGGCTGAAACCCTATGAAGCTTTTACCTTTCGTGAAGGGCCGGAGCCGGACTTTGTAGCGTTGCACAAGCAGATCGCCAAAGGTGCGATGCCGAAAGCGGATGATCCGTGGGGCAGGGCGCTGATCGACAGCATGGTGCTGCTTATCAAGGAAGAGTTGCACCATTTCTGGCAGGTACGCGAAGCTATGCTTGCCCGCAATATTCCTTATGTGAAGATCACTGCCAGTCGCTATGCGAAAGGGATGCTCAAAGGTGTACGCACCCATGAGCCGCTTACGCTTATCGACAAGCTGATTTGCGGTGCCTATATCGAGGCGCGCTCCTGCGAACGTTTTGCCGCGCTGGCTCCGCATCTGGAAGAGGAATTACAGAAATTCTATCTGTCATTGCTTCGTTCCGAAGCCCGCCACTATCAGGATTATCTTGCGCTGGCACAACAGGTCTCGGAAACGGATATCGCGCCACGGGTTCGCTATTTCGGTGAGATCGAAGCCGAATTGATCACCTCGCCGGATCCCGAGTTTCGTTTTCACAGCGGTGTGCCGGGCTGACCTGCCAGAATCCGTAGTTATTTCGCTCGCCAGGTGACAATCCTCGCCGGGCTGGTACAACAATCAGCAAAATGGTTACAAGGAACCTGAAATGAACTGGACGTCTATTCTACTCTCCGCCCTCGTCGCTGGCCTGGCGGCAGCACTTACGCAGTACCTGCGCCGGAAAGGGAAAATCGGCGGCATCACCTCGGCGGTGATTATCGCGGTTGCTATTGCGGCCTGGAACCTGGGCTATCGGCAGTATATTGCACCCTTACTGCAAAATAGCGGTGAATCGCAAATGGACGTGGCGTTCCGTGCGATAAGCAGCATGCCGACATACCAGGTGTTGCGTGAACAAGAACCGCAGTTGCTGGAAACTATTCGCAGCACGGCGAAAAAAATGGAAAAAGAGGGGAAAACTCCTCAGCAGATTATTGATTATATTCAACCGCAGATCGTCGGAGTGCAGATGGTGCGTTTACAAAACGCCCCGGATGAGAATGTGATTGCTTATATGCAGATCAATATGGAGCAAACCGTGGCCATTCAGAAAGTCAGCGATGATAATTGCTTCCGTTTCCTGTTCCCGGCGGTGAAAGGGGGGATCAATCCCGCGAAAATGTTGTCGAGCGATTTCCTGATGAAACGCATGAATATTGATGCCGCGATGATGCGCGCTGCCTACGGCGTCAACCGACACACGGTGACAGATAAAGAGCGCCAGGACGCACAGCAGCATCTGCAGCCAATTATTGCAGCGCTGGTCAAGAAATACGGTCAGGATATTGAGATCATGCCGGACCCGCGCAAAGGCGTCGGCAAAGAAAAAGTCGCCTGCGACATTGTGCAGGATTTGTGGCGTAACGTGCTGACGTTGCCACAGGATCAGGCTGCGGGAATGATTCGTCTGATTATGGCGCCGGAGAACCAGTAAAGATGAGGTTCCGGTCCTTTCCCATAGAAAAGGAAAGGACCGGGAACACTTAGAGTGTTTTCAGCATTCGCACTTCGCAATCTACATGCCCGGTACAGCCCAGCGGCCCGCTGATATGGCTAAATCCGAGATGCTCATACAGGCCAATCGCCTCTCTTAAGAACGCGGTAGTTTCCAGATAACAACGGGTGAAGCCCTGCGTACGGGCGTGTTCAAGCGCCAGCAGCGCCAGTTTCTTCGCCAGCCCCTGACCGCGCGCGGCAGGCAGGAAATACATCTTTTGCAGTTCGCAGATATCCGGCTCGCTACATTTCAGCGGGGCGACACCGCCGCCGCCCACCACCTGGCCATCCTGTTCCACTACCCAATAGGCGTGCCCCGGCTGGCTGTAGAGTTGGTACAGCTCGTCCAGATTGGGGTCCGCCACGGTATAGCCTTTATCAGCGGTAAGACCGTATTCGGCGGAAACCCGACGAATAACGGAGGCAATCGCGGCATTATCACTGGCAGTCATCCGGCGTAATGTCACGCTCTGCTTGGCCACAACATTCATACACTCACTCAATAAAAATATATGCATTTATATGCGTATTTAATAGCACTCTCTGAAAGTAGCTGCAAGTCGTTTAATTGTGCTGTGATTTATTAAGGCATACGTTATCGTAGCATGCTTCACGGAAGTGATAATCATTATTTATCAAATCAATGTTTATATTTAAGGATGATGTGGTTATGAACGGTGATATCCGTTATAAGAATAATTGTCGGCAGACATTTATATTTCATGGCAAAGGTGTGGATTATTTTCTTATCTCTCTGGTTAATGTTCTACTGAGCGTGATTACTCTAGGGATATATATCCCCTGGGCGATGGTACGTTCCCGGCGCTACGTATACGAAAACATGGAATTGAACGGTGCGCGCTTTGGCTATCATGCAAAGGGCGGTGCGCTGTTTCTGAGCTGGCTATTGATGTCAATATTTCTTTTTATTCTCATTATTGTGGCAGAACTTCTCCATCCCTTAATGGGATCGTTGGTGATTTTTTTGCTGATGCTGGTTATGCCTTTCTTTATGGTGAAAAGCCTGCAATACAATGCGCTGATGACCACGCTAAATAATGTTCGTTTTGCTTTTCATTGCTCAATGAAAAATGCCTGGTGGATAATAATGGGCCTGCCCACGCTACTGCTTATTTTGCTGTGTGTGGTTATCTATGGTCTCGGGAATATGATGTTCAGCGGTTACGATTTTGATGGCTTACTGGTGAAGGTTATTATTCTGGCGCTTATCGGTATCGTGGGAATGAGTGCGACCAATGGCTACGTTTATGCCAAATGGCTTTCTCTGATCGGCAAAGGCGGCCAGTTCGGTGTGCATGAATTCGATATTCGCGTCAGTACGACATATTGCATTAAAGCCTGTCTGTTTTCTTTATGTATTCTGGTTCCGTTTCTGGGGTTAATGTTTTACTTACTTTCGACATCCTATAGCAGTATGGCGATGCTGCGAGGGATTAACGGTTCCGGGGATGATGTGCTCTCAGGATTTCCGGGGCAAATCCTGCTGTGCTATATGCTCTATTTGGGCGCCATTTTGCTCTCATCGGCCTATATCTGGCAGGCGTTCCGCAACCACTTTGTGAATGGACTGACGCTGGCGGATGGTTGTATTCGTTTTGCTTCCACGCTGACGTTCTATGGCGTTGTGGTACAACTGGTTATGCTGGTCTTCGTCTCCGGGATCACGCTTGGCCTTGCGTATCCGTGGATGAAAATACGTTTTATCCGTTACCAGGCCCTTCATACCCATGTTGAAGGAGATTTGGACGACGTAGTGTTGACGGATCATGACGAGCGGGTTGAAAAAGGTTTTATCGCCCTGCTTTCCCGCGGCGTGATGCCGATAGCTCCTTTCATATAAAACCAAAAGGCCGGACTCTGCTTCGGCCTTATTTGCTTTTATCGTCGTTTTCCTGCCATACCATCACTTTTCTGCGCTGACAAGACCAGTAATATTGGGCGCTACATTTTTAGTACAAAGTTTACTAAACTTAATAACGGAAATAAAAATACCGCAATATTTCTATGGCTTAATTAGCGTTGTTTCTGATTTACGATAAGGATTGTTATGACTTTCGAAAATGGTGGTGCTGCGGCGACGCCTTCCCGGAATTTTGTGTTCCAGGGCAGTGGCGCGGGATATTTCTGGATCTGGCTGGTAAACGTTTTACTCACCATCGTCACCCTCGGGTTGTTCCTGCCCTGGGCGCTGGTGCGTGCCCGCCGTTATTTTTATGAGAATACCGATCTGGAAGGGGCGCGTTTTTCTTATCATGCCACCGGCCGGTCAGTATTTGTAGGCTGGCTGTGCCTCATGGTGCTGTATATCATATTCCTGATTAACATGGCGCATAATAACGTGGTGTTATCCCTATGTATGATAGGGTTGTTTTTACTTTTCTTCCCATGGCTGGTGACGCAGGGCCTGCGTTATCAATTCCTGATGACGGAAATTAATAATGTGCGCTTTAGCTTTTACGCCAGCCCGCTGCGCGCCTGGTGGGTCATGCTGGGCTGCCCGTTGTTAATTATGACGGTCTCTGTGGTGGTGTTTTCGCTGTTTATGTCGAGCACTCTCAGCATGGGTTCCTATACCGCGATTATTGTGGGTATTGGCGTTGGTACACTGGCGTTGCTGCTGGGTTCCGCCATTATGCAGGGGGTTTATACCGCCCAGTGGTATGGCATGCTGGTGAATAATCTGCAGTACGGTACGCAGAAATTTGCCGCAACCTACTCCATCAAGAAGTGCATCTGGATAGCGCTGTTCTCGATGCTGCTGCTCTTCCCGTTCCTGGCACTGGCGTTGTTTATCATCGTGCCGGCCTTCTTTACGCTGATGCAATATTCCCAGGCGGTGGGCGATAGCCCCGAACAACTGGCGATGTTAGCCGGGCCATTTTACGGCAAAATCGCGCTGGCCTATCTGGTTTACCTGTTCGGTATTATTGTCTGCTTTATCTATGCCTTCGTGAAAATGCGTAATTATATTTACGGGCAGGTCACGCTGGCCGGGCATATTCGCTTCTCATCGACCGTGACTATTGGGCGCGTGCTGTGGTTGTCTATCAGCAATACGCTGGTGTGCATGATTACGCTTTTCCTGGCATATCCATGGGCGAAAGTCCGCTTTACCCGCTATGTGCTGGAAAATACGCATGTTCACGGTGAGTTGCAGAATCTGACGCTGGAAAACCACGGTCAGCAACCGGCAAAAGATCCGGCGAATCTGCTGGCGCGCGGGCTGTCATTCTTCCCGGCGGTATTCTGAGGAAGGTTCCCGGGTGCGCTGCGCTTACCCGGGCTACCTGAAACGTTGCCCGGATAAGGCGTTTACGCCGCTATCCGGGAATTGTCCCCGGTGGCGCTGGCGCTTACCGGGGATACCAAAGCCGTTGCGATTACAGCGCGCTAATAACGGCCTGCTGTTCAATCAGCTTGGTTTTGGCTTCTGCATAGCCGTCCAGCTTCTCACGCTCTTTGGCAATCACCGCTTCCGGTGCGCGCGCCACAAAACCTTCGTTGGACAGTTTGCTTTCGATACGGTCAATTTCCGCGTCGATCTTCGCCACTTCTTTCGCCAGACGCGCCAGCTCGTCTTCTTTGTTAATCAGACCCGCCATTGGGATCAGCAGCTCCGCGCCATCGATAATCCTGGTCACGGAAACCGGACCTTTATCATCGGCTGGCAGAACCGTGATGTTTTCCAGACGCGCCAGATTCAGCAGGAAGCTGCGGTTGTCATTCACGCGACGCTCCGCATCTTTACTGCAACCACGCAGCAGCAGCTCCAGCGGTTTGCCCGGGGAGATGTTCATTTCGGCACGGATATTACGTACCGCCACGATCGCCTGTTTCAGCCATTCGGTATCAGCCAGCGCAGTTTCATCCACCTGAGACGCATCGTACTGCGGGATAGGCTGCAGCATGATGGTGTCGGCGGTAATGCCTTTCAGCACTTTCACGCGCTGCCAGATGGTTTCCGTGATAAACGGAATGATCGGGTGCGCCAGACGCAGCAGCGCTTCCAGCACGTTCACCAGCGTGTTACGCGTGCCGCGCAACTCTGCCTCAGAACCGCCGCTCATCACTGGCTTGGTCAGCTCAAGATACCAGTCACAGAACTGGTTCCACGTGAATTCATACAGGATGCCTGCGGCGATATCGAAGCGGAAGTTATCCAGCGCTTCACGGTAGGCTTTCACAGTCTGGTTGAATTCCGCCAGGATCCAACGGTCAGCCAGCGACAGTACCATCTCGCCGCCGTTGAAGCCGCAATCCTGGTCTTCGGTATTCATCAGCACGAAACGGCTGGCGTTCCACAGCTTGTTACAGAAGTTACGGTAACCTTCCAGACGCTTCATATCCCAGTTGATGTCGCGACCGGTTGAGGCCAGCGCGGCCAGGGTGAAGCGCAGGGCGTCGGTGCCGTGCGGCTCAATGCCGTTCGGGAATTGCTTCTCGGTGCGCTTGCGGATTTTTTCCGCCAGTTGCGGCTGCATCATGTTGCCGGTACGTTTCTCCAGCAGATCCGCCAGAGAGATACCGTCTACCATATCCAGCGGGTCAATAACGTTACCCTTGGATTTGGACATCTTCTGGCCTTCGTCATCACGAATCAGACCGGTCATGTAGACGGTATGGAACGGCACCTGCGGCTTGCCGTTTTCATCTTTGATGAAGTGCATGGTCATCATGATCATGCGGGCAATCCAGAAGAAGATGATGTCGAAGCCAGAGACCATCACGGTGCTCGGGTGGAACTGACGCAGCGCGTCGGTGTTCTCAGGCCAGCCGAGGGTGGAGAAGGTCCACAGGGCGGAGGAGAACCAGGTATCCAGCACGTCTTCGTCCTGACGCAGGGCAACGTCGGCGCCCAGGTTATTTTCCTGGCGCACTTCGGCTTCGTTACGACCCACATAGACATTGCCGTTGTTGTCGTACCACGCCGGGATACGGTGACCCCACCATAACTGACGGGAAATACACCAGTCCTGAATATCGCGCATCCAGGAGAAGTACATGTTTTCGTACTGCTTCGGCACAAACTGGATCTCGCCATTCTCAACCGCTTCAACCGCCGGTTTCGCCAGCACGTCAGCACGCACGTACCACTGGTCGGTCAGCATTGGCTCGATAACCACGCCGCCGCGGTCGCCGTAAGGTACGGTCAGGTCGTGCGGTTTGATCTCGTCCAGCAGGCCGAGCGCGTCAACGGCAGCCACAATCGCTTTACGCGCTGCAAAGCGTTCCAGTTTCTGGAACTCCGCCGGGATTTCATTTGAGTAGACGTCGGATTCGTTGCCTTTGGTGTCGTACACTTCCGCCGTTTCGCGGATATCGCCATCAAAGGTCAGAATGTTGATCATCGGAAGCTGATGACGACGGCCCACTTCGTAGTCATTAAAGTCGTGCGCCGGGGTGATTTTCACGCAGCCGGTGCCTTTTTCCATGTCGGCGTGTTCGTCGCCCACGATCGGAATACGGCGGTTCACCAGCGGCAGAACCACATATTTGCCGATCAGGTCTTTGTAACGCGGGTCTTCAGGGTTCACCGCCACGCCGGTATCGCCCAGCAGGGTTTCCGGACGGGTGGTGGCGACAACCAGATAATCTTTGCCGTCGGCGGTTTTCGCGCCGTCAGCCAGCGGGTAGCGAATGTGCCACATGGACCCTTTGGACTCGCGGTTTTCCACTTCGAGGTCGGAAATCGCGGTGCGCAGTTTCGGGTCCCAGTTCACCAGGCGCTTACCACGGTATATCAGGTCTTCTTTGTACAGGCGGACAAAGACTTCTTTCACGGCGTTGGAGAGGCCTTCGTCCATGGTGAAGCGCTCGCGCTCCCAGTCCACGGAGTTGCCCAGACGGCGCATCTGGCGGGTAATGGTGCCGCCGGATTCTGCCTTCCACTGCCAGATTTTTTCGATAAAGGCGTCGCGGCCATAATCGTGGCGGGTTTTACCTTCTTCGGCGGCAATCTTACGCTCAACCACCATCTGGGTTGCGATACCCGCGTGGTCGGTACCGGCCTGCCACAGGGTATTTTTGCCCTGCATGCGCTGGTAGCGAATCATGGTATCCATGATGGTCTGCTGGAAGGCGTGACCCATGTGCAAACTGCCGGTGACGTTCGGCGGAGGGATCATGATGCAGAAGCTTTCCTGGCTTTCATCGCCATTCGGTTTGAAGTAGCCCTGCTTTTCCCAATGCTCGTAAAGCGGCTGTTCGATCTCTTGGGGGTTGTATGTCTTTTCCATTATTTCCAGGTTGCCGTGTTCAGGTTGAAACCAGCCATGCGATAGGCTTTATAGCGTTCGCGAGCCAGTTGTTTCAAAGAATCTTCGTAAGGAACGAAGTCTATCACTTCTGTGAAAGCGGTGGCAAAATCTGCAAAGTTTGTCCGCAAACTGATGAGAATATCGCGCGGGCTGCCGTTGCGCTTTTGCGGCCAGGCTATCTCAACAGGCGCACCGCCTCTGGGGCCTTCTCCGGCGAGGTTATGCGGTACAAAACTCTCCGGCGGCCTTGCCCACAGCGCTTCATCCAGTCGCAGCGCCTGCTGCTCGTCTTCACAGGCAATCAGCACGCGTTTGCCATTGCGCCAACGTTCTGCGGCAACCTCACACACCAGTTGTTCCACGGCGCTCAGGCCGTCGACGGTGGTCTCATTGTCCAGAAGATAAAACGTGGCGTTCTTCATGATATGGGGCTTCTTGTGGTGAATTTAAATCGTACACCCTCACCCGGTCATTCGCCCTCAAGAGAGAGGGAGAATGCCGTCCCCACGCCCTTTAGGGGAGAGGGGAAGGGTGAGGGGATTTCGCTTACTCTTCGCCAGTAAACCCGGCGCGGTTCAGCAGGAACTGCGACAGCATGGCCACCGGACGACCGGTTGCGCCTTTGGCTTTACCGGAACGCCACGCGGTACCGGCGATGTCCAGATGCGCCCAGTTGTACTTACGGGCAAAGCGGGAAAGGAAGCACCCAGCGGTAATCGCGCCGCCCGGACGACCGCCAATGTTCGCCATATCGGCAAAATTGGAATCCAGTTGCTCGTAGTACTCATCACCCAACGGCAGACGCCATGCGCGGTCGCCCGCCTGCTCGGACGCGCCGATCAGCTCGTGCGCCAGCGGGTTATGGTTCGACATCAGCCCGGTGATGTGATGGCCCAGGGCAATCACGCATGCGCCGGTCAGGGTCGCCACATCGATAACCGCTTCCGGCTCGAAGCGCTCAACATAGGTGAGCACGTCGCACAGCACCAGACGGCCTTCGGCATCGGTGTTCAGCACTTCAACGGTCTGGCCGGACATGGTGGTCAGCACGTCGCCCGGACGATAAGCGCGCCCGCCCGGCATGTTTTCGCAGCCCGCCAGCACGCCGATGACGTTAATCGGCAATTGCAGTTCGGCCACCATGCGCATCACGCCGTACACTGCCGCCGCGCCGCACATGTCGTACTTCATCTCGTCCATCCCTTCGGACGGCTTAATAGAGATACCGCCGGAGTCGAAGGTCAGACCTTTACCGACCAGGACAATCGGACGCACGTCTTCTGACGGGTTACCTTTATATTCGATTACCGACATCAGCGATTCGTTTTGTGAGCCTGCGCCGACCGCGAGGTAAGAGTGCATCCCCAGCTCGCGCATCTGCTGTTCACCGATTACGCGGGTGATGACATTTTTGCTGTAAGAGTCCGCCAGTTGACGCGCCTGAGACGCCAGATAGGCCGCATTACAGATGTTCGGCGGCATGTTGCCGAGATCTTTCGCCGCTTTGATGCCCGCAGCAATCGCCAGACCGTGCTGGATTGCGCGCTCGCCGCTGGTCAGTTCCCGACGGGTCGGTACATTGAAGACCATTTTACGCAGCGGGCGACGCGGCTCGCTCTTGTTGGTTTTCAACTGGTCAAAGCTGTACAGAGATTCTTTTGCTGTTTCAACCGCCTGGCGAACTTTCCAGTAGGTATTGCGGCCTTTAACGTGTAGCTCGGTCAGGAAGCAAACGGCTTCCATTGAACCAGTATCATTCAGGGTATTAATGGTTTTCTGAATGACCTGCTTGTACTGGCGTTCATCCAGTTCGCGTTCTTTGCCGCAACCAATCAACAGAATACGTTCGGAGAGGACATTTGGAACGTGGTGCAGCAGCAGGGTCTGGCCCGGTTTGCCTTCCAGTTCGCCACGGCGCAGCAGTGCGCTGATATAGCCGTCACTGATCTTGTCGAGTTGCTCGGCAATCGGAGAGAGACGGCGCGGCTCAAAAACACCCACAACGATGCAGGCACTCCGCTGTTTCTCCGGGCTACCGCTTTTTACACTGAACTCCATGCACTATACTCCTGAATCTTAAAGACAACAGCAGGGGCTACAGATATACTCGACCTCTTTCAAACCGCAGATGCGTTGGCTTGCGCCTGCTTACCCCAGCCACTTACTGAACGTAAGTTCCGGGGCTTCACAGTCTCGCCGCCTTTCTGCAACTCGAAATCCATTGAGTATATAATTGCAAGCTTTCGTAACTCATGTCCGCTGTTGCGGTGACTTCGTGTTAATCTTAACGATACTTAGGTTTCGGCACGTCAGATACGGGTCGGATACGTTTTACCGCTGAGTATATTAATCTTAGCGATGATTTCGACGACTCAAGAGAATAAATGACGTTTAAGCCACGAAACAAGCGATTTTCCAGTAAAAAGACTGGTTTTTACGGGCGTAATATAAAGTGATAATCATAAGATATCTTGCGCGGGAGACGCTAAAAAGCCAGTTTGCGATCCTCTTCATCCTGCTTCTGATCTTTTTCTGTCAGAAACTGGTAAGGATCCTCGGCGCAGCGGTCGACGGCGAAATCCCCACGAACCTGGTACTCTCGCTACTGGGCCTCGGTGTGCCAGAGATGGCGCAACTTATCCTGCCACTCAGTCTGTTCCTCGGTCTGCTGATGACGCTGGGCAAACTTTATACCGAGAGTGAAATTACGGTCATGCACGCCTGCGGCCTGAGCCGGGCGGTGCTGGTCAAAGCGGCGATGATTCTGGCGCTGTTCACCGGTGCGCTGGCGGCGGCAAACGTCATGTGGCTTAGCCCCTGGTCATCGCGCCATCAGGAATCGGTGCTGGCTGACGCCAAAGCCAACCCTGGCATGGCCGCACTGGCGCAAGGGCAGTTCCAGCCAGCCTCTGACGGTAACTCGGTGCTGTTTATCGAAAGCGTGGAAGGCAGCAAATTCCATGATGTTTTCCTGGCGCAGATTCGCACGAAAGGCAATTCCCGCCCCTCTGTGGTGGTAGCGGATTCCGGCCATCTTGCACAACTGAAAGATGGTTCTCAGGTCGTGACCCTGAACACCGGCACCCGCTTTGAAGGGACGGCGCTGTTGCGTGATTTCCGCGTTACTGATTTCAAAGATTATCAGGCGATTATCGGCCACCAGGCGGTGACGCTGGACCCGGACGATACCGAGCAGATGGGGCTTGATACGCTGTGGCGCACGGATACCCCACGCGCTAAGGCCGAGTTACACTGGCGTCTTACTCTGATATTCACCGTATTTATGATGGCGCTGATGGTCGTGCCGCTGAGCGTGGTGAACCCGCGCCAGGGACGCGTGCTGTCGATGCTGCCCGCCATGCTGTTGTATCTGGTGTTCTTCCTGCTACAAACTTCCCTGCGATCCAATGCCGCAAAAGGCAAAATCGATCCGATGATTTGGATGTGGGCGGTTAACCTGGCGTACCTGGCGTTGGCGATGGGTCTGAACTTGTGGGACACGGTACCGATGCGTCGGATTCGCGCCCGTGTGATGGGCAAAGGAGCGGTATAATGCAGGCGTTTGGCGTACTTGACCGCTATATCGGCAAAACCATTTTTTCCACCATCATGATGACGCTTTTCATGCTGGTGTCGCTCTCTGGCATCATCAAATTTGTCGACCAGTTGAAAAAGGCCGGGCAGGGCAGCTATGACGCGATGGGGGCGGGGCTTTACACGATTCTCAGCGTGCCGAAAGATATTCAGATTTTCTTCCCGATGGCGGCGCTGCTTGGCGCGCTCCTGGGGCTGGGGATGTTGGCTCAGCGTAGTGAACTGGTGGTGATGCAGGCTTCGGGTTACACCCGTATGCAGGTGGCGCTGTCAGTGATGAAAACTGCCATCCCGCTGGTGCTGTTAACCATGGCGATTGGCGAATGGGTGGCGCCGCAGGGCGAGCAAATGGCGCGTAACCAGCGCGCACAGTCAATGTATGGCGGTTCGCTGCTCTCCACCCAACAGGGATTGTGGGCGAAAGATGGCGAGACCTTTGTCTATATTGAGCGGGTGAAGAGCGATGATGAGTTGGGTGGGGTGAGTATTTACTCCTTCAACGATCAGCGTCGTTTGCAGTCCGTTCGCTATGCCGCTTTAGCGAAGTTCGATAAAGACACCAGGCTGTGGCGGCTGTCGCAGGTGGATGAATCCAACCTGACCGACCCGAAACAAGTGACCGGTACACAGACGCTGACCGGTACCTGGAAGACCAACCTCACGCCGGACAAGCTGGGCGTGGTGGCGCTGGACCCTGATGCGCTGTCGATTAGCGGTCTGCACAACTATGTGAAATACCTGAAATCAAGTGGCCAGGATGCCGGGCGTTATCAGCTCCAGATGTGGAGCAAAATTTTCCAGCCGCTTTCCGTGGCGGTGATGATGCTGATGGCGTTGTCGTTTATCTTTGGCCCGCTGCGTAGCGTGCCGATGGGCGTGCGCGTGGTGACGGGTATCAGCTTCGGCTTTGTATTCTATCTGCTGGACCAGATTTTTGGCCCGCTGACGCTGGTATACGGCATTCCGCCGATTATCGGCGCGTTACTGCCAAGTACTTCGTTCTTCCTGATTAGCCTCTGGCTGCTGATGCGTAAGAACTAGGTTTCTGTTCTGTTCCCGGATGCGGCTTCGCCTTATCCGGGCTGCTTTCTCCCTCTCCCTGTGGGAGAGAGCGCCTGGCCGCACTAAACTCACCCTATTTCATCGACACACTTTCCCTTATCCTGGCTACGCTTTCCTTACGGTTCTCAAAAAATTCAGGAAGCTATGTCCAGATTCTTCTTTAATGACCGAAAACAATTGGTCAATGACGCCATTGAAGGAATGGTGATTTCCGCTCCCCACGGCAATTTAGTTCGCCTCGACATCGACCCCGCTATTCGTATTGTTGCCCGCGCCGACTGGGATAAATCCCGTGTTGCAGTGATCTCCGGCGGCGGTTCCGGCCATGAGCCCGCACACGCTGGCTTCGTAGGTAAGGGAATGCTCACTGCCGCCGTCTGCGGCGACGTGTTTGCTTCGCCAAGCGTTGATGCTGTGCTCAACGCGATCGTTGCCGTCACCGGTGACCGGGGCTGCCTGCTGATCGTTAAAAACTACACCGGCGACCGCCTTAACTTCGGCCTCGCGGCAGAAAAAGCCAAACGCTACGGTCTGAAAGTAGAGATGGTGATCGTCGCCGACGACATCGCCCTGCCGGACAATAAACAGCCGCGCGGCATCGCCGGAACGGCGCTGGTGCATAAAATCGCAGGCTATGCCGCCGAGCAGGGTAAATCCTTAAGCGAAGTGCGCGACATCGCCCGACAGGCCAGTGAGAGTGTCTGGAGCCTGGGGCTGGCGATGGAGACCTGCAACCTGCCGGGAAGCAGCGATGAAGACGACCGCATCCAGCATGGGCAGGTGGAACTGGGGCTCGGCATTCACGGCGAGCCGGGCGCGAGCACGGTGGACTCGCATAACAGCCAGAAGTTGATTGAGACGCTGGTTGCACTGCTGAAAGCACAGGCCGGGGATGACCGCGTTGCTGTGTTAATCAACAACCTGGGCGGTGTGTCAGCGCTCGAAATGGCCCTGCTCACCAAAGAGCTGGCACACTCGGCGCTAAAAGATCAGATTGCGTATCTGATTGGCCCCGCGCCGCTGGTCAGTTCGCTGGATATGAAAGGCTTTTCCCTCTCGCTGTTACGCCTGAACGAGACATTTGAGAAAGCCATTAATGCCGATGTACAGACCGTCGGCTGGCAAAAACCGGTGCCTTTTGCGCCGATGAAAACCCAGCGCCACAACCCGGTTTATAACCAACTGGAAATCGAACCGTCGGAAAACCCACAGGTAAAAACGCTGGTCTCGACGGCGGCGCGTACACTTGTCGATCTCGAAAATCGCCTGAATGCGCTGGATGCCAAAGTGGGCGATGGCGATACCGGCTCGACGTTTGCCGAAGGGGCGCGGGAAATTATCCATTTGCTGGAGCAGGGTGCGCTGCCGCTGAATAACACCGCGCAGTTGCTGCAATTGGTGGGCGAGCGGCTGGCAACAGTAATGGGTGGTTCCAGCGGCGTGCTGATGTCCATCTTCTTTACCGCCGCAGGTCAGGCTGTTCATGATGGTAAATCTTTGCCGGAGGCGTTACTCCGTGGGCTACACCAGATGAAACACTACGGTGGCGCGGACTTAGGCGACCGGACGCTTATCGACGCGTTGCAACCGGCGCTGGAAGCCTTGCGCGATAGCGGGCTGGATGCCGCAGCGTCTGCCGCAAAAGCGGGTGCCGCCAAAACCGCGACCATGCAGACCGCTGGCGCGGGCCGTTCGTCCTATGTGAACAGTGAGAGTCTGGAAGGCGTCACCGACCCCGGTGCCGTGGCGATTGCAGAGGTGTTTGCGGCGCTGGCGAAGGAGTAAGCCATTTCCCGGATGCGCTGCGCTTATCCGGGCTACGCCTGGCTTCTGATGCAAATATTAGTGCGGGTTTTCGCCCTCTCTCTGTGAGAGAGGGCAGGGGTGATGGCATCAGGCCGCACAGCGCCATTAGCCGGATGCGCTGCGCTTATCCTCGCTACGCCTGGCTCCTGATACAAATGTGAGTGCGGGTTTTCTCCCTCTCCCCGTGGGAGAGGGCAGGGGTGAAGGGAACATCAGAAATCCGCTTTCAACACCACGCGGTAACGCGCCTTCCCGTCACGCACATGCTGCAACGCCTCGTTAATCTGCGACATCGGGAACATCTCGGTAGTCGGTGCCACCTTCGCCCGCCCGGCAAACTTCATCAGCTTACGCAGCTCGAACGGTGTACCGGTCGCGGAACCGGACACACTTCTGTCGCCGCCAATCAGCGTAAAGGCCGGGACTTCCAGCGGTTTCAGCACTGCGCCAACGGTATGGAACGCGCCGCCGTGGGCCAGCGCTTCAAAATACGGCTGCCACTGCAAATCAACGTTTACGGTGTTAATAATCAAATCGAACTGGCCCGCCAGCGCTTTTAAGGCCCCCGGATCGCGGCTGTTCACCACATAATCCGCGCCCATCAGGCGGACTTCGGCCTCTTTCGCCGGGTTCGAACTGAACGCCGTCACCTCACAGCCCATCGCGCGCAGCAGTTTGATGGCGATATGGCCCAGCCCACCAATTCCAATGACCCCGACACGGCTGGTAGCGGTGATATGGTGCATCAGCAGCGGTTTAAACACGGTAATGCCACCGCAGAGCAGCGGCCCGGCGGTCTCGACATCAATGGTATCCGGCAGCGGGATCACCCATTGCCAGCCCGCGCGGATTTTGTCGGCAAAGCCGCCGCGGTTAAGGATGGTTGGCACCGCGCCTTCCTGGCAGTTGATATTGTCGCCGTTGATACAGGCGTCGCAGTGACCACAGCTTTTCGCCGTCCAGCCAATGCCCACGCGCTGACCGACTTTCAGCCCTTTGTTTTGCGCGGCACTACCCAGCGCCACCACGCGACCAATCACTTCATGCCCGGCGACCAGCGGATATTGAGAGAAGCCCCACTCGTTGTCGATCATCGACAAATCCGAGTGGCAGATCCCGCAATAATCCACTTGTACTTCCACATCTTCCTGACCCAATTCACCCGCGTCGTACTCAAACAGCTCCAGGTCTGCCCCGGCTTCTTTAGCGGCATAGCTTTTGATAATCGACATCGCCTTTCCTCATGATGGTGTGAGATTTGAGTGTAGAGGATAGTCAGAGCAGTGGAGTTAATCTTTGCGTAACAAGGCGTTAAGCCAGGTTTCCGCACGATCCGGGCGTTTATCCTGCGTCGTCCACATCGACACCACCTGAATATCCGGTAATGGGCTGACCAGCGCGGTCAGGCCTGATTCGGTTAAATCACTGAAATGACGACCTTCTTTCTCTCTTTCCTGTTCGCCATATTTGAACGAGACGTACCAGATTCCGCCGGGTTTCAGCGCCTGCGCCAGCGTAGACATCACCTGCGGTAAAGCGTGTGCTTCGACGTGTAGCAGGGACGCGCAGCACCAGATGCCGTCGTAACGGTCAGTGGCATCGACATCGCTGAATGTCATTTGCTTAACCGCCAGCCCGCTATGCTGCGATGCCATGCGAACCATCTCGGATGACGCATCAAAGGCCTCGACCTGATAACCCATCTCCAGAAATGCACGGCTGTCGCGCCCGGAACCGCATCCGGCGTCCAGCACGCGCGCGCCAGGGGCAAGGTGCGCGATAAAAGGGGCGTAGAGCGACGACATATCGACGCCGATGGTGTCGGCAAAGAATGCCTGTGCATGGTTTTGATAGTAGTTAATGGTCATCAGAAAGTATCCGGCCCGGCGGCCTTTGGCTCCCATTCGTGGAATAAGTTTACGCGAGCAGTGCTCCAGACATTTGACAGGAAATCATGCCGTTTTACAGTGCTCGCACCGGTCTGGCGTATCAGGGTTTCGCGCAGCGGGAGGTGGCTGGTAATGAAGTACTCGTTGCGATCGTGCAGGCGCTGCAGCAGTTTCAATGAGGGGACGTGGGCAAATTTCCCCTGTTTACCCCGGTTACAACATTTACAGGCCAGCACCAGGTTCCAGACGCCATTCACATTCCTCACCTGGTCTTTGAGCATCCACGGAATAAAGTGATCGACATCGGCCAGGTTTGCGTCGCCGGTTTCTACGCTTATAGGCGCGAAGCAGTAAAAGCAGCGGCCTTTCTGATAGCCGTTGAGGCTGTCGCGACAGCTGGTGATATCGACACGGCGGTTATTCTGGATGCTGAACAGCATGTTGTCCTGTTCGTCATGCTCCACGGCGATGAGGTTGCGCGACACGCCCATCGCCCAGCCTTGCTCGACCAGGTTCCAGCGTGCGTCCGTCTCCAGCTTAAGGTTTTGATACTGCATACCTTCCGTGAGCTGATGAAAATTTGTCGTCAGGCGTATGCCTTTGTGGGTTTTACGCTCGTCGATAAAAAAGCGTTTTTCGATTTCGCCCTGATTGACGTTGTGAAACGCATTGAGCACAACATTAAAGCCGTTTCGCAGCGTCGCTTCTGTCAGCGCATTCTGGTCGATCTCTCCGGCATTAAACTGGCGACAGGCATCCAGATACTGACTTCTGGAGGAGGTGATTTGCTTTGGTGCCTGCGCCAGGTGGCGACACAGATGCTGGCTGAACGGGACGGCAAGATCTTCGAGCAGGATGAGGTCGCTGCCGTCGCGTTTCACGTCGTACAGCGCATGGGCCAGCGCGAATTTGTAGGAAGCGACATTTTTGCCAAAGAGGATTATGCCGCGCCAGTAGTTCTCCAGCGTGGGTTCAACCTGATAAAAACGCATGCCTTGTCCTGATCTATGGATGTGGGGAATGGGTAAAACCCGTAACAGGATCAGATAACAAGACGCGATAAATGTAAACCGCCGCCGTCACGTTGCAGCGTTTTGCGAGAAGCGTTCCAGATAGTGGGGGAGTACGGTGGAGATGTGTCGATTTTTTCGGCATTTAGACGCGACAAGGCGGGGGAATGCTTGCGCGGGGATCTGCAACAGGTATAATGCAACCCGCTATCAGCATCCCCTTCAGTGCCGAAGTGGCGAAATCGGTAGACGCAGTTGATTCAAAATCAACCGTAGAAATACGTGCCGGTTCGAGTCCGGCCTTCGGCACCAAAAGATGCAACAATCAAGTCGCCTAAGGGCGGCTTTTTTTGTGTCTAAACTCCAGTATCCGTAAGGTGTTGTCCCGCTTTTTCACTCAACCTAAATCAATCTGATTCCATCGACATCAACTTACTGATCTCCTCCCTGAAAACAGTGCCAATCTAAACTGAAGTATCCTGTCTTTCTTCCATCTCGCCGAGAGGCACATCGCCATCAAAAAGACCCGTTATACCGAAGAACAGATTGCGTTTGCGTTGAAACAGCCCGAAACCGGCTCCCGCCTCGGGGAAGTCTGCAGAAAGATGGGGATTTCTGAGGCCACCTTTTGCAACTGGAAAAAGAAATTTGCCGATCTGGGCGTGACTATCGGCCAATAACTCTGCGCATCAGGGAGATAGCAGAAACCCGGATACGCTACGGTTGTCCACGCATTCATATTTAGTTACGCCGGGAGGGCTGGCCTGTTAATCACAAGAAAATCCACCGGATTAATTATTTGGAAGGACTGAATCTGCGCAGAAAACGGCCCCGCAGGCATTTCAGTGCAGCACGCCGTCAGCAGCGCCCGGCGCTGACGCATGTCGATCAGTGCTGGAGTATGGATTTTGTGTCGGATAATCTGTTTAACGGGCAGCGTTTTCGGGCACTGACTGTAGTGGATAATTTTAGTCGGGAATGTCTGGCGATCCATGCTGGAAAATCGCTGAAAGGTGACGATATGGTCAGCGTGATGGAAGTGCTTCGGGTATTGGATAAGCGCCTGCCGATACGTATCCAGACGAATAACGGCAGCGCGTTTATCTCGAAAAGTCTGGATAAATGGGCGTATGAACACGGTGTCACGATGGATTTCTCCTGCCCCGGAAAACCGACAGATAATCCGTTTATTGAATCATTTAACGGTAGCCTGCGCGACGAATGCCTGAATATTCACTGGTTTTATCATTGGAAGATGCGCAGGAGAAACTCGACAACTGGCGCAGGGAATATAATCATGAGAGAACGCATTCATCGTTAAATGACATGACTCTGGCTGAATTTAACCGAAGTCTCCAGAAAGGCGAAGGTCTCTGATTTAGCACTGCACTGATTTTGGGAGAAGGTCAATTTGACCGGGAACTCAAAAAATGCATGGAACTAAAATAGATCTATTTACAATATCTTTTAAGGTTTTTTAATGTTATCAACTATCTATTATTAAATAGTCAAGAGATGATAGGCGATATTACGTCAAAAAATATTTTATAATTGCAAATGACAAAAATAATACTAATATAAATAAAGTGTCGATGTTATAGCTTGCTATGGGGTGTACAATGGAATCCATATTCATGGGGGGAATATGCCTAACATGAAGTTATTCAAGTCAAAGGATACAAAGCTTGAGTTAAAAATAAGGAAACCATTATTTGCTCGAGGGCTTCGTTATCGTTTGTATGATGCACAATGGCCCGGCAAGCCAGATTTATATTTCCCAAAATATAATGCGGTTATTTTTATTCATGGCTGTTTTTGGCATGGTCATGATAGATGTCAAATTTCCCATATACCCAAGAGAAATGAAACTTATTGGCGTGAAAAAATTGAAAGAAATAAAGAAAGAGATTTACGTGATCAGCAATATATTAAAAATCATAATATTCGGGTTTTAGTTATATGGGAGTGTGCCGTAAAGTCGAAATATATTGATTTTTATGACGTCATTGATTATATAGAGTGGTGGATTAAAGGGCTGGCGCAATCGACCGAAATGAGCGCAATAAATCCCATGCCGACATTTAAGTTTTAACATGTTTACACGGTTTGGTCATTTAATTATGTCTAATATTTTTTATTGCCAAATATCATAAGCGGCATAAAGGATGTTGCCTTGTTAATTCTGTGGCATATATAACATCTTTCCGTTTTCTTTTATAGCTGACAGTAATTCTAAGAGATTAAATGGTTTCTTAAAATTATTGTTTAACCGAGATAGTTAAACTGAGATATAAATCTGTTTAATATTTAAACACATCAAGTTCGCGATTTATCTTTTTTGGATGGATGTATTTAAATGTTTTTAGATAATAATGTCAGGTCATTATCCAATATATATATATTTATTGTATTTAACATAATCCTTCATGACAAAATAATTTGTCGAAGGTCACAAATAAATGATTACGGCAAAATGAGATTTTACTATACAAAACTATTCAAATTTATTATACATAAGTCAATGGAAAGTTAACTGCTGATGAGAGCGATTTGATGCATCGCTTTATAAGGTGAATAAGGCGAAAAATTCACCTTTATGCATTTAACTTTTTGAAAAATAAACAATTTTATGTGTTGAAGGTTAAATTATGGAAATTGTTTCGGGAAGAGCTTTGGGTGGAAAGACATTAACGATAAATTCAGCAAATGCGTTCATTGCCTATAGTGCTCGTGTTGATGTATCGGAGATGCATTTTAGTGACGTACTAACAGGGTTGAAGCATTTTGTTAACAATGCGGCATCTGAGAAAGGAGGAAGCGTTAGTGACAATTCTTTCAACAAGTGTAATGGCGATTGGTATGAATGGTTAATAGCTATCCAATCAATTGTTTTTTTTCTAAATAATAATACGAATCGCCTGTTAATTAAAATGCCAAATGCTTCTTCATTTGACGTTATATCGATGTATAAAGAATATCTAAGTGGATTTATTTATGATCTTAGAGAGAAACTTAAAGTAAACGATGTAAATTTGATTACTTCTAATCCTGACTTTTCTATTATAGAAATTGGTGAGGCTCGCGCTTACTATGAAGAATATTTGTCTGGTATTTCTTTCTATAATCTAGATTTATCTACTTTAAGCAAGCTTGATAATTTATACAAGCAATTTGTAAATTATGCTGAATTAGATAGTATAGTTTCGTTTCTATCAGTTAAAACAACATTTAGGCCTGACAGGCGTCTTCAGCTTGCACATGAAGGAAGTTTGATGAAAGCTCTTTATACTCATCTTCAAACTAGAACGTGGAATATTAATCCCAGAGGGGTTAAGTATTATGCTGCTGCGACATCTATAGGCCCGGCTGACAAAATAGGGCTTAAAACTGTTGCAACTCACTCTATAACAGATGTAAAGAGTTTACCTCAGAGCGCAGTAGATGAACTCTTTAAGATAAACTCTATAAGTGATGTAAATACTTGTATGACTCACATCTTATTTAGTTGAGAAAGATATGAATATACAGTGTTGGCTAAACCTTTCGCTGCTAGATACGGTACTCCATTACCTATAGTTTTAAACATATCTGTTAAAGACATATTGGCTGGTAATTCAAACTCTTTAGGGAGAGATTGGATTGCCATTGCCTCAGCCGCTGAAATCCTTCTAGGTATAAATGGGTGAATATGTACTTCATTATTTCCATATGCAGCTGTGGGCGAGAATCTGCTTCTATGGAGCCTTTTATAAGATTTTTTACTAACATCACCTTCTTTTATCGTCATAAATTTTGATAACCCATTCCGGGGGATAAAATGATGTTTTGCATTAGGATGTGAGTCTACGTCATTTTTATTAAACCAGTACTCAATAGTAACCTTTTCTTGCCAGTCATACACAGGATTCCATTTCAAAAGATAACCGTCAGTAGAAGGCCAGATTTCTTTATCTAATATGATGTTTTTCTTATATTTTATATGTTCTTCCCAAGGGAAATCCGCGATGCTAAGGCTCATTTCTTTTCTAATACCAAACAAGAATATTCTATCGCGATCTTGCGGAGCACCATATTCAATGCTGTTTGTCAGCCTATCAGTCAAAGAATATTCTTCTGAAAGAATATCCTTCATCCTATTATAAAATTCTCTATGTTTTTTGGTTCTCCATAAACCTTTTACATTTTCGAAAATAAAAAAATCTGGTTTAAATTCAATTATGGTATCAACGTATGCTTTAGTCAGTACACCGTTTTCGCCGTGTTCGCCTTTATTTTTTCCCCCCACAGAGAAATCAGGGCAAGGCGGACCTCCAATGAACCCAACAAGGCTGCTTTTTTTTGCATCAATAATTTTTGCAGCAAATTCATCTTTTTGATTGCATGAAATATCTCTTATATCCCCTTGATAATAACCGTACTTCGGCTCTGGGATACCGAGTTTTTTCCTGGAATATTTGTATGCTTCTAGGAAAGGTTTGTGGTATTCATTCACAAACTCTACTTTAAAACCAGACGCTTCGAACCCAAGATCAAGGAAACCAGATCCTGAAAAGAAAGAAAAAATTATTGGTTTTTCCATTGGTTAATGTAACCTTACTTTATGAAAATTTCACCATGATACGCACTCAGTGCGTAAAGTCAATATGTGATTTTGCTGATGGATAACTTTTCTATAACTCTAAAGAAATACAAAGATGATTTGAATATCACACAGTTAGAAATGTGCGATATTCTATATGGTGTACCACATCGTACTTTACAAAGCTGGCTTCAAGATGAAAAGTTACCGCCTGATTACGTTAAGTATTTGATAATTAATAGATTGGATATGTACTGCCACAATTATTTCCAAAATAAAAATCAATCTTAGATGCATTGATTGTTTGCATTGCTATAAAGCAAACCACCGTTTTTACGGTGGTTTGTGTGCTATTGGTTTTTAAGTTCGCCCACTCACCACCCCAATAAACTCTCTCACCTGCTTCTGTTTCCTCGCTGACAGTTTTTCCACCACCCTCAGCGACGCCAGCAGTTCGGGTTCTGGCTCTTTCGCGGTCAGCACAATGCAACCGTTCATCACTCTGGCCTCCACCTCTGTGCCGGTGGCGAACCCGGCGGCTTCCAGCCAGTGGCCTTTCAGCGTGAGAGCCGGGATACGCACATAATCCGGATGACGGCTCGCATAACTTACCGTTAGTTTGTGCTTATTCGACGGGAGAACTTCTGGTTGCTCAATATCTGCAATACAATCCGCGTTAGTCATGATTACTATTCCTGTTTAATAGTGATTGTGGTTAGCGGAAAAGTGTGTTGGCGCACACTTTCTCCGCGCTATCTCTGTTCAAACTGTTTGCGCCAGTGACGCCTGCTGAATCAGATGATACACCTGTAAAAATACCCAGTATCTCTCCGAGAGTCCAGATGTAAATCAATGAAAATCAGCGCTTTATAAATTCTTTTGGAATCATTTTCTTGTCATTTCCACAACTGCCCCTAACCATCCCCCCATTACATCCCGTTGCCGCCCATTTTGTGATCAAGCCTCAAAAAAGCGCAGTCTCCCCGTCTCTCTGATTTACCTCTGTGCAACACCTGGATTACAGTGAATCAAATTATAAGAACGTTGTTCTATAATGTAGAACAACTTCCAAAAAGATGTCGCCAGCCGTTCTTTGAACGCGGTTGACCGGGAGAATACGACAATGTCCATCGACACCATATTTACGCCGCAGGATGAACAATTCTATGCGGTGAAAACCCACGCTGCCGGGCCGCAGGGCGCGCTGCCGCTCACCCCGCAAATGCTGCTCGAATCCCCCAGCGGCAACCTGTTCGGCATGACGCAAAACGCCGGTATGGGCTGGGATGCCAACAAACTCACCGGCAGAGAAGTCCTGCTGATCGGCACCCAGGGCGGCATCCGTCACTCGGACGGTCGCCCCATTGCGCTGGGTTATCACACCGGGCACTGGGAGATCGGCCTGCAAATGTCGGCAGCGGCAAAAGAGATCACCCGCCTGAGCGGCATCCCGTTCGCCGCCTTTGTCAGCGACCCGTGCGATGGCCGCTCCCAGGGCACCCACGGCATGTTCGACTCCCTGCCGTACCGTAACGACGCGGCCATTGTTTTTCGCCGCCTGATCCGCTCGCTGCCCACGCGCCGGGCGGTGATAGGCGTCGCCACCTGCGATAAAGGCCTGCCCGCCACAATGATCGCGCTGGCGTCAATGCACGATCTGCCGGTGATCCTCGTGCCGGGCGGGGCGACCCTGCCGCCTACCTTCGGCGAAGACGCCGGAAAGGTACAGACCATCGGCGCGCGTTACGCCAACAACGAACTGAGCCTCAAAGAGGCCTCCGAGCTGGGCTGTCGCGCCTGTGCTTCCCCCGGCGGCGGCTGTCAGTTCCTCGGCACCGCGGGCACCTCGCAGGTAGTGGCCGAAGCATTAGGGCTGGCGCTGCCGCACTCGGCGCTCGCGCCATCGGGCCAGGACGTCTGGCTGGAAATTGCCCGCCAGTCGGCGCGCGTGGTCATGGCGCTGGATGAGAAGGGCATTACCGCCCGCGACATCCTCACCGACAAAGCCATCGAAAACGCGATGGTGGTGCATGCGGCCTTTGGCGGCTCCACCAACCTGTTGCTGCATATCCCCGCCATCGCCCATGCGGCTAAGTGTCGTATGCCGGACGTGGCGCAGTGGAGCGCCATCAACCGCAAAGTGCCGCGCCTGGTGAGCGTGCTGCCCAACGGGCCGGATTACCACCCAACGGTGCGCGCGTTCCTCGCGGGCGGCGTACCGGAAGTGATGCTCCACCTGCGTCGGTTGGGGCTGCTGCATGAAGATGTGATGACGGTCACCGGGCAGACGCTGGGGGAAAACCTCGACTGGTGGGAGCACTCCGAGCGCCGCGCGAAGTTCCGCCAGTGCCTGCGCGAACAGGATGGCGTGGAGCCGGATGAGGTAATCCTCTCGCCGGAAGGGGCAAAAGCCAAAGGGATGACCTCCACGGTGGCCTTCCCGGTGGGCAACATAGCACCGGATGGCTCGGTCATCAAAGCCACGGCCATCGATCCGTCAGTGGTGGACGAGGACGGCGTCTATCGCCATACCGGCGAGGCGCGGGTCTTTGTCTCGGAAGAGGCGGCCATCAAAGCCATCAAGCAGGGACAGATCAAGCAGGGCGACATCATGGTCATTATCGGTGGCGGGCCATCCGGCACCGGCATGGAAGAGACCTACCAGCTCACCTCGGCGCTGAAACATATCTCGTGGGGGAAAACCGTGTCGCTGATTACCGATGCGCGTTTCTCCGGTGTCTCGACCGGGGCCTGCCTGGGGCACGTTGCGCCGGAAGCGCTGGCGGGCGGGCCGATTGGCAAGCTTCGCAGCGGCGATGTGATCGAGATTATTGTCGATCGCCTGTCACTGGCAGGAAGCGTGAACTTTATCGGCACAGCGGAGGCGCGCCTGACGCCGGAAGAGGGCGCAGTGGTACTGGCGCAGCGCGAGCTGCACCCGGAGCTGAAGGCGCATGATTACCTGCCTGACGACACCCGCCTGTGGGCGGCGCTCCAGGCGGTGAGCGGTGGCACCTGGAAAGGGTGCGTGTACGACACGGATAAAATTATTGAGGTGATCAATGCCGGTAAAAAAGCGCTGGGTCTTTAAATAATTAAACGAATTTGCCGGGCCGCCGAATAAATGTTTCGGCGGCTAAAGAATATTACGAAATAAAGTATCCCTCACGGGAGAAATAACTGTTTCTGTCACCAGGTAAAATGTATCGCTATCACAGAAGCTAAAATACATAATTGCGAAAGCAAAATTGATAATTGTTGCTGCATATATTCCTTCCTAGAATCAAATCCGCACTGAACATCTAATAAACGTACGAATAAAGGGTGTATTCCTCGCAAAATGCACTGCACGCATTTTATTTTGTAGGTCCCGGCCATTCGCAATCCATCCCTCTCATATGACTGGAGGTAGACATGCAATTAACGATGAAAGATAAAATCGGCTACGGGCTGGGGGATACCGCTTGCGGTTTTGTCTGGCAGGCCACCATGTTTTTGCTGGCGTACTTTTATACCGACGTCTTTGGCCTGTCTGCGGGCGTCATGGGCACGCTGTTTTTAATTTCGCGCGTGCTGGATGCGGTAACCGACCCGCTGATGGGGCTGGTGGTTGACCGTACACGTACCCGCTACGGCCAGTTCCGCCCGTATCTGCTGTGGGGCGCGATCCCGTTTGGTATCGTCTGCGTCTTAACGTTCTATACGCCGGATTTCTCCGCACAGGGGAAAATTATCTACGCCTCGATTACCTATATTTTACTGACGCTGGTATATACCTTCGTTAACGTTCCCTATTGCGCCATGCCTGGCGTTATTACCTCTGATCCTAAAGAGCGCCACGCGTTACAATCCTGGCGCTTTTTCCTCGCCGCCGCCGGTTCATTAGCCATCAGCGGTATTGCCCTGCCGCTGGTAAATATTATCGGCAAAGGCAATGAGCAGGTGGGCTATTTTGGCGCGATGTGCGTGCTGGGTATTTGCGGTGTTATCTTGTTGTTTGTCTGCTTCTTTACCACCAAAGAACGTTATACCTTTGACGTTCAGCCGGGCGCTTCCGTTAAGAAAGACCTGAAACTCTTAATGGGTAATAGTCAGTGGCGAATTATGTGCGCCTTTAAAATGATGGCGACTGGCTCCAACGTGGTGCGCGGTGGCGCGACGCTCTATTTTGTGAAATACGTAATGGACCATCCGGAGCTGGCAACGCAGTTCCTGCTTTACGGAAGCCTGGCGACCATGTTCGGTTCCCTGTGCTCATCTCGCCTGCTCGGGCGCTTCGACCGAGTGACCTCGTTCAAGTGGATCATCGGCATTTATTCCCTGATCAGTCTGAGCATTTTCTTTATTCCCTCAGACAATATCGCGCTGATTTTCGCGCTCAATATTCTGTTCCTGTTTGTCTTTAACACCACCACGCCGCTGCAATGGCTGATGGCCTCCGATGTGGTTGATTATGAAGAGAGCCGCAGCGGGCGTCGCCTCGACGGGCTGGTCTTCTCCACCTACCTGTTCAGCCTGAAAATCGGCCTGGCGATTGGCGGCGCGCTGGTGGGCTGGATCCTCGCGTTCTCCAGCTACTCGGCAAGCAACGCCGTACAGCCGGATAACGTCCTGACCACCATTAAAATCCTCTTCTGCATTGTGCCGGTGGTGCTCTATGCCGGCATGTTTACGCTGCTGTCGTTCTACAAACTGAGCAGCAAACGGGTGGAAGAGATCAGCCAGCAACTGCAACGTCAACGCGCAGCGCACCCTGCAACGCAGCCTGCCGATGCCGCGGCGGCGGTGAACTGAGGAGAGAACCATGTACCAGATTGAAAACCCGATCCTGACCGGCTTCAACCCGGACCCGTCACTGTGCCGCGTGGGGGAGGATTATTACATCGCCACCTCCACGTTTGAGTGGTTCCCCGGCGTACGTATTTACCACTCACGCGACCTGAAAAACTGGTCGCTGGTGAGTACGCCGCTCGACAGCGTGGCGCTGCTGGATATGAAAGGCAACCCGGACTCCGGCGGCATCTGGGCACCCTGCCTGAGCTACGCCGACGGCAAGTTCTGGCTGCTCTATACCGATGTGAAAATTGTCGATTCGCCGTGGAAAAATGGCCGCAACTTCCTGGTGACCGCCCCCTCGGTGGAGGGGCCGTGGAGCGACCCTATACCTATGGGCAATGGCGGGTTCGACCCGTCGCTGTTCCACGATATGGACGGGCGCAAATATTACATCTATCGGCCGTGGGGGCCGCGCCATCACAGCAACCCTCATAACACCATTGTGATGCAGGAATTTTTTGCCGACACACACTCTCTCTCGCCGCAGCGCTCCACGCTCTTCACCGGTACGCCGTTGGGTTATACCGAAGGGGCGCATATTTATCGCCGCGATGGCTACTACTATCTGCTGGTGGCGGAAGGGGGCACCAGCTACGAACATGCGGTGGTGGTGCTGCGGGCGAAGGACATTACCGGGCCTTATGAGCTGCACCCGGATGTGACGATGATGACGAGCTGGCACCTGCCGGAAAATCCGCTGCAAAAGAGCGGTCACGGCTCGCTGCTGGAGACCCATACCGGCGAATGGTATATGGCGTATCTGACCAGCCGGCCTCTGCATCTGCCGGGTATTCCACGGCTGGCGGCTGGCGGGCGCGGATACTGCCCGCTCGGGCGCGAGACGGGGATAACCCGCATCGAATGGCGTGATGGCTGGCCTTACGTTGAGGGGGGCAAACATGCGGCGCTGACGGTGCCGGGGCCACGGATGACGGAGCAGCCTGGCGCAGGCACAGGCGCATGGCGCACAGACTTCGACAGCGAACGGCTTGACCCGGAATTGCAAACGCTGCGTATTCCGTTTGATGAGCAGTTAGGTTCGCTTACTGCCCGTCCCGGCTTTTTGCGCCTCTACGGCAATGACTCGCTCAACTCCACCTTTACCCAGTCAACGGTGGCCCGCCGCTGGCAGCATTTCCGTTTTCGTGCCGAAACGCAGATGGCCTTTTCGCCGCGCCACTTCCAGCAGAGCGCCGGGCTGACCTGCTATTACAACAGCAAAAACTGGTCGTACTGCTTTATGGACTATGACGAGGGGCGCGGGCGGACGCTGAAAATTATCCGGCTCGACCATAACGTGGCCCACTGGCACCTGTACGATAACCCGATTGAAGTACCCCGGAGCGCGGAGTACGTCTGGCTGCGGGTGGATGTCGATCAGCTTGAGTACCATTACAGCTATTCATTTGATGGGGAAAACTGGCAGGCCATTCCGCTGACCTTTGAGGCGTGGAAGCTGTCGGATGACTATATTGGCGGTAGGGGCTTCTTTACCGGGGCGTTTGTTGGCCTGCACTGCGAGGATATCAGCGGCGACGGCTGCCATGCTGATTTCGCCTCGTTCACCTATCAGCCCGAGGCGTAGCAGGATGGTGGGCTAGCGTTCGCGGTAGCCCAGCGTTTTTGACAGCCCCAGCCCGGCTTCCATCAGCTTCTGGCGGCAGGCGGCCAGTTGGTCGTCGTTAACCCGCGAGGTGAGGGTGGAGAGGCTGAGCGCGGCGATAACCCGCGATTCGTGGTTCCATACCGGCACCGCGATGCAGCGCACGCCCGGCTCGTTCTCTTCGTTATCGAGTGCGTAATGGTTGTGGCGGGTTTGTGCCAGCGCGGTCAGCAGCGCGTCGCGGTCAGTCAGGGTGGCTGGCGTAAAGCGCGTGAATGCATACCCGTCCAGTATGGCATTAAGTTCCTCGTCCCCGAGCCAGGCCAGCAGCACTTTGCCAATGGCCGTGGCATGTACCGGCAGGCGGCGGCCAATGCGTGAATAGGCGATGGCCGCCTGCTTACCTTCGATTTTTTCTATGTAAACGCCTTCGTTGCCGTCCAGAATCCCCAGGTGGGTCGTCTGCCCCGTCTCCTGGGAAAGGGCGGACAGCCAGCTTTTCGCCTTCTGGCGAATGTCCATGGTGCCCACGACAAAGTGGCCGCGCTCCACCAGTTTCATCCCCAGACAATATTTGTCGTTATCCGGGTTCTGATCGATATAGCCATGAAGTTGAAGCGTTTTCAGCAGCGAGTGAAGGGTGCTTTTGCTTAATCCCATCTGTTTGCTTATCTCGGTGATTTTGAGTTCCGTCGCCTGATCGTTAAACAGGTCGAGGATCTGCAAAGCACGTTCAACAGACTGAATTATCGGCATAATTTTTACCATTCACGAGGAATTCTCTGCGTGTGACCGTACTATTTTCACCGGGGAAAAGCAATGGCGGGGGCTAGAGTTATCAAAACGGCTACAGTGTGCTGATCCTCCCTTGCTGCCAGTGGGCGGGCGGGCACTATCAGCGCACGGCTATAGCTCAAGGTTTTAACCTGGTCGCCGACTTGCCAGGTAATCCCCACCTGCGGGTGGGGATTGCTTAACACCAATTATTGGTTGTCCAACTGCGCGCGGACATTGCTCAGACCGGTACGGTTAATGCGATAGGGCTGACCATTTACCGAGCGGATGAGTTTTTTGCTTCTCAGTTTCCTGAAGACGGCGAGCGTGCAGTCGCTGAGCAATAGCCCTTCACGGGTATAACACTCAACGGCGGTGACGCGCCCGGAGGTGTCGCGGGTATGAACGATACGTCCGCCTTTGGCAAGGACGTGCAGGGTACGTTGTTCCTGACGGGAAATATTCATGCTGAAAATGCCTGTAATCATCTTGTGCAAAACCTGCCAACACCCTGGGGTGTTAGCGCGAGTGTTTAGCGCAGTGATAACCAGCCCGGCCGCACGGGTCGGAAAGCTGATTATCAGATGGTTGCATTCTCCAGCATCGAAGCCTCGGTATTCGCTAAGAAATATTTATCCAGCCAATGTTAACACGCAACATCTATAAGGGAATTATTTTGCTTAAGGAGTGTGATCTGTGTGGGTACTCAGTGGCACGCTTTTTTTCACTCTGTGCGCAAGGCGACGTTATGGACAATCGGGTCGTTGCGAAGGCACGCAATGCTTATGAAATGTTCATTTATAAGACAATACTTAAGACAGAGATGCATATGGCCTTACACAGCACGTCGGCGGACTGAAGGAGTATGCGAATGAAAAGACAAGACCTGAACGCAGTGAAGAATTTTGATTTTTTGGCACGCAGTTTTGCCCCTATGTATGCGATGGGCCAGCCAGTTGATATTGATGCCGTTACCGGCAATATGACCGAAGAGCAGAAACAGTGGTTCCAGGAACATTACGACCATTATTGCAAACAGGCGCAGCGCGCCAGAGTGAAGGAACTGCAATAGCGATAACCACAACGGGCCTGATGGCCCGTTGCGTTTTCTGGCTTCGGGGGTTCTTGCGGTCTGCTGCCACTTCTCATCTCTGCCTGTCACATTTCTTTGAAAACCAGATGCCATGATTATCAACTGAGATCGTGCAAGGACTTATTGAGCGGCGGTGTTAACGTCATGTCGCTGAATTTCACCGATAATCCTTGCCGCTCCGGCGTGCAGCACATTACCCCGACCCTCACCTTTCCGGCGGGAAAAGGGCACAAACGCAGCAACGGCCAGCTCAGACCATCCGTCGAATATTGCAGACGCAGGGCGTCATCTTTACGCGTCAGACGCAGCCAGAATTCGCGCGGATTGCCCGGAAAAATCCCTGTTGCCCAGTCGGAATAGTCCAGTGTCAGCACGCTGCCGATAGCGGGGGCGCCATCGTTGAATTCAATACCCGCCTTCAGCCAGTGGCGGTTATCAGTCATCAACATAATGCCCGCCTGGTCATAAAGGGTGGTGAATTCCGCACAGATTTTGACCTGAAAAGTAAAATCCTCAGCGACCTCTTTGGCGAACAGATGACCGGAGAAGCGTTCGAAACCGTACCAGGTTTTGTGCCAGAAATCGGTGTGTTCATCGGTGACAACCGACAGGACACCCTCTTCACATTGCCATTGGGCAGGTTCGTTAACCCATTGAAACTCCTCGTGCATGACGCTTCTCCTTTGTCTTTTTCGTGTTATACCGGACCCTGCGCTTTGTCTGCCCAGGCCGGCATGGCTGTCAGATAGCGCACCGCGCGCTTGCGTGACTCTTCCGGCCCGACGTGTTGCCATGAATCAAGATAGCCTGCAAGTCCGGCTACCGCCTCCTCCCAGGATTTAAGATTGCCTTCGCTGTCGGTGCAATACTTGCAGTATTTGTCGCTCGGCCCCCGGGCATCGGGGGCGGAAAGCGGCATTCCGCAGGAATGGCAGCACGCTTCATGTTGGGACATAGGACACTCCTTGTTTGATGAGATGAACAATAAATGTACATGTTTTCGCCAGAGCAGAAGTGCCGCACGATCATATAACCACAAATAAAAAGTGGATTTTCAGTTGTGCTACGCGTGATCCTGCTTACGTCTAACCCTTGACCACCGACAAAGTAAATTCCGCCGATCCCTCACATAATCACGCCCGCTTATCATTCCACAGGTGTGACCCCATGGCTTACCAACTAAACCTTAACTGGCCTGAATTTTTAGAGAAATACTGGCAGAAAAAGCCGGTTGTATTGAAAAACGCGTTTGCGAACTTTGTTGATCCGATCACCCCAGATGAGCTGGCAGGCCTGGCGATGGAAGTGGAAGTCGACAGCCGCCTCGTCAGCCATTTCAACGGTGAATGGCAGGCCAGTAACGGCCCGTTCGAACATTTCGATGGACTGGGGGAAACGGGTTGGTCGCTGCTGGCGCAGGCGGTAAACCACTGGCACGCGCCGTCTGCCGAGCTGGTTAAACCCTTCCGTGCGATCCCGGAGTGGCGCTTTGACGATCTGATGATCTCTTTTTCCGTACCGGGCGGCGGCGTTGGCCCGCATATCGACTGGTACGATGTTTTCATTATCCAGGGGATGGGCAGCCGCCGCTGGCGCGTAGGGGATAAATTGCCCCTGAAAGAATTCTGTCCGCATCCGGCGCTGCTCCACGTTGAGCCATTTGAGCCGATTATTGATGAAGACCTGGCGCCGGGCGATATTCTCTATATTCCGCCGGGATTCCCGCACGACGGTATTACCCACGAGACCGCGTTTAACTATTCCATCGGTTTTCGTGGGCCGAATGGCCGCGATCTGATCAGCAGCTTTGCTGATTATGCGGTTGATAAAGATCTGGGCGGCGATCACTACACCGATCCGGATTTAACCTGCCGTGAAAATCCGGGTCGGGTTGAAGAGTACGAGCTGGAGCGTCTGCGCGGCATGATGATCGAGATGATCAATCAGCCGGAGGATTTCAAGCAGTGGTTTGGCCGTTTTATCACTACGCCGCGCCATGAGCTGGATATCGCCCCGGCCGAACCGCCGTATGAGCCGCAGGAAGTGCTGGAAGCGTTGCAGGAAGGCCAGGTGCTGACGCGTCTGGGCGGGCTGCGCGTGTTCCAGGTTAGCGACTGTTTCTTCGTGAATAGCGAGCGTTTCGATACCGTTGCGCCGAAAGCCGCAGAAGCGCTGTGCCGCCATTTGTTGATCGGTAAAGAGGAACTGGGGGAGGCGTTGAATAACCCAACCTTTATTGCCGAGCTGACCGGGCTGGTGAACCAGGGCTATTGGTATTTCGACGAATAATCGCCGTTCCGGTGGTGGTCTCATATCCGGGTCACGGCCCTGACCCCCTCTCCCGGTGGGCTGAGGAATCCCCACAAAAATGCGAGCACGAACGGTCCCCTCTCCCTGAGGGAGAGGGCCAGGGTGAGGGGGAAAATGCGGCTCTGATGGTCATTCCGTTCACCTTATGTTCGTTGCTTTTCTGTCGCGACAGAACCCGTGAACGTGCCAGGGGGGCTCACCGCCACCCCCCTGGCGACCCGGGCTCCCGGCAAAGAAAATCGCCGCTGGCGCGGTCCATGATGCTTATGTCGTCTGACTTTCGGGTCGGGGACCAGCCTGCGTCCTTGCAGGCTATCCCCTCCGCCCGCTTCCCTGCGGGCGGCCCCGGTCAGCCGCCAACGCCTCATCGATTTTCAGCCGGACCCTGTCATCGCTGTCACTGTTTTATTCTTTTTAAGCGGCGTTATCGCTGTAAAACGTAAGATGACGGGGGATTCCTCTCCCGGTGGGAGAGGGGCTGGGAGAGGGCAAACTAACGGTACACCGGCAACAGATGAAAGCTGGAAAGCACGTGAATAATGGCGTTACCCGCGCCGAAACAGAGAATCAATATAATCATTGCTTTACCGCCCCACACGCGATAATGCGGGCTGCCGAAGCGTTTACGCGATGCGCTGGCCAGCAGTGCCGGCACAATCGCCGCCCAGACAGTCGCGGCTAATCCGGCAAAGCCAATCGCATAAATAAACCCGTTCGGCCACAGCACGCCCCCAATAATTGGCGGCAGGAATGTGACCAGCGCGGTCTTAAAACGCCCCTGCGGGCTGTCGTCAAACTTAAACAGATCCGCCAGATAGTCGAACAGCCCCAGCGTCACGCCGAGGAACGAACTGGCGACGGCAAAGTTTGAGAACACCGTCAGCAGCAAATCCAGCCCGCGACTGTTCAGCACACCGCTCAGCGCCTGTACCAGCACATCGATGTTGCCGCCTTTCCCGGCGATATCAATAAATGCCGGGCGAGGAATATTACCCATCGTACCGACCAGCCAGAAAACGTAGAGAACCAGCGCCATCAGCGTACCGAGCAGCAGGCAGCGGCGGATAGTCAGCGGGTCTTTGCCGTAGTATTTCATCAGGCTGGGCACATTGCCGTGATACCCAAACGAGGCCAGGCAGAACGGCAGAGTCATCACGAGATAGGGCAGGTAGCTGGGGTTTACTTCGGCGGTGTTAAACAGTACCGCTGGCTGCACGTGCCAGATTAACCCGCCAAAGCTCATAAAGAAGGTGAGGATCTTGGCGCCCAGCACAATGGTGGTCATGCGGCTGACGGCCCGTGTGCTCAGCCAGACAATAAAGGCCACGACCAGCGCGAATAACAACCCACCCAACCGTGCCGGGAAGTCTATATTCATTTGTGAAAAGGTATGGTGAATAACGGAGCCGCTGGCGGAAATATAAGCGTACGTCAGAATATATAAAACAAACGCGACGGTAAGGCCGTTAATAATATTCCAGCGATTACCGAGAAGGTCTTTGGTAATAGTGTCGAAGCTGGCGCCAATATGATAATTCAGGTTAGCTTCAAGGATCATTAATCCTGAATGCAACATACAAAACCAGGTGAAAACTAATGCGAGCAGTGACCAAAAAAACCATGAGCCAGACATGACAACCGGTAAAGAAAACATGCCCGCGCCAATAATGGTGCCGCCAATGATCATTGCGCCACCAACGAGCGATGGCGCTTTATTTGTTACTGATAGAGTAGCCATAGTACGTTTCCATAGACGTCATATTCCGCATCGCCCGAGTGGGCGACGTATATACCAGTCATATTTCACGTTGCATATGCATTGGTGTGCTCACCCCCTTCAGTAAGCTCGTGGAGGTTCACGCTCTTGCTAACTTTCTGCAACTCGAATTATTTGGGGTAGAGCTATTCAGGCGTAACATCGGAAGGACGCGCCCGTTGCAGGCGCGTCCGGATGAGTTTTATTCCACCGGTTTTAAACGGGCCACAAAGTGGCGCAATACCGGCGGTTCATAGGTGAAGGTCAGGCCTTTGATGGACGATGCGCGTTTTTTCACGGCAATCAGCGAATCAGCGATATAGTCCATATGGTCGTTGGTGTAGACGCGGCGCGGAATAGTCAGGCGCAGCAGCTCCATTGGCGACGGTTTTTGCAGGCCGGTGGCCGGGTCGCGCCCTAACAGCAGCGAGCCAATTTCCACGCTACGAATACCCGCTTCCAGATACAGCTCGTTATTCAGTGCATGTGCCGGGAACTGTTCTGCCGGGATATGCGGCAGCAGCAGTTTGGCATCGACAAACACCGCGTGGCCGCCAGTCGGGTACTGGATCGGAATACCGCCTTCGCGCAGACGCTCGCCCAGATACTCCACCTGTGCAATACGGTAGGTGAGGTAATCTTCGTTGGTGCCTTCTTCCAGACCGATAGCCATCGCTTCCATATCGCGTCCGGCCAGGCCGCCGTAAGTGACGAAGCCTTCCATCGGCACGCAGCGGATGCGTACTTCGTTGAACAGATCTTCGTCTTCGCGGAAGCAGCACATGCCGCCGATATTCACCAGCGGATCCTTTTTCGCGGACATGGTCAGCATGTCGCCATAGGTGTACATCTCGCGGATGATCTCTTTAATCGATTTATCCGCGCAGCCCTCTTCGCGCTGCTTAATAAACCAGGCGTTTTCGCAGAAGCGCGCGGAGTCAATGACCACCGGGATCTTATGACTTTTCGCGATTTGGTAGACTTCACGCATATTGGCCAGCGAAATCGGCTGGCCGCCGGAGCTGTTACAGGTCACGGTGGTGACGATCGCCGCCACGTTTTCCGCACCCTGCTCGGCGATGGTCGCTTTCAGTTGATCGATATCGAAGTTGCCTTTCCAGTCGTACCAGGAGGTAGTATCGAACGCTTTCGGCGTCACTACGTTGATGGCTTTCGCACCGTTCAGTTCCACATGTGCGGCGGTGGTGTCGAAGTGGAAGTTGGAAATAAAGACCGGTTTTTTCGATTTGCAGCGCGCGATCAGCGACGGGAAGAGGATCTGTTCAGCACCGCGCCCCTGGTGGGTTGGGATGGTGAACGGATAGCCGATGATCTCTTTCACTTTTGCACATAAATTCTGGTAGTTACGTGAGCCTGCATAGGCTTCGTCGCCCATCATCAGCCCGGCCCACTGGCGATCACTCATGGCCCCTGTGCCAGAGTCAGTCAGCAGGTCAATGTACACATCCTCGCTATTAAGCAGGAAAGGGTTATATCCGGCTTCGGCCAGCGCTTTGACGCGGTCGTCGTAAGTGGTCATGCGGATATTCTCAACCATTTTAATGCGGAAAGGTTCTGGGATGCGTTTCATAATATTTCTCCAATAGCGTGCCTTGCGACGTCACGATATTTCCGGCGGTATAAAGCGCGCAAAAAAATATCGCTCAACGTCGTGTTGAGTTTGATTTTTTTAATGAATAATAGGCAGCGGAGAATTAACGAGGGAAGTCGTTGGTAATGCGCGGATCGAGATTGTACCAGGCGTTCAGACCGCCCTGAGCAATGAGGCGGTAACTCAATCGGTATTTCATTACAGCGTCCTCTGACGTTACGGGAGTACTAAAAATAGATAAATATGAAAAAATATCCGCGATTAAACTCACAAATAGTTTATTGAGAGAATTATTCACTGTGAAATATGATGGCAGACACATTTTGCGTTCACTTTTTTAATCGCAATAACCCGACGGATTTAAGGGGCTTGCTACCGTTTTCCTCATCCTTTGAGAATCGCAGCAAAGGCTGTACCCTATGTCGCGCAGAAACGGCGCACTGACCGCGCGGGCTTTTCAAAGGTAACGAATGAAATTCAAAGCAGACCAGACCAGCCAGAAACTCCGGGGTGGTTACTATACGCCGCAAAACTTAGCCGATTACGTGACCCGCTGGGTGTTGAGCACACATCCGGCCAGCGTGCTGGAACCGAGTTGCGGTGATGGTGCATTTATTCAGGCTATTCATAACAACAATGGCGATAAAGCGGTCAACCTGGAATGCTTTGAGCTTTTTGATATCGAGGCGCAAAAAGCCGTGCAGCGCTGCGAGACCCTGGGGTTTTCCAACGCGACGGTGACCGAAGGCGACTACCTGGTGTGGGCCAATAAGCAACTCGCTGAAAACCATACGCTTTATGATGGCGTGGTAGGCAACCCGCCGTTTATCCGCTACCAGTTCCTCGAAAATGAATTTCAGGTGCAGGCGGAGCTGGTGTTTAAACAGCTCAAGCAGAAATTCACCAAACATACCAACGCCTGGGTCCCGTTTTTGCTCTCCTCGCTGGCGCTTCTTAAAGAGGGCGGGCGGCTTGGCATGGTGATCCCATCGGAAATCATTCACGTGATGCATGCGCAGTCGCTGCGCAGTTACGCGGGGCAGGTGTGCTCGAAAATCGTAATTATCGATCCGAAAGAGATCTGGTTTGAAGACACCCTGCAGGGCGCGGTGATCATCCTGGCTGAGAAGAAAACCGATCCACAGCAGGAAACCGAAGGTGTGGGGATCGTCAGCGTTAACGGCTTTGATTTCCTTGCCGAAGATCCCAACGCGCTCTTTGCGCGTACGCCGGGGATCAACGGGGAAACCGTCGCCGGGAAATGGACCAAAGCGGTGCTGGAGCGCGATGAGCTCGCGTTGATTCAGTCGCTTATCAATCATGCGTCGGTGCATCAGTTTAATGATATTGCCACCGTGGACGTGGGGATCGTCACCGGGGCGAATGAGTTTTTCCTCGTGGATAATCAGACCGTTGAGCAGTATCAACTGGCCGATTATGCCCATCCGATGTTTGGCCGCAGCCAGCATTGTCCGGGGATTTTGTACGATGCAAACCAGCATGCGGAAAACCAGCGTGACGGTCTGCCGACTAATTTTCTGTATATCGCCGACGAGTTCGACGCTCTGCCGTTAAAAGTGAAGGAGTACATCCTTTTCGGCCAGTCGCAGGAGTTGCACACGCGCTATAAATGCCGCATTCGCAAGCCGTGGTACAAGGTCCCTTCGGTTTACAGCACCAGTATCGGCATGCTGAAACGCTGCCATGAAGCGCCGCGTTTAATCCTCAATCAGGCAGAGGCCTACACCACCGATACCGCCTATCGTGTGCGTTCGACCTTTACCAGCAGTGAAAATCTGGTGTGCAGCTTTTTAAATCCGCTGACGGCCATTACCGCTGAACTGGAAGGGCGCTATTACGGTGGCGGCGTGCTGGAGCTGGTGCCGTCGGAGATTGAACAACTGTATATCCCGGTTATCGAGGGGATGGAACACGATCTGGCGGGTATCAACCAGCAGGTGAAAGCCGGTGAGATCGCCGCCGTGATCCGCAGCCAGGGCGAGAAGATCCTCGCGGCGTTAGGTTTTAGCAAAAGCGATAACGATAGGCTGATGGCGATCTGGGAAAAGTTAAAGGATCGCCGGTTACGGAAATAACCCTCCCCCGGTGGCGCTTCGCTAACCGGGGCTACGACTGGTTTTCTCCCTCTCCCTGTGGGATAGCCCGGATAAGGCGTTTGCGCCGCCATCCGGGAGAAAACCACTCACAGCCCCTTATACAACGCCTCTATCGACGGGATTTTCTCGTCCAGCTCACCCAAATCAAACAGCGCCGCAATCAACGCGTCCATCCGCGCCTGCTGGGTGTCAAATTGGCGCTGATAAACGATTTTTTCCCGTGCGGATGCCTGCGTAATCTGCGCGTACAGGTGGTTGAGCTGTCTTTGCAGAGTGGCGATATCATCATGGCGCGCCGCGTCCGCTCTGTCGGCAAAGCGGATGGTCGGAATCGGCATCCGGGTCTGGATTTTGGTGCCCCTGGCGATAAAGCCGCCGCGGAAAATCTCCCCATAAATCGATGCGAACCACTCCAGATGGCGGGAAGTCAACAGCGCCTGAATATAGTAAATGGAGTAGGGGCAGTCGTCGGGAACGTTAATAATGCTGTAGCCCGCGGTGCCGCCGGAAGAGACAAACGTCCGGTGGTTATCAATCGCGTACTTGTAGCCATTCGACAGCACGCCGACGATAATTTTTTGCGGCACATCGCAGTTCTCCAGTGCCTGGCTGCGCCCATAGCGATACCACTCATGCGGCGTTGTCGGGTCTGGTTTTATCGACCGCTTGCCATTATCAAGATGCGGTTTGACCACCTGCAGAAAAGCGAACGTCTGCGGATAAAGGGCACGTAAATCGTCGTACTCAATAAACTGAATGCGGCCATCCACCTTATGATAGGGGTAAATGACGAAGGCGTTCGGTTCCACATCTTTATAGCTGTAGAAATTATCCTGACCCGAACGTGGCGTTTCAAAATAGGGGCGGGTTAAGGCCTCTTCAACGGAATATTCCACGCCGTCGTAAACGAACCAGACATAGCCATTTTCCGTTTTCAGGCTTTTATGTACGTAATATTCATTGGCGCTGGTCTGGATACCGTTGGCAATGGCTCCTTTGCCCAGAATCTCCCCCAGTTCGGCAGACTTGCTGAACATTTGCTGCAAAATATCGTTCGTTTCTTTCTCCAGCACCCAGGTGTCGGAGTCCAGCTTATCGGGCGAATGGAGACTTAACAGCGAGGATTTATCTTCACGGGTCAGCCACTTTTTAAAGTCTTTCACTTCATAAAAAGCGAATTCATTCTGCGGCGATTTTTGCAGGCACAGCAGGCAGGTATAGGTGGTTTTATTGAGAAAGACCTGATGCGAACCAAACGAAATCAGTTTGCTCAGATAGCGGTTATCCGCCAGCAGTTTACGCAGGTTTTTCCCCGCGCCGATTTTGGTGAATTTGGACGGAAGAATATAGCCCAGATAGCCACCCTCTTTTAGCAACTGCATGGCGCGTTCAACAAACAGGAAGTATTTATCGAACTGTTTGTAAGCCGACTGATATTTCTTTTTGTAGACAGGCAATTCGGCAGGGGTGAACTGCTTCATATGCTCCGTTGCCATATACGGAGGGTTGCCGACAATCACATCGAAGCTGTTTTCATCGATATGCAGCGGGTTCACGCTATAGCTGTCCGCCGCCGCAACCCCGTCATTTGCATCCACCAGACTATTGCCGAAAATAATGTTGCGCTGAATTTTCGGCAGGATGGGTTTGTCATCGCCAATCGTCTCTTTCGATTCCCCTTCCAGCAACTTGAGCAGCAGACCAAAAGCACAGGCTTTTACCGCGTTGTAATCTTTATCGATACCGTAAATACAGCGGCTGAGCAGCTCTTTTTTCACTGACAATTTCAGTTTGAAGCTGTGCGGCGAAAGCTGTTGAAGCTTCGAGCGATCGTGCCTGATGTAATAGTCGACCAGCGTATCCTGGAGATACTGAAAGACCTCCAGAAGAAAGGCACCCGAGCCGCAGGCGATATCGGCGAATTTGGCATTAAGGATCTGCTCATCGTTTTTGCCCCGGCAAAATTCGCTTACTGTGTTGCGGATAATCTCTTTAATGATGTGTACCGGTGTGGTCACCACATCGCGATCGAGATGTTCCTCTTTAGGACGAATTTCGGGCGTGCCGTTGGGGCCAATTTTGATTTTTTCGCTCAGGAAGATCTCGTAAATACTGCCGAGAATATCGGAAGAAAAGACCGCAAAGGAGTAAGTGCTTTGTGGGAAATAGAGCTGATTGATGATCTCCCAGATCGCAGAATTATCATTACTGATAAGCTCCGCAATATGGTCGAGGGCGAACAGGCCGGAGTCATATTTGCGATCCGAGGCCTGCAACGTCTGCACCAGCGCCTGGTAATCCTGTTTCTGCGCTAAAGACCAGAGAGTCTCATAAGCCTCTAGGTCACGATCTTCACAGACGCGCAAAAAGACAATGCAGTTAATGTAGTTCTGCGTCAGATCGTTGATCTCTTCTTCATTCAGACCGGGCTTGAGGGAGAGAAACTCCCTGGCGAGCAATAAACGCCATTGATTGATTTGCCGGAGGAAAAGATCGTCGACGCTAAAGCGCAGGATTTTGCTTTCAATGGCGGACCATTCGTTATCAAATTGCCCGGAATAGACGCTATCACGGCCAATTAGCGCCATAATTTCATCGAAATGGGCCGCCAGTTCGCTGTAGTGATACAGCTTGATACGTGAGTGGCTGGTCTGGTCGCTCTGTTCTACCGGATTGGAGCAGTCATAAATGGCGGTATATTCGAAATTAGTCAGCACCGAGATTTTTAATTTGCCGGTAAAGCCGTAGCGTCGCACCTGTTTTGCCGGTTCCGGGTCAAGGGTAATATCCACGCTCGGCTTTTTGGCCTCGACAAAGAATTTGCGTTCAGAGAACAGACGGAAGGTGTAATCCGGTTTCTTCGCGTTTTCCCCCATCCGCGCTTTTAATCCCTCTTCGACCAGCACTTCACGCTCGTTGGTCGGTTTACCCTGGGCGTTGATAATGTCCCAACCCAGAAGGGTAAACAGCGGATCGAGAAAATCAGTTCGTAGCTGCGTTTCGTTATATTTTCTGGAGTGGTAATAGGCCAAATCATTCTGGTATTTCGCCACCAGTTGCTCAAGCTGCTCAATTTTTGTCATCTGATTTCCCGATCCTGACGTGCGGTATTTTCCCTGTGGGCGTTACGCTAAGCGGATCATCATAGGCAATACGCGCAACGATGTCTTTCCCTGGAAACCGGAGCGGCTTGCGACAGGCAAAAAAAAGCCCCGCAAGCGCGGGGCAATGCTCACAAACATTAACCTTAAAAATCCATTTTCACCGTGAACTGCACTTCACGCGGATCGCCAGGCTGGTTACCCAGGTTGTTGGTGGCGATGGACGAGGTGTAATAGGACTTGTCGAACAGGTTTTTCACGTTCAATTGCAGCGTGACCGGGTATTGCAGCTTCATCTTGTAAGCGGCGAAGGCGTCAGCCACAAAATAGCCCGGCAGATAATAATCCGCGCCGTTGGTAGCCGAGCGACGATTCACCCCGTGACCGCCGCTGCCGAGCGTCAGCGTATTGCCGCCTGGCATATTGCGGATGTCATACGTCAGGAACACAGAACCGGTATGGCGCGGCACGTTCGGCAGCGGTTTCCCGGCATATTCCGGATCTTCGAGTACTTTGGCGTCGGTATAGCTGTAGCTGGCGATAACGTTCATATTGCTGGTCAGCGCGCCGGCGATATCCATTTCCACGCCCTGCGAACGCACGCGGCCTGCGGTTTTCGCCACGGTCTCGTCACCGACAATCTCGCTGTACATCACGTTGCGTTTGTGAATATCAAACAGGGAAATATTGGCGGTGACGCCGTCAAAGAGGTCGAACTTCGCCCCCACTTCCCACGCGGTGGAGGTTTCGGGCGGCAGATCGCCAATATAGCTGGCGATGGAGTACTGCGGCATAAACGACTGCGCCACGTTGCCGAACAGGGAGATGGACGGCGTCAGCTTGTAGACCAGGCCGAATTTCGGCGTCCACTGTTCGTCGGTGCTGTCGGTGTTCACATTGAACGGACGGCCTTTGCCTGCGTACTCGGTGTAGTACTGGTAGCGCACACCGGCGACGGCGATCCATTTGTCCGTCAGGTACAGCGCATCCTGAACATAGGCAGAGTAGCTTTCCTGCCTGATGGTCTGGTCGCTGTCCGATGCTGACACCGACGTACATTTGCTGGCATTGCCGTAGGTCGGGTTATAGATATTGAAATCTTTGACGTTTTTACAGCGGATCATATCGGTACGCAGCAGATCGTAATTTTCATACGACACGCCGGTCAGGATCTCGTTATAGAACCCGGCGATATCCACGTTGCCCTGCAGATCGGCGCGGGTGCTGTGCATCCGCTGGGTCGATCCCTGCGTGGCATCCACTCGGCGCGTTAGATTCCCGGTGGCGGCGTCATAGGCCATCACGCGCGACTGGTTATCGGTGTATTTGTCCTGGCTAAAGCTGTAGTCAAACTTCGCCGTCCATGCGCTGTTGAGATGGTATTCGGCATTCAGTTGCGCCAGATCAGACGCACCATCGGTAATGTTGAACGGCTCATCGAAGCGGGTTTCACGGCTGACATTCACCGGCTGTTTGGTCTTGAGATCGAAAATCGTGCCGCGATCAAACGGGGTGTTGTAGTCTCGGTGTGAGTACAGCACGCTCACCGTGGCGTCATCACCAAACCAGGTCAGCGACGGGGAGATAAAAGTGCTTTTCTCTTTACCGAAGTTGCGCCAGTAATCTTCATTCTGATATTCGCCAGTCAAACGATACGCCAGGCGAGTGCCTTCAATCGGCCCGGTAACATCGAGATCCCCGGTGCCACCGCCAAAGCTGGAAGAGGTGGCAGAGACGGAGCCACCAAAAGTGGTTTGCGGGCGTTTCGTTACAACATTGATAAGCCCGCCGGGATCCAGAATACCGTACAACGTGGAGGCCGGGCCTTTCAGTACTTCGACGCGCGAGGTCGCAGCATTAAAGCTGCGCGGCAGCACCGTTCTCAGACCATTGGTCATGATTGACCCGTCGCGGTTCGCGCCAAAGCCACGGCGCACAAAGGCATCCTGCGTGCCGCCTAATGTGTTGGTCTGCACCACGTTACTGACGTTATACAGCGCTTCATCCAGCGTTGTCGCATGCTGATCTTCCAGCACTTTATCGCTCACGGTGTTAACCACCTGCGGAATATCCAGCAGCGGCATGGTGGTGAGCGTTGCCGCCGAGGTGTTCAGCGGTTGATAGCCCGCCGTCGCAGCCTGATCTGCCGATGACGCGCCTGCCAGTACGGTCAGCGTGTCACTGTCTTTATCCTGCGCAGCGTTTGTTGCTGCCTGTGCCAGAGGTGAAAAGGTTGCCCCCAGGAACAACGCAGAAAACAGTGCGTGCCCTTTTTTCCCGGAGATCGAAGAAGTTAACTCAGCCATGTTGTCCGTTTTTCCAAAATGCCCTCTGCCAGTCATGCATAAGGGAAGATTTTTATTCATTGCCCGCGACTGTAAATCTATCCTTCGGCGTGAAATATTCATGCCGGATATGTAATTGAGAATCATTCAATCATGGCAAAATGTAGTAGTAAATGGAAAAGTAAGAAAAATGACTACACCGCATTTTGCGGGTGAAAATGCGCCTGGAAATATCCTCTTTATCCATTTAATTTATTGAAAATAAACACATTAAAAATAAGGCTCAGCCAATGGAGTGGCTGTAGCCACCCTAAAATACCCGGTGAAGTTATGGGTATTTGAATCTCTTGACTACTACATTGCCTGGCGGCAAAATCTAAAAGAGAATGATATTTATTTTTATTTGTTAAGCTGGCGCGCGCGGAGTGTACCACGTGGTTGCGGCGCAGGAGTATACATGCCACAGCAGTTGGACAACGCGGCCAGTCGGCCCGGAATTGTGCTGGATAATCTCTCGGCAGGTTATCAACAAAAGGTGATCGTTGATGGCATCAGCCTTGCCATCCCTCCCGGCAAAATGACCGTGCTGGTCGGTGCGAACGGCAGCGGCAAATCCACGCTCCTCAGTACCATTGCGCGCCTGCTCAAACCGCTGGGCGGCAGCGTCCAGCTTGACGGCAAAGCTATTCACCAACAGCCGACCAAAGCGGTCTCGCGCCAGTTGGGGATCCTGCCTCAGTCACCGTTAGTCCCCGAAGGGCTCACCGTGTTTGAACTGGTCTCCCGTGGACGTTTCCCCTGGCAAACCTTTATGCGCCAATGGTGTGACGACGACCAGCAGGCGGTTGAAGAGGCGCTGGTGGTGACCGGCACCACAGCGTTCGCGCATCTTCCGGTCGACAGCCTCTCCGGTGGTCAGCGTCAACGCTGCTGGATTGCGATGGCGCTGGCCCAGCAAACCCCGGTGATTTTACTCGACGAACCCACCACTTTCCTCGACCTGCGTTATCAGGTGGAGATCCTTGAACTGCTGCACTCGCTGACCCGCCATCACGGGCGCACCGTAGTGGCGGTATTACACGATCTGAACTTCGCGGTGAATTACGGCGATACGCTGGTCTTTCTGCGTCAGGGCAAAGTGGAAGGCGTGTTGCACGAGGGCGATCCCTGCCCGGCGGAGCTTATCAAATCGGTCTTTGATGTTGATGTGCATGTCTCCATTAACCCGATGACCGGGAAACCCTTCTTTATGCCATTTCGCCGTCAGCACGAGCCGCACGCATGACCATACAACCCCTTCTTTTACGCCGCCGTAGCGGGCGAAGCGGGTTGGCACTCCTGCTGGTGCTGGTGTTACTCGTGCTGGCCTCGGTGGCCCATCTGGGGCTGGGCGCGCGCGCAATTGGCCCGCAAACCGTTGTTCGTGCGTTTCTGGCCTTCGACCCGCGCAACTTCGACCATCAGATAATTATCAGCCTGCGTCTGCTGCGCCTTGTGGCGGCGCTGGTGGTAGGGGCGGCGCTCGGCGTCGCCGGGGCGCTGTTACAGACGGTGATCCGCAATCCGCTCGGTGAGCCGCATATCCTTGGGCTGAACGCAGGAGCGGCGCTGGCGGTGGTTGCGACCACCGCGCTTGGGCTCGCTTTCGGGCCTGGGCAACCGCTGATCGCCGCCTGCGGTGCCGGGGCGCTGTTTGCGCTGGTGATGGGTATTGCCAGCGCCGGGAAAAGCGGGCTAACGCCGATGAAGGTCACCCTGTGTGGCGTGGCGCTCACCGCGTTTACCTCCTCTCTCACCGCCGCCATTCTGATCCTTGATGAACAAACCCTGTTGGCAATGCGCACCTGGCTTGCCGGGGATCTGGCAGGGCTACGCTGGGAGGCGGTTCGCACTGCGGCGCTGGTGGCAGCGATGGGGCTGGTTCTGGCACTGTGGGTAGCCCCGGCGCTCAATATGCTGGCGCTGGGGGAGCAGGTGGCTATCGGGCTGGGGATTTCGCTGGCGCGTACCCGTGGCCTTGGGCTTGTTGCCATTGCCTTGTTGTGCGGGGCGTCGGTATCACTGGCCGGGCCGATCGGCTTTATCGGCCTAGTCGTCCCGCATCTGGTGCGCCGTTTTGCTACCGATGACCTGCGCCTGGGCGTGCCGCTTTGCGCGCTCACGGGGGCATTACTGTTGCTGCTGGCGGATATCGCCGCCCGTACGCTGGTCGCCCCCCATGAGCTGGCAACCGGGGTGATGACCGCGCTCGTGGGAGCACCGCTGTTTATCCTGCTGGCAGCGAGGTTATTCAAATGAGTTCGCTGCTATCGCGCGCAGGCTTTCGTTCGTTTCGTCTGGGGCGTTTTTCCCGTTTATGGCGGCCAAAGACGGCAGTGTGGGGCGCCGTGCTGCTGGTGCTCGCGCTGGGGTTATTACTTACTGGCCTGATGCAAGGCTCGCTGCCGGTTCCCGCATCGGCGATCGGGCGTGCTCTCTTTTTCCCACAGGCGCTTAATGCCGAACAGTTGTACATCGTGTGGGATATCCGTTTGCCGCGCCTGTTGATGGCGCTGCTGTGCGGCGCAATGCTGGGTATGGCCGGGGCGGCGATGCAGTCGATCACCCGCAATGGTCTGGCGGACCCTGGGCTGCTGGGGGTGAAAGAGGGCAGTAGCGTGGCGGTGCTGGCGTTAATCCTCCTCTTCCCGGCGCTGGGGCTGGCCTGGCGGCCCGTAGCGGGCATGGCGGGCGGCCTGCTGGCGGCGTTGATCGTGCTGCTGCTGGCGCGGGATTTTTCGCGTCCGCGTTTTATTTTGCTCGGCATTGGCGTCTCCTGGACGTTTGCGGCAGGCATTGGGGTGTTTATGACCACCGCCGATGTGCGCGATGTACAGACCGCGCTGGTGTGGATGGCGGGCAGCCTGCATACCGCCACCTGGCCGCTGCTGGTGGTGGCGACCTGCTGGGCGCTGCCTGCCGCGCTAATTTTGTTTGTTACCACGCGGGCCTCAGATGTGGCGCTGCTCGGCCATCAGGCCGCCGCCGGGCTGGGCGTGCGGATGGCGTGGCTGATGCGCATTCGTTTTTTTGCTCCGGTGTTACTGACCGCCGCCTGCGTCTCTTGTGCGGGTAGCATCGGTTTTGTCGGGCTGATTGCGCCGCATATGGCGCGTTTTCTGCTGCGCGGCGGCCAGGTGGCGCTGTTGTCCGGCAGTGCGTTGCTCGGTGCGCTGCTGGTGCTGGTGGCCGATTCGCTGGGGCGGCTGGCATTTGCGCCGCTGCAAATCCCGGCGGGCATTGTGATTTCATTGACGGGCGGACCATTTTTCCTGCTGTTGCTCTGGCAGCGGCGGGACCGGTTATAACTCAGGGAGCCGTATGCGTTTACTTTTCGCTTTCTTATTACTGGCGGTGACGGCGGTGCATGCCGAACCCGCGACCCGCACCTTTACCGATGATCTGGGACGGACGGTGACCGTGCCGCTGCATCCGCAGCGTATTGTCTCGTTGCACGATCTCGATATCACCATTCCGCTGATTGAGCTGGGCGTGCCGCCGGTCGCCAGCCATGGCCGCACCCGACCCGACGGCAGCCATACGCTGCGCTCCAGTGCGATGTTGACCGGGGTGGATTTTGATAACAGCCAGATCGCGTTTATCGGCACCGCAACCATTGATATTGAAGCCATGGCGGCGGCAAAACCGGATCTGATCATTACCGAGCCAAGTCGCAATACGCCGGTGGAGCAACTGGAAAAAATCGCCCCAACCGTCAGTATCGATCACCTTGACGGTGGCGCGCCGCGTATCTACAGCAAACTGGCGGAGTTGACCGGCAGTCAGGCGCGACTTGCCATTCTTGAACGTCGCTATCAGGCGCAAATCGCGGCGCTAAAAGCGACGGTGGATACCGGTAAAATCCGCGTGTCGGTGATTCAGGCCAACCAGGGGAAAATCAACGCCCTGCATACCTATCATTCGCTGGGACGTGTGCTGCGTGATGCCGGGTTCACCTTCCCGCCGCTGATTGAGCGCATCCCGGAAGGCGGACGTATTGATGTCAGCGCGGAGCGGTTGCCGGAGCTGGATGCCGATTTTGTCTTCGCTACCTGGCGTGGGGATACCGGCGGTAAGCCGCAGGATGAGATGGCGGCGATGGATGCGGTAATGCCGGGCTGGTGTAATTTTCTGTCGGCCTGCCGTACCGGGCATTATGTGTTGATTTCACGGGAAGAGGCCATTTCCAACTCCTATGCGGCGCTGGGGCTGATGGCGGCGCAGGTGCAATCGCAGATTGCCGGGCGTCCGTTACCGGGTGCAACGCCATGATGCGCGCAACGAAAAGCAAAGGGCGGGTGGATGTCTATGGCGAGCGCTACCGGGCGCGGGCGCATACACTGTCGCCGCGCTTATTGTCGGTGGCGCGTTACATCCACGATAACCGGGACGTGGTGCTGGAGCATACGGCCATTGAAATTGCGGCGGCCACGCAAACCTCGGACGCCACGGTGGTGCGCGCGATTCAGGCGCTCGGCTTTGCCGGATTACGCGACCTGAAACAGACGATGGAGCACTGGTTTGGGCCGACGGTGACCTCGGCGGAAAAGATGAGTACCACGGTCGGGGCGCTGTCATGCGATGTTAATTCCGGCATCGATTTTGTGCTCGAAGGGCACCAGTACACCTGCGAGGTGTTATCTGCGCCGGATAACCGTTATGCCATCGCACAGGCTGTCGCCCTGCTGGTGGAGGCGCGTCAGGCGGCCATTTTTGGGATTGGCGCTTCGGGGATTCTGGCCGATTACACCGCCCGCCTGTTCAGCCGTGTCGGGCTGCCCGCGGTGGCGCTCAACCGTACCGGTATTGGGCTGGCAGAGCAGTTGATTAGCCTGCAACGCGGCGATGTGCTGGTGATGATGGCGCAGAAATCGGCCCATCGGGAGGGGCTGACGACCCTGAAAGAGACCAAACGGCTGGGTATCCCGACGATTTTGCTGACCAATGCGCTGGATTCGCGTTTTAGCAAAGAGGCGGACGTGGTGATCCATGTGCCGCGCGGCGGTGAGAAGGGCAAAATCCCGCTGCATGGCACGGTGTTGCTGTGTCTGGAGATGATTGTGTTGTCCGTGGCGTCGGCTACCTCCCAGCGTGCCATTAAAACGGTGAAGCGCATCAATGAGTTTCACCGTGGCCTGAAGCCCAGCGGCAAAAAGGTGTAATTCCGGCGATGGGCAAGGGGGGATTCCCGGATGCGGCAGCGCCTTACCCGGGCTACGGGTTCGGTGCCCGATCGTAGAGGGGAGAGGGATCCCCAGTCATCTTACGTTTTACAGCGATAACGCCGCGTAATAAGAATAAAACCGTGACAGCGATGACAGGGTCCGGCTGAAAATCGATGAGGCGTTGGCGGCTGACCGGGGCCGCCCGCAGGGCAGCGGGCGGAGGGGATAGCCTGCATGGACGCAGGCTGGTCCCCGACCCGAAAGTCAGCCGACATAAGCATCATGGACCGTGCCAGCGGCGATTTTCCTGGCCGGGAGCCCGGGTCGCCAGGGGGGGGGGCGGTGAGCCACCCTGGCACGTTCACGGGTTCTGTTGCGACAGAAAAGCAAGGAACATAAGGTGAACGGAATGACCATCAGAGCCGCATTTTCCCCCCTCACCCTGGCCCCGGCCCTCTCCCCAGAGGAGAGGGGGAAAAGAAATTCGTAGCCCTGGCAAGCGCAGCGTCGCCGGGGGGATCCCCGTATGGCGGCAGTCGAACGGTCCCCTCGCCCCTTTGGGCAGACGGTTAGGGTGAGAGGAAAATCACCCCACGCCACCCCCCAGGGATTGCCACAACGTTACCCGGTTCTCAAGATCTGTCTGCTGCAGCGAAATCAACCCCTCCTGCGCCGACCACAGCGAACGCTGTGCGGTCAGCACCGATAAATAATCCCCGGCCCCCGCCTGATATTGACGCTGAGCGATATCCAGCGTTTTCTGTTCGGCAGCCACATATTCACGCTGGGCGTCGAGCTGTTCATCCAGCGTCTGGCGGCGGGCGAGGGCATCGGCAACATCTTTAAACGCGCTCTGAATCGTTTTCTCGTAGGTGGCGATCAACCCTTTCTTCTCTGCTTCCGCGTAGCGCAACTGCGCCAGGTTGCTGCCCCCGGTAAACAGCGGCAGCGAAATCGACGGGGCAAACGACCAGACCTTCATACCGTTATTAAACAGCGACGACAGGGCTGAACTGCCCACCCCTGCGCTGACGGTTAACGAAATCGACGGGAAGAAATTCGCCCGCGCCGCGCCAATGTTGGCATTGGCGCTTTTCAGGTTGTGCTCCGCTTCCTGAATATCCGGACGGCGCAACAATACCGAAGACGACACCCCCGCAGGCGTTAGCTTGATGCTGTCCTGCGCCAGGCTTTCGAGCGTACCGGGCAGCAGCGTTTGCGCCACGGTCGTTCCCGCCAGCAGATTGAGCGCATTGATATCCTGCGCCACCTGGGTTTTGTAACTGGCGACACTCGCTCGTGCCTGCTGATAAACCGCCATGGCTTCGCTTACATCCGTCGCCGCCGCCGTCCCCACCTGCTGTTGACGCTTCACAATCGTGAGCGAATTTTGCGCGCTCGCCATTGTCTGCTGCGCCAGCGCCAGGTTGCTGTTATCCGCCGCCAGCGTAATCCACGCGGTGGTGATTTCCCCCACCAGCGTCAGGCGGGTGTTTTGCGCGGTATATTCGCTGGCAAGCCAGGTCTCCCGTTGGGCCCGCGCGAGGCTCTGGTTACGGCCAAACAGATCCAGTTCAAAGCTCGACACCGCGCCATTGGCCTCTGCACTGGACGTCACGCCGGTGGCCGCAGTACGGCTGCGGGTGTTGCTCAACTCCGCATTGACGGTGGGGAAGAGCGCGGCCCGGTCTTCGGCATAGAGCGCGCGTGCCGCATCGATATCGGCAATCGCTTTTTGCACATCGCGGTTTTGGGTGAGCGACAGGCTTACCACTTGCTGCAGGCGGCTGTCATTGACCACCTGCTTCCAGTCGGTGGCGACCGCCTTCGCCTCACCGCTGCTACCCGGCAAAGTGGCAGGAACCGGGGCTGCCGGGCGTTGATAGGTCGGGTCGAGCGACACACAGCCCGCGCTCAGGAGAGCCAAAACAAGCACACTAATTCGAAACATAATTACTCCTGGCGTTGACGTTTACCGGCGAACAGACGTTTCACCAGCACAAAGAACAGCGGAACAAAGAAGATGGCGAGCAGCGTGGCGGCCAGCGTACCGCCGATGATGCCGGTCCCGATGGCGACACGGCTGTTGGCTCCGGCCCCGGTCGCCACTGCCAGCGGCAGCACCCCGGCGATAAACGCCAGCGAAGTCATCATAATCGGGCGCAAGCGGGTTTGTGCCGCACGCAGCGCCGCCCTGCTCAGGGAATAGCCTTCCTGCACGGCCGCTTCGGCAAACTCGACAATCAAAATGGCGTTTTTCGACGACAGACCGATGGTGGTCAGCAGCGCGACCTGGAAGTAAACGTCATTGTTCAGACCACGCATCCAGGCCGCCAGCGCCGCCCCAAGCAGGCCGAGCGGAATAACCAGGATGACCGAAATCGGCACGGACCAACTCTCGTAAAGCGCTGCCAGACAGAGGAACACCACCATGATCGAGATGGCATAAAGGCTCATGGCCTGGCCGCTGGCGAGTTTCTCCTGCAATGACAGGCCGCTCCAGGCCCAGGTAGAACCGGCGGGCAGATTATTAGCGAGGGTCTCCATTTTGGTCATTGCCACGCCGGAACTGAACCCGCTGGCATTCTCACCCTGAATTTCATAGGCCGCCGAACCGTTGTAGCGCACCAGACTTTCCGGGCCATATTCCCAGTGGGTGGTGGCAAAGGCGGAGAACGGCGTCATGCTGTCATCGCTGCCGCGTACGTACCATTTTTTCAGGTCAGACGGCGCGGCGCGAAACGCGCTATCCCCCTGGATATAGACCTTCTTCACGCGTCCACGATCGATAAAGTCATTCACATAGGTCCCGCCCCAGGCGCTGGAGAGCGTATTGCTGACATCGCTGAGCGACAGACCCAGCGCGACGGCTTTATTGCTGTCGATATCCACCTGCAACTGCGGCATTTGTGGCAGGTCGTTGGCGCGAACGGCTTGCAGCTCCTGGCTTTTGCTGGCCTCGCCAATCAACTGGTTACGCATTTTCAGCAGTTCGTCGCGATCGGTACTGCCACTTGCCAGCAGCTCAAAGGTAAAGCCGTTACTCTGCCCCAGACCGTCCACTGACGGCGGGATCATGGCGAAAATGCTGGCATCGCGGAGAGTGCTTAACTGCTGGGTGGCCCGCAGGGCGATTGCCTGGGCGGTATTTTCCGCCCCCTTACGCTCTGACCAGTTTTTCAGCGAGACGAAGGCCATCCCGGCGTTCTGGCCGTTACCGCTAAAGCTAAAGCCGGTGACCGTGAAGATGGCGTTGGTATTGGCTTTCTCTTTGGTGAGGAACCAGTCGGTCACTTTGCTGGCGACCGCATTGGTGCGCGGGGCAGTGGCCCCGGCGGGCAGGGTGAACTGCACCATGACAGAGCCCTGGTCTTCGGTCGGCAGGAAGCTGCCGGGCAGGCGCCACATGACAAACGCCATCGCCGCACAGAGCACGCCATAGGTAGCGATCACGATCACAGAGCGGCGCAAGACGCGCAGGACACGGTGCTCGTATTTATTTTCAGTGCGGGCATAGAAGCGATTGAACGCGCCGAAGAAGCCTTTCTTATGGGGCTTACTGTGCTGCATCACCGTGCCGCACAACGCCGGGGTCAGGGTGAGCGCAACAATCACCGACAGGGTCATAGCCGAGATGATGGTGACCGAGAACTGACGGTAAATCACCCCGGTAGAGCCACCAAAGAAGGCCATTGGCAGGAATACGGCGGAGAGTACCAGCGCAATCGCCACCAGCGCACCGGAGATTTCACCCATTGATTTTTCAGTGGCTTCGCGGGCGGGCAGCCCTTCGTCGCGCATAATACGCTCGACGTTTTCCACCACCACGATGGCGTCATCCACCAGCAAGCCAATCGCCAGCACCATCGCAAACAGCGTCAGGGTATTAATCGAGTAGCCAAAGAGCGCCAGTACCCCAAAGGTTCCCAATAGCACAACGGGCACTGCCATCGCCGGAATCAGGGTGGCGCGGACGTTTTGCAGGAACAGATACATCACGCAGACCACCAGTACGATGGCTTCGATCAGCGTCTGCACCACATCTTCAATGGAGATTTTGATAAAGTCGGTGCTGTCTTTCGGGTAGGCGACGTCATAGCCCTGCGGCATGCTATGACGGAACTCCGCAATTTTATCTTTCACCAGGGTGGCGGTATCTAGGGCGTTCGCGCCAGGAGCCAGCATCACCGCCAGACCTGCCGCCGGGTGGCCGTTTAGTTTCGCTGTCGCCGAATAGTCTTCGCTGCCCATCTCCACGCGGGCAACGTCGCCGACGCGGACCACCGCACCGTTGGTTTCACTTTTGATGATGATATTGCGGAACTGCTCCACGGTTTGCAGGCGAGACTGCGCACGCACGGTGGCCGTCAGTTGCTGACTGTTTGAGGCCGGCAGCGCACCGATCTTCCCGGCGGAGACCTGCACGTTTTGCGCTTCAATGGCGGTCTGCACATCAGACGGCATCAGCGCATAAGAGGCCAGTTTGTCCGGGTCCATCCAGATACGCATGGCATATTCCGCACCGAACACCTGCAGGCTCCCCACGCCGTTAACGCGCGCGAGCGGGTCCTGCACATTACTCACCAGCCAGTCGGCGATATCGGAGCTGGAAGCACGGTCGGTTTTGTCATACATCGCCATGATAAGCAGGAAGCTGCTCTGGGATTTCACCACCGTCACGCCAGATTGGGTGACTTCGGTTGGCAGGCGGGACTCGGCCTGTTGCACCTTGTTCTGTACCTGCACCTGAGCGGTGTCCGGGTCGGTACCCTGTTCGAACGTGACGGTGATGGTCACCTGGCCATCGGAACTGCTGGTGGAGGTGAAATAGAGCAGGTTATCGAGCCCGGTAAGCTGTTGTTCGATAACCTGAGTCACGCTGTTTTCCAGGGTTTGCGCCGATGCGCCGGTGTAGGTGGCGGTGATTTTTATCGAGGGGGGCGCCACGTCCGGGTATTGCGCGATGGGCAGCGTGCGGATAGCCAGCACCCCGGCCATCATCATCAGTATGGCGATCACCCAGGCAAAGACCGGGCGACGCATGAAGAAGCTGGAGAACATCAGGCTTTGCCTCCGTTGTTTTGCACTTCAACGGCTTTCGCCTCTGCACCGGCGGTGACTTTATCGGTACCTTCAACAATCAGCTTGTCGCCGCTTTGCAGCCCTTTCAGGACCAGCCATTTATCGCCGTAGGTGTCAGCCGTTTCGACGCTGCGTTGCTCGACCTTGTTTTGAGCGTTGACCACCAGCGCCGTGGCATTGCCTTTGTTGTCGCGGGTGATGCCCTGTTGTGGGGCGAGAATAGCGTTTTCCATCACGCCTTCATTGACTCTGGCGCGGACAAACATGCCGGGCAGCAGTTGCTGATGCGGGTTAGGGAAGATAGCGCGCAGGGTGACAGAACCGGTGGCTTCATCCACCGCCACTTCAGTCAGCGCCAGTTTGCCGGTTTCGCTGTAGGTGCTGCCATCTTCCAGAATCAGCGATACATTCAGCGTGCTGTCGTTACTGGCGAGCGCCTGCTTACGTAAACGCAGCAGGTCGGCACTGGAGCGGGTGAGATCGACATACATGGTGTCCAGCCCGCGCACGGTGGCCAGCGCCGTGGTTTGTTCGGCAGTGACCAGCGCACCGGGAGTGACAGACGAGATGCCAATCCGCCCGCTAATCGGCGACGTGATGGTGGTCCAGTTCAGGTTGATACGCGCGCTTTCCAGCGCCGCCTGTTTGGCGCTGACGCTGGCGCGGTCCTGCGCACAGGTAGATTTCGCGTCGTCGGCATCCTGCTGTGATACGCCGTTGTCTTTTACCAGCAGCGCATAGCGACGCGCTTTCTGGCAGTCGGATTCCACCAGCGATTGCGCCTGTTTGAGTGAGGCATCGGCTTCATTGAAGGCGGCACGATAGCTGGACGGGTCAATCTGATACAGCGGCTGGCCGGCTTTCACGGTGTCACCTTCGGTGAAGAGGCGCTTCTGAATGATGCCGCCAACTTGCGGGCGGACTTCCGCGCTTAGCGAGGCCGAGGTGCGCCCGGTCAGGGTGCTGAATACGGCAAGCGGTTGGCTCTGGAGCGTGACGACCCCGACTTCCGGGGCCGCGTTGTGTTGTGCAGGTGGTGTGGCATTGTCGCAGCCAGTTAATGCGAATAATGCCACGACGGTGGTTTTTATTAACTTCATTATATTTTCCCGGCGTGTAAAAGGCCTGCCCATTGATAATCAAAGGGCGGTTGGTTGACCATATTTTGGCGATGGCAATACGCCACTTCCGCTATTAGCGGAAATGATGACGGGCGATGTCGTTATACATCGCCTGAAATTCGTTTAATCCCGGATTATTTTTCAGTAAATAACATATGCATTATGTCATGATATATTTTCTGTAATTGCGCCGGGTCGCATTTTTGCGGCGTCAGGTTTCTAAAAATGGTGCCTTCAATCAGCGTCGCCATAATCTCCACGCAGCAGCGGACACGGCTATCTTCAAGATGCGGGTGTGCCTTTTTCAGGTGGGCGCAGGCAGTTTCATACATGCGCGCATCGGCCTGCGCCATCATTGCTGCAACGCGTGGATTGCGGGTTGCCTCGGCCGCCACTTCCAGCATCAGCGCATCATCATCGTGGCTGAGCGTTTGCCGCCAGGCCAGCACCTGCGGGATATGCTGAGTCTGGGCGTTGCTTTCCATTTCCGCGATACGGTAGTCGATGATGCGGCGGATCATCTCTTCGATAATGGCGTCTTTACTGGCGAAATAGCGATAAATCTGCCCGACGCTCAACTGAGCCTCCAGCGCGATTTGCGACATGCTGGCCGCGTGAAAACCGCTGGCACGAAAGCAGCGCCGCGCCGCGAAAATGATTTCGTCCTGGCGCATCTGATGGCGTTCTTGCTGCGAGACTTTTTGTGTCATGCCGGGCTCCGGGTAGTGGTGTTGAGAATGATCGTTCTCATTTGCCGTAAGAATATATGAATTTTGCGCCAGGCGTTAAGCATTTTCTGAGGAGATAATATGGATTTACAAAAGTCCATATTGTGGAGAAATAATGAAGAAGATAATGGGGAAATTAAGGAGAAAGGTGTCGATAAGCCATTGGGAATATTAATGGGGGTAATGTCCATAATATTTTTTTTGCGGCTTTGATTATTATGGAATTAATTAACGCAGTATAATGTTATCGCCATAATATTCCTTTTCCCCGGCGGCGCTGCGCTTCCCGGGGCTACGCCGCATCCAGGATTGACCTAAAGGTGAGAACAATTCTCAATATTATTGCCGCCTGGCGGGGGCAATGGTAATCTGTAGGCGTTTTTCAGGGCGTCGACCCGGAAACTTTCGCGCATCCCCGGTGGAATGTTGAACATTGGACAGGATCACAATGGCTGCCCGCTATGCAAAAAAGACACTTTTCCGTTGAAGATTTTATCGGGTTTGGCGAACGCTACGGCATTGATTATCGCTTCCCGTCACTCTCTGCCTGCCGCGACGTCAGTAAAGAAAAACACATTGTGATTCAGGGCGATGTCGAAGAAATGTCGTTCTCATCCGGTCTCAACCTCACCAGTTCAGATATTCGCGTCCTGCAACCCTATGAAACCACCTCCTTGCATAGCTGCCCGCTCTATATGCTGGTGGTGCTGGAAGGTAGCGTGATGCTGCGCGTCAACGGTCAGGAATTTGTGGTGCGCTCCGGTATGGCCTTTACCTCGCGCCTTGGCGAGCAGCAGGTGATGAACGCCGTACACCTTGCCGACTACCACTTACGCACGCTTTCACTGGGCGTAGACCCGGCGCGCTGCTGGCAATCGCCGCTGCTCTCTGCGTTGCTTCAGCAGTGGGAAAACGGCGGTGCGCCAACCTTCTTATGGCAGGTGCCGGGCTTTTTGCTCTCTGGCCTGCAATACATCCAGCAGTCCAGCCAACCGGGGCTGTCGCGCCAGTTAATGCTCGAAGGCGTCATGCTACAACTGTTAGGTCACGGCCTGTCACAGCGCCTGCAAAATCACACCTCCCGCCATGCCCCCAGCGGCGAACAACATCGGCTCGAAACCGTGCGTCGCTTGCTGGAGCAGCAGCCGGAGAAAGAGTACACCCTCACGGAACTGGCCCAACTGGCAGCCATGAGCAGCAGCAGCCTGCGGACCAAGTTTCGCCAGGCCTATGGTCACTCGGTGTTTGATTATCTTCGCGACTGCCGTCTGGAGCTGGCCCGCCGCTACCTGGCACAGGGGTACAGCGTACAGCAGGCAGCGTGGATGTCGGGCTATCAGCATGCCACCAATTTTTCTACCGCCTTTCGCCGTCGCTATGGCATTACCCCCGGAGAGGCGCGCCACGCCTGTTAATCCCCGTTATTCATCCGGTCATCCACGGGCCTGTAGACCAAAGTTCCACAGTGGTGATGCGTTTTGTCACCGCGCATACGTCTCTTGTCATTGCGCATAGCTGCCGCCGTCGGCAAAAGGGTAATAATTCTTATTTACAATAAAAACGGCTTCTGGAGATTTTCATGTTCGCAAAAACGCGACTGGCGCTGATGATTGGCTGCATGACGGGTGGATTGAGCGCGACGGTCCTGGCACAGGACACCTCGTCGACAAAAGAAGAGACGGTGGTGGTGACCTCACAAATGCAAAGTGGCGCAACCAAGCTGGAAACGCCGGATATCGAAACCCCGCAATCGGTCTCTATTGTGACGCGCCAGCAGTATGAAGAGCAGGGGGCCACCAGCGTGCGCCAGGCGGTGGGCTACACGCCGGGTGTCTATGCCAACCAGATTGGTGCCTCCAACCGCTTTGATTACATCGTCTTGCGCGGCTTTTCCGACGGGAGTCTGGATAATATCTATCTCGACGGCCTGAAAATGATGGGTGACACCAACTCGCACAGTTCGTTGGTGGTGGACCCGTGGTTCCTCGACAGTATCGAAGTGGTGCGCGGCCCGGCTTCCGTACTCTATGGTCGCTCTTCGCCTGGTGGGATTGTGGCGTTGAATTCCCGTAAACCGTCGTTTGATCCAGGGGGCGAAATCAAAGTGTTCGCCGGGAATAACAACCAGCGCGGCGCGGCCTTTGATGTGACCGGCCCGGTGGATGATAACGACCGCGTTGCCGTACGTTTAACCGGCATGACCCGCTATGCGGATTCCCAGTTCGATCCCTTAAAAGAAGAGCGCTATGCCCTGATGCCGAGCCTCACCTGGCGCATCACCGATAGCACACGCCTGGATCTGATGGCCTATCTGCATCGCGATCCGGAAGGCGGTAGTCACTCGGGCTTACCGTATGAAGGCACCGTTGTCCCTCACGCCGGGCAGAAAATTTCCAATACCTTCTATGAAGGGGAAGACGATTACGACAAATACGACCGCCGCGAAAACATGGTCGGCTACAACTTCGAACACGCCTTTGATAGCGGCTGGTCAGTACGCCAGAAATTGCGCTATCTGCACACTAAAGTGAACCTGAATCAGGTGTATGCGGCAGGCTGGCTCAACGATACCGAACTGAACCGTGGCTATTCCGGTTCTGATGAGAAGATGAATGCCATCACGCTGGACAACCAACTTGATGGCAGCGTGGAGACCGGCCCGGTTAACCATCGCCTGTTGATGGGGGTGGATTACCAGCGCCGCAGCAATAATGTGGCCGGTTACTACGGCGCTTTCCCGGCGATCGACGCGTTTAACCCGGTGTATGGCGCAGATCCGGATTACATCACGCAGTACAGCAGCGAGAAGCATAAGTTGGAGCAGACCGGCATCTACGTCCAGGATCAGATGTCACTCAATAAGTGGCGACTGACGCTGGGCGGCCGCCACGATCAGGTGAAAGTCACAAACGTTAATAAGCTCAATGACACCAGCGATACCCTGGATCAGGGCCATTACAGCAGCCGTGCGGCATTGCTGTATCTGTTCGATAACGGGATTGCGCCTTACGTTAGCTACTCAACCGCGTTCACGCCGACCAGCTTTACCGATGAAAACGGCAAGATCCTGGAGCCGATGAAGGGGAAACAGTGGGAAGCCGGGTTGAAATTCGAGCCGGAAGGGACGCAGACGATGTACAGCGCCTCGGTGTTCCGCATTAACCAGAAGAATATCGCCACCAAAGAAGAGCCGACCGATCCGTACCGTTCTATCGGCGAGATAGAATCCGAAGGGGTGGAACTGGAAGCGGTGGGGCAGTTAACGGATAGCCTGCGTCTACAGGCGGCCTATACCTACACCGATATTCGCTACAAGAAGAGCAGCCCGGAAGAGCAGGGCAAGCGCGCCGTCTACGCACCGCGTAATCAGGCCAGCGCCTGGCTGAGCTACGATGTGAAGAGCGGGCCGCTGGACGGGCTGACCGTCGGTTCCGGCGTGCGCTATGTGAATGGCATTACCTCGGATCGCCAGAACACGCATACGCTGCCGTCCTATACACTGGTGGATCTGGCGGTCGGCTATGACCTGTCGAAGGTGGGTTTGAAAGGGCTGAGCGCGCAGGTTAACGTCAATAACCTGACGGACAAAAGCTATATCGCCGCCTGTAACTCGCTCTCTTACTGCTACTTTGGTGCCGAGCGCAGCATTGTGGGCAGCCTGTCGTATAAGTTCTGAGTGCCTTGAGAACTCACGGGTGGCGGCGCGCACGCGCCTTACCCGGGATACGATTTTACCGGGGCCGCGGTGCGGTGGTTTGGTAGCCCCGGTAAGCGAAGCGCCACCGGGGAAGGAAAACGAAGGGGAGATTAACTCTCCTCCATCGCGAAATGAATAGCTTCGCCCAGCTTAGAAATGGCCTCGCGATACCGTTCAGTCAGCGGCAGGGCACAGTTAATGCGCAGGCAGTTGCGGTATTTCCCTGAGGCGGAAAAAAGCGAGCCCGGCGCAATCTGGATTTTCAGCCGACAAAGCTGGCGCGAGACACAGAGCATATCCACCCCTTCCGGTAGCTCCACCCACAGCATATAGCCACCTTTTGGCCGCGTGACGCAGATTCCGCAAGGGAAATACTGGCGGATCCAACAGGTATAGGTTTCCAGGTGCTGCTGATAAAACTGGCGCATCCGGCGAATATGGCGATGGTAGTGGCCGTCGCGAATAAACGCCGCCATCGCCAACTGATTAGTGGGTACTGTGCTGCCGATAGCGGCATATTTCATATGCAGCACCCGATCGCGATAGCGCCCCGGTACAATCCAGCCCACACGCAGCCCCGGCGCGACCGATTTGGTAAACGAACTGCACAGCAACACGCGGCCATCGATATCAAAAGATTTAATGGTGCGCGGGCGGGGATAATCGGTGACGAGCTCGCCATAGATATCGTCTTCAAAAATGACAATGTCGTGGCGCTGCGCCAGCGCCAGTATCGCTTTTTTGCGCGCATCCGGCATGATCGAGCCCTGCGGGTTGCTGCAACTCGGCACAAGGATCACCCCTTTGATCGGCCACTGTTCCAGCGCAAGTTCCAGTGCCTCAATGCTGATCCCGGTTTCCGGATCGGTTGGGATCTCCATCGCTTTAATGCCAAAACCGCGCAGTAACTGCATGGTGCCATAGTAGGAAGGGGACTCCACGGCCACGATATCGCCCGGTTTACATACCGAAAGCAGGGCGATGCTCAGCGCGCCGTGGCAGCCGTTGGTGATCACGATATCCTCCGGGTCCACCACCGTGCCGCCATCAACCATCAGGCGGGAGATCTGCTCGCGCAGTTCTCGCCGTCCTTGCAGGGCGTCGTAGCTCAGAATGTCGCACTGATTGTGCTGCACCAGACGCGCCATTTCGCGCCACAGCGGTTTCAGCGTCGGTTGCGAAATGTCCGGCGCTCCGCCGCCAAAATTGAGCATCTCTTTGTCCGAACGGGCATCGAGCAGTGTGAGCACTTCATCCCACTGCGTCACTTCTACCGGACGCTGAACCGGGCGCGATATGGCAGGCACCGGCGGTTTAGCTTTGCGCGGGGCGACAAAATAGCCCGAGCGCGGCTGCGGGGTGATCAACTGTAGATTTTCCAGCACCTGATACGCCTGCTGTACGGTGCTGATGCTCACGCCATGCTCCTGGCTCAGATTCCTGACGGATGGCAGTTTCTCGCCATGGCGGTAGAGCCCTTGTTCAATGCGCTCCGCCAGTAAGGTGGCCAGGTTTTCATAACGTGTCATGCTGTATCCTTTGTTGTCACCATACAGATTGTAAAATCAGTACAGATAGCGGAGAAAAATGCCGTTCAGATACAGTTGTAGGCGATCTGTATGTTAAAGAAAAGTAATTTCTGCGTCTGTATTGCATACAGGAATTCCAGAGACAATAGGGCTCTGTTCAGGTGAGGAGAGACGCGATGGAATTCTTTGAAAATAGACCGCAACGACCATTTTTCGGGTTAGTACAACTGTGGCATTGGGTGAAAAGAAACTGGGAACGGCGCAAGACACGGATAATTTTGAGCAATCTGAGCGATGAGCAACTGAAAGACCTGGGATTGCGTCGTGACGATCTGGGTTATTGATCCCCCAAAAGTGCGGAGATAACATCTTGTTATTTTCCGCCTTTTATGGCGTAGACTATGCTTAATGCCATTATCACTACGGGGGATTCACCATGCATTATATGGGCAGTAAAGACGACGATAAAAAAGAGAGCGAAGGCGGCAACGTCACTCAGATGATGCAGCAGAAGTTGCTGGATTCGCGCTCGATCATTATCTCCGGTGAGATTAACCAGACGCTGACCGAAAAAGTGGTGACCCAACTGCTGCTGTTGCAGGGGATCAGCGATGCGCCGATCAAAATCTACCTGAACAGCCAGGGCGGCCATGTTGAAGCTGCGGATACCATTCACGACATCATTAAATTCATCAAGCCGGAAGTGCATATCATTGGTACTGGCTGGGTGGCGAGCGCCGGGATCACCATTTTCCTGGCGGCGAAAAAAGAGCATCGCTACGCGCTGCCAAACACTCGCTTTATGATCCATCAGCCGCTGGGCGGCGTGCGTGGGCAGGCCAGCGACATTGAGATTGAAGCGAAAGAGATCATCCGCATGCTGGATCGCGTTAACCGTCTTATCGCCGATGCGACCGGGCAACCGGTTGAGAAAGTGAAACAAGACACTGACCGCAACTACTGGATGAACCCGCAAGAAGCGATTGATTACGGTATTGTCTCCCGCGTAGTAAACAGCTACGGGGACCTGAAGCTGGATTAATTTCCCCTCTCCCGATCCCCTTCCTGTGCGAGGGGGATCAAATCCACGTTATTTCCTTTCGCCGTAGAAAAAATTTCACTTCTCCGAATGCACTAAATTCTTCACACTGTCGGCGATGGTGAATACGGAGAAACGGCATGAATAAAAGTTATAAAGCCGCACTGGTGATGATAGCGACGCTCAGTGCGCCGACAATGGCAGAAAACAATAGCACCACGTTTAACCACAAAGATTGGGAAGTCGTTTGTGACAACACGCTGACCTGTCGCGCTGCGGGTTATAGCAAGGAAGAAGAAGCCAGCGGGTCGGTACTGCTGGTGCGTAAAGCCGGTGCGGATGCTCCGCTTGTTGTCGATGTTGTGCTCGCGGAAATGGAATCCGATGAGACTGCACCGCAGCCCAAATTGGTTCTGTGGATTGATGACAAAGAGGTCGGTGAAGTTGAGCCGGAGGACACCGATACCTGGCGGTTATCTCCCGCGCAAACTCAGGCGCTGATCGAGGCAGTAAAAGGCAGCGGCAAAGTGGAATTTAAAGGCGGTGCCAAGCCGTTCGAGCTGTCTGGCGATGGCGCGACAGCGGTGCTGTTGAAAATGGATGATGTGCAGGGGCGTCTGGACACCCCCGGCGCGCTGGTGAAGAAAGGCGATAAACCGGAAAGTGGCGTACCGGCGGCGAAAGAGCCCCCGGTGATTCAGGCCGCCAAAGTGAGCGATGCGCAGGAGCGCGTGCTCAATGAAACGGAAGTCGCCGCGCTTAAGCCTAAATTGATTGCTTCGTTACCGAAAGACACCAATTGCGAGCGTTTGAAATCACCGGACCCGCAGGCGGACGAGGGCGATAACGATATCAGCCTGACGCCGCTTGACGATACCCATGCGCTGATTTCCACGCTCTGCTGGCGCGCGGCCTATAACGAAGGCTATGGCTTCTGGGTTATCGACAGCAAGCTCGCGGGCGAACCCGTGCTGGTGACTGATTCCGCTTCGGATTACAGCGATGGCCTGATTTCGCTGGGTCAGCGTGGCCGCGGGATAGGCGACTGCTGGGCATCCGCGGAGTGGGTGTGGGACGGTAAAGCGTTCACCCAGAGCAGCGAATCCACCACCGGTATGTGCCGCTACATACGCGCGGGCGGCACCTGGGATCTCCCGTCATTTGTCGCGCAGGTCAAAGAGCCGGAATAAGGCATTTATCGTTGAATGGCATCCCGGTTCACCCTTTTGGTCTTTTTGGGTAAGCAGGGTGCCATTTTATTCATATACGGGTAACGTATTTCATACCTGAATGGATGTCACTTCACATGCACACCAAACCCGCTCTCGCCTGGTGCGATATCCGGGCGCAGGGTCAGTGCGGGAATGGTGTAATCCCCGGCATTCTGCCGACGGAAGGGCAGCGGTTCCGCCTGCCAAAGCGTGTCCAGACGCTGTGCCAGTTGCTGGCAATACGCTGCATATTTCTCATCATCTGTCTTGCTGGTGCGATAAATCACCAGCGGCGGCAACACTTCGAAGCCCGGATAAAACAGCATCCCGTGCTGGATGGGGAACAGAATATCGTCGATGGGGCCGTTGATCCCACGCGGGCTATAGTGTGATTCCCAGCCGCCTGTCGTCACCAGCAACATCGCCCGCTTGCCTGACAGACTCCCCTCGCCATAGCGATCGCCCCAGTGAGTGTCGCTGTGTTCGCCCACACCATAGGCAAATCCATAAGCGTAAACCCTGTCGAACCACCCTTTCATAATGGCAGGCATCGAAAACCACCACAGCGGAAACTGGAAAATGACCGCGTCTGCCCAGCGTAATTTCATCTGTTCGCCAGCGATATCCGCACTTTGCAAACCCTGCTCAAAGGCCTTTTTTGAATCCAGTGACGGGTGGAAATGGTCACCCGCCAGCGGGGCCAGCGTGTCGCTGGCATCCAGTTGTGATTTCCAGTTCATGGCGTAGAGATCGGATACCTGCACGTGGTGTCCGCTATTTTCCAGGTGCGAAATGGCAAAGGCGTTCAGTGCACCGTTCAGAGAGTGGGCTTCGGGATGGGCGTAAACAATCAAAACATTCATTGTGTGTACCTGGTGTTGGGAAAGTCACCCCACGGTAATGAATGGGAAGGTATAGTAGAAATTAATTACTGATATTGCAGGTATAGCCATGGTTAATTTTCGTCGTATCGATTTGAATCTGCTGGCGACGCTGGATGTCCTGTTGACCGAACTTAACGTGACGCGGGCGGCGCAACGGCTCAATTTGTCGCAGCCCTCGGTCAGCGTGCAGCTTGCCCGCCTGCGGGAGATCTTTGGTGACCCGCTGTTGCTGCCGGGGCCGCGTGGCATGCAGCCGACCGCCCGTGCCGATGAACTGCGTCTACCGCTGCGACAGGCGCTTGATGCGCTGGAAAGCGCTGTCTCGTCCGGTAGCCCTTTTGCTCCGGCGAGTGCCAATCTTACCTGGCGGATCGTGGCCACGGATTACACCGAGTCGGCCGTGGTGTTGCCTGCGCTCAACAGCCTGCGGGCGGCCGCACCGGGTACCCGGCTGGCGCTCTTCGAGCTCAATCCCCCGCAGATTTTGCGCCAGGCGGAGCAGGGCGATGTCGATCTAATCTTTCATACCCGAGAAGGATCGCCGCCTGCATTGCATCAGCGACTGCTGTTTACCGAACGCTATGTACTGGCCGGGCGGCTGAATCACCCGGCCTTAAAACGTCGCCCGACGCTGGCGCAGTTCTGCAGGCTGGAGCATGTGATTGTCTCGCCGGAAGGCGGGGGCTTTAGCGCGATAACCGATGAGGTGCTGGCAAAAAGTGGGCTTTCGCGGCGCGTCGTGCTCTCTGTGCCACATTTCTTGTTTATGCTGGAGGCGCTGGCCACCAGCGACCTGGTAGCCGTGCTGCCGGAACGTCTGGTGAAAAAGGCAGGAGCCTTGCAGGTGGTGGAGCCGCCCGTGCCGCTGCCGGGGTTCGATATGCTGATGCTCTGGCATGAACGTCTGCACCGTGACCCTGCACACCAGTGGCTGCGACAACACTTACTCGACTGCCTTTAATTTCTGCTGAGATGACAACATGTTAAAAGGTCTTAATCACCTGACGCTGGCGGTCAGCGATATCGCCAGCAGCATCGGTTTTTACCATCATCTGTTGGGGTTGCCCCTGCATGCACGCTGGGATAACGGCGCGTATCTGCGCTGTGGCGATCTGTGGCTCTGCCTGTCGCTGGACGCGCAGCGGCGGTACATCGCCCCACAGGAGAGCGACTATACCCACTATGCCTTTAGTATCGATGAAAATGATTTTGCTACCTTTGTGGCGCGCCTTACGCAAGCGGGGATAACGTCGTGGAAAGAGAACAGAAGCGAAGGGGAGTCGCTCTATTTTCTCGATCCGGACGGGCACAAGCTGGAAGCGCACGTGGGTAGCCTCGCGCAACGGCTGGCCGCCTGCCGCGCGAAGCCATACAAAGGGATGATGTTTTTTGACGAGTAGCCCCGGTAAGCGCAGCGCCACCGGGGAAATCCCGGATGGCGGCGTAAACGCCTTATCCGGGCTACGAGTTGTAGCCCCGGTAAGCGCAGCGCTACCGGGGGATTAGTGGCCTTTCACCCCAGCCAAACCGACAGCTCCACATCCTCGCTAAACGGCGTCGACAAATAGCCATTTTCTGGCGAGCGTACTTTTTCCAGATACGGCGGGTAATAATCGGCGTTATCGGCGACGATCAGCGCGCCTTTTCTCAGGTGCGGCTCCAGTAACGCCAGAATCTCCGGGTAGAGCGATTTCGCGCCGTCGAGCAGCACCAGATCAATCGATTCAGGCAGATCCTGACGCAGGGTTTCCAGCGCATCGCCTTCGCGGATCTCAATCAGATCGCTCACGCCACCCAGGTTAAAATGCTGCCGGGCGCGCGCCGCTTTGGAGGCCTCGAACTCGCAGGTAATCAGCCTGCCGCCACCGTTATCACGCAGTGCCGCCGCCAGATGGAGCGCGGAGATCCCAAACGAGGTGCCGTACTCGACAATGGTGCGCGCGTTACTGCTGCGCGCCAGCATATACAGCAGTGTGCCGGTCTCTTTTGACACTGGCAGCCACAGATCTTTCAGGCGTCCGTAGAGATCCCGGTAGTCGGTTTTGCTCTGTAACAGGCGCATCTGTTCCTCTTCGGAAACATCATCCAGTACGGGGCTGGTGGTTGCCTCGGCCTCGGCAAACAGACGTTCCAGCAGCAGGGCCAGCGGTGCGGTGGTGAGGGTGGTCATGGTCATGCAGGACTCCAGTATAAAATATGACGAATTATTCGCATTTAGAATATGATGGATTCGTCACATTCACTATTCGCATTCCTTCCGCTGGAGACTCACCCGATGACATCCCGTTCAACCCCGCGTATTTCCTCACGAAAACAGCCACGTCAGGCACGTTCTACCGCGCTGGTGACGGCAATCCTGGAAGCCGCTATTCAGGTTTTAGCCGAGGAAGGAGCAGCGCGTTTTACCACCGCGCGGGTGGCGGAACGTGCGGGTGTCAGCGTTGGCTCGGTGTATCAGTACTTTCCCAATAAAGCTTCGATTCTTTTCCAGCTCCAGCTTGAAGAGTGGCAGCGTACGACCGCACTGATGCGGGAGATTTTGCAGGACACCCATTATCCGCCACTCCAGCGAATGCGCACGCTGGTGCTGGCTTTTGTGCGCTCGGAGTGCGAAGAGGCAGCAATGCGTACCGCGCTGGATGACGCTGCGCCGTTGTATCGTGATGCGCCGGAGGTGATGGCAGCTAAAGCCGCGGGTGAGGGTATCTTTCAGACCTTTGTGCAGGAGGTGCTACCGAGTGAGACGCCCGCCAGACAGGCGCTGGTCTGCGAACTGGTGACCATCACCATTGGCGCGGTGGGCAAAGCGTTCTCTTCTGTGCCGCGTAGCGAGGCGGAGATCACCGCGTTTGCGGCAGAACTGGGAGAAATGGTGTGTGGATATCTGCAGTTGAAAGACGAAATGTCACGCAGCGGCGATTGAAAAATCATTCGTAAGGTTTATATATATGAGGTCGCCATAATCTGAGAGTGTCTATGGACGGGGAAGGGAGTCAGCGGTTATTGCAGCCGGGCGAAATCCGTCTGGCCAGAAGTGTCTTCGGTAATAGTATTGAATACCATAAAGTCTGGGTGCATCACGAGAGCTATTTTCCGTTTGGCTTACAGCCGCAAAGTGCGGGAATGGCACCCGATGGCGAGATCTATGTTCGCGAATGGTACCGGAACGATTTTTCGCGAGAATCGCATCCTTTTCAGCATATATTCATTCATGAACTCAGCCATATCTGGCAGCGTAACCGCGGCATGAATGTGCGTGTTAATGGCTTAGTCAGTGGATTGGTGAGTTATCGCTACCATTTAAATGGGCGACCTTTACGACGTTATTCGATGGAACAGCAGGCACAAATCATTGCCGATTATTTCATTCTCAAAACTTACGGCTATGCTTCCTGGATGGCATTAAGAGCGAGAGGCGATGTGACACTTGACGGGGATCTCCGTGAGTCCCGCATGTTGCCTGAATATCAAAAAACGTTGCAGGGGTTTCCATGGTGCTAAGAAAGGGGATAACACGCGGTATGTTATTACTGGCGTCCCTGCTGGCACTGACTGGCTGTCCGGGCTCAGGCGACAGGCTAAGGCCCGATGAAACCACCTCGGTGAGGCGTACCGCAAATAATGAAGTCTGTTTTGCCGTTCATCATGCGGAAGATTACCAGCCGGTATTTATCTCTATTAATCCGCGCAATATTCCGCCCCCGAAACATAAATATACTTTGATGCCACCCTTAAAGGTGAAAGATGCGCAACTGTGTATTCCACCCTCTTTCTATACTTTCGCCAGCGACGGGAAATTTATCGTTAAGTACATCCTTAAATCGAGAACCCAAAGCCCGCCGACACGCAGCGTAGTGGTAGGGGTTGACGTATCAAAAGGGGAAATGAGTGTCTTCCCCTTAGCGAACAATGAAATGACTCGCTAAAGGATGAAATTAAGACGGAACAGCAAAAGGAGGCCCTATGGCCGATTCTCTGGCGCTGGCGGCAGGCCAGCTTTCTCTTAATGCGTGGCAGGGGAAGTGGGAGGAGGTCCTGGCTGTCCTCGAACAATATCCCTCGCTGATTAATCATGTTTCGCAGAAAAAAGGCTATTCCGCACTGCATCAGGCCGCGTGGCACGGTGCGGATTTAACGGTCATTGGGCGCTTGTTGCAGTACGGCGCGGATACCCAGCTCAAGACGCACGATAAACAACAAACGGCGTATGACATTGCCGTTAAGAAACATGCGCAGCGTGAGGATCTGCGGTTTGTGCTTTATCCGGCCTCGCGAACACTCGCCCAGTTGATGCGTAAGATTTTCGCGCAGGGCATGCCGGAATTGATGGATTACCCCGATAAATTACTGATGGACAATCTGGTGATGCTGCTCAGCGATGAAGGGTGTGTTTCCCCCACGGCCAGCGCGAAGGAGCGCTTTTATGCCGCCTTTATGGCGATGACGGGAACGCCGCTTTCTACACCTTTTGAACGTCACGCCTCGATTCCTCCACACTGGTGGGTGGATACCGACTACTGGCGCGATGAGTTTTTACCTCAACTGCTGGCGCTGGAAAAACGCAAATCATGCATTCCGCTGGAACATAGCTGGGCGACAATTGGCGATCTGCTCGCGCCGGACCACTGCGATTGGGGACTCAGAGGCGACCCCTGGTTATGGATGGAGATGCGCAAGTCGTTATCCCGTGTCCCTCTGCCGGACACGCTAAAAGATCTCACCGCGCTGCTGCGTAACGTTGTGCTCGCGCGAACCAATTCAACCATGCTGGATGCCGATGCCGTTTATGTCCCGCGTTTTTGCCGCGGCGGCATGAGCAGCGGCCATATTTCATTGCGTTTCTGGGAGCAGAAAGGCATCCCCGCTATTGTGCAGCGCGCCGAGTGGTTAAGGGAGATGTGGGGGACGGGGGAGCGGGGATAAGGTGTCGCTTGTTCACGAAATATGTTTGTTCATGCTGCGTGAACAATGGTCATTCGTGAACAAGAAGGTTCAGTTAACGCCTTTCAATGCCGTCACAACGTACTTGCGATTGCACAGGTAAAGGGTATTTATACCTGTTTCCAGCATACCGGGCCCAGAGGCTATTATGTAAACAGATGGGCAGGATGCCCGATACATGTCATTTCAAAAGAGCCTTTTGAGGAAGCGGCAAAGCGAAATCCTAATGACGCCTTCTCCATACGGGCGCTGTACCGCTTAGTGTGTGAGATAGACTTCTCTTCTCCGACTGAGATGGAAGCGCTGATACCGAGCCTGGATAATTTTAAGTACCGGAATAAATGGTGGGTTCTGGATGTTGGAGGCAATAATCTGAGGGTTATCGCCTACATCGATTTTGTGAATAAACGCTTCATGTGAAGCATATTACTACCCGCGCTGAATACGACAAGTTGACCCGCTATTACAGGGAGAACAAAGAATGATCACTGACGCTGCAAAAGCCATTGAAGCCACCAGACAACTCGTCGATGCGGTCCCTTTCCTGGGCGGGAGTACTTCCGAGCGCGATTACCGTGAAGCGCTGGCGCTGGTAGATTACCTGCTTGAGAACGACGATGAGAACCCGCTTATCGACTTCCTGGCGAGCAAAATCGCGGACCATGAAGATAACAGCGAACGCTTTGCTGAATTCAACAAAGCCGTCGCTGAGATGCCGGTCGGCGTTGCGCTGCTGCGTACTCTGATTGACCAGCACAAGCTGTCTTATGCTGACCTGAAAGAGGAGATCGGCTCTAAATCACTGGTGAGCCAGATCCTATCCGGCCATCGTTCTCTGACTATCTCTCACATTAAGGCATTATCCGCGCGTTTTGGCGTGAAACCAGAATGGTTCTTTTAACCGTCATAAACGAATGAGAGCCGCTTTTCTCCCTCTCCCTTTCAGGGAGAGGGCCGGGGTGAGGGTTATAACTCGTTGCTACATCAACACATTTCCCCTCACCCTAACCCTCTCCCCAGAGGGGCGAGGGAACCGCCCGTGCTATTTTTTAGGTTTGTCAGCAGTCTGAGGCCGCCAGCCGGGGTTTGGAATTTCGCGATACTCGGGAAAAAAAAAGCCATTTATCGGCTTCGTATCACTGGTGCGGGCAATCAAAAAGTAGTGGCTTCGTGGGATGATCCCCACAATATTGCTGCAAATAAGCGACGAATAGCTAAAAAATGTCAGGCTAGCCGGGAACTAGGCAATTGAAAAGTATTCGCTCGTACTCCGGTAAGCGTGAGTGTGATCAAGGAAATTCTATCGACAAAATTTTTCCATTCCATGCTCTTTCCTAACTCTGTTTCTTGATACTTATCATGATAACTATTATCCTCCTCACCGCTTAATGAGGAACCTCACATGACTGAAGACGAACTGTTTGCCCGCAGGCCGCTGGGAATGCGAATGGCGATGATTGTGCGCCAGTGGCGCGCCACCATTGATCATGCGCTTGCCGATACCGGCCTCACCCAGTCGGGCTGGACGGTGCTGATGCAGCTTCGCCAGCTAGGCGATAACGTCTCGGTCAGTGAACTGGCGGAAGTGCAGGGCATCGAACTGCCGCCGCTAATGCGTACCCTCACGCAGCTTGAAAACCAGGGATTGCTTGTGCGCACCACATCCCCCTACGACAAGCGCATCCGCCTGCTGACGCTCACGCCAGAAGGTCATGCCATGCTGGAAAAAATCACCCGTGTGATTGAAGCCTGTCAGGAACGTGCGGCGCAAAACATCCCGGCTGAAAATATGGACATTTTCAGCGCGACATTGAATCAGATCGCCTGCAATTTGCGGAATATCCGCGAAGAAGATAACAAGACTAAATAAATCATGATGACGCCAGAACAAAAGTTTGCCCGCTGGGTAAGGGTGAGTATTGCCTCTTTCCTGCTGATGTTTGTCTACTTTATCGTTGCTGATATCTGGATCCCGCTGACGCCGGACTCCACCGTAATGCGTGTGGTGACTCCGGTGTCTTCGCGCGTTTCCGGCTATGTTGCGAAGGTCTACGTGCAAAATAACAGCGTGGTGAAGAAGGGCGACTTGCTCTACGAGTTGGATGCCACGCCGTTTAACAACCAGGTGGAAGCCGCGCAAATCGCGCTGGCGCAGGCGCGTCTTACCAATCAGCAACTGGATGCGCAGATTGCGGCAGCCGAAGCGAACCTGAAAACCGCACAGCTTACCGCGCAAAATGACAAAGTCACCTTCGACCGCTATCAGCGGCTGGGGGCGATGCAAAACGTCTCGCAATCTGACCTGGATAAGGTGCGCACGACCTGGCAGAGCAGCGTGCAGTCGGTGAATAACCTCAACGCGACGATCCATGCTCTGACTATCGAACGTGGCGAGCGCGATGACAGCCGCAACGTGACGCTGCAAAAATATCAAAATAGCCTCGAGCAGGCGCAGCTCAATCTTGGCTGGACGCAGGTACGCGCTGAGGTCGACGGTAAAGTGAGTAATCTGCAACTGAGCCCCGGCTATTATGCCGCTGCCGGGAGCGCAACCCTGGCGTTGGTGCACGACAATGCAGATATCGTGGCGGATTTTCGCGAGAAAAGTTTACGTCACACCCGCGTCGGTACCGATGCCGCGGTGGTCTTTGATGCATTGCCGGGCCATGTGTTTCGTGGCCATGTCACCAGTAGTGATGCCGGGGTGTTAGCCGGACAGCAAGCGGTTAACGGTGAGCTGTCGGAACCGGAAACCTCCAACCGCTGGGTGCGTGATGCGCAGCGCATGCGTATTCACGTGGCGCTGGATGACGCCTTGCCCAAATCCCTGCCGACCGGCGCGCGCGCCACCGTGCAGCTATATAACAGCGAAGGGCCGTTTGCCCGCTTCTTCTCGGGGCTGCAAATCCATCTCGTCAGTTGGCTGCACTATGTCTATTAATACCCTCGCGCGCGTCTTTACGCCGCACGGCAACATCGTCTATACGGCGAATGATTTTCGCCAGACGCTGCGCATTGTGTTTGCCGGGATGATCGCGCTGAGTATCTCGAGCTTTTACAACACCAGCTATGGCGTCTTTTATGTCGTCTACCCGGTGATGTTGCTCTCGCTGGTGCCGGTGTTTAACCGCCACGTGGCGAAGCAGTTTATTTTTAGCGCGGTACTAAACTGCGTCGAAATGGTGCTGATTATCGGCTATTTGTCGAAATGGCCGCTGATGATGACGCTGGTGGTCTTCGGCCTGTATGTGATGCGTTTTCGCTTTATGAGTAAGGGGCCGCTGTTCCTGTTTGGTTCGGCGGGGGTGGTGTGTCAGAGCACGATGCTCAACTTTATGAGCTACCCGACCAGCGACTGGCATACGTTGATTTTCTCCAATATAGAAGCCAGTGTGATGGCAGTAGCCCTCAGTGCGCTGATGAATTACCTGATCCCGGATGTGGCGCCGCGCAATCCGCCGCCGCGGATCGAAAAAAGCGATGCCCGCGTGCGGCATGAGTCCCTGCTCTCCGGGACCGTGGCGACGATGATTTTTGTCGTGTTCCAGATAAGCGATCTCAGTGATTCGCTGTCAGCGCTGATGGCGGGTATTTTGATCCTCTTCCCGATGCATTATCGCGGTGCGGTGATGAGTTCGTTGTGGCGTGTGATGGGGGTGATTCTCGCCTGTCTGTATATCCTGCTGGTGCAGTTGATTCTCTACAATCACAGTAGCCATATGTTGTTGATGATGCCGCTGATAGGCCTCGGGCTGGCGTTTAGCGCGCGACTGCACGTGATGGAAAAGGTGGGAGCGGGCGTCGGTTTTTCCAGCGTTACCACCATCGGCATTATGTTCGGGCAGAACCTGCACCCGGATACCGACCTGGTGTTCAGCGATCTTTATCGCATTGTGTCGGTGACGGTCGCTCTGTTGGGCACACTAACGATGGTGTTTCTGGTGCACCTGATCTTAAACCGTTTCGAGGCGACGCGGTTTGTGGTCGAAGATCAGTAGATTTTTTTCAGATCCATCTCTTCCTGAATGCGTTCGCTGTAAGCGGCGTGCGTGCGGATGGCTTCATCGATCCCGGCGTTAAACAGCGTCGGGCCGATATTTTCAATGACGAAATCGACAAAGAATTCGGCGTCGAATTGTTCCAGTTCGAGGTCGAAGTTGTCGATGCAGTAGCGTTGCAGCTTTTCGCGAAGCATCTCGCGTTCGCTGTGGCTGAGATCGATTTTGCTCATCGGGTTTCCTGGTAAGAGAAAAAGGGCATCATAGCAGAGGTTTGCGGTGAAGCGTCTCCGGATGGTTTTCTCCCTCTCTCTGTGGGGGGGAGGAATTCCTTCGCGAGCATGATCGATCCCCTCTCCCTGAAGGAGAGGGCCAGGGTGAGGGGGAAAATGCGGCTCTGGTGGCCATTCCGTTCACCTTATGTTTCTTGCTTTTCTATCGCGACAGAACCCGTGAACGTGCCAGGGTGGCTCACCGCCACCCTCCTGGCGACCCGGGCTCCCGGCCAGGAAAATCGCCGCTGGCGCGGTCCATTCGTCTTATGTCGTCTGACTTTCGGGTCGGGGACCAGCCTGCGTCCTTGTAGGCTATCTCCTCCGCCCGCTTCCCTGTGGGCGTGCTTGTAGCCCTGGTAAGCGCAGCGCCACCGGGGAAATCCCGGATGGCGGTGCAAGCGCCTTAACCGGCGACGACTCATACACCGCCACCTGCTCAAACGCTTCTCCCTCGCAGCGGTAAATCGCCTGGGTCGCGCCGGGCAGCACCCACTGCTGTTCTGCTCCGGGTGGGCACTGCAGACGAATGCATAACCCGCAGCCGCCGCGCAGGGTGCGGGGGATATCCGCCACGCGAAACGGCACGCCGGATGCCTGCAACAGCTTGCGGGTCTGCACCACGCCAACGGTGGAGTGAAATAAAAACAGGAACTCTTCCATCAACGTCCCCTCTGGCGCTGACCAATCAGCGCCGCGCCAATCGCCCCCGCGTATTGAGCATCGTCATGGGTATGCACCGCCATCTTCAGATGCTCGCTCAGCATGGCACGGAAACGGGCGCAATGGCTGACGCCACCGGTAAACAGCAGCGGTCCCTGAGTGGTGAGCCGCGAAATAAAATGGCTGCTGCGTCGTGCCATCGCATTGATCACACCCGCCAGAATCGCCTCGGGAGCAACGCCCGCTGAGCGCAGGCTGATCACTTCTGATTCGGCGAACACGGTGCACATGCTGGTCAGCGGATGCGGCGCGATGCCGTCGGTGATCCCGTCCAGCGCTTCCACCGTAGTACCCAGAGTGCGTGAAATGACGTCCAGAAAGCGCCCTGTTCCGGCGGCGCATTTGTCGTTCATCAAAAAATCGGTGAGATTGCCCTGTTCATCAAGCTGGATAACCTTACTGTCCTGACCGCCGATATCAATGACGGTGCGTGCCTCCGGCAACAGCAGGCGCGCGCCCAGCCCGTGACAGGAAATCTCTGTTACCTGCTTATCGGCAAAATCCACCAGTTGCCGCCCGTAGCCGGTAAGCGTAAGGAAGGGCTTTTCCTCCAGACCTGCCCGCAGTGTCTCCCAGGCGTCATGAATACTGTCCGCCGGGCGAAACGACGTCGGGCAGAGGAAACGCCGGACAATGGCGTTCCCTTCCAGCAATATCCCTTTGGTGGTGGTTGAACCGGAATCAATACCTATCGTGAACGTCACCCTGACCCCTTAGAGCATCTCAATAAACGCGGCGACACGGGTGCTGAGCTGCCCGATATCGGCGGTGGAGTAATCCGTCTCAATCGCCATGTAGGGAATGTTGTGCTGCTGGCGCACGTGGCGTTTGATGGCGAGTGATTCCACCGCGTAGGTGTGGCAGGCCTGCAAAATCACGTCCACCACGCCGTCGGCCTGGTACTCTTCGACCATCTGGCTCAGCAAACGCAGGCGTTCGGTATTAGGTGAAATGCAGGAGCAGCCAATCGCCAGATATTTGTCGGTCAGCGCGTCGTAGACATCACCGTCCTCCGCCACATTGCGTTCGGTAGCTTTCGCCCCGGTGCAGTTCTCGTAGCCCACCACCCAACCGCCGTTCTCTTCAATGGCACGCACCACTTTTTCGGCCGCGCCACCAATCGGGCAACCGGTAATCAGGATGCGCGGACGGGATTCCAGCCGTTTGCCCTGTTCCCACTGCGCTTTCACGCGGGCGGTCATCTCATTGAGCTCGGCAATCAATGCGTTTTTATCGAAACGGAAGGTCGCGCCGTACACCACTTTCAGGATGTCGGCCCCGCTCAGCGCGGGCGGATTTAACTGCCCCAGACGGTAGAAATCAGCCGTTGCCTGACGTTCGCGGTTTTTCAGTACGATGGCCTCGCGCAGGGCGGCTTCGCTGATCGGCTGGCCGAAGCGCTCCTCGATGTGCTGTTGCAGGCGCAGAATTTCCGATTTCCACAACGCCCGTGAGGCGTCATCCGTCGCGCTGTTGGGCAGTTGCATTACGTGAACGGCTTTGAAATCTGCCATGTATTCGTACATTTTTTTCTTGCCGTCGCAGGTGGTTTCGCCCACCACCAGGTCGGAAAAATAGAAGTACGGACATTTGTCGGTTTTACCGAAACCATAGCTGCTTTTAATCAGCGGGCAGAGATTACGCGGCAGATCTTTTTCCGCTTCTTCAATGGTTTCGTCGTTGGTGGAGCACAATGAGACCACGACTGCTCCCGCGGCCATCGCGATTTCCTGCGGCATAAAAGTACAGTAGGTGCCGACCAGCGGGATCCCCTGTTCTTTCAGTTCCATCACGGTGAGAAAACCTTTCTGGCGGGCGTCGGAGAATTGCTCAAATACTTCCGGAAGTTCTGTAATAAGAGACATGATTTTTCCTTCCCCGTAACACGGGAGACAATGAAAAAAGAGGCGGTCTGCTGCCGCCGAAGGAAGAATTATAACCTTATTGAATATATGGAATTGTTGATCTGCCGCGAGATTAGCGGCATTGAGCGCTTTCGTACTGCTGTACCCGGCGCACCAGACGGTTGAGGCAGAGTATGGCAACGCCGCCTGTGACCAGCGCCAGCAGATGAAATGGAATGCGCCCGCCGCCGGAGAACCACAGCCAGCGTGCGCCCTCAATGGCGATCGCAATGGTGCTCAGCACCACGATATTGAGCGACGCCGACACAGTGCCTTTCGGTAAGTTATTCGTAAACAGCGTAAAACGAAAAAGGGTCGAGAAAATCAGACCGATACCAAAGCAATAGATACTGGTGCCGGTTACCGACCAGAACCAGAGGTGCGGAAAGAGCAGATTTCCGGCAAGCAATGTCACCAGACCGATAAGCTGAATGGGCACGGTACGACGGATATAACGCGGATTGGTCGGATCTTCCACAAAGCGCATCACCACGATATTGGCAGCAATCAACGCGCCAAAGACCGGGATCTGCGCCCAGGCGAATTCCGCCGTAGTCATGCCACCTGCATCGATCAGAATTACCGGGGAGACGGCCACCCAGGACATGAGCGGAATGTAATAGAGCGCGAGCGTGGCGGCCCCGTTGAGGAATACGCGGTTGCGAAATACCGCGCAAAAGTCATGGACGACGCTCATTGCCCGTAGGGGCGTCTTCTGCCTTTTAACGGTTTCCGGCATCGCCAGCATCAGCCCAAGCCAGGCCACAAAACCGAGGACGGCGATCGCCGCGAAAATCACCTTCCAGTGGACAAAATGCATTAACGCAGCGCCGCCAGGGGGCCCAATCACCGGAGCCAGCAGTACCGCCGAGGTGATAAGCGACATCAGCTTAATGGCTTTGGTCGGTTCAAAGGCTTCCTGAACGGTGACGTACCCGACCGTGGAGATAAAACAGATGCTGGTGCCCTGAATAAAGCGCGCCGCCAGGAACTGTTCAAAGGTGGTAGTGAACAGCGTGGCGATACAGGCAAGGGTAAAGATAAGCGCCCCGGTCAGCAGCACCGGGCGGCGACCAATTCTGTCGGACAGAGGGCCTAAAGCCCATTGCAGTGCCATGCCACCTGCCATATACAGGCTGACTGAGAGCGGGGCGAGGCTGACATCGCCATCAAAATCGCGCACCACCTGAATGATGCCCGGCTGGATCATGTCGGTGGTGAGGTAGGCGGCAAAATCGTACAGCACCAGCGCCATCGGGAAGATAAAGACCCCGGCATAACGGGCGAAAAATGCGGGCTTCCATGACATAACAGTCTCCTTTTACGGTTTTTCTTACCGCACTCTTCTATTGTGCGAGTAGACAATTTATATGTCGACGTTAATTTTGTCTGTTTTTTAACCGGTGGGCAGTTGGCACCTTTGCGTTTCACATGTGCGCTGGTGGCGTTGACTCATACCGGGACCGTTTTTGGTCTGCGTCATGACCAACCGCAGAAATATTCACTTTTTTTATGATATTTTATGGCGATTCGTCAGGCTTTGTTCTTTGCGCATCAAGCGAAGCTGACAATGGGTTGGTGGTTATCAATCAGTAAAAATTATTGAAGTGATAAAATAAAACAACGGATTCATCGGGAGAATGTTAGATGGCATCCAAAAAATTTAAAATTGCCTTTATTTCAGCGGCCATTGGTTGCTATCGCTTTTTAACGGGAAATAAACTTTGTGGTGCAAGTGAATATAACGCAGAACGCGTAAAAAGCATTGCCATTTTTTCTACAACAGCACTTGGCGATTTGATACTCAATACACCGGCAATCCTGGCTATAAAAGAACGGTATCCTGATGCCGCGCTGACGCTTATATCAAGCCATAAAAATAAGGCACTCGTTGAAAATAGTCCTTGGTTCGAAAATATTATTTATTGGGATCAAAAAGTTAATAATGTATCAAGTGTCGCCAGGCGCCTTCGTGCCTGCAAACCGGATGTGGCGGTCCTGCTCCATTCCAAGAGTCCGTATGATGTGCTTTGTGCTGCTCTGGCTAAAATTCCTTTTGTGCTAAAAGATGCATACAACGGAAGCGATCTGGCCATGCGTAAGCAGGTGACGTCGATGCCTGAAAATAATTTTCCTGGCCATTTGATTGAGCGAAAACTGGCGTTGGTTAATTTAATGGGGTGTTCTACAAAAAATATTCAGATGCAGATCCCTTATCCCGTCAAAAATATCTCAACCTCACCAGATAAGGTGGTCATTGGTTTCCAGTTGGGGGCTTCTGAAAAATTGCGCCAGTGGCCGGTTGAATATTTCAGAGAGCTTGCAAAATTATTGCTCGCCGCGGGAAATAATTTCGAAATAGCCCTGATCGGTTCTCCAGCCGAAAGGGGACTGGCAGAAGCTTTTCTTGATGGGTTTAGCGATCAGGAACTCGGCAGGATCAACGATTATGTCGGAAAATGCTCGTTGACCGGACTGGTTGAGTGCATTGCCGGGTTCAATGTTCTTGTTACCCCTGATACCGGTCCTCTTCATCTTGCGGTTGCCCTTAAGGTGAAAACGGTCAGTCTCTTTGTAACCGCAAATCCCGCTCATACCGGGCCGCTTCAGGATCCTGAACGCCATATCGTCATTAAGGAATCTCCCAGGCAGGCGATGGAGCTTGCCGAATATCCGGATCAGCCTATGGCGATAATTAAGCCTGAGAGAGTCCTTGCCGCTGTGCAACGTGTGGTCACGGTAGATGAGATGTAACACCTGAGTGGAGGTGAGTGATTCACCTTCATTTCACGTTTTTATTTTTTTAACCGGCGGGCAGCGAAAGCAGGGCGGGGATCTGCGAGAGCAGGTAAAGCACCAGGCCAATCGAGCCGCCGACCAGCGTGCCGTTGATGCGGATGAATTGCAGGTCTTTGCCAATATTCAGCTCGATCTGGTGCGACATATCGCGGGCATCCCAACTTTTCACCGTATCGCTGATATGGCGGGTGAGGAACGCGGCAAAATCTGGTGCGACGCTGTGAGCCGCCTGTTCCAGGTGTTCGTTAAGCGATGTACGCAGTGCGCCATCCGCCAGCAGCGTTTCGCCAAACCACAGCCCGGCTTCGGTGATGCGCTGTTTAATGCGTGAATCGTCGGCCTGCATATCGGCTTTCATCCAGTCGCGCAGATCACCCCACATCTCTCCCAGATAGCGGTTAAACGCGTCATCTTCTTTCAGGTAGCGTTTAATGTTATCGGCCCTGGCGGCCATCTCCGGGTCGGTTTTCAGATTGGCGATCAGTTTCAGCACGGCTTTATCGAAGGCCCGGCGGATCTGGTGCGTGCTATCGTGGGTGACATCATCCAGCAGCGTATTCACCGCGCGGGTAACCATTACGGCGCTTTGTTCACCCAGCCACTCGGTGGGCAAAATTTTGGCCTTACGCGGATGCTCCGTTTTCAGCCAGCGCACGACCTGGCTGGCGATAAAGTCCCGGCTGCTCTCTTTTTGCAGTAACAGGATCATCTGGCCGATCAGGGCATCCAGCAATACCTGGTGGCGCTGGTTTTTGGTCATGCTCTCCAGCATCAGCGCGCCGGTTTCGGTGAGGTCGACTTTATCGATCGCCCGATGTACCGCACGTTTAAGCAGATTTTTGATGCGTGTATCGTCCGCCAGTTCCAGAAATCCGCTCATGGCCTGCATCAGGTGCTGGCCGACACGACGGGCGTTATCCGGCTGGCTGAACCAGACGCCAATCATCTGTGCGGGTTGATGACGGTGAATGAGTGCCACCAGCGACTGGGTGTCGAGAAATTTTTCCTGCACGAACTGCCCGAGATTGTCACCGATACGGTCTTTATTGCGCGGAATAATCGCCGTATGGCGGGAGATAAAGGGCAGGGGCACGCGGTGAAAGAGCGCCACTACGGCGAACCAGTCTGCCAGTGCGCCGACCATCGCCGCCTCAGCAATAGCCTTCACTCCGCTGACCCAGAAGTTGGGTGGCAGAAAAAGGGTGACGATGAAGATCGCTACCGCGATCAACAGTAATGAGAGCGCCAGGCGTTTGGCACGTTTAAGTTCTGTGATTTTGTTCATGGTTTAAGCATAGAGCAGAGTGCCAGTTTCGCTTGGTTTTCAAGGTTAAGCACCGTTGCGACGATTCTCCTCTCCCTGGCATTCTCCCCAAAGAGGAAGGGGAGAAAGGCGGCGCAGAAAGCAAATATTGCATCTTCGTTTGCCGGGGGTATGGTAGTCGCAGAAAAGATGGATAAAGGATGCTCTGACATGACGCTTACGATGATTGCCGCTGTGATTGCCGCCCTGCTGGGGGGCGCGTTTGGCTGGCTTCTCACCCAACAGACATTTACCCGCAAAATGGCCGCGCTGGAGCATGACCATGAGCTGGCGGAGGACGAGCTGGCGGCAACCAGGAAACTGCTGCGTGAGCAGGAAGCCAAAACCGACGCGGCGCGCGAGGAAAAGCATCAGCGGGATATCGACGTCAGCGCCATGCGTCAGCAAATCAGCGATCTGAAAGGGCGAGCGGATGAGCTCTTGCAGCGTCTGACCAGAACAGAAGCGCAACTGGAAGAAGAGCGTCGTCTGTCGGGCCAGCTCGATCATGACTATACCGAGCTGAAAACCACGCTTGAGCAGCGCGAGCACCATTTCCGCGAACAGTTTGCCAGCCTGGAAGAGACCAAAAAATCCCTGTCGCGCGAGTTTGAAAATATCGCCAATAAGATTTTCGAAGAGAAGGGCAAAACCTTCACCACCACCAGCAAAAACAGCCTCGATGACATGCTTAAGCCGTTTCGCGAGCAAATTGAGGGTTTCCAGAAACGGATCAATGAAGTGCACGACGCCTCTATTCGTGGCAATGCCGATTTGAATGCAGAGATTAAAAAGGTGCTCGATGTCGGTCTGAAAATGAGTACCGAGGCGACCAACCTGACCTCGGCGCTGAAAGGCGATTCCCAACAGCGCGGTGCCTGGGGCGAAGCGCAATTGCGCCGCACCCTGGAGATGAGCGGGCTGGTGGAGAAAGAGCACTTTGAGGTGCAGAGCGCCTTTACAGACGAAAACGGGCGCAGGAAACAGACGGACTACCTGATCCGCTTGCCGGACAATAAGCACATCATTATCGACAGTAAAGTGTCGCTGAATGCCTATGATCGCGCCTGTTCGGCCGAAACGCCACAAGCGCAGCAGCACGCGATGGATGAGCACATCGTGGCGGTACGCCGCCACATCGATGATCTGGCGTCGAAGGATTACACCAACCTGGCGGGTATTCGAAGCCCGAGCTTTGTACTGATGTTTATGCCCATCGAAGCGGCTTATATTGAGGCGCTCAAAACGAATAAAGGGTTGTTTGAATACGGCTACCGCAAAGGGATTGTGCTGGTCTCCCATACCACGCTGATTCCGATTCTGCGTACCGTCTCTAATCTGTGGATGATTGAACGCAGCAACAGCGAAGCGCGGGAAATCAGTGAACGTGCAGGGGAAATCTTCAATACCGTCTGCCTGGTGGCAGAGCGCTTAAGCAAGCTTGGCGGCACACTGACCACCGCCAGCAACCAGTACAACGCCACCGTGACCTCGTTGGTGGGTAGTCAGGGGCTGTATGGCAGAGTGGAGCGCTTTGGCAAACTCTCTGAGAAGGTCAACAAGGAGCTGCCGAAGCTGGAGATTTCTCACCGCGATTTCGAGCACGAACGGATGGCGATGATTGTTGAAGCGTTACAGGAACCCGAGGGTATCGGGGAGGAGTCTGTCGCGCTGCCGGAAACCCCTTCGCAGGCCGTTAACGAACGTTAAGGTCTGCGCACCCTGATCATTGTGCAGCGTATGAGAAGCCCTTTCCTGAGTCTAAGTGAAAAGAAACCATGAGCGCTATTTCTGCTAATTTGTCCCGCTTTCGCGACGCTATCGTCACTTTTTCCGGTCGCAAAACGCCCGGTGAGTTACCTGCGGAATTTTTGCTGGCGCAGGAGGGAAACCTCGCGCAGTACTACATCCCTTTTGATGCGGTAAATACCCGTGCGCTGGTGGTACTGGTAGGGATAACACCGGGATATGTGCAGTGGTATAACGCGGTGACGACGGCGCAGAAAGTGCTGCGTGAGGGCGGCGATGACGCGCTGGCGTTACGTGAGGCGAAAAAACACGGGGCCTTTAGCGGACCGTTGCGTAATAACCTGGTCAAATTGCTTGATGGTATTGGCCTGGCACAGATGCTCTCGCTGGATTCCACGGCGCAGCTTTTTACCGACCATACCGGGCTGGTACATTGCACGTCGCTGTATACCCAGCCGCTGTTTGTTAAAGGCGTCAATTACAACGGCACCCCGCATTTTTCCCGCTCCGCGTTATTGAGAGCGTCAATTGATGAAGGATTCGCCCAGGAAGCGGCGGCGCTGAAAAAAGCGGTATTTATTCCGTTGGGGCCGGTGGCGACCGAAGGGGTAAACCTGCTGGCAAGTCGGGGCGTGCTGGACGAGGCACGGATATTGTCGGGATTGCCGCATCCGTCCGGGGCCAATATGGAGCGGATTAGCTATTTTCTGGGACTAAAAGCGCGCGACACGCTGTCGAGTCGCACCAATGCGGACCTGTTGGATCAGGCAAAAGCCAGTTTACTGGCGAAGGTCGGTAAACTGGCTTTTGTGTAGTACGACGTCAGGCTTTCAGCCCGGCAAAGGCGTCGCGGATTTCCTGTTCCGGCAGTTGAATGCCGATAAACACCAGCGTACTGTGCGGCGGCTCGTCGCCCCACGGGCGGTCCCAGTCGGCGCTGTAAAGCCGCTGTACGCCCTGGAACAGCAGGCGGTTGGGCTCGCCATCAATCCACAACATGCCCTTATAGCGCAATAACTTGTCGGCAAACGACAGCAGCAGATTTTCCATTACCCGAGAGACTTCGCCGATATCGACCGGATAATCCAGCTCTACCACAATTGATGAGACGTCGTTTTGCTTGTCCGCGATAAAGTGGAAGCGTGGTCTTGAGGTGATGTTCTCTTCCAGCATAAAGCCGTTGGTGTTAAACAACTGGCCGAGATTGATATCGCCGTGGGTGACGGTATAAATCGGCGCGCGGGCGTTGATGCGGCCAAGACGTTCGCGCAGTTTTTCACTTTCACCGGCGACATCGGTTTTAGTCAGCAGAATACGGTCAGCATAGCCCACCTGCGACTGGGCGATGGTGAACTGATTCATCTGCTCATCCGCATGGACGGCATCCACCAGCGCGATCACGCCATCTAACAGGTAACGCTGACAGAGGATCTCATGGGAAAAGAAGGTCTGGATAATCGGACCGGGATCGGCCATACCGGTGCACTCGATCACCAGGCGATCAAAAGTGACGTCACCGCGATCGAGGCTGTCGAGTAAATCCAGCAGCGCGTCTTCCAGCTCGCTGGAACGGGTACAACAAATACAGCCGTTGGTGAGCGTTTTGATCTGCGTGGCGCGGTCGCCAATCAGTTGATCATCAACCGAAACTTCACCGAATTCATTTTCGATAACGGCGATTTTGAAGCCGTGCTGCTCGTTGAGGATATGACGAAGCAGGGTGGTTTTGCCGGCGCCAAGAAAACCGGTTAACAGGGTGACAGCAATCGGTGTCATGTTCTCTCCTTTAGCAGCAGCGCACGCCACCTTCTCCACTTCCGCCGTAGCGCGCTTCCTGACGTTCGCGGAAAAACTCAGTGTATGTCATCCAGGGTTTATCCGGATGATTGGTTTTCATATGTTCGACGTAGTTGTCGTAATCCGGGATGCCAATCAGCATTTTTGCCGCCTGGCCGAGGTATTTTTTGGCCTGACCTAAGTTACCAAACATAACGCATCCTGATAAGAAAAAGCCCGGTGGCGCTACGCTTTACCGGGCCTACAGAATTTTGTAGGGCGGGTAAGCGCAGCGCCACCCGCCGTTTTTTAGTGATGTGAAGAGGTCTTCACGCCGCCTTCCGGTACCGGAACATACGGAGTTTCTTTGTCGGTACGCACGGTGTTGTTACGCACGTTCAACCAGGTTTTGATGCCGTAGAAGATGATGCTGTACACGACCACCAGGAACAGAATACTCAGACCTGCGTTGGTGTAGTTATTCACCACGATATGGTTCATGTTGGCAATCTGCTGTGCGGTCAGATCAGCACCACCGGCAGCAATCTTCTCTTTGTACTGGTTAGCCATGTACAGGAAGCCTTCCAGTTGCGGATTGGTGCTGAACAGTTTCAGGCCCAGCGCCCAGGTGGTGCACAGCAGCAGCCACAGAGCAGGAACCACAGTGACCCAGATGTATTTTGTGCGCTGCATTTTCACCAGTACCACCGTACCCAGCATCAGCGCGACAGCCGCCAGCATCTGGTTAGAGATACCGAACAGCGGCCAAAGACTTTTCACGCCGCCCAGCGGGTCAACCACACCCTGATACAGCAGGTAGCCCCACAGCCCAACGCAACCTGCGGTACCGATAATACCGGCGACCAGTGAGTCGGTTTTCTTGAGGAACGGCACGAAGTTACCCAGCAGATCCTGCAACATAAAGCGGCCAGCACGGGTACCGGCGTCCAGCGCAGTCAGGATGAACAGTGCTTCAAATAGAATACCGAAGTGGTACCAGAAGCCCATGTCCGCCATCGGCATGATTTTGTGGAACACGTGGGCGATACCCACAGCCAGCGTCGGTGCGCCGCCTGCGCGGTTCAGTACGGACGGTTCGCCGATATCTTTTGCCGTTTGCAGAATCTGCTCAGGAGAGATAACAAAGCCCCAGGAGCTTACCGTTGCCGCCGCGTGCGCGGTGACATCTTTCAACTGCGCCAGAATCATCGGCGCGTTGTCGCCGCCCAGTTCATGCAGGTTCGGCATTGTGATGCCAAGGCCAGCAGGCGGGGTGTTCATTGCAAAGTAGAGACCCGGTTCAATGATGGATGCCGCAACCAGCGCCATCACCGCAACGAAGGACTCCATCAGCATGGCGCCGTAGCCGATAAAACGCGCGTCGGTTTCATTCGCCAGCAGTTTCGGCGTGGTACCGGAAGCGATCAGCGCATGGAAGCCAGAGACCGCGCCACAGGCGATGGTGATAAACAGGAACGGGAACAGCGCACCTTTCCACAGCGGGCCGGTACCGTCGATGTACTGCGTGACCGCAGGCATTTTCAGTTCCGGGTTGAGGATAACAATACCCAGCGCCAGACCCACGATAACGCCGATTTTCAGGAAAGTTGCCAGATAATCACGCGGTGCGAGGATCAGCCATACCGGCAGCAGCGCAGAGATGAAGGCATAACCAATCAGCGCGAAGGTGATGGTGGTGTCTTTGAAGGTCAGCGCCGGGCCCCAGTACGGGTCGTGGGCGATGATGCCGCCGAAGTAGATGGAGGCCACCAGCAGCACGATACCAATGACCGATACTTCACCCACGCGGCCTGGGCGCAGGAATCGCATGTAGATACCCATAAACAGGGCAATCGGTACAGTGGAGCAAACGGTGAACACGCCCCACGGGCTTTCTGCCAGGGCTTTTACCACGATCAGCGCCAGCACAGCGAGGATGATGATCATGATTAAGAAGCAGCCGAACAGGGCGATAGTCCCTGGCACGCGGCCCATCTCTTCTTTCACCATCTCACCCAGAGAGGCGCCGTTACGGCGTGAAGAGATAAACAGCACCATAAAGTCTTGCACCGCACCGGCCAGCACAACGCCTGCCAGCAGCCACAGGGTACCCGGCAGGTAGCCCATTTGCGCTGCCAGCACCGGGCCGACCAGCGGACCAGCGCCTGCGATAGCGGCAAAGTGGTGACCAAACAGGACGTAACGGTTGGTGGGTACGTAGTTCAGACCATCATTATTAATAACAGCCGGGGTTGAACGTGTCGGATCGAGCTTCATCACCTTTTGCGCGATGTACAAGCTGTAGTAGCGATACGCCACGAGGTACACAGAAACGGAAGCGACCACGATCCACAGCGCACTGACGTGCTCACCGCGTCGTAAAGCAATGACGGATAAGCAGAAGGCGCCGAGGATGCCGAGGAGCACCCAGGGTATATGTTTGAATAGCTTTTTAGTATCCATGTCAGACCTGATTATCAAGAAAAATGAAATCGGAGTTGATGTGTTAAAAGACGGCCTTGCTGGTGACGATCATGGCAAATTACAAGCGTAAAAAGGGCGCGATCTGATTGAGTGGTATGAATAGCGGGGTAAGCGGTCAGCTAAGCGGATAAGCGGTTTTATACGGCGCTAAGCGGCTGAAAATATGTGATAAGGATCACGTGGAGCCGCGGGCTCGCAGGCGTTGATAAAAGGGCCTGCGAGCAAAGGGTCAGATCACGATATAGCAGTAGGGGGTATTTTCGATAGGGGTCAACAGTACGTGCTTCTCTCTGCTTTTGGTCTGGTAATATTTATCCTGGAGGTAATTATCAATCAGTGCGTCTAACCGCTCAGCCTCAATGGTTCGCGTAATACCTAAGGTCCAGAAGCTGCGAAGATCGATTTCAGAACGCTTTATTTTTGCTGATTTTTCAAGGTCGAGGATCATATTTCTGACGCAACTGGTGGGGTCGATATTTTGCTTTATTTCCAGTGCGATATAGCTATCCACCGTCCAGCCTTTTTTCCTCAGCAAGAAGTCAGTGCGCAGTGAATCGCGCTGCGGATTCATGCGTTTGTCGCACTCCAGGCTGATCTCGCGCCACCATTCATGGTCGGTGGAAGCCAGCAGGTTAGCGAACTCAATTTGCATCCAGATTTCCCAGCCGGAAATATTATGCTGGTCAATTATATTCAATTTTTGCTGAATATCCTGGCGAGTGAAAAACAAATGTAACAGAGTTGATAAATGATCAAAATCGCGGTTAATCACTTTTAAGTCCTTGAGTTAAAAGAGGTAACCTATTAAAACAGCGAGTCGCTTAAGGGGGAAGATTATTCTTAATGCGAGGGGGAATTATCCGGTTTTTCGGCTATTTAAGTGAAATTTTTAGCGAAACGTATGATTACATGCTCGTTTATTTCCTTTATATCGACGTTTTAGACTAAATACTGTGGATGCTTACTGTTTTCACGACGTTCGTCTTTAGACAAATGCTCAATACGATCCACCATAAAGTTTTCTCTGGTCAGGCCGAAAAACTGTTACCTGGCTAATGGAAGATAGAAAACATGTTGAATCGTATGAAACTTGTCACCAGTTTACTTTTTGTACTGGGACTTTTTGGTCTTTTGCAGCTCACATCTGGCGGCTTATTCTTTAACGCACTTAAGCACGACAAAGAAAACTTCACTGTGTTGCAGACTATTCGTCAGCAGCAATCCACGCTCAACGCCAGTTGGGTGGCGCTTTTGCAGACGCGTAACACGCTGAATCGCGCCGGGATCCGTTACATGATGGATCAGAACCAGATTGGTAGCGGTGCAACGGTGAACGATCTGATGCAGATCGCCAGCAGCTCGTTAAAGCAGGCGGAAACGCACTGGAAAGAGTATCAAGCTTTACCTCGCGATCCGCGCCAGAACGAGGCTGCGGCAGCGGAAATCAATCGTACTTATGATATTTACCACAATGCGCTGGCTGAGCTGATTCAGTTGCTGGGTGCAGGCAAAATCAACGAGTTCTTTGATCAGCCGACGCAGGGCTATCAGGACGCCTTTGAGAAGCCGTACCTTGACTACTTGCAGCAAAACGACCGTCTGTATGCTATCGCGGTCGAAGAGAGTAACGGCTCTTACTCCACTGCCGTATGGATAATTATTAGTGTCCTGTTGGTCGTACTGGTGGTGATTGTCGCCGTATGGCTGGGCATTAAGCGTGGTGTTATCGGTCCGATGAATCATCTGATTGAAAACATCCGCCATATTGCCGGTGGCGATCTGGAACAGACTATCGATGTGCACGGTAGCAACGAAATGGGCCAACTGGCCTCCAGCCTTCGTCACATGCAGGCTGAGCTGGTACGTACCGTAGGCGATGTCCGTAACGGTGCCGATGCCATTTACAGCGGCGCAAGCGAAATCTCTGCAGGTAACAACGATCTCTCCTCCCGTACTGAACAGCAGGCTGCTTCGCTGGAAGAGACTGCCGCCAGCATGGAAGAGCTGACTGCAACGGTGAAACAGAACGCCGAAAACGCCCGTCAGGCCAGTCATCTGGCGAAAAGCGCATCCGATACCGCGCAGAAAGGCGGTAAAGTGGTGGATAACGTTGTGCAGACAATGCGTGACATTACCGCCAGTTCGCAGAAGATTGCCGATATTATCAGCGTGATCGATGGCATTGCCTTCCAGACCAACATTCTGGCGCTGAACGCCGCGGTAGAAGCCGCACGTGCTGGCGAGCAGGGGCGTGGCTTTGCGGTGGTAGCAGGGGAAGTCCGTAACCTGGCCCAGCGCAGTGCGCAGGCGGCGCGTGAAATCAAGAGTCTGATTGAAGACTCTGTCGGTCGTGTTGAGCTGGGCTCTACGCTGGTGGAAAGCGCCGGTGAAACGATGGACGAGATTGTCAGTGCGGTAACCCGCGTCACCGACATCATGGGCGAAATCGCCTCTGCCTCCGATGAGCAGAGCCGTGGTATCGATCAGGTGGGTCTGGCTGTAGCAGAAATGGACCGTGTGACCCAGCAGAACGCCTCACTGGTAGAAGAATCTGCCGCTGCGGCTGCCGCGCTGGAAGAACAGGCCAGCCGTCTGACGCAGGCGGTTGCCGTGTTCCGTACCCGTCGCGTGTCCCGCGAAACACCGGTTGCGGCATCCACGCTGAAAACCCCATCTGCAAGCCCAATGCCGCGTAAAGCGGCGGTCGGCGACGAAAACTGGGAAACCTTCTGATAAACCTCGCGCCCTGCTGACGCGGGGCGCACTTTATCTTTTTTCATCGTGCTATCCTTGGTTTTTCCGCCCGGAGGAGCATTATGAATCTGACCGCCGTTTCTGCCCTTCACTACAGTAGCGAGCAGCTTTCTGCTTTTTTAGGGGAGTGCTTTGAAGGCTACCGTATTCCCATCTCTCTTACCCCTGCGCGTTTTGCGCTGCGTTTCGGCGCAGAAGATATCAGTCTGACCGACTCTTGTGTCTGGTGGGAAGGCGAAAAGCTTGTGGCTATTGCCCTTATCACCCGGCGTACCGAATCCGCTCGGCTGGCCGCCTTTGCCCTGCGCCCGGCATACCGGGGGAATGGGGTAAGTAAGCGGCTGTTGGTGCCCTTAATTGACAGGCTGAAGGCAAAGGGCGTTCAGCAGATGTGGCTGGAGGTGCTTGCAGACAACCAGGCGGGGATCGGTCTGTATCGGTCAGTGGGTTTTGAGCAACAGCGGGTACTGCGGGGCTATCAGAGCAATACGTTTACCGCTATCCCAGAGAACCTGTTGCGGGAGTGCAATCCCCTTGAGCTGCTCTGGCGCTCCGTGGCTGAGGTAAAGAACACGCTACCCTGGCAGCTTGATCCTCTTTGCGTCATTACCCTTCCTTGCCGGGCTTTTGAGTATCGTAAGCATGCGTATGCGGCCATTTCAACGCTGATGGATGCTCCGCAACTGCGCTTTCTTTATGTCGAGCCGGAGTACCGCCACAAAGGATTTGCCCGTGAGATGCTGATCACCCTCAGTCATCACTTCCCTGGGCTGACGACCAGTGTGGCGGTGCCGGAATCCTTCACCCCGCTGTTTTCCTCTGCGGGGTATTCCACGATGAACATCAGTCAAATTGAAATGCGGACGATGTTGTGATCGCCCGTTTGTTCGTCAGTTTTGCTTCGGATCGCTGATCGGTTGGCGAACCAGCACCACATAAGCAATGGCGCCGAGGACTGTCACGCAGCCGCAGATAATCAGCGCCAGACGGAATGACTGGGTCGTATCGACGATAAACCCGGTGACGATCGGTGCAAATGAGGCGCAAATAAAGCTCGCGAAGTTCTGGATACTGCCTACTGAGGCGGTCATTCGTGATGCCACTGCGACGTGGATCAATCCCCAGCATGATGTGCCCGCAAAGTGGATGCAGAACAGCGCCATGCCAATCAGCAAGACGGCAGCCATGGAGGTTGTGGCCTCTGGTACGACGAAAGTAAAAGCGGCGGAGCAGAGCATCCCGGTAATGATACTGATTTTACGGCTTTTGATCGGCGCCATGCCGCGCTTTACCAGCCAGTCGGTGACGTAACCGTTGGTCAGCATCCCGGCGGCGCCAAACAGGAAGGGGATCGCGGCCATCATGCCGGTACTTTTCAAATCAAGATTGTAAGAGGTTTGCAGATAGCCAGGCAGCCAGGCAAGGTAGAGCCAGGCGGTGTAGTTGATACCGCTAAAGCCAAGCATCATGCCCCACATGGTTCGGTTACGAAACAGGCTGCGCCATTCAGCGAAACTCAGCGGATCGCGTCGGGCATTGACACTACCGGCATTCAGATAGGCCTGTTCAACCCCGGTTAGCTGCAAATCTTCGCGGTTGCGATAGAGCATGTACCAGCCAATAGCGAGGAAAATCCCCAGCACGCCAATCACGATGAACATGCCGCGCCAGCCAATCATTAGCATCATTGCGGCAAGAATGGGCGGGCTAATGGCGACGCCAATGGTCGATGCGGCGTTAAAGAAGCCCATCGGGCGGCCACGCTCTTTAATGTTGAACCAGTCGTTGATGACTTTGACGCCGCACGGATTCATTGGCGCTTCACCCAGTCCCATGCCGATACGTACCAGTACGAATTGAGTAAAACTGTGCACCATGCCGGAAAGCGCCTGGAAGAGCGACCAGAAAAACATGCCCAAGCCGAGCATGATACGCGGACCTTTGCGGTCAAGCAGAGGGCCACACGGGAGCTGTCCAATACCATAAGCCAGTGAAAAGACGGAGAGCAGGGCGCCAATTTCGGTTGCACTTAGCCCTAACTCCTGGCGAATGGTTAAATTCGCGACCGATAATGAGCTTCGGTCGAGATAATTGATAACCGCAGCAAAAAATAATAAAAGCATCGCTGTGGTTTGAATCCGCTTAATGCGGGCGCTACGTTTTAATAAACCATCTGGCGGAACAGGAATATCCGCTTCGGTTGTTTTATCAAACGTTGTCCGTGGGTCGAGGGTAATATCGTTTTTTTCCACGCCTGACTCCAAAATGTTACTTATCTCTCTTCGCGCTTTATCAGTGAAGGAGAAAATATCAATCCCGATGCCAGATTAATAAATCTGACACCACTCACTTACATCCAGTTAATTCAGTCGACTTAATCAAAGGATAGGAGCGGTGTTATTTTTAGTTCTTTGCCTTTTAGCAGAAGCGTGCTCCCGATTGAAATTTGCTGTTTTTAATTGGTACTTAATAGTGAGCGGCAAGGGATTGCTGAATAGAACGGATCATGGATTCTTTAGCGGTATGCAGATGGTTGCGCAACGCACATGTGGCATCAAGATCGCTGCGGCAAAGCAGGGCGCTGAGGATGGTCATATGTTCATCAACGGCGATGATATTGCGCTGTTTCAGGTCACTTTCATCCCACTGATAATGAAAATGGAAGATAACGGATATGATTTCAAGTGATTGATTAAAAAAGATGTTATCAGCAGCGGAAAGTAATAACGCGTGAAAATCCCGATCCAGTTGCGAAAACATGCGAAAGCTATCGCCGATACTATCGCGCAGCATACGGTGGCGTTCGAGCAGCGTTTTGGCACTCAGCCAGCGAGGGTCATCTGCGGGCAGATTCAGGAAATGCTGCAGGGCATGGGTTTCCAGCATCTCCCGCAGTTCAAAAAGCTGTTCGGCGTAGCGCTGGTCGAACTGTTTCATGCTCCACTGGCCGCGTTTTTCATTCTCAATGAGATTATAACGGCCAAATTTGAGCAAATATTCCCGTACCACCACCGGGCTGACACCTGCCGCACGCGCCAGTTGTAGCTCGGAAAAAGATTCGCCTGCGCGCAGCTGGCGCTGGTTAATCATGGTGAAGAATGCTTGCTCAAAGAGACGATTCTGCTCGGCCAGCGGCGCGCTGATGCAGTTGAAGCCATCGTCCTGTGTCGGTTTGCGGATAATGCACCAGGCGCCTTCGGACTTGACCAGAACCCCGCACTCACACAGATGCGACAGCAGGTGCCGTACGGTTGTGCGGCTGATGTTATACATTTCTGCCAGCGCGTTTTGCGTGGGCAGCGGGGATGGAATATGACCACGCGCCATATCATCAATCACCTGGTTAATTACGTTATGGCGTAAGTTTTGCGAACGGCTCATCGTGTCTCCTGTTTTTTATTATTAAAAACCTATTTAAAACATTTTTATGGGCTGAGTTTCACAATTCAGCACGCCGGTTTCGTTTTGTTTCTGCTTTTCCCTGATATCTGGAGCAACAAGAAATACGGGAGAATGAATAATGACCACAATGAATACACTGGTATGCCAGGAACCAAAAGTAATGATTTGGAAAAAACGTGAAATTCCAATGCCTGGCGATAATGAAGCGTTAATAAAAATAAAAACAGTAGGGATATGTGGAACGGATATTCATGCCTGGGCAGGTAATCAGCCTTTTTTTAGTTATCCACGTGTTTTAGGCCACGAAATATGTGGCGAGATTGTTGGTCTGGGGAAAAATATAAACCATTTGCACAATGGTCAGCAGGTTGCGGTTATTCCTTACGTTGCCTGTCGTAAATGCCCGGCCTGCCGTAGTGGGCGCACCAACTGCTGTGAGAACATCTCGGTGATCGGTGTGCATCAGGATGGCGGTTTTAGCGAGTTCCTGAGCGTGCCGGTGGCAAACCTGCTGGTGGCCGAGGGCATCGACCCGGAAGCCGCCGCATTGATTGAACCTTATGCGATCAGTGCCCATGCGGTGCGCCGTGCCGCGATCCAGCCAGGGGAACAGGTGCTGGTTGTGGGGGCGGGGCCAATCGGGCTGGGGGCGGCGGCTATTGCCAACGCCGATGGCGCGCAGGTGCTGGTTGCCGACACCAGCGCGGCCCGCCGTGCACATGTCGAAAAACATCTGGGTCTGGTGACCCTCGATCCTTCCTCGGCAGATTTTGAAGCCCTTTTGCGCGCCGCCTTTGGCGGTTCGCTAGCGCAAAAAGTCATTGATGCAACGGGTAATCAGCAGGCGATGAATAACACGGTGAACCTGATTCGCCACGGCGGCAGCATCACCTTTGTGGGGCTATTTAAAGGGGATTTGCAGTTTTCCGATCCGGAATTCCACAAAAAAGAGACCACCATGATGGGTAGCCGTAACGCGACGGAGGAGGATTTTGCCAAAGTCGGGCATTTGATGGCGGAAGGCAAGATCACCGCACAAATGATGCTGACACACCGCTATGCGTTTCACGCGCTGGCAGAAATCTATGAACAACAGGTGATTAACAACCGCGAATTGATCAAAGGGGTTATTCATTTCTGAGTGCCTTTCGGCACTCAGGTGTTGTGGCTTGAGACAGAGGCTGTCGCGGGGTATTCATCCGCCAGCGGAGGAATGATTGCAAAGACAGGCAGCAATAACGATTGCTATTCAGCGCCCAGGGTATTTCGGGCGCATTTTTTTATCCTGCGGATTCAATGACTTTGATTTCCACCATCCCGATACCAAGTTTACGTGGAGAGTGGCCGAGAATATTCCCTTCATTGGTCGACTCGGGTTCTGGCGGCACAATTACCAGCGTATTACTGCGTGTCGGGTTGTTGAAACGCAACGTGGTGGTGGAAACATCGTTGCCCAGCATCAGCGTTTGTTCCTCATCGCCTACTCTTACCGGAATAGGGCGGTTGGCGTTTGCGCCATAGGCTTTTGCGGTGATCACCAGGTCAAAGGATGCTGGCAGCGGGTCATTAAACTCAATTTCGACTTCGTTGCCGAGCTGCGCATTCGACCAGCGTCCCCAGCTTTCCGGGCGAGAAATGCCGCTGAATTTTTTCACTTCCTCCGGTGCGCCTGCGACGTTGAAGACAAAGCTGTCGGCTTTGTAGCGGATATCGTCATCTACAATTTTGAGCATATCCACATTTTGCTTGTAACGGTCAGTGCTGATGACGGTGTCTTTGAAAGCGGTTTTGCCTTTCCACTGATCTTTGTCGACCGCCTGGACTTTCTGTTCACCGCCAAGCTGCCCTTGCGATACACACCAGTCGGTGGAAAGCACCAGCTCCGGCGCCCACAGGCGGGCCATCTTGTAGCATTGATCAACCCAGACAAAGTTATCGCGCGGGGCGAAATCGGCGAGCTGGAAACGCAGCGGCGCAGAGTATTCGCTTTCCGGGATAGGTTCGATGCGTTTTGATGACACACGTACCAGTAGTGGAAGGCGGAAATTACTGCCGGAGAAGGCAATCATCTTTTTATCGCGATCGATAGTGAAATCTTTCATCTGCTTCGGGAAATTCCACAGACGAATGATATCGGGCTTCCAGGCGACGATTTTCTCTTTCATATTCAGGAATTCGCCGGAAAGCGACTGCCCGGACAGGCTGCTGCGCCCAAGGCCGAGGTAGTTATCGCCACCGAGAATGTCCAGCACCGTAGCGCCGTTATCCATGGTGCTGCGTTTCACGGCCAGCGTGTCCTGCTGTGGCTCATCGCCACGCAGAACGAAAAACAGGTTCTTACGATCCTCTTTGTTCAGGTATTTCCAGGCGGTGTTGTTCATGGCCAGATGATCGGAAGAGACCACAATGACCGTATCTTTAAACCAGGGCGAGGCTTTGATTTTGTTAATCAGCGCGGCAATATGTTGTTGGCTACAGGTTACGGCGCTAAACGACTGGTTTGGTTTACCGTCATAGCTATAGCTTTTACGGCTACAGGTTCGGGAGATAAAGCCGTCCGGGTGATGGGTATCGACAGTTAACGCAAACAATGAGAAACGTTGACCGGAACGCGATAGCGCCTCGTACTTTTTCCACACTTCATCCAGCACGGTGTCGTCGTAAAAACCCCAGTCATTGCGGTATTTAGGATCGCTTACTTCGCCTTTTAACTCTTCTGCGCCGACCAAATAGTCAAAGCCATGTGATTTAAGAAATACATCTTTACCGGCAAAGCGCAGGTTTGCGCCCTGAACAAAATAGTTCTGGTAGCCGGAGTTTTTCAGGATATCGCCAAGGCAGGTGTTCTGCGGGAAAAAGCTGGAAACGGACGCAGATGCGTTACCTTCAAACGGCGCAAACAGGGGGATACCGCACTGAGAGGCGACCATTCCGGCAATGGTGTAATCCGTACCGGGCAGTTGTTCCGTTTGCGAGAAATCCAGACCTTCTTCTTTTAATGCGCCCAGCTCAGGCGCCAGGCCGGGAAACGCCTCATCATCGAAATAGGTGCGTTCCAGACTCTCGCCGTAGATATAGACCAGGTTCAGCTTTGGATTGGGGATCTTTTTCGCCGGTTCGCGATAATATTCTGCGAAATCAGGATCGCCTTCACGAGACTGCGATTTTACGAGTTCAGTAATCTGATGAAATGCCGGGCTGGCGTCTACGGAGGCCAGTGCCATCAGCAGTGCCAGCAGGCTGTAACCGAAGTGATAAGGGCGGTGGCGACGACGGCGTAGTATCCAGGCCAGTGCGCCGAAAACCGCCGTCAGGGCGAGAACCAGAACTGCACCGGGCAGCAGATATTTGCGCACCCCCGCGCCCGTGAGGCTATTGGTCAGCGTGTAGATAACCGCATCATTGATCCCATCGCCTGTGAAGTAGTTACTGGCGTAGAGGGTGATGTTTAGCAGGACAAAGAAACCCAGCACCAGCAATATTGCAGTGAACCACCAGGTATTACGGCCCGCTTTAGAGGCGTAAATCGCCACGGACGCGAGAAATAGAACAATAGAAAGTAACTCGGACAACCGTCATTCCTCTGCGACACCAGCATCCTGCTGGCATAAATCCTTTGGGGATACAATTTAATTGCGATGTAACATAGCTGCAATTGTAGTGTCATCTTTATACAGATTTATTCGGAATTGGTTTAGAAAGATTTAAGTATGACCGCTGTCGCTTTCTGTATGGAGAGGGAAGGTACGCAGGTAAAAGGCAGGCGCCGCGTCTGGGCCCGTGGGGCGACAAACGCGACGTTTTTTAACTCAGGAGAGGAAGTTTACGCCCTGTTTCAGGACAATGTCACAGGCTTTGGTTTTCACTTTCTCCGCCAGCGGCGTGCTGCCAATATTGTTCAGATTGAGCTGCTCGCCGTTTTTGGTGTTTAACATTCCCTGCAGGCCTTCAAGATAGTTAGTGTCTTTCTGCTGTTCTGTCTGGGAATTCAGGCCAAGCTTATCCAACACCTGATTTTTAATGTTATCCGTGTTAGTCAGTGAGGCGAGCTTATGTTTGGCACAGTAAGACATTACGCCTGCTGCATTATTCATGGTGCTTGAGCTGAGTGACTGGTTGCCACCGTTGAGCAGGCCCGTCAGTGCAGACAGGGACATACCACCTTGTTGCTGACCGCCAGAACCGCTCTGCTGGCTAAGCTGGCTGGCTGCGCTGGAAAGACTGTCCTGCCAGGAAGAGGCATAACTGGCGTGAGTGAAAAATGCGCCGCCGGCGAAGGCGACGCAGAGAAGGTGTTTAGCAAAGGACATGGCGTAATCCTGGGGTGGCCTGAAAGCGCACATTATACACCTGCCCGCGTCAGGATTAAGGAGTGGAAAACTCTCAATACTCTTTGCCGGTGACGCGGCTACGGTAGCTGTCCCAGTTAAAGATGACCCACAAACTGTTGCCCAGGCGCATCCTGTCCATGACACGCTCGCCCAGGAGCTTGTTCATCTCTTCCAGATTGCTGTTGGTGAGCATACCTGTCGGGCGTTTTGAGGAAGATCGACGATCGACAATCTGATTAATGATCACTTTTTCGTAGCGTGATTCGGTTTGCATGCCGATCTCATCGATAACCAGCAGATCCACGCTGCTCAGATCGTTAAGCAGTTGTTCTTCGCTGTTATCGCGGTTACCAAATGTCTCTTTCATGGCGGACATGATGTCAGCGACCGTGATAATCAACACGGATTTGCCGTGCAGCAGCAGTTCATTGCAGATAGCGGCCGCGAGGTGGTTTTTACCGGTACCCGGTTTGCCGGAGAAGATAAAGCTGGCAATATTTCCATCGAACTCAGCCACATACTGCCGCGCCTGGCTCAGTGCGCGCATCTGGCCTTCGCATTCCACTTTGTAATTATCGAAAGAGCAGTTCTGGTGAAGCGGACGGATACCTGAGCGATTAAACGTGCGCTGCATTTTCATCGCCCGATTTTCGCGGGCAATCGCGGCGGCGCGGATCTTACCCTGTTCCTTCTGCCAGGCCATAAGTTCCTCGCCGTTTTTAAACGCGGGCTGAGTATTGGCAGGCATCATCCGTTGCAGACGTTTCATCAGTTCAGCGACGTTTTTCATCGTTATCCTCTAAAACCTGGTGGAATTTGGCTGTCAGGCTGGGAAATCGCGTTAATGTCGCGTTTCGCCGTGCCGCCCTGACTGGCGCGATTTATCTGGAGGCTTCGCGCCAGTTTTTGCTGCCATTGCACATGGTGGAACACTTTCCCTTCGGCTTGCCAGTAGGCAATAAACGCCGCCAGCTCTTCCGGCGCAACGGGGTGGGCAAGGGCGATGCCCCATAGCGCCGCAAGGCGTTGAAAATCCGCATCCGGCTGCCAGCCCGCATACATGGCAAATTTCCCCATAGGAACATTTACCGGTGCGGCGGCTGGCTCTTCATAGAACTGGTTATCCAGCGTGATATCACTGGCCGGACGCGCCAGACGTGACTCCAGCGCCAGCAATTCTGCCAGACGTTCGGGGGTAATGGCGTAAAACGCAGGGCTGTTATTGGCAAAAACAGCGACCGCGCCCCCTTCCGTTCGCGCCAGAACGCTTTCGTGATCGCGCATAAAATCATCAATGCCGATAACTGTAGAAGTCAGAATTCTGGAAGACATAGCGCGTTCTCAAACAGGGCAATAACAGAAAGACATTCTGCGAAGATTTTCGCAGACATAATGACACATAGTAACACAGTGGAGGCGTGGGGGAGCAGAGACGAAAAAGCCGGGTTGCCCCGGCTGTGTGTTTTCCCAATGGTGCTGGCTGCCGGATCTTTGGCTAATGCCCGTCCGGCTTAGTATTACGCGATGATGTTTAACGTAACATCGACGTTGCCACGAGTGGCGTTAGAATAAGGGCAGACAATATGGGCGGCATCGACCAGTTTCTTCGCCTCTGCGGCATCCATTCCTTCCAGGTGGATATTGAGTTTGACCTCAATCCCAAACCCGGTCGGTAGCGGACCGATACCCACTTCTGCTTCGATAAAGGCGTCTTTTGCAATTGCGATCTTGTCGCGACCAGAGACGAACTTCATCGCACCCAGGAAGCAGGCTGAATAACCTGCGGCAAACAGTTGCTCCGGGTTGGTGACTTCACCGCCTGCGCCACCCATCTCTTTCGGTAAACCCAGTTTGACGTCCAGTACGCCGTCAGAAGAGGTTGCGCGACCTTCACGGCCACCGGTGGCTTTGGCTTTGGCGGTATAAATCACTTTTTCTAAAGACATAACAGGTTCCTTTTCATAATTGTCGTTTACTATAAAATAGCACACTATATATATGGTTGCATAAAACCGTCCACAGGCGGGCTTATGCTTGCTGAAACTGTTGGCGCAATACTTCGAGCTGCTGTTTTAGCTCCATCAGATGCTTGTGGTCACAATCGAACGAGCACATGACCGCATTCGGTATCGCTTTTGCCTGTTGTTGCAATTCCCGACCTGCCTCGCTCAGGGTAATGACGACCTGGCGTTCATCCTGGCGGGAACGTTGGCGAATAATAAACCCGGCGCTTTCCAGCCGCTTCAACAGCGGGGTAAGTGTTGCCGAATCCAGAAATAAGCGTTCACCAATCTCTGACACCGTGACGTCATCTTGTTCCCACAACACCAGCATCACCAGATATTGCGGATAGGTCAGATTCATCGGTGCCAGTAACTGCCGATACAGCTTATGCAGCGCCAGGTTTGTTGAGTACAACGCAAAACAAAACTGGTTATCTAACGCGAGCTGCGCATTCGCGGGTTCAGTTGATTTCGTTTTCATGTTTCTGAATATAGATAGCGCACGATTTAATTGCAAGTTATTTTTTAGGGGCAGATATAACGCAGTACAACTTGTACCGCCATCCGGCGATAATGCTGACGTTGTTGCTGTTGATCTTCATCCGCTTCGAAGAGCATGGAGAACGAATAACTATTGGCAACGTAATGAAAACTAAAGCTACTGATCAGTCGATGTAGGTCGCGCGCGCAGACACTTTGGTTGAATAGCTGCTTTTGCTGACCACGACGCAAAATATCTTCCAGCAGCGTCAGGGCGCTGAGGTTGACATCCCGTAGCCAGGCCGATTGCTGAATGAAGCGGCCGCGTTGCATGTTCTCCATGCAGATGATGCGAATAAAATCGGGGTGGTCGGCGTGGTAATCGAAGCTACTTTCTACTAACTGTACCAGCGCCTCGACAGGCGGCAGGGTGGCGAGTTCGAGAGATTTTTCGTTGGCGCGAATAGCGGCATAAACATACTCGATAACCTGCAAATACAGATTTTCTTTGGTTTTATAGTGGTACACCACCATGCGCTTTGTGGTGCCGGCTTTTTCAGCGATTTGCTCCATGCGGGCGCCATTAAGCCCATATTCCGCAAACAGTGTAATCGCGCTGAGGAAAATTTTGTCCTTCACTCGGGTATCGTCAAAACTGTCCGGTGAATAAATGCCATGGTGTTCCACATCCGCTCCTCGTCAGTCACAATCGGTTCGGGGGATTATCACCATGGCAAAGAAATAACTCAAATTTCACACGCGCGGACGTTTGCGGTAGATCCACAGGCCGGGGATAGACAGGCCGATTGAGAGCGCGCCGACAATCGACGACGCTTTGAGAAAATTGGTCAGTAAAAGAATCATCAGGTCTTCGTTATAACCGAGGTGACTGATCTTTACGGCGGAGATCATTGCGGTATAGGCTGATATCCCCGGAAACATGGGGATTACTGCGGCAACCGTAAAGACTTTTGGATGCGCAAGATACCAGCGTGACCAGTGAATCCCAATACTACCGACCAACATCGAGGCGATAAATGTCGACCACTCGATGTTAAAGCCCCAGGAGACCATGGCGAAGCGCGTACCGTGACCAATTGCGCCGAGCAGAGCGCACCAGGGCAGGGCGCGATGCGGAACGTTAAACACCATTGCAAAGCCTACGGCCGGAATGGCGGCCAGCAACATGTCTTGTATCAGATTAAGCAAAAACCAGATTACATCCATCCGCGTAGCCCCCACATGGTCATAGCCAAAACGACACCAATACAGGTAGCGAGTGTTAACAGACTGGCGATAGCCCAGCGTGCGAGGCCAGTATTGATATGGCCTTTAAACATATCTGCGACGGAATTAATCAGCGGGAAGCCGGGGACCAGCAATAAGACACTTGCAGCCATAGCGACCGTAGGCGTATGCAGGAAAACCGGTAGCGTGAGCATAAGCCCGGAAATGGTGGTCGCCACGAACGCTGTGATGCAGAAATTGATTTGCGGGTGCATATGACGGTTCGCCAGCAGCAGTCGGACGTACATCGCCATACTGCTGGCGCAGAACGTGATAAACGCGCCATCCCAGCCGCCATTGTTAAGCCGACAAAAACAGGCGCAGGACAGGCCGACCATCACCGTGACCAGCCAGCGTGGGTAACGAAGGGGTTTTACCTGAGAAAAACGTTTTTCGACATCTTTGGCGTCCAGCAATTTATGTTCTGTCATGATGACAATATGCTGAACCTCAGTCACCACATGCATATTGATGCCGCGATCGCTGTTTTTTCGGGTCGATGTCAGGCACTGGCCATCTTTAATGGTGGTCAGCACAATGGCGTTTGATGAGATAGAGCTTTCGACGCTATCCATGCCCAGCGCCAGTCCGAGGCGCGTGGATAATTCATCTACCAGTGCGCTCTCCGCACCGTGTTGCAATAAAAAAAGGCCGCATTGGATACACAAACGTGTAATGGCGCGTTGTGATGACTGGTCTTCTTGCATGATAGCCCTGGTAATGTTGCACAAGGTCCACAAGGCGTGGCACGAAAAGGTAATTTTTAGCACAGGAGGCCCTGTGTATGGCGTGGTGATAGATCAAGATTCGCGCAATAAATCACAAAATGGTGCGGTTTTACTGCTCGCTGGCAGGATTGTGCGCCGTTTTCAGAAAGGGGAAGGGAAACCTATGCCAGATGAGAGATAAAAAGATAGATTCATTTTTCTGGTGTATTTATTTTCAATAAATATATATTTTGTGATTAATTAATTTATGTTTCTCTTTTTATCTTCTAAAGAGTACGTATCAGGTATCATTATTGGCCCGTTAGATATATTGACACCCCATTAAGCTGTTTTTATAATCACTAATTGTTACAACCGAATATTGACAAACACTCTCGTCATATTTTCATTTTATATTTATTAATGGGTGGTATCCGCTGACACGGTGGTTGGCGTTATTAGTAAATATTCACATAACTTATTTTATAAGGCTCGCGAATGGATGCGGAGGTTACATGTTATCGAGAAGCTGTAAATATGGGATAGTTGTCAGTAAAATTCCCGTAATGACTGTTGGGCTGGGGGACATTCTGGAACGTCATTTCCCCGAATATGAATTAACTTTTTGCCGCTCTTTAGAAGAGATAACACTATTACAGTTACGCCGCGCCTCTCTGGTCATCGCAGATCTTTCTGGTGAGCAACGTCAGATGCGCAATGCCTGTGAACAATATTATTCCCTTCTTTCTCAATATACTGATATCCATTGGATATTCTTTGTTTCACGTACGATTTATCCCATGGCCGTTGAATTACTGATGCGACCTTGTAGCACCTTACTTTCAGACAGAGAACCAGTAGATGGTGTTATTAATGCTATTCGCGCTGGTGATGAAAGTGCAGAAAGAATTAGCCAGACTTTATTATCAGCAGATTTCTTTGACGCAGATGAGGCTGTAAATAAACTGGAGTCATTAACGCTTTCTGAGCGAAAGGTATTCCGTCTATTGGGTAAAGGATGGGGTATTAATCAAATTGCGATGCTACTTAAAAAAAGCAATAAAACGATTAGTGCGCAAAAAAACAGTGCCATGCGTCGGCTGTCATTACGGAGTAATGCGGAAATGTATGCATGGATTAATAGTGCGCAGGGGGCTAAAGAGCTGAATCTTGTGTCGGCGTATGGAGAGCAATCAGAATGGAAATCAGTGCCGGGAAAAAGCATGTTGCCGTCATCGAGAGATGCATGATGAGTGAGGCTGGCCTGCGCCATCTGTTCGCATCGCCAGTCATGAAATCATATCACTTTCATTTTTTTAACAGTCACAAAGCATTTGTTGAAGCGCAGAAAAAGACGCCTTTCTTTTCAGTTATTTATTCGCTATCGAGTATGCGAGAGCTCCGACGGGAATGTCTGCTTTGCTTACATGCGCTGTCACTGACAAACCCTGGCATCCAGCGGATCGTACTGGCGGATGATGACCGCGAAGCGCGCCTTGTCAGCCGTCTTTCACCTTCACGATTGCATGGCGTTTTAAGTAAATCAGCTTCATTACCCATTTTACTTGGGCACATTTGTACCCTGTTGGGGGAGACCCGCCGTGTCAATGAGAACGTCGTCAATCACTGGTATGTCAGCCAAAACCGCACGTTGAGCCCGACTGAGCGCGCCATTTTGCAATGTATGACGCGTGGTTTGTCGATGCCGGAGATCGCTGTATATCTGGAGCGCAACATTAAGACCATCCGGGCGCATAAATTTAACGCCATGGCTAAGTTAGGCGTGAATTCCGATGTGGGGCTGCTGAATGCGGCAGATATTTTAACCTGGGTTCCTGCCGCAGCAGCATTGAAAGGGGCTCAATCCTTAGCATAACCCGCTTACTCAGTGCCAGGTTCGCCTGGCACTGTCGCGATTACTCGCAAACATCAATCCATTTTGCGTCTGTTAATTGCGCCATGCGCTCCGGGGAAATACGCACTGCGCTATGGATGGCACCCGCAGCAGGGAGTACTTCCTCGTAGTGTTTCAATGAAACATCACAATAAACAGCCAACGGGTTTTCCAGCCCGAACGGACAGACACCGCCAACCTGATGGCCGGTAAGGGTGACCACTTCATCACTACTGAGCATTCTCGCTTTCGCACCGAAGGTGGACTTCAGTTTTTTGTTGTCCAGGCGGGCATCGCCTTTTGCGACAACTAACACCACGTCGTTTTTGATTTTGAGAGATAACGTTTTGGCTATCTGACCGGGTTCAACATTATGGGCGGCAGCAGCCAGTGCGACGGTTGCGGTACTTTGGTTGAGCTCGATGATGTCAATATCGGGGGCGTGTTCGGCAAAAAATTGCCTGACAGACTGCAAACTCATTTTCTTCTCCTGAACATAACCTTCAATAATCTGTCACAACCCTGTGATCCCTGTAAATATCTTGTCAAAACAATCCCGTTACCACGCGTTTCACGATCACCTTCACAATCGTGGAAACCGGTTTCAGTAACCGGTTGCAGTGTTTTTCATCGGGGTTAATACTGATTTTGTCACTTCCTCTGTCCCGATAATCAATAAGAGCCGTCTATGAAACGTATCCTGCTTCGCTGTAATGCTGGTTCGTTAGCCAGCATGGTCTTAAACCCTAAAAATGGATTGCTGCACGGCAGAACATTCGCTGTTGCGCTGAATTATATAGACTGACAGGAGAGCCGCTATGTCTGCCAACCATGCAGTGTTTAACGTGATTTTTCGCTTCATCGAAAACTACGTCAGCCCTATAGCCGGGCGGATTTCTTCCCAGCGTCATGTCATGGCCATCCGTGATGGTTTCATTTCGGCCATGCCGTTTATGATAGTCGGTTCTTTCCTGCTGGTCTTCGCCTATCCACCGTTTTCGCCTGACACGACGTGGGGCTTCGCCCGTGCGTGGCTCGATATGGCTAAGCAGTATGAAGGGCGTATCCTGACGCCGTTCGACATGACGATGGGCATTATGTCTATCTACATCTGTGCGGCCATCGCCTATAACCTGGGCAAGCATTATGTGAAGTCGCATCAGCTCGATCCCTTTATGTGCGCCATGCTGTCGCTGATGGCCTTTTTACTGGTTGCGGCCCCCAAAACCAACGGCACATTACCGGTAGATAGCCTGGGGGGAACCGGGATTTTTACCGCCATTCTTGTTGCCGTGTACTGTGTGGAGATGATGCGTTTCCTCAAGGCGCACAATATCGGCATCCGCTTGCCGGATCAGGTGCCGCCGATGATCAAAAACTCATTTGACCTGTTGATTCCGGTGCTGGTGGTTGTGTTGACGCTCTATCCGCTGAGCCTCCTCATTCAGTCACATTTCAATGTATTGATTCCGCAAGCCATTATGGCGCTCTTTAAGCCACTGGTGTCGGCTGCGGATTCACTGCCTGCGATTTTACTGGCGGTGCTAATCGGACATTTACTGTGGTTTGCCGGGATTCATGGAGCGGCGATTGTGTCTGGCATGCTGCAAATGTTCTGGCTGACTAACCTGGGGCTGAACCAGACGGCACTTGCGCAGGGGGCGCCGTTACCGCACATCTTTATGGAGGCCTTCTGGACATTCTTTATCGTTATTGGGGGCTCCGGTGCAACCATGGGGCTGGTGTTCTGCTATCTGCGCAGCCGCTCGGTGCATCTACGCTCCATTGGCCGTTTGAGTATTGTCCCCAGTATGTTCAATATTAACGAGCCGGTTATTTTCGGTACGCCGATTGTCATGAACCCGGTGTTCTTTATTCCTTTCCTTCTGGCGCCGTTAGTGAACGCCATTATTGCCTGGGCGGCGATGAAAATGGATCTGATTGGACGCGTGATTTCTGTCGTTCCGTGGACCGCTCCTGCACCTATTGGCGGGGCGTGGGCGCTGGGCTGGGATTTCCGTGCCGCCGTGCTTGTCGTGATCCTCGCCGTTATCTCCGCAATCATTTACTACCCGTTCTTTAAAGTGTACGAGAAACAGTTACTGGAACAGGAAGCGGAAGAGGCGCAACGCGCAGAAGAAGGCCAGCAAGTGGCCTAAATAAAAGCAAAAAGGCAACGAAAGTTGCCTTTTTAGTATTTACGTTCTCTCCCTGTGGCAGAAGGCCGGGGTGAGAGCATCAAGCCGCACAACTTCACAAGCGTGAGGTATCTGTTCGCATGACGCTATTTTTTTAGTGTGCAGTCTCCGCATTGCTGGACATCCGGCAAGCGATATCGCTGGCAGCAAGTACGTCTGACCAGCACACCATCACGGGTGACGACAGTCCGCCATAAAGGGTTGTCGTTACCGCTCGAAAGCTGCTTCTCGAAGAAGCAGAACTGGCGCAGCGCGGTGACCCGTTCATCGCCCAGCAAAGGCTTCATTTCGCCCAGGCACCAGTTAATCAGATAACCCGTGTTACTCCAGATAAGCTTACCGTTGATCTCGCCGGTCGCTTCCAGTGCCGCTACGACCGGGGCCATCGCCCGAACGATTAATGCCTCAATACGCGGGATGTCACCCTGCGCCGTCAGAGCCTCATCCCGCTCTACATCCATCCAGAAGCAGGCGGCACGGCCAGTTTCATGAAACTCGACATGCAGATGCTCCGGGGAAAGATCCAGCGCAATTTTTTGCGTTAATAAGGCTACCAGCAGCGGCGGCACCATCAGGCCGAGGTACCACTGTGCCCATAATGACAGAAGCGGTTTGCCTTCATACGGCAGCGTCGGCTGCTTTTGGTAGATATGGTTTGTGTAAGTTGTCAGCAGTGATTGCAGATGTTCCGGTCGCGCCCATTCCGCCAGCGTTAGCGCCTGTTGTGGCGGAAGTTCGTTCAGCTTGATGAAATCGAGAAGATGAGGGCGCAGGCGAGCAAGGATATCGCGCACCTCATTCGCCAGGGTGTCGCTCTCAGTAAAAAGCCTCGCCTGACGGATCACAAATTCATTAACGGGTGCGTAACGATAAGCCATAGTGTCAGAAAGATAGAAATCTAAATGATAATGATTTCCAATCCTAGCCAGAGGTCAGGCCTATAGCAAGATGTTTATCGTAAAGTCAGCCTGGACAGGCCGAATTATGCGACCTGGACCTGTAAGTCGCTGCTGACGAGAATACTGTTCCGTCCCTGGTGTTTGGCTTCGTACAGTGCTTTGTCTGCTTTATCGAGTGCGTCTTCAATGTCGCCATCTTCCAGCGGGGCAATGCCAATGCTCACAGTGACGTTGGTCGCGACACTCTCATTAAACATATGGGGGATCTTCAGGTCGTAAACATGCTGACGAATCCGTTCTGCTGCAACACGAGCACGTTCCAGGTCAACGCTGTTTAATAAGATCAAGAATTCTTCGCCGCCAAAGCGGGCGACAATATCTCTGGATCGCACGGCATTACGAATGGCGGCAGAAACGCGAATTAACGCCTGATCACCCATCATATGACCGTAGTGATCGTTGTAGGCTTTGAAGTGGTCGATATCCAGCAGTAGGACAAAACGCGTACCGTCATCGAGCGCCAGCAGATTATCGAGCTTGTTTTGCAGACCACGTCGGTTGTAGAGCCCCGTAAGCGGATCCAGCATACTTAAATCGTTCAGCGTTTTGCGCTCCTGCATCAGGCGATACATCAAAGCCTGTGAGAAGTTGTCGTTACGCTTTTGAATCACATGCTGAATAGCAATCCCGATCATGGGCAGCGCAAAAGCGTAGACAATCCGCAATGTTATTTCACCGCTGCTTAACAAGACGCACCCCATGAAAGCAGGTAAAGAGTGCAACATAAATGCAATGATATTATTAGAGAAAGCGAGCGAGCCAATAAATAAAACACTTAATAGGGCGATAAGTAGATAGGTTGAACCATTATCTCCTAATGCTGCGGATTTAATAATGATATCCCACGCCCACATACAGCCAAATAAAAACGAGATCAGCGTTATATTTATTTTCTTTTTTGGAAATTTCCAGTGACCAAACAAGCCAGCAAGGCTTGAGCCCAGGATCAGGCATACGGGCAATGTGAACGCATGCAGGTTGTAAAGTGGCAGTGCGATAGAGAAAAGAGCCGAGATGGTATTAAGTAGCAAGAAGAGTCGCACGGATAAGCGATATTTCTTGTTACAAAGGGATTGCCAGGAGTGTGGTGTCATATTTAAAAAAGTCGTTATTAATCTGCAATGTATAATTGAACTGGTTGCCAAACTGAAAAATAACGCGAAGAAAGGTTACCGCGAAAAAGCATTTTTTTAGATTTAATTAAGTGGTGCTTAATTTATCACCTTCGTGAATCCCTGTCACCAGAAGATGCGTAAAGTTCATACCGATTCGCTAAGGCATGCTGACAAATGAGAAAAACCATCATATGATATTGGTTATCATTATCGTTTTGAGAGTCTAAAGCATGTTGCAACGCGCACTGGGTAGTGGATGGGCTATCTTGTTGTCAGGGATTATCGTCGCGGTGATGGCCTTTGCGGATCTTTCCGTGGGAGCCTGGCGCTCGGTGATTGTCATTGGCTTGTTGCTAACGTCCGCGATGCTTTATCACAAAAGATTACGTCATTTTGTTTTACTGCCGTCAGGGATTGCGCTTGTCGGGGGGATAATGCTGGTGACGCTGAATTTGAAGCTGACGATGTAACAGGGAGGTTGTAAGATATTTGGTGCGAGGGGGGGGACTCGAACCCCCACATCCTAAGGACACTAACACCTGAAGCTAGCGCGTCTACCAATTCCGCCACCTTCGCACATCTATCTTACTGTTTTGATATCGCCTCGTTGGTGCGAGGGGGGGGACTCGAACCCCCACATCCAAAGGACACTAACACCTGAAGCTAGCGCGTCTACCAATTCCGCCACCTTCGCCCGGTGAGAGCAATATCAACGTGGATTATGGTGCGAGGGGGGGGACTCGAACCCCCACATCCAAAGGACACTAACACCTGAAGCTAGCGCGTCTACCAATTCCGCCACCTTCGCATACCATCGATACCCAATAAGTATCGTTACCACGGAGGCGCATTCTAGATGTTTTCCAGGTTTCGTCAATAGTTAATTGCATGTCGATTTTATAACTGCTTTAAAAACCAACACCTGGAATTTGCTGTGGAATTACCCGGTAACGAAATGCTACCGGGCCGGAAAAGATCAGCGTTTTGCCTGACGAGTCATCACGGTACGGTAGACTTTAAAACGCCCTGTTTGCGCGATCACTTCGTGGAAACCAAAGGTTTCGTCCAGCACCGCCGGGTAGGGCAGGAAGGCATTAGCGACGATACGCAACTCGCCGCCACTGTTCAGATGACGCACCGCGCCGCGAATCAGCGTTTGCGCGGCTTCCAGGCTGGTTTGCAGGCCATCGTGGAAAGGCGGGTTTGAGATGATCATATCGAAACGGCCCGTCACCTCAGAGAAGACATTGCTGGCAAAAACGTCACCATCAAAGCCATTCGCCGCGAGGGTTGCACGGCTGGCTTCAATAGCCGGCGCCGAGACATCGCACAGGGTGAGACGTACTTTCGGCGAGTGGCTGGCCAGTACGGCTGCCAGTACACCCGCGCCACAGCCCACATCCAGTACCTTGCCCTTAGTATGCGGGGTCAGCGTAGAGAGCAACAACTGGCTACCCACATCCAGACCGTCGCGGCTAAAGACGCCCGGCAGCGTTTTAATAGACAACCCGTCCAGGTGATATTCATCCCAGAATGCCTGAGCATCAAACGTTGGTTGTTTTTCCAGACGCCCATGGTAAAGCCCGCAGCGACGCGCACTGTCGACTTTGTTCAGCGGGGCAAACTCCGCCAGCATTTGTTCCGCACTGCGAACGCCGCTGCGGTTTTCGCCAACAACAAAAATATCCGTGCCAACCGGCAGCAGCGACAGCAGATTCATTAACTGAAACTGTGCTTCCGGCTTATTCTTCGGCCAGTAGTAAATCAGTGTATCGCTCTCGCCAGTGGCAGCCTTGTCAAGCGTAAGCCCGAAGACGGCCTTGTCACTCATCTGACGGCTGAGTGTCTGCCACTGATGGTACTGTTGAGTCCAGGCGCGGCTTTCAACCGACTCCAGCCTTGCAGGCAGGTCATCCTGTAAATCACCGGCAAAAAGAATGCGGCTCTGTTCGAAATCGTCACTGTGGCGCAGCAAGACTTCACTTGCCGGAGTTAAAGCAGACATGAATGGTTCCTCATTAAACTTAGGCGGGGATTATACACGTTATCCTTCACGCTGCCTCTTTGTTGGCAGCGTCTACACCCTATTAATACCTTTAATAGAGACAGAGAGAGGACAGAGACCGGATGGCGAAAATTCGTCGGGTTTGTTATATTTGCGCGCCTGACAGACAGGAGTGTTTCGCTATGACTTCCCGACGCGACTGGCAATTACAGCAACTGGGCATCACCCAGTGGTCCCTGCGCCGTCCGACGGCGCTGCAAGGGGAAATCGCAATTTCCCTACCCGCGCACATCCGGTTAGTGATGGTAGCTCCTGATCTTCCTGCATTGACTGAGCCGCTTGTTGGCGATGTGCTGCGTGCGCTTGCCGTCAGTCCGGATCAGGTTTTACAGCTCACCCCGGACAGGGTAGAGATGTTACCGCCGGACAGTACTTGCAACAGTTGGCGGCTGGGCATTGACTCGCCCCTCTCGCTCAAGGGGGCGCAGGTAACGACGCCTGGCCTCGATGAACTACGGGGCAACCCTGCGGCACGCGCCGCGCTATGGCGACAAATTTGCAATTATGAACACGATTTCTTCCCTCACGACGACTGATTTAGCCCGCGCATACGAGATTGAAACCCGGGCGCACGCGTTTCCCTGGAGTGAGAAGACCTTCGCCAGTAACCAGGGCGAGCGCTACCTTAATTACCGTTTACTGGTGGGTGATGTGATGGCGGCTTTCGCCATTACTCAGGTAGTGCTGGATGAAGCCACCCTCTTTAATATCGCCGTCGATCCCGCCTGGCAACGTAAGGGGCTGGGTCGCCAGTTGCTTGAGCATCTGATCGGCGAGCTGGAAAAACGTGGCGTGTTGACGCTGTGGCTGGAAGTGCGGGCTTCCAATACCGCTGCCATCGCGTTATATGAAAGCCTGGGGTTTAATGAGGCGACAATTCGCCGCAACTATTACCCCACAGCGCAAGGACGTGAAGACGCCATCATCATGGCGCTGCCAATTTAATAAATGAAAGGTGATGTAATGAAATGGGACTGGATCTTTTTTGACGCCGACGAAACGCTGTTTACCTTTGATTCGTTTGGTGGTCTGCAGCGAATGTTTCTGGATTACAGCGTGACATTTACTGCTGAGGATTTTAAAGATTATCAGGCCATTAACAAACCGTTGTGGGTGGAATATCAGAACGGTGCCATCACCGCACTACAATTACAGCATCAGCGCTTTCAGGGATGGGCGGAGCGTCTGCGCGTTGCGCCAGGCGACCTGAACAACGCCTTTCTCAATGCGATGGCAGAGATTTGCGCACCTTTGCCGGGGGCGGTTTCGCTCCTGTCGGCGTTAAAAGGGAAAGTGAAGCTTGGCATTATCACCAACGGTTTTACCGCATTGCAGCAGACGCGTCTGGAACGTACCGGTTTTCGCGACTATTTTGATTTGTTGGTGATTTCTGAGCAGGTCGGCGTGGCGAAACCCGATCCGCGTATTTTCGACTACGCGCTGGAACAGGCACAAAACCCGGACCGCTCGCGGGTGTTGATGGTTGGCGATACCGCTGAATCGGATATCCTGGGCGGCATTAATGCGGGGCTTTCCACCTGCTGGCTGAACGCTAACGGTCGCGCGTTGCCCGAGGGGATCAACCCGACCTGGACCGTGACATCGTTAACCGAACTGGAGCAACTCCTGTGTAAACATTAATTGTCTGCACTCAGCCGTTGAGTACAATAGCCGCATTTTTCGAATTTCATAGTGTGGCCGAGGCCGCGCATTTTCACAGAAGAATTTTACTATGACGTTGTCTCCTTATTTACAAGAGGTGTCGAAGCGACGCACGTTCGCCATCATCTCGCACCCCGATGCCGGTAAAACCACGATCACAGAAAAAGTGTTGTTGTTCGGACAGGCTATCCAGACTGCCGGTACGGTTAAAGGTCGCGGCTCTAACCAGCATGCAAAATCTGACTGGATGGAGATGGAAAAGCAGCGTGGTATCTCTATCACCACCTCTGTGATGCAGTTCCCTTACCATCACTGTCTGGTCAACCTGCTCGATACTCCCGGGCACGAAGACTTCTCCGAAGATACCTACCGTACGCTGACGGCGGTTGACTGCTGTCTGATGGTTATCGATGCCGCAAAGGGCGTTGAGGACAGGACCCGCAAGCTGATGGAAGTTACCCGTCTGCGCGATACGCCTATCATCACCTTTATGAACAAACTCGACCGTGACATCCGTGACCCGATGGAGCTGCTGGATGAAGTGGAAAACGAGCTGAAAATCGGCTGTGCGCCGATCACCTGGCCGATTGGCTGCGGTAAGTTGTTCAAAGGCGTTTACCACCTCTATAAAGATGAAACCTATCTCTACCAGACCGGTAAAGGCCATACGATCCAGGAAGTCCGCATCGTTAAAGGGCTGAATAACCCGGATCTTGACGCCGCTGTCGGTGAAGATCTGGCGCAGCAACTGCGCGACGAGCTGGAACTGGTTCAGGGGGCCTCTAACGAGTTCGATAAAGACCTCTTCCTGGCAGGTGAAATCACGCCGGTCTTCTTTGGTACCGCGCTGGGTAACTTTGGCGTTGACCATATGCTGGATGGCCTGGTGGAATGGGCCCCTGCGCCGATGCCGCGCGCGACGGACACGCGTGAAGTGGAAGCGGCGGAAGAGAAATTCTCCGGCTTCGTCTTTAAAATTCAGGCCAACATGGACCCGAAACACCGCGACCGTGTGGCCTTCCTGCGCGTGGTATCGGGTAAATATGAAAAGGGCATGAAGCTTCGTCAGGTTCGTCTTGGCAAAGATGTGGTGATCTCTGATGCGTTAACCTTTATGGCTGGCGATCGCTCGCACGTTGAAGAGGCTTATCCGGGCGATATCATTGGTCTGCACAACCACGGCACCATCCAGATTGGCGACACCTTCACGCAGGGTGAAATGATGAAGTTCACCGGTATTCCGAACTTCGCGCCGGAACTGTTCCGCCGTATTCGTCTGAAAGATCCGTTGAAGCAAAAACAACTGCTCAAGGGTCTGGTTCAGTTGTCAGAAGAAGGTGCGGTTCAGGTCTTCCGTCCCATCGCTAACAACGATCTGATCGTCGGTGCAGTCGGCGTGCTGCAGTTCGACGTTGTCGTTTCGCGTCTTAAGAGCGAATACAACGTGGAAGCGGTCTATGAGTCCGTTAACGTCGCTACCGCCCGTTGGGTGGAGTGCAGCGATGTGAAGAAATTTGAAGAGTTCAAACGCAAAAACGAAGTACAACTGGCGCTCGATGGCGGCGATAACCTGACATACATTGCCCCAACGATGGTTAACCTGAACCTGGCGCGTGAGCGTTACCCCGACGTTCAGTTCCACCAGACCCGCGAACACTAATCTCCTCTACGGAGCGCGGCAGACGCCGTGCTCCGTCACTTTACCTGTCTTTTTAGCCCCTTGCGGAAAGTTCTTAAATAGCCGCATTTCCCTCTTCTCTGGTCACTTTTTAAGCGCTTTCGCAAGCGTTTCTGCGATTGTGTTCTATATTTAACAAAGTAATGACATTTTGACTGGATATAAATCCTATTCAATGCGTGTTTAGCGGTTTTTTGTTCAGGAAAATAGGCATTACATAATATTAATTACTGACTTAAGTCTAATGAGTTAGCGTTAATAACCTAACTTATTGATTTGTCAGACTGGTGATTCACCACAGCAGGAAAAGCGGCCTTCATTGCTGCTTACCGCCCAAATTGTGGGCAAACCAACAGGATATAGATCGATGACGATGACAAGACTGAAGATTTCGAAAACTCTGCTGGCTGTCGTGCTGGGTTCTACCCTGGCAAGTGGTTCCGTAATGGCGGAAAACACGACGACCAATAAGGCGCAAAACGCGGCCGATAACGCAGGGCAAAAAATCGATAGCTCTATGAATAAAGTCGGTAATTTCATGGATGACAGCGCGATTACGGCGAAAGTCAAAGCAGCGCTGGTCGATCACGAAGATATCAAGAGTACCGATATCTCCGTAAAAACTGAGAAAAAAGTGGTGACGTTGAGTGGCTTCGTTGAAAGCCAGGCACAGGCAGAGCAGGCGGTAACCGTCGCGAAAGGGGTGGAAGGCGTTGCTTCAGTAAGCGACAAACTCCATGTTCGTGATGGTAAAAACACCTCTGCGAAAGGCTATGCCGGCGACACCGCGACTACCAGTGAAATCAAAGCAAAATTGCTGGCCGACGACATCGTTCCTTCCCGTAAGGTGAAAGTTGAAACGACCGATGGCGTTGTACAGTTGTCCGGTACCGTAGATTCACAGGCGCAAATTGAGCGGGCCGAAAGTATCGCTAAAGCGGTAGATGGCGTCAAAAGTGTGAAAAACGATCTGAAAGCTAAGTAACGAATTCCTGAAATGTGCAATCCCGGCGCTTTGCCGGGAGTCAGTAGAACGCACCTGGAAAATATCGCCAGTGAGCATCCTGAGCGCTCACATTAGCGGTCGACATTAACTATGGTTAAGGAGAGTCTTATGTTTCGTTGGGGCATTATATTTCTGGTTATCGCGTTAATTGCCGCCGCTCTGGGCTTTGGTGGTCTGGCAGGTACGGCAGCGGGTGCCGCGAAAATTGTCTTTATCGTCGGTATCATTCTGTTCCTCGTCAGCCTGTTTATGGGCCGCAGACGCCCGTAGCGCGAGCTACCCTCTTAAACGAATCATCAAGCCAGTCCTCGTGACTGGCTTTCATTGTTTCTACGAGGGGAAAATTGCGTTACTTTGTTAAAACCTAACATCGAAAGGAAAGCAGGGTGGGGCAATATATTCCGGTAACGCTTGGCAACATTGCGCCACTGGCGTTAACGCCATTTCGCCCAGGCCGACTCGCTCTGGTATGTGAGGGAGGCGGTCAGCGGGGCATTTTTACGGCCGGCGTACTGGATGAGTTCATGCGCGCTGACTTTAACCCCTTTGACCTTTTTCTTGGGACCTCCGCCGGGGCGCAAAACCTGTCGGCATACCTGTGTAATCAGCCCGGTTATGCGCGTAAGGTTATTATGCGCTACACAACCACTCGCGACTTCTTTGATCCCGTACGTTTCGTGCGTGGCGGCAACCTGATCGATCTGGACTGGCTTATTTCTTCTACCTCAAGTCAGATGCCGCTGGCGATGGACTACGCCGCGCGAGCCTTTGATACAGGCAAAGCCTTCTATATGTGCGCCTGCCGTCAGGATGACTACACGCCGGAATACTTCTCCCCCGACAGTCGTTCCTGGCTGGATATCATTCGCGCATCCAGCGCTATTCCCGGGTTCTATCGTCCGGGCGTTACCCTTAACGGCGTCAATTACCTTGATGGCGGCGTCAGCGACGCTATACCTGTTCAGGAAGCGGCGAAACGCGGGGCGAAGACCATTGTGGTTATCCGCACCGTGCCGTCGCAAATGTATTACACCCCTCAATGGTTTAAGCGAATGGAACGCTGGCTGGGGGAAAGCAGCTTGCAGCCTTTCGTTAATCTCGTTCAGCATCATGAGAAGACCTATTCGGCGACGCAGAAATTTATCGAAGCACCGCCCGGTAAGTTGCGCATTTTTGAAATCTACCCGCCGAAGCTTCTGCACAGCATGGCGCTGGGAAGCCGCCTACCTGCGCTGCGGGATGATTACAAACTGGGAAGACTCTGCGGGCGTTATTTCCTGGCGACGGTGGGTAAGCTGTTGGCAGAAAAGCCGCCATTAATTCGTCATGCGCCGCGCGTGGCCACGACTTCTGCCACCATCGTGGTGCCGCCAGCCGCCGTCGCCAACGATGCGGTCGATACGCCGCTTGTCAGCGCCGTTCAGGCCAACGATTTGCCTTTTAATAACGAGGATACTGCGTGACATTCCGCTTTATCGATACTCACTGTCACTTCGATTTTCCCCCCTTTCAGGATGATGAATCGAACAGTATTACCCGCGCCAGCGCCGTTGGGGTCGAACGGATTATCGTCCCGGCGATTGGCTCACAGTACTTTGCCCGCGTTATCAAACTTGCCGGGGATTATCCGGCACTCTATGCCGCGCTGGGACTGCATCCGATCGTCATTGAAGAGCATACGCCGAGCTGCCTGGAGCGCCTTGAGCAACTGCTCGCAACCCGTCCGCAGAAGGTGGTGGCGATTGGCGAGATTGGTTTGGATCTGTATCGTGATGATCCGCAGTTTGAACGTCAGCAGGCGGTGCTGGATGCGCAGCTTAAGCTGGCAAAGCGCTTTGATCTGCCGGTGATCCTGCATTCGCGCCGCACGCACGACAAGCTGGCGATGCACCTTAAACGTCATGACCTGCCGCGAACGGGGGTGGTACATGGCTTTGCCGGTAGCCTGCAGCAGGCGGAACGTTTTATCAGCCTGGGATATAAAATTGGCGTTGGCGGTACCATTACCTACCCGCGCGCCAGCAAGACCCGTGAAGTGATGGCGCATTTGCCGCTAAACGCTCTGTTGCTGGAAACCGATGCCCCGGATATGCCATTAAACGGTTTTCAGGGCCAGCCTAATCGCCCGGAACAGGCGGCTCGGGTCTTTGACACCCTCTGTGAATTACGCCCGGAAGCGCCAGACGTGATTGCTCAGGCGCTGTTCGACAATACCCACGCCACGTTTTCGTTAAGCTGATTTACAGATACAACGCCGGCAGGATCACGGTGTTCACGCCTCGGGCAGTCAGCGCCTGCGCCAGCGGTTCCACATCCCCGGCGGTGGCGCTACGCCACTGTTTTGCTTCGCCATACACGCCATGGGTTTGAAAGGCGTTAATACGCACCGGCACATCCCCTAACTCGCCGATAAATTCACACAACTCATCAATGTGTTGCAGGTAATCACACTGGTCGGGGATGACCAATAAACGTAACTCCGCCAGCCGCTGATGCGCCGCCAGAAGACGGATGCTGGACTTTATCTGCGCATTATCGCGCCCGGTCAGAAATCGATGATGGTCGCTACCCCAGGCTTTGAGATCGATCATCGCCCCGTCACAGACTGGCAGAAGTCTGTGCCAACCCGTTTCGCTAAGCAGACCGTTGCTGTCGACCAGACAGGATAAGTGTTGAAGCGGCGGTGTCGCTTTGAGCGTACTGAACAGCGCAACCAGAAACGGCAACTGTGTCGTTGCCTCGCCGCCGCTGACGGTGATCCCTTCGATAAACATTGCCGCTTTGCGGACGTGGGCCAGCACCTCTTCCACACTGAGCGTTTGCGCCATGGGCGTGGACTGCTGTGGGCAGAGATGTAAACAGGTATCGCACTGCTGGCAGGCGCTGGCATCCCAGTTAACCCGTCCATCAAGCAGTGTTAAGGCGTTATGCGGACAGGCGGGAACACATTGTGCACAGTGGTTGCAGCGTCCGATCGTCCACGGATTATGGCAATTTTTACAATTCAAATTACAGCCCTGTAAGAACAGCGCCAGACGGCTGCCTGGCCCATCGACGCAGGAGAACGGGATAATCTTACTGACTAAACACTTCATCCTTCGTGCTGTCTCCTTGTTAGCTGTTTAGCTGTCCCTTCGAAGTCTGAGCGCATCCTGTATTGATACGCTCAGGCTTCTCCATCATGGTGCCTTGATTCAATCTGAATCACGTTGCGTGTTGAAGCGCATCTGCTGTTCATGGCTGACCACGCGCGCTTGTCTTTCAAGGATGTGGGTATTTCGGGCGGCTTCCTCTCCAAGCCAGGTCGTGTTGGTGCGTGACCCCTCGGCACGGAATTTTTCCAGGTCCGACAGGCGCACCATATAACCTGTTACGCGTACCAGATCGTTGCCGCTGACATTGGCGGTGAACTCACGCATACCGGCTTTAAAGGCGCCGAGGCAGAGTTGCACGACGGCCTGCGGATTGCGTTTGACGGTCTCATCGAGGGTCAGAATGTCGCTGATACCCGCCGTGTACCAGGCATGATGTGGGGCAACCGTCAGCAGGTGGGTAATGGGATCCGGCTCATCGCCGTAGGGTAAACGCGCCCCAGGCGTGGTGTCCGTATCCGAACTGATCCCCGATTGCGCGTGCAACATCGCTCTGTTATTCCAGCCATGTTTTACCGGCGTGTTAGCGACAAATGTCGCCAGTTGTTCACTGATTCTGTAACCCAGCGCGTTGGCTTCTTCATTTTTGCCGTAGCGGGCGCTGAGCCCTGCACGTTCGCAGAGGGTATTCACCGCTTCGGCCAGCCCGTACATGCCAAACATAGGCGCAAAACGTTGCGGGTCTATCAGCCCTTCGGCCACCAGGAAGCTATTCTCGAAGAAGCCGGATTGCGAATAGAGGAAGTCGCAGCGTGCATCAATGATCGCGATTTGCTGCTGACAATAGTGGGGAAGCTGGCGTGTGAAGAAATCCTCAATACTGCTGCTGCGTTCGGCGATGGCTTTCAGGTTAAGTCGCACCAGCGTACTGCCACCGCCGCTGAGCGGCAGCGAGTTGTAACAACTGACGACGCCATAGCCACCTTTTGTGAAAATTTTATCATTTTGGGGGCCGTTAGCGATATGGGGCTTACTGCACTCACAAATGTTTTTTGCCACTTCAAGCAGTAAGTCATCCGGCGTCATATCCGGGTCATAAATAAAGGTCAGATTAGGCGCAACCTGCTTAAGGTCTGCGTCGGCGCGTAAAATGGCACGGGTAACTGGCGTATCAGCAGGGCCAATATTGGCGTGCATAAACGCATCCGGCAGGGTTCTGTCCAGATAACGCCAGAAACGTTTTATTCGAATATCGATCTCTTCTTGTGTTAGAATTCTAACATACGGTTGCAGTATCACATCCAGTTGGCCCAGCCAGACGGGCATAGAGGTGACTGACGGAACATGATGATAAAGGATGGTGAGCATCGATAACGCGTCGTCGAGATCAGTTGCCCCTTCGAGTTCCAGCCATTGCGAGCCATTCGCGAGGAATTTCGCATAGTCTGGCAAGACATAGCGTGGTTTGTAGGGCGCATGCCCTTCGAACATATCGCAAATGGCGCCCTCATCAAGCGCAGCGCGCGCTTCTTTTGCCAGTGGGGGATAAGGCAGACTGTTTTCGGCCTCAAGCGCAAGAAAATGGCGTTTTTGTGCGGGAGTCAGGGTGCTGCTTGTCGCAATCTGCTGGCAACGAGCCAGGTATGCTGAATCATTTGGCGCGGACATATTCGTTCCTCTTATTCCTTGAGCATCTGGCCCAGTGTAAGTAACCGGACGGAGCCCGCCTTTGATCCACACCCCTAAATATCCGGGTATGGGGCTATGTTAAGGCTAAAAATTTGATGAATGTCTCATTACGGTTTTGCAAATATGAATGTGGTTTTCATTAACTGTGATGAGTGTCGAAGTGTGATGGTGGGTTAATGTTAGAATAATAACAGACCCGTATTTAACCGGCTTATGCCGACGGAGAGAGAAATGACTGATTTAACTGCAAGCAGCCTGCGCGCGTTGAAACTGATGGACCTGACTACCCTGAACGACGACGACACGAACGAAAAAGTGATCGCGCTGTGTCATCAGGCGAAAACCCCGGTTGGCAACACGGCCGCTATCTGTATCTATCCGCGTTTTATCCCGATTGCTCGCAAAACGCTGAAAGAGCAGGGCACGCCAGATATCCGCATCGCAACGGTCACTAACTTCCCGCACGGTAACGACGATATTGAGATCGCGCTGGCGGAAACGCGCGCGGCGATTGCTTACGGCGCTGATGAAGTCGATGTGGTATTCCCGTACCGTGCGCTGATTGCAGGCAATGAACAAGTGGGCTTTGATCTGGTTAAGGCCTGTAAAGATGCCTGTGCAGCGGCCAATGTTCTGCTGAAAGTGATTATCGAAACCGGCGAATTGAAAGAAGAGGCGCTGATTCGTAAAGCGTCTGAAATTTCTATCAAAGCGGGGGCTGATTTCATTAAAACCTCTACCGGTAAAGTGCCAGTAAATGCCACACCGGAAAGTGCGCGCATCATGCTGGAAGTGATTCGCGATATGGGTGTGGCGAAAACCGTTGGTTTCAAACCGGCTGGCGGCGTGCGTTCAGCAGAAGATGCGCAGAAATTCCTCGCGATTGCCGACGAACTGTTTGGCGCTGACTGGGCGGATTCTCGCCACTATCGCTTTGGTGCTTCCAGCCTGCTGGCAAGCCTGCTCAAAGCACTGGGCCATGGCGACGGTAAGAGCGCAAGCGGCTACTAATTCATTATCGTAGCCCGGACGAGGCGCACGCGCGCCGACTCCGGGATCTCCCCGGCGGCGCTACGCTTGGCCGGGCTACAGGAACGTAGCACGGGCGCTAGCTCGCTGCATTTAACCTGATTTATCGGGGGTTACCGTGTTTCTCGCACAAGAAATTATTCGCAAAAAACGTGATGGTCACGCACTCAGTGATGAAGAGATCCGTTTCTTTATCAACGGGATCCGTGATAACACCGTGTCCGAAGGGCAAATTGCCGCGCTAGCAATGACCATTTTCTTCCACGACATGGCAATAGAGGAGCGCGTTTCGCTGACCATGGCGATGCGAGACTCAGGGACTGTCCTCGACTGGAAACACCTTAATCTCAACGGACCTGTCGTCGACAAGCACTCCACGGGCGGCGTAGGCGATGTCACTTCGCTCATGCTTGGGCCGATGGTTGCGGCCTGTGGCGGCTATATCCCAATGATTTCCGGGCGCGGGCTTGGTCATACCGGCGGTACGCTCGACAAACTGGAAGCCATTCCAGGGTTTGATATTTTCCCCGATGACAAACGCTTTCGCGACATCATTAAAGATGTGGGCGTCGCGATTATCGGACAAACGAATTCTTTAGCCCCTGCTGACAAACGCTTTTATGCCACGCGTGATATTACCGCGACGGTCGATTCTATTCCGCTGATCACCGCTTCGATCCTTGCCAAGAAACTGGCGGAAGGACTGGACGCGCTGGTCATGGACGTCAAAGTGGGCAGCGGGGCCTTTATGCCGACGGCAGAACTTTCTGCGGAACTGGCGCAGGCGATTGTTGGAGTGGCGAATGGCGCAGGTGTGCGTACGACCGCACTGCTCACTGATATGAACCAGGTACTTGCCTCCAGCGCCGGTAACGCTGTTGAAGTGCGCGAAGCCGTCCGCTTCCTGACTGGCGATTACCGCAATCCGCGTCTCTTTGATGTGACAATGGCGCTCTGCGTAGAAATGCTGGTCTCCGGCAAACTGGCGAAAGATGACGCCGAAGCGCGCAGACAATTGCAGGCGGTGCTGGATAACGGTAAAGCGGCAGAAATCTTCGGGCGTATGGTGGCGGCGCAAAAAGGCCCGACCGATTTCGTCGAAAACTATGACAAATACCTGGCAACGGCGACGCTCAGCAAGGCCGTGTATGCCGATACCGAAGGGTTTATTGCGCAGATGGACACCCGCGCGCTGGGTATGGCGGTGGTCTCCATGGGCGGCGGTCGTCGTCAGGCGTCCGATACCATCGATTACAGCGTCGGCTTTACCGATATGGCGCGTCTGGGTGATGCGATCGACGGGCAGCGTCCTTTAGCGGTGATCCACGCAAAAGATGAAGCAAGCTGGCAGGAAGCGGCAAATGCGGTCAAAGCCGCGATTGTGATTGCCGATAAAGCGCCAAAAGAGACGCCAACAGTCTGGCGACGCATTACCGATTAACGATATACTGATCTGATCGCTATTTTTTGAAGCACTACGTACGGAGAACAATATGAAACGTGCATTTATTATGGTGCTGGACTCCTTCGGCATCGGCGCAACAGAAGATGCCGAGCGTTTTGGTGACGTGGGTTCCGATACCATGGGTCACATCGCAGAAGCCTGTGCCAAAGGCGAAGCGGACAACGGTCGTAAAGGCCCGTTGCACCTGCCAAACCTGACCCGCCTGGGCCTGGTGAAAGCACATGAAGGTTCTACCGGTAAAATCGCAGCCGGAATGGACGGCAACGCGGAAGTGGTGGGCGCATACGCCTGGGCGCATGAGCTCTCTTCCGGTAAAGATACCCCGTCTGGCCACTGGGAAATCGCTGGTGTACCGGTACTGTTTGACTGGGGCTATTTCTCCGATCATGAAAACAGCTTCCCACAGGAACTACTGGATAAACTGGTCGAACGCGCAAATCTGCCAGGCTACCTCGGCAACTGCCACTCTTCCGGTACGGTCATCCTTGACCAACTGGGCGAAGAGCACATGAAAACCGGCAAGCCGATTTTCTATACCTCTGCCGACTCCGTGTTCCAGATTGCCTGCCATGAAGAGACATTTGGTCTGGATAAACTCTACGAGCTGTGCGAAATCGCACGCGTTGAGTTGACCGAAGGGGGTTACAACATTGGTCGCGTGATCGCCCGTCCGTTCGTTGGCGATAAAGCCGGTAACTTCCAGCGCACCGGTAACCGCCATGACCTGGCCGTTGAGCCGCCGTCAGCGACCGTGCTGCAAAAACTGGTCGATGAGAAAGATGGTCAGGTGGTTTCCGTGGGTAAAATCGCGGACATCTATGCCAACTGCGGTATCACCAAAAAAGTGAAAGCAACAGGCCTGGATGCGCTGTTTGACGCCACCGTGAAAGAGATGAAAAGCGCGGGTGATAAGACAATCGTCTTTACCAACTTCGTTGATTTCGACTCATCATGGGGCCACCGTCGCGATGTCGCCGGTTATGCGAGTGGTCTGGAGCTGTTCGACCATCGTTTGCCGGAGCTGATGGAGCTGGTGGGGGAAGATGACATTCTGATCCTGACCGCTGACCACGGCTGTGACCCGACCTGGCAGGGCACCGATCATACCCGCGAGCACATCCCGGTGCTGATCTACGGCCCGAAAGTGAAACCGGGCTCACTCGGTCACCGTGAAACTTTCGCCGATATCGGCCAGACTATTGCGTCGTACTTCGGTACGTCACCCATGGACTACGGCAAAAATATGCTTTGATTTGGGAATGGGCATCGTTTGATGCCCTTACCCCGACTCTCTCCTGCGGGAAATACGGGTGCGGTCTGATGCCCTCACCCCAGCCCTCTTCCACAGGGAGAGGGAGAATTTAAAATGAAAAGGAACTGAAGATGGCAACTCCTCACATTAATGCAGAAATGGGTGATTTCGCTGACGTCGTATTGATGCCGGGCGACCCGCTGCGCGCGAAGCACATTGCTGAAACTTTTTTCGAAGATATCCGTGAAGTGAACAACGTGCGCGGCATGTTGGGTTACACCGGTACCTATAAAGGCCGCAAAATCTCCGTAATGGGTCATGGTATGGGTATCCCATCCTGCTCCATCTACGCGAAAGAGCTGATCACCGATTTCGGCGTGAAAAAAATCATCCGTGTGGGCTCCTGCGGCGCGGTACGTATGGACGTGAAACTGCGTGATATCGTCATCGGTATGGGCGCGTGCACGGACTCTAAAGTCAACCGTATGCGTTTTAAAGACCATGATTTTGCAGCAATTGCTGACTTTGGTATGGTGCGTAACGCTGTTGATGCTGCCAAAGCGCTGGGTGTAGATGCCCGCGTCGGTAACATCTTCTCAGCGGATCTGTTCTATGCACCGGACGGCGGCGAGATGTTCGACGTTATGGAAAAATACGGCATTCTTGGCGTGGAAATGGAAGCGGCCGGTATTTACGGCGTTGCCGCAGAGTTCGGTGCGAAAGCGCTGACCATCTGTACCGTTTCTGACCATATCCGTACCCACGAGCAGACCACCTCTGCCGAGCGTCAGACCACGTTCAACGACATGATCAAAATCGCGCTGGAATCTGTTCTGCTGGGCGATAAAGAGTGATTCTGTCTCTTCCCTCCCTCTCCCTGTGGGAGAGGGCTGGGGTGAGGGCACCAGACCGCACCTAGCGCACGGCCTGTGCAATCCACGCCGACAGCTCCCGCAGCTCATTTTCTTGCTCCGGGAAATCACCTAAAAGCGCATCACACTCCTGTGCCAGCATATCCGCCCGGTACAAACAACCCTGCAGGCGTGCCGCCAGTGCCTCCAGCGGGGCGGGATTCAGGCTGTCGGTGAACACCTGTGTGCGGGTGATATGCCCTTTCTCCACGTCAAAATGCAGCTCCACACCGCCCCAGCTAAAGCGCTCATCCAGCAAGTGGCTGAACGCAGGCGCCTGACCAAAATTCCACTCCCAACTGCTCTGGCGGGCAAAGGTTTCCGCGAAATTGGGGAGGTCCGGGGTCTTATCCGGTGAAATCACCTCGGCTTGCACGCGCTCACCGTAGTGGGCGAAGAAGGCTTCCGTCACCGCATCGCAGATACGCTCATGGCTGATCCCCGGCAACAGATCGACCAGATTCGCCACGCGCCCACGCACAGAGGTAATGCCTTTAGCCTGGAGCTTCTTCTTATCCGGGTTGAGATAGTTGGCCAGGCGGCTGAGGTCGGCATTGAGCAACAGTGTGCCGTGATGGAAACCGCGATCTTTGGTTTCGCGGTAGGCGGAGCCTGAGACCTTACGATCGCCCTCCGGCGTTTTGACCACCAGATCGTTACGCCCGGACGCTTCTGCCGTCACGCCCAGCGAGTTCAGCGCCTGCAACACAATCGCGGTAGAAATCGTTTTGTCGTACTCCGGCTTGCCTGCCATAAAGGTGAAGCAGGTATTGCCTAAATCATGGAACACCGCGCCGCCGCCGCTACTGCGCCGCGCCAGACGCACATTGTCTTCTTCCATGCGCCGGGTATTGCACTCCTTCCACGGGTTCTGTGCCCGCCCGATAACTACCGTATCGGCGTTACGCCAGAGAAAAAGTACCCGCTGGGTGGCGGGCATCTGACGGAAAATACACTCTTCCACCGCCAGGTTGAACCAGGGATCATAAGAATCAGAGATAAGCAGACGCAGTGTGGACATGGCAGATTTCCTTTCCTGAAAAAGCGCCGTTTTTCACGTTGCTACTGCGCGGGCTGCAACGTGAAATCCGTAGGGTGTAGGTAGATTACACTTTCTTTTCGTTCTCTTCCTCTTCCGGCACCGGCTTGCTGGCGGTAAGCAGGAAGGGAGACTGTTGCCAGCGGGTACGCTTCCCCTGCAACAGCGTACGGGTCAGTACGACGCCTATCGCCAGTGAAAGTAGCAGCATCAGGCGTAAAATATTGGTGGTGTTGTCGACCTGTTTGGCGTCCGTCGCCAGCGTATGGGTATCCAGCGTTAAACGCAGGTAGCCCAGCGGACTGTTTTTGCCCTGAATCGGCTCGACGATCTGCTGGTTGAAATAGCCCCCGGCTTTTTTGCCGTCCAGCGCCAGCCTGTCGCGCACATCAATGCTTTCGCCAGACCGGGCAATCAGATCGCCGCGTTCGTCATAGACGCCTGCATCGAGAATTCGGCTCTCCTCGGTCAATTGCCGTAGCACAACGCTGATACGCTTATCGTCAGGCGTTTCCGCGCGCATCAGTGGCGCAAGGTTTAGCGTGACCTGTTTCGCCAGCGTGCGGGCCAGCTCTTCAAGCTGCGGATTGCGCTGACGCTGGTGATTCTGACTGAACCAGGATGCGCCCTGCATAAGGGCGACCAGCAGCGCCAGACAGAAGAGCACGATCACGGCACGATGAAGCCGGAATTTGAGTTTTGCGCGAGCCATATTCCACCTGTTGAAAATTTGCGGCTTAATGTTGCCAGAAGCGCTGGTTACAAGGTAGCCTCATGCGTTATTTTTACCTCAGCACATACCCCTACAGGAGCTGTAATGCCGAATAATTTGACCTGGTGCGACCTGCCCAACGACGTTTCACAGTGGCCTGGGTTGCCGCTCTCTTTAAGTGGCGATGAGGTCATGCCCCTGGATTATCACGCGGGTCGTAGCGGCTGGCTTCTGTATGGACGCGCCCTGAATAAAGAACGTTTGACCGCCTGGCAACGTAAACTGGGCGCGGCAATGGTGATCGTGGCCGCCTGGTGTGTGGAAGATTATCAGGTTATCCGCCTTGCCGGTTCACTCACCCCGCGTGCTACCCGCCTGGCACATGATGAAGGGCTGGACGTTGCGCCGCTCGGTAAAATTCCGTCTCTGCGTCATCCGGGCCTGATGGTGATGGATATGGACTCAACCGCGATTCAAATTGAGTGCATTGATGAAATCGCTAAACTGGCCGGTACGGGCGAAATGGTATCGGAAGTGACAGAACGCGCCATGCGCGGTGAGCTGGACTTCACGGCCAGCCTGCGTCAACGTGTGGCAACGCTCAAAGGGGCTGACGCAAACATCCTGCATCAGGTTCGCGATAGCCTGCCCCTGATGCCGGGCCTTACGCAACTGGTGTTAAAACTGGAAGCGCTGGGCTGGAAAGTGGCGATTGCTTCTGGCGGCTTTACCTTCTTTGCCGATCACCTGCGCGAGATGCTGCGCCTGACAGCGGCGGTAGCCAACCATCTGGAAGTGGTTGACGGTAAGTTCACCGGCAACGTGCTGGGCGACATTGTGGACGCGCAGTACAAAGCCAATACCCTCAAGCGTCTGGCGCAGGAAAATGAGATTCCGGCGACTCAAACGATCGCCATTGGCGACGGTGCTAATGATCTGCCGATGATTAAAGCCGCCGGGTTAGGTATCGCCTTTCACGCGAAACCGAAAGTAAATGAAAAAGCGGAAGTCACCATCCGTCACGCTGATTTGATGGGGGTGTTCTGCATTCTCTCAGCCAGTCTGGCGAAGAAATAACGAGGTCTCTGTGGCGAAAGCTCCAAAACGCGCATTTGTCTGTAATGAATGTGGTGCCGATTATCCCCGCTGGCAGGGGCAATGTAGCGCCTGCCATGCCTGGAACACGATTACCGAAGTGCGTGTGGCCGCCTCGCCTGTCGTGGCGCGTAATGAGCGCTTAAGCGGGTATGCTGGCAATGCGGGCGCGTCGAAAGTACAGAAACTTTCCGATATCAGCCTGGAAGCCTTGCCGCGTTTTTCGACCGGTTTTAAAGAGTTCGACCGCGTGTTGGGCGGCGGCGTGGTGCCGGGAAGCGCAATCCTGATTGGCGGTAACCCCGGCGCAGGTAAATCGACGCTTCTGCTACAAACCCTGTGCAGACTCGCGGAACAGATGAAAACGCTGTACGTCACCGGGGAAGAGTCGTTGCAGCAGGTGGCGATGCGCGCGCACCGTCTTGGCCTGCCGACTGCCAATCTGAATATGTTGTCGGAAACCAGCATTGAGCAAATCTGCCAGATTGCCGATGAAGAGCAGCCGAAGCTGATGGTTATTGACTCCATCCAGGTCATGCACATGGCAGATATTCAGTCTTCTCCCGGTAGCGTGGCGCAGGTGCGTGAAACGGCGGCTTATCTTACGCGCTTCGCGAAAACGCGCGGGGTGGCGATTGTCATGGTCGGGCACGTGACCAAAGATGGCTCGCTGGCGGGGCCGAAAGTCCTTGAGCACTGTATTGACTGTTCAGTATTGCTGGATGGCGATGCGGACTCTCGTTTCCGTACGCTGCGCAGCCATAAGAACCGCTTTGGCGCGGTCAACGAGTTGGGCGTCTTTGCGATGACCGAACAAGGGCTACGGGAAGTGAGTAACCCGTCCGCCATCTTCCTTAGCCGTGGCGATGAAGTGACCTCCGGCAGCTCGGTGATGGTGGTCTGGGAAGGCACGCGTCCGCTGCTGGTAGAGATTCAGGCGCTGGTGGATCACTCGATGATGTCCAATCCCCGGCGTGTTGCTGTCGGGCTTGAGCAGAACCGTCTTGCCATTCTGTTGGCGGTGCTGCATCGCCACGGCGGTCTGCAGATGGCCGACCAGGATGTATTCGTCAACGTTGTCGGCGGCGTAAAAGTGACGGAAACCAGCGCGGACCTGGCGTTGTTGCTGGCTATGGTGTCGAGCCTGCGCGACCGGCCTCTGCCACAGGACCTGGTGGTCTTTGGCGAGGTTGGGCTGGCGGGTGAGATCCGCCCGGTGCCCAGCGGGCAAGAGCGTATTTCCGAAGCCGCGAAACATGGCTTCCGACGCGCCATTGTACCTGCCGCGAATGTGCCGAAAAAACCACCAGAAGGGATGCAGGTCTTCGGTGTTAAAAAACTCGCAGATGCACTAAGCGTCTTTGACGACTTATAATTACATTCCCGTCGTCTTTCTGGCGGCAGGTGTGATGGCTGCGTTTATTCCCCGCCTCCTGCCCCGAAATGCATAGGGAATTTTGCATAATAGGCCTGGCACGTTGATGCTGCCAGGCAGGTTCAGCCAGCAGGAGGCACTCGTGTCGTCATTCGACTATCTCAAGACCGCAATCCGTCAGAAAGGCTGCACGTTGCAGCAGGTGGCCGACGCCAGCGGCATGACCAAAGGCTATTTGAGCCAGCTCCTGAATGCCAAAATCAAAAGTCCCAGCGCGCAAAAACTCGAGGCGCTGCACCGTTTCCTCGGATTAGAATTTCCGCGTCGGGAAAAAAGCGTTGGCGTGGTGTTTGGTAAGTTTTACCCGCTGCATACCGGGCATATCTACCTGATTCAGCGTGCCTGTAGTCAGGTGGATGAGCTGCATATTGTGATGGGGTATGACGAGAAGCGTGACCGCGAACTGTTTGAAGACAGCGCGATGTCCCAGCAGCCGACCATCAGCGACCGCCTGCGTTGGCTGCTGCAGACCTTCAAATATCAGAAAAACATTCGTATTCATGCGTTTAATGAAGAGGGAATGGAGCCTTACCCGCATGGCTGGGATGTCTGGAGTAAAGGCATTAAAGCCTTTATGGATGAAAAGGGCATTCAGCCTGACTGGATCTACAGTTCGGAAGAGGCGGACGCTCCCCAGTATCTTGAGCACCTGGGTATTGAAACGGTGCTTATCGATCCCAAACGCACTTTTATGAATATCAGCGGCGCGCTCATTCGTGAGAATCCGTTCCGCTACTGGGATTACATTCCGACCGAAGTGAAGCCGTTTTTCGTGCGCACCGTGGCGATACTGGGAGGGGAATCCAGCGGGAAATCGACGCTGGTCAATAAGCTCGCGAATATCTTCAATACCACCAGCGCGTGGGAGTATGGGCGGGATTATGTCTTCTCCCATCTTGGCGGCGATGAGATGGCGCTGCAATATTCCGACTATGACAAGATTGCATTGGGGCAGGCGCAGTATATTGATTTTGCTGTTAAATATGCCAATAAAGTGGCTTTTATCGACACGGACTTTGTCACTACGCAGGCGTTTTGCGTGAAGTATGAAGGGCGTGAGCACCCTTTTGTGCAGGCGATGATCGATGAATACCGTTTCGACCTGGTGATTCTACTGGAAAATAATACGCCATGGGTTGCCGACGGGTTGAGAAGCCTGGGCAGTTCAGTGGATCGCAGCGAGTTCCAGCAGATGCTGGTGGATATGCTCAAAGAGAACAATATTACATGGCGGCATGTGGAAGAACCTGATTATGATTCCCGGTTTCTGCACTGCGTGGAACTGGTAAAAGAGTTGATGGGGGATTAGCAGCCGGGTAAGGCGTTTACGCCGTCATCCGGACATGCCCCGGCTGGCGTTTCACTTAGCCGGGCTACTTGCTTTGACCTTGTGCGGTCTGATGCCCTCTCCCATTAAAAAGGCAGCTTGCGCTGCCTTTTTGCTGTTTATTTTGAAATACGCTTGTACTTGATACGCTTCGGCTCCAGCGCATCTGCGCCGAGGGTGCGTTTCTTGTACTCTTCGTATTCGGTAAAGTTACCTTCGAAGAACTCCACCTTACCTTCATCCTGATAATCCAGAATGTGGGTCGCGATACGGTCAAGGAACCAACGGTCGTGCGAGATAACCATCGCGCAGCCAGGGAACTCCAGCAGGGCGTTTTCCAGCGCGCGCAGGGTTTCGATATCCAGGTCGTTGGTCGGTTCATCGAGCAGCAGCACGTTACCGCCAACCTGCAACAGTTTCGCCAGGTGCAGACGACCACGCTCACCGCCGGACAGCTCGCCAACGCGCTTGCCCTGGTCAACGCCTTTAAAGTTAAAGCGGCCCACGTAGGCGCGGCTCGGCATCTCGGTATTACCGATCTTCATGATATCCAGTCCGCCGGACACTTCTTCCCATACGGTTTTGCTGTTATCCATGGCGTCGCGGAACTGATCAACGGAGGCCAGCTTGACGGTTTCACCCAGGGTGATTGAACCGGCGTCAGGCTGTTCCTGACCGGACATCATACGGAACAGGGTCGATTTACCCGCGCCGTTCGGGCCGATGATCCCGACGATAGCGCCTTTCGGTACGGAGAAACTCAGGTCGTCAATCAGCACGCGGTCGCCGTAGGACTTACGCAGATTGCTGACTTCCACCACTTTATCCCCCAGACGTGCGCCTGGCGGAATAAACAGTTCGTTGGTCTCGTTACGTTTCTGATATTCGACGTTGTTAAGCTCTTCAAAGCGCGCCAGACGGGCTTTGCCCTTAGACTGACGGCCTTTCGCGCCCTGACGAACCCACTCAAGTTCTTTCTCGATGGATTTACGACGCGCCGCTTCCTGAGAGGCTTCCTGCGCCAGACGCTGATCTTTTTGCTCCAGCCAGGAGGAGTAGTTGCCTTCCCACGGAATGCCTTCGCCGCGGTCCAGTTCGAGGATCCAACCGGCAACGTTGTCGAGGAAGTAACGGTCGTGGGTGATTGCCACCACGGTGCCTTCGAAGTCGTGCAGGAAGCGTTCCAGCCAGGCGACAGACTCGGCGTCCAGGTGGTTAGTCGGTTCGTCGAGCAGCAACATGTCTGGTTTTTCAAGCAGCAGACGGCACAGCGCAACGCGGCGGCGCTCACCACCGGAGAGGTTAGCGATTTTCGCGTCCCAGTCCGGCAGGCGCAGTGCGTCAGCGGCGCGCTCAAGTTGCACGTTCAGGTTATGGCCGTCGTGCGCCTGGATAATCTCTTCAAACTTGCCTTGTTGTGCCGCGAGTTTATCGAAGTCAGCGTCCGGTTCAGCATATTTCGCATACACTTCGTCCAGACCTTTCAGCGCGTTCACCACCTCGGAAACCGCTTCTTCAACGGATTCACGCACGGTCTGTTCCGGGTTTAGCTGCGGTTCCTGCGGCAGGTAGCCGATTTTCAGACCAGGCTGTGGGCGGGCTTCACCTTCAATATCGGTGTCAATGCCAGCCATGATGCGCAGCAGGGTAGATTTACCGGCACCGTTAAGGCCCAGCACACCGATTTTTGCGCCAGGGAAGAAACTCAGCGAGATATTTTTCAGAATATGACGTTTCGGCGGAACCACTTTGCCGACACGATGCATGGTATAAACGAATTGAGCCACGTTGGACTTCGCCTCTTTTTATCCCTTCATCCATCAGGTTGCTGATGCCGGCCAGGATTCATTCCTTTGCCGCCGCCTTGCAACCTGAATTATTCAGGGCTAATGAATGGTGATAGTTTTCAAAGGCGAAGTGTAGCCGTTTTCCGTGCTCAATCCCAGCCAGCAGCACCCGTAGTGTTAAATGACACAAGAAAGGTAAAAAAGTGTGCATTACGTGGCGCGTTACGGCGGGCGCGGTTAGCATTAAGGCATGATGCGGCATGACGCTGTAGGTATCGTTTTTATAAGGGGAATAAGCTGTGCAGAGAGCTAAACATGCCGCCTGGCGTTTTCTGGCGGCCAGTATTTGTTTGCTGTCCCTCAGCAATGTGGCGCGAGCGGACTCACTGGATGAACAACGTAATCGCTATGCTCAGATCAAACAGGCATGGGATAACAAGCAGATGGATGTGGTATCGCAACTGATGCCAGGGCTGCAAAACTATCCGCTATACCCTTATCTGCAGTACCGGCAGATAACCGATGATCTGATGAACCAACCCGCCGTAACGGTAACCAATTTTATTCAGGCAAACCCCACATTGCCGCCGGCCCGCACGCTGAAAACACGTTTTATCAACGAGCTGGCACGTCGGGAAGACTGGCGTGGTCTGCTGGCATTCAGCCCGGAAAAACCCACGACAACGGAAGCGCAATGTAACTACTACTTTGCGAAATGGAACACCGGGCAGGCAGACGAGGCCTGGCAGGGGGCGAAGGAGTTGTGGCTGACAGGAAACAGCCAGCCAAACGCCTGTGACCGGTTGTTTGGCGCATGGCGTGCTTCCGGCACGCAAGACCCGCTGGCGTTTCTGGAACGTATCCGTCTGGCTATGAAAGCGGGCAATACCCGACTGGTTATTCTGCTGGCGGGCCAGATGCCCCCGGATTATCAGACCATCTCTTCTGCCATCATTACGCTTGCCAATAATCCTGGCAGTGTCATGACTTTCGCCCGTACCACGGGGGCGACCGATTTTACCCGCCAGATGGCGGCTGAAGCGTTCGAAAGCGTCGCGCGTGATGATGTGGAAAATGCCCGGTTGATGATCCCGTCGCTGGTGCAGGCGCAACAACTGAATGAAGATCAGACGCAAGCGCTGCGTGACATTGTCGCATGGCGTTTGATGGGCAATGACGTGACCAGCGAACAGGCGCGCTGGCGCGATGACGCCATCATGCGTTCGCAGTCCATTTCGATCGTTGAACGGCGGGTGCGGATGGCTATCGGCAACGGCGACCGCCGTGGGCTGAATACCTGGCTTGCGCGCTTACCGATGGAAGCAAAAGAGAAGGATGAGTGGCGCTACTGGCAGGCCGACCTGCTGCTGGAACGTGGGCGTGACGCCGAGGCGAAAGAGATCCTGCATGCGCTCATGCAACAACGTGGGTTCTACCCGATGGCGGCGGCCCAGCGGCTGGGTGAAGAGTACACCATGAAAATCGATAAAGCGCCGGGCAACATCGATCCTGCGCTGGCAAACGGACCTGAAATGTCCCGTGTGCGCGAGCTTATGTACTGGAATCAGGACAACACTGCCCGTAGCGAGTGGGCCAATTTGATCACCAGCCGCAGTGTGCAGGAGCAGGCGCAACTGGCGCGCTATGCCTTTAACCAGCACTGGTGGGATCTGAGCGTACAGGCGACTATTGCCGGTAAGTTGTGGGATCAACTCGAAGAGCGATTCCCGCTGGCCTACAGCGACTTGTATGCCCGCTATACGAGCGGGAAAGATATTCCGCAAAGCTATGCAATGGCGATCTCTCGTCAGGAGAGCGCCTGGAACCCGAAAGCACGCTCCCCGGTTGGGGCTAGTGGGTTAATGCAGATCATGCCGGGCACGGCAACGCATACGGTGAAGATGTTTAACATTCCAGGTTACAGTAACGCGGCTCAATTGCTGGAACCGGAAGTGAATATCAACATCGGTACCAGCTATCTGCAATATGTCTATCAGCAGTTTGGTAACAACCGCATCTTCTCATCCGCGGCGTACAACGCCGGGCCGGGCAGGGTGCGCACCTGGCTGAACAACAGCGGTGGACGCATTGACGCGGTGGCCTTTATTGAGAGCATCCCCTTTTCTGAAACCCGTAGTTATGTGAAAAACGTGCTGGCCTATGACGCGTATTACCGTTTCTTTATCAATGGCAACAAAGGGCCTGTGCTGACGGACGCGGAGTGGCAGCGTCGTTACTGATTTCTGTGGTTTGTGTTATGCTGTGTACTCTCAAGCGAGTACATAGCATAACGGCGGCATATTATGACCCAGCAATCACCTTATTCAGCGGCCATGGCCGAACAGCGTCACCAGGAATGGCTTCGCTTTGTTGAACTCGTCAGGCAGTCTTACGAACAGGATCTACATCTTCCGTTACTTAACCTGATGCTCACCCCCGATGAACGTGAAGCGCTGGGTACCCGCGTACGTATTATCGAAGAGTTGTTGCGCGGAGAGATGAGTCAACGAGAACTCAAAAGTGAACTCGGGGCGGGTATTGCCACGATCACCCGGGGATCCAACAGCCTGAAAGCGGCGCCAGCCGACCTGCGTTTATGGCTGGAGCAGACGCTGCTTAACGATCAGCGATAGACCGCATTGTGAAAGGGGCTTAATGCCAGTATCACGGCCTGATGATAGACGCTGGCGCGCGTCAATTTTCCGGCGGTAAACACGCCAATTGCGCCATCTTTGCGCCCAATTTCATCAATACCGGTATATGCCGACATCGCCGGACCAAGCGCTTGCCCGGCACGGATCTTTTGCAGAATCACCTCAGGCAAGGGCAGGGTGGCAGAGCGGGCTTCGCCGCGCTGGTCGCGACTTTCGATGACGACCCAGCTAAACGTGCTGCCTTCATCAATTCCGGCTTCGATAGCTACCCAAAAGTCCGCATTCGGACAGGCGTGGCGGGCATTTTCGACACGGTTACGTGCGCCTTCAAGCGTCTCTTTACTGCCCATAGGCTGTTCCGGTACACCGCTTTCAACAGCAATAGCATCGATGCGGCTGGCGTCTTCACCGAAAATCTCGTTAAAAGCGTGCAGAATAGCCCGAATTTTGGCGGGGTTTGTGGTAGCAGCGACAACATGGTGCATAATCAATAGCTGGCTGCCCGTAATGAGACCAGTTCTGTCTGCATGACGGGTAAGGCCTTCCTCATATAATAAACTTCATCGCAGTATAATGGATATAAAAGCATGTTACAGGTATACCTTGTCCGCCACGGTGAAACGCAGTGGAACGCCGAGCGTCGTATTCAAGGCCATTCAGACAGTCCGTTAACCGAAAAAGGCGAGCAGCAGGCATGGCAGGTGGCTGAACGCGCGAAAGCGCTGGGCATCACCCATATTATTGCCAGCGATCTCGGACGTACACGTCGCACGGCTGAAATCATTGCAGAGCTCTGTGGCTGCGATATCACCCTCGACTCGCGCCTGCGTGAACTCGATATGGGCGTGCTCGAACAGCGCAATCTTGAAACCCTGACCGAAGAAGAAGAAGGCTGGCGTCGCCAACTGGTAAATGGCACCGCAGGGGGGCGCATTCCCGGCGGCGAGTCGATGCAGGAGCTTGCCGATCGTATGCATGCTGCCCTTGCGACCACGCTGGAGTTACCGCAGGGTAGCCGCCCGATGATCGTCAGCCACGGCATGGCCCTGGGCTGTCTGGTCAGCACCATTCTGGGGCTTCCGGCGTATGCTGAGCGCCGACTGCGCTTGCGTAACTGCTCTATTTCCCGTATCGATTATCAGGATAGCGCATGGCTGGCGTCGGGATGGGTAGTGGAAACGGCAGGAGACGTCTCACATCTGGACGCCCCTGCGCTGGATGAACTGCAGCGTTAACGGCGGACGGGAATCAGATACTCGCAGCGGATGTAAAGCGGTGGCTCTTGCGCCCGCGCATCTTCCTGCGGGTAGAAACGCTCAATATCCTGACCTTTACGGCGTGTCAGATTCAGCATCGGCATGCAGGTACCGTAGACGGTCAGGATAAACTCCTGCACGCCCGTGCCCGGGCCTTCATAGAAGAACATGACATACTCACCGCCTTCAAGCTTCACTGGCTGGGCATTATGCATGTAGCCATTCGCCATCTCCGGCGTTAAAGCGGTGGTGTAAAACACCTCTTGCTCGTCATCTTTCTCAAGGCTTGGTCGCGGTTCATGCAGGCCATACATCTCAGCCGGGATAGTGGGTGAATTGCCTAAAAAGTCACGCCAGAACTGGATACGCATCTGGTTGCGGAAATCGGAAATTTCTTCCAGCGAGCAGGTATAGCTCTGCGTTGTACCGATGAGCTGCATATCCGGAAGGGTGATAAATTCATGTCTCGGCATGGCAAACTCACCCAGGCGCAGCGGCGGACGAATGCCGAAGGCGCTCCAGTCAGGTGAACGGCGATACAGCGCGGGCGTCAGATTAAACTGCTTTTTAAACGCGCGGGTAAAGGTTTGCTGAGAGTCAAAGCGGTACTGCAGGGCGATATCCAGAATGGGGCGCGAGGTCAGACGCAAAGCAACAGCAGACTTCGACAGGCGGCGCGCGCGAATATAAGCGCCAATCGCATGGCCCGTTACGTCTTTGAACATCCTTTGCAGATGCCACTTGGAATAACCCGCTTTTGCCGCCACATTATCTAACGACAATGGCTGATCCAGGTGGCTTTCCAGCCAGGTAAGTAGATCACGAATAATCCCAGCCTGATCCATAAAATATCCTCATCCTTAAAACGGCTTACGCCTGATACCAGGGGATGGATAATACCACTGTTTGGCGTTTTAGCATTCAGTGTTTTTTTTGTGCATTAGTGCTCATTGTGTCTGATTTTCATGATAATTTTTGTAAATTGGTGATCTATAAACCTTTTCCTCTTAAACCCGAGAATAGTCGCTCAACGTTATATTCAAAAATGGTAACAATATGAAATACACACGTTTAATACTTTCCTCATTAGCGTTGCTGTGGGGTTCTGCGCAGGCGGAACAGATTGGCTCAGTAGACACTGTGTTTAAAATGTTCGGCCCGGATCACAAAATTGTGGTGGAAGCCTTTGACGATCCTGATGTGCAAAATGTGACCTGTTACATTAGCCGGGCAAAAACGGGCGGCATTAAAGGGGGGCTGGGCCTGGCGGAGGATACATCCGATGCGGCGATTTCCTGCCAGCAGGTAGGGCCAATCGAACTCAGTGATAAGATTAAAAATGGGAAAGCCCAGGGCGATGTGGTCTTCCAGAAACGTACCTCGCTGGTGTTTAAGAAACTTCAGGTGGTCCGCTTTTATGACAGCAAACGTAACTCTTTGGTTTATCTGACCTATTCCGATAAAGTGGTGGAAGGTTCCCCGAAAAACGCACTGAGTGCGGTGCCGATTATGCCGTGGAGTAAATAAAAAGGAATGGAGATGCCACAACCGCGAATCTGGCTGGTTGAAGATGAGGCAAGTATTGCCGAGACGCTGATTTATATGCTGCAGCAGGATGGGTTCGCCGTCACGTCATTTGAGCGGGGACTGCCTGTTCTTGACGCGGCGGCGCGGCAGTTGCCGGACCTGGCGATCCTGGATGTCGGGCTGCCGGACATCAGTGGTTTTGAGCTGTGCCGCCGTTTGCTGGCCAGGGCGCCGGGGCTGCCGGTGCTGTTTCTGACCGCGCGTAGCGACGAGATCGACAAATTGCTGGGACTGGAAATGGGGGCTGATGATTATATCGCCAAACCGTTTTCGCCAAGGGAAGTTTGCGCCCGAGTACGTACCGTGCTGCGCCGCTTCCAGAAAGCCACGGTGCAATCTTCTCTTCTTCGTGTCGGGCAATTCGAACTGGACGAAGAGGCGGCTATCGTTCGCTGGTGTGGCGATATTCTCCCCCTTACACGCTATGAATTTCTGCTGTTAAAAACCCTGCTGCATGCGCCGGGCAGGGTTTTCTCACGCCAGCAACTCATGGATCTCGTCTGGACCGATGCCGAAGAGAGCTTCGATCGCACTGTCGATACCCATATCAAAACGCTGCGCGCCAAATTGCGTGCGGTGAATAGCGAATTGTCACCGATTAATACTCATCGCGGTATGGGTTACAGCCTGGGCATCCGCTAATGCGTATCGGGATGCGATTGTTGCTGGGCTACTTTCTCCTTGTGGCGGTTGCCGCCTGGTTTGTGTTGTCGATTTTTGTCCAGGAGATCAAACCGGGCGTCAGGCGGGCAACCGAAGGCACGCTCATTGATACCGCCACGCTGCTGGCCGAGGTAGCGCACGATGATTTGCTCTCCGGACAGGCGCAAAATGGCAAGCTGGCAGAGGCGTTCACTTCGCTCAACCAAAGCAACATTAACGCCAATATCAGCGGCATTCGCAAAGTACGTAACGAATACCATGTCTACATGACGGATGCGCTGGGTAAGGTCGTTTTTGATTCTGCGGGCCAGGCCGTAGGTCAGGATTATTCCCGCTGGAACGATGTCTGGCTGACGCTGCGCGGTAAATATGGCGCGCGCAGTACACCTTCCGATCCTAACGATCCGGAAAGTACGGTGATGTATGTGGCGGCTCCCGTTACTGACCAGGGGCGCATTATCGGCGTTTTGAGCGTGGGCAAACCTAATAGTGCGATTGCCCCGGTCATCAAACGCAGTGAGCGGCGCATGCTCTGGGCCAGCGCGGCCTTACTGGGGATTGCTCTGGTGATTGGGTTTGGGGTGACGCTGTGGATTAACCGTTCCATCGGCAAGCTGACACGCTATGCGGATGCCGTGAGCGAAAAAAATCCTTTACCTCTTCCCGACCTGGGAAGTAGCGAGCTGCGTAAGCTGGCGCAGGCGCTGGAGAGTATGCGCCTTAAGCTCGAAGGAAAAAATTATATTGAGCAGTACGTCTACGCGCTTACCCATGAACTTAAAAGCCCGCTGGCGGCCATACGCGGCGCGGCAGAAATTCTCCATGAGAACCCGCCGCCGGATATCACCACCCGTTTTACTAACAATATCCTGGCGCAAAATGCGCGGATGCAGATGCTGGTTGAGAAGCTGCTACAGCAAGCGAAGCTCGAAAATCGTCAGGAAGTAGTAACAACATCCATCCCTGTTGACGCTCTGTTCCGACAGCTTGAGGACGAACGTAACGTGGTGCTGTCCGCTAAAAATCTGACCCTGGAATGCGATGCGGGGCAGCTTGTCGTCGAAGCGGATGCCGGGCTGCTTAGCCAGGCATTGGGCAATCTGCTCGACAATGCGATCGATTTTACCCCTCGCGACGGGCATATTTCGCTGCGCGCTCACGAACACGCTGAACATGTCGTCTTCACCGTATGCGATAACGGGCCGGGTATTCCGGATTACGCCCTTGAGCGGATCTTTGAACGGTTTTACTCATTGCCCCGAGAGAATGGACAAAAGAGCAGTGGACTTGGGCTGGCCCTGGTGCAGGAGGTAGCGCGTTTGCACCAGGGAACTATTCAGGTATGTAACCTGCCGCAGGGTGGCGCAGAGGCGCGACTGACACTTCACCGTCACTTCACATAACTTCAAATTCTCCTCTTATAGCCCCGTTACTCTGCGCGCAACACAATGGAGGGGCTATGTTGAAATCACCGTTATTCTGGAAAATTACCACCCTGGCAGGGTGCATTTGTCTGTTGCTGATCCCACTGATAATGGTTGGCAATTTAATCAAAGAGAGAGGCGACTACCGTAATGAGGTCGCCGATACGCTGCGGCAAAGTAGCGCCGGGCCGCAAAAGTTGATTGGTCCGCTGATTGCGATTCCGGTGACGGATGTTGTGACTTCGCTGGAGTCGACGGGAGATGAACCGCCCAGGGAGGTTCGCCGTTCGAAAAGCTATATCCGTTTCTGGCTACCTGAGTCGCTTATGGTCGAGGGGAAACAGCAAGTCGAAAACCGCCAGGTGGGTATCTACGAAGGGCAAGTCTGGCATGGGGATATCAGTATAAACGCAGAGTTTGACCCAAAACGTGCCGGGCTGGAGGCGAGTGATACCAGGCAACTGGGCGAGCCGTTTGTCGTGTTTGCCCTGAGTGATGCCCGAGGGATCGGGCAAATACGGGCGATGAAGGTGAACGGTGAATCGCTCAGCGTAGAGCCGGGATCGGGGCTGATGAGCGACTTACAGGGTATCCACGTTCCACTGACTGCGCCGGGTATTACGCAAAAAAATATCAAACTAAACGCTTCATTTAGTCTTAATGGCACCGGCGCATTTTCCGTGGTCCCACTTGGCAGAAACAGCGAAATGGCGCTGATGGGGGACTGGCCTCACCCCGGCTTCACCGGTGACTTTCTGCCTGCGAAACGCGAAGTTACCCCTGCGGGTTACCAGGCGCGCTGGCAAAGTACGTGGTTTGCCAATAACCTGGATAGCAAAATCCGTGATGTCCTGAGTCTGAGCAGCGACAATGAGTGGCGCCTGCCTGCATTCAGCGTCAATATCGCCACGCCTGCGGATCAGTACCAACTGACGGACAGAGCGGTAAAATATGCGATTTTGCTTATTGCCCTCATTTTCGCCGCGTTTTTCGTCTTTGAAAGTCTTACCGGGCGGCAAATGCACCCCATGGAGTATCTGCTGGTGGGATTATCGCTGGTGATGTTCTATCTGGTCCTGCTGGCGTTGTCAGAGCATGTCGGCTTTACCTGGGCGTGGATTATTGCCAGTGGACTGGGGGCGACGATCAACGGTATCTATTTGCAAGGCGTGATGAAAAGCTGGCGTGCCAGCCTGCCGTTTAGCGGTGCGCTATTGGTGCTCTATGGCGTAATGTGGAGTTTGTTGAATTCCGAAGACAGCGCGTTGTTACTGGGAACAGGCGTACTGTTTGCGGCACTGAGTACCGTGATGATACTGACACGGCGCTTCGACTGGTACTCCCTTTCGCGGGCGGTGAAAAAGCCCGTAGAAAGCCAGGTTCCTGTCGATGAAGAACTACGGATATGGAAATAAAAAAAGCGGCGCCAGGCGCCGCTTTTTTTGAAGGAGGATTATTCCTGCAGATCACCGCAGAAACGGTAACCTTCACCGTGGATCGTCGCGATGATTTCCGGTGTGTCCGGCGTGGATTCAAAATGCTTACGGATGCGACGGATGGTGACGTCAACCGTACGGTCGTGTGGTTTCAGCTCACGCCCGGTCATTTTTTTCAGCAATTCGGCGCGGGATTGGATCTTGCCCGGGTTTTCGCAGAAATGCAGCATCGCACGGAATTCGCTACGCGGCAGCTTATACTGTTCGCCATTAGGGCTGATCAGTGAGCGGCTGTTAATATCCAGTTCCCAGCCATTAAACTTATAGCTGTCGACACTGCGGCGCTCTTCGCTGATGGTGCCCAAATTCATGGTACGGGACAGCAGGTTACGCGCACGGATAGTCAGTTCACGCGGGTTAAACGGTTTGGTGATGTAGTCATCCGCACCGATTTCGAGGCCCAGGATTTTGTCTACTTCGTTGTCACGACCGGTCAGGAACATCAGTGCGACATTCGCTTGTTCGCGTAATTCACGGGCAAGTAAAAGGCCATTTTTACCTGGCAGATTGATATCCATAATCACCAGGTTGATATCATTTTCGGAGAGGATCTGATGCATTTCAGCGCCATCTGTCGCTTCAAAGACATCGTAACCTTCCGCTTCGAAGATGCTTTTCAACGTGTTGCGTGTTACCAACTCGTCTTCAACGATAAGAATGTGCGGGGTCTGCATGTTTGCTACCTAAATTGCCAACTAAATCGAAACAGGAAGTACAAAAGTCCCTGACCAGCCTGGTACATGTCGCAAATTAACATGAACGGCGTAACATGACTAAAGTACGTAATTGCGTTCTTGATGCACTTTCCATCAACGTCAACAACATCATTAGCTTGGTCGTGGGCACTTTCCCTTTGAACCCGACAGTGTCAAAAACGGCTGTCATCCTAACCATTTTAACAGCAACATAACAGGCTAAGACGCAAGGGACACCCAATAAAACTACGCTTCGTTGACATATATCAAGTTCAATTGTAGCACGTTAACAGTTTGGTGAAATCTTGATATCTAAATGCTAGCGATTATCACAATTTTTCAATAAACCAACTAGTTGCGGATATTAATTGATAAATAAGTTGAATCCAATAGGAGATTCAGATTCATAATTAAAATGCCATGAAGAAACATAGGGATAAGCACTTTCTGTTAACATTTCAGCGGTTAATACCGCCAGTCAACAGTTTAGCTTTTTTTAACCGTTGGCAAGACGAAATTCAGTGATTGCTGTTACAAAATTGTAAATTCTCGACGCGAAATATGCTGACATTAACCTTCGCTCGCGCGTCGGTATGATAAAAAAGAGAGTAAAAATGCACCTGGCCATTGTATTGGTTTCTCCCGCCAGAGCGGAGAATGTTGGCGCTGCCGCGCGCGCGATGAAAACGATGGGTTTCACAGATCTGCGCATTGTCGACAGCGATGCCCATTTACAGGAAGGCGCTCGCCGTGTCGCACATGGTGCCGGGGATGTGCTTGATAATATTAAAACTTATTCTGCATTATCCGATGCGCTGGACGATATTTCATTCACCGTCGCCACGACGGCGCGAAGTCGCGCGAAATTCCATTACTACGCAACGCCTGCGGAACTGGTACCGCTTCTGGCGGAAAAAAGCGCGTGGCTCCCCGCCGCCGCACTGGTGTTTGGCCGGGAAGATTCGGGCCTGACAAATGACGAACTGGCGCTTGCAGACATTTTGACGGGTGTGCCGATGGTGGCCGATTATCCTTCACTCAATCTGGGGCAGGCCGTCATGGTTTATTGTTATCAATTAGCATCTTTAATACAAAATGCTCCCAAAGTGGTAACGCAACGTGATGATAACCAGCTTCGTGCTTTACGTCTGCGGGCGCGCGCGTTGCTCGAAAAACTCGATGTGGCGGATGACATGAAAATGGCCGACTGGCTGGATCAGCGTGTGGGGATGCTGGAGCAGCGAGACACCGCAATGTTGCACCGTTTGCTCCACGACATTGAAAAAAAACTCGCCGAGTAAATCACTGCCATAAGAATGTTTTATGGATTAAGTCACTGCAATGGTGCGGTTTGTATGGTCTTTACCTATGATAAGTCAATAAGTCGCGGGCGTAGCGGAAGGTTGCGCAAAATAGCTGAAAACTAAAAATTCGTTGACTTAAGGCGGCAGATACTTTAACCAATATAGGCAGAGCACAGACAGAATAAAATTACAGAGCACACAACATCCATGAAACGCACCAGCACCGTCACCATTATTATTACCACCACCATTACCACAGGTAACGGTGCGGGCTGACGCGTACAGGAAACACAGAAAAAAGCCCGCACCTGAACAGTGCGGGCTTTTTTTTCGAGCAAAGATCAAGGGGTAATACCATGCGAGTGTTGAAGTTCGGCGGTACATCAGTGGCAAATGCGGAAAGGTTTCTGCGTGTTGCCGACATCCTGGAGAGCAATGCCAGGCAGGGGCAGGTGGCAACTGTGTTATCTGCCCCGGCGAAAATCACCAATCACCTGGTCGCCATGATCGAAAAAACGATCGGAGGTCAGGATGCCGTACCAAATATTAGCGATGCCGAACGTATTTTTTCTGAGCTACTGCAAGGATTGGCGGATGCACAGCCTGGTTTTCCCCTCGCACAGTTAAAAACCTTTGTCGAACAAGAATTTGCGCAGATCAAACACGTCTTGCATGGGATAAGCCTGCTGGGGCAGTGCCCTGACAGCATCAATGCGGCGCTGATCTGCCGTGGCGAAAAGCTCTCCATCGCCATTATGGCGGGGTTGCTTGAAGCGCGCGGTCATAAGGTGAGTGTGATTGATCCGGTCGAGAAACTGCTGGCTATTGGGCACTATCTTGAGTCTACGGTGGATATTGCGGAGTCAACGCGCCGCATCGCCGCCAGCCGTATCCCGTCCGACCATATGGTGTTGATGGCAGGGTTCACTGCCGGAAACGAAAAAGGTGAGCTGGTTGTTCTGGGGCGTAATGGTTCTGATTACTCCGCTGCGGTTCTGGCTGCCTGCCTGCGTGCGGATTGTTGCGAAATCTGGACCGATGTTGACGGCGTCTACACCTGTGATCCACGCCAGGTGCCGGATGCCCGTCTGCTGAAATCCATGTCGTACCAGGAAGCGATGGAACTCTCCTACTTCGGTGCGAAAGTGCTTCACCCGCGTACCATTACCCCTATCGCTCAGTTCCAGATCCCTTGCCTCATTAAAAATACCGGTAACCCGCAGGCACCTGGTACTCTGATTGGCGCCACCTCTGATGAGGATGGCCTGCCGGTCAAAGGTATTTCCAATCTGAATAACATGGCGATGTTCAGTGTTTCAGGTCCGGGGATGAAAGGCATGGTTGGCATGGCGGCGCGCGTGTTTGCCGCGATGTCGCGTGCGGGTATTTCTGTCGTGCTGATTACCCAGTCCTCCTCTGAATACAGCATCAGCTTCTGTGTACCGCAATCCGATTGCGTCCGCGCGCAGCGTGCAATGGGCGATGAATTTTATCTGGAACTGAAAGAAGGATTGCTGGAGCCGCTGGCCGTGATGGAGCGTCTGGCTATCATCTCTGTCGTGGGTGACGGCATGCGTACTCTGCGTGGTATTTCCGCGAAATTCTTTGCTGCACTGGCGCGCGCTAATATCAACATCGTGGCGATCGCGCAAGGATCTTCCGAGCGTTCGATTTCTGTCGTGGTGAGCAACGATGATGCCACTACGGGTGTACGCGTCACCCACCAGATGCTGTTCAATACCGACCAGGTTATTGAAGTGTTTGTGATTGGCGTGGGCGGTGTTGGTGGTGCGCTGCTCGAACAGCTTAAGCGTCAGCAGGCATGGCTCAAAAGTAAACATATCGATTTGCGCGTCTGCGGCGTGGCAAACTCGAAAGCGTTGCTTACCAACGTACACGGGTTAAATCTGGAAAACTGGCAGTCTGAGCTTGCCGAGGCCAAAGAGCCTTTCAACCTGGGCCGTTTGATTCGTCTGGTGAAGGAATACCACCTGCTGAACCCGGTTATTGTAGATTGTACGTCACACCAGGCAGTGGCCGATCAGTATGCCGACTTCCTGCGCGAAGGTTTCCATGTGGTGACGCCCAACAAAAAGGCCAACACCTCGTCGATGGCTTACTACCATCAGTTGCGCCATGCGGCGGCGAAATCACGCCGTAAGTTCCTCTATGACACCAACGTGGGTGCGGGCTTGCCGGTTATCGAAAACCTGCAAAACCTGCTCAATGCGGGTGATGAGTTACAACGTTTCTCCGGCATTCTTTCTGGCTCGCTGTCGTTTATTTTCGGTAAACTCGATGAAGGGATGAGCCTGTCAGATGCGACTAAGATCGCACGCGAAATGGGTTACACCGAACCTGATCCGCGTGACGATCTTTCCGGTATGGACGTGGCGCGTAAGCTCCTGATCCTGGCTCGTGAAACCGGGCGTGAGCTGGAGCTTTCCGATATTGTGATTGAGCCTGTGTTGCCAGCTACATTCGACGACAGCGGTGACGTTGAAAGTTTTATGGCGCGTCTGCCGCAGCTTGATGATCACTTCGCCGATCGTGTGGCGAAAGCGCGCGATGAAGGCAAAGTGCTGCGCTACGTTGGCAACATCGAAGAAGATGGCACCTGTCGGGTGAAAATTGCCGAAGTGGACGGTAACGATCCACTGTTTAAAGTGAAAAACGGCGAAAACGCCCTTGCGTTTTATAGCCACTATTACCAACCGCTGCCGCTGGTCCTGCGTGGTTATGGTGCGGGCAATGATGTTACTGCGGCAGGGGTGTTTGCAGACTTGCTGCGTACGCTGTCCTGGAAGTTGGGAGTTTAAGATGGTGAAAGTATATGCTCCGGCCTCCAGCGCCAATATGAGCGTGGGTTTTGATGTGTTGGGCGCCGCGGTGACGCCGATAGATGGCACGCTGTTGGGTGATAATGTCTCAGTTGAGGCGGCGGACAGTTTTAGCCTGAAAAATCTGGGGCGTTTTGCCAGCAAACTGCCGACAGAGCCTCGTGAAAATATTGTCTACCAGTGCTGGGAGCGTTTCTGCCAGGAGATTGGCAAAACGGTTCCTGTGGCAATGACGCTGGAAAAAAACATGCCGATTGGCTCAGGGCTGGGCTCCAGTGCCTGTTCTGTTGTCGCGGCGCTGGTGGCAATGAACGAGTATTGCGGCAAACCGTTAAATGAGACCCGAATGCTGGCGCTGATGGGCGAGCTGGAAGGGCGCATTTCCGGCAGCGTGCATTACGACAACGTGGCGCCTTGCTACCTTGGCGGCATGCAATTGATGATCGAGGAAAACGGCATTATCAGCCAGCAGGTGCCAGGCTTTGATGAATGGCTGTGGGTGCTGGCCTATCCGGGCATCAAAGTTTCTACCGCGGAGGCCCGCGCTATCCTTCCTGCGCAGTATCGTCGTCAGGACTGTATTGCTCATGGTCGGCATCTGGCGGGCTTTATTCACGCCTGCTATTCCCGTCAGCCCCAGCTTGCGGCGAAGCTGATGAAAGATGTTATTGCTGAGCCGTATCGCATGAAATTACTGCCTGGGTTTAATGAGGCACGTCAGGCGGTCGCCGAAATGGGGGCGCTCTCCTGTGGTATTTCTGGTTCCGGCCCAACGCTTTTTGCGTTGTGCGATAAAACGGAAACAGCGCAACGTGTGGCAGACTGGCTGAGCAAACACTATTTGCAAAATCAGGAAGGCTTTGTTCATATTTGCCGTCTGGACACGACGGGTGCACGAGTAGTGGGATAACCAATGAAACTCTATAACTTAAAAGATCACAACGAACAGGTCAGCTTCGCGCAGGCCGTCACGCAAGGGCTTGGCAAGAACCAGGGGCTGTTTTTCCCGCATGACCTGCCGGAATTCAGCCTGACTGAAATTGATGACATGCTGACCATGGATTTCGTTGCGCGCAGCGCCAAAATCCTCGGGGCGTTCATCGGTGATGAAATTCCGCAGGACATTCTGGAAGCGCGCGTTCGGGATGCGTTTGCGTTCCCGGCGCCCGTACAGCCGGTTGAGAGCGATGTTGGTTGCCTGGAGCTGTTTCATGGCCCGACGCTGGCGTTTAAAGACTTCGGTGGGCGCTTTATGGCGCAAATGCTGACCACCATCAGCGGCGAAAAGCCGGTGACAATCCTGACTGCGACCTCCGGTGATACCGGGGCGGCAGTGGCGCATGCCTTCTACGGCCTGAAAAACGTTCGTGTCGTGATCCTTTACCCGAACGGAAAAATCAGTCCGCTACAGGAAAAACTGTTCTGTACGCTGGGTGGCAATATCGAAACCGTCGCCATTGATGCGGATTTCGACGCCTGTCAGGCACTGGTAAAACAGGCTTTTGATGATGAAGAACTGAAGGTGGCGCTGGGCCTGAACTCAGCGAACTCCATCAACATTAGCCGCCTGCTGGCGCAGATTTGCTACTACTTTGAAGCGGTGGCGCAACTGCCACAAGAGGCGCGTAATCAGCTGGTTGTTTCCGTGCCAAGCGGCAACTTTGGCGACTTAACGGCGGGCCTGCTGGCGAAATCGCTTGGGCTGCCCATTAAGCGTTTTATCGCGGCGACCAATGCGAATGACACCGTACCGCGCTTCCTGCAGGACGGTGAGTGGAAGCCAAAAGCGACACAGGCAACCCTGTCGAACGCGATGGACGTCAGCCAGCCGAACAACTGGCCGCGCGTGGAAGAGCTGTTCCGCCGTAAAATCTGGCGTCTGAACGAACTGGGCTATGCGGCAGTGGACGACGAAACGACCAAAGAGACGATGCGTGAACTGAAAGGCAAGGGCTATCTCTCTGAACCGCATGCGGCCATTGCTTACCGTGCGCTGCGCGATCAACTGCATCCGGGCGAGTACGGCCTGTTCCTGGGGACCGCGCATCCGGCGAAATTCAAAGAGAGCGTCGAAGAGATTCTCGGCGAAACACTGCCATTGCCGAAAGAACTGGCAGAGCGCGCAGATCTGGAACTGCTGTCGCACCATCTGCCTGCTGACTTCGCTGAACTGCGTAAACTGATGATGAGCAAAGCGTAATCCGCTTAGTCTCAAACCAGAACCGGGTGAGCGTAATCGCTGCCCGGTTTTTTTACACCTGAATACGGAGAAATTAAGGAGGAATATGGCAGGGAAAACGGAGAAATTCCCATAAAATGCGCGTACTTAGAGATTAGGATTGCAGAGAATAACAAGCCGCCATCACTTTGCTTAAGCTCCTTACATCGGCCCACTACGGGCAAGATGAACAAAGGAGTAACCCATGTTGAAACCTGTATTCTTCGCGCTTTCGTTGTTGATGGTGGCTCCGCTGGCGGCACAGGCTGCTGAAATTACCCTTGTGCCAGCAGTAAAACTGCAAATCGGCGATCAGGATCGTCACGGCAACTACTGGGATGGCGGCCACTGGCGCGACCATGACTGGTGGCACAGACACTACGAATGGCGCGAAAACCACTGGCGCCCGCACGGTGACGACCATCGCGACTTCCGTGGCGACTATCATGATGATCGCCACGATGATCATCATCCGGGGCCGGACTGGCGCCACGATTAATCTCTTCGCTTAATCTGCCCCCTCCTCAAAGAGGGGGCAACAGCCTTACTGTTCGTGACGCTTAAAGACCAATTCGCCCTTGCCGGACAGCTCTTCATCAAAGAAATAGCCTTCGCTATCAAACGCGGTTAACTGCTCTGGTTTTGTCAGGCGGTTTTCAATGATGTAACGACTCATCAGGCCGCGTGCTTTTTTGGCGTAAAAACTAATGACCTTAAACTTGCCATTTTTCTCGTCCAGAAAGACGGGTTTGATAATTTGCGCGTTCAGTTTTTGCGTTTTGACCGACTTAAAGTACTCATCGGATGCCAGATTTACCACGATGTCATCGCCCTGCGCCTTAATGGCGTCGTTCAGCGTGTTGGTGATGACCTCCCCCCAGAACTGATAAAGATCCTTCCCCTTCGCATTTTCCAGGCGGATCCCCATCTCCAGACGGTAAGGCTGCATCAGGTCCAGTGGACGCAAAACGCCGTACAAACCAGAGAGCATACGCAAATGCTGCTGTGCAAAATCGAAATCAGCCTCGGTGAAGGTTTCTGCCTGCAGGCCGGTATAGACATCGCCTTTAAAGGCCAGAATGGCCTGGCGGGCGTTTTTCGGCGTAAAGTCCGGCTGCCAGTCGTGAAAGCGGGTGGCGTTCAGGTCGGCAAGCTTATCGCTGATACCCATCAGGGCTTTGATTTGCTGCGCGCTAAGCTTACGCGCAACCTTAATCAACTGCTGCGAATAATCCAGCAATTCAGGCTGTGTGTAGCGCGTAGTGGCCAGCTCACTTTGATAATCCAGCGTTTTCGCGGGCGAGATGAGAATCAGCATAGTCAGTCCTTGCAGGAAAATTTCCGCTGACTGTAACAAAAAACGGCCTGCAATTGATCAATAGTTGCGATTGTCATTTACGATCCCGTTTTATCATCCCATGCGCCGGGCGCGAGCTGCTGGTTAATATCCGGATAACGCTTCGGATCGAACACTGGCATTACTCCCATCTTGCGCTGGCGTAGATAATCGGCGGCGATAAGGGTGACGACGGGAGACAGTAGCAGAATCGCCGTCATGTTAGTGATAGCCATAAACGCCATCATTACATCTGCCACATGCCAGAGTAAGGGGATGCGCAATTGAGAGCCGATCAACACCATCAGTAAGATCCCGATACGCAACAGCCAAATATTACGTCTGCTGTTCATACGCAGGAAAATGAGATTATTTTCGGCGTAAACGTAATTGGCGATAATGGAATTAAACGCAAACATAATGATGATGACGGCGACAAAGCTGGCTCCCCATGAACCCGTCAGGGCTACCATCGCTTCCTGAACTATCTGGACGCCAATGATTGGGTTATCTGTTGGCGTATCCTTTGCCAGGAGAAGAATAAACGCGCTGGCGGTGCACACCAAAAACGTGTCGACAATTACGCCGACCATCTGCACGAAGCCCTGAGCGGCAGGATGAGGGGGAGATGAAGCCGCGGCTGCGGCGGCATTCGGTGTTGAGCCCATCCCTGCCTCGTTGGAGTACATACTGCGTTGAAAACCGTTGGTGAGCGCCTGGCTAAGCGTATAACCCATGGTACCTGCCGCCGCTTCCTGCCAGCCAAAGGCACTTTTCACAATATTGGCGAACATCTCCGGCAGTGCGGTGAAGTGCGCAATGCCAATACCGACACTGGTCATTACCCAGGCCAGGGCCATGATCGGGACCACCCACTGCATGATGCGAGCAATCTGTTTCATGCTTTTCGTGATCAATAGCAGAATCATTCCAGCAAAAATAAGACCGGTGTAAATCTCATTAAAATGCCAGGCAAAATGGACGGCATTCGCTACCGAATTGGCCTGAATTGTATTGAATAACAGCCCGTAAACCAACAGCAGGAATACGGAAAACAGCACGCCCATCCAGCGCATGCCAAGGCCTCGCGCCATGTACCATGCAGGACCGCCGCGAAATTGCTGGTTGGCGTCGCGTTCTTTGTAGAGTTGCGCCAGTGTGCTTTCGGCGAAACACGTTGCCATGCCAATCAAGGCCGATATCCACATCCAGAAAATCGCGCCGGGGCCGCCTGCCGTAATCGCTAACGCCACACCGGCTAAATTACCGGACCCCATTCGTCCGGCAAGGCTGAGAAACAGCGCCTGATACGACGTCAGTCCACCCGACTGGGCGCGGCTATGTTTGAGATTATGGTAGAAGTCACCAATCAGGCGAAACGGTACAAATTTGCTTTTAAAAGCAAACCAGATACCTGCCGCAAGCAGCAGGTAGAGCATCAATGAACCCCAAAGTATTTCACTGATAAAAGAAAAGAATTCAGGCATTAACATCCCTCTTGTCTATGCCGGTTCGCAGGTTAATAAGCAGCGCTATTATTAATAAAGCACTACTTTGCAGGCAATTAATAAATCTAGTTTACCATACCGGGCGTGCGCAATGTCTGCGGTTGCGCTGGCAGGGCGTCGTGTTATCATCAGGGCAGACCGGTTACATCCCCCTAACAAGTTCAAAGAGAAACACTATCATGACGGATAAATTGACTTCTCTGCGTCAATACACAACTGTTGTTGCTGACACCGGAGATATCGCGGCGATGAAGCTGTACCAGCCGCAGGACGCTACCACCAACCCTTCTCTGATTCTTGGCGCTGCCCAAATCCCTGAATACCGCAAACTGATTGATGACGCTATTGCCTGGGCGAAAGAACAGAGCAGCGACCGCGCGCAGCAAGTGGTAGACGCAACGGACAAACTGGCGGTGAATATCGGTCTGGAAATTCTCAAACTGATCCCTGGTCGCATTTCTACCGAAGTTGACGCACGCCTGTCCTATGACACCGACGCGTCCATCGCGAAAGCAAAACGGCTGATCAAACTGTATAACGACGCGGGTATCAGCAACGATCGCATCCTGATCAAGCTGGCTTCTACCTGGCAGGGTATTCGCGCGGCTGAGCAGCTGGAAAAAGAAGGCATCAACTGTAACCTGACGCTGCTGTTCTCCTTCGCCCAGGCACGTGCCTGTGCAGAAGCTGGCGTTTATCTGATTTCCCCGTTTGTGGGCCGTATCCTCGACTGGTACAAAGCCAACACGGATAAAAAAGAGTACGCACCGGCAGAAGATCCGGGTGTGGTTTCCGTAACCGAAATCTACCAGTACTACAAACAGCACGGCTATGAAACCGTCGTGATGGGCGCAAGCTTCCGTAACGTCGGCGAAATTCTGGAACTGGCAGGCTGTGACCGTCTGACTATCGCTCCGGGCCTGCTGAAAGAACTGGCGGAAAGCGAAGGCGCTATCGAACGTAAACTGTCCTATGCTGGCGAAGTGAAAGCACGCCCGGAACGTATTACTGAAGCGCAATTCTTCTGGCAGCACAACCAGGATCCGATGGCAGTAGACAAACTGGCGGATGGTATCCGTAAGTTTGCTGTTGACCAGGAAAAACTGGAAAAAATGATCGGCGATCTGCTGTAATCATTCAGGTGTGGCCGGAGACCCGGCCACACTTTCCCCTCTGTCTGCATTTCCCCTCAGCGTGTATCATTTCCGTTAGTCATTATTTTCTTGAACGGAATGAATATGGATACATTACGCATTGGCTTAGTTTCTGTTTCCGATCGCGCCTCCAGCGGTGTTTACCAGGATAAAGGCCTCCCGGCACTGGAAGAGTGGCTGGCACAGGCGCTGACCACCCCTTTTACTATCGAAAAGCGGCTTATCCCGGACGAACAGAGCATCATTGAACAGACACTGTGTGAGCTAGTGGATGAGATGAGCTGCCATCTGGTCCTGACGACGGGCGGCACCGGTCCTGCGCGCCGTGATGTCACTCCTGATGCAACACTTGCCGTTGCTGACCGCGAAATGCCGGGGTTTGGCGAACAGATGCGTCAAATCAGCCTCAACTTTGTACCTACCGCCATTCTCTCCCGCCAGGTGGGGGTGATTCGCAAGCAGGCGCTGATCCTCAATTTACCGGGGCAGCCAAAATCCATCAAAGAGACGCTTGAAGGGGTGAAGCAGGCGGACGGGCAGGTAATCGTGCCGGGTATTTTTGCCAGTGTACCGTATTGTGTACAGCTTCTTGACGGGCCTTATATTGAGACCGAGCCCAAAGTCGTAGCGGCTTTTCGCCCAAAAAGTGCAAGACGCGAGACAATATCCTAAAAATAGTGGTTTTTTAAATTAAGTCATGCGGGCACTGGAGTGTTGATTTATTTACGGTATAGTAATTTTTAATTTACAGTTTGCGTAAAAACGAAATCAACACTTCCTCTTTACAAATGGTCCGCTATGTCAAACTACACACGTCCCCTCAATAAGCAGGATTACAAAACCCTCACGCTTGCCGCCTTAGGCGGTGCGCTTGAGTTCTATGACTTCATCATTTTTGTTTTCTTTGCCGCCGTTGTCGGTGAGCTGTTTTTCCCGGCGGATATCCCGGAGTGGCTGCGTCAGGTGCAGACGTTCGGCATCTTTGCCGCAGGTTATCTGGCGCGCCCGCTGGGCGGTATCGTGATGGCCCATTTTGGCGATCTGGTGGGGCGTAAGAAGATGTTCACCCTGAGCATCTTGCTGATGGCGGTACCTACGCTGGCGATTGGCTTGCTGCCAACGTATGCTTCTATGGGCATCGTTGCGCCGTTGTTGCTGCTATTGATGCGTGTCTTGCAGGGGGCGGCGATTGGCGGCGAAGTGCCGGGCGCGTGGGTGTTTGTGGCGGAACATGTGCCGGAACGCCGTATCGGGATTGCCTGCGGAACATTAACCGCCGGGCTGACGGTGGGGATCCTGCTTGGCTCTGTTGTCGCTACCCTAATCAATACCAGCATGACGCAGCAGGCGATTCACGATGGTGGATGGCGTATACCTTTCCTGCTGGGTGGTGCGTTTGGCCTGGTGGCGATGTATCTGCGTCGCTGGTTGCAAGAGACGCCGATTTTCCTCGAAATGCAGCAGCGTAAAGCACTGGCGCAAGAGCTACCGGTGAAAGCTGTCGTCATGAAGCATAAGAAAGCGGTGGTGATCTCAATGCTGCTGACCTGGCTACTGTCGGCCGGGATCGTAGTGGTGATTCTGATGTCGCCCGCCTGGCTGCAAAAACAGTATGGCTTCGCGCCAGCCTTAACCTTGCAGGCGAACAGTATCGCGACCATTATGCTCTGTTTCGGCTGTTTGACCGCCGGGCTGGTGGTGGATCGTGTCGGTCCCAGCAAAACCTTTATTGTCGGCAGCATTATGCTGGCCTGCTCAAGCTGGTTCTTCTATCACCTGACGGGTAGCCACCCGGAGCAGCTTTTTGTCTTGTATGGGCTGGTCGGGTTCTGCGTTGGGGTTGTCGGAGCCGTACCCTATGTGATGGTTCGCGCTTTCCCGGCGGAAGTGCGTTTTACCGGGATCTCCTTCTCCTATAACGTCTCTTATGCCATTTTTGGCGGGCTGACGCCGATTGCGGTGACGATGCTGATGGGGGTTTCGCCAATGGCGCCCGCCTGGTATGTACTGGCGCTGTCGCTGATTGGTCTGGGATTGGGGTTATGGCTGCGCCAGAACCTGGTCTCTACCGAGAGCCCGGCGTTGGCGAAATCCATGCGCTGAGCGCGCGTTTGGAAAGAAAGCGCCATCGGACGATGGCGCTGAGAAAGATTAGTGCGAAGGCGTGTAGCTCAGGACGATATTGTCATCCGGGAGCTGGGTGAAGTCCTTGATGATAGTGTGATAATCCGCCAGCGGATCGATGTCTTTAAACAGTTCCGGGTAGAAGATCTTACTTAACGTTTCAATCGCGATAATGTTGTACGGATTATTGTAGAAGTGGTGATAGAGCGCGCCGGTATGACCCTGAGTAACGGCAGGAATGCTGCTGACCCCCTGGCGTGCCAGTAAGGCATTGAAGGCGGCAGCCACTTCTTTTTCGTTCACGTTGTAGCCGAACGGAATGATCGCCGTTCCTTTGCCCGGGCGTTTTGAACCGGTCATCAGGTAGTAGTCCGGGTTCATGGAGATGATTTTTTCCACTGACACATTACCGGTTGCCCCTGGCAGCAGTTGTGAACCAATGTTCACACCGCCCGCCGCTTCGACCAGACCACCCCAGCCATTATGGGCATGGGTAAAGCAGCAACCATTATCCAGCCCTGCGACACCCGCGATCGGTTCGATAAACACCAGCGGTTTTTTGTGAGTGTTGGCCAGACGCTGATGCAGCATATCCAGACGTTGCTGATAGAAAGTGATGTACTGTTGCGCGCGCTCATTTTGGCCGAGCACTTTACCGAGCAGCGCGATACCTGGCAGGGTGTTTTCTACCGGATGCAGTTCGTAATCGACAAACACCACCGGTACATGCAGTGCCTCCAGTTTTGCCAGCACACCGCTTTGTACCAGGGACGGTTTAGCGCGGAGCTGGGCAATCATCAGATCCGGATGGCGCGAGATGATGGTCTCCAGATCGACATTCCCTTGATCCGAAAACTGCATGTCCAGGATCTTCCCGGCTTCCGGCCATTTGCGCTTAAGGACGTTCCAGGTTTCCGTATCCTGTTTTTTCGGCAGGTTGTTCCACGCCACCACTTTGGCAAAGGGGTTGTCGCGCTCCAGCAGCGCCAGTGCCAGGATATCGCGGCCATCCTGCAGGATGATGCGCTGCGGCTCCTTAGGGATTGTGACGCTGCGGTTATCCAGATCCGTCACCGTGACCGGCCAGTTTTGCGCCATCGCCAGCAGGGGGGCAAAGATCAGCGCGATCCCCATGATTGTCTTTTTCAGATTCATCTCTTTCCCGTCTTATGACTGTTTTAGGTTGTTAATCCATCGACCACCACGTGTGGTAATCCCTGCGAACAATATTCGACCCGGCCTTTTACCCCGTAGACTGCCGCCAGGTTCGCGGGCGTGACAACCTCGCCTGGAATGCCGCTGGCAACCAGCGCGCCGTTTTTTAACATCACCGCATATTCGGCATGGCGCAGCGCAATATTGATGTCATGGATCACCACCACCGTCACGATGTTACGCAGGCGCGTTTCGCGGGCGACGATGTCCATTACGTGGAACTGGTAGTTCAGATCGAGTGCGCTCAGCGGCTCATCTAACAGCAGCAGGTCCGGTTTGCGAATCAGTGACTGGGCAAGGCCAATCAACTGTTTTTGTCCGCCGGAAAGCTGGTCTAAAAAGCTCATCGCCAGGTGCGAAATGCCGAGCTTATGCAGAATGTCGTAGGCTTCCTGTTCGACGTTATCGCCGCCATAGAAGCCGCTGGCGCGTCGGGCGACGATAATCGACTCCAGCGCATGCAGATGCACGCCCTGCGGCAAGGATTGCGGCAGATAAACCACCTTTTGCGCCCGCTTTGCCGGGGAGAGGGCCATTAAATCTTCGCCATTCAGCCACAGTTGTCCCTGGGCCGGGTTGAGATCGGCAAGCGCACGTAGCAGGGTGGACTTGCCGGAGCCATTCGGCCCCAGCAGGGCGGTGATTTGCCCGCGTGGCAGCATCGGGGTGGTTAGCCCGTCGATAATTTTCTTTTTGCGATAGCCGGTATGCAGGGCATGGATGCGCAGTCCGTCGGTCATATATTCCCCCGATGGCGAATGATGATGCTCAGGAAGAAGGGGACGCCGACCAGGGAGGTAACAATACCGACGGGAATGATGACGCCGGAGACAATGTTCTTCGATAACACGGACGCCAGTGAGAGTACCAGTGCGCCAATCAACATGCTGCCGGGCAGGTAAAAGCGGTGGTCTTCACCAAACAGCATTCGCGAGATATGCGGCGCCACCAGGCCAATAAAGCCAACAGGCCCAACAAAGGCCACGGTCAGCGCGGAGATGATGCTGATACGCAGCAGCGTCGCCATACGCAGTTGACGCACATTGATACCAAAACTGACTGCCCGGTCTTCCCCCAGACGCAGGGCGGTAAGCTTCCAGGCATTTTTCATCGACAGCGGAACGATGAGAAGCAGGGCGATGCTCAGAATTGCGAGCTTGTCCCATGAGGCACGGGCCAGACTGCCCATGGTCCAGAAGACGAGCCCCTGCAATGTATCTTCGCTGGCCACAAATTGCAGAATGGAGATCAGCGCATTGAAGGTAAATACCAGCGCAATGCCAAACAGCACTACGCCGGAGGTCGCCACCCGTGTCCAGCGGCTAATGCCATCAAGAATAAAGCAGGCCAGCAGGGCGAAAACAAAGGCGTTAACCGAGATAACCCACTGATCGGGAATACCCGGAATACCCAGGCCAAGAATGATAGCCAGAGCGGCACCAAATGACGCGGCGGAGGAGACCCCGAGGGTAAACGGGCTGGCGAGCGGGTTATTGAGGATGGTTTGCATCTCTGCCCCCGCCAGACCGAGCGCCATTCCGACCACGATCGCCATTAAGGCAATGGGCAGGCGTAACTCCCAGACAATAACGCGGGTGCCCGCATCGGCAGACCCGGCATCAACCAGCGCATGCCAGAGTGCGGAAAGAGAGAGCCCGGAAGGACCAATAGTGAAATCGAGAATCAGTGAAAAGAGAATAAACGCCAGTATCGCGCCTGCCAGCGCAAAACGCCGCAGCACGACTTTTCTGTAATGTGACGACACGGCGGATTCGTCAGGCTTGATACCGGCGACAAGAGGGGAACTCATTGGCTTACCTTATGCAACACAACAGAATCGATGTATCCCCCAACGTTCCTGTTCAGGCTGTTGCATGATATCCAATATCCGGGATGCTCCCGGCGACCATATTAGAAATGATAATGCTTATCAATTAAATAGGATTTTTATTACTATCTCGTTTAGCTTCGGTTATGGTTTTGGTCGAAAAACGCGCATTCTGCCAGGTTCCCAGCGCGCGCGAGGTGGCGTACGCCCCGGCGATGGAGAGTGCGGCAGGCACCAGGAAACTGTGGTCCATTCGCGTGGACTCCATCACTAAGGCGAGTGTGGTGACGGGCATATTCGCTGAGGCGGCCAGGAACCCGGCAGCCCCCAACAGGGCGAAACTTTCCATATCGCTACCGGGGAAAAGCGGCCCGACAAGCATAAACAGTAATGACCCCAGCAGGCCGCCGACGGCAAGGCCCGGTGTCAACAATCCGCCAGCCGCCCCTGCACGTAGTACGGCGCAGATAATCAATACTTTCAGTACCAGTAAAACCACCGCGAGCCAGGCCGTCATTTCGCCACTCAGCGCCAGTTGCGCAGCACCTTTACCGTTGCCCGGAAGCTGCGGGAACCAGACGGAAAAAGTACCCAGCAACGTAAAGGCAATCAGACTGACAGCAGGCATCTGCCAGTTATCCCGCACTTTGCTGCTCGCATATTGGGTGAGGCGGCGAAAAAGAAAAGCGCCCGCGCCCAGCAATGGGCCACAAAGCACGCTCCAGAAAATCAATGATGGGGCAGCGAACTCCGTGGTGAAGTGATACTGATGTTCATCTCCCAGCCCCAGCGTTGCGACCCAGGCCGCCAGCGCCGATGTGACCAGCGCCGCGATAGCCGCATCCCAGCTAAAACTCACCAACAAAACTTCAAGCGTAAAGATAGCACCCGCCAGCGGCACGTTATACACCGCTGCCAGCCCTGCGCCCGCACCGCAGGCGGTCATCAGTTGGATATCGGCAGGGGAAAGGCGCAATCTCCGCGCAGCGCCGCCGGCAAACAGGGCGCCCGCTTCGCGTGGAGCGACTTCGCGCCCGAGCGGTGAGCCCATCGCTACGGTGATGATTTGCAGCAGAATATGAACAAGTGTGGTGAATGGCGGCATCGGTTTGTCCGGATTGCTTACCGCCGTACTGATGCTGACACGCTTTTTGCCATAACGGGCAAGCAGCCACCATCCTCCCCCGGCAACGATGCCTGCGGCGACCAGGACGATAAAGCGCCGCTGTGCACTGGCGTCGCTCACGCCCTCCAGAAAGGTCTGTGGACTTATCAATACATTCTGGCTATAGCCATACGCGAGGTGCTGAATTTCATGTAGCAACATGGCAAGCAACATACCGCTAAGCCCGGCCATGACCCCGGTGAGAAGAAGCGCAACCCAGCGTTGTAACCAGTAAGCACGGCCCTGGAAAAGCGTAGTCATTGTCAGATTCTGTCTGCGAAGAAGTGCCGTCATCATCCCATAAAGTGGATGAATGCGTAATCAACAGGAAGGCAAAAACGGGGGAATTCGTGCCCGCGATGCAGGCACGAAGAAGGGATTAGTGCTGCCCTTGTTCGCCAATTGGCAGAACGGTACGGCCATATTGCTCGTTGAGGACTTCACCCATCGCCAGGTAGATAGCGCTTGCGCCACATACCAGACCAATCCAGCCGGCTACATGAACGATGCCTTCGTTGTCTGCCAGGTGACCTACTGCCAGCAGAGCGAACAGCACGGTCAGGCTCAGGAAAACGAACTGCAGCATACGTGCGCCTTTCAGCGTGCCGAAGAACATAAACAGGGTGAATACACCCCAGATACCCAGATAGACACCCAGGAAATGGCCATTCGCTGCATCTGTCAGACCCATTTTAGGGAGCAGAAGAATCGCAACCAGGGTGAGCCAGAAAGAACCGTAAGAGGTAAATGCGGTTAAACCGAAGGTGTTGCCTTTTTTATATTCCAGCAGCCCCGCAAAAATCTGCGCGATACCACCGTAGAAAATACCCATAGCCAGGATAATACCATCCAGCGGGAACATGCCAATATTGTGCAGGTTAAGCAGAATAGTGGTCATGCCGAAGCCCATAAGGCCCAGCGGAGCCGGGTTAGCCAACTTGATGTTGCCCATAATTCCTCAAAATAAATCAACATTGAAGGATGAAATGTATTCCCCGCGTCTATATAGAGGAGGCGGGGCGCGGCATCATAAATAGCGTCACTGGCTGTGTCTATGATCTGAACAGGTGGAAATTAAAAATTTTTTTATTCCTTACCCCTTGATGAGCTTCGTTGCGACCCCATCTTGTAGTCAACCGCAATGTGTGGACCTGAAAAAAAACGAACGAGGGTAGTTGAAACCGCACGATTCGCCCTTATTACAGGTTCACAACCACATGTTGACCGAATTTTTAGTGGAGACGTTTAGATGGGTAAAATTATTGGTATCGACCTGGGTACTACCAACTCTTGTGTAGCGATTATGGATGGCACTACCGCGCGTGTGCTGGAGAATGCCGAGGGCGACCGCACCACGCCTTCTATCATTGCTTATACCCAGGATGGTGAAACTCTGGTTGGTCAGCCGGCTAAACGTCAGGCAGTGACAAACCCGCAAAACACCCTGTTTGCGATTAAACGCCTGATTGGCCGCCGCTTCCAGGACGAAGAAGTTCAGCGCGACGTTTCTATCATGCCGTACAAAATCATCGCTGCTGACAACGGTGACGCATGGCTTGATGTGAAAGGCACCAAAACCGCACCGCCGCAGATCTCTGCCGAAGTGCTGAAAAAAATGAAGAAAACGGCTGAAGATTACCTGGGTGAGCCAGTAACTGAAGCGGTTATCACCGTACCGGCATACTTCAACGATGCGCAGCGTCAGGCAACCAAAGATGCTGGCCGTATCGCGGGTCTGGAAGTCAAACGTATTATCAACGAACCGACTGCCGCTGCACTGGCTTACGGTCTGGATAAAGAAGTGGGCAACCGTACTATCGCGGTCTACGACCTCGGTGGCGGTACCTTCGATATCTCTATTATCGAAATCGACGAAGTTGATGGCGAAAAAACTTTCGAAGTTCTGGCAACCAACGGTGATACCCACCTGGGTGGTGAAGACTTCGACAGCCGTCTGATCAACTATCTGGTTGAAGAATTCAAGAAAGATCAGGGCATTGACCTGCGTAACGACCCGCTGGCGATGCAGCGTCTGAAAGAAGCAGCAGAAAAAGCGAAAATTGAGCTTTCTTCCGCTCAGCAGACCGACGTGAACCTGCCGTACATTACTGCAGACGCCACTGGTCCGAAACACATGAACATCAAAGTGACTCGCGCGAAACTGGAAAGCCTGGTCGAAGACCTGGTGAACCGTTCCATCGAGCCGCTGAAAGTTGCGCTGCAGGACGCTGGCCTGTCTGTATCCGATGTGCAGGACGTTATCCTGGTCGGCGGTCAGACCCGTATGCCGATGGTGCAGAAGAAAGTCGCTGAGTTCTTTGGTAAAGAGCCGCGTAAAGACGTTAACCCGGACGAAGCTGTTGCTATCGGTGCTGCGGTCCAGGGTGGTGTGTTGACCGGTGATGTGAAAGACGTTCTGCTACTCGACGTTACCCCGCTGTCGCTGGGTATCGAAACCATGGGCGGCGTGATGACTGCGCTGATCAACAAGAACACCACTATCCCGACTAAGCACAGCCAGGTGTTCTCTACTGCGGAAGACAACCAGTCTGCGGTAACCATCCATGTGCTGCAGGGTGAACGTAAACGTGCATCTGATAACAAATCTCTGGGTCAGTTCAACCTGGATGGTATCAACCCGGCACCGCGCGGCATGCCGCAGATCGAAGTGACCTTCGATATCGATGCTGACGGTATTCTGCACGTATCTGCGAAAGACAAAAACAGCGGTAAAGAGCAGAAGATCACCATCAAGGCATCTTCTGGCCTGAACGAGGAAGAAATTCAGAAAATGGTTCGCGAAGCAGAAGCGAACGCTGAATCTGACCGCAAGTTCGAAGAGCTGGTTCAGACCCGTAACCAGGGTGACCACCTGCTGCACAGCACCCGTAAACAGGTTGAAGAAGCAGGCGACAAACTGCCAGCGGAAGATAAAACCGCTATCGAAGCTGCGCTGACCGCGCTGGAAACGTCTCTCAAAGGCGAAGACAAAGCGGACATCGAAGCGAAAATGCAGGCTCTGGCTCAGGCTTCTCAGAAACTGTTGGAAATCGCACAGCAGCAGCACGCACAGCAGCAGGCTGGTGGCGCTGACGCTTCTGCGAACAACGCGAAAGACGACGATGTTGTCGACGCTGAGTTCGAAGAAGTAAAAGATAAAAAATAATCGCCCTGATGCAGGGTAATTAATCGGCACGGGCGTAGGAGATTTCTCCACGCCCGTGCTCGCATGTTAGGGGTAGATAAAAAAAGATGGCGAAACAAGACTACTACGAGATTTTGGGCGTTTCCAAAACAGCGGAAGAGCGCGAAATCAAGAAGGCGTACAAGCGCCTGGCCATGAAATATCACCCGGACCGTAACCAGGGTGATAAAGAGGCCGAAACCAAATTTAAAGAGATCAAAGAAGCGTACGAAGTTCTGACCGACGCGCAAAAGCGTGCTGCGTATGACCAGTATGGCCATGCGGCGTTTGAACAAGGCGGCATGGGCGGTGGTGGATTCGGCGGCGGCGGCTTTGGCGGCGGCGCTGACTTTAGCGATATCTTTGGCGATGTCTTCGGCGATATTTTTGGCGGTGGCCGTGGTCGCCAGCGTGCGGCGCGTGGCGCCGATTTACGTTACAACATGGAATTGACGCTGGAAGAAGCCGTTCGCGGCGTCAGTAAAGAGATCCGTATTCCGACGCTGGAAGAGTGTGATGTTTGCCACGGCAGCGGCGCGAAAGCCGGTACCCAGCCGCAGACCTGTCCGACCTGTCATGGTTCCGGCCAGGTGCAGATGCGCCAGGGGTTCTTCGCCGTTCAGCAGACCTGTCCGCACTGTCAGGGGCGCGGTACGCTGATTAAAGATCCGTGCAACAAATGTCACGGTCATGGTCGCGTAGAAAAAACCAAAACCCTGTCCGTTAAAATTCCGGCAGGTGTGGATACGGGCGATCGCATCCGCCTGGCGGGTGAGGGTGAAGCGGGTGAGCACGGCGCACCGGCAGGCGATCTGTACGTTCAGGTGCAGGTGAAACAGCACGCTATCTTTGAGCGTGAAGGTAACAACCTGTACTGCGAAGTCCCCATTAACTTTGCTATGGCGGCGTTGGGGGGAGAAATCGAGGTTCCAACGCTGGATGGTCGTGTCAATCTGAAGATCCCTGGCGAAACTCAGACCGGCAAACTATTCCGCATGCGCGGTAAAGGCGTGAAATCGGTACGCGGCGGCGCGCAGGGCGATCTGCTGTGTCGCGTGGTGGTTGAAACGCCGGTTGGCCTGAACGATAAGCAGAAACAACTGCTTAAGGATCTGCAGGAAAGCTTTGGTGGACCGACAGGTGAACACAACAGCCCGCGCTCCAAAAGCTTCTTCGACGGTGTCAAAAAGTTCTTTGATGACCTGACGCGTTAATCTGGTGCTCAATTACTATAAAACCCGATCTTAACGTCGGGTTTTTTATTTTTGTTGTTTAATACTCGGTAAAACCGAGTTTATCCCCAAAATTTATCTGATTTTATCGATGATTCTGGCGGGGTACTATAAGCGCCCCAGGGAGTCGTAAATCGAGAGAACATCATGAAATTTCTACAACGTTTTTTTAGCAGTGATATCTCAGGCGGGATTGTCCTCATCATTGCTGCCGTACTGGCGATGTTCTGCGCCAATCTGGATGTGACCAAAGCAGGTTATCAAGCTTTCCTTGATACACCGGTTGCGTTCAAGTTTGCAGCGCTGGAAATCAATAAAAATATGCTGTTATGGATAAATGACGCGCTTATGGCGGTCTTTTTCCTGATGGTCGGCCTTGAAGTGAAATATGAGCTGATGCAAGGTTCGCTTGCCAGCCGCCAACAGGCTATTTTTCCGGTGATTGCCGCCCTGGGCGGTATGGTGGCACCAGCGCTGATATTTCTGGCGTTTAACATGCACGATCCGCTGGCGCGTCACGGCTGGGCGATTCCTGCGGCGACGGATATCGCCTTTGCCCTTGGCGTTCTGGCACTGCTCGGCGATCGCATTCCCCCGGCGCTGAAAATCTTCCTGATGGCGCTGGCGATTATCGATGATCTGGGTGCGATCATTATTATCGCGCTGTTTTACACCAGCGATCTCTCGCTGGTATCGCTGGGCGTTGCGGCGGCGGCCATTGTGGCGTTGGCGGTACTGAATGCCCTTAATGTTCGCCGGATCGGCATCTATATGCTGGTGGGCATAGTGTTGTGGACGGCGGTGTTGAAATCGGGCATTCATGCCACGTTGGCCGGGGTCGTACTGGGCTTCTTCATTCCTCTGAAAGAGGAGAATGGCGTCTCTCCGGCCCGCCAGGTGATTGATGCGATCCACCCCTGGGTTGGCTGGCTGATTTTGCCCCTGTTTGCCTTTGCCAATGCGGGCGTATCGCTTGAAGGGGTCACCTTTGCCGGGCTGACGTCGCTGTTGCCAATGGGGGTGATTGCCGGTCTGTTTATCGGTAAACCCGTCGGCATAACCATTTTTTGTTGGCTGGCGCTTCGCCTCAAACTGGCAAAACTGCCGCAGGGGGCTGCGTTTAAACAAATAATGGCGGTCGGCGTGCTGTGCGGTATTGGTTTTACCATGTCGATTTTCATCGCTACCCTCGCGTTTGGTGACGTCGATACACATATGGTTGCCTGGGCGAAATTAGGCATTCTTACAGGTTCAATCCTGGCGGCGGTGGTGGGATACTGTCTGCTGCGCTCGCGCATAGTCCGCTAACCCGGGATGGGAAGGCGAACGATGGCCTTCCCGAAAACGTCACTCAGGGAGCGAAGACACGATGTCGAACATCAATTACAACCATCTGTACTACTTCTGGCAGGTATACCGCGCGGGGTCCGTTGTCGGTGCTGCGGAAGCGTTATACCTCACGCCACAAACCATCACCGGGCAAATAAAAGCGCTGGAAGAGCGCCTGCAGGGCAAGCTCTTTAAGCGCCGGGGAAGGGGGCTGGAACCAACGGAACTTGGTGAGCTGGTTTTTCGTTACGCCGATAAGATGTTTACGCTAAGCCAGGAAATGCTGGATATCGTTAATTATCGCAAAGAGTCGCATTTGTTGTTTGATGTCGGGGTAGCTGATGCGCTATCCAAACAACTTGTGAGCGGTATTCTTGAGGCTGCGGTTCAGGAAGGCGAGCCTATCCATTTACGCTGTTTTGAATCCACCCATGAAATGCTGCTCGAACAGTTGAGCCAGCATAAGCTCGATATGATTATTTCGGATTGCCCGATAGATTCTACCCATCAGGAAGGGCTCTTTTCGGTGAAGATTGGCGAATGCAGCGTCAGCTTCTGGTGCCAGAAACCGGCACTTAAAAAGCCCTTTCCTGCCTGCCTTGAAGAACGCCGTTTGCTGATTCCTGGCCGCCGGTCGATGCTTGGGCGTAAGTTACTCAACTGGTTTAATTCGCAGGGGCTGAACGTTGAAGTGCTGGGCGAGTTTGATGATGCGGCGTTGATGAAATCGTTTGGCGCAGCGCACAATGCCATTTTTGTGGCTCCGACGCTCTATGCAAAAGACTATTTTGCTGATGAGAATATCGTCGAAATTGGCCGAGTGGATAACGTGATGGAAGAGTACCACGCCATTTTTGCCGAACGAATGATTCAGCACCCCGCCGTGCAGCGTATTTGTAACCGTGATTACTCCCGGCTATTTCATGACCTCTGATGATACGCGCCATATTTCGTTAACCACCGAAGCATGACTTTTTCAGCACGGTAGATTTATCTCTCCTACCCATACAGGAGATAAATCATGATTGCTGTACTTTTCGAAGCCGACGCGGTTGCGGCAAAGCAAGAGCGCTACCTTGAGCTGGCTGCGGAACTGAAACCGCTGCTTGCCGATATCGATGGCTTTATCGCGATTGAACGTTTTCTAAGCCTGACCACACCGGGGAAGATACTTTCGTTATCCTGGTGGCGTGATGAGGAAGCCATTCAGACATGGAAAAATAATCATTTTCACCGTGAGGCGCAGACGGAGGGGCGCGAGGCAATTTTTTCGTTTTATCGCATCCGTATTGCCCGTCTGGAACGGGAATATTCATCGGAAAACCGGAGGTAAGGTGATGTACGATATTTATGTAGTACTCAAAAACCTGCCGGGTGAGCTGGCGAAACTGGGCAAAACGCTGGGCAGTAACGGTATCGGCCTTGAGGGTGGTGGTGTCTTTACCCACAATAATGAAGGGCATGCCCACTTTCTGGTGGAAGAGGGCATACGGGCGAAAGCGGTACTGGAGCAACACGGTTTTGATGTCCGCGAGCTGCGCAGGCCTGTGATCCGTAAGCTCAAACAGGAGCGGCCCGGCGAGCTGGGCGAGATAACGGCAACGCTTGAATCCCATGGCGTAAATATTCTCGTGCAGTATAGCGATCACGCAAATCAGCTCATACTGGTGACGGATAATGATCTCGTTGCCAGCGAGGCGACAGAACCCTGGGCGGTTTATGCAACTTCATCCTGAACATCTTTCTGATGACGACACACTTGAGCTTTCGGTCGCGGCAGTTGCCGCAGCGATGGCCGATCCATCACGCGTGAAAATGCTGTGTGCGCTGATGGATGGGCGGGCATGGACGGCAACGGAATTGAGTGTGGCGGCAGGCGTTGCGGCCTCCACCGCCAGCGCACATCTGAGTAAGCTGGTTGACAGCCAACTGCTCTGTTTCCTGTCGCAGGGGCGTCATCGTTACTACCGTCTGGCAGGCCAGGAGGTTGCCCGGTTGATTGAAATGATGATGGGCATTTCCTGGCGGCAGGATAAACCTTTAACCACACGCACGCCCGTGGCGCTGCGGCATGCGCGCACCTGTTACGATCATCTGGCTGGTGAGCTGGCGGTAAACATTTATGACGCGCTGGTGGCGAAAGATTACCTGACCACGGATGGTGCGTCGCTTACCGAAGCAGGGCTGGCATTTTTTATCCGGATGGGTTTACCGCTGGAAAATAAATCAACGCGTAAACGTAGCTGTGCCTGTCTTGACTGGAGCGAGCGGCGCTTTCATCTGGGGGGGCATGCAGGAGCGGTGTTGCTTATTTATTTTGAAACGAAGGGGTGGATCCGGCGGACGCCCGGGTTTCGTGAAGTCGCGCTGACTGTGAAAGGTCGGCAGGGATTACAGACATTACTCGGCATCGACGTCGGGTAGCAGGCATAAAAAAACCCGCTTTACGCGGGTTCTTTCACAAAGTACAACAAGCGGGCGATTAAGCCAGTTTGCTGATCTGTGCAGTCAGGTTTGCTTTATGACGCGCAGCTTTGTTTTTGTGGATCAGACCCTTAGCGGCCTGGCGATCCACGATCGGTTGCATTTCGTCAAATGCTTTCTGTGCAGCAGCTTTGTCGCCAGCTTCGATCGCAGCGTACACTTTCTTGATGAAAGTACGCATCATAGAGCGACGGCTTGCGTTGTGTTTGCGAGCCTTTTCAGACTGAACGGCGCGCTTCTTAGCTGATTTGATATTAGCCAAGGTCCAACTCCCAAATATGATCTATATGGACAATTCAAAGGCCGAGGAATATGCCCTTTTAGCCTTCTTTTGTCAATGGATTTGTGCAAATAAGCGCCGTTAATGTGCGACGCTACGTTACGTATTGATGGCGCAGGATTCTACCAGCTTGTGGTCATCGAATACAGCCTTTCCACTATAAAAATCGCTTTCCGGTCCAGTTTTTCATGCGGTAAGAGGGCAGCCTGATGAAATCCTTCTCCTTTCTGGCGGGTTCGGGCAATCGTCGGTTAACGTTGCACGTTGTACAAGGTATACTTTGACGATTTTCACTGTTTTGAGCCAGACATGAAGCTGATACGCGGCATACATAATCTCAGCCAGGCACCGCACGGGTGTGTGCTGACTATTGGTAATTTCGACGGCGTGCATCGCGGCCATCAGGCGCTTTTACAAGGGCTTAGCGAAGAAGGTCGTACCCGTGCTCTCCCCGTGGTGGTGATGATATTCGAGCCGCAACCTCTCGAACTTTTCGCGAGCGATAAAGCGCCTGCGCGCCTGACCCGACTGCGGGAAAAACTGCGCCTGCTGGCCGAATGTGGCGTCGATTACGTACTGTGCGTACGTTTTGACCGGCGTTTTGCCGCGTTGACGGCGCAAACCTTCGTCAGCAACCTGCTGGTTGACAAACTTGGCGTGAAATTCCTCGCCGTGGGCGATGATTTCCGCTTTGGCGCTGGTCGCCAGGGGGATTTCTTGTTATTACAGAAAGCCGGTCTGAAATACGGCTTTGATGTTACCAGCACGCAAACCTTCTGCTCTGGTGGCGCGCGCGTGAGCAGTACGGCGGTTCGCCAGGCGTTGGCTGATGACAACCTTGAGCTCGCTGAACAACTGCTGGGCCGTCCGTTCAGTATCTCCGGGCGTGTGGTTCATGGCGATGAGCTGGGGCGTACTATCGGTTTTCCGACGGCGAACATACCGCTGCGCCGCCAGGTTTCCCCGGTCAAAGGTGTCTATGCGGTAGAAGTGGCTGGCTTAGGCGATACTTTACTGCCCGGCGTGGCCAACATTGGTACGCGCCCGACGGTTGCCGGGGTTCGCCAGCAGCTTGAAGTCCATCTGCTGGATGTTGTAATGGACCTCTATGGACGCCATATAGATGTAGTACTGCGTAAAAAGATACGCAACGAGCAGCGATTTACATCGCTGGATGAGCTTAAAGCGCAGATCGCGCGTGATGAGTTAACCGCCCGCGAGTTTTTTGGGCTATCAAACCCGGCTTAAATGCCTGTGTGATAAATACGGAACCGAGAATCTGATGAGTGACTATAAATCAACCCTGAATTTGCCGGAAACAGGGTTCCCGATGCGTGGCGACCTCGCCAAACGCGAACCGGGAATGCTGGCGCGTTGGACTGATGATGACCTGTACGGCATCATTCGTGCAGCCAAAAAAGGCAAAAAAACCTTCATTCTGCATGATGGCCCTCCTTATGCGAATGGCAGCATTCATATTGGTCACTCTGTTAACAAGATTCTGAAAGACATTATCGTGAAGTCCAAAGGCCTTGCGGGTTACGACTCGCCGTATGTCCCGGGCTGGGACTGCCACGGTCTGCCTATCGAGCTGAAAGTAGAGCAGGAATTTGGTAAACCGGGTGAGAAATTCACCGCCGCGGAGTTCCGTGCAAAATGCCGTGAATACGCTGCGACCCAGATCGACGGCCAGCGCAAAGACTTTATCCGTCTTGGCGTACTGGGCGACTGGGAACATCCGTATCGCACCATGGACTTCAAAACCGAAGCCAACATTATCCGTGCGCTGGGTAAAATCATCGGTAACGGTCACCTGCATAAAGGCGCCAAGCCGGTGCACTGGTGCGTCGACTGCCGTTCTGCGCTGGCGGAAGCGGAAGTTGAGTATTACGACAAAACCTCTCCATCTATCGACGTGGCGTTTCATGCCGTCGATGTCGACGCGGTAAAAGCGAAATTTGGCGTTGCCAGCGTTAACGGTCCTGTCTCTCTGGTTATCTGGACCACTACCCCGTGGACGCTGCCGGCAAACCGCGCGATCTCTCTGTCCCCGGAATTTGACTATGCGCTGGTGCAGGTTGAAGGGCAGTCGCTGATCCTCGCGAAAGATCTGCTGGAAAGCGTAATGAAACGCGCTGGTATCAGTGAGTTTACCGTGCTGGGCGTGGTGAAAGGTTCTGACCTGGAGCTGATGCGCTTTAAACATCCGTTCCTCGATTTTGATGTGCCTGCGATCCTGGGCGATCACGTGACGCTGGAAGCCGGTACCGGTGCAGTGCATACCGCCGGTGGTCATGGCCCTGATGACTATACCATCAGCCAAAAATACGGTCTGGAAATCGCTAACCCGGTTGGCCCGGATGGGGCATATCTGCCGGGTACGTATCCGATTCTGGATGGCGTAAACGTCTTCAAAGCGAACGATATTATCGTCAACCTGCTGCGTGACAACGGTTCACTGCTGCATGTCGAAAAACTGCAACACAGCTATCCGTGCTGCTGGCGCCACAAGTCGCCGATCATTTTCCGTGCGACCCCGCAGTGGTTCGTCAGCATGGATCAGAAAGGCCTGCGCATTCAGTCTCTCAAAGAGATCGATCGCATTGAGCAGGAAGGTCTGGCGAAAGAGAACCTGAGCGGCTGGATCCCGGCATGGGGTAAAGCACGTATCGAATCGATGGTCGCGAACCGTCCTGACTGGTGTATCTCCCGTCAGCGTACCTGGGGCGTGCCGATGGCGCTGTTCGTGCATAAAGACACCGAAGAGCTGCATCCGCGTACCACTGAACTGATGGAAGCGGTCGCTAAATACGTTGAGAAAGACGGCATTCAGGCGTGGTGGGATCTCGATCCGCGTGAAATTTTGGGCGATGACGCTGACAACTACGTGAAAGTGCCGGATACCCTGGACGTCTGGTTTGACTCCGGTTCAACAAGCTACTCTGTGGTTGACGCGCGTCCGGAATTTGGCGGTCACGCAGCGGATATGTATCTGGAAGGTTCTGACCAACACCGTGGCTGGTTCATGTCGTCTCTGATGATCAGCGTCGCGATGAAAGGCAAAGCACCTTACCGCCAGGTACTGACTCACGGCTTCACCGTCGATGGTCAGGGCCGCAAGATGTCCAAGTCCATCGGCAACACCGTGTCGCCGCAGGATGTGATGAACAAACTGGGCGCGGATATCCTGCGTCTGTGGGTGGCATCAACCGACTATACCGGTGAAATGGCGGTTTCCGATGAGATCCTCAAACGTGCCGCCGATAGCTATCGCCGTATTCGTAACACCGCGCGCTTCCTGCTGGCGAACCTCAATGGTTTCGATCCGGCAAAAGACATGGTGAAACCGGAAGAGATGGTGGTACTCGATCGTTGGGCGGTGGGCTGCGCGCAGGCAGCGCAGAAAGATATCATCAGCGCGTACGACTCCTATGATTTCCATGAAGTTGTGCAACGCCTGATGCGTTTCTGCTCCATCGAGATGGGCTCTTTCTACCTCGATATCATCAAAGATCGTCAGTACACCGCAAAGGCGGACAGCGTTGCCCGTCGTAGCTGCCAGACTGCGCTGTACCATATCGCAGAAGCGCTGGTGCGCTGGATGGCGCCGATCATGTCCTTCACCGCAGATGAAATCTGGGGCTACCTGCCAGGCGAGCGCGAAAAATATGTGTTCACCGGCGAATGGTATCAGGGGCTGTTTGGTCTGGCGGAAACCGAAGCCATGAACGACGCCTACTGGGAAGAACTGCTCAAAGTGCGTGGTGAAGTGAACAAGGTTATCGAACAGGCGCGTGCCGACAAGAAAGTGGGTGGTTCGCTGGAAGCGGCAGTAACCCTGTTCGCTGAACCTGAGCTGTCTGCGAAACTGACGGCGCTGGGTGACGAATTACGATTTGTCCTGTTGACCTCCGGTGCGAAAGTTGAAGATTATGCCAACGCTTGTGCTGATGCCCAACAGAGCGAGCTGCTCAAAGGTCTGAAAGTGGCGTTAAGCAAAGCCGAAGGTGAGAAATGCCCGCGTTGCTGGCATTACACTCAGGATGTCGGCAAGGTAGCGGAACACGCAGAAATCTGCGGACGCTGTGTCAGCAACGTCGCCGGTGACGGCGAAAAACGTAAGTTTGCCTGATGAGTAAACCGATCTTTTCAACAGGGCTACGCTGGTTGTGGCTGGTCGTCGTCGTGCTGATTATCGATCTGGGCAGCAAGTTCCTTATCCTCCAGCATTTTGCGCTGGGGGATACGGTGCCGCTGTTTCCGTCGCTTAATCTGCATTACGCGCGTAACTATGGCGCGGCATTTAGTTTCCTCGCGGACAGCGGTGGCTGGCAGCGCTGGTTCTTTGCCGGTATCGCTATCGGTATTTCTGTCGTGCTGGCGGTACTGATGTACCGTTCAAAAGCCTCGCAGAAGCTGAACAATATCGCCTACGCGATGATTATCGGCGGTGCGTTAGGCAATCTGTTCGACCGCCTGTGGCACGGTTTTGTCGTTGATATGATTGACTTTTATGTCGGCGACTGGCATTTCGCCACCTTCAACCTGGCCGACAGCTTCATTTGTGTCGGCGCGGCGCTGATTGTGCTGGAAGGCTTCCTGCCGAACGCGGCTGCGAAGAAACAGGCGTAACAAAACCTGCCGGGCGGCGTTACGCTTGCCCGGCCTGGGTTATCCTCAGGCCTGGTAAGCGTTATCGTCACCGGGTAAAACAAGTGAGCGTACCTGCATGTCAAAATCTGTACAGAGTAATAGCGCGGTGCTGGTGCACTTTACGCTCAAACTCGAAGATGGCTCCACCGCTGAGTCAACCCGCAACAATGGTAAACCTGCGCTGTTTCGTCTGGGGGATGGTTCGCTATCCGAAGGGCTTGAGCAGCACTTGCTGGGATTGAAAGCAGGCGACAAAAAAGCGTTTTCGCTGGAACCGGACGCGGCATTTGGCACGCCGGTTCCCGATCTGATTCAGTATTTCTCGCGCCGTGATTTTATGGACGCGGGTGAGCCGGAAATCGGCGCGATTATGCTCTTTACCGCAATGGATGGCAGCGAAATGCCAGGCGTGATCCGTGAGATCAACGGTGATTCTATTACCGTTGATTTTAACCATCCGCTGGCAGGGCAGACCGTTCATTTTGATGTCGACGTGCTGGAAGTGGAACCGGCACTGGAGGGGATGCATGCAGATCCTGTTGGCTAACCCACGTGGTTTTTGTGCGGGCGTAGACCGCGCGATTAGTATTGTTGAAAACGCGCTGGCGATTTATGGCGCGCCCATTTATGTCCGTCACGAAGTGGTCCACAACCGTTACGTGGTAGACAGCCTGCGTGAACGTGGGGCGATTTTTATCGAGCAAATCAGCGAAGTGCCGGACGGCGCGATCCTGATTTTCTCTGCTCACGGTGTTTCACAGGCGGTACGTAACGAAGCGAAAAGCCGCGATCTGACCGTCTTTGATGCCACCTGCCCACTGGTAACCAAAGTACATATGGAAGTCGCTCGCGCCAGTCGTCGTGGGGAAGAAGCCATCCTGATTGGCCATGCTGGTCATCCGGAAGTCGAAGGCACCATGGGGCAGTACAGCAACCCGAAAGGGGGAATGTACCTGGTGGAGTCGCCGGAAGACGTAGAAACGCTCAATATTAAAGATATCAATAAGCTCTCTTTTATGACGCAGACGACACTCTCCGTGGATGATACTTCCGACGTGATTGATGCGCTGCGTCAGCGCTTCCCGAAAATTGTCGGGCCGCGTAAAGATGATATCTGCTACGCCACGACCAACCGTCAGGAAGCCGTGCGCGCTCTGGCGGAACAGGCGGAAGTGGTACTGGTTGTCGGCTCGAAGAACTCGTCGAACTCCAACCGTCTGGCGGAGCTGGCCCAGCGTATGGGGAAATCCGCTTATCTGATTGATGATGCTTCTGATATTCAGGAAGAGTGGGTGCGCGAAATCAGTTGCGTTGGCGTAACGGCCGGGGCATCGGCGCCTGACGTTCTGGTGCAAAACGTTATCTCCCGCCTGCAGGAGCTTGGCGGTGGGGAAGCCATTCCGCTGGAAGGCCGTGAAGAAAATATCGTTTTCGAAGTACCGAAAGAGCTGCGGGTCGATGTTCGCGAAGTCGAATAACTTTTTCGCTTTGAGTTTATGAGAAGATGCCAGGCCTGACGCCTGGCATTTTTTATGGAGGATGTATGCGCCTGCCGATTATTCTCGACACCGATCCTGGTATTGACGACGCGGCTGCCATTGCCGCTGCGCTTTTTGCTCCTGAGCTTGATCTCAAACTGATGACCACGGTCGCAGGTAATGTCTCGCTGGAGAAAACCACCCGTAACGCCCTGCAATTGCTTCACTTCTGGAATGCCAATATCCCGGTTGCGAAAGGTGCGGCGACGCCGTTGCTGCGCCCGTTGCGCGATGCGGCAAGTGTCCACGGTGAATCTGGCATGGAAGGCTATAACTTTGTTGAACATCAGCGCCAGCCGCTGGCAAAGCCAGCGTTTCAGGCGATCCGCGATGTGCTCATGGCCTCACCGGAGCCGGTTACACTGGTAGCGATTGGCCCGTTGACCAACATCGCCCTGCTGTTATCCCACTACCCGGAATGTCAGTTCAACATTCGTCGTCTGGTGATAATGGGTGGCTCTGCCGGACGCGGTAACTTCACGCCGAACGCCGAATTTAATATCGCCATCGACCCGGAGGCGGCCGCGCATGTCTTTGAAAGCGGGCTGGAGATTGTGATGTGCGGTCTGGATGTGACTAACCATGCAACGCTTACCCCGGATTATCTGTCCATGCTGCCATCGGGAAATCAAACCGGGAAAATGCTACATGCCCTGTTTAGCTACTACCGCAGCGGCAGTATGGCGACCGGGCTACGGATGCACGATCTCTGCGCGATTGCCTGGTTGGTGCGCCCGGACATTTTTACCCTGAAATCCTGCTTTGTGGCGGTGGAAACCCAGGGCACGTACACGGCGGGCACGACTGTGGTGGACATTGAAGGCCGTCTGGGTAAACCCGCGAATGCGCAGGTGGCCCTGGGCATTGATATCGATGCATTCCGCGCCTGGGTTGCAGACGTACTCAGTAAGGCGCCGTAAGCGAGACCTGCGGCATCTTTTCACTTAAATAATCAATCATTGCCCGCATTCTGGCGGGCATATGCTTTCCTGAAGACCACAGTAGCCAGAGCTGCCCGGAGTAGTCGCTAATAAATTCCCAGTCTGGCAGCACCTGAACTATCTCGCCTCGCGCCAGTGCTGTACTTGCGGTAAACAGCGGCAGGCTGCCTATCCCCAGATGGTTCAGCACCGCATCAAGACGCACGCCGGTGTGGTTAGCGGCATAGCGTCCGTGGGTCTGAATGGTTTCGCTTTTGCCACGCTTACGAAATTTCCAGCGTGAGTCTGCTGGCGTTTCGCCAAGACTGATGCAGCTATGCTGGCGTAAATCTTCCGGCTGCTCGGGTGTGCCGTGCTGGCGAAGATATTCCGGCGTGGCGCAAATCAGATGCTTAATCGGTATTAACGGCTTACCGTGCAGGCCGGGAGAAGGCGAGTCGGTAATGCGCAGCGCCAGGTCGACGCCGTCATCAATTAAATCCATATACCGATCTTCCAGACGCAGCCGTACATCAACCTGCGGATAACGGACCAGAAATTCGCGCATGAGGGGGTGGATAACAAATCGTCCAACGGCTTTGGGCACGCTGATAGTCAGGGTGCCTTGCGCAATATCCTGCACGCTGCTGCCAGCATTCATTGCCTGTCTGGCGGCGTCGAGCATCATTTGCGCATGTTCGTACACACTACGCCCGGACTCACTCAGCCGCAGTTTGCGCGTTGTGCGGTGCAGTAATTTATTACCCAGCGCCTGCTCAAGGCGTGAAACGCAGCGGCTCATTGCCGATGGTGTCGCGCCGGAAACCCGTGCGGCGGCAGAGAAGCTGCCCTGATCGACAATCAGAACAAAGGTCGCGAGATCGGGAAGTAGAGTGGTATTCATTTGTGTCTGCCAGGCAAAAGTGTGTTGAGGGCGCAACGGATTATAAAAGTCAGTGAAGATAATATACTGGTCATGTAATCAGGAGGAAGAAGATGACAACACGAAATTACTATACCTGTGATGAGACACAGGGCCAGGCCAACGTTGTGCAATGTATTCCCGATGGGGAGGGCGGTTATGTGATTGAGCTGGATGCCACGCTCTTTCACCCACAGGGAGGCGGTCAGCCTTCTGATGGCGGAACCATCGATGGCGTGCCCGTACAACGCGTTTTCGCCGACGGTGAGACGGTATGGCACCGCACCGCCACGCCGGTCGCGCCAGGCCCGGTCACGCTCAGTGTCGACGGTGAATTACGTCATCTTCATGCACGCTGGCATTCGGCCGGTCATCTGATTGGTTGTGCAGGTGAAACATTCGGCTGGCAGCCTGTAAAAGCCCATCACTGGCCAGGTGAGGGGCGCATTACTTTTAGTGGTAACGGGACTCTCACTGCGGAGATGTTAACGGCAAAAATCAGTGCGTGGATGGAGGAAAATCTGCCGCGACACATCGGCTTTTCCGAAGGAAAACGTCATGTTCGCTTCGGCGAATTGCCCGCCTATGGTTGCGGTGGTACCCATGTCAGCGCACTGCGTGAAATCGGGCATATCACACTTACCAATGTCAAAATGAAAAAAGGTCAGCTCGTGGTCAGCTATACAGTGGACGAACGCTGACCGTTCGCTGACGCGCGGTGCGTTGTCATGCAGCAAAAGACGAGGTGGTAACGCATCGCTGTAGTGGAAAATCTTCTTAGCATACCGATGATCAGTGTCTTCTGTGGGTTTTGCTATTCAATTCGCAACATGCGAACACATGTCTTTTACTGATATTTCCCGCTGTTTATCATTTAATTCTAATTATCGGTGTTTTCGGCTGGTAGCCCCGACGCGGGCTGGTTAATCTGAGAACGATTTTCAGCATTTCATTAACAAAAGAGTACAACTATGCATGATGCACAAATCCGCGTAGCCATCGCGGGGGCCGGCGGGCGTATGGGCCGCCAGTTAATTCAGGCAACCCAGCAGATGGATGGCGTCGCGCTTGGCGCAGCGCTGGAGCGCGAAGGTTCTTCCCTGCTGGGCAGCGATGCAGGAGAGCTCGCTGGCGTGGGTACAACAGGCATTACCGTGAGCAGCGATCTGCAGGCGGTAAAGGACGATTTTGATGTACTGATCGATTTCACCCGTCCGGAGGGAACCCTTGCTCATCTGGCGTTTTGTCGCCAGCACCGCAAAGGGATGATTATCGGTACCACCGGTTTTGATGATGCAGGCAAAGCGGCAATTCGCGAGGCATCGCAAGAGATTGCTATTGTTTTTGCGGCGAATTTCAGCGTTGGCGTGAACGTAATGCTTAAGCTGCTGGAAAAAGCGGCGAAGGTGATGGGGGATTACACCGATATAGAAATCATCGAAGCACATCACCGCTATAAAGTAGATGCGCCGTCAGGAACCGCCCTGGCTATGGGAGAGTCTATTGCCCAGGCATTGAATAAAGATTTAAAAGATTGTGCGGTTTATGCACGTGAAGGCCATACCGGCGAGCGTGTACCGGGCACAATTGGCTTTGCTACCGTTCGCGCGGGCGACATTGTCGGCGAACATACAGCGATGTTCGCTGATATCGGTGAACGCATTGAAATTAGCCATAAAGCGTCAAGTCGAATGACGTTTGCCAATGGCGCTGTTCGCTCTGCTTTATGGCTAAAAAACAAAGAAGCCGGCCTTTTTGACATGCGAGATGTGCTGGATCTGAACAATTTGTAAAATTTATTACCCATCGTGATGTGGTTGTTGCAGTCGTAATGCATTGATTGCATAGGGCAATATTTTATTGCCCTTTTATTTTTCCCAATTTTATGTGGTTTCCTCTTTTAAACCCCTGTTAATGCCTATCTTCTGCCTCATTATGGTTGCTGAAATGTAAATTTTGACCGTTTGGTCCACTTTCTACTAGAGCTGAGCCCGTTTAACCAGTTTTATGGCGACGCAAGCGTTTTCCTTCCTCCGGTAATGTGATCTTTTTGCCCTCTAAATCGTGCTATTCTTTTCTGGGGCGCAAAAAGACATGAAAAAGATGCGCTATGAGTTGACTTTTACCCTTCATGTCTCCAGAATGCCGCCGTTTGCAAAAAATTCGCGGTTACGCAAATTTGCATTGATTCGGGGCTTATAATTGAATTAATATGCAAATAAAGTGAGTGAATATTCTCTGGAGGGTGTTTTGATTAAGTCAGCGCTATTGGTTCTGGAAGACGGAACCCAGTTTTACGGTCGGGCCATAGGGGCAACAGGTTCGGCGGTTGGGGAAGTCGTTTTCAATACTTCAATGACCGGTTATCAAGAAATCCTCACTGATCCTTCCTACTCCCGCCAAATCGTCACCCTTACTTATCCCCATATTGGTAATGTCGGCACCAATGCCGCCGATGAAGAATCCTCTCAGGTACATGCGCAAGGCCTGGTCATTCGCGACCTGCCGCTGATTGCCAGCAACTATCGTAATACCGAAGACCTCTCTTCATACCTGAAACGCCATAACATCGTGGCGATTGCCGATATCGATACCCGTAAGTTGACGCGTCTGCTGCGTGAAAAAGGCGCACAGAATGGCTGCATCATCGCCGGGGACAATCTGGATGCCGCTCTGGCGCTGGAGAAAGCAAAAAGCTTCCCGGGGCTGAACGGGATGGATTTGGCGAAAGAAGTGACGACTGCCGAGCCATATAGCTGGACGCAGGGGAGCTGGACACTGAAAGGCGAACTGCCGGAAGCGAAAAGCGAAGATGAACTGCCGCTGCATGTCGTGGCGTACGACTTCGGCGCAAAACGTAACATCCTGCGCATGCTGGTGGACAGAGGCTGCCGTCTGACGGTCGTTCCGGCGAAAACGTCGGCGGAAGAGGTCCTGAAAATGAATCCGGACGGTATCTTCCTCTCTAACGGTCCTGGCGACCCGGCACCATGCGATTATGCTATCGAGGCAATCGAAAAATTCCTTGAGACCGACATTCCGGTATTCGGTATCTGTCTTGGCCACCAGTTGCTGGCGCTGGCGAGCGGCGCGAAAACCGTGAAGATGAAGTTCGGTCACCATGGCGGCAACCACCCGGTAAAAGATATCGATAACAACACCGTGATGATTACCGCACAGAACCACGGTTTTGCAGTAGATGAAGCCTCCATGCCTGCAAACCTGCGCGTCACGCATAAGTCATTGTTTGATGGCACCCTGCAGGGGATTCATCGCACGGATAAACCGGCATTCAGCTTCCAGGGCCATCCTGAGGCAAGCCCGGGCCCGCACGACGCTGCGCCGCTGTTCGACCATTTTATCGAGTTAATTGAGATTTACCGTCAGTCTGCTAAATAATCAGGAGCGAAAAAGAGCCATGCCAAAACGTACAGACATAAAAAGCATCCTGATCCTTGGCGCCGGCCCGATTGTTATCGGTCAGGCGTGTGAGTTCGACTACTCCGGTGCGCAGGCGTGTAAAGCGCTGCGTGAAGAGGGTTATCGCGTCATTCTGGTGAACTCCAATCCGGCGACGATCATGACCGACCCGGAAATGGCGGATGCAACCTATATCGAGCCGATCCACTGGGAAGTGGTACGCAAAATCATCGAAAAAGAGCGTCCGGATGCGGTACTGCCGACCATGGGCGGCCAGACTGCGCTGAACTGTGCGCTGGAACTGGAACGCCAGGGCGTACTGGCCGAGTTCGGCGTCACTATGATCGGTGCTACCGCTGACGCGATTGATAAAGCAGAAGACCGCCGCCGTTTCGACGTGGCGATGAAGAAAATCGGCCTGGAAACCGCGCGTTCCGGTATCGCGCATAACATGGAAGAGGCGCTCGCCGTTGCCGCTGACGTAGGCTATCCGTGCATCATTCGACCCAGCTTCACCATGGGCGGAACGGGCGGCGGTATCGCCTACAACCGCGAAGAGTTTGAAGAGATTTGTGAACGCGGTCTGGACCTTTCCCCGACAAAAGAGCTGCTGATTGATGAGTCGCTGATTGGCTGGAAAGAGTACGAGATGGAGGTGGTGCGTGATAAAAACGACAACTGTATCATCGTCTGCTCCATCGAAAACTTCGACGCCATGGGCATCCACACCGGTGACTCCATTACCGTTGCGCCTGCACAGACCCTGACCGATAAAGAGTATCAAATCATGCGTAACGCCTCGATGGCGGTATTGCGTGAAATCGGCGTGGAAACCGGCGGTTCTAACGTCCAGTTCTCGGTTAACCCGAAAAATGGCCGTCTGATTGTTATTGAAATGAACCCGCGCGTCTCCCGCTCCTCTGCGCTGGCCTCGAAAGCGACCGGCTTCCCGATTGCCAAAGTGGCGGCGAAACTGGCGGTCGGTTACACCCTCGACGAATTGATGAACGATATCACCGGTGGCCGTACCCCGGCGTCCTTCGAACCGTCTATCGACTACGTTGTGACCAAGATCCCGCGCTTCAACTTCGAAAAATTCGTTGGCGCCAACGACCGCCTGACCACTCAGATGAAATCGGTCGGTGAAGTGATGGCCATTGGCCGCACGCAGCAGGAATCCCTGCAAAAAGCGCTGCGCGGCCTGGAAGTCGGCGCCACCGGCTTTGACCCGAAAGTGAGCCTGGATGACCCGGAAGCGCTGACCAAAATCCGTCGCGAGCTGAAAGACGCTGGCGCTGAGCGTATCTGGTACATCGCCGATGCCTTCCGTGCAGGCCTGTCCGTTGACGGCGTTTTCAACCTGACCAATATTGACCGCTGGTTCCTGGTGCAGATTGAAGAACTGGTGCGTCTGGAAGAGAAAGTCGCCGAAGTGGGTATTAACGGCCTCGACGCGGATTTCCTGCGTATGCTCAAGCGTAAAGGCTTTGCCGATGCGCGTCTGGCTAAACTGGCAGGCGTGCGCGAAACGGAAGTGCGTAAGCTGCGCGATCAGTACAACCTGCACCCGGTCTACAAACGTGTGGACACCTGTGCGGCAGAATTCGCGACCGACACCGCTTACATGTACTCCACGTATGAAGAAGAGTGCGAAGCGAATCCGAACCAGGATCGCGATAAAATCATGGTACTGGGTGGCGGCCCGAACCGTATCGGTCAGGGGATTGAATTTGACTACTGCTGCGTACACGCCTCGCTGGCGCTGCGCGAAGACGGCTACGAGACCATCATGGTCAACTGTAACCCGGAAACCGTCTCCACCGACTATGACACCTCCGACCGTCTCTACTTCGAGCCGGTAACGCTGGAAGATGTGCTGGAAATCGTGCGTATCGAGAAGCCGAAAGGCGTTATCGTGCAGTACGGCGGCCAGACTCCGCTGAAACTGGCGCGCGCGCTGGAAGCGGCGGGGGTACCGGTTATCGGTACCAGCCCGGATGCCATTGACCGTGCCGAAGACCGTGAACGTTTCCAGCAGGCGGTTGACCGTCTGAAACTGAAACAACCGGCGAACGCCACTGTCACCGCCATTGAGCAAGCGGTTGAGAAGGCGAAAGAGATTGGTTACCCGCTGGTGGTGCGTCCGTCTTATGTACTGGGCGGCCGTGCGATGGAAATCGTCTACGACGAAGCCGACTTGCGTCGTTACTTCCAGACCGCAGTGAGTGTGTCCAACGATGCGCCAGTCCTGCTGGATCGCTTCCTGGACGATGCGGTAGAAGTGGATGTTGACGCTATCTGTGACGGCGAAATGGTGCTGATTGGCGGCATCATGGAGCATATCGAGCAGGCCGGCGTGCACTCCGGCGACTCCGCCTGTTCCCTGCCAGCCTACACGCTGAGCCAGGACATTCAGGACGTGATGCGCCAGCAGGTGCAGAAACTGGCCTTCGAACTGCAGGTTCGCGGTCTGATGAACGTCCAGTTTGCGGTAAAAGATAACGAAGTGTATCTGATTGAGGTGAACCCGCGTGCGGCGCGTACCGTACCGTTTGTCTCCAAAGCCACCGGCGTACCGCTGGCGAAAGTGGCGGCGCGTGTGATGGTCGGTCAGACGCTGGCACAGCAGGGCGTCACCAAAGAAATTATCCCGCCGTACTACTCAGTGAAAGAAGTGGTGCTGCCATTCAATAAATTCCCGGGCGTTGACCCGCTATTAGGGCCAGAAATGCGCTCTACCGGGGAAGTGATGGGTGTGGGCCGTACCTTCGCCGAAGCGTTTGCTAAAGCGCAGCTGGGTAGCAACTCCACGATGAAGAAACAGGGTCGTGCGCTGCTTTCTGTACGTGAAGGGGATAAAGAGCGTGTGGTTGACCTGGCAGCGAAGCTGCTCAAGTTCGGTTTCGAGCTCGATGCCACTCACGGTACGGCGATTGTCCTGGGTGAAGCCGGTATTAACCCGCGTCTGGTGAACAAGGTGCATGAAGGTCGTCCGCACATTCAGGACCGTATTAAGAATGGCGAATACACCTACATCATCAACACCACCGCAGGCCGTCGGGCGATAGAAGACTCCAGGGTCATTCGCCGCAGCGCGCTGCAGTACAAAGTGCATTACGACACCACGCTGAATGGTGGTTTTGCTACCGCGATGGCGCTGAATGCCGATGCCACCGAGAAGGTGACCTCCGTTCAGGAAATGCACGCGCAGATTAAAGCGTAACTTGTTGCGCAGATCAGCGCACAGTATTACCGATTAAATAAACGGTTCCTGTTCAGGAACCGTTTTTTTTATACATACCATTCGTGCTGAACATGCAAATCATTGTTACGCATTTTTCTAATGCTACTAGCACGATTTTGCTCACACTAATGAGCCTCAAACCTGCATACTATTTCTTATTGACCGTAAATTTAATGTGGTTAATGGATTTACCGATATTCTGGCAAACCTGACCATAACAAGATCTTTAATTTGTAAAAATGGTGTGCTTATGAGTAAAGAATATGTTGAAAAACCCCTTTATTTGTTAATTGCCGATTGGATAATGGCGGAAAACCGTTGGGTGAGCGCTAAAGAAATTGCCAGGCATTTTGACATGGACCACTGTAAAGCGATCAATACGGTTTCTTATATTCTTTCTGAGGTAGAAGAAATTACCTGTGAGACAAGGACAATTCCAAACCAACTGCAAGGTAGAGGATGTCAATGTCAGCGTCTGGTGCGTGTAAAAAATATTGACGATCAAATCTATACCAGGCTGAAAAATAATGCGCAGGAAAAAATTCTCAGTACTACGAAAACATCCCATATGCCTGTAGTCCTGCCAGCAGGACTTAAGACGGAACAGAAATGGCAAATGATGTTGTCAAAAAGTTTGCGTCGTTAATGAGCGAATATCGAATGGCGCGAGTGCGCCATTCGATAAAGTCATTGCGCTGATTTCGGCTTAACCCCCGTTGTACCTTTAAGCCGCGGTCGGTTTTTTTCTGGCTGGCGCAGCGGTTGCGTTTCATATAATGATGAGCGACAGCGGATAGTCAGATCCTGATACTCCCGGGTATTAAGTTGCTTCCAGTGCAACTCTTCTTCAGTTACATCACGGATGAAACGGGCTGGCGATCCTAGCAATAACTGTCTTGCTGCCCCGATAAATCCGGCTTTCACAAAGCTCATGGCGGCAACAATGCTCTCTTCGCCAATGACCGCGCCGTCCATAATCACGCTGTTCATACCGACCAGCGCATCCCGGCCAATCACGCAGCCATGTAAAATCGCACCGTGTCCGATATGTCCGTTCTCACCTACGACGGTGTCGGTATCGCAGTAACCGTGCATAATGCAGCCATCCTGTAAATTCGAACCTGGTTCCAGAATCAGGCGGCCATAGTCACCGCGAAGCGAAGCGTGAGGGCCGACATAGACACCAGCCCCAACAACGACGTCGCCAATCAATACCGCGCTCGGATGGATATACGCCTCTGGATGGACGACCGGGATCAAGCCTTCAAAGGCGTAATAGCTCATGAGTTATTAACGTCCTTTCCATACCGGTGAGCGTTTTTCGGCAAAGGCCTGCGGCCCTTCAATCGCATCTTCGGAATGCAGGACTGCCGGATAGTGTTTCAGCGCACCGCTACGGAGATAACGATAGCCTTCTTCTACCGGCATTTCTCTGGTTGTTCTGGTTATCTCTTTTAATGCGGCAATAGCCAGTGGTGCGCTTTGAAGCAGTTGCTGTGCCAGTTCGCGCGCCTTCTCCATTAATGCTTCCTGACTGACAACATAATTAGCGATACCCCAGCGTAGTGCTTCTTCGGCATTCATGCGCCGCCCGGTCATCACCATTTCATTGACGATAGCGGGCGGTAAGCGTTTAGGCAGACGTAAAACCCCACCGCTGTCCGGCACGATGCCGAGTTTGGCTTCAGGTAAGGCAAAGCTGGCATTTTCAGCGCAGATAATGAAATCTGCTGCCAACGCCAGTTCAAAACCACCGCCAAAGGCATAGCCGTTTACTGCGGCAATGACCGGTTTATCGAGATCAAAAAGTTCGGTCAATCCCGCAAACCCGCCAGGCCCAAAATCTGCATCCGGAGCTTCACCTTCTGCTGCTGCTTTTAAATCCCAGCCCGCGGAAAAGAATTTCTGACCGGCACCGGTAATAATTGCCACGCGTAATTCAGGATCATCGCGGAAATTCAGGAATACTTCGCCCATGGCAAAACTGGTTTTTGCATCAATGGCATTGGCAACGGGGCGATCGAGAATAATTTCCAGAATATGCCCATGGCGGTTCAGATGTAATGATTCACTCATATTTTGCTCCTTTTAAATATGCGTATGCTTTGCAGAGGCATACCGCCTCTGCAAGATATGAAGTATTCACGTTATTTCTATTTCGGCGAACATAAATTCAGCCAAATACGTTATGTTAGATTTTTCTTGATGACTTTCCCTGAACAGTTGCGTGGCAGATCGCTCCTGAATTCAACTAGCGTCGGTACTTTAAATTTCGCCATATTACTGGCGCAAAAAGAAAAAAACTCATCAGCACTTAATGTTTCGCCTTCATGAAGAACAATAAAGGCTTTTATAGCTTCATCCCTGATAGTGTCTTTAACGCCGATAACCACCGTATCCTGAATTTTTGGATGGGTCGAAATGATATTCTCCAGTTCTACACAGGAGACATTCTCGCCACCGCGCTTAATCATATTGCAACGCCTGTCGACAAAATAAAAAAAGCCTTCTTCATCGTAGTAACCCGAATCACCGGTATGTAACCAACCGCTTGCATCCAGCGCCATGGCGGTTGCGTCCGGCTGTTCGTAATACTCTTTAAAAAGCGTTTTCCCCGGCATACCTTTAATGCATATTTCACCGATTTCATGGGGAGGAAGGGGTTGATTTTGATCGTTACGAATTTCCGCTTCGTAGCAAAACCCCGCGCGGCCAATTGACGGCCAGCGCCGTTTATCACCGGGTCTGTCACCAATAATGCCGACAATCGTTTCCGTCATGCCATACGATGTCAGCAACCTGACACCGAAACGTTCAACAAAAGCGTCTTTTTCCTGCACGGAAAGATTGAGGTAGAAAAGCACTTCACGAAGGCAATGCTGATTATCCGCAGGCATTGGCGGTTGCACCATCAGGGTTCTAATCATCATGGGAATGCATTCGGTAACCGTGGCACGGTATTTTCGCACCTGGCTCCAGAACGCACGTGCACTGTATTTCTCAAGCAGCACAAAGGTGGCACCGCTGGAAAAGGCGGCCATTGCCGCCGTACACTGACAATCGATATGAAAAGCGGGCATAGCGGTCAGATAAATATCGTCATCGCGTAATGCACACTGCCAGGCGGAGTAGTAACCCGCAAAGCGTAAGTTATATTGAGTAATGACCACGCCTTTTGGTCGTGAGGTCGTGCCCGAGGTGAAAAGAATTTCTGCGGTATCGTCGGTGCTTAACGTCGGCGTAGAGTTCAGGGTAGTGGGTTGGGCGCGCTTAAGTTGATAAAAATCACTCACCGCGGTATCTGAGACACAGAACTGTCGGTCGATAAGGCAGATATGATTGAGCTGCGTTTCACCTTCCTGCAGAATCTGACGGTAAAGGGGATAGAAGTTTTCAGTGGTTACCAACAAACGAGCCCGGCAGTTTTGCAGGATCCACAGACTTTCATCATGCAATAGTCTGGCATTAATCGGCACCATGATGGCACCGATTTTTGCCAGCCCAAACCAGCAAAAGAAAAACTCAGGGCAGTTATCCAGATGCAGCGCGACTTTATCGCCTTTTTGGATCCCCAGCCCGTTGAACAGGTTTGCTGTGCGATTGATTTCCTCATTGAGGAAGGTATAGCTGAATTGCTGCACTTCACCTTCACATGACTCAAAAATCAGCGCCGTTTTATCGCCATAGACCTCTGCCAGGTCGTCCCACATCTGACGTAAGTTTTGATCGCCAATAACATCCATCGCACTTTTATCCACTGAAATTAGGTATAAGCGCTAACAGGATGGCTACACGATCCCGTTAGCGCTATGTATTTAATCCTCAACCCTGGCCAGCCCCTTGCTTACCAGTTCCTTAATATCTGCTTCGCTGTAACCGATGTTCTGCAAGATGGCGGAGGTATCCATGCCGTGTGACGGCATGCCGCGCCAGATTTTCCCAGGGTTATTTTTGAATTTCGGCATAATGTTTGGCCCCTTGCAGGTACGGCCATCCATGGTTTGCCATTGGGTGATTGATTCGCGGGCAATGTACTGCGGGTTACCCTCCAGTTCTGGAATGGTCAGTACTTTTGCACAGGCAATATTCAGCTCGGCGAAGCGCGCTTGTACTTCGGCAATGGTATGCGTTAGCAGCCATGCATCCAGTTTCTCTTCCACCAGTGGGCCGTACGGGCACTCGACGCGGTGAATGAGTTGTGTACCTTCCGGAACTTCTGGCGTGCCGAGAATATGCGCCAGCCCGATATCGTTAAAACACTCGGTAATTTGCGTGATACCGACCAGTTCCATCACGATGTAGCCATCCGAGCATTTATACAGACCACAGCCAGCGTAATAGGGGTCTTTGCCTTTGGTCATACGCGGACAGATTTCGCCGCCATTGAAATAATCCATCATGAAGTACTGGCCCATGCGCAGCATCACTTCATACATCGCAATATCAATGCTTTCCCCTTTGCCTGTTTCACGTACTTTATGTAGCGCCGCGAGTGCTGCGGTTGTCGCCGTCAGGCCGGAAAAATAGTCTGCCGTGTAGGGAAAAGCGGGCATCGGCTGGTCAACGTCGCCATTTTGAATCAGGTAACCACTGAAGGCTTGCGCAATGGTGTTATAAGCAGGAAGGTTGGTGTACTCCTCTGTCCCAAACTGCCCAAAACCAGACAGGTGGGCGATGACCAGCTTCGGATTGTGTTCCCATAACACTTCATCGGTAATTCCCCGGCGAGCAAATGCCGGACCTTTACTGGCCTCGATAAAAATGTCGGTGGTTTCCATTAACTTAAGGAACGCTTCCCGGCCTTCATCTTTGAAGATATTCAGCGATAGCGCGTGCAGATTGCGGCGTGAGAGTTGCGGATAATTGGGCTGGACACGAATTGTGTCGGCCCAGGCGACATTTTCAATCCAGATAACTTCTGCGCCCCACTCGGCAAACATTTGTCCGGCGAAGGGCCCGGCAATTTCGATACCGGAGAAAACGACCCGCACACCCGCAAGTGGTCCAAACACGGGCATTGGTAAACGATGACTCATGACATACTCCTGTGTGGCATCCCTGGAACCCCATCACAGCGTGATGGGGTTATCACCCGATTAACGGTACTGTTTGAGCACTGCGCGACCCAAAGTCAGGATCTGCATTTCGTCGGAACCGCCGGACACCCGGTCAACGCGCAGATCGCGCCAGAAACGGGTAATACGGTGATTGCCTGCAATCCCAACGCCACCGAGTACTTGCATCGCACTGTCAACGACCTCAAATGCCGCATTGGCGCAGAAGTATTTGCACATGGCTGCATCGCCGGAGGTAATGGTGCCGTTATCCGCTTTCCAGGCGGCTTCCAGCAGCATGTTTTTCATGGAGTTTAATTTGATTGCCATATGGGCAAACTTCTCCTGAATGAGCTGGAAGCGACCGATCGTTTCGCCAAACTGCACTCGCTGATTGGCGTAGCGCGCCGCATCTTCAAAGGCGCACATTGCGGTACCGTAGTTCGTCAGAGCAACGAGGAAGCGTTCGTGGTCAAACTCTTCTTTAACACGGTTAAACCCATTACCCTCACGACCGAACATGTCTTTTTCATCCAGTTCAACATCGTCAAAGGTAATTTCGCAGCAGCTATCCATGCGCAGGCCGAGTTTCTCAAGCTTGTTAACTTTGATGCCAGGTTTGCTCATATCGACAAACCATTCGGTATAAATGGGTTTATCCGCAGACGCGCCGTCACGCGCCATTACCACGATATAAGGGGTGTAAGCGCTACTGGTGATGAAGCACTTACTGCCATTAAGATAAACCTTACCATTTTTGCGGGTATAAGTGGTTTTTAAACTGCCCACGTCAGACCCGGCGCCCGGTTCGGTGATCGCCGAGTTCCACATCTGTTTACCGGTACCCTGAAACGCCATGATCTTATCGATCTGTTCCTGAGTGCCTTCGCGTAACACCGTGTTGAAGCCGCCAGGAAGTTGATAGAGCACGTAGGTTGGTGCACCCAGGCGACCCAATTCCATCCATACAGCTGCCACGGTAACGAAACCGGCATCCAGACCACCGCGATCTTCCGGGAGCAGGAGGCTGTCAATGCCCATATCGGCCAGTGCTTTTACGAAACGCTCAGGATAGACGCTATCGCGATCGCATTCGGCGAAATAGGCCTCCCAATTTTCACTGGCCATTAATTCACGAATACCGGCGACGAACAGTTCCTGTTCATCATTCAAGTTAAAGTCCATCTTTTAACCTCTTGATATGGTTGATTTATCTTAGTTATCTTTCCAGTGCGCTTTGGCGTCCTTAATAAAGGACAGCGTGACCATGATATTGACGAAGAAGAGAGGGCAGCCGCCCGCGATGATCGCCGTTTGTATCGGTTTCAACCCGCCGAGAGCCAACAGCACAATACCGATGATGCCGACCAGAATGGACCAGCCGATACGTACCAGCAGAGGCGGCTCTTCACCATCGCGTATTTCACGGCAGGTCGACATGGCCAGCGTGTAAGAACACGCGTTGATGAGTGTGACGGTGGCAATAAAGCAGAGAATAAAGAATCCCCACATTGTTGCTGTACTCAGGGGTAAGGCGGCCCAGGTCTCGATAATGGCGCGTGGTACGCCATGCTCTGCGATAAGCTGCGGAATATTGAGAATATTTTTATCCATCAGCAGTAGCGTGTTACTGCCCAGCACGGTCCACAGGATCCAGGTGGAAGCCGTCAGGCCCAGCACCATTCCGAAGCACAGTTCCCGAACGGTACGGCCACGCGATATACGGGCGAGGAAAATACTCATTTGGATGGCGTAAATGACCCACCAGGCCCAGTAGAAAACGGTCCAGCCCTGCGGGAAACCGCCTTTGCCGATAGCATCGGTGTAGAACAACATACGTGGCAGATGCATCAACAGCATACCGACGGAATCGGTGAAGTAGTTCATGATGAAGCTGGCGCCGCTGACGATGAATACCCAGCCGAGCATCAGGAAGCTCAGGTAGCTACGCACGTCGCTGGCAATCTTCACTCCTTTCTGCAGGCCGCAGGCCACGCAGATTGCGTTCAGAATGATCCAGCAGGTAATGATGATCGCGTCCAGTTGCAGCGTATGGGGAATGCCGAAGAGATACTGCATACATTCGGTGACCAGCGGCGTAGCCAGACCGAGGCTGGTACCCATCGCGAAGATCAGTGCCACAAGATAGAAGTTATCGACGATGGTCCCGAATAACCCTTTCACATGTTTCTCGCCCACTAAAGGCACGAGCGTTGAGCTGGGGCGAATCACATCCATTTTGCGAACAAAGAAAAAGTAGGCGAAAGCGACGGAAAGGAAGCTATAGGTGGCCCATGGTAGCGGTCCCCAGTGGAACAAACTGTAGGCGAGGCCGAGCTCTTTGGCGCCGGTAGAGTTGGGGGCTAATGCAAACGGTGGCGTAGAGATATAGTAATAAATCTCTATCGATCCCCAGAACAACACGGCTGCGGAGGTACAGGAGGCGAACATCATGAAAATCCAGCTCGCGGTGCTGAATTCAGGTTTCTCATCGCCCAGTTTCTTTTTGGCGTAAGGGCCAAAGACCAGCCAGAACCAGCCAAAGAGCATCACGACCATATACCACTCAAATGCCCATCCCCAGACATTCGTTACATAAGTAAATACTGCATTAATAACCACATTGGCAGCATCAAGGTCTCTAACAGTTAGCCAGCAAAGTATTCCGACGATTATTAGCGGTGGGAAAAAAACTTTTGGCTCTATACCTGACTTTCTCTTGTCATTTTTCATGTTCGAATTCCAGTGTCATAATTGATTTATATTTCGTTCCCGTTTGTTATATTTATGTTCATTTTTGTGAGTGTTTATTTAATGACTCTTTAACCTCAAGGGAGCTTCGGCGAGTGCTCCATGATGGGTATTCGCTACAGCGTATTCTGTTATTCTGGTCACACTTTTTTGTCGGTTTTTATTTGGTTGGCAGTGATTAGTTATTGCTTTAAAAACAAAAGCTTGCTTGTTGTTTTTCTGTTTTTTAATCCTTGTGGTGTTCAATATTGGTGATCCCGGAAACAATATTGAAAATTTGTAAGGTGAAACCGATTTTTCAATATTGGTGAGGTCGCTAACAATATTGAAAGTCCCATTTTACAGGGTGTGACATTTTCAATATTGGTGATTAATGTTTTATCCCGTAATTAAATGGTGTGATATCTGTATTTACCATCGCCGATATGGACGACGATTCCTTCATGATTTCTGGAGAGGCAATGAAGATAATTACTTGTTACAAGTGCGTACCTGATGAACAGGATATTGCGATCAATAACGCGGATGGTTCGTTAGATATTAGTAAAGCGGATGCCAAAATTAGCCAATACGATTTGAATGCGATTGAAGCTGCCTGCCAGTTAAAACAGCAGTCCGGAGAAGCGCAAGTGATCGCCATGAGTGTTGGCGGTAAGGCGCTGACTAATGCGAAAGGACGCAAAGATGTGCTTTCGCGCGGCCCGGACGAACTGATTGTTGTGATTGATGATGCGTTTGAGAATGCGCTGCCGCAACAAACCGCAGTGGCGTTAGCGCAGGCAGCGAAAAAATCCGGTTTTGATCTGATTATTTGTGGCGACGGTTCCTCCGATCTCTATGCCCAACAGGTCAGTCTGCTGCTGGGTGAAATGCTGCACATCCCGGCAATCAACGGCGTCAGTAAAATTTTATCGCTGGTGGATAACACGCTGACCGTTGAGCGCGCTCTGGAAGACGAGATCGAAACCCTGAGCATACCGCTTCCGGCGGTCATTGCGGTCTCTACGGATATTAACTCCCCGCAAATTCCTTCCATGAAAGCCATTCTGGGCGCGGCTAAAAAACCGGTTCAGGTCTGGACGACAGCAGATATTGGTTTTACCCACGGGGAAGCGAACTCCGTGCAACAGATTGCTGCGCCGGGACAACGTGAGCGCCAGCGCATCGTTATTGAAGGTGATGGCGAAGAACAAATCGCCGTATTTGCTGACCATCTGCGCAAGATCATCAATTAAAAGGGGATGTTATGAGCAAGTTTTCCACTGTATGGGTATTCAGTGATACCGTTTCCCGGCTGGCTGATTTGGTGGGTGGCGCACGCATGTTGGGCGAACAGATCAATGTATTTGTGCTCAGTGAAACCGACAGTGCCACAGCATTCCACCTGGGGGCCGATAGCGTCTGGCATCTCAGCGGTAAACCGGAAGACCGCATGATTGAAGATTATGCGGACGCCATGGCGGCGACCATTCGCCAGCAGGGTTCGAAAGGGCTGGTACTGCTGCCCAATACACGTCGGGGCAAATTACTGGCGGCAAAATTGGGTTTCCGCCTGACGGCCGCTGTCTCTAATGATGCCAATGCCGTCGCCATCGCGGGTGATAACGCTTTGGTAAAACATATGGTGTACGGCGGACTTGCCATTGGCGAAGAAACGCTACGTTCTTCTTTCGCCGTGATTACACTCAGCAGCGGCACATTTGAGCCGGCGCAGCCAGACACTTCGCGAAGCGGCATGGCGCAGACTGTCGCATGGCAGTCGCCGGAAATCTCCGTCATTCGCACTGCAACTCAGGCTCGCCAGAACAGTAACGTTAATCTTGATAAAGCGCGGTGGGTTGTCAGCGTCGGACGCGGTATCGGTAGCAAGGAGAATATCTCGCTGGCAACAGCGTTGTGCCAGTCCATTGGCGCGGAGTTGGCCTGTTCGCGTCCGGTCGCTGAAAACGAAAAATGGATGGAACACGAACGCTATGTCGGCATTTCTAACCTGATGCTCAAACCGGAATTGTACCTGGCTGTAGGGATCTCCGGTCAGATTCAGCACATGGTGGGCGCAAACGGCGCACAGACGATTTTTGCCATTAACAAAGACAAAAACGCGCCGATTTTCCAGTATGCCGATTACGGTATCGTCGGCGATGCGCTGAAAATTTTACCCGCACTCACGGCCGCATTAGCGCGCTAATTCCTTAAGCAGAGCGGTGGCCGCTCTGTTATTACAGGTAATTTCTGGAGTTTTTATGTCAGAAGATATTTTTGACGCCATCATCGTGGGGGCGGGGGTGGCGGGCTCGGTGGCAGCGCTGGTGCTTGCCAGGGAAGGTGCGCAAGTCCTGGTGATTGAGAGGGGCAATTCCGCCGGAGCGAAAAATGTAACTGGCGGGCGTATTTATGCCCATAGTCTCGAACGTATTATTCCCGGTTTTGCCGGGCATGCTCCCGTCGAACGCCTGATTACACATGAAAAGCTCTCGTTTATGACCGATAAGGGAGCAATGACGGTAGATTACCTCAACGGCGATCACGGTGAACCTGAGCAAGCCTCTTATTCCGTCTTACGCAGTAAATTTGATGCCTGGCTGATGGAGCAGGCAGAAGAGGCGGGTGCACAATTGATCACCGGGATCCGCGTTGACAATGTTGTGCAACGTGATGGCAAAGTGATTGGCGTGGAAGCCGATGGCGACATTCTGGAAGCGAAAGTCGTGATTCTGGCGGACGGTGTGAATTCCTTACTGGCCGAACAACTGGGCATGGCGAAACGTGTTACGGCTTCGAATGTTGCGGTTGGGGTTAAAGAACTTATCGAATTGCCAAAAACGGTCATTGAAGATCGTTTTCAGTTACGGGGCAACGAAGGCGCGGCCTGGCTGTTTGCCGGCGCACCGACAGATGGCCTGATGGGGGGCGGGTTCCTCTATACCAATCAAACGACAGTTTCGCTTGGGTTAGTATGCGGTCTGCATCATCTCAAAGAGGCCAAAAAATCAGTCCCGCAAATGCTGGAGGATTTTAAACAGCACCCTGCCGTCGCGCCGTTGATTAGCGGCGGAAAAATGGTGGAATACGCCGCTCATGTTGTTCCGGAATCCGGGATGAATATGCAGCCTGAACTGGTTGGCGACGGTGTACTGATCGCGGGTGATGCCGCTGGCATGTGTATGAATCTTGGTTTCACCATTCGTGGCATGGACCTGGCGGTGGCGGCAGGGGAAGCCGCCGCGAAAACGGTACTTTCCGCGATGCAAAGTAACAATTTCAGCCGTCAGGGGCTTTCGGCTTATCGTCAGCTCCTTGATGACGGTCCGATGCGGGATATGCGTATGTATCAGCGTTTACCTGCCTTCCTCGATAACCCGCGCATGTTTACCCGTTACCCAGAAATGGCGGTTGGCGTGGCACGCGATCTGTTTACTGTCGATGGTACCGCCCCGGTAGCAATGCGTAAGAAAATCCTTCGACATGCCAAAAAGGTCGGCTTTATCAATTTGATAAAGGATGGTCTAAAAGGAGCGACTGTACTATGACTTCCCCCGTCAATGTGGATATCAAACTGGGTGTTAACAAATTCAACGTGGATGAAGAAAACCCACACATCATTTTAAAAACCGACCCCGATAAGCAGGTGCTGGAGGTGTTAGTTAAAGCCTGTCCTGCGGGGCTGTACAAAAAGCAGGATGACGGCAGCGTGCGTTTTGATTACGCCGGATGCCTGGAGTGCGGTACCTGTCGGATTTTGGGGTTGGATACGGTCCTCGAAAAATGGGACTACCCACGCGGTACGTTTGGTGTGGAGTTTCGCTACGGCTAAAACCGGTGCCGGATAACAGAGATTTATCCGGCCTATAAACATTACGTGAAGTATTGGCTGGAGAAGGTGCTTTTGCCGGGCCATTCGGCACTTGAGGTGACCAACCTCGTATTTTGCCGTTGAGACAGGACATAACCATGCAGCAGATCAGAAATTTTGATGATATCCAATTCTCATCTATTCACCGTCGAATCATGTTGTGGGGAAGCGGCGGACCTTTCCTGGATGGGTATGTGCTTGTCATGATTGGCGTTGCTCTGGAGCAGCTCACGCCAGCATTAAAGCTGGATGCACAGTGGCTGGGATTGTTGGGGGCGGGAACGCTGGCGGGTCTGTTTGTCGGTACCTCGTTGTTTGGCTACATCTCAGACAAAGTGGGGCGACGGAAAATGTTCCTCATTGATATCATCGCCATTGGGGTGATATCGGTGGCGACGATGTTTGTCTCTTCGCCCATGGAATTGCTCATTATGCGAGTGCTGATTGGCGTGGTGATTGGCGCGGATTATCCTATCGCAACCTCCATGATCACTGAATTTTCCAGTACCCGCCAACGAGCTTTCTCAATCAGTTTTATTGCTGCGATGTGGTATGTCGGCGCGACCTGTGCCGATCTGGTCGGTTATTGGTTGTACGATGTGGAAGGCGGATGGCGCTGGATGCTGGGGAGTGCGGCAATCCCCTGTATCATGATCCTGATTGGGCGTTTTGATCTTCCAGAATCTCCGCGCTGGCTCCTGCGTAAAGGGCGGGTAAAAGAGTGTGAGGAGATGATGATTAAACTGTTTGGCGAGCCGGTAGCGTTCGATGATGAACCACCACAAGAAACTCGCTTCTTACAGCTGTTTAATCGTCGTCACTTCCCGTTTGTCTTATTTGTCGCCGCTATCTGGACGTGCCAGGTTATTCCGATGTTCGCCATTTATACCTTTGGTCCGCAGATTGTTGGCCTGCTGGGGCTGGGCGTCGGGAAAAGCGCGGCGCTGGGCAATGTGGTGATCAGCTTGTTCTTTATGCTGGGCTGCATTCCACCGATGTACTGGCTGAACAGCATGGGGAGGCGACCGCTGCTGATCGGCAGCTTTATGATGATGACACTGGCGCTGGCCGTGCTGGGATTGATCCCTGAAATGGGTATCTGGCTGGTGGTTGCGGCATTCGCGGTATATGCCTTTTTCTCCGGCGGGCCAGGAAATCTCCAGTGGCTTTACCCGAATGAGCTGTTCCCGACCGATATTCGCGCCTCTGCCGTTGGCGTCATCATGTCCCTGAGCCGGATTGGTACCATTCTTTCAACCTGGGCGCTGCCGATTTTTATCACTAAATATGGGATCAGTTACGTCATGCTGATGGGGGCGGGAATTTCGCTCGTTGGCCTGCTCATCTCCATCGCTTTTGCACCGGAGACGCGTGGTTTGACGCTTGCTCAGACGGGGAGTATGACGATTCGACGCAAGTCCCTGAATTAAGTCAAACCTTCAGAGTGTTCTGTATTTTCTTTTAAGGTCAGTCAGTTAGTCTAAAGTTACCCTGTATTTAACTGAAAACGACTGAAAAGCAGGGGAGAACACCATGCGAACGAAACTGTTATTAACATCACTGTTTACGGCTGCCACGCTCTTTACCGTTGTCGGTTGTTCATCCAATCAGGCTGTAAAAACCACCGATGGCAAAACTATCGTGACTGATGGCAAACCGGAAATCGATAGCGACACCGGCCTGGTCTCTTACAAAAATGCGGAAACGGGTAAAACTGAGCAGATTAACCGCGACCAGGTGAAGAACATGAGTGAACTGGACAATTAATTTCACTCCATGTCAGAAAGCGTCCCGCCATTAGCGCGGGACTTTTTTTGTCTCACCCCTCGGTGGCGGCAGACCGGTAACGCCAGCCCCTCTCGCTGTTTTAGCCGCTATTCTGACAGGTGCTGTGCTGGTGCCTGCTAATCCCGCACAGATTGTCGCTGTTAGCACGACGATTAACTGTCTACACTCAAAGAAAAAAGTGTGCAGTGAAAACAGGTTAATCGATGATTCTGATAATTTATGCCCATCCCTATCCGCAGTATTCCCATGCGAATAAGCGGATGATTGAGCATGCAGGGACTCTGGAGGGGGTGGAAATCCGCTCTCTTTATCACCTCTACCCCGATTTCAATATTGATATCGCCGCCGAGCAGGAGGCATTGAGTCGCGCTGACCTGGTTGTCTGGCAACATCCCATGCAATGGTACAGTGTACCGCCGCTCCTCAAATTATGGATTGATAAAGTCCTGGCCCACGGCTGGGCATATGGCCATGGCGCGCGTGCGTTGCAGGGGAAAAGTCTGTTATGGGCCGTGACCACGGGCGGCGGGGATCAGCACTTTGATATTGGTTCACACCCCGGCTTTGATGTTCTGGGACAGCCATTACAGGCCACGGCGCTCTATTGTGGGATGAACTGGTTGCCGCCGTTTGCCACTCACTGCACCTTCATTTGCGACGACGAAACCCTGCAGGCGCAGGCCCGTCGCTACAAACAATTGTTGCTCGACTGGCAGGAGACCCACCATGGATAGTCATACGCTTATTCAGGCGCTGATTTACCTGGGGGCGGCCGCGCTCATCGTACCGATCGCGGTACGCCTGGGGCTGGGGTCCGTGCTGGGTTATCTGATCGCCGGTTGTATTATTGGTCCGTGGGGCTTACGTCTGGTCACTGACGCTGAATCTATTCTCCACTTCGCTGAAATCGGCGTGGTGTTGATGCTGTTTGTGATTGGCCTTGAGCTGGATCCCCAGAGGCTGTGGAAGTTGCGCGTGTCGGTCTTTGGCGGTGGCGCATTGCAAATGGCCTCCTGCGGCGTTTTGTTGGGGGCGTTTTGTATGGTACTGGGGCTCGACTGGCCGGTGGCGCTGCTTATCGGCCTGACGCTGGCGCTCTCCTCAACCGCGATTGCCATGCAGGCGATGAATGAGCGTAACCTGACCGTTTCGCAAATGGGGCGAAGTGCCTTTTCCGTGCTGCTCTTCCAGGATATCGCGGCCATTCCACTGGTGGCGATGATTCCGCTACTGGCCAGCAGTGGCGCATCCACAACGGTGGGGGCGTTTGCCCTGTCGGCGTTGAAAGTGGTTGGCGCGCTGGCGCTGGTGGTCGTGCTGGGGCGCTATGTCGCGCGTCCGGCACTGCGTTTTGTTGCCCGCTCCGGATTACGTGAAGTGTTCAGCGCCGTGGCGCTGTTTCTGGTATTCGGTTTCGGTTTACTGCTGGAAGAGGCTGGCCTTTCCATGGCGATGGGCGCGTTTCTGGCTGGCGTGCTGCTGGCAAGCTCGGAATACCGTCATGCGCTGGAAAGCGATATCGAACCCTTTAAAGGTCTGCTGCTGGGGCTCTTTTTTATCGGTGTCGGTATGTCGATAGACTTTGGCACCCTTATCACTCATCCGCTGCGTATCCTGCTTTTGCTGGTCGGTTTCCTGGTGATTAAAACCCTCGTTCTCTGGCTGATTGCTCGTCCGCTGAGTGTGCCTGGCAAACAGCGGCGCTGGTTTGCGGCACTGCTGGGGCAGGGCAGTGAGTTCGCGTTTGTGGTTTTTGGTGCAGCACAAATGGCAGGCGTGCTCGACCCGGAGTGGGTCAAAGCCTTGACGCTGGCGGTGGCGTTGTCCATGGCGGCGACGCCTGTGCTGTTAGTCCTGCTGACGCGTCTGGAAAGCGCTGGCACCGGACAAGCGCGTGAAGCCGATGAGATTGACGAAGATGAACCGCGGGTCATTGTGGCCGGATTCGGCCGCTTCGGCCAAATTGCCGGGCGTCTGCTACTCTCTAGTGGAGTCAAAATGGTTGTCCTCGATCACGACCCGGACCACATTGAAACGCTGCGCAAATTCGGCATGAAGGTCTTTTATGGCGATGCGACGCGTGTGGATCTGCTGGAATCAGCCGGTGCCGGAAAAGCCGAAGTGCTGATCAACGCGATTGACGATCCGCAGGCCAATCTCCAGCTTACTGAGCTGGCGAAAACCCATTTCCCGGCGCTGCGTATTATTGCCCGTGCCCGCGACGTCGATCATTACATTCGTCTGCGCCAGGCGGGTGTTGAGAAGCCGGAGCGTGAAACATTTGAAGCGGCGTTGAAAGCCGGAAGAATGGCGCTCGAAGGGTTAGGTCTGGGGCCATATGAGGCGCGTGAGCGTGCCGACCTTTTCCGCCAGTTCAACACCCAGATGGTTGAGGAGATGGCCGGAGTGGATAACACCGCTCAGGCCAGAGCGGACGTCTTTAAACGCACCAGTGCGATGTTGACGGAGATTATCAGCGAAGACCGGGCGCATCTGTCCGTGGTCCAGCGCCATGGCTGGCAGGGGACCAAAGAAGGCCGTCACACGGGGGATGTCGCCGATGAACCTGAGGCGAAACCACAGCCATAGCGCGTGTTACGGCTGATTGACGGTTAAGGGTTTGCTTCGCGAAAAAGTGGAAAGCAAGGTATACGATCGTGCAGCGCGGGTTTGCTTACAGATTACGAAAATTTTCTGTCTCTTTACCCTGTCGCCAGTCGACGAAAGAATGCGCTTTCCGTATAGTGGCGACAATTTTTTGCATCCGGGAAATTATCAATGATCAGTCTGATTGCGGCGTTAGCGGTGGATCGCGTCATTGGCATGGAGAATGCCATGCCATGGAACCTACCTGCCGATCTCGCCTGGTTCAAACGTAATACGCTAAACAAACCAGTGGTTATGGGACGCCTGACATGGGAGTCGATTGGACGCCCGCTGCCAGGTCGTAAAAACATTGTCATCAGCAGCAAGCCAGGCACTGACGATCGCGTACAGTGGGTCACCTCGGTTGACGCGGCGATTGCCGAGTGCGGTGACGCGGAAGAGATCATGGTGATCGGCGGTGGCCGTGTTTATGAGCAGTTCCTGCCGAAGGCACAAAAGCTCTATCTGACGCACATTGATGCCGAAGTCGAAGGGGATACCCATTTCCCGGATTACGATCCGGATGACTGGGAGTCGGTATTTAGCGAGTTTAACGATGCGGATGAGCAGAATTCTCACAGCTATTGCTTCGAGATTCTGGAACGTCGGTAATTGTCTGCCCCGGTAGCGCGTTGCGCGCCGGGGCGACAGCATATCTTCTTAAGAGGCGACCGCCTCGTCTTCACCTAAATCCATCTGACGGTTCGACGGTTGTACAAACCAGGCCTGGTCTTCCCAGCGCAGGCAGGTCAGTGTGCCACCCCAGCAACAGCCGGTATCCAGCGCATAAAAGCCTTCTGGCGTGCCTTTCCCTTCCAGCGATGCCCAGTGACCAAACACGATGCTGTACGCCTGAGAGACAGGTCCGGGAATGGTAAACCAGGGCTTCAACGGTGCCGGTGCGTATTCCGGAACATCTTTGCAATACATATCCAGTTCCCCGTTCGGGAAACAGTAGCGCATCCGCGTAAAGGCATTGCTGATAAAACGCAGCCGTGCCATTCCGCTCAGTTCCGTTGACCAACTGTTCGGATAGTCGCCATACATCCCGTCAAGGAAGAACGGGTAGGAGTCGCTGGAGAGAATGGCTTCAACGTCGCGTGCGCATTGCTGAGCCGTCTCCAGATCCCACTGCGGCGTAATACCCGCGTGGGCCATCACCAGCTTTTTCTCCTCGTCGACCTGCAACAGCGGCTGACGACGCAGCCAGTTGATGAGGTCGTCGGCATCGGACGCTTCCAGAAGCAAATTAAGCCGGTCTTTGGGTTTATTGCGGCTGATGCCGGCAAACACCGCCAGCAGGTGCAGATCGTGGTTGCCGAGGACCAGGCGAACGCTGTCGCCCAGCGATTTAACGTAGCGCAATACATCCAGCGAGCCGGGGCCGCGCGCGACTAAATCACCCGTTAACCATAAGGTGTCCTGCCCAGGTACAAACTGCACCTGATTTAACAATGCGAGCAGTTCATCATAGCAACCATGAACGTCGCCAATAAGATATGTAGACATTGTCTCAGTGGATTAGTGTTTGAACGGCAAGTCGGAAGACCGGGATAGCGATGCGGAACGCCTTCCCTTGCGCATCGATCATTTCATAATGGCCTTCCATGGTACCAAACGGCGTTTCAATTACCGCACCGCTGGTATACTGATATTCTCCGCCGGGTTCAATGTGCGGCTGAACGCCAACCACACCTTCACCCTGAACCTCAGTTTCACGGCCATTCCCGTTGGTGATAAGCCAGTACCGTTTAAGCAACTGGACCGGCGCTCGCCCCAGATTCCGAATAGTGATGGTGTAAGCGAAAACATAGCGTTCTTCATCGGGTGAAGATTGCGATTCAATATAGACACTTTGCACCTGAACAGAAACTCGGGGCGAATTGATCATGACTTAACTCTCCTTCGGCGGCGCATTATCAGTCAGATAGTTCGCCATCTTGCAATACTGCGCAACAGAGATGTTTTCCGCACGCATCGCCGGATCAACGCCCAGCTCCGTCAATACCTCAACGGAGAAGAGGTTGCCAAGGCTGTTGCGGATCGTTTTACGGCGCTGGTTAAAGGCTTCCGTCGTGATCCGACTCAGCACCCGGACTTCTTTGACCGGATGTGGCAACGTGCGATGTGGTACCAGGCGCACGACAGCGGAATCCACCTTAGGCGGTGGGGTGAAGGCTGTTGGCGGCACTTCCAGCACCGGAATAATCTGGCAATAGTATTGCGCCATGACGCTTAAACGACCATACGCCTTACTGTTTGGCCCTGCAACCAGACGATTGACGACCTCTTTTTGCAACATAAAGTGCATGTCGGCAATGGCATCAGTATAGCTAAACAGATGGAACATTAGTGGCGTGGAGATGTTATAAGGCAGGTTGCCAAATACGCGCAGCGGCTGACCCATAGTCTGCGACAGCTCGCCAAAATTCATGGTCATTGCATCTTGCTGAAAAATCGTCAGCTTTGGCCCGAGAAACGGGTGTGTTTGCAGACGTGCAGCCAGATCGCGATCCAGCTCGATAACGGTGAGCTTATCCAGACGTTCACCTACCGGCTCGGTCAGCGCGGCAAGGCCCGGGCCGATTTCGACCATCGCCTGGCCTTTTTGTGGATTGATAGCTGAAACAATACTGTCGATCACAAACTGATCGTTGAGGAAGTTTTGCCCGAAGCGTTTACGGGCTAAGTGGCCCTGATGGACTCGATTAGTCATTGAGTATTAACAATCATGGTGATGGCGAGATTAAGCGCCGTGATAAAACTGCCGACATCGGCTTTTCCCTGGCCCGCCAGTTCCAGCGCGGTGCCATGATCAACAGATGTACGAATAAAAGGTAAACCGAGCGTGATGTTCACGCCACGGCCAAAGCCCTGGTATTTTAGCACGGGCAGGCCCTGATCGTGGTACATCGCCAGTACGGCGTCGGCATTATCAAGATATTTAGGCTGAAAAAGCGTATCGGCAGGCAGTGGACCACTAAGGTTCATGCCTTTTGCGCGCATTTCATCAAGAACTGGAATGATCGTATCGATCTCTTCGGTGCCCATATGTCCGCCTTCCCCGGCGTGTGGGTTCAGGCCGCACACCAGAACATGTGGCTGGCGGATACCAAACTTTTGCTGCAAATCGGTATACAAAATGGTGATGACGTCGCGCAGCAAATCTGGCGTGATGGCCTCGGCAACCGCTTTGATGGGCAGATGGGTCGTGGCCAGCGCAACGCGGAGTTCCTCTGTTGCCAGCATCATCACGACTTTGCTGACGCGCGAACGCTCTTCGAAGAACTCGGTGTGTCCGGTAAACGGCGTTCCCGCGTCGTTGATCACCCCTTTATGCACGGGGCCGGTGATCAGCGCAGCAAACTCGCCGCTCAGGCAACCATCGCAGGAACGGGCCAGCGTGTCGACCACGTATGGTCCATTGCTGACGTCCAGCTCGCCTGGCACAACTGGCGTTTTGAGTGCAACGGGTAATACGGTGAGGCTTCCTGCCTGTTGTGCACGGGCCGATTGTCCGGCGTGGTACTCGCGCAGGACGAGGGGCAAACTCAGCAGCGCCGCACGCTCGGTGAGCAGCGTTGGATCTGCACACACCACTAACTCTACGGGCCAGTCACGCTGGGCGAGTTGTACGACTAAATCAGGACCAATCCCGGCGGGTTCGCCGGGAGTGATAACGACACGATGTGCGTTCATTAGTTGCTCAGGATTTTAACGTAAGCACTGGCGCGCTGTTCCTGCATCCATGTTGCCGCTTCTTCGGAGAATTTGCGGTTCATCAGCATGCGGTAAGCACGATCTTTTTGCGCAGCATCGGTTTTATCGACGTTACGGGTATCCAGTAGCTCAATCAGATGCCAGCCAAAAGAGGAGTGTACCGGGCCGCTCATCTGACCACGGCTAAGCTTCATCAACGCATCACGGAATGCCGGATCGTAGATATCCGCTGCCGCCCAGCCCATATCGCCGCCCTGATTGGCAGAACCAGGATCCTGAGAGAACTCTTTTGCCGCTGCAGCAAAGGTGGTTTTACCGCTCTTGATGTCAGCCGCGATCTGTTCCAGTTTCACGCGAGCCTGGTCGTCACTCATGATTGGCGACGGTTTCAGCAGAATGTGACGAGCGTGAACTTCGGTCACGGAAATGCTCTGGCTTTGGCCGCGCAGGTCGTTCACTTTCAGAATATGGAAGCCAACGCCTGAACGGATGGGGCCAATGATGTCGCCTTTTTTCGCCGTGCTAAGCGCCTGAGCGAAGATTGACGGCAGTTCCTGAATACGCCCCCAACCCATCTGGCCGCCTTTCAGCGCCTGCTGGTCGGCAGAGTAGGTAATCGCCAGTTTGCCGAAATCACCGCCTTTACGCGCTTCGTCAACGATAGAACGTGCCTGGCTTTCTGCTTCATTTACCTGGTCAGAGGTTGGGTTTTCCGGTAACGGAACCAGAATGTGGCTCAGGTTCAGTTCGGTACTGGCGTCGTTTTGGTTGCCTACTTGTTTCGCGAGCGCTTCAACTTCCTGCGGCAGCACGGTGATGCGGCGGCGAACTTCGTTGTTGCGGACTTCGGAAATGATCATCTCTTTGCGGATTTGGCTACGGTAGGTGTTGAAATTCACACCGTCGTAAGCCAGACGGCTGCGCATCTGATCCATGGAGATATTGTTTTGTTTGGCGATATTGGCGATAGCCTGATCGAGTTGATCATCGGTCACCTTGATGTTCATTTTCGTCGCCATTTGCAGAATGATTTGATCCATGATCAGACGTTCAAGAATCTGATGACGCAGCGTAGCGTCATCAGGCAATTGTTGACCCGCCTGGCCCGCGTTAAGTTTCACGGATTGCATCAAACCATCAACGTCGCTTTCGAGCACCACGCCGTTATTCACGACGGCAGCTACTTTATCGACAACTTGCGGTGCAGCGAAACTGGTATTCGCAACCATAGCGATACCGAGAAGCAGCGTTTTCCAGTTCTTCATACTTTTTCCATTTCAATTAACCGATAACTTTGCAAATCAACCACATCATAACGAGCTACGGTACGGCAGAATGTTCGAGCGCAACATTTGTTGCGTACCCAGGCCGTAATTCGAGCTCAAACCGCGCAACTCAATGTTGAAACCGATGACGTTGTCATACTTGCTTTGGTTGTTTTCCCAGCCGTTGATTTTGCGTTCATACCCAACGCGAATCGCATAACAGCAGGAGTTATACTGCAGACCTAACATCTGGTCGGCAGGCTTGCTTGTATGGGTATCGTAGTAGTAAGCCCCAACGACAGACCAGCGGTCGACGATCGGCCAGCTTGCTGCAGCACCAACTTGCGAAATGCCGTCTTTGTACTGCGGCAGGGTCCATGTTGTATCATCTTTGTCTCTTGGAAGTGTCGCTTGAATGTATTCCGGACTGGCGTAGCGATAGCTGAGCTGTACCATACGGTCTTCATCGCGGCGATATTCAACTGACGCGGTGCTGTTGGCGATATTGTCCAGACGCGTGTCATACTGCACGCCGCCACGTAAGCCCCAGCGATCCGAAATGCGCCAGTAGGTATCTCCTGCCCACACCAGTGAACCCGTTTTGTTGTCTTTCTCCCAGTTTATGTTGTCATCGCCAGTGCGTGACTGTGTGAAATAGTAGATTTGACCAACAGAAACGTTAAAACGTTCAATAGCGGCATCATCATAAATACGGGATGTGACGCCGGTGGTGACCTGGTTTGCCGATGCGATGCGATCCAGACCGCCATAGGTACGGTCGCGGAACAGGCCGCTATAGTCAGATTGCAGTAATGAGGAGTCGTAGTTTTGGATAGTGCTCTGGTTGCGATATGGCACATAGAGATATTGTGCCCTTGGCTCCAGCGTCTGGGTATATCCTTCTGCCAGAGTCATATCACGCTCAAAAATCAATTTCCCGTCGACTTTAAACTGTGGCAATACACGACTAACGGAATCTTTATAATCAGTTTTTTTAACCGCGTTGTAAGCATCGATATTGGTTTGCTGATAGTGAGTCGCCATCAGCTTAGCCTCTGTATTGAGGCTGCCCCAGTTGTTCGACAGCGGCAGAGTTAGCGTAGGTTCAAGGTGAACACGCGTGGATTCCGGATTATTCGAGTTAGTGTTAACAAAATGTACCGCCTGGCCATAGACATGCGCATCAAATGGACCAAGGTCATTTTTGTAATAATTCACGTCTAACTGCGGTTCGGCGGCGTAGGAATCACTGTTCTGCCGGTTAAATACCTGGAACTGTTTGGTCGATACGGTGGCGTTAAAATTCTCCAGCCAATAACCCATGCTGAATTTCTGGGTAGCGTAACCGTCAGTACTGGTACCGTATTTCGATGAAAAATCGTTAAAATAGTATGGATCGCTGACTTTGGTGTAATCGACGTTAAAACGCCAAACCTGGTCCATCACGCCAAAGTGACTCCAGTAGAATAACCAGCGATGGCGATTCGACTCGGCAGGATGGTCGTCCTGATAGATGTTATCCGATGGCAGATAGTCGAATTCAACGAGACCTGCTCCCGCTTGCGTCAGGTAGCGGAATTCGTTCTGCCACTGAGTACTGCCACGTTTTTGAATGTAATGCGGCGTGATCGTCGCATCAAAGTTGGGGGCAATGTTCCAGTAGTACGGCAAATAAAACTCAAAGCCGTTGTTTGTGCCGTACTTGGCATTCGGAATCAGGAAACCAGAACGGCGCTTGTCACCCACCGGCAATTGCAGATACGGGCTGTAGAAAACCGGCACCGGGCCAAGCTTAAAGCGCGCGTTCCAGATCTCTGCGACCTGTTCTTCACGGTCATGGATGACTTCGCTACCCACGACGCTCCAGGTATTTGAACCCGGTAAGCAGGAGGTGAATGAACCGTTTTCAAGGATGGTGTAACGGTTTTCGCCACGCTGTTTCATCAGGTCTGCATCACCACGTCCCTGGCGCCCCACCATCTGGTAGTCGCCTTGCCAGACGTTGGTGTCTTTCGTATTTAAATTTGACCAGGCTTTCGGACCTTTCAGGATGACCTGATTGTCGTCGTAGTGCACATTACCCAGTGCATCCACTGTACGCACCGGGTCAGCCTGGCCTTCCACCTGTTTCTGGTGAAGTTGAACTTCATCAGCACGCAGGCGGCTATTGCCCTGATTAATATCCACATTGCCTTTAAAATTGGCGTCGTCAGGGTAGTTACCTTTGGCGTCATCGGCATTGATGGTCACAGGCAGATTATTAGTATCGCCTGTGACCAATGGACGGTTATAGCTCGGAACGCCAAGCATACATTGCGAGGCGAGACTGGCTGTCATCCCTTGTTGACTATAAAGGGCTGTGCCGATCATTGTGGCCAGGAGGGTGGGAATACGTTTTTTCATACGTTGTATTTGTTGTTCCGTCATCTGTGGCTTTACGCTGGCAAACGGTCAGAGACTAACGTACTCATCTTCGCAGCGCTAGTTAATCCTGCCCGTTTTCGAGCCAGGTCAGAGAAGACTGTGCCTGTGCACGGCATAGAATGACGGGTATGATAAAGCAAATTTTAGCCGACGGCATGACGATTTGGGGAGTATATGCAGTATTGGGGAAAAGTGGTTGGTGTGGTTTTCGCTCTGATCATGGGCGGAGGCTTTTGGGGCGCGGTTCTCGGGCTGTTAATCGGCCATATGTTTGATAAGGCTCGCAGTCGAAAAATGGCGTGGTTTGCCAATCAACGGGAACGTCAGACGCTCTTTTTTGCCACCACCTTCGAGGTGATGGGCCATTTAACAAAGTCCAAAGGTCGCGTGACGCAGGCCGATATTCAGGTTGCCAGTCTGTTTATGGACCGGATGAACCTGCACGGTGACTCACGTGCGGCGGCGCAGCAGGCGTTTCGCGTGGGCAAAGCGGATAACTACCCATTACGTGAAAAAATGCGTCAGTTTCGCAGTGTTTGCTTCGGACGCTTTGATTTAATCAGAATGTTCCTGGAAATCCAGATTCAGGCGGCATTCGCCGATGGCTCGCTGCATCCTAATGAGCGCGAAGTGCTGTACGTCATTGCTGAAGAACTGGGGATCTCTCGTGGTCAGTTCGATCAGTTCTTGCGCATGATGCAGGGTGGGGCGCAGTTTGGCGGTGGCTATCAGCAGCAAGCGGGCGGCGGCTGGCAGCAGCAGGCGCAACGCGGCCCTACGCTTGAAGATGCCTGCAATGTGCTGGGTGTGAAGCCAACGGATGATGCCACCACCATTAAGCGCGCCTACCGTAAGCTGATGGGCGAACATCATCCGGATAAGCTGGTGGCGAAAGGGCTGCCGCCGGAGATGATGGAAATGGCGAAGCAGAAAGCGCAGGAGATTCAGAAGGCTTATGAGCTCATTAAAGAGCAGAAAGGCTTTAAGTAAGTTGCGGGCTAGCTTACTTGCCAGATTATCCCCGTGCCGTGCTCGCGCTCCTCACGTACTTTGAGAAGGCTCCGGTTGCTGTGCGCAGGCCGTGAACAATCTGTCTGCGCCGCTCGCCCGCCGTCGATGGCTTAACGCCAGGCTCCGCATAACCCCGGGAGTCGGCGTAAAACGCCTGCTGGTTTTGATGGTAGCCCGGAGAAGACGCAGCCGCATCCGGGACCGTAAGCCGCGTTAAGTCAAAAATCCACCGGCGCCCTGAACGTCATGCTGTTGCCATACGCCGGGTGGGTTATCGTCAACGTTTCCGCATGCAGTAACAGGCGTGGCGCCAGAACAAGAGCCTCTGGCGTCGCGTAAAACCTGTCGCCCAGAATCGGATGCCCCAACGCCAGCATATGCACACGCAGCTGGTGCGAGCGACCGGTAATCGGCTTAAGCCGCACGCGCGTGGTATTGTCGGCGGCGAACTCCAGCACTTCATACCCGGTCTGCGCGGGTTTACCGGTCTCGTAGCAGACTTTCTGCTTCGGGCGATTCGGCCAGTCGCAAATCAGCGGCAGATCGACAAGCCCCTCTTCGTGCTCCAGGTGTCCCCAAACGCGCGCCACATACTGCTTTTTCGGTTCGCGCTCGCGGAACTGGCGCTTGAGTTCGCGCTCCGCCGCTTTGGTCAGAGCCACCACAATCACGCCGCTGGTCGCCATGTCCAGACGATGCACGGATTCCGCCTGCGGAAAATCGCGCTGAATACGCGTCATCACGCTGTCTTTATGCTCTTCAAGACGCCCTGGCACAGACAACAGGCCGCTCGGCTTGTTGACCACCATAATGTGCTCATCCTGATAGAGGATAGTTAGCCAGGGATCCTGAGGCGGATTGTAGGACTCCATTACCATAGCCTGCTCCGTTACTGATGCGTCACAACGATAAGACGCAGCGCGTCAAGACGCCAGCCTGCCTGTGAAAGGCTTTCCAGTACCTGCAGGCGGTTGCTCTCAATAGCGCTCAGCTCGTCATCACGAATATTCGGGTTAACGGCTTTGAGGGCTTCGAGGCGCGACAGTTCCGCTGACAGTTTTTCATCCGCTTCGCGCTTCGCGGCGTCGATCAATGCCTGTGCGGCTTTTTCGACCTGCGCTTCACCTTTTTGCAGAATGGTGTGTACATCCTGCTGTACGGCGTTCACCAGTTTACTGCCGGTGTGGCGGTTAACCGCGCTGAGCTGACGGTTGAAACTCTCGAACTCGACCTGTGTGGCAAGGTTAGTGCCGTTTTTATCCACCAGCAGACGAATCGGCGTTGGCGGCAGGAAGCGGTTAAGCTGCAATTGTTTCGGCGCCTGTGCCTCAACGACATAAATCAGTTCCAGCAGCAGTGTACCGACAGGCAGCGCCTTATTTTTCAACAATGAAATGGTGCTGCTACCGGTATCGCCAGAGAGGATCAGATCCAAACCGTTGCGAATCAGCGGGTGTTCCCAGGTAATAAACTGCGCATCTTCGCGGGACAGTGCCACCTCACGCTCAAAGGTGATGGTACAGCCATCTTCCGGCAGGCCCGGAAAATCCGGTACCAGCATATGGTCGGACGGCGTCAGCACAATCATGTTCTCGCCGCGATCGTCCTGGTTGATACCGACGATATCGAACAGGTTCATGGCGAAATTGATAAGCCCGGTATCATCATCCTGCTCTTCAATGCTTTCTGCCAGCGCCAGCGCTTTTTCACCGCCGTTGGAGTGAATTTCCAGCAGACGGTCCCGACCTTGCTCAAGCTGCGCTTTCAGCGCGTCATGCTGCTCGCGGCAAGTCTTGATAAGATCATCAAAGCCGTCGGTATTTTCCGGCGATGCAAGGTAATTAATCAGATCGGTGTGGACCTTGTCGTAAATCGTCCGCCCTGTCGGGCAGGTGTGTTCGAACGCGTCCAGACCTTCGTGGTACCAACGCACCAGCACGGATTGCGCCGTTTTTTCCAGATAAGGCACGTGGATCTGAATGTCATGCGCCTGGCCGATACGATCCAGACGACCGATTCGCTGTTCGAGCAGATCCGGGTTGAACGGCAGATCGAACATGACCAGATGGCTGGCAAACTGGAAGTTACGTCCTTCGGAACCGATTTCAGAGCACAGCAACACCTGCGCGCCGCTGTCTTCTTCGCTAAACCAGGCCGCCGCGCGGTCACGTTCTACAATCGACATGCCTTCATGGAACACTGCGGCACGGATACCTTCACGCTCGCGCAACACCTGCTCCAGTTGCAGCGCGGTGGCCGCTTTGGCGCAGATCACCAGAACCTTCTGTGAACGGTGGCTGGTCAGATAGCCCATCAGCCATTCGACGCGAGGATCGAAGTTCCACCAGGTACCGCTGTCGCCTTCGAATTCCTGATAGATCTGTTCCGGGTAGAGCATATCGCGGGCGCGGTCTTCAGCACTTTTACGCGCGCCCATGATGCCGGAGACCTTAATTGCCGTCTGATACTGGGTCGGCAGCGGCAGCTTGATGGTGTGCAGTTCGCGTTTCGGGAAGCCTTTCACGCCGTTACGGGTGTTACGGAACAGTACGCGGCTGGTGCCGTGGCGGTCCATTAACATCGAAATCAGCTCCTGACGCGCTGCCTCAGCGTCGTCACGGTCACTGTTGGCGGCCTGCAGCAGCGGCTCAATGTCTTGTTCGCCAATCAGATCGCTAAGTGTATTGAGCTCGGTATCACTCAGGCGTTTGCCTGCCAGTAACAAGGCAACCGCATCAGCAACCGGGCGATAGTTCTGTTGTTCATCAACGAACTGAGCGAAATCGTGGAAACGGTTTGGATCCAACAAGCGCAGGCGCGCAAAGTGGCTCTCAAGGCCCAGTTGCTCCGGTGTCGCAGTAAGCAGCAAAATGCCCGGCACGCGTTCAGCAAGCTGCTCAATGGCCTGGTATTCGCGGCCTGGAGCCTCTTCGCTCCACACCAGGTGATGAGCTTCATCCACCACCATTAAATCCCATTCGGCGTCACACAGGTGCTCCAGGCGCTGTTTATTACGGCGCACGAAGTCCAGTGAGCAAATTACCAGTTGTTCTGTTTCAAATGGGTTGTCGGCATCGTGCTGCGCTTCGGCATAGCGTTCGTCATCAAACAGCGCAAAGCGCAGGTTGAAGCGACGCAGCATTTCGACCAGCCACTGGTGCTGCAGCGTTTCCGGCACGATGATCAGCACACGTTCTGCTGCGCCAGACAATAACTGCTGGTGGAGGATCATCCCGGCTTCAATGGTTTTACCTAAGCCAACTTCGTCCGCCAGCAGGACACGTGGCGCATGGCGACGGCCAACATCGTGGGCGATATGCAACTGGTGAGGGATCAGGCTGGTACGCTGGCCGCGTAGCCCGCTCCATGGCATACGGTACTGTTCACTTTGATATTTACGCGCGCGATAACGCAGCGCGAAACGGTCCATACGGTCGATTTGCCCGGCGAACAGGCGGTCTTGCGGTTTGCTAAAGACCAGTTTGCTGTCGAGAAAGACCTCGCGCAGCATGACGTTGGTTTCCTGCGTATCCAGGCGCGTACCGGTATAGGCGAGCAGACCGTTTTCTTCTTTTACGTCTTCAACAGTCAGCTGCCAGCCTTCGTGGCTGGTTACCGTATCGCCAGGATTAAACATGACGCGTGTAACGGGGGAATCGCTGCGTGCATACAGACGATTTTCTCCCGTCGCGGGAAAAAGCAGAGTAACGGTTCGCGCATCCATCGCTACGACTGTACCCAGTCCGAGTTCGCTTTCCGTGTCGCTTATCCAGCGTTGACCAAGTGTAAAGGGCATAAATTGAACTCTATATCTCAAATTGCAGGCAATAGTTCGTCACCGCCTGAGAATCAGGCGGACGGCTAAGTTTGGGGCCAGGAATAGAAAGGGCGCTATGGTACTGGATGGCAATGCTTTCGTCACTCTCGTTATGCCCGTTGTTTTGCAAGTCACCGCGTTGTTGGCACGTTGATCACCTTGTTCGCTGTATGCTGAAAACCAGCTCAACAATGGCCGTGAAGCAACCCGCAATCCAGAGGCTCGAAGGCTGGCCTCTGTTACTGTGCCAGCCTGATACGACGTCAAAACAGTCCCAGTTGCCCTGTCAGTAGTGTAGCAAAATCATCGTCGGTGAAGGGCAGTATTCCATCAGCGACCGGCTGAAGTTGTTTGGTCAGATAGTGGTCGTAATCCAGCGGGGATTGCTGATAATCCACCGGTTCCGGCCCCTGTGTCGTCCAGACATATTTGATGGTGCCACGATTTTGATACTGGGGCGGGCGGCCGCGTTTCAGGTTCTGTTCATCGGCGAGTCGTGCTGCGCGAACATGAGGCGGCACGTTACGCTCGTAATCGGCCAACGGGCGGCGTAGACGCTTGCGGTAGACCAGCAGCGCATCCAGTTCGCCTGCCATCAGCTTATCAATCGTTTCGCGCACATAGTCCTGATAGGGCTCATTGCGAAAGATACGCAAATAAAGTGTCTTTTGAAATTGCTGCGCCAGCGGCGTCCAGTCGGTTCGTACGGTCTCCAGCCCTTTGAACACCATCCGTTGTTCTTCACCTTCTTGTATCAATCCGGCGTAGCGCTTTTTACTTCCCTGTTCTGTGCCGCGAATGGTCGGCATCAAAAAACGGCAAAAGTGGGTTTCGAATTCCAGTTCCAGCGCACTGGTCAAGTGCTCAGCGGACAGATGTGCCTCCCACCAGTTGTTTACATAGGCCACCAGTTCTTGACCAATACGTGCCGCATCGGCCTCGTTATGTGCTTTTTTGAGCCAGACAAAGGTGGAATCCGTATCGCCGTAAATGACGTCATAGCCCTGAGACTCAATCAGCGCTTTGGTCTGGCGCATGATCTCGTGGCCGCGCATGGTGATCGATGAAGCAAGACGCGGATCGAAAAAACGGCAGGCGCTGGTACCCAGCACGCCGTAAAACGCATTCATGATGATCTTAAGCGCCTGAGACAGCGGTTTGTTTCCCACTCGTTTGGCTTCATCGCGGCCATGCCAGATTTGACCGACGATCCCGGGCAGGCAATGGGTCTGCCGGGAAAAGCGTGCGCCCAGAAAGCCGCTTGTGCTGTGTTCAGGAGCCGGATGCGCCATCCCTTCCACCAGACCGACGGGATCGATCAAGAAGGTGCGGATGATCGAGGGATACAGGCTTTTGTAGTCCAGCACCAGCACGGAATCGTACAGGCCCGGGCGTGAGTCCATCACATAGCCGCCGGGACTGGCCTGCGGTGGCACATCACCAAGGTTTGGCGCGACATACCCCGCGCGGTGCATCCGTGGAAAATAGAGGTGGCTAAACGCCGCCACCGAACCGCCATGTCTGTCAATCGCCAGGCCGTTCACCGTAGCGCGTTCCAGCAAGAACGGCATGATGTCCGTTTTGTGGAAGATACGCGTTACCAGTTCACAATCTTTCAGGTTATAGGTGGCAAGGGCGGGCTTGTTTTCGGCGAAACGGCGATCGATTTCGTCCATGCGATCCCATGGGTTATCGATCGCTTTTCCTTCACCCAGTAACTCCTGCGATACCGTTTCCAGCGAAAAAGAGGAGAAATTCCAGAAAGCGGATTTAAGCGCTTCAATCCCGTCGATAATCACCCGGCCGGTTGCCTGGGCGAAGAAGACGCCGTTTTTAAACCCGTGCTCGCGCCATTCGAGCGGTTGATTGCCGCGCCCGAGCAATAAAGGCAGGCGATAACGTTCCGCGCTTTTTTGCAGCACGCGCAGGTCGAACTGCACGACGTTCCAGCCGATAATCACGTCGGGATCGTGCTGCGCAAACCAGGCGTTGAGCTTTTCCAAAAGTTGCGGACGACTGGAGACATACTCAAGAGTGAAATCCAGCCCGCTGGCATCACCGTTTTCCGGACCGAGCATATAGACTGTGCGCTGGCCGCACCCCTCCAGCCCGATACAGTAAAGTTCGCCGTTACGGGTGGTTTCGATATCCAGCGAGACCCATTTGAGGGGCGGGCGGTAATGCGGATTGGGTTTCAGGCGCGCGTTGGTCAGTTGCTCGCCGCGCGGCTCGCCATCCACCCATACCGGCGCGGTAATAAAGCGCTCCATCAAAAAGCGTTCTGGTGGGCGGACATCGGCTTCATAAACCGTGACGCCACCGTCGCGCAGCAGTTTTTCATAGCGCATCAACTGGCGGTACGCCCGACAATATAGCCCGTGAACGGGCTGGCGGTGGAAATCCTTAAGTTGCAGCGGCGTGAGGCGGTACTGGTTTTCTCCGGCGAGTAAACGCTGTGCCTGGCTGACTTGCGCACTGGGGATAAACGCAACCGATTCTTGTGGCGGCAAAAAGACCTGTAGCGGCCCGTTATCCGTCGCCAGCCAGAATTCCACCTCGGTTCCCTGTGGCGTGTCCCGCCAGTGTCGGGTCAGTAAAAAGCCTTCTCGCGCTTGCGTCACACCATTCTCTCATCGCCTCATTATCGGCGAGATTATAGCCTGGTTTGCCCGGAGATACTGATTTTTTGTACAGGTGTGCGGAAGCCCGCCCGCCGCTGCACTCAGCCGGGCTGGCGGTCGACTTTTTGTATCGGAATACGCGGGAGATATCGCAGTATGCGATAACCGGTGTAGTAGAACGATTCCCTGAGCAGAAAAGGCAGTTGCGTTTGCCAGGAACGATATCGGCTTGTGGTGGTGGGCGAGGACCAACTCACAATATCGTTATCGTGTGCGATAAGCCGCATGCGCAGCATATGCAAAGGATCGCTGACCAGTAGCGCGGTCTGCATATTCTGGCGTGTCATGATTATTTTGGCGTTATGGATATTTTCACGGGTAACGGTAGATTGCTCGTCGATAAAAATGACCGACTCAGGGATACCCCGATTTAAGAGATAATTTCGGGCGATGGCGGCATCGGACTCGGTTGCGCCATTACTGAGACCGCCTGTCAGGATCAGCGAGTTCACTTTGCCTTCTTGATATAACCAAATCGCGTGGTCTAGTCTGGCGGTAAAAACCGGGCTGGGGGATTTTTTATTGATACCGGCTCCGGCAACAATCGCGCAATCTGCCTTGCGTGTCTGGTCCTGTTGGCTAAAGCGGTAAATCGCGATGGCGTTATAAATGATCACGAACGCCGCCGTGACGAGCCCCAGCAGTATCCATTTTCCTGCTCCCTTTATTTTCACTGGCTTTTCTCCCGCCGGTTGCCGTATCGCATAGCATTGCCAGTTTGCCGTGAAATGGCAACGACATGCTGGATATAAGGCGGAAAATTAGGAAGTTAAAAATGACCGACCCGTAGCCTGGCTACGGGTCGGAGAGGGTAAAACTTACTGTCCGTAATAGGCTTTTGCGCCGTGTTTGCGCAAATAGTGTTTGTCCAGCAGTGTCTGTTGCATAGCCGGGAGTTCTGGCGCGAGCTGGCGGCAGAAAATGCCCATATAGGCCACTTCCTCCAGCACGATGGCGTTGTGCACCGCGTCGTCGGCGTTTTTCCCCCAGGCGAACGGCCCATGTGAGTGCACCAGTACGCCGGGCATTTGCGCCGGATCGATACCCTGCTTTCTGAAGGTTTCAACGATCACGTTGCCGGTTTCCCACTCGTATTCACCGTTAATTTCGGCATCCGTCATTTTGCGCGTACAGGGAATGGTGCCGTAGAAATAGTCTGCGTGGGTTGTTCCGGTCGCCGGAATGGCCTGGCCGGACTGTGCCCAGATGGTAGCGTGGCGCGAATGGGTATGCACAATGCCGCCAATGGTCGGGAACGCCTGATAGAGCAGGCGATGCGTTGGGGTGTCGGAAGAGGGTTTCTTTTTCCCTTCCACGACTTCCCCGGTTTCGAGACTGACCACCACCATATCCCCGGCGGTCATGACGCTGTAATCGATGCCGGACGGTTTAATTATCAGTACGCCACGTTCGCGGTCAACGGCGCTGACATTCCCCCAGGTGAGGGTCACCAGGTTGTGTTTTGGCAGCGCCAGATTGGCTTCCAGCACTTGCTGTTTCAATGCTTCTAACATGCTTTCCTCCAGGAAAAAGCGGCCTGCCGGAGCAGGCCTAATGTTCCCCTGTTAACGTTTGGAGCCGTAATACACTTCGTTCCAGCGCAAAGCGTCTTTAAAGGCAGGCAGGCGGGTTTCGCTATCGATAGTCACAATTTCGATACCGTGTAGCTCAGCGAACTGGCGCATGTCATCAAGATTCAGGGCGTGGCTGAACACGGTATGGTGCGCGCCGCCCGCCAGGATCCAGGCTTCGGAGGCGGTCTGTAGATCAGGCTGTGCTTTCCACAATGCGTTCGCAACCGGCAGTTTCGGCAGATCGTGCGGCGTCTTAACGGCATCAACGCAGTTCACCAGCAGGCGGAAGCGATCCCCCAGATCAATCAGGCTGGCGTTAATGGCCGGGCCGGTTTTGGTAGAGAAGATCAGGCGTGCCGGATCGGCTTTACCGCCAATGCCGAGGTACTGAACATCCAGGATCGGTTTCTCATCCAGCGCGATAGACGGGCACACTTCCAGCATGTGCGAGCCGAGTGCCAGATCGTTGTTCTCTTCGAAGTGATAGGTGTAGTCCTCCATAAAGGAGGTGCCGCCCTGCAGACCGGTCGACATCACCTTCATGATGCGAAGCAGAGCGGCAGTTTTCCAGTCGCCTTCGCCAGCGAAGCCATAGCCCTGTTGCATCAGGCGCTGTACGGCCAGGCCCGGAAGCTGTTTCAGGCCGTGTAAATCTTCGAACGTGGTGGTAAAGGCATGGAAGCCACCCTGTTCCAGGAAGCGTTTCATCCCCAGCTCAATGCGTGCGGCATCAATCACATTCTGACGCTTGTCGCCGTTAACCTGTGCGGCTGCGGTCAGGCGGTAGCTGCTTTCATACTCGTCGACCAGCGCGTTAACATCACCTTCACTGATGCTGTTCACTACTTGAACCAGATCGCCCACACCCCAGGTGTTGACGGAGAAACCGAACTTGATTTGTGCGGCTACTTTATCGCCGTCGGTCACCGCCACTTCACGCATGTTGTCGCCGAAACGGCATACTTTCAGATGACGGGTATCCTGTTTGGACACGGCCTGGCGCATCCAGGCACCAATACGCTGGTGCGCTTTTTTGTCCTGCCAGTGGCCGGTCACCACCGCATGCTGTTGGCGCATACGGGCACCGATAAAGCCGAACTCACGGCCGCCGTGCGCGGTCTGGTTCAGGTTCATAAAGTCCATGTCGATGCTGTCCCACGGCAGGGCAGCGTTAAACTGAGTATGAAATTGCAGAAGCGGTTTGTTGAGGATTGTCAGGCCGTTAATCCACATTTTTGCCGGTGAGAAGGTATGCAGCCACACCACCATACCGGCGCATTTGTCGTCATAGTTGGCGTCACGGCAGATATTCGTTATTTCATCCGGCGAGGTGCCGAGCGGCTTAAGAACCAGTTTGCAGGGCAGTTTGGCCTCAGCGTTCAGCGCGTTAACCACTTGCTCGCCATGCTGCGTCACCTGACGCAGGGCTTCGGGTCCGTAAAGGTGTTGGCTGCCAATCACAAACCAAACTTCATAATTATCAAAAATCGTCATTATTGTGTCCTTAGTGAGTGAGCGCTGCCTGCGTTGCTGGCGCAGCTACAGGGAGATAGTGAAGCTCGGCGCTTTTCGCCCATTGCTGGTAGCGGCGGTAGAGTTGTTCAAAGCGTTGAGCCTGCGCAGGTGCGGGTTGCAGCGTATTTTCGATCTGGCTGGCCATTTGCTGTTGTGCGGCAGGAATATCGGTGTGAACGCCTGCGGCGACGGCGGCAAAAATAGCCGCGCCGAGTGCACAGCACTGATCCGAGGCGACAATTTGCAGCGGGCGATTAAGCACATCGCAGCAGGCCTGCATGATGACGCGGTTTTTACGGGCGATACCCCCCAGCGCCATGACGTTGTCCACCGCGATACCTTGCTCGGTGAAACATTCCATAATGGCGCGTGCGCCAAAGGCAGTAGCGGCAATCAGCCCGCCAAAGAGCGCCGGGGCATCGGTTGCAAGATTCAGGTCGGTGATCACCCCTTTCAGGCGCTGGTTCGCGTTCGGCGTACGGCGGCCGTTGAACCAGTCGAGGACCACCGGCAGGTGTTCCAGCGATGGGTTTTGCGCCCAGGCCTCTGTCAGGGCTGGCAGCAGTTGTTTCTGGCTGGCTTTTATTTGCGTCTTCAGTTCCGGATGCTGCAGCGCCAGTTGCTCCAGCGGCCAGCCGAGGATGCGGCCAAACCAGGCGTAGATATCGCCGAACGCCGATTGACCTGCTTCCAGACCAATAAAATCGGGTACCACGCTGCCATCCACCTGACCACAGATGCCTTTCACGGCACGGTCGCCGACGCTCGGCTTATCAGCGATAAGAATGTCGCAAGTCGACGTACCAATGACTTTGACCAGCGTGTTGGGCTGTGCGCCTGCGCCTACTGCCCCCATATGGCAGTCGAACGCACCGCCGGAAATAACCACCGTTTCCGGTAAGCCAAGGCGTTGCGCCCATTCTGCCGTCAGCGTGCCAACCGGAATATCGGCGGTATAAGTGTCGGTAAAGAGTGGGCAGGGCAGGTGTTTGTTGAGGATTGGATCCAGTTCATCGAAGAAGCTGGCGGGGGGTAAACCGCCCCAGCTTTCATGCCACAGGGATTTATGCCCGGCGCTGCAGCGACCACGGCGGATATCCTGCGGACGGGTGGTACCGGAGAGCAGGGCAGGCACCCAGTCGCACAGTTCAATCCACGATGCGGCAGCCTGAGCGACATTGCTGTCGGCGCGGGTCACGTGCAGGATTTTTGCCCAGAACCATTCGCTGGAATAAATCCCGCCGATGTAGCGTGAATAGTCGACTTTACCCGTTGCGTGGCATAAGGCGGTGATCGCTTCGGCTTCTTCGACCGCCGTATGATCTTTCCACAACACAAACATCGCATTGGGGTTGTCTGCAAATTCCGGACGCAGCGCCAGAACCCGGCCTTCTGCGTCGACAGGAGCAGGCGTTGAACCGGTGCTGTCCACGCCAATGCCTTTGACCTGGGCACGCTGTTCAGGCGTCAGTTCTGCCAGCACGCTTTTAAGCGCCATTTCCATCGACTCGATATAGTCCCGGGGATGGTGGCGAAATTGATTATGTGCCGCGTCGCAGTAACGCCCTTCTTGCCAGCGAGGATACCACTCCACGCTGGTGGCGATTTCTGCCCCAGAGGTACAGTCCACCGCCAGTGCGCGAACGGAGTCGCTGCCAAAATCGAGGCCAATTGTGATTGCCATCGTGTTGCTCCATGAAGAATAACCTTATGGAGAAACATAGTGATCGGCGGGAAAAAGCGTCAGGCAGGATTCGCTAATCTTATGGACGAAAATGCTATGGGAGTGCAAAGTGTGACCGTGTGCAAAAATTCCATGTGGACATTTTAATCGCCTTTATAGACACTTTGGTTGACCCTTTTTGTCCCCTTTGCGTCATAAAAATGGCGTAATTGCTTTTATCTGGCGGGGTTAAAAGTGCCGGCGTTTTCCTTGTGCCTGGTCAAAACGCCTGATTAATGAAAAGCGTATCAATATGGACAATTGGTTTCCTTCATGATGCCCGGAGTATCGAGTTTATGGCTGAGTCACAAAATGATCCTCTGTTGCCTGGTTACTCGTTTAACGCCCATCTGGTGGCGGGGTTGACCCCTATCGAGTCCGAAGGCTATCTCGATTTCTTTATCGATCGTCCGCTGGGAATGAAGGGGTACATTCTCAATTTCACCATTCGCGGTGAGGGGGTCATTAATAACCACGGGAAACAGTACGTTTGCCGCCCCGGCGACATGATTTTGTTCCCGCCGGGAGAAATTCATCACTATGGCCGCCACCCGGATGCCAAAGAGTGGTATCACCAATGGGTCTACTTCCGTCCGCGCGCCTACTGGCATGAGTGGCTAAGCTGGCCGACCATTTTCGCGCAGACTGGTTTTTTTCGCCCGGAAGAGCCCTGGCTGGCGCAGTTTAGCGAGCTCTTTGGGCAGATTATCGATGCCGGGCAGAGCGGAGGGCGTTACGCAGAATTGCTGGCGATAAATCTGCTCGAACAACTGTTATTGCGCCGTATGGATGCCATCAATGAATCACTGCATCCGCCGCTCGATAACCGCGTTCGCGACGCCTGCCAGTACATCAGCGATCATCTGGCGGACAACCATTTTGATATCGCCAGCGTCGCGCAGCATGTGTGTCTGTCGCCGTCCCGTCTCTCGCACCTGTTCCGTCAGCAATTGGGGGTAAGCGTGCTGAGCTGGCGCGAGGATCAGCGTATCAGTCAGGCGAAGCTGCTGTTGAGCACTACGCGTATGCCAATCGCCAGCGTGGGGCGCAATGTCGGCTTTGAAGATCAGCTCTATTTCTCACGCGTTTTTAAAAAATGTACCGGCGCCAGCCCCAGTGAATTTCGTGCAGGATGTGAATAGAGCGTAAAGATAGGCAAGGAGTGGCCCGGCAACCTGTCATAACCGGCAAAATATTCAGATAATTGAAGCTTGACCCTCAGGGTATGCGCCTGGAGAATTCCAGCTTCATTTTTTGACCGGAAAACATATGCAAGCACTGCTGGAACACTTTGTTATCCAATCTACGGCCTATACGCTGATTGCGATTGCGCTCGTGGCTTTTCTGGAGTCGCTGGCGCTGGTGGGGCTTATTCTACCGGGCACCGTGATGATGGCGGCTCTCGGGGCGCTGATTGGCAGCGGTGAAGTGAATTTCTGGCACGCCTGGATGGCGGGGATTGTGGGCTGTCTGCTGGGGGACTGGATCTCATTCTGGCTCGGCTGGCGTTTCAAAAAACCGCTGCACCGCTGGTCATTCATTCGCAAGAACAAAGCGCTGCTGAATAAAACCGAGCATGCGCTGCATCAGCACAGCATGTTCACCATTCTGGTGGGGCGGTTTGTGGGGCCGACGCGTCCGGTTGTGCCGATGGTCGCGGGCATGCTTGATCTGCCGGTCACGAAGTTTATCCCGCCTAACATCCTTGGCTGCCTGCTGTGGCCGCCTTTCTATTTCTTGCCCGGCATTCTGGCGGGAGCGGCGATTGATATCCCGGCGGGGGAGCAGAGCGGTAACTTTAAATGGCTGTTGCTGCTGGCAGCGGTGCTGCTCTGGCTGGCGTTCTGGATGTGCTGGCGCCTGTGGCGTAGTGGTAAAGCCGGACTGGATCGTTTAACGGTATATCTGCCGCGTCGCCGATTGTTCTGGCTGGCGCCGCTGCTGACGGTGGGGGCCGTGTTTGCGGTGACCATTCTGGTTCGCCACCCTTTAATGCCCATCTACCTGTCTATTTTGCAAAAAGTGGTTACCTGATCCCAAGCAGCGAGGAGACAGGCGCGTTGCCGCTGAGCAGTTCGTCTGTTTGCCCGTCCCAGGCGATACGACCATCGGCAATCACCAACACGCGCGACGCGATACGGGCGGCATCTTCCACATTGTGCGACACCATCAACAGCGTTAACTGCTGGCGACGACAAACCTCTTTTACCAGTGCCAGCATCTCCTGGCGCAGGGCCGGATCGAGCGCGGAGAAGGGTTCATCCAGCAAGAGCACGGGTTGTTCACGCACCAGACAACGGGCAAGTGCCACACGCTGCCGCTGGCCGCCAGAAAGCTGATCCGGCATGCGGCCAAGCAACGTATCCAGCCCCATAGTGCTGGCAATGGCCTCAAGTTTTGTATTTTGCGCAGAAGACAGTTTTAGGCCAGGGTTCAGCCCCAGACCAATATTTTGCCGCACCGTGAGATGGGTAAAGAGGTTGTTCTCCTGAAACAGCATCGACACCGGGCGCCGCGAAGGAGGCGTGCGTGTGTGATCGCTATTCTCAATCATAATGACGCCGCTGGCCGGGGAGAGAAAACCGGCGATTAAATTGAGCAGCGTACTTTTCCCGGCCCCACTAGGCCCAAGCACGGCGACCTGTTCGCCCTGTTGGATCGACAGCGTAAAACGCATGGGTAAATGCTGATACAGCCAGGTTACATCAGTCAGTCTTAGCATGGCGGCCCGGAAGTTTTTCGATAAGGGTGAACAGTAAAAAGCACAGTAGCAGCAAAATCAGCGCGGTAACCGCACCATCCTGCGTGCGATAGGCGCCAATTTGCTGATAAAGATAGAAGGGCAACGTACGGAAATCGTCATTGCCAAACAACGCCACAACGCCAAAATCACCAATCGACAACACGCAGGCAAATGCCAGCGCCTGCGCCAGCGGTGCTCTAAGGGCACGCAGTTCGATGACCTTTAACCGATTGAAACCTTCAATACCCAGAGACTGACAGAGCAGGCTGTAGCGTGCCGTCACATCCCGCATGGGGTTCTCCAGTACTTTCAGGGCATAGGGAATAGCCATCAACGCATTGGTGAAAATCACGATGCCATCGGCGGACGAGGGCAGGCCGACGCTGTTATTGAGCAGCAGGAAAAAGCCGGTCGCCAGCACAATACCAGGCATCGCCAGAATCAGCATGCCGCTCATCTCCAGCGCTTGTCCGGCCAGTTGATGCTGGCGGGCGCGTAGCTCACGGCTGCTCCAGAGCAGCATCATGGTTAACGTGACACACAGCAACCCCGCTCCCAGGGCAATGCGCACAGAGGTCCAGATTGCCTGCCAGAGCACGGGCTGAGCAAGCACATGAAGAAGGCTGAGGTTCAGGCCATCGATAATGACCGCCAGCAGGGGGGGCAACAGAAGAAGAAGCGCCAGTGCGATGAGCGTGTAGTCGGCGATACGGCTGAAAAAACGCTCTTCCGGGTTGCGCCAGCCCTGAATCTGATGGCTGCCCACGGAAATGGCTTTGCTAAGGCGCTGGCTAAGCAGAACCAGCCCCAGGCAGCAGATCATCTGAATTAACGCCAGCAGCGCTGCGCGGCCTGGGTCGAAGTCGTAACTCAACGCCTGATAGATAGCCAGTTCAATCGTCGTCGCTTGCGGGCCGCCGCCCAGCGACAGCACAGTGGCAAAGCTTGCAAAGCAGAGCATGAAAATCAGGGCGCTGACAGGCGAGATCTGGCGGCGTAGCCAGGGCCACTCGACATAGCGGAAGAAAGACCAGCCGCGCATACCCAACTGCGCGGCCAGTTGTCGCTGCTCGCCGGGGATCTGCTCCAGCGTCTGGAGTAGCAGACGGGCCGCCATCGGCAGGTTAAAAAAGACGTGCGCCAGCAGAATGCCGGGTAATCCGTACGGTGAAAATGTCCACTCCAGACCTGCTGCGCGAAACGCCGAGGCAAGCCAGCCCTGGCGGCCATAAACACTCAGAATACCAAATACCCCAACCAGCACCGGGAGGATCAGCGTCATGGCGCACAGACGCAGCAGGGCAAGACGGCCAGGGAAGCGTCGCCGATAGAACGCGCGGGCGAGAAAGATCGCCGGTGCGACGGAGAGCAGCGCCGACAGAAAGGCCTGCCAGAAAGAGAAACGCACCACGTGCCACAGATAACTATCGTGCAGGAGTGCCGCCAGATCGGCCGCGGGAGCGTTTTGCCAGAGCGCGAGAAACGCGGAGAAGGCCACCGCCACCATCAGGGCGGCGGCGGCCAGTCCGGGAACCAGCCAGCCGAAGGTTAGCGGCTGACGGCGCGTTGCCATGCGTTAATCCATTCGCCGCGCTGGGTTGCGACGTCTTGCGGGCTATATTCCAGCGAGGTCTGCGGTTTCACCAATGTGTCGAATGCGGCGGGCAGCGAGACATTGCTGACCGGGTACATCCAGTTGCCGGTCGGGATGGCATTCTGGAATGCCGGAGAGACCATAAATTTCAGGAACTTCTCTGCCAGTTCCGGCTGCTTGCTGGCGGCGGTTCGGGCTGCGACTTCAACTTGCAGATAGTGGCCTTCGGTAAATGCTGCGGCTGCGTAGTTGTCTTTCTTCTCTTCAATGATGTGATAGGCCGGAGAGGTAGTATAGCTCAGCACCAGGTCGCCTTCCCCTTTCAGGAACAGACCGTACGCTTCGCTCCAGCCTTTGGTGACCGTCACGGTTTTAGCCGCCAGTTTTTGCCAGGCTTCCGGGGCTTTATCGCCGTACACTTTCTGCATCCACAGCAGCAGGCCGAGACCTGGTGTGCTGGTACGCGGATCTTCATAAATCACACGCCATTTCTGCGAACTTTCTACCAGTTCTTTCAGGCTTTTTGGCGGGTTTTGCAGTTTATTTTTGTCATAAACGAACGCGAACCAGCCGTAATCGAAAGGAACGAAGGTGTCGTTTTTCCAGCCGCCAGGCACGGTAACGGCGTCGGGTGAAATACCGCTTTTGGCGAACAGTTTGGTCTGCGTGGCGGCTTCAAGCAGATTGTTATCCAGCCCCAGCACCACGTCCGCTTTGCTGTTTTTACCTTCCATGCGCAGGCGGTTAAGCAGCGATACGCCATCTTCCAGCGCGACAAATTTCAGTTCGCAGTTGCAGTCGGCTTCGAAGGCTTTTTTTACCGCAGGCCCCGGTCCCCATTCCGCAGAGAAGGAGTCGTAGGTGTAAACGGTCAGGGTCGTTTTCGCGAAAGCAGGCGCTGCGGCAAGCAGCAGGAATGGCAGAACTTTTTTTAGCACTTTGCACCTCAAAAATGGGTGGCAAAGAGGATTTAAGCGATAGCCTCAAATCCCTTCGCCGGCGTTATCCGGATCAGGTTCGACGGGTATTTTCTCAGCACACGCTTTTGGCGCAGCACCCCGTTGAGCACCGCGCCATTGTAATGATTTTGTAAGTTTTCTGAAAGCGCCCCTTCATCATTCAGCAGGAAGAGCCGGAATCTCAGTGATTACGGGTCCGGCGGGGCGAACCATGCGGATTTGAAGTCAAACCAGCCAAGGGTGTTCATACGCAGACCGCGCATACTGCGCTGGCCCTGAATCCGCAGCCAGTGGTGAATCAGCGGTACCATGGCTTTGCTTTCCAGTAACTGTTGGCACCAGACGGCCAGATTCATTTTCCCGGCGCGCCAACGCTCAGCATCGGCCTGCCAGTCCAGCGGAACACAGTGTTGAATCAGCGGAACTTCATACAAATGCGTGAAGAGGGAAAAATCGAGCGGTAGCGTGAAGTTGGCGCTATTAAGCCAGATATCACTGACGATATCGCCACGGTGCCACTCTTCATAATCCACCTCTTGTATCTCCAGGCGTACATCATGTTGCGCCAGTAGCTTGCTCATGGTGTTGGCAATGGCTTTATGCTCGTTGTGATCGCGGTAGAAGGTCAGCGTGAGCGATTCCAGCCCCGCCGGTTTTTCACCACTGGCTGGTCGCGCATGGTGCCAGCGCGGCAGCAGTCCGTACGCCGGGAACCAATACTGCTGATAATGTTCTTCGGCGTGATAGAGCAGCCGGGTAGGGGAGAGCACCTGGCTTATCCAGTCGCGAACCCCCTGGTTTGCTCCCCGGTGCGAGCGTGCGTCGAAGAGTAAATAATAACAGCCCTCTTCAAGGCGACTTTCGACTGCTTTTTCACCGTCGGTTGGCCCGTCGATGGTCAGGCCGCCGTTCGGCTCATCACCAATTTCCGGCAGTACCCAGACATTGACTTCGTCAATAAGGGCGCGATACCCGAAGTAATCATCAAACGCATGGATTTTCAGTTGGTTATTGTTATTGCGGGTGACAGCGTAAGGCCCGGTGCCGACCGGATGGCTGGCGAAGTTGGCCATCGAGTTCCACTCCTGCGGCAGGATCATGGCGGGGACATGCCCCATCAGCCAGGGCAGCCAGTTGTCCGGTTGTGACAGATGAATATCCAGCGTCCAGGGCGTTGGGGAGATAACCTGGGTGATATGCGAGTAGAGCGGCAGCATGCAAACCCGTTCGAGGGACGCAATGACATCGCGCATTTCGAGTTCACGACCATGGTGAAAATGGATGCCGGGCCGCAAATAAAAACGCCAGTGGAGTGGCGTGATCGCTTTCCAGTGATGCGCGATATCGGCTTCCAGTTCCCCGTTTTCCTCATTTATGCGAGTCAGAGCGCTAAAAATTTGCCGCGCCATGTGGGTTTCAGAGCGCCGCAGGGCGGTGCCTGGCAGCAGGTTACGCAGCGGACGGTAGTACAAAACCCGCAGAATATGCCGCCCCTGGCGGAAGCTGCGGCCCAAATGCGAGATCAGCATCTGGCGGACGGCGCTCTTATCACCCACCAGTTGAACCAGTTGCTCGATACGATCCTGCTCCAGCAAATCCTCTGCCCGCTGTTGCTGTAAAGCGAGGCCGGTATAAAGAAAAGTCAGGCGCGAACGCTTGCCGCGACCGGCTTCAGCCTCCCACGTCAGCCAGCCGCGCTCTTGCATGGTATTGAGCAGGGTCCGCATATGGCGACGGGAACAGCTCAGCAGATCGGCCAACTCATTGAGCGTTGTCTCCTGAGATTTCCCGTCGCAACATTGCCACAGACGAATGAACTGTTGTTGCAGGCGACCTGATGGCATAAAAGGGGAACTCCTGGTGAAAAGTCAGCAATTTATTTATCCCTATATTAAGCCAATAATCTTCCGTGATGAAGCGAGGAGGTGGTTATGAAGAGATCGTCTACACAGCAATTTTACTTAGCGTATTTTCGTGCGACGCAGAACGCGTCCAGGCTCTTTCGTTTGAGTACGAATCGGCGGCTGAAAATGCTCGAAGAATTAATGCAGTGGGAAGTGACTATCCCGGTCTCGAAACCCTGAAACGCGTCCATCATGTGTGACTGAGTATTGGTGCTAATCACCACGCCAGCAGTTATTATCTGCTGGCTTTTTTCGTTTCTTTCGCATGCAAGGGATCTTTATGCTCTGGTTAGTCACGATGGGACGTCGCCTGAATGGGGTCTTCATCGCTTTTATGATCGTCGCGTTTATGATTGGTGTTGCTGGTGCTTTGCAGGCCCCAACGCTGAGCCTGTTTCTGAGCCGCGAGGTGGGGGCGCAACCGTTTTGGGTTGGACTGTTTTATACCGTTAACGCCATTGCCGGGATCCTGGTCAGCCTGGGGCTGGCAAAACGCTCTGACCAACAGGGCGATCGCAAAAAACTGATTATGTTTTGCTGCCTGATGGCGGTGGGTAACGCCCTTCTGTTTGCCTTTAATCGACATTATCTGACCTTAATCACCTGTGGCGTGATGCTGGCGTCGCTGGCCAGTACTGCTATGCCGCAGCTTTTCGCGCTGGCGCGGGAATACGCAGACAGTTCGGCGCGTGAAGTGGTGATGTTCAGCTCGATCATGCGTGCGCAAATTTCGGTGGCATGGGTTATTGGCCCGCCGATGGCCTTCATGCTGGCACTCAACTATGGCTTTACCGCCATGTACTCGATTGCCGCAGGTATCTTCGTTATCAGCCTGGTACTGGTGGCGCTCTGGTTGCCCTCCGTGAAGCGAATTGAACAGCCTGCGGATATTGCCGTCACGGAAGTCAGTGGCTGGGGCAATAAGAACGTCCGTATGTTGTTTATCGCCTCGACGATGATGTGGACCTGCAACACGATGTACATCATTGATATGCCGCTGTGGATAAGCAGCGAGCTGGGGTTACCGGACAGTCTGGCGGGCGTGTTAATGGGAACGGCCGCGGGGCTTGAGATCCCGGCAATGATCCTGGCAGGTTACTACGTTAAGCGCTTTGGTAAACGCAGGATGATGGTCAGCGCAGTGGCGGCGGGCGTGGTCTTCTATGTAGGGCTTATTATGTTCCATAGCCGTGAAGTTCTGCTTGGTCTGCAGCTCTTTAACGCTATCTTTATTGGGATTATTGCCGGCATAGGTATGCTATGGTTCCAGGATTTGATGCCAGGCCGCGCCGGGTCGGCAACGACGCTATTCACTAACAGTATCTCTACGGGGGTGATCCTCGCTGGGGTGATACAGGGCGCGCTGGCACAAAGCTTCGGCCATGCGAAGGTGTACTGGGTGATAGCGGTGCTTTCGCTGGTGACGCTTTTTCTGACCAGCCGGGTCAAAGACGTTTGAGGCGAAAAACGCTCCCGGCTGACGGTTGCCGGGAGCGGTGGGTTATTTCAGTACAATGCGTTTGATATCGCCAATGATAAAAATATAAGCGACAACGCCAATCAGCGCCGTCAGGCCAATATAGATAAGCGCGTAGAAGAAATTTCCGGTCCCGGAAATAATAAACCCTATGATCAGCGGCGTAATAATGGACGCCATATTAGCGCAGAAGTTAAAGATCCCACCTGTCAGCCCCGCCATATTTTTCGGCGCAATATCGGAAATTAACGTCCAGCCTAGTCCGACCATGCCCTGGCCGAAAAAGGCAATCGACATAATCACAATCACCAGCGTGTTATTCGATACCCAGTTCGCTGTGATAATACAACTGGAGAGCAGCAGGCCTGAGATGATCGGCAGCTTCCTGCTGATATTTACCGATGCGGTTTTCTTCAATAATTTATCTGAAATCCATCCGCCAAAAATGATGCCTACTGCCGCCGAGAGAAACGGCCAGGTCGCAAAAAAACCGACGTGCAGCCACGGGAGATGCCGCTCGTGGGCAAGATACGTGGGAAACCATGTCAGAAAGAACACCAGCGTGGTGTTACCTGCAAATTGCCCTAAGCTGGCGCCAATGACCTGTCGGCAGCACAGCAGTTTTTTGGCATCCGGCCAGTTAAAAGGGATGTTTTCACTACCTTTTTCTTTATTACCGACGCCAATGTATTCCAGCTCTTCTTTATTTGCTGTTGTTGATTCGTGGGGCTCTTTATAAAATTTCCACCATACAAACGTAAAGGCGATGCCGAGTGCGCCGGTGATGAAAAATAATGTTCTCCAGCCGTGGTGTTCAAGGATTAAAAATAAAATCGGCGAGAAAGCGGCCAGGCCAATATATTCCCCAACGGTATATGTTGCCGTTGCGCGGGCGCGTTCATGCTGTGGAAACCATGTTCCTACGACGCGACTGTTAACCGGGAAACAGGGGGCTTCACTGATCCCCAGGCCTAAACGAAATAGCAGTAGAGATTTTAAGCCCACTGAAAAACTTTGCAGTAAGGTAAAAGCTGACCAGAAAAAGATAGAAAGAGCGTAGGTTATTTTGTTTCCGAAGCGATCTAAAAACATACCTCCGGGGATTTGCGCCAGCGCATAGGTCCAGGCAAAGGCCGAGAATACAATACCCATCATGGCGGGATCGATATGGATCTCATTGCTGAGTGCCGGAGCGACAATACCTAAGATAGTCCGATCCAAATAATTGATCATCGTACCGATAGATAATAACAATAAAATTACAATTCGCGCTTTGGTTCGCTTTTGTTGGCCTGTTAAAGGCACAGCACTTTCCTGGCTGATGCTTGTCCTCATAGTAGTTTCCTTTAATATTTAAAATATTTTTGCATATTCCTTAATATGCAGAAATACTTTATCTTTCTGCTCTTTATTTTCACGCTATAAACTAACGCTTAACATATTATTCACCGCATCATATGAATATTTGATATTGCCCAAGAATTCATGTTTTACCCACAGAGGACGACCTGCGCTGTGCTATATTCAATGCAATATCAATTTTATATTATACGGTCAAAAATAATGAACCTAAAGCAACTTTATTATTTTAAGCGTTTATCGGAAACGGAGCACTACACTGAGGCAGCCTCCAGTCTCTTCATCACACAACCCTCCCTGAGCCACGCTATCTCTGAGTTAGAGAAGGAATTGGGCGTCTCCTTGTTTGCCAGAAAAGGTCGAAATGTCGAAATTACGCAAAACGGAAAACGCTTTCTTCCCTATGTCGAAGATGCGCTAACGTCGCTGGAAAATGGCCGCATGACTTTGCAGAAAAATGGGCTGGAAAATAAGGAGAATATTCGCATTGCCTTTATATATACAATGGGTGAATATGTTGTCCCGCAGCTAATTCACAAATATTCTACACTTCCTGCCCGACATAATGTGACCTTCTCCTTTACTCAGGGGACGTCACTGACTTTATTGCAGGAGCTGAAAGCTGGCAAGAGCGACTTAACGATTTGCTCATATATCCCGGATGAACCGGATATTGATTTTATCCCTATTATTCAACAGGAATTGGTCGTCGTCACCGCGAAGGATCATCCACTGGCGCGCTTGTATCAAAATGAAGTGGATCTTGTGGAGACAATCCATTACCCGTATATCTACTTTTCGGAGAACAGCGGCTTACGGCCGTTTATTGATAACGTCTTTATGCAGCAAAAACTGGTGCCTGATATCGCCTGTTATGTTGATGAGGATACGGCGATGGCGGGGTTGGTCAGTATTGATTACGGTATTGCGATCATGCCAAGAATTTCCGCACTCTCGTATTATAACGTCCATATTCTGGCGATTAAAAATAAGATCCCGCCGCGTTATATCTATCTGGCGACTATGAAAGATCGCGTGCTTTCACCAGCGATTCAATCCTTTAGAAACTTTATTATTGATGACAGCCAGCAAAAGCGCTAGCAAGAACCCGGAGACAGGCTCCGGGTTTTCTTGTTTTAGTACAGAATATCCATCATTTCACGCAGTTCTTTGATGGCGATCTGCCCTGGTGCCGAGGCCTGGCCTACGGTACCGAACGTCATCGCTGAACCAAACAGGCGACCCGTTACACGGCTGACGCCACCCATTTTTGCCATCGACATGGTAATAATGGGGCGTATCGCATATTTCTCTTTCATGGTCAGCGTGGCGGAGAGCAGTGTCAGCACATCCTGCGGCGTTTGCGGCATAACCGCGATCTTCGGCAGATCTGCGCCCAGCTCCTGCATGCGGCGAAGACGATAGATGATATCTTCCTGGGCGGGTGTTTTGTGGAAATCATGATTACTCATGATGACTTTGACACCGGCGCCATGGGCCGCATCGATTACTGCACGAATATGCGCTTCATCGTTGAACAGCTCAATATCAATAAGATCGGCCAGACCACTGATGGCTGCCTGACGATTAAGCTCGAAATAGGCCTCATCGCTGATTTCTGTTTCGCCGCCTTCTTTTTTGCTGCGGAAGGTAAACAACAGCGGAATATCAGCCAGAATCTGACGAATGTCGCTCAGCGCCTGTTGCACAAGCTGCGGCTCGCGGACTTGTGTAAAGTGGTCGACACGCCATTCGATAAGATCGGCACCTGCGGTGGCCAGAGTCCGTGCATTTGCTTTCAGTTCGTCGAGCGTTTTGCCGATCAGCGGCACACAGATAAGCGTGCTCCCTTCCTGAAAGGTGATGTTTTTAACCGTTACTGCTTTAGTCATGTTGGTATCCATAATATTCTCGCCGAACTGTCAGGCTGTGGCGGTTGCGCGGACCGTTTTTTGGGCAGCGCGAGCCTGAAACTGACGATAACCGATGTACAGCGCAATCACAAAGCCGATTATGGCGATAATCAAATCAAACCACATAATGCTGGCGATGCTGATTTTGGACAGTTTCGCCGTGATCAACGGGATCGTGAAGCTGGCAATACTGCCGGCGGTGTAGAAGATCCCGGTGGCTTTACCTTTCCCTTGCGGGAAACTCATTGCCATGATGGTCGCGCCCAACTGCAATACCCCGCCAGCGGCTGAAAAACCGATCACGAAAGCAAAACCGGTGACAATCATCGGCGTCGGGAACATGCAAACAATCAACAACGAAATCATCGAGATGCCGGTGTAGAGAATCATCGCAACGGCAGAGTTAATGACATTTTTCACAAAGGTCGCGGTGACAAATACACAGGTCAGCGAGCCCGCCGTGTAGATACTCAGTAACTTGATTGCTGATTCGTAGGGAATACCCGCAACGAACTGACCGTACTGTGCCAGCCACTGACTGACCAGGTAAAAAGTCGCCATACCAATATAGCCATACAGCGTGAACACCAGCATATCCATGGTACAGGCATCTGACTGTTGTGTTGCGGCTGCGGTCGGTTTCTCTGCGGTCTCTTTCTTGGCCCCGTTGTCAGGGAAGGGCATTTTGAGCAAATAGATGGCGCTAAGAACCATCAATACAGCCGCAATGATAAATGACCAGCCAAACCACAGGTTCGCCCAAATCAACAGGCTAATAATGAAGGGCAGCAGGAATTGCCCGGCCGAGACAAAGGCCTTGATTAACACGTTCGCACGGCTTGCTGAGTTCGGGAAAGATTCCATCAGCGCCGGGTAGGTCCCGGAGTCGAGGAAGCTGTTCGCCAGACCAGCCAGGATGCCAAAGAAATAGGCAACATAGATGTTTTTGGTCAGCAAAATACCTATGAAAAACAGCAAATAGCTCAGAATACCGAGATAGATAAAAGGCTTACGTCCGTAGCGATCGGACAGAAAACCCGTCACGATGGTGGCGAGTTTGCCGATACCTAAAGACGAAATAACAATCGAAACGCCGGCTCTGTCTGTTCCCCACTGTTCCTGTAAATTCGCCATGTTGAGGGTAATTAATAGTACCCCCATGCCATGGATCAGGTAATTGAGGTACAGCCCGGCCGCAGTTGGGACATATTTATTTTTCATCATGTTTACCCTTAAAAAAGGATATTTTTGACGTAATCGACCGGCATCTCTTTACCTGTCCAGATTTCAAAGGCTTTCGCCCCTTGCCAGAGCATCATTCCCAGGCCGTTGAGTGTGCGGCAGCCTTTCTTCTCAGCCACTTGCAACAGGTGGGTTTTGCGCGGGTTATAAATCACGTCAGAGACGATCAGATCTGGTCGCAGGAAGCTGTCGTTCGGCAGCAGCATCTGGCCTTCAAACGGTTTCATACCCACACCGGTAGCGTTGGTGAGGATCACACTGCTATCGATTTCCTGACGCAGTTTGTCGTGATCGGCCAGATCGTACAGATGAATTTCACAGTTGGTGTTATTGCGGATCTTGGCGACAGTTTGCTCCGCATTGGCGAAAAATTTATCTTTCTGGTTGAAAATGGAGATCGCTTTTACGCCATCCAGTGCCGCCTGAACGCAGAGCGCCGTTGCCGCGCCACCCGCACCCAGGACCGTCATTTTCTTGCCGATGATATCAATACCTTCTTCAGCCAGTGCGCGCATATAACCGGTACCGTCGGTGATATGACCCGTCAGTACGCCATTGTCATTAACCACGGTATTCACCGCACCGACCAGCTCTGCCGCCGGGGAAAGTTTGTCCAGGTATTGGCAAATAGCGGTTTTATTCGGCATGGAGACGTTAAACCCGCGCAGTTTAAGCGCCCGGAAACCCTGTACAACATCTTTCAACTCCTGGTTGTCTACTTCAAATGCCAGGTAGACATAATCCAGACCCAGATGCGCAAAGGCTTCGTTATGCATTGTCGGCGACATGCTATGGCGAATCGGCGTTGCAATCAGTCCAATCAGCTCAGTGTGACCCGTAATACGTTCAGCCATGATAAAGTCCTTAATATGTTAGAAGTGGAATTTTGGTTGATTCGCGGTTGCCCAGAGCACCCATATCCTCCAGGGTGTCCAGCACGTTGCGCCCTTCGCGCACGCCATCAATGATTCGCCGGGCCATCAGGCTGTCGCCGATGTTCATTATTTTTACGTTATTGGCTCTGGCCCATTGCTCAATTTCATTGAGACCGCTGGTGTTGGCGCGCATTCCCAGGCACACAAAGCCGTAGTCAAAAGGAATGTCGCAAGCGTGATCGGCTTTCTTGACGCTAAAGTGTGTGGGGTGAACGGCGACGAGTTGTGTCTGCATGTGCTGTTCCACGTGGTGCTCATCCAGCATGGTCAACATGGCATTTTTGGTAATGATATCCAGATCGCGTCCTGGACCTTCTTGCATCTCAATCAGCACGGTAGTAGCACCGCGTGCAGAGAAATATTCGATAACATCCAGGCCAACAGCACCGCCGCCGACAACGGCGATGCGTTTTCCTTCAACATTCGCAAATTGCTCCAGGTGCTGAATCATGCCGATAATGGAGAAGACGCGGCCGCCCTCAACGTCAATGCACTCTTTCAGTCCGTTAATCGGCGGCAGCAGCGGTGTTGAGCCCGTGGCGTTGACAATCAGGTTCGGCCGTAGCCCGGCAATGTGCTCAACAGTAGCCTTCTGACCAACTTGCAGCATTAAATTGTCTAAACCGGCCATCCGGTTTTTCATAAATTGCGGGAAGTCGGCGATACGCTTTTTCTCCGGCAGGCGCGAGATTTCAGAAGCCAGCCCGCCAAGGCTGTTTTTCTTTTCCAACAACCAGGTATGGCAACCGACTTCTGCGGCGGTGCATGCGGCTTCCATACCTGCGGTTCCCGCACCGATAACCACGACACGGGTGTCGCGATTTACCCTGCGCAGTTTATAAGCATCGCCATGGATAATGTCCGGATTGATGGAACAACGCAGCGGACGAGAGCGCGCGATACGGTGGTCGGCGCAGCCGATATTGCAGGAGATGCATTTGCGCATCAGGCGTTCATTGCCGCTCTGGACCTTTTGCACCCATTCCGGTTCGGCAATCAGGCCACGGCCGATAGCAATCAGGTCTGCATCGCCCGTTGCGATAATGTCTTCGGCCACTTTCGGTGAGCGAATATTGCCAGCAATAACAGTCGGTTTATTAAACTTATCGCGTACGGCGCGGGAGAGATAACGCTTCCAGCCATCTTCCAGTGACATCTGATCAATTTGCAGATTCAGGTTGTCGTTTTGCGCGGCGGAAACATTGAGAATGTCGACCTTATCCTGGCAAAGTGCCAGCATACGTAGCGTATCCTCCAGCGTGTTGCCGCCCTTAAGGAAATCATCGGCACTGAAACGCAGGCTAATCGGGAAGCGAGGACCGACGCTGGCGCGCACTTTATCAACCACCAGCGTTAATATTCTGGCGCGGTTTTCCGGGGAGCCGCCAAATTCATCGGTACGTTTATTAAACAGAGGCGATAAGAACTGGCTTATTAAATAAGAGTGGCCTGCATGAATTTCCACACTATCAAAACCCGCACGTTTTACACGCTCTGCCGCTTCACCAAATTTATTAACCGCATGATATATTTCGTCATGTGTCATGGGGCGAGGAATATTACCGTTCTTTTTCGACGGTATATTCGAAGAGGAGAGCGGTTGTTCGCCATTCAGGCGATAAGCATAAGCAGAAGCACCCGCATGATTTAGCTGAATAGAGACACAGGCTCCGTGTTTATGCAGCGTCTCAGTTAATTTGAATAACCCAGGAATATATTGATCGTTATCGATACGCAGCTGCGTTGTGCCATTTGAGGCGAACGGGAAGTCGATACAAATATTCTCAATCGTAATTAAGCCTGTGCCCCCTTTTGCCCGCAGTTCATAGTACTCCAACTGTTCCTGAGAGACTTCACCGTTCAGGCTCGCCAGGTTGGTGCCCATTGGTGGCATGATGATCCGGTTTTTTATCGTCATCCCGTTAATGGTTAGCGGGGTGAAAAGGTGTTGGTAGTGGCTCATTTGCTCTCTCCACGGGAAATCCAGGAGGCCGACATGCGGAGGCCCTGATATATCCAAAGTTAAAATGTTTCTGTGGGAAAGATAACGAGGGGGGGAGAGGAAAAATAATGCTTTTTTTTGCATGAAACCATAGTGTCTTTCTATGCAATTAACCGTTTTTTCACATGCTTGTATTCTTATATTAAATAATTGAGCTGTATTTTTACTTGTGTTGCCGGGTTTATACAAAAAGAGAGAAGAAATGCCCAGAATAAGAGCGATACAGTAGACAATTAAATTTTAAAAGTTCAAATATCTGTGCATATGATAGAAAGAAGTGATGGTTTTTGTGATGATAATCACAAAATAAAACGTGAAAGGCCCGGTGAAAAACCGGGCACCAGAGCAGCAGACAGGTTTAATTCATAAACGCGGGCTGCTTGTTTTCGTAGCTGGAGATGGCATCTTCATGCTGCAGAGTCAGACCAATACTGTCGAGACCGTTCAGCATGCAGTGGCGGCGGAACGCATCAATAACAAACGGGTACGATTTCCCCCCGGCTTTCACTACCTGCGCCTCGAGGTCCACCTCGAACGAGATGCCCGGATTGGCCTGGACCAGTTTGAACAGTTCGTCCACTTCTTCATCGCTCAGTTTCACAGGCAGCAACTGATTATTGAAGCTGTTGCCGTAGAAAATATCTGCGAAGCTTGGGGCGATAACGGTTCTAAAGCCGTAGTCGGTTAATGCCCAGGGCGCATGTTCGCGTGATGAGCCGCAACCGAAGTTTTCACGCGCCAGCAAAATAGAGGCGCCTTTATATTCCGGGAAGTTCAGGACGAATTCCGGGTTCGGAACTTCCCCTTTATCATCCAGGAACCGCCAGTCATTAAACAGATGTGCGCCAAAGCCGGTACGCGTGACCTTCTGCAAAAACTGTTTTGGAATGATGGCGTCGGTATCGACATTGGCGGCATCCAGTGGGACAACCAGGCCTGTGTGCTGTGTATATTTCTCTGCCATGATTATCTCCTTTACAAGCTGCGAATATCAGCGAAATGACCGGTTACCGCAGCCGCGGCTGCCATTGCCGGACTGACCAGGTGCGTACGACCACCGCGCCCCTGACGACCTTCAAAGTTACGGTTACTGGTGGATGCGCAACGTTCGCCCGGGTTCAGACGGTCATTGTTCATTGCCAGGCACATAGAGCAGCCAGGTAAACGCCATTCGAAACCGGCTTCAATAAAGATCTTGTCCAGCCCTTCGGCTTCGGCCTGCGCTTTCACCGGGCCAGAGCCTGGAACCACCAGCGCCTGTACGCCCGGTGCAACTTTGCGCCCTTTGGCAACCTCTGCGGCGGCGCGTAAATCTTCAATACGTGAGTTGGTGCAGGAGCCGATAAAGACTTTATCAATGGCGACGGAGGTCAGAGGTACACCTGGCTGCAGGCCCATATAGGCCAGCGCTTTCTCTGCTGAGGCGCGCTCAACCGGATCGGCGAAGGAGGCCGGGTCCGGAATGATGTCATTAACGGAGATGACCTGACCCGGGTTAGTCCCCCAGGTGACCTGCGGGGCAATCTCTTCGGCTTGCAGCGTCACAACTGTATCGAAGGCCGCGCCGTCGTCGGTTTTCAGCGTCTTCCAGTACTCCACCGCATCGTCATAGTCTTTGCCTTTCGGCGCATGCAAACGACCTTTCACATAATTGAAGGTGGTTTCATCCGGCGCGACCAGGCCCGCTTTGGCACCCATTTCGATAGCCATATTGCACAGGGTCATACGACCTTCCATGCTCAGTGCCTGAATCGCCTCGCCACAGAATTCGACTACGTGCCCGGTACCGCCGGCGCTGCCGGTTTTGCCGATAATCGCCAGTACAATATCTTTAGCAGTAATACCTGCCGACGCTTTGCCTTTCACTTCAATTTTCATGGTCTTTGCGCGACCCTGTTTCAGGGTCTGCGTCGCCAGCACGTGCTCCACTTCGGAGGTCCCGATACCGAACGCCAGAGCACCAAACGCGCCGTGAGTGGCGGTGTGAGAGTCGCCGCAGACGATGGTCATGCCTGGCAGGGTGACACCCTGTTCAGGCCCCATCACGTGCACGATACCCTGATACGGGTGGTTCAGGTCATACAATTCAACGCCGAACTCTTTGCAGTTCTTGATCAGTTCCTGCATCTGGATACGCGCCATCTCGCCGGAGGCATTGATGTCTTTGGTCTGCGTGGAAACGTTATGATCCATGGTCGCAAAGGTCTTGCCCGGCTGACGCACCGGGCGATTATGCGCGCGCAGGCCGTCAAACGCCTGTGGCGAAGTGACTTCGTGCACCAGATGGCGGTCGATATACAACAATGGGGTTTCGTTTGGCGCTTCGTACACAACGTGCGCATCAAACAATTTTTCGTACAACGTCCTGGCCATGATTACACCCCTTCTGCGATATAACGGGCGATGATGTCACCCATCTCATCGGTACTAACAGCTGCGGCGCCACGGGCTAAATCACCGGTACGCACACCTTCTTCTAATGCGCGGTTGATGGCGCTTTCAATGGCAGTTGCCGCATCGTCGGCATCCAGGCTGTAACGCAACAGCAGTGCGAGAGAAAGAATTTGGGCTATCGGGTTCGCAATATTTTTGCCCGCGATATCCGGCGCAGAGCCGCCAGCCGGTTCGTACAGACCAAAACCTTGTTCGTTCAGGCTGGCAGACGGCAGCATGCCCATGGAACCCGTGATCATCGCACACTCATCAGAGAGGATGTCGCCGAACAGGTTGGAACACAACAACACGTCAAACTGGGACGGGTCTTTAATCAACTGCATGGTGGCGTTGTCGATATACATATGCGCCAGCTCAACGTCCGGGTATTCCTGTGCCACTTCGTTGACGATTTCACGCCACAGCAGAGAGGTCTGCAGCACGTTCGCTTTATCAATAGAATGCACTTTTTTACGGCGTTTGCGCGCAGATTCAAACGCGATACGCGCAATACGTTCAATCTCAAAACGGTGATAGACCTCGGTATCAAACGCTTTCTCGTGCTGCCCGCTGCCTTCACGGCCTTTTGGCTGACCGAAGTAAATACCGCCCGTCAGCTCGCGCACGCAGAGAATGTCAAAGCCGTTAGCGGAAATATCGGCACGCAGCGGGCAGAACTCCTCCAGCCCCTGGTACAGTTTAGCCGGACGCAGGTTGCTGAATAATTTGAAATGTTTGCGCAGCGGCAACAGAGCACCACGCTCCGGTTGCTGTGCTGGCGGCAGGTTTTCCCATTTCGGACCGCCTACGGAGCCAAACAGGATAGCGTCTGCCTGCTCGCAACCTTCCACGGTTGCCTGCGGCAGCGGATTGCCATGGCGGTCAATTGCGATGCCGCCCACATCATAGTGGCTGGTGGTAATACGCATTTCGAAACGGCTACGAACGGCGTCCAGTACTTTTAAGGCTTGCGCCATGACTTCGGGGCCAATGCCGTCACCCGGCAACACGGCAATATGATAATTCTTCGACATCACACGGTTTCCTTGTTGTTTTCTTTATTTTGAGCTTTGCGTTGCAATTCTTTTTCGACTTCTGCGGCGCGCCAGATGTTGTTCAGCACGTGTACCATCGCTTTGGCAGAGGATTCCACGATATCAGTTGCCAGACCCACACCATGGAAACGACGCCCGTTGTAAGTGACGACGATATCCACCTGACCCAGCGCGTCTTTACCCTGACCTTTAGCATTGAGATCATATTTAACCAGCTCAATGTCATAACCGGTGATGCGGTTAATCGCCTGATAAACAGCGTCTACCGGGCCGTTGCCGTTGGCGGCTTCGGCTTTCGTTTCTTCGCCACAGGCCAGCTTCACGGAGGCGGTAGCGATATCGCTGGAGCCGGACTGCACGCTAAAATAATCCAGACGGAAATGTTCCGGCTCTTCCTGCTGTTTATTGATGAACGCCAGCGCTTCCAGATCGTAATCGAAGACCTGGCCTTTTTTGTCTGCCAGTTTCAGGAATGCGTCGTACAGGTGATCCATGTTGTAGTCGGTATCTTTGTAGCCCATCTCTTCCATACGGTGTTTCACCGCCGCGCGGCCAGAACGGGACGTCAGGTTCAGTTGTACCTGGTTCAGACCGATGGATTCCGGGGTCATGATTTCGTAGTTTTCACGGTTTTTCAGCACGCCATCCTGATGGATACCGGAGGAGTGAGCAAAGGCGCCGGTGCCGACAATGGCTTTGTTCGCCGGGATTGGCATGTTGCAAATCTGGCTAACTGTCTGGCTGGTACGCCAGATTTCGTGATGATTAATGCCGGTGTGCACATTCATGATGTCTTTGCGCACTTTGATGGCCATGATGACCTCTTCCAGCGAACAGTTTCCTGCGCGCTCACCGATGCCGTTCATCGCCCCTTCAACCTGGCGTGCGCCAGCATGGACAGCGGCAATGGCGTTGCCGACAGCCAGACCTAAATCATCGTGGGTATGGACGGAGATAATGGCTTTATCGATATTTGGCACGTGTTCATACAGGCCGGTGATGATATTGGCGAATTCGAACGGCATGGTGTAGCCAACGGTGTCAGGAATATTAATGGTTTTCGCACCCGCGTTGATGGCGGCTTCAACCACACGCGCCAGGTCAGCAATCGGAGTACGGCCTGCGTCTTCGCAAGAGAATTCAACGTCGTCGGTGTAGTTACGGGCGCGCTTAATCATATAAATGGCGCGTTCAATCACTTCATCCAGCGTACTGCGCAGTTTAGTGGCGATATGCATGGGGGAGGTGGCAATAAAAGTATGGATACGGAATGCTTCGGCAACTTTCAGTGACTCAGCCGCTACATCAATATCCTTCTCGACACAGCGTGCCAGTGCACAAACACGGCTGTTTTTAACCTGACGGGCGATAGTCTGTACGGATTCGAAATCACCCGGAGAAGAGACCGGAAAGCCGACCTCCATGACGTCAACACCCATACGTTCCAGCGCCAGAGCGATCTGCAGCTTCTCTTTCACGCTCAGGCTTGCCTGTAATGCCTGTTCACCATCACGTAAGGTTGTATCAAAAATAACGACTTGCTGGCTCATGGTTTGGTCCTTATCTCTCTTCGGTCGCCTTGCTACGAGCATAAAAAAACCCGCGCCAAGGCGCGGGTTCTTAGTGTAACTGGAGGATGACTCAACGCTGAGTGTCGCCCACCGGTCTACCGCGCACATGGGATGCGTTTAGTAGTAGTAGACCGAGGAAGCGAACATTGCGAATCATTAACCATGCTCCAGATGAATGCGATTAAATGCGATATGCCATTAGTGGTACTGGATCCAGAAATCAAAGTCAACACCCGGCCCCGTAAAAGGGGGTGAAAACGGATTTGTCAGCGGATTTTATTTTAGTTAATCGTGCTGTAATTCAATGAAAACGCAAAATAAGGTATTAGTGCTATTTCATACTTGACGTTGTTTGTGCCTTTCATGAACATTTCTTTGCAGTTGGTTATATTTTTACATTTTTTATAGGGGTTTGCTATCCTGATGATTAGTCATGATTAATTTGTTGGGGTTATTGTTTTTCTTAATCAATGCGAAGAAATGATAAAATTAAGTTAAATTATATTGTTGGCGATATTGAAATATCTCTGGCGGATAGCATTTATTGCTTACTGAGGTTGTATTGTACATTCACGCTATTTATGTTTTGATTCTGGTCTGCCGTTTCATTTGTGCGGAAAAATATGATTTGATGCTTTTTAGGGAGAGTGAAAAATCCCGGCATTAAATTATCTTTATATATTCCTATTTTGCTGGATTCCTCTTTTCCTTATCTTATATGCGTGATAAATCATATTTCTTAAGGTTATTACTGCCGGGATAAATGGAATTTAGCATGATATCGGAGAAGGACATGTCAGAAGAAAAAGTTGAAAGCACTCATATTAGTGAGGTAACGAAACCGCAACTGCGTAAAGTTGATCTTAATTTGTTAACTATTTTTGATGCGGTAATGCAGGAACAAAATATCACGCGGGCGGCTCATTCTTTGGGGATGTCGCAACCGGCGGTGAGCAATGCCCTGGCCAGGCTTAAGGTCATGTTTAACGACGAGCTCTTTGTGCGCTATGGTCGAGGAATACAGCCTACGGCACGCGCCTTCCAATTGTTTGGTTCGGTCAGGCAGGCGTTACAACTCGTGCAAAATGAGCTGCCGGGATCGGGCTTTGAACCCGTGACCAGCGAGCGCGTTTTTAATCTTTGCGTGTGCAGTCCGCTTGATAATCTCCTCACTTCTGTCATCTACAATAGAGTGAATGAGGTTGCACCGAATATTCATCTGGCTTTTAAATCATCATTAAATCAAAATACAGAGCACCAACTTCGTTACCAAGAAATAGAATTTGTCATTGGCTACGATGAATTTCGTCGACCAGAATTCTCATGCGTGCCGTTGTTTAAAGATGAGATGGTTCTGGTAGCCAGTAAACAACATCCACGTATTAATGGGCCACTTCGTGAAAGTGATATTTATTGTGAACAGCACGCAGTCGTTGCGCTGGATCGTTATGCATCTTTTAGCCAGCCATGGTATGACACGACCGATAAACAAACCTGTGTTGCTTATCAGGGAATGGCATTGACGAGTGTGCTCAATGTGGTTTCTCAAACGCAACTTGTGGCGATTGCCCCGCGTTGGTTAGCCGAAGAGTTTGCCGGAAAATTAGAACTCCAGGTTTTACCTTTACCGTTAAAACTGAATAGCCGTACCTGTTATCTTTCATGGCATGAAGCGGCGGGACGGGATAAAGGCCACCAGTGGATGGAAGAGTTACTGGTCTCGGTTTGTCGCCGTTAAAAGGCATCCAATGCGTTGAATGCGCCGATGGCTGCTTTCTTCTGTTTGTCCATCCCGGCGCGAAATTTTATGCTGAGAAATTTTTCTGGCGCATTAAATCGCGCCGTAAAAATGCATGAATTACTGAGCAGGAAGTGATTCGAATGACGAATTGTCATCGTCTTTGCTTATTACAGACAATTTCACCAATTCCCGCCTGTTAACCTTATTTTTCCTCTTTTGGGGCAAGGTGAGGTGAATCGTTTGCTAATTGCCTGCCAGATTTTCAGCGGTTATGGTAACTGCCATTCATAATCAGAATGCAGGGACTTCCTGTACTGAACAGAGCGACAAGACGGAAATGCGTTCTGTCGTCAGTCGCCAAACCCAAGCCTGGAGGCAAACCATGGAGATGTTGTCTGGAGCCGAGATGGTCGTCCGCTCGCTTATCGATCAGGGCGTGAAGCAAGTATTCGGTTATCCTGGAGGCGCGGTCCTCGATATTTACGATGCGCTACATACAGTCGGTGGAATTGATCATGTCCTGGTGCGCCATGAGCAGGCTGCTGTGCATATGGCTGATGGTCTGGCAAGAGCGACCGGTGAAGTGGGCGTTGTGCTCGTCACCTCCGGGCCGGGAGCCACGAATGCCATCACCGGGATTGCAACAGCCTATATGGACTCGATTCCGTTAGTTGTTCTTTCAGGGCAGGTTGCGACCTCACTCATCGGCTATGATGCTTTCCAGGAATGTGACATGGTGGGGATATCCCGCCCGGTGGTAAAACATAGTTTCCTGGTAAAACAGACCGAAGACATTCCTGGCGTGCTGAAAAAAGCGTTCTGGCTTGCTTCCAGTGGTCGTCCAGGTCCGGTCGTCGTCGATTTACCGAAAGATATTCTCAATCCTGCGAATAAACTTCCTTATGTATGGCCGGATTCGGTGAGTATGCGCTCATATAACCCGACAACCCACGGACATAAAGGGCAAATCAAACGCGCTTTGCAAACGCTGGTAGCGGCGAAACATCCCGTTGTCTATGTGGGCGGTGGTGCGATCACGTCTGCTTGCGAACCGCAACTGCGTACGCTCGCAGAGAAATTGAATCTTCCTGTGGTCTCGTCGCTCATGGGGCTGGGAGCGTTTCCGGCATCGCATCGTCAGGCGTTGGGTATGTTGGGTATGCACGGTACCTACGAAGCCAACATGACAATGCATCACTCGGATGTGATCTTTGCCGTTGGGGTGCGCTTTGATGACCGTACAACCAACAATCTGGCGAAGTACTGCCCGAATGCCACGATTCTGCATATTGATATTGACCCGACATCGATTTCGAAAACCGTTCAGGCAGATGTGCCGATTGTTGGAGATGCCCGACTGGTACTTGAGCAGATGCTGGAGTTATTGGGGCAAGAAGAGTTTCAGCAGCCCCTGGACGATATTCGCGATTGGTGGTTGCAGATTGAGCAATGGCGTGCCCGCCAGTGCCTGAAATACGACACGCAAAGTGAGAAGATCAAACCGCAGGCGGTGATCGAAACGATCTGGCGCTTAACGAAGGGTGACGCCTACGTCACTTCGGATGTTGGCCAGCATCAGATGTTTGCGGCGCTCTATTACCGTTTTGATAAACCGCGTCGCTGGATAAACTCCGGCGGTCTGGGCACGATGGGCTTTGGTCTGCCAGCCGCGCTGGGTGTGAAAATGGCGCTCCCGGATGAAACGGTTATCTGCGTTACGGGCGACGGCAGTATCCAGATGAATATTCAGGAGTTGTCTACCGCAATGCAATATGAGCTTCCGGTGCTGGTATTGAACCTGAACAACCGTTATCTGGGGATGGTGAAGCAGTGGCAGGATATGATCTATTCGGGTCGTCATTCACAATCGTATATGCAGTCGTTACCCGATTTTGCACGCGTAGCCGAAGCTTACGGTCATGTAGGGATCAATATAACCCGTCCGGAAGAACTTGAAGCGAAGCTGATTGAGGCGCTTGAGCAGGTTAAAAATAACCGCCTGGTCTTTGTTGACGTGACCGTCGACGGTAGTGAACATGTTTATCCGATGCAGATCCGTGGCGGTGGCATGGATGAAATGTGGTTGAGCAAAACGGAGAGGACCTGATTATGCGCCGGATATTGTCTGTTTTACTGGAAAATGAATCGGGCGCGTTATCGCGCGTGATCGGTCTTTTTGCCCAGCGTGGCTATAACATTGAAAGTCTGACAGTGGCACCGACAGATGATCCTACGCTTTCGCGGATGACGATTCAGACAGTCGGGGATGCCAAAGTGCTGGAGCAAATTGAAAAGCAACTGCACAAGCTGGTGGATGTGTTACGTGTGAATGAGCTTGGGCAGGGCGCTTACGTTGAGCGCGAGATCATGCTGGTGAAAATCCAGGCCAGCGGATATGGCCGCGAAGAGGTCAAACGCAACGCGGAAATCTTCCGTGGGCAGATCATTGATGTTACGCCTTCTATTTATACGGTTCAGCTCGCCGGCACCAGTGATAAGCTTGATGCTTTTCTGGCGACCATTCGCGATGTGGCGAAAATTGTTGAGGTGGCGAGGTCTGGCGTAGTCGGTTTATCTCGCGGCGACAAAATCATGCGTTAGTGTTACGCATACGTCATTTTCCTGGCCCGGCGCTATCCGCTGGGCTTTTTTTTTGCGAAATCCGCCGGAAGCAAACACAAAAGCGGTTGCCGCAGTGTCTATTCTGCGCTTAGATGTTATGGAATTTAACCTATATCCCTAAAAAGGTTATGGAGTATCTTTTATTTTTTGAGGGGCAATTGTGAAACTGGATGAAATCGCCCGGCTAGCCGGCGTCTCACGTACCACGGCAAGCTATGTCATTAATGGAAAGGCAAAGCAATATCGTGTCAGCGATAAAACCGTCGAGAAAGTTATGGCGGTCGTACGTGAGCATAATTACCACCCGAATGCGGTGGCGGCTGGGTTGCGAGCGGGACGTACTCGCTCCATTGGGCTGGTTATTCCGGATTTGGAGAACACCAGTTATACGCGGATTGCGAATTATCTGGAACGTCAGGCGCGTCAACGCGGTTATCAACTACTTATCGCCTGCTCGGAAGATCAGCCAGATAACGAAATGCGTTGTATTGAGCATCTGCTTCAGCGCCAGGTCGACGCCATAATCGTTTCAACATCGTTGCCGCCGGAGCATCCTTTCTATCAGCGTTGGGCCAATGACGCGTTTCCAATAGTCGCACTTGACCGTGCGCTGGATCGTGAACACTTCACCAGCGTTGTCGGCGCCGATCAGGACGACTCGGAAATGCTGGCGGCGGAATTACGTAAATTCCCGGCGGAAAAAGTACTGTACCTGGGCGCGTTACCTGAGCTTTCTGTCAGCTTTCTGCGTGAACAGGGCTTCCGTACGGCCTGGAAGGACGATCCGCGCGAAGTGGATTATCTCTATGCCAATAGCTATGAGCGTGAAGCCGCTGCACAGTTATTTGAAAAGTGGCTGGAAACGCACAGCATGCCGCAGGCGCTGTTTACTACCTCTTTTGCACTGCTACAAGGTGTGCTGGACGTTACGCTACGCCGCGATGGTAAGCTACCGTCTGATCTGGCCATTGCTACTTTTGGTGATCATGAACTGCTGGACTTCCTGCAATGCCCGGTTCTGGCGGTGGCACAGCGTCATCGTGATGTTGCTGAGCGCGTGCTGGAGATTGTACTGGCAAGTCTGGACGAGCCGCGTAAACCTAAAGCGGGTTTGAGCCGTATTCGTCGCAACCTCTACCGTCGTGGTGTATTAAGCCGCGTTTAGTAATCCAATAAAGGCAGTCATTGCTGCCTTTTTGTTGCGAATGAAAGGCGATAATTAATTTTATAGCCAATTCAGATAAATCCTTATTTTTAAGGCCGTTAATTTAATTAATTTGCCTTATTTCGCCTGTGACACATTTTAAAGTAATTAAGACGTAACTGAACGTGTCCTCTGTATTACTTTGTTACATTTCCCACTGTAATCGTTGAAATAACAACCGCTTTTTGATTATGGGCTTTAACACTACGGTTTTTCTTATCGCTTCCGCGGCGCGCAAGCGCTATCTGGCACTGTTATCTGCCTGCAATATGTCTTAAAATGCCGCCCGCGTCGCAAACTGACACTTTATATTTGGCACGCATGAAATAACTGGTTTTTAACGCCCCAATGCATATTCAGTTTTTTTCTTACAAATATTCATGACGTTAATTTGCCTCATTAGTTGAGCGGTATTTCACCAAAGTGGAATGTAACCGCGAATAAGGGATCTTTTATTCTGGTTAGCCTTTGCACTGGCTTGACAAGCTTTTCCTCCGCTCCGTAAACTCCTTCGGTGGGGATTTGTGGGATAAAGTGGTGAAATAGGTCACTCAGGGGTGGGGCTGGTATGTTCCGTGGAGCTACATTAGTCAATCTCGACAGCAAAGGCCGGTTAGCCGTGCCGACCCGTTATCGGGATTTGCTGCTGGAGAAAGCTTCCGGTCAAATGGTTTGTACCATTGACATCCGTCACACCTGCCTGCTGCTTTACCCCTTACCCGAATGGGAAATTATTGAGCAAAAATTGTCGCGTCTGTCGAGCATGGATCCGCAAGAGCGCCGGGTACAACGTCTCTTGTTGGGGCATGCCAGCGAATGTCAGATGGATAACGCAGGGCGCTTATTAATCGCGCCCGTTTTGCGGCAACACGCCGGGCTGACGAAAGAAGTGATGCTGGTCGGACAGTTCAATAAGTTTGAGCTGTGGGACGAAACGACCTGGTATCAACAGGTCAAGGAAGATATCGACGCTGAGCAAACGGGTACTGAGATACTTTCAGACCGGTTGCAGGATTTGTCTCTGTAATGATGATGGAAAATTTTAAACACACAACGGTGCTACTGGATGAGGCCGTTAATGGCCTGAACATTCGTCCGGATGGCATTTACATTGATGGCACTTTTGGCCGCGGTGGTCACTCACGCCTGATCCTCTCCCAACTGGGAGCGGAAGGACGTTTGTTGGCTATTGACCGTGATCCAGAAGCGATTGCCGTCGCAAAAACCATTGATGATCCCCGCTTTTCCATCGTACATGGTCCTTTTTCCGCGCTGGCTGAGTATGTCAGCGAGCGTGGCCTCACCGGTAAGATCGACGGAATTCTGCTCGATCTTGGGGTCTCTTCTCCGCAACTCGATGATGCTGAACGCGGTTTTTCCTTTATGCGTGACGGTCCGCTTGACATGCGTATGGACCCCACGCGCGGTCAATCTGCTGCGGAGTGGTTACGAACGGCCGATGAAGCCGATATCGCATGGGTGATAAAAACCTTTGGTGAAGAGCGCTTTGGTAAACGCATCGCGCGCGCCATCGTTGAACGTAACCGTGAAGAACCGATGACCCGCACCAAAGAGCTGGCTGCGGTGGTGGCGGCAGCGACACCGGTGAAAGATAAATTTAAACATCCTGCGACCCGTACCTTCCAGGCGGTGCGCATCTGGGTAAACAGTGAACTGGAGGAGATAGAGCTGGCGCTAAAAAGCTCGATCGACGTATTGGCCCCGGGAGGGCGGCTCTCGATCATCAGTTTCCACTCGCTGGAAGACCGCATTGTAAAACGTTTTATGCGTGAACAAAGCCGCGGTCCGCAGGTTCCGGCAGGGTTACCGATGACGGAAGAGCAACTCGGGAAACTGGGTGGACGTCAGTTACGAGCACTAGGCAAGTTGATGCCGGGCGAAGAAGAAGTGGCTGAGAATCCACGTGCCCGTAGTTCAGTTCTGCGTATTGCAGAGAGGACGAACGCATGATCGGCAGAGTGTCAGAGACCCTTAGCAAAGTTAAAGTGTCGTTAGGAAGCAACGAGCGCCATGCCTTGCCTGGCGTGATCGGCGACGACCTTTTGCGATTTGGGAAACTGCCACTCTGCCTGTTCATTTGCATCATCATGACGGCGGTGACGGTTGTCACCACTTCGCATCATACCCGTCTGTTGACGGCCCAGCGTGAACAACTCGTGCTGGAGCGCGATGCGCTGGATATCGAATGGCGCAACTTGATCCTTGAAGAGAATGCGCTCGGCGATCATAGCCGGGTTGAGCGGATCGCGACCGAGAAGCTGCAAATGCAGCATGTCGATCCGTCCCAGGAAAACATTGTTGTACAGAAATAAGGAACCACGCGACGCATGAAAGCCGCAGCGGTTAAAACGCCAAAACCGAAACGCCAGGAAGAACAGGCCAGCTTTGTGAGCTGGCGTTTTGCCTTGCTTTGCGGCTGCATTTTGCTGGCGCTGGGCTTTTTGCTGGGCCGCGTCGCGTATTTGCAAATTGTAAACCCCGATATGCTGGTGCGTGAAGGGGATATGCGCTCGCTGCGCGTTCAGGAAGTCGCGACCTCGCGCGGCATGATTACCGATCGTTCCGGACGTCCGCTGGCAGTGAGTGTGCCGGTCAAAGCTATTTGGGCCGACCCGAAAGAGGTGCAGGATGCTGGCGGCGTAACGCTCGATAATCGCTGGAAAGCCCTGTCAGACGCCTTGACCATCCCGCTCGATCAGCTTTCCTCGCGCATTAATGCGAACCCGAAAGGGCGCTTTATCTACCTTGCACGTCAGGTGAACCCCGACCTTGGCGAGTACATTAAAAAGCTTAAGCTGCCGGGCATTCACCTTCGCGAAGAGTCGCGCCGTTATTACCCTTCGGGCGAAGTAACTGCTCACCTTATCGGCTTTACTAACGTCGACAGTGAAGGCATCGAAGGGGTTGAGAAAAGCTTTGATAAGTGGCTGACCGGTCAACCGGGTGAACGTATTGTACGTAAAGACCGTTATGGCCGCGTGATTGAGGATATCTCCTCCACTGACAGCCAGGCGGCGCATAACCTTGCGCTGAGCATTGACGAACGTCTCCAGGCACTGGTCTACCGCGAACTGAATAATGCGGTGGCATTTAACAAAGCGGAATCGGGCAGTGCTGTGCTGGTGGATGTGAGCACCGGCGAAGTACTGGCGATGGCGAATAGTCCATCTTACAACCCGAACAATTTTACCGGTACCGCGAAAGACGCCATGCGTAACCGCGCGATTACCGACGTCTTCGAACCGGGCTCGACGGTTAAACCCATGGTAGTGATGACTGCGCTCCAGCGCGGCGTCGTGACACCCAACACCGTGTTGAACACTATTCCTTATCGAATTAACGGCCACGAAATCAAAGACGTGGCGCGCTACAGCGAATTGACCCTGACCGGGGTACTACAGAAGTCGAGTAACGTTGGTGTTTCTAAACTGGCGTTAGCGATGCCGTCCTCAGCGTTAGTAGATACTTACTCACGTTTTGGACTGGGAAAGGCGACCAATTTGGGGTTGGTCGGAGAACGCAGTGGCTTATTTCCTCAAAAACAACGGTGGTCTGACATAGAGAGGGCCACCTTCTCTTTCGGCTACGGGCTAATGGTAACGCCGTTACAGTTAGCGCGAGTCTATGCAACCATCGGCAGCTACGGTGTGTACCGTCCGCTGTCGATAACCAAAGTTGATCCACCTGTTCCGGGCGAACGCATCTTCAATGAGTCTATCGTACGCAATGTCGTACATATGATGGAGAGCGTGGCCCTGCCGGGCGGCGGCGGTGTGAAAGCGGCGATTAAAGGCTACCGCATCGCAATTAAGACCGGTACGGCGAAGAAGGTGGGGCCGGATGGCCGCTACATCAACAAATACATTGCTTATACCGCGGGTGTTGCGCCCGCCAGTAATCCACGCTTTGCGCTGGTGGTCGTTATTAACGATCCACAAGCAGGTAAATACTACGGCGGCGCCGTTTCTGCGCCGGTGTTTGGTGCCATCATGGGCGGTGTTTTACGCACCATGAACATCGAGCCGGATGCACTGACAACGGGCGATAAGAATGAATTCGTAATTAATCAAGGCGAGGGGACAGGTGGCAGATCGTAATTTGCGCGACCTTCTTGCTCCGTGGGTGCCAGGTGCGCCGGAGCGAGCACTGCGAGAAATGACACTCGACAGCCGGGTAGCGGCGTCGGGTGATCTTTTTGTGGCAGTAGTGGGTCATCAGGCGGACGGGCGTCGATATATCCCGCAGGCGATTGCGCAAGGTGTGGCTGCCATTATTGCCGAGGCGAAAGATGAGGCTACTGACGGCGAAATTCGCGAGATGCACGGCGTTCCGGTTATCTATCTGAGCCAGTTAAATGAGCGTCTTTCTGCTCTGGCGGGGCGTTTTTATAACGAGCCTTCTGAGCAACTGCGTCTGATTGGTGTGACCGGCACTAACGGTAAAACCACGACTACGCAATTGCTGGCGCAATGGAGCCAATTGCTTGGCGAAACCAGCGCGGTAATGGGCACTGTGGGGAATGGCCTGTTGGGCAAAGTTATCCCATCGGAAAATACCACCGGTTCCGCCGTTGACGTACAGCATGTGATTGCAAGCCTTGCTCAGCAAGGCGCAACTTTCGCCGCGATGGAAGTCTCCTCTCACGGTCTGGTTCAACACCGCGTGGCGGCGTTGAAATTCGCCGCGTCTGTCTTCACGAACCTTAGCCGCGATCATCTGGACTATCACGGTGATATGGCCAATTACGAAGCGGCTAAATGGCTGCTGTTTTCTGCTCACCATTTCGGCCAGGCCATCGTCAATGCGGATGATGAAGTCGGACGCCGTTGGTTAGCAAAACTGCCTGATGCGGTCGCCGTGTCGATGGAAGACCATATTAACCCGAATTGCTATGGCCGCTGGCTGAAAGCAACCGAGGTGGTGTACCACGACAGCGGCGCGACTATCCGCTTTGCCTCCTCCTGGGGCGAGGGCGAGATTGAAAGCCGTCTGATGGGCGCCTTTAACGTCAGCAACCTGCTGCTCGCGCTCTCGACACTGCTGGCGCTGGGCTATCCGCTGACCGATTTAATCAATACTGGCGCACGTCTGCAGCCGGTATGCGGGCGTATGGAAGTGTTCAGCGCGCCGGGTAAACCGACCGTGGTGGTGGATTATGCCCACACGCCGGATGCGCTGGAAAAAGCGCTGCAGGCAGCACGACTGCACTGCACCGGAAATCTGTGGTGTGTATTTGGCTGCGGTGGCGATCGTGATAAAGGCAAACGTCCGCTGATGGGCGCAATTGCCGAACAGTTCGCTGATATTCCGGTCGTGACGGATGACAATCCGCGTACCGAAGAGCCGCGCGCCATCATCGACGATATTCTGGCGGGCATGCTCGATCCGGGCCGCGCACATGTGATGGAAGGCCGCGCAGAAGCGGTTACCAACACCATCATGCAAGCGAAAGAAAATGACGTTGTCCTGCTCGCAGGTAAAGGACACGAAGATTATCAGATTGTCGGTAGCCACCGTCTCGATTATTCAGACCGTGTAACCGCGGCGCGTCTGTTGGGAGTCCTCGCATGATTAGCGTAACGCTTAGCCAGCTCAGCGGCATTTTGCATGGCGAACTGCATGGTGCAGACGCAACCATTGAGGCGGTCACTACGGACACCCGCAAGCTGACCTCTGGTTGCCTGTTTGTGGCGCTGAAAGGCGAACGTTTCGATGCCCACGATTTCGCTGATAAAGCAAAAGAGGGCGGTGCTGGCGCGCTGTTAGTCAATCGCAAACTGGATATCGACCTGCCGCAACTGGTGGTGAAGGATACCCGTCTCGCCTTTGGCGAACTGGCAGCCTGGGTTCGCCAGCAGGTTCCTGCTCGCGTTGTGGCGCTGACCGGCTCGTCTGGCAAAACCTCGGTGAAAGAGATGACGGCCGCCATTCTCAGCGAATGTGGCAATACGCTCTATACCGCCGGGAACCTGAACAATGACATCGGTGTGCCGATGACCCTGCTGCGCCTGACACATGAACATCAGTATGCAGTGATTGAACTTGGCGCTAATCACCAGGGAGAAATCGCCTGGACTGTGTCGCTGACCCGCCCGGAAGCGGCGCTGGTTAACAATCTTGCGGCAGCGCATCTTGAAGGGTTTGGTTCTCTGGCCGGGGTGGCAAAGGCTAAAGGCGAGATTTATACCGGCCTGCCTGCCAACGGCATCGCCATTATGAATGCCGATAACAATGACTGGCTGAACTGGCAAAACATCATTGGCGATCGCAAAGTCTGGCGTTTCTCGCCAAATGCCGCCAACAGCGATTTTACCGCGACCAATATTCATGTGACCTCCCACGGTACTGAATTTACGCTGCAAACCCCAACGGGCGGTATTGATGTCACGTTGCCATTACCTGGGCGCCACAATATCGCGAATGCGCTGGCCGCAACCGCGCTGGCGATGGCGGTAGGGGCACCGCATGACGCAGTGAAAAAAGGTCTGGCAAATCTGAAAGCTGTTCCGGGGCGTCTTTTCCCGGTGCAACTTGGTGAAAACCAATTACTGCTGGACGACAGCTACAACGCGAACGTGGGGTCGATGACGGCGGCAGCGCATGTGTTAGCTGAAATGCCAGGCTATCGGGTCATGGTGGTCGGCGACATGGCGGAATTGGGTGATGAAAGCGAGGCGTGTCACATTCAGGTGGGTGACACGGCAAAAGCTGTTGGTATCGACCGTGTGTTAAGCGTCGGCAAGCTCAGTAAAGCTATCAGTGATGCCAGTGGTGTTGGCGAGCATTTTGATGATAAGGCGGCAATGATTGCGCGTTTAGAGGCGCTGATTGCCGAGAAGCAAATTATTACCATTTTGGTGAAAGGTTCACGTAGTGCCGCCATGGAAGAGGTCGCACGCGCATTACAGGAGAAAAGGGCATGTTAGTTTGGCTGGCCGAACATTTGGTCAAATATTATTCTGGCTTTAACGTCTTCTCCTATTTGACGTTTCGCGCCATCGTCAGCCTGCTGACTGCGCTCTTCATCTCTTTATGGATGGGGCCGCGCATGATTGCCCGTCTGCAAAAACTCTCTTTTGGCCAGGTCGTGCGTAACGATGGCCCTGAGTCGCATTTCAGTAAACGCGGTACGCCGACCATGGGCGGCATCATGATTCTGACAGCGATCGTGGTTTCTGTGCTGCTGTGGGCTTACCCGTCCAATCCATACGTCTGGTGCGTTCTGGTTGTCCTGGTTGGCTACGGCATTATTGGTTTTGTCGATGACTACCGCAAAGTGGTGCGCAAAGACACGAAAGGCCTGATTGCGCGCTGGAAATATTTCTGGATGTCGGTGATTGCTCTGGGCGTCGCCTTTGCATTGTACCTTGCAGGCAACGATACCCCCGCTACGCAACTGGTGGTGCCGTTCTTTAAAGATGTTATGCCGCAATTGGGCATTTTCTACATCCTGCTGGCTTATTTCGTGATTGTGGGAACAGGTAACGCGGTCAACCTGACTGACGGCCTGGATGGTCTGGCGATTATGCCCACCGTGTTTGTGGCGGCGGGTTTTGCGTTAGTGGCCTGGGCGACAGGTAACATGAACTTTGCCAGTTATCTGCACATTCCGTATCTGCGTCATGCGGGCGAACTGGTTATCGTCTGTACGGCAATTGTCGGCGCGGGGCTGGGATTTCTGTGGTTTAACACCTATCCGGCTCAGGTCTTTATGGGGGATGTGGGCTCGCTGGCGTTAGGCGGCGCACTGGGCATTATCGCCGTGCTGCTGCGTCAGGAATTCCTGTTGGTCATTATGGGCGGCGTCTTCGTCGTCGAAACCCTGTCTGTCATTTTGCAGGTTGGGTCGTTCAAATTGCGTGGTCAGCGTATTTTCCGTATGGCGCCGATTCACCATCACTATGAACTGAAAGGCTGGCCGGAGCCGCGCGTTATTGTGCGCTTCTGGATTATTTCGCTGATGCTGGTCCTGATTGGCCTGGCAACGCTCAAGGTACGTTAATCATGGCAGATTACCAGGGTAAAAAAGTCGTCATTATTGGTCTTGGTCTGACGGGACTCTCGTGCGTGGAATTTTTCCGCGCGCGCGGCGTAACGCCGAAAGTGATGGATACCCGCGTTTCGCCTCCGGGGTTGGATAAGCTCCCGGAAGAGGTGGAGCGCTATCTTGGTGGTCTGAATGATGACTGGCTGCTGGCGGCCGATCTGATCGTCGCGAGCCCTGGGATCGCACTGGCGCATCCGTCGCTGAGCGCAGCGGCAGATGCGGGCGTAGAGATCGTTGGCGATATTGAGCTTTTTTGCCGTGAAGCGCAGGCGCCGATCGTGGCGATCACCGGGTCGAATGGCAAAAGCACAGTCACCACGCTGGTTGGCGAAATGGCGAAATCCGCCGGCAAGAACGTCGGCGTTGGCGGCAATATTGGCCTGCCCGCGCTGATGCTGTTGGAATCTGCCTGCGATCTTTACGTGTTGGAACTTTCGAGCTTCCAGCTTGAAACCACATCCAGCCTGCATGCGGCGGCGGCGACCATCCTCAACGTTACCGAAGATCATATGGACAGGTATCCGTTTGGTCTCCAGCAGTACCGTGCGGCGAAACTGCGTGTTTATGAAAATGCGAAGGTTTGCGTGGTGAATGCAGATGACGCGCTGACCATGCCAGTGCGTGGTGCGGATGAGCGCTGCGTCAGCTTTGGCATGGATGTCGGTGATTACCATCTCAATCGCCAGCAGGGGGAAACCTGGCTGCGCGTGAAAGGTGAGAAGGTGCTGAACGTTAAAGAAATGAAGCTTAGCGGCCAGCACAATTATACGAACGCGCTGGCGGCGCTGGCTCTGGCCGATGCCGTGGGGTTACCGCGCGCCAGCAGCCTGAAAGCGTTGACCACGTTTACTGGTCTGGCGCACCGCTTCCAGTTGGCGCTGGAGCACAACGGCGTGCGCTGGATTAACGATTCCAAAGCGACCAATGTCGGCAGTACTGAGGCGGCACTGAACGGCCTGCATGTAGATGGCACTCTGCACCTGCTGCTCGGTGGCGACGGTAAATCGGCGGATTTCTCTCCGCTCAAACGTTATCTCCAAGGCAGTAATGTTCGCTTGTATTGCTTTGGCCGTGACGGCGCAGAACTGGCTACGTTGCGTCCGGAAATTACCGATCAAACACAGGATATGGAACAGGCGATGCGCCTGATTGCGACGCGTGTGCAACCGGGCGATATGGTGTTGTTATCACCCGCCTGCGCCAGCCTTGATCAATTTAAGAATTTTGAACAGCGTGGCGATGTCTTTACCCGCCTGGCGCAGGAGTTAGGTTGATGCGTTTAAGTCTCCCCCGCCCGAGAATGCCGCACCTGCCAGGATTTAGGATCCTGAGCTGGTTATTTGGGGCATTAAAAGGTTGGGTGATGGGCTCACGCCAGAAGGACAATGACAGCCTGGTCATGTACGACCGCACGCTGTTCTGGCTGACGCTGGGTCTGGCGGCGATCGGATTCATCATGGTGACTTCGGCATCGATGCCGGTAGGGCAGCGACTGACGGCGGACCCGTTTTTCTTTGCCAAACGCCATGCGCTGTATCTGTTTCTGGCGTTTTGTCTGGGGCTGGTAACGCTGCGATTGCCGATGGAGTTCTGGCAGCGCTGGAGCTCGGTAATGCTGGTGGCCGCCATTGTCATGCTGCTGGTAGTTCTGGTTGTGGGTAGCTCAATCAACGGGGCATCGCGCTGGATTGACCTTGGGGTAATGCGTTTCCAGCCTGCGGAATTTACCAAGCTGTCGCTGTTTTGTTATCTGGCGAACTACCTGGTGCGTAAGGTTGATGAGGTGCGCAATAACTTGCGCGGCTTCCTTAAACCGATGGGCGTCATTATGGTGCTCGCCGTGCTGCTGCTGGCACAGCCTGACCTCGGGACCGTGGTTGTGCTCTTTATTACCACGCTGGCGATGTTATTCCTGGCGGGGGCAAAACTGTGGCAGTTCATCGCCATTATCGGCTCTGGTATTGCAGCGGTGATTTTGCTGATTTTGGCTGAGCCATACCGTATTCGTCGTGTGACATCGTTCTGGAATCCCTGGGACGATCCGTTTGGTAGCGGCTACCAGCTAACGCAGTCGCTGATGGCATTTGGTCGCGGTGAGCTGTGGGGGCAGGGGCTTGGGAACTCGGTACAAAAGCTGGAATATCTGCCCGAAGCACATACTGACTTCATCTTCGCCATTATCGGCGAAGAACTGGGTTATATCGGTGTGGTACTGGCACTTTTAATGGTATTCTTCGTCGCTTTCCGCGCCATGTCCATCGGACGCAAGGCGCTGGAAATCGATCAGCGGTTTTCGGGTTTCCTGGCCTGTTCGATCGGCATTTGGTTCAGCTTCCAGGCATTAGTAAACGTTGGCGCAGCCGCAGGTATGCTGCCGACTAAAGGGCTGACTTTGCCGCTCATCAGTTATGGCGGCTCCAGTTTATTGATTATGTCGACGGCCATCATGCTGTTGTTACGTATTGATTATGAAACGCGTCTGGAAAAAGCCCAGGCGTTTACACGAGGTTCACGATGAGCGGTCAAGCGAAGCGGTTAATGGTGATGGCAGGCGGTACCGGCGGGCATGTGTTCCCCGGGCTTGCGGTTGCGCACCATTTAATGGATCAGGGCTGGCAAGTGCGCTGGCTCGGAACCGCCGATCGCATGGAAGCCGACCTGGTACCGAAACACGGTATCGAGATTGACTTCATCCGTATCTCCGGCCTTCGCGGCAAAGGGGTGAAAGCCCTGCTGCTTGCGCCGTTGAGAATTTTTAAAGCCTGGCGTCAGGCGCGCGCCATTATGCAGCGCTTCAAGCCAGACGTAGTGCTGGGCATGGGCGGTTATGTCTCTGGCCCAGGCGGGCTAGCCGCATGGTCGCTAGGTATTCCCGTCGTGCTGCATGAGCAAAACGGTATCGCAGGGCTGACCAACAAATGGCTGGCGAAGATCGCCACCAAAGTCATGCAGGCCTTCCCGGGCGCATTCCCGAAAGCCGAGGTGGTAGGTAACCCGGTCCGTGTGGATGTACTGGCGCTGCCATTGCCGCAAGAACGATTGCCGGGCCGTGAAGGGCCGGTGCGGGTTCTTGTGGTGGGTGGTTCGCAGGGGGCGCGCGTACTGAATCAGACGATGCCGCAGGTCGCGGCAAAACTGGGCAGCGCGGTGACTATCTGGCATCAGAGTGGAAAGGGGGCTCAGCAAACCGTTGAGCAGGCCTACGCCGATGCTGGTCAGCCTCAGCATAAAGTGACCGAATTTATTGATGATATGGCGCAGGCCTATGCCTGGGCAGATGTTGTGGTATGCCGCTCTGGCGCACTGACGGTCAGTGAGATCGCTGCCGCAGGCCTGCCTGCGTTATTTGTTCCATTCCAGCATAAGGATAGACAGCAGTACTGGAATGCGCTGCCGCTGGAAAAAGCGGGTGCGGCGAAGATTCTGGAGCAGCCGCAATTTACGGTCGATGCCGTGGCAGAGACACTTGCAGGCTGGAACCGGGAAGCATTACTGGAAATGGCCGAGCGCGCACGCGCCGCCGCCATTCCCGATGCCACTGAACGAGTGGCAAAAGAAGTGAGTCTTGCAGCACAGGCTTAATACTGGCGACGCCTTTTGCGTCGCGCGAATTTGAAGTGGTAGATGGCGTTTAGAGAATGAATACACAACAACTGGCGAAACTGCGTTCAATCGTGCCCGAGATGCGTCGCGTCCGGCACATTCACTTTGTCGGCATTGGCGGTGCTGGCATGGGCGGTATTGCCGAAGTTTTGGCTAACGAAGGCTATCAAATCAGCGGTTCTGATTTGGCGCCGAATCCGGTAACGCAGCAGTTGGCGTCGCTTGGCGCGACAATCTATTTCAACCATCGCCCGGAGAACGTTAGCGATGCGAGTGTTGTCGTTGTGTCCAGCGCGATTGCAGCGGATAACCCGGAAATCGTAGCCGCGAATGAAGCGCGCATCCCGGTGATTCGCCGTGCCGAAATGCTGGCAGAGTTGATGCGCTTTCGCCACGGTATCGCTATCGCTGGTACGCATGGCAAAACGACAACCACGGCTATGGTTGCCAGCATTTACGCCGAAGGCGGGCTTGATCCTACCTTCGTGAATGGCGGTCTGGTGAAAGCGGCAGGCGTACATGCGCGTCTGGGCAATAGCCGTTATCTGATTGCGGAAGCAGACGAGAGTGATGCGTCATTCCTCCATCTGCAACCGATGGTGGCGATTGTCACCAATATCGAAGCTGACCATATGGACACCTACCAGGGTGACTTCGAGAATTTAAAAACGACGTTTATCAACTTCTTGCACAACCTGCCGTTCTATGGTCGCGCGGTGATGTGCGTGGACGATCCGGTTATTCGCGAATTATTACCGCGAGTGGGTCGTCAGCTCACTACCTACGGCTTTAGCCAGGATGCGGATGTACGCATTGAAAACTATCAACAGAAAGGCGCGCAAGGGCATTTCACCCTGATTCGCCAGGATAAGCCGGAACTGCATGTCACGCTCAATGCGCCGGGCCGCCATAACGCGCTTAATGCAGCGGCTGCGGTCGCGGTGGCGACTGAGGAAGGCATCGATGACGAAGATATTCTGAGCGCGCTGGAGAGCTTCCAGGGCACCGGTCGTCGTTTTGATTTCCTGGGTGAGTTTCCGCTGGAACCCGTTAACGGTAAACCAGGGACTGCCATGCTGGTGGATGATTACGGTCATCACCCGACGGAAGTGGATGCCACCATTAAAGCGGCACGCGCGGGCTGGCCGGATAAAAATCTGGTGATGGTCTTCCAGCCGCATCGCTTTACCCGTACGCGCGATCTGTATGACGATTTTGCCAATGTTCTGACCCAGGTCGATTCGCTGCTGATGCTGGATGTTTACTCTGCGGGCGAAACGCCGATTCCGGGAGCGGACAGCCGTTCCCTGTGCCGTACCATTCGCGGTCGTGGAAAAATCGACCCGATTCTGGTGTCCGATCCGGCTCAAACCGCGGCAATGCTGGCTCCGGTTCTGACCGGTAATGATTTGATTCTGATTCAGGGCGCAGGCAATGTCGGTAAGATTGCGCGTCAACTGGCGGAAGTGAAACTCAAGCCGCAACAGGAGGACGAGCGCAATGGCTGATAAAGTCGCGGTCCTGCTGGGCGGGGTTTCTGCTGAGCGTGAGGTGTCATTAAACTCCGGCGCTGCGGTGCTTGCGGGTTTACGTGAGGGGGGCGTTGATGCCCACCCGATTGACCCGCGTGATGTGGATGTCACTCGCCTGAAAGCGATGGGCTTCGATAAGGCATTCATTGCGCTGCACGGGCGTGGCGGTGAAGACGGTACGCTGCAAGGATTGCTGGAGATAACAGGGGTGCCCTATACCGGCAGCGGTGTTATGGCGTCGGCAATCTCAATGGATAAATTGCGCAGTAAATTGCTCTGGCAAGGTGCAGGGTTACCGGTCGCCCCGTGGGTTGCATTAACACGCAGCGAATTTGAATCGGGACTCAATAACGACGTTATTCAGCGCATTGATGCGTTAGGTTTACCGGTTATCGTTAAACCGAGCCGTGAAGGCTCAAGTGTCGGAATGTCAAAAGTTGAAGAATCTGGTGCGTTAACGGCTGCGTTAGCGCTTGCCTTTCAACATGATGATGAAGTTCTTATCGAAAAATGGCTAAGTGGACCCGAATTTACAGTTGCCATGCTCGGAAAAGAAATTTTACCGTCAATTCGCATTCAGCCCGCTGGAACCTTCTATGATTATGAGGCGAAGTATCTCTCTGATGAGACAAAATATTTCTGTCCTTCAGGTCTGGAAGCAGAAGATGAGGCCAATTTACAAAACCTGGTACTGAAAGCCTGGCGTGCGCTGGGATGTCGGGGCTGGGGAAGAATTGACGCTATGTTAGACAGTGATGGGCAGTTTTATCTGCTGGAAGCCAATACCGCGCCGGGTATGACGAGTCATAGCCTGGTCCCGATGGCAGCGCGACAGGCGGGGTTAACCTTCTCGCAGTTGGTCGTGCGAATTCTGGAACTGGCGGAGTGATATGTCTCAGGCTGCGCTGAACACGAGAAATCGCGATGTCGAGGAAATGCCTTCCTCCCGTCGTAATAATGGAACGCGTCTTGCAGGAATACTGTTCCTGCTGACGGTGTTGTGTACCGTGTTGGCTAGCGGCTGGGTAGTCCTGGGCTGGATGGAAGATGCGCAACGTTTACCGTTGTCGAAGCTGGTGCTGACAGGCGATCGTCATTACACCCGCAACGATGACATTCGCCAGTCAATTCTGGCGCTTGGCGCACCCGGTACGTTTATGACGCAGGATGTCAATATTATCCAGAGCCAGATTGAACGTCTGCCCTGGATAAAGCAGGCGAGTGTCAGAAAGCAATGGCCTGATGAATTGAAGATTCATCTGGTTGAATATGTGCCCATAGCACGTTGGAATGATCAGCATATGGTGGACATGGACGGTAATTCGTTCAGCGTTCCTGCGGATCGAACCAGCAAGCAGGTTTTACCCATGCTGTATGGCCCGGAAGGGAGTGAGAGCGAAGTTTTACAGGGCTTCCATGACATGGGGCAGGTGCTGGCGAAGGATAAATTCACGTTGAAAGAGGCGGCGATGACTGCCCGGCGGTCGTGGCAGGTGACGCTAAATAACGATATTAAGCTCAACCTCGGCCGTGGCGATACGATGAAACGCCTGGCGCGCTTTGTCGAACTGTATCCGGTTCTGCAACAGCAGGCGCAGGCGGATCACAAAGAAATCAGTTACGTGGATTTACGCTATGACTCTGGCGCGGCGGTAGGTTGGAAGCCGGCCCCAGTTCAGGACCCTAATCAGCAACAGAATCAGGCACAGGCAGAACAATAATGATCAAGGCGACGGACAGAAAACTGGTAGTAGGACTGGAGATTGGTACCGCGAAGGTAGCCGCTTTGGTAGGGGAAGTTCTGCCCGACGGTATGATCAATATCATCGGAGTGGGAAGCTGCCCGTCCCGTGGTATGGATAAAGGTGGCGTTAACGACCTGGAATCTGTGGTGAAATGCGTTCAGCGCGCCATCGATCAGGCCGAATTGATGGCCGATTGCCAGATTTCCTCTGTGTATCTGGCGTTATCGGGTAAACATATTAGCTGCCAGAATGAAATTGGTATGGTGCCGATTTCAGAAGAGGAAGTGACGCAGGAAGATGTAGAAAATGTGGTGCACACGGCGAAATCGGTGCGTGTGCGTGATGAACACCGCGTTCTGCATGTCATTCCTCAGGAATATGCCATTGATTACCAGGAAGGTATCAAAAACCCGGTAGGTCTTTCGGGTGTGCGTATGCAGGCGAAAGTACATCTGATTACTTGCCATAACGATATGGCGAAAAACATTGTTAAAGCCGTGGAACGTTGTGGTCTGAAAGTTGACCAACTTATTTTCGCCGGACTGGCGTCCAGTTATTCCGTATTGACGGAAGATGAACGTGAGCTGGGTGTCTGCGTTGTAGACATCGGTGGTGGTACAATGGACATGGCCGTTTATACAGGCGGAGCGCTGCGCCATACGAAAGTGATCCCGTATGCGGGGAATGTCGTGACCAGCGATATCGCTTATGCGTTCGGTACGCCACCCAGCGATGCAGAAGCCATTAAAGTTCGCCATGGTTGCGCACTGGGCTCCATTGTAGGTAAAGACGAAAGCGTCGAAGTACCGAGTGTAGGTGGGCGTCCACCACGCAGTTTGCAGCGCCAGACGCTGGCCGATGTGATTGAGCCGCGTTATACCGAGTTGCTCAATCTGGTGAATGATGAGATTTTGCAGTTACAAGAGCAGCTTCGTCAGCAAGGGGTGAAACATCATCTGGCGGCGGGGATTGTGTTAACGGGCGGAGCAGCGCAAATTGAAGGTCTTGCGGCCTGTGCTCAGCGCGTATTCCATACGCAGGTGCGTATTGGTGCGCCGCTCAATATTACAGGTTTAACGGATTACGCCCAGGAGCCGTACTACTCAACGGCGGTGGGATTGCTGCACTACGGGAAAGAAACCCATCTCAGTGGTGAAGCAGAAGTGGAAAAACGTGCATCAGTCGGCTCGTGGTTTAAACGAATCAACAGCTGGCTGCGTAAAGAATTTTAATTTTCAGAGACCGAAAACATTAGCGGTCTCAGGCGACAGGCACAAAACGGAGAGAAATTATGTTTGAACCTATGGAACTGACCAACGACGCGGTGATTAAAGTCATCGGCGTCGGTGGCGGCGGCGGTAATGCCGTTGAACACATGGTGCGCGAGCGCATTGAGGGTGTTGAATTCTTCGCAGTGAATACCGACGCGCAAGCGTTGCGTAAGACTGCGGTGGGTCAGACCATTCAGATCGGTGGTGGTATCACTAAAGGTCTGGGCGCTGGGGCTAACCCGGAAGTCGGTCGTAATGCGGCTGAAGAAGACCGTGAAGCATTGCGCGCTGCGCTTGATGGTGCAGACATGGTCTTTATCGCAGCGGGTATGGGCGGCGGCACCGGCACGGGTGCGGCACCGGTCGTTGCAGAAGTGGCTAAAGATTTGGGTATCCTGACGGTTGCTGTCGTGACCAAGCCTTTCAATTTTGAAGGCAAGAAGCGTATGGCATTTGCTGAACAGGGTATCGCCGAGCTGTCCAAACATGTGGACTCGCTGATTACAATCCCGAACGATAAACTGCTGAAAGTTCTCGGTCGTGGTATCTCTCTGCTGGATGCATTCGGTGCGGCTAACGACGTACTGAAAGGCGCGGTGCAGGGTATCGCCGAACTGATTACCCGTCCGGGTCTGATGAACGTCGACTTTGCTGACGTGCGTACCGTGATGTCCGAAATGGGCTATGCCATGATGGGCTCTGGTGTTGCGAGAGGCGAAGACCGCGCGGAAGAAGCTGCGGAAATGGCGATCTCCTCTCCGCTGCTGGAAGATATCGATCTGTCAGGTGCGCGCGGCGTACTGGTTAACATCACCGCGGGCTTCGACCTGCGTCTCGATGAGTTCGAAACGGTGGGTAACACTATTCGTGCATTCGCTTCTGACAATGCTACTGTTGTTATTGGTACATCGTTGGATCCGGATATGAATGATGAGCTGCGTGTGACTGTTGTTGCAACCGGTATTGGTATGGACAAACGTCCGGAAATTACTCTGGTGACCAACAAACAGCAGCAGCAACCGGTGATGGACCGCTACCAGCAGCATGGCATGTCAACGATGCAGCAGGAGCAGAAACCTCAGTCTAAAGTGGTTAACGACAATACGCCGCAGACGACTAAAGAACCGGATTACCTGGATATTCCAGCGTTTTTGCGTAAGCAAGCTGATTAAGAATACGCTGGAAGTTGGGCATCTTCGCTCTTTGTGCTAAACTGCCCCACCGATTGTGTAGTACACTTCGGTTGGATAGTTAATTAGGCGAGATTATACGATGATCAAACAAAGGACACTTAAACGTATCGTTCAGGCGACTGGTGTCGGTTTACATACCGGCAAGAAAGTCACACTGACGTTGCGCCCTGCGCCGGCCAACACCGGGGTCATCTATCGTCGCACTGACTTGAATCCACCGGTAGATTTCCCGGCTGATGCTAAATCTGTGCGTGATACAATGCTCTGTACGTGTCTGGTGAACGAGCATGACGTGCGGATTTCAACCGTAGAGCACCTTAATGCTGCTCTGGCCGGTCTGGGTATCGACAACATTATTGTTGAAGTCGATGCGCCGGAAATCCCGATTATGGATGGTAGTGCTGCACCGTTCGTTTATCTTCTGCTGGATGCAGGCATCGAAGAGCTGCGCAGCGCGAAGAAATTCGTGCGAATCAAAGAGACGGTCCGCGTTGAAGACGGTGATAAATGGGCAGAATTTAAACCGTTTAACGGTTTTTCTCTCGATTTCACCATCGACTTTAACCACCCGGCCATTGATGCCAGCACCCAGCGTTACGCGATGAACTTTTCTGCCGACGCGTTTATGCGCCAGATTAGCCGCGCGCGTACCTTCGGTTTCATGCGTGATATCGAATATCTGCAGTCCCGTGGTTTGTGCCTGGGCGGTAGCTTCGATTGTGCCATCGTTGTTGACGATTATCGCGTACTGAACGAAGACGGCCTGCGTTTTGAAGACGAATTCGTTCGTCACAAAATGCTCGACGCGATTGGTGACTTGTTCATGTGTGGTCACAATATTATCGGTGCGTTTACCGCATATAAATCTGGTCACGCGCTGAACAACAAACTGTTGCAGGCGGTCCTGGCGAAACAGGAAGCCTGGGAATTTGTGACTTTCGAAGACGATGCGGAACTGCCATTGGCGTTCAAAGCACCGACGATGGTTCTGGCGTAATACCAGACAATAAGTAAGACCTGAATTCGACTGGTCCACCTGGCACACTCTCTCCTGCCAGGAGTGCCAGTCGTTTTTTATTTTAAAATCTGTACTTTTGCCTCGCTTTGGTTCATGAAGATTGTTTTTACCATTCAATGAGCGCGATCGCTGCTTTCCTGGCCGTTTTTATCCCTCAGAGCGCCTTATAATCGCTGTCCTCCCGCTGCATTAATGGTAATATCTTTGCGCAAAATAACGCGTACCGAAGTAAAAAGCGGGCAACAGTGATTTTTTTGGTGGACTGAGTGAGCGGAATTCTGACGCGCTGGCGACAATTTGGCAGACGTTATTTCTGGCCGCATCTCTTATTAGGGATGGTCGCGGCAAGCTTTGGCATGCCTGCGCTCAGCAACAGCAACCACACTGAACCGGCCAAAGCGACGACGCGTAATCATGAAGGCGCTGGCAGCGTCAACTTCACCAACCTCGCGTTGCTTGAAGGGACTCGCCGTCCAAGCTTCACTGTTGATTACTGGCATCAGCATGCTATCCGTACCGTTATTCGACATCTCTCTTTTGCGATGGCGCCGCAGGCGTTACCCGTCGTTGAAGAACCGCTGCCTTTGCAGGCGCATCATCTCGCTCTGCTGGATACGCTCAGTGCACTGCTGACCCAGGAGCAGAGGCCGGCAGCAAGTGTTAGCCAGACATTTGATAATGATTTCTCCACCCATTCCGCGTTTAGCGTCCGGGCCTGGATTAGCCAGGTACAGGGCATCCGTGCGGGACCTCAACGCCTTAGCTGAAAAATTTATCCTTCAACTAATTTTGTGACTCCGCAGAGCGGGGCGTTTGAGATTTTATTATGCTTATCAAATTATTAACAAAAGTATTCGGTAGTCGTAACGATCGTACACTGCGTCGTATGCGCAAAGCAGTCGGCATCATCAATGCGATGGAGCCGGAAATGGAAAAGCTGTCAGACGACGAACTGAAAGCAAAAACAGCGGAATTCCGTGGCCGTCTGGAAAAAGGCGAAACGGTTGAAAGCCTGATCCCGGAAGCGTTTGCCGTCGTGCGCGAAGCCAGTAAACGTGTCTTCGGTATGCGCCACTTCGACGTCCAGTTACTCGGCGGCATGGTATTGAATGAACGCTGCATCGCAGAGATGCGTACCGGTGAAGGTAAAACGCTGACCGCGACGCTGCCTGCTTATGTGAACGCGCTTAGCGGCAAAGGTGTCCACGTGGTCACCGTGAACGACTATCTGGCGCAACGTGACGCCGAAAATAACCGTCCGTTGTTCGAATTCCTGGGCATGACCGTCGGTATCAACCTGCCGGGGATGCCGTCTGTGGCGAAGCGTGAAGCGTATGCCGCAGATATCACCTACGGTACTAACAACGAATACGGTTTTGACTACCTGCGCGACAACATGGCGTTCAGCCCTGAAGAACGCGTACAGCGCAAACTGCACTATGCGCTGGTGGATGAGGTGGACTCCATCCTCATTGATGAAGCACGTACACCGCTGATCATTTCCGGCCCGGCTGAAGACAGCTCGGAAATGTACAAAAAAGTGAACAAAATCATTCCGCATCTGATCCGTCAGGAGAAGGAGGATTCCGATACTTTCCAGGGCGAAGGCCACTTCTCCGTTGATGAGAAGGCGCGTCAGGTTAACCTGACCGAACGTGGTCTGGTGCTGGTTGAAGAACTGCTGGTTAAAGAAGGCATCATGGATGAGGGTGAGTCACTGTACTCGCCGGGTAACATTATGCTGATGCACCATGTTACCGCAGCGCTGCGCGCGCACGCTTTGTTCACCCGTGACGTGGATTACATTGTTAAAGACGGCGAAGTTATTATCGTCGACGAACACACCGGTCGTACCATGCAGGGCCGCCGCTGGTCCGATGGCCTGCACCAGGCTGTGGAAGCCAAAGAAGGTGTGGATATTCAGAACGAAAACCAGACGCTGGCTTCTATTACCTTCCAGAACTACTTCCGTCTGTACGAGAAACTGGCGGGGATGACCGGTACTGCGGATACCGAAGCATTCGAGTTCAGTTCTATTTATAAACTCGACACCGTGGTGGTGCCGACCAACCGTCCGATGATCCGTAAAGATATGCCGGATCTGGTCTACATGACCGAGGCGGAAAAAATTCAGGCGATTATCGAAGATATTCGTGAGCGTACCGCCGCAGGCCAGCCGGTGCTGGTGGGTACGATCTCCATTGAGAAATCCGAAGTGGTTTCAAATGAGCTGACGAAAGCGGGTATCAAACACAACGTACTGAACGCGAAGTTCCACGCCAAAGAGGCGGATATCGTTGCTCAGGCGGGTTATACCGCAGCGGTAACGATCGCAACTAACATGGCTGGTCGTGGTACCGATATTGTGTTGGGTGGTAGCTGGCAGGCAGAAGTCGCCGAGCTGACCGACCCGACGCCGGAGCAGATCGCGAAGATCAAAGCGGACTGGCAGGTGCGTCATGATGCCGTTCTGGCTGCGGGCGGCCTGCATATCATTGGTACCGAGCGTCACGAATCACGCCGTATTGATAACCAGTTGCGTGGCCGTTCTGGTCGTCAGGGTGACCCGGGCTCATCCCGCTTCTACCTGTCGATGGAAGATGCGCTGATGCGTATTTTTGCCTCCGATCGTGTTTCGAGCATGATGCGTAAACTGGGTATGAAACCGGGCGAAGCGATTGAACACCCATGGGTGACCAAGGCGATTGCCAACGCGCAACGTAAAGTGGAAAGCCGCAACTTCGATATCCGTAAACAGCTGCTGGAATATGATGACGTGGCGAATGATCAGCGTCGCGCAATCTACACCCAGCGTAACGAACTGTTGGATGTCTCTGATGTGAGCGAGACCATTAACAGCATTCGTGAGGATGTGTTCAAAGCGACTATCGACGCTCACATCCCACCGCAGTCGCTGGAAGAAATGTGGGATATTCCTGGTTTGCAGGAACGCCTGAAAAATGATTTCGACCTCGATTTGCCGATTGCTGAGTGGCTGGATAAAGAGCCGGAATTGCATGAAGAGACCCTGCGTGAGCGTATCCTTGCTCAGGCAGTTGAAGTCTACGCTCGCAAAGAAGAGGTTGTTGGCGCGGAGATGATGCGCCACTTCGAAAAAGGCGTCATGCTGCAAACGCTGGACTCACTGTGGAAAGAGCACCTGGCGGCGATGGACTATCTGCGTCAGGGGATCCATTTACGTGGCTATGCGCAAAAAGATCCGAAGCAGGAGTACAAGCGCGAATCTTTCTCTATGTTCGCCGCGATGCTGGAGTCGCTGAAATATGAAGTGATCAGCACCCTGAGTAAAGTTCAGGTACGTATGCCGGAAGAAGTTGAAGCAATGGAGCAGCAGCGCCGCGAAGAAGCAGAGCGTCTGGCGCAGATGCAGCAACTTAGCCACCGTGATGATGAATCTGAGGCGGCAGCAGCACTGGCAGCGCAGACTGGCGATCGTAAAGTCGGTCGCAACGACCCTTGTCCTTGCGGGTCAGGTAAAAAATACAAACAGTGCCATGGCCGTCTGAGCTAAGGCATGAATAAATAAAGAAAGGCGCAGATATCTGCGCCTTTTTTATGGAGTAACGACAATGAAAATACTGCAAATCGCCGTCGGAATTATTCGCAATTCAAAGGGAGAGATCTTTATTACCCAGCGCGCAGCCGATGCGCATATGGCGAATAAATGGGAATTTCCTGGTGGCAAGATCGAAGAAGGTGAAACGCCTGAACAAGCGGTTATCCGTGAGCTGCACGAAGAAGTGGGTATCAAAGCTGGTGCGGCCAGCCTGTTCGATAAACTGGAATATCGCTTCCCGGACCGCCACATTACGCTCTGGTTTTATCTTGTTGAGCAGTGGGAAGGGGAACCGTGGGGAAAAGAAGGACAGCCTGGGCGTTGGGTCCATCAGACTCAACTGCTGGCGGATGAGTTCCCACCCGCTAATGAACCTGTCATTTCAAAACTGGCAAACGCCTGATGGCGCAGAGTGTGGCGGGGCTTCCCGCCACCTTGCCATTTACTGCTGTTCTTCACTCCAGTCGTCACTGTCGGAAAGATCCCCTGCACTTGGGATGCGCTTTTCTTCCGCAGCCCATTCACCCAAGTCTATTAACTGGCAGCGTTTTGAACAGAACGGGCGAAACGGGCTGGTTTCGCTCCATACCACGCTTTTGCCGCAGGTCGGGCAATTAACACGCGTTGCGTCTGACATCATTTCTCCTTAACAACAAGCCAGTTCGAAATCCAGGCGTTCCGGGATGATGCCATTTTCACTATCGAGCGGCAGGAAACGAATGGCGAAACGACTTTTATGCCCCGAAATCTGGGGGAATAACTGGCTGTCTAAATCCAGGTGCAGGCGAAGCAGATCGGCATCTTCACCATTATCCTGGTAAAAGCCGTTCAGACTGGTTTGCTTACGGAACGGAGCTGAGTTGCGGATCAAATCCAGAATCAGTGACAACGTATGATTGAGTGGCGTCAGGCTGGACAGCCAGATATTCACCTGCTCGTCACGCTGAACCTGCGGCAAATGCAGCCAGACATGCAGGGTGGGCAAATCAAAGCTGCAACAGCCGCCCGGTATACTCAGACGCTGGCGGACCAGGCCGATGAGACGGTCTTCACGCAGCAACTGCCCAATCCGGGGAGCTGCCATCAGCATGGTGCTGGTCTCTTTTAACTGCTGGCGAATGGCATCGATACGTCCCTGATCAACACCAGGCACTTCGGCCCAGGCTTTCAATTTACGTTGCTGGCGTTCCAGCTCTTTAAGCAATTCTGTACGCGTATCACCACGCTCGAAAATATCCAGTAGCTCACCGGCATTGCGGAAGAAATGCAGCGCATCTGCATGATCGGCAAGAGGAAGGCGGGCGGTGAGTTGCTGGAGCAGGAATTCGATACGCAGCCAGGTGCGCATCTTTTCATTGAGCGGGTGTTCAAATAGGACGTGGGTCTGCATTAAGGGTTTTCCTGTGAAACTGCCTGCGATGCATAGCTCAGATAAGCCGCATGCAGGCGGGCAACATCCGATGCAATTGCATCTGGTGCGCCATTATTGTCAATAATATCATCCGCAACGGCAAGGCGTGCTTCACGTGTCGCTTGCGCCGCCAGAATATGCTCAGCATTTTCACGGCTTACGCCGTCACGCTGCATCGTTCGCAAAATTTGCGTCTCTGGGGAGACGTCGATAACCAATACCCGGTCAGCTTTGCTCTGTAAGTGGTTTTCAACCAACAAAGGAACAACCCACAATACATAGGGTGAGGTAGCCCCGGCAATTTGTCGCTGGGTTTGCTGATGTATTAATGGGTGCAGCAAACCATTGAGCCAGTTTTTCTCGGCTGGAGAAGCAAATATGCGTTCGCGTAATAAGCGACGGTTCAGTAAACCCTCGGGGGTGAGGATGTCTGAACCAAAATGTTCGGCGATGGCTTGTAATGCAACAGAGCCCGGTTCAACAACCTGGCGGGCAATAATATCTGCATCGACAATATCAACACCCAAACGGGCGAAGGCATCAGCGACCGTGCTTTTGCCGCTACCAATACCTCCGGTTAACGCGACCGTATACCCCATAGCGCCTGATCTCAAAATAGTCGGTAAAAAAAATCATAACCCACACATTTTCAACTTTGCCAGTTTGCTTTACGAAGGTCGTCAGTAAGCGAAACGCGGAAAAATAATAATGCATTTATCATGTGAATCAGTAGGTTATAATTTGAGCAAGATGAACTTTCGCAAATGCGGCTAATCTTGCCCTTTCACCAGGTAAATTTATAGGATTGTAGCGTAAAAAAAGAGAATTTCGCAGTCTTGCGGAGTCCTGATTAGTGCGTATGATAGCGTCACTGGAGTTGTGTGTTTGCAAGTCTGCGTTGTTCGCCATTAACCCCAGGAATCCGCACATGCGTATTGAAGAAGATCTGAAATTAGGCTTTAAAGACGTTCTTATCCGCCCTAAACGCTCTACCCTCAAAAGCCGTTCCGATGTTGAGCTGGAACGCGAGTTTACCTTTAAGCATTCAGGACAGAACTGGTCTGGCGTACCGGTAATTGCAGCCAATATGGATACCGTTGGCACCTTTGCTATGGCGAAAGCGCTGGCTTCGTTCGATATTCTGACCGCAGTACATAAACATTATTCTGTCGAAGACTGGAAAGCATTTGTTCAGCGCGAATCTGACGATGTATTGCGTCATGTAATGGTATCAACAGGTACCTCAGATGCTGACTTTGAAAAAACCAAACAAATTCTGTCGCTGCACTCCCAGTTGAATTTCGTCTGCATTGATGTCGCGAATGGTTATTCCGAGCACTTCGTACAATTTGTGTCGAAAGCGCGTGAAGCCTGGCCGAGCAAAACGATCTGCGCAGGTAACGTAGTAACAGGCGAAATGTGTGAAGAGCTGATTCTCTCCGGTGCGGATATTGTCAAAGTCGGTATCGGTCCGGGGTCTGTTTGCACTACACGTGTGAAAACCGGTGTCGGTTATCCTCAGCTTTCCGCTGTGATTGAGTGTGCCGATGCAGCACATGGCTTGGGCGGTCAAATCGTTAGCGATGGCGGCTGTACCGTGCCTGGCGATGTGGCGAAAGCCTTTGGCGGCGGCGCTGATTTTGTCATGCTCGGTGGAATGTTAGCAGGACACGAAGAAAGCGGCGGTACCGTGGTTGACGAAAACGGTGAAAAATTCATGCTGTTCTATGGCATGAGTTCTGAGTCGGCGATGACCCGTCACGTTGGTGGGGTTGCTCAGTACCGTGCGGCAGAAGGTAAAACCGTTAAGTTGAAGCTGCGCGGCCCGGTCGAGAATACCGCGCGCGATATCCTTGGTGGCTTGCGTTCCGCCTGTACTTATGTGGGCGCATCTCGCCTGAAAGAGCTGACCAAACGCACCACCTTTATCCGCGTTCAGGAGCAAGAAAACCGCGTTTTCAATAGCCTTTAATCGGCTTACAGGCGCAGTTTGCTGCGCCTGTCTCATCCCATTCCACTCATCGCATCTCCCAGATGAAAAATCGGCAGATACATGGCCACGATCAGTGTGCCGACAATAATTCCTGTCACAATAAGCAGTAATGGCTCCAGCATGGAGGCCAGCCCGTCGGCCTGATGTTGCGTCTGTTCACTATGATGCCTCGCCAGATTAAATAACATTGCGTCCAGTGCGCCTGAGGCTTCCCCCGTACTGACCAGTTGAATGCAAAGCGGCGTAAAAACCCCTCTGGCGCTGAATGCCGCTGAAATCGACTGACCCTGTGTAATGTCCTGATGTATGGCATCAACAATATCTCGCCACCATGGGCATGTGAGCGTTTCTTTGACGCTTTCCATACCTTGTAAGAAGGCGATGCCAGCACGCTGCGTCAGTGATAGCACGGTAAAGATATGACTGAGTTTCTGTCCAAGAACAAGTTGCCCTATCAGCGGACACGCCAGCAGAATACGCTGCTGATAACGCAGCCAGCCTGACTGTTTCTGTAAACGCCCCAGCAGAATTGCCAGCAGCAGGCTAGCAATGGCTAACGGAAGGCTGGCTTGCTGCAGGATATCCGCACACGCAAGCACCCCACGCGTGAGGGCAGGCAACGGTGTGTTAAATGTCTGGTAAATGGTGGCAAATTCCGGGAGTACGAAATAGATCATCGCCAGCACTACGATGAAGGCCAATGTCAGCACAATAAGCGGATAACGCAGCGCTTTTTTCACTTTCCGCGCCAGGACAAGCTGTGTTTTTTGCTGCGCAGCGAGTTTAAAGCAGCACTCATCGAGCTTCCCCGTAAGCTCACCCGTTCGTATCATTGCCTGGTAAAGAGGCGGAAAGACCTCCGGCCAGCGCGACAGCGCACCAGAGAATGTCTCGCCCTGTGCCAGGTTTTCGGCCAGTGTCTGTAATAGCGCCCGCCACTGAACAGAAGGCTGCTGTTTGGCCAGCAACTGCAGGCCATCCGGTAGCGTCAGACCTGCCTGCAGCAATGTGGCAAGCTGGTGGATGACGTCGCTACTGTGTTCACCGCGCCACTGTGCCTGGCGTACAGGGCGACGGCGTAGAGAGAGGGGGTGAAGACATTGCTGTTGCAAAGCGAACAGTGCATCGCTGCGCTGTTCTGCCCAGTAAGCGCCTTCGTGCCGCTCACCGTTATCGTCCAGCCCGGCCCACTGCCAGAGTTGTTTAGTCGCCATCGGGCATACCCAGTACGCGAACCAGCTCTTCAAAAGTAGTGATCCCGTTTTCTACCGCCATACAGCCATTCTGGAACAGCGTCATCATGCCCGCCGAACGTGATTGCTTTTCAATGTCGCTGGCAGGGAGCCCACTGGCAATAGCCTGACGCAGTTCCCCGTCTACTTCCAGAACCTCAAAAAGCGCGACTCGCCCATAAAATCCGTGATAACAACGCTCACAGCCCTTTGATACCCAGCGCGGTAATGGGCGCGGCCAGAGTGATGTCGGCAGGTTAATATTCTCGTGCTCCCGGCTGTGGCAGTGGGGGCACAACTTTCGCACCAGCCGCTGTGCGACAACCAACGAGAGCGCGGAGGAGATCATCCAGCGGGCAACCCCCATTTGCTGGATGCGTACCAGTGTTTCGGCTGTTGAGTTGGTGTGAAGTGTTGAGAGGACCAGATGCCCGGTTTGCGCGGCCTTGATGGCGATTTCAGCCGTTTCACCATCGCGGATCTCACCGACCATAATGACATCCGGATCCTGGCGCAAAAGTGCTCGTAACACGCTCTGGAAGGTCAACCCGGCACGCGGGTTAATCTGTGTCTGATTTAGGCCAGTAAGCGGGATCTCAATCGGATCTTCCACGCTGCAGAGATTGATCTCAGGCTTATTGCGAGCCTGCAACGCACTGTAAAGGGTGACGGTTTTTCCACTGCCCGTGGGGCCGGTGACCAGTAGCAATCCCTGTGGTTTGTTCAACGCCTGCTGGAATTGCGCCAGTTGGAAGTGAGTCATTCCTAGCTGATGAAGGTCGAGTGCCTGACTTACCTGATGTAACAACCTCAGTACCACTTTTTCACCGTGTCGGCACGGCAGGGTGGCAATGCGAAACGAGACATTCTGTCCGTTAAGCGTGGTGCTGAACTGACCGTCTTGCGGCAGCCTGCGTTCGGCAATATCCAGATTACCTAATACTTTCAGTCGCGCGGTCAGCGTGTTGGCGAGCGCGCCGGGAATCAGAGGCAGCGCATGCAGTACGCCATCAACGCGCAGCCGGATGCGATAGGTATGTTCCGCGGGTTCAAAATGGATATCGGATGCCCTCTGGCTAAGCGCCTGTTGCAGCGTCTGGTCAAGTAATTCGACTGCTGAACCTGAATCCTCTACGGGGACGAGAGATTGCGCTTCTACAGACTGTTGATGATGACTGTCCATCTGCTCCTGCGTCCAGCATTCGATATCAATGCGTTTTTGTGTCGCGAAACGTAATGCTTCCAGTAACTCCGATGAGGGATCGCCCACGACGGCAATGGTCAGTATCTTTTCATCACAATTAAGCAGGCAGGCATGGTGGCGTTTGCACAGCGTGGTGAGTTTATCCTGGCGCATGGGCTGTCCTTAATTACTGTTTCCACGGAAAACATCTTCACAGGCCTGTTTCAGTGCGCCGTTATCGGCCACCGTGCAGCTACGTGCCCAGCCCGACATACCGTTGCCCGCATTCCACTGCGGTGTCATGATTACGCTCAGCCCCGTCAGGCTCTCCTGGCCGGTGAGGGTAATCACTCCTTTGCTGATGGTCATGGCTGAAACATAGCGGGTGGTGGTGGGGGCAGGGATACCGTTAGTGCCACCCTCGCAACCTGTGACGCCGCCACGGTCCAATGCGCATAGCTCAACGGCCGTACGATAGGGGATAAAGGTTTGTAGCATGTCGGTGAGTGCGGCTTTGCGCAGATAGTTCTGATACGCCGGAATACCGATCGCGCTCAAAATAGCAATAATGCCAATGACCACCATCAATTCGATAAGGGTGAAGCCTCGTTGCTTGTCCATTGTTCGCTCCTTGAGTTAGGTGGCGCTACTTTGGCAAACATAAGGGATGGCCTGCGAGGGTCGAAAAACGAAACAGGAACGGAGCTTCAGCCGTTATTGAGCAGATTGCAGCATTGAACAACAGGTTTGCGAGGCTTTACGAAAAACGAGTCATTACGTGGCGTAAGGGCTTTACCTTGCAGGGGAAAAAGAGAAGGATAAGCCCGACAGAGAGACGCCATCGGGCTATGGGGGATCAGCGAAAACGCATCGACAGGTCCAGCGCGTGGACATGCTTGGTTAATGCACCGACAGAGATAAAATCGACGCCTGTTTCGGCAAATTCACGGATAGTCTCGAACGTGACGTTGCCGGAAACTTCAAGACGCGCCTGGCCATTGGTGCGTTTTACCGCTTCGCGCATCATCGGAGTATCGAAGTTGTCCAGCATGATGATATCGGCACCGGCTTTCAGGGCATCATCCAGCTCTTCCAGCGTTTCCACTTCCACTTCAACCGGAACGTCAGGATGCAGCCAGAAGGCTTTCTCGACGGCCTGGCGAACGGAGCCAGCAGCGATAATGTGGTTTTCTTTGATCAGGAACGCGTCGGAGAGCCCCAGACGATGATTCGCGCCGCCACCGCACAGAACTGCATATTTCAGCGCCGTACGAAGGCCCGGCAGGGTTTTACGCGTATCCAGCAACTGTGTTTTGGTTCCGTCCAGCAAGGCGACATAGCGGCTTACTTCACTGGCAACACCCGACAGTGTTTGCACGAAGTTAAGCGCCGTGCGTTCACCAGTGAGCAGAACGCGTGAGGGGCCTTCCAGTTCAAACAACGGTTGGTTTGGCGTCACCGCATCGCCATCGGCGACATGCCATGTGACACGAACATCGTCGCCAGCTAGCTGAATAAAGACCTCTTCGACCCAACGCTTACCGCAGAACACGCCTTTTTCTCGGGTAATGATCACCGCATGAGAGCGGTTATCCGGCGGCAATAATTGCGCGGTAATATCGTTGTTCGCATCCACTTCTCCACCCAAATCTTCGCGCAGAGCCTGCGCGACGGCAGCGGGGATGTCCAGTTCAATGCGTTGCAAAAGCGCGTCACGTCGAAGATCGGGGTTGTAACGGCGAGGCGGCATGATAAAACTCCAAAAAGGGTAACGAATCAGAAAGTTAGACTGTGTCCTGTCATTGCACGTTTCGTCAACATACAATGACCGGACAGCGTCTGAACATGCTACTCTAGAGCGTGTTTGAGCACCATAATTAAGGAGATCCTGCATGCAGTTAAATGAGGGCTGGCTGGCGGATGCGCGTCGCGTACCTTCTCCGCATTTTGATTGCCGCCCGGACGGTGAAACCCCTTCGTTGCTCGTGGTCCACAATATCAGCCTGCCTCCCGGTGAATTTGGCGGACCGTGGATCGATGCGCTGTTTACCGGTACGTTGGATCCTGACGCTCATCCTTTTTTTGCTGAGATCGTTCATCTGCGCGTCTCCGCTCATTGCCTGATTCGTCGTGACGGTGAAGTCGTTCAATATGTGCCTTTTGATAAGCGAGCCTGGCATGCGGGAGTGTCGCGTTATCAGGGGCGGGAACGCTGCAATGATTTTTCCATCGGCATTGAGCTGGAAGGCACAGACAATCAGCCCTATACCGACGCCCAATATCAGCAACTGGCGAACGTTACCCACGCTTTGATTTCGCTTTATCCCTCGATTGCCAGCAACATGACCGGGCACAGCGATATCGCCCCTGAGCGCAAAACCGATCCCGGTCCGGCGTTTGACTGGCCACGATTTCGCGGGCTGGTGGCGGGAGAATCAGATAAGGAGGTGTCATGACACTGTTTACCATGCTGCTGGTTCTTATTGCCGAGCGGCTTTTTAAACTCGGAGAACACTGGCAACTGGATCATCGCCTGGAAGTGTTGTTCCGCCGGGTCAAACGCTACTCTATGCTGAGAACGCTCCTGATGGCGGTGGTCGCCATGCTGGTGACCTTCCTCATTTTGCAGGCGCTGGAGGGGCTCTTTTTCAATGTGCCACTGCTCATGGTATGGATCCTGCTGGGGCTTTTGTGTATCGGTGCTGGAAAAGTGCGTCTGCATTACCATGCTTACCTAAAAGCGGCCGCGCGCAATGACAGCCACGCCCATAATGCCATGGCGAATGAGCTCACGTTGATTCATGGTATACCGCCGGGCTGCAATGAACGGGAGTACCTGTGCGAACTGCAAAATGCGCTTTTGTGGATCAACTTTCGTTATTATCTGGCACCGCTGTTCTGGTTTATCGTTGGCGGAATATGGGGGCCTGTGACGCTGGTTGGCTACGGCTTTTTGCGTGCATGGCAATCCTGGCTGGCTCGCTATCAGACGCCGAATGAACGCCAGCAGTCCGGAATCGACGCGATTTTACACGTGCTGGATTGGATCCCGGTGCGTCTGGCGGGCGTGGTTTATGCGTTGATCGGCCATGGTGAAAAGGCGCTGCCAGCATGGTTTGCCTCGCTGACCGACCGACATTCTTCGCAATATCATGTATTAACGCGTCTTGCGCAGTTCTCGCTGGCCCGCGAGCCGCATATGGATAAAGTCGAGACACCAAAAGCCGCCGTCTCAATGGCCAAAAAAACCTCGTTCGTAATGGTGGTGGTGGTGGCGCTGTTGACGATTTACGGCACGCTGATGTAACCACGTGCCGTTATACTCGTCATACTTCAGGCTGTATGTGCGCTGACTTCGTCAGCGCACCCCAGTCACATAGTTATCTATGCTCCTGGGGACTTACTGACTTGCCGCCTTCCTGCAACCAGAATGATTCAGAGTATAAATTTATTGCGTATCCGCAGGCGGGATGCCGAAGTCTGGCATTCCGTTTTCTTGCCAGCGAATCAGCTTCAGGCGGGTGTGGCGGTTTGGATCGTAAAGCGGGTCGCCTTCAATCTCCGTATAGTTTCGCGCATGATAAACCAGCACATCTTTACCGTCTGCGGTTTGGGTAAAGCTGTTATGACCGGGGCCATATTGCCGGTTCTCGTAACTGGTACGGAATACCGGTTGCGGCGATTTATGCCAGTTGGCCGCTACTAGCGGGTCAGCGTTTACATCAATCCACAACAGTCCCATGCAGTAATTCTCGTCCGTGGCGCTGGCAGAGTAACTGATAAACAGCCTGTCGCCGTGAAACAGCACCGCCGGGCCTTCGTTTACCAGAAAACCTCTGCATTCCCAGTCGTATTCCGGCTTGCTCAGTAAGAGAGGTTCACCTTTTAACGTCCAGGGGTTTTCCATCTCCGCAATATAGAGGTTTGAATTACCGGAAATCTCCGGTGATTTCTGTGCCCACAGGTACCAGCGTTTACCCTGATGAACAAAGGTCGTGGCATCCAATGCAAAGGTGTCGAACGGGGTTTTCACCTGGCCTTTTTCGAGCCAGACCCCGCTAAGGGGATCGGCATCGGCGCACTCCAGCACAAACATACGGTGCTGGAACATGTTCAGCACATCCAGCGCCTTCGTCCAGGTGGCGGCAAAGTAGAGATACCATTTACCGTCGATATAATGGAGCTCAGGCGCCCAGATGAGTTCGCTCATTGGGCCGGTAGCCGGTTTACGCCAGACGGTCACGCCTTGCGCTTCGCGCAGCCCCTCCAAAGTACTGGCGCGGCGGATTTCCAGCCGGTCATATTCCGGGACTGAGGCCACAAAATAATAGTTGCCATCATGACGCAAAATATACGGGTCGGCACGCTGCTCAATAAAGGGATTCGGCCAGTTCATTATGCTTTCCTTACCTGTTCACCAACGGGAACGCCCTGGTTCTCGCTCAGTTCATGATAATTGACGCGGCGTTTTTCCAGATCGGCCTGAATGGTTTTCATCAGTTCCCGATCCACTTTCAGCAGGCGTACGACTCCTGCGGTAATCAGATAGCCCACGCCCGGAATAACGGTAAACAGCAGCAGGATGCCATTGATAGCGCTGGCACTCTGCGCTTTGGCACCTGCATCATAACCGTACCAGGAGAGTAAGAAGCCCACCATCGCACCAGCAACCGCCAGCCCCACTTTCAGGAAAAACAGGTTGCCAGAGAAGCTGATCCCGGTGATACGTTTGCCTGTTTTCCACTCGCCATAATCGTCCACATCCGCCATCAGCGACCAGTGCAGCGGGGAAGGGATCTGATGGAGAATATTCAACAGGAAGTAGAGCACCACAATCATGACCGTGGCTTTCGGATCGAAGAAGTAGAAGGCGCAGGAGAAAATCGCCAGCGCGATGTTAGTCCAGAAGAAGACTTTCAGCTTGCACCAGCGGTCGGTCAGGACTTTTGCCAGCATACTGCCGATCATCATGCCGACAACGCCCAGGCTGATAAAGAGAGTGGCGAAGTGAGTGCTTTGCCCCATGACCCAGGTCACGTAGTACATGGTGGCGGCCATGCGGATAAAGCCCGGGCAGACGTTACACAGCGTGAGCAGCAAAATCCGCACCCACTGGTCGTTTTTCCAGACATCCTTCATGTCCTTTTTCATATCGTCATGGGTTGGGACCGCCGGGCGCACACGCTCGCGAACTGTAGCGAAGCAGAACAAGAACATACACATGCCGATAAACGCCAGAACCGTCATCGCCATTTGATAGCCTTTGGCTTTGTCTTCGCCACCAAACCATTCGGCCATAGGGAGTAACGTCAGCGACAGCAGCAGGGTGGCAATCCCTACCATCACAAAACGATAAGACTGGCAGGCCACACGCTCTTTTGGATCGTTGGTAATCACGCCGCCTAACGAGCAGTAGGGGATATTGATCGCGGTGTAGGTGAGTGAAAGCAGGAAGTAGGTAATAAAGGCATAGATAACTTTGCTATGGTAGGTCCAGTCCGGTGTGGTAAACATCAGCACGCTGAACACGGCATAGGGCAAGGCTATCCACAAAAGCCATGGACGAAAACGTCCGTACTTGCTTTGGGTGCGGTCGGCTATCGCCCCCATGATCGGGTCGGTGATGGCATCTATCACGCGAATTGAAAGCAATAAGACGCCTACCAGTGCAGGTGCCAGACCGAAAATATCCGTGTAAAAGTAATTAACAAACAGCATGATGGCGCCAAAGATGATGTTGCATCCGGCATCGCCCATCCCGTAGCCGATTTTCTCTTTAACAGAGAGTTTACTGTTGTCCATCGACGATACTCCCAGTGAGTTGTGGGAATAATTATTCGCCCGCTAAACATAATTTGCGTTACAGGATGTTGGCGGGAACATGGACAAAACAGCTACATAGGGGAAAGTGTGAGGTTGGTAACAATTGAATAACAACCCTCTCCCGGGCGGGAGAGGGGAGCAGGCAAAATCAGTGCGCTTTCACCGCTTTTGCACTTTTCTCTTTAAACATATAGCCGACGCCAAGGATGACCAGCCATACCGGGATCAGGTAGACGGAGATAGCCATGCCGTCAGTCATCAGCATAATGACCAGTACGGCTGCCATAAACAGCAGGCAAATCCAGTTACCTAACGGGTACAACAGCGCCGGGAAACGCGGCGTCACGCCCTGCTGCTGTTTGGCTTTACGGAACTTCATATGAGCCAGGCTAATCATCGCCCAGTTGATGACCAGGGCAGAAACCACCAGTGCCATCAGCAGGCCAAATGCCGATTCAGGCGCCATATAGTTGATCAGTACGCACAGCGCAGTGACCACAGCGGAAACCAGAATGGTATTAACCGGAACACCACGTTTGTCGACGGAGAGCAGCGCTTTTGGCGCGTTCCCCTGCTGTGCGAGGCCGAACAGCATACGGCTGTTACAGTATACGCAACTGTTGTAAACCGACAGCGCGGCAGTCAGCACGACGATGTTCAATGCATTCGCCACGAAGGTGTCACCCAACTCATGGAAAATCAGTACAAACGGGCTGGTATCCGCGGTGACGCGCGTCCACGGCAGCAGAGACAGCAGGACAGCCAGTGAACCCACATAGAAGATCAGGATGCGGTAGATAACCTGGTTGGTCGCTTTTGGAATGCTCTGCTCCGGATTGTCCGCTTCTGCAGCCGTAATCCCTACCAGCTCAAGGCCACCAAAGGAGAACATGATGATAGCCATCATCATTACCAGGCCTGAGATACCGTGTGGTAAGAAACCGCCTTGCTCCCACAGGTTGCGTACTGTCGCCTGTGGACCTGCGCTGCCGCTGAACAGTAACCAGCCGCCGAACAGGATCATGGCCACTACAGCGACCACTTTAATAATGGCGAACCAGAACTCCATTTCACCAAACACTTTAACGTTGGTGAGGTTAATGGCGTTGATAATAACAAAGAAGGCCGCTGCGGAGACCCAGGTTGGGATTTCTGGCCACCAGAACTGGATATATTTACCAACGGCGGTGAGTTCCGCCATCGCAACCAGCACATACAGCACCCAGTAGTTCCAGCCGGAGGCAAAACCCGCGAAATTACCCCAGTATTTGTACGCGAAGTGGCTGAATGAGCCTGCAACCGGCTCCTCAACGACCATCTCGCCCAACTGGCGCATAATCAGAAAAGCAATGAAACCCGCAATGGCATAACCCAGGATAATCCCTGGCCCTGCAGAATTAATGACTGACGCGCTGCCCAGAAACAGGCCAGTCCCGATAGCGCCGCCCAGCGCGATAAGCTGAATATGGCGGTTCTTAAGGCCGCGCTTAAGCTGATCGCCGTGCTGTTGACCTTCCATCATGAAACCTCGTGTGTGGTTATTATGTCTACGCTGTTGTCTGCGTGTAAGGGAGAAATTCCATTTATTGTATTTTTTTATTTACGAAATGCTGACGTGAATTTGCACTCATCCCTTTCGTGAAGCTCAGAATAGTGGTAAGCGCTGGCGTTTGCACCTGCTTTGTGAAGGGGATATGACGACTTGCATAAAAAGAAACCATTTGTAAATCGCCTCGGTTCAGTCTGTTTTTTGCTCAATCGACTATTTATGCATTTATTTGGTTTTGGTATGCAAATCTATTCACACTGAATCGGTTCAAATTTAAATGAGCGCGTTTCAATAAAGTTAAAATTGCCTCTTTGGGAGTAAACGAGTCATTTGTGCAAGGTTACATGTTTGAAACGTTATTTCTGTAACGTTGTTAAAATGTGCAGTGTTTACTGATTTCAATCAAAACCTGTATGGACATAAGGTGAATACTTTGTTACTTTAGCGTCACGAATATGAAATTGGTAAGACCAATTTACTCCGGGCGAATGGTAGAGACAGGGAACAATGGCCTACAGCAAAATCCGCCAGCCAAAACTATCCGATGTGATTGAGCAGCAACTGGAGTTTTTGATTCTTGAGGGGACCTTGCGCCCCGGTGAAAAATTGCCTCCAGAACGCGAACTGGCCAAACAGTTCGATGTTTCACGTCCTTCACTGCGTGAGGCCATCCAGCGCCTCGAAGCGAAAGGGCTTCTGCTGCGTCGCCAGGGTGGCGGTACGTTTGTTCAAAGCAGCCTCTGGCAGAGCTTCAGCGATCCGCTCGTTGAGTTGCTCTCCGACCATCCCGAATCCCAATTTGATTTGCTCGAGACGCGTCACGCACTGGAAGGCATTGCCGCTTATTACGCCGCATTACGCAGCACGGACGAAGACAAGGTACGCATTGGCGAACTGCATCAGGCGATTGAACTGGCGCAGCAGTCCGGCGACCTCGACGCGGAATCGAACGCTGTCGTGCAATATCAAATCGCTGTAACCGAAGCGGCACATAATGTTGTGCTTTTACATCTGCTTCGTTGCATGGAACCTATGTTGGCACAGAATGTTCGTGAGAATTTCGAATTGCTCTACGCGCGCCGCGAGATGCTGCCGCTGGTGAGCAAGCATCGCAGCAGTATCTTTGCAGCCATTATGGCGGGCGAACCTGAAGAAGCGCGTGAAGCCTCTCATCGCCACCTGGCCTTTATCGAAGAGATCCTGCTGGACCGCAGCCGTGAGCAGAGCCGTCGTGAACGCTCGCTCCGTCGGCTGGAACAGAGAAAGAATTAGCATTTTCTGGTGGAGTTTGTGCCGGAAGAGTTGTAACCAGAGCGCCAAAAATTTAGAGCGCGGCAACTAAACGCAGAACCTGTCTTATTGCTCTTTTAGTTGTTCAAAATAATTCGGGTTGTATCGCGGCGGCAAATGCGCGAGGCGCCAGCAGCATAGTGAATTATGTGGCTGGTGCGAGGACGCGCAGCCAACAACGAGACAACCTGAGGTATGAAGAACAAAGAGGGCAATGGGACAGGTTCCAGATAACTCAACGTATTAGATAGATAAGGAATACCCCCCATGTCAGAACGTTTCCAAAATGACGTGGATCCGATTGAAACTCGCGACTGGCTACAGGCGATCGAATCGGTAATCCGTGAAGAAGGTGTTGAGCGTGCTCAGTATCTGATTGACCAGCTGCTTTCCGAAGCCCGCAAAGGCGGCGTGAAAGTTGCCGCTGGTACCGGAGCTAGCAACTATGTCAACACTATTGCCGTTGAAGACGAACCGGAATACCCGGGTAATCTGGAGCTGGAACGTCGTATTCGCTCGGCAATTCGCTGGAACGCTATCATGACGGTTCTGCGCGCTTCCAAGAAAGACCTCGAACTGGGCGGCCACATGGCGTCCTTCCAGTCTTCCGCAACTGTCTACGAAGTGTGCTTTAACCATTTCTTCCGTGCAGCCAACGAGAAAGACGGCGGCGATCTGGTGTACTTCCAGGGCCACATCTCTCCGGGCATCTATGCACGTGCCTTCCTGGAAGGCCGTCTGACTGAAGAGCAGATGAACAACTTCCGTCAGGAAGTTCATGGCAAAGGCCTGTCTTCTTATCCGCACCCGAAACTGATGCCGGAATTCTGGCAGTTCCCGACCGTATCCATGGGTCTGGGCCCTATCGGTGCGATCTATCAGGCAAAATTCCTGAAATATCTGGAACATCGTGGCCTGAAAGATACCTCTGAGCAGACTGTTTACGCCTTCCTGGGCGACGGTGAAATGGACGAGCCGGAATCTAAAGGCGCGATCACCATCGCTACCCGTGAGAAGCTGGACAACCTGTGCTTCATCATCAACTGTAACCTGCAGCGTCTTGATGGCCCGGTAACCGGTAACGGCAAGATCATCAACGAACTGGAAGGCATCTTCGCAGGTGCTGGCTGGAACGTGATCAAAGTGATGTGGGGCGGTCGTTGGGATGAGCTGCTGCGTAAAGACACCAGCGGTAAACTGATCCAGTTGATGAACGAAACCGTTGACGGTGACTACCAGACCTTCAAATCCAAAGACGGCGCCTACGTTCGCGAGCACTTCTTCGGCAAATACCCTGAAACCGCAGCACTGGTTGCAGACTGGACTGACGAGCAGATCTGGGCCCTGAACCGTGGTGGTCACGATCCGAAGAAAGTCTACGCTGCACTGAAAAAAGCGCGTGAAACCAAAGGTAAAGCGACTGTAATCCTGGCCCATACCATCAAAGGTTACGGCATGGGTGATACCGCAGAAGGTAAAAACATCGCGCACCAGGTTAAGAAAATGAACATGGACGGCGTGCGTTATATCCGCGACCGTTTCAACGTTCCAGTAACCGATGAGCAGGTTGAAAACCTCTCTTACCTGACCTTCCCGGAAGGTTCTGAAGAGTATAAGTACCTGCACGAACGTCGTCAGGCGCTGAAAGGCTACCTGCCTGCTCGTCAGCCTAAATTCACCGAGAAGCTGGAACTGCCTCTGCTTTCAGATTTCTCCCAACTGCTGGAAGAGCAGAATAAAGAGATTTCTACCACTATCGCCTTCGTTCGTGCCCTGAACGTGATGCTCAAGAACAAGTCGATCAAAGATCGTCTGGTTCCAATCATCGCTGACGAAGCACGTACCTTTGGTATGGAAGGTCTGTTCCGTCAGATTGGTATTTACAGCCCGAACGGTCAGCAGTACACCCCGCAGGACCGTGAGCAGGTTGCCTACTACAAAGAAGACGAGAAAGGCCAGATTCTGCAGGAAGGTATTAACGAGCTGGGCGCTGGCGCATCCTGGCTGGCTGCTGCGACCTCTTACAGCACCAACAACCTGCCGATGATCCCGTTCTACATCTATTACTCCATGTTCGGGTTCCAGCGTATCGGTGACCTGTGCTGGCAGGCTGGCGACCAACAGGCGCGCGGCTTCCTGGTAGGTGGTACTTCCGGTCGTACGACCCTGAACGGCGAAGGTCTGCAGCATGAAGATGGTCACAGCCACATTCAGTCTCTGACTATCCCGAACTGTATCTCTTACGACCCGGCTTACGCGTACGAAGTGGCGGTCATCATGCATGATGGTCTGACCCGTATGTACGGTGAAGCGCAAGAGAACGTGTACTACTACATCACCACGCTGAACGAAAACTACCATATGCCGGCAATGCCAGCAGGTGCCGAGGAAGGTATCCGTAAAGGTATCTACAAACTCGAAACCCTGGAAGGCAGCAAAGGTAAAGTTCAGCTGCTGGGCTCCGGTTCTATCCTGCGTCACGTGCGTGAAGCGGCACAGATCCTGGCGAAAGACTACGGCGTTGGTTCTGACGTTTATAGCGTCACTTCCTTCACTGAACTGGCTCGTGATGGCCAGGATTGTGAGCGCTGGAACATGCTGCACCCGCTGGAAACCCCGCGCGTTCCGTACATCGCTCAGGTGATGAACGATGCGCCGGCTGTGGCATCTACTGACTATATGAAACTGTTCGCAGAGCAGGTTCGTACTTATGTACCGGCTGATGATTACCGTGTACTGGGTACCGACGGCTTCGGCCGCTCTGACAGCCGTGAAAACCTGCGTCACCACTTCGAAGTTGATGCTTCTTATGTGGTTGTAGCAGCACTGGGCGAACTGGCTAAACGTGGCGAAATCGATAAGAAAGTGGTTGCGGAAGCAATTACCAAATTCAACATCGATGCAGAAAAAGTTAACCCGCGTCTGGCGTAAGAGGTAAAGAGATAATGGCTATCGAAATCAACGTACCGGACATCGGGGCTGATGAAGTTGAAATCACCGAGATTCTGGTCAAAGTGGGCGACAAAGTTGAAGCAGAACAGTCGCTGATCACCGTAGAAGGCGATAAAGCTTCTATGGAAGTCCCGTCTCCGCAGGCTGGCGTCGTTAAAGAAATTAAAGTTTCTGTTGGCGACAAAACCGAGACCGGCAAACTGATTATGATTTTCGATTCCGCCGACGGTGCAGCAGCCGCTGCACCTGCCAAGGCAGAAGAGAAGAAAGAAGCTGCACCTGCCGCCGCTGCACCCGCAGCTGCCGCAGCAGCGAAAGAAGTGAACGTGCCAGACATCGGCGGTGACGAAGTTGAAGTCACTGAGATCCTGGTGAAAGTCGGCGATACCGTTGCGGCTGAACAGTCTCTGATCACCGTAGAAGGCGACAAAGCCTCTATGGAAGTGCCAGCGCCGTTCGCGGGTACCGTTAAAGAGATCAAGATCAACACCGGCGACAAAGTGTCTACCGGGTCGCTTATCATGGTCTTCGAAGTGGCGGGTGCTGCACCTGCCGCCGCGCCTGCACAGGCGGCGGCTCCGGCTCAGGCCGCGGCCCCTGCTGCTGCCGGCGGCGTGAAAGACGTTAACGTACCGGACATCGGCGGTGACGAAGTTGAAGTCACCGAAGTGATGGTGAAAGTGGGTGATAAAGTTGCCGCTGAGCAGTCACTGATCACCGTTGAAGGCGACAAGGCTTCCATGGAAGTGCCGGCGCCGTTCGCAGGTACCGTTAAAGAGATCAAAATCAGCACTGGCGACAAAGTGTCTACCGGCTCCCTGATCATGGTCTTCGAAGTGGAAGGCGCTGCGCCTGCGGCGGCTCCGGCTCCGGCTGCTGCACCAGCCGCCGCTGCCCCGGCTCCGGCCGCTCAGGCTGCTAAACCTGCTGCTGCTCCTGCGGCGAAAGCAGAAGGCAAATCTGAGTTTGCTGAAAACGACGCTTATATTCACGCGACTCCGCTGATCCGCCGCCTGGCGCGCGAATTCGGTGTGAACCTGGCGAAAGTGAAGGGGACTGGCCGTAAAGGTCGTATCCTGCGCGAAGACGTTCAGACTTACGTGAAAGAGGCTATCAAGCGCGCAGAAGCTGCTCCTGCTGCTGCGACCGGTGGCGGTCTGCCTGGCATGCTGCCGTGGCCGAAAGTTGATTTCAGCAAGTTTGGTGAAATCGAAGAAGTGGAACTGGGTCGTATCCAGAAAATCTCTGGTGCTAACCTGAGCCGTAACTGGGTGATGATCCCGCACGTTACGCACTTCGACAAAACCGATATCACCGATCTGGAAGCGTTCCGTAAACAGCAGAACGCCGAAGCTGAGAAGCGTAAACTGGACGTGAAATTCACTCCGGTGGTCTTCATCATGAAAGCCGTTGCTGCTGCGCTGGAACAGATGCCGCGCTTCAACAGTTCTCTGTCCGAAGACGGTCAGCGTCTGACCCTGAAAAAATACATCAACATCGGTGTTGCAGTTGATACTCCGAACGGTCTGGTTGTTCCGGTCTTTAAAGACGTGAACAAGAAGAGCATCACTGAGTTGTCTCGTGAGCTGACCGTGATCTCCAAAAAAGCGCGTGATGGCAAGCTGACTGCTGGCGAAATGCAGGGCGGTTGCTTCACCATCTCCAGCATCGGTGGCCTGGGCACAACCCACTTCGCCCCGATTGTTAACGCGCCGGAAGTGGCTATTCTGGGTGTCTCCAAGTCTGCGATGGAGCCGGTCTGGAACGGTAAAGAGTTCGTTCCGCGTCTGATGATGCCGATCTCTCTGTCCTTCGACCACCGCGTGATTGACGGTGCTGATGGTGCTCGCTTCATTACCATCATCAACAATATGCTGTCAGACATCCGTCGTCTGGTGATGTAATCGAAAAGCCGGCCTGACGGCCGGCTTTTTCCTTTTAACCTCATAATGTCTGTGAGGTTATTAGCGAAACGAGAATTCGTGAGCCGTTTGTTGTTTCAAAATTGTTAACATTTTTGTAAACTGCGGGCGGATAGAACGTCCCGGTGGATAAAGGGCGACAAGTACCTGACTGCCGGAAATCAATAAGAGGTCATGATGAGTACTGAAATCAAAACTCAGGTCGTGGTACTTGGGGCAGGCCCGGCAGGTTACTCTGCTGCCTTCCGTTGCGCTGATTTAGGTCTGGAAACCGTTATCGTAGAACGTTACAACACCCTCGGCGGTGTTTGTCTGAACGTCGGTTGTATCCCTTCGAAAGCGCTGCTGCACGTAGCGAAAGTTATTGAAGAAGCTAAAGCGCTGGCGACTCACGGTATCGTATTTGGTGAGCCGCAGACTGATATCGATAAAATCCGTACCTGGAAAGAGAAAGTTATCACTCAACTGACCGGCGGCCTGGCAGGCATGGCGAAAGGCCGTAAAGTTAAAGTGGTCAACGGCCTGGGTAAATTCACCGGTGCGAACACCCTGGAAGTGGAAGGCGAAAACGGCAAAACCGTGATCAATTTCGACAACGCCATCATCGCAGCGGGTTCCCGTCCGATCGAACTGCCGTTTATTCCGCATGAAGATCCGCGCGTATGGGACTCCACCGATGCACTGGAGCTGAAAACCGTTCCTAAGCGTCTGCTGGTTATGGGCGGCGGTATCATCGGCCTGGAAATGGGTACCGTTTACCATGCGCTGGGTTCACAGATTGACGTGGTTGAAATGTTCGACCAGGTTATCCCGGCTGCCGATAAAGACATCGTGAAAGTCTTCACCAAACGCATCAGCCAGAAATTCAACCTGATGCTGGAAACCAAAGTGACTGCCGTTGAAGCGAAAGAAGACGGTATTTACGTTTCCATGGAAGGCAAAAAAGCCCCTGCAGAACCACAACGTTATGATGCAGTGCTGGTCGCTATCGGTCGTGTACCGAACGGCAAACTGCTGGACGCAGGCCAGGCGGGTGTTGAAGTTGACGAGCGTGGCTTTATCCGCGTTGACAAGCAGCTGCGCACCAACGTACCGCACATCTATGCTATCGGCGATATCGTCGGTCAGCCGATGCTGGCGCACAAAGGTGTTCACGAAGGTCACGTCGCTGCCGAAGTTATCGCTGGCAAAAAACACTACTTCGATCCGAAAGTTATCCCGTCTATCGCGTACACCGAGCCAGAGGTTGCATGGGTTGGTCTGACTGAGAAAGAAGCGAAAGAGAAAGGCATCAGCTACGAAACCGCCACCTTCCCGTGGGCTGCTTCTGGTCGTGCTATTGCTTCTGACTGCGCAGACGGTATGACCAAACTGATTTTCGACAAAGAGACTCACCGCGTAATCGGTGGTGCGATTGTCGGTACCAACGGCGGCGAGCTGCTGGGTGAAATCGGTCTGGCTATCGAAATGGGTTGTGACGCTGAAGACATCGCGCTGACTATCCACGCGCACCCGACGTTGCACGAGTCTGTTGGTCTGGCAGCCGAAGTGTTCGAAGGTAGTATCACCGACCTGCCGAACCCGAAAGCGAAGAAAAAATAATTTCGCTTCATACTAAGCGCCTCTTCGGAGGCGTTTTTTTTGCCTGTCCTTCGGGAATAAATTCATAATTTCTCCATTTTGGTATAAATAATGCGCGCGATCTGCCGATGTATATAATCCACACCTTATCGATGGGAGAGGGAGTTTCATCGTCATGATCACTGGCATCAACAACAAGACGTTTCTGACCACGCTGTCGCATCTGGCTTCCTCTGTCGGGAACTCCTCACCGACAGTAAAATCCAACGGCACGGCGCTGCCCGCTGCGGCATCTGCCTCTGCGAAGGTGATTTTTGGCAGTCAGACGGCAGAAATTGCCGCCGTGTACTCCATGTCGCCAACCAAAATCAGCGATGCTGCGAAAGCATCAACGCAAGCGGATAGTGCGCTTTCGGGCCTGATGCAACTTGGGTTGAGCAGTGAAGGCGTATCCTCGCTAAGCGGGCTGGGGGGATTACTCCTCAGTAACTACGCCGATAATCAGGGCGATGTGAGTCAGGCGCTGACCAGCCTCGGGCTGGACACCAACACGAGCTTCCCAACCAAATCTGCCGTGTCGCTGAATATCACGACGCAATCGGGTTCTGTTGTACATCTGAATCTGACGCGTCAGAGTGATGGTATTGCGGTAGAGCTCACGACCGAAGGCGGCAAAGCCAGCGATGACGAAGCGGCAGAAATCGCAAAATTGGGAAATGCCTTCCAGTCTGCGCTTAACGGTCTGAGCGAGAAGCCTCCGAGAATGGACGTTTCCGGCCTGACGCAGTTTGACAGTTCACTCATCAAATCCGTCGATCTGAAAACTGACCTCAGCCGTGGCGATCTGTCGCAGCAATCCCTGAACTTCCATGCTGACGATAAAGAACGCTGGATTGGCTATCAGGATAATAATTTCTCGCTGAAAATGACCAGCGATACGTCTAATCCGTCTCTGGTGGGCACTGCGGCTGAACAACAGGCTGCATTAAACGCCTGGGATAGCAAGTTTGATAAAGCGCGTCGTGATGGTCATGGCGATAGCGATCAAATGGCGATGCTTAAGACTGCGTTCCATGCGCTGAATAAGACGCAGCCAAAAGAGAGCAGCAAGGCGAGCTCACCGAGCGCTATCCAGATGGGCGGTGACGGCAAGGTACAGGTCCGTGGTCTGAGTGATTTCTCCCTGTCGCTGACAGAAACGGAGAAAGCCATCAACCCGTATCGTATGGATGAGAAAGAGAGCTTCGCGTACCAGGCATCGCAATCGACACAAGAGAGTACGTCGCATGATGGTTCGCTAAGCGTTAAGCAGACGCTGCATACGCATCTGACCGCGTCCTGGTATCAGGCGCTGGATCCGGCTACGCCGCTTTCGCTTAACTCGAGCAAAAATTCACAGAATTATCTGTACCATACTGTGGATAATGAAGAAACCAACGCCACCACCTTCAATTACAATGCGAAAGGCCTCCTCACCAGTATTGGTAACCATACGCAGGTGAATAATGTCGAAACGGTGCGTAAGTATGTTTTGGGCGAGCTGGTGGACAAAACCATCACCCCAGAAAAGTATGAGCGCAACAACTTACTCTCTATGTCAAAAGACAAGTAACGTTTCTTCTGATACGGTCCTGCGGGGCCGTATTGCGTGGTTTCTACCGTTTTTTCTCTGTCTTTAAAAGACGATTTCCTCTGCTTTATCCTGCCCTTAACGATTCAGCCAATTTTTAATGTTGCTTTTTTGTAAACAGATTAACACCCCCTGAAAATCCTGCTATCCTGCCCGTTGCGGTATTGCGGATTTACCCTACAAACTGCTGTCTCACAGGAGCGTGAAGAGAATCGCCTGCCGCATTATGACAATGAGAGCGAGGAGAACCGTCGTGCTAGTAGAATACCGTAAGCACGTAGCCGAACGTGCCGCTGAGGGAATTGCGCCAAAACCGCTAGATGCAACCCAGATGGCAGCACTTGTTGAGCTGCTGAAAAACCCGCCTGCTGGCGAAGAAGATTTCCTGTTAGACCTCCTGACCAACCGTGTCCCGCCGGGCGTTGATGAAGCTGCCTATGTAAAAGCGGGTTTCCTTGCTGCGATTACCAAAGGTGAAGCCACTTCTCCGCTGGTTACCCCGGAAAAAGCCATCGAATTGCTGGGTACCATGCAGGGTGGTTACAACATTCATCCACTGATTGACGCGCTGGATAACGACAAACTGGCGCCCGGTGCTGCGAAAGCGCTCTCCCACACCCTGCTGATGTTCGATAATTTCTACGACGTAGAAGAAAAAGCGAAGGCGGGCAATGCATACGCGCAGCAGGTACTGAAATCCTGGGCCGATGCTGAGTGGTTCCTGAGCCGTCCGGCGCTGGCGGAAAAAATTACCGTTACCGTCTTTAAAGTGACCGGTGAAACCAACACCGATGACCTGTCTCCGGCTCCGGATGCCTGGTCGCGCCCGGATATCCCGCTGCATGCACTGGCGATGCTGAAAAACGCCCGTGAAGGTATCGAGCCGGATCAGCCAGGCGCTGTTGGTCCGATCAAACAGATCGAGGCCTTGCAACAGAAAGGTTTCCCGCTGGCCTACGTCGGTGACGTTGTGGGTACCGGTTCTTCCCGTAAGTCCGCCACCAACTCCGTGCTGTGGTTTATGGGGGATGACATTCCTCACGTACCGAACAAACGCGGTGGTGGCCTGGTGCTGGGCGGTAAAATTGCGCCGATCTTCTTCAACACGATGGAAGATGCGGGCGCACTGCCGATTGAAGTGGACGTGAATAACCTGAATATGGGCGACGTGATCGACGTTTACCCGTTCAAAGGTGAAGTACGCAACCACGACACCAACGAACTGCTGGCCACTTTCGAACTGAAAACCGACGTGCTGATCGATGAAGTGCGCGCCGGTGGCCGTATTCCGCTGATTATCGGTCGTGGTTTGACGACCAAAGCGCGTGAAGCGCTGGGGCTGCCGCACAGCGATGTCTTCCGTCAGGCGAAAGACGTGGCGGAAAGCAGCCGTGGTTATTCACTGGCACAGAAAATGGTCGGTCGCGCCTGTGGCGTTGCGGGTATCCGTCCGGGTGCTTACTGCGAGCCGAAGATGACCTCTGTAGGTTCTCAGGATACCACCGGTCCGATGACCCGTGATGAACTGAAAGACCTGGCGTGCCTCGGCTTCTCTGCCGACCTGGTTATGCAGTCCTTCTGCCACACGGCGGCCTATCCGAAGCCGGTTGACGTGACCACGCACCATACGCTGCCGGACTTCATTATGAACCGTGGCGGTGTATCGCTGCGTCCTGGCGACGGCGTTATTCACTCCTGGCTGAACCGCATGTTGCTGCCGGATACCGTTGGTACCGGTGGTGACTCCCACACCCGCTTCCCGATTGGCATCTCCTTCCCGGCGGGTTCCGGTCTGGTGGCGTTTGCCGCGGCGACCGGCGTGATGCCGCTCGACATGCCGGAATCTGTTCTGGTGCGCTTTAAAGGCAAAATGCAGCCGGGCATCACCCTGCGTGACCTCGTGCATGCGATTCCGCTGTACGCCATCAAACAGGGCCTGCTGACCGTTGAGAAGAAAGGCAAGAAAAACATCTTCTCTGGCCGCATCCTGGAGATTGAAGGTCTGCCGGATCTGAAAGTTGAGCAGGCTTTTGAGCTGACCGATGCCTCTGCTGAACGTTCCGCTGCGGGCTGTACCATCAAGCTGAACAAAGACCCGATCATCGAGTACCTGAACTCCAACATCGTTCTGCTCAAGTGGATGATCGCAGAAGGCTACGGCGATCGTCGTACGCTGGAGCGTCGCATTCAGGGTATGGAAAAATGGCTGGCGGATCCGCAACTGCTCGAAGCGGATGCGGATGCAGAGTACGCGGCCGTGATCGACATCGATCTGGCAGAAATCAAAGAGCCGATTCTCTGTGCGCCGAACGATCCGGATGACGCACGTCTGCTTTCTGATGTTCAGGGCGCGCAGATCGATGAAGTCTTCATCGGTTCCTGCATGACCAACATCGGTCACTTCCGTGCTGCCGGTAAACTGCTGGATGCCCATAAAGGCCAGTTGCCGACCCGCCTGTGGGTTGCGCCGCCGACCCGTATGGATGCCGCGCAGTTGACCGAAGAGGGCTACTACAGCGTGTTTGGTAAGAGCGGTGCGCGTATTGAGATCCCGGGTTGCTCCCTGTGTATGGGCAACCAGGCGCGCGTAGCGGACGGTGCGACGGTGGTCTCCACCTCGACCCGTAACTTCCCGAACCGTTTAGGTACCGGTGCAAATGTTTATCTGGCGTCTGCTGAACTGGCGGCGGTGGCTTCTCTGCTCGGCAAACTGCCGACGCCGGAAGAGTACCAGACCTATATTGCTCAGGTTGATAAGACGGCGGTGGATACCTACCGTTATCTGAACTTCGACCAGTTGAACCAGTATACGGACAAAGCTGACGGCGTCATTTTCCAGACAGCGGTGTAAGGGTTCCCCTCTCCCCGAGGGGCGAGGGGGACTGTCCAGACCATACTTTCCCTGTGGGAGAGGGCTGGGGGTGAGGGAATCAGACCGCACCATATTCCAAAGCGGAGATCTTCTCCGCTTTTTTATTGCTTCCTTCCCGCCGTTACGCTTTTTTTCTTCCGTTGTGCTGCGATAATTACCTTATGGGCTGACGATAAGCCTGCATGAGGAAGAAATTATGGATTACGAATTTTTGCGTGATATTACCGGTGGGGTAAAGGTACGCATGTCGATGGGCCATGAAGCTGTCGGGCACTGGTTTAATGAAGAAGTGAAAGATAACCTGGCCCTGCTTGATGAAGTGGAACAGGCGGCGCATACCGTGAAAGGCAGCGAGCGTTCCTGGCAGCGCGCCGGGCATGAATATACGCTGTGGATGGATGGCGAAGAGGTCATGGTACGCGCCAACCAACTGGAATTCTCAGGTGATGAGATGGAAGAAGGGATGAGCTATTACGATGAAGAGAGTCTGTCGATGTGCGGCGTGGAAGACTTTCTCAATGTGGTAGCGGCATATCGCGAATTTCTTAAACAGCGTTAATTTTCCCCCTTGTTTCACCGGGGCCGGTCTTCCGCATTGCCGGGAACCGGCGCTCTGTCCTTACAAATGCGCGTAGTGAAAAACCTCAGCTGTTTTTCATATTTCCCTTTGTCGAATTTTTACGCTGGAATGGTCTTCCGGACACCTTACGGAGACTGAGATGAAAGCGTTTATTTCCCGTTATTTTTTGCGCGGTTCAGCGCGCGCGCAACGCCATGATGCGGAACATAACAGCAGACGAATGATGGAATCGCTGCTCGCCGTTGCCAGCCTGTACGGTGTTGATGTCGCCAACGTGGACGTGGAGTGGTTCCATGACCAAACAACACGCTGAACATCGCGCGACCCGCGAAACCTACTGGAATGAGCGATGCGTTCTGGCAAACAGACCGGAGCATCCCTGCTCCGTTGTAGATCACACGGCCGGAATGTTGCGACCGTAGTAAATCTCACGCATCTCTTTCCATAAGGCTTCTGTAATCTCTTTGCGTTCCTGCGCGGTCAGCTCTTCTGGCCTGGTATGGAACATGTAGTGCTTAAGGTCGAATTCTTTAAGCAACATCTTGGTGTGGAAAATGTTTTCCTGGTAAACATTCACATCCACCATGTCATACAGCGACTTCATATCCTCTGACATAAAATTCTGAATGGAATTGATCTCGTGATCGATAAAGTGCTTCATGCCGTTCACGTCACGGGTAAAGCCACGCACGCGATAATCGATCGTCACAATGTCCGATTCAAGCTGGTGAATCAGATAATTCAGCGCTTTCAGCGGCGAAATCACCCCGCAGGTCGACACTTCTATATCCGCGCGAAAAGTACACAGCCCGCCTTCCGGGTGGCTTTCCGGATAGGTATGCACACAGATATGGCTCTTATCGAGATGGGCGACCACGGCTTCCGGCAGCGGGCCGGGGTGCTCGGTTTTATCTATGAGCTGCGGGTCGACCGGTTCTTCGCTGACCAGAATAGTCACGCTCGCACCCTGCGGCTCATAATCCTGACGGGCGATATTAAGAATATTGGCGCCAATGATATTGCAGGTTTCCGTCAGGATTTCTGTCAGACGATTAGCGTTATAGAGTTCATCGATATAAGCGATATACCCGTCACGCTCTGCTTCTGTCTTGGCATAGCAGATATCGTAAATACAAAAACTCAGGCTCTTGGTCAGGTTGTTAAAGCCATGCAGTTTGAGTTTTTTCAATTTCGTATCTCTCCTTAGGACGACTGTGAAGAGAGTGCGTCTTGCAGATATTGTGGCAGAGCAAATGCCGCCGTATGAATGGCCGGATTGTAATAACGGCACGTCAGGCCTGCATTGTGGAAACGCGCCTGAATAATTTCGCTGGAAAGGTGACGTAGCGCTTCATTATCCGTCGCCCAGGCAAAGGTCATAATGCCACCGTAATAGGTGGGAATGGCTGCCTGGTAAAAACCGACATCGGCAAAGTAATGACCGAGCTTACGATGGCTGTCCAGCGCTTCATCCTGTTGCAGGAAGCAGACGCCATTCTGTGCCACAAAGATACCGCCGGGATTCAGGCAACGTTTGCAGCCTTCGTAAAACGCGGAGGTAAACAGACTTTCGCCGGGACCGACCGGATCGGTACAGTCGGAAATGATCACGTCAAACGTTTGTGTGGTCTGCGTTACAAAGTTTACGCCATCATCGATAACCAACTGGAAACGGGGATCATCGTAAGCGCCAGCGTTGTGTTTTGGCAGGTACTGGCGGCAGAAAGAGACGACGCCGGCATCAATTTCGACCATGGTAATGGTCTCGATGTTTTTATGGCGGCTGACTTCACGCAGCATAGCGCCATCACCACCGCCGATAATCAACACCTGTTTCGCGCGGCCATGGGCGAGCAGCGGAACGTGGGTCATCATTTCATGATAGATAAATTCGTCGCGTTCGGTGGTTTGCACCACGCCATCGAGTGCCATTACGCGGCCAAAAGCGGCGTTTTCGAAAATGATAAGGTCCTGGTGCCCGGTTTTCTCGTGGTACAGCACCTTATCAACGGCAAAGTATTGCCCAAACTGATCGTGCAGCGTTTCGTGCCACAACGTGTTATCGGCCATAGGTTGCTCCTTTGTTAACACCTGCTCAAAACAGGCGCAACATCATAGCTAACTCTGACCGTGGATGCACGGTCAGCGTCCCCCACTGGAAATAACTTATTTCACGTAAGCGAGCAGGCTGAGCGAGTCACGCGCCAGCGCTTTGCATTTTTTGGCGGTAGGAATGCGGATGCCACTCAGGTCGCGGTAGCTTGCTTCACCGAGCGATTTCATGTCCCAGGCGTCGTAATTGCTCAGATCCCACTTGTTCTGCTGTGCGAAGAAAACCAGCGCCCGGCGAATCTGACCATTAGGTAAATTATTATAACCGCAGTCATTTTTCAGAAAAACAAACACAGCCGTAAGGTCAGCCATATCTTCCGCTTCGGATTCATTCAGGGCGTAGCTATTAGCGGAGACAGCCAGCAGGCTGCCGAATAAAATTGTTCTGAAAAGCGTCTTCATTATTTCTACCACGGCATAACGGAAATTAAACGTTAGCACACTGTTGGCGAGGCGACGATATTTATTATTGTCCGATTACTGCCACTTTTCTTGACCTTCCGGCAAGGGGAGGGTTTATGCTCAAATTCCAGGCTGATAACCGTAAGGAAAGGGACATGCAACGTCGTGATTTTTTGAAATACTCTGCTGCGCTGAGCGTGGCGAGTGCACTGCCGCTCTGGAGTCGTTCTTTGCTGGCGGCGGAAAGGCCTGTGCTACCGATTCCCCCGTTACTGAGCGCCGATGCACAAAACCATATTCAACTTACGGTTCAGGCTGGAGCATCAACGTTTGCGGGCAAACAGGCGACAACCTGGGGTTATAACGGCAGCCTGCTGGGGCCCGCGATTCAAATGCGTCAGGGGAAAACCGTTAACGTATCCATTCGCAATGCGCTGGCGGAAGAGACAACCGTACACTGGCACGGTCTGGAAGTACCGGGCGACGTTGACGGCGGGCCGCAGGGCGTGATTAAGCCCGGCGATAGCCGTACGGTCTCGTTTACCCCGGATCAGCCTGCATCAACCTGCTGGTTTCACCCCCATCAACATGGAAAAACCGGCCATCAGGTGGCGATGGGGCTGGCCGGGCTGTTACTGATTGAAGATGATAACAGCCGTAAGCTACGCCTGCCGCAACAGTGGGGCATTGATGATATTCCGGTCATCATGCAGGACAAACGTTTTACCGCTGACGGACAGATTGACTATCAACTGGATGTGATGAGCGCAGCGGTAGGGTGGTTTGGCGATACGTTACTGACGAACGGTGCGGTTTACCCACAGCACGCGGCCCCCCGTGGCTGGCTGCGTTTACGCTTACTCAATGGTTGTAACGCTCGCTCGCTGAACGTTGCCGCCAGCGATAATCGCCCGTTGTACGTTATTGCCAGCGACGGTGGCTTGTTGAATGCGCCAGTGAAAGTCAGCGAGCTGGCAATGTTGCCGGGTGAGCGCTTTGAGGTGCTGGTGGAGACCCGGGATAATAAAGTCTTCGATCTGGTCACGTTGCCCGTACAGCAAATGGGCATGACGGTGGCGCCTTTTGATAAGCCCTATCCGCTGTTGCGTATTCAACCTGTGGTGGTAACGGCATCTGGTATTTTACCCGATACACTGGCGACGCTGCCCGGACTGCCAGCGCTGGATGGATTAACACAGCGGACTTTGCAGCTCTCCATGGATCCCATGCTGGACATGATGGGGATGCAGGCTCTGCAGCAAAAATACGGCGATGCCGCAATGGCGGGGATGGGGATGCAACATGGCAATATGAACCATGGTCAGATGCAGATGAATCATGGTGACATGGGGCAGATGAATCACGGCGATGGCGGGATGGCATTCCATAGCGCCAATCGAATCAACGGCAAGGCGTTCGATATGCAAGTGCCTGCGTTTGCCGCGCAGAAAGATACCTGGGAGCGCTGGGTCATTTCTGGAGAAGGCGACATGATGCTGCATCCGTTCCATATTCACGGCACACAGTTCCGCATTCTGTCAGAAAACGGTAAGCCGCCTGCTGCGCATCGCGCAGGCTGGAAAGATATTGTCAGCGTTGAAGGGGCGAAAAGCGAAGTGTTGGTCCGCTTTGCGCATGATGCGCCGAAGGAGTATGCCTATATGGCACACTGCCATCTGCTTGAGCATGAAGATACGGGCATGATGCTTGGATTTACGGTGTAGGTTTACGGTAAAAAGTGTTACCCATGTTCCCGGTTCATACCGGGAGCAGACATTAAAAAAGGCAACTCGCGTTGCCTTTTTGCTTTTACCTTGTGCAGTCTGAGGGGACGGTGCCTTACTTCTCGTCCGGCAGGGCGTAGGCAACAATATAGTCACCCATCTTCGTACCAAACGAACCGTGACCACCCGCAGAGATGACAACGTACTGCTTGCCATTCACTTCATAGGTCATCGGCGTTGCCTGGCCACCTGCTGGCAAACGGCCCTGCCACAGTTTCTCGCCGTTGCTCATATTGTACGCGCGCAGGTAATTATCTGCGGTTGCAGCAATGAACAGCACATTACCGGCAGTAGAGATTGGGCCGCCTAACATCGGCATCCCCATATTGAACGGCACCGGAACGGGCATCGGGAACGGCATGCTGTCCTGCGGCGTACCAATACGTTTTTTCCACACTACCTGGTTGGTTTTCAAATCCAGCGCGGAAATATAACCCCATGCTGGCTGCTTACACGGCAGGCCAAACGGAGAGAGGAACGGATTCAGGGTTACGCCGAACGGCACGCCATACTGCGGCTGAATCCCCGCCTCTGTACCGCTACCTTTCGCATCTTTCGGCTGCTCCATCGGGTTGCCCGGACCGCGTGGGATCAGTTTAGAGACAAACGGCAGGGCCATCGGGTTGGCGATCGCGACCTGGCGGTTCGGATCAACGGAGATACCCCCCCATTCGAACATCCCCAGGTTACCCGGGAACACCAGTGTGCCTTGCTCAGATGGCGGAGTGAAGATGCCTTCATAGCGCAACTGATGGAACATCACGCGGCAGACCAGTTGGTCGAACATGGTCGCGCCCCACATATCCGCCCCGCTGAGATCTTTCTTCGGACGGAAGCTCAGATCTGAGAACGGCTGAGTTTTGGTGACGTAATCGCCTTTGGCCGCACCCTGCGGAACCGGTTTTTCCGGTGCCGGGACAACCAGCTTACCGTTGCTGCGATCCAGCACGAAGATGTTGCCGGTTTTCGCCGGGGCGTAAATCACCGGAACTGTTTTGCCGTTAACCGTGATGTCTGCCAGCGTCGGCTGGGACGGCATATCCATATCCCACAGATCGTGGTGAACGGTCTGGTAACTCCACGCCAGTTTACCGGTAGTGGCGTTCAGCGCCACGATAGAGCTGGCATAGCGTTCCTGCTCCGGCGTGCGGTAGCCGCCCCAGATATCCGGGGTAGTCACACCCATTGGCAGATAGACCAGGTCCAGCTTCGCATCATAGGCGGCTGGCGCCCACGAGTTGGGCGAGTTGAACGTAAAGCTGTGTTGGTCAGACGGAATAGCGTTGGGATCTTTCGCGCCTGGATCAAAAGCCCAGAGCAACTTGCCGGTATTCACGTCAAAACCACGAATAACACCGGAGGTTTCACGGGTAGAGAAGTTGTCCGTTACCGAACCGGCAATCACAATCACCTTATCGGTGATGATCGGCGGTGAGGTAGGTTCATACAGACCTGGCGTGGTGTCCGGCATATTGGTCTGCAGATTCAGAATACCTTTGTTGGCAAAGGTTTCGCACAGTTTGCCGTTGTCGGCGTTGATGGCAAACAGGCGGCCATCGTTAACCGGCAGCATAATGCGACGCGGGCAATCCGCGACAACATCCGGGCTGGCGTTTTCTGCACGTGCTTCATGATAAGAGACGCCGCGACAAGTGACATGCTGGAAGGACTGGTTGGCGTTTAACTGCGGGTCAAAGTGCCATTTCTCTTTACCGGTCGAGGCGTCCAGAGCGAACAGGCGCTGGTGAGCAGTACACAGATAAAGCGTGTCGCCCACTTTAATCGGCGTCACTTCGTTGGTCAGTTCACCCGGGTCTGTTGGCAGTTTCAGGTCTCCGGTACGAAACACCCAGGCTTCTTTCAGGTTCTTAACGTTATCCGCATTGATCTGCTTGAGCGGTGAAAAACGTTGACCTTCCTGGTTGCGGCCATAAGCTGGCCAGTCGCCGTCAGCAACCTGAGAAATCGGGGCAGCCGGCGTGGCATCCGCATTCAGCGTACCGTTCACTTCTTGCGGGTCATTAAAGCCCGCCCAGGTGAGAATGCCGCCGCTAATCAGCAGCGCAACCACCAGTGCGGCAACCGCACCACCGGAAGGGAAAATCAGTCTGCGCCAGACGAAAGGCAGAATAAGCCAGATACCGAAGAAGACCAGGATATCGCTGCGAGGCGTGAGCGCCCAAAAGTCGAAGCCCACTTCCCACACGCCCCAGATCATGGTCGCCAGCAGCAACGCGGCATACAGCCATAATGCTGACTGCTTACGCCGCCAGAGCAGTGCAGTGACGCCAAGCATTACCACCCCGGCAATAGGGTAGTACCAGGAACCACCAAGAGAGACCAGCCATACTCCGCCGATCAGTAAGTACAGTCCGCAGAATGCTGCGAACAGCGCGGTCAGTATCACAAGGATACCTGAGCGTTGCGTTTTTGTTTCAGCCATAAAAAGACACTCATCAAATTCATTAATGTTTTAGTAGCAACTAATTATAGGATTTAACAAGTGTGATCGTCATCACAAAATGAGCTTTATCGACAGATAAGCATCGGAAATGCGTTTGCTGGTATACTGCACGCCTTGCGCTTCAATAACCAAAGCAAAACGCGGGTTATTGAGTGATTTAGTATTTAAATCATATGGTTATTTAAAATGAAACATATTGTTGAAGTGATGATCCCGGAAGCGGAGATCAAAGCGCGTATCGCCGAATTGGGTCGTCAAATCACAGAACGTTATCAGGACAGTGGCAGTGAAATGGTGCTGGTGGGCCTGCTGCGCGGCTCATTTATGTTCATGGCAGACCTTTGCCGTGAAGTGCAGGTACCGCACGAAGTCGATTTTATGACCGCCTCCAGCTATGGCAGCGGCATGTCTTCGACCCGCGATGTTAAAATCCTCAAAGATCTGGATGAAGATATTCGCGGTAAAGACGTTCTGATCGTTGAAGACATTATCGATTCTGGCAATACACTCTCTAAAGTGCGCGAAATTCTCAGTCTGCGCGAGCCGAAGTCTCTCTCTATTTGCACCCTGCTCGATAAACCGTCGCGCCGAGAAGTGCCGGTTGATGTGGAATTTGTCGGCTTCTCGATCCCTGATGAATTCGTGGTGGGCTACGGTATCGATTATGCGCAACGTTATCGCCACCTGCCGTATGTCGGCAAAGTGGTGATGCTGGACGAGTAAGCATAAAAAAAGCCGGGCTTTAGCCCGGCCTGATGCGTTATCCCGGCTGGCATCATGCTGCCGGGAAGGCAAGATTATCTGTGGTTGATGTGTTTCTTGCTGAGGTTCGAGACGCCCTGACGGTAGCGCTGTTCCAGGCTTTCGCGGTTCGTTGCGGTGACTTCCAGGTCACGCAGTAAACCATCGTGGATGCCATACGCCCAACCGTGAATCGTGACTTTTTGTCCACGTTTCCAGGCAGATTGCATAATGGTGGAGTGACCCAGGTTATACACCTGCTCCATCACGTTCAGCTCGCAAAGGGTATCAAGGCGGCGCTCCTGCGGCATCTCGCCAAGCAACGAACTATGCTTGAACCAGATATCGCGAATGTGCAGCAGCCAGTTGTTAATCAGCCCCAGTTCCGGGTTTTCCACCGCCGCCTGCACACCACCACAGCCGTAGTGGCCGCAGATGATGATATGCTCAACTTCCAGTACATCGACCGCGTACTGAACCACAGAAAGGCAGTTCAGGTCGGTATGAATAACCAGGTTGGCAACGTTACGGTGAACAAACAGTTCGCCTGGCTCAAGGCCGGTAAGGCGTTCTGCGGGAACGCGACTGTCAGAACATCCAATCCATAGAAAACGCGGTTTCTGCGCTTGCGCCAGTTTTTCGAAAAAGCCGGGATCCTCTTCCACCAGCATTTTTGACCATAGTGCATTGTTGCTGATGAGTGTATCTATGTCTTTCATGGAAGTTAACGACCTGTAACCAAATAAGTGCGTTGCGCTAATATAGGTCAACTCCCACGTTTTTTAAACCACACATCGAGTGTAAGAATAAGGTAAGTGAAAATTCATGACCATTGCACTGGAGCTTGAGCAGCTTAAAAAAACCTACCCGGGCGGCGTTCATGCGCTACGTGGTATTGATCTTAAAGTAGAAGCTGGGGATTTTTACGCGTTACTGGGACCAAACGGCGCAGGAAAATCGACCACCATAGGTATCATCAGTTCTCTGGTAAATAAAACGTCCGGACGCGTGAGTGTCTTCGGCTACGACCTGCAAAAAGATATCGTTAACGCCAAACGGCAGCTCGGTCTTGTGCCGCAGGAGTTCAATTTTAACCCGTTTGAAACCGTACAGCAGATTGTGGTTAACCAGGCAGGTTACTACGGCGTTGAGCGTAAAGAGGCGCTGGAGCGTAGCGAAAAATACCTGAACCAGCTCGATCTGTGGGAAAAACGCAACGAACGAGCGCGTATGTTATCGGGCGGGATGAAGCGTCGTTTGATGATTGCTCGCGCCCTGATGCATGAGCCGAAGCTGCTGATCCTTGATGAACCTACGGCCGGGGTGGATATCGAACTGCGTCGTTCTATGTGGGGCTTTCTGAAAGATCTCAACGACAAAGGCACCACCATCATTCTGACTACCCATTATCTGGAAGAGGCCGAGATGCTGTGTCGCAACATCGGCATTATTCAGAGCGGCGAGCTGATTGAAAACACCTCCATGAAGTCATTGTTGGCGAAGCTAAAATCGGAAACCTTTATCCTCGATCTGGCAACGAAAAGCCCATTACCGAAGCTGGAAGGTTACCAGTATCGGCTGGTGGATACGTCGACCCTGGAGGTCGAAGTGTTGCGTGAGCAGGGGATAAATAGCGTGTTCAGCCAGCTTAGCGCGCAGGGCGTACAGGTCTTGAGTATGCGCAACAAGGCTAACCGTCTGGAAGAGCTGTTCGTCACGCTGGTGCATGAGAAAAAAGGAGAGCACGCATGATGCAGCTTTATTGGGTGGCATTGAAAAGTATCTGGCATAAAGAAATTCAACGGTTTATGCGTATTTGGGTACAGACGCTGGTGCCGCCGGTGATTACCATGACCCTCTATTTTATTATCTTTGGTAATTTGATTGGCTCACGTATCGGTGAAATGCACGGCTTTACCTATATGCAATTCATCGTGCCAGGCCTGATCATGATGGCGGTGATCACTAACGCCTATGCAAACGTGGCGTCATCATTTTTCAGCGCCAAGTTTCAACGCAATATTGAAGAGCTGCTGGTCGCCCCGGTGCCCACGCATGTGATTATCGCAGGGTATGTGGGTGGCGGCGTGGCGCGCGGTTTATGTGTCGGGGTGCTGGTGACGGCCGTGTCGCTGTTTTTCGTGCCTTTTCAGGTCCACTCGTGGGTTTTTGTTGCGTTAACGCTGCTGTTGACCGCGGTATTGTTCTCGCTGGCGGGTCTGCTGAATGCCGTTTTTGCGACAACCTTTGATGACATCAGCCTGATCCCAACATTTGTCCTGACACCGCTGACCTATCTCGGTGGGGTGTTCTATTCGCTGACGTTGCTACCGCCTTTCTGGCAGGCGCTGTCTCATCTCAACCCCATTGTTTACATGATTAGCGGTTTCCGCTTTGGTTTCCTCGGTATTACCGATGTGCCGCTTTTCACCACTGTGGCGGTTTTGGCGGTGTTTATCATCGCTTTTTATATATTGTGCTGGTATTTAATTCAGCGCGGACGCGGTCTGCGCAGTTAATCGCCACTTACCCGGCGGCGTTCGTCGCCGGGTTCTCATTGCCCTTTTAATCTATGATATCTGTCACCGACGGCTGATGGTCACCTGGCTAAACTGCAAGTCTGCTAAGGAGATAGGTATGCTGGGATGGGTCATTACGTGCCATGGTGAACTGGCGCAGGAGATGCTGGACAGTCTGGAGAGCCGGTTTGGTCCGCTTAAACAATGTAGAGCGGTCAACTTTCGCCACGGGCTTAGCACCAATATGCTCAGCCGCATGATTTGTGATGCGTTGCATGAAACGGATTCCGGTGATGGCGTGGTTTTTTTGACCGATATTTCCGGGGCCGCGCCTTACCGTGCCGCCTCGCTCATGAGCCACAAGCATGAGCATTGTGAAGTGATATCCGGCGTTGATGCTGAGTTGCTGGAAGCAATGTATCCGCTGCGTGAAGTATGTAGCAGTGCCGATTTTCGTGAGCAGATTGTGGGCGCTGGCGCGCCGGTGGTCAGCAGTCTCTGGCATCAGCAACAGAAAAATCCGCCGTTTGTGTTGTTACATGATTTGTATGAAAAATAAACGTTGGTATTCATTTTTCTTTTTCCTACAATAACCTAAATTATTTTTAGCCTGGTTAGGTGCATGCCTCGTTTTCTCCTCATTCTTTTCTTGCTGGTGTCATGTAGCGTTTCTGCACGTCTCGTTAGTCAAAATCCCGATCCTGCTCGCTATATGCAAATTACGGAAGATGCCGACATATGGGCGCAGATTGGCAACAATGTTATGACTGTTGGCAATATCCGCGCCGGACAAATTCTGGCGGTTGTGCCAGGGGCGGAAGACTATTACGAATTTCGCTTCGGCTTCGGTAAAGCGTGGATAGATAAAGGGCATCTGGGAACGGTTCGTGGCAGTGAGAAGGTTCAGGATAGCCTTGGCGACCTCAATAAGCCCCTGAGTAATCACAATTTGATCACCTGGCGTGATACACCGATGTATAACGAGGCGGACAATACCAGTGAACAATTGGGTATTCTGGCCGGGAATCTGCGCTACCCCATCATCAGCAAGCTGAAAGACAGACTCAACCAGACCTGGTATCAGATTCGCATTGGCGAACGTCTGGCGTGGATCAGTAGCCTGGATGCGCAGGAAGATAACGGTATTCCGGTGCTCACCTACCATCATATTCTGGAAGACGAGGAGAACACGCGGTTTCGTCATACCTCGACGACCACCTCTCTTCGCGCTTTCACCAACCAGATGAGCTGGCTGCATGACCAGGGCTATACCACGTTAAGCATGTATCAACTGGAAGGTTATATACGTAACGCGATGAACCTTCCTGCCCGTTCAGTGGTGATCACCTTTGATGACGGACTGAAATCGGTCAGTCGTTATGCGTATCCGGTGTTAAAGCAGAATGGTTTCAGGGCGACCGCTTTTATTATTTCGTCGCGTATTAAGCGCAAACCGCAGCTCTGGGATCCCAAATCCCTGCAGTTCATGAGCATCTCTGAACTGGAGCAAATTTCTCATGTCTTTGATTTTCAGTCACATACTCATTTCCTGCATCGCACCGATGACGTGGGCCATCCGATACTGCTAAGTCGGAGTTATGACAATATCCTGATGGATTTTAAGCATTCACGCCGCGCGCTTTCGCAGTTCAACCAGCACATCTGGTATCTGGCCTATCCGTTCGGCGGCTATGACGACAAAGCGTTGGCTGCGGCGAAAGATGCCGGTTTCCATCTTGCGTTGACCACGGTGCGAGGGAAGGTAAAGCCTGGGGATAATCCGTACTTACTGAAACGGTTGTATATCTTAAAGACGGATTCGCTGGAGGATATGTCGAGGTTAATAAGCAATCAACCTCAGGGATAAATCAGGCAAAATGGGCTATTTTATTTGCCATTTTTGAACCAGGGCAGTGCTCGTCATCCTCGCGTACGCTCCGGTGACTGCGCGCCGTCCGTGTTCAAACTGTCTGCATCAATAACGCCCATTATGCCTGATTAATGAGTCGGCTATGCCATTCAGGCAACTTGTACCGGAACCGCTTTTGCCGTGCGTTTCATCTCGTTGTCGCCGTCAAAATAGGCGACTTTCGGCTGCCAGCTACGCGCCTGCTCATCCGGCATGGTGACGTAGCTTGCGATAATCAGGATGTCGCCAACGTCAGCACAGTGCGCCGCCGCACCGTTAACTGAAATGATGCGGGAGCCACGTTCACCGGCAATGGCATAGGTGGAAAAGCGTTTACCGTTGGTGACGTTGTAAATATCGATGGCTTCGTATTCCAGGATACCAGCCGCCTCAAGGAAATCCTGGTCAATCGCGCAGGAACCTTCATAGTGCAGGTCGGCCTGTGTCACTTTGACGCGGTGGAGCTTGCCTTGCAGCATCGTGCGAATCATAACTTCTACCTTTAATGGCGTAACGAAATACAGGTATATCGCCGGGTGGCATTTGGCTGCCCGGCCAGACTTTCCCGGCCCGGCGACAGCGCCAGACCAGGCCGATAACAGGCCAGTATTGCCCGTTTTTTAACCCCTGTCTACAGGGGGAGATCAACCACTTTATTGTCGATGAGACGCGCCTGACCCAGCCAGGCTGCCATCAAAATCACCGCGCGTTTGCTGGTCTGCGCAAGCTCCAGAAGCGTGTCTGCATCGCGGATCTGGATGTCATCTGCGCGAAAGCCGCCGTCGTTAAGTTCCTGTTCCGCCAGGGCAATGATCTCTTCGAGATTGCGATCGCCTGCGCTCAGTTTTGCGGCCATCGCGTTCATGGTCTTGCTCAGGGCCGGTGCGATTTTGCGTTGATCGGCGGTGAGATAGCCGTTACGGGAACTGAGCGCCAGACCGTCTTTAGCACGCACGGTCGGAACCCCGACAATCTCAATGTCATAGCCCATATCGGCAACCATTTTGCGAATGAGCTGCAACTGCTGGTAGTCCTTTTCGCCGAAGCAGGCGATATCCGGCTGGACCAGGTTAAAGAGCTTGCTGACAATGGTGGAAACACCACGGAAATGCCCCGGGCGGCTTGCGCCTTCAAGCATGGTGGAGATACCTGGCACATCCACATAGGTTTGCGTGTCCGTGCCCTGCGGATAAATATCATTTGGCGCAGGGGCGAAAACAAAATCCACTTTCCGTTTATTGAGCTTTTCGCAATCTTCCTGCAGGGTGCGCGGGTAGCGAGCCAGATCGTCGGCGCGGTCAAACTGCATGGGGTTGACGAAAATGCTCACCACGACCACATCCGCGCGGGCTTTGGCTTCCTCAACCAGCGTCATATGACCATCGTGCAGGTTGCCCATCGTTGGCACCAGCGCAATGCGTTTGCCTTCCTGACGCGCTCTTCGAATATGCTGGCGCAGTAAAGGCAGGGTTTCGATAATCAACACAACGGCACTCCTTAATGGAAACTGTGTTCTTCGCCCGGATAGACCCCGGACTCAACGTCGGCAACATACTGGCGCACGGCAGCGCGCATGTCGCCTGCCTCGCTCAGAAAGTTTTTTGCAAATTTGGGGATATGACCACCGGTAATGCCGAACGCGTCGTGCATCACCAGAATCTGGCCGTCTGTGACGTTACCTGCGCCGATACCAATGACCGGAATGGTCAGCGCGTCCGTGACACGCTTTGCCAGCTCAACCGGCACACACTCCAGCACCAGCAACTGCGCACCAGCGGCTTCCAGCGCCAGCGCGTCGTCCAGCAGCGTTTGTCCGGCATCGCCGCGCCCCTGAACTTTGTAGCCACCGAAGATATTTACGGACTGCGGCGTTAACCCCAGGTGTCCGCACACCGGTACAGCACGTTCGGTGAGCATTTTCACCGTATCACTCAGCCAGCGACCGCCTTCGATTTTTACCATATTGGCCCCGGCGCGCATCACGGCGGCGGCGTTTTCAAAGGCCTGCTCCGGTGTGGAATACGCCATAAACGGCAGGTCGGCCAGTAGCAAACAATGAGGGGCGCCACGGCGCACCGCGCGCGTGTGATAGGCAATGTCGTCTACCGTCACGGGCAGGGTGGAATCATGACCTTGTACCGTCATCCCTAACGAGTCGCCAACCAACATCACGTTGATGCCTTCTTCGGCGAACAGTTTAGCGAAGCTGTAATCGTAGGCTGTGATGGTAGCGAAGCGTTTTTTTTCCTGTTTGCACTTAAGCAGCCAGGAGATGGTGGTGGGTTTCATAACGTTTCCTGATGGCTAAAAACGAATTCTGGCGCATTCTAACAGCAACATTCAGGTGAACAATGATTTTAGGCAATCGTTTAACACCGATCACATCAGAAGCGCCAGAAAAGCGTTTTACCACAAGGCAGGTTTGTCCGCTGCGCATTCTGTGAGGGCGGCGCTCAGCGTCATACCATCAGGGAATCGCAGGGCAGGGGCAATTTCAAATAACGGCCACAGCATAAAGCCGCGATTTTTCATGTCGTAATGTGGAACGGTGAGACGCGGCGTCTGAATAACCTGAGCGCCAAACAGCATGATATCCAGGTCCAGCGTGCGTGGCCCCCAGCGCTCGGCTTTACGCACGCGCCCCTGCTGCAGTTCAATGCGCTGGGTGTGGTCAAGCAGCGCTTCGGCCTCAAGGGTCGTTTCCAGCGCGACGGCGGCATTGAGATAGTCAGGCTGATCCTGCGGGCCAAGCGGAGGCGTGCGGTAGAACGAGGAGACGGCGACCACGCGGCTTTGCGGGATCTCTCCAATGGCGTCCAGCGCTGCCTTTACCTGCTCCAGAGGCGATGCGAGATTACTGCCGATGGCGATATAGCAAAGGGTCGGGGACATACAGGCTCCTGCGTTTTTCATTCTCTATAGCATCAGGCCTGCGCGTGGCAGGCCTGAAAGGGATAACATTATGCGCTGCCTTCACGGCGCGGCGCGCGTTTGCGCGGGCGGCGATGGCGACGGCGAACGGCGGGTTCATCGCCCAGGTCGTCAAGCATATCTTTCTGCTCCGGCGGTGCGGAAACCTGAAATTCTCCCCACCATTTCACCAGCCGCTGCAGTTCGCCGTTGTTTTCAACCTCGGCACGCAGGGCCAGCAGATCGTAGGCTGCGCGGAATTTCGGATGCTCCATCAGTTTCCACGCGCGTTTACCCTGACGACGGGACATACGCAGTTGTAGCTGCCAGATATCGCGAATCAGCGAGGTGATGCGTTTCGGGATGGCCAGTGAACGGCAGGCTTCATCCAGCACATCGTTCATGGCAAGCGCAAAGGCGTCGTAATATGCCAGACCGCCTTCCTGAGTAATGCGCTGCGCGGTTTCCAGCAGCGGATACCAGAACATAGCTGCAAACAAAAACGCCGGGTTAACCCGCATATCGTTGTGAAGGCGGGTATCGGTGTTTTTCAGCACCTGCGCAATGATGCGTTCCATCGGGCTGTCACCGTTTTCGGTGAAGAAGCGACTGATGGTAGGGAAGAGAGGCTGGAAGAGGTTGTATTCGCGCAGCAGCATGTAGGTATCGAAACCATAGCCCGCTTGCAATAATTTCAGCGACTCTTCAAACAGGCGCGCAGGGGGGACGTCATTAATCAGGGCGGCCAGACGAGGAATCGGTTCGGCCGTTTCAGCGCTGATGTTCATACCCAGCTTGGCGGCGAAACGCACCGCGCGCAGCATACGTACCGGGTCTTCGCGATAGCGGGTTTCCGGGTTGCCAATCAGGCGAATGACGCCCTCATCCAGATCGCGCATGCCGCCGACATAATCACGCACGGTGAAGTCAGCAACGCTGTAATAAAGGCTGTTAATGGTGAAATCGCGACGCTGAGCATCTTCTTCGATAGAACCGAAAATATTGTCGCGCAGCAACATGCCATTCTGGCCACGCTGAGACGTGGTGCGGTCGGCTTCGGTATCTTCGTGATGACCGCGAAAGGTGGCGACTTCAATGATTTCCGGCCCGAACATGACGTGGGCCAGGCGGAAACGGCGACCCACCAGGCGGCAGTTGCGAAATAATTTACGCACCTGGTCCGGCGTGGCGTTCGTCGTGACGTCGAAATCTTTTGGTTTTTTGCCCAGCAATAAATCACGCACGCCACCACCGACGAGATAAGCCTCGTAACCGGCTTTGTTCAGGCGGTAGAGGACTTTGAGCGCATTTTCACTGATATCTTTGCGAGAAATAGCGTGCTGTTCACGCGGGATAACCGTCATCTGAGGTTGTACGCTAGCCTCAACGACCATGCTCTCTTCGCGACTTAGCACCTTACGGCAAAAATTAGCGACTCGGGTAAAAATAGTGCACCTCGGTAGTGTCAAACGTCAGGACAAAAAAATAAGGACAAAAAAATAGCGGCTAATCATAGCTCAGCGCGAGGCGTTTGAGAATGCCGTATTCACATCCACTGCAATGGGCACGTTAGCGAGCGTCCAGTTTGCCACCGCATTTTTCAACAAATCGTCGACGCTGAGATCCTGCCACTCATTTGTTGCGCTCTGGTTTAAGAATTGTAACGCCCTGATTATTATGGGGCGCGGATCGCCACCGGGCAAGGCTGGCGCATGGTTTTGCTTGGAGAGTTTATTCCCTTGCGCATTGAGCGCCAGCGGCAGATGGACATACTGTGGCACTGGCCAGCCAAATTGTCGGTAGAGCGAAATTTGCCTGACCGTAGGTTCAATTAAATCTGCGCCGCGCACAATTTCCGTGATGCCCTGAAAATGGTCGTCAACCACGACGGCGAGGTTATAGGCAAACAGGCCATCCCGGCGGTGGATAATAAAATCCTCGCGCGCCAGTTTTTCATCCGCATAGAGTTCGCCGCGTAGCCTGTCGTGAAAATGGAGCACCGGATGTTGATGCACCAGACGTACAGCCGCATTTTCCGGGCCATTATTAGCGCTACGGCAGTGGCCGTCATAGGTGCCGCCCACGCTCTGAATGCGCGCCCGCGTACAGGTACAGTAGTAACTCAGCCCACGGGTATGAAGCCAGGCCAGCGCGTCGCGGTAGGCCTCATGACGTTGCGATTGCCAGAGTACATCGCCATCCCAGTGCAGGCCGTAATGCTCAAGCTGGCGCAAGATGGTGTCTGCGGCACCGGGAACTTCACGCGGGGGATCAATGTCTTCGATACGCACTCGCCAGGTACCCTGCTGCGCGCGCGCCTGCAGGTAGCTGCCAAGTGCAGCAATGAGCGAGCCAAAATGGAGTTCACCGGACGGTGACGGCGCAAAGCGCCCAATATAGTGAGAGTCAGACATAAAGACAGGAAACGCCGACAATACGGGAAATTTTCCCCGACTATAGCACAGCCTGATTTGAAGGCGCAGGCTGGAATCAGCGCTGCGCCGTCTGAGGGGTTGACCGGCTGTCGGTCAGAGGCGAATTAACCCGCCATCTGTTTTTCGCGAATTTCCGCCAGTGTTTTGCAATCGATGCACAGGTCAGCGGTCGGACGCGCTTCCAGGCGGCGAATGCCGATTTCAACACCGCAGGATTCGCAGTAGCCGAAATCTTCGTCTTCAACTTTTTTCAGCGTTTTCTCGATCTTTTTGATCAGTTTACGCTCGCGGTCACGGTTACGCAGTTCGAGGCTGAACTCTTCTTCCTGTGCGGCACGGTCTACCGGGTCCGGGAAGTTAGCTGCTTCATCCTGCATATGGGTGACGGTGCGATCGACTTCATCCCTGAGTTGATTACGCCACGCTTCAAGAATACGCCTGAAGTGCGCCAGCTGGGCTTCATTCATATACTCTTCGCCCGGTTTCTCTTGATACGGCTCCACCCCAGCGATGGCGAGAATACTCAGGGACGATGTTTTACGGTTTTGCCCTTCTTGCATGTTGCTTCTCCTTAACACGCACTATCGATCCCCGTGTTGGGGGAAAATCAGGCCGCTATAAATAGCAGATGCTTTTCCGGATGGCAAATATCTAAACGTAACACTTGACAAGCCTGTGAGGAAAAGCGTATTTGCGCACGCGACCAGAACACTTATTAGTCAATTTAGTCAATCGCTGCCCTATATCGTGAAAGGCAGCGGCAATCTCAGAGTCATATTTGTAGCAGAAAGTTCCGCTTTTACCGCCAGAATTTCTACTCCCTGACCTTGTGCTTCCTTTAACAATCGTGCGTATTTCTCATCAATATGGCGCGCTGGAGAAAAATGTTCAACGGCTGAATGCAGCACGGCAAACAGAATAACCGCGCGGTCGCCGCTGGCCGCTACGCTCATTAACTCACGCAGATGCTTTTGTCCGCGTAGCGTAACTGCATCAGGGAAAAAACCGCATTCCCGCTCGGCGAGCGTTACTGATTTCACTTCAATATAGCAGTTGCGTCGGCCATCCGCCTGTAACAGAAAATCAATTCTGCTGCCTTCGGCACCATATTTCACTTCATTTTTCAGTGCACTGTAACCCGACAGTCCTGGCAAACGGTTTTGCTGTATTGCTTCTTTCGTTAACGTATTAGCGCGAAGCGTATTAACGCAAATAAAAGCGCCCTGTTGGGTTTGCGTTAATTCCCAGGTATGCGGATATTTGCGTTTAGTATTTTCTGATGTGGAATACCAAACCGTGTCGCCAGGCGTGGCGCAACCGGTCATTGCGCCGGTATTGGGACAATGGATTGTCAATGTTTCGCCTTCTGGCGTGATCACATCGGCAAGAAACCGCTTATAGCGCTGAATAAGCGTGGCGGATCTAAGGGGCGGAGAAAATTCCATGACATATCCTTTTTATGTTTTTAGCGTCCAGCGGTTTAACGCCGTGTAGCGCAGACGTCCTCCGGCAAACTGCGATTCATATAAGACAAATTCTGTTACAGGAAAAGTCCAGTGAAAACCCGGCGGCGGTATCGTGACCGCATGACTGGCATCGCGTAGCAGGGTGATATGAGGATGAAAAGGCGTTGGACTTTGCCAGCATCCGCTGCGTGCAGCCTGAGCGCGCAGCATATCCGCCAGTTGCAACAGCCCGCGTGGCGACTGGCGACAGCCAAGCCAGACGACGCGCGAACGCAACCATTGCCCGGCATCATCGAGTTGTAACGTAAAGCCTGGCTGACGAATGCGACCGGCCAGCGTTTCCAGCGCCCGTTGTTTTTCCGCGCTCACTTCCCCCAAAAACGCCAGTGTCAGATGTAAGTTTGCTGCCGCAACCGGTCGCCCGGCATCCTGCGGGAAATGTTCCGCCCGCCAGCGCACCACCTCCTGTCGGGTGGCGTCGGGCAATTCGATGGCAAAAAACAGCCTTTTCGATTCAGACATGGCAGGCACTCAGTTAGGATTTGTCGCGATGCTACAATGGCAGGAGGATGCTCGCAAATGCTTCGGCGCTCCAAAGCGCCGTAGTTCATGTACAATTGGCCCCCGTCCTTATCAATGTGAATCCTCTGGAGCCTTGAGTGTCCTCACTGCCGGTTGCTGCCGTATTGCCCGACCTTCTCAATGCGTTTCAACACGCTCCCCAGGTACTGCTAACTGCCCCAACTGGCGCGGGGAAGTCAACCTGGCTGCCGCTGCAATTGTTGCAGCAGGGCGGTATTGACGGGCGTATTTTACTGCTTGAACCGCGCAGGCTGGCTGCCCGTAACGTGGCGCAACGGCTGGCGGAGCTGCTTAATGAGCAGCCTGGTGACACGGTCGGCTACCGGATGAGAGCCCAAGCCTGTGTTGGGCCGAATACGCGTCTGGAAGTAGTGACTGAGGGGATCCTGACGCGAATGATCCAGCACGATCCCGAGCTGAACGGCGTTGGTCTGGTGATCCTTGATGAATTCCACGAACGTAGCCTGCAGGCCGATCTGGCGCTGGCGCTATTGCTGGATGTCCAGCAGGGACTGCGTGAGGACCTGAAACTGCTGGTCATGTCAGCCACCCTTGATAACAGCCGCCTGCAGACCCTGTTGCCGGATGCGCCGCTGATTGTTTCCGAGGGGCGTATGCACCCGGTCGAGCGGCGCTATCAGGCCTTAAACAGCCATCAGCGCTTTGACGAAGCGGTCGCGGTGGCAACAGCCGATTTGCTGCGTTCGCAATCGGGGTCGTTGTTACTGTTTTTGCCGGGAGTCGGGGAGATCCAGCGTGTGCAGGAACAACTGGCCAGCCGGGTCGCTGACGATGTATTGCTCTGTCCGCTGTATGGGGCGTTGTCGCTCAATGAACAACGCAAAGCCATTCTTCCGCCGCCTGTCGGGCAACGAAAGGTGGTGCTGGCGACCAATATCGCCGAGACCAGCCTGACCATCGAAGGCATTCGCCTGGTAGTGGACAGCGCCCAGGAGCGGGTGGCCCGTTTCGATTCGCGAACAGGGTTAACACGGCTTGTCACTCAGCGCGTGAGCCAGGCATCGATGACACAGCGTGCCGGACGTGCCGGGCGCCTTGAACCAGGTATCTGTTTGCATTTGATCGGCAAAGAACAGGCTGAAAGGGCGGCGGCACAGAGCGAGCCAGAGATTTTGCAAAGCGATTTGTCTGGCCTGTTGATGGAGTTGTTACAGTGGGGATGCCAGGATCCCGTGCAGCTTACCTGGCTGGATTTACCGCCAGCGACTAACCTTGCCGCAGCGAAGCGGTTGTTGACGCAACTGCGGGCGCTGGAAGGCGAGCGCCTCTCTGCGTTCGGAAAAAAAATGGCATCGCTGGGTAACGATCCGCGCCTGGCCGCGATGTTAGCGAGCGCCAGCGGTGCGGATGAGGTGGCAACGGCGGCGAAGCTGGCTGCCATTCTTGAAGAGCCGCCGCGCGGCGGTGATACCGATTTGAGCGTTGCCTTTTCTCGCAATCAGCCCCAGTGGCAGCAGCGTGCCCGACAGTTGATCCGGCGGTTGAAAAGTGCGGAAGGGGAGCCGGATAGCGATCTGTTGGCGCCGTTGCTTGCCAGTGCTTTTGCCGACCGTATTGCGCGCAGGCGTGGCCAGGACGGGCGTTATCAACTGGCAAACGGAATGGGCGCAATGCTTGACGCGGATAACTCGCTTAATCGCCATGAATGGCTGCTCGCGCCACTGCTGTTACAAGGGAGCCAGTCGCCGGATGCCCGCATTTTGCTGGCGCTGCCGCTGGACATTGATCGGTTAATGGCAGCCTGTCCGCACATTGTTGAGCCGTCTGACTCTGTGGAATGGGATGAAGCGCTGGGAACCTTAAAGGCATTTCGCCGTAGCCGGATTGGTCAATTGACGGTGAAGGTTCAGCCGCTGGCGAAGCTTCCGGAAGAAGAACTACACCAGGCGATGCTCAACGGCATTCGTGATAAAGGGCTGGATGTCCTTAACTGGACGCCGGAGGCGAAACAGCTTCGTCTGCGTTTACATTGCGCGGCGAAATGGCTGCCGGAAGAGGCATGGCCTGCGGTGGATGACGCTTCGCTGCTGGCTTCTCTGGAAAGCTGGCTGTTACCGCAAATGGGGGGCGTACATTCGCTTCGCGCGTTGAAAGCGCTGGATGTGGGCGAAGCATTAAAAGCTTTCTTACCCTGGCCTTTGCGTCAACGTCTGGATAGTGAACTGCCTGGGCATTACACTGTGCCGACGGGAAGTCGGATTGCCATTCGTTATCATGAGGATAATCCGCCTGCTCTGGCGGTGCGTATGCAGGAGATGTTTGGTGAGGCCACAACGCCTGTTATCGCTCAGGGGCGCATTGCGCTGGTACTGGAACTGCTTTCCCCGGCTCAGCGTCCGCTGCAAATTACGCGCGATTTAGCGGCGTTCTGGCAGGGCGCCTACCGTGAAGTGCAAAAAGAGATGAAAGGGCGTTACCCGAAACATGTCTGGCCAGACGATCCGGCAAATGCCGCACCGACGCGGCGCACGAAAAAGTATTCGTAGTTATGGGCGGAGCAGGTTGATGCCCTCACCCCGGCCCTCTCCCACAGGGAGAGGGTGCAGACACTAAGATTTTCTCGTTGAGAAAATCTGCTGTTTATTTTGAGAGATTTCTTCTTCTGCCTGGAGGCGGAAGAACTGAGAATCAGGCCCTTGCGCCTGAATGTTGCGGAGAGAGAGCATGGCGGGGAATGACCGCGAGCCAATTGGACGTAAGAGCAGACCTTCACGTCCGGCAAAAGAGAAAGTAAGTCGTCGTCGAGTCAGAGAAGAGGAATACGACGATTACGAAGATGATGATGGCGATGAGCAGGACTCAGCGCCGCGCAAAGGGAAAGGTAAAGGCGGTAAACCTCGCGGTAAGCGCCGTTGGTTCTGGCTGCTGTTGAAAATTTGTATCGTGGGTGCGGTGCTGCTGGCCATTTATGGCGTGTACCTGGATCAGAAGATCCGCAGCCGTATCGATGGCAAAGTGTGGCAACTGCCGGCTGCCGTCTATGGCCGTATGGTCAACCTTGAGCCGGATATGCCCATCAGCAAAAACGAGATGGTCAAACTGCTGGAAGCCACACAGTACCGTCAGGTGACGAAGATGACGCGTCCTGGCGAGTTTACCGTGCAGGCGAAAAGCATTGAGATGATCCGCCGCCCGTTTGACTTCCCTGACAGCAAAGAAGGGCAGGTCCGGGCTCGTCTGACATTTGATGGCGACCGACTCGATAGCATTGAGAACATGGACAGCAACCGTCAGTTCGGTTTCTTCCGTCTCGATCCGCGTTTGATCACCATGCTTTCCTCGCCTAACGGCGAACAGCGTCTGTTTGTCCCGCGCAGTGGCTTCCCGGATCTGCTGGTGGATACGCTGCTGGCGACCGAAGACCGCCATTTCTACGAGCATGACGGTATCAGTTTTTACTCGATTGGCCGTGCGGTGCTGGCGAACCTGACCGCCGGACGTACGGTGCAGGGGGCGAGTACGCTGACCCAGCAACTGGTAAAAAACCTGTTCCTGAGCAGCGAGCGCTCCTACTGGCGTAAGGCTAACGAAGCTTATATGGCGCTGATCGTCGATGCCCGTTACAGCAAGGATCGTATCCTTGAACTGTACATGAACGAAGTGTACCTCGGGCAGAGCGGTGATAACGAAATCCGTGGTTTCCCGTTGGCAAGCCTTTACTACTTTGGCCGTCCGGTGGAAGAACTGAGTCTCGACCAGCAGGCGATGTTGGTCGGGATGGTGAAAGGGGCGTCAATCTACAACCCGTGGCGTAACCCAAAACTGGCCCTGGAGCGACGTAACCTTGTCCTGCGCCTGATGCAAGAGCAGAAGGTGATTGACCAGGAGCTTTACGACATGCTCAGCGCCCGTCCGCTTGGCGTGCAGCCGCGCGGTGGCGTGATTTCGCCGCAGCCTGCGTTTATGCAGATGGTCCGTCAGGAGCTTCAGGCTAAACTCGGCGATGACAAAGTGAAGGACTTGTCGGGCGTGAAGATTTTCACCACCTTTGATTCTGTTGCGCAGGACGCGGCAGAAAAAGCGGCGGTGGAAGGTATTCCGGCCTTGATCAAGCAGCGTAAACTGGACGATCTGGAAACTGCGATGGTGGTTGTGGATCGCTTCAGTGGCGAAGTCCGTGCAATGGTCGGCGGGGCGACGCCGCAATTTGCGGGCTATAACCGTGCAATGCAGGCGCGCCGCTCTATCGGCTCGTTGGCAAAACCGGCGACCTACCTGACAGCGCTAAGCCAGCCGGATAAATTCCGTCTGAACACCTCCATTGCCGATGCGCCGATTTCACTGCGTCTGTCCAATGGTCAGGTCTGGGCACCGCAAAACGACGACCACCGGTTTAGCGGTCAGGTGATGCTGGTGGATGCGTTAACGCGCTCCATGAACGTGCCGACAGTTAACCTCGGGATGGCAATGGGGCTGCCTGCGGTGACCGATACCTGGTTGAAATTAGGTGCGCCTAAAGATCAGTTAACGGCTAACCCGTCCATGCTGTTGGGGGCGCTCAACCTGACGCCGATTGAAGTTGCGCAAGCGTTCCAGACCATCGCCAGCGGCGGTAATCGCGCAACGTTGTCTGCGCTGCGTTCAGTCATTGCAGAAGATGGTACGGTGCTGTACCAGAGTTATCCGCAGTCTGAGCGTGCGGTGCCTGCACAAGCGGCCTATTTGACCCTGTGGACTATGCAACAGGTTATTCAGCGCGGTACCGGGCGCCAGCTCGGCGCGAAATATCCGGGGCTGCATTTGGCAGGGAAAACCGGTACCACCAACAACAACGTCGATACCTGGTTTGCCGGGATTGACGGGCGTGAAGTGACGATTACCTGGGTTGGGCGTGATAATAACCAGCCGACTAAGCTGTATGGTGCGAGCGGGGCGATGGCTATCTATCAGCGCTATCTGGCAAACCAGTCGCCAATTCCGCTGGATCTGACGCCGCCGGAAGATATCACCACCATGAGCGTGGATGACATGGGCAACTTCATTTGCGGCGGTGGCGGTGTGCGTTCACTGCCGGTCTGGACGACCAGCCCGGAAACGCTGTGCCAGCAAAATCCGATGATGCAGCAGCCGCAGCAGGGTAATCCGTTCGATCAGTCAACTCCGCCGCCGCAACAGCAGCAGCCTCAGCAACAGCCACCGCAGCAGCAAGAGAAGAGCGACGGTGTCGCAGGCTGGATTAAAGATATGTTCGGTAGTAACTAATGCTCAAACCCCCAGTCGCCCGGCTGGGGGTTTTTGATTTTGGCATGGCTGGAACATCTCTTTAACCTCGTTTTAAATCCTTTTTAATTCCTTCTTAACGCCATCCTTTTTACCTGGTTGTTTATTAATCCCTCACACCGCGCAGGGCCGCTTAGCGCTTGCTATGCGGTCGGCGCTTCGCATATTATGCTGCCGTCATAATAATAATTATCGTTTACGTTATCATTCACTCATTGTCAGAGAACAAACAATGGCGCGTCTAAAAACTGCTCAGCCAGTCAACACCTCACTGCGTAAACTCGCAGTAGTTGTAGCCACAGCGGTTAGCGGCATGTCTGTCTATGCACAGGCTGCAACGACCCAACCTGAAGAAACCGTTACCGTAACCTCCAGCAGCACGGCGGGGCAGGAAAATGCCTGGGGCCCGGCGGCAACGATTGCCGCGCGCCACTCTGCGACGGGGACCAAAACCGACACCCCGATTGAGAAAACCCCGCAGTCGATCTCCGTGGTAACCAGCGAAGAGATGGCCCTGCATCAGCCTAAGTCCGTGAAGGAAGCGCTGAGTTACACGCCGGGTGTCGCCGTGGGGACGCGTGGCGCATCCAACACCTATGACTATCTTGTTATTCGTGGTTTTGCCGCAGATGGTCAGAGCCAGAATAACTACCTCGACGGTATGAAGATGCAGGGCAACTTCTATAACGACGCGGTGATTGATCCTTACATGCTCGAACGTGCTGAAATCCTGCGCGGTCCGGCTTCTGTGTTGTACGGTAAGAGCAGCCCGGGTGGGTTACTGAACATGGTCAGCAAACGTCCGACAACGACGCCGCTGTACGAAGTGCAGTTCAAGATGGGCACCGATAACCTGTACCAGACAGGTTTTGATTTTAGCGACGCGCTGGATGACGACGGCGTTTATTCTTATCGTTTGACCGGTCTGGCGCGCTCCGCTAGCGCCCAACAGGAAGGGGCAAAAGAGCAGCGCTACACCATTGCGCCGTCTTTCAGTTGGCGTCCTGATGACAAAACGAACTTCACATTCCTCTCTTATTTCCAGAACGAACCGGATACCGGTTACTACGGCTGGTTACCCAAAGAGGGAACCGTTCAGCCGCTGCCAAATGGCTCCCGTCTGCCGACCGACTTCAACGAAGGCGCGAAGAACAACACCTATTCCCGTAATGAGAAAATGGTGGGTTACAGCTTCGAACATGGCTTCAACGATACCTTCACGCTGCGCCAGAACCTGCGTTACGCGGAAAACAAAGTCGCGCAGAATAGCGTCTATGGTTACGGTATGTGTTCTGATCCGCTATATACCAAAGATTCAGATGCGCTTAAGGCAAGCCCTTGTGCGAAAATCCCACAATCTGAATGGGGTCATGCTTTGACCCGTCAGTATGTGATTGACCGCGAAAAACTGCAGACCTTCACTGTCGATACCCAACTGCAGAGCAAATTTGCTACCGGTGCTATTGATCATACCCTGCTGACGGGTGTCGATTTTATGCGTATGCGCAACGATATTGACTCTTATTTTGGCTACGCCGGTTCTGTCACCCCGTCTGATATCTACAATCTTGACCGGAGCGATTTTGATTTCGGTGCGCATGATGGACCGTCTGGCCCTTACCGTGTACTGCTCAAACAGAAACAGACCGGTGTTTATGCTCAGGATCAGGCGCAGTGGGATAAGGTATTAGTGACCCTGGGTGGCCGCTATGACTGGGCGAAGCAGGATTCCCTGAACCGTGACTATGGCACTCATCCCGAGCGCGACGATAACCAATTCACCTGGCGCGGTGGCGTTAACTACCTGTTCGACAATGGTGTAACACCATACTTTAGCTATAGCGAATCCTTCGAACCGGCATCCACGACGGGTGCAGATGGTGCTATCTTTGCTCCGTCTAAAGGCAAGCAGTACGAAGCGGGCGTGAAATACGTACCGAAAGATCGTCCGATTGTCCTGACCGGTGCGCTATACCAACTGACCAAAACCAACAACCTGATGCCCGATCCGACTCCGGGTTCAAACTGGTCCATTCAAGGCGGCGAAATCCGTGCGCGCGGTGTTGAGCTTGAAGCGAAAGCGGCGCTTTCTGCCAGCGTCAATGTGGTTGGTTCTTATACCTATACCGACGCTGAGTACACTACCGATACCAAATACAAAGGCAACACGCCTGCCCAGGTGCCAAAACACATGGCATCCCTGTGGGGCGATTACACCATCTTTGATGGCGCGCTCTCTGGTCTGACGCTGGGTACCGGCGCTCGCTTTACCGGTTCCAGCCAGGGCGATCCGGCGAACTCTTTCAAAGTGGGGAGCTACACGTTAGTTGACGCACTGGTGCGTTACGATCTGGCGCGTGTAGGCCTGGCGGGCTCTAATGTGGCGTTACACGTGAACAACCTGTTCGATCGCGAGTATGTCGCAAGCTGCTTTAATACCTATGGTTGCTTCTGGGGGGCTGAGCGCCAGGTGGTGGCGACAGCAACCTTCCGCTTCTAATCTCTCTTCGGGCACGGTTCGCCGTGCCCTTTTAAAAGTTGGCACTCATGCAGGAAAACAACGCGCTTCCCGATACCACATTTCAACTCACCGACGTCACATTCAGTGTGCCTGGCCGCACGCTGCTGCATCCCCTTTCTCTGACCTTTCCGGTTGGCAAAGTCACTGGCCTTATCGGGCATAACGGTTCAGGGAAATCCACACTGCTGAAAATGCTGGGGCGTCATCAACCGCCTTCGCAGGGAGATGTTCTGCTCGACGGACAGCCGCTGGCAAGTTGGAGCAGTAAATCCTTTGCCCGTAAGGTGGCCTATCTGCCGCAGCAGTTGCCGCAGGCAGAAGGGATGACGGTACGTGAACTGGTGGCGATTGGTCGGTATCCGTGGCATGGCGCGCTGGGCCGTTTTGGCGTGGCTGACAGAGAGAAAGTGGAAGAGGCGATAGCGCTGGTTGGACTCAAACCACTGGCGCATCGTCTGGTTGATAGCCTGTCCGGCGGCGAACGTCAGCGTGCATGGATTGCCATGCTGGTGGCACAGGATAGCCGTTGTCTGCTTTTGGATGAACCGACCTCGGCGCTGGATATCGCTCATCAGGTGGACGTGCTGGCGCTGGTGCATCGTTTAAGCCAGCAGCGCGGGCTGACGGTAATTGCCGTGTTACACGATATCAATATGGCGGCGCGCTATTGCGATTACCTTGTCGCATTACGCGCCGGTGAAATGATTGCCCAGGGGACCCCGGATACACTCATGCGCGCGGAGACTCTCGAACAAATTTACGGTATCCCGATGGGGATTCTTCCTCACCCGTCAGGTGCTGCCCCGGTGAGCTTTGTCTATTGATGGATGGCCTGAACCTGATTAGCCGTCGTCGCCTGTTGACGATGATGGCGCTCTCTCCTTTGCTGTGGCAGATGCGCAGCGCGCAGGCCGAGGAAATCGACACGCAGCGGATTGTCGGTCTGGAGTGGCTGCCGGTCGAACTGCTGCTGGCGCTGGGGATTAAACCTTACGGCATTGCCGATATTCCCAATTACAATCTGTGGGTGAATGAGCCTGCGCTCCCCGCCGGGGTGATTGACGTTGGGCTGCGCACGGAGCCCAATCTGGAACTGCTTACGCAGATGAAACCTTCTTTCCTGGTCTGGTCTGCCGGCTATGGCCCCTCTGCCGATGTACTGGCGAGAATCGCGCCGGGGCAGGGGTTCAATTTTAGCGACGGTAAGAAACCGCTGGCGACGGCAAGAAAATCCCTCAACGAGATGGCACAGCTATTCCATATGGAAGCGGCGGCAAAAGCGCATCTGGATACCTTCGATAGCTTTATTGCCGACAGAAAACCGCACTTCAGACCGCGTGGCGAACGCCCGTTGCTGATGATGACGCTGCTGGATGCACGCCACATGCTGGTCTTTACCCGCAACTGCCTGTTCCAGGAAATCCTGGATGAGTTTGGTATTCAAAACGCCTGGCAGGGGGAAACCTCGTTCTGGGGAAGCACCGCCGTGGGGATTGATCGCCTGGCGATGTATAAAGACGTCGATGTTCTCTGTTTTGACCACGGTAATGATGCTGATATGCGTAAGTTGATGGCGACCCCGCTGTGGCAGGCGATGCCATTTGTTCGCGCGGGCCGATTCCAGCGCGTACCTGCCGTCTGGTTCTATGGCGCGACGCTCTCTGCCATGCACTTTGTGCGTGTTCTGGATAACGCACTCGGGGGCAAAGCATGAGAAGACCGTTTGCGTTACTGCCGGGCTTGCTACTGGCGGTGTTATTCATGGCTGGCGCCTGGCTAACCTGGCTGAATTTGAATGCCGCACTTCCCCGTACAGAGTGGGGGCAGGCGCTTTTTTCGCCCAACGTTGATGTGATTGAACAGATGCTGTTCCATTACAGCCTGCTGCCACGACTGGTGATTTCGCTGTTAGTCGGGGCTGGCCTGGGGCTGGTGGGGGTACTGTTCCAGCAGGTCTTACGTAACCCGCTGGCTGAACCTACAACGCTCGGGGTCTCTACCGGCGCACAACTGGGCATCACCATCGTCACGCTCTGGGCGCTTCCGGGCGCGTTGACCACGCAGTTTGCCGCGCTGGCCGGCGCCTGTGTGGTTGGCGCGCTGGTGTTTGGGGTTGCCTGGGGCAAACGGCTTTCTCCGGTGACGCTTATTCTGGCAGGGCTGGTAGTGAGCCTCTACTGCGGGGCGGTCAACCAGTTGTTGGTGATTTTCCACCACGATGCGCTGCAAAGCATGTTCCTGTGGAGCACCGGTACGCTTACCCAGACCGACTGGAGCGGCGTGCAGCGCCTGTGGCCGCAGCTGATCGGCGGCGTGGTGCTCACCCTGCTGTTGCTGCGACCATTAACGTTGATGGGGCTGGATGATGGCGTTGCCCGCAATCTTGGTCTCGCGTTATCAATGGCACGTCTGGCCGCGCTTACGCTTGCGATCGTACTCAGCGCATTGCTGGTGAATGCGGTCGGGATTATCGGCTTTATCGGCCTGTTTGCACCTTTGTTGGCGAAAATGCTCGGTGCGCGGCGTCTGCTGGCGCGTCTGATGCTCGCACCCCTGATTGGCGCCCTGATTCTTTGGCTATCTGACCAGCTTATCCTGTGGCTTGCCCGCGTATGGAGAGAGGTCTCCACAGGATCTATGACGGCGCTGATTGGCGCGCCGCTGTTACTGTGGCTGCTGCCGCGTTTGCGTAGCATGAGCGCGCCTTCGATGGATGTCGGGGACAATGTCCCCATGGAACGGCAAAACGTGCAATGGTTTGCGCTAGTCGGGCTGGTTGTATTGCTACTGGGCGTACTGGTGGCTCTTTCGTTCGGACGCGACGCGGAAGGCTGGCGCTGGATTAGCGGTACGATGCTCGACGATCTAATGCAGTGGCGTTTGCCGCGGATTATCGCCGCGCTGACGGCCGGGATCATGCTGGCGGTAGCCGGGTGTATTATTCAGCGCCTGACGGGGAACCCGATGGCAAGCCCGGAAGTGCTGGGGATCAGCTCCGGAGCGGCCTTCGGTGTTGTGGTCATGCTGTTCTTCGTGCCGGGGAATGCGTTTGGCTGGCTGATGCCAGCCGGCAGTCTCGGTGCGGCCATTACGCTGCTGATCATTCTGATTGCCGCCGGTCGCGGGGGCTTTTCGCCGCACCGTATGCTACTGGCAGGGATGGCGCTCAGTACCGCGTTCACCATGCTGTTGATGATGTTGCAGGCAAGCGGCGATCCGCGTATGGCGAAGATCCTGACGTGGATTTCCGGTTCGACCTATCACGCGACCTTTGAGCAGGTGATGCGTACGGGCCTGATGATGGTCGTGCTCCTGGCGCTGGTGCCGTTATGTCGTCGCTGGCTGACGGTATTGCCGCTGGGCGGTGATACGGCGCGTTCGGTGGGCATGGCGTTGACCACATCACGTATTGGGCTATTGCTGCTGGCGGCGGCGTTAACGGCAACCGCAACGATGACCATTGGCCCGCTGAGTTTTATTGGCCTGATGGCACCGCATATCGCGCGTATGATGGGTTTTCGCCGTACCATGCCGCATATCGTTATGTCTGCGCTGACGGGGGGGCTTCTGTTAGTGTTTGCCGACTGGTGCGGGCGGATGATGATGTTTCCCTACCAGGTCCCGGCAGGACTGCTGTCGACCTTTATCGGCGCGCCGTATTTTATCTATTTGCTGAGAAAGCAGAGCTGATAATCCGAGGATCGCCGGTACGGCCCTGATTTGTAGCCACGGTAAGCGTTGCGCCACCAGGGCGTGTCCCGGATGAAGCGCAATCGCCTTATCCGGGATACGATTCTGACTGAACAGGTGCCACGCAAGGCGGCACCTGTCTCGTCAGAAATTACAGCTTCGCAAACACGCGGCGTGCTGCATCAACCGTATTGCGGATATCTTCTTCGCTATGCGCGATGGACATAAAACCTGCTTCGAAAGCTGATGGCGCAAAATAGACACCCTCTTCAAGCATCAGATGGAAGAAGCGCTTAAAGCGTTCCACATCGCAGGCCACCACATCCTGATAACAGGTCACTTCCGGCGCATCGGTAAAGAACAGACCGAACATGCCGCCTACGTGGTTGACCACCAGTGGAATACCCTGGCCGCGCGCCGCATCAATCAGGCCATCTGCCAGCAATGCCGTCAGATCATTGAGAGTTTCATGCACGCCCACCTGCGACACTTCGGTCAGGCAGGCATAACCAGCGGCCATGGCAATGGGGTTGCCGGAAAGTGTACCGGCCTGATAGACCGGGCCGGTCGGTGCCAGGGCTTCCATAATGTCGCGGCGGCCACCAAATGCACCCACCGGCATTCCGCCGCCGATGATTTTACCCAGGCAAGTCAGGTCCGGCGTGACATCATAGTAAGATTGCGCACCCGCGAGCGCGACGCGGAAACCGGTCATCACTTCGTCGATAATCAGCAGCGCGCCGAACTCATCACAGAGCGCGCGCAGGCCCGGCAGGAAGTCATCTTTCGGCGGAATACAGTTCATGTTACCCGCGACCGGCTCAACGATGATACAGGCGATATCCTGCGGATATTGCTCGAAAGCGTCGCGGACGCTCGACAGATCGTTATAGGTGCAGGTCAGGGTATGTTTGGCGAAGTCCGCCGGCACGCCCGGAGAGTTTGGCTGACCCAGCGTCAATGCGCCCGAGCCAGCTTTGACCAGCAGGCAGTCTGCGTGACCGTGGTAGCAGCCTTCAAATTTGATGATTTTGTCGCGACCGGTAAAACCGCGAGCCAGACGAATCGCACTCATGGTGGCTTCGGTACCCGAGTTCACCATACGCACCATATCCATGGTCGGTACCAGTTGAGTCACCAGTTCGGCCATTTTCACTTCCATCTCGGTCGGCGCGCCAAAACTCAGACCGCGCTGGGTGGCTTCAATTACCGCATTGCGAATAGCCGGATGGTTGTGACCCAGCACCATCGGACCCCAGGAGCCGACGTAATCAATGTAAGCTTTGCCATCGGCGTCATAGAGGTAAGCGCCGTCAGCGCGCTCAATAAACAGCGGCGTGCCTCCTACGCCGGTGAAGGCGCGTACCGGCGAGTTAACGCCGCCGGGGATAAGTTCGCGTGCGGCGCTGTAGAGGTTTTCTGACTTACTCATGAAATCGTTCCTGGTTTGTTAAAAACAATGTGGCTTATTCTAAGGGATTCCTGGAGGAGGATAAAAGTATTGCGCACGGAAAGGATAGCCACCCCAGAGGGAGAATACTTGAACGAATAACCAGGGTAATAGATAATAGCCAAAATGATCGGGTTATTATTTGCCCAGATCGCAGTATGAATGGGAGCGAAAAATGAGTGACGATGTAGCGCTGCCGCTGCAGTTTACCGACGCAGCAGCCAGTAAAGTGAAAAACCTGATTGCGGATGAAGACAATCCGAACCTGAAACTGCGTGTCTACATTACGGGCGGCGGTTGCAGTGGCTTCCAGTATGGCTTCACGTTTGACGACCAGATCAACGATGGCGACATGACCATTGAGAAACAGGGCGTAGGCCTTGTTGTTGACCCTATGAGCCTGCAATATCTGGTGGGTGGTTCGGTTGATTATACCGAAGGTCTGGAAGGTTCCCGTTTTGTGGTAACCAACCCGAACGCAACAAGCACCTGCGGTTGCGGATCCTCATTCAGCATCTGACCCCTGTTCGGATGACACAAAAAAGCCGTGTCAGTGACACGGCTTTTTGCTATCTGCCATTCTCATCCAGCGCGAATGTCGGCAGCTTGAGATGCCAGCGTATGGCGGCAAGCCGAATGCCCAATGTGACCACCATTCCAAGCATCGCGGCGTTTTCCAGCGGCACATCAAAAGAGTAAGCCGCTGTTGAATGGACAATACCGCCAATGATACAAGCAGTGGCGTAGATTTCCGTTCGCAGGATCATCGGTACTTCGCGTGCCAGCACATCTCGAATAATCCCACCGCCAACACCGGTCAGCACCCCCATACCCGTTGCGACCAGCGGCCCGGTGCCAGCCATAAACGCTTTGTTTACTCCAATACCGACAAACACGGCCAGCCCGACGGCATCAAGCACTGGCAGCACCCACTTCGGCAGACGCCTTGGCTGGCGAACCAGCAAAATCGTCAGCATACAGGTGACCATTGCCACCACCAGGTCGGTCGGATCTTTCACCCAGAATACAGGGCCATGGGCGAGCGCCATATCGCGGATCGTGCCGCCACCGACGGCGGTTACCACGCCTAATACCAGCACACCAAAAGGATCCATCCGGAGTTTTCCGGCAAGCAGCACACCTGAGATGGCAAAAACAGCGGTACCGACAATATCCAGCCAGTAGACGAGCATGGTTTAATCCCCGGTTATTTCACCTGCGCCAGGGCAGGGCAGAGTTGTTGAGCGGCGAGGATAATACGCGGACCGGCGCGCTCAAACCAGTCGCTGGTTAGCGGAATGACCGGAATATCGAGCTGTTTGTGCCAGAATTGTTCGATTTTAGGAATTTCGCTCACATTTCCTGCTACCACGATCGCATGGGGCTCGCGCGCCAGCACTTGCTCACGACTCACCTGGGGCCAGGGAACCCGGCTGGCGGCAAAGATATTCTCGCCCCCGCACAGTTCCAGCACTTCGTTTTGCAGCGAGCCTTTACCGCTGGTGAAAAGCGGTTCTCCGCCAAACTGCAGAAACACCCGTTTTTTCGTCTGCCCGGCATACTGTTTTTTCAGCGCCTGATACTGGGCCAGCAGCTCAGTTGATGCCTGCTGTGCTTGTTTGGGGTGTGGGCTGTATTGTGCGAGCCCGGCTAAAGATTCTGCGACTTGTTCGATGGTTACCGAATCCAGCCACAGCACCTTGATACCCAACCGTTCCAGTTGATCGACCTGACGTTCCGCATTGCCGCCGCGCCAGGCGAGGACGACGTCGGGTTTTAACGCCACAATCCGCTCGATGTTCAGCCCTTGCCAGGTGGCAACCTGCTCGATTTTTTTCGCCTCAGGAGGAAAGTCTGAATAGCTGCTGACGCCCACAGGCGTGATGCCAGCGGCAAAGGCCATTTCCGTATTCGCAGGAGAGAGGGAGATCACGCGCGGCGCGGCGCTAAGCCACGCCGAAGCAAAAATAAGCAGGGCGGCCAGCGCCCTGAACAGATGTTTAGCCACGTGCCAGGTTCTGCACCAGTGTCTCAACCATCAGGCTGGACTGTTTTGCGGCAACCACGAGGAACTCATCAAAGCTCAGGTGGGATTGCTGGTCGGCCACGTCGGAGATGGCGCGCACCACCACAAAGGGTACACCAAAGTTATGGCAGACATGCGCAATGGCGGTTGCTTCCATTTCAACGGCTACGGCTTGCGGGAAGTTATGGCGAATTTTGGCCAGACCCACGGAGCCGTTAATAAAGGCATCACCGCTGACAATCAGACCGCGAACCGCGTTCAGATTGAGCTGTTTAATGCAGCTTTCTGCCGCAGTAACCAGTTTTTCATCTGCTTTAAAGCCAGCCGGGCAACCGGGCAACTGGCCGAACTCGTAGCCAAATGCTGTGACGTCTGCGTCGTGATAGCGTGCTTCGTCAGAGACCACGATATCGCCGACTTTCAGGGTTGGCGCCAGACCACCAGCGGAACCTGTATTGATAATCACATCCGGCTTGCAGCGTTCCAGCAGCAGTGTTGCGCCCATTGCGGCGGCCACTTTGCCGATGCCAGATTTCAGCAGGGCGACTTCTGTACCATTCAGCGTACCGGTGTAAATTTCACAGCCGCCAATGGTCAGCGTCTGACGATTTTCGATTTTGTCACGCAACAGCGTAACTTCTTCTTCCATTGCACCAATAATGCCAATTTTCATGGAGATACTCGCTAATGTGATAAGACAGGGATACGTTTACAGGGCATAGTCTATCATGGCATACACAATTGCATGATACCCCGTGACGCCTCGCTGACAGGAGAGGAAATGGCTGAGATCGATTTTCGCAAAAAAATAAACTGGCATCGTCGCTACCGTTCGCCACAAGGCGTGAAAACTGAGCGCGAAATCCTGCGCATTTTTGAAAGCGATCGCGGGCGGATAATCAACTCGGCGGCGATTCGCCGTCTGCAGCAAAAAACGCAGGTCTTCCCCCTGGAACGTAACGCGGCGGTGCGCACGCGGTTGACCCATTCGCTGGAAGTGCAGCAGGTTGGGCGTTACATCGCCAAAGAGGTGTTAAGCCGCCTGAAAGAGCTTCGTCTGCTTGAAACCTATGGCCTGGATGAACTTACCGGGCCTTTTGAAAGCATTGTTGAGATGGCGTGCCTGATGCACGACATTGGTAATCCGCCATTTGGTCATTTTGGCGAGGCGGCAATCAATGACTGGTTTCGTCAGCGCCTGGCGCCAGAGGATGCTGCCAGCCAGCCACTGACGGACGATCGCTGCGAAGTGGTGGCGCTGCGTCTGCGGGAGGGGGAAGACGCTCTCAATGCGCTACGCCGTAAGGTGCGCCAGGATCTCAGCCATTTTGAAGGAAATGCGCAGGGTATTCGTCTGGTTCACACCCTGATGCGCATGAATCTGACCTGGGCACAGGTGGGCTGTATTTTAAAATATACCCGGCCTGCCTGGTGGAGTGGTCCACCGCCATCCACCCACAGTTATTTAATGAAAAAGCCGGGTTTTTATTTTTCCGAAGAGACGTATGTCGCCCGGCTGCGTAAAGAACTTGAGCTCGATACTTACAGTCGTTTCCCTCTGACCTGGATAATGGAAGCCGCTGATGATATTTCCTATTGCGTAGCTGACCTTGAAGATGCGGTGGAAAAGCGCATTTTTACCGCAGAGCAACTCTATCAGCATCTCTATGACGCCTGGGGTGAACACAGTAAAGGTTCGTTGTTCTCTCAGGTAGTGGAGAACGCCTGGGAGAAATCCCGCGCAAATTCATTAAGCCGCAGCGCCGAAGATCAGTTCTTTATGTATTTACGTGTAAATACCTTAAATAAACTTGTGCCTTATGCCGCGCAGCGATTTATTGAAAACCTACCGCAAATATTCAGCGGAGAATTCAATCACGCCCTGCTGGAAGATGACAGCGATTATAGCCAGCTCCTTGAACTTTATAAAAATGTCGCCATTAAAGAGGTGTTTAGTCATCCCGATGTTGAACAACTGGAGTTACAGGGATATCGCGTAATCAGTGGGCTTCTGGAGATTTATCGTCCGCTATTGCAATTATCGCTGGCGGATTTTTCAGAGCTTGTGGAAAAAGATCGCGTGCGACGTTTGCCGATTGAATCACGCTTGTTCCAGAAGTTATCAACGCGCCATCGACTGGCTTACGTTGAAGCCGTGAGCAAATTATCCCCGGAAGGGAGCGACTTCGCGATAATGGAATATTATCACCGTTGTCGGCTCATCCAGGACTATATCAGCGGAATGACAGATTTATATGCATGGGATGAATACCGCCGCTTGATGGCGGTGGAATAATCGGTTGGGAATTGTAAAGACGGACAATAAATTTTTACTTTTTCCAAAAACTTAATCCCGGAACTTCACGCTATAAAGCGACTCTGAGTGATACATACACAGCCGTTTGCGTTACCAGTAAAGAGATTGAGAGACATGAAAAAAACGACTTTAGCAATGAGTGCACTGGCGTTGGCGTTAAGCCTGGCGCTGTCCCCTGTTTCCGTGATGGCTGCTGAAACCGCCTCATCGGTGTCGACTTCGCAGCAGATGCCAAGCCTGGCGCCCATGCTGGAACAGGTCATGCCATCCGTTGTAAGTATTAACGTAGAAGGCAGCACCACGGTTAATACGCCGCGTATGCCGCGTAATTTCCAGCAGTTCTTCGGTGATAATTCCCCGTTCTGCCAGGACGGTTCTCCCTTCCAGAGTTCGCCTTTCTGTCAGGGCGGTGGTGCTCCGGGCGGACAAGGTGGCCCCGGGGGTGATGGCACTCAGCAACAGAAATTTATGGCCCTGGGTTCCGGTGTCATCATTGACGCGGCTAAAGGCTATGTCGTGACAAACAACCACGTGGTGGATAATGCGACCTCTATTAAAGTTCAGTTGAGCGATGGACGTAAATTCGATGCCAAAATCGTTGGTAAAGACCCGCGTTCCGATATCGCACTGGTGCAAATTCAGGATCCGAAAAACCTGACGGCTATTAAGCTGGCTGACTCTGACGCTCTGCGCGTCGGTGATTATACCGTGGCTATCGGTAACCCGTTTGGCCTGGGTGAAACCGTGACCTCAGGTATTGTCTCTGCGCTGGGTCGCAGCGGCCTGAATGCGGAAAACTATGAAAACTTTATCCAGACCGATGCGGCGATCAACCGGGGTAACTCCGGCGGTGCGCTGGTTAACCTGAATGGTGAACTGATCGGTATCAATACCGCCATCCTCGCTCCGGATGGCGGCAACATCGGTATCGGCTTTGCTATCCCAAGTAATATGGTGAAAAACCTGACGGCGCAGATGGTGCAGTATGGCCAGGTACGTCGTGGCGAGCTGGGAATCATGGGTACTGAACTGAACTCTGAGCTGGCGAAAGCGATGAAAGTCGATGCTCAGCGCGGTGCCTTTGTCAGCCAGGTCATGCCAAATTCTGCGGCTGCGAAAGCAGGTGTGAAAGCCGGTGATGTGATTACTTCGCTGAATGGCAAACCGATCAGCAGCTTCGCCGCCCTGCGTGCGGAAGTGGGTTCTATGCCTATCGGCAGCAAAGTGCAACTGGGTCTGGTTCGCGACGGTAAACCGGTGAATGTGAGCCTTGAACTGCAGCAGAGCAGCCAGAATCAGGTCGAGTCCGGCAATATTTTCAGCGGCATTGAAGGCGCTGAAATGAGCAACAATGGTAAAGATGAGGGCGTTGTCGTGAACGTGGTGAAAGCCAACACGCCTGCTGCGCGCATTGGTCTTAAGAAAGGGGATATCATCGTGGGGGCTAACCAGCAACCGGTGAAAAACCTTGGCGAGTTGCGCAAAATCATCGACAGCAAGCCTTCGGTCCTTGCTTTGAATATTCAGCGTGGTGATACTTCAATCTATCTGCTGATGCAGTAACCCGCTTAAGCCCTCTTCTTCCATCGCGGAGAAGAGGGCGCTCTCCTCAGATTTTGTGAGGCCTTCCACAACTCCATACTTCCACCGCCTGCTTTGTGCATTTGCACAGTGCGCACCGTAATTATCTCCCATATGCTTGTGCTCTGCTCACGGGAGGGTTACATGGCTGGCTGGCATCTTGATACTAAAATGGCGCAGGATATCGTGGCGCGCACTATGCGCATCATAGATACAAACATTAACGTGATGGATGCTCGTGGCCGCATTATTGGTAGCGGCGATCGCGAGCGAATTGGGGAATTGCACGAAGGCGCGTTGCTTGTGCTGGCGCAAGGGCGCGTGGTGGATATCGATGATGCGGTGGCCCGTCACCTTCATGGGGTCCGTCAGGGCATCAACTTGCCGTTGCGTCTGGAAGGGGAAATCGTCGGCGTTATTGGCCTGACGGGTGAGCCTGAGTCGTTGCGCAAATATGGCGAGCTGGTGTGTATGACCGCCGAAATGATGCTGGAACAATCCCGGCTGATGCACCTGCTGGCTCAGGACAGTCGTCTGCGTGAAGAGCTGGTAATGAACCTGATTCAGGCAGAAGAGCATACCCCAGCACTTACCGAGTGGGCACAGCGTCTGGGTATCGATTTAAATCAGCCGCGTGTGGTTGCCGTGGTGGAGGTCGATAGCGGGCAGTTGGGGGTGGACAGCGCGATGGCGGAACTCCAACAATTGCAAAATGCCCTGACCACGCCTGAGCGTAACAACCTTATTGCGATTGTCTCGTTGACCGAAATGGTGGTGCTTAAACCGGCACTGAATCAGTTTGGTCGCTGGGATGCCGAAGATCATCGTAAGCGCGTTGAACAACTGATTCAGCGCATGAAAGAGAACGGTCAGTTGCGTTTTCGCGTTGCGCTGGGTAACTACTTTACCGGGCCGGGCAGTATCGCTCGTTCCTACCGTACTGCGCGCACCACTATGATGGTGGGGAAACAGCGCATGCCGGAAAGCCGTAGTTACTTCTATCAGGATTTGATGCTGCCAGTGCTGCTTGACAGTTTACGCGGCGGCTGGCAGGCGAATGAGCTTTCCCGCCCGCTGCAGCGTCTTAAAGCGATGGATAATAATGGTCTTTTGCGCCGTACGCTTTCCGCATGGTTCCGCCACAATGTTCAGCCGCTGGCGACGTCAAAGGCGTTATTTATTCATCGCAATACGCTGGAATATCGTCTGAACCGTATTTCTGAACTCACCGGGTTGGATCTGGGGAACTTTGACGACAGGTTGCTGCTCTATGTGGCGCTGCAACTGGATGAACAGCGGTAAATGAAAGCAAAAAGGCAACCTGGGTTGCCTTTTTAGTGTTTGCGCCCTTTCCAGCCAGGAGAGGGACGGGGTGAGGGCATCAGAATGCGTCATTCCCTCATTATTTATTGCGCGTCAGTTTTTCCAGATCGGATTCAATTTCGCTGATCTTATTCGCGACAACGCTTTCCAGATGGCGGAGATCGTCCAGGATCTTCCGTTTCAGATCCACATCTGTCCGATCACGCTGACAGATTTGATCTAACTCGTCGATCACGTAGCGCAGGTTTGGACTGATCTCCTGCACCTCTTTGTATCCCTGACCGATACCATCCGCGACCACCGTTTTGCGCTGACGAGGATATTTAAACTTTACGCTTTTCGCAAAAAACTCGCCTTTGTCCTTGTGGAAATAGATTTTCAGAATGTCGTTGTTTGCTTCCTGACGAAGGCTGTAGCGATCGATTTCATCAGGATTGGTGATGCCTAAACTTTTCAGATTATCGTACATAGCGGTACCCTTAAGCTCAACATAACCTATGAATAATTAACGAAAAAATCTATTTTCGCCACCTGGAAATGCAAAAAAGGCGGGATATGTCACCCTCTCCCGAATCAGGAGAGGGTATGACTTAGTCGATGGTGCGCAGCAGTTCGTTGATGCCGACTTTACCACGCGTTTTGGCATCGACTTTTTTCACGATGACAGCGCAGTACAGGCTGTATTTACCGTCTTTAGACTGCAGGTTGCCTGAAACAACAACGGAACCCGCTGGTACGCGGCCATAGTGAACTTCGCCCGTTTCGCGGTCATAAATACGTGTACTCTGTCCAATGTACACGCCCATGGAGATCACGGAACCTTCTTCAACGATAACACCTTCTACTACCTCGGAACGTGCGCCGATAAAGCAATTATCTTCGATAATGGTCGGATTCGCCTGTAATGGCTCCAGAACACCACCAATCCCGACACCGCCAGAGAGGTGAACGTTTTTACCGATCTGCGCGCATGAACCGACAGTCGCCCATGTATCGACCATGGTGCCTTCGTCGACGTAAGCGCCGATATTCACATAAGACGGCATCAGCACGGTGTTACGGGCAATGAACGCACCCTGACGCACCGCCGCGGGTGGCACGACGCGGAAGCCTTCTTTCTGGAAACGCGCTTCGTCGTAGTCGGCGAACTTCATCGGTACCTTATCGAAGTAGCGGCTTTCCGCACCTTCGATAACTTTATTATCGTTAATGCGGAAAGAGAGCAGTACGGCTTTCTTCAGCCATTGGTGAGTGACCCACTGACCATCAATTTTCTCTGCGACGCGCAGCGCGCCGGAATCTAACAGGGCAATAACCTGGTTAACCGCTTCACGGGTAACGGTATCTGCGTTTGCCGGAGTGATCTCTGCGCGACGCTCGAAAGCGGCTTCAATAACGTTCTGTAACTGCTGCATTGTTAAACTCTTTCCATATAAAAAAACACGTCACCCTTTATCGTTTGGATTGAGGGCCTCTGTCAACCGTTGTTGTACCTCCTTTTGCAGCTCATTATTAAGGCCACGCCGGTCGGCAGTCGCGATTATAAATAAATCTTCTACTCGCTCACCAATTGTCGTAATTCTCGCCCCGTGCAGCGAAATACCAAGGTCCGCAAACACTTTGCCCACGCGGGCCAGCAGCCCTGGCTGATCCAGCGCGATGAGCTCCAGGAAACTTTTTCGGTCTGTATGCGTCGGCAGGAAATTCACTTCCGTATCGACGGTAAAGTGGCGCAACTTGGCCGGTTGACGACGCGGCTGCGGTGCCTGCCAACTGGGCTGTGTTATCGCCTGTTCCAGGCCAAAGCCGATGGCGTCATGACGATCCGGCGACAGCGGGCTACCGTCTGGTTCCAGGACGATAAATGTATCCATCGCCATGCCATCACGGGTTGTGAAAATCTGTGCGTCGTGCACGCTCAGGTTGCGCCGGTCCAGCTCGGCGCAGACGGCGGCAAACAAATAAGGCCTGTCCGGACTCCAGATAAAAATCTCGGTACCGCCGCGCGTGGCCTGCGGGCTGAGCAGGATCAATGGCTTACTCAGGTCGTGTTGCAACAGATGCCGCGCGTGCCAGGCAAGCTGGTTTGGACTGTGGCGGACGAAGTAGTTGGCGCGACAGCGTCCCCAAATCTGATGCAGTTGCTCTTCATTTATATTGTCCATACGCAGCAGCGCCAGCGCCTGGAGCTGATGGTGCCGTACGCGTTCGCGCATATCCGGCGTGTTTTGCATACCGCGACGCAATTGTTTTTCCGTGGCGAAATAGAGTTCGCGTAGCAGGCTTTGCTTCCAGCTATTCCACAGGGTTTCATTGGTGGCGCAAATATCAGCCACTGTCAGACACACCAGGAAGCGCAGACGGTTTTCTGTTTGCACTTCTTCGGCGAACTGTTTGATCACCTCCGGATCCTGGATATCACGGCGCTGTGCGGTGACAGACATCAGCAAGTGGTGGCGCACCAGCCAGGCAACCAGTTGTGTTTCCCTGGAGTTGAGGCCGTGTAATTCGGCGAATTTCAGCACATCCTGTGCGCCAAGCACGGAGTGGTCGCCCCCGCGTCCTTTGGCGATATCGTGGAACAACGCCGCGATCAGGATAAGCTCGGGATGCGTCAGGCGCGGCCACAGTTCCACGCAAAGCGGATGGCGCTGACGCGTCTCTTCACTGGCGAAACTTTCCAGTTTCAGCATTACCCGGATGGTGTGCTCGTCTACGGTATAGGCATGGAACAGGTCGAACTGCATTTGCCCGACAATGTGCGACCACTGCGGCATATAGGCCCATAAAACGCTATGGCGATGCATTGGCAGCAGGCCACGCTTCACGGCTCCGGGATGGCGGAGCATGCTGAGAAATATTGACCGCGCTTCGGGGATATAGCACAGCGGCTGCGTCAGGTGGCGTCGCGCATGGCGCAGATGGCGCAAGGTGGTCGAATAGATACCGGTGATACTGCTGTTACGCACCATGATGTAGAACATACGCAGGATGGCCTGCGGCTCGCGGATAAACAGATTGTCATCGCGCAGGTCAATCAGCGTGCCGCGTAGTTGGAATTCATCATCAATGGCGCGCGGCTTTTCATCTTCTGTGAGCGCCAAAATCGCTTCATCAAAGAGCTGTAACAGCATATGGTTCAGTTCGGTCACGCGACGAGTGACGCGGAAGAAATCCTTCATCATATGCTCGACCGGTTGATTCCCCTCACCGACGTAATTCAGGCGTTGAGCAACGCTGAGCTGGCGGTCAAATAGCAGACGGTTGTCATAGCGGTTGAGTTCAAGGTGCAGGGCGAAGCGAATACGCCAGAGCAGGTGCAAACACTCGTTAAGTTCGTTGCGTTCGGCTTCGGTTAAAAAGCCAAACCCAACCATCTCATCCAGGGACGTTGCGCCAAAGTGGCGACGTGCGACCCATTGCAGGGTGTGGATATCGCGCAGGCCGCCAGGGCTGCTTTTGATATCGGGCTCCAGATTGTAGCTGGTGCCGTGATAACGCTGGTGGCGCTCATTTTGTTCGGCCACTTTTGCCGGGAAGAATTTTTCCGATGGCCAGAAATCTTCGCTGAAAATATGCTTTTGCAGTTCAAGAAACAGGGCAACATCGCCAATTAACAGGCGGGATTCAATCAGGTTGGTGGCGACCGTTAAATCGGAAAGCCCTTCCTGTAGACACTCGCTTAGCGTACGCACGCTGTGGCCGACTTCCAGCTTCACATCCCATAAGAGCGTGAGCAGTTCACCGATTTTTTGTGCCTGCTCGTCAGGCAATTTCGTGCGGCTCAAAATAAGGAGGTCGATATCCGACAGCGGGTGCAGTTCACCGCGACCGTAGCCCCCCACGGCAACCAGCGCGGTATCGCCGATGTCGCCGAAACCATACTCCAGCCACAGGCGTTGCAGGAGCTGATCGATAAATTCAGTGCGGGCTTCTATCAGTTGTTCGGCAGAAAGGCCGGCGTCAAAAACATGCCCCAGCCATTGCTGAAATGTATCGATATGCGCCTTGATGGCGGCGCAATTCAGTTCGTCCTGTGGCCAGTTCCCGGGATAGTCCGGTTGGCCCGGAAGGGTGGGTTTCACCGTACTGATGAATTGTTCAGAAAATGTATTGCTCATTAACAGGCCACCCATAAGTTGAAGGCAGGACGCGACATAGCCGAACCAGAGAGCGTTCGGGATGCGAAGACATATGCGACAAATTAGAAGAGATAACGAGAAATGAAAAGTCGTTTATATCTATGACGTAGAGCGGGGCGGGGGGAGAAAACAACGGCCCGCGACGCGGACCGTTAAATACTATCAAGCGGCGGTTAACACAGCGTCGATAGTGTCATCTTTACGCAGGGTGAGAATTTCGCACCCTGTGTCGGTAACCACAATCGTGTGCTCGTATTGTGCGGAAAGGCTGCGGTCTTTGGTTTTTACCGTCCAGCCATCTTTCATGGTACGAATACGGTAATCGCCTGCGTTCACCATCGGTTCAATGGTGAAGGTCATACCGGCCTGCAGCACTACGCCACCGTCATCCGCATCGTAGTGCAGCACCTGCGGCTCTTCGTGGAAAACGCGACCAATACCGTGGCCGCAATATTCACGGACGACAGAGAAACCTTCCGCTTCCACGAATTTCTGAATGGCAGCACCGAGGGTACGCAGACGGATGCCAGGTTTCACCATTCTCAGCGCCAGATAGAGGCTCTCCTGAGTGATACGGCACAGACGCTCGCCCAAAATAGTGGGTTTGCCGACGATAAACATTTTCGACGTATCGCCATGGTACTCATCTTTAATCACCGTCACGTCGATGTTGACGATATCGCCATCTTTGAGCTGTTTTTCGTCGTCCGGAATGCCGTGACAAACCACTTCATTAATAGAGATGCAAACGGATTTCGGGAAGCCGTGATAGCCAAGGCAGGCGGAGATGGCGTGCTGTTCGTTAACGATATAGTCATTACAGATACGATCCAGCTCACCGGTGCTTACGCCGGGCTTAATGTACGGCTCGATCATTTCCAGCACTTCGGCGGCGAGACGGCCGGCGATGCGCATTTTTTCAATTTCTTCTGGAGTCTTTATTGAGATAGCCATGAATTCTGTCCATCAGCGTCGAATTTTTCGACAATACTAGTCTAAGTACTGTCAATGGTAACAGTCTGACGAGTCCTGTGCCAAATTGAGAATCATTCTGAACTTCGTCTTTCGTGCCGCCCGTGTACTGCAATGCCTCCTGTAACAGGAAATTCATCGTTCAGTACCGTGCGTAACGCCAACAATTATTGGAGTCTGACGCCTGTTTATGGTATAAAGCGCGCCGGACTTCCGTTCCTCTTCGGAACTGAGGCGACCAAATCTCACTTTGTGTAATAACACACACGTATCGGCACATATTCCGGGGTGCCCTTCGGGGTCGGTAATATGGGATACGTGGAGGCTTAACCCCAACTTTATCTATAGAGGTTTTTACCATGGCAACTGTTTCCATGCGCGACATGCTCAAGGCTGGTGTTCACTTCGGTCACCAGACCCGTTACTGGAACCCGAAAATGAAGCCTTTCATCTTCGGCGCGCGTAACAAAGTTCACATCATCAACCTTGAGAAAACTGTACCGATGTTCAACGAAGCTCTGGCTGAACTGAACAAGATCTCTTCTCGTAAAGGTAAAATCCTTTTCGTTGGTACTAAACGCGCTGCAAGCGAAGCGGTAAAAGAAGCTGCAAACAGCTGCGATCAGTTCTTCGTGAACCATCGCTGGTTGGGCGGCATGCTGACTAACTGGAAAACCGTTCGTCAGTCCATCAAACGTCTGAAAGACCTGGAAACTCAGTCTCAGGACGGTACTTTCGACAAGCTGACCAAGAAAGAAGCGCTGATGCGTACTCGTGAGCTTGAGAAACTGGAAAACAGCCTGGGCGGTATCAAAGACATGGGCGGCCTGCCGGACGCACTGTTCGTTATCGATGCTGACCATGAGCACATTGCTATCAAAGAAGCGAACAACCTGGGTATCCCGGTATTCTCTATCGTTGATACCAACTCTGATCCAGATGGCGTTGATTTCGTTATCCCGGGTAACGACGATGCAATCCGTGCTGTGACCCTGTACCTGAATGCTGTTGCTGCGACCGTCCGTGAAGGCCGTTCTCAGGATCTGGCTACCCAAGCGGAAGAAAGCTTCGTAGAAGCTGAATAATAAGGTTTGCTCTTTTAGAGCCCTTATTAACCAGGTAGTTACAAGTTTGGTTAGGGGGCCTGTCTCAGGCCCCTTTTTTACTTTCATATCTGTGCGGTTCTTCGAACCGGGCAGGTCAAATTCTCCCGAGGAATAAAGAATGGCTGAAATTACCGCATCCCTGGTAAAAGAGCTGCGTGAACGTACTGGCGCAGGCATGATGGATTGCAAAAAAGCACTGACTGAAGCTAACGGCGACATCGAGCTGGCAATCGAAAACATGCGTAAATCTGGTGCAATCAAAGCTGCGAAAAAAGCAGGCAACGTTGCTGCTGACGGCGTGATCATCACCAAGATCGACGGCACCTACGGTATCATTCTGGAAGTTAACTGCCAGACTGACTTCGTTGCGAAAGACGGTGGTTTCCAGGCATTTGCTAACAAAGTTCTGGACGCAGCTGTTGCAGGCAAAATCACTGACGTTGAAGTTCTGAAAGCACAGTTCGAAGAAGAACGTGTAGCGCTGGTTGCTAAAATCGGTGAGAACATCAACATCCGTCGTGTTGCTTCCCTGGAAGGCGAAGTGCTGGGTTCTTACCTGCACGGCGCACGTATCGGTGTTCTGGTTGCGGCTAAAGGCGCAGACGAAGAGCTGGTTAAACAGCTGGCTATGCACATCGCTGCAAGCAAACCAGAATTCGTTAAGCCGGAAGATGTGTCTGCTGAAGTGGTAGAAAAAGAGTACCAGGTTCAGTTGGACATCGCCATGCAGTCTGGCAAACCGAAGGAAATCGCTGAGAAAATGGTTGAAGGCCGCATGAAGAAATTCACCGGCGAAGTTTCTCTGACGGGTCAGCCTTTCGTTATGGATCCGAGCAAAACCGTTGGCCAACTGCTGAAAGAGCAGGGCGCTGATGTGACTAACTTCATCCGCTTCGAAGTGGGCGAAGGTATCGAGAAAGTTGAGACTGACTTCGCAGCAGAAGTTGCTGCAATGTCCAAGCAGTCTTAATTATTAAAGCAGCCGCCTGAGGGCGGCTTCTTTTTGTTCCCGTCAGAGTAAAATCAGCCAATCGCTATAGTGTTTGCGCTGACAGGCGACGTATCATATCGCCGGATTTAAACCCGTCTAATTGTTGACAGTCTCAGGAAAGAAACATGGCTACCAATGCAAAACCCGTCTATAAACGCATTCTGCTTAAGCTGAGCGGCGAAGCCCTGCAGGGTTCCGAAGGTTTCGGTATTGATGCAAGCATCCTTGACCGCATGGCGCAAGAAATCAAAGAACTTGTTGAACTGGGTGTTCAGGTTGGGGTGGTAATTGGTGGCGGTAACTTGTTCCGTGGGGCTGGCCTGGCGAAAGCGGGTATGAACCGCGTGGTGGGTGACCACATGGGCATGCTGGCTACGGTCATGAATGGCCTGGCAATGCGCGACGCGCTGCATCGCGCCTATGTGAATGCCCGCCTGATGTCCGCATTTCCGCTGAACGGTGTGTGTGACAATTACAGCTGGGCTGAGGCGATCAGTCTGCTGCGTAACAATCGTGTTGTGATCTTTAGTGCCGGTACGGGTAACCCGTTCTTTACGACTGATTCCGCTGCCTGCCTGCGCGGCATTGAGATAGAAGCGGATGTCGTACTGAAAGCCACCAAGGTTGATGGCGTGTTTACTGCCGATCCGGCAAAAGATCCGGCTGCGACCATGTACGATCAGCTCAGTTATACCGAAGTTCTTGATAAAGAACTGAAAGTAATGGATCTTGCCGCCTTTACCCTGGCCCGCGACCATAAATTACCTATCCGCGTGTTCAACATGAACAAGCCGGGCGCGTTGCGTCGTGTGGTAATGGGCGAAAATGAAGGCACTTTGATTACGGAATAATTCCCGTAAGCAACAAATAAGGGTAAGATTCCGCCTTAATTTATTTAGCAGTTCTGTCGGGCATCTTCACGGTGCCTTGTACTGAACGAGACTATACTAACCACTCAAGTGGTGTATGGTTTGCCTGAGACAAGATTTCAAGGATTCGTAACGTGATTAGCGATATCAGAAAAGATGCTGAAGTGCGCATGGAAAAATGCGTAGAATCATTCAAAACCCAAATCAGCAAAGTGCGCACTGGCCGTGCTTCCCCGAGCCTTCTGGATGGTATCGTCGTTGAGTATTACGGTACTCCGACGCCGCTGCGCCAGCTGGCGAACGTAACGGTAGAAGACTCCCGTACGCTGAAAATCAACGTGTTCGATCGTTCTATGGGCCCGGCCGTTGAGAAAGCCATTATGGCGTCCGACCTCGGTCTGAACCCAAGCTCCGCCGGGACCGACATTCGTGTTCCGCTGCCGCCGCTGACTGAAGAACGTCGTAAAGACCTGACCAAAATTGTTCGTGGCGAAGCTGAACAAGCGCGCGTTGCTGTTCGTAACGTACGTCGTGATGCGAACGATAAAGTCAAAGCGCTGCTGAAAGATAAAGAAATCAGTGAAGATGATGACCGTCGTTCTCAGGAAGACGTGCAGAAACTGACTGACGCTGCAATCAAAAAAGTCGATGCGGCGCTGGCGGATAAAGAAGCAGAACTGATGCAGTTCTGATTCGAAAACCGACGAAAAACGCCGTACAGAGAGCCGCCAAGGGGGCTTTGCTGGCGGCGTTTTGCTTTTAATCTGCACAATATTGTGAGCGTTTCATGAAGCATTTAACCCTTCTGGGCTCAACAGGTTCTATTGGTTGCAGCACGCTCGATGTGGTTCGCCACAATCCCGATCGCTTTTCCATTACTGCCCTGGTTGCGGGTAAAAATGTTACCCGTATGGTGGAACAATGCCTGGAGTTCACCCCGCGTTTTGCGGTGATGGACGATGAAGCCAGTGCGCGTCAGCTAAAAGCTGAATTACAGCAACAGGGCTGCCCGACGCAGGTCATGAGTGGTCAGCAGGCGGCCTGTGAGATGGCTGCGCTCGATGAGGTCGACCAGGTGATGGCGGCGATTGTTGGCGCTGCTGGCCTTGTGCCTACGCTTGCGGCTATCCGCGCGGGTAAAACCGTGCTGCTTGCCAATAAAGAGTCGCTGGTGACCTGCGGACGTCTTTTTATGGACGCAGTGAAAGAGAGCGGGGCGCAGCTCCTCCCGGTGGATAGCGAACATAACGCTATTTTTCAGAGTTTACCGGAAACAATCCAACAAAACCTGGGGTACGCTGATTTAGAGCAGAATGGCGTTTCGTCTATTCTGCTTACCGGGTCTGGTGGCCCGTTCCGTGAAACGCCTATGTCCGAACTGGCCTCAATGACGCCGGATCAGGCATGTCGTCATCCGAACTGGTCGATGGGGAGAAAGATCTCCGTTGATTCCGCCACCATGATGAACAAAGGTCTGGAATACATTGAAGCGCGCTGGTTATTCAACGCTTCTGCCCGCCAGATGGAAGTGCTTATTCACCCGCAATCGGTGATCCACTCCATGGTGCGTTATCAGGACGGCAGTGTTTTAGCGCAGCTTGGTGAACCGGATATGCGTACACCGATTGCACATACTATGGCCTGGCCTGAACGTGTGCCCTCCGGCGCCAATGCCCTCGATTTTTGTAAATTGAGCGCGTTGAGTTTCGCCGCACCTGATTATGACCGCTACCCTTGCCTGAAACTGGCGATAGATGCGTTTGCACAGGGGCAGGCAGCGACGACGGCGCTGAATGCGGCTAATGAGGTAACGGTGTCAGCATTTCTGGCTTCCGCTATCCGTTTTACGGATATTGCTGCGCTGAATCTGTCTGTTCTGGAACAGATGGTATTAAGCGAACCACAAAGTATTGATGATGTATTGGCTGTAGATCGGCTTGCACGTGACGTAGCGCAAAAACAAGTGACGCGCTTCGCAAGCTGGTGATAATCCAGCCACTAACAGTCATGCTATTTGTTAGCGTTGGGCTTCGGTGATATAGTCTGCGCCATCCATCAGCCTGTTTAATGTCGGGCTGTCAGGGGAAGCCGTGGTTGACACGGCTTTTTTGCGTAAAGGCTTTTGTATTCCTGAGTACCGCTAAATCCTTTTCAGGGACTAAAACGCGTTATGTTGTCTGCGAATCAACCAATGAGCGAAAATTTGCCAGCACATGGCTGTCGCCATGTAGCAATCATTATGGACGGCAATGGTCGCTGGGCGAAAAGACAAGGAAAGATACGGGCATTTGGACACAGAGCGGGTGCGAAATCAGTCCGCCGTGCCGTTTCTTTTGCTGCCAACAGCGGGATTGATGCGTTAACGCTTTACGCGTTCAGTAGTGAGAACTGGAATCGTCCAGCGCAAGAAGTCAGTGCGCTAATGGAATTATTTGTCTGGGCGCTGGACAGTGAAGTTAAGAGCCTGCACCGACATAATGTGCGTTTGCGGATTATTGGTGATACCAGCCGTTTCAACGCGCGTCTGCAAGAGCGTATTCGTAAAGCGGAAGCGTTGACTGCCCAGAATACGGGGCTGACGCTAAATATCGCGGCGAATTATGGTGGACGCTGGGATATCGTACAGGGAGTACGGCAATTGGCCGTTCAGGTTCAGGAAGGGGTACTGCATCCTGACCAAATTGATGAAGATTTGCTGAGTCAGCAAATCTGTATGCATGAACTGGCACCTGTAGATTTAGTGATTAGGACGGGTGGGGAACATCGCATAAGTAACTTTTTACTTTGGCAGATTGCCTATGCCGAACTTTACTTTACGGATGTTCTTTGGCCCGATTTTGATGAACAAGACTTTGAAGGTGCGCTGCATGCCTTTGCCAATCGAGAGCGTCGTTTCGGCGGCACCGAGCCAGGTGGCGACAAAGCCTGATGGGGGTAGCTTTTGCTGAAGTATCGCCTGATTTCTGCGTTTGTATTAATACCCATTGTCATTGCTGCATTGTTCTTATTGCCGCCTGTGGGTTTTGCGATTGTTACGCTTGCCGTTTGCATGCTGGCAGCATGGGAATGGGGGCAACTGAGCGGTTTTACGTCACGGACACAGCGTGTCTGGCTGGCGGTATTATGCGGGCTGGTGTTGGCACTGATGTTGTTTATGCTGCCGGAGTACCATCATAATATTCATCAGCCAGTCGTCGAGGTTTCGCTTTGGGCTTCGCTTGTCTGGTGGGTTATCGCTCTGGTGCTGGTGCTGGGTTATCCTGCATCTGCAGCAATTTGGCGTAATTCGAAACCTATACGGTTGATTTTCGGCATTCTCACAATTATTCCTTTTTTCTGGGGTATGCTGGCGCTGCGGTCATGGCATTACGCTGATAATCACTACAGCGGGGCGTTATGGTTGCTGTATATCATGATCCTTGTATGGGGCGCAGATTCCGGTGCGTACATGTTTGGCAAACTGTTTGGCAAACATAAGCTGGCACCGAAGGTGTCACCGGGAAAAACCTGGCAGGGCTTTATTGGCGGCTTGTTTACCGCAGGAATTATTTCCTGGGGATATGGTGCGTGGGCAAATCTCGAGGTTGCGCCATCAATATTATTACTCTGTTCTGTGATCGCGGCGCTGGCCTCGGTGCTGGGCGATCTGACGGAAAGCATGTTTAAGCGTGAAGCCGGTATTAAAGACAGTGGTCATTTAATCCCCGGTCACGGTGGTATACTTGACCGCATCGACAGCCTGACGGCGGCGGTTCCTGTATTTGCCTGTCTGCTGTTACTGGTTTTCAGGACGATTTAACGGACGGTTTTATGCTGAGCTTTCTCTGGGATTTGGCGTCGTTCATTGTTGCGCTTGGTGTTCTTATCACCGTGCATGAATTTGGCCATTTCTGGGTTGCTCGCCGTTGCGGCGTGAGAGTCGAGCGTTTTTCCATTGGTTTCGGCAAAGCGCTCTGGCGTCGCAAGGACAAGCAAGGTACGGAATTCGTTATTGCCGTCATTCCGCTTGGTGGTTACGTCAAAATGCTGGATGAGCGTGTTGAACCGGTGACGCCGGAAATGCGCCATTACGCCTTCAACAATAAAACCGTTGGTCAGCGTGCCGCGGTTATCGCGGCGGGACCGATCGCCAATTTCCTCTTTGCTATCGTGGCTTACTGGCTGGTGTTTATCATCGGTGTACCGGGTGTTCGCCCGGTTATTGGTGAAATTGCGCCCAATTCCATCGCGGCAAATGCGCAAATTACGCCAGGAACGGAACTTAAAGCGATTGATGGCATCGAAACGCCTGATTGGGACGCAGTGCGTTTGCAACTGATCGCCAAAATTGGCGACAAGCAAACCACACTCAGCGTGGCTCCGTTTGGGAGCAATAACCGGCAGGACAAAGTTCTCGATTTACAACAGTGGAATTTTGCACCTGATAAAGACGACCCGGTAGCGTCATTAGGGATTCGTCCACGCGGTGCGCAGATTGAACCGGTATTAGCTGAGGTACAATTAGGCTCGGCTGCAAGCAAAGCAGGTTTGCAAGCTGGCGACAGGATCGTTAAAGTCGATGGTCAGCAACTAACGCAGTGGATGACGTTTGTCACCCTGGTGCGCGATAATCCGGGCACACCGTTAGCACTGGACATTGAAAGGCATGGGAGTCCCTTGTCTTTAACGCTAATACCGGATGCGAAACCCGGTAACAAGGCGGAGGGTTTTGCCGGCGTTGTGCCGAAAATTATCCCGCTGCCGGATGAATATAAGACAGTACGCCAATACGGGCCATTTAGCGCCATCGCTGAAGCTACGGACAAAACGTGGCAATTGATGAAGCTGACGGTCAGTATGTTGGGGAAATTGATAACCGGTGACGTAAAACTGAACAACCTCAGTGGGCCGATCTCGATCGCTCAGGGGGCTGGGATGTCAGCAGAGTTCGGGTTGATTTACTACCTGATGTTCCTCGCGTTGATAAGCGTGAACTTAGGTATCATCAATCTGTTCCCATTACCTGTCCTTGACGGGGGGCATCTGCTGTTTTTAGCGATTGAGAAGCTGAAAGGCGGACCGGTATCCGAGCGGGTTCAAGACTTTAGTTATCGCATTGGCTCGATTTTGCTGGTGTTGTTAATGGGGCTTGCACTTTTCAATGATTTCTCTCGGTTGTAAGAGAGTTTGTTAGGAAGAACGCATAATAACGATGGCGATGAAAAAGTTGCTCATAGCGTCGCTGCTGTTTAGCAGCGCCACCGTATACGGTGCTGACGGGTTCGTAGTGAAGGACATTCATTTCGAAGGCCTGCAGCGTGTCGCCGTTGGTGCGGCCCTCCTCAGTATGCCGGTTCGCCCAGGCGACACGGTGAATGATGAAGACATCAGTAACACCATCCGCGCCCTGTTTGCCACTGGTAACTTCGAGGATGTTCGCGTACTCCGCGACGGTGATACCCTCCTCGTTCAGGTAAAAGAACGTCCGACAATCGCCAGTATCACTTTCTCCGGCAACAAGTCGGTGAAAGATGACATGCTCAAGCAGAACCTTGAAGCTTCAGGCGTACGTGTTGGTGAATCTCTGGATCGCACCACACTGTCTGATATCGAAAAAGGTCTGGAAGATTTCTATTACAGCGTCGGTAAATACAGTGCCAGCGTGAAGGCGGTCGTTACGCCTCTGCCACGTAACCGTGTTGACCTTAAACTGGTCTTCCAGGAAGGCGTATCAGCCCAGATCCAACAGATCAACATCGTCGGGAACCATGCGTTTACGACCGAAGAGCTGATCTCCACCTTCCAGTTGCGTGATGAAGTGCCATGGTGGAACGTGGTGGGCGATCGCAAGTACCAGAAACAGAAGCTGGCGGGCGACCTTGAAACCCTGCGTAGTTACTATCTGGATCGCGGTTATGCGCGTTTTAATATTGATTCCACGCAGGTGAGTCTGACGCCGGATAAAAAAGGTATCTACATCACCGTCAATGTGACCGAAGGGGATCAGTACAAACTCTCTGGTGTTGAAGTCAGCGGCAATCTGGCGGGTCACTCTGCGGAAATTGAAAGTCTGACCAAAATCCAGCCGGGCGAGCTGTATAACGGTACCAAAGTGACCAAAATGGAAGATGACATTAAAAAGCTTCTTGGTCGCTATGGTTATGCCTACCCGCGCGTTCAGTCGCAGCCTGAAATCAACGATACGGATAAAACCGTTAAGCTGCACGTGAACGTCGATGCGGGTAACCGTTATTACGTGCGTAAAATTCGCTTCGAAGGTAACGATACTTCGAAAGATGCCGTTCTGCGCCGCGAGATGCGTCAGATGGAAGGTGCCTGGCTGGGCAGCGACCTTGTAGATCAGGGTAAAGAGCGTCTGAACCGTCTGGGTTACTTCGAAACGGTAGATACCGATACGCAGCGTGTGCCGGGCAGCCCGGACCAGGTTGACGTCGTGTACAAAGTTAAAGAGCGTAACACTGGTAGCTTCAACTTCGGTGTCGGCTACGGTACAGAGAGCGGTGTGAGCTTCCAGGTGGGTGTCCAGCAGGACAACTGGCTGGGTACGGGCTACTCCGTGGGTATCAACGGTACGAAGAACGACTACCAGACCTATTCTGAATTCTCGGTGACCAACCCGTACTTTACGGTGGATGGTGTGAGTCTCGGCGGGCGTATCTTCTACAATGACTTTAAAGCTGACGATGCTGATCTGTCTTCCTACACCAACAAAAGTTATGGTCTGGATGGCACGTTAGGTTTCCCGGTTAACGAATACAATACCCTGCGTGTGGGCTTAGGCTATGTCCATAACGATCTGTCGAAGATGGAACCGCAGGTGGCGATGTGGCGTTATCTGGATTCCATTGGTCAAAGCGCCAGTAAAACCGACGATAATAACGGTTTCGCGGCAAACGACTTCACCTTCAACTATGGTTGGACATACAACAACCTTGACCGGGGTTACTTCCCGACCAAGGGCTCACGTGTCAACCTGAACGGTAAGGTGACGATTCCAGGTTCCGATAACGAGTTCTACAAAGTTACGATTGATACGGCTTCCTACTTCCCGATCGATGACGATCATAAATGGGTTGTTCTGGGACGTACGCGTTGGGGTTACGGTGACGGATTAGGTGGTAAAGAACTGCCGTTCTATGAGAACTTCTATGCCGGTGGTTCAAGCAGCGTTCGTGGCTTCCAGTCCAATAACATTGGTCCGAAAGCCGTTTACTACGGTCACGCTGGTCTTGATAACTGTAATCAGAATGGCGGCTATTGTCGTTCTAATGACGCCGTGGGCGGTAACGCAATGGGCGTGGCAAGCGTAGAGTTCATCACGCCGACGCCATTTATCAGCGATAAGTATGCGAATTCTGTGCGCACATCGTTCTTCTGGGATGCAGGTACCGTTTGGGATACCAACTGGCAAAACACTGCTGATATGAAAGCGTTAGGCATACCGGATTACAGTGACCCGAGCAATATCCGTATGTCCGCGGGTATCGCCTTACAATGGATGTCCCCATTGGGGCCGTTGGTTTTCTCCTACGCCCAGCCGTTTAAGAAATACGATGGAGACAAGGCAGAACAGTTCCAGTTTAACATTGGTAAAACCTGGTAACTTGCCACAGCGAAGGAATGCATAAGTAGTGTCGTGATGGTGAGGCAGTGCGCTTCGTACTGCCTGCCAACGCAAAGAATGGTACCTCCGGGTACAAACGGGATGGTGAGGAGTTAATTGTGAAAAAGTGGTTATTAGCTGCAGGTGTAGGTTTGGCAATGGCAACGTCTGCTCAGGCGGCCGATAAAATTGCGGTCGTAGACATGAACAGCCTGTTCCAACAGGTTGCGCAGACTTCTGGTGTTTCTCAGACAATGAAAAACGAATTCAGTGGCCGTGCCAGCGAACTGCAGCGTATGGAATCTGACCTGCAGACTAAAATGCAGCGCTATCAGCGTGACGGTTCCACAATGAAAGCGGCCGATCGTACTAAGCTGGAAAAAGATATCCAGGCTCAGCGTCAGGATCTGGCACAGAAAGGTCAGGCTTTCGAGCAGGATCAGGCTCGTCGTTCTAACGAAGAACGTGGCAAGCTGATGACCAAAATCCAGGCTGCTGTGAAGAAAGTTGCTTCCGATCAGGGCGTGGATCTGGTTATTCCTTCTAACGCCGCTATCTACAACAGCAATGACGTTAAAGACATCACTGCTGATGTACTGAAACAGGTTAAATAAGTAATGCCTTCAATTCGACTGTCTGATTTAGCTCAACAGTTGGATGCAGAGTTACACGGTGATGGCGATCTCGTCATCACCGGCGTTGCGTCCATGCAATCCGCTAAAGCAGGGCAAATCACCTTCATGGTAAATCCAAAATACCGTGAAAGCTTAGCCGACTGTCAGGCGTCTGCTGTCGTCATGACGCAGGACGATCTTCCTTTTGCCACGAGTGCGGCACTGGTAGTGAAAAACCCCTACCTGACATACGCACGCATGGCCCAAATTCTTGATACCACGCCGCAACCGGCCCAGAACATCGCCCCAGGGGCGGTGATCGATCCCGATGCGACGCTGGGAAACAACGTGGCGATTGGCGCAAACGCGGTCATCGAATCCGGCGTGACGCTTGGCGACAATGTTGTCATTGGCCCCGGCTGCTTCGTTGGGAAAAATACGAAAATTGGTGCGGGCTCCCGTTTATGGGCCAATGTGACCATTTACCATGAAATCGAGATCGGTGAGAATTGCCTGATTCAATCGGGCACCGTGATCGGTTCTGATGGTTTTGGTTATGCTAACGATCGCGGCGCCTGGGTTAAGATCCCGCAGCTTGGGCGTGTCATCATCGGCGATCGTGTTGAAATTGGTGCATGTACCACTATCGATCGCGGTGCGCTGGATGATACCCGCATTGGTAACGGTGTCATCATTGATAACCAGTGCCAGATTGCACATAACGTCGTGATTGGTGACAATACCGCGGTTGCTGGTGGCGTCATCATGGCGGGTAGTTTGAAAATTGGCCGTTATTGCATGATTGGCGGTGCCAGCGTTATCAACGGGCATATGGAAATCTGCGATAAAGTCACCGTGACGGGAATGGGGATGGTGATGCGTCCTATCACCGAGCCAGGAATTTATTCCTCCGGCATCCCGCTACAGCCGAACAAGGTGTGGCGTAAAACCGCAGCCCTGGTGATGAACATTGATGACATGAGCAAGCGCCTCAAAGCTATTGAGCGTAAAGTCAATAAAGAAGACTAATAGCTCGCTCGCTACGTTTAAACTTCCCGGCCTGTCGGCATTCTTACGATTGCCGCGGGCCGTGTTATTATGGCCTTTTAGTATATTTAGACAGGAAGAGTATTTTGACTACTGACACTCATACTCTGCACATTGAAGAGATTCTGGAGCTTCTGCCGCACCGTTACCCGTTTTTGCTGGTAGACCGTGTGCTGGACTTTGAAGAAGGTCGTTTTCTGCGCGCAGTTAAAAATGTTTCGGTAAATGAGCCTTTTTTCCAGGGGCATTTCCCAGGCAAACCGATTTTACCTGGCGTGTTGATTCTGGAAGCGATGGCGCAGGCAACCGGTATTCTGGCGTTCAAAAGCGTCGGTAAACTGGAACCAGGCGAGCTCTACTACTTCGCAGGTATCGATGAAGCGCGCTTTAAGCGTCCGGTTGTGCCAGGCGATCAAATGATCATGGAAGTAACTTTCGAAAAAACGCGCCGTGGCCTGACTCGCTTCAAGGGTGTCGCGCTGGTAGACGGTAAAGTTGTTTGTGAAGCTACTATGATGTGTGCACGTAGCCGGGAGGCCTGATACGTGATTGATAAAACCGCCTTTATTCATCCTTCTGCCATTGTTGAAGACGGTGCCGTTATTGGTGCTAACGCTCACATTGGTCCGTTTTGTATTGTTGGCGCTAACGTCGAAATCGGCGAAGGCACCGTACTGAAGTCTCATGTTGTTATTAATGGCCATACCAAAATTGGTCGCGATAACGAGATTTATCAGTTCGCTTCCATCGGCGAGGTTAACCAGGATCTGAAATATGCTGGTGAACCGACCCGCGTGGAAATTGGCGATCGCAACCGCATCCGCGAAAGCGTCACCATTCACCGTGGCACGGTACAAGGCGGTGGGTTGACGAAGGTGGGCAGCGACAACCTGCTGATGGTCAATGCGCACGTTGCGCATGATTGCACCGTTGGCAGCCGCTGCATTCTGGCGAATAACGCCACACTGGCAGGCCACGTTTCCGTTGATGATTTCGCGATCATCGGCGGTATGACCGCGGTGCACCAGTTCTGCATTATCGGTGCGCACGTTATGGTTGGCGGCTGTTCTGGCGTCGCACAGGACGTTCCACCGTTCGTGATTGCTCAGGGTAACCACGCCACTCCGTTTGGTGTGAATATAGAAGGTCTTAAGCGCCGTGGCTTTAGCCGTGAGGCGATCACCGCAATCCGTAACGCGTATAAACTGCTGTACCGCAGCGGCAAAACGTTGGATGAAGCGAAACCTGAAATTGCCGAGCTGGCAGAACAGCATCCGGAAGTGAAAACGTTCATGGCGTTTTTTGAACGTTCTACGCGTGGTTTAATTCGGTAATGGTCGAACGTCGTCCGTTAACGATTGCCCTCGTCGCCGGAGAAACCTCCGGCGATATTCTTGGTGCGGGTCTCATCCGCGCACTGAGAGCGCGTATGCCTGATGCGCGCTTCGTCGGTGTTGCCGGGCCGCGTATGCAGGCCGAAGGCTGCGAGGCCTGGTACGAAATGGAAGAGCTGGCGGTGATGGGGATTGTCGAGGTGCTTGGTCGTCTGCGACGTCTGCTGCATATCCGTGCCGACCTCACGCGTCGCTTTAGCGAGCTTAAACCCGATGTCTTTGTCGGCATTGATGCACCCGATTTCAATATTACCCTTGAGGGGAACCTGAAAAATAAGGGCATCAGGACCATTCATTATGTCAGCCCTTCGGTATGGGCCTGGCGCCAAAAACGCGTTTTCAAAATAGGCAGAGCCACCGACCTGGTGCTCGCATTTCTGCCTTTCGAAAAAGCGTTTTACGACAGATTCAATGTTCCCTGCCGTTTTATCGGTCATACCATGGCGGATGCGATGCCGCTGGATCCGGATAAAAATGCGGCGCGGGACACATTAGGCATTCCCCATGACGCGCACTGCCTTGCATTACTTCCGGGCAGCCGTGGCGCAGAGGTTGAGATGCTGAGCGCTGACTTTTTGCGTACGGCGCAACTGTTGCGTAAGCATTATCCGGACCTGGAAGTTGTTGTGCCGTTAGTGAATGCAAAGCGTCGCGAGCAGTTTGAACGCATCAAAGCGGATGTTGCCCCTGATTTGCGCGTGCATATGCTGGATGGCCAGGCGCGGGAAGCGATGATTGCCAGTGATGCTGCATTGCTGGCATCCGGCACAGCCGCGCTGGAGTGCATGCTGGCGAAATGCCCGATGGTGGTGGGTTATCGGATGAAGCCGTTTACCTTCTGGCTGGCGAAGCGTTTGGTTAAAACCGATTACGTTTCGCTGCCCAATTTACTGGCGGGCCGTGAGCTTGTTAAAGAGCTGCTGCAGGATGAATGTCAGCCTCAGGCGCTGGCTGATGCGTTACTTCCCCTGTTGGCAAAGGGCAAAACCAGCCATGCGATGCACGATATTTTCCGGGAGCTGCATCTGCAGATCCGCTGTAATGCCGATGAGCAGGCCGCAGATGCCGTACTGGAGTTGGCACAATGATGGAATTTATTTACCCCCATACACACCTGGTTGCCGGTGTGGATGAAGTTGGACGCGGCCCGTTGGTTGGCGCAGTGGTGACTGCTGCAGTCATCCTCGATCCGGCGCGTCCTATTATCGGTCTTAATGACTCGAAAAAATTATCTGAGAAACGCCGTCTGGCATTGTTTGACGAGATCAAAGAGAAGGCGCTGGCCTGGAGTCTGGGCCGTGCAGAGCCGCACGAAATCGACGAGTTAAATATTCTGCATGCCACGATGCTGGCAATGCAGCGTGCGGTCGCTGGTTTGGGTATTATTCCGGAGTATGTTCTCATTGATGGCAACCGTTGCCCCAAACTGCCGATGCCTTCGCTGGCGGTTGTAAAAGGTGACAGTCGGGTGCCTGAAATCAGCGCCGCCTCCATTCTGGCGAAGGTCACCCGCGATGCAGAAATGGCCACGCTCGATCTGACTTTTCCTCAATACGGTTTCGCGCAGCATAAAGGCTATCCAACCGCTTTCCATCTGGAAAAACTGGCTGAGCATGGCGCAACGGAACATCATCGGCGCAGCTTTGCGCCCGTCAAACGCGTGCTGGGCCTTGTGTCCTGATTCTGTGACGTGAAGAGATCTGAAAATGGCTGAACCACGTTTCGTACACCTGCGGGTGCATAGCGACTACTCCATGATAGACGGGCTGGCGAAAACCGGGCCGCTGGTGAAAAAGGCGGCCGCGCTCGGCATGCCAGCGCTGGCGATCACCGATTTTACCAACCTGTGTGGCCTGGTGAAGTTCTACGGAACGGCCCATGGCGCGGGGTTAAAACCGATTGTGGGGGCCGATTTTCATGTTCAGAGCGAACTACTCGCGGACGAACTGACGCAGCTCACTGTACTGGCAGCAAACAACGTCGGCTATCAAAACCTGACGCTGCTAATTTCTCGTGCCTATCAGCGTGGATACGGGGCGGCGGGGCCATGGATTGACCGCGAGTGGCTGGTTGAGCTGAAAGACGGGCTGATCCTGTTGTCTGGTGCCCGGATGGGGGATGTAGGTAAAAGCCTGATGCGCGGTAATAGCGCGCTGGTCGAGCAGTGCGTGGCGTTTTACGAAGAGCATTTCCCCGACAACTATTATCTCGAACTGATTCGTACCGGTCGCGCGGACGAAGAGAACTATTTGCATGCGGCGGTACGGCTCGCCGAAGAACGCGGTCTGCCTGTTGTGGCGACCAATGACGTGCGTTTTATCGATGCGGGCGACTTTGATGCCCATGAAATCCGTGTCGCAATTCACGACGGCTTTACCCTTGATGACCCCAAGCGTCCGCGTAATTACTCTGCGCAGCAATATATGCGCAGCGAAGACGAGATGTGTGAGCTTTTCTCTGATATCCCGGAAGCGCTCGAAAACACGGTAGAAATCGCCAAACGTTGTAACGTCACGGTGCGTCTGGGCGAGTACTTCCTGCCCCAGTTTCCGACCGGGGATATGACCACCGAAGATTTTCTTGTCGCGAAGTCGAAAGAGGGTCTGGAAGAGCGTCTGGCATTCCTTTTCCCGGATGAGGCGGTCCGTAAAGAGAAACGCCCTGAGTATGATGAACGTCTGGATATTGAACTTCAGGTTATTAACCAGATGGGGTTCCCGGGCTACTTCCTTATCGTTATGGAATTTATCCAGTGGTCGAAAGATAACGGTGTGCCGGTAGGTCCGGGGCGAGGCTCCGGTGCGGGTTCGCTGGTAGCCTATGCGCTGAAAATTACCGACCTCGACCCACTGGAATTCGACCTGCTGTTCGAACGTTTCCTTAACCCGGAACGTGTCTCCATGCCCGACTTTGACGTCGACTTCTGTATGGAAAAACGCGATCAGGTTATCGAGCACGTAGCAGATATGTACGGGCGTGAAGCGGTATCGCAGATCATCACCTTCGGTACGATGGCGGCAAAAGCGGTTATTCGCGACGTAGGCCGCGTGCTGGGGCACCCGTACGGCTTTGTGGATCGTATTTCTAAGCTGATTCCACCCGATCCTGGTATGACGTTGGCGAAAGCCTTTGAAGCGGAACCGCAACTGCCAGAAATCTACGAGGCTGACGAGGAAGTCAGGGCGCTAATTGATATGGCGCGTAAGCTGGAAGGCGTCACGCGTAACGCCGGTAAACACGCTGGTGGTGTGGTTATCGCGCCGACCAAAATCACCGATTTTGCACCGCTCTATTGTGATGAGGCGGGGCAACATCCGGTCACCCAGTTTGATAAGAACGACGTGGAATACGCGGGTCTCGTGAAGTTCGACTTCCTGGGGCTGCGTACGCTCACCATCATCAACTGGGCGCTGGAGATGATCAACGCTCGTCGTGAGAAGAACGGCGAACCACCGCTTGATATCGCCGCTATCCCGCTCGATGACAAGAAAAGCTTCGACATGCTGCAGCGCTCGGAAACCACAGCGGTATTCCAGCTTGAATCCCGCGGCATGAAAGACTTGATCAAGCGTCTGCAGCCTGACTGTTTCGAAGATATGATAGCCCTGGTGGCCTTGTTCCGTCCGGGCCCACTGCAATCGGGAATGGTGGATAACTTTATCGACCGTAAGCACGGGCGCGAAGAGATTTCCTACCCGGACGTGCAGTGGCAGCATGAGAGTCTGAAACCAGTACTGGAGCCGACCTATGGCATCATCTTGTATCAGGAACAGGTGATGCAGATAGCCCAGGTGCTTTCTGGCTATACCCTCGGCGGCGCGGACATGCTGCGTCGTGCGATGGGTAAGAAAAAGCCGGAGGAGATGGCCAAACAGCGCGGGACCTTCGAAGAAGGGGCGAAGAAAAACGGCGTTGACGGCGAGCTGGCGATGAAAATCTTCGACCTGGTGGAGAAATTCGCCGGGTACGGATTTAACAAATCGCACTCTGCTGCCTATGCTTTAGTCTCATACCAGACGCTGTGGCTGAAAGCGCACTATCCGGCAGAGTTTATGGCGGCGGTAATGACCGCCGATATGGACAACACTGAGAAGGTGGTCGGCCTGGTGGACGAATGCTGGCGCATGGGGCTCAAGATCCTGCCGCCGGATATCAACTCTGGTCTGTACCATTTTCACGTGAATGACGACGGTGAAATTGTTTACGGCATTGGGGCTATCAAGGGCGTGGGTGAAGGCCCGATTGAAGCGATCCTCGAGGCTCGTAATAACGGCGGTTATTTCCGGGAACTGTTTGATCTCTGCGCTCGTACCGACACCAAAAAACTCAATCGCCGGGTGCTGGAAAAACTGATAATGTCCGGGGCGTTTGACCGCCTTGGGCCGCATCGTGCCGCGCTGATGAACTCACTGGCCGACGCGTTGAAAGCCGCCGATCAGCATGCGAAAGCGGAAGCGATTGGTCAGGCGGATATGTTCGGTGTCCTGGCAGAAGAACCCGAACAGGTGGAACAGTCTTACGCCAGTTGCCAGCCGTGGCCAGAGCAAGTGGTGCTGGACGGTGAACGTGAAACCCTGGGGCTGTACCTGACCGGGCATCCGATCACCCAGTATTTGAAAGAGATCGATCGTTACGTCGGTGGCTACCGACTAAAAGACATGCACCCGACCGAACGTGGCAAGGTCACCACGGCGGCGGGGCTGGTGATTGCTGCGCGGGTTATGGTCACCAAGCGCGGCAATCGTATTGGCATCTGTACTTTGGATGACCGTTCCGGGCGCCTGGAAGTGATGTTGTTCACGGACGCCCTGGACAAATATCAGCAACTGCTGGAAAAAGACCGCATACTGATCGTCAGCGGACAGGTCAGCTTTGATGACTTCAGCGGGGGGCTTAAAATGACCGCCCGCGAAGTGATGGACATTGACGAAGCTCGTGAAAAATATGCGCGCGGGCTTGCTATCTCGCTGACGGACAGGCAAATTGATGACCAGCTTTTGAACCGACTCCGTCAGTCTCTGGAACCCCATCGCTCGGGGACCATTCCAGTACATCTCTACTATCAGAGGGCGGATGCACGTGCACGATTACGTTTCGGCGCAACGTGGCGTGTCTCTCCGAGCGATCGTTTATTAAACGATCTCCGTGGCCTCATTGGTTCGGAGCAGGTGGAACTGGAGTTTGACTAATACAGGAATACTATGAGTCTGAATTTCCTTGATTTCGAACAGCCGATTGCCGAGCTGGAAGCGAAAATCGATTCTCTGACGTCAGTAAGTCGTCAGGATGAAAAACTGGATATTAACATCGATGAAGAAGTGCATCGTCTGCGTGAAAAAAGCGTAGAGCTGACGCGCAAAATCTTTGCCGATCTTGGTGCATGGCAAGTCGCTCAGTTGGCACGCCATCCGCTGCGTCCATACACCCTGGATTATGTCCGCCTCGCATTTGATGAATTCGACGAGCTGGCTGGCGACCGCGCTTATGCGGACGACAAAGCCATCGTCGGTGGTATCGCTCGCCTTGACGGTCGCCCGGTGATGATTATCGGCCACCAGAAAGGACGTGAAACCAAAGAAAAAATTCGCCGCAATTTTGGTATGCCGGCACCGGAAGGGTATCGCAAAGCGCTGCGCCTGATGGAAATGGCTGAACGTTTCAATATGCCGATCATTACCTTTATCGACACCCCAGGCGCATACCCTGGCGTGGGCGCGGAAGAGCGTGGTCAATCTGAGGCGATCGCGCGTAATCTGCGTGAAATGTCCCGTCTGAGCGTACCGGTCATTTGTACCGTTATCGGCGAAGGTGGTTCTGGCGGTGCGCTGGCCATTGGCGTGGGTGACAAAGTGAATATGCTGCAATACAGCACCTATTCCGTTATCTCGCCGGAAGGCTGTGCGTCCATTCTGTGGAAAAGCGCAGACAAAGCACCATTGGCTGCCGACGCAATGGGTATCATTGCACCGCGTCTGAAAGAGTTGAAACTGATCGACTCGATCATTCCGGAACCGTTAGGCGGCGCACACCGTAACCCGGAAGCCATCGCGGCCTCTCTGAAAGCGCAGTTGATTGCGGATCTGGCGGATCTGGACGTGCTGAGCAAAGACGATCTGCGTAATCGCCGTTATCAGCGTCTGATGAGCTACGGTTACGCCTGATAAGTATTGAACGATCATTCTGAAAAGCCACACAGTGTTGTGGCTTTTTTTATACCCTCTGTTTACCTCAGCTATGATTAACTTAGGTTTTTTTCAGGAGGTAACCGTGAACATTATTGCCATCATGGGGCCGCACGGCGTCTTTTATAAAGATGAGCCGATCAAGGAGCTTGAGAAGGCGCTCCTGGCGCAAGGGTTTCAGATAATCTGGCCACAAAACAGCAGCGACCTGCTGAAATTTATCGAACACAATCCGCGTATCTGCGGCGTCATTTTCGACTGGGACGAGTACACGCTCGATTTATGCAGCGATATCAACCAGCTTAACGAATATCTTCCCCTTTATGCCTTTATTAACACCCATTCGACGCTGGATGTCAGCGCACAAGATATGCGGATGGCGCTGTGGTTTTTTGAATATGCCCTGGGGATGGCCGATGACATTGCAACACGTATCGGGCAGTACACAAAAGAGTATCTCGATAACATCACGCCGCCCTTTACCAAAGCGCTCTTTACCTATGTGAAAGAAGGAAAATACACCTTCTGCACGCCAGGCCACATGGCGGGTACGGCCTACCTGAAAAGCCCGGTTGGCTGCCTGTTTTATGATTTCTTCGGCGGCAACACGCTAAAAGCGGATGTGTCTATCTCGGTCACTGAACTGGGCTCGCTTCTGGACCATAGCGGGCCGCATCTGGAAGCTGAGGAGTATATCGCCCGCACCTTTGGCGCTGAGCAAAGTTATATGGTCACCAACGGCACCTCCACCTCCAATAAAATTGTGGGTATGTACGCCGCACCGGTGGGCAGTACGCTGCTGATTGATCGCAATTGCCACAAGTCACTGGCCCATCTGTTAATGATGAGCGACGTTACGCCGCTGTGGTTAAAGCCGGGACGTAACGCGCTGGGGATCCTGGGCGGTATTCCGCGTCGGGAATTCACCCATGCCAGCATTGAACAAAAGATTGCTGCAACCGCAGGTGCAACCTGGCCGGTGCATGCGGTTATCACCAATTCCACTTACGATGGGCTGCTATACAACACTGACTGGATAAAAAAAACGCTGGATGTGCCTTCTATTCATTTCGATTCAGCCTGGGTGCCGTACACCAACTTTCATCCGATTTATGCCGGGAAGAGCGGCATGAGCGGTGAGCGGGTACCGGGGAAAGTGATTTTCGAAACGCAATCGACGCACAAAATGCTGGCGGCGTTTTCGCAGGCCTCGCTTATCCATGTGAAAGGTGAGTATGACGAAGATACTTTCAACGAAGCCTTTATGATGCACACCTCCACCTCGCCAAGCTATCCGCTGGTGGCTTCCATTGAGACCGCGGCGGCTATGTTGCGCGGTAACCCCGGTAAACGGCTGATTAACCGTTCGGTTGAGCGCGCTTTGCATTTCCGCAAAGAGGTGCAGCGGTTAAAAGATGAAGCCGATGGCTGGTTCTTTGATATCTGGCAGCCCGAGGAGATCAATGAGGCCGATTGCTGGCCGGTAGCGCCGGGAGAAAGCTGGCACGGCTTCCGCGATGCTGACGAAGACCACATGTTCCTCGACCCGGTCAAAGTGACTATTCTGACGCCGGGTATGGATGAACAAGGCAATATGAGTGAAGAGGGGATCCCGGCGGCGCTGGTGGCGAAGTTTCTTGATGAGCGCGGCGTGGTAGTTGAAAAAACGGGTCCTTACAATCTGTTGTTCCTGTTCAGTATCGGGATCGACAAAACCCGTGCCATGGGCCTGCTGCGTGGGTTAATGGAGTTCAAGCGTGCCTACGATCTCAATTTACGCGTGAAGAACATGCTGCCGGATCTGTATGCCGAAGATCCCGACTTCTACCGCAATATGCGGATCCAGGATCTTGCGCAGGGCATCCATAAATTGATCCGCCAGCACGATCTGCCGCAACTGATGCTGCGGGCGTTTGATGTGTTGCCGGAAATGAAGCTGACGCCGCATCAGGCGTGGCAGCAGCAAATCCGTGGAGATGTTGAAACTATTGAACTGGAAAGGCTTACCGGACGTATCTCCGCCAATATGATCTTACCTTACCCGCCGGGCGTGCCGTTATTGATGCCAGGGGAGATGATCACCGAGGCAAGCCGCTCGGTTTTGGATTTCCTGTTAATGCTCTGTGCGATAGGGCGGCACTATCCGGGGTTTGAAACGGATATCCATGGCGCGAAGCGGGGAGAAGATGGCGTCTATTGGGTACGTGTCTTAAAAAGACCGTAGCCTCTTGCGGGTTACCTGTCACAACGGTAACGTGCGCAAAGACAAAAGGAGACATTATGCTGGGTTTAAAACAGGTACATCACATCGCCATCATCGCAACGGATTATGTAAAGAGTAAAGCATTCTATTGCGATATCCTGGGTTTTACGCTGCAAAGCGAAGTTTATCGTGAAGAGCGTGACTCCTGGAAAGGAGACCTGGCGCTGAATGGCCAGTATGTCATTGAGTTGTTTTCGTTTCCCTTTCCGCCAGCTCGTCCGAGTGGTCCGGAAGCCTGCGGATTGCGTCATCTGGCCTTTAGCGTTGTGGATATCGATCAGGCGGTTGCTCACCTGCAAGCGCACAATGTTTCGTGCGAAGCGATTCGTGTTGACCCTTACACCGGTAAGCGCTTTACCTTTTTTAAAGATCCTGACAACCTTCCGCTGGAACTCTATCAGCAGTAAGCCTTGCCAGTCACAGGAATGCCCGGTAACGTGCCGGGCATGATTTCCGTTTCGGTTAATGCCATGATCATGCCCTTACTTTCTCGCTTGCCTGACCATCAACGCCAGTTTTTGGTGGCGTTTAGCGGCGGGCTCGATTCGACAGTACTGTTGCACCGTCTGGTGCAGTGGCGTCATCAGCAGCTGGACATTTCCCTGCGCGCGATTCATATTCACCACGGATTAAGCCCCAATGCGGATGCCTGGGCTGCTCATTGTCAGCAGGTCTGCGATGGCTGGCAGGTGCCGCTTGTTGTTCATCGGGTACAACTGGTGGATGAAGGCAATGGAATTGAAGCGCAGGCGAGAAAAGCCCGCTATGCCGCCTTTACTCAGGCGTTAGTCCCCGGAGAATTGCTGCTCACCGCCCAGCATCTTGATGACCAGTGCGAGACGTTTTTACTGGCGCTTAAACGGGGGAGTGGTCCGGCCGGTCTTGCGGGTATGCCGGAAACGCTGCCGTTTGCCGATACTATGCTCCTCAGACCGTTGTTGAACGAAACACGCGAAGCCCTTCTTCGCTGGGCTCAGCAGCATGGCTTGTCATGGATTGAAGACGAGAGTAATGCTGATGATGCCTATGACCGCAACTTCCTGCGTTTACGCGTTCTGCCTGCATTGAATGCCCGCTGGCCGCATTTTGCCGATGCGGTCGCCCGGAGCGCGGCCTTGTGCGGCGAGCAGGAGCAATTGCTGGATGAACTGCTGGCAGATGAGCTTGCGGCGGCGACGCACCGTGACGGTGGGCTGTCGATTGCGGCGCTGGAAACGTTAAGTGCGGCACGGCGTGCCGCTATCTTACGGCGTTGGCTTTCCGCGCAGCAGGCGCCGATGCCTTCCCGGGAAATGTTGCTACGGGTCTGGCAAGAGGTGGCGTTAGCCAGAGAGGATGCAGCGCCATGCTTGCGCCTTGGCGATCATGATATCCGCCGTTATCAGGGTTATTTGTGGTGGGTTAAAGTGCTTGCGGGTCAACGCGAAAAAGTTCTGCAATGGACGGATCCTTTTTTGCCGCTGACATTGCCGGATAGGCTTGGCGTTCTGCGGCTTGTGCCGGGCGAGGAGCTGCGTCCACCGGGCGCTGACGAAGTGGTATCGGTACGCTTTCAGGCGACGGGAACTTTGCACATCCAGGGGCGTAACGGTGGTCGTAAACTTAAAAAGATCTGGCAGGAGTTGGGCGTGGCACCCTGGCGTCGTGATACAACACCACTACTGTTTTACGGTGAATCGCTGATTGCTGCGGCAGGCGTGTTTGTCACGCAGGAGGGGAAAGCAGAAAATGGGCAGCCTGGCGTACGGATAATGTGGCAGAAGTAACGGGCAGTCAGCGCTGCCCGAAAGTGCTGTCAGGATTCGCTCACCACGACGGTGCCGATTTCCGGATGACTAAAGCTGGCAATTTTGTCGAGACGCAGTTCGCGCGTTGTTCCTGCAATTTCAACAACCAAATATTCCACATTTTTGCGAGATACTAAATCGCTGGCCTTTGCCTGCAAAGTTTCGCCATCTTTGAGCTCGAGCGTCAGTAGGAGATGATGCTGACAGGCGAGTTCCAGGTTGTCATAGTCGTCGCAATTGATGGGTTGATAGGTATCATTCATTGACATAATCGCTCACCAGTAAGTTCGCGGCAGCATACGCCGCCTTTTCCCTGACCGACTCTGAAACGGCATCGTCCGAAGCCACTTCATTCAAAACTTTCAATACGCACCCCAACGCATCCGGGATATACCCTAAGTCTCCGCTGGCAATTTCCGCATACCGCTGGCGTATTAACTCACAATAATTTCCCACACGTCCTCCTGTCAGCACCCTGGCTTTACTGTGAGATACCATTAAGCCTACGAAGATTAACTCTGTTTAGCAAGGTGACTATACCATACCCGACGGGTCATTATCAGAGTGATGAATTAACCGCAGATTAAGAGATAACAGCACGTTATAGCTTTATTCGCTACAATAGCCGCTGTTATGCAAAGGAGGCGGTATGGCGCTCAAAGCAACCATTTATAAAGCTACTGTGAATGTGGCGGATTTAGACCGGAATCAATTTCTCGATGCCACATTGACTCTTGCCCGTCATCCTTCCGAGACGCAGGAGCGCATGATGCTGCGCCTGTTGGCATGGATTAAATTCGCCGATGAACGGCTACAGTTCACACGTGGGCTGTGTGCGGATGACGAGCCCGAAGTGTGGCTGCGCAACGATCATCTGGGTATCGATCTGTGGATCGAACTCGGATTGCCGGACGAACGGCGCATCAAGAAGGCCTGTTCGCAGTCGAAAGAGGTGGCGCTATTCACCTATAACTCGCGTGCGGCACAAATCTGGTGGCAGCAGAACCAGAGCAAACTCGCTGGGTTTAAAAATCTGAGTATCTGGTACCTGGATGATGAGCAACTGGCAATGCTGAGTGGACTGGCGGAGCGGACAATGTCACTGCAAGCTACTCTCCAGGAAGGAACTATCTGGCTGAGCGACACTCAAACCAATCTGGAAATCCACCTGGCAACCTGGCAACAGCACGCATGATTGAGATATCCCGCCAGGTCAGCATTCCTGATGAAGAATTGGAGATTACGGCGATTCGCGCGCAAGGGGCGGGCGGGCAGCATGTAAATAAGGCCTCTACGGCGATCCATCTGCGTTTTGATATTCGTGCGTCTAGTTTGCCCGAGTTTTATAAAGAGAAGCTGCTGGCAGCGACACATCATCTCTTAACGGCCGACGGGGTCGTTATCATCAAGGCGCAGGAGTACCGCAGCCAGGATATGAATCGCGAAGCGGCGATTGCCCGGCTGGTGGCGTTAATCAGGGAACTGACGGTGGTGCAAAAAAGCCGTCGGGCCACCCGTCCAACACGGGCATCGAAAGAGCGGCGTCTGGCAGGAAAAGCGCAGAAATCTTCTGTAAAAGCGCTACGAGGGAAGGTTCGTCGCCCACAGGAGTGACGGACGAGATAAGAACTGTTCATAAGGAAGAAAGAGTGAATAAAGCGATTGTATCTTTGGCTGTGGCAATGACACTCTTTGCGCTGATGGGGTGCAACAATCGGGGAGAGGTGGAATCAGTCTCCCCCGTGCGGGCTGAAAAGCTCAAGCCAATGCAACAGAGCTGGCGCGGTATTCTGCCGTGCGCAGATTGTGAAGGCATCGAAACCTCACTGTTCCTTGAAAAAGATGGCACCTGGGTGATGAATCAGGGCTATCAGGGTGGCAAAGCGCCATCAAATTTTGCCTCCTACGGGCGATGGGCACGCACTGCGGACAAGCTGGTGCTGACAGATGCAAGTGGCGAGAAACTTTACTTCCGTGCGAAAGGCAGTGCGCTGGAAATGCTGGATCGTGAAGGGAACCCGATTCGCTCACAGCTAAATTATGTCTTGCAGCCTGTCACGGCGACCTTACCGACAACGCCGATGGCGATGCGTGGCATGTATTCGCGTACTGCTGGTGTGGCGGAGTTCGCTGATTGTATGACGGGCAAACGGATTGCGGTCAGCAATGATGTGCGGCTCGAACAGCAATATAAAGCAGCGGCAGGTCAGGCTTCGCAGCCGGTATTGCTGGAGGTGGAAGGACATTTCGCGCTACAGCCGAAAACGGATAACGGTGCGATGGAGAAGACGCTGGTGGCGGATAAAAACGCGAAATTTATAGCGGGCAAAGATTGTAATCACCAATAAAAAAAGCCTCGCATTTGCGAGGCTTTTTACTGTTAGCCCTTGATGGCGCTGACAAGGTAATTCAGGATATCACCCGTCTTGATCATCTGTTTTTCGCCAGTGCGACGATATTTGTATTCGATATCGTCGTTGTCGAGGTTACGGTCGCCCAGCACGATGGTGTGCGGAATACCGATCAGCTCCATATCAGCGAACATCACACCCGGACGCTCTTTACGGTCGTCCATCAGCACGTCGATACCCTGTGCGCGAAGTTCATTATAGAGCTTCTCTGCCAGTTCCTGAACACGGTAAGATTTGTGCATGTTCATGGGCAGAATGGCCACCTGGAACGGTGCAATCGCTTCTGGCCATACAATACCGCGGTCATCGAAGTTCTGTTCAATCGCCGCAGCCACAACACGCGTTACCCCGATACCGTAGCAGCCCATGGTCAGGATCTGGTTACGACCATCTTCACCCTGAACGGACGCCTTCAGCGCTTCAGAGTATTTGGTACCTAACTGGAAGATGTGACCCACTTCGATACCGCGTTTGATCAGAAGCGTCCCCTGACCGTCCGGGCTTGGGTCGCCGGCAACCACGTTACGGATATCGGCAATTTCCGGCGTGGCTACATCGCGGTCCCAGTTGATACCGAAGTAGTGTTTACCATCAATGTTAGCGCCAGCGGCAAAATCGCTCATTGCCGCAACGGTACGGTCGATAACGACCGGAATCGGCATGTTTACCGGCCCCAGCGAACCCGGACCCGCATTTACCACGGCGCGAATTTCAGCTTCGGTCGCGAAAGTCAGCGGGCTGGCAACCTGCGCCAGTTTTTCGGCTTTTACTTCGTTCAGTTCGTGATCGCCACGTACCAGCAGGGCGACCAGCGGGTAGTTGCTGCCTTCAACGGCTTTGACCAGTAGTGTCTTGACGGTTTTTTCAATCGGCAGGTTGAACTGTTCAACCAGCTCGGCGATGGTTTTCGCGTTCGGCGTATCAGCCAGCGTCATCTCCTGAGTTGCCGCCGCACGCGGTGCCTTCGGCGCCACAGCTTCTGCCAGTTCGATGTTGGCGGCATAGTCAGAGGTATCAGAGAAAACGATGTCATCTTCACCGCTTTGCGCCAGTACCTGGAACTCATGAGACGCGCTACCACCGATAGAGCCGGTATCTGCCTGAACCGGGCGGAACTCCAGCCCGATGCGGGTAAAGATTTTGCTGTAGGCGGCATACATCGCGTCGTAGGTTTCCTGCAGCGATTCCTGAGAAGTATGGAAAGAGTAGGCATCTTTCATCAGGAATTCACGGGAACGCATCACGCCGAAACGCGGACGTACTTCGTCACGGAACTTGGTCTGGATCTGGAAGAAGTTCAGCGGCAGCTGTTTGTATGAGCTGAGCTCGTTACGAATCAGATCGGTGATCACTTCTTCGTGAGTCGGGCCGAGTACGAACGGACGCTCGCCACGGTCAGAAATACGCAGCAGTTCCGGGCCGTACTGCTCCCAACGACCACTCTCTTGCCACAGTTCAGAAGGCTGAACGACCGGCATTAACACCTCAATCGCACCGGCGTTGTTCATCTCTTCACGCACGATGTTTTCGACTTTTTTCAGGACGCGCACGCCGGTCGGCAGCCAGGTATACAACCCGGAGGCCAGCTTGCGAATCATCCCGGCGCGCAACATCAACTGATGGCTGATGACTTCGGCGTCGGCAGGTGTCTCCTTCAGAGTGGAGAGCAGGTATTGGCTAGTACGCATGTTGTTACGGTTCCATTTGGACGATTGGAACAGACTCAAAAGGAGCCTGATTCAAAAAAAGTGATTCAGTTTACCAGCGAGAAAGAGATGCCAAAAGTAGAGGGAGGATAAATTAACGGCCTTCCAGCGCAAACACTTCAAAACCTGCAGTGGTCACGCGCCAGCGCACGTTGAAATCCAGCAACAAGACCGCGTACGTTTTCCCCATTTCCTCATCTTTTCGGTATGCCGGGCGCGGGTCCTGCGCCAGGACGTCAATAATAAACGATCTTAGCTGCGGGTAACGCTTTTCTAACTGTGGAAATGCCGCTTCGAGCTCCGGCGTGAAGTACACCGCCATCTCCGCGACGGGGGCCTGCTGCGCATAACTGGCGCTGGCATGCGGCAGAGCCTCAGCAAAGGGTAAATAGGGTTTGATATCCACGACGGGCGTGCCGTCGATAAGATCAAGACTGCCCAGTTGCAAAATGACACGCTCTTTCTCGCAGTGAATGCCTTTAAGCTCCACCAAAGACATGCCAATCGGATTAGGACGGAAGGTTGAGCGCGTGGCAAAAACCCCCATCCGCGCATTCCCCCCTAGCCGGGGAGGGCGTACCGTAGGACGCCAGCCGCCAGCCATCGTCTGGTGGAAAATGAACACAATCCAGAGATGGCTGAACGCCTCAAGCCCGCGTACGGCTTCGGCCTGATTATAGGGAGGCAGCAGATGAAGTTCGCCGCCTCCGTGTTTAACCAGACCTGGCTGGCGGGGAACGGCAAACTTTTCTTTATAGGGGGAGCGGATGACGCCTATCTGCTCGATGGCAAATGTGGTCATTTCGCCGTGACGTTCAGCGCTGAACCTACGCATACAGCCTGACGGTAGCAACCCGGCGTGCCGCTGGTGATTTCACAGCTGTGGAGCAGAACCGCATTCGCTTTCATTTTTGATGCGTTGATTTGCATGCGTTTACGGGCGGTCGGGATGTTCGGTGGGGAATCCTGATTGGTTGCCTGGCAAGAGTCACCGGTCACTTCACCTAAATCACGGAACGGTTTACCCACCAAATCTTCAGCATTGGTAATGATTCGAACCGGAGTCGGACGCGGCGGTTTCGGTTTTGCTGGTTCTGTTTTAGGCGGGGTTGCTGTGCTTTGAACAGGTTCGACAGGAGATCTGCTTAGCATTGAACAGCCGCTCAGCATGAGTGCTAAAAAACAGATCGGTAAAGCACGCATAATATATCCTCAAAAAATGATCTTAACGCCGCTTATTGAATCAGGAGCTTGCACAAATGACAAGACGGGCATGAGCCCGTCCTGAAGGATATTGCTGACGGGCCGGATTACCAGCCTTTCACCGCACCGCCATTGAAGACTTTGTTCGCTGCTTCGTAGACTTCGTCAGACTGATAGGCCTGAACGAATTTCTTCACGTTTTCTGCGTCTTTGTTGTCTTCGCGGGTAACGATCAGGTTAACGTACGGAGAGTCTTTATCTTCGACAAAGATACCATCTTTTGCTGGCGTCAGATTGATCTGGCTGGCGTAGGTGGTGTTAATAACGGCCAGCGCGATTTGTGCATCGTCCAGTGAGCGCGGCAGTTGCGGGGCTTCCAGCTCAACAATTTTCAGGTTTTTCGGGTTCTCTGTAATATCCAGAGCGGTCGGCAGCAGGCCAACACCATCTTTCAGTTTGATCAGACCCTGTTTCTGCAACAGCAGCAGGGAGCGGCCAAGGTTAGTCGGATCGTTCGGTACAGCGACCTGAGCGCCTTCCTGCAATTCATCGATAGATTTAATTTTTTTGGAGTAGCCTGCGATCGGGTAAACAAAGGTATTGCCAACAGCAACCAGTTTATAGCCACGATCTTTGATCTGCTGATCCAGGTACGGTTTGTGCTGGAAGGCGTTCGCATCGATGTCGCCTTTGCTCAGCGCTTCGTTCGGCAGAACGTAGTCATTAAAGGTTACCAGCTCAACGTCCAGACCGTATTTCTCTTTCGCGACTTTCTGTGCAACTTCGGCAACCTGCTGTTCAGCACCGACGATGACGCCGACTTTAATGTGGTTCGGATTCTTTTCGTCCTGACCACAACCTACCAGAGCCAGAGAACCAATCAGGGCACCCACTGCCGCAAAGGTCTTGAATTTAAAAGCCATGTGTTTTTTCCTTTCTTTCAGAGTCGTTGTGTTGTGAGCAACGTTATTTATGCGTAACAGAGCGAACGATACGATCGCCTGCAAACTGAATTAAGTAAACCAGAATCACCAGCAGCGCCAGGACGGTATTCATCACAATGGCGTTATAGCCAATATAACCGTACTGGTAGCCAATCTGCCCCAGACCGCCAGCGCCCACGGCACCACCCATTGCGGAATAACCCACCAGGGTAATCAGGGTAATGGTTGCTGCATTGACCAGACCCGGCAGTGCTTCCGGCAGTAGCACCTTACGGATGATCTGCATCGGGGTTGCGCCCATTGCGCGGGAGGCTTCAATCAGGCCGGTCGGGATTTCCAACAGGGCGTTTTCCACCATACGGGCAATAAAAGGTGCTGCACCGACGGTCAGAGGCACAATCGCTGCCTGCAGACCGATGGACGTTCCCACGATAATACGGGTGAATGGGATCATCCAGACCAGTAAAATAATGAACGGGATCGAACGGAAAATATTCACCAGCGCCGAAATGGTACGGTAGAGTTTTGCATTCTCCGAAATTTGTCCAGGACGCGAGACATAGAGCAGCACGCCAACCGGAAGACCCAGCACAAAACCGAAGAAACCGGATACGAAGGTCATTGCCAGCGTTTCCCAGACGCCACGCGCCAGTAGCCACATCATTGCCTCAGACATAACCCAGCACCTCTACTTTCACATGGTGTTCCTTAAGCCAGGCAATAGCGGCTTGCGTATCCTGCGGCTCGCCGTGCATTTCTGTCAGCATAATGCCGAATTTCACGCCACCGGCGTAATCCATCTGCGCACTGATAATATTGTTGTTCACGTTATAGCGGCGTGCGGTCTCCGAAAGCAGTGGGGCATCGACCGATTGACCGGTGAATTCCATGCGTAACATCGGCACGCTGCCTGCCAGTGGCTGATCTTTCAGGCGCTGCTGGTAATCCTCAGGGATATCCAGGTGCAACGTTGACTGAATAAACTGCTGTGCCAGCGGCGTTTTGGGATGAGAGAACACTTCACTTACTGTGTCCTGTTCAATCAGTTCACCATTACTGATGACGGCAACGCAGTCGCAAATGCGTTTTACGACATCCATTTCGTGGGTAATGAGCAGAATCGTCAGGCCCAGGCGACGGTTGATGTCTTTCAACAACTCCAGAATGGAACGCGTGGTTGCCGGATCCAGCGCGCTGGTGGCTTCATCACAAAGCAGTACTTTCGGGTTGCTCGCCAGTGCGCGGGCAATGGCCACACGCTGTTTTTGACCACCGGACAGATTCGCCGGATAGCTGTCGTGCTTGTCGCCCAGTCCAACCAGGTCCAGCAATTCTTTGACGCGACGGTTAATCTCTTCGCGCGGCGTGTTATCCAGTTCAAGTGGCAATGCAACATTACCAAACACGGTGCGGGAAGAGAGTAAATTAAAGTGCTGGAAGATCATGCCAATCTGGCGGCGAGCTTTAGTGAGTTGTGCTTCTGAAAGGGCTGTCAGCTCCTGGCCGTCAACCTGGACGCTACCCTGGGACGGGCGCTCAAGCAGGTTAACGCAGCGAATAAGCGTACTTTTACCGGCGCCAGAGGCACCAATGACGCCATAAATTTGCCCGGCAGGAACATGCAGGCTGACATTGTTCAACGCCTGAATGGTGCGAGTTCCCTGCTGGAATACTTTGGTTATATTGGAAAGTTTAATCATCAGATTATTTTTATCGTATGAGAGTTAGCCGTGGCATTTTGTTCTGCCTGTTACGGGTGATGACCGTAAACAAGGCGGATGTTAAGGCATCCAGACGTCTAAATCAATCGAACCCTGCGCGATGAGCACTTTCCTGTGCGGTGAAACATGAGATACTAGGCCCACATGCCTTTTTCAGGAGCAACCCGGTGGCAAAATCAGTACCCGCAATTTTCCTCGACCGTGATGGCACTATTAATGTCGACCACGGTTATGTGCACGAAATTGATAACTTCGAATTTATAGACGGTGTCATTGACGCCATGCGCGAACTGAAAACTATGGGTTTCGCGCTGGTGGTTGTGACCAATCAGTCCGGTATCGCGCGCGGTAAATTCACCGAAGCGCAATTTGAAACGCTCACCGAATGGATGGACTGGTCGCTGGCCGATCGCGATGTCGAGCTGGATGGTATCTACTATTGCCCGCACCACCCTCAGGGGACGGTAGAAGAGTTCCGCCAGGTGTGTGACTGCCGTAAACCACATCCGGGCATGCTTATTTCTGCTCGAGACTATCTGCACATTGATATGTCTGCTTCTTATATGGTGGGTGACAAACTCGAAGATATGCAGGCCGCTGCCGCAGCTGATGTGGGAACGAAAGTACTGGTGCGTACCGGCAAGCCTGTCACGCCAGAGGCGGAAAATGCGGCAGATTGGGTGATTAATAGCCTTGCGGACCTGCCTGCGGCTATTAAAAAGCAACAAAAGTAACCGTTATGATGAAAAGATGAGCGGTTGAAATAAAAATGCATTTTTTCGCTTGTCATTCATCGTGGGCTGCCTATAATGCGCCTCCATCGACACGGCGGATGTGAATCACTTCACACAAATAGCCGGGTCGGTTGAAGAGAAAAATCCTGAAATAACGGGTTGACTCTGAAAGAGGAAAGCGTAATATACGCCACCTCGCAACGGTGAGCGAAAGCCGCGTTGCACTGCTCTTTAACAATTTATCAGACAATCTGTGTGGGCACTCAAAGTGACATGGATTCTTAACGTCCTCGGACGATAAATGAATACCAAGTCTCACAGAGTGAACACGTAATTCATTACGAAGTTTAATTCTACGAGCATCAAACTTTTAAATTGAAGAGTTTGATCATGGCTCAGATTGAACGCTGGCGGCAGGCCTAACACATGCAAGTCGAACGGTAGCACAGAGAGCTTGCTCTCGGGTGACGAGTGGCGGACGGGTGAGTAATGTCTGGGAAACTGCCCGATGGAGGGGGATAACTACTGGAAACGGTAGCTAATACCGCATAATGTCGCAAGACCAAAGAGGGGGACCTTCGGGCCTCTTGCCATCGGATGTGCCCAGATGGGATTAGCTTGTTGGTGAGGTAATGGCTCACCAAGGCGACGATCCCTAGCTGGTCTGAGAGGATGACCAGCCACACTGGAACTGAGACACGGTCCAGACTCCTACGGGAGGCAGCAGTGGGGAATATTGCACAATGGGCGCAAGCCTGATGCAGCCATGCCGCGTGTATGAAGAAGGCCTTCGGGTTGTAAAGTACTTTCAGCGGGGAGGAAGGCGTTGTGGTTAATAACCACAGCGATTGACGTTACCCGCAGAAGAAGCACCGGCTAACTCCGTGCCAGCAGCCGCGGTAATACGGAGGGTGCAAGCGTTAATCGGAATTACTGGGCGTAAAGCGCACGCAGGCGGTTTGTCAAGTCGGATGTGAAATCCCCGGGCTCAACCTGGGAACTGCATTCGAAACTGGCAGGCTTGAGTCTTGTAGAGGGGGGTAGAATTCCAGGTGTAGCGGTGAAATGCGTAGAGATCTGGAGGAATACCGGTGGCGAAGGCGGCCCCCTGGACAAAGACTGACGCTCAGGTGCGAAAGCGTGGGGAGCAAACAGGATTAGATACCCTGGTAGTCCACGCCGTAAACGATGTCGACTTGGAGGTTGTGCCCTTGAGGCGTGGCTTCCGGAGCTAACGCGTTAAGTCGACCGCCTGGGGAGTACGGCCGCAAGGTTAAAACTCAAATGAATTGACGGGGGCCCGCACAAGCGGTGGAGCATGTGGTTTAATTCGATGCAACGCGAAGAACCTTACCTGGTCTTGACATCCACGGAATTTGGCAGAGATGCCTTAGTGCCTTCGGGAACCGTGAGACAGGTGCTGCATGGCTGTCGTCAGCTCGTGTTGTGAAATGTTGGGTTAAGTCCCGCAACGAGCGCAACCCTTATCCTTTGTTGCCAGCGGTCCGGCCGGGAACTCAAAGGAGACTGCCAGTGATAAACTGGAGGAAGGTGGGGATGACGTCAAGTCATCATGGCCCTTACGACCAGGGCTACACACGTGCTACAATGGCATATACAAAGAGAAGCGACCTCGCGAGAGCAAGCGGACCTCATAAAGTATGTCGTAGTCCGGATTGGAGTCTGCAACTCGACTCCATGAAGTCGGAATCGCTAGTAATCGTGGATCAGAATGCCACGGTGAATACGTTCCCGGGCCTTGTACACACCGCCCGTCACACCATGGGAGTGGGTTGCAAAAGAAGTAGGTAGCTTAACCTTCGGGAGGGCGCTTACCACTTTGTGATTCATGACTGGGGTGAAGTCGTAACAAGGTAACCGTAGGGGAACCTGCGGTTGGATCACCTCCTTACCTTAAAGAACCTGCCTTTGTAGTGTCCACACAGATTGTCTGATGAAATAGAGCAGTAAAAAATCTCTGCAGGCTTGTAGCTCAGGTGGTTAGAGCGCACCCCTGATAAGGGTGAGGTCGGTGGTTCAAGTCCACTCAGGCCTACCAAATTCCTGCTGATGCTGCGTTGCGGCGACACTCACATACTTCAAGTATGCTTCGTGTCACCACGCCTTGCCTCAACAGTAATTAAGGTTGGTGAGATTTAACTACGATGGGGCTATAGCTCAGCTGGGAGAGCGCCTGCTTTGCACGCAGGAGGTCTGCGGTTCGATCCCGCATAGCTCCACCATCTTTTACTGCGAACACAAGAAAACTTCAGAGTGAACCTGAAAAGGTGCACTGCGAAGTTTTGCTCTTTAAAAATCTGGATCAAGCTGAAAATTGAAACGACACACGAAAGTGTGTTCGAGTCTCTCAAATTTTCGCGACACGATGATGTTTTACGAAACATCTTCGGGTTGTGAGGTTAAGCGACTAAGCGTACACGGTGGATGCCCTGGCAGTCAGAGGCGATGAAGGACGTGCTAATCTGCGAAAAGCGCCGGCGAGGTGATATGAACCTTTGACCCGGCGATGTCCGAATGGGGAAACCCAGTGCAATTCGTTGCACTATCGTTTGATGAATACATAGTCAAACGAGGCGAACCGGGGGAACTGAAACATCTAAGTACCCCGAGGAAAAGAAATCAACCGAGATTCCCCCAGTAGCGGCGAGCGAACGGGGAGCAGCCCAGAGCCTGAATCAGCTTGTGTGTTAGTGGAACGGTCTGGAAAGTCCGGCGATACAGGGTGACAGCCCCGTACACGAAAGCACACAGGCTGTGAGCTCGATGAGTAGGGCGGGACACGTGGTATCCTGTCTGAATATGGGGGGACCATCCTCCAAGGCTAAATACTCCTGACTGACCGATAGTGAACCAGTACCGTGAGGGAAAGGCGAAAAGAACCCCGGCGAGGGGAGTGAAAAAGAACCTGAAACCGTGTACGTACAAGCAGTGGGAGCACCTTCGTGGTGTGACTGCGTACCTTTTGTATAATGGGTCAGCGACTTATATTCTGTAGCAAGGTTAACCGAATAGGGGAGCCGAAGGGAAACCGAGTCTTAACTGGGCGTTAAGTTGCAGGGTATAGACCCGAAACCCGGTGATCTAGCCATGGGCAGGTTGAAGGTTGGGTAACACTAACTGGAGGACCGAACCGACTAATGTTGAAAAATTAGCGGATGACTTGTGGCTGGGGGTGAAAGGCCAATCAAACCGGGAGATAGCTGGTTCTCCCCGAAAGCTATTTAGGTAGCGCCTCGTGAACTCATCTCCGGGGGTAGAGCACTGTTTCGGCTAGGGGGCCATCCCGGCTTACCAACCCGATGCAAACTACGAATACCGGAGAATGTTATCACGGGAGACACACGGCGGGTGCTAACGTCCGTCGTGAAGAGGGAAACAACCCAGACCGCCAGCTAAGGTCCCAAAGTCATGGTTAAGTGGGAAACGATGTGGGAAGGCACAGACAGCCAGGATGTTGGCTTAGAAGCAGCCATCATTTAAAGAAAGCGTAATAGCTCACTGGTCGAGTCGGCCTGCGCGGAAGATGTAACGGGGCTAAACCATGCACCGAAGCTGCGGCAGCGACACTATGTGTTGTTGGGTAGGGGAGCGTTCTGTAAGCCTGCGAAGGTGTGCTGTGAGGCATGCTGGAGGTATCAGAAGTGCGAATGCTGACATAAGTAACGATAAAGCGGGTGAAAAGCCCGCTCGCCGGAAGACCAAGGGTTCCTGTCCAACGTTAATCGGGGCAGGGTGAGTCGACCCCTAAGGCGAGGCCGAAAGGCGTAGTCGATGGGAAACAGGTTAATATTCCTGTACTTGGTGTTACTGCGAAGGGGGGACGGAGAAGGCTATGTTAGCCGGGCGACGGTTGTCCCGGTTTAAGCATGTATGCTGGTTATCCAGGCAAATCCGGATAACCAAGGCTGAGGTGTGATGACGAGTCACTACGGTGATGAAGTAACAAATGCCCTGCTTCCAGGAAAAGCCTCTAAGCATCAGGTAACACGAAATCGTACCCCAAACCGACACAGGTGGTCAGGTAGAGAATACCAAGGCGCTTGAGAGAACTCGGGTGAAGGAACTAGGCAAAATGGTGCCGTAACTTCGGGAGAAGGCACGCTGATATGTAGGTGAAGCCCCTGCGGGTGGAGCTGAAATCAGTCGAAGATACCAGCTGGCTGCAACTGTTTATTAAAAACACAGCACTGTGCAAACACGAAAGTGGACGTATACGGTGTGACGCCTGCCCGGTGCCGGAAGGTTAATTGATGGGGTTATCCGTAAGGAGAAGCTCTTGATCGAAGCCCCGGTAAACGGCGGCCGTAACTATAACGGTCCTAAGGTAGCGAAATTCCTTGTCGGGTAAGTTCCGACCTGCACGAATGGCGTAATGATGGCCAGGCTGTCTCCACCCGAGACTCAGTGAAATTGAACTCGCTGTGAAGATGCAGTGTACCCGCGGCAAGACGGAAAGACCCCGTGAACCTTTACTATAGCTTGACACTGAACATTGAGCCTTGATGTGTAGGATAGGTGGGAGGCTTTGAAGTGTGGACGCCAGTCTGCATGGAGCCAACCTTGAAATACCACCCTTTAATGTTTGATGTTCTAACGTGGACCCGTTACCCGGGTTGCGGACAGTGTCTGGTGGGTAGTTTGACTGGGGCGGTCTCCTCCCAAAGAGTAACGGAGGAGCACGAAGGTTGGCTAATCCTGGTCGGACATCAGGAGGTTAGTGCAATGGCATAAGCCAGCTTGACTGCGAGCGTGACGGCGCGAGCAGGTGCGAAAGCAGGTCATAGTGATCCGGTGGTTCTGAATGGAAGGGCCATCGCTCAACGGATAAAAGGTACTCCGGGGATAACAGGCTGATACCGCCCAAGAGTTCATATCGACGGCGGTGTTTGGCACCTCGATGTCGGCTCATCACATCCTGGGGCTGAAGTAGGTCCCAAGGGTATGGCTGTTCGCCATTTAAAGTGGTACGCGAGCTGGGTTTAGAACGTCGTGAGACAGTTCGGTCCCTATCTGCCGTGGGCGCTGGAAGATTGAGGGGGGCTGCTCCTAGTACGAGAGGACCGGAGTGGACGCATCACTGGTGTTCGGGTTGTCATGCCAATGGCACTGCCCGGTAGCTACATGCGGAAGAGATAAGTGCTGAAAGCATCTAAGCACGAAACTTGCCCCGAGATGAGTCTTCCCTTGTCCTTTAAGGACACTAAAGGAACGTTGAAGACGACGACGTTGATAGGCCGGGTGTGTAAGCGCAGCGATGCGTTGAGCTAACCGGTACTAATGAACCGTGAGGCTTAACCTTACAACGCCGAAGATGTTTTGGCGGATTTGAGAAGATTTTCAGCTTAGATTCAGAGTTGAGTACGCAATGAAAGATTGCGTACTGAGCACAAAGAATTTGCCTGGCGGCTTTAGCGCGGTGGTCCCACCTGACCCCATGCCGAACTCAGAAGTGAAACGCCGTAGCGCCGATGGTAGTGTGGGGTCTCCCCATGTGAGAGTAGGGAACTGCCAGGCATCAAATTAAGAAGTAAGCCGGTGCATTAATCCGGTGGTTAAAGCAGTATTCGGTGGAGCGGTAGTTCAGTCGGTTAGAATACCTGCCTGTCACGCAGGGGGTCGCGGGTTCGAGTCCCGTCCGTTCCGCCACTCATTAAGAGCCGCATCTCAAACGAGATGCGGTTTTTTTTGTCTGCTATTTATCACTAAAGAAGGCAAAACAAAGGGCACACAGCCCTTTATTTCATTATTACTGTACGTCTTCCCATCGTTTTAGCAGCAGGCTGGCATTCACGCCGCCAAAACCAAACCCGTTTGAAAGCGCGTATTCCATCGTTAGCGGCTGCGCAGTGAGCGTTACAAGGCGCATACCCGCTGCAGCAATATCCGGATTATGCAGGTTCAGGGTAGGTGGGGCTATTTGATCTCGTAACGCCTGAATGGTGAAGATTGCTTCAATACCGCCTGCCGCACCCAGCAAATGTCCGGTGGCAGATTTTGTTGAGGTGATGGCAACCGGATGTTCAGCAAACAGTGCGCGTATTGCCGCCAGCTCGCCTTTATCTCCAACCTGAGTTGAAGTGGCGTGTGCATTGATATGCTGCACTTGCTCTGGTGAAATCCCGGCCTGTTGTAATGCGGCTTCCATTGCGCGTCGTGCGCCATTGCCATCTTCCGGTCCTGCCGTAAGGTGGTAAGCATCTGCACTGGTGCCATAGCCTACCAGTTCAGCCAGCGGCGTCGCTCCACGGGCCAGCGCATGTTCAAGCGATTCAATCACCAGAAGACCAGCCCCTTCTCCCATTACGAAACCATCTCTGTCCTGGTCAAATGGTCGTGATGCCTCCGTTGGATCCTCGTTAAAACCACTCGAAAGCGCTCTGGCCGCAGCAAAACCAGCCAGACTGACGCGATGGATTGCGGCTTCACTGCCTCCACACAGTGCAATGTCTGCTTCACCGGCCCGGATTAACCTTGCCGCATCCCCGATAGCCTGCGCTCCGGCAGCACAGGCGGTCACCGGCGCGCCAATGGGGCCGCGAAAACCATGCGCGATAGAAACATGGCCTGCCGCCAGGTTTGCCAGAAAAGAAGGGATCGTGAAGGGGGATAACTTGCGTGGACCGCGGTGCTCGGTTGTCTGGACTGCCTCGGCGATTTGATTAAAGCCACCAATGCCTGTCGCAATGATGGTTGCAGTACGATCTTTTAACGCCTGCTCTTGCGGAAACCATTTTGCCTGATGAAGCGCTTCCTGTGCCGCTACCAGCGCAAATTCAATGAAACGATCCATCTTCTTGCGCTCTTTTGCCGGAATGACGGATAGTGGATCAAAACCGTGTTGGGGATCCTCTTCAATTCCTGGAACCTGCCCCGCCACTTTGCAGGCGATATCTTCGACAATCGATTCAGGCAGCGACCGGATACCCGACTTTCCTGCCAGTAACGATTGCCAGACATGTTGGACGCCGCAACCCAGCGGGCTGACAATGCCCATCCCTGTTACGACAATGCGTCTTTGTAGACTGCTCATAAAACTCTCCTGATGTTGTCATGCTATGCCTGCGGTTTCTTCATAAAAGGAACCAGCGCAGCGGCAATTAAGAATCCGATCATGATCAAATAGAACGCGTCGGCGAATGCCTGCGTCCTTGCTTCTCTTAGTGCTAATGCGGCCAGATTTTTCAGGCCGGCTGTCTGTGCCGAACTGGCGTCCATCCCCTGAGCCACTAATGTTGCGGCGCGGGTCTGAACAAAATCGCTTAAATTGAGGTTTGTACCATTAAGATGATCGGCAAGGCGGCTGTAATGAAGATTTGTACGATCATTGATAACGGTGCCGCAAAGCGCGATACCGATGGCACCCCCCAAATTACGCATCAAATTAAACAGTCCTGATGCTAGTTTTAGACGTGCGGGCGGCAAACTGCCAAGCGTAAGCGTGACAGTCGGGGCAACGGCGAATTGCTGTGCGAGACCGCGAAACGCCTGCGGTAAAAGGAGTTCTTTCGCTCCCCAGTCGTGGGTGAGCGGAATAAAACTATACATCGAGAAGGCGAATCCCAGCAGCCCGACCATGAGCAACCAACGCAAGTCCACTTTGTTGGCAAGCCAGGAGTAAAAAGGGATCGAAAGCACCTGAAACAGGCCAGTGGAGAAGATAGCAAGGCCGATATCCAGTGCGCTAAAACCGCGGACCGTACCCAGAAAAAGGGGCGTCAGATAGATAGTTGAGAAGATCCCGACCCCGGCCATAAATGAAAAGTAACAGCCCAGAGTAAATGTACGATCGGAAAGCGCGCGTAGATCCATGACCGGCTGGGAATGGCGCAATGTCCGTATGACAAACGCTATCCCACACAGTAAAGCCAGCCACCCCGTGATGGTCAGCGTGCCATCATCAAACCAGCCCCAACGCGGTCCTTCCTCAAGTGTATATTCCAGGCAACCGAGCGATATAGCCAAAAGCACGATGCTAAGGTAGTCCGCGCCGCGCAATAACCCTGGGCTGGGCGCATCGATATTGACCAGCAAAGGTACCGTTACCGCAATATAAATGCCTGGCAAGATATTGATAAAAAACAGCCAGTGCCAGCTAAAATTTTCCGTGATCCAGCCCCCTACCGTAGGACCCAGCGTCGGTGCCAGCGAAGCAAGACCACCAATAGTAGCCGCGGCGATAACGCGCTGTTTACCCTGAAAAAAGGCAAATGCAGTCGTGAACACCAGCGGGATCATTGAGCCCCCGGCTAACCCTTGCAATGCGCGAAAAGCAATCATGCTCTGAATATTCCACGCCCATCCACACAGCAGACTCATCAGCGTAAAACCGGCAGCCGACGCGGCGAAAAGCCAGCGGGTCGACATCACCCTGGCAAGCCATCCCGACAGGGGAATGATAATGATTTCCGCGATCAGATAGCTGGTTTGCACCCAGACCGTTTCATCATCACCAGCAGAAAGGCCCCCGCCGATATCACGTAGCGATGCCGATACGATCTGAATATCCAGCAGTGCAATGAACATTCCCAGGCACATTGTGGCGAAAGCAAAGAGCTTTTGGTTCATCGGCAGCGCCGTACTCTGTAGCTGCGCTGGGGCTGTTGCGCTACTCATTGGCGACTCTTTTCATCCACGGTGACAGCGACAGACAAACCGGGGCGCAAAAGTCCTAATGTTGACGCTTCGCCATCCAGAGCGATGCGAACCGGGATGCGTTGAACAATTTTGGTGAAGTTACCGGTCGCGTTTTCAGCAGGGAGAAGACTGAAGCGTGAACCGGTTGCCGGGGAGAGGCTCATGACATGCCCGGTAAAGGTGCGCCCTGGCATAACATCCGCAACCACTGTTGCTGCCTGACCGGGGCGCATATTCGCCAACTGGTTTTCTTTGAAGTTGGCGTCTACCCACAAATCGTGACTGGGGACCAGAGAAAGCAATTGCGTACCGCTACTAACGAATGAGCCAGACCATGCGCGCCGGTTGCCAACAACGCCATCGAAAGGGGCGCGGATCTCTGTATAACTAAGATTGAGACGGGCCATATCCAGCCCTGCCTGCGCCTGAACGAGAGCCGCGCGGATTTGTTTTTCCCGCGCATCAAGCACCAGTAACTGGCGTTCGGCAACCGCTTTATCTGCCCGGGCTTTGCCTTCTTCTGCCCTGGCTCGATGGTAGTCTGCCTCAGCGTTTTCTCGCACCTGTGCCGAAATAGCGACCGTCTGCGCCAGCGCATTATAGCGGCGACTGTCGCCCGCCGTTTTTAGCGTGGTAGCCTGTGCGGCTCCGAGGCTGGCCGCCGAGCCTTCGATGGTCGCCAGTTGTAATTGTCGGGTGGCAATAAGGTCAGCCATCGCCGCTTGTTGAGCGGCAACTTCACCTTCCGCTTTTGCCAGCGCCGCCTGATAGTCCCTTGCATCAAGGCGAACAAGTAGCTCACCTTTTTTCACGGGCATATTGTCTTTTATGGCGATCTCCTGGATATAGCCAGAGACTTTCGCCGAAATGGCGCTGATATCCCCGCCGACGTAGGCATCGTCCGTCGATTGCAAAAAACGCGCATTTGTATACCACCAGGCACCATAACCTACGGCACCTAATACAGCGATACCGGATAACAATAAGGTAAGGGGGCGTTTTTTACTCTTGAGATTCATGATGCTGATCCAGATGTAATTGCGGCGCAAATTTTTGCGTGTTGTCACCCGCACGCTTACGTTGCAGATAGTCGTGGCGATAACGAATCATGGGGGAGGCGGCAGGGCCGGGAACCAAAGCGTATTTCTCGGGCGTCAGGGGATGGCCGGTTTCGGCATCAACCATCATGGCGTGAACCAGGCGCTGAGTCTCTTTCTCGACCAACTGAATCTGACGGCCTTCAGTTGCAAAATGACGATTACCCCATTCGGCAAGCGCGATGATCACCGGGCGGAAATCACGTCCACGCTCAGTTAAATGGTACTCATAGCGGGGGGGCGTACTGCTGTAACAGACTTTCTCCAGTAAACCGTCATCCACCAACTCTTTCAGGCGTCGTGAAAGAATATTGGGCGCCACGTTTGCGCTTTTTTGAAATTCATCGAAACGGGTAAACCCTGCGAAAGCATCGCGCAGAATTATTATGCTCCAGCTATCACCAATGCGGCCAAGGCTTCTGGCGATGGGGCAAGGAGCTTCGCACAGCGGTTCGTTTTTCACTTTTTTCTCTCCAGAATTTATCTGAAAAGCAGATTCGCATAGTAACTATCAAAATGCAAGTTACTACGATTGAGCCGATTTATTCTGACAAAGAGGAACGAGGTAGAGCGTTTGAAAGTACGCACAAGGCGTACCGGAGGAGATCAGGAGAGATATTCGCTAATGAAATCAATAAACGCACGTATACGCGTACTAACGGCTCTGTCACTGTAATAAACCGCGCTGAATGGCGTTTCAACCGGTAGACGCTTGCTTGCCAGGACTTCCACCAGTTCACCGCTTTCCAGCTCTTTTGCGATCATAAAATCAGACAGGCTGGCGATACCGTTGCCGTTCAGGCAGAGATGTTTAAGCGTCTCACCGCTGTTAGAAGAAATATCGCAGTCGATTTCATAGAGCTGGCCATCCTGGGCGGCGACGGGCCAGGTATTGAGCGAGACCGGCTCGGTAAAACCGAGACAGGTATGATTTTTGAGATCTTCTGCGGTTTCGGGTGCACCGCAGCGGGCGAGATAATCTGGTGATGCAATCAGTTTGCGGTAGCTGGTAAAAATTGGCCTGGCCCGTAGGCTGGAATCGGTCAGCTTACCCACGCGGATCGCGACATCCACTTTACGCTCAATTAAATTGATAAAGGTTTCACTGGAAACCAGCGACAATGTAATTTCCGGGTAGCGTTCGCGAAAAGGCTTAATCATCGGCATCACAAAATGTAGCATCACAGGCGTTGCGGCATCGATACGTAAAACGCCGCGAGGTGTCAGTTTGGCCTCCATTACCTCAGTCTCTGCAGCGGCCATCTCCTGCAGCACGCCCTGAATGCGACGAAAATAGCGCTCACCTTCTTCCGTAAGACTCAACTGGCGAGTTGTGCGATTAAGCAGGTTAACCCCCAGTTTACTCTCCAGTTTTTTTATCGCCCGGCTGATGGCTGAATTAGCCTGACCCAGGCGCTCTGCGGCACGGCTAAAGCTGCCGCTTTCCACGACGGCGACAAATATCATCATTTCTTCTGAGGTGGCTTTCATTCTTGCGCCTGTAGCAATAGTTGGTATCGATTATGAGCGTTTGGCTATTTAATCATCCCGCCAGCTTCCCTGCCATACTCTCTTTACTCATTATTGGTTATTGAGCGCTTACTAACTTTTACTTGAGGCTTTTCTGCCAATTGCCGTTGAAACTCTGCGCTAAAATCCCTATAACTGAATGACCCCTTTTGTTGTTCCGGGGCTTAAAACGAAGAGGTTTAAAACCGAAAGTGCCCAAAAATACCTATGCCATGCGATATGTTGCCGGACAGCCTGCGGAACGCATTATGCCGCCGGGGTCCTTCGCGAGTATTGGTAAGGCATTACCAGCCGGTATCCCCCTGAGTAGTGATGACAAAATCCGGGTTCTGGTATGGAATATCTTCAAACAGCAGCGCGCTGAGTGGCTCTCCGTTTTGCAGAGTTTTGGCAAAGACGCGCATTTGGTCTTATTGCAGGAAGCGCAAACCACGCCAGAGCTGGTCAGGTTTGCGACCACTAACTATCTCGCCGCCGATCAGGTTCCCGCGTTTGTTTTGCCTCAGCATCCATCTGGTGTGATGACGCTCTCTTCTGCGCATCCGGTCTATTGCTGCCCGTTGCGAGAACGGGAACCGATCCTGCGCCTTGCCAAATCAGCGCTGGTGACGGTCTATCCGCTGCCGGACATGCGAAACCTGATGGTGGTGAATGTGCATGCGGTGAATTTCAGCCTGGGTGTCGATGTTTACAGTAAACAGCTTCTGCCCATTGGTGATCAGATCATGCGCCACAATGGCCCTGTTATCATGGCCGGTGATTTCAACGCCTGGAGTCGTCCACGCATGAATGCGCTTTATCGCTTCTCGCGTGAGATGTCGCTGCGCCAGGTACGTTTTACCGATGACAATCGCCGCCGGGCGTTTGGTCGTCCTCTTGATTTCGTCTTCTATCGTGGTCTGAACGTGCAGGAAGCCTCCGTGCTGGTTACGCGCGCGTCCGACCACAACCCGCTACTAGTAGAATTCAGTCCCGGCAAACCTGATCAATAATGGTTGTGTCAGGTCTGCCGTGGGGCAGGCCTGATCCGAGGTGCTGCCCTTTATTTCAACTTAATTAAGGACAACACAATGACCACAGGTTCCCATCATGACAACGTCGAAAAGCAGTTTGGCGCACAAGCCAGTGCCTATTTAACCAGCGCAGTACATGCTTCTGGCCGTGATTTACAACGGCTGGCGGAACGGCTTAGCGCATTTCCAGAAGCCCATGTGCTGGATTTAGGCTGTGGAGCAGGGCATGCCAGTTTTGTGGCCGCAGGCCAGGTTGCACAGGTCACGGCATATGATCTTTCCAGCCAGATGTTGGATGTCGTGGCCAAAGCAGCAAAAGAACGCGGCCTGAGCAATGTGACGACGCGTCAGGGGTATGCTGAGATTCTGCCTTTTGATGACAGCGCGTTTGATGTGGTGATCAGCCGTTACTCTGCTCACCACTGGCATGATGTTGGGCAGGCGCTGCGAGAAGTAAAGCGTGTGCTTAAGCCCGGTGGAACGGTCATTATTATGGACGTGATGTCTCCGGGTCATCCGGTGCGGGATATCTGGCTGCAGACGGTTGAAGCGTTACGCGATACGTCACACGTACGTAATTATTCCAGCGGTGAGTGGCTCTCTCTGTTTAATGACGCTGGCCTGACGACGCGCAATCTGATCACCGATCGCTTGCCATTAGAATACAGTTCGTGGATTGCCCGTATGCGTACGCCGCAGACGCTGAGCGAAGCCATCAGGCTGTATCAGCAAAGTGCATCGCAGGAGGTGAAGCGCTACTTCGAATTGACAGAGGATGGCTCTTTTACCAGCGACACTATCATGGCAGAAGCGCAGAAAAGCTCATAACAAAAAAGGCACCGGGGGAAACGGTGCCTTTTTATATTTCTTGCTGTCAGGAGTCTGGCGACGCGCTGTTTTTCACAAACAACGTTAGCTGATCGCCAGGCTTCAGATTGTCGGTATCACTGTTCCAGCGCATGACGTCACGGATATTAACGCCGTGGCGTTTAGCGATGCTGGAGAGTGAATCGCCTTTGCGTACGCGATAGGTAATGCTATCGCTATTATTCGCAAGGCGCGATGCACTGCTACCTGCTCCAACCGTCAAGTTCTGACCCACTTTCAGGTTAGCTCCGCGCAGGTTATTCCACTGCTGGAGATCTTTTGTCGTCACGCCAAGACGCGACGCAATGCCTGAAATAGTATCACCTGAGCGCACTTTGTAGCTGCGACTGGCAAGCGGCGTTGTGTCCGCAACCAGCGTTGGCTGAACGGCAGCGATTTCACCTGATGCCAGAGACTCACGCAGTTGGTCGGCGTGTTTCTGAGGCACCATGACATATTGCGGCCCGCTTTCACCTAAGGTTGAACCTTTAACGCCTGCGTTGAAGGTCTTAAGTTTGCTAACCGAAATACCCGCCATGTCCGCCAGCTGATCCAGTTCTACCGGATTGCTCAACCTGACACGCGCCAGCGCACGGCTTTCGTCTGACGTTGGCAGACTGACGCCGTACCGCTTGCTGTTCTTGAGTATGTCACTCAATGCCAGCATTTTAGGCACGTAAATTTTGGTTTCCTGTGGCAGTGAAAGTGACCAGAAGTCCGTGGGTTTACCCCGCGCCTTATTCACTTTCATTGCCTTCAGTACTCGCCCTTCACCGCTGTTATAGGCGGCAACGGTTAATAACCAGTCACCGTCAAACATACGGTTCAGACGCTGCATCATATCGAGGGCAGCCGTTGTGGATGCAACCACGTCACGACGCGCATCGTAGCTGCGAGTCTGTTTTAAACCATAGTTACGACCCGTGCTTGGAATGATCTGCCAAATGCCTGCGGCATTGCGACCAGACGTTGCATGTGGGTCAAAAGCGCTCTCCACTATGGGTAGTAGTACCAGTTCCATGGGCATGTTACGTTTTTTAACTTGCCCTGCTATCCAGTACATATACGGCTCTGCCCGTAAAGTTACATCGTGGAGATAGCTCTTATTGCTTAAATACTTTAGTTTCTGTTCGCGAATCCGGGTATTTTCCGGAATTCCCATCTTTAGCTCGTCGCTTATGGAAGCCCACAAGTCTTGTTCCTGCCCGGAGAATGTTCCATCGTCCATCCACCGCGCCTGACTTGTAAACTTCCCTGCTTCCCCTTGACCAGCTGCAGAAAGGCTCTGTGCGTGCTGTTGTACGGTGCCGTCGTGCTTAGACGCCTGGCACCCCACAAGCAGGACAGAGGCGAATAATATCGCTTTTGCCTTCATGTGTGTGTCAATAGTTGCTTAAAAGACGAGCGATCATAACGGCGAAGTTTTAAAAAGGCAACCCGCAATTGTCAGAAGTTATCTTTCTTTGACCTTAACCAGGCAAAACGCGCACTAGCTTGTTGCAACGTTGTTTCTTTATTTATTACTTCAATTAAATCAGAATCTTGCGTGCGTAAAAAAACATTAATGCGACGCTCATTTTTCAGAGTTGTGGGGAGTGTTTTTGGGTTTTTTGCACGTAACTCATTAACTTTACGATAATATTCGTTAAGGTCAGGGTCCTTGGGTAAAAGGCTAAGGGCAAACTTAATATTTCCTAAAGTATACTCATGTGCGCAACAAATCAGCGTATCTTCGGGAAGCGCATCAATCTTACAAAAAGAGTCAAACATCTGATCTGCAGTGCCTTCGAAGAGTCTTCCGCAGCCGCCAGAAAACATCGTATCGCCACAAAAAAGATAAGGTGCGCTAAAGTAACAGATATGTCCTAAAGTGTGACCTGGCGTGTGAAATACGCTGAATTCATGACCCAGAATCTGCAACCGATCCCCTTCACCGACGATTTTTGTCGCTCCCTTATGTTGTGTCTCTGCCGGTCCGTAAACCACAACATTCGGATATTTCTGGCTCAGCTCCTGCACGCCGCCAACGTGATCATTATGGTGATGAGTAAGCAGGATCGCAGTCGGCTGCCAGTTATTCTCTTCAATAGCGTTTAAAACGGGGGCAGCCTCGCCGGGATCGACGATCAGGCAGCGGCCGTCATCTTCACTTAACACCCAGATGTAATTGTCCTGAAATGCGGGAATACTGGTAAGATTCATAGTTACCTCTCAAAGCGTAATGGAAGGTTGTGATGAAACCGGCAAGGACTCCCCGTAAGTACATAGCACCGACGCATTGGGCTGAGTTGCCTAAGGGCGAGTATTACCGCGAAGCACTGGAGCAGGAGCTCAAGCCGTGGTTTGCAAAAATGTATGGATTTCATCTGCTTAAGATTGGCAATCTCAGTGCAGAAATCAATGCCGAAAGTTGCGCTATTTCACATCAGGTTAATGTTTCACTCACCGGCGACCCTGTTCACGTTCGCGCAGATCCGTTGCATCTTCCCTTTGCGGCAAAATCTGTCGATGCCTGTCTGCTGGGCCACACGCTACCCTGGTGCCCGGATCCGCATCGTCTGTTGCAGGAAGTCGATCGCGTGCTGATCGATGATGGCTGGCTGGTGATCAGCGGTTTTAATCCAGTCAGCCTGCTGGGAATAGGCAAAGCTATTCCGTTTTTACGCCGTTCGCCTGCAATCAGCAGCCGTATGTTTACCCTGATGCGCCAGCTTGACTGGCTATCGCTGCTGAATTTTGAGGTGCTTCATTATAGCCGTTTTCGGGTCATTCCCTGGACGAAGCAGGGGGGGAAACTGTTAAACACCCACCTGCCCGCATTGGGTTGCATGCAATTGATTGTGGCGCGTAAACGCACGATCCCGTTAACGCTCAATCCGATGAAGATGCGCCGGGCAAAACCCAGCGTACGGCAAACCGTCAGCGCAACCCGCCAGACACGTCAGCCCTGATCGGCCAGATAGCCGATATCCTCCTGCGTTGGCTTCGATGCCGCAGCGCGTGCGAGTTCATCGCAGCGTTCGTTTTCCGGATGCCCGGCGTGGCCTTTTACCCATTCCCAGCGGATTTTATGCTCGCCGAGGGCGGCATCCAGACGTTGCCAGAGATCGACATTTTTCACCGGTTTTTTTTCTGCCGTTTTCCAGCCATGCTTTTTCCAGTTGTGGATCCACTGGGTGATCCCCTGACGAACGTACTGGCTGTCGGTGCTAAGAATCACTTCGCAATGTTCTTTGAGGGCTTCCAGCGCGACAATAGCGGCCATCAGCTCCATCCGGTTGTTGGTGGTAAGACGATAGCCTTCGCTGAATGTTTTTTCGCGGCCGCGAAAACGTAAAATCGCGCCATAGCCGCCGGGCCCTGGGTTACCCAGGCAAGAGCCATCGGTGAAAATTTCTACCTGCTTAAGCATCTCTGGTAGACTTCCTGTAATTGAAATCGAACTGTAAAACGACAAGTCTGACATAAATGACCGCTATGAGCACTGCAATTACTCGACAGATCGTCCTTGATACCGAAACCACCGGTATGAACCAGATCGGCGCACACTATGAAGGGCACAAAATTATTGAGATCGGTGCCGTGGAAGTGATTAATCGTCGTCTGACGGGGAATAACTTCCACATCTATCTTAAGCCCGATCGTCTGGTGGACCCGGAAGCTTTTGGCGTCCACGGTATTGCTGATGAATTTTTGCTCGATAAGCCCACGTTTGGCGATATCGCCGATGAGTTTATTGAATATGTGCGCGGTGCTGAGCTTGTCATCCATAACGCATCGTTCGATATCGGCTTTCTTGATTACGAATTCAGCAAACTAAATCGCGGCATTCCGAAGACCGAGACGTTCTGCAAGATCACGGACAGCCTGGCGCTGGCGCGACGGATGTTCCCCGGTAAGCGTAATAGCCTCGATGCCCTTTGTTCACGTTACGAGATAGATAACAGCAAACGTACGCTGCACGGAGCATTACTCGATTCCCAGATTCTGGCCGATGTGTATCTGCTGATGACTGGTGGCCAGACGTCCATGGCCTTTTCGATGGAAGGCGAGGGGCAACAGCAACAAGGCGAGGCCGGTATTCAGCGGGTTGTCCGTCAGGCAAGCAAGTTACGGGTTGTTTTAGCCAGTGATGCAGAGCTGGCGGAGCATGAGTCACGTCTGGATCTGGTGCAAAAGAAGGGCGGAAGCTGCCTCTGGCGCGCGTAACCCCTTAACTTTTGATGATAAAATGGCTCTTTGGGTGATTTTTGCAGCAAACGATACAAATCATCAGAAAAAGCGTTGACGGCTCTAAGCACAATCCGTAATATGCGCCTCGTTCCCCAACGGGAACATCGCGGAGCGGTAGTTCAGTCGGTTAGAATACCTGCCTGTCACGCAGGGGGTCGCGGGTTCGAGTCCCGTCCGTTCCGCCAACATTCAGTTCAGGTGTTTATGACATCTGATAAGTAAGAAAACCGCAACGTTGCAAAACGGATGCGGTTTTTTTTCGTCCTTTGATATCCTCCCTCCTGAACCAGACTGAGAATTTTATATAATCTGTTTGAATAATATTCATATTGCTTTGTGTCATAAAAACCCGCGACGATTAGCTCAATCTATTCTGTTTTATCGATCTATGAAATATGCCTGATACGTTAAATGCTGACGTTTATCAGCAGTCAATAAGAATATTTCGTGTAGATATAAAATTATTATAGTTATTTTTTAACCATAACTTAAATATAACTTATTTACATGGGTGACTTTGAAAGTTGTGACGTCTTTATCCTAAAGTCTTTATTCTGTGAGTCTCATTAAATTTTTGGATTTTTTAATGACAGCGTTAACGTCAACCCGTAATAGCGACTAAGCCTTACAGGGGCGTATCTTTATGATTGTTATTGTTGTTATCCGGCTGTTTTTTGTATTTTTCCGTACCTTGCGTTTTAACGGTTGAGAGTGATAGCTTTAAAAATGATTACTACGCTACATCATGTGATTAATTTAAGGGAAGTATTAACCCAGGGAGAGAGAAAATGGCAGACAGTTTTCAAAATGAAGTTCCACCCGCTCGCGTCAATATTAAGCTTGATCTTCATACCGGAAATACAAAAAAGAAAGTTGAACTACCGCTCAAGTTGCTCGCCGTTGGTGATTACAGTAATGGCAAAGAGCAACGCCCGCTCTCAGAAAGAAGCCGAATCAACATTGATAAAAACAACTTCAATGGCGTCATGGCTGAATTGGCACCAGAAGTAAGTTTTACCGTTGAAAATACGATAGCCCCAGAGGGAAGCGAGGAGCGAATCAGGCTTAGTTTCTCTGATATCAAAGATTTCGAGCCTGAGCAGGTCGCCCGCAATATCCCTCAACTTCGCGCGTTGATTGCCATGCGCAATTTATTACGCGATCTCAAATCCAACCTTCTGGATAACACGGAATTCCGCCACGAGCTGGAGAAAATCCTCAAAGATACTGAGCTGAGTAATGAGCTTCGGGCAGAGCTGACGGCACTGGTGCCTGAGTAATACGTCTATTCAGTCGTATTCAGAAAGGACAATAAATAAGGACTTTAAGAAGGGAATGTTAATGTCTGTACAGGAAACCGCTTCACCGGGCGCATCAACGCAAACCGTCACAAAAGAGAATATCTATCAGTCGTTGTTTGAAAAAATTCACTTAACGCCCGTCACATCGTTAAAAGAAATTGGGGAATGGCAAAGTAATGAAGCGATGGCTGAAGCCAGCACCGATGAACGTGTCTCAGCGGCTATTCAGGTTCTACTTTCTTGCGTTGCCTCATCCGGGAAAAATATAGAGAAGTTGGATAAATCACTGCTGGATTTTCATATCAGTGAGCTTGACCGAAAAATTAGCGCGCAGCTCGATGCTGTCATGCATCATCCTGAATTTAAAAAGGTTGAATCCCTGTGGCGCGGGACGTGGTCGATGGTTAGCGGTATCGATTTTCGTAAAAACGTCAAAGTTGAATTGCTAGATGTCAGTAAACAGCATCTGCGCGAAGATTTTGACGATGCGCCAGAAATCATTCAGAGCGGGTTTTATCGGCACACCTACATTGAAGAATATGACACGCCAGGCGGCGAACCCATCGCGTCTGTCATTTCGAGCTACGAGTTTGACAATAGCCCACAAGATATTGCCTTACTGCGCAATATTTCCCGTGTAGCCGCGGCATCTCACATGCCGTTTATCGGGGCCGTCGGGCCGGCATTTTTCCTCAAAAACTCAATGGAAGAGGTTGCCGCGATTAAGGACATCGGCAACTATTTTGATCGTGCCGAATATATCAAATGGAAGGCATTCCGCGATACTGATGACGCGCGTTATATCGGCCTGACCATGCCGAATGTGCTGGGTCGTCTGCCTTATGGGCCAGATACAGTGCCTGTTCGTAGCTTTAACTATGTTGAGGCAGTCAAAGGGCCGGATCACGATAAATATCTGTGGACCAGCGCTGCATTTGCGTTTGCCACTAACATGGCAAAAAGCTTCATTAACAACGGCTGGTGTGTGCAAATTCGCGGGCCTCAGGCTGGTGGTGCCGTCACTGATTTACCAATCCATCTGTATGATTTGGGCACGGGTAATCAGGTCAAAATCCCGACCGAAGTGATGATTCCAGAAACACGCGAGTTTGAATTTGCGAACCTGGGCTTTATCCCGCTTTCTTACTATAAGAATCGCGATTATGCCTGTTTCTTCTCCGCAAACTCCACCCAAAAACCTGCGCTTTACGATACTGCGGATGCCACAGCCAATAGCCGTATCAACGCCCGTCTGCCTTATGTTTTCTTGCTGTCGCGCATTGCCCACTACCTCAAAATTATTCAGAGAGAAAACATCGGTACAACCAAAGATCGTCGTTTACTGGAACTGGAATTAAACACCTGGATCCGCAATCTGGTAACGGAAATGACCGATCCTGGCGACGAGTTGCAGGCTTCCCATCCGCTGCGTGATGGAAAAGTGGTGGTAGAGGATATCGAAGATAACCCCGGTTTCTTCCGTATCAGACTTTATGCGGTGCCGCACTTTCAGATTGAAGGGATGGACATCAACCTGTCGCTGGTTTCCCAGATGCCGAAAGCAAAAGCCTGATCTACCGGTGGTATGATTTATGAAGATTTATCGTCCACTATGGGCTGAGGGGACATTCCTGTCCTCTCAGCAGTTTCAACAGCAGGCCCGCTGGGAAACATTCAGTAATTACAGCATTGCGCATATTGGTGCTCGCCATCCATGGGGCGTTGCTTGCGTTAAATTTGACGAAAGTGCCTTAGCCCTGGGAAAACTCAAAGCGCAATCCTTGCGTGTCCGTTTTCCTGATGGCGTGCTGGTGGATACCGCCGTATCGGATGTGCTGCCACCTGCCTGCGATTTGACCAACGTTGCCGGAATAAATGCGCTTACGGTATTGCTGGCATTACCGCTGGAGCATAGCAATGGCGGCAATCTGGGGCAGGATGCGTTAACGGACAGGCCGCTTCGCTATCGTCAGGAATGGCAAACTGTACAGGATATCTATGGCAGCGACAGCGAAGACATCGCCGTTGAACGCTATGCGCTGTCATTGCGTTTTGCACATGACAACAATGCCGATTATGTCACCTGTCCGCTGGCACGCCTGATTCGGGATAGTCAGGGCAACTGGGCGCTTGATGACAGCTATGTCCCGCCGTTACTGACGTTTAACGCGCACCAGGCCGGGATGCAATGTCTGGAAATGCTGCAACTGCAATTACAGGCCAAAAGCCGTCGCCTGATGGCGATGCGCCGGGAGAGCAACCAGCGCATGGCGGATTTTGCCGTAGCGGATGTGTCCCTGTTCTGGTTATTAAATGCGCTGAACTCCGTCGAACCAATCCTGGCTGATTTCCTGCGCTACCCCGCCGTTCATCCTGAGCTTGTATGGCGTGAACTGGCACGCCTTGCCGGATCGTTATTAACCTTTTCACTGGATCACTCAGTCAGCGCGATACCTGCTTACATCCATGATTCACCATCGCAGACGTTTCCACCTTTGTTTACCTTGCTTAACACCTTACTTGAAGCCAGTCTTCCGTCGCGCGTGATCGCACTGGAACTGGACGCGCTACCCGGCAACCGTTGGAAGGCCGATCTACACGATCCGCGCTTGCGTGAAGAGGCTGATTTCTACCTGTCGGTACGTTCTTCGCTGGCCGCGCATCTGGTGATAAATCAGCTACCACGGGTGTGCAAAATTGGCGCGCCGGATGATGTCACCCATCTTATCAATGTGGCGCTGAACGGCGTCCCGATTGTGCCCCTGACCCAAGTGCCTGCTGCACTCCCGTTGCGGCTGGAAAATCACTATTTCGCTCTGGATATGCACTGTGCACCTGCGAAAGCCATGCTGGAGTCCGGGTGCTGCATGATTTACGTGCCTGGCACCATGGGTGATTTAAAACCCGAACTTTTTGCGGTGTTGCGCGCATGAAAAACGATATGGAAATCAACATAGACGTAGTGCTCCGTGATACCTGGCTAACGGTTGTTGAGCTACGACAGGGGACACCTGCCCGACGGGGCGTGGCGTTATATCACCACTGTCAGCAACAGGTTGAGTGGGTTCGTCAGACGTTGCTCAATGCAGGGTTCAGCCAGCAGGACGCAGAACATATTACCTATGCCCAGTGTGCGCTGTTGGATGAAACAGTACTAAGCCGGGAGACGCCGGACGACGGGCAAAAGGTCTGGCTGGAAACCCCTCTTCAGGCGCATTTCTTCAACACCCTTCAGGCGGGCGAGTTGCTGTATGAGCGCATACGGCAGGTTCTGCATGAGCCTGCTCCTGTTCCTGCCGTGTTGACCTGTTTTCATCGGGTATTGCTGCTGGGGTTTCGTGGACGTTATCAGGATCCGGTATCGACGGATCGTGAAAAACTGATTGCGATGCTGAGTGAACGCGTCACCCCGTTTCGAGTTTCGCCGGAGACCGCGTTACTCAATGCGGCACGACCCACGCGAAAATCACGCGTGTGGTACTCGCCTCTGTTCTGGTTAAGCACGGCTGTGATTGTTCTTGTTGGTGTGTGGTGGGGGCTTGATAGCTGGCTTGACATGCTGGTGGATGAACTTTTGCCGCCCAGGCAGCGTTGAGGGAGTGCCGAGTGAAAAACATGCACAAACAGGCTGCTCTGCTATGGGGATTGTTGCTGCTTCTCGCACTGTGGACCGTTTTTTCTTCCGTTTCAACGGCAGTGAAATACAGTCTGGTGGCCGTGGTTGTCATCGGTGCTGCTATCGTCTGGTTCTTCTGGCGGCAGAAAACGCCACAAAAAGGGGCCGATGATAAGTGGTTGGCCTGTCTGCCAGCGGAGGGTTACCAACAGCCCGTCGTGCTGGTCTGTGGTGACGGGGCGAGGCAACTTTTCGCTGACAGCCCGCTGCGGCAGGTTCCTGTCGGGCTCTATCTGCATATCGCTGATGAAGAACAGCTTGTTTCATTAACGGAATCCCTGTTGTCCCGTCGCCCGGCATGGAGTTCACAGATCTGCGTGGCCCGCACGGTGATACCAGCTCAGCATCAGGACATCGCCGTCCTTGCCGGGCAACTGCAGCGTTTTTCCCGAACTCTGGTGCAATTACGGCGCAGGGTGGGCGCGAAGGTGCCACTGATCCTCTGGAGTTATCAGATCGAACCTGCAATAGAGGAATCTTCGCCATGGTTGATCTGTACCGGACGTGATGCCCTGGTCATGACATCGGACCATGAGAACGCGCCGTCTGAGTGGATTGCTCAGGGCAGTATAGCGACAGGCAGTCAACGGCTGGGCCAGGTACTTCGGGCTGAGAATCTGCTGCTCTGGATGAAACAAATTGTGATGCCAGCGCTAAACAGGCAGGAGAGCGCAGGTTTACCGCTGGCTGTGGGGGCAGGCTTTGCGCCTTCTCTACCGGAAAAGGACGGCAATCTATGGCAGCAATGGATAACTGACAAAACGTGCCTGGCGCCAGACATATCGCAACAAACCGGTGCCAGAGACGCGTTGCGCTTTCCGGACGCGATGTTGCCGTTACTGCCACGTCAGTCGGGGCCAGGGTCCGTGCGGCGAGTATGGACGGCCTGGCTGGCAATGACTACCGTCGCCGGGCTTATCGCGCTTTGCCTGTCGGCAATGTCAAACCGCAATTTTCTGCGGCAGGTCAGCGATGATCTGCACAAATACACCATTACCCCGATGTCCGACTCGGTGGTCAAAAGCCGTTATTTGTTAGTGCTAAAAGAAGACGCACAGCGGCTGGATGACTATTACCGCGAAGGAGAACCGCTGCGTCTTGGCTTTGGGCTTTACCCTGGCGAACGTCTACGCCAGCCAGTGCTGCAGGCGATACGTGGCTACCGCCCGCCGGAACCAAAGGGAGAAATTGTATCTGGCGGAGCGGTGCAGACTGTGCGCCTGGACAGTATGGCGCTGTTTGATGTGGGGCAGTCGAGGTTAAAAATCGGCTCGACAAAAGTACTGGTTGAGGCGCTGGTCAATATCAAAGCGAAGCCCGGATGGTTGATCCTGGTGGCTGGTTATACCGATTCCACCGGCGATGAAAAATCCAACCAACAGTTGTCGTTGCGGCGTGCCGAAGCGGTGCGTGACTGGATGTTGCAAACCAGCGATATCCCGTTCACCTGTTTTGCCGTGCAGGGGCTGGGCGAAAGCCAGCCTGCGGCGACGAACGATACGCCAGAAGGCAGGGCAACCAACCGGCGTGTCGAAATCAGTCTGGTTCCGCGTTCAGACGCCTGTCAGGACGCGAAACAGCAAATACCGCCGGAGTTGGCGGTGTCTCAATTCAATCAACAAGGAGAGTAATTCTCATGGCTATTCCAGTTTATCTCTGGCTGAAAGATGACGGTGGTGCGGATATCAAAGGGTCCGTCGATGTTCAGGGGCGTGAAGGCAGCATCGAAGTCGTTGCGCAAGAACATACGCTCTACATCCCAACCGATAACAACACAGGCAAACTGACGGGCACCCGTATTCATACCCCGTTTCTTTTCACCAAAGAGATCGATTCGTCCAGCCCCTATCTGTACAAGGCCGTTACCACCGGTCAGACCCTGAAAACCGCTGAGTTCAAATGGTATCGCATCAATGATGCGGGTCAGGAAGTGGAGTATTTCAATACCACGCTTGAGAACGTCAAACTGGTGAAAGTCGCTCCACTGATGCACGACATCAAAGATCCGGCGAAAGAGAAGCACAACCACCTGGAACGCATTGAATTGCGCTACGAAAAAATCACCTGGACCTACAAAGACGGCAACATCATTCATTCTGATTCCTGGAATGAGCGCCCCTCCGCCTGATAACTGCGGCAGACAGGAAACTGTCTGCCTTCTTACTACGTTTGCTGAATGCCGGATGGAGTCGGCACTGAGCAAACTCTGTCAATCCGCTGATGAAACCAGATGGGCCTGTGGTGATGGCTACGGGCGGTAGCATGGGGAAACGGCGGCTGCAGGAATTGAACATGAATACGTCAAGAAGGGACATCTATGACCGTAAACCACCCCGCGGCGCTGCTGCGCCGTCTTAACCCTTTTTGCGCACATGCGCTGGAAGCGGCCGCATCACTCTGCCAGACCCGTGCGCACGTAGAGATCACCATTGAGCACTTACTGCTGAAACTCCTGGAGCAAGGGGAAGGTGATCTCACCGTTATCTCCCGGCGTTATGAATGGGACCTGGACAGTGTCTGGCAGTCTCTACTGACGCATCTGGCAACCCTTCCACGCTCTGTTCATACTCGTCCACACTTATCTGATCAACTCATCACACTGCTGACTCAGGCATGGCTAATTGCCTCTCTTGAGGTTGATGCTCCGCAAATCCGCAGCCAGCACCTGCTGATGGCGCTGACAGAAAAACCTGCGTTACTGGCGGCCAATGATCTGTGGATCCTGCTCAGCCTCGGGCGTATGCAACTGGAACGGCTACGTCCCTTGCTTGATGCGCAATCGGAAGAAAACCCGGGGCGGCAACGTCAGGTCAGTGAACCGCTTATGGCTGATTTACCCGGCATTGCTGCAAATGAGCCAGGTTTAACCGAAAATGGAAGCAGTGCTAAACACGACGATCAACACCGCGTCGTTCTGGATCGCTTTACGGAGAATCTCACGCAGAAAGCGCGTGATGGTCGCATCGACCCGGTATTTGGCCGCGACACGGAGATCCGCCAGATGGTCGATATTCTCTCCCGACGCCGCAAGAACAACCCTATCCTGGTTGGCGAACCCGGCGTGGGCAAAACGGCGCTAGTGGAGGGACTTGCGCTGCGTATTGCAGAAGGCAATGTGCCGGAGAGTCTGAGAAAGGTCCACATCCATACTTTGGATCTGGGTCTGTTGCAGGCAGGAGCTGGCGTCAAAGGTGAATTTGAACAGCGGCTAAAAAACGTTATTAATGAGGTACAAAAATCACCGGAACCCGTGCTGCTGTTTATCGACGAAGCGCATACCCTCATTGGCGCGGGGAATCAGGCGGGCGGCGCAGATGCGGCGAACCTGTTGAAACCTGCATTAGCCCGGGGCGAGCTGCGTACCATTGCGGCTACAACCTGGAGTGAATACAAGCAGTACTTTGAACGCGACGCCGCACTGGAGCGTCGTTTCCAGATGGTGAAGGTGGACGAACCGGACGACGCTACAGCCAGTCTCATGCTCCGTGGCCTGAAAGCGCGCTATGCGCAACATCATGGTGTGCACATCACGGACGACGCGGTTCGTGCGGCGGTAACACTTTCCCGACGTTATCTCACTGGACGCCAGTTGCCGGACAAAGCTGTCGATCTGCTGGATACGGCTTCCGCCCGCGTGCGTATGAGCCTCGATACATTACCGGAACCCTTAACGCATATTCGTGCTTCACTCACCGCGCTGGCCCTGGAAAAACAGGCGTTACAGGATGATAGCACGGTGGGGGACTATTCTTGTGGTGAACGGCTTGCGGCTATCGAGCGGGAAGAGAACGCCTTGATCGTGCAACTCGATACCCTTGAAACCCAGTATCAACAAGAGCAAGACCTTAACCGACAACTGCTGGCCTGTCGCAGCGACCTCTCGCGTCAGGCGGATATTGTCGCTTTACAGTCACAGCTTCACCTTGTGCAACATTCCAGGCCGCTGCTGGGGCTGGACGTTGATGCCCGAACCGTTGCCACAGTGATTGCCGACTGGACAGGGGTTCCGCTCTCGTCATTGCTGAAAGATGAGCAGACGGCGCTGTTAAGCCTGGAAGAGAATCTCGCAACACGGGTCGTGGGCCAGGATGCCGCGCTGGGTGCTATTGCCCGGCGATTACGTGCCGCGAAAACCGGTCTTACGCCAGAAAACGGTCCTCAGGGCGTCTTCCTGCTGACGGGGCCAAGTGGTACAGGTAAAACGGAAACCGCGCTTGCCCTTGCCGACACCCTCTTCGGCGGCGAGAAATCGCTCATAACTATCAATCTTTCCGAATATCAGGAACCCCACACCGTCTCTCAGCTTAAAGGTTCTCCCCCCGGTTATGTGGGGTATGGGCAAGGCGGTGTACTGACCGAGGCTGTCAGAAAGCGTCCCTACAGTGTGGTGTTGTTGGACGAAGTAGAAAAAGCGCACCGCGATGTAATGAACCTGTTCTATCAGGTTTTTGACCGGGGATTTATGCGCGACGGTGAAGGGCGTGAAATTGATTTTCGCAATACGGTCATTCTGATGACCGCCAATCTCGGCAGCGAGCATGTGATGCAGTTGCTGGAAGAGCAGCCTGATGCCACGGAAAGCGAGATGCAGGCATTGCTCCATCCTCTCTTGCGCGACCATTTCCAGCCCGCATTGCAGGCGCGTTTCCAGACGATCATTTATCGCCCACTCGGCCCTGCCGCGATGCGTATCATTGTGATGATGAAGCTGGAACAGGTTATTCGTCGCCTGCGTGAACACTACGGCATGGAAACCGAGGTGAGTGAAGACCTCTATGACCAGCTCACCAGTGTATGTTTGCTGTCTGAAAGCGGCGCGCGCAATATCGATAGCCTGCTCAATCAACAAATTTTACCCGTACTGAGCCAGCAGTTGCTGGCACATCAGGCCGCGCAGCAGAAACCTGTACATTTGAGACTGGGCTGGAATGACGATGAGGGTATTTCCCTTGAGTTTGACCTGGACGCAGGAGGCACCGCATGAACGCGCTCAGTTTTGACCACGCCCACCACAAATTAAAAATTCGAGGCCTGAGCAGCCCGCCTGATGTGCTCTCCTTTGAAGGCCGCGAGCATCTGAGCCAGCCGTTCTGTTACGACATTCAGTTCACCAGCCGTGATAAAACCCTGGAGCCGGAAGCGGTGCTGATGCAGGACGGCGCGCTCAGCCTCTGCGCCCCGCCGGTTCAGGGGATGCCGGTACAGGTGCCGCTGCGCACCCTGTATGGCGTCATCACCGGCTTTAAACAGCTTTCCACCTCGCGCGATGAAACACGCTATGAAGTGCGCCTTGAGCCCCGGCTGGCGCTGCTCGCCCGCAGCCATCAGAACGCCATTTACCAGAACCAGAGCGTGCCGCAGATTGTGGAAAAAATCCTGCGTGAGCGCCACGGGATGCTCGGCCAGGACTTCGTATTCACCCTGACGGGGGAATATCCGTCGCGCGAACAGGTGATGCAGTTCGGCGAGGACGACCTGACGTTTATCTCCCGGCTGCTGTCGGAGGTGGGGATCTGGTTCCGGTTCAGTACCGACGTGCGGCTGAAAATCGAAGTCATTGAGTTTTATGACGACCAGAGCGGCTATGAACGCGGCCTGATGCTGCCACTGCGCCACCCTTCTGGGTTGAGCGACAGCGGCACGGAATCTGTCTGGGGGCTGAACACGGCATATCATGTGGTGGAAAAAAGCGTCACCACGCGGGACTACAACTACCGTGACGCGACCGCCGATATGACGTCGGCGTTTGATGCGACGGGCGGGGACAGCACCACCTGTGGCGAAGCCTGTCATTACGCGGACAACTTCCTGACGGCAGGCGACCCGGACACACCGGAAAGCGGGGCGTTTTACGCGCGTATCCGCCACGAACGTTACCTTAATGGCCGGGCCATTATGCAGGGGCTGAGCACCAGCGCCCTGCTGATGCCGGGGCTGGAGATAAAGGTACCGGATGAGGACGCTCCGGCGGTGTTCCGCAGGGGCGCATTGATAACCGGGCTGACCGCCAGCGCGGCGCGAGACCGCAGTTATGAACTGACGTTTACCGCCATCCCGTATTCGGAACGTTACAGCTTTCGCCCGGTGCGCATCGCGAAACCGGTGATGGCCGGAACGCTGCCCGCGCGGGTGACCAGCACAACGGCAAACGACATCTACGCCCATATCGATAAAGACGGGCGCTACCGGGTGAACCTCGATTTTGACCGCGAGGCCTGGAAGCCGGGTTACGAGAGCCTGTGGGTACGGCAGTCCCGCCCTTATGCAGGTGATACGTACGGCCTGCATCTGCCGCTGCTGGCGGGCACGGAGGTCAGCATCGCGTTTGAGGGAGGCAACCCGGACCGGCCCTATATCGCCGGGGTGAAGCATGATTCCGCCCACACAGACCATGTGACGATTCAGAACTATAAACGCAACGTGCTGCGCACCCCGGCAAACAACAAGCTGCGCCTCGATGACGAGCGCGGCAAAGAGCATATCAAGGTCAGTACGGAGTACGGCGGCAAGAGCCAGCTCAATCTCGGCCATCTGGTGGACGCGGGAAAACAGCAGCGCGGGGAAGGTTTTGAGCTGCGCACGGACATGTGGGGTGCCATCCGGGCGAAAAAGGGGATATTCATCAGCGCCGACGGTCAGGAGCGGGCGCAGGGGCAGGTGCGGGAGATGGCGGCCATTATCAGTGAGCTGAACAGCCTGAGCGACAAAATCAAGAAACTGTCTGATGACGCGGTGACTGCCAGTGCGGAGTCGGCAGATATGGCCGCGCAGGTTGCGTTAATCGCTAACCGGATAAGCGAGCTGACGGCATCAGTCATCCTGATGCACGCGCCAAAAGGTGTTGCGCTGGCAAGTGGTGAACATATGCAACTGGCGGCAGTAAAAAACCTCCAGATAAACGCGGGGAATAACATCGATATCGGTGTTGTAGGAATATATTTATCGGTGTGGGGCAGGCTCTGAGTGTATTTGTACGCAAAGCGGGGGATTAAGCTGTTTGCCAATAAAGGTGCGATCTCACTACAGGCGCAGAACGACCTGATGGAATTACTGGCGAAAAAATCGATAGAGATCACCAGTACGGAAGATGAGATCACTAATCCTATCCCTACATATGAGCAGGTGTGGAATTGGAAGAAAAACATAGATGGAGGCTCTGACCTATATATACAAAAAAGGAAAAATGATCAAAATTATCTCGGTAAGGATGGGAGAACTTATACAGAAGAGCAATTGCAACATGAAACAATTAGCCGTTGGAATGGTGGCGCATACCATGAATGGAATGAAAGTGAGCAACAATGGCAAAGGAAGAGTAACATTTTGTGTGATTCTCAAACAGGAAATATAGGATGGGATACTACAAATCCATCAAATCAAGATAGAACAGAAGAAGAATTACATGATCGGGATCATGAGCAGTACAGTATGGGAGGTACGGGACAGGATGATGAGCATCCGTGGCGATATTCTGGGATTTGCTATGCGGATCATGTCGTTGATTAACATTGTGTTTTTTTTTATAAATACTCAAATGGCATATTCAAGAAATGCCCATTCTCTGCAGGTATTATCTGATGTTGATCCTGTACTGAATTTTTTTTCATTAGAAAATAATTTATTTTTGGTTAATACAAGAGATATTTTTTTCTATAAAAAGATCGGCACTGTCAATGGAATACGCTATTTTGTCTTTTTTGAAAAAAAACCGAGTAACGTTGGCACACCTGAGGGGTTCTGTGGATCTGGTAATGAAATTTGGCTGAATCTTTATAAAGTAGATGAAAAAACCAGTACTTTTATTGACCAGGTTTTGATCAGCAGTTGTAAGGAAAGCTTTTCAATGGATAGTTTGGAATCTGGAGCGGGAAATAGTGAAAGTGATTATAGCTCTTTTTCATGGAATTCATTGGGGTTCAATATTAAATGGTTTTCTAAATATGACCAGAAAGGGATGGTTGTTGATAGTACAAATTATATAATAGAGAGTGAAGGTCTGTCTAAAAAAGATATTCTTCGTCTTATGATTTATGAAAGATAATTATGACTGTTTTAATTATTATAGGGCTGTATTTGGCAAGGGTAATTTTTTATAGTTTTCATTGTCTTTTTTTCTATTGTTTTTTTAATGACGAAATTATATAGCGCAGGGTCATGAAAAGGAAAGGGTGTTATTTATGGTGATGCAAAGAGGTTTGGTGGGAGAGTATGTTTATCAGATTTTTTTTGATTGAAGATAATCATAGTGGTTTTTATATAAGAAGTAGGTGAAATTTACATAGTAATAAGTAGGTGTGATTTTTATTTTAATGGGTATTGTATGTGGTTGATATGTTTTTTTTGTTTTTTTATGATTATTTGAAATAAAAATGGATATTATTATGTCGGTTCGTCTTAATACTATTCCTGATGCAAAGGATTACCCCAAAAAAACTGGTTGTGTTAAATGGATAATGGTTTCTCTGTTGCTGCCACCTACAGTTTTAGTGTCAGTGTTTCTTCCATTTAGAAATGAATTTGCAATAAGTGGTTGGTGCTTTTGGGGGGAGGTTTCCGGTATTTTCATTTTTATATGGTCACTCGCCGTATCAGTCTATTGGTTGGTTTTTATAACACAATGTATCCGAGTGGATGCGTGGAATAAGCGTCGTGAAGAAGTGATTTTACGGGAAACTCAACGGGGGCGACGTGCGTTGCAAATATTAAACCTTTCTTTGCACACGGCAATGAACGGTGATTCTTTAGTTGAAACCACGATGAACTTTTTGACCCGCCAGTCGCGGTTAAGTACTTATTCTGTGCTGCGTGGTGAAAATATGGTTCGCCGTAGTGTAATTCCAGTGTTAACGGATCAACCCATAACCAGTCGTTTACCGGAAATTATTTCCCGTCTTTTCAGTGACATCAAACCCCAACTATGTCGATTACCCGATGATTTTCACATCAACGTTTTTTTTGAGATTAATACATCACTATCCGTGCCAATTGTTATAGATATCTGCAAGGACGAGTGGCAAAAAGCCGGATTTTCCAGAACATGTTTATTTTCAAATTCTGCGAGGGGATTAGCTGTCATAGACGACTGGCTTGATAACGACATTCACAAAAAAGCTGTTTTGCTGGTTATTTCCTTACATTTGGAACCAGAGCAACCAGAACTCACTGCTGAGTCTGCCTGCGCTTTGTTGATGGCTAACAGGTTAACTCAACAGGCAATTACACCACTGGCACTGTTGCATCGCCCTGAGCGACTTATTGACACAACCGCCATGGTCGAAGGGATTAAACAGGCGCTTGACTGGATGCCTGTAAAACCTGATGCCCTGTCGGGTACGTGGACTGCGACGTTGAATGCGGAACAGCGGGTTGCCTTGCTGTCACTTAACGAGCCATTTATTCAGGAAGCTTCGCTCTATGAACTTGACGCTTTTCTGGGGCGTTCAGACATGGCTGCACCGTGGTTATCAATCGCAGCTGCCACACTGGCAGCCATGCATTTACACCAACCCCAGTTGGCGCTTAGTGGCGAACAGGGCGGGGATTCTTTGTGGGCGGCGGTGGTATCACCGCATGCTTTAGCTCAGGAGGCATCATAGTGGTTACGGAATTAAACCGTCTTCGGCCTCGTTCGTTCTCTCGGCCGATAATGTTTTTCACCGTTACGGTAGTCATTGCGTTATGTACGTTAATTTACCGTAAACCTATGCTCGTGGGAGTCGCGCCGGGCAGCCTACAGCAGACATACTGGATGGCGGGTGTGATTGCGGGCGGCCTGATTTTTCTCATCATTATGGGCGCTTACAATTTGTTAAACCGCCACTCGGCTATACAAGATTTTGAAATTCGCAGACAGCTTGCTGCCGGGGATGACTATCGGCCTGTGACGGAGAAAAAAGTAGATAATTGTAATCCGGTATGGGGGGAAATGGCTTCTTTCGTACGCACCCGCTACGGCTTCTTCTGGCGCTATAAAATCCGTCTGCTCCTGATTATCGGTGAGCCCACCGAAGTGGAATCCATCGCACCGGGTTTAACAGAACAGCACTGGCTTGAAGGCGACGGTATCGTACTGAACCATGGCGGCAGAGCGTTAGCCGAACCGGATGCCGAACTGTTGGCGTCATTGCGAAAGCTGCGCCGCCACCGCCCACTGGATGGGGTTGTCTGGCCGCTGACGGCGAAACAGAGCCAGCAGAGTGCGCAAATGGATAAGGCCTGGCGCGGGCTGACCGACAGCGGAAAACGACTCGGGTTTCAGGCCCCGCTCTATTTATGGCAGATCTGCGACGATGGCGGTTATCAGACCGAACGCACTATACAGGCGGTGGGATGCCTGCTGCCTGAACATTGCACGGCAGAACACCTGGCTTCCATGCTGGAAGCGCAAACCCCTCAACTGACAGAGCAGGGGATGCAGCAGTTACTGCGCGATAATCGCCACGATTTCCTGTTGCGCCTGGCACATTCCCTGCAAAAAGAGGGCGTTGCTCACTGGCAAAACACATTGAAACCTCTGTTGTCGGGCGGAGCATATTCCCTCTCATTACGTGGCCTGATGTTCAGTCCGAAGCATGTGGCCGGAGCAGATACCGCGTCTCATGCCTGGCTCCCCTCTCCGGTATGGGCGGGTATTACGGATGATAAGGTCCGGGGTCGTAAGGTGGGATTCCCGTGGGCACATGCAATGATGGCAATGCTGGGCATAATGGTGATGGTGTGGGGAACCGGGCTTCTGACGTCTTTTCTGACCAACCGCATGTTGATTCAGGATACCGCCTCGCAGACAGCGCACGCACTGAACACTCGCCTGCCGCTTTCAGAACAACTGATAGCACTGCATACATTACAGAACGAGCTGGAGCGCCTGCAATACCGCGTTCGCCACGGTGCGCCGTGGTATCAGCGTTTCGGACTGGAGCGTAACACGCAATTGCTTGATGCGGCATTTCCCGGTTATGCGCAGGCTGCCAGCCGCCTGGTGCGCGATGTGGCGCTCTTACACCTGCAACAGCAGCTAAACGCCTTTGTCGCCCTGCCTCCTGACAGCCCTCAGCGGACGGCAACAAGTGAGCAGCGATATAAACAGCTTAAAGCGCTGCTGATGATGTCCCGTCCGGAAAAAGCGGATGCGGCTTTTTTCAGCGCCACGTTGATGGGCGATGGTCTGCGCTATCCAGGGGTGGCGGAAGGTCTCTCGCAGAGTATCGTCCCTTCGCTACTTGCCTTCTGGGCCACGAATCTGGCTGAACATCCGCAATGGAAGGCGGCGTTGCAACCGGAACTGACCGCCACCGTGCGAAAAATCCTGCTGCGCCAGATTGGCGTACGCAATGCGGAAAACACGCTCTACCAGAATGTGCTGAAACAGGTTTCCCGAAACTATGCAGATATGACGCTGGCGGATATGACCAGCGACACCCAGGCCGATGCGCTTTTTAGTACTGAACAGATCGTACCGGGGATGTTCACCCGCCAGGCGTGGGAAGGGCAGGTAAAAGAGGCGATAGAGCAAGTTGTGGCGGCCCGACGCGAAGAAATTGACTGGGTGCTCAGTGATCGCGAGAAGGGCGCGTCATCCGATGTATCGCCGGAGACGCTACGCGCCCGACTCACTGAGCGTTACTTCACCGACTTTGCCGGAAGCTGGCTCTCTTTTCTTAACAGCCTTCGCTGGAAAAAGGAAGGCACGCTGTCCGGTGTACTCGATCAACTGACACTCATGGCTGATGCTCACCAGTCGCCGCTCATTGCCCTGATGGATACGCTGGCGTGGCAGGCGGCAACGGGGCGACCGAACCGTGGATTGTCAGATTCATTGACGACATCGGCAAAGGCGCTCTTTAACGGCGAAGATCAAGGCCGTCAGGATGAAACGCCTCCCGGCCCGCTGGATAAAACCTTTGCCCCGCTGCTGCGGCTGACGGGGGAACGCGCTGCCGGTAGCGGAGACGCGACGCTGAGTCTGCAGACTTATCTGACGCGCGTTAGCCGTGTGCGGCTCAAACTGCAACAGGTCATCAACGCCCCGGATCCGCGGGAAATGACGCAACAACTGGCGCAGACGGTGTTTCAGGGTAAAACCGTCGATCTTACTGATACCCGCGACTATGGCCGTCTGGTTGCCGCCAGTCTCGGAGAGGCATGGAGCGGCTTTGGTCAGGCGCTGTTTGTTCGCCCGGTTGAGCAGGCATGGCGACAGGTGCTGACACCCGCGGCAGACAGTCTCAATCGGCAGTGGCAGCGTGCCATTGTCAGCCAGTGGGAACAGGATTTCGCGGGGCGCTATCCCTTTAGTGCCACGCAGAATGATGCCTCGTTGCCTTTGCTGGCGCAGTACCTGCGCGACGGTGGCCGTATCCATCAATATCTTGCCACGCACCTTGGTGGCGTGCTGAGACGCGAAGGGCGAGACTGGGTGACCGATGCCACGAATACACTGGGTTTGGTAGTAAATCCGGCGTTTTTGCGTTCCCTGAATCAGCTTGGCGATATCACGGATGCCGCCTTTGCCAGCGGAGATGCCGGAATACATTTTGATCTGCGCGCCAAACCCGCGCGTGATGTGATGAAAACGCAGCTGACGGTTGACGGGCAAACACTGGAATATTTCAACCAGAAGGAGCGCTGGCAGCGCTTTAGCTGGCCTGGTGAGCAGTGGCACCCCGGTGCGTCGCTGAGTTGGACCAGCACGCAGAACAGCGAGCGTATTCTGGCAGATTACCGGGGAAGCTGGAGCCTCATCCGCTTACTGGAACAAGCGGAAGTTACACAACTGGACAGCAGCAGCTATAAGGTGCTGTGGCGCGCCCCGGACGGCCTCCCGTTGCATTACCTGATGCGCGTTGAGCAGGGAAAAGGGCCGATGGCACTGCTGGCACTGAGAAATTTTCGCCTGCCACAGCAGATCTTCCTGACCGGGAACGTCATGGCAGAGTCGCAAGAACAGGGAGAGCACGAGGATGAGTGAGTTGCTACAGCAGTTAACCCGTAGCTGTTTTAGCGATGGCGATGTCCTGCAGGCCGCGCGCGAGCAGACCGCGTTATGGCAGAAATGGTTATTGCCAGTAAAAGAAGACGCACCCGTTGGCGAAGACCCGGGCTATCACGACGATTTTCTGCTTATGCGTGATGAGATGAACAAGCTGTCGGGCGCAGACACCGCATTGATTTGTACGCTGGCGGAATCCCTCATTCTGACACAGGCAAAAGATCTGCGTATCGTGACCTATTACATCTGGGCACGGCTACATCGCGACGGCGAGCGTGGCTTAGCTGAGGGGCTGGCGTTGCTGGCCGGGCTGGTTGAACGCTTTGGTACCGCGCTACTACCCTCCCGCCCGTCGAGCCGAAAACTGGTGCTTGAGTGGGTGGCCGGAGACAAAATTCTTGATAGTCTGGCGCGATTTCCGGAAGTGGCAAAGGCGGATTTTTCCAGGATCGTCGCCGCGCTGAATTTGCTATCAGTATCATTTGCGGCATGGACAGAAGACCAACAGCCGCCTTCGCTGATGCCGCTTATTCACGCGCTCGAGTCACGTCTGGCACAATCGGGCGGGATGAATGCCGTTGTACCTCAAAATAGCGCGGCCCTCTCGCCGCCTGTCGCTTCTTCCCTTATCGACTCGCCATCGTTGCAGGTTATTCATTCCGGACGCGATTTGCTGGATCAGGCCAAAACGCTGTCCCGTTACCTCAATGAACAGCCCCGGGGCTGGCTGGCGGCACATCGCCTGATGAAAACCATGCGTTGGGACACCGTTCATGAGCTTCCGCCCGATGTCGACGGCAAAACGCGGCTGTCTCCACCGCGCACGGAATCGCGTAATCAACTTAAGCGATTGTATACACAGCAGAACTGGACAGAACTCCTGGAACAAGCCGACCGGATGTTCGGCGAAGGTGTATGTCACTTCTGGCTGGATATTCAGTGGTATCTGCACCAGGCGTTAGGCAAGGCAGGGCCGCCGTGGGACAGGTGGACATCTGTTGTCCGTCAGGATCTGGCGTTGTTGCTGGAACGGTTGCCTGGGCTGGAGCAGCTTGCATGGAGTGACGGTAGCCCGTTTGCGGATGACGTAACGCGAAGCTGGATTGCACAGCAGGTTATACCGCAGGATGACGGGGCATGGCTGGCAGGCGGGGCGGCTCTCTCTGGCGAATCCTCCCACGATGATCTTTTGGCGCTGGAACCTGAAGCGCAGGAGCGTGCCGACAGTGAAGGGGTCGACGCCGCGCTGGGCTGGCTCCAGTCACGTCCGGGGATTGTTACCGCGCGACAGCATCTGCAATTGCGTTTACTCATGGCCCGGATCGCGGAGCAATACGGCAAAACAGAGATGGCGCTGTTGCTGTTAGATGAACTGGACGGGAGTTCGCAGGGGCTGACGCTGGCCCAATGGGAACCCGAGCTGATCTTCGAGATCAAAGCCCGGCAGTTGAAGCTGCTGCGTTTAAGGGCACATCGCTATGCGGATAAAGCGCTGCTGGCGCGAAAAATGGAAACCCTGCTCGGCACGCTGGTGGCGATAGATCCCGCACGTGCTGCCGTATTGTGCGATTCGCAACATAAGGATTGAAGACGATGGGACGAGGCTATTTTCTGGTCAGAGGTGATATAACCACCTGTGGCGGCAGGATCATTGAAGGCGCGGATGACCATGCCATTATGGGCATACCTCAGGCACGCGATATGGATAGAGTGACCTGTGGCAGATATCCAGGAATGTTTATTATCGTAGGAGGCGTTCCGCAGACAGATATTCACGGCCGGCTGATGGCAGGAACTCTGGACAGTAAAAGCTCCTGCCCATGTCAGTCACGATTTATCGCGTCGATGATGAATGATGTTTATGAGACGGATGTGAAGGACGGAATAATAGAAGTAAAACAGCCCAAACCATTAACCGAAGAATATCATTACGCACAGCCTATGATATGTATGATGACAAACTGGATTCATTTCCAAATATGTCAAAGTTAGATATATTAAGATATTTGGTTACAGATGAAGGAACGGTTCACTTTGCTGCCTTGATGATCAAAAAAGCGAAAGATATTATGAATAGTTACATAATTGATTTACCTCAAAGAAAGCAGGAAGCCATTTTAGTGACATATTTTAAACAAGGGGACAAATATCGTAGAAAATTTATATCAACATCACTTAAAAATAACCCGGAAGCCAGGATAAAACCTGGGGAAGGCTGCAGGACTTGTTTTCAGAGGAAAAAAATATCCGATGCTATTGGTGTGAAAATTAAAGATTTTAGCGTAACGCAGAAAACATCATAATTTTATTCTATTAGCAATAATATGATTAATGATATTTTGCTATTTTTTAGGTTTTTTTATTTTTAATGATAATGAATGACAATTAAAGAGTAATATTATGTTTGTCTTTCGAATTGTATCTGGTGTGGTTTCTTGGTTTGTAGCTAGCATAATATTCAATGTATTATTCATGTTTCATGGTTATAATATGGCATATATTTCATTGGTTATGGCACCCGGAATCCTCCCTTTTATACCATTTTTTTTATCTAAGCCACATTATGGATATCGATGGGTTTATATATTATTAGGTATTGTGATTCAAGTCTTATTTAATTTCTTTGATTTGTTATGGGGTAATATTGAAGTGTTACTTATTGGCGTTTTAGGTATATCACTTTTTTATTATTCATTTTTTGTGAGTGTTTCCAGGTCTGCCTCAGTAATCTACTGCGTTGTAATTTTTAATTTTCTATTTATTTTTCTTTTGGCCCAGCAGTTTTACATTTATAATGAATTTCGCTCAAAAAATATATGCTTTATATCTGAGCGGTATTGTGGGTCGGAATGTTATAAAGATTATATTCAGATTTCATGTAAAACTAAGGAGTGGCAATCGGAAGTTTTTCATGGATTACCGGGTAGTACTTATAATTTTGGAATGAAAGATAATAATATTTTTGTAAAATTCGAAGATTACCATAAGAAGCGTGTGTTTATTTTAAAGGATGGGCGGTTCGAAGAACATTAAGATCTGAATTTTTTATTATTAGATCTCTCCGGTTGATTTTATAAGGTTATTAGTCAAGCATATATTTTAAAATGGACTACCGGCAATATTATCAATAATCCCCAAGCCTGCTCTTAACAACTCACTCCACTTTAATCATTACCTATTTACCACAGGATTTTCATGGACGATTTAACCCAACGCTACTACGAAGCTGAAATGCGCTACCTGCGCGAAGCCGGTAAAGAATTCGCGCAGGCATACCCCGACCGTGCGGCAATGTTGAACCTCGACAAACCTGGTGCTCGCGATCCGTATGTGGAGCGTCTGTTTGAGGGGTTCGCATTCTTAATGGGGCGGCTGCGTGAAAAACTGGATGACGATTTGCCGGAACTCACCGAAGGGCTGGTCAGTCTGCTCTGGCCGCACTATCTGCGCACCATTCCCTCACTGTCTATTATTGAGCTGGCAACCGATTATCGGCTGATGAAGCAGAGCGAAACGCTCAGTCATTTTCAGGTGCTGTCACGCCCGATTGGTGAGCGTAAAACCCGCTGTCGCTACACCGCCACGCGCGATGTCACGCTCTATCCGCTGGCTTTGCCCGACGTATCACTGCAGTACGAGCCGGACGGACGTTCTGTCATTCGCCTGCGTTTCGAATGCAGCCCGCTGGTCGGCGACTGGTCGCAAATTGATTTATCACGACTACCGTTGTATCTGAATGCCGACAGCCCGATAGCCTGTGCCTTACACCGGGCGCTCACGCTGGGAACGGAACAGATCTGGCTGCGTTTGCCGGGGCATGAGCGGCGTGTGCTGGAGGGCCATTTTTCTGCGCAGGGATTGGGGGACGATGACAGACTGTGGCCCAAAGGAGAATCCGCATTTAGCGGCTATCAGCTCTTACTTGAATATTTCACTTTCCGTGAAAAATTTATGTTTGTAGCGCTTCATGGGTTGGAAAACATCGCCTGGCCGGAAGGAATAAAGGGTTTTGAGCTGGATGTTGTGCTGGTGGAAAGTTGGTCCCACGATTTGCCCTTCAATGCCGACACTATCCGCCTGCATTGTGTTCCGGTTATCAACCTGTTCTCACTGGAGGCTGATCCGCTGCATCTCTCACCGCTGGAAAACGAATATCTCCTGCGCCCCATGCGTATCCAGGATGGGCATACAGAAATCTATTCTGTTGATCGAATCGTCTCCTCACGCCACACCGGCAATCAGGCATATGTCCCGTTTTCCAGTTTTCGCCATCGGGGCGGCATGTTGCGTCACGATGCCCCCGAACGCTATTACCACACGCGGGTGAAGCGTGGCCCCTCGGGGCTGCATGACAGTTGGTTGATTTTGGGGGGCGATGCGTTTGACGCGGACAGGCTTCTGGAAGATGAAACCTTGTCACTGAGCCTGACGGGCACCAACGGCCAGCTTCCGCGCAAGGCGTTGCAAAGCACGCTTCTGGACACCCCCCTCCATGCGGCGCAAAACAATCTGCGGGTCCGTAATCTCTGCGCGCCGACGCAGCCTTGTTATCCCCCTTCGCGTGACCGTTTCCACTGGCGGGTACTCAGTCATCTTGGCTCAAACTTTCTGTCGATGATGGATAACGCGGAGATCCTGCGCGGCACGCTGGCGCTCTATGACTGGACGGAGAGCGAGATGAATCGCCGTCGTCTTGAGGCGATTGTTGATGTTCAGCACCATCTCATTCAGCGTTTCGAAAAAGGCTTTCTGCTGCGCGGAGTGGATATTCAGGTCACCCTCGACAGCAAAGGTTTCGCCGGGGAGGGGGATATCACCCTGTTTGGTGAACTCCTTCATCGCTTCTTCGCGCTCTATGCCGATATCCATCTTTTCACACAACTCACCGTAATATTGCAACCCACAGGGAAGTGCCTGCAATGGACCGAACACCACAGCCAGCGCGTACCGGGCTGATACATCGACTGACGCCGCACATTTCGCGGATTAATTTTTACCGTTTTTGCCAGTATCTGGAACAAGCTGCGCCACACGCCCCGCCGTTAGGCAGTAGCGCGAACCCTGCTGATGATCCCGTGCGCTTTCGCCCTCATCCGGGGATGGGATTCCCTGTCAGCGAACTTAAAGCGGTCGAGCACCATTCGCAGCAGCCTGACGCGCCAGTGACAGTTCGCACCACCTTTTTGGGGCTTTATGGCGTCGATTCCCCTCTGCCGACGGCTTACCTGGACGACATCGCACAGGGAAAGGACGGGCATGAAGCGGTGATGGCGTTTCTGGATATCTTCAACCACCGTTTTACCACGCAGTACTACCGCATCTGGCGCAAATACAACTACCCGGCGTCGTTTGAACCGGGGGCAAGGGATGCGATTTCACGTTGCCTGCTGGGGCTCATTGGTTTGGGCATTCCAGGTAGCGAAAACCATATCGCCACGCCCGTTTCGCGTTTTCTGGCATTGTTGAGCGTGATGCGCCTGCCAACGCGTACAGCGGAAGGCGTGACAGCGTTAGTGGCACTGCTTGCGCCAAAGACCCAGGCAACGGTGACACCACACGATCCGCAGTCTGTTGTACTGCAAACGCGGGCCTGCCTGTCCCGAACGACCCGCATTGACCTGACAACGCGCGCTCTGTTGGGGCGAACCGGCACGGACGTTAACAGTCAACTGTTACTGCAACTCTATACCGAAGCGGCTGACGAAGTGCGCGGATGGCTGCCGGGAGGGCAGTTGCATACCGATCTTCTGGTGCTGCTGCGTGTATATCTTGGCTGGCGTAGCCAGGCGCGGTTACAGCTCACGCTTCCGGTCAGCCTTCTGCCGGCGGCACAGCTAGGGAAACAGCGCGTTCAGATTGGCCTAACCGGCATTTTACGCGCCTCAGGTTCCGCGCCAGACACCGGGACTGTAACGGTGAAACTTGGCCGCTATCAGGGGCTCATGCCCGGTTCATTACGATGGGACAGGGAGAGAATTACGCATGTTCATTATCCACTGTAAGCGCCGGGCGTTGGCCTGCGCGATGGCGTTGTCAGTTTTCCTGACAGGCTGCGGGCTGGGGCAAAAGGTGATCGAGGGCTCGAAAAGTATGGCGAGCGCTATCTTCTATAAACAGATCCATATCTTGCATCTGGATTTCATCTCGCGTGGCGCGCTCAACACGGACGCGCAAAACACGCCGCTTTCCACCATGGTGCATGTCTGGCAACTCAAATCGCGCGCCCGCTTTGATAAAGCAGATTACGACACCTTGCTCATGCAGGAAGAGTCGGCACTCAACGGCGATGTTCTGGCGGAACATACAGTCTGGATTAAACCCGAGGGTGCGGTTTCGCTGGATGTGCCGCTCGATAAAGAGACGCAGTTTATTGCCATTGCCGGGCAGTTTTATCAGCCGGATGAAACGCGTAATAGCTGGCGGTTGATCCTGAAACGGGACGAGTTGGATGCGGATAAACCCCGCACTATCGAGCTTTTGCGCAGCCAGTTAACGCTGCTTCCTGTGCAGGACAATTAATCCATGCCGACTCCTTCTTTATACGAAATGTTGATGTCTGGCTTCAGTGGCGAATTACCGCTGGAACAGGTCGGCGAGCGGGACCAGCTTATCCTTTCCGTGATGGATAACATGCAGCGCATTATTAATTGTCGGGCGGGTACGCTGGCGCACCTGCCGGATTACGGGTTACCGGATCTTAGCGTGATACATCAGGGAATGACGGCGGGTATTCACGGGTTAATACGCCAGATTGAGGAGACGCTGCGCCGTTATGAACCTCGCCTGAGTCAGCTCCGCGTGGAGCTACTGCCGCAACCGCGTCCCGGACATCTGAATTACCTGATTCATGCCGAACTTCCCGCCAGGGGATGGATCCGTTTCGACGGGGTCTTCTCGCCGGAAGGGCGGATAGTCCTGCGTCATCTTAAGCAACAGGAGCGTGCATAACCTATGACGGACCATTCGTTATTTATCAGCCAGTTTCGTGTGGGTGGCGATCCCTGTACTTTTCGCGAAGCGGGCGAATTACAGGCCGAAATGGGTAAACTCACCCATCCGGCGCGCCCGGACGTGGACTGGCGTCGGGTCGAATCGTTGTGTCTGGCGTTGTTCAGACAAAATGGCGTGGAGCTGCAAACACTGGTCTGTTACATCCTGGCCAGAACAAAGCAGCAGGGGCTGGTGGGTATGACCGAAGGGCTGGAGGCGTTGCAGACACTGATGACGCGCCACTGGGGCGATTTCTGGCCCGCGCAGGTACATTCAAGAGTCACTCTGCTCAGTTGGCTGGCGGAAAAGATACAGCAGTCGCTACGGATAATGGAGGTTCAGTATCAAGCGTTGGCGCAGGTCTATCGCTGTGAGCAATACCTGGCTGAACTTGAAAAAGTACTGCGTCAGTGCGAACTCTGGCATCTGACCCGAATGGATATCGTTGCCGGTCAGTTGCGTAATGTTGCGCTGCGACTGGAGCGGCTCACGCCGCAGGAGACAGAAGCAGGCGTAACACCGATAACCGCAAGCGCCATAGCGCCCTCCGAACCAGAAGAGATTGCGCCACGTGTCGCACCGCCAGCGCGGCAGACAACGGTCACGCCATCCCGACGTTCATGGCCGATGTTTTTTGCCGGAATGATGACCGCAGTGTGTTTGAGCGGTATCGGGGTTGGGGGATGGGCATTCCTGAATCAACCTGATTTACGGGAACGAGAGCGCAATGCGCTACAGGTTTCTGAGCTGTCTCATTACGCGCAGGCACAGAAGCAGTTGCAGCGTCTTTCTCAGCAACTGGATGCCCTTGATGAACGTAAAGGGAAATATTTAACCGCATCGGAACTGAAATCAGCCGTTTTCGCGATTCGCCAATCCCTGCAAACGCCACCGCTGGAAGAACTGCTTCGGCAACTGGATGAACAGACGCGATCGGGGGAGGTGACGCCTGCGCTGATCGTACAAATCGAGACCCGATTTCAACAGTTGCTCAACCGCTATGCCCTGTTAAGCAACCCTCGTGCGAACAACTCAGGGGAGGATAAGACGCCGTAGACGCCCTGTTAATCCACTTTCAGCATCGGTCCCGGACCACCCCAGTCCGGGTCTTTTTGCACTGAATATATCACTCATAGCTCATATCAAACTCTACCGCCGAGTTCGCGGTGCCTGGACTGATGGTGCCGGTGCGGATATAGCGTGCTTTCATTGGGATGGTATAACTGCCGCCCGTAGACGTACTGTAACCTGTGTATTTGGTCTTGGTATTGAACGGGACGTTAGTACCATTTCCATAGAGAACCTGAACCCCTACGCCTTTGGCGGTGGAACCGCTGTCAAGAGTCAGGTACTGTCCTGTGCCGCTGCCTTTCAGGGTGATTCCGGAGGCGGGTTTAAAGGTGTAATTAACCGAGTTCAATTTCGACGGGCAATTCTTGATGACGAAATTGAAATTCGTTGCAGAGCTTGTCGAACCCACGGTAGGGAATTCTGCGCTTTCATGTTTTTTTAAATCGACGCGGATATCCGGTGTTTCGCAGGCCAGCACGGTAACGGGCACGGAGCCTGTGATGGTGAGGTTGCTGAATGTTACCGCACTCGTTTCGCTTCTGTCTGTGCCGACCATGCCTGCAAGAGTAGGGGCGCTTAAGATCACGTTACCCGGACTTACCGGACCAATAACATAAAATTGCACATAGACTGCCCCTATTTTTTCGTCGTTGAGATTGCTAGCGCTTGACAGGGAACCTAATTCTGTTGCTGTAGAGTAAATTGTGAGTGGGGTTGTAAAGAAAGGAGCCGTAGCGCGAATTCTGACACCAATTCCGCTGACATTAGTTTGATAAACGCCATCTATGCTTGTAGTGCCCCCAGGTGAAAGTACCTTATCCAGCATGTAACGATATCTGCTTGTTGTGTACGTACAATCTGACTTTGTTGCGGGCCCGCCACTGCTCACCTTGATTTCACTACCAATTGGCCCTGTAGCGGCATTGCGCGGCACTGAGATAGACGTTGAAATTGGCACAGAGTAGTTTTGCACAGAATAACCTGACGCCATTACACAACCTGCAGCCACATAGCCTTTTGGGCTAATTATTAATAAACCAGCAATTTTTACTAACTGAATAAATAGAGTACGATTGTTCATAATTATATGTCCTTATATTAGTTCTGTGCAGTTTATTGTCCGTATTGCGCGTCGTGTTCGTCAAAACCGCCAAAATCATTAATTGCCGTAATCTTTATTTTCCCGACTTCTGGCAGATTTGAATTCGACAATGGAAACTGTGCCGTATCTTTTGCCGGGCACATGCCGTGTAGTGGTTCTGCATTGTTATTGGTGCTGCTCTTAAACTGAACATCATGAAATGAGACGCTGAACGCCGACGGGTTCCCACACTCCAGATATTGCTCTTTACCTGCCTGCACAACGCGCCAGCGTAACTGACTGACCGCCTCCTCCGGTTTCCCCGGTAAATTTTCCGGGCGATAAAACAGCTTTAAGCGGGTACGAATGGAAAACTGCACCACATTCTCTTCCCCGGTTTTTTTCCCTGCCGGTGTAGGCTGTAGTTCAAGGATATTGAGCCAGAAGACTGACTCCCGGTCTTGCGGCACATCACCGCCAGGGAACATTATCCGCAGTGTCTGAGCCTTGTCCGGGTCGATGCGAAAAATGGGCGGCATCACGACAAAGGGGGCGTCACTGGCGTGGTCCGGGACTGTGGCATCACCTCGATCAATCCACGCCTGAATGAGCCGTGGCGTGGTGGCATTATTGGTGAGCTTAAACGTCACTTCCCGCTTAGCAGCCGGATAAATCACTCGGGTGCCGGCGGGCTGAATACCCGCAATCGACACCGAATTTAAAAATATTAAGACTGTGCATAATGCACGGAATACTACCCTCATTGTTAACGTCCCCCCTTGTATGGGTAAGATTTAATTTGAAATCATTCATATTAAGAATGTGATTCCCGCTGGATAATGTTTAGATGTATTGGTGTTAGTTATATATCTGGCGTGATATACACGTTGAGATTAATGTGACATGACAATTGGCACTTCAATAAGATTGTTTTAAGGGAGTTTACAGAAAGTCAGAGGGTAAATTCAAGGGAGGATGTTTTCTCTTTCTCTGAAATGCTAAGGTGATGGCGTTTTCATTCTTTGCAGGATGGGGGAAAGGGAACGCCCGGAAGTAAATCTATATGGAAATTCTTATAAAGAAATTCGCTTTCCCTATTTATTAAATGAATATGTAACGCCGGTTTTTAATAAAACATTTGAACGAGTTTGCAGAGGGTTTTATTTGTTTTATTATTTCACATACTTATAAAATGAAGTAAGCAACAGACGCATCAGGCCCGGACCACCCCAGTCCGGGCCTGATGCTTTTACTCTTTCGCCGTTGCGCGACGCGGAGCAAATCCTTCGCTAACCCCTTCACGATCGTGGCGTGCAATCCAGCGGTAGCTGCCTGCGCCCAGGAACACACCGATAAACCAGCTAAAGTTCGCCACTTCGTGCAGTGACGGAATAAAGCTGATGATGAGGCACACGGCGACCGACGGCACCAGTGCGGCAACCGCTTTCGGGTTGATGCCGTTTTTGTACCAGTAGCGCCCATTCGGGGAGACGGTAAACAGATCATCGACAAACACTTTCCCGCGTTTAATCAGGTAGAAGTCCGCCAGGAGAATACCGAACAGTGGCCCGATAAAGGAGCCCAGCACATCCAGCGTGTAGTGGATCAGTTCCGGTGACTGGAACAGGTTCCACGGCGTCAGCAACACGGAGCCAACGGCGGCGATCATCCCGCCGGTGCGGAAGCTGATCTTCTGCGGCGAGCAGTTTGAGAAATCGAACGCCGGGGAGACGAAGTTAGCCACAATATTGATCCCAATGGTGGCGATAATCATGGTCAGCAAACCAATTGCCATGGCCAGGCTGTTGCCCACGTGGCTGACGGTCTCGATAGGATCAGTGATCATTTTGCCGAACAGCGACTGTGTACCCGACACGATCACCACGGTCACGATGGAGAACAGCAGGAAGTTAAACGGCAGGCCCCAGCGGTTGCCGCGACGAATTTCCTGCATGCTTTTGCCGTAACGAGAGAAGTCGCCAAAGTTCAGCAGTGGGCCGGAGAAGTAAGAAACCACCAGCGCCGTTGCGGTAATCATCTGCCAGGTTTGCTCGCCCGCGGTCAGCTCTTTGCTGGCAAGGGTAAACGAGATACCGCTAAAGCCGGTTTGCGACAGGATCCACACCGCCAGCGCCAGCATCACCACGTAGACAGCCGGGCCTGCGATATCGATAAAGCGTTTAATCGCGCTCATCCCGTGCCAGAACACCAGTGCCTGCAATACCCACATAATGCCGAAGCAGACCCAGCCCAAATGCGACAGACCAAGGAAATGCCCTTCGGTCATCGGGGCCAGAGAAGGCCAGAATTTCAACATCACCAGCATTAACGCGTTAGCGGCCAGATAGGTTTGTATACCGTACCAGGCAAAGGCGATAAGACCACGGATGACGGCCGGAATATTGGCGCCGAACACGCCAAATGCCTGGCGACAGATAACCGCATAGGGCACGCCAGCCATTTGGCTTGGTTTGGCAACAAGGTTTGCGCACAACTGCACAATACAGATGCCCAGCAACAGGCACAGTAATACCTGCCAACTGGCAAGGCCGAGCGCAAAGAAGCTGGCCGCGACTACGTATCCACCCATGCTATGAACGTCGGACATCCAGAAAGAGAAGATGTTGTACCACGTCCAGCTCTGGTCGCGCGTCGGGGCCAAATCGTTGTTAGTGAGTCGTGGGCTGTAACTGTCTTTGTAATTTGGTTCAAGGTTTGGCATGGAATCTGCTCCTCTGAATACAGATTGTGACGTTATGTCTGCCATCCTGTATTGCATGAACCAGGCCAGGTTTTAATTTTATGTATACAAAATATTTTAATGATGTATACAAAAAGATAAGAACCAGGTAACAAAGGAATTTCCCAATGAAGCAGCCAACGGGGCTACAGACCCCAGCAGATCTGGAAGATAAAGAAAATTTCATCTGGCAGTCGCTGATGACCGCCATTGTCGAACATCAATTACCGCCCGGCAGCAAATTACCCGAAGAAGCCCTGGCCGAAGTGTTTGGCGTTAGCCGCACGGGGATCCGCAAGGTTCTGACGCGCCTTGCGACGGTGCAAATGGTCACGATGACGCCCAGACGTGGTGCATTTGTTGCCAAACCGGATATCGATGAATCGAAAGCGATCTTCTCTACCCGCAAAATGATCGAGTGTGCCAACCTCCCGCAAGTGCTTGAGCATCTACAGCCGCCACATATTGCTGGGCTCGAGAAAATCATCGCGCAGGAAGAAGAGGCGCATCAGAACCACGATGGCGCGGCGGCGATTCGTTATTCCGCGGCATTTCATATCCAGTTGCAGGCTATCTCTGGCAATGCCGTAGTGACCGATATTGTGACCACGCTCGCGCAACGTTCGTCGCTGGTGATTGCCGCCTGGGGCGCCCCCTGGCAGCGTGGGTGCCGCTGCGACGACCACGACAGGCTCATCGAACTGCTGCGTAAGAAAGATGGCGCGGCGCTGAGCCATGCTATGGCCCACCACTTCGATCATATTGTCTCAAGCCTCAGCTTTGAGCGCGGCGGCGACATCCTCCCCGATTTTGCCCGCCTGTTTGGCGCGCCAGGAGAACAGGCATGACACAATTCTGTATACAGGTGATCAACCCCAATACCAGCCCGGAAATGACGCACACCATTGCCAGCGCTGCCCGCAGTGTCGCCGCACCGGGTACGACGATCCTCGCCAGTTGTCCGAGCCAGGGCGTGGAGTCGATTGAAGGGCATTTTGATGAGGCGATTGCCGCCATTGGCGTGCTGGAACAGATAAAAAAAGGCATGGCACAGGGGGCGCAAGGCCATGTCATCGCCTGCTTTGGCGATCCGGGGCTGCTGGCCGCCCGCGAGCTGGCAAGTGGGCCGGTCGTGGGAATTGCCGAAGCGGCGATGCATGTCGCCACGCTGGTCGCGACGCGTTTTTCCATCGTCACCACCTTGCCGCGCACGCTGATCATCGCCCGTCATTTACTGCAGCAATATGGCTTTGGGCATCACTGCGCCGCACTGCATGCGATCGATTTACCGGTACTGGCGTTAGAAGATGGCACGGGTCTTGCTCAGCAGAAAGTACGCGAGCGTTGTATACAAGCCAAACGGGAAGATAATAGCGGCGCTATTGTTCTTGGCTGTGGCGGGATGGCGAACCTTGCCAGTGAGCTGACGCAGGAGCTGGGTATTCCGGTGATCGATGGCGTCACGGCAGCGGTGAAAATGGTGGAATCCCTCCTGGCACTGGGGCTTGGTACCAGCAAGTACGGCGATCTGGCGTATCCCAATAAAAAGCCGCTTTCAGGATGCTTTGAAATGTTGAGCTGAAAGCGGCCCCAAAATGAGGTCAAATCAGCATGCATTCAGATACGGACAAGCCTGTCTGGCACTTTACCGATAACTACCCGCGCGATATGGCCGGGTATGCCGGAAAACCCCCTCATGCGCAATGGCCCGGAGGGGCGCGCATTGCCGTGCAGTTTGTCCTGAATTTCGAAGAAGGCGGCGAGAACCACGTCCTGCATGGCGACGCCGGTTCCGAACAGTTTTTGTCAGATATTATTGGCGCGGCGAGTTACCCGGCAATACATATGTCCATGGACTCGCTGTATGAATACGGTTCCCGCGCTGGTTTCTGGCGCATCCACAATGAATTTCAGAAACGCGGCCTGCCGTTGACTGTGTTTGGTATCGCGATGGCGCTGGCGCGTAACCCGGAGATCGTCGCGGCGATCAAAGCGGCGGATTATGATGTGGTGAGCCACGGCTGGCGTTGGATCCACTATCAAAATATGGATATCCAGACCGAGCGCCAGCATATGCAGCAGGCGCTGGAGATCCTCACCGCACTGTTTGGCAAAGCGCCGCTCGGCTGGTATACCGGGCGCGATAGCCCGAACACCCGCAAGCTGGTGGTGGAGCAGGGTAGTCTGCTCTATGACAGTGATTACTATGGCGACGACCTGCCGTTCTGGACAACGGTCGATCAGAAACCCCACCTGATTGTGCCCTATACGCTGGATGCGAACGATATGCGCTTTGCCACCGCGCAGGGCTTTAATACCGCCGAGCAGTTTTATACCTACCTGAAAGACAGTTTCGATGTGCTGTATGAAGAGGGGGAAACGGCGCCGAAGATGATGTCGATTGGCATGCACTGTCGGTTACTGGGCCGCCCCGGCCGTTTCCGTGCATTGCAGCGTTTCCTGGATTATGTGCAGAGTCACGAAGGTGTGTGGATTTGCCGCCGTCAGGATATCGCCGAGCACTGGGTGAAGACGCATCCGTATACTCCGGCGTGAGTTTATACCCCCGCTCTCTCTCCCTAAAAGGGAGAGGGGGCACACTGTAGCCCCGGTAAGCGCAGCGCCACCGGGGATAATTCCCGGATGGCGGCGCAGGCACCTGATGCGGGCAACGTTTTCCATGCGAGCAGAGAGGGGTTTTCTCCCTCTCCCTGACCCTCTCCCCAAAGAGGATAGGGGACCGATCGTGCTCGCATTTTTGTGGGGATTCCTCAGCCCTGTGGGAGAGGGCAGGGGTGAGGGCATCCAGCCGCACCCATCTTTCCCTTTTACCCCATCAAACTGACATGCGCCGCCACAATCCGCCAGCCATAGGGGAACTTCACCCAGGTCTGCATCTGGCGGCCCACCCGTACACTGTTCTCGCGCGTAAACTCCGTGCTCGCGACTGCCATATCCTCACCGTAGGTGGTGATTGTGGTATTACGCAGCAACCTGTCCAGCCCCGCTGAAGGGCGTGCATTACGAAACTCGCGGATCGCCTCAATGCCGTACAAATTCTCTGTTGCGCCGTAGCGCACCGTGCGCGGATCCGCCCAGAAAAGCTCATCCAGCACTGCCACATCATTACTGATAAGCGCCTGCTCATAACGATAAAACGCAGCGGTAACCTCATTTAATACTGTCGGACGGTCGATATTGTCTCTGTTCATCATGCTTCCTGTGGGTAAAGAATGCCCGCCTGCTCCAGTCTCCACGCCGCCTGCAGACAGCGTGACTCCTGCCAGGGTGCGGCAATAATCTGTACGCCAATCGGTAAGCCCGCGGCGGTTTTTACGGGCACGGTCACCACCGGCAGGCCTAAAAACGAGATGGGCTGCGTCAGCATCCCCATACTGGCTTTGATCGGTAAATCGGTATGGTTAATGCGCATGGTGTTCTCGCCAATTGGCGTTGCGCTGCACGGCGTCGCCGGGGCCAGAAGCAGATCGACATCGTTAAACAGCGGTAGCGTTTTATCGCGAAACCAGGCGCGAAAACGCTGTGCCTGGGTATACCAGGCCGAGGGGGTCATTGCGCCTGCCAGCAAGCGCTCGCGGGAGTTAAGCTCAAACGTATCGGCATCTGTTCGTAGCGCAGGAAGATAATGGTTACCCCCCTCTGCCGCAGAAAGCAAAAACGCGGCTGAACGCGCCAGCTCCGCTTCCGGCAATACCCGCGTCTGGTTAGCGCCCAGAGCTTGTGCCACCGCGTTGACGGCGGCGCGGGCATCAGCATTACACCAGGTGGTGAAATAGCCCTCCAGCACGGCACAGCGTAGCGCCCCCGCATTGGATAACGTGGGCAGCGTGGCGGCAGGTTCGTGTGGTGATTGCCAGTTGTCTTCCACGTCATGTCCCTGGAGCGCGTCATAGACACAGGCCAAATCCTCCACGTTACGTGCCAGCGGGCCGATGTGATCCAGACTGGCGACAAACGGATGGCTACCGCTGCGTGATAAGCGTCCAAAGGTGGGCTTTAGCCCCGGTACGCCGCACAGCGAGGCGGGAACGCGAATAGAACCGTTGGTGTCGGTGCCCAGCGCAAAATTGACCATCCCGGCAGCAACGGCCGCCGCTGAGCCGCCCGATGAACCACCCGCCACCCGGGTGAGGTCTCGCGGGTTACGCGTCGCACCATAGTGGCTGTTTTCGGTAGTGAAGCCATAGGCATAGGCATCCATGTTGAGCGTGCCGGCCAGCGTTGCACCCGCATTCGTAAGCTGTCGAATGGCGAATGCATCTTTTGTTGCGGGGGGCTGAGTGCTGAACAGCTTTGCCCCCGCCAGCGTGGTAACCCCCTCCACATCGAACAGGTTTTTCACCGCATAGGGTACGCCTGCCAGCGCAGGCAAGGTTTCGCCCGCAGCACGCCGGGCGTCGATGTGCGCGGCTTCGGTGAGCATGCGCGTCGCCGTTACGCCGGTGAAGGCGTTGATGCCGGGGTTTGCCTGTTCAATCAACGCCAGTGATTGCTGCGCCAGTTCGCGCGCGCTAAAGGTTTTGCTACGCAGTCCTTGCTGAATGTCCCGAATGGATAAGCTCATAGCCGATATTCTCCTGCGCCTTCCTGGCGGTGCGGCAGTGGGAAAGCCATCAGCGGCTGCGCCATGGCCGCGATGCGGGTGAGCTGAACTTCGAGTTCAGCCCGGCGTTCATCGTCCAGCGGTACCGCCAGGAGTTGTTCCATCAACCGGATGTATGTCGGCCAGTCGAATGTGTTATCGCTCATAATGACTCCTTAAAAACCGGCCGCGCTGCCGTTACTGCGTGGATCAAATGCCCCTTCGAGCATCCCGTTGGGATGACGCACAATCGCCCCGGCGTGCCCGGTGGCTTCGCTCAGCCCAGGCAACCATTCAACGTCATGGCCCAGGTCACGCAGCGCCTGATACGTGGCCTCGCTGAATCGCCCCTCCAGCTTCAGGCTATCGGACGTTTGTCCCCAGGTGCGGCCCAGCAACCAGCGGGGGGCGCATACTGCTTCCTGCAAAGGCATGTTTTGCATCACGTGGCGGGTAAATATGGCGGCCTGCGTTTGCGGTTGCCCGTCGCCCCCCATCGTGCCGTAGACCATGGTGCGGCCATCTTTCAGCCGTGCCGCCGCCGGGTTGAGGGTGTGGAAAGGTTGTTTACCGGGCACCAGCGCCAGCAAATGCTCCGGGTCGAGACTGAATGCCGCGCCCCGGTTTTGTAACAGCACGCCGCTCTCTGGCAGCACCACGCCGCTACCGAACTCGTGATAAATGCTCTGAATAAACGACACCGCCAGCCCGTTTTTATCCACCACACCCATCCAGACGGTATCCCCCGGTCCTTTGCCCTTGCCCCAGGGGGCGGCCCGCTTGTCATCGATGCTGGCGGCCAGCCGTTGCAGTGGTGCCTGCTCCAGCAGGCTTTGTACCGGCAGCGTGACGTGGCGTGGATCGGTGATGTAGCGATCACGCAGGCCAAAGGCCTGTTTGGTTGCTTCGACGATGCGGTGAATGGTCTGTACTTCGCTGGCCTGCGCCATATCCAGATGGTCGGTAATGCCGAGGATGGCCAGCGACACCAGCCCTTGCGTTGGCGGCGTCATATTGAAGATGTCGCCCCGGCTGTGGCTCAGGCGAAGCGGTACCCGGCGGTGGGCGCGATGAGCCGCCAGATCCTGGGCGGTCAGTGGCAGGCCGAGCGCGCTCATTTCCGCCGCCATCTGATCGGCAAGCGCTCCGCGATAAAAACTGTCCAGTCCGTCGGTGGCGAGACGGGTTAATGTGCGGGCGAGGCGCGGCTGGCAGAAACGGCTGCCCGCCTGTGGGACTTCGCCCTGAATTAGAAAAGTCTCGCTAAAGCCCGGCACATCCACCAGTTCCGGGTATTTACTTTGCGTGGCGCTGGCCTGCGACTGTGTTACCGGGATCCCTTCGCTGGCGTAACGGATGGCGTCGGCCAGCAGGCGGGAGAGCGGCAATTGCCCGCCGCCCAGTGACGCTGATACGTTCAGCGCCTCGTCCCAGCCGCTCAGCGTGCCGGGAACCGTGAGCGCCGCCAGCGGGCCACGATGGGGAATATGGCTATGCCCGCGATAGAAATCACGTGTCGCCAGTTGCCCGGCGGCGCCGCTGGCGTCAATGGCGAGGGGCGCGCCTTCGGGTGGCACTATCAGCCAGAAACCATCGCCGCCGATGCCATTCATATGGGGATAGACCACCGCAATGGTGGCGGCTGCGGCGATCATCGCCTCAATCGCATCGCCGCCGTGGCGCAACACCGATAGTGCCGATTCGCTGGCAAGGTGGTGGGGCGTTACCGCCATACCGGAAGGGGCAACATTACTTTGCATCATCATGCTCTCTTTGTTCGGGTAAGTCAGGGAGCTAAGCAAGAGCTGTTCCAGATTGACGGCAAGCGTTTCACTGTGTCAGCTTAATGTGAAACGAAAGTTGCAGGAGGGTCTATGCAGCAGTTAGATACGCGCTTACGTGAGTGCTACAACGAATTATCCCCGCAAGAACAGCGAGTTGCCTCATTTATCATGGATCATTTTGATGACCTGATGAGCTATAACAGCGCCGAACTGGCCCGTCTGAGCGGCGTGTCGAAAGCCACTGTCAGCCGCCTGTTTAAACGGCTTGGCTATGATCGTTTCAAAGAGATGCGCGACGAGGTGCGTACGCTGCGCCAAAGCGGCATGCCGCTGACGGAAAACCGCGATGCCGTACAGGGCAACACCTTGCTGGCGCGACACTACAAGCAGGAGATGGCGAACCTGACCCAGTGGGTGAATGCGCTGAATGCCGTGCAGTTTGCCGATGTGGTACAGGCGTTGGGCGCAGCGCAGCGCGTCTTTATTCTTGGTCTGCGTAACAGCGCGCCGGTGGCCTTGCATCTGCGCCAACAACTGATGCAAATCCGTGGTCAGGTCAGTCTGATGCCTCAGCCGGGGCAGACACTGGCAGAAGAGTTAGTGGATATCACCCCGCAGGATGTGGTGGTGGTGGTCGCTTTTCGCCGTCGTCCACGGGTCATCCGCCCGGTACTGGAAACGCTGCACAAACAGGGCGTGCCGACCGTTGCCATCAGCGAACCGCAGGCGGCGGGCATTACCACGCTTGCCCGCTGGCACTTCGGCCTGCCGCTCGACAGCGTATCGGCGTTCGATAGCTACAGCAGTGCCATGAGTCTGGTGAATTTACTGGCGAATGCGTTACTGCACAGCGCCCTGACGGAGGGACGCCAACGTATCCATAACATCGCATCGCTGTATACAGAACTCGACGAACTGGAGCAACGATGATGCACTGTATTGGTGCTTTTGCACCCGTTCTGGGGATCGTTATGGTGCGGGCTGATAACGTTAATCCGCGCTGAAAAAGCACGAAATCAGCGCAATAGCAGGCTGGTGTCTTCATTTTCTCTGTGGCACATTAGTTGCAGGAAATAACAGCAAGAATCTTTTGTTTCATGACGATCACTTTTGTATACCAAAGGATGTGTCCATGTTCGACTCTCAGCACTCTGCACAAATTAACCCACCCCACCGTTTACTGATGGGGCCGGGACCTATCAACGCCGACCCGCGCGTTTTACGTGCCATGGCGAGCCAACTGGTGGGGCAGTATGACCCGGTTATGACCGGCTATATGAATGAGGTAATGGCCCTCTACCGCGAGGTATTCCGCACGCAAAACCGCTGGACCATGCTGGTAGATGGCACCTCGCGCGCCGGGATCGAAGCGATCCTCGTCTCTGCGATCCGTCCAGGTGACAAGGTGCTGGTACCGGTCTTTGGCCGTTTCGGGCATCTGTTATGTGAAATCGCCCGTCGCTGCCGTGCGGAAGTACACACCATTGAGGTGCCCTGGGGTGACGTTTTTACGCCCGATCAGATTGAAGATGCCATCAAGCGTGTTAAGCCTCGCCTGTTACTGACGGTGCAGGGCGATACCTCTACCACGATGCTGCAGCCGCTGGAAAAGCTGGGTGAGATTTGCCGCCGTCATGGCGTGTTGTTTTATACCGATGCCACCGCATCGCTCGGCGGTAACGCGCTGGAGACCGATGCCTGGGGGCTGGATGCGGTCTCCGCGGGTTTGCAGAAATGCCTGGGCGGTCCGTCGGGCAGTTCGCCCATCACCCTGAGCCCACAAATGGAAGAGGCCATTCGCGCACGCAAATGTGTGGAGCAGGGGATCCGTACCGATACGCACCAGGACGGCGATGACGAGATGATCTACTCCAACTATTTCGATCTCGGCATGGTGATGGACTACTGGGGGCCGGAACGCCTGAACCACCATACCGAAGCCACCAGCATGCTGTTCGCCGCCCGTGAGTGCGCACGCATCATGCTGGAAGAGGGGATGGACGCGCTGATTGCCCGCCACGAATTACATGGCCGCGCCATGCTGGCGGGGATCCAGGGAATGGGGCTGGAGGTGTTTGGCGATATTCATCACAAGATGAATAACGTACTCGGGGTGATGATCCCATCAGTTGTGCATGGTGAAGAGGTGCGTAAGCGCCTGCTGGATGATTTCCACATTGAAATCGGCACCTCGTTTGGTCCGCTACAGGGAAAAATCTGGCGTATTGGCACTATGGGGTATAACGCGCGCAAAGATTGTGTGCTGCAAACCCTCACAGCTCTGGAAGCAGTGCTTAACCGTCTGGGCCTGCGCACGGTTCAGGGCGCGGGAATGCAGGCCGCCTGGGATGTCTACGAAGGGGTGGCATGATGATGACTGCCGATGAGGCTGACCGCGCTGCGCACCGGGTAATGACGCGTTGCGATGCGCTGGCAGAGATCAGTGAAACGCCGGGTCAACTCACCCGGGTTTACCTCTCTAGCGAACATTTGCGGGCAAACGCGCAGGTGGCGCAGTGGATGCAGGATGCGGGAATGCTCACCTGGCAGGATGCGGTAGGCAATATTTGCGGACGCTACGAAGCGGCAAGCGACGGTGCACAGGCGGTGTTGCTTGGGTCGCACCTGGACACCGTTCGTGACGCCGGACGCTACGACGGCATGCTCGGCGTGCTGACTGCCATCGAAGTGGTGGACTGGCTGCACCGTCAGGGTTTGCGTGGTTCACAGGCCATTGAGATCGTCGGGTTTGCTGATGAAGAGGGCACGCGCTTTAACATCACGCTGTTAGGAAGCCGGGGGCTGACCGGCACCTGGCCGCAGGGCTGGCTGGATTGCGAAGATGCGCAGGGGGTAAGCGTGGCGCAGGCGATGGTCAATGCCGGTCTGGATCCCACGCGTATCGCCACGGCGGAACGTGCCCGTGAGGATTTTTCCGCGTATCTGGAGCTGCACATCGAGCAGGGGCCGGTACTTGAGCAAGAAGATCTGCCGCTCGGCGTGGTCACCGCGATCAACGGTGCGCGCAGGTTGACCTGTCGGTTTAGCGGAGAAGCGGGGCATGCGGGCACCGTGCCGATGAGCCATCGTCACGATGCATTGACCGCCGCCGCCCAGTGGATCGGGTTTGTTGAACAAAAAACGCGGGAGTCTGGCCCGGAGCTGGTGGCAACGGTCGGTACGCTGCAGTGTGAGCCCGGTGCGGTGAACGTGATCCCGGGAGCGGTGACGTTGACGCTGGATATCCGCAGCCCGAACGATGATCTGCGGGAGACGCTGTTAAACGCCCTGCTGGATGAGGCCGTGCGCATTGGGCAGGCACGTGGCGTTGGTTTTAGCTACGATATTTTTTACTCCATTGCGGCAACACCTTGTGATACGCATCTGCGTAATGTGCTGGCTGGTGCCGTTGAGGCGGCGCAGGGGCGCGTGCTGTTGCTGCCAAGCGGCGCCGGGCATGATGCCATCGCGATTGCGGAACGCTGGCCATCTGCCATGTTATTTGTGCGTTGTGACAGAGGGATCAGCCATCATCCGGCCGAGAACGTGCAGCAGCAGGATGTGGCGCACGCGTTGCGGGCATACAGTGAAGCGGTGAGAGCGTTAATGTAATTCAATGTTTCCCTGAAAGAGGGGGAAATTATCTTGAAGCCCCGGTAAGCGTCAGCGCCACCGGGGACAATTCCCGGATGGCGGCGCAAGCGCCTGATCCGGGCTACTAACCGGTAGCCCTGGTAAGCGCGGCGCCACCGGGGGCACTTCCCGGATGACGGCGCAAACGCCTTATCCGGGCTACAATCCGTAGCCCTGGTAAGCGAAGCGCCACCGGGGACCATTCCCGGATGGCGGCACAAGCGCCTTATCCGGGCTACTCACCGTAGCCCTGGTAAGCGCGGCGCCACCGGGGGCACTTCCCGGATGGCGGCGCAAACGCCTTATCCGGGCTACTAACCGTAGCCCTGGTAAGCAAAGCGCCACCGGGGACATTTCCCGGATGGCGGCGCAAGCACCTTATCCGGGCTACTCACCGTAGCCCTGGTAAGCGAAGCGCCACCGGGGGCACTTCCCGGATGGCGGCGCAAACGCCTTATCCGGGCTACTCACCGTAGCCCTGGTAAGCGCGGCGCCACCGGGGGCACTTCCCGGATGACGGCACAAGCGCCTTATCCGGGCTACTAACCGTAGCCCTGGTAAGCAAAGCGCCACCGGGGACAATTCCCGGATGGCGGCACAAGCGCCTGATCCGGGCTACGACCGGTTTTCTCCCTCTCAGAGGAATCCCCACATAAATGCGAGCACGAACGATCCCCTCTCCTCTTTGGGGAGAGGGTTAGGGTGAGGGGAAAATGCGGCTCTGATGGTCATTCCGTTCACCTTATGTTCATGGCGACATGTCAACTTCGGACACGTGAACGGGTAAAGGGGAACGTCATATCACCCAAGCGTAAACGGATCGGCGTCCTGCCAGGCGGGAAACTTCTCGCGGTACTCTTTTAATGCGGCCATCGACAACTCGGCATCAATGCGGATAGCCTGGTGCGGCTCGGCGGTGGCGATAACCTCGCCCTGCGGGTTAATGACCCGGCTGTCGCCACGATAATGATGCCCGTTGCCATCGGTACCCACACGGTTGCAGCCCGCGACATACGCCAGGTTTTCAATAGCGCGTGCCACCAATAGCGATTGCCAGTGCAGCGAACGCGGCGCAGGCCAGTTGGCGACATACAGCGCCAGATCGTAATCATCGCGATTGCGCGACCAGACCGGGAAGCGCAGGTCGTAACAGACCAGCGGTAAAATACGCCAGCCGCGCCACTCAAACACCACGCGCTCGTTACCGGCTTCGTAATGGTGATGTTCATCGGCCATACGGAACAGATGGCGCTTATCATAGAAATGAACAGCCCCTTGCGGCTCGACCAGCAGGAAACGGTTAACCGGGCCGCGCTCTGTTTGCAGCGCGGCACTACCCGCGACCAGCGCGTTCGTCTGGAGCGCTTTGGCCTGCATCCACGCCACAACGTCTTCTTGCGGCATCGACTGCTTCGCCGCTTCCATCGCAAAACCGGTGGTGAACATTTCCGGCAGGACTATCACATCACGCCCGGTGATATCTTCAAGCTGACGGTCGAAATGGCGCAAATTGGCCGGACCATCCATCCAGACTAAAGGTTGTTGCAACAGCGTAATTTTTAAACCAGGCACGATTTAAGCTCCCCTTAAACAGCATTTTTACACTTTAGCACGAGAAAAAGGGAATTTGTGGTAATAAAAAACCCCGCGCGAAGCGGGGTCAGGGTCTCCAGAGGGGGGCGTTATGCAGCCTGAGGCTTACGCACCTTTTCCGGCGTTTTTACCGGCTGCGTTGCCAGCTCTTCCGGTTCGAAATCGTCGACATTGATACTACGCAGACGGCTGGTTTCGGCTTTTGTCAGGATCTCAGCTTCATCCTGATTGATAAGCCCGCCGGCCAGCGCCTCTCTTGCCAGCACGTCCAGACGTGTGAACGGCAGGTTTTTACCCAGCTCTTTACAAATGCGCTGATGAATCGGGTCGGCGGCGATCACGTCAAGCAGCGCCTCTTCCAGCAGACCGACCGGGTTATGTTCGCTCGGCGTCAGGTACTGACCACGGCCAATACGCGAACGGGTGGCGCACGGCGTTTGCAGAATCTTAGCGACCTGATGATCCAGCTTATCGGACGGCGCCAGATAGTGACGACCAGTCGGGAAAATCACTACCCGCAGCAGACCTGCGACCACACGGTTCGGGAAGTTGGTCAGCAGATCGTCCATCGCCTGTTCAGCCTGATACAGCGCGTCCTGTACGCCCCAGTGCACCAGCGGCAGATCCATCTCATGGCGGCCTTCATCGTCATAGCGTTTCAGCACTGCAGAGGCGAGGAACACCTGACTTAAGATATCCCCGAGACGTGCCGAGATACGTTCACGACGTTTCAGGCTACCGCCCAGTACCGCCATCGACACATCCGACAGCAGCGCGAGGTTGGCGCTTAAGCGATTGATATGCTGATAATAGCGTTTGGTTGAATCGCTGGTCGGGGCCGAACTGGTCAACCCGCGCGTCAGCCCCAGCCAGAAGCTACGCATCTTATTGCTACCCACATGCCCGATATGTTTAAACAGCAGTTTATCGAACGCATCCACGTCGTTGTTTTGCGCGGCGGCCATTTCATCCAGCACGTACGGATGGCAACGAATCGCGCCCTGACCGAAGATCATCATGCTGCGGGTCAGAATATTGGCCCCCTCAACGGTGATGGCAATCGGTGCGCCCTGATAGGCGCGAGCCAGGAAGTTGCCTTCGCCGAGCATAATGCCTTTACCGCCAGCGATATCCATTGCGTCAATGATTGACTGCTGGCCACGGTGAGTACAGTGATACTTCACAATGGCGGAGAGCACCGCCGGTTTCTCACCGAGCATAATGCCGTACGTAATCAACGTGGCAGCGGCATCCATTACATAGGCGTTACCCGCGATACGTGCCAGTGGTTCTTCGATCCCTTCCATCTTACCGATAGCAACTTTGAACTGACGACGGATATGGGCATAGGCGCCGATACCCAGCGCCACTGATTTCAGGCCGCCCGTGGAGTTGGATGGCAGCGTGATACCACGGCCCACGGACAGACATTCCACCAGCATACGCCAGCCCTGTCCGGCCATTTTCGGACCGCCGATGATGTAATCAATCGGTACGAAGATATCCTGACCACGCGTCGGACCGTTCTGGAACGGGACGTTCAGCGGGAAGTGACGACGACCAATTTCAACGCCCGGGGTGTTGGTGGGGATCAGCGCACAGGTAATACCGAGATCTTCTTCGCCACCCAGCAGTTTTTCCGGGTCAGAGAGTTTAAACGCCAGGCCCAGTACGGTCGCGATAGGCGCCAGCGTGATATAGCGTTTGTTCCAGGTCAGGCGCATACCGAGGACCTGTTCACCCTGCCAGTCGCCCATGCAGACGACGCCGGTGTCCGGGATGGCGCCCGCATCAGAACCGGCTTCCGGGCTGGTCAGTGCGAAGCACGGAATTTCCTGTCCACGCGCCAGACGGGGTAAGTAATGATTTTTCTGCTCTTCGGTGCCGTAATGTTGCAGCAGTTCGCCCGGCCCTAAAGAGTTAGGTACGCCGACGGTGATCGCCAGGATACCGGAAACCCCGGAGAGTTTTTGCAATACGCGGGACTGGGCGTAAGCGGAGAATTCCAGGCCGCCGTACTCTTTTTTAATGATCATCGCGAAGAAGCGATGTTCTTTCAGATATGCCCACAGTTCTGGCGGTAAATCGGCCATTTCATGGGTAATCTGAAAGTCGTTAGCCATACGGCAGGCTTCTTCCACCGGGCCATCAATAAAGGCCTGTTCTTCGGCGGTCAGGCGCGGCTGCGGGTAATTGTGCAGTTTTTTCCAGTCAGGATTACCGCGGAACAGATCGCCTTCCCACCAGGTTGTGCCGGCATCGATAGCTTCTTTTTCCGTACGGGACATCGGCGGCATCACTTTACGAAAGCCGCGGAAGACTGGCGCAGAGATCAGCGATTTACGCATCGGCACAAAGTTGAAGGGCACAAGGATAATGGCCAACGGCACCAATACCCAGATGGACCACAGACCTGAAGCGCCTAGCGCGGCAGTCCATGCCAGGAGGATTACGCTGCTGAGCAGCAGACTCACCCGGTGATAGAACAACACGCCGAGTAGGACAACAGTTGCGAGAAGACTCAAAATCATCATAGAGAAAAGCTCCCTTGCTTGTAGGAGGTCTGACCACTTGTGATGATATGGTTGTAGTGGATGTTATTTCTTTTAGCAATGTGTTTACAAAATAATTACAACCTGGTTCACATTGTTGGGGAGGAATGTGGCACGAAAAACGAAAACCCCCGACGATCACCATGGCTTTAGCTTCTCGCTTGCCATGCTATCCGGTAAACTGCGCGCGAGAATTTATATTCATACTGCTTTCATACTGAAGGATATCCTCATGTACCAGGATCTGATTCGTAACGAACTGAACGAAGCAGCGGAAACGCTGGCAAACTTTTTAAAAGACGATGCCAATATTCACGCCATTCAGCGTGCAGCGGTTCTGCTGGCTGACAGCTTCAAAGCCGGCGGTAAGGTATTGTCCTGCGGCAATGGTGGTTCCCACTGTGATGCGATGCACTTTGCCGAAGAGTTAACGGGACGCTATCGTGAAAACCGTCCGGGTTATCCGGGGATTGCGATTTCTGACGTGAGCCATCTCTCCTGCGTCAGTAATGACTTTGGTTACGACCATGTTTTCTCTCGCTATGTTGAAGCCGTTGGCCGGGCAGGGGATGTACTGTTAGGTATTTCTACTTCCGGTAATTCTGGTAATGTCATTAAAGCGATTGACGCGGCGCGCGCGCAGGGCATGAAAGTCATCACGCTGACCGGTAAAGATGGCGGCAAAATGGCAGGTACTGCCGACGTTGAAATCCGTGTACCGCACTTTGGTTACGCCGACCGCATTCAGGAAATCCACATCAAAGTGATCCATATCCTGATTATGCTGATCGAAAAAGAGATGGTAAAAGCGTAAGAAGGCTATTTTATTCGCCAGTTTGAACCAGGGCTGTGTTCAGAATCCTCTCGTACCCGGTGTACGCTCCGGTTCTTACGCGCTGTCCGTGTTCAAACTGGCTGCAATAATTACGCCTTCTCCATATTTGGGCGTTTGGGGGTGTTGAATGTGCGAACTGCTCGGGATGAGCGCCAATGTGCCAACCGATATTTGCTTTAGTTTCACCGGGCTTGTTCAGCGCGGTGGGGGAACCGGGCCGCATAAAGATGGCTGGGGTATCACCTTTTACGAAGGCAAAGGCTGTCGTACGTTTAAAGACCCGCAACCCAGCTTTAACTCTCCGATTGCCCGTCTGGTGCAGGAGTACCCGATAAAGTCCTGCTCGGTGGTGGCCCATATTCGCCAGGCGAACCGTGGTGAAGTGGCGCTGGAAAACACGCACCCCTTTACCCGTGAACTCTGGGGACGCAACTGGACCTACGCTCATAACGGGCAGTTAACCGGGTATAAATCGCTGGAGACCGGCAACTTTCGTCCTGTCGGTGAAACCGACAGCGAAAAAGCTTTCTGCTGGCTGCTGCACAAACTCACCACGCGCTATCCGCGTACTCCGGGCAATATGGAAGCGGTATTTAAATACATCGCGACGCTGGCGACTGAACTGCGTGGGAAGGGTGTTTTTAATATGCTGCTGTCGGATGGGCGTTATGTCATGGCGTTCTGCTCGACCAATCTGTTCTGCATTACCCGTCGGGCACCGTTTGGCGTGGCGAAACTGCTGGATCAGGATGTGGAAATTGATTTTCAGCGGGAAACCACACCTAACGATGTGGTTACCGTGATTGCTACCCAGCCGCTAACGGGCAATGAAACCTGGCAAAAGATTATGCCAGGCGAATGGGCATTATTTTGTCTCGGGGAGCGTATAGTTTGACGCCAACTGCGGGTGAATAACTTCGTGGCTCAGCGGTTTGCTGACCACGTAGTTCCCGTCAACAACAGAGACCACAGGCGGTTTCTGCGTTTGCTGGAAGAAGTCATAACCCGGTTTTAACTGTTCCCAGAATTTCGCATAGGTCGAATATTTGTGACGCTGCATATTCGCGTCCGTCATACGGAACGGGTAGATACTCAGTTGCACGCTTTCCTGACCAAACACCAGCGCGGCGGTGACGAACTGGAAAATCTCGTCGATTTGCGAATCGGTCATGGCGTAGCAGCCAATCGACACGCACGCGCCGTGGATCATCAGGTATTTCCCTTCATAACCGTGGGCACGGTCATAGGCGTTAGGAAAACCAATATTGATGGCTTTATAAAAACGGCTATCCGGTTTTAGCTGGCTGCGCTGAATGGAATAGAACCCTTCCGGGCTTTTGAAATCGCCCTGACGCTGTTTCGGACCCAGGCCGCCGGAGTAGTTACAAATTTTGTAACTATTGAGGAGCTGATACTGCTCACCCATTTTGACGTAGAGATCAAGGGTACGCTCTTCTTTGAAGATCTGGATGTATACCGGCGACCCCATCAACTGCTGCTTATATTCTTTGCTGATCGGCGTTGTTGAACCATTGCTGCTTAATAAGCTGGCAAACGAGACGCACGGCATCAGAAGCATCGCAAGAAAAAATGCGATTTTGCGCATACTGCTTGTTTCCTTGATAAAACGGTTACCACATTGCCAGGACGGCAAAAGAATCCCATAAATTCAGATTAATCTGGATTGGGTGCGCCCACAGTAGCATCACGGTAGTTTTTCGCAAGCCCGGATCGCTGAGTTTACAAATTAGTTTTTTGCAGCGGTCCCCCTGTTAAATATTGTCTGATGAAAACCCCAGAAATAACAGCGCCATTGGGCGTTTTTTTCACTGCGAACCCTCTTTTTTCCTCACTCTTCTCATTCTGGATAATAATGCTGTATACTTATCCAGTATCTGATAAGGTGAGCGTATGCGCAAAATCATACATGTCGATATGGACTGCTTTTTTGCGGCGGTGGAGATGCGTGATAACCCGGCTCTGCGGGATATCCCTATCGCTATCGGCGGCAGCCGGGTTCAGCGCGGCGTTATCAGCACGGCTAATTATCCGGCGCGTAAATATGGCGTGCGCAGCGCCATGCCCACGGCAATGGCGTTAAAGCTCTGCCCGCATCTCACCTTATTACCGGGGCGCTTTGAAGCCTACCGGGAAGCCTCTCACCAGATCCGCGAAATCTTTTCCCGTTATACAAGCCTGATTGAGCCCCTGTCGCTGGATGAAGCGTATCTGGATGTGACCGACAGCCCCCATTGCCACGGTTCGGCAACGTTAATGGCAGAAGAGATTCGCCGGACCATATTCCGCGAAACCCAACTCACCGCATCGGCCGGGATTGCTCCGGTGAAGTTCCTGGCGAAAATCGCCTCCGATCTGAATAAACCTGACGGGCAATATGTCATTGCTCCTGCGGATGTACCGGCGTTTTTACGTACGCTGCCACTCAGTAAAATTCCGGGCGTTGGCAAGGTGTCGGCGGCAAAACTGGAAACGCTTGGGTTGCGTACCTGCGAAGATGTGCAGAACAGTGACCTGGCGATGTTGCTAAAACGCTTCGGTAAATTTGGCCGCGTGTTGTGGGAGCGCAGTCAGGGGATTGATGAGCGACATATCAGTAGCGACAGGCTGCGCAAATCGGTTGGCGTGGAGCGTACGCTGATAGAAGACATTCATGAATGGGAAGAGTGTGAAGCCATTATCAACCAACACCTTTATCCGGAACTGGAACGGCGGCTGGCAAAGATAAAGCCCGATCTGCTGATTGCCCGGCAGGGAGTCAAACTCAAGTTTGCCGATTTCCAGCTCACCACTCAGGAACACGTCTGGCCACGCTTAAATAAAGACGATTTGCTGGCGACGGCGCGGAAAACCTGGAATGAGCGGCGCAGCGGGCGCGGCGTGCGTTTAGTGGGTTTGCATGTGACGCTGCTCGATCCGCAATTAGAGCGTCAACTGGTGCTGGGGCTGTGATAAGCGTGAAAATAAGAAGGTAACAGGAAGAGAAAAGGGAAAGCGTCCGCACCAGTAAAAGGTGCGGACAGTACGACTTATTTCGCCGGAATAGCTTTCAGCAGCTCGGTCAGCAGCGTCCAGTAATGGCCCACGCTTTCGATATGTACCTGCTCATCCGGGGAGTGCGGACCGGTGATGGTTGGCCCAATAGAAACCATATCCATATCCGGGTACGGTTTTTTGAACAGACCACATTCCAGACCGGCGTGAATGATCTGAATATTCGGCGTCTTGTTGAACAGACGCTGATAGGTCTCACGCACCAGATGCATCACCGGTGAGTTCGCATCCGGCTGCCAGCCAGGGTAGCCGCCTTTCGGTGCGGTTTTTGCACCAGCCAGTTTGCCCAGCGATTCCAGCATGCTCACCACATAATCTTTGCCGCTATCGATCAGGGAGCGGATCAGACAGATGATTTCCACGCTGTCGTCCTGCATGGTGACCACGCCAACGTTCAGGGAGGTCTCGACCACGCCTTTGGCAACGTCGGAGTTACGGATCACACCGTTTGGCGTGGCGTTCAGCAATTGAATGAAGCTATCGCGGGAAGCAGAGGTCAGCGCCTGTTTGTCGCTGGAAACGCTATCCAGCAATACCACCAGGTTTTTCTCTTTCATCGCCAGCTCGTTTTTCAGGATGTCCTGATAAGTTGCTGCCAGTGTTTTCAATTGTTCAGCTTTATCGGCCGGAACGGCAAACGTGGCGAAGGCTTCACGCGGGATAGCGTTACGCAGGGTACCGCCGTTGAAATCGGCCAGACGCAGGTCCAGCTCGGCCGCGTGGCCTGCCAGGAAGCGCGCCAGCAATTTGTTGGCGTTGCCAAGACCCAGATGAATATCGCCGCCGGAGTGGCCGCCTTTAAGCCCTTTCAGGGTCAGTTTGAACGTCTGGTAGCCCGCAGGTACCGCTTCGCGGGAGAGCGGCAGGGTGGTGATGAAATCAATACCGCCGGCGCAACCCATGTAGATTTCGCCTTCTTCTTCTGAGTCAGTGTTGATCAGAATATCAGCCTGCAACCAGCCGGGCTGCAAACCAAACGCGCCATCCATGCCGGACTCTTCGGTCATGGTCAGCAGCACTTCCAGCGGACCATGCTCAACGCGGTCATCCGCCAGCACCGCCAGGGCGGATGCCATGCCGATACCGTTATCGGCGCCAAGCGTAGTGCCGCGCGCTTTCACCCACTCGCCATCGATGTAAGGCTGAATCGGATCTTTAGTGAAGTCATGTACGGTGTCGTTGTTTTTCTGCGGCACCATATCCAGGTGCGCCTGCAGCACAACCGGTTTGCGGTTTTCCATACCTGCTGTTGCCGGTTTGCGCAGCAGAATATTGCCAACCTGATCGCGTTCCGCATGCAAGCCTTTTTCTTTCGCCCAGCCCATGATGTGCGCGGCGAGTTCTTCTTCATGGTAAGACGGATGAGGAATAGAACAGATTTTGGCAAAAATATCCCACAGCGGTTGTGGCGATAGTTGAGACAATTCAGACACGATGAGTCTCCTTTAAAAGGCCTGCCAGCATATTTTGCAGGTCCGAGGGTTAAACTACAGAACAATCACAAGGCCGGATTGCGAGATGGACTTGAGAATACCACTTTATTGTCTCTCTGTTAGTACGCGTCGCGTAAAAAGCGCCAGCCCGGCCCGGTAACACTGGTTTTTAGCGCGACAGATCTCTATAATCTCGCGCAACCTATTTCCCCGTAGAACACTTTTTAAGCCGTATATACACAGGCTGGGACACTTCACATGAGCGAAAAATACGTCGTCACCTGGGACATGTTGCAGATTCATGCACGCAAACTGGCAAACCGCCTGATGCCTTCTGAACAGTGGAAAGGCATTATTGCCGTTAGCCGTGGTGGTCTGGTTCCGGGCGCATTACTGGCACGTGAACTGGGTATTCGCCATGTCGATACCGTTTGCATTTCCAGTTATGACCACGACAACCAGCGCGAAATGAAAATTATCAAACGCGCAGAGGGTGATGGTGAAGGTTTCATCGTTATTGATGATCTGGTCGATACCGGCGGCACCGCGGTGGCTATCCGCGAAATGTACCCAAAAGCGCACTTCGTCACTATTTTCGCTAAACCGGCCGGGCGTCCGCTGGTTGACGATTACGTGATTGACATCCCGCAGGATACCTGGATTGAACAGCCGTGGGATATGGGCGTGGTCTTCGTTCCGCCTATCTCTGGTCGTTAATCCTCTCTTTATGATTATTTACAACGCCTGGCATCGCCGGGCGTTGTTTTTTTTCGCATCCACCAGGTTACAATACCGTCATCGACGTATTCATGGAGGCTGCGCGTAATGCCACAAGCTAACCTCAGCGAAACCCTGTTCAAACCCCGCTTCAAGCACCCGGAAACCTCAACGCTGGTGCGTCGTCTTACCCATAGCAAACAGTCGCCTGTAGAATCCACCCTTGACGGTAACAATGCGCCCCACTGGTATCGGATGATCAACCGACTGATGTGGATCTGGCGTGGCGTTGATCCGAAAGAGATCCTGGACGTACAGGCGCGGATCGCCATGAGCACGGCGGAACATACCGATCCTGAACTTTACGATACGGTGGTCGGGTATCGCGGCGGCAACTGGATCTACGAATGGTCCACTCAGGCTATGCAGTGGCAGCAAAAAGCCAGCCAGGAGCAGGATACCACCCTCAGCGGCCAGCACTGGCTGCATGCGTCAAACCTCTATAGCATCGCCGCTTATCCGCATATTAAAGGGGATGTGCTGGCGGAGCAGGCTCAGGCGCTGGCGAATCGCGCCTATGAAGAAGCAGCGCAGCGTCTGCCGGGTACCATGAAAGAGATGGAGTTTGCGATTCCCGGCGGTTCGCCGGTGATTGGCTTCTTGCATATGCCCAAAGGGGAGGGGCCTTTTCCCACCGTACTGATGTGCGGCGGGCTGGATGGCCTGCAAAGCGATTACTACAACCTGTATGAACGCTATTTTGCGCCGAAAGGCATAGCTATGCTGACGCTGGATATGCCTTCTGTGGGGTTCTCCTCAAAATGGAAGCTCACCCAGGATTCGAGCCTGCTGCATCAACACGTGCTGAAAGCGCTGCCGAACATTCCGTGGGTTGACCATACTCGCGTGGCAGCGTTTGGTTTTCGCTTTGGCGCCAACGTGGCGGTCCGCCTTGGTTATCTGGAGTCTCCGCGCCTGAAAGCCGTGGCCTGTCTGGGGCCAGTTGTGCACGCGCTGCTGACTAACCCCCAGCAACTGGGGCGTGTGCCGGAGATGTATATGGACGTGCTCGCCAGTCGGCTTGGCATGCACAATGCGTCGGATGAGTCACTGTATGTCGAGCTGAATCGCTATTCGCTAAAAACGCAGGGGTTACTGGGGCGGCGCTGCCCGACGCCGATGCTGTCTGGCTTCTGGAAAAACGATCCGTTCAGCCCGGAAGATGAGTCGCGTTTAATCACGTCGTCATCTGCGGATGGTAAATCACTCGAAATCCCGTTTAATCCGGTTTATCGCAATTTTGATAAGGCGCTGCGGGACATTACCGACTGGATCAATGATAGATTGCGTTAATGGATTGCTAATTTTAATTGATTTGGTAAAACAGTTGCATCACATAAGGAGATCGCAATGACGTTACCGAGTGGACATCCCAAGAGCAAACTCATTAAAAGGTTTACCGCGCTAGGCCCGTATATTCGGGAAGAACAGTGTGCCGATAATCGCTTCTTTTTTGATTGCCTGGCCGTATGCGTCAATGTAAAGCCCGCGCCGGAGAAGCGTGAATTTTGGGGCTGGTGGATGGAAATGGAAGCGCAGCAAGACCGTTTTACCTATAGCTACCATTTTGGGCTGTACGATAAAGACGGGAACTGGAAAGCAACCGAGATAAAAGATTCAGAAGTGACTGACCGGCTGGAGCATACGCTTCGTGAGTTTCATGGTCGCGCCCGCGAGGTCCTTGCGGCGCTGGAGCTGAAACTGGAGCCTGCGGAAAATTTCTCTGACGAGATTAACCTGACGGTGTAAGCGCAGTAAAAAGATTCCCCGACAAGAGACAATCCGGATTCAGCCCGCTGATTCCGGATTTTTTACGTCTCAATGCAACTGGCGATGTCGTTGTTGATGGCTGCGCTTCCGCCTGCCGGAGCAGAGAAAACATGCCGGACTCAAGTGAAATCCGACAGTTTTTGGCCGGAAACGATCAACTCTTTGAGCAACATCTGACGGCGCTCCTCCGGTGTATCGCGACTTACCATAAAACAGATCGCCGCGACCGCCTGCCCGCTACGAGAACGAATCGGCGCCGCCATACAGCAGGTAAAACTCTCCGACAACCCCTCAGTCAGACAATAGCCCTGCTGTCCGGCACGATGAATATCTTCCAGGAAGGCTTGTTTATCGAGCACTTGCCCGTTCGCCAGACGGTAATCTTCTTCGGGGATAAGGTTGAGAATAGCGCTATCCGACCAATTACTGAGTAACAGACGGCCAGTCGCTGTCCAGGTGATCGGTACCCGCACGCCGATATCCGAGGTGATTTTGAACGGGTGGGCATTACTTTCCGACAGCACGACGGTGTACTTATTCCCTTCCAGCATACAGAGCTGCACCGTCTCGCCATGACGGGCGACCAGTTCAACCATTAACTGATGTGAGCGGCGGATAAGATCGTTATGTGCCATATAATCTGCACCGTAATAGTGCATTTCACGGCCAAAGAACACCGCGCCGTCGGCATCCACTTCCAGTAGCCCGGCCTCGCTGAGCAGACTGACAAGTTCATATACACTGGAGCGCGGCGCGCCGGTGGCCTCGATCAAATCGCGCATCGCCATCGGCTGACGAGCGATATGCAACTGGTGAAAAATGTCGATAACCCGGTCAACACCGCGCGCACGCGATGGCTTCTCGTCCGGCATAAGCAAATTCTCCTGATGCAGTCGGGCGGTCGCGCCAGACAGTAAAGACAATAAAAAAGAAAAGCATGATACACCCAGCGTCGTCGTTAACCCATCCCCGGTAATTAAAATTTTACTGTCGATGTTTATATTTCTTTGTTCTATTTTGGGGCCTCATTTTAGCGCATGGCGCACAAATTATTTTTTTAAAATTACGACCCCGGTAACATTTTCATTCTGCCATTTCCCCCATTCATTTTTTATTTTGCGATCGCCACATCACCACAAAAAATTAAATTCATCGGGATATATTGCAAAAATAAAAAACCTGTGCAAATCTTGCTCTATCCGATATTGCAGATAACAGTCCGATATACCAGACAGTTGTGATGCGGTATTCATGGCGATTCTCAGAACAAAAAGGAGCAGCATTGCATGACGATTAAGCGTTATGGCATTGAAGGCGGTACTGGTACGGGCGGGCAAAAACTGCCGTTCGCACGCGCCGTTGAGGCTGATGGCTGGCTGTATATCTCAGGTCAGACGCCGATGCGCGAAGGCGAAGTGGTGGAAGGCGGGATCATTGAGCAGACCCGCCTGGCGTTTGATAACTGCCTGTCCATTATGCGCGAGGCGGGGTACAGGGTGGAGGATGTGGTACACGTCACGGCAGTATTAACCGACGCACGTTATTTCAGTTCCTTTAATAAAGTTTTCAGCGAGATATTTACCGGAAACCCACCAGCACGTATTTGTAGCGTGCAGGATTTAGTCGTCGACTGCAAAGTGGAAGTAGATATGAAATGCTTTCGCGCCGACCGAAAATAATATTATTTATCTGATAACACACTGAGATTTTTATTTATTCGCCCACACCAGGGCTGCCCGTTAATAACTGATGCTTTTTATGTCGTCTCCATTTAATAAGCGAGCAAAACAATGAATGCAACTTCGTTAAAAATCATCGCCGGAACGCTGGCTCTGCTGGCCGTTGCCGGTTGTACCCCCACGGAAGAGAAGCAAGTGGCGGGTGCGGCTCCCCAATCGACGCTGCAAACCGTATTGCAACGCGGCACGTTACGTGTGGGTGATTGCCTGAGTTTCGCTCCCTTCGGTTTTTACGATAAAGACGGCAAACCGGATGGTTACGACGTCGATTTGGCGAAAGCGCTGGCGAAAGAGATGGGCGTGAAACTGGAAATGGTGAACACCACCAGCGCCAACCGCATCCCTAACCTGCAAACCAACAAAGTGGACGTGGTGTTCTGTAACTTCACGCGCAACCTGGAACGCGCCAAAGAGATCGGTTTCACCCACCCGTATGTCGTGGCGAGCGAAGCGATGTTGGTCCGTAAAGAGAGCGGCATCAAATCGGCGCATGACATGACCGGTAAGACCATCGCTACGGTGAAAGGGTCAACCAACGGAGACGAAGTGCGCAGTATGGGCATTGAGGTCAAAATTCAGGAATACGACTCTTCCCAGGCGGCCATACTGGCGGTGAAGCAGGGGCAGGCTGATGCAATGATTGAGGATAACAACTTCCTCGCTTATCAGGCCAGGCTTGATCCGACCCTGACGGTCACCAACGAAGCGCTGGTGCCGCTGGAATATAACGCCTTTGGTGTGAAGCAGGGCGACCAGGTATGGCTGAACTACCTCAATGAATTCCTTTTTGAGATCAACGCTTCCGGTGAGAACGCCACGCTCTATCAAAAATGGTTTGGTGATAAGCCGCGTTACCCCCTGAATCCGCAATTCTGATTGCCTGCGGTGTAGCGCCCTTTGGTCAGCTACACCGCAGGAAGGAGTCCATGCATGAGTTATCAATGGCTAACCCTGTGGAGTTACGGCGAGACCTTCCTGGCCGCCGCCTGGCTGACGTTGCAGGTTACTCTTCTCGCGTTTGTGCTGGCCGTCGCACTCGGCTTGCTGGCAGCGCTGGCGAAAGCCTCGGCTGTAGCGCCGCTACGCTGGCTGAGCCACTGCTATGTGGAATTTATCCGTAACACGCCGGTGTTGCTGCAAATTTTCATCATCTTTTTTGGTCTGCCCTCCCTCGGCATCACCATGAGCGCCTTTACCGCGGGCGTGCTGGCTTTGGGCATTAACGTCGGTGCTTACCTGTCGGAGACCTTTCGCGCCGGAATACAGTCGGTGCCGAAAGGGCAACTGGAAGCCGCGTGGATTTTAGGTATTTCACGCCGCCAGGTCTTTCTGAGTGTGGTGTTGCCCCAGGCCGCGCGCGCCGTATGGCCGGCCATTATTAACAACCTTATCCAGTTATTGCTCGGCACGTCGCTATTGTCAGCCATTGCGCTGCCGGAATTAACCGGCACCGCCACCGTGATAAACGCCCGCACCTTGCTTTATATCCAGACGTTCAGCGTGGTGGCGCTGGTCTATCTGCTGCTGAGTAATCTCTTTTCCTGGCTCGGTAACCTGGTGGGAAGGCGCTTGTTTCATCCGCAACTGGTCACGCCGGTAAAAAAGTCCGCCCGGTGGTGGGCAAAAAAATGGCTGACTAACCCACTGAAACGGGAGAATGCGCTATGAGCGATATGGTAATGACCTCGTTGCCGTTGCTACTGGAGGGGTTGTGGATCACCCTGCTGCTTTCGGTCGCGGCCATCATTGGCAGCACGCTGCTTGGCCTGCTCGCCGCCGTGTTGCGTACCAGCCGTGTCCCGGTCGCCAGCCACATTGCCGTGCTTTACACGGAGTTATTTCGCGGCACGCCAGTGTTGATCACCCTGATGTTTATCTACTTTGGCGTGGCCTATTTTGGCTATGAAATCAATTTGTTTGCCGCCGGTATCCTCGGTTTGAGTATTTACCAGGGGGCTTATATCGCCGAAGTCTTTCGCGCCGGCATCGAAGCGGTACCCAAAGGACAGTGGGAAGTGTCGTGGATCCTTGGGCTGTCAAAACGCCAGACCTTTCTTAGCGTGATCCTGCCACAGACACGCGGCATCGTACTGCCACCACTGGTGGGGCAGTATCTTTCCCTGATTAAGGATACCTCTATCGTCAGCATGATTGGCATGTCGGAACTGATGCACCAGGGCCAGGCGATCGTTGATCGTATCGGTCAGCCGGTAGTGATTTATGCGCTGGTGGCCGTGCTGTACTTCGTTGTCTGCTTTCCGCTTTCCCGTTGGGTTCAACATCATCAAACCAGGAGCCAGTTCTCATGAGCAATTCCGCCATTACGCTGAGCCGTATTACCAAATCTTTTGGTAGCACCCAGGTGCTGAAAGAGATCAGCCTTGATGTTTCGCCTGGCGAAGTGCTGGTGCTGATTGGCGCATCAGGTTCCGGCAAAAGTACCGTGTTACGCATCATGAGCGGGCTGGAAACGGCCGATGGGGGCGAAATCTGGGTTAACAATGTGCCGCTGCACGACCATAAACGCAGCCGGGAAATTTGTGGTCATGTCGGAATGGTGTTCCAGCAGTTCAACCTGTTTCCCCACAAAACCGCGCTCGGTAATGTGACGCTGGCGCTGATAAAAGCGCAAAAGCTGTCTGAGGCTGAGGCCAATAAACGCGGCATGGCGGCCCTGACGCGCGTCGGGCTGGCTGAGCGCGCGCATTATTATCCGGCGCAACTCTCCGGCGGTCAGCAGCAACGTGTGGCGATCGCCAGGGCGCTGGCAGTAGAGCCGAAAATTATGTTTTTTGATGAAGCTACCTCCGCGCTCGATCCCGAACTGGTGGGCGAAGTCATGGAAGTGATGCGTAGCCTGGCGCGTGAAGGGATGACCATGGTGGTGGTCACCCATGAGATGGGCTTTGCGCGCAAAACCGCAGACCGCGTGGTGTTTATGGATCAGGGGGTGATTGCTGAACAAGGATCGCCAGAGCAGATATTCGTTAATCCACAAAATCCGCGCACCCAGCAGTTTTTATCGCGTGTTCTTGAGCATTGATCGGAGGCGTTATGTCGATTCATTTTCCGTTGGTGGCAGACGGTCTGCTGGATGCGCTGCAACCTGCGCCACGCTTTAAATCTGTTGCAGGCCGTGGCGATGCGCCGTTACCTGTGGGGACGCCGGTACTGGCCAGCGATAGCGTGTTTTCTCCACTGATGCTAATGAAGCAATCGGCGCTGGAGAATAATCTGCGTCAGTTGGCCGATTTTTGTCGCGAACAGGGTGTGATGCTGGCAGCGCACGGCAAGACGTCAATGTCGCCCGCCATCTTGCGTCGAGCCGTCACCGAAGGCGGCGCCTGGGGATTGAGTGCGGCAACGCCTGCGCAGGTTCGCGCGCTGCGCCAGTTTGGCATCCGTAATGTTTTTCTCGCCAATCAACTGGTCGACCCTGCCGGTATTCGCTGGATAGGTGAGTGGCAAAAGCAGCATCCTGACCATGGCTTCCTTTGCTATGTTGATTCGCTGGAGGGAGTGCGTTTGCTGGAACAGCATCTCGGCGACAGTCGTATTGCGGTTCTGCTGGAGATGTCGGTCAGTGGCGGGCGCACGGGGTGTCGCTCATCCGCGCAAGCACGGGAGATTGCCGCCGCGATAGCGGCAAGCCCGGTCCTGCAACTGGTGGGCGTGGCGGGCTATGAAGGCGCGCTGGGTGCGGGGCGTGATGCCGCGGGTATCGCCAGGGTGCGCGATTATTGCCAGATGCTGATCGCGACGGCTGCGCTGTTGGCCGGGGAACAACTGTTCAGCAGCGACACTATTATTCTCAGCGCCGGAGGCGGCGCCTGGTTTGATGTGGTCAGCGCGTGTTTTAGCGGGGCGAGGCTATCACTACCGATCACACCGCTGATTCGTTCGGGTGCCTATATGGCCCACGATAACGGGTTATATGCCCGCATCGCGCCGTTTGCCCAACCGGGCGCCCGTCATCATTTTGAACCCGCGCTGGAGATCTGGGGGAGGGTATTATCGCGTCCTGAGCCAGGCCTGGCGTTTGTTGATTTCGGACGCCGCGATGTGCCCTTTGACCAGGACTTGCCGAATCCGCTGTGGGTGCGAAATGTGGAGGGTAGTGCTCCTCGCGCCGCTTCTGGCATGCGCATCAGCGAGGTGAACGATCAACATGCCTATTTGTTGTTGCCGCAAGAGGATGCCTTAAAGCCCGGCGACTGGATAGGTTGTGGCATTTCACATCCTTGTACCGCGTTTGATAAGTGGCGCTATTTGCCACTGGTGGATGATGACTATTGCGTCACCGATTCACTGGAAACGGCATTCTGAGTCAGGCATGTGTGCATAACGGCGCGCTGTCGTACGCTGTTTCACCACGGTTTTTCGATAGCCCCTTTCTTGCTTTTTGTTGCATATACTGGCGGAAAAAAGAAAGCACCGACGAGGTTATCGTTCGGTGCTTTATGTTCTTCAGTGAAGTGCGTTTATGCGATAAGACTTAGAACTGGTAAGTCACGCCAACAGCAACGATGTCGTCGGTAACGTAGCTTGAACCGACGTAAGTTGCGAAATCACCTTTGTCCAGTTGGTTGATTTTGTAATCAACCATCGCAGAGAAGTTTTTGTTGAAGTAGTAGGTCGCGCCTACGTCAACATATTTAACCAGGTCCTGATCGCCCCAACCGTTTTCCAGGTCTTTACCTTTAGTCTGTACGTAACCAATGGACGGACGCAGACCGAAGTCGAACTGGTACTGAGCAACGGCTTCGAAGTTTTCAGATTTGTTAGCAAAACCACGGCTGCCGATTGGCGTCATGTTCTGCGCGATGCTGTACATAGCCGCCAGGTAGATGTTGTTAGCGTCGTATTTCACGCCAGAAATCCACGCTTCCGCGTTAGCGCCTTTACCCAGTGCCTGAGAGTTCTGCAGATCGGTACGGTCCGATTTGGCGTACGCAGCAATCAGAGTAACCGGGCTGCCGCCAAAGTTGTAGGACAGGGAGGTACCGAAGCCGTCGCCATTCTGTTTAGAAGCAGTACGGCCAGCTTCGTTTTTACCCTGGTACTGCAGGCCCAGGTTCAGACCGTCAACCGCACCGAAGAAGTCGGTGTTACGGTAGGTAGCCACGCCAGTGGTACGTTTGGTCATGAAGTTATCGGTACGGGTCAGAGAGTCACCGCCGAATTCCGGGAACATATCGGTTACAGACGCTGCATCGTACAGGATACCCAGGTTACGACCGTAGTCGATAGAACCGTAGGTTTTTGCTTTCAGGCCAGCGAACGCCAGACGCGTTTTCTGAGTAGAGCTGCTTTCGTCGGTGTTGCCAGCGAATTCAGATTCCCAACGACCGAAACCGGTCAGTTGATCGTTGATCTGCGTTTCGCCTTTGAAGCCCAGACGCACGTAAGTTTTATCGCCATCCTGAGTGGTATCATCGCTGAAGTAGTGCATGGCTTTGATTTTGCCGTACAGATCCAGTTTGTTACCATTTTTGTTGTAGATTTCCGCAGCGTTGGAAGAAGCAGAAACAACACCAAGGCCGATCATCATTAATGCCAAAGTAGTTTTTTTCATTATGTTTCCTGATTAATTGTAATTAACGCGCTTTAGATCGCTGAACGTCGCCGCTCAAGTGAAAATTTCACGTAGGTTTTAACGTCTGCGAATTAAAGTTTTATGACAATTCTTATTTATTTTTTTACAAAGTAGGTTTTACAGGTAGTGTCATAAAAGCGTCAAGTTTTGTAAGTAGGTTTTCTGATTGCCTTCAAGGATTTTCTTAAGTTGTTAAAACTGCCAGTTGGAAGTTGGCTCTGATCCTGCTACAAAGACTGTTTACTTTTTTTCTTCTACGTTGAACGGCAGAAATCATGAGCGACAGCCAGACGCTGGTAGTGAAACTCGGCACCAGTGTTTTAACGGGCGGATCCCGCCGCCTGAACCGCGCCCACATTGTTGAACTCGTGCGCCAGTGCGCACAGCTACATGCAGCAGGGCATCGTATTGTTATTGTGACTTCTGGCGCTATCGCCGCCGGGCGTGAGCACCTGGGTTACCCGGAATTGCCTGCCACCATCGCCTCGAAACAACTCCTTGCCGCTGTCGGGCAAAGCCGCCTGATTCAACTGTGGGAACAGTTGTTCTCGATTTATGGCATCCACGTTGGGCAAATGCTATTAACCCGCGCCGATATGGAAGACCGTGAGCGTTTCCTGAATGCGCGTGACACTCTGCGTGCGCTCCTTGACAACAACATTGTGCCGGTCATCAACGAGAATGACGCCGTTGCGACGGCAGAGATCAAAGTCGGCGACAATGACAATTTATCGGCGCTGGCCGCGATTCTGGCGGGCGCAGACAAACTCCTGCTTCTGACCGATCAGCAAGGTCTCTTTACCGCTGACCCGCGTAACAACCCGGACGCTGAATTGATCAAGGATGTCTACGGTATTGATGACGCATTGCGCGCGATTGCGGGTGACAGCGTATCGGGCCTGGGTACTGGCGGGATGGGCACCAAATTGCAGGCGGCGGATGTCGCCTGTCGTGCAGGTATTGATACTATTATTGCCGCAGGCAGCAGGCCGGGGGTGATCGGCGATGTGATGGAAGGGGTTCAGGTCGGGACGCTTTTCCATGCGCAGGCTTCACCGCTGGAAAACCGTAAACGCTGGATTTTTGGCGCGCCTCCGGCAGGTGAAATCACCGTTGATGAAGGTGCGACAGCCGCTATCCTGGAACGCGGCAGCTCCTTGTTGCCAAAAGGGATTAAAAGCGTGACAGGCAACTTTTCCCGTGGTGAAGTGATCCGCATCCGTAACCTCGAAGGTCGCGATATTGCACATGGCGTTACCCGCTATAACAGTGACGCGCTGCGTCGCGTTGCCGGTCATCATTCGCAGCAAATTGATTCCATTCTCGGCTATGAATATGGCCCGGTCGCCGTGCATCGCGATGATATGATTATCCGTTAAGGAGCAGATGTATGCTGGAACAGATGGGCATCGCTGCTAAAGCAGCGTCGTACAAGCTGGCATTGCTCTCCAGCCGTGAAAAAAATCGCGTGCTGGAAAAAATAGCCGATTACCTGGAAGCACAGTCTGACGAGATTATTCTCGCTAACGAGCAGGACGTTCTGGAGGCTCGCCGTAATGGGCTGAGCGAAGCGCTGCTTGATCGTCTTGCGTTGACGACAGCGCGTTTGAAAGCGATTGCAGACGATGTTCGCCAGGTGTGCAAGCTGGCTGACCCGGTAGGGCAGGTGATCGATGGTGGTCTGCTGGACAGCGGCCTGCGCATTGAGCGTCGCCGTGTGCCGCTCGGCGTGATTGGCGTAATTTACGAAGCACGTCCGAATGTCACCGTGGACGTGGCTTCCCTGTGTCTGAAAACCGGTAATGCGGCGATTCTGCGTGGCGGTAAAGAGACCTGGCGCACCAATGCGGCAACGGTAAAAGTGATTCAGCAGGCGCTGGAAGAGTGCGGTTTACCCGCCGGCGCGGTACAGGCGATTGAAAGCCCGGATCGCGCGCTGGTCAATGAAATGCTTAAGATGGATAAATACATCGACATGCTGATCCCGCGCGGTGGCGCTGGCCTGCATAAGTTGTGTCGTGAACAGTCCACCATTCCGGTGATTACCGGTGGCATCGGCGTTTGCCATATTTTTGTTGATGACACCGCAGAGATTGCCCCGGCGCTGAACATTATCGTGAATGCGAAAACCCAGCGTCCGAGTACCTGTAACACCGTCGAAACGCTGCTGGTTCATCAGGATATTGCGGGCACTTTCCTGCCTGCGTTGAGCAAGCAGATGGCGGAAAGCGGCGTTACCTTGCATGCGGATGCGCAATCGCTGGCGGCGCTGCAATCGGGCCCGGCGGCGGTTGTACCGGTTAAAGCAGAAGAGTATGACAATGAGTTTTTGTCGCGGGATCTGAACGTGAAAATCGTTGCTGACCTGGACGATGCTATCGCCCATATCCGCGAGCATGGCACACAGCACTCCGATGCTATCCTGACGCGTACGCTCAGCAATGCGAACCGTTTTGTCAACGAGGTAGATTCTTCTGCTGTGTATGTGAATGCCTCCACGCGTTTCACCGACGGCGGTCAGTTTGGCCTTGGCGCGGAAGTGGCGGTGAGCACGCAAAAACTGCATGCGCGTGGACCGATGGGCCTTGAAGCTCTTACCACCTACAAGTGGATCGGTTTCGGTGACGATACGATTCGTGCGTAAATAACAGCGGGGTGATGCAAAAGTAGCCGTTTGATTCCAAAGGGCATTGACGCATCACCTCGTTAGATCTAACCTTTTGCCCCGTGGTTCACCGACGTGAATCCCGTCCTTTCAGGGCCGATATAGCTCAGTTGGTAGAGCAGCGCATTCGTAATGCGAAGGTCGTAGGTTCGACTCCTATTATCGGCACCACTTCAAACTCTTCCCAGGTTTCCTGAAACCAGTTCAAAGTCCGTATACTGCGGTTTCTGGCACGTATCTTATCTCCTGTTATCAACTGGACTCACGTTCAAACATAGAGATCTGAACGATATCGTAGCAAAGCACTATTCGGGAGCGTTACCTGCGAAATAAGAAGTGATGCTTTTATCGACACTGTTATTAATAGAAGTTTTTAAACGAGGTAATCCCTATGGGTTCTTCCGCTAAGCAAACTATCAGTGCTCAGATCCCTGTCGAGTTGGCCGCTGCTGTCGAAAACCTGGCGATAGGGCTGGATCGTTCAAAAAGCTGGATCATAGAGGAAGAGTTGCTCTCCATGCTGGCAGAAAGAGAGCGGAGGCATCAAGTGTACTGGCGGGTCTTGCTAGTGTAGATGCGGGGCGAGTGGTGAGTCATTCGGATATGGTGGATTTCGCGAACCGTTTAAAGAAAGCCTGAGAAATGGAAATTTACTGGACGCTTGAATCGCCTCGAATTCAACAGACACCTCAGAGCCATTTAACGATGGCTTAAAGAGAGATGCCTATGAGAGGGTCTTTAATTAACCGGCCATTGTCGATATGAGCGAGGGCCGCAATCTCAGCCCGGAAATGTCAGCAGCAACTCCCTTAATAATGATTCAAGCTGCTCCCGTTTAGCCTGGGAGAGGTTGGCCAGTATCGCGTTTTGCGTTTCAGTGTGGACGAGAAGCGCTTGTTCGATACGCTCTCGCCCATAAGTTGTCAGGCTGACCAGTGTGCTACGTTTGTCATCGGGATCATGAATTCGCTCAATCAGTCCTTGCTCTTCAAGATGGTTAAGGCGATTTGTCATCGCCCCGGACGTGACCAGTAGCGATTTATATAGCTGTGTTGGAGAAAGACAATAAGGCGCGCCAGCTCGGCGCAAAGTGGCAAGGACGTCAAATTCCCCGTCGCGAAAGCCGAACGGTTCCAGCGCCTGGGCGCGCATCTTCCCCAAATGCTTCATCACCCTCAACATTCGGCCAAACACTTTCATTGAAGAGGCGTCCAGCTCAGGCATTGCGCTGTCCCACTGGCTGACAACGAAGTCGATATGGTCATGCATTTTCGTACCTTAAATAGGGTTATTTATCGAGTTGTGCGGTCCATCTTACACAAGGAACACATTTATCTTAATGTTAAGATAAATGCTTACGCATTTTTTGCTGGAGCAATCACATGCCTAAAAGGATTACGTTTTGAAACGCATAGCATCTTCGCCCTTTATGTTCGCATTTATCGCTTTTTTGATCGGGTTGAATCTTCGCCCCATCCTGGCTTCCATCGGACCGCTATTTCCGGTTTTACAGCGTGAAGCAGGGCTATCCGCCACGGAATTCAGTTTGCTCACCACCTTGCCTGTCGCCATGATGGGGCTGGTTGCGCTGAGTGGACCATGGCTTTTAACCAGAACCGGTGCAGTCCGGGGCATTACAGTAGGGCTTTCCATCCTGCTTTTCGCCTGTTTATTCCGGGGCTTTAGCACATCACTCACGGGGCTTATGTGTACAGCTTTAGCGGGTGGCGCGAGTATCGGCATGATCCAGGCCTTAATGCCAGCGCTGATAAAAAAAGAATACGCGCAATCGGCCAGCACGTTTATGTCCCTGTTCAGCACCGGAATTATGGCCGGTGCGGCGTTGGCTGCCGCCACGGCCGAGCCGTTGTTTACCCGGCTTGATCTAAAGCCTACGCTGGCAATAGCCGGTTTGTTAGCGCTTCTTGCCCTGATATTTTGGCTGTCATGGGCCAGACACCACCAGGTAGAAAAAACGGTGTTCGCAGAGGTGACATTATCGTCATCCAGGACATGGCTGTTATTGCTATTTTTTGGCATCGGGACAGGTGCCTATACCCTGGTACTGGCGTGGCTTCCCCCTCTCTATATCCAGGCGGGCTGGAGCGCACGGAGCAGCGGCTATATGCTGGCCTGGCTTACGTTAACCGAAGTTGTAGCGGGCTTTGCCGTTTCAGCGCTGATAACACGCTTTCCTGACCGCCGTGTTCCGCTGCTCATTGTGCTGTTGATGTTGCTGGCAGGTTTGATGTGTCTTGTCTTTTCTCCCGGAACCACGCCAGTGGTGTCAACATTGCTGCTTGGTAGCGGTATCGGCGCGCTGTTCCCGTTATCGCTTATCGTGACATTTGATCATGCCCGAACGCCGGCCGAGGCAGGGAAACTGTTGTCACGAGTGCAGGGTGGCGGATACCTGATTGCCGCGCTGATGCCATTAATCGCCGGTATCGTGCGCGACAGCGGTGCGTCACTGACAAACGCGTGGCTCATCATGAGTGCAGGCGTCATCCTGTTGATTGCGATAGCCTTACGCTTTAAGCCTGGTGTGAGCAGGTAAAAATAACGGCCTTATTCCCGCTCTGTCAGTTACCTTCGGTGTTGACCTTACCTTCACTGTCAAACCAGAAGGTGTCTGGCAATCAGATGGGCTTATTGGCAAACAATATGTGTATGTTCTGCACTATCTTCTAACCATACTGAGCATTTTTTGCGTTGGCTGGGATTTTTAAGGTAACCGTCTTATTTGTCCCTTTAAACTGACAAACGAGAAACATAGGAGTGTTACTCAACAACATCTAATACCCTCCTGTATTTTTCAGGACGTGGCTTTGGTACAAAAGAGATATTTCTCTTATTCACACAATGAGGTCTACACGATTTTGTACCCGTTGCCAGCATCAAGCACTTCATTGCAATCTGCATATATTTGCCACGTATTGGCTTATCCGCACCACCATTATCACGCACATCAGCGCATTTTCCGAATACAATGCTGCGAGCAAGTCACGCGTTTTGCTTGTGTTATGATCCCGCGGCGCATAATCCCCTTTCCCCCTTTCGGTGGTGTGAGATGAAAATTATCCTGTTTATTGTTGTGCTGATTGCTGCGCTCCTGCTGATCCCTGATCGTTGGGTTAACGATATTTTTATGCGTCATATTTCTGTTACGGGTGACGGCGAAGAGGCAATGAACAATTACGCCTTTACGCTGTTGCTTATCAAGACTGGTCTGGCTGCTGTGATTGCTGCTCTGGTGCTATGGGGCTACCGTTTATTTAAACGCTGATTAAATGTTGAGTGGTAAACGTTCTGTTTGCGATGAAACACTGCGGAGTGTGAACAATTTACTGTTCACCTCTTATTGACGGTTTATGGCGTATCGCCAGTTCCGCTAAGCGGGCGATATCTGGCAATGCGCAGGTTTATTCTCAAGAGGCGTAAAACTCATCTTTGCTGTATCCATACCATTTCTTCGTCTGTATCCGGTAATAATGACGCCCTTTCTTCTGGCGGCCCGACGAAAACATCTACTACATTTATTCGGTATGTTTTATTGCCGTCCTGTAAAACAGGCGGGCAGTTGATTTTTTCGGCAAAAACAGCGCTGGAAAAGAGAAAAACCGTGCAACCTAAAATTGTTTCCTTACTCCACGACATAGTCATTCCCTCCGGTCTTTTTGGGGCGGGAGAATTTTCCTGCTGATCATATCAGTTAGAGGGTCTTAAGGTAGTCCTCAAATAACTTGCCACGCTCATGGCGAAATTTTTCCCCCGTACTCTCGACCGCCAGAATGTTATCGATCCTGAGATTACGAAAATCTGCGCGGTTCTCGCACCAGACCGTCAGTATCCAAACCGTATCAAATATGGTGAGGCCAAGCGGGCGGGCAATGCGGTGGCTTTCCCTTCCTTTTAAATCAACATAATGAATATTGAGCTGGAGTCGCTGACGCGTGGCAAGACGGAGAAACGCCAGGTGTTTTACCGCCTTTTCGCTTTCCTCGCTGCGCCGGGTGGCGGCACGAAGAGGGCGTTGTTTGTAGCTGTCCGTATTTTTGACATCAATCACCGCACTGATCTTCGCGGACACTCTGCTCGCGGCCGCTGACAATTCTTCGTCACCCCGCGCGCCAATCAATCGCATGCCCAGCATGATGGCGTCCAGCTCATCGGGATCAAAAGTCAGCGGGGGGAGAAAATAATCTTTTTCAAGCACATAGCCCAACCCGGACTCGCCGCGCACAGGCGCGCCGATGGCCTGCAACGTTGCCATATCCCGATAGATCGTTCTTACCGAAACATCCAGCGCCTGGGCCAGCGCCTCGGCGGAGACCGGATGTATGCGACCACGCAGATGGTCAAGCAAGGTGAAGAGTCGGATTGTTTTCATGGGGAGATATTACATGACCCTGACAAGAACTGTCAGGGGGAGAGCATACGATGCAGGCCTCACATCATCATTACGGAGCCCGGCATGACCACACCCTGTTACGAACTCGTCATCTACAAGGTAGAAAACCCACAAGAGGCGGATGCCGCAAGAGTAACGGCCCGGCAACTGTTACAACATTTTCCTGGGTTTATTGGCTGGTTGGCACTTTCCGGTAGCGATAACCCCGCCGAACGCGTGGACCTCGTTACCTGGCATAGCGCAGAAGAAGCTCAGGCGGCGGCAAAGGCTGTTGGCAGCCAGCCCGAGTTTGCCGCTTTCAGGGCCTCTGTCAGTTTACTGCACAGCATGGGACATTTCATCGCACGAGAAGCACAGGCCTCATCGTTAAGCGCCGGGAATGGCATCGAAATTGGCCGATTCCGGTTAAAGCCAGGTGTCGATGAGCATGCAATGCGCAACGCTTATCGCCAGATGGTCGACAGTTACCTTGCGCTGCAACCGGGGTGGCAAAGTCAGCATCTGGTAAGCCTGGGGGATGGGGTCTTTGTCGATCTCGTCTTTGCTGACAGTCAGGCAAGTGCGAAGGCTATTTGTGCCTCCTGGCAGGGTCAGCCGATCTGTGACGCTTTCCTGGACGTCATTGAGCCCGAAAGTATGGAGTTTGGTTCAGTATGCTAAGCGCTTGCCGATGACATCACCCGCGGCAGAGATTTTGTGGCGCAAATCATCGGATTACTGCATCAATTACATCGACTTCTTGCGTTATTCATCGGTTAATTCGAATGATATCCTGCGTCAGGATCGGGAAAAATCCCCCTACACAAGAAGGACATTATGAAATCAACATCCCTTATTCTGGCGGGCTGTATGCTGTTGTCGTCCGCTATTTCGCAGGCGGTTGCCGCTGCCGACACCTTACCCGGATCAACCAAGGGCGCACAGATAATGAAATTCACGCCGTCACAGGATCAGACCGATTTATTCAGCAACGTGATTTACTCGCAGGTCAAAGATGGCGTGGCGCTCAGGCAGCTCAGGATGTCGCTGTTGGTCCCGCGCAATAATGACCTGAAACCGGCCATTGTCTACTTCCCAGGCGGCGGTTTTATGACGGCCAATCACGATAAATACATCGCGATGCGTATGGCGCTGGCGAACGCAGGTTATGTGGTTGCCGCCGCGGAATACCGCGTAATTCCGGATAAATTCCCCGCGCCATTGGTCGACGGGAAAACGGCGGTACGTTACCTCAGAGCGCACGCCAAAGAGTACAACATCGATCCTGCCCGCATTGCCGTGTTGGGTGATTCCGCCGGGGGATGGCTGGCGCAAATGCTGGGAACGACCAACGGCGAAAAAGAGTATGACAAGGGGGATTACCCCGAGCAGTCATCTGACGTTCAGGGTGTGGCCACGATTTATGGCATCTCGAATTTGCTCAATATAGGTGAAGGTTTCCCGGAACAGATGCAGCAGGTGCATCGCTCAGCGGCGGTGACCGAAGCGTTACTGGTCCACGGCGCGGCATTTCGCACCTTTGCCGGGGCAACCATCGACAGCGACCCGAAAAAAGCGCTTGCCGCAAGTCCGATGGGCCATATTACCGGCCATGAACCGCCGTTTTTGATTATGCACGGCAGTGCGGATACGCTGGTTTCTCCTCAGCAAAGCGCGCAGTTATATCAGGCGTTGAAAGCGAAAAAAGAGACCGCCGAGTATGTCCTGGTTGAGGGGGCGGAGCATGGCGATATTCACTGGTATCAGCCGCAGGTGATTGACCATGTTGTCGGCTGGTTTAAGCACACGTTAGGCGCGCCGACAAAACAGAACGCGCCCGCGAAAGCGGATAAAAAATCTAATCTGTAATCCCGTCATGGGATGCTGAGCCTGCCATTAATAGCTCTTTATCAGGGGAGGGCAGGCTCAGAGTCTTCATTTCCAGCGGCAATAATCACGGCGCGCTTTTCATATAATCGGTTGATAAATATATAATACATACCCCAGCTAGCCAGGAATTTTCTTAATTTAAAATCCGCCCTTGTCCTCTGTTTGCATATCTTTACATTAGATGCAGAATGTCATCACTCAACTTCTACGGGTGTTAACTCCATGGCATATATCGCAAAAACACCGTTAGCGTATGTCGGTCAGTCTGTAGGTAATGGTCAGTGTGTGGCGTACACACAAAAAGCGGCCAATATGCCGCGCACGGTAGCATGGAAACGGGGCGAATTAGTTAAAGGCAATATGACCATTGCGCCCGGTACGGCGATTGCCACGTTTGATGCGGATGGTCGCTATGGCAACCATACTGATGGTCGTTCCCACGCCGCTATTTATCTTGGGCAGGATGCGTCGGGCATACAGGTACTGGATCAGTGGGTGGGGCGAAATCGCGATAGCCAGGGACGTCTGGTTGTTGCTCCCAAACCAGTCAGCGAACGCACCATTAAATTTTTAAAAACGCCGCGCATTGAAAACAATGGAGATAACTATTATGTCGTGGAGTAATGCATTATTATTAAGCACCAGCATGTTTTTGTTTTCAGGTATTGCCCACGCCGAAAAAATAAACTGCCCTGAGACGTTAAAGGAAAATAATAAGACATACTCAATGAATTACGTTAGTCTCTTTATGGGGCCTCCCGAAGAGAAAGCGGATTTAATGCCAGACACGCTTGATGCGTGGGTATGGACATTAAAAGATTATCAGGACTATGTGAAAGAACATAATACGTCTTTATTCCTGGTCTGCCGTTATAAAGGGACAGATAAAACCGTAACAATTAAAGTCCCTGCCGATGCAAAAAAATGCTCAGCCCACTATGGCAAGAAAGACGCTGTATTAGCGACCTGTGAGTGATCTTGGGCGTATACGGGAAAAACACTGTGGCGAGTATGCTAAAGTGCGCGGTTGTGTTCAGGGGATCTGCGATCTTTCAAGGAGTCTACAGCTATGCCATGGTGTAAGTTCTTTATGTCAGGAATAATATTATCGTTATCTGTTGGCGCGGCTCAGGCAACAACGGTTTGTCCGCAATATCCAATGCAGCAAGATAAAACACACACCTTAAACGATGCCAGTTTGTTCGTGGGGCCGCCTAAGGATTTAGTCGAACTGATGCCGGATAACGATCGGGAGACGGTATGGACGCTGCCTGATTATCAGGATGAGGCGAAAGAGCATAAAACGTCGCTCTATTTTATATGCCACTATAAGAACACGAAGCAGAGCGTCGAGTTGATTGTTCCGGCCACGGCCAAAAAATGTTCCGTTGCCTATGATAAGAACCGTAAACTTATAGCAGCTTGCGAATAACGTCTCTCTGCACAGGTATGGATTCGCAGTTTTTGTTCAGAAACCCGCTATCAATGTGCATTTCTGCTGAAAAATGGAAGTCGTTATTATGTCCAGACGTAAAGGGATAGTGTTAAGCGTAGCGCTACTGTTTTCAGGTTTTGCAAGCGCTGAAAAAATCCAATGTCCTGATTTGCTGACAATGAAGAATACCTCTTACAGGATGGATGACGTCAGCCTTTTTCAGGGGACACCGGACAAGTTGGGTGAGTTAATGCCTGACACGCTGAATGATATGGTGTGGACGCTGCAAGATTATCAGGATTATGGCAGGGAAATGAATTTGCCGCTCTATCTTGTTTGCCGTTATAAGGGGACGAAAAAAACAGTGGAATTAAAAATACCGGATACAGCAAAGAAATGTTCGGCATGGTTTGGGAATAATCAAAATCAATTTTATGCTTCTTGCGAATAGTCTTTTGCCATTGTGTTTTCGCACAGCGTTATTTCCAAAATGGAAATAACGCTGCCGGGTTTTCATTTTGCGTTGATTACATCAAACCCTAAATCTGAAAATGACCAGATGCGCTCTCCTCTTCGCCGGACCAGCAAACCACTTTGTTGCGACCAGTCTGTTTGGCGATATAGAGCGCGTGGTCGGCCTGCTTAATTAACGCGTTGCTGTCACTGGCAGAGGACGACTCCGCCAGGCCGAAGCTCGCCGTCACCTGCAGCCCTTCGGCGATATGCCGATAATCCGTCTGCGATAAGGTAACCCGTAGTGATTCGCAAATCGCCGTAGCCTGCGCTATTGGCATATGCGGAAACAGCAGAGTGAACTCTTCACCGCCCCAACGGGCGCTCAGCCTGGCGTCCTGCAGTGTATTACGCAGCAGGTCCCCGATACTTTGCAGCACCTTATCGCCCACCACATGCGACCAACGGTCATTAATCTGCTTAAAGTGATCAATATCGAAGATTGCCAGCGTCAGCGGATAATCATGCGCACGGGCATCGTCGAAGCCGAGCATCAGTTGTTTATCAAAGACCCGGCGGTTTGCCAGCCCGGTCAACTGATCCTCTTTGGCCTGTCGTTCAAACTCCTCAGCCTGCTCCTGTAAGGCCAGCGTCTTGGCGGCAATCAGCGTGCGCAGGCGCTCTTCGTTACGGCGTGCCTGCCTCAGACGCCAGCGAAAGACCATAAACAGCGCCAACAGAAACAGCAGCACTAACAGCACCTGAAAAAGGGGCCGCTGCCAGAAAAACGGGTTAATGCGCAGGTTGATAACCGTGTCCGTGCCATTCCACTCGCCGTTGGGGTAACTGGCGGAAACGTTGAAGCGGTAGTTCCCCGGCGGCAGGTTGGTGTATTCCGCTGTCGTATTGTTTTCGCGATCGATCCACTGCGGGTCAAAGCCCTCCAGACGGGTACGATAACGAATACGCTCCGGCAGAACATAGCCCAGCCCGGAATAGTTTATCCGGATGCGTGTTGTTCCGGCAGGAAAGGTATAGTCATTGTCGAGCGGCGTGGTGTTACTCTCAACCGACTCCACCACCGCAGCTAACCGTGTCTTGCTAAATTCCCCTAATCGTTCAGGGTGAACCATCACCGCACCGCGCGCGGTCGCCACCCAGATACCGCCATCACCGGCGCGCGTGGCGGCAGGCATTGAGCCGCCATTGGCCTGCGCGCTGATCATTCCGTCACTTTCACCGAACGTGGTTACGGCAATCTGCCGCTTACGCCCCTCAATAACATCCACGGCTTCGGCTTTACTTATCCGAATCATGCCGCGGTTCGAGCTAAGCCACAGATACCCCATATTGTCGGGTATCACCTGGAACAGCTTGTCGATGGGCAGACCGTTTTTACGCCCCACCATACCGATTGCGCCATCGCTGCTCCGATAGCGGAGCAAACCCCGGTCAGTTGTCATCCACATATAGCCAGGTTCGCTGTAAAAGCCGAAGGCATATTCAGCATTCTCCATGGCGGAAATATCGATGTGCTCAAATTTTCCGTTATGAAAAACGGAGACCCCCACGCCAGTACCCACCCAAATGCGCTGCTGTTCATCTTCCTGCAGCGCCATAATAAAGCTGGCAGGAAGACCGTCATCTGCCGAGTAGGTATGGAGCGTGCCATCGGCGCGTAAGACGCTCAAACCGGAGGCGGTGCCAATCCACAGGTTCTGCTGGTGATCGGTGAAGATGGCGCGTACCTCGTTACCGGGCAGGCCATTAGATTGCTGTAATACCGGGGTTAATTGGCCATTTTTCCAGTGCAGCAGGCCATCGGTATAGGTGCCCACCCATACGCTGCCATCCGTGGCCTCGCCGAGGCTTAGTACCGATGGCTGCGTGTGTTGATTCCAGTTAATTTGTTCGACGCGCCCATTCCGAATGCGGTTTAGCCCGGTACTGGTGCCCACCAGGATACTGCCGTCCGAGTGCGTCATCACGGTACGAACATAATCGCCGTTCAGGCCCTGGCGGGTGCTCACGGTGATAAACGGCGCGCGACGCAGGCGAATCAACCCCGAGTTAGTACCAATCCAGATACTTTGTTCCCGATCTTCCAGGATGCTTTGTACGCGGTTATGAACGATACCATTATCAATATTCAGGTGTTCCAGCCCTTGTGGACTGAGGCGGAATATGCCGTGGTTAATGGTGCCGAACCAGATATCTCCACGCTTATCCTGCATCATGGTGGAGACCACTTCGTTGGTAAGTTCCGGGTGCAGCGGCTGAAAATCTTCACCGACGCGCTTCCAGACGCCGGCTTCGGTACCCACCAGTAAGGTGTTATCGTCTGTTACCAGCAAACTAAAGGCGCGGACTTGCGGTAAACCGCTGGCTGGCGGCACCGGGGTCGCTTTATTGTCGATCACCTGATACAGACCGTTGTCGGTTGCGGCCCAGATAGTGCCGTCCGCGTCTTCCACGCTTTTGTTGGCGGTGACGTTATCGAGAATATGCACATCCCGCGTTGCGCCGGTTTCATTGGCGGGGCGCATTAACAGGCCTTTTCCGGGCATGGTCACCCACAGATTGCCTTTACTGTCACGCATGGCGGAACCAATCATGGTCGGTGCCGCAGCATAGGGCGTCCAGATGCCATCTTTCCAGGATGAGAGACCACCGCGCGCGCCTGCAACCAGCAGGCTGCCGTCTGGCCCGGCGACAAACGCCAGCGTTCCGGAGTCGGGCATGGCGCTTTCGCCGCCGCGTTCGAAGACCTGGAAGGTTTTGCCGTTGTAGCGGGCGAATCCTTCCCAGGTGCCGAACCATAAATAACCTTCCCGGGTCTGTGCGATGGCGTTGATGCTATTGTGTGGCAGGCCGTCTTTTGTCGACCAGGTTTCAATAAAATATTCGCTTAATGCAATGTGTGGCTCATCTGCCAGTACCGGGCGGCAGAAAAAAAAGAGAAACCCAAAAAAGAAAAGGCGCAGGGTATCAGTGAAAGTATCGATATATTTATGCATTGCTCTGTGCATTAATTAACCACCCTGTCTTTACTGGTTACATTATGAATACAGATAAGACTCAGCGCTAAAATCGCAAAAGGGATTTTCTGTTTTTGCTTTATTTTTCGATATATTCCGGGTGTATATTTCGGTCGCTATTTTTCCTCACGAAATTTACATTGCCTTAAGCTAAATCATGCTTATAAACGTTTTGATATTCGGTACGGGAGACGAGCCATTTTTATGCGCTGATTTAAAGATAATGCGCTGTTGTATCCCGAATTGTCTTCTTGTTTTTAAATAGAATTATTAATAGCACTACTCTTCTGCTTTCGCGCGTTTTTATCGCACTTTATTGTTCCTATAAAAGAAACATTAGCATTTTAAAAAGGAATAACGAGGTTATCCTTTTCCTCGCTATTTCCTTTCACACTGATTATTGCGCCGGGGCAGAACACTGGCTGGAGACACCATCCAGCCCTTCGGTATCCCTGGTAAACGATTTAAAATGCTGCTGTGCATCAAGCTGAACCACATAAATCGAATCAAAGTCCGCCGACGGCCATGAAGGCACCTGCGACGCATCGCCACCCGTCTGGGTAATCAGCGTTTTCGCGGCGGTGACCAGATTTTTGTGCTCCCAGGAAATAAATGTTAGCGGCTGGTTTTGCTGAGCCAGCAGTGCGGAAACCAGTTCGCTGGTGTTATCAGCATGGAAACGTAGCACCACCGGTTTGGATACCTGAATTGCCAGTGGCGTGATGGTGGTCAGCGGGCGCAGCGAGCTGCCGGTTTTTTTCTCTTTCGGCGCTGAGGCATACAGCGCGTCCGGGGTACCGTAGCGCTTGAGCAGCACCGAGGGGAGACTCAGCGCCCGGTTTAACCCTTTGCAGGTGAGTTGCCCGCTGTTATTGTCCGGTTTCTCGCCGTGACGAAAGAAGACGTAAGTGCTGTCAGCCGATGCGGCCAGGGGAGAGAGCAGTGCCGCGCTAAGTAACGCTACAAGCCAGCTTTTCATTGTGTTTTTCCCACGTGTCAGAGAGAGATTTTATCAGGGGGGTAAAGACGTGACATCCTTCCATTCCCTGCGCTGTAACATCGAATAACGTTGTCGAAAAATAGGGCGAGCCTGCGTGCTTCCCTGCCACCGACATGGGGCACAGAGAAGGCCATAATGCTACGCGCAGTCGCGCTCCGCCGAAACCCGCAATATTTCATTACCCATTGCCATTTTGTCACTAACGGTAAATATGTCTGATGCTTTCTCAGGCCGACAGACGGAGCCTCAGGGCAGTGTAGTGGCGTCTGTCACCACCATGCCCAATGCGTTGGTCCGCTTTATTACCCGCAGAGTGCTATCTGAAAAGAGATTACCGGAGGGCTCGCAGATGCGGATCTCTTCATCAAGATCGCTGTCATAGACGCTGGCCCCGGAGCAGCTTCGTGAGCCGCCAGAGCTGTAGCGATAAGGGGCAGTATAGGTCGATTCTACGCCGGGTAGCAGCCAGGTAAGCGTGGTGAAGAGCGCGGAAAAAACAAACACCATCCCCAGGGCCACACCGCACCAGGCTTTGAGATATTCCGTTCGTGTGCTGATATTGGCGGCAAAGCGTTTTCGTAGGGCAAAACAGAGGACCACCGTCATCGCAAGCGCGGTCATCACCATATATCGAAACGCCGCATGGGACAGGAAGGTGGGGCGATAAATCATGTTTCGCCAGGCGAAAAAGCCAAAAATCGCCGCCACAACGGCAATGGCGAGGGTCAACAAATACGGGTAAGAATACTTTTTCATCTGCGGCTGTCCCTGCGCGGCTGCCTTTATATTTTGTCATTGTCAGATAACAGCGTGCGGGTAACAATCCCTGTTTTCAGGAAGACGCGTTTCGACCAGTTCTGGGGGGATGACGAACCCGGTCAGAAAGGGCAAAATGCCAGGCTGACAGCCCCTCTTACAGCGATGACATTAGGGGCCAGAGAAATACATGGATAAGCCAGATTGCACAGAAGAGGATTTATCCTCGTTAAGCGCTATCGCTTTATTGTCTCTGCATTCAAAAATACGCTCCCTTTTACATGCGCGTGGTGTTCTGCGTACCCAAAATCATCCGGTGGGTGATGAGACGCGGTGGCGGGTGGCCAATATGTATCGGGGTTTGGGCATCTCCACGCTGGCGAAAATTCTGGCATCCGAACGGGTTGATGATTCGGTGAAACTTCAGGCCCGGAACCTTATTCGTCGTTACGGATAAACATGTTTACCGACCAACCACTTGGAACAGCGCTAATGCCAACGTCAGCCAGTCAGCCTCGCCAGATTCGCCTGTTTTTGTCTTCCACCTTTCGGGATATGGAAAACGAGCGTCATGAATTACTGACCCGCGTTTTTCCCCTGTTTCGACAGCAGTGCCTTGAACGCCAGGTGGTATTTAGCGAGATTGACCTGCGCTGGGGGATTACCGAAGAGGATGCGCACAACGGCCAGACGGTGCAAATCTGCCTCGAAGAGATTGCCCGCTGCCGCGCGCTGGGTATTTCGCCGTTTTTTATTGGTTTTATCGGCGAACGTTACGGTTGGGTACCACAGCGTCACGAGCTGGAAAATTACTGGCACCAGGCGGCGCAGGATGAAAACCCCTATGCCCGACGTATCGAAGCGGCGCTGGCGGAAGGTATCAGCGTTACCGAGCTGGAGATGCGCTTTGGGTTTATGGACGATGCGCAGGGGGTCAGCAGGCAGCGGGTCCAGCTCTATTTTCGCCATCCGGATTTAACGGCTTCTCTTGCCGGGAAAGAGTCGGTCACGTTCTATGAAAGCACAGAAGCTGCCCGCGACAAGCTTGCGGCCCTGAAAAGGGCAATCAGAGAGACGCACGCGGAGTGCATCGGTGTTGATGGCTACCAGGCGATCAGCGAGTTTGGTCAGCAGATCCTCGATTTCTTAACTGCCGAACTGAATACCCACTTTCCCCTTGATGAGGTGCCGAATGAGCGGCAACTCAGGTTACATGCGCAACAATGCTATGCGCTTTCCCGGCGCGAGAACTATGTGCCGTTGCCCGCTTTTAAACAGCAGATTGAGACATGGGCACAGGACCGGCTTGCTGCCATGCTCCCGGATGGAGACCAGGCGCGCGATCCCCTGAACCGTCTGGCGCTGGTCGGCGATTCCGGGCGGGGGAAAAGTGCGTTTATGGCCGACCTGGTGGCCTCTGAAACCTTTAACACGGCGTTGGTAATCGCCCATTTCGTTGGCGCGGACGGCGATAACACGCCGGAAAGCTGGCGTGAGCGGGTGCTACAGGTGCTTACCCCTTATCTGCCCGCCACGCTTGACGTTCCCACCGAAGATGACGCGCGCTGGGCGGCGTTTGCGGAACTCGTGAGCGCCGCCCAGGTGCAGATGGGCAAGCCCATCATTCTGCTGCTGGATGCCATTAACCAGTTCTCCCCTCAGGAGGCGGGGATGCGCCGCCTCAATGGCCTGCGCTTCTTACCGGGCACATTGCTGGTGGTGACCTCAACGGAACCGCTACCGGACACGTGGCAGACATTGGCTTTCCCGGAACTGACCGAAGCGCATCGCCGCGAGGCCATAACGTTGTTTTTGCGCCAGTACAGTAAAAAGCTGTCGGAGACGTTAGTCGGGCAACTGGTTGCCGCGCCCGCCTGCGGTAACGCGCTGTTTTTGCGTCTGGTGATGGAAGAGTTACGACTGCATGCGGATCACGACTCCCTGGCGGCACGGGTGAGCGCATTGCTCACTTATGATGATGCGGGGCAACTGTTCCTGGCGCTGTTAAATGAAACCGACCGGGATTTTCGCGCTGAGGGATACTCCCTTGCCAGCCATGCGACGACGCTGATTGCCGCTTCCCGCGCAGGGGTATCACACAGTGATTTAGCCGTCCTGCTGGCACCGCATTTACACCAGTCAGGCCTGAAAATGGCCGACCAGACCTTGCTGCGCTTGCTGGCGCGTATCGCGCCGTTTTGCCTGAACGAAGACGGCAGGTTGCGTATCACCCATACCATCTTTACCCAAACGCTGACCGCGCTGTCGCCGTTAATGTCCCCGTCCCGGCGGGCGCTGGTGGCCCGGTTTAATCAACGGGATGCGTTTTCGGTGGCCGAACGCACATACCAGTGGATGGCGCTGGAAAATTATGAGCAACTGGTGGAGACCCTCGGGCATGTCGACGCCTTTTGCGCGTTACAGCAAAGCTACCCGGAGCTGGCCTCGCAGGCGATGCTCTCACTTGGCGCCGGGCGAAGCTCCCTTTCGCTGTTATTACATGCGCTGGTGGAAAACTGGAATGTCTGGCGCCCTGAGGTGGTGTTTACGCCCACAATGAACGCGGTAAGCGCCTGGTTTTTGCAACGCGGATTCTGGCAGATTGGTGTGCGCTGGAGTGAACTGGCGGCTGTTCTGGTACGCAAAGCAACGCCCGTTAACGTGATCAACACCATGGGGACGATCAATAGCCTGGCGCTTTTCTATCGCCTGCTTGGGCAGTATGACAAAGCGGAACCGCTGCTGCATGATGCGCTGGCAATGATGCGCAAGATGTTGCCCGCAGGGCACCCGGATATTGGCGTTGTGCTGAATAACCTGGCCGGAATTTACGGCGCACTGGGCCAGCCGGAAAAAGCAGAGCCGCTGTTGCGCGAAGCACTGCAAGCCGTGAGCAACGAAAACAGCATCCATTTTGCCAACCTCGCTCAGAGTCTGGGGGAGTGTTATCAACAACTGGAAGAATATGAGCAGGCGGAGTCTTTACTGCGTAAATCGCTGGCGGTGAGAACGCGTCTGCAGGCCCGCGACAATCCCCATCTCATTGGCTTAAAGCGCAGCCTTGGCGGGCTCTATATGGAGCTTATGCGTTACGACGAAGCCGAACCTGTTTTGCTTGAAGTGCTGGCCTTGCGTAAGGCGGTTTTGCCGCCGGAACATCCCGATATCGCCACAAGCCTGAACGATTTGGGAGAACTCTATTATCGCCAGGGCGACGCCGATAACGCCGAACCGCTGTTTACGCAGATGATGGACATCCGGCGTAAATCGTTATCGCCGGGCCATCCTGACTTCGTTGCCGGGCTGTTCTATATGGCGGAGTTATACCATTCCATGGGGCGCCTTGAAGACGCCGCATCGCAACTGCGCGAAGCCATCCCTTTGCTTGAGCATCTGCCGGATAATCAGGCGGAGCTGCTATTTGCCCGACAATCGCTGGCAAACCTCTATATGGAAGACGATCGCCATGAAAAGGCGATCCCGCTGTATGAAGCGATGCTGACCACGCAGTCTGAACTGAGTCGGCCTGATAGCCCGGTGATGTTACGGTTACTTGATGACCTCGGCATGCTCTACCTGGGCCAGGATCGTCTGGATGAGGCGGCCGCCTGCTGGGCGAAATGGCTCGCTGTACAGGAGGGGAAGCTCGCACCGGAGAATGCTGGCAGGCTCAAGGTTATGCGTAATCTGGCCTGTACTTACAAAGCACAGCAGAAATATCAGGAAGCGAAAGCATTGCTGCTGCAAATTATGTCGCTTCGTGTTGAGCATGACCATGGTGACGTTGAGCTTAAGGTGCAGTCCGTGGCGGAGGCAGCAGAAATGCATTATTTTCTGGCCGAGTATGCGGCTGCGGAAACCTTGTACCGCACGCTCTTTACCATGGTGGAGCCGCGGTGGCTTGAAGCATCCCCGGAAAAAAATGCGCTGTTTCAATGGCTGGTGGCAAGAGGCGTGCTGGACAAAACGGGGCGCAAGGAACAATGGGGGCAGACACCTGTCAGTATGGCGACCGCGTCATGGCAGACATCCCTAAAAGTCGACGTCTCAACATGGTCAACAGCGGCACAACCTGGAACACCAGCGGAGCCGGTATCCATGACAGATGAATCTCCGGCGGAACCTGCGAGCGCGCAAACAGAGGCAAAGCGTAGCGTGGGCGAAAAGCTACGCAGTGCCTGGAATAAGCTTGTTCACTAAGCGGGCTTACTCTGTCTGGCCGTGCTCGCCGGCCAGGCGGTAAAACAGATCGCGACTTTCCTCGAGTTTGCGTATCTCGGTTGCGTCGCTGCTGTAAATTGTTTCTACCGCGGCAATGGCGCGGTCATAGAGCCCGACGGCGCGGGCAAAGTTTTTTTCCACCAGATAAACGGTGGCGAGTTCCTGATAAAACGATGACAGCATAATTTGCCGCTGCGGTGTTGGCGGCATCTGTTCGATGAGTGCAACCGCTTCCTGCAGATGCTGTTCCGTCCCGGCGGTGTTGCCGCTTTGGGCCTTAATCTGCGCGATTTGCATAATAATGTTGGCCAGAACGGCAGGGGCCCGCGGCGGTTGCAGGGCCGCGACTTTTGCCTTCTGGTAAAGTTCCAGCGCCTGTTCACTCTTACCCGCCGCATTGAGTTGCTGCGCCATGTTAGACATGGTTACGGCCAGCATTTTCATGCCGGCTTCACCGGGGTTAAACAGATTTTCCAGCACCTGATCCATGGCCTCTTTTGCCAGTGCCGGGTTAGCGGTTTTTTGCGCCAGTACCGCGAGCGTATTGTAAAAGTGCGCTTTCAGCCCCGGCGGCGTTTTATCGTCCTCTACGGCAGGTTTAATCATCTCTGCCCACCGTGTCGCCGCCTTTTCCGCCCGGCTCTGACGTAACCAGGTGAAGATGGAGAGCGCGACAGGCAGGTGGTTTTGCAGCACCGCCGGGTCCGGGGCGGTCCACGCAAATGTCTGTTCAAACCGGGGGTCAAGACGCCGCCCATCGTAAATACCACTAAACTGCCAGACGGTGTGTAACAGGGCCGGATCCACCTCGTGCAAACGGATCACCGCCATCACCTCAGAGAGTTCGCGTATGACCGGATCGATCTCACCCAGCGACAGCCACTGCCAGGTGCGTTCCGCCAGCGCAAAGCCGCTGCTGTCCTGGGTCTGCCCGAGAATACGTTCCCGGCAGCTTTCCATTTCATCATTGTCCTGTAGCGCCTGATAGAGCGTGTTATGCAGTAACCGCAGGCGACCATCACTGTTCTGGCAATATGGGGCAAGCCGTGCCAGCAGCGGCACTAACTCGCTATCCGGGACTTTCAGCGAGGGGTAAATCGCCAGAATGCGGGACAGTTCGCCATGGGTCAGCCCGCGACGAGAGGCCGCAATGGCGCAGGCGGCGCGGGTCGCCAGTTTCGGGGAAAAATCACGGTCAGACGCCGCTAATACGGAGGTAAACAACGCGCCAGGCCCGGCACAGGCCAGCAGCGCACTCAGTCTCTCCGGCAGCGCTTCGTGTCGGGCATGCAGGCAAAGCTCTTCTAATACCAGGCGCATAAACAGCGGATTGTCGCAGACGGGCGCGCTGATAAGCTGCCCGGTCAGCTCCCCGGACAAGGACTTGCTGACCAGGCTCAGGCTTGCCTGGCAAAGCGCTTCGCGCTCTTCCTGCGTCAGCGCCGGGAGCGATCGGCATTTCCAGGTGATTTTTTGCTGCTCAAGGAATGACTGCACCTCGGGCGTGGCGGAAAAGACCAGCAGCACGCGTGAAGGCCATTCAAGCTGTTGCAGGCGGTGAATCGCAAGCTCAGGTTTATCAAACTGATTGATGGCATCCAGAATCAGAACCAGCGTCGCATTCTCGCGCTGACGGAAGCGTTGAACTCTTTCCATCACCTGCTGCCAGGCGTGATGGTCATCGGAGGCGGGCTCTGTGCTATCTCCCTCTTCGGCCAAAAACCAGAACAGCCGGTTACGCCAGTTGTCGAGCGTCGTGTCGCCATCCGCGCCAATATAGTGGCTGAATACACGATAGTTATCGTCCTGGCTCAGGAGCTCGCTAATTTCAAGCGGCACATAATCGTCGTCCCACGGCATCGGCGCCTGCCGGTTTTTCTCCCGCAGCGTGCTTTCCAGGTCGGCTAAAAAGGCGCTTTTACCCATCCCCGACGGGGCGGTAATCAGCCAGGGTTCCGGGGAAATGGCCATCCAGCCCTGGTTAAGCTCGCTGATTATCTGCTGGCGAAATGCCGTAAGCGGCACATAGGCCCGGCGACGCACGGCGGCGAACTGCGCGTGTTCATGGGTGCGCTGTTGCCAGCGATTGGGCATCTTTTCCGCCGGATACAGCGTATCGATGGCGCTGAGCAGGTAAGCCCTTACCGCCTCGCCGAATTGTTCCACGCTGTCATAGCCGTCGATAGCGATAGTCTGCGGAAAATGCTGACGCAGCCGTTGTTTCAGGGAAGCCAGTTGTGCTGTGCGCGTGCTGTCCGGCGTGCCATCAGGCAGACGATCAAACCAGACATCCTGCGGTGCGTTAGCGCTTGCCATGGTGGCAGTGAGGGCCGGATCGCGTAAAAACATCTGCACACGTGGCGTGCTGGCAGAAGAGAGGGGGGCGACATCCGGCGGGGGCGCCAGAAACGCAAAGCGAATTTCCAGCTCCGTGACGCTGATATTTTTTTTCAGTGCGTCCCGGATCAGCCCGGCGTAGCGCTGGTCCGGTGATTGCTGCCAGTAGGCGGCCAGATCGTCAGCCTGCGGCACCCAGCCGTAGCGCTCGCCAAGGAAACCGATAAAGAAAGGAGGAATGCCAAGCGACCGGCAGCGTTCAATCTCTTCAAGACAGATTTGCACCGTGCGGCCATTGTGGGCCGCCTCTTCGGTGATTCCCCAGCGCAGATCGATTTCGCTGAAATTGATCATCCGCTGATAGCAGATCTGGCGGATCTCCGGGAAGACGCGGGTCACCAGATAGTGGCGTTCGGCGTCCATATCCCGAAACGTGGAGGAGAGAAATACCCGGATTTCGCGCTGCGTGGTTGCCTGAGTCATCGTGCCATTCCTTCGCCTAAAATGTGTTAGCCGCCAATAATTTCCACATCACGTCCGGTGGTGCGCGCCACCCAGCGTGCATTTTCCTGTAGGGTTTCGATACCGAGCGCATACAAGATTTCCTGCAAGTCTTCGGTATCCGGCGTCGGCGAATGGGCTTCCATTTTCGCCAGCGCAGTAGAGAACAGCACCGCAGACCGTTCGTAGTCGGCGATATCCTCTTCATAGCCAAGAAATTTCGCGTAAGCGGCGCAGAGTGCGGCGCAGGCGATCAAAAACTCCGCCAGGTGCTCGCCCACCATATTCCAGAAATGGAGTGTATGCGCCAGGTGCTCATCGGTAAGCCCCCACAGGCTGGAGGCCAGCACCACAGATGTGATGGCGATACCGCAGATAAACAGCCCGAAAGCCATGCGTTTTGCGAGGTGGTGCTTGCGCTCTTTTTTATGGACGTTTTTTTCGAAGTAATTTTTCTGATCGCGCACCCAGCTCTCTTTCACTGCGTTAATCGCCGTTTTCAGCGTACTGGCTTCGCTTTGCGGGTAAATACTCGCAGCCAGCATTGCCCGGCGCACCCAGGCGATATTGTCGTGGCTGCGGCGCAGATAATGCAGCGAAACGGCGCGCGCAATCCCGGCCTGACGCCAGACGTTCTGCACACGCAGCCCCTCCGCCAGCGCACGCAGTTCGGTGGCATTGCGGTTGGCGCGAGAACTGTGGACGCGGCTGAGCGCGACGGAAAGCAGTACCAGCAGGAGCAGCGACAGGCTCAGCGAGGTGATAACCCAGTGCTCGCCATCACCCGGCACCCGGTTGCCCACCAGGGCCATGATGGCCGCCAACCCAAAGATAACGTTGTATACCTTACGCATATCTTTCATCTGTTTATTCGCCAGTCTGTCGATATGGGCGAAAGCGGCGTGACAGAGATGCGATGCGCCGAGGCTGGCGTTCGCCTCATCTTCTTTGGTGATACGCGCATTCAGCGTATCGAGGCGCTCAAGGCTGCGATACCAGGACTCTTCGCCGTGGATCGATGGCGTCTCCGGCTGGCCTTTGAGCGGCAGCGGCGGATACCAGGAGACAGAAGGGGAGGTGGCGCCGTTAGCATAGGTTCCCGCTTTACGGCGCACGTGAATATGGCACACCAGGCCGGTGTCCGGTACGTCCAGCAGGTTGGATTGACCCAGATAGCGCTTGATGCCGGGCAGTCTGGCATTCAGCGCGGCCAGGTCGTGCTCCTGAATGCGCCCTTCGCGGCGGAAGTTAACCACCTGCGCGGTGCCCCCTAAGCCCCTGGCTTTTTCGCCATCCCACAGCGCGAAAAGAATATGACAACGCTGCGCCAGGTACATACCCGCTCTGGCATATTGCAGGTCGCGGTAGAGAGAGCCCTGCGGGTTTTGATCCAGGGAAATCATCGATTCAGAACCGGGGATCACCGTGTCGATGCAGTAGATACCGCCGGTCTTTTGCGCGTAATCGTAGAGTTCGCGAAATTCCGTCACCGTGTCGGTGAAGTCACGCTCGTACTCTTCTTTGGCAAAAGGCAACACCACATGCAGCGGTAATCTTTTTTCCATGATCACACGGGCAAACAGGCGGTCCGCCCCTTCAGCCAGCGAAGAGAGCGCCATGACCGGTGAATGAGGATAGCGGGCCTGAATCGCGCTGATTTCACTCTCCAGCAGGGTGAGAAGCTGCTCTGTATCCTGCACATCGCGGTGTCCGGTGACGCCTAAGGTCACGGGTAAAGATGAAAATTGAACGGGCATAGTATCGACAACAAGATGAATGAATTTGCGTCAATATACGTTCTATTTCCCGGAGGGAAAACTACTAATATTTCGACTCATCATGCGGAAAACTGAGGGTTTTTTGCGCGGGATGGCCGCAGCAATCACCGCTGAAAGGTAAGGTTATATAGACCCGTGATCGTGGCGAGGTAGCCCGGACAAGGCGTTGCGCCATCATCCGGGCACCAGGTTTATCCCCCCAGATACATCTTTTTCACTTCCGGGTTTGCGAGCACGTCCTTTGCCTCGCCGGAAAGCACAATCTTGCCGTTTTCCAGCACATAGGCCCGGTCGGCAATCCGCAGGGCCGCCGTGGCGTTTTGCTCCACCAACAAGATGGTGATGTTCTCCTCACGCAACTGGCGAATGGTGGCAAATAACTCACCCACCACTTTTGGCGCAAGGCCCAGGCTCGGCTCATCAAGCATCAATAACACCGGCTCGCTCATCAAGGCGCGGGCGATGGCGAGCATCTGCTGCTCACCGCCGCTCATCGTGCCTGCCATCTGTTTACGGCGCTCTTTCAGGCGCGGAAAGAGGCTGTACATTCTGTCGCGCAGACGGGTGAAATTCGCCAGATTGTTATACGCCCCCATGCGAAGGTTCTCTTCGATGGTCAGGTTGGTGAAAATTTTTCGCCCTTCCGGTACCAGCGCCAGCCCTTTACGGACGATGTGGTGCGTCTGACTGCGGGAGATATCCTCATTGAGAAAATTGACCGTTCCGCTGGAGCGCACCATATTGACGATACCGTTTAGCGTCGAGGTTTTCCCCGCGCCGTTGCTGCCAATCAGGGTCACAATTTCCCGGTCGTTAATCTCAATATCAATGCCTTTCAGCCCCTGAATAACGCCATAAAACACTTTCAGTTCACGGGCGCTAAGCATAATTTACGTCCCCCAGGTAGGCGGAGATCACCTCCGGATGTTGAATTGCGTCGGCCATCAGTCCGCTGAATAACGGTTTGCCATATTCCAGCACCATGACGCGTTCACACAGGGCGTTCACGAACGGCATATCATGCTCAATTAACAACACGCTGAGCTGGTAATCCTTACGCATACGGAAAATCAGGCTTGCCAGATCTTCTGTCTCTTTGGGGTTCATCCCGGCGGCGGGCTCATCCAGCAACAGCAGTTTTGGCCCGGTCGCCAGCGCGCGGGCAATCTCCACTTTGCGCTGGTTGCCATAGCTCAGATTGGTGGCCTGCATGTTGGCGTATTCGGCGATACCGATATAGTCCAGTAGCGCCATCGCCTTTGCCCGGGCGGCACGTTCGGCAGGGAAATAGCGGCCAATGTGCAGCGCGGCTTCCAGCAGTGAATAGTGGCTGCTGTGATCCAGCCCGACCATCACATTTTCCAGTACGGTCATCGAGTTAAACAGACGGATGTTCTGGAAGGTGCGGGCAATCCCTGCGTTCACCACCTTGTTTGGTTTTAAGCCCTTGACCGATTTGCCCGCCAGTAGCACGTTGCCGCTGGTCGGCTTGTAGTTGGCCGTGATGACGTTAAACAGGGTAGTTTTCCCGGCGCCGTTGGGGCCAATCAGGCCAAAGATTTCGGCTTCATCAACGTGAAAACTGACATTATCAATCGCCCGCAGGCCGCCGAACTGCATGACGACCTCCTGCACTTCGAGAATCGCGTTATTTGACATCATGACGGCGTCTCCCGAAGCGGACTTGCCACACTTCTTTTTTGCCCAACAGACCTTCACGGGCGAATAACATAATGATCAGCAGCAGCAGTGAGAACACCACCATACGCAGCCCCGGATAAGAGCCCAGATCGTGGCCGAACAGCGACAGCGGCTGGTCGAGGAAACGCAGCCATTCGCCGCTGCCCACAACCACGATGGTGCCGAGCAGTGCGCCCGTGGTGCTGCCCAGACCGCCGAGCACGATAATGATCAACAACTGGAAGGTCAGCATAAAGTCGAACAATCCCGGCGCGATGGTGGTCAGCAGCGAGGCCAGCAACCCACCGCCAATGCCTTCGAAAAAGGCGCTGGTGGCAAAGGCACAGGTTTTGATACGAAAGGTATTCACCCCCATGGCGATGGCGGCGTCTTCGTCATCGCGGATCGCCTTCATCATGCGGCCATACTTCGACCACACCAGTTGCAGGATCATCCCCGATGCCGCCAGGGCGAACAGCCCGCACCAGAACAGCAGATGGGGCTGCTGAGGAATATCATTAAGCCCAATGGCGCCGTTGGTGATCTGCGGGTTATTAATAGCGAGAATCTTGATAATAAAGCCAAAACCCAGGGTCACAATCGCCAGATAGTCGCCGCGTACGCGAAACACAGGGAACGCCAGGCAGACCGCCAGGAAAGCGGCGCATAGTCCGCTTATCAACAGCGCCGGTAAGAAACTGGTGTGTAACATCAGGATAAACGGGCTGGGCGCGGCCATCTCGAACATCTCGATTTTGCTCTCGCCAGAGAGAATAAACAGCGCGGTAACATAGGCACCCACGGCGACAAATCCGTTGGGCTCCAGTGACAACTGTCCGGTGACGCCGTTAATCAGGTTGTAGCTCACCGCCAGGATCATAAAGACAAATACGGTGCTGACTACCCGAATAATGTAATCGTTGAAAACCAGATTCATCCCGGCCAGCAGCGCAATGGCGAGAACAATAATGACCAGGTTACGCCCCTGAGCGCCGAGAGTGGTTGAAGCGTTAAACATTAGAAGCGGCTCCTTTCCAGACGTTCGTCACCCATAATGCCCACCGGGCGGAACAACAAGACCAGAATCAAAAACATAAAGGCGAAGGCGTCTTTGTAACCCCCCAGTTCGGGGTACAGCGCGACAGCGACCACTTCGGTGAAGCCAAGAATAAACCCGCCCAGCACCGCGCCGGTGACGCTACCAATGCCACCGAGCACGGCGGCGGCAAACGCTTTCAGGCCAATCAGTACACCCATCAACGGATCGATAGTCGGGTAGCTGATGGAGTAAAAGACACCGCCCAGCGCGGCGAGACTGCTGCCCAGGGCGAACACCAGCGAGATAATGCGGTTCGCATCAATACCCATCAGGCGCACGGTATTGACGTCAAACGCCACCGCGCGGATCGCCATCCCGTAGCGGGTGCGGTAGAGCAGCCAGAGGATCGCCAGCAGCAGAAGCACGGTGATCAGCGGCACGACCCACGCCACGTTAGTGATGATGATGTGACCAAAAGTCAGGGTGTTGTTGAACCAGTCCGGCGCAGAAAAGAAACGCGAGCTGCCGCCGAAGAGGACGTTAAACAAGTTTTCCAGGAAGAAGCTGACGCCAATGGCGGTGATCAGCATGGAGATTTTTGATGCCTGGCGCAGGGGGCGATAAGCCACCCGGTCGATAAACATTCCCAACAGGCCGCAAAGCCCGAGTGTCAGTAAAATGGCTACCCAGAAGGGCAGCCCAATGGAAGAAAAAAGAAACAGGGTCGCAAATGCGCCGACCATCATGACATCCGCATGCGCGAAGTTGATCAGGCGCAGGACCCCATACACCATGGTATAGCCAATGGCGATCAGGGCGTACATGCCGCCCAGACTCATGCCATTGACGACCTGCTGGAGAAAAATGGTGCCATCCATCTCGTTTAATAACCTCTTATTACTGCTTACGGATTCACCACAGTTTTGAATGCCAGTTGACCATCTTTCACTTCGTTAATCACCGCGCTACGAATGGCGTCGCCGTCTTTCAGAGTCAACGTACCGGTTACACCCTGGAAGTCTTTGGTCGCGCGGATTTTCTCGTTAACGCAGACGCGATCGTGCGGATCGCTACACTGGTTCATCGCGTTGACGATCACGTTATAGGCATCGGCTGCCATTGCGCCCCAGGTATGGGTTGGCGATTTGAATTTCTCTTCCCAGCCTTTAATAAAGGTTTCGCCTGCCGGAGTCTGCTCTTTGGCGTTCGGTGAGTAGTAGTCGGTGGTCATGTACCCGTTCACCGCATCTTTGCCCACATCAAAGAACACCGGATCCGCCGCCAGACCATCGCCGCCAACAACCGGTTTGTTTAAGCCTAACTGTTTTGCCTGCACGGCAATCAGTGCGCCTTCGGTGTAGTAGATCGGCATGTAGATCATGTCGACGTTTTTGGCTTTCACGCTGGAAAGCTGCGCTTTAAAGTCTTTGCTGCCCGCAGGTGCCTGGACTTCAATAGGAATGGTGCCGCCATTTTTCAGGAACTGGGCGCGGAAGGCTTTGGCCAGGCCAACGGAGTAGTCGTTGCTGCTGTCAAAGACGATAGCCGCCGTTTTCGCATTCAGATCGCGTGAGGCCAGATTGGCACCCACTACGCCCTGGAAGCTGTCGGAGAAACAGACGCGGCTGACATACGGGTGGTTACGGGTGACGCGGTCGTTGGTTGCGGTAGAGGAGACCAGCGGAGTTTTGCTGTCGTCGGCAATTTTGACCATTGCCAGCGTGTTACCGGAGGTGACTTCACCGATCACCGCGTCGACTTTGTCGCTGGAGACCAGGCGCTGCATGGCGTTCGCGGCTTCAACTTTGTCACTTTTATCGTCAATGACGATAAGCTTGACGGTGTCGCCGTTTTTCAGGGTCGGGGTGATGCTCTGAATCAGTTCCAGGCCTTTCTGTGAAGGTTGACCATATCCGCTGAGCGGCCCGCTCAGGGGTAATACCACACCGATTTTAATCTCTGCCGCCAGTGCGCTGTGCGCCCCAGCCAGGCCGGAAATCAGTACTGCCATTAAAGAGACTTTCCCACAAAAACTCTTCATTGTTACCTCACCGTCCGTCAGTTAATTGTGAATGTTGAAGCATCAAATACCGCGTAACACTGAATACTGATGCGCCTGGCACCACGCGGTCGCGTCGTCTGGAATGCGCTGCATGTCGTACTGACTTCTTCCGTAAGCGCGAGCCTGATATTTCCGTTAGAAACGAAAGCCGGAAGAAAGGAATATTAATTAATGGCCAGGCATTTTGATTTTCCAGAGATATTTCTGGCGACAATTTCCATCAATAACGGATTCACCTTACATCCATTAATTGGATTTTTCTCATCCATTCTTCTTATAGATTTATCGTGCGTAATAGCACTGTTTTGGATCGCTAAAATAGTGCATTGCGCTTTATTGGTGCGTGAATAGTGATGAGATCACATTATGATAAATATTTTTATTGCCTGGCTGATGGGAGGGGGGGGATTTAAAGATTAATATTTTCACAAGTGTTTTCTGGATTTCTTTTATCAGAATAAAACACTGCTTATTTGCAATAAACATGGTAAATAAAGCCTGCAATGGCGACAGTTGACAATAATAAAACCCTTGTTATTCTGCATAAATAGTCAGCCTTTATTTAATTTTTTTTAGAAATGTTATTTCTGCGTTAATTTATTTTTCAGTCTTATCCTGAGGGGGATAAATAATGAATATCCAAAAGCCCTATCTGCTTTTTCTTGGTGATGCGCATGACCAACTGGCAGCAAAAGTTGCCGATGGGATTAAACAATGGCACCCGGAATATTGCGTGGGTCAGTACCGTATGGCGAATTGCCATGCCGATTGCCAATTAACGGATATGGATATTGATGCTGCGGTTAAGGCGGGGGCAAAAACACTGGTGGTGGGTGTGGCTAACCGTGGCGGTATTATTTCAAAAGAGTGGATTTCAGTACTGAGCGCGGCGCTGGAAAAGGGAATGGATTTAGCGGCAGGCCTGCATAATAAACTGGCCGATGTTCCTGAGTTAAAAGCGCTGGCCGACCGGCTGGGTCGCAATCTGTTTGATGTTCGCCATCCGACGCAGCAATACCCGGTTGCCAGCGGGCGCAAACGCAGCGGTAAACGCGTACTGCCGGTGGGCACTGACTGCTCTTGCGGCAAAATGTATACCGCGCTGGCTATTGAAAAAGAGATCCTGGCGCGCGGCGGCAAAGCCACATTTCGCGCCACCGGGCAAACCGGCATTCTGATTAGCGGGGCGGGCGTGAGCGTTGACGCGGTGGTCTCCGATTTTGTCTCCGGCGCGGTGGAAACGCTCGCCCCGGCGAACGAGGCCGATCACTGGGATATTATTGAAGGGCAGGGGTCACTGTTTCATCCCTCTTTCGCGGGCGTGACGACTGGCCTGATTCATGGCGCGCAGCCGGATGCGCTGGTGTTGTGTCACGAACCGACCCGCACCCATATGCGCGGCGTGGATTATCCGATTCCGGACATCGCTGACTGTATGGCGCTGAACCTGAAAATGGCGCAACTGACCAACCCGGATGCCCGTTTCGTGGGGATCTCTTTGAATACTTCCGCCCTGAGCGATGCTGATGCGCGGGCGCTGATGGCTGAACTGGAAGCACGTCACGGACTGCCGGTTGTGGATCCGTTCCGTCAGGGCGTTGGCGCGATTGTTGATACGCTGGCGGCACTGTAATGGAACTGACCATCGCCCATGAACGCTGGCCATTGCGCCATGCGTTCACCATCGCCAGGGGGAGTCGAACCGTGGCCGATGTGGTGAGTGTCACCCTCCAGTTGCAGGGATTTACCGGACGCGGCGAATGTCTGCCTTATGCGCGTTATGGCGAATCGGTTGAGAGCGTCATGGCACAAATCGAGCGTCTGCGCCCCGCGCTGGCGGCGGGTATGACGCGTATGCAGTTGCAAAGCGCGCTGCCTGCGGGGGCGGCGCGTAATGCGCTGGACTGCGCGTTCTGGGATCTGGAGTGTAAGTCGTCCGGGCAGAGTGTCTGGCAGCGGGCCGCATTGCCCGCACCACACAGTTTGCATACCGCGTACACCTTATCCCTTGATACCCCGGCGCGCATGCAGCAGATGGCGCAGGAAAACGCCTGGCGTCCGCTGCTTAAACTCAAGCTTGCCGATGATGAGGACATTGCCCGGGTCAGCGCCGTGCGGGAAGGGGCGCCGCAGGCCAGACTGATTGTGGATGCCAACGAAGGCTGGGATGAGACGATCTATCTGCGTCAGGCTCCCGAACTGGCGCGCCTTGGCGTCACGCTTATTGAGCAGCCGCTCCCGGCAGGCAAAGATGCGGTGCTGGCTCAGTTGCCGCATCCGGTGCCGCTGTGTGCCGATGAATCCTGCCACGATCTTGGCTCGCTTGGCGCTATTGCCGGGTGCTACGAGATGGTGAATATCAAGCTGGATAAAACCGGCGGATTAACCGAGGCGCTACGCGTGCGGGAAGAGGCCATGCGCCTTGGCCTGCAGATCATGGTGGGTTGCATGGTCAGCACATCGTTATCGATGGCGCCCGCTGTGGTGGTGGCGCAGCAGGCGAGCGTGGTCGATCTCGACGGGCCGCTATTGCTCGCCGAAGATCGTGAAGACGGGTTGCGTTACGACGGCAGTGAACTTTTTCCCCCGACCCCGGCGTTATGGGGTTAGTGGCGTAATGATGTAAGGAGATGGACATGTCACGCACGGTGTACCTCAACGGGGAGTATGTGCCGGAAGAAGAGGCCAAAATTTCCGTTTTTGATCGTGGTTTTTTATTTGCCGACGCAGTGTATGAAGTTACGGCGGTGGTGAACGGCAAGCTGGTGGACTTTGCCGGCCATGTTGCGCGGCTCGCGCGATCTTGTCGTGAGCTGGGCTTACCTCTGACGCTTTCGCAAGACGATCTGCGCGAGATTCATCAACGCCTGATCGCAGAGAATGGGCTCACGGAAGGAGGGATCTATCTGCAACTGACGCGCGGTAACAGTGGCGATCGCGATTTTCATTTTCCATCGGCGCAGACGCCGACCACGCTGGTGTTGTTTACCCAGGCGCGTGCGGTTGTGGACCATCCTGCTGCCAGTAAGGGCATCCGTGTGGTGACCTGCCCGGATATTCGCTGGCAGCGGCGGGATATTAAAACCGTGCAGTTGCTGGCGCCGTGTCTGGCAAAAGCCTGGGCCGAGGCCAACGGCGCGGATGATGCGTTTTTGGTGGAAGATGGCTTTATTACCGAAGGCAGCTCTTGTAACTGTTATATCGTGACGGCGGATAAAACCATCGTTACGCGGCCGTTGAGCAATAATATTTTGCACGGCATTACCCGTAAGGCGTTGTTCCGTCTGGGTGAGGAGCACGGCATCACCTTTGAAGAGCGGTTATTTACGCCGCAAGAGGCACGCCAGGCGAGCGAAGTGTTTATCAGTTCCGCCACCACCTTTGTCTGGTCGGTGGTGAGTGTGGACGGCCAACAAATCGGCGACGGTAAGCCTGGCGAGATAACGAAGCTGTTGCGCAGCATTTACCTCGAGATGGTGGGGTAACGTTTTCCCGGATGCGGCGCAAACGCCTTATCCGGGCTACGATTTGTAGCCCCGGTAAGCGCAGCGCCACCGGGGATTTTTCCTGAATGTGCTCTGGTGAGGGGAGCAGACCACACACCCCCCCTAATGCGGATAAAACTCCCACCACAGGCGGTGCAACGCGTACCACTTATCGTCCGGCTCGGGGAACTTCTCCCAGGGTTTATCAATGATGTAATGCACATTCTTCACCCGGCTGAAATCCCACATCTTCGGGTGCTGCAACGCCAGCGTCTTTAACGCGTTATAACCATAGTGCAGCGGCACCCAGCGATCGCGGAAAACATCGTTGAGAAAATCCTGCTCGGCAAACACGTAATCGGAGATATCCGCCATGGCGGCCAGTTGCGTCACCATCCTGTCGTACACATCTTTATCCGGCGTCAACAGCAGAAAACCGCCATTAAGATAGTTATCCAGAGTCGCCGGTGGATGCGCCGTCATCTGCGGATCTTCACACCAACTGTAATAGCAGTTTTCAGGCTGCCAGCTTTCCGGGTAGCTGGCGATACGGTTGGGATTACAGCGGCACGCGTGGCAGGCGGCAATAAAGCCCGCCTGTAGCGGTAACTCGAACACTTCATCCATGTTCTGTACCACCAGCATATCGGCGTCGAGAAACGCCACGCGCTGATACTCCTCAAGTGTCCATACCGCCAGTTTGCTCCACACCTCGGCAAAACGGGCATTAGCGTAGCGGTGTGCCAGCGCGGGATCGGGGCCAAGAATCGGCACCTCCCGAACCACACATCCGGCATCGCTCAACGACCTGCGTGTCGCGGCCTCAATACCAGGCGTCACCATCACCACCAGCGGCCACGGTGAACCGCTTTTTTGCAGCGAGTGGCGCAATGCCTCCACGCCCGGTACGTAGCCGGGCTGAGTGAGCAACGTCACCCAGGCGAATGCGGCGCTCATGAGAACAGCTCCGCCATAAAGTCATTGAGGAATTTACCCTGCGGATCGAGCGCCTGGCGCACCTCCTTGAAAGCAGGTAACTGTGGGTAAAGCGCGGGCCAGTCATACAGGCTGGCATCGAAATATTTCCCCCAGTGGGGCTTCCCACCCTCGCTTGCCAAAAGCGTCTCCACCGCGCGCAAAAAGGCCAGCCCCTCTTCGGAGAGTGAACCATCCTCGGCGTAATAGACCACAAAACCGAAGAAACAGGTGGGCTGCTGCCAGGATGGGCTCATCCAGGCACCCGATGGCCCGGTACAGCGCAAAATGATCGGGTAGTGCATATGAGGTTGTTCACGGGTGTGCCACTCGCGGATCCGCGTGATAAGCGCGGGGGCGCGGTCCATCGGTACGCCAATCTCAATATTGATCTGCGGCGTGGCGATGCCGCGACAGAAGACCTGATAGACATCGCCAATCACGTCGGAGAAATCTTTAAAGCGCGTCACAGTACGAAACGGCTTACCGTTTTCATCCACGATACGGGTGTCGTTGCGCATATTTTGCAGGGTGTTTTCCACCGCGACATTCATCTGATCACTGGTCTCTTCCAGCGTCAGCAGGTCACCATGGTTATCCCGCCAGGCCTGACGCTCATCGTCATGCGCTTCACGGGCATTCCAGGCGTGGACTTTGTTTTCATCTACAAACCACCAGGCCTTGCTGAATGTCCATTGCTGATTCCAGGCCACCAGATCTTCTTCGAGCGTATCGGCACTATGCGCGCTTTTAAAACAGGTAAACTGCGTGTAAGGACGCGTGCGTAGCGTAACGGCGCTGATGGCGCCCAGCGTTCCCAGCCCCAACTGTGCCGCCGCAAACCAGGGATGCTGGTCATACAGCGTATGAATCTGGCCCGCTGCATCAATAAGCCGGATAGCAAGCGCCTCATCCGCCAGCGAGCTTTGCTGCATACCCTGACCGTGCGTGCCGGTCGAGATCGCGCCCGCCAGCGTCTGCGAGGCAATCACCCCCGGCGAGGCGTGGAGCATACGGTTCATGGCGGTCAGCACTTCATAAACCTCATGCAGCGGAGTACCACCGGCAAAGGTGACGCTATCGTCGCTCACCGCCAGCAGGCCTCGCAGACGGGAGAGATCAATCAGGATATCCTGCGGCTGGGTTATCGCGAGCATCCTGCCCGGAGACATGCGACTGCCCATGATGCGTACCCGCCCCTGACAACTGGCAATCGCCTGCTGCAACTGCGCTTCGGTTTCTGGCGTGATAACCGCGCGTTCCTGTGCCAGCGTGGCGTTTTGCGCCCAGTTTAAAACAGCGTGCTCGTCTGCAACGGGATGCGTCTGGCGGCGTGGGAAAAGCGGTTGCCGGTTGGTCATTGGCGTCTCCTTAGAATGAAATTTGTCCTCCCTAACAGCATAGCCTGTCATCTAAAAGTGTGAGGAATGTCTCGTTTGTTCTTGTAAAAGATCGGTACGACGGGCAGGAGAGGCGCACAGGGAAGGGGGCGTTTCGGGGGATTAAATATCATTTTTCATTATCAATAATAATAATCCTTAATTTTTTCTTAATAAGAAAACGATTCTTAAGGCAAGTTAAAATATTTATAAGTTTGCACTATGTCTAATTAATTCAGGCAGATGTTAGTATGGTAAAACGATAGTGCCAGATATAAGAATCTGTTATTATGGCTTATGCACAATATTCTTGATGCATTTTCACAGCGAAAAACTGTAGGGATTATAATTTAATCTCCGGCTTTCTGAATTGATGACGGGAAATCCGCGCCAGGACGACATTAAGGTGATGCAGTGACAATAAAAAAATTGGCTGCAATATTGGGCTTATCTCATACCACGGTATCACGTGCTTTAAACGATCATCCCGCCATTAGCCAGGCCACCAAAGACAGTGTGCTACAGGCTGCCAGAGAGTATGGTTATATTCCCAATAGCGCCGCGCGCGCGCTGCGTAATGCCAGTACCGGCGCATTTGGTCTGGTGATCCCGGATATTCAGAACGATTTTTTTATTACCGTCACCAATGCCATCGCGCATGTCGCCGCCGAGCGCTCCTGGCAGATGATGCTGGGCATTACCAGCGACAAGCCGGAGATGGAACATGCCGCGCTGTTGCGCTTAATGACCGCCCGTGTGGACGGCATTATTTTCGCCCCAACCGCCAACCCCCTTGCAGAAACGCAAGAGCTGATTACCCGTACGAATGCCGTCCAGCTACTGCGCAAACATCGCAGCCTGCAGGCGCCGGTTATCGCCATAGACGATCGCCACGGCATTTCGCTGGCGGTAAAACATCTGCGAGAACTGGGCCACCAGCGTATCGGTTATATTGGTTCCTCCGAAGAGTTGAGCACTGGCTATGAACGTTTACAGGGCTTTCTGCAATGTTTCACCCCGGCAGAACAGACGGCGCTCCAGGCGCTTATTCATGTCGGTCCGCCGCAGGCCGAGTTTGGCGGTGAGGCTTTCAGGCGCGTGATGGCCGCAGAGGTGCCGCCTACCGCCCTGGTGCTCGGTAGCCCACGTTATGCCATGAGCATCTTACTGGCCGCGAAAGAGAAAAATATCCGTATCCCGGACGACCTTTCGCTGGTGGCTTATGGCGATGTCTCCTGGGCCAGCCTGCTGGAGATGAAACTGACCTATATTTCGCTGCCGGAAAAACAGATTGCTGACGCCTGTGTTGCCATCATTGATCGCCTGATGAATCAGGAGCAGACGCTTGCTCCGGAGGCCTTTTACGCTTCCACCGATAGCCAGATCTTTACCCCGCAACTGGTGACCGGCGACTCCACAAAAGTGATTCGCCCCCGTCGCTAAAAGAAAAAACCGGATGAGGCTGCCGCGCGCATCCGGAAAAGAAACACCAAAACAAGTACTTCGGGAAACTATCTGAATTTCGCCAGCAGTTGCTCCGCGCCTTTGGTCAACAGCCCCTGGTCAGAACCAATGGCAATCATCTGGAAACCCAGCTCGATATAACGGCGGGTTTGCGCTTCATCCGTACAGAGAATGCCGACGGCTTTTCCAGCCGCTTTGATACGTCGGCCGGTCTCTTCAATCACTTTAATGACCTCAGGGTGCATCGGCTGACCAATGTAGCCGAGGCTGGCCGCGAGATCGCCGGGGCCGATAAAGAAGGCGTCAACGCCATCAATGGCCGCCATCGCCTCGATATTTTCCAGCGCGAGGGTGGTTTCCGGCATCACGATGAGACAAATTTCTTCCTCGCAGGTGGTGGCGTAGTTTTTTATCCGCCCAAAGCCGGAGGCACGCGGCGCGCCACAGTAGCCGCGCACGCCATGAGGTGGATAACGCACGGCGGAGACCAGCGCTTTTGCCTGTTCGACGGTATCTACCTGCGGCACCATCAGGGTATTTACCCCCGCATCCAGATAACGCTTAATCAGCGAAATATCGTGGTTGGGGATGCGTACGATGGGCTGAGTCGGTCCGCCAGCCGCGCAGGCCTGCAACTGCGAGTAAATTTCGATGTATTCACTCGGGCCATGTTCCGCATCCAGTCCAATAAAGTCATAACCGCAGCCGGAGAGGATCTCAGCGGCGATATAACTGCCCAGTTGAGTCCAGAGACCGAGCTGTACGCTGTTGTTTTTAATGGCATGCTTGAAATGATTTTTTTGCAGTTCCATAACGGCTCCTTTAAGCCTGCAAGACTTCCTTAGTCGGCAAAGCGGGTGCTGATGAGCCCCACGCCAGTGATTTCTGCATCAAACGCATCCCCCGGTCTGGCGGATACCGCCGGACCGATAGCGCCGGTGATAACAAACTCCCCGGCGCGCAGCGGTTTACCGATACGCACCAGGTCATCCGCCAGCCATTTCAGCGCATGTAGCGGGTGGCCGAGAATGGCGGTCGCTTTGCCCTGTGAGACCACTTCACCCGCGCGCCTGGTGACCATTTCGCTGCGTGTGATGTCGCAGTCGGAGAGGGAGACCGGCCTGGTACCCAGTACCACCAGACATGCGGCGGCGTTGTCTGCAATAAAATCACAGGACTTCACGTTCCAGCCGGTGACGCGGCTGTCGCAGATTTCAAACGCCGGAAGGAGGTAATCGACGGCGTCGATGATGTCGAGAATGGTGTGTTCGGTTTGCGTCAGGTCTTTTTTCAGGACGACGGCAATCTCGGTTTCCACGCGCAGATCGCTGACGACCGGTTTAGTGATTTCCGCACCGTCGATCAGCACCATGTCGGCGTAGATATTGCCGTAACAGGGGTCTGAAATACCGAACTGCTTCTGCACGGCTTTGTTGGTTAAACCCAGTTTACGCCCGACCAGACGGCGGCCCTGCGCCTGCCAGATTTTGTCGTTGTAATCCTGAATCATGTACGCAGTCGTCAGGTTTTCACTGTCGACCAGCTCGCGAATCGGATCGCCCGCTTCGTTGTTATCCCAGGCCTGGCGCAGCAAGTCTGCCGCTTTGATAATGTTGTTTTCCATTGTTCTTGCTCTAGTTATCTCTTTGATTTGTAGGGTGATATCAGTCACCAACGCGGTTTTGCGGTTGTCCGGCCAGATACGCTTTGACGTTATCAACGGTGGTCGCCAGAATGCGTCCGCGCGCTTCAACCGAGGCCCAGGCAATGTGTGGGGTAATAATGCAATTCTTCGCCGTTAACATTGGGTTTTCAGGCACCGGCGGTTCTTTGGAGAGGACATCGACAGCGGCACCGGCAATCACGCCGTTATTGAGCGCATCGGCAAGGTCAGCTTCGTTAACCAGATCGCCGCGCGAGGCGTTAAGCAGCAGGGCGGATCTCTTCATTTTGCGCAGGGATTGTGCGTTGATCATGCCCTGTGTTTTGGGCGTCAGTAAGCAGTGCAGGCTAATCACATCGGCTTCGGCGTAAAGGGTATCGAGATCGACATAGCGGACGCGGTCGTTTTCCAGCGCTTTGTTCTGGTATTCGTCATAAGCCAGTACATTCATACCCAGCGCCTGCGCCACGGCGCCGAACGCCTGACCAATACGGCCATAGCCGATAATACCCACGTTTTTGCCCGCCACTTCGAGCATCGGTTTCAGCCAGTAGCAGAAATCCGGTTTTTTCCCCCAACCACCGGCGTGGACATCGCTGTCGTGCAGACCAACCTGGTTACAGAGTTCCAGCATCAGCGCAGTTGTAAATTGTGCGACGGTAGAGGTGCCGTATGACGGGACATTGGAGACCGTCACGCCGTGGGCTTTTGCCGCTGCGAGGTCAATAACGTTATAACCGGTCGCCGTAACGCCAATAAATTTCAGCTTAGGACACTGGCTAAATTCTTTTTCGCTTAATACGACTTTGTTGATAATCGCTATTTCCGCATCGCCAATTCGTTCCACCACTTCTTCCGGGGCCGAGTTGTCATAAACGGATATTTCTCCCAGTTGCGAAAGCGCATCCCACGACAGATCGCCAGGATTAAGTACGCCACCATCTAAAATAACAATTTTCATACGTTACCTTTTCCAGTTTATTTTCAGCAGTACACCAACTTAATCGATGTACTGCTGTTTGGTCAGCAATTAATTAATGTAATTCTTTGGTCTGATTAATGGCTGTTTGTTTATGGTCGAGGGTTAATACGGCCAGCAAACTTAATACGGCGTTAAATCCAAGCCAGACACCCACCATCGCATTACTGTTAAAGGTGTGGTTAAGCCAGGTACAAATTGCCGGCGTCAGGCCACCCAGTACGGCGGCGGCAACCGCCTGAGCAAAAGAGTAACCCGCCGTACGGGCATGTGCCGGTACCAGTTCGACCATCGCGGCAACCTGAACGGAGCTGTAGCAGGCATACATAAAAGAGAACCACAGTTCAAAAACGACAAATTTAAACACCGTCGGGTCGGCTGCCAGCCAGGAGAGCATCGGCCATGCGGTGAGCGCACCGGTTAGCGTCACCACGATAAGCATCGTTTTTCTGTTGACCCGGTCAGCGATCATCGCCGTGATCGGCAGCCAGAACAGGATCGACAGGCCAACAAAGAACAGCGTGATAAAGCCAACGTTCTCACCGAGGTTCAGGCTTTTGATAAAGGTGGGGGCATAAGTGGTGACTGTTTGCGCGGTGACGGTTGCCATCGCCACCATCCCCATGCAGACCACAATGGTGCGCCAGCCGGTCACCAGGCTTGTGCAAATCTCTTTTACGGTCGGTGTGGTTTTCTTCTTCGCGAAAACTTCCGTCTCTTGCAGATTTGAACGCAGCCAGAACATCAGCGGGATAACCGCGCAGCCAATCAACAACGGAACGCGCCAGCCCCAGTCGTGCAGATCTTCGGTGGACATGTTGTAGAGCAGCACCAGGCCGATAATAGACGCTGCCATGACCGCAAACTGCTGAGAGCCCACCTGCCAGCAGGTATAGAACGCACGCCGGTTCGGCGGCGATATCTCTGCCAGATACACAACCACGCCACCCAGTTCCGCGCCGGCCGAGAAACCTTGTAGCAAGCGACCAAGAATGACGATGATCGGTGCGGCGATACCAATGGCGGCATAGGTCGGTGTCATGGCGACGCACAAAATACCGATGGACATCAGGGTCAGGGCCATAATTAACCCTTTTCGACGGCCATGACGATCGGTGTAAGCCCCCAGAATAATGGCCCCGAACGGACGGGCGAAGAAGCCTAAAGCGAATGTCATCAGGGTGAGCATTAATGACACGTATTCATTATCAGACGGAAAATAAGCCTGCGAAATATAACGCGCATAATAGCCATAGACCATAAAGTCATATATTTCGAGGGCGTTTCCGGCACCCACCTGAACAATGGGTTTGATCTGCATTTTCTTTTTGGCTGCAGGCAATGCCTCGCCGCTGTAATCGGTCATTTGAATCTCCTGAAATTATATATCGACAATTTGGAAAAACTCATACAACCAGAACAGACATCGAAAATTCAGGTCAATGCGTAGGGCCCGGAGATAACGCCTGTTCAGCTAATCGGAATAAAATTAAAAAATTATTTATGATCTAATGCGGCGATGCCGAAAAATCCCAGAGCATTGGCCTCTTCCAGCCGAATGGCTTCATTCCATTTTGATGTACGCTCTGAGCGGGTCATTGAGCCCACTTTTAATTGCCCGGCATTCAAACCTAATGCGAGGTGGACAATAATATTGTCTTCGGTTTCACCTGAGCGCGCTGAAACAATCGAGCCGTATCCTGCTTTTTGCGCTTCGGAAAATGCATGACGTAATTGGGTAATGGTGCCAGCCTGGTTGGCTTTTAATAATACGGCGTTACAGGCTCCTATTTCCGCCGCTGCTTTTACGCGCTCGCCATTTGTCACGAAATAATCATCACCGACAATTTGCACCCGAGAACCTGCGGCGTTCGTAAAGGCGATAAGGCCTTGTTCATCATCTTCTGCCAGCGGGTCTTCAATAGAGAGAATCGGATACCGATCCAACCAGCCGAGCAATAATTCACACATGCCGTCTGAGTCATATTCCGTGGCTTCCAGCGCCAGGCGGTAACGGCCCTCTTTGCCAAACTCAGACGAGGCGATATCCAGTGCGATAGAGACATCCTGGCCCGGTACATAGCCTGCGCTTTCAATCGCTTTTACCAGCGTGTCCAGCGCCTGTTCATTGCTGCTGAACTCTGGCCACCAGCCGCCTTCATCCGCCACGCCGCTTAAATGGCCGCGCTGTTTCATGATGCGCCCCGCGCTGTGATACACCTCAGCGGTCATCACCAGCGCTTCTTCAAAAGATTTCGCCCCGTTAGCGATAACCATCAAATCCTGAATATCGATACGCCGCCCGGCGTGCGCACCGCCGCCGAAAATCTGAATTTGCGGCAGCGGCATCGCCACTTTCCGATCGCCTGCCAGATACTTCCACAGCGGCAGGTGGGCATTGTTAGCCGCCGCATAGATAGCCGCCATGGAGCAGGCGACCGAGGCATTGCCCCCCAGACGGGAGAACGTGCCCGTGCCGTCCAGTTCAATCAGAATGCTGTCGATAAGTTTCTGATCGTTGATATCCGTGCCGATAAGCGCCGGGGCAATTTCATGTTGAATGTTATGCAGCGCTTTTTGCACATCTTTGCCGGAAAGAACACTGCCGCCATCGCGCAGTTCCACCGCTTCGTGCATCCCGCATGAGGCCCCGGCGGGTGCCATGCCGCGACCAAAAAGACCATTTTCCAGATGCACTTCAACCTCAACTGTCGGCCAGCCCCGGGAATCCCACACGCGACGGCCAATCACATTTTTAATACGACTCATAACCCGTTCTCCTTGCGCCAGAATGATGTAATGTCTTTCAACTGCGTAAATTGACGTTCCAGTAATGCGCAACTTGCGCGACGTACGTTATTCGCATGCCTGCCCTGGAGATATTCCGCCGGTGATTTGCCGTCGACGCGGGCCAGAATTAAACAGGGCAGCAGTGTTGCGACACGGGCTTCGTATTCCCCGACAGGTTCCCAGGTGATGTGGTGAAAATAGCTTTGGGACATTGCATCAAAGGCGAGCATGAGTTTTTGCTGTGTCTCCTGCGACCCGGCAATCACCGTTTTCAGCAAGAAATGATTTAAGCAAAATGCTAAATCGAATGCCGGGTCGCCATACCATGCGCATTCCGCATCGAGAATGACCGGGCCATGTGGGCCGCGTAAGATGTTTTTCGGGCTAATATCACCGTGCACCAGTGCCAGTCTGGTGGATTGTGTTCTGTGTAATACCGTCAAAATAAAATCAGCATAGTGCGGGTGAATGCGGGCGATTTCCCCAAGATAGGGATCCAGACGCAGCGAAAAGAAGTTGTCGTCATAGGCGAAGATTTTTGCCAGCGCTTCGCTTTTCGCCGTGTTCTGATGAATTTCACCTAATATGCTGCCTGTCTGCGCGGCAAAACCGATATCGATTTCCCCGCTTAACAGTTGTGATTTCCAGTTATGAAATTGCTCTGCGGGCAGATAATCCATCACAAAACAGAGCGCGTTACGGTCGATGCCTGTGATATGGGGAACCGAGTGCGGCGCAATACCGGCGACGGTTTGCATCCAGTCTATTTCGGCAAAGACACGTTCAAGCGGTGCATGCCACTCTTTGGCGACTTTCAATTTTGGCAGTGCCTGTTTCAGGCAAAACTGCCGTTCCCCGGTGCTGACTTTTAAAATGTTGGAAGAGACGCCGCCCGTGAGTGGGCTGACGTGCAGGGCCTCTTCTGCTTCGAGGAGGCCCATCGTTTGCAATACATCACGTATTGCATCCTGATCTATCGACAGATCTTTGAAACACGTTTCCATTCATCACCCGTAATTGATGTATTTACGTAACTGTTTCTGATGAGTAAAAAGCAGCAGACAAACGTTCCCCTGCGACTGAATTAGCCGTGACGCAACGACGTTAATTATTTACAGAAAAAGGGTATCTATCATGGCGAAAAGAATATGCCTTGATAAATGCTTACCGTCCCGAATTTAGCTTTTTAAACATACTGTATTTATTTATGCACACGTGTGCATAAGAGTCAATCAACCTGCGGAGTAATTATGTTGATGTGCCTCTCATTTATTTTTTAATGAGTGTAACTTGCTGTTTTTTATGTTTTTATAGGGATGTGATCTTGATCGTAATTATAAGAAATGGAATTTTTAAAAGTCACTGTTGCGGATTTTATGGAAAGATAATGAAATTAAAGGGACGGACAGAAGGCAGCGCACTGTGTACTGCCTGCGGCATAATTGCAGACAGCCACAGTGTAAATCGGGTTTTATGGCGACTTCGCAATAATCGAGATATGACCATTGCGCTCAAGAATGGCGTACTTAATATCGTCAAGTTTATCAATGCCCTGATTATTACGTGCAGAGACCATGATGTCATCATAGGTGATATCAGCCTCTTTCATTTTGCCGCGTAACATCTGGCCATGTTCCACCAGGATGACCGGAGCACCGTCGATCATGTCTTCCGCGTTATTGATATATTTTTTGAGATAGCCGAACAGAATATCCACCGTCACCAGGGTAATGATGGTTAGCGCCGCACCGGTGACGGAAAAATCATTCCCCAGTAACGCCTGTTGTGTGGCCTCGCTGATGATCAGCAGCAAGATAAGATCAAAAGAGGTCATTTGTAACAAAGCCCGGCGTCCGGCGATTTTAAAAACCACCATTAACACCAGATAGATGGCGATTGCCCGCAATACCATTTCCATCGTCTCGCCCTCAGGGGTAAATAAATTGCCAGATGCTGGTGCTGGATGCGCCTTCCACACCAATTTGCGACGTTGCGCTGCCCGGAAGCTGTGGGGTCAGCCCCAGCCAAAGATCAAAGGCGTCTCCCGGATGCGCGTGGGAATATTCCAGACGCAACACTCCGTTTCGACTGGAGACCTGGTCTGGCTGCGGCTGTAGCGTGCGTATCTCATATTGCTGCATAAAATCGCCGCCCAGCGTGATGACGAGCTGCTCATGCTTTGGCGCCCTGACGGTAACGGCCAGCGCCATATCGCTTTGTAAACGCCCGAATCGCTCGTAATGCACCTGCAGTTGTTTATCGCCAGTTTCCTGCGTTCTGTCGCTTAAAAATCCGTGGGAAAACAGGCCTGCAAGGGCACTGATGACAATCAAGAAAAGCAGATAAGCGCCATACTGCTGTACCCGGGATTCGAATCTCAGCCAGCGCGGGTTCTCTCTTACAGGATGATTCTGGGGAGCAGGTGCGGTCTCTTTCACCTTGGAGTCTCCACAAACGTAGAATGCACACAGGGTTAACAGAGTATGGAACAAAATTTGCGTTACGCGTCGCGCTTTACCCTTGGGGCGATAAAGCGCGCGGGAGGCTAGCGAACGCGTGGGGTGACGCGTCCGTGCAGGGCAGGGTTATCGCTTTCGTCTTTTAACTTCACGCCGGTAAGCCTGCGCAGGAACGCCTGTTCCAACAGCCAGGCGAGCTTAAAGGCGGCGGCGTCATAGTTCAGCCCCTCGGGGCGAATGTTCGAAATGCAGTTGCGCTCCGACTCCAGCCGTTTGCGCTCGGGGTTCCATGTCAGATAGACACCCAGGCTGTCCGGGGAGGAGAGGCCGGGGCGTTCACCAATCAGGATCGCGACCGCTTTGCTGTTGAGCGTTTCGCCAATGTCATCCCCCAGCGCAACCCGTGACTGATGCGCCAGTACCACCGGTCCCATTGAGATCCCCAGCGTCTCCAGATAGGGCAGCAGCGCTTTAATCAGGCCGACGGACTGGCGTTGCACCGCATGTGAAGAGAGGCCATCGCCAATCACCAGCAGCAGGTCGTGGGCGGGCGTCCGACTCGCTTTTAAGGCATCGCGGCTCTCTTCGCTGAGCATGCGCCCCAAATCCGGTCGATTCAGATAGATGTGCCTGTCTGTCGCCGCGCTGTGCGCATTCAGCGTTTGCAGCCCCAGCTCGTGTAACTGTGTCGCCAGACTTTCACTGTCGAACGGCTGGTGGATAGCATCGCGGGCCTGAGCATGGGCCAGGCCAAAGTTCAGCACCTCACGCGTGGGCAGACTGGCGCCGCTGCGCCCAAGCGCGATGCGGGCATCGGTAAATTCGCGCAGTAATGTCCAGGCATCGGGTGGATTCATGCGCTCACTCCTTGTGGTAATGCGGTCAGCAGCGGGTGGTTCGCCCCGGTTAAACGCAACTGTCCGTGGGTATCGATAATTTGCATACGGGTGAGCCAGTCGGCAAACTCGGGCGCATGTTTCAGCCCCAGCAGACGGCGGGCATAGAGGGCGTCGTGGAACGACGTGCTCTGATAATTGAGCATAATGTCATCCGCGCCCGGTACGCCAATCAGGAACGTCAGCCCGGCGTTACACAGCAGCGTCAGCAACGTGTCCATATCATCCTGATCCGCTTCGGCGTGGTTGGTGTAACAGACGTCGCAGCCGATAGGCAGCCCCATCAGCTTGCCGCAGAAGTGATCTTCTAAACCGGCACGAATGATCTGCTTGCCGTCATAGAGATACTCCGGTCCGATAAATCCGACCACGGTGTTGACCAGTAGCGGGTTGAAGTGGCGCGCCACGGCATAGGCTCGTGCTTCGCAGGTTTGCTGGTCAACGCCGTGATGCGCATTTGCCGACAGGCAGCTCCCCTGGCCGGTTTCAAAATACATCACGTTGTTGCCGAGCGTGCCGCGTTGCAGGCTCAGGGCTGCATCCTGCGCCTCTTTAAGCATCGACAGATTAATGCCAAAGCCGCTGTTGGCAGCTTCGGTTCCCGCCACGGACTGAAAGACCAGATCCACCGGTGCGCCACGTTCAATCAGTTGCAGCGTGTTGGTGACGTGCGTCAGCACGCAGGATTGGGTGGGGATGGCAAAACGGCTGATGATGTCATCCATCATATGATTGAGCCGTTCGAGGACCGGCAGGCTGTCGCTGGCCGGGTTAATACCCACCACCGCATCACCCGCACCGTAGAGCAGGCCATCGAGCATGCTGGCGGCGATGCCTTTTAAATCATCGGTGGGATGATTCGGCTGCAGGCGAACGCTTAAATGGCCTGGCAGGCCGATGGTGTTGCGAAAACGGGTAATCACGCTGCATTTGCTGGCCACCAGAATCAAATCCTGGTTACGCATCAGCTTGCTTACCGCGGCTGCCATCTCCGGCGTGACGGCCGGGGCGATGTGTGTCAGCGTGGCGGCATCGGTGGTATCGGCCAGCAACCAGTCACGGAAATCGCCGACGGTCAGGTGGCGGATAAGCGAAAAGGCATCGGCATTGTGGGTATCAACGATCAGGCGGGTAACTTCATCGCTTTCGTAAGGAATGATCGGATTGTCCAGAAGGTCACGCAGCGGAATATCGGCAAGGGCGATTTTCGCCGCCATGCGCTCTTCCGCTGAATCTGCTGCGACACCCGCCAGCACATCCCCGGAACGGGCCGGGGACGCTTTTGCCATGACTTCTTTAAGACTGGCGAACCGGTATGTCCGGTGCGCCAGGGTCGTTTTATACATTTCGCCTCCTCAGGAGAGCGCGCGTAGTTGCGGATCCATCGCCGCACGCTCACGGGCTGACGCTGTTTTACGGAACCACATGTAACCCCCCAGCATCATCAGCGCGAAAATGAGCGCCAGCAGGGTGTTGTACCAGACCATCGCGACCAGACAGAGTACCGCCATACCCAGCGCAAACGCGGGCGCTATCGGGAACAGGGGCGCTTTAAACGGACGCACCAGGTTCGGCTCGCTACGGCGCAGTTTGAACAGCGCGGCCATTGAGATGATATACATAACAATAGCGCCGAATACTGACATCGTCACAATGCAGGCGGTCAGCGGCATGCCGCTAATGGTTACCAGCGAATCGGAGAAAATGGCCGCGATCCCCACCACGCCGCCGGCCAGAATCGCCAGGTGCGGTGTGCGCGTTTTACGGTTCAGGTTCGCCAGGCTGGCAGGCAGATAGCCCGCACGCGCCAGTGAGTAGATCTGACGGGAGTAACCCATGATGATGCCGTGGAAAGAGGCCACCAGGCCAAACAGACCCAGCCAGACCAGCATATGCAGCCAGCCGCTACTGTTGCCCACCACGACTTTCATTGCCTGCGGTAAGGGGTCATTAATGTTCGACAGGGCGCGCCAGTCACCCACGCCGCCGGCAAATATCATTACGCCAACCGCCAATACGGTCAGCGTCAGGATACCGCCGCCCAGCGCGCGAGGAATGGTGCGTTGCGGGTCTTTGGCTTCTTCGGCGGCCATCGATGCGCCTTCAATTGCCAGGAAGAACCAGATAGCAAAGGGGATAGCGGCAAACATTCCCGACAATGCCGGGGCGCTAAAGCTTTCTGCGCCTGCCCAGCCGTTAGCCGTGAAGTTGTCCCAGGAGAAGCCTGGCGCAACAACACCCATAAAGACCAGCAATTCAAATATCGCCAGCAGGGTGACGATCAATTCAAATGTAGCGGCAATGCCGACACCGAGAATATTTAACGCCATAAAGATGATATAGGCGCCACAGGCGATCCATTTCGGATCGAGGGACGGAAATTGCACGTTCAGGTAGGCCCCAATGGCCATTGCAATAGCCGGTGGCGCAAACACAAATTCAATGAGCGTGGCGAAACCGGCAATAAATCCGCCGGTGGGGCCGAAAGCCCGATACGCGTAAGCAAAAGGGCCGCCCGCGTGTGGGATCGCTGTTGTCAGCTCAGTGAAACTGAATATGAATGCGCAATACATGGCGGCAATCGCCAGCGCGACAATCAAAAATCCCATTGTTCCGGCCTGGGACCAGCCATAACTCCAGCCAAAATATTCGCCTGAAATGACCAGGCCGACGGCTATGCCCCATAAGCGGAAGCTGCCGAGTGTTCTTTTTAATGTGGTTGATTCTGTGGTCATCATTTACTGCCTCGCCATTAAACACAGTGCAATGTCAGTAGCAAAGGCAGTGCCAAGCTTAAAAAACAAATAAATTCATTGGGTTATGGATGGCGCGAGGAATGGCGCGAAAAAAACGCGGCACCGATGTAGCGCCTGACGGGTAATTCTGGTGCATGCTGCCCCGCAATGGTGAAATTTGCAGTAGGGTAAAAGGCTTTTGATGTTAATCACAGGAGGAACTTACTGAAAGCGAAGCGTAAAAATAATGCCTTGAGTGAAATTTTATTAGGCATAGTAGTTTGAATGTTTTATGGTTCAGGAAAAAACAAAATATTATAGGGAGCAGGTAGGGAATAAATCCGACAATTCTTACACCCTTTTTATCCCTGCGACGCTTTACTATTATTAATTATTGACGATATTTACTGTTTTTATTTCACATAGTTTTTACATTTTAGATTTCATTACTTTATGACATTGTTTTGTAGGTTGTATCACAATGTTTTCAGGTAATTACCTGATGTTAAATTTAATCATTGAGAATGAGTTGACCTGAATTGTTTCGCACTTTAGTTTGAGAGAAAAATTTTTCAGGCAAATCCAGGATTATATTTAACTAAGGTGGGGCATATGGCCTGGCGACCGATTTTATATGTCATTTTTACGACTAACCCACGGCTGAGCAGCAGGCGAGCGCGGCTGCGTGTGGTCGCAAACCATCCATAGTGAGGCTCCTGGTCAGGAAGATAAGGTATTCCGGTGGCGAAGCCGCATCCGGGAATAATCCCCGGTGGCGCTGACGCTTACCGGGGCTACGAATTGACCCTCTCCTGTGGGGTTAGGGGGAAAATGCGGCTCGGGAGGTAGGTTCCGTTCCCCGTATGTTCATGGCGAAATGTCGCCTCCCGCCCCGCTGCCTGCGGTCGGTTTGACTCGCATTACTCGCCCCATCCCTGGCGGCCTGCCCTTGTCATCGGGTCTTCGTCTCACCGATTGCAGCGGGGACTCAACCCCCTCGCCGCACGCTCTGCGCCAGGGGGGGACAAAGATGTCGCTGTGGTGGTCATGCGGGAAAACGAGTCAGCCATGGCTAAAAAGGTTGAAGACGTTCACCGTATCTACGATGGTGGCGGTAGCCCGGATAAGGCGAAGCCGCATCCGGGATGACTTGCGAGACGTTTTCCATAATATAGCCAACTCTCTGTTCCGTACCTGCTCTTTGGATTATGTTGAATATCCGAGGAATTCTGGCACAAGGAGTGGCCCCTGGTTAATTATCGGCGGTATTACGTGAACGGCGGTACCTGGTTCTTCACGGTAAACCTTAAAAACCGCAGAAGTTTTCTTCTCACGACTCATATTGAGGTTTTGCGCCTGGCGGTGAATACCGTAAGGCAGCGAAAGCCCTTTTATATTGATGCCTGGGTTGTTCTTCCTGAACACATTCATTGCGTATGGACATTGCCCGCGGACGATACAGATTATTCGGGGCGGTGGCGCGATATCAAAAAACAATTTACCCGTGCATTACAGCAGCGGAATATCTGGCAGCCTCGTTTCTGGGAGCATGCAATTCGTAATGAAGCGGATTACCGCCGCCATCTTGATTATGTCTACAACAACCCTGTCAAACACGGTTGGGTAGAACAGGTGAGGGATTGGCCATTTTCATCATTTCATCGTGATGTAAGGCGTGGGATCTACCCGAAAGATTGGGGAGGCGGAACAACAGATATTGCGGCAGGCGAACGTCGTTAAAACATCCCCGGTGGCGCTGACGCTTACCGGGGCTACGATGGTGGCGGTAGCCCGGATAAGGCGCAGCCGCATCCGGGAATAACCCCGGTGGCGCTGACGCTTACCGGGGCTACGATGGTGGCGGTAACCCTGATAAGGCGAAGCCGCATCCGGGAATAACCCCGGTGGCGCGAACGCTTACCGGGGCTACGATGGTGGTGGTAGCCCGGATAAGGCGCAGCCGCATCCGGGATAAACTCACGCGGTTTCGGCCAGTTCGAACATACCGTAGGGGTGGATTTGCAGGTAATACTGCTCACCGACATCCGGTTGCAGGCGGGTGGCGTTAACCTGCAACAAAATGCGCTGGCCGTGCCATTCCACAATCACCTCGTACTGCGGCCCCATATAGGCCACATGCACGATCACGCAACGCTGGCTGTCATCACCCTGTTCACCCAGCGTGATGGCCTCCGGACGGACACCCACCGTGCCGCTTCCCTGGGCCGAGAAATGTGCCGGCACAGGCAAACGGTATCCATAGATATCAACGAATTGCGGGTGGAACGTTGCCGGGAACAGGTTGGCATCCCCCATAAAACTCGCCATAAAGCGTGACGCAGGCTGGCGATACAGATTCTGCGGCGAGCCCATCTGCATGATGTGACCCTTGTTCATCACCAGCACAGTATCGGAGACGGCAAATGCCTCGCTCTGATCGTGCGTCACATACAGCGACGTGATGTTGAACTGCTTTTGCAGCTCGCGAATTTTATCGCGCATGCTGCGACGCAGGTTGGCGTCGAGGTTACTCAACGGCTCATCAAACAACAGCACCTTGGGTTTGAGGATCAGCGCGCGTGCCAGCGCCACGCGCTGTTGCTGCCCACCGGAAATCTGATCCACGTAGCGGTCTTCAAAGCCTTCCAGATCCACCATCGCCAGCGCTTCTTTCACCCGCGTTTTCACCTCCGCGCGTGAAACCCCCAGCATCTTGAGACCGTAACCCACGTTTTCTCCCAGCGACATATGGGGGAAGAGGGCGTAGGACTGGAACACCATGCAGATATCGCGCTGCTGAATGGAGCGATGCGTGACATCCTCACCATCAATAAAAATGTGCCCCTCTGAGGGCTTTTCCAGCCCTGCCACCAGACGCAGCACCGTGGTTTTCCCACAGCCTGATGGGCCAAGTAACGTCACCATCTCCCCCTGAGGGATGGCAAGATTAATGTTGTCGATAACCGTGTTGTTACCAAATCGCTTGGTGACATTGCGCAGTTCAACGAAATGTTTTTGTGTCATGGTCGCGCTCCGTTACGCCTGGTTTTTAGCTTTGGAACGGGAGATACGCGCCTCACCGATCAGCCAGTCAAAGATGAAGATGATGGCGAGCATCACCACAATAAGGATTGAGCCATAGGCTATGGCCACGCCGTATTCGCCGTCTTCCACGCGGTTCAGGATGTAGGCGGTCGCCACACGCGTATCCGGCGTTACCAAAAAGACAATGGCGCTGACAGTAGTGATGGCGCGAACAAAGCTGTAAATCAGCGCGGACAAAATCGCCGGGCGCAGCAGGGGCAGTAGAATCTGCGTAATGGTACGCAACGACCCGGCGCGCAGGCTAAGTGAGGCCTCATCCAGCGATTTATCAATCTGGCCTAAGCCTGCGATCCCGGCGCGAATACCCACCGGCACGTTACGCATCACCATCGAAATAATAACAATGGCGGCGGTGCCAGTGATGTAAACGGGGGCGCTGTTAAAGGCGAGAATATAAGAGACGCCCGCCACGGTGCCCGGAACCGCAAAGCACAGCATGGTGGTGAACTCGATGGTCTTTTTCCCTTTGAATTGCTGGCGCACCACAATCCAGGCAATCAGCAGGCCGAAAATGGCGGTAATCGGGGCGGCAATCCCGGCGTAAAGCAGGGTATCGAGCAGAGAAGGCCACGCGCCATCGCTCATTCCCTGGCCAAACAGCTTAATAAAGTTATCCAGCGTCAGGGTGTAATCCACGCCCCAGTTCACCGTGAAACTGCCGTAGAAAATGCTGCCATAGAGCAGGGCGTTGAAGGCCACCCAGATTGCCAGCAGTGCCACTACGCTCCATACCAGCGTGACCGGCAGAGGCTGCACATCGCCGCGATAGGATTTGCCGGAAACGGTGACGTAAGAGCGTTTGCCGATCCACATGTACTGTACGCAGAACACCAGCAGCGAGAAGAGCAGCAGGAACGCACCAAGCGTACTGGCTGCCTGATAATCAAGCTGCGAACCGGTGATATAGAAGTAGATTTGCGTTGCCAGCACGTCGAAGTTGCCGCCAAGCACCAGCGGGTTACTAAAATCGGCCAGCGACTGCACGACCACAATCAGAAACGCATTAGCCAGCGCCGGTTTCAGCAGCGGGATAAATACCCCGTTAAAGGTCTGCCAGCGGCTGGCGCGCAGGGTGTACGAGGCCTCTTCCAGTGACGGATGAATAGTCTTAATCGCCCCGTCGAGGATCATAAAGGCCATGGGGGTAAACGCCAGCACCTGCGCCAGCCAGATACCGGTGAAGCCATACAGCCAGTTGGTATTGGTGAGCCCGAACCAGTCGACCATTAATTCGGTGATATAGCCGGAACGTCCCATCATCAGGGTAACGCCGAGGCCGACGACAAACGGCGGGGTGACGATCGGCAGAATCGAGAAAATGCGGCCAATAATCGCGCTGCGCTGCGCAATGCGGGTTGTGTAAATCGCCAGCACCAGACCGAAGAAGGTACAGCCGACGCCCACGGCAATAGAGAGCCAGATGGAATTCAAAATCACCTGAATAATGTGCGCCTGGGCGAGCACATTCATAAACGCCAGCGGGGCAAATTCACCGCTGGCGGTGGTGAACATAGGAATAAAGATGGCAATACTTGGCCAGACGATAAAGACGCCGATCAGCGCCACGATGACAATCAGCGAACCAATAACAAAACGGTCGCCGCCGAGCCACTCCAGGCGGGTGAGCGCCAGAGTCATGATGGCTGCAAGGGCGACAAACAGCACAATCACCGCATAACCGAGACCACGTCCTTCTACGGTGGCGCTGACAGCCACAAACGCCATGCACAGTAAGGCCCAGCCGGCGTCAAAGTAGTGGCGGCCTCGCTGCTCGCGCTTCGCTTCACTCAGTGGGCGAAGCAATAATACGGCGGGCAGCAGATACCACAACCAACTGACGTTAACGTGCGACCAGCCGTAGGCGTCGATAATTTCATCGCGCGTAGACTCCAGCAGGCCATAATCCAGGCTCCAGCTTGGCAGCAGCGCAAAGGCCAGCCCGCCAAGCAGAACCCAAAGGAATATCGCATCCCGCTTGGGGGCGGGATGGAGTGTGAGTGTGTGTGACATAAGCATTCCGGTGTTGTAGGCCGGGTAAAGCCGTTAAGCCGCTACCCGGCAATATGATCGCCAATGCGCGTTTACTGGCCCATCTTCACGTCGCTAACCCATTTGTTAATGAGCGCTTTACGTACGTCCGTGGAACCGTATTTATCCATGTCGTAATTGATAAGTTTCAGGTCGTCGAGTTTGAGCGAGTTCGGGGAGGTTTCGGCGGTGGTGTTGGTCAGGATCTGATAAGACTTGCCCTTTTTCCATGCCAGCTCCTGTGCTTCTTTTGACAGCGCCCAGTCAACAAACAGCTTCGCGTTATCCAGGTTACGCGCCCCTTTCAGGATGCTGATACCGCCAATTTCGTAGCCGGTGCCTTCACAGGGTGAAATCAGTTCCAGCGGCGCGCCTTGCTCTTTTTCCAGCGAGTAGTCATGCAGGAAGCCAATGCCGATGGCGGTTTCGCCACGCGCGGCGTTACGTGCCGGGGCGATACCCGATTTGGTGTATTGAGAGATATTGCTATTGAGCTGTTTTAAGTAATCGAAAGCCTGGTCTTCGCCCCAAAGTTGAACGAAGGTTGCCAGCGCGGTATAGGCGGTGCCGGAACTCTGCGGGTCGGCGATTTGAATTTCGCTTTTGTATTCCGGCTTCGTCAGATCTTTCCAGCACTTCGGAATGGGCAGATTTTTCTCTTTCAGGCGTTGGGTGTTAACGCCAAAACCGAGAATGCCCACGTAAACGGCGGAAGAGAGATTGCCTTTCACTTTGGCCGGATCGCGGAATTTCTCCATGATTTCGCCCAGATTGGCTGATTTATAGGGCTGCAACAGTCCCATCTCCCCGGCCTGCGACTGTGGATCCAACGTGCCGCCGTACCAGACATCCGCCTGCGGGTTTTTCTTCTCCGCATCAACTTTCGCCAGCGTGCTGCCTGAGCCGTTGCGGATGAAGGAGGTTTTCACATTGTATTTCTCGCCGAAGGCCTGTGTTTCGGTTTCACACATTTCGTTGGTCGCGCTGCAGTAGACCACCAGACGACCTTCTGCTTTGGCCGCGCTGCTGAATGCCGCCAGCGCCAAACCGGTCGCCACCAGGGTAGAGAGCAGGGTAACTTTCATTGTTTTATCCTTCCTGTGAGGTTGTAGGACTGCGAGACGTCATGATGCCCGCCATCAACAAGGGCATCAGAAGTAAACCCATTAATACGGCGGCGACGGAGAGCAAGCTGAACATCCCCGACCAGCCATAGCGTTCAATCACCTGTGACAGCGGCCAGCCCGCCAGCGCTGCGCCCGCATAGGCAAAGACGCCGAGAAAACCGGTTATCGATCCTGCCGCGGCCTTATGCCCGCATTCGACGGCGGCCAGGCCGATGAGCATTTGTGGGCCAAAAACAAAAAATCCCACGGTAAAAAAGCACATCGCCAGCAACGCGTAATGATGTACCGGCGCCAGCCACAGTGCCGCGACCGAAACAATCAGCCCCAGCGTGAAGAGCAAAATCATCGGCGCTCTCTGCCCGCTAAACAGCAAATCCGATCCCCAACCGGCGAACAGCGCACCTAACAGACCGCCGACTTCAAACAGCATCACCGTGGCATTCGCGCTCAATAAATTGACGCCGTGGCTTTCTGCCAGCCAGATGTTGCCCCAGTCATTGAGCGCAATGCGGATCAGGTAGACCAGCACATAGGACACACCCAGCAGCCAGATCATCGGGTTACGCAGCATGGTGATACGTAACATCTGCCATAAGCCCATTGGGGGGCTTTGTTGTTCCTGACGGAGCTCCAGCGGGTCATGCCGCCATTCGCCCACGCTCGGTAATCCTTCTTCCTGCGGTGTACCCCGCAGTTGCATTGTCAGCCAGACGCCGAGCGCCATGCTGATTATCCCTGGTGTCAGCATCGCAGCCTGCCAACCCCACCAGTGGGCGGCAAAGGCACATATCAGCGGAATCACGGCACCGCCAATATTGATGGACATGTTCCAGCATCCCCACCAGAAGCCGCGTTCATTGCGGGAATACCAGTGGGTGAGCAGGCGAGCACAGGGGGGCCAGCCCCAGCCCTGAAAAAAACCGTTTAACGTCCAGACCACTAACAGCAGCGGCAGTGAGTCACCAAAAGCGAACAGCACGTTCAGTAAACCCGTGGCGAACAGCCCACAGCCCATAAAGGCGCACTGCCCGTGGCTGTCGTGCCATAGCCCGGCGGCAAACTTTGACAGGCCATAGCTGAGGTAAAACAGTGAGCCCATCAGCCCGATGTCACCTTTGTCTAACTCCAGATCGCTTTGTAGCGCAGGAAGCACGTAATTGACGCTTTTACGCGTCAGGTAAAACGCCGCATAGCCCACCACCATGCACAGCAGTAACCGTGGGCGAAAAGCCCGGTAACGTTGTTCAACTTCAGCAGATGAGATGGCGTGCATAGCGGTCTCCAGTTGCGCTGACTATAGGTAAGCGCAAACAAAAGCGGATGAGAGAAACTCCCCAGGTGACTAAGACTTTTTCCTGGTCAGAGCGGGTTTTGTTGCAAAATTGTGGGCAGGTTAACAGTTACGTGCGTGCCCTGACGCGACTCAAGCGTTAGCTCACCCCCCAGGGCATGGACACGCTCGCGCATTCCCTGGATACCAAAGCCCGGCATCTTCTCAGCGGCTATACCGAGGCCGTTATCATGCACTTCGAGACACAGACGACCGTTTTGCTCGCTGAGGGCGATGCGCACTTCACTGGCGCAGGCGTGTTTGCAGACGTTATTGAGTAACTCTTGCAGCAGGCGATAGAGCGTGAAAACCAGGGTTTCGCTGTCTGGAGGAGCACTTAGCCGATAATCGAAATGGCAGGCAATACCGCGCTCGGCAAAGGCAAATTCGTTAACCAGATGGTGCAGGGCTTCTTGCAGCGAGAGCTCATCCAGCACCGGTGGGCGAAGCTGGCGCAACAGTTGCCGGGTGGAGTGGTGGATGCGCCTGGCGAGTTCGTTGATTTGATTCGCGGCTTCCAGCGCCCGATCTGTTTCGCCCGCCCGCTTCACCAACTGTGACTGGATTTGGATGGCGGTAATATTCTGGCCAATTTCGTCATGCAGCTCGCGGGCGAGACTTTTGCGGGTGTCTTCTTCCGTATGGATAAGTTTCTCGGTCAACACCCGGCGGGCCTGTAATTCCGCCTCCAGCCGTTTGCGGTAGTGGTGAAGATTTTGCGCCAGATGCTGCTGGCGACTGATGGCGATACCCAGGCCAATCCCCAGCAGCGCTTGCGTCGCAAGGAAGATCTCCAGTTCCAGCAGGTCGCTAAACCCCACCCCAATCTGACGGGCGATGGTGATCAACATACTGCCGAGCAGGCCAGACAGCACGCCGCCCTGCCAGCCGAACTTCCACGCCATCACCACGTTGGGTAAAAACACCACGATGAGTAACAGGCGTTCAATTTGCGGTGAGAGCACCATCTGCGTGCCTATCCCGATAATAAAAAAGAGGCTGCACCAGATGATAAGCGAGGTACGTAACGGTGGCGCGATCGTGTCAAGGCCAAGCAGATGATGGCGATGTTGCTGACGTAAGAATTCAAAAATGAGATAGACAAAGGGTGTCAGTAGCACCCCTCCGGTGAACGAAGCCAGGCCCGCCAGCAGCATGGTGCTTTGCAAAAAAGGGGCGAGGAGCAAGGTATGTAGTAATGCGCTGGCGGTAACGGCAGTTAACAACAGGGATAATCGCTGCCAGTAGAGCGGAAAGCGGTGCCAGAAATGTTGCGTCATCAGCGCCGGAAGCAGGCTGATGATGGGCGCGGCCAGCATCGTATAGCCACTAAGGAGCTGCTCGCTGTGCAGCCACAAAACCATCGCCAACTGGGGGAGCAATAAGGCTGGCCAGAAACGACGCGAGAGCAAAATCAGCAGTGCCAGATAGACGCCATGCGGTAGAAAGAGCACTGCCTGCTGGCCGTTATGGGTGAGGTAGAAACTGAGCGTCCACAGCATTAGCCAGCCTGGCCCCCAGGCCAACACAATAAACAGCGAGATGATCCCGTGGCGTAGTGAACGCGACATCAGTGATTAGCCAGCAGATTATGGTTAAGCGCAAAATGGACCAGCTCAATGGTGGTGGCGCAGTTCAGTTTACCGAGCACATTGGCACGGTGAACATGCACCGTTTTATGGCTGAGATCGAGTTTGAACGCGACTTCTTTGACGCTATCGCCTTTCACCAGTAAATCAAACACTTCCCGCTCGCGTGGTGTCAGAGACGCCAGGACTTTGTTCGGTTCGATCCCGCCGCGCAGCGCCTTTAGCGCATCGGCACAAAGATAATGGCCGCCAGGACCGACGGAACGCACCGCGCGCACCAGTTCTTCCGGGCCGCATCGCTTGGTCAGATAGCCGCTGGCTCCCGCATCCAGTGCGCTTTGCACAAAGGCAGGGGTATCGTAGATGCTTAGAATGATGGCGCGAAAATCAGGGCGGTGCGCCCGCAGGCGTTTCAGCAGACTCAGACCATTTTCATCCGGCATGGCGACATCAAGGACCGCGACATCCACATCACTTTTTAATAGCGCGGGCCAGGCTTCGGCGGCAGTACTGTATTGCCCGGTGATGCTGAGATCGTCTTCAAGGCCAAGAAGTTGGGCGAATCCTGAACGCACCACCACATGATCATCCACCAGAACCACACGAATCATAACGCACTCTCATAAGCCTAAAGCTTTATGATGCCGTCTGGTTTTCGCGTGGCAATGCTCTGGTCAATGATATGTAAGCGGTGTAACAAAATTGCAATATAAAGAGTTCAACAGATGTATCACTACTTGTACTCAACCGTATAGGTGACCTTACCGTCGGCCTTGCCGCCGGTCACTATCGGGCTGGTTCTGATATAGCGAGCGTATAATGGAATGCGCATTGTCTGATTCATTCCCGCGATCATCGGGCCATTCACGTGTTGGCTGAATTTCACTAAATTGGGGGTGGCGGTATTTGTTGTAGACAACTGAATACCCACTCCTGTGGCGCTGTCTGACTGCGGAGCCAGCGCCATGATACCGTTGTTATTATCGATGATAGTGAGGGGGGTAAGCGTAAGGCTCCATTGCGCATTGGCGATATTTACGGCGCCGAGATCGGTGATCGTACTGGTATTGCTATAGCCGATCTGCTGAATGCCATAATACTGCGCCCCGCCATAGTTACAGTTAATCAGATCAATTGAGGCATCAGTCCAGGGTGTATAGGGCGTCGAATCCATCAGCGTGGTATGTGTATGCTCACCCAATTTGACTGTTTTGCTTTTTTCGGCAAGCGCACAGGTAGCCTGAGTAAAGTTTATTATTCCACTCAGCATTGAGCGAAAAATAACAATATCACTGCCTGGTGAGTTATTACCCCCGGTGACAGATTCCAGCAGTGGTAAGGAAGCAAGATCGATGCTGCCATTGGTAATATTACCGGTTTTCACCAGAATATAAGTAATGTTCGCATCCTGGCCATTTGTGCCGCAGCTACTGGTATTGCTATAGCAAAAATCGGTGTAATAGGTTTTTTCACCCAGAAGACGGTTTCCCGCCCCCGTCTGGATCACCAGGCCGATACCGGGAATACCCGTTTCGTAAGCAACGCCGTATGGTGTTGATGTCAATGCGACAGCGGGGGGCGAATTTGTAAAACGGCCTAACGTGTAGTAATTCTTTTTCATGGTATTGTTATTGCAGTTGGTTTGGTAGCTGGCATAGCTGGATTGTCGTGCTGTCACACGGAATAACTCAGTGCCAACGGCAATATCTTGCGGCATTTGAATTGCACTGGTACCAGACGAGAGTGAGGTCGTCACAATCGTACCTGGGGGAATATCATTACCTGAACGTGGTATTAATACACAGGCGGCTTTGATAGAGAGACTGGTCAGCGTTATCGTCAATCCCGTGAGGTATAAAAAGACAAAATGAATAATTGTGCGTTTCATAATTTTTCTTTTATATTTTGTATTGCAATATTGACTTTACGTTTACTACTCACACACTGCATGATTTTTTTTAACGCGCCATAATCATTGATCCAGGTAAACTGGAAGGGTGTGCCTGTCGCTATTTTTTGGTGAAACGTATGACTGCTTAAAGGCGCAATCATATTTGCCGGAATGATACCGTTGGGAGTAATAATAGAGGTAAGAGAAATATGCCACTGCGAATTATTGATGGCGATAATGTTTTCCCCCGTGTTGTGCCAGCGTAATTGATGAACGGCCTGCTCAGGGCTGCCTTTCAGGCCATTTGGTCGGTAAAAAAGTTTTATCCGTGAACGAAGCGCAACCGTCATAAGATCTTCGTTACGGATAGTGGGTGGTTTTAACGGGATATCTAATATATTTACCCAGTAAACGGTTTCACGGTCGGTGGGTAATGCTGTTGGGTTGAGTATTTGAATACGCAATGTCTGCCCATGTTCGCCATCGATTCGGCAAATAGGGGGCGTCAAAATAAAAGGGGTTGACGCAGTGACCGGCGATGCGTTGGCATCGCCATCGTCAATCCAGCTTTGTACCAGTACGGGCTTTTGGCTGTAATTTGTCAGACGAATCGTCGTTTCCTTCGCATTAGCGGAGTAAATAATACGAGTATTCTCAATAGAAACACTGGCCTGCAATTTTACCTGCGGAGAAAACAGCAGTGCTGCAAGAATGATCATTATAAAGGTAGGTCGGCTCATCCATGAACACCTGTTCAAAAAGATTCTGGATCCATCCAGAATGGGATTTTGCTTTATAAAAATAAAACAAAAGCGAAAATTCCCCTGGCGGAATATTTTCGCCAGGGGCCATATCACTGATGGGCTTTAATATAACGCTCGTATCGGTTGGCTTTCAACCGTGTTAAATCAACTAAAACCAGACCATCAACGCAATTATTAAAATCCGGGTCACAGCCAAAATCGATAAACTGCACGCCGCCGGGGTCGCACAGCTCAGAGTATTGCTTGTAAAGCGGCGGAATACCGCAGCCCAGGTTGCCCAGCAACGACTTAAGACGCGTCAAATCTTCGGTATAATCTTCGCCCGTAAACTGTGCCAGCACATCAGGTAGTGTCGCAGGCCAGGGGCGGCGAGATTCTGCCAGCGGCCATCTTGCCGGAAACCACAACCGATAGAAGGCAATCAGTAAATCCCGTGCCGCGGGCGGTAAGCCGCCGGAAATTGAGACCGGGCCGAACAGATAGCGATATTGGGGGTAGCGTGCCAGATAGGCGCCAATACCGGACCATAGATAGTCGAGGCCACGGCGTCCCCAGTAACGCGGCTGAATAAAGCTGCGTCCCAGTTCAATGCCGTGCTCTAACACCTCTGACATCCGCTCGTCGTAATGGAACAGACTATAGCTGTACAACCCGTCCGGGCCATGCGCTTCCACCTGACGTGCCGTGGGCGTAAAGCGGTACGCGCCGACAATCTCTAGATCGGTTTCATCCCATAAGATCAGATGCAGGTAGTCATCATCATAACGATCCGTGTCACGACGCTTGCCGCTACCTTCACCAACGGCACGGAAAGCAATTTCGCGCAGGCGGCCTAACTCACGCAGCAACGGCGCATCTTCTTGCCCCTGACGCTGCCAGAGGTAAATGATTTTGCCGTCAGCGGTGCGTCCCAGACACTCCGCCCGGCTAAGTTCGCGGCGCAGCGTAGCCCGGTCTTCCGGGCGGGCGATCGCACACTCGGTTTTAAAGACGCCGGGCGCTTTTTTGCCTAAACGTCGCACGTGTTTACGGCATTTATCCGCCAGATCACGTGGAACCAGTGAGGTTGAATGCCAGCTATCCCAGGGAATACGCTGACCGATGGTGATGGGCAGTTGGGTACCACGACGACGGAACATCTGCTGCATAAGGAGCAGCATTGGCAGCGTATCGGAAAGCAAGGCGCAGCCATAAAAGAGGGGGCTGTTTCGGGCATTGATCCACACCGGCAAGAGCGGAGTGCGGAATTTGGCGGCCAGTTTAATAAAACCGGGGTGCCATTTGCCGTCGCGAATCCCTTTGCGGGTCAGGCGTGAAACTTCACCAGCCGGGAAGAAAATCAGCACGCCGCCGTTCTGCAACTGGGTTTCCATCTGCTGCAGCGAGGCCTTGCGGGTGCGACCGCCCCCCATATTATCCACCGGGATAAACAGTGAGCTGAGCGGTTCCAGATGGCTCAGCATACGGTTGGTCACGACTTTTACATCGCGACGCACACGGGAAACCGCATACATCAGCGCCAGACCGTCCAGCGTGCCTGTCGGGTGGTTGGCGATAATCACCAGGGGGCCTTGTTCGGGGATTTGTTCAAGATCGTATGCGGGGATGGTGCAGCGAATTTGTAGATGCTCCAGGACCTGCTCAACCATATCCAGCCCTTTCAGATGGGGATGGTTTGCAGCGAACTGCTGAAACTCTTGTTCGTATAATAAACGCCTGAGTAGATTCTTTTGCCAGGGCGCGGGTTTGGCCTGTGGCCAGAGGTCGTCGAGTACATTGTCGAGACTAAACATGGTGGCTCCTCCTGCCGTCTTGCGATGACAGTAGAAGTACGGGATGACAGTTGCATTTCAGCTTTATGAATAAATGGTAATGCGGGGGAGGCTAAGAGAACAGGCCCGGCAGCCGCGCCGGGCCTGAGGGCTTACAAAATCTTACGTTCAGCCAGGTCGAGTGCGAAGTAGCTAAAGATCAAATCGGCACCGGCGCGTTTGATGGCGCCCAGACTTTCCAGCACGACTTTCTCTTCGTCAATGGCTCCCGCCTGCGCGGCGAATTTGATCATTGCGTATTCACCGCTCACCTGATATGCGCCCAGCGGCAGCGTGGTGCGCTCGCGGATATCACGCAGGATATCGAGGTACGGACCTGCCGGTTTGACCATCAGACAGTCGGCGCCCTGGGCTTCATCCAGCAGCGATTCGCGAATCGCTTCACGACGGTTCATCGGGCTCATCTGGTAGGTTTTACGATCGCCTTTCAGCGCTGTACCTGCCGCTTCACGGAACGGGCCGTAGAATGATGACGCGAACTTGGTGGAATAGGACATGATGGCAGTGTCAGTAAAGCCAGCGGCGTCCAGCGCCTGGCGAATCGCCTGCACCTGGCCGTCCATTGCGGCAGAGGGAGCGATAAAGTCAGCACCAGCCGCGGCAGCAACAACCGCCTGTTTCCCGAGGTTAATCAGGGTTGCGTCGTTATCGACACCGTGGTCGCAAAGCACGCCGCAATGGCCATGGGAGGTGTATTCACAGAAACAGGTGTCCGACATGACGATCATTTCCGGCACTGCGTCTTTGGCAATGCGTGACATACGTGCCACCAGACCGTTTTCCTGCCAGGCATCGCTACCGGTTGCATCCGTGTGATGAGAAATACCAAAGGTCATCACGGAACGAATGCCTGCTTTGGCAATGCGCTCGATTTCGCGAGCGAGGTATTTCTCCGGAATACGCATCACGCCAGGCATGGCGCTGATGGCTTTGTAGTCGTCGATCTCTTCTTCAACGAAGATAGGCAGCACCAGATCGTTCAGGCTGAGTGTTGTCTCTTCGAACATAGCGCGGAGCGAGGCAGATTTGCGCAGGCGGCGCGGACGGGTGATTAAGTCGGTCATGATTTGCCTGATGTCTTAGGAACAGAGGGCTCATTGTATCCGAAAAGTGACCAGCATGTTTCACCAAAATCGGCGTTAACATAGTGGGATATAGAGGGGGCGCAATGATATTGGTGAGGATTGAATTATTCAGCAATTCTATTTTAATTGGCGATGTTTATTGTTTGCTGTGATGTTATATCTTTTGTTGCGGTTAATTCTATTTTCCTATAAAGCATGCAAATGATTTTTTAATTGATAGCTAGAGAGTGCTTTTTTATATCTTGTTGATTTGGATGTGTTTGCTATCTTGTCATATTCTGATTTTTTATTTGTTACTCATTAAGTCCGAATCCGGACTTTACGTGAACTTTAATTGAACCATTTTCTTTTTCTACGGCATAATTTCCCCGCAAATAATTTTATTGCATTTGATGCATTAATAATTGATGGACCAACGATAATGTCCCTGAGGAGGGATGACAAATGCACTCGTGGAAAAAGAAACTTGTAGTATCTCAATTAGCATTAGCCTGCACTTTGGCAATCGCTTCTCAGGCGCAGGCGACGACGTACAATACCTTTGGGTATCATGACGACACTACTACTGCGTTTAGCTGGGATGACTGGACAAACGCCGATAAGCTCAATTACATCTCTTATTATGGTTATATCTATAATAATGCGGCTGATGGCGCTTATGACCAGACCTTTAGCGGTGATGTAGTCAACGGTATTCTCTCCACTTATTACCTGAACCATGATTATACAGATGGTACAGCAAATACGCTGACCGTTAAGAATTCAACAATTCACGGTATGATTACGTCTCAGAAAGTTTATGATCACGATGGTTATGGCTGGACGAACGGTACTGGCGTTGATTATGTATGGCACGATGGTGATGTATTCACACTGAATATTGAAAACTCAACCATTGATGATGATTACGAGTATTTCTACTTTACTGACAGCTATCTGGATGCTGACGGTAAAACAGTATCAAAAGACTACCGTACGGCAGATTATGCTTATTTAGGCACTGCGGTAACACTGGATGTAGAAAGCAATATCAATATCAGTGCTAATTCTCGTGTTGCAGGTATTGCTCTGTCTCAGGGTGACACCTCTAATGCGAATTACACCACTGACTCCCATACCTGGGATAACAACATTGTTGTAACTGACTCTACTGTCACTTCCGGCTCCTATACTCCGCTGGAAAATAATGGCTTCTATGGTAACTCTGCTGAACCGAGTGATTACACCGGTAGCGCTGGTTCCAATGATGTGGCGCTTTCTTTCGTTGATAATTCCGCGTCCAACTATGCAATGAAAAACAACGTCTCTCTTAGCAATTCAACACTGAGAGGCGATGTTGTATTCAATAGTACCTGGAACGCGAATTTCTACCCGAACGGTACGTATACCAACAACAGTGACGTTATTAACACTAACGGTGGTTGGGCTGACGATAGCCTGAACGTTGATGAACTGAACATTACGCTGGATAACGGCAGTAAATGGACTGGCGCGGCAATCTTTAGCTACGATGCGATTGGCCCGGCAACGATGTACGATGTTGCGGTTAATAGCCTGGAGCCGACGTCTACTTATGACAAATGGGGCAATGTCGTTGACAACCAATCCTTCCAGAGCGGCTTATTCAATGTTGCACTGAATAATGGTTCTCACTGGAATACCGTTAACGCTTCAAACATCGATACCCTGACTGTGAATAACGGTTCACATGTTGATGTGGCAAACGGTTCCAGCCTGTTAGCAGATAGCATCAAGCTGACCAATGGTTCAGCCATGAATCTGAGCTCTGGTGGTCAGGTTGCAACCGACCATCTGACCGTTGACAGTTACAGTACCGTCGATCTCAACAACGAAACCACCTATCTGTACGCCAACACTGTCACCGTGTCTAACGGCGGTGAATTCAGCATTGGCGCAGGCGCTTATGAAGCTGGCGCATTTGGTGCTAACACTGTGGAACTGACGAATGCTGGTGTATTTGACATCAATAGCAGTGACTATGTGTTAGATGCCGACCTGGTCAACGCCCATACCAACACCAGAAACAAGTCTGACTCAACGTATGGTTACGGTATTATCGCCATGAACTCTGATGGTCACTTGACTGTCAATGGTAACGGTAACATCAACAATGTCGACCAGGAGTTCAGCGTTTACGATGCGAATGACAATGTCGTTGCTGCATCAGGTAACTACAAAGTCCGTATCGATAACTCAACAGGCGCTGGCCGTATCGCTGACTACAAAGGTAAAGAACTTATCTACGTCAACGATAAAAACACCACTGCAACCTTTAGCGCAGCAAACAAAGCTGACCTTGGTGCGTATACCTATCAGGCTGAACAGAAAGGTAACACCGTCGTTATGCGCCAGATGGAGCTGACCGACTACGCGAACATGGCGCTGAGCATTCCTTCTGCAAACACCAACATCTGGAATCTGCAACAGGATACTCTGTCTACCCGTCTGACCAATGGTCGTCATGGCCTTGCTGACAACGGTGGCGCATGGGTAAGCTACTTCGGCGGCAGCCTGAATGGCGACAACGGCGTGATCAACTACGATCAGGACGTTAGCGGCATCATGGTCGGTGTTGATACCTTCGTTGATGGTAATAACGCGAAATGGATCGTCGGTGCGGCAGCAGGCTTTGCGAAAGGTGATGTAAGCGATCGTTCTGGTAAAGTTGATCAGGATAGCCAGTCCGCGTACATCTACTCTTCTGCGCGCTTTACTAACAACATTTTCCTGGATGGTAACCTGAGCTACAGCCGTTTCGATAACGATCTGTCTGCCAGCATGTCCAACGGCCAGTATGTTGACGGCGACTCCTCAACGGATGCATGGGGCTTCGGTCTGAAACTGGGTTACGACTGGAAAGTTAACGAAAAAGGTTATGTTACTCCGTATGCCAGTATTTCTGGTCTGTTCCAGTCTGGTGATAACTTCCGCCTGAGCAACAACATGAAAGCGGGCGATCAGGACTACGATAGCCTGCGTTATGAACTGGGTGTGAACACCGGTTATACCTTCACCTATGGCAGCGATCAGGCTCTGACGCCGTACTTCAACCTGGCTTACGTTTACGATGATTCCAACAACACTGCGAAAGTGAATGGCGATTCTATCGACAACGGTGTTGAAGGTTCTGCGGTTCGTGTTGGTCTGGGTACGCAGTTCAGCTTCACCAAAAACTTCAGCGCATACACTGATGTGAACTATCTGGGCGGCGGCGACGTTGAACAGGATTGGGGCGCAAAAGTTGGCGTGAAATACACCTGGTAATAAATCTGGCAGGGAATATATTTTTCCTGCTATTTTATCAGTATCCAAATTCCCGCCACGGATTGGCGGGAATTTTATTTTATAAGGGACCTGAATGATTTCATTAAGCAAGCCGCTTGCGGAGTTATATTTACTAGATGAATGCTTTTCCGCTCATGGAATTCCCTTTGAGTTAGCCAATGACGCCATTCTGACTTTCAATAAAATCGACCCGAATAACGTTACCCTTGTCCTTCTGCAGGGTGAAATAGCCATTAGTCGAAAATACAACGATGTGTTATTAGGTATTGCCAGGGCACCGTTTATAAAAGGACTAAGTACAGGTCTTATTCAGCGCCCATCCGAATATATATACACCGCGCAAAACGAATGCTCGGGATATTACTTGGCTTCTGATTTAGCGATGACACTCATAGATAAAAACCAACTGTGGCGCGAAGCGTTTACGTGGCTGACATGGTGGCACCGCATTGCTGAAACCCGGGATTGTCAGCTTATTGGCAGCAGTACCTACGACCAAATTCGGGCATCACTGTTAACCATGTCTGACTGGGACGAACAGCTTAGAGCGCGCGTTGGGGTTATTCAGTACATTCAGCGGCGCACCGGGGTTTCTCGCTCTGTGATTGCCGAAGTCCTGTCCGCACTGCGTAAAGGAAACTATATCGAAATGCATAAAGGCAAGCTGCTGAAAATCAACCGCTTGCCTTATGAGTATTGACCAACAGCCCGGCCAAATCAGGACGAAGGCGCAGCCACCGGTTTATTGTTGCTCAATTCACTAACCAGATCGTTTACACCATCGCTCATATTCACGAAACGCGTTAATGGCGAACGCGTGATCACCACGAACACACCGACATTACTTTGCGGGATCATCGCCATATAAGTAATGAAACCGCCACCACCACCCGTTTTCTGAATAATTCCAGGATGCCCGTCTTTCGGTGCCATATACACCCAGCCCAGGCCTAACGCGTCGGCTTTACCCGGCACATCCATTCCGATCACGCGTGTAAGCTGATTGCGCTGATAGATCAGCGTCTGCATACGATCCGCCTGACTGTTACGGCTGTAGAAATCAGAAGAGAGGAATTGCTGCATCCAGCGCATCATATCGCCTGGCGTTGAATAAACACCACCGCTACCAATAGCTGCCAGGGTGTTATCGCACGGACTCGCGCCTTTTTCCGCCACCATCAGACGACGACACTGGTCAGGTGATGGCGTAAACGTGGTGTCTTTCATCCCCAGCGGACGCGTAATTTGCTCTTCAAAAAGCTGAGAGTAGGGTTTCCCCGCCGCATTTGCCAGAGCGTCGGCCAACAGATCAAATGCCAGGTTGGAATACGCCGCCTGGGTTCCCGGTGCCGATTTTAAGGTCGCCGTAGAGAGCCAGTTCCAGCGCTCTGTACGGGTCGGCCAGGTAAATACGGTACGCTTTGCCGCACCACCCGGTTGTTCACGCGGCAGTGCGCTGGTATGTGTCGCCAGGTTAACCAGCGTAATCGGCGCACCCTGATAGGTCGGCACACGCGCACCCGGTGGCGCATATTTGCTTAACGGATCGTTGAGTTTCACTACGCCTTGATCGAGGAGCTTCACCAACATTTCGCTGGTCATAAGCTTGGAGAGCGAGGCAATACGAATAACCGAATCAAGCTGCGGGCGCACATTCGAACCAGGACGCGTTTCACCAAAGCTTCTGAATACCCGCTGGTTACCATCAATCGCCACCATCGCCATCCCTGTTGCGCCACTGCCATAAAAAATATGGTTGGCGTAACGATCAACAATATCAGACGCAAATTCAGCATCAGGCGACTGTTGTGCTGCATGCGCGCAAGTCAGTGTTAACGCGTAGAGCGTCGCAGAGAAAAACAAACAACGTTTCAACGAAAGCATCCGTAAATGAAAGAAGTGGATAATGCGTATTTATACTACCAGGCGGCATATTTCAAAGCACCGAAAAGCGCATTATTTCGCGAAATAACGTAACGAGGGGTAAACATGAACTTTTTTCCGGACCACAAAATAGCCGCTTCGTTGTGATACCCTTTTTCTTTCCGCAGCGAATTTCTGGAGGCGAGCAATGTCAGGTAAGCGAGTGGTGATGGTAGTGGATATGCAAAACGGGGTTTTTGCGACGCCACGTTTTCGACGCGAAGCGTGTGTGGCACAGATAAATCAGCTCACACGGGCGGCGGATACGGTAATTTTCATCCAGCACATCGAAAGTGGTGGACTGGAAGAGGGGAGCGAAGGGTTCCAGTTACTGCCCGATCTTTACCAGCCTGATAACGCTTTGTATGTCACCAAAACCGCCTGTGACAGCTTTTACCGTACCCGGCTGGCGGATGTTTTACGCGAGCACGATATCTCTGCATTCGTCATGTGCGGCTGTGCGACAGATTATTGTTTCGATACCACGCTGAAAAATGGTGCCAGCCGTGGATATTCAATTACCGTAGCTGAAGACGCCCATACGACAGCCAACCGACCAGCAGCCCCGGCTGAAACACTCATCGCCCATTATAATGAAGTCTGGCGCACACTTACGGTGCCGGATAACCCCGTTTTTGTGAAACCCGTCGAAACAATTCTTCACGAGTGGCAAACGAACTAAGGCGTTACGCTCAGGTCTGATTCTACAGTTCTCACAACGCTCCCCCACCGCAGGAAGCTCCTGTGGCGGAGGTGTGTTGTGCGCCGTATGAGTAATGCACAAAAATAAGAAGTGAGCAGGAGAGTATTATGTTTAAGTCTTTTTTCCCAAAGCCGAAGCTGTTCTTTCTTTCGGCCTTTATTTGGGCACTGATCGCAGTCGTTTTCTGGCAGGCCGGTGGGCAGGTCTGGATAATGCGGCTGGTTGGCGCTTCTGAGGATGTTCCCATCAGCGCGGCGCGCTTCTGGTCCCTGAACTTCCTGCTGTTTTATGCCTACTACGCATTATGCGTTGGCCTCTTTGCGCTATTCTGGTTTTTCTACGCACCGCATCGCTGGCAGCGCTGGTCAATTCTGGGAACGGCCTTAATCATTTTCGTGACCTGGTTTCTGGTGGAAATCAACGTCGCGATTAACGCGTGGTACGCGCCATTTTACGATCTTATTCAAAAAGCGCTGAGTGCGCCGAATAAAGTCAGTATTGGTCAGCTTTATAGCGAAATCGGCGTCTTTTTGTGGATCGCGCTGATTGCGGTAACCGTTGCGGTGCTAAACAACTTCTTCGTGAGCCACTATGTCTTTCGCTGGCGTACGGCAATGAACGAATTTTATATGGAGCACTGGGACCAGTTGCGCCATATCGAAGGGGCGGCGCAGCGTGTTCAGGAAGACACCATGCGTTTTGCTTCTACGCTTGAAGACATGGGTGTTAGCTTTATCAATGCGGTCATGACGTTGATTGCTTTTTTACCGGTTCTGGTGGCACTGTCGCCACACGTACAGGAGTTGCCGCTGGTGGGGCATCTGCCGTATGGTCTGGTGATTGCGTCCATCGCCTGGGCGCTCTCCGGCACCTTTTTACTGGCGTTTGTCGGGATTAAACTGCCGGGGCTGGAGTTCAAAAATCAGCGCGTAGAAGCCGCATATCGTAAAGAACTGGTGTATGGCGAAGATGACGTCAACCGCGCGAAACCTCATACAGTGAAAGAGCTTTTTTCTGCCGTCCGCCGTAACTATTTCCGTCTTTATTTCCACTATATGTATTTCAACATTGCCCGTATTTTGTATCTGCAGGTTGATGTGGTGTTCGGTCTGGTTGTCCTTTTCCCGACCATCGCCGCCGGGGCGATTACTTTTGGTCTGATGCGCCAAATCACAAACGTATTTGAACAGGTGCGCAGTTCATTCCAGTATCTGATAGCCTCCTGGACCACGCTGGTGGAACTGATGTCCATCTATAAACGTTTGCGCAGCTTTGAAAGCGAGTTGAATGCACCGCCAGCATCGCAAATGACCAACACTTTTAGTTAAACAAGGAACGATATGCCTGTTTGCGCGCCGCGTCTTATCGCGACCACAATGACACTGCTGACGGGAATGATTCTCGCCGGTTGTACGACACCGAAAAACACAACCCGCGCAGAAGAGACGAAGGAGGCCGAAGCGGAGAAGCCCCGCGATGTGGCGAGCGTGGTCCGAGAAAAAATGCCCGCGAGTGTGAAAGACCGGGATGCGTGGGCGCAAGATATTGCCACCGCCTTTAGCAGCCAGTCGATTGCACCGACGCTGGAAAATATCTGTTCGGTGCTGGCGGTTGCGCAGCAGGAGTCTAACTATCAGGCCGATCCGCAGGTGCCGGGGCTGAATAAAATCGCCTGGAAAGAGATTGACCGCCGTGCGGCACGTTTACATATTCCGCTTGCCCTGGTACACACCGCGCTGAAAATTGAATCGCCCAATGGCAAAAGTTATAGCGAACGTCTGGACAAGGTTCGCACCGAAAAACAGTTGAGTGAAATTTTCGACGATTTTATCAGCGTCGTGCCGATGGGACAGACGCTTTTTGGTTCTTATAACCCGGTGCATACCGGTGGGCCTATGCAAATTAGCGTTGCGTTTGCCGAGAAACACACCGACGGCTACCCGTGGAAAATGGAAGGCACGGTGCGACAAGAGGTCTTTACCCGTCGCGGTGGCCTGTGGTTTGGCACATACCACCTGCTCAATTATCCGGCAAATTACACGGCCCCCCTTTATCGCTTTGCTGATTTTAATGCCGGACATTACGCCAGCCGTAACGCGGCATTCCAGAATGCACTAAGCAAAGCAACCGGCGCTAAACTGGCGCTGGACGGCGATCTGATTCAGTACGGCAGCAACGATGCAGGTGCAACGGAGCTGGTAGCCAGAAAACTGGGGGCGAAACTGGGGATGAGCGACAGGGATATCCGCCGTCAGTTACAAACCGGCGACAGTATTGCCTTAGAGAAAACAGCGTTATACCAGAACGTTTATCGTCTGGCAGAACAGAAAACCGGGAAAACGTTACCGCGAGAAATGCTGCCGGGGATCCAACTGGAAAGCCCGAAGATCACACGCAACCTTACAACTGCCTGGTTTGCTAAGCGTGTCGATGACCGCCGGGCACAATGTATGATGAAAAACTAATGATGGCGTCGCCAGCGCAATACCAGGGCAATCACGCCCAGAAATGCGCTGCCAATCAGGAAAGGCACCAGACCAAAAATGGTGCCAACACCTAACCCCATCTCAACGTGTGGTCGGTTGGTGTCCTGCATTTGCATCAAATGTTCAAAGACCCCGGGCGCGTGCACCAACAGGTTCAGAAGTTGCGCGCCTGCCCAGAAGCAGAGCAGCACAAACACGGCATAAGCGATATTACCGGGCGTAGAGGCGTCGCGAGTTTTTTTACCCGAAAAGGGTTTCGACAGGGTAAAGTCAGCCATATAGACCTCCGCTACGTTTAATTACGTTGGCTCAGAGCCAGTGAATCGGTGTAATTTTGACAGTTCGATTAAATTGTCAACATCGGAATGGTGATAATTTCGCAGCGGGAATGATTCCGGATGTGTAAATTTTGTACGCGCTCACATTTCTGTAACATTTCGACCATCGAATTAACATTTCAGAATTTCCGTATGCGCCACAGACGTGCCATGACAAATATGCGAGGATGGCGTTTTTATTGCCGGAGTTGTCATGAAGCTGCCTTCAAAAATACGCCGTGACTGGCACTACTATGCGTTTGCGATTGGTTTGATCTTTATTCTGAATGGCGTTGTGGGTTTGCTGGGTTTTGAAACGAAAGGCTGGCAAAACTATGCCGTCGGGCTGGTGACCTGGGTCATCAGTTTCTGGCTTGCCGGATTTATCATTCGCCGCCGCCCCGAAGAAAACGAAGACGCGGCGAATGAGGAAGAAAAAACGCAGGATTAACCGTTCATCGAACTTTTCAGCGCGCTATCAGCCTGATGGCGCGCCAAAGCCAGTTCAATCAGGCGCGTGATCAAATCGGTGTAGCCGAGACCGCTTGCCTGCCACAGTTTCGGGTACATGCTGATATTGGTGAAACCAGGCAATGTATTGATCTCATTAATAATCACTTTGTTGTCCGGTGTCAGGAATACGTCGACGCGTGCCATACCCGCACAGCCCAGAGTCTGATACGCCTGTACGGCGATAGCGCGAATATGATCATTCACTTCGGGGGAGATCGCCGCCGGTACAACCACTTGCGCACCGTTATCGTCAATGTATTTGGTATCGTAAGCGTAAAACTCACTGTTAAGCACGATTTCGCCACAGGTGCTGGCTTGCGGATCGTCATTACCCAGCACCGCACATTCGATCTCGCGACCGGTGATGCCAGTTTCGACCACCACTTTATGGTCAAATTCGAACGCCAGGCTGACGGCGGTATGGTACTGCGCTTCGTTGGTGACTTTACTGACGCCAACGGAAGAGCCCTGGTTGGCTGGTTTTACAAACAGCGGCAGCCCAAGTTTCGCCTGTATCTCAGAGAACGTCATACGATCGCGGTTACTGCGGGTTAAGGTGACAAACGGCGCAATAGCGAGACCCGCATCACGGAGCAGGCGTTTGGTCACGTCTTTGTCCATGCAGGCGGCGGAACCCAGCACATCTGAGCCGACAAACGGCAGGTTTGCCATGCGCAGCAGGCCCTGTAGCGTACCGTCTTCACCCTGCGTACCATGGACAATCGGGAAAATCACATCCACTTGTGGGAAGGGTTTGGCATCCGTGGCATTCATTAGTTGCTGTGACGGTTGTCCCGGCACCAGCGCAACGCTGCTTTCAGAGGGATTAAGTGCAATTCGCGCCGGATCGCTGGCATTTTGCAGATAATTATTCGCGTCGTTGATATGCCACTGACCCTGCTTATCGATCCCCAGCAATACAACATCGAAACGCGATTTATCCATTGCATCGACGATATTTTTTGCCGATTGCAGCGACACTTCGTGTTCAGCCGACTTGCCGCCGAACACGACCCCTACCCGCAGTTTTGCCATCTCAACTTTCACTCACATGAATCAGAAAGCACATACCATATCACTTCTGCCATACTGTTTTGCAGTGATTAATGGAGGGGATGCGTGAAAGGGAAAGGCTTCATCGGTTTGTTTATTTTGCTCGGCGGACTGGCGGCGGGTTGGCGCTATTTGCCTGCCTACTACAACCCCTTCGCACCATTACAACTTAATGATCCGCCAGGCCGCATTACCCAGTTTAAGTTACGCCGGCTCGATCCGGGGCAGTGCGTTGAGTTGCTGCAACAGGCAAACCAGCAGCAACTCATTTCCTCAACATCTGTCGCCGATACCCAGGGTGACTGTCCGCTGAACAATGTGGTAAGGGTGCGCGATTTTGGCCCGGTCAAACTTAGCAGCAGTTTTCTTGCCAGTTGCCCGCTGGCACTCAGTTCAGCGCTTTTTGTTGAACAACAGGCCCGGCCGCTAACGCAGCAATTTATGGGCAGCCCGCTCATACGCATCGACCATCTGGGAAGTTACGCCTGCCGTAATATCTATAATCGACCCGATGCCCGTCTTAGCGAACACGCCACTGCTGAAGCGCTGGATATTAGTGGTTTTCATCTGGCAAACGGTCAACAGGTAACGGTATTGCGAGGCTGGACGCGCGATGATACGCGTCCCTGGCTACAGGCGATGTTAAGCGCGAGTTGTGGGTATTATGGCAATGGCCTTGGGCCGGAGTACAACGCGGCGCACGCCAACCATTTTCATCTTGGGATGCGTGGATTTGGGCTCTGCCGCTAAAGCATAAACTACCGTGATAAGTGTGGTTGATATTCAGGGCTGTGGCCTGTGGCAGAATAGAGAAGATAAAACACCAAAAAAAAGCTAATCGCACCTCTGGTGCGTATTCTTATTACTGTTCTTGTTAACCTGTGTCTAATTTGCCAAAAACTGAATAATAATTGCTGTTTATGGAATCCTGGAGAATTAACCTTATTTCCGTATGGTTCGGCTGTTTTTTCACCGGTCTTGCCATCAGTCAAATCTTACCGTTCTTGCCCTTATATGTCTCCCAACTGGGGGTCTCTTCTCACGAAGCGTTGTCGATGTGGTCCGGGTTGACCTTTAGCGTCACGTTTATGGTTTCCGCGATAGTTTCACCGCTATGGGGCAGCCTTGCTGACAGAAAAGGGCGCAAGTTAATGTTGTTGCGCGCCTCACTGGGGATGGCAATCGCCATTTTACTGCAGGCTTTTGCAACAAATGTCTGGCAGTTGCTCATCTTACGCGGCGTCATGGGGCTCACGTCTGGTTACATTCCCAATGCGATGGCGCTGGTCGCCTCTCAGGCTCCCCGTGAGCGTAGCGGTTGGGCGCTAAGCACACTCTCGACGGCGCAAATCAGTGGGGTGATTGGCGGGCCGTTAATGGGCGGTTTTCTGGCGGACCACTTTGGTTTACGAACCGTTTTCTTAATCACCGCAACGCTGCTGATCGTCAGTTTTCTGGTCACACTGTTTCTGATTAAAGAGGGGGCGCGTCCTAAGGTCAGCAAGGCGCAACGGCTGAGCGGTAAGGCCGTCTTTTCCTCGCTACCTTATCCGGGCCTGGTGATCAGTCTTTTTCTGACGACGCTGGTTATCCAGTTATGCAATGGCTCTATCGGGCCTATCCTGGCGCTGTTTATCCAGTCTATGACGCCCGACAGCAGCAATATCGCCTTCCTCAGCGGGATGATTGCCGCTGTACCGGGTGTTTCCGCGCTTATCTCGGCGCCGCGTCTGGGAAAACTGGGCGATCGAATTGGTACGGCGCGCATTCTGATGGCAACGTTAGTCTGCGCCGTGGTGCTATTTTTCGCCATGTCGTTTGTCACCTCGCCGCTACAACTGGGCATTTTGCGTTTTATGCTTGGCTTCGCCGATGGGGCGATGCTGCCTGCCGTTCAAACGCTGCTGCTTAAATATTCCAGCGACCAGGTGACCGGACGTATTTTTGGTTATAACCAGTCGTTTATGTATCTGGGTAACGTGGTCGGGCCGCTGATGGGGGCGTCTGTCTCGGCGATGGCTGGATTCCGCTGGGTATTTGTCGCCACGGCGCTGGTGGTTTTATGCAATATTTGGCAACTGGCGCTGGCATTACGTAAAGCGCGACGTTGAACGGATATCCAGATCGGAAGCTTCTGGCTCCGCTCTGGATATAAATTTTCTTTATAGAAAAAATATATTCTTTTATCTCCCGCCTCGCTTTGACACAGGAATAAATTTACGTCTATGTCAGAGAAACGTTTCGTTACTGGCTTTCCTGTTTTACGGTTCTACATAGCGCAAATTTAGCGAAAAATAATAGATGCATCCACTTTGCAACTACAGAACAGAGTGCTAACGTCATCGAATATCACATAAGGAAATAGCGCTATGAAAAATCTCATTGCAGAGCTGTTGGTAAAACTCGCGGAAAAGGAAGAGGAATCCAAAGAACTGGTTGCGCAGGTGGAAGCGCTGGAGATCGTTGTCACTGCACTTTTGCGTCAGATGGCGCTGCCTGAGCAACAGGCGCTTATCCAGAGTATTGAAGGCGCGATGGATGATGTTCATCCGGGAACGGACGTTTCCGATCATGATACGGAGTTGCTGCAACAGTATATAAAAAAGCTTTTAAGGCACCCGCGCAACTGAGACTTTGAGATAAGTCACGCTGTCATCTCACTGTCATACGCGGTGCCTATAGTCGCTCTGTTTTATTTCTTTTTAAGTATTTATACACGGAGAAAATAAAGTGAAACAGAGCGCATTATTCGTCGCCTTATTCCCTATGCTGTTTACCCCTGTTATTTATGCAGATACCACTTCCGCCACCACTGTGCTTGAGAATCGTGCCGCACAGGGGGATATTACGACGCAAGGCGGCGCCCGCCGTTTAACTGCCGATCAAACTGACGCAATACGTTCCTCGCTCAATGACAAACCGGCTAAAAATATTATTCTGCTGATCGGTGATGGCATGGGCGATTCAGAAATTACCGCTGCGCGAAATTATGCCGAAGGGGCGGGCGGTTATTTTAAAGGTATCGATGCGTTACCACTGACGGGTCAGTACACGCATTATGCGCTGGATAAGAAAACGGGCAAACCCGATTACGTGACCGACTCTGCGGCATCCGCCACGGCATGGTCTACCGGCGTGAAGACCTATAACGGCGCCTTGGGTGTCGATATCCACGAAAAAGATCATATGACGATCCTGGAGATGGCAAAGGCCGCGGGTCTTGCTACCGGTAACGTCTCTACCGCTGAATTGCAGGACGCTACGCCTGCCGCGCTTGTTTCCCATGTGACGTCGCGTAAATGCTACGGCCCGAGCGTTACCAGTGAAAAATGTGCCAGCAATGCGCTGGAAAAAGGCGGCAAAGGTTCCATCACTGAGCAGTTGTTGAATGCGCGTGCCGATGTCACCCTTGGCGGCGGTGCGAAGACCTTCAGTGAAACGGCAACCGCCGGGGAGTGGAAAGGCAAAACGTTGCGTGAGCAGGCACAGGCGCGTGGCTACCAGTTAGTGGGGGACGCCTCGACGCTGGCGGCTATCACCGAAGCGAATCAGGATAAACCGCTACTGGGGCTGTTCTCCGATGGCAACATGCCGGTTCGTTGGGAAGGCCCGAAAGCCACATTGCACGGTAATCTCGATAAACCCGCGGTGACCTGTACGCCAAATGCTAAACGTACCGATAGCGTACCGACGCTGGCGCAGATGACCGAAAAAGCGATCGACCTGCTGAGCAAAAACGAGAAAGGTTTCTTCCTGCAGGTGGAAGGCGCATCGATCGATAAACAAGATCATGCTGCCAACCCGTGCGGCCAGATTGGTGAAACTGTCGACCTCGACGAAGCCGTGCAAAAAGCGCTGGCCTTCGCCAAAAAAGATGGCAATACGCTGGTCATTGTTACCGCTGATCATGCTCACGCCAGCCAGATTATCCCGCCTGACACCAAAGCGCCTGGCTTGAGCCAGTTGCTGAACACCAAAGACGGTGCGGTGATGGCGATAACCTACGGTAACTCTGAGGAAGAGTCGATGGAGCATACCGGCACACAGGTTCGTCTGGCAGCCTATGGCCCACACGCGGCTAACGTTGTGGGCCTGACCGATCAGACCGACCTGTTCTTCACCATGAAAAACGCGCTTGGGCTGAAATAAGTTGCTGCCCGGTGGGAAATTTCTCCTGCCGGGTGGTTTTTTCTCCATGACAGACCATCCTTAAGGGGCAAGGCTTACAGAAGGATGGTGCTATGAAAATAACATTACTTGTTACGCTCCTGTTCGGCCTGGTGTTTGTTACTGCACTGAGTGCCGCTGAGAAGACTCTTACCCCTCAACAACAACGTATGACCCTCTGCAATCAGCAGGCTACGGCGCAGACCCTTTCCGGTGATGCCCGCAAGCGGTATATGAGCGATTGCCTGAAAAATACCAAAACCGAGCCCGGACAAAAAAGTCTGAGTCCCCAACAGCAAAAAATGCGCGAATGCAACGCACAGGCGACGCAGCAGTCGCTTAAAGGCGAAGATCGCAGCAAATTTATGAGCGGCTGCCTGAAAAAAACAGGCTAATCCAAACGGGTGAGGTCGCCACGCGACTCACCCGAAATTTCATACTTTCCCCGCATGACCCCTCTCTATAATTTGGGAAAATGTTTCAGAATGTTCCCAATAATGATGAATGATAATAACTTTTATGCAACAGAGAGCGGCAAGGAGAGACGTAGTGCTCTGCACGATGACGATCCCCATTCAATGGGGCTCCAGTTCGCGCAGCGGGAACGGCTGCCACGGGCGGTAGGGCTGGCTTGCCTGTTTATGCCGCTCGCTGGGGTACTGGTTTTACAGCCGGTTGCGGGAGGCTGGTGGATTTTATTGGTTTTATGGACTTTCGTCTGGCCGCATCTCGCCTGGCAACTGGCGGCCCGCTCAAGCGATCCCTACGCCAGTGAAACCCATAATTTGAAGGCAGATGCCCTGCTGGCCGGAATGTGGATGGGGCTCATCGGTGTGAACCTGCTCCCCTCTATCGCCATGGCAATGGTGGTTTTTATCACCACGATGGGGGCAGGCGGGCCGCGACTGTGCCTTGCCGGGGTTATTTTGATGGTGGTTGCCTGCCTGGTTACCCTCCAGCTTACGGGTATTGCCATTGCCCCCGACAGCCCGTCACTGATTATCTGCCTGACGGTGCCGGTACTTCTGCTGTATCCACTCCTCTTTTCCTGGATGACTTTCCGTAACGCCGCGAGGCTTGAGGAACATAAACGCCGCCTGCAGGTGATGAGTATCCGTGACGGTATGACTGGCGTTTACAATCGTCGCCATTGGGAGAGTCTGTTGCGTGATGAATTTGATGATTGTCGCCGTCATCAACGGATCGCGACGCTGTTGCTGATCGATGTCGATCATTTCAAAACCATTAACGATACCTGGGGACATGACGTGGGGGATGAGGCGATCATTGCCATCACCCGTCACCTGCAACTCACTTTGCGCGGTAGCGATCTGATTGGGCGTTTCGGTGGTGATGAATTCGCCGTCATCATGTGCGGCACGCCGCCTGAAAACGCGATTGCAGCCATGGAGCGTGTTCATGACCGCCTCACCGCCTTCCGCCTGCCTTCTGCTCCGCAACTGGCGCTGCAAATCAGCGTCGGTGTTGCCCCTCTGACCGATGAAATGACCCACTACCGGGAGTGGCTAAAATCTGCCGACCTGGCGTTATACAAAGCGAAAAAAGCCGGGCGCAATCGCACCGAAGTGGCCGCCTGACTCCTCGCCTGGTTGCTATAGGCCTATTCTCTGCCAGGCTTAACAGGTCATCATTACAGATTGAGTGCTTTTTATTTCCTCGTGGTGTGCGCTGTCTGGCGTTACGTCCGTATCTCCAACACTGACACGAGAGCAATGTTATGAGCTACCAATACGTCTTAGATATCAATTCACTACCGGAAAACAAGCCGGTAAAAGTCGAAGTGGCGGGTACCGCCATGATCCTCATTCGCACCTTAACGCAGGTGCGCGCATTCCAGAGCAAATGCCCCCATGCGGGAGCTCCCCTTGAGAAGGGAGCTGTCTGCGAAGGGCGGCTGGTTTGTCCGTGGCACAAAGCTGAATTCGACATTAAGAATGGACAGTGGCTTGAGCCGCTTGCGCTGACCAGCCTTAAACAATATCCGGTACTGCTGGAAGAAAATCGCGTTCTGGTCAACCCACGTCCGATGTCCCCTGCCAGCAGGCCGCTGATCCGCGGTGAACAGGAACAGACCACGATTATTTTGGGTACCGGGGCCGCGGGGAGTTCCGCCGCCATAACGCTGCGCGACTCGGGTTACTCCGGGCGTTTAGTGCTTATCGATAAAGAGAACGATGCCCCTTATGACCGTACGGCACTGAGCAAATTTGTCCCCGCAGGCAAAATGAAAATCAGTGAAGTGCCGCATGTGCTTGATGATGCGTTTTACCAGCAGCCGGGCGTTGAAAGCCTGCGAGAAGAGGTGACCGACCTCAACAGCCGCGAGCGCTTTCTTACCCTGACCAGCGGGCAAAGGCTCCATTTTGACAAACTGTTGCTGGCGACCGGTGGGCAGCCGCTGTGTCCTGATATTGAAGGTAACCACCTGCAAGGCGTTCATGTCCTGCGGGAACTCCATCAGGCACAGCAGTTGCTCAACGATGTGGAACAGGAGCATCAACTGGTGATCATCGGCAACAGCTTTATTGCCATGGAGCTGGCGGCGGCCTTACGCAACCAGGATATTGACGTGACGGTGGTGTCGCGCCACGAATTGCCTTTTGTTCCGCAGTTTGGTGAAGAGATGGGCCAACACTTTCTCAATATGCATAAGCAGAATGGCGTGAAATTTGTGCATGGTGAGCCGGCGGCACTGGAGGGCGACGGGCATGTGCAGGGGGTACGCCTGAAAAATGGCCTGACGCTGCCTGCACATGTGGTGGTGTTTGCCACCGGGGTTCGTCCGTTTACCGATCTGGCCCATGATCTTCACCATGAAGAAGACGGCAGCCTGACGGTGGATGAAACCTTATGTGCCGCGCCGGGAGTATGGGCGGTGGGCGATATCGCCAGTTATCCGGCGCCGGAAGGCAGACGGCGAATTGAACACTGGCGCGTGGCGCAGCAGCAGGGGCGACTGGCGGCAAAAAATATGCTGGGTGAGCACCATGCATTTGATCGGGTACCGTTTTTCTGGACCACCCATTTCGGTACGCGCTTCGAATACCTGGGTTATGCGCGGGAATGGGACAGTGTAAAAATGCTTGGTTCGTTTGAGGATAAGCGTTTTGCGGTGCTTTATGGCGAAGAGGGGATGCTGAAAGCGGTGCTAAGCTGCGGTGAAAATACTGCAACGGCAGAACTGTTGGTGAAAATGCAGCAGCCGATGCCTCTGCGTCAGGCCAGTGAGATGCTGGCGTAGCACATGACTGCGCCGCGGGTGGCCCGGCGGCGCAGTCACGGTTTTATTTACTCATCTGTTCGGATTTCGCCATACAGGCCTGAATGGCGTCGATAACGGCCGCGCGGAAGCCTTTCTCTTCCAGTACCTTGACCGCTTCGATGGTCGTACCGCCAGGGGAGCAAACCATGTCTTTCAGCTCGCCCGGATGTTTGCCGGTTTCCAGCATCATTTTCGCCGATCCCATCACCGCCTGCGCGGCAAACTTGTAAGCCTGCGCGCGTGGCATTCCGCCCAGCACGGCGGCATCGGCCATGGCTTCGATAAACATAAACACATACGCCGGGGCGGAACCACTGACGCCCACCACCGGGTGAATCATCGGTTCGGCAATAACCTCAGCGGCACCAAAGCAGCGGAAGATGTTAAGTACGTCGGCGATATCTTCCTGTGTCACCAGGGCGTTCGGCGTGATGGAGGTCATACCGGCATTTACCAGCGACGGTGTGTTAGGCATGGTGCGGACGATTTTCCGATCGTGGCCCAACGCCCGCGCCAGTTGATCGAGGGTGACGCCTGCGGCAATCGACACGACCAGCGACTCTTTATTCAGGCTGGATGCGACGTCGCTAAGAACCTTGACCATAATATTCGGTTTTACGGCGCCAAAGACAATGTCGGCTATCTGGGCGACTTCCTGCGCGCTCTGCGCGGCGTTAATGCCGTACTGGTCATGCAGTGCGGCGACTTTTTCTGGCGATGGGGTATAGACCCAGACCTGCCCAGGCTGTACCTGACCGCTGGCGATCAGACCGCCGAGAATGGCTTTGCCCATGTTACCGCAGCCGATAAAACCGATTTTTTTCTCCATTACGTCTGTCTCTCTGCTGTTACGTGTTGTGAGGTATAGCTTAACGTGGAAAGGCTTACAGGGCGAAAGCTTAACGTCATGCTTTGCGAAGCGGGGCATTTAACGCGACAATGCCCGAAATGAGAGTGAGGAGCGATGATGGCGATTTGGGTTGATGCGGACGCCTGTCCGAATGTGATTAAAGAGATTCTGTTTCGTGCAGCCGAGCGCACACAAACGCCAGTGACGCTGGTGGCGAACCAAAATATCCGTGTGCCCCCCTCGCGCTTTATCCGTTCTGTGCGCGTTGCCGCGGGGTTTGATGTCGCCGATAACGAAATTGTGCGTCTGTGTGAGGCGGGCGATCTGGTGATCACGGCAGACATCCCATTGGCGGCGGAAGTCTTAGCCAAAGGCGCGGCAGCCGTTAACCCGCGCGGTGAGCGCTACACCGAAGCGACGATTCGCGAACGTCTGACGATGCGAGATTTTATGGATACGCTGCGCGCCAGCGGGATTCAGACCGGTGGTCCGGATAGCCTGTCACAGCGTGACCGCCAGCAATTTGCCGCTCAACTGGATAAATGGCTGCTCGAGCGCCAGCGCCGCAAAGCTGATGAGTAGTATCATCAACGGTTATGTGAATATGTTACGCTAAACGAGCCTGTGGGCTTGTCAACAGACAATCTTTTAAAGTAAGGTTATCGCTACATAGGTTGCATTAAAATCTTTACACTCAAATGTGGCGTCGTCTCTGGGTTTTAATGAGGAAGGATGCAAGTTGTTTTTGAAGCGTAACGATTTGTTTACGATCACTCAACGCCCGGCAGGGTGATTTACCATTATCTTATTTTTCTTTTTTTCACCTTGCGATATCAGAGGGAACACCCGTTCATGACGTTACCCATTTTTTTAGTTGGCGCACGTGGTTGCGGTAAGACTACCGTTGGTCATGCGTTATCACAGTTACACCTTTGTCAGTTTGTCGATACAGACCACTGGTTGCAGGAGCAGGCGCAGATGACCGTTGCCCAGCTCGTAAGCAAAGAAGGCTGGCATGGTTTTCGTGCGCGTGAAACCGAAGCTCTGGAAGCTGTTACCGCGCCTGCGCGTGTTGTTGCCACTGGCGGCGGTATCATTCTGAGCGAGTACAATCGCAAATTTATGCGCGAGCAGGGGGTGGTGATTTATCTCTCTGCACCTGTCCCGGTGCTGGTTGATCGTCTGGAAGCGTACCCGAAAGAGAGCCAGCGTCCGACCCTGACCGGTAAGCCTGTTCGCGAAGAGGTGGGCGAAATTCTTGCGGTCCGTGATGCCCTCTACCGTGAAGCTGCACATCATGTTGTGAATGCCGCGCAAGATCTTGATTTGGTGATCGCTGAAATTCAGACTGCTCTGCGTCTGGCGCGCGCCAGCTAGCGAAACGATTGTCTATACTTAAGGCCTGACCCCGTAACTGAGGTAACGTCATGCCTGGTAAACCACCTTATCCTCGTGAAGCCCGTGTTGTTGCTGTCGAAAAAGGCACAGCCGGGCAGACCGTCACCTGGTACGAATTACGTGCCGACCATCCTAAACCTGACTCTTTAATCAGTGAGCACCCCACTGAGCAAGAAGCCCTGGATGCTAAAAAGCGGTATGAGGATCCAGATAAAAACTGATTGCCTTGAAAAAGTTCTGAAACATGAAATAAGCGGGGCCTCATCACATTTTTCACTCTGGCAAGATGGATGAGGACCGTCAATAATCAGACATTACTGGCGTATTTGGGAATCTTTAAGAACCTGGAAGTTGCCTGTGCATTTAGGCTGCGTCAAAGCATTAACGAAAAAGCAGTGTTGCAAGGTGGATGAACAAGATGAGTTCAACGATGGCGATCCTCACCGTGGGGGTGGTGCCTGTTCAAACGATATTACCGTTGCTGACCGAGCATATTTCTGAACAGCAGATAACCCATTTCAGCCTGCTGGGTAAAATGGATCCCCAGGACGTCCTGACAGATTACAAAGTTGATCCGGGCGAAACGCCGCTGCCTACGCGTCTGTGCGATGGCAGTATTGCGATGGTCTCGCGCGAGAAAGTGGAGCGTGATCTGCAAAGCGTTATCGAAGTGATGGACAACCAGGGCTACGACGTTATTTTGCTGATGAGTACGGCAGATATCCGTGGGCTGAATGCGCGTAATGCCATTTTGATCGAACCACAGCGTATTATTCCGCCCCTTGTTGCCTCGATTGTTGATGGTCATCAGGTAGGGGTGATTGTGCCGATCCCTGAACTGATGGAACCGCAGCAGCGTAAATGGAGCGTGCTGGAAAAGACGCCATTTTACACGCTGGCACATCCGTATGAGGCGACTGAGTATCAACTGGTTTCGGCGGGAAAAGAGCTTATTGAGCAGGGTGCGGACGTATTAATGCTTGATTGCCTCGGTTTTCATCAATGGCACAGAGATTTACTTCAAAAATCATTGGATGTGCCAGTATTACTTTCTAATGTTCTGGTGGCGCGGCTCGCCTCGGAACTGCTGGTATAAGCCATGTTACCCTGCAATTTCGCGTGACAGAAGCGAAGTCTGGCCTCTATAGTGTTTTTCCAGACATTTTCTTTATAAGGGCCAGTTCATGCTTCAAAGTAACGAATACTTTTCCGGTAAAGTGAAATCCATTGGTTTTACCAGCAGCAGTACTGGCCGCGCCAGTGTGGGCGTGATGGTGGAAGGTGAGTACACCTTTGGTACCGCGCAGCCGGAAGAGATGACGGTCATTAGCGGTGCGCTTCATGTTCTGCTGCCTGGTGAAACCGAGTGGAAGACTTTCTCTGCGGGTGAAGTGTTCAATGTTGCCGGCCAAAGTGAATTTCATCTGCAGGTAGCCGAGCCGACCTCTTATCTCTGCCGTTATCTGTAAAAAAACGCCCGGCTTAGCCGGGCGTTCTGCTTTTTTAGCGTCTGATTTTTTTCTTAGCGCTGAGCTTCGCCACCGAGCCCCTCTACCAGGCTGTGGATCAGCGTCGCCAGTTCACCGGTCATCAGAATAAAATCGGCATCAAAGCGCTGGGCGACATCATCGCGGTCGATATCTTCGTTCTGATCGCGTAGCTCATCACTAAATTTCAGGCGTTTAATCGAGCCATCATCACACACCACAAACTGAACGCGTTGCTGCCAGTCGAGCGCCAGCTTGGTTACCACTTTACCCGCTTCGATATGCACGGCGATTTCATCGCTGACCAGTTCCTGTTTTTTACAGCGAATCACGCCGCCATCTTCCAGAATAGCTTTCAGTTCGGCCTCGTCGAGAAGCTGGAAGCCTTGTGCCACCGTACCGGAACGCACCCATTCCGTCAGCGTCAGTTCAATAGGGGTTTCCAGCGTCAGCGGGACAACGGGCAGAGAACCCAGGCTTTTACGCAGCAGCGCCAGGGTGTCTTCCGCTTTTTTCGCGCTGGCGCAGTCCACCATAATGAGACCATTAACGGTATCAATCCACATCATGGTCTGGCTAAAACGACTGAAGGCGCGCGGCAGCAATGAGTGCAGCACTTCGTCTTTCAGGGAATCTTTTTCGGTTTTTTTCAGCTTGCGGCCCTGGTCGGCCTCAAGACGGGAAATTTTGGCTTCCAGCGCCTGTTTGATCACCGGCGCAGGCAGGATTTTCTCTTCTTTGCGCGCGCAGATAATAATCTGACCGTTCGCAGTGTGGGTCAGCGCATCACTGTGTGAACCCATCGGTGGAACCCAGCCGGTTTTCGCCATATCCTGACTACCGCACGGGGTAAACGATAGTGGGGCAAGCTGTTTTTCCATCTCTTCCGCCCGCAGCGCTACATCGCGGCTGAGACGGTATACCATTAAATTTTTGAACCACAGCATGATATTTTCCACGGTCTAGTCGTTAATTGCAGCGGGCATGATAACCAATTGTCGCCGCGCTTGCATGTGAATGCGTTGTCCAACTATGAGGAGCATTATGTGCGTATTGGTATCGATTTAGGCGGCACAAAGACGGAAATCATTGCGCTCAGCGATAGCGGCGACGAGCTGTTTCGCCATCGTCAGCCGACACCGCGTGATTACCATCAAACCCTTGATCTGCTGGTCTCTCTGGTGGCGTTGACTGAGAAAGAAACCGGGCAAACGGGCACCGTCGGTATGGGGATCCCCGGTTCTATTTCCCCCTATACAGGTGTGGTAAAAAATGCCAACTCAACCTGGCTCAACGGTAAGCCCTTCGATAAAGATTTAAGCCAACGTTTAAACCGGGACGTTCGTCTGGCGAATGATGCTAACTGCCTGGCCGTTTCTGAGGCGGTGGATGGCGCAGCGGCCGGTGCGCAGACCGTGTTTGCGGTGATTATCGGTACAGGCTGTGGAGCGGGTCTGGCGTTTAATGGCCGCTCGCATATCGGCGGTAACGGGACGGCGGGCGAGTGGGGACATAATCCGCTGCCGTGGATGGATGAAGATGAATTGCGCTATCGGGAAGAGGTGCCGTGCTATTGCGGCAAGCAAGGGTGCATCGAAACCTTTATTTCTGGCACAGGGTTTGGTACCGATTATCAGCGCTTAAGTGGACATACGCTTAAAGGCAATGAAATCATCCGCCTGGTGGACGCGCAGGATCCGCTTGCCGAGCTGGCGTTAAGCCGTTATGAGCTGCGTCTGGCGAAGTCGCTGGCCCACGTGGTGAATATTCTCGACCCGGATGTCATTGTGCTTGGCGGCGGGATGAGCAATGTCGAACGGTTGTATAAAACCGTGCCAAATCTGGTGAAAAACTGGGTTTTCGGCGGTGAGTGTGAAACCCCGATCCGTAAAGCGCTGCATGGTGATTCCAGTGGTGTGCGTGGTGCGGCATGGCTGTGGCCGCAGGCGTAAATTAACGACGCCCCGGCGGCGCTGTGTCAGCCGGGGCGACTAAATTGTGGTCTGGTTACTCTCAAAAACGAAACGTTCGCTAGCCCGGATAAGGTGTTTGTACCGCATCCGGGTATTCACAGGTTACGTGTGTGGCACCGAAAATGCGCTATCCAGCTTGCTGTACCCCAGCCCGTTAATTTTCCTGACTTTAATCTGCACCGGAATACGCTCCTTCATCGCCTCAACGTGACTGATAACGCCAATGGTTTTTCCACTGGCATTCAGTGCGTCGAGCGCATCCAGGGCGGTATCCAGTGTTTCGCTGTCCAGCGTGCCGAAACCTTCATCCAGGAAGAGTGAGTCGATGCGGGTTTTATGACTCACCAGGTCCGACAGCGCCAGTGCCAGCGCAAGGCTCACAAGAAAACTTTCGCCGCCGGAAAGGGTGCGGGTATCACGTATCGCATCCGCCTGCCAGGTATCGACGACCTCCAACTCCAGCGCTTCGCTGACTTTGCGTTTAAGCAGATAGCGCCCGTGCAGGCGGTTCAACTGATTGTTGGCCAGCCACACCAGGTTATCGAGAGTTAGCCCCTGGGCGAATTTACGGAATTTATCCCCTTCTTTTGAACCAATCAGCGCGTTGAGATGTCCCCAGTCGTCACAGCGCAGCGCCGCGCGTTCAATATCCAGCATCAGCGCATGCTGGCGCTGGCGATTGTCTGCATCCTGTTTAAGTTGCTGTCGGCATTCCCCCTGGCGGGTGGTGTTTTCACGCAACTGGCGGGCCAGCAACTCCAGCGCTTCACGGGATTTTTCGGCGTCCGTATCGTCAGTCAGGGCGGCAGGAGGCTGCGCGCTATGCGCCGCGAGAGCCTGTTCAGCGTTGGCGACCAGTACCTGTGCCTGTTGTTCGTCACGGTCGAGACGCTGACGAAGCTGCTCCAGGCGCGCGCGTTCGTCATCGCTCAACAGCGCAGCAAGAAACTCTTCCCGATCGGCAAACTCACTGTTTGCCAGCGCATCGGCAAACTGTTTCTCCAGTTCAGCCAGGCGCTCCGTCTCATGTCGCAGTTGCTGTTGCAGCGTTTGCCACTGACTGTGCAGCGACACGCAATCGTTATGTACCTGCCGCCAGTTGTCCAGGGCAACGGTTTTTATCGCGTCCGGTACTGCCTCTTCCGGCAGCGTGTCGAGAAGCGGTGTTAGTTGTGCAATCTGCTCGTGCAATGCGCTAAATGCGCTCTGTTTTTCCTGCCAGAGTTCCGCTTCCGAGGTACGTGCTGCAAGCCATTGTGCCTCTTCACCTTCTGGCGGCAGTGTCAGCCCCAGTGGCTCCAGCATCGCGGCCAGACTGGCCCGGCGCGCCTCTGCCGCCTGCTGGTATTGCTGAACCTGCAGGCGCAACTCGTTGATCTGGCTTTGTAATGTCAAACGCTGGCTCAACTGATAGAGCTGATGTTCGTAGGCATCCTGCGCGCTCAGCCAACTGGAGATGTCTTGCTGCGGCCGCAGGGTGACATTCAACGTCAGGCACAATTCCTGCCACTCGTTGGTAAGCGTTTGCTCCTGCTCGCGAAGTGATTTCGCTTCGCGGTCGTCTTTTTCAATGCGCTCACTTATCCCCTTCAGACGCTCGCTGAGTGCCACGCCATCCTCTTTTACCTGACGGACTTCGAGATCCAGCGCATCGCGGCGGGCATGATTCACGCCGGGGACGATGGCCTGATATTCAACAATCGCAGGGTGCGATGTCGAGCCACAAAGCGGGCAGGGATGACCCGGTTGCAGACGGGCGCGTTCGCTTTCCAGGCTGTGGATGCGGTCTTCCAGCTCGCAAAGGGTGCGAACATCCGTCAGCAACTGGTTTTTTTCTTTATAAAGCTCACGCTTACGCGCCAGCTCGGCCGTCAGTTTTTCCTGCTCAGCTTTCAATTCGGTCAGGCTTTGCTGCCGTTGGGCGAGATGTTTTTGTAACGGAGCAAAACGTGCATGCAGGGCGGTCAGGCGTTGACGCAGCGGGCGGTTCTGCGCACAGAGCGTCATCGCTGCGTTAACCTCATCGGTGGTCATCTCCAGCGAGACGGTCATCAGATTACGTAATTTGTACTCGTTTTGCTGAATGCGTTCCTGCAGGGCATGCCACGGCTTTTTGTCATCTTCCTGCTGGCTTAGCATCGCCCGCCAGCCGGTTAACTCGGTCTGCCAGCGCTGGAAGCGTTTGTTGTCTTCAAGCCAGAGCGACAGCGTTTTTTGCGACGCCATCAACTCCTGATGCTGGCGTGCGGCGCTGGCGCGGATCTGGGCCCGCAGCGCGAGGCTCGCCTGTAAGCGAGTATTTACTTCTTCATTCTGGCGACGACTGCTGTCCTGTGCTTTTCGCTGCTCCAGTAACCGTTCCCAGACGGGGCGCAGTAACAGGGCCGGTTGAACCCGCGCAAGCCGCGCTAACTGAGGTTCGGCGGCAGTGCGTGCCTGTTGTGCCTGCTGCCGGGTTTTGTGTGCCTGGTCGCAGGCGGCTTGCAATTCAGCGCTGCGAATAAGCCAGTTCAGTTGTGCCTGCACACTCCGCTGCCCGTCTAACAGACGCTGTTCTTCGTCAGTGAGTGCCTGCACACTTGCATTCAGGGATTCCCGCTGCTCATCGGTAAGCAGAACCACGCCTTCGGCCTGCGCCTGCAGTTTCTCCAGCTCTATTTTGGCAACTTTATGTTTTTCAAACACGTCGGCAGAAATCTGCCCGTAGATTTCGGTGCCGGTCAGTTCTTCGAGCAGTTCTGCGCGCTCTTTCGGTTTGGCGTTGAGAAACGCGGCGAATTGCCCCTGGGAGAGCAGCATGGAGCGGGTGAAACGGCCATAATCGAGCCCGGTTAAGGCAGCGGTTAGCTCCAGTTTGTCTTTTACTTTGTCGGCGAGGATCTTGCCGTCTGCACAGCGGGCCAGCTCTACACGCGGAACCTGTAAATTACCGTCCGGCTGATTACGCGCACGGCTCTGGCTCCAGAATGCGCGATAAGCGACCTCTTTAACTTCAAATTCGACCTCTGCCAGGCAGTCGGCGGTGTCACGGGTCATCAGATCATTCTGCGACTGTGAAACGGTATTCAGACGCGGTGTCTCGTGATAGAGCGCCAGGCAGATGGCATCCAGCAGGGTCGTTTTCCCGGCGCCGGTTGGCCCGGTGATGGCAAACAGGCCATTACTGGCAAACGGCTCGGCGGTGAAATCAATCTTCCATTCGCCTTTTAATGAGTTAAGGTTTTTCAGGCGTAGGCTGAGGATTTTCATGCGTCATGCTCCTGATTGAGCGAGTGGAGCGTTTCGGAAAAGAGCGACTGCAGGCGGGCAATCTGAATGTCATCGAGCTCCTCCTGCGCCAGGCGACGCGCGAAAACCTCTTCCACTTTTAACTCGCTTAAGGTTTCGCGGCGCTCACCCGCGAGGATGCGCTCCCGCTGTTCGCGGCTGCGGCGAACCAATAACACCTCGACCGGCAGATCGGCGGTGAGAGCCTGAATTTTTCGCTGCATGTTGCTCAGATAATCCTCGGTCGCGATCTCGATATCCAGCCACACGGGAGCGTCAGTTGGGCTGCCACGCCACTGCTCAAGTTGCTGACGAATCGACTCAAGGTCACCCTTGATGACCGCCAGTTGCTGTGTAACAGGGACTTCCAGCGCTGTCACATCCGCCAGTTTTCCTGCTGAAAATGTCACCAGATTGACATACTTGCTGTTACCGGTTTCGTCAAAGCTCAAAGCGATAGGCGAGCCGCAGTAGCGGATATGCTCTTGCCCACCCGGCTTTTGCGGGCGGTGAATATGCCCAAGCGCGATGTAATCCGCAGGCGGAAAGTTTTGCGCGGGGAAGGCATCCAGCGTACCGATATAGATGTCACGTACGGCGTCACTCTTACTGGCACCGACGGTGGTCAGATGGCCGCTGGCGATTATCGGCAGCACGTTGTCGCCGCGTAATTCGCAAGCGGCCTGATACTGTTGCTGGTAGTAATCGGTGATGGCTTGCAGCAAATGTAGCTGTTTTTCTTGCCCGGAGAGTTCCGCCTGGCTGGTCATGATGTCGCGTGGACGCAAAAAAGGCACCGGGCAGAAAACCGCACCGGGCGAACCGTCACGCAACGGTAAATAAAAAGGCGCGCTGCCTGCGCTGGCAACAACGGTTGTCTTCAGCCACGCAAGAATATCTTTCGATTCATTAAGGGTGGCTACTGAATCATGATTACCTGCCAGCACAACCAGATGACAACCCGTCTGCTGTAATTTCACCACAAAACGGTTATACAGCTCGCGCGCATAGCTGGGTGGGGAGCCGGTATCAAAGATGTCGCCCGCGACAATAATGGCGTCGACCTGGTGCTCCTCAGCGGTGGCCAGCAGCCAGGTGAGGAAAGCGTCGTGTTCGGCGGCGCGGCTTTTACTGTAGAAGTTCTGACCCAGGTGCCAGTCCGAAGTATGAAGGATGCGCATAGCGGTTCCGTGGCAAAAAAGCGTAAACGCGATTATAACATTCAGGGGCACACGAGCCGCCAGTGAAAGAATTTCCCACTGTCATAAAACAAAGGCTTGGGTCACCTGTTGGTCATTTGTTTCATAAATCTGTCACAAAAGTGACGCATAATGGCGCCGCACTTAGCTGATGACTTAATTTAAACAGGGCAAATTATGGCAAGACGCATTCTGGTCGTAGAAGACGAAGCGCCAATCCGTGAAATGGTGTGTTTCGTGCTCGAACAAAACGGCTTTCAACCTGTCGAAGCGGAAGATTATGACAGCGCGGTGAACCAACTTAATGAACCCTGGCCCGATCTGATTTTGCTCGACTGGATGCTGCCAGGTGGCTCAGGTATTCAGTTCATTAAACATCTCAAGCGTGAAGCGATGACCCGTGATATCCCGGTGATGATGTTGACCGCCCGTGGTGAAGAAGAAGACCGCGTGCGCGGACTTGAGACGGGCGCGGACGATTACATTACTAAGCCGTTTTCGCCCAAGGAACTGGTGGCACGTATTAAGGCTGTCATGCGTCGTATCTCGCCGATGGCGGTAGAAGAAGTTATCGAAATGCAGGGCCTGAGCCTTGATCCGAGCTCTCACCGTGTAATGACCGGTGAAAATCCTCTGGACATGGGGCCGACGGAGTTTAAGCTACTGCATTTCTTCATGACGCATCCTGAGCGTGTTTATAGCCGCGAACAGCTGCTGAACCATGTCTGGGGAACGAATGTGTATGTTGAAGACCGCACGGTGGATGTTCATATTCGCCGGTTGCGTAAAGCGCTGGAACACAGCGGCCACGATCGTATGGTTCAAACCGTTCGCGGCACGGGTTATCGTTTCTCGACCCGTTTCTAAAATCTGAAAGGAGTGTGACGCGTGCTGGAACGGCTGTCATGGAAAAGGCTGGTACTCGAACTCATCCTTTGTTGTCTACCCGCTGCACTGCTCGGCGCTTTCTTTGGTTATCTGCCCTGGTTTTTACTGGTGGCAGTCACCGGGTTACTGGCCTGGCATTTCTGGAATTTAATGCGTCTTTCCTGGTGGTTGTGGGTCGATAAAAGTATGACGCCGCCGCCGGGCACGGGAAGCTGGGAACCCCTGCTTTATGGTCTGCACCAGATGCAGATGCGTAATAAAAAACGCCGTCGCGAGCTGGGTAATCTGATCAAACGCTTTCGTAGCGGCGCGGAGTCGCTACCTGATGCGTTAGTGATGATCACCGAAGAGGGGACGATGTTTTGGTGTAATGGCCTGGCACAGCAATTGCTGAATCTACGCTGGCCGGACGATAACGGACAAAACATCCTCAACCTGCTGCGTTATCCGGAATTTACCCGCTACCTTAAAACGAAAGATTTCACCCGCCCGCTTAATCTGGTGCTTAACAATGGTCGCCATCTGGAGATCCGCGTGATGCCCTACAGCGAGCAGCAGTTATTGATGGTGGCGCGTGACGTCACGCAAATGCATCAGCTTGAAGGGGCCCGGCGTAACTTTTTTGCCAACGTCAGCCATGAGCTACGCACACCGCTGACGGTATTGCAGGGCTATCTGGAAATGATGCAGGAGCAGACGCTGGAAGGGCCGCCGCGTGACAAGGCGCTGCACACCATGCGTGAGCAGACATCGCGAATGGAAGGTCTGGTCAAACAGTTACTGACATTATCCAAAATAGAAGCGGCGCCGACGTTACCGCCGAATGAAACTATTGATGTGCCGATGATGCTGCGTGTTGTGGAGCGCGAGGCGCAGACGTTAAGCCAAAAGAAGCATGAGCTTGAATTCGTGGTCGACAACGACCTGAAAGTGCTGGGGAATGAGGATCAGCTACGCAGCGCGATTTCCAATCTGGTCTATAACGCCGTGAACCATACGCCAGCGGGAACACACATTACCGTGCGCTGGCAGCGTGCGATCTCTGGCGCACAGTTTATCGTTGAAGATAATGGGCCGGGGATTGGGCCTGAACATATTCCTCGCCTGACAGAGCGCTTTTACCGCGTTGATAAAGCCCGCTCCCGGCAAACTGGTGGTAGCGGTTTGGGGCTGGCTATCGTAAAACACGCCCTTAACCATCACGAAAGTAAGCTCGAAATCGACAGTACGCCGGGTAAAGGCACCCGTTTCAGTTTTACATTGCCCGCACGTCTCGTCGTGAAGAACGCAAGCTGACACCTGAGGTGTCAGTTTTTCTTTCCACTTCTGTCATAGACCCGCTTTTCACACTTCGTTTTTCCCGAATCTTAAAACATATTATGTCTCTGACTATTTTTTGTTCGCATGATTAGCCATCCGTTTTTCTTATATACAGTATCTTCATCTGGCATTTATTGTAGAGTTGGTATAACCATCTGGTTTTGCGATCCCTTATTGCCTTTAAACGTTATAAGCGTTTAAATTGCGCCCCGTATGTCGTCAGACCGACTGTATTTGCGTGGTAAATCGAAAAACTATTCTCCGTCACGCAGCGCGGGAAGTGTTTCCCGCTACGTTTAAAGGTTATTTCCGCCGTAATGTTCCGCTGAAATAAGGCGAAAATTTCAACACTTACAACATCACATCCACAGGCAGTAAACGTTTATGACCCATCATTTAAAACCACGAGACATTGTTGCTCTGGGCTTTATGACTTTCGCGCTGTTCGTCGGCGCCGGAAATATCATCTTCCCTCCGATGGTTGGTTTGCAGGCGGGCGAGCACGTCTGGACTGCCTCAATTGGCTTTCTGATTACCGCTGTGGGCCTGCCGGTGCTGACGGTCGTCGCGCTGGCGAAAGTGGGCGGAGGGGTGGATAGCCTCAGCACGCCGATTGGTAAAGTTGCCGGCGTACTGCTGGCCACCGTCTGCTATCTGGCCGTGGGGCCGCTGTTTGCCACGCCACGTACCGCGACGGTATCGTTTGAGGTGGGGATTGCGCCGCTGACCGGTGAAGGCTCACTGCCGCTGCTGATTTACAGCATTATCTACTTTGCGCTGGTCATTCTGGTGTCGCTCTATCCGGGCAAATTGCTGGATACCGTCGGGAATTTTCTCGCGCCGCTGAAAATTATCGCGCTGATCGTTCTCTCTGTTGCCGCTATCATCTGGCCAGCCGGTCCGATTAGCCATGCGATGGATGCCTACCAGCATGCGGCGTTCTCGAACGGTTTTGTGAATGGCTATCTCACCATGGATACGCTGGGCGCGATGGTGTTCGGTATTGTTATCGTTAATGCGGCACGTTCACGTGGCGTAACAGAAGCCCGCTTGCTGACCCGCTATACCGTCTGGGCTGGCCTGATGGCCGGGGTCGGTCTGACGCTGCTCTATCTGGCGCTGTTCCGTCTGGGTTCTGATAGCTCGACGCTGGTGGATCAGTCTGCCAATGGTGCTGCGATTTTGCATGCATATGTTGCCCATACCTTTGGTGGCGCTGGCAGCCTCCTGTTGGCTGCGCTGATTTTTATCGCCTGCCTGGTTACGGCTGTGGGGCTGACCTGCGCCTGCGCGGAGTTCTTCTCGCAATATCTGCCGCTCTCTTATCGTGCGCTGGTGTTTATCCTGGGGATCTTCTCCATGGCGGTGTCGAATCTGGGGCTGAGCCATCTGATTCAAATCTCTATTCCGGTGCTGACAATGATTTATCCGCCGTGTATCGCACTTGTGGTGTTAAGCTTTACGCGCTCCTGGTGGCATAATTCGACCCGCGTAATTGCACCGGCGATGTTCATCAGTCTGGCGTTTGGCGTACTGGACGGTATCAAAGCATCTGCATTTAGCGATATGCTTCCGGCCTGGACTCAGCGTCTGCCGCTGGCAGAGCAGGGGCTGGCCTGGTTGATGCCAACAGTGGTGATGGTGGCTCTGGCTGTGTGCTGGGATCGTGCCGCCGGGCGTCAGGTGACATCCAGCGCCCATTAATTGCGCAATAAGGTTTACTAACCACGGGACGTAAAGTCCCGTGGTTTTTTGTTTTTTTTAGATCCTGGAACAGGAAACCATGGAAAGTACGAACAAACTAAAGCGAGGTCTTAGTACCCGGCACATTCGCTTTATGGCCCTGGGGTCGGCGATTGGCACCGGGCTGTTTTACGGTTCAGCCGATGCCATCAAAATGGCCGGGCCAAGCGTATTGCTGGCCTATATCATCGGTGGTGTGGCGGCGTATATCATCATGCGCGCGCTGGGCGAGATGTCAGTACATAACCCGTCCGCCAGTTCATTTTCCCGCTACGCGCAGGAAAACCTCGGGCCATTGGCCGGTTATATCACCGGCTGGACCTATTGTTTCGAAATCCTGATTGTGGCGATTGCCGATGTGACCGCCTTTGGCATTTATATGGGGGTCTGGTTTCCCGCCGTACCGCACTGGATCTGGGTGCTCAGCGTGGTGCTGATCATCTGCGCCATCAACCTGATGAGCGTGAAAGTCTTTGGTGAGCTGGAGTTTTGGTTCTCCTTCTTCAAAGTCGCTACCATCATCATCATGATCGTCGCCGGTTTTGGCATCATCATCTGGGGGATTGGCAACGGCGGCCAGCCTACCGGTATCAGTAACCTGTGGACCAACGGCGGTTTCTTTAGTAACGGCTGGTTGGGGATGGTGATGTCGCTGCAAATGGTGATGTTCGCCTACGGCGGTATTGAAATCATCGGCATCACCGCCGGGGAAGCGAAAGACCCTGAGAAATCTATTCCGCGTGCGATTAACTCCGTGCCGATGCGTATCCTGGTGTTTTACGTGGGCACGCTGTTTGTCATCATGTCTATCTACCCGTGGAACCAGGTGGGGACCGACGGCAGCCCCTTCGTGCTGACCTTCCAGCATATGGGGATCACTTTCGCGGCCAGCATTCTTAACTTCGTCGTACTGACCGCTTCATTGTCGGCGATTAACTCCGATGTGTTTGGCGTGGGACGTATGCTGCACGGTATGGCGGAGCAGGGCAGTGCGCCCAAAGTGTTTGCCAAAACGTCCCGTCGCGGCATTCCGTGGGTCACGGTAATGGTGATGACCATCGCGCTGCTGTTTGCGGTTTACCTCAATTACATCATGCCGGAAAACGTCTTCCTGATGATTGCTTCGCTGGCGACTTTCGCCACCGTGTGGGTATGGATCATGATCCTGCTGTCGCAAATTGCCTTCCGTCGTCGTTTGTCTCCGCAGGAAGTGAATGCCCTGAAATTTAAAGTGCCGGGCGGCGTTGCCACCACCGTGGCTGGCCTGGTGTTTCTGGTCTTTATTATCGCCCTGATTGGCTGGCACCCGGACACGCGCATTTCGCTGTATGTGGGTTTCGCGTGGATTGTTCTGCTACTGACTGGCTGGATGTTTAAACGCCAGAAAGCATAATTTCTCTGATGCCCGGTAATGTCAGATTACCGGGCAAACACTGCGTTACCACTCTCCCATCATCTTCCACCTTACCGGGCCTGTATCCGATGCAAAACCCGGCAGATCATATTTAGCTTTGCGAAAAATATGCGCAGCGAGTTTTCTGCGCCCTGGTTCTCAACCCCATAAAAACGCAGAAAAGATGAGCTGTCGAGACGAGATTTGTGCAAGAGTGAGGTCATTTTTGACATAGGGGAAAGTCGATGTTGCAAGCCTGGCATCTGCCTGTCGCGCCATTTGTAAAACAGAATAAAGACCAACTGGTGATGACACTCTGGCTAACCGGAAGTAAGCCTCCGTCTCGCGTCACGTTACGGGCCGAGATAGATAACGAAGAAACCTCGATACCGATGCGGCGGGTCCGCCTGGCGCCAAAACCTGGCGTGACGGCCTGGCGTGCAGCCATCTCACTGCAAAGTGGCCAGCCGCGGCGTCGTTACAGCTTTAAGCTGCTGTGGGACGACCGCCAGCTCTGGTTTACCCCGCAGGGGTTCAGCCCGTTTCCCCCTGCACGGCTGGAGCAATTCGCCGTCGATTCCCCTGACAGCGGGCCGCAGTGGGTAGCAGAACAGGTGTTTTATCAGATCTTCCCCGATCGTTTTGCCCGCGGTGAACAACATCAAGATCAACAGAACAACGTTTACTATCACCACGCCGCAGGCCAGGAGATAGTGCTGCGCGACTGGAATGAACCGTTGAGCAGCGAGGCCGGTGGCTCGACCTTTTACGGCGGCACGCTGGACGGTATCAGTGAAAAGCTGCCCTATCTGCATGAACTGGGCGTGACTGCGCTTTATCTGAACCCGATCTTTGTCGCCCCTAGCGTGCATAAATACGATACGGAAGATTACCGTCACGTGGACGCACGTTTCGGCGGCGATCAGGCATTGCTTCGCCTGCGTCGGAGTACCCATCGTCTGGGGATCCGTCTGGTACTGGACGGAGTCTTTAATCACAGCGGTGATTCACATGCCTGGTTTGACCGGCACAACCGCGGCACTACCGGCGCCTGTCATAACCCCGCTTCCGAATGGCGTGAATGGTACAGTTTTGATGAGGATGGCCGCGCGCGTGACTGGCTGGGCTATTCCAGCCTGCCAAAGCTGGATTACCAGGCGCAAACTCTGGTGGACGAGATGTACCAGGGCGAAGACAGCGTGGTACGTCACTGGCTGAAAGCGCCCTGGAATATGGATGGCTGGCGGCTGGATGTAGTGCACATGCTGGGGGAGGGGGGCGGTGCGCGCAATAACCTGCAACATGTCGGCGGAATAACCAAAGCCGCCAAAGAGACGCTGCCTGAGGCCTATATCGTCGGCGAGCATTTCGGCGATGCGCGCCAGTGGCTACAGGCGGACGTGGAAGACGCCGCCATGAATTACCGTGGTTTTACCTTTCCGGTATGGGCGTTTCTGGCGAATACCGATATTTCGATGGATCCCCAGCGTATTGATGCGCAAACCTGCATGGTATGGATGGATAACTACCGCGCCGGACTTTCGCATCAGCAACAGTTACGTATGTTCAACCAACTGGATAGCCACGATACACCGCGTTTTAAAACGGTGTTGGGAAAAGATGTGGCCCGGTTGCCGCTGGCGGTGGTTTGGCTGTTTACCTGGCCCGGGGTGCCCTGCATCTACTATGGTGATGAGGTTGGGCTGGACGGTGCCAACGATCCCTTCTGCCGCAAACCCTTCCCGTGGGACAAAGCGAAACAGGACACGGAACTGCTGGCGCTCTATCAGCGGCTGGCTCGTCTGCGCAAACGTAGCCAGGCGCTCTGTTACGGCGGCTGTCAGGTTATCTACGCCGAAGGGAACGTAGTGATCTTTTTGCGTTTGTATCAGCAAGAAAGGGTGCTGGTGGCGATTAACCGTGGCGAGCCCTGCGAAGTTGTCCTGCCGGAATCGCCGTTACTGGATGTCAAAGTCTGGCACGGTAAAGAGGGCAAGGGCACATTACTGGATGGGGTACTGTCGTTACCGGCAATCTCTGCCTCTGTGTGGCAGGGGAACTAACACCTACCAGAAAGCGCAGCGGGAATAGCGCAATTCCGATACTTTGTGCCAAAGTATATGCACGCTCCGGAATGAAGGTGAAATCATGGATGGACTGGTACTGATAGCCTGTACTGTGTTGTTTCTATTGCTGGTGGTTATCCCGGTAATGTCGATTCTGGCTTACCGGCGTAGTAATGCGGCCAGAGATGAGCTGTCGCGCCTGCGCCAGCGCGTGGCTCTGCTTGAACAGCAGATGAGTGGTTATGCGCCAGGACATGCGCCTGCAGCGCTGGAGACCACTTCTCCTGTTGACTCGCCTGAGGTTATCGTACCTGAGGTTTCAGTCCCGGAACCGCAGCCAATGCCTGAACCCGAACCGGTTCCGATCGAACCGGCTCCGGTGAATGTCTGGGCGCGAGGGACGACGGCGGCAACCGTGCCTGCCAGAGGTTCCGTTCCCCTACCGGAACGCGAGGAGCCCGCGTCTGGCAGTCAGGCTGGCGGTATGGTCACCGCGCTGTTGCGCTGGTTTATGCAAGGAAACCCGCTGGCAAAGCTGGGTATCATCCTGCTATTTCTCGGGCTGGCTTTTCTCTTTCGTTATAGTGTTGAACGCTCGCTCTTCCCGTTGGAGCTGCGCCTGGCCGTTGCCGCGCTGGGTGCGATGGCGCTGTTATTCCTCGGCTGGCGTTTACGACACAAGCAGCCTGTTTTTGCCTTAATTCTACAAGGCGGTGCAACAGGCGCGCTCTATTTAACGGTCTTTGGCGCGTTTCGACTGTGGCAGATGCTCCCCATGTCGCTGGCGTTTGCGCTGTTATTGCTAATTTGCGCGGCCAGCGTCGGGCTGGCGGTGCTGCAGCGCGCGTTGAGTCTGGCCATGCTGGCGAGTCTTGGCGGTTACGCCGCACCGCTGCTGCTGTCTTCGGGCGGCGGCAGTCATGTCACGTTATTCTCTTTCTATTTATTACTGTCTGTCGGCATCCTGGCCATCAGCGTCTGGCAGCACTGGCGCGAACTCAACCTGTTGGGGATGTTCTTCACCTTCGGGGTGGGGGGAGTGTGGGGTATCGCCGACTACCGGCCTCAGTACTATCTGAGCTGCCAGCTCTTCCTGATTGCTAATCTGTTGATCTTCGGCGTATTGAGCGTGGCGCTGTCACTGCGTGCGCAAAAGAAAGGTAAGCGCATTATCGATGGCGTGCTGCTCTTTGCCCCGCCGCTGATAGGGTTTGGTATGCAATATGCCATCACACAGCACCTGACATATGGCCCGGCACTCAGTGCGCTGGGTTACGGCGCGTTTTATATGCTGCTGGCCTGGGGCGCCGTAAAACGCTTTCCGGCGGCGGGAAAACCGCTTGTTCTCGCGGCGCTGGCACTCGGCGGCGCATTCACCACGCTTGCTATTCCGCTGGCGCTTTCAGCCCGCTGGACTGCGATGGCCTGGGCACTGGAAGGGTTGGGCGTACTGTGGCTTGGCGTGATGCAAGGGCAGCGTCGCATGAGCTATAGCGGTACGGGTTTGTTGGTACTGGCGCTCGGCAGTGCGCTATGGGCGATGACCGACGGCACAACGGCGTTCTCGGTGATGGTGATTTTTGCGGTATTGAGCACGACCTGGCTGGTCGCCGCCAGATTGTGGCGTCGCCTGCCGGCACCAGGCAGCCTGGTGCTGTTGGCGGGCGGTATTGCTTTCTGGCTGGTGGCGCTTTGGGGCGCGTCTGACTGGATACTCAATAAAGGCATTCCGGCGGCGGTACTCGGACTGCTGGCGCTGTCGGTTTGGGGCTGGCGCTATATGGCACGGCGGCTTCACTGGCGGGCGTTACACTATGCTGTATGGCTGCTTTGGCCCGTGATGCTGGTGGTTTTGCTCTGGCAACTGACTATCGAGCGGCAATTGTTGGGGGCGGGCTGGCAAAACCTCGCCTGGTGCGTGGCGCTGCCCTCGGCGTATTTACTGTTATCGCGGGAGCGCAGAGTTCCGGCCCGGTTGTCGCAAGGGCTTCATATTTCGCTGTTGTGGATGATATTACTGGCGGCGGGAACCGAGCTTTTCTGGTTTGTTGATGCACTGCCCTGGGGAATGGACGCCTGGCGTATCGGCTTGCCGATGGCGGCTGGCGGCATTGTTATTCTGCTGCTTCACAGCGGCATTCATCGCAATATTTGGCCGCTACGCGTCTGGCCTGCACTCTATGGTCAGTTGGGGCCGCTGCCGCTTATCCCGCTGTTAGTTGTTTTGCTGGTGGCTGGCAATATGCATGACGGGCGCGTTATTCACTCCCTGTATCTACCGCTGGTTAACCCGCTGGAAGAGGGGGCAGCCTTCGCGATGCTCGGCGTGTGGTTCTGGTGTCGTTATGCGCGGCCGCGCTTGCCTGCGACCTTTACGCCATTGGTTGCACCTGCGCTGCTGGCGCTGGCTTTCTGGTGGATTAACGGACTATTGCTGCGCCTGCTGGCGCACTATGGCGGTGTGGACTGGGATAGCGAAAGCCTGTGGAATTCGCGTCTGATTCAGACCAGTTTCGCGCTGTTCTGGATGTTGGGTGCGCTGGTGGTGATGCTGCTGGCTACCCGGCGTGGGTCACGGCACCTGTGGCTCGGCGGCGCGGCGTTGCTGGGTGTTGTCATCGTGAAATTAATGCTGGTAGACAGCGCGGGCGGTGGTGGCCTGGCGCGGGCTATCGCCTTTATTGGCGTGGCGGTGCTGGTGTTAATCGTGGGATATTTCTCTCCCTTACCGCCTAAAGGGGCGAAGGCGTTCAGCGAGGAAGAAAAATCATGAAATGGAAGATAGCGATTTTTACCGGCGCGTTATGGTGCGCGGCGTTACCGGGGCTTGCCCGGGAAACCGCCCCGGAGTCGCCGCAGGATTATGCCTGGGGCAGGTCGCTTACGACAACGGCCTCATCGCCCTGGTATCGGGTTGCGTTACCCGACGATGTCTACCAGCAAAGCGTCTGGCCCGATCTGCGCGATGTTCGGGTATTTAACCATCAGGGTGAGCGTGTGCCCTTTACGCTCCAGGTGCAGCAGGAAGCGCAGCCCGCGCCGAAGGAGCAGGCTTTACGCCTTTTCCCTCTTGCGGCTTCACCTGTTGAAAAGCTGTCAGATTCCGGGGAACGGGTCTGGCTGCGCTCCCCGGAGGGTTATGAAATCAAACTTGAAGGGGAACGCATTAACACGATGGGCGAGAGCTATCTGCTGGCGTTGCCGGATAACGTGCAAAGGCAGAACGTCACACAGCTCCAGCTTAGCTGGGATAAACCGGCCGTGAACTGGCAGGGGAAAGCGTCGCTCTACTACAGCAGTGATATGAAAGAGTGGGATTTAATGCAGGCGGATGCGCCGCTGATGGACGTTGCGAGCGGCAGCGATCGCCTGACGCTGAATACCATCAACATTACTCTTTCGATGGTTATCAATACCCCGCGCTATTTACTGCTGGTGTTTGATAAGCCGCAGTTGCCTGTCACGCTTACCCGCGCAGTGGTGATAGAAAACCCGCAATCGACGGAGATAACGAACGTGGCCCTGCCCGCCGCCGGGCGTGCGCTCTCGCAGGATAAGGCGCTTTACCATTGGGCCAGCCCGCAGCCTGTGACCTCCATTTCCCTGAGTCTGGAAGAGGAGGGTACGCTGCCGGTAGAGATCGCCTGGCGCTCCGGCGCCGATGAGGCGTGGCGACCGCTTACGAAAACAGTACTGTGGAATTTAAATAACCAGATATCAGAGCCAATCCCCGTCACGGTGGGTAACGTGCAGGAGATTCAGGTGACAACGGTCAACGCTCACCTGCCGAAAGTCGTTCCGGAATTGACAGGGCTACGACCGGGCCAGACGCTTATCTTTAATGCCCAGGGGAGCGGCCCGTACATTCTGGCGTGGGGGAATAAAGCGGCGCAAAGCGTGGCAACGGATCTCGATGCGTTGATTCCTGCGGCTTTACGCCAGAAGCATGCGCCGGAAAGCCTGCCAGAGGCGTGGGTCGGCGACGAGGTAAAACTGGGCGGCGAAGCGCGTCTGAACGCCACCTCACCGATTGAGCAGCGTAGTCAGTGGCTCACCGGCCTGGTCTGGGCCGCGCTGGTACTGGGCGTACTGGCACTGGCATGGATGGCGCTGCGCATCTGGCGCGAGGTGAAAGAGAAGGCGTAATTACAGCGTTCTGGCTTCTGCCTGCGCCATCATGCGTGGGTAGAATTGCCAGAACTTCTCTTCCAGCGCCTCGTAGTGGTTATCCAGGTCCTGCCACGAGTCACGCAGAGCATCGAGTCGCGGTCGGCGGCTGGCCATGCCGTTTAGCACCCGCTGGATAAAATCCATCTCCCGGTAGCGCTCCAGCCAGCGCTCCGACCATAAATAGTCATTTAAATTGACGAAACGTGGCGGCGCCTCCGGCAGGATCACACTGACTTGTGCATGCGCGTAGCCGACAAATTCGCTAAGCGGCATTGACGGCGAGATCTGCTCCCAGTGGCGCGAGACGAAATGATCCCACATCACATCAAGCGTGATTGGCGCGACACGGCGTGTTTCAGGACGAAACCAGCCGCGCGCTTCTTTGACTTCCGGCAGGTTGTCGGTCAGTACGTCGATACGGCGATGCATATGGATGCCGGAAACCACGTCGGGCGCGTAGAGTTCATCCGGGTTGCCGCGAACAAAATCCGCCAGCAAATTACCGGAAAGCGAGCTATTGGCGAGGTGAGCCAGGTGCAGGTGTGCGAGAAAATTCATCGTTATACTCGTTTTTGTTCAGGTCGCATATCGTAGCGGCGTATGCCATCCACCAGCGATGATTGGGAATTTCCTGTGCTGCCGCCATTTGTAATGCGAATTATTTAGAGTATATGAACTCTCCGGAGGGGTAAAGGTTGCAGGGAGAACGCCCCGGCACTAGACTACCCGCCTCTTATTTACGTCTCGAGTTAGTGTCATGCGCGTTGCCGATTTTTCCTTTGAATTACCTGAATCCCTGATTGCCCATTATCCGCAGCCTGAGCGCAGCAGTTGCCGCTTGCTGTCGCTGGACGGGCCGACAGGCGCGCTTGCGCACGGTACGTTCACGGATTTACTCGACAAACTGAATCCTGGCGACCTGTTGGTCTTCAATAATACCCGCGTGATCCCGGCGCGTCTGTTCGGGCGCAAAGCCAGCGGCGGTAAGATTGAAGTGCTGGTTGAGCGTATGCTCGACGATAAGCGCATTCTGGCGCATATTCGTGCCTCTAAAGCACCGAAACCGGGCGCGGAACTGTTGCTGGGCGATGACGAGAGCATCCATGCCACCATGGTGGCCCGTCATGATGCGCTTTTCGAAGTGGAATTTAACGACGAACGTCCGGTGCTTGATATTCTTAACGCCATCGGCCATATGCCGCTGCCGCCTTATATTGACCGTCCTGATGAAGACGCCGACCGTGAGCTTTATCAGACGGTCTATAGCCAGAAGCCGGGTGCGGTTGCGGCGCCTACCGCCGGTCTGCATTTTGATGAACCGCTGCTGGCGCGTTTGCGCGAGAAGGGGATTGAGATGGCATTCGTCACGCTGCACGTCGGGGCGGGAACCTTCCAGCCGGTGCGTGTGGACAGCATCGAAGACCATATTATGCACTCTGAGTACGCCGAAGTGCCGCAGGAGGTTGTCGATGCGGTGCTGGCGGCCAAAGCGCGCGGCAATCGTGTTATCGCCGTAGGGACCACCTCTGTGCGTTCGCTGGAGAGCGCGGCGCAGGCGGCGAAAAATGCATTGATCGAGCCCTTCTTTGGCGATACGCAAATCTTTATTTTTCCGGGCTATCAGTATCAGGTTATCGATGCGCTGGTGACCAATTTCCACCTGCCGGAATCGACCCTGATTATGCTCGTTTCAGCTTTCGCTGGTTATAAGCACACCATGTACGCCTACCAGGAAGCGGTTGCGCACAAATATCGCTTTTTTAGTTACGGTGATGCGATGTTTATCACGTACAATCCGCAGGCAATTAATGAACGTCCGGGTGAGTGAGCTCCCCTGACTGTCGTAGCCCGGCTAAGCGATAGCGCCAGCCGGGGGTACTATTAGCACCCTGGCGTGATGCCGGGGTGAATTTTTAACCATCAGACTGTCTCTCTGATGCAGGAGAAATGAAGTGAAATTTGAGCTGGATACCACCGATGGTCGCGCACGCCGTGGCCGTCTGGTGTTTGATCGTGGCGTAGTGGAAACGCCTGCTTTTATGCCTGTTGGCACCTACGGCACCGTTAAGGGGATGACGCCGGAAGAAGTGGAAGCCACTGGCGCGCAGATTATCCTCGGCAATACCTTTCACCTGTGGTTGCGTCCGGGTCAGGAAATTATGAAATTGCACGGCGACCTGCATGACTTTATGCAGTGGAAAGGGCCGATCCTGACCGATTCCGGCGGCTTCCAGGTCTTTAGCCTGGGTGACATTCGTAAGATCACCGAGAAAGGCGTGCACTTCCGTAACCCAATTAACGGCGATCCGATCTTCCTCGATCCTGAAAAATCCATGGAAATTCAGTACGATCTCGGCTCCGATATCGTCATGATTTTCGATGAATGTACGCCGTACCCGGCAGACTGGGACTACGCTAAACGTTCAATGGAGATGTCGCTGCGCTGGGCAAAACGCAGCCGTGACCGTTTCGACTCGCTGGAAAACCCGAATGCGCTGTTTGGCATCATTCAGGGGAGCGTTTACGAAGATTTACGCGATATCTCTGTGAAAGGTCTGGTAGAGATTGGCTTTGATGGCTACGCTGTCGGCGGTCTCGCTGTGGGTGAACCAAAAGCGGACATGCACCGTATTCTGGAACATGTTTGCCCGCAAATACCGGCGGATAAACCACGTTATCTGATGGGCGTGGGTAAACCAGAAGATTTGGTAGAAGGCGTTCGTCGCGGCATCGATATGTTTGACTGTGTTATGCCAACACGTAATGCCCGCAATGGTCATCTGTTTGTGACCAACGGCGTGGTGAAAATCCGTAACGCGAAATATAAGAGCGATACGGGTTCACTCGACCCTGAGTGTGATTGCTACACCTGTCGCAATTATTCCCTCGCTTACTTGCATCATCTCGATCGTTGCAACGAAATATTGGGCGCGCGACTCAATACCATTCATAACCTGCGTTACTACCAGCGCTTGATGGCGGGTTTACGTAAGGCTATTGAAGAGGGTAAATTAGAGAGCTTCGTGACCGATTTTTACCAACGTCAGGGGCGAGATGTTCCGCCTTTGAATGTTGCTTAATTTTAATAATGAGGGAATTTGAATGAGCTTTTTTATTTCTGATGCGGTAGCAGCAACAGGCGGCGCGGCAGGTGGCAGCCAGAGCCCGATGTCTCTGATCCTGATGTTGGCGGTGTTTGGTCTGATTTTTTACTTCATGATCCTTCGCCCACAGCAGAAACGCACCAAAGAACATAAAAATCTGATGAACTCCATCGCGAAAGGTGATGAAGTGCTGACCAACGGTGGTCTGGTTGGTCGCGTAACCAAAGTAGCGGAAACTGGCTACATTGCTATCGCGCTGAACGATACCACCGAAGTGGTTATCAAACGTGACTTCGTAGCTGCCGTTCTGCCGAAAGGCACCATGAAGGCGCTGTAATTTCTTGTTTTCCCAAAGGGAACTGCCGTGTTAAACCGTTATCCTTTGTGGAAGTACATTATGCTGGTCGTCGTCATTGCCGTCGGCCTGCTCTACGCACTTCCCAACCTGTATGGTGAGGATCCGGCTGTTCAGATCACTGGTGCGCGCGGTGTCGCCGCCAGTGAGCAAACGCTGATCCAGGTCCAGAAAACTCTACAAGAAGAAAAAATCGACGCGAAGTCTGTGGCACTGGAAAACGGCGCTATTCTCGCTCGCTTTGACAGCACTGACGTTCAGTTACGCGCGCGTGAAGCGCTGGTGTCTGAGCTGGGTGACCAGTTTGTCGTGGCGCTTAACCTTGCTCCGGCCACCCCGCGCTGGCTGAGCGCAGTCAATGCCGAACCCATGAAACTGGGTCTCGACCTGCGTGGCGGCGTGCACTTCCTGATGGAAGTGGATATGGATACCGCGCTTGGCAAACTCCAGGAACAGAATATCGACAGCCTGCGTAGCGATCTGCGCGATAAAGGCATTCCTTACACCACTGTGCGTAAGGAAGATAACTATGGCCTGAGCATTCTCTTCCGCGATGCCAGCGCACGTGACCAGGCGGTCACTTATCTGACCCAACGTCACCGTGATCTTGTTATCACCAGCCAGGGCGACAATGCGCTGCGTGCGGTGATGTCCGACGCGCGTCTGAGCGAAGCCCGCGAATACGCGGTGCAGCAAAACATTAATATCCTGCGTAACCGTGTGAACCAACTCGGCGTCGCTGAGCCGCTGGTACAGCGTCAGGGTTCAGACCGTATTGTGGTTGAGTTGCCGGGTATTCAGGATACGGCGCGTGCAAAAGAGATTCTGGGTGCGACTGCGACGCTGGAATTCCGTCTGGTAAACAGCAATGTTGATCAGGCTGCCGCTGCCGCGGGCCGCGTTCCGGGCGATTCCGAAGTGAAGCAGACCCGTGAAGGCAACCCGGTTGTGTTGTACAAACGGGTGATTCTGACCGGTGACCATATCACGGACTCTACGTCCAGCCAGGATGAGTACAACCAGCCACAGGTGAATATTTCCCTGGATAGCGCTGGCGGTAACATCATGTCTAACTTCACGAAGGACAACATCGGCAAACCGATGGCGACCCTGTTCGTGGAGTACAAAGACAGCGGTAAGAAAGACGCGAATGGCCGCGCTATTCTGGTGAAAGAGGAAGAGGTGATTAACATCGCCAATATCCAGTCTCGTCTGGGTAACAGCTTCCGTATCACTGGTATCAGTAACCCGACCGAAGCGCGTCAGCTCTCTCTGCTGCTGCGAGCCGGTGCGCTGATCGCGCCGATTCAGATTGTTGAAGAACGTACCATTGGTCCAACACTGGGGATGCAGAACATCACTCAGGGGCTGGAAGCCTGTCTGGCAGGTCTGGTGGTCTCCATCATCTTCATGATCTTCTTCTATAAGAAGTTTGGTTTGATCGCGACGAGCGCACTGATTGCCAACCTGGTACTGATTGTCGGCATTATGTCCTTGCTGCCAGGGGCGACGCTCACCATGCCGGGTATTGCGGGTATCGTGTTAACCCTTGCGGTCGCGGTCGATGCTAACGTACTGATAAACGAACGTATCAAAGAAGAGTTGAGTAACGGTCGTTCGGTGCAGCAAGCCATTGATGAAGGTTATAAAGGCGCGTTCAGTTCCATCTTCGATGCGAACGTCACCACGCTGATTAAAGTCCTGATCCTATACGCGGTGGGTACGGGCGCCATCAAAGGCTTTGCTATTACAACCGGTATCGGTGTGGCAACGTCGATGTTTACTGCCATTGTCGGCACCCGTGCCATCGTGAACCTGCTGTACGGCGGCAAGCGCGTTAAAAAGCTGTCTATCTGAGGAGTGCGTTGTGGCACAGGAATATACTGTTGAACAATTGAACTACGGCCGTAAAGTCTGGGACTTTATGCGCTGGGATTACTGGGCGTTCGGCATCTCAGGTCTGTTGTTAATCATCTCTATCGCTATCATTGGCGTGCGCGGGTTTAACTGGGGTCTGGATTTTACCGGCGGTACGGTTATCGAAATCACGCTGGAAAAACCAGTGGATATGGACCAGATGCGTGAAGCACTGCAGAAGTCGGGCTTTGAAGAGCCGCTGCTGCAAAACTTCGGCAGTAGCCGCGACATCATGGTACGTATGCCGCCTGTACACGGGGAAACCGGTGGTCAGGAGCTGGGCAGCAAAGTCGTTAAAGTCATTAACGAAACCAGCAGCCAGAATGCAACGGTTAAACGTATTGAGTTTGTTGGCCCGAGCGTGGGTGCAGACCTTGCGCAAACCGGTGCAATGGCGCTGATGGTGGCGCTGATTTGTATCCTTGTTTACGTCGGATTCCGCTTTGAGTGGCGTCTGGCGGCAGGGGTGGTTATCGCGCTGGCGCACGACGTGGTGATTACCATGGGGGTGCTGTCGCTGTTCCATATCGAGGTTGACCTGACTATCGTGGCATCGCTGATGTCCGTTATCGGTTACTCGCTCAACGACAGTATCGTAGTGTCTGACCGTATTCGTGAAAACTTCCGCAAGATCCGTCGCGGAACCTCTTACGAAATCTTTAACGTGTCGCTGACCCAGACGCTGCATCGTACGTTGATCACCTCCGGAACAACCTTAGTCGTGATCCTGATGCTGTATCTGTTTGGGGGTCCGATTCTGGCGGGCTTCTCCCTGACCATGCTTATTGGTGTCACCATCGGTACGGCGTCCTCAATTTACGTGGCCTCCGCGCTGGCGTTGAAACTGGGCATGAAACGCGAGCATCTGATTCAGCAGAAAGTGGAAAAAGAAGGGGCGGATCAGCCGTCAATTCTGCCGTAATCCGGCTCTCCGCTTTAGAAAACCGCAGCCGCAAACTGCGGTTTTTTTATGGCTGATGTGACTGCGTGACGTCGACGAGGACTTTCTGCGTCCAGTTGCGGGAATATTGATAAAAACGCTGGTGCGCGCGAAACTGACGCTTATCCAATATTTATCCAGGTACTGACACATATGGCGATTATCCCTAAAAACTATACGCGGCTGGAAAGCGGCTACCGTGAAAAAGCATTAAAACTGTTTCCATGGGTATGCGGGCGTTGTTCGCGGGAGTTTGTTTATTCGAACCTGCGTGAACTCACCGTTCACCATATCGATCACGATCATACCAATAACCCCGAAGACGGCAGTAACTGGGAATTGCTTTGCCTGTTCTGCCACGATCATGAGCATTCGAAATACACCGAAGCGGATCAGTACGGTTCGACGGTAGTCGCGGGAGAGGATGCGCAAAAGGATATTGGTGAGGCGACCTATAATCCGTTCGCCGACCTGAAAGCGATGCTGAACAAGAAAAAATAAAACAAAAGTGAAAACCACGGATGGTTTTCTGACGAACAAGGATGTCTGCTATGAGTAAACCTCACTATTTTACATTCCGCTTTCGCGGTTTTGCCGTGGGTAACGATCCCGAAAGCGGCTATCTGCGCCTCATTACCCGCCATCACACTTTTTATACCGATAAGCGCTTTTTCAAGGATGATTCAGGCTTTGACCAGCTTCAGCCAGACAGTAGAATCTACCTTGGAACCCACCGTTTAAAAGATGGCAGCTACTGGATTGACTGGATAACGGATGGCACGACGTCGCTTGAGATCGCTCACGCACGTCCCGCGTTACTTTTCCCGCTTAGCCGCCTGCTAACAGGAATTCCGGCTTTTTTTATCTCTGGCTCAATGATGTTTAGCTGGGGATTTGCTTTTCTTATGCCGCTGCTGTTTCTGGCCGTCACGATGATGCTGCTAACCTGGGGACTGGCGGACCTTCATGCGGTCTGTTTGCGCTTTTCCCCACGGGTTCGTGACCTTCTGGCAAAGCTTGAGCAGGCAAAGCGGGGTGATACCTCCTTTTGCGAAGATATTGGTTGGGCGTTGTTAAACCCGCCGTATCCCGATTCCATGCCGGAAGGCTTTTCTGACTTTGGCCCAACGTTGAGTGAAATAAAACAGACGGTCTCGGCTGTCAGAAGCGGGGAGTGGAAATCGTATGTTGCCGATAGTTCCGGTGCGGCGCTGGTATATGTATGTCAGGGGCGAGGGTTATCGCTATCATGGCGGATGGGGGATCCGGCGTTGCGCAGCCAGATCGATAAAATTTTGCCTTTTTTCTACCGGACCCACGCGCCTTTTATCAGTCAGGGCGATCATGTTCTGACCATTTTCAACCACCATTCAAATAAAGCGATTGGCGTCTATAACTTTACCGATGGCGGCTGCTACATCGCCAACGGCAACTGGTATCGCAGTGACCAAAGCATGGCGGCATTTTATCGGGGGATGTTGTTTATCTTTGCCCCATGCATGATGGCGCTGATGATGCTTTTTAGCGCGGGCTTTGCATTGAGCGCGGGCGACGTATGGCGCTGGCATGCAGTTTGCGGGGCGCTGAAAAATATGTTTTCCGTCCTCTGCATCCTCTGCGGCGCACTGCTTGGGGGAAGCGACCTTGCTATTCAACTGACACGCTTATGCTCATCTCGGGTCAGCGACTGGCTGCGCCTGCGCAGGCGGCTTGAAAAATTGCGTCAGGAACAGCAGCACCCACCTTACATTCAGGAGATTTGGTAATGTTCGCTACCTTTCCCCGGCGCTGCCTGTGCGTGGCGCTTTTGTTGGCGCTCGGTTACTGGCTGAGCCCGTTTACTGTTTGAAAATAAAAAAGGCACCGACGCAAATTGCGCTCGGTGCCTGATTTTAAGCCCAAAAGCGCTTAGAAGTTGTAACCCACAACCAGGTACCCACCCCAACCCGTAGAGCGTACGTTCTCTTTCATCCAGACCAGGTCGGCATCATTATTCCACTGACCACCATTGTGCCAGTAACGCGCAACAGCAGAGTAGTGCCAGTGATCGTAGCTCAGAGACAGGATGTGGCTGGATGCGATGGAGTTGTTGGTGCGCTGCTTGATGCCGTTTTCAGCATACGCGCTCTTATCGCCCAGATCTGAACCCCAGTCAAAGTTGGTGAAACCGATATAGCTCAGGTTGCCGCCCCACAGGGAGGTGATCGGCACAAAGTATTTCACTTTAAAACGGTAGCCGTCCCAGTCGTTCTGGTTTTCTGCACCGTAGTTCTGCCACTGGTATTTCGCGTACACGTTCAGAGACAGGCTCATTGGCAGACCGGTATCGATGTCAGTACCCAGACCCATGTACCAGGTGCTCTGGCGGCCGGATGCGTTGCGACCCATGTCGTAGATGTAGTTATTCGCGAAGTACCACTCTTTGAACGGGCCAAAGCTCAGGTCGGTACCGGTCAGCTTATCAATCGAGAAGCGCGGTTCGATTTCCATGAACAACGGAGAGCCGTGGTTCCAGATACCTTTTGCGTCGGTGTTACCACCGAAGAAGACGGGGGCATCGGCATAGCCATAAAAATCGAACCAGTCTTTTTTAGCAAATGCTTCATATTCCAGATAGGTATCGTTACGAATCTGCGGTCCGAAGCGGGTGTGATAGCTGCCTACCACGTTAACGCTCTGGTGCCACCAGTCAGACACGTATTCCGGTTTGCTGTTATCCGCTGCATTCACGGAGAAAGAGGTCGTAAAAGCCAGTGCAGCGCCGGCTGCGAGTAATGTTTTCTTCATAATTATGCCACTGATAAGAGATCCCTTACGGGAATGAAAGAATGCACGCATTGCGTTTCTAAATATTTCATGTTTCTGCGGGCTTATTATAAGTATCCTTGCTCACAAAAATATGTGTTGTTTCACATTAATGAAACACACGTAATCGATTGCGTTCGCGTTTGCGCGTATTAAGCAGCGGGGATTGTACTGATGATCATCATTGTTGCCAATAAATGACACCCACCAGATTCTCATCCGGCGGGTGTTCAGACGTAACAAAGTGTGAATAAGAGCGACGGCGTCGCCGGGGAAAATTATTGCGGAGTGGCGGGCTGAATATCGTGGATGCGAACGAAACCTAACTGATCCGGCGTGATGCCATTGAGTTGTAGCGCGACGTCAACATCACCCGGCGCGAGCGTGCTGGCCGGAGCACTAATGAGCTGGTTTTGCACGTTAACTTCCTGGAAGTTCTGCGTGGTGCCCTGAATTTGTCCCCACTCAACGGTGCCGCTGAATGCCGGAAGTGGATCGTTAGACTCCCCCTGAATTCGCAGCGTGGCCCGCGTGCCGTTCGCATTTGGCGTGATGTCTTTCAACGTCATACGCAGCATACCGATCTGACTGTTCAGCCGGGCAGGGGTGTTGGAGCCGGGTAGCAGGTAGACACCATTGGTGGATTTAGCATTCAGCGCGTTTTGCTGGGTGATTTTCACCGTCTCTTTGTTCAATTTGGCCATTTCATTGTTCAGGGTGCTGACATCCTGATGCAATTGGCGGACCTCGCTTTGCTGTGCACAGGCGCTAAGGGCGAAAACGCTTCCCAGCAACAGGGATCTTAGGTAACGTCTTGTCATTCTGTCTGTTTCCTTGAAGATGAGGATGTTCTTTATGGTAGATCGCAACGGCTGCGTTGCCATCGATCCATTGTCTCAAAATCGGCTCGTCTTTGTTGTCATGCCAGTTCAGGGTAAAATAGATTTCAGTTAACTCACTCGCCAGGACGTCGTATGCATTGCCCATTCTGTTTCGCCGTGGATACCAAAGTAATTGATTCTCGCCTTGTCGGTGAAGGTTCCTCTGTTCGCCGCCGCCGCCAGTGTCTGGTATGTAATGAACGTTTCACCACGTTCGAAGTGGCTGAGCTTGTCATGCCGCGCGTTGTAAAAAGCAATGAAGTTCGCGAACCGTTCAACGAAGATAAGCTACGCAGCGGCATGTTAAAAGCGCTGGAAAAACGCCCGGTGAGCTCTGATGACGTTGAGATGGCGTTAAATCACATCAAGTCACAATTACGTGCTACCGGTGAGCGAGAAATTCCCAGCAAAATGATCGGCAATCTGGTCATGGAACAATTGAAAAAGCTCGATAAAGTTGCCTATATCCGTTTTGCGTCGGTATATCGCAGTTTCGAGGATATCAAAGAGTTCGGCGAAGAGATCGCCCGTTTACAGGACTGATCATGCACGACGAAATGTACATGGCGCGCGCGCTTAAGCTCGCGCAACGCGGGCGTTTCACCACTCATCCGAACCCGAATGTCGGCTGTGTGATTGTGAATAACGGCGAAATCGTCGGCGAAGGCTTCCACTATCGTGCGGGTGAACCGCACGCTGAGGTACATGCATTGCGTATGGCGGGTGAGCGCGCACGGGGCGCTACCGCGTATGTGACGCTTGAGCCGTGCAGCCATCATGGGCGTACACCGCCGTGCTGTGAAGCACTTATTGCCGCTGGTGTCGCTCGCGTTGTAGCGGCCATGCAGGACCCGAATCCGCAGGTTGCGGGGCGGGGGTTGTACCGCCTGCAGCAGGAGGGCATCGAGGTCAGTCATGGTCTGATGATGTCAGAAGCCGAAGCGCTGAATAAAGGTTTTTTAAAACGCATGCGTACCGGTTTCCCCTGGATCCAGCTTAAACTTGGCGCATCCCTTGATGGCCGTACAGCGATGGCCAGCGGCGAGAGCCAGTGGATCACGTCGCCGCAGGCGCGACGCGACGTACAGCGTTTACGCGCTCAGAGCCACGCGATTTTAACCAGTAGCGCGACAGTACTGGCGGATGACCCCAAACTGACCGTCCGCTGGGACGAACTGAGCCCTGACGTGCAAGGGCTTTATCCGCAGGAAAATCTGCGCCAGCCGGTGCGTATTGTCGTGGATAGCCAGCATCGTGTGACGCCTGAACATGCCATCGTCCAGCAACCGGGAGAGACCTGGTTTGCGCGGACACGTCACGATAGCCGTGCCTGGCCTGAATCAGTTCGTGAGATCCTCGTGCCGGAACACCGTGGTCATGCAGACCTGGTCACGCTGATGATGCTGCTGGGCAAACAGCAGATCAACAGCATTTGGGTAGAAGCGGGGGCTAACCTTGCGGGCGCGTTGCTGCAGGCGGGGCTGGTCGATGAACTGATTGTCTATCTTGCGCCGAAACTGTTGGGCGCGGATGCACGGGGGCTGTGCGTGCTGCCTGGTCTGGAAGCGCTGGCCGATGCACCCTCTTTTAAATTCAATGAGATACGTCAGGTTGGGCCAGACGTCTGCCTGCATCTTACCCACGCGTAGCCTCTGCTGTAAAAGGGAGGCAGCGCGTGAAATATTATGATAAAATCCGCCCCCCTGCGGGGTCTGAACTGAACCTGTGAAGGAAGAGTATGAACATTATTGAAGCTAACGTTGCTACCCCGGACGCTCGCGTCGCCATCACCATTGCGCGTTTCAACAACTTTATCAATGACAGCCTGCTGGAAGGTGCGATTGACGCCCTGAAACGCATTGGTCAGGTAAAAGATGACAACATTACCGTTGTTTGGGTGCCAGGCGCGTATGAACTGCCACTGGCGGCTGACGCGCTGGCGAAAACCGGTAAATATGACGCGGTGATTGCGCTGGGTACCGTTATCCGTGGCGGCACCGCGCACTTTGAATATGTGGCTGGCGGTGCAAGCAATGGTCTGGCGCATGTCGCTCAGGACAGTGGGATCCCGGTAGCCTTCGGTGTTCTGACCACTGAAAGTATTGAACAAGCCATCGAACGCGCTGGTACCAAAGCCGGTAACAAAGGTGCAGAAGCTGCACTGACCGCGCTTGAAATGATTAACGTATTGAAAGCCATCAAGGCCTGAATTTTGTAAGGGGAATTCCGTGAAACCTGCTGCTCGTCGCCGCGCCCGTGAGTGTGCTGTCCAGGCGCTCTACTCCTGGCAGTTGTCCCAAAACGACATCGCTGATGTTGAATACCAGTTCCTGGCGGAACAGGACGTAAAAGATGTGGACGTTCTGTACTTCCGTGAACTGTTGACCGGGGTGGCGACTAACAGCGCGTATCTCGACGGCCTGATGAAGCCGTACCTTTCCCGTCTGCTCGAAGAGCTGGGCCAGGTTGAAAAAGCGGTGCTGCGCATTGCTTTGTTCGAGCTGTCTAAACGTGATGATGTCCCGTACAAAGTTGCGATTAACGAAGCTATTGAACTGGCGAAAACCTTCGGCGCAGAAGACAGCCACAAATTTGTAAATGGCGTGCTCGACAAAGCAGCCCCCGCGATCCGTCCCCACAAAAAATGATCCGTAAGCCGGAGCCGGGCGTTGTTTTGACACGCCCGATCCGGCTTTTTCTTTTCTTTGCTGAGGCATAACGTATGGCATGCGGCGAATTTTCCCTGATTGCCCGTTATTTTGACCGTGTAACAAGCTCGCGCCGTGACGTCGATACCGGCATTGGCGACGACTGTGCACTGCTCAACGTACCCGAAAAGCAGACGCTGGCAATCAGCACTGACACGCTGGTGTCAGGCATCCATTTTCTTCCTGATATCGAACCGGCTGACCTGGCATATAAAGCCCTGGCGGTGAACATTAGCGATCTGGCTGCCATGGGGGCTGATCCGGCATGGCTAACGCTGGCGCTGACCCTGCCGAATGTCGATGAAGACTGGCTTAAAGCGTTTAGCGATAGTCTGTTCGAGCAACTCAATTACTACGATATGCAACTCATTGGCGGTGACACAACCCGTGGCCCGTTGTCGATGACGTTGGGTATTCATGGCTATGTTCCCGCCGGGCGCGCTTTAAAACGTAGCGGCGCTAAGCCTGGTGACTGGATTTATGTCACAGGCACACCGGGCGATAGCGCCGCCGGGCTGGCTATTTTGCAAAAGCAGTTGCAGGTCGCCGACGTACAAGATGCCAAATATCTGTTGCAGCGCCACCTGCGCCCTGTACCACGCGTTTTGCACGGGCAGGCGATGCGCAATCTGGCAAGCTCGGCTATCGATCTCTCCGATGGGCTGATCTCGGATCTTGGACATATTCTCAAGGCCAGCGGTTGCGGTGCGCGGGTCGATCTCAATGCGTTACCTTATTCGCAGGCGATGTTGCGTCATGTGGATGCGGAACAGGCTCTGCGCTGGGCGTTGTCAGGCGGTGAAGATTACGAGTTGTGCTTTACCGTACCGGAAATTAACCGGGGCGCGCTGGAGGTAGCCGTGGGCCATCTGGGCGTGCCAGTGACCTGTATTGGGCAGATGAGCGCGGATGTGGAAGGCCTGAATTTTACCCGTGAAGGTAAAACTGTGACGCTTGACTGGAAAGGATATGACCATTTTGCCGCGCTTTAAAGACATTGCCAAAAGCCGTTTGAAAATGAGCAACCCGTGGCATTTGCTGGCTACGGGTTTTGGCAGCGGATTAAGCCCTGTCGTGCCAGGCACAATGGGCTCTTTGGCCTCTATCCCGTTCTGGTATCTGATGACCTTTCTGCCGTGGCAGCTCTATTCGTTGCTGGTGATGCTGGGGATTAGTGTGGGCGTTTATCTCTGCCATCGTACGGCGAAAGATATGGGTGTGCACGATCATGGCAGCATCGTCTGGGATGAATTTATCGGGATGTGGATCACCCTGATGGCACTCCCGACGAATGACTGGCAGTGGGTTACCGCCGGTTTTGTGATCTTCCGTATTTTCGACATGTGGAAACCGTGGCCGATTCGCTGGTTTGATCGGAATGTGCATGGGGGCATGGGGATCATGGTTGACGATATCGTGGCCGGGATTATCTCCGCAGGTATTTTGTATGCGGTGGGTCACTACTGGCCGATTGGTATTCTCTAGCCGACGCTTTTATCAGAGGTAGCCCGGATGAGGCGTTTAACGCCGCATCCGGAACATTTCAGATCGTTCAAAAAACCACTAACGAATCACTTAAACCCGACCACCGGATGCTGTTTGTACGGTGTTTCCATTTCGGCGATCTGTTCTGGTTTTAGCGTTAAATCTACCGCCTGTAATAGCTCTTCGAGTTGCTCTTCGCGTGATGCGCCGATAATCGGGGCGGCGATACCGGGTTTGCTCAGCAGCCATGCCAGCGCGACCTGCGCGCGCGTAGCGCCCGTTTCTTCGGCAATGGAGCCCAGACGCTCAGCAATCTGCGCGTCGTTCTCATCGTTTTCGTTGTAGAGTTTTTTCCCCACTTCGTCTGATACGATTCGCGCAGTGGTTTCACCCCAGGGACGAGTCAGGCGACCGCGCGCCAGCGGACTCCACGGGATCACCGCCACCCCCTCTTTATAGCAGAGCGGCAGCATTTCACGCTCTTCTTCACGATAGATGAGGTTGTAGTGATCCTGCATGGTGACAAAGGGCGCCCAGCCGTGCTGTTTTTGCAATTCCAGCGCCTGTGCGAACTGGTGAGCGTGCATGGAAGACGCGCCGATGTAACGCGCTTTCCCGGCTTTTACGACATCATTGAGCGCTTCCAGCGTCTCTTCAATCGGCGTGTTGTAGTCCCAGCGGTGGATTTGCAGTAAATCGACATAGTCCATCCCCAGGCGTTGCAGGCTGTCATCAATGGAGCGCAGAATTTGCGCACGTGAGAGGCCTTCTTTGAGCGTGCCGGATGCATGATAGACCTTGGTGGCTACCACCACGTCTTCACGGCGGGCGAAGTCACGTAGCGCACGGCCCACGATCTCTTCACTGCTGCCATCGGAATAGCTGTTTGCGGTATCGAAGAAGTTAATGCCGCCATTCAGGGCGTGCTGGATAATCAGACGGCTGCTCTCTTCCGGCAGCGTCCAGGCGTGGTTGCCGCGATCTGGCTCGCCAAAGGTCATGCAGCCAAGACAAAGGCGGGAAACTTTAAGATCTGTTTTTCCTAACGTGTTGTATTGCATGGGTCCACTCCTGCTTATACTCGTTATATTTCGAGTGACAGGTGCGTTGCCTGCGTCAGCGCGCCCCAGTCACATAGGTGTCTATGCTCCCGGGGATTTACTGACCTGCCGCCTTCCTGCAACCCGAACTATTTAGAGTAGGATTACAAACATTACCGTTAAGCATAGCAGGAGCGACAGGGGAGGTTATGCGAGCCAGCTTGTGATACGTGCTTGAATACCCGCAGCATCCAGCCCCAGTTCGGCACGCGCTTCATCCTGGGTTCCCTGCGGAATGAAGAAGTCCGGCAGGCCGAGGTTCAGGACAGGAATCGGCTTACGCTGCGACATTAATAGCTCGTTCACGCCGCTGCCTGCGCCACCGATGATGGCGTTTTCTTCCAGCGTAACCAACGCCTCATGCCGTGCCGCCATCTCCAGAATCAGCGCGTTATCAAGCGGTTTAACGAAACGCATATCGACCAGTGTGGCGTTGAGTGCTTCCGCGGCTTTTGCGGCTTCCGGCAATAAGGTGCCGAAGTTAAGGATGGCGATTTTCTCACCTTCGCGCTTCACTACGCCTTTACCTAACGGCAGTTTTTCCAGTGGTTCGAGCGTCACACCAACCGCATTACCACGCGGGTAACGCACGGCGCTCGGGCCTGCGTTGTGGTGATATCCGGTAAACAGCATCTGGCGGCATTCGTTCTCGTCGCTTGGCGTCATGATAATCATGTCCGGGATACAGCGCAGATAGGAAATATCAAACGCCCCCTGGTGAGTCTGGCCATCAGCACCGACGATCCCTGCACGATCAATGGCGAACAGCACCGGCAGTTTCTGGATAGCGACGTCGTGGATAACCTGATCATAGGCGCGCTGCAGGAAGGTGGAGTAGATGGCGACCACTGGCTTATAACCGCCAATCGCCAGCCCGGCGGCAAAGGTCACCGCGTGCTGTTCAGCAATCGCAACATCGAAATAGCGATCCGGGAATTTGCGGGAAAAGTCCACCATGCCTGAACCTTCACGCATCGCGGGGGTAATCGCCATCAACTTGCTGTCTTTTGCCGCCATTTCACACAGCCAGTCACCGAAAATCTTCGAATAGCTCGGCATGCCGCCACTGCTTTTCGGCAGGGTACCGCTGCTCGGGTCGAATTTCGGCACCGCATGGAAAGTGATCGGGTCTTTCTCGGCGGGCTCATAGCCACGGCCTTTCTTGGTCATGATATGCAGGAACTGCGGGCCTTTCAGACCACGCATATTCTTAAGCGTATTGATAAGCCCCATAACATCATGGCCGTCAACCGGGCCAATGTAGTTAAAGCCCAACTCTTCAAACAGGGTGCCGGGCACTACCATGCCTTTGATGTGTTCTTCGGTACGCTTGATGAGCTCTTTGATTGGCGGCACGCCGGAAAGCACCTTTTTGCCGCCTTCGCGCAGCGTGGAATAGAGCTTACCGGAGAGTAACTGCGCCAGATGGTTATTCAGCGCGCCGACATTTTCAGAAATCGACATCTCATTGTCATTCAGCACAACCAGCATATCCGGGCGGATATCGCCCGCATGGTTCATGGCTTCGAATGCCATCCCGGCTGTAATCGCGCCATCGCCAATCACGCAGACGGTGCGGCGCTGTTTGCCCTCTTTCGCGGCGGCAACGGCAACACCAATGCCCGCGCTGATGGATGTGGAGGAGTGACCGACGCTTAACACATCGTATTCGCTCTCACCGCGCCACGGGAAAGGGTGCAGGCCGTCTTTCTGCCGGATAGTACCGATGCGATCGCGTCGGCCTGTAAGAATTTTGTGCGGATAAGCCTGGTGGCCAACGTCCCAGATTAACTGATCAAATGGCGTGTTATAGACATAATGCAGCGCCACGGTCAGTTCAACCGTGCCAAGCCCGGAGGCGAAGTGTCCGCTGGAGCGGCTCACGCTGTCGAGCAGGTAGCGACGCAGTTCATCGCACAGCTTCGGCAGGCTCTCTTTTGGCAGCGAACGCAATTCCGCAGTGGAATCGACAAGTGCCAGGGTCGGGTATTTGGCTATATCAAAACTCATCAGAGACTCATCGTGTTGCTCGTCATCCATTGGGCGATGTTTTTGCCTTTCGGCAACCCGGACGATTCGGAGCGTATTGTTTATTTATCACGCTGGATTATGTAATTCGCCAGTGCTTCCAGTGCCGTTGTATCCAGTGATTGCGCCGCCAGGAGATCCAGAGACTGGCGAGCGTCGGCAATCAGATCGCGGGCTTTAATCCGGGCTTGCTCAAGGCCCAGTAACGCAGGATAGGTGCTTTTGCCGAGCTGCTGATCGGCACCCTGGCGTTTACCAAGTGTCGCAGTATCGCCGACAACATCCAGGATGTCATCCTGAACCTGGAAGGCCAGACCGATGCTTTCGGCGTACTTATCCAGCACCGGCAGCCATTGATGTCCTGAATTACCCGCACTGAGTGCACCCATTCTTACCGCCGCGCGAATCAATGCGCCCGTTTTATGGCGATGAATGCGCTCCAGCGCGGCTAAATCGACCTGCTGACCTTCTGCGGCGAGATCCAGAGCCTGGCCTCCGCACATACCGGCAGCACCGCTGGCAATCGCCAGTTCGCGTACCATGGCAAGGCGGTCCTGCGTTGCCACTTCTGGCATGGGCGCATCACTGAGGATAGTAAACGCCAGCGTTTGCAGCGCGTCTCCGGCCAGTATCGCATTGGCTTCGCCGAATTTGATGTGGCAGGTGGGCAGGCCACGACGTAAATCATCGTTGTCCATGGCAGGCAAGTCATCGTGAATCAGCGAATAGGCGTGAATACACTCAACCGCTGCAGCAGGGGCATCCAGGGTTTCCCGGCTGACGCCGAACATACCGCCGGTCGCATAGACCAGGAACGGACGCAGGCGCTTACCGCCTAATAATGCGCCATACTGCATGGCCTCAACCAGAGGAGTGTTCTGAAAGGGAAGAGGGGCAATAAACCGCCGCAGTGCATCGTTGGCATGTTCGACACAGGCCTGTAATTGTTGGCTAAAGTCCATTTACTCGTTATCCGGTGTGAACGGCGTGAGAGGTGCCTCTTCATTGTCGGACAGCAAAATCTGTACGCGCTGTTCCGCCTGCTGGAGTTTCACTTGCCCCTGACGGGCAAGCTGTACGCCGCGTTCGAATTCATTAAGGGCCTCTTCCAGCGGAAGATCGCCGCTTTCAAGACGGGTAACAATCTGTTCCAGCTCGCTCAACGCCGTTTCAAATGTGGCGGGTGCGTCGTTTTTCTTTGGCATAGTGAATGTCTGACTCTTATTGATACCGACTACGATATGGTAGCGAAGTCGTGAGGCTTAGCAAATAACGCGCAATGGTCATGCAAAATGCGCAGGAGCTTCGCGATGGTGGTATACTTCCGCGCCTGGATGGCAGCCGCGGTATACACTTCATCCTTCAAACTGCTTCTTTGTTGGCTGCCTTTGTTCACCCCAGTCACTTACATGAGTAAGCTTCTGGGTTCACTCAGTTGCCGCCGCGAAGCATTTTGAATGATTTTGTGTATAAGGGCTGCTGTACTATTTTCCATTTCTAGCCCCGTCGGGCTTACCAACGAACCATTGCCGCCATGAAGTTTATCATTAAATTGTTCCCGGAAATCACCATCAAAAGCCAATCTGTGCGTTTGCGCTTTATTAAAATTCTCACCGGGAACATTCGTAACGTTCTTAAGCAGTATGATGAGACCCTCGCCGTTGTCCGTCACTGGGATAATATCGAAGTGCGCGCCAAAGATGAAAACCAACGTCTGGTGATTCGTGACGCGCTGACCCGTATCCCGGGTATTCACCATATTCTGGAGGTGGAAGATGTCCCGTTCACCTCTTTGCACGATATTTTCGAAAAAGCGCTGGTGCAATACCGCGACCAGATCGAAGGCAAAACGTTCTGCGTGCGTGTAAAACGTCGCGGCAAGCACGAGTTTAGTTCTATTGAAGTGGAACGCTACGTCGGCGGCGGTTTGAATCAGCACGTAGAGTCCGCCCGCGTGAAGCTGACGCACCCGGATGTCACCGTGAATCTTGAGATCGAAGATGATCGCCTGCTGCTGGTAAAAGGCCGTTACGAAGGCATCGGTGGTTTCCCGATTGGTACGCAGGAAGATGTTCTGTCGCTGATTTCCGGCGGTTTCGACTCCGGCGTCTCCAGCTACATGCTGATGCGTCGTGGCTGTCGCGTACATTATTGCTTCTTTAACCTTGGCGGCGCGGCGCATGAGATTGGCGTGCGTCAGGTTGCGCATTACCTTTGGAACCGCTTTGGCAGCTCCCACCGGGTACGTTTTGTGGCGATCAATTTTGAACCAGTGGTTGGCGAGATCCTCGAAAAAGTTGATGACGGCCAGATGGGCGTAGTGCTCAAACGCATGATGGTGCGTGCGGCATCCAAAGTTGCCGAGCGCTATGGTGTGCAGGCGCTGGTAACGGGTGAAGCGCTCGGTCAGGTCTCCAGCCAGACGCTGACCAACCTGCGCCTGATTGATAATGTCTCCGATACCCTGATCCTGCGTCCTCTGATCTCTTACGATAAAGAGCACATCATCGATCTGGCGCGTGAAATCGGTACCGAAGATTTTGCCCGTACGATGCCGGAATATTGCGGTGTTATTTCGAAAAGCCCGACGGTGAAAGCCGTGAAGGCCAAAATCGAAGCGGAAGAAGCACATTTCGATTTCGAGATCCTGGATCGTGTGGTTGCGGAAGCCTCCAATATCGATATTCGTGATATCGCCGCGCAGACCAGCGAAACGGTTGTTGAGGTCGAAACGGTCAGCGGATTTGGCCCGAACGATGTGATTCTCGATATCCGTTCTATTGACGAACAGGACGATAAACCGCTGGCGGTGGAAGGTATCGACGTGGTGTCGCTGCCGTTCTATAAGCTGAGCACCAAATTCGGCGACCTCGATCAGAGCAAAACCTGGTTACTGTGGTGTGAGCGTGGGGTGATGAGCCGCCTGCAGGCGCTCTATCTGCGTGAGCAGGGCTTTGAGAATGTGAAGGTGTACCGACCGTAAGCATTACTGTGCGATTTGTCCGGGCTACAGGCAGCCCGGCATGTCTGACACCGCCAGGGAAATCCTGGCGGGCTAAGCAGGCAAATTAAGCGCCGTAAAAGTTATAAATTCCGGCTGGAATGACCAACTGCGACGCTACTTCATGGGCCTTCTCCCCACTGACCAGCAGATCAATAATCTTTAAGCCAAAATCAATGCTCGTGCCAGGCCCCTGACTGGTGAGCAGTTTTACGCGTGGATCCCAGACAACGCGTTTGTCCTGCCACTGCTCCGCCGGTATTTTCTCTTTCAGCGCCGGGAAGCCGGTCATATTGCCTAGCGGGAACAGGTTGTGCGGCACCAATACGGTCGCAGGCGTTGCGCATATGGCCGCGACGATACGTCCGGAGGCATGGAATTGCCGTACGGTCTCTACCAGCAGTGGGCTGTCGCGGAAACATTCTGCCCCCTTAATTCCGCCCGGTAAGACGATAATGTCGTAATCACCGTCTGCCACAGAGACCAGCGGCGCATCTGCCAGCAGCTTGACCCCACGCGAGCAGGTGATCGCAAGATTACCGTCACTGGCAACGCTGGCGGTGGTCACGCTGATGCCGCCACGAACAAGCAGGTCGATAGTGGTGACCGCTTCGGTCTCTTCACTACCAGGGGCGAGACATACCAGAGCTGATGCGCTCATACTCACTCTCCTTACGTTTCACTAAGTCATACAGGCGGGCGTTTTCCGGCACCGCGATACCATGGGCACGGGCGCGTTTGAGCAGGTAGCCTGTGATGTAATCGCACTCGGTATGACGCATGGCGCGAATGTCCTGCAGCATTGAGGAAATATTATCCGCCGTGTTATCAATCACCTGGTAGACATAGCTGAGTAACTCATCTGCCGAGATATGGTGGCCTTCGCGTTCGATAACGGCAGCGACCTCGTGGGTGATTTTTTTGATTTCATCGGGAAAGTTACGTAAATCGCCGTTTCGGCAATTTTCCAGCGCGCTCAGCGGATTCACCACGCAATTAACCGCCAGTTTGCGCCAGAGGGCCGGGCGAATGTTGTTGTGCCAGGCCACGTCCGGAAGCACCTCCTGCAAGCTATCCGCCAGATAGCTAAAGTCGCCGTCCTGCTGCCTCGCCGGGCCAATATGCGTTGTGCCGCTGGCAACATGCACAATGACATTGCCGTCGCGCCGCGCCGCGTGCGTCGTGGTGCCAATCAGTAAGGGCTGCGACAGTGATTTCAGCTCTTCTACCGTGCCCATGCCGTTATGAATCAGCAAAATGGGTGTGGTGGCTGGCAACATCGCCGCTAAACCTCTTACCGCGTCAAAAACCTGCCACGCTTTAAGCGTGACCAACAATAAGTCGCTGCTCGCCAGAAATTCGGGATCGTTCGCGGTCAGGGATTCGTTAAAAATGGAGCCGTCTTCATCAACCAGGTTCACACTGCAAAAGGGTTGCGGTACGCGCAACCAACCCTGTACTTCGTGTCCATGCTTGCACAGAGCAGTTAACCACAATTGCCCTAAAGCACCGCATCCGAGTACGGTAATTTTCATTATTCCTCCTCACCTGCAACTGCGCCAGGTGTCACTGCTTACAGTATAGCGCCGTCAGCACTGCATTCAGCTATTACAAGTTGAGTTATGCTTGGTTGCGGGTATTATGCATCGCAATAAACACTGAGGGAGAAGAAAAGATGCCATCTTTCGATATTGTTTCTGAGGTTGATCTTCAGGAAGTCCGCAACGCTGTTGAAAATGCGATCCGTGAAGTCGAAACACGCTTCGATTTTCGTAACGTTGAAGCCACTTTTGAGCTGAATGAACAGAATAAGACGATCAAAGTTCTCAGTGAGTCCGATTTTCAGGTCAATCAATTGCTGGATATCCTGCGTGCGAAGCTGTTAAAACGCGGTATCGAAGGCACATCAATTGATGTTCCGGAAGAGTTTGTCCACAGCGGCAAAACCTGGTTCGTTGAAACCAAACTTAAGCAGGGCATTGAGAGCGCCGTTGCCAAAAAAATCGTTAAGCTGATTAAAGACAGCAAACTGAAAGTACAGACGCAAATTCAGGGCGAAGAGATTCGTGTCACCGGGAAATCCCGCGACGATCTGCAGTCGACAATGGCGCTGGTACGCGGCGGTAATCTGGGACAGCCTTTCCAGTTCAAAAACTTCCGCGATTAATAAAAAAGCGGGATTTCCCCGCTTTTTTTATACCCCTTTGATGGCTTGCTCAACCTCGAAACGGTTGGTGACTTTGCTGTCTATTTTGACGTAGGCGCTGCGTTCCTCCGCGACGACCAGCACTTCGCTTACCCCGCTAGTTGCCAGCAGCCGCGCCTGCAGTGAGGCATCTGGCGTGACATCTTCCGGTATGGCAATACGCAGGCTACTGACATAGGGCGGTTCCTGCATACTTCCGGCGACCAGCAGCCAGATCATGGACAGCAGCGCGCCTGCCAGAAAGACCGTCTGTGAGTCGAACAGGCCGTCAACCCAACCACCGAGCGCGCCGCCAATCGCCACCCCAAGGAACTGGCTGGTGGAGTAAATCCCCATCGCTGTGCCTTTATATCCGGCAGGGGCTTCTTTGCTAATAAGCGACGGCAGCAGGGCTTCCATCAGATTAAAGGCGAGGAAGAAAATCTGAACCCCCAGCACCAGTTCCCAGAAATGGGGACCCGCACCCCAGAGCACGATCTCCGCAATAAGCAGCAGCGCGACGCAAAATACAAACACCCGCTTCATGCGGCGCTTCACTTCGGCATAAATAATAAAAGGCACCACGGAAACAAACGACACCAGCATCGTAACGAGGTAGATTTTCCAGTGATCGCGGGCGGCAAATCCGGCGGCTTCGAGCATGCCCGGCAGGGCGACGAAGGTGGACATTAGCAGGATATGCAGACACATGATGCCGAAGTTCAGTTTCAGCAATTTTGGGCTGGCGATGACCTGACTAAAGCAGCCTTTTACCATCCCGGAGTCCCGGTTAAGCACGTGGTTGTGGCTCTTTGGCACCACCCACAATGTTAACGCGATACCCAGGGTCGCCAGCGCGGCAATCAGCCAGAAGAGAGCGTGCAGACCCAGTGTGTGGGTGATGATCGGGCCAAGCACCATCGCGATAGCAAAGGTCACGCCGAAACTGACGCCAATAAACGCCATGGCTTTCGTGCGATTTTGTTCACGGGTTAAATCAGAGAGCAGAGCCATCACCGCGGCGGCAATGGCGCCGGAGCCCTGGAGCGCGCGCCCAAGAATAATGCCCCAGATGGAATCTGAGAGGGCCGCAATAATGCTGCCGATCACAAAGATGGCGAGGCCACCGACGATAAGCGGTTTGCGACCAACGCGGTCTGAAAGCAGACCAAAGGGAATTTGAAACACCGCCTGTGCCAGGCCGTAAATGCCAATCGCCAGACCAATCAGCGCCTCGCTGGCACCCTGTAATGCCATGCCATACGTGGTCAGAACGGGCAGGACCATAAACATGCCAAGCATGCGCAGGGAAAAAACAGTCCCTAAACCCCAGGTTGCGCGCAACTCACCTGGCGTCATTTTATAATCGTTCATTACCACCTCAATCGAAAAACAGGCCATAGTTTAGGCGGGGCGCCTGGCGCGGTAAATAGGTGATTGTTTAATAGATATTACGAGGCTGTGAACGGTATTTATTTCGCTGCCAGCACACATTAACTACCCAGCCGAAACGGACCGACTCTGGAAACGTGCCGCGAAAGAATTATAAAGGCCATATCGCGGTAAAGAGACGAGGGGAGGGGGCTATGGGGAGGTGGAACGCTGTAGCCAACTGACAGACATAGAAAAGCCGGGTTATCCCCGGCTTTTAAAAGGTGTTATCCGTTACCAGACAGCCGCGAGCAGATTGTGAGAGTCAGGGACCATAAAATCCACTGACATCATCACGCTTAACGCGGTAATCGCGATGATGGAAAAGCCGAACAGCTTACGCGCCCAGACTTTGTCATCTTCCACCTTGTAGCCACGCAGCGCCATACCCAACCACCATACGCTTACGGCCGCGGCAACCACCAGATATTTATACCCGGCGTAACCGCCAAGGGAGAGCATCAGTGTTGCGACCGCAAAAGCGATGATATAGAGCGTGATATGGTTTTTGGCGACCGAAATGCCTTTCACCACCGGCAGTACCGGGATGTTTGCCGCCTGGTAATCTTTAAAGCGGAAAATGGCGATGGCGTACGAATGAGGCATTTGCCAGAGGCTGAAAATCGCCAGCAGAATAGCCGCACCGCTGTCAAACCCGCCGGTGACGGCACAGTAGCCAATCACCGGAGGCGCTGCGCCGGAAAGCGAGCCGATCAGCGTGCCGTAGACCGAGTGGCGTTTCATATACAGGCTATAGACGCCCACATACACCACAAAGCCCATCACCCCCAGCCAGCAGGCCAGAGGATTCGCGCCAAACCACAGCAGCATGAAGCCAGCAATACCCAACAAGGCAGCGTAAACCAGCGAGACTTTCGGCGAAATCAGGCCCCGGACCAGCACGCGGTTTTTCGTCCGCTCCATCTTCTTATCGATGTCACGGTCAATGTAGTTGTTAAATACACAACCGGAGGCGACAACCAGAGACACGCCAACCAGCGTGTAGACGAACAGCGGGTAATCAATATGGCCTTTAGAGGCCAGCAGGAACCCACCGATCACCGAGATCAGGTTGCCAAAAATAATGCCAGGTTTCGTTACTTGCAGGTATTGCTTCAACATACTCGCCGCTCTTAGTGAACCATCATGTTGTAGTTGAGGTTCCACATGATCCAGATGGAGCCGACTACCAGGATTGCGATGATAATCACGGTAAAGACGAAAGCTGTCATATTCCAGCCTTCATCGGACTTCGTGTTCATGTGCAGGAAGCAAACCAGATGCACCAGAATCTGCACAACCGCGGTAACCAGTACGGTGCCCAGAATCGCAGCATGAGATGCCGTGCCGCTCATCACCATCCAGAACGGAATAACCGTCAGGATGACCGACAGGATAAAACCTGTCATGTAGGTTTTTACGCTACCGTGGGAAGCGCCATGTTCCGTTGAATGACTCATTACATCGCCCCCATCAGATAGACTACAGAGAACACACAGATCCACACCACGTCCAGGAAGTGCCAGAACAGGCTCAGGCACATGATACGGGTACGGTTAGTGCTGGTCAGGCCGCGACGCGAAACCTGGAACATCAGCACTGCCATCCATACCAGACCCGAGGTTACGTGCAGACCGTGGGTGCCGACCAGCGCGAAGAACGCGGATAGGAAGCCACTGCGGTCCGGACCCATACCTTCTGCGATCAGGTGATGGAATTCATAAATCTCCATGCCTACGAACCCGGCACCGAACAAGAAGGTCAGTGCCAGCCAGGAAATAACCTGGCTTTTGTTGTTTTTGTACATGGCGATCGCCGCCATGCCGTAGGTGATGGAGCTGAATAACAGCAGTGCGGTTTCTACCAGGACGAACGGCAGCTCGAAGATGTCCTTGCCAGTCGGGCCACCCGCCGTGCCGTTCACCAGAACGGCATAGGTAGCAAACAGGCATGAGAACAAAATGCAGTCGCTCATCAGGTAGATCCAGAACCCAAATACCTTAGTCGGGCCTGCATCATGGTGCCCATGTTCGTGCGCGTGGGCATTCGCATGCGTTAAAGTATCAGTTGCCATTTTTCAGCCCTGCCTTAGAAATCTCATCGAAATGCTGTTTTTCCAGTTTTTCGATTTCTGCAACCGGTACGTAGTAATCCACGTCCTCGTCGAAGCTTTTCACAATCCAGGTAATGATCATGCCGGCGAAGCCAACAATCGCCATCCACCAGATGTGCCAGATCATCGCGAAACCAAACACCGTTGCGAAGGCGGCAATCACAACGCCCGCACCGCTGTTTTTCGGCATATGAATTTCTTCATAATGCGCCGGTTGCTTGTACGCTTCGCCTTTTTCTTTCATTTCCCAGAAGGAATCACGTTCGTGAATCTCAGGAACCACAGCGAAGTTATAGAACGGCGGCGGAGAAGAAGTCGCCCATTCCAGCGTACGGCCACCCCACGGGTCACCGGTCAGGTCACGGTTCTGGTCGCGGTCGCGAATAGACACGTAAATCTGAATCAGCAGGCAGAGGATACCGATAGCAATCAGTGCCGCACCGCAGGCTGCAATCACCAGCATCGAGTGGAACTGCGGATCAATCTGCTGGCTCAGGCGACGGGTCATACCCATAAAGCCCAGCACATACAGCGGCATAAATGCCACGAAGAAGCCAATGATCCAGAACCAGAATGCGCGTTTGCCCCAGGTTTCATTCAGCGTGAAGCCAAATGCCTTCGGCCACCAGTAGGTCAGGCCTGCGAAGCAACCGAACACCACACCGCCGATAATCACGTTATGGAAGTGGGCAATCAGGAACAGACTGTTGTGCAGGACGAAGTCCGCACCCGGCACCGCCAGCAGAACGCCGGTCATACCGCCCACCGAGAAGGTGACGATAAAGCCGATGGTCCACAGCATCGCAGAGTGGAACACGATGCGACCCTGGTACATGGTGAACAGCCAGTTGAAGATCTTCACCCCGGTCGGGATAGCGATGATCATCGTCGTAATACCAAAGAAGGCGTTTACGTTCGCGCCTGCACCCATCGTAAAGAAGTGGTGCAGCCAGACGATGAACGACAGGATGGTAATACAGATGGTCGCCCATACCAGCGAAGTGTAACCAAACAGACGTTTACGCGAGAAGGTCGCTGCGATTTCGGAGAATACCCCGAATACCGGCAGAACCAGGATGTACACTTCCGGATGGCCCCAGGCCCAAATCAGGTTGATGTACATCATCATGTTGCCGCCCATATCGTTGGTAAAGAAATGGGTACCGATATAACGGTCGAGGGTCAACAGCGCGATGGTCACGGTCAGAATGGGGAACGAGACGATAATCAGGACGTTGGCGCACAGAGATGCCCAGGTAAAGACTGGCATCTTGAACATACCCATGCCCGGCGCACGCATCTTCAGAATCGTTACGAAGAAGTTGATACCGGTCAGCGTCGTACCGATACCAGAGAGCTGGAGTGCCCAGATCCAGTAATCGACCCCGACACCAGGGCTGTATTCAATTCCCGACAGCGGCGGATAAGCCAGCCAACCCGTCTGCGCGAACTCACCGACGCCCAGAGAGATGTTAACCAGAATCACACCGACAACCGTGAACCAGAAGCTCAGGTTGTTCAGGAACGGGAACGCCACGTCACGCGCGCCGATCTGTAGCGGAACCACGAGGTTCATCAGACCGATAACGAATGGCATCGCCACGAAGAAGATCATGATCACACCGTGAGCGGTGAAAATCTGATCGTAGTGGTGAGGTGGCAGGAAACCTGCTTCCCCGGCAGAAGCCAGCGCCTGCTGACTACGCATCATCACGGCGTCTGCAAAGCCACGCAGCAGCATAACGACTGCAACCGCAACATACATAATGCCAAGACGTTTGTGGTCTACAGAGGTAAACCATTCATTCCACAGCCATGCCCACTTTTTGAAGTAAGTGAGCAGACCGACTACCGCCAGTCCCCCGACGATAATCGCAGCAATCGTGACCATGATAATGGGTTCATGGTACGGCACTGCATCCAGTGTAAGTTTTCCGAACATCGTATTCTTCCTCGACCCCTTTAGTGAGAGGCTTCCGCGTGGCTCATGTCCATGCCTTCCATACCTTCATGCGAGGCGTGCTCACCTTCTGGCTGGGTCATGTCCATGCTCTTGCCGTGGCCCATAAATTTGTTGATAACGTCTTTAAACAAATCGGGTTTCACGCTGGAGAAGTATTCAACCTTATTGTATTCGCTTGGTGCGGCAACTTTCTCGTAAGCATCCATGTCAGCCATGGTGTTCTGAGATTGTTTCACTTTAGCGACCCATTGGTCGAACGCTGCGCGGTCCTGCGTGGCGATAGCTTTGAACTTCATACCGGAGAAGCCTGGTCCGCTATAGCTGGCGGAGATACCGTCGTAGGTACCGGCTTCATTGGCGATAAGATGCAGTTTGGTCTGCATACCCGCCATCGCGTAGATCTGGCTGCCCAGACGCGGGATAAAGAACGAGTTCATCACGGAGTTGGAGGTCACCTTGAATTCCACCGGAGTGTTCGCCGGGAAGGCGATTTCATTCACGGTAGCAATGCCTTGTTCCGGGTAGATGAAGAACCATTTCCAGTCCATGGCGACAACTTCAATGGTGACAGGTGTTTCGTCATGCGCCAGCGGTTTGCTCGGTTCGAGCGAGTGGGTAGTTTTCCAGGTGAGTACAGCAAGGAACAGGATGATCAGAATCGGCACCGTCCAGACCACAGCTTCAACTTTGTTGGAGTGTGACCAGTTAGGGCTATACTTCGCATCTTTATTGCTTGCACGGTACTTCCAGGCGAAACCAACGGCCATCAAGATGGCGGGAATAACGACAATCAACATCAGGCCAAATGCCGTCAGTATCAGCGAACGTTGCTCCAGTCCAATCTGTCCTTTGGGGTCAAGTAGTGCAGAATCACAGCCACTGAGTAAAATCGTGCCTGCAAATAATGACAACCATCCCAAACTTTTATTGTATTTCCTGAGTCTCATTTACCGACCTCAATTCCACGGGGATCTGGTGGCGTTTAAAGTGTGCGGGCATTTTACGGGAAGGTTACATTACTGTAAACATGAATGGCGTAGTGTCAGTATGGTGTTACTGGGTTCTGCCGATTATGTCACACGAAATGCAACAACCTGTAAAATCGGGTGTTCGCACAGCCTGCCATTAAGGTTATAACGAAATCCCAGGAATACAATAAGGGGGCGGGTAAATTGGTATAACCAATCAAAATCATAAACAATTGCTTAACAATATTTCAGCATTTATTGAACATTACTGGAAACATATAATTAATAACCGTGCTGAATCGTTCAAGAGTAACCCTTAATTAATACCGCACAAAATAATTAAAGAAATTTTCTTCCCCTTTCGATAAATATTCGTACGTTGGATATTTTTAGGTTGTTTGTTTATTGAACGAAATAATAACTGAAAGGTAATATCTAAAGCGAATCCGCATAACTTGCTGATTATTATATTGCGATTCGTTTTTGCTTTTTTATCAGTGACTAAGGGATGGAAATGGCCATAACAGGAAACGACTCGCCAATTATTGGGATAGATCTGGGAACATCGAACAGTGCAGTCGCGTGGTTTGACGGTGAAAACCCACAGTTGCTCACGGGCGCGCTGGGCGAACGATTGACCCCCTCAGTGGTTGGACTGGACGATGACGGTAGTCTGCTGGTGGGTGAAGCGGCGAAAGCGCGACTGGTCAGTCATCCTCACCTGACCATTGCCAGTTTCAAACGCTACATGGGAACAGATAAGACGTGGAGTCTGGGGGCACGCCGGTTCCGGGCAGAAGAGCTGTCGGCATTGGTGCTACGTAAACTGAAGACTGACGCGGAAGTTGCGCTGGGTGGCACTGTTTCTCGCGCCGTCATCACCGTACCGGCTTATTTTAATGACGTTCAGCGTAAAGCGGTTAAAGCGGCTGGAAGACTGGCCGGGCTTGAGGTTGAGCGCTTGCTGAATGAACCCACCGCGGCATCGTTGGCATATGGGCTTGCGGATAATCGCGAGCAAAAATTCCTGATTTTCGATCTCGGCGGCGGCACCTTCGATGTCTCCATCGTCGATATGTTTGAAGGGGTGATTGAAGTTCGCGCCAGCAGCGGCGATGCCTGGCTTGGTGGCGATGATTTTACCCAGGCTATTCGTCAATGGATGCAGGAGCGTTACCCTGCGCTAGCTCATTCGAATACAGAGTGTGCGGCGGAGTTAACCCGGATTGCCGAAGCGTTCAAATGCGCACTGAGCCAGCAGGATGAGACCAGCGCAACGCTCAGTTATAACGGTGAAGAGTACTGTTGGACATTAACGGCTGAGACCTTTGCTGGTTGTGCCGCCTCACTTCTCACGCGGCTAAAAAAACCGGTTGTACAGGCTTTGCAGGATGCGCATTTCGACCCCGAACACCTCGACCATGTCATTCTGGTGGGGGGCGCCACCCGGATGCCGATTGTTCGTCAGATGGCGACCCGCATGTTCGGGCGCTTCCCGCGTAGCGAATTAAACCCCGATGAAGTGGTGGCCTTGGGTGCCGGTGTTCAGGCCGGACTGATTGCCCAGGCATGCGCGCTGGATGATATTGTCCTGACCGATGTCATGCCTTATTCCCTGGGGATCGAGGTTTCACGCAGAACTGGCGACAAAATCGATACCGGCCATTTCCTGCCGATTATTGAACGCAACGCCTTTGTACCGGTGAGCGTGATGAAAACCGTGAGCACACTGTTTGATAATCAACAGTATCTGGAGATAGAAGTTTACCAGGGGGAAGCCCGTCGGGTCAGCGACAATCTGTTGCTGGACAAAATGAAGATTAATGTTCCGCGTCGTAAAGCTGGTGATGTGAGCGCTGACATCCGCTTTACCTATACGCTGGACGGCATTCTTGAGGTTGAATGTAAAGTTCAGGGTGAAGAGACCGCATCAACCCTGGTCATTGAAAAAGTGCCCGGCCAGCTCAGCGAAGAGGAGATACGTGAACGTCTTCGCCAGCTTGATGGCCTGAAAATGCATCCCCGTGATGTGCCAGAAAATCGTCATTTACTGGCAGAGGCTTCTCGTTGTTACGAACGGCATCTTGGGGAGCGGCGACAAATTATCGATCACTATACCAGCCTGTTTGAACAGTCACTTGATCGCCAGGATGTACGTATGATTGCCGATGCGCGGGATGAATTGCGTCAGGTGCTCAACCAATTTGATGATGGGATGTAAGTGATGTCGACAATGTGGGAAACACTGGGCATCGAACCAACAACCGATGAATCCACCATTCGCCGGGCATACGCGCGAGAGCTTAAGATGCATCGTCCCGATCAGGATCCGCAAGGCTACCAGCTACTGCGTGAAGCGTTCGATGCGGCGAAAGCATTCGCAAAAGGCGAGATAATCTGGCTGGACGATGACAATGTGAAAGCGGTCATCAATCTGGACCGGGCGTTGTCTGAGTTACCGCAAGCTGAATCACAAGAGTCCGTGCAGCCAGCGCTCCCACCGCAGCCTGACTGGCAGCGAGAAACCCTTGAGGAGGATGCCGAGCGCTTTTCCGTTCAGTTACTTGCTGATGAAAGTGACGCGCTCAATGCGCTGCGATTCTATCTTGATCATCGCCTGCCCGATGCTCTGGAAGCCCGACGGGTGTTTAGCCTTGAGCTGGCCCAGGCGTTGAGTCAACGACCGGGCATTTCCCGGAGTCTGGTGAACAATGTGTCGGACATTATGGGATGGGATCTGGGTGGGTATCGCGATTCCCAACTGCCTTATTGGATCGTTCACGCCCTGGAAACGCAAATTGAGGCGACTGCTGCGGACCATCATTGGGACTATTTGCGCCGACAGGCTAGCCTGGATCGACAGAGCCGTCTGGCCTGGCGAATCCTTAGTGGCGAAATAGCGCATTTACCCTGGTGGGCGCGACTCATTCCGGATTTTGTTCAGGGGCTGTTGAATCAGGTGGCTGAGATCAAAAATGCTTATCCACAGTTGCTGGAACGGGTTAACCCGGCGCTGCTCCGGCTCCTTTCGACTCCCACTCCAGCCGTCTCCTGGGGGGCGCTGATCGCTATCTGGTTCTGGGGATTCGCTCTTTATATCCAGGTGCGGGCTGATGAACATTTGGTCTGGCAGGCGGTAACCATGGTGGGGATTGTGATCCTGTACTTATGGGGGGCGCCTGTGTTGCTGGCGTGCTACGAACGTAAGGCACTTCTCGCACGCATAAGCCATATTTTCTTCTGGCTACTTTCATGGGTCATTATGGCGGTCCCGTTGTTCCACATCTACGCGCTACTGTATCACTATCCGCCAGCGAGTGCGGGCGTTGCGCGGGTCTGTATGTTTACTGCGGTGATTGCTTACCCTGTCTGGTGGCTGGTGCGCAGTAATCTACATCAGTGGTACGCAATACCCTTTAATGGCGTCGTGAAACTGATCATGTTGCCTATCTTGTTTCTCAAGCAGTTGCCGCCGATGGTCAATGTCGTCGGGCTTATCATCCTGCCACCGTTATACAGTTACGTGATTAAGTGGCTCTATTTTTTCAATTAATCACTGTGCGAGCGCCAGCGATGCTGGCGCTTTCAGACAACACGTGTTTTGCGTAGCGCCAGAAAATCTAATAATCCGCCATAGACAATACCCACCAGCGCCAGTAATGCGCCGAATTCCAGCAACGTACTGCCAATGTCGATATGGACCCATCCGCTGGCGTTCACTATCAGGATGACCAGCCAGAAACCCAGTAACAGACAGCCAGTAGAAAGCAGGCGTAATGCCAGGCGGTAGGCTTTGGCAAACTCAGTGCGTGGCATAAAACGTTCTGTGCGCTGCGTGAATTCAAGCGTCTCTTTACAGAGCAGCAGCATCAACAGACCTGGCAGGGCAGCCGCGATAGAGAACAGGTAAAACATCGACCAGCCATGGGCTTCAACAAACCAGCCTGCCAGCGGCCCAACGTAAACCCGACCAACAGCAGATAACGCGGAAAGCAGGGCAAACTGGGTGGCAGAAAAGGACTTGTTGCACAGTGTCATCAGCAGCGCAACGAAGGCAGACGTGCCCATACCGCCGCAGAGGTTTTCCAGAAAAACCGCTGACGCCATGCTGATCATATCTTTCGGCGTCACGGCAAGCAGCCAGTATCCCGCATTCGAAATGCCTTGCAGCAGACCGAAAATCAGCAACGCGCGAAACAGCGACAAGCGTTGCATTAATACACCGCCCCAGAGTGCGCCAATAATAGTGGCGATAAGCCCAAGGGTTTTGTTGACTACGCCCACTTCACCGGCATCAAACCCGACGCCGCGAATCAGAAAGGTGGTGGTCAGGCTCATCGCGAACGCGTCACCAAGCTTATAAAGGACAATCAATAGCAAGATAAGCCAGGCATTATTGCGACCGAAGAAATCACGCAGCGGTTCGACAACGGCTTGCTCCAGTGAACGCGGTGCCGGGATAGCGTCGGTCGGTTCAGGGGCCAGCAACGTTGCGATAATGCACGGGATCAACAGTCCGGCCATCAGCCAGTACATGCCTTGCCAGCCGAGCCAGCGGTCCGCCAGCCACAGCGCCAGACCGCCAGACACTAACATGCCTAAGCGATAACCCAGTACGCTGATTGCCGCTCCGGTTCCGCGCTCCTCTGCCGGTAGCACATCCGTTTTCCACGCATCGAAAACAATGTCCTGTGAAGCAGAACAAAAAGCGATAACGACGGCCAGACCTGCCATCCATCGCAAATGACTGCCTGGCTCAAGAAAGCCCATCGCAGCGACCGCGACAAGTAAACCCAGTTGTGTCAGGAGTAGCCAACCGCGGCGTCGGCCAAGGAAGGGCGGGGTATAGCGGTCCATCATTGGCGACCAGAGAAATTTAAAAACATAGGCCTGGCCGACAAGCGAGAAGAAACCGATGGTTTTCAGATCGACGTTAGCTACTGTCATCCACGCCTGGAGCGTACCGGATGTCAGCGCCAGTGGTAAACCTGAGGCGAAGCCCAGCATCAGCAGAATGGCTGATTTGGGTTGCTGAAATATACGAAGGTAATGACTGGACATGGTTGAGTACTGGCCCGGCGAACCGGGCCAGCGTGCGGAACTTAACGCGTGTTCTGCTTGATGAACTGATGAATTGTGGTGTCCTGAGACATATCCGCGATGGTGTCGGTCAACACGCTGTTAACGGCATTCGTGATCTTGTCGTTAGTCGCCTGGAGTGCGCCTTCAACGTTATAGCTGGCGCGGTAGTTTTTCGTCATTTTATTGCCATTAGCTGCGGTTGCGATGATCGCAATATCCGCTTTCGTGGCAATGCTGTAACGCAGGTTGCCCTGAGAAACATCGGCATACAGCTGGTTAACAATGATTTGCAGGTTAGCCGCACCGCTTGGGCCGATCATATAACCGCGTGCAGTCATTTGTTTTTCCAACACTTCTTGTAGCAAGAAGCGCAGGTCGCGGGATGCCGTTAGGGTAACCAGTTGGTTATCGCGAGTGACTTTTGCCAGTGCCTGGTCAGGACGCTGGTCTGCGCCAGTGATGCTCACTGTAACGCCCATCAGGCTAGGATCCTGCTGTGGCAGCGTAATCTTCGGTGACACTTCAAGAGTGGTTGGCGGGGTGGCGCACCCGGCCAGCATAAATAAAGCGACCAATGGGAAGAGAAGTTTTTTTAACATGTTCAGGCTCTCAGTGGATCTTAAGCTTAGATAGGGAAAATTCTTGCCATCATAACATCGCCGTCAACAAGGGGAAGTCCTCAATGCATGTAAATTCATCGCCTTGTGCTTTTTTTAACCGCACGAACGATTTGCTCTGTAGAACATGACGTCATTTTTGACCTTTTCAGTAGAGTTCATACCTTTGAATGAGAAAATAGGACGAAAGCTAAATTTTTGTTGTTTTCTTGTTATGAACACGATAAAAGCGGCTAACATTTAAAGGGATGGGTCGCATCTCAGCGTTGTCGGAGGAGTCCTTTCATGATGATACGTGAGCAGATAGAAGATAAATTAAGGGCAGCGTTTGAACCCGTGTTCCTCGAAGTTGTTGATGAAAGCTATCGTCACAATGTACCGGCCGGTTCCGAAAGCCATTTCAAAGTTGTGCTGGTCAGTGACCGCTTTTCCGGGGAGCGTTTCCTCAACCGTCACCGTATGATCTACGGCACCCTTGCGGCGGAACTCTCGTCCACCGTTCATGCACTGGCTCTGCATACCTACACGATTAAGGAGTGGGAAGGTCTGCAGGACACCGTTTTCGCCTCGCCGCCATGCAGGGGAGCAGGCAGCATCGCGTAAAACGCATTTGCAACTGCCTGAGCTTTTCCAGTATGTTGCGTACAGTTTAAGTAAAAACGGCCTGCGGGCCGTTTTGTTTTGTCTGAGTTTTGAGCGAGAAGCGCAATTTTTAGGTCAAAATTACCTCGGAATTGTGAAAAATGGCGCAACAATGCGGCGTTCCCGTTCTCGACTCACTAAAGTGATGCCGCTATAATGCCGCGTCTTTATATATGAACGTCTTCGGGATGATTCTGGTGACAGGGAATGTATATCTGATTTGAGAGAGCATCCCGGTTCTGCGAAGCCCTATGACAGCTTCCAGAGTAGAGTTGACCGAGCACTGTGATTTTTTGAGGTAACAAGATGCAAGTTTCAGTTGAAACCACTCAGGGCCTTGGGCGCCGTGTAACGATTACTATCGCTGCTGACAGCATCGAGACCGCTGTGAAGAGCGAGCTGGTTAACGTAGCGAAGAAAGTACGTATTGACGGCTTCCGTAAAGGCAAAGTACCGATGAATGTCGTTGCTCAGCGTTATGGCGCTTCCGTACGTCAGGACGTACTGGGCGAATTGATGAGCCGCAACTTTATTGACGCGATCATTCAGGAAAAAATCAACCCGGCTGGCGCACCGAACTATGTTCCGGGCGAATACAAACTGGGCGAAGACTTTACCTACTCCGTAGAATTCGAAGTTTATCCGGAAGTTGAGCTGAAAGGCCTGGAAACTATCGAAGTTGAAAAACCGGTTGTAGAAGTGACCGACGCTGACGTTGACACTATGCTGGACACCCTGCGTAAACAACAAGCAACCTGGAAAGATAAAGATGGTGCTGTTGACGCGGAAGACCGTGTGACTGTTGATTTCACTGGCTCTGTAGACGGTGAAGAGTTCGAAGGCGGCAAAGCCACTGATTTCGTGCTGGCGATGGGCCAGGGTCGTATGATCCCAGGTTTTGAAGACGGCATCAAAGGCCACAAAGCGGGTGACGAGTTCACCATCGACGTGACCTTCCCGGAAGACTACCACGCTGAAAACCTGAAAGGTAAAGCGGCGAAATTCGTTATAAACCTGAAAAAAGTTGAAGAACGTGAGCTGCCGGAACTGACCGAAGAGTTCATCAAACGTTTCGGCGTTGAAGATGGTTCTGTTGCTGGTCTGCGTGCAGAAGTACGTAAGAACATGGACCGTGAGCTGAAAGGCGCAGTGCGTAACCGCATCAAGTCTCAGGCAATCGAAGGTCTGGTAAAAGCGAACGAGATCGAAATCCCGTCTGCCCTGATCGACAGCGAAATCGACGTTCTGCGTCGTCAGGCTGCGCAGCGCTTCGGTGGTAACGAGAAACAAGCGCTGGAACTGCCGCGTGAGCTGTTTGAAGAGCAGGCTAAACGCCGCGTGATCGTCGGTCTGCTGCTGGGCGAAGTGATTCGCACCAACGAGCTGAAAGCTGACGAAGAACGCGTAAAAGGCCTGATCGAAGAGATGGCTTCTGCTTACGAAGATCCGACCGAAGTTATCGAATTCTACAGCAAAAACAAAGAGCTGACCGATAACATGCGTAACGTCGCTCTGGAAGAACAGGCTGTTGAAGCTGTACTGGCAAAAGCAAAAGTGACTGAGAAAGCAACCAGCTTCCAGGAACTGATGAACCAGCAGGCTTAATTTACTCATCCGGTATAAAGAGTAAACAATAAGCCCGTCACCTTCTGGTGACGGGCTTTTTTTATCGCATTGATGTTATCAGAAGTGTGCTAAAAGGGCGTTTCAGTGTTAGCGTAACAGCAAAAGGTTGTTATGCTTGAAATAAGGTGTGGTCATCCCCATTAAGGGACTATCGACTGTGAACACTCTGGCTGATAATCCGTCCGTGAGGGGTCGTAGTCAGACCTGGCTCACTCAAGTACAATCAGTACAGCAGGTTATTTATTTTTAGATCCAGGAGACGGACATGTCATACAGCGGCGAACGAGATACCTTTGCACCCCATATGGCCCTGGTGCCAATGGTTATTGAACAGACCTCACGCGGTGAGCGCTCTTTTGATATCTACTCCCGTCTTCTTAAGGAACGTGTCATTTTCATGACGGGTCAGGTTGAAGACCACATGGCAAACCTGATCGTGGCGCAGATGTTGTTCCTGGAAGCGGAGAATCCGGAAAAAGATATTTACCTGTATATTAACTCTCCGGGTGGCGTTATCACCGCCGGAATGTCAATTTACGACACCATGCAATTTATTAAGCCTGACGTCAGCACCATTTGTATGGGCCAGGCCGCGTCCATGGGCGCATTCCTGCTGACGGCGGGAGCAAAAGGCAAGCGTTTCTGCCTGCCAAACTCACGCGTGATGATTCACCAGCCGCTGGGTGGTTACCAGGGGCAGGCGACGGATATTGAGATCCACGCCCGTGAAATCCTGAAAGTGAAAGGGCGTATGAACGAACTCATGGCGCACCATACGGGTCAATCTTTAGAGCAAATTGAACGAGATACAGAACGTGACCGTTTCCTCTCTGCGAACGAAGCCGTCGAATACGGTCTGGTTGATTCAATTTTGACCCATCGTAATTAATGCTCAGGCCGGAGTAGTGCCGCTATAATGAATATCGAGCGGCACTACGCTGGCAAGCGTTTTGCGCCTGGAATGGCATTTGCGTCGTCATGTGCGGCACAAAGAACAGAAAAGAGGTTTTGACTCATGACAGATAAACGCAAAGATGGTTCGGGCAAACTGTTGTACTGCTCTTTTTGCGGCAAAAGCCAGCATGAAGTGCGCAAGCTCATTGCCGGGCCGTCCGTGTATATCTGCGACGAATGTGTTGATCTGTGTAACGACATTATTCGCGAAGAGATTAAAGAAGTTGCGCCGCATCGCGAGCGCAGTGCACTGCCGACCCCGCACGAGATTCGCCATCACCTTGACGATTATGTCATCGGTCAGGAACAGGCGAAAAAAGTGTTGGCCGTCGCGGTATACAACCACTACAAACGTCTGCGCAACGGCGACACCAGCAATGGTGTTGAGCTGGGCAAAAGTAACATTCTGCTGATCGGGCCAACCGGTTCCGGTAAAACGCTGCTGGCTGAAACACTGGCGCGCCTGCTGGATGTTCCGTTTACCATGGCGGATGCCACCACACTGACCGAAGCGGGTTATGTGGGTGAAGACGTTGAAAACATCATCCAGAAACTGTTGCAGAAGTGCGATTACGACGTACAAAAAGCGCAGCGCGGCATCGTCTACATTGATGAGATCGATAAGATCTCGCGTAAGTCTGATAATCCGTCTATCACCCGTGACGTATCCGGTGAAGGCGTACAGCAGGCATTGCTGAAACTGATCGAAGGTACCGTGGCAGCCGTGCCGCCGCAGGGTGGTCGTAAACACCCGCAACAGGAATTCTTACAGGTTGATACCTCCAAGATCCTGTTCATTTGTGGTGGCGCATTCGCCGGTCTGGATAAAGTGATTTCCCATCGTGTTGAAACCGGTTCTGGTATCGGCTTTGGCGCGACGGTAAAAGCGAAATCCGAAAAAGCGAATGAAGGCGAACTGCTGGCCCAGGTTGAGCCGGAAGATCTGATCAAATTTGGTCTGATCCCGGAATTTATTGGTCGTCTGCCGGTGGTGGCAACCCTCAACGAGCTGAGCGAAGAAGCGCTGATTCAGATCCTGAAAGAGCCGAAAAACGCCCTGACCAAACAGTATCAGGCGCTGTTCAATCTGGAAGGTGTGGATCTGGAGTTCCGTGACGAAGCATTGACCGCTATCGCGAAGAAAGCGATGGTGCGTAAAACGGGGGCGCGTGGTCTGCGTTCCATCGTCGAAGCGGCGTTACTGGACACCATGTATGATCTGCCGTCTCTGGAAGAGGTCGACAAAGTGGTTATTGATGAGTCCGTGATTGCCGGGCAAAGCAAGCCGCTGTTGATCTACGGTAAGCACGAAGCGCAACAGGCATCTGGTGAATAATTCACCAATCCATACATACAGTTAATGAAAAAGGGGGGATTTTATCTCCCCTTTTATTTTTCCTGATTCTCGCCGTTGAATGTGTGGGAAACATCCCCATATACTGCTTTACATGTTAATGGTGCGTGTTGCACAGTCACGTCACCGGATTACCTGGCGGACATTAAACTAAGAGAGAGCTCTATGAATCCTGAGCGTTCTGAACGCATTGAAATCCCCGTATTGCCGTTGCGCGATGTGGTGGTTTATCCGCACATGGTCATACCCCTGTTTGTAGGGCGGGAAAAATCTATCCGTTGTCTTGAAGCGGCCATGGACCATGATAAAAAAATCATGTTGGTTGCACAGAAAGAAGCCTCAACGGATGAGCCGGGTGTAAACGATCTTTTCACCGTCGGGACCGTGGCCTCTATTCTGCAGATGCTGAAACTGCCTGACGGCACTGTCAAAGTGCTGGTGGAAGGTCTGCAGCGCGCGCGCATTACCACGCTGTCGGATAATGGCGAACATTTCACGGCTAAAGCGGAATATCTCGATTCCCCGGCCATTGATGAGCGCGAGCAGGAAGTGCTGGTACGCACTGCCATCAGCCAGTTTGAAGGCTATATCAAGCTCAACAAAAAAATCCCACCGGAAGTGCTGACTTCGCTGAACAGCATTGACGACCCTGCGCGTCTGGCCGATACCATTGCCGCGCATATGCCATTGAAACTGGCCGACAAACAGTCCGTTCTGGAGATGTCCGACGTTAATGAACGTCTGGAATATCTGATGGCGATGATGGAATCGGAAATCGACCTGCTGCAGGTCGAGAAGCGCATTCGTAATCGCGTCAAAAAACAGATGGAGAAATCTCAACGCGAGTACTATCTGAACGAGCAGATGAAGGCCATTCAGAAAGAACTCGGCGAGATGGATGACGCGCCGGATGAAAACGAAGCGCTGAAACGCAAAATCGACGCGGCCAAAATGCCAAAAGAGGCAAAAGAGAAGGCCGAAGCCGAACTGCAGAAACTGAAAATGATGTCCCCGATGTCTGCGGAAGCTACCGTGGTCCGCGGTTATATCGAGTGGATGATTCAGGTTCCGTGGTATGCGCGCAGCAAAGTGAAAAAAGACCTGCGTCAGGCGCAGGAAGTGCTCGATACCGACCACTATGGCCTTGAGCGTGTCAAAGACCGCATCCTTGAGTATCTCGCTGTACAAAGCCGTATGAACAAACTCAAAGGCCCAATCCTGTGTCTGGTTGGACCGCCGGGGGTGGGTAAAACCTCTCTGGGTCAGTCCATCGCCAAAGCGACAGGACGTAAGTACATCCGTATGGCGCTGGGCGGCGTGCGTGACGAAGCGGAAATTCGCGGTCACCGTCGTACCTATATTGGCTCCATGCCAGGCAAACTGATCCAGAAAATGGCCAAAGTGGGCGTGAAAAACCCGCTGTTCCTGCTCGATGAGATCGACAAAATGTCTTCAGACATGCGTGGCGATCCAGCATCTGCTCTGCTGGAAGTGCTTGATCCGGAACAGAACGTTGCATTTAGCGATCACTATCTGGAAGTGGATTACGATCTCAGCGATGTCATGTTTGTCGCGACATCTAACTCCATGAACATTCCGGCACCGCTGCTCGATCGTATGGAAGTCATCCGTCTTTCCGGTTACACGGAAGATGAGAAGCTGAATATTGCTAAACAGCATCTGCTGACGAAACAGATCGAACGTAATGCGCTCAAACCGACGGAACTGACCGTGGATGACAGCGCCATTGTCGGCATCATCCGTTATTACACCCGTGAAGCAGGCGTGCGTAGCCTTGAGCGTGAAATCTCGAAACTGTGCCGTAAAGCGGTGAAACAGCTGCTGATGGATCCGACACTGAAACACATCGAGATTAACGGGGACAATCTGCATGATTACCTGGGCGTTCAGCGCTTTGACTATGGCCGCGCGGATGACGAAAACCGTGTAGGTCAGGTAACCGGGTTGGCGTGGACCGAAGTCGGCGGCGACCTGCTGACCATCGAAACCGCGTGCGTACCGGGCAAAGGCAAGTTGACTTATACCGGTTCGCTCGGTGAAGTTATGCAGGAATCTATCCAGGCTGCGCTGACCGTGGTGCGTGCACGGGCGGAAAAACTCGGTATTAACGGGGATTTCTACGAAAAACGCGATATTCACGTTCACGTACCGGAAGGGGCTACGCCGAAAGATGGCCCGAGCGCCGGTATCGCGATGTGTACCGCGCTGGTTTCTTGCCTGACAGGCAACCCGGTACGTGCTGATGTGGCGATGACGGGTGAAATTACTCTGCGTGGCCAGGTTCTGCCGATTGGCGGCCTGAAAGAAAAACTGCTGGCGGCGCACCGTGGCGGGATCAAAACCGTGCTAATTCCTTACGAGAACAAACGCGATCTTGAGGAAATTCCGGAAAACGTCATTGCCGACCTGGACATCCATCCGGTTAAGCGCATTGACGAGGTTCTGGCCCTGGCATTGCAAAACGAACCGTTTGGTATGCAGGTCGCGACCGCAAAATAGTGACCGCGCGCAAAGAGCGTTGATAAAAACAAGGCTGGTAAGGCATTTCGGACTTGCCAGTCTTTTTTTGTATAGCTAATTTAGATTGCTGGTTGGGTGTGTCATCATCAACTGGTGTTGTAAGGGCATGACAGGCCTGATATAACTGCTGCGCGGTCGCGCTGTGAAGGACTCAGGCGCGATATAAATTATAAAGAGAGGAAGAGAAGAGTGAATAAATCTCAACTGATAGACAAGATTGCCGCGGGGGCTGATATCTCTAAAGCGGCTGCTGGACGTGCGTTAGATGCTTTAATTGCTTCTGTTACTGAATCTCTGAAAGAAGGGGACGATGTAGCGCTGGTAGGTTTTGGTACTTTTGCTGTTAAAGAGCGTGCTGCGCGTACAGGTCGCAATCCTCAGACCGGCAAAGAAATCACTATCGCCGCAGCTAAGGTTCCGGGCTTCCGCGCTGGCAAGGCACTGAAAGACGCGGTTAACTGATCGCTTCCCTGTGGGAGGTGAAAAGTACAAGGGCGCATCGAGAGATGTGCCTTTTTTATTTATTCAGTCACTCTTATCTGAGTTTCTGCGAGTTGTGGGCTGACAATTGCCCCCTTTTCTTGTCAAAATACGACCCTATACGCAGCGTCGGGAAACTGAGTGACTGCGAGAGGTCTACAGTCACCTACAGCGGAGTGTTGTTACACCATGATGGACAATTTACGCACGGCAGCAAACAGCATCGTGCTCAAGATCATTTTCGGCGTCATTATCGTGTCGTTCATTTTGACCGGCGTCAGTAGCTACCTTATTGGCGGTAACAATAATTATGCCGCAAAGGTAAATGACCAGGAGATTGGTCGCGCACAATTCGAAAATGCGGTTGCCAGTGAACGTAATCGTATGCAGCAGCAGCTGGGTGACCAGTTCTCAGAGCTGGCCGCGAATGAAAACTATATCAAATCCATGCGTCAGCAGGTACTGAACCGCCTTATCGACGAAGCACTGCTGGACCAGTACGCGCATAACCTGCACCTGGGCATCAGCGATGAGCAGGTTAAGAAAGCGATTTTCTCCACCCAGGCTTTCCAGACCAACGGTAAATTCGATAACGACCGTTTCAACGGCATCGTCAACCAGATGGGGATGAATGCAGATCAGTATGCACAGGCGCTGCGCAACCAACTGACCTCTCAGCAACTGATCAACGCGATTGCGGGTACTGACTTCATGCTCAAAGGTGAGACGGATGAACTGGCGGCGCTGGTTTCCCAGCAGCGCGTTGTGCGTCAGGCGCTGATCGACGTGAATGCGCTGGCGGCAAAACAGACCGTAAGCGATCAGGAGATCGCCGGCTTCTATGAGCAGAATAAAACCCGCTTTGTCTCCCCGGAGCAGTTCCGTGTCAGCTATATCAAGCTGGATGCAGCCAATATGCAGCAGGACGTCAGCGACGCGGATATTCAGTCTTACTATGATCAGCACATGGATCAGTTCACGCAGCCGCAACGTAATCGCTATAGCGTTATTCAGACCAAAACAGAAGATGACGCTAAAGCCGTGCTGGACGCACTGAGCAAAGGGGCAGATTTTGCCGCACTGGCGAAAGAAAAATCCACTGACATTATCTCTGCCCGTAACGGCGGTGATATGGGGTGGCTGGAGCCGGCCACCACACCTGATGAACTGAAAAATTCAGGTCTGAAAGACAAAGGCCAACTGTCAGGCGTGATCAAATCTTCTGTTGGCTTCCTGGTTGTTCGTCTTGATGACATTCAGCCTGCAAAAGCTAAACCGCTGAGCGATGTTCATGACGAGATCGCCGCGAAAGTGAAGCAGGATAAGGCACTGGATGCCTGGTATGCCCTGCAACAGAAGGTGAGCGAAGCCGCAAGCAACGATAATGAATCTCTGGCGGGTGCTGAGCAAGTCGCCGGGACAAAAGCCGTTGAAACGGGCTGGTTTAGCCGTGACAGCCTGCCGCAAGAGCTTAATTTTAAACCTGTTGCCAATGCTATTTTTGACGGTGGTCTGGTGGGTGTGAACGGTGCGCCGGGCAGTAACTCTGACATTATTACTGTCGATGGCGACCGCGCTTTCGTGCTGCGTGTGAGTGAGCATAAAGCAGAAGCTATTAAGCCACTGGAAGAGGTTAAAGCTCAGGTCAGTGATATCGTTAAGCATAACAAAGCAGAGCAGCAGGCCAAGCTGGATGCTGACAAGCTGATCGCTGAACTGAAAGCGGGTAAAGGCGACGATGCGCTGAAAGCCGCAGGGTTAAGTTTTGGCGCAGCGAAAACCTTGACTCGTACCGGTCAGGATCCGATTAGCCAGGCGGCCTTTAGCCTGCCGCTGCCTGAAAAAGACAAACCGGGTTATGGCGTAGCGAACGATGCCCAGGGCAATGTCGCGATTCTGGCGTTAGATGAAGTGAAAGCTGGCACCATGCCGGACGACCAGAAGAAAGCGATGGTTCAGGGTATTACCCAGAACAATGCACAGATCGCTTTCGAGGCGCTGATGACCAACCTGCGTAAAGAAGCCAAAATCAAACTTGGCGCGATTATGGAACAGCAGGAATAGCGAGACGCTTTCCACAAATATTGCAACGTTTTGCAATTCAAAAGGCCGCTTTCGCGGCCTTTTCCACATTTGCGCTTCACCATTTGTCCCGTTTTTCCCGGTTGTTTATCGTAGCCTCGTTGTTAAACACCAAGGAGAAACAGCATGAAACATGGAATCAAAGTACTTTTACTGACCCTTTCTTTTGCCTGTGCTGGCATCAGCCATAGTACGCTGGCAGCCCCCAATGACGGTGGTGCGAAAGCGCCAGCGGTACAAACCAAAGCCGATAACGGCGCGACGTCGAGTGCTAAAACCCCCGACACGGCAAAAAGCACTGATGATGACGGTACAAGGGTTAGCATTAATACCGCCAGCGCTGAGGATCTGGCGCGGGTGATGAATGGTGTGGGCATGAAAAAAGCGCAGGCGATTGTGAGCTACCGGCAAGAGTACGGCCCCTTTAAGACCCTGGACGATCTCAAGCAGGTGCCTGGTATGGGGAGTGCGCTTGTTGAACGCAACCTCGGAAATCTGACCCTATAAAAGATGATGCTTGCGTAGTGGCGAAATTTTGCCAGACTAAAGAGGTCATACCAGTTATGGCCTCTGTTCCTATAACAAAAGTAAAGGTTAAAGCGCTATGCAGACTCAGATCAAAGTTCGTGGTTATCACCTCGATGTCTATCAGCATGTGAACAATGCCCGTTATCTGGAATTCCTGGAAGAAGCGCGTTGGGATGGGCTGGAAAACAATGAAAACTTTAAATGGATGACGACGAATAACATCGCGTTCGTGGTCGTCAACATCAATATCAATTACCGCCGTCCTGCCGTGCTGGGCGACCGCCTGACGGTGACCAGCCACGTTAAACAGATTAACGGACGAAGCGGCGTGCTCAGCCAGGTCGTGACGCTGGAACCGGGAGGTGAAGTGGTGACCGATGCGTTAGTGACCTTTGTGTGTATCGATCTTAAAACGCAAAAGGCGCTGGCGCTGGAAGGGGAGTTACGTGAAAGGCTGGAAGAGATGATCCGCGAAGAGGCGTGACAGTCGCAAAAATCTCCCGGATGCGGCGCAAGCGCCTTATCCGGGCTACGCGATTATGGCAGTGGATACAAATTGTAGCCCGGGGAAGCCATGTTCCCGGTTCATACCGCAGCGCACCCGGGAACCCAGAACCCAGAAGGGTGCGTTACTTCAACCCGGTTTTCTTTTTCATGGCTGCCATCACCCCGGCCTTATCGGCCAGGTAATGGCTCAGGCCATTCGTCCGCAGGTTACAGGCGGCGCACTGTCCGCAGCCATCGCCTTTGATGCCGTTATAGCAGGTCAACGTCTCATTGCGCACCAGTTCCATCTTGCCCCAGTAATCTGCCAGCGCCCAGGTTTCGGCTTTGTCTATCCACATCAATGGCGTTTCAAAGCGAATATCTTTCGCCATGCCCAGAGTAACCGCATGGTTCAGGGCTTTGACAAACTCATCGCGGCAGTCCGGATAACCGGAAAAATCGGTTTCGCAAACGCCGGTGATCACCGCTTCGGCCTGTACCTGATATGCGTAAATGGCCGCCAGGGTCAAAAACAGAATATTGCGCCCGGGTACGAACGTATTCGGGATACCACTGGCATCAGGCTGATAATCCGGTACCGGGATGCTGTCGCGCGTCAGGCTGCTGACGGCCAGTTCATTCAGTAACGTTACGTCCAGCACTTTGTGCGCACGTGCGCCTAACTGTAATGCCAGTTCACGCGCCACATCGATTTCCGCACGATGACGCTGACCATAATCGAAGGTGACACAATGCACTTCATCGTATTGTTGCAACGCCTGAACCAGACAGGTTGTGGAATCCTGCCCGCCACTAAACACGACTACGGCACGTTTCATAATTATTCCCGGTATTCATTCATAAAGGCGATATGGTAGCGCGTGCGGATTGTCCCGACCAGCTTCTTCACCGCGCCGGTGCCGGTAGCCAGGCCTGGGTAAAATCAAACCAGCCACGGGTGTTCAGGCGAATGCCCTCTACGCCTGGCGGCGCGCTAATCCGATACTGATAATTAAACAGCGGTGTCAGTATGGCCTCATCCATCAGGTGGCTGAATACCGCCTGCAACGCCTCGCTACGCGCAGTTTCGTCCGCCACGCTTTGCACGGCATCGAGCGTAGCCTGCAAATGGGAGAATTGCGCACGGCTGAGTACATTGGGCCAGACCGGGTCGCAGCGCAACCACTGTTCCAGCGCATATTCCGGGGCTTCGCCAATCAGCCTGTCGCCCATCAGTAAGTCCGCCTGCGCCAGCGTACTGCACCCATCCCAGGTTTTCGCATCATGAAAAATCAGCGTGACATCGCAGCCCAGTTCGGCCAGATAACGTTTGAACTGTTGCGCCATAGTGTGTAATTCCACCGGCAGATGGTAAAGCAGGGTTAGCGTGGGCGGTAACTCAACGCTCTCTTTCGGTGGCCACTGCGGAATCGTCCAGCCAGGGAGAAGTTCTTTACTGGGGGTAATGAGGTTTTCATCCAGCGGCAGTGTCTCCAGCAGCGACGTCTGATGGATGATTTGCACAAGGCGTCGTGACTGTGCCGGGGTGAGATTCGCGCCAATACGCTGTGTCAGATAACAAAACCCAAGACTGACACTGTTACTCACTTGCTGCAAATGCACGAGTTCATCAGGCTCGCCAATCGCAATCTGCACCGGGTGGCGACAACTGGTCCCGAGATTCTGCTCAAAAAGCTGCGGTGTAATCCAGAACTCCACCGCTTTCAATAATGGATGAGTGAGGTGGTACTGCTCATGACTTTCCAGTCTGACCAGTTCCTTACTGAATGAGGCCAGACGGAACGGCCCGGTACCGATTAGTGGCATTTGCGGATGCGCCAGCGTGGTGGCATAGCTGGCAAGCCGGTGCGCCAGCCAGAAATCCGGATGGTGCAACGTAAATGTCAGACAGTGGGAATGGGTAGCCTCCACGCTTTTGACGCTGGCGAACAGCGTCCGTAAGGCGGGCAGTTCAAGGAGTAGCATGAAACGTGTTTGTAACTGGCGAACATTCACGACATCGCCGTTATGCCAGTGCAACGTCGTGCGGATATGAAACCGCCAGGTCAGCTTATCCTCGCTAATATCCCAGTGATGCGCTAAATCCCCCTGCGGTAAAAAGCTATCGTCAACGAAACGCGTCAGGCCAGAGAAGATTTGCCCGGCAAGATGCTGTTCCGCCCGGCCAGGTAAAAAACCCTGCCGTAGCGGCTCCAGAGGGCGGTAGTAAGGAATGCGTAACGTCGGGGTATCGTTTTGCCAGAGCCCGCCAAGGAAGGGGTTCAGTAAAATGCGCAAATCTTCCGGCGCGAGCTGCGCCAGCGCCAGCGCGTTTTGCTGCTGGCCCTCATTCAGCGCCTGCTCCATCATCTCCTGACGCAGGGATTCCGGCGTCCGCAAAAACTGCAACGCTGCACGCTTACCCCGCCCGGAGCGGGAATCCCAGTTCAGCCAGCCGGCTTCCTGCATCTGACGTAACAGCGTACGCATATGGCGGTCGCTGCAAAAACAGCGTGCGGCAAGTTCTGCCACGCTGACCTGTTGCGTTTCTCCTGATGAGACCTGCCAGAGACGCTGGTATTGATTGAGTCTGTTAAGGAGTCGCATAAACCCGGAACAATTCTCTGTATCTGCTCACTATTACTTCCGTATATATCAGGCAATACTTCTGCGCAATACACGGCGATCACATCTGGAGATGAAATATGGCCCGGCTGGCTGCTTTTGATATGGACGGTACTTTGTTGATGCCCGATCACCGCCTTGGTGAGCAAACTGTAGCAACGCTACGCCGTCTGCGTGAACGCGACATTACCCTCACTTTTGCGACCGGCAGGCATGCGCTGGAGATGCGCAAGCTCATCGACATCCTCGCGCTGGACGCTTTTTTGATAACCGGTAACGGCACGCGCGTCCACTCTCTGGAGGGGGAACTTTTACATCGCCAGGACCTTGATCCCGAAGTGGCTGAACTTGTACTGCACAGCAAATGGGATACGCAGGCCAGCATCCATGCGTTTAACGATAACGGCTGGATGACGGATAAACCTGTCCCGGAGGCGTTGGACGAGCATATCTACAGTGGATTCACTTACCAGTTGGTGGATCTCAAGCGACTGCCTGCCCATGACGTGACCAAAATCTGTTTTGTAGGTGAACATGACGACCTGTGCCGTCTGCGGATCCAGATGAATGAAGTGTTAGGCGGACGCGCCAATTTATGCTTTTCCGCCTCTTACTGTCTGGAGGTATTACCGCTCGGCTGCAACAAAGGTTCGGCATTGACCATGCTCAGCTCGCTGCTGGGCGTGCCGATGCAGGATTGCATGGCGTTCGGCGACGCCATGAATGACAGAGAGATGCTGGCAAGCGTAGGGCGCGGCATGATCATGGGAAATGCCATGCCACAATTGCGCGCCGCGCTTCCACACTTACCGGTTATCGGACACTGCCGCGATCAGGCCGTGTCGCACTTCTTAACGCATTGGCTGGATACACCTAATCTTCCTTATTCCCCCGAATGATGAGATCTTTTCCAGCGGCCAGGTGTGAATACCTGGCTTTTTTATTTTATCAGCGAGTTAATTTCTTCCCGCCACGGGCGAATATCGCCGATATTGGCTTCAACCCACTGCGGGTTGTAGTAGGTATCAAGATAACGTTCGCCGCTGTCGCACAACAGGGTCACGATAGAGCCACTCCGCCCCTCGTCGCGCATACGCGCCGCCAGATGTAAGGCTCCCCACATATTGGTGCCGGTCGATGCGCCAACCCGACGCCCCAATTGTGTCTCCAGCCATTGCGCCGTTGCCACACTGGCGGCATCCGGCACTCGCAACATCTCGTCCACCACGTCAGGAATAAATGACGGTTCGACGCGTGGTCGGCCAATGCCTTCAATTTTGCTACCCACCGAGGAACGCAGCCTGGCGTCACGGGTTTGCCAGAAATCGAGAAACACCGAGTTTTCCGGATCCACGACCATCAGTTCGGTGCTGTAGCCCTGACAGCGAATGTAACGCCCGATAGTGGCCGATGTGCCGCCCGTACCTGCGCTCATGACGATATAGTCCGGCACCGGATGCGGCTCGTTTTTCATCTGGCGAAAAATGCTATCCGCAATGTTGTTATTACCGCGCCAGTCGGTGGCACGTTCGGCATAGGTAAACTGATCCATATAATGGCCGTTCAGTTCACGCGCCAGGGTTTCTGAGGCCGCGTAAATCTCGCAGGCGCTCTCCACGAAGTGACAGCGACCACCGTAAAATTCAATCTGCTCGACTTTTCGTTTTGCCGTGCAATAAGGCATAACGGCAATAAACGGTAATCCCAGCAGACGGGCAAAATATGCTTCTGATACCGCCGTTGAACCGGATGACGCTTCAATGATGGTGGTGCCTTCTTTAATCCAGCCATTACACAGGCCATAGAGAAAGAGTGAACGCGCCAGACGATGTTTGAGGCTTCCGGTTGGATGCGTACTTTCATCTTTCAGATAGAGCCTGATGCCGGGGAAAGCTGGCAGCGCGAGACGGATCAGGTGCGTGTCCGCAGATCGCTGATAATCGGCATTGATTTCGTTAATGGCATGCTTAACCCAGTCACTGTTCATACATCGTTTCCATTTATCATTTTGTGCCCAGATTAGCGGAAAACGCAGGAAAAATTGTTGCCATTTAAACTTTGAAATAGACTGTTAAGAGAAAAATTTTCTCCGGGAAGGCGTAATGCTAGATAAAATAGATCGTAAGTTGCTTTCTTTGCTCCAGCAGGACTGCACGCTCTCTTTGCAGGCGTTGGCGGATGCCGTTAATCTGACCAGCACGCCATGCTGGAAACGACTAAAGCGGCTTGAGGAGGAGGGTATCCTGCTCGGACGGGTAGCCGTGCTGGATGCGGAGAAACTTGGCCTGAGCCTGACCGCATTTGTGCTGATCAAAACTCAGCATCACAGCAGCGAGTGGTACTGTCGCTTCACCGCCGTGGTCTCGGAAATGCCGGAAGTGCTTGGATTCTGGCGTATGGCGGGGGAGTATGATTACCTGTTACGCGTTCAGGTTGCGGACATGAAACGTTATGACGACTTCTACAAAAAACTGGTCAATAGTGTACCTGGCTTGTCCGATGTGACATCCAGTTTTGCGATGGAACAGATAAAATACACCACGGCTTTGCCCATTGAATAACCCTCCCGGCGGTAGCCGGAAAACTCACGTTCAGGATGTAACCGCGTGCGATTATTTGCTCAGTTAAGCTGGTACTTTCGCCGGGAGTGGCGACGCTATCTCGGTGCTGTAGGCCTGCTTATCATTATTGCGATTCTACAACTCGTCCCGCCTAAGGTGGTGGGGATCATTGTCGATGGCGTTACCCGCCAGCACTTTACCGCATCGCAGATCATGATGTGGGTAGGGACACTGGTGTTGATTGCTATCGTCATCTACCTGCTGCGCTATGTCTGGCGCGTCTGGCTGTTTGGCGCGTCCTATCAGCTCGCCGTCGAGCTACGCGAAGATTTTTACCGCCAGCTCAGCCGCCAGCATCCGGAATTTTATCTGCGCCACCGTACGGGCGACCTAATGGCGCGCGCTACGAATGACGTTGACCGGGTGGTGTTCGCCGCCGGGGAAGGCGTGCTCACGCTGGTGGATTCACTGGTGATGGGCTGCGTGGTGCTGGTGGTGATGTCCACGCAGATTAGCTGGCAACTGACGCTGTTGTCGCTGTTGCCAATGCCGATTATGGCCATTTTTATTAAACGTTACGGCGACCAGTTGCACCAGCGCTTCAAGCTGGCGCAGGCGGCGTTCTCCTCGCTTAACGATCGTACTCAGGAGAGCATGACCAGCATTCGCATGATCAAGGCGTTTGGTCTGGAAGACAGGCAGTCGGCGCTGTTTGCCGCGGAGGCCGCCGATACCGGGGCGAAAAACATGCGTGTCGCCCGCGTCGATGCCCGTTTTGATCCGACCATTTATATTGCTATCGGCATGGCAAACCTGCTGGCGATTGGCGGCGGGAGCTGGATGGTGATTCAGGGCTCGCTCACGCTGGGGCAACTCACCAGCTTCACCATGTATCTTGGCTTAATGATTTGGCCGATGCTGGCGCTGGCCTGGATGTTTAACATCGTTGAGCGCGGCAGCGCCGCCTATAGCCGTATTCGCGACATGCTGGCGGAAGCGCCGGTGGTGACCGACGGTACCGAATCGGTTCCGGAAGGGCGCGGTAGCCTGCAGATTGCGATTCGCGAATTTACGTATCCGCAAACGGTGCAGCCGATTTTGAATAATGTGAATGTCTCCCTGTTACCTGGCCAGATGTTAGGGATTTGCGGGCCAACCGGGGCGGGTAAATCCACCTTGCTCTCTCTGATTCAGCGCCATTTCGATGTTGAGCAGGGGGACATTCGTTTTCATGGGGTGCCGCTGACGCAACTAAAACTGGATGACTGGCGCAGCCGCCTGGCGGTGGTGAATCAGACGCCGTTCCTGTTCTCTGACACTGTCGCCAATAATATCGCGCTGGGTAAACCGGGGGCGACGCAAGACGAGATTGAACATGTGGCGCGGCTTGCCAGCGTGCATGAGGATATCCTGCGCCTGCCGCAGGGCTATGATACCGAAGTCGGTGAGCGCGGCGTGATGCTCTCCGGCGGGCAAAAGCAGCGTATCTCAATTGCCCGCGCGCTGCTGCTTAACGCAGAGATTCTGCTATTGGACGATGCGCTCTCTGCCGTAGATGGCCGCACCGAGCACCAGATTCTACATAACCTGCGTCAGTGGGGAGAAGGGCGTACGGTGATTATCAGCGCCCACCGCCTGTCGGCGCTGACGGAAGCCAGTGAGATTTTAGTGATGCAGCATGGACATATCGGGCAGCGCGGGCAACATGAACAGCTTGCGCGCCAGCCCGGCTGGTATCGTGATATGTATCGCTATCAACAACTGGAAGCGGCGCTGGATGACACGCCAGAGGAGGCGGTTGATGCGTAAGTTAGTGCAACAGTGGCCTACCCTGAAACGTTTGCTGGTCTACGGTTCTCCCTGGCGCAAACCGCTGACCAAAGCCGTCGTGATGCTGTGGGTTGCGGCGGCGGCGGAAGTATCCGGTCCGGCGCTGATCAGCTATTTTATCGATAATATGGTGGCGAAAAGTTACCTGCCCGTTGGGTTGGTGGCGGGGATGGTCGTTGTCTATGTCGGCTTGCAGGTGCTGGCGGCCGGGCTGCATTATGCCCAGGCGCTACTGTTTAACCAGGCCGCCGTCGGCGTGGTACAGCGGTTGCGTACTGATGTGATGGATGCTGCTCTGCGACAGCCGCTGAGCGCGTTCGACACCCAGCCGGTCGGGCAGATCATTTCGCGCGTGACCAACGATACTGAAGTGATCCGCGATCTCTATGTGACGGTGGTGGCGACAGTATTGCGCAGTGCGGCGCTGATTGGCGCGATGCTGGTGGCGATGTTCAGCCTCGACTGGCGTATGGCGCTTGTCGCTATCTGCATCTTCCCGGCGGTTATCATCGTGATGTTGATTTATCAGCGTTACAGCACGCCAATTGTGCGCCGTATGAGGGCTTACCTGGCGGATATCAACGATGGCTTTAACGAAGTCATCAATGGGATGAGCGTGATCCAGCAGTTTCGCCAGCAGGCGCGTTTTGGTGAGCGCATGGGTTCAGCAAGCCGCTCCCATTACCTGGCGCGAATGCAGACGTTACGTCTCGATGGCTTCCTGCTGCGCCCTTTACTGAGCCTCTTTTCCGCGCTGGTGCTGTGCGGCCTGTTAATGCTGTTTGGCTTTAGCTCGGCTGGCACGATGGAGGTTGGGGTGCTGTATGCCTTTATCAGTTATCTTGGTCGCCTGAATGAACCGTTGATTGAGCTGACGACCCAGCAGTCGATGCTCCAGCAGGCGGTAGTGGCCGGGGAGCGTGTCTTTGAGCTGATGGACTGTCCACGCCAGACCTATGGCTACGACGATGAGCCGCTAAAAAGCGGATCTATTGATATCAACGATGTCTCGTTTGCCTATCGTGATGACCGTCTGGTGCTGCAGGACATTAGCCTGAATGTACCTGCCCGCAGTTTTGTGGCCCTGGTGGGGCACACCGGTAGCGGTAAAAGTACGCTGGCAAGCCTGCTCATGGGCTACTACCCGCTGACCAAAGGAGAAATCCGCCTGGATGGTCGACCACTCTCCGCGCTGAGCCATAGCACATTGCGTAAAGGGATAGCGATGGTGCAACAAGACCCGGTGGTGATGGCGGATACCTTCTTTGCCAACGTCACGCTGGGGCGTGATATTTCCGAAGAGCAGGTCTGGCATGCGCTGGAGGTGGTGCAATTGGCCGGGCTGGCGCGCGAAATGCCGGAGGGGATTTATACCCGCCTTGGCGAGCAGGGGAATAATCTCTCCGTCGGGCAGAAGCAACTGCTGGCGCTGGCGCGTGTACTGGTTGATACGCCGCAAATCCTGATTCTGGACGAAGCAACGGCGAATATCGATTCAGGCACCGAAAAAGCCATTCAGCAGGCGCTGGCGGCGGTCCGGCAGCACACGACGCTGGTCGTGATTGCACACCGGTTGTCGACGATTGTCGAGGCGGAAACCATTCTTGTCCTTAATCGCGGCCAGGCCGTTGAACGTGGCACGCATCAGCAACTGCTTGAGGCAAAAGGGCGCTACTGGCAGATGTATCAACTACAACTGGCAGGGGAGGAGCTTGCCGCCAGTGTTCGAGAAGAATCGCTAATCGCCTGATGCACCAAAATTAAGCATGCTACTAACAGGATCCGCTGTTGGTGCAAAAAAGTAACGCACCACGCACTGTCGTGGTGCGTTTTTCTTTTCCAGGAACAATCTGAACCATTCCCATTTTCATCGCTGCGCTATGACATCCTTCTTAGACGGCTTAACAGCCTGAAATTTTCCCATTTTTCATTTTTGGCACACCGCTTGCAATATCTCATGCGTATTAGCTGCGGCCATTATCGATTTTCGACTGGAGGGGGATCTATGAAGCTGGTTACCGTGGTAATTAAGCCATTCAAACTGGAAGACGTTCGTGAAGCGCTGTCTTCAATTGGTATTCAAGGGTTAACCGTAACCGAAGTGAAAGGTTTCGGACGTCAGAAAGGACACGCTGAGTTGTACCGTGGTGCGGAGTACAGCGTTAACTTCCTGCCAAAAGTGAAGATTGATGTGGCGATTGCTGACGATCAGCTCGATGAAGTTATTGATGTCATTAGCAAAGCGGCCTACACCGGAAAAATTGGCGACGGCAAAATTTTCGTTGCCGAGCTGCAACGCGTCATTCGTATTCGTACCGGCGAAGCCGACGAAGCGGCACTGTAATACCTGGCACACAGTGAGGGGATGGGTAAAATGAAGAAAGCACTATTAAAAGCGGGTCTGGCCTCGCTGGCATTACTGCCGTGTCTGGCTATGGCAGCCGATCCGGTTGTCGTCGATAAAGCCGACAATGCCTTTATGATGATTTGCACCGCGCTGGTGCTGTTTATGTCAATTCCGGGCATCGCCCTGTTCTATGGTGGTTTAATCCGCGGTAAAAACGTCCTTTCTATGCTGACGCAGGTAGCGGTTACGTTCGCACTGGTGTGCGTACTGTGGGTGGTTTACGGCTACTCTCTGGCCTTTGGCACTGGCGGCAGCTTCTTCGGTAGCTTCGACTGGGTGATGCTGAAAAATATTGAGCTGAAAGCGCTGATGGGCACCATCTATCAGTACATTCACGTGGCGTTCCAGGGCTCGTTTGCTTGTATCACCGTCGGCCTGATTGTCGGTGCGCTGGCAGAACGTATCCGTTTCTCCGCAGTACTGATTTTCGTCGTGGTATGGCTGACGCTGTCCTACGTGCCGATCGCACACATGGTCTGGGGTGGCGGTCTGCTGGCAACCCATGGCGCCATGGATTTTGCGGGCGGTACAGTCGTTCACATCAACGCAGCCGTTGCAGGCCTGGTGGGTGCTTACCTGATTGGCAAACGCGTCGGTTTCGGTAAAGAAGCGTTTAAACCGCACAACCTGCCGATGGTGTTTACCGGTACGGCAATCCTTTATTTTGGCTGGTTCGGCTTCAACGCCGGTTCTGCGAGTGCGGCGAACGAAATTGCGGGTCTGGCTTTCGTTAACACCGTCGTGGCAACAGCGGGTGCGATCCTCTCCTGGGTCTTCGGTGAGTGGGCGCTGCGCGGCAAACCGTCTCTGTTGGGTGCCTGTTCTGGTGCGATTGCTGGCCTCGTGGGTATCACCCCGGCGTGTGGTTACGTTGGTGTAGGTGGCGCGCTGATCGTGGGCATCGTTGCAGGTCTGGCGGGGCTGTGGGGCGTTACCGCGCTGAAACGCTGGCTGCGTGTTGACGACCCGTGTGATGTCTTCGGTGTTCACGGCGTGTGCGGTATCGTAGGTTGTATCATGACAGGTATCTTCGCAGCCACTTCACTGGGCGGCGTGGGTTATGCCGAAGGCGTGACCATGGGCCATCAGGTTCTGGTACAGCTGGAAAGTATCGCCATTACTATCGTATGGTCTGGTATCGTCGCCTTTATCGGTTACAAACTGGCTGATATGACAGTGGGTCTGCGTGTTCCGGAAGATCAGGAACGCGAAGGGCTGGACGTCAACAGCCACGGCGAGAACGCCTACAACGCCTGATCGAACTGAGTTATCTCCTGAGCAACATAAGCCTCCCCATTGGGAGGCTTTTGTTATTGTACTGCGGTCAGACCGCCGCATCGCGGTTACGCATCACCCCTTCCTGGACGGTAGAGGCGACCAGGACGCCATCCCGGTTGTAAAACTCGCCGCGGACAAAACCGCGTGCGCTTGATGCCGAGGTACTTTCCACACTGTAAAGCAGCCAGTCGTTTAAATCGAAAGGGCGATGGAACCACATGGAGTGGTCGATGGTTGCCACCTGCATGCCTTTTTCGAGAAAACCTACGCCATGTGGCTGGAGCGCAACCAGCAGGAAGTGAAAGTCCGACGCGTAGCCGAGCAGATATTGCTGGACGCGTAAATCCTGCGGCAACGTGCCATTGGCGCGCATCCAGACCTGACGGGTTGGCTCGGCGACGTGTCCTTTTAACGGGTTGTGAAATTCCACGGGGCGGATTTCAATCGGTTTGTCGCCGAGAAATTTCTCTTTTACCAGCGGCGGTAAAAACGCAGAAAGCTCGCGGGCAATTTCCGTTTCGGATTTCAACGACTCCGGTGCTGGCGCATAAGGCATCGCCTTTTGATGCTCATAGCCCGGTTCCGGTGCCTGGAATGACGCCGTCATATAAAAAATCGGTTTCCCGTTTTGAATGGCCGCCACGCGACGAGCGCTAAAACTATTACCGTCACGTAACACTTCGACGTCATAAATAATGGGTTTCTGGCTATCGCCCGGACGCAGAAAATAGCTGTGAAACGAGTGCACCAGCCTGTCTGCCGGTACGGTTTCTTTCGCCGCGTATAGCGCTTGCCCAACCACCTGACCACCGAACACCTGGCGCAGACCTAAGTCTTCGCTCTGCCCTCGAAACAGACCTTCCTCTATTTTTTCCAGATTCAACAATGACAGCAGATTTGTAAGCGCCTGACTCATAGGTGTCCTCAATAAAAATAAAACCGACGCAACGGATTCCTTGATCAGTATAACCTGGAAATAAAAGTGGTCCGATGGGTGCAATAATCTGAATAGATGGGGGTTTGCAGGCAAAAATCAGTGACATGTGCCACACTTGAACACGTTACGATGGTCCAACCACACATTCTGGCAGAAAACATTCTTGCTGGTGCATAGAAGATAAGGAGAACTCATGAAACTCGTGCACATGTTAAGTGGTTTAGCAGTCGCTGTAGCGCTGACTGCCTGCGCAAAAAAAGCCGCAGACATTCCAACGCCTGCACCAAACCCGCAGGCACCTGCGGCGAGTACGGCGGCGATAACCCAACCTAACGTTTCTGGTACGGTATGGATCCGCCAGAAAGTGGCGTTACCGCCGAATGCGGTCCTGACCGTCACTGTCTCTGACGCCTCCATGGCCGATGCGCCGTCTAAAGTGATTGCCCAAAAAGCGGTTCGCACCGAAGGTAAACAGGCACCGTTTAGCTTTGTCTTGCCGTTTAACCCGGCAGACATCCAGCCTAACGCGCGTCTGCTGCTGAGTGCGGCTATTACCATTGATGACAAAATGGTCTTCGTAACCGACACGGTTAAACCGATCATTAACCAGGGCGGTACAAAAGCTGACCTGACACTGGTTCCGGTCCAGCAGACCGCTATTCCGTTGCAGTCAGGCGGTGGCGCGACAACTACCGTGCCTTCAACATCCCCAACCCAGGTAAGCCCTTCTACGGCAACGCCTGCACCGACACAGATGTAATGTGCGTACCTCCTCTCCTGCGGGAGAGGAGGTTTCAGTAAATCCAGCGATAGCGTTGCATATCAATCTGTCCACTGCCGGATACCGCTACACCCTCTTCCAATAATGCCTGTCGCTGACGCTGTAAATCCGGTCCGCTTAATGAAATTGAGCCGTGGCGATTAACCACCCGATGCCAGGGTAAAGTACTGCCCTCCGGTAAACGCTTTAGCACGCCACCGACCTGTCTGGCTGCACGTGGCGACCCCGCCAGCCTGGCGACATCACCATAGGTTGTGACATAGCCCTCTGGAATCGAGGCGACGATTTGCCATACCCGCTGTGGAAAAGAATCGTGATTATCCATACTGCCTTCCTGACTGACGAAAGGTCAGCATAAACAGCCTGGTCGTGACTGTGAAGGGGAGATTGCGCAAGAAATCGGCATCCGTCAGGGTGCGGCTTGCAATTGCGGCATGGGACATGGATAATGCGCCAGCGCGTTGGTTAACAACGCTCTCAATGGGGGCTCTGTTGGTTCTCCCGCAACGCTACTTTGTTTACCAGGTCAGGTCCGGAAGGAAGCAGCCAAGGCAAAGGACGTGTGTGCCGGGATGTAGCTGGCAGGGCCCCCACCCATTTCTGGTACCTTCTTTTAGCTTGCCCTTTGTGCGCTTTCTGTTTTATGGTCAATTTACCGCCGTTTATGCAGAAAGAATGCCTGTGACCACACCGCAACTCACCACCGAACGATTACTCCTTCAGCCGCTGGTTTCCGCCGATGCGGAACAAATTCAACGTGTTTTCCCTCGTTGGGAGATTGTGCGTTACCTGATTGGTACGATCCCCTGGCCTTATCCGGACGATGGCGCTGCCCAGTATGTTAATCATGTCGCTTTGCCAGCGGCAGACGCGGGAAAAGGCTGGTACTGGACGATTCGGCGTAAAGCCGAGCCAATGCAACTTATTGGCGTTATATGTCTGATGGACCTGCCCGATAACAATCGCGGATTCTGGCTGGCGCCAGAGTGGCAGGGGCAGGGTCTGATGTCAGAAGCCAGTGATGCGGTGACGCGCTACTGGTTTGAGGAATTAGATAAAGAGGTGCTACGTGCGCCAAAGGCGGCGGTGAACACACGGTCAGTTAATTTTTCGCAGCGTAGCGGTATGCGTCTGGTCCGTCGCGAAAAAGCACACTATGTGGCGGGTGAACTGGATTCCGAACTTTGGGAAATCACCCGCGAGGCGTGGCGGGATTTACAACGCTAACTCAGCGGTTGTCTCCGGTAACGGTGCTGCGCGATTTTTGAATTTCCATGGTGTTGCCTGCGGAGTAAATCAACGCCGTTTTAGTAGGGTAGAGATCCATATCCTGCATCTCTTTTTGCTAAGTGATAATTAGCGGTTAAGGTTCTTCTTAGTCGCATTAGCGCGTTATGCTAGTGCTGGCGAAGGGCAAGTAAAGCAATTTGCTGACTCGTTACACCAATACCGCCTCGAAAAAAACATGCCACTGTCACCCCTTTCCGTCGCTGCCGTTATCCATTGCCAACCATTAATAATGCATTGTCATATATTTGAAATATTACTTTCACTTAAATGTCATAAAACAAGGTTAAAATATTTGTGGATATTTTTAATTTGTCATAAGCTTTTAATATAACTCTGGATCAGTATGTTAACTTCGTGTATTAATACTTTGCTAACTTCACACGGGAAGGGATAATCATGACCAGTGCGGTATTGAACGTCAAAATTGATCAGACGTTAAAAGAAAAGCTCCGTCATTACGCAGAAGAAAATAATGAGAACCTCAGTACGGCGACTGAAAAACTGCTGCTGTTGGCGTTTCAGTCAGTTGAACAGGGCGGAGTATCGGAAGAGGATATCGATAACCAACACCTTGAAGAAGAAAGTACTGCTCCATTAAATCCAAAAGAGATCAAGGCATTACGTAAACTTCTGAAGAAGAAAAAATGAACCAACAACTGCTCTCAACGGCCAGCAATTATTGCGAGGCCTGTGACCTGTTACGATCAGGTTTTGTTAAACATGTCCGTCTGAACTGGAATATTGGTAGCGATGAGTTCTTTCGCATCGCTACCGACTGGTGTGATGCTGGCGCAAAAATAAAAAAAGAAGGCGATAGTTTCGTTATTTCTATTAAAGGGTTTCCTATTCCGCGTCAGCAGTAATTGTATTGTCATGAAACTGTCATTTAAATTGCACTCAGTTTTGTGATGATGATACAAAATATAATTCAGTTGTAACCATCTCATCATCACGGACGATGTTTACGACGGGCCAGCCTGGCTCGTCGACATTTCTTATCCCCGCTTTGTTTGCCTCACGCGTATAGCTTTGCTGGCATTTCTTACACCTGCATAACAGTTGCTGACGTAATCGGGTACACTGACGCGAAATCCGTCGCCAGATGAGTGCCATGAAAACCATTACGCTCTATGATGTCGCCCGCCTTGCCGGGGTCTCTTACCAAACCGTTTCGCGCGTTATCAATCAGGGCGAACATGTGTCTGCCCGGACGCGGGAGAAAGTGCTGGCGGCGATGGCGGAATTGCACTACATCCCCAATCGCGGGGCGCAGCAACTGGCGGGGAAACGGACCAAAACGCTGGGGCTACTGACTTCCGACCTGGCCCTGCATGCTCCCTCTCAAATTGCCTCGGCGGTGAAATCCCGCGCCACACAATCCGGCGTGAATGTGATCATTTCCATGCCGGAAGTGCAGGACACCCGGGGATGTACTGCTGCGTTGCAGGATCTACTGGCCCAACGGGTCGATGGATTGCTGGTTAACGTTCCGCTGGATGATGAACAGGCAGAGGCCTTATCGGCACTGGCAGGCCTGGTGCCGGTCCTCTTCCTTGATGTCAGTGAAACGGCGGCCGTCAACAGCCTGATTTTTGATGCAGACCAGGGGGCACGGCTTGGCGCTGCGCACTTGCTGGAGCAGGGGCATCAGCGTATTGCGTTGCTGGGGGGGCCGCAATCATCGGTCTCTGCAAGGGCAAGAATGTCAGGATGGCTGGCGGCACTGGCGGAGTCGGGGCTATCGCCCTGTGGCTGTGAATACGGCGACTGGAGCGCGGCATCCGGCTACGAAAAAGGGCATCTGCTTCTGGCGGCAGATACGCCGCCGCAGGCTATCCTGGTCGCCAACGATCAGATGGCCCTCGGTGTGATACGTGTCTGCGCGGAGCGGGGCTTAACCGTACCGGGCCAGATTTCAGTGGTCGGTTATGATGATACCGCCGACAGCGCCTGGTACTCACCGCCGCTCACGACCATCCGCCAGGCGTTCAAAATCGCGGGCGAGCGTAGCGTGGAATGGCTCCTTGCACGCCTCTCCGGGGACGATACTGGAATTGGCCAGACGCGGCTGCCGGTAACGCTGGTGGAGCGCGCCTCGACCTCACCGGTAACATCGATTAACGTCAGTGGCGAAACGCTGGCCAGACGACTGAATGAGCTGGCACAACTCGCTGCGCAGCTCGATCGGCGTTAACGCTTTTGTGATCCTTTTCGCTTTGCTGCTCGTAAACCCTTTACGTTAGCGCTGATTCGGTGCATTGTGCATAAAATTGTGAGCGCTTCGCAAAATGAGGTCAATATGTCTGTTTCCGCGTTAAGTTCGTTATTCGCTCGTCGGGACTGGGAAAACCCGGTCATCACGCACTGGCACCGTTTACCGGCGCACGCGCCAATGTCAAGCTGGCGGGATGTGGGCGAAGCGCTTCGTGATGAAGTGCCGTCAACCCGTCGTTTACTTAACGGCGACTGGCAGTTTAATTTCTTTTCATCACCCGAATCTGTACCGGAAAGCTGGATCACGGCCGATCTCACCGATGCGGTGCGGATGCCGGTGCCGTCGAACTGGCAGATGCAGGGCTTTGATACCCCCATTTACACCAACGTGACCTATCCCATCGCGGTGAATCCACCGTTTGTACCACAGGACAATCCGACCGGTTGTTACTCGCTCACATTTGATGTCGAAGAACAGTGGCTGGCGAACGGGCAAACGCATGTTGTTTTTGATGGGGTCAACTCCGCGTTTTATCTCTGGTGTAATGGCCAGTGGGTCGGCTATTCCCAGGATAGCCGCCTGCCTGCGGAATTTGATCTCAGCAACGTGCTGGTGGCCGGGGAAAACCGTCTGGCGGTTATGGTGCTGCGCTGGTGCGATGGCAGTTACCTTGAAGACCAGGATATGTGGCGCATGAGCGGCATTTTCCGTGATGTCTCCCTGCAACATAAACCCCATACCCGCATTGCCAATTATCACTACACCATCCAACTGAATGCGGAATTTACCCACGCGCAATTGCAAACGGAGATAACGCTCGCCGGGGAGTTTGCGGGCTGCCAGGTGGTCGTCGCCTTGTGGCGAGGGGATGAGAAAATCGCTGAGGCCAGCCAGAGACCGGGTAGCGCAGTGGTGGATGAGCGCGGAGCCTGGGCCGAGCGCATAAGCGTGACGATGCCCGTTGAGCGACCACTACTGTGGAGCGCGGAAACGCCTGAGTTGTATCGTTTGACGATGGCGCTGTATGACGGTGAAAACCATCTGCTGGAAGTGGAAGCGTGCGATGTGGGCTTCCGCCATGTTGAGATCAGCGAAGGGTTGCTGAAACTGAACGGGCAGCCGCTGCTGATCCGTGGCGTCAACCGCCATGAACACCATCCGGAAAACGGTCAGGCGATCGATGAAGCCACGATGCGCCGCGATATCGAACTGATGAAGCAGCACAATTTCAATGCCGTACGCTGTTCACATTACCCCAACCACCCGCTGTGGTATCGCCTGTGCGATCAGTACGGGCTCTATGTGGTAGATGAAGCAAACATTGAAACGCACGGCATGGTACCGATGAGCCGTCTGGCGGATGATCCGCAATGGCTACCGGCGATGAGCGAGCGTGTTACCCGCATGGTGCAGCGCGATCGTAACCATCCGTCGATCATTATCTGGTCGCTGGGAAATGAATCCGGTCATGGCGCGTCGCATGACGCGCTCTATCGTTGGGTGAAAACCACCGATCCAACACGTCCGGTACAGTACGAAGGCGGTGGTGCCAATACTGCGGCAACAGATATCGTCTGCCCGATGTATGCCCGCGTCGATCAGGATCAACCGTTCCCGGCGGTGCCGAAATGGTCGATAAAAAAATGGGTCGGAATGCCGGATGAAACCCGTCCGCTGATCCTTTGTGAATATGCGCATGCCATGGGCAACAGCTTTGGCGGGTTTGCCAAATACTGGCAGGCTTTCCGTGCTTATCCCCGCCTGCAGGGCGGGTTTGTCTGGGACTGGGTTGACCAGGCGCTGACCAGACTCGATGAAAACGGTGAGCCATTCTGGGCCTATGGCGGTGATTTCGGCGATACGCCGAACGACCGACAGTTCTGCATGAACGGGCTGGTCTTCCCGGACAGAACCCCGCACCCGGCGCTCTATGAAGCGCAACGCGCCCAGCAGTTTTTCCAGTTCCAACGGGTCAGTACCTCACCGCTGGCAATCGAGGTAACGAGCGAGTATTTATTCCGTTCGACGGATAACGAAGTTCTGCGATGGTCTGTTACCCGTGATGGCGAGGTGCTGGCGCAAGGGGAGGTGGTGCTGTCGATTGCCCCGCAGGAAACCCAGCGTATTGAACTTAACTGCCCGCCTTTGGCCGCGCAACCGGGGGACGTCTGGCTGAATGTGGATATCTATCAGCGTGATGCGACAAGCTGGTCACCCGCGCAGCACCGCTGCGCCTGGGATCAGTGGCAACTGCCGACAGCGCTCGCATTACCAAGAGAAAAAGCCGCACAACCGCGGCCCGCGTTACAGACTGACACTGCACATTTCGTGATTGAGCAGGGCGGGCATCGCTGGCAGTTCAGCCGGACGAGCGGCCATCTGACGCAGTGGTGGCGTGATGGTCAACCGACGCTCCTTGCGCCAGTACTTGATAACTTTACCCGCGCTCCGCTGGACAACGATATCGGCGTCAGCGAGGCCACGCGTATCGATCCCAATGCGTGGGTGGAGCGCTGGAAAGCGGCAGGAATGTATGACCTGACGCCAGTATTGTTGCAGTGCGAGGCGCTGGAAAATGCCACCGATGTGGTCATCGCCACGCGCCATGCCTGGCAGTACAACGGGCAGACGCTGTTTATCAGTGAAAAAACCTGGCGAGTGGCTGGCGATGGCGTTCTGCATGGCGATGTTCAGGTGCAACGCAATCTGGAAGTGCCGCCGCCTGCGCGTATCGGCTTGCAGTGTCAGCTTGCTGAGGTTGCAGAGCAGGTCAGTTGGCGGGGACTTGGGCCGCATGAAAACTACCCGGATCGCAAGCTGGCCGCGCGGCAGGGACGTTGGAGATTACCGCTCGCGCAATTGCATACGGACTATATTTTCCCGACCGAAAATGGCCTGCGTTGCGACACGCGCGAGGTGAATTATGGTGCGCATCGTCTGAACGGGCAGTTCCACTTTTCCCTGAGTCGCTACAGCCAGCAGCAATTAAGGGAAACCTCTCACCGCCATTTGCTGCGCGAAGAGGCCGGATGCTGGCTGCAACTGGATGCCTTTCACATGGGGCTCGGTGGCGACGACTCCTGGAGTCCGAGTGTGTCCCCGGAATTTATCCTCAGCGACGATGTCGTGCGCTACACCTTCTGCTGGTCTCAGGGCTAAACTTAGTCAGCCAGACGCAGCGGGAATCGTCCCGCTGCGCGGTTCACTTCGGAGGCTCACTCATGAAGTATGTCGATGGGTTCGTGGTGGCGGTTCCGGCAGATAAGAAAGACGCTTATTTGCAACTCGCGGCCAGGGCCGCCCCGCTGTTTAAAGCGTTTGGCGCAACGCGGATTGTGGAGTGTTGGGCCGACGACGTTCCGGCTGGAAATTTCACCGACTTTCGTCGGGCGGTAAAAGCAGAAGATCATGAAGAGGTGGTTTTTAGCTGGATTGAATATCCCTCTAAAGAGGTGCGTGATGCCGCCAATCAAAAAATGATGGCCGATCCCCGCATGCGTGAGCTGGGAGACCAAACGCCTTTCGATAGCAAACGTATGATTTATGGCGGCTTTGTCCCATTGCTGGACGAATGATCCTCAGGACACTTCTCTAACCGTCCCCTCTGGCGTAATGCAGGGCTTGTGGTATATCGGCTGAAGGCGTCTGAGACCCTGTACTTTGCCAGCCCAGTGTCATGATGCTCTTTCCGCGCTGCGGATGCGCACCACCGGACTGTATTTCAGCCAGTGGCGCACATCATGCAGCGGTAAGAATGGCTTTTCATTGCGCTATCTCCACGAGTAAACCCGTTTTAACAGGTAACAAACTCAGGAGATACTCCGATTGCTTTCTGCCCAGCACAGAAACGCGTCTTTCGGCAGCGCTTTGCTGTATAGCCAGCCCTGGCCATACTGCACGCCATGTTCGCTAAGCCATTTGAGCTGGCCTTCGGTCTCGATACCTTCGGCCACCATCGCCAGCTTTAGCGCTTTGGCCATTTCGATGATATGGGTGGTCATGTTTTTGTATTCCAGCGCATCCACAAAGGATTTGTCGATTTTGATAATGTCAACATCCAGATTTTGCAGATAACTGAGGCTGGAGTAACCCGTACCAAAATCGTCTATATAGATGGCGTGTCCGGCCGCACGTAATGCTGTGATAGTGGGCATGCAGGTTGTGGGATCGGCAAAACCATGTTCGGTCACTTCCAGCGCGATTTGTGACGGCGAAATTTGCCAGTCATTAACCCGTTGCTGTAACTGTGCCGGAAGCGTCAGGGTTAAGAGATCGGAGGGCTCAAGGTTAATGGAGACATGCAGATCCGGATTCTTCTGTAGCCAGGGCCCCATGTCCTCAAACACTTTTTCGATAATCACTTTTGTCAGTTGTGGCATCAGCCCCGTTTGTTCCGCCAGCGGAATAAAGGTGTCCGGCGCGAGGTAACTGCCATCCGACTGTCGCCAGCGGGCCAGCGCTTCCGCACCGACAATCTTCCCGTCTGCCAGCGTCACAATTGGCTGGTAGAACATCTCAATTTCCCGTGCGCGAATGGCGTCCTGCATACGGTGTTGCGGTGATTGCAGGCGACGCAGCATGCGCAATAAAAAGAAGGCCAGCACCAGGCTCAGCAGCAGGCCAACAGGCACCCAAATTACCAATAACCGATGCCAGCTCTCTTTAAGCGGCGTCAGCGATGCCCAGGTGATGATGGTCACCCCCAGTTCGGGCACCTGTAACGTATTCCACGCTTCGCCGCCGATAAGCCTTTGGGTGGGGGTATTGAGGTCAATCTGCTTTAGCATCTCTGGATCCAGCGTGCGGTTGCTGGCTATCACCCGTCCGCTGTTCGTCCCGACCAGCGCAGTATTGATAGGCCACGGGCCATATGAAAGCACATCAATAAAGGAGAGTGGATCGGTAATAACAATGTAGCGACGAGTGCCAAGGCCGACCATTGCACGTGTCAGTCCCAAATCGTTATGGCTGGTCAGCCAGGCACGAAAACCATCTTTAGTTACCCTTTGCGGCGCAGGAAAGGGAGCGCTGCTGCTGTTTCTCTCCAGTGAAGAACAAAGCGGGATTGTGCCTTCGAGGTAGATGACCTCCTGGACATAACGAAATGTATAAGAGATACGTCGCATGGCCAGCAGATGATCCTGACTACACGAAATACCATCGTAAGTTTCCAGTTGACGCAAGGCCGTTTTCCCCTGGCTAACCACGCGGTCAGCACGCATTTTTACCAATGCGGAGAAAGTATTGAGTTCGTTCATAAACGACTCTTCAGCCTGGCGATGCGCCAGCCAGACGCTTAAAGCCACCGGCAAGAGAACGGCGAACAGCAGTACGCCTGTTATAAGGCTAACTAATCGTCGGTTTGTCATGACCAAAAATCCCTGTTTGATACTGAGAAACAAGCGTATTTAAGACCAGCAAGTGTTATAACACGCGTCAACGAGTGATTTCTTTCAGGAATTGCAGGGATGAAGAAAAAAGAATTTGTGACGCAGGATCTCTTAAGTAAAATTTATCAAAATAACGACGCCGGCCCACGCAAACTTCCCCCTGAAAGGCAGCTAGCCGAAGAGTATGGCGTCTCACGTTTTACCATCCGCCAGGCGGTCGAAAAGCTGGCAAGTATTGGCGTCGTGCGGATCGTACAAGGTTCCGGGATCTGGATTAACGAGCAGGCGCGTAATAACCCACTGGTCTACAACTCCATCACTGAAAAGCGTTTCGATCAGATCCGTTTTCGGCTGATTAGTTTGCATAAGAAACGTCCCGATCGCGATGAGCAGCAGATCTTTGGGCTGACGGATGAGAGCTTTATCTGGCAATTTTGTCGACTGCGCTTTGTGGATGAAGAGGCCGTACAAATTGAAATCTCCCGTATGCCTGCTGCTGATTTTGCCGATCTGAATCAACAGATCATTGAGAGCTCACTGCAACAGTATGTTTTAGGCAAGGGGTATCAAATCTCCCATATGCTGACGACCTACCGTGCGGTTAATGTGAGTCGTGAACAGGCGGCGCTGCTGGGTTGCAAGAAAGGCAGCCCGGCGATGCATATCAGTAATCGCGGGATCCTGGACGGCGGCAGGGTGTATGAAATTAGCGATATTATCGACATCAACTACACCTGCACCTATGTGATCCCGCATAACCGGGCGAACCTTGCCTTCCGTAAAGGCGACACCTGATTTAGGGTGTGTGGATTGCGCCATCCGGCAGGCGACTTTGCGTCCATTCATGCGGGCGGTACACCACCGGGTAACGCAGACCTTCCTCTTCATTAAAGGTCACGCCAATACCCGGCGTTTGCGGGGCATAGACAAAACCGTCTTTCACCACCGGAGCGCCGGGGAAGACATTGTCGGTTTGTACGGAGCGTGGAATGTACTCCTGTATGGCCGCGTTATGCAGATGAATATTGAGGTGCGTATTCACCGCAACGCCAATGGGTGACATATCGCCCGGACCATGCCAGGCGAGGCGTACGCCAAAGGCCTGACACAGTATGGCCAGTTTTAACGCCGGGGTGATGCCGCCGATTTGCGAAATATGGCAGCGAATAAAGTCTATGCGCCGGTTCACTATTACATCGTGCCACTCGGCCGGATTATTAAAGAGCTCCCCCATCGCCAGCGGCACGCAGCTATGCTGGCGTACCTGTTCAAGCCAGGCGCTCTGCTGCGGCGGTAAAATATCTTCAATGAAATAGGGCTGATACGGCTCAAGCTGCTTTGCCAGTTGTATCGCCTGCTGGGGGAAAAGACGTTCGTGCACATCATGCAGAATATGCAGGCTAAAACCGTATTTTTCCCGCAGCGCCCTGAACATGGCGACGGTGTTGTCCATGTATTCTTGCTGATCGAACCAGGCGCCGGGCGTTGGGTTTTCCGGCGTATGTAACTGCGCTGGCGTGCCGCCGTAGAAACCCAACTGGCAGCGAATATGGCGATAACCCTGTTCGCGCAGGCGGTCTACGCTGGCAAAGAGTTCCTCCAGTGTTTCACCGCTGGCATGGCTGTAAGCGGCGATGGCATCCCGGGATTGCCCGCCAAGCAGTTGATAAAGCGGCATACTGGCTAGCTGGCCTTTGATATCCCATAGCGCCATATCGACGCCGGAAATCGCGTTATTCATCACCGGACCGTTTCGCCAGTATGCATTGACGTTCATCATTTGCCAGAGGTCTTCAATGTGGTTGGCGTCACGGCCGATCAGAAGAGGCTTTAGATACTCATCGACCATGGTTTTGACCGCCAGCGGACGTTGCTGAAAGGTGGCGCAGCCGTGGCCTGTGATGCCTTTATCGGTCATTACCCGCACGGTAATCAGATTATGTCTGTCGGGGCGAGTGATAAAACATTCGATATTATTAATTACGGTTGGCGTCACTGGGAAACTCCTTTACAACGACGTGATAGGCCGGAATAGGTATTATCATCCCCTTAATTTTGCGTTGAGGTAAACCGTTTTTTATATAAATTTTTTGGTCAGTTATTCCTTTTGATTTTAATTAAAAACCATACCAATTATGGCTTTTATGTCTTTTTAATTGTTATGCAGTGGTAATTTGTGATGCTCATCAAATTTTATTGGTTTGTTTAGTTTTCTCTCTTTCTCTACCCTTGGATACAGATATTAAAACGACAATATTCCTGCAGGAGCATTTATGGGGACGCAAGAAGCCATCAACAATATTATCCGTCTGGTCGGTGGGCAGGATAATATCAACAATGTCTGGCACTGCATGACACGCTTACGCTTTGATCTGGTTGATGATAATAAAGTTGATCAAGGCGCCATCAAGGCATTGCCGGGGGTTCTGGGCGCACAACTGCAAAGCGACCAGTTCCAGATTGTTATCGGGCCGAAGGTTAATAGCTGGTATGAGCAAATGCTGACGGTCCTGGGAAAAGCCCCGCAAGGCGAGACGCATATCAAAGGGCGTAAAAGCCTGGTCTCGATGTTTATGGATACGGTATCCGGTGTTTTTGGCCCTATCGTGCCTGCGATTGCCGGTGCCGGGATGATTAAAGGTCTGCTGGCCGGGCTGATAGCCCTGAAAGTGGTGTCGGCGAAAAGCGACACCGTGGTGGTGATTGATTTGATCGCCAGCGGTGTCTTTTATTTCCTGCCGTTTTTCCTGGCGGTCTCGGCGGCAAAAATTTTCAAGACCAATGAATACCTGGCAGCGGCAGTCGCAGCCTGTCTGATGTATCCGTCGCTGATCGATGCCGCAAAAGCCCTGGCGGCGCATCAGGAAGGGGCGGTGAGTGCCTTCTGGCTGCTCAACGCGCTACCGGTTTCAGTGTTTAACTACGCCTCAAGCGTCATTCCGGTCATTTTCTCTATTCTGGCGCTTAGCTATATCCATCGCTGGGTGGACAGGATAATGCCGGACGTACTAAAAACGGTTTTTACTCCTACGCTGACTTTGTTCCTGGGGGCGCTGGCGGCGCTGGTGATTATCGGGCCGATTGGGATCTGGTTGGGGAAAGCGCTGGCTTTCTTTATTCAGGGACTTTTTGGTATTTCAGCCAGTTTTGCCGGGCTGGTTGTGGGGGCCATTCGCCCGGTAGCCATTCTCACCGGCATGCATCACGCCATGACGCCCATCGCCCTGCAAAACTTTAGTGAGCATGGCTATGACATGCTGATGCCAATGATGTTTATGGCGAATATGGCGATTGCTGGTTCGACGTTCTCCATCTGGCGGATAAGTAAAAACCGTCAGGAGAGAACGGTGACTTTGTCAGCGGCGATCTCCGCGTTGTTGGGGATTACGGAACCCGCGCTCTTTGGTGTCCTGACGCGTTACAAAAAAGCGTTTATTGCCGCCACGGTGGCCAGTTCCCTGGCCTCTGCGTTTATCGCCTTCTTTGGCGTGCGGTTGTATGGTTATATTTTATCGAGCATTTTTAGCCTGCCGGCGTATATCGGCCCGTACTTCGTCTTTGCGCTCTCCGGGGTGGCGATGGCGCTGGTGCTCTCCTTCCTGCTGACCACCGTGCTGGTTGGCAAAGACGCGGTGGAATAACTTACCGTCGGTGCGCCAGTCGGCGCACCAGGCGATCGCCTGCCATCTGCACCCCCTGTACCATTGCCAGTAAAATCACCACGGTACCCACCATCACCTGATCGTTAAAGCGCTGATAGCCATAACGAATAGCGAGATCGCCCAGCCCACCGCCGCCAATAACGCCCGCCATAGATGAGAAGCCAATCAGCATCACAACGGTGAGCGTAATGCCCGCAAGCAGCGTTGGCAGTGCCTCGGGCAACAGGGCTTTCGCAATCACATGCCAGACGTTACCCCCCATCGACAAAATGGCTTCGATGCGTCCGTAATCCACCTCATCCAGCGCGCTTTCCGTCAGCCGTGCGAAGAAGGGAAACGCGCCAATGGTGATAGGCACTATCGCGGCGGTGCTGCCAAGAGTGGTACCGATTAGCAGGCGCGTGAAGGGGATAAGCGCTATCAACAACACGATGAATGGCAGCGAACGACCAAAATTGACGACGGCCCCCAGCAGCGCATTGACACGTGGTAAGGGGAACAGGCCATCACGGCGCGAAAGAAACAGAATAACGCCCAGCGGCAGGCCGATCAGCACGGTAAACAGCGACGCCAAAGCAACCATGTATAACGTCTCCAGCGTGCCGTTGAGCAGCAGCGGCCAGAGGTCTTCCCAACTCATGCTACCCCGCATAAAGGCCTCCCGTTAAAACCGTGGCGGGCAAGGAAATCCTGCTCAGCTTGTGGATCGTGCAATAGCGCATGGCGCAATTTGGACCAGGGCGCAACCAGCAGATCGGCGATTTTGCCACTCTCTCGTACTTCGCCGTTTTCCAGCAGTGCCGCGTGATCGCACAGAGTTTTTACGACATCCAGTTCGTGGGTGATCAGCACGATGGTCAAATTCAGCTTCTGGTTGATGTCTGCCAGCAGCGCCAGGACAGACGCGGTGGTTTCCGGATCCAGCGCGCTGGTGGCTTCATCGCACAACAGCACATCCGGCCTTGCCGCCAGCGCCCGGGCGATACCGACACGCTGCTTTTGCCCACCAGAAAGTTGCGAAGGAAAAGCATTGGCTTTATCGCTCAGGCCCACCAGATGCAGTAGCTCTTCCACACGTGCATGGCGCAGCGGTTTCGGCACGCCGGCGATTTCCAGCGGAACGGCGACGTTATCCGCCACCGTACGTGCGTGCAGCAAATTGAAGTGCTGGAAAATCATCCCGGTGCGCAGCCGATGCTCGCGCAAACCGGCTTTATCCAACTGCGTAATGTCGCTGCCGTTGATGATGATGCGGCCCGAAGTGGGCCGCTCCAGCAGATTCAGGCAACGGATTAAGGTGCTTTTCCCCGCGCCGCTGCGGCCCAGGATGCCGTAAATAGCCCCTTTGGGGACATGCAGCGACACGTTGTTCAGCGCCGGTCGGCCTGTTCCGGCATAGGTTTTACTCAGCCCTTCAATATCAATCATGACTGCGGGGCAACCGGGATCACCGAGCCGTTGTAGGTTTTACGAATGAACTCTGCCACTTGAGGGGAGGTGAGATCTTTGGCCAGTTCTTTGATGCGTGGGTCGTTTGCCAGCGACGGGTTGGTTACCAGAATATTGGCGTACGGGTTATGCTCCGCACTCTCCAGTCCCAGCGCATCTTTGGCGGGCGATAAACCTGCTTCCAGCGCGTAGTTGCCGTTGATCACCGCCAGGGCGACGTCATCCAGCGAGCGCGGGATCTGTGGGGATTCCACTTCGAGGATCTTTAAGTGTTTCGGGTTCTCAACGATATCTTTTGGTGTGGCCAGCGTGCTTGCCGGATCGGTAAATTTCGCATCCAGTTTGATTAACCCCTGGCTTTGCAGCAGGAACAGCGCACGGCTCAGGTTGGTGACATTGTTCGGGACCGCGACGGTGGCGCCATCCGGTACCGATTTAAAATCTTTGTATTTGTGCGAATAGATGCCCAGTGGTTCGATATGTACCGTGGCGGCGACGGCAAAGGTTTTACCCAGCGCTTTTTCCTGGCTTTTCAGGTAAGGCACATGCTGGAAATAGTTGGCATCCACATCACCACTCGCCAGCAATTCATTGGCATTTGCGCCACTGGTCAGCTCAACGATTTTGATATCCAGTTTCGGATCCAGTTTTTTGACATAGTTCAGGATCTCCGCGTGTGGAACCGGGTCCGCTGCAATACGCAGTGCTTCTGCCTGTGCAGTACCCCATGCCAGAGAAAGAGACAACGCTACCCCTGCCAGTTTAAAAGCGGCATATTTCATGATGTTTTTCCTGTGTTGTTATGGTTTATACGATCAATTGTTCACTGCGCTCACGCAGTACATCGCGGTAATAACGTTCGGCGACATCCGGGTGCGAACGTAAACGCCCTTTCAGGTAGTTCCAGCCGACATCGCGTAAAAGTGGGTTTTGTGGATCGCTTTCCGGCCCTTGCGCCTCACGCGCCAGCGCTTCCGGCAGGGCGTAAACGGGAACTACGGCGTCCAGTTGTGCGCCAAGGAAAAAGGCAATCGACAGCCGATCTTGTCCGGCGGGCGGCGATACCACACGGTGGACCGTGGCGCGTAAATAGCCATTGGTCGCCAGCTCCAGCAACTCACCGATATTGACCACAAAACTACCCGGCAGCGGTACGGCATCGATCCAGTGATCGGGGGAGACTTCGACCTGCAATCCTTTTTGCTCGTCCTGAAGCAGGAAACTCAGAAACCCGGAATCTTTGTGCGCGCCGACACCCTGATTACTCTGGGTGTTATCCTGGCCGGGATAGCGAATCAGCTTGATATGTTCATTGGGTTTGTCGCCATACAGTGCGTCGAAGGCATTAGCAGGCAGACGTAGCGCTTCGGCAAAGGCACGCAGCAACACGATGGCCATCTCGGTCATCGACTTTTGCCAGTCGAGCAGCGTGGTTTTCAGCTCTGGCTGTTCCGCTGGCCACAGGTTCGGCCCCTGCAAGCGCCGCCAGCGCGGGTCGCTGTCGCTCAACAGCAGTTCCGGGCGTTCCGCGCCGATATCGAACTGTTCTCGCCAGTCCGGTTTACCACGGGTGATTTCCGATGCCGCACGGTTGTAGCCGCGAAAATGGGGGGAGTGAATCATCGCCACCTGCTGTTTTTGCTCATCGCTGAGGGCAAAAAAGCGGCGGGCTTCATGTTGAACGGCGCGCTGCAGCTCGTCATTCACACCGTGATTAATAAGATAAAAAAAGCCGATGTCGCGTGCGCTGGTGCGCAGCTGATCGAGAAAGGCATCACGTTCAGCGGGGTTGAAGTAGCGGGCCAGATCGAGGATGGGTAATGTTGTCGCGTTCATTGTGTTCTCCGAATAGTCGTTCGCAGGTGATCATTTTTAGAGTCCGGGGTTGGGCACAACAGCAGCGCATCATGATGCTTTCCTCACAAGTGATTTAGGCTCAGCTTGCCTTAAGGCAAAAAAATCAACCAATAACATTCTTTTCTAATTTATGACTGTGCAGGGTTCGTTGCTTTTGCGAAAAATGCATTTAGCGCAGGAGTTGCTTAGGGAAAAGAATTTCGCTAGACTTTTGTTATGTTATAACAATACGTGAGAGAGCAAAATGAAACCTGATATCCATCCGCACTACCGTACGGTAGTGTTTCATGACACCAGCGCGAACGAATATTTCAAAGTCGGTTCGACGATCAAAACCGATCGCGAGATTGAACTGGAAGGGGTGACATACCCTTACGTGACTATTGACGTCTCTTCTGTTTCCCATCCGTATTACACCGGTAAACAGAAAGTGGTGGGTAATGAGGGAAGCGCGGCGCGTTTCCAGCAGCGCTATGGGCGTTTTATTGGCACAAAAAGAGGCTAACGCATGCAGGTACTGAACTCGTTACGCAGTGCGAAACAACGCCACCCTGACTGCCAGATAGTCAAGCGCAAGGGGCGTTTGTATGTGATTTGCAAATCCAATCCGCGTTTTAAAGCTGTGCAGGGAAGAAAGAAAAAGCGTTAATCACGCAGGCTCTCAAGGGATTGCAACTGTTTGCCGTCGGCAGTGAAATTTCCGGCGGCAAGCCACTGTCGAAACGCCTTATCCAGGCGTGGCCATTCGCTGTCAATAACAGAAAACCAGTCGGTATCCCGATTGTGTCCTTTCTGAACCAGCGCCTGACGAAATCGCCCTTCATACTGAAAGCCCAACCGAAGTGCGGCACGACGGGACGGTTCGTTCAGGCTATTACATTTCCATTCGTAGCGGCGATACCCCAGCGTCTCCAGGGCATATCGCATCAGTAGCCACTGCGCTTCCGTAGAGGCGCGGGTACGCATAAGCAGAGGAGAGAAATGCACGCTGCCCACCTCAATGACGCCATTGGCGGCGTCAATACGCATGAGCGAAAGTGTACCGACAGGCGACTGCGTGCGGTTATCGATAACCGTGAAATGAATAGGATCCTTTAATTCACAGACGCTTGTTACCCATGCGGTGAAGGCGTCGGGATCGGTTTCCGGTTCACGCAGCAGCCAGGTCCAGCTTCGGTCATCTCCGGCCAGACGATGGGCGGCAAACAGTGCCGGTGCGTGTTCGACCCTCAGCGGCTCCAGGCGGCAATACTGGCCTTCAAGCGTCACGCGTTCAGGAAAAGGGCGGGGCTGCCAGTCGGGAAGGGCATCGCCCACGGGTTGTCCGTATTGATTCAGTTGGCTCATAGTGGCTCCTCTTTGCGATTCACCTAGCGTAGAATTTCACTGGTTCTATAAGAAGTGCCATTAAACTATATTTTCATGGGTCCACTAAGGAGCGGCGCGATGAATATTCCCGATGACGCTTTACAGGCACTACTGCGCCCGGCGCTGGCTGAACGTGCCGGATTAACGCGGCAGCGGGCGTTATATATGGCACTGCGGGATGCTATCCGTGGTGGAACGTTAAAAGCGCATTCGTTGCTACCGGGCTCACGCGTGCTGGCAAAAAAACTCGCCGTTTCCCGAAATACGGTAAACGCCGCGCTCGAACAGCTCGCAATTGAGGGCTTCGTTCAGCGTGAACGGCAGGGAACACGGGTATTGATGTTGGCCAGTGCGCCCGTTATACGTAACATGCCTGTGATATCCCTCGCACAACGTGTCCGGACCCTGCCGCAAGGGGTGAGGCGAAATTCCCCCGCACTTGCTTTCACCCCCGGTCTACCGGCGGTGAACTATTTCCCCACGGCAATCTGGCGAAGGCTGAGTGAGCGCGTCTGGCGTGACGAGGGCAGTGCGCTGCTGGGGTATGGCGAGTCTGGCGGAGAGCGGCGACTGCGCGCGGCTATCGCCCGACATCTTGCGCTGGCCAGAGGCATTCATTGTGACGTCGAGCAGATTGTAATTACCGAAGGCGCCCAGGATGCGCTGATGTTATGTATTCATCTTCTCTGCGATCCGGGAAACAGTGCCTGGGTAGAAGAGCCGGGCTATAACGGTGCAAAAAGCGCTTTGCTGGCAGCCGGGTTGCAAGTGAAAGGGATACCGGTGGATGAAGAAGGAATGACGCTGGCGGAGACGATAACGCCGCCGCGCATTATCTATACTTCGCCTTCACATCAATATCCGCTGGGCTATGTGATGAGTGCTGCCCGACGTTTGCAGTTGCTGGAGGCGGCCACGCGGACCGGAAGTTGGATCATCGAAGATGACTACGACAGTGAGTTTCGCTATCACGGCGATCCGGTACCTGCCATGCTGGGAATGATCTCCAATCCACCGGTGGTCTATCTGGGAACATTCAGCAAGACGCTGTTTCCGTCGTTACGTATTGGTTTTATGGTGATGCCGCCTGCGTTGGCGAACGCAGCGGCACCGGTTATCAATAGTCTGTTGCGCGGTGGACATCGTAGCGAGCAACTGGCTCTGGCGCATTTTATTGAGGATGGCCACTACGCGCGCCATCTGGCGGCGATGCGCCGATTGTACCGTAAACGACAGGCACAACTGCGTGAGGCGTTACAGAACGGTTTTGACCTGGAGCATCGGGTGTTGGGAGGCGAGGGCGGGCTGCATTTGACGCTTTCAGTACCGGGAATCAATGACATGAATGTTGTGCGTGAGGCGCGCGGGTTTGGCCTTGCGCCTCATGCATTAAGCCGTTTTTATTTACAGCCATCACCGGCATCAAGTGGGCTGGTTCTCGGCTACGGTAATACCTCTGCCAGCCTGTTTCCCGGCGGTGTTCGTACGCTGGCGCGGCTGATTACGCAGTCTCGGGGCGGGTAAGGGTAAATACGTCGTAGAAAGAGAGTTCCCCCTTGCGGGATAACATCTGCTGGAGCTGTGTTTTACGCGTAGTATCGACCGCAGGCGAAGTAAGGATGGCGCTGATAAGCTCTTGCGGCACATAACGCGTGTTGTACCATTCGCCGTTATAACAGACGCGAAAATCGAGCACATCAATATCTTCGTAGCGATAGCGCGGGTAGACATCAAAGAAAAAGAAGCCATTCAATAAGACGAATAGCACCACCAGCAGCCACACGGAGTCCACCAGCGTTTCTGATTGCAACATAACGGCAAGCGTGGCGAGCCAGGCTATATACATGCCGACAAACAGGCCCGGATGTTTGCGAATAAAGCTGATGCTAAAGCGCGGACGGTTGTCTCGCTTTTCGCGCTGGTTAATGTCGTCGATTGTTTCGCTGAGCAGCCGCTGGATCTCTGTCATCTCACGCCTTCGTCTTTGGGGATATACCGATTAGAGCGTATTTTAAGTTGCCATTTTGTGTGAAAAAAGTAACAGTTTATCGACAAAAAAAGATAACAGTTAACTTGCTTCACCCGGAATGGCTTTAATAACTCGGGCGGGGTTGCCACCGACGACCACATTCGGCGGAACGTCTTTTACGACTACCGCACCGGAGGCGATAACCGCATTATCGCCAATGGTCACGCCTGGATTGATTACCGCACGTCCACCAATCCAGACGTTATCGCCAATGCGAACCGGTTTGCCATATTCGAGACCGCTGTTGCGCGCATTGGCCTCCAGCGGATGTGTTGCCGTATAGATATGTACACCTGGCGCTAACATGCAATTGTCGCCAATATGGATGGGGCAGACATCCAACATGACACAATCGAAATTGGCGTAAAATTCCTTACCCAGGAAAATATTGTAGCCATAATCACAGCGAAAGTTTGGTTCGATATAAGCACCTGAACTTTGGCCGAGTAATGTAGCAAGAATCGCATTGCGTTCCGCTTTTTCGTCAGGGGCCGAATGGTTATAACGATGAAGCAGCTCTCTGGCATGCATGCGGTCAGCTCGCAGCGTATCGTCCGCTGGTCGATACGGTAAGCCGGAAATCATTTTAAGTTTTTCTTCGCTCATGAAGATAACGTGCGCCTGCTAATGCCGCTGGATAAAAAATTAAAACCGTAAATAAACGTCGGGAAGACTTAGCGTACAAATTTCCACACAGAAGGAGGGATTTTGTCATACAGTTTATTCATGGTTAGCTCAGCCAGACGATGATCGGCTGCTGAATAAAACACCGTCAGTTCATGGTCAGGCAGTTCGTATTTATTTTTTTCAATAACGCGTTCGAGCGTGTCAATTGTCTGACAACGTCGTAATCGCATCAAATAATCAATTTTGGTTAATGGCTTATCAGACATGATTTTACCTTTACTGGTTGAAATATTTAACAGGAGTGACTAACAGGGTTAGCCTTGCTCACATTGACGAAACAGCGGAACAATCGATTTCCCGATTTACGCCATTTCTGCAAGTCTTGTGTGTTGATACCGTAGCTACTGAACAGCATAAACGTATCATCAAGGTATTCGTCTATCTGCTCAATCAGTTTATTATCTTCATTATACTTAATTTTATAATTAAGTGCGAAGGTTGCTATATGTTCAATCAACTCATTTAACTGCAAATTGATTGCCGAAGTAGGATCGTTAACCCATCCATGATGGCTTTCTTCAAGATTCAGGAGACAATCATGGTACAACGTTTCACAGAGAAATTTAAGCTGCGCGATATCATGCCTTTTTGGCGAGTATTCGTCCATAACACATCCCCTTCTGAGTCGCTTTTTTTACTCACTGAACACTGCTCCGGGGTGGAAACGTCTGATCTGACCAGCAGCATATGCTGCTTTTCCTCATTGATTTAACTATAAGCCAGTCTTAAAAAGATTTCATTGTGCTATTACGAAAAATTACAATTATCGCGTTTTGCTCTCCGAAAATGGAGGGATCGCGCAGTTTATTATCATGTTTTATGTGAGAATTTCCGGCATCGAAATCAAAACTTTCCTTACTCTTCATCAGGTTAGTGAATGGTGTTGAATATTTAAGGTTATTTTAATATTCCAGAATCACTAATTACCAGGAATATTCTTACTTAAACTGATTGTACCAGATAATTAAGAATTTTACCTAAGTATATAAGACGCTCTCCTAATGAAGTATTAATTCTGTGCGCTATTACGACTGCACAAAATAAACAAAGAGACAATACGTACTTTTTATGATCAGAACAGCGAATAAGAAAAAGGCCGCTTTCGCGGCCTTTTTCATTCATGACTATCAGTGTTGCTCAACCTTATGGCTGTGCTCAACATCGTCGCTTCTGCGGCTAAAGCGGCGGCGCACCACCACAAAGAACACAGGAACGAAGAATATTGCCAGTACCGTCGCGGTAATCATACCGCCCATTACACCGGTACCTACGGCGTTCTGCGCACCGGAGCCTGCACCCGTACTGATAACCAGCGGCAGAACCCCAAGGATAAACGCCAGCGAGGTCATCAGGATTGGACGCAGACGCATACGTACCGCTTCCAGGGTCGCTTCAATAAGCCCTTTGCCCTCTTTATCCATCAGATCTTTGGCGAATTCGACGATAAGTATCGCGTTCTTCGCCGACAAGCCAATGGTTGTCAGCAGGCCCACCTGGAAGTAAACGTCGTTAGTCAGACCGCGTAAGGTCGCGGCCAGCAGCGCACCAACAACCCCGAGCGGAACTACCAGCATAACGGAGAACGGAATTGACCAACTCTCGTACAGGGCCGCCAGACACAGGAACACCACGATCAAGGAAATGGCGTACAGCGCAGGCGCCTGGTTACCTGACAAGCGTTCCTGATAAGACATACCTGTCCAGTCATAGCCAATACCCGTCGGCAGTTTACCGGCCAGTTGTTCCATCATCGCCATTGCTTCACCGGTACTTTTACCCGGAGCAGCCTGGCCGAGGATTTCCATGGATGGCAAACCGTTATAGCGTTCCAGACGCGGAGAGCCGTACTCCCAGTGCGACGTCGCAAAGGCAGAGAAAGGCACCATCGAGCCGCTTGCCCCACGGACATACCAGTTACCGATATCGCTCGGCAGCATACGGTATTTCGCGTCAGACATAACGTACACTTTCTTCACACGACCACGGTCGATGAAGTCGTTGACGTAGCTACCGCCCCATGCCGCGCCAAGCGTAGTATTGATGTCACTTAAGGAGACACCCAACGCCTGTGCTTTTTCCTGGTCGATATTGATTTTGAACTGCGGCGTATCTTCCAGGCCGTTCGGACGCACACCCACCAGCAGATCCGGATGCTGTGCAATCTCACCGAACAACTGGTTACGCGCCTGCATCAGCTTGTCATGCCCCAGGTTCGCCTGGTCAATCAATTGGAAGTCAAAGCCGGTCGCCGTACCCAGTTCAACGATCGCTGGCAGGTTAAAGGCGAAGACCATCGCATCTTTAATTTGCGAGAAATGCGCACTTGCACGACCTGCAATCGCCGGTACTTTGTTCTTCTCACCCGGACGTTCATCCCAGCCTTTCAGCGACACGAACGCCAGACCGGTGTTCTGACCACGCCCGGAGAAGCCGAAGCCGTTAACGGTAAACACAGAGTTCACGTTATCTTTTTCGTTTTCCAGGTAGTATTTCGACACTTCATCCAGCACTTTCTGCGTACGCTCTTGCGTCGCGCCCGCCGGAAGCTGCGCCATGGTCAGGAACACACCCTGGTCTTCATCTGGCAGGAACGAACTTGGCAGACGAACGAACAGAATGGCCATGCCAACCACGATAAGAACGTAGAGCAGCAGGTAACGCCCCGTACTGCGCAGAATGTTACCTACGCTGTCGGTGTAGTGGTGCGTGCTCTTATCAAATACGCGGTTAAACCAGCCAAAGAAACCTTTCTTGCCTTCACCGTGATCGCCTTTGGCAATCGGTTTAAGCATGGTCGCACAGAGCGCTGGCGTCAGGATTAACGCTACCAGCACAGAGAGTGCCATTGCTGAAACAATGGTGATAGAGAACTGACGGTAAATCGCACCGGTTGAACCACCGAAGAAAGCCATCGGGATAAATACCGCTGACAGAACCATCGCGATACCGACCAGTGCGCCCTGAATCTGACCCATGGACTTACGCGTGGCTTCTTTTGGCGGCAAGCCCTCTTCGGACATGACACGCTCAACGTTCTCTACGACGACGATGGCGTCATCCACCAGCAAGCCTATCGCCAGCACCATACCAAACATGGTGAGGGTGTTTATCGAGTAACCAAATGCTGACAGTATGGCGAAGGTACCCAACAGGACGACTGGCACCGCGATGGTTGGAATCAGCGTTGCGCGGAAGTTCTGCAGGAACAGGTACATAACCAGGAATACCAGTACGATCGCTTCAACCAGCGTTTTCACCACTTCGTTAATCGAGATCTTAACGAATGGGGTGGTATCGTACGGATAAACCACTTTCAGCCCGTGCGGGAAGAACGGTTCCAGTTTGGCGATAGTGGCTCGCACCGCGTTTGCGGTATCCAGTGCGTTCGCGCCGGTTGCCAGCTTGATACCAAGACCGGATGCGGGTTGACCGTTGTAGCGGGCGATAACGTCGTAGTTTTCGCCGCCCAGCTCAATTTTTGCCACGTCACGCAGACGAACCTGTGAACCATCCTGGTTAACTTTCAGCAGGATCTTACCGAACTCTTCCGTGGAGGTCAGACGTGTCTGCGCGATGATAGAGGCGTTCAACTGCTGGCCTTTCACCGGCGGCGTCCCACCTAACTGACCTGCTGCGACCTGGGCGTTCTGCGCTTTAATAGCCGTAATGACATCAACAGGAGTCAACTGGAAGTTATTCAGTTTGTTCGGGTCCATCCAGATACGCATTGCATACTGCGCACCGAACAGCTGTACGTCACCCACACCTTTGGTACGGCTGACCGGGTCCTTCACGGTGGCGCCCACGTAGTCGGCAATATCTTCCTGCGTCATGGAACCATCGGTACTGATCATACCGAGAACCATCAGGAAGCTACTGGACGACTTCTCAACGCTCACACCCTGCTGCTGAACTTCCTGCGGCAGTAATGGCATTGCCAGTTGCAGTTTGTTCTGCACCTGTACCTGTGCGATATCCGCGTCGGTACCAGAGTCAAAGGTGATGGTGATCTGTACCGTACCAGAGGAGTCACTGGTGGAGGACATATACAGCAGGCCATCGATACCGTTCATGTTCTGTTCGATAACCTGTGTAACGGTATCCTGCACCGTTTTTGCATCAGCACCTGGGTAGGACGCGCTGATCTGAATTGCCGGTGGTGCAATTGTTGGATATTGCGCGACAGGCAGCTTCAGGATCGCCAGTCCCCCCGCAAGCATGATGATTATGGCGATCACCCAGGCAAATATGGGGCGATCAATAAAGAAATTTGGCATGTCTTAACGGCTCCTGTTTAAGTTAAGACTTAGACTGCTGTGACTGCGCGCCGGCCTGGGCTTGCTCTTTATTCTCAGCGGTCACTTCCTGTGCTTTTACCTGCGCACCGGGTCTTACTTTTTGAAGGCCTGTCACAATCACGCGATCGCCTGCTTTCAGGCCATCTGTCACCAGCCATTTATCGCCAATGGCCTGAGTCGCGGTGAGTTTACGGATTTCGACTTTATCGCCTTCACCCACGACCATCGCGGTAGCATCACCACGCGGGGTACGAGTCACACCCTGCTGTGGAACCAGCAGTGCATTAGGATTAGTGCCTTCTTCGAGTTTCGCGCGTACGAACAGACCTGGCAGCAGCGTCATATCCGGGTTCGGGAAAATGGCGCGCAGTGTGATAGAACCGGTAGTTTGATCAACAGTGACGTCAGAAAACTCCAGTGTACCGCTCTGCGGGTATTTCGTGCCGTCATTGGTCACCAGCTCGACTTTCGCTTTACCGTTTTCCTGTTTCAGCGTGCCGTTCGCCAGTTCCTGTTTCAGCCGCAGGTAGTCATTGCTCGACTGTGTAACATCAACGTAGATCGGGTCGAGTTGCTGAACGGTTGCCAGCGCGGTTGTCTGCCCGGTCTGCACCAGCGCACCTTCGGTCACGGACGATTTACCAATACGGCCGCTGATCGGAGAGGTGACTTTGGTGTAAGCAAGGTTGATACGCGCGGTTTCAACCGCGGCTTTTGCCGCAACGACAGCCGCATCGGCCTGCTGTGCGTCAGCCTGAGCCGTATCATAATCTTGTTGGCTGATGTACTTGGTACCCAACAATTTCTGATAACGCGCAGCAGTCATGCGTGCGATATTTGCCGCAGCCTGCGCTTTTGCCAGATCGCCTTTCGCGCTTTCATAAGAAGCCTGATAAGTGGCCGGATCAATCTGATAAAGCGAGACACCCGCTTCTACATCACTGCCTTCTGTGAAGTTGCGTTTTAAAATAATGCCACTGACCTGAGGACGGACTTCCGCAACGCGAAACGCGCTGGTTCTACCTGGAAGTTCGGTTGTGATCTGCAGAGGTTCTGTTTTTAGCGTGACGACGCCGACTTCTGGCGCCTGACCCGCAGCACCCTGCTGAGCGGGTTTTTCATCACATCCTGTAAGCGCTAAGCTGCCTGAAAGCATCAGAACGACCGCCAGAGGCGTTAACCCTCTGTTTTTGTTCATATGTAAACCTCGAGTGTCCGATTTCAAATTGATCAATGGATCAAATGTCCCAAACCCATTGCTGCGTTTATATTATCGTCATGCTATGGTACAAACATTCATAAATGTATGTAAATCTGACTCCTGTCAATTCACCAACATATGGCACGAAAAACCAAACAGCAGGCACAAGAGACACGCCAGCACATCCTTGATGTGGCCTTGCGTTTGTTCTCCCGGCAGGGCGTATCAGCGACCTCACTGGCAGATATTGCACAGGCAGCGGGGGTGACCCGTGGTGCGATTTACTGGCACTTCAAAAATAAGTCGGATTTATTCAGTGAAATCTGGGCGCTGTCAGAATCCAGCATCAGCGATCTCGAAACTGAGTATCGGGCAAAATTCCCTGACGATCCACTGTCAGTTTTAAGGGAAATTTTGGTCTATATCCTTGAAGCAACCGTAGTCGAAGAGCGTCGCCGACTCATGATGGAAATCATTTTTCACAAATGTGAGTTTGTTGGCGAAATGGCGGTCTTGCAAGAGGCGCAGCGTAATTTGTGCCTGGAGAGTTACGACCGCATCGAACATACACTTAATGAGTGCATTAAAGCCAAATTGCTTCCTGAGAGCTTACTCACCCGCCGGACGGCAGTACTGATGCGTGCCTATATTTCCGGTGTGATGGAGAATTGGCTTTTCTCGCCCCAATCTTTTGATTTAAAGAAAGAAGCCCGAGACTATGTCGCGATATTACTGGAGATGTGCCAGTTTTGTCCAACGCTGCATAATAAAGCGTCAGGCCTTTCAGCCTGAGTCAGAATGAGCGGAAAAAGCGACTGCTAACATTACGTTACTAGGTTGTAACTTCACGGCGTGATATTCTTCGCGCGTGGCTAGCTTCGGCCATCTTTCCTGTTCACAGATTAATCACGCAAATGATGCTGCAATCCACACGCTCAAAAAGTGCGCTCCCGGTTTTGGCTGCCGCGCTGTTTTTTGTCCTTGCCTTTATTACAGGCAGTGCCTTCGCGGCCCCGACAAACAACGACTTACCCGCTCGCTCCGATGTCCAGAGTCAGCTCGACGCTCTGAATAAGCAAAAAGATCCCACCGCTACGGATAAACTGGTTATTCAGGATTTAACGGAAACCCTGGATGTTCTGGACAAAATAGAACGGGTTAAGCAGGAAACTGTTCTCTTAAAACAGAAAATCACCCAGGCGCCGGACAAACTGCGTCAGGCGACTGATGCCCTCAATGCGCTCAGTGATAAAGATAACGACGATGAAACGCGCAAAACGCTGGCAACGCTTTCTCTGCGCCAGCTTGAGTCGCGCGTGGCACAGTTACTGGATGACTTACAAACGGCTCAGAACGATTTGTCGAATTATAACAGCCAGTTAGTCTCGTTACAGACGCAGCCGGAGCGTGTGCAAAGTTCCATGTACACCGCTTCGCAACAGTTACAGCAAATCCGCAATCGTCTTAATGGCACGGCGGCAGGTGAGGGGGCTCTGCGTCCGACGCAGCAGACACTTTTACTTGCTCAACAGGCATTGCTGAATGCGCAAATCGAACAGTTGCGTAAGAGTCTCGAAGGTAATACTACGTTGCAGGACACGCTGCAGAAACAGCGTGATTACACTACTGCGAACAGCAATCGCCTTGAACATCAACTGCAACTGTTGCAGGAAGCCGTCAATAACAAGCGGCTGACGCTGACAGAAAAAACCGCCCAGGAAGCCGTAACGCCGGATGAAACCGCGCGTATCCAGGCGATGCCGTTAGTGAAGCAGGAACTGGACGTTAACCACCAGCTTAGCCAGAAGCTTATTACTGCGACAGAAAACGGTAACTCGCTGGTGCAGCAAAACATCAAAGTAAAAAACTGGCTTGACCGCGCGCTGCAATCTGAGCGTAACGTGAAAGAGCAGATTTCAGTACTTAAAGGCAGCTTGCTGCTGTCGCGTATCCTTTATCAGCAACAACAAACGCTCCCTTCCGCTGATGAGCTTGAAGACATGACCAACCGCATTGCGGACCTGCGTCTGGAGCAGTTTGAAGTCAACCAACAGCGCGATGCCCTTTTCCAGAGCGATGCATTCGTGGCAAAACTGGAAGAGGGGCATTCGAGTGAGGTTAACGACGAAGTGCATGACGCGCTGTTACAAGTCGTGGATATGCGTCGTGAACTGCTCGATCAACTGAATAAGCAGCTTGGTAATCAGCTGATGATGGCGATTAACCTGCAGGTTAATCAGCAGCAACTGATGAGCGTGTCGAAAAGCCTTCAGGAGATCCTGACGCAGCAAATTTTCTGGGTAAACAGCAACAAGCCAATGGACGGGGACTGGGTTAAATCTTTCCCACAGGCGCTGAAAGACCAGATAAGCAAAATGAAAATCACCGGTAACTGGGAAAAAGCCTGGCCTGCGGTGGCCATTGCTTTCCTCACAGGCCTACCCCTGTTATTGATTGCTGGCTTAATTCGCTGGCGTCTTGGCTGGTTGCGCAGCTATCAGGCGCGTCTTGCGACCCAGGTAGGCCAGTTACGCAATGACAGTCAGTTACATACGCCGAAAGCGATTCTTATCGACCTCATTCGCGCGCTGCCTGTCTGTCTGATCATTCTGGCTATCGGCCTCATTTTACTGACGATGCAGCTCAATATCAGTGAATTGCTGTGGGCGTTCAGTAAAAAACTGACCGTATTCTGGCTGGTATTTGGCCTGTGCTGGAAGGTGCTGGAAAAAGACGGCGTGGCGGTAAACCATTTCAACATGCCGGAACAACTGACCAGCCACTGGCGTCGGCAGATTGTGCGCATCAGCCTTGCGCTGCTGCCACTCCATTTTTGGTCCGTGGTCTCTGAGCTTTCGCCACTGCACTTGATGGATGACGTGCTTGGACAAACGGTGATTCTGCTTAACTTGCTGGTCATCACCGGGCTGGTATGGCCGATGTTCCGGGAAAGCTGGCGGGATAAAGAGTCTCATAGCATTCGTCTTATCACCATCACCGTTCTGGCGATTGTTCCGATAGCATTGATGGTGCTGACGGCAACTGGCTATTTCTATACAACGCTGCGCCTGTCCGGACGCTGGATTGAAACTGTCTATCTGGTCATCCTCTGGAACCTGCTTTACCAGACTGTGTTGCGTGGCCTGAGCGTTGCTGCGCGTCGTATTGCTTACCGTCGTGCGCTGGCCCGCCGCCAGAACCTGATAAAAGAAGGGGCCGAAGGCGCTGAGCCGCAGGAAGAGCCGGGTATAGCCCTGGAGCAGGTCAACCAGCAGACATTACGTATTACCATGTTGCTGATGATCGCTCTCTTTGGCGTCGTGTTCTGGGCGATTTGGTCTGATTTGATCACCGTTTTCGCTTACCTGGACAGCGTTGTCCTGTGGCATTACAACGGCACGGAAGCGGGCGTCGCCGCCGTGAAAAGCGTGACCATGGGGAGCATGCTGTTTGCCTTGATTGCCACGGTGGTAGCCTGGGCGCTAATTCGTAACTTACCGGGTTTGCTGGAAGTTATCGTTCTTTCGCGCTTGAACATGCGTCAGGGGGCGTCCTACGCCATTACCACCATTCTGAACTATGTCATCATCGCCGTTGGTGCGATGACGGTGTTCGGGTCGTTGGGTGTCTCATGGGACAAACTACAATGGCTGGCGGCAGCTCTCTCGGTTGGTCTGGGTTTTGGCTTACAAGAGATTTTCGGTAACTTTGTCTCCGGCCTGATTATCCTGTTCGAGCGTCCGGTGCGTATTGGCGATACCGTCACCATCGGCACCTTCTCCGGGTCGGTAAGCAAGATCCGTATTCGTGCCACCACGATCACCGATTTTGACCGCAAAGAGGTCATTATTCCCAACAAGGCGTTTGTGACTGAACGTCTGATCAACTGGTCGCTGTCAGACACCATTACCCGCGTGGTCATCCGTCTGGGCGTGGCGTACGGTTCCGATCTGGATAAGGTGAAAGAGGTATTGTTAAAAGCGGCGATGGAGCATCCGAAGGTGATGCACGATCCGGAGCCGTCGGTGTTCTTTACCACCTTTGGCGCGAGTACGCTGGATCATGAACTGCGTCTGTATGTACGTGAACTGCGCGATCGTAGCTATACGGTGGATGAGCTAAACCGCACGATCGACAGACTGTGTCGTGAAAATAACATCAATATCGCCTTTAACCAGTTGGAAGTGCATTTACGCAATGCGAGCGGTGACGAGCATACAGAAGTGAAGCGCGAGCTGAAAGGCGACGATCCGACGCCTGCGCAGAGTTGATTCAGATATCTCTCCTGTCGTAGCCCCGGTAAGCGCTGGCGCCACCGGGGATTATTCCCGTATGGCGGCGTGACCGCCTGTTCCGGGCTACGGTTTTCTCTCTCTCCCCGTGGGGTGAGGGCATCAGGCGGCGCCAGGCTTAACCCTCACTCTCCCTCACTTTGCGTTCAAAATCCCGCTGCACAATTTCCAGCGCTTTGAGCACGGTTTCCGGCGCAATAGCATGCTCTTCCAGCAGCATAATCAGATCGACCGCCAGCTTGACCTCATCCGGTGCATCTTCCAGCGACATACTCTCTCCTCGGGTTAACGTGTCAGGCGCGCCAGCACCCGCTCAATATTATCCAGCGCCTCGCGACAGCGGCACAGCCTGCCTTCAAATGCGGCGATTTCTTTATGTAATTGCTGCTGTTCGGCGAAAGTTTCGACAGTTGCCAGACGCGCTTCCCGCTCACGTTTCATCGCCATCAGACGTTGTTCGAATTCCTGATGTTGTAGTCGCTTACGCTGCCATTTTTGAATGCCGGGCGCGGAATTATCCCACTCACGCAGCGACCATGAGGCCGATTCGCGACTCAGGGCGGCAATCTGCGCCCCAAGGTGCTCTGCAAGCCATGCCACCTGCTCGATTTGCTGTGCGTCGACGGCATGGCGAAGCGCGCTCAGACTGTGCCGGGCTTCTTGCAGGCAGGCATCCATTGTGGTGCTACGTGTGCGGAACAGATGACGATCAAAACGTGGGCTCACCGTAGCGTGCTTTGCCTGAGGAGCGATTTGCCGCGCCAGCTCGTCCAGCTTTTGTTCCAGAGCCTGTAAAAGCAACGCGCTTCTCACGATTATCTCCCCTGTAAATGACGCCGACTATGCTACATTAGCCGCTTATCAATGATAATGATTCGCACTATGCAACGGACTATTTTAATCATCATTGGCTGGCTGGCGGTAGTGCTGGGTACTCTCGGCGTCGTTTTGCCATTGCTGCCGACCACGCCGTTTATTCTGCTGGCCGCCTGGTGCTTTGCGCGCTCGTCGCCCCGTTTTCATCAGTGGTTATTGTACCGCTCCTGGTTTGGTGGCTATTTGCGTCACTGGCAAACCTATAAAGCGATGCCGCCTGGCGCCAAACCCCGGGCCATCGCCGTGATACTGGTCACTTTCGCCATTTCGCTGTGGCTGGTGAAGATTATGTGGGTGCGATTGCTGCTGCTGGCCATTTTGTCTTGCCTGCTGATTTTTATGTGGCGACTGCCCGTGATTGACGCAAAGCAACAAAAACCATAAAGCTCACCGATGGAAGTTGCAATTGTCGCGTTCTGCCAGTAAATTCGAGCGTTTTCGAGCACAGGCGCGACTGGTTAAATGTTAACCGCAGGTTACATGCGAAACCTCAGTGTGCGCCGTGAGTAACACCGTTTCTATCAGGCAAAAATCCATGACAGCGACTGCGCAGCAGCTTGAATTTCTCAAAAACAGCATCAAAAGCATTCAGGATTATCCGAAGCCGGGCATCCTGTTCCGTGATGTCACCAGTTTGCTGGAAGACCCGAAAGCGTACGCTCTCAGCATTGAACTGCTGGTTGAACGCTACAAAGACGCCGGGATCACGAAAGTAGTAGGTACAGAAGCGCGTGGCTTCCTGTTCGGCGCACCGGTTGCGTTAGGCCTGGGTGTTGGCTTTGTACCGGTACGTAAACCGCGTAAACTGCCGCGTGAAACGATCGCGGAAAGCTACGAACTGGAATACGGTACCGATCAGCTGGAGATCCACATCGATGCGATCCAGGCTGGCGATAAAGTCCTTGTGGTTGACGATCTGCTGGCGACCGGCGGCACCATCGAAGCAACCGTAAAACTGATCCGCCGTTTGGGTGGCGAAGTGACCGATGCAGCATTCATCATTAACCTGTTCGATCTGGGTGGTGAACAACGTCTGGAAAAACAGGGGCTGACCTGCTTTAGTCTGGTGCCATTCCCGGGGCATTAATTATCAGACTGCTTTATTTGTCATTTTAGCGCCGGGCAGTGCTCGTAATCCTCACGTACTCCGTGTACGTTCCGGTTACAGTGCGCTGTCCGTCACTAAGAGACAACCTCGCTGATTAAGTGAGGTTGTGATAGCATTCCCCCCTATTAATCCACCTCCAGCGTTTCAGAGCCTGCCAATGAGTTATCAGGTCTTAGCCCGTAAATGGCGACCCCAAACTTTTGCTGACGTCGTCGGCCAGGAGCATGTGCTGACCGCACTGGCGAACGGCTTATCCTCAGGACGCATCCATCATGCCTACCTGTTTTCCGGTACGCGTGGCGTCGGTAAAACCTCTATTGCCCGACTGCTGGCAAAAGGGCTGAATTGCGAAACAGGTGTCACGGCGACGCCTTGCGGCGTGTGCGACAGCTGTCGGGAAATCGAACAGGGGCGCTTTGTTGACTTAATCGAAATTGATGCGGCATCCCGCACCAAGGTCGAAGATACCCGTGACCTGCTGGATAACGTGCAGTACGCCCCCGCGCGTGGCCGTTTCAAGGTCTACCTTATTGACGAAGTGCACATGCTCTCGCGCCACAGCTTTAACGCGCTGTTGAAGACGCTTGAAGAGCCGCCTGAGCACGTCAAATTCTTGCTGGCGACGACCGATCCGCAAAAATTGCCGGTGACGATTCTGTCGCGTTGTCTGCAGTTTCATCTTAAAGCGCTGGACGTTGATCAAATCCGTCAGCAGCTTGAACACATTCTTGATGCCGAAAGTATTCCCCACGAACTGCGTGCGCTCCAGTTGCTGGCCCGCGCCGCAGACGGCAGCCTGCGTGATGCGCTGAGCCTTACCGATCAGGCAATTGCCAGCGGTGATGGGCAACTGAGTGCGCAAGTTGTCAGCACGATGCTCGGGACGCTCAATGACGACCAGGCGCTGGCGCTGATTGAAGCGCTTGTGGCTGCCGACGGCGAACGGACGATGGCGCTGGTAAATGAGGCTGCCTCCCGTGGTGTAGAATGGGAAGCCCTGCTGGTGGAGATGCAAACGCTGATGCACCGCATCGCCATGGTTCAGCTCAGCCCGGCGGCGCTCGGCAGCGATATGGCACCCATTGAACAACGCATGCGGGAACTGGCGCGCATAGTGCCACCGGGCGATGTGCAGCTCTATTATCAGACGCTGCTCATTGGCCGCAAAGAGATGCCGTATGCGCCGGACAGACGCATGGGTATGGAGATGACCCTGCTGCGTGCGCTGGCGTTTCATCCGCGTGAGCCTTTAACGGTGCCGGATGCGCCCCAGGCTTCTTTCGCGCCAGCCGCGCCTGCTGCGGTGTTGAATTCGGCGCAGGTTCCGGTACAGGCGGCGCCATCGCAGCCGCAACAGCAGCCGCAACATGATGTCGCTCTGCCCGATGCCACCAGCCAGGTGCTGGCGGCCCGTCGCCAATTGCAGCGCGCTCAGGGAGCGGACAAAACAAAAAAGAGTGAACCGGCAGCCGCAGCCCGCGCGCGGCCGGTGAACAATAGCGCGCTGGAGAGACTGGCGTCAGTCACCGAGCGCGTGCAGTCGCGCCCGGCGCCTTCTGCGCATGACGAGGCTGCGGTAAAAAAAGAGGCCTACCGCTGGAAAGCGACAACCGTCGCCGAAGAGGTGAAAGAGACGGTAGCCACGCCGAAGGCGCTAAAAAAAGCGCTTGAGCACGAAAAAACGCCGGAGTTGTCGAAGAAACTGGCCGAAGAGTCGCTTGAGCGTGATGCCTGGGCGGCGGAAATCAGCCGACTCACCCTGCCAAAACTGGTTGAACAGGTGGCGCTCAACGCCTGGAAAGAGCAGGATGAGAGCCGAATTTGCCTGCATTTACGTTCTGCTCAGCGGCACCTGAATTCGCCGTCTGCGCAAAAAACGCTGGCGGACGCGCTTTCGGCATTACATGGCGTCACGGTTGAATTGACTATCATTGAAGATGATAATCCGGCGGTGCGCACGCCACTGGAATGGCGTCAGGCCATATATGAAGAGAAACTTGCGCAGGCGCGCGAGGCGATTATTACGGATAACAACATTCAGACACTGCAACGCTTCTTCGATGCGGATCTGGATGAAGAGAGTATTCGTCCCATTTGATGGTAAGCTGGCTTGCTGTCAACCTTAACTATGACTTACTGAGAGAAGAGCCTATGTTTGGTGGAAAAGGCGGTCTGGGTAACCTGATGAAACAGGCCCAGCAGATGCAAGAAAAAATGCAGCAGATGCAGGAAGAAATCGCAAAGCTGGAAGTGACCGGTGAGTCTGGTGCTGGCCTGGTGAAAGTGACTATTAACGGTGCGCATAACTGCCGCCGCGTAGAGATCGATCCGAGCCTGCTGGAAGACGATAAAGACATGCTGGAAGATCTGGTGGCCGCGGCGTTCAACGATGCTGCGCGCCGCATTGAAGAAACCCAGAAAGAGAAAATGGCTTCTGTTTCCTCCGGTATGCAACTGCCGCCGGGCTTCAAGATGCCGTTCTGATGCAGACCAGTCCGCTGTTAACGCAGCTTATGGAAGCGTTGCGCTGCCTGCCGGGCGTTGGCCCGAAATCGGCGCAGCGCATGGCGTTTACGCTATTGCAACGTGACCGCAGCGGTGGAATGCGCCTGGCGCAGGCATTGACCCGCGCCATGTCGGAAATCGGCCATTGCGCCGATTGCCGCACCTTTACCGAGCAGGAGATCTGCAATATTTGCAGCAATCCGCGCCGTCAGGAAAATGGTCAAATCTGTGTGGTGGAGAGTCCTGCGGATATCTACGCCATTGAGCAGACCGGCCAGTTTTCCGGACGCTATTTCGTGTTGATGGGCCACCTGTCGCCGCTCGATGGTATCGGACCGGACGATATTGGCCTCGATCGACTGGAGCAGCGTCTGCAGGCGGAATCGATGCAAGAGGTGATTCTCGCCACCAACCCGACGGTAGAAGGTGAGGCAACCGCCAACTATATTGCCGAGCTTTGCGCGCAATATGGGGTGGAAGCCAGTCGTATTGCTCACGGCGTTCCCGTTGGCGGTGAGCTGGAAATGGTTGACGGTACCACGCTGTCCCATTCGCTTGCGGGTCGCCACAAGATTAAATTCTGACCAAACGGAGGCTGCGACACGTGGCCTCCGCTTGAAAAAATCCTTCTCAACCCCCATCTCAGCCTCATCATTTCAATAGCCTGTACATTCGCGGCGCGAAGAATGGCGGCTATTACTTTTTAATGGCATTGTTGAGGTCGACTTACATGAAAGGACAAGAAACCCGCGGTTTCCAGTCAGAAGTAAAACAGCTTCTGCACCTGATGATCCATTCCCTGTATTCCAATAAAGAAATCTTCCTGCGTGAGCTTATCTCCAACGCCTCGGATGCGGCGGATAAACTGCGTTTTCGCGCGTTGTCCAAACCGGATCTGTACGAAGGCGATGGCGAACTGCGTGTGCGCGTCTCGTTTAATAAAGACAACCGCACACTGACCATTGCCGATAACGGTATCGGGATGAGCCGCGACGAGGTCATTGAGAACCTCGGTACGATTGCCAAGTCTGGCACCAAAGCATTTCTGGAATCGATGGGCTCCGATCAGGCGAAAGACAGCCAGTTGATTGGTCAATTCGGGGTGGGCTTCTACTCTGCGTTCATCGTTGCCGATAAAGTCACCGTGCGCACCCGTGCTGCGGGCGAAAGTGCTGATAATGGCGTGTTCTGGGAATCTGCTGGCGAAGGTGAATATACCGTTGCCGACATCAATAAACCGGAGCGTGGTACTGAAATCACGCTGCATCTGCGCGAAGGCGAAGATGACTTCCTGAACGACTGGCGTGTGCGCTCGATCATCAGCAAATATTCCGATCATATTGCGCTGCCGGTGGAAATTGAGAAGCAGGAAGAGGTCGACGGCGAAACCGTGGTCTCCTGGGAAAAAATCAACAAAGCACAGGCGCTGTGGACCCGCAGTAAGTCGGAAATCAGCGACGACGAATATAAAGAGTTCTACAAACATATCGCTCATGACTTTACCGACCCGCTGGCCTGGAGCCATAACCGCGTGGAAGGCAAGCAAGAGTATACCAGCCTGCTGTTTATCCCTTCGCAGGCGCCATGGGATATGTGGAACCGCGACCATAAGCATGGCCTGAAACTGTACGTACAGCGCGTCTTTATCATGGACGACGCCGAACAGTTTATGCCGAACTACCTGCGCTTCGTGCGCGGCCTGATAGATTCCAACGATCTGCCGCTGAACGTTTCCCGCGAAATTCTGCAGGACAGCACCGTTACCCGTAATCTGCGTAATGCGCTGACCAAACGTGCCCTGCAGATGCTCGATAAGCTGGCCAAAGATGACGCGGAAAAATACCAGAGCTTCTGGAAACAGTTTGGCCTGGCGCTGAAAGAAGGCCCGGCAGAAGACAATGCCAACCAGGAAGCGATTGCCAAACTGCTGCGTTTTGCTTCTACCCACACGGACTCTTCCGAACAGACCGTATCGCTGGAGGATTACCTCTCGCGCATGAAAGAAGGGCAGGAGAAAATCTACTTTATCACTGCCGACAGCTACGCGGCGGCGAAGAGCAGCCCGCATCTGGAACTGCTGCGTAAGAAAGGTATCGAAGTTCTGCTGCTCTCCGATCGTATCGACGAGTGGATGATGAGCTATTTGACCGAGTTCAGCGGTAAGCCGTTCCAGTCGGTCTCTAAAGCTGACGAGTCGCTGGATAAACTGGCTGATGAAGTGGACGAAACCACCAAAGAAGCAGAGAAAGCGCTGGAGCCGTTTGTTGAGCGCGTCAAAACCCTGCTGGGCGACCGCGTGAAAGAGGTCCGTCTGACGCATCGTCTGACCGATACCCCGGCGATTGTCACCACCGATAACGACGAAATGAGCACGCAGATGGCGAAATTGTTTGCCGCTGCGGGCCAGAGCGTGCCGGAAGTGAAGTACATCTTTGAACTGAACCCGGATCATCCGCTGGTGAAACGCACCGCCGATACTCAGGACGAGACGAAGTTTGGCGAATGGGTCGAACTGCTGTTGGATCAGGCGCTGTTCGCGGAACGCGGCACGCTGGAAGATCCCAACCTGTTTATTAAGCGTTTGAATACCTTGTTAATGTCGTAAATTCACCGCTATCCTCTCCCCGCAGGGGAGAGGATATGGCACCGCGCACTTTTTTCTCCTTCGTTCCCCCGGAAGAGGGCTGGCGTGGGGAGGATTGCCGCATTTTTTAAACATTCTTTCCCACTAACCGTTTCAGCCCCGTAGCCTTCCTTGAGCCATACTCATTCTGGTGGTATCGTTTAGCGCTTTTTTGAAAAATTGAATCGACATTTGAGGGGATTTCCGCAATGCGTATTATTCTGCTTGGCGCTCCAGGCGCGGGTAAAGGAACTCAGGCACAGTTCATTATGGAGAAATACGGTATTCCGCAAATCTCCACGGGCGATATGCTCCGCGCCGCTGTGAAATCTGGCAGCGAACTGGGCAAGCAAGCAAAAGACATCATGGATGCCGGTAAACTGGTGACTGACGAACTGGTTATCGCCCTGGTGAAAGAGCGTATTGCACAGGAAGACTGCCGCAATGGTTTCCTGCTTGATGGCTTCCCACGCACCATCCCGCAGGCTGATGCAATGAAAGAAGCCGGTATCAAAGTCGATTACGTCCTGGAGTTTGACGTACCGGACGAGCTGATCGTTGACCGTATCGTAGGTCGTCGCGTACACGCCGCTTCTGGCCGTGTTTACCACGTTAAATTCAATCCGCCGAAAGTGGAAGGCAAAGACGACGTGACCGGCGAAGAGCTGACCACCCGTAAAGATGACCAGGAAGAAACCGTCCGTAAGCGTCTGGTGGAATACCATCAGATGACTGCGCCGTTGATCGGTTACTACTCCAAAGAAGCGCAGGCGGGTAACACCAAATACGCGAAAGTTGACGGCACCAAAGCCGTGGCTGACGTGCGCGCAGAGCTGGAAAAAATCCTCGGCTAATCGCCTCTATCCCCGGTGTTCGCCGGGGATAATCTTCCAATCGCTGTGATTGGTTTCGTTTACGCGCTTTTCAGTTACAATCATTAGCCAGTTCAATGGTTAAGAGGCGCGAATGAGTCAGACGAAAGCAGGTATTCTGCTGGCCAATCTTGGTACCCCCGAAGCACCCACTCCCGAGGCCGTTAAGCGCTATCTGCGGCAATTCTTAAGCGACCAGCGCGTCGTCGATACGTCCCGTTTATTGTGGTGGCCTTTGCTGCGTGGCGTCATTCTGCCTATTCGCTCTCCGCGCGTCGCAAAGCTCTATCAATCCGTGTGGATGGAAGAGGGCTCGCCGCTGATGGTCTACAGCCGCAGACAGCAGGCCGCGCTGGCAGCCCGTCTCCCTGATGTTCCCGTTGCGCTGGGCATGAGTTACGGTTCGCCGTCACTGGCGAGCGCGGTGGAGGAACTACAGTCACAAGGCGTTGAACATATCGTCGTGCTGCCACTCTATCCGCAATACTCCTGTTCAACGGTGGCGGCGGTATGGGACGAACTCGCGCGTATCCTTGCCCCAAAACGCCATATTCCTGGTATCTCGTTTATTCGCGACTATGCGGATGATCCCGCTTATATCAACGCGCTGGCAAATAGCGTGCGTGCCTCATTTGCTCGCCATGGCGAACCCGACTTGCTGCTGCTCTCTTATCACGGCATTCCGCAACGTTATGCGGATCAAGGTGACGATTACCCGCAGCGCTGCCGGGATACCACACGTGAGCTGGTTTCAGCCCTGGAACTGCCGCCAGAAAAAGTGATGATGACCTTCCAGTCGCGCTTTGGTCGCGAGCCCTGGCTAACGCCCTACACCGATGAGACCATGAAAATGCTCGGTGAGAAGGGCGTAAAACATATTCAGGTTATGAGCCCGGGTTTTGCCGCCGATTGCCTTGAGACACTCGAAGAGATCGCCGTGCAGAACCGTGAGTTTTTCCTCGAAGCGGGCGGCGAGAAATATGAATATATTCCTGCACTTAATGATTCCCCGGATCATATCGAGATGATGGTCATTCTCACGGAGAAATATCGCTAACGGTTGTTTTCGCAGAAAAATCGTGCGCCATCGCGTAGCGCACGATCTGCGGTCTCCATCATTCGTGAGTAATGCAGAAACGCGTGCAGCGTTCCCGGATACATTTGATAATGACAATGCGCGTTATGTTCCCGAATGATCGCGTAGAGGGTTTTGCTGTCATCTATTAAGGGATCATATTCGGCACTGGCGATAAAACAGGGAGGGACAGCCTGCGTCAGGTCGTTGTTAAAGATGCAGTAGTAAGGTGATTCGCGATCCTGTTCATCGCGCAGATAAGCCTGATCGTAACTTTGCAAATCTTTCCGGGTTAAACCATCCCAGGTGCCGCCATAGAGCCGGCGGCTACGTGAATCCTGTAAACCATAGAGGCCGTAATAGAGCAGCAGCGCTGTCATTTGCCCGCAGTCAATGTTGTGATCACGTATCCACAATGCGGCTGCCATCGCCAGCATGGCGCCAGCAGAGTCTCCTGCGAGACCGAAACGCTGCATATTCAGGTTAAAGGTGTGAGCGTGTTGCGCATAAAACTGGCATACCGCAACGGCTTCCTCTATGGCTTGTGGAAATCGCGCCTCAGGTGAAAGCGTGTAATCGATCCCGACCACCGTACACTGTGTATAGTGCGCCAGCAGTCGCATGATACGATCGTGCGTGTCGAGGTTTCCCAGCACAAAACCCCCACCGTGAAGATAAAAGAGCGTCGCCTGACTCTCTGGTTTTGGCGAAGCGTAAATGCGCGTACGAACGGTGCCATAGCGCGTGGGTACGTCAACGTCTGTAGTCGGTATGTCTGGCCCTCCGGCGTTCCAGTAGCGCCGTTCTTCGTTATAGGCCCGGCGCTGGGTGGGATAATCATTGCCGTCTGGTTCGGGCTGTGGGTTTTCCTGTTGAAAGTGTAATACTTGCTGCATTTCAGCAGAGATACGCTCAAGGACGCGTATTTTATTCCCTTTATCCATGGTGTCCTCCGGTAAATAATCCTTCATTGTAAGGGGCAAGGTGACCTGAACCGGGATCTGCGTAGCCGATATTGAACATGTATACGGTGTAATGCCGATCGCCAGGCGCGGGGAATGTGCTACCATTCTTCGCCCAATCCTCACCCGTAACGATGACCATGAAATTTCCCGGTAAACGTAAATCCAAACACTATTTTCCCGTTAACGCCCGCGATCCGTTATTGCAGCAAATTCAGCCAGAGAATGAAGTCAGCGCCTCCTGGGTGGTGGGTATTGACCAGACGCTGGTGGATATCGAAGCGAAAGTGGATGACGCGTTTATCGCCCGTTACGGTCTGAGCGCGGGTCACTCTCTGGTCATTGCAGACGATGTGGCCGAGGCGCTATATCAGGAACTGGTGCGCGAAAACCTGATTACCCACCAGTTTGCGGGCGGCACCATTGGCAATACCATGCACAACTACTCGGTACTGGCGGATGACCGTTCGGTCTTACTGGGGGTGATGTGCAGCAATATTGAGATTGGCAGCTACGCCTATCGTTACCTGTGCAATACCTCAAGCCGTACCGACCTGAACTATCTGCAAGGCGTAGACGGTGCAATAGGCCGCTGTTTTACCCTGATCAGCGAGTCGGGCGAGCGTACGTTCGCTATTAGCCCCGGTCATATGAATCAATTGCGTCCGGAAAGTATTCCTGAATCGGTCATCGCCGGTGCCTCCGCCCTGGTACTGACCTCTTACCTGGTGCGGTGTAATCCGGGTGAACCGATGCCGGAAGCTACCATGCAGGCCGTGGCTTACGCCAAAAAGCATAACGTGCCGGTGGTGCTGACGCTCGGCACGAAATATGTGATTGCTGATAACCCTCAGTGGTGGCAAAACTTCCTGAAAGAGCACGTCTCCATTCTGGCGATGAATGAAGAAGAGGCGCAGGCGTTGACCGGAGAAAGCGATCCGCTGCTGGCCTCGGATAAGGCGCTGGATTGGGTCGATCTGGTGCTTTGCACCGCAGGTCCGGTGGGGCTGTATATGGCCGGCTTTACCGAAGATGAAGCGAAACGCAAGACGCAGCATCCTTTATTGCCCGGGGCGATTGCTGAGTTTAATCAATACGAATTTAGCCGCGCGATGCGCCATAAAGATTGCCAGCAGCCGCTGCGCATTTACTCGCATATTGCCCCGTACATGGGCGGCCCGGAAAAAATCATGAATACCAACGGGGCGGGAGATGGCGCGCTGGCGGCATTGTTGCATGATATCACCGCCAACAATTACCACCGTATCAATGTGCCAAATTCCAGCAAGCACCAGTTTACCTGGCTGACTTACTCGTCGCTGGCGCAGGTCTGTAAATATGCCAACCGTGTGAGCTATCAGGTATTGAACCAGCATGCGCCGCGTTTGTCCCGCGGGCTGCCGGAGCGTGAAGACAGCCTGGAAGAGTCGTACTGGTCACGGTAGTTCTGTGCGAAGCCTTTTAATGGCTTCCCGGATGGCGCTGGCGCTTGTCCGGGTTACCATTCGGAGGTGCGTGCGGGCTACGGTTTTCGCCCTCTCCCCGTGGGAGAGGGCCAGGGTGAGGGGGAAAATGCGGCTCTGATGGTCATTCCGTTCACCTTATGTTCCTTGCTTTTCCGTCGCGACAGAACCCGTGAACGTGCCAGGGTGGCTCACCGCCACCACCCTGGCGACCCGGGCTCCCGGCCAGGAAAATCGCCGCTGGCGCGGTCCATGATGCTTATGTCGTCTGACTTTCGGGTCGGGGACCAGCCTGCGTCCTTGCAGGCTATCCCCTCCGCCCGCTTCCCTGCGGGCGGCCCCGGTCAGCCGCCAACGCCTCATCGATTTTCAGCCGGACCCTGTCATCGCTGTCACTGTTTTATTCTTATTACGCGGCGTTATCGCTGTAAAACGTAAGATTACTGGGGATTCCTCACCCCACGGGGAGAGGGCGGGGTGAGGGCATCAGGCGGCCAGGCCTTTACCCGGTCATCGCTTCAACAACGGGGGGCTTCTCAATCAACGTCAGCATGGTGTTCGCAATCTCTCGCTCGCCCATCACCACCTGGTTTGCGCCACGTTCGACAATGTATTCCACCTCGTCGTCATAATGGGCGCGGGCGATAATCTCAATGTTCGGACACTTCTCGCGCGCCGTTGCGACAATCTCGCCCGCTTCATAGCCGTTCGGAATCGTCAGCAGCAACCAGCGGGCGCAATCCAGATGCGCGAGATTCATGATCTCCTCGTTGGCTGCATTCCCCAGCACGGCACGAATGCCACGCTCGCGCAGTTCATCCACGCGGGTGCGCGATGTCTCAATGACCACCAGCGGGATCCCCTGAGCCATCAGCTTCTCGCCTAACAGGCTGCCGACACGACCAAAACCCACCAGTAGCGCGTGATTGCAAATATCCACCGGGATCTGCTTCTCGTCCTCAATGGCTTCTTCGAGGGTTTGCTCTTCCAGCGTTTCGGTTTTATCGAGGTATTTTTCCAGCAGCGTGAACAGCACCGGGTTCAGCATAATGGAGAGGATTGCCCCTGCCAGCACCAGGTTTTGCCCTGCCTGCGGCAGTAAATCCAGCGCCATACCCAGCCCGGCGAGGATAAAAGCAAATTCACCAATTTGCGCCAGACTGGCGGCGATAGTCAGGGCCGTACGCGGCGAGTGACCGAACAGGCGAACAAGGAAAAAAGCGGCAACCGATTTACCGAAAATGATAATTGCCAGCGTGGCCAGCACCGCCAGTGGTTGATTAATCAGTACCATGGGGTCGAACAGCATGCCCACGGAAACAAAGAAGAGCACTGCGAAGGCATCACGCAGCGGCAGGGTATCGTGTGCGGCGCGGTGGCTCAGTTCGGATTCATTCAATACCATCCCGGCGAAAAATGCACCCAGCGCGAAGGAGACATCAAAAAGCTCGACAGCCCCGAAAGCGATACCGAGCGCCAGTGCCAGAACCGAAAGGGTAAAAAGTTCGCGAGAACCCGTTGCCGCGCTGCGCGCCATAATCCACGGCACCAGGCGGCGGCCCACCAGCATCATAATGGCGATAAAGGCGACCACTTTACCGATGGTTATTCCCATATCGACGGCGAGCGCCGCCAGCCCCACATTGCCTTTTTCCACCATTCCGGCAACGGCGGGTAACAGAACCAGCGTCAGGACCATCACCAGGTCTTCGACAATCAGCCAGCCGATGGCGATTTGTCCGCGCTGGCTATCAATTAACTGTCGTTCTTCAAGCGCACGTAGCAGCACCACGGTACTGGCGGTGGAAAGACACAGCCCAAACACTATGCCGGTCATCAGCGACCAGCCTAATGTTGCGGAGAGCGCCATACCCAGGAGCGTGGCGACGGCAATTTGCGCTATCGCTCCGGGAATGGCGATGGACTTTACCGCCATCAGATCCTTTAAAGAGAAATGCAGCCCCACGCCAAACATCAGCAGGATCACGCCCAGCTCCGCCAGTTCCGGCGCCAGCTTGGTATCGGCGACAAAACCTGGCGTAAAAGGTCCGGCCAGCACACCCGCTAACAGATAACCCACCAGAGGAGAAATTCGAAGTTTATTGGCAAGCATGCCGAGGATAAAAGCGAGAACAAGCCCGCCGACAATGGTGGTGATAAGCGGTGTGGCGTGATGCATTCCGTCTCCTTTCGTTGATGCGTGGATCCATTTTGGTTTATTAACCAAAACCCAGGTTACAGTTTATGACAATTTTAAGCATCGTGTTCATGAATAATTGTTGAATTCTGAATAAAATGGCACGTTGGGCGAAATTAAACGGCAACCCGGCCATAGAGAGCAGAGATCCCGTTGTAAGTGCATGTTTGCCTGAGAAGTATGAGGCCAAAGCCAGGCTTTGGCCGGAGGGAAATCACGCTTTATGGCGATTATCGGGCAGGAATATGGTCAATATCCCCAATAAGGGCAGGTAAGCACAGATTTTATAGACCAGATCGATACTGGTATGGTCGGCAACGACCCCAAGTACTGCCGCTCCAAGCCCACCCATACCGAAGGCAAAACCAAAAAACAGCCCGGAAACCATACCGATACGCCCTGGAAGCAGCTCCTGAGCGTACACCAGGATGGCGGAAAACGCGGATGCCAGCACAAAACCAATGATCACCGTCAATACACCCGTCCAGAACAAGGTTGCGTAGGGTAAAAGCAGGGTAAAAGGCGCAACGCCAAGGATAGAGCCCCAAATCACATATTTTCGCCCGATCTTATCGCCGACAGGCCCGCCAATCACCGTGCCCGCCGCAACGGCGAACAAGAAGATAAACAGGTGAATCTGCGCATTCTGGACGGATAAATCGAACTTATGCATCAGATAAAAGGTGAAATAGCTGCTGATGCTCGCCATATAGAAGTATTTCGAGAAAATCAGCACTAACAGGATGCACACTGCCAGAACCACTTTATTGCGCGGTAGTGGATTGATTATCGTCGCCGCTTTTTTCCCTTTGTTGACCCGGTGCTGCGCGGCATACCAGCGGCTCACCTGCGCCAGTACCACGATAGCCAGCAGCGCCGCGAGCACGAACCAGGCGACGTTACCTTTGCCGTAAGGGGCAATGATAATGGCCGCCAGCAGAGGGCCAAGCGAGCTACCGAAATTCCCGCCTACCTGAAAGATAGATTGTGCCAGCCCGTGGCGTCCGCCAGAGGCCATACGCGCCACGCGAGAGGATTCCGGATGGAACACCGACGATCCCGTGCCCACAAGTGCGGCGGCAATCAGCACCGTTTCAAAACTGCCTGACAGCGCCAGCAGAACCAGGCCGCTGAGGGTAAAGCACATGCCGACAGGGAGCGACCAGGGCATCGGATGCTTATCCGTCCAGTAACCGACAACCGGCTGTAGCAATGATGACGAAAGCTGAAAAGTCAGGGTTATCATCCCAATCTGTAAAAATGAGAGAGAAAACTCATTTTGTAGCAGCGGGTAAATCGCCAGAATCAGCGACTGGATCATGTCGTTAAGCAGATGGGAAACGCTAATCGCACCAAGGATGCCAAAGGCGGTGCGCGCCTTAGGGACTGCCCCGGAAGACGGGGGCAGTGGCTGAGGAGTTTCACTGATTGCCATAAATACTCTGTCAGGTTGAGCGATGTAAGAATTGTCAGAACTGAAATAGTTATCTGGCTAACATACCTGCGGATAAGGTTTGAAGGAAGTCGCAATTCTGAAAACTTATTTGTCTATTCTTTCAGAGCACAGTACTTTTGCGTTTGTTAATGGATCAGGGAGAGAAGCATGAAATTGTTAAAAAAGAGCATGGTGCTGGCGCTGCTGGCCGCCTTTAGTCTGGCAAGTGGTTCGGCTCAGGCTTATGAGCAGGACAAAACCTATAAGATAACCATCCTCCATACCAACGATCATCACGGTCACTTCTGGCGCAACGATTATGGCGAGTACGGCCTCTCAGCACAAAAAACACTGGTGGACGGGATCCGCAAAGAGGTGGCGGCTGAAGGTGGCAGCGTCCTGTTGCTCTCTGGCGGCGACATCAATACCGGCGTGCCGGAATCCGATCTGCAGGACGCAGAACCTGACTTTCGCGGCATGAATCTTATTGGCTACGACGCAATGGCGGTGGGCAATCACGAGTTTGATAACCCGATGAGCGTGCTGCGCCAGCAGGAAAAGTGGGCCAAATTCCCGTTCCTTTCCGCCAATATCTATCAGAAAAGCACCGGTGAGCGTCTTTTTAAACCGTGGATGATTTTTGACAGGCAAGGGCTGAAAATCGCCGTGATCGGTTTAACCACCGATGACACGGCAAAAATCGGTAATCCCGAGTATTTTACCGATATCGAGTTCCGCAAACCGGCGGACGAAGCAAAGCTGGTGATTGAAGAGCTGCAACAAACCCAGAAGCCGGATGTGATCCTTGCCACCACCCACATGGGGCACTATGACAATGGTGAGCACGGTTCCAATGCGCCGGGCGATGTGGAAATGGCGCGCAGTCTGCCTGCCGGGTCGCTGGCGATGATTGTGGGTGGTCACTCACAAGACCCGGTGTGCATGGCGTCGGAAAACAAAAAGCAGGTGAATTACGTACCGGGTACGCCCTGTGCGCCGGATAAGCAAAATGGTATCTGGATTGTTCAGGCCCACGAATGGGGCAAGTATGTAGGACGTGCGGACTTTGAGTTTCGTAATGGCGAAATGAAGTTGGTGAATTATCAACTGATTCCGGTGAACCTCAAGAAGAAAGTCACCTACGATAACGGCAAAAGTGAGCGCGTACTCTTTACCCCGGAGATTCAGGAAAACCAGCAAATGCTCTCCCTGCTGACGCCGTTCCAGAATAAAGGTAAAGCGCAGCTCGAGGTTAAAATCGGCAATACCAACGGCCACCTCGAAGGCGACCGCAGTAAAGTCCGCTTTGTACAGACCAATCTGGCGCGTCTGATTCTGGCCGGGCAGATGGCGCGTACCAACGCCGACCTGGCAGTAATGAGCGGCGGCGGTGTGCGTGATTCCATTGAAGAGGGTGCTATTACCTATAAAGATGTGCTGAAAGTACAGCCTTTTGGCAACACCCTGGTCTATGCGGACATGAGCGGTAAAGAACTGACGGACTATCTCACTGCGGTGGCGAAAATGAAGCCGGACTCCGGTGCTTATCCGCAGTTTGCCAATGTCGGGTTCGTGGCGAAGAACGGCGTACTGAGCGACCTGAAAATTAAAGGTGAGGCTATCGACCCGGCGAAAACCTACCGTCTGGCAACGTTAAGCTTTAACGCTACCGGTGGTGACGGTTATCCGCGCATTGATAATAAACCGGGTTATGTCAATACCGGCTTTATTGATGCCGAGGTGCTTAAGCAATTTATTGAGCAGAACTCGCCGCTGGATGCGAATGCTTACGAGCCGAAGGGTGAGGTGAGCTGGCAGTAACACTCAAGTAGATCCTCTTGTCCTGTCCCCTCTCCTCTTTGGGGAGAGGGCCAGGGTGAGGGGAAAACCTGCGCTGAGCGGTTAATCCCGGCGGGCGATATCGGCAAACTTCGCGTCCAGCATTTTTGCCAGATCGCTCGCCGCCAGTTCAATATCCAGCCCGCGTTTGCCGCCGGAGACAAAAATAGTGGCGAATGTCTGTGAAGGGGCGTCAATCAGCGTGGGCAAACGTTTCTTTTGCCCCAGTGGGCTGATACCACCCACCAGATAACCGGTTGTGCGCTGTGCCACCATCGGGTCGGCCATATCCACTTTCTTCGCGCCCAATGCTTTCGCGACCTTTTTCAGATCCAGTTGCCCGGCAACCGGCGTCACTGCAACGGCCAAATGCTTCATATCGCCATTGACCGCAACCAGCAGCGTTTTGTACACCTGATCGGCATTCAGACCGAGCTTGCGGACCACCTCGTCTCCAAAGTTTGTCTCGTTCGGATCGTGGTCATAGGTGTGTATCTGGAAAGGAACCTTGTTTTTTTCTAATAACTTAACGGCGGGAGTCATAGCAATCCTTCAAACCACAGTAATTTCACGCAGCCAGCTTACGCCCGATTTATCACGCAAAAATAGTACTATCTTGCGCAATAGTATTGGCAGTGACGAAAAGTTTGAGCGACAATCCGCTAGTCCGAAGCACGAGCTTCGGTATAACTATAAAAACTGAAATTCCTCTTTGACGGGCCAATAATCTTATTGGCCATTTTTTTGCGCTAACAGCGACGGCAAATTCCCTTCACCATACAGATGCAGCGCACCTGCGGCGACCACATAACGTCCCGGCGGTAACGCCAGCAGCCTTTCACACCAGGCGCGGTTACGCTGATGCATCAGCACGTCATGCAGCGACTGACTGAACGTCGACGGTAGCGACAGCGGCTCACTGGTGGGGGGCGAGTCCAGCCACCAGCTCATCATCACCTGCAGCAGCCGCGCATTTTCACGCCAGTGGGTCAGCGTATCCTGTAACAGTTCAAGACCGCCATCCGCCAGTTGACGCAAAATTGCGACCTGGTTGTCCGTCCCTTCCAGTTCAATCACCGGCGTTGAGAACTGACGCGCCGCCTGTAGCAACTGATAATCGATGCCGTAGTCGGGGCGAAGGCCCAGCCGCTGTGCCTGCATGGCCTGTAACACCAGTGCAATATGCCAGGCGGGACGTGTATCAAACTCATCCTGCGACAGATCAAGACCTTCGATGGTTTCTCTCAACTGGGTGAGAAGAGCAGGGCTCAGGCGTTCGGCCAGGGGCGGGCTATCGGGGATATCGGCAAAGGGTGAACCGCTGCTGGCGACATCGGCTTCGACAATCAGCGCATCGGCTTTGCGCAGTTTTTGCAGCAGTTGGGCGGGCAGGGGAGACATCCCCTGGGTACCCATATGGATGCTGCCAATCAGATGCAGATGGCGATTGCCCGACAGCGTAATATCCACCGCGGGCCATGGGTAACGGCGCGTGCGAAAAAAGCTTTTTAACCAGTCAAACAGGCCCATACGCGCTTCCTGAAATGAAAAGGCCATGCTAGCGCGTAGGGAAGAAAGGTGCAATTGCCCCGCCGGATGGCGGGGCGGCCGCGGTCAGTCTTTTGGCGTAAAGCGTAGCAGGCGGTTAGCATTGCTGACCACGGTAATGGAGGAGAGCGCCATCGCGGCCCCCGCCACCACCGGGTTAAGCAGGGTTCCCGTCAGCGGCCATAAGATCCCGGCGGCAATGGGAATACCAAGCGAGTTATAGACAAACGCGCCAAGCAGGTTCTGTTTCATGTTGCGCAGCGTTGCCTTCGAAATTGCCAGCGCGTCCGCAACGCCCGTCAGGCTATGGCGCATCAGGGTGATGGCGGCAGTTTCAATCGCGACATCACTCCCGCCGCCCATGGCGATACCAACGTCGGCCTGAGCCAGCGCCGGGGCATCGTTGATGCCGTCGCCGACCATCGCCACACGGCGACCTTCGCGCTGTAATTTGGCAATGGCCTCGGCTTTACCATCCGGTAAAACCCCGGCAATCACTTCATCGATCCCTGCTTCTTTCGCAATGGCTTTAGCCGTAGTGGGGTTATCTCCGGTCAGCATCACCAGGCGATAGCCAGCAAGATGCAGGCGTTGCAGGGCTTTGACGCTGTCTTCGCGCAGCGGATCGCGAATGGCGAGCAGGGCGGCAATTTTGCCATCAACTGCCAGCAGTACCGGAGTGGCCCCTTGCGCGGCCTGGGAGGCCATCTCGTCTTCCAGTTCGCGTATGGTGATCTGCTGTTGCGACAGCAGCGCCTGGTTGCCGAGCAGTAAGCGGCTGCCTTCTGCTTCGCCGCTCACGCCAAGGCCGCGCAACGTGCGGAAGCTCTGCACCGTCGGCAATGCCTCTGCGCCCGCTTTTTCGAGGATGGCGTGCGCCAGCGGGTGGCTGGAGCCTTGTTCCAGCGCGGCGGCAAAGCGCAGCGCCTGGTGTTCGGTAAAGCCATTCGCTGTTTTGATGGCCACCACTTGCGGTTTGCCGCGGGTCAGGGTGCCGGTTTTATCAAACACCAGCGTGTCGAGAGTGCTCGCTCTTTGCAGCGCATCGGCATCGCGCACCAGCACGCCAAACTCCGCCGCGCGACCCACGCCCGAAATGATCGACATCGGCGTTGCCAGCCCTAATGCACAAGGACAGGCGATAATCAGAACCGTGGTGGTAATGACCAGCGTATAGACGATTTGCGGCGCCGGGCCGAAGAGATACCAGATAGCGCCGCTGAGCAGGGCTATCGCTACCACGACGGGCACAAACACCGCCGAAATTTTATCGGCCAGTTGCCCGATTTCCGGTTTACTACTTTGCGCCTGCCGAACCATGCGAATAATGCGCGACAGCGTTGTCTGGCTGCCTACCGCGCTGGCGGTAAACAGCACGCTACCGTCCTGTACCACCGTTCCGGCGTGCACGGCATCGCCAATGCTTTTCTCCTGGGGAATCGGCTCGCCTGTGAGCATGGCTTCATCAAACCAGGCATCGCCCTGGCTTATTTCTCCATCGACAGGCACCCGATCGCCGGTGGTTAAACGCAGCGTCATGCCGGGGTGAACATCGGCGAGAGGGAGCATTTTCTCGCCCTCTTCGGTTACCACACGGGCGGTGGGGGGCGTTAGATCGAGTAATTTTTCCAGCGCTTTTGAGGACCGCTGGCGCGCACGCGCTTCCAGCATATGGCCGAGGTTGATCAAACCAATGATCATCGCACTGGCTTCATAATAGAGATGGCGTGCTTCCATCGGGAACCACTGCGGCCAGATGTTTACGCTCATCGAGTAAAGCCAGGCTGCACCAGTACCGAGCGCCACAAGGGTGTCCATGGTGGCGGTGCCGTTGGTCAGGCTTTTCCACGCACTACGATAAAAATGGCCGCCCGCGACAATCATCACGCCCAGCGTCACCAGGCCAATAAACAGCCACAGAGAGCGGTTGGCGTCGGTGACCATCATGTTGTCACCCACCATCCCCCAGACCATCACCGGTACGCCGACCAGCAGGGCGACAATGGCCTGCCAGCGAAAACGCTTCATGGTCGCGTTGGCCGTTTCCTGCTGACGTTCGCGGCGTTTTATGTCGTCTTCTATGGCTTCCGCACCGTAACCGACACCTTCGACGGCGCTCACTAAATCCTGTGCGGAGGCGCTACCCATCACCAGCGCAGTGCGCTCCGCCAGATTGACCCGTGCCTGCGTGACGCCCGGAACCGCCTGGAGGGCTTTCTGGACGCGGGAGACGCAACTGGCGCAACTCATGCCATTGATTAATAGTTGCTTGCTATCATCAAGGTCATCCGTTGCCGGAAGCTCAGGAGTGGCCGCTGTCAGTGCTTCCGACGGGGTTGATGACTCTGCCAGCGGTTTAGCCTTTGGGTGGCTAATGCTCGCTCCGTACCCGGCTTGTTTAATGGTATCGATAAGCGCCGAAGCGTCGGCGCTGCCGGTAATCTGCGCATGGGTAAGGGTAACGTCCGCCTGCTCAACGTCAGCACGTTGTTCCAGACTCTCTTTAACACGTTTAACGCAGTGGCCGCAGGATAGTCCGTCCAGCTCCAGCTCTGTAATGTGAGACATAATTAATTTCCTGTATGATGGATCGTATAAAGATTGACCTGATTAATTACATGTACTAACTGTGTAACAGGTTAAACCTTCCATCAAGGGGAAGGTCAAGCTTTTAAATTACTGATTGAAATGGATTTTAAAAATCAGTGTTCATGTAGTGACCACATCGACAAATAGTCACGGTAAACCGTGGCTTTAATTTTGAACAAAATAGCCATTCATCAAGTAACACCCTTTCCCTAATAAGGGTATTCTTTTCAATCGGAACGTTCTGGTTCTAGTGTTTTCACTATCACTAAATTGGCATTTGAATGGAGTCTGTATGTATAAGTATAAAATGGTCCAAATCCCGCCGAATATAATCGTTAATGCAAAGAAGATGAGCAAGGACAGTGCGGCGGCCGTATACCTCGAAAATGTAGTTAATGAAATGGCTCAAAAGGGATGGGAATTTCAACGTATTGACAGCATTGGCGTACAAGAGCAGCCAGGGTGTGGCAGTTTATTTGGAGGCAAACAGATCGGTCCGGTCAATTACTATGTAATTACATTTCGCCAAGAGGTGTAAATGCTTGCATGGTTAAGCATTCGCATTATTTTTATTTACCGGGCAATAGCGCCTGGCTCAATCAGGCAGCGATGCAGGTACAGCCCCTCTTGTTCATCCTATGCCATCTCTTGTTTGCGCAGACATGGTTTTATCCGGGGCTGGAAGTTAGCAATATCTCGGATCAAGCGATGTAAACCTCCATATGGTGGCAGAGATTTGCCACCCAAATGATGAACTATCAGCCCCTTTTAGGGGCTGTTTTTATACGGCGAGTGTGAGTTGTTAGCTTCCGTAATGCGATGCAGGAAATGCATCGCGGGGGATAAAGTCATCCTGTAATCTCTCGCGCGGGCCGCGCTTTGTTACCAGTTTTTCTACGCTATTTAGCGTGGTAAAAGTGATACTACATTCGAAATTCTGGCACTGTTTTCAGGGATGCTTACATGTCCATCACGCCGTTCGCCTTGTTCATTCAGAGTCGAGCTCCTGGTAACCGTTCAAGATTGTTGCTGGCGTGAAAGGTGAAGCGAAGGGCCATAAGCTGCAAAGCAAGGTATTACCTTCGGGAGGAGGACTGGCTCACTTCGCTTCATATGGCAGGAGCTAACCACCATGTACCTATTACATACAAGGGCGGAGGGGTTAATAGCGATTATCTATCGTGAAGCCGGTTTCGCCGGTTCCTCCGGCGGATTCCAGATCAGTGCTACATTCAGCCTGATTTCCGCCGGCATGTGCCTGTGGCGCATTCAGGGTCGCGCTGCGCACAGCTCGCGCTCCTGTCTGCCTAAAGTTGTTACCTGACTGGATGCGGGAGAATTGTCAATTTTACCGCTTGCGCAATAATGGAACGGATTACTTCTGAGAAAAAAGGGACATCATGCTTCATCACTGTCAGGCAAGGTCAGTGGATGACATCTATCTGGAGGATATCATCCACATTATTCATCCGGAGACGGCAGCGCGTTACCTGGCTGACACAGCCCTGCCAAACCGGAATATCGCGGTGTGGGATTTACCCCAGGGCTACAATGCCTTTGTTAACCAGTACAATGCGTTTCACTATCAGCATCCATGGATGGCATACAGCGATGCGCTGGCCGATATCAAAACCGGGAAAGTCGTTCTGCTGAGGAAAAACATAACAGCTATCCCTATCACCGGTGTGCTGACATCTTCAGGAAATATCCAGGATGGCCTTCCACTTCCCCTTTATGCGCGTCTCCACTACATCATTAGTCAACAACTAAAACGCCAGGTCTATTCCGTTCGTCCTGCGGTGCCGGTGCAACATGCGCAGGCAGCAAAAACCATTAACAGTAAATCCGCCGGTCGGCTTCTCGCTGCGGGTGGTGTTTATAACGGCAATATCGATGGGTTCAAAAAGACCGCAGAGCAGCTTGGTGGTGATGCGCCTGCAGGTTATGCTCAGATCATGGATAACAAAGGCTTATTTATTACCGCCGCGTCTGTAGCGACCGGACTGACGATGGGGAGGATGCGTTTTCCTGAGCTGGAAGAGCTTGAACAATTCGGTGCCAGAGGCACAGTATCAGGCAGGCCATTCGATCCTGATAAAGCAGGCGGCCCGATTGAAGACCTGACGACGGATGGCGTGAATATCACCCACGAAGGTATAGCAATTGTTGAGAAACACACGTCACGATTTGGTGAAGACCCAGGAAATGAGTTCATGATTAACAGGCTAAAAAAGATAGCCGATGGGGAAATCCCCCATGAACAAGTAGATTTAAATTACTATACTCATGAATGTCGTGAATATCAGCGTTATTGTAATTTAGGATGGGAAACCGGCGCTCCTGCAGACAATCTCGAAGCCCATGAGTTGTGGAACAATACCCACACCGCTACTCTTGAAGATTACAAGTTAAAAGGTGAGGTAGAAGACCTCTATCATCCGGATGCACCACTATGGTAAATAAAACAGAACTGAATATCCTGAAACTTTTGGCCTCCAGAGAGGACGTTAACTGGACCTGGTACAATCTGGACCGGGCGATGACCAGCAGAAAAATGGAGGGCGTTGGTAACGTTGCGAGGCTTGTCGATAATCTTTGTAAAGCCGGACTGGTAGATACCGTTCCAAGCGGAAACCCATCCGGAATGGATTACTACCGCGTATCAGAATCTGGCCACCTCTTTCTGAAAAGCATCAAAGAGGAATACCAGGCCGATTTGCCATAACCCGTCATTTTACGCCCTAATGGTAAGGAGTTGGCGTCGTTTCCGGTGTTTTTAGAGTAAAAGAGCGACCTTAAACCCCCGAAAACTACCGGAAACGCACCTGATGAATTTTAACGAAATGCATGGCTATGCACTATCGTGCATAGGTAGAACTCTTGCGATCAAAACGGCCTAAAACAGCTTAAACCCCCTTAACTAATCATTATTATCAAAGGGAGGGTGTTTTGCTCACCTGGCGGGCATCAATATTTCGTGCGAAAGGAAGCGAGTGGGACGTGTGGCTGATACCCGGCATAATGCATGCCCACTGTACCGGGTGATTAATAGTTTGGGGGAAGTGTTTGGCATGAACACCACCGAATATCTCTTACGGAAGCACAAAAAGATGGCCTACTATGAAAGGAAACACGGGCCGGGGCGATGGGGCAGTGGGATTGTATGCATCCCTGTAAACCGGCCCATTCACTTTAGAGATCTTCCGACATACTGATTATGTCTTCCTGAGAAGATCGCCATGCGTAAAGCCCGATTCACCGAACACCAGATCATTGCCCTTCTAAAGTCTGTCGAAGCCGGACGCACCGTCAAGGATGTCTGCCGTGAAGCCGGTATTTCCGAGGCCAGCTATTACAACTGGAAAGCGAAGTATGGCGGTATGGAAGCCTCTGATATCAAAAAGATGAAGGATATTGAGGACGAAAACCGCCGGCTGAAACAAATGTTTGCTGATGTGAGTCTGGAAAATCGTGCGTTAAAAGACGTCATCGAAAAAAAGCTTTAAAACCAGCGATAAAACGTGAGCTCGTCAGCTATCTGACCACTCAGTTTGCGATGAGCAGGACGGTATTTCTTTACCAGCCGGATACACGGCGTGATGAGCCAGTGATTGTAGCGCTGACTGTAGCGGCTGAGCGCTATCCACGGTATGGATTTAATAAACTTTTTCAGATACTCCGCAGACAAGGCAATTCCTGGAACCATAAAAGAGTCCACCGGATTTATTGCCTGCTGAAACTGAATTTTCGCCGTAAAGGAAAGCAGCGTTTGCCGGTACGTAACCCGTCACCACTGGCAACGTCGGAAGCACTTAACCAGAGCTGGTCGACAGACTTTATGCATGATGCTTTGGTCTGCGGCAGACGGTTCCGGACCTTCAATGTGGTTGATGACTTTAACCGCGAGGCCCTCGCAATAGAAATCGATCTGAATATTCCGGCACAACGGGTGGTCCGGGTGCTGGACAGGATCGTGGCAAACCGGGGTTATCCGCTGAAACTGCGGATGGACAACTGCCCGGAACTCATCTCGCTGACGCTGGTGCAATGGGCAGAAGAGCATGGTGTGGCACTGGAATTTATTAAACCAGGCAAGCCAACACAGAATGCGTTTATCGAACGTTTTAACCGGACCTGGCGGACAGAAATACTGGATTTTTACCTGTTCAGGACACTGAATGAAGCACGGGAAATAACAGAATGCTGGCTGACGGAATATAACAGTGAGCGGCCTCATGAATCCCTGAATAACCTGACGTCGGAAGAGTACCGGCTGATGGCTGAAAAACCGGAAATCTCAAAAAGTGCGTGGAACTAAAACGGGTGTGCTTACACAACGAGTGGGCCACCTTGCGCCGTAATGTACGTGACCCAATTCCCCTCATCAGCGGCGATGTGCGCTTCGGCTATTTCGGGGTGTAATACCAGTTCACGATCGCGCAGCCGGCGAAGCTAGCGGTAGACTGTCACTGGTGCGGCTCCTATATGCTGAAGCTGCCTGATAGCCCATCGATATGGCAGGCGTTAACACGCCGGGCCATATCTTTCAAAGGTTCGCCGGTTTCGTCGTCCTTCTTATCATCCAGTGCGTACCCGTCGATATTTTGCTCATGTACTTCGCGATATAACCTGTTGCGCTGCCGTGCTCCTGTTCAATTGGAACAGCTTTAAACCTGTTTTCCTGCGTGCCGGGTTCGTTATCATAATTGCGAAGTACCAGAACTATGATTATCTGAACCGGCCAGCGGACAAGAGGCGGCTCAGTGAGTTTATTTCGCTATAGTGGCTGCTGATAGGGCGGAATAAGAGCTATGCAAACCGGCGTCCAAGCGCTGTAAATTACATTTGCAAAGATATGGGGGATCCGATGATTTATCAGATCGATGCGCGACGCCTTATTGATTATCGCGCGTACAGAATGGAGCAGGGGATTAAGGCTTAAACGATAAACCATGACCTGTCGGCATTGAGTGGTGTTTTTAAATCAATGGCATAGATAGATGAGTTTCATGGAGAAAACCCTGTATCAACGATAGCTGTCCTGAAAGATCTGAAAACAGAGATGTCATATCTCACTCAGTCTGAGGTCGATAATCTGCTTTCCATGACCAAAGGTGATTACTACCGCATCGCAGTTTTATTGCTAGCTACCGGTGCTAGATGGGGGGGAAGCTCATTAGTTGAAAGCTGAGAACATTATTGGCAATAAGGTCGTTTCACGCTCACAAATAGCGGGGAAAGGCGGGTTGTCCCGATTTCTGACGATATCGTGAAAATTGTCATTGGCCGTAAGTCCGGCAAACTGTTCCGTGTGAGCTATTTCAGGTTCCGCGGTTAATGAAGCTGATAAAGCCTAATTTTCGCAAACCATGATATATGCGCACTTTGCATCCGATTATTTGCAGGACGCAGTGAGCTACAATCCACTTAGTGATTTGTCCACATTGTGTCCACACAATGGAGGTAATTCGGGGGGTTCTAAGGTATGTTGAGCATCTAAGATGTTGACTTGGCGTAGTGTGTTAAGGCACTACGCCGCTTGAAATCCCACCATCAAGGGGAAGGTCAAGGGGGAAAGGTGAATATCAGTATTGTGGCGAAAAAGACCGGCTTAACCAGCAAAGCGATTCGCTTTTATGAAGATAAAGGGCTGGTGACGCCGCCGCTGCGCGGGGAAAACGGTTACCGCAGCTACACGCAGCAACACATCAATGAATTGACGCTGCTACGCCAGGCGCGCCAGGTGGGGTTTAACCTCGAAGAGTGTGGCGAACTGGTGAATCTGTTTAACGATCCGGCCCGTCACAGCGCGGATGTCAAAGCCCGCACATTGCAAAAAGTGGCGGAAATTGAGCGTCATATTGTCGAACTTGAAGCGATGCGCAAGCAGCTTATGTCGCTGGCGGAATCCTGCCCCGGCGATGACAGCGCCGACTGCCCGATTATCGATAATCTCTCCGGCTGCTGCCATCACAAGGCACACGCTAAGGGTTCAGCATAAAGATCACCGTGCCGCGATACCATGGCGAGGCGGCAAGGCGCTGTTCCTCTTGCGGATCCCAGACGCCGTTTTGCACGCGTCCGACTTTAAACGGAATGCGTAACCCGGCCAGCGCAGGGAGGTAGGCGGTATAATCCTCGACGGTGTTGCGCCCCTGATAGCTTTGTACCACCAGTTCATCCACCGGCAGGGCGTTCAGCGTTTTCACGCTGCCGGTTTTCGCCCAGTCCAGCAGCCCCGTCACCCCCAGCGCGAACTGCGGCGAGAGGATTTCCCGCAACCGGTGCAGAAACTGCGCGTAATGATCGAGGCGGTGCGTGGCGGCATCAAAATCAATCTGCAGACCCGTCACGTTGTTACCGGCGGCCTGCCAGCGCAGTAACAGACGGTTCAGGCGTGCCAGCATCTCATCAGAAACATCCAGCGTCGTCAGGCGCACTGTCAGCCAGATATGAGGAAACGTCAGGCGGCTAACCGGTAATCCTTTGCGTTCAAATACGGCGGTGCCTGAGAGGGCAATCACATCGCCCTGATGCAGATAGACGGTGCGGGCGTCGCGCAGTGCGTCACCTGTCTTAACGCCCGACCATAGCCAAAAATCCTGCCCGTCTGCGGCATTCGCCACAGACATAAACAGGGAACTGATAAAGGCGATTACCAGTAATACTTGAGGCTTTTCGCCCATACGCTTCCTGGATAATCGCGCTTGAGTTGCAGGAACCAGGCTTTACGCACGGCTTTATCGACATCTTCGCCACCGCAATCATTGTAGCCCGATGGCGCATAGCACATCACCGCGCGGTAAAGCGCATAGCTCTTGTCTTCCGGTTCGGCCTTCGTGTCGTTAATCACCTGCTGGTACCACGCCAGACGATGTGGTTTTCCGGAAAAATCGTCCTGACGTGTGGCGACATCCAGCGCATCGTTGCCGCCACGGTCTTTCGCCAGGCTGACTTCGGTTTGCGTGGTGCGGAAAAACTCACCCAGGCAGTTAAGGGCGTGGCCATCCTGCGGATTCTTGCTCAGCACGCCAACGGTGTCATTCAACGATGCGCAGGCATAGGCTTTTTCCGGGTCTGTGCCTGTCCATTTAAAGACGCTGACATCCACATCGTCAAACGCTTCGCCGGGAATGGCGGCGGTGATGGCCGTGAGCAGGGATTTATCCTGCAACCAGTCGGCATAGTGGCCCTGTGCCAGATCCTGTGTCAGCAAGGTATGCAGGGCAATGGTGCGCTCTTCGTTGTTTGGCCCCTTGCCCGCCTGCTGGCGTAACAGCTCAGGAGTGGCTTTGGTTTTCAGCACCAGCGAGCGATAGCGCAGATTCGTTACGCGGCTATCGGGAGCGAAAATCTTCTCCAGCGCATTGCTGTTGACCAGCGTGGCCGCCAGCTTCGCCTGCAGTAACTGTTGTTGCTCAACATCTTTGCTGAGATCCAGCAGGTGCAGCCAGTGATCGCGTGCGGCATCCCATTGCTGCTGACCCATCAGCGCATCGCCGTAGAGCGCCTGTTCGCTAAATGCGAGGATATTGTGCTCGGGCAGGCTCTGCGCCGGAGTAATATCCTTCACCACCGTCGCGTAATCCTGCTTGTTGTAAGCGAGCATCAGGCGCAAATAGTTCCACAGATCGGCGCGTTTGTTTTTTTCGAAATCGGCTTTAAGGCCATCAAGATACGCCTGATCGACACAGTGGGCGTGATTTTCGCACTGATTATCGCGCATCAGCCTGAGCGTCTGGATAAAGGTCAGCAACGACGCATCGGGCGCACTTAGAAAATAGCTGTCTCCCCAGGTCAGGTCTTTGCTGAGCAACTTATTGTCGCTTTCGTTAATCAGGGCGCTCAGCGCATCGCTGTCGGCAGCCTGCGGCAGAATGTGTTCATAGAGTGTTGCCAGCGTATTCCAGTCCTGCAGATACCAGTTGATACGGCGCAGCAGCCCCTGTGTTGAGTCGGCGTATTTTCCGTGCGGCCATTTTTTGAGGTAGGTATCCGCGCTGTCCCGCGCCTGTTGCGCCAGGGTTTTATCCACTTTGCTGACGTCAAAATCACCGTATTCGCCGTTAGCATTTTCACTGCTGGCGTTGAGCGCGTTACGCATCAGCATGTAGCTGGCGGTTTCGGCGATCCACGGCTGCGGGTTCGTGCTAAGGGCGGTAAAGCTCTGCCTGGCTGCGGTGTAATTCCCTGCGTAAAACTGGTTTGCGGCCTGCAAATAGTCACGAAACGCAGCGGCAGAGCCTTCCGGTACGGTGAGTTTGTTGAGTTCATCCTGAGCATTGCTGCTGCCATCGACGAGCAGGCGTGTTTTTGCCAACGTCTGCCGTAGCTCGGGGGGTAGTGTTGTATCGGCCAGCAGCGCGGCGAAAAAATCCGATAGCGTATCGCTGTTGAGCGACACAAAGCGGTTTTCGTTCTCGTCCTGCAACGCCGTCAGGTGAGTGATTGCCTCGGCGTCGAGGCCCAGGGTCGCGATTTGTTGGCTGAGGGGATCCTCGCCAGACGTCGTGTCCGAGTCATCATCCACCGGGGGATCGTAATCCAGCATATGCATGCCGAAATAGAAATCCCGACTGCGGGTAATATCCGTCGGGACAGGCTGGCGCAGGGATGAAAAGCCTTTTTGCTCATCCAGCAGTCGCAGCAGGTTATCGCGGGTATCGTTCGCCACGCCAAGGACCGGCGGGCTAACCAGAAAACAGCCCGGGCTCGCCCAGGCACAAGAATCCATATCCATAGACGCCAGCGCAGCGCTGCTGGTGGCAAATGAGAGGCACAGGCCCAGCGTGAGGTGGCTTTTTTTCACCATCTTTCCTTGCGTATTATTACGATTATTCGACCGCAGCTTTGATGTGCAGCGTAATGCCTTCGACGGCGATAACTTCGACTTTGCTTCCTGCCGGTAAATCTGACCCGGCACTCACCGGCCAGGAGCTGTCTCCCACCCGCATATGCCCGCGCCCGTTGACCAGCGCATTATCGAGGATAAAACGGCGGCCCACCAGTTGCTGTCCGCGCTGATTAAGCGACGCATCTGCCGGTTTCTGGTCACGTACCCGTCTGGAGAGCCATAGCCACCATAGCCAGGCGGCGATAAGCGTAAGTACCGCGAAGATCGCCCCCTGTAATTCCCAGCCGAACGGAACCAGCCAGACCAGCAGGCCGGTGACCACTGCCGCCACGCCGCTCCACAGCAAATAGCCGTTGCCGCCGAGCATCTCAGCGGCCAGAAGCAGGCCGCCAAGACTCAACCAGAAAATGTAGGCATGTTCAAAGAGCACGGCTATCATGATTTTTTCCGTTCACTGGTGCTGTCTTTTACCAGCTCCGCGATCCCGGCAATCGAGCCCATCAGGCTGCTGGCATCCAGCGGCATCATCACGACTTTACTGTTATTAGCAGAGCCAATTTGTTGCAGCGCTTCGGTGTATTTTTGCGCCACAAAGTAATTTATTGCCTGCACGTCGCCCGCCGCAATCGCCTCAGAGACCATTTTGGTCGCCCGTGCTTCTGCTTCTGCCGAACGTTCACGGGCCTCAGCTTCAAGGAACGCCGACTGCCGTTCACCTTCGGCTTTGAGGATTTTGGCCTGCTTTTCACCTTCTGCTTTGACGATTTCCGCCTGGCGAATCCCTTCGGCTTCCAGGATGTAAGCACGCTTGGTACGTTCGGCCTTCATCTGGGCGTTCATGGAAGAGACCAGCTCCGCCGGTGGGCGAACATCGCGGATTTCGATACGGGTGACTTTGATGCCCCACGGATTGGTGGCTTCGTCCACGATATGCAGCAGGCGAGTGTTGATACTATCGCGCTGAGAGAGCATTTCGTCGAGCTCCATCGAGCCGAGCACAGTACGGATGTTGGTCATGGTGAGGTTAATGATCGCCAGTTCCAGATTGCTCACCTCATAGGCGGCTTTCGGGGCGTCAATAACCTGAATAAAACACACCGCGTCGATGGTGACGTTGGCGTTATCTTTGGAAATGACTTCCTGGGAAGGGATATCGAGAACTTGCTCCATCATATTGATCTTACGACCAATACGGTCCATAAACGGTACCACAAGGCTCAGACCCGGCTGGAGCGAGCGGGTATAACGACCGAAGCGTTCTACCGTCCACTGATATCCTTGCGGAACGATTTTGACACCCGCGCCTACAATGACCAGCGCGACGAAGATAAGAACGGGGATGACGATGAGCATCAAATAAACCTCCTGTTTAATTTGATGTTATTCTAACCAAATTTGGGGATCTTAACAGCGCGACCCCCAAATTTAGCGGGCGGGACTAGTAAAGCAGGGAGTAGAGCTGGCGACGGTATTTCGAGGCCAGTGCATCGCCGGTACCCAGCGCGGCCAGGATCTCCTGCAACATTTTGCGCGCCTCACCGTCTGCTGCGCCTAAATCTTTACGCAGATGACTGAACAGCAGCTCCAGCGCCTCTTCATTGCGGCCAACCTGATGCAGTTGCAGCGCCAGTTGCGTTGCCAGTTGCGCATCCGCCGGGTTCTTCTCGACCTGTTCTTGCAAATGCTGAATTTCCGGGGTGTCCGCGGCTTTTTTCAGCAGCTCGATTTGCGCCACCAGCCCTTGATAGCGGGTGTCCTGATCCTGAAGCGGAATCGTTTTCAGCACCGCTTCGGCATCATCAGAGCGATTGAGCGCAATTTGCGTCTCCGCCAGCAGCAGGCCGATTTCACTGTTCTGCTGCGATAACTGCCAGGCCTCTTTCAACAGCGGTAGCGCTTCGGCATGTTTGCCTTCTTCCATCAGTTGCATGGCCTGTTGCGCTTTTAACTCTTCTTCGCGCGGCAGGACTTTATCCAGCAGTGCGCGTATGGCCTCTTCTGGTTGCGGCCCCTGGAAACCGTCGACCGGCTGGCCGTTCTGGAACAGGTAAACCGTTGGGATCGCACGTAAACCAAACTGTGACGCAAGCATCTGCTCAGCATCGCAGTCCACCTTCGCCAGAATAAATTGCCCGTTATATTGCGCCGCCAGGCTTTCCAGCACCGGGGTCAACTGCTGGCAGTGCTGGCTACGCTCGGACCAGAAATAGAACAGCACCGGTGTGGTCATTGACTGTTCAAGCGTCGGGTGAAGGTTTGCTTCGTTAATGTTGACGATGTTCTGTACAGACATGAGTCATTCTCTGTTTAAGTGTTTATTAATACATGGGGACAGGCGCTGTGCCTTCAACTCACCCGTGTAAAATTTTATCCATTGCGCGTCCCGGCAGTATGCGTTTCAGCAGGCTTACCACCCAGGTGACGACCGTGACCGGATAACGCAGTTTGGGTTTCGGACTTTCAAAAGCATGGCGCACTTTAGCGACGACCGCCTCCGGGCCGAGGGTAAAACGTGCGGCAATACCGGGGTTTTCCACCGGTTTGTCACTCTGCGTCTGGTTGACGTTCTCCGTAAAGCGGGTGTGGATAGGGCCTGGCTCAATCAGGCTGACCTTGATGCCGCTGTGGCGCAGTTCCATACGCAGCGCATCGGACCAGGCTTCCAGGGCGTACTTACTGGCCGCATAAGCGCCACGGCCGGGGGTCGAAATCAGCCCCATTACCGAGGAAGTCATCACAATGCGGCCTTCGCCGTGCGGGAGCATGGCGGGTAACAGGCGCATGGTGAGCTGGTGTGCGCCAAAAAAGTTGGCGGAAAACTGTTTTTCCATTTGCTCGCGGCTGATGGTAGACAGCGGGCCGTACAGGCCAAAGCCCGCGTTATTAAAAATGCCATACAGACGGTTTTCCGTCAGGGCAATGATCTCGTCAGCGGCACGTTCTACGCTTTCGGGGAGGTCGAGATCCAACAGTACGCCGGTAAATCCGGCCTGATTCATACGTGCAACATCCTCACTTTTGCGGCAGGCCGCCAGGATGCGAAAGCCCTGACGCTTAAGTTCATGGGCGCTTTCCAGACCGATACCGCTGGAACATCCTGTTATTAAGATCGTTTTTTGCATAACTTTACCTGAAAGCGTCCCTGATAAATCAGGAGTCGTGATTAACTAATGGAGCCAACCGGGTCGCCATCCAGTCGGCAATAAAAGGCTGAGCGTCACGGTTCGGGTGGATCCCATCATCCTGCATCCATTGGGGTTTGAGATAGACCTCTTCCATGAAAAACGGCAACAGAGGAATATCAAACTCTTTGGCGAGCTTAGGATAGATGGCGCTGAATGACTCAGTATAACGGCGTCCATAGTTGGCGGGCAGCCGTATTTGCATCAGCAAGGGTTCGGCGTTTGCGGCTTTTACCGCCTGCAAAATGGTACGCAGCGTTTGTTCTGTTTGTTGAGGCGCAAAGCCGCGCAGACCATCGTTACCTCCCAGCTCAATCAACACCCAGCGAGGCTGATGCTCTTTAAGCAGCGCGGGTAAACGTGCCAGCCCCTGTTGCGAAGTGTCGCCGCTAATGCTGGCGTTGATGACGGGAGGTTTTTGTTGCCACTTCTCGTTGAGCAACGCAGGCCAGGCGGTATTGGCCGCCATGCGATAGCCCGCGCTCAGGCTGTCTCCCAGAATCAGTAACGTGTCCGCAGCGGCGGCACGCAGGCTAAACAGAAGCAAAAACAGGAAGGCCAAATGCCAGCGGAAAACATTGTTGAAGTTCATCATCTTAAGAAGTCCGTCGGTCAGGGGGAGCATGAACTTTCCATCCTCACCGGAGTTGAGCTTGTTGTCAAACGGGCGCAAACCATCGCCCTGATTGGTGAATCAGGCTCGGGTAAGTCAACATTGCTGGCGATTCTTGCCGGGCTTGATGATGGCAGTAGCGGCGAAGTGAACCTGCTGGGCCAGCCGCTTCACGCGATGGATGAAGAGGCGCGGGCAAAGCTGCGTGCCGCGCACGTCGGTTTTGTTTTCCAGTCTTTTATGCTGATCCCCACCCTGAATGCGCTGGAAAACGTCGAGCTTCCGGCACTGTTACGGGGAGAAAACAGCGCGCAGAGTCGTGCCAGTGCTAAAGGGTTACTGGAAGAGTTGGGGCTGGGGAAACGTCTCGATCACCTTCCCGCGCAGCTTTCCGGCGGCGAGCAACAGCGTGTGGCGCTGGCCCGTGCGTTTAATGGTCGCCCGGCGCTGCTGTTTGCCGACGAACCCACCGGCAACCTCGACAGGCAGACCGGCGAAAAGATTGCTGATTTGCTCTTCTCGATGAACCAGCAATATGGCACCACCCTGATTCTGGTCACGCACGATCCTCAACTGGCGGCGCGTTGCGACAGACGATTACGTCTGGTGAACGGCGAACTGCGGGAGGAAGCATGATCGCCCGCTGGTTCTGGCGCGAATGGCGCTCTCCCTCATTGCTCATTGTCTGGCTGGCGCTAAGCCTGGCGGTGGCCTGTGTGCTGGCGCTGGGCAATATCAGCGACCGGATGGAAAAAGGATTAAGCCAGCAGAGCCGCGAGTTTATGGCTGGCGACAGGGCGTTGCGCAGTTCACGTGAAATTCCGCAGGCGTGGCTGGAAGAGGCGCGAAAAGAGGGGCTTAAAGTTAGCGAGCAAATCTCATTTGCCACGATGACCTTCGCCGGTGACACACCACAACTGGCAAACGTGAAAGCGGTGGATGACAGTTATCCACTCTACGGCGACCTGCAAACCACGCCGCCTGCGGTCAAACCGCTGGCCGGAACGGTGCTACTGGCCCCACGGCTGATGGCGCTGCTAAACCTGAAAACCGGCGACTCGATTGATGTGGGGGATGCCACGCTGCGTATCGCCGGGGAGGTGGTGCAGGAGCCAGATTCCGGTTTTAACCCGTTCGAAATGGCGCCCCGATTATTAATGAATACGGCGGATGTGGCGAAAACAGGAGCGGTACAGCCAGGAAGCCGCGTCACCTGGCGGGTAAAATTTGCCGGGACACCCGCACAACTGGAAGCCTACGAAAAATGGTTACTGCCGAAGCTTAAGCCGGAACATCGTTGGTATGGCCTTGAGCAGGATGACGGCGCGCTCGGCAAGTCATTACAGCGCTCCCAGCAATTCTTGCTGCTGTCGGCGTTGTTAACCCTGCTGTTGTCAGTCGCGGCGGTGGCTGTCGCGATGGGGCACTATTGTCGCAGTCGTTACGACCTGGTGGCCATTCTCAAAACGTTGGGGGCGAGCAGGGCGCAGTTACGCAAATTGATCATCGGGCAGTGGCTGATGGTGATCGCGCTGGCGTCCATCACCGGTGGCGCGATGGGGCTGTTGTTTGAAAAAATCCTGCTGATCTTGCTCAAGCCGGTTCTGCCGGTGGCACTCCCTGCCGCCAGCGGCTGGCCGTGGCTCTGGTCGATTGGCGCCATGCTGGTGATTTCGTTGCTGGTGGGGGTACGGCCCTGGCGCTTGCTGCTGGCAACGCAGCCTTTGCGGGTATTGCGGCGTGACGCTGTCGCCGATGTCTGGCCGCTGAAATTTTATATTCCCGTTATCAGTATCGTGTCTGTGTTGCTGCTGGCCTGGCTGATGGGGGCCAGCATGCTGCTGTGGTCGGTGCTGGCGGGGGCGGTGGTCCTGGCATTGCTGTGCGGCGTAGTCGGCTGGCTGCTGCTGCGGGTAATGAAAAAGCTTACCCTCAAAACATTGCCGCTGCGTCTGGCGGTCAATCGTCTGCTGCGCCAGCCATGGTCGACGCTGAGTCAGTTATCGGCTTTCTCGCTGTCATTCATGCTGCTGGCAATGTTGCTGATGCTGCGTGGCGATCTGCTCGACCACTGGCAGCAACAGCTTCCACCGGAAAGCCCGAACTATTTCCTCATTAATATTGCCCCGGAGCAGGTCGAACCGGTGAAAGCGTTTCTCTCTGAGCACCAGGTGATAACCCAGGCGTTCTGGCCCATCGTGCGTGCCCGACTGACGCAGATTAACGGTCAAAGTACGGAAGGGAACCCGGATGAAGCGCTGAACCGAGAATTGAATCTGACCTGGCAGGGGGCGGAAGCAAACCACAACCCGGTTATCGCAGGCTCCTGGCCACCAAAACCCGGTGAGGTCTCGGTCGAAGAAGAACTGGCAAAACGTCTCAAACTTAAGCTCGGCGACAGCGTGACCTTTATGGGTGATACCCAGGATTTCAGCGCTAAAGTCACCAGCCTGCGCAAAGTGGACTGGGAAAGCCTGCGTCCTAACTTCTTCTTTATTTTCCCGCAGGGGGCGCTGGACGGACAGCCGCAAAGCTGGCTAACCAGTTTCCGCTGGCAGAATGGCAACGGTATGCTGACCCAGCTTAACCGCGAGTTTCCCACCATCAGCCTGCTGGATATTGGCGCTATCTTAAAACAGGTTGGCCAGGTGCTGGAGCAGGTGAGTCGGGTGCTGGAAGTGATGGTTGTGTTGGTCACCCTGTGCGGCGTGCTGCTGTTGCTGGCCCAGGTGCAGGTGGGGATGCGCCAGCGTCATCAGGAACTGGTGGTGTATCGTACGCTCGGTGCCGGCAAGCGACTGTTACGCACCACGCTGTGGTGTGAATTTGCCCTGCTCGGGCTTGTCTCCGGGCTGGTGGCGGCGATCGGTGCGGAAACGGCGCTGGCGGTGCTGCAAACAAAAGTCTTTGATTTCCCGTGGGAGCCGGACTGGCGGTTGTGGTTAACCTTACCGCTGTGCGGCGCCGTTTTGTTATCCGCATGCGGTGGCTGGCTGGGTACACGGCTACTTAAAGGGAAAGCGCTGTTCCGTCAGTTTAACCAGTAAAATCATGTCATTTTGATTACACGTCGGTTAAATAATCGGCGTGTATTTTTTTAAGTGCACAAATTGCTAACTACCTGATTTTTAAGCGCACAAAGTACGAAAAACTCGACAACATAGCGTGCTTAATCGGCGTTAATATTCAGCTGGCAACTATTTGGCTGCTTATTAACCAAGGAAACAGCATGGCACATAAAATAAAAGCGCTGGCGATAACGATCGGCGCGGCACTGGCGATGACCTCATTTGCAACGCAAGCAGAGATCACGCTGTTGAAACAAGATCCGCAGGCGGGCGATCCGTTAAGCCGTCTGAATTTCACCGTGGGCGGCAGTATTCGTCCGCAGTTCAACATGATGACGGGAGATGGCGATAAAGGCTCTTACAAACGTAACGGCTTCGACGGCGGTACCCGTTTCCGCTTCGCCAGTGATTACTACCTGTTTGATGACATCAGTTGGATTAACTACTACGAGCTGGGCGTCAATATTCCGGCGGTGTTTGACTGGGATAATCACTATGCAAAAGGTGCCCACGACACCACGCGCCGTATGCTCTATACCGGACTGAAAAGCAAAACCTGGGGGACATTAACCTACGGTCAGCAAAACAGCATTTACTATGATGTGGTAGGGGCGAAAACCGATATCTGGGATTACGACATGATCGGTCAGGCGCCGGGTAACGGTATCAACGGCGACTATGATGGCTCTTATCGCTCACGCAATATGCTGAAATATAAGAATACGTTCGGGGATGCGGATGTTTACGCCTCATATCTGTTCGATGACAACGAATATCTGCCGGGTAACGGTTTGCGTTACAAACGTAAAGGTGGTGGCTCGCTGGGCCTGGATTACCATCTGACTAACACCCTGACATGGGGCGCGGCCTGGAACTATACCCGTGCTGAAATGCGCAATCCGGGCAATGACGACAGCAAAACGTATGACCAGAATATTCTCGGTACTGCGCTGAGTTGGACACCGGATAACTGGACCTTCTCCGCTGGCGGCGGCTGGTATCAGAACTTCCTGCTGAGCAAGAAAAACACGGTTCACAATTACTTCGCGGGTGATGCGTGGGGCGTTGAATATTTTGCCGGTTATAAGATCCCGGTTAATCAGTACGCTGTGAAATCTGTCCAGCCGTACTTTATGGGCGATCGCATCGAATACGTGAATGGACGCAACTATCAGCGTATCGATAATGGCGTAGGTATTAGCTTCCAACTGGATTATGGTTTCCGCGTGGATTACGAACACGTGTTTACCTCCAGCACCGACGATCTGGGCGATATGAACCTGGTGCGTCTGCGCTACGACTTCTAAAATTCCAGGCATTTGGCTATCTGACTTGCCAGTTTGAATCCGGCAGCGCTCGAAACCCCACGTACTGCGTGTCCGTTCCGGTTTCTGCGCGCTGTCTGTGTTCAACCTGTCTGCGCCGATAACGCCCACTGACCCCGGAATTAGCGTCCTGCACTTCTGCTTAGCAAAGATCTCACTTTGCTTATCTAAAAAAAGCATAAAGGAAGGCGACTGAATTTCGCTTTTCTTTATGCTTCATCGCCTTAGCTTTGCAAAATCTCCCATCATTCAGTGACATACTTCACAACAACATGAATTTATTTCAATTACCGCTACGTTATGTTTATGCCATCTTATCCCTGTAATGAATATGGAGCGCGCCGCGTCGACGGTGCGCCACACAGCAGACACACTTCGTTAGGGAGAATGTATGGGACGTCGTCTCGGTTTACGCGCCACCGTTGGGGCGCTACTTCTGGCATGCGGTTTATCTTCCGCGCAGGCCAATAGCGATCCGCACACCATTGTCTTCGGCGTTGCGCCGGGGCCATATGGCGACATGGTCAAACAGGCCATTGAGCCGTCACTGAAAGAGAAAGGCTACAAAGTCGTGGTGCGCGAATTCAGCGACTACGTGCAGCCGAATATGGCGCTGTCGAATGGCAGTATTGATGCCAACCTGTTCCAGCACTCGCTCTATTTCGATAAATTCACCGCGGATAAAGGGCTGAAGCTGACCAAATTGATCACCGTACCGACGGCGGGCATGGGCTTCTATTCCCACAAAATTAAAAGCCTCGATGAGCTGAAAAAAGGCGACATCGTTACGCTGTCCAACGATCCGACTAACCTGGCCCGTGGCCTGCGTTTCCTGAAATCGCTGGATCTGATCACTATTAAAGACAATATCGATCCGACCAAAGCCTCTGAACGCGATATTGCCAGCAACCCGAAAGGGCTGGTGTTTAAGCCGCTGGAAGCCGCGCAGTTGCCACGTACGCTGGATAGCGCCACTGCAGCCCTGGTCAACGGTAACTTCGCTATTGCCGCTGGTCTGGATCTTTCTACTGCGATCAAGCAAGAACATCTGGATGAGAATCTCAAAAACATCATTGCGGTACGCAGTGAAGATGCGGATAAACCCTTCGCCAAAGACATTGTTGAGGTCGTGAAATCTCCGGCTTACCGTGCGGTGATTGACGATCCGAAAAATGTTTACGGTGCCTTCCAGAAACCGGAGTGGATGACTGCCGCTGATAAGAAGTAAGGGCAGCGCTGGGTTAACAGGCAGGCTGCGGCCTGCCTTTTGCTATTTGAGGGACACATGATTGAGATAGATAAGGTGTGCGTGGATTTTCCCGCCGTGCGGGGAGCGAAACCCATGCGTGCCGTGGACAACGTCAGCTTGCGTATTGCGCCCGGTGAGATTTTTGGCATTGTCGGCACCAGCGGCGCGGGGAAAAGCACCCTGTTGCGTACGTTGAATGCCCTGCAGCGCCCGAGTGAAGGCTGCGTCAAAGTGAACGGCGTGGCGATTTCAAAAATGGAAGGCCTGACGCTGCGTAAAGCCCGTCAGCGTATCGGCATGATCTTTCAGCACTTCAACTTGATGCATACCCGCACCGTCGCGCAAAACGTGGCGTTCAGCCTGAAAGCGGCGGGGTGGGATCGCAACAAAATCGCCCCGCGCGTCACGGAAATCCTTGAACTGGTGGGGCTGGGCGACAAAGCAAACCGCTACCCGGTACAACTGAGCGGCGGGCAGAAGCAGCGTGTCGGTATCGCTCGCGCTATCGCTAACCACCCGGACGTGTTGCTGTGCGATGAGCCGACTTCGGCGCTGGATCTGGAAACCTCGGCCACTATTCTCGAACTGCTCAAGCAGATCAACGCACAGCTCGGTATCACGATCGTGCTGATCACCCATGAGATGAACGTGATCAAATCCATCTGCGATCGCGTGGCGGTCATGTCCGGCGGCAAGGTGGTAGAAATCGGCGATGTGTTTGATATTTTCGCCCATCCGCAGCATGCCTTTACTCAACAACTGGTTTCACGCACGTTGAATTTGACGCTGCCGGACCGTCTGCGGGAGCACCTGCCGGGACAATTGTTGAAAATCCTGTTTATTGGCGATTCTGCTGAGCAGCCGGTTCTCTCTGATGCGGCCATCAACTTTGGTGTGGCGGTTAATATTCTGCACGGGAAAATTGAGTATATCGGTGAGCGCGCGCTCGGCATTCTGGTGGTGCAACTTACCGCAGAAGACCCGGCTGTTGTCGAACAGGCGGTAGACTACATTCGTAACCGTACCGCTCAGGTGGAGGTGATCCGTGGATAATTTACTGGCTGATTTGAGCCTCGCGTTTGGTGAAACCTTCCAGATGCTGAGCATCTCAACGGTGCTGGCGATCATCGGTGGCCTGCCGCTGGGGTTTCTGATCTTCGTGACCGACCGAAACCTCTTCTGGCAAAACCGCGCGGTCTATCTCATTAGCTCCGTGCTGGTGAACATCATCCGCTCCGTGCCTTTTGTCATCCTGCTGGTTCTGCTGCTGCCGTTAACCCAGTTTTTGCTCGGCAACACCATCGGGCCGATTGCCGCATCGGTGCCGCTGTCCGTGGCGGCGATTGCCTTCTATGCCCGTCTGGTGGACGGCGCGTTGCGTGAAGTGGACAAAGGCATTATTGAAGCGGCGGAAGCCTTTGGCGCCAGCCCTATGCGCATCATCTGTACGGTGCTGTTGCCGGAAGCCAGCGCGGGCCTGCTGCGTGGGTTAACCATTACGCTGGTGAGCCTGATCGGTTACTCGGCGATGGCGGGGATCGTGGGCGGCGGCGGCGTCGGTGACCTGGCTATCCGTTACGGTTACTACCGCTACGAAACCCAGGTGATGATTGTCACCGTGGTCGCGCTGATTGTACTGGTGCAGGTCGTGCAGATGCTGGGTGACTGGCTGGCACAAAGGGCGGACAAGCGCGACAGGCATTGAAATGTTCCCGGATGGCGGCGTGACCGCCTGATCCGGGCTACGAGCTGAACCGTAGCCCCGGCAAGCGCAGCGCCGCCGGGGAGCCAGTCAGGCAAGTTTTGCCTGTGCCCAGGCGATGCCGCTGGCATACTCTGGCGGTAGCAGCGGCACCAGCGCTTCCAGCGTCGCGCTCAGGCGGCCGGTGTCGCTGTCATTCAGGTTAAGGTGCCCCACCTTACGGCCCGGACGCACCTCTTTGTCGTACCAGTGCAGATGCACCAGCGGCAGTTTTAACCAGTCATAATTCAAATCGCTGCCGATCAGGTTCACCATCACCGACGGGCTGTTAACCACCGGTGGCGGCAGCGGTAAATCCACCACCGCGCGCAGATGCAGCTCAAACTGACTGATAGACGCGCCGTTTTGCGTCCAGTGGCCGCTGTTGTGCACACGTGGCGCCAGCTCATTGATTAGCAAGCCCGCCGGGGTCACAAAGCACTCCATCGCCATCACGCCCACATAATTCAGCTCGTGCATAATGGCAGAAAGCATACTTTCCGCTTGCTGTTGCTGGCGCATGTCGGCCTGCGGAAAGACCACGCTGGTGCGCAGAATACCGTCCTGATGCAGATTGTGAGTCAGCGGATAGAACACCGTGCTGCCGTCATGGCCGCGTGCGCCCACCAGCGATACCTCACCGGAAAAATTGATGCCCTGCTCAACGATGCATTCGCCGTAGCAGTCATCCGGCAATTGTTCCGTCTCGTCTGCACGCAGACGCCACTGACCGCGACCGTCGTACCCGCCCACGCGGCGTTTGACAATCGCCAGCTCGCCCAGCGTATTGAAGACCGCAGGCCATTCGCTTTTGTCTGCTAGCAACTGCCACGGTGCGGTGGCAAGCTTAAGTTTGTCGAACAACTGCTTTTGCGTCAGGCGGTCGGCAATAATCGGGAACACATCGCGATTCACAAACGCCGGATGACGCGCCAGCTCGCGGGTCAGCGCGGTTTCCGGCCAGCGTTCGATCTCTGCGGTAATCACGCTCTGGGCGAACGGCACCGCTTCCGGGTCTGCATCAAGCCCCACGGGCCAGACGGCGATACTCAGCGGTTCACCCGCCTGGCGCAGCATGCGGCCAAGCTGACCGTTACCTAAGATGCAAACCTGTTTCATGCCGCACCCCGTGGATCCGGGTTTTCCAGCACTTCGTCGGTCTGGGCGCGGCGGAACTCGGCCAGGCGCTGATGCAGTTCGGCGTCGTGCTGGGCCAGAATTTGCGCGGCCAGCAGGGCGGCATTCGCGGCCCCGGCTTTGCCAATGGCCAGCGTACCGACCGGAATACCGCGCGGCATCTGGACGATAGAGTAGAGGCTATCCACACCGCTCAGCGCGGCGCTCTGTACTGGCACACCCAGCACCGGCACTAATGTTTTCGCTGCAATCATCCCCGGCAAGTGCGCCGCGCCGCCTGCACCCGCAATGATCACCTGAAAACCGTTCTCTTCGGCGCTTTCGGCAAAGCTGAACAGTTTATCGGGGGTGCGGTGAGCGGAGACGACTTCAACGTGGTGCGGGACATTCAGGATATCGAGAATTTCGGTGGCGAACTGCATGGTCGCCCAATCGCTTTTCGATCCCATGACAATGGCGATACGCGCCGGTTGGTTAACAGAAGACATGCGTTAAGAAAACTCCTGTGGGTGTGACTACGGACAGCTTTTGAGGGCACAAAGAATAGCACGGAAAACGGGCAAGGAAAACGGTTGCGTGGCGATGGATGCTGCAATCCGCTGTTGCGGAGCATGCGCATCAGCGGTTCAAATTCTTAGAACGGAAAAGGGATCAGCTCGACGTCGGCGGCGGTCACTTTCACCATAGAGCCCTGGGTGTGCCAGGCGCCGAGGACAACGCGCATGGCGGGTTTACCGTTTGCGATAAGCTCGTGCACGTCCGGGCGATGAGTATGACCGTGAATCAGGCACTGAACCCGGTGTCTTTCCATCGCGGCAACCACTGCCTGCGGATTAACGTCCATGATGGCCAGCGATTTGCTACTGTTGGCGGCTTTGCTTCCCGCGCGCATTCTGGCTGCGATACGTTGGCGAACAAACAGCGGCAGGGCAAGAAACAGCCTCTGTAACCAGGGCTTGTGGACTTTGGCGCGAAACGCCTGGTAGCCTGCGTCGTCCGTACAGAGCGTGTCGCCGTGCATAATCAGTACCTTGCGGCCATAGAGGTCGAGCACTTTCTCTTCCGGCAGAAGCTGCATGCCGCTTTCGCGCGCAAAGCGTTTGCCGAGCAGGAAGTCGCGATTGCCATGGATGAAGTAACAGGGCACGCCACTGTCGACCAGCGCCTTAATGGCGGCGGCAATGTCACGGTGCAGGGGTGTGGGGTCATCGTCGCCAATCCAGGCTTCGAACAGGTCACCCAAAATATAGAGCGCGTCAGCCTGACGTGCTGAGCCTGTCAAAAAACGCAGAAAACCGGCGGTGATCGCCGGTTCTTCTGTTTGCAGATGAAGGTCTGCGATAAAAAGTGTCGCCACGATTACTCGCTGACGGTCACGCTTTCAATCACGACATCTTCTTTCGGCACGTCCTGATGCATACCGCTGCGGCCGGTAGGAACGGCTTTAATTTTGTCTACCACGTCCATGCCTTCAACCACCTCGGCAAACACACAGTAGCCCCAACCCTGCAGGCTTTCGCCAGAGAAGTTCAGGAAGTCGTTATCCACGACGTTGATAAAGAACTGTGCAGTTGCAGAGTGCGGAGCCTGAGTACGCGCCATTGCCAGCGTGCCACGGGTGTTTTTCAGGCCGTTGTTAGCTTCGTTTTTGATCTGGTCTTTGGTTGCTTTCTGATGCATGCCCGGCTCGAAGCCGCCGCCCTGGATCATAAAGCCATTAATGACACGGTGGAAAATGGTGTTGTTGTAAAAACCTTCACGGCAGTAGTCCAGGAAGTTTTTAACTGTTTCAGGCGCTTTATCATCAAAAGTTTTGATTACGATGTCGCCGTGATTAGTGTGGAAAGTAACCATTTTTGCATCCTGTTCCGGTAGAGTAGTGCGCAGACCCGACTGTGGGTCAGTGATAGTCGCTTGTTATAGCATAACCGGGAGGTTGGATCACCTTGCAAAGTGTGCTGCTTCGGGATTGAATTACAGGTAATATATGCGTTTTTCCGTTCCACACACGTCTACATGGAATCTTCGATGTTAAAAATCTTCAATACACTGACGCGCCAAAAAGAGGAATTCAAACCTATCCATGCCGGGGAAGTCGGCATGTACGTGTGTGGTATCACTGTTTACGATCTCTGTCATATTGGTCATGGCCGTACTTTCGTGGCGTTTGATGTGGTCGCTCGCTACCTGCGTTTTATCGGCTATAAGCTGAAATACGTGCGCAATATTACCGATATTGACGACAAAATTATCAAACGCGCCAATGAAAACGGCGAAAGCTTTGTGGCGCTGGTCGACCGAATGATCGCGGAAATGCACAAAGATTTTGATGCCCTCAATATTCTGCGCCCGGACATGGAACCGCGTGCGACGCACCATATCCATGAGATCATCGAAATCACTGAACAGTTGATCGCTCGTGGTCACGCCTATGTTGCTGACAATGGCGACGTGATGTTCTCTGTGCCGACGGACCCGAACTACGGTCAGTTGTCGCGCCAGGATCTCGACCAGCTGCAGGCGGGGGCGCGCGTAGACGTCGTTGACGTGAAGCGTAACCCGATGGACTTCGTGCTGTGGAAGATGTCCAAGCCGGGCGAGCCGAGCTGGACCTCGCCGTGGGGCGAAGGGCGTCCGGGCTGGCACATTGAATGTTCCGCGATGAACTGCAAACAACTGGGCAACCATTTCGATATTCACGGCGGCGGTTCTGATCTGATGTTCCCGCACCATGAAAACGAAATTGCCCAGTCAACCTGCGCCCATGACGGCGAGTATGTGAACTACTGGATGCACTCCGGCATGGTGATGGTCGATCGCGAGAAGATGTCCAAATCGCTGGGTAACTTCTTTACCGTCCGTGATGTGCTCAAATATTACGACGCCGAGACTATTCGCTACTTCCTGATGTCCGGCCACTATCGCAGCCAGTTAAACTACAGCGAAGAGAATCTCAAGCAGGCGCGTTCAGCGCTGGAACGTCTGTATACCGCGCTGCGCGGTACCGACAGGTCTGTTGCGGCGGCCGGTGGCGAGGCGTTTGAAGCGCACTTTGTTGAGGTCATGAACGATGACTTCAACACGCCGGAAGCCTATTCGGTGCTGTTTGATATGGCGCGTGAAGTGAATCGCCTGAAATCAGAAGATATGGCGGCGGCGAATGCGCTGGCCTCGCATCTGCGTAAGCTCTCTTCTGTGCTGGGGCTGCTGGAACAGGATCCCGATGCGTTCCTGCAAAGCGGTGCGCAGGCAGACGATAGCGAAGTGGCTGAGATTGAAGCGTTGATTCAACAGCGTCTGGATGCGCGTAAAGCGAAAGACTGGGCAGCAGCAGATGCGGCGCGCGACCGTCTTAATGAGATGGGCATTGTGCTGGAAGATGGCCCACAGGGTACGACCTGGCGCCGTAAGTAATTACTGCTACTGAGGGGAACGCGATGTTCCCCTTTCCCCTTTCCCCGTTCATGTGTTCGAGGGTGACATTTCGCCATGAACATACGGTGAACGGAACCCTCCACCTGAGCCGCATATTCCCCTCACCCCAACCCTCTCCCCAGGGGCTGAGGAATCCCCAGTAATCTTACGTTTTACAGCGATAACGCCGCTTAATAAGAATAAAACAGTGACAGCGATGACAGGGTCCGGCTGAAAATCGATGAGGCGTCGGCGGCTGACCGGGGCCGCCCGCAGGGAAGCGGGCGGAGGGGATAGCCTGCAAGGACGCAGGCTGGTCCCCGACCCGAAAGTCAGACGACATAAGCATCATGGACCGCGCCAGCGGCGATTTTCCTGGCCGGGAACCCGGGTCGCCAGGGGGGTGGCGGTGAACCCCCCTGGCACGTTCACGGGTTCTGTCGCGACAGAAAAGCAACGAACATAAGGTGAACGGAATGACCATCAGAGCCGCATTTTTCCCCTCACCCTGGCCCTCTCCCTCAGGGAGAGGGGACCGTTCGTGCTCGCATCTTTGTGGGGATTCCTCAGCCCCAGGGGAGAGGGAGAAAACCGGTCGTAGCCCGGATAAGGCGGCTACGCAGCCTGAATTATCGGGACCGCCAGTGCCACAGCACACCCATCAGAATGAGTCCCGGCACCCACACCCACAGCAATTCCGAAATGATCACCTGATGCCCGTAAGGCGTCATATACCGCGACAGGGCAAAAGGCGCGACCTTAATCACCTGCCAGGGCGCAAAAAAGCGTTCATCTGACCATGGCCAAAGCCAGCCAACTCCTTTGCCGCCGGTGGTAATCGAATCCAGCAAACTGTGCGACAGCAATGAGACGGTCAAAAAAGCCCAGCAGCGCATCAGGCTCGCTTTAAACCAGCGTCGCCCCAGCCATGTCACCAGAATCGGCACTACAAAGGCGAATAACAGCGAATGGGTGAAGCCTCGATGACCAAACACATTGCCGTACGCCACGCCAAATTTGAATGCCAGCACATCGGCATCCGGCAACATCGCAAGGGCAACGCCTGCCAGCAATAATCCCCTGGGGATCACCTTGTTGCCGAGTCCCAACCCCAGGCAAAGTGGTACGGCGGCGTGAGTAATAATGGTTGGCATTGTCAGTCCTTGAACAAAAGAAAAGAGTATAAACGAGACGGCTTATATCGCCGGATGTGTGCTTTCTGATAAGTCAGGATATAAAGAAAAAATTATTTTTGCGATGCGGCAGGAAATTAACATCAGCGTTTTCTGATAGTTGGTCTGCCGTATAAACAGGGTGATGTTATACAAAAACCGAAATACCCGCTCTGATGCGCATGGTGACTTATCCGGCAGAGTGCGCCATGACACCTGAAAAAATGGGGGATGTGGCGAATGCTGCCGTCGTAATGAAACGCGAATGACTCAGTGCAGCATCCATTAAAAACGCGGGCCAATACTCGCTTTATTATGCGGATTCCCGCACCACCAGTTGCCCGGAAAGGGTAATCGTCTGCGTCAGCAAATCTGGCTCTTTCAGCTTACGTATAATCAGCCCCGCAGCCTGACGGCCCGCCTCTTCACTGGCCGACGAGACATAGGTAAAAGAGGGGGAGGTGAGATTCACGTGGAGCATATCCTCGAAGCCTATCAGCGCCACCTGTTGCGTCAGAAAGACATCTTTACCGATGGTGCGCCCCACCTGATGAATACCGCTGATAGAGCCAATCACCGCGTTCGGCGAATGGCATAGCAGGGCGGTGATGGTGTTGTTTTTTTCCAGCAAATGACGCGTTGCCAGGCTGGCTGATTCGGTCGATTCACTGCAGGCGGGAGCATACTCATCGCGCAGCACCATACCGTATTGCTTGAGGGCGCTGTGTACGCCCAACAAACGTTGGTGACGTACCAGGTCTTTTTCCAGACCGCCGATATAGGCGATGCTGCGATGCCCGCGTTCGATAAGGTAGCGCGTGGCAAGGCTTGCGGCCTGGCGGCTATCGCGCATCACCAGATTGCAGCTCTCGGCGGGCATGGACTGGGACACCACCACCATCGGCAGCGGACACTGGCTGATTTTTTCCGGTAAATGCGGATTAAGGGGATCCGACGAGAGATATATCACGCCCGCCACGCCCTGTTGCTTAAAAGAGAGCAGACAGCGTTCCAGGTGCTCATGATCATCCAGCGGCTGTCCCAGGAAGACCATATAGCCCTTACGCTCCAGCTCCTGGACAATGCTCGCCATCACCTTGATGGAAAAACTGTCGCTGAAATCACGTAAGATCAGGCCAATCAGGTTCGAAGTATTGGCGCGCAGATTAGCGGCAGCGACATTGTGCACATATCCCAGTTCATTGATAGCCGACTGAACTCTCTCGATGGTGGCATCGGAGATTTTTCCCTTTTGGCGCAACACCAGAGAGACGGTTGAAACCGAAACGCCCGCCAGTTTAGCGACATCAATGATGCTGACCTTTTTCAATCGTGCTCCCTGAAAGTACAGAATAATCAGTCAGAAATAGTAAAGCCTCCTGCATAAATACAGGAGACTTATTTCACCTTACCAGCACAAGGTTATTTGCCAAGCGATGTCGCCATAGCCTGAGCAATAAACTGGGCTCTGGCGCCGAAGATCACCTGCACGCCTTTATCCCCGACAAAGACCACGCCGCGTGCACCCACACCGTTAAGTCCTTCTTTATTAACCTGGCTGCCGTCCAGCACTTCAATACGCAGGCGGGTAATACAGGAACCAACGGAATCAATGTTTTTCGCCCCGCCCAGCAGGTCCACAATCTCGGTAACCAGCTCCTCGTCCGTTTTGTCTTTCGCGTCCGCAGACACTTCGGTACGGCCCGGTGTTTTGATATCAAACCGACGGATAACAAAGCGGAAAGTAAAGTAGTAGATCAGCGCCATCGGCACGCCAATGATCACCGCATTCAGGTAGTTTGTCTCATAGCCATTAAACGACGGCAGAATACCAAACGAAATGTAGTCGATAAGACCGGCTGAGAACGACTTTGCGATATGCGCATGCATCAGGTACATGGACATGTAGGCCAGGCCCGCCATGATCGCATTGAACACATACAGAATCGGCGCGACGAAGATAAAGGTAAATTCGACCGGCTCAGTGATGCCCGTTAAGAAGCAGGTCAGCGCGGCGGAGAAGAGAATACCCGCAGCGATTTTTTTGTTTTTGGTATGCGCTTCGTGGTACATCGCCAGACAGGCGGCAGGCAGTGCGAACAGCATCAGCGGGAACTCGCCCTGCATGAATTTACCGGCGTTCTGATAGGTGTCGCTACTGAACGACTTGGTGCCTTCCTCCAGCATTTTGAACCAGATTGTCTGGTCGCCGTGGATAACCTGGCCTGCCTGAGTGGTGTAGTCACCGAAGGAGTACCAGAACGACGGATACCAGATATGGTGCAGGCCGAGTGGGATTAACGCACGTTCTGTCAGGCCAAAGATAAAGGTTGAGGCCGCCTGATTATCGCCGTTAACGATAACGGAGAGCGCGTCTATGCCCGCCTGGATATGTTGCCAGACGTAGGGCAGCAGCAGGCCGAGAATAAACGACATAAACGCAGTGGCGATGGCAACAAAACGCTTACCGGAGAAGAAGCCCAAAAACTCAGGCAACTGCATGGTGTGGAAGCGGTTGTAGCACCAGGCTGCGAGGATGCCGCAGATTAAGCCGCCAAACACCCCCATTTGCAGCGACGGGATACCGACCACCATCGCATATTTTCCGCCCTGTGACGCCATTTCCGGCGTAATCGACAGTACGGTGCTGATGGTAATGTTGGTGACAAACACCGACACGGCCGCAGAAAGGGCGGCAATCCCGGATTCAGAGGCCAGACCAACCGCAGAGCCGATGGCGAACAGCAGCGGCAGGTTATCGAAAATAACCCCACCGGCATTCATCATCAGCGGTAAATGAAACTTATCGCCAAACGCCAGCAGCAGACCGGCGGCAGGCAGTAATGAGATGGGCAGCATTAATGCACGCCCAATCATGGACAACTTTGAGAGTGATTTAATAAACCCTGATAACACATTCATCGTGTGATTCCCCCGAATCCAGGCTTTTTGTTGCGCTAAACACGCACATTTATTGTCAGTAGAACGTTCTAGTAAAACGTTCTACTTATCGTGTTAGAAGCGATTCTTCTCCGCAACTGAAATTTCACTTTCGGCCATAGCAAAATGTGATTATTTGAAGGCGATCAATTATTGACCGTGCTGATAGTAAGGGAAATGGAGAGGGAAACAGGCCCGGTGAACGGGCCTGTAGAAGGGATATCAGGCGACTACGGTGACGCTTTGTCCCTGAAATACAACGGTTTGCCCGGCAACGATCTTGCAACGCTTACGGGTTTCGACCTTGCCGTCGACCTTGACCAGACCGTCATCAATAGCGATCTTCGCCTGCGCGCCGCTTTCGCTCCAGCCTTCCAGTTTCAGCAGATCGCACAGTTCAACGTGCGGATGCTTGCCCAGTGAGAATGTTGCCATCTTATGCTTTCTCCACGTCGTGGTACTCTTCGCACGCCTGTAGTGTGTTCTGAATCAGGGTTGCGACGGTCATCGGGCCTACACCGCCCGGCACCGGTGTGATGTATGAGGCGCGCGCCGCGGCGTCTTCGTAAACCACATCGCCAACCACTTTGCCGCTTTCCAGACGGTTGATGCCAACATCAATCACGATGGCGCCTTCTTTGATCCACTCACCCGGAATAAAGCCCGGTTTGCCGACCGCAACGACCAGAAGATCGGCGTTCTCCACGTGGTGGCGCAGGTTTTTGGTGAAGCGGTGGGTCACGGTGGTGGTGCAACCGGCCAGCAGCAGCTCCATGCTCATCGGGCGACCGACGATGTTAGATGCGCCGATGACCACGGCGTTCAGGCCGTAGGTATCAATGTTGTAACGCTCAAGCAGCGTCACGATACCGCGCGGGGTGCACGGGCGCAGACGCGGCGCACGCTGGCACAGGCGGCCAACGTTATACGGGTGGAAACCGTCGACGTCTTTATCCGGCGAAATATGTTCCAGCACTTTGACATAATCGATACCGGCAGGCAGCGGTAACTGAACCAGAATACCGTCGATTTCGTTATCGGCATTGAGCTTGTCGATAAGCGTCAGCAGTTCGGCTTCGGTGGTGGTTTCCGGCAAATCGTAGGAGCGGGAGATGAAACCCACCTCTTCACACGCTTTGCGTTTGCTGCCGACATAAATCTGCGACGCAGGGTTGCTACCGACGAGGATAACGGCCAGACCAGGGGCGCGTTTTCCGGCTGCCAGGCGGGCTTTCACCTTTTCAGCAACCTCAGAGCGCACCTGCTGCGCAATCGTTTTACCATCTATAATCTTTGCTGCCATCAGAGAGAAGATTCCATCTGTAACTAAAAAGAAGTGGGGATGTGTATATTTTGTCAGAAGTGGGCGGCGCTGTCAGTTACCGTTTATGTTTCGTGCGTAAAGGCAGGGCGGAGAAAGTGCGCAATGGTGCTCACTTCGCGAGCATCTGAGAGCAAAGTCATTGACTCGACAGGTGTTGACCGTATAATCCCGATCCGCAACTCTCCCGTAAGGGATATCAGTGCGCCCTTAGCTCAGCTGGATAGAGCAACGGCCTTCTAAGCCGTAGGTCACAGGTTCGAACCCTGTAGGGCGTACCATTTCAAATCAATGAGTTACCAGTTTATCTTCACCTCCATATTTTCATGGTGGGACATATTTGGGACATCATCGTTAAAAATCGCATCAATCTGGCGTGCATGTTCAGTAAAATGGTTAGGTGCAAGGTGGGCATACCGACGCACCGTTTCTATTGACTCCCATCCGCCCATCTCCTGTAAAACGGATAATGGGACGCCTGATTGTATTAACCAGCTTGCCCATGTGTGTCTCAGGTCGTGAAACCGGAAATCAGTTATCCCCGCTCGGCGACATGCTGCATTCCATGCCCTGCTGTCATCGACGCGCATCTTCCTGACTTGTGGCGTTAACGTTCCATCTGGTCGATGCCAGGCTTTAGTGTGAACGAACACCCATTTATGGTGCTTACCTATCTGCTCCCTGAGTACACGGCATGCTGTATCATTCAGCGCTACGCCAATAGCCCTGTTTGATTTGCTGTCCTCAGGATTTGTCCACGCAACCCGGCGTTGCATATTTATCTGGGTAAAGCGAGTCGCTATATGCTCATTCTTCATGCCGGAACATTAAAAATGATGTCTGAGGTCACCTCCAAATTCCTCATACAGCCAGGCGATATTCTTTACCCCGTCAGTGATGCCATGTATCTGATAAATAAAAATGAGAATCAGCGTCTGAAGATCACCAGTGCCTCTGTATTTTCGGCCACACAGTGGTGTTCTTTGAAAAAGTCATGTAAAAGCACCCCGCTCAAAGCAGAAATTACAGGGTAAAACCACCATCACCCACTTGCGCCTGTGCATACCATTTCATCAACTCAGCTGTTCCTGGCTCGTTTTCGGCGGGTGCCCATGGGGCCATATCTTGCTCAGCTACTGGCTGGTAACCTCCGTGTTTTACCTCAAAAATAACGCCTCCTTTATCCATCGACAACACTGCATGCCAGGTCCCAGCATCCATTTCCAGCAGCTTGCAGTCTTCACCTAACACAACGCGGTGGGTTACGTTGCCTTCGTCATCAAAATTCAATACCAAAAAGCGTCCGATGAGGGATGTCAGCAGCTCAAACGTGTGCGGGTGGCGGTGAGGGCGAACATAGGTACCCGGTTCCATAGCGATAGCCAGGCGCTGAACAGGATCGCTCAATTCAGAGTGGAGATTACGATGAGCACGTAAGCGAGGGGAATTTTCAGCCTGTTCGCTTTGTTCTTGTAGATCACTGAACGTAATTTGTTTCATATTAGCCTTTGTGAATGTAGGTCGCTCACAGGAACCCGGATGCCGTGAGGTTTTATGCTATCAATATCTTTTTAATCATTATCGTTTCAACTTTCCAAAGCAGAAACAGGATTTGTTACTTTTACTGAAAATACCTTATCATTTTTTCGCCTATGTATCAGATCATTCATTGCATGGTGTCAACGGGATATGTTCTGCTCATCGGTGAAAATTACATATTATCGATAGTAATGTCTGCTCCTGGCACGAGGCGGACTAGCAAACAGAGCTGAAAGTCCGCTATGAGCGAATAGCGGACGTTTACTTTAGTTCTGCAGCAGAAAGAGATTTTGTAACGTAGTAAGGTACTAATCAACAAAGGGCAAGTCAGTAAACAAGCCGATATTATTAACCTGCCGTTGTATCTGATATAAAGGGCAGGTCAGTCGTTGTGCAGATAATCAATAATTTTCTGTCTCCCACCAGCCTCGGCCATGATTTTAACCATTTGTTGCGCCGTAGTGTTACCGGGGGACTTCCCTCAAGGCAGGCTTTTCTGGCGCAGATGGCTATGCCTTTTTTGCGCCAGAAGAGAAGCAACTCTAGACTATCTTACTAAGTAAGAAAGTCTTAATCGCGTCAATAGCTCTGAGGCAATCATGCTAAGGGACAACGCAACCAGCGTCATTATCATAGACATCACATATTTCTCGAGCAACGAGGAGAATATAGGAATTGCCATGAACATACATTTCATAATCATATAATGAGTCAAGTAAATTCCAAATGAACATTTTCCAATTCTTTCTATAATGTTTGATTTTATTTTTGTGTTTCTCAGGAATATAAATAAAAAAACTGCAGATGGGAGTAGGAATATAGATGAAGAGTAGTTGCTAAGCACCCGCCAGTCATTCTCATTAAAAAAATCAGAAGTGAACATAAAATTTTGACAAATGACGCTAGTAATGGCGCTAATGACGGCTGCTAATAGTGCTAAATAAGGCTTGGTTTTGCAAATTTTTAGTCTGTCGTTATGAATAGCGTAACCAATAACCATGTACATCAGAAATGTTGCTTTGTCACCTGCATCAAATAATTCAAAACCCTGAGCATCTATAGTTGTCATTACCTTTGACAGTGGGCCACATAAAATCAATAATGAAATAAAAAACGTAAGAGCCTTGCTAGACATTGATCTAACAGCAAGTCCAATTAATGGTGATGCTAACAGTAAAGGTATGTAAGCGCACAAAAACCATAAGTGTATTGCCTTGTCATAATTAAATGATGTTAACATGTTATTAAACAATAATGCGTCTTTTATTTCAAGCAGCGCATTCTTACCATCAGCTATGTAGAATACGCTATTTGTCGCTATGGAATATATTGACAGGATGATTGTTAACCTGAGGCATCTCTTAAAAAGTTTGGCTGTATCAAATGTGTCCTTTGATAAGAGCAATGCTCCTGAGCAAAGAAAAAATAACAGCACGCCATTTCGGTCTATTGAGTAGAATGCGGTTTTTAAAATAAACCCATAAAAGTTAGTTCCTGCCATTTCTCTTGCGTGGGTCTCTATAACAAGGAAGATGGCCAGACCTTTTGAAAAATCCAAATAATTATGACGTGATTTATCCGTTGTTAAGCTGGCGCTCTTTTTTCCAGTTTCTTCGACTTCTGAAGGGCTAAAAATTGTGCTGCTCATCCATATGTCTCTTTGGTGTTATTGATTTGAAGGAAATAGAAAGATTATGATAGTTCAACAACTGTTGCTTTGGAGTTAAGTTTTTTAAATCAACTTAAGATTGTTGATTTATCTAGCTAATATGCCATACCGTGCTGAGAGGATGCTCAGAGAACTGATTGGTGCCTTGCCATCTCACGATTGCATCCTCTTCGCCATAGATTCGAAAATCTCCACCGTAGCAGCTGACTAAAAATGGTATTCAAGAATACTGTTTTTATAAACAGGATTTCGGTCGGTGGCTAAGCCCTGCAGAAACGATGTTTTGTCGCGTTTCGTGACACCATTCAGCTTAAGCCTAAGGATATAATTTGTTAAAAAAAGAAGAAATAAACGAACGAGCGTTGGTTGGCGGTTCAGTCAAAATTGTTCGTAAATAAGTTTAGGATGAAGTTGATAATCCGATATTTGGGTCAATAAGTGTATTTGATGAAAACGGTAATTTCCTTGAGAAAGCAAGGTTCCAAAAATGGAAACTGTCAAAGTTCCAAAGAAAAATACTTTGTAAGGTCTGTTGAAAGTAAGCGTACTCATTATGGATGTATAGCACAGAAAGTTAAAGCATCGCCAGACATGCTTGAAACTGGTTATTTTGGTGATTAATTCGAAGGCGAAGTTGACTCTCTTGGATTGCGATATGACTAGTTCATTTCTCCAATTATATAGGCACTACAAGATGCAATTTCAAGCATTGGGGGATTGTAAAGTAAATAAATTTAAGGGGTGATATACATCACCCCAGTGTTTTATTTCTTCATTTCGCTCAATTGTTTTTCTAATTTTGAAACTCTCTCATCAAGAGCTAGCAGGTCGTTTATTTTTTTGCCATTTATATAAATATCGCCATTAATGTAAACGCCGCCGTCATTATCAACAGCAAATATTTCTTTAGTGTTATCATTCGAAACTATGCGAGTGCCACCCTGTCCATTTCTTATGGAAATCCAGTTTCTCTTATCATCTGATTCGTTCCATCTCAGGCCACCATAAATTTCGCCTGATTTACCTTCGTTCAGGATGATACCAGTGCCAACACCTTCTGAGCGGGCCTGCATGATACCTTCTCTGAACAGAGATTTCCTGAAATCAAAGCCCATTTTGGCTTTATCAAAGTCAGCAACGATAAGTCTTCCGTAGTCAGCTATGGAGTTTTTGAAATAAATTCCACTTTCCCATACACCGCGTCTCTTTTCGGCAGGAACGTCCTTATCGGTATCTTCACTGCGTACTTCCATAGCCATAGAATTAGGATTACCGAAGCCAACTACCTGCAAACCAACTTTTGATTTGTTAGGAAATACGCCTGGCTTTCCGCCGTTAAGCACGTCAATTTCAACACCAACAAGTTGGTTGTCATAATCGTCCGGGTTGAACGTGAAATCAGAGCCAGCAGGTGCCAGATCATGATACTTACCGTCTTTTGCAAAGGCTTTAAAGTCAGACCTTGCACTAAACAATGCACCCCATGCTTGTGAATCTTTAGCTATTGCAGCGGAATCGCCCCAAATAGAAACGGCATTAGTGTTAGGCTTAAAGTTCCATACTTCACTCAGGAAATTTTGATAGCGATTGTTAAGGCTATCATAATTATCAGTATCTTGATTTGTTAAATCATGAGCTTTTACTGGCTCACCCTTCCAGTTATAGAACTGGGAATTAGGCTCAATGACATCCGTTATGATTTCATGACCACGGAGGGCTGTGTTAAGTCCTTCGTATTGTGTCCAAATACCATTTGCTCTTGGGTGGTTTCCCCTTACAGTAACCTCATTTAATTTTTCGTTACCTTTATCATCTTGTGAATAACCTGGCCCTGATATGAATAGGCAACTTAATCCAAAAACAAAAAATGATTTGATTTTCATCTTAAAAATTCCTCTCCATTATTACATTTCCATTTTGTGGCAGGACGGTATGTTGCCAGATTTTGGGGGGGTGTTATAATTATCATCACGTTTTTCAGTGTCTGAAATAAAATATTAATTTTTATCCTTCTTTTTTTTCCATTTTTCTGTTTCATGTGATTATCAATTGCAGATGGCGCAAGAACAGAAAATGTTTTTGAAAAAGTAAAGGATATATTTTTAATTATTTTACCAATCTTCATGACAGCTTTCTTTTGATATCAGCGGTGGCGCGATTCTACCATGACATAAACATGGTTGGTAGCTTGCCAGATCCACTGGTGTAGCGAGTGAGCGTTTCGCAACCACTGATTTATCTGGAAGATAGACGTAGCTAATATGAGCAGATTTGAGACACGCAAGCTTTGCAAGTCTTTGCATGTATTCGCATTATGGTACATGTGAACGCAGAAATGACGCGGTAACTTACTGTTAACTTAAGTAGTTCCAGGAACGGCTAAGCCGTAGCTCACCGGTTCGAATCCTGTAGGGACATTTTTCATCCACACAACGATTCGTTAAACCTGATTTGGTATGGCTGTTCCGCTGCTCTTTGTGCATACGCCTTTTCGGAGCCCTTGCGTAATTCCAGCCGCGCGTTGATGGCTTCTGCCGTGATAGCACATCCTGTATTTTCTAACTCCATCACAGCGTAACCGATAGCTTTCGCCATCTCCTCTTTACTCTGTTCTGTTGCTCGCATAAAACCACCTCAACGATAAGGGAATCCACTTTTCTGACTATTACACCTTCATGCGCAAGGTTACCAGGAGGTTCGATTTTCTCAGGGGGGGCCATGGACGCTTTTGGTGGTTAACTTAATGTATTTATAGAGTTATATGATTTTTATATGGCCGGGTGGGGAGCCAGATTGCCAGATTATGGAACCATTAAACTGAGGGAAGCAGCCAGAATTAAAATCTGTGTGGGCGCGAGTTATGTCATTTACCTATTTTCTTTTCGTAGCGCGGTTACTGACGAGTAAAACTCTTGACTATCCTTTCGCCCTGTTAACGAAAAAGCCGCCCATCGGGGCGGCCTGGTAACACGCTATATCACTTAGAATGACCAGCGGAAATTGGCGTTCACGGCGTTGACACGGGTGTCGGAACCGATTTGTCCTTTATAACCGACATTCAGCGTCGCCGAGTGCGGCAGTGTAAAGCTGACGCCCACGTCGCCTACCAGCATATCCTTGTCAACCGGGTTACCTTCGCTCGTGAAGCCGTCGCTGCCAGCAAATGCCATACGCGAGGAGGCTTTTCGGTCACCGTAGGCGTGCTGCCAGCCTAACGAGCCGTAAAGGCTGACGTTTTTCGGCAGTTCAGTCACCGCGCGTGCGCCGAGCGTCGAGAAGAAGGTGTCTAACGTGTCGTTATGCACGCTCAGGGCTGCAGCACCGCCGTCCTCTTTGAAGTCATCCGTGTTCAGACGGATATAGCTCAGGTTAACGAATGGCTCGATATTTTGCTCCGGCTGGCCGAAGCGGTAGCCTGCTTCGGTGAAGGCCTGCAGTGAGTTGGCATCGTAATTGGCACTCAGGCGATCCGAGTAGCCGCTGAAATCAACCTTACGTTCGGCGTCAATTTTATGCCAGGTGTAACCCAGTGAGCCACGCAGGGAGAACGCGTCCTGACGCGCCGCTGCATACAGGCCGAGATGGTAATTATCGATATCCATTGAGGAGCGACGGCTGTCGACATCGTAATTTCCACGGCTGTAACCGAAGAAGCCACCCACTCTTACGTTATGACTGTCCAGCTTACGATCGGCACCCAGCAGGAAGCCTGCGGTGTTACCGTCCAGCTTACCGGTATTACCGTCGCCGTCGGTTTTCACCCAGGAGCCGAATGTCTGTCCCCACACACCGTTGTTCTGCACAGGGGCGGACTGAGCAAATGACATGGCCAGCGGCGGGATCGGCAACGTGTCATTGTCGAATGAACTCGCCATGCGCTGATTCAACACGTTAAACAACTGAGTGCTGCCCGCAATAAGCGTGGACTGAACGGAAGGGTAAGCCTCGCCCGAGAGCTGGTTGAACGCGTCGCGAGCTTCCGGTGCGCTTAACATCAGCAGCGAGTTATAGAGTGCCAGCGATGGGCCGCTTTGTGTGAGGGTCGAGAGTGCGCCTGCGGTATTCCACTGGTTGCTCGTTTGTGCCACAGTCTGGAAGATGCCCGGTTTGCCGCTGCCGGGGTTGCCCGCACCCGGATTACCCGGATTCTCGCCGCCGGGATTACCCGGATTCTCACCGCCCGGATTGCCCGGATTCTCGCCGCCGGGATTACCCGGATTCTCGCCACCCGGATTGCCCGGATTCTCACCGTTCTCTTTCTGCGTGATGCTCAGGTCTACGGCATTTGCGCTCTGATTCAATGCCACATCCAGGAAGGCAGATTTAGAGACCGCAGAGGCGAACTGACCATCAATACCGCCTGCCGAGTTGAGAATGCGATAGACCTGGCCGCTCTGGTAGCTGGTCTGCGGATCGAGTGCGGTGACCTGCACGGTAGCCTGATTGCTGATGGTGGTTTTACCTTCCACATTCAGCAGATCGCTGCGCCCGTCACCGGTAATATCGACGTCATAGAACGACTCGCCGATAAAGTTCAGGTAGCGTTTCAGCGTCAGGGTGCCGATGCCGCCATCACCCGGAGAAATATGACCGCCGGAGAGGATCTCCGTTTGCCCGAGGGTGCCGTTGCCGCCAAGGGTACCGCCCGCTTTAATCGACGCGGCGCTACTGTAGCCAGGGCCGTTGCTGACGTCACTCCCGGCGGTGGCGTTGAGGATTAACGTCCCGCCGTTTTCCGCGCTCAGGGTCTGGATATCAAAAATATTGGTTTCAGGCAGCGTGTTGATATCACTGGCAATAATGATTTTGCCGCCACGGGCGAGGACATTCGCTTTGAGTCCGGTCAGGTCGCCGTTGAGTGTCGTCTGCCCCGAGGCGTTGATGACATCACCTTCGCCACTCATGGTGTTGGCGAACAGATAATTATCATCGGTGTGATTGAAGTAGACGTAGCTGCCGAACAGCCCACCGCGCAAGACAACTGCCGTCCGGGCATCAATGGTGCCCGCGCCACCTGCTGCGCCTAACGTTGGCTCAGTAAGGCCGGTACCGGTATCTATATTGCCGCGGCTACCGATAACCAGCGCTCCGCGGTTGGAACCCGATCCGGTATCGCCCAGTACGATCGCGTTACTGCCTGCGGAGATCACCGCCCCATCCACCGCTGACACGACGCCGTTACCGTAATCGCCCACGAGGATATTGCCACCGCTGATGAAGCGGGAATTATTGCCCGCGACGTACAACTCGGCGGTTTTACGCGTACCGGAAACACCCTCGACCTCAATGCTGCCGACGTTAACTGCGCCGCCGTTGAGCACGTCGAGATCGCCGTTAAGTGTCAGTAACTGGGTGACGTTCCAACGGGAGTTTTCACCCGTCACTGTGGCTTTCGGGTTCAGCTTGTCCGTTTCATCCGGATCGTAGCCATCGCCGATGCGTGCCTGGAGGTTGGTGGTAAGGAGCGCACCATCCTCGATTGAAACGGTAGAGCGTGAACCCGCGGTGGTGCCAACGCTCAGATAGTTGCTGGTGACGCGGGAGTTCGCGCCAGTGGCGATAAGGTGGCTGTCATAGCCCCGGGTGGTGCCCACCACAATCTCTTTCGCGCTGGCCAGCGCACCATTTTCGACCCGTAGCGTGCCGAGGCCAAGGTCCATACTGCCGTGCAGAACGAACTGATCGTTCAGGGCGTTCAACTCAGCATCCGGTCCGCTGACCGTCACCGCGCTGTTGAAAATCTGACCGTTATAGAGCCTGCCGATATTGACGTTGTAAGCCGTTATTTTCCCGTTATTGATGAGCAAGTTGCCGCTCTGCGTGCGGCCCACATAGACATCATCGGTATAGACTAACGACTGCGTGACCTGGGTATCGCCATCAAAAATCACATCGGCAGCCCGGGTATCCTCGGGCATCAATAACATCAGTGGGGCAGAGAACAGAGCGAGGTAAAGTTTAGAAAGTGAAGTTTTCACTTTTAATTGGTGCGAGAAATTGTCATTCACGTGCTATCTCCAGATTGATTAACGTGATGTCGCGAAGGTCATTGTTTTATAGAGATTAAATTCACTGACTTGTATGACGCTTTATTTCGCGAATTCAGGCGTGCAGGTAAATTATCCGGCGAAGCGAAAACCTATAACTCCCTGGTTATTACGCTGCGGCGGGTGAATATAGAGAACGGCAATAACGTTCTCTGCGACAGATTATTTATGGGTAACAACCGGCGTACAGGTTGGTGCGCTCAGGGTCGGCGCAGAACCTAAAATTCCCGGCATCATCATGGATGAGCAATCAAAAATACGGCCTTTTTCTGTGGTCGCGCGATAGGTAAGTTTTTGCCCGCCCAGCGCATCAGGCTGAGCACCATTCACCTGGCTAACGGTAATTTCATCGGATGATCCCAGCCCCAGCATTTTTGCTGTTTCCGCCTGAAGGAGCGGAATAGCCTGATCGGTTTTCAACGTTGAACAACCCGCGACCATAATTGTAACGGCGAGTGCGATGAGTGGCTTTTTCATAAATTATCCTTGTAATCAGTCCGTATCGATTGCGCTATGGCAAAACATTTCTCTTTTTTAAGAACTGAAATAAGATATTTCTCTTTTCTGGAATACAAAACCCTCCTAAAGTAGGGAGTGTTGTTGATGTGGAAATTGGCAGAATATCGCCCTTTCCACTCACCAAAAGGAGATACCTTTGGGAAAATATTATGCGTTGGTTATTGATGACCACCCTTTGGTCGGCAGCGGAATTGCTAATTTTCTGGCGTCCCATTTAGGGTTCAGATCAGTCATGGTGGTGGCGGATGAGGAGAGTTGTTATCGACATATCCGCGACAATGGCCCGCCAGACCTGCTGATCATTGATTTCTGGCTTTCATCTTCTACCGCACTGAAATTACTAAAAGAAATTAAGAACAACTTTCCTAAAGTGCGTTTGCTAGTGGTAAGCGGCGACGAAAATAATGATATCCGGATGAAAGTGCAGAATGCCGGGGGGCATGGTTTTGTGCTGAAAAACGAGGCGCCGGAATTATTTGGTGAGGCAGTTCAAGCGCTTATGAATAATCAGACATGGTTTCCGGAGCCTCATGCTGAGATAAATGGAAAAGACAGTGCTATATTGCAAAAATTTAACTTAACGCCACGTCAGGGAGAGGTTTTACAGATGATGATGCGTGGATTGCCCAATAAAAGGATCGCTTCGCAACTTTCAATATCAGAGCCTACGGTTAAAGAGCATATCAGCAATATTTTAAAAAAACTGGGCGTTAATACCCGTGTGGAAGTCATTACACTTCTTCACGGCCAGCGGGATGAATCATCATGAAATGGATAGCCGATGTGGATAATAGTGCCATTTCATCGCGTGCGCAGATCCGCCTGCTCAATAATACCTTTATCCGCCTGGTGTTCAGCTTTACCGCTGTGCCTTTTGTCGGCATTCCATTTGCAATCTGGATATATTGGTTGGGGGGAAACACCGGGCCAACCCTTGTCTGGATTGTTATTTACCTGCTCTGCGCAGGGTTAATCAGAATATGGCACCGACGCTATCTGCGGGAAATCAAAGAAAATAATGCAGATGATGTTCTGCGCCGCTGGCTGCCGAATCTTAATAAGGTCGCCTTCGCTCACGGCATGGGTATTTCTTCTCTTTACCTGATTACCCCGCAGAACCAAAGCTTTGATTTTTTCCTGCTGCTGAATATCAGTATCGCTGCGATTGTCGCCGCCAACGCGACGCATTTAACACCGGTCATCAGTACCTTTAAACGGTTTTTTTTCTCTTCCTGGGGATTCTTAAATCTCGGCATCATCTGGCGTATGGACGACGTGATGTTGATCGTTCTGATGTTGAACCTGCTGTACGGTTTTGCGATCTACCGTCACGCGTTAACGTCGCATGCCTTTTTTATTCAGCAGGCCAGGCTGGAAGAGGAGAGTGCGCGTCTGGCAGAACAATTTCGCCAGGCAAAAGAGGAGGCTGAGCAGGCGCTGCGCGATAAAAATCAGTTTCTGACCACCGCCAGCCACGATCTGCGCCAGCCCGTGCACGCCATGGGTTTTCTTATTGAGGCGATTATTCATAAAAACAGCAATGACGCGCTGATGCCGCAGTTGCTGGACTTGCAGCAAAGCGTGCGCTCCGTTCAGTTGATGTTCAATTCGTTACTTGATCTGAGCAAGATTGAATCGGGCAATATGATGACCACCACAACCCATGTGGACATCGGTGCGCTGCTGGATTCAGTTATCACGCTGTTTCGCGAGGAGGCGAAAAGCCGGGGACTGAAGCTCCGTACCTGGCGGCCCGGTCGGCGCATCTACGTGATGGGCGACCCGCTGCTGGTGCGCCAGTCGCTGATCAATCTGATCCAGAATGCCCTGCGCTACACGCCGCGAGGGGGCGTGCTGGTGGCGATTCGCCCGCGCGGTGAAGCGTGTCTCCTTGAAGTGTGGGACACCGGGGTGGGCATTGCCGATGACGAAAAAAACAAAATCTTCTCTCCATATTACCGCCCCGAACTGGCGTGGAAAATCGACAGTGCCGGGCACGGTCTCGGGCTTGCCGTGGTGGCGCGCTGTGCGAAACTGATGAACGTCACTTACGGTATGCAGTCTATTGAGGAGAAAGGTTCCCGCTTCTGGATGCGCTTTCAGCAGCATCAGGGAGAGAGTAAAGCGCTCGATCCCACCCCTGCCATCGACGCCGTCGTACCGGTTACCCGCCGCGCATCGCTACGGGGAAGCTGTCTTGTGGTTGATGACGATCCGCTGGTCACCTCCGCCTGGGAAAGTTTGATGAGCAGTTGGGGGATCGTTGTGCGCTGCGCCGCCTCCGCCGAAGAGGCTTTTGCTATTGTCGACGGGGGATTTACCCCAAGCGTCGTGCTGTGCGATCAGCGATTGCGCTCGGGTGAAAGCGGTTTTGAAATCCTCAAGGCGCTGCTTGAACGCCTGCCAAAGGTCAGCGGGGCGATGGTCAGCGGCGAGTTCAACTCTCCGGTACTGCGCGACGCAGAAGAGGAGGGGTATCTGGTGCTGCGCAAGCCGCTGGAACCTGCAACGCTGCATGCTCTGTTAACACAGTGGTCGGCCAGCCAGTAAGCGGCGCGCGATCGGCAAAAACGGGGGGAGACAAGTCTCCGCCGCTTAGAAATAGTGTGTTCTGGCGACAAAAACGGCGGCGGCGATAAGAGCCAGGACAACTGCAAGGCCTTTCATTTTACGCGTTTTCTCGAAAATGACGGCAATAAGCTGGATAACGATGATGCCGATAAAGATTAAAAGCGAGGTCAGGTTGCTGTTGCTGGTATCTGCGATGATTGAACCCGCAGATAGTGCGGGATCCATTTCACTCATCCATGAATATTTATCGACGGAGATCAGGCATAAAAGTATAAGACCCAGGCAGTACGTTAACAGTAAAACAATCCTTACTATGTTATTCATGTTATCCCCAAATCAGTTTGCTGAATCGCTGCCAGTGATTGACGATAAAATCGCCATACGACGTATTTCTCTTAATTTCTTCCAGCGTCGGGATAAGCCCCCTGTTGTAACGTGCGCCGATAATCCGGACATCCTCCATGCTTAACGTTGCGGGCAGTTTGTCATAATCGGCCAGTTGCCTCAGGTGCTGAGCAACCAGGTTGATGTTATAGACATCTTTTTCCAGGCAATTTGCCAGCGTTCGCAACTGGTTCATATCCATCTTTGACACATCCAGGCCCGGTGTCCTGGCCGCTGTGCGTAACTGCATGCTGACAAAGCCAAAAGACGTTTTTTCCGGCGGATTAGTGATAGTGAAATTACGATCGACAAAAGCGGGGCCGCTCCAGTCAAATGCCCTGACTTCAAACGCGACTTTGTCAATGAAATTCGGATCGCCGCCCACCTCGATCCAGCATACACCGGCCAGCAATTCCACCGGTAAATGATAACGCTCAGCTACGGTTCTGATGGCGTTTTTATTATGAATGACCCAGGCATCTTTAAATCTCTGAATATATCCGATACCTCCGCAAACTTATCGGAAACGACTTTCCAGATAAATACATCTATCAAGCCCCCAGGTCGGGGAAGATTCCATGGGTTTACAGTCAGAAAAATCATTATTGCTCATACAAATTCTGGTGCAGAAATTTAAAGGATAACGTCACGGGTAGTCATAATACTGAGAGGCGATATCCGTCGGAATAGCAGATAATTCTGTTACTGTAATCTGCCTTGCGCTTTATCTGACAGGGAATGGCTTTCTGGGCGAAGGGGGCCTGGAATGACGATGTTAATTACCGGGAACCCTCGTGCACGGGTTCCCGGTGTGTTACGGATCGATTAGCGGCCCGTATTAAAGAAGGCCACGGTTTGGGTCAGCCGCCGGGTCTGTGCTTCCAGGGCGCTGGCGGCGGCAACGGCATGCTGAACCAGTTGGGAGTTCTGATGCGTCACCGAGTCGATTTGTACGATCGATTCATTCACCTGACTTATCCCGATACTCTGTTCATCGGTCGCCACCGAGATTTGCGACATGATGTCTGAAACGCGCTGCACGGCTTCAATCATCTCGTCGATATGGCTTCCGGCGGTTTTGATCTGGGTAGAACCGCTGTTGACTCGCGCTACCGACTCTTCGACCAGCACTTTGATCTCCTGTGCGGCTTGAGAGCTGCGCAGGGACAGATTTCGCACTTCACTGGCCACCACAGCAAATCCTTTCCCTTGCTCACCGGCGCGCGCTGCCTCAACGGCTGCGTTCAGCGCAAGAATGTTGGTCTGAAAGGCAATGCTATTGACCACCTCAATAATGTTGGCGATTTTACCGGCGCTTTCAGAAATGCCACTCATGGTGCTATTCACATTCTGCATCATCACACCGCTACGCGAAGCGATATCCACCGCGCCTCGCGCCAGTTCGCGCGCCTGTCCGGCATTTTCCGCATTTTGTTTTACGGCAGCGGTAATCTCTTCCATGCTGGACGACGTTTTTTCCAGCGACACGGCCTGCTGTTCGGAATGTTCAGCGATCTCCTGGTTTCCGGCGACGATCTCATGGGTGCTAGTGTTAATGACTTCCGCGACGCCCCTGATCTCCGCGATAACCGAGGTCAACTGCTCACGCATGACTCCCATTTCATGTACCAGACTTTCGTTATCGTTGGCTTTCTTGTTCACCGCCTGCGACAGGTCCCCGGAGGCGATCCGCGAGACGACTTCTGCGGCATAACGCGGTTCACCACCGAGCGTTTTCAGCGTGCTGCGATTAATGGAATAGACAAGAATCGAAAGTACAAGGCTGATGACAACGAATTCAATCATATTCTGGTAAAGCGAACTCATAAACGCTTGCTGAATATCATCGACATACAACCCGGTAGTGATTATCCAGCCCCAGGGTGTCCACGGAATACTGTAGGCAACTTTAGGTTGTGGCTCTGTTTCGCCGGGGCGCGGGAAAATATACTGCGTGAAACCGGCGTTATCGTTTTTGGTTACCGCCACCATATCCCGAAAAATATAAACCCCATTTGCATCGGAAATATCCGGTCCTTTGCCAATGAGCGCGGCATTTATCGGGTGCATGATGACCTGCGCCTGATTATTCAGAATGGTAAAATAACCGGTTTCACCATAACGCAAATCTTTAATAGTCTGAAGGGCCCGTTGCTGTGCCTCCTCTTGTGAAATCAATCCTTTGTCGGCAAGTGCAGCCTGCGTTTTTACAACGTTAAGGGCTAACTGCGATACATGCATTAACTCCCGTTCTCGCAATGTGAGCTGGTTCTCTTTAATTTTTACAGAGCCGAAAAATAACGTTCCGGCAAGACATAACAGCGCGACGATGAGTGGGATCCACAGTTTCTGGGCAAAGGATAATTTCATAGCATGCTAACCTGTTGTTGTTTTATATGGTTGGTTTAGCGTCGGCAACCCTGGTATCAGACCGCGCTATATCTTTTATCGGGAATTAAAGAAAAGAAATTAATCGATAAAATCGATATAAATATTCAATATGTTCCTTTTTTGTTATAAAGAAATTAACTGCTTGGTAAATAAAGAGTTAATATTAGTAACGCGGTTGACGATTTTTATGTCATGAAGATAAATATGAGGGCGATCACACTAATATTTTTAGTGGGATTAAAGTTATTTAATAACAAGCGAAATAGGGGATGTCAGGGGAGATGAAATGGTATAAAAAAACCCCGAATCAAATCATTCAGGGTTTTCACAAAAGCCATTAACCTCACAAACGATTAACGGTTTTCTTCAATGTAGCGCGCCAAATCCGCAGGGGTTTTCAGCACGGTGGCGACTTCGGTCGGCGGGATCATGCAGCCGTAAACGTCCTGCACTTCCAGCACCAGATCGACCGCCAGAATTGAGTCGAGAATGTCAGACTCAATCAGTTCATCATGAAAGCCCACTTTGCGGGATAACACTTTTTCAAACAGGGCGAGAATTTCTTGTTCCATAATAGTTTCCTGGCTAATTAATTGGTGCGGGCATGGGTGTCCAGCAATTTACGATCGATTTTGCCGTTCGGATTAAGCGGCAATGCATCTTTAATAATAATTTGTGACGGCACCATGTAATGGGGGATCACTTTCGAAAGGGATGTTTTGATCACCTCCGGTGCCAGATCCGTCACGCAGAATGCCGCAATTCGCAGAACGCTTCCGCATGATTTCATCAGCGGCAGCACAACCGCTTCACTGATGCCGGACATCGCCAGCAGGCGATTTTCAATCTCGTTGATTTCAATACGGTAGCCGTTCAGTTTGATCTGGCTATCGTTGCGACCCTGGCAGTAGATAAGACCGTCTTCGTAACCCAGATCGCCGGTTCTGTAACCGCGATATTCTTCACTTTCGCGTCGCAGCAATTTTGCCGCGTTCTCTTGCGGCAGGCCGAGATAACCGCGCATCACATTTTTACCCCAGATGATCAACTCGCCATCGGCGGTAATTTCCATGTGGGTATCCGGCATCATCACGCCAACGGGCAGCAGCGGGTTGTCGTTATTGAGAATTTCATCGGTGATTTCAACCACCGTGGTGGCGATAGTCGCTTCCGTTGGGCCGTAGGAGTTAAGGATTTTGGCCTGCGGGAAACGGCGGCGTAACTGTTTTACCAGCGCTTTATTTAATACTTCGCCAATGAAAATAAAGACATTCAGTTCAGGCAGATAGTCGCTATTAAACTGGGGCGACAGCAGGCGCTGATAGGCAAAAGAGGGGGTGGAAACCCAGACGGAAACATCGTTCGCTTTCAGGCGATCCAGCCAGTTTTCCGCCGTGATATCTTCTTTCGCGTTCAGCACAATGTGCCCACCAGTGGCCAGATTCGCCAGCAGGGGGATCAGCGAGAGATCGAAGCTGAACACCGCGTGGTTCATCAGCACCGGTTTTTCCGGCAAGGAAAAGTCCTGACTTACCCACTTCATGAAATGCCATACGCTTTCACGTCCGATCTGCACCCCTTTCGGTTTTCCGGTGCTGCCGGAGGTGAACATGATGTAGGCGAGATCTGGCTCGGCCAGTACCTGGCCGGTTATGCCGGTCGCGATAAATTTTTTCGTGGTCACATCATAATAGAAGGGGGCATTGGCGAGCTGGCAAATCTCTTTGAGACGCTCCTGCGGATAGATGCAGTCCACCGGAATGTACGGAATATTGTGTAACAGGCAGCTATAGAGCGCGACGGCAAATTCCGCCTGCTGATGCCCGTACAACACCACCGGCGTACCGGCAGGTTGGTTGCATTGTTGGTAACGTTGCGCCCAGTCAGTAACCGCGACGGAGAGCTGTTGCCAGGTGATGGCTTCATCGCTACCGCTGATCGCCAGTTGCTGAGGGGACGCGGGATCGCGTAATGCCGCACGCAAGAAGTCTTGTAGTTCCAGAAGTTCGGAGTCATTTTTCATAAGGGAGACATTCCACTAAAGATGTAAAGGGAGGCCGCGGCGCTTCCCAGCGTCAAAATTCGTCCCACAAACACAGAAACCGGATGTTGAAGTCCGTTGCTCAAAGCCGGATGGCGTTTGGCAAACCATTGCAGCATGTTGTGAACAACGGAAATGGCGCCAAACAGCGCGCCGCTAATGACGTAGTGTCGTTCGAGTCCATTCCATGCCCCCATACAAAACAGGGTGCAGAAGATGCCAATATTTTGCGCCAGCGTTTTGTTCTGGCGGAAAAAGTTGTGCTTCATCAGATTCATATAAATCGGCATAAAGACCACGTCCCTCAGCCATTCAGAGAGGCTGATATGGAAGCGGCGCCAGAAATCCTGCGGGGTTTTCGCCAGAATCGGCATATTGAAGTTTGCCGGAATGTTCAGGCCAAATAAGCGGCCCGCCCCGATAGCCATGTTGCTGTAACCCGCAAAATCAAAGTAGAGATAGGCGCTGTAGGCAATCGACATCACCACGCCCACTTTCAGGGTAAACGCTTCATGGCTCCACGGCTGAACGACCAGAGTATCGACCAGCATGGCGAACAAGAATTTCTGGATAATCCCGGTAATAATTTGCTCTAAAGCCACTAAAAACTGCTCACGAGTCAGCGTGAAAACCGGTTTATTGATATCCGTCATCCAGGTCCGCCAGCGATACATCGGGCCGGCCAGGATAATAAACGGCATAAACAGGTAGCAGAAATAGTGCAGAAAATTCTGGCCATCCTTTTTACTGCGGTACAGCAGCACATCGATGGCGCGGAAAGTCATAAAAGAGAGCCCGATCATGCCCCAGTGGTTGTTCAGATGTAATTTCACCAGAAACAGCGGCAGCAGCGTTAATGTGACCGCCTGCCAGGTTTTTAACCAACCTTTCTCTTTTAATGTGACAAGAATATAAAAACTGAAAAATACTGCCACCGGGACAATATAGTCGCCTTCGAAGATATACCCCCAGCCTAAAGCCGCCAGCACGGAAAAAGCGGATATATATGTCAGTCGGTGACGCAATACGCGGTTAACCAGCGCAAACACCAGCGCTGATGAGAACAAATAGAAGAAAAACATGCCTGAGCTGTACATTATTCGTCCTCAGAACTTTTGATATTCAAAATGCAATTGCAAACTCATGCTGTCATCCACGGAGGTCCACGCGACAATGGTTATCGCCAGCAGGAGATAAAGTAAAAACAGGCGAATGGCGGTTTTCATCATTTAAAGTTCTCCGCGATAAAGCGAACCATAGGAACCCATGCCGTTTCCGATGGGTGCAGACGATCCCAGTTCCAGCCGTTTTGATACGGCATCGCATACATATCTAAATAAGGCACCTGGTTTTCCGTCAGGATTGCCTGAATTTGTTTATCAACCGGCTGGAACGTATTGGTATTGGTCAGCGCCCATGGGTTAATCGGGTCGACAATCGCAATCACCTGTACATGGCGCTCTTTCAGGAGCTTGATGGTGGCGCGGAAAACCTCGATTTGCTTCGGCACGACAGGCGTGTCATCCCACTGCTCAGGGGTATCCCCGGCCTCATAAACCGCCTTGTCCATCCACATTGTGGCTGCACTTTGCTTGCGTACTTTGTTGAGTTCACGGGCATTCGCCAGCTCTTGATCCCAGTCGGGCATCGTTATGTTGCCAGGCTGTGCGGGCCAGGGTTGCGCGGCAGGCTGTGGCTCAATATTGAGCAGGTCCAGCCAGTCGTTTTTTATCATGGTGCAGAAGTTGGCAAACTGATAGCTCACCTCTTCCCAGATCAGGTCCGGATGCCAGCCATAAATGGCCATTTCACCAAAACTCAAATGGCTGATATCGTCCGCTTCAATATGTTTTAAGTAATTGACCAGCAAAGGACGAGCCTGCTTGTCTTTCATTAATGGATCGAAAATCGAACCCGGGAAATTATCCGCAAAGATCGCCGGAGGAAGCCCATTTGAATAAAAGCTATCCGGTGCCAGGAGCAACACCACTTTACTGTTTGCGTTAAGGCTGTCTTTAAAACGGGAGAACAGTAAAAATTGTGTGACGTCGTCGACATAACTATCGCCATATGCCACTAAAGGTCTGTGCAATTGCTTATTGAAGTAATTATAGGCAGCGTAATGTTCATTTTCGGAAGTAGAAACTTCTGATGCCCCGATAAAAAAAATCGCATTCCCTTGTAATGCATGGGAAATGGTGGCTATTTTTTCTGCTTGCTCTTTTGGTGTGCCTTCCATCGATTTAATCATCGGCTGGAATTTAAGCGGCGGATCAAAGCTCGTCACCACCGGGTGAACGCTCAGAACCAGGATGGCGAGGAGAGCCATCAGGATATGTAGGCAGAGAGTATTTTTGATTTTCATTATCATTATAAAAAAGTAAGACTACATGACATTAACTTGTTTAAAATTTGTTGTTTCTTAGCGTTACAACAAATAGACAACAATTGGGACAATGGGTATTTGGACTTTATTCCAATCTATCTTCTTTGACATTCTATACCAGGTACATCTGAAAAGATGAGCATTGCTGTGTAACGGTATGTACAGCGTTAGCGTGTTAATAATAAGCGCTGCATCCATGAAGATAAGGGCTTGCCGTGACTGACATTTCCCTTGTTACTGCGAGTGGTAATCAACAACGATAAAAGCGCAGTTATACTTAACTGCAGCCGTCGGCGATGCGATTTTGATTGAGGCGATACACACTATTGCCCGCTCCGGGAGAGGAGCGGGCGTATCTGTTCTGTACTATTTCACAGGTACAGGGCGGCGACAGAGAACACCCTGCGTCATCCGACGCGTCTGAGCGATAAAACATCAACACGACGAAAGCAAGGCCAGCACGCTCTTATCATTAGAGTAAGCCACTCGCTTTCAAATACGCCCACCACGGGAACCCGACGGTAATATGAATAACAAACGTTAATTATGCGACAACCGTACCCGTTATCCACCAGGATTTTATATCGTTATAGCCAGCCACAAAAATAATGGGCCCTGACGCGCCGCCATAATGGGTAATGCAGCCACCGGATGCAAATAAATAACGAATTTTCAGGATAGGGTTTGCTCACCAGACCAATGATAGCCGCAAGCTAAATACTGGCCAGTACCCATGCCTCTTTTGAAAGACCGTCAGGCGCCGATGTCATTAATGAAAGGCTGATAATGAAAGCGAGGAATAATAATTTAGCGCTCACTTTAATTAATCCATTCCTTTGACAATATCAGAGGTCGCATTTAAAAATGAGACCTCTGCCGATTCAAAAAAACAGGTAATGAGAAGGCGAAAAACATGCCCGGGAATATTACCGGGCATGTTTTTGAGACGATTACATAGTTACCACGTCAATTCGCTGCTTTTCCGCTACTTGATACTCTGCCAGCGTATGGAAATTTAAGTAACGATAGGTCTCTTCACGGGTGTCATTGATTTTGTCCATATGCCAGTGATACTGCTCAACCGTCGGCATTTTTCCAAGCATGGCCGCGATAGCACTGAGCTCAGCCGACGCCAGGAAAACATTTGCATCGGTACCAAGGCGGTGCGGGAAGTTGCGGGTAGATGTTGAAACAACGCTGCTCCCTTCCTTGACCCTGGCCTGGTTACCCATGCAGAGAGAACAACCCGCTGGTTCGATGCGTGCGCCGGAACGGATGAACTTATTAAAATAACCCTCGCTTGAAAGCTGTTGGGCATCCATTTTGGTTGGCGGGGCAATCCACAGGCGGCCAGGGATCTCTTTTGCATCCGCCAGCAGCTTCCCGGCGGCCCGGAAGTGACCAATGTTTGTCATGCAGGAGCCAATAAACACTTCTTGTACCGGTGTGCGCGCAACCTCAGACAGTAAACGGGCGTCATCCGGGTCATTGGGCGCACAAACGATCGGCTCCGTAATTTCAGTCAGGTCGATGTCAATAATTGCGGCGTACTCGGCATTTTCATCAGCGCTGAGTAATGACGGATTGGCCAGCCATGCTTCGATCTCTGCAATACGCTTTTCAAGGGTCGGCGCGTGCTGATAACCCTGGCTAATCATCCAGCGCAGTAATGTGGCATTGGAACGCAAATATTCGGCAACGTTCTCTTCTTCCAGGCGTAGCACACAGGCAGCCGCTGAGCGCTCAGCGGAGGCGTCCGCCAGTTCAAAGGCCTGCTCAGCCTTCAACATGTGTAAACCTTCGATTTCCAGAATACGACCGGAAAATATATTGCGTTTGTTTTTCTTCTCAGTGGTCAGCAACCCTTGTTTAATGGCGTAGTAAGGGATCGCGTGAACCAAATCGCGCAGGGTGATCCCTTTTTGCATTTCACCCTTAAAGCGGACCAGCACAGATTCCGGCATATCGAGCGGCATAATTCCGGTGGCGGCGGCAAAAGCAACCAGCCCGGAACCGCCCGGAAACGAGATCCCTAAGGGAAAGCGCGTATGTGAATCCGCGCCCGTACCGACGGTGTCCGGGATCAGCATACGGTTCAGCCATGAGTGGATAATCCCATCGCCGGGTTTCAGCGCAACGCCTTTTCTGCTGGTAATGAACTGCGGCAGCGTCTCATGCAAATTAACATCGACGGGTTTGGGATAGGCTGACGTATGGCAAAAAGACTGCATCACCAGATCGGCAGAAAACCCTAAGCATGCAAGGTCCGTCAGTTCATCACGTGTCATCCCGCCGGTGGTATCCTGCGATCCCACGGTGGTGATTTTAGGTTCACAATATTGCCCAGGACGAATACCTTCCACGCCGCACGCTCTGCCCACCATCTTCTGCGCCAGCGTAAACCCGGCTGAGGATGGCGCAGGCGCTTTGGCTTTCCTAAAAATGGACGTTGCCGGCAGGCCTAAAGAGGCCCTGGCTCTTGCCGTTAAGCTGCGGCCAATGATCAACGGGATGCGACCGCCCGCCTGGACTTCATCCAGCAAGACGTCTGTTTTCAGGCTAAATGAGGCAATAAGCGTCTGATCGTGATGGTGGCGAATCTCGCCCTTGTACGGATAAAGATCAATCACCATACCTGTCGATAAACCGGAGACATCCACTTCAATGGGTAATGCGCCGGAGTCCTCCAGGGTATTGAAAAAGATCGGCGCAATTTTTCCGCCTAAGACAACGCCCCCGCTGCGTTTATTGGGGACAAAGGGAATATCCTTCCCGATATGCCAGAGGATGGAGTTTGTTGCGGATTTTCGTGAAGAGCCGGTGCCTACCACATCGCCAACGTAAGCAAGAGGATACTGCCGGGCTTTTAGTTCCCGGATCTGGGCGATTGGCCCGTATTGCCCCGGTTGGTCCGGGTTCACACCTTCACGGGGGGAACTCAGCATGGAGAGCGCATGCAGGGGAATGTCCGGACGTGACCACGCCTCAGGGGCTGGCGAAAGGTCATCGGTATTGGTTTCGCCGGGCACTTTAAAGACTGTCAGCGTGACTTTTTCCTCAAGCTTCGTGCGTTCGTTAAACCACTCGGCATTCGCCCATGATGTAATAACCGCTTTAGCATGCACATTCCCGTTACGGGCTTTTTGCTCAATATCGTTAAATTTTTCAAAGATAAGAATAGTATGGCTGAGTTTATTCGCCGCTAACTGAGCCAGTTCACTATCGTCCAGCGAATCAATGAGCGGCTGAATGTTGTAGCCCCCCTGCATGGTTCCAAGAATAGTAATAGCATCCTGTGGCGTGATACCGAATTCACTTGTTTTTGCTTTGATAATTTTATCAAGAAATTCTGCTTTCACTTTTGCAGCAGCATCAACGCCGGGAGAAACCTGGTTAATTAACAGGCTAATTAACGCCTCTCGATCCTCGCACCGTTTATTTTCGAGGAGGGCAATTAATTCTCTGACCTGTTGCGCGGTTAAGGGTTTAGCGGGTATTCCATTTTCTGCGCGCTCAGCGACATGCTTCTTATATTCTTCAAACATAAAATATCCTGACCTTATCATAAGGAAATTAAAAAATGTGCTATGGTGTTTTTACATCAAATAATCATGTTGCTATTTTTAATAGCCCTTCTCCAAATTCAGATATTCTTTCAAGGCCATATTTCCACTCACCAAAACCTGATTCCGAATTAATATGACCAGCGTCACCCATGTCGATAAGCTCACATCCCCAGTAGTCGGACCAGAATAGCGCGCGGTTGAAGGACATCAGCGGGTCATTACGACTGGCAAAAACAAGGCCCGGCACGTTCAGCTTTGACGCGGTGACGATCTCTTCAAGTTCGAACCAGGAAGGTTCCGCCGGTGCGACCATGACAATTCCGGCAATATTTGACGCCTGACGCTGAGCCTGATACCAGGAGGCAAGGGCACCAAAGCTATGCCCAATTAAAATAACGGGTAATTTGCACGTGGTTAATTCCCTGCGGATCGCGGCACACCAGTTTTCAATATCCGGTTGGATCCAGTTTCGTTGGCTTATTCTTTTCCAGCGAGGTAACTGGCGTGCCCAACAGGTTTGCCAGTGGTACTCGTCGCTATCCCTCAATCCCGGAACCAGAATAGTGGTAAAAACATCATCCAGTGCTAACAGGCGCGATATTGTCATGGTAAATTCCGTCAATCTTTCGTTTTCGCCCTCAGGCTGGAAAACGGGAAAGGAGCCAGGTTACGGCCAGCAGATCGGCGCTTCCTCCCGGACTTAAATTTCGGGCGATAAACGCCTTGTCCATATTAAAAAGAGCCTGCCTGAACCTGTTGCCGGTAAGATGTTTAATACGCAGAAGTCGGGCCGCATACCGCCTGGCATAGCGCAATCCATCAACGCCGCCTCGCGAGAGGATATTGGTGTCAGGATTATGGGCAATTAAGGAAAGCAAAACCCGCAGCAAAGACTCCTCTGGTGAATAACCCGACGTTATGGCTTTTTCCCATGCGGGTAAGCCGTAGTGCCTGACCGTCACAAATCCGCTTTCCGCTTCACCACGGGCGCCCGTGAAGCCATGATCCCGAAACAGTTGCTCACCTTTGGTCTTCGCATCGCCATGTTGTTTCAACTCTCGGCTCACCATACCGGCGCAGATCAGACTCATTTCGCGGCAGAGCGCGCTGCGATCGATCGCTTCGCCTTTGCCTTGCAGACGCCCGGCGGCAGAACAAAGCAGACCAAGCGAAAAGATCCCCCCTTTATGGGTGTTGATGCCCCCCGTCGCGCGAAACATGGCCTGCTCACAGGCAAGCCCGATAGGGCGGATAGCCCGAAGTGTCTGGCCGGGCTCCTGTCTGGCCGTCTGCATCCCTTTGGAGACAAACAACGCAAACCACGGGGCAATGGCCGCGATACTGGACATAAAGAGCTTAATATTCATATCCGTATGCGAACCATTGTTATGGCGGTCTACCAGCCCCGGTTTGGGGGTCAAAATCACTTCGCGGTACATCGCCTCTGCGGCGAGCTCAGCAACGTTAAACCCCTCAACCAACGGTTCACTTCTGATGGCAGAAATAGTCATTGATCCTGGCCTCCATGACAGTTTGCAGGGAATGAAGCGAATGGCGCCGCATGCGTGAACAGACATGTGCGGGTTCATCACAGATGAAGCAACGTCTTTTGTTTTCACCTACGGATTTACGGCTCAATAAGCCGTTCTCCGGGCAAAACACATCGATATCCCACAACCTGCCCAGAGGATGGCTCTCCTCAAGAAGAATGGTGACCTTTTTGACCTGCGATGCGGGTGCATTAACGGACCAGAATGACTCCGGTCCGGTGATAAGCAGGCGAGCGTCGTGCCGGACGATCTCCCAGCCATTAGCGAGAATAAGCCCCGAAAGAGCCTCATTCGCCACCGCCATTACAGCCCTGGAGACCGGCGTGTCTTTGACCTCGCCCGGCCAGACCAGGGTCGTCGAAATGAGCGTCTGTCCCCACTGCGTTAACCAGCGCTGCTGTTGCTCTGCGCGGGCGTCTCTGGAGGCTAATAGCTGCGCTAATGAGACAGGTAAGCACGCTGCGTCTGCCATCGCGTTCATTACTCTTTTACCTGCCGGACGACATCAATGACGCTTCCATCACGGTAACGAACAATGCCCACGATTTTGTCGGTAAACTCGATGGCTTTTGGGTGACCGCAGATTTCCAGAGCGCGCTGATGCAACGCCTCAATACTCAGTACGGGCAAGCCTGCAGCCACTAACCGCTGATGAATTTCAGGACGTGAAGGGTTTACGGCAATACCATGATCGGTAACCAAAACATCAATGCTTTCGCCCGGCGTCACGCAGGTGGTTACCTGCTTCACCACCGTTGGAATTCGGCTACGGATAAGCGGAGCAACCACCACCGTCAGGTTTGCGGCGGCAGCCACATCACAGTGACCGCCGGAGGCACCGCGCATCACGCCATCAGAGCCCGTCAGCACGTTAACGTTGAAATCAGTATCAATTTCAAGGGCGCTTAAAATCACGATGTCGACCTGGTCGCAGCATGCCGCTTTGGATGACGGATTCGCGTAAACGTTGGTGGAAATTTCAACATGGTTTGGGTTTCTGGCTAAAGAAGCGGCGGCGGCGCCGTCAAAACTCTGGGTATCCAGCAATTTGGCGATCAGCCCCTTTTCATGAAGATCCACAATGCTGCCGGTGATACCGCCTAAGGCAAAACTCGCCGTGATGTTTTTATTTTTCATGCGCGATTCTAAAAAGCGCGTACAGGCCGTTGATGCCGCGCCAGAACCGGTCTGAATGGAGAAACCCTGTTCGAAATAACCGGAGTGCTCGACCACATCCGCCGCCGAGCGCGCAATCATCAGCTCACGAGGATTGCTGGTTACGCGGGCCGCACCGACGCTGATTTTTGCCGGGTCGCCAACGCTGTCAATTTTTACGATGTAATCGACCTGGTCCTGAACAATGCTTGCGGGCATATAAGGGAAGGGCTCGATGGATTCGGTCAGCAGTACTACGCGTTTAGCGTACTGTGCATCGACCATCGCATAGCCGAGCGAGCCACAGCGTGATTTACCGCCGCTCCCACTCGCATTGCCATATTCATCAGCACATGAGACAGCGAGGAAGGCGACATCAATATTAATTTCACCTTTCTGGATGAGATTAACGCGACCGCCGTGCGAGTGAATCTCTACCGGTTGCGCCATCAGGCCATGCGAAATCGCATCGGCTAATTCCCCGCGCATGCCGGAGGTGTAAATTTTAGAAATAACACCGTTACGAATATGCTGAATTAAGGGGGCATTACAGGTCATTAATGAACTGGATGCCAGGGTAATATTTTTCAGACCCAATGCAGCGAGTTTATCGACGACAAGATTGATAACTTTATCGCCTTCACGAAAGGCATGATGAAATGAAATTGTCATCCCATCACGTAATTCGCAGCGGTCTATCATCTCGTCCAGACTGTCACAAAGTTTACGCTGGTGCTTTTGCCCGACATCTGCCAGATAAGGTGTGGTCGCGTTGGCATGGGTAAATGCCACATATTTTTTTGATTGCCCGACCTGTTCTTGTAAAGCTTCGATTAATTTCATCTTTATTATCCCGTCGATTAGTGGCGAATGCCTGATGCTTTTCTTCTCTCAAGAACGACCCTGGCGTGATTGATGATTGGCGCATCGATCATTTTGCCATTCAGAGAAATGACACCCAGCCCGCTACGTTCACCTTCTTCGGCGGCAGCGATGACGCGTTCTGCATAATCAACCTCTTCCTGGGTTGGCGCATAGGCGTTATGCAGCAACTCAATCTGCCGTGGATTAATTAAAGATTTACCGTTGAAGCCCATGCGACGAATTAAATCCACTTCTTTTAAGAAGCCTTCTTCGTCGTTCACATCGCCATAAACAACGTCAAACGCATCGATACCCGCGGCACGCGCCGCATGGAGAACCGCACAACGCGCATAAAACAGTTCAGTACCGTCTCCGCGTTCTGTCTGCATATCCATCACATAATCAAATGCGGCTAACGCAATGCCCATCAGTCGCTCTGAGGAGCGGGCAATGGCAACAGCATTGATAACGCCAATTGCAGATTCGATAGCCGCCATCACCTGTGTGGAGCCAACCTCACGGCCACAGCTTTCTTCAATGCGCACAATTTCACGTTCAAGCTCATGAATATCTTCTGGCGTATCTGTTTTCGGCAAGCGAATAACATCGACCCCGGCGCGGACAGCCGCCTCAAGATCTTTTAAACCGAATGGGGTGTTTAATGGATTAATGCGCACCACCGTTTCAATATCTTTATACATGGGATGCTGGAGGGCGTTAAAAACCAATATACGAGCGCTGTCTTTCTCCCTTAACGAAACCGCATCTTCAAGGTCAAACATGATTGAATCTGGTTTATAAATAAATGCGGTCGATAACATGGAAGCGCTTGAGCCCGGTAAGAAAAGCATACTGCGGCGTAATTTTTTCATTGTAATTTCTCCCAGTTAATTTCATCGCTACAGGTTCCTCGCATGATGGCGACTTGCATCCGGGAGCGAATAACACAATCCAGTGCGCCTTTGTCATCAACAATGATTTGCCCGTGGGTGACATTGAATGCAGCCAGCGTTTCTTTGACGACCTGAGTGATTTGTTCGCCAAATTGCTTCATCACTTCGCTATTAATAACTATATCCAGCCCGCTGTCAGAAGGGCTAACTTTAACCATGAGGTCGCTCGATTCCAGCGTGCCTGCCAGAGCTGCCTGTATAATTTTCATGTTAGAGTCCTACGCTAATGCTCATAAGATTCCCTGCCAGATGTTGTTCCGGCAAGTCAGGGTGATTTGCTTTTAGCCAGTTATATAAGTAAGGCATGGTGCTTTCGGGCACCATATTTCTTGCGACTGACAGTTTGTTCTTATTCAAGAGAGCGCGAACAGCCGATGCTGAGATTGGATAATTATTTTCATCGGTTTTTCTGTCGATTTCATGCACTTTAATGGCGGTGGAGGGAATGACCAATTCGTCTTCAAGCCAGTGGTGCATAGCCTGGTTATACTGGGCTGTAACTTTACAATATGGCTCAGTGCCAACGAAACGATGTGTAATACCCAGTGCGGGCGCAATATAACGTCGGAACATAATTAAATCGATCGCGGAATAGACATCATTCACCACCTGTTTTTCTTTTAAAAAATAGCTGGGGAAAGTGCCGCGAGAAATAATGTATCTGGAACCGGGATGTACCGTTACGTTAGTGAGATGTTTTACCCCGTCACGTACCATTGCAATGCGTTCAGTAAAGGAGAACTGAGATAAGTTTTCTTCCACAACAAACACATGCAGCCAGTCGCACGCACGGGCGGCCTGCTCGATAAGGAACTGGTGCCCTAACGTGAAGGGGTTCGCATTCATAACGATACCGCCAATATTGGCCGCCGGGACGAAAAATTCTGCGCGCAGTTTCTTACAGTAACGGTGAATGCCAACCGGGGTGTTTTCCATTAACGCGGCCTTGCCATCAAGAGTGGCTAAAGGAAAGAAGCCGCAACCACGGAAAGATTTAACGTTATCAGGGCAGGTTAAAAGGAACAGATGATGATCGCCGTTCTGGTTTGCCAGATTTTCCGCTTCGCGAATCAACTGTAATCCCAGCGATGTTCCGCGCCATTCAATATGCACAGCGATACATTTTAATGTATTGCCCGCCAGGCCCGCACAGGCAATTAATTCTTTGCCAGCGCGCGCAATGACGAATTGCCCGACATCATCATCTATTCCTAATCCATTACTTTTCAGAAATGCGATAATCTCGTCTTTGAGAACACCGTTGCTAGTTTCAACCGTATCGAATTCTAGCGTTTTTTCGGCATACATCTAAATTTCTCCTGACCTGGTGTTCATCGATACTGAATGACGCATGTGTTATGACGAGCGAATTAAAGGGCAAATGCATTGGATGGCGACGTCGACTCGACAATGGTATTGGTCAGCCGGCCTAATTTCTCGATAGCGACTTCGACACAATCACCTTCATGCATGAATAAAGGCGGATTGCGTTTTTTACCAACACCACCCGGTGACCCCGTAATAATGACATCGCCAGGGCTGAGCATCGTGAAGGTGCTGATATAAGCAATGAGATCGGCGACTTTGTGGATCATGCTGGCTGTTGAATCATTCTGCACCAGCATGCCATTCAAATACGTCTGAATGGATAATGCGTGCGGATCGGGGATTTCATCAACGGTTGTCATGTAGGGCCCGAATGCGCCAGTCTGACGCCAGTTTTTACCGGCAGTAAACCATGCGTGCTGCCAGTCGCGAACCGAACCGTCCATATAACAGCTATAGCCCGCCACATGGCTTAACGCATCGCTACGATTAATATTCTCGCCCGCTTTTCCGATGATGACGGCCAGTTCGCCTTCGTAATCAAATTCCTCAGTAAGATTCGGTTTGATGACCGGCCGTGCGTGGCCCGTCTGCGAATCCGGGAAGCGGATAAATAATGTTGGCGCGTTGTTGGTTTCGGAGAACTCCTTTCTTTTTTCTGCATAGTTCATTCCCACGCAAAAAATTTTTCCAGGCTCCTCAATAACCGGTAAGAACGTAATATCTTTATCTGTAATATCCGCCGGGTAGTCAACATATTGCTGTGCGACATCGAGAGCATCCCATTGCAGGAGATCTTTTAATGTTGGATATTGCTGACCAATTTTTTGACCAAGGTCGATAATACCTGCTTCGGTATAAATACCGTAGCTTTTATGACCGTGATGAATGTAACTTGCAAGTTTCATAATGACACCTAATTCTGGCTTTTAAACTTTATTTACTCACGCCAGTTGATGGCGTGAGTGGTATATCGATTGCGGTTATTTTGACGTTTCTGCAGGCACCAGATTCGCTTTCGCGCCGGAGGCAAGATGTGTCGCGACAATCATACCCAGCACCAGCAGAGCAATAATAAATGCGGTCATGCCTGCCCAGCCGGTTGAGTGGAAGACGAAACCGTTCAGGAAACCAATAACAGAGCCACCCATGTAGTAGAAGAATAAATAGAGGGCGACGGCCTGCCCGCGAGCATGAGTGGCGTTCTTACTTACCCAGCTCAGACCGATGGAATGGCAACCGAAGAAGCATGCCGTGAAGATGACGGCACCCATGATAAAGGTGATGACGTTAGAGGTTAGCGTCAGCAACATCCCCAAAGACATGATGGCGAACAACACGCGAAGCACATTCATGCTGCCATATTTCGCAGAGAACCGCCCGGCCTGTGGCGCCGTGAAAAAGCTTAACGCAAAACTGAAAGAGAGCAGCCCGGCGTTGGCAGGGGAAATATGGAACGGCTCGCCCTTAAGGAAGAAGGCCAGATAGTTGTAGAGAGAGGTGAAGGTACCAAAAATGATAAAGCTAATAACAAATGCCAGAGCGAGTTTTTTATTTTGGAAATGCGACGCGGCGCCCTTCACGACACGGAATACATTCAGGGTTTCCGTCGGTTTGAAGTTTTTGGAGGCGGGCAGAATAAAGTAAACCAGTAGCGCAACAACAATCAGGCTTGCCGCAAAACCGTAGAAAATCGTGTTTATGGAAATGTGTTCAATCAACTGGCTGGCCACGATACGGCCCGACATTCCACCCATTGAGTTGCCAAACACAAAGTAACCGGTGACTACGCCCGCAACGACCGGGGCCACTTCTTCGCTAATATAAGCCGTTGCCGCAGCGGCAATGCCGCTCAGCGCCAGGCCAATAACGGCACGTAACGCCACCAGCATCGCCCATGACTGGACCAGCGGGCACAGAATGGTGAGTAACCCACCCAGTAACAAGGAGACAATAATCAGGCGTTTACGGCCATAATGATCGGAAAGTGTACCCGTGAACAACAGACCAATGGCAAGCAGGGCGGTTTCTGCGGAAAGAATGATACTGACCTGACTGACCGGGACATCATATTCAACCGCGAGAACAGGTAACAACGGTTGAATGAAAAACAAAGACGCTAATTCAGCCAAACCTGACAGGGCTAAAGCGAAGATGACACGGATGTATTGACTCGCTGTTACATCGCCGGAACCACCTGAAATATTTTTAACGTTCGTTATAGCCATAATATCCTCGACATTATTTTTCTGGTACAGAGCTTCTTAGCCGTTACAGGCTAAAGGTATTAATCGGTAAAACTTCTAAAAGGCTGGCTGATGTTCAGATAACTTCCGCTAAAGCGATTTCCGGAACATAAACACTACCCTCAAACAATTTACGGGTCGTTCTGATTACAGCAGCACGGGTGTTTTCGATTTTATTTCCGTCTTTTAATAATGAGACTGTAATTTTTCCGCTTGGGTGTTCAATATTAACAATATTGGTAAATGCATCTTTCGGTTGGTCACTAATGATTTTCTGGGCAACAGAGCCATCAATAATGGTTGCTGTTGAAATACCAATAGAGCCGGTAATGGCCAGCGATTTATGGCAATTATGCGGCATGAAATAGCGAACCTTAATCGTGCCGCCCGCCGTAGGTTTGCTCAGAAGCACAGGTTTGGGAATCACTTTGTCGCTGACATCACCAAAACCCATGGCCTCGCCAGCTTTGCGACGGATTTTTTCAAGCCGTTGCATAAACGCCAGATCGGCTTCCAGTTCCGCAGGTGATTCACCACCGGTTTTATCCATCTGCTGTGCATCGATTAAGATCATCGGCATCGCCATATCAATGCAGGTGACTTCCACTCCGTCAAAAACATCCGTTGTGTTACCGGTCGGGAGTAATTTACCGGTTTTACAGCCTGCGGAATTGAGGAACGTTAAACCGACCGGCGCTGCGGCGCCAGGCACGCCATCAATTTGCGTGTCGCCTTCATAGCACACCTTGAAGTCAGGGGTTTGCACTTCGGCGTCAACAAATGTTCCGGTGTTGAGATTGCGGATGCGAACCGTGGTGACAGGGTTTTTTGCCGCAACCAGCCCTTTTTCAATCGCAAAAGGGCCAACCGCACATAACATATTTCCGCAGTTGGGCGTGGTATCAACGCGGCGCTCTTTCACCATGACCTGGGCAAACAGATAGTCAATATCCGCATCCGGGCTTTCTGAACGGCTCACAATCGCCACTTTACTGGTTTGCGGGCTGCCGCCACCGATGCCATCAATTTCCAGCTCATGGCCGGCACCCATCAGCGCCAGCAGAACCGCATCACGTTCCTGAACATCGGTGGGCAAATCGCTTGCCAGAATAACGGGTCCCTTAGAAGTACCGCCGCGCATCAGTACGCAAGGTATGTTGAACATAGGTTTTCTCTTTCCACACATTAAATGATGCAGTAAGCGTCCCATATGCGAATAAATAACTCTAATGTCAAAAAACGAAGGATTAATGCGTTTTACACATTAATAAGCTGTCGGTTACGATGGTTTAATAGCGGGGTAAACGTGGGGGGATAAACATGCAGCATGAATTACAGGGCATTCAAGCGTTTGTTAAGATTGCGGAAATTGGCTGTTTCACAAGGGCGTCACAATTTTTACACATCTCCCAGCCTGCCTTAACAAGGCGAATAAAAAAGCTTGAGGAGAGTTTGGGCACAACGTTATTTGAACGGTCGACCAGACGAGTAAAACTGACCGCCGTCGGGCGAGATTTTCTGCCTAAGGCAAAGAATCTCATCGATTTTTATGAAAGCTCTATTCTCAGCATTAAAGAGATGGCAACGCATCAAACGGGGGTTATTACGCTCTCCTGTTTACCTACCGCCGCGTTCTATTTCTTGCCCTCCGTTATTCGTGATTACAATGAACATTACCCGAATATTCGCATCCGCATTCTTGAGCATAGTGCCAGTGACTGCCTCGAAGCCGTGCTTAATGGCGACGCAGATTTCGGCATAAATATGATAAACATCACACATCCCAATATAGAGTTCACCCCTCTGGTGAATGAACCCTTTGTTCTGGCCTGTAAACGCGATCATGAACTCGCCAAAAAATCGCTGGTGATGTGGGAAGATCTTGCCGGGCTCCGGCTTATCGGAGTCCGCAAATCGAGCGGCAACCGGCTCCTGATCGACCAGGCGCTCGAAGGGTTCGACTGGCAGCCGAACTGGTTTTATGAAGTCAGGCATCTCTCTACATCTCTCGGGATGGTGGAAGCGGGGCTGGGGGTTGCGGTTGTCCCCAGCCTGGCAATGCCTACCGATGAGCATCATGTGCTGGTTAGCCGTCCTCTTATCGAACCCGTTATCCGAAGAACGCTTGGCTTAGTGTTAAGAAGAGGGGATTCATTGAGCCCGGCGGCCGAGAAATTTCGCGAGATGTTGATGAAGTTATGGTCGCAGGATAAAACCAGCCCCTGGATTGGTAAATTCAGTCATTAAGCGCAAGGGGAGCGGCTGCCGGGCATGGGAGTGTCAGAAACGGGGGTTTGCGAAGAGCAGCGATGCGGTGCTGCTTTTACGCGTCACGGACACCTTCATGTTGTAAAACACTGCGGTGTCCGTGACGTTATAGATGGTCGTTCTTATGCCCGGTCTGACTCACTGTGCTCTGGCGGGGATAAGCTTCCTGGCAAAATCTGCGCGGGTGTTTTCTCGCCGGACCGTGGTGCCAGGAAGCGTGAAGTGACTGACCACCTCATTAAGGATTTCGGTTCTGGCGTTGAGATTATTGGCAGACGTCGTAACCTGTTGGACAAGTCCGGCATTTTGCTGTGTCACTCTGTCCAGCTCCGCAACCGCATGGTTGAGCTGTGAAATCCCCTTACTTTGTTCATCGGAGGCCAGTGCAATCTCGCCGATAAGCGTATTCACGCTGGCGACGTTTCCTTTCACCTCTGTCATTGCCGCGCCCGCAGCATCCGTAATCTCTTTGCCCTCATGCACCGAAACGATGGCTGATTTTATCAGGGACTCGATTTCCCGTGCGGCCGTTGCGCTACGCTGGGCAAGGGAACGCACTTCCGTCGCCACCACAGCAAAACCGCGCCCCTGCTCACCGGCTCGCGCCGCTTCTACTGCTGCGTTGAGCGCAAGGATATTGGTCTGGAAAGCAATGCTATTGATGGTTGAGGTGAACTGGCGTATCTGCTCAGAGCCGTCCGCGATACGATTCATTGTGCTGGCAAGATTCTCAACCAGTTCGCTGGCTTTTTCCGTCGTTTCTGCGGTCGTCACTGACAGATCGCGAACCTGGCGGGCGTTATCCGCGTTATGGCTTACCGTTGAGGTTAACTCTTCCATACTCGTCGCCGCCTGTTCCAGAGAGGCCGCCTGCCGCGTGGTGCGGTTTGCCAGGTCGCTATTGCCCGCCGCGATTTCACTTGCTTCGCGATGAAGCGCGTCACTGTTTTCGCTTATCGCGGTGACCGTCTTAAGGAGGCTGTGCTGCATTTCCCGCACCAGGGGGATCATCTGGCCGACGCAGTTACGTCCAATATCTTTCGGCTCACGGGTAAGGTCACCCTGCGCAATAACCTGGAAGTATGAACGAATATCGCCAACCGGTTTGACCAGATGGATGACCAGATAACAGTCGCAGAACAGAACCAGCCCGCCGAGCGCAAACAGCGCGATGAGCAACACCATATTCAGTCGCTTACCGTCAGATGAATTCAGCGCACTGTCGAAAACGGCATGCTGTGTCAGGTCTTTAATACGCGCCGTGGCTTCTGTTTGCCAGTTAGCGGAGGTGTCCGATAACGCCTGGGACAGCGTCGCCCATTCCGGGCCCGCCGGGATTTCATTCTTAAGCGCCAGTTTTTCAGCGTCTGTGCCATGTTGTAAAACCAGCGTGGCGTGGGCGAGGAAAAGGGCCTGTTGTGTCTGCGCCGCGCTCTGGTCGGCGTATTTATTCATGTTGTGAGCTGTGTAAGCGGCATAACCGCCTGTGGCGGCGATAAGTGCAAATGCCGTGAGCAGGATGCACAGGACAACGCGGCGGATGGTGAAGTTTTTTAATGAGTTCATAGTCGCGCTCTGTTTTAGAGAGGTGGCATAAAGCGTAAACGGCACGCAATGTAAATCGCTCGGTATTTGATAGTGCGCGATTTAAATGAAGTCTAACAGGAGTGCTGATAAATAAATACAGGGGAGAGAGAAATAATTTTGATAAGAAACTATATACATTTTGCATCCGATAACCGTGGTGCAAAATGACCGTTGTTTTTTATAGGAATATGCAAAACGCCCAAACTTTAATCGTTTATTCCTTGCTCAACGATAGGCGTTACTGTGGTGACGGAGGCGATCGGCCTCCTCTCGCTTCTCTGCTGGCGATGCCTGTCCTGGGCCAGACATCGCCGGTGCGTTTACTGCTCTGTCACCAACACCACTTTCCCGATATGCGCACTGGCATCCAGCATCCGGTGTGCTTCGCATGCGTGGGTCAGTGGAAAGGTTTTAAAAACTTGCGGCTTCACCGACCCGGTTTCAATTAACGGCAACACGTTTTCGGTGAGGGCATCTATCAGCTCAGCTTTTTCCGCTGGGGTACGTGAACGCAGTGTGGAGCCCAGATGCGTGAGCCGTTTGCTGAGCATCGGGAACAAATCAACCTCTTTAGCCACGCCGCCAATCACGCCAATCTGCACAATGCGACCGTTCATCGCAGCGGCGGCATAATTACGGGCAACGTAATCCCCGGCCACAATGTCGAGAATAATATCCGCGCCATGCCCGTCGGTCTCACGATGAACGGTATCCACGAAATCTTCCTCTTTATAGAGGATGGCGGTATCCGCCCCCAGTTTCAGGCTGGCCTGGCGATGCGCTTCTGAGCCGACCGTGGTGATGATTTTCCCGGCGCAAAAGGCTTTTGCCAGCATGGTTGCCGTCGTACCAATACCGGATGCGCCGCCATGAATCAGGATAATATCGCCAGCTTTAAACTGGCCGCGCTGGAACATATTGAGCCAGACCGTCATAAACGTTTCGGGTAACGCGGCAGCTTCGGTCAGGCTAAGTTCAGGCGGTAAGGGCAGGATATTGATTTCATCCGCCACGCAGTATTGCGCATAGCCACCGCCTGGGATCAGCGCGGCCACATGATCGCCCGGCTTAACACGGTGTACTTTGCTACCGATGGCCACGACCACACCGGAAACCTCCAGACCGGGGATATCTGATGCGCCAGGCGGTGGCGCATATTGCCCTTTGCGTTGCATCACGTCAGGACCGTTGACGCCCGCCGCGGCAATCTGAATCAGCACTTCATTCTCTTTAGGGCGCGGTACCGGGCGCGTTGTTGGTTTCAGCACCTCCGGACCACCGGGCTTTGTAATTTCGATGGCAGTCATAGTGTCGGGGATCACGTTCGTTTGTTCAGACATATTATCTCCTCAGTCCGTGCCTTTTAGCGATGCGACGGCGTTGATGTACTGATTAAAAGATGGGCGCACAGCGCTGTAACGGCAAAGAGTGCCCCGGTCAGCGCCAGCCCGTGCCAGCCGAGTGAAGCTGATGTGGTGGCCGCAACCGCCGTTCCCGTTGCGCCGCCAAGAAAATAGCTGGTCATAAACAGGGTATTAAGACGGCTACGCGCGGTGGCCGAAAGCGCGGTAATACGACTTTGATTCGCCACCAGGCCCGCACGGTTACCGATATCAATCATCGCCATTGCCACGATGAGTAACCACAGATGTGAAGCGCCGACGCCTACCAGCGCAAAAGCCGCCACCAACAGCAGTGCGCCAGCGAAAAGCATCTTGCCGGAACCCACGCGGTCGACCGCGCGGCCAATCGCCGGGGAAGCCAGCAGACCGGCGATTCCGACGAAACCAAATGCCCCCACGGCGTCCGGGCCAAATTCATACGGCGGGCGCGCCATCAACATAGCGAGCGTAGACCATAATGCGGAGAAGGCGGCAAACATCAGAAATCCCGTAGCGCAGGCGGCGCGAACGGTGGGTTCATCTTTAAACAGTGCCCACAGTGATGACAGCAAGGCGGTATAGGGGAGTGATGTAGCCTGCGCGGTTGACGGGAAGCGGAGGATAATCACCACCATCACCAGTACATCGATGGCGACGGCCAGCAAAAACATCATACGCCAGCCCTCACTGGCACCGACAAAACCACTTAAGGTGCGGGCAAACAGTAAACCTGCCGAGAGGCCGCTCAACAGCGTGCCTACAACCCGTCCACGTAGGGTCGGATCGACCAGACCCGACATGGTGGGGATAATAATTTGTGCGCTCACGGCACTGGCGCCGACGGCGAAGCTGGCAAGCTTTAACAGGTTAAAATTGGGTGCGACGCCCACCGCCAGCAGGCTGACCATATTGCATGCCAGCAGTGCGATGATGAGTCGTTTACGATCGACCCGATCGCCGAGTGGAACCAGCAGAAACAGGCCGCTGGCGTAACCAAGTTGCGTCAGCATCGCAATCTGGCCCGCCTGCGCATCGGAGCGCCCGAAGGTTGCCCCCATGCTGTCGAGTAGCGGCTGGTTGTAATAAAGCGTTGAAACTGCAAAGGCGCAGGCCAGAGCCATCAGAAAAACGGTGGTGGCTGAGAGCGGCGCTGACGACGAAGAAGAGGTAACCATGGTGGCATCAATCCCGTATCAAGAGTTGCCACCACTCTATACGGCACGATGCAGGATGATAACGCCGTTTCAGACGCAACATCTTTGCGCATTATGCAAAGATGCAGTTCAGGGTTCCCAGACAGGCGGTGTGCCGATGGCCTGGCAAAGTGCCGCATTAAAGGCGCGGACTTTGGCTCCGGGCTGTGGCAGCGCGCGCAGCAGATGAATGCGCGACGGGGCGGCATTCCAGGGCTCGCCGTCGAGCGAAAGACGCGTGAGTGCGCCCGCTTTTACATCCTGGCCGACAATCCAGGTGGGCAGAAAGGCGATGCCCATGCCCGCCAGTGCCGCGCTGCGTAAGGCTTCAAAATCATCGCAGCGAAAGAACACCCCGGCACGTTGCGCTTCGCTGTGCGAAAAACCGGGGATCTCCTTCCATCCCAGCAGATCGGTGCCGTGCAGTTTATCGAGCAGGCGGTGCGTGACCAGTTCGCTGGCATTGACCGGCTGGCCTGCACGCGCAAGGTAAGCGGGGCTTGCCACCAGCAGGCGTGTCAGCGGCGCGAGCGTCATGGCGATAAGCGTGCTGTCCGGCAGGTCGCCCATGCGAATCATCACGTCCAGCCGCTCTGTGACCGGATTATAAAGCCTCTCGGTGAGATCGAGTTCAACGCGCAGCGCCGGGTGTTCCGCTTCCAGCGCAGCGATGACCGGCAGAACGTACCGCTTGCCGAAAGAGGGCAGGCACGCGATGCGCAGGGTGCCGGACACGGAAATATCAAATGCTGAGACCTCCGCGTGAACATCAGCCAGCTCATCAAGCAGACGCAGCGCACGCTGGTACAGCTTCTGCCCCGAATCTGTCAGGGTCAGTGATCGCGTTGAGCGAATAAACAACGCGACACCCAGCTCATGTTCCAGCGCATCAATTTGCCGCACCACGGCAGACGGGGTTTGTGCACGCTTACGCGCAGCAGCGGAAAAGCTGCCGCTGCGCACGACATCGGCGAAGACAGAGAGATACTCGGCAAAATTGGGCGTTATCATCTTTGCGCATTTCGCAAAATTATTCACAATACGCACAACATATCACGCTGCGTGCCGATGTGCTCGTTGCCTTACTGTTCGATGAATGACTGTTGCTCACCCGCGCAGGTTTTTTGGCCTGTTACCCATGCCACCCCCATCGCCACGGCCAGCAGTAAGAGCAACAGCGGGGTAAAACCGCCTGTTCCAGTGTGTTGTAACACCATGCCACCCAGCACGCCGCCGCCAGCAATCGCCAGGTTCCACACCGTTACCAGCATCGACTGCGCGATATCTGTCGCCGCTTTGGCGCGGATCACCATCGCGGTCTGAAACAGCGTGGCGGCCCCACCAAAGGCCAGCCCCCACAGCGTCACCGCGACCCAGACCGTGGAGGCACTGCTCGCATTCAGTTGCAGAAGCAGGGCGGCCAGCATAAACAGACCAACGCTCAGCACGGTGAGTCGGTGCAGGTAGCGGTCAATCAACACCCCCGTTACCGCGATACTCGCCAGTGAACACAGACCAAACAGTAACAGGACAGCATCCGTTCTTGCCGTTAACCCTGCGGGGGCCAGAAACGGCGAAATATAGGTGTAGAGCAGGTTATGCGCCAGCACGAAACAGAGCACCAGCAGCAGGACGCCGCCCACGCCGGGCAGTTGTGCGACGCGGCGTAGCGATAAGCGCTGTTGTACCGCTGCCGCGCCATGATCCGGGGCGCTCAGACGCAGAACGATGATCAACAGCAACGACATTACGCTAAGCATCGCAAAACAGAGTCGCCAGCCAATCAGGTTACCCACGAAAGTGCCGATGGGCACGCCAATGGAGAGCGCCAGCGGTGTGCCTGCCATGGCAATGGCGATTGCTTTTCCCCTTTTATGGACGGGGGCCATCGAGGCGGCGAACCCCGCCAGCAGCGCCCACAGAATACCGGCTGCGATGCCAGCGATACCGCGCGCAGCGAGCAGCAGCCAATAATCGGTGGCAAACGCGGTGACGGTATTTGCCAGTGTGAACCCGGCGAGCGTCAGCAACAGCAGGCGGCGGCGTCGCCACCCCTGCAGTAACGACATCAGCGGGATGGCGGCGATAAACGAGCCGATGGCATAGACCGTCACGCTTTGCCCGGCCGCCGCGGGCGTGATGGAGAGATCGTCTGCCATGAGCGTCAGCAACCCGGCAGGCAGCGTTTCGGTGACAATAGTGACAAATGCCGCCATCCCCAGCGCCAGCAGCGGCAAAATGGGCAGTCGTTTCGCACCTGTCATGATGCCTCCCGCAGGCCGTGGTAGACCGCATCGCGCAGATCATTTACAAACTGTCCCGACATGCCTTCATACAGCGTATTGCTAAAGGCCACTACGCTGAGTGCCTGCTTCTGGTCGACAAACCAGGCGTGGCCGTAGGCGCCACCCCAGCGCCAGGTGCCGGGGGATTCCGGCGAGGCGGCGAGTTGTGGATCGCGAAGAACGGAAAAGCCCAGTCCAAAGCCCACGCCGGGGGCGTCCGGGAGTTCATGTGGCGCAATCTGATCGCGGCCCATTTCCGCCACCCATTCGGGGGCCAGCAGGGAACCGCCACCGCTGCGCAACGTTTCAAGCAGGCGCATCATATCGCCCACGGTGCCGACCATTCCCGCCCCGCCCGACGGGTACGCCTGGCTGCTGTAGACCCGTGACGGGCTGTAGCAGATACCCACAGTGTTCTCAAAAGGGGCTGCAAACTCCCCCTCTTGCAGGCGGTGCGGCTCCGGCTGGTCATTCACATAGGCGGTAGCGACCTCTTGTTGTGGGGCGAGCGCGAAGGCGGTGTTGTGCATGGCCAGCGGCCCGGTAACCAGCGTTTTTATCGCCACATCCAACGGTTGTCCCTGTACCTGCTCAATCACCGCTCCCAGCACATCGATGGCCAGCGAATAACACCACGCGGTTCCCGGCGCATATAGCAGAGGGACCGTGGCGATACGACGGACGTTTTCGTTAAGCGTTACCCCGGAAGCATCCATCCCATCAGAAACCCCTGCGCGGGCGTAGGGGCCGTTCGCATCCTTTTCAAGGAAGCGGTAACCCAGACCGGCGCTGTGGCTCATTAACTGGCGCAGCGTGATGGTAGCCTGGCCGCCATTCGGCAAGCGCGGGGTAAAGTCAGGCAGGTAGCGGGTGATGGCCTCATCAAGATGCAATTTCCCCTGCTGCACCAGCACCATCGCGGCGGTGGTCACGATAGGTTTACTGACCGATGCAAGGCGGAAACGGGTATTCAGCGTCATCGGGCGCTGCGTTTCCCGGTCGGCGTAGCCTGCCGCCTGGTGATAACGTGTTTGCCCATGGTGGGCGACCATGACTTCCACGCCCACCAGGCGGCGCTCATGCAGAGCCTGACGGACAACGCGTTGAATGAAATCGTGCATATGTTCTCTCCTCAGTGTTCAACGTTTCCACAGTAGAAGCTTCGCGATTGCGGAAAAAGAGGGGTATATTTCATGACACTGCGGAGATAAATGTCCGCAATAGCGGGGGCGTATGGAAAGTCTTAACGGATTTGTGGTGTTTGTGCAGGTGGCGGAGATGCGCAGCTTTGTGGCCGCCGGGCGTAACCTTGGCGTGTCGGCCTCGGCGGTCGGCAAGAGCATCGCCCGTCTGGAAGATAAGCTCGGTGTTCGTCTGTTTCACCGCAGCACGCGCAGTATCACGCTGACGGCAGAAGGGCATTTACTGCTGGAACGCAGCCGACGCATCCTCGCAGAAATTGAGGCCGCACAGCAGGAACTCACCCAGGCGGCGGAGCACCCGGTCGGACGTTTGCGACTCAGCTTGCCGCTGGTGGGCTCGCTGGTACTACCCGTACTGGGTGATTTTATGCGCCAGTACCCGCAGATCCAGTTGGATCTGGAATTTACCGACCGCATGGTGGATGTGATTGCCGAAGGCTATGACGCCGTGCTGCGCATCGGGCCGCCAGCGGATTCGCGCCTTTCTGCCCGCAAGTTGGGCCACTTTCGTACCGTGGTCGTGGCATCGCCGGAGTATCTGGCCCGCTGTGGTGAACCGCAAACCCCTGCGGATCTTACACGCCATGCCTGCCTGCAATACCGCTTTCCCTCAAGCGGCAAACTGGAGCGCTGGGTGATGCGTGGCAACGAGGCGGAAAACGAACTCGCGCTTCCGGCGACCATGGTGTGTAATAACATTGAAACCCGTGTCTGCTTCGCGCTACGTGGGCTGGGTATTGCCTGGTTACCTGACTTCGCCATTCGTGAAGCGTTGGAAGAGGGGGCGCTGCGGGAAGTCCTGTCCGATTACGCCAGCCACACCGGCGTGGTACATCTTCTGTGGCCTGCCAGTAAACATCCCTCGCCAAAGTTACGTGTACTGATCGATTTTCTTAGCGTGCGGATCTTCCCTCCAGCAAAGTAAAAAGCGTCATCAAGTGAAATAGAGCCACAGCCGTGCGCGTTGAGTACGGTTTGGGGGCTGAGGAATCCCCCACAAAAATGCGAGCACGATCGGTCCCCTCTCCTCTTTGGGGAGAGGGTTAGGGTGAGGGGGAAATGCGGCTCTGATGGTCATTCCGTTCACCTTATGTTCCTTGCTTTTCTGTCGCGACAGAACCCGTGAACGTGCCAGGGTGGCTCACCGCCACCACCCTGGCGACCCGGGCTCCCGGCCAGGAAAATCGCCGCTGGCGCGGTCCATGATGCTTATGTCGGCTGACTTTCGGGTCGGGGACCAGCCTGCGTCCTTGCAGGCTATCCCCTCCGCCCGCTTCCCTGCGGGCGGCCCCGGTCAGCCGCCAACGCCTCATCGATTTTCAGCCGGACCCTGTCATCGCTGTCACTGTTTTATTCGTATTAAGCGGCGTTGTCGCTGTAAAACGTAAGATTACTGGGAATTCCTCAGGTTTGGGGATGAGTGTCATTTTCTTTTAATGGCTTTTTGTAGTCTTTGTTATGTATTTTTTTTTACTTAGTTGATTCGTGCCTGGTCTTTGGTGATGTGAAACTACGTCTTTTTTGTCTTTTCGCTCTTTCTGACACTCTTCCATCTTACCTTTTTCCCAATACTGCCGAAAACCAGTCGTTTTACAGATTAACGCTTATCTTTGTGCAGTTTTGTTATCTTCTTATGCTGGTTTTTATCTTTTATTTATTGTTTTTAATGGGGTTATCTTGTTTTTTACCATCTTGTTGAAAAGAGTTATCAGTTATTTTTCTGGCCTGTTATTTATCACTCACGTGACTATTTGATGACTTTTCTAAAGCTTTTTAAAGCTATTAAATATTTTAAGACAAAAACATTAGTCTTTTCAAAGTCATCTAAAAAATCCATGCGTATCTAATAAAGAAACGTTTGATAAGTCTCTTTCATGTCTGTAATCTTCGTGACATTGAAGTCTTGATTAACTCTGGGGCTAGCGACATTGTCTGTGCCTCATTTTCAATTTAACGAATGATGGTAAGCGCATAATGAAACGTAATACGGTTGTCAGACTGACGACCCTTGCCGTGCTGGTGGGTTCGATTTGTTCTGTGAACGCAACGATCTACCCTGGCACTATTGAACAATACGTTGCCGATATTCAGGCCACACGGCATGACCTCAACCAGGCTGCAGATGTGAATCGCAGATATAAAAACACCCATAATCAGATAGCGATGCTGACAGACGCGGAGATCAAAGAGTGGTCTAACGCAGGGCAGACGATGAATATCGCGTCCAGACATATGGCTGACTTGCAGGCGGTCACAGGGTTTACGCCTGCTCTGGTGCCGCAGGTGGTTCCGACCATGCAGCAGCAAACCCCGCAGCCGATGAAAGCGCCGACCCTGACAGCGCAGGCGATTCCGACGGTGCAGCAGCAGACACCACAGCCGATGAAAGCGCCGACTCTGACAGCGCAGGCGATTCCGACCGTGCAGCAGCAGATCCCGCAGCCGATGAAAGCGCCGACCCTGACAGCGCAGGCGGTTCCGACGGTGCAGCAGCAAACCCCGCAGCCGATGAAAGCGCCGACCCTGACAGCGCAGGCGATTCCGACGGTGCAGCAGCAGACGCCGCAGCCGATGAAAGCGCCGACCCTGACAGCGCAGGCGATTCCGACCGTGCAGCAGCAAACCCCGCAGCCGATGAAAGCGCCGACCCTGACAGCGCAGGCGATTCCGACCGTGCAGCAGCAGATCCCGCAGTCGATGAAAGCGCCGACCCTGACAGCGCAGGCGGTTCCGACCGTGCAGCAGCAGATCCCGCAGCCGATGAAAGCGCCGACCCTGACAGCGCAGGCGGTTCCGACGGTGCAGCAGCAGATCCCGCAGCCGATGAAAGCGCCGACGCTGACAGCGCAGGCGATTCCGACCGTACAGCAACAGACGCCGCAGCCGATGAAAGCGCCGACCCTGACAGCGCAGGCAGTACCGACCGTACAGCAGCAGACGCCGCAGCCGAACACTGTTTCAGCACAGATTCCACATGCATCAGTGACAGTACCGCTGAAAACCTATCCGCAGACCACTGTAACGACAATGCCTGTACAGACTGTTATCACCGGGACGAAAGTGACCACCATCAATAGTCAACCTTCCGGGACGCCGCAATCTGCCGGGAATATTCAGGTGATTAATGTTGTGGGGCAGCCGGGTAAAAATGGCACCAACGGTACGAATGGTACGAATGGTACGAATGGTACGAATGGTACGAATGGTAAGAACAGTAAGAACAGTAAGAACAGTGCGACGACCTTAACGGTCAATGCCTGGACGGTCGATACGGCAGCGCGAACCCGGATTAGCCGCAACAATACCGCCATTTACAACAACACCACCAACATTTACCAGAACCGTAGCGCTATCTCTGCGAACCGTTCCGCGATTGCTGCCAACAAACAGCGTATCGATCAGAACAGCAAAGATATCCATGAAAACCGTAAAACGATCAACCAGGTGGGAGCGATGTCGCAAGCGACCAGTAACCTGCATTATGCCGGCCACCAGTCCGGGTATGCGGTGGCGGTGGGTGAATATGACAATGAAACTGCCGTTGCAGGCGGCCTGAACTTTGGTCTGACGGCGAAGACCTCGGTAAGCGTGCAGGTCTCGTACGACGGTAATGCGACAGGCGGCTCTGTCGGTTTATCGGGCTCCTGGTAATCACCCCACGCCGATGCTGAGTAAGACGGGCGCAGTCACGATAAGCGTTAGGGTAACGCGTAAATGGAGAGAGACGTTTAATGAAGTTACCAACACGCATGAACATCGTGACGGGCGCCCTCCTGGCGCTCTGCGTGACGCAGGCTTATCAGTTGTTTTTCGTCTCAGATAATTTAAGCGATTCGGGCTGGGAGGCGAGTGATTCGCACTCGCTGTTTTTAAATAGTATGCAGGCCTTTAAGCATGCGCTGATGTTTGCAACGGAGAGCGACGAGGTCGTGGACTATAGCGGGTGGTTTGAGGAAGACGAAAGCGTACAACACGTCGCCCCCACGCCATGCGAAAACAGTCTCCAGCGCCCGGAAGCGGGCACTTCAAACAGGATATTCGCCGCTGAAATAGACGTCTGTGCCAATCCTGTTTATCGCGACTCTTCTGGCTGGCATTACAACCGAATCATGTTCAGACCCCATGAATCTAAACGACTTACAAAACACATTCAAAACCGGGTATGCAATATTAAAAGAAAGGAATATCAGTAAGGTGCGTAAGATTTCTAGTGTGATTATATTGGCGTTTATTGACGGCCAACGCGCCGACATTATCGAACGCGAACCCGGGGCAACGGTTTACCAGTCAGGCGATAAGACGGTGATTCACTATTTTCCTCAACAAAAAGCGTATTACAAACACGGTACAACGCTGGTGGGTTATCTCAAGTAAGGTCTGCTGATGAACAAGAATGAACGTTTTAACCAGTTAAATGCCGTTTCAGCGCTTCTCGGTGAGGAGACGCTGGAAACGGTATTGATGATGGACTCTCGTTTAATGATGCTCCCGCTTGATGGAATGGCGTCGATTACCGTCACCCTGACCTCGGTCGAGGGAGTATCGTTGACGGCAAAGCGCTCAGAAAAACAGCGGGATGTGCGCTGGCGGGTTAAAGATTAATGCCTGGATGCCGCGCCACTATTTATCCGATTAGTGCGGTGTTGGCCTGAGGTGCCGTCAGTGTTTCCTGCATACATTCCATAAACACCCGCATCGCCGGGCTGACAAATTTCCCCGCATGGTACGCGCACAATGCCTCGATCGTAAGTGCCGGGAGCGAAAAGGGCAGTTCAACCAGCGACCCGCTTGCCAGTTCATTTTCAACGGTAAAGCGCGGTAAAAATGAGATCCCAAGATTACCTGCAACACATTGTTTAATACTCTCAATACTCCATAACTCGATGGTGTTATCGAGAGTGATCTGGCGCTGACGCAAAGTGCTTTCAAAAATTTGGCGAAAGATGCATTGCGGTTCGTTGATGATAAAGCTGGCGGGGATATGCTGGCCTGAGCGGGTGAAATCGACGCCGTTAAGTTGTGGTGAGGCGACCAGAACTAAGGGCTGTTTGCCATAGCTTTGCATGGTCAGGGCTGAATCGTTGCCCACACGGTAAAAGATGCCAAGGTCCACCTTATCTGCCAGCAGTGCATCACGGATAGCGTAGCAGTTGAGTGACTGCAATGAGAGGCGAACGCCAGGCGCGCGTTGCTTAAACTTCTGGAGTACAGCGGGAATTTTATACGATAGCAGCGTTTCCCCGGCGGCGATACGCAGTTCGCCCGCTGGCTCGTCTTTGTCCAGCGCGGCCTGGCGTAGCCCGTCCATCACCCGCATCAGTTCATAGACATGCGGCAAAATATTACGTCCGGACTCGGTCAGGATCATCCGACGACCGATTTTTTCAAACAGCCGGAGCGACAGTTCTTGTTCCAGTTGCTGGATCTGAAAAGTGATGGTGGACTGTGTGCAGCAGAGTTTATTGGCTGCTCGGGCAAAAGATCCCTCTTCGACCACGGTTTTCAGTGTCATCAGACGACGCAGATCCATTCCTTCCCTCTTAAATTCATCGAAAATGTCGAAGTCAGAATAACAAATATTTCGATTTTTTTAAGTATTTGCGCAGGGTAGTTTAAACAAAAATTATCTGAGGGATCCTTGTGAATACTGCCGTTATCACTGCTTTTCTGACCTATACGGTTATCTCTGCCATCACCCCCGGCCCTAATAATATCCTGGCGCTCAGTTCGGTGAGTGCTCATGGGCTCAGGCGCAGCGTGCGCGTGCTGGCGGGAATGACCTGTGGTTTTCTGGTGATTATGCTGTTATGTGCAGTTTTCACCATTACGCTCACCCATGTATTGCCCGCCGTCACTGGTTGGCTCAACATTCCTGGCGCACTCTATATTGTGTGGCTGGCACTGAAAATTGTACGCAGCGATCCGGCGACAGCGCAGGGAACGTCATTGTTACTGAGCTTCTGGACCAGCTTTGCACTGCAGTTTGCCAACGTCAAAATCATCCTTTATGGCATTACGGCGCTCTCTGCTTTTGTTTTGCCCTATACCCATAATATCGCCGTTGTTGCGGTGATGAGTGTAAGCCTTGCCCTTATCGGCGCGGCGGGAAATTTTTGCTGGGCGGTAGCAGGGCACTTGTTTCAGGCGTTACTGCGTCGCCATGCTCGCGCGGTGAATGCATTGCTGGCCTGTCTGCTTCTTTACAGCGCCATTCGTCTGTTTATTTGATAGCTGCGTATAGCGCTTTTTCGCAATAGCTCATCCATTTAAATACTTTGTTATTTCCGGCTTTTTCTCCCATCGTCGGCACAGAGAAAGGCTGAAAAAGGGCATTGAGTGGATGGCAAAAAGTAAGGCGGTTTACCTACACGAGCAGCAGCGCGCGCTTATCCGGCGGCTGTCCGGTTCCTGGCTGTGGCGCAGTGAATTTCCGACATGGGCATTGATAGTCGTTATTTATGGTGGCTGGTTTGCTACGCTGGCCTTCCATGAAACGCTGGGTTTATTGCCCGCCACGTTATTGCTTATCTGGTTTTCCGCCTGGTATATGTCATTGCAGCATGAGCTTATTCATGGCCACCCCACGCGCTACCCGTGGGTTAATCAACTGCTGGGGCTGATGCCGCTGGCCGTCTGGTATCCATATGGGTTGTACCGCGATTCTCACCTTGCGCACCACCGCGCCCACCTGCTGACGTTGCCGGATGACGATCCGGAATCCTACTACTTTTCCGCGCATCGCTGGCAGCGTTTACCCCGCTGGCAGCGCCGCATTATCCAGTTACGTAATACCTTTCCGGGGCGTTTGCTGCTGGGCCCGCTATTCGACATCGTGCAAATGGTTGCGGGGATGATCACGGCATTTCGCACCCGCCAGCGTGATGCTATCGCGATGTGGCTGGTTCACGGGCTGTTACTGGTTGTGACCTTTGCGTGGATTGCCCACTGCGGCTTTTCACTCATCTGGTTTCTGTTGGCGGTCAGTTATCCGGCGCTGGCGCTCACCAAAGTGCGCTCGTTCCTGGAGCACCGGGCAGAGGAGGACCCGCTGGCCCGCTCGGTGATTAACGAAGCCGCGTGGCCCTGGCGCGTGTTATTCCTTAACCTGAACTATCATTCTGTGCATCATGACTTACCGGGCGTGCCCTGGTACGGATTGCGCACGGTCTACTTATACGATCGCGCCGGTTATCAGGCACGCAACGGGGGATTTGTGGTGCGTGGGTATGGCGTATGGCTGCGGCGTTTTCTGTTCCGCGCTGTCGATGTGAACGCGCATCCGGGGTTTACCGCGAGCAATAACAATCATGCGCCATGAAATTGCTTTTCCGATGTACGATCTGCACCGCCCGGACACCCTGGCGCTGATTCACGCCGTGAGTGAACGGCTGGCGGCGAAGGGGATTACCGTCAACGCGGTCTGGCCGCAAGAGGCGCTGCTTTCCCACTGGCGAAGTGACGCCCTGTTACTCAGCCAGACCTGTGGTTTTCCGCTGGTCACGCAGTTGCCCGACGTGCAAACGGTCGGCTGCTTTCATTATTCTGCCCCCGGCTGTGACGGCTTTTACTACCGCAGTCTGCTGGTGACGCGCGAGGAAAACACCCGGCCAACGCTGGCGGATTTCCGTGGCCGCGTGGCGGCCTGCAATAGTATGGACTCCCAGTCGGGCTACAACGCATTACGCAAAATGGTGGCACCGCTGGCAGAGGGCGGGGCGTTTTTCTCATCCGTGGTATTGAGCGGTAGCCACCGACAATCACTGGTGGCGATTGGGCAGCGAAGGGCGGATATCGCGGCCATTGACTGCGTGAGCTGGGCGTTATTAGCGCGTCATGAACCTGAACTGCTGGCCGGACTGGTGGTGATTGGCTCAAGCCCGCTGGCGCCCGGGCTTCCACTTATCACCGCAAAACAGACATCGGCACAGAGCCTTTTACTCCTGCAGGAGGCACTATTTGAGCTGGTCAACGATGCGCGTTACCAGGCGGTCTGCGACGCATTGTTGATAACGGGGTTTAGCCCGGTTGCGCGCGAGGCTTATTCCCCGCTGCTCGCCTGGCGCGATGAGTCGGCGGCGCTGGGTGTAACGCAGTTATAGCCTCCCGGACAATACAGGGCGTTTTACGCCTGCACATTCAGTGTTAACCTCGTTTTATTCCTTACGGTGCTGAAGGCTTCCACTGTGCCCATTGACACGGTTTTTGCTTTCCTGCCCGGGGTGGTTTTTTTAGGGCCAGCCCTTAAGCTGGCGACGACGCAGCGCTAACCTCAAGCCTCATCCGCTTAATAAAGTCTTCTGCAGGCAGTGGACGGCAGAAATAGTAACCTTGCATGAAATCGACATTTTTTGCGCGCAGGTAATCTACCTGCGCCTGGGTTTCTACCCCTTCGGCAATCACCTTGAGCCGCATTTTTTTCGCCAGGTCAATGACGCTTTCCACCAGGCGAGTATCGGTATTGTGGTCTATCTGGCTGACAAACATTTTGTCGATTTTGAGAAATTCAGGCTGCAGTGCGCAAATATAGGCGAGGTTTGAATAACCGGTGCCGAAATCATCGAGCGCCACGGATATGTTGGCGCGACGCAGGGTGGCAAGCCATTCGTTCAGTTGTGGCGTGACATGCAGCGGATGTCGTTCGGTCACTTCAACCACGATATGGCGTTTTTTCGCCTCCAGGTTGTGCATCATGTCGCTGATATCAATTTCAAAATGGGGATCAAGGCAATTTTGCGCACTGACATTAATGCAAATATAGAGTCCATCGGGAAAATGATGGATAGCCTTCTGAAAATCGGCGGTGATTTGCTGCATCAGCAGCCGGGTTAATGGGCCAATCAGATGATGCTGTTCGGCCAGCGGAATAAATATATCAGGTGAAACATAGCCATACGTGGGGTGTTTCCATCTGGCGAGTACCTCAAACCCGGCGATCTTACCCGTATCACCTTTAAAGAATGGCTGATAAAACGGATGAATCTGCCGTTGCGTAATCGCCTGCTGTAACGTCTGGAAAGGCGATGTGAAATAGCCCATCAGTCGCCAGAAGAGATAGCCGCACATTGTTGAAACCAGCAGGGCAAACGCGAGTATCGACGTGTTTTCCGCAATAAAACGATACAAGGGTATCGCCACGGGGTATTGCCAGGCGACCGAAACCGGGAAGGTCGCCGACCTCAGATGCATAAAGTGGTCGTTGTCTCCGGAGGCATAAATAATACTGCCGTCACTCCAGACCTGTGCGCCGCCAATTTGCAGATACATATTTCCCTGTACACCATCAAGGTTAAAGGCATTGTTAATAAAAGAGGCGCTGATATTGACCAGTAACGTATTGTTTTGAATATTGGCCAGATAATAAAGGGTTGGCATATCAAACAATAATGTTTCAACGGGAGCTTCTGTTGTGCCGATATGTGAAAACAGCCGTTGTGGAATTATTTTCCTTTGGGCCGCGGTTAATGAGGAGCAACCAATCGTATCCCCTTGCACAAAACTTATTGCCTGAATATGGGGGAAGTGGTTCAGCAAAAACGCCTGTTCACGAGAGAGGCTGCCACTGCATATGACCTGTTGCGCCTGCAGGCTACTTTTAGCGGCATCGCTGGCTTCGCCCAGCAACTCCTCGGTATAGGTGAGGATGCTTTGTGCCGCGACGCGGGCATTTTCCCGTTCTGAATGTAGCTGATGCATCGCTATCAAACTAAGCCCTGATGCCAGCAAGACCAGTGATAAAAATACAGCGGCTATTAATTTCACCGTGCCTGTCATCACGACGAAACCAAAATAGGTTTTCTGTTGCAGTTGTGAAAACAGCGTTGCTGCTTTAATCAGGTTTGGCATAGTCCGGTGTCGTTGTCATAAAACAGAGTCAAAAGGGTGGCAATCGGTGGTTGTGTCGTCAGGCAATCAGCAATTACGATTGCCTGACGAGATTTAGAAAACGGACACTCAGAACTTAACCCAGTCGCCATTGTCATGGTTGCTGGCTTTTTTCGTCGGTAGTACTGGCAGATTACTGCGCGACAGCATCCGTTTTTCACTCTGAATGGCGGTCTCTTTGGCGACCCGGAAAATAGAAACCACTTTTTCGAGCTGTACCGCCTGATCTTCCAGCGAGCTGGCAGCGGCAGAGGACTCTTCAACCAGCGCGGCATTTTGCTGCGTGGTGGTGTCCATCTCTGCCATCGCCTGGGCAATTTGCGAAATACCCCGGCTTTGTTCATCGGTTGCCGCGGCAATCTCGCCCATGATGTCGCGTACCTGGGCTACCGACGTCTCGATTTTGGACATGGCTTCACCCGCGCTTTCGACCAGCGTGAAGCCACTGTCGACATACACCACGGACTCCTGAATCAGGTTTTCAATCTCTTTTGCCGATTGCGCGCTGCGCTGGGCGAGGTTACGAACTTCGGCAGCGACCACCGCAAAGCCTTTCCCCTGATCGCCAGCACGCGCGGCTTCAACCGCCGCATTGAGCGCCAGGATATTGGTCTGGAAGGCAATGCTATTGATAACCGTGGTAATTTCCGAAATGCGATGCGAGCTGCTACGCACGTTCTTCATGGTGTCGATAACCTGCTGCGAGATCTGGCTACCCTGGCTGGCATTTTGCGATGCCTCTTCTGAAAGCAGACGGGCATGGCTGGCATTTTCGGCATTGAGTGCCACGGTGGAGGTTAGCTGCTCCATACTGGCGGCTGTTTCCACGACGGCGGCGGACTGCTGTTCAGTACGAGATGATAAGTCCATATTGCCTGCGGCAATTTCCGAGGATGACCGCGCCACACTCTCTACACCATTACGCACGTCATAAATGATGTTTTTCAAATTCTCATTCATGGTGGCAACTGCCTGCATTAACAGGCCCGGCTCATCACTACGGTTGCTGGTCAGCGTACTGGTCAGATCGCCTTTCGCAATTTGTTCCGCCACATACAGGGTTTCATTAAGCGGGCGGGTAATGGCGCGGGTGATCCAGAACGCTAAAGCGATACCGGCCAGGATACCAATCAGCGCTACCGTACTCATTTGCCATTGCACATTGCTGACGACCGTGGCGACAATTTGCTGCTGGAGGTCAAACAGCGCCTGAATGGCATTAGTTAATATCACGGCCCGGTCTGTTAGCTGAGATGACAGGGTGGACTGTTCCGTCCACACATTGCGATAGTGCTCGAGTTCCGCAGCAATATTCTGGAAATAAGGCACATCATCGGCAAGCCAGGTTTTCTGGTCATCCGGCAATTGCAGAAGAAGCTGTTCCGTTGCTGTTTTACAGGCGGTCAGGCGAACAACAATCTCCTTTTGCAACTGTTCCGTCGGGTGGCTTTTATAGACCGTGACCTGTGAGTCAATATCACTCATCAGGAAAGCCACTTGCTCGGCCAGAAGTGCCTGGCTTTGAGTGAGTGAACTGTTTTTACTGGTTTTATCTGCCAGCGCGGAGTCGTCGTTGAGTTCCTGCGTATCCAGTTTTTTCTCGCTCAGCTTCTTCGCGTTCAGCGCTTTGGTGAACAGATTTAGCGTTTCGACATAGTCGTTAACGGCACTTGCCGTTTTGTCCAGGGCGCTTTTACCCTCAACCGACCAACTAAATGTATTAAGCTGGTTGATAATATCCTGCATACGACGTACGGAGGTATTTGTTTGGTCTAAATATTTTTGATCAAGCGTGTACTGAAAATTCGTTCGGCCAAGCCTTACACTTGATAGTGAATTAAATAGGTCGGTTGTAAGCTCATTTTTGGTAACTTTATCCTGAATATTGTTTAAGCCAAAAATACCGGAGGTCAGAACCGCGATTGTAACAAACAATACGATCGAGAAACCTAACAGTAATTTTCTGCCAACTTTCAGGTTTAAAAAAGGTTGTATCAGATTCATTTATTCTTCCAGTATCGGCATTACCGTCATTGGACGGTTTCATTGCATCAGTATTAAAGGGGGCAGATTACGTCCCGCGATCGGATTACAATAGAAAAAAAAGCCCTTTGCACGGGGGTGCGCAGGGCAAATCCCTGGCTGACATCACTCTCTCAGGGTATCTGGCTTCTCCTCTTTTTTAATAGAGTGAGTCGGGAGTTCACTCACTCGATAATAAATTGGGGTAACATCCTCATAATTTACGGTATAGCCCCGGCCTTTCTTATTAATGATAAAGTCACGGGGCAGACCGATAAGAGTAAGCTTTTTACTTAAGTTATTTAAAACCTGCCATAGCCGTTGCGAGGAAGGACTTAAGTTGCTCACTTCCCAAATGTTATGAAATAATTCTTCTTTACTGATGTTGTTATGTCGACCATATTTCAATAAATAAAGAAAAAGATTCATCATCGTATCGTTAAAAACGACAGAGGCGAATATCAAATTGTTATCAGATTGGCTGGTTGGTAACCTGTACAATCGGCGACTGTTAATGTCGAAATGTATTTCTTTACCAATCATAAATCCATATAAGCGATAGCCCATTCTGTCATGCTCGCATTAAAATAGATCGGCCTGATGCCGCGACACAGAGTGCTTCTCGATAAACCATACATTTATAGTGTGATTATATGGTTGATACTGAGGCTTTCCAATCTCCGATCCGCTGCGCTATTTGGGGGCGGATGTTAATTTATGCCTTAATCATTAAATCCTTTATAAAATAAATTTTAAGTTTTTTATCCTGGATAAATAACAGTGTTCTTCCTTTTTTTGCTGTAAAAGATGCTTCACTCAATCATCAAGATTTGCATCCGTTTTTTTGCGTAAAACTAGTTATACATGCTGATATCAGTTCCACATTTTGGCCTCTAAGCCAGACGGAGCCCTGTCTGACGGAGAACCTACTTTTGGCTCAATCAACGTGCCGGATGTCAGCTACTCTAGGGAACGTGGAAAAAAAGTGGAGTGACGTTATATGATTTATACTGAATGGAAAGCGATCCGCAGGCAGGAATACGTAGGTTTAGTGTTTGAGAAAATGATAATAACATGCTGAAAATTAACAATAAAAATCTGAATCAGATTTTTGTGCGCACGGTGGTTTCAAGGGGAGTCAGTGTGCGTATATCTCTGATGATCACGCTATGAAGACTGCATGGTTGATTAACGATGTTGTCCTGTTTGAACCCGATGAGCGACGTCTTTGCGCGATACAAAACTACCCTGCCCAATGCATTATCCTCCACGGCCCGGTAAACGAATGCTTGTTGCAGCTTCTTTTACATAACGGAGAGGTGCTTTCGCAGCGTTTTTTATTTGATGCGGTATGGGGAAAGCAGGGGGCTGTTGTTACAACCAACGCTTTATATCAGGCTATTGCGTCAGTCAGAAAAGCGTTGAAGTCTGCAGGACTGGCCGATGATGTGATTAAAACAATTCCCAAGGCAGGGTTTAAATCTGTCGCGCAAATTTACGCGGGGGAAGTGGCCGATTTTCTGCCACAGAGAACGGTTATCCCTGAGCCTGTTGAGGCCGGGCATATGCCCGTTGCGAATGACAATATAATCATCAACAAGCAAGACTCAAGATGGGATGCGCTATTACATTCACCTGTTGCCTTTTTTATGGCAGGCCTGCTGTTTTGCCTCTCATGTGCTGTGCTCTACGGCTCACTTAATGATGATAAAGCCGTGTTTGCGGATTATCAGCAGGTTGGAAAAATCGGCAACTGTGAGGTTTTTTCTTCCTGGTACGATGTGGAGCACAGTCGCAGTCAGTTTAATGCGTTATCGGCGCGTTATCCGATCATCTGTAAGCCAGGGGACAGTGCCTATATGACTGTCAATCGCCTGCAACAGGGAATATCAATCTTCATATGTGATAAAACACCTGATAGTGCTAATGCACATTGCAGGACCCTTTTTTATCGGCAGAAATATCATGAAAACCAATAAACTTTTTCTGCTCTGGGGAGCTATCTTAATCGCCATTGTGACGCCGCTACTTTGCGCCGGGTATCTCAGCTATCAGCGTAACCATTTTACCTGTGATGCACATGCCATTATTGTCGATGAGGATGCCATAATGGATATCATTACCAATTATTCATTCGATGGCGGTAGTGGCAGTTATGAATCATCGGGGAAATATATAAAAGGGACTCAGCCGGCGCTGTCTACCAGTAATAACGTCTCTTTTAATTATTGGTATGAGAATGGGAAAATGATTATGGTATCGAACGACACCAATGAACTGCCAAAACGGACGGAACCTTTGCTGGACCAGATGCCTGATTTTTACCATCTTCGCGATCGTGGTATCAGTATCGATATCGTGCGAGCGAATGCGGCAAGTTACTATTTTGTCTATGGTCATACGCCAGTATTTTACTGTACAAAAAGCCGGAATGATTGATGTCAGGCAAGCGGCAAAGCGCGTCTGGACCAGACGGTCAAAAAATTTCATCAGTGACATTGCGGGTAATGAGATTGCTGTCTAATTTTATTCTTGGTTTGGTTCTTCTGACACCTTGCAGAGAGCCGTGGTTTACTTTTTTACAGGAATGAATATGCAGAGCACGACAACTGAGGAACAACTAAACGCCTTTTTTGGTCGCGATCCTCATGCTTTCGAGGCGGAAGAACAGCTTATCGCAGAAATCACGCAGAGCCTCCATGCTCACAAGGCTGATGTAAGCAATAAAGACCTTATCTTTGCGCTCATTCAACTGCTTGAAATTGAAAAAGATGTCATCAAACTGGATATCTATCGCAACGCGCTTGAAATGGTTGTTCAGAAAACCCCCGACGACGTTTAATTCAAATTTTCTGATTCCCTGCCTGAAAATATGCTGCCTTCGCGATGAAATCGAAGGCAGCCATCAATCGTATTTGTCTCCGTCACGCCAGGATAATGCCGGGTAGCCATTACAGCGGCTTTTTGCGCCGCTGCATCAGATAGTGTCGGGTGGCTTCCAGAACGCTTCTCTGGCGGGAACATGTTGCCATGACTTCCTGCGCGCGAAGCACCATGACGAGGTTATCTGCCTTTATGGGCAGGCGCGAATTCATAAGATAAGTGGCGGCCAGGCCAATCGCCTCATGGATTTCCTCTGGTTGAACTTGCTCATTTTCGTTCAATTACTTTCCCGTTGCTGAGATGATGAACGTCTTCTAAAGCCGTGAGGCCAGATCAAATTCACAATGAGCATTATGTCGGAACATGCTGACGCAAGTCTGATTAGAAGGGTACAGGTGGAATCGCAAACCTGTTAACCATACAGGTTAAACAGGGCGTGTATGCTTAGTGTTTGATTGCTTTGCTGATACTTAACAGAGTGTCGTCACGGAGTCGACTTTTGCGCTGGGTCGTTTGCAAAGACCAGGCGCTTTTCTTGCTGTGCTCGGGCTGCGTACGGAAATGGTGCACACCACTGATTGCGCTTCGCCAGGCTTCCTGCCTTTCACTGTCGGTTTCACTACTTAGGTTTTCCTGCAATTGCACAATTAAGGCATCGAAAGAAATATCATCCGCTGATTCCAGAAGCGTAAGAATCGCTTCTCCCATGACAGTATCTACAAGTTTGTCCTTATCATTTTTACTCATTTCGCCTCTCAAAATTTACGACACTGTTTTACACAAGCCCAAAATATTATGCACACTCAGGCCAAACCTGCCTCTTTTTGCTGATCTTATTTAAAAGATGGCCGCGCTTTCACTTCTGACCTTTGGTAAAGATCAGCGCCATTAAGGCGTTAAGTTGCGCTTCGGTTGCCGCGTCCGTCTCAGTCGCGATGCGGGCAGCAATTTTAAGGCAGATGGTGCGTTTGCTGATGGTTTGCTTAGCGTGCAACATCTCTATCAAAAGCGCGCCCAACCTCTCTTCACACGAGCGCATCTGTGTTAAAGAGCACTTAATGGCACCATTATCGCTGTCACGGATACCCTTCACGACGACCTCATTCAGTCACGATCTTTAGCCAAAGATTTGGCGAACGCCATGCGGCAGGCAAGTTGATCCATAAGCGTAATCGAAACGCTAAAAAATGCAAAAATCCAGGGGGGATTTATTGAATGACAAGAGGGGAATTACCCGGTGCGGTGATGGCGAGGAGAGGAAGAAGTGAAATATGGGATAACCGCCTGCCCAACTATGCGCAGGCGGTAAACAGGTTAATGCTGCTTCTTCTGCAGCGCTTCCCAGAGGCCGACAAGATAGGTCACACCCAGAGCACGGTCATATAAGCCGTAGCCCGGACGACCGGTTTCCCCCCAGATAAAGCGGCCATGGTCCGGGCGGATGTAACCCTCGAAGCCATTGTCATGCAGCGCCTGCATCACCTTGTACATGTCCAGCGAACCGTACGGAGAGGGATGAGCGCACTCGTAGAAATCTTTGTCTTTGATGAGCTTAATATTGCGTACATGCGCAAAATGGATGCGTTTACGACGTGTGAACTCCGCCAGGATGTCGTAGACATTGTTTTCCGGGTCTTCACCGATGGAGCCTGTGCACAGCGTAATGCCATTAGCCGGGGAGTCGACGGCGTTACAGATCCAGTCAAGGTCGTCGCGGTTTTTTACCACGCGCGGCAGGCCGAAGATCGAATACGGCGGATCGTCCGGGTGAATAGCCATTTTCACGCCAACCTCTTCACACACCGGAATGACACGCTCAAGGAAGTAGACCAGATTGGTACGCAGCGTCTTATCGTCCACGTCTTTGTATTTCGCGAACAGTTCCTGCACGCCGGCCAGACGTTCAGGTTCCCAGCCGGGCAGGGCGAAGCCGTTAGAATTATCCAGCACCTCGCGCACCACTTGCTCAAGGCTCTTGTCGATTCCTTTTTTCTCAAAGGCCATGGTCAGCGAGCCATCCGGCAGGACGTAATTCATCTCGGTCTTCATCCAGTCGAATACCGGCATGAAGTTATAGCAGATCACTTTCACGCCAAAACGGGCGAGGTTACGGATGGTCTGCTGGTAATTTTCAATGTACCGATCGCGGCTGGGCAGGCCAATCTTAATGTCGTCATGGATGTTAACGCTCTCAATAACTTCCATCTTGAGGCCTGCCTGATGGGCGAGACCAACCAGGTGTTTAATTTTATCGACAGGCCAGACGTCACCGACAGCGACGTCGTAAAGCGCGCCGACCACACCTTCAACCCCCGGTACCTGGCGGATATGCTCAAGCGGAATTTTATCCTCGTCTGGCCCAAACCAGCGCATTGTCATTTGCATCACAGTTGTCCTTTTATTCAGTCATGTTTCTGTGACTACCATACTAGTATCTTTCAATGGTGAGTAAAAGGGGCAAATGCGCAAAATGACGAGGTAAATGTAGAGAACCCCTGGCATGAAGTCAGCCATGGCAGTGATTATTTCAGGTTGAATGTCAGATAGCCCATGATGCCATCGCTTGGGCCATCTTTGGGATGATGCACGCCATCCATGACCGGAACGACCGGAAAATCGAAAGGGGAAACCCCTTCAATGCAGGCGACGTTGACGCCAAATTGCTCCGGGTTGGAGCGGCGCTGGTGAAAGGTATAAATCCCGCAGACGGAGCAAAAATAGTGAGCCGCTGCCTGAGTATTAAAACGGTACTCGGTGAGTTTCTCCTTGCCCCGCGTCACTTCCAACCCGGATAGCTGGGCAGAGACGGCTACCGCACCGCGCATTCGGCAGAAGGTGCAATTACAGCGGCGGATAGTATTGAACCCATCAGTGAGTTCAACGGTAAATGCGACGGCACCGCAGTGGCACTGCGCGTGAAGCTTTTCTGACATAACAATCTCCATAGCGACAAAAGAGGATGTGATGAGTGTAGCCGTCTGGCGTCTAACGCGGTTGAGTTGTCAGGGGAAGAACGGGGCAGGAGGCGTTAGCTTTGCTTTTTCTTCTTGTATTCAGCAATAGCCTGATTAATGTTATTGGTTTCGATAGAGTCGACCTTTTCGTTATCAGAGAAGACATCATAACGGCCTTCATTGTAGCGAAAAAGAACAGTGACGCCCTGAAAGCGAACTCTTTTTTCCTTTACCGTAATGCCACGACTGCGCATGGCAATTTTTGCGATGGTATCTATTTTTTTACCGTTCATGATGTGTCAGCGTGCCTTTTATTATTAATTATAGTGTCCCTGCTGGCATCAGGGATAGAATGATATTAATTTTATAAACCCGGAAAAGAAAGGACGTTACCAAAAAATGGAAGCTGGAAAAAGTTGATAAATTTCAGACAGGTTAAGGTTTTCTTAATCTTTGGATGTTCTCGAAATTCAAAACGATATGTTTATTAAAATATTTAAAATTCGGCAGTATTAAATAGCGAACTCAAATGTTGAGAATTATTTCGATTCTCATTCCGATATCTGTGCGTTTAAACTCCAGCCAGCTTGCAAACGCTTCGTTTAGACACACCTTTTATAAGGAATAAATATGAGAAATCGCTTTTCTGCCATGTGTTCGATAGCTTTGGTCATCTCTTCTGTTTTCGCGGGTTCTTCTGCTTTTGCGGCCGACAATGATGACGGCATTGTCATTTATAATGCCCAGCATGAAAATCTGGTTCAGTCGTGGGTTGATGGTTTCACGAAAGAGACCGGGATTAAAGTGACCCTGCGTAATGGCGGCGATACCGAGCTGGGTAATCAGCTTGTCCAGGAAGGAAGTGTTTCGCCTGCCGATGTTTTCCTGACTGAAAACTCTCCGGCCATGACCCTGGTCGACAACGCAAACCTGTTCACTCCGCTGGATGCCGATACTCTAAAACAGGTGCCTGCCGCTTATCGTCCGGCCCATGGCCGCTGGATTGGGATTGCCGCGCGTAGCACCGTGTTCGTTTATAACCCGAGCAAAATCAGCCCGGCCCAGGTGCCGACATCTCTCATGGATTTAGCGAAGCCGGAATGGAAAGGGCGCTGGGCGGCCTCTCCGTCGGGTGCCGATTTCCAGGCGATTGTCAGCGCTATGCTGGCGTTAAAAGGCGAACCGGCGACCCTCGACTGGCTGAAAGCGATGAAAACCAATTTTGTTGCTTATAAAGGTAACAGTACTGTCTTAAAAGCGGTGAACGCCGGGCAGATTGATAGTGGCGTTATTTACCATTACTACTATTTTGTCGATCAGGCGAAAACCGGTGAGAACAGCAAAAACACGCAACTTCACTATTTCAAACATCAGGATCCGGGTGCCTTTGTCAGTATTTCCGGTGGCGGTGTGTTAGCGTCCAGCAAACATAAAGCGCAGGCCCAGGCCTTTATTAAATGGATCACCGGCAAAACCGGGCAGGATATTCTGCGCACCAACAACGCATTTGAATATGCGGTGGGCGTGAACGCTGCCTCAAACGAAAAACTGGTACCGCTGAATAAACTTGAAGCGCCGAAAGTTGAACCGTCTACCCTCAACAGTAAAAAAGTCACCGAGCTGATGACCCAGGCGGGTATTCTTTAAAATAATAACAGTGAGCGCCTTATGTCTGGTTTGAGCATTCCGTTGGCTGGAAAACAGCAACGCCAAACGCATCAGCATCGCCCCGCGCGAATGTTGGTGATATTAGCCATGCTGGTTTCCCTGTTGGCGTTACTGCCCGTTGGGTTTGTGATTGCGACAGGTATTGATACGGGATGGGAGAGCGTTAAGGCGCTCGTTTTTCGCCCGCGTGTCGCGGAGTTACTGGCGAACACGCTGCTGCTGATACTTTTTTCACTCCCTATTTGTGTTTGTCTTGGCGTAGCGCTGGCCTGGCTGACGGAGAGAACCGCACTGCGGGGGCGTCGCGTCTGGTCGTTGTTGGTGGTTGCGCCGCTGGCGATCCCGGCTTTTGTGCAGAGCTACGCGTGGGTGAGCGTTATCCCGTCTTTACATGGGCTGGTGGCCGCCGTGTTTATCTCCGTGCTGGCTTATTACCCGTTTATTTATATGCCGGTTGCCGCCGTTCTGCGGCGACTGGATCCGAACCTTGAAGACGTTGCCGCATCCTTAGGCATTGCTCCGTGGCAGGTTTTCTTTCGTGTGGTATTGCCGCAACTGAAACTGGCTATCTGGGGCGGCGCGCTGCTGGTGGGCCTGCACCTGCTGGCAGAGTATGGCCTGTACGTGATGATCCGCTTCGATACCTTCACTACCGCTATTTACGATCAGTTCCAGTCCACCTTTAGCGGCCCGGCGGCCAATATGCTGGCAGGGGTGCTCGCGCTGTGCTGCCTGGCGCTTTTGCTGCTGGAAGGGACAACCCGCGGCAAAGCTCGCTATGCCCGCGTGGGGGGAGGTTCCGCTCGCCGTCAGAATATCCATGCATCCGCAATGGCAGGTCATCTGCTGGGACAACTCCTTCTGGCCTGCGTGGTCGTGCTGGCGCTGGGAACGCCCATCGCGGTGCTGGGGCGCTGGCTGTGGGCGGGCGGCCTGGCGGTCTGGCAGAACGGTGACTTGTGGTTATCCCTGCATCAAACGGTAGTCCTGGCATCGGCCGGGGCACTTATTACCACTGGCTTTGCTATTCCGTGCGCGTGGCTGGCGGTTCGCCATCCGCGTCGCCTGTTCCGGCTGCTGGAAAGCATGAATTATGTGGCCAGTTCACTGCCGGGGATCGTGACGGCGCTGGCGCTGGTGACGGTCACCATTCATTACGCGCGGCCGATTTATCAGACCGAAGTGACGCTCTTTCTGGCGTATATGCTGATGTTTATCCCCCGGGCGCTGATCAACTTACGCGCCGGTATCGCTCAGGCGCCTGTCGAACTTGAACATGTCGCGCAGAGTCTCGGCGTGTCGCCAGGATGGGCGCTGTGTCGCGTGACAATGCGCCTGGCGGCGCCCGGTGCGGCGGCTGCCGCGGCACTGGTCTTTCTGGGGGTGAGCAACGAACTGACAGCGACACTGCTGCTCTCTCCGCTGGGAACACGCACGCTTGCCACCGGTTTCTGGGCGCTGACCAGTGAGATTGACTACGTTGCTGCGGCCCCGTATGCCCTGTGCATGATCCTGATTTCTCTTCCCCTGACGGGCCTGCTTTACAAGCAATCACAAAAACTATCGGGTCGTTAAGATGTTCGAGCTTATTAATGTGTCGAAAAAATTTGGCCACACTCAGGTGCTGGATAACATCACGCTTTCACTGTCACCCGGCAGCCGCACCGCGATAGTGGGGCCGTCAGGCTCTGGTAAAACTACCCTATTACGCCTGATTGCCGGCTTTGAGATGCCCGATAGCGGCCAGATAACGATGCGCGGCACGCCGCTGTTTAGCCCGACAGTATCGGTTCCGGCGCATCAGCGAAAAATTGGTTTTGTCCCGCAGGAAGGGGCGCTTTTTCCGCATCTGACGGTTGAAGAAAACATTGGCTGGGGGATCCGCGCCTCGCGCCAGGAACGGCGTAAGCAGGTTGAAGCCCTGATGGACCGCGTCTCACTGGACAGGCAACTGGCGCGCCACTGGCCGCATGAAATCTCCGGTGGCCAGCAGCAGCGCGTGGCACTGGCGCGTGCGCTGGCGCAGCAACCGGCGCTGATGTTGCTGGACGAACCATTCTCGGCGCTGGACACCGGGCTGCGCGCCACAACCCGTAAAGCGACCGCCGATCTTCTCTCTGAGGCGGGCGTTGCTGCCGTGCTGGTCACCCACGACCAGAACGAAGCGCTCTCTTTTGCCGAGCAGATTGCCGTCATTCGCCACGGGCGGTTTGCCCAGGTGGGGACGCCGCAGGCGGTCTATTCGCAGCCGGTCGATGAAGAGACGGCGCTCTTTTTAGGGGATGCGTTAATCCTGACGGCGGAGGTCGCCAACGGCAAAGCCAGATGTCTGGTCGGCGATGTGCCGGTGGATGATAACAGGGCGCAGGGGGTGCGGCGCATCATGCTGCGCCCGGAGCAACTGATGATTACCCCGGCGTCAGCGGGTGAAACTGCGTTGCAGGCGACGGTGCTGGATATCGATTTTGGCGGTTATCTTTCGACGCTGACGCTGGGATTTCCGGATCGTGCGCAAACGCTCACCCTTAATACCGTCACCCCACAATTATTATTGCCAGGCACTACGGTTGCGCTCAAAATTACAGGCCATGCGCGGGTGTTTGCGGCATAAAATAGCCCGCCGATTTGCGGCATAATCTCTTTTATCCGCAGGAGCCTATATTGATGGTAATAATGAATGGGAGAGAGCATGTTTTCACTCAGCAACTGGTTTATCTGGGCGCTGCTGTCCGCCTTTTTTGCCGCGCTGACCGCCATTTTCGCTAAAGTCGGGATTCAAAATGTAGATTCCGATTTTGCGACCTTAATCCGCACCGGGATTATTATCGTTATTCTGGCGGCTTTTATTTACTTTACCGGTAAGTGGCAGAACCCCTTGCTGATTGGCAAACGCACCTGGCTTTTTCTGATCTTATCGGGTCTGGCGACGGGAGCATCATGGGTGTGTTATTTCCGGGCGTTAAAGATCGGCGAAGCGTTTAAAGTTGTCCCGGTCGATAAAATGAGCGTGGTGATGGTGGCGATTTTCGCTTTTATTTTTCTCGGCGAACGGCCAGGGCTGCGTGAAGCGGGGGGACTGCTGCTGATTACCGCAGGCGTATTACTACTGGCGCTGCGGCGATAATCAGCCGGGCTTTTTATGTGCGGGCAGAAAAATAACCAGGACGCCCGCAATAATAATCAGCACGCCCGTTAGCGACTGAACGGAAAAAATGCCACGCATACCGGGCAAAATAAGGGACGCCGACCACACCATAATATAGCTGAGACTCAGCAGGGCATAGGCTTTGCTCAATGCCAGATGGTGCAAAGCCAGATACCAGAAAAACATCGAGGCAAGATAACCCGCAAGCCCGGCCAGCAGCAGCGTCGTTTCCAGATGAACGGGCCACAGCGCGCCGATAAAGGCATAAAACTGCGATACCGGCGGAAGGGCTGCCATGGCATAGCCCATTGCAAGCTGCGCCGCACTGGTTAACAACACGCTGACCAGTGCCAGAACAATACCTTTCATGCTGCACCACCCAGAACCACAATGCCCACAATAATTAACCCCACGCCAAGCCAGTGGCGCAGGTTAACCGGTTCACGCCAGATCCCCCAGGCAGCCAGCGTCACCCACACAAAATTGAGGCTTAACATCGGATAGGCGATGCCAACGGGGACGCTCTGTAAGACCAGCAGCCAAAAAATCATGCCCAGGCCGAGGCAGGCCAGCGCCATCCCGAGCCAGGTTAAGATATGACGACGGCGGCCCACCCTGAGGGCAGGCCGCGTCGCTTGCTTTTGGCACAACTGTCCGGCAAAGCTCAGCAGGCTTGCCAGCATAAGCAGAAACCAGATCATGGTTGTGGCGCATATTCAATAAGTGCGATTCGCCCCTGAACAAACACATTTGACGGGGGAGGAATCGGCAGGCTATTCACACTTTCACCACGTGAAAGCAGCACCACCAGCGTGACTTTGCCATCCTGACGATGTTGTTCCAGCCAGTCGTTGAAATCTTTCTCAGCAATAAATCTGTCTTTTGCATCCGGGTAGCTGAGGCCATATTGCAGCTCACCGGTCTGGCCAAACATAATAATATCGCTGCGTTTGAGTTCCCACGCCAGGCCTGCGGCGATGCCGACATTATCACTGAGTATATAGCGGCTGGATGCCAGTGACTCTTTTGCCATGCCGATCGCGAATTGCGGCTGTTTTGATTCCATCACCCGGTTAGGGATGGCGAAACCAACCAGCAACGCAAGCCCGACCGGACACAATGCCGAGAGCATCCAGCTTTTTTCGGTATTGCGCAGAGTGTACCAGCCCACCAGTGCCCAGACAAAAAAGGCCATGGCGGCACAAAACACTTTATAGCTTTCGAGTGTCGTCCATACCGGGTTTTTCAGTGGTCCCCAGGGGGAGGCAATAAATGCGGCAACCAGGCCAAACAGACCAAAGCCAATGTTGAGCCAGGCATTAACGCGCAAAGCACGGTAGCCTCTCTCTGCGGCCTGCACCGAATAACCAGCCATCAAAATCGCCAGCGGTGCGAAGCAGGGCAGGATATAGGTCACCAGTTTGCCTTTCGCGACACTGAAAAACAGAAATGGCATCACTACCCAGCACAGCAGGTAGAGCGTCGCGCGGTTATTCTCACGAGTGAACCATGCCAGACGAAGGGAACCGGGCAGCAGCCCCAGCCAGGGCAGGCTTCCCAGTAAGACAAATGGCAGGTAGTACCAGAACGGGGCTTTGTGCTGCGCATCCGCCATGGCAAAACGCTGAATATGTTCCACCCAGAAGAAGTAGTGCCAGAAATCCGGCTCGTGTTGGGCAATCGCCAGCCCCCACGGCAGGACAACCAGCACGCAACTGGCGATGGAGAGCCAGCCCCAAATCAGCACCTCTTTCCATTTTTTCTGCGCTATTGCCCAGGGTAAAACGCTCAGAACCGGCACGGCCAGCGCCAGGAATCCTTTGGTCATGACGCCCATGCCGCAGGTCAGGCCCAGCAGCACATAGCCCCCTGCTTTCACGGAGGTGGTTTTGGCCTGAACGGCAATCCAGAACGTGCACATCCCGGCAACCAGCCACAGGGCAATCATCGGGTCGAGCACCGCATAGGTGCCGATGCCGTAAACTTCCAGCATGGTGATGAAAATGATGGCGGCCATCATCGCCACGCGTTTATCGCGCCAAAGCTGCCAGGCAAACCATGACACCATCCCGGCAACCAGCGCGGTTGAAAAGATAACCCCGGCGCGAACGGCAAAGTTGGTTTCGCCGAACAGCCACTGGAATATGGAGTTCACCCAGTAACCGGCGATCGGTTTTTCAAAATAACGCAGGCCGAGAAAATGCGGCACGGTCCAGTTTCCGCTGCTGAGCATTTCACGGCTGATCTCTGCGTAACGCGTTTCGTCAGGCTGCCAGAGTAAACGCCATTCGACAGGAATCAGGTAATAGAGGACAAACAGGGCAAGTACAACCAGACCGTAGCGTGACGACTTCGTCATTCCGTTCTCTCCATTTGCTGACAACCCAGCCATCCTTCCCGGCCGGCAATTTCACCTCGAACCACTTTGCCCGTAGGCAAGGTGCGTAAATTGGCAGGTAACAGTTCACCCAGCGGGCAGAACTGAATATTCGCCTCGGCGGCGCGCTGGAGTAAATCTTCAAACTCAAGGCGATGGGCGATCCCTTCGACCTCGGCGTGAATGGTATAAACGGGTACGCCGGGATCATCGAGCATGCGGGTCAGGATAAAATCGTTGAACCCGCTGGCGCTTACCTCACCCCCGACAACCTCATCCCAGGTCGGCAGCGTCACCGGAATTTGCACCGTGCCCGTCTGGCCGACACCCGTTATCGGTAAAAAGGGCGCGCTGCCACGACAGTCGCTGTTATAGCGAAAATCAAAGGCTTCTTTCGCCTTAATCACCCGTTGATCGGCACGCCAGCCAGCCACTGCTGAACAGGTAATATCCGTGCCGATTATCGATTCCAGCTCTTCTTTACCCAGTGCGATTTGGTGGAGCAACTCATCGCTGTCCCATACGCCGCACCAGGTCTGCCAGGCGTGATGATCCCACGCATGCAGCCCCACTTCGTGGCTGGCGGCGGCGCTGCGGATAATATCCGCGTTGGCGCGCCCGATGTTCCTGCCGGGCCACGCGGTGCCCGCCAGTAAAATATCCCAGCCATACAGCGAGGCCGCTTTTGAGCGCAGCATCTTTAGTAAAAACTTCGGCTTAACCAGCCGCCAAAGATGCCGTCCCATATTGTCCGGCCCCACACTAAAGAAGAAGCTTGCGCGAACGCCGTAGCGATTGAGCATGTCCAGCAGCGACGGCACCCCCTTACGGGTGCCGCGGAAGGTATCGACGTCTATGCGCAGGCCGACTTTTCTCATGGCTTCTGTTCCGTGACCTCAACGGTGCGTAAAAAGAAGTCCAGCGTCTCTTCAACGGTCTGGTGCATTTCTACCGTCGGCTGCCAGTCAAGGCAGCGTTTAGCGTTGCGAATGCTTGGCTTACGGTGCTCAACGTCCTGGTAACCTTTGCCGTAGTAGTCGCTGCTTTCTACTTCGCGGAAGCCAGCAAACGGCGGGAAACGGTCGCGCAGCGGATGACGTTCGAAGCAGTCGAGCAGCATTTCCGCCAGCTCTTTGATGCTCGCTTCGTTGTCCGGGTTACCGATGTTGATGATCTGCCCGTCACAGCGGCCATCTTTATTTTCGATGATGCGGAACAGGGCTTCAATACCATCGCTGATATCGGTAAAGCAGCGTTTCTGTTTACCGCCTTCGATCAGCTTAATCGGCGAACCTTCGACCAGGTTGAGGATCAATTGGGTGATGGCGCGGGAGCTGCCGATACGTGCGGCGTTCAGGTTATCCAGACGCGGCCCCATCCAGTTAAACGGACGGAAGAGGGTGAATTTGAGGCCGGTTTTGTCGCCGTAGGCCCAAATCACGCGGTCCAGCAACTGTTTGGATACCGAGTAGATCCAGCGTTGCTTATTAATCGGACCCACCACCAGATTGGAGGTGTCTTCGTCAAAGTTCGCGTCGGTGCACATGCCGTACACTTCTGACGTGGACGGGAAGATGATGCGTTTGTTGTACTTCACACAGTCACGAATGATTTTCAGGTTCTCTTCGAAGTCCAGCTCGAACACGCGCAGCGGGTTACGGGTGTACTCGATTGGGGTCGCAATGGCCACCAGCGGCAGTACGACATCACATTTCTTAATGTGGTATTCGATCCATTCGGAGTGAATGCTGATGTCGCCCTCCACAAAGTGGAAACGCGGGCAGTCAAGGAAACGGCTGATCGCATCGGAACCAATATCCAGACCGTAAATCTCGTAATTATCATCCTGCAATAGACGTTCGGTCAGATGATTACCGATAAAACCGTTTACCCCCAGAATAAGCACGCGAGTACGGCGTTTCACGGCGACAAACGGACGGCTGGTGAGAAGGGCTCCTGGCACCAGACCCATCGCGGGCGCAAGCTGGGTACCCTGCATGTAAACGCCGTTTGCGCTCTGACCGGTAACGATTTCCAGCGCGCCTTCGCCACAGGCTACCACCAGCGGAGCGACGGACAGTACGGTGCCCGGTTTCGCTGCTGCGAGATCGGTGCGCACACGGGATTTCCAGACGATAAATTTGTTGGTGCCCACATAGCCAAACGCGCCAGGCCACGGATCGCTGACCGCGCGTACCAGGTTATGCAACTCCTGCGCTGGTTTTTCCCAGGTCAAACGACCATCTTCCGGGGTACGACGGCCAACGTAGGTGGCCTGAGACTCATCCTGCGCGCGTTCCTGAGTCTGGCCGCTGCGGATTTTCGGCAGTACGTCACCCAGCAGGCTTTGTGAGGCTGCACACAGTTTTTGATGCAGGGAGAGCGCCACGTCAGTGTCGCTAATCGCCACACTCTGTTGCGCCACAATATCGCCTGCATCGGCGCGTTGGGTCATGCGGTGCAGGGTGACGCCGGTCTCTTTCTCACCGTTGACCAGCACCCAGTTCAGCGGCGCGCGTCCACGGTATTTCGGCAGCAGCGAACCGTGCAGGTTGAATGCGCCTTTCGTCGGCAGGCTCAGAATGTCGTTGCACAGCAGGTTGCGGTAGTAGAAGGAGAAAATGACTTCTGGCGCGAGCGCGCGAATGCGATCAACCCACAGAGGGTGGTTTACATCATCCGGGGCATATACCGGAATTTCCTGCTCAGCCGCGAGGCGCGCCACGGATTTAAAAAAGTGGTTTTCGCCCGCATTGTCGGCGTGAGTAAAAATGGCGGCAATCTCAAAGCCTGCTTCCAGCAGTGCCTGTATGCCCGTGCACCCCATATCGTGATACGCAAAGACGACGGTTTTCATGACTCAATTTCCTCAATAGAATTTGGGGTTTCCTGACGGATAACACTCTGAATAAAGTAACGGGGGCGGGCACGGACATCGTTATAGATGCGGCCAACGTACTCGCCGAGTAAGCCCATGCCAACGAACTGCGCGCCGATAAAGGTGAACAGGACGGCGAAAAGGGTGAACACACCTTCGGCAGCCCACTGCGGCCCAAGCGCAAGACGCATGACGACTAAAACGACGGAGAGCGCAAAACCCACCAGCGCGATAACGCTGCCAAACACGCTCAGCATGCGCAGCGGCGTGGTGGTCAGGCAGGTCACCAGGTCATACATCAGGTTAATCAAACGCATAAAGCTGTATTTCGAATCACCGTACTCGCGCTCCGCGTGATGCACGGGAATTTCTGTGGCCCGGCGGGCGAACATATTGGCGAGGATGGGAATAAAGGTGCTGCGCTCGTGGCAGTGCAACATCGCATCGACAATATGACGACGATAGGCGCGCAACATGCAGCCGTAATCGCCCATCGCTTTACCGGTGGTGCGCTGAATCAGGTGGTTGATCATGCGTGATGCCGTTTTGCGAAACAGGCTGTCCTGACGGTTCTGACGAACCGTACCCACCACGTCATAACCTTGTTCTGCGGTTGCCACCAGGCGAGGGATCTCTTCGGGTGGGTTCTGTAAATCCGCATCCAGAGTGATGATCAGATCGCCGGTAACATGGCTAAAACCGGCCATGATTGCGGAGTGCTGCCCATAGTTGCGGTTAAGCAGCACGGCCACGATATGGCTGCCGTCGGCCTGTGCGGCCTCGATCAGCATTTTTGCGGAGTCATCGCTACTGCCGTCATCAACCAGCAGAACTTCGTAATCCTTACCCAGCAGATCGCAGGCGGCGGTCGTACGACGAATCAGTTCTGGCAGGCTGTCCTGTTCGTTAAACACAGGGATCACAACGGATACTTTATTAATGGGGCTGGTTTCAAACATCGTTATTGCCCTGCCAACTGATGAAGTGCGGCGATAACACGGCTGGTGTCGTCATCGATCATATCCGGGAACAGCGGCAGCGAGCAGATACGCGCGCTATTCCACTCCGTATTGGGTAATGAAACGTCAGGGAAATTCTCGCGGTAGTATTTCTGCGTATGGGCGGCGCGGAAGTGCAGGCCCGTACCGATGCCCTGTGCTTTCAGGGCTTCCATCAGCGCGTCACGGGTCAGGCCGCAGCGTGTTTCATCAACGCGAATAATAAACAGATGCCAGGCGTGAACGTGCGGCCAGGCCGGAACCGTCAGTGGCTGGAATGGCGTATCAGCCAGCTCGCGTAAATAGCGCTGGGCTATCTCGGTACGACGCTGGTTAGCTTCGTGAAGCTTGCCGAGCTGCACCAGTGCCAGCGCGGCATTGATATCCGCCAGGTTGTATTTGTAGCCAGGAGAGATCACTTCCGCCTGCGGTGCGCGACCGTGTGTCTGGCGATCGTAGGCATCGACGCCAAGACCGTGGAATTTCAGGCTGCGAATACGCTGGGCCAGTTGCTCATCATCCGTCACCACCAGACCGCCTTCGGCACAGGTCATATTTTTAATGGCATGGAAGGAGAAAATCGCCGTACCGCGACAGCCGACATGGTGACCTTTGTAATAGGTTCCGGCGGCATGCGCGGCATCTTCAATCACGGGAATATTGTACTTTTCGCCCAACGCGCGAATTGCATCGATATCAGCAGGCGCGCCAGCGTAATGAACGGGAATAATGGCCTTTGTTTTTGATGTAATCGCGGCCTCAATGCTCTGCGGGGTCACCATCAGCGTGTCACGGTCAACGTCGATCATGACCGGGGTTGCGCCGAGCAGCACAATCATATTGAGGGTGGAGACCCAGGTCATGGAGGGGGTAATCACCTCATCACCGGCACCAATGCCCATCGCCATTAACGTGACATGCATACCGGCTGTTGCCGAACTCAGGGCAATGGCATGCTGGTTGCCCGTCAACTGGCAAAATGCTTCTTCCAACTGTTGGTTTTTGGGACCTGTCGTAATCCAACCCGACTTCAGAACGCCCTGAATCGCCGTTAATTCTTCGTCGCCCATAGAAGGACGTGAGAAGGGTAAAAATTCACGCATTACTTTTCCTTACCGTTGCTGGCAATGAATTCGCACTGTAACCAGGGAAGCAGCAGACTCATTTCGTTGAGAGTACATAGTACTTGCCTAGGCTAAGGCGTATTTATTAACTCAACCTTAAGAGATTGCATATTGTCATTAACGTTCACTTAAGATCGTTTCTGTTTAACTGGCGTTGAGGAAATAAATATTAGCAGGCGATGTTTTTGTTATTTTTATTATGTTTATCATGGCCTTATGTTTATTTTGGCACGAGAGGGGTAAAATAACTTAACGGCGGCTTGAGCAACCGTAAAGATTTTTTTGTCGCTATCTCAATTTTGTTTAATTTATATTTATAGTCATCCTTTTGTCATTATGCTGTCACTAAATTTAGGGAGCGTTAATAATGAAAACATGGAGCTACTTTAAAAACGAGAATAGTCAGATTTGGCTTTTAGTGCTGTAACAAATCGTCATTAAGGTGATGTGGATCACAAAAATAGCTGTTTTTGCGCGGTTACGATCTAACAACTAACATTTCAACAAAAAATCATTTCAAATCATTTAATTACAATGGTTATTGGTTTCCATTTTCCCGACGCCTGAAAAAAATCATAAGTTTTTAGCAATATTTTTCTCACTCATTCGTCTACCCGATTACAACACTATGAAGGAGAGACAACATGAGAAGATTTGGCAGCCACCGACGCCATCCCGGTAAGTTTGGTGTGATGTTTATTGTTTTTGCCGTCGTGATGACGCTGGTGGTGATGACTCTGTGGAACGCCATTATTCCGGGTCTGTTTGGTCTGAAAACCATCGGCTTCTGGACCGCGCTTGGACTGCTGGTGCTATGCCGGGTACTGTTTGGCGGCATGGGCATGGGGCCGATGATGTTCCGAATGGCGCGCGATCATCGTCAATTGCATGAACGGTGGATGAACATGAGCGAAGAAGAGAGACAGGCCTTTTTCCAGAAACGCCACCGTTGGGGGGGACGCGATGGCTGGCGTTGTGGCCCTGACATGCCAACAGAGAATGAATCACCGAAGCCGTCGGACAATGCGTGAGCATAATGGATAAGGCCGACAACGCCCGAACTGTGCGGCTCCTTGATGCGCTCTCAGCGTGCCGGACAACGCTGAGAGCCTTTATCCGCCGCCGTATTCCGCAACGAGAAGACGTGGACGATATTTTGCAGGATGTGACGCTGCAATTGATCAACGTCGAACAACCGGTTGAGAACGTCTCCGCCTGGCTGTTTCGCGCGGCGCGCAATGAAATGATCGACCGCGGACGCAAAAAGCGGGAGTGGTTATTTTCGGACGACGAGGAGGCTGATGATCAACTCTATGATGTGCTTTTTGGCGATGTGCAGACACCCGAAGAGGCACGCTTAAGAGAGATTTTCTGGGATGAACTGGAAAGCGCGCTGGCGGCGCTTCCTGCGGCCCAACGCGAGGTATTCGAAAAAACCGAACTGGAAAATTACAGCTTCAAAGCCCTTTCCGCTGAGACGGGGCTGCCCGTACAGACCTTGCTGTCGCGTAAGCACAAAGCGGTACGCTATCTGCGAGAGCGACTTTCCGCGCTCTATCACGACATCATGCTGCCCTAGTCAAATACCGACAAAAAATCCCCGCCGCACCGGGCTGATGTGGCGGGGATTATCATCATTGCGATTAATCAAATAAAGCTGTCGTCGTCGTTATTGCCGCCGAAATCGTAGTCATCATCCTGATCGAGGAAACGGCTATTGTCGTCGTTGCCCTGGTCAAAGAAGCTGCGGTCGGAGGCATTGGTGAAGCTGTCCTGATCCTGAAAATCGTTAGTGAAATTCCGATCATCGGCGACATCTGAGACCTGTTCGACAGGCTGCTCAATAATGTTCACGATCTCTTGTGGCTGGGAGTGGTGGAACATACTGGTCAGCATATCGGCCAGCACGACCCCACCGGCCACCCCAGCTGCGGTTTGCAGCGCACCGGCCATAAAACCACCGGAGCGGGCTGCCGGTTGCGCATATGTGGGCGCCGCCTGTTGCTGGGGCGGCTGTTGTTGCGGCGCGCTGTTCCAGTTGTTGGCTGGCTGCTGTGGCTGGCTTTTTCCACCGCCAAACAGGCTACTCAGGAAACTGCCGCCGCCGCTTTGCTGGCTGTTTTTCAGGGAGGCCACTTCATTCTGGAGATCCTGAATCTGTGCATGAAGGCGTTTCAGCGCAGCTTCCTGAATCAGCATCGACTGGGCCATATAGTAAGGCGCAGAGGGCTGCTGGCGCACAAACTCAGCGATCATATGATCGGCCTGGCTATCCCGTGCGCCGCTTTGCTGTTCCGCCTGTTTCAGACGCTGGAAAAGCCCCTCAATAAGCCGTTGTTCTTCATTTTGCATAGCAAAAACCTCAGGAGTGCATGGAGTTGTGGCAATGGCGTGCGTGCCTGTGCAGGTATCGGTTACGCGCGCCTGTAAGAGTTATTTTAGCCGATCAAAGTTATACGAAATGACAAGCAAACGCAGAATGATGGGAAAAGAAGAAGGGGAGAGGAGCTTAAAATAAAAATGGCCGGTGTGTGTACCCGGCCATTTTCTCTGAAAGTGACCCGTGCTTAGAAGGTCTGCCAGTTATCGTTACTTGGGGTGGATAAAGGTACGCGATGTGTCTTCACGCTGGTTTTCTTCGCACTGCGTGTGGCGGAAACCACACCGTTGCCCAGATCAAAGCGATCGACGGTCTTGTTCAATCTTTCCGCTTCGGACTCAAGAGAGACCGCATTGGCGGTGGCTTCCTGTACCAGCGTGGCGTTTTGTTGTGTCACGCCATCCATCTCGGTCATCGCCAGCCCGATTTGTTCAATACCACGGCTTTGTTCATCCGAGGCAACGGAGATTTCACCCATCAGGCTGTTTACCTGGGCGACAGACTGGATGATCACGGACATGGCGTCGCCAGCCTCCTGTACCTGCTCAGCACCGGTTTTGACTCGGTTGACTGATTCGCTGATCAACGCTTCGATCTCTTTTGCCGCCTGCGCACTACGCTGCGCCAGCAGGCGTACTTCGCTGGCGACCACCGCAAAGCCACGCCCTTGCTCGCCAGCGCGAGCCGCTTCCACAGCGGCGTTCAGCGCCAGCAGGTTGGTCTGGAATGAAATACTGTTGATCACACTGGTGATATCGGAAATTTTTTGCGAACTGTCGGTGATCCCGTGCATGGTTTGCACCACCGTTGAGGTGATGTCACCGCCTCTTTTCGCCGTTCTTTGTGCTTCCTCAGTCAGTTTGAGAGCTTCACGCACATTCTGGGCGTTGTTTTTAACGGTAGAGGTTAACTCTTCCATACTGGCGGCCGTTTGTTGCAGGGCGGCGGCCTGCTGCTCAGTACGGCTCGACAATTCTTCATTACCACCGCGGATTTCACTGGTGTTGGCAAAAATGCTGGCGGAACTATCCTGGATGGTTTTTACCGTTGTATGCAGGCTTTCCTGCATTTTTTGTACATAGGGAATCAACTGTCCGGCGCAGTTACGGCCAAACGTCTCAAGCTGGCTACTTAATTTTCCTGCGGTCAGCAACTCAAGATGATTTTTTAACATCCCAAGCGGTTTAACCAGGTAATTTACTAAATAGCGATCGGTCAATAAGAGCGTCACCAGACCTGCCAGTAATGCGCAGATGAGCACTATTTTGTTATAGGACATCTGGTCTTTGGTTTTCACCAGAATGGCATCAGATTGAATCGCCTGAGTATATTTTTCAGCGGTTGCACCAAACTGCACGCTTAATGGCGGGTAGGTTTTACGAAATAACTCGCGGAATTTATCCGGCTGATTATTTTTTGCCGCATCGTACATGGGCACAATGGCGTTAGTCAGCAACGCGTCCCAGTCATTTATCATCGCTTTTATGACGTCATCGCTCACGCCAGGATGCTGCGCATCGCGAAATTGTGCAAGCATATTCTGGCTGATTGCCAGCGCTTTTCCGGCCGATTCCATTGTTTTTGTTGAGTTTTCTTCATCGCCAGTCTGACGATAATCCATTGCCCGTAACATACGCGTCATGGTGCGAAAATATTGGTCATTGCCTTTAACCAGCATGGCATAGGCATTCTTCTGTGATGCGTTTTGTGTGAGTAACTGATCAATAGTGGAAAAATTATAAAAAGTAAGCAGGGTAGCCATTCCCCAAATAATACTGAAAACAACCAGTATCAGTAATATCATTTTCCTGATGGTAATATCGCGTAAGATTTGCATAGCTACCCCCGGTAACCGAATATAAAATATATTTTCAGACGAGCAGCCCAATCGAACAGGCCTGGTGTTAAAGTTTTTATGCAATAAGGCATAAAATTAAATTTCGCAGACTAATTGTTATCCTTCGAACGGATGTTTACGACACGCGTAAAACATCATTGATGAGATTCTGTTTTGTGCTTGTAAATAATGTTTTGGTAAGGTTAATGATGGTAACATAAAATTTATATACGCTAAAGTCGTTATTGCATCCTGGCGTGCGATCACAAATCTATGATTTAAAATTCCTCTTCGGTTATGGCTGGTTTTTTCTTTTTAAAATTTTGGTTAAGTTCAATTTTATCAAGAGTCGTTGGGCGGCTAATAAAATACCCCTGTGCAATATCGCATTCGAACTCTTCAAGTTGCTGTAACTGAGAGGATGTCTCTACCCCCTCGGCAGTGACCTCAAGGTTAAAATCTTTACCCAGTCCGATAATCTTCTCGACAATATTTTTTGCACTCTCAGAGTCGCCCATCGCCATAATAAAAGACTTATCGAGTTTGATGCCATCAAAAGGAAAACTCCGTAGATAATTAAGTGAAGCATAGCCAGTGCCAAAGTCATCCATCAAGAGTCTGACACCGAGACTTTTTAATTGTTGCATGATTTTTAAAGCATTTTCTGGCTTGCTCAGGGTAGCGTTTTCAGTAACTTCAAGTTCGAGACGCGAAGCGTCAAAACCCGTTTTAGCCAGTATTGCTTTGACGCGAAGAACAATGTCGCTGGCCTTAAATTCCACTGGCGATATATTCACTGACAGGGAGAGATCTGCCGATTTAGCTCTCACCTCGCGACACGCTGTTGTCAGAACCCAATCTGTTAGCGCGATAATTATTCCGGTCTCCTCAGCCAGAGGAATAAATTGGTCAGGCATAAAAAGCCCATGCGTAGGATGCCGCCAGCGTACAAGTGCTTCAAGTGACGTTATCTTCTGCTGACTTATATCGTAGCGAGGCTGATATAAAAGAAATAACTGATCCTGTTTTATTGCCTCACGGAGTTCTTGCTCCAGTTCTCGGCGTTGAACAATTTGTTCCGCCATATCAGGTTCATAAAAAACCCAATGCGCATTAGGATCATTTTTCGCTTTGTAGAGGGCGATATCAGAATAGCGCAGAAGATCGCTTGCGGTGAGTGCATCTTGTGGGGCCAGGGCAATGCCCATACTGACGCCAATGACAATCTCATTTCCACAGATATTAAAGGGATGATTCAGTTCCTCCACAATCCGCGAGCAAAAACGTTCAATATCTTCATGCTGGTTTAGATCGGCGGCAATAATAATAAATTCGTCCCCGCCCTGGCGTGTAACTAAATCAATGCTGCGCATGCAGTGGCGCAGGCGGTTAGAGGCTTCACTGAGTACCTTATCGCCCACCGTATGACCGTAGACGTCATTAATGGTTTTAAAATCGTTCAGATCGACACTGATCATTGCCAGCGCATTTTTCGATTCATTTTTTGATTGCAGTCTGCCTTCAAGGAACTCTTTCATTCTGACGCGATTAGGCAGGCCGGTTAATTCGTCATGGTGTGACAAATACTGAATGCGTTCGCTGGCCTCCACTTCCAGAGTGACATCTGTTGCGGTACCACGAAACCCCAATGAGCCATCAATCAGGGTGACGCGTTTGAGGGTCAAATTACAGTAGCGTTGGTTTCCCTGGGCGGAAAAATAGCTGCAATGGTTAAGGGTGAGGAAGTTACCTGCATAAGGAAGATCCAGCCATTTGGTCAGGGCCGGGTTGTCTTGTGATAGAAATGCCCGCAGTGAACGGCCTATCCAGTCATCAATACGGTGACCGGTAATGACCGGAAAGCGCACAGATATCCAGGTGAGTTGTAAGAGCTCATCGGCTTCCCAGATCCAGTCTGTCGTTGTTTCCACCACGTCACGAAAACGGCGCTCGCTAATGGCGAACGCCCGGCGGCTTTGTTCCAGCAGGAATGTTTTTTCGTCATTCAGTCGTGCTTTTAGAAGCCCTTTGCGCACAAGAGAGAGCGCCAGAAGGACCGATGTGAGCATCAGCAGAACAAGAAGAGGGAGTACCCATGTGAGCAGCGTGTCACTGGGATTTTTATTGTTCCATTCAAAATAGATTTCACCCCCTGTTACTGGCCATAACAAACCCGCAGTATGTGCTGGACGGCGTATGGGTTTTGACGCAAGGAGATGCAAATCCTTAATGGCATATTCCTCACCCATAGCGGCGAGTTTTTTAGGCGTCAGTTTATCAACAAAGATCATCATAGAATGATCCGCAGGCGCTTTTGCAAGAACAGCCCTATCCTCAGTGGTAATCCAGGCTGCTGAAATCAGGATTAACTCATTATTGGCAAAAACGACGCGCGAAACGGCTGTACCGTTGTTCACTTTTAGTGCAGTGCTTAATTCTGTATTAAGGTTTTTCCCCAGCCAATCCTCAAAAGGGACCAGGTTAAGAGTGCCATCAATGACGCTGTAGCGTGTTTCTTCTTTAGGGGAGAGAACAAACACGCCTTCGTAACCGAATTTCGAATACAGTGATTTACCCAGGTTTTGTTCGTCCCACGCCCAGTTTATGTCTATCTTGCGATGGAGATTATCCCAGGCCTCGTTCCACGCGGCGTTATCGGCAAGATGCAAACGAAGGTTTTCCTGACGATTGTCGAGCGCTTTCATTAGCAGTTGTCGGGTTTGGTGGCGGGTGTTACGCGCCAGATCATTTTCTGTCTGAATGAGCGCAAATATTGTCGTTAGAAAAATGAAGCCCATAAGCATCAGTACCAGCGTCACCGTCTGCTTCATGATGCGATGCGTATCAGGAGCAGGAGCCGGCGCGTACTGGTCGTCGAAAATGTTCATACTTCACCTTTTCTAAGCGTTTTAATAAGCAAAATATGTTTTTATAGTCATCTGTATTAACGGCACCAGATAATTAAACTTTAAGTAAAAATCCGTATATCGGTAGAGACGGTTAACTTTGTGATGCACATCATTTTTTTTGGCAGGAAGAATAGAAATGTCGTTTTTAATATTAAGATAACCTTAAGGTTAAGGAATTTAATGCATCGGTTGGTGGTGGTTATTTTTTGGTGTTTTTAACTTTTTGATTTTATTGTTTTTATTGCTTTGATGTTTTCATGATGAGACTGCTTTGGTGCCATCAAATAATAATGTTGAATTGCAAACGGTTAGCCTCAATTAGTAAGAGATGAGTTTATCTTCTTCGTGCCTTTCATGTTGAATGTGCAAAAATGAGGGTGGTATTGTCTTGTTTAAGAAGACGTTAAGATAATTTAAAAACAAATTTGGTAAACCCACAGTGAAAATATGTACATTGTGATTCATGCTTTCGATTATCATTTTCAAGAAGGCAATATGGTGGGGGGAAAGGCTGTTATCGTGAGAGAAACACTTTTCAACACACGGCGCAACACGACCGACAGATTATAAAAATCAGGGACGAAGATATTCGCCCCTGGCCTCATCATCAAGAAATTAGCGATCCGGAATAATTTTTTCCGCCTTCAACGTATCAAACAGGTGGGTAAACGAATCCAGTGTGGCCCGGTAGCCGGTAAACCCGGCCTTGCGGCTTTTGCTCATGTCGGTGAAGGCTTCCATTGGGCGACCGAGGTCCGCATCAGTGTGCCACCAGGAGGCCAGGCGGCTGATATCGTGCTCGACAAGCGAGTAGCGGGCGGCAATCTCGCGCCATGCGGCGGCAGCTTCCTGCATCCGTCCTTCCAGCGGCATCATGGTCTGCGGATTTCCGCCAGACTCGATGCCAAAATAGGCGGCCAGGCGCGGCCACAGCCAGTTCCAGCGGAACACGTCGCCGTTAACCGCATTAAAATCTTCGTTTGCCGCATCCGGGCTTTGTGCCGCCCAGGCGAGCTGCTCGGCCAGCAGGTTTGCATCTGTGACGTCGGAGACGCCATGCCATTGTTCCGGCGAGCCCGGGAAAATAAACGGCCAGCCTTTTTCCCGGCACAGGGTGGCGTAGACTGCCAGAGTCAGACCCATGTTCATTGCGTTACCAACCGCATAACCGATGATGGTGTGCGGACGGTGCACACTCCAGCGATAACCGTATTTTTCCGCGCCGGCAAAGATTTCATCTTCCTGAGCATAATAGAAATTATCCACGGGCTGGCGCCCCTGTTCTTCACGGAAAGGCGTAACCGGTACGGCGCCTTTGCCATAGGCCTCGAACGGACCAAGGTAGTGTTTTAGCCCGGTAACCAGTGCGACATGCGCGCCGTTCAGGCGGTCACCCAGTGCCTCAATCACGTTTTTGACCATCGCGCCGTTGACGCGGATGTTCTCTTTTTCATTTGCCTGACGCGACCAGACGCTGAAAAACAGTGCGTCGGGCTTTATACCCGCCAGCGCCGTATTCACTGCTTGCGGGTCCGTCAAATCGGCGGTCAGACGGGTGCAGCCTTCCGGCACCGCGCCGCGCCCGCGTGACAGACCAGAGACCTTCCAGCCTTCCTGCATCAGCTTTTGCGCCAGCGCGCGGCCAATCACCCCGCTGATGCCGACAATCAGTGCCTCTTTTTGCATTTCACTCTCCTCATGCGTAAACGTTATGAGTAGACTAATCGAGAATTTTGTTCTTATTTCTGGCATTAATTCACATCATTCCTAACCTGAGTTCACGAATCGATGCACGATCAACGACTGAAGGACATTGTCCCCTTTGTTGCCAGTATAGAAGGGGGGAGCTTTGCCGCGGCGGCGGAGCGCTTGCATGTGACCGGCTCTGCCATCAGTAAAAGCGTGAGTCGGCTGGAGGCGCGGCTGGGCTCAACGTTGCTGGAGCGGACAACCCGACGCCTGAAATTGACCGACGCCGGGCACGCGTATTACCAGACCTGTATTCGCATTATGGAAGAGCTGGCGGAGGCGGAATCGGTACTGGCGGCGCAACGCAGTATTCCGTCCGGGCGGCTGCGGCTGGCCGTGCCGAATACCTATGGCAGGCTGTGCGTAATGCCGTTATTGATTACGTTTTGCCAGCAGCATCCGGAGATTGATATCAGCATGACGTTTTCTGACCGTTTCGTGGATCTGTTTGATGAAGGGATTGATGTTGCGGTGCGGATTGGCAAAACGGCGGAGATGCCTGCGTCGCTGGGATATCGGCAACTGGGGCGAGAGAAGATGGTGTTTTGCGCTTCACCCGCGTATCTGGCGCGCGAGGGGCACCCGGAAAGCGTCGAGGCGCTGTTGCAGCATAGGGCCATTTTGTACGAGCGCGTCGATGGCAGCAGTAAGCCGTGGCAGCTTATCACCGAGGATGGGTATCCGGACTGGCGTACCGTGCCCTACCATATGGCGCTGGGGGATGTGGATGCCCAGTTACAGGCGGTGCGTAGCGGGTTAGGCGTTGCCCAGATGCCGACATGGCTAATTCGCGATGCCCTTGCGCGCGGGGAACTGGAGATAATTTTGCCGCATGTTCAGCCCGACGGGCTGGCGTTGACGCTGGTATGGCCGCGCCGTAAGCAGCTATTGCCAAAGGTGGATGCGCTGCTCTGTGCGTTGAGCGGGGTGGATATCGGCGGGTGAAGTGAGGTAGGGCGGGTTGTTGTGCGGTCTGATGCCCTCACCCCGGCCCTCTCCCTCAGGGAGAGGGAACCGATCGTGCTCGCATTTTTGTGGGGATTCCTCAGCCCCAGGGGAGAGGGGCTGTTTCGTGCGGCCTGAACGCTTGGTAGCCCGGATAAGGCGTTTACGCCGCCATCCGGGGAAACCAGCACCGAACCTAACCGCGATCATCCTTTGGTCCAAGGAACCAAAACGCGAAGGGCAGCGAACCGATGATGGTAAACATCAGGCTGTAAATAAACACCCACGCGCCCTGAATCACAAACATCGACACCGACCACTCGTCCATCGGCAAATCGTACTGATCCACCACGCCCTGGAAGGCGGCTTCTGAGATAACCGACACGGCGACCATAAAAACAATCGCGACGGCGATAAGGAATTTTTTACCCTCACGGGTACGCAATTTCTCCAGCATGTCAATCTCCTTATTGTTCTGTGCAGCCCGCAGGTAATGATGAATATCCATCTGGCGACGGCTGCTAACCAGATGCATTATTTCGCTGCTACGGCGAGAGCCTTGCCCACATTCTATGCTGCGGGCTTCCCCCGCCTGACCCCGGGATGACGCTACGCGCGTATAAAAACGGCCATCATACGGTTTATAAATCGGAAGTGTATCTTATTCTCATCTCAGATGTTACCGCTGATCGACCTGGAGGAGGAGAGGTGTTTATGCGGAGAATTTGCTCAGGTTGATTAAATATTAATCAAATATATTCGTAAACATGATGTAGGGCGCATTTTTTAAGCCAGGGCAGGCATAGCGTATCGGTAACTTCCAGGAGGGCACTACCATGAAAAGGTTATTAATATGTTGCCTGTTTGGTAACACGGCGGTAACGCTGGCCAAAAAAATGCAGGATGTTGCAGATGCAAATCGGTATCAGATTCAAATTAGCGGAATAGGGGCTGAGGCATTTGCCAGTGTGGCGCCTGCCTTTGATTGTTTTCTGGTGGCACCGCATATTCAATATAAAAAAGAAGAACTGAAAAAAGCGATTAAAGAAGGCCAGCATATTGAGGTTATTGCTGGCTATCCGTACGCCGCCATTGACGCAGAGAAAATATTAAAATTTGCCATCGATCGTATGGAGGAGTTGGTTGATTAATGGGTTATTGAGAAATCTCCAAACAGGCCGTGCAAAAGGGCTCAGGGATGAGCGAGCAATGGCGTTATTAGTTTGCTGATGTTACCGTTTAGTTGAATTTTTGTAACTTTATGAAAAATAAGTTTTTAATATACTGACTGTTCCCCCTTTTTTGCTCAGGACAATGTGCCACCATGTCTGTTGTGGCGCAACCTGTCCACCTGGTCAAACCATCGCTATTTCATATTTTCCCCGGTTTTTTACGCTACGTATATTAACCCTGTTCGCTATTACGCATTCGTGCGCTTGCAGTTGCCTTCTGCGGGGCTGATACGCGTGTGTTTTCGCCGTTAAGGGGTTTCGGAATTCATTTATCGAGGGATATATGCGAGTAAAAAGACATTTCTCTCTGGGGGCGCTGCTGGGCACCGGTTTTGCCGCGATTATTGCGATCGGTTTGTTGGTGGCGATTTTTGGTCGGGCTGAATTGAATAACACCAGTAAACATATTGAATTCTACGAGAAGTACCATTTGACCAATCTGCTGTCGATGCAGGCATTAAAGGACAACCTCAATAATGCCACTAAGGCGACATTCATCATGGTGTTTCAGGATGATGAAAAGAGCCAGATGGAAGAGGAAAAGCTGACCGAACTGTCGATTAAACGCAACGACGAACTGGTGGCGCAGTTGCAGGCGAATGTGCAGGATACTGACGCACAGAACATGCTGAACAATTTTAAAGCCACACAGGTGGAGTACGTGAATGTTGTGCGCCAGACCGTGGGGCTGGCGAAGAATGGCCAGATGCTGGATGCCCAGTCGCTGGCGGTCGAGAAGATGCAGCCGTTACAGATTCGCCTGTTTGAAGAGATTTCCGCCATGATCCAGACCCAGCAGGCCAGCACGACTTCAGCGGCGGCTGCCTCCACCGCAAGCGCCCGATCCGCTGGCGACGCCCTGCTGATGATTGCTGTGGTGGCGGCGTTACTGGGGATCGCCATTGCCTGGCTTTCCACGCGCTACATCAAGCGACAACTGGGGGGAGAACCCGCTTATGCACTGCAGGTCGTCCATGAAATTGCGCAGGGAAATCTGGCCACCCGGATTACGCTTGCCCCGGATGACAGCACCAGTTTGCTGGCAGGGATGGATGAGATGCGACAAAGCCTGAGCGGTATCGTCAACCAGGTGCGGGAAAGCAGTGAGTCGATCTCGGCGGGGGCAAATGGTGTGGCGGAGGGCAGTACTGACCTGAGCCAGCGTACCGAACAGCAGGCGGCCAGTTTGCAGCAGACGGCCGCATCCATGGAACAAATCGGCCAGGCGATTCGCCAGAATGCCGATACGGTGCGGGCCACCAATCAGCAGGCGGCAACGGCCAGCGAAATTGCCGCAAAAGGGGGCGAGGCGATTGAGAATATCGTGCGTACGATGGATGAGATCAGCCAAAGTTCCCGCAAAATCAGTGAGATCATTTCGGTAATTGACAGCATTACCTTCCAGACCAATATCCTCGCCCTGAACGCCGCGGTAGAGGCGGCGCGGGCTGGGGAACAGGGCCGGGGTTTCGCGGTGGTGGCGGGCGAGGTGCGTTCGCTGGCCCAGCGGTCGGCGTCTGCGGCAAAAGAGATAAAGGCCCTGATTATGGATAGCATCGAGCGTGTGGATAATGGCACGGCGCTGGTGAATCACGCGGGCGCGACCATTGGCGAACTGGTGCGGCAGTCGCACCATGTGGCGGGGATGATCGACGAGATTGGCGTGACGACGCGTGAGCAGGAATCAGGTGTCGGACAGGTGAATGAAGCGATTACCCAACTGGATAAAGTGACGCAGCAAAACGCGGCGCTGGTGGGGGCGTCAAATACGGCGGCGGAAGATCTGCGCGATCAGGCGCAGCATCTGGTCACGCTGATGAGCGTGTTCCGTACCGTAGCCGTGTAGCTTCGGCCATACGGGGGTTGTCCCGGATAGTGGCATAAACGCCTTATCCGGGCGCGATAGCGGGTGAGGGACCTACTCCTCACCCGATTGATGATAGCGACGCCATGCGCCCGGCGGCATACTGTATTTGCGGGTAAAAACCCGGGTAAAAGTTTGCTGGGAGTCGAAGCCGTAGCGGGTGGAGATGGTGATGATCGACTCCTTTGTCACGCTCAGGTCGTGGGCGGCGCCTTCCAGCTTTTTGTTGCGAATATACACACCTAACGGAATATCAATAATCTGATGAAAGAGGCGCTGTAAATGCCATTTGGAATAACCTGCCCGGTGGGCAACATCATTAATCCGTAAAGGTTTGTCAATATTATTATCAATCCATGTCTGAATATCGAGGATAACCGATTTTTGCATGGCCATAATATATGCCCTCTTTGCTAAATATGAATGCGCGTCGTCTCTTTTAACAGCAAGAAAAAGCGCAACATAATTGCCCGACGTATTACCCAGGAAGCTGAGTTTAAATCAGCGTGGCTGTCGTTAGCGTGACGTGAAAATGACATTCCTGTCAGGTTTGTGAACAACGCGGCGGGTGGCAAGCCCTGGCGGGTGATCGATGAATAAATGCTGAAAATACTGGCGAGTTATTTTTATATTTGTCGTATTTCAGAGGAGCAAACAAATTCTGATAATAAGAATATTTAAAGGATAAATTAAAATAAATGTATATTTTTGTTATCTGACGTATCTGTTATTTTGGCGTCAGTGAACTGACAGCCAGCCTTTCTAAAATCATTCATGTCAGCGGATATTCCTGACTATTCTCTTTGCGAGGTGGAAACATGAAGATGACGAAAGGCATTATGAGCGCAATGATAGTTGGCCTGTTTTCCGCCGGTGCGCTGGCGGCGGTCCCTGTAGAGTCTGGTAGCGGTCTGCAAAAAATGGGTTCGGTGTCGGCATCGGGCGCGACAACGCTGTCTGGTTTGCATGAGGAGCTGGCACAAAAAGCCGAAGCGGCGGGAGCAGGTTCGTATCGCATCGTGGCGGCCGGGGGCGAAAACCAGATGCACGGCGTGGCGGTTATCTACAAATAAGTCGAAAAACAGGAGGCTTAGCCTCCTGTTTGCTTTTCTGTTCAGGCGTTTTTAAGCTGTGTCTGCTCATCAAGCGCCGGTTTGTCACCTGGCGCAACAGTATCTGTTTTACCGATTGCCAGTGACAGACCAAAAGTATTGATGCCGTTTTCACTACGAACAAACACATCGCCACGGTGCATCAGTGCGACCGCACGAACAATGGATAATCCCAGACCATGATGCGTATCGCTGCGCGTGCGGGACGAGTCGATACGATAAAAACGCTCAAACAGACGCTCCAGGTGTTCTGCGGCGATCGGCTCGCCCACGTTGGCGACAGCTATGATCGCATGCTCATGCCGCTGGCGAATGGAAACGGTCACCGTGGTATTCGGTTTTGCATGGCGAGCCCCATTTTCCAGCAGGTTTGCCAGCGAACGATGGAACAGCCGACGGTCGATACAGGCAATGATATCGCCTTCCACGTTGATAGTGAGGTTCTTCTCAGCGAAGGAGGGTTCGACATATTCCGCCGTCTTCCATGCCTCCTCGCGCAGCGATACCTCGGTAAGTTGCGTGGCATGTTCCCCGGCCTGGGCATGTGAGAGAAAGAGCATGTCATTGACAATCGAGGTCATTCGCGCCAGTTCTTCCAGATTGGATTCCAGTAAATCTTCCAGTTCACTGACGGAACGTTCGCGGGATAATCCCAGTTGTGTCTGGCCTATCAGGTTAGTCAGCGGTGTGCGCAGCTCGTGGGCGACGTCAGCGTTGAAACTTTCCAGTTGCCGCCAGGCCACTTCCTGGCGTTCCAGCACACCGTTGAATGCTTCCGCCAGCGTTTGCAGTTCATCCGGCAGGGTTGTGGTGTCGAGGCGCTGTCCGTGATCGCCGGGGGCAAGTTTGTGCGCCTGCTCGCTCATTGTATTCACCGGGCGCATGCCAAATCGTGCAATCATAAAACCTAACACGGCAACCAGTATCACCCCGAGGGCGGTGATCAGCAGCAGCGTGCGGGTAAACTCTTCCAGCGTGCCCATATAAGGCGTGGAATCGATAGCTATCACATAGCGGATCGCCGGGCGTTCACCCCGCGCCGGAATTAATTTGACCAGAATAAAGAGCGAACAGGACTCTTTCGTGGCCCCCGGCGCTTCGCTAAATCCGTCGGCGAGTGTCGTCCAGTTGACCCCTTGCGGTGGCTCGCCGCCCACCTGAAAGCGGGGATCATCGCTGAGAACCCAGTACTGTACGCGTCCGCCTTCCGCCGTGGTCATATCGGCGAGCTTAGTGGCGAGCATTTGCCAACTGTGCAGCGTGGTGCGCGATAGCAGCCACGGCTCCATTAGCGATTCCCTGAAAAGCAGCTCGTTGTGCATCTGTTTTTGTAAGGATTCATGCAGGGTGCTGCGCAGCAGAAAACCGATCGCCGAGACGATAAGCACGGAGGCGAGGGCAAACATTAATGCAAGGCGTCCTGAAATCGAACGTTTGAGCATAGACAGACTCTATTTAGCGGGGCTCTCGGGCCGTGTTTCAAGGACATATCCCATGCCCCGGACGGTATGCAGCAGTTTTACGGGGTAGGGGGCGTCCACTTTGGCCCGCAGGCGTTTAATCGCCACCTCCACAACGTTGGCATCGCTGTCAAAATTCATATCCCATACCTGTTCCGCAATCATCATTTTGGAGAGGATTTCACCTTTATGGCGGGCGAGCAGGCTCAACAGGGCAAACTCTTTGGCTGTCAACTCAAGACGGTCTCCGGCGCGTGAGACGCGACGGGCGAGCAGGTCGAGATGTAAATCATGGATCTGCAACTGCGTGGTGTCAGCACCATCACTGGATCGGCGGCGCAACAAGGCCTGAATACGGGCGACAAGTTCAATCAGGGAAAACGGTTTGGGAAGATAATCGTCTGCCCCCTGACGCAGCCCTTTAACCCGTTCATCGACGGAGCCGCGGGCAGAAAGCATCAGCACCGGTGTGTTTTTACTGGCACGTAGCCCTTTTAACACGCTGTAACCGTCAAGACCTGGCAGCATGACGTCGAGAATGATGGCCTCATAGTCAAATTCAACCGCCAGGTGCAAACCTTCTGTACCGCTGGCGGCGACGTCAACGGTAAAACCCAGTTCGCTGAGCGCACGATAAATATAGGACGAGGTTTTTTCCTCGTCTTCGACCAGCAAAAGTCGCATTGTGCTCTTCCTTTGTCGCAAAGGACAAATGTGATGATACAGGGGATTTTATCGCGTTATTGCCAACACCTGGCTGACATTTTACTGACATTTGTGTCAGCTTGCGCCAGAGGAAATCGACGAAGACGGAGATCGATAAATTGCAAAATATCAATCTGCGGACACTCAACAAGAAATTGGGTTATCGGGCGGCTTGCATTTTTGGTATAACAACTTTCTATTCTTGTCAGACCTCTGCCAGGTAGTAGAGGTTATCCATGTTGAGGACACGTTATGGCCTCGTCTGAGACAACCCAGACGCAAACGCCACGGGAAAAAGTGACCCGTTCCGGGCGGATTTCCGGGGTGGCATTGCTGGTCGCCAGCGCGTTTTTTATGGAGTTTCTTGATGGCACGGTGATTGCGACTGCCCTGCCGGACATGGCGAAAGCCTTTGGTGTTTCCGCTATCGATTTGAATATCGGTATTAGTGCCTATTTGTTGACGCTGGCGATGCTGATTCCGGCCAGCGGCTGGGTGGCGGAACGCTTTGGCGCACGGACGGTTTTTAGTCTGGCGCTGCTGATTTTTACCGTGGCGTCTTTGCTTTGCGGCCTGACAAATAACGTCACCGGCTTTGTGCTGATGCGCATCCTGCAAGGGGTGGGGGGCGCAATGATGGTGCCGGTAGGGCGTCTCGTTGTTTTGCGTACCACGCCGAAAGAGCAGTTGATTAAAGCCATCGCCACTTTGACCTGGCCTGCGCTGGTCGCGCCGATTATTGGTCCGCCGCTGGGGGGCTTTATTACTACCTATGCGAGCTGGCACTGGATCTTTTTCCTCAATGTGCCGCTGGGGCTGGTGGCTATCGTTCTGGCCTTGAAAATGATGCCGGGACTGTCGGCTGATGAAAAACGTCCGTTCGATGTGGTGGGTTTTATCGCCACAGGGCTGACCATGCTGTGCCTGGTGGCGGGGCTTGAGATGTTGAGCCAGCAGCATGTGAGTATGGTTAGCGCCGGGGCTACGCTCGCCGTTGGTCTGCTGGCGCTGGTGTGGAGTATTCATCACTTGCGTCGCGCGCCTGCGCCGCTGATTGGCCTGAGTTCGCTGTCGGTACACTCTTTTCGCGTTACGATGCGCGGCGGGTTTATTCTCCGCGCCACTATCAGTTCCGCGCCCTTTATGTTGCCCCTGATGTTTCAGGTGGGCTTCGGGATGAGCGCGTTTGAGGCCGGGTCGCTGGTGCTGGCGGTCTTTGCCGGTAACCTGGCGATGAAGCCTGCCACGACGCCGCTGATTCGTCGTTTCGGTTTTAAAAAGCTTTTGATTGGCAACGGGGTTGTCTGCGTGTTGTCGCTGTTTTTCTGCGCTTTTTTAGCACCGGACTCACCGCAAATGCTTACTCTCGCGCTGTTGTTTATCGGTGGGCTGAGCCGCTCAATGCAGTTTACCGGCATCAGTTCGCTGGCATTTGCCGAGGTACCGGCGGCAGAGATGAGCTCCGCTAACACCCTTTTTAGTACCTCGCTGCAACTGGCTAACGGCCTGGGGGTAACGCTGGGGGCGCTGAGTATTCGCGCAGGCGCGATCATCAGCGACAATATGGGGTATGGCGATATTCAGGGGATGGCCTTTAAGCTGGGGTTTGTGATGATAGCGCTTATCACGGCGGTTGGGCTGTATGACATGACACGCCTTGAAGCCGGGGCGGGGCGAAATGTTTCGCAGAAACCGAAGAAATAAAGAAAGGAGAGAGCAGCCCCTCGCAGGCGCATCCATTGATCGTGAGTGAAAAATCTTTACCGCGTGCTTCACAGGTCTCGCTGGCAACCGGGCCCGTTTCAGCTTTTTCTGCGTTGTTATCGTTACAGTGAATTAGTAAAACGTTAACATTTACTGTATCAATGATAGTGAGTTTAGCGCTTCGCTGAAACGTGTAGTCTGGCGTCAACACCACTTTGCCCTTGCTGTCCGGGCGGTTTTTGGACATGCGGATAACATTCATGAACGATAAAAAAAAGCCGTCGCCTCTCCAGGATGTGGACGTACAGCATCTGTATGATTTATTGAATCAAAATTCGGATTGGGTATGGGAAGTGGATGCGCAAGGACGTTATACCTGGGCCTCCGATGTGGTCACCAGCTTGCTCGGCTATCCGCCGAGTGAAGTTATTGGTAAGACCCCGTTCGATTTTATGCCCCCCGGCGAGGCCGAACGCGTCGGACGCGCTTTTATGGAGATCGTGCAAGAGAAAAGAGCTTTTTCAGGCCTGGTGAATCGTAACCAGCGTGCCGATGGGCGCATTGTGGTGCTGGAAACCAGCGGCGTTCCCCTTTTTGATGAAAACGGTGAATTACGCGGCTATCGGGGTGTGGATCGTAATATCTCGACCCTGGGCGAGCGCGTGTTGCAACTGGAAACTATCTACGATACCACCCCCGTGGCGCTGTGCATGATAGACCGTCATGGTCGCCTGGTGATGTCGAATAAAGCGATGAATCATCTGCTGCACAATGACGGGCATGAGCTTGCGGAGAGCTATCTTTCCGAGCATATGCCCGAGTTCTGGCATCTTTTTGAGGAAGATTTTGCGCTGGCAGACATGGGCGAGGTCATTCCCCGTCGCGAAATGATCTGGCATGACCGCTGCTACGATGCGCAGTCTATTGCTGTGACAGATGCGAGCAGTAATGTTGTGGGGCTGTCGATTACCTGGGTGGATATCACCGCGCGTCGTCAGGCTGAACAAAAATTGGCGGGCGCGAATCTGGTGTTACAGCGGCATGCTCAGCACGATCACCTGACCGGCTTGTTTAATCGCCGGTATATGGATGAGTGCCTGCTGACGGAAGTCACACGTTCTTATCACGGCCACTTTCCGCTCTCGATCTGTCTGGTGGATATCGACTTTTTTAAACTCTATAACGACAGCCAGGGACATCAGGCGGGAGATGAGTGCCTGCAAATCGTCGCGAAGGCGCTGGTCACTTCTCTGGTTCATCCGGATGCTAATGTCAGCCGCTATGGTGGCGAAGAGTTTCTGGTGATATTACCGGATACCAATAAATCGGCTGCATTATCCATTGCCGAGCGTCTGCGTAAGCAAATCAACGCGCTGAAATTGCCGCATGCCGCAAGCCCGATGGGTTTCTTAACGATCAGCATTGGTGTGGCAACGCTCGATTGTGAGAGCATCTTTTCTGAGGACAAGCCGCAACATATGATTGCCAGCGCGCTGATCGGTAAAGCCGATACTGCGCTGTATGCGGCGAAAAAGCAGGGACGTAATCGGGTTGTTGCTGCGGACACACATGCCGGGTGAGTCGATACTGACCGACGGTTCAAAAAATACCCCTTCTGAAGATAAATCCTTGGCTTCAGAAGGGGAGACCATATGGCCATTCGTTACAAAAGCCTTTTAAAAATAAATAGCGTGATTATAAAAGCCATATATATAAATATTTTTCATGGATAGTGAATGAGAGGAGAAAAAGCTTATAAATATTGAGGTTTTTTATCTCAGGTGGGCTAAAAGGGAGTGGCGAAGACGGCAAGGAGAAAAAACCTCCACCCGTAAGCGGAGGAAACGAGACGCAGAGATTAGATATCATCCGGCGTGGCATGAACTACACGTTCAAGTGCACTTCTGTACATGTCCAGTTTTGCAATGTCCTTTTCAGTTTCCAGTTTTACCAGCAACTCCAGAATGATGTCCTTATTCGTTACCATGGATTTACGGGCCGACAGCGTTGTGCGGATCCCGGCGATAACCTGCTGCTCGCTGGTTTTAGCGTCCAGATGGGGGACTGCGGGAGATTCGGTATCGATATCCATTTCATGAACGCTCATCAACAAATGACCTGTGAAAAAGAGGCTGATTACTTCCCGAGAGTGTCGGGGAGTGTTTTGTTTTGCCAGATAAAATTAGACAGGGAAGGCCGTCTTTACAAATGAGATTGCTATAAAAATTGCAGTAAAATTTTACCTGTTTATATAGCTTAAGGTTATATAAATTGAAGTAACGTTAAGGTCATAAATAACTCGTTGTTTATAAATAAAAAATGCATCCATCACTCAACGTGGTGGATGCATTTCAAAAAGCAGATTCAGGTTTTCAGTTAGTGCGTACTGGCCATTTCGGTGCGTGGACCACTGCTGACTGGTCCCTGAACTGGCGTACATGGGCTTGTAAATTGCTGGATGTGGCTGGCCTGGCTATCACCCGTCGTTGGGGCCAGCATATAGCTCACTTTACAGCTGGAACCGATGTCATTACCCCATTTAACCAGCAACGTTCCTTTGTCTTCTCTCACGCGGGCGTAAATGGCCCCGGCCTGGTTGACAATGCCCACTGATGCGTTGCTTTCATCCAGAACATCGGCGCCAAACGGCAGATTTTCTCCCGCAAATGAAGAGGCAATCAGTACCGGTGAGCCTTTGTTAGTATTGAACTTCACTTTTACAATCGCGCCGGAACGCGGTGCAATTTTCTGAGCGGTGTTTTCAAACTCCACGTCCAATGAAGACCCTTCCGGATCAATGGATACACTGTTCATCTGATAAGGTGACAACGATGGGAAAAGTGCATAACCAAAGCGGTCGACAGATGTTCCCGCATAGCCAGAAATTTTTGCTCCTTTGGCGTCTTTTGCCTCAATCAGCGCGTAGGTATCGCTGTTATAAGGGGTGAGCGTGACGCCACCGGAGTGGGCAACCAGCGCTCCGCTTAAACCCAACGACGTGCTATGGTAATTTTTACCTGTGCTATAGCCGCCATTGATTGTCGCGATGCTACTGGTCCAGCCCCCACCGATATTCGCAGAGGTACCACTTTGGGAATCGTGGCTACCGCTCAGGTTATAGTTATACTGGTTTTGATCGCCCAGTGTTCCGGAGATCATTGCCTGCTCACTTTTCCCGCCGTTATTATCCTGGTTATAGCGCAGACTCATATAAGGTGTATGAGATTCCCATGCGTCCCATAACGGAAATGATAAGTTCAGGTACCAGTTAGTTTGTTCATTGCCATTCGAGGACTGGCTGCGACTAACGTTGACACTGTAATTCACTCGCTTCCAGTTATTGGAGTAGCCCATCTGATATTGCTTGTTATAGCCCTGTCCGCTGTTCCAGTAATTTTCCAGTGTGGCACTGAGGTAAATATTCCCCCAGGGTTCTGGTAATCCCTGGTTGACGCTAACGGTAAAGCGATTTTTCGAACGCCAGATATTGTTGGGATCATAGCCGTTTTGAGCGGCATCTCGGGTTTGTAATGCGGTCAACAGATCCATATAACCCGCAGTCGAATAGCGGTACGCCGCGAGGGTAATGTTACTGTTGGTTTCATCAATAAGTTTACTGTAAGTGATACGGTAACTCTGGCCGGATTTGGTCCCGCCAGCTTTGTTACCCAGCTTGCTTGTCGACTGGGTTGCATCAATGGCAATCGCACCAAGCCTGCTACCGGTCGCGAGACCTAACTGGTAGGCCTGGTAATTTTCGCTAACCTGCACGCCGCCGTAGCCGGTAAAAATATTACTTATACCGCGCATATAAGTGGCTTCATAAATCATCGGCTCATCGGAAATGCCGGTATTACGTATCTTGCCTGCGGTCATGCTATAGCGCTGAGTACCCGGACGCAGTAACTGGGCAACGGATGCATAAGCGATGGTATATTGCTGTGTTGTCCCATCTGCCTCCTGAATAGTGACCTCCAGATCGCCCCCATATCCTGCGGGGTAGAGATCGTTAATCAGAAAAGCGCCAGGCGGAACCGTGGTTTCATAAATGATGTTGCCAAGCTGTTTGACCGTCACTTTAGCGTTTGTTTTTGCAATGCCGCGAATGTCTGGCGCATAGCCACGTTGTGATTCGGGCAACATGCGATCGTCGCTGGAAACCTGCGCCCCGATAAACGGTACCGAGTTAAACATCTGCCCCGATGTATTGTATTCACCGAGGATTATCCGCCCCAGAATGGGGGCAATATCACGCTGTACATAGGTGTTGGTGGTGTTGTATTCCCCACCAATATCTTTTTGCCAGTTATAGGAGCCGTTATGACGGAAATACCAGGCACCGATATTGAGCCCGGCATTCAATGACGCATACAGTGAGCGAGAATCCCCTCCGCTGCTGTACTGTGAGTCATAACCATTAACGTAATAACCAAGCATTAATGCCGGTACTCCACTGTCCCACAGTTCCGGGTTTACCGCACCACGCGCGGTACGGTGCACATAGATTTGCGGTACTTCGATATTGAGCTGCTGGTCACCGCTGTCGAACTCGAATTTGGCTTCCGGAATAACCGACACCAGGTTGCTACAGGTGGCGGGCGAGCTTAATGCCTGTTTCACCTCGGAAGGGAGTTTATCCTCGTTGAAGTTGATTAATTGAATCAGACGTGGCGTTAGGCACGGGTAAACCTGGCGATTGTCACCCGCCTTGAATTCCACCTCTTCCTGGGCAACTTCTTCGCCGTTGACAGAGATATTGACCCGGTAGATACCTGGAGAGGCGCTGGAGCCGTAGCTGAACCGGCTAAGGTCAACTTTACTACCATTATCCAGACGTAATAAGTCAGATTCAAATTCCACAACATTTCGTGCGTATGCACGCGATTTATCGTCAGTTTCTTCCGCGGCTATGACTGGAAATGCCATCATCACCATCAACGCGAGTGGCGATAATCGGCTTTTAGGCCCCACAAATTGATGATGAGTTGTCGATCTTTCCATAATAACTCCTGAAAAGCGGTATCTTTCCCTGAAAAGCAAAAGCCGTAATTGTTGTCGTATGAATGGCTTTTATTATTTAATGGGGTTATTTAGCCTTAAGGTTTGGCTTTATATTGCACGTTGGCACCATAATCATTAACGGCAGTATAACTCAGGTCATTTATATTGGTTACGCTAATACCTTTGAACTGATAAAATCCCGTTGCACCTGGGGCAAGCATAAACCCTTTGGTATCGAATTTTTTACCACCAGATTTATAAGTGACGTCAAAAAGCGAAACATAATATTTTGAAGGGTTCGTTACATTGACACCATTGCCTTTAATGGCCCAATGTAGATTCTCCATTGCCTGTGTTGCTGTGCCAGGGAGACCATTTGGCCGATAAAATAATTTTATTCGTGTACGAAAGGCAATATTCAGTTTGCTTTGTTCTTCATTAACGTCTTTAGCTTTAGCTGGGACTTCCAGAATATTTAACCAGAATACAGATTCCCGGTCCTGCGGTAAGGCTGGACTGCCAAGATAGCTAATGCGTAATGTTTGTCCTTTGCCTGCATCCACTCGGTTGATTGGTGGTGTTAAGACAAATGGTACATTTTTAGTTGCTGACTCTCTATTCTCACTGTCTGTTTCAATCCAGTTCTGAATTAATACCGGGGTTGTGTTCTGGTTAGTTAAAGTAACGGTAACTTCTTTTTTATTGGCCTGGTAAATTACGCGAGTACTGTTAACGACCACGCTTCCCCAGGCAATGGTACTGAATCCGGAGAAAATTATTGCCCCTATGGCAACCATTACTGTTTTGGCGTAATAAGACATACCCAGTTCCTTAAGAAAAAGGAGGGAGCGAAAATCGCTCCCCGAATGCAGTGATTAATCGTATTGCAGTTCGTACTCAACCTGACCTTTAACGGTACCAGAGGTCAGTGCATTAGCACCTGTGCCATTGTTATTGGTGATATATTCAACGCTAAATGGCATGGTTGCAGTATTGCCGCTTGTAATCGTGACAAACTCTGCGCTACCTGATGCCAACGCGTTGCTGTTTACGTCAATAATGTTACCCGTAGTGAAGTAACTTAAACGCAATTGAACATCTTTTGCTGTACCTGTTTTGTTAAGCAGATAGCCGCTAGTGGTATCTACATTCGCAGCCGAGGACTTAAAGAAAGCCTGAACTTTCGTTTTACCCGAGGTGCCTAAGACACAGTTTTTTGCATCAAGCGTAAACCTGGTTTGACCCGCGGTTTTGGTTGTACCAGCTGCTGCAGAAAGCAAACTTTTAGAGATAGTCGGCAATGTTACTGTACCGCTGGCACTGGTGCCGCCATTCAGGACGACATCACAGGTGGCGTCAGTAATTTCACCATTAAAATCGATGGTGCCGGAGCTTGCAGCCTGAGCCACGTTAAACAATGACAGCGCAGATGCAATAGATGCTGCTAAAAGTACTTTTTTCATAAGTATTCCCTTTGATATGAACTAAACAACGTCGTTGTTGATAATTAGCAACCTGTTCCACAAGCGCTAATGATTTCCTGTTTCCTTATGGATATTCAGGGGTTTATTTTCCCAATTGTAACCCTCTTATGGTTACTGCTTTCCTGAATGCTGTGGTCAGTGATATTCAGTCCCAGAAATATTGTTTGTTAGAATTATTTTGTTCTCACCTGTCATGGGGTGAATATTATTCGTGTTGCTGATATTTTTTATTCAAGCATCACGTTGATGGATGATTTAAATGTTTTTGTGCGCTGCAGTGGATACTCCGCGCCATTTTCAGAAAATTGTTTGCGTTTACAATACAACTCCATAACCATCTCATTAGCAATCATGTAACCTTTGCCAGTAATACGCATAATAAAGTTGTCGGGCAAGCCGACTAGCGCCAGTTTGTTTTTTAGATTATGCATTACCTGCCACAAACGCTGGCTGGAGCAACTCAGTCCGTTTTTTTCCCATACCTGTATTTGCAGCATTTTATCCGGGACAATTTCACCAACAGCATGCGCCAACAGGTATTCCAGCAGGTTTGCCATGGTCGGCCTGAGGTATTCAACCGCTTTTCCCGGTGTTTCGGGAAGCAGGAGGCATCTTTTGAACGGCAGGAACTCAACTTCGTTGTGTTCGCCAAGACGATATCCATATACTGTTAATTTGACCATTGTCCCTAGTCTTCCTTCTCTTCCTGGAAGGGGTAATTAAGACTGACTGGCGATCCTGCCTGCTTAATCATAATTCTTCACTGTGTTGCTGATGGGGGGGATATTATTGATTTTTTTGTTCGTTAATCAACTTTATTTCATTAAACCATAGAATCAAAGCAAAATGCTAAGCTATCGATTATTGTTAGTGTAAAATTTTATTTATTTTGTAACTGGTGAGTCTTTACATGGTTAAGCTGGTTTGAATTAAGTCCTGGCTCACAAAATCTTCATCTTTTTATACTAAAATATTTATCCTGTTTTTTGTCTAATTAATGGTTTTTAATCTCGATTGTGTTTTTTGTGTTAAGGATTATATGGTAAAAATAAGTCTTGGTTATGGCATTAATAAAATGCATTTACGCGCTAAATATATTTCAGTGGTCAGGAAAGATTAGCGATTTCCGTAATAATTAGGAAGTGAAAACGGAGCGAATAGTATTTTTCAACCATCTTCGTGAATGGTACAAGTAGATTTATTCCTAAGTAAAATAAATGCGCGCCTTGTGAGAGAAGAGGCGGGTTTGTAGAACGTGTCTTAATGCGCGCCATTTACAAACCCGGCAGGATTTAGCTGGTAATGCCAGTAGGGATATCATCTGCCCACTGTGTCGCCGTGGTAATCAATTCAGCAACCACGCTGCGGTTAAAGCCGAGCCGATGACCCAGCGCGCTGACATCTTCCCATTTATGGTTTTCATACAGTTGCGCCAGGTGCAGATAAGGATAGAGCGGGCCACGTTTCTCTTTAAGCGCCATCATTACATTGCTTGAGACGTCAATCTGGCCAATCAAATCCGCCATCGGCATTTCGAAAATATCGTCCAGTTGCGAGAACAGGCCCACAATAAAGGCATCGTCCGATGAATGACGGCTGATGGAACGGGCGGCAGCCAGCTCGCAGAACTTTCCGCGAATCAGGCAGCGGTGGTAGATTTCATCGGTCTTGCCGACATTCACCGACGTCAGGCAAGCCACCAGCACGAACCGGCGTAGCTCATTGGCGCCAAGATAAAAGATGATGTCTTTGAGCGACTGACTGCGAAAGTTTTTAATGCCGCGCGCGTTGAAGACGATGTTCTGCGCATAACGCATCAGCTTGAAAGAGAGCGCAAGGTCCTGTTTTAGCAGCGCTTCGATTCTGGCGAAGTCCGGTGAGTCAGTGTTCACTTCCTTCATCAGCTTTAAGGTTACGGACTGATTCTGGATAAGCTTGTTGTTAGCGTGAATGACTGGCTTGCTGAAAAAGTGCCCTTGAAAGAGAGTGCAGCCGAGGTTGCGGTAGCACTCATACTCTTCCTGCGTTTCAACCTTTTCGGCCAGAAAGACTGTGCCCTTGAGCAGCTCAGCTTTGCTTTCTATGTACTCTTTGATCTCTTCCGGCGTGCTCATGCGCACATCAAATTTGATGATGCTGACATAGGGTAGAAAATCGTTCCATGTATCGCCGAGTTCAAAATCGTCCAGGGCGATACGAAAACCGTGCTGATAAAGCTGTTTTACGGTCTTAAGCAGACGTGGCGTGGGTTCAGCCGTTTCGAGTATTTCCACAATCACACGATCTTTGGGCAAGGTCTCCGCCATGCCCTGTATTAACAGTTCATAGGGGAAGTTAACGAAGATCGCGCTGTATTCCTTGAGGCGACCCAGCGGCGCACCAAGAAATTGTTCTACGATAATTTGGGCAGTGGCATATTCCGGAGTAACATCGGGAAACCGGTTCGTCATGCTGTCTCTGAACAACAGCTCATAACCGACTGTGTTCATATTTTCGTCAAAAATCGCCTGGCGGGCGACAAAAGAAAACATTGGATACTCCATACAGATGCCTGTAGATATCAAAACCCGGTTAAACAGGTATGTAACCGGTTAATCCCCCAGCATTTTCTCTTACCGATGAAAGGGAAGCCTGGACGAAAATGGCAAAGACGCATGTGGGTCTTACAGAAGGCAGTATCTTTTGTAAACTTCTTAGGGACTTAAGTCAAATCCCATCTACGTTTACAGGGCATTATTAAGCCGGTTTTCTGAAAAAATGTTCAGTTCGCTAAAAAAATAACCCGATTGCCTGCAACCGGGTTTTTAATGAGGGGAACCCGGTTATGACCGGGAGACAACTCCGGCTTTTTCCAGCATAGCGTGTAACAAGACATTTGCCCCGGCCGTGACCTGTTCTGGTGCTGAATATTCTATCTCATTGTGACTGATGCCATCTTTGCAGGGAATAAAAATCATTCCGGTAGGTGCGAGCATGCTCATATAAACTGCGTCATGTCCGGCGCCTGAAACGATATCCATAGAAGAGTAGCCTAGTTTTTGCGCTGCATGCCGTACCGCCTCTTTACATTCCGGATGGAATGGCGCGGCAGGATAATGTGAAACCTGTTGCAGCGTTATGCTCAGCCCGGTTTTTTCAACGGTCTGCGCAATGTACGCCTTCAGCGCCGCATCCATTTTGTCCACCTCGGCGTCGGTCATATTGCGAAAGTCGATGGAGAATTTCACACTGCCTGGCACCACGTTGCGGCTGTTGGGATGCACCTGCACCATACCTACGGTCCCGCGTCCGTGAGGCGCAAATTGCCCGGCAATATTGACTACTTCCTGCATGATATATGTGGCAACTTGCAGGGCGTCTTTGCGCATCGCCATGGGCGTTGGTCCGGCGTGGGACTCCATCCCCGTGACGGTACAGTCATACCAGCGAATACCGAGCACTGCCTGCACCACGCCGATGATGATGTCCTGATCTTCAAGGATGGGGCCTTGCTCGATATGGGCTTCAAAATAGGCGCCGATAGGGTGGTCGCCCGGTACAACGTCGCCCGTATAACCAATTTTGAACAGCTCATCTTTCACCGATTTTCCTTCGGTGTCGGTTGCGGCATAGGCTGTCTCCAGCGGGAAGATGCCCGCGAAGACGCCGGAGCCCATCATGACCGGCACAAAGCGTGAGCCTTCTTCGTTAGTCCAGAAAACCATCTCTACCGGCGCTTCGGTTTCAATACCGCGATCGTTCAGGGTTCGAATAACCTCCAGCGCCGAGAGCACGCCAAAGTTGCCATCGAACTTGCCTCCGGTTGGCTGGGTGTCGATATGGCTACCGGCGACAATCGGTTTTAGAGCATTGTTGCGGCCTGGGCGGCGCATGAAGACATTGCCGATCTGATCTATTTCGACCGTCAACCCGGCCGCTTTGCCCCAGCTGACGACCAAATCTCGGCCCTGACGGTCAAGGTCGGTCAGCGTTAAGCGGCAGACTCCGCCTTTGGGTGTGGCGCCAATTTGCGCGAGGTCCATTAACGATTGCCACAGACGCTCGCCATCAACCCGCAGGTCACTGATATCGATGCTGTTCGTATCTGGTGAAATGACTTCACTGCTCATGATTCTTTCCTCAATGTCGGGTGATTAGCGGGCGACGGCCTGTGGGGCGCGCTGGCGCTCCCATGCAGCCGCTGCGCTGAAATCCGGGCCGAACGCCGGACGTTTGATATAGCGCCCCGCGCCTTCGCGGGCGCGCAGGTCGCCATCAGCCCATACCAACTGGCCCTGGCTGATGGTGAAGGCCGGTACGCCGGTTACCGTACGGCCTTCGAAAATATTAAAATCGTTGCGCGAATGATGAGTGCTGGCGGAGAGCGTTTTGCTACCCGCCGGGTCCCAGAGCACCAGGTCTGCATCGGCGCCCTGCGCCACACAGCCTTTACGCGGATAAATATTGAAGAGGCGCGCGGTATTGGCGGAGGTAATCGCCACAAACTCGCTCGGTGTCAGGCGTCCGCTGTTGACTCCCGCATCCCAGATGACCGCCATGCGTTCTTCCACGCCGCCGCAGCCGTTGGGAATTTTTGTGAAATTATCGCGGCCCGCCGCTTTCTGACTGGCGCAAAACGTGCAGTGGTCGGTGGCGGTGGTGTGGAGCTGACCGGATTGCAGGCCGTGCCACAGCGCTGACTGGTGGGATTTATCGCGAAACGGCGGGCTCATGACGTGAGCGGCGGCAAAGCCAAAGTCCGGATGGCGGTAGACGCTGTCGTCAATGACTAAATGCCCGGCGAGAACTTCGCCATAGACGCGCTGCCCGCGACCGCGCGCGCGCGCGATGGCTTCAGCGGATTCGCGGCAGGAGACATGTACCACGTAAATTGGCACCCCCATAATGCTGGCGACCGTGATGGCGCGGTTGGCGGCTTCGCCTTCAACTTCTGGCGGGCGGGAGAGGGGGTGGGCTTCCGGCCCGGTGATGCCTTGCTTGAGCATCTCTTGTTGCAGCAGGTAAACCATCTCGCCGTTTTCCGCGTGCACTGTCGGCATCGCCCCCAGTTCAAGGCAGCGGCGGAAGCTGTTCATCAGGGTTTCGTCATCGCACATGATGGCGTTTTTGTAGGCCATAAAGTGTTTGAAGCTGTTGACGCCTTCCTGTTGGACCAGTGTGCCCATGTCCTGGCGTACGCTTTCGTCCCACCAGGTTATGGCGACGTGGAAGCTGTAATCGGACGCCGCTTTTTCCGCCCAGCCGCGCCATTGTTGATAAGCGTCCATCAGCGGTTGTTGTGGGTTAGGGATGACGAAATCGATGATAGTGGTTGTGCCGCCCGCCAGTGCGGCAGCTGTGCCGCTGTAGAAGTCATCGACCGTGGTGGTGCCCATAAACGGGAAATTCATATGAGTGTGCGGGTCGATGCCGCCGGGCATGACATACAGCCCGCCCGCGTCTACGGTTTCGGTTCCGGCGGGGATGTCCCATTGGGATGCATCGCCGACGGTCGCAATGACGCCGTCGACACAGAGCACATCGGCACGACGCTGATGGTCGGCGTTGACGACGGTTCCGCCTTTGATCAACAGGTTACGCATTCGTTTTCTCCTGTAGTGCTTTGGTTAGTGATGTTCTTTTCCCCTCACACTGACCCTCTCCCCGAAGGGGACGAGGGGACGATCGCGCCGGGGCTGGCCTTTTCCCCTCTCCCTTGAGGGAGAGGGCTGGGGTGAGGGGGAGCAGGCCGCACCCCCTCAACTACGCTGATTGCGCCATCGGGTTATTCGGGTGCGTCGTCCAGTTGGCATACTGGTCCGTCACCACCTTGCCGGTACGCTTATCCACTTCGCCGGGTTGCAGACTGCGCAGTGAAATGCAGTTCTCCACCGGGCAAATCGAGGCACACAGGTTGCAGCCGACACAATCCTCTTCGCGCACTTCGAAACGCCGTTCGTCACCGGTAGTGGCGGAAATCGCCTGGTGCGACGTGTCCTCACACACCAGATGGCAGCGCCCGCACTTAATGCACGACGCCTGGTCGATCACCGCTTTATCTACGTGATTGAGATTGAGATAGCGCCAGTCGGTAACGCTTGGCAGCGCCATGCCGCGAAAGTCTTCGAGGGTCTGGAATCCTTTCTGATCCATGTAGTTCTCAAGGCCGCTTATCATGTCGCGCACAATCTGGAAGCCATGAACCATCGCGGCGGTACAGACCTGCACCGTTGCGCACCCCAGCGCGATAAACTCCGCCGCATCGCGCCAGGTGGAGATGCCGCCAATGCCGGAAATCGGCAGACCACGGGTTTGCGCGTCGCGGCCAATTTCCGAGACCATATTCAGCGCAATCGGCTTCACCGCCGGGCCACAATAGCCGCCGTGTGAACCCTGGCTGCCGGTATGCGGCGACATCAACATCTGATCGAGATCGACGCCAATCACTGAATTAATGGTGTTGATAAGCGACACGGCATCCGCGCCGCCCGCTTTCGCGGCTCTCGCCGGGTAACGAATGTCGGTGATATTCGGCGTCAGTTTGACGATCACCGGCAGGCTGCAATATTGTTTGCACCAGCGGGTGACCATTTCTATATATTCCGGTACCTGGCCGACCGCCGCGCCCATCCCGCGCTCGCTCATGCCATGCGGGCAACCGAAGTTAAGCTCGATACCGTCTGCCCCCGTGGCTTCTACCTGCGGCAGAATGGTTTTCCACGCTTCTTCTTCGCAGGGCACCATGATCGACACCACTACCGCCCGGTCGGGCCAGCGTTTTTTGACGCGGGTAATCTCTTCAAGGTTGATGGCCAGCGTACGGTCAGTGATGAGCTCGATATTATTCAGCCCCAGAACGCGCCGATCGGTCCCGAGTAGCGTGCCGTAGCGCGGCCCACTGACATTCACCACATGCGGATCCAGCCCCAGCGTTTTCCACACCACGCCGCCCCAGCCCGCCTGAAAGGCGCGTTCCACGTTGTACTCTTTGTCGGTGGGCGGCGCAGACGCCAGCCAGAACGGATTGGGACTTTTGATGCCCAGAAAATCGGTATGCAGACTAGCCATGCGAGTGCTCCTGAAATGAGATGGCGTTAGCGGCGTCGGAGATAGTGAGGGCCAGCGCGATAGAGCGGGCGGCGAGTTTGCCCTGGCGTACGGCATCGACCGTCAGGTCAAGGCCGCCCGCACAGCAGTCACCTCCGGCCCAGACATCCGCCAGCGAGGTGCGACCGCACTCGTCGGTGGCAATACGCCCGTGTTTAAGTTGGATGGCTTGTCCGACAGGGGCGCTGTCGAAGGTCTGACCTATGGCTTTAAGCACCATGTCGGCTTCCAGCGTGAAGGTCTCATCGCTGACTTCCCCTTGCCGCACTACGCTGAACGTCACGCCGGTCAGTTGGTGATTGTGCTGCTCGAAGCGCAGAGGGGCGGCCCAAAGGCGTATCGTTACACCATTAAGCTGTGCCCACTGGCGCTCTTTTTCTGAAGCTTTCATCTGTGCTTCGCCACGGCGATAGACCAGCGTGACCTCCTGAGCACCAAGCTTTTTCGCCTGAACGGCGGCATCGACGGCGGTCATTCCGCCACCAATCACCACCACTTTGCGGCCAACGGGGAGCTCGCTGAGATCCGCGCACTGGCGCAACCTGGCAATAAAATCTACCGCTTCACAAACGCCTTCAGGTTCTGCGTCGTCGGTTTCCAGTTGGTTAACACCCGCCAACCCAAGGCCGAGAAATACCGCGTCGTGGCTGGCCCGTAACTGCGCGAGGCTGAAATCTTCGCCCAGCGTTTGACCCGTGTGCAGCGTAATACCGCCGATGGAGAGCAACCAGGCCACTTCGCGAGCGGCGAAATCGTCGGTCACTTTGTAGCTGGCAAGGCCGTATTCATTCAGGCCGCCTGCTTTGCTGCGGGCATCAAAGAGATCCACGCTGTGGCCTGCTATCGCCAGATGATGAGCGACGGTAAGCCCGGCAGGACCGGCGCCGACCACGGCAATACGCCTGCCAGTTTCAGGCCCGCGAACGAACAGCGGTTTACCGGGGTTAGCAAAAAAATGATCGGTGGCGTGGCGCTGAAGCAGGCCGATATTAAGTGGGCGACCATCCTGAGCGTTACGTACGCAGGCCTGTTCACACAAGGTTTCGGTAGGGCAGACGCGGCTGCAGATCCCGCCTAACACATTGGCGCGTAAAATGACCTCTGCCGCACCGCGATCGTTGCTCTGGGCGATGCGCTGGATAAAGCTCGGCACATCAATATCCGCCGGGCAGGCCCGGGAGCAGGGGGCGTCAAAGCAGTAGTAACAGCGTTCTGCTTCAATCACCGCCTGGGTGGCCGTTAACGGGGGCGCGCAGTCCGCAAACTCGCGGGTATACGCGTCGGGAGCAAGCCGTGCGGCCTGGATCCCCTGGGCGTGGCTACCTGAATCGTTGCTCATCATGCTTCTCCTGAATTGTCAGTGGGGTTATCTCTCCCCGCGTTAAAATCCTGACCATATGGTTAAGTTTTCGCGTAATAACCATGCTAATTACGTGCCATTTGCGACAAATTTGCTGCATGACGCGTAAATTCAGGGACCCAGAGAAACATGAATAAAATAACCGGACTTTTATTGCTGTTTTTTGGTGCATCTCGCACCTTATTTGACGCTGTTTGCTGCATTTTGCTGCAAGATTCATTCAAGGCCGCAGATCCGCCAGACGCAACGCAAAACATGTTCTGTCGCCCGTTGCTGTGCCGTCTTGCTGTGTGAGTCCTCTCCCAGCACGGCGGCAATCTGGATATCAAAATCCGCATAGGTTTGGGTCATCGACCAGACGGTAAAAAAGAAATGGGTGGTGTCCATCGCAGAGAGCTTGCCGAGCGCAATCCAGCCATCCAGGATGCGGGCCTTTTCCGCTACCAGTTGTCGAAGTTGAGTTTTTAGCAGTGGGTGAACCACCTGCGCGCCTTGCAGGATCTCATTGGCGAACAGGCGGGAGGCTTCCGGGCGGGCAAAACTAAAGCCGATCTTTTTACGGACATACTCTTCCAGCGCGGTTTTGGGATCGGCGCTGGCAGAGATCCCCTCCAGCGGCGCCAGCCAGTCGTGCAGAATGCACTCCAGCACGCGCAAATAAAGGGTTTGTTTATTGCCAAAATAGTAGTGCAGATTGGCTTTGGGCAGGTCGGCGGCATCGGCAATCTGTTGCATAGTGGTGCCGCGAAATCCATAACGGGCGAAGACCCGTTCGGCTGCGGGCATAATGATCGCCTCGTTATCCTGGCGAATACGCCCTTTCTCCAGCGAGACCGCAATGCCGCTCAGCAGGCTTTCGTTCATGACAGGCTCCAGTGAAATCCGCCCTCCCTGGCGGGGGAGGGGTTATTTCAGCTTCGCCGCGGCATCCCAGACGGTATGGGTCATCGCGCTGTCACCCGGATCTTTTTTGATTACCGGGGTATCGCCACCGCTGTGCAGTAAAACATCAATGGTGCGACGGTATGCCGCCGGGTCGAGATAGCCGATTTTCGGTGTGTTGGCGTTAGTGATGAGCTTCGCCACGTTCTCCATCTGGCGAGTCTGTACCTCTTCGGTGGCGGCGCCGGACGCATCTTCAGCAACTACGATTTTCGCCGCCTCTTGCGGGTGTTTCACCGCATAATCCCAGCCTTTGAACGAGGCTTTGAGGAACTTCGCCATTTTGGCGACGAACGCCGGATCTTTCAGGCTGGAATCCAGCACATACAGGCCATCTTCGAGAGTGGAAACGCCCTGATCCTCATACGGGAAGGTGATCAGATCCGCTTCTTTCAATCCTGCGTCGATCAACTGCCAGTATTCGTTGTAATTCATGGTGGAGATACAGGCTGCCTGATCCTGCAACAGTGGATCGACGTTAAAGCCCTGTTTGAGGATGGTAATGTCTTTGCCCGGTTTCAGGTTCAGTTTGCTCATCCAGTTGAAGAAGGGGTACTCATTGCCGCCGTACCAGACGCCCAGCGTTTTACCTTTGAAGTCGGCAGGCGTTTTAATACCGCTCGATTTTTTACAGGTCAGCATCATCCCGGAACGATCGTAAACCTGGGCAATGTTCACCAGCGGCACGCCCGCCTCGCGTGAGGCCAGCGCATCCGGCAGCCAGTTGACGATGACATCCGCCGATTTGCCAGCAATTACCTGAACCGGGGAGATATCCGTACCGCCGGGTTTGATCGTGACATCCAGTCCTTCCTCTTTATAGAACCCTTTTTCCTGCGCCACGTAGTAGCCAGCGAATTGCGCCTGCGGTACCCATTTCAACTGCAGCGTGATTTTCTCTGCCGCGTGTGCTGAAAAGGTAAAAGCCACAGACATTGCCGCCAGCAACAACCCCCGGCGAAAAGCGGAACGTTTCATCATGGGATAACTCCTCGGGTTAGTGTGCATCATCATGTTTTTATGTTGTTTTACTTTTCCGTTGCCATCCCGCGAATCGAGGGATGCCAGAAATTTACGCGGCGATCGAGCCGGACCAGCAAGGTGTAAATCAGCGAACCGGCCAGCGATGACACCACAATCGCTGACCACACAATGGGCATATGCATGCGTGCCGATTCTGTGGAGATACGAAAGCCAAGCCCGGCGGTCGGTGAGCCAAAATATTCGGCGACGATGGCGGTAATCAGCGCCAGGGTGGCGTTCACTTTCAGAGCGCTAAAAATAAAAGGCAGTGCGGCGGGCAGGCGCAGCATGCGCAACTGCTGGTGGGGCGTCGCGGCGTAGCAATACATCAGCTCTTGCTCAAGCTTGCCGCTCGCTTTCAGCCCGGCAAGCGTGCTGACCAGCGCCGGGAAAAAGGTCACCAGAATGACCACGGCAGCTTTTGACGGCCAGTCGAAACCAAACCACATCACCGCGATAGGCGCGACGCCAACCAGCGGTACGGTGCTGGTCAGGCTGGCGACCGGCAGCAGCCCGCGTTGCAGGAAGGGTAATCGGTCGATAAGCAGCGCCACGCCAATGCCTAAACCACAACCCAGCAGATATCCCACCAGCACCGATTTGAGGACCGTTTGTACCAGGTCACCCGCCAGTAGCGAGACGCCGTCGACTAACGCCGTGAGAATATCCAGTGGCGCAGGCAGGATGACCTGCGGAACGGCAAAGCCGGTGACCAGAATCTGCCAGAACCACAGCAGCCAGATGCCGAGCAGCGCGGCGACGGCGGCTGGCGGGACCGGGGCGCTCGCCAGTCGCTGTACGCTGACGGCGGCAAGCAGCGCCAGGGCGAGGGTGCTCAGGCCATTAAACGGCAACAGCGCAAGCCAAAGTGCGCTGCCTGCGAGCGCCGCGGCGAACAGCACGCTACGCAAAGCCGTCTGTGAACAGGCCAGCAGCGAACAGACAACAAGCAGCAGCGCATGGAAACGAAGCCCATAAGCGGCATCGCTGTCTCCGCTTAACTGAATCAGCGACAGAATGGCAACAATGAAGGCGCTGACTAACAGCAGGGTGCCTGGCGTTGTATTTTTTTTCATCATGCCCCCTTACGCTGGCGCATCACCAGCCGTTCGGTCAGGGTTACCAGCCCGGTTAATGCCAGGCCCAGCAGGGAGGCCATCACCAACGCAGACCAGATCTGAATGGTGTTGCCGTAATAGGAGCCGGTGAGCAGCCTTGCCCCCAGCCCGGCCTGTGCGCCGGTGGGCAGCTCCGCCACCATCGTGCCGACCAGACCACTGGCAATGGCGACGCGAAAAGCCGGAAAGAGATAGGGCAAAGAGGAGGGCAGACGCACCATCCAGAAGATATCGACACGTCTGGCGGCATAGGTATGCACCAGTTCCATCTCCATTTTTTGCGGCGAACGCAGCCCCTGCACGGTGGCGATGGTGACCGGGAAAAAGCACAGGTACATGGCGATGGTTGCTTTGGGGAGCATACCCGTAACCCCCAGACTGCCGAGAATAATCAGCACGATGGGGGCAATCGCCAGTACCGGAATGGTTTGCGAGGCGACAATCCACGGCATCAGCGCTTTATCGAGCGTCCGTGAATGGACAATGCACACCGCCAGCAGTACGCCTAACACCACGCCCATGGCGAAACCGGTCAGCGCGGCGCTGGCGGTCACCCAGGTATGCAGTAATAGGTTGCGCGGCGAAGTGAGCGGCCACTGGGTGATGCTGTTCCAGATATCAATAACCAACTGATGCGGCGCAGGCAGCAGCGGACGGGTGGCATTAAGGGAGGCGGCAATCAGGTCTGTGCTTGTCCAGGGGCCGCGCGGGGTCAGCACACGGTCGATCACCCCTGAAGCATTCAGGGCGAAGGCCAGCACGTACCAGAGGATCAACGCCACCAGCAATACGCTGCCGACGGGCAGAACGTGCAGATGCAGACGCTGACTAATGGTCATGATGCCCCTCCACCAGTGCTTCGCGCACGTCGGCGGCGAGCTGTAAAAACGCCGGGGTATCGCGAATGGCAAGGGAGCGCCCGGCGGGAAGCGGGGAGTCAATTACCTTCACAATCCTGCCCGGACGCGGCGACATCACCACAATTTTGGTCGACAGGTAGACGGCCTCGGAAATGGAGTGGGTCACAAAGACCATCGTGCGCTGTTCGTTAAACCACAGTTGTTGTAACTGCTGGTTGAGGTTGTCGCGCGTCAGTTCATCCAGCGCGCCAAAAGGCTCGTCCATCATCAGAATTTTGGGTTCAAAACCTAACGCACGGGCAATGGAGACGCGCTGTTGCATGCCGCCGGAAAGCTGCCACGGATATTTTTTCTCAAAGCCTTTTAGCCCGACGCGTGCCAACTGCTCGCGGGCGATTTCGTCGCAGCGCTCCGGCGGCACGCCCTGGATTTGCAGCGGCAGTTTGACGTTGGCCAGCACGGTGCGCCATGGCAAGAGGACCGGGGCCTGGAAGACATAGCCGTAGGCCCCCGCCTGGCGTGCCTCCGAAGGCGACATATCGTTAACCAGCACTTCGCCGGAGGTGATGGGTTCGAGGTCTGCAATGGCACGCAATAACGTGGTTTTGCCACAGCCGGAAGGGCCGATAAACGAGACAAACTCCCCCTGGCGAATGGTCAGGTTAATGTCTTTGAGCGCATGTACCGGCTGGTCGGCTGCCGGATAAATCACGTTGGCCTGGTTTACCCTGATGGCAGGCCGTGCGGTGGCGGTTGCCGGTTTTAACGGTACGACCGCAGATTCCTCTGCATAAATCAACTGGCTCATTCCAGGCCTCCCCTGTTTTTTGACTAACTGGTTAAGTTTGTTTCTCTATGCCATTTTTGTGCCAGGCGTTAAAAGGCGGTTTTTCGCGCTTTTTGGCGGCAAGATAAGGTTTTTTGATGGCTAAATTGGTGCAAATGTCGACAATGGTGCGTGGTCGTGGGGCAAGGCGGTGTGGGGAAGTCAGGGCGAATTCGGTGAAAAAAGAAGCGGTAGTGTGCAGGTTACACGCCCCCTTCGCAAAGGGGGAGTGACAGTCTGGATGTGGCGGTGTGGCAGATGAGGTTATAGCCCGTATAAGGCGGCTATCAGTCCGACTATTCCGCCTGCGGCCAGTAAAATCAGCGGCGAAAGGCGGGTTTTCAAAAACAGGACAATACAGACCGCAATCGTGGCGAGTTGCAGATAATTATGGATCACCGCTCCGGCGACCAGCGCCCCGCCGGAGATAACCAGCCCGACCGTCAGCGGGATTAACGCATGGTTTAATACGCGTTTCATTTTCTCGTCGGTGTTCTTATTCCATAAGGTTACGCACGCCACCACGATCAGTGAGGAGGGGACGAACTGGCAAACGGTCGACACCATCAGTCCGGCGATGCCCGCAACACGCCAGCCGACCAGTGAGGTAATCATCATATTGGGGCCAGGCGCGGCCTGGGCGAGAGCGAACAGTTCGCTGAACTCCCGTGAGGTCATCCAGTGGTGCACGTCGACCACCTGGCGTTGCAACTCAGGGATAATGGCATTACCGCCGCCCAGGGCTAAAAACGAGAGCTGTAAAAAAATGAAGGCGAGGGAAAACAGCGTTGTCATGATGTGTGTTTCCGGTAGCTCAGCATAATACTCAGCGGCACGGCGACCAGTAAGACTGGCAGCAGCGGCAGGCGGAAAAGGGCAATCGCAACAATGATCCCGCCAAGAATAAGCCACGATGTCAGCGCACGCGGCATTGAGCGCAGGATTTTCAGGCCAGTAGCAATGATAAGCCCCGCGGCAGCGGCGGATATACCGGCAAAGACCGAGGCGACCAGCGGGTTGTCATGCCAGAGCAGCCAGATATTGCCAAGACAGACGATAACCAGCAGCGGTGCGGTCAGTAACCCCACCAGCGCGATAAACCCCCCTTTTATGCCATGGAATTCCACCCCGGTGGCGACGCACAAATTCACGGCATTTCCGCCAGGCAGAAACTGACACAGCCCCAGCAGTTCGGCAAAGCGTTGTTCTGATAGCCAGCGCTTTTTTTCCACCAGCGCCCGGTGCATAAGCGGCAACACCCCGCCAAACCCGGTCACTCCTAACATAAAACAGGCCAGCCAGAGCTGCCCCAATGTGGGTTTCGCGTCAGGCGACGCGGACATCTTCTTATTTTCTTGCACAACGACCTACCTTTAATGGCCGGATCCCTGGCGATCGATAACCTATTTGTAATCATGATGAAATTACAGGAATTTCATTGGCAGAAAAATGATCGCCGCCGGGATCCGCAGCGACAGATATCGCAAGAGGGCGAAGGGATGGTGGGATTTCATCTACGCTAAGGAGATGGACCAACATGCAGGAGGTGCTATGGCTGATATGAATCGTCGCTGTTTTATGAAGATGCTCTCTGGCGCTGCGCTGACGACCCCCTGGTTGCTTGAGGCGGCTGAAAAGGGGCAGTCCGCGGCAGCTTCGGCTCCCGTTACCGGGGCGTTCTTGCTTTCGCCAAAAGAGTGGGTACCCAATAATCCTGTGTTGCCCGTGTTGCTGTATCGTCAGGTGATTCCGGGGCGGGCAACAGCCCAGGACGCGCAGCAGTTGTTTGCGAAAAATGGCTGGCCGCCGCAATGGGTGGACGGGGTGTTTGATTACCACCACTACCACAGCACGGCGCATGAGGTGCTGGGTTTTGTCGGCGGTGAAGCCAGATTGATGTTGGGCGGCCCGGGCGGTAAAGAATTGACCGTGCGGGCGGGCGATGTGGTGGTATTACCTGCCGGGACGGGGCACTGTAATCTCGGCAGTAGCGCGGATTTTTCCGTCGTTGGCGCGTATCCGCCAGGGCAGGATTTCGATCTCTGCCGTGATGCAGCCGATGCGCGAAGGTTAGCCGCGATTGCCAGTGCGACATTTCCTCATAGCGACCCGGTTTTTGGCGCGCAGGGATTGCTTTTAGAGGAATGGCTTTAATCGCGTTACCAGGAATTTTCTTGTTTTATGGCGGGGCTAAATTTGCGGTCTACGCTTAAAGCGCATTAGGAATGCAAAGCTCTCTGTGTATGTAATGATGGTCTTCTCTATTGAAAGACATTGTTGGATAAAAGGTTTTGGACATGTTGCGGCCAGCTCGTGAGAGCTGGCTTTTTTTTAGGCCATTTAGTGGGTTTTTTGGAACCTTTAGGAAATTATGATCGCCGTCATAATTCTGAAAAGCTGGTATGATCTGCTTATTGCCAGGAATTTTCCGATAGACTACTATGGCTTCACCCCCAGACAGAGCTAACGCCACAATAGATAGTGAGTGCCGGAGATAAGCGCCGGGAGGGTAAATAAACTTGAAGTATTTGCTCGATTTAAAACACCAGGCCCTGGCATCTGCCAGGGCTTAATCGTTTTTAGCGCCGCTGTTTTTCTTCACCCTGCGCATTCCGTTATTCCCCTTCGATCGCCGGAAATTCTGTTTATCGTTGCGCTTTGCAATAACCTCTTCTATACACTGCATATTCACGTCGTTACACTTGCGCGACATCCGGCACTGAACCACTGAGAACCCCTATGGATATTGAGAAAATCAAGCAACTGATCAAACTGGTCGAAGCGTCAGGCATCTCCGAACTGGAAATTTCCGAAGGCGAAGGGTCGGTGCGTATCAGTCGCGCGGTCGCTACCCCTGCGACACAGCATACGTATACCCTCCCCGTTATGTCGCAGCCAGCACAGTCAAACGCGGTTGCGCCAGTCGTAACCACAGTGGCGGCAGAGTCTGCTGCCGCACAAATCAGTGGTCACATCGTGCGTTCTCCGATGGTCGGGACCTTCTATCGCACGCCGAGCCCGGATGCCAAAGCGTTCTGTGAAGTCGGCCAGAAAGTGAATGTGGGCGATACCCTGTGTATCGTTGAAGCAATGAAAATGATGAACCAGATCGAAGCGGACAAAGCAGGAGTAGTGAAGGCGATTCTGACGGAAAGTGGTCAGCCGGTTGAGTTTGACGAGCCGCTGGTCGTCATCGAATAACGCGACTGACGACCGGCATATCAGGATGCCCTGCTACCCTAACGGACGAGTGCGATGTTCGCCTGGACCGGGGGGGCCTGGCGAAAAAAATCCTCATGCAGCGCAACCTGGTTACGCCCGCGCTTTTTCGCCGTATAAAGCGCGGCGTCGGCGGCGCTGTACAGGTTTTCAAAATCACTGTTTTTCATGCCAAGGCTGACACCGAAACTGGCGGTCACCAGTTGTTGCGGTAAGACATCCAGCGGTGATGCATTCAGGGAAGAGTGAATGTAACTGGCAATGATCATCGCATCTTCAATGCGGGCTTCCGGCAGTAAAATCGTAAACTCTTCACCGCCGACGCGACCAATGGACGCACTTTCCGGCAGCGCGCGGCGAATGCGCGATACCAGCGCGCAAATCACCCTGTCACCCGTGGGGTGACCATATTCATCATTGATGCGTTTGAAGTGATCAATATCCAGCAGGATCAGGGCGACGTTTGCCTGCGTCAGGGATTTATTGATGTGGTTGATGATGGCGCTGCGGTTAAAGACGGCGGTGAGCGGGTCGTGCGTGGCCTCATACTCAAGCTGCGCCGCCAGTTTTTGCAGTTGCTCATTCATACGGTTCAGTTCACGTTCCGCACGGTCGCTGCGGCTGATCACGCGGTAGGATTCGCGGATCAGGCGTTGATAATGCTTCGCCACGCTCCACAGTTTTTCACGACAGGCGTCTGCGGGCAGCGTGGCGTCTGCCGCTGCCAGGCGAGCCTCTTCGAGTACGGAATATTCCTCCTTGAAAAGCTCATTAATATCTAGCATGCGTCAAGATCCGGGATAAGAAAGACCGCCAGGGAAGGGAAGTCGATACGTAACTCCTGACCGAACTCTTCGGAAATATCGTCTTCTTCGTCATAGTACCAGTGCAGCTCGCAGGCGATACCGCTTTTCGCAAAGCCGTTCAGACACTCGAACAGTTCAAATAACAGCTTGGTGCTGGAGCTATTGAAATAGCTCAGCGCGACATGCAGACGAACCGGTTCATCGGTGGCCGGTTTGTCTTGCAGCCAGTTCTCAATGGCCTGCAAAAGCGGGCGAAAGAACGCCGCGGCATTTTCAGGATAGGCTTCACCTTTAAGCACCAGACGATGTGCTGAAAAATCAAAATTCACTTCCGGTGTGGCCTGGGTTGCGGGCTGCTCAATGGAAGAGGTTAATGTCATATCAGTCATGGCAAAACGTTGCCTTTAGGTGAAAGGCGGACAACGGACTGGCCGCCAGTGGATGAATGCGATACTCCAGTGGCTCACTGGTATCCCGCGCCATGGTCAACAAACCAATGTTCGCGCCCTTGCTTGTGGCAGGCGCTTCACTGCGTAATCCCTGTTTCCAGGCATTGCGGATTTCCGCCTGGGTCATTGTGCGCAGGACTTCGAGGTTTGTTTTTAGCAAAGAGGATTCTTCCGGGCCAACCAGATTTGCGGTTTCGAGGTAATAATTTGCCTGGTCGGTGTGAAAACACAGTGAACCATAGCGCAATTCATCCTGGCCCGTGCACAGAAAGCGTTCATCCGATGAATAGCGAACGATGTTTTGCCCCATCTCGATAAAGACGGAGAATAATTTGCGACGCGTCGCTGAGGAGGCTTCATGTTTATCCAGCCACGTGCGCATCACGTCACCCATCGACACAATGTGCTGTTGGGAAAAATAGCCCGTGTAAAAAAGCTCGACAGCGCTTTGCCGCTGAAGAGTGAAAAGGGGGAGCAAAACCGCTTCTTTGACCTGCAGGTCGCTTATTTTCATTTAATTTATCACCAACGGAAACCAAACCAGGTCATGTCATCACGCGCGGATTGCTTGCCCTGCCAGCTCGTCAGCGCCAGGAGTAGCGCCTCGGAAATGGATGACATCGGCAGCGCACGTTGCTGCAATAACAATGACTGAATACGCTTTTTACCAAACATTATTTCCCGCGGACCGCCAATCTGGTCGGTTACGCCATCGGTTACGATCAACAACTGATCGCCGCGACGTAACGGACGCTGATGACGACGCCACTGATAATCTGTGGCCGTATCTGAATAGCCGATACCTTTGCGGTCGCCGTCAAGATTGACGACCTCTTCGTCGTCCGCGCCGAGCATAAAGGCATGCATACGCGCGTTAGACCAAATGAGTTGCTCATTTTGCGTATCGACAAACACGGCGATGGCGTCACAACCGTCGTTGGACTGGCCCATATCTGCGGTGGGATGACTCTGGCTCAACGTCTGTTTTATATAATGGTTGATTGACGCGAGCAGGCGATCTGGCTCGTGGGCCTGCGCCTGAGTCAGCGCTTTTTCGAGCGCAGACGAAAAAATAAAGGTCATAAACGCACCGGGAACGCCGTGCCCGGTACAGTCGGCCAGCACCAGAAGCCAGCCGTTTTCGCAGCGCTGAAAGGCGTAAATATCGCCGCCGACACAATCACGCGGGTGCCAGTACAGACACCAGTCATTGAGCGTTTGCTCAATGTTTTGCCGTGAGCGGCTGAGCATGGACTCCTGAATGATGCGCGCATATTCAATGCTTTGCATGATTTGCCTATGCTGTTTCGCCTGCAAATCCGATACCGTGCGAATCAGATCAAGACCGAGGCCAATACCGATGTATTGGTTATCTTCGGTCAGGATAAACCCCTCGGTAATCGCTTTATCACCCGTTTCGATGACGCGCTCGGCCAGGTAATCCAGGCCTGCGTCAGCCTCGACAATGAGCGGCGTTTTATCCATAAACGCGATGCAGCTTTTCTGGTCATACAGTTCATGGAAAAACGGACGGCTCATCTGCGAAAGAAAAATGTGGCGGTTAATCATGCCAATAGGGCGATTCTGTTCAAGAACGGGTAAGCCAATCAGTGACTTATGTTCGGAGAACATCGACATAACCTGCACATTATTTGCTTCGGGGGTTACGTGCGGAACGGCAATACGTAACACGCCCGCAGTAAGCTGCCGCGATGAAAGAGGTATATCCATGATCCTGCTGTTTTCCTTGATAAGAATAATCTGAGGATAAAGCCTGATTGTGACGGTTTCATTGCAGCGGATTACAGATGATTATTACGGTAGATTATTGTTCCTAAAGGCAAATCACAGCCACTTTGCCAGAGGCAAAAAAAAGCCCGCACGTGACGCGCGGGCAAATAATACTGGAAGCAATGTGAGCAATGTCGTACCGAATACCTGAGTGATTTACTCAACTACTCGGTGATGAGAAAGATAATCTTTATCATCTTGGTTATCAACCCCAAATTTTGTGCAACTTTCAAAAAAGTGGCGGGGAGGGTTGTGCGGCTGTTCCCTCTCCCTCAAGGGGTGAGGAATCCCCACAAAAAATGCGAGCACGATCGGTTCCCTCTCCTCTTTGGGGAGAGGGTTAGGGTGAGGGGGAAATGCGGCTCTGATGGTCATTCCGTTCACCTTATGTTCCTTGCTTTTCTGTCGCGACAGAACCCGTGAACGTGCCAGGGTGGCTCACCGCCACCACCCTGGCGACCCGGGCTCCCGGCCAGGAAAATCGCCGCTGGCGCGGTCCATGATGCTTATGTCGGCTGACTTTCGGGTCGGGGACCAGCCTGCGTCCTTGCAGGCTATCCCCTCCGCCCGCTTCCCTGCGGGCGGCCCCGGTCAGCCGCCAACGCCTCATCGATTTTCAGCCGGACCCTGTCATCGCTGTCACTGTTTTATTCTTATTAAGCGGCGTTATCGCTGTAAGACGTAAAATTACTGGGGATCTCTCAGCCCTCAAGGGAGAGGGGTAAAAGCGGTTTCCTCGCACCTGGGGAGAGGGTTAGGGTGAGGGGAAAAGGTCACTTTGCGGGAAAATCTACAGCCCCAGCGCCTCAAACTGTTTCCAGCTCACCTCGTCAACGTAGATTCCGTTCTCCAGCCGCTGTTGCCTGGCGCGGGCTTCCGGTTCGCCGGGAAGCAGAACATCGTGCCCCTGCTGGTCGTGCTTCATCCAGTCCAGTTGAGCCATCACCTCCTTAACATAATTCTCACCCGCGCCCAGCCGGGCAGGATCGAAAATAATAGAAAGCATATTATTGATGATGCCCTTGCGCGGCGGGATCTGATGGCTCTCGGTCTCGCCGCCGGTTAGCGCGGCCCCCAACAGGCTGCAAATCAGCGACAACCCTGCGCCTTTATGCCCGCCGAAGGCCAGAAGCGCGCCATATGGCTCCTCCATTAGCCAGCGCGGATCGGTGGTGGGATTACCGTCTGCATCCACCGCACAGCCTGGCGGAATGGCGCGCCCCTCATTCCAGGCAATGCGTGCTTTATTCCCGGCGATGGCGCTGGTGGCGAAGTCCAGAATCACCGGCGCTCGCCCGCTGACCGGCACGCCCACGCAGAAGGGATTGGTGCCAAGGCGCGGGTTGCGTCCCTCAAACGGTAATACCGCAGACGGCGCGGCGACATTCGCAAAATGGATCGACACCAGCCCCTCCGCGGCGACCTGTTCGGCCCAGGCGCCGATACGCCCCAGATGGTGTGAATCCGCAAGGCTTACCAGCGCGACGCCATATTGCTGCGCGCGTTCAATGCCCGCCGTCATTGCCTGCCTGCCGAGAACCTGGCCAAAACCGTAGCCGCCATGAAAAGAGAGAAGGGGGCCAGCATCGCTAATCAGCCGCAACTGCGCCGACGGTTGCAAATCCCCCGCCAGAATGGCGCTGATATAGCGTGGAAGCAGGGTAACGCCGTGTGAATCGTGACCTTTTAGCGAAGCGTCGACGAGGTTGTCAGCGACCTGGCGGGCAATGTCTGGTGGGGTATTTACACGCACGAGATGCTGTTCCAGCAGTGTGCGCAATTGCTGGTGGGTTAATACGGGCATAATTAATCTTACCGCAAGCAGGGTTATTGAGTGTATTTTGACTATAGCGAGGATGCTTTTTTTACATAACCATCAAAAATAACTTAGCTTTGCCACTTTTTAACTATTCATCTCCATAAATCACCGCAAATCTCTATTGTGAATTTTTAGCTAAGCATTGCGAATAAAATCATTTCCTTTTTAATGCCCCGCCAGCCAATCATTTTCCGGATATGACTTATGAAACCTCCGGGGAAAGGACATGAATAAAATGAAAATGATCGCCAGCGCAATGTTGACCGTCGCGCTGAGCGGTATTAGCGCATCGGCGCTGGCAGAAGGAAAAATCAGCATTGCACAGCAGTTTGGTATTGGTTATTTGATTCTTGATGTGGTGCGTGACCAAGAGCTTATCGAAAAAGAGGGGAAAAAAGAGGGGCTCGATATTGAGGTTGACTGGCGCACCATTTCCGGGGCGACAGGCATGAATGAAGCGCTACTTTCCGGCGCGCTGGATGTGGCATCTGCCGGGGTTCCACCGCTTCTGACCCTGTGGGATCGCACCAAAGACAAACAAAATGTGAAGGCGATTGCCTCATTAGGATCGATGCCTAACTACCTGCTCAGCAATAATCCGGCGGTGAAAACGATAAAAGATCTTAGCGATAAAGACCGTATCGCAGTACCCGCAGCAGGGGTGGGATTCCAGTCGCGAACCTTGCAAATTGAAACCGCCAAATTATATGGCAACGCCGATTTCAAACGTTTCGATAATATAAGCGTCAGCTTGCCACACCCGGATGCCAGTGCCGCATTAATTGCCGGTGGCTCGGAAATTACAACTCATTTCTCCAGCCCGCCATTCCAGTATCAGGCGCTGGAACACAGCAACGTACATAAAATTCTCAGCTCTTATGATGTGCTTGGCGGACAGGCGACATTTAACGTGTTGTACACCACGCAAAAATTCCATGATGAGAATCCAAAAACCTATAAAGCGTTTTATCGTGCGCTGGTCGAAGCGGCAAAAATTATTAATGCCGATAAAAATGCAGCCGCAGAAACCTATATTCGGGTAGAGAAATCTCGCCTGCCGCTGGCGCTGGTACAAAAAATTGTTAATGACCCGGAAATCAGCTTTACCGTCTCGCCTGAACGTACGGGTGTATACGCCGAAAAACTTCATGAGCTGGGCGTGTTGAAAAACAAAGCCGACTCCTGGAAAGACTATTTCTTCAACGAAGCGTGGGAAAACCCAGGCAGTTAAGCCGCATGGCGGAGGCAACGATGGCACAGACAACATCCGACGGACCACTGCTGCAGGTCAGAAATGTGGATATTGAATACCGCACCCGTGAACGCCAGGTGCGGGCTACCCATGATGTCAGCTTTGATGTCTGGCCAGGCGATCGCTTTATTTTGCTCGGACCATCCGGGTGCGGAAAATCCAGCCTGCTAAAAGTGGCAGGGGGTTTTCTTGCGCCGCGCGGCGGGGAAATGTTGCTGGAAGGAGAACGTATTCGCGCCCCTGGTCCGGAGCAGATGATGGTTTTCCAGGAGTTTGACCAGTTGCCGCCCTGGAAGACGGTGCTGGAGAACGTGATGTTTCCGTTGCTGGCAAGTCGCAAGGCTACTCGCCCGGAAGCCCGTGACACGGCGCTGCATTTCCTGAGCAAGGTGGGGCTGGCGGACTTTGCTGATGTGATGCCGCATATGCTCTCGGGGGGCATGAAGCAGCGGGTGGCGATTGCCCGGGCGCTGGCAATGAAACCGCGTATTCTGCTGATGGATGAACCCTTTGCCGCACTGGATGCCCTGACGCGTCGCACGATGCAAGAGGAGTTGCTCGCCCTGTGGGAGGAAGAACGCTTTACGTTGCTGTTTGTGACGCACTCTATTGAGGAAGCGCTGGTGGTGGGAAGCCGAATTCTGGTGCTGTCGCCGCACCCTGGCCGGGTACGTGCTGAACTCAATTGCCATCAATATTCCCTGAATGACTTCGGTAGCGAAGCGTTTCAACATGCCGCCCGTCATATTCACGATTTGTTATTCCCGACCACGGCGAACGACCCGCGGCCCGAACAGAAACAGGAGCGTGCCTATGTCGCAGCCACCTTACATTCGTCCTGAGTTTGAGCGTGAGCTTGCGCCGCTGCGCGATCTCCCGGTTGAGACGCCGCTACCGTTGGGTCAGCGCTTATGGAATCAGACATGGCTGCGTAAATCGTTGATTCTGTTTTTGGTACTGGCGTTATGGGAGCTGGCCGCGCGGGTGGCGCAAAACGATTTGATGTTGCCAGGCGTGGTGCAGACAATGCATGCTCTGGCAGAGGATATGCGTAACGGCGAGTTGCCGGAGAAGATCGTCAACTCGTTTAGCACATTACTAAAGGGCTATTTGATTGGCAGCGTGCTGGCCCTGTTGGCGAGCGCGCTGGCAGTGACCACGCAGTTTGGCCGTGACCTGCTGAGCACGCTAACGGCGATGCTTAACCCATTACCCGCTATTGCGCTGCTGCCGCTGGCGCTGTTGTGGTTCGGGCTGGGGAATGTCAGCCTGGTGTTTGTGCTGGTACATTCGGTGATGTGGCCGATTGCGCTTAATACCTGGTCAGGGTTCAGTGGCGTGCCGGAAACGCTGCGCATGGCCGGGCGCAATTATGGGCTGAGTGGGCCACGTTATGTTTTAACCATTTTGATCCCGGCATCGCTACCGTCGATCCTCGCCGGGTTAAAGATCGGCTGGGCGTTTGCCTGGCGTACACTGATCGCCGCTGAGCTGGTGTTTGGCGCCTCAAGCGGCCAGGGCGGGCTGGGGTGGTATATCTTCCAGAACCGCAATGAATTGTTTACTGACAGGGTATTCGCCGGGCTGGTGACGGTGATTGCGATTGGCCTGCTGGTGGAGGGGGTGGTATTTGCCACTCTGGAGAAGGTGACGATTAAGCGCTGGGGAATGCAGCGTTAGCGTTTTCTCTTCTTCTCTACAGGGCGAGGGGCCGATCGCGCGCTCTGTATCAGCCGTAAGAGGGAAGAATGATCCAGGTAGAAAGAGCCGATCCGCTATCGGCAGACTCGCAGGCGCTTATCGAAAAACTCTCTGCCGTGCTTGCGCGCATCACCGGCAGCAGCGGCAAGCGATCTTTTAACATTGATGACCTGCAATCCGCGCGTTCATTATGGGCGCTGGCCCGAAACGCGCAGGGTGTTGCGATAGGCTGTGGCGCTATTCGCCCGTTAACCCAGGAAACGGCGGAACTGAAAAGGATGTATTCCACGGGGAGCGAAGCGGGGGTGGGTAGCGCAATACTGCGCTTCCTGGAAGAGGCGGCAAGGACGCTTGGCTATCGCGAAATCACCCTCGAAACGCGGCGTGTCAACCATAAGGCCGTGGCGTTTTATGAAAAGCATGGCTACACCGCTACCGACAATTACGGTGTCTATATCGGCAGGGCTGAGGCGATCTGTTTTATCAAGCGCCTGTAGGGTCCGGGCAAGGCGCTACGCACTGGCAGTAGCGCGCTTATCTCATTACTTGCGCAGCAGCTTTTGCAGCCGTTTTTTCTGCCATCCGCTAATCAGATTGCCAAAGACAAAAACACGCAGCCCACGCACCACCAGTAACGCGCCCCAGATGGCAGCGACCCAGAGCGACCAGACGCTCTCTGGCGAGGTGGTGCGATTGAGAATATAGAGTAAAACGCAGACCACCACCGCGGTTAATATCGAGCGGTACAGGCGGCTCTCTTCTTCCAGTTGCTTTCTGGCTTCCGTAATACGCTGATCCAGCGCTTCATCGCCTTCGTTTTGTGTGCTGCCGGACAGTTCGCTAACGCTCACTTCAAAAACGGCAGCCAGGGCGCTGAGTGTTTCCAGGCTTGGTTGCTCCTGGTTTTCAATGCGCTGTATGGTGCGCACGCTTAATGCAGCCATTTCCGCCAGTTGTTCCTGTGACCAGGCACGGGCAAGGCGAAACTCTTTCACTCGATTGGTACTCATCAGAATGTCTCCGTGGTAAGCAGGATGACAGCGTCGCCCAAAAACGAAAATAGCGACACGACATGCACCCGACAGTAACCTGACAGCGGCATGACACGGCGCTTGCCGACCCACTTTGCTCTCTGATGTCCCGATATTCAAGCATAACGCGTGATGCGTTTTTCTCGGTTTTCTTCTGCCGCAAATACACGGTTTTTGCCGGGGCTTCTCAGGCCATCTACGCAGACCGGGTTATTATCCCGCGCGTCTCCATGGCAGGCGATATTGCGTGCCTGCTCACGACGCCTTTTTGGCGGCCCTGACTTTCTTGCTACGCCGTGCCGTAAATGTTAAAAGGTGCGGCTTTACGAAAACACGAAAAGGGGAAAGACGTGAAAAACGCGTCAAGGGTATCTGAGCATTCAGCAGATACCGCATCGGAATCGGGGCCGACGCTGCAACGAGGACTAAAAAACCGCCATATTCAATTAATCGCCCTGGGGGGCGCTATCGGTACCGGGCTGTTTCTGGGTATCGGTCCGGCAATTCAGATGGCGGGGCCTGCCGTGCTGCTGGGCTATGGCGTCGCGGGCATCATTGCTTTCTTAATTATGCGCCAGCTTGGTGAGATGGTGGTTGAGGAGCCGGTATCAGGTTCATTTGCCCATTTTGCCTTTAAATACTGGGGACCTTTTGCAGGCTTCTTATCCGGCTGGAACTACTGGGCGATGTTTGTGCTGGTAGGCATGGCGGAACTGACCGCCGCCGGCATCTATATGCAGTACTGGTTTCCCGATGTCCCCACCTGGATCTGGGCTGCCGCCTTTTTCATCATTATTAATGCGGTCAACCTGGTTAACGTGCGTCTGTATGGCGAAACCGAGTTCTGGTTTGCCCTGATCAAAGTGCTGGCGATCATTGGCATGATCGGCTTTGGCCTGTGGATGCTATTCGGCGGCCACGGCGGAGAAAAAGCCAGCTTTGACAATCTTTGGTCTCACGGCGGCTTCTTCGCTACCGGCTGGAACGGCCTGATCCTCTCCCTTGCGGTAATTATGTTCTCTTTTGGCGGCCTGGAACTGATTGGGATCACGGCGGCAGAAGCCAGCGAGCCGCATACCACTATCCCGAAAGCGGTCAACCAGGTGGTCTATCGCATCCTGCTCTTTTATATCGGTTCCCTGGTGGTTCTGCTGGCGCTTTATCCGTGGGTTGATATTAAAGCGGATAGCAGCCCGTTTGTGATGATCTTCCATAACCTGAACAGCAACCTCGTGGCATCGGCGCTGAATTTTGTCATCCTGGTGGCCTCACTGTCGGTCTATAACAGCGGTGTGTATTCTAACAGCCGTATGCTGTTTGGTTTGTCGGTACAGGGAAATGCGCCGGCGTTCCTGACCCGCGTCAGCCGTCGCGGCGTACCGGTGAACTCACTGTTCCTCTCCGGGGCGATCACGTCGCTGGTGGTGCTGGTTAACTATATCCTGCCAAAAGAGGCGTTTGGACTGTTGATGGCGCTGGTGGTGGCGACGCTGCTATTGAACTGGATCATGATTTCGCTGGCGCACCTGAAATTCCGCGCCGCGATGCGCCGCAAAGGGCGCGATCCCCAGTTTAAGGCGCTGCTCTATCCCTTCGGCAATTATCTGTGCATCGCCTTTATGCTGATGATCCTCATCCTGATGTGCACCATGGACGGCATGCGCCTGTCTGCTATTCTGCTGCCGGTGTGGATCCTCTTCCTGTTTGCTGCTTTCCGCCTGTCACGCCGTTCTGCAAAACGCGCGTAATGATCGCTGCCTCGCCGGATCCGGCGGGGCATTTTCTCCCTGGTAAATTTATCGTGATTGATCTCCCACAATTGCGTCAGCGCGCAGGATAAATAAATTGTAATCGATTACTTTTCTTGTTGATGCGTTTTGTAATCGATTACTTTTTAAAGGTGAGGCAAAAAAATGGTGTCAACAACCGAAAGTAGTGGAAATCTGGTCCAGCATCGACTGCTGGTACCACGGCTGTCGCTGATGATGTTTTTACAGTTTTTTATCTGGGGGAGCTGGTCTGTCACGCTCGGTCTGGTGATGACGCAGCACAACATGTCGCTGCTGATTGGCGACGCATTTTCCGCCGGGCCGATTGCGTCTATTCTGTCGCCGTTCGTGCTCGGCATGCTGGTGGACCGGTTCTTCGCCTCGCAGAAAGTGATGGCGGTGATGCACCTGGCGGGGGCCGCGATTTTGATGTTTGTGCCGCAGGCCCTGGTGGCGGAAAACGGCGCCATGCTGATTGCGCTGCTGTTTGGCTATACGCTGTGCTATATGCCTACACTTGCGCTGACGAACAATATTGCCTTCCACAGCCTGAGCAATATCGATAAAACTTTCCCGGTGGTACGCGTGTTCGGCACCATTGGCTGGATTGTGGCGGGGATCTTTATCGGCGTAACGGGCATTTCCTCCAGCGTGACCATTTTCCAGGTGGCGGCAATCTGCTCCGTAGCGCTGGCGCTTTATAGCCTGACGTTGCCGCATACGCCGGCACCCGCTAAAGGGCTACCTGTCGCTATGCGCGATCTGTTCTGTGCCGATGCATTTGCCTTACTCAAAACCCGTCACTTCTTTGTTTTCTCGCTCTGCGCGACGCTGATTTCCGTCCCACTCGGCACCTATTACGCCTATACCGCCTCGTATCTGGCGGATGCCGGTGTGGCGGATGTGAGTACCGCCATGTCATTCGGCCAGATGTCTGAAATCTTCTTTATGCTGGTGATCCCGCTGCTGTTTCGCCGTCTTGGCGTGAAGTACATGCTGCTTATCGGCATGTGCGCCTGGTTTGTGCGTTACGCCTTTTTTGCCCTCGGCGTCAGTGAGGAAGGGCGCTTCCTGCTCTATCTCGGCATTTTGCTGCACGGTGTCTGTTACGACTTTTTCTTCGTCGTCGGCTTTATCTACACCGACCGCGTGGCGGGCGAAAAGGTAAAAGGCCAGGCGCAAAGCATGATTGTGATGTTTACCTATGGCATTGGCATGCTGCTGGGCTCACAAATTTCCGGCGCGCTGTACAACCGCCTTGTCGCCGGGCAGACACTGCCGCAGGCGTGGGTGACCTTTTGGTGGATCCCGGCAATTGCCGCGGCCGTTATCGCGCTGATTTTCCTTCTTTCTTTTAAATACAACGACCAAGAGCACGCATAAGCTGTGGGAGGTGCTATGAAAACCATTCAGGGGCCGGGGATTTTTCTGGCTCAATTCATTGGTGAGAAACCGCCGTTTAATACGCTTGAAGGGCTGGCCGGTTGGGCGGCAGGGTTGGGGTACAAGGCGCTGCAAATCCCCTGTAACCATCCGGCGATTTTTGATGTCGAACAGGCGGCGCAAAGCCAGAGTTATTGTGATGATGTGCGCGGCGTGCTGGCGGAACGCGGTCTGGTGATTAGCGAGCTTTCCACCCACCTTGAAGGGCAACTGATTGCGGTACACCCGGCTTATGACGCGGCGTTTGACGGCTTTGCACCCGCGGCGCTGCGGGGAAACCCGGCGGCGCGTCAGGCCTGGGCTATAGAAAAACTGTTTCAGGCAGCGCGTGCCTCAAACAACCTTGGGTTACGCGCCCATGCGACCTTCTCCGGCGCGCTGGCCTGGCCTTATCTCTACCCGTGGCCGCCCCATAACGCCCTGTTATTTAAAGAAGCATTTGCTGAATTAGCCCGCCGCTGGCGACCGGTGCTGGACCGCTTTGATGAACAGGGGGTGGACCTGTGCTATGAAATTCACCCCGGTGAAGACCTGCATGACGGCGTCACCTTTGAGCGTTTTCTTGACGGCGTAGGCAACCACCCGCGCTGCAATATCCTGTACGACCCGAGCCATCTTCACCTGCAACAGCTTGATTATCTGGCGTTTATCGATATCTATCATGAACGCATCAAAGCTTTTCATGTGAAGGACGCGGAGTACCGGAAGGAGGGCCGCAGTGGCGTGTATGGCGGCTATCAGAACTGGGTCGACAGGCCCGGCCGTTTTCGTTCGCCGGGCGATGGGCAAATCGATTTTGGCGCGGTGTTCAGCAAGCTCACCCAGTACGGCTATGACGGCTGGGCGGTGCTGGAGTGGGAATGTTGCCTGAAAGCGGGGGATAGCGGCGCGCGGGAAGGGAGCGAGTTTATTCGCCGTCACATCATCCCTGTGTCGGCATACGCGTTTGATGATTTTGCCGCCGGGCAAGAAGACCGGGGTAGTGTGCGCAACATGTTAGGACTGGGGAGTATGGAATGATTCAGGTCGGGATTATCGGCACCGGGTTTATTGGCCCGGCGCATATTGAAGCTATCCGGCGGCTGGGCTTTGTTGAGGTGGTGGCGCTGTGCGATGCGAATCTGGCGGACGCGCAGCAAAAAGCGCGGCAGCTTGGCGTGCCGCATGCGTATGCCAGCGTGGAGGCACTGCTGGCGCATCCGGGGTTACAGGTGGTTCATAACTGTACGCCGAATCATCTGCATGCAGAAATTAACCGCCAGGTCCTGCGGGCCGGAAAGCATCTGTTTTCGGAAAAACCGCTGTGCATGACCGCCGAAGAGGCGCGTGAACTGGTGGCGCTTGCCGAACAGGCAAGGGTGGTGCATGGCGTCAGTTTTGTCTATCGCCAGTTTGCGATGGTTCAGCAGGCGGCGAGTTTGCGTCGCTCCAGGCGGCTGGGCAGGCTGTTTTCCGTCTACGGCAGTTATCTGCAAGACTGGATGCTGCTGGAAACGGACTATAACTGGCGCGTCGACGCGGCAACCGGCGGGCCATCGCGGGCGGTGGCCGATATCGGTTCGCACTGGTGCGATACATTGCAGTTTGTCACCGGACGGCGCATAACCCAGGTGATGGCGGATCTCTCTATTGTCTGGCCTACACGCAAAGCCAGTCGCGGGGCCGCAACCTTCACTTCTACGCAGCAGGCCGCAGAGGTGGAGGACAAAACCGTGACTACCGAGGATGCCGGGTCGGTGCTGGTCCGTTTTGATGATGGCAGTAAGGGCTGTTTTAGCGTGTCGCAGGTGAGTGCGGGGCGGAAAAATCGCCTCAGTTTCGAAGTAAACGGTAGTGAGTGCTCACTGGGTTGGGACCAGGAAGTGCCACAACAGCTTTGGATTGGCCACCGCCAGCAGCCTAACCAGATACTGACCGATGACCCAGGGCTGATGTCGCCGGATGTCGCCGCCAGCGCCCATTTCCCCGGCGGGCATATCGAAGGCTGGCCGGATGCGTTTAAGAATATGATGCTGAATTTCTATCGCGCGGTGCAGGACGGGAAAATGCCAGCCCGCGATGAGGCGCGGTTTGCCTCGTTCTACGATGGGGCCAGCGTGATGTTTATTATCGATGCCATCCTGCAAAGTCACCAGCAGCAAAAGTGGGTGACAGTGGCCTGTTGAGGTCGGTCGCCCTGGGTGGGTTGTCCCGGATAAGGCCTGGCCGCATCCGGGACAACCCTGGCGGCGCTTACGCCTGCCATGCTATCCGGATGCGGCACCAGGTGTGCATCGTGCATGCCATCCGACGTTGTGGTAGCCTGCTAGCCAGACGCTAACCGCAGGAAATATCGACGTTATGTCCATTCAGAAAATCGCCAGGCTGGCTGGCGTTTCCGTCGCGACCGTTTCGCGCGTGCTCAATAACAGCGAGTCTGTTAAAGAAAAAAACCGCGAGCGCGTGCTCAAAGCCATTGCCGAAAGCAACTATCAGCCGAACCTGCTGGCGCGCCAGCTTCGTACCGCCCGCAGCTCAATGATTCTGGTGCTGGTTTCCAATATCGCCAACCCGTTTTGCGCCGAGGTGGTAAAAGGGATTGAAGAGGAAGCGGAAAAAAACGGCTTTCGTATCCTGCTGTGCAATACCAGTTCGGACATGGCGCGCTCCCGCTCGGCGCTGAACCTGCTTTCCGGGAAAATTGTCGACGGCATTATCACCATGGACGCCTCCTCGCGCTTGCCGGAACTGGCGACGCTTATCGGTAACGCCCCCTGGGTGCAGTGCGCGGAATATGCCGATGACGGCGATGTCTCCTGCGTGGGCATCAATGATGTTGGCGCCGCGCAATGCGTGATTGATCGATTACTGGCGCGCGGCTGTCAGCGTATCGCGCTGATTAACCACGATCTCAGCTATAAATATGCCCGCTCGCGGGAAGAGGGCTACCACAGCGGACTTAAGGCGCACCAGTGCGAATATGCGTTTGTTGAGTATGCCAGCGACCTGAGTTTTAGCGCCGGGAAAGCGGCCATGCAGGCGCTGCTACGCCACACTGAACGCCCCGATGCGGTCTTTGCGGTGTCGGATACCCTTGCGGCGGGGGCCGTGCTGGCCATTCACGAAGCTGGCCTGAAAATGCCGCAGGATATTGCGGTGGTTGGGTTTGATGGCACAGAACTGGCGGAAATGGTGACACCGCCGCTGACGACCGTTTATCAACCGTCAAAAGAGATTGGTCGCAAAGCCGTGGGGCTGCTGCTCAATAAAATCGATAACCCCGAGGCCCCGGCGGAGAGGATCATGATGGACTGGCAGTATATTTCCCGCGCCAGCGCCTGATAATATTGATGTGATTTTTTTGCCAGCCTTTCGCTGGCTTTTTTATACCCTGGGAGCTTTGCCATGAACCGGCAACGACAAGCAGAACTGTTTCTGGTCATCACCACCATCATTGCCGCCTGCGGCTGGATCTTTTCCCGCGAGGCCATCTCCGGGATGCCCGTATTTGCCTTTCTGGGGCTGCGCTTTTTAGGCGCGGCGCTGGTATTGCTGCCATTTTGTCGCGGGCAGCGTGTTGCGCTGGCAAAATTGCGCCAGGTCTTTATCAGCGCGTTGTGGATGGCACTCACGTTGTGCCTGTGGATTTGGTCGGTGTCGACCACGCCGTCGCTGGGCGAGGGGGCATTTATCATGAGCCTCTCTATGCTGTTTGTGCCGCTGGTGGCCTGGGCCATGATGGGCGTGCGTCCGGCCCGCGCCTACTGGGAATGCCTGCCGCTCGCCTTTATTGGCCTGGCGCTGTTAAGCCTGCATACGCCGATTGTCTTTCATCCCAGCCAGGGCTGGTTTTTGTTGACCGCTTTTGTGCAATCCATTTCGTTTTGCTACACCAGCCGCATTGCCCGTGATGTCCCGCTACTCCCGCTCACCACGGTGCAACTGGCGGTGACGGGGGTTGCGGGCGTGTTGATCTCACTTTTATTTGAACACTGGACGCAGCCGTTTACGGGCACCACTGCACTGTGGCTGGTCGCCAGTATTCTGATTGCCACCAGTCTGCGCTTTGGCCTGCAATTGCAGGGGCAGAAATATGCCGCTGTCGCCAGCGCTGCCATCATCATGGTGCTCGAACCGTTGCTGACGGTGATCGTTGCCGCCCTCTGGTACAGCGAGCGTCTGCCGCTGCAAAAAATTATCGGCGGCGTGCTGATTCTGGTTGCACAGATCTGGTTTCGCTGGCGGCTGGTGGCACGCCTGCCGTCTAAGATCTAATCCCCTCAGTTTGCCGGGCAGCGGGGGGCGAGCTGCTGGCGCGCGCCAATCGCGGCGACGGCAAGCATCAGCATCATCACGATCTCTGCCACTAAAAATCCGTCCAGCGCTTCGTTATAGTTGCCCTGGGTGAGGTTGAGCAGATGCAAAAACAATCCGCCAAGCACTGCCGGGCCCAGGCCCAGCGTGGCCTGTTGCAGCGTACTGAGAATGGCGCTGCCCGACCCTGCGTCCTGAGTGGCAATGTCACGCATCCCGATACGGTAAAAACTGTTCACAATCAGCGCCTGGCCGTAGCCAATCAGCGCGGTAGAGGGCGCAAGATTTAGGGCGTTGAGGTGCCCATGGGTCAACCAGAGCGTGGCGAACAGCGCCAACAGGCCGCTTACTTGAATCGCGATGCCACTCAGCAGAATGGTACGTACGTTGTGGCGGGCAATCAGTTTCGGCGCATACCACGCCGAGGCAAAATAGGTCACCCCAAGCACAACAAAACTGTTACCGGACTGCCACGGCGCCATGCCTACGCCTGCCTGTAATGTCAGCGCCATACAGAACATAAAGCCGGACCAGGCGCTGAAAAACAGCAACGCAATTAACAGGCCGAAACGGATGCTGGGTAATTTGAGTAAACGTGGCGGCATCAGCGGATGCAGCCCTTGCTGTTCCTGACGCAGCGCGCCGGCACGCATCCACAGTGTTAGCGGAATTATCGCCAGTAATGCCGCCTGGCTTTGCCATGGCCAGCCTAAATCCGGGCTGAGGGAGAGCGGGAAGAGCAGGCAGCATAAGATCAGCGCCAGCGCGAAGGTGCCCTGCCAGTCAATGCGCGTTGGGGTTTCATTGCGGGTTTCCGGGATATAGCGATGGCTCAATGCCAGCACCAACAGGCTTATCGGCACGTTAATAAAAAAGGCGTTTCGCCAGCCGAGCCCGGCGATATCTGCCGACACCAGCCAGCCGCCACCCATCTGCCCGATGATAAACGCCACGCCGCCAATCCCCCCATACAGGCTGATAGCGCGGGCATGGGCCGTACCTTTGAGGGTCACGTGCAGCGTTGCGAGAATTTGCGGCATGATCAGCGCCGCGCTCATCCCTTGCAGGGTACGCGCCGCGAGCAGGGCGGTGATGGAGTTGGCGATACCGCACAGCAGCGAGGCGATCCCGAACAGCGCCACGCCCCATAAGAACATTTTGCGGCGGCCAAAGTTATCACCCAGTTTACTCCCCATCGCCAGGCAGACGGCAAACGCGACGCCGTACAGCGCAACAATCAGAGAGAGTTGCGTGGTATTGGTGTGCAGCGACAGCGTGATGGAATCAAGAGCGACGTTGGTGATCGAAGTATCGATCAGCGGCAGCATTTGTCCGGTCAACAGTAATAACAAGCCCGCACGACCGGGTGAAACAGCAGACGTATTCATGGTAACTCCATTGCGTCATTCATCGGATAGACGTAGCATCGCTGATACGAAAAACGGGTACCAGTTCTTGCTTATACTGGTACTGGCAATACCATGCTGGAGGTTTTATGAGCCTGATGTCGGAACGATCCCCTCTGTTGAGCGTCCAGGATGAGAACCGCAAACAGCTCGGCGCGTTTTTACGCTCCCGCCGGGAAAGCCTTGACCCGCAGCGTCTCGGTCTGCCGCGCAGTGGACGGCGGCGTACGCCAGGCTTAAGGCGTGAAGAGGTGGCCTTGCTCGCAGACGTTGGCGTGACCTGGTATACCTGGCTTGAGCAGGGCAGGGATGTGAACCCGTCGGCCAGCGTGATGCAGGCAATCGCCAATGCGCTGGAGTGTTCGGCAACTGAAACCCGCCATCTGTTTTTACTGGCGGGGCTGACGCCTGCGGAAACGCCTGTGGTGCCGCAGTGTGAAGGCATCAGCATCGGGACGCGTAAAATGCTCGATAGCCTGTTACCCCAACCGGCCAGCATCCAAAAATCCAATTTTGATATTGTGGCGTGGAATGACGCTTTTTCGCGGATGATGGGCGTTGATTTTCACCAAATACCAGAAGATGAGCGCAATTGTATTTATCTCTATCTGACCAACCCGACCTGGCGTAGCCGTATTGGGCGTAAGGAGAGTGTGCTGCCGACCTTTGTTGCCTATTTCCGGGCGGCGATGGCGGAACACCGGGGCGACCCGCAGTGGGAAGCGAAGCTGGCGCGCTTTTGCGCAGTATCGGAAGAGTTTGCCTCGCTGTGGCATAAGCGCTACGACGTGCGAGGCGTTGAAAATCAACTGAAAACCTTTACCCACCCTGAATTAGGCGAATTTTCTTTGCAACAAATGTACTGGTTTTCAGCGCCGCGTAACGGCTCGCGGCTGCTGGTCTATTTACCGATAGATGAGCGGGGCGAGCAGGCGCTGGCATGGCTGGCAGAGCATGCTTAGCCGCTTCTCAAAGATAGAGTTTTCCGGCCAGGACCGTATGCGACTGGCCTGCCAGCGCTACCCGGCCTTCTGCGGTGAGCGCAATCTGCAATTCGCCGCCGCGCGGTGAGGCCTGCCAGGCACTGAGGGTGCGCTTATCCAGACGCGAACCCCAGTAGGCCGCCAGCGCGCAGTGCGCGGAACCGGTCACCGGATCTTCATTTACCCCCACCCACGGCGCGAAGTAGCGAGAGATAAAATCATATTTGCCATTACCGGGTGCCGTAATGGCCACGCCGCGTCCGGGCAGTGCGCCAAGTGCCTGGAAGTTGGGTTTGAGCTGCTCAATGATCTGCGCGTCTTCTACCACAATCATCGCTTTCGGGCCAAATGTCCCGCTGGCAGAGACGTCACTGGCGTTGAGACCCAGGGCGTCCAGTAAAGCGTTATCCGGCGCATAATGCATATCCGGTACTAAGAGCGGGAAATCCAGTTCGATAGTGTCAGGGCGGGCGGTGGCTTTAAGCGGGCCGGAAAGGGTGGTGAAGACAACGCTTTCTCCAACAGCAAACTGCCCGGTCTGGCGCAAAATATGGGCCGTGGCGAGCGTGCCGTGGCCGCATAAATCGACCTCAGCCTGAGGAGTAAACCAGCGCAAACGGTAATCATCGCGTGCCAGAAATGCGGTCTCAGAGACGGCCATCTCTGCCGCGATCTGCTGCATGGTGGCCGTTTCAAGCGCCTGGGGCGTGATGCATACGCCCGCCGGATTGCCGGAAAAAGGGCGTGTGCTGAAAGCATCAACCTGGTAAATCTCAAGTTCCACTGCGCGTGCTCCTGTCGGAAAACAAAACGCTACGGTAACGCGTTTTCGCTTTTCCGAATAGTTAGCGCGGACGCAGACGTTGCTGATCTTTTTTCGCCAGCGTGTCGACCACGAGATCCCGTGAGTCGTTGATTAGATCGACGAGCAGATCGTCGGTGATATCATCGCCAGCAAAGATGGAGATCCAGTGCTTTTTATTCATGTGATATCACGGCTCAATGCTGCGATAAACCTGTTGATTGAGCAGGGATTTTTGCGGATCTGATTTCATGGTCACCATAGGCCGACCATGAGCGGTGGTGATCATCATGAAAATCTTGCCGCCGACTTTGAAAATGTCGTGTTCCGGGCCAAATGGCCAGCACGGTTCAGTGAACGGTAGTTCCAGCGCAATGTGACGTGCTGTCTCTTGCAGGGTTTTACTGTCCATCGCAGTTATCCACGGTGAGCGCGCGCCACATGGCTTCAAAGCCCAGCCGTTTGGTCTCTTTTGCTTTTTGCGGGTCGCGATTGGCGAAATCCATCGTGGTTTCTGCCAGCGTCAGAAAAATGGCGTCGCCAAAAGGTGAGAGCGCTTCGGAAAGAAATTCAGGCCTCACCGAGCGGTGGCAGATTTCATGTAGCTCAGGGAACATATCGATAACCTGCTGGCGCGTTTCCGGGGTGATTTTTTCGCTCACCGAAATCTGGCGAATCGCGTTATGTGCCGACGGGTGACGGATGCCCCAGTCGATATAGCTGTTCCAGATGGATTGGGTATGTATTTTGGAATTGCTGTGCGACCTGTCGAGGCTGTCGATCATGGTCTGGCAAAGGTCAGATTTTAAATGCAGGTAAAGCGCATTGAGCAGATCGTCTTTGGTGGCAAAATAACGAAACAGGGTGCCTTCAGCCACGCCCGCGTTACGGGCAATCACCGCGGTCGAGGCGGCAATACCGGTTTGCGCGATAGCGACAGCCGCCGCATCCAGTAATGCTAATTTCTTATCTTCACTCTTCGGACGAGCCACTACACTTTTCCTCATACATTTTGAAAAACCACGATTGAACCATGCCCACTGTGACGCTGCAACGCTGAACATCAAAGATTGAAAATCATCTTGACGACTTTCTATTCATTTCTATAATGAGTGCTTACTCACTCATAATCAAGTCCAGTCTATTTCAATGTGCCAGCGGAAGGGACATTTTCTCGGATCAGGGTATGCATCGTCTCTTACTTAGCGTGGTTCTTATTATGCTCGTTGTATCTGCCGCCAGTTTGCCTTTTGTTTTGAACGCCGGATTTGGTCAGCGCCCGCAGGGTGAGCAACTGACCAGAGTTGAGCAGTCCCCGCACTACCGGGACGGTGAATTTCATAACCAGTTGTCTACGCCCAGCTACACGGGGCAAAAAAGCATGGTGGCGGCAATGTGGGAGTTTTTAACCACCCGTCGGGAAAATGCGCGCCCGCAGCGGCCATTGCCGATGGTGAAGACCGATCTGGCAAGCCTGCCGCTGGAGCAGGATACGGTCGTATGGCTGGGCCATTCATCCTGGTATCTGCAACTGGCCGGGAAACGCATTCTTATCGATCCGGTGCTGAGCAATTACGCCGCGCCGTTCTCGTTTCTGAATAAAGCCTTCGACGGTGACTATCCGTGGACGGCAGAGGCCATGCCGGAGATCGACCTGCTGATCATATCCCATGACCATTATGACCACCTGGATTACGCCACCATCAGGGCGCTGATGCCAAAAATCAAACGGGTGATAGTCCCGCTGGGTGTGGGATCACACCTGCGTTACTGGGGTATGAACCCGGACATCATCCAGGAAGCGGACTGGCAACAAAAAATCACGTTTAGCAATGATCTGGAGGTGCATGTGCTGCCTGCACGGCACTTTTCAGGGCGCGGTCTGAAACGTAATCAGACGTTGTGGGCGAGCTTTATGTTCGTCACCCCGGATCGCAAGCTCTATTACAGCGGCGATACCGGTTACGGGCCGCACTTTAAAGCCATCGGCGAACAATTTGGTTCGGTGGATCTGGCGATTCTTGAAAACGGTCAGTACGACCAGGACTGGAAGTACATCCACATGATGCCGGAGGAAACGGCGCAAGCAGCGGAGGAGTTAAATGCGCGGGCGGTACTGCCGGGCCACGCCGGACGATTCGTGCTGGCAAAACATACCTGGGACGATCCTTATAAACGTCTGGCGGCGGCAAGCCTCGGCAAAGGGTATCGATTGTTAACGCCCACCCTCGGCGAAGCGGTGCATGCGGCCGATAACGCCCAGCAATTCCGCGCCTGGTGGGAATAACGGTTTATTTCGAAGAGCAGAGAGGGGGAGCGCTGTATGACTATTTCCGCTCAGGTTATCGACACTATCGTCGAGTGGATCGACGACAATTTACACCAACCATTGCGTATTGATGATATTGCGCGCCACGCCGGGTATTCAAAGTGGCATCTGCAACGGCTGTTTTTGCATTACAAAGGTGAGAGTCTTGGGCGCTATATTCGCGAACGTAAACTGTCACTGGCGGCGCGGGATTTACTCAATACCAATGATAAGGTCTACGATATTTGCCTGAAATATGGCTTTGATTCGCAGCAGACCTTTACGCGGATCTTTACCCGCACGTTCAATCAGCCGCCGGGCGCCTGGCGCAAAGAGAACCATCCGCGCGCGCATTGACGCATAAGCCCGGTGGCCTAAGGTCAACCGGGTTTTTTTTGGCCTGGATGACACCGCCCGGTGTGCCGCTTCTCTCTTTGGGGTAAGGGGAAAAACATCCCGGATGGCGGCGCAAGCGCCTGATTCGGGCTACGAACCCTTATGCCAGCGAAAACCAACGGCGCCAGATAAAGCGCACTACGTAGAACTCTATCGCACCCAATAGTAGAAACCACAGGCAAAACAACACGGTATAGAGCTGATTCAGGTCCTGAAAATGGAAGGTATCCATTAGTTTTTGCGCCAGTACCAGCCCCAGAGAAGGGGCGGGTAGCAGCAATACCGAGATGAAAGCCATCAGCAGAATACCTGCTGCGGTGGTTAATGTTTCCAGTGGGTGCTTCATGACAGTTAATCGCTTGTTAAAAACGACATTGTCCGGGAAAGTGCGTAAGGGTGCAATCTCCCTGCACCGTTCTAGCCCGCCGCCCAAATCTCGGTGTGTTTTTGCACCAGGCCGATCAGCGAGCCGCCGTCGGCGACAAAATCGCGCATCATTTGCGATTCGCTCTTCCCTCGTTTGACGAAATTCATCAGCTCGGAGATAGCGCTGCCTGCGTTGAGCTTATCTGCCCATGGCGCAACTTTTTCCAGCATTCGTTCGATATCGTCGGCTATTTTACGCTGCTCGCCAGTGTGGACATCGGTAATGATCCCCTCCAGACCAAAACGGCAGGCCTGAAAACGGTTGAATTTGTAGAGCAGGTAATCGCGCTCCTGATGTTTGAACGGACGCTCTGCCAGCAGCCAATGGGCGATAGCCTGAATAAATCCAGTGACATTAATGGCATGCGATAGGGTCAATGGCGTATCCATTACCCGCACCTCGACGGTGCCAAAATGGGGGCTCGGACGAATATCCCAGTGCAAATCTTTAATGCTTTCAATCATGCTGGTGTAGCTCAGGCGACGAAATAACCCTTCAAACTCTTGCCAGTTACTGACCCAGGGCATGGGGCCATTATCCGGAAAAGAGGAAAAAATATTCAGTCGCGATGAGGCGAAACGGGTATCGGTGCGCTGCACGTATGGGGAAGCGGCGCCAAGCGCGATAAAATGCGGCACAAAACGTGATAAGCCATGAAGAAGATAGATGGCGTCATCGCCACTCTGACAACCCACATGCACATGCTGGCCGAAAACGGTCGCCTGCTGCATCAGGTAGCCAAACATTTCCAGCGTCCGGTGATAGCGTTCATCGTTGCTGATCTCCTGACGCTGCCATTTTTGAAACGGGTGCGTGCCGCCGCCGCAAATCTGTACGTGATGCTCGTTTGCCGCCTGCAAAATAATCTGCTGCATAGCAGAAAACTGATGTGCCGCCTGGTTGATGTCGCGACAGACCCCTGTCGCAATTTCCAACATACTTTCCGTGATGTCGTGCTTGACCTCACCGGCTTTGACCTGCGCTTTTACCGCATCGATCAGCCGCGAGGAGTCCTGACTAAGGTCGTATCCCGGTGGGTTAACGACCTGCAACTCAAGTTCAATGCCCAGGGTAAAAGGAGTGGAAACGTGAAAGTCGGGTAGAGGCATATTTTCTTATCCTTTCCTTGTGAGGTTGGGATTAAGTATAGGCATGCCCTCTAAACCCGCCTTTATGCGAACTATCCGATTTGCTCCAGTTGCCCACGCAGCACTTCCACGCCGGGCACGATGGCATCCGGATTGATGGCGTGAAACCCCATCCGGAAATAGTTATCCGGGGGGGCGTCGTCAAGAAAATGCCGCGCCCCCGGTTCAATTAATACCCCCGCATGGGCTGCGCGCCAGGTGAGTTGTTGGGTACTGATATGCTTTGGCGTACTCAGCCAGAAGGCGTTAGCATGTTCGCTGCCGCCGAAGGTTTTGCATTCGGGCAAAAAAGTTTGCAGCGCGTTATGTAAGGTATCCCAACGGCGCGCGGAGTCTTCGTGGTAGCGGCGCAGGTGCGTCTCGTAATGGCCCTGAGCCAGAAAATGGGCCATCTGATATTGAATGTTGGTTGGTGGATGGCGATACACCAGGCGGCGCAACGCACGGGCTTCGTCGATGATTTCCGGGGCAGCCACCATAAAACCGAGCCGCAGACCTGGCGAAAGGGCTTTTGACAGACTGCTGACATAGATAACGCGGCCGCTGCGGTCACTGGCTTTCAGCGCCGGTAACGGATTTTGCGTAAAGTTACTTTCCGAGTCGTAGTCATCTTCAATGATCACCGCGTCATGCCGGGTAGCGTATTCGAGCAACTGGACCCGGCGCGCTTTACTCATGGTGATGCCCGTCGGCACCTGATGTCCCGGCGTCACGTAGTAGTAATCACAGGGCGTTTCGCCCAGCACAATGCCTTCTTCATCAACCGGATGCGGAACGATATGGGTATCGTTAAGCAGAAAGGTGTTGATCGCTTCACGAAATCCCGGATTTTCGACCGCCACACGCGTCTGCCGGGACATCAACAGGCGGGTCAACAAATAGAGGGCGTTCTGTGACCCCAGCGTGATGAGGATTTCGTCCGGAGCGGCCACGATACCGCGCTTTGGCAGCACCCGGGTGCGGATCTGCTCAACCAGCATGGGCACATCCTGATCGATATGATCGATAACCCAGGAGGGGTCTCGCACGCCGCCGTGCAGCCAGTTTGCCGCAGCGCGCCAGAAGGCGAGGGGGAACTGTTGTGTGTCCGGCTGGCCGTAAATAAACGGGTAGCGATAGTGCATCCAGCCAGCCGGTTTAAGGATAGATTCCTGCTGGCTGGGCGTGATTTGCAGGCGGTTGCCCCATCGTGGTGCAGCGCTTTCGCATTCAGGTGCAGTTTGCGACACGTTTTGGCCGGCGTGGTAGTAATCCGGGTGCAGGTAATACCCGCTGCGTGGGCGGCTGACCAGATACCCTTCGTTGACCAGGCTTTCAAACACCAGCGCCGTGGTATTGCGAGAAACATTAAGCTGACCAGCCAGTTGGCGACATGAGGGAAGCGGCGTATCGGCCGGAAAAATGCCGCTCAGGATGGCGTTTATCAGTGATTCACGCACCTGTTCCTGTAACCCACGCTGACCATCAAAATTGACATGCAAAAGGTGACGAATCATGACGCACTCCGCTGGAAAAGACATGGATATATTTGAGCAAATTCCATACCAGCTTCCCGTTAACTGACACATTCATTTGCCGAAACTGGCTCTATTCAGAAAGCAAAAAGGCTCCCTATTGTAAAAACGCAGTCACAAAAGCGCGGTCAAGAAACGCAGTCGGCATATTTATTGCAATAGTTCCAGCATGTCTGGGATGAACCTTTCTGGCATATTTAATTAAGGGTAGAGAAATGAAAAAAGTATTCGGCAAATATTGTCTTGCAGCCATGTTCACTTTGGCTTTTTCTTTACACGCAGTCGCAGCAGATTTACCCGAAATCGAAAAATCTGGCACGTTGAAAGTGGCGACCGAAGATGACTATGCGCCCTTTAACTTTATGAAGGATGGTAAATCGGAAGGGTTTAACAAGGATATGCTCGACGAGTTGCGTAAATACGCAAAATTCAATATCAACCAAAGTATTTTACCCTGGACGGGGCTGCTCGCCGCCGTCTCTACCGGACAATACGATATGGCGTTAACCGGTGCAGTGATTACTGATGAACGTCTCAATGTATTTAATTTCACCCCGCCATGGGCATCTGCCCAGCATTATTTTGTGAAACGCGCAGATGATAAAACATTAAATACCATCGCCGATTTGAGCGGTAAAAAAGTGGGCGTCCAGGCGGGTAGCGCATTACTGGCGCGTCTGCCGGAACTGAAAGCGATGCTGGAGAAAGTGGGCGGTAAACTGGGCCCGGTTGTGGAATATCAATCTTACCCGGAAGCCTATGCCGATCTTGCCAATAAACGCGTCGATTACGTGATTAACGTGGTTATCTCCGTCAACGACCTGGTGAAAGCGAAGCCGAAAGTGTTTGCCAAAGGGCTGCCGGTCTCTGGCCCAGGCTACATGGCATGGCCAATCTCTAAAAGCTCCCCGGAATTACTGGCGTTCATGACCAAATTTATGAATCACATGACCGAAACCGGCAAGCTGGCTGAGTTGCAGAAAAAATGGTTTGGCGAAACCTACGATCTGCCGAAAGAGCCGATCACCAGCGCCGATCAGTTTCATAAGTTAGCGGGTTTATAAGTTCAATGCGGCGGGTAACCGCCGCCAGTTAGAAAAGGGGGCACCATGGATTCAATGGCATGGCAGTTATTAATTGAAGGCGCATGGACGACCCTCTGGATTTCGGGTGTGGCTATCGCGTTCGGGGTGGTCATCGGTCTGGTGATCGCCTTTATTCGAATGATGAAAATCCCGGTCGTCGACCAGGTGCTGGTGGTCTATATCAGTCTGGCGCGCGCCACACCGCTGGTGACGCTGGTTCTGTTTCTGTTCTTATCACTGCCGACGCTTGGGATAAACCTGGATAAAACGGCGGCGGCGATTGTGGCGCTGACGTTGAATACGTCCGCCTTTAATGCCGAAATCTGGCGTAACGCATTTCGTAACTTCCCTCGCGAACAGCGGGAAGCTGCCGAATCTGTCGGTATGCGGCGCTGGACCTATTTCCGTTACATCATGCTGCCGCAGATGTGGATTGAAAGCCTGCCTGCGCTGGTCAATGAGATGTCTTTCCTGATTAAAGGCAGCCCGGCGATAGCGATAATCGGCGTGGTAGACCTGACCCGCGTCACCAATCGCATCTCTTCGGTGACCTATGAACCTCTGTCGCCCATTCTGGCGGCGGGATTGCTCTACGTCATCATTATCGGCTTGTTGCTGAAATTGCAGGGCATGGCGGAACGTAAAGCGAAGCGCCTGGCGCGATAAAAGCAGGAGGGTATATGAGTCAGTGGAGTATTGTCTGGTCAGCACGCGAGAGTTTTTTTAATGGCCTGCTTTCAACGCTTGAGCTGTTTATTATTGCAGCCGTTGTCGGTTTATTTATCGGCATTTTGCTGTGCTACATTATGGAATACCAAAATCGCGTTATTGACAGAGTAATAATTGCTTTCGTCAGCCTGATGCGTGCTGTTCCCTTTTTGATTCTGGCCTATTTGCTTTATTACGGTCTGCCGCAGTTGGGTATTAGTATGGAAGCCTGGACTGCCGGTCTGTTGGCGCTGGTGATTTATCATGGTGCCTATTTCTTCGAGATATTACGCAGCCAGCGTCGTATATTTTCCTCGGGTTATATTGAAGCCGCTGTGTCGCAGGGGTTTTCTCGCTATAAAATCTTTCAGCGTATCGTCCTGCCTAATATTTTCTCTTCTGCGCTGCCGCTGATGGGTAACCAGTTAATTATCTGTCTGAAAGACACGGCTTTCCTGTGCATTATTACCGTACAGGAGATCACCGCCGCCGCGAATAGCGTGCAGTCGACGTATTTTATTCCGTTTAACGCCTTTATCGTCGCCATTGCGCTGTACTGGGGCATCAGCATTTTACTTGAATTGCTGATTAAACGACTAAGCCAATATGGAAACAAGCGAGGAATGACCCATGCCTGAACAAAGTGCGGTTAGCGTTAAGAATCTGTCCAAGCAGTTTGATAACGTTGAAGTATTGCGTGATATCAACCTGACGGTGGAGAAGGGCACGGTGGTGAGTATCCTCGGTTCTTCCGGTTCCGGAAAATCGACATTGTTGCGCTGTATGAACTGGCTGGAGCAGCCGGATCGCGGCGAAGTGCGCATTAGCGGTCAGCGGCTGGGTATTGATGACGCCTCAGGCAAGGCCATGTCACATAAAGCGTTGTCCAAAATCCGCGAACGCGTGGGAATGGTATTCCAGAGCTTTAATTTGTGGCCGCATCTGACGGTGTTACAAAACGTCACCGAAGCGCTGATCCACGTGAAGGGCATGAAGCGGGACGCGGCTGACGAGATTGGTCGTCGTCAGTTAGATAAGGTTGGGATGAGCCATAAAACGGATGTGTATCCGATTACCCTTTCCGGCGGACAGAAACAGCGTGTGGCGATTGCCCGTTCGTTGGCGATGTCGCCAGAGGTGATCTTGTTCGATGAACCGACATCGGCGCTGGATCCTGAACTGGTTAATGAGGTGTTGGGGGTGATGAAAAACCTCGCCGCCGAAGGATACACGATGGTGGTGGTAACGCACGAGATGGATTTTGCCCGTCAGGTGTCGGACGAGGTGGTGTTTTTGGAGAAAGGGTTGCTGATCGAGAAGGCATCGCCAGAGAAGTTCTTTACCAATCCGGATTCGGACCGGGTACGTAAGTTTTTGCAGTCCAGCCGCTAATGTCCCTTCTCAAGGGTAGACCCGGTAATCATCGAGTTACCGGGGAACACAAATCCCGGATGTCGCTTCGCTAACCCGGGCCAGGGTTAGCGTCAGCGCCACCGGGGAATATCCCGGATGCGGCGCAAGCGCCTTATCCGGGCTACCGCAGACATATTAATCCCGGTCAATGGCAAACGGCTGCCAGGCCTGACGCACCGGCATGACTTCCACCCGGTTAATATTCATATGGTCTGGCAGCGTGGCGATGTAGAACATCTGTTCGGCGATATCCTGTGCGCTGAGCGGCGTGGTGCCACGGTATAAGTTATCGGATGCCGCCTGATCGCCTTTGGTGCGAACCAGCGTGAATTCGGTTTCCGCAATACCCGGCGCCAGATCGGTCACCCGCACACCTGTACCCAGCAAATCGCAGCGCAGGTTATAGCTAAACTGTTTCACAAACGCTTTGGTTGCGCCATAAACGTGGCTACCCGGATAGGGCCATTGTCCGGCAATCGAACCAATATTGATGATACTCGCCCCTGCGCCATGCTGAATCAACGTGGGCAGCAGCGCGTGAGTCACATTGACCAGCCCGGTGACGTTGGTATCAATCATGGTCTGCCAGTCTTCCAGATCAACGTTTTGTGCGGGTTGCGGTGAAAGCGCCAGCCCGGCGTTATTGATAAGCGTGGTGATATCGGCGAACGCGGGTGGGAGCGCGGCAACGGCCTGCTTCACGGCATCTTTATCGCGTACATCCAGCTCAATAATGTGAACGGGTACTTCTGCCGCCAGCGAATCCTGCAACGCCTCAAGGCGTGACAGACGGCGTCCACTCAGTACCAGCGACCAACCTGCTTTGGCAAAGACCCGCGCGGCGGCTTCGCCGAACCCGGATGTCGCGCCGGTAATAAAGACCACTTTCTTTGCTGTTGTCATCTCTCTCTCCTGTGCTGGTTTCTTCCGCCACTATAAAAAACGCGCGCGCAGGAGAGACAGAGCCAGTTGGTGAGTAAATATGTGACACGTGTGTCACATGCCGCTAACAAGACTGGCTCTACCTGACTGCGCCAGGTGCGCCGCATGATGGAATCAACAACAACGGTATGAAAGGAGCAGGGTATGAAACTGGCACTTCAGAGCGAGATGGCGATAACCAACGATGATGTACGTCAGCTGGACCGTTCGTATGTGTTCCATTCATGGTCGATGCAAGGCAACCTCAATCCGCTGGTGATCGCCGGTGCACAAGGGTGCGAATTGTGGGATTACGATGGCAATACGTATCTGGATTTCAGTAGCCAACTGGTAAACGTCAATATCGGTTATCAGCATCCGCGTGTTCTGGCGGCGATGAAGGCACAACTGGAATCATTGACCACTATTGCGCCGGCGACGGCAAACCTCGCACGCGGCGAAGCGGCAAAACGGATTGTTGATCTGGCGCCCGAAGGCTTTAGCAAAGTGTTCTTTACGAACGCCGGGGCCGACGCCAACGAAAACGCCATGCGTATGGCGCGTATGTATACCGGGCGTGACAAGATTTTTTCTGCCTACCGTTCTTACCACGGGAATACCGGTAGCGCCATAGTGGCCACGGGCGATCCCCGCCGTATTCCGAATGAATATGCCCGTGGACACGTTCACTTCTTTAACCCGTACCTGTATCGCAGCGAGTTTAACGCCACGACCGAAGAAGAAGAGTGTCAGCGCGCGCTGGCGCATCTGCGCCGGATGATTGAGTGTGAAGGGCCGAATTCTGTTGCCGCTATTTTGCTGGAATCCGTACCGGGTACAGCCGGGATTCTGGTGCCGCCAAAAGGCTATATGCAGGGGGTGCGCGCACTGGCAGATGAGTTCGGCATTGTGCTGATTGTCGATGAAGTGATGGCCGGTTTCGGTCGCACAGGTAGCTGGTTTGCGTTCGAGCAGGATGGCATTGTTCCCGATCTCATCACCTTCGCAAAAGGTGTTAATGCGGGTTACGTACCGGCGGGCGGCGTCATTATTTCCGAAAAAATCTCACATTACTTTGACGACCACTTCTTTGCAGGCGGCCTGACCTATTCCGGCCATCCGCTGGCGATGTCGGCCATTGTCGCCACGCTCGATGCGATGAAAGATGAAAAAGTGGTAGAAAACGCGGCAACGGTGGGGGACGGCGTGTTGCGCGCTGGCCTGACGTCGCTGGCGCAAAAACATGCGTTGATCGGTGATGTGCGTGGTCGTGGTATGTTCCAGGCGCTGGAGCTGGTCACCGACCGCGTGGCGAAAACGCCAGTAGCCGCAGCCGATATGGCGGCGATCAAAGGCGCGTTGCTCAACGCCGGGATTTTGCCTTTTGTCGCTGAAAACCGCATTCACGTGGTGCCGCCTTGCACTATGAGTGCCGCCGAAGTGCAAAAAGGGTTAGCGATTTTTGATGCCGTGCTTGGGCAGTTTGGCAGCCTGGCGAAGTCATAGCGTCACGTCTGAACATATTCTGAAAAGTGAATTTAACTGGATATAAATACAGCTTTTCTTTCGTGCGAAGGGAATGAAAAGGTTAGGATGCTCGCGGGTGCCTGAGGCTTTCTGAGCCAGGCATTTGCAGGGTTCAGAAAGGTGAAAGCCCCAGGAGATAGTGTTATCCACCTGAGGCTTACATCCCAACCCTCAACAAGTTGGATGTTAGTCTCTTTTTTGCACGGAGGCAACGACATGCTAATGAAGTACGCCCTGGTGGCGATCGTGGTGCGGTGCCTCTTGTAGAGGGACTCTGACCATTTTTTGAAAGTTCGAAATCGGAACATCAGGCGTTTTCGCTGCAGCCAGTTTTGACACGGACAGCGCGCAACAACCGGAGCGTACACGAAGTACGTGAGGATTGTGAGCACTGCCCTGGTCAAAACTGGCAAAGAAGATAGCCTGATGTTTTGATTTAAGGCGAGTCTCGCGAACAATCGAAGAAGTAGCTGAATTGCGGGGAGCCATCCCCGCAAATCATCTTGTCAGGTGGGATCCTCACGCACCCAAACCCTTTTCACTTACCCCATACGGTGTTCGCCACGTGCCAGCGCATCCCGGTCAAAAAAGCGCTCGATTTTACCGTTCGCCATAAAGGCGGCCCGGTCTGACATATGCGCAATGACATCGGCATCGTGGCTAACCAACAGATAACTCATATTGTGCTGGTCTTTCAGACGGTTCAGTAAGTTGAGGATTTCTGCCTGGATCGACATATCCAGCGCTGAGGTTGGCTCATCAAGCAGAAGAATCTGTGGTCGCAAGAGCAATGCCCGGGCGATCGCCACACGCTGACGCTGACCACCTGAGAGTTGATGTGGATAGCGTCTGGCGGCATCCGCAGGCAGCCCCACCTCTTCCAGCGCCGTGCTGACGCGCTGGTCTACCGCTTTCTCACGGTGAATCTGTAGCGGTTCTGCGAGAGTACGATACAGCGTATGGTTGGGATGCAGTGAAGCGTACGGATCCTGAAAGACCATTTGTACGTTGCGTCGCAATGCCCCCAGGTAACGCGTGCCCGCTTTTATCTCTGAGCCGAAGAGTGAGATTTCACCACGCCAGTCACGCTGCAGCCCTGCCAGTACGCGCATCAGGGTGGATTTACCGCAGCCTGATGCGCCAATCAGGCTAAATGTCTCACCCTGTTCGAGGCTAAAACTGGCATCACGGACGACGGTTTTTTCCCCGAAGCTTACTTCCAGATGGCGAATTTCAGCGATGACCATGGTCTGACTCCGTAAAGATTTGGCTGCGATCAAGTGTCGGGAGCATTTGTCCATAGGTCTGCGCCTGTGGTCGACAGGTCCACAGCGTGCGCGTGTAAGGATGCGTGGCATTGGGAAGTTCGCTGGCGGTCATTTCATCCACCTTTTGCCCCTGATACATCACCAGCACGCGATGACAGTGCTGCGCGACCAGCGGTAAATCGTGACTGATAAGCAGCATGGCCATTTGCCGCTGCTCACACTGCTCCACCAGCAGTTCAAGGATTTGATTGCGCAGGCGCGCGTCTAGCGCTGAGGTCGGTTCATCCGCTATTAGCACCTGCGGGTCGTTAACCAGCGCGATGGCGATCATCACGCGCTGGCCCATACCACCGGAAAGCTCTCCGGGGTAGCGTTGCAACACCGCAGGTTCCAGTTCCACGGCGCGCAATGCCTCGTTTATTTTTTCCAGCCGCTGTTTGCGGTTCAGGCGCTGATGAAGCGTCAGGGCTTCGTCCAGTTGTGCATGCACAGTTTGGACTGGATTAAGCGCATAGCGCGGGTCTTGCAGTACCATCGCAATGCCATTGCCACGCAGGGCGCGCCACGCTTTATTCTCCATGGTCAGTAAATCATGCCCGGATACGCTCAGCTCACTGGCGCTGACCTTGCCAGGTTTACGTACCAGCCCCATCAGGGCACGGGCGGTCATTGATTTACCGGAACCAGATTCCCCCACCAGCGCAAGGCGTTCATTGCCCAAGGTGAAACTCAGGTTATTGACCACGCGGGCGCCGGGATAATCAACATTAAGACCCGATACGATAATTCGTTTTTCAGTCATGTTGTAGCTCCAGTACATCACGCAGGCCATCGCCCAGCAGGTTAAACGCAAGACTCGCCAGTAAGATGACCGCGCCAGGGGCTGCGGCAATCCACCATTGATCGAAGATAACTTGCATACCATCGGCGATCATGGCGCCCCATTCCGCCATCGGTGGGCGAGCCCCCAGGCCCAGAAAACCCAGTCCGGCGGCGGCAAGGATAATGCCCGCCAGTTCCAGAGCCAGACGCACAATCGCGGATGGCAGGCAGAGTGGCAGAATATGCCCCAGTAACAGCCGCCAGCCGCGAATTCCCATCATCTCAGCCGCAGCCAGGTAATCGCTGTGACGAAGTCGCTGGATCTCGCTACGTGCCTGACGCGCATAGGCAGGCCAGGTAGTCAGCGCGAGGGCGAGTGCGCCATTGACGAGGCCCGGGCCAAGCATGGCGACAAACGCAAACGCGAGGATGAGACGCGGCATGGACATGACCACATCGGTAAAGCGCATCAGAACGCGTTCCAGCCAGCCACCGTAATAGCCAGACAAAATACCGACCAGCAGACCGGCAGGCAGCGTAATGAGGGTGACCAGGGCCACCAGCCCCAGCGCCGGACGCGTGCCATAAATGAGCCGTGACAGCAAATCACGGCCATAGCTGTCGGTTCCCAACCAGTGTGCAGCCGAGGGCGGCTGTAAGCGCGATGCGGCATCCTGCCAGTTGGGGTCTTGCGGTGCCAGCCACGGCGCCAGGATGGCAACCAGCAGGAGTAACACCACAATAATCAATCCGCTAAAACCCGCAGGCGAATGGCGCAGACGGCGTAAAAAGAGAGTCGTCGGCATTAGCGAATCCTCGGGTCAGTGAGCCGTACCAGCATATCGGCGAGGTTATTTATCAGGACAAAGCAGACACCGATAACCAGTGTGCCGCCCATAATCGCCGTGGTGTCACCGGCAAACAGCGCGGTCGTGAGATAGCGGCCAATACCCGGCCAGGAAAAGACGGTCTCTGTCAGCACTGCGCCTTCCAGCATGCTGGTATAGGACAGCGCAATCACGGTCAGGAGCGTGCCGCGAATATTTGGCAGGACATGGCGCAGCATGATTGTCATCTCGCCAGCCCCCTTTGCGCGTGCCAGCAAGATATACTCTTTATTCATTTCGCCAAGGCAGGCCGAGCGGGTTAGTCGCGTAATGCTGGCCAGAGAATAGTAAGCAAGCAGGGTGACCGGAAGTACCATATGGCTAAGGGCATTTCTGAATGCCTGACTGTCACCGGAAAGCCAGGTATCGATAAGCACAAAGCCGGTCTGCGGGGTGACAGTGTACTGATAAATATCATCCAGCCTGCCGGGGCCTGCGCTCCATTGCAGGTTCGCGTAGAACAGCGCCAGCATTAACAGACCGAGCCAGAAGATAGGGACAGAGTTACCGAGCAGGGTAAAAGTGCGCACGGCCAGATCCAGCGGGGAACCGGCAAAACGGGCACATAATACGCCCGCGAGAATACCCAACGCGGTACCGATAACCAATGCCAGGGTAGCCAGCTCCAGCGTGGCAGGAAAGGCGGAGAGCAGATCCTGCAAGACGGGCTGTCCGGTGGCGCTGGCGGTGCCTAAATCACCGTGAGACAGATTGAGTAAATAGTGCCAGAACTGCACGGGCAGCGGTTGATCCAGCCCGAGTTGGTGGCGGACCTGGTCATAGGTCGACTGGCTGGCATGGTCACCGACGATTTGCAGCACACGGTCAACGGGCGAGAGTGCTGAGAGTGAAAAGGTAACCAGTAACAGACCAAATAACGTCAGGGCGAGGGTTATCAGGGTCTGGATAACCCGTAACAGCCTGGGTGAGATGTGGGACATGACTAACTCTTAATGGCATCGTTCTTTAATGATGACCCTTTCACGTAATGAGAAAGGGTCAACGGCGCAATCGCTAACTTACTTGGTTACGCGGTCATACCACACCATATCGGCATTTAACCCTTGCTGGTAGCCTTTCACATTATCACGCACCACGATTTGCGTTTTCCCTTGATCAACAAAGATATAAGGGGATTTATGCTGCAACTCTTGCTGCATTTTTTTGTAGAGCTCCAGACGTTTGGCGGCATCCGGCTCGGCAACGGCCGCGAGCGTGGCTTTGCTTAATTCAGGGATCTGCCAGCCATTCAATCCGGCAACCGTACTGGATTTCCCGTCATTATAGGCGAAGGCGCTGGCGTTGGAGTGGGCGTCAAAATAATCGGGGATCCACAGACGAATCGCCGCCTGATGCTGTTTGGCACGCACGCGGGCATAGACCTGGCTACCCGCAGCGGGTAACAGATCTACCTTCACGCCGCCCTGAGCAAAACTGGCTTGCATAGACTGGGCGATGGTAATGAACGGCGGTTTGTTTTCGACGTCCAGGGTGAAGTGCGCATCCTTAATGCCCGCTTTGGCGAGGATCTCTTTTGCTTTTGCCGGGTCGAATTTAAACGGGTTATCTTCCAGCGCGCCTGGCAGGCCGACTGGCAGGAAACTCTGGTGGACAAAATATTGCCCTTTCAGCAGATCTTTGGTGATGCCGTCGTAATCGACCAGCCAGCGTGCCGCCTCCCAGAATGCGGGATTGTTCAGCAACGGGTTCGCGCTGTTACCGGCGTTAAACACCAGATAGTTCTGCTCAGCAGACGGAATACTCAGCACCTTAATGCCTTTCTTATCTGTCAGCGCGCTAATCTGATCGGCACCAAGATCGCGCGCCACATCTGCATCGCCCTGTTGAATTAACAGACGACGGGAAGCCGGGTCCGGCACGTTTTTAATAATGATATTTTTTAGTTTGGGCGCGCCGCCAGGTGAAGTGGGATTGGCGTCCAGTACGATAGCCTGATGCGGTTGATAAACGCGCATTTTGTACGCGCCGCTGCCCGCAGAGTGCAGTTTTAGCCAGGCGTTACCAAAATCATTGTCTTTGACGTTCGCGCTGACCAGTTTCTCATCTATGATTGAGGCGATAGGCGTGGAGAGAATATTCAGTGCCACTGCCGGGCTGACATCCGCCGTCCAGTGCAACTGGATCGTATGATCGTCGATTTTCTTTAACTGGCTGGCGATATTGTCCGGTTCCCAGCCCAGGACGTTAAGAATAAAGGCCGGGGATTTGTTCATGGTGACCGCGCGGGTATAGGAGAAAATCACATCCTCAGGGCGCAGCGGGTTACCGGAGGCAAACTTCGCGTCACTTTTCAGTTTTATGGTCAGGGTTTTGGCGGCCGCATCGGGCTGCCAGCTTTCTGCCAACACCGGGTTAATCTTTTCAGGGTTCTCACGATCCGGCTGGACCAGGCGCTCGTAAAGGCTTGGAACGGTCTGGATACTGGAAAGCTCATTGGCCTCTGCCGGATCCAGGCTGACAATATCGTCCAGACCTTGTGCAACAACCAGGGTATCTGGCGGCGTTGCCGCATAGCTGGTGGCAGAGAGCAGCGTCATGATGACGAGAGGCAGCAGTTTTTTGGTCATATGAGATCCCTGTAAAGTTAATTTAGTGTCATTATTTTGTATCGCTAAAGTAGGCTGCTTCCGATTTTTCTTAAAGTTTAAATTCGTCTTTATTTATGCGCTTAAGGCATAAGCCAGATTATTTGGCTATGAAAATGGAGCCAAACAAAGATGAAAAAGCGGTGGGATTTTTAGCGTTTTTATGTTTTCTGAAAAATTGAGTTTAACTGGATATAAATACAGTTTTATTCGTACAGAGGGAAGTAAGCGGGTAGCATTCTCGTGGGTGCCTGAGGCTTTCTGAGTCAGGCATTTGCAGGGTTCAGAAAGGTGAAAGCCCCAGGAGATAGTGTTATCAACCTGAGGCTTATCATCCAACCCTCGACAAGTTGGATGTTAGTCTCTTTTTTGCACGGAGGCAACGACATGCTAACGAAGTACGCCCTGGTGGCGATCGTGGTGCTGTGTATGACTGCACTGGGTTTCACGCTGTTAGTACGCGACTCGCTTTGCGAGATGAGCTACAGGCAACGTGGTATTGAGTTTAAAGCTGTTCTCGCTTACGAACCGAAGAAGTAGCTAACCTGAATTGCGGGGAGCAATCCCCGCAAATCATCTTGTCAGGTGGGATCCTCACGCACCCAAACTCTTTAGCCTGGCTGTGTTTTTTGTATGCGGGCAAGCTGTACTGCGCTTTGCCAGTCATGCCAGCGTTTTTGCAATCTGTCGTGACGCTGTTCATCCGGTGTGAACGTCGCATGTTCGGGAAGATACTGGCTAAGCTGTTCGGTATCGACCTGCAACAGCGCCTTTCGTGCCAGCAGTGCCGCTCCCATAGCTGATAGCTCCGGGACGTCGCTGCGCATCACCGGGCAACCCAGCAGGTCGGCCTGATATTGCATCAGCCAGTCGTTCCTGGTAGGACCGCCATCGACCATCAGCGCTTTTAAGGCGAAATCGCCGTGCTGGCGCATGGTAACCACCACGTCGGCAATCTGGTAGGTGATCGACTCCAGCGCTGCGCGAACCAGATGCGCGCGCTTGACGCCACGGCTCAGGCCATGAATCAGACCACGCGCATCTTCGTCCCACCAGGGGGCGCCAAGGCCCGTCAGCGCCGGAACAAAATAGACGCCGAGTGTTGATTCCACTGAGGCCGGTAGCGTATTCAGCGCTTGCGCCAGTTCCGCTTCCGGCAGCTCGCTTAATCCTGTGCTTTCCGCCATCCATGCCACTGCATCGCCGGTATGAGGAATGTTGCCTTCCAGCCCGTACACCAGCCGTTCGCCATCATGCCACGCTACGGTGGTCGCCAGTGATTTCACGTCACACTGCGCGGAGACCACCGGAGCCATCACCGATGACCCCGTGCCGTAGGTCGCTTTCACACACCCGGCGGCGCCAAGGCCGTGGGCGAACAACGCGGCGTGCGAATCGCCGATCATCGCCAGCACCGGGATACCCTCCGGGATGGCGTCCAGCCCTTTGGTGTAGCCAAACAATCCACTGGAGGGGCGAATTTCCGGTAGCGCCTGACGGGGGATCTGGAAGAGTGTGAGCATCTCCGCGTCCCAGTCGGCGGTATTAAGATTCAGTAACTGTGTGCGCGAGGCATTCGAGTAGTCGCAGCAAAATGACTCGCCCGCCGTCAGGTGCCAGAGCAGCCAGCTATCTATTGTGCCAAGACAAATTTCACCTTGTTCCGCCAGCCCCCGACCATTGGGCAGCGAATTTAACAGCCAGCGCATTTTGGATGCGGAAAACAATGGGGCAACGGGCAGCCCTGTTACCGCTTTAATTTTAGCGTCCTGACCTTGCTCGCGCAGAGCATGGCAAAAATCTGCCGTACGTGAACATTGCCAGGTTATGGCCGGACCTAACGGCAACCCGCTTGCGCGATACCAACCAATGGCCGTTTCCCGCTGATTGCTGATCGCCAGCGCCGCTACTCGCTCGGGGCCAACCTGCGCAATCACCTCGCTTATTACCGCCAGTGACGCCTGCAATAGCGCTTCCCCAGACTGCTCTACCCAGCCCTCGCGGGGTGTCTGGATGGTCAACGGGCGCGCGCTTTTCGCCACCACATTGCCCTGAGCATCCAGCGCGACGGCTTTGGCGTTCGTTGTCCCCTCATCAAGCGCGATGACAATATCTTTCGACATGGTATTTCTCCATCAGGCCCATGCGCACTGCATTACTGGTGCAGGTAAGTATCAACGCCGAGATAGCGCGTAAAGGCTTCATGCAGGATGGCGCCACTGGCCGCATGGTTCATCGCCACGTGGTGCTCAAAACCGTTACGGCAAATATAGGTGAGTAACTCTTCCAGATGCGGAACCTGAATGACTGCGCGACAACCGACAGTATCCAGCGGATCGTCAACGGATTTGCCTTCGCCCACGTAGGCTTTGATTTCACCGGTTAAATCGTCAGTACTTAGACGGAAATAGGTGAGGGGGCCGGATTTCAGGCGGCCATGCACCGCGCCACAGGTGTTCTCTTTACCCACGGTCGTACCGATGATGTCCGCGGTGCCCATATGCGGGGTTTCCAGGCTGGCGGCGGCGAAGTTACCGCAGTGAAACAGCACGCATTTGTCGCGATCGTCGCCAAAGTTGTTGTTCCAGTCGGCAATCGAGGCCGGGCTCATATTGGCGCTTGCCAGTGCGTACATAGAAAGCGCGCCCATCACGTCGACTTCACAGGCTGACGGCATCAGTTGACCGGACATCACGCTCATGATGGAGCAGACGTTAATGCCCAGGTTTTCCTGCAACGAGGTCCAGCACTGAATGGCCGTGGTGTCGATATCGTTGGCGATAACCCATTCGCTGATCACCACAAACAGCTTCGCCATGGTGACCAGTTTGTCCGCGGCGATACCGCTGGCATCGGCGTTATCCATCAGCAGACGGCGCTTCTCATCAACGCGGATATCATCATCACGCAGCAATTTGATGCGGGTAAAAACTTCGGACAGATCCAGGGTTTCCACTGCAATGCCCAGGCGTTCGAGCAGTTTTTCGCTGTAACGTACGGTGTTGAAACCGGCCGGACGTGCGCCGATGGCCCCCACGCGAACGCCACGCATGCTGCTCACCACGCGGCAAATTTGTTCAAAACGTTTCAGATCCTGCTCGAAAACCTCGCCGCTCAGGGCGCAAACGTGCTGTGTTGTCAGGGTGAACGGGATGCCGTACTGGCGCAGGTTGTTGCACAGGGAGATCTTGCCGCAGAAGCTATCGCGGCGCGTCGCCAGCCCCATCTTATCCAGATTGTCCTCTTCCGCCTGTACCAGAACAGGGACGTTTAAACCGGACAGGCGCAGGGTTTCCGCCACCGCTTTTTCATCGCCGAAGTTTGGCAGAAGCACAACCACGCCGTGAATTTCATCACGGTGGGCGCGGAACAGTTCGGCACAGATTTTGGCATCCTGGCGAGTTTCAACACCGCCGAGCTCGGTCTGGGTCTCATCAAGCATAATGGTTTTAATGCCAAGACGGCCAAACAGGGCGACCGCCTGTTCACGGGCTTCTGCCACCAGGTAGCTTGGGAAAAATCCGCGGTTACCAATAATCACCGCCATAGTCAGTTGTTGAGGAATTCGGGACATTGCTCTCTCTCCAGTAAGTTGTTCTTTATTATTCTTATTGCTGTGTCAGCAGTTCATGGGCGTTTTTCACCACACCTGCGGCATCAATCTCATGGCGTGCGCGGGTGGAGGCCCGATCGGCGGCGATCGCATATTGACCATCAGGGATACCGAGGCGGCGCAGCGGGATGCCGTGTCCGGCTTCTGCCAGTACTTCGGCGACCAGGCTGCCCACGCCGCCGTTGACGTTGTGCTCTTCAACGCTGACGACCGCTTTACAGGTTTTCAGTGCGGCCAGTAATTGCGAGGTATTACACGGACGAATAGACGGTACACTGATAACACAGGCCTCAATACCGCCTTCTGCCAGTTGTGTGGCGGCGGCGACAATTTCGTGGACCGTCGATCCCATCGCCACCAGCGCAATGTCTTTCCCTTCGCGCAGCACATCAATATCACCCGGTTTGAACTGATAACCTTCATCATGCAGCTCCGGCAACGCTTTACCGTCGAGGCGGATATAGACCGGGCCGACGTGGTCCAGTGCATAGTCAATTATTTGACGGCATTCAACAGGGCAGGAAGGGGCGTAAATTTCGATATTGCCAAAACCACGCAACACGGAAATATCATCGATGCTATGGTGCGTACTGGCCAGCGGGCCATAGCTGGCACCGGCATTCAGGCCAAACAGCTTCACGTTGGTGTTGTTGTAGCAAATATCTACTTTGATCTGTTCGTTAGCACGCGAGATCAAAAATGGCGCGGCATTACAGGTCACCGCAACTTTGCCGCCAATGGCAAGCCCTGCGGCGGCTCCCACCAGCGTTTGCTCGGCGATACCGACATTCACCAGGCGGCCTGGGAATTTCTTCATAAACGGTGAGATCTTGGCCGTGGAGGTGGAGTCTGCCACCACCGGCACCAGGTCTATCCCGCGGTCAACCGCGTCGATAAACGCATTCACCATCACCGTTGCGAGATGTTCGCTATTACTCATCTTTCAGTTCCTCCAGCGCCAGTTCAACTTCTTCACCTTTCGGCACCCGGTGGTGCCATTCCGGGCGTCCCTGAATAAAGGAGATGCCAGCGCCTTTGGTGGTGTAAGCAATCACGACGTGCGGTTTCCCCGCAGGCTGCAATCCTTCCAGCGTCGCCACCACGTCGGCCATATCGTTACCTTTACACTCGGTAACCTGCATGCCAAAGGCGCGCCATTTTTCATCCAGCGGATCGGTGTTCATGATCTCTTTGGTTGGGCCGGCCAGTTGAAGGCTGTTTTTATCGTTAATAATGATCAGGTTATCGAGCTGGTAATGGGCGGCGACCAGCGCGGCTTCCCAGTTACTGCCCTCAGCCAGTTCACCATCACCAGTGACGACAAACACCCGGCGTTTGCTGTTGCTGCGCTTGGCCGCCAGCGCGATACCGACCGCAACGGGCAGGCCGTGGCCCAGTGCGCCGGTATTGAGTTCGATGCCCGGTGTTTTATGTTTTACCGGATGGCCCGGCAGATGCGAATCGGGATGCTGATAGGTTGCCAGCCAGTCGACAGGGATAAATCCGGCTTCCGCCAGAATGCAGTAATAACCGCCCACCGCATGACCTTTTGACTGGATGTAAATGTCGCGTTCATCGCTCTCTTTCAGTTCTGGCGAACAGTTCAGAATGCGGAAGTAAAGCGCTGTCAGCAGCTCAACCTGGGATAGGTCTGCGCCCGTGTGCCCACCTGCCGGACTTTCGGCATTCAGCACGATGATGCGACGGCGCACGGCGCGTGCTTTTTTTTCAAGCTCCTCAACAGAGAGCGAAAACGGATTCATAGTCCACCTCTTGAATTTATAATCTAACTTGAATAAATATTCAATCAGGGTGAAAAAGCACACCTGCGCACCCTTTTGCGGTCGATCCCACAAGATTAAACGTCAGGTTGTGATTGCTTTGAATATATATTCACTACTGATTTATTATTCATGAATAAAGATATGCTTTGTCCGGAGGTTTGTCTACGCCTTGTGAAAGCAAATTTGGAAGAAAGGAGAATAGGATCACATTTGGATCCTCACGCCCGGTATTGCGCAGCTTGTTATCTATTCGGGTATGAATAAAAATGACAGGAGAGAATTGAAGGGGAAACCAATGTCAAAGCAGGATGAGCAGCGTTTGCTGGTGAAGATCGCCACGCTTTATTACAACGAGAACAAAAAGCAGTCAGAGATTGCCTCGCTGTTGAACTTGTCGCAGTCATTTGTCTCACGCGCACTGACGCGCTGTCAAAAAGAAGGGCTGGTGAAAATTACCGTGGTGCAGCCCACCAATATTTTTGTGTCGCTGGAAAAGGCCATTGAGCAACAGTATGGCATCCGTCAGGCAATTGTGGTGGATGTGGGGGAAAATGCCAGCAATGCGCAGATAAAACATGCCATCGGCAGCGCGGCGGCACATTATGTGGAAACGCGCGTCCGCCCGGAAGACCTGGTGGGGATCTCTGCCTGGAGTAGTACCATTCGCTGCATGGTCGATGAAATGCACCCGCAAAATATCCGCGCCCAGGGGGTTATTCAGCTTCTTGGCGGGGTGGGGCCGAACGGCAACGTGCAGGCGACCATTCTGACTCAACAACTGGCGGAACATTTAGGCTGCCCGGCCTGGCTGCTGCCTTCGCAAAGTATTGAGCACTCGGTTGAAGAGCGCGCACGGCTGGTAAATAGCCCGGATGTGGCGGCGGTGGTGGCGAAATTTGCCGAGGTCGATGTGGCGATTGTCGGGATTGGAGAGCTGGAGCCGTCACAATTGTTGAAAAATTCCGGCAACTACTACAACGAAGATATGCTGCATTTGCTCTCCGAACGTGGCGCGGTAGGGGATATCTGCCTGCATTACTACGATGCGTCGGGCAAACCCGTCCTTACCCAGGAGGAGGACCCGGTCATTGGCATGGAGCTGGAGCAAATACGCGCCTGCCAGCAGGTTATCGCGCTTGCGGGCGGGCCGGAAAAGCACAATGCCATTCGCGGCGCGTTGCAGGGAAATTATATTGATGTCCTGATCACGGATTACGCCACCGCGCGTAGTCTGGTAAGCCACGGCTGACCTGGGGTACGTCGCCCCCGGGGGTGAGGCATCCCCACAAAAATGCGAGCACGAACGGTCCCCTCTCCCTTGAGGGAGAGGGCCGGGGTGAGGGGGAAAATGCGGCACGGGAGGTGGGTTACGTTCATCTTATGTTCCTTGCTTTTCTGTCGCGACAGAACACGCGAACGTGCCAGGAGGGTTCACCGCCACCACCCGGGCGACCTTTTGTCGGTATCTGAGGCCTGAGAAACCCAGGCCAAACCGACAAAACTACTTACTTTCTATCACTGCTTTTTGCGCAATCACCGCCGCTTTTTGCTGCATACGGTTCTGCATCTGATCGATGATGACCGCAACGATAATCACGATACCTTTAATCACCATCTGCCAGAATTCACTCACGCCCATCATCACCAGCCCATCGGCAAGGAAGCCGATAACGAAGGCACCGATCAGTGTCCCCAGCACGGTGCCGCGCCCGCCTGCCAGCGAGGTTCCGCCAAGCACCACCGCAGCGATGGCGTTCATTTCAAAGGCTGTACCGTTCGCCGGGTGGCTCGCCAGCAACTGTGCTGAGACCACAATCCCGGCCAGCGCCGCGCAGAACCCGGAAATGGTATAGACCCAGATTTTTACCTGCTTCACTTTCACGCCGGAAAGCTCTGCCGCACGCTCGTTATCGCCGATGGCATAAACGTGGCGGCCAAAGGGCAGGCGACGCGCGACATAGGCAATCACCACCGCCAGCACGATCATCAGCCAGATAGCCCACGGAATGCCAAACAGCGTACCGGCGCCAATCTCATCAAAGCCGGTATTGCCCAGCAAAGGATTGCCGGAAAGCCCCGGGAAGGTTTGCCCGTCGGAGGTGAGCATCGCGGCACCACGCAGGACATACATCGTACCGAGCGTGCAGATAAACGGCGCGACATTATAGCGGGTGATTATCCAGCCATTCACAGCGCCAATTAAGCCGCCAATCAGCAACACCAGCGGCACAATCACCCAGACGCTGGGGAAGATGGCGATGCCAAACATCGGCAGAACGATGCCTTTAGTGATCATCCAGCCGGCGATCATCCCGCACAGGCCCAGCGTTGCGCCGATGGACAAATCGATCCCGGCGGTGATGATGACAAACGTAATGCCCAGCGCCAGGAAGGCGTTAATAGCGATATGTTTAATCATGATGACCAGGCTGCCCGTTGAGAGGAAGCCGGGCACCGTGGCGGTAAAGAAGCCAACAATCAGGAACAGCGCGATAAAGGTACGCAGCTTTAACAAGAGAAGCAGAATGCTTTCGCGTGACAGCGATGCGCTTGCGCGCGGTGCCACTGCCACAGACTGTGTTGTTTTCATATCAGAACCCCTGAGCACTTGCCGTTACCAGCGCCGATTCTTCGGCCCGATCGCGCACGATATCGGCAGTAAGTTTGCCGCCGGACATCACCAGAATGCGGTCAGATACCGCCATGATTTCTTTCAGATCGGAGGTGGAAAAGACCACTGCGATCCCCTGTTCGGAGAGCTGCACCATCATGCGGAAGACGTCGGCTTTCGCCCCTACGTCAATCCCGCGCGTCGGTTCGTCCAGAAACAGAACTTTCGGGTTGGTTAACAGCGAGCGACCAATGACCACTTTTTGCTGATTACCGCCGCTCAGCGCCTGGATCTCCACATCCGGCGTTGAGACCTTAATCGACAGATTGCCAATCGTGCTGGCCACCACCGCCTGCTCATCTTTTTGCGAAATGGTGATCCCGCGCTGCAACCGCCGCCACAGGCTGGCGATGGTCAAATTGGTTGCCACCGACGATATCGGGAAGATACCGGTACGTTTGCGGTCTTCCGGTACCAGGCTCATCCCCATGCGGATACGATCCGCCGTTGCCAGCCGCTGCGGCACAGGTTTGCTGTCGAGCCACAGTTTGCCCAGGTAGTTGCGTTCGGTACCGAGCATGCATTCAAACAGCTCTGTGCGCCCCGCGCCCATCAGGCCGTAAATACCGACAATTTCCCCGCTGTGAACCTTAAAGGTCACATCGTCCACCACCGCATTGCCCGCGCTGTTAACGCAGGTGATGTGCTCCGCTTCCAGCACCGGCGCGCCAAAGGTACGGCCCGGTGCCAGGAAGTTGCTCACCGGATCGCTGCCCAGCATTTCGCGAACGATCCACGGGACGTCGATGTCGCACACTTTCGCTTCGGCCTGAAACTTGCCGTCGCGCAGAATGGTGATGACATCGCCAATGGCCATTAACTCTTCCAGACGGTGCGAAATATAGATAATCGACACCCCCTGGCGGGTCAGCTCACGGATCACGCGAAAGAGGATCTCCACTTCCGTTTTACTCAGCGCCGACGTGGGTTCGTCGAGGATCAGGATGTCCGCGTCTTCCGCCAGCGCCCTGGCGATTTCCACTAACTGCTGCTGGCCTACTTTCAGGTTGCCCACCAGCTCTTTCGGTGAAATAGGCTGGTCGAGACGTTTTAACAGCTCGGCGGTCCGTTTTTCCTGTTCCGCTTCGTTGATAGGCGCAATCCCTTTTTGCAACTCGCGTCCCAGAAAAATGTTCTCGGCGACGTTGAGGTTTTCAAACAGGTTCAGCTCCTGGTGCACCATGCCGATACCCAGTGCGGCAGCGGCGCGGGTACTGGAAATCTGCACCGGTTTGCCGTTGAGTTCGATTTCACCCAGGCTCGGTTGCTGTACACCCGCGAGGATTTTCATCAGGGTGGATTTCCCTGCGCCATTCTCGCCGATGATCACATTCACCTTGCCGCGCCAGACGTTGTAGTCCACGTTGTCCAGCGCGATGGTGCCGGGAAAGAGCATCGAGATACCGCGCGTGCGCAGAATAATGTCATCCACAGGTACATCGCTCATTACTGTGTCTCCTGTTTCAACTCCAGTGCCGCGGCATCTGTTGCCTTACCGCTCTTAATCGTGATGGCCATCAGCACAGTCGCCTGTTTACCCACCCAACTCTCATCCACTTTGGGTAAGTGCTTGATGGTTTCGCGGTTGTAAGCCCGTGATAACTGCGCAAATTGAACCTGGTTGGTAAAGTCTTCAAATTTAAAGCCTGTGGCATCGCGAATGGCGTTGCCCTGGATAACCGGCCCGGTCTGCACTTCCAGCGGCTGGCCGTTGAACGTAATGATCAGCTTTTGTTCACGTTCATTACTGACATCGACGCGTTCGACTTTGCTTGTCAGGTGAACAAACACGCTTTGTGGTTTGTCGCTTGTCGCCTTCAGTTGTGTGGTGAGTGCGGTGGCGTCCAACGCATGCTTGTGGGCGGCGTCGATGACGCGTTCTTGCCATGTTTGTTGCGCGATCTGCTGTGGGGTCATGTTATCGAAGCTGGCTTTCGCATTCGGATCGGCAGGCATTATCGGCTTGCCGTTTGCATCCAGATCCACCACTGTGCAGGCCGTCAGCAACAGGGTGGTGCACCCTACGAATGCAGCACCCCATTGTTTTAACGACATAACATCTCCGCTCTTACTTGCTCAGGTTGAACATTTTCAGTTTGCTGGCGTTGCTTTCGTCGATCAGCATGCAGTCCATAAGCTGTTTCTCTTCTTTCTGGGCTTTGCCGTTTTTCAGGAAGTAATCGGCCTGTTCGACTGCCATTTGCGCCTGTTGCCAGCCTGGTTGCAGAACGGTGGCTTTGATGTTGCCTTTGTTGACGATGGAGTCACGGACGTAATCGCTGCCGTCAAAGCCAACCACAATGACGTTGGTTTTCCCGGCGGCTTTCAGCGCCGCTTCTGCGCCGAGCGCCATGGTGTCGTTACCGGAGATAACACCCACGATGTCCGGGTTGGTTTGCAAGATAGCTTCCATACGGGTGAAGGCTTCGGTCTGGCTCCAGTTCGCGGTCTGTTGCGCCACCATTTTCATATCCGGAAAATCATCCAGCACATCGTGGTAGCCCTGCGAACGGACGCTGGCGTTGGTATCAGACTGACGCCCTAACAGTTCGACATATTTGCCTTTACCGTCCAGCAATTTGGCGAATTTTTGTGCGCCCAACTGTGCGCCCTGATAGTTGTTAGAGACGATTTGCGCGACAGCAACGCCGGTTTTGTTGATTTCACGGTCAATCAGGAAGGCCGGTACGCCAGCAGCTTTGGCTTTTTCCAGCGGGCCGACGGTGGCGTCTGCGCCGGCGTTATCAAGGATGATCGCTTTCGCTTTACGGGCAATCGCCGTTTCGATCAGTTGGTTTTGTTTGTTCACGTCATCATCATGGGAAGCCACGAGGGTGGTGTAGCCCAGTTCTTTGGCTTTTGCCGCCGCGCCGTCTGCTTCCGCTTTAAAGAATGGGTTGTCGTGTGAGGGGGTGATAATGGCGATCAGTCCGTTATCCGCGGCAAACAGCGAGCCGGAAGCGGCGATCAGGGAAGCCAGTACAGCAGATTTCAGTAGGGTCGTTTTCATCTTTTTCTCCACATTGAATATTTATTCAATAATGATTTATTATTCAAGTTAACGATAAAACGGCAATGCTGAACTGTCTATGGTTTGTGCAGCAAATTTCTTAAAAGGAGAAAACGATCACGATCCTGTAGGAATACCGCTCACCAGAGTCAGGATCTGTTCTGCATGAGAAATCCATGCAATATCGACGCACATCCCTGCGTGATGGCGGCTGAATTGCGCATTGGTGCGCAGGGTGAGTGACTCGTCATTCAGGGCAATGAGCTGCGCGCTATGGAAGCCGGGAAAGGGAAAGGCAAGGGTGGAAAAGGCTTTGAAAAGACTCTCTTTTGCGGAAAAAGCAAGCGATAACCCCTGTTCAAAGGGAAGCGAGGCACGCTGTAATAACGCGTTTTCTTCGGCATTCACGATGCTTTCGGCGATCTCTTTACTCAGCTGAGGAGAGAATACGCTCTCAATATCCACGCCGACACAGGCAGGTGAGACAACGGCGACAGCGGTCTGCCCGGCATGGCTGATGCTACCGTAAAGTCCGGCGGGCCAGAGCGGTTCGCCGCCAGCACCGATACCCGGCACGGCCTGATGACCATAATTTCGCAGGGCATGCACGGCGGCAATCCGCCCGGCCAGATGTTCGCTTTTACGCTTGCGTCCGGCGTTTGCCAGGCGGTCATAGTGGGGCAGCCACAACAGGTCGCGCTCTGCAAAGGTTGCGGGGTCGAAGGTGATGAAATGGACCGGGTGGGAATGAAGGGTAAGCGTGGAGTGAAGGATATCCATATTTCGCCTTACGCCCGCCCTCTCCCCGCAGGGAGAGGGAAGGTTAGTGCTTAAAAGTGGGTATTGATACCCATATACCAGGTGCGACCGGACTCGTTGTAGGTATTGGCACCTGCGCCGTACATCCAGCCGGTAGTGCCGCCGGTGCTCTGCGCGTTACCCATACGCCAGTGACGTTTATCAAAGACGTTGTCGACACCAGCGGTCAGGCTCACGTATTTGTTCACATCCCAGGTACCGCTCAGACCAACGATGCTGTACGGGCTGACTTCGTCCTTAGCAGAACCGGTCACCGGGTTACCCTGGTAGTCATATTTCTTCGGCTGTTGTTTGCCGTACCAGGTGAAGGTGGACTGCACGGAAACATCCTGCACAACCTGCCAGCTCAGCGTTGAGTTGAGGGTATATTCAGGGATGATCGACAGACGTTCACCGGTGGTTTTGTTCTTACTTTGCAGCATGTAAGTGACGTTGTTGCTCAGGGTTACCGCGTCGGTGACCGGAATGTTCAGCGTCCCTTCCAGGCCTTCAACGACCGCCTTAGGTACGTTTTCCCACTGATAGATATCGGTTTTGGTGCTGCCGACTTTGGTCTGGCTTAACGGTGAATAGCCCGCTTCAATCTTGTTGCGGTAGTCGTTGCGGAACCAGGTCACGCCCGCCAGCCAGCCTTCATGTTTGAACTCCAGACCAATCTCTTTGTTGATACTGGTTTCCGCTTTCAGGTCGTCGTTACCCATCATGTAGCAGCCCACGCCGGTGCCGCTGGCATAACAGCCCTGACCCTTACTGTACAGGATGTAGTTCGGGTTGGTCTGGTACAGGCTCGGCGCTTTATACGCGCGGGCGATCCCCATTTTCAGGGTAAAGTCATCACCCAGACCTTGAGACAGGTTCAGCGACGGGCTCCAGTTGTTGCCGACCACTGTATGGTGATCGAAACGCAGGCCTGGCGTCAGCATGGTGGTGTCGGTCACTTCCATATTATCTTCGGCGAAGACAGAGAAGATTTCCGCGCTGGAGTAAGGGCTGCGGCCCGTGCTGGCGAAACCGGAAATCGGGCCGCCCTGCAGCGCTTGGGTGTTGGACGCCATATCCTTCATCCGCTGCTGGTTCCATTCGGTACCGACGGTCAGGTTCTGGTTGATCAGCAGGTCAAACGGCACACTCACTTCGCTGTGCAGCATCACGTCTGCCAGATCGATATCTGAGAAATGGTTGCTGTTGAACAGACCTTCCAGCCCGCCCGCCAGCCCTTCGCCGAGACGTGAGTTGCGGGTGTGCTCATACTGTGCCCAGTTATTGGTGGTCACACCGTTATCCCAGCCGCCCGTCCAGTTGATGGAATAGTTCTGGCGATAGAGGCGGTTGGTCTCCTTGCCGTAGTTTTCCTTCACGTAGTTGTTGGTGCTGCTGTCGTTGTTGGTGTTCTGGGTGTCGCCCGCGTAGAGGTTCCCCTGGCGGCTGTAACCTGCCTGGAACTCCAGTGCTTGTCGCGGCGCGAAATCCCAACGCACGACGCCGTTAATATCTTTGTTCTCCACCCCTTCACGCCCTGCGGCCATAGTGTTGGAGTAGATACCGGTACGTTCAGACTGGTGATCCTGGTTAATGTCCCAGGCATCGGCCTGCGTTTTATTCAGGTTACCGTACAGACGGAAGCTGAAATCGCCGCCCAGCGGGCCGCTCAGACTAAAGTCGGTACGTTTAGTCGCGCCTTCATCTTTGTGCTCAGGCGCGTTGAAGTAACTGTTCCACGAACCATGCCATGCCTGATCGGTGGATTTTTTGGTGATGATATTCACCACACCCCCCGCGGCGCCGTTACCATAACGCGCAGCGGCCGGGCCACGAAGAACCTCAATACGTTCAATCATATCGGCCGGTACCCAACTGGTATCGCCACGGGTATCACGCTCGCCGCGCCAGCCCTGACGAACAGAGTTACGGCTGGTGACCGGTTTTCCGTCGACCAGGATAAGGGTGTTTTCCGGCCCCATCCCACGGATATCAATCTGGCGGTTGTTACCACGTTGACCGCTGGTAGAGTTACCCGTCAGGTTAACGCCGGGCATGGTGCGGATGATTTCGGAAACGTCACGTGCGGGTGGGTTTTTGCGGATCTCATCAGCGGTGATGGTGGATACCCCTGGCGCCTGCAGATTTTGCTGCGCGGCGGTAACCACAATGGTGTCATCATTACTGGCTGTGTCGTTGGTCGTCGTCTCTGCCGCGAATGCGGGTAAAGCCACGCCGTAAATTCCCAGATTGACCAACAAGGTCAGGGAACGCATTTTGTTTTTCATTGTTTTTCCTGCTTTTCTTGCCGTATTCCCGCGCGATCCATCCCCAGACGGGTAAGAAACACGGCACGCCATTGCCATTCAAATGCGAAGGGGGCTCATCCTGAGAAAATCCGCAAAAGACGGCATTGTGATTATGAAAGACGCGCTCGCCAAAGCGCGACAATACGCTATTGCAAATGAAAATAGTTATCAATAATATTATCAATAATTGTTAATCTGCAAGCAAAAATTTCCACAGTGAGTGTGAGGTTATGGCGTTGGCATTGATAGCGGGAAGCGAGGCCTGGTGGAAGGCGAAAACGGGGCCGGAGTGGTGTCTGGAAAGTGATGGAAATTATCAGGTTACCTTCTGGTGGCGTGACCCGGCGGGTACCGAAACCACCTCCAGCACTACCCATGTCTGGATCTATATCACTGGCGTCACTGACCACCATCAGCAGGCGACGCCGCAATCGCTGGCGCGCATTCCCGGAACGGATGTCTGGTGCTGGCAAACGCAACTGGAAGCAGGGTGGCGCGGAAGTTATTGCCTGATCCCCTCCGATGGCGCTGACGACTTCTCGCCGCAGGTGTTTGCCCAATTGCCGCCGGATCGTATGGCACTGCGCGAAGGCTGGCGCAAACTGCTGCCACGCGCGATTGCCGATCCGCTTAACCCGCATTGCTGGCGTGGCGGGCGAGGCCATCCCGTATCGCCGTTGGCGATGCCCGGCGCCCCGCATCAGCCGGGCTGGGATCGGCCCGATGCCGTATACACCCCGGCGACGGTGATGAGCTGGCATAGCCAACGCCTGAATAACCATCGCCGCGTGTGGGTCTACGCCACTGGTGATGACCCGAGCGCAGAGCGCCCGCTGGCGATACTGCTCGACGGTCAGTTCTGGGCCGAAAGCATGCCTGTCTGGCCCGCGCTGGCAGCCCTTACCGAACAGGGGTTACTGCCGCCTGCCGTCTATCTGCTTATCGATGTGATCGATACCACCCACCGCAGCCAGGAGTTGCCCTGTAATCCCAATTTCTGGCTGGCGATTCAGCAGGAGTTATTACCGCAAGTGCAGGCGATAACTCCCTTTAGCGATGACGCTGGCCGCACGGTGGTGGCCGGGCAGAGTTTTGGCGGTTTGTCAGCGCTCTATGCCGCCTTGTACTGGCCGCAGCGTTTTGGCTGCGTGCTGAGTCAGTCGGGCTCCTTTTGGTGGCCAACGCGCGACAGCCAGCAGGATGGCCTGCTTATCGAACAACTCAAACGCGGCGAGGTATCCGCGCAGGGGCTGCGTATTGTGCTGGAAGCCGGGGTGCGCGAACCGATTATTTTCCGGGCCAATCAGGCCCTTTATGCCCAATTACAGCACACACAACAGACGGTTTTCTGGCGTCAGGTTGACGGCGGACATGATGCGCTTTGCTGGCGCGGCGGGCTGACCGCAGGGCTGATGACCCTCTGGCAACCTCTGACACGCGCGGCGCAATAAGCGCAATTACGACAGGAGCCTGGTATGGAATTCAGTAACCCCTTCGATAATCAGCAGGGGCAATTTTTTATTCTGCAAAACGCGCAGCAGCAGTTCAGCCTGTGGCCACAGCAGTGCGCGCTTCCGCAAGGATGGCGCGTGGTATGCCAGCCCGCCTCGCAGGAGGTGTGTAACGCCTGGCTCAACGCTAACTGGCAGAGTTTAACCCCGGCGCATCACGCCTGCTAAGGAGACGCGAATGACCACACGTTTACCCCTCGTGGCCGCGCAGCCTGGGATCTGGATGGCAGAAAAACTCTCCACGCTGCCCAATGCCTGGAGCGTGGCCCACTATGTCGATCTGGATGGCGAACTGGACGCACCGCTGCTGGCGAAGGCCATCACAGAAGGCCTGGCCCAGGTCGATACTTTGCGGATGCGCTTTACAGAAGACAACGGCGAGGTCTGGCAGCAACTGGACGATGATTGCGTGTTTGCCTTGCCGCAGATTATTGATGTTCGCCATCATGCCGACCCGCATGCGGCGGCGCTGGCATTAATGCAGACCGATCTCGCGCAGGAGCTTCGCGTTGACAGCGGTAAACCGCTTTTTTGCCATGTGCTTATTCAGGTCGATAACCACCGCTGGTTCTGGTATCAGCGTTATCACCATTTGCTGGTAGATGGCTTTAGTTTCCCCGCCATTACCCGTCAGATTGCCGCCATTTACCGTGCGTTGCGTGCGGGTAACGCCATTCCCCCGACACCCTTTACCCCCTTTGCCGAAGTGGTGGATGAATATCAACGCTACCGGGAAAGCGACGCCTGGCAGCGTGACAAAGCTTTCTGGGCGGAACAAAAACGCACCTTACCCGCACCGGTTTCCCTGTCAGCTGCGCCACTGCCGGGCCGTGCGGCGACGACCGATATTCTGCGTTTGTCATGTCGCCTGGATACCGCCGCATTCCGTCGCCTGGCCCAGACGGCGAACCAGTGCCAGTCAGCCGATCTGGCGTTAGCGCTGGTGGCGTTGTGGTTAGGCCGGCTCTGTGGGCGGCTGGATTATGCCGCCGGGTTTATTTTTATGCGCCGGATGGGTTCGGCGGCGCTGACCGCAACCGGGCCAGTGCTCAATGTACTGCCGCTGGGCGTACACATTGACGAGACGCAAACCCTGGCGGAACTGGCCAGTGCCCTTGCCGGGCAACTGAAAAAGATGCGCCGCCATCAGCGTTACGATGCCGAGCAAATCCAGCGTGATGCCGGACGCGCTGCCGGGGATGAGCCGCTCTTTGGCCCGGTGTTTAACGTCAAAATGTTCGATTACCTGCTGGATATTGACGGGATTGCCGGGCAAACCCATACACTGGCGACAGGCCCGGTCAACGATCTGGAGATTGCGCTCTTTCCGGACGAAGAGGGCGGCATGACGCTGGACGTGCTGGCTAACCGCAGCCGCTACGATGAACGCGTGCTCAATCACCACGTGTCCCGCTTGCACAGCCTGTTGAACCAGTTTGCCGCGAACCCGGCGCTGCGCTGCGGTGAGGCGCAGTTGATCTCCATTGATGAGTGGCAGAGCATCGAAAAAATTAACGATACCGGCATGATGTTGCCAGCCACAACGCTGAGCCAACTGGTGGCCGAACAGGCGGCAAGAACGCCGGATGCTCCGGCGCTGGCCGATGCGTGCTGGCAATTAACCTATCGGGAGATGCGTGAGCAGGTGGTGGCGCTGGCGCAACTTCTGCGTGAGCGTGGCGTTAAACCCGGCGACAGCGTTGCCGTCGCGTTACCGCGCTCTGTGTTTTTGACGCTGGCGCTGCACGGCATTGTCGAAGCCGGGGCTGCCTGGCTGCCGCTCGATACGGGTTACCCGGATGAACGACTGCACATGATGCTGGAAGATGCCAGACCGCGTCTGCTTATCACCTCTGATGACCAGCTTTCACGTTTTCGTGGTCTGCCTGGCCTGACTCACCTTTGCTACAGCGCACCGCTGGCGGTGACGGGCGGCGAACCCCTGGTGCTGTCCCGCCCGCAACACACCGCCTATATTATCTTTACCTCGGGGTCTACCGGGCGACCGAAGGGGGTGATGGTTGGGCAGACCGCTATCGTCAACCGTCTGTTGTGGATGCAAAACCACTATCCGCTGAACGCGCAGGACGTCGTGGCGCAAAAGACGCCGTGCAGCTTTGATGTCTCCGTGTGGGAGTTCTGGTGGCCGTTTATTGCCGGCGCGCAACTGGTGATGGCGGAACCGGAGGCACACCGCGATCCACAGGCGTTGCAACGCTTCTTCGCCCGTTTTGGCGTGACCACCACGCACTTCGTCCCGTCCATGCTGGCTGCGTTTGTTACATCGCTGACGCCAGAAACGGCGCACGCAAATTGCCGCACATTGAACAAGGTATTTTGCAGCGGCGAAGCGCTTCCGGCGGCCCTGTGCCGCGAGTGGCAACAACTGACTGGCGTGCCTTTGCATAATCTTTACGGGCCTACAGAGGCCGCCGTTGATGTGAGCTGGTATCCGGCGTTTGGCGATGCGCTGGCGGCGGTGAAGGGCAACAGCGTACCGATTGGCTACCCGGTGTGGAATACGGGGCTGCGTATTCTGGACAGCATGATGCAGCCGGTGCCGCCGGGTGTGGCGGGAGATTTGTACCTGACCGGTATTCAACTGGCGCAAGGCTATCTGGGGCGGCCGGATCTTACCGCCAGCCGCTTTATCGCTGACCCCTTTGCGCCTGGCGAGCGTATGTATCGCACCGGTGATGTGGCGCAATGGCTGGAGAATGGCGCGGTGGAATATCTGGGCCGCAGCGATGACCAGCTAAAAATTCGCGGCCAGCGTATTGAGCTGGGCGAGATAGACAAGGCGATACAGACACTCAGAGATGTCGCGCAGGGCGTCGCCCATGCCTGCGTATTGAACCAGGCGGCGGCAGGCAATGGCGATGCGCGCCAGTTGGTGGGCTATGTGGTCTCAGAGAGCGGGCTGCCGCTGGATCTCACCGCGCTGCGCGAGCAATTAAGTACGCAGCTACCGCCGCATATGGTGCCGGTGGTGCTGCTGCAACTCAGCGAGCTTCCGCTGAGTGCCAATGGCAAGCTCGACAGAAAAGCGCTGCCTCTGCCTGAACCCGCGCGTGAGCAGGTCGGTCGGGTGCTGAATCCGGGCGTGGAAACGCAGATCGCACAGGCTTTTTCCGCGCTGCTCGGCTGCGAGGTTCAGCACGCGCAGGCCGATTTCTTTGCCCTCGGCGGCCACTCTTTGCTGGCGATGCGCCTGGCTGCACAACTGAGCCAGACGTTTGCGCGCCCGGTGACGCCGGGGCAGGTTATGGTGGCCTCAACGGTCGAGAAACTGGCGGTCTTGCTGACGCAGACGCAGGTCGATAGCCAGCTTGGTTTGCAAACCCTTCTGCCCTTGCGCGATGGCGACGGGCCGGTGTTGTTCTGTTTCCATCCGGCTTCTGGTTTTGCCTGGCAGTTCAGCGTGCTGACGCGCTATCTCTCGCCGCGCTGGGCGATTATGGGCATCCAGTCTCCGCGTCCTGATGGGCCGATGCAGCAGGCCGCCACACTGGATGAGGTGTGCGAACACCATCTTGCGACACTGCTTGCGCAGCAGCCACATGGGCCTTATCACCTGTTTGGTTATTCGCTGGGCGGTACCCTGGCGCAGGGGATTGCCGCCCGGCTGCGGGCGCGCGGGGAAACGGTCGCATTTTTAGGGCTGCTGGATACCTGGCCGCCGGAGACGCAGAACTGGGCGGAGAAAGAGGCCAACGGGCTGGATCCTGCCGTGCTGGCGGAAATCGAGCGCGAGCGACAGGCGTTTCTGGCGGCGCAAAAAGGGCAGGCCTCGACGGAACTGTTTGCCGCGATTGAAGGTAACTATGGCGATGCGGTACGTCTGTTGACCACGGCCCACAGCGCGAAATTTGACGGTAAAGCGACGCTCTTTGTCGCCGAACGCACGCTGACACCGGGGATGGATCCACAAAAGGCCTGGTCGCCGTGGGTGAGTGAACTGGAGGTTTATCGTCAGGATTGCGCCCATGTGGATATCATTTCCCCGCAGGCGTTTGAAGCGATTGGCCCGGTTGTGCGGGAGTTGTTGGGGTAGTTATAAGGGAAATGTCCCCGGTGGCGCCGACGCTTACCGGGGCTACGATGGTCGCCCGGATAAGGCGAAGCCGCCATCCGGGACTGCATCAGAGCGAACGTCGTCCCAGCGGCACCACCAGCGGCGTACCGGCGATCGGATCTTCAATAATCATACAGCGCAAACCGTACACCGCTTCGATAAGTTCTGCGGTCACAATCTCTTTCGGCGCGCCTTGCGCCACAATCTTGCCGTCTCGCAGGGCAATCAAATGGGTAGCGTAGCGACAGGCCTGATTCAAATCATGCAGCACCGCCGCCAGCGTGTACCCCTGCTCGCGGTTTAACTCACTGAGCAACTCCAGCAGATCGATCTGATAGCTGATATCAAGCCAGGTGGTCGGCTCATCAAGCAGCATGATCGAGGTCTCTTGTGCCAGTACCATTGCTATCCACGCGCGCTGTCGCTGTCCGCCGGAGAGCGTGTCCACACTCTGCAACGCCAGCGTGTCCACCCCGGTGGCGCGCATGGCGCGGGTGACCGCCTGCTCATCCTCCTGACGCCAGCGGGTAAACAGCGGCTGGTGCGGATAACGGCCACGGGCGACCAGCTCCTGAACGGTGATATCACCAGGCGTAGTGGCATTTTGCGCCAGCAGCCCGACACGTCGCGCCACCTCTTTGCTGGCAAAACGCTGGATCTGCTCGCCGTCCAGATAAACATGGCCTTTCTCTGGCGTCATCAGGCGGCTCAGGGTGCGCAGCAGCGTCGATTTCCCGCAGCCGTTCGGCCCAATAATCGCCGTGAAGTGACCATCGGGAATCGAGACGCTCAGGTCTCTTGCGACAACTTTTTTACCGTAGCCCAGGGTTAGCTGTTCGCCATGCAAACGGGCCTGAGTATCGATCATTTCTTGCGGGACTCCTGAATTAACAAGGCGATAAGGTAGATACCGCCAATGCTGACGGTGACGACGCCCACCGGCAACTGATAAGGGATAAACAGCCGTTGTGCGCAAATGTCCGCGGCCAGCAGCAGAAGGGCGCCACAGAGGGCCGACTGTGCAAGGCCCCAGCGTGTGGTGGCGCTGATACGCCGGGCAATATGCGGCGCGACGAGCGCGATAAATGAGATAGGCCCGGCAAGTGCCGTGGCGGAGGCGGTCAGCACAACGGCCACCAGCATCAGCAGCAGGCGCGAACGCTCCACGCTCACGCCAAGGGCGCAGGCGCTGTCATCCCCCATCTCCAGCAGTCGCATACGGCGGGAAAGCAACGCTGCGCCGATAAACATCAGCAGAATAAACGGCACAGAGGGGAAAGTTTTGGCCCAGGTCAAACCATTAAGCGACCCCGCATTCCACAGCCCGGCAGTAAGCGAGGTTTCCAGCGAGGCCTGTAAAATCAGCCAGGTGTTAAAAGCCATCAACATCGCCCGTACGCCGATGCCGACAATAATCAGGCGGAAGGTTTCAATGCCGTTGCGCCACGCCAGCGACCAGACGATGAACGAGGTCAGAATGCCGCCCGCCATAGCGGCGAGCGTAATCGCCGTCAGATGCTGACCAAAAAACACCATTGCCACCAGCACGCCACTCCATGCCCCGGTGTTAAAGCCCATCACATCCGGGCTGCCTAACGGGTTTCGCATCAGCGACTGAAAGATAGCGCCGCTGACACCCAGCGCGGCACCGATCAGCAGCGCCATCAGAACGCGGGGCAGCCGCCATTCGATGACCACAAGCTGCATGGCGCGCGGCGCGCTCCCGGTGAGCGCATTAATGACCTGGCTGCTATCGAGCATCACCGCACCGCTGCGCAGACCCCAGAGGGCAAAGGCCAGGCTTGCCAGCAGCATCAGCAGACAACTGATGATCAGACGACGGGACGGGGCGGTCACAGGCCACCTCCGCGCGCGCGGCGAACCAGGATAATCAGAACCGGTGCGCCAATAAAAGCGCTAACAATTGACACGCGCAGCTCACCCGGCACCAGCAGACGGCCAATAATATCGGCAAACAGCAACAGGGCAGGGGTGGCGATGAGGGTCACCGGCAGCGACCAGCGGTGATCGGCCCCCACCAGCCAGCGCGAAAGGTGCGGCATCATCAGCCCGATAAAGGCGATGGGGCCGACTACTGCGGTCGCGCTACCGCAAAGTACGGTGATGGCCAGCAGACCGGAAAGCTGCGTGCGCGCCACTTTGCTGCCGAGCGCAGTCGCGGTATCGCTGCCCAGATTGAGACTGTTCAGCGCCCGGCTGGACATGAGCGCAATACTTGCAGCCAATAGCACTGGCAGAAGCACAATTTTTACTGTTTGCAGGGTGCGAATATCCAGTGACCCGGCCTGCCAGAAGCGTAATTGATCGTAGACATCGGCGTTGAGTAGCGAAATGCCGCTGGAAAGCCCTTCGAGCACGGCGGCCAGCGCCACACCCGCCAGCGTCAGGCGCACCGGGCTCAGTTGCCCTCCGCCCTGGCTGCCAGTAAAGGCTACGATCAGTGAAGCCACCAGTGCGCCACCAAAGGCCAGCGCCAGTTGTTCAACGGGGGAGGCGGCGCCAAACAAGGCCGCACCCAGGACAATGGCGAAACTGGCCCCGGCATTTACGCCCAGCAGGCCCGGATCGGCCAGTGGGTTGCGGGTGAGGGTTTGCATCAGCGCGCCCGCCAGGCCCAGTGCGCCGCCCGCGAGTAAGCCGGCCAGGGTGCGTGGCAAGCGTGCGTCGCGAATAATGATGCAGTCTGCGCTCTGGCAGGTACCTGTCAGCGCATCAACAATCACGCTGGTGGGCACCGTTTTAGCACCGACCAGCATACTGAGCGCCATTGCCATAATAAGCAGTATCAATAGCCCGAAAAGCGTGAGAGCACGCCTCGAGGAACGAGGAAGCGACATAAAACATTCCTGACTTGATAATGATAGTAATTATCGTTATCGATCTTGTTTGCTTATGTTACCATGCACGCCCTGGAATGGATAAAAAAAGATTGCCTTAAGGCGTTGTAATGAACCAACAATCCCGGCTGCTGAATGTAAGCCTTTTGAAGACGCATCCGGCCTTTCGTGCCGTGTTTCTTGCCCGTTTCATCTCAATCTTATCGCTGGGTTTGTTGGGCGTTGCCGTCCCGGTACAGATTCAGGCGATGACCGGTTCAAGCTGGCAGGTGGGCCTGTCCGTTACCCTGACCGGCGGCGCGATGTTCGTTGGATTGATGACGGGCGGCGTTCTGGCCGACCGTTATGAACGCAAAAAATTGATTCTGCTGGCGCGAGGCACCTGCGGCATGGGTTTTATCGGCCTGTGGCTTAACACGCAGTTGCCGGAACCGTCCCTGCTGGCGATTTATTTGCTCGGTTTATGGGACGGTTTTTTCGCATCCCTCGGCGTGACCGCGCTGCTGGCGGCAACCCCGGCGCTGGTCGGGCGTGAGAATTTAATGCAGGCCGGGGCGATCACCATGCTGACGGTGCGCCTGGGCTCGGTGATTTCCCCGATGTGCGGCGGCCTGTTGCTGGCAACGGGTGGGGTGGCCTGGAATTACGGGCTGGCGGCGGCAGGGACCTTTATCACCCTGTTGCCATTACTGAATTTGCCTGTGTTGCCGCCTCCGCCACAGCCGCGTGAACACCCGCTGTCTTCGCTGGTGGCGGGTATTCGTTTTTTGTTCAACAGCCCGCTGATTGGCGGTATCGCGATGCTGGGGGGTTTGTTGACCATGGCCAGCGCCGTGCGCGTGCTGTATCCCGCACTGGCCGTTGAGTGGCGCATCCCGGCGGCGCAAATTGGCGTGCTGTATGCGGCAATCCCGCTTGGCGCGGCGACAGGCGCGTTAACCAGTGGGCGGCTGGCGCAACATCCGCGTCCGGGCCTGTTGATGTTGGGCAGTAGCGTGGGGGCGTTTGTTGCTATTGGGTTATTCAGCCTGATGCCTTACTGGGTGCTGGGCGCGGCGTTTCTGGCCCTGTTTGGCTGGCTGAGTGCGATCAGTTCACTGTTGCAATACACGTTGATTCAAACGCAAACGCCGGAAGCGATGCTGGGGCGTATCAACGGTCTGTGGACGGCGCAAAACGTCACGGGCGATGCGATTGGCGCGGCAGTCCTGGGCGGGCTTGGGGTTGTGATGACGCCAGCGGCCTCGGCGAGTAGCAGTGGTTTTGTGCTGGCGATGGTGGGTGTGATGCTGGTGCTGACGTTGTGCGAATTGCGTCGGTTTCGCCAGATTCCGCTGGCTTCCCCCGATGGCGGCGCAGGCACCTGATCCGGGCTACGCGCCTGGAAAACGATTCTGCCGTGAACGTAGCCCGGCTAAGCGAAGCGCCAGCCGGGAGGGCGTATTAGCCAAACAGCGCGGACAGCCGCGCTAATACCCGCGTTGCACTGTAGTAATCGAGACGGAACGTTTCGGCGCCCAGCGCATAAACACGCTTGTTCTGAACCGCGTTCAGATGGGCAAGCAGCGGGTTGGCATTCAGCGCGTCAGCATCTTTTTGATCGCTGGCGAACAGGAACAGCGCTTCGCCGTTCAGACCGGCCGCCAGATTTTCACCGCCCAGTTGCACGATGTCATGGCGTTTACCCTGGCTTTGCAGCGTCTGCAATCCTTCCGGCAGCGGTGCGAGCGCAAAACCCAGTTGTTGCAGAAGCTTGCCCTGGGCGGACTCCGTGGTCCACAGATTCGCGCTGTGCGCCGCCGGCGTATAAACCAGCGCATTAACCGGCTGCGGCGGCAATTTTATGCGCGCTTTAACGTCGGCCATTTGCTTATCGAACTCAGCAATACGGGCAGCGGCCTGTTTTTCCTGGCCGGTGATTTCACCCAGTTGGCTAAGCAGGGCCTGCCAGCTTTTATCGTCGTAATTGATGACCAGGGTCGGCGCAATGGTCGAGAGCTGATCGTAAAGCGATAACGCAGAGTCGCCGCCGGTGGCGCTGATCAGAATCAGATCCGGCATCTGTGCGGCAACGGCTTCGGCATTCGGTTCGCCAATATAAATACGCGCGACGTTACGCGATTTCGCCACTTCGCCCCACTGGCGTAAAAAGCCCTGATCGTCGGCGAATCTGTTATTCGGTGCTGTAGCGCCGCTGGCGATAACCGGGGCATCGATAGCCAGCAGAGAACCCGTTAGCGTGACGCTGGTGGAGACAATACGCAGAGGTTTGTGATCGAGTGTATGGCTGCCTTTGCTATCCGTCACCTGACGCGGCCAGTCGGCGGCGATCGCTGCGGAAAGTCCGAAAACAAAAATACCCAACATGATAAGGGCCTTGCGGCAAAAGAAAGGGAATCTCACGAAGTCACATCCTGTTTTTGTTGAAGTTAATGCTTCTCATTTTCATCATTGCGCGTGATGGATGCAAGCGTTAGTCGCAAGGGAGTTGGGCGCACCAGTTGACATGTCGGGTTATTACCTTTAGCTTACCGAACCAAAATTCAAATGATAATCATTCGTAATATATTTATCATTTTTGGAGGATGATATGGATACGTCATTGGCTGAGGATGTACAACAGGCTGCGAAAACCCTGGCGTCGGACCAGTTCTTTTTTATGTCGCCGTTTCGCAGTTTTATGACATCGGGTTGTTTTGCCCGTATCAGTGAACCGGCGGTGGAAGGGGATAGCCCGGACAGCGCGTTTCAACGGAAACTGGCGCAGGCTTTTGCCGATGCTAAAACGCGGGGCATTGCCAATCCGGTGGTTGTGGGGGCCATCCCTTTTGATACTACCCAGCCGTCTGAACTGTTTATTCCCGCTTCCTGGCAGACCTTTTCGCGCCCGTTTAAGCAGCGCTCCTCCCGCTATTTCTCCGGGCACGACATGCCTGACGTCACCAGACGTACGGAAATTCCGCCGCAGGATGTCTTTATGGATATGGTTGCCCGTGGGGCCGCGCTGACCGCCACACCGGAGGTGGACAAAATAGTCCTCTCGCGGCTGATTGATATTGCCACCGATGCGCACCTCGACAGCGGCATCCTGCTGGAGCGCCTGATAGCCCAAAACCCGGCGAGCTTTAACTTCCATGTTCCGCTGGCGCAAGGAGATGTGTTACTGGGCGCAAGCCCGGAACTGTTGCTGCGTAAAGAGGGTGACCAATTTAGCTCTCTGCCGCTGGCCGGGTCGGCGCGGCGTCAACCGGATGACATGCTGGATCGCGAAGCGGGCAACAGACTACTGGCCTCGGAAAAAGACCGTCATGAACATGAACTGGTCACTCAGGCGATGAAAGCCTTGCTGGCGCCGCGCAGCCGCGCCTTGAGTCTGCCGGATTCCCCGCAACTGGTTACCACCCCGACGCTATGGCATCTGGCGACGCCGATTGAGGGAACCGCGCTACCGGGTGAAAACGCCCTGACGCTCGCCTGTTTGTTACATCCCACGCCTGCACTGAGCGGTTTTCCGCATCAGGTGGCGAAAACGCTGATTGCCGGGTTAGAACCCTTTGAGCGCGAACTGTTTGGCGGCATTGTCGGCTGGTGCGACGCCGAAGGTAACGGCGAGTGGGTCGTGACTATCCGCTGCGCGCGCATTCACGAAAACCGCGTTCGGTTATTTGCCGGTGCGGGCATTGTCCCCGCGTCGTCACCGGCGGCGGAGTGGCGCGAAACCGGCGTCAAGTTGTCCACCATGCTGAACGTTTTTGGCCTGCATTAAGGAGCGATGATGACCATTCCCTTTACTCCCTGGCCGGATGAATTCGCCACGCGCTACCGTGAAAAAGGTTACTGGCTGGATGTGCCGATGACCGACATACTGACCCGCCATGCGCAAAGTGACGCGGTGGCCGTGATAGAGGGTGAGCGCAGTTTTAACTACCGGCAGCTTCATCAGGCTTCTGACAATCTGGCAAGCATGTTGCAGGCGCAGGGTATTCAGCGCGGCGAAACGGCGCTGGTACAGCTTGGCAATGTGGCTGAGTTTTACATCACCTTCTTTGCGCTGCTCAAAATCGGCGTTGCCCCGGTGAATGCGCTGTTCAGCCACCAACGCACGGAGCTTAACGCCTATGCCGTGCAGATCAAACCAGCATTGCTGATTGCCGACCGTGCGCATGCGCTCTTTGCGACCGATCAGTTCTGGCAGGATTTCACCGCTGAACATGCGTCGGTGCGCGTGTCGTTATTTCTTAATGACAGCGGTGAGAAGTCGCTGACGGCGGCGATTAAGTGCCCGGCAGAGACCTTTATCGCCACGCCGACGCCGGCCGATGAAGTGGCCTTCTTCCAGCTTTCTGGCGGCAGTACCGGCACGCCGAAGCTGATCCCTCGTACCCATAATGACTATTACTACAGCATCCGCCGTAGCAATGAAATCTGCGGGATTACCGCAGATACCCGTTACCTCAACGCACTGCCCGCCGCCCACAACTATGCGCTGAGCTCCCCAGGCTCGCTGGGGGTGCTGTTGGCGGGCGGCTGCGTAGTACTGGCGAATGATCCCAGCGCCACGCTCTGCTTCCCGCTCATCGAAAAACACCGCGTCAACGTTACGTCGCTGGTACCGCCTGCGGTCAGCCTGTGGTTACAGGCGATTGCCGACGGGGCCGACAAGGGGCAACTGGCTTCGCTCAGGCTGCTACAGGTGGGGGGCGCGCGTCTGTCTGCCACGCTGGCGGCACGCATTCCCGAGGAGATGGGCTGCCAGTTACAGCAGGTCTTCGGCATGGCGGAAGGGTTGGTGAATTACACCGCGCTGGACGACACCCCGGAACGCATTTTTAACACCCAGGGCCGCCCGATGTGCCCGGACGATGAAGTCTGGGTGGCCGATGAAAACGGTCATCCACTGCCGCGTGGTGAAGTGGGGCGCCTGATGACGCGCGGGCCGTATACCTTTCGGGGCTACTTCAATAGCCCGGAACATAATGCCAGCGCCTTTGATGCCAATGGCTTCTACTGCTCCGGCGACCTGATTTCTATTGATGACGCGGGTTACATCACTGTGCAGGGGCGCGAGAAAGATCAGATCAACCGGGGTGGCGAGAAGATTGCCGCCGAAGAGATTGAGAATTTACTGCTGCGCCACGAGGCGGTGATCCACGCCGCGCTGGTCAGCATGGAAGACAGCCTGCTGGGGGAAAAAAGCTGCGCATATCTGGTGGTCAAACATCCGGTACGGGCGGTGGAGATCCGTCGTTTCCTGCGTGAACAGGGTGTGGCGGATTTTAAACTACCGGACCGCGTTGAATGCCTGGCGGCGCTGCCGCTGACCCCGGTAGGCAAAGTGGATAAGAAACAATTACGCCAGACGCTGGCAGAACGCGCCCAGGCGTAACGAGGAGAAAAGATGGCCATTCCCAAACTGACCGGTTACGCACTGCCAACCGCGAATGATATCCCGGATAACAAAGTGCAGTGGGCCTTTGAACCTGACCGCGCCGCCTTGCTGATTCATGATATGCAGGAGTATTTCCTCAATTTCTGGGGCGATAATTGCCCGATGATGGAAAAGGTGGTTGCCAATATCGCCGCGCTACGCCAGTTCTGTAAGCAGCACAATATCCCGGTTTATTACACCGCTCAGCCAAAAGAGCAGAGTGATGACGATCGCGCGCTGCTCAACGATATGTGGGGGCCGGGGTTGACCCGCTCGCCAGAGCAGCAACGGATTGTGGCGGCGCTTGCCCCTGACGAAGCCGATACGGTGCTGGTGAAGTGGCGTTACAGCGCCTTTCACCGTTCGCCGCTGGAGCAGATGCTGAAAGAGACCGGGCGCAATCAGCTCATCATAACGGGCGTGTATGCCCATATCGGTTGCATGACGACTGCCACTGATGCCTTTATGCGCGATATCAAGCCCTTTATGGTGGCCGATGCGCTGGCGGATTTCAGCCGCGAGGAGCATATGATGTCGCTGAAATACGTGGCGGGCCGCTCCGGGCGCGTGGTGATGACCGAGGCGTTACTTCCGGTGCCCGCCAGCAAAGCGGCGCTGCGCGCACTGATCCTGCCGCTGCTGGATGAATCTGACGAGCCTTACGATGATGAAAATCTGATTGATTATGGGCTGGATTCCGTACGCATGATGGCGCTGGCGGCGCGCTGGCGCAAAGTGCATGGCGATATCGATTTTGTGATGCTGGCGAAAAACCCGACCATCGATGCCTGGTGGGCGCTGCTCTCCCGCGAGGTCAACTGATGGACTTTTCAGGAAAAACCGTCTGGGTGACCGGGGCCGGAAAAGGCATCGGTTATGCCACGGCGCTGGCGTTTACTGACGCGGGCGCGCAGGTAACGGGGTTTGACCGGGCTTTTGACGGTGAGCACTACCCTTTTACCACCGAGATACTGGACATTGCCGATGCAGAACAGGTCTCGCGGGTCTGCTCTCGTGTGCTGGCGAGGAATGCGCGGCTGGATGTGCTGGTCAACGCGGCGGGCATTTTGCGTATGGGGGCAACGGATGCGCTTTCGCAGGAGGCGTGGCAGCAGACTTTTGCCGTCAACGTTGGCGGGGCGTTTAACCTGTTTCAGGCGACCATGGCGCAGTTTCGCCAGCAGCGGGGCGGGGCGATTGTCACCGTGGCCTCCGATGCAGCGCACACACCGCGCATTGGCATGAGCGCTTACGGCGCATCGAAAGCGGCGCTGAAAAGTCTGGCGCTGACGGTGGGGCTGGAGCTGGCCGCCAGCGGCGTGCGGGCGAATCTGGTCTCACCTGGCTCTACCGATACCGATATGCAGCGCACTTTATGGACCAGCAACGATGCGGAACAAAAGCGTATCGCCGGCTTTGGCGAACAGTTCAAGCTGGGTATCCCGCTGGGGAAGATTGCCCGCCCGGAAGAAGTCGCCAGTACCATTCTGTTTCTGGCGTCTGACTATGCCAGCCACATCACGCTACAGGATATCGTGGTGGATGGCGGCTCGACGCTGGGGGCATAAATGATCTGGAAGCGCCGTTTAACGCTTGATGAACTCAATGCCACAAGTGTCCGTACGCTGGTCGGCCATTTAGGGATTGTCTATACCCGTGTGGGCGATGATGTGCTGGAAGCCGAAATGCCCGTGGATGCCCGCACATATCAACCTTTTGGTTTGCTGCACGGTGGGGCTTCCGCCGCGCTGGCGGAAACGCTGGGGTCGATGGCCGGCTATATGATGACTGTCGATGGTCAGTGTGTGGTGGGGACGGAGCTTAATGCCACCCATCACCGGGCGGTGTCGCAGGGTAAAGTACGTGCCGTCTGCCAGCCGCTGCATCTGGGCCGTCAAAATCAAAGCTGGGAGATTGTGGTGTTTGACGAGCAGGGACGGCGCTGCTGCACCTGCCGGTTGAGTACGGCGGTGATGGGGTAAGTCTTTTCCCACCGTGTAGCCCGGGTAAGGCGTTTATGCCGCCACCCGGGAAGCACCGAACGGCTCCCTGTCACAACCCTCTGCCATCTCATTCTGCATCCCCTTTTTCTTTCATATTTCCTGCTTAAGTGATCCCCGTAGCACTGTTATGTAAATGCCCGGTTTCATAACGAATTTCCAACGTTTCAAAGTTGTTAAATTTCGCATTTTGATCTAGAAACAAAATGTAACATTCTCCTCTTTCGCAAACGGATAATCGCTATGAATAACTCAGGGAAATACCTTATTTGGGCATTGCTCTCCGTTGTCGGGGCGTTTGCTCTTGGCTACATCGCGCTTAATCGCGGTGAGCAGATCAACGCCTTGTGGATAGTCGTTGCCGCAGTTTGTATCTATCTGATTGCCTACCGTTTTTATGGTTTATATATCGCCAAAAACGTGCTGGCCGTCGATCCGGGTCGCATAACGCCCGCCGTGAAATACAACGACGGGCTCGATTACGTCCCGACGGATAAAAAAGTGCTGTTTGGTCACCACTTTGCGGCAATCGCCGGGGCAGGGCCGCTGGTGGGTCCGGTGCTGGCAGCCCAGATGGGCTATCTGCCCGGGATGATCTGGATCCTGGCCGGGGTGGTGCTTGCCGGGGCGGTACAGGACTTTATGGTGCTGTTCGTCTCGACTCGCCGTGATGGACGTTCATTGGGTGAGTTGGTCAAAGAGGAGATGGGGCCAACGGCTGGGGTTATCGCACTGGTGGCGACCTTTATGATCATGGTAATCATCCTGGCGGTGCTGGCGATGATCGTGGTGAAAGCACTGACCCACAGTCCGTGGGGGACCTACACCGTTGCCTTTACCATTCCACTGGCGATTTTCATGGGGATCTACATCCGCTACCTGCGCCCTGGACGCATTGGTGAAGTCTCCGTCATTGGCCTGTTTTTCCTGATTTTCGCGATTATCTCCGGTGGATGGGTGGCGGAAAGCCCGACCTGGGCCCCGTTCTTTGATTTCACCGGGGTACAGTTGACCTGGATGCTGGTGGGCTACGGCTTTGTGGCCGCCGTACTGCCGGTCTGGCTGCTGCTGGCGCCGCGTGACTACCTTTCCACCTTCCTGAAAATTGGCACCATCATCGGCCTGGCGATCGGCATTCTGATCATGCGCCCGACCCTGACCATGCCTGCACTGACGAAATTCGTTGATGGCACCGGCCCGGTCTGGACCGGCAACCTGTTCCCGTTCCTGTTTATCACCATCGCGTGCGGCGCGGTGTCGGGCTTCCATGCGCTGATCTCCTCTGGCACCACGCCGAAAATGTTGGCGAACGAAGGGCAGGCCTGCTTTATCGGTTACGGCGGCATGCTGATGGAGTCGTTCGTGGCCATTATGGCGCTGGTGTCGGCCTGTATCATCGACCCGGGTGTCTACTTTGCGATGAACAGCCCGATGGCGGTACTGGCACCTGCCGGGACGACCGATGTGGTGGCCTCTGCCGCACAGGTGGTCAGCGGCTGGGGCTTTAGCATTACCCCGGACACGCTGAAACAGATTGCCACGGAGGTGGGCGAGCAGTCGATTATCTCCCGTGCGGGCGGTGCGCCAACGCTGGCGGTGGGGATGGCCTATATCCTGCACGGCGCGCTGGGCGGCATGATGGATGTGTCGTTCTGGTATCACTTCGCGATTCTGTTTGAAGCGCTGTTTATTCTGACGGCGGTGGATGCCGGTACCCGTGCCGCACGCTTTATGCTACAGGACTTGCTGGGAGTGATTTCACCGAACCTGAAACGCACCGACTCGTTACCGGCAAACCTGATTGCAACCGCGCTCTGCGTACTGGCATGGGGTTATTTCCTCCATCAGGGGGTGGTCGATCCGTTGGGCGGCATCAACACACTCTGGCCGCTGTTCGGTATTGCTAACCAGATGCTGGCGGGCATGGCGTTGATGCTCTGCGCGGTTGTACTGTTCAAGATGAAACGTCAGCGTTACGCATGGGTGGCCCTGTTGCCCACGGCCTGGCTGCTGATTTGTACCCTCACCGCCGGCTGGCAGAAAGCGTTCAGCCCGGACAATAAAGTCGGCTTCCTGGCGATTGCTAATAAGTTCCAGGCGATGATCGACAGTGGTACTATTCCGGCACAGTACACCCAGTCACAACTTTCCCAGTTGGTGTTTAACAACCGTCTGGATGCCGGGCTGACCATTTTCTTTATGGTGGTGGTTGTGGTGCTGGCGTTCTACTCGGTGAAAACGGCGCTGGCGTCGCTGAAAATCGACAAGCCAACGTCACAAGAGCGTCCATATGAGCCCATGCCGGAAAATCTTGATGAGATTGTGACTCAGGCAAAAAGCGCACATTAACCTTTGCCCTCACCCCGGCCCTCTCCCACAAGGAGAGGGTGTCAACGTTCCCTCTCCCTGTGGGAGAGGGTTAGGGTGAGGGGTAACGAGAGATGAAATATGTTCGACACCCTTTCTAAAGCAGGCAAATACTTAGGCCAGGCCGCCAAAATGATGATAGGCGTCCCGGACTATGACAACTACGTTGAGCATATGCGTATCACCCATCCTGATCAGACGCCAATGACCTATGAAGAGTTTTTCCGCGAGCGGCAAGAGGCACGTTACGGCGGCAAAGGCGGGGCGAAGTGCTGTTAACCCTCCCCCTGTTCCTGCTTACTGTCATAAACGCCGGCCCGTTCTTCACGGGCCGCTTTTGATATTGCATTACCTCTGCCGGGTGGCAGAGGTCGGCCTGATCCTCAGGCGTTGAGGCCGCCATCCACATCAATCCCGGTTCCGGTGATGTGTTTTGCCGCCGGGCTTGCCAGGAAAGTTACCGCATCGGCGATATCTTCTGCTTTACCGTAATGTCCAAGCGCAATCAGCTGACGCTGGGTTTCAGCGCCTTCGCCATCCGCCGGGTTCATGTCGCTGTCAGTGGGGCCAGGGTGCACCAGATTGACGGTAATGCCACGCGGGCCCAGATCGCGCGCCAGCCCACGGGTTAACGAGTTGAGAGCGGATTTGGTCATCGAGTAAACGGCAATTCCTTGCAGCGGGACGTGGTTGGCGAGGCAACTGCCGATGTTGATAATGCGCCCGCCGTCCGGCAGATGAGCAATCGCCGCCTGGGTAGCAATGACCACGCCGCGAATATTCACATTGATTAACGCATCGATATCCTCATCGGACATCGCTTCCAGCGGCCCGCCGCGCGCTATCCCCGCGTTATTCACCAGAATATCCAGCCCGCCCAGTTTCTCAACCGACTGAGCGACCGCTGCACGAATGGCCTGCGGATTTGCGCTGTCGGCCTGAATGGCGACACCATTGCGCCCGAGCGCGCGAATGTCATCGGCCACGGCCTGTGCTTTTTCGACTGACTTTTCAAACGTTATCGCCACATCTGCCCCTGCGCGGGCTAATGACAGGGCGATGGCTTTACCTAAACCACGACTTGCGCCTGTAACCAGCGCGCGTTTACCGGAAAGTGAAGATGACATGGTGACTCCTGAATTAATTATGTGTTGATCGATACATAATTACAGTAAACGCACTTCCCTGTGGCCGTCAATGGTATTAATATATCGATCAGCACAAAATTTTGGAGGCCACCATGAGCCGTGGAAGACCACGCGAGTTTGACCGTACAGAAGCGCTGAACCAGGCGATGAAAATCTTCTGGCAGAAGGGCTATACCGCCACGTCCATGAACGATTTATACGAGGCGATGGGTATTAAATCTCCCAGTCTGTATGCGGCGTTTGGCAGTAAAGAGGATTTATACGAAGAGGTATTGCTGCACTACGAGCAGTCCGTTGCGCCGGTTATCTGGGGGCATATGACCAGCGAACCGTCGCCGCGTCAGGCGGTGTGGCTGTGGCTGGAGCGTTCTGCCGACATGCTGACGCAGACCGATATGCCGCACGGTTGTATGGTCACACTCTCGGCGGTAGGCAGCGAAGGTAATGACAGGCTGGGCGACCTGGTGCGTCGCATGCGTGCTGCGGGGTTTTCCCTGTTAAAAACGCGGCTGGAGCAGGCGCAAAAACAGGGTGATTTGCCCGGTTCGGTTGATGTCGAGGCGCTGACGCGCCTCTATGTCAGTATTCAGCAGGGGATGTCGATTCAGGCGCGCGATGGCGCGAGCCGTGAAATCTTGCTGAGCATTGCCCGCTCCGCCATGGCCTTATGGCCTGCCTGAATCAGCGGGTAAAATGTTCGACTTTTTCAAACGCTGCGCGCAGCGCGGCGGGAGTAAGCTCGCCCGGCAGATAGTGAATGGATTCGACCGGGCGCAGGGTATGGGCAATCACCCGATCCAGCTCGTCATGATTGTTGATGTCCACCTCCAGGTCCGCCAGCGTGGTGGGCAGGTTAAAACGCTTATAGGCGTTCACGAGCTGCGCCAGCACATCATCCTGACCGAGCAGGGCGCTTTGCACCAGAATACCGTAGGCTACTTTGGTGCCGTGCAGGAATTTCTCTGTTTGGGGCAATACTGTCAGACCGTTGTGAACGGCGTGCGCCGCGGCAACACGGGTATAGCGCTCGCCGAGCCCGCCCACCATACCGCCACCGGCGATAATCGCATCCACCACGTCACGAAACGCCTGCGTCACGTCGCCACGCGCCTGATCCGCCAGCGCTTCTTCGCTACTGGCGAGTAGCACATCGCGAATCGCCAGCGCGTTATTAATTCCCAGACGTACCGTCAGCGGCAGCTTTTCCGGCGCAGGTGCCAGCACCACCGCTTCATACCATTTCGCGAGTGTATCGCCGATCCCCGCCAGCAGATATTCCGCAGGGGCATTAAGGATGATCTGCGGTTCGACCAGCACCAGGAAATTGGCGTCATCGAAAATCTCGAACTGTAGCGCCTGACCAGCGTCGTTGTACCAGACGGAGAGCGGCGTCCAGGCTGCGCAGGTTGCCGCAATGGTCGGAATTGCCACCACGGGCAAACCTAAACGACGCGCCACCGCTTTGGCTGTATCCAGCAGGGCGCCGCCTCCTACGCCTATCACGACCGCGCGATCGTTACCGGACAACTGCGCCAGCTCCGCCACGTCATGCTCGCTGCAATGACCTTTGAACAACAGATGCTTCGCGCCCGGTGCGTTAAAGCCCTCCGGCAGGAACGGACGCGCCCCTTCAATGGCGCGCTCGCCGTAAATCCATACCGCACGGGAAAGTTGCTCAGCCGTATAAAAATCATGGAGATGCGCAAGACTTCCCGCGTGTGAGAAATAGTTAGCCGGGCCGGTGACGACGCGAATATTGGTGTTGCTCATTTGTTGTGTCCTTGTGTACTATCGCTAACCTGATGTTATGTCTGGACATCCGGATGGCTAATATTATTTTGCTTTATCTTATGCCTTTTCTGTCGTTGCCAGTCAAGGCGGCCTATGAAAAATTCGTCAAATAAACTTATTTATCAGGAACTCGCGTCGGATGAGCACTAACCACCTCGAAATGCGCACTATCAGCCTCGCGTTTGGCGGGTTCAGCGCATTGTCGCATGTCGATTTCACCCTGCGAGGCGGTTCCGTTCATGCACTCACGGGCGCGAACGGTGCAGGAAAATCGACCCTGATGGCGGTGCTGTGTGGCACGCATGACCACTACGAGGGCGAGATCGCCATCAATAACCAGCCGGTTTCTATTCGCACCCCGCGTGACGCGAAACAGCTAGGTATTCATCTGGTGCAGCAGGAAGTGGACGTGGCGCTCATCCCCGGCCTGTCGATTGCTGAAAACATCATGCTCGACAGACTGGCGGAACCGGGGCACGCCTGGCACTGGGGCGAAGTGCGTAAACTCGCACAGGTTGCCCTGGCACAACTGGATGTGTCGCTGGATGTGCGTCGCTCTATCGATACCTGCACCCTGGCGGAGAAGCAGCAAATCCTGCTGGCGCGCGCGTTGTCTCATCGTTGCCGCTTTTTGATTCTGGATGAACCTACCGCGCCTCTCGATCAACACGAGAGCGAGCGCCTGTTCACTGTGGTGCGACGTCTGCAACAGCAGGGCATCGGCGTGGTGTTTATCTCCCACCGCATCCATGAACTGAAAGCGATTTGCGACACCCTGACCGTGCTGCGTGACGGCAAGCTGATTGAGTCTGGCCCGATGGCGGAACTGAGCGGCGAGCAAATCGTTGAGAAGATGCTCGGCCATGAACTGAGTGATATCTACCCGCCCAAGCGCCCGCCGCACAGCGATGAAGTGCTCTTGAGTATTGACGGCCTGCATGACGAGAAACTGCTAAAAGACATCTCTTTGCGCCTGCGCAAAGGGGAGATTCTGGGCATTGCCGGGCTGGCTGGCGCGGGTAAAACCGAGCTGTGCAAGGCGCTGTTTGGTGCGAGCAAAAGTAAAGTCACGCGTGGCGAGCTTAATAGTCAGCCGTGGCGACCACGCGACCCGGCGGATTCCGTATTACGCGGTATGGCGCTGGTGCCGGAAGAGCGGCGCAAAGAGGGCATCTTCATTGAAGAGCCTATTGCCATGAACCTTTCGGTGAGCGCGGACAACTCTTTTTCCCGCTGGAGCCTGTTCGGCCATCGTAAGTCCTGGCGTTGGGCGCAAGAAGTGATAGCCCGCGTCGGCGTGCGCACTACCGGGCCGGGGCAGACCTTGCGTCGCCTGTCCGGCGGTAACCAGCAAAAAGTGGCGATTGGCAAATGGCTGCGCGGCAACGCCAACGTGGTGATTTTTGACGAGCCGACCAAAGGGGTCGATGTGAAAGCCAAAACCGACCTGTTCCAGTTGATTGACGGACTGGCGCGGGAAGGAAAAGGCGTGATTTATGCCTCCGGGGAGTTTTCCGAACTGGTGGGCCTGTGCGACCGCATTTGTGTGCTCTGGGATGGGCGCATTGTCGCAGAAGTGAAGGGCGAGGAGGCCCGCGAAGAGACCTTACTTTATTTTTCCACCGGAGGAACGGCAGCGTGAGCAAAGCCCTTTCAGTTAAGGCTGCGGTGTCATCCCGTCAGCAGTTTTTCGATTTTCTTTATAAATGGGGCATGCTGCTGACGGTGGTCGCGCTGGTCGTCATCTTCGGTCTGGCATCGGATAACTTCCTCGACCCGTTCAACATCATCAACATCTTACGCTCCATCGCCATCGTCACGGTAATTGGGGTGGGGGTCTCCATTTCGCTGACTATCGGCGGTTTCGACCTGTCCGTCGGTTCAACTGCTTCACTGGCAAACGCGCTGGTGATTTCACTCTTCGTCTGGCATGGCTTTGGTACCACCGAAGCGATTCTGGTGACGCTGGCGCTCTGTACGCTGGTAGGCCTGTTTAACGCGTTTTTAATTGTGGTGCTGCGTATTCCCGACATGCTGGCGACGCTCGGCAGCCTGTTTGTGATTCAGGGCGTGGCGATGACCTACAGCTATGGCGGTTCGATCACCGAAAACATGGTGCTACCGAGCGGCGACATGGCAGAAGGGGCGATCCCGGCGGCATTTAGTTTGCTCGGTCAGGTGCCGACCATTGTCATCATCATGCTGGCGGTGACCATTGTGGCGCAGCTTGGCCTGTCGCTGACCACCCACGGGCGCCGTATGTATGCCATTGGCGGTAACCCGGAAGCGGCGCGTTTATCCGGTATTCGCACCACCCGTTACAAAGTGGCGGCCTATGTGATTGCCTCACTGCTGGCGGGCTTAGGCGGCATTCTGCTGGCTTCGCGCATTGGTTCTTCTCAGGTGAACGCCGGTGGCGGCTACCTGATGGATGCGGTTGCGGCGGCGTGGATTGGCTTTTCGCTGGCCGGTTCCGGCAAGCCGAATGCGCTCGGCACGCTGGTGGGGGCAGTGATTCTCGGCGTGCTCTCTAACGGACTGGTGATGCTCTCCGTTCCGTATTACGCCATGGACATTATTAAGGGGCTGGTGCTGGCCGGTGCCCTTGCGTTGACTTACTTCCAGCGTCGTTAATTATTCAGGGGATAACAGATGAAAAAGATAGCACTCTCTTTACTGACGCTGGGATTACTGAGCGCGCTGCCGGGTTATGCGGCGACGCCTGCCCCGGTTCCGGACGCCATTGCTAACCATAGCGGCCCGATTCGCATTGCGCTGATCCGTAACCTCGGTTCCGATGACAACACCACCCAGTTTGTGTCCGGCGCGCTGCAGGAAGGCAAAAAACTTGGGTTTAAAATCAGCACCTTCCTGAGCAACGGCGATGATGCTAAGTTCCAGGACTTTGTGAACCAGGCCATTACCCAGAAATATGATGGCATTATCCTCTCGCAGGGCCGTGATCCGTACTCCACTGCGCTGATTAAAAAAGCGGTCGATGCCGGGATCAAAGTCTCTGTCTTCGATACCGCAGTGAACGGTGAAATCCCTGGCGTGACCGTTACCCAGCAGGATGACGCCTCCCTGACCAAACTCTCCTTCGGCGCGCTGGCTAAAGACTTCAACGGCAAAGCCAACATCATCAAGCTGTGGGTCGCCGGTTTCCCGCCAATGGAGCGCCGTCAGGCCGCCTATGCTGAATTGCTGAAAGAGTATCCGGGCATTAAAGAGCTGGAATCTATTGGCGCGGTCTCTTCCGACGTGCAGGGCGATACCGCCAACAAAGTGGGCGCGGTGCTGGCGAAATACCCGAAAGGGCAGATTGATGCTATCTGGGGTACCTGGGACGCCTTTAGCCAGGGGGCCTATAAAGCGCTGAAAGAGAATGGCCGTACCGAGATCAAACTCTACAGTATCGACGTGTCTAACCAGGATCTGCAACTGATGCGCGAGTCCAACAGCCCGTGGAAAGTGAGCGTGGCGGTGGATCCAAAGCTGATTGGCGCGACCAACGTACGTCTGGTTGCCAACAAGATTGCCGGCGAACAGACCCCTGCGACCTACGACTTTAAAGCCGCCGCCATTCCACAGGCGCTGCTGGCGGCGCAGCCGGGTGCGGTGAACGTAGCATCACTGGCGAAAATCATCCCAGGCTGGGGCCAGACCGAAGACTTTATCGCGCCGTGGTTCGCTACCCTGGAAGCAAAAGCGAAGTAACGGATGCTTTCCCCCTCCCTCACCGGGAGGGCGGCCTGATCTTCTTCCTGTCCTCAGGGGGAAGGCAGTTTGCTTTTCTCCCTCTCCCGTGGGAGAGGGTTGGGGTGAGGGCGACAGGTCGCACCCCGGCTTAAAAGGAACAACAATGGCAACTGAACTCCCACGCCCGGAATACAGCCGTAATATGCGGCTGATTGGTCATAGCGACCAGGGCGGACGCCCGGACGGCGTACAACTGATGGTGCATCGCGGCTATGCCTACATCGGCCACATGGTTTCGCAGGGCTTTTCTATTGTCGACGTGCGCGACCCCAAAAATCCCAAACCTGCAGGCTATGTTCCGGCCCCTCCCGGCACCTGGAACGTGCACTTGCAGGCGCATGACGATCTTCTGCTGGTGATCAACGCCCGCGACCTCTTTGCTGACGCCCGCTTTGCCGATGAAAAAGTCTATTACACCCGCCCGGTGGGTGAGACGGTTAGTGACGTACAGGACAAAGGCTGGAGCGCCGGGCTGCGCATATTTGATATCTCCACGCCGGATAAACCGCGTGAAATCAGCTTCCTGTCACTTAGTGGCATCGGTATTCACCGCATCTGGTACGTAGGCGGACGCTGGGCCTATGTCTCTGCGCTGATTAATGGCTTTACCGATTATATTTTCCTGACTATCGATCTGGCCGATCCGCGTAAACCTGAAGTGGCGGGGCGCTGGTGGCTGCCGGGGATGAACCAGGCGGCTGGCGAAACGCCGGACTGGGAGGCGGGGAAACGCTATGCGCTGCACCATGCGATTATCGCGGGCGATACCGCCTACGGGAGCTGGCGCGACGGCGGCCTGACGCTGCTGGATGTGAAAGACCGCACTCAACCGACGCTCATTAGTCACCGCAACTGGAGCCCGCCGTTTGGCGGTGGCACCCATACCGCGCTGCCATTGCCGGATCGTGACCTGCTGGTGGTGCTCGATGAAGCAGTGTTGGATAACCAGGAAGACGGTGAGAAGCTGATCTGGCTGTTTGATATTCGCGAACCGTCAAACCCGGTCAGTATCTCCACTTTCCCGCAGCCGGATGAGATTGACTACGTGGCGAAAGGGGCGCACTTCGGGCCGCATAACCTGCACGAAAACCGTCCGGGGAGCTTTATCAGCTCAACGCTGATTTTTGCCACTTATCAGAACGCCGGTGTGCGTGCCTATGATATTTCCAATCCCTATCGTCCGGTGGAAACCGGTGCGCTGGTGCCTGCCGCTCCGGCGAAAATGATGGATACGCGTCCAGGCCGCCCGCAGGTGATTCAGTCCTGTGATGTGTTTGTGGATGCGCAGGGGGTGATTTACAGCACGGATTACAACGGCGGTTTGTCGGTGATTGAGTATCTGGGGTGACACAACCCTCACCCTAACCCTCGCCCTGAGGGAGAGGGGATCGCTCTGCACTCGCTTTTCTCCCTCTCCCTGTGGGAGAGGGGATCGCTCTGCACTCGTTTTTCTCCCTCTCCCTGTGGGAGAGGAATCCCCAGTCATCTTACGTTTTACAGCGATAACGCCGCGTAATAAGAATAAAACAGTGACCGCGATGACAGGGTCCGGCTGAAAATCGATGAGGCGTTGGCGGCTGACCGGGGCCGCCCGCAGGGAAGCGGGCGGAGGGGATAGCCTGCAAGGACGCAGGCTGGTCCCCGCCCCGAAAGTCAGCCGACATAAGCATCATGGACCGCGCCAGCGGCGATTTTCCTGGCCGGGAGCCCGGGTCGCCAGGGGGGTGGCGGTGAGCCCCCCTGGCACGTTCACGGGTTCTGTCGCGACAGAAAAGCAACGAACATAAGGTGAACGGAATGACCATCAGAGCCGCATTTTCCCCCTCACCCAGGCCCTCTCACCAAAGAGGAGAGGGGACCGTTCGTGCTCGCATTTTTGTGGGGATTCCTCAGCCCTGAGGGAGAGGGGATCGCTCTGCACCCGCTTTTCTCCCTCTCCCCGTGGGAGAGGGCCGGGGTGAGGGCACCAGCGCGCATTTAGCTATACTGACGCACCCGGGCAATCAGTTCATCCACGCTGTCAATGCGCGGGGCGATCACAATCAGCACCTTCCCGAGCGCAATAGCATGGCGCAGGCATTCGTGGCGCATCTCTTCATCGGCGATGGTGTCGATATCCGCAACATGCGAGAGGCCCACGCTGCGGCGAATCAGCTCGGTGCCGCAGAAGCCGACCGCGTCCGTCCACACTTTTTTGAGAAACTCAGACGCATAGCCCGGTACGCTCAGGGCGGCATCTTGCGTTTTCTCGCGTGCCAGCGCCTGGAAACGCTCGGCGAATGTTGACCAGAGTTCCTGAATATCTTTCAGACGCTGCTCACGCGCCGCTGCCGCATCCCGAATGCCCAGGTGGCCCGGCAGGCCGCAGTAGTTAAGCAGCAAATTCCCGATTGCCGTACCGATATCAAAGCCGATTGGACCAAAATAGCCGAACTCGGCGTCAATGGCTTTCAGGCTGCCTTCGGCAACGAAAATGGAGCCGCTGTGAATATCGCCGTGCAACAGCGCTTCGGCATGCGAGAAGAAGCTGTGCTTGAGGGAGGCGACCGCCAGCTTTAGCTGTGTGTCCTGACGCAGGGCATCGACGTCGGCCTCCAGGGCTGCCGGGTAGTTATTACGTTCATGGACCTGATAGGGATCGTTAAAGAACAGGTCTTCGGTGATCTCGCACATTTCCGGATTAATAAACTGCGCGACCTGGGCTTTTTTCACATGCGGATGCAGGTAAAAATCGCTGGTATGGAACAGCGTTTGCGCCAGATATTCACCTAACTGGCGTGCAGCCTGCGGGTAGTAAACGTTTTTAATCAGCTCGCTGCGCCAGATGCGATGGTCAGAGAGATCTTCCATAACCATCACCGCCAGCTCCGGGTCGTAATGCAGAATATTGACCGTGTGCTGCGGGGCGTGTTTATAGTGCTCGACCAGCGTTTGCGCTTCCAGACGTGCGCGATCAAGGGTTAGCGGCCAGGACTCGCCAACGCAGCGCACATAGGGCAGCGCCTGTTTAACGATAATGCGGCTTACGCCCTGACTATCAAAAATCTTAAATACCAGGTTCAGGTTACCGTCGCCGACCTCCTGCGCTTCAACCAGTTCGGACGGCGTGTCCAGACCACCAAATTGTTGTGCATACGCCACAGCATCCTGGGCGTTGAAGGTACGGTATTGCGACATTGCCAGTTCCTCATGTTCTTATGCTAATAAAGCCATTCAGACGTCTATACATCTGGATTTCATCCTGGCACAATACGATACAACAACGCAACAGGGATTTAACGCTATGCAGACATTACAGACCACCAGCCTGCGGGTTGTTGATAACCAACTCTTTATTCTTGACCAGCAGGCGCTGCCGCAGGAAAAACGCTGGCTGCCAGCGGATTCGGTGGCTTTGCTGGTGGAACATATTCATGCGTTACGCGTGCGCGGCGCGCCGTTGATTGGCCTCTCCGCCAGTCTGCTGTTGGCGCTATTGGCGGAAAACGGGGCGAACCGTGACGTGCTGGCCCAGTCGCTGGAGACCCTGCGAGCTTCGCGCCCGACGGCGGTCAACCTGATGAACAATCTCGACCGAATGAAACAGGCGCTGGCAAACGAAGATTTCGTTCCGGCGCTGGTGGCAGAGGCGCTGCGCTTGATTGCAGAAGATAAAGCCCTGTGCGACAGCATCGCGCAGGCAGGCAGCGAGCTTGTGAAACCGGGCAGCCGCTTGTTAACGCATTGCAACACCGGGGGGCTGGCGACCGCTGGCGTCGGTACGGCGCTGGGTGTTATTGCGCTGGCCCATCAGCAGGGCAAGGTGGCGAATGTCTGGGTGGATGAGACGCGTCCGTTGTTGCAGGGCGGGCGTTTAACGGCCTGGGAGTTAGGCGAACTTGGGGTGCCCTATCAGTTAATTACCGACTCGATGGCCGCCAGCCTGATGGGCAAAGGACAGGTGGATGCGATTTGGGTGGGGGCAGACAGGATTGCCGCTAACGGCGATGTCGCCAACAAAATCGGCACCTACTCCCTGGCGGTATTAGCGAAATTCCACGGCATTCCGTTTTATGTTGCCGCACCGCAAACCACGCTGGATCCGAACTGCCCGAACGGGGAGGCGATTCCTATCGAGCAGCGCGCCGCGAGTGAAGTGACGGGTGTTGCCGGGAGCTTTGGCGCCGTGCAGTGGGCGCCGGAAAATGCGCAGGTCTATAACCCGGCTTTTGACGTCACGCCCGCCGCACTTATCAGCGGCTGGGTGCTCGACAGCGGCGTGGTCACACCTGAGCAGGTGAGTGGCGGTTTTTTTGCCCGCTGAGGCGGTCTTTGACCCTCATCCGTTTTCTCCCGGATGGTGGCGTAAATGCCTGATCCGGGCTACCGCCCGAAAACGTAGCCCGGCTAAGCGCAGCGCCAGCCGGGATGTTTGCCGTTACCACTTCATCTCGCCGGTGTTCACCTTTGCGCTCAACTCCAGCGAGCTCTCATCCGCAAGCCCAGGATACGCGGCTTTCATCGCCTCGATCACGGCTACTGAGCCCTTCTGATGGTTCAGTGTCTGTTCGAATGTTTTCAAATAATCATGGGTGAAAGTAATCGCCCCATCGCCTGCCGGGCGTTCACCCAGGTAGTGACCCGGAATAACCTGTTGGGGTTTCAGTGCCTGCATTTCGCGTAATACGTTCATCCATCCATGGCGAATGGCCGGGGTCTGGGTATCTGCCGTCCAGACATGAATTCCTGACGCAATACCGGTGCCGCCTAAAATGGCCTTGTTCGCCGGGATCCAGACATAGGCGGCATAATCACCTGCGTGTTTTAGCTCCAGCGTTTCCCCGTCGACGGTAAAACGCGTGGCGGTGGTTGCCTGTGGAACGATAAGTGTCGTTGGCGCGCCATCTTTCATCTGCGGCCCCCAGAAGGCCAATTTGGCCTCTTTCGTTGCCTTGATATGGTCAACCACCGCTTTGGACGCCACCACTTTTGCCTGTGGGAAGGCTTTTACCAGCGGTTCGAGACCAAAATAAAAATCCGGGTCGCCAGAGGTGATCACAATCTCTTTTAGCGTTTTGCCACGCGCTTTGATGAGCTTCACCAGTTCCTCGCCATCTTTAACGCTGAACTGCGCATCAAACAGCACGGCTTCTTTCGGCCCGGAGACCAGCGTTGAAGAGACCGGGAAAATGCCTTTTTCCTGCGGGTTATACACATCCAGTTGCAGCGGAGCGGCAAACACCGGTGCGGCGGCCAGCGACAGTAACAGGGTGGCGGATTTTGCGTTCATGACATTCCTTAATCGCTAAGTGAAGAGAGAAGGGGATTAACCAGTGTGAAAAATGCCTCTGGCTGCCCGTAATAACGCGAGACAGGTAAGAGCGTGTACTGCCCGTCTTTATTGATGAATACCGCGGTGGGGAAGCCCTGGCCGCCCGTTTGTGCCATCAGCATTCGTCCATATTGAATGGCATCCAGCGCTTCATTTTCCGGAATTTGCCCCAGCATGATGTCTGGCCCAACGGATCGACTCAGTACTTCATTGACCACATCGGAGCGGGTAATGTCCTGCCCCTGTTCGTACCAGGCGCGCTGTACAGTATTCAGAAACTGAATGTCGCTACCGGGAGTCGCAAAGCGTTGTGCAGCCAGAAGCCCACGGCTGGCGGGGAGGGAATCCAGCACAATCTCGCTGTTCGCCAGCAACTGCGTGCGGTAATCGCTGCCGAAAGTCATGCCGGTTAAAGCAGCGATACGCGCATCATGTTCATGAACATGCGAGAGCCACCCGGCGTCGAGCTTTCTGCGCCGGGTGCCGATGAATAATCCCCCCGGTAAAATATGCTGTTGCGTAAAATCCTGCGCCACACGGTTGAGCAAGGGCAATGCGCCATAGCTCCAGCCGCAAAGCGGATCGATTATCCAGTAAAGGCCGGGTTGAAATCCCATCATGCAGTTCTCCAGAGAGTCAGTGATCGCCATTCTACGGATTGCAGCTTCTGCTACTATTCCTGAAACAATTCATGCTGTGTTTCGTAAAACGATCAAATGGAGTAGCAATGGACAGGATCATGGCGGCAATGACCTACAACCGGATTTGCGAACTGGGCAGCCTGAGCGCGGCGGCACGTTCGCTGGGCATCTCACGCCCGATGGTGAGCCGCTATCTGGATGAAATGGAAAAATGGGCCGGGGCGCGCTTGATTCATCGCTCGACGCGGCGGCTAACGTTAACCCCCGCCGGTGAGAAAATCCTTGAGAAAACGCGGCAACTGGCTTCTCTGTCGCAAGACATTGAAGGTGATGCCACGCGTCTGACGCCTTCGGGCACGCTGCGTATTGCCTGCGCCCACTTTACGGCGACCCACCTGCTGGGGCCGGTGATCCCGGCGTTTCTGGCGCGCTACCCGGCGCTGCGCATCGAAGTGGATATCAATAATCAGCCGGTCAGCCTGGTGGGTGAGCGCATCGACCTTGCGATACGGATAACCAATTCCCCGGAACCTGGGGTGATTGCCCGCACGCTCGGGGAATGCCGTTCGGTATTGTGTGCCTCCCCGGCCTACCTTGCGAGAGCCGGGCAGCCTGAAACCCTTGACGATCTCGCTCAGCACAATTGTCTGCATTACAGCCGCTTTTCAGGACAATCATGGACATTTCACGATCCGGAAAAGGGCACTGTCGCTGTTGCGGTTAATGGTAATTTCAGCGCCGGGATATCGTCTTTGCTGTGCGATATGGCGATGGCGGATGTAGGGCTGGCGCTGGTGCCGGAAATTGAGGCGCGCATGGGGATTCAGAGCGGTCGACTGGTCAGCGTACTGCCGCAACTGGAGCCGCAGCCGCTGGGCATTTATGGGTTATATCAATCCCGCGATCATCAGCATGCGGCGCTCGGCCTGTTTCTCGATGCGATTAAGCAGCATCTCGCCGCTTAAGCCTGGGTCAGTTCCGCCATCCACTGCTTATGTTCTCTGTCCAGCTCCCGGGCGGTGAGTTCGAGGAAAGCATTGACCGCAGTCGGTCGGTGTTTGCTTCCCGGCACCTGAATCTGCAAAGTGCGCTGGCTTAGCGACGAGTTATTGATTGCTTTAAGCGTCATGCCATCCTGCTTTGCGCGCCACAATACGCTGAAATGGCTGCACACGGTCAGGGCATCCGGTGTATGACGGGTAAAACCGTACAGGGCGGCAAAATTATTGCTGCTGAACGCTGGTTCCAGAAAGGTGCCCGCCATGCGACAGGAGAGATCAAAAAGCTGGCGCAGCGTGGTGCCAGCCTCCGGGAGAACCAGCGGATAGTGGTGCAAATCTTCCATCGCCACACCCGGCTGCGAGACCAATGGATGTTCATCCGCCAACAGCAACAGTACCGGCGCGGGCCAGGCGGCAATAATTTCCACGTCCCGTTCAGGCGCGAGGCTGAACTGAAACGCGACATCACAATCATTGCGCCGGACCCACTCCGCCACCTGCATCGCCGTGCCGACCTGCAAATCAAAACTCACCGCAGGGTGTTGCTGACGAAAACGCGCCAGTACCCCTGGCAACAAGTCAAACGCCATGCCCTCGGTACAGGCAATACGTACCAGGGCTTTGCGCACCGCTTTCAGCCCCTGAATTTCGGCCATCGCAAATTCCATATCGCGCATGTTTTTGCGCACATGGTTAGCCAGAATCTGCCCGGCATCGGTTAAAACCATACCGCGCGAATGCCGTTCAAAGAGCGTGACGCCCAGCCGGGTCTCCAGCTTGTGGATTTGTCGGCTGATGGCGGAACCCGCCACGTAAAGCTGCTCGCTGGCGGTGCTGAGAGAGCCGGTGGTGGCCACCGCAAAAAAGTAGCGTAGTTCATTGCTCAACATAGATGAATCCTCTGCGATGCCCTGAGATTGTGCAGTGTACCCTTATCAAAAAAGCAACGCCAAATTACAATTATTATTATTGTGGCAATGCTCTGTTCTGGTTTAGAACAAAAAGACAACAACATCTCATTGCGCCATCGGCAGCAAATGAACCCTGAAAAATTCGCGTTGCAGCCACGCAACTGCGGCTCGACATTTGACGGGACAGACAGGGCAAACAACATGACAACACAACAGATCGTCGACCAGGCGCTGGCGTGGTTCGACAGCGGCCATTTTAAAAGCATCCTTGCCAGCCGGGTGGCAATCCCCAGCGAAAGCCAGCGTAATGACAGGGATGGCGCGCTCACACGCTATTACAACGACGTATTCATTCCCGCGTTTCAGGAATTGGGCTTTACGACCGAGGTGATTGCTAACCCGGTCAATGCCGCCCGACCATTTTTACTCGCCAGCCGCGAAGAAGACCCGACGCTGCCCACCGTGATGTGCTACGGACATGGCGATGTGGTCTTCGGTGACGATGCGCGCTGGGCCGAAGGGCTTTCGCCGTGGACGCTGGTCGAGCGTGATGGCAACTGGTACGGACGCGGTACGGCTGACAACAAAGGTCAACATTCGGTTAACCTCGCCGCACTGGAGCAGGTTTATCACGCGCGTAACGGTCGGCTGGGGTTTAACTGCGTCTGGCTGTGTGAAATGGGCGAAGAGGTGAGTTCGCCAGGGCTGGCCGCCATCTGCGAACAACTTAAAGCACGCATCAATGCAGACCTGTTTATCGCCTCTGATGGACCGCGCCTGAGTGCAGAGCGCCCGACGCTATTCCTCGGTTCACGTGGCTGCGCCAACTTCCGTCTGACCATCAATGCGCGCGCCAAAGATTATCACTCTGGCAACTGGGGCGGGCTGCTGAGCAACCCCGGTACGCAACTGGCAAACGCCATCGCGAGCCTGGTGGATGGTAAAGGCGAAATCCAGATTGCGGCGCTGAAGCCGCCTGCCTTAACGCCTGAACTGAAAGCCATTCTGGCAGATATCACCCCGGCACGTGGCGGAAACGATCCCATCACCGACCCGAACTGGGGCGAGCCCGGATTGTCGGCGGCAGAAAAACTGTTTGGCTGGAATACCCTGGAAGTGCTCTCTTTCCTGACAGGGAATCCGGCACAGCCCATGAACGCGATCCCGGGGCAGGCGACAGCGGTCTGCCAGTTGCGCTTTGTGGTGGGGACCGACTGGGAACATCTGGAGCAGGCGGTTCGTGCGCATCTGGATGCGCACGGCTTTTCTATGGTGACCATCAGCGAAGTGCGCGGCACCCCTGCAACGCGCTTTGACCCGACCGATCCGCTGGTGAACTGGACGCTTGAGGCGATGGCGGAGACGACCGGCAAGAAACCGGCCCTGTTGCCGAACCTCGGCGGCTCGCTGCCTAATGATGTGTTTGCCGGGATTTTGGGCCTGCCAACGCTGTGGGTGCCGCATTCGTACCCGGCCTGCGGCCAGCATGCGCCGGACGAGCACCTGCCGATTGCCATTGCCCGCGAGGGGCTGGCGATCATGACCCGCCTGTTCTGGGATTTGGGCGAGCGGGGAGCGGCACTGCTTGCCAGCCATCAGGCGCATCAGAATGGAGGTGCAAAATGACAACTCTCGCCCGTGAGACAGAGCAGGGCAGCGTGCGCCCGAACCTGGCGAAAACGCTTTTTGCCACCTGTATTGGTAATGCCCTGGAGTGGTTTGATATTGCGGTGTACGGCTTCTTTGCCAGCTATATTGCCCAGGTCTTTTTCCCGACGACTAATCCAACGGTCTCTCTGCTGCTCGCTTTCGGTAGCTTTGGTATCGCCTTTTTGATTCGCCCGCTGGGGGCGGTGGTGCTTGGCGCTTATGCCGATAAACACGGTCGTAAGGCCTCGCTGCTGCTCTCTATCAACCTGATGATGCTGGGCGGGGCGATGATCACCTTTATGCCCGGTTATGCCACCCTCGGTTTGGCCGCGCCACTGCTGATTTTGCTGGCGCGCCTGATTCAGGGCTTCTCCGCAGGCGGTGAGTTTGGTAGTTCGACGGCGTTTCTGGTGGAACACTTCCCGGAGCGTAAAACATTTATCGCCAGTTGGCAGTTTGCCACTCAGGGGGCCAGTACGCTGATGGCATCCGCCTTTGGTCTGGGGCTGGCACACTGGCTGACGCCGGAGCAGTTGCTGGACTGGGGATGGCGCGTGCCGTTCGCCTTTGGTCTGCTGATTGGCCCGGTTGGGCTGTGGATCCGTCGCCATGTGCACGAGCCTGAGGCGTATGTTGAGATCGAGAAGCCGCGTCATCCGGTGAAGCAACTGTTGGGTTCGCAAAAACGCCTGTTGGCGCTGGCGATTGGTCTGATGGTGGTCTCCACGGCAATTAACTACATGCTGAACTATGTGCCGACCTGGGCGACCAAAAGCCTTGGCCTGCCCGCGTCATCCGCCTACAGCGCGACGTTGCTGGCCGGGGTGATTCTTACCGTGGTGACGCCGATAGGTGGACTGTTGGCGGAGCGTGTCGGGCGTGAGCGTCTGTTGTGGACCGCGTTGGGCCTGCTGGCGTTTACGCTGCTGCCCGCGTTCTGGCTGATGAGCCTGAACGTCACGCCCCTGTCGCTTTCACTGCTGGTGGGATGGATGGCGTTGTTGAAATCCATCTACTTCTCGACCATTCCGTCGGTGATGGCGGATATTTTCCCGGTATCGACCCGGGCCAGTGGGATGTCCATCAGTTACAACATCGCCGTCACGGTATTCGGTGGGTTTGCGCCATTCATCTGTACGCTGCTTATCAGCGCAACCGGCAGCCACTTCGCACCGGGCTTCTACCTGATGGTTACCGTGTTCCTGAGCGTTGCCGCGCTGTGGCACACGCAAAAACAACTCCGTTAATCAGCAAGCTGCCCCTCTCTGTCCGGAGAGGGGTTATCCCTGTGCGCCAGATCCCGGCAAAATCACCTGAGAATTATCAATTTCACTGTTTGGCGTCTGCGGCGCATTTTTTTTGCTGCTAACGATATTGTTTTCATAACGCGGCGGAGTGATGACCGGATAGACGTAGCTTTCCTGTTCCGAACATCGCACAGGATCGCGCGAACCCGCATAAAACAGATAGTACTGATGGGAGTTGGGGAAATAGGCCAGATCGTCGCCATTGCCAAAGGTGGTGGTCCAGAAGGGCACTCCGGCTTTGGTGTGGCTTTGCAATTTGCCTGAGGCGACCTGAAAGTGATCGCCCCATTTCATGGTGATGAGATAGTAATCAAAAAAGGAGACGGTGATGGCCCCACGGGGCGGGCAGTTAAGTTTGACGGCGTCATCCGCACGTGCCGCCAGTGCCGGTAAGGTCAGTAATAATAAAAACAGGGGATATTTCACGCATCCATTCTCGAGGCCGTAAGGTCAGGAGCGGAATCCTACGGTGTCGGGCCGTGGCATGACCAGCAGCAAGCTGTTACATCTCCCTCTAAAGTTAATCAAAATATGACGTTACTCTTATTCGTCCGTTAATTTTCCTCTACCATCCATCATGACAGTGAATATCCCTTTTTCGGGGATACAGGCGTTTAAAGGGAGAGTCGCTGATGGATATGAATTTTATCTGGCTGAGTATCACCAGTCTGATATTAATGGCTATTGCCATTCCGCTGCTTTTGCAGAAGGTGAAACCGAACCGCTGGTATGGGATAAGAACCGCGCGAACGCGCAATGATGACGAGCTGTGGTATCGGGCCAATCGTCTGTATGGCATCGCGATGCTGACAGCGGGCGTGGTATTTTTTGTGCTCTCTGCCATCCTCGGGAACTGGCGTCCGGGTGAGGATAACCAAAAGATAAGCCTGGTATTGTTTATGCTTGAAGTGCTGGTGCCTGTGTTCTTTACCCAGGCGAGAGCGAGGATCCTGGCGCGGAAATGATGCGCCTGGCGTTTCCCGGCTGGCGCTGCGCTTAGCCGGGCTACGAGCAACCCCGATTCAGCGAGCGGTGGCCCGGATAGGGCGGTTACGCCGCCATCCGGGGGCAGGTATCGCTGCATCCCTTAAACACAGGGTCCCTTCGCGCAACCGTACATCATCACCAGCGGGAAAATGGGGATCATCAACGGCGCCATATAACTCACATTCTGTTCGGTTTTGTCGGTGATCGCCACCGTCACAGGGGGATCCAGTCTGGTCGCGTCAGCGGTAGAGTAATGCAGGCTCCCATCATAAGTGCCTTTGGCTTTAAACACGGCGACCATCGTTTTCCCGGACTCCATCACATGCGCGTTATAATGATATTTGAGCCTGTCCTTCTGGGCGGGTGTTAACTGAGTCGCATCGACAATCGCGCGATATTCCGCCGTGACATCTTTATCTTTCACCACAAAGTAGACCGCCACACCGGGGCTTTTATCCCCGAACTCGTCATAAAAGGCTTTGTAGTCGTTATAAACATCACGGGTCTTATCACGTTTAAAGACATAGCCGTACTTGTCTGACATGACCGTAATATTATTTTCCGTCACCCGCAGGTAGTCGAGAGTGTCCTCTTTCGGCATTGGCACTGTGGTTGCGCAACCGCTCAGCACCATCGCCAGGAGCATCAGTATGATTTTCTTCATTCTTCCTTCCCTGTGAATCGCATTCGCAAAAAGAGCAAGTATAGGCCGGGTTTAGCAGGAGAAAAGACAGGCTACAGGAATGGGTAGGGGCCAAAAAAAGCCCCGCGTGAATGCAGGGCCACAACAAGGGGGCGGGAACTCACGCCAGCCGCGGATAGTTTTCCGCAATCGCATCGCCGGTGAACTGTGCGATCCAGCCTTCCGGGTTGTCGAAGATGCGAATGGCGGTGAAGTTCGGCTCGGAACCCATATCAAACCAGTGCGGGGTACCGGCGGGCACGGAGATCAGGTCGTTCTTCTCGCACAATACCTGGTACACCTCGTCATCAATATGCAGGCAGAACAGCCCGGCACCTTCCACGAAAAAACGCACTTCGTCTTCGCCGTGGGTGTGTTCGTTGAGGAATTTGGCGCGTAGCGCCTCTTTTTGCGGATTATCGGCACGCAGGCTGATCACATCCCAGCTCTGGTAGCCCTTCTCGGCAACGAGTTTGTCGATCGCGTGCTGGTAGGCGACGATCACCGTCTCCGGTGATGGATCTGCGCCCAGGTCACGGTCGGCTTCCCAACGTTCAAAACGGACGCCTTTGGCGTTCAGCTTCTGCTGAATCCCGGCGGCGTCGGTACTTTGCCAGACAGGCTTGCTGGCGTCTTTGTCAGAATAAATCGTCAGTGCGCTCATGAGGGGATCTGCTCCGGCTTAATGTGGTCGAAAGAGGGAACCTGGTGATGTTGGCTCGCCGCGTCATGGTCGCCGCGAATCAGTTGTATGGTTCGTAAACCGGCCTGCGCTGCGGCGTCCAGCTCCTGATGGATATCAGAGAGGAACAGGATCTGCCCCGGCGGCACGCCCAGTTGTTCAGCGATATTGCGATAGGACTGAACCTCGCGCTTCGCCCCTACCAGGGTGTCGAAGTAGCCGCTGAACAGATGAGTAATATCACCTTCGTCGCTGTAGCCAAATAACAGTTTTTGCGCTGCCACTGAGCCAGAGGAATAAACATATAGATCAATACCTTTGGCTTTCCATTTTTCCAGCGCGGGCAACACGTCCGGGTAAAGATGACCGGTGAAGTCGCCATTGACGTAGCCATCACGCCAGATAATGCCCTGTAGCGCTTTCAGTGGCGTGGATTTACGGTCCTCATCCATAAACTGCACAAGCGTATCAAGCAGATCGGCGGTGGTTGCCTCCGGCTGGGCTATCTCTTCACGCAGGTTATCGAGGATGGTTTTTACCGGCTCGATATACTGCTGCGCGTTCAGAAAAGCCGGCAGACGTTCGCGGGCATAGGGAAATAATACGTTGTGCACAAAGCGAATATCGCTGGTGGTACCTTCTATGTCGGTAACTATCGCGCGGATCATTATTTCTCCAGCAGACGGCGCTGCATTTCGCATTCAAATAAAAATTCCAGCCCTTCCAGATGGCGACGCGCTTCAGCCACATCGCGCCCCCAGCAGGTCAGACCGTGACCACGCAGCAAAAAGCCATAGTTCAAGGGGCGTTCTTGCGCGTAATGTTCAATATGGCGGGCGAGGGCATCAATATCCTGGGCGTTATCGAAAATTGCAATCGGCACGGTATCAAGATGGGTGGTTTGCCCGCGCAGAGATTTTTGCATTTCGAAGCCGCTGATGAGCAATTCAGGGGCACGCTCAACGCGTGACAGTACGGTGGCATTCACCGTATGGACATGTAGCACCGCATTCGCATCCGGGAACAGACGGTAAATCAGCGTGTGCAGGCCCGTTTCCGCTGACGGCTTACGCCCCGACGGCGCATGGTTATCGGCGATCGACACTTGCAGGAAGTCCGCTGTCGTCAGGCTGCCTTTGTCTTTGCCGGATTCGCTCAGCCAGCACCATTGTGCATCTTCACGCACCGACATATTGCCACCGGTGGCAGGGGACCAGCCTTTCTGGCCTATCCAGTGACAGGCGTTAACGAGCTCATGGAGTTGCAGGTTGTTTGTCATAGTCTTCCTGGGTTGCGCGTCGGCAGGAATAATCTTATGGTTTAGACGTCTAAGCGTCTTGATTGCCAAATACTAACATCGTGTTATAGTGGCAGCAACATCAGTATTACAAGCAGGCACGCAACCATGAGCGATAACGCACTGATTCCCCAAAGTAAACTTCCCGCTTTAGGCACCACTATTTTCACGCAAATGAGTGCGCTGGCGCAGCAGTATAAGGCCATCAACCTGTCCCAGGGATTCCCGGATTTTGATGGTCCACGCTACTTGCAAGAGCGGCTGGCTTACCACGTGGCACAAGGGGCGAATCAGTATGCGCCAATGACCGGGGTGCAGGCGTTGCGCGAGGCCATTGCCGATAAAACCGAAGAACTGTATGGCTACAAACCGGACGCGGGCAGCGATATCACAGTAACGGCGGGGGCGACCGAGGCCCTGTATGCAGCGATCACCGCGCTGGTACGTAAAGGTGATGAAGTCATCTGCTTTGATCCCAGTTATGACAGCTACGCCCCGGCGGTGGAGTTGTCTGGTGGTGTGCTAAAACGTATTGCCCTGCAACCGCCGCATTTTCGCGTGGACTGGCAGGCATTCGCTGCACTGCTGAGCGATAAAACCCGTTTGGTTATCCTTAATACGCCGCATAACCCGTCTGCGACGGTGTGGCGCAAAGAGGATTTCGCGGCATTATGGCAGGCGATTGGCGAGAAAGAAATCTATGTGCTGAGCGATGAAGTTTACGAGCACATCTGTTTTGCCGAAGCGGGACATGCCAGCGTGCTGGCGCACCCGCAACTGCGTCAGCGGGCGATTGCCGTTTCTTCGTTTGGTAAAACCTTCCATATGACCGGCTGGAAGGTGGGATACTGTGTGGCGCCGGCTGCCATTAGCGCCGAGCTGCGTAAGGTGCATCAATACCTGACCTTCTCGGTCAATACGCCTGCGCAACTGGCACTGGCGGATATGCTGCGAAGCGAGCCGGAACATTATCGCCAGTTGCCTGCGTTTTATCAGGCTCGTCGCGATGTGCTGGTCAATGCGCTCAGCAGCAGTCGGCTGGAGATCCTGCCGTGCGAAGGCACTTACTTTTTGCTTGCCGATTACAGCGCCATTTCCGATCTTGATGATGTGAATTTTTGCCAGTGGCTGACAAAAGAAGTTGGGGTGGCGGCTATTCCGCTGTCGGTTTTCTGCGCCGACCCCTTCCCCCATAAGCTGATTCGCCTGTGTTTTGCAAAGCAGGAATCGACGCTGCTGGCAGCCGCTGAACGGTTATGCAAGCTATAACCGACGCTATTTAACCGTCCACGCGCGCGAGAATCGACGGCCTGCAAAGAGTTCTGTCAGGCCGTTAATCTGTTTCAGGCGCAGCACTTCATCGCTGTCCATTCCCAGCTCCTGGCCAATCTGCTCTTCTGTCCAGCCTATCCGTGAGAGTTCACGAACAATTTCCGCCATCTCATTGATTTGATGGCGGCCACGTGCCCGGTTATGCCGGATGGTGGCCGCCATACGATCGGACTTGCTGGCTCTGTCGCTGTTCAGGCAAGTAATCGGGAGATAGCCTTTAAGTTTACTTTTTAGCGCCGCCCGACTTTTGCCCAGTTCGTGGCGGTGAAAACCATCGACAATTTCAAAGTGATGAGGTTTGTCTTCCTGCACCACAATGGGCTGGGTGAAACCATCGGCCTCCAGCGATTTCAGTAACAACCGTTTCTCCGGCGGTGCAACATTGTTAGGGTTGTAGTCATTTGGGGAAATGTGGTCGTTCTTCACCCATAAAACACAATCGACAGGCTGGTCGCGAAACGGGCTTAACGCATGGAGAGTACGACGAAAATCATTGATAGCTTCAATCCGTTCTTCCTCAGGTAATGCGCCGAGAAATGCCTCAATCTCGCTGATTAATCGCTGTTGCATAAAATTCCCCACTCCTTGCGTTTGTTTTTGATTCGTTCGTGATACCGCTTGTAATTGCTTGTTTTGGTGGGGCTAAAAGAGAGTGCCCTGCACCAGTAATCGTTATTGAGCAGCACTTTGCAGATGCGGCGCCAGGAAGGTATATCTTTTGCGCCAACATCCCCGGGCTGGCTATCGGGAATGTGTGTCAGGCCCTGTTTTTCAAACCAACGCAAATAAACGGCAATTTTGTTGCGATAATGCTCCGCAGATTGCTCCGGCATGCTGTCGAGCAAGAAAAGGACATATTCCCGCCAGCTCAAATGCGCAGGCTTAGTGAGTTTTCGGTGACCATAGAAAAGATTGTCCTGACCGGCATAAATCCCGCCGCTGCTGACGCCGCTGACCCGTTCGCACATGAGTGCCCAGCGCTCAGGTTCAATAACGTGATAGAGCCACAGTCCCTGGCGTTGCTCAGGGCCGAAAGGTTCACAAATACGCATATAGCGCGTGGGCACGCCTGCCTGATACATCAAATCATATAATGGGTTATAAGGCGTTTGGGTCTTACCAAACCAGGTCCAGATATCGGCTATTTTCCAGTCATAAATTGGGTAAATGTACCAGGCATGCCCGCGTGGGGCAGCGGTAGTCCAGGGCTTATCATCGGCGAAACGCATTTTGCGTGCCGACGCGATAGCCATAAAGCGGTTGTAAGATTCGTCAGCGCGAATACCAATCATCATGGCTGCCGGGCGATGATTGGCAAACCAGTCGGCAAACTCACTGACAAACGATTCAAAGGTCATGCCGTGTTGATAAAAAGGCAGCTCGGCAGGATCCGTTATCGCATGTTCAGGAGGTTGCCGTACCCATTCAACGCCGGGTTGCCAGCATTGCCAGGTGGGGGAAAATTGCGATAAGCCATTTTGTGTAGTCAGTGGCAAGGCAATCCAGAAGAAGCGCTCTGTAATATCGCTGTATTCAGCACGCATACGCTCAACATACTCGATGGTATAGCTAAACTGAGCCTCCCAGTCGATAAATAAGATGTTGATTTTCTTTTTTAGCTGACGTGCCAGTTGCGCCGTCAGATTGAGCATGATACTGGAATCTTTTCCACCCGAAAAAGAGACACATACTCTCTGAAAGTTTTTCAGTGTCCATTTAATTCTTTCCATGCTGGCGTCCAGAACATCCTGTTCCAGAATTTGTTTGTCAATTTTCACCGTCAATTAATCCCAGGCGATTACCTACTTAGGCTGGGAATGATAATGAAATTAAACAAAGAGTTAATCTTTAATTTTCTATAGATTTCAATGATATAATTGTTTTAAATGTTTTGAGGTATTTATATTCATTACGTTTGTGATTTTGTTTATTTGTTCGCTGTTTTGCTACAGGTGTTTATTATTGGTAACAAAAAAAGAGCTCCGGAGAAATAATCATAACTTTCGCTGATATTTTTCTCCGGCTCACATTTTGCCATTATTCTGTTTTTTTTGCTCTTACTCGCCAAAAATCAGCTTCAATTTTTCTTCATCAGGGAGTCCAACTTCCTGCTGCAGCACATTCTCTTTATTCATGTAGTAAATGGCCGGGGTGGCATTTGCCCCCAATTCGTCCATTAATGTTTGATTACTTTTTAGTACATTCATGATTGTCGGGGGAATGGTTTTGGGTAAATCCAGCGTCATTTTCCCGAGAGATTGCTCATAGTCATGCCATTTTTTGGCCGGGTCGCTATCGCCCAAAATGGCTGCCGCCGCCGCCGGACTTTCGGGTTTGATGACCCCAACCAATAATGTGCGGATTTGTACTTTACCGGCCTTAACCCAGGGGCGTGACTGTTGCCAGAAGCGGCTGCAGTATGGGCAGAAAGGATCGGCAAAAACGTAGATCACACGCGGTGCGTCCTTTTTGCCATCAAGGATCCAGGTTGATTTTTCCATCTGCTGCCAAAGCGCCCGACCTGCCGGCGAGTAGATCTCATCCTGAATCATTTTTTCACTCAGATTGGTGCCAGCGGTGTCATACATATAGCCAGAAATCGCCTGTTTGCCGTCTGGCGTAACATAAATGGTGACGCCCATATCCTGATATTTCCCCAGATAGCCTTTCATACCGCCCGGCGCATCGAAGGATTTAATGATAGTGATACCTTGTTTTTCAATGGCTTGTACGGGCGCAGGCAGCTCTTCTGCCTGAACATAGAAAGGCAAAAGAGAAAGGGCGAGTAGACGTTTAAGCATAAAAACCTTAAGTAACAATGAGATGAATTTGACGACGGTAAAACCTATTACAACCATAGGTAGTATCTGGAGCCCGTGCATTGTTATGTGACAGCGAGAGTGTTGTAATCCCCACTGTCTGTGCGATAACTTTTATCTTGTCGCGCAACGCGATGCCAGTATGACTGGCGCTGAAGCACCCACGGGTATTTCAGGTCTAAAGCCACCCGTGAGGTGGCTTTTTTGTTTTTACCGATGGGATCCCCGTCGACCTTATGCACGTTCATGTTCGGTACATTAAGCAGTTTTGTGCGGGTTGTTAGCTAACGCTTATTGATTTGATAATGCAAACGCATTAGCCGAATCGGAAAAAAATCGTTAACTTACACCTCAACGAAAACACGGAGGAAGTATAGATGTCTTTAATTAACACCAAAATCAAACCTTTTAAAAACCAGGCGTTCAAAAACGGTGAGTTCGTAGAAGTTACTGAGAAAGATACCGAAGGCCGCTGGAGCGTCTTCTTCTTCTACCCGGCTGACTTCACTTTCGTATGCCCGACGGAACTGGGTGACGTTGCTGACCATTATGAAGAACTGCAGAAACTGGGCGTAGACGTTTACTCTGTTTCTACCGACACCCACTTCACGCACAAAGCATGGCACAGCAGCTCTGACACCATCGCTAAAATCAAATATGCGATGATCGGCGACCCGACTGGCGCCCTGACCCGTAACTTTGAAATCATGCGTGAAGACGAAGGTCTGGCTGACCGTGGTACCTTCATCGTTGACCCGCAGGGTATCATCCAGGCTATCGAAGTTACCGCTGAAGGTATCGGCCGCGACGCATCTGACCTGCTGCGTAAAATCAAAGCAGCACAGTATGTTGCTTCCCACCCAGGCGAAGTATGCCCGGCTAAGTGGAAAGAAGGTGACGCGACGCTGGCTCCTTCCCTGGATCTGGTTGGTAAAATCTAAAATTCACGGCGTCTTTCGCACTACAGATGCGTTGGCTGCGCTTAATCACCCCGGTCACTTACTTTTGTAAGCTCCCGGGGATTCATAAGCTTGCCGCCTTTCTGTAACACGAAAGCCTTGTGAATTGAGATTTCCGTCGTCTTTCGCGCCATAGCGGCGTTGGCGTCACCTGCTCGCCCCGGTCACTTACTTTTGTAAGCTCCCGGGGACTCGCAGGCTAGTCGCCTTGCTCTGACGCGAAATGTTCGGAAATTTACGTCTGAAATCGGGTGCAGTTTTGCACCCGATTTTTATCCCGCGCATCATGATTCAAGTTGCATTGGCGCCGTTGTAATAAGGCAGCTTGCATGATGATGTTTTAAGCCCAGGAGATTAAAAATGCTCGACACAAACATGAAAACGCAGCTCAAGGCTTACCTTGAGAAACTGACTAAACCTGTTGAGCTGATTGCCACGCTGGATGACAGCGCCAGATCGGCAGAGATCAAGGAACTGTTGGCTGAAATTGCTGAACTGTCAGATAAAGTTTCTTTCAAAGAAGACAACACGCTGGCAGTGCGCAAACCGTCGTTCCTTATTACCAACCCAGGTTCAAACCAGGGGCCGCGCTTTGCAGGCTCGCCGCTGGGTCACGAATTTACCTCACTGGTTCTGGCACTGTTGTGGACCGGTGGTCACCCGTCGAAAGAAGCGCAGTCTCTGCTCGAACAGATTCGCGATATCGACGGTGATTTTGAATTTGAAACCTATTACTCACTGACCTGCCATAACTGCCCGGATGTCGTACAGGCGCTTAACCTGATGGCAGTGCTGAACCCGCGCATTAAACATACGGCGATTGATGGCGGCACCTACCAGAATGAAATCACTGACCGTAATGTGATGGGCGTTCCGGCTGTCTTCGTCAATGGTAAAGAGTTTGGTCAGGGGCGTATGACGCTTGCTGAAATCGTGGCCAAAATTGATACCGGCGCGGAAAAACGTGCCGCAGAAGAGCTGAACAAGCGTGACGCGTATGATGTGCTGATTGTCGGTTCCGGCCCGTCTGGTGCGGCGGCAGCAGTTTACTCCGCACGTAAGGGTATCCGTACCGGGCTGATGGGTGAGCGTTTTGGTGGTCAGGTGCTGGACACCGTGGACATCGAAAACTACATCTCCGTGCCGAAGACCGAAGGTCAAAAACTGGCGGGTGCGCTGAAAGCCCACGTGTCGGAATACGACGTTGATGTGATTGATTCGCAAAGTGCGACCAAACTGACCCCGGCTGCCGTGGAAGGTGGTTTGCATCAGATTGAAACCGCATCCGGTGCCGTACTGAAAGCACGCAGTATCATCATTGCGACCGGGGCAAAATGGCGCAACATGAACGTGCCGGGCGAAGAACAGTATCGTACTAAAGGTGTCACCTACTGCCCGCACTGTGATGGTCCGCTGTTTAAAGGTAAACGTGTGGCGGTCATCGGCGGCGGTAACTCAGGTGTGGAAGCCGCCATCGATCTGGCGGGCATTGTAGAACATGTCACCCTGCTGGAGTTTGCGCCCGAAATGAAAGCTGACCAGGTGCTGCAGGATAAAGTGCGTAGCCTCGGTAATGTCGACATCATTTTGAATGCGCAAACTACCGAAGTGAAAGGCGATGGCAGCAAACTGACGGGGCTGGAGTACCGCGATCGCGTGAGCGGCGATGTGCATCATATCGCGCTCGCCGGTATCTTCGTGCAGATTGGTTTACTGCCGAATACTACCTGGCTGGAAGGTGCCATTGAGCGCAACCGTATGGGCGAAATTATCATTGATGCGAAATGTGAAACCAGCGTCAAAGGTGTGTTCGCGGCGGGTGACTGCACCACGGTGCCGTACAAGCAAATTATTATCGCCACAGGCGAAGGTGCGAAAGCCTCTCTGAGCGCATTCGACTACCTGATCCGCACTAAGCGTGCATAAGAAGAAAGTAAGACATCCCAACGCATTCGAGTTGCATAACGCTAACGCGCAGGCAACCCGAAGAACGAAGGGACAATACCTGCAATAATCAAGAGGCTGCCTGAGGCGGCCTCTTTTTTTTACCGTACTACCAGCACCGGAATATGTGCATGACGTACTACGCTTGAGGCGTTCGACCCCAGCAAATGGGTAGTGATAGAGGGGTTACGTGAACCAATCACCACCATATCCGCATGTAACTCTTCGGCCATTTCATTAACCACATCGCGTACGCTTCCCAGACGAACGTGGGTGTGGATACGTTCAGGGCTGATTGAAAAGTGGCCTATCATCGTGTTCAGGCGGGTTTGCGCTTCATGCTGCAAGTGTTCTTCAAAACGGCGAATATCGGCAGCGAATCGGTGCAGGCTGAGGCTGGAAGAAGCAGGCAGAACGTGCAGTAAATGGATGACGCCCGAGTCCTGAGCAAGGAACTCGGCGTGGCGCACGGCTTTGTCGCTTAACTCCATTTCGAAAACATCTACCGGCATAATGATTGTCTGATACATAAGCGTGTCTCCCTGTAGATTATGTCACTGGTATTTCAGCAGGAATGACAGAATGATTCTGGTACGTCGCTGGCAATTATTTATTCGAGCTGGAGTTTTTGTAGAAATGAGGATTTTCCGGTAAACCGGGCGTTACCAGTGTCGTTCGAGATAAAGCACGGCCGCGACGATAATCGCCGCCACGATCAAAAAGATAAGGGCGATAATCCATGTTTCGCTCATATGCGAACCCAGGGCAAGAATCTCTTACCACAATAGAAGCCTGAGCGGGACAACGAAATGCGACATTCGGGTGAGCGGGGAAGGGAAAGAGGATGCAGCATGCATCCTCTTAACAGCGTGTGGCGTGCTTAGCGCAGATATTCGCCAGCAGCTTCCGGCTGGTAGATTAACTCCAGCACTTCAAGATCGGTCGTCGCACCGCCGGGCAGTTCCCAGTGGATACTATCGCCGACGCGTAAGCCCAGTAATGCCGCACCGACCGGAGCCATCACGGACAGTTGCGTCGCGCTATCGATCATTTGCGCCGGATATACAAGAGTACGTGTACGGATATCGCCACTTTTAAGCTCACGGAATTTTACCGTGCTATTCATGGTGACCACGTTGGCTGGCATCGCTTCGGGGGCGCACATCTGCGCGCGATCCAGTTCGTCATTCAGCACCTTCGCGACCGGCAGACTGGCATGAGCGGGTTGCTCCAGCAGACGGTCAATGCGCTCAGCGTCAAGTTCATTGATGATAATTGCAGGTCTGGACATCTATTACTCCATGTCATGAGGCGAAATCCCGCCAGATTAATCCAAAGAAAAACCCTCGCCGTCTGGCAGCGAGGGTTTAACTCTTCGGATGATACTGAGACTGCACGCAACTTTGAAGTGACTTAGCTCACATTTGCCGGGTTTATGTGTTTAACCCGAAGGGGGAGGATTAATAACCGACGCTGTCGATAATAAAGTCGTTCCCGCAGTTACCCGGATGCGGTTGCGCCAGCAGGGATTTCGCGGAAAGTGGCTCGTTGATCCCCTGCGCATCAATGGCGATTTGCATTTCGGTAAGATACGCCGGATTACCGTTACAGGTCAGTTTTACCGCTTTAACACTGTTATCGCCCCATGCCTTAGCAACGGCGGCGTCAAAATCGCTACGGCTGACGTGTTTACCGTAATTGTTCGCCAGGAAAAGCCCCAAAGCACTGCGTTTCACTTCCTGATTCAGACGTACCATCGTCCCGAATAAAGCGTCCGGGTCGAAGCCGAAACAAACGCCGTGTTTAGCGTATTCGTAACGTTCGAGACAAGATGCGCCGCCTGCGCCGGGCATTACCGTGTTGAGCTTATTGGCCATTTCAAGTGACATCCCGGTTTCGGCAGCAGAACATTTCTGGCTGATTTTCGCCTCTGGCATATTGGGAACAGGTCGCGTGGCGCAGCCATATCGCATCCAGCGCTTTTCATCCACGCCGCGGGCGGCAATAGATTTCGGCAGGCCGGGCCACAGGCCGTGAACGGTTAGAAAATCGATTTTTTGCGGTAGCTCTTTTTGCAGTCGGCATTCCTGCGGCTCGCGCCCTCCACGGTCATGCTGACTCTGGCAAAAACCGGTTTGCCACGAAAGTGCCAGCACGTAGCGGTCAAAGTCACCGTACTGTTTGGGCTCGAGTGGGGCAGCGTGAGCGGGGGCGAGCGACAGCATCGCCATGGCGACACCCAGACTGGCGACGAGTCCCTTTCTGAACATTTCTGATCCTGATGATTGTGTTTAAATAATTTCCGTAGGTTATTAAAGCACAAAAAGCGCCGGAGGGGCGCTTTTTGCGTTATGGCAGGACAGACCGTTAGTGCACGGCAGCGCCGGGAACCAGGATCTCTGTTGCCACGATCACCACAATCAGACCCACAATGACCGGTACGGATGTCCGTTTAACCACTTCAAACGGAGAGATATTGGCCATACCTGCTACAGCAACCACCACGCCGGATACTGGTGAAATGGTGCGGCCAAGGTTAGAGGCCTGCAGCATCGGAATAGAAAGGTACGCCGGGTTGATGCCTGACTCATGTGCCAGTTTCGGGATCATCTCGACAAACGCGTAGAACGGCGCGTTACCAGAGCCCGTCGTCATCGCCGCCAGCATGGTGAGAATGACCAGTACCAGCATCAGAATGATACTTGCGGAACCAAACGAGGTGGCAATGGAGATAAGACTCTGGATAAAGCCAATCGTGCTGAGACCCTGCGCGAAAACACCGGCGGCAACTAACAGCATTACCACGCCAGCAAACGCATCTGCCATGCCGCGATAGGCTACTTCCAGACCGGAAAAGACGTTTTGTGTATTGAAACCGCGGAAAAATTCCAGCACTGCGGCGAGCAGCATGCAGATCACCAGGATAGTGATGATATGCAGTTCCGGCCCCCATTTACCGTCGAAAATCAGCACGCCGATGATCGGCGTAAACGGCAGAATGGCATAGAAAGATGGGGCGGTGGTGGTGATGTCTTTCACATCCAGCATCTCTGCGGTGATGTTCTCTTTTTTATCCAGATAGCGCTGCCAGAAATAGTGGGCGATGGCCATAAAGATAATGGCAGCGATGGAGATCGGCAGCGTCGTTTTAAACGCGAAGTCGATGAGCGGCATTTCAGCGGCTTTCGCGGCTAAAACGACATCCCCGGAGGTTGGAGATAAAATAATCGCGGCCGGAGAGGCACAAATAGCAGCGGCAGCCCCGCGGCTTATCCCCACGTTCACCATCACGGGGAAAAGCGTTGCCATTAATAACACGCCAAGGCCAGTGGCCGAGGAGACCGCCAGGGACATCAGGCAAGCGACGAAATAGGCGGCAATCATTAATAAATAAGGCGAGTTAATAAAACGCAGTGGGCGGGAGGCGAGCTTCACGACCATATCGTTGGCACCGATATGGGTCATATAGGCGGCAAACCCACACAGCATCATGATCATCATGCCCAGGTCGCCACCGCGGCTCATCAGCAAGATTTTGATGTATTCAACGATGTCTGTTGCGGTGTAACCCGTGCTGGTAGCACTGCCCGGCAGGACTTTATGCCCCATCAGCGCACTGACGATTAATAACGCCAGCCCGCCGACAAACAGCACGCCGGTGGCAGAATAACCTTTGATGATATAGCGTGCCACACCCACGATTACCACGACGCCAATCAGAAGTTCAATAAACGTTAACATAATGTTCTGGATCCCAGCGTAAAGAACATGAAAAATGACTACCGGAAAAGGAAGAAACGCAATGTGCCGAATAACCGCTAATGAGTAGATGATTAAAATCAAGGAAGATTCGTTTTGCGTATATTATCGCGCATTTTTGCTTATTTTCCGCAAAATGACAAAAATACCGTTGCGGAAGTTCGCAAAAAACAATGGGCGTAATGGGATCTAAAAAGAAAATAAAAAGTTAATGGAATTAGTTTTTTTGGTTGCGAATAAATAAGCCACGTAAATTAATCAAAAAAAGCTTTAAAAAGAAAAATATCGGCGCCTATACTCGCTCCCGGTTCCCGTATTGATTGAAAGGTTATTATGTACACTGGCTGGATTAGTCGTTTACGCGTAATGAGGCGGCATCTGACGATGCTGCTGATCGCGTTCGGCTGGCTATTGATCCAGAGTCAGGTGGCCATAGCCTCGCATGATTGCGACCTGGATGTGCAGGGCGAAACGGTAATGACACAGCATTACGATCATATGATGACCGATAATGCGATGCAGCCGCCTGCCCATCAAATGAAAGCGCCTCTGTGCGACAAGCATTGCGTACCGGATGTGGCGCAAAAAGACAGCGGTCATCAGACGCCAGTCGCGCTACCTGTCAGCATGACACTGGTCGTCGCCAAACCCCTTTGTGTTGATACCGTCCGTGAGGGCTGGTCGCTCACACCTCCCGCAGCAGGGCCGCCGGCAACCATCCGTTTTTGCCGGTTTCGCGAGTAGAAAACTGTTAATTCGTTGAATTTTAATTAATTTTCGATTAACAGGAGTTTTACGATGCGTTCTTCTATTTTTCGCGCGCTGACAGGTGTGCTGGCTGTACTCTCTTTTTCCGCCGTGCAAGCGCACGCCATGAACCACGACATGAATCACGACATGGCGCAGCACACCGCCATGCAGGCGCATGTTTACCACGCCCAGGGCGTTATCAAAAAAATCACGCCGCAGTCCGTTTCTATCGCTCATAAAGCCATCCCAGATCTCAACTGGCCGCCGATGACCATGCAGTTTGATCTGTCGGAAGCTGCGCCATCGCAGTTGGCTGTGGGCGAAAAGGTTGACTTCGCGTTTGTGCAGAACGCGAACGGTTACCAGATCGTTTCTCTGACGCCGCAAGAATAACGGGGGCAGGATGAAACGATACTCCCTGAGCCTGGTGCTCGGCGGGGTGTTGCTGGGCCTGGTGTGCTCCGCCGCTTCGGCGGAGCCACTGACGCTCACGCAGACCCTCGCCGCTGCAGAACGCTACTCTGCCGAATTATCCGCTAATCGCAATGAAGCGCGGGCGCTGGATGCAATGGCAGATTCGGCCCGTCAACTTCCCGACCCGAAGCTGAAATTCGGTATTGATAACCTGCCTGTACAGGGCAGTAACGCACGCCGTTTTACCCGTGAAGGCATGACCATGCAGCGCATCGGCGTGATGCAGCAATACGTCAGTGCTGAAAAACGCGATCGCAAAGCTGACACGCTGCTGGCACAGGCGCAAAGCGTGAACGCGAAATCCTCGGTGGCGCGTGCGAATTTGCAACGCGATGCGGCGCAGGCGTGGCTGGATCTCGCGCTCTCCACGCGTGCTCTGCAAACCGCGCGCAAATTGCTGGCGGAAACGACCGCACAGCAGGGGGCGCAAAAAGCCAGCGTCAGTGCGGGTAACGCGGCACCTGATAGCGTGCTTGCTTTCCAGATTGGCCTGAGTGCGATGCGCGACAAAGTCACCCTTGCGGAACGTGACGTGCAGGTGGCCCGGACTCGCCTGACCCAACTAACCGGACAGCCCGTTACCACTATCGCTGGTGACTTACCTCGCTATGAACGCCTGCCTGCCGACGAGCAAACACTGGAACAGGGCGTCGCACTGCATCCGGAAATGATTGCCGCCGCCAGCGAAGCTAACAGTGCGAAGGCGCGCTCTGCCGAGTCCGCTGTTGCCGCCATCCCGGATGTGGAAGTGGAAGTCTGGTATGGCCGTCGCGCCGAAGGGTATGAAGACATGGCCGGGGTGATGTTTACCGTCGACCTTCCCCTTTTCAAATCACAGCGTCAGGACAAAGACCATGCGGCGGATATCTCCCGCTCAATGCAGGCCAACGATCAACTGGCACAGACCGAACGCGAACATGTGGCGCAGGTTCGCACCTTGATTGCTGAGTACAACGCCGCCCAGGCGCTGTGGATGCGTCAGCGCGACGATGTCTTACCGCTGGTACGCAAACGCGCCTCGCTGATGGCGGCGCAGTACCGCGCCGGGCAGACACAGTTGCCTGAATTGCTGGATGCGCGCCGCACGGTTCTTGACAGCGAACTGGCGGTTTATCAGGCGGAAAAAGAGATGGCACGGACATGGGCCGCCATCCATTGGTTGATTCCTCAGGAGCTGGCGCAATGAAAAAAACAGTTTTAGCGATTCTGATTGCCGCCTGCGTGGCAGCGGCGGCGGGCTATGTCGCAGGCCGACAACAGGTCGCGCTGACAGCAGACAACCACGATCACGCCAGCGCTAACGCGGAACGAAAAGTCCTCTACTGGTACGACCCCATGGTGCCGGGGCAGCGCTTCGATAAACCGGGGAAATCGCCTTTTATGGATATGCCGCTGGTGCCGCGTTATGCGGATGAAGGGCCGACCGACAATGGTGTCAGCGTGAGTGCGCGTCAGCAGCAAAACCTTGGGATGACCACTGCGGGTGTTGAGAAGCGCGTACTGGCTCCCGCTTTTTCTGCTTTTGCGACGGTGACAACCGATGAGCGCAGCATCCAGACGATCTCTGCTCCCGCCAATGGCGTAGTAGAAAAACTGTTTGTTCGTGCGCCTCAGCAGTGGGTGAAAAAAGGCGAGCCGCTGGCGCAATTATGGATCCCGCAATGGACGACGGCGCAGCAGGAGTATCTGGCAGTACGTCAGCTAGGTGACGGTGCGTTGACACGTGCGGCGCGTGACCGACTGGCGTTGCAGTTTATGCCAGAAGCGACAATTCTGGCGGTAGAGCGCAGCGGCAAACCGCAAACTCGCCTGACGCTGCGCGCCGATCGCGCGGGTTATGTCGTGAAACTGGATTCACGGGAAGGGGCGCAGGTTGCTCAGGCACAAACGCTATTTGAACTTGCCAGCCTCGACCCCGTCTGGCTGGTGGTGGATTACCCACAAAGTCAGGCACAAACCCTGAGTGCAGGCAGCGAGATCATCGCGCGCTCCTCAAGCTGGCCGGGTGAGCAATTTCATGGCCGGGTGAGCGAGCTACTGCCACAACTGGAAACCACCACGCGCACATTAAAAGCGCGCATCGTGCTGGATAACCCACAGCAAAAACTGAAACCCGGCATGTTCCTGACGGTGACGCAGCCGGAAACGTCGCAGCAGCCTGCGGTACTGGCGATCCCGGAAGAGGCGTTGATTGAAACCGGGGTGGCAACCAGGGTCTTGCTCGCCTCTGGCGAGGGGCACTTCCAGGCGGTGAAGGTGACGACAGGCAGAACATCGCAAGGCTGGACGGAGGTACTCTCCGGTCTTAAAGAGGGGGACAGCGTGGTCACTTCCGGGCAGTTCCTGATTGACTCCGAAGCCAGCTTACGCAGCGCCTTACCGGGAGACACGGCGCAGAGTGCGGTTCCCGACCAGAAACAGGCGCAAGAGTACGAAACCACCGGGGTGATCAAAGCCATTGATGCGGGCAGCATCACGCTGGCGCATCAACCCATTCCAGCGCTGAACTGGGGGGCGATGACGATGGATTTCACACTCAAAACGCCGGTTTCCACCCTCAAACCCGGCGACCGCGTGATGTTCAGTTTTACCCTTGATGATGAAAACGGCGCGGTGATCACCCACCTGATGCCTGCGACGGAGGCGATGAAATGATAGCCGCCATTATTCGCGCCTCTTTGCGTAACCGACTGCTGATCCTGCTTGCCGCGCTGGTATTGATGGGGTGGGGCATATGGTCGGTGCAGCGTGCGCCGCTTGATGCCTTACCGGATCTATCGGATGTGCAGGTGATTATTCGTGCCAGCTATCCGGGCAAAGCACCACAGATCATCGAAAACCAGGTTACCTGGCCGCTCACAACGGCAATGCTATCCGTGCCGGGTGCCAAAACGGTACGCGGTTACTCGATGTTTGGCGACGCCTACGTTTACGTACTGTTTGATGATGATACCGATCTGTACTGGGCACGTTCGCGGGTGCTGGAGAATTTAAGCCAGATCCAGACGTCACTGCCTGCCGGGGTTAACGTGGCGCTGGGACCGGATGCCACCGGGGTGGGGTGGATCTACGAGTACGCGCTGGTTGATCGCACAGGGAAACATAACCTTGCCGATCTGCGCGCATTGCAGGACTGGACGCTGAAATTTGAGCTGAAAACCGTACCCAACGTGGCGGAGGTGGCCAGCGTCGGCGGGATGGTTCGCCAGTACCAAATCGTACCGGATCCGGCTCGTATGCGGGCGTTGAATATCACCCATGCGCAGTTAATCACCGCCGTTCAGTCGGCGAACCAGGAGAGTAGCGGTGCGCTGCTGGAGATGGGCGAGGCCGAATTTATGGTGCGCACCACCGGTTATCTGCAGACGCTGGAGGATTTCCGCCATATCGTCATTACCAGCCGCGAGGGCGTGCCGGTTATGCTCTCAGATGTAGCCAGCGTGCGGCTTGGACCGGAGCTGCGCCGTGGGGTTGCGGAGTATAACGGTGAAGGGGAGGTGGCGGGCGGCATCATTGTGATGCGCTATGGCAAAAATGCGCTGGAAACCATTCATGCGGTAAAAGCAAAGTTACAGGCGGTGCAGAAGATCCTGCCTGCCGGGGTGGAAATCGTTCCTGTATATGATCGCTCTACCCTGATTGAGCATGCGGTAGAGACCCTGACCCATAAACTTATTGAAGAGTTTATTGTGGTGGCGCTGGTTTGTACGCTCTTCCTGTTTCATTTCCGCTCGGCGCTGGTGGCGATTGTATCCTTGCCGCTTGGCATCCTTGGCGCGTTTATTGTTATGCATTATCAAGGCATTAACGCCAATATCATGTCACTGGGCGGGATTGCCATCGCCATTGGCGCGATGGTGGATGCCGCGATAGTCATGATTGAAAACATGCACAAAGTGATGGAGCAGTGGCGGCACGATAACCCCGGACGCAAACTGGTGGCGGCGGATTACTGGCGTTTGTCGGAACAGTCTGCGGTGGAAGTCGGTCCCGCGCTATTTTGCAGCCTGCTTATCATCACCCTGTCGTTTATTCCGGTGTTTTCGCTGGAGGCGCAGGAAGGGCGAATGTTCTCGCCGCTGGCGTTTACAAAAACCTGGTCAATGGCCGTGGCGGCTGGCCTGGGTATCACTCTGGTGCCGGTGCTGATGGCTCTCTTCATTCGTGGGAAAATCCCGGATGAAAAAGCGAACCCCATCAACCGTTTTCTTATTCGTCTCTATGAGCCGCTGCTGGATAGGGTACTGAACTGGCCGAAAGCGACCATTGGTGTTGCTTTGCTGTTACTGCTTGCCACGCTCTGGCCGCTCAGTCGCCTGGGTAGCGAATTTATGCCACCGTTGAATGAGGGGGATCTGCTCTATATGCCGTCGACACTGCCGGGGATTTCCGCTCGGGAAGCGGCGAGACTGTTACAGCAGACGGACAGACTGATCAAAACGGTCCCGGAAGTGGAAAGCGTCTTCGGTAAAGCGGGCCGGGCAGAGAGCGCAACGGACCCGGCACCCTTAACCATGATTGAGAGCACCATTCGCTTTAAACCTCGCGAACAGTGGCGTCCAGGCATGACGCCGGAAAAACTGGTCGAGGAACTCGATAAAACGGTTAACCTGCCGGGGATTGCCAATGTCTGGGTGCCGCCGATTCGTAACCGACTGGATATGCTGGCGACCGGGATCAAAAGCCCCGTGGGGATAAAGGTGAACGGTAATAACATTGCCGATATCGAGCGAGTGGCTCAACACATCGAGCAGGTCGTGAAAACCGTGCCTGGCGTGACGTCGGCGCTGGCAGAGCGGCTGGCGGGCGGGCGCTATGTGGATATCAATATCAACCGTCAACAGGCCGCACGCTACGGCGTTTCGGTCAAAGAGTTGCAATCGCTGGTCTCAACTCTGGTGGGCGGGGAAAACGTCGGCGAGGTTTTGCAGGGGCGTGAGCGTTTCCCGATCAATATTCGCTATCCGCGTGAAATCCGCGACAACGTCGACGATCTTCGTGCGCTGCCAGTGATCACTGAAAACGGCAGTCAGATCGCGCTGGGCGAACTGGCGGATATTGTGGTGAAAGAGGGTCCACCGATGCTGAAAAGTGAGAATGCGCGCCTGTCGAACTGGATCTATGTCGATTTACGTGGTCGCGACCTTAAATCAGCCGTGGACGATATGCAGCAACGGGTTGCTGAACAGGTGACATTGCCGCAGGGGGTTACGCTCTCCTGGTCCGGTCAGTTTGAGTATCTGGAGCGGGCGACGGCGAAATTAAAAGTCGTTTTACCCGTCACGCTGATGATTATTTTTGTCCTGCTGTTTATCACCTTTAAGCGCATTTCCGACGCGTTATTAATCATGGGAACGTTGCCGTTTTCGCTGATTGGCGGCGTCTGGTTGTTGTGGCTATTGGGATACAATTTGTCCGTTGCGGGCGCTGTCGGCTTTATTGCGCTGGCGGGAGTGGCGGCAGAATTCGGCGTGATAATGGTGCTGTACCTCAATCATGCGCTGGAGAAATATCGCCAACGCGATCCGGATGGCGGTCAGTCGATGTTAAGGCGGGCCATTCATGAAGGGGCGGTGCTGCGCGTGCGGCCAAAAGTCATGACTGTTGCCACCATTATGGCAGGCCTGTTGCCGATAATGTGGGGCGGGGGAAGCGGTTCAGAGGTGATGAGTCGTATTGCCGCGCCCATGATCGGCGGCATGGTCACCGCGCCGTTATTGTCGATGTTTGTGATCCCGGCGGTGTATCAATTGCTTCATCGTCGTCGCTAATTCAGCGTTACAATGCCGCGTCTCGTTTCCGGGACGTAGCATTTTTGGGGTGGTTAATTCTTAACCATTGATGCGGATCCCAAATAAACGGTAGCTTTGAAAAAACTTAGCGACATTTATCACTTTTTGATGAATAACGACTGGACAAAAGTCTTCACAATTGTTGTACTGTAACTCGACACAGCATTTGTGTCGTTTTTCATGTAAAGGTAATATTGATGTCTAAGATTAAAGGTAACGTTAAGTGGTTTAATGAATCCAAAGGATTCGGTTTCATTACTCCGGAAGATGGCAGCAAAGACGTGTTCGTACACTTCTCTGCAATCCAGAGCAATGGTTTCAAAACTCTGGCTGAAGGTCAGCGTGTAGAGTTCGAAATCACTAACGGTGCCAAAGGTCCTTCTGCTGCTAACGTAATGGCTATCTAAGTTAGCAATAAGACAGAATTTCAAAACCCGCCTCTAAGGCGGGTTTTTTTTACCCTTAATTTGCATTCACGCTGGAAAACAACCAGAACGCGAGCGCCGTCATCGCAAATGATCCGAGCAGATTAACGGCCACGTTGAGCAAAGCCCAGCTAAAGCGTCCTTCCTGCAGTAAAAACACCACTTCGGCCGAAAATGTTGAAAAGGTCGTCAGACCGCCGCAAAAACCAGTGGTCAGCAACACCTTCCACATCGGGTCGATATGGGTCATGCGGTTAAACCAGGCCAGCCCCATGCCAATGATAAACGCGCCGGCTAAGTTCGCGGTCAGAGTCCCCAGCGGAATAGCGTGATGGGCGGGGTTAAATTTCATGCTGAGCGCCCAACGCGCCACGCTGCCAGTACCACCACCAATAAAGACAGCTAAAAGAAGTTGTAACACGGGAAAATCCTGCTATTTGATTTGTTAGAGTGGTGAGTGTAGCGCCGAAGCGCAAGGCTGGCTATGGCGACAGAATCAGGAGAAAACGATGATTGTTGCAGCAGGGCAATTTGTGGTTACCCCGGACTGGCAAACGAATGCCCGGACGTGTGTAACCTTGATGGCGCAAGCGGCACGCCAGCAGGCGTCGCTGTTGGTACTTCCAGAGGCGTTACTGGCGCGAGATGACAATGACCCCCATATGTCTGTGAAATCGGCTCAGACGCTGGATGGCGGTTTTTTAAGCCTGTTGCTGGAAGAGAGCCATCGCAATAAGCTGACAACCATACTGACCCTCCATGTGCCTTCTACGCCAGGCAGGGCGGTCAATACGCTGGTGGCGCTGCGCGAAGGGCACATCATTGCCCATTATGGAAAGCTTCATCTGTACGATGCATTTAACATGCAAGAGTCAGCTCGCGTGGATGCGGGGCATGAAATCGCACCATTAATTGACGTAGACGGGATGAAGGTTGGGTTAATGACCTGCTATGATCTGCGCTTCCCCGAGCTGGCATTGTCGTTGGCGCTACAGGGGGCAGACATTCTGGCGCTTCCTGCTGCCTGGGTTCGGGGCCCGCTCAAAGAGCGTCACTGGGCGACGTTGCTGGCTGCACGAGCACTGGACACGACCTGTTATATCGTTGCGTCAGGTGAATGTGGCAATAAGAATATTGGCCTGAGTCAGGTGGTCGACCCTCAAGGGGTGGTTATTGCCGCAGCGGGGGAAGCCCCGCAGCTCATCATGGCGGAGATTACGCAGCAGCGCTTATCGCAGACGCGGGAAAAACTACCGGTACTGCGAAACCGCCGTTTCGCTCCACCGCAACTGATGTGATGTTTTTTTAAACAACGCTTGATTCATCTCGTTACAGATTGCTATTGTGTGCGCGCGTCGAATGACCGTTAATGACATCAGGTTATAATGGTGCTTTACGCAGTCCGATTTATGAAAGAAGGTATCTATGGGTGAGATTAGTATTACCAAATTGCTGGTCGTGGCCGCACTGGTCATTCTGCTGTTTGGTACCAAAAAACTTCGTACGCTGGGCGGTGATCTGGGCACAGCGATCAAGGGCTTTAAAAAAGCCATGAACGACGATGACACCACGGCGAAGAAAACTGCGGAAGACGACGTTCCTGTCGAAAAGCTTTCTCATAAAGAGTAAGCCTGTTCGTGCAGCATAAAAAAACCGGCGCAATGGCCGGTTTTTTTATGGCAAGTGTAATCAGATATTACCGCATTATTTGACTTCAATACCTTTAGCTTGTAGGTCAGCGTGGTAGGACGAACGCACGAATGGACCGCATGCGGCATGGGTGAAGCCCATCGCCAACGCTTCCGCTTTCATTTCGTCAAACTCTTCCGGGCTTACATAACGCTGTACAGGCAGGTGGTGACGGCTTGGCTGCAGATACTGGCCCAACGTCAGCATGGTGACGCCGTGACGGCGCAGATCACGCATAACCTCGACGATTTCCGCATTGGTTTCGCCAAGTCCCACCATCAGACCAGACTTGGTTGGGATCTCCGGATGCGCTTCTTTAAAGCGTTCCAGCAGTTTCAGCGACCAGTTATAGTCTGCACCCGGACGGACCTGGCGGTAAACGCGCGGTACGTTCTCCAGATTGTGGTTAAACACATCCGGAGGGGTCGCCGTCAAAATATCCAGTGCACGGTCCATACGACCACGGAAGTCTGGAACCAGTGTCTCAATCTTGATTGCGGGGTTTTTCTCGCGAATCGCACTGATACAGTCAGCGAAATGCTGGGCACCACCATCGCGCAGATCGTCACGGTCTACGGAGGTAATCACGACGTAACGCAACGCCATATCAGAGATAGTTTGTGCCAGTTTTTTCGGCTCATTGGCATCCGGCGCAACAGGGCGACCGTGCGCCACATCGCAGAACGGACAACGACGCGTACAGATAGCGCCGAGGATCATAAAGGTTGCCGTGCCGTGATTGAAACACTCTGCCAGGTTCGGGCAGGACGCTTCTTCGCAAACCGAGTGCAGCCCATTCTTACGCATGGCCGCCTTGATGCCCTGAATACGGGACGAGTCAGCCGGAAGTTTGATTTTCATCCATTCCGGTTTTCTTAACAGGGCTTCGCGCTCTGTTGCCACGTTTTTAACCGGGATAAGGGCCATTTTATCGGCATCGCGGTACTTAACACCGCGTTCCATCACAATGGGTTTACTCATAGCGTGCGTGTTCCAGTTGCGGATAACGAAGTAAGTGTTTCAATTCAAGGGAATGTTGTATTTATCAACTATTTTTGAATTAATGACGTGCAGTATAGCACTGATAGAGGACAGAAAGCAGCCTGGCAACTCGGCAAAATGTAAAATAGTTGTTGTTTTGTACCCTTTGCCCGATGGTCATTGTCCTTTTTGCCAGGCTGATATGGACTTCAGAATGCGCGGCGAATAACGTTGATAACGTTTTCAAGCACGGGATCACGAAGGCTTAACTTATTGTAATACAAAGAAACATCCAGTCTTTCGTTACTGACTGGCGGAAAATCAATTTCCACCAGAGGCCAGCACGCGCTAAAAAGCTTGAACAGACGAGTCGGCATCAGCCCCAACATATCGCTGTTGCCAATCAGTGCTGCGATAGTGAACATATTGTAACTGCTAAAGCTGACGTGACGTTCAGGGAACAGATCCTGAACACGCTGACGCAACGCACTCAGGTTTTGTCCCTCTAGCATCAATAAGGTATGTTCATAGTGTTGCAGGACATCTTCGTTGATCGTCGAGCGCAGGCATGGATGCCCTTCGCGGCACACCAGCATCAGCCTGTCTGTATAGAGCGCATGATGGCTGAGAGTGCGTGCTGACGGGATATTGGTATCGATGATGAGATCGGTCTGGAACTGACTGAGCTGATTTTCGGCATCATGGATAGGGATATTGCGCATTACCAGATGTGGTGCGCTCTCTTTGATCGCCTGCCAGATGACGGGAATCACAATCGCGCCCAGCGAAGGCGGCGTGCCTATGGTGATGGTTCGCTGTTTATCATAACTCCCGGTGAGATCCAGCGCACCGAGAATCGATTCCAGACCCTGGCTGATATACTCATGTAAATGCGACGCATAGGCTGTTGGCGTCACGCCCTGGCCTTTACGAATAAAAAGCGGATCGGGAAATATTGTTCGTAATTTTTGAATGGATTGACTAATTGCGGACGGCGTCAGGTTAAGCACTCGCGCGGCATTCACAATCCCTTTGTGTACATATACTGCCTCAAAGATGGTCAATAAATTGAGGTCTATATTGCGTAACGTTCGGAAGATTTGCGGTTTATCATCTTCGGGTCGCTCGGCTATTCTCTGTTCCGGCAAGTTATTATAATCCACGCTTGTGCTCCGTAATCATTCACAATATGAATGATAGTTGAATTTATTATTTATGGTGATGTGTAATTTAAGCTGTTTTTTTCTTCACATATCATCATTATGGATGGTTTTCAGCATGATGCAGGACATTAAGCTTAAATTTAATCCGGCTACGCGCAATTCGACGTAGCAGCAAATGTGCCACGCGTTGCGAATTAACCTGATCAGGCAGGTATTTTGAAAATAGAGAAGAGCGCTGCGGTTGTAAAGTATAACTGGGGGAAATATATAACGACTTGCTTAAAAAGCAAGCCGCTATACATCATATATTAAGTACTGGTATATATATGTGGCGGATTGTTTAGCTGTGCTAAAAGATGGCTAATAAGCACAGGTCTTATTTTGTCCATATTGGCATCAGGCGCGAAATGTTTTACCTGTGTCATTTCCATTCCCGCATACCCACAAGGATTGATGCGTAAAAAAGGGGTTAGATCCATTGCAATATTTAACGCCAGGCCATGAAATGAGCAACCTTTACGGATGCGCAACCCCAGCGAACAGATCTTTTTATCCTGCACATAAACACCCGGAGCATCGGCGCGCGCACGCGCCTCAATACCCAATTCCGCCAGCGTATCGATGACAGTTTGTTCCATCACGGTGACGAGTTCGCGGACGCCAAGTTTGCGACGCTTGAGGTTTATTAATATGTACATGACCTGCTGACCGGGACCATGATAAGTAACCTGACCTCCACGATCGCTTTGTATTACCGGAATATCACCCGGAGAGAGCACATGCTCAGCTTTACCTGCCTGGCCCTGGGTGAATACCGGGTTGTGTTCAACCAGCCAGATTTCGTCAGGTGTGCTCTCGGTGCGGGTTTCCGTGAATTCATGCATTGCCTCCGACACAGGGTCGTAGGGCTGCAGGCCAAGGTTACGGATTAGGATTGTATCCTGAGACAAAACAGCATCTCCGGGAGAAGAAAAGGTGAGGGGAGTATATCACAGAGAGGGTGTTACCCGACCAGCGGCCCGGTAACACCTGGCTTCATTACAGCACCATACGAACAATTTCAATATTGCCCAGTTCTTCGTACAGTGTCTCAACTTGCTCAATATGGGTGGCGGTGATGGTGATGGATACCGAGTGGTAATTGCCTTTGCTGCTCGGTTTTACCTGCGGAGAGTAATCACCGGGCGCATGGCGCTGTACCACTTCAACCACCAGATCAACCAGCTCTGGTTTCGCCAGTCCCATCACTTTGTATGTAAAGGGAGTCGGGAATTCAAGCAGTTCTTTGAGATTGGTTTTCATGTCAGCTCCGGCGTAAAAATAATAACTCCTGCCGAAAGGGCAGGAGTTTATTGAGATGCTTAGTATATGGGGACGGAAATCACACTTTCAAGTGTTCGTTTTTTAGCCGAACCAGTGGTGGAACATCAGCTTGATATAGTCGATGATTTTGCCGAAGAAATTCCCTTCCTGAATTTCCTGCAGCACGACCAGAGGGCGTTGTTCGATGGTTTTGCCGTCCAACTGGAAGTTAATCGTGCCAACCACCTGATTTTTCTGCAACGGTGCGTGCAGTTCGCTGGTGCTTAAAACATAACTTGCTTTCAGGTCTTTCATGCGACCACGTGGGATTGTCAGGTATACGTCTTTATCAACACCCAACGAAGCGCGATCGTTATCACCGAACCAGGCTGGCTCAGAGGCGAACTCTTTGCCTGCTTTCAGCGGGCTTACGGTTTCGAAGAAACGGAAACCCCATGTCAGCAGTTTTTTACTTTCGGCCTCACGCCCTTTGAATGTTCTGCCACCCATGACTGCGGAGATCAGACGCATCTGGCCTTCGGTTGCAGAAGCCACCAGGTTGTAACCCGCTTTGTCTGTGTGACCCGTTTTAATACCGTCGACATTCAGGCTGTTATCCCACAGCAGGCCGTTACGGTTGGTCTGGCGGATACCGTTAAAGGTGAACTCTTTCTCTTTGTAGATGGAGTATTCGTTTGGCACATCACGAATCAATGCCTGGCCAATCAGAGCCATGTCACGCGCTGAGCTGTATTGCCCCTCAGCATCCAGACCATGAACCGTCTGGAAATGGGAGTTCTGCAGGCCAAGCGCTTTAACGTAGTTATTCATCAGACCGACAAAGGCGTCCTGGCTACCGGCAACATAATCGGCCATCGCCACACAGGCGTCGTTACCAGACTGCAGGTTGATACCACGGATGAGCTGGGAAACCGGAACTTGCATACCCGGTTTCAGGAACATCAGAGAAGAGCCACGGAACACCGGGTTGCCGGTCGCCCATGCGTCATTGCCGATAGTGACCAGATCGCTGTCTTTAAATTTACCCGCTTTCATTGCCTGGCCGATGACGTAGCTGGTCATCATTTTCGTCAGGCTGGCCGGATCGCGGCGTGAATCGGCGTTCTGTTCGGTCAACACCTTGCCGGAGTTGTAATCGATGAGGATCCAGGATTCGGCATCAATCTGTGGGGCGCCAGGAATCATGGTCTTGATGTTGAGATCATCGGCATGGGCTGCGCCGAGGGTTGCGGCAGTAAGTGCCGTGGTGAGCGCCAGGCGCTGTACGAAACGAACGGAGAGAGTGGTCTTCATGGTCTGAACAACGACATCCGTGATGGAGTTAAAAAAAGTGCCCTACTATAGCAAAAGCTATTCTGACAGGCATCCGACTTTCCGCATGACTTTGTTAATGCTGTTTACACTGGCTGACAAAGTCAGATGCCAAATCTGTTATTGCGCGTTGGTCACAAAAGACTGTAACTGCGCTTCATTTTGCAGACGCTGTTGTAATGCACTGGCGTCCGACTTATTGGTAAATGGACCAAGCTGAATACGCCACACAGCACCGTTTTGTACCACTCGCCCCGGCACAGAAAATTGTTGGGCCAGGCGCTGCTGGTACTGCTGCGCGCGAGTTTGATCGCTGACTGCGCCAACCTGCACCATATAGCTTCCGCTGGCCGCAACCGGCGCGGCTGATGTCGCAACGTGGCCCTGTACTGAACCTGGCGCGGTGACCGGCGCCGTCACAGGTGCGGTGCGTGTTACCGGTGCCGCTACCCCTGGCGCAGCGGCAACGGGGGGCGTGGTCTGCGTCGTCACCGCAGGCGCTGCGGGTTCGCTGCCCTCAAGCACGCCAGCATGTAGCGGCGTCGGCGCACCCAGGAAACCGCCGCTACTTACAGGCTTTGTGTTTTCGTCCCCTTTCAGCGTTGAATTGCTGATCATACGCACATTGTCAGGAGCAGGCTGCGGTTGTGACGCGCCATTACCGCTTAAATCCGGAAGTGCCGGCAGGGCATAGGTTTGCTTCGCGATAGTGGTACAAACCGTACCCGGACCGGACATGGAACCGTCCTGCGCCACAATGATCGGGTCGATGCGCACTTTGGTATTGTTCGACGTATTCAGGCGATCCGCTGCCGCACGTGACAATGAGATCACGCGATCGTTACCATAAGGGCCGCGATCGTTGATACGTACCACCACCATGCGGCCATTGGCCAGGTTGGTAATACGGGCATAACTCGGAACGGGCAGCGTCGGATGCGCGGCGGTCAGTTGTAACGGATCGAACGCTTCTCCCGTCGCGGTTAAATTGCTGCCTGGCTCCGCATCGTAGATAGCGGCGAACCCGGCCTGGCTGAACTGAGAAGGGTTCTGCACAATTTTGTAGCTTTTGCCGTCGCGCTCGTAATCCTGGTTTGCCGAAGGATTCGGCGTCTCAAAACGAGGCTCCGCGCCGCTGATTTCAACGACCGGACCGCTGCACACCGGAGTAGGCGGCGCGACCATCGTCTTTTGCTGACCATCATCACTTGAACATGACGCCAGCAATACTGCTGCTATACAGACACCTGGCCATTGCTTACGCATTGCGCACCCCTTATACGCTTTTTGATAACATCTTCCTGTGGGTATGAATCGACATCACGATACCAAACCCCGCCATCAGTACAATCAGGGCCGAGCCCCCGTAACTTACCAGCGGCAACGGTACGCCCACCACCGGCAAGATACCACTCACCATACCAATATTTACGAATACATAAACGAATAAAATCAACATCAAACCGCCCGCCATGACCCGGCCAAAGGTGGTTTGCGCGCGCGCGGCAATCCATAATCCACGCATGATCAGCAGTACATAAAGCCCGAGCAGGATCAAAATACCAATTAGCCCCAGTTCCTCTGCAAGGACGGCAAAGATAAAGTCGGTGTGGCGTTCAGGTAAAAACTCCAGCTGCGACTGCGTACCGTGCAGCCAGCCTTTCCCCTGCAACCCACCGGAGCCGATGGCGATTTTCGACTGAATAATATGATAGCCTGCGCCGAGCGGATCGGTTTCCGGATCGAGCAACATCATCACGCGCTGGCGTTGATAATCGTGCATCAGGAAGAACCACAATATGGGTATAAATGCCGCTATCAGCAGAACGGCCACCAGGATGAGGCGCCAGCTCAGGCCGGATAAAAAAAGCACGAAAAGACCGGACATAGCGATAAGAATGGCGGTACCGAGGTCGGGCTGGGCGGCCACCAGCAGCGTTGGCATAAATATCAGCACCAGCGCAATCGCGGTGTTTTTCAACGATGGCGGACAGACATCGCGGTTAATAAAACGCGCCACCATGAGCGGTACGGCAATTTTCGCAATTTCCGAGGGCTGGAAACGCACGATGCCTAAATCAAGCCAGCGCTGAGCGCCTTTGGATATCGCCCCGAAAGCATCAACGGCGACCAGCAGGATGACGCAAAAAACATACAGATAGGGTGCCCAGCCTTCATAGACGCGTGGTGGGACCTGCGCCAGTACAACCATCGCGATAAGGCCCATGGCTATCTGGCCGACTTTACGCTCCGTCATGCCGATATCCTGCCCGCTGGCGCTCCAGATAACCATCGCGCTATAGAACAGCAGAGCCAGCACAATCAGCAAGAAGGCGGGATCGATATGGATTTTATCCCAGAACGATTTTTTGTTCGGATTATCCGTCATGATTATTGGTCCTCTGCCGCTGTTGATGCCGGGTTTTCCGACGGCAATTCAGTGTTGTTGTCGCCAAGCATTATATGGTCAAGGATTTGGCGCATAATCGTACCGACCGCAGGGCCGGCGCCGCCGTTTTCCAGGATCATTGCAACCGCAACCTGGGGATTATCATAGGGCGCGAACGCCGTCATCAGCTTATGGTCACGCAGACGTTCGGCGATGCGGTGTGCGTTATAGGTTTCGTTAGCTTTCAGCCCGAAGACCTGGGCTGTACCGGATTTCGCCGCGACTTTGTACGGTGAACCGGCAAAATATTTATGCCCGGTACCGTTCGGGCGGTTTGCCACGCCGTACATTCCATCTTTGGCGATTTCCCAGAAGCCGGAGTGCACATCGCCAACCTGTTTTTGCGGCGGCTGTTGCCATGGAACCTGTTTACCGTCTTCCGTCGTACTCATTAACAAGTGCGGTACTTTGACAATGCCGTCGTTAATCAGCGTCATCATCGCTTTGTTCATTTGTACTGGCGTTGCGGTCCAGTAACCCTGGCCAATCCCGACGGGGATCGTGTCCCCCTGGTACCAGGGTTTCTTAAAGCGTTTAAGCTTCCATTCGCGCGTTGGCATATTACCCGAGCGCTCTTCGGCCAGATCGATACCGGTATATTGACCGTAACCAAACTTGGTCAGCCACTCGGCAAGGCGGTCGATGCCCATGTCGTAGGCGACCTGATAGAAGAAGGTGTCCGCTGACTCTTCCAGTGATTTGGTGACATTCAGGCGGCCATGCCCCCACTTTTTCCAGTCACGATAGCGTTTTTCAGAGCCGGGCAGTTGCCACCAGCCCGGATCGAAAAGGGTGGTGTTACGAGTAATCACCCCGGCGCTCAGGGCAGAGACGGCAACATAGGGTTTCACCGTCGATGCAGGCGGGTAAACCCCTTGCGTGGCGCGGTTCACCAACGGTGTGTTCGGATCGTTGAGCAGCGCGGTGTAATCCTTGCTGGAGATGCCATCGACAAACAGGTTCGGATCATAGCTCGGTGTAGATACCAGCGCGAGAATGGCACCATTGCGCGGGTCGGTCACCACGACCGCCGCACGGCTACCCTGCAACAGGGTTTCGATATATTGCTGCAGTTTTAAATCCAGCGTCAGGTAGATGTCATGCCCGGCTTGCGGTGGCACTTCTTTTAACTGGCGAATCACGCGCCCGCGGTTGTTAACTTCGACCTCTTCGTAACCGGTCTGTCCGTGCAGCACATCTTCGTAATAACGTTCGATGCCGAGCTTGCCTATGTCATGCGTGGCGGCGTAGTTCGCCAGCTTGCCTTCTTTATCCAACCGTTCGACGTCTTTATCGTTTATTTTGGATACGTAGCCAATCACGTGCGTCAGCGCTGAGCCGAACGGATAGTAACGGCGTTTATAGCCTTTTACTTCCACGCCAGGGAATCGATATTGATTGACCGCGAAGCGCGCCACCTGAACTTCGTTGAGGTTGGCTTTGACCGGAATCGAGGTAAAGCGATGGGAGCGGGAGCGCTCCTTTTTGAAGTTAGCAATGTCCTCATCGGTCAGGTCCACCACGTCACGCAACGCATTGAGTGTTTGCTCAACGTTGTCGACCTTTTCCGGCATCATCTCAATCTGATAGATCGTGCGGTTCAGCGCCAGCGGCGTGCCGTTGCGATCGTAGATAATGCCGCGACTTGGCGGAATAGGAACCAGTTTGATACGGTTCTCGTTAGAACGCGTCTGGTAGTCAGCATGACGGACAATTTGCAGATTATAAAGGTTGGCGATAAGCACGCCGGTGAGCAGCAAAATCCCTGCAAAAGCGACAAGGGCCCGGCGCACAAACAGCGCAGACTCAGCCGAATAGTCGCGAAAAGAATTCTGTAATTTCATCCGCTGCTTAGTTTACCTGGTGGTCATTACTCACGATGATAAGGATGGTTGGTCGTGATGCTCCATGCGCGATACAAGCTTTCCGCCACCAGCACACGCACCAGCGGGTGAGGAAGCGTCAGCGCAGAGAGTGACCAGCTTTGTTCTGCCGCAGCTTTACAGGCGGGGGATAACCCTTCCGGCCCGCCGATAAGCAGGCTGACGTCACGTCCATCCTGTTTCCAGCGTTCCAGTTCATTTGCCAGTTGCGGCGTATCCCAGGGTTTACCGGGGATATCGAGGGTGACGATCCGATTTTTACCTGTCGCAGCAAGCATCAGTTCACCCTCTTTGTCGAGAATACGCTTGATATCTGCGTTTTTGCCGCGCTTGCCCGCCGGGATTTCCACCAGCTCAAAAGGCATATCTTTCGGAAAACGACGCAAATATTCAGTAAACCCGGTTTGTACCCAGTCCGGCATTTTTGTGCCGACGGCTACCAGTTGCAGCTTCACGCATTAACCCCAGAGTTTTTCCAGCTCATACAGGCGACGACTCTCTTCCTGCATCACATGGACGATGACATCACCCAGGTCTACGACGATCCAGTCAGCGACATTTTCACCTTCCACTCCCAGAGGAAGCATACCCGCAGCACGAGATTCCTGAACCACATGATCCGCGATGGACATGACGTGGCGTGTGGAAGTGCCGGTGCAGATAATCATACAGTCGGTGATACTGGATTTGCCGTGAACGTCGAGTGCGACGATGTCCTGACCTTTCAGGTCATCAATTTTGTCGATTACAAAATCCTGGAGTGCTTTACCCTGCAAGTGTTCCCCCTGGGGTGTACATGAAAACGGTGTAAATAAATGGCCTGACATTATACCTGAACTGCGACTATTGTCGGGACAAATGTCCGACCCTGGCTTTTAAAAAGTGGGCTATCATCCCACCCCATGAGTGAGATTGCATCGCCATTTTTGTAAAACAATTTCTGTAAGGCCGCAGATAGCGGTGCGGAGGATAGCAGCCTGTCCGTGTGTGTCAATGACCTGACTCGCGGGAGAGGCGCGCCGGGTGAAAAAACGGCCGTTAATCCTCCGCTTGCCACACCGCGCGGCTGTTGAGAACGCGTAACATGGAGAAATCATCATGGATGTCCATTGCGCTCCAGGTGCCCTGGTCTACGCGAAAATGCCATAACGACGCCGCTGGCATCTTAAGTAAACTGGCGATGAGCAGACTCAATACGCCCTGATGGCTGACGATCAGCAGATTTTCCGCCGGGCCCCAGTTGGGGAGCTGGCTGATAAAATCTTGTACACGTGCGGAGAACGCCTGAAAACCCTCTCCGTTGGTCGGAATGGCGTTCTGCCAGTCGGCGCACCACGCGGCATAGCTCTGCGGATCTTCCCGGATAAGGTCCCGGTGGTGGCGCATCTCCCAGTCGCCAAAAAACATCTCATTGAGCAACGGCGTTGAGTGTTGAACGATATTGCGATCGTTCAGGACCAGCCTTGCCGTGTGCTGCGCACGTTCGAGTTCGCTGCAAATCACCCGGTCAAAAGGTACTTCGCGCAGCAGGTGATGTAGCGTTTGCGCCTGTGAAATCCCCTTTGCGGTTAGCGGGGTAGGTGAGTGGCCACTGTAGAGTCCTGCAACGTTTGCTTCGGTTTCGCCATGTCGAATCAACCAGAGTCGCATTGTTTTCTCCCGTGCGGTTTTCTGCACGAAGTTTATCATTACACCCTTATTCCTGGTGGCTTTTCGTTTAAAATAACGCTTTTGCCCGGAGCAGAAGATGGCTTTATTTCACAGCGCGCACGGCGGAAATATCCGCGAGGCCGCTGCTATGGTGGGTGTTTCAGCCGAGGATTTATTGGATTTCAGTGCGAATATCAATCCGGCAGGAATGCCCGCGTCATTGAAACACGCTTTACTGAATAATTTTGCCGTGGCTGAGCGCTACCCGGATCCCGAGTATCAGCAATTACATCAGGCGCTTGCCGCACATCATCAGGTTCCCGCCGACTGGATCCTCGCGGGCAACGGTGAAACCGAATCAATATTTACGTTGGTGAAAGGCCTTCTCCCGCGTCGGGTGATGCTCGTCACGCCGGGGTTTGCCGAATATCGCCGCGCCTTGCAATTTTCCGGGTGTGATATCGTCGATTATGCGTTGCGCGAAGAGGATGGCTGGCAGATTACCGGGGCGATTCTTGACGCACTCACCGGTGGCGTTGACTGCCTGTTCCTCTGCACTCCCAATAATCCCACCGGCCTGTTGCCAGATGCTTCACTGATGCATGATATTGCCGCACGCTGTAAGCAGCTCGGTATTACACTGGTGCTGGATGAAGCCTTTATGGATTTCCTTAGCGATCGCGACGGATTTATTCCCCATCTGACGGAAAATCCGCATATTTGGGTGCTGCGTTCCCTGACCAAGTTTTACGCTATGCCGGGGCTACGCCTGGGGTATTTGCTCAGCAGTAATACACATCTTGTCGCCCGTATGCGCCAGCAGCAGATGCCCTGGTCTATTAACGCGTTTGCGGCGATGGCGGGAGAAGTGGTTTTAAACGATAGCGCGTATCAAAAAGAAACATGGCAATGGCTCAACACGGAACGACCGCGCTTGCGTCAGGCGCTGGAAAATTTGCCTGGGTTATTCGTTTGGCCGGGCGTGGCGAATTATCTCTTCTTGCGCTGTGATGCAGGCATTGACCTACAGCAGGCGTTGCTACTCCAGCACATTTTGATTCGCAGTTGCGCCAATTATCCGGGGCTCGACGCGCGTTACTACCGTGTTGCGGTACGCAGCGCGTCAGAAAACGATCGGTTGATTGAGGTGCTGGATAGCGTCCTCAGCGATAGAGGCCGTGCTGATTGATATAATCGAGTACCGTGGCGGGAAGCAGGTCGTCGCAATTCTCGCCTCTTTCCAGCCTTTCACGGATGAGCGTGGCGGAAATGTTGAACCACGGTGTTTCCGCTAAATAGATTTTCCCGGCAGGCAGGGTATGCAAATCATCCGCGTTTTGTGTCAGATGGTCTTCCAGCCACTGCTGATCGGCCGCATTCTCCATGGCTAATGGATAGGCAGGGCGGCGGCAGACAATCAAATGGCTGTTGTTCAGAATAGTTTCATAGTGATGCCATGTCGGAAACGTTAGCAGCGAGTCCTGACCAACAATGAAGGCCAGTGAGCGCTTCGGCCCTTGTTCTTCTCGCCACGCCTGCACGGTTTGCGCCGTGTACGAAGGGCTATCACGCCGTAGTTCGCGCTCATCAAGGGCAAAAAGCGGTTTGTCGCTGATAGCCAGTTCCACCATTGCTTTACGCTGTACGCTTGTCGCCTCAGGCTGCGGGCGATGGGGAGGGACGTTATTGGGCATGATAATGACGCGTGACAGCCCAATCTGGTTTGCCAGTGCTTCGACTGGTTTCAGATGCCCGTAGTGAATAGGATCAAATGTACCGCCAAAAAGTGCCTGCAACTGATTCATATCAACCATCAATAAAAACGTCTGCCAGTGCCTTATGACAGAGTAGCAGAGAAAGTCCTTCCAGCTCTGCCCACACCGACTGACCAAAATCCTGTTTCACCATCAATTCAATACGCGTAAGCAGATGCACAGCCTGGCGCAGTTGCGCATTGCTCAGACGTTGTAGCGCTTCACCGATAAGGCCGCGCCGATTTTGCCAGACCCGGTGTTTATCAAACAGCGAACGCAGCGGCGTATGGGCAGACTGCCGTTTTAGCGTCACCAGTAACGTCAGCTCACGCTGGATAGTACGCAGCAGGATAACCGGTTCGCTGGCTTCGAGTTTAAGCTGATGCAGTATATGAAGCGCGCGTTTACTTTTCCCTGCCAGCAGGGCGTCTACCCAGTGAAATGGCGTAAAGTGAGCGGCATCGTTAACGGCCTGTTCCACGCGCGGTAGCGTCAGCTTACCGTCCGGGAAGAGCAGCGCCAGCCTTTCCAGCGCCTGCGCTGCGGCCAATAGATTACCTTCGTAGCAATAGCAAAGCAGTTGATTCGCGGCATCGTCCAGTTGCAGGTTGTTCTGCTTCGCACGTGCGGCAACCCAACGGGGGAGATTGGTCTGCTCTGGGGTCTGACAACTGACCGAAACGCTGCGATTGGCCAGAGCAGTATACCAGGCGGCATTTTCCTGGGCCTTCGTCAGCTTATTGCCACGCACAATCAATATCAGATCATCATGAAGCAGGCCCACCAGCATGGCGAGGCGTTCATTAAGCGCGGCGTTAGGGCCATTTTCCGGCAACTGTAATGAGAGTATCTGACGGCTGGAAAACAGGCTGAGTGCCTGGCAGATCGCATAGATAGCATCCCAGTCTGTGCTGGCATCAATGGTGAAGGCGTGATGTTCGGTGAAGCCTTGGGCGAAGGCCGCCTGACGTACAGCGTCATGGCTTTCCTGCAATAAAAGAGGGTCATTACCGAGCAGTAAATACGCCGCGCGCAGCCCTTCATTGAGCTGCGCGCGGAGTTGTTCCGGATACAACTTAAGCATTAGCTACCCGGTTTCGCCGCAGGACGCGCGGACGACGGGTTTTTCTCGTTATCTGCCGCTTGTACGCTAGCCAGCTTACGAATCAGCTGTTCTGCCGCCTTGTCGTACATTTCCTGAAGGATGATGTCCTGTTCAGCATCTTTCGCCAGCGCAGTCTGTGGGTTATCAAAGAACGAACGATACACTTTGGTGTTGATCGGGTAGATATCATGGCCCGGAATCAGCACGCTGGCGTCAACTGTCATCACCAACTGATACTCCGCAGTGCGTCCGTCCTGGAAAATAGACGCGGTATCACGTGCGAGAGACATGACACCAAGGCGAAGGGAAGGTACATCTTTACGCAATGAACCTTTCTCCACCAGTTCCACGCCATTCAGCCGCAACTGATTACGTACAGCACGGCTAAGAGGACCATTCGGATCTGCTGAATCAAAGATTATCGTGTTCATATTGCCCGGCACCTGCGTCGTATTACGCAAGTGCCAGCCGCATCCGGCGGTGAGAAGCACCGCCAGAGATAACAACCATGTTGCCAGATATCGCACGCTTCCTCCCGCGCTTAGCCAACGACCAGATTAAGCAGTTTACCCGGTACGTAAATCACTTTACGTACGGTAACGCCATCAAGATATTTTGCGACCAGCGGTTCCTGACCTGCACGTTCACGGACCTGTTCTTCGGTCGCGTCAACGGCAACGGTGATTTTACCGCGCACTTTACCGTTAACCTGCACGACAACCAGCGTGGTGTTTTCAACCATCGCCGCGTCGTCTGCAACCGGCCACGGCGCGTTGTCGATATCGCCTTCGCCGCCCAGTTCTTTCCACAGGGTAAAGCTTGCATGTGGCGTGAACGGGTTAAGCATACGGACAACCGCCAGCAGCGCTTCCTGCAGCAGAGCACGATCTTGCGCGCCTTCGGTCGATGCTTTCGCCAGTTTGTTCATCAGCTCCATAATCGCCGCAATCGCGGTGTTGAAGGTCTGACGACGACCAATATCATCCGTGACTTTAGCGATAGTTTTGTGAACGTCGCGGCGCAGCGCCTGCTGGTCTTCGTTCAGCGCGCTGGCATCCAGCGCCACAACCGGGCCGAGCGCTTTATGTTCATAAGCCAGTTTCCAGACGCGTTTCAGGAAGCGGTTTGCCCCTTCCACACCGGACTCCTGCCATTCCAGCGTCATATCTGCCGGAGAGGCGAACATCATAAACAGACGCACGGTGTCCGCGCCATAGCGCTCAACCATTTCCTGCGGGTCGATACCGTTATTTTTCGACTTGGACATCTTGCTCATACCGGTATACACCAGTTCATGGCCCGCCGCGTCTTTCGCCTTAATAATACGGCCTTTTTCGTCGCGCTCAACGATGGCTTCTTTCGGTGAAACCCAGTTACGCTCGCCGTTTTCGCCAACGTAGTAGAACGCGTCTGCCAGCACCATGCCCTGACACAGCAACTGTTTTGCAGGCTCGTCAGAGTTCACCATACCTGCGTCGCGCATCAGCTTATGGAAAAAGCGGAAGTAGAGCAGGTGCATAATGGCGTGTTCGATACCGCCAATGTAGATATCAACCGGCAGCCAGTAGTTAGCCGCTTTCGGGTCCAGCATACCTTCTTTGTACTGCGGGCAGGTGTAACGCGCGTAGTACCAGGAGGACTCCATAAAGGTGTCGAAAGTATCGGTTTCACGCAGCGCGGGCTGGCCGTTGACGGTGGTTTTCGCCCACTCAGGATCGGCTTTGATCGGGCTGGTGATGCCGTCCATGACCACATCTTCTGGCAGAATCACCGGGATCTGATCTTCTGGCGTTGGGATCACCGTACCGTCTTCCAGCGTCACCATCGGAATCGGTGCGCCCCAGTAACGCTGACGGGAAACGCCCCAGTCACGCAGACGATAGTTGATTTTGCGCTCGCCAACGCCTTTGGCCGCCAGTTTGTCGGCAATGGCATTGAAACCTTCTTCAAAGCTCAGGCCGCTGAATTCGCCGGAGTTGAAGAGAGTGCCTTTTTCGGTCAGCGCTTGTTCAGACAGATCGGGTTCAGAACCGTCAGCTGCCAGAATGACCGCTTTGATCGGCAGATTGTATTTGCTGGCAAATTCATAGTCGCGCTGGTCATGACCCGGAACGGCCATCACGGCACCAGTACCGTACTCCATCAGCACGAAGTTTGCCGCCCAAACCGGAATCTCTTCGCCGGTTAATGGATGAACGGCTTTAAAGCCGGTATCGACGCCTTTTTTCTCCATGGTCGCCATATCTGCTTCGGCCACTTTGGTAGTACGGCATTCGTCGATAAAGGCTGCCAGTTGAGCATTGGTTGCCGCCGCTTTCTGCGCCAGCGGGTGACCCGCAGCCACCGCCAGATAAGTGGCGCCCATAAAGGTGTCCGGGCGGGTTGTGTAAACGGTCAGCGTTTTGTCATAGCCGTTAACGTTAAAGGTGATTTCCACACCTTCGGAACGGCCAATCCAGTTGCGCTGCATGGTTTTCACCGTGTCAGGCCACTGATCCATATGATCCAGGTCGTTGAGCAGTTCTTCGGCATAGGCAGTGATTTTGATAAACCACTGCGGGATCTCTTTACGCTCAACTTTGGTGTCGCAGCGCCAGCAGCAGCCGTCGATAACCTGTTCGTTCGCCAGCACGGTCTGGTCATTCGGGCACCAGTTCACTGCGGACGTTTTCTTATACACCAGGCCTTTTTTATACAGTTCAGTGAAGAACTTCTGTTCCCAGCGATAGTATTCCGGGGTACAGGTGGCCAGCTCGCGGCTCCAGTCATAGCCGAAGCCCAGCATTTTGAGCTGGTTTTTCATGTACGCGATATTGTCGTACGTCCACGGTGCCGGGGCCGTGTTGTTTTTCACCGCCGCGCCTTCGGCAGGCAGACCGAACGCATCCCAGCCAATCGGCTGCAGCACGTTCTTGCCCAGCATGCGCTGATAGCGGGAAATCACATCACCGATGGTGTAGTTACGCACGTGGCCCATGTGTAGTCGGCCAGAAGGATAGGGAAGCATCGACAGGCAGTAATATTTTTCTTTGCTCTCGTCTTCAGTTACTTCGAAGGTACGCTTCTCTTCCCAGTGAAGCTGGACTTTGGATTCTATCTCTTCCGGGCGGTATTGCTCTTGCATGGCAGCCAGTGGTCCTGTATTTGCGATACAGCTACAAATGTAGCGTTTTACGTGGTTTTTCAGATCCGCATAGCATAGCCCAAACGACTTCGTCACAACAGCCTTTCGCACATTTAGCCTGCGAAAAGCCCTCGACGAGAATTTACGCACTCTGTGGGGTAATTGACAAAGCCAACGGTAAATAACGTCTATTATTAGAACAGGTTAACTGCCCGGGAGAGGAAAACAATGAACAAGGTTGCTCAATATTATCGCGAACTGGTTGCATCATTGACCGAGCGGCTACGCAATGGCGAAAGGGATGTTGATGCGCTGGTAGCCCAGGCGCGTCAACGAGTAAGCCAGACCGGGGAGCTAACGCGTACTGAAATCGAAGAGTTAACGCGCGCGGTGCGCCGCGACCTGGAAGAGTTCGCTCGCAGTTATGAGGAAAGCCACGACGATGTCACCGATAGCGTGTTTATGCGGGTTATCAAAGAGAGCTTATGGCAGGAACTGGCGGATATCACCGATAAAACGCAACTGGAGTGGCGTGAAGTTTTCCAGGACCTTAATCATCATGGGGTTTACCACAGCGGCGAAGTCGTGGGGCTTGGCAATCTGGTGTGCGAGAAATGTCACTTCCATCTGGCTATTTATACGCCGGATGTGCTGCCACTGTGTCCGAAATGCGGACATGACCAGTTCCAGAGAAGACCCTTTGAGCCCTAAGTAAATGCACAACGTTTTAATGTTTGCACCCTCTCCCGGTCGGAGAGGGTTGGGGGGAGGGCATCAGGCCGCACTGTAGAATGTCAGACGTTCTGCCAGTAAATCCACAAACCCTTCGCGGTCGACATCGACCATCACGGTGGCATTCGGTTTATTTCCCGTCAGGAAATAGTAATCCACTACCGTCATCCCCTGGGTATATTTGCCCTGCGTTTCTACCCCCACCCAGCGTTCCACAGTGGTGAAGAGGTCCGGTTTCAGCAGCCAGGCGATAGTACAGGGATCATGCAATGGCGCGCCAACAAATCCCCATTTTTCCTGTTTGTGGTACTCCATAAAAAAGTCGAGCAATTCGGCCACAATGGTAGAGATAGGGTTGCCGATGGCACGGAAATGCGCAATGTCATCCGCGTGGATTTGCGCCCGATGCGTGACATCAAGACCTGCCATCACCACCGGAATGCCCGACTGGAAGACAATTTCGGCGGCTTCCGGGTCGACATAGATATTAAATTCCGCCGCAGGGGTCCAGTTCCCAGGCGACATCGCGCCACCCATGATCACAATACGATTGATTTTGCTGTGCAGTTCCGGATGACTGTTTAGCAGCAGGGCTACGTTGGTTTGTGGGCCGGTGGAGACAATAGTGACCGGAACAGGGCTGTCACGTAGTACGGTTGCCATCAGTTCTACGGCGGTACACGACTGGGGTGCAAAAGAGGGCTCCGGCAGGGCCGGGCCATCCAGACCGCTTTCGCCATGCACGTTGTCCGCGATAATAAGTTCACGCATCAGGGGCTTAATGGCGCCACCCGCCACCGGGATATCGCTACGATTGAGCAGGGTGAGCATGCGCAGCACATTACGCAGAGTCTTCTCCGGTGTCTGGTTTCCCGCAGAGGAGGTGATGGCTTTTACGTCGAGTTCGGGTGAGGCGAGAGCAATAACAATTGCGATTGCGTCATCATGACCAGGATCGCAATCAAGAATGATGGGCTGAACCATAGCAACTCCTTGTTAGCATTAGTGTGCGACAAGGTTAAAACGTTGCTGTAAATCAGACGAGAAGTGAAACAGTAAAGCGTGATGAGACGCGCATTCTGATGAATGCGCGTCGGAACGATTAATGCAGGATTTTGGCGAGGAAGTCTTTCGCGCGTTCAGATTTCGGATTGGCGAAGAACTCTTCTTTCGCCGAATCTTCAACGATTTTCCCTTCATCCATAAAGATAACCCGGTGCGCCACCTTGCGGGCAAAACCCATTTCGTGAGTGACCACCATCATGGTCATCCCCTCATTGGCCAGCTCAACCATAACGTCCAGCACCTCGTTGATCATTTCCGGGTCAAGGGCAGATGTAGGTTCATCAAACAGCATCGCGACCGGATCCATACACAGCGCGCGGGCAATCGCCACGCGCTGCTGCTGACCACCGGAAAGCTGCGCCGGAAATTTGTTGGCATGGGCAGACAAGCCAACGCGCTCTAACAGTTTCAGTCCTTTCTCGCGCGCAGCGGTTTTATCGCGTTTAAGCACTTTGACCTGTGCCAGCGTCAGGTTCTCAATGATCGACAGATGCGGGAACAGCTCGAAATGCTGGAACACCATTCCGACATGAGAACGTAGTTTGGCCAGGTTGGTTTTTTTATCGTTCACGGTGGTGCCGTTGACGATAATTTCCCCTTTCTGCACGGGCTCAAGGCCGTTCACCGTTTTGATCAAAGTCGATTTGCCCGAACCGGATGGACCGCAAACGACCACCACTTCGCCTTTTTTCACTTCCGTCGAGCAGTCGGTCAGCACCTGAAAGTGACCATACCATTTAGAAACATTTTTCAGGGTAATCATTAAACTGTCCTTTTCTTCAAATAGCTGACCAACAACGATGCACTCAAGCTAATAGCAAAATAGACGGCACCGGCGAACAGGATCATTTCAACTTGTGTCCCGTCGCGTTCGCCAATGGTGGACGCGGTACGGAAGAAGTCCGCGAGGCTCAATATGTAGACCAGCGAGGTATCCTGGAACAGGACAATCCCCTGGGTCAGAAGCAGTGGGACCATCGCCCGGAATGCCTGCGGCAGGATGATCAATTTCATCGACTGCCAGTGGGTCATGCCCAGCGCCAGCGCTGCACTTGACTGCCCGCGAGAGATACTCTGAATACCGGCACGAATGATCTCAGAATAGTAGGCGGCCTCGAACATGGAGAATGCCACCATTGCTGATATCAGGCGGATATCCGATTTTGGCGACAGACCCAGCACGTTTTGCAGCAGTCCCGGCACAATCAGATAGAACCACAGCAGCACCATAACCAGTGGAATGGAGCGGAAGACATTCACATAGGCCTTCGCAAACCAGGCGATGGGGGCAAAACTGGACAGGCGCATTACCGCCAGCAGAGTCCCCCAGACAATCCCGACGATAATGGCCGTCACGGTAATTTTTAAGGTAATCACCAGTCCCGCCAGCAGATAAGGGATGGACGGGATGATTGAACTCCAGTCAAATTCGTACATTATTTGCCCCCCATATTGCCCGGCAGGCGAATTTTGCGTTCTACCAGATTCATCACCAACATAATGAAGGCGTTAATTAATACATACGCGACGGTAATCGCGGTGAAAGACTCCCAGGCGTGTGCGGAATAATCCAGCAGCTTACCGGCCTGTGCCGCCATATCCACCAGCCCGATAGTGGATGCGATGGCCGAGTTTTTTACGAGGTTCATCATCTCCGAGGTCATCGGTGGGACGATGACGCGATAGGCATTCGGCAGCAGGACATAGCGGTACGTTTGCGGCAGCGTCAGCCCCATGGCGAGACCCGCGTTTTTTTGCCCGCGTGGTAACGACTGAATCGCCGCACGGACCTGCTCGCAGACGCGTGCAGCGGTGAACAAGCCAAGGCAGACCATCGAAGAGACAAAGAACTGAATGTTGGGATCCAGTTCGGATTTGAACCACATGCCAATGTTTTCAGGCAGCAGTTCCGGTACCACCAGATACCAGGTAAAGAATTGCACGATCAGCGGGACGTTACGGAACAGCTCCACATAGCAAGTCCCGATACCGGACAGGATACGATTGGGAACGGTTCGCAGAATACCAAACAGAGAGCCCACCAGGAACGCGATGATCCAGGCAGTGATCGACAGCGCGATCGTGACCTGAAAACCGCTCCACAGCCAGCCGAGATAGGTTGTGTTGCCGAACGGGGCTTGTTGCAGGAAAATTCCCCAGTTCCAGTCTATGGACATAAATCTACTCCAGAAAAAAAAGGGTAGCAGCGCTACCCTCGAAGATTGTGCGAAGAGCTTGTGTTCGCGTCGAATGGGGAACGACCATTCAACGTATAGTCTGTCCGTGCTACTTCAACAATCGAGAGGGCTGGTTATCCCGCCCCTGACTACACTTCATCCACGATGCCGCTTTGTACGGGCTGCTTTGACCTACCCCGACCATGCTATTTGGGGGCCTTTGGGGATCCGTTCAATCGCAGCCCGGATACAGCATCAGCAAATGTGTGTATTCTTTTTGTTAATTAGTTCAGAGCCTTATCATTCGGTTCTTTGAACAGTGCTTTCATCTCGTCAGAGAGTGCGAAATTGAGGTTCAGGTTTTTTGGCGGAATCGGGTTTTTGAACCATTTATCAAACCATTTTTCCGCTTCACCGGAGGTTTGCGCCTTAGCGATGGTGTCATCCATCAGCTTTTTGAACTCAGTATCGCCTTTACGCAGCATGCAGCCGTAAGCTTCCTGTGATTGCGGTTTGCCCACGATATCCCAGTTATCCGCTTTCTTCGCTTTCGCACGTTCACCCGCCAGCAGGGCGTCATCCATCATAAAGGCCACTGCACGACCGCTTTCCAGAGTACGGAAAGAGTCACCATGGTCTTTGGCGCTGATAATGCGCATGTCCATTTTCTGTTCGTCATTCAGCTTGTGCAGCAGGATCTCAGACGTTGTACCGGAGGTCACAACCACCGCTTTGCCTTTCAGATCCGGGAAGTCTTTAATGTCGCCGCCTTTTTTGACCAGAAGACGAGTACCGACCACAAAGATAGTGTCAGAGAATGCGGCCTGCTTCTGACGTTCCAGGTTGTTGGTGGTCGAACCGCATTCGAAATCGAAGGTGCCGTTTTGCAGCAGCGGAATACGGTTTTGTGAGGTAATTGGAATCAATTTAACTTGCAGGTCAGGCTTGTTGAGCTTTTTCTTCACTGCTTCAACGATAGCGTTGGAGTAGTCCTGAGAGTAACCCACAACTTTTTGTTCGTTGTCGTAATAGGAGAACGGTACGGAAGATTCACGGTGTCCGACCACGATCACGCCGTTTTTGGCAATTTTTTCCAGCGTGGGCTGTTGCGCCTCAGCCGGGGCGGCTGCTGCGTCTGCAGGTTTCGCCTCATCGGCGGCATGCGCCAGACCCGCAGACATTCCCATAACCAGCATTGCTGTGGCCAGTTTACGTAATTGCATATCCAACTCCTTTATCGTCGCGCCAGAGACGCATTGATACCCATTGTGAGTGTTGTGTTTGTTATATCCTGCTGCAAAAGCGTGCAGTGTTGTATGCGTTTGTTAGCATTTAGTTTGGCTTAATGTAAAGATTTTGCTGCGGTATTGTTTGTTTTTGCGAAGTGTACCGCACCGTTTGAAGGCAAAAATCTCCCGTTGCACCACTTTAGTGCTGTATGCGATCCGTCATAGTGCGTGCTGTCCGCACATCGGGGAAAATCGCCGTTACATGGATTTATTTTGCAATTGATGTGCCAGAAATGGCATTTGAAGAAAAGAGGGTGAAAGCGCCCTCTCTGGTCAGAAAGAGGGCGCGGAAGGGGTAATTACTTGCGGCGTTGCCGCAGGCTCATGATCAGCGCGCCAAAACCGAGGAGCGCAGTCAGGACCCACAGAGGCCAGTTACCCATGCGGGCATAAGGGGTCAGGCCGGATGTCGGAGTGACTTTGGTGGTCAGGACCTGCCGGGTGAACTGCGGGAGCATCGCCTGGATCTCACCGGTTGGCCCAATCACTGCCGTAATGCCGTTATTCGTGCTGCGCAGCAACGGACGCGCCAGTTCCAGCGAGCGCATCCGCGCCATCTGGAAGTGTTGCCACGGGCCGATCGATTTACCAAACCAGGCATCATTCGAGATGGTCAGCAGGAAATCAGTATCCGGGCGGAAATTATCTCGCACCTGCTCACCGAGGATAATTTCGTAGCAGATGGCCGGCGTCAGCTTATAACCGTGGGCAGACAGCGGAGGCTGAATGTATGGCCCGCGACTGAATGATGACATGGGTAGATCAAAAAACGGAGCCAACGGGCGCAGGATAGATTCCAGCGGGACAAACTCACCAAAAGGCACCAGGTGATTTTTGTTATAGCGGTCGGTAGAGCTGTAGCTATAGGCGCTGTCTTTTCCAAGAGTGATGACGGTGTTGTAGGTGTCGTAACGGTTCTGCTGATTAAGACGCGCGTCCACAATTCCGGTGATAAGCGAACTGTCATTCTTGCGCATCAAATCATCCATCATGCCCAGGAAGCGCTGTTGGTTGATTTCGAGATCAGAAATGGCAGATTCCGGCCAGATGATGAGCTGTGATTTGCCCAATTCCGGCTGGCTGGCATTGAGGTAGATTTTCAGCGTATCCAGCAACTGACCTTCATCCCACTTGAGCGCCTGCGGGATATTGCCTTGTACCAGCGATACCTGCGTCGTTCTTTCCGGCAGCAACTGATACCACTGGATATAGCGCAGCGGGAAGGGCAAAGCAAAGAGCACCAGCGCCACGATGAAAGGACGCCAGCAGCGTGTCGCCGCCGCGAGGACCAGTAAACCGCTTACCGACATCAACAGGAAGGTAATGGCATCAACGCCTAATATCGGCGCCAGCCCTTTCAGTGGCCCGTCAATCTGGCTGTAGCCAAACTGCAGCCAGGGAAAGCCCGTCAGCACCCAGCCGCGTAAAAACTCACTCAGTTGCCAGATGACCGGCGCCGCTACCGCGACGCGCAGCCAGGTTGTTTTGGGCCACAACCGGGAAAGCACGCCTGCGAACAGCCCGGTATAGAGCGAAAGGTAGGCGGCAAGCAGAACCACCAGAAAGACGTTCACCGGCCCGGGCATCCCACCGAATTGTGCGATGCTGACATAAACCCAGTGAATACCGGAGCCAAACAGACCGAGTCCCCAGAAATAACCTACCCAGGCGGCTTGCGCCGGACGCCGGTTAAGCGTGAGCGCTTGCAACCCTATAAGGGAAACAATTGCGGCAGGCCAGATATCATAAGGAGAAAAAGCCAGCGTTCCGCTGGCTCCGAAGAGTAGCGCCAGCAGCAAACGTACGCGCTGGCGTTCAAACAGTGGGGCAAATGCCATTTACATTACTCATCCAATTTCGGAACGGGGGAATCGTCCGGCATTCTTACATGAACCTGAATAATACGTCGACTGTCCGCCATGGCGACTTTAAATTGGTAACCATCAATATCAATGGATTCCCCACGCGCAGGCAGATGCCCGAAGGCCTGCATAACCAGACCACCAATAGTATCGACTTCGTCATCGCTAAAGTGGGTGCCGAAGGTTTCGTTGAAATCTTCGATAGACGCAAGGGCGCGCACGGTCCAGGTATGGCGGCTGAGCTGGCGGAAATCGATATCTTCTTCGTCGTCATATTCGTCTTCGATTTCGCCGACGATAAGTTCGAGAATATCTTCGATAGTGACAAGGCCCGAGACGCCGCCGAACTCGTCAATCACAATAGCCATGTGGTAACGCTGGGAGCGAAACTCTTTGAGCATCCGGTCAACCCGTTTGCTTTCCGGCACCACCACGGCCTGACGTAACACTTTTTCCATGCTGAAGGCTTCGGCATCGCTGCGCATAAACGGCAGCAAGTCTTTGGCCATCAAAATCCCTTCAATGTGATCCTTATCTTCGCTGATCACCGGAAAACGCGAGTGTGCAGACTCAATGATAACGTCGAGACATTCATCAAGGCTTTGGTTGCGTTTCAGGGTAATCATTTGCGAGCGGGGGATCATGATGTCGCGAACGCGCTGGTCGGCGATGTCCATTACCCCTTCGAGCATTTCGCGCGTATCCTGATCGATAAGCTCGTTCTGCCCGGAATCACGGATCAGCTCCAGTAACTCATCACGGTTTTTGGGTTCGCCGTGAAACAGTTGGCTGAGTAAAAGGGAGAAGAATCCCTTCTTGTTGTTAATGTCGCTACTGTGTGAATTGTCGTCGCTCATGGCGTCGTTTGGGTTCTCATGTTAGTGGTTCTGTCGCCAGGACGCGCAAACTCAGCGCCTGGCAGCATTTTCTGTCAGCACGGCAATGGGTTGCCGCACAGACTACTCCTTCTCGGAAATGTACGGATCCTCATATCCCAGAGCAAGCATTATCTCTGTTTCGAGTCCTTCCATCTCTTCGGCTTCGTCATCTTCAATATGGTCGTAGCCCAGCAGATGCAGGCTACCGTGAATCACCATATGCGCCCAGTGCGCATCAAGCGGTTTATCCTGTTCTTTGGCTTCCTGCTCAACCACCTGGCGGCAAATGATCAGATCGCCCAGCAGCGGCATTTCGATGCCCGGCGGCGCTTCAAACGGGAAAGAGAGCACATTTGTCGGCTTGTCTTTCCCACGGTAAGTCAGGTTTAACTCATGACTTTCCGCCTCATCCACCAGACGGATGGTTACTTCCGCTTCTTCCTGGAATTGCGGAATGACCGCGTCCAGCCACCGCTGAAACTGTGCTTCTTCCGGCAAACCGCCGGCCTCTTCACATGCCAGTTGTAAATCGAGGATCACCTGACTCATTTTTGCTCCTGCTCCTGGGCTTCGCGTTTGCGCTCGGCTGCCTGTTCCGCCCGGCGTTTTTGATCCGCCTCTTCCCAGGCTTCGTAAGCATTCACGATGCGTGCGACAACAGGATGACGGACAACGTCTTCGCTATGGAAAAAGTTAAAACTGATTTCTTCGACTTCCGCCAGTACTTCAATGGCGTGGCGCAAGCCGGATTTAACATTGCGTGGCAGGTCAATCTGCGTCACATCACCAGTGATGACCGCTTTGGAGTTAAAGCCAATACGGGTCAGGAACATCTTCATCTGCTCGATGGTGGTGTTCTGGCTTTCATCAAGAATGATAAAAGCGTCATTCAGCGTGCGACCACGCATATAGGCCAGCGGCGCAACTTCAATGACATTACGCTCAATCAGCTTCTCAACTTTCTCAAAGCCGAGCATCTCGAACAGCGCGTCGTAGAGCGGTCGCAGGTAGGGGTCCACTTTCTGGCTTAAATCACCCGGCAGGAAGCCCAGTTTTTCCCCGGCTTCCACGGCTGGACGGGTCAGCAGAATACGGCGAACGTCCTGACGTTCCAGCGCATCCACCGCCGCGGCAACCGCCAGATACGTTTTACCTGTACCCGCCGGCCCCACGCCAAAAGTGATGTCATGATCAAGAATATTGGCGATGTACTGCGCCTGATTTGGCGTACGGGGTTTAATCACGCCGCGTTTAGTTTTGATATTGACCGCTTTTCCATACTCCGGCACGCTCTCCGCGCTCTGTTCAAGCACGCGGGCTTCTTTGATAGCCAGATGGATCTGTTCCGGTTCGATATCCTGAGTTTGCCCACGCATGGGGGCCGTATCGACATAGAGGCTGAGCAAAATATCTGCAGCAGCGTTCACGCAAAGGGTACGTCCGGTGAGTTTGAAGTGATTATCGCGACGGTTAATCTCGATGCCCAGTCGCCGTTCCAACTGTTTGATATTATCATCAAACGGTCCGCACAGGCTCAGCAGGCGAGCATTGTCAGCGGGTGTCAGGGTAATTTCACGGGTATCTATGTTCAAACTGTTCCTCTTATTCAGATAGTGCCGAATGGAGCCTGGCTAACACAGCCTGAGGCCGTCAGCCTTATAGAGAATTATTCACGCCATGGAATAAAGGCGCAAGCATTGCGATGGATATAAGGGCGGGAAGGGGAAATGCAAGGGCTGCTCAGTCACACTCAGCCGCAGATTCGTGGTTTTGCACGCGCTCCGGTCGCATCATCATCTCTGCGACCGGGCACTTGCCTGCTGTCTTTCTGCAACGTTGAGCAGCCAGAACCGTGAAGATTAAGGCTGGTAGAGACCAACGCCGATATCATTCTCTTTACGGGTACGGGCGATGACCGATTCTGGCGACTGCGCTATGCGCAGGCCCATTTCGTCTTCGGTACGCACCACTTTACCGCGCAGGGAGTTTGTCCAGACGTCGGTGATTTCCACGTCAACGAATTTCCCGATCATCTCCGGTCTGCCTTCGAAGTTCACCACGCGGTTATTTTCGGTACGGCCTGACAGCTCCATGATGCTCTTACGGGACGTCCCTTCCACCAGGATGCGCTGAGTCGTGCCGATCATCCGGCGGCTCCAGGCCATTGCCTGCTGGTTGATACGTTCCTGCAGAATATACAGGCGCTGCTTTTTATCCTCTTCCGGTACGTCATCAACCATATCGGCCGCAGGCGTTCCCGGACGGGCGGAGAAAATAAAGCTGTAACTCATATCGAAATTCACATCGGCAATCAGCTTCATGGTCTGCTCGAAGTCCTGGGTCGTTTCGCCAGGGAAGCCAACGATAAAGTCAGAGCTGATTTGAATGTCCGGACGTGCGGCACGCAGTTTGCGGATGATCGCTTTGTATTCCAGCGCGGTATGGGTACGGCCCATCAGGTTCAGTACGCGGTCAGAACCACTTTGAACCGGCAGATGCAGGAAACTTACCAGCTCCGGCGTATCGCGGTAGACATCAATAATATCGTCGGTGAATTCGATCGGGTGGCTGGTGGTAAAACGAATACGGTCAATACCGTCAATCGCCGCCACCAGACGCAGCAGATCGGCGAAGGAGCCGGTGCTTCCGTCGTAATTCTCACCGCGCCAGGCGTTGACGTTTTGGCCCAGCAGGTTAACTTCACGTACGCCTTGTGCCGCCAGTTGCGCGATTTCAAAAAGGATATCGTCACACGGACGGCTCACCTCTTCGCCACGGGTGTAGGGCACGACACAGTAAGTGCAGTACTTATTGCAGCCTTCCATGATGGAGACAAAGGCGGTCGGACCTTCGGCTTTCGGTTCCGGCAGGCGGTCGAACTTTTCGATTTCCGGGAAGCTGATATCGACCACCGGGCTGCGATTGCCGCGCACGGAGTTGATCATTTCTGGCAGACGGTGCAGCGTTTGCGGTCCAAAAATAATGTCAACATAGTGGGCACGCTGGCGAATATGGTCGCCTTCCTGAGATGCGACGCAACCGCCGACACCAATGATCAGGTCTGGATTTTTTTCCTTTAATAATTTCCAGCGCCCCAACTGGTGGAAGACTTTCTCTTGCGCCTTCTCGCGGATTGAGCAGGTATTAAGCAGCAGCACATCTGCTTCTTCGGCCACTTCGGTGAGTTGATACCCGTGAGTGGCATCCAGCAGATCGGCCATCTTCGATGAATCGTACTCGTTCATCTGACAGCCCCAGGTTTTGATGTGGAGTTTTTTTGTCATCGACTTGCTCATGCTTTGTTTAATGGCCCAATGCAGGGCGCGTATTGTAATGCTTTGGTCGCGTGCTGACCAGTATGACGCTTGTCAGACTCAAGATGTAAAAAATCCGGTAAACTTAGGAGATTCTCGTTTAAGGATAATGGACCATGATAAATCAATCTACTGAGGTCGCGGTTGTCGGCGGCGGAATGGTCGGCGGGGCGCTGGCGTTGGGTTTAGCGCAGCAGGGTTTTAGTGTCACGGTCATTGAACAACATGCGCCGCCTGCCTTTGACGCGACGGCACAACCGGATGTGCGTATTTCGGCGATAAGCGCCTCCTCCGTAACGCTGCTCCAGACGCTGGGCGTTTGGGATGCGGTTCAGGCGATGCGTTGCCATCCATGGGAGCGGCTGGAGACCTGGGAGTGGGAAAACGCGCATGTCGTCTTCGACGCGCGTGAGTTAAAACTGCCGTTGCTTGGCTATATGGTCGAAAACAATGTCTTACAGCGCGCGCTGTGGGAAGCGCTGGAGCGCCACCCACTGGTAACGCTGCGCGTACCTGCGGCGCTCAGTACGATGCGACAGAACGATGAGTATCACGAACTGACATTTGAAGATGGCGAAACGCTTTCGGCGAAGCTGGTGATTGGCGCTGATGGGGGGAATTCCCGGGTGCGCCAGTGTGCCGGTATTGGCATTCACGCCTGGCAATATCAGCAATCCTGCATGCTGATCACCGTAGAGTGTGAGCGCGCGCCCGGGGAGAGTACCTGGCAGCACTTTACCCCCAACGGTCCGCATGCTTTCCTGCCGTTATTTGACTACTGGGCATCGCTGGTCTGGTACGACACACCTGCCCGTATTCGTCAGTTGCAATCGTTAAACATGGTGCAATTACAGAAAGAGATCGCGGCACATTTTCCATCCCGACTGGGACATGTTATGCCCGTCGCTGCTGGAGCGTTCCCGCTCGCGCGCCGCCACGCACTGCAATATGTTCGTCCAGGGCTCGCGCTGGTGGGGGATGCAGCGCATACCATCCATCCGCTGGCGGGGCAGGGAGTAAACCTCGGCTATCGCGATGTAGACTGCCTGTTAGACGTGCTGACAAGGGCGTGCAGCCACGGGGAAGACTGGGCAAGCCTTTCGGTGCTCAAACGCTATCAGACACGCCGTATGGCGGATAATTTTATTATGCAAAGTGGCATGGACTTGTTCCATGCCGGGTTCAGTAACGATCTGGGCCCGGTACGCGTGCTGCGTAATATCGGTTTGATGGCGGCGGAACGGGCTGGTGTACTCAAACGGCAGGCGCTGAAATATGCGTTAGGACTGTAAAAGGACGGCGGGAAACCGCCGTTTTCTATTTCAGCAGTAGCCGGAAAAGCAAAAAGCCCGCCGAAGCGAGCTTTTTGCTTTTTATGTGGCTGGGGTACAAGGATTCGAACCTCGGATGGCGGAATCAGAATCCGCTGCCTTACCGCTTGGCGATACCCCAATAGGCGTGAAATTTTACGCGTTAACGATAAAACTTCAACCTTTGCGTCTACCCGAAAGCAAACGACTTTTTGAAATTGGCTGGGGTACGAGGATTCGAACCTCGGAATGGTGGAATCAGAATCCACTGCCTTACCGCTTGGCGATACCCCAACAATTTTTTACTCAGGTTAATGTTTTTATGAACATCAGCCTTTGAATATGGTGGCTACTACGGGAATCGAACCTGTGACCCCAGCATTATGAGTGCTGTGCTCTAACCAGCTGAGCTAAGTAGCCAAATTTTACTGCAAACCAGTCACCGACTGGCTGGGGTACCTGGATTCGAACCAGGGAATGCCGGTATCAAAAACCGGTGCCTTACCGCTTGGCGATACCCCAATACCGTCGCGGTGAACCGCAAACATCAAAAATATGGCTGGGGTACCTGGATTCGAACCAGGGAATGCCGGTATCAAAAACCGGTGCCTTACCGCTTGGCGATACCCCATCCGTGCAACGCTTATTGGTGAATGGTGCGGGAGGCGAGACTTGAACTCGCACACCTTGCGGCGCCAGAACCTAAATCTGGTGCGTCTACCAATTTCGCCACTCCCGCAAAAAAAGATGGTGGCTACTACGGGAATCGAACCTGTGACCCCAGCATTATGAGTGCTGTGCTCTAACCAGCTGAGCTAAGTAGCCATCTTTTTTTCGCGTTACCTTATCGGCGTTGCGGGGCGCATTATGCGTATTGGGCCTGACAGCGTCAATACCTTTTTCATCGAAAATTGCCGGAATGTGACTGTTTGGTTAGGTTGCGAACAGCGTGACGCATAATTCGGCAATTATTGGTTATTTATCGATTTTGTATAGCAAAACATATGCAGAAATAAAAAAAGGCCCCGCAGGGCCTTTAACGATAACAATCGCTTATTTGTAAGCGGACTGATGTACGCCAACCGCACGACCTGATGGATCGTTCATGGATTTGAATGACTCATCCCACTCGATTGCTTTTGCAGATGAGCACGCCACAGACGGGCCGCCAGGCACACATTCAGCAGCGCTGGGTACCGGGAACAGCTCTTCAAAGATTTCACGGTACAGATACGCTTCTTTCGAGCCCGGCGTGTTGTACGGGAAACGGTAGCTGGCTGTCGCCAGTTGCTGATCGCTAACCTGCTGTGCCGCTACTTCTTTGAGTGTATCGATCCAACTGTAACCTACGCCGTCAGAGAACTGCTCTTTCTGACGCCATGCAACGCTCGCCGGCAGATAGGATTCGAAACATTCGCGCAGGACGTGTTTTTCCATTTTGCCGTTGCCGCACATTTTATCCTGCGGGTTGATGCGCATCGCTACATCGAGGAATTTTTTATCCAGGAACGGCACACGCGCTTCTACGCCCCAGGCGGACATCGCTTTGTTAGCACGCGCGCAGTCGAACATGTGCAGCGCCTGCAGCTTACGTACGGTCTCTTCATGCAGCTCTTTGGCATTCGGCGCTTTATGGAAATAGAGGTAACCGCCGAACACTTCGTCAGAACCTTCGCCAGACAGTACCATTTTGATGCCCATTGCTTTGATTTTACGGGACATCAGATACATCGGCGTAGAGGCGCGAATGGTGGTTACATCGTAGGTTTCGATGTGATAAATCACGTCGCGAATCGCGTCCAGACCTTCCTGTACGGTAAAGTGGATTTCGTGGTGAACCGTACCCAGATGGTTTGCCACTTCCTGCGCAGCTTTCAGATCCGGAGCCCCTTTCAGGCCCACAGCAAAGGAGTGCAACTGCGGCCACCAGGCCTCAGAGCGTTCCTGATCTTCCACACGGCGCGCGGCGAATTTTTTGGTAATAGCGGAAATGACAGAAGAGTCCAGACCGCCCGAGAGCAGAACGCCATACGGCACATCTGACATCAGGTGACTTTTCACAGACTCTTCAAGCGCCTGACGCAGTTCGTTTTTGTCAGTGACGTTATCTTTCACTGCCTCATAGTCGAACCAGTCACGCTGATAGTAAGAACGGATTTCACCGTCTTTGCTCCACAGGTAGCTGCCCGCCGGGAACTCTTTGATGGTACGGCACACAGGGACCAGCGCTTTCATTTCGGAAGCAACATAAAAGTTACCGTGCTCATCATGGCCCATATACAGCGGGATAATGCCGATGTGGTCACGACCAATCAGATAAGCGTCTTTTTCGCTGTCATACAGGGCGAAAGCGAACATACCTTGCAGATCGTCCAGAAACTCAGGGCCTTTTTCCTGATACAGCGCGAGGATAACTTCACAGTCAGAACCGGTCTGGAACTGATAGCGATCGCCATATTCCGCACGCAGAGCCTGATGGTTGTAGATTTCACCGTTAACGGCCAGCGCATGTGTTTTTTTCTCGTTGTACAGCGGCTGGGCACCCGCATTGACGTCGACAATAGACAGACGCTCATGGGCAAGAATCGCTTTATCGCTGGCATAAACGCCAGACCAGTCCGGGCCGCGATGGCGCATCAGGCGGGATAATTCGAGCGCTTTTTTACGCAGCTCAACCGCGTCGGTTTTAATATCCAGTACGCCAAAAATAGAACACATAGACTTCTCCGTTACTTTAAGGCAATGCAGTGTTGTGTGAGTGCAGACGCCGCGTCATCGCGTTGTCTTATTGCTTGTTTAAGAAAATGCCGCAAAGGTGTGACGTGCGCAAGCGTTTTACAGCCTTGAAAGTAAAAAGCGCAATGACGATTGCTGAATGCTGAAAAAAGAACATGAATTGAGCTGAGCTATTGATGAATTATCAGTTTTCAGCGCATTTTATTAAACGGTCTTTTTTTATTGGTGCTGAAAATGAAAAACCACGTCCGGAGACGTGGTTTCGTTTAAAAAATGTCGATTTCAGCAACCGAAGGGTAAATCCATGAAGGACGGAACGGCATGCTGTCGATATCATCCAGCGTTGATACGCCAGAGAGCACCAGGATAGTCTCCAGACCCGCCTGGAAGCCCGCAAGAATATCGGTACGCAAATTATCACCGACAATCACCGTCTGCTCTGAATGCGCCTGCATAGTATTGAGTGCGGCGCGGATAATCCACGGACTCGGCTTGCCGACGTAGAAAGGCTCGCGGCCGGAGATTTTTTCAATACCGGCGCACAGCGCGCCGCAGCCAGGATAGTAGCCACGTCCGTGGGTGTCCGGGTTGGTGGCAATAAAGCGCGCACCGTTGGCGACGAAAAAGGCCGCCTTATGCATCATTTCCCAGTTGTAGGAACGCGTTTCGCCCACGATAACGAAATCCGGGTTGATATCCGTAATGGTAAACCCGGCTTTATAGAGTTCGTGAATCAATGCGCCTTCACCGACTACGTAAGCTTTTTTCCCTTCCTGACGCTTAAGGAAGTCAGCTGTCGCCATCGCAGAGGTGTAAAAGACGCTGGCTGGTGCATCTATGCCAGCAGAGGCAAAGCGGTTAGCCAAATCCTGCCCCGTCTGGGAAGGGTAGTTGGTGAGCAGCACCAGCGGCATCCCTTTTTCCAGGATTCGATGAATAAACTCCGCTGCGCCCGGCACGGCGACATTATCGTGCATCAAGACGCCGTCAATATCACAGATTACGTTCTGAATGGTCATGGACTACCCGGTAAAAAAAGAGAAGCAATAACTATAACCGTCATACTTCAACTTGCCTATGCGTTGGTGATGTTTGCGCGGCCCGGTCACTTATCTCAGTAAGCTCCTGAGCATTTATGCGCTTACCGCCTTTATGCAGCTCGAATTATTTAGGGTCTCTAAACCCTGTCAGTTTTCCAGCAAGCGTTGCAGCAGCATGCCGTTCAGCATGGCGCGTTTCACCAGAGCGAAAGCGCCTATCGCCGAGCGATGGTCAAGGGTGGATCGCACCACGGGAAGATTTTTACGGAATGCTTTGAGCGACTGTGTGTTAATGCAGCCTTCAATAGCAGGCAGCAACACTTTCTCCGCTTCAACAATCTCCCCGGCGATGACCACTTTTTGCGGATTGAAGAGGTTAATGGCAATGGCGATTGTTTTACCCAGATGGCGACCAACGTACTCAATCACTTCACACGCCAGCGCGTCGCCTTTATTTGCGGCTTTACAGATATTTTTTATCGTGCAGTCATCCAGCGTTACGCGGCTTTGGTAGCCCTGTTCCAGCAGATGCCTTACGCGTTGTTCAATGGCGGCATTGGCGGCGATGGTTTCCAGACAGCCAAAGTTACCGCAATGACATCGCTCGCCGAGAGGCTCCACCTGGATGTGACCAATTTCACCCACATTACCGTTGCGACCGATAAAAATGCGCCCGTTAGAGATGATTCCTGCCCCGGTTCCGCGATGAACACGCACCAGAATGGAATCTTCACAGTCCTGACTTGCCCCAAAATAGTGCTCTGCAAGGGCCAGACTGCGGATATCGTGACCGACGAAACAGGTTAATTTGAAACGTTTTTCCAGTGCGTCCACCAGTCCCCAGTTCTCAACCTGAATATGCGGCATATAGCGAATGACGCCGCTTTCCGGGTCGACAAGGCCTGGTAAAATGACCGAGATGGCGATCAGTTCGCGGATCTTACGCTGATTGCTTTCGATAAAGGCGCTGATGGTGTTCAGCAACGCGTGCTCCAGCGTTTCCTGCGTCCGCTCTGGCAGAGGATAATGCTCTTCCGCCAGCACTTTGCTGCTCAGATCATAAAGGGTGAGGGTGGTATCGGAACGTCCAAGACGCACACCAATAGCCTGAAAATTGCGGGTTTCGGTAATGATAGAGATAGCGCGGCGGCCCCCGGTGGAGGCCTGCTGATCAACTTCTTTGATCAGGCCGCGTTCAATAAGCTGACGCGTGATTTTTGTCACACTGGCGGGCGCAAGCTGGCTCTGCTCGGCAATTTGAATACGCGAAATAGGGCCTAGTTGATCAATCAGGCGGTAAACCGCCGCACTGTTAAGTTGTTTAACGAGATCAACGTTACCAATCTGAGCTTGTCCGCCTGCTGTCATACCTTTTATTTACTCGATGACGACCTCGTTACCATTAACGATAGTCTTGATTATTTTATAATCGTGTGTGAAGGCGGTCAGGTTCGCAACCTTACCCGGGGCAATGCTGCCGAGCTGCCCGTCGACGCCTATCGCGCGAGCCGGGTACAAGGTTGCCATGCGCAGTACTTCATCCAGCGCAATACCCACATGCTCGACCAGGTTCCGAACCCCTTCAATCATTGTCAGGGAGGAGCCGCTCAGCGTACCGTTTTCATCCACACACAGTCCATTACGGTAGTATATTGTTTTACCAGCAAAAATGAACTGGTCAATATCTGCCCCTGCAGGCGCCGTTGCATCTGTAACTAAACAGAGTTTGTCGCCTTTCAGGCGTTTCGCATTACGGACATTAACGTAATCGACATGCAGCCCATCTGCAATGATCCCGCAATAAACATCGGCATCATCCAGTACCGCGCCCGCCAGACCCGGTTCACGTCCGGTGATGTACGGCATCGCATTGTATAAATGCGTCGCAAACGTGATGCCTGCACGGAAACCCGCTTTCGCTTCTTTTAATGTCGCGTTCGAGTGGCCTGCTGACACCACAATACCGGCCGCAGCCAGCTTACTGATAACCTCAGTACCGGCCATTTCCGGCGCCAGCGTCACTTTAGTTATGACGTCAGCATTGGCGCAGAGATAATCCACCAGTTCGGCATCCGGTTTGCGGACAAATTTCGGGTTATGGGTGCCTTTTTTTACGATATTGAGCCACGGCCCTTCGAGGTGCAAACCAAGCGCCTGATGTGCATGTTTCGCCAGATAATCACGCATCACCTGAATGCCTTGTTTCATCAGGTCATCGCTGGTGGTGATAAGCGTCGGCAGAAAACTTGTGCAGCCTGATTTTTGATTGGCGCGCTGCATGATTTCCAGCGTTTCAATGCTTACGGCTTCGGGGGTGTCGTTGAACTGCACGCCACCGCAACCATTCAGTTGTACGTCAAGAAAACCGGGGGCCAGCGTTGCGCCATTGAGATCACGCTGCTCGATAGTGGGCGGCAGCTCAGCCACAGGGCAGAGACGATCAATCAGGCCATCGGCGACAATCAGCGCGTGGTCATCCAAAATTTCATGTCCGGTGAAAATCCGGCAATGGGTTAAAGCATACATAACGACCCCCGGTTAACAAATGGGTGTCGTCCCGCTGGATTTGCGGAACGAAACACAATTACAGACCTTTAATATTTTCCGCTTCTAATTCATTGAAATATTTCAATGTTTTAACTTTCAGTTCCATCGTAGACGGCTCGTCGCACACCATCACGGCTTTCGGGTGCAGTTGCAGACAGCTAATGGTCCACATATGGTTCACGTTACCTTCTACGGCCGCCTGCAAAGCCTGCGCTTTCTGGCTTCCCAATACCAGAATCATCACTTCTTCTGCATCAAGCAGCGTACCTACGCCCACGGTCAGTGCGTATTTCGGCACCTGATTAACGTCGCCGTCGAAGAAACGGGAATTGGCCACGCGGGTGTCATGGGTCAGCGTTTTAATACGGGTACGAGAAGCCAGCGAAGATGCGGGCTCGTTGAAGGCGATGTGACCATCGTTGCCAACGCCGCCCATAAACAGGTGAATTTTGCCATAGGAACGGATTTTTTCTTCGTATTGGCGGCATTCTGCGTCAATATCCGGCGCATTGCCATCCAGGAGGTTAATATTTTCCGCCGGAATATCAACGTGATCGAAAAAGTTACGGTGCATAAAGCTGTGATAGCTTTCCGGGTGCTCCTTCGGCAGGCCGACATATTCGTCCATATTGAACGTGACAACATGTTTAAAACTAACCTGGCCCGCTTTGTGCATTTCAACTAATGCTTTGTAGGCGGTAAGAGGCGTGCCACCGGTTGGCAGGCCAAGCAGGAACGGACGATCCGCTGTAGGTTTAAATGCATTGATGCGATTGACGATATGGCGGGCCGCCCATTTACCGACTTGTTCAGCTGTTGCCAGAGGAATCAGTCTCATTGTTCACCTCTAAGTTGATTAAAGTTAGCGGATTGCGTTCCAGTGCAGTGTAAAGCGTAACTCAGTTTCGCTCCCTATGGGGGCAATCCGCCTTGATTTTTTGAATGATAAAATAAGTTTTGCTGGTTAGCCAGCAAAGAGGAGGTCAAATAACGATATTTGGTGATTAAAATCACAAAAAAGGTGCTTTTAATTTGCGAGACGAATTAATTTTCAACACACTCTCAATGTAATGAAAAATGGCCGTGTTTTCAGGGTTAGTCAGACAATAAAAAGACTGTTTCTAAGGGCTCCGGTGGGGTTCAAAGGGGGAATAACGTGAATCTTTTAGGTTACTTGCAAAAGGTTGGCCGCGCGCTCATGGTGCCGGTCGCCACGCTGCCTGCCGCAGCGATTCTGATGGGGGTCGGTTACTGGATCGACCCGGTAGGCTGGGGTGGATCTAACGCGCTGGCGGCGTTCTTCATTCAATCTGGTTCTGCCATTATCGATAACATGGGCGTGCTGTTCGCCGTGGGTGTTGCTTATGGTATGTCCAAAGACAAAGACGGTGCTGCTGCACTGGCCGGCTTTGTGGGTTTCCTTGTATTGACGACGCTGTGCTCGCCAGCCGCTGTCGCTATGATCCAGAAAATCCCAGCCGATCAAGTTCCTGCCGCGTTTGGCAAGATCAAAAACCAGTTCGTTGGGATCATGGTCGGTATCATTGCTGCGGAACTGTATAACCGCTTTAGCAGCGTCGAGCTGCCGAAGGCGCTCTCCTTCTTTAGCGGCCGTCGTCTGGTGCCGATCCTGACCTCTTTTGTCATGATCGCTGTCGCGTTCATCATGATGTTTATCTGGCCGGTAGTCTTCAGTGGTCTGGTTGGCTTCGGTGAGCACATTCAGAAACTGGGCTCTGTCGGTGCGGGCGTCTACGCCTTCTTCAACCGTCTGTTGATTCCGGTAGGGCTGCACCATGCGCTGAACTCCGTATTCTGGTTTGACGTTGCCGGTATTAACGATATTCCTAACTTCCTGGGCGGCGCGCAGTCTATTGAAGCGGGCAAAGCGGTTGTTGGGGTTACGGGTCGTTACCAGGCGGGCTTCTTCCCGATCATGATGTTTGGTCTGCCAGGTGCCGCGCTGGCGATTTACCACTGCGCGCGTCCGGAAAATAAAGCCAAAGTCCTTGGTATTATGATGGCAGGCGCCTTTGCTGCCTTCTTTACAGGTATCACTGAACCGCTGGAATTCTCCTTCATGTTCGTGGCACCGGTGCTGTACTTCATTCACGCTGTGCTGACCGGGATTTCTGTCTTTATCGCCGCGACTATGCAGTGGATTGCCGGCTTCGGCTTTAGTGCCGGTCTGGTGGATATGGTGCTCTCGTCCCGTAACCCGCTGGCCGTACACTGGTACATGCTGATTCTGCAAGGCCTGGTGTTCTTTGTTATCTACTACGTGGTGTTCCGTTTCACTATCCTGAAATTCAACCTGTTGACCCCGGGTCGTGAACTGGCGGTTGCCGGTGACGAAGCGGATGGCCAGGATGTGAATGTTAGCACGGCTTCCGAGCAGGATGTGACCGGTCTGGCGCGTCAGTATATTGCCGCTGTCGGGGGTTCCGCGAACCTGACCGGTATCGATGCCTGCATCACACGTCTGCGTCTGAGCGTGAAAGACTCTTCCCTGGTTAACGAAGCGCTGGCTAAACGTCTGGGTGCGAGCGGAGTTATTCGTTTGAATAAAACCGGCGTACAGGTGATTGTGGGTTTTGCGGCCGAAAAAATTGCTAATGCGATGAAAACGGCGGGCGACGTTCCGGCGGCAGGCGCAGCGGCTCCTGCCCCGGCAACCGCCAGCGCGCCTAAACCGCAGGCAGTGCCGAACGTTAGCGCGGCGGTGATTGCGGAACTGGTCTCTCCGGTGACCGGGCAGGTCGTTTCTCTGGATGAAGTGCCGGATGAAGCGTTTGCCAGCAAAGCCGTTGGCGATGGCGTAGCGGTAAAACCGACAGAGAAAACGGTTGTTGCACCGGCAGCGGGTACCATCGTGAAAATCTTCAATACCAACCACGCGTTCTGCCTGGAAACTGAAAAAGGCGCGGAAATCGTTGTTCATATGGGCATCGACACTGTTGCGCTGGGTGGCCAGGGCTTCACGCGTCTGGTTGAAGAGGGGGCAACCGTTACGGCGGGTCAGCCAATCCTGGAAATGGATCTGGAATATCTGAACGCCAATGCCCGTTCTATGGTTAGCCCGGTGGTATGTAGCAATATTGATGATTTCTCTGGTCTGGTTATCAAAGCACAAGGTTCTGTTGTGGCAGGGCAAACGCCGCTGTACGACATCAAAGGCTAATGATGTAATCTGAACCAGAAATAGCCATAAGCGGCAGGGGATCTTCCTCTGCCGCTTTTTTTTGCGTGAATTAAAGTATTCCGTTTTGTATCTATTTTCCGTAACTAAAGGTTGTCTCAGACGGCGGCTTATAAGATCATGTGCCGTTATATGTTGTTTACGCCTTGAGGAATCTATGATGAGTGAGGCTGAAGCCCGCCCGACTAACTTTATTCGTCAGATCATTGATGAAGATCTGGCTACTGGAAAGCACTCTACTATTTGCACCCGTTTTCCGCCTGAGCCGAATGGCTATCTGCATATCGGTCATGCGAAATCCATCTGCCTGAACTTTGGTATCGCGCAAGATTATCAAGGGCAATGCAACCTGCGTTTTGATGACACCAACCCGGTAAAAGAAGATATCGAGTACGTTGAGTCCATCAAGAATGACGTGCAGTGGTTAGGTTTCCACTGGTCAGGCGATGTGCGCTATTCCTCTGATTATTTCGATCAACTGCACAACTATGCCGTAGAGTTAATCAGCAAAGGTCTGGCCTATGTTGACGAACTGTCCGCTGACGAAATCCGTGAATATCGCGGCACGCTGACAGCGCCGGGTAAAAATAGCCCGTATCGCGATCGTACGGTTGAAGAGAACCTCGCTCTGTTTGAAAAAATGCGCGCGGGTGGTTTCGAAGAAGGTAAGGCGTGCCTGCGTGCGAAGATTGATATGGCGTCGCCATTCATCGTGATGCGCGATCCGGTGCTGTACCGTATTAAATTTGCTGAACACCATCAGACGGGCAACAAGTGGTGCATCTACCCGATGTATGACTTTACCCACTGCATCAGTGATGCGCTGGAGGGGATCACTCACTCTCTGTGTACGCTGGAGTTCCAGGATAACCGTCGTCTGTATGACTGGGTGCTGGACAACATCACTATTCCGGTTCACCCGCGTCAGTACGAGTTCTCCCGACTGAACCTGGAATACACCGTCATGTCCAAGCGTAAGCTGAACCTGCTGGTGACTGACAAGCATGTTGAAGGCTGGGACGACCCGCGTATGCCGACCATCTCTGGTCTCCGTCGTCGTGGTTACACATCCGCCTCCATCCGTGAGTTCTGTAAACGTATTGGTATCACCAAACAGGACAACACCATTGAGATGGCGTCACTGGAGTCCTGCATCCGTGAAGATCTCAATGAAAACGCACCGCGCGCGATGGCTGTTATCGATCCGGTTAAGCTGGTTATCGAGAACTATCCGCAGGGTGCCAGTGAAATGGTTTCGATGCCGAACCATCCGAACAAACCGGAAATGGGCAGCCGTGATGTCCCATTCAGCGGTGAAATCTGGATCGATCGTGCCGATTTCCGTGAGGAAGCCAACAAGCAGTACAAACGACTAGTGCTGGGCAAAGAAGTGCGCCTGCGTAACGCGTATGTAATCAAAGCGGAGCGTGTTGAGAAAGACGCGGAAGGCAATATCACCACGATTTTCTGTACCTTTGATGCCGATACGCTGAGCAAAGATCCGGCAGATGGTCGTAAAGTGAAGGGCGTTATTCACTGGGTTAGTGCGGCACACGCACTGCCGGTTGAAATTCGTCTGTATGACCGCCTGTTCAGCGTGCCAAATCCGGGTGCAGCGGAAGACTTCCTGACAGTCATTAACCCGGAGTCGCTGGTCATTAAGCAGGGCTTTGCTGAGCCGAGCCTTAAGGCCGCTGAGGTTGCGAAAGCGTATCAGTTTGAGCGCGAAGGTTACTTCTGCCTCGACAGTCGCCATGCTACGGCGGACAAACTGGTCTTCAATCGCACTGTGGGTCTTCGCGATACCTGGGCGAAAATCGGCGAGTAATCCCGTCTTGCCAGGATGCTAAAAACGCTGCCTCGTGCAGCGTTTTTTATTTCTCATCTGAAAATAAGTTACGGTACTCCTTCTTTTTTTCTAAAATATTGTTTTAATTTTATCCGATCCTCTTTTCAGTTATTCATTGATAACGAAGACTCTGTCGCCCTGAAAGCCTTGCTGTGCAAGCTGTCAGCCGATAAGCAACAAATCTGTGTGGTGCGTCATAATCCCCGTATTCCCTTCCTGTAAATACTTGATAATTCGCGTCGCGAAAAATATGCTTACAAACGACAGAGATAGAAACATTTTCTATAACTGTCAGTAATATTTCATTTTTTTACTTTGTTGCTGTTTGCCTTTGCGCAGCACTTTTTATTTTTCGTCAAAGAGGAACACTCATGAACGCGTTTAACGCTAAACGTAAGGCGTTAGCGTTGGCTATTGCCTGCGCCACCGCATTACCTGGATTAACTTTCGCTCCTTCCGCCAGCGCCACTGGTTTTGTTGATGATGCCACGCTCACCGGCGGGATTTACTACTGGCAGCGCCAGCGTGACCGTAAAGATGTCACCGATGGCGATAAATACAAAACTAACCTGTCGCACTCCACCTGGAATACCAATCTCGATTTCCAGTCAGGTTACGCTGCCGATATGTTCGGTATTGATGTCGCGGTCTTTGCGGCGATTGAGATGGCTGAATCCTCGGAAAGCGGACACCCGAATGAAATCGCATTTTCCAATAGCCACAAGGTGTATGACGAAGACTGGTCTGGCGATCGCAGCGGCGCAAGCCTCTATAAAGCTGCCGCGAAATTTAAATATGGCCCGGTGTGGGCGAGGGCAGGGTACATCCAGCCGACGGGGCAAACGCTGCTGGCCTCAAACTGGAGCTTTATGCCGGGCACCTATCAGGGTGCAGAAGCCGGTGCAAAACTGGATTTCGATGATCGCGGCGCGCTGAGCTTCTCATACATGTGGGCCAATGAATACAAAGCACCGTGGTATAACGAAACGGATAACTTTTACCAGAACGATGGCGTGAGCAAAATTGATTATGTCCACTCTCTGGGCGCATCGTACGACTTTAAAAACGCTCTGATCCTCGAAGCCGCGTTTGGCCAGGCACAGGGTTATGTTGATCAATATTTTGCCAAAGCCAGCTATAAGTTTGACGTCGCGGGTAACCCGCTTTCCACCAGTTATCAGTTCTATGGCTCACGCGACAAGGCCGATAACAACACGATTAATGATATTTATGACGGCACCGCGTGGCTACAGGCGCTCACTTTTGGCTATACGGTCGGCCCGGTGGATTTGCGCCTGGAAGGGACCTGGGTCAAAGCGGATGGCCGCCAGGGCTATTTCAACTCACGTATGACGCCGCGGTATGGATCTTCCAACGGTCGCCTGGATATCTGGTGGGATAACCGCTCCGACTTTAACGCCCATAATGAGAAATCCGTCTTTGCTGGCGCTATGTATGACCTGAAAGGCTGGAATCTGCCGGGCTGGGCGGTCGGTGCATCGTATGTATATGGCTGGGATGCCAAACCGTCTAATGTCTCCTCCGGCGACAAATATTACGACGCGGGAAATTCCATCAAAGAGTCGGCGTACAGCCTTGATCTGCTTTACACGGTGCAAGAAGGGATGGCAAAAGGCACCTTATTCAAGCTGCATTTCACCCAATATGATAACCATTCCAATATCCCGAGTTGGGGTGGTGGATATAACAACATCTTCCAGGACGAACGTGACGTGAAGTTTATCGTCATTGCGCCCCTGAATATTTTCTAATGCGAGGGAATGCCATGATGACGAAACCGATATTGCTTGCCCTGATGACGCTGGGGCTTGCCGCCTGTGTGCAACAGCCGCAGGCACCAAAGGAAGATGCACGATTAAAAGAGGCTTATAGCGCCTGTATTACTACGGCAGAAGGTTCTCCGGAGAAAACGGCGGCGTGCAGAAGTGTGCTGGATGTCCTGCGCAAAGAGAAAGCGCACCAGCAATTTGCGCAGGAGGAGAGCGTGCGCACCCTGGATTATCAGCAGTGCCTTGAAGCGACGCATACCGGAAACGGGCAGGTGGTAAAATCCCGCTGTGACCAGATCTGGCAGGAGATACGCCACCATAACACGGTAAATTAACCGTCTGAAAGGGCCCGCTTCGGCGGGCTTTGTCGTGTGGTGAAAGCAGAAAATAAAAAAGCCAACCCGGAGGTTGGCTTTATAACGATGCGGGTAATTATTTATCAGCCGCTTCGTGCGCGTTTTCGTCAGTACGGCAGTCACCTTCAGCGCAGTGGCCATACAGGTAGAGGCTGTGGTTCGTCAGACGAATACCATGCTTAGATGCGATTTCACGCTGACGCGCTTCAATAGAGTCATCGCTGAACTCGATCACTTTGCCGCAATCCAGGCAAATTAAGTGGTCGTGGTGATGCTGCTGCGTCAGTTCAAAGACGGATTTACCGCCTTCAAAATTATGGCGGGTCACAATCCCGGCATCGTCGAACTGGTTAAGTACACGGTACACCGTGGCCAGCCCAATCTCTTCGCCCATGTCGATCAGGCGCTTATATAGATCTTCCGCACTGACATGATGGTTCTCCGGCTCCTGAAGCACTTCCAGGATTTTTAACCGAGGAAGCGTGACTTTCAGGCCGGCCTTCTTTAATGCGGTATTGTTGTCAGTCATGCGGAATCTGTCCTGTTGCTAAACGATTCACTTCCCGTTGGGAAGCTACAAGGAATGCACCTGGGATAATGCGTCTCATTATAGAACTGCCATGCCTGAATGAAAACTGCAAGTCCTCAAGTAAAGTAAGCTTATAAAACGTGGTAACGTCTACAAAGTCCTTTGGGCTACCCGTTTTAATCAGGGGCCATTGTACAGCGCTGGAGAAAAAAGTTAAAAAATTGTAGCAATTATTTCCATCGCTTTTATCTATTAATCTGGCGCAACCAGCAGGTTGCGCCAAACATCATCAGGCATTGAGAATGTCGTTCAGATGAAGTTCTTCAGAAATTTGTTTGACCCATTTGTCGACGCGGCCAGCGGTCAGTTCAGGCTGACGGTCTTCGTCAATGGCAAGGCCAACGAAATGGTTGTCGTCTACCAGACCTTTTGACGCTTCAAAATGGTAACCTTCGGTCGGCCAGTGGCCTACAATAGTGGCGCCACGCGGTTCAATGATGTCGCGAATGGTGCCCAGCGCGTCACAGAAGTACTCTGCATAGTCTTCCTGATCGCCACAGCCAAACAGGGCAACCAGTTTGCCGTTAAAATCGATTTCTTCCAGCGTCGGGAAAAAGTCATCCCAGTCACACTGTGCTTCACCATAATACCAGGTCGGAATGCCAAGCAGCAGGATGTCGTAACCTTCCAGATCCTCTTTGCTACTTTTAGCAATGTCATGCACATCGGCAACATCTTTACCAAGTTGAGCCTGGATCATCTTTGCGATGTTTTCGGTATTACCGGTATCGCTGCCGAAAAAAATGCCTGTGATTGCCATGAGTAAAATAACCTCTTGAAACTTAATGATATGGTGGTGGCGATTGGCCCACGGATAAGGGCAATCATAGCAGATCAGAGAAGCACGCGGAAACTGCAATCATGCAAGACTGCACTCTGTGCAACATGAAAGTGAATTTTTGCGATAATTCAGAGGATTTCCTGGTCGTTCAGCGCGTTAAGCTGAGCCAGTAACATCTCTTCAATCAATTCGCTCCGGCTCATTTCCCGCGCATCCGCCAGCGCGTTTAGCGCGTCGACAGCCTCGGCGTTGAGTTTTAATTCGACGCGTTTAAGCCCACGAACCTTGTCGCGTTTAAGCTGATTGCGCTTATTGATGCGCAATTGCTCGTCGCGAGAGAGCGGATTGGTTTTAGGACGTCCCGGGCGACGTTCATTCGCGAACAGATCTAATGTCGTGCGGTCCGTTTGTTCTTTAGCCATGATTTAAGAATACTACGGGAAGTACAAGCAATCGGGTCATTGCCCGGGCTGATTAGCGCGCCATCATACATCAGCGATGCGGACACGCCAACGGCCGGGCGCTTTCAGGCAACCGGTCGCCGGGTTTTTAATCAGTTTGTCTTTTCAGCGAGATAACGGCGGATGGCGCGCAGAACCGCTTCTGGCTTTTCTGCATGTACCCAGTGCCCGGCACCGGCAATGACATGCGCACGTGCCTGCGGGAACTGTTGCAGCAGTTCGTCACGATACTGTTCGGTAACATAGGGCGAGTTGCCGCCAGGGATAAAGAGAGCAGGGTGGTTCCAGGCAGGCACAGTTTCCCAGCCCACTATATGGGGGTACTGATCCCACAACGCGGGCACATTGAAGCGCCACTTGCCATCGACAAACGACTTGAGCAGAAACTGTATCACCCCTTCTTCATTTATATGCTCACGCATGACGGCGGCGGCCTGCTGGCGCGTCGTGACGCCGGCATCGGTCACCGCATTGATGGCGGCAAAGATCTCATCGTGACGGCGTACATGGTAATTGACCGGGGCAATATCGATAGCGATGAGCTTGTCGATGCGTTCAGGCGCCAGTGCGGTAAAGGCCATCACCGCTTTCCCCCCCATGGAGTGACCAACGAAAGTCGCGCGCCCAATACCGTGAGCATCAAGGGTATCCAGTAAGTCCTGTGCCATCGCCGGATAATTCATCTCCGGTGAGCGTTCGGAAAGGCCATGATTGCGCATATCAACCTGAATAATATCATGGTCATTGACGAGGTCGCGGGCAAGCACGCCAAGGTTGTCCAGGCTACCAAATAAACCGTGAACCAGCACTATGGGGGAATTGTTGTGCGATTGTTGTGCAGATTGCGCTCGGGTATTCAATTTCATGGCAAAGTTCTTTTTTTCGCTCTTTCGGATTAAGGTATTATGTTGAACATTCTGCCGTCCGGCTGCAAGGTTTTGACACACTCTGACTTTGCCGCCATCCTGGTTTGACGCTATCCGCTGTTGGGATTTGACTTTATAATCTCAATAACTTGTATTCAGAATAGACACTGCACTGGATTAAGATGAAAACGATCGAAGTTGATGATGAGCTCTACAGTTATATTGCCAGCCATACAAAGCACATTGGCGAGAGCGCATCCGACATTTTACGGCGCATGTTGAAGTTTTCCGCCGCTTCGCAGCCAGCTGCCGCTGTTCAACTCGCGAAAGAAACCCCTGCGCCTGTTACGGTTGAAGAAGCGAAACCGACTAATACGGCAAAAGATAAAGTCCGCGCGGTGCGTGAACTGCTGCTCTCTGACGAGTATGCAGAGCAGAAAAAGGCCGTTAATCGCTTTATGCTGGTGCTGTCTACACTTTACTCATTAGATAAAAAAGCTTTTGCAGAATCCACTGAGTCTCTGCATGGGCGCACCCGCGTATACTTCGCGGCGGATGAACATACCCTGTTGCAAAACGGCAATCAGACGAAGCCAAAACAGGTGCCTGATACCCCGTACTGGGTTATCACTAACACGAATACGGGTCGTAAATGCAGCATGGTGGAGCACATCATGCAATCAATGCAATTCCCGGCGGAATTGATTGAAAAGGTTTGCGGCACAATTTAATCCTTGCATAAAAAGGACCAGGCAATGGCTAACCACGAACGTGCGGGGCAACCTGCGCAACAGAGCGATTTGATTAACGTCGCCCAGCTTACTGCGCAGTACTATGTGCTGAAACCAGAAATCGGCAATGCTGAGCACGCGGTAAAATTTGGTACGTCAGGTCACCGCGGCAGCGCGGGGCGTCACAGTTTTAACGAACAACACATTCTGGCAATTGCTCAGGCTATCGCCGAAGAGCGCGCCAAAAACGATATCACCGGTCCGTGCTATGTCGGTAAAGACACGCACGCCCTGTCTGAACCTGCCTTTATCTCTGTGCTGGAAGTGCTGGCGGCGAACGGCGTTGATGTGATCGTGCAGGAAAATAATGGCTTCACGCCGACCCCTGCGGTGTCCAACGCTATTCTGGTGCACAATAAAAAAGGTGGCGCGCAGGCTGACGGTATCGTCATTACCCCGTCACATAACCCACCGGAAGATGGCGGTATCAAATACAATCCGCCAAACGGTGGCCCGGCTGATACCAACGTGACCAAAGTGGTTGAAGATCGCGCGAACGCGCTGCTGGCTGATGGCCTGAAAGGTGTGAAACGCATTACGCTGGATGCCGCACTGGCGTCCGGCCACGTGAAAGAGCAGGATCTGGTACAGCCGTTTATCGAAGGGCTGGCCGATATCGTCGATATGGCGGCTATCCAAAAAGCGGGCCTGAAACTGGGCGTTGATCCGCTGGGCGGTTCCGGTATCGAATACTGGAAACGTATTGCGGCGTTCTACAAGCTTGACCTGACTATCGTTAACGATCAGGTTGATCAAACCTTCCGCTTTATGCACCTCGATAAAGACGGCGTGATCCGCATGGACTGCTCCTCTGAGTGTGCTATGGCCGGTTTGCTGGCGCTGCGTGACAAGTTCGACCTGGCCTTTGCCAACGACCCTGACTATGACCGTCACGGTATCGTGACGCCAGCCGGGCTGATGAATCCGAACCACTACCTGGCGGTCGCGATTAACTACCTGTTCCAGCATCGTCCGCAGTGGGGCAAAGATGTCGCCGTGGGTAAAACCCTGGTCTCTTCTGCCATGATTGACCGCGTGGTGAATGACCTGGGTCGTAAGCTGGTGGAAGTGCCGGTCGGCTTTAAATGGTTTGTTGACGGTCTGTTTGACGGCAGTTTCGGCTTCGGCGGCGAAGAGAGCGCAGGGGCCTCCTTCCTGCGTTTCGACGGCACGCCGTGGTCTACCGATAAAGACGGTATCATCATGTGCCTGCTGGCGGCGGAAATCACTGCGGTTACGGGTAAAAACCCGCAGCAACATTACGATGAGCTGGCCGCACGTTTCGGCGCGCCGAGCTACAACCGTCTGGGTGCCAGCGCAACCTCCGCACAGAAAGCGGCATTGTCCAAACTTTCTCCGGAAATGGTCAGTGCCAGCACGCTGGCGGGGGATCCCATCACCGCACGTCTGACGGCCGCTCCGGGTAACGGCGCGTCTATCGGTGGTTTGAAAGTGATGACCGACAACGGCTGGTTCGCTGCCCGTCCGTCAGGTACAGAAGACGCCTACAAAATTTACTGCGAAAGCTTCCTCGGTGAAGAACACCGTAAGCTGATTGAGAAAGAAGCGGTAGAAATTGTCAGTGAAGTGCTGAAAAACGCGTAATCCTCATCAGGCCCTGTTCAGGGCCTGATTCTTTTCTACAGCATAAATCGATAGCCAATGCCGGTTTCTGTCAATAAATGGCGGGGACGTGCAGGATCGGCTTCCAGCTTCTGACGAAGATGGCCCATATAGATGCGTAAATAGTGACTATGCTCAACGGCGTTTGGTCCCCAGACCTGGCTTAACAACTGGCGTTGGGTCAACACCTTACCGTGGTTATTGAGTAACACGGCCAGCAGACGAAACTCGATAGGGGTAAGATGCAGCTCTTCACCCGCCCGCATAATACGGCGGTTGGCGAGATCAACCTGAATATCTGAAAAGCTCACCAGGGGATCGCTTTGTTGCATACCTGCATTGCGGCGAAGCGCTACGCGCAGGCGCGCCTGCAATTCCCCGATACCAAAGGGTTTACTCAGATAATCGTCAGCCCCGGCATCCAGCGCGGCAATCTTGTCGCTCTCTTCGGTTCGCGCGGATAGCACGATAACCGGAATCTGGCTCCACTGACGCAGATCGCGGATGAAATCAATGCCATCACCGTCCGGCAGGCCTAAATCGAGGATCACAAGGTCCGGTTTGCGCGTTGCGGCTTCGATAAGGCCACGCTGCAGTGTTTCGGCTTCCCAGGCGCGCAACCCCTCGGCTTCCAGCGCAGCACGCAGAAAACGACGTATGGCCTGTTCATCTTCAACGATGAGAACGTTAATCACAAATCCTCGGCTAATTCATCCAGTTGCGGTGGCGGTTCCAGCGGCAGTGTAACATAAAAACTGGCGCCGCCTTCCGGGCGGTTGGCGGCAGAAATCGTGCCGCCATGCACCTCGACAATCGCCTCGCAGATGGCCAGCCCTAAGCCTACGCCGGGAATAGCCGACTCTTTGCTGCCGCGTGCAAATTTAGCAAAAATCGCCTCTTCCTGCCCGGCGGGAATACCCGGCCCGTTATCCCACACTTCAAGTGTCAGCCGCGAATCATCATGTCGGGCATCGATACCGATATTCGCATTATGCCCGGCGTATTTAACGGCATTTTCCAGCAAATTAATCAGTACGCGTTCAAACAACGGCCCATCGACGTGTACCAGCATCAGCGGGTCGGGGAGGTTCAGCGCAATATGGCGCTCGCCAAGACCGGGTTCGAGGGTTTTCAGCGCGCTTCCCACCACTTCTTCCAGCGTCAGCCACTCTTTTTTAAGATTAAAACCGCCGGACTGAATGCGCGCCATATCCAGCAGATTGTTCACAAGCCGGGTGGTATTGAGCACATGCTGACGAATTTCGCTGGCCTGAGGCGCGTGTTTTGACCCTTCGCTGGCAAGGTCCAGGGTCAGGATTTCAGCCTGGCCAAACAGCACGGTAAGCGGCGTGCGCAGATCATGAGAGAGTGCCGCCAGCAAGGAGTTACGTATGCTTTCCCGTTCACTGGCAAGGCGTGCCTGCTCTTCGCTGGTGGCGAGCGCCTGGCGCTCCAGCGCGCTGGCGACCAGCAAGGTAAAGGTTTCCAGCAGGCGCTGCTGTTCGGGGATCATCAGCAGGCGCAAGTTTGCCGGTTCCACAATCAGTAAACCGTGTGTTTTCTGTGCGCTTTTTAATGGCAAAATCTGATAGGGCACGCCGGGGAGGGTGTCGGTACCGGCACCCGCTGGCTGTCCCTTATCAAAACTCCAGCGAGCGATAGCATCATCCCACGGGCTGATGCCCTGTGTCTGGGTAACGGCGACCAGTTTTCCCGAATGATCGGGCAGCAAGACCTGGCTGCGGGCATCAAATGTTGAGCGAATAAACGCCTCGCTGGTTGTGGCGATATCGGCTTCACTGCGCCCGGTGGCCAGCGCTTTCGACATCTCATACAGGTGGCGCGTACGCTGTTCACGGTAGCGGGCGACGCGCGCCTGATAGCGCACACCGGCGGTAAGGTTGCCAATCACCAGGCCAACCGTCAGCATCACGCCAAACGTCAGCAGATATTGCACATCAGAAACGGCCAGCGTACCGCGCGGCGCAATAAAAAAGAGATCAAAGCTGACGACATTGATCACTGTGGCAAATGCTGACGGCCAGCGGCCATACAGCAGCGCGACCACCACCACGCCAAGCAGATAGACCATCACGAGGTTGGCGGCGTCAAAGGCTATTAGCCACTGCATCGCAATCAGTGTAATAGCAGCGCACAGAGCAACGGCCACCAGACACCCTTTTAACTGGACGCGCCATTTTTCCATAAATGGACGGCTGTCGCCGGGGCGGGACGGCAGCGCTACGGGGGCGTCATCTGGCGCAATGATCACCAGATCGAGATCCGGCGCGCGGCGCGCCAGCCGGTCAGCAAAAGATTCCGCGCCAAACCAGCGTCGTTTATTACGTCTGCCGATAAGGATTTTGCCGAGGTTATGCTCACGGGCGTAGCGCAATATGGCTTTATCTTCTGCCGGATCGGAGAGGGTTGCGGTCTCCGCGCCCAGCTCCTGCGCCAGGTGCAATGAGGCGAGGATCGCCCGACGCTGTTGTTCGGGCAAACGGTGCAGGGCCGGGGTTTCCACATACACCGCGTGCCAGACGCTGCCCAGTTTTGCCGCCAGACGGGCAGCGGTGCGGATCAGTTTCTCATTACCAGAACCGTGACCGACGCAGAGCAGGATCGCGTCGCGCGTGTGCCAGACTTTTTCATCCCCAAGACGGTCGCGCCAGGCGCGCATCTGGTCGTCAACACGGTCGGCTGTACGGCGCAGGGCCAGTTCACGCAAGGCGATGAGGTTGCCTTTGCGAAAGAAATGCTCGATAGCGCGTTCGGCCTGACCGCCAATATAGACTTTGCCTTCGTGCAGGCGCTGGCGTAAATCGTCTGGCGGAAGGTCGACCAGCACAATTTCGTCCGCAGCGTCAAAGAAGGGGTCGGGTACCGTTTCGCGCACCTGTACGCCGGTGACGCCACTGACCACATCATTCAGACTTTCCAGATGTTGCACATTCACGGTGGTCAGCACATCAATGCCCGCTTCCAGCAGCTCTTCCACATCCTGCCAGCGTTTCGGATGACGGGAGCCAGGCGCGTTGCTGTGCGCCAGCTCGTCCATCAGTATCAATGCCGGACGCCGCGCAAGGGCGGCGTCAAGGTCAAACTCCTGAATCAGGCGAGCGCGATGGGCAATACGCCTTGGCGGCAGCACCGCCAGCCCATTGAGCAGGGCGGCGGTCTCCTTGCGCCCGTGGGTTTCCACCACGCCCACCAGAATATCCAGCCCCTGCGCCCGTAGCCGCTGTGCTTCCTGCAACATGGCAAACGTCTTCCCTACGCCAGCACAGGCACCGAAGAAGATTTTCAGTTTGCCACGATGATCCGTCGCCGCATGTTCCAGCAGTCTGTCGGGGTCCGGGCGCAAAGGCTCGTCTGTCATGACTTATTTATCCTTGAGCGCATCCAGCGCCAGATTCAGTTCAACGATATTCACCACCGGCTGGCCAATAAAATCGAAAAGCGGGTGAGTGGTGTTTTGTTCTACTAACCGGGCAACGGTCTGTGCGGGCAGATTGCGAGCCTGAGCAACACGCGGGATTTGCCATTCCACAGCCTGTGGCGTCAGATTGTTGTCCAGACCGCTGGCCGATGTTGTTATCAGTTCCACCGGCACACGGGTATCAGCCTGGGGGTTTTCCTGACGCAACTGGGCAACGCGCGCAGCCACTTCTTTATCCAGCTCCGGGTTACTGGCTGCCAGATTACTCCCACCGGACGCCATCGGATTATAAGGCGCATCGGCGGTGGCGGAAGGGCGGCCATGAAAATATCCCGCTGCGGTGAAATTCTGCCCAATCAGGCGGGAGCCGCGAACCACATCGTCTCCCTCACGAATAAGCGAACCGTTGGCCTGTGTCTGAAATAACCACTGCCCCAGCGCCGTAGTAACCAGCGGGTAAAGCCCGCCGGTAATCAACGTCAGTACAATTAAGAGTACAAATGCCGGACGAATCAAAGCCATTTTTTTATCCCTCTTACACCAGGCCGAACAGGGTCAGCAACAGGTCAATAATTTTGATGCCGATAAATGGCACCACCAGTCCGCCCAATCCATAAACCCACAGGTTGCGGCGCAGCATGGCGGAGGCGGTCAACGGTTTGTAGCTCACCCCTTTCAACGCCAGCGGGATCAAAAAGACAATGATCAGGGCATTGAAAATAACCGCACTCAGAATGGCCGATGCCGGGGAGTGCAGATGCATCACATTCAGCGCATTGAGCTGCGGGTAGGTGGCGGCAAAGGCTGCGGGGATGATGGCAAAATATTTCGCCACGTCGTTGGCGATACTGAATGTGGTCAACGAACCACGGGTCATCAGCATCTGCTTGCCAATATGCACCACCTCAATCAGCTTGGTGGGGTTAGAGTCCAGATCCACCATGTTGCCAGCCTCTTTTGCGGCCTGGGTCCCGGAATTCATGGCAACCGCAACATCCGCCTGCGCCAGTGCCGGGGCGTCGTTAGTGCCATCCCCGGTCATCGCCACCAGACGGCCTTCTGACTGATACTGGCGAATCAGCGCCAGTTTTGCTTCCGGGGTTGCTTCGGCCAGGAAATCATCCACCCCGGCTTCGGCGGCGATAGCGGCGGCAGTAAGACGGTTATCCCCGGTGATCATGACCGTCTTGATGCCCATTTTCCGCAGTTGGGCGAAACGCTCTTTGATGCCGCCTTTGACGATATCTTTGAGTGAAATCACCCCCAGGACACGAGCCCCTTCCGCCACCACCAGTGGTGTGGCCCCGAGACGCGCCACCTGTTCCACACGCTGCTCGACATCGGCCGGGAACTGACCGTTGTTAGCCTCAATATGACGACGAATGGCATCCACTGAGCCTTTGCGGATCATGCGCCCTTGCACGTTAATACCACTCATACGGGTCTGCGCGGTAAAGGGGACAAACGTCGCCTGCAGACTTTGTACATCCCTCTCACGCAGGTTAAAGCGCTGCTTTGCCAGTATCACAATGCTGCGGCCTTCCGGCGTTTCATCCGCCAGCGAAGAGAGTTGTGCAGCGTCGGCCAGGGTTTTTTCATCTACGCCGTTTGCAGGCAGGAACTCGGAGGCCTGGCGGTTACCGAGTGTGATGGTGCCGGTTTTATCCAGCAGCAGTACGTCGACATCACCTGCGGCTTCTACGGCGCGCCCGCTGGTGGCAATCACATTGGCGCCGAGCATACGGCTCATCCCGGCGACGCCGATGGCCGACAGCAAACCGCCGATGGTGGTCGGGATCAGGCAGACCAGCAGGGCCACAAGAACGGTGACGCTGACCGGCGTGCCGCCGTAGACCGAGAATGGCCACAGGGTGGCGGTTGCCAGCAGGAAGACAATGGTCAGTGCCACCAGCAGAATGGTCAGCGCGATCTCATTGGGCGTCTTACGGCGCTGGGCACCTTCCACCATGGCAATCATCCGGTCAAGGAAGGTTTCGCCAGGGTTCACGCTACACTGAATCACCAGCCAGTCGGAGAGAATGCGCGTACCGCCGGTCACGGAGGCGAAATCGCCGCCGGACTCGCGGATAACCGGCGCGGACTCGCCGGTAATGGCGCTTTCATCCACCGACGCGCCGCCCTCAATGACTTCCCCGTCGCAGGGAATAATGTCGCCCGCTTCCACCAGCACCACGTCACCTTTACGCAAATCAGCAGCGGGAATGTGGTCGATTTGTGCATCATGCTGCGGTGCGCGTAATTTGCGGGCGAAGGCCGTTTTCTTCACTCCTTTCAGGCTGTTGGCCTGCGCTTTACTGCGACCTTCCGCCAGCGCTTCTGCGAAGTTGGCGAACAGTACGGTAAACCACAGCCACAGACTGACCGCGCCGGTAAACCAGGCGCTGCCGTCGAGATACCCGCTCGCCATCGCAATCGCCAGCAGCGTAGTCAGCACGCTGCCAATCCAGACGATAAACATAACCGGATTGCGCCACTGGATATGCGGACTCAGTTTGGTAATGGAATCAATCAGCGCCTGACGCACCAGCGTCGGTTCGAGCAGGGCCATTTGTTTGCGACTCATGACAAATACTCCGCAAATCAGCGTAAAGAGAGGTATTCCGCCACCGGACCCAGGGCCAGTGCAGGAATAAAGGTCAGGGCACCAACCAGCAGTACGGTACCGATCAGCAGGCCGATAAACAGCGCGCCGTGCGTCGGAAGCGTCCCGGTACTGGCGGGCTGGATTTTCTTGTTGACCAGCGACCCGGCAATCGCCATGACCGGCACAATGATGCCGAAGCGACCAATGAACATGCAGAACGCCAGCAGACAGTTCCAGAACGGCGTATTCGCGCTCAGGCCAGCAAAGGCGCTGCCGTTGTTATTCGCAGCAGAGGAGACGGCATACAGCACTTCGCTAAAACCGTGGATACCCGGGTTGAGCATGCCGCTGCGTCCCGCCTCGGTCATCATTGCCAGCGCGGTGCCAATCAACACAAGGGCAGGGGTGACGAGGATCGCCAGCGCGGTCATTTTCATTTCGCGCACATCGATCTTTTTGCCGAGGTATTCCGGGGTACGGCCAATCATCAGCCCGGCAATAAACACCGCCAGCAATACAAACAGCAACATGCCGTATAAGCCGGAGCCCACGCCGCCAAATACCACCTCGCCGATTTGCATCAGCCACATGGGCACCATCCCGCCCAGCGCGGTAAAGGAGTCATGCATGGCGTTAACGGCACCGCAGGAAGCTGATGTGGTGATGACCGCAAAAAGGCTACTGGCAAGAATGCCGAAGCGGCTCTCTTTTCCTTCCATATTGATGGCGCTGTCACCGCCTAATGTCAGGAAGTGCGGATTACCCTGCCATTCGGCCCACATGACCACGGCAACGCAAATGACGAAGATTATCGACATCGCCCACAAAATGGCGTGTCCCTGACGGCGATCGCTGACAGCATCACCAAAGGCGAAGCACAGCGCCGCCGGGATTAAAAAGATTGCCAGCATCTGCAGGAAGTTGGTTAACGCCGTAGGGTTTTCAAACGGGTGCGAGGAGTTGGCATTAAAGAAGCCGCCGCCGTTGGTTCCCAGCATTTTAATGGCTTCCTGCGAGGCAACCGGCCCCATCGGTAATAGCTGTTTTGCCCCTTCAATGGAGGTAAAAGGCTGATAGGGCAGGACGTTTTGCAAAGCGCCTTGTTGAATAAAGATCAGCGCAAGGATCAGCGACAGTGGCAGCAGCACCCACAGGGTAATGCGGGTTAAATCGACCCAGGCATTTCCGAGCGTCGTCACACTATGGCGAGAAAATGCGCGGATCAGGGCGAAAATGACCGCAATACCGGTAGCGGCGGAGAGGAAGTTTTGTACCGTGAGTCCTACCATCTGGCTAAAATAGCTCAGAGTGGTTTCACCCGAATAGGATTGCCAGTTGGTGTTCGTCACGAAACTCACGGCGGTGTTCAGCGCCAGATGCCATGACAAGCCAGGGAACTGTTGCGGGTTAAAAGGCAGGATGCCCTGCAACATCAGCATGACGAACAGCAGTACCAGCCCGAAAATATTGAGCCACAATATCGCCATCAGATACTGGAACCAGCCCATTTCGCGGGAATCAATCCCCATCATCCGCCATAGCCCGGTTTCCAGAGTGGATACGCCAGGAAGGGAAGCGCCGACGATCATCTTCGCCAGTAACGTCCCGAGCGGGCGAGCAAGAATAAACAGGACCAGTAAAAAGCTGGCAATCAGTAAAAACGCCTGGGCTGCCATCAGAAAGCCTCCGCGTTAATCAGGGCATAGACCAGATAGCCCAACAACAGGAAAACCAGCACGATGCCGGTTACGACGCCTGCACTCACAATCCACCTCCAGGTGTTTTAGGGATTGCAGTGAGGGTAGGATTTTGCGTGCAAATATTTCGCAAAAATCAGCCGGGCGGGTGTAAAAAAAATATAAAAATGAATAAAACCACATTTTAACTAATGGTTAGTATTAATTTAACTTTTATGTAACTTAATTACGGCGTGAATGTAAATAACGCCAGAAATGGCAAAAAAAAGTGGTCGGATGAGTAGTAAAATTACAAACAAAACGGTACTATTTTAACCAGATTCAGATGCGCCCCACAGGATCCATCAATGATCTCTGTCATGGGGGAACATTTTTCCGGTGAATGTTACCGGCCAACAAAGGGGAGAGAATTATGACCGTATATAAAACATTTCCAGTTCATATCGTCCTGATGCGTCGCATTTTCGCCGTGCTGGCTGGCGTACTGGCATTGCCGGTAATGATGTTCTGGAAAGACCGCGCACGTTTTTACAGCTATCTGCATCGCGTCTGGGCTAAAACCAGCGATAAACCGGTTTGGATGGCTCAGGCCGAAAAAGTGACCTGCGATTTTTATTGATCAATTGATTACACTCAGCAATAAAAAAACCGCTACGTTTTTGACGTAGCGGTTTTTTTTACCTTTCAGGAGCCGCAACTCATCGGTGAAAGTCGCGAATCCTGTGCAGGGCGATGCATGTTCATTCGTCAGATTATGTGCGTCATCCTGCGGCGCGTTACATTCACCCGCTACACTTAACCCACGCTGTTGTTTTGAGGCGTAAGCTCTGCTTGCACTCGCAACCTTCCTTTAACACACTATCGACATTTTCTGACGGATATCTGTTACCTGGAGAGTTATGACCACCCATCTGGTCTGGTTTCGCGCGGATTTGCGCGTACATGATAATTATGCCCTCGCTGCCGCCTGCAATGATCGCGACGCCAGTGTCAAAGCCCTGTTTATTGCCACGCCGGGACAGTGGAAAAAACATGCGATGGCCCCACGGCAGGCTGCATTTCTCGCCACTCACCTCAACGCACTCCAGCAGGCACTGGCGGAGAGAGGCATTCCGTTAATTTACCGGGAAGTAGACGATTTTGCCGCCAGCGTTGATACCGTGACGGCGGTGTGCGCTGAAGAAAAGGTCAGCCATCTTTTCTATAACTACCAGTACGAAGTGAACGAACGCCAGCGTGACGCGGCGGTGGAAAAGGCGCTTGTCGATGTCGCCTGCCAGGGATTTGATGACAGCGTAATGCTGGCGCCAGGCAGCGTTGTGACCGGCAATCATGAAATGTACAAAGTCTTTACACCCTATAAAAACGCCTTTTTGCGGCGACTGAAAGATGAGCTACCCGCATGCGTTGGCGCACCAGATATTCGGACGGGGGGCGCATTAGACGGGCCGCTTGCGACATTGACGTTCGATTATCCGCAAGAAGAATTTGATTCAACCCTGTTTGCGGTGGATGAAAAAACGGCAATTCAACGCCTGCGCGCTTTTTGCCAGCAGCACGCCGCCGCTTACGAGCAACAGCGGGATTTTCCTGCAATTGAAGGCACCAGCCGCCTTTCTGCCTGCCTGGCGTTAGGGGTTCTTTCGCCGCGACAATGTTTGCATCGTCTGCTGGCCGAGCAGCCCGATGCCTTGAACGGCGGCGCTGGATCCGTATGGTTAAACGAGCTGATCTGGCGGGAGTTTTATCGCCATTTGATGACTTATCATCCTGATTTATGTAAGCATCGTCCTTTCATTTCGTGGACGGATAAGGTGCAATGGAAAGACCATCCGGAGCAGCTTCGCGCCTGGGAGGAGGGGAGAACGGGTTATCCGATTGTGGATGCGGCCATGCGCCAGTTGAAGAGCACTGGCTGGATGCATAACCGCTTGCGGATGATCGTTGCCAGCTTTCTGGTCAAAGATCTCTTGCTCGACTGGCGTTTGGGCGAGCGTTATTTTATGACGCAACTTGTCGATGGCGACCTGGCTGCGAATAACGGCGGCTGGCAATGGGCGGCGTCGACGGGAACCGATGCCGCACCCTATTTCCGTATTTTTAACCCTACGACTCAGGGGGAACGGTTTGATAGCGATGGCGAATTTATTCGGCGGTGGATCCCTGAACTGGCTGCTGTCCCGGGTAAGGCTATTCACGACCCCTGGACATGGGCGGATAAAAGAGGCATTTCTCTGAATTATCCGCGCCCGATAGTGGAACACAAACAGGCACGGGCTGCGACGCTTGCGGCCTATGAAGCCGCCCGTAAACCGTAAAGAGAGTGACGATGAAAAATACCGAACTGGAAAAACTGATCAACGAAAAACTCAACAGTGCGGCGTTCAGCGATTACGGTCCGAATGGCCTACAGGTTGAGGGACGCGAAACCGTCAAAAAAATCATCACCGGTGTGACGGCAAGCCAGGCATTGCTTGATGAAGCGGTACGCCAGGAAGCCGACGCGGTGATTGTGCACCATGGTTATTTCTGGAAAAACGAACCGGCGATCATTCGTGGCATGAAGCGCAATCGCCTGAAAACGCTGCTGGCGAATGATATCAACCTCTACGGCTGGCATCTGCCGCTGGATGCGCACCCGGAGCTGGGCAATAACGTCCAGTTGGCCTCGCTGCTGGGGATCACGGTGATGGGCACCGTTGACGGTGATGCGCTGCTGCCGTGGGGCGAACTGGCAATGCCGGTACCGGGGCTGGAACTGGCATCCTGGATTGAAGCGCGTCTTGGGCGCAGGCCACTGTGGAGCGGTGATACCGGGCCCGAGCTGATTAAGCGCGTCGCCTGGTGCACCGGCGGTGGTCAAGGCTTTATCGATAACGCTGCCCGTTTTGGCGTTGACGCGTTTATTACCGGAGAAGTCTCTGAGCAAACCATTCACTCGGCGCGTGAGCAGAACCTGCATTTTTACGCGGCAGGTCATCATGCCACCGAGCGCGGCGGTATTCGTGCACTGAGCGAATGGCTGACGGAGAATACCGATCTGGACGTGACATTTATTGATATTCCGAATCCGGCATAAGGAGCGGGACAGTGCAGAGAGCACGTTGTTATCTGTTAGGTGAAACGGCGGTGGTGCTGGAGCTGGAGCCTCCCGTCACATTGGCGACGCAAAAACGTATCTGGCGCTTAACGCAGCGTCTGGCGGATGTGCCCGATGTGGTTGAAGCTATTCCTGGAATGAATAACATCACCGTGGTATTGCGCGATCCGCAAACCCTGGCGCTGGATGCCATTGAGCGTTTACAGCGCTGGTGGGAAGAGAGCGAAGCGCTGGAGCCTGAATCGCGCACAATCGATATCCCGGTCATTTATGGCGGCGAAGCCGGGCCGGATCTGCCTGATGTGGCGCGCCATACCGGGCTGACGCAGAAACAGGTCGTTGAGTTGCACTCTTCCATTGATTATGTGGTGTGGTTTTTAGGATTCCAGCCGGGCTTCCCGTATCTGGGCGGTCTGCCGGAAAACCTCGCCACGCCGCGTCGCGCCGAACCTCGCGTGCGTGTGCCTGCCGGTTCTGTTGCCATTGGCGGGGCGCAAACGGGGATCTATCCGCTCGAAACGCCGGGGGGCTGGAACCTGATTGGCCGCACCGAACTGCCGCTGTTTAATCCGTCGCTTTCAGAACCTGTATTGCTTCGCCCCGGTGACACGCTGCGGTTTATCCCGCGTAAGGAGGGCATATGCTGAAAATTCTTCGTGCGGGTATCTACACCACAATCCAGGCAGGTAAACGCGTGGGGCTGCGGCAATCCGGCGTCAGCTATTGTGGCGCGCTGGATGGCCCGGCGCTGCACATCGCCAACGCGCTGGTCGGTAACGACGGCGATGCCCCAGGCCTTGAGATAACGCTCGGTCAGTGTGAAGTGCAGTTTAACGAAGCGACGTGGTTTGCGCTGACGGGCGCGGGGTGTGAAGCCAAACTTGACGGCAAAGCTGTCTGGACGGGCTGGCGCTACCCGGTCCTGGCTGGGCAAAAGCTGGTACTGAAACGGCCGCAGCACGGCATGCGCAGTTATCTGGCCGTGGCCGGTGGACTGAACGTGCCGGAAGTCCTGGGCTCCTGCAGTACGGATTTAAAAACCGGGCTAGGTGGGCTGGAAGGCCGCTTGCTGCGTGATGGCGACGAAATCCCGTTGCGGGCTGTTACGCAGAACTTTAAGGGGCCACAAGGGGTGAAGCAGTTGCTTTGGGGTAACCGCATTCGCGCACTGCCAGGGCCGGAGTATCGGGAGTTTGATCAGCACTCGCAGGAGGCCTTCTGGCGCGTGCCATGGCATCTCGATCCGCAAAGTAACCGTATGGGATACCGTTTGCAGGGCCATAAGTTAATACGTGCCACCGATCGCGAGCTGGTGTCGCACGGGCTTTTACCTGGCGTGGTACAGGTGCCGCCGAATGGGCAACCCATCGTGTTAATGAATGATGCTCAGACAACGGGCGGTTACCCGCGGATCGCCTGCATTATCGAGGCCGACATGTACCATCTGGCGCAGATCCCTCTTGGGCATCCTATCCATTTTATCCCTTGTACGCTGGAAGAGGCGCTGGCGGCGCGCCAGGATCAGCAACGTTACCTGGAACAACTGTCGTGGCGGCTGCGTAATGAAAATTGATTTAAACGCCGATCTGGGGGAAGGGGGCGGCAATGATGCCGCGCTCCTGAAACTGGTCTCCTCAGCGAATATCGCCTGTGGCTTTCATGCGGGCGATGCGCAAACCATGCGCGAATGTGTGCAGGAGGCGTTGAAAAATGGCGTGGCGGTGGGGGCACACCCGAGCTTTCCTGACCGGGAGAATTTTGGCCGCACGGCGATGCAGTTACCCCCACAGACCGTCTACGCGCAGACGCTTTACCAGTGCGGCGCGCTGGCGGCGATTGTGCGTGCCGAAGGGGGACGCATGGTTCATGTCAAACCGCACGGCATGCTGTATAACCAGGCCGCCGTCGATCCCATGCTGGCGGAAGCTATCGCCCGCGCGGTGCGCGACTGTGACCCGGCGTTGATTCTGGTCGGTCTTGCGGGTAGTGAGCTTATTCGCGCCGCAAAACACCTTCAACTTACCACGCGCGAGGAAGTGTTTGCCGATCGCGGTTATCAGGACGATGGCACGCTGGTGCCACGTTCACAGCCGGGGGCACTGATTACCGATGACGAGACCGCGCTGACGCAAACGCTGGGGATGGTCTTATCCGGCAAGGTAAAAAGCATCAACGGGCGTGATGTTGAGCTGCGTGCGCAAACCGTCTGCCTGCATGGCGACGGTGAACATGCGCTGGCATTTGCCCATCGCCTGCGTGAAGCTTTCGAGCAGTATGATGTTGTTGTGAGTGCAGAAAATTAAAAGGATGTTGTGATGCCAGAAGGTCCTGAAATTCGCCGTGCTGCAGATAGTCTTGAAGCGGCCATCAAAGGTAAACCGCTCACGGATGTCTGGTTTGCCTTTCCCCATCTTCACTCTTTCGCGCCGACGCTGGTTGGTGAGTGCGTTGAACGCATTGAAACCCGGGGTAAAGCGTTGCTGACCCACTTTTCCAATGGCATGACGATGTACAGCCACAACCAGTTGTATGGCGTCTGGCGGGTGGTTGAAGCGGGAGAGGTGACAGAAACCAACCGTGTGCTGCGTGTACGGCTGGCGGCGAAAGACAAAGCCATTTTGCTCTATAGCGCCTCTGATATTGAGATACTGACCGCCGACGAGCTGGCCGTTCACCCTTTCTTACAGCGCGTAGGACCGGATGTGCTGGATATGTCACTGACCGTCGAACAGGTCAAATCGCGGTTATTATCTCCCCGGTTTTGTCGTCGCCAGTTTTCCGGTTTGCTGCTTGATCAGGCGTTTCTCGCCGGACTGGGGAACTACTTGCGCGTGGAAATCCTGTGGCATGCCGCCCTTGCGCCGCAGCATAAAGCGATTGATCTTAATGAGGCCCAGCTCGACACGCTGGCCCAGGCGCTGCTCGACATTCCGCGCCTTTCCTACCAGACGCGCGGCAGGGTGGATGAAAACCACCATCACGGGGCGCTATTTCGCTTTAACGTTTTTCACCGGGCCGGGCAGGTCTGCGAGCGCTGCGGGGGGATAATCGAAAAATCGACGCTCTCTTCGCGTCCGTTTTATGGGTGTCCGGGGTGTCAGAAGTAATTCTGCTTAGCCGGGCCACTGGTTTTGGCGTGAATTCTTGCCGCCAGACGGCAGCCAATAAAAAACCCGCCGCAGCGGGTTTTTTACTAACAGCAGCTTAGTGCTTTTCGAGATCGGTTTTGAAATCGCGTTTTTCATAACCGGTGTACAACTGACGCGGACGGGCAATTTTAATGCCGTCGTCGTGCATTTCGTTCCAGTGCGCAATCCAGCCCACGGTACGCGCCATCGCGAAGATAACGGTAAACATGGAAGACGGAATGCCCATCGCTTTAAGGATGATACCGGAGTAGAAGTCCACGTTCGGGTACAGCTTACGCTCGATGAAGTACGGGTCGTTGAGCGCGATATGCTCAAGTTCCATTGCCACTTCCAGCAGATCGTCTTTGGTACCCAGCTCACGCAATACTTCGTGGCAGGTTTCACGCATAACGGTCGCGCGCGGGTCATAGTTCTTGTAGACACGGTGACCGAAGCCCATCAGACGGAACGAATCGTTCTTGTCTTTGGCGCGACGCAGGAATTCCGGAATGTGTTTAACGGTGCTGATCTCTTCGAGCATTTTCAGTGCGGCTTCGTTCGCGCCGCCGTGCGCCGGTCCCCACAGGGAGGCAATACCCGCAGCGATACAGGCAAACGGGTTGGCGCCAGAGGAGCCTGCGGTACGGACGGTGGAAGTCGAGGCGTTCTGCTCATGGTCAGCGTGCAGGATCAGAATACGGTCCATTGCGCGTTCCAGCACCGGGTTCACTTCGTAGCTTTCGCACGGAGTGGCGAACATCATATGCAGGAAGTTACCGGCGTAGGAGAGGTCGTTACGCGGATAAACGAAAGGTTGACCGATAGAATATTTGTAACACATCGCTGCCACGGTCGGCATTTTAGACAGCAGGCGGAAGGCTGCAATCTCACGGTGACGCGGATTGTTCACATCCAGAGAGTCATGGTAGAACGCCGCCAGCGCGCCGGTGACGCCGCACAGAACCGCCATCGGATGAGAGTCACGACGGAAGCCATGGAACAGACGGGTAATCTGCTCGTGAATCATTGTGTGGCGAGTGACGGTGAGTTTGAACTCATCGTATTGCTCCTGCGTCGGTTTTTCGCCGTACAGCAGGATATAGCAGACTTCGAGATAGTTGGAATCGGTGGCCAGTTGGTCAATCGGGAAACCACGATGCAACAGGATACCTTCGTCGCCATCAATGAAGGTGATTTTGGATTCGCATGATGCGGTAGAGGTGAAACCTGGGTCAAAAGTGAATACACCTTTTGAACCGAGACTACGGATATCAATAACATCCTGACCGAGCGTGCCCTTTAGCACATCCAGTTCAATAGCAGCGTCACCATTATAGGTGATGTTTGCTTTTTTATCAGCCATTTACGGTCTCCTTAGCGCCTTATTGCTTAAGACTACCTGTTACCGGATTTGCATTCAAACTGCCTTTTAACGCTACCAGATTATTATTTGGCTCGCTGCTCTGATGAGAGGAAAAACCAGGGTACAGAGCGATGGGCGCTAGCAGGTACACATTGAAAGTACAGTCAAAACAGCAACAAATCAGGTTCTTAGCAGTCGGATTTTGTCAAACCTGCTATCACTAATAACTGTCCTGATTAATTCGGTCAACTTCATCACACTGTTGCATAACTTATTTGCAGGTGAAAGATAGACCCCATAACTTTTGCGAATTATATCTCTCTTCTGATGAAGTTTGTAACAAGAATGTTTAACTTTTGTCAAATCAGATGATTAAATTTTAAAATAATGTTGTTATCGTGACCCTGATCACTGTTCAGCATAAAACCCGACAAACTATATGTAGGATAATTGTAATGATTTTGTGAACGACCTATACTGCCGCCAGGTCTCCGGAATACCCTGCAATCCCGAGCCACCCAGCGTTGTAACCTGTCGTTTCGCATCTGGAAGCTGAAATTTTGCATTACGCGCAGTTATAGAAAAGGACGCTGTCTGACCCGCAAGCAGACCGGAGGAAGGAAACTATAAGAACAGCATGTGGGCGTTATTCATGATAAAAAATGTGAAAAAACAAAGACCTGTTAATCTGGATCTCGCAACGATCCGGTTTCCTGTTACGGCAATAGCGTCCATTCTTCACCGCGTTTCCGGCGTCATCACCTTTGTGGCGGTCGGTATCCTGCTGTGGTTACTGGGCCTGTCGCTGTCATCCGAAGAAGGCTTCCAGTCTGCCTCCGCTATTATGAGTGGTTTTTTTGTTAAATTCATTTTGTGGGGCATTCTGACTGCACTGGCTTACCATGCGGTTGGCGGTATTCGCCACATGCTGATGGATTTTGGCTGGCTGGAAGAAACTTTTGAGGCAGGAAAACGTTCCGCCAACGTGTCATTTGCAATTACTGTCGTGCTTTCACTTCTCGCAGGAGTCCTCGTATGGTAAGCAACGCCTCCGCATTAGGACGCAACGGCGTACATGACTTCATTCTGGTCCGTGCTACCGCAATCGTCCTGACGCTCTATATCATCTATATGGTCGGTTTTTTCGCTATCACTGGCGATATTACCTGGCAAGTCTGGACAGGCTTCTTCTCATCCGCCTTCACGAAAGTCTTCACCCTGCTGGCACTGTTCTCCATTTTGATTCATGCCTGGATTGGCATGTGGCAGGTGTTGACCGACTACGTTAAACCGCTGGCTGTGCGTCTGATTCTGCAACTGGCTATTGTCGTTGCACTCGCGGCTTACGTTATTTATGGATTCGTTGTGGTGTGGGGTGTGTGATGAAACTGCCAGTCAGAGAATTTGATGCTGTCGTTATTGGCGCAGGCGGCGCAGGTATGCGCGCGGCGTTACAAATTTCCCAAAGCGGCCAGACCTGTGCGCTGCTTTCTAAAGTTTTTCCAACCCGTTCTCACACTGTATCCGCTCAGGGCGGCATTACGGTAGCGCTGGGCAATACCCACGAAGATAACTGGGAATGGCACATGTACGATACGGTAAAAGGTTCCGATTACATCGGCGACCAGGATGCCATTGAATATATGTGTAAAACCGGTCCGGAAGCCATTCTGGAACTGGAACATATGGGCCTGCCATTTTCGCGTCTCGATGACGGTCGCATCTACCAGCGTCCGTTCGGCGGCCAGTCGAAAAATTTCGGTGGCGAGCAGGCTGCACGTACCGCAGCGGCGGCTGACCGTACCGGTCACGCGTTATTGCATACGCTTTATCAGCAAAACCTTAAAAACCACACTACTATTTTTTCCGAGTGGTACGCGCTGGATCTGGTGAAAAACCAGGATGGTGCAGTCGTCGGTTGTACCGCGCTGTGCATTGAAACCGGTGAAGTGGTTTACTTCAAAGCCCGTGCGACCGTACTGGCAACGGGCGGCGCAGGTCGTATTTACCAGTCCACCACCAACGCGCACATCAATACCGGCGACGGCGTTGGTATGGCGCTGCGTGCCGGTGTGCCGGTGCAGGATATGGAAATGTGGCAGTTCCACCCGACCGGTATCGCCGGGGCGGGGGTGCTGGTCACCGAAGGTTGCCGCGGTGAAGGCGGCTATCTCTTAAACAAACATGGTGAGCGTTTCATGGAGCGCTATGCGCCGAACGCAAAAGACCTGGCGGGTCGTGATGTGGTGGCACGTTCCATCATGATTGAAATCCGTGAAGGTCGTGGCTGTGACGGTCCGTGGGGGCCACACGCCAAACTGAAACTCGACCACCTCGGTAAAGAGGTGCTGGAGTCGCGTTTGCCTGGCATTCTGGAGCTGTCCCGTACTTTTGCGCACGTCGATCCTGTAAAAGAGCCGATCCCGGTGATCCCGACCTGCCACTATATGATGGGCGGGATCCCGACCAAAGTGACCGGTCAGGCGCTGACGGTGAACGCGCAGGGCGAAGATGTGGTGATCCCAGGCCTGTTCGCAGTGGGCGAAATTGCCTGCGTATCGGTGCACGGTGCCAACCGTCTGGGAGGCAACTCCCTGCTTGACCTTGTGGTCTTTGGTCGTGCGGCAGGTCTGCATCTGCAAGAGTCTATCGCTGAGCAGGGCGTACTGCGCGATGCGAGTGAATCTGACATTGAAGGTTCGCTGGAGCGTCTCAACCGTTGGAACAACAACCGTTCAGGTGAAGATCCGGTGACCATTCGTAAAGCGTTGCAGGAATGTATGCAGCATAACTTCTCGGTCTTCCGTGAAGGCGACGCGATGGCGAAAGGTCTTGAGCAACTGAAAGTCATTCGCGAACGCCTGAAAAATGCCCGTCTGGATGACACCTCGAGTGAATTTAACACCCAGCGTGTTGAATGTCTGGAGCTGGATAACCTGATGGAAACCGCGTACGCAACGGCGGTATCTGCCAACTTCCGTACCGAGAGCCGTGGCGCGCATAGCCGCTTCGACTTCCCGGAACGTGATGATGAAAACTGGCTGTGCCATTCCCTGTATCTGCCAGAGACGGAATCCATGACGCGCCGTAGCGTCAACATGGAACCGAAACTGCGTCCGGCTTTCCCGCCGAAGATTCGTACTTACTAATGCGGAGACAGGAATATGAAATTCGAGTTTTCAATTTATCGCTATAACCCGGATGTTGACGACGCTCCGCGCATGCAGGATTACACCCTGGAAGGGGAAGAAGGGCGTGACATGATGCTGCTCGATGCGTTGATGCAGCTAAAAGAAAAAGACCCGAGTCTCTCTTTCCGTCGCTCCTGTCGCGAAGGGGTATGCGGTTCAGACGGCCTCAACATGAACGGGAAAAACGGTCTGGCGTGTATTACGCCGCTGTCGGCGCTGGGCAACGGTAAGCAGAAGATTGTGATTCGCCCACTGCCGGGGCTGCCGGTAATCCGTGATTTGGTTGTGGACATGGGGCAATTCTATGCCCAATATGAGAAGATTAAGCCTTACTTATTGAATAATGGGCAAAATCCACCTGCGCGTGAGCATCTGCAGATGCCCGAACAGCGTGAAAAACTCGATGGGCTGTACGAATGTATCCTTTGTGCATGCTGCTCCACGTCCTGTCCGTCGTTCTGGTGGAATCCGGATAAGTTTATCGGTCCAGCCGGTCTGCTGGCCGCGTATCGCTTCCTGATTGACAGTCGTGATACCGAGACCGATAACCGCCTGGAAGGGCTGAGTGATGCTTTCAGCGTATTCCGCTGCCATAGCATTATGAACTGCGTCAGTGTCTGTCCGAAGGGACTGAACCCGACGCGCGCCATCGGCCATATCAAGTCGATGTTGTTGCAACGTAGCGCATAAGTCAGAGGGGCGCTTTTCCCCTCACCCTAACCCTCTCCCCCAAGGGGAGAGGGAATAGATTGCAGGAGACCTTTAAAAACTGCCGCACGTTCTTCCCCCTCTCCCTCCGGGAGAGGGCAGGGGTGAGGGAAAATATTCAGACAGTTTTTAAAGGTTCCTTCGCGGGCCAACAAAGAGAAGAGCTCGCAAGTGAACCCCGGGACGTGTGCGCCCTGCCGCGCGCGTTGTAGTTATCCACGGCGAAGTAAGCATAACAATGCTTAAGGGATCACGATGCAGAACAGCGCTTTGAAAGCCTGGCTGGACTCTTCTTACCTCTCTGGTTCGAACCAGAGCTGGATAGAACAGCTCTATGAAGACTTCTTAACCGATCCTGACTCGGTAGATGCGACATGGCGTTCCATGTTTGAAGAGTTACCGGGCACCGGAGTGAAACCGGATCAATTCCATTCCAAAACACGTGATTATTTTCGTCGTCTGGCGAAGGATGCCTCACGTTACTCTTCCTCCATTTCTGACCCTGACACCAATGCGAAGCAGGTAAAAGTCCTGCAGCTCATTAACGCCTATCGTTTCCGCGGTCACCAGCAGGCCAATCTCGATCCGCTGGGACTGTGGCAACAAGAGCGCGTTGCAGACCTCGACCCGTCATTCCATGACCTGACCGAGGCAGACTTCCAGGAGACGTTCAACGTAGGTTCTTTTGCCATCGGCAAAGACACGATGCAGCTTGGCGATTTGATCGCAGCCCTGAAACAAACCTACTGCGGCTCCATCGGTGCTGAATATATGCACATTACCAGCACCGAAGAAAAACGCTGGATCCAACAGCGTATCGAATCCGTTGCTGGCAAAGCCTCCTTTACCGCTGATGAGAAAAAACGCTTCCTCAGCGAACTGACGGCGGCAGAAGGGATGGAGCGTTATCTGGGCGCGAAATTCCCCGGCGCGAAACGCTTTTCGCTGGAAGGCGGCGATGCGCTGGTGCCGATGCTCAAAGAGATGATTCGCCATGCCGGTAAAAGCGGCACGCGCGAAGTGGTGCTGGGTATGGCGCACCGCGGTCGTCTGAACGTGCTCATTAACGTGCTGGGTAAAAAACCGCAGGATCTGTTTGACGAATTTGCGGGTAAACATAAAGAGCACCTCGGTACGGGTGACGTGAAATACCATATGGGTTTCTCATCCGATATTGAAACCGAGGGTGGGCTTGTGCACCTGGCGCTGGCGTTTAACCCGTCGCACCTTGAAATCGTCAGCCCGGTAGTAATGGGGTCCGTGCGTGCACGTCTTGACCGCCTGGATGAGCCGAGCAGCAACAAAGTTCTGCCAATCACGATTCACGGTGATGCGGCCGTTACAGGTCAGGGCGTGGTTCAGGAAACCCTGAACATGTCCAAAGCGCGCGGTTATGAAGTGGGCGGTACCGTGCGTATCGTCATCAACAACCAGGTGGGCTTCACCACCTCTAACCCGCTTGATGCGCGCTCCACGCCATATTGTACCGATATCGGTAAAATGGTGCAGGCACCGATTTTCCACGTTAACGCGGATGACCCGGAAGCCGTCGCTTTCGTTACCCGTGTGGCGCTGGACTTCCGCAATACCTTCAAACGCGATGTGTTCATCGACCTGGTCTGCTATCGCCGTCATGGCCATAACGAAGCCGACGAGCCGAGCGCAACTCAGCCGCTGATGTACCAGAAAATCAAAAAGCATCCGACCCCGCGCAAAATTTATGCTGACAAGCTGGAGCATGACGGTGTTGCGACGCTGGAAGACGCGACCGAACTGGTGAACCTCTACCGTGACGCACTGGATGCCGGTGAGTGTGTCGTGAAAGAGTGGCGTCCGATGAATATGCACTCTTTTACCTGGTCGCCGTACCTCAACCACGAATGGGATGAGAGCTACCCGAACAAGGTCGAAATGAAGCGCCTGCAGGAACTGGCCAAACGCATCAGTACGGTGCCGGAATCCATCGAAATGCAGGCCCGCGTTGCAAAAATTTACAACGACCGTCAGGCGATGGCGTCGGGCGAGAAACTGTTCGACTGGGGCGGCGCGGAAAACCTGGCCTATGCGACACTGGTTGACGAAGGTATCTCCGTCCGTCTGTCCGGTGAAGATTCTGGTCGCGGCACGTTCTTCCATCGTCACGCGGTCATCCATAACCAGGCCAACGGTTCAACCTATACGCCGCTGCATCACGTCCACAATAGCCAGGGGCCGTTCAAAGTCTGGGACTCCGTTCTCTCTGAGGAAGCGGTTCTGGCGTTTGAGTACGGTTACGCCACCGCAGAGCCGCGTACCCTGACCATTTGGGAAGCGCAGTTCGGTGACTTTGCCAACGGCGCTCAGGTGGTTATCGACCAGTTCATCAGTTCCGGCGAGCAGAAATGGGGCCGTATGTGTGGTCTGGTGATGCTGCTGCCGCACGGTTACGAAGGCCAGGGGCCGGAGCACTCCTCCGCGCGTCTGGAGCGTTATCTGCAGTTGTGCGCTGAACAAAACATGCAGGTCTGTGTACCGTCAACCCCGGCACAGGTTTACCACATGCTGCGTCGTCAGGCGCTGCGCGGTATGCGCCGTCCGCTGGTTGTCATGTCGCCGAAATCGCTGCTGCGCCACCCGCTGGCGGTCTCCAGTCTCGATGAACTGGCGAATGGCACCTTTATGCCCGCGATCGGTGAGATAGACGCCCTTGATCCGAAAGGGGTTAAGCGCGTCGTTCTGTGTTCTGGTAAGGTTTATTATGACCTGCTTGAACAGCGTCGTAAGAATGATCAGAAAGACGTCGCCATTGTCAGGATTGAGCAGTTGTATCCGTTCCCGCACCAGTCGGTGCAGGAAGCGCTGAAACCGTATGCGCATGTACAGGATTTTGTCTGGTGCCAGGAAGAGCCGCTCAACCAGGGCGCATGGTACTGCAGCCAGCATCATCTGCGAGAAGTGATTCCGTTTGGGGCAGCCCTGCAATATGCAGGTCGCCCGGCCTCCGCTTCGCCAGCGGTAGGATATCTGTCCGTTCACCAGAAACAGCAACAAGCTCTGGTCAATGACGCGCTGAACGTCGATTAATTAAAGGATAAATAATGAGTAGCGTAGATATTCTTGTACCCGACCTGCCTGAGTCCGTTGCTGACGCGACCGTTGCGACCTGGCACAAAAAACCGGGCGATACCGTCCAACGCGATGAAGTGTTGGTAGAAATCGAAACTGACAAAGTGGTACTGGAAGTACCGGCATCGACAGACGGCATTCTGGACGCAGTGCTGGAAGATGAAGGCACTACCGTAACGTCACGCCAGATTCTGGGCCGCCTGCGCGAAGGTAACAGCGCAGGCAAAGAGAGCAGCGCAAAATCTGACGCCAAAGAGTCTACCCCGGCTCAGCGCCAGCAGGCGTCTCTCGAAGAGCAAAACAACGACGCGCTCAGCCCGGCTATCCGTCGCCTGCTGGCCGAGCATAATCTTGAAGCCAGCGCCATTAAAGGCACCGGCGTCGGTGGCCGTCTGACTCGCGAAGATATTGAAAAACATCTGGCGAAAGCACCGGCGAAAAAAGAAGAAAGTAAACCTGCCGCGCCGGCTGCAGCACCTGCTGCACCGCAACTGGCGGGCCGCTCTGAAAAACGCGTGCCGATGACCCGTCTGCGTAAACGTGTGGCAGAGCGTCTGCTGGAAGCGAAGAACTCCACCGCCATGCTCACGACTTTTAACGAAGTGAACATGAAGCCGATTATGGATCTGCGTAAGCAGTACGGCGATGCCTTTGAAAAACGTCATGGCATCCGCCTTGGCTTTATGTCCTTCTACGTAAAAGCGGTGGTGGAAGCGCTGAAGCGCTACCCGGAAGTGAACGCCTCTATCGACGGTGACGATGTGGTGTACCACAACTATTTCGATGTCAGCATGGCGGTCTCTACGCCGCGTGGCCTGGTGACCCCGGTTCTGCGCGATGTGGATACCCTGGGCATGGCCGACATTGAAAAACGCATTAAAGATCTGGCGGTGAAAGGGCGCGACGGCAAGCTGACTGTTGAAGACCTGACCGGTGGTAACTTCACCATTACCAATGGCGGTGTGTTTGGTTCGCTGATGTCTACGCCAATCATCAACCCACCGCAGAGCGCAATTCTGGGTATGCATGCCATTAAAGACCGCCCAATGGCAGTGGATGGCAAAGTTGAAATTCTGCCCATGATGTATCTGGCGCTCTCTTATGATCACCGCCTGATTGACGGTCGCGAATCCGTTGGCTTCCTGGTGGCGATTAAAGAGCTGCTGGAAGATCCGACACGTCTGCTGCTGGACGTGTAGTGTCCTTTGCCCGGCGGCGTAATGCTGCCGGGTTACAAAAACGAACACCTGCATTGTAAGCCGGATACGCGCAGCGCCGTCCGGCGTAACAAGTCTAATGAAGGATGGATAGAACACATGAACTTACATGAATATCAGGCAAAACAGCTTTTTGCCCGTTACGGTTTGCCTGCTCCTGTAGGCTATGCGTGCACGACGCCGCGTGAAGCGGAAGAGGCTGCGTCCAAAATCGGCGCGGGTCCGTGGGTAGTGAAGTGCCAGGTACACGCAGGTGGCCGTGGTAAAGCGGGCGGTGTAAAAGTTGTTAACAGCAAAGAAGATATTCGCGCGTTCGCGGAAAACTGGCTTGGCAAACGTCTGGTGACCTATCAAACAGACGCCAATGGCCAGCCGGTCAACCAGATTCTGGTTGAAGCAGCCACTGACATCGGCAAAGAGCTTTATCTGGGCGCTGTTGTTGATCGTAGCTCCCGTCGCGTTGTGTTCATGGCGTCTACCGAAGGCGGCGTAGAAATCGAAAAAGTGGCGGAAGAAACTCCGCACCTTATCCACAAAGTCGCCCTTGACCCGCTGGCCGGCCCAATGCCGTACCAGGGGCGCGAGCTGGCGTTCAAACTGGGCCTGGAAGGTAAGCAGGTTCAGCAGTTCACTAAGATTTTCATGGGCCTGGCGACCATTTTCCTGGAGCGCGACCTCGCGCTGATCGAAATTAACCCGCTGGTGATCACCAAGCAGGGCGACCTGATCTGCCTGGACGGCAAACTGGGCGCTGACGGCAACGCACTGTTCCGCCAGCCGGATCTGCGCGAAATGCGCGACCAGTCTCAGGAAGATCCGCGTGAAGCGCAGGCGGCGCAGTGGGAACTGAACTACGTCGCGCTGGACGGCAACATTGGTTGCATGGTTAACGGCGCGGGCCTGGCGATGGGTACCATGGACATCGTTAAACTGCACGGCGGCGAACCGGCTAACTTCCTCGACGTGGGCGGCGGCGCCACCAAAGAGCGCGTCACCGAAGCGTTCAAAATCATCCTCTCTGACGAAAACGTGAAAGCCGTTCTGGTTAATATCTTCGGCGGTATCGTTCGCTGTGACCTGATTGCCGACGGTATCATCGGCGCGGTAGAAGAAGTGGGTGTTAACGTACCGGTTGTCGTTCGTCTGGAAGGTAACAACGCGGAGCTGGGTGCGAAGCGTCTGGCTGACAGCGGCCTGAATATTATTGCAGCGAAAAGTCTGACGGATGCAGCGCAGCAGGTCGTTGCCGCAGTGGAGGGGAAATAATGTCCGTTTTAATTGATAAAAACACCAAAGTTATCTGCCAGGGTTTCACCGGAAGCCAGGGTACTTTCCACTCCGAACAAGCGATTGCTTACGGTACGCAAATGGTTGGCGGCGTGACGCCAGGCAAAGGCGGCACCACGCACCTGGGCCTGCCGGTGTTCAACACCGTGCGCGAAGCCGTTGAAGCGACCGGCGCTACCGCGACCGTGATCTACGTTCCGGCGCCGTTCTGCAAAGATTCCATTCTGGAAGCGATTGACGCGGGCATTAAGCTTATCATCACCATCACCGAAGGTATCCCGACCCTGGATATGCTGACTGTGAAAGTGAAACTGGACGAAGCGGGCGTGCGCATGATCGGCCCGAACTGCCCAGGCGTGATCACCCCGGGCGAATGCAAAATCGGCATCATGCCGGGTCACATTCACAAACCGGGTAAAGTGGGCATCGTTTCCCGTTCCGGTACCCTGACCTATGAAGCGGTTAAGCAGACCACCGACTACGGCTTCGGCCAGTCTACCTGTGTCGGTATCGGCGGCGACCCGATCCCGGGCTCTAACTTCATCGATATCCTGAAGCTGTTCCAGGAAGACCCGCAGACCGAAGCGATCGTCATGATCGGTGAGATCGGCGGCAGCGCGGAAGAAGAAGCGGCTGCCTACATCAAAGAGCACGTGACCAAGCCGGTTGTCGGCTACATCGCGGGCGTGACCGCGCCGAAAGGCAAGCGTATGGGCCATGCGGGCGCCATCATCGCTGGCGGTAAAGGTACTGCTGATGAGAAATTCGCCGCTCTGGAAGCCGCTGGCGTGAAAACAGTCCGCAGCCTGGCCGATATCGGCGAAGCGCTGAAAGCGATTATCAAATAAGACTCAATGCCCCTCGTTGAAAGGGGCTGTAATATGTTCGACATGGTTGGCCGCTCCGAAAAGAGCGGCCTTTTTTTATGCGCCGATTTTACGCACGCGGGTGTTTTCACCGGTCAATGTTTGGCCGTCAGGCGCGACCGGGGCCATCGCAGGGATGGCCTCACCGGTGCGTGTATCCACCAGTAACGAATGCGGTTCGCCCGGGGCAAACAGATTGCCTTCGCCCCACTGGCGTAATGCGACGATAACCGGAAAGAGCGATTGCCCTCTTGGCGTCAGCACATACTCCTGATACGCCGTGCCGTCAGACGCAGGCTGGGTGGCGAAAATCCCCGCCTCGACCAGCTTACGCAGACGGTCGGTGAGAATATTGCGCGCCATCCCCAGGCCACGCTGAAAATCGCCAAAACGCCGCACGCCGTCGAACGCGTCGCGCACGATAAGCAGCGCCCAGCGATCGCCAATGATATCGACTGACCGGGCGACCGGGCAGGGCTGGTAAGCGGGGGAGCGTTCAGATGTCATAGCCTGGCCTCGTGAAAAACTTTCAAGTTGCATTTTAAAACTGGTTTATTTACGCTTCAACTAGTTTTCTTTTGCAACCAGGCTGAGCTATGAAAGAAAAGATATGCAGTATGCCTGCTGCACCCCTATGCAGTGAAACCATGAAACCGACAGCGATGCCGCGTAGCCTGGTGTTGCTGTTTGCCATCGCCAGTGGGCTGAGTGTGGCAAATGTTTATTACGCGCAACCGCTGCTCGACATGCTGGCAGGGGACTTCGCCATCAGTCAGGCTGCGGTGGGCGGTGTGGTTACCGCAACGCAGGTGGGCTGTGCGCTGGCATTACTGCTGCTGGTGCCGTTGGGGGATATTGTGGAGCGACGGCGCCTGATGTTGTTGCAACTGCTGGCGCTGATTGCTGCGCTTGGTATCGTTGTGATGGCGCAATCTGCCTGGGTTTTGCTGGTGGGCATGCTGGCGACGGGGTTGCTCGGTACGGCGATGACGCAGGGGCTTATCGCCTGTGCGGCCAGTGCTGCCGATGTTCAGGAGCGTGGGCGGGTGGTCGGCGCGGCCCAGAGCGGTGTTTTTATCGGTTTGCTGCTGGCGCGTGTCTTTGCCGGCGTGGTGAGCGATCTGGCGGGATGGCGCGCAGTATATGGCGCTTCTGCGTTAATGATGCTGGTACTGCTGCCGCTGCTCTGGCGACAACTGCCGCGCTTTGGTGTGCATCCCGAATCCGTCAGTGCGAGACAACTTCTGTTCTCGATGCTGACATTACTCTGTACCGATCGCGTATTGCAAATTCGCGGCGTGCTGGCGTTGTTAATGTTTGCCGCCTTTACGATTTTCTGGAGTGCGATGGTGCTCCCGCTAAGTGCGCCTCCCTATGGTTTTTCACATACAGTGATTGGGCTGTTTGCGCTTGCCGGTGTGGCGGGAGCCCTTGCCGCGACCCGAGCCGGGCGCGATGCCGATCGCGGTCATGGGCAGCGCACCAGTTTTTATGCGCTGGTGCTGCTATTGCTGGCATGGTGGCCCTTGTCACAGCTTGAGCATTCCCTGGCACTGTTATTGGCAGGGATTGTGCTGCTGGATTTGGGTGGGCAGGCGCTGCATGTTACCAATCAGAGCATGATTTTGCGCACGTCAGCGGCACACGGGCGGCTGATTGCCCTCTATATGCTGTTCTACGCCACAGGAAGTGGGGTAGGGGCTATCGCGACCACTGCGGTATTTGCTCACTATGGCTGGCAGGGGGTCTGTTTATTAGGGGCGACGGTAAGTCTACTGGCGCTGATGATATGGGCGTTAACGCGGCATCTGATGCCAGATGAGAATTAAGACAACAGGGGTAATGAGATGAACGAACGGGAACTACTGGCTGAGGCTGATGCGCGCGGCTTACGTTATCTGGAGGGGAACAGCACGCGACGCGTTTTTCCTGATGCTGATGCTATCGCCGCGCTAAGCGCGTTTGATGAACCGCTACCGCAGGCAGGGGAATCGGCTGAGCAGACGCTGGCTCTGCTGGATGATATCGGTTCACCTGCGACTACAGCATCGAACGGGCCGGGTTATTTTGGTTTCGTGGTGGGGGCGACATTGCCTTCCGCCTCAGCGGCTGAGCGGTTAATGGTCGCCTGGGATCAGTGCGCGTCGTCGTTTCTGAACTCACCGGTTGCCGACACGGTGGAACGTGTTGCGGGCCGCTGGGTGCTGGAAGCGCTGGACTTGCCGCGTGAAAGCGCCGTTGGTTTTGGCACCAGCGCAACGGCATGTACCTTAGCCGCTCTGGCGGCAGCGCGCCGTGAGTTGCTGGCACGTGAAGGCTGGGATATCGACAACGACGGGTTGTCCGGCGCGCCGGAAATCAAAGTGGTGGTCTCCGAACTGGTTCACATCACGGTGAAAAAGGCGCTGCGTATTCTGGGATTCGGTATGTCGCGATTGATTATTGCGCCAGTAGACGCTTTCGGGCGGGTTGACGTGCAGCAACTGCCGCCGCTTGATGCCCGCACTATACTTTGCCTGCAGGCAGGGGAGGTGAATACAGGTGAGTTTGATCCTTTCGCGCAGATTATCCCACGGGCCCACGCGGCAGGGGCATGGGTCCATGTTGACGGCGCCTTTGGCCTCTGGGCTCGCGCGTCATCACAGGCGGCGCTGACACAGGGCATTGAACTGGCTGACAGTTGGACCACCGATGCCCATAAGTGGCTCAACACGCCTTATGATTGCGCGATGGTCATTTGTCGCGATCCTCAGGTTCTGGCCGGGGCGATGAACAGCGATGCGGTCTACATGAGCGCCAGTGCCGATGCGCAGAAGAATCTGACGCTGGAGTTTTCTCGTCGCCCACGAGGAATCCCGGTCTGGGCGGCGCTGCGCGTGCTGGGTCGTGAGGGGGTACGCGAGATGGTCGACAGACACTGTATGCTGGCGCGTGTCATCAGCGAGGGGGTGAAACAGCTTGGGTTTGAGGTGCTAAACCGTGTGGTGATTAATCAGGTGCTGTTTCGTTGTGGAAGTGACGCGCAAACGGAGGCCGTACTGGTTGCGGCACAAGCCTCGGGTAAAACCTGGTTTGGCACTACCCGCTGGCAGGGAAGACCAGCGCTACGTATCAGTGTTTCATCCTGGCGCACACAGCGGCAGGATGTGGATGCGCTTCTGGAATTGTTGAGACAAATTAACGCGGAAAGCCAACAATCATAACCTTGAGGAATGTTAATAAGCCGTTCCTGTTAGATTTTTACTTAAGGCTGCGTAACACTGCGCGGCCTTTTTTATTGAATAGTAACCTTGTGGTGTTAAATATTTTTTCCTGAAAGTGAAATTATTGTGAAATAAATGAGGGGAATAAAATCGCCTCTTTTTACCTGAGCGATCGGACCTTTTTGCAAGCCGCAATGCACACCCAGGATTAAACGTTAAATAAGCGGGTAATTATTTCTCTTTCGCGACCGTTTGATAACGGTTATTTGCGTTAAGATATACATATTGTTAACACCTTTTTTACTAAAAGGATGTCGTGTCTACAAAATTAACAGAAACTGATGAAATTGATTTAAATCAATATTTAAAAGCTTGGAAAAGGCATCAAAAATAGTTAAATTGTCGCCGATCAAATTGGCTTAAAACTGCTAAATTCAGTATAAATTGATCACTGTCGAAAAACGTAAAACAAACACAATAAAAACCTTTTTATTGTAAGGGGTTTGCGGAGTAATATATTCGAGAGATCAATTTGGGTTTTTTATTAACGTAGTTGTAACTTTTTTGAATCAGCATCAACGTTATTGCTGATGATGATTTAAAAGTGCAACAACTTTTGTATTGGGGCATGCGCGTAAACCTTCGCTGACGAGGTTTACTCTCGGAGTCTTCATGCGATGAGCAAGGAGTCATGATGTTAGATATAGTCGAACTGTCACGTTTGCAGTTTGCCTTGACCGCGATGTACCACTTCCTTTTTGTGCCACTGACGCTCGGTATGGCGTTCTTACTGGCCATTATGGAAACGGTCTACGTCCTCTCCGGCAAACAGATTTATAAAGATATGACCAAGTTCTGGGGCAAGTTGTTTGGTATCAACTTTGCACTGGGCGTGGCCACTGGTTTGACCATGGAGTTCCAGTTCGGGACTAACTGGTCCTACTATTCTCACTACGTTGGGGACATCTTCGGTGCGCCACTGGCCATTGAAGGTTTGATGGCCTTCTTCCTCGAGTCCACTTTTGTAGGTCTGTTTTTCTTCGGTTGGGATCGTCTGGGCAAAGTACAGCATATGGCAGTGACCTGGCTGGTCGCGCTGGGCTCCAACTTGTCCGCGTTGTGGATCCTTGTGGCAAACGGCTGGATGCAAAACCCGGTTGCTGCAGATTTCAACTTCGAAACCATGCGTATGGAAATGGTCAGCTTCGCCGAACTGGTACTCAACCCGGTTGCTCAGGTGAAATTTGTCCATACCGTGGCCTCTGGCTATACCTGTGGTGCTATCTTCATCCTCGGTATCAGCTCTTACTATCTGCTGCGCGGTCGTGACATCGCGTTCGCGAAACGCTCCTTTGCTATCGCGGCGAGCTTCGGTATGGCTGCTGTACTGTCCGTTATCGTACTGGGTGATGAATCTGGTTACGAAATGGGTGACGTGCAGAAAACCAAACTGGCGGCCATCGAAGCAGAGTGGGAAACCCAACCTGCACCGGCTGCGTTTACCCTGTTTGGTATTCCGGACCAGGATGCGCAGAAAAACCATATGTCCATCCAGATCCCTTACGCGCTGGGCATCATCGCTACCCGTTCTGTCGACACGCCGGTTATCGGCCTGAAAGACCTGATGGTGCAGCATGAAGAGCGTATCCGTAACGGTATGAAAGCGTATCACCTGCTTGAGCAACTGCGTTCCGGTTCGAAAGACCCGTCCGTACGCGATGAGTTCAACAACGTGAAGAAAGACCTGGGTTACGGCTTGCTGCTCAAACGCTATACGCCGAATGTGGCGGATGCGACCGAAGCGCAGATTAAACAGGCAACGCAGGACTCCATTCCACGTGTGGCGCCGCTGTACTTCGCCTTCCGTATTATGGTGGCGTGTGGCGTGCTGATGCTGTTCATCATCGCCGTGTCGTTCTGGACCGTTTGCCGTAACCGCATCGGCGAGAAAAAATGGCTGCTGCGTGCTGCGCTGTATGGCATCCCGCTGCCGTGGATTGCTATCGAATCCGGCTGGTTTGTGGCGGAGTACGGTCGTCAACCGTGGGCTATCGGTGAAATGCTGCCGACCGCTGTGGCGAACTCGACCCTGACCGCAGGCGACCTGCTGTTCTCGATGATCCTGATTTGCGGTCTGTATACCCTGTTCCTGGTGGCTGAAATGTTCTTGATGTTCAAGTTCGCACGCCTGGGCCCAAGCAGCCTGAAAACTGGCCGCTATCATTACGAGCAGTCCACTGTGGCTTCTCAGCCGGCACGCTAAGACAGGAGTCGTCAAATGATCGATTATGAAGTATTACGTTTTATCTGGTGGCTGCTGGTTGGCATTCTGCTGATCGGTTTCGCCGTCACCGACGGCTTCGACATGGGGGTGGGCATGCTCACCCGTTTCCTGGGTCGTAGCGATACCGAACGCCGTGTGATGATCAACTCCATCGCACCACACTGGGACGGTAACCAGGTATGGCTGATCACCGCGGGTGGTGCATTGTTCGCTGCCTGGCCAATGGTCTATGCCGCCGCGTTCTCCGGTTTCTATGTGGCGATGATCCTTGTGCTGGCCTCTCTGTTCTTCCGTCCGGTAGGTTTTGACTATCGCTCTAAGATCGAAGAGAGCCGCTGGCGCAACATGTGGGACTGGGGCATTTTCATCGGTAGCTTTGTGCCGCCGCTGGTCATTGGTGTTGCCTTTGGCAACCTGCTGCAGGGCGTACCGTTCAGCGTCGATGAATATCTGCGTCTGACCTACACCGGGAACTTCTTCCAGTTGCTCAATCCGTTTGGTCTGCTGGCCGGTGTGGTAAGCGTGGCGATGATCATCACCCAGGGCGCAACCTATCTGCAAATGCGTACGGTGGGTGAACTGCATCTGCGTGCACGTACTACTTCGCAGGTTGCTGCACTGGTTACTACGATCTGCTTCGTGCTGGCAGGGGTGTGGGTGGTCTACGGTATTGATGGTTATGTTGTGACTTCCGCCATGGATCACCATGCTGCTTCCAACCCGCTGAATAAAGAAGTGGCGCGTCAGGCCGGTGCCTGGTTGGCAAACTTCAATAACATCCCATCATTGTGGGCGATTCCTGCACTTGGTGTGGTGTTGCCGCTGCTGACGGTGCTGACTTCGCGTGCGGAAAAAGGCGCACTTGCGTTCGTGTTCTCTTCACTGACGCTGGCCTGCATTATCCTGACTGCGGGTATCGCGATGTTCCCGTTCATCATGCCGTCAAGCATTATGATGAACGCTAGTCTGACCATGTGGGATGCTACCTCCAGTCAGATGACCCTGAACCTGATGACCTTTGTGGCGCTGGTCTTCGTACCGATCATCCTGATTTACACCGCCTGGTGTTACTGGAAAATGTTCGGTCGTATTACGAAAGAAGACATCGAAAGCAACACCCACTCTCTGTACTAAGTAAGGAGCTGATAATGTGGTATTTCGCATGGATTTTAGGAACGCTTCTTGCCTGTGCTTTTGGAGTGATTACGGCGCTGGCATTTGAACACGTGGAAGCGCTGAAAGCCGGTAAGCAAGAAGAGCATTGATGAACGAGATTATCGCGAAACTTTATGCGGTAATGGATAAGCGCCCGTTAAGGGCGCTTTCCTTAATTATGGCATTAGTGCTGGCAGGCTGTATCTTTTGGGATCCCTCGCGCTTCGCGGCAAAGACCAGCGACCTGGAAATCTGGCATGGCTTTCTGCTGATGTGGGCCGTCTGCGCTGGTGTGATTCATGGGGTAGGATTCCGTCCCCGCGCGATACACTGGCAAGGCATTTTTTGCCCGCTGATCGCAGACCTCGTAATGCTGGCAGGTTTGATTTTCTTCTTCTTTTGAATAAGAAATCTCCGCTTATGATATGGGCTTGCAAAAGCCCATATATTTTTACTCTCCGTTTACTTCTACCCATTCCAAACCATCTTCCCCGCGCGTATAGTAGCGAAGTTTAAAAGCTCTAACTTGAGGTTGAGTCCTGCCATTGTTCATCAGCGCCATTCGCGAACCATGACAGGACACAATTTAATTGCATTACCGGGATGTAAAGTGAATACAACGCTGTTTCGATGGCCGGTTCGTGTCTATTACGAAGATACCGACGCCGGTGGTGTGGTTTACCACGCCAGCTACGTGGCTTTTTATGAACGAGCACGCACTGAGATGCTGCGCCACCATCACTTTAGCCAGCAAGTCTTGCTGGCCGAGCGTGTCGCATTCGTGGTACGCAAGCTCACGCTGGAGTATTTTGCGCCCGCCAGACTCGACGATATGCTCGAAGTCCAAACGGAAATTACATCAATGCGCGGGACCTCTCTGGTCTTCACGCAGCGGATCGTCAACGCAGAGAACACAGTTCTGAACGAAGCTGAGGTACTGATTGTCTGTGTTGATCCACTCTTAATGAAGCCTCGTGCGCTTCCCAAGTCTATTGTCGCGGAGTTTAAGCAGTGACTGACATGAACATCCTTGATTTGTTCCTGAAGGCTAGCCTTCTGGTCAAACTTATCATGTTGATTTTGATTGGTTTTTCAATCGCATCCTGGGCCATCATTATCCAGCGAACGCGCATTCTCAACGCAGCCGGTCGTGAAGCGGAAGCCTTTGAAGACAAGTTCTGGTCGGGCATTGAACTGTCGCGTCTGTACCAGGAAAGCCAGGGGCGTCGTGATAACCTGACGGGTTCGGAACAAATCTTCTACAGCGGGTTCAAAGAGTTTGCGCGTTTACACCGTGCCAACAGCCATGCGCCGGAAGCGATTGTCGAAGGGGCATCCAGGGCGATGCGCATTTCGATGAACCGCGAGCTGGAAAACCTGGAAACGCATATTCCTTTCCTCGGTACCGTCGGCTCCATCAGCCCGTATATTGGTCTGTTTGGTACGGTGTGGGGGATCATGCACGCCTTTATCGCACTGGGTGCGGTGAAGCAGGCAACCTTACAGATGGTTGCGCCAGGTATCGCCGAAGCGTTGATCGCCACCGCAATCGGCCTGTTCGCAGCGATTCCGGCGGTAATGGCCTACAACCGCCTGAACCAGCGCGTGAACAAACTGGAGCTGAACTACGACAACTTTATGGAAGAGTTCACGGCTATTCTGCATCGTCAGGCGTTTACCAGCACCGAGAGCAACAAGGGGTAAACCATGGCCAGAACGCGTGGACGGGGCAGCCGTAACAGTCGTGGCCTCAAATCCGAAATCAATATTGTTCCGCTGCTGGACGTGCTGCTGGTGCTGTTGCTGATCTTTATGGCAACCGCACCGATCATCACCCAGAGCGTGGAGGTTGACCTGCCGGATGCGACAGAGTCGAAAACCGTCAGCACCAATGACGATCCTCCGGTCATTATTGAGGTTTCCGGTGTCGGACAATACAGCGTGGTGGTGGAAAAAGATCGCATGGATCAGCTACCGCCAGAGCAAGTGATTGCAGAAGCGCAGCGTCGCCTGCAATCAAATCCGAAAACCGTTTTCTTGATCGGTGGCGCAAAAGAAGTGCCTTACGATGAAATCATTAAAGCGCTAAACCTGTTACACAGCGCGGGTGTTAAATCGGTTGGCTTGATGACGCAGCCTATCTGATCACCGGCTTAACAGGCGGCAGTTTTTGGGAACCGAGAGTGTCAAAGGCAACCGAACAAAACGACAAACTTAAACGAGCGATAATCATTTCGGCGGTGTTGCATGTGATTCTGGTTGCACTGCTGATCTGGAGTTCGTTTGATGAAAATATTGATGCTTCTGCGGGTGGCGGCGGCGGTTCTTCTATTGATGCGGTAATGGTCGATCCCGGTGCCGTTGTCCAGAATTACAACCGTCAGCAGCAGCAACAGGCCAGCGCAAAGCGTGCGCAAGAGCAACGTGACAAGCAGGCCCAGCAGCAGGCAGAAGAACTGCGTGAAAAACAGGCTGCCGAGCAGGAGCGCTTAAAACAGCTTGAGCAGGAACGTTTGCAGGCGCAAGAAGCTGCTCGTGAGCAGGCCGCTGAACAGAAAAAAGCAGAAGACGCCGCGAAGAAAGCGCAGGAAGCGCAGAAACAGGCGGAAGAAGCTGCGGCAAAAGCCGCTGCTGATGCAAAAGCGAAAGCGGATGCACAGGCAAAAGAAGCCGCGGAAGCCGCGAAGAAAGCGGCGGCAGATGCACAGAAAAAAGCAGAAGCTGATGCAGCTAAAGCGGCGGCTGATGCGAAGAAAAAAGCCGAAGCTGAAGCGGCCAAAGCTGCAGCCGATGCTCAGAAGAAAGCCGAAGCCGAAGCCGCGAAGAAAGCTCAGCAGGATGCTGAGAAGAAAGCGGCTGCGGACGCTGCGAAAAAAGCCGCAGCAGAGAAGGCCGCCGCTGAAAAAGCCGCGGCTGCCGAGAAGGCAGCGGCAGAGAAAGCCGCCGCTGAAAAAGCCGCTGCTGCTGAGAAGGCCGCTGCAGATAAGAAAGCCGCTGCTGAGAAGGCGGCTGCCGACAAGAAAGCCGCTGCCGAGAAAGCTGCTGCAGCCAAGAAAGCGGCTGCAGAGAAAGCGGCTGCCGCGTCAGGCGTTGACGATCTGCTGGGCGACCTGAGTTCCGGTAAGAATGCGCCGAAAACTGGTGGTGGTGCAAAAGGGGCTAATGCCGCCGCCGCCGGTAGTGGTAACACGAAAAATAATGGTGCGTCCGGGGCTGATATCAGCAACTATGCGGGTATGATCAAATCGGCCATTGAGAGCAAGTTTTATATGGATCCGTCCTTTACTGGCAAGGTTTGTACGTTACGTATAAAACTTGGCCCGGATGGTACACTGAAAGACATTCAGTCTGAAGGTGGGGATCCTGCACTTTGTCAGGCTGCACTGGTAGCGGCACGCCAGGCAAAAATTCCTAAGCCACCAAGCCAGGCGGTTTACGAAGTGTTTAAAAATGCGCCACTGGACTTTAAACCTTAGTAACGTTTTTCTCATGTAAAAGAGAAAATACGAGCTAAGTTGTACCAGTGTGTGAAGTAGTTTTGTCTATTTGAGTTTGTTAACATTCTGCTAAATTATCGCGGGTTTTCCGCCCGGATAAGGGAGATGAGATGAAGCAGGCATTACGTGTAGCGTTTGGTTTTCTGATGCTGTGGGCAGCGGTGCTGCACGCAGAAGTACGTATCGAGATCACCCAGGGGGTGGACTCGGCACGCCCAATCGGTGTTGTGCCCTTCCAGTGGGCAGGCCCTGGCGGCGCGCCAGAGGATATCGGCAATATTGTGGCGTCGGATCTGCGTAACAGCGGTAAATTCAATCCTCTGGATCGTTCTCGTCTGCCTCAGCAGCCTGCGACGGCCCAGGAAGTTCAGCCCGCAGCATGGTCTGCGCTGGGTATTGATGCTGTCGTTGTGGGCCAGGTCAGCCCGAACCCAGATGGCACCTATAAAGTGGCTTACCAGTTGGTCGATACCGGTGGTGCGCCGGGTACCGTACTGGCACAGAACTCCTTCAACGTCAGTAAACAGTGGCTGCGCTATGGCGCGCATACTGCCAGTGACGATGTATTCCAGAAACTGACCGGCATTAAAGGTGCATTCCGCACCCGCATCGCGTATGTCGTGCAAAGCAATGGCGGCCAGTTCCCGTACGAACTGCGCGTCTCTGACTACGATGGTTTCAACACTGCCGTCGTTCACCGCTCTTCGCAGCCGCTGATGTCTCCGGCGTGGTCGCCAGATGCCTCTAAACTGGCGTATGTGACCTTCGAAAGTGGTCGTTCTGCGCTGGTGATTCAGGATCTGTCCAGCACTGCGATTCGTCAGGTTGCGTCTTTCCCGCGTCACAACGGTGCGCCGGCATTCTCTCCGGATGGTTCTAAGATTGCCTTTGCGCTGTCAAAAACCGGTAGCCTGAACATTTATGTGATGGATCTGGGGTCTGGTCAAATCCGTCAGGTCACCGATGGTCGCAGCAACAATACTGAACCTACCTGGTTCCCGGATAGCCAGAATCTGGCGTTTACTTCCGACCAGGCAGGTCGTCCTCAGGTTTATAAAATTAACGTTAACGGCGGCGCTGCGCAGCGTATCACCTGGCAGGGTTCACAAAACCAGGATGCTGACGTAAGTTCTGACGGTAAGTTTATGGTAATGGTGAGCTCCGATGGTGGTCAGCAACACATTGCCAAGCAGGATCTGGTAGCGGGTGGCGTGCAGGTTTTATCGTCAACGTTCCTGGATGAATCGCCGAGTCTGGCACCTAACGGCACGATGGTAATCTACAGCTCTTCTCAGGGGATGGGATCCGTGCTGAATCTGGTTTCTACAGATGGGCGTTTCAAAGCGCGTATTCCGGCGTCTGATGGACAGGTAAAATCCCCTGCCTGGTCGCCGTATCTGTCTAAATAATAATTGGTAATTAAAGGAATTAACGAAATGCAACTGAACAAAGTGCTGAAAGGCCTGATGCTGGTTCTGCCGATCATGGCAATCGCGGCCTGTTCTTCTAAAAAAGCAACCAACGACCAGAATGGCGAAGGTATGCTGGGTGCGGGCACTGGTATGAACGGCAACGGTAACATGTCTTCTGAAGAGCAAGCTCGTCTGCAGATGCAGCAGCTGCAGCAGAACAACATCGTCTACTTCGATCTGGACAAGTATGACATCCGTTCTGATTTCGCTGCGATGCTGGACGCGCACGCTAACTTCCTGCGTAGCAACCCGTCTTACAAAGTCACCGTAGAAGGTCACGCCGACGAACGTGGTACTCCGGAATACAACATCTCCCTGGGCGAACGTCGTGCTAACGCCGTTAAAATGTACCTGCAGGGTAAAGGTGTTACCGCTGACCAGATCTCCATCGTTTCTTACGGTAAAGAAAAACCTGCAGTACTGGGTCATGACGAAGCGGCTTACGCTAAAAACCGTCGTGCCGTACTGGTTTACTAAGAGAATTGCATGAGCAGTAACCTCAGACATCATCTATTGAGTCTGTCGTTACTGGTTGGCATAGCGGCCCCCTGGGCCGCTAATGCTCAAGCGCCAATCAGTAGTGTCGGCTCAGGCTCGGTCGAAGACCGTGTCACTCAACTCGAGCGTATTTCTAATGCTCACAGCCAGCTTTTAACTCAACTCCAGCAACAACTCGCTGATAACCAGGCGGATATTGACACCCTGCGTGGCCAAATTCAGGAAAGTCAGTACCAGCTTAATCAGGTTGTTGAACGTCAGCAGCAAATTCAGCAGCAGATCGGTAGCCTGAGTAATGGCGGTGCGGCAGGCCAAACGCAGCAGGCTTCGGGCGATCAGGGTGGGGCAGCGGCACAGGCAGCGCCTGACGAAGCGGCAACCTCTGGCGCACCGGTACAAAGCGGTGATGCCAATACCGATTACAATGCAGCGATTGCCCTGGTACAGGATAAATCTCGCCAGGATGACGCAATTGCCGCATTCCAGAACTTTGTTAAAAAATACCCGGATTCAACCTATGTTCCAAATGCCAACTATTGGCTTGGGCAGTTGAATTACAACAAGGGTAAAAAGGATGATGCGGCGTTCTATTTTGCCTCCGTGGTGAAAAATTACCCAAAATCACCGAAAGCGCCAGATGCGATGTTTAAAGTCGGCGTGATCATGCAAGACAAAGGTGACACGGCGAAGGCGAAAGCCGTTTACCAGCAGGTGGTCGCGAAGTATCCGGGTACCGAAGGTGCAAAACAGGCACAGAAACGTCTCGGTTCTATGTGATGAATAGCACATGACCAGAAATCGCTTTTTTTCTGGTCTTGTCGCATGAATCATAAGCAGTCAGGTGATCTTCCTCGAAATTCTTGTTGCGCTGCGTTCTTAAATCAGTAATATATGCCGCCGTTGCCACGGGATATCAAACAAACCAAAAGCAACGCAAAAGTGGGTCGTTAGCTCAGTTGGTAGAGCAGTTGACTTTTAATCAATTGGTCGCAGGTTCGAATCCTGCACGACCCACCAATCTTTCTGGTGGAAAGCGGTAGTTAAACGCGAAGGATAACGTTGCGTCAGCAACGGCCCGTAGGGCAAGGCAAAGCCGAGTCATCCTGCACGACCCACCACTAAGTCAGTATCCAGCGTAGTATCGGGTGATTAGCTCAGCTGGGAGAGCACCTCCCTTACAAGGAGGGGGTCGGCGGTTCGATCCCGTCATCACCCACCACTCGGGTCGTTAGCTCAGTTGGTAGAGCAGTTGACTTTTAATCAATTGGTCGCAGGTTCGAATCCTGCACGACCCACCAATTTAACGCTTTACTCCAGTGTTAAACGTGAAGGATATCGTTGTGTTAGCAACGGCCTGAATGGCGATGCGAAGCCGAGTCATCCTGCACGATCCACAGCTTTATGTGGTTTCGAGTAAAAATCTTTCAGATGACACCCGTATGGGTCGTTAGCTCAGTTGGTAGAGCAGTTGACTTTTAATCAATTGGTCGCAGGTTCGAATCCTGCACGACCCACCAATTCCAAGGTGGTCACTGGTAGAGAACGTGAAGGATAACGTTGCGTCAGCAACGGCCCGTAGGGCGAGGCGAAGCCGAGTCATCCTGTACGGCCCACCACTCTGAATGATTAAAGCAGTAAAATCCCGCAAGGGGTCGTTAGCTCAGTTGGTAGAGCAGTTGACTTTTAATCAATTGGTCGCAGGTTCGAATCCTGCACGACCCACCAATGTAAAAAAGCGCCCTAAAGGCGCTTTTTTGCTATCTACAATATAAAAGATTCGAACCTGCAGCAGGTTCGAGTCGAACGAAGTGAGACAACGGAGCCGCTTGCGGCGACGACCCGGAGGGCGAGGCGAAGCCGAGTCATCCTGCACGACCCACCAATGTAAAAATGGCGCTGGCGGCGCTTTTTTGCTATCTGCTTTACTATCTGCAATTCGCCCATTCATCGCTTTCCCTTGCATTCGATCACCCATCCGTTCATTTCTTGTGACTTTTTCCCCTTAATCCGCTATCTTGTTTAGTATATAAAACACATTCGCCTTACCTTTGCCGCGCTGGCGTAAAAGAAAGGCATTTTGTTAAGCCAGTAAAACGAGTAAGCATGATGAGCGTAATGTTCGATCCGCAAGCCGCAATCTATCCTTTTCCCCCTAAGCCTCTCCCGCTGAACCGTGATGAAAAAGAATTTTATCGGGAAAAAATCAAACGCCTGTTAAAAGAGCGTGATGCCGTGATGGTTGCGCACTACTACACGGACCCGGAAATTCAGCAACTGGCGGAAGAGACGGGCGGCTGTATTTCTGACTCACTTGAGATGGCGCGCTTTGGAGCCAAACATCCGGCCTCAACGCTGCTGGTAGCTGGCGTGCGCTTTATGGGTGAAACCGCCAAAATCCTCAGTCCCGAAAAAACCATCCTTATGCCGACACTTAACGCCGAGTGTTCGCTGGATTTGGGCTGTCCGATTGAGGAGTTTAGCGCTTTTTGCGATGCGCATCCGGACCGTACCGTTGTGGTGTACGCCAACACCTCGGCGGCAGTGAAAGCCCGTGCTGACTGGGTCGTGACATCCAGTATTGCCGTTGAGTTGATTGAACATCTGGATAGCCTCGGCGAGAAGGTCATCTGGGCGCCTGACCGCCATCTCGGCAGCTACGTACAGAAACAAACGGGTGCGGATGTACTGTGCTGGCAAGGGGCCTGCATCGTACATGACGAATTTAAAACACAGGCGCTGATTCGCATGAAGGCGCTTTATCCGGATGCCGCCATCCTGGTGCACCCGGAATCTCCGGACTCTGTGGTCAAACTGGCCGACGCGGTCGGTTCCACCAGCCAGTTGATCAATGCCGCAAAAACACTTCCACATAAGCAACTGATTGTCGCCACTGACCGCGGTATCTTTTATAAAATGCAGCAGGCGGTGCCAGAGAAAGAGTTACTTGAGGCGCCGACCGCCGGGGAGGGAGCAACCTGCCGTAGCTGTGCTCACTGCCCGTGGATGGCAATGAATGGTCTGAAAGCCATTGCCGAAGGGCTGGAGAACGGTGGAGCGGAGCACGAGATTCATGTCGACGCCGCGCTGCGTGAAGGCGCGTTGTTGCCACTGAACCGTATGTTGGATTTTGCGGCTACACTACGTTCTTAATGAGGAAAAATGCGTAGGAATACGCTCTGGGGAAAAGATGGATTTTTTTAGCACACAGAATATTTTGGTACATATCCCGATCGGCGCCGGAGGCTACGATCTTTCATGGATTGAAGCAGTAGGGACGGTGGCGGGTCTGTTATGCATCTGGCTCGCCAGCCTGGAAAAAATCAGTAATTACGTATTTGGCTTAATCAACGTAACGCTGTTTGCCATTATCTTCTTCCAGATCCAGCTCTATGCCAGCCTGTTGCTACAGCTGTTTTTCTTTGCCGCCAATATCTACGGCTGGTACGCCTGGTCGCGGCAAACAACCGCTAATGAGGCAGTTCTGCAAATCCGCTGGTTGCCTTTACCCAAGGCTTTAGCCTGGCTGGTCGTCTGCGCGCTTGCTATCGGTCTTATGACCTTCTTTATCGATCCGGTCTTTGCGGTGCTCACTCGCGTGGCGGTCTTGATGATGCAGATGGTGGGGCTGAATGTGGCGATGCCTGAACTGCAGCCAGACGCGTTTCCGTTCTGGGATTCCTGCATGATGGTACTTTCCATCGTCGCCATGGTTTTGATGACGCGGAAATATGTCGAGAACTGGCTGCTGTGGGTCATTATCAATGTAATCAGCGTGGTGATTTTTGCCCTGCAAGGCGTCTGGGCCATGTCGCTGGAATATATGATTCTGACCTTTATCGCACTCAACGGTAGCCGGATGTGGATTAATAGCGCCCGTGAGCGCGGCTCTCACGCGTTCTCGAGCTAATGATGGTGTGAATGGCTGTGGTCTGGCTGCGTCTCGCTGAGATGGCAGTCAGGCCCGCTACAGGGCTGGTACTCCATCTGAATGGTGACATGCTCAATCTGATAGTGATGCATCAGAAAATGTTCAATTTGCCGCAGTAGTCCGTCGTGATCGTGTGGTGGAATAACCTGGACATGTAACGTCATCAGCGCTTTCTCTCCCACCAGCCAGACATGTACATGATGTACATCGCGCACTTCGCTAATGGCCCGCCGCAGATGCCGTTTCAGGGCGTTGATATCCAGTGAAGTGGGCGCTCCCTCCAGCAATTCATTGACGCTTTCACGCAATAGAGCCCACGCGCTGCGTAATACCAGCACCGAGACCAGTATGGAAAGTATCGGGTCGGCGGGTGTCCAGCCGGTAAACATAATTATCAGCGCAGCGGCAATGGCGCCCACTGAGCCCAGCAGATCGCCAAGAACATGCAGGGCTGCCGCCCGGACATTCAAATTCCTCTCTTCATTACCACGATGCAGCAGCCAGAATGCCAGGATATTCGCCAGCAATCCCATGACGGCAATCACCATCATTGTCATGCCTGCCACGGGTTGAGGATGGTAGAAGCGCTGAATGGCTTCCCAGACGATAAAAAAAGTAATAAATACAAGCGCAATTGCATTAACAAAGGCAGCCAGCGTGGTCAGACGAAGCCAGCCAAAAGTGCGTCGGGGTCCTGAGGGGCGGTGGGCAAAATGCACTGCCAGCAGGGCAAAAAAGAGTGCAGCAGCATCCGTCAGCATATGCCCGGCATCAGCCAGTAACGCCAGTGAGCCTGAAACCAGTCCCCCCACCACCTCGACCAACATGAACAATGCTGTGACGCTAAAGGCCAGAAGTAATCGCCGCGCATTAGCGTCAGCAGGGAGATGAGAGTGAGAGTGTGAATGCGCCATAATGAGCCGTCCCGTGTAATTGGCGTTAGCAGCGTCTTACATCATTGCAGATCTTTTGCTAATCAGCAGAAAAAATTGAGGAGAGCCGAAGCTCTCCCCATTTTGGCCGCAGACTATTTTTACTGCGTTGTGCCGTCGGTTTTGGTATCTGTGTCATTGTTAATACCGTTACCGGTCTGAACTTTCTTATTCATATCCGGACACTTACCGTCTTTACACTGAGAGTTTTTATGGATCTCATCTTTTGTCATGTGCTTAGTACCGACATGAGAGTTGGTGTGTTTCTCAGTGTTCAGTTTCATGCCTGAAGAATCAGAGCCATTTGTCGAGGTATTTGGCGCAAGGTTCTCTTTCGCATCCGGCGCTGTCTGTCCCGCACTGGCGGCGGCGTTTGCCTGACCATTATTGTTTTGAGAGGTAGAATCCGCAGCGAATGCCGCACCGCTTGCCAGGGTCAGAGTTGTCGTCAAGAAAAGTGTCGCTAATTTATTCATTTTCATCATGATGCTCCTGTTCTGGTCATTGTTTACCGATACGAATCATCGGCCTGACATGCGCGAACGAACTATCACGCTCAGTAGTGAAACATGTTATATATCGCCGACTAAGGCAGAATATAATCTTGAAAAATAAATCAAACTAAGTATTAACACTTAAAAAGTGTAGCGTCGTTATCGCTATTCGCTACTTTCTGACGGTTTTTAGGGGAATTCCAGGAATTTTCTGCCCGTACTGTAAATTCGCGTTTACACTACCTGACTGACAAGTTAGATTGGAGAGATTGCATTCATTAAAATAAGTATGGCAACGCTGGAACGATCATGAATTATCAGAACGACGATTTACGCATTAAAGAGATCAACGAGTTATTACCTCCTGTCGCGCTTCTTGAGAAGTTTCCTGCTACCGAAACTGCGGCCAAAACGGTCTCTCATGCTCGCAAAGCGATTCACAAAATTTTGAAAGGCAATGACGATCGCCTGCTGGTGGTGATTGGCCCGTGCTCTATTCACGATCCGGCTGCGGCCAAGGAGTACGCAGCGCGTCTGCTGACGCTGCGTGAAGAGCTCCAGGGTGAGCTGGAGATTGTGATGCGCGTTTACTTTGAAAAACCGCGCACCACCGTCGGCTGGAAAGGGCTCATCAACGATCCGCACATGGATAACAGCTTCCAAATCAACGATGGTCTGCGCATAGCGCGTAAGTTATTGCTGGATATCAATGACAGCGGATTACCGGCTGCCGGTGAATTCCTTGACATGATCACCCCGCAGTACGTTGCCGACCTGATGAGCTGGGGCGCTATTGGCGCACGTACCACTGAATCCCAGGTTCACCGTGAGCTGGCCTCTGGTCTTTCTTGCCCGGTGGGATTCAAAAACGGCACTGACGGCACCATCAAAGTCGCCATTGACGCGATCAATGCGGCGGGAGCGCCACACTGCTTCCTCTCCGTGACCAAATGGGGTCACTCTGCAATTGTTAACACCAGCGGGAATGGCGACTGCCATATCATTCTGCGCGGTGGTAAAGAGCCGAACTACAGTGCAAAACATGTAGCAGAAGTGAAAGTGGGGCTGGAAAAAGCCGGTCTGCCTGCACAGGTGATGATTGATTTCAGCCATGCGAACTCCAGCAAGCAGTTCAAAAAGCAGATGGAAGTGGGGGCAGATGTCTGTCAGCAGATTGCTGGCGGTGAGAAAGCAATTATCGGCGTGATGATTGAAAGCCACCTGGTGGAAGGCAATCAGAGTCTCGAAAGCGGCGAGCCGCTGGTCTATGGCAAGAGCGTGACCGATGCCTGCATTGGCTGGGAAGATACCGACACGGTCCTGCGTCAACTAGCGGCAGCAGTAAAAGCGCGTCGCCAGTAACTACACTTCATCTTTTGGCCTGTCTCTTTATTGGCTGCACTCAGAAACCCCGGTCACAGAGTTATCTATGCTCTCGGGGATTTCTTTCTTTGCCGCCCCGACATAGCCTCCAATGATTTTGTGTATTGGCGCCACAAAGAAAAAAGCGTGGATTGCTCCACGCTTTTTTTACGCTTTGCGAAAATTATTTCGCTTTACCCTGGTTGGCTACGGCAGCCGCTTTTGCAGCGATCTCGTCGGCGTTCCCCAGGTAATAGTGTTTGATAGGCTTGAAGTTTTCGTCGAACTCGTAAACCAGCGGCACGCCAGTCGGGATGTTCAGTTCGAGGATTTCGTCTTCACCCATGTTATCCAGGTATTTCACCAGTGCGCGCAGGGAGTTGCCGTGTGCGGCGATGATGACGCGCTCACCGCTTTTCAGGCGCGGCAGAATGGTTTCGTTCCAGTAAGGCACAACGCGTTCGATAGTCAGCGCCAGGCTCTCGGTGGTCGGCAGCTCTTTCTCGGTCAGTTTTGCATAACGCGGATCGTGGCCTGGGAAACGCTCGTCATCTTTCGTCAGCTCCGGTGGCGTAACAGCAAAGCCGCGGCGCCACTGTTTCACCTGCTCGTCACCGTATTTCTCAGCGGTTTCTGCTTTGTTCAGACCCTGCAGCGCACCATAGTGACGCTCATTCAGTTTCCAGGATTTCTCTACCGGCAGCCAGGCCTGATCCAGTTCGTCCAGCACATTCCACAGGGTGTGGATGGCACGTTTCAGCACAGAGGTATACGCAAAGTCGAAGCTGAAGCCTTCATCCTTTAGCAGTTTACCTGCTGCTTTGGCTTCGCTAACGCCTTTCTCGGACAGATCAACGTCGTACCAACCGGTGAAGCGGTTTTCATTGTTCCACTGGCTTTCGCCGTGACGAACCAGAACCAGTTTAGTAACAGCCATACACTTACTCCTTCATAAGCCTGATTGAATGATAACAATTCTCATTATATTGCCCTGTAATGACCAGCAGCAACGATTACCCTTAACCATAGCGAAAATAGTGGCCCAGTGTAAGGTGCTTGTGAATTAGTGGTTACCATTTTGTCGATGATTGGCCGATATTTCAGCGAAATGGGCAAAAAAAACCCTCCGCGTGGAGGGTTGGTTATCAGGCGGGAATAAAGTGATATTCCGTCAGGCTGACATATTCATCGCCGGGTTGCAGAATGCAGCTATCGTGAGGATAGTCCGGGCGGTTCGGGCTGTCGGGTAAAAACTCGCTTTCCAGCGCCAGACCCTGCCACGCACTGTAGGCCGTATTGCCGCGTGCGGGTGTCCCTTCAAGGAAATTCCCGGAGTAAAACTGGAGCGCCGGGGCTGAGGTATAAACAGACATTTGCAGCTTATTGTCCGCCGACCAGACGTGTGCGGCAGGCTGGCTGGCATCGCCTTTGGCCTGCAGCAAAAACGCATGATCGTAACCTTTTACCACGCGCTGATCGTCATCGCTTAAAAAATCCTGTGCCAGCGTTTTCGGCTGACGGAAATCAAAGCTGGTCTGCGCCACGTTTTTCAGGTCGCCCACCGGGATGCCCATGCTGTCGACCGGCAGATAAGCATCCGCCAGCAATTGCAGCCTGTGGTTGCGCACGTCGCTCTGATCGCCGTTGAGGTTGAAGTAGGCGTGGTTGGTCAGATTCACCGGGCAAGGCTTATCCGTGGTCGCGCGATACTCGATAGCGAGGCGGTTATCTTCACCAAGGCGATAAAGCACGCTGGCGTTCACTTTACCAGGAAAACCCTGATCGCCATCAGGCGAGGTTAATGAGAGCAGCGCTTCACTGTCGTTTTGTCGCTCAATCCGCCAGCGGCGCTTATCAAACCCTTCCGGGCCGCCGTGCAGCTGGTTTTCACCCTGGCTTGGCACGAGCGTGTAAGTTTCCCCGTCGAGGACAAACTGGCTTTTGGCGATACGGTTCGCGTAACGCCCCACCGAGGCGCCCAGAAAGGCGTTCTGGTGGATATAGTGTTCAGGGGTGGCACAACCGAGCAGCGCTTCACGCACTGAACCATCGGAAAGCGGGACCCGTGCTGACAGCAACGTTGCGCCCCAGTCCATGACGGTGACCACCATCCCTGCGCTGTTGCGCAGGGTAATCAGACGGAAGGGCAGTCCATCTGGCGCTGCCCCGGAAGATTCATTTAGCACTGTCCCGCTCCCTGTGAAGGTTTGCATACGTAAAAGGTTTCTTTAATGCCGGTTTTAGCTTCGTACTGTGCCGCAACGGCCTCTTTCACCGCAGGCACCAGCGCTTCCGGCACCAGCGCGACCACGCAGCCGCCAAATCCGCCGCCGGTCATGCGCACGCCGCCTTTATCGCCGATGGTGTTTTTCACGATCTCCACCAGAGTGTCGATGTGCGGTACGGTGATTTCGAAATCATCACGCATGGAGGCATGGGATTCCGCCATCAGGACGCCCATACGCTGCAGGTCGCCTTTTTCCAGCGCGCTGGCGGCTTCCACGGTACGCGCATTCTCGGTCAGCACATGGCGGACGCGGCGGGCAACCACCGGGTCCAGTTCATGCGCGACGGCGTTGAACTGATCGATATTCACGTCACGCAGCGCTTTTTGCTGGAAGAAACGCGCGCCCGTTTCGCACTGCTCGCGACGGGTGTTGTACTCGCTGCCCACCAGGGTGCGTTTAAAATTACTGTTAATGATGACGATGGAGACGCCCTCCGGCATGGAGACCGCCCTGCTGCCCAGCGAGCGGCAGTCGATCAGCAGCGCGCTGCCTTTTTTACCCAGCGCCGAGATAAGCTGGTCCATAATGCCGCAGTTACAGCCGACAAACTGGTTTTCCGCTTCCTGGCCGTTCAGGGCGATTTGCGTGCCGTCCAGCGGCAGGTGGTACAACTGCTGGAACACGGTGCCGACCGCCACTTCCAGCGAGGCGGACGAGCTCAGGCCCGCGCCCTGCGGCACGTTACCGCTGATCACCAGATCCGCGCCGCCAAAGCTGTTGTCACGCTTTTGCAGATGTTTCACCACGCCACGCACATAGTCTGACCACTGCTGTGAAGGGTGGGTCACAATGGGGGCGTCGAGTGAGAATTCATCCTGCTGGTCGTCGTAATCGGCGGCGATAACGCGCACGGTACGATCCTGACGCGGTGAACAACTGATCACGGTCTGGTAATCGATGGCACAGGGCAGCACAAACCCGTCGTTATAATCGGTATGTTCGCCGATCAGGTTTACGCGTCCCGGCGCCTGGATGGTATGGGTGGCAGGGTAGCCAAATTTTTCAGCAAACAGGGACTGTGTTTTTTCTTTCAGACTCATGGTTAAACTCCGGATTCGCGGAAATGAATATCGCTGACCGCGCGCAGACGTTCGGCCGCCTGTTCTGCCGTCAGGTCACGCTGCGTCTCAGCCAGCATTTCATAACCGACCATAAACTTACGTACCGTGGCGGAGCGTAATAACGGCGGGTAAAAATGCGCATGCAACTGCCAGTGGCTCTGATCCTGCTGGGTGAAGGGGGCCCCGTGCCAGCCCATCGAGTAGGGGAAGGAGCACTGAAACAGGTTATCGTAGCGGCTGGTCAGTTGCTTAAGGGCCAGCGCCAGGTCGCCACGCTGCGCGTCGGTTAAGTCGGTGATCCGCAGGATATGCGCTTTGGGTAACAGCAGCGTTTCAAACGGCCAGGCCGCCCAGTAGGGCACCACGGCCAGCCAGTGTTCGGTCTCAACGACGGTGCGGCTGCCGTCCTGGCGCTCGCGTTCAGCGTAATCCACCAGCATGGGGGAGCCGTACTGGCGGAAATAGGCGTTCTGCAGACGGTCTTCGCGTTCGGCTTCATTGGGCAGAAAGCTGTTGGCCCACACCTGGCCATGCGGGTGCGGGTTCGAGCAGCCCATGGCCGCGCCTTTGTTCTCAAAAACCTGAACCCACGGGTAAGTGCGGCCCAGATCGGCGGTCTGTTCCTGCCAGGTTTTCACCACCGCTTCCAGCGCGCTCAGGCTCAGTTCCGGCAGCGTTTTGCTGTGATCCGGCGAGAAGCAGATAACGCGGCTGGTGCCGCGCGCGCTCTGGCTGCGCATCAGCGGATCGCTGCTTTGCGGCGCATCCGGCGTGTCGGTCATCAGTGCCGCAAAGTCATTGGTGAAGACATAGGTGCCGGGGTAATCGGGGTTTTTATCGCCGGTGACGCGCGTGTTCCCCGGACACAGAAAGCAGTCGGGATCGTGGGCCGGCAGGGTCTGTTTCGCCGGGGTTTCCTGAGCCCCCTGCCAGGGGCGTTTGGCGCGGTGCGGCGACACCAGAACCCACTGATCGGCCAGCGGGTTGTAACGGCGATGCGGATGATCGACCGGATTAAATTGCTGCGTCATGACCCTTCCCTTAATCACTGTAACCCTGCGGGTGGCGGGACTGCCAGCGCCAGGTATCTTGTGCCATTTCATCGAGCGTACGGGTCACACGCCAGCCCAGTTCATTATCCGCTTTGCTTGCATCTGCCCAGTAGGCAGGCAGATCGCCATCGCGGCGGGGAGCAAAGTGGTACGCCACCGGCTTACCGCACGCTTTACTGAATGCGTTAACCACGTCCAGCACACTGCTGCCAACGCCTGCGCCGAGGTTATAAATATGGACCCCTTGCTTGCCCGCCAGTTTTTCCATCGCCACAACGTGCCCGTCGGCTAAATCCATCACATGGATGTAATCGCGCACGCCGGTGCCATCAGGCGTCGGGTAGTCATTACCAAATACCGCCAGAGAGTCGCGACGACCCACGGCCACCTGGGCAATGTAAGGCATCAGGTTGTTCGGGATACCCTGCGGGTCTTCACCCATATCACCTGACGGATGGGCGCCCACCGGGTTGAAATAACGCAGCAGCGCAATGCTCCAGTCCGGCTGGGCTTTTTGCAGGTCGGTCAGGATCTGCTCGACCATCAGCTTGCTTTTGCCGTAGGGGCTTTGCGGGGTGCCCGTCGGGAAACTTTCGACATAAGGGATTTGCGGCTGATCGCCATAGACCGTTGCGGAGGAGCTAAAAATGAGGTTTTTGACATTGGCCGCACGCATGGCATTCACCAGGCGAAGCGTGCCATTGACGTTGTTGTCGTAGTACTCCAGCGGTTTGGCTACTGACTCGCCAACGGCTTTTAATCCCGCGAAGTGGATAACCGCTTCGATTGCATGATCATGCAGGATTTCAGCCAGCAGTGCTTCATCACGAATGTCACCCTGGATAAACAGGGCGGATTTGCCCCCCAGGCGTTCAAGCACCGGCACGACACTGCGTTTGCTGTTACACAGGTTGTCGAGGATGATGACGTCGTGGCCATTTTGCAGCAGTTGCACACAGGTATGACTTCCAATGTAACCGCTACCACCCGTAACCAGAACTTTCATATATCACTCCATCAAGCGTATGTTATGAATTAACGTTAGCATAACAGAGATGGCAAAACTGTGATATGTGATTAATTAGTGGAATCGTTTACACTGCGATGTGTTATGTATTATCTGCCTGTCCAATCTATTATAAATCAGATAAATAATGATGCAATGATGCATAAATTCTGAAAATGTTCTGAAACAGAGGCGGGGGTATGCCCCGCCTGTGAAAACTCACTCAAACTGGTAGCGCCAGTTGTCGCCGTCCGGGACAAACTGTAAACGATGCGTGATACAAGAAGGGGCATCACTGGCATGGTGGGAGACAAACAATAATTGCGTTTCGCCTTCGCCAATCAGCACATCAACAAAGCGGCGAATCAACTGACGATTCAGCGGATCCAGCCCTTGCAGTGGCTCATCGAGGATCAGTAAGGTCGGATGTTTGACCAGCGCACGGACAATCAGCGCCAGACGCTGTTGACCCCATGACAGGCTATGGAACGGCGCATCGGCGGTTTTCGCATTAAACCCGGCGATGTCCAGCCACTGTTGCGCCAGTTTACGCTGTTTATCCGAAACAGCCTGATAAATACCAATAGAGTCAAAATAGCCGGAAAGAATGACATTGCGCACGGTCGTGCTGACGCGATAGTCCAGATGCAGGCTGCTGCTGACGTAACCGATGTGCTTCTTAATATCCCAGATGGTTTCGCCGCTGCCGCGACGGCGACCAAAAAGGGTTAAATCGTTGCTGTAGCCTTGCGCATGATCGCCCGTTACCAGGCTGAGCAGCGTCGACTTTCCCGCGCCATTCGGCCCGCTAATTTGCCAGTGTTCCCCCGGTCGAACGGTCCAGTTGAGATGATTGATAATCGGACGATCGTTATAGGAGACGACACCCTCTTTCAGCACAATCAGCGGCTCTCCGGCGGTCAGTTGATCGCGCGCTGGCGTCGCATCTGGCTCCGGCAGCGCCATTCCCGCCAGATTCTCGCTATGCGCCAGTTGTGCGATGAGCGCCTGCTGTAACAATGCCGATTTTTCGCCGATTTCCGTTAGCGCGCAGTCAGCCAGTACGCCCGCATTGTGCACAAAATCCGGGATCTCATCGAAGCGGTTCAGGACCAGCACCAGGGTGTAACCTTCTGCATTAAGCTCGGCGAGGAGGAGAGCGAGATTTTGCCGTGAATGAACGTCCAGCCCGTCAAAAGGCTCGTCCAGAATCAGTAAATCAGGTTGCGACATCAGCGCCTGGCAGAGAAGTGTTTTGCGCGTCTCTCCTGTGGAAAGGTATTTAAAGCGGCGTGAGAGCAGGGAAGTGATACCAAAACGTTCGGCCAACTGCTGGCAGCGCGCGGCGTCTTTGACCTCATCCTGGATGATTTCTGCGGTGGTGCGTCCGGTGTCATCTTCACCGGGGCTTAGCATATCGGTGTTATTACGTTGCCACTCCTCACTGACCAGTTTTTGCAACTGTTCGAATGACAGACGGGCAATGCGTGAGAAGCTACTCTGGCGATCCCCTTTAAGGAGCGTCAATTCGCCAGCCAGTGCTTTAGCCAGCGCCGATTTCCCGCTACCGTTTGCACCGACAAACGCCCAGCTTTCACCCGACTGCAGCGTTAAGTGATCAATCGACAGCGTCCGGGTGTCGCCAGGACGAAACGTGCCTTGCGAAATTTGCAATGATGACATTATTTATCCCATTTTTTGCAGCGATACAGACAGGGATACGTGCTGGCAGGCAACTTGTCAATCTACTTAGCACAACGTGGCGAGAATGACCTTGTCAGCATTAAAATATGCTGTGACCTCAGCCGCTTCCTTTAGATCTTGCGCCTGCTGTGCGGGCACGGTCGCACATAACTGCTGGCCGTCGGGTAGCGCCATCAGAACTTCGTACTGCAGTTCGCCACGCTCAATATGGCTGATTCGCCCACGGAGCTGATTATCAGCCTGCTGCGCAGTGGCACGGTCGGTTGTAATGCCTACCCACGGTGCTTTCAGCAGCACCAGCACCTCTTTGCCTTGCGTCAAATCCAGGCGCAGCGCGCTTTGCGCAGTAATGGCGACTTTGAGTGATGTCGTACCATCCGCCAGAAGCACATCGACATGTTGCTGTACCTGCTGGTGGTCGAGGGCGGTAATGGTACCAAACCACTGATTACGGGCGCTGGTTTGCAGCGAAAAACGGGAAATGGCCGCCAGCAGGCTCTTCAGCGGCAGGGCATCGTCGTCGCTTAACACATCAAACGCTTTTTGCTGAATCTGACCCAGTAAATCATAGAGTTGAATAAGACGCTGACCGTAGCGGGTGATAACCGCGCCGCCGCCGCCTTTTCCCCCGGTCGCGCGTTCCACCAGCGTCTGTTCGCTGAGCTGATTCATTTCATTAATGGCATCCCAGGCACTTTTATAGCTGATGTTTGCATTCTTCGCCCCCTGGCTTATGGAACCCGTCTGTTCTATTTGTTTGAGTAAATTAATCCGGCGCGGGTCAGCGAACAGCCGTTCCTGGAGCTTAAGGGTAAGAAGAATTTCAGCCTGCATAGCGTAGTGTCCTGATGTAAAAAGAATAGTGTGAAGGAAAATCGACCTGGAGCCTAGTCTTCACCTGCACGCATTGTTTTTCTAAAGATAATGTCACAATTGTCGATAGGGGAAAGAGACACTCCACTGAAGGAACAGAATATGGCAGTTAAAAAACGCCCGGCCCTGCAAGGCGAATTGGACGGAGCCTGTGGTTTTTACGCCATCGCGAACGGCATACATTTACTGGAGCCTGAACTGGCGCTCCCGGAAATCTTCCCGATTATTTTGCAGCAATACGTTTTTGATGGCGATCCGATGGGATTTGTTAACGGCATTGCTCGCGGTTCGCTTAAAAATACCCTGAGTCGGACAATGGCGCTGTTGAACGCTGAGTATGAATTTTACGACCCAAAAAACCGCGAACAATGGCAGTTCACCTTCAGCATGCCCTACTGGCATAACGATAAACCCCGCGATCGCCGGGATATCCTCGATACGTTAAGTCTGGCGAACCATAAAGAAGGACGCGTGATTATTCAGGCTTACGATTATAATGATGGTGAGCAGGAATATAGCCACTGGACAGTCATTTCGAAAGTGACGGACGAGGGGCTGGCCACCTGGGATTCAAGCAAAGAAGTTAAATGCATTCCATTTGATAAAATACGAGTCGATAGCATTCAACATTCGAATATTGCCCGGCCATGGAATATCCGCAGCGCGGATACGTTTGTACTGAGTCGTCAACCCTTGTAAAAGGTGGCCGACGATGGCACAAAAGGCGAGTGTTTTTCTGCCAGATGCGGTTAGAATGCCCCCTTAACACTAAATGGAGTTGACCATGTTTGAGTTATTGAAAAGCTTAGTTTTTGCCGTAATCATGGTCCCTGTGGTGATGGCTATCATCCTGGGGTTGATTTATGGCCTGGGTGAGGTATTCAACCTTTTTTCAAATGTTGGTCATCGCGACCGCCCCGCGCAACGCCGCTGAATTTAAAAAACGCCCGCAATCGCGGGCGTTTTGCTATTCAAGTTCGGCATAAGCTTGCCGATATCTCATAAATCTCAGTAATTCTTGATGAGTATGACCTCACCCGGTGAATCTCTGGTAGTATCGTTATGTTTCCAGTTATATAACGAAACTCACAGGAGTTACAGATGACACGTACATGGTTACGCCTTTTTGCCGGGGCGACTTTATCGCTTTCCGTTGCCGGACATGCGCTGGCTGATGAAGGGAAAATTACCGTTTTTGCGGCAGCGTCGCTGACCAATGCAATGCAGGACATTGCCGCTGCGTATAAGAAAGAGAAAAACGTCGAGGTGGTCTCGTCGTTTGCTTCGTCTTCCACGCTGGCACGTCAAATCGAAGCGGGCGCGCCTGCGGACCTGTTCATTTCTGCTGACCAGAAATGGATGGATTACGCGGTTGATAAAAAGAGTATCGATACCGGCACGCGCGTAACCTTGCTGGGTAATAGCCTGGTTGTTGTGGCGCCGAAGAGCAGTGCGCAGGGCGACATTACCGTTGACGCGGCCACTGACTGGGCAAGCTTGTTGAAAGGCGGCCGCCTGGCGGTTGGCGATCCGGAGCATGTCCCGGCAGGCATCTATGCGAAAGAAGCGCTGCAAAAGCTGGGGGCGTGGGATAAATTGTCTCCGAGCCTGGCGCCAGCAGAAGATGTACGTGGCGCTCTGGCACTGGTTGAACGTAGCGAAGCCCCGCTGGGTATCGTCTATGGTTCTGACGCCGTGGCCAGTAAGGGCGTGAAAGTGGTCGGGACTTTCCCGGAAAACTCTCACCAGAAGGTGGAATATCCGATGGCGATTACCGAAGGTCATAAAAACGCAACGGTTAGCGCGTTCTATGACTACCTGAAAACCCCGGAAGCTTCCGCCGTGTTTAAACGTTACGGATTTACGACACACGAATGATATTAACGGATCCCGAATGGCAGGCAGTGATACTTAGCCTGAAAGTTTCATCCCTCGCAGTTGTTATTAGCTTGCCCTTTGGGATTTTCTTTGCCTGGTTACTGGTGCGCTGTACCTTTCCAGGCAAAGCCCTACTTGACAGCCTCCTGCATCTTCCCCTGGTTCTGCCTCCGGTTGTCGTGGGGTATTTACTACTTATTGCCATGGGAAGACGTGGATTTATCGGCCAGTGGCTCTTTGACTGGTTCGGGATAACCTTCGCTTTTAGCTGGCGAGGCGCGGTGCTTGCGGCGGCGGTGATGTCCTTTCCGCTGATGGTGCGTGCCATTCGTCTGGCACTGGAAGGCGTTGACACCAAACTCGAACAGGCAGCCCGTACCTTAGGTGCCGGGCGCTGGCGCGTGTTTATGACGATTACGCTGCCCTTAACATTGCCGGGAATTATTGTCGGCACCGTGCTGGCCTTTGCCCGTTCGCTGGGTGAGTTTGGGGCGACCATCACCTTTGTCTCAAACATCCCTGGCGAAACGCGCACCATTCCTTCGGCAATGTACACCCTTATTCAGACGCCCGGCGGCGAAATGGCGGCGGCCCGTTTGTGTGTGATCTCCATTATTCTGGCGCTTGTCTCGCTGCTCATTTCGGAATGGCTGGCGCGCGTTAGCCGTGAACGGACCGGGAGATAACGATGCTGGAGCTGAATTTTAGTCAGACGCTGGGAACGCACCGTCTGCAGGTTGCCGAAAACCTGCCAGCCAGCGGTATCACGGCGGTATTTGGCGTATCGGGAGCGGGGAAAACCTCTCTTATCAATGCGATTAGCGGCTTAACGCGCCCGGAGCAGGGGCGTATCGTGCTCAATGATCGCGTGCTGTATGACGCTGAGAAAAAAATCTGCCTGCCGCCGGAAAAGCGCCGGGTCGGTTATGTCTTCCAGGATGCGCGCCTGTTCCCGCATTACAACGTGTTGGGCAATTTGCGCTACGGCATGGCGAAATCCATGGTCGGGCAGTTTGACAAACTGGTGGCGCTTCTGGGGATCGAACAGCTTTTAGAGCGCCTGCCAGGCGGGCTGTCGGGTGGGGAAAAACAACGCGTGGCGATTGGTCGCGCCCTGTTAACCGCGCCGGAACTGTTGTTGCTGGATGAGCCGCTGGCATCGCTGGATATTCCGCGTAAACGTGAGCTGTTGCCGTATCTGCAACGCCTGGCGCGGGAAATCAATATTCCTGTGCTGTATGTCAGCCACTCGCTGGATGAGATCCTGCACCTTGCCGATAAAGTGATGGTGCTGGAAGCGGGGGCGGTGAAAGCCTTTGGTAACCTCGAAGATGTCTGGGGGAGCAGCGTGATGAATCCTTGGCTACCCCAGGAGCAGCAAAGCAGTATTCTGAAAGTCAGCGTGCTGGAGCAGCATCCGCATTACGCCATGACGGCGCTGGCGCTGGGCGACCAGCATATTTGGGTGAACAGACTGGATAAGCCGCTTCAGGCTGCTGTGCGTATTCGAATTCAGGCAACGGATGTGTCGCTGGTGCTGCAACCTTCCGGCAATACCAGTATTCGTAATACTCTGCGGGCGAAAGTGGTGCAAAACTACGATCTGGACGGGCAGGTAGAAGTTCAGTTGGATGTAAGCGGAAGGACGCTGTGGGCGCGAATTAGCCCGTGGGCCAGGGATGAGCTCAATATCAAACCTGGCCTGTGGCTCTATGCACAAATTAAGAGTGTATCGATCACCGCCTGATCAGAGCAGATGGCTATAGATAAAGCTGGCAATGCTGTCGGTGGTATTATCGCCAATCACAACGTTGGCGCGGGCTTTGACCGCGTCATCGGCATTTCCCATCGCGACCCCAAGGCCCGCCGCCTCCAGCATGCTGATGTCGTTGTAGTTGTCACCAAACGCCACCACCTCTTTCATCGACAAGCCCTGTGAGGTGACCCACTCGGTCAGGCGTTTGCCTTTGCTATTGCCCTTGCGCGCGATATCAACCTGATCATGCCATGACCACTCGCACTCCAGTCCCAATGTTTGCTCAACCGTGTGGGCAAACTGCTTAAGTTTATTGGTGTCTTCGTCGGTCAGGGCGAATTTCCAGATAGCGTCAACGTCACTGGCGGCAGCGCGCAGCGAGTCCACCTGGGTGAAGACCGGGCGCTGTTCCGGCGGCAGAGTTTGTGCCCAGTTATTGGTGCGAATGACATGACCGGTTGGCTTTTCATAGAGCATGGCATTATCGACATACATCAGACCGTGGACATCGTGGGATTCGAGCATTTCAATCAGTTTAACGGCTTGCGAAACTGGCAGAGGATCGGCTGTTAACACTTTTTTTGCCTGATAATCATACAAATAAGTGCCATTACAGCAAATTGCAGGTGTATCAAGCGCCAGTGCCTGATAAAAAGGATGGATGGCAACGTGATGCCGCCCGGTAACAATAATTAACTGATAGCCGGCTGCTTTTGCCCGGGCAAGCGCCTCGATAGAAGAGGGGAGCAGCGTTTTTTTAGGCGTCAGTAAGGTACCGTCTAAATCCAGTGCTAATACACGCGAGGTCATGTCGTTTTCCGTGGTCAATGTTGAATTTGGCTTTTTCGGGATGGTACACCGAGTCGCGCCATGGGCAAAATTTGCGCGTGAAATTCAGCATTAACCACGAAAAAAGGCTATCCTGGTAAATTAACGCAGTATCAAGGAAAGGAGTATTCATGAAACAAACCGTTTATACCGCCAGCCCGGAAAGTCAGCAGATTCATGTCTGGCGTTTGAATCCCGAAGGCACCCTGACGCTTGTGCAGGTGGTGGATGTTCCCGGCCAGGTTCAGCCGATGGTCATAAGCCCTGATAAACGTTACCTCTACGTGGGCGTACGCCCGGAATTCCGCGTTATTGCTTACCGTATTGCGCCAGACGATGGTGCGCTGACCTATACCGCAGAAGCGTCGCTGCCAGGTAGCCCGACGCACATCTCAACCGATCACAGTGGTCGTTTCCTGTTCAGCGGTTCCTATAACGCGGGTTGTGTCAGCGTAACCCGTCTCGACGATGGCGTCCCGACCGAGACCCTGGACGTGGTAGAAGGGCTGGAAGGTTGTCATTCTGCCAATATTTCGCCTGACAATCGCACCCTGTGGGTTCCGGCGCTGAAACAAGATCGTATTTGTCTGTTTACGCTGTCCGAAGATGGCAATCTGCAACCGCAGGACCCGGCGGAAGTGACCACCGTTGAAGGGGCTGGCCCGCGCCATATTGCCTTCCATCCGAACAAACGCTTTGCCTACTGTGTGAATGAGCTGAACAGCTCTGTCGATGTATGGCAACTCAATGATGCGCACGGCAAAATTGAATGCGTGCAGACGCTGGATATGATGCCGGCTGACTTCTCCGATACCCGCTGGGCGGCGGATATTCATATTACGCCGGATGGCCGTCACCTGTATGCCTGTGACCGTACCGCCAGCCTGATCACTGTGTTCAGCGTGTCAGAAGATGGCAGCGTACTGGCTATCGAGGGCTTCCAGCCGACAGAAACGCAGCCGCGTGGCTTTAATGTCGATCACAGCGGTAAATTCCTGATTGCGGCAGGGCAGAAATCCCACCATATCGCGTTGTATGAAATTACCGGCGAGCAGGGGCTGCTGACCGAGAAATCCCGTTATGCGGTGGGCCAGGGGCCGATGTGGGTCGTGGTTAACGCGTACTGATTTTCAGGCATAAAAAAACCTCGCCGCGGCGAGGTTTTTTCGTTTCAGAATGCTTACTTTTTCGGTTCAGCAACAACCTGGCTGCCTACGCCACGGTTGTTGAATTCCCACATGCGGTTGAAGCGCGCATCGTTCAACTGACGCTGGATATTACCTTTATCATCCACCGCGCCCGTATTACCGGCAAACGCGCGACCTGAAGCCGCAGCGGCTGCCCACGGTTTCGCCACGTTGAAGCCTTCGTTGATCACGCTATCGCGAATCACAACCTGACCGTTGGTATTGGCATCCACGTCCAGTGAGCGGCCCAGTTGCGCTACGCCATTACCGGTCGCGGTAAAGCGGCTGTTGGTCGCCAGGAAACCGAAATTAACGCTGGACAGGGTTGCCGGTGCGAACACGTAGCCTTCTTGTTGGGTACGGGAGTTCACAACGCGGAAATCGGTGTTATCAAACACAACCGCGCCGCGGCCTGCAACGATATCCACATCCCCTTCTACATAGCTGTTGGTGACCAGCGTACGGGTCTGGCGATCGTTACGCAGGGTGTTATCGACACCGCTATTGGTCACGAAGAAGGTGTTCTGGCGACCCAGGATATTGACGTTATTCAACTGAACTTTGTCGCCGTCGCTGCGGAACGCAACCGCCTGATGGTTACCGGCGTCAACGCTGTCGCCAAGGCTATTCTGGATGGTGAGGTTCTGCAGTTGCAGACCATTGTTCTGTGACCAGAAAACAGCGGAGCACATCACGCCAACGGTGGCGTTACGGTTGCTCTGGCATTTATCAAACATATACCAGGCGGGTTTACCCGGCATGTATTTGCCTGATGGATTGACCAGTTTACGCCAGGTCGTGCTGTCCATTTCAGAGTCAATAGCCAGCCCGATTTTCACGTCCAGCGGTTTTTCGCCGGTACCGTAAATGGTCACGCTGCCAGACGCCGCAGGAACATACACCGTGCCTTCGTAATCACCCGGCATCACGGCAATATACTGACGATCGCTGGAGTGTTTGTTGATGGCTGCGTCAACCGCTGCCTGAATGGTGTTGTGCGTTACGCCAGGCGTGCCCGCGGGACCAACCACGAAGTTTGCCTGTGCAGGCAGACGGATAGCGTAAGGCTTCCACGCGGCTGCGTTCGGCGTCAGGGAGGCGAAGTAGTTATCCGCAACGAAGTTTTTCGCTTCGCCCGCCGTCAGAACAGGGCGCGATGCCGTGCCCGGCGCAGTTTGTTGAGAAGGCTGTTGATCCGGCGGCGTTGAGCTACAGGCGGTCAGTGTCACGCCAAAAGCCAGTGCCAGCGTCAGACGAGAAACCGAGAATGTGTTCAAGGGGTACTCCAGGCTGTGCAAGTTTAAATGATTTCGTCAGAAGCCTGCTTTTTTATACTAAGTTGAGCGAAACGGGAAGCCGATTGTGCAAATCGGCCTCAAATGAATGGTTTTTTAGCTAAAAAGGGCGGTGATGGAGGCGCTGGCGAGAGAATGGAAATGCACATTAAAGCCGACCATCGCACCGCTGGCCTCGGCATCGACCTCTATAGCCGGAACATCCAACGCATAGACCGTGAAAATATAGCGGTGGGTTTCACCTTTCGGCGGCGCCGCGCCGCCATAACCGGCTTTGCCAAAGTCGGTTCGTGTCTGGATAGCGCCATCCGGCAGCGCGCTTATCCCTGAACCGGCTCCTTGTTGCAATACGCGGGTATCGGCGGGCAAGTTCGCGACGACCCAGTGCCACCAGCCGGACCCCGTGGGGGCATCCGGGTCGTAGCAGGTAACCACAAAACTTTTGGTTGTGGCGGGAACATCATCCCAGGCCAGATGCGGCGAAATATTGTCGCCGTCGTAGCCCATGCCATTGAAAACGTGGCGGTGGGGCAGTTTGCCCCCGTCCTGTAAATCATGACTGATCAGTTTCATTTCACCTCCTGTCAGCGATGCAATAATTTGACGATTTCCTGTGCGGCAGCGGCCGATGACGCCGGGTTCTGCCCGGTAACCAGGTGACCGTCGGTGATTGCATACACGCCCCAGTCTTCACCGCGCTCGTACAAGCCTCCGGCCTGTTTTAACGCCTCTTCAACCAGGAATGGCACAACCTGTGTCAGGCCGACGGCTTCTTCTTCGCTATTGCTAAAACCCGTCACGCGTTTGCCCTGGACCAGTGGGCTGCCATCTGGCTTATGGGCATGGCGTAGCACGCCCGGCGCGTGGCACACGGTTCCTACCGGCTTGCCTTCGGCCCAATATTTTTCGATAAGCGCGATAGATACAGGATGTTCTGCCAGATCCCACAGCGGACCGTGCCCGCCGGGGTAAAACACAGCTTCATAATCCCCTGCAGCGATATCACTCAGTTTGTGGGTGTTTGCCAGGGCGATCTGTGCGGCTTTGTCTTTGCGAAAGCGCTCGGTGTCCTGGGTTTGAGCATCGGGCGCATCACTTTTCGGATCCAGTGGCGGCTGTCCGCCTTTGGGTGTGGCAAGCGCAACCTCCAGCCCTGCATCGCGAAAAACATAATACGGTGCGGCAAATTCTTCCAGCCAGAAACCGGTCTTTTGCCCGGTGTCGCCGAGGGTGTCATGCGAGGTCAGTATCATTAAAATCGCCATTATTCCTCCTGATTCCGGGATGAGTTAACCCTCCAGAGTGTAGCATCCCGTTATCCGGCGGGCGTTAAATCAGACAATGAACATCTCGTCCATGGCGACGGCGGCATTCACGGCCTGGGTTAAGCGCGTCAACTGTTCGCGGCTTATCGCATAAGGCGGCATCAGGTAAATGAGGCGGCCAAACGGGCGGATCCACACGCCTTGCCCGACAAAGAAACGTTGTAGCGCCGCCATGTTCACAGGGCGCCTGGTCTCCACCACGCCGATTGCCCCCAGTATGCGAACGTCAGCCACGTTGGCGCTATCGCTCGCCGCTGCGAGCTCGTCGCGTAACTGGCGTTCAATCGCGGCCACCTGGGATTGCCATTCACCGCTTTCCAGCAGGCCGAGACTGGCCGTTGCCGCCGCGCAGGCCAGCGGATTGCCCATAAACGTCGGGCCGTGCATAAAGCAGCCCGCTTCGCCGTTGCTAATAGTCTCGGCCACATGGCGCGTCGTAAGCGTGGCGGAAAGCGTCATTGTGCCGCCGGTTAAAGCCTTGCCAAGACAGAGAATATCCGGAGCAACTCCGGCGTGTTCGCAGGCAAACAGCTTGCCGGTGCGACCAAAGCCGGTGGCTATCTCATCGGCAATCAGCAATATCCCTTCCCGGTCGCACATTTTACGGATCCGCTTAAGCCACTCAGGGTGGTACATGCGCATCCCTCCGGCGCCTTGCACGATGGGCTCAAGGATCACCGCGGCAATTTCATGGCGATGCGCCGCCATCAGGCGGGCAAAACCCACCATATCGCGCTCGTCCCATCCACCGTCGAAACGGCTTTGCGGCGCGGGGGCGAAGAGGTTTTCCGGCAGGTAGCCCTGCCACAGGCTGTGCATGGAGTTGTCCGGGTCGCACACCGACATCGCGCCAAAGGTGTCGCCGTGGTAGCCGTTACGGAAGGTGAGAAACCGCTGCCGGGGCTCGCCTTTCGCCTGCCAGTATTGCAGGGCCATTTTCATCGCCACTTCCACGGCCACCGAGCCAGAATCAGCGAGGAAAACACACTCCAGGTTGTCCGGTGTCATCGCCACCAGCTTACGGCACAGGGCGATGGCGGGTTGGTGGGTGATGCCGCCAAACATCACGTGCGACATGGCATCAATTTGCGCTTTCATCGCCGCGTTCAGTACCGGGTGATTGTAGCCGTGAATGGCGGCCCACCAGGAAGACATCCCGTCTACCAGTCGCTCGCCGCCGGCCAGCGTCAGTTCGCATCCTTGTGCGGATTGCACCGGATAAACCGGCAGCGGAGAGGTCATGGAAGTGTACGGGTGCCAGATATGGCGCTGGTCAAAGGCAAGATCGTCCGTTGTCATAATCGACTTGTAAACCAAATTAAAAACATTTAGGTTTACAAGTATAGCCCGAATCGAGATTTAACAACACCCTTTGGAGAAGCCCAATGGCTCACCAGACACGCTGGACAATGTCGCAAGTCACCTCCCTGTTTGAAAAACCGCTGCTGGAACTGCTGTTTGAAGCGCAACAGGTTCACCGCCAGCATTTTGATCCCCGCCAGGTGCAGGTCAGCACGCTACTTTCGATCAAGACCGGGGCCTGCCCGGAAGATTGCAAATATTGTCCGCAAAGCGCCCGTTATAAAACCGGGCTGGATGCTGAAAGGTTGATGGAGGTGGAGCAGGTACTGGACTCGGCCCGTAAGGCGAAAAACGCCGGTTCAACGCGCTTTTGTATGGGCGCGGCCTGGAAGAACCCGAACGATCGCGATATGCCATATCTGGAACAGATGGTCGAAGGGGTTAAGGCAATGGGCCTGGAAGCCTGCATGACGCTTGGTACACTCACTGACAGTCAGGCGCAGCGTCTGGCGCATGCCGGGCTGGATTACTACAACCACAACCTGGACACCTCGCCGGAATTCTACGGCAACATCATCACCACCCGAACCTATCAGGAGCGCCTGGATACGCTGGATAAAGTGCGTGATGCGGGAATCAAAGTCTGCTCTGGCGGCATTGTGGGGCTGGGCGAAACGGTCACCGATCGCGCCGGGTTACTGCTGCAACTGGCAAACTTGCCCACACCGCCGGAAAGCGTACCCATCAACATGCTGGTGAAAGTGAAAGGCACGCCGCTGGCGGAAAATGAGGATGTCGACGCTTTTGATTTTATCCGTACCATCGCCGTTGCCCGTATCATGATGCCCACCTCGTATGTGCGTCTGTCCGCAGGTCGCGAGCAGATGAACGAACAGACTCAGGCCATGTGCTTTATGGCCGGGGCAAACTCCATTTTCTACGGCTGTAAGTTGCTGACCACCCCCAACCCGGAAGAGGACAAAGACCTGCAACTGTTCCGTAAGCTGGGGCTGAATCCGCAGCAGACCGGGGTGCTCAACGGCGACAGAGCGCAGCAGGAACAACTGGAACAGCAGCTCGTGCATGCGGATACCGATCAGTATTACAACGCGGCTGCGCTATGAGCTGGCAACAGCGCATCGATGAGGCGTTAGCGGACCGTCGGCAGGCCGATACCTTGCGAACGCGCCAGTGCGTGGCGCAGGGGGCCGGGCGCTGGCTGGTTCGCGACGGGCAGCGCTATCGCAACTTCTCCAGTAACGATTATCTGGGCTTAAGCCAGCATCCGGCGGTTGTTCGCGCCTGGCAGCAGGGGGCAGATAAATACGGGGTTGGCAGCGGCGGTTCTGGTCACGTGAGCGGCTACACCCTGGCACATCAACAGCTTGAGGCCAGTCTTGCCGACTGGCTGGGGTATCCGTGCGCGCTACTGTTTATCTCGGGATTCGCTGCTAATCAGGCGGTGATTGCCGCGCTGGGTAAGAAAGAAGACCGTATTGTTGCCGACAGGCTAAGCCACGCCTCGTTGCTGGAAGCGGCCAGCCTCAGCCCGGCAGAACTACGCCGCTTTGCCCATAACGACGCCACGCATCTTGCGGCTCTGTTGGCAAAACCGATCGGTGGCGAACAACTGGTTGTTACCGAAGGGGTGTTCAGTATGGACGGTGACAGCGCGCCGCTGGCTGACATCGCCCTGGCGACCCGACAGGCAAATTGCTGGCTGATGGTCGACGATGCGCACGGCATAGGCGTATGCGGTGACGAGGGGCGCGGTAGCTGCCACGCCCGCCAGGTCACGCCGGATATCCTGATTGTCACGTTCGGCAAAGGGGTTGGCGTGAGCGGTGCGGCGGTGCTGTGCAGCGAATCGCTGGCCGATTATCTGACACAGTTCGCCCGCCATCTGATTTACAGCACCAGTATGCCGCCCGCCCAGGCCGCGGCAATCAGCGCCTCACTTGCTGTTGTTCGATCCGAAGAAGGCACACAACGCCGCCATAAACTGAATGCGCTGATTGCGCAATTCCGTGCGGGCGCACAGGCGCAGAAACTCCAGGTAACAGCATCTGACAGTGCCATTCAGCCGCTGATTGTGGGCGAAAACAGCCGTGCGCTGCACCTGGCCGCGCAGTTACGGGCGAACGGTTTTTGGGTAACCGCGATTCGCCCGCCAACCGTCCCGCCAGGTACCGCCCGGTTGCGCTTAACGCTCACTGCCGCCCATGAGCCGGAAGACATTACGCAGTTGCTGGAGATATTGCATGACGCGCGTTGATAAACAAGCCATTGCCGATACCTTCGGTCGCGCCGCCCACCGCTACGACCAACACAACGCATTGCAGCAACAAAGCGCAGAATTACTGCTTTCCCGTCTCCCTTCTGCCCCTGTTGAACAGGTGCTGGATGCCGGCTGCGGGCCGGGGTTGCTGAGTCGCTACTGGCGAGAGCAGGGGGCGCGGGTGACGGCGCTGGATATCTCTGCGTCCATGCTGGAGGAGGCCCGGCGCAGGCAGGCGGCAGAACGCTATGTGCTGGCGGATATCGAAGCCATGCCTTTTGCCCACGCTGAATTTTGTCTTGCCTGGAGTAACCTGGCGGTGCAGTGGTGTGAGGATGTGCGTCAGGCGCTGGCGGAATTATACCGCGTGGTGCGCCCCGGTGGACATATTGCGTTTACCACCCTTGTGAGCGGCTCGTTACCTGAATTGAATGAGGCATGGCGCGCGATTGATGACCAGCCTCATGCCAATCGCTTTCTGGCCGCTACGCAACTCCACGATGCGCTATCCGGCTGGCGCTATCAGGCGGGCATTGAGCCCATCACGCTCTATTTTGCGGGGGCACTGGAGGCCATGCGATCGCTTAAAGGGGTTGGGGCGACCCATCTGCATGCCGGACGCAGGCAAGGGCTTACGCGAGGGGGGCTACAACGCTTGCAACTGGCCTGGCCGCAACAGCAGGGAGCATTCCCGCTAACCTATCAACTTTTCTGGGGAGTTATCACGCGTGACTGAACGCTATTTTGTCACCGGCACGGACACCGAGGTCGGAAAAACGGTGGCGAGCTGCGCGCTTTTGCAAGCGGCAAATCTTCGGGGGCTGCGAAGTGCAGGTTACAAACCGGTGGCCTCGGGCAGCGACATGACCGTACAGGGGCTGCGCAACAGTGACGCGCTGGCTTTGCAGCACAGCAGCAGCGTGATGCTCGATTACGACCAGGTAAACCCCTGGACTTTTGCTGAGCCGACATCGCCGCACATTGTCAGCGCAGAGTCCGATACGCCCATTACGCTTGAGGGGATGTCTGCCGGGCTGCGGGCACTGGAAGCGAAGGCCGACTGGATACTGACAGAAGGGGCTGGTGGGTGGTTTACGCCGCTTTCAGAGACATTCACTTTTGCCGATTGGGTGGTGGCCGAGCGATTGCCGGTGATTCTGGTGGTGGGCGTTAAGCTTGGGTGTATTAATCATGCAATGTTGACCGCACAGGCGATAGAGCAGGCGGGATTGCGCTTTGCAGGCTGGATTGCCAATGATGTTCTGCCGCCAGGTAAACGGCATGCCGAGTATCTTGCGACGCTACGGCGCGTGTTAAAGGCACCTTTTATGGGAGAAATTCCCTGGCTTGCCCACGCGCCGTTCGCTACACAAAACGGTCATTATCTCGATCTCAACGTGCTGAATCAGGCGACATCCAGTGCGACAGAAGCTGATCGTCAAGCTGTCTGACATCCCCTTCGGCGACGTTGCGACCACGATGTAACAGGCAGAAACGGTCAGCAACCCGGCGTATAAACGACAGATGTTGTTCGGCCAGCAGGATAGTCATACCGAAATCCTGGTTGAGCCGGACAAGTAAATTGCCGAGTTTATGGATAAACGCCTGTCCAAGCCCGCGTGTGGGTTCGTCCAGAATCAACAGCCGCGGGCGATTGACGAGCGCGCGCGCCATCGCCAGTTGGTGCTGATTATCCTCAGACAGCCCTGCGCCTTTCACCTGACGTAACCCGTAGAGTTCGGGAAACAGGTCATAGATCTCACGATTGACGGTACTGCGCGGTTCACCAGCGGCCAGCATAGCGATATGCAGGTTCTCCTCAACGGTCATTTGTGAAAATATCCGCCTGTCCTGAGGAACATAGCCTATGCCCATTGCGCTGCGATGCTCCGCCTGCAGGTTGAGTAAATCCCTGGGCGGCGCCCCCGCTTCTTGCCAGACCATGCTACCGCTCTCCACGGGCAGATAACCGGTAATGCAATTGATAAGCGTCGTCTTGCCCATCCCAGGGAGGCCAATGACAGAGGTGCATACGCCGGGGGAGAGGTCGAGGTCGACATTCCACAGCGTATGTTGATTGCCGTAATACTGATTGACTGCACGTAAGCTCAACACGGTTCGCTCCTTATCTCTGATCGGGTGACAGAGAAGATGTTGTAAAAGTCTGTGCAAAAGCCTTGCCAGAACCTAAATACGAGATTTTTTTCGGAACCCGCTGATGAATAAGAGAGTAAAAGTGCTTTTTGCGGCTGGCAGGCGAAAATATATGCTCTTTGACAGTGCCAGGGATGGTGGGAAATGGTGCAGTCAATTGGTGAAATGTGAGCAGGATCGCATGATAATTCACCGATTCGTTAGCAGATATTCTGCGAAAATAAGCGAGAAAATTTTTTTATTGACCTCAAAGAGGCTGCCAGGTGGTTTTTGGCGACAGGCGAGGCATATGGGCTGGAAGCAGTTATCCACTATTCCTGTGGATAACCTTGTGCATTAGAGTTAGAAAAAGTGCGAGAAGCGAGTAAATACGCGGCTTGCGCCTGAATTGCTGCGAAAGGCGTCTTTTGAGATATTCCTTTATTTTTTAATTAGTTAAATAAAAGCAATCCTTGTAAGAAATCTGTCACCCACTGCCACAAAACTTTCATTACCTGTCTTGACAAGTGTTAAAAAAGGAAATGTTCTGGGGATAACCCGCTTTTGCTGGTGTTTTGTACCGTCCAGCGTGATTTTCGAGGTGCGCTCATCGTGCCGGGCCAGTGAGTAGAAGAGATTCCTGATTATGCCACTGTTTTTACATCCAGTATTTTTTATTGGCAAATCTCGCTGTGGTGAGTAAAATTACTTTCCTGCCCGCTCATTCCTTCATCAGGTAGCCGTCCATGAGTAAACCATTCAAACTGAATTCCGCTTTTCGTCCCTCCGGCGATCAGCCAGAAGCTATTCGTCGCCTGGAAGAAGGGCTCGAAGACGGTCTGGCTCATCAGACTTTGCTGGGCGTGACCGGTTCAGGGAAAACGTTCACCGTGGCGAATGTCATTGCCGATTTACAGCGTCCGACGATGGTGCTGGCACCGAACAAGACCCTTGCGGCACAGTTGTATGGCGAAATGAAAGAGTTCTTCCCGGATAACGCGGTGGAATATTTCGTCTCTTACTACGACTACTATCAGCCGGAAGCCTATGTGCCGAGTTCGGACACGTTTATTGAGAAAGATGCCTCGGTGAACGAACACATTGAGCAGATGCGTCTGTCGGCCACTAAAGCGCTGCTTGAACGTCGGGATGTCATTGTGGTGGCATCGGTCTCCGCGATTTACGGTCTGGGCGATCCGGACCTGTACCTGAAGATGATGCTGCACCTGACAAAAGGGATGATCATCGATCAGCGCTCCATACTGCGTCGGCTGGCGGAGCTGCAGTACACCCGCAATGATCAGGCGTTTCAGCGCGGCACCTTTCGCGTGCGCGGCGAGGTGATCGATATCTTCCCGGCGGAATCGGACGATATTGCCCTGCGCGTTGAGCTGTTTGATGAAGAAGTTGAGCGTCTTTCGCTGTTTGATCCGCTGACCGGGCACGTTGAGTCGACCATCCAGCGTTTTACGGTTTATCCCAAAACTCACTACGTCACACCGCGTGAGCGCATCGTTCAGGCGATGGAAGAGATCAAGGTCGAGCTGGCCGACCGGCGCAAAGTGCTGCTGGAGAATAATAAGCTGCTGGAAGAACAGCGGCTGACCCAGCGCACCCAGTTTGATCTGGAAATGATGAATGAGTTGGGCTATTGCTCCGGCATCGAAAACTATTCGCGCTACCTTTCCGGGCGCGGCCCGGGCGAGCCGCCGCCGACGCTGTTTGATTACCTTCCGGCGGATGGCCTGCTGGTGATTGATGAATCCCACGTCACCATTCCGCAAATTGGCGGTATGTTCCGCGGCGACCGCGCGCGTAAAGAGACGCTGGTGGAGTACGGTTTCCGTCTGCCGTCAGCGCTGGATAACCGCCCACTGAAATTCGAAGAGTTCGAAGCGCTGGCACCGCAAACCATTTATGTATCGGCGACGCCGGGCAACTATGAGCTGGAAAAATCCGGTGGCGATGTGATTGACCAGGTTGTGCGCCCGACCGGGTTGCTCGATCCGATTATCGAAGTGCGACCGGTGGCAACCCAGGTGGACGATCTGCTCTCTGAGATCCGCATACGCGCCGCCATTAACGAGCGCGTGCTGGTCACGACACTGACCAAACGCATGGCGGAAGATCTGACCGAATATCTGGAAGAACATGGTGAGCGGGTGCGTTACCTGCACTCCGACATCGATACGGTCGAACGTATGGAGATTATCCGCGATTTACGCCTTGGCGAGTTTGATGTGCTGGTGGGCATTAACTTGTTGCGTGAGGGGCTGGATATGCCGGAAGTGTCGCTGGTGGCGATTCTGGATGCGGATAAAGAAGGGTTCCTGCGTTCGGAGCGTTCGCTGATTCAGACCATAGGTCGTGCGGCGCGTAACGTCAACGGGAAGGCTATTCTCTATGGCGACAAGATTACCCCATCCATGGCGAAGGCGATGGGGGAAACCGGGCGTCGTCGCGAGAAACAGCAGCAGTACAACGAAGAACACGGCATCACGCCGCAGGGGTTGAACAAAAAAGTGGTGGATATTCTGAGCCTCGGCGAAAGCCTGGCGAAGACCAAAGGCAAAGGTCGCGGTAAATCGCGCACGCCGGCTCAGGTGGAAGCTGCCGAACTGGCGTTAACCCCGAAAGCGCTGCAGCAGAAAATTCACGAGCTGGAAGGGCAGATGATGCAGCATGCGCAGAATCTCGAATTCGAAGAGGCGGCGAAATGCCGCGATCAACTGCATCAATTGCGGGAATTGTTTATTGCCGCCTCGTAACATGATGCCGCTCACGAAATTGACCTGTGCATCTTAATGTTTACTTAATGAAAGCCGATTACTCTCCTGTGAAAAATCAGGAGAGTATCTATGCGCAAAGAAAATCTGGCTCAGTATCTGGCCGTTGCCCTGTCCCTCGCCATTATCATCGGCTTTACCCATCTCTGGGTGCTGACTTACTGAACTCCCCTTAACGTGCAATGGGGTTGAGTTTCACCCATGCGCGAACACCAGGGCCTGGCTGACGGTTGTGTAAGAAGAATTGCGCGTCATGGAGCTGCGCGATACGTGAAACGATACTCAATCCAAGCCCTGAACCACCGTAGCGACTATCCATTCGCACAAAAGCTTTGCTTAACTCTCCGCTGCGGGATTCATCGACGCCTGACCCCTCATCTTCCACCGACAGAACCGGCGTTGAGCCACCGATAAGGCTCATGGTAATGGTGGTGCCGGGCGGGCTGTACCGGTGGGCGTTTTCCACCAAATTTCGCAGCAGCACTTGCAGGAGTGTGGCATCGCCTGCCACGGCGATATCTTCTGTCATTTCCGGCAACTGTAAGTGCTGCTGACGGGTGTTCAGCATTCTCTCCAGCTCACTGTGGACCGGCATGACCACATCTTCCATCAACATCACCTGCTGATAGCTGCCAGCGGAAAAAGATTGCCCGACGCGGGCGAGTTGTAGCAACTGGGCAATATTTTCGGTCATCTGGTCCAGCCGCTGGAGCAGGGGGGCGACATCCAGAGCATGGCTTTTGGCCATCAACTCCAGGTGCAGACGCAGACCTGCCAGCGGCGTACGTAACTCATGGGCTACGTCGGCGGTAAACAGACGTTCGCGATCCAGTGTGACGGTAAGGCGTGAAACCAGTTGATTGATGGCAGAGGCAACGGCTTCCACTTCACGGACCGGGTTTTCCAGAACGATGGGTTCAAGGTTGCCCGGCGCACGCGCATCCAGCTCGCGCTGTAATGCTGAAAGAGGGCGGGTAATGGTTTTCAACGCTTTAAAGCAGAGCAGCAGGGCGAGACCAATGATCAGCAGGCTTGGCACCAGCAGACTGGCGACTGCCTCGTGCACTTCATGCTCCACCTGTTTGTGGTTGTTATGGCTGTGAATCGCGCTTTCCACCAATAGCTGGACTTGCTCTTTGCTCTCATGCCATAGCCAGAACACGCTGACCAGTTGACACACCACCAGAATGGCCCCGATGGTGAGCAGCAAACGGCTTCGCATTGACCAGTTCCTGAACTGAAAGATCGCCATGCTTATTCCTGTTTATCGGCGTGGATCAACATATACCCATAGCCGCGCACGGTACGAATACGCGATTTGCCGATTTTATCGCGCAGGTTATGGATATGCACTTCCAGCGTATTAGTCGCCGGTTCGTTGTCCCAGTTGTAAATGTCGTTATAGAGAATTTCACGGTGTACCGGCGTACCCACTTTCATCAGCAGGCGTGACAGCAACGCATACTCTTTTGGCGTAAGCTCCAGCAACTCTTCGCTGAGCCATACCTGACGGCGGGTCAAATTCAGCCGCAAATTACCGTTTGTTAATTCGCTGTCCGCCTGATTATTGTGACGACGCAGCAGGGCACGAATACGTGCGTTAAGCTCTTCGAGTGCGAAAGGCTTAACCAGATAATCATCCGCACCGGTGTCCAGCCCGGAAATACGATCGGAGAGTGTGTCCCTGGCGGTCAAAATTAATACCGGCAGCGTGAATTTCTCGCGGCGAACACGCTCCAGGAAATGGAGGCCATCTTCGTCAGGAAGACCAAGGTCAAGCACCATCAGACTGTAGTGTCCGGTTGCCAGACTCAGGCCCGCTTCATGCGCGGTGGATACGCCATCGCAGGCGTATCCTTCACTTTGCATGGCCAGAATCAATCCCTGTAATAACAGCGCATCATCTTCAACAACCAGAATTTTCATTTCGGCTCTCCACGACAGGCCGTCAAAATATCATCTTGCGCACGGTATTCCTTCGTACTGACCCCTGCCATACCCAACATGGTCGAGAAGAGATTATCCTGCGAAAAGTTCTTTTGCTGTGCCTCTTTTTGCAGGCACTGATTATCTACGCCGTAACGCTTTTGATAATCCTCAGACAGCCAAATAAGCATCGGAATATGTTTTTGCGTTTCCGGGGCGATGGAATAAGGCAAACCGTGTAAATAGACACCGTCTTCACCCAGCGATTCACCATGGTCGGAAAGGTAAACCAGGCTGGTGGTGAATTTATCCTGTTTCGATTGCAGTAATTTAATGGCTTTGTCGACAATATAATCAATGTACAAAATGGTGTTGTCGTAAGTGTTCACCAGTTGTTCCTGCGTGCAGGTCTGAATCTGGCTGGTATCGCAGGTCGGGGTAAATTTACGAAATGCCGCCGGGTAGCGGTTATAGTAGGTTGGCCCGTGGCTACCAATGGTGTGCAATACAATGACACCGTCATGTTGCAGATTATTGATATAGTCTTCGAGCTGATGAAATAACGCTTCATCCTGACATTCACCGTCAATACATAACCCCGGCAGATTCAGCGCAGTCACATCCTGATGAGGAACGCGATCGCAGGCACCTTTGCAACCGCCGTCGTTTTCATTCCACAACACCTGAATACCCGCGCGCTGAATAATATCCAGCAATCCTTCCTGATGATGGGCCAGTTCTTCGTCGTAACTCTGACGCGGCATATTAGAGAACATGCAGGGCACGGAAATGGCCGTTGCCGTCCCGCAGGAGGTGGTGTTCGGGAAATAGACCACATTATCCTGTTTTAAACGCGGGTTGGTATCATGAGCATATCCACCCAGGGAAAAGTTGGCGGCACGCGAGGTTTCACCCACGATCAAGATGGTCAGATTCTTACGCGGGCCGTTTTGCATCTGCGCACGTTGTTGTGCATCTTCGCCGATACGCACCAGCGGTAAATTATCCATGCGATGATGGCTATACCAGGATAAACCGGCGGTGATGCTGTTTGACGGGCTGAGGGATTTAACCAGTTCTTTATTATTGCGAAACAGTGAGGCGTAATCTTTATAGAACAGCAGCGCGACGAAAACGATCAGTAATGCAGAAACCGCAATGCTCACGAGACGACTGATAATACTGCGCCAGGCCGGGACCGGGGTTTTGATTTTAATCCACCAGGCGATAAGCACCATTAACGCGCCTGAGAACAGCAACACCACAACCATACGTGGCGATAGCAGGGCGAAACTCTCTGCCGGGGTGGTATCGAGAATATTGGTCACCATTGAGCGGTCGATAATAATGCCAAAGCTCATGATGAAATATTGCGCCGCCGCGCTGACCAGGATAAAGAGGCTGATCGTCAGACGGTCCAGGCGTAAAAATGAAGTCAGAGTGAGCGCAATATTGATAACACTAAAGGCCACGACGGGCATGGAGGCAAATACCAGAGCGTTATGCAATGAGTCTACCGGCAATAATCTAAATGCCTGGCGATAAAACGCGATGTTTAAAATCAGTGCAATATAAAGCGCGAACAAAATCAGAAAGCTCAGGCGGCTTAAGCTAGGCCGGCGAAGACGAAAAGTAGGCATGACAACGATCCTGACAAAGACAGGATGACTATTCTGGACAAAGATCTTTAAGACAACCTTAAGAAATTAAGGAAACGTGATGGCGCGAGCACAAATCGTGCTCGCTGCGCGATTAACCCAGCGCCTGAACCGCTTTTTCCAGCGCTTCACGCAACAAATGCCTGTCATGACGATAGGGGATATCGCTGGCCTCCAGAACCCCCTGAATAACAACCCGGTCGGAAACCGCAGAGACATCCACTTTCGGACCAACGATAACGGCATCTATGATCGGTTTACCCACATACTGCTCCATGATCGTCAGCTTATCTTTAAGCGTCAGGTTGGCGGCGGCCACGCTCAATTCTCTGCCGAGATTACCGATATAGACCACGGGCGCGGGGGTGCGGCGCAACGCCTGAGAAAGGTCTTCCAGCAGCAGTAAAGGCAGCAGGCTGGTATAAAAACTCCCCGGACCAATTAAAATCAGATCCGCCTCGGCAATCGCCTGAACGGCTTCCCGCGTGGCGTGTACTTTGGGAAACAGCATCAATTCCTGTACCGGGGATTCCAGCAGGTCGATATTCACTTCGCCATAGACCATATGGCCTTCGTTGTCTGTTGCCATTAAATCAACGGGTTGTTCAGACATCGGAATAAGAAACGCATCGACCTTGAGCAGGTTGCGAATGAGATTGATCGCCTCCAGAGGCCGCACGCTGAGGTGATCTAACGCCTTTAACATCAAGTTTCCGAGGTTATGGCCGGAAAGTTCGCCATTACCGCTAAAACGGTACTCAAACATCGCCGAAGCGACGCTGGGTTCGGTAATAAGCTGGTTTAAACAGTTGCGCATATCGCCCCAGGCGATCCCTCCCTCAGAGCGGCGAATCCGCCCGGTAGAACCGCCGTTATCGGTGGTCGTCACAATACCGGTGAGTCGTGAACCTAACGATGATAAAGCTGACATCACGCGGCCCAGACCGTGCCCACCGCCAAGCGCAACGACGCGATCCAGATCCGCAAGAGTGCGATTACGCATAAACCTTCCTTATAAATGATTACCGCGCTACGTTAACCTAAATACCACCTAATGACGATGCCGCGCAGGGTGGAAAATGACGTATATCAAAGCAAAAAAGGGATTTTCACGTACTCTGTTATGAAAATGTGCGATCATGTCGCTATATACATATTTATATAGCGATAATGATGTTGGCGAAACAAAACGCTTCGCGCTACTATCGCCATAACGAATTTATCTCGTTACGCACAACATACACTCTAGCCTCTGTACCTACGTCTGACGATATGGTGCTTTGGCCGTGGCGATACCACCGGTATCAGCCGCCAGGGTGCAGGAAGAAATGACTGCATCTCCCGTATTTGGAAAGGTGTACATGGCCACACAACTGACTGACACGTTCGCGCGTAAGTTCTTTTACTTGCGTTTGTCGATCACTGATGTATGCAACTTCCGTTGCACTTACTGCCTGCCTAACGGCTACAAGCCAGGTGGTGTCACAAATAAAGGTTTTCTCAGCCTCGAGGAAATTCGTCGCGTTACGCGTGCGTTTTCTGCTATGGGGACAGAGAAAGTCCGTCTGACCGGTGGCGAACCTTCGCTGCGTCGCGACTTTACCGACATTATTGCTGCCGTGCGGGAAAACCACGCCATCAGCCAGGTTGCCGTCACCACGAACGGCTATCGGCTGGCGCGCGATGTGGCGCACTGGCGTGATGCCGGGCTGACGGCGATCAACGTCAGCGTCGACAGTCTCGACGCGCGCCAGTTTTTCGCGATTACCGGTCAGGATAAGTTTAAGCAGGTGATGGACGGCATTGATGCTGCTTTTGCGGCAGGCTTTGAGAAAGTCAAAGTCAATACCGTGCTGATGCGCGACGTCAATCACTACCAGCTCGATACCTTTCTTTCCTGGATCAAACCTCGCCCCATTCAACTGCGTTTTATTGAACTCATGGAAACCGGCGAAGGCAGCGATCTCTTTCGAAAACACCATATCTCCGGCGATGTGCTGCGCGTCGAGCTTCTTAAACGCGGCTGGATCCAGAAGCTGCGCAGCCGCAGTGACGGTCCGGCACAGGTTTTCTGCCACCCGGACTATGCCGGAGAGATTGGTCTCATCATGCCCTATGAAAAAGACTTTTGCGCCAGTTGTAACCGGCTGCGGGTCTCTTCCGTCGGCAAGCTGCATTTATGCCTGTTTGGCGACGGGGGCGTAGACCTGCGCGATCTGCTGCAGGATGACCATCAGCAGGCCGCGCTGGAAGCGCGCATTGCCACGTCCCTTGCGCATAAAAAACAGACCCATTTTCTGCATCAGGGCAACACCGGCATTACGCAAAATCTGTCTTACATTGGCGGATAACGGCCGCAAGGAGAAAAAGCAATGAGTCAGGTTAGTACTGAATTTATCCCTACCCGTATCGCGATTCTTACGGTTTCCAGCCGTCGTGGCGAAGAGGACGACACCTCAGGCCATTTCCTGCGCGACTCAGCGCTGGAGGCGGGACATAAAGTGGTGGCGAAAGCCATTGTCAAAGAGAATCGCTATGCCATTCGGGCGCAGGTTTCAGTGTGGATTGCCAGTGATGACGTCCAGGTGGTGCTGATTAATGGCGGCACCGGTTTTACCGAGGGCGACCAGGCGCCGGAGGCCTTATTGCCGCTGTTTGACCGTGAAGTAGAAGGGTTTGGTGAGCTGTTCCGGATGCTCTCTTTCGAAGAGATCGGCACCTCTACGCTGCAATCACGCGCGCTGGCGGGTATCGCCAACAAAACGCTGATTTTCGCGATGCCGGGTTCCACCAAAGCCTGTCGCACCGCATGGGACAATATCATCGCGCCGCAACTCGATGCGCGCACGCGTCCGTGTAATTTTCACTCCCATATTAAGCCTTAATTTATGTCACAACTGACCCATATTAACGCCGACGGCGAAGCGCATATGGTGGATGTCTCCGCCAAAGCAGAAACCGTGCGGGAAGCGCGCGCCGAAGCGTTTGTCACCATGCAGCCACAAACGCTGGCGATGATTATTGATGGCAGCCATCACAAAGGTGATGTCTTTGCCACGGCGCGCATTGCGGGCATCCAGGCGGCAAAACGCACCTGGGATTTGATTCCGCTGTGTCACCCGCTGTTGCTTAGCAAAGTGGAAGTGCAATTACAGGCACAGCCGGAACATAACCGGGTTCGCATTGAGTCGCTATGCCGTCTGACGGGCAAAACGGGCGTGGAAATGGAAGCGCTGACGGCGGCGTCGGTAGCCGCATTGACGATTTACGATATGTGCAAAGCCGTGCAGAAGGATATGGTCATTGGCCCGGTACGTCTGCTGGCGAAAAGCGGCGGTAAGTCCGGTGATTTCAAGGTAGAAGCAAATGATTAATGTACTTTTTTTCGCGCAGGTGCGTGAACTGATCGGGTGTGACCGGCTGACGCTGGACGAGATGTTTCCGTCTGTGGAAGCGTTACGCCAACACCTTGCCGCGCGTAACGATCGTTGGGCGCTGGCGCTGGAAGAGGGCAAACTGCTGGCGGCGGTAAACCAGACGTTGGTGAGCTTTGACACTCCCCTTACCGATGGCGACGAAGTGGCGTTTTTTCCGCCGGTGACCGGAGGCTGAGATGGCGCAGACACGTATCGTGGTTGGCCACGCGCCGTTTAACGTCGGCGAAGAGTATCAATGGCTGAATGAGCGGGATGAAGACGGCGCGGTCGTGACCTTTACCGGCAAAGTGCGTAACCATAACCTTGGCGATAATGTCAGCGCTCTGACGCTTGAACACTATCCGGGGATGACTGAAAAGACGCTGGCCGGGATTGTTGATGATGCGCGTGAGCGCTGGCCACTTGGTAACGTCACGGTGATTCATCGCGTGGGCGAACTCTGGCCTGGCGACGACATCGTCTTCGTCGGCGTGACCAGCGCACACCGCAGCAGCGCCTTTGAGGCAGGGCAGTTCATTATGGATTACCTTAAGACGCGTGCGCCGTTCTGGAAGCGCGAAGCCACGGCGCAGGGCGAGCGCTGGGTAGAGGCGCGCGATAGCGATAAACAGGCGGCGCAACGCTGGTAACGCTTTGGCGGGATTGTGTTAATCTTGAAGGTGGGTATCCACTTTTTGAGGAGTCATTATGGACAGATTCCCGCGTTCCGATTCTATCGTTTCACCCGCCCGTGCCGGTTTGCAAACCTATATGGCGCAGGTCTATGGTTGGATGACCTGTGGGCTACTGCTGACGGCTTTTATCGCCTGGTATACGGTATTTAATGAAGCCGTATTAATGGCTATCTACTCCAGCCGGGTGGTCTTCTTCGGGCTGATTATTGCGCAACTGGCGCTGGTTTTTGTGCTCTCCGGCCTGATCCACAAACTCAGCGCGGGCATGGCGACCACGCTGTTTATGCTCTATTCCGCCCTGACCGGGCTGACGCTTTCGGGCATCCTGTATGCCTACACCGCGGAGTCTATTGCGGCGACCTTTGTCGTTACCGCCGGGATGTTCGGCGCGATGAGCCTCTACGGCTATACCACCAAACGCGACCTGAGCGGTCTTGGCAGTATGCTGTTTATGGGGCTAATCGGTATCCTTCTGGCTTCCCTCGTTAACTTCTGGCTGAAAAGTGAAACGCTGATGTGGGCGGTGACCTATATCGGGGTGGTTATTTTTGTCGGGTTGACCGCGTATGACACTCAGAAACTCAAAGACATCGGCACGCAGCTTGATGTGAATGATAAAGCGCATCTGCGGAAATATTCGATTTTAGGGGCGCTAACGCTCTATCTCGACTTTATCAACCTGTTCCTGATGCTGTTGCGTATCTTCGGCAACCGTCGTTAATGTTATCCCGGCCGGGGTACGTCAGATAGCCAGTGAAAAGCATAAGCGCACCCGGACATAACCGGGTGCGGCTTGTTCACCTCAGGGAGAAGAGATGAAACCTTTTGGTTGGCTTTCGCCGCCGCATATTAAGCCTACGGAACTTATCGTTAATATCTGCCTGTGGCTGGCTGCGGGCATGGTGCTGGGTATCGGTGTTGCCTGGCTTGCGCTGCATCTTCCCGTTATTCGGGCGTGGTTTATTCCCGGCCCTGCCATCCTTGTGATGATTGCCGCCTTATTTATCAGCGGTCTTCTCCTTTACTGCCTCTTTGAGCGCTTTAGTACGCCGCTGGCGCTGTTCTGGCTCATCTTGATGAACCTGCTGACCGGGCTACTTTTCGCCTGCATCTTCTCCTGGGCGGGAATCGCCTTAGCGCTGGGCGTAACTGGCGCGATGTTCGCCATCAGCGCGGTTATCGCCCATTATGCGGGCAGCAATATCAGCGGCGGTGGCTATTATTTGTTGATGTTGCTGGTGGGACTTAGCCTGACGGCGCTGGTTAATATCGGGCTGCACAATGGCCCATTGGAATGGATTGGCTGCCTGGTGATGGTATTGCTGTTTGGATTAACGACGGCGGGCAGCAGTTCACGGATTCAGATATCCGCCCGCGAACTCTATATGAAACAATTTACCACGGTACAGGCCTGCGCCATCCATGGCGCATTGCGGATCTGGCTGAATATTGCCAGTCTCGTGTTTGAACTGCTACGTCTGGCAAGCTATGTGATTGATGGCATACGCTCCCGCTAATCAACCTTTTGCCATCGCCTTTTCATTTTTCGCACGCAGTTTCTTCGCCCGACTTTCCAGTATCAGATAGGCAATCAGCGCCAGCAGTAGCGGGATAAAATAATAGAGTACGCGGTAGGCCAGCAGGGCCGCGATGATAACCCCTTGTGACATATGTTCCCCGGCCAGCAGTGCCAGAAAGACGGCTTCCAGCACGCCAATCCCCGCCGGGATATGGACAATCACGCCGGCGATACTGCTGACCAGCAACACGCCCAGCACAAAGAAGAAGTTGGCCTGGTGCCCCATCAGCAGCCAGATAATCACCCCCATAGCTATCCAGTTGGCGCTGGAAATGGCCATCTGGGCAAGGGCAAATTTCCACGAGGGAATCACTAACTTCTGTCCTCTAATCGTGAAATGGCGACGTTTCGCAAAACCGCAGGCCCACAGATAGAAGGCGATAAAGAGCAGCAACACCACGCCAATAACGCGCAGTGTCGTGTCGGAGATGTACCAGTGCGCCGGGATATCCACCACGCCGAAGGTGAAGATGATGCCGCCGAGTAAAATATAACCCAGCCAGTTGGTGGTGATGCTGAGCGAGAAAATCCGCGTGATGGTGCTGCTGGGTAATCCCAGGCGGGAATAGAGACGATAACGCATGCCGATCCCGCCCACCCAGGTGCTGAGCGTCAGGTTAAAGGCATAACAGATAAACGATACCAGCATTACCTGACGTTTAGCCAGTTTATGTCCGCAATAGGCACGACCCAGCAGGTCGTAGCAGCCATAAATCAAATAACTGACCACGACCAGCGCGGCGGCACCCAACAGCACGATGCGGTTATAGTCATGAATAACCTTCCAGACATCATCCCAGTTGACCTTCTGGGCATACAGCACTAACAGGACGGCAACGGCGATAAAAAAGAGCCAGGTGAGAACTTTTTTTGCCAGCCGCCAGCGTGGATGTGATTTCGCCATCAGGATTTCCCCCCGGAATTTTCAGAAGCGACGCGATCCTGAGTCTCTATTTCCGGCTGGATGGGGGGCTTCACCTGGGCCAGCCTTGGCGTATGTGCGGGCAGCCAGCCAACGAGTGCAGGAAAATGGCGCAGGAAGTGGAACACCACCACGCTCTTGGCGAGATTCCACCAGGTCCGCTTAGGTGCCATCGATTCGTCCACTCGTAGGCAGTCTTTGGCGATAATCGCGTTGAGGTTGTCGCGCAGCGTCTGGTTGAATTCCCGATCGTGAATGATCAGATTGGCTTCAAGATTTAGCGACAGACTTAACGGGTCAAGGTTGCTCGACCCGACGGTTGCCCAGTGATCGTCCATTAACGCCACCTTGCCATGCAGTGGGCGACGGCGATATTCGTAGACCTGAACGCCCCCTTTCAAAAGATAGTTATAGAGCAGCTCGGCGCCGACTTTGACGATTGGCATATCCGGCTCGCCTTGTACGATGAGCTTCACTCGTACGCCCCGGCGGGCCGCGTTTTTCATTGCATGCAGCAGGCGGTAGCCGGGAAAGAAATAGGCATTGGCGATAATCACTTCGCGCTTCGCATTGGCGAGCATTTTCAGGTAGTGGCGTTCAATGTCATCACGGTGATCGTCATTGTCGCGCCAGACAAACAGCGCCTGAGCTTCACCGGGCGTGCGGTTATCCTCCGCCTGGTGGCGACGTCGTTGCCACCAGCGTCTGACCGGCGCGTTTTCAGGCAGATTTTCCACTTCAAATTGCAAAATGTCAGCCACCACCGGGCCTTCAACCCGCACGGCATAGTCCTGCTTGGCTTCGGGGCCGTAGCTGGTGACATGTTCAGCGGAATAATTAATGCCGCCGACAAATGCCACCGTGTTATCGATCACCACGATTTTACGGTGCATGCGGCGAAAGACGTTGGTCCGCAAACCGAACAGACGTGGACGGGGATCGTAGTAGCGGAAGACGACACCAGCAGAGGTGAGCGTATTGACGAACTCATCGCTGAGGTCGGGGGAGCCATAGCCGTCGAGCAACACTTCGATATTCACGCCGCGACGGGCCGCTTTGAGTAAAACAGCATGCAACTCACGTCCTACTTCATCTTCAAACCAGATAAAGGTTTCGAGGATAACTTTCTGCTGTGCCTGCTCAATAGCGGCATACACCGCCGGATAAAAGTTTTCGCCATTTTCGAGAAGCTCAATACGATTACCCTCTTTCCATGTGCATTTCATAGGTGGATCTCCGCACTCAGAGGGGCATGGTCGGATAAATGACGCCAGTTGCGCAGCGGCAGTGCTGTGGGCGAGCTGACACCAGCATTTTTGACATAGATACGGTCCAGACGTAACAGCGGCAGGCTGACCGGAAAGGTGCGGGCAGGGCGGCCATGGGCGCGGGTAAAGATCTCTTCCAGCCCGGCCTGGACTTTTAACGGATGGTTCGCCCGCTGCCGCCAGTCGTTAAAGTCGCCAGCCACCACCACCGGTTCATTTTCCGGCAGCGAATTTACCCATTCCGCCAGCATCGTGAGCTGTGCCTGGCGATGGGCTTCACGTAAGCCCAGATGCACACAAATCACATGCACCGGCCGCTCAATATCAGGCGGCACGATACGACAATAGAGCAGGCCGCGTTTTTCACTGCCGTCCACGGACACGTCGCGGTTCTCATAGTGTTCGATAGGAAAACGGGAAAGCACGGCGTTACCGTGGTGGCCTTCAGGGTAGACAGCATTACGCCCGTAGGCGTAATCGCTCCACATAGCGTCAGCAAGAAATTCGTAGTGGGTGGTATCCGGCCAGTTCTCCACATGCAGCGGATGAACCTCATGCGCGCCCATCACTTCTTGCAGGCAAACAATATCGGCGCTGACGGTGCGCACCGCGTCGCGAAGTTCCGGCAAAATGAAACGCCGGTTAAAGGCAGTAAAGCCTTTATGGGTATTTATGGTGAGTACTTTCAATGAAAATTGACGAGTTTGTTGGGTCATAATTCTCCTGCCAGCCTCACTATCCTGATGAAAATAAATTGTAGTCTCTGTCACAAAAAGATGCGGGGTTACGGAATTTTCTGTAAATATCAGTACTCTTTGTTAAGAGAAAAATTCGTCAGGAGAGATGCCATGAAGTGGCAACAACGTGTTCGTGTCGCAACCGGTCTGAGTTGCTGGCAGATTATGTTGCATATGCTGGTTGTGGCGGTGTTAGTAACAGCCTGGATGAGCGGCGCGCTGGTGCGGGTCGGCCTGGGTCTGTGCGTCCTTTATAGCGTAACGGTGCTGTTGATGCTGTTTTTGCAGCGCCACCACGAAGAGCGCTGGCGCGGCATTGGCGATGTTCTGGAAGAGTTGACCACCACCTGGTATTTCGGGGTCGCAATGATCGTGCTGTGGCTGCTGTCACGCGTCATGCAAAACAACCTGCTGCTGGCCTTGGCCGGGCTGGTTATCCTCGCAGGCCCGGCGGTGGTCTCCCTGCTGGCAAAAGAGAAGCGTATCCCGTCCAAATCCTTCAAAGTTTAAGATGCGAGAGGCGTAAGGTTACATCACCTTACGGCGGAACATCGCATAGGCCGCTGAACCCGTGGTGGCCGTTATCACCAGTAGCGGCCACACGCTTTGCCAGACAATCGCGAAGCTCGCATCCTTCAAATAGATCTGCTTGGTAATGTCCGTAAAATGGCGGATAGGGTTAATCCATGTCAGATCCTGCAGCCAGACCGGCATATTCTCGACCGGCGACACATATCCCGAAAGCAGAATAGCGGGCATCATAAAGACAAACACCCCAATAAACGCCTGCTGCTGTGTTGAGCACAGGGACGAGATCAGCAGGCCAAACCCTACCAACGACAAGCCGTAAATCAGCATCGTGAAATAGAACAGCAGTAGCGATCCGGCAAAGGGGATGTTATAGGCAAGGATCCCGGCGAGCAGCACAATGGTGGCCTGGAACGTCGCCACCACCAGCGCAGGTACCGCTTTGCCGACAAAAATTTGCCAGGTCGCCAGCGGTGAGACCAGCAGTTGATCCAGCGTGCCCTGCTCCCGTTCACGGGCAACCGAGAGTGAGGTGACGATCATCACGCCAATCGTAGTGATCATGGCGATAAGCGATGGCACCACGAACCATTTATAATCGAGGTTTGGGTTGTACCAGTTGCGGATCACCAGTTCGCTGTTGTTCGGCTTCGTTTTCCCCTCTATCAGCTCCTGCTGATACTCTTTGACGATCTCTTGCAGGTAATTGGCGGCAATCTGCGCGCTGTTAGAGTTTCGTCCGTCGAGAATAAGCTGTAGCGGTGCCTGGGTGAAGGTATCCAGCTTGCGGGAAAAGTCAGCCGGAAAACGCACCAGTAGCAGCGCTTTTTGCTCGTCGATTGTCGGGCGAATCTCCTGCGGGCTTTTCAGCATCAGCACATGGGTGAAGGCTTTTGCCCTGGCAAAGCGCTGGGTCAGCTCTACCGCATGTTTGCCGTTATCTTCGTTATAGACGGCAATGGTGGCGTTAGTGACCTCCAGCGTCGCGGCAAACGGGAACAGCAACACCTGGATGACAACCGGCAGAATCAAAATGGCGCGGGTCTGCGGTTCGCGCAGCAGCGACTGCAACTCTTTGCGAATCAGTGTCCATAAGCGATGAAACATGGCGCCTCCCTAATCCAGCCGCCGTTTGGTTTTCACCCACGTCAGGCCAATAAACATGATTGCCGAAGCCAACAGAAACAGCACGTTGATGACCAGTACCACCGGGATATTGCCTGCCAGAAACAGGCTTTGCAGGGTACTAACGAAGTAGCGCGCCGGAATAATGTAGGTTACCGCCCGGATCACCGCAGGCATACTGTCAATCTGGAAGATAAACCCGGACAACATGATCGACGGCAAAAAGGCGGCGTTAAGCGCCACCTGCGCGGCATTGAACTGATTGCGCGTAATGGTCGAAATCAGTAACCCCATCCCCAAAGTGCTGAGCAGAAACAGGCTGGTGATGAAAAACAGGATCACCAGCGAACCGCGATACGGCACCCCGAGAATAAATACCGACACCAGCATACACAGCAACATCGCCAGCATTCCGAGGAAGTAGTAGGGGATAAGCTTGCAGAGCAGGAGTTCGGTACGGGTAACTTCGGTAGAGAGCAGCGCCTCCATGGTGCCGCGCTCCCATTCGCGCGCCACCACCAGCGAGGTGAGGATCGCGCCGATCACTGTCATGATGATGGTGACCGCGCCGGGGATAATAAAATGCTGGCTGATGGCGGCGGGGTTAAACCAGTAGCGCATCTGTACGTCAATCAGCGGTTCGAAACTTTCGCCGCGATCGTCGGCCCGCTGCTGTTGCCAGACCTGCCAGATCCCCTGTACATAGCCCTGAACGAAGTTGGCGGTATTGGGTTCGCTGCCATCGGTGATCACTTGTAGCGGGGCATCTTCACCGGGGCGCGCCATCTGTTCGGCAAAATTCACCGGAATGACCACCAGCCCGCGAATGCGCCCGGCCTGCATCATCTGAATGAGTTGCTGGCGATTATCGCTGACCGTCGCGTCAAACCACGGAGAGCCGGTCATCGTATGGGCGAAGTCCAGCGCCTCTTCGCTGTGCTGCTCCAGTAAAATGCCCACGCGCAGCTTGCTGGAGTCCAGGTTTATGCCGTAGCCGAAAATAAACAGCAGCATTAACGGGATCACCACTGCAATCAGCCAGCTACTGGGATCGCGCACAATCTGGCGCGTCTCTTTGACGCAGAGTGCGCGCACGCGGCGCAGGGAGAGAGGGCTATGCATCGTGATGCTCCTTATCCCAGTTATGGATCAGCGTGATAAAGGCATGCTCCATCGTCGGGTCGGTGTGCTCCGCATCGGCCGTTTGCGCTTTCAGGGCATCCGGCGTGCCGCTGGCGATAAGTTTACCGCGATAGACCAGCCCGATACGGTCACAATATTCGGCTTCGTCCATAAAGTGGGTAGTGACCATGACCGTTACCCCTTTCTCCACCATGCTGTTAATGTGCAGCCAGAACTCGCGGCGGGTCAGCGGGTCGACGCCGGATGTCGGCTCATCGAGGAACAGAATGTCCGGCTCATGCATCAGCGCGCAGGCCAGCGCCAGGCGTTGCTTAAAGCCCAGAGGCAGGGCGTCGGTTGCCTGATTGGCTATCGCCTTAAGGCCAAACGCGTCCACCATCCGTGTGATTTTATCCTGCTGCGCCCGCCCCCGCAGGCCGTAGACGCCGGAAAAAAAGCGCAGGTTTTGCGCCACCGTCAGGTTGCCGTAAAGGGAGAATTTTTGCGCCATATAGCCAAGATGCTGGCGTGCCTGGCCGGAGCTGGTTTTTAAATCCATATTCAGCACCAGCGCTTTGCCGGAGGTGGGGACCAGTAACCCGCACATCATCTTGAAGGTGGTGGATTTCCCCGCGCCATTTGGCCCGAGCAGGCCGAAAATCTCGCCGCGCTTGACGGCAAAATCGACGTGGTCGGTGGCGGCGAAATCGCCAAATTTTTTCGTCAGTTGCCGGGCTTCGATCACTGTCTCATCCGGGGTGCCTTCCACGGTATGCAGAATGGCCCCCAGCGGCGACTGGGTGAACGCGGCACCGCCCAGCAGGTCGATAAACGCGTCTTCAAAGCGCGGCGCGGTCTCTTCGATGTCTAACCGGGTCAGTGACGATGCGCTGCGCAGGGCGTCCACCGTTGATTCTTTCGCCAGAATCACCCGCACCGAACGTCCCTGAATCATCCCGTCGCTGACCTGCGGCAGTTTCAGCAGGCGTTGCAATAGCTGGCGGTTGTTTTCCTGCGGGCTGCTGGCGAGAAAACTGCGCCCGGCCATGGTTTGCGTCAGCGCGCGCGGTTCGCCCTGATAAAGCAATTCACCTTCGTTCATCAGCAGCACATCGCGGCACTGCTCGGCCTCGTCCAGATAAGAGGTGCTCCATAAAATCAGCATGCCGTCCCCGGCGAGGGTGTGCACCATCTGCCACAGTTCACGGCGTGATATCGGGTCCACGCCGACACCGGGTTCGTCCAGCAACAGCACTTTCGGTTGCCCGACCAGGGTGCAGGCAAGCCCCAGTTTCTGTTTCATGCCGCCGGACAACTTGCCCGCCAGCCGTCCGGTAAAGGGGGCGAGGGCGGTGAATTCAAGCAGTCGGGCAAAGGTCTCCTGCCGCTGTTCCCCGGTGACGCTGCGCAGATCGGCGTACAGGTTGAGGTTTTCTATCACCGTGAGATCTTCATACAGGCCAAATTTTTGCGGCATGTAACCGAGCGAGGCATGCAGTTCGCTGTTGTTGGCGATGGGATCCAGGCCAATAACCTCCGCGCTGCCTTCATCGGGTTTCATCAGTCCGGCGAGCATGCGCATCAGCGTGGTTTTCCCCGCGCCATCCGGGCCAACCAGCCCCGTGACGTATCCGGCTTTCACGGTGCAGTCCAGACGGGCGACGGCGGGTTTCTCCATCCCGGCGAAGCGCTTGACCAGGCCGTTCAGACGGATGGTTGCCTCACTCATTCCGTGCTCCATTATCGAAGCTCACGGTAACCGGCATCCCCTGGCGCAGAGCGTCATCGGCGTCGGTGACGATAATGCGCAGCCGATAGACTAAATCGGTACGCAAGTCCGGCGTTTCCACGGTTTTTGGGGTGAATTCAGCCGTCGGTGAAACAAAGCCAATTTTGCCGTGGTAAGGCTTATTGGGGCGTCCATCAACGTACAACAATACCGTCTGACCGGGCTGGGCCTGATGCAAATTGACTTCGCTGATGTAGGCGCGAACCCAAACCGGGCGGGTCAGGGAGAGCGTCAGAACGGTACTCCCGGCATTTAACATGCTACCCGGCTCCACGGCGCGGGTGAGCAGAGTGCCATTAGAAGGCGACACCAGTTGGGTATCCTGCAAATCCAGTTGTGATTGCGCCAGTTGCGCCTGTGCCTGCTCAAGGCTGGCTTTGGCCTGGGCTATCTCCTGCGGGCGATTACCGGTACGGTACTGGCTGAGTTTATCCTTCGCCGATTTCAGTGTGGCTTGCGCCTGGTCGCGAGAGGAACGCGCATTTTCCAGGTCGTTGGCGGAAATGGTCCGGCTTTTCCACAGCCCCTGCTGGCGCTGATAAAAGTTTTGCGCGTAATCATAGGCCGCCTGCGCCTGATTGACCGCCGCCGCCGCCTGGGCAATCTCTTCATCGCGATAGCCCGCGGTGACCAGATCGTATTTTGCCTTCGCCGTCGAGACATTGGCTTGTGCCTGCATAAGGGCATTCTCGTAAGGGGCTTTGTCGATTTCGCCAAGCTTCTGCCCGGCGGTTATCGCATCCCCTTCATCCACCGCAAGTGAAGCGAGACGTCCGCCGACCCGGAAACTGAGGTTCACGGTGCGAATATCCACATTCCCGTAGAGCGTGAGGGTGGCTGCCTGTCGGCTTTGATACCACATCCAGCCCCCGCCAAGCGCGGCGAGTACGATAACGACAATCAACACGATGACGACAGGCTTTTTCATAACCCGGAACTCCTTGTTAATCCCTGAAGGATAAGATCGATATGGCACGTGATGACCTGGCAAATCAGGTCGGCTTTCTCATCGTCGAATTGCGCCCATCCGGTGCGCAGCAAAATGGTTTCCCGACCGAGGCGGAAGGCGAGGATCTCGCCGATCAGCGCATGGGTGTGCAAAATGGTTTGCGTATCATTGGCTTCTCTGCCGGTGTAAGCCGCAATCAGCCGGGTAAGATGGCTGTGCAACGGGGCGATCACCTGGTCATGAACTAACTGGTAGGCGCGGGTAGGGGAGAGCTGTTCGCGCGAGATAAATTTACTCAGATTCAGCGTGTCATCGTGGGTGAGCAGCATAATCATGTTCTTGCAGGCCCGATGAATCAGTTCACGTATCGCCTCTTTATCGGGTTCCGCCTGGGTAAACAGGATTTCGGCGGCTTCGGCGTGGGGGCGAAAATTTGCGCCAATAAAATCGGCGATCCACTGGGCGCAGGCGAGATACAGATCCTCTTTTGAACCGAAGTAGTAGGGGATCGCGGCAATATTCTGCCCGGCCAGCGCAGCGATATCGCGCGTGGTGGCATGCAATCCGTATTCGCCAAACTGCGCGAGGGCAGCGGCAATCAACTGGTTTCTGGCCTGCTCACCTTTACTGGTCGTCGAGTTCATATTCATCGGTGGAATAAAGTTAATCAATCGATTGATTAACTTTATGGCTATTTTTTCACCGTGTCCAGTCGGGTGTTATCACTCTCTTACCGCTAAAAATAGCGTGCCGTTCCCCAGGCCCCGGGCCATACGGGTTGGGAAAATCGGAGAAATATTTCTTCAATGATTAGCAGAGCGATATTTTATGCGCTGTGTCACAAAAGCTGTTACACTCCGCCCCTTCATGACATTGTGGTTTTTGTCATCTGTCATATTATTATCTCCTCGAAAACTACACCTGTTATGGTCGGGGCGGTGCGGAGTTGTTATGTCTTTTGATTCCCTTGGCCTGAACCCGGAAATTCTGCGTGCTGTTGACGAGCAGGGCTACCGTGAGCCAACCCCTATTCAGCAACAGGCGATCCCAGCGGTGCTGGAAGGCCGCGACCTGATGGCGAGCGCCCAGACGGGTACTGGCAAAACCGCGGGCTTTACGCTGCCGCTGCTGCAACGTCTGGTACAAAAAGAGCCGCACGCGAAAGGCCGTCGCCCGGTGCGTGCGCTGATCCTGACGCCAACGCGCGAACTTGCCGCGCAAATCGGCGAAAACGTACGTGATTACAGCAAATATCTGAACCTGCGCTCGCTGGTGGTTTTCGGCGGCGTGAGCATTAACCCGCAAATGATGAAGCTGCGTAGCGGTGTCGATATCCTCGTCGCCACACCGGGTCGTCTGCTGGATCTGGAACACCAGAACGCCGTCAAACTGGACAGCGTGGAGATCCTGGTGCTGGACGAAGCAGACCGCATGCTGGACATGGGCTTTATCCACGATATCCGCCGCGTGCTGGCTAAACTGCCTGCGCGTCGTCAGAATCTGCTGTTTTCCGCGACCTTCTCGGATGACATCAAAGGCCTGGCCGAAAAGCTGCTGCGCAACCCGCTGGAAATCGAAGTGGCGCGCCGCAATACCGCCTCTGAGCAGGTAACGCAGCACGTTCACATGGTCGACAAAAAACGTAAGCGCGAGCTGCTCTCCCAGATGATTGGCGAAGGCAACTGGCAGCAGGTGCTGGTCTTCACCCGCACCAAACACGGTGCCAACCATCTGGCTGAACAACTGAATAAAGACGGTATTCGCAGCGCGGCTATCCACGGTAACAAAAGTCAGGGCGCGCGTACCCGTGCGCTGGCAGACTTTAAATCGGGTGATATCCGCGTACTGGTCGCAACCGACATTGCGGCCCGTGGTCTGGATATCGAAGAGCTGCCGCACGTAGTGAACTACGAGTTGCCGAACGTGCCGGAAGATTATGTACACCGTATTGGCCGCACCGGTCGTGCTGCGGCAACCGGTGAAGCGCTGTCGCTGGTCTGCGTCGATGAACATAAACTGCTGCGTGACATCGAACGCCTGCTGAAAAAAGAGATCCCACGTATCGCTCTGCCGGGTTACGAGCCCGATCCGTCTATCAAGGCCGAGCCGATTGTGAATGGTCGTCAGAGCCAGGGCCGTGGTGGTCGTGGTCAGGGCGGTGGCGGTGGTCGCGGACAACAGCAGCCACGCCGTAACGACGGTGGCGCGCCGAAAGCGAAAGCGCCACGTACCCAGGAAGGAAGTAAACCGGCGGGTGAGAAACCGCGCCGTCGTCGCCCGCGTAAACCCGCGGCGAGCGCCTGACGCCTGATGTGATTAAGAAGCCCTGCCAGCGTGCAGGGCTTTTTGTTTTTGGGGGTGAGGGGGAAAATGCGGCTCTGATGGTCATTCCGTTCACCTTATGTTCCTTGCTTTTCTGTCGCGACAGAACCCGTGAACGTGCCAGGGTGGCTCACCGCCACCACCCTGGCGACCCGGGCTCCCGGCCAGGAAAATCGCCGCTGGCGCGGTCCATGACGCTTATGTCGGCTGACTTTCGGGTCGGGGACCAGCCTGCGTCCTTGCAGGCTATCCCCTCCGCCCGCTTCCCTGCGGGCGGCCCCGGTCAGCCGCCAACGCCTCATCGATTTTCAGCCGGACCCTGTCATCGCTGTCACTGTTTTATTCTTTTTAAGCGGCGTTATCGCTGTAAAACGTAAGATTGCTGGGGATGCCTCAGCCCCGTGGGAGAGGGGCGGGGTGAAGGGGAAAAGCTTATACCGCTGTCGGCCTGAATTGTGCAATCCATGCCTGACGTTGTTCCCGCGCCCGCTGGGCCACGCGCGCCTGCGGATCAGAGTTAAAGCCGTGATACGCCCCAGGCCACACATTCATTTCCACCGCCACGCCCGCACGGATTAACGCCTGCGCAAAGCGAAGATTTTCATCAAGAAACAGATCCAGCGTACCCACGCCGAGCCAGGTGGGTGGCAAATTAGTCAGGTCCGTTGCTCGTCCCGGCGCAGCATAAGCCGACACCCCCTCCGAGCCTGGCTCGCAGCCCAACAGCGATCGCCAGCCAAAACGGTTATATTCACGCGTCCAGACAAACTCACCGGTCACCGGATTCGGGTTTTCTTCCGTTACCGTACGATCATCGAGCATCGGAAACATCAGGTTCTGAAAGGCAATACGTGGGCCATTGCGATCGCGGGCCAGCAGCGCCAGCGAGGCCGCAAGTCCGGCCCCTGCGCTGTCGCCCATCAGCCCAATATGGTCAGAATGGATACCGAGTGCGGTGGCCTGCTCGCTCATCCACACCAGCGCGGCGTAACAATCCTCCAGCGATCCCGGAAAGACCGTTTCGGGTGCCAGACGATAATCGACAGAGACGATCACGCAGTCGTGTTGCAATGCGGTGGCGCTGGTCAGCGACAGTGACTGTTCCGGGCTACCGAAAAGATGACCGCCGCCGTGAATATGCAAAATACCCATTCGGTTCTGCCCCGGCGTTGCGGGGGTAATAACACAGACTCTGACGGCAGGATGTGCGGGTGAGGAGATAAGATGTTCTTCCACCGATAACCCGGTGTCCCGGAAACATTGCACGTTAGCCAGCGCTGCCTGCTGGCGTTGTTGGCGAAGGGCAACGAGAGCGTCTTGTGTCAGGGAGAGGGGGCGGCTATCCGCCAGTGCCGGGCGTAATTCAGGATCGACCAAATTCCATGTGTTCATCATGTAGCCTTGTCTGTCTCGGTAATATTTGCAGAGCGGGAAATCTCCCGCTCCGTCATTACCTTACAGTGTTTCGCCGTTGCTGGCGATAACCTGCTTATACCAGTCAAAGCTGCGCTTTTTGCTGCGTTTTAGCGTACCGTTGCCGTCGTTGTCCTTATCGACATAGATAAAACCGTAGCGTTTTTTCATCTCGCCGGTCCCGGCGCTGACGATATCAATCGGTCCCCACCAGGTGTAACCCATGATGTCGCAGCCATCGGCAATGGCCTCGCCCATCTCACGGATATGCTGGCGGCCATAATCAATACGCGCGGTATCGTTGATGACACCGTTTTCATCTGGCTCATCCACCCCGCCGTAGCCGTTTTCGACGACAAACAGCGGCTTACGATAGCGGTCCGCCAGTTCATTGCAGACGATACGGAAACCTTTGGCGTCAATCGGCCAGCCCCAGGCGGTTTTTTCGAGATACGGATTGTCCTGACCGACGGTACCGCCGGTGTCGACGCGAAACTCACCGCCTGCCTGATGCAGCACGCTGCGATAATAACTAAAGCCCAGGTAATCGGACGGGTAACGGGCGATAAGCTCGAGATCGCCATCCTCCATGACCAGCTCAATGTTTTGCTCGCGAAACAGGCGTGGTGTCCAGGCCGGATATTCACCCAGCATCATCACATCAGAGTAGAAGAGTGAACGGCGGCGCAACTGCATGGTCGAGAAAATATCTTCCGGGTTGCAGGTGGCCGGGTAGACGGTGCTCAGCGACAGCATGCAACCTATCTTCGCGTCCGGGATAATCTCATGACATAGCTTGTTGGCCAGCGCGTTGGCGACAAACTGATGATGGTTTGCCTGATATAGCTCCTGCGCCGTGGAGTTGGGGTCAACCGCGCCTGTCGCAAAGGGCATCCGGTTCATATTGTTCAGTTCGTTAAAGGTCATCCAGTATTTGACCTTCTCGCGATAACGCCTGAACACCACCTCACAGTAGCGGGTGAAGAAATTCACCAGTTTGCGGTTCTTCCAGCCGCCATACTCCTGATACAGCGCCAGCGGTGTTTCGTAGTGGGAGAGCGTAATCACCGGCTGAATACCGTATTTCAGCAGCTCATCAAACAGGTCATCATAAAATTTCAGCCCGGCCTCGTTAGGCGAGGTTTCATCGCCGCGCGGGAAGATGCGCGTCCAGGCGATAGAGGTGCGAAAACAGGTAAAGCCCATCTCAGCGAACAGCGCCACGTCTTCTTTGTAATGGTGATAGAAGTCGATGGCTTCATGGCTGGCGTAATATTTATGCGGGTCGATAACCGCATCATGTTTGCCGGAGGCGATACCGCCGCGTACCACATCGGAGATAGACGGCCCTTTGCCGTCCACATTCCATGCCCCTTCTGCCTGGTTGGCGGCAATGGCGCCGCCCCATAAAAAATCGTTCGGGAAAACAGACATATCCACTCCTTAATCCGCCAAATCTTCGCCATTGGAGGCGATCACTTTTTTGTACCAGTGGTAGCTCTTTTTCAGGGAACGCTTCTGGGTGCCGTTACCCATGTCATCCTGATCGACATAGATAAACCCGTAGCGTTTGGAAATTTGCGCGGTGCCCGCGCTCACCACGTCGATTGGCCCCCACCAGGTGTAACCAAACAGATCCACGCCGTCGGCCAGCGCCTCGCGCATCTGTTCGATATGCAGACGCAGATACTCAATGCGGTAATCGTCGTCGATAGAGCCATCCGGATTCACCGTGTCCACTGCGCCAAGGCCGTTTTCGGCAATAAACAGCGGCTTCTGATAGCGGTCATATAACTGATTTAGCGCCAGGCGCAGCCCTTTTGGATCAATCTGCCAGCCCCACTGGCTGGTGGGCAGATGCGGGTTACGAACACCGCCGGTGATCAGGTTGCCCTCGGCCCCTTCCAGTTTTTCCGGGTGGGCGCTGACGGTGCTGGACATGTAATAACTGAACGAGACGAAATCCACCGGGTGCTGACGCAGGATCTCATCGTCACCCACCACTTTTTGCAGCGTGACGCCTTTCTCTGCCAACATACGGTCGGTATAAGCCGGGTAGTAGCCGTGCGCCTGCACATCGCTAAAGAACAGCGACACGCGCTGCATCTCTTCACAGGCCTGCAAATCGTCCGGGTGACAGGTGTGGGGGTAGAGCATCTGGTAGCTGATCATGCAGCCGACTTTCGAGTCGGGAATGATCGCATGGCAGGCTTTAGTCGCCAGGGCGCTGGCGACGAACTGGTGATGCGCCCCCTGGTATTTATCCTGCTCCAGGTGCGGGTTATCCTCTTCAATCACCCCGACGCTGACGTACGGGTGGTGCTTCACGCAGTTAATCTCGTTGAAGGTCATCCAGTACTTCACTTTTTTGCGATACCGGGTAAAGCAGGTCGTGGCGAAACGCACATAGAAATCCACTAACTGACGGTTCGGCCAGCCGCCGTAATCGGTCACCAGCGCCAGCGGCATTTCGTAATGGGAGAGGGAAACAATCGGTTCGATACCGTGAGAGTGCAGGGTGTCAAACACCTCGTCGTAGAACTTAAGCCCGGCTTCGTTAGGCTCGCTTTCGTCACCACGCGGGAAGAGACGCGTCCAGGCGATCGACATGCGGAAGCATTTAAAGCCCATCCCGGCGAAGAGAGCGATATCCTCTTTGAAGTGGTGGTAAAAGTCATTGCCCTTGCGCTTCGGGTAATATTTGGTGCTGTTCGGATCCTGCGCTTCACGCACCTGCGCGTGGGTCATTCCCAGCCATTGATCGAGCCAGCGCTCTTTGGGCGTATTGATGTCAAAGGTATAGACATCGGACACGGACAGCCCCTTGCCGTCGACGTTCCACGCCCCTTCGAGCTGGTTTGCCGCCGTCGCGCCACCCCATAAAAACCCTTCCGGAAATGATTTAGAAAATGTCATGCGCTTGCTCCTCATGCCGCTGATGCGGTCAGTGTCAGAAATTCGTCGCGGCTGGCAACATTGCCGTTCGCTTTAACCGGGCTGATATCGCCATAGCATTCACTGTTGGTCACCACCAGGATGACGCTCGGATCAATGCCTTCGGCCCGTAAGGCGTCAAGATCAAAGGTGACCAGCAGGTCGCCCACTTCGATAAACTGTCCGGCCTCGATATGGCTGGTGAAGTGCCTGCCGCCGAGTTTGACGGTGTCGATACCGATATGAATGAGGATTTCCGCCCCGGTATCGCTTTGCAGCGCCAGCGCGTGGTGAGTTTCAAAGACCGATGCCACCTTGCCGTTAACAGGGGAACGTAACTCACCGGTGGTGGGATAAATTGCCAGTCCTTTGCCGAAAATCTCGTCGGCAAAGACCGGGTCGCTCAGGGTGTTAAGCGCTTTCAGCTCACCGCTTACTGGCGCAAACAGCTTCTCTTCTGAGCGGGCGATGGGCATCGGGCTTACGCCTGCGACCACCGGCTGTGCTGCCTCTTCAAACCCCAGAATCACTGTGAGAGTGGCGGCACAGACAAAGGAGATGGCGATACTGACCAGCGCCCACAAAAAGGTTGGGCCCACCAGCGCCGGAAGACCAGGCAGGCCGCTTAAAGCGAAGGCGTAGGTTTTCACTCCCATCGCCATGGCGAAGGCACCGCCACAGGCTCCGCCTGCTAACGCTGCGGCAAAAGGCCGTTTGTAGCGGATGTTGACCCCGTACATCGCCGGTTCGGTAATCCCCATCATGGCGCTAAAGCTGGTGGTCAACGCCAGTGATTTGAGCTTTTTATCGCGAGCACGCAAGAAGACGCCGAAGGCGGCACCGGCCTGCCCGAGGTTGGCAATGTAAAAAAGGATCTTGATAGGGTCGAAGCCCATGGTGCTGATGTTATTGATCATGATCGGCACGATCACATAGTGCATGCCGGTAATGATGATAAGCGACAGCGTGCCGCCGACCACGACGCCTGCCACGATCCCCATATTCTCCACCAGCCAGATAATGCCGCCAGAGAGGGCATTGCCGGTATAAATCCCCACCGGGCCGATGGCGATAAGGGTAATGGGCGTGACAATCAGCAGGCACAGCAGTGGCACAAACATGGTTTTCAGCGGGCCGGGCATAAAGCGGTCAATGAGGCGCTCAACACGACTGAGCAACCACACGGCAAGCAGAATCGGGATCACCGTTGAGGCGTAATTCACGGTGGGAACCGGTAAGCCGATAAAATTCACCGGCGCGCCGGCTTTAAACAATGTCTGGATAGCCGGATGAAAGAGAACGGCGGCAAGTGCGACCGCAACGTAAGGGTTAGCACCGAATTTCTTCGCTGCGCTAAAGGAGAGCGCTAACGGCATGAAGTAAAAAACGCCGTCACTGATCGCCAGCAGGATTTGATAGGTCTGGTTAGTGGTTTCCACCCATTGCATGGCCACCATCAACGCCAGCATACCTTTCAGAATACCGGCCCCGGCAATGGCCGGAATAATCGGCGAAAAAATACTCGACAGGCCTTCCAGTACCACCGAAACCGGGTTACGCCGTTTGGTGGGGCGAGCGGCATTGTCGAGATCGGGGAGCTTCGCGAGTAGGGCTTTGCATAAGGGTTCGACGTCGTTACCAATAATAAGCTGGAACTGGTCGCCGGAAATATTCACACCCATGACGCCATCAAGAGCTTCGAGGGCGGCGCGGTCAGCCTTGTCGTTATCCTTAAGCAGAAAACGCAGGCGGGTAATGCAGTGAAACAGTGAGAGTACGTTCTCTTTGCCGCCAATCCTGTCGATGATTTGGCAAGCCGTGTCCTGATAATTCATAAAAATTCCTCCAGACTGAAGTCAAAAGCCGACTTCATCCACAATGACCGGCGTTTGCCGGGACCTTGTTTCCTCTGGGGTTTGCCTGAACTACCCGTCTATTTAGGGGATGAACAGTAACAAGCCTGGATGGAATAACGATATGTTTCAGACTTCCTGACGCGTTAAATTTTCCCTGCGTCGGGCACCGTCCGCTGCACAATATTCTCAATATGCACCGCAAGGTAGAGCTTTTCCGAGTTGCTCATGGGGTGGTGATAATTCTTGCTGACGAACTCATTCATTGCTTCGACACATTTCAGCGTAGTTTGATAACGGCGCTGGACCAGTTCGAAGAACTCTTCGTCGTCATTATTTAACACCACCCCATCAATCACCCGTTGGGCAAAGAACTTTAGATGAGTAATAAATCGCTGGTAATTCAGACTATGCTCATCAAGCGGGATATTAAAAAAATACTTCACAATGTTTTGTAACTGATAAATAAGCCGTGTAATTTGTGCGGTTTTTCCCATGGTGTCATTGAGCCCGGCATTCACAATATGCAGAGCGATACTACACGCCTCGCTGTCGGGTAATAATGTTCCGGTGCGGGCGACAACCATCCCCAGCGCCTGGCGGCCAATGGCGTATTCCGCGGTGTAGAAATGGCGAACTTCCCACTCCAGCGGATTAGGTAAAACTTCATTGTTTTGTTGGCGTTGCAGCGCAAAATGCAGGTGGTCTGCGAGGCTCACATAGAGCCCATCGCTGAGCTTGTGCGTCAGTACGCTGCGGGCGTGAGTGATGATATCGGCGGTTAACTGCAAAATATCCACCGGCACTTCGCTGACCAGGTCTTTAAAACGAGCAGAAATTTGCGAATCTTCCAGACGGAATATTTTATCGATGGCGTCACGGTCGATGCTGGCACCGTTGTGGGTATTAAACCCCAGCCCCCGGCCGGTTAAAATAACCTCCAGACCATCCTCATCCACTGCGCTGACAACATTATTATTTAATATTTGTTTGACCAGCATCGCCAACTCCTGAAAACAAAAACGGGCAAGACATAAATACAGATATGGGCGGATTGGCCCCTCAGTCTGCATTTAGGTTTTGCCCGATAGTCGGTAACAAGCGTAATGCAGTTAAAACCTAGCACCGCGAAAAAAAATATTCAATGTGACAAAAGGCGTTGCGTAAATTCGTATGCCAAATTGTGATCCGGTCTGCGAAAACGGGCGCGGCGACGGAAAATGTCTGTCAGTTCGCAACCCGGAACCCTTAGCCGGCTTAACCAGGTGATTGCGAAGAACGGTTTTATCCGGGGAAGGCCGGGAGCCCGGGTCGCCAGGGGGGGGCGGTGAGCCACCCTGGCACGTTCACGGGTTCTGTCGCGACAGAAAAGCAAGGAACATAAGGTGAACGGAATGACCATCAGAGCCGCATTTTCCCCCTCACCCAGGCCCTCTCCCCAGAGGAGAGGGGACCGTTCGTACTCGCATTTTTGTGGGGATTCCTCACGATGTCGGGTGGCGGTTTGCCGAGAGTCATTTTTGCGAGCGGCTTTCCGTAATACGAAAAAGCGTTACCCCTGAAACGTGAAAAATGCCACAATAGTGGCTGTTTATACAGTGTTTCAGGTTTATCGATGGCCCTCACCGCCGCGCTAAAAGCGCAAATTGCCGCCTGGTATAAGGCGTTGCAACAACAGATTCCGGACTTTATTCCTCGTGCACCGCAGCGGCAGATGATCGCCGATGTGGCGAAAACGCTCGCCGGGGAAGAGGGGCGGCATCTGGCCATTGAAGCGCCGACAGGCGTCGGTAAGACCCTGTCGTACCTCATTCCCGGCATTGCCATCGCCCGTGAAGAACAAAAAACGCTGGTGGTCAGTACCGCCAACGTCGCCTTGCAGGATCAGATCTACAGCAAAGATTTGCCGCTGCTGCGTAAAATTATCCCCGATTTACGCTTTACCGCTGCCTTTGGGCGTGGGCGCTACGTCTGCCCGCGTAACCTGACCGCGCTGGCGAGCACCGAGCCTTCGCCGCAAGATCTGCTGGCCTTTCTGGATGACGAATTAACCCCTAATAATCAGGAAGAGCAGAAGCGTTGCGCGAAGTTGAAAGCCGATCTCGACAGCTACAAGTGGGACGGCTTACGCGATCATACGGATCAGGCTATCGAAGACGATCTCTGGCGGCGGCTCAGCACCGACAAAGCCAGTTGTCTCAATCGTAATTGTCACTACTACCGTGAATGCCCGTTTTTTGTCGCCCGGCGTGAGATCCAGGAAGCCGAAGTGGTGGTGGCTAACCATGCGCTGGTGATGGCGGCGATGGAAAGCGAGGCGGTGCTGCCGGAGCCGAAAAACCTGCTGCTGGTGCTGGATGAAGGCCATCATCTGCCGGATGTAGCGCGTGATGCGCTGGAGATGAGTGCCGAGATCACTGCCCCCTGGTTTCGTCTGCAACTTGACCTTTTCTGCAAGCTGGTGGCGACCTGCCTTGAGCAATTTCGCCCGAAAACCACGCCGCCGCTGGCGACGCCCGAGCGCCTGAATGCCCACTGCGAAGAACTCTACGAACTGATTGCTTCGCTTAACAACATCCTCAATTTATATATGCCCGCCGCCCAGGAGGCCGAACACCGGTTTGCGATGGGGGAGTTGCCCGACGAAGTGATGGCTATTTGTCAGCGGCTGGCCAAACTCACCGATATGCTGCGCGGGCTGGCTGAACTGTTTCTCAACGACCTGAGCGAGAAAACCGGCAGCCACGACATTGTGCGTCTGCACCGGGTTCTGTTGCAGATGAACCGGGCGCTGGGAATGTTTGAGGCGCAAAGCAAGTTATGGCGGCTGGCGGCAATGGCGCAGGCCTCTGGCGCGCCGGTCACGAAATGGGCAACCCGTGAAGTGCGCGACGGGCAACTGCATATGTACTTCCATTGTGTTGGCATTCGCGTCAGCGATCAGCTGGAAAAACTGCTCTGGCGCAGCGTGCCGCATATTGTTGTGACCTCTGCGACCCTGCGCTCGTTGAACAGTTTTTCGCGGCTGCAGGAGATGAGCGGGCTGAAAGAGAAAGCAGGTGATCGCTTCGTGAGTCTGGATTCGCCGTTCAATCATGTTGAGCAGGGCAAAATCGTCATTCCACAAATGCGCTATGCCCCGCTGGTAGAGAACGAGGCGGAACATCTTGCCGAGATGGCGGCTTATTTTCGCGAACAGGTTGAGAGCAACGCTCACCGGGGGATGCTGGTTTTGTTCGCCAGTCAGCGGGCGATGCAGCTCTTTTTGACGTTTGTGACCGATCTGCGCCTGTTGTTGCTGGTGCAGGGCGATCAGCCGCGCTACCGTCTGGTGGAACTGCACCGTAAACGTATCGACGGCGGCGAGCGCAGCGTGCTGGTGGGGCTGCAGTCCTTCGCCGAAGGGCTTGATTTAAAAGGTGACTACCTTACCCAGGTACATATCCATAAAATTGCCTTCCCGCCTATCGACAGCCCGGTGGTGATTACCGAAGGCGAATGGCTTAAAAGCCTCAATCGATACCCTTTCGAGGTGCAAAGTCTCCCCAGCGCCTCCTTTACGCTGATTCAGCAGGTGGGGCGTTTAATACGTAGCCACAGTTGTCACGGTGAAGTGGTCATTTATGACAACCGCCTGCTCAATAAAAGCTACGGCAAACGTCTGCTGGACGCGCTGCCGGTTTTTCCTATTTCCCAACCAGATGTACCAGACGTTATAGTGAAGAAACCGAAACAAAGCCGCCGTAAGCGCCGCTGACATTGTGAGCCTGTAAGGAGTTTTGATGGATTACCGCAAAATCATTAAAGAGATTGGCCGGGGAAAAAATCATGCCCGCGATCTGGATTTTGATACCGCCCGGGGGCTTTACACCCGGATGCTGGAGGGTGATGTACCCGATCTGGAATTGGGGGGCATCCTGATAGCTCTGCGTATTAAAGGTGAAGGCGAAGCGGAAATGCTCGGTTTTTACGAGGCAATGCAGCAACGTACGATGCGCCTTACGCCGCCGGTCGCGAAACCGATGCCGATTGTTATCCCAAGCTACAACGGTGCGCGTAAACAGGCAAACCTGACGCCACTACTGGCTATTTTATTGCACAAACTGGGTTTCCCGGTGGTGGTCCACGGCGTCAGCGAGGATCCGACGCGGGTAGTCAGCGAAACCATTTTCGCGCTGCTGGGTATTGAGGCGACGCACCATGCGGGTCAGGCCCAGGCACGGCTCGATGGACATCAGCCAGTGTACATTCCGGTGAGCGCGCTGTGCCCGCCGCTGGAAAAACAGTTAGCGCTGCGCTGGATAATGGGCGTGCGTAACAGCGCCCATACGCTGGCGAAACTGGCCACACCGTTTGAGAAAGACGCCGCGCTGCGCCTCTCCAGCGTGTCGCATCCCGAATACGTCTCGCGTGTGGGGAAATTCTTTAGCGATATCGGTGGGCGAGGTTTGCTGATGCACGGAACGGAAGGGGAGGTTTACGCCAATCCACAACGCTGCCCGCAGATCAATCTGATTGATGCGCAGGGAAGCCGCGTTATCTATGAACGTCAGGATGAACTCACAGATGTCGTTCTGCCTGCGGCCAAAGATGCCGAAACCACGGCTAAATGGATTGAACGCTGCCTGGCCGGAAGTGAGCCTGTTCCTCAGTCGATAAAAATTGAGATGGCGTGCTGCCTGGTGGCAACCGGCGAGTCAGAGACGCTTGAGAGCGCATTAGCGCGTATCGACGCGAGTTTTTAAGCGTGGTTCAAACGAAAAAAAGCCCGTCTCATCACTGGACGGGCCAAAAAGGGTAACAACAACAGGGTCAATGAGGGTTGGAGCAGTGTCCGTCGGAGGGTCGCCGACGGGGTAAAACATTCTTATTTGTAGATAACCGCAGTACCGCTCATTTTATTATTGCTGTTCGCGGACGTGATGCTGTAACCCGTTGCGCCAGCGGCGGCTGCTTTCTCAGCCAGTTGTGCTTCAAGGCCGTCCAGCGTGGTCGCGCCGTCAGCAGATACTACACCGACTTTATTCATGCTCTGTGCCTGAGACGGGCTGATAGCCTGTGCAGCGAAAGCACCGAAAGAAAGGGTTGAAAGAGCGATAGCGGCTACAGCATATTTGATGGTTTTCATGGTCATAATCTCGCAGGTTATTCTGTTAAGGAGACGTTGTTCCGTCGATGTGATAAGTATCACGGTTTTTTGCGAGAGATAAAATCTAAGAGAATTGACGACCTTGTTCTAAAAAATTGAACAATCACCAAGTCAATGAAATTATTGTGATTTATTGATGTAAATTATGTGTTTTGCCGTTTCGGCAGCCGCGGGGTTTTTTTCTGGCACAGAATGCTACTTTATCTGCGGAATTTTGTGCGCAAGAAAGCAACCGCTTGCGCTGATGAGACAGGTAAAGAACAGTCAACGAAGCTGGCTATCCTTCGATCCTCTGCGATTATATCCTGCATGTGTAGAGTTATGTAAATCTTTCTGTTGCTGGCATTGCAGACAGAAACGAACGCCAGGAATCGCTTTGCGACGCGCTTCCGGAATCGGTTCGCCGCACTCTGCACACTCTTTAAGGCTTTCTCCTTTCGGCAAGTCGTGACGCGCACGCGCCACCGCATCTTCAATGGTGCTGTCTATTTGATCCTGTACCGCCCCGTCATTTGCCCAACCGGATGCCATTGTGATTTCTCCTCAGTGAGTAAGGACATATCAGTATAATATTTGCGCAAATATTCGCCATTTCAATGTGTGGGTGAACGAAACAGTGTCCACCTGACACATATTTATATTTTAGCGATCATCCGGACGACGCATATCAAAACGCTGCGCGTCGGTAACGGTGTAATAGGCCGTCGGGCCACCCGCGCGCAGGATCGGCTGCGCTTTGGCCGTCTGGTAGATGCCATTTTCAAGCAGGGATTCATCAATATGAATGGCAACCGCCTCACCCAGTACCAGCCAGCTATCCAGCGCCTCACCGTTTGCTTTGGTCAGTTGAATGCACTGGGAGAGGCGGCACTCAAAATGCACCGGACTTTCTGCGACACGCGGTGCTTTAATAATGCGGCTGGCAAGCGGGGTCAGACCGCTAAAGGCGAACTCATCTTCGCCGTGCGGGAGTGAGGCGGATGTCTCGTTCATACGCTCCGCCAGCGCACGGGTCGTCAGATTCCAGACGAACTCTTTGGTCTCACAAATATTGCGCACGCTGTCTTTCCAGCCGCTGCTGGCAAAGCCGATAATAGGCGGGCGGTAATTGAAACAGTTAAAGAAGCTGTACGGGGCGAGATTCTGTCGCCCTTCACCATCGAGCGAGGAGATCCAGCCGATAGGACGCGGGCCGATAATCGCATTGAGCGGGTCGTGGGGCAGGCCATGGCCTTGAGACGGTTCGTAAAAATACATTGCGAGTCCCTTTGGGAAGCGAGTTTCTTTAGCCTCACTTATTTACCCTGCCGCCGTCAACGGGTATCTTACGCCGCTGCCAACAGGAGAAAGCCATGAAAGCCCAGAAGCCGGGATTGCACCCGCGTAACCGTCACAATAGCCGCTACGATCTTGACGCCCTTTGCGCCACGATGCCCACATTGCGTGAATTTATGATTACCAGTCCGGCGGGCGAACCGACGGTTAATTTTGCCGATCCCCTGGCCGTGAAAGCGCTGAACAAAGCGCTGCTGGCGCACTTTTATGACGTAAAAGAGTGGGATATTCCGCCGGGCTTTCTTTGCCCACCCGTTCCAGGTCGCGCAGACTATATTCACCATCTTGCCGATTTGCTCGCCCAGGACACGGGCGGGGCTGTTCCGTCGCAGGCCAGCGTGCTGGATATCGGTACCGGTGCAAACTGTATCTATCCGCTGATTGGCGCCCATGAATATGGCTGGCGCTTCACCGGCAGCGAAGTCGACAATGCCGCATTCGCCAGCGCGCAGGCGATTATCAATGCCAACCCTGGCCTGAGCCGTTCAGTGCGTTTACGTCGACAAAAAGATCCGGCGGCGATCCTGGCGGGCATCATCCATAAAAATGAGCAGTATGATGCCACGCTCTGTAACCCACCTTTTCACGACAGCGCGCAGGCTGCGCAGGCGGGCAGTGAGCGTAAACGCCGCAATCTTGGGCTTGATAATGACGCGGCGCTCAACTTCGGCGGCCAGCAGCAGGAGCTGTGGTGCGAAGGCGGGGAAGTGGCGTTTATCAGCAAGATGATTGATGAGAGCAAACAGTTCGCGCGTCAGGTTCTTTGGTTTACCTCGCTGGTTTCTCGTGGTGATAATTTACCGCCGCTATATCGCGCGCTGACCCAGGCCGGTGCCATTAACGTGGTCAAAAAAGAGATGTCACAAGGGCAGAAGCAGAGCCGCTTTATCGCCTGGACATTTCAGGATGAGGCCCAGCGCAAGCGCTGGGCGCAAACCCGATTTAAGGCGCAGGCTCAACAGGCGGCTGCGGCGCGTTAACCGCTTGTGGCGCAGGGGTACTGCCCGGCATGGGCAGTATCTGGTAGGTTTGTACCGGCGCGCGAACGTCGGCTAAATCGAAGTGTTTTTTCACCATGCTGTCCAGCGCAAAGCGCACTGTCCACTGTTTGAGCGGCAGCGTGGTGCATGTCACCCTCAGCGTAAACGCGTTATTGGTTAGTCCGACCAGCCCGGCAAATGTCGGTTCGCCAATAATCAGCCCGCGAATATCCTCCATCTCCATCAACTCCGCGACCGCATCTTTTAACGCCTGATTCGCTTTTTCCGTGTTTTCGTGGCGATCCACATCATAGTTGGCGACAACCGAACCGATCCCGCGTACAAAGTTGGCAAAGGTGGTAATCGATGACCACGGAATAATATGGTACGCCCCGGTGTCCTGGCGTACGCCAACGGAACGAATCGACATCCGTTCAACCGTACCGGTGAGCGGGCCAATGGTCACGAGATCCCCGGTATTCATCCCATTTTCAAACTGAATAAAGATGCCGGTAATAATATCTTTCACCAGGGTTTGCGAACCGAAAGAGATCGCCAGACCCAGCGCCCCTGCACCCGCCAGCAGCGGCGCGATATTAACGCCTATCTCCGAGAGCACAATCATCACCGTGATGGTACTGATCACCACCGCCAGCGCGTTACGGAACAGGGTTAACAGCGTACGGGTTCGCGCGCTGGGAAGCGGCCTGCCGTGAATATCGGAGGCGAGGCGGTTTTCGATAATGCTTGCCAGCACCGTCCAGCCTACGGCGGAGAAAAACAGAATCAGGGCAATGCGAATAATAATATCAACCGCTTTTTCGCCTGCGCCATAGGTCAGCCAGTACCAGAAATCGAACAGGCCCCAGGCGTTGAGCAACAGCAGTACGGTGGCGCAAACAATGAGGATACGTGCCGCTTTCATCGACGCAGAAAGCCAGCCGTTAAGCCGCTTTTGCAGTTCCGGGTAGTTACGCTGCACCTGCGGTGACAGGGTGATGGTCTTATTAATCCAGCGCGACAGCATGCCGGAAAGGAACGCCGCGATGCTTAAAATCGCCACACTGTGCAATGACGCTCCCATCATAAATTTCAGGCTGTTGCCGGGATCGAAGAGCGAGAAGAAGAACAGCACGATGAAGTAAGCGCTGGCGAGCCAGTGCCAGATAAGCGCGAAAGCGCGAATAAACAGGCTAAAGAAGGCGAGTGAATGGTCCGCCAGGTGGATCAGGTTGTGCTGGATAATGCGCTTATTGCGAAAGATCAGGTACAGCGCCCAGACGGTAATACAGAGCATGATGGTCACGTTAGCCAGCGCGCCTACCTGCACATTCACCTGATTGGAGATAATCGGCACGGCGACAAGCAAACCGTAGCCGATGAGGCTGCTCAGCGCACTGAGTCGCAGATGCCAGTAGCGGGCGGTGTCGTCCTCAATACGAAATGGGCGCAGCTCTGGAATGCGTGGACAGAAGATAAGCCGCAGAATGGCTTTAAAGAATTCAATCAGAGCAAAAGCATTTAAAAACAGGCTTTGCTGAAAAGCGATGGTCCGGTTTCCATTATTCAGATTGGCGCTAAGTATCTGACCGACAAACAGCGTTAGCGCCAGCAACAGCAGGTCAACGATAAACGCCCCGATAATCATCGCCGGGAGTTGTAACCAGTTATTGCGCTCACGGTTTTTATTACGCCCCCAGTAACCCATTTTGCGGTACAACGGCATCACGGCAAGACGCACCAGCAGCCAGAAGGCGAACACCAGGATGGCGAGCAGTAAAAAATGCCCGGCGGCGCTGGTAAAGGTTTCCGGGTTAAACGCCTTATGCGGAGAGCCGGTAATGTTGCGATAGAGTTGAGCAAACCGCGACGCGAACTCTTCACCATAGCGGCTGCTGACTTCCGTAACGTTCTCCAGTACCGTTTTTTGCTCAACGATTTGCGGTGGCGTAATGACGGGGACGGGTTCCTGTGGCGGTGTCGCTGCGACTTTGCGCAGTTGGTCAATCAGTTCCTGGCGTGATTGCGGGTTATCCAGCACATCGGCCAGCGCGGCATAGGCGGCTTTTTTCTGCTCAATATCAGGAGGTGGGGTTTCGGCGGTGGGCTGTGTGCTCGTGGCCCCGGTTGTGACGCCGGGAATACCAGCCGCCTGCGCAGGCAGCCAAATAAGACTGATGAGTAACAGGATCCACGGCATGGGTGCCTCCGGCGAGAAAGTCCAGCAAAATGATAAGTATAGATGCCGGGAAATGCGTCGAAGGAAATGAGATAAATCCGGGGAAAAGGGGAGATAGCCCTCTTCCCGACGGGAAGAGGGTAGCGACAACTCAGGAGACGTGCTGCAAGAATTCCTGCAAGCGCGGGCTTGGCGGGTTCTCGATAAGCGTCTGCGGATTGCCGTCTTCGGCAATACGGCCTTTATCAATAAAGATCAGACGAGAGGCCACTTTCTCGGCAAAACCGATTTCGTGCGTCACGATAACCATCGTCATCCCTTCTTCGGCCAGATCCTGCATGACTTTCAGCACCTCATGGCGCAGCTCCGGGTCGAGTGCGGAGGTCGGTTCATCAAACAGCATCATCTTTGGTTTTACCGCCAGCGCGCGGGCGATAGCCACACGTTGCTGTTGGCCGCCGGACAACTCAGACGGATAGTGATGCGCGCGCTCGGCAAGGCCGACTTTCGCCAGCAGCTCTTTTGCCAGTTTCTCGGCTTCGTCTTTTTTCGCACCGCGCACGCGCAGCGGACCAAACATAACGTTTTCCAGCGCGGTCAGGTGTGGAAACAGATAAAACTGCTGAAACACCATCCCGGCTTCCTGACGGATCAGACGCTCGTCAACTTTGGGATCGTTCACTTTCAGGCCATCAACAATCAACTCACCGCTGGTGATCTCTTCGAGCTTGTTGATGCAGCGCAGCAGGGTAGATTTACCTGAGCCCGACGGTCCGATAATCACCACCACTTCGCCCTGGGTAATGTTCAGGTCGATGTTATGCAGCACCTGGGTTTGACCAAAGTGCTTGGAGACATTTTTAAATTCAATCACAGGATTTTCATCCTTCTTTCAAGACGACGCAAAATAAAGCTCAGCACCAGGGTGATGATCAGATAAACAACCGCAACGGCACTCCAGATTTCCAGGGCGCGGAAATTGCCGGCGATGATCTCCTGGCCCTGACGGGTCAGCTCGGCGACGCCGATAACAATAAACAGAGACGTGTCTTTAATGCTGATGATCCACTGGTTACCCAGCGGTGGCAGCATACGACGCAGCGCCAGTGGCAGGATAACGTGGCGGATGGTTTCGCCCTTAGACAGCCCCAGCGCCAGGCCTGCTTCACGAAAACCTTTATGAATGGACAGTACCGCACCGCGGGTGATTTCCGCGATATACGCGCCCGAATTAATCATGATGGTGATAACGGCGGCGCTAAAGGGGTCGATACGCAAATCGTTGAATGCCATGGGCAGGGCGAAGTAGATAAACATCACCTGAACAACAATCGGGGTACCGCGAATAATCTCAATAAAAACGAGTGCGATGTGGTTGGCGACCCAGCCGCCAAAGGTGCGTGCGAAACCTGCCGCCAGTCCAATAATCAAGCCGCCAACTAAGCCGAGGACCGAGATCCAAAGCGTCATTTTTGCGCCTTCAATCAGAAGCGGAATGGCAGGCCAAATGGCACTCCAGTCAAACTGCATGATGAATTCCTGTAAACCGTGGTGGAAATATACAAACACCCATAGTGCCGGTTTCCCGGCCTACGGGTGATAAGTCTGCTTACGTAGGCCCGGTAAGCTTAGCGCTGCCGGGCAACACTACCGCACAGAACAAAATATTATTTAGGCTCGGTACCGAACCATTTTTTATAGATTTCGTTGTAAGTACCGTTATCGCGCAGCGTTTTCAGCGCGCCGTTCACTTTTTCACGCAGCTCGTCGCTACCTTTCGGGAACGCGATACCGTACTGCTGTGCTTCCAGTGAATCACCTACCGCTTTGAACTGACCGTTACCTGCGGTTTTGATGAAATAGAGAATGTTCGGGGTATCGTGCAGGACCGCATCAGCACGGTTGGTGCCCAGTTCCATGTATGCGTTGTCAATGTTCGGGAACTGACGCAGGTCTTTGGTTTTGATATTCGCTTTCGCGTAATCAACAGAACCGGTACCGCTCTTCACGGCAACCACTTTACCGTCGAGATCTTTTACGCTTTTTACGTCGTTGTTATTGGCTTTAACCATCACCATCAGGCCGCTTTTGTAGTAGCCATCAGAGAACTCAACCGCTTTCTTACGTTCTTCGGTGATGGTGATACCGGCCAGCGCCAGGTCAACGTTTTTAGTTTGCAGAGCCGGGATGATGCCGCTGAAATCCATCGGCTTTAACTCGTAATCCAGTTTCAGTTCTTTCGCGATAGCGGCCCACAGATCAACGTCGAAACCAACGTATTTGTCACCCTGCTTGAATTCGAAAGGAACGAATGCGGTGTCGGTTGCGACAACCAGTTTGTTTGCAGCCTGGGAAGAAACAGCAAAGGCGAGAGCGAGTGTAGCCAGGGAAAGTTTGAATACAGACTTCATAGTTTTTCCTTTTATATCCACGGGGCGATCCCCTGCGAGAACGTACGCAGTATGAAAAAATCATGCCAGGTTTACAACCTGTTGTTTTGTAAAGAGGCGATCTTCTGAATCTGTGCCCTGAACGAAGCGCAAGTGACGTTGTGCACCATTTTGGGGCTTCATATTGGTGCACATTAACTTCTGCACAGAAAACACGATTATTTAGCGCAGGAATGCACCATTTAACAATCTTTTCTTAACAATTTTGTGAAGTGATGATAACAGTCTGGCGGTCTTTCGGGTGGGGAAGAACAAAATGATGCACCATAAAAGTGCAAACCCCTTTGCCGATGCGGCAAAGGGGTCATCTGGAGTATTTATGTTAGCGGCAGGGCTTATTCGATGTTGGATTCGATAAACCACAGGAATTTATCCAGGTCGCGTGAAGCAGCGGTAAAGATATCTGCGGTATCTTCATCTTTTGCTTCGCTGATGGCTTTACGCACATCGTTCGCGACGATGGCATAACGGTCAGCCAGTTCTTTCAGGTGATCCTGGACGCTGTGGATGTCCAGCGGGTAACTTTTCAGTGCTGTTTTGCTGTTGATGACCTGCGTTGTGCCCAGTGCGACACCACCTAACTGCACCGCACGTTCCGCCATGGTATCAAGGTGATCAACAAGGGCAGTACGGAAGCCGTCGAGCATTTCATGGACGGCGATGAAGTTAGCACCGCGCATATTCCAGTGGGCCTGTTTTGTGATCAGTGACAGGTCAATGAACTGGATCACCTGGCGATTAAGCAACTCGATAGTCGCTTTTTTATCGCTGTCTGATACATCGTTACGGGTATAAAGCAGATTAGACGCTTTCGTTTTAACCAGTTTAGCGGTACTCATAATCTCATATCCTCTTGATGTTTGTGTCCCAGGTAATTATCGAAACTAAGTATAGCACCAGATTTTTGATTGCTGTTTTGGATATACCTATCGGTTCAATAGCAGCGATAAACATACATCGATACTGGAGAGTAATAATTATTATTTAGCCATTCGCGATGCGTATAAATTATCGGGAACGTGGTTTTGGGATGTAAGAATATATATTGAAGTGTGACAATTTATCGCAATGAAACAGCTTTTATTGGCGTGAATGCTTATTCAGCATGATACGATAACCATGCTGAATAATAATTATTACCCTATCTCCACCTTCTCGACTTTTACTTCTCTGCGTAGCGTCATGGTTGAGCCTATTGAGGCAATCACAATGCACATCAGCGCGGCAACCTGTTGAAGAGAAAGTGTTTCACTCAAGAAGATCATGCCTGATACTGCCGCCAGGGCGGGTTCCATGCTCATCAGTGTCCCAAAGGTGCGCGTCGGTAACCGGGTGAGGGCAATCATTTCCAGCGAATAAGGCAGTGCGGTCGATAATATTGCGACCGCTATTCCCAGCGGTAGCACAGACCATTGCCATAATAGAGCGCCGGACTGGAAAGTGCCTAAAGGTACAAAAACCAGCGCGGCTATTAATGAACCCAGTGCAACGGTTGCCGGACCATGTTCTTCCCCGGCCTTATGACCAGAAATAATATATACAGCCCAGCATGCGCCTGCGCCGAGCGCATATGCCGCGCCGGTTAAATCGACATGGGAAACATTGTCACCAAGCGGTAATAAATACCACAGACCGAGCACCGCCAGAATGACCCACAGAAAATCAATGGGGCGACGGGAGCCAAAAAGAGCAACGGACAGGGGGCCGACGAACTCCAGCGCAACCGCAATACCCAGAGGTATAGTCTGAATAGAGAGATAAAACATGTAGTTCATCGCCCCCAGCGATAAACCATAGGCCAGAAGGGGCAGGCGCTGTTCGCGGGTAAAACGCAGACGCCAGGGTTTAAAGATAACCACCAGAATCATCGTACCCAGTGCCAGACGGAGCGCGGTCATTCCCGGTGCGCCCACTATCGGAAATAGCGATTTTGCCAGTGATGCGCCCCCCTGTATCGAACACATCGCAATGAGCAACACCACCACAGATAACCAAACCGGTATCTTACGAGACGACCCAGGCATCCTTTCTCCTGTCAAATTATGTCAATCAAAGTAAAACCTGCAGTCTACTTGAAATAGCCCCGGCTGGTTGAGACTTTGTTGAAAAACAGCGGCTAAAAATACGTAAAATAGATGACAGTTGATGGTTAATTAACCTGTCCGATTAGGAATAATCTGGATGAACATGCCGGGTAACACGCTTCATAATGGCATGTCATGCGGAAAAATGACCGTTTAATGAAAGAGTTAGTAAGCTTATGAAATGTTCTGTTACATGAAATGGGCCATTAGACATCGTTTATCCCAAAGAGTTTCTTAACAATTTTTGATATATTTAAAACTTAGGATTTACTTGAAGCACATTTGAGGTGGTTATGAAAAAAATTGCATGTCTTTCAGCACTGGCCGCTGTTCTGGCGGTATCCGCAGGTTCCGCTTTTGCAGCTACTTCCACTGTTACCGGTGGTTACGCACAGAGCGACGCTCAGGGTGTAGCGAACAAAGCAAACGGCTTCAACCTGAAATACCGCTACGAGCAGGACAACAACCCGCTGGGTGTTATTGGCTCCTTCACGTACACTGAAAAAGATCGCACTGAAGATGGCGTCTATAACAAAGGCCAGTACTACGGTATCACTGCAGGTCCGGCTTACCGTCTGAACGACTGGGCAAGCATCTACGGTGTTGTAGGTGTTGGCTACGGTAAATTCCAGCAGACCGTTGACACTGCTAAAACTTCCGATACCAGCGACTACGGTTTCTCCTACGGCGCGGGTCTGCAGTTCAACCCGATGGAAAACGTTGCACTGGACTTCTCCTACGAGCAGTCTCGCATTCGTAGCGTTGACGTAGGCACCTGGATCGCAGGCGTCGGCTACCGTTTCTAATTCGGCTGGCAATAAAAAATCCGCCTCAAGGGGCGGATTTTTTTTGCCTGCTATTCAGAAATTCGCTTAGCGGTGCGTATCGAAAACATCGGTCGCCAGGCGGTCGTAGTCAATTTTCTGTAACTTAAAGTTGGTAATGTAGACTGGCCCGGCTTTTTGCTCGGACATGAACGGGTAAGAATTTTTAATCTCTTGTGTGGTAATCCCCGTCCACTGCGAGAAGAAGCTCAGGAAATCGTTCGCAGAACGGCGCGCTTTAATCACCCGATGCTTTGTGTCATCGCTCGACAGCACCATAAACGGCACCTGGAAGTTTTGTTTAAACAGGTCGTCATGCGCCAGATATTGCACATCCGTCCCACGCTCTCTGAATGTCAGACCATGGTCAGAGAAGTAGACCATTGAGAAACTGTCATTCGTGGCGACCAGTTGGGAGTAGAGTTTACCCAGCAGTTCATCCGTTGCGGTGATGGAATAGAGATAGCAAGAGGTCTCTTTTGACTGGACGAACTCGCTGTATTTACCGCCGGAGCGCTCGCAGGTTGAAGGGTGTGAGCCCATCAGATGCAGCACAATTAACTGCGGCTGGTTGCGTTTGGTGGCCAGTACCTGATTAGTCAGCTTAAGCAGATCGTCATCACGGGTGTTTTTATCCGCTTCGAAATCACCGCTTTTCAGGAACTGCACTTCATCCGCGCGTTTCGCGATACTGGCAATGGCGGTGTCGTACTCGCCAATTTGCCCCTGATTGGAGAACCACCAGGTCTGGAAGCCCGCACGGTTTGCGAGGGTGACAAAGTTATCCTGATACTGCGGCTTATCATCGACCACACGGTTGAGCGTCAGGCCCAGCGATTTCTGTGTCGAGCCGCTGGCAGAGATGTAATCCATAAAGAATGTGCCATTGGCCTGGCTTTCGAACGGCGTGTTGTTCCAGTGGCCGCCAAAGGCGCCCGCCGCGTCACGGCGTACACTCTCACCAATCACCACCACATAGGTGTGATACTTCGGTTTGACGCCAAGGACGGTCCAGGTGTCCTTCATGCTGGCGAGCTGCGCCATGTTTTCCTGCTCTTTCACCACTTCGTAGTTGTTCACTGCCACATCGCGCACGAAGCGCAGCACCGGAACGCCGGTATCAATGAGCCTGAACTCAAAGCCGCGGAAGTGGTTTTGTACTGGGCCAATAAAATAGGACGCAACGCAAAATACCACGCCGAGCGTATCCCATTTCAGCCACGGGGTTGACGGCTGCGTTACCCGGCGACGCATTGACACAATACCCATCGCAAAGATAAACGCGCCGATAGCGTAGTGGTGCCACGGGAAAATAGTCAGAATTTCCGTCGACTCTTCCATATTGGTCGAGTGCAGGGCCAGCAGGGTATTAAAGTTCGGTGCGCCATAGGCCTGGCCAAACGGGAAATAGCTGGCGGCGACAAGCGAGGTAATACCGATGACAATTTTTTGCGCCCTGGGCGCATGCCGCCACAGTACGCACAGAGCACAGGTAAAGACCACGGCGTACAGGACACTAAATTCATAACCAAGAGCAAAATTAATCAACATTGACTGGAGAAAGTAGAAACCTGTCCACGGATTGATCGTCTGGCTGCGGAAGGCAACGGATTCTTTAAGGATTATGCTCATAGATTACTTCACGAAAACGCCATGTGCTCACCCTGGCGAAAGGGTCAAAACCTGCCGGACAGTGCGTGGAGAGGGGAAGAGGTCCGCTTCTGCGAGCCGCAATTTGTGCAGGGCTGCGCAAAGATAAAGTTAGCCGTGCTGAAGGTCAACACCTGCTACCGTGTCGTTTTGGGAGGGCGGTTGCAAATCAAACAAATAAGTGAAAATTATGTGCGGGCAATCCGATGATAACGGGAGAATGTGACGGAAAAATGAAGCGGCGTACCGCGACGCCGCATTAATGAGAAGTTTTATCGTCTTTCTGTGGCTTGCCGTTAAACATATCACACAGCATGTTCAGCAGCAGCAGACGAACTTTAAATGGGGAGTGAGTAAACACGCTCATGCACCTCTGAAATTCGTTCATATTGACCTCCTTACTGACTTGTTCGCTCCCGACCATCCATGCCCGGTTGAACGTATTACATACAGATATAGCACAGGCTATATTTTATAGCTATGGCTAAGACGTTAATTTTTTGTGCTGGTTCACCTATGGTTTACAATGTGCCTTCTCTTATATGATGCGGGTATCGCGTCACCCCCCCAGAGGAAGCACAATGAACCGTCGCGCAGGTAAGCAAACAATAAAAAAAGTGACGCTGGTAAATGTTGAAGAGCACGTGGAAGGCTTTCGTCAGGTGCGCGAAGCGCATCGCCGCGAGCTGATCGACGATTATGTTGAATTGATTTCAGATTTAATCCGCGAAGTGGGCGAAGCTCGCCAGGTGGATATGGCCGCGCGGCTGGGTGTCTCTCAGCCAACGGTAGCAAAAATGTTAAAACGTCTGGCGACGGTAGGGCTGATTGAGCAAATTCCCTGGCGTGGGGTGTTTTTGACGCCGGAAGGGGAGAGACTCGCCCAGGCCAGTCGCGAACGCCATCAAATTGTTGAAAGCTTTTTACTGGTGCTGGGTGTTAGCCCGGAGATTGCACGCCGTGACGCGGAAGGAATGGAACACCACGTCAGTGAAGAAACGCTTGAGCGTTTTCGTCTGTTCACTTTGCAACAAGGGTTGCCGTCTGAATGAACCTTCCATTCTTTCGCGCGTTACTGCGCGATCGCTTTTTGCTGCTCCTGCTGGTTATTGGTCTGGGTCTCTGTTTTGCCGTTCCTTTTGCGCCTGCCACCTGGCCCGGTGCCATTGACTGGCACACCATTATTACCCTCAGCGGTTTGATGCTGCTGACGAAAGGTGTGGAACTGAGCGGCTATTTTGATGTGCTGGGGCGTCGTATGGTGCGGCGTTTTCGTACCGAGCGGCAACTGGCCATGTTTATGGTCCTGGCGGCGGCACTCCTTTCCACCTTCCTGACCAATGACGTGGCGCTGTTTATCGTGGTGCCGCTTACCATCACCTTAAAAAAACTGTGCGAAATCCCGGTCAATCGGTTGATCATTTTTGAGGCGCTGGCCGTAAACGCGGGTTCGTTGTTAACCCCCATTGGCAACCCGCAAAATATCCTGATTTGGGGACGTTCCGGGATGTCATTCCCGGCCTTTATCTGGCAGATGACACCCCTGGCGCTGGCGATGATGGTGACGCTGCTGGCGCTGTGCTGGTTCTGTTTTTCCAGTAAGACGCTTAATTACCATAGCGGCGTTAAAAACCCGGACTGGCAACCCAGGCTGGTCTGGAGCTGCCTGGGCTTTTACCTGGTTTTTATTACGGCGCTGGAGCTAAAGCAGGAGCTGTGGGGACTGGTGGTGGTAGGCGCAGGCTTCTTATTGCTCGCAAGACGCGTTGTGCTAAGCGTGGACTGGACGTTGCTGCTGGTGTTTATCGCTATGTTTATCGATGTGCATTTGCTGATCCAGTTGCCCGCATTGCACCATTTGCTCGCCAGTACCAGCCAGCTTTCGCCGTCCGGTCTGTGGCTGACGGCGATTGGTCTGTCACAGTTTATCAGTAATGTGCCCGCGACCATTTTACTGCTCAATTATGTGCCGCCAGACACTCTGCTGGCCTGGGCGGTCAATGTCGGTGGATTTGGCCTGTTGCCCGGCTCGCTGGCGAATCTGATTGCGCTGCGTATGGCGAATGACCGTCGCATCTGGTGGCGCTTCCATGTTTATTCCCTTCCCATGCTGCTGTGGGCCGCGCTGGTTGGCTACGGACTATTCCTGGTCAGATAGTGCTGATTTGTCAGTTTATCCTGGCAAATGTATAGCTACCGCCTAAGTTTAGTGAACGGCGTAACTGTGACGCCGTTCACTGACAGGACTGTTGCGTACTATGGCAGAACATTCAACCGCCCCTGAGAACGGGCAGGAAACTCAAACAGAAGAGACGCAAAACCGCAAACGCCCCGGTAAAAAGCCCCTCATCATCCTCGGCATTGTGGTGATTGTGATGGTTGTCGTCGCGCTGGTGTGGTGGTTACTGACCCGCAATGAAGAGACGACAGACGATGCCTTCACCGACGGCGATGCGGTCACTATTGCGCCGAAAGTGGCGGGCTACGTCACTGAACTGCGTGTCAAAGATAACCAGCAGGTGAAAAAGGGCGATCTGCTGGTGGTGATTGATCCCCGTGACGCCACGGCGCAGCGCGATCAGGCGCAGGCGCAACTTGGGCTGGCGACGGCGCAGCTCCACCAGGCGCAGGCACAACTGGATTTGTCAAAAGTGCAGTACCCGGCCCAGCGCGACGAAGCGCGGGCGCAGGTGTTGAAGGCGCAGGCGGATTTAGCGAACGCCCAGGCTGCCTATAAACGCCAGCGCGGTGTCGATCCTCGCGCCACGACACAACAAAATATCGACAGCGCCAATGCGCAGTTACGCAGCGCGCAGGCACAACTGGCGAGCGCGCAGGCGCAACTGGAAGTGGCGGATCAGGTGCAGTTGCAGATTCGCCAGCAGGAGACCAATGTCGAGGCCCGTCAGCGTCAGGTGGATCAGGCGAAAGCGCAGCTTGAAACCGCCGAGCTGAATCTCTCCTGGACTGAGGTCCGTGCGCCGTTCGACGGGTTTGTCACCAAACGTAATGTGCAAACTGGCACCCTGGTGCAGGCGGGTACGGCGCTGTTTTCGCTGGTCTCACCGCAAATCTGGGTGACGGCGAATTTCAAAGAGTCACAGCTTGAACGCATGCGTCCGGGCAATAAAGTGACGGTGAAGGTCGATGCCTGGCCGGATCTGGAGCTGGAAGGGCACGTTGACAGTATTCAGCAGGGGAGCGGCTCGAAGTTCTCTGCTTTCCCGTCCGAGAACGCTACCGGTAACTTTGTCAAAATCGTCCAGCGCGTGCCGGTGAAAATCGTCATTGATAAAGGGCTGGATACGAACCGTCCGCTGCCGCTGGGTCTGTCAGTTGAACCGAAGGTAACCGTGGAATGACAGACGTTAGCCATGAAAACTGGCGACCGGCCAGTAATCCATGGGCCGTCGCCTGGGTGGTGACGCTGGCGGTCTTTATGGAGATCCTCGATACCACCATCGTTAACGTCGCACTGCCGCATGTTGCCGGTTCGCTTTCCGCCAGTTACGACGAATCCACCTGGGTACTGACCAGTTATCTGGTGGCCAATGGTATCGTGCTGCCCATTTCGGCGTTTCTCAGCCGCGTGTTCGGTCGCAAGCAGTTTTTCCTGATTTGCATCGTGATGTTCACGATTTGCTCCTTCTTGTGCGGTATCGCGACGGAACTGTGGCAAATCATTCTTTTTCGCGTGTTGCAGGGCTTTTTTGGCGGCGGCTTACAGCCAACGCAACAGTCGGTGCTGCTGGATTACTTCAAGCCTGAGGATCGCGGCAAAGCGTTTGGCCTCTCTTCGATTGCCATCATTGTTGCCCCCGTCATGGGGCCAACATTGGGCGGCTGGATCACCGATAACTACTCCTGGCGCTGGGTCTTTTTTATCAATATCCCGGTCGGTATTGTTACGGTACTCGCGATTTATCAGCTACTGGAAGATCCGCCGTGGGAGCGTAAATCGGACAAAAAATTGACCATCGACTGGCCGGGGATCGGCCTTATCGCCCTCGGACTCGGTTGCCTGCAGGTGATGCTGGACCGTGGGGAAGATGAAGACTGGTTCGCCTCTGATTTTACCCGCATTTTTGCCGTACTGACGGCAGTCGGCATTGTCGGCGCGATTTACTGGCTGTTGTATGCCAAAAAGCCGGTGGTGGATTTGCGCTGTATGGCAGATAAAAACTTTGCTGTCTCCAGTCTGCTGATGGCGGGTATGGCGATGATCCTCTATGGCAGCTCCGTGGTGATCCCACAACTGGCGCAGCAGGATCTGGGCTACACCGCTACCTGGTCCGGGCTGGTACTGTCACCGGGCGCGGTACTTATTGTGCTGACTATCCCGCTGGTGCTCAAACTGATGCCCATCGTGCAAACGCGCTGGATTATCGCCTTTGGCTTTTTCTGCCTCGCGGCCTCGTTCTGGTGGTCGCGTACGCTGACGCCCGATATCGATTTTGAAACCCTGATGCTGTTTCGCAGCGCGCAATCGATAGGCCTGGGCTTCCTGTTTGTGCCGCTGACCACCATTGCCTTTATTACCATTCCTCGCCAGCTTAATGCCGATGCGGCCGCGCTGTTCACGATGTTCCGCAATGTCGCGGGATCGGTGGGCATTTCGCTTTCCACGGCGGCGATAACCGAACGGTCGCAGGCGCACAGTGCGCATCTGGCCTATAACATGTCGCCGCTTAATGAACAATTCCAACTGGCGGTGCGCGAATCAGCGCAGGCGATCCGCAATTTCACTGCACTGGTGGGTGACCCGATGAATACAGCGATGGGGCAGATGTATAAAACGATGATCGCGCAGTCGCGTTTTCTGGCCTATATCGACGTGTTCACACTGCTCAGTATTGTCGCACTGTTATTGATTCCTTTTTGTTTATTGCTATCGCCGATTAAGAGCGAAGGCAGCGCAGGAGCACATTAATATGTCCAGGCGTGGTGTTTCACTGACATTTCTCTCTCTTTGGCTGGCAGGCTGTAGCGTGGGTCCGGATTACCAGCAGCCGTCGCCGCAAACCCCAACGCACTGGAACGATCCGGGCGATAAAACCGTGGCCTCGCAGACCGTGTCCCAGGCGGTTAACCCGCGCTGGTGGACCACCTTTCAGTCACCGCAACTTAATAGCCTGATTGAGCGTGCTATCGCCGGGAATCTCTCGTTGCAACAAACGGTGCTGCGTATCGCAGGGGCGCGTGAACAGATTAATCAGGCTGGCGGCGCATTTTTACCGGCGGTCAACGGCAGCGTCAAAGCCACGCGCCAGCAACTGGGGCTGGAAGGGGAGCTGAAATCCCACGATGTTTACGGCCAACTGGACAATGTTGATCCGCAAATCGCCGGGGCGCTGGGGGCATTAACGCAGCCGGTGAACCTCTATCAGGGCAGCTTCGACGCGCAGTGGGAGTTGGATCTGTGGGGTAAAGTGCGCCGTCAGGTTGAAGGGGCGCAGGCGCAGCAGCAGCAGGCGATAGAGCAGCGTAACGATGCGCTGGTGTCGCTGGAGGCGGAAGTGGCGCGTGCGTGGCTGCAACTGCGCGGCGCGCAAAGCGTTATCTCCACTTTGCAGACGCAAATCGAGACGGCGCAGCAAACCTATGCCCTGACGGATAACCGCCAGCGTAGTGGGTTGTCGCCGCAAATGGACGTTGAAAATGCCCGGGCCCAGGTGGGTAGCCTGGAAGCGCAACTACCGCAGTATCAGGCTCAGGAGCGTCAGGCCATGAATGCGCTGGCGATTTTGCTCGGCAAACCGCCAGGTGCGCTGGATAGCGAACTCAGGAATGTGCAGCCGTTGCCAAAGCTGCCTGCGCTGGTCTCAACCGGCATTCCGTCGACGCTTGCCCGCAGACGCCCGGATATTCGTGAGGCAGAGGCGTCATTACACGCCGCGACGGCGCAAATTGGCGTCTCTGTCGCGCAGCTTTTCCCGAGCCTGACGCTGAGCGGGCAGTTTGGCTTGCGTAACAGTGAGACCGACTGGCTCACCGACTGGAGCAGCCATTTCTACAGTTTCGGCCCGCAGATTTCTATCCCTATCTTTCAGGGCGGGCGGCTGGTCTCCAGCGTGAAACTGGCCCGCGCGCAGCAGGGAGCGGCGGTGCTCAATTACCGCCAGACGGTGCTGGAAGCGCTGGGGGATGTGGAAAATGCGCTGGTCAGCTATCGCGCCGATCAGCAGCGCGAGGCCGGGCTCGATAAAACTCTTGATGCGCTGCATAACGCCTTTACGCTGGCCAGCGACAGCTATCGGCAAGGTATTGCCAGCTTTATCGATGTGCTTGATGCCCAACGTCAACTGGCGCAGGCGGAGCAGCAGCGTGCGCAGGCGCGGGTGCAGAGCAGTCTGGATTTAGTGGCGCTGTATAAAGCGCTTGGCGGCGGCTGGGAGCCTTATCAGCAGGTGCGTTTGCCGGAATATTCTGTCTTTGGCGATGCCCCACGCGGATAAGGTTTGGAGGATTGGGCAAGAAACAGACAGGATCGCCACATTCCACAGCACGCTGTATTGCGTATAACTATCTGCGTCAACCAACAGTGTGAGGAGACGCCAAATGCGTTATCAAAAACTCGGCAATACCGGTCTGTTTGTTTCTGAACTGTGCCTCGGCACCATGACCTTCGGTGGTGAAGGCGGCATGTGGGGCAAAATTGGGCAACTGGATCAGGCGCAGGCGGACAAGCTGGTCGGCAGCGCGCTGGACGCAGGCGTCAACTTTATCGATACCGCTAACGTCTATTCCGAAGGTCGCTCCGAGCAAATCACCGGGCAGGCACTGAAAAACCTCAAGGTGCCGCGAGAAAATGTGGTGGTGGCGACCAAAGTGTTCGGCGAAACCGGCACGGCGGGGGTGAACTCGCGCGGCAGTTCCCGCTATCACATTATTGGCAGCGTGAAAGAGAGCCTGAAACGGATGCAGCTCGATCATATCGATCTCTATCAGTTGCACGGCTTTGACCCGGCGACGCCGATGGAAGAGATGCTCTACGCGCTGGATAACCTCGTACAACATGGGCATGTCCGCTATATCGGCGTATCCAACTGGGCGGCGTGGCAGATTGCCAAAGCGCTGGGCATATCTGAACGGCTCGGGCTGGCGCGTTTCGCGTCCTTGCAGGCCTATTACACTATTGCCGGGCGTGACCTTGAGCGTGAACTGGCGCCGATGCTGCAAAGCGAAAATGTCGGCCTGATGGTCTGGAGCCCGCTGGCGGGCGGCCTGCTTAGCGGTAAATACAGCCGCGATGGCAAGGGCGAAGAGGGCAGTCGTCGTCTGGAGTTTGACTTCCCGCCGGTGAACAAAGACCGCGCGTTTGACTGCATCGACGTGATGCGCGTTATCGCCGAGGCAAAAGGTGTTTCTGTCGCACAGATAGCGCTGGCCTGGCTACTTCACCAGCCGGTAGTAAGCAGCGTGATCATCGGCGCTAAACGCCCGGATCAGCTTGAGGATAATATCGCCGCGACTCATATTCGCTTAACGGAAGAGGAGCTGCGCCAGCTTGATGCAGTGAGTGCGTTGCCGCGCGAATACCCCGGCTGGATGCTCGAACGCCAGGGTGAATATCGTCGTAACCAGTTAGCCCACAAGTAACCCCGCATTGTGATTTTCCCCGGCGGCGTGTCGCTGACCGGGGATTTATCTTCCCACCTAATTTCTCAATCCCGCTCACAAAAACGATCCTTTCGTTTTGCCTGACTTTTCACCTTTGACTATATGACTAGTCATATACACGAAATGACTAGTCATATGATGAGGGAGATGTCCAGATGAGTAAAACGCTGCCGCCAGACTTTTTATGGGGAAATTCCGTTTCCAGTATGCAGACCGAAGGGGCATGGAATGAAGGTGGAAAAGGGCCATCGGTTTACGACATTCGCGAAGCCAGCGAGTTTGCTTCTGACTGGAAAGTCGCGACCGATTCCTACCATCGTTATCAGGAAGATTTTGATTACATGTGCGATTTGGGCATGAACTGCTACCGCTTTCAGATATCCTGGAGCCGTGTCTGCCCGGAAGGTGACGGCGCGTTCAACGAGGAAGGTATCGCCTTCTACGATCGCTTTATCAACGATCTGCTCGCTCGCGGCATCGAACCGATGATCTGCCTGTACCACTTTGATATGCCGCTGGCGCTGGCGGAAAAATACAATGGTTTTACCGATCGTCACGTGCTGGACGCGTTTGTTCGTTATGGGCAGAAGATGATCGACTGCTTTGGCGATCGCGTAACCTGGTGGCTGACGTTTAACGAGCAGAATATCTACCATATGCCGGAAGCGTTTCGGGTTAGCGGCTATTTGCGTGGCGACAAAACGTTGCGCGAGCTGTATCAAATTCAGCATCACGTGATGATGGCCCACGTACAGCTAACCCAGTACCTGCATGAGACCAAACCCGGCAAACTGATGGGCGGTATGCTGGCCCATCAGCTTGTCTATCCTGCGACTTGTAAACCGCGCGATGTCTTTTGTGCCCAGCAATACGACGAGTTTCTCAACCAGAATCTCCTGCGGGTGTTTGCCGGCCAGGGCTATAGCCCGGCGGTGATGGCGGTGGTTGAGCGCGAAGGCTTTAGCGATATCTATCGTGCTGAGGATCTGGCGCTCATTGCCCGTGTGAAAAGCGACTATATGGCGTTTAGCTATTACGCCAGCAAGGCGCTTAACAGCGATGCGATCGCACCAGACGCGCCGGTGAACTATTACCTGCAACAGGGCGATGTGCCTAATCCGTATTTGCACGCCACCGAATGGAACTGGCAAATCGACCCTCTCGGTTTTCGCGCCATTATCACCCGCTACTACAACGACTGGCGCTTGCCGGTTTTCCCTATTGAAAACGGTATCGGCGTGATTGAAACCTGGGACGGGGTGAATCCTGTTAATGACGATTACCGCATTGCCTATCACCGTGATCACCTGCAGGCGATGAAAGACGCCATGTTTGAAGATGGCGCGCAGGTGGTGGGCTATCTCGGCTGGGGGCTTATCGACATTCTGAGCTCACAGGGCGATATGCGTAAGCGTTATGGCGTGGTCTACGTCAATCGCGAAAACCATGACCTAAAAGATCTTAAACGCGTGCCGAAACGGAGCTATGCCTGGTTAAAACAGGTGATACACAGCAACGGCCGCGAACTGTAAACAGCAGCGTACCGTTTGATGCCGAACGAAGGGAGACCATGATGCCTGAAACAAAAACAACAGCGAACATGCAGTCTTTTGTGGATAAGTTCGTCGATTTTTCCGCCCGCCTGGCCAACCAGGTTCATCTGCGTTCCTTAAGGGACGCCTTTGCCGCCGTGATGCCGATCTTTATCCTTGCCGGCCTGGCGGTTCTGGTCAATAACGTGGTGTTCCCGTGGATCCTGGAGGGCGAGACGTTGGTGCGCTTCAAGGTCTGGGGGGAAGCGGTCATCAACGGTACGTTGAACATTGCAGCATTATTGATTGCCCCCATGACCGCCTGGTCGCTGGCGCGCAATCGCAACTTTAATAACCCGGTTTCGGCGGTGGTTATCGCGCTCTCCAGCTACATCATGATGATGCCGATGCATCTGGAGGTGGTGCCGGACGGTGCGAAAGCGACCGTTACCGTCAGCCAGATGCTCTCTTTTGCCAATATCGGCTCCACCGGTATTTTCGCCGGGGTGATTATCGGTTTGCTGTCGACGGAGTTGTTTATCCGCATCGCCAGCATTGAAAAGCTGAATATTTCACTGGGTGAAAATGTACCACCGGCGGTGGGTAAATCCTTTTCCGCTCTGATTCCGACCATTATCACTCTGTCGACGTTCGCGGTGATCGCCGCCGTACTGGCTAATGTGCTGCATACCGACTTAATTCATCTGATCACTACGCTTATCCAGCAACCGCTGCGGCTGATTAACACCAGCCTGCCAGGAACCATTTTTATTTATAGCTTCGGCAACTTCCTGTTTACCCTGGGGATTCATCAGTCGGTGGTAAATGGGGTGATTCTGGAACCGTTCCTGCTTATCAACACCAATGAGAATATGCTGGCCTTTGCCAATGGGCAGCCGATTCCACATATCATCAATAATATCTTTGTGCCGACCTTCGGCATGATTGGCGGGACGGGCAGTACGATTTCCCTGTTGCTGGCAATATTCATTTTCTCGCGTCAGAAATCAGCGAAACAGGTGGCACGACTGTCGATTTCACCGGGGCTGTTTAATATAAACGAACCGGTTATCTTCGGTCTGCCGATTGTTTTTAACCTGCCGCTAATGATCCCCTTTGTTTTGTTGCCCGCCATCGGCATTTACTTTGCCTGGCTGTGTACCACGCTGGGGTGGATGTCGCGTTGTGTGGTGATGATCCCGTGGACGACACCGCCCATTTTAAGCGCCTGGCTGGCGACCGCGGGAGACTGGCGGGCGGTGGTGGTTCAGTTGATAATCATCATCTTTGGTGTATTCTTCTACCTGCCTTTCCTCAAAATAGCCGAGAGAGTGGCCTTAAGAAACAATGGGATAGCTGAATAACAAGAAGGAAAGGCAATGGCGTCGAAATACATTTCTATTGCGCGCGAAATTAAACAACGGATCCTGAGTCAGCAGTACTCGTCCAATGAGCCATTGCCCGATCAGTTTGCCCTTGCGGCGGAATTCAATACCAGCCGGATGACCATCCAGCAGGCGATGCGTCAGTTGATTGTCGAAGGGCTGGTCTATACCCGTAAAGGATTAGGCACCTTTGTACGCAAGAATTTTATGCAACTTTCCCGCTGGGATTTACCGGGCAGCGACTATTACGGGGCGACCAAGACCTGGGAAAACGTTGGCCAGGTCACCAGTAAAATCATCAAATTCGAGCTGCGTTTCCCGACGGAAAAAGAGCAGGACTCGCTACTGCTGGGGCCCGACGAGCCGGTCTACGACTTTAATCGCTTACGCCTGCTGGAAGGGGAGCCGGTGTCGCTGGAATTTACCCTGATGCCGGTAAACCTGGTGCCAGGGCTTAACCGTGGACATCTGGAAAGTTCGGTGTTTCGCTATGTGCAGGACGATCTGGCGCTCAAGATTATGGGGTCTTATCGCATCGTGCGCGCGCTGAAACCTGGCGTTGAGGACCGTGAATATCTGAACTGTGACGAGACGGACCCGGTGCTGGAAGTGGAGCAGGTGATTTATCTGGAGGACGGCACGCCGCTGGAGTATGCCCATTGCCGTTACCGCTACGATCATGGCGGCATTATTGTGGTAAATAACGGATAAAAAAAGCGGGTTTTAAACCCGCTTTTTTCATGCTTGCGCAAGGATCAGTTCACACGAACCGGCATACCTGAGCGGTTCTGGATTGCCTGGTCTACGATGTTCTGGTCAACGTCAGACTGGCTGGTAACGCTCTGTACACTCTTGGTCAGCGCGATCGGCACGATTTCACCGCCGTTGAACTGCGCTTCGGTGGTGGACAGCGGGTTGTGTACTTCGATGTAGCGGCTGCCATCCGGCTCGGTGGTGGCTTTTACCGGCTCATCAATAAACTGTACGCGCGTGCCGACCGGTACGTTTTCGAACAGGAATTTGATGTCGTCGTTACGCAGACGCACACAACCGTGGCTTACGCGCAGACCGATACCGAAGTTGGCGTTGGTCCCGTGGATCGCATACAGGCGGCCAATGTACAGCGCGTACAGACCCATCGGGTTATCCGGACCCGCCGGGACGACTGGCGGCAGCGGTTGACCTGCGGCGGCATATTCAGCGTGCATTTTCGCCGTTGGGGTCCAGGTCGGACCGGCTTTCTTACGTTCTACTTTAGTGGTCCAGGCAATCGGGGTGTCTTTACCCAACTGGCCGATACCGATCGGCAGAACAATAACGGTTTTGGTCCCTGCCGGGTAATAGTACAAACGCATTTCGGCGCTGTTGATAACGATACCTTCATGGACGGTATCCGGCAGAATCAGCTGCTGAGGTACGTTCATCACCGTACCGCCTTTCGGCAGATAGGCATCAATACCCGGGTTCGCTTCCAGCATATTAGAAAGACCCATCTGATATTGCGCGGCAAAGTACTCCAGCGGCTGGCTGTTGTTCTCTGGGATGGTTACGACCTGGTTTTGACCGATCACTCGGCTGCCATCGGTCGGAAGCGGATAAGTTACAGCAGACGCGGTTTTGCAAAAGCCCACGACGGCAAACGCCGCCGCTAAAAGCGTTGTTAATTTCATATTCATGGTGTGCGAGATTCGTGCCACAGGCCGTTAGGTTAATGGTTCTTTCTAATAGATGGGAGCGCATTATATGTGCATTCCCGCGCACAGGGAATTGAGATGTGTACGAAATCACACTTTTTTCCCGTTGGTTTCATTTTAGCCCTTCGTTTCCGGGCAGGAATCTAATTCGGAATTGTGGCATAATAGGGTGTTTGTCACACATTTCAGGATAATTCCGTGTTAGTCACCAGCAACGTCACCATGCAGTTCGGCAGCAAGCCGCTGTTTGAAAACATTTCCGTCAAATTTGGCGGCGGCAACCGTTACGGCCTGATCGGCGCCAACGGGAGCGGTAAATCCACCTTTATGAAAATCCTTGGCGGCGATTTAGAGCCGACGCTGGGGAATGTCTCCCTCGATCCGAATGAACGCATCGGTAAGCTGCGTCAGGATCAGTTTGCCTTCGAAGAGTTCACCGTCCTCGACACCGTGATCATGGGTCATGGCGAGCTGTGGGAAGTGAAGCAGGAGCGCGACCGTATCTACGGTCTGGCCGAAATGAGCGAAGAGGACGGGTACAAAGTTGCCGATCTCGAAACGCAATATGGCGAGATGGACGGTTACTCCGCCGAGGCGCGCGCAGGCGAACTGCTGCTCGGCGTCGGGATCCCGGTTGAGCAACATTACGGTCCGATGAGCGAAGTGGCACCCGGCTGGAAACTGCGTGTGCTGTTGGCACAGGCACTGTTTTCCAATCCGGACATCCTGCTGCTCGACGAACCGACGAACAACCTGGACATCGATACCATTCGCTGGCTGGAGCAGGTGCTGAACGAACGTAACAGCACCATGATCATCATTTCGCATGACCGTCACTTCCTGAATATGGTCTGTACCCATATGGCTGACCTGGATTACGGCGAACTGCGCGTTTATCCGGGCAACTATGACGAATATATGACGGCGGCAACCCAGGCGCGTGAACGTCTGCTGGCGGATAACGCCAAGAAGAAAGCGCAAATTGCCGATCTGCAGTCGTTTGTTAGCCGCTTTAGCGCCAACGCCTCTAAATCTCGCCAGGCTACATCACGTGCGCGCCAGATTGATAAAATCAAACTGGAAGAGGTTAAAGCCTCCAGCCGTCAGAACCCATTCATCCGTTTCGAGCAGGACAAGAAACTGTTCCGTAACGCGCTGGAAGTGGAAGCCCTCGCTAAAGGGTTTGATGAAGGCCCACTGTTTAAAGGTGTTAACCTGCTGCTGGAAGTGGGTGAGAAGCTCGCGATCCTCGGTGCGAACGGCGTGGGTAAATCCACCATGCTGAAAACGCTGGTGGGTGAACTGGAAGCGGACAAGGGCACCGTGAAATGGTCGGAAAATGCGCAGATTGGTTATTACGCGCAGGACCATGAATACGAATTCGAAAACGACCTCACCGTGTTTGACTGGATGAGCCAGTGGAAACAAGAGGGCGATGATGAGCAAGCGGTACGCAGCATTCTGGGGCGTCTGCTGTTCAGCCAGGATGACATCAAAAAGCCCGCGAAGGTTCTGTCCGGTGGTGAGAAAGGTCGCATGCTGTTCGGCAAACTGATGATGGAAAAACCCAATATTCTGGTGATGGACGAACCGACCAACCACCTGGATATGGAATCTATCGAATCGCTGAACATGGCGCTGGAAATGTATCAGGGTACGCTGATTTTCGTCTCTCACGACCGTGAATTTGTGAGCTCGCTGGCGACCCGCGTCATCGAAATTACGCCGGAGAAAGTCATCGACTTTACGGGCAATTACGAAGATTATCTGCGCAGTAAAGGCATCGAGTAAGCCAATAACCCCTCCCCCATAGGGGAGAGGGGACTGCCTGGAGTGGTTTTCACCCGCCGTTTGTGGTGAGGGGGCTACAGCACCCACTCGCTCCGCGCTTCGCCGTTGATCAGAAGCTTACGTCCTTCGCCTGCCGGTAGCGATACCGTAAGCGACGGCCATGCCGGACGGTAATCACCGGTTGCGGCGATCGTCAGATTAATAGAGTCCGCGTCGCAGGCCATTGTCCATTCCAGCCACAGAGCATTCCCGTTCTGATAACCCCAGCTTTCACCATCATCTTCAAACAGCAACCCGTCTGAGCGCCCCGTTCCTTTCACCGGGAACAGTTTCAGCTCACGGGTATCATCCGCCGTCGCGCTAACATGCCTGATTCGCGCGCTGAGCGGCAATCCCGCCCCGGCGCGGACCAGCAATGGCAGTTTTTCCAGCGGCGCGTCGCGCACAATCCACTGCCCGCCGCAGAACCACTCGTGAGTGTAAAAATCATACCAGCCGGTCTCGTTCGCAGGTAGCCAGACACGGCGTTCGCGCTGACCTTCTTCGACTACGCTGGCCACCAGAATATCGCGGCCCAGCAGGAAATCGTCGCACTCTTCAAACGTCTGCGTGTCATGCTCGTGATCGAGGAAAGTCGGGCGCAGCATCGGTTCGTCGTCCGCATGCGCCTGCCACAACAGGGTATAAAAATAGGGCAGCAGACGGTAACGCAGTTCGATGGCGCTGCGAATGGCCGGCGTCACCCCTGGATACATCCACGGCTCATTCACCGTATGATCGTCATTCCATGAATGGATGGTGAAACGAGGGTGCATCACGCCGTTTTGTACCCAGCGAACAAACAGTTCAGCATCCGGTTTATCCCCGGAGAAGCCGCCCACATCGTGCCCCACATTATACAGCCCGGACAGACTCATCCCGAGCCCCATTCGGGTGTTAAAGCGCAGCGTATCCCAGTTGGTCCGGTTATCACCGCTCCAGGTTTGTACGTAGCGCTGCATCCCGGCGCAGCCAGAGCGGGAGATCAGGTACGGGCGTTTATCCGGGGCGAATCGTTGCTGTGCTTCCAGCGAGGCGCGCATCATCAGCAGCGGCATCACCGGGCGAATATGTTTGATGGCAATCTCGCGGCCAAAACCGTAGCAGCGGGCTTCGCCATCCCACACTTCAAACTCGTTGTTATCATTCCACGTAGAGTCGATGCCCATCTCCAGCAGTTGCGTGGTCACGCCTTGCTGCCACCATTTGACGGTCTGCGGATTCGTAAAGTCGAGGTGCGACCCTTCATCGTCCCAGAAGCTCGAACGTTCTGGCGCATCCTTTTCTGAATCGCGAATAAACAGCCCTTTCTCTGCCACTTCGTTATAGCGTGGATGGTCCTGCAGCAGGCACGGCTTGATATTGGCCGCCAGTTTCAGGCCCGCATCGTGGAAGGCCTGGCTCATGACTTTTGGCTGCGGCACCTTGTCGTAGTTCCAGTTAAAGACGTAGCGCTTGCCATTAATGGAGGTATAGCCCGAAGAGAGCTGGAACGAATCGCAGGGGATCGCATGTTCAGAACACAGGCGAATAAAGTTCATTAGCTGGTTTTGCGCATCCGGCGCATCAGTGTAATGCATAGTGGATCCGCTGTAGCCCAGACTCCATTTCGGCCCAAACAGGGTTTTCCCGGTCAGGCGGACAAACGCTTTGGTGATATCCAGCGCCCGTGCGCCGGTAAACAGGTAGTAATCGATATCGCCCGCTTCGGCCTGCCAGCGGCGATAGGCGGTATGGTAATTATCGATTTCATTACCCAAATCCAGCCAGCAACTGCTCAGGTTGTCATAAAACAGACCGTAGCTTATGTCGTCCCGGTGGGTGAGGGTAAACGGAATATGTTTGTAGAGAGGATCGGTACTGACCGCGTTATAGCCCATCGCGTCCAGGTTGCGCATTTCATAACGTTTGCCGTTACGCTGCAAATTGCCTGCTTTCTCGCCGAGACCATAAAACCGCTCATCTTTTTTACGGCTCAGATAATGCGCCACACCGTCGCCATGCGCATTGAGTTGATAGGCGCTGGTAGGACGATCGCCTGCCAGCCATTGCCACTCTCCGGCCTCATTACGATAGTGCCATTCCAGCCACAGCGGCTGGTGCACGGTGACCCGTAACGCTTCGGTGGCGAGAACCAACTGCTGATCGTGTTGCTCAAGCGTCCAGTCCGGGCAGGTAAAGCCGCTGATATCTTCACGGTGACGGCCTTCCCATGGCACATCCTGCGTGGGGGCAATACTCCAGGTTCTGTCTAGCGCCAGCTCACCTTTACGTTTTAACAGCACGCGGAACAGCGTTTTTTCCAGCACATACAGGCACAGCGTATGCTGCCCATCCACCAACAGTTCAATATGGTGAGCCGCCTGTTTTTGTAAGGTCCAGTTTTTCAACGTTTTCATATCAGACATCCATTATCAGACGCGTTTTGCGCGACGTTCAGCAATAAATGACACCAGGAAAATGGCCCCAATCAGGTCAAAAAAGCCCATTGCGATAAACAGCGGATTGAAACCGATTTTGTCAGCGGTAACGCCAATCAGCAGAGAAAAGAGGAAACTGGCGATCCATGCCGCCGAGCCGCGCATACCGTTAACGGTAGCCATCTGGCCCTTATCGAAGGATTCCACCACCAGCGCGCTCAGCATGCAGGAGATGATCTGGTGACCGAAACCGCCAATCGAGATCAGCACGATAGTGATATAGGGATCGCGGGTAATTGCGACGATGCCCAGCGAGATCATCAGAAACGCACCGGTGACGGAGCTTGCCACCACCGAGTTCACCCGAGAGCAGCCGAACCAGCGGGTATACAGTTTGGTGAGATAACCGCTTGCCACGCTGCCCAGATCGGCGGCAAGGAAGGGGAGCCAGGCAAACATGGCGATTTGCTTAAGGTCCATCCCGTGCTCTTTCGCCAGGTACAGGGGTACCCAAAAGCTCAGCACGGCCCAGGCGGGTTCCGCCATAAACGCCGGGATGGCGATACCGTAAAAGCGTTTGTTTTTGGCGACTGTTTTCAGCGCGGAAAAGAAAGGCAGTTTGACCGCAGGCGCCTCGTTGTCCTGCTTGATATAGACCAGTTCTTCTTTGCTCAGGTTCGGGTGTTTTTCCGGGTTATAGTAAAACGCCCACCACAGCAGCACCCACACCAGCGCCAGAACACCGGTAAACATAAACGCGCCCTGCCAGCCAAAAGAGGCATGGGCAAAATAGATAATTGGCGGTGCCAGCATGGCGCCAATCGAGAAACCAACGCCAGCCCAACCTGCGGCAACCGGGCGCTCCGATTTCGGGAACCACTCGCCCAGGGTTTTGGCATTCGCTGGCGTGGCGGCCGCTTCGGATGCCCCCATCGTGAAACGCAAAATAGCCAGTTGCAACCAACTGCTCGCCCCGGCGTGGAAAATACAGGCCAGCGCCCAGATGATGGCACAGACCATAAAGCCCACTTTCAGGCCAATCACGTCAATCAACCAACCGCATAATGGCTGGAAAACGGTATAGGCCAATTGAAAAGCACCTACGATCCATGAGTACTGCTCGGTCGTAATGCCCATACTGGTTTTCAGTTCGGGGGCAAGAATACCGAGCGAGTTACGGGTGATGTAGTTCACCGTGACGCCCAGTAAAAACAGGACTAGCACCCACCAGCGTAAGTTTTTGACTATCCGGCGGCTTTTGCTTGCCACCACTTCATTATTGTTGATTCCCTGGCTCATTTTTTTCTCCACGCAGCGTTCTGTAGGGAAGTCGTTGCGGGCCATTCGAAATTTGTTATACCGATCTGGACCGCATGGGGATTTTTTTCTGCTTCAGCCTGAAATACACCGACAACTAGTATGGAAGTTGTACGACATCTTTACGTTAGGGGAGAAAAAAGGTCAGCCATAGTGGATTTTGTGCAAAGATTCTCATCAATTTGCCAAAGAAAAGGGCACTATGCTCGCAGGACCAGTATTCATGAGACTTAGGCTTCATGAAAATTTTCCCATCGCGGAAACGGAGCAAGATCACAGAATGGATAAAAAGCTAAAAATCACTGAAATCGCCCGGCGTACCAACCTGTCGACCAGCACCGTTTCCCGTGTGCTGGCGGGTAAGGCCAATACCAGCGAAACGGCCAGACGCCTGGTACTGGAATGTGCGCGTGAGTTAGGGGTAATGGAGGGGATTGCCGCCGGGAGGTTGCTGCTCAATAACCTGATGATCTTCGCGCCACAGCGGGCGTTCGATGAGCGCTCCGATATCTTTTATTACCGCGTGATTCAAAGCATCAGTAAGGCGCTGGATTCTCATGAGGTGCGGCTGCGTTACTGCCCGCTGGAGGAGCTGGATAGCGATGCTAATGTATTTATTACACGAATGAATGAGCCGGAAACCCAGGCGGCAATTTTGTTGGGGATTGACGATCCGCATATTCACGAACTGGCCGCGGATTTTGCCAAACCTTGCGTACTGATTAACTGCCGTGATAAGCGGATGCGCCTGCCGACTGTGGCCCCGGATCATCGGGCAATTGGTGAGTTTGCCGCTGACTATCTGTTTGACTCCGGCCATCGCGATATGGTGGTCGTGATGTGTCTGCGCCGCTATACCATGGATCTGCGGCTGGCGGGCATTAAAGAAGCCTGGCAACAGCGAAATCTGCGTTTTCAGAGTAAGCGCGATCTGATCACTGTTCCCAGTTTTAGCGCCAGAGAAGCCCAGCAGCGGGTTGCAGAGTGGCTCGACAGTCCCGCACATAAAAACCCGCCGACCGCGTTTTTAGTCGGGGGAGATTTTATGGCGGAAGGGACCGTACGGGCGCTGCAGCAACGCGGCTTACGCGTTCCGCAGGATGTCTCGGTGATGAGCATTGATGCCTTCAACCTGGCGGCCATTCAGGACGTACCGTTGACGGCGGTCCATGTACCGCGCGATGAACTTGGTACAGAGGCCGTTCACATGTTGCAGCAACGGCTGATTCGCCCGCAGGCGGCAATTGGCTCGCTGCTGATTAATGGCATGCTGGTGGTGAGGGAGTCGGTACGGCGGATACGTCCGGGACAACGACGTACCGCCGTGGAGCGAGAAGGGCTGTATGACGTTTAGTCTATGCCTAACGCCCGTTTTCCATAGGCGTTTAAATCGGCCAGCGTGAAGCGCCCCTCCCAGTTTGCTTCATAATCTTCGCGCGGAAAATCACCTGGCGATACGCCATTTTCCAGCGCGACTTTTGCTTTACGCGCCCAGGCGAGGTTTTTCTCGCACAGGGGAGCGGCGGGGATATACATCACGTTGCCCCAGCCCTGCTGATCGTTTACCGGGGCGACGGAGTGAATCACATCGCAATGCCACCAGACGGAGTCGCCCGCTTCCAGCGCCGGGATGGAGGTTAACGCCTCTATCAACAGCGGGTGCCATTTCTCAGAAATGGGGAGCACCTTACCCGGAGCCACACCGCACAACTCATCTTCCGGCACATCATCCAGCAGTGGGCGTAGCAGAATATAGGCCATTGCCTCCGGGATCGGCACGACATGCAACAACCCCTGGCCTGGGATCATATCGGAGAGCGCCGTCCAGCCCTGGAAGGTACGGAACACCGAACATTTGGTGGTGTTTTCGACGGTATACTCTTCCACCTCGGTACGATGCGCGGCATCCCACGGATCGTATTCGTCCAGTTTACCGTTAAAGACGTTGGCAAAGACCCGTTGATACGCCGGAAGCAGCCAGCGTTCCAGGGCGCCGGAATCGGTATGGGCACCTAAACCTTTTGACGTCGTTCCCGGCGGACGGCGACGAATACGGTCCGGGTAAATCACGCTGACATCCGGGTCAAACCACGTTGTCCCTTCGCTTTCAAAGCGCCACAGACGGTTGAGGAACGACTGTACGGCAGCCATTTCGTCGCTCTGGCGTGCCTGCATTTGTGACTGCGACCAGTAGATAGGGTAAATTTCCGGGCGAGAGGCATCGAGAGATCCAAAGAAGTTATCGCCTGGCCCTTTGTAGACATCATCAAAGTGGTTTTGCTCAAGGTAGGCCATCATGTCGCGGTCCCAGCCGAGCGCCCGCTCGCGGGGAAAATGCCCTTTGATCACCGCACAACCGCGTTGTTTAATCAGCGCACGCTGTTGCTCGCTTACCCGCTCCTGTTTTATCGCTTCAAAGGGGATCACCGGCCAGACATCCTCGCCCTGCGCCTTTAACGCGTTGATCTCTGCGACGCGCTGGCTAATCCGCGCGTGGAGTTGATTGAATACGGCTTTCACGTCACCGATTTGCTGGCGCAATTCCTGCTTCATTTGCCGGATAGCCGCTTTATGGTCGGCGGGTAAAGTTTCGCTGGTGAATGTCATAATGGCCTCGCAATCTTTCATTCGAAAGTAATTAAGCTTACAAGTGATAATTTAAGTTAAAAATAAGTTAATGCAAGTTTAAAAACTTGATGCAGAGCACAAAGCTGAAAGAAGGGGCAGGGCAAGGGAGAAGGAAAGAAGCCGGAGCGACGACTCCGGCCGGGAAAATCACTGGAACGGGGGGGCACCGTCCAGTACCGCCTGAATCACATTCAGCGCGCCCTGGTGGTTGTTGTCATAGGTGCGATGACGGGCAATGGCTTTGATGGCGTCGCTGGCGTTACCCATGGCGAACGAAAACGCCGTCATGCGCAACATTTCGGCGTCGTTACCGCTATCGCCAATCGTCACACACTCTTGCGGCGACAACTGCCAGCGTTTCAGCAGACGGGTAATGCCGTTGGCTTTGTGCAGACCGGGAATAATCAGGTCGACAAAACCAAAGCCGCTGGTCACAGGCTTCATGATGCCATCCAGCGAAACATGCAGCTTATCAATTAGTTGCGGGATGTCACTGTCCGGTAAATTGAGCGAGAATTTGAACAGGGTATCGTTAATCTGGTGGTAGTCGCTGATGCGTTGCAGACGATGATAGTGCTTTGCCATCAGGTCGATAAAGCTATCCGGCGCGTTTTCGCTGACCCAGGCGCTTTCCAGCCCACAGGCGACGAAATTCAGCGCTTTGTCTTTCAGTAACTCACCGATAACGACCTGGGCTTCATGACGGGTAAGTTCACCGTGAAACAGTTGCTGACCGTGTTCAAAGACCAGCGCGCCGTTTTCGGCGACAAAAGAGATCTGATCTTTCAGTTCCGGGAAAAAGGAGATGAGCTGGTAATACTGGTTGCCGCTGGCGACGACAAATTCAATATCACGCTGCCTGAGTTGGGCAAACTGTGCCATAAAACGATCGCGGTCGTATTGTTTGGCGTCGTCAAGAAAAGTTCCGTCCATATCAGTGACGATAACTTTTACAGTCATACATAAGCTCCTGGTCTGGGTACCACTCGTAACATTGTAATAACAGTGTGACCTGAAGCACAAATTTATTTCATTCGAAAGCAAGGTGAAAGCAAAACGGCAACCCCCCTGGTTGCCGTTTTTGGTGTTTGCACCCTCTCCCGTGGGAGAGGGCCGGGGTGAGGGCACCAGACCGCAGAGGTCATGCCAGGGTTAAAGCGTATGTTCAGTACGCGCGATGATATCATCCTGCGCATCCGGTGACAGGGCGGTAAAGAATGCAGAATAGCCTGCTACACGCACCACCAGGTCGCGATATTGATCCGGGTGTTTCTTCGCTTCCAGCAACGTCTCACGGGACACAATATTGTACTGAATATGCCAGCCTTTATGATCCTCAAAGAACGTGCGCAACAGCAACATCAGTTTCTGCCTGTCACTGTCATTTTCAAGCGTTGACGGGTTCAGCTTCTGATTAAGCAACACGCCGCCGAGGATCGCCGCTGTCGGCAGTTTCCCCACTGAACCGATCACCGCCGTCGGGCCGAGATGGTCAGTGCCCGATGCCGGACTGGCCCCTTCGGCGAGCGGCGTTTTGGCTTTACGTCCATCCGGCGTCGCCATGGTTGCCGCACCAAATGGCACGTTGGCGGAAATAGACGATGTCCCGGCGTAATAGTTGCCGCCAATCGGGCCGCGTCCGAAACGTGGATTATGGTAATTTTTCAGTTCATCGATATAGGTCTGGTAAGCGCGTACCAGCAGCGCATCCACGCTATCATCATCATTGCCATACTTCGGCGCGTTGTTAATCAAACGCTGGCGCAACTGCTCATGCGTCAGACCGTCGAAATCAGCGGCCAGCGCCTCCGCAAGCTGCTGTTGCCCGATGGCCCCCTGTTCGAAGACCAGTTTTTTCACCGCCGCCAGGCTATTGCCGAGGTTGGCGATGCCCACCTGCAGGCCGGACACCCAGTCATATTTCGCGCCACCCTGTTTAATGCTTTTCGCCCGCTCGATACAGTCATCCACCAGCGCGGAACAGAGAATATCGTGGACATTCTCTTCGAGCATGGTGTCGACAACATACTCAATCTCAATCGATTTCCGGGTGTAGTAGCGGATCTGCTTATCCCAGTCGGCCATCACCTCGTCGAAGTGGGTGAAGTTGCCTTTCGACAACGCATGTTCCTGCGGCAGGAACACTTTGCCGCTGGTGGCATCGCGACCGCCTTCCAGCGCTGCCAGCATCACGCGGGCAAAGTTGATAAAACTCATCCCGGTGCAGCGATACCCCCATTTGCCACCGACGGCGGTTTCGATACAGCCGATCGCCGCATAGTCATACGCATCCTGTGGTTCGACGCCAAGCTTAATAAACTCAGGGATCACGATTTCATCGTTGTTAAACGCCGGCATCCCGAAGCCGCAGCGGATCACCTGTACGCAGGCGTCGAGGAAGTCGTTACTCATGCCCGCGTGGTAGCGCACGCTGAGGTTCGGCTGGGTTGAGCGCAGGCGGCCACAGGATTCCAGAATCGCGTAAGAGAGCGGGTTCACGGCATCCATCGGCGCATTGTTGACCAGTTTCTGACCGCCAATGGTGACGTTCTGATACAGCGGACTGCCCGCAGAGGCTTTGGAGTGCGAGCCGGAGCGGATTTTGTTCACTTCCAGCAATTTCAGCCAGCAACCGTGCAGCATTTCAATGGCCTGCTCGCGGGAAAGCGTCTGGTCCAGCTCCACATCGCGGCGATAGTACGGATACAGATACTGATCCATACGGCCAAAGGAGACAGAATGGCCGTTGGATTCAATTTGCAGGATCAACTGAATGAAGTAGCACAGTTGCAGTGCCTGCCAGAAGGTTTTCGGCGGCTCATGGGCTATCACATCGCAGTTTTCCGCCATCGCCAGCAGTTCATCGCGGCGGCTGGTTCGGGTTTCTGCACTGGCCATTTGACGGGCGAGGTTGGCGAAACGTTCAATGTGCAGGCTGACGGCGTCCAGCACGATATCAATCGCTTTCAGGAACTGCTCACCGTGCAAATCTTCCAGAACGGTAAGGTTAATACGTGAACGGCGTTCATCCACTTTATGGCGCAGGCCGTCCAGCCCTTTTTCCAGCAGTAGCGGGAAATTCACCGCCAGATGCGCATCGCCCGAGGTCATATTGCCTTCGGCCTTGATGATGCCGGTTTCCAGCAGCGCTTTTTGCTCATCGGTAAACATACCGTAGCAGCGATCCTGCACGGTCTGGCCACGCCACCACGGGCAAATGGCGTGCAGCACCTGTTTATTTTCTTCGCTTACCGCAAAGCCAGCCCCTGGACGATCTGCCAGGTCATCGATCTCTTTTTCAATCCAACTGACGGTATATTCCGGAAAGATCGGCGCGGCGCGAACTTCGCTTGCCTGGTTGCCGATGATCAGCTCGTCGTGCTTGATCCAGATGGTACGCGCCGCCAGATGATGAGCCAGCGCCAGCGCGCGGCGTACCGGAATGGGCTTATCCATGTGCTGCTGATACATCTCGGTGTAGTGCTGCGCACGCTCGGTACACACCGGAGGTTTTACAATGTGCACCAGTGCGTTCTTATGCGCCTTAATACGGTCGGTCAGGGTTGAGAGTTGTAAAGTCGTCATGAGATTATCCTCGTAATATCGCTGTCAGCCCTTTCTCGCAGGCGTAGTTCTGGGCGAATGCCAGTAACGCCGGTGCATTAAGCGGCTTGTCAGGGGCGGTGTAGGGTTGACTGAGTAAGGTGTATTTATTCATGCCCAGCGTGTGATAGGGCAAAAAGTGGATCTCGCGGACGTTCAGTTCGTCGGCGGCAAAATTGGTAATATCGGCAATGGATTTTTCATCGGCATTGAAGCCGGGAATCAATGGAACGCGAATGGTCATCTGCTTACCGGCTTGCGCCAGTCGTTTCAGGTTGTCCAGCACGCGTCTGGCGCTGCCGTCGGTCCACTGTTTAAACGCGCCGCTATCAACATGTTTCAGGTCGGCGAGAAACAGATCCACATAGGGCAGAGAGGGCTCAATGTAGCGCCAGGGCACATGCAGGCAGGTTTCAACGGCAGTGTGGATCCCGTGTTCGTGGCTGGCTTTAAAAAGGGAGAAAGCCAGTTCCGGGTGCATAAACGGCTCGCCGCCGGAAAGGGTAATACCGCCGCCGCTGCGGGTATAAAAGGCTTTATCACGCAACACTGTCGCCATGATGTCCTCAACGGATTTATCTTCCCCGCAGACGGTCAGCGCCTGCGTCGGGCAGCAGTCGGTCAGGGCGTTAAGGTCGTTATCCGTCAGATTTTCACGGGCAATAAGCAGGCCGTTAAGCGCCCGGCTAATGGCTTTCGGGGCCACCTGCTGGCAAAGATCGCAGCCTTCCAGGCACAGTCTGGCGTCGAACAGCACTTCGCGTTCGCGGGCGCGGCTCTCCGGGTTCTGACACCAGCGGCAGCCTAATGAACAGCCCTTTAGAAAGACGACTGTGCGAATACCGGGGCCATCATGGGTGGAATAGCGTTGAATATTGAAAATCATAGGTTGCCCTCATCTTGCATATGAAGATTAAATTACTTTCGAATGAAAGTTATATTGATAAAGGTCAACTCCAGGGCAGGTTGGGGCGTGTTAGTTTTAAAGCATGCTGAATCTCACATTTTGAGGGTGAAAGAATGGAACTGTATCTCGATACATCAGACGTGGCGGCGGTGAAACGGCTGGCGCGCATTTTTCCGCTGGCGGGCGTGACCACCAATCCGAGTATTGTGGCGGCAGGCAAAACGCCTGTTGAGGTGTTGCTGCCGCAACTGAACGACGCGCTGGATGGCAAAGGCCGCCTGTTTGCCCAGGTAATGGCGAACACCGCTGAGGGGATGGTGGCGGATGCCCATAAGCTGCGTGCCATTATTCCCGACCTGGTGGTGAAAGTGCCGGTGACGGCGGAGGGGCTGGCAGCCATTAAATGTCTGAAAGCGGAAGGCATTCCAACGCTTGGCACGGCGGTCTACGGCGCCGGGCAGGGGTTGTTATCCGCACTCGCGGGGGCTGAGTATGTCGCGCCGTATGTGAACCGCGTGGATGCGCAGGGCGGTGACGGAGTTCAGACGGTAAATGATTTACAGCGTTTGTTGAGCCTGCATGCACCAGGGGCGAAGGTGCTGGCGGCCAGCTTTAAGACACCGCGCCAGGCGCTGGCGTGTCTGCTGGCAGGCTGTGAGTCGATTACGCTTCCGCTGGATGTGGCGCAACAGTTTATCGCCGCGCCCGCGGTAGAGGCTGCTGTCGCGAAGTTTGAGCAGGACTGGCAAACGGCGTTTGGCCGGACATCGATTTAACCCTGTGGGGGCTACACAGGGTTCCACATCAATGTCTTTCCCGGATGGCGGCGTAAGCGCCTGATCCGGGCTACCGGGCAATTTACCCTGTGCGGTCTGATGCCCTCACCCCGGTCCTCTCCCACGGGAGAGGGAGCAAACACTAAAAAGGCAACTTACGTTGCCTTTTTAGTGTTTATCTCCGCACACCTCACACTGGGGGTTACGCATCAACTTCATTTCCCGGAACTGGCAGGTCATCGCGTCATACATTACGATTTTTCCGGCGGCGGGCACGCCAAAGTGCGTCAGCACTTTAATCGCTTCCAGCGCCTGTAATGAACCCATCACCCCCACCAGCGGCGCCATCACGCCTGCTTCGACACAGGTCAGCGCGTTTTCACCAAACAGACGGCTCAGACAGCGGTAGCAGGGCTCGCCGTCCCCCCAGGTAAAGACACTGATTTGCCCCTCCATACGAATGGCGGCGCCGGAGACCAGCGGAATACTCTGCGCAAAACACCCGGCGTTGAGCTGATTGCGAATGGCGACATTATCCGTGCAATCCAGCACCAGGTCGTGGGCGGCAATCTGCGCTGACAGGGCGCTTTCATCCAGCAGGGCGTTAAGGGTGTCGAGCTGAACATGCGGATTGATTCGCGCCAGGGCAGCTTTGGCGGATGCCACCTTCGGCTCGCCAATTGTCGCGTCGCTGTGCAACGTCTGGCGCTGAAGATTGGAGAGCGCCACGGTATCGAAATCCAGCAGCGTCATCTGACCAACCCCCGCCGCAGCCAGATACTGTGCGGCTGCGCAGCCAAGACCGCCTAATCCCACCACCAGCACGCGTGATGCTTTTAACCGCTCCTGGCCATCAAAATCGAAGCCGCGCAGAATAATCTGCCGGTTATAGCGCAGCATCTCTTCATCGCTCAACTCGTCTGCCATCTTAGCCTCCGAAGAGATGGTTAAAGGTTTCAACCTCGACCCATTCACCGGCTTCCACATGACCGCGCTCACGCTCCAGCACCACAAAGCAGTTGCCCTGACTAAAGGAGCTGAAAATATGTGAACCTTGCGGGCCGGTGGTGCGGACAATCAGCTCTCCGTCGCTATCACGGCTGAGGATGCCGCGCTGGAAATCAAGGCGACCCGGTGTTTTCTTAAGGCGGGTTGCCGCGCGGGCGCGCAGGCGTAGCGGCAGTGGGCTGGCGGTATTACCGCTCAGCTTCGCCAGCAGCGGCAGTACTAACTGATAGAAGGTCAGCGCGGCAGAGACCGGGTTACCGGGTAAGCCACAGAACCAGCTATTCTTGAGATGGCCGAAGGCGAACGGTTTGCCAGGTTTGATAGCAAGCTTCCAGAAGGTGATTTCACCCAGCTCATCCAGGATAGTTTTGGTGTAATCCGCTTCCCCCACCGACACGCCGCCGGAGCTTATCACCACGTCGGCCTGCTGGTCAGCCGCGATAAAGGTTTCGCGCAGTGTGGCCGGATCGTCACGGACGATACCAAGGTTGATGACCTCACAGCCCAGTTGTTCCAGCATCAGGTGAACCGTCAGGCGATTGGTATCGTAGATTTGTCCGTCCGCCAGCGGCTGACCAGGCAGTTGCAGCTCATCGCCGGTGGAAAAGAGCGCCACGCGGATTTTACGGACGACTGGCACCTCGGCAATGCCCAGCGAGGCGAGCACCGGAAGTTCGGCGGCGGTCAGTTTCTTCCCGGCGCTGAACACGGCGGCGCCCGCGCGAATATCTTCACCCAACAGGCGGATGTTTTGCCCGGCTTTAACCTTACCGGTAAAGCGCACGCCCGCGTCGGTTTGCTCAGTCTCTTCTTGCATCACTACGGCTTCGCAGCCAGCCGGCACAGGGGCACCGGTCATGATGCGCACGCAGGTGCCTGTAGGCCATTCGCCGTGAAAGGGCTGCCCGGCGAACGCTTTTCCGGCAACCGGCAGCGGTTCACCTTTTTCGATATCGGCCAGGCGTACGGCATAACCGTCCATGGCGGCATTGTCAAAGCCCGGCACATTCAGCGGTGAAATCACATCCTGCGCCACAACGCGACCAAAACAGCTCAGCAACGGGAGGGTTTCGCTCTCTGTGAGTGGCGAAACGCGGGACAGCATTTGCGCCAGGGCTGAATCCAGCGGGATCAAGCCTGCGGTATATTCCATAATTTACTCCAGCACCACGCGTGAAAGGGGCCATTATGGCAGAAAATGAGGCCTGACTGCATGTACTCCTCAAGTGCCATAGTGAGATGCCTGCTTTACATCGCAGGATCGACTTTCTATATTCAAAAATTGTATGAAGCTGTGACGACGATAATGATATTTATAGAAAAAGCAGCAAGCTATCCTGACCGGGCGATAAAAAAATGACCAAAGCGGTAATTGCAATTCACGGTGGCGCAGGGGCCATCTCCCGCGCGCAACTGAGCCCGGAAAAAGAACGGCAGTACATTGCCGCACTATCGGCCATTGTCGAAACCGGCCAGAAGATGCTCAATGCTGGTGAAAGCGCGCTGGACGTGGTGACCGAGGCCGTGCGCTTACTCGAAGAGTGTCCGCTGTTTAACGCGGGCATTGGTTCTGTTTTTACCCGCGATGAAACCCATGAGCTGGATGCCTGCGTGATGGACGGGTATTCACTGCGCGCGGGTGCCGTCGCCGGTGTAAGCCGCTTACGTAATCCGGTGCTGGCGGCGCGTCTGGTGATGGAGCGCAGCCCCCATGTGTTGCTGGTGGGGGAAGGGGCGGAGAACTTCGCCTTTGCCGAAGGGATGGAGCCGGTGTCGCCCGAGCTTTTCTCGACGCCAGAGCGTTACGAGCAGCTTCTTGCCGCCCGTGCCGAGGGGCAGACCGTGCTGGATCATGGCGGTGCGCCGCTGGATGAAACGAAAAAAATGGGCACTGTCGGTGCGGTGGCGCTGGATAAGCAGGGAAACCTGGCGGCGGCGACTTCGACAGGCGGCATGACCAATAAATTACCGGGTCGGGTAGGGGACAGTCCACTGCCCGGCGCGGGATGTTATGCCAACAACGCCAGCGTGGCGGTCTCCTGCACCGGAACCGGGGAGGTGTTTATTCGCACGCTGGCTGCCTATGATATCGCCGCGTTAATGGATTACGGCGGTTTAAGCCTGCACGAAGCCTGTGAGGCGGTGGTAATGGAAAAACTGCCTGCGCTGGGCGGTAGCGGCGGCCTGATTGCCGTCGATCGTGAAGGTAACATTGCCCTGCCTTTTAACAGTGAAGGGATGTATCGCGCCTGGGGCTATGCCGGAGATGCGCCAAGCGTAGGGATTTATCGTGAATAAGGAGAGTAGGGTGTCGCACGGGTATGAAACAGACGCCGATGTGGTGCTGGATGTCAGCAATCTGAATGTCGCGTTTCGCCATGACAAACAGCTCACCCAGGCGGTGCGTAACCTGTCGTTTACCCTCAAACGCGGTGAAACGCTGGCGATTGTCGGGGAGTCGGGGTCCGGTAAGTCGGTCACCGCCATGTCGCTACTGCGTCTGCTGGAACAATCCGGCGGCGAGGTGAGTTGCGATCATATGCGCCTGTTGCGCCGTAACCGGGAGCGTGTCGATCTGGCGACGCTCAACGCCTCTCGCCTGCGCGGCGTGCGTGGGGCCGACATTGCTATGATTTTTCAGGAGCCTATGACCTCACTGAATCCGGTCTTTCCGGTGGGTGAGCAAATTGCCGAATCCATCCGTCTGCATCAGGGGCTGGGCAAAGAAGAGGCGATAGCGGAAGCCCGGCGAATGCTGGACCTGGTGCGCATCCCTGAATCACAGGCCATTTTGTCTCGTTATCCGCATCAGCTTTCCGGCGGTATGCGCCAGCGGGTGATGATTGCAATGGCGCTCTCCTGCCGTCCGGCGGTGCTGATTGCCGATGAGCCGACCACGGCGCTGGATGTCACTATCCAGGCGCAGATTCTGCAACTTATCGCCGTGCTGCAAAAAGAGATGGCGATGGGGGTGATTTTTATCACCCACGATATGGGGGTTGTGGCGGATATTGCCGACCGCGTGCTGGTGATGTATCAGGGCGAAGCGGTGGAAACCGGCACCGTAGAAGAGATTTTTAGCGCACCGCAGCATATTTATACGAAAGCCTTGCTGGCGGCGGTGCCGCGCCTTGGCGCGATGAACGGCAGCGATCTGCCGCGTCGTTTTCCGCTGGTTTCGTTACAACATCCTGAAAATCAGGAGCCGGAAACCGAGCAGGACACCGTGGTGGCGGGCGAGCCGATTCTGCAGGTTCGCGACCTGGTGGCGCGCTTCCCGCTGCGCAGCGGGGTGTTAAATCGCGTCACCCGAGAAGTGCATGCGGTGGAAGGGGTGAGCTTCGACCTGTGGCCCGGCGAAACGTTATCGCTGGTGGGCGAGTCCGGCTGCGGCAAGTCGACTACCGGGCGGGCGCTGCTGCGGCTGGTGGAAAGCCAGAGCGGGGTGATTACCTTTAAAGGCGAGCGTATCGATACGCTTCCCGACAGTAAGTTGCAGCCACTGCGTCGGGACATTCAATTTATTTTTCAGGATCCCTACGCCTCCCTCGACCCCCGGCAGACCGTGGGCTATTCCATCATGGAGCCGCTGCGGGTGCATGGCGTAATGAATGAAGAAGATGCCCAGCGGCGCGTGCTGTGGTTACTGGAACGTGTCGGGCTGAAACCGGAACATGCGTGGCGTTATCCCCATGAGTTTTCCGGCGGTCAACGCCAGCGTATCTGTATTGCCAGAGCGCTGGCCTTAAACCCGCGCGTGGTGGTGGCAGACGAATCGGTTTCGGCACTGGATGTCTCGATCCGTGCGCAAATCATCAATTTGTTACTCGACTTACAACGGGAGATGGGGATTGCGTTTCTGTTTATCTCTCATGACATGGCGGTTGTGGAGCGAATCAGCCACCGTGTGGCGGTGATGTATCTCGGTCAGATTGTGGAAATTGGCCCACGTCGCGCCGTGTTTGAGAACCCGCAGCACCCTTACACCCGTAAACTTATGGCCGCCGTTCCGGTGGCCGACCCGTCTCACCCGAGGGCGCAACGGGTGTTGTTGTCGGATGAAATCCCCAGCAACATCCATAAACGCGGCGAGACGGTACAGCGTGTGCAGTTACATAACATCGGCCCGGGTCATTTCGTCGCCCGTTCGACACCGGGCAGCACACAATCACGTTTTTGACAGAAACAGGCAGGGACACTCAGGAGAACAACATGACACAACCTTTACCACGTAAATGGCAGATTGCGTTCGCAGTTGCCATCGCGCTGAGCGCCGCGCCAGCACTGGCTGCCAAAGATGTTGTGGTCGCAGTGGCGTCAAATTTCACCACTCTCGACCCCTACAATGCCAATGACACATTGTCGCAGGCTGTCGCTAAGTCATTCTATCAGGGGTTGTTTGGCCTTGATAAAGACATGAAGCTGCATAATGTGCTCGCCGAAAGCTATACGGTGTCGGATGACGGGCTGGTATATACCATCAAGCTGCGTCAGGGTGTGAAATTCCAGGATGGCACCGACTTTAACGCCCAGGCGGTAAAGGCGAACCTCGATCGCGCGAGTAATCCGGAAAATGCGCTCAAGCGCTACAACCTCTATAAAAACATCGCCAAAACCGATGCGGTGGATGCGACAACGGTCAAAATCACCCTGAAACAGCCGTTCTCGGCCTTTATCAATATCCTGGCCCACCCGGCGACGGCGATGATCTCGCCTGCCGCGCTGGAAAAATACGGGAAGGACATTGGCTTTCACCCGGTGGGGACAGGTCCTTATGAACTGGACACCTGGAACCAGACCGACTTTGTGAAGGTGAAGAAATTCGCCGGATACTGGCAAAAAGGGTTGCCGAAACTGGATACCATCACCTGGCGTCCGGTGGTCGACAATAATACCCGGGCGGCGATGTTGCAGACGGGCGAAGCGCAGTTCGCTTTCCCGATTCCCTATGAGCAGGCGGCGGTGCTGCAGAAAAACAGCAAACTGGAGCTGGTGGCCAGCCCCTCGATCATGCAGCGCTACATCAGCATGAACGTAACGCAAAAGCCGTTCGACAACCCGAAAGTTCGTGAAGCCATCAACTACGCCATTAACCGTCAGGCGCTGGTGAAAGTGGCGTTTGCCGGGTATGCAACACCGGCAACCGGTATTGTTCCACCGTCACTGGCGAATGCGCAAACCTACCAGCCGTGGCCTTACGATCCGGCAAAAGCCCGCGAACTGTTGAAAGAGGCTGGCTATCCAAATGGGTTCAGCACCACGCTGTGGTCATCCCATAACCACAGTACCGCGCAAAAAGTGCTGCAGTTTACCCAGCAGCAACTGGCGCAGGTGGGTATCAAAGCGCAGGTGACGGCGATGGATGCCGGACAGCGTGCGGCGGAAGTGGAAGCGAAAGGGCAGAAAGAGAGCGGTGTGAGGATGTTCTACACGGGCTGGTCGGCGTCGACCGGGGAGGCCGACTGGGCGTTGTCGCCGCTGTTCGCCTCGCAGAACTGGCCGCCAACCCTCTTCAACACGGCGTTCTACAGCAACCCGCAGGTGGATAAAGACCTGGCCGACGCGCTGAAAACCACCAATAATGAGGAAAAAACCAGGCTCTACAAGGATGCGCAGGATATCATCTGGAAAGAGTCCCCCTGGGTGCCGCTGGTGGTGGAGAAGCTGGTTTCCGCTCACAACAAGAACCTGACAGGGTTCTACATCATGCCGGACACCGGCTTTAGCTTTGACGAGGCCGACCTGAAATAAGAGCGCATGTCCCCTCTCTTCGTGAGAGGGGAGTGACGGAAGAGACGATGCTGAATTATGTTTTGAAACGCCTTCTGGGTCTTATCCCGACGCTACTGATCGTGGCGGTACTGGTGTTTTTATTTGTTCACCTCTTACCGGGCGACCCGGCACGGTTGATCGCCGGGCCGGAGGCCGATGAGCAGGTGATTGGACTGGTACGCCAGCAATTAGGTCTCGACAGGCCGCTCTATATCCAGTTCGGGCACTACATTGTTAATGTGCTGCAGGGTGATTTCGGTATCTCGATGGCCTCACGCCGTCCGGTAGTGGAAGAGATCGCCAGCCGCTTTTTCCCGACGTTCTGGTTGACCATCGCCAGTATGACCTGGGCGATGCTGTTTGGCCTGGTGGCGGGGATTGCCGCCGCGGTATGGCGCAACCGCTGGCCGGACAGGCTCGGCATGGCGCTGGCGGTGACCGGGATCTCCTTTCCGGCTTTCGCGCTGGGCATGCTGCTGATGCAGGTTTTCTCCGTGGAGTTGGGCTGGTTGCCGACGGTCGGGGCCGATAGCTGGCGGCACTATATTTTGCCGTCGATAACGCTGGGGGCCGCCGTGGCCGCAGTAATGGCGCGCTTTACTCGTGCGTCCTTTGTCGATGTGCTCAATGAAGACTACATGCGTACCGCGCGCGCCAAAGGGCTCAGCGAAAAATGGGTCATACTCAAGCATGGCCTGCGTAATGCGCTGATCCCGGTGATCACCATGATGGGGCTACAGTTCGGCTTTTTGCTTGGCGGCTCGATTGTCGTCGAGAAAGTGTTCAACTGGCCCGGCCTCGGGCGTTTGCTGGTGGACTCCGTTGATATGCGCGATTACCCGGTTATCCAGGCGGAAGTTCTGCTCTTCTCGCTGGAGTTTATTCTTATCAATTTAGTGGTGGATGTGCTGTACGCCGCCATTAACCCCGCTATCAGGTACAAGTAAGGATGCGATTGTTAAACTGGCGTCGAGCGGCGATTTTAAACGCCATGCCTGGGCTGAAACCGGACCAGGTGCGTACCCCGTGGCATGAGTTCTGGCGGCGTTTTCGTCGTCAGCCCCTGGCGATGACCGCCGGGTTGTTTGTGCTGATTCTGATTTTGTTGGCTATCGTCGCCCCCTGGGTTGCCCCCTTCGATGCCGAAAACTATTTCGATTACGACCGCCTTAATGACGGACCATCGCCATTGCACTGGTTTGGCGTGGATTCCCTGGGCCGCGATATCTTTAGCCGCGTGCTGTTGGGGGCGCGAATTTCGCTTGCCGCCGGGGTGCTGGCGGTACTGATTGGCGCGCTGATTGGCACCGTGCTGGGTTTGCTGGCCGGGTATTACGAAGGCTGGTGGGATCGCATCATCATGCGCATTTGCGATGTGCTGTTCGCTTTTCCCGGTATTTTGCTGGCGATTGCCGTGGTGGCGGTGATGGGTAGCGGTATGGCGAATGTCATCATTGCCGTGGCGGTTTTCTCTGTTCCGGCTTTCGCCCGGCTGGTGCGCGGCAATACCCTGGTCCTTAAACACCAGACCTTTGTCGAGTCGGCGCGCAGTATTGGCGCAAGCGATATGACCATTCTGTTTAGCCATATTCTGCCGGGTACGGTGTCGTCGATCGTCGTCTATTTCACGATGCGTATTGGCACGTCGATCATTTCGGCGGCGAGCCTCTCCTTCCTCGGACTGGGGGCGCAACCGCCCACACCGGAGTGGGGCGCCATGCTCAATGAAGCACGCGCGGATATGGTGATTGCTCCCCATGTGGCGCTGTTCCCCTCCCTGGCGATTTTTCTGACCGTGCTCGCGTTTAACCTGCTGGGCGACGGGCTTCGGGACGCGCTGGATCCCAAAATCAAAGGGTAATTAATACTTCACTGAGGGCCTTGAGAAACGCGGGAAGTACCGGGTTTGGATTGGCCTTTGAGTACACCAGGAAGTTGTGTGCCTGAATATTGACCCCTTCGATGTTCATAAAGGTGACATTGGCCATGCCCAGCGCGCGCGATGATGCTGGCACGATGGCGCATCCCAGCCCGGCATTTACCATTCCGAGGATCGTGTGGGTCTGGGCCAACTGATATTTAAAATCCGGCGTAATGTCGTTAAAGACGAACAGGTCGGTAATGCGATCGTAAAAGTGGCGCGCTTCATCCGGGCTGTAGAGAAAAAAGGGCTCATTGTTAAAGGCGCTGAGGGGAATTTTTCGCTTGCGTGCCAGCGGGTGATCGCAGTGAAAGGCGGCGACAAATGTCTCCCCCTGCAGAGGCTGATACGCCAGCAGCGGGTTGGGTGGGACATGGCGCACAAAACCAACGTCAATACTGTTATTTTCGACAGAGCTAATTTGTTTGTGCGAGACCTGCTCAAATAGACGGAAATCCACCCCCGGTAATTTCACCGACAGCGCTTTAAGCAACTGCGGAATAAAACTCCAGGCAAATACCGCCGTAAATCCCATAGATAACGTGCCGATTTCGCCGGATGCGCATTGCTGAACGGAGGATTCAAGTCGGTCTGCTAATTTCAGTATTAATCGTGACTCCGTCAGCAAATGTTGGCCCATATGGGTAAGCTGCACGTGACGGTTATTCCTTTCAAACAACGCTCCGCCCAGACTCTTCTCCAGAAGCTGTATCTGGCGGCTGAGCGGCGGCTGGGTCATATGCAGGCGGGCTGCGGCGCGTCCGAAGTTCAATTCTTCAGCAACGGCGATGAAACAACGCAACTGATGTAAATCCATAATTCAATTCTTATATTAATGAATACCGGATTTATATTAGACATGAATTATTGCCCTGTCCATCATCTGGTTATTAACTACGCGACGGATGATAGATATGACAAATAATATTGCTCAACAAAAAACACACATTTTATTAACCCAGGCGGTGCCAGCACCAATTGATGAAATATTACGGCGCGATTACGAAGTGCATCGTCTTTACCAGGCGAGCGAGCCGCAAAAAATGCTGGCAGATATTGGCCCACTGATTGAAGGCGTGGTGACCGGCGGCGCAAAAGGGCTTTCCCGGGAGATAATGGAATCTCTGCCGGCGCTTAAAATTATCGCCATCAGCGGTATCGGCACAGATGCCGTCGACCTGGCGTATGCCGCAAAGCACGGTATCTATGTCACCACCACACCCGGCGTGCTGACCGATGACGTGGCGGATATGGCGCTGGGCCTGTTGATTTCCACCCTGCGACAAATGAGCGAAGGTGAGCAGGTCGTCCGTGCGGGGCGCTGGCCGCAAACCAACCTGCCGCTGGCGCGCAAAGTCACTGGCACGACGGTGGGGATTATCGGCATGGGGCGTGTTGGCCAGGCCATTGCCAGACGGGTCGCCGCCTTTGACGCCCGTATTCTCTATACCGACCTCGCGCCGATTGCCGCCCTTGATTACACCTTTATTGCTGATATTCAGGCGCTGGCGCAGGAAGTGGATGTTCTGGTGCTTGCGGCCTCTGCCGACAGCGGCGAGGTGATCATCAGTGAGTCGGTGCTGGAGGCGCTGGGGCCCGAGGGCTATTTCATCAATGTGGCGCGCGGCAAGCTGGTGGATGAAGCGGCGCTGCTTGATGCCCTGACCCACAAGCGTATTGCCGGAGCCGGGCTGGATGTGTTTGCCCATGAGCCGCACGTACCGGAAGGCTTTTTCACCCTCAATAACGTCACCCTGCAGCCGCACCGCGCCAGCGCGACCGTTCAGACTCGCCTGGAGATGGGCAACATTGTGCTGACGAATCTGGCGGCCTGTTTTAGCGGCAACGTGCCGCCACACCGGGTATAGCCATCGTTTCTGAACCCTACAAATAAAAGTGAGAAAACAATGAGCAAACAAATGGATGTCTCGCTGGAGCAGGTCAAACGGGTCGGACATCACCGCTATTGGGTGCTGGGATTGATTTTCATCATCACCGTTATCAACTATGCCGACCGCGCGACCATGTCGATTGCTGGCACCTCGGTGGTGAAAGCGCTGGGTCTCGACCCGATGATGTTGGGGATGATCTTCTCCGCTTTCGCCTGGGCCTACGCGCTGGGGCAGATCCCCGGCGGCTGGCTACTGGACCGTTTTGGTGCCAAAAAAGTCTACGGCATGAGCCTGGTGCTGTGGTCCGTGTTCACTATGCTACAGGGTACCGTGGGCTGGATCGGGATGACCGGTAGTCTGGCGGCGATGACCCTGTTTCTGATGCGCTTTATGCTAGGCCTGGTGGAATCCCCCGCATTCCCGGCAAACTCCCGTATCGTCTCCAGTTGGTTCCCGACGCGCGAGCGTGGCGTGGCCTCGGCGCTGTTTAACTCCGGGCAATACATGGCGGTAGTGGTCTTCACGCCGATCATGGCCTGGCTGACCCATGCATGGGGTTGGGAGCATGTGTTCCTGTGGATGGGGGGAGTGGGACTGGTGCTGGCGACCGTCTGGTTTGCCTGGTATAAGGAGCCGCATAAAGACCCGCGTCTGACAGAAGAAGAGAAAAACCTGATGCGCGAGGGCGGGGCGCTGGTGGATCTGGACAGTGAAGGGGCGGCAAAGGCGAAGAAAACCTCGCTGCGCGATGCCAAATGTCTGTTTACCAACCGCAACCTGTGGGCCATTTACCTGGGGCAGTATTGTATTACCGCGCTGACTTACTTTTTTATTACCTGGTTCCCCATCTACCTGATTCAGGGGCGCGGTATGACCATCATGCAGGCGGGATGGGTTGCCGCACTGCCTGCCATCTGTGGCTTTACCGGCGGTCTGCTGGGGGGTTATCTGTCTGACATTCTGATTAGCCGGGGCATACATCCTTCCCGTGCCCGTAAAACGCCGTTTGTGCTGGGAATGGGGCTGTCCACCATGCTGGTATTCGCCAATTTCGTCGACAGTAACAGCGCGGTAATTTTCCTGATGGCAATGGCGTTCTTCGGTAAAGGCTTCGCGGCAGTGGGCTGGGCGGTATTGTCCGATGTTGCGCCGAAAACCATGATTGGCCTGTGCGGCGGCGTGTTTAACGGCATCGGTAATATTGCCGGGATCGTGACACCATTGGTGATCGGTTATGTGGTAACGGTAACCGGCTCGTTTAACAACGCGTTGTGGTTTGTGGCAGCGCACGGTGTGCTGGCGGTGGTGAGTTACGTAGTGATTGCGACACGCTTTGAACGTGTTGACGCGGCATAAAGAGAGAAAGGCGCCGCCTGGAAACAGGCGGCGACAGGGTCAGACCCGGCTACCCCACAGATCGTACTCGTCGGCGTTTTCGACTTTCACGCGGATGATATCGCCCGGTTTCACATTCGTTTCCCCGTTCAGATAGACCGCGCCGTCGATTTCCGGTGCATCCGCCATGCTGCGGCCGATTGCCCCTTCTTCATCGACTTCATCGATAATGACCAGAATTTCGCGGCCCACTTTTTCCTGCAGACGCTCTGCGGAAATCTGCTGCTGGAGCTGCATAAAGCGGTTCCAGCGCTCTTCTTTGATCTCTTCCGGCACCTGATCGGCCAGTTCGTTGGCGGTCGCACCGTCTACCGGGCTGTATTTGAAGCAGCCAACGCGGTCCAGACGCGCTTCTTTGAGGAAATCGAGCAGCATCTGGAAATCTTCTTCGGTTTCGCCAGGGAAGCCGACGATGAAGGTCGAGCGCAGGGTCAGTTCCGGGCAGATTTCGCGCCACTGCTTGATGCGCGCCAGTTGACGATCCACGGAGCCAGGACGTTTCATCAGTTTCAGGATACGCGGGCTGGCGTGCTGCAACGGAATATCCAGATACGGCAGGATTTTGCCCTCTGCCATCAGCGGAATGACATCATCAACGTGCGGGTAAGGGTAGACGTAGTGCAGACGCGTCCAGATACCCAGTTTTGACAGTTGTTCGCACAGGCCAACCATGCTGGTTTTTACCGGTTCGCCATTGTGGAAGCCCATACGGTGCTTCACGTCCACGCCATAGGCTGAGGTGTCCTGGGAGATAACGAGGAGCTCTTTCACACCCGCATCCACCAGACGTTTGGCTTCACTTAAAACGTCGCCAATAGGACGGCTTACCAGATCGCCACGCATCGAGGGAATAATGCAGAAGGTGCAGCGATGGTTGCAGCCTTCGGAAATTTTCAGATATGCGTAATGACGAGGAGTCAGTTTGACGCCCTGTTCCGGCACCAGGCTCAGGAACGGGTTGTGCTTCGGTTTCGGCACATAGTGGTGCACATGCTCAAGCACCTGCTCGTAGCTATGCGGACCGGTGATTTCCAGCACTTTCGGATGGACTTCACGAATCTGATCGACTTTGGCGCCCAGACAGCCGGTGACAATCACTTTGCCGTTTTCATTAAGGGCTTCGCCAATGGCTTCCAGCGACTCTTGTACCGCGCTGTCGATAAAGCCGCAGGTGTTGACGATAACCATATCGGCGTCGTTGTAGCTCGGTACCACGTCATAGCCTTCGGTGCGCAGTTCGGTGAGGATGCGCTCGGAGTCAACGAGGTTTTTCGGGCAACCGAGAGAAACAAAGCCGATTTTCGGCTGCAGGGTCACATTGCTCATAGTTCAAAAAATAATCAGTTAAGGGATGCTCAGGGCAGGGATTGTACAGATAACGCCGGGAGATTTATAGAGGATTCTCGGCCGGGCAGGGTGAAAAAACGACTGCCTGCCTGGCAACGGCTTCGTTATAATTTAATACGACGAAAATTGCCGCTATCAAAATTCATCAACCGTATCCCGGTCAGCATGAATAACGGTAAACGCTAAATAATCCTGAACGACATTGAAGCTGATACTGGTTTCATAAACATCTTCAATATTCATGTCCTGACATAAATTAAAGATGAAATAGTTAATCTGATAATAAAGGACGTAAGTATTGTCGTGTAGATGCTCAACCCTGCTGATAACGAAATCGTTGGTTGAGCGCGCATGCGGGCTGATGAAGGTTAAGTCCATGTTCAGAATAGGGATAAGCGCCGGATTTTGTCGGTTTTGCTCAAGATAATGCTGAAGCTGTACGGCGGAATCTGCATTGTGCTTATGAATAGCGACTGGCAGCGGAAACGTGTTCATAGCGACCCTTGTAATACGGTGTATGGCATTAACATAACACGCACTTCGTGGTTCTTCATAAACCGTTAACGGGGTATTTCGGGGTACGAAATCGGGCCGGGGAAAATACCTCTAAAGGATATCTCTGCGGATTGAATTTACACCGAGAAGGCTCCGGTGTTTGCGTGTAAATATAAAAACCAAAAAAAAGCCGCTCGGACGAACGGCATAGAGACAACACGGAATTACGCAGAAACATAATGATTTACGAGCTAAATAATAGCTTGCTAATGATATCTTGTCTGCCACGTTTATCGCTAAATTTTGGCTAAATGTGCGCTGTGATGGCCGTCAACATAGTATAAAAATCAGACAGAGTATGATTTGTGCCGCTGCGCTCGTTTGAAATAGTGGCGGCGTAACGCATCATGCATTTGCATGCCCCCATGAGCAGATCCCGGATTTCATGCTCATGGGGATTTTCTCTACTCTCTATATATCTCTACATAGAAAGCGTTGCATCACGGGGTACCGTTATTTCCATAGCGCAGGAAAGCAGGGCGCAGATTTAAGCGTTCAAACCATGCCTCCACTGCCGGGAAATCCGGGTGTTCAAAGGGCGTCATCTTCCAGCGGTTCACCGACAATCCCAGCACGATATCGGCAAGAGTGAACGTCTCCCCGGCGGCCCAGGCGCCCGTGCGTTGCAACTGTTGGTCGAGAATACCGACGCAGTGATTCCACTCCTTGATACCGGCGGCAATCGCATTCTGATCGTTGTAGTCAGGGTTTTTACGCACCAGTGCCGGGAAAACGTAGCGCCATGCGCTATTAAAGTCGGTGGCCTGCCAGTCCATCCAGCGCTCCACATTCGCGCAAGCTCGCGGTTCGCCAGGAAGCAGATCGTCGCGGCCCGCTTTACGCGCCAGATAGCGGCAAATGGAGTTGGATTCCCACAGGATAAAGTCATCATCAATGAGTACCGGCACCATCGCATTTGGGTTCATGGCCCGGAAGGCGTCCGTCTGCGTCGAGGCAAAGCCGCTGCCATAGTCTTCCTGTGAATACGCCAGCCCCGCTTCTTCGCAGGTCCACAACACTTTACGCACGTTAATTGAAGACGTTTTACCCAATATTTTCAGCATGACGCGAATCGCCTTTTGCGAGATTAATCGTTTAAAAACAATACACCAGCAGCGCATCACCTGGCTACAGGGCCCTTGAGCACCAGCATGGTGCGCTGCCTCATTCTGGTTCACCAAAATGGGTACGTTTGCCCTGAGTTATCGCTAAGTTGCTGAAATGTCATTAAGCGCAACCTGGCATAGTGCTTGCAATAACGCTAACGCAGTGCAACACACAATTTGATAAATAGCTGGCTAGGGTTCCGGTTCGCTAAGGCGGATGTCTGGTCCAAGAGCTGGCGACCTCTGAGAGGTTACACGGCGGGACAAAAACCCGGGAGACAGCAGCACCAGTGGGTGTCGCGCTGCCCCCTTTTTTTGTACCAATCAGAGGTCAATAATGAAGAAATCTCCATTGCTCCGCTCTCTCGTGCTGTCGCTGGTCATGCTGACCACTCTCCCAACCTTTGCCGCCGTGAAGAAAGAGTTCAATGTCTGCTGGACCATCTACGCAGGCTGGATGCCGTGGGGCACCATCAGTAACAGCAAAATCATTGATAAATGGGCCGACAAATACGGTATTAAAATCAATGTCGTACAGCTCAACGACTATATCGAATCTATTAACCAGTATACCGCGGGCCAGTTTGATGGCTGCACCATGACCAACATGGATGCGCTGACCATACCGGCGGCGGGCGGCGTGGATAGCACCGCGCTTATTCTCGGCAGCTACTCCGAAGGCAACGATGGCGTGGTGATGAAAGGCGAGGGCAAAACCCTCAAAGACCTGAAAGGCCAGCAGATCTACCTGCCTGAACTGTCCGTTTCCCACTATCTGCTGGTGCGCGGCCTGGAGAAAGCCGGTCTGGCAGAAAAAGATGTCACCGTGGTGAATACCTCCGATGCCGATATCGTCTCTGCCTTCGCCACCCCGAAAGTGCAGGCGGCTGTCGCCTGGAACCCGCAACTGTCGGTTATCAAAGGCACGCCGAAAACCACCGAAGTCTTTAGCTCCTCTCAGGTACCCGGCGAGCTTATCGACATGATGGTGGTCAACACCCAGACCCTTAAAGATAACCCGGCGTTGGGTAAAGCCCTCACTGGCGCATGGTACGAAATGATGGCGCAGATGAAGGCGCAGAATAAAGAGGCGCTGAGCGCCATGGCGGCGGCGTCCGGCACCGATCTGGCGGGCTATCAGGCGCAGCTTAAAACCACCCATCTCTTCTACACCCCGGCCGATAATCTGGCGTTTATCAGCTCCCCGGATCTGGCGAAAACCATGCAGCGCGTTGCGGCATTCTCCTTTGAAAAAGGGTTGCTGGGTGACGGCGCGCAAAGTGCGGATTTCATCGGCATGGCCTTTCCGGGCAACGTTTCTGCCGGGGATGCCGCCAACGTGAAGCTGCGCTTTGACGACAGCTTCGTGAAGATGGCCGCCGACGGCAAGCTTTGAGCGAATGACAGGAACTCACGCCATGCGACACATTAACCGCCATCCGACCCGGGGCATGCGTCTGACGCTTGTTCTGCTGCCTTTCGTCATTTTGCTGGCGGCGTACTTTCTGGGCTCTGCGGTGCGGCTGGAGGCCAACCCGCAGGATAAGCTGCTGCCTGGCATGCAGCAGATGCTGGACGCAATGTCGCGAATGGCGTTCACCCCGGATAAACGCAGCGGCGACTACCTCTTCTGGATGGATACGCTGGTGAGCCTGGCGCGTCTGTTGACCGGGCTGGCGATTGCCTCGCTGATTGGTCTGTGCCTGGGCATTACCGCCGGGGTCTTTCCGATGTGGCGCGCCTCGCTCTCGCCGCTGATGACCGTGCTGTCGATGATCCCGCCGCTGGCGATCCTGCCGGTGCTGTTCATCGTCTTCGGGCTGGATGAGTTGTCAAAAGTGATGCTGATTGTGATTGGTATCACCCCGATGCTCGCCCGCGACCTTGAGCATCGCGCCTGCGAAATCCCGCCGGAAATCCTGATTAAGGCGCAAACGCTGGGGGCATCAAGCTGGACGCTGGTGCTGCGGGTGGTACTGCCGCAGCTTCTCTCCCGCCTGTTGACCTCGCTGCGTCTGCTGTTGGGATCGGCCTGGCTGTTTCTTATCTCAGCAGAGGCCATCTCCTCAACGGCAGGGCTGGGGTATCGCATTTTTCTGGTGCGCCGCTATATGGCGATGGACGTCATCATCCCCTACGTGGTGTGGATAACGTTGCTGGCATGGCTGATGGACCTCGGCCTGCGCCAGTTGCATAAAACCTGTTTTCCCTGGGCGGAAGGAGGGAAGGCATGAGTTTTATCGACATCAACAATATCTGGCAGGAATATGGCGCCCATGTGGTGCTCGAACGCCTCAATCTGCGGGTCAACGCCGGGGAGTTTTGCTCAATGGTGGGAGCTTCCGGCTGCGGGAAATCGACTTTTCTGCGTCTGTTGCTGGGCCAGGAAGCGCCGAGTCGCGGCACCATTTTGCTTGATGGCAAGCCGTTGCAGGCTGAGCCGGACCGCAGCCGTGGCGTGGTCTTCCAGCGTTACTCCGTCTTTCCCCATTTAAACGTGCTCGATAACGTCACCATTGGTCTTGAGTTGCCGAATGCGCGCTTCCTCGGACGTCTGTTTGGCGCCAGCAAGCGTGAGGCGCGGGAGCGCGCCGTGTGGATGCTGCAAAAAGTGGGCCTTGGGCAGGCGCTGGATAAATACCCGGCCCAGCTCTCCGGCGGTATGCAACAGCGCCTTGCTATTGCCCAGGCGTTCATTATGCAACCGCGCGTGTTGCTGCTTGATGAGCCCTTTGGCGCACTCGACCCCGGCATTCGCAAAGATATGCACGCCCTGTTGCTGCAACTGTGGGGCGAAACCCGGATGACGGTTTTTATGGTCACCCACGATCTCTCCGAGGGCTTTAACCTCGGCACCCGGCTGCTGGTGTTCGACAAGGTGCGTATCGACCCGCACGAACCCAATGCCTACGGCGCGCGCATTACTTATGACATTCCGCTCAATGAAGCGCGTCTGGCGGAAATGACCGACCCGCAGCCCGATAACGTCTACGCATTAAGGAGTTAACTTAATGACTTTATTAGATAAAGAAACATCTGTTCTGCGTGAAGAGACGCTGCCAGGCGGCGGCAGTCTCTCCTTTATTCTCAAGCGCGGGCAGATCCTGCGCATGACCGACATCGAAGGTGGGGCAAACGTCAGCCTGATGATGCTTAACCCGCATGAAAAGAGCGAACGTCTGAACCTGCCCGATACCTTAAAAGGCCAGCACACCGCGCGCCTGACGGCAGGCCACTGTTTTTACTCCGATATGGGGCGTGTGCTGGCGGGGATTATCGCGGATACCTGCGGCTGGCATGACCCGTTTGGCGGCGTGCTGGATGCGGCAGAAGTGAAGGAGAAATATGGTCAGGGGCGTTATCAGGATTTGCGTAACGGTTTTTTCCGCAACGGCGCCGACAACCTGCTCATTGAGATGGGCAAATGGGATTTGAACCTTGAAGACTTGCTGATGGTGGTGAACTTCTTTAGCAAAGTCACGGTGGATGAGCACGGCGCTTTTACCTTCCACAGCGGTGCGTCGAAGGCTGGCTGCTACGTTGAACTGTTTGCGCCAATGGATGTGCTGGTGGTGCTCACCGCGCTGCAACACCCGATGGACCCTGCCGCAGATTATGCGCCCCGCCCGGTACAACTGGCCTGGCGACAGGCGGCAGACGAAAACGCCGCCATTGAGGCTTTGATGACGCGCCCGGAAAACACGCGTGCCTTCACCAACACCCGCTTATTTGCCCTGTAAGGAGCCGCATGATGAATATCACCAGCCAGAAGCACCCCGACGAGGCCGTTTTTCGCCATGTGATCCCGGCAGGGGAGCCGTACCTGTTTGAAGTGAAAATGGGCCAGACCCTGCGTTTGCTCGATCTTGAAGGAAACCAGGCCGTGGATACGCTGTTTTATAACGCCGACAACCACCGGGAACGCTACGATCCGCAGCGCACGTTGCGCCGCCAGGGCAATGCGTATCTGACCACCGGCAGCGTGCTGTGGTCCAATATGGGTAACCCGTTGCTGACCATTGTCGCCGATACCTGTGGCCGCCATGACACCCTCGGCGGCGCGTGCGCCCAGGAGAGCAACACCGTGCGTTATGCGCTGGATAAACGCCATATGCATAGCTGCCGCGATAACTTTCTCTGCGCCTGCCTGCGCGATGGACGTCTGCACAAGCGCGACATTGGCGCCAACATCAACTTCTTTATGAACGTTCCGGTGACCCCGGAGGGCGGACTGACCTTCGAAGATGGCATCTCAGCGCCTGGCAAATACGTTGAACTGCGCGCCGAATGCAACGTCATCGTGCTCATCTCCAACTGCCCACAGTTGAACAACCCGTGCAATGGCTGGAACCCGACCCCGGCGGAGGTGCTGGTATGGAACTGAGTCGGGGTGCGCGTCTGCGCCTTTTTATTTACCACCTGTTTGACGTGCGTGCGAACCGTTTACCGCTCAGTCAGACGCGCCAGACACCACCGCGTCCGTAAACGACCAGCCCCTTATGGACGGCCATAAGGCGAGCCGAATTTCGGCGGGACGACCCGCCACGATTGAGTCCTGACTATGTTTACGAAACTCCTTATCGCTAACCGTGGCGCGATCGCCTGCCGTATCCTGCGCACCTTGCGCACACTCAATGTCACCGGCGTTGCCGTCTGGTCTGAGGCCGACGCCAGCAGTCTGCATATTCGTGATGCCGATGAAGCCATTAGCCTGGGCGACGGCCCGGCGGCACAGACTTATCTTGTCAGCGAAAAAATTATTGATGCGGCCCGCCAGAGCGGCGCACAGGCGATTCATCCCGGCTACGGTTTTCTTTCTGAGAACGCCGCCTTTGCCGAAGCCTGCGAAGCCGCAGGAATGGCATTTGTGGGCCCGACGCCGGAACAACTGCGGGTCTTTGGCTTAAAACATACGGCCCGCGCGCTGGCCAAAGCGCATGGCGTACCGATGCTGGAAGGCACAGAGCTGCTGGCAAACCTCGATGAAGCGCAGCACGCTGCCGCGCAGGTGGGGTTCCCGGTGATGCTGAAAAGCACCGCGGGCGGCGGCGGTATCGGGATGCGGGTGTGCTATAGCGCCGATGAACTGGCCGATGCCTTTGACGCGGTAGTGCGGCTGGGCAAAAACAACTTTAGCGACGCGGGTGTGTTTATTGAGAAGTACATCGAGCGCGCGCGTCATCTGGAAGTGCAAATTTTTGGCGACGGTAAGGGTGAGGTGGTTTCCCTTGGCGTGCGCGACTGCTCGGTACAACGCCGTAACCAGAAAGTGCTGGAAGAGACCCCCGCGCCGAACCTGCCGGATGGCATGGAAGCGGCGCTGTGCTCAGCGGCCATCAAACTGGGTAAAGCGGCGAATTACCGCAGCGCCGGGACCGTTGAATTTGTCTATGACAGTGACGCAAAACGCTTTTACTTCCTGGAAGTGAACACCCGTTTGCAGGTGGAGCATGGTGTTACCGAGCAGGTCTGGGGCGTGGATCTGGTGCGTTGGATGATTGAACTGGCCGCCGGCGATCTGCCGCCGCTGACCGAGCTGGTTGCAGGGCTTACGCCGCAGGGACATGCTGTGCAGGCGCGCGTTTATGCCGAAGATCCGGGCCGCCAGTTCCAGCCGTCGCCGGGGCTACTGACCGACGTGGCGTTTCCGGCCGACGATCGCCGCACGCTGCGCATTGACACTTGGGTGGAAGCGGGCTGCGAAGTACCGCCGTTTTTTGATCCGATGCTGGCGAAAATCATCACCTGGCAGCCCACGCGTGCGCAGGCGATTGCCTGCCTGGATGCCGCGCTGGGCGAAACCCGTCTGTATGGCGTAGAGACCAACCGCCAGTACCTGCGCCAGATTTTAGCCTTTGCCCCGTTTGCGGAGGGCGAGCCCTGGACGCGCTGCCTGGAAGGGTTGCGCTACGAGGCCACTACCCTTGAGGTGGTGAGCGCCGGAACTCAAACCACGGTGCAGGATTACCCTGGCCGCCAGGGCTACTGGGCGGTGGGTGTGCCGCCGTCCGGCCCGATGGATGATCGCGCGCTGCGTCTGGGCAATGCGTTATTGGGGAATGCCGCAACCGATGCTGCGCTGGAAATCACGCTCAGCGGTCCGACGCTGAAATTTAATACCGACGCCGTGGCGGTAGTGACCGGGGCGAGTATCGGGGTCACGCTCGACGGTACATCGCTTGCGATGCATACCGTGTTTACGATTTCCGCGGGCAGCACCCTGCGTCTGGGTGAGGTGAGCGGTGCCGGGGTGCGCAGCTATCTTTGCCTGCGCGGTGGCATTAATGTGCCGGATTATCTTGGCAGCAAAAGCACCTTTACCCTCGGCCAATTTGGCGGTCACGCCGGGCGCGCGCTGCGTACTGGCGATGTGCTGCATCTCAACCCGCTGACGAACCGCGCAAGCGGTGTTGTGCTCGCGCAGGCGTTGCAGACCACATTGCCTGCCGTGCGTGAACTGCGCGTGATCTATGGGCCGCATGGGGCACCGGAATATTTCACCGGCGCGTATATCAACACCTTTTTTGCCACCGACTGGGAAGTGCACTTCAACTCAAGCCGAACCGGGATCCGCCTGATTGGGCCGAAGCCGGAGTGGGTGCGCGAGAGCGGCGGCGAGGCGGGGCTGCACCCGTCCAATATTCATGACAACCCGTATGCCATTGGCGCGGTGGATTTCACCGGGGATATGCCGGTTATCCTTGGCCCGGATGGCCCAAGCCTCGGCGGTTTTGTCTGTCCGGTGACGGTTATCGAAGCGGATTTGCACCAGCTTGGGCAACTGAAAGCGGGGGACAAGGTGCGTTTTGTCCCGGTGGACGTGGCAACGGCGCGTCGGCTGGCACAGGCCAGCCGCCAGGAAGTGGAAACACTGCAACCTGTCCCCGTCAACTGGCATCCTGCCGCGCTGGCTTCCCCGGTGGTGCTGGAGACCGGGGAAGCGGATAAGCGGCTGGTGGCGCGTCTTTCAGGCGATACCCATCTGCTGCTGGAAATAGGCGAACCGGAACTCGACCTGGTACTGCGTTTTCGCGGCCACGCCCTGATGCAGGCGCTGGAATCCCGCGCGCTGGAGGGGGTTATCGATCTGACGCCGGGGATCCGTTCATTGCAGGTGCATTATCAGCCGGAAACCCTGGCGCTGAGCCGTTTGCTGGCGATTATTCACGATCTGTGGGCCGATGTGTGCCAGCACGAAGATCTGGATGTGCCATCCAGGGTGGTCTGGCTGCCGCTCTCCTGGGATGACCCGGCCTGTCAGAAGGCGATTGAAAAATACATGACCACCGTGCGCCGCGACGCGCCATGGTGCCCGAGTAATCTCGAATTTATCCGCCGGATTAACGATCTGGAAAATATCGATGAGGTCTACAAAACCGTCTTTGATGCCCGTTATCTGGTGATGGGGCTGGGAGATGTTTATCTTGGCGCGCCGGTGGCGACACCGCTTGACCCGCGTCACCGTCTGGTGACCACCAAATACAACCCGGCGCGTACCTGGACGGCGGAAAACTCCGTCGGCATTGGCGGCGCATACCTCTGTGTGTATGGCATGGAAGGGCCGGGAGGGTATCAGTTTGTGGGCCGCACCCTGCAAATGTGGAATCGCTATCGTGCGGTCGCTGATTTTGGCGGTAAGCCGTGGCTGCTGCGCTTTTTCGACCAGATTCGCTTTTACCCGGTCTCAGCCGATGAACTGCTCACCATCCGTCGGGACTTCCCGCTCGGGCGCTACCCGCTGCGCATCGAACAGACCACCCTGCGCCTGGCGGAATATCAACAGTTCCTGGCCGATGAAGCGCAGAGCATTGCGGCGAACCGCACCCATCAACAGCAGGCGTTTGCCGCTGAGCGCGATCGCTGGATTGCCAGCGGCCAGGCCCATTTCGACAGCAGCGATGTGATTGCCGACGAGGGGGACGATGCCCCGCTCAGGGCCGGGGAAAGCGGTGTCGACAGCCCGGTTTCCGGCAACCTCTGGCAGGTCAATGTGGAAGTGGGCTCCGTGGTGAAAGAGGGCCAGACGCTGGTGGTGCTGGAGTCGATGAAGATGGAAATTCCGTTAACTGCGCCGCATGACGGCGTGGTCAGTCAGGTTCGGGTGCAGCCGGGAAGCTCCGTGCGCGCCGGGCAATGCGTAGTGGTGATGGAGAAAGCACAATGACACAGACCTTTGATTTGCGCCTCGATACGCTGGCGAAACGCTACCGCAGCGGTGAGATAACGCCGCGTGCGCTTATCATGCAATTGCGCGAGCGGGCGATGGCGCTCAACCCGGAATTTCATCTGTTCATTCATATTCTGAATGAAGCCGAACTGGAACCGCATCTGTCGGCGCTGGAGCAACATCAGCCGGAGGATCTGCCGCTGTACGGCATTCCGTTCGCCATCAAAGACAATATCGATCTCGCAGGCGTTCCCACCACGGCGGCCTGCCCGGCATTTGCTTATATGGCCGGGCAGGATGCTACCCTGGTGCGTCAGTTGATTGCCCTGGGGGCGATTCCGTTGGGTAAAACCAACCTCGATCAGTTTGCCACCGGACTGAACGGCACCCGTTCGCCTTATGGCGCCTGTCGCAACAGCGTTCATCCTGAGTATCCGTCGGGTGGCTCCAGCGCCGGGTCATCGCTGGCGGTGGCGCTGGGCGTCGCCAGTTTTTCATTAGGCACCGACACCGCAGGAAGCGGGCGCGTCCCCGCGTCGCTGAACAATCTGGTGGGGCTGAAAGCCACCAAAGGGCTGATTTCAACGGCGGGCGTCGTGCCAGCGTGCCGAACCCTGGATTGCGTCACCTTCTTTACCGCCACGGCCGCCGAGGCCAGTACCCTGCTGGCGCTGACCGCAATCCAGGACCCGGATGACGACTACAGCCGCCATAACCCACTGTGGAACAGCAAGCAGGCGTTTGGCGTGCCGCAGGCCGGGTTCCGTTTTGGCGTGCCGGATAAGCTGGAGTTCCTGGGCTGCGCCGAGAGTGAAGCGCTCTTTTATCACGCCAAAGCGCAGCTGGAGGCGCTGGGGGGAATACCGGTCGCGCTTGATTTCACGCCGTTTCTGGCGGCGGCAAAACTGCTTTATGAAGGGCCATGGGTGGCAGAGCGCTACCATGTGGCAGGCCATTTGATTGAGCAGCAGCCGGATGCGGTGCTGTCGGTTATCCGCGATGTTCTGCAAAAAGCCCCGACCACCGATGCGGTCAGCGCGTTTGACGGTCTTTATCGGTTGCAGAGCTATAAACGGCAATGCGATGCCTTGCTCGATGCGCTGGATTGCGTACTGACGCCGACCTACCCGCGCCCGGTAACGCTGGCTGAACTGCGCGATGAACCGGTGAAGCGCAATTCTGATCTCGGGTACTACACCAATTTCATGAACCTGCTCGATTACGCGGCCGTCGCGGTTCCGGTCGGGTTTATGTCCAATGGACTCCCCTCGGGCGTGACCCTGTTTGGCCGCGCCTTTACCGATCAGTATCTGCTGAGCGTGGCGGATGCCTTGCAGCGTGTGAATCCGCTGCGCTTGCCTGGGGGCACAACCATCGGGGCTGATGCCCCCACGCATGCTGCGGTAAATGACCGGGTAAACGTGGTGGTCTGCGGTGCGCACCTTGACGGTCTGGCGCTCAATTATCAGTTGCGCCAGCGTCAGGGACATCTGGTGGAGGCGACGCTAAGTGCACCTGCTTACCGCCTGTATGCGCTGGCGGATGGCAAGCGCCCGGGGATGGTTCGCGTTAGCGAAGGCGGCAGGGCCATTGCCGTTGAGGTGTGGTCGCTGCCGTCCAGTGAATTGGGATCATTTCTGGCGGGGATCCCGGCACCGCTCGGGTTAGGCAAAGTGGAGCTCGAAGAGGGGCAGTGGCTGACCGGATTCATTTGTGAAAATAATGGATTAGAGGGCGCAACGGACATCACGGAATATGGCGGCTGGCGTGCGTGGCTTGCCAGTCGGGGATAATGTTAAGCAGCCCTAAAGTGTAAAGAAGTTTCGTCTGCGTTTAATAATTGAAGTTGCGCATGCTTTCGCTCAAAAAACAGCCATACTATAAGTTGTGCCTGATGGCTGACAAGGGGGGGAACGTATGACCGTTGACGAACTTACACAATGTCTGTTGGACAAACTGGTCGATGCCAGAGCTGATCTTGCGACCTATATCCAGATGCGAAAAGCGAAAGGGTATATGTCAGTCAGCGAAAACGATCAATTACGCGAGCACTTCTTCGATCTTGCCAGGGAAATACGCGATAACGGTGTGCAACTGAACACATTGCAGGATGCCGATACCCGAGGGGCATTGTACCGTGCGGAGGAGGCTATCTCCTCTGTGGCGGTGTGCCTGTTAAGCGGGCGCCAGGATTGCCCAACCTATATAGCGGTGAACGTCGAAAAACTGGAAAGAGCCTTTAATGTGCTGAATTTCAGTATCAAGTATCTTTCCGAACATGTATCGCTTGCCGAAATCTAAACGCGGGGGAGGCCACTCCCCCCTTTCTTTTTAAGCTTTTGTAAAAATCCCCTTTCGCCTTGCCGTGCTGGCTAACCTTTATGCAAACCATGAATAAAGGAGTGGGTCATGCATCGTTCCACCGCGTTTGTTATTCCTGCGATATTTCTTTCAGCCTCTGTCATCGCAGCCCCCGCGCCCGTGAAGGTTGAGGTGTTACAAACCAAACTCGATCACCCTTGGTCTCTGGCTTTTTTGCCCGGCGATCAGGGCATGCTGATAACGATGCGCGGCGGTCAGTTGCGACAATGGCTGCCGGGGAAAGGTCTTTCTGACCCGATAACCGGCATTCCGAAGGTTTGGGCTAACGGGCAGGGAGGTCTGTTGGATGTGGTGCTGGCCCCGGATTTTGCTAAGTCGCGCCGGGTCTGGCTGAGCTATGCCGAAGCCGGGCAGGACGGCAAAGCAGGCACAGTCATGGGGTATGGCCGCCTTAGTGATGATGCAAAACACCTTGAGGCTTTCCAGGTGGTTTTTCGCCAGCAGCCCAAATTGTCGACCGGCAATCACTTTGGCGGACGCATGGTGTTTGACGGTAAAGGCTACCTGTGGATTGCGCTGGGGGAAAATAACCAACGCCCCACCGCACAAGACCTCGACAAATTACAGGGCAAACTGGTTCGTCTGACCGACCAGGGTAAAGTCCCGCCGGATAACCCCTTCGTTGGGAAAGCCGGAGCACGGTCGGAAATCTGGGCATACGGGCTTCGTAACCCACAGGGGATGGCGATGAATCCGTGGAGTCACACCCTGTGGATGCATGAGCATGGCCCGCGTGGAGGTGATGAAATCAATATTGCCGGGAAAGGAAAAAATTACGGCTGGCCGCTGGCGACCTGGGGGATAAATTACAGCGGATTACCCATTCCCGAGGCGAAAGGGGGCAGTGTCGAGGGGACCGAGCAGCCCATTTTCTACTGGAAAAAATCGCCGGCTATCAGCGGCATGGCGTTCTATAACTCCGATGTCTTCCCCGAGTGGAAAAATAAACTCTTTATCGGTGCGCTGAAAGATGAAGATGTCATTGTGATGAGCGTAAACGGCAACACCGTGACCGAAGACGGACGCATCCTTAAAGACCGCAAGGCGCGCATTCGCGATGTCCGCGTCGGGCCGGATGGTTATCTGTATGTGCTGACCGATGCGTCAGACGGTGAACTGCTAAAAGTCAGCCCGGCGCGGTAAGGGGCACCGGGCAGGCTTATCAGGTTACCGGAATCATCACCACGTCACGAAACGCCGGGCGCTGCGTCAGCGTCTGGTACCAGCGTTCAAGATGTGGGCGTGGCGTCCAGCTCAGCCCGATGTTGTAGAGGTTGTAGATAAAGGGCGCGACGGCAATATCACCGGGGCCGAACTCAGCGCCGGAGAGCCACGGCTGTCGGGCCAGGGCGTCGTCAAGCAGAGCAAAAAGCGCTTCACAGGCATTGATACCCGCTTCGATGGCCGCATTGTCGCGTTTTTCGACGGGGGTGCGCACCAGCCCCACCAGCAAAATACCGTGTTTCGGCGCCAGCGTGGACAGCGCCCAGTCCATCCACTTTTCCCCCTGCGCGCGCAGCGCGGGTTCATCGTTCCACAGGCGGCGTTGACCATACTGCGCGGCCAGATAGCGAACAATGGTATTGGATTCCCACAGCACAACGTCGGTTTCGTCATCGCGCAGCAATGGCACCAGACCGTTGGGATTCATTGCCAGAAATTCGGCTTCGCGGTTCAGGCCAAACGCGCCGCCCGCGAGGATGTGTTCGTACGGCAGTTCAAGCTCTTCAAGTATCCAGCGCACTTTTTTGACGTTGGAAGAGTTATTCCTGCCCCATAGCGTAATCATGTTACCCCCTTGTGTTTACCACCCAGTCTGAGGCCTTCCATGTTGAGATAAAGTTAACGTTCTGGCAACGATTTACAAAATTATCCACGCGCCAGAGCACAACAATATGTTATTGCATAAACTTTACTTTCCAGTGCTTTTATTCACGCTTGTTATGCGCTATTACTCACGGCTTGTTGCTGCACGGTGGTGCGACGTTGATTTCAGAATGGATACCTGGGTGGCCTATATGACGCATTTTTCTTTATTTCCACGCGGCCTGGCGGCGGGAGCCGCATTGATCGTTCTCTTTTCACCTTCTCTGTATGCAGTGGAACAAGCGCCGGAGGCTCCGCCTGTTGATGCCCGCGCATGGATCCTCATGGATTACGCCAGCGGTAAGGTGCTGGCAGAAGGGAATGCCGATGAGAAACTGGACCCTGCCAGCCTCACCAAATTGATGACCAGTTACGTTGTTGGCCAGGCGTTGAAGGCAGGGAAGATTCACCTGACCGACATCGTGACGGTAGGTAAAGATGCCTGGGCCACCGGAAACCCGGCGTTACGGGGCTCTTCACTGATGTTCCTCAAGCCGGGCGATCAGGTCTCGGTGGCTGACCTTAACAAAGGGGTCATTATTCAGTCTGGCAACGACGCCAGTATCGCCATTGCCGATTTCGTGGCGGGCAGCCAGGATTCTTTCGTCAGCCTGATGAACAGCTATTCGCAAAAACTCGGCCTGACCAACACCACCTTCAAGACCGTCCACGGGCTGGACGCGCCGGGGCAGTTCAGTACCGCCCGCGATATGGCGTTGCTCGGTAAGGCGCTGATTCACGACGTGCCGGACGAGTACGCTATCCACAAAGAGAAAGAGTTCACCTTCAACAAAATTCGTCAGCCGAACCGCAACCGTCTGCTGTGGAGTACCAGCATGAACGTTGACGGGATGAAAACCGGGACAACGGATGGCGCTGGGTACAACCTGGTGGCGTCGGCCACGATGGGTGACATGCGCCTCATTTCCGTGGTACTGGGGGCGAAAACCGACCGCATCCGTTTTAACGAGTCGGAAAAGCTGTTGACATGGGGCTTCCGCTTCTTCGAAACGGTCACGCCTATCAAGCCAGACGCCACCTTTGTAAATCAACGCGTCTGGTTTGGCGCGCAAAGCGAGGCAAAACTGGGCGCGGGGGAGGCCGGTTCGGTCACCATCCCGAAAGGGCAACTGAAAAACCTGAAAGCCTCTTATACCTTAACCGAACCGCAGCTTACCGCGCCGCTTAAACAGGGGCAGGTTGTCGGCACCATTGATTTTCAGCTTAACGGACAGACCATTGAGAAGCGCCCGCTGATTGTGATGGAAGCGGTTGAAGAGGCCGGATTCTTTGGCCGGATGTGGGATTTTGTGCTGATGAAATTCCACCAGTGGTTTGGCTGGTTCGCCTGATAACGGCACACCGTGCCCCGTGGGGGCACGGTCAGAATACCAGTTTGATCTGCGCAGCTTTGGCGAACTCAACCAGTGCTTCGTCGGGGCGACAGTCGCTGACGATAGCGTCAAAATGGCTCAAATCTCCCATGCACGCCGGACGCACTTTGCCGAACTTACTGTGATCAACTACCAGGACATGAAATTGCGCGCTCGCCATCGCCCAGTGTTTTAGCGGTAACTCTTCCAGATTAAAGCAGGTAACCCCCTGCTCAATGTGAACCCCGGCGGCAGAATAAAAGGCCATATCCGGGCGCAGATAGCTCAGTGTCTCTTTGAAATTGAGCGGCTGAAAAATGGCATTACTGGCATGAAATTCGCCGCCGCTCAGGATGGCACGGCACAGCGGCTTTTCCTGGAGGGCAAGGAACGTATTCAGGGAGTAGCACACCCCGGTGAACGGCAGGTCGGCCGGAATGGCTTCGATAATCCAGGGGGTGGTGGTGCCGCAGTCAAAGAACACCATTTGGTGTGGCTGCACCAGTTGCGCGGCTAATTCTGCCGCGCGGCGCTTTTCATCGACCAGACGGGTTTTCTGATCGCTTAGCAGATAATGGCTGGCGGTGCGCGGCTCAAGCACGATATAGCCGCCCAGTAGCACAACCGGCGCGCTGTTGGCGCTGAGATCGCGGCGAATCGTCATTTCTGAAACACCCAGAAGGGCAGCGGCCTCTTTCAGATGCAGCTTATCGCTGCGCTTGAGCGCCGACAGTAACTGGCTTATCCGTTCGTCACGTCTTGTTTCCATAATACCCCTGAATAAAAGAAAGCCCCGCGTTTAGCAGGGCGTTCATCTTACCTTTGCCGCCGGGCTTAGTCACGTACCCAGCCCCGGCGAATCGGAAAGGCAAAACAGAGGCGGTAAAGATGCTGTAGCGTGCGGTGCAGCGCCGGACCGAAGATCTGCCACAGTATCTGCGCGCTCAGACAACCGCACAGACCAACAAACAGACCGCCCACCATATCGAGCGGCCAGTGTACCCCCACGTACACGCGAGACCAGGCAATCGCCAGCGCAACCAGCATCAGCACCGCACCGGACCAGGCCCGATGCCAGGCAATGAAGGCAATGGCAAACGTAAAAATCACCGTACCGTGATCGCTCGGGAACGAGTAATCCGGCGAATGGGGCAGAAAGTTGTAACCGACATGATCAACAAACGGGCGGTTATGGGGGAACAGATGCCCCAACACCAGCGAAAGGCTCATGCTGATCGCCATCGCCATAGTGACTTTAATGACTAACTGGCGCTGTGCGCTAAGCTGTTTACGCGGCCCCCAGAGCCATAGCGCTACGGCAAGTAGCGGCACGATGCTGATTACATCGTTGGCGATAAACCGTGCGGCGGCAATCATCCATGCGGGGGAATCCGGTGTGGCGTTGATCATCGCGAACAGCGTGTAATTCAGATTTTCCAACATGCTCTATATGACTCCGGGCTCTGGCTGATGTGAATGTTTGATGACAGCGCTCACCTTAAAAGCGGCGCGATAAACGGTAAAGTCGTTTCCGCTTATTTCGCGGAGAGTTAGACGATTCTTAAGCCGATTATTGCATTGATGTGACACGGTACGCAGGTATGATTAAGTAAACCTTAAGGTCGAAAAAAGTGCTTTCCACGGGGCGACTGGCATAATTCGCTATCGTCGACCGACTGCTTTGATTACACTCTGCGCGATTTTTCACGTAAAAGAGATGGCATGCAAAACCCTACACTTACTGGTCGCCGCCTGGGACGGCAGGCACTGTTATTTCCCCTTTGCCTGGTCCTGTACGAATTCTCAACCTATATCGCCAACGATATGATTCAGCCCGGCATGCTGGCCGTGGTCGAGCAATATCAGGCAGGGATTGAGTGGGTGCCGACATCAATGACCGCCTATCTTGCGGGCGGCATGTTTTTACAGTGGCTGCTGGGGCCGCTGTCGGACCGTATTGGCCGTCGACCTGTTATGCTGACCGGGGTAGTGTGGTTCGTAGTGACCTGCCTTGCCACGCTGCTGGCGCAAACCATTGAACAGTTCACCCTGCTGCGCTTTTTGCAGGGGATCAGCCTGTGCTTTATTGGCGCGGTCGGCTATGCGGCCATTCAGGAATCTTTTGAAGAGGCGGTGTGCATTAAGATAACCGCGCTGATGGCCAACGTGGCGCTTATCGCACCGCTGCTCGGCCCGCTGGTGGGTGCAGCCTGGGTTCATGCCGCGCCCTGGCAGGGGATGTTTGTACTGTTTGCCGTGCTGGCGGCGGTGGCGTTTGTCGGGCTGCAACGGGCGATGCCAGAAACCGCCACCCGGCTGGGTGAGCCGCTTTCGTTAAAAGCCCTGTGGCACGACTATGCGTTGGTGATGAAAAACGTTCGCTTCGTCGCCGGGGCGCTGGCAACCGGCTTTGTCAGCCTGCCGCTGCTGGCCTGGATTGCCCAGTCACCGATTATTATTATCAGTGGCGAACAGCTCAGCAGCTATGAATATGGGTTATTGCAGGTGCCGATTTTTGGCGCGCTGATCGTCGGCAACCTTGTGCTGGCACGGCTGACTTCGCGGCGTACCGTGCGGTCGCTGATTATTCTTGGCGGCTGGCCTATTGCTGTCGGGCTTATCCTGGCGGCCATTGCAACGGTAGCCTCTTCGCACGCATATCTCTGGATGACGGCAGGTTTGAGCCTGTACGCGTTTGGTATTGGTCTGGCTAATGCCGGACTGGTGCGCCTGACGCTGTTTGCCAGCGATGTCAGTAAAGGCGCGGTTTCGGCGGCGATGGGCATGCTGCAAATGCTGATTTTCACCGTCGGTATCGAAGTCAGTAAACATGCGTATCTGGTCGGCGGCAACGGCCTGTTCAGCCTCTTTAATTTGCTCAACGGCCTGTTCTGGGTGGGGCTGATGGTGATTTTCCTGCGTGATAAAAGCGTCGGGAACTCGCTCGAAAGCTAAGGCTCCACGGTGGGTGAGGGGAGAGCGTCATTCGGCCAGTGATGCGCTTTCGTTACCCGCTTTAGCCTGCGGGCAGCGGGTATCGCGCAAGCCTGCGCCACTTGTTATTCCGCCTGTGATTATATCGACATATCTGCTATCACTTCCGGCGTGTCACCTTTACTGAAAACGCGTATCTTTGATGGCGATATTGCGGAGCACGACGCACCTGCCTGTTCGCAAACTATTCAGAAAAACGTTAGGGACACCACCGATGACCTTCAGAAAGACGCTAATTTCTTTAGTGACCACATACACTCTTTTCCATTTAAGCCCTGTGCTGGCCGCCTCTGCGCCGGCATTCACGCCTGAGCAGGAAGCGCAAATCGGTAAAATCGCCGCCGACTACCTTGTTGCCCATCCGGAGGTGCTGGTGCAGGTCAGCCAGAAATTGCAGCAGCAAGAACAGGAGCGTCAACAGATGGCGCTTACCCAGAAGGTGATGGAGAACCAGGAAGCCCTCTTGCGTGACAAAGATACGCCGGTGATTGGTCCACAGGATGCGAAAGTGGCGGTTATCGAATTCTTCGATTATCAGTGCATTTATTGCAGCAAACTCGCCCCGGAGCTGGAGAAAGTAATGAAGACCAGTCCGGACGTACGTTATATCTTCAAAGAGTGGCCTATTTTCGCATCGCGCTGGGAGAACTCAGAGAAAGCCGCGCTGCGCGGTCTTGATGTCTGGAAGCAGAAAGGTGCTGCCGGGTATGCCATCTATCACAACAGCATTTACCATACCGGGCATAACGAAGGCCAACTGACCGTCGAGGATATCAATGCTGCTGCGAAGGCTGCCGGTGCCACGGATAAGCTGCAGGCGGATTACAGCAATATCCTTGAGAACACCAATACGCTGGCGCAGACGCTGGAACTCACCGGGACGCCAGGGCTGATTGTGATGCCGGTTAAAGGCGCAACCCCGGAGAACATCACCGTCTTCCCTGGGCTGGCGAGCGCGGAACAGATTCAGGCCGCGATTAAAAAAGCCAGCCACTGATTCGCAACATTGCCGTCGGTAAACATTACCGGCGGCAATGCCAGTTATTGGTGTGGTGACGAATTAAAAAAGTATTAAACGTAAAACGCTCTGTTAATTATTTTTATCGAAAAAGTAGTCTCAGTACTTTCGGGGGATTTATCTGTTATTCGCCATTCTTTTTTCGCCATTGCCCGGGTGGCGCATTATGAATTTTCTTAAAAGTCTTTGAGAAGCTTTGCTGATCGTCAAATCCGTACTTAGAGGCTATTTCAATAATAGGCATACTGGTTTTTTGTAGATCTGATGTCGCTTCCATGATCTTTTTTTGTCTGATGTATCGAGCAAGGCTGAGCCCTGTATGATCTTTGAAGATTCTTTGCAGGTGCCTTTTAGAATACCCCGCTCTTTTTGCAGCGATTGCTATGGTGATGTTTTTATCCAGGTTGGCGTCAATCCACATTGTTATTTCCATGATTACCGTTGCTTGTAATTGTGGCATTTTTCTGCGCCTCGCCATTATCTCTTTTTCGTCTATCCTCACTCTCCATTTTTGAAAACGTGTAGTTAGAATGTATAGGTGATGGCACCGGTAAAAGAGAACGTATTTCGTCTGAAAACAATAGGGCTATTTGCAACATCATCATTCAGCCAGTTATAACCCGCACTTAAGGTTGTTCCCCAATGTGTGTCAATTTGGTGGTTCCACAGCAGATTTGTGCTTATGCCGTATAAGCCGCCGCCAGGGGTAAATGTTTGATATCCCGTGCGATCGCTCTGTTTTTGGCTGACACCATAATGAATTTGCATATAGCGGCGATCGCCGAACATGGCTGTATTCTGCAATGCGATAGTATCGATTTCATTCTGCAAAGGAATAAGCGTAAAGGAAGCCTGATATTCTACCCCCTGGCTATCAGTGACAGGAAGAATGGCTTTTCCTTCAATGCTTACCCAGGGCGCTATGGACCAGCCAACTGCCAGCGCAGTATTCATGGCCGCTTTAATATTGCCCATTCCTTTTAATTCATTTGCGCCATCCCGCCAGTTGGAATTACGATCAGAACGCCCCAGGCTATAACCCAGCGAGTGTTCTAAATACAGGCCGTTGTCGGCCTGCAGGTCATATCCCAGACCCTTTTCCGAATCAACAAAAAACGCGCCTTTTCGCCCCTGAATAACGGGCAAGACCTGGAAAAATTGATGATTTGACCCGCTGTAACGCGGCGCGTATTGCCCTGCAATCCCCATGGTAAACGTGTCTGTATTAGCGGTAGTGTCATCCGCATTCGCAAATGACGTTACCGAGGTAAAGAGTAAACCTGTCATCAACGGTACTGTTTTTTGGGGGAACATTGAGCATCTCCGGAATCATTAAAAGCGTATTATTTCAGCGCAAGGTTTTCTGATAGTTCAGTATGAAGGGCTGTTATCAATAAACAGTCAGGGAATTGTTAAGATACTGTCAAGTTCCGCTTTTTAGCGCGCTGTCTCTGATGAATTTAATCTTCTCCGGGCGGTTTATATCATTTGTCATTTTATTAATGCGCATTGACTGTCATAAAAAGGGTATTGTATGTATTGGCGTAACAGATCGGCAATTGCTGTTCTCTAAAAAAACCAGGGTACATAAATGGTTTGTCGAAAAATATTGATAATTGAAGACGATACGGATGCTGCCGACGTACTGGAAGCCTACCTCCGTCGGGATAGTTTTGACGTACTGATAGCAGAAAACGGGACTAAAGGGCTGAAAATGGCGCGGCGGCTTAAACCCGATCTCATTCTGTTGGATATTATGCTGCCGGGCATAAGTGGCACCGAAGTGCTGGCTTCCATTCGGCGCGACAGCGATGTCCCGGTCATTATGGTCACCGCAATGGGGGAGGCGTCGGAACGTATTGGCGCATTGCGCTATGGCGCTGACGATTTTGTTGTTAAGCCTTATTTTCCTGGTGAAGTCGTTGCGCGAGTCCAGGCTGTATTGCGCCGCACCGCGCGTGCTGAAAAACCCGAAGAGACACTTAACTGGCAAAATCTGTCGGTCAATACGGTGGCGATTACCGCCATTGTGACCGATCGCGAAAAACCCGCGATTGTTCTGGATCTTACGCCCTCTGAATTTTCCATGCTGACGACGCTAATGCGCCATCCCACGCGCCCTTTTACGCGGCAATTCCTGCTGGAACAATGCCTTCCGGACAGCGATGCGCTAGAGCGCGTTGTGGATACACATATTTATAATTTGCGTAAAAAATTAGAGAGCGCTGGGGTCACTGGCGTTCTGGCAAACGTGCGCGGTATTGGATACAGGTTCCAGCAACTATGAAAAGTCCCGTTCATCAGTCCCTGTGGCGCTGGATTTGCGCCCGTATCCTTGCCCTTGCCATCGGGACTGTGATTATCATTGCGCTGTGCATGTGGCTACGTTATGCCGTCCAGAATTACTGGGCTTTGCATGATATGCCCGCCAGTGTCAGAGCCGAATTCCTCGCATTGAAAGACAACCCGCATGTGAACCCGGATCGCTTCCATTACATTGTCGACACGTGGTGGGGAATCAGTTACTCGACCCCCTCCATTGCCTCGACCGACTGGATCATGGTTGGCGTACTTGTTCTGGTGATGATCCCTTTTATCGTCATTATGGGTCTACGCTACGCGCGGCCCTTATCCTCTCAGTTCAGCCGGTTACGAGAGGCGGCTGATAAAGTCACACAAGGGCAATTCGGCAGCCAGGCGGAACTTATCAAGGATGCGCCTGCGGAAATGATACGTTTCGCCGTTGATTTTAACAGCATGACACAGCAACTTGCCCTGTATGAACGCGAACTGCGCGCTTCGCATGTGGCGATGGCGCATGAACTTCGCTCCCCGTTAACGGCGGCCATAGGTCGGCTGCAGGGGATGCTGGATGGCGTCTTTAGCCCTACGCAAGAGCAACTGAGTATGGTGATGAACCAGTTGCTACTCCTGAACCGTCTTACCGGGGAATTACACTTACTTTCACTGGCGGACGCCGGACAGTTGACGCTCGATCGCCATCCTCTTTGCCTTGGGGAGCTATTGCGTGAGCGTGCAGCCTGGCTAAAGCTACAGGCGGATACATCAGGCGTGAGCATTAATGTTGTTGATACTGCACCTGCGCTTTTCAATGGGGATGCGCTGCGTCTGGGGCAGGCCTTCACGATTATTATGGAAAATGCCTTGCGCTATGGCCGACAGGGTGGGCATCTAAACATTGGCATTCGTCGGGATGCTGAGGTGTTCAGCATCACTTTTGCGGATGACGGCCCTGGCGTGGACCCCGATTTCTTACCGATCATTTTCGAGCGCTTCACGCGGGCCGATGCATCGCGGGCGCGGCATTCCGGGGGCAGTGGATTGGGGTTATCCATAGCCAGGGCTATTTGCCTTGCCCACGGTGGGAATATTGCCGCGTCTTTACCTGAAAAGGGCGGTCTGTTGATAGAAATAACACTGCCGTCTGAAAACAGATAAATGCATTCTTGATGAATCCTTGATGAAAAATGAAGAGAATCTCGACTTCATAAAGATGTAATGGCGCCATTACCGATCAGGAGTGGCGTTATGTCAGAAGAACTCACCGTGTTATTTCGTCAAAGTGTGCATCATCTTTTTAATGCCGCGCGTCAGTTTTCTATTCTTTCTTTTTTGCCGTTTATCGCCCCGCTGGTGTTCATTTTTTTACTGACCGGCTGTGGCGAGAAGGATACGCACAAGGCTGCGCCGCCGCGGCCCGTTCGCTACGTGGTTATCCAGACGTTATCCTCTTTGCCGGTCGATGTGCGAACCGGAGAAATACGTGCCCACGATGAAACCCTGCTCGCTTTCCGACTGAGTGGCCGCATGGTGAGCCGTCTCGTTGATATCGGCGATCATGTGCATGCGGGACAAGTGCTGGCCACATTAGAAAACCAGACCGGCACAAATGAGCTTGCCAGCGCCAGCGCCGATGTGGAGAGCGCCAAAGCAGCCGAACAAGTCGCGTTGCTGAATTTGAATCGCATGCAAAAATTGTTGCCCTCCGGCGCTATCGCCCGTACTCAGCTTGATACGGCGCGCGCTGACTGGCAATCGGCGGCCTCACGCCTTAAAAGCAGTATGGCTGCGTTGCGCAATGCGCAGGATAACCTTGCCTGGACAAAACTGACTGCACCTGCAGATGGCGTGATTACCCGCGTCAGTGTTTCTGCAGGGCAGGTCGTCAGTGCAGGACAAACGGTCTTTACCCTTGCGACCAGTGAGGCTCGCGATGTGGTATTTGATATTGCTGACCCGCAGCAACTTTCCGCACCCGATGCGAAAGAGCGGGTATTTCAGGTCGCGTTGCTGTCGAACCCGGCTATAAAGACCACCGGCGTACTTCGTGATATCAGCCCGCAGGCCGACCCACAAACCCGAACCTGGCAAGTCAGGGTCGCTCTTAACGACCAGCCCGCCATGGCGTTAGGGGCAAGCGCGACCATTGAGATACCGTCGTCAGCATTGCCTGGTTATAGGATCCCAGCCTCCGCGCTGAGTCGCACGGGCGATAAACCCGCCATCTTTGTTATTGGTAATAACGGAGAGGCGCAGTTACGTGAGGTCACTTTATCAGGCTACTCGGCTGCTTCCGCGTTCGTTTCATCCGGCCTGTATCCCGGTGATAAAGTCATTACCGCAGGAGTGACTAAGTTACGCGATGGCGAAAAAATTATTCCGGGGGAGCGCCAGTCATGAACGCTCCCGATAAAAAGCAACGCTTCAACCTTTCCGCCTGGGCGCTTGAACATCAGCAACTGGTAAGCATGTTTATGATGCTGATTCTCGTGGCGGGGATCCTCTGTTATCAAAAGCTCCCGCGTAATGAAGATCCGGCATTTACCATAAAAACGGCGGTGGTCTCTGCGCAGTGGCCCGGCGCCAACATTGAGGATACGACCCGGCTGGTGACCGATGTGCTGGAGAAAAAACTGCAGGAGACGCCCTGGCTTGATTATATAGAAAGTGAAACCCGGGCAGGCAGTAGCGTGATTTATGTGAACTTGCGAGACGACACGCCACCGCAGAACGTTCAGGGGATCTGGTATCAGGTGCGTAAAAAAATGCAGGATATCGCAACCTCGTTACCCGAGGGGGCGCAAGGGCCTGCTGTGAATGATGAATTTGATGATACGTTCGGCACTATTTATGCTTTCACTGCAGACGGTTTCACTTCGCGGGAGTTACGCGATCGCGTAGAAGCTGTCCGGCGTAATCTGATGTCTGTGAAAGATATCGGGAAGATTACGCTTCTGGGTGAACAGCAGGAGCAGATGGTTATCGCCTTTTCCCCCCGGCAACTTGCCGGTATGGGATTAGATGTTCAGCAGGTGAGCGAGGCATTAAAGGCCCAGAATGCCGTTGAACCCTCCGGAACGATTCGTACCGGAAACGATAACGTTGCCTTGCGTGTGAGCGGTGCGTTGACCTCAGAAGAGAGCCTTCGCGGTGTCACACTGCATATCAATGATCGCTACATTCCCCTGACGGATATTGCGACCGTCACGCGTCAAATTGCCGAGCCCGCCACCCCTGTTTTTCGGGTAAACGGACAGCCTGCGATAGGGCTTGCGATTTCGATGGCCTCAACCGGCAACATGTTGCTTTTCGGTAAGACGCTTAACGCCAGAATGGAGGAGGTCAAAAACCAGTTACCGCATGGTATTGAAATGGTAAAAGTTGCCGATCAGTCTGTGGTCGTGAGCGATGCAGTCAGCAGCTTTGTTCGCGTGCTTATCGAAGCCGTTCTGATCGTTCTGGCTGTTTCATTTATCTCGCTCGGTATGCGCGCCGGGCTGGTCGTTGCTGCGGCAATACCTCTGGTACTGGCAATGACATTTGTCGGCATGATGCTGGCCAATATTGGCTTGCAGCGCATCTCTCTGGGCGCGCTCATTATTGCGCTCGGGCTTCTGGTCGATGATGCGATGATAACGGTTGAAGCGATGGTGGCGCGGCTTGAGGCGGGCGACTCGCGTAAAAACGCCGCCACTTATGCGTTCAAAACCACGGCTTTTCCCATGTTGACGGGCACCCTGGTGATGATAGCGGGGTTTATTCCTGTCGGCTTTGCGGCGTCGAGTGCCGGAGAATATTGCTTCTCACTGTTTGCCGTTGTCCTGATTGCGCTACTTTGCTCCTGGGTCGTCGCCATTCTGTTTTCACCACTGACCGGCACCTGGTTACTTCCTGCGCATATTAAGCATCATGGCGGGAGCGCAGTCAGGCTTGCCCGGGCCTATCGTGCGTTACTGGATCGCGTATTGCGTTATCGGTTGAGGACAATCGGAATTGCCCTGCTGGCGCTTATTTTGTCAGGCGTTGGGACGACCTATATGCAAGGGGAATTTTTCCCGGCATCGGATCGGCCGGAACTGCTGGTCAGTCTCTCGCTCCCGGCGAATACGTCACAACCCGAAACAGAACGGCAGGCCGAGCGTCTTGAAAAAGCGATAAGCGGTAATGAAAATATTGATCACTACACGACCTATGTCGGATCGGGCGCCGTACGTTTTTATTTGCCGATGGAAGTCTTGCTGGATAATGAAAACACTGCGCAACTCGTTATCGTCGCCAAGGATTTAGCGGCAAGAGACCGCTTACAACGGCAACTCTCGGCCCTGTTAGCCAGCCAGTTTGGCGAGCTGACGACGCGGGTATCCCCCCTCGAATTAGGGCCGCCAGTAGGCTGGCCGATAAAATACCGCGTGAGCGGGCCTGACTATGCCCAGGTGCGCTTAATCGCCAACCGTGTTGCCGCTAAAACGGGAGCGTCGCCTTTCACGCGGGAAGTTAACCTGACCGCGGGCGAACCGGAGAGGGTGATCACCTTTAATGTTAACCAGACTGCTGCACGGGCGGCGGGCGTCTCCTCAGAGGATATTGCTCAAACGCTTAATACGGTCTGGTCTGGCCGGACCGTCACCACCGTGCGGGATAATGATCGCCTCGTGGATGTGGTGCTACGTGCAAACGATAAGGAACGTCTGGATATCAGCACGTTATCGTCACTGGTGCTGACAACCTCGGCGGGAAAGAAAATTCCCCTTAGTGAAGTCGCTACGCCCGTATGGGGCGTTGACGATCCGGTTATCTGGCGTCGCCAACGACTGCCTTTCATTACCGTGCAAACAGACCTGGCGCCGGGCCTTAATGCACAGACCGTGTCGTCTGCTCTGCGTGCGGATATCGATACATTACGCGCGCAACTGCCCGCGGGATATCACATCGAAGAAGGGGGCACAGTCGCGGAATCGGAGAAGGGAAATAGCTCAGTTTTCGCGGTGTTACCTGTGACGCTCATCGCTATGTTGGTTCTGTTAATGATTCAGTTGCAGCGTTTCTCCCGCATGTTGCTGGCACTCTTTATGGCGCCTTTTGGCTTGCCTGGCATCGTATTAGCCATGCTGCCGACAGGTACGCCGATGGGGTTTGTGGCATTGCTGGGCGTGATCGCGCTGGCAGGGATGATTATTCGCAATGCGGTCATCCTGATAAGCGAAGTGGACAGTAACCTGGCGCAGGGGATGGTTTCGCGCGACGCTATCGTTGCGGCAGCGGAACATCGTTCACGCCCCATTGTTTTAACGGCCTGCGCGGCAATACTGGGGATGATCCCCATATCACATCAGGTTTTTTGGGGACCTATGGCCTATGCCATTATCGGGGGGCTTCTCGTGGCCACGCTGGTAACACTGACGGTATTACCTGCTTCATTGAGCCTGCTGCTAGCCAGAGAAGAGAGGACAACTAAACAGAAATAAATAAGAAAATGCGCGCGCGTTATTTCTGTTGAAGGGTTAGTGATGATCGTCAATCTGATGTTCGATGATCATCCCTTCACCGACGCTTGCCAGATGACGGGCACGAGGTGCAACGCGGACCACAGGCGCAGGGGCAACGACCTGCGGCGCAACATAGGTTGTTTGCGCTGTCGGGGTGTTGATGGGGACTAACTCGATTTTGTAACCGTCCGGGACATTGACCGTCACGTTTTGCGCCAGAGCGCCGATGGAGAGCGTACTAAACAGCAGTGCCGTTAACAGTTGAATTTTCATTTTCGCCTCGATAATTGACGGTGGCTGGCAGAGCGCCAGCCACGCAGTGGGGCGAAGTATGCGTAATCGATCCCGGCAATGTGTTGCCGCGTGTGCGCATTACTCGGTTGCGGATTGCATGTCGCGCTCCGGCTTTGCTACCGCTTTAGCAACCAGTGCGGCAACCAGCACGAGGCCTAACACCACCAGCATCGCGCTGCGCAATCCGTAGTGTTCCCCTAAGAAACCAAGCAGCGGCGGCCCCACCAGAAACGCCAGATAACCCGTAGTGGCGACCACGCTGACGCGGGTTGGCGCATCGGGGCCGGTATCACTGGCGGCAGAAATGGTCAGCGGGAAGCCCAGCGATGCACCCAATCCCCAGAAGATCACCGACATTCCGGCAATCCATGCATTATCGACAAAAATAATCAGCCCAATACCCAATGCGCCCATCATTGCGCTGGCGCGAACCACGGCGACGCGGCTGTAGCGGTCGATAAACCAGCCGCCGGTAAAGCGCCCGACCGTCATGCCGAGGGTAAAACCGGTATAGATCAACGAGCCGGAGGTGGGGTTAAACCCGTGTCCATCGACCATCAGTAGCGGCAGCCAGTCATTGGCAGAACCTTCGGCAAAGGCCATTGCCAGCACCACCACCCCAATCAGCAGCAGTTGAATATCGCGATAAAAGGGCAGGCCCGCTTTGTTACGCGCTTTATCTTCCGGCGTGTCTTTTCCCGTCCCTTCGGGGATGGCAGAAATAGCCAACACGATAGGCGTAATGGCGACCACGGCCGCCAGCAGAATGTGCAAGGTTGCCGGCGTACCCAATGCGGTCAGGGTCATACCAACCCCTGCGCCAGCCAGCGTGCCGAGGCTGTAGAAGCCGTGCATCATCGGCAGAACGGTTTTGTTCATTTCGCGCTCGACCACCGCGCCTTCAATATTTATCGCCACTTCGCCAGCCCCCATACTGCCGCCAAAAAACGCCAGTCCAACGGCAAACAGCAACGGGGAAGCCAGCCACAGGGCGAGACTTAATACCAGCATGCCCGCGATGGCGGCAGCCATACTGGCACGAATGACTTTGCGCGTACCAAAGCGTTTAACCAGCCAGCCGGATGAGAGGATGCCACTCATGGAGCCTACGGAGAGGCCAAACAGCACGGCACCCATTTCCGCCGTTGAGACAGATAAGATGTCGCGGATGGCCGGGGTACGGGTCGCCCACGACGCCATCAACAGTCCCGGGATGAAGAAGAAGGTGAAAAGCGCCCAGAGCCGGTGTTTTAGCGCATTACGATGTGAGGTGACTGGCATTACGTCGCATCCTGCAAGGAAAAGAGAGGACAACACTAGCAAGCATGTGTACATTTGTACACATCTGATTGCGAGGATTTATGAGCCGACGACCGAACGACCCGCAGCGGCGTGAACGCATCCTGGATGCCACGCTGGAGACCATTGCGCAGCACGGTATTCATGCCGTCACCCACCGAAAAATTGCCAGTTGTGCCGATGTGCCGCTCGGTTCAATGACCTACTATTTTACCGGCATTGATGCGCTGCTGGATGAAGCTTTTACCCGCTTTACGCAGCAAATGTCCGCGCAATATGCGGCCTTTTTTACTCAGGTTGATAGCGCCGCAACCGCCTGTGATGCCGTGACTGAGCTGATTTTCAGTGCTCAGGTGACGACACCGCACAATATGGAGTTGATGTATCAGCTTTATGCCCTGATGAGCAAAAAACCGATGCTGAAAAGCGTAATGCAAAACTGGATGCGCACCAGTCAGACCACGCTGGAGCGATGGTTCGATCCGGTAACCGCCCGTGCGCTGGATGCCTTTATCGAAGGGATGACGCTGCATTTTGTGGTGGACCGGGAACCGTTGAGCCGTACGGATATTCGCGCGATGGTGGGCAGGATTGCGGGTGAGTGAGGGAAGGGGGCAGTTTTAAGGCAACAAAAAACCCATCAACCTTGAACCGAAATGGCGGGGTTGATGGGCTCCACAAATTGGGGACATCAAAGAAAAGCAGTGGCACTAGTTATGACTAATGCTGAGAAAAAAAGTTCTCCAGGTGTTAATTATTTTTTTAAGTTAGGAGTTATCCTAAGCCCGGCCAGACAATGATTATCAGCGTCCCCGCCAGCGTAAGCAGTACGTTCGCTATCGCATAGGTGCCCGCGTAACCCAGTGCCGGAATGTTACTGCGCGCGGTATCGCTGATAATCTCCATCGCTGGCGCACAGGTACGTGCCCCCATCAGCGCGCCAAACAGCAGGGCGCGGTTCATTTTCAGCACCCAGGCACCGAACAGGAAACAGATCATCACAGGCACCAGGCTGACAATCAGGCCCGCGATCAGCATCTGTCCTCCCACTTCACCCAGGCTGTTACCAATGCCGCTACCGGCGCTTAAGCCGACACCTGCCATAAAGACCATCAGACCAAACTCTTTCACCATATTCAGCGCACCCTGCGGGATGTAGCCAAAAGTCGGGTGGTTGGCGCGCAGAAAGCCGAGCATGATCCCGGCAAACAGCAGGCCCGCCGCGTTGCCGATACCAAAGCTGAAGGTGCTGAACTGGAAAGTGATCATGCCGATCATCAGGCCAACAATAAAGAAAGCGCAGAAGGCGAGCAGGTCCGTGACCTGACTATGAATAGAGATAAAGCCGATGCGGTCAGCGATGGCTTTCACACGACGGGCATCACCACTCACCTGCAAGACATCCCCTTTATTAAGCAGGATGTTGTCGTCAATCGGCATCTCAATCTGGCTGCGGATAACGCGGTTGAGGAAACAGCCATGGTCGGTCAGCTTAATCTGAGCGAGACGGCGCCCCACCACATTGTGGTTTTTCACCACCACCTCTTCGGTGACAATGCGCATGTCGAGCAGGTCGCGGTCGAATACCTCTTTTCCGTTACGGAAACTGGGGTCGAGACGCGCATGCGCATCCGGATAGCCAACCAGCGCAATTTCGTCGCCCATTTGCAGTACCGCATCGCCGTCCGGGTTCGCGAGAATACCGTTACGACGAATACGCTCAATATAACAGCCCGTCTGGCGATAAATACCCAGCTCACGCAGATTTTTGCCGTCCGCCCAGGCCACCAGCTCCGGGCCGACGCGATAGGCGCGAATGACCGGCAGATAGACCTTCCGGTTGGTGTCGGTGTCCAGCCCACGCTCACGGGCGATCTGTTGGGCGCTGGTCTGCAGATCCTGATGCTGCAACTTCGGCATATAGCGAGCGCCGACAATCAAACTGACCAGGCCAATAAGGTAGGTCAGGGCGTAGCCGAGGCTTAAGTGATCAAGTGCTTGTGAAAGCTGGGTACTGTCCATACCCGAATGACGTAGCGTATCACCGGCACCCACCAGTACAGGCGTGGATGTCATTGCGCCTGCCAGCATCCCCGCCGTCAGACCAATATCCCAGCCGAACAATTTGCCGAGCCCAAGGGCAATCAACAATGCGCTGCCGACTAATACCAACGCCAGCATCAGGTAATTTTTGCCATCGCGGAAAAAAATAGAAAAAAAGTTTGGCCCAGCTTCCACTCCTACGCAAAAAATAAACAGCATAAAACCTAAATTGAGGGCATCAGTGTTTATGCTGAAATGTTGCTGACCTAATAATAAGGAAACCACTAAAACGCCAATGGAATTACCGAGTTGTACAGAACCCAGGCGTAATTTCCCCAGACAGAGTCCGAGCGCCAGAACAACAAATAATAACAGTATGTAATTCCCGTTTAACAAATCTGCGACGTTTATATTCACGGAGGCTAACTTCTTGTTTACTTGTAAGCTATTGAAAGAATGGGTTATTTGGGCTACTGTTTTGCGAAGAATCTGAGTTAGAAAAACGCACTAGTGCGTCTTTATTCCCGGCAACACAATAACTGGCCGCTAGTTTAATCGTATTGAATTGCAACGGCTAGTAAGAATCATCTATTCGCGCGGGGGTTTTTCGGCAGGGAGTGCCATAACGCTTTATCTGACCGTTCGTTCATTGCAACGGATGAAGAGTTTGATAGAGAAAAGTCAGGAGGATTGTTTGAAACATAAACGCGGACTTGCAGGCATCATTTGTTGTTTTTTACTTTTCATTGTCGTCTGTTTTTTAGAAGTGACGAATATGAAAGGTGCCTTTCGTGCGTCCGGGCATCCTGAACTGGGGTTGCTGTTTTTTACGTTACCGGGCGCCGTTGCCAGTATTTTTTCACGTCGCCGTAAAGTGATGTTGCCACTGTTTGGCGCGATCCTCGCCGCACCGCTCTGTTTCGTCGTCATGCGTCTGTTTTTTACCCCGGTGCGTTCTGTGTGGCAGGAGCTGGCGTGGCTGTTTAGTGCGGTATTCTGGTGCGCGCTGGGCGCGCTCTGTTATCTGTTTATCAGCAGTTTCTTTGGCAACGGGACGCGTTAAAGCCAGCGTCGCCCCGGTTGTTGCCTCTTTATTTTATTCTACCGAACTGTTTACGAACGAACTTATCGAACTCGGTAAAGCTGCCAATGTGTTTTTGATCGACAAAAATTTGCGGCACCGTTTCGATGGGTTTGCCTGCGGCTTGTTCCAGTGCCGCGCGGGTAACGCCGTCCGCATGGATATCAACATAACGCCACTCAAAATTATCCTGTGTTTTGCTGACTTTTTCAGCCAACTCTTTTACGCGTGCGCACTGTGGACAACCTGCGCGACCAAATATCACTGTGTACATGGATCCTCCTTAAACCAGACGGTAAGCAGGGATATAATGCGGCTTTTGCGCCCACGCATAAAACAGGTTGTGCCTGTTATGTTAATTTCCGCAACCTTTCAACACATTTTGACGAGCATTTCCGGCCTGAGTGTTCGCTATAATGGGGGTTTTGTTTCCAGGGAAAACGACCATGACTCCAGTTATCGATCTGCTCCGCGCCCACCGCTCTATCCGCCATTTCACCCAGGAACCCATTACCGCAGCGCAGCGTGAAGCGATCATCGCCGGTGCCCAGGCCGCCTCCAGTTCCAGCTTTTTACAGTGCAGTTCAATTATTCGCGTGACCGACCCGGCGTTACGCCAACAACTGGTTACGCTAACCGGCGGTCAACAGCATGTGGCTGAAGCCGCTGAATTTTGGGTGTTTTGCGCCGATTTTAATCGCCATCTGCAAATTTGCCCGCAGGCGCAACTGGGGCTGGCGGAACAACTGCTTCTCGGTGTCGTCGATACGGCCATGATGGCGCAAAATGCCATGACGGCTGCGGAATCACTCGGCCTTGGCGGTGTGTATATCGGTGGTATCCGTAACAGCATTGAGGCGGTGACCGAATTACTTCATCTGCCTCAGCATGTTTTGCCACTCTTTGGGCTCTGTCTTGGCTGGCCTGCCGACGATCCGCAGGTGAAGCCGCGTTTACCCGCCGCGCTGGTGGTGCATGAAAACAGCTATCAGCCTGTCGATGCCGACATCCTTGCACAATATGATGCGCAAATTGCCGCGTATTATACGTCGCGAGGCAGCAATACCCGTCAGGATACCTGGAGCGATCATATCCGGCGCACCATTATTAAAGAGAGCCGCCCGTTCATCCTCGACTATTTGCATAAACAAGGGTGGGCAGTGCGCTAATTCCCGTTCATCCTGTGTCTCGCTGCGTGTATGATACGCAGGCTTTCTACTCGTCATGCTTCACGTTGCCAGTGCGTTTGCTATATCACTGGGCGCCCTGGTCATAGTGTTATCTCTGCTGCCGGGGCTAACTGACTTGCCGCCTTCCGGCAACGTGAAAAAGGTAGAGTATTGCCAGTCTATTCAGAGAGGTGCAGGGTGAAAATCGCCATATTGTCCCGGGACGGAACGCTCTATTCATGCAAACGCCTGCGCGAAGCTGCCATTGCGCGCGGGCATCTGGTCGAAATTCTCGATCCGCTGTCGTGTTATATGAACATCGACCCCGCGGCGTCTTCGGTCCATTACAAAGGCCGTCAACTTCCCCATTTTGATGCTGTGATCCCGCGAATTGGTTCCGCGATTACCTTTTACGGTACCGCCGCGCTGCGCCAGTTTGAAATGCTGGGCAGCTATCCGCTCAATGAGTCGGTGGCGATTACGCGCGCGCGCGACAAATTGCGTTCTCTGCAACTCCTGGCCCGCCAGGGGATTGATCTGCCGGTGACGGGGATCGCCCATTCACCGGATGACACCAGTGATCTGATTGCCATGGTCGGCGGCGCGCCGCTGGTGGTAAAACTGGTGGAAGGGACGCAGGGGATCGGCGTGGTCCTTGCCGAAACACGGCAGGCGGCAGAGAGTGTGATTGACGCTTTTCGCGGCCTGAACGCCCATATCCTGGTTCAGGAATACATTGAGGAAGCGAAGGGGCGGGATGTTCGCTGCCTGGTGGTGGGCAACGAGGTTGTCGCGGCGATTGAACGGCAGGCGAAAGAGGGCGATTTTCGCTCCAACCTGCATCGTGGCGGCGTGGCCAGCGTGGCGACAATCACCCCGCGTGAGCGGGAGATGGCGATTAAAGCTGCACAGACACTCGGTCTGGATGTCGCCGGGGTGGATATCCTGCGCGCCAACCGGGGGCCGCTGGTGATGGAGGTGAATGCATCGCCCGGGCTTGAAGGTATTGAGAAGACCACAGGGGTGGATATCGCGGGTAAAATGGTTGCCTGGATTGAGCGCCATGCCACGCCCGGCTATTGCCTCAAAACCGGCGGCTAGTCGATTTTCCGCGCTGCATAATGGTATGCGGCCTGCTTTTTGCGTAAGCTATGGCTCCCATTTTTTCGTCAGAGGTTGTTTTGCGCATGAATTCACTCGTCGCACCTGGTCTGGACACGCTTCGTCAATGGCTTGATGAACTGGGTATCAGTTTCTTCGAATGCGATACCTGCCAGGCGTTACACCTGCCGCATATGCAGAATTTCGACGGGGTATTTGACGCCAAAATCGATCTGATTAATGACGTTGTCCTGTTTACGGCGATGGCGGAAGTGAAGCCTTCCGCCTTGCTGGCGCTGGCCGCCGATCTTTCCGCCATCAATGCCAGTTCTTTGACAGTGAAAGCATTTCTAGACATTCAGGATGATAACCTGCCTAAGCTGGTCGTTTGCCAGACATTATCCTCTGGCGCCGGGGTGACACTCGAACAATTTGCATGGTTCATGCGCCAGAGCGAAGAGCAAATTTCAATGGTGATTCTTGAAGCCCGCGCCCATCAGATGCTGTTTGTTCCCGAAGAAGAAGAGCTCAAAGCTGGCGAAGACGCACACAATTTTCTTCACTAAACCTGCCTGACATTAGCGCAGTCGCTGCCAGAGCGGCTGCATAATGAATGTTTTAATTCTGCTTCTAACCTTCTTTTAAAGAATTATTCACCGCTATTCCCGCCGTTTCGGCTTATCACATAGACAGAATCTGCATAAAAAATTGATAAAAGGCGTTTTTTAATCTGCCCTATAGCCTCTAACCCTGGCTACAGTTATTCTTGCGGTGCTTTGAAAGCATGCGGCGTCGGCCGAAAGAATTTTCCTCTTCGACCAGTGCAGACTGACAAAATATGCATGAATTTTGCATACCTTAAATGCGTACACTTAGTTCGTATGGTAACGGACTTTCCAGAAGGAATGAGATATGACCGCTTTGAGTAAAAAATGGTTATCAGGTCTTGTTGCAGGTGCATTAATGGCTGTCTCTGCCAGCACACTCGCCGCAGAGCAAAAGACGCTGCATGTATATAACTGGTCTGACTATATTGCGCCGGATACGGTCGCAAACTTTGAAAAAGAGACCGGGATTAAAGTTGTTTACGATGTGTTCGATTCCAACGAAGTGCTGGAAGGCAAATTGATGGCGGGCAGCACCGGTTTCGACCTGGTGGTGCCTTCTGCAAGCTTCCTTGAGCGCCAGTTAACCGCCGGTGTGTTCCAGCCGCTCGATAAGAGCAAGCTGCCGAACTGGAAGAACATGGACCCGGATGTGCTGAAAATGGTTGCTCAGCATGACCCGGACAACAAATACGCGGTGCCGTACCTGTGGGCCACCACCGGCATTGGCTATAACGTTGATAAAGTCAAAGCGGTATTGGGCGATGTGCCGGTCAACAGTTGGGATCTGGTGCTGAAACCGGAAAACCTCGAAAAACTGAAAAGCTGCGGCGTCTCCTTCCTGGATGCGCCAGAAGAGATTTTCGCGACCGTGCTGAACTACCTGGGTAAAGATCCCAACAGCACCAAAGCGGATGATTATTCCGGCCCGGCAACCGATCTGCTGCTGAAACTGCGTCCGAACATTCGCTACTTCCACTCCTCTCAGTACATTAACGATCTGGCAAATGGCGACATCTGCGTAGCCATCGGCTGGGCGGGCGACGTGTGGCAGGCGGCTAACCGTGCTAAAGAAGCGAAGAACGGCGTGCATGTTAACTACATCATTCCGAAAGAGGGCGCCCTGGCGTTCTTCGATGTCTTCGCCATGCCTGTTGATGCGAAAAACAAAGACGAAGCGTATCAGTTCCTGAACTACCTGATGCGTCCTGACGTTATCGCGCACATCAGTGACCACGTCTTCTATGCTAACGGTAACAAAGAGTCCAAACCGTTGATCAGCGCAGAAGTACGTGACAACCCGGCAATCTATCCGCCGGCGGATGTTTTCGCGAAACTGTATACGCTTAAAGTGCAGGATCCGAAAATTGACCGCGTAAGAACCCGCGCGTGGACAAAAGTAAAAAGCGGCAAATAATCAATCACCTGAACAGTGATTGTGTTGCACCAGGGCGGTGCAATTGCCCTAAATCTGGACAGAGGTCATTGGCCTCTGTCCGGTCGTTTGTAGACAACTGGCTGGTACTGGTTGAGTTTTTTTGCCGGAGAGCACTTGAGTGAATGACGCTATCCCCCGCCCACAGGCGAAAACCCGTAAGGATTTAACGCCTCTGCTTGAAATCCGCAATCTGACCAAATCGTTTGACGGCCAGCACGCCGTTGATGACGTCAGTCTGACCATTTATAAAGGCGAAATCTTCGCGCTGCTGGGTGCATCTGGTTGCGGCAAGTCAACGCTGCTGCGAATGCTGGCAGGCTTTGAACAACCAACGACCGGGCAAATTATGCTTGATGGTGTCGATTTGGCGCATGTGCCGCCTTATCTGCGTCCTATCAATATGATGTTTCAGTCCTATGCCTTGTTCCCGCATATGACCGTTGAACAGAACATCGCGTTTGGCCTCAAGCAGGACAGGCTGCCCAAAGCGGAAATCGCCAGCCGTGTTGCGGAGATGCTGAGTCTTGTGCACATGCAAGAGTTCGCGAAGCGTAAACCGCATCAGCTTTCTGGCGGTCAGCGTCAGCGTGTCGCATTGGCCCGTAGTCTGGCAAAACGCCCGAAACTCCTGCTGCTTGATGAGCCGATGGGTGCGCTGGATAAGAAACTGCGTGACCGTATGCAACTGGAAGTGGTGGACATTCTGGAGCGCGTTGGCGTGACCTGCGTTATGGTCACCCACGATCAGGAAGAAGCCATGACCATGGCCGGACGTATCGCTATTATGAACCGCGGTAAGTTTGTGCAAATTGGCGAACCTGAAGAGATTTATGAACACCCGACCACCCGCTACAGCGCCGAATTTATCGGCTCGGTTAACGTGTTCGAAGGCCTGCTTAAAGCGCGTGAGGACGACGGTCTGGTGATTGATTCGCCGGGGCTGGTTCATCCGCTGAAAGTGGACCCGGATGCCTCTGTTGTGGATAACGTGCCGGTCTATGTTGCGCTGCGCCCGGAGAAAATCATGCTCTGCGAAGAGCCGCCTGCTGACGGTTATAACTTCGCGGTGGGTGAGGTGGTGCATATTGCCTACCTTGGCGATCTCTCGATTTACCACGTTCGTCTGCAAAGCGGGCAAATGATCAGTGCGCAGTTGCAGAACGAGCACCGCTATCGTAAAGGTACCCCGACATGGGGCGACGAAGTTCGCCTGTGCTGGGATGCCGACAGTTGTGTGGTTCTGACGGTTTAAGGAGCGGTGATGAGTACACTTGAACCACCGACCCGCGTCGAAAAACCGGGCGGTTTTAACCTGTGGTTGGCGCGTTTTCAGATGAAGCACGGGCGCAAGTTCGTTATCGCGCTTCCCTATATCTGGTTGATCTTACTGTTTTTACTGCCGTTCCTGATTGTCTTCAAAATCAGTCTGGCAGAGATGGCGCGCGCGATCCCGCCCTATACGGATCTGGTGGAGTGGGCCGATAATCAGCTCACCATTTCGCTCAACATCAATAACTTCCTGCAACTGACCGACGATCCGCTCTATTTTGAAGCGTATCTCCAGTCATTACAGGTCGCGGCGGTGTCGACGATCTGCTGTCTGGTTCTGGGGTATCCGCTGGCCTGGGCCGTTGCGCACAGTAAGCCATCAACGCGTAATATTCTGCTGCTGCTGGTTATTTTGCCTTCATGGACCTCTTTCCTGATTCGCGTCTATGCCTGGATGGGGATTCTGAAAAGTAACGGCGTGCTGAATAATTTCCTGATGTGGCTGGGGATTATCGATCAGCCGCTGACGATTTTGCACACCAACCTGGCGGTGTATATCGGTATCGTTTATGCCTATTTGCCGTTTATGGTGCTGCCTATCTACACCGCGCTGACGCGTATTGACTACTCGCTGGTTGAAGCGTCGCTGGATCTGGGCGCGCGCCCGCTGAAAACCTTCTTTAGCGTGATCGTGCCGTTGACCAAAGGGGGTATTATCGCAGGCTCTATGCTGGTGTTTATCCCGGCGGTGGGTGAGTTCGTGATCCCGGAACTGCTCGGTGGCCCGGACAGCATCATGATTGGTCGCGTCCTGTGGCAGGAGTTCTTTAATAACCGCGACTGGCCGGTGGCCTCGGCGGTGGCGATTATTATGCTGCTGCTGCTGATCGTGCCAATCATGTGGTTCCATAAACATCAGCAGAAACAGATGGGAGACAACGCATGAATAACTTGCCGGTAGTGCGTTCCCCGTGGCGTATTTTGATTCTGGTGCTGGGGTTCACGTTCCTCTATGCGCCGATGCTGATGCTGGTCATCTATTCCTTCAACAGCTCCAAACTGGTGACGGTGTGGGCCGGCTGGTCAACGCGCTGGTATAGCGAGTTGTTCCATGATGACGCCATGATGAGTGCGGTGGGCCTGAGTCTTACTATTGCCGCCTGCGCCGCGACGATGGCGGCGATCCTCGGTACGATTGCGGCAGTGGTGATGGTGCGCTTTGGCCGTTTCCGTGGCGCCAACGGTTTTGCGTTTATGATTACCGCGCCGTTGGTGATGCCGGATGTGATCACCGGGCTGTCGCTGTTGCTGCTGTTTGTTGCCCTTGGCCATGCGATTGGCTGGCCCTCGGATCGTGGCATGCTCACCATCTGGCTGGCGCATGTGACCTTCTGTACGGCTTATGTCGCGGTGGTTATCTCCTCACGTCTGCGTGAACTCGATAGATCAATTGAGGAGGCGGCGATGGATCTTGGCGCGACGCCGCTGAAAGTGTTCTTTGTTATTACGCTACCGATGATCATGCCAGCGATTATCTCTGGCTGGCTGCTGGCGTTTACCCTCTCTCTCGACGATCTGGTTATCGCCAGCTTCGTTTCCGGCCCGGGGGCGACAACGCTGCCGATGCTGGTCTTCTCGAGCGTACGTATGGGGGTGAACCCGGAGATCAACGCCCTGGCGAGCCTGATACTGGGTGTCGTGGGGATTGTTGGTTTAATCGCCTGGTATCTGATGGCGCGCGCGGAAAAGCAGCGAGTGCGCGATATCCAGCGTGCAAGACAGGGACAATGATTCTAGAATCTTAAACGTTGTGTCACGGATGCCGCGCTTGTCGCGGCATTTTTCACAGGGAATATTGCACATTGGGATTCTTTACTAAAGCGCATCAGTCTCACGCCCGTCCGAATGTACCCGCACTGGTACAAGTGGCGGCTATCGCCATTATTCTTATCCGCTGTGTGGATGTCTTCATGCTCTGCAACGTGCTGGGCATACGGGGAATGATCGACTTCGTGGTACGCAGCGCGCAAACCTGGAGCCTGACGCTGATTTTCTTCGGCAGCCTGGTGCTGGTCTTCGTTGAAATCCTCTGTGCTTTTTCCGTGGTGAAGGGGCGAAACTGGGCGCGCTGGCTGTATCTGTTGACGCAAATTATTGCCACCGGTTATCTGTGGGCGGCATCGCTGGGGTATGGATATCCTGAGCTTTTCAGTATTGCCGGCGAATCAAAACGTGAGATTTTCCGTACGCTAATGATGCAGAAAATGCCCGACCTGCTGGTACTCTTCCTGTTGTTTGTCCCTTCTCCCAGCCGACGCTTTTTCCGTCTGCAATAACGGGGTACAATCGCCGCCCCGCAATTAAGAAGGTTTTATTATGCAGTGCGCACTCTTTGACGCCAGGCGCTGTCACTCCTGTCAGTGGATTGAACAACCGACTGGCGACCAACTCTGTGCAAAAATGACCGATCTCCGCACCTTGCTGGCGGATTTGCCGGTGACAGAATGGTGCGCGCCGGTTAGCGGCCCGGAACAGGGGTTTCGTAATAAAGCCAAGATGGTGGTGAGCGGCAGCGTGGAGAAACCGCTGTTCGGCATGTTGCATCGCGACGGTACCCCCGAAGATTTGACCGATTGCCCGCTTTATCCCGCCTCGTTTCAGACGGTTTTCGCCGTCCTGAAACCTTTTATCGCCCGTGCGGGCTTAACGCCCTACAACGTGGCGCGTAAACGCGGTGAGCTGAAATACCTGCTATTAACCGAAAGCCAGCACACGGGCGGCATGATGCTGCGGTTTGTGTTGCGTTCACAGACCAAGCTTGAGCAGCTTCGTGCCGCGCTGCCGTGGTTACAGGCGCAATTGCCGCAGCTTCGCGTCATTTCAGTCAATATCCAGCCGGTGCACATGGCAATTATGGAAGGGGAGACGGAAATATTCCTGACTGAGCAGCAGGCGCTGGCGGAAAATTTCAACGGCGTGCCGTTGTGGATCCGCCCGCAGAGTTTCTTTCAAACCAATCCGGTCGTCGCCAGTGCGCTGTACGCTACGGCGCGTGAGTGGGTAAGGGCGCTGCCGGTACGCCATATGTGGGATCTGTTTTGCGGCGTCGGCGGTTTTGGTCTGCACTGTGCAACCCCGGAGATGACGCTCACCGGTATCGAAATCGCCCCGGAGGCGATTGCCTGCGCGAAGCAGTCCGCGGCTGAATTGGGGCTGACCGATTTGCACTTTCAGGCGTTGGACTCCACCCAGTTCGCGACCGCCCAGACGGATGCGCCACAACTGGTGCTGGTAAACCCGCCGCGTCGTGGAATTGGCCAGGCGCTTTGCGATTATCTGAGCCGGATGGCGCCGCTGTATATCGTCTATTCAAGCTGTAATGCCCGCACGATGGCGGCGGACTTACACGCGCTACCGGGTTATCGCGTGGAGCGTGTACAACTGTTTGATATGTTCCCCCACACGGCGCATTACGAAGTGCTGACACTGTTGGTGAAATGTTCTACGGTTTAAGGCATTCGCTTATCAGGGGCACTGACCATGCGTATGCCATCTCGTTACTTATTCCCTCTTAAACCTGCCGCGCCGGGTTCCGGTGTGGTGGCGTTCGTTGTTCTGTTTGCGCTGTTGGCTGGGGTTCTTTACGGCGCTTATCGCCTGTTGCGTGACTTTGTGAGCACGGGGAATCCTTTTATTTTCGCCGTTGCGCTGTTTGTGGTGCTGTTGAGCGTTTCCGGGATGGTCGACAGCCGCAAGCGGCGCGCGAGGCTCTCGGCACTGGCGCAGGCGCGTCAGGGCGAAAGCATTTGCCAGTTTGCGCGCGCATTTCCTCGGCGGGATGTGGACGCCTGGGTGATCCGCGCTGTCTGGGAAACCGTGATGGCGTGGGGCGGGCGTGACCTGGTGCGGCTAAATTTCCCCCTGCGGGCAGACGACAGCCTGGCACTTTTTGCTTTAGACGATGACGAAGAGCTTTTCGATGCGCTCTCTGATGCGGCGACAAGGGCCGGGCGTACACTGGAAAATCTTGAGCACAACCCGTTTTTTCCCCTCATCACGCTGCGTGATATGGTCATGGCGTTGAATGCGCAGCCCATGACGCCAGAGCGGCAACAAAAAAGAGACATCATTCTGGATTAGGGTAAACAGTGGGTGCAGTGACCCCGGCAATACTGCCCGGGGGGCTGGCGGGGAGATTATTTGTCCATGCCGTCCGATTTTTTCTTCATCATGTCGTCGTCTTTGCCCATGGTCCCTTTTTTCGCCATGTCGCCGTGCTTCATCGTGCTCTCTTTTTTTGTCATCCCGTCATGTTTCATCGGCGCCTTTTTCTTCATCATGGTGCTGTCGTCCTGCTTTTTCATACCGTCCTGGCTCATCGCGTCGGCGGCATGGGCGTTAGCCACCCCAAAGGCACAGAGAGTGGCGAGGGTGAGGATCATCTTTTTCATCGTGGTTTCCTTGCAAGGTGAGAGGGGGTGTCACCTGACTCTCTTGCCTGATTCCGGAAAGTGTGGGTGACAGGCTGCAGCTTACGCCTGGACCAGTCACGACTTCCTCACGGAAATATAAATTATTTGTGATAACTCAATGCGCGACTATTGGGTAAGCTAATAAAGAGAAAGGCAACCGGAACGGGCTATGGAAACCGCAAAAAAAATACTGCTGGTCGAAGATGATCGGGATATTGCTGGCCTGCTGCGGCTTAATTTGCAGGACGAGGGCTACCAGATTGTTCATGAAGAGGATGGGGCGCGTGCGCTCGCCCAGCTTGAAAAGACCGACTGGGATGCGGTGATCCTCGATCTGATGCTGCCGAATGTCGATGGGCTGGAAATTTGCCGCCGCATCCGCCAGATGACCCGCTATCTGCCGGTCATTATCATCAGCGCCCGAACCAGTGAGACACATCGGGTTCTGGGGCTGGAAATGGGGGCGGATGATTATCTGGCGAAGCCGTTTTCGATACTGGAACTGGTGGCGAGGGTGAAGGCGCTGTTTCGTCGCCAGGAGGCGATGGGACGCAACCTGCGTCTCGATATGGGTAGCATTGTCTGTCACGGTTTAACCATCGACCCGCTCCCCCGCGAGGTGCGCCTGCGTGGCGAGTTGATTGATCTGACGCCGCGCGAGTTCGATCTGCTCTACTGGTTTGCCCGTCACCCCGGCGAGGTCTTCTCGCGCCTGGCGCTGCTCGATCAGGTGTGGGGATATCAGCATGAAGGCTATGAGCATACGGTTAATACCCATATCAACCGTCTGCGTATGAAGATTGAAAAGGATGCCGCCGCACCGGAAATTATTCTGACCGTCTGGGGGAAAGGCTATAAATTTGCCGTTTCGGAGCCTGAGGGGGAATGATGCGTCGTTTAAGTCTGACTCAGCGCCTGACGCTGCTCTTCACCGTGCTGCTCCTGCTCTGCGCCGCCGCAGCCTGCAGCGTTCAGCTCTACAGTAGCACCCGCTACGGCGATGCGATGGTGCAACGGCTTTCTGCGGGTCTTGCTCAGCAAATTGCCAGCAGTGAGCCGCTGCTTGATTCCCAGGGCAAAGTGAATCGCCAGACGCTGAAATCGCTGTTTGACCGCCTGATGACGCTCAACCCAAGCGTCGAGCTATATATGATCTCCCCGGAAGGCGACTTGCTGGCCGATGCCGCGCCGCCGGGGCATCTTCGTCGCGAGCATATCGATATTGCCCCGTTGCAGCACTTTTTATCCGGCGCGGCCTGGCCGGTCTACGGCGACGATCCGCGCAGTTTCGACAAACAAAAAGTCTTTAGCGTGTCGCCGATTCGTCTCGATGGTCAGTTGCGGGGTTATCTCTACATTATTTTGCAGGGTGAGAACCTGAACGCGCTGGCGGATACTGCCTGGCAAAAAGCGCTGTGGAGCGCTTTGCTGTGGTCGTTGCTGTTAGTGGCGGTGTTTGGCGCACTGGCAGGCGGTCTTACCTGGTGGTGGGTGACGCGTCCGGTGAAAAAATTGACCCGCGAGGTGCAGGGGCTGGAGCAGGATAGCATCAGCGCCATCAAGCAACTGGCGTTGCGTGCGCCGGATCCTGAGGCAGGAAATGAAGTCGCGGTCCTGGAAAACGCCTTTATTGAGCTTTCCCGGCAGATAGCCAGCCAGTGGGATCAACTGGCGGACAATGACCGACAGCGACGGGAGTTTGTCGCCAATATTTCGCACGATTTACGTACCCCGCTGACCTCATTACTGGGCTACCTGGAAACCCTTTCGGTGAAGGCCGGGCATTTAACGCCGGAAGAGTCGAAGCATTATCTGAGCATCGCCCTGCGCCAGGGAAACAAAGTCCGGCACCTGTCTCAACAGCTCTTTGAACTGGCGCGGCTGGAACATGGTGGCATCAAACCGCAGCCGGAACCCTTCTCGATGGCGGAACTTTTGCAGGACGTGGCACAGAAATTCGATCTGATGGCGGAAACGCGCGACATCCGATTACTGCTGGAGTTGCCCACCAACCTGCCGCTGGTGTATGCCGATTTGTCGATGATGGAACGGGTGCTCACCAATTTGCTGGATAATGCGGTGCGTCATACGCCCAACGGTGGGAAGATTTATCTGCGCGCCCGTCAGCAGGATGACCAGCTTATGGTTGAGGTTGAGGACAACGGGGCCGGTGTACCGGGTGCGCTGCGGGCTACGTTGTTCCATCGCCCGTCGGTGCTGGACAAGGCCAGTGCGGGAGAGTCGCGCGGCGGGCTGGGGCTGATGATTGTCCGGCGTATGCTGCAACTGCACGGTGGCGATATCCGGCTGGTGGATGCGCAACCGGGGTCGTGTTTCCGCTTTACGCTGCCGTTTCAGGGAGCGTGAGAGCATAAAAAAAGCCGCGTTACGCGGCTTTTTCTCTTCAATTCCGCTTACTGCGGGAACCACTGATCGCTGATTTTCTGGTAAGTGCCGTCAGCTTTGATGGCTGCCAGGGCCGCGTTCAGTTTTTCCAGCAGGGCTTTGTTATCCGGACGTACCGCGATACCAAGCCCTGTGCCGAAATACTGCGGATCGGTCACTTTCGGAGTCGCGACACCCAGTTGCGGGTTGGTTTTCAGCCACTCGTTGACCACCGCGGTATCACCGAACACGCCATCGATACGGCCATTTTTCAGGTCGATAATCGCGTTCTGGTAGCTGTCATAAGCTACGGTTTTCACTTCCGGGTGTTTGTCCTGCAGGTATTTCTGGTGCGTGGTGCCGTTTTCCATACCGATACGTTTGCCTTTCAGGTCATCGAAGGTTTTATACGCATCTTTTTTGGCGATAACCACGGCGGAGTTGGCGTAGTACGGCTCGGTGAAGGAGACCTGTTTGCTGCGCTCCGGGGTGATATCCATGCCGGAGATAACCGCGTCATATTTTTTGAATTTCAGGGACGGGATCAGGCTGTCAAAGGCATGGTTGGTGAAAGTACACTCTGCTTTCATCTGGGTACAGAGGGCGTTTGCCAGGTCGATATCAAAGCCCACAATTTTGTTATTCGCATCCATGGATTCAAACGGCGGGTAGGTAGCAGAGACACCGAAATTAATTTTGTCCGCGGCGGTTGCGCCAGCAGCGAAAGAGGCAAGTAATGCGGCCAGAATCAGTTTTTTCATTTTTGGAGCTCCTGTCTGTCAATCTTATTGTTTTGCGGTTGCCGTGTCTGAGGCATGGGGCTAACAATGCCATTTAATGAATTTGTATGCAATATATTTGATTAATTATTTTATTTTTCACATAAAAAAAGCGAACATTTAATAAGTTGCTCGCTTTCTTGATTACTATTTATGCATTTTGTGTGGTTTTAGTTGCGACGCTCAAAGGCCAGCGCTTTACGCTCAATCAGACGCATCATCAGGGTCAACAAGCCGTTAACGATAAGATAAATCGCCCCGGCAGCACCAAATACCATCACATCGTAGGTGCGCCCGTACAGCAACTGACCGTGTCCCATCACTTCCATCAGCGTAATGGTATAGGCCAGCGATGTACTCTTGAACACCAGCACCACTTCGTTCGAATAGGACGATAAGGCGCGTTTGAATGCATACGGCAACAGAATCGCCAGCGTGTCTTTCTTGCTCATCCCCAGCGCGCTACAGGACTGCCACTGGCCTTGCGGAATGGCGCGGATCGCCCCGTAAAACAGCAGCGTGGTATAGGCCGCGCTGTTCAGGGAGAGCGCCAGCAAGGCACACAGCCAGGGTTCCGACAGCAGGTGCCAGATAACCGGATATTCCTGTAGCACCGGGAACTGGCCCGGACCGTAGTAAATCAGGAAGATCTGCACCAGCAGCGGGGTACCGGTAAACAGCGTGATATAGCCACGGACTATCCATGACAGAACGGGCGTCTTTAGCGTCAGCACAATGGTAAAGAGCAACGACAGAACCAACGCGGCAATCAGCGACGCCACGGTGAGCGTCAGGCTGGTGTGCAGGCCTTTCAGCAGCTCGGGTAAGTACTCAAGCATCAGTCTGGTCTCCGTTCAAAGCGTGTGGCGCGCAGATCGATACGCTTAAGAATCCACTGACTGAGCAGGGTGACCACCAGATAAATCGCTGCCGCCACAATGTACCAGGTAAATGGCTCCTGGGTACGGGTGGCGATACTTTTGGTTTGCAACATGAGGTCATTAACGCTGATAAGCGACACCAGCGCAGTATCTTTCAACAGTACCAGCCACTGGTTGCCAAGGCCCGGCAACGCGTGACGCCACATTTGCGGCATGACCAGACGGAAGAAAATGGCGCTTTTTGACAGCCCCAGCGCCTGGCCTGATTCCCACTGACCTTGCGGTACCGCTTTTAACGCGCCACGTAAGGTCTGTGACGCGTAGGCGGAGTAAAGCAATGACAGGGCGATCACGCCGCAGAAGAACGGGCTGACATCAAAGTTCTCGATCTGCACCTGTATCGGGAGTTGCACGAACCCCAGATTGAGGGTGAAACCGTCAGAAAGAATTAACAGTAGCTGTGACGAGCCGAAATAGATAAACAGCACGACCAGAATTTCTGGTAAGCCGCGCAAAATAGTGACCAGCGCCGAGCCAGCCCACGCAACGGGACGCCATTTGGCTGACTCCCATACCGCAAAAATCATCGCCAGAACCAGGCCGATGATCAGTGCGCAAACGGCAAGGCCGACGGTCATCCCGGCGGCGCTTGCTAATGGAAAAATTTCATTCATCAAGGATTACTTCTGGAACCATTTGTTGTAGATGGTTTCGTAGGTGCCATCTTTCTTCACTTTTTCCAGCGCAGTGTTGAATTTCTGCTGCAACTCGGTGTTGCCCTGACGAACGGCGATACCCAGGCCCGTGCCGAAGTACTCTTTATCGGTCACTTTGTCGCCAACGGCAGCCAGTTTATCGTTCGATTTCAGCCACTCTGTGACAACTGCGGTGTCACCAAATACGGCATCGATACGGCCATTCTGCAGATCCAGCTTAGCATTCTGATAGCTGTCGTACGGAACGGTGGTGATTTCCGGGTGCTTATCGTTGATGAATTTCTGGTGAGTGGTGCCGTTCTGCACGCCAACTTTCTTGCCTTTCAGGGCATCGATGCTGGTGTACTTACCGGTTTGACCCACGAACAGCGCGGAGTTGTCATAGTACGGAGTGGTAAACAGAACCTGTTTCTCACGCTCCGGGGTGATATCCATACCGGCCATTACCGCGTCGAAACGACGGAATTTCAGGCTGGGGATCAGGCTGTCGAACGCCTGGTTGGTGAAGGTACAGGTGGCATCAATCTCTTTACACAGCGCGTTTGCCAGGTCCACATCGAAACCAACGATTTTGTTGTTGGCGTCGGTAGATTCAAACGGAGGGTAGCTTGCTTCGGTGGCGAAACGGATAGTCTGTGCTGCGAAAGCAGACAGGCTGACGCTTGCAAGTAGCGCGGCGATCAATACTTTTTTCATTGTCATTTCCCCGAGAACTCAGTGAGATAAATAATATTTAAACGCGTCGGTCTGCGGCGAAGCAAAGCAGCTCGCATCCCCTTGTTCGATAATATGACCGTTTTCCATATAGACCACGCGGCTGGCGGTTTTGCGCGCCACTTCCACTTCATGGGTCACGATAACCTGCGTAATACCGGTTTCTGCCAGTTCATGAATGATGCTGACGATTTGCGCGGTAATTTCCGGGTCCAGCGCGGCCGTCGGTTCATCAAACAGCAGAACCTGTGGCTCCATCATCAGAGCGCGGGCAATCGCCACACGCTGCTGTTGGCCGCCGGAAAGATGCAGCGGATAACGATCGCTGTAGGGCTTAAGACGTAAACGTTCCAGCAGTTTGTCCGCACGGGCGAGCGCCTCATCTTTACTCAGACCCAGCACGCGGCACGGGGCTTCAATCAGGTTCTGGGCTACCGTTAAGTGCGGCCAAAGATTGTATTGCTGAAACACCATACCCACGTTCTGACGCAAATCGCGAATCGCTTTGTCAGAAGGGGCTTTGGCAAAATCGAAGTGATTACCTGCGATGCTTAACTGACCGGAGCGCGGCATCTCAAGCAGGTTCAATACGCGTAATAATGAGCTCTTACCCGCGCCACTCGGGCCAAGCAGCACAAGTGTTTCACCCTGCGGGCAGTCAAGCGTAATGTCAAAGAGCGCCTGGTGCGCACCATAGAAGCAGTTAATGCCGTTTAATTTTATACTCATCGAGGCAATCTAATAGCAATTGAGGCCGCAAATAGTAACGTTCGCAGAATAGTTATGCAATATTTGTGCGTTAAAACTTAAATATAAACCGCATTCACACATAAAGTTAGCACAAAATACCGGGGCGTGATGGAAGCAGGCATAAATGTCGGCATTCACGCTGGAATGCCAGACATTTTGCGGGGATTAATGCATATTTCCCACTTTCATGGGCATCTTGTCAGCGATGCTCAACAGACTGGCGCAATGTCCCGGCCGGAGCATGCGCCGCGCCACCGAGGTAGCGCACATCGTCCACAGCCCAGCACTGACCCTCACGGATCATCAGCACTTCATCCTGCCAGCTCTGGGAGCCCTGAGTCAGGGTGACCCGCAGTGGAATGTTTCGCGCATCGGTGTTCGGGATCGTGGAGGCGCTGGCAACGCTCGCTTTCTCTGGCATGACGATTCTGCTGGAGAAGGGATCGGATTTCAGGAGCGTAGTATTGCGATTATCTTTACTGGCCGCGGTGAGCGAAGCCGCCAGATCGTCGCTCAGGTACGGACGCAGTGCGGAAAAATCATTACTGCGGTGCTCAATGCGATAATCGTAAAATTGTTGTGCAACAGTATCGGGGCCGCCTTCGATACAAGGGCCGCTGCGGGTTCCGATATCCTTAAACGCTGGTGTAACCGTGGTACAGGCGCTGAGCAGCAGCGCACACGGTAAAACGAGAGTCAAAGCAGAGTAGCGCATATTGATTTCCTTATTTTCTCTTCGGATATAACCACCTTTCAAGAATAGTGTATTGCTCCGATAATGTGCTTTATAACGCACTGAGTATCAAAAGGAGACGCTGATGCAATTTTCAACAACCCCCACCCTCGAAGGCCAGCCGATTGTCGAATACTGCGGCGTCGTCACCGGCGAAGCGATTCTGGGGGCCAATATTTTTCGTGACTTTTTCGCCGGTATTCGCGACATCGTGGGGGGCCGTTCAGGCGCGTATGAAAAAGAGTTGCGCAAGGCGCGTGAAATTGCGTTTCGCGAGATGGGCGAGCAGGCAAAAGCGCTGGGCGCGAATGCCGTTGTGGGTATCGATATCGATTACGAAACGGTGGGCAAAGACAGCAGCATGCTGATGGTGAGCGTGAGCGGTACGGCGGTGAAAACACGCTGATGAGCCGCTTTTTATCCTTACTGTTGTTAGCGCTGCTTCTGGTGGGTTGTGCGGGTGAGAAGGGGATCGTCGATAAAGACGGTTACCAGCTTGATACCCGCCGTCAGGCGCAGGCGGTGTATCCGCGTATCAAAGTGCTGGTGGTGCACTACACGGCGGATGACTTTGATGTTTCGCTGGCGACGCTCACCGATAAGCAGGTGAGTTCGCACTATTTGATTCCGGCGCACCCGCCTGTCCATCACGGTAAGCCGCGTATCTGGCAACTGGTGCCGGAAAGTGAGCTGGCCTGGCATGCGGGGATCAGCTACTGGCGCAACGCTACGCGAATCAATGATACCTCTATCGGTATTGAGCTGGAAAACCGTGGCTGGCAAAACGTGGCAGGGGTGAAGCGATTTACCCCCTTTGAGCCTGAACAGATTGCCGCGCTGGTTCCGCTGATGAAAGACATTGTCAGTCGTTATCATATCCAGCCACAGAACGTGGTGGCGCATTCGGATATCGCCCCGCAGCGCAAAGATGATCCGGGGCCACTTTTCCCCTGGCGTGAACTGGCGGCACAGGGGATAGGGGCATGGCCCGATGCCGCGCGTGTGGCATTCTATCTGAATGGTCGCGCGCCGTATGAAGCGGTAGAAACGGCCTCAATGCTCGATCTGCTGGCGCGCTACGGTTATGAGGTTAAACCAGAGATGAGCGCCGCCCAGCAGAAAAGGGTGATTATGGCCTTCCAGATGCATTTCCGCCCGGCATTATGGAATGGCATAGCCGATGCGGAAAGCCAGGCGATTGCCGAGGCACTGCTGGAAAAATATGGTCAGGGATGAGGACGCTTGAGGGAAGGGCCGTTTAGCGCGGCAATTTCCCGTGATCCCGCAGCCAGTAAGCCGTGCGGGCAATGCCCTCATCGACAGAGACAATAGGCTCATACCCCAGCTCGTCCTTCGCTCTTTGGATATCCAGCGTGAAATCGAAGTTCAGCTTGGATACCCCATAATGGGTGAGCGAAGGCTCTTTCGCTGATTTGTCGCCGAAACGTTCCATGCTGCGTGCGATCATATCCAGCATCGCATAAGGCACGGAGCGGATGCGGCAGTCCATCCCCAAATCGTCAATCAACTTTTGCACGATGCTACGCAGGGTGCGCGGCTCGCCGTTAGTGATGTTGTACGCTCGCCCGGACGGCAGCGCATCACAAACGGGCTGGCTTGCCAGCCACATCGCATGCACCGCGTTTTCGTAGTAAGTCATATCGACCAGCGCTTGCCCACCGCGCGGCAGTAAGATGCTGCGGTAGTGGTGCATCATCTGCGCCAGGCGGGGGATAAAGACTTTATCGTGTGGCCCAAACAGACTCTGCGGACGTAAAACTGTAAAACGGGTATTGGGGTTGGCCTGCGCAAGCAGTTGAATCACCTCTTCGCTGGCGGCTTTACTGCGGGCGAACTCGTTAGCTAAGCGCGCCGGACGGAAATCCTCACGAATGTCGTGATGGTGGTGATAATCGAAATAGAGTGATGGCGATGAAATATGAATGAAGTTACGCACGCCCCAGGCCACGGCCCATTCGCCGAGGCGGCGGGTTGCCCGGACATTCGCCAGGTCAAAGGCCGCCTGTGTACCCCAGGGGGAAGTAAAACTGGAACAGTGCCACAGGGTATCCACCCCGGCGAGCATCACTTTGGCCTGCGAAGAGACCAGCTCGGTCAGATCGGCGTGAATAAACTCAGCGCCCATTTTCGTCAGCAACTCGCCCATGGCTTTGTTGCGGCCCGTTGCGCGTACGCTAATGCCTTTTTGACGCAAATATTCGACGGCGTTTCGGCCTAAACCGCTGGTTGCGCCTGTGACCAGAACCTTCATAGCAATCCACTATAGTGACCCGCAATCATTGCGTGCGCATTCTTCCGTGAAACAGGGCGGTATGCAATGGGAAACATGAAAGAATAATGTCTGAATTTACTTTTTTTCTGCGTTTTGTTCTGCCAGTCGCGCAATTCGCCGCGCCATGCCCCGAAAAATAAACAGATGCGCGGGGATCATCAGCAGCCAGTAGAGCAGCCCTGGCATGCCGTGCGGATGCCACCAGGCGCGTACATCCAGCAGGCGGTGTTGACCTTTGTCGGTGAGGGTAAAGCTCAGGCGACCCAGCCCCGGCGCTTTCATCCCGAACAGCAGTGCTAATTGCTCTTGCGGCTCGGCGATGATCACTTTCCAGCTATCAACCTGGTCGTCTGGCTGCAAAAACGGACGCTGCGGACGACCTTTCGCCAGACGATGGCCGATCAGATGATCCAGCGCGGCACGGGTTTGCCAGAGAACATTGCCAAAAAAGTAACGCTCTTTACCGCCGATCTGGTTAACCACCGCCCACAGCGCCTCCAGGCTAGCGGCGGTTTCAACGGTAAAGCCCGCCTGTTTGGGGAAATAGCCGTATTGCGGACGCCAGCGTGCAAATGCCTGCGGGGAATATCCCCAGTCGCTGGAATTCACCAGTTTCTCTTCTTCGCGAAGCGTACGACGAACCGCTTCGTCGAAAGTGATCAGCGGTTGGGGGATGAGCTGGCGAAGGGGGCCATCGTCAGCCAGCAGATCGTGCTTTAACCCCTGAATCAGCGCGCGCGCAATAGTCGGTGGCACGGACGTGATGACCTGTAAAAACCAGACCGAGATAAGCCGGGTGGGCAGGGGGACAGGGATCAACGGACGGGTAACGCCACTGACCGCCATAAAGTGTTCAAACTGTTGCTGGTAACTCAGGGTTTCCGGGCCGGCAGCCTCAAAAACGCGGTGCTCTTGCGACGGATGATGGCGTAACTCCAGCAGGTAGTGGAGCAGATTCTCCAGCGCAATGGGAGTGGTTCGTGAACGCACCCACAGCGGCGGCGTCAACACCGGCAGGTTGTAAACCATATCGCGCATCACTTCAAACGCGGCCGAGCCTGCGCCAACAATAATCCCGGCGCGCAATTCCGTAACAGGAACCCCCGCGTCGCGCAGGATATCGCCGGTGAGCTGGCGGGCAATCAGATGGCTGGAGTCACTGGATCCTTTGGCCTGCAGTGAGCTGAGAAAAATCACCTGCCGGACCGGGCATTGCCGCAGCGTATCGCGCACGTTGAGGGCAATTTGTCGCTCCTGGGCGATAAAGTCGCCGCTCTCGCCCATGCTATGCACCAGAAAGTAGAGGGTATCGATCCTCTGAAACAGCGCCGGGAGATTGTCCGGCCAGATAAGATCCGTTTCATGGCAACTTACCCCCGGCAACTGCTGTTTTTGCAGGCGAGTAAGATGGCGTGCCACAGCGAGAATCTCATGCCCCTGCTGACTTAACGCCTGGATCAGGTGCTGACCAATGTAGCCACTGGCCCCGAGCACCAGAATTCGTTGCGGCACACCCTGCTCCTTAACGCTGCAAAAACGCCTGCCAGTGAGAAACAACATCGGCAAGCTGATCGCGGCTGACGTCCAGATGGGTCACCAGGCGCACAATCGGCGAAGCGTTAATCAGCACATCGCGCTCACGCATAAAGGCTCCGAGCGCCGCCGCGTTTTCTTCCCCTACGCGGACAAACAGCATATTGGTGTCATTGCGCATCACGTCGGCGCCAATTTCACGCAACTGTGCCGCCAGCCAGGCCGCGTTATCGTGATCGTCTTTCAGTCGCTGGACATTGTGCTCAAGCGCATAGAGACCGGCTGCCGCCAGTATTCCCGCCTGACGCATACCGCCGCCGGTCATTTTACGCCAGCGGGTAGCGCGCCTGATGTAATCCTTGCTTCCCACCAGCAGCGACCCGACGGGCGTGCCAAGGCCTTTCGAGAGGCAAATAGTAAACGAGTCGCAGTATTGGGTGATATCGCGCAACGCACAGCCATATTCCACCACGGCATTGAAAATACGCGCGCCATCAACGTGCAGCGCAAGGTTGCGCTGGCGGGTGAACTCCCACGCCTGTCGCAGGTAGTCGCGTGGCAGGACTTTACCGTTGTGAGTGTTTTCCAGGCTTAACAGGCGGGTGCGGGCAAAGTGGATATCGTCCGGCTTGATTTTCATGGCCACTTTATCGAGCGGCAGGCTGCCGTCCGGTGCGGCGTCGATAGGCTGCGGCTGGATACTGCCCAGAACGGCAGCGCCACCGGCTTCGTACAGGTAATTATGTGCGGCCTGGCCGACAATGTACTCTTCGCCGCGCTCGCAGTGGCTGAGCAATGCCACCAGGTTTGCCTGGGTACCCGTAGGCAGAAACAGCGCGGCTTCCTTACCGCCCAGCGCAGCCGCGTAACGCTGCAGTTCATTGACGGTCGGGTCATCCCCGTAAACATCGTCCCCGACGGGCGCTGCCAGCATATGTTCCAGCATGGCGCGCCCCGGGCGGGTGACGGTATCACTGCGTAAATCGATCATGGCACTTCCTTATTTACACGTCATCCCTCAGGTTGCCTCTGTGCAGGCTGTGCCCGCTAACCCCTGTCGCATCGTTATCTCTGCGTCTGGGGTTAGAAGACGTGCCATCCTGATGCATCATGAAGGATTTTGTGTCGAGGCAAAAAGGATGTTTTACCTGAGCCAGTTCGTTTTCGCCAGTTCCATCACCTCATCGCCGCGTCCGTTGATAATGGCGCGCAGCATATAAAGGCTAAAGCCTTTGGCCTGTTCCAGTTTGATCTGCGGTGGGATGGCCAGCTCTTCTTTGGCGACCACCACATCCACCAGCACCGGGCCATCAATGGAGAACGCCCGTTGGAGAGCCTCATCCACATCGGCGGATTTTTCCACCCGGATACCGGTAATCCCGCACGCTTCGGCAATGCGGGCAAAATTGGTATCGTGCAGTTCCGTGCCATCGGTGAGATACCCGCCAGCCTTCATCTCCATCGCCACAAAGCCGAGCACGCTATTGTTAAAAACGATGATTTTGACAGGCAGCTTCATTTGCACCACAGAGAGAAAATCCCCCATCAGCATGCTGAAACCACCATCGCCGCACATCGCCACAACCTGCCGTTGTGGGTAGGTTGCTTTCGCCCCCAGAGCCTGGGGCATCGCATTGGCCATCGAACCGTGGTTGAACGATCCTAGCAGGCGGCGCTTACCGTTCATTTTCAGATAACGTGCAGCCCAGACGGTCGGTGTGCCTACATCGCAGGTGAAGATGGCGTCATCGCTGGCGAAATGGCTGATCTGTTGCGCCAGATATTGCGGGTGGATGGCTTTCTCACTGGGTTTTGCCAGATCGTCCAGCCCCTTACGCGCATCGCGATAGTGCTCCAGCGCTTTGTCCAGAAAACGGCGATCGGTTTTTTCTTCCAGCAGCGGAAGCAGGGCGGTGAGGGTGGCATTGATATCGCCCACCAGCGCCATGTCTACCTTGCTGTGGGCGCCAATACTGCCTGGATTGATATCAATTTGAATGATTTTGGCATCCGTGGGGTAGAACGCCCGATAGGGGAACTGGGTGCCGAGCAGGATTAACGTATCGGCATTCATCATGGTGTGAAAACCCGACGAGAAGCCAATCAAACCGGTCATGCCAACATCGTACGGGTTGTCATACTCCACATGCTCTTTACCGCGCATGGCATGCACGACAGGCGCTTTCAATTTACCGGCAAACTCGATCAACGCACTGTGCGCACCCGCGCAGCCACTGCCGCACATCAGGGCGATGTTGCTGGAGTAGCGCAGCAACTGCGCCAGTTTTTTCAACTCTTCCTCAGCGGGTACTACCACCGGTTGCGGGGCCGGATACCAGTGGCTACTGGCGGTCTCTGGTGCCGGTTTCAACGCCACATCACCGGGGATGACGACAACGGAAACACCACGGTTAAGTATGGCTTTGCGCATGGCGATGGCCAGCACCTGCGGGATCTGTTCGGGGGTCGAAACCAGCTCACAATAGTGGCTGCATTCGCGGAACAACTCCTGCGGGTGGGTCTCCTGAAAATAGCCGCTGCCAATTTCGCTAGAAGGAATGTGAGCGGCAATCGCCAGCACAGGTACGTGGTTGCGATGGCAGTCGAACAGCCCGTTAATCAGATGCAGATTGCCAGGCCCGCAGGAGCCAGCACAGACGGCCAGCTCGCCGGTGAGTTGCGCTTCCGCGCCTGCTGCAAATGCTGCAACTTCTTCATGGCGCGTGGACATCCAGTCAATAGTGCCCATGCGGTTAAGGCTGTCGCTTAATCCGTTTAACGAATCTCCGGTTACACCCCAGATACGTTTCACCCCTGCCTGCTCAAGTGTTCTGGCGATATAAGCGGCTACAGTCTGTTTCATCGTTACGCCTCCATCTTATTGTTCCGTCTACAAGCGTAGTCGATGAAACGTCATTATTTGTGCGTAAATTGCCCCTTATTAGTTAGGGCTTTATTTATTTTTGGATTAGGAATAATCTGCTTACAGTTGGATAAAAATAGGAATCATTTCAAATGATTAAATCGCTGTTAAGTTCTGTTAATAAGATGTTGGCGCATGAGGACTTTGGTCGTTTATTGCTGCGTTTGACTGTCGGTGGATTGATGTTGTTCCACGGATTGCACAAGCTCATCGGCGGCATTGATGGCATCGCGGGTATGCTGGTGGCGAAAGGATTGCCTGGCTTTATCGCTTACGGTGTGCTGATTGGCGAAGTGGTTTGCCCGGCCCTGATCATTCTGGGTATTCTGGTCCGTCCGGCAGCGCTGGTGCTGGCATTCACAATGGTCGTTGCCTGGTTGATGGTGGGTATTAACAACACGGCAATGTTGGATAAGACGGGCGCATGGGCGATCGAAAGCCTGGTCTATTTCTTTGTTGCCGCACTGGCACTGGCCTTCCTGGGCGCGGGGCGTTACTCCGTTGCGCCAGCCGAGTGGCGTTAAGGTTTAAAAAAAGCCCTTCCTGAAAAGGGAGGGCTTTTGCTTAACAGGGTACTGGCGGTTATGCCAGTACCAGATCGCTTTCCGGGTGACAGGAGCAGGCCAGAACATAACCCTCAGCAATTTCCTGTGGTGTTAATGTCATGGTGCTGGTGACGCTGTACTTACCGGACACCACTTTCGTTTTGCAAGACCCGCAGACACCCGCACGACAGGCCGCATTGACTGGCACCTTGTTACTTTCGAATGCTTCCAGCAACGTAGTGCCAACCGGACCGTAGAACGTTTTCGCCGGCTGTAGTTTGGTGAATGTCAGACCGCTGGTTGCCGCTTCTGCCACCGGGGTGAAGAACTTCTCATTAAAGAACTGCGTCACACCCAGAGCTTTAACGTCTTTCTCAATCTGGTCCATATAAGGCGCTGGCCCACAGGTCATGACGGTACGGGCAGCAAGGTCCGGAACGCTGCGCAAGATCTCTTGCGTCAGACGACCGGCAAGGAAGCCAGCCGTGGCGTTGTTTTCCGCCACCAGGGTAACCGGGTAGTTTTTCCACTCATCGGCAAAAATCACATCCTGGGGTGAGCGCACGCTAAAAATAACCTGCACATCAACCTCTGGACGGTATTTTGCCAGCCAGCGGCGCATCGACATGATCGGTGTTACCCCACAGCCCGCCGCCAGCAAGAGTAATTTATCACTGGCTTTGTTGTCGCAGGTGAACTCCCCTTGCGCATCCGACAGCCAGAGATAATCGCCGCGTTTGACGTCTCGCGTCAGCCACTCTGAGCCCAGACCGCCACCAAGACGACGGATGGTCAGCGTGATGTATTCGCTGACGCCCGGCGTGGAGGAGATCGTATAGGCACGCATCTGCTCAGCGCTGTTGCGAATACTGACCAGCGCATATTGTCCTGCGCGGTACGGGTAATAATCGTGGCATAACAGCGACAGTGTCCAGACATCCGGTGTTTCTTGTTGGATGTGGTGAACCTGCATACGCCACGGACACTGCGGGGTTGGCATCGTCATTCTCTACTCCTTATGCGCCCAGTAACTGCTGCATATCCTGCTCTACGGTCGTGATTGAACGCAGACCGAATTTCTCATTCAGTACTGCCAGCAGATCTGGCGTCAGGAAGCCAGGTGCCGTTGGGCCGGTCACGATATTGGTGACGCCAAGCGAGAGCAGGGTCAGCAGAATCACAATCGCTTTCTGTTCAAACCAGGAAAGCACCAGTGACAGCGGCAGGTCGTTCACGCCACAGCCCAGTTTCTCTGCCAGCGTGACGGCAAGAATAATGGCCGAGTAGGCGTCATTACACTGACCGGCATCCACCAGACGCGGCAGGCCTTCGATATTGCCGAAGTCCAGCTTGTTAAAGCGGTATTTACCGCACGCCAGGGTCAGGATCAGGCAGTCATCCGGTACGCTGGTGGCGAAGTCGGTAAAGTAGTTACGTTCACCACGCGCGCCATCACAGCCGCCAAGCAGGAAGATGTGACGCAGTTTTTCACGGCTCACTAAATCAATCAGGGTATCGGCTGCACCGAGCAGTGTCTGGCGGCCAAAACCAACGGTGATCAGATGCTCGATTTCGCTGTACGGGAAGCCTGCCAGTTGTTGTGCCTGATCGATAACGCGGGTGAAGTCATCGCCTTCCAGATGATTGACACCCGGCCAGCCGACGATGCTACGCGTCCAGATACGGTCATCATAGGAACCGACAGTCGGGTCGATGATGCAGTTAGAGGTCATCACGATAGGGCCCGGGAAGCGGGCAAATTCAACCTGCTGGTTCTGCCAGCCGCTGCCGTAGTTACCTACCAGATGTTTATATTTACGCAGTTCCGGGTAGCCGTGGGCTGGCAGCATTTCGCCATGGGTATAGACGTTAACACCCGTGCCTTCGGTCTGCTGCAGCAGGTTATGCAGGTCTTTCAGATCGTGACCGGAAATCAGGATGCATTTACCGGCAACCGCTTTTACGTTGACCTGAGTCGGCGTCGGGTGACCGTAGGCGGTCGTTTCGCCCGCATCCAGGATGCTCATCACTTTAAAGTTCATCTGACCGATTTCCATCGAGCAGTTGAGCAGGGCGTTCATATCAGCAGGCCAGGTACCCAGCCACGCCATAATTTTATGGTACTGGGCGTAAATCTCGTTGTCGTACTGGCCGAGTACGTGGGCATGCTCCATATAGGCTGCGGCCCCTTTCAGGCCGTACAGGCACAGCAGGCGCAGGCCGAGAATATTTTCACCGATAACCGCTTTATCAATATTCGGTGTGAAGGCTGCTGCCTGACGCTGCAGATCGCCCAGGTCGTCGCTGACCAGTTGCAGTTCTGCCATCGGGTTATCAACTGTGGCTGCCGGATCTTTGCTCAGGCACTGTGCTTTTAAGGCTTCACGGTAGGCAATCGCTTCACGCGCATAGCCAACGATACGCACGGAATCGAAGTTGACGTTGGTCAGCGTAGAGAAGAAGGCGCGCGGGGCAAAGTTGTCGATGTCATGAACGATAATGCCGTAGTCACGCGCTTTGCTGGCCCAGGCTGACAGCCCTTGTAGCGCGGCGATCAGCAGATCCTGCAGGTCCGATGTTTCGGCCGTTTTGCCGCACATACCCTGCGCATAAGCGCAGCCATCACCAGCCGGCGTACGGATGGTCTGTTCACATTGCACACAAAACATAATCACACCTTATAAATTAAAGTTATATTTAAAATGCATGTTTAAGATTATGCCGCTCCCGAAAGGCTTAAAAGATGTTTTTTATGCAATGTGCAGAGAGATTGATTTAGCGCAATTTTAAGGCGGCCAGTCTACCGCTTAAGGGGTAAATGTTAACACGAGAGAGGGCGCTTAATAATAAAGAGAATTATTAGCAATACTGGCAGGGGCGAAGATACCGGCGTCTCCCTTAAATGAAAAACGCCGGTTGCCGCTTAGAGGCAGAAGGAATGTTCGGAGTAACTGACAACGTAAAACGAAGAGATAAAATAAACCAATAACCTATTGGCTTAATTTGAATTAATCACGTTTTTCCAGCAGAGCGCGATACAAAATCCCCCCAAGGATGCCGCCAATAATTGGCATGACCCAAAATAGCCATAATTGATTTAGCGCCCAGCCACCCTGAAAGAGTGCCACTGCGGTGCTACGTGCCGGGTTAACGGAGGTATTTGTTACAGGGATACTGATCAAATGTATCAGCGTTAAAGCAAGACCAATGGCAATAGGGGCAAAACCAGCAGGTGCATATTTATCCGTCGCGCCGAGAATAACTAACAGGAAGCCACAAGTCAGAACAACTTCTATTATGATAGCTGAGGTCATGGAATATTGACCAGGAGAATGTTCGCCGTAGCCATTTGACGCAAAGCCGCTGGCGACAGCATCAAAGCTCGCTTTACCGCTGGCAATCAGGTATAGCACACCGGCAGCAATTATCCCGCCTGCCAGTTGCGCAATAATATAGCCGATAATCTCTTTTGCCGGGAAACGGCCACCCGCCCATAATCCCAGGGTTACGGCGGGATTAAAATGCCCACCAGAAATATGCCCGACAGCGTAAGCCATCGTTAATACGGTTAAACCAAATGCCAGCGCTACGCCAACAAAACCAATTCCCAGTTCTGGGAATGCCGCAGCTAATACCGCGCTCCCGCAACCACCAAATACCAGCCAGAATGTCCCGAAACATTCTGCCGCTAATTTTCTAAACATAGTATCCTCAATAAAAATTTACATCCTGTGAAGACAGCCGAAAACATTTCGCTGGCTGCTGTGTCACTATTTTAGAAATAATAGCGCGTGAGGACCAGCCAAATAAATGGCCTAAATTTGATTTAAGGCAAAATGATGATAATAGCTTTTCGATGAACGAAGAAACGCAGCAGGAAATAATTTCGAATGAAAGAAGCCATTCGGTAAAAATTAAACCATAAGCGCGTCGATACGCCGGCTCTCATTCAAAGATGCTTAATCTATGATAAATACGGTGTTTTGCCCCGTTTCATGCCGCTATACTTGAGCTAACTTAATGGAAAAAAGACATATTTCCCGGAGGGGCTATGATTCTGGAGCGCGTAGAGATTGTCGGGTTTCGCGGTATCAATCGGCTATCGCTGATGCTGGAACAAACCAACGTCCTGATCGGGGAAAATGCCTGGGGTAAATCAAGCCTGCTGGATGCGCTGACGTTGTTGCTCTCGCCGGAGACAGATTTATATCATTTTGTACGTGAAGATTTTTGGTTTCCGCCGGGAGATATTCAGGGGCGGGAACACCATCTGCACATTATCCTGACGTTTCGTGAATCCGAACCGGGGCGCTACCGTACACGCCGTTATCGACCGCTTCAGCCCTGCTGGGTGCCCAGCGATGATGGCTATCAACGTCTGTTTTACCGTCTGGAAGGGGAACTGGCGCAAGATGAGAGCGTCATGACGCTACGAAGCTTTCTTGATGCCCAGGGGCACCCCCTGATACTCGACGATATTGATGACCTGGCGCGCCACCTTATCCGCCTGATGCCGGTGTTGCGTCTGCGTGATGCGCGTTTTATGCGACGTATCCGTAATGGTTCGCTGCCGCAGACGTTGGAAGTGGAAGCAACCGCGCGTCAGCTTGATTTTCTCTCACGGGAACTGGTGACCCATCCGCAAAACCTGACGGACGGACAAATTCGCCACGGGCTTTCAGCCATGGTGCAACTGCTGGAGCACTATTTTGCTGAACAGGGCAGCGGTCCATCCCACCAGCGTCTGATGCGCCGTCGCTCTCACGATGAGCAGCGTAGCTGGCGTTACCTCGATATCATTAACCGTATGATCGATAAACCCGGTGGCCGTATGTACCGGGTCATTCTGTTAGGCTTTTTTGCGACGTTGTTACAGGCCAAAGGGACAGTGCGCCTGGACCGCGACGCCCGACCGCTTTTGTTGGTTGAAGATCCGGAAACGCGACTGCACCCCATTATGCTTTCCGTCGCCTGGCAATTACTCAACTTGCTGCCGTTACAGCAAATCACGACCACTAACTCAGGAGAACTGCTTTCGCTAACACCGGTTGAGCATGTATGCCGCCTTGTGAGGGAGTCTTCACGGGTTGCCGCATGGCGGCTGGGGCCGGGCGGCATGAATGCAGAGGAGGGGCGGCGTATTGCCTTCCATATTCGTTTTAACCGTGCATCGGCGCTGTTTGCCCGCTGTTGGCTTCTGGTAGAGGGGGAAACGGAGACCTGGGTGATTAACGAACTGGCACGGCAGTGCGGGCACCATTTCGACGCGGAAGGGATTAAGGTTATTGAGTTCGCCCAGTCCGGGTTAAAGCCCTTGATCAAATTCGCCAGACGCATGGGCATTGAATGGCATGTGCTGGTCGACGGGGATGAAGCGGGCAAAAAATATGCGGCAACGGTGCGCGGTCTGCTGAACGAGGAACGTGACCAGGTGCGTGAGCACTTAACCGAACTGCCGGCGCTGGACATGGAGCATTTTATGTTTCGCGAGGGGTTTGACGATGTGTATCGCCGTGTGGCGCAGTTGCCTGAAAATGTGCCGATGAATATGCGGCGTATCATTATCAAAGCGATTCATCGTTCGTCGAAACCCGACTTAGCTATTGAAGTCGCGATGGAAGCGGGGCGGCGGGGCGTGGAGTCGGTGCCATTACTTCTACGTAAGATGTTCTCCCGCGTACTCTGGCTGGCGCGCGGGAGAGCGGATTAGCGGTGTAAAATCTGACGCATCTGGTTTTGTAGTGAATCCAGTAAATCATAGCGGCGGCGATACTCCGCGCGTTTTTTACTGGCAATCTCTTCCATGGTTTTTCGCGCAATCAACATTGGCAGGCGGAAGGTTCCCTCGGCGGTGCGTTCGCCGCTGAGCGATTCCCAGAAGCTGTCGTAGTCGGCGTGCAACTTGTCCTGTTTTTTCTTGCGGTAGCGCCAGCTTTGGTAAATATGCGTGTCATTACTGACAGCGATAATCTGTTCAACATCCAGATATGATGCCAGTTCTGTACAGGCTTCCAGCAACAGGCGTTTAGGAAATAAACCGTGGCAACTCTTGGTTGCAGTCTGGATAACCTCATGGGGAATATTCGCTTTAGCGCCCTGTAAGCCACCGATAAACAGCGTGCGTTTCCCCTCGTGCAGACACAGCGCGAAGGTCATTCCCGCCAGTTGGGTTCGCTGCTCATCGCAGAAAACCAGTGTCGCTTCACCTTCTTTATCCAGCATCGGGTCCGTATAAAAACGGATAGTGTACTGCTCCCCATTCTTGCCGGTTAATTCGGCAAAGGTGATGCCCTGCGGCGTAAAAAAACCTGAACGTACAGAGGTGGGTAGGCGCGCACAAAAGGTTTTGTAATGATAATCGAGCGCGGCGACTGTTTTTTTCTCATCGAAGGCTAATGACAGCCACGGGCGATGTAATCGGCAGGGCAAACCTGGCTGGGCATTAAGAATAAGCAATAAATCCGGGTGCTGTGCCAGGCTGGATAGCAGTTTCGCGGTGCCGAGTGGTTTGAGCAACGAGCGCAGCAGAAATTTTCGCCGATAAGAGGGGTTTTTCCATGCAAGGCCTGGCATTAATTTGCCGCTGGCAAGTTGACAAAAAAGTTGCCAGCCTGTTTTTGCACAGAGTACGGGTGAAGCGATTCCAGCGATAGTGGACATGACACAAACTCGAATTGTAAGCGTAATGTCAATATTTCAACAAAATATGTCTTAACGCCGGATAAATGAATTATGTGAAAAAAAAGAAGATTGGGTTTCGTTGAGCAATTGTTTAATGAATACTGGCATCAATAGAGTCAGTTTGGATATCTGGAAAAGTTATGAATTTGAAGGGAAGAAGTCGAAAAATCTGGCTGGTGCTGATAGTACTGATCGTACTGGCGGCAATATGGCTCTTTAAGCAGTTGAATGCGCCAGTGCCTCACTATCAAACCTTGATCGTTCGCCCGGGCGAATTGCAGCAGAGCGTGCTGGCGACCGGTAAGCTGGATGCTTTGCGCAAAGTTGATGTTGGCGCTCAGGTCAGCGGGCAGCTCAAAACGTTGTCGGTGAATATCGGTGATAAAGTTAAAAAAGATCAACTGCTCGGCGTTATCGATCCGGAACAGGCAACAAACCAGATCAAGGAAGTGGAAGCGACCCTGATGGAGTTGCGTGCGCAACGTCGTCAGGCTCAGGCTCAGCGCAAACTGGCAGCGGTCACGCTCACACGCCAGCAACAACTGGCTAAAACGCATCTTATCTCGCGTCAGGACCTGGACACTGCGATTACCGACCTGGCGGTCAAAGAGGCGCAAATTGGCACAATAGATGCCCAGATTCAGCGTAATCAGGCGACGCTCGACACGGCGAAAGCCAATTTTGATTACACCCGCATTGTTGCGCCTATGGCGGGCGAGGTGACGGAAATCACCACGTTACAGGGCCAGACGGTCATTGCCGCTCAGCAGGCTCCGAATATTCTGACCCTGGCCGATATGAGTACGATGCTGGTGAAAGCGCAGGTATCCGAGGCTGATGTCATCCACCTCAAGCCGGGACAAAAGGCCTGGTTTACCGTACTGGGTGACCCGGACACCCGCTATGAAGGCAAACTTAAGGATATTCTCCCCACGCCGCAGAAAGTGAATGACGCCATTTTTTACTATGCGCGTTTTGAGGTGCCTAACCCGCAAGGCATTCTTCGTCTGGAAATGACGGCGCAGGTACATATTCAGCTAACGGGTGTGAAAAATGTCCTTACTGTGCCGCTTGCCGCATTAGGCGATCCGGTGGGTGATAACCGCTACAAAGTGAAAGTGCTACGTAACGGTGAAGTGCGCGAGCGTGAAGTGACGCTGGGTGCCCGCAATGATACTGATGCTGAGGTGACAAAAGGGCTGGATGCCGGAGAGGAGGTGGTCATTTCGGAAATCAACGCTGGGGCTAATAAATGACCGCGTTGCTCGAACTTAAAGGCATTCGCCGTAGTTATCCTTCCGGTGACGCGCAGGTAGAGGTTCTTAAAGGCATTACCCTTGATATCCATGCCGGCGAGATGGTGGCGATTGTCGGGGCTTCCGGGTCCGGCAAATCGACATTAATGAATATCCTGGGTTGCCTGGATAAGCCGACCAGCGGCAGCTATCGGGTTGCGGGGATTGATATTGCAACGCTCGATGGCGATGCGCTGGCCAGGCTGCGCCGGGAACACTTCGGTTTCATCTTTCAACGCTATCACCTGTTGTCGCATCTTACGGCCGCGCAGAATGTTGAAGTTCCCGCCGTTTATGCGGGCGTTGACCGTAAGGCGCGTCTGGCGCGGGCAAAGGAGCTGCTGGCACGACTGGGATTAGATGAACGGATGGAGTATCCGCCGTCGCAGCTCTCAGGTGGGCAACAGCAGCGCGTTAGTATCGCGCGCGCCCTGATGAACGGCGGGCAGGTTATCCTTGCTGATGAACCTACCGGCGCACTGGATAGCCATTCGGGTGAAGAGGTGATGGCTATTCTGCATCAGCTTCGCGATCGCGGCCACACGGTCATTATCGTCACCCACGATGCGGACATTGCCGCACAGGCTGAAAGAGTTATCGAAATCCGTGATGGCGAGATAATTAATAATCCCCCCTCTACGAAGCACGACAACGCGCCGAAGACAATGAGTGCAGGGACGGAACCCGGCAACTGGCGACAATTCTCCGGGCGTTTGCAGGAAGCGCTGATGATGGCGTGGCGGGCGATGGCGGCAAATAAGATGCGTACCTTGCTCACCATGCTCGGCATCATCATTGGCATTGCCTCGGTGGTGTCGATTGTGGTGGTGGGCGATGCCGCTAAACAACTGGTACTGGCTGATATTCGAGCCATCGGCACCAACACCATTGATGTCTACCCCGGTAAAGATTTCGGCGATGACGACCCTCAGTATCAACAGGCGCTGAAATACGACGATATGGTCGCCATCCAAAAGCAGCCATGGGTGCGCTCGGCTACGCCATCTGTCTCGCAAAACGTGCGTCTGCGCAGTGGAAACATTGATGTGGCGGCCAGCGCGAATGGCGTTAGCGGTCAGTATTTCAACGTCTATGGCATGACCTTTAGCGAAGGGAACACCTTCAATAGCGAACAGGAAAAAGGACGGGCACAGGTGGTGGTTCTCGATAGCAATACGCGTCGCCAGCTCTTCCCGAACAAAGCGCAGGTTACCGGCGAAGTGATTCTGGTGGGAAATATGCCCGCCACGGTGATTGGTGTGGCAGAAGAGAAGCAGTCAATGTTTGGCAGCAGTAAGATTTTGCGCGTCTGGTTGCCTTATCCCACCCTCTCGGCCCGCGTTCTGGGCCAGTCCTGGTTGAACTCCATTACCGTGCGAGTCAATGAAGGTTACAGCAGTGAGCAGGCGGAGCAGCAGCTTACGCGGTTGCTGTCATTACGCCACGGCAAAAAGGATTTCTTCACCTGGAATATGGACGGTGTATTGAAAACGGCAGAAAAGACCACACGTACTCTTCAGCTGTTTTTAACGTTGGTTGCGGTAATCTCACTTCTGGTTGGCGGTATTGGTGTAATGAATATTATGCTGGTATCAGTAACGGAACGAACCCGAGAGATTGGTATCCGCATGGCGGTGGGTGCGAGGGCGAGCGATGTACTGGCGCAGTTTTTGATTGAAGCCGTGCTGGTGTGTCTGGTGGGGGGCGCGCTGGGTGTGGCGCTCTCGATGGCTATCGCTTTCACGCTGCAATTGTTCCTGCCGGGTTGGGAGATAGGCTTTTCGCCAGTTGCGCTATTGACTGCCTTTATCTGCTCAACCTTTACTGGCGTGCTGTTTGGCTGGTTGCCAGCCCGCAGCGCGGCGCGACTGGACCCGGTGGATGCGCTGGCTCGCGAGTAAATAAAAATGCCAGTCGACTGGACTGGCATTTTAACTGCGGCATGTACACAATGAAGAAAGCGCCGTCAGGCGACGGCTTCTGCTTCTACGGGCACGATGAGACTGGCATGATTGCCTTTAGGGCCCTGATGTACATCAAACCGGACGGTTTGCCCGGCTTTTAGCGTTCTGTAACCATCCATCTGAATGGTGGAGTAATGTGCGAAGATATCTTCGCCGCCGCCTTCGGGGCAAATGAAACCAAACCCTTTGGCATTATTGAACCACTTAACAGTACCCGTTTCCATGCTTCGACATCCTTCGTAAATCTTATTTAAGTAAGATGGAATGAACCGGTGGCAGAGTGTGGGTTTGTTCAAAACCTCGCCAACTCTCGCCTGTACAATTTAGAGAAATCAGGCATCGCGTCAAGCGTTTGGCAGGGGTTATGCGGGGTGCATCAATCAAAAATTTGAAGCAGTTAACGCTATTGGAGGGGTTTGTGACAGCCGTCGCGGATGACAACGATAGATGATAGTTATCTAACACCTGATGTAGATTAAAAATACATCTAGACTCATGTAATCGGCCGATTGATTTGGGTCGGAACCTGTAACCTAAGATGAAAACTGACGATGGGCAAGACCAATAACTGGCTGGATTTTGACCACCTGGCGGATGAAAAACTGCGTGACGCGCTAAAGCCGCCATCCATGTATAAAGTTATGTTAATGAACGATGATTACACGCCAATGGAATTTGTTATTGACGTGCTACAAAAGTTCTTTTCTTATGATGTAGAACGTGCAACGCAATTGATGCTGACTGTGCACTATCGTGGAAAGGCAATTTGTGGTGTTTTCACCGCAGAAGTCGCAGAAACGAAAGTGTCGATGGTAAATAAATATGCCAGGGAAAACGAGCATCCGTTGTTGTGTACGCTGGAAAGAGCCTGAATGCAGGCATAAAACTTGGGGGAGGTGCCAATGCTCAATCAAGAACTGGAACTCAGTTTAAACATGGCTTTCGCCAGAGCGCGTGAGCACCGACATGAGTTTATGACCGTCGAACACCTGTTACTGGCATTGCTCAGTAACCCCTCGGCCCGCGAAGCGCTGGAAGCGTGTTCTGTGGACCTGGTGGCGTTGCGACAGGAACTCGAAGCCTTCATCGAACAAACCACACCCGTCCTGCCGATGAGTGAAGAGGAGCGCGATACTCAACCGACGCTCAGCTTCCAGCGTGTCTTACAGCGCGCGGTGTTTCACGTTCAGTCCTCCGGTCGTAGCGAAGTTTCCGGGGCGAACGTGCTGGTTGCCATTTTCAGCGAGCAGGAGTCGCAAGCGGCTTATCTGCTACGCAAACATGAAGTGAGCCGCCTTGACGTGGTTAACTTCATCTCTCACGGCACACGTAAAGACGAGCCGGGACAATCCTCTTCTGATTCAAGCAGTCAGGCGAATAATGAAGAGCAAGCAGGCGGGGAGGAACGTATGGAAAACTTCACCACCAATCTCAATCAGCTTGCTCGTGTCGGCGGTATTGACCCGTTGATTGGGCGTGACAAAGAGCTTGAGCGCACTGTTCAGGTTCTCTGTCGTCGCCGTAAAAATAACCCGTTGTTGGTGGGAGAATCCGGTGTCGGTAAGACGGCGATTGCCGAAGGTCTGGCATGGCGTATTGTGCAGGGTGACGTGCCTGAAATTATGGCCGATTGCACCGTCTATTCGCTGGATATCGGTTCTCTGCTGGCGGGCACAAAATACCGCGGTGACTTTGAGAAGCGTTTCAAAGCGTTGTTGAAACAGCTTGAGCAGGACAGCAACAGCATTCTGTTTATCGACGAAATCCATACCATTATCGGTGCGGGTGCCGCGTCGGGTGGACAGGTGGATGCCGCTAACCTGATCAAACCGTTGCTCTCCAGCGGTAAGATTCGCGTAATGGGGTCGACGACCTATCAGGAATTCAGCAACATTTTTGAGAAAGATCGTGCGCTGGCGCGTCGTTTCCAGAAAATTGATATTACTGAACCCTCTGTCGAAGAGACTGTGCAGATTATCAATGGGTTGAAACCGAAATACGAAGCACACCATGACGTACGCTATACCGCGAAAGCGGTGCGTGCGGCGGTGGAACTGGCGGTGAAATACATCAACGATCGTCATCTGCCGGATAAAGCGATTGATGTGATTGACGAAGCAGGCGCGCGTGCACGACTGATGCCCGTCAGCAAGCGTAAAAAAACCATCAACGTGGCGGATATCGAATCGGTGGTGGCCCGCATCGCGCGTATTCCTGAGAAGAGTGTATCGCAAAGCGATCGCGATACGCTGAAAAATCTCGGCGATCGCCTGAAAATGCTGGTCTTTGGGCAGGATAAAGCCATTGAGGCATTAACCGAAGCCATCAAGATGAGCCGTGCGGGTCTGGGCCACGATCATAAGCCGGTCGGCTCCTTCCTGTTTGCCGGTCCTACCGGGGTCGGGAAAACCGAAGTGACGGTCCAGCTTTCCAAAGCGCTGGGCATCGAACTGCTGCGTTTTGATATGTCCGAATATATGGAGCGTCATACCGTCAGCCGTTTGATTGGTGCGCCTCCAGGATATGTCGGCTTTGATCAGGGCGGCTTACTGACGGATGCGGTCATTAAACATCCTCATGCGGTCCTGCTGCTTGATGAGATCGAGAAAGCGCATCCGGATGTCTTTAACCTGCTGTTGCAGGTCATGGATAACGGTACGCTGACCGATAACAACGGGCGCAAAGCGGACTTCCGCAATGTGGTGCTGGTGATGACCACCAACGCCGGGGTGCGTGAAACTGAACGTAAATCGATTGGTCTTATCCACCAGGATAACAGTACCGATGCGATGGAAGAGATCAAAAAGATCTTTACGCCGGAGTTCCGCAACCGTCTGGACAACATCATCTGGTTCGATCACTTGTCGACTGAGGTGATCCATCAGGTGGTCGACAAATTTATCGTCGAGCTCCAGGTGCAGTTGGATCAGAAAGGCGTGTCGCTGGAAGTCAGTCAGGATGCGCGCAACTGGCTGGCAGAAAAAGGCTATGACCGTGCGATGGGGGCACGTCCAATGGGACGCGTCATCCAGGATAACCTGAAAAAACCGCTCGCCAATGAACTGCTGTTTGGTTCGCTGGTTGATGGCGGCCAGGTAACGGTAACGCTGGATAAAGAGAAAGATGAGCTGAAATATGACTTCCAGAGTGCACAAAAGCACAAACCGGAAGCCGCACATTAATCTTCCTGCCTGAAATAAAAAACCGGACTGATGTCCGGTTTTTTTATGCGTAGCATACTGGTGTTGATGTTGGCATCATCCCCGAAAAGCGGGGCGCATCGTATTCGGAAACGAAAAAAGCCGGACTGCGCGTCCGGCTCTCAAATTCTTGCACGTGCGTGCTTCAATAATTAACGGCTACGGAAGACAATGCGGCCTTTGCTCAGGTCGTACGGGGTCAGCTCAACTGTCACTTTGTCGCCCGTCAGAATGCGGATGTAGTTTTTACGCATTTTACCGGAGATATGCGCAGTGACCACGTGACCGTTTTCCAGTTCTACGCGGAACATAGTATTAGGCAACGTTTCCAGAACGGTGCCCTGCATTTCAATATTGTCTTCTTTGGCCATCTAATCCTCGGGGGTATCACTACCATATTTTTTTGAACCGGCAAGATAATGCCGAAGTTCGTCTGTTAAGTAAAGATTTGTGCGATAAAACGCAGCAAAGCGGCTTTTGCGCATTACCCTCACGCCACACTCACGGCACGCAATATGCGCAACGTGTAAAGGGGAACGAAGAAGGAAATGAAGGACGTCCCTGATACAAGCTTTCCCGAATGGTGGCGGGGTAACAGGCAGAAGCTGCTCTGAGCGTCCATTATAACACCCTGATAAAAAATGTGCCGAAAACATTCATCAGGCGGGTAAAAACAGTTCCCTGGGCACCCAGAAATGGGAAGGGAGCTTTTGCAAACGGAGCTTTCTAAGCCATTCAAGGTACTCGCGCCGCGGAATTTCCACGGCGCCCAGCGAGGCGGTATGCGAGTTCAGCACCTGGCAATCAATCAATTGACCCCCATCGCGAGCGAAGGCATGGCTGAACACCATTAACGCGGTTTTGGATGCGTTAACGCGGCGGCTGAACATCGACTCGCCGCAAAACAATCTCCCCTGCGATACGCCGTACATGCCACCGACCAGTTCATCCTCCTCCCAGACTTCAATTGAATGGGCATGTCCTAACTCATGCAGTCGGTGATAAGCCAGCACCACATCCGGTGTGATCCAGGTTCCCTCATCACGATCCTCTGTGCAGCCGTCGATTACCCGCCCAAAGGCATGATTGATCGTAACGCGATAGGGGGACGATTTGTGAAAACGCTTCATACTACGGCTGACATGAAACTCTGTCGGCCACAGCACAGCACGTGGGTCTGGCGACCACCAGAGAATGGGATCGCCTGGCGAAAACCACGGGAAGATACCGCGTTGATACGCCATCAGGAGACGGGCAGGGCTAAGATCCCCACCCAGTGCCAACAAGCCATTTGGTTCACGCAACGCCGCTTCCGGCGAAGGGAACGCAAGGGTATGACGAGACAGCTGGACCAGGCGCATGACACAACGCTCCACAACGCAACAAGGAATACCCCATATATATCGTCACATCCGGCACAGCACTTTAGAATCACCCCTTAATGGGCGGCTGAAAATGACGACATCCATAGACTACAGACGTTGCTTAAACTGGTAGTATCGACCCTGTTTTGCCATTAACGCTGCGTGATTACCTTGCTCAATTATTTGTCCGTTGTCCATCACAATTATCTGATCAAAGCGACTCAGTCCACGCAGGCGATGTGTCACCATAAGCACGGTTTTTTTCTGCATCACTTCTTCAAGTAACTCAAGGATTTGGCTCTCCGTGGCAGCATCAAGCCCCTCGGTCGGCTCATCCAGCAGGACCAGCGGCGCATCGTGCAATAACGCTCGTGCGATAGCCAGACGGCGAAGCTCACCGCCGGACAGTTGACGACCGCCTTCACCCAGCCAGGCATTCAGGCCGCTGTCATCGAGTAATTTCTCAAGACCCGTGCGGGTAAGTACATCAGCCAGCGCCTCATCAGTTGCCTGCGGTGCGGCCAACAGCAGATTATCGCGCAGCGTTGCGCTGAACAGATGCACACGTTGCGGTACCATACTGATACTCGCACGTAGCGCCGTTTCCCCATATTGAGTCAGCGGCACTCCGTTGAGTAATACCTCGCCGTGCTGCGGGTCCCAGGCACGCGTTAACAGCTGGAGCAGCGTTGATTTACCACACCCTGTGCGCCCCAGCACAGCAACATGTTCGCCAGCGGCAATAGACAGGCTAATGCCATCCAGCGCCTTTTGCGGTTGCTCAGGATAGCTAAATGAGATGTCCTGCAGGTTGATATTGACCGTAGTGGGGGCCATCGCTGAGGTTTGCGGGAACTGCACTTCCGGCGGACAGTCGGTAATTTGCGTAATCCGTATCGCCGAGGCGATAACTTGTCCAAGGTGTTGGAATGCACCGGTAACCGGGGCCAGCGCTTCAAAAGCCGCTAAAGCACAGAACACGAAAAGGGCAATAAGCGCACCTGGCTGCGTGTTATCGCCCACGCCGCCTGCGGCGAACCACAGCATAGTCAGCACTGCAATCGCGCCAATCAGTAACATCACTGCCTGGGACGCGGCAGTCAGATCGGACTGGCGACGCTGGGCGTCATGCCAGCTTAGTTCCGTATTTTCCATCTGTTCGCGGTAGCGCTGGCTGGCGCCGAAAATCGTGAGTTCCGCCTGGCCCTGTAGCCAGGTGGTTAACTGCTGACGGTATTGTCCGCGAAGCTGCGTCAGATTTTCGCCGGTGGGTTTCCCGGCACGATAAAAGAGCGGCGGCAGGATAATCAGCGTAGCCAGCATAATTCCACCCAGCATCAGGGCCAGTGGGACATCCAGTACGCTTAGCCCGACGGTGACCACAACAATTACCACAAGAGCGCCAACAAGAGGTGAAATCACGCGCAGATACAAGTGGTCAAGCGTGTCGACATCAGCAACCACGCGATTGAGTAACTCCCCCTGGCGAAAACGTGACAGGCCGGCAGGAGAGAGCGGCAGCAGTTTGCTGAATGTAGTGACGCGCAGATGTTGCAGTACGCGGAAGGTTGCATCGTGGCTGACCAGCCGTTCAAAATAGCGCCCGGCGGTACGGGTAATCGCGGCACCGCGAACCCCCGCAGCCGGGAGCATGTAATTAAAGCTGTAGAGTCCGGCGGCGCCGACCACCGCGGAGGCAGATAAAAACCATCCGGACAATGTCAGCAGTCCGATACTGGCCAGCAGTGTCACAATCGCGAGGATCACACCCAGCAACAGCAGCCAGAAGTGGCGTTTATACAGAGCGAGATAGGGCAGAAGCGCGCGCATTTAAATGTCCTCCTGGCGATGGGCGAGGAGCGCGGCAAAGGCTCCCTGCGCTGTGGAGAGTTCCGCGAAAGTCCCCTGTTCGATGATTTTTCCGTCATCCATGACCCATATTGCGCTCCAGTCGGCCAGCCCTTCTAACTGATGTGTCACCATCAGCGTCGTCTGGTTCAGTGAGGCATCATTAAGCGCTTGCATCACGCGCTGTTCACTGTGCGCGTCAAGGCTGGCGGCGGGTTCATCGAGCAGCAATAGCTGGCATTGGTTAAGCAGGGCGCGGGCAACCGCAACGCGCTGGGCCTGGCCTACGGAAAGACGCGTTCCCTGATCGCCACAAGCTGTTTCCAGCCCTTGTGGTAAGAGCGGTAAAAATTCGCTCACCCAGGCTTTATCCAGCACGGCCTGCAATTCAGCGGCGCTGGCATCCGGGCGAGACAGGAGGATATTTTCCCGTAATGTGGTGGCCGGAAGCTGCGGGTTTTGCCCGACCCAACTGATAAGCTGACGCCAGCTCTCCGGGTCCAGGTCTCGTAACTCAATGCCATTTATCCGCAGGGAGCCCTCATACGGCAGGAACCCGGAAAGGGCATTCACCAGCGAACTCTTACCGGAGCCGCTTTTCCCCACCAGCACCACGCGCTGACCGGCTGGCAGCGTAAAGTTCAGTGGCCCGGCAAGGACGCTGCCTTCTGGCGATTTGAGAACCAGATCTTCCGCTGTGATGCTCACCGCCTCATCTGCTTTCAGCGTGATATCGCCACGCTGCGGATGGGCAAGTGGCGCTTCCATAAAGGTTTTCAGGCTGTCGGCGGCACCAATAGCCTGGGCTTTCGCGTGATAGAACGTCCCCAGATCGCGCAGCGGCTGGAAGAACTCCGGAGCCAGAATCAGGGCCAGGAAACCGGCAAACAGCGTTACGCCCGTGCCGTAATGGCCAAAATTGAGTTCGCCCAGGTAAGAGAAGCCAAAATAGACGGCCACCAGAGCGATGGACAACGAGGTGAAAAACTCCAGCACGCCGGAGGAGAGAAACGCCATACGCAGGACTTCCATCGTACGGCTGCGAAAATCCTCTGAGGCCTGACGAATATTTTCTGTCTCAGCTGCGCCACGATCGAAGATACGCAGCGTCTCCATGCCGCGTAAGCGGTCAAGGAAATGGCCGCTCAGGCGCGCCAGTGCTTTGAAGTTGCGTCGGTTCGCATCGGCTGCGCCCATCCCCACCATCGCCATAAAGATCGGAATGAGCGGCGCGGTTGCCAGCAGAATCAAGGCTGCGGCCCAGTTAATTGGAAAGAGGGTAATGACAATCAGCAACGGTACACTGGCTGCCAGTGCCATCTGAGGCAGATAACGTGCATAAAAATCATGCATATCGTCGATTTGCTCGAGGATAAGCGTAGCCCAACTGCCTGCGGGCTTACCCTGAATCCACGCTGGACCAGCTTGCTGTAACCTGTCGAGCACCTGACGGCGTATTTCGAAACGGATGTGGACGCCGGCATGAAAACCGACGCGCTCACGCAACCAGACGACCCAACTGCGTAAAACAAAAATCAGCACCAACAAGGCAAAAGGCAGCAGCAATGCTTCGCGCGGGATATTTTCCATAATCATATGATTCAGGATTTTGGCGAGTATCCAGGCCTGAGCAACGATAAGAACGCCACTCACCACGCCCAGCAGGCGAGACATCATAAGCCAGCGACGGGAAATGACACTTTGCTGTTTTAACCAGCGGGTTAACTCTTGTTGACGGGTTTTATTCATTGCGCGCTTTGCAGGTGAAGTTATCGGAAATTTTGAGCTTCGCAATGTTACATCGGCGCAAAAATAAAGGCGACTTATAGTCGCCTTATTTACCTTTGTTACTGAGTTGTAACGTTTATTTACTTTGTGCTAACCCATCAAGGTAACGTTCTGCATCCAGTGCCGCCATACAGCCGGTACCGGCCGAGGTGATCGCCTGACGATAGATATGATCCATCACATCACCCGCGGCGAAAACGCCTGGAATACTGGTCTGGGTGGCATTGCCATGAATACCTGACTGTACTTTGATGTAGCCATTTTCCAGTTCAAGTTGACCATCAAAAATGGCGGTGTTCGGGCTGTGTCCAATAGCGACAAACAGGCCGGCGACATCCAGTGATTCAATATTATCCGCATTTTCGGTATCGCGAATGCGCAGACCGCTAACGCCCATCTGATCGCCCGTCACCTCTTCCAGGGTGCGGTTGGTGTGCAGCACGATATTGCCACTGGCCACTTTATCCATCAGACGTTTAATCAGGATTTTCTCCGCGCGGAAAGAATCACGACGGTGAATCAGGTGTACCTCAGAGGCGATGTTTGCCAGGTACAGCGCTTCTTCAACGGCAGTATTACCCCCACCGATGACCGCGACTTTCTGATTGCGATAGAAGAAACCATCGCAGGTGGCGCAGGCAGAAACACCGCGGCCTTTAAATGCTTCCTCAGATGGCAGACCCAAATAACGCGCGGAGGCGCCGGTGGCGATAATCAACGCATCACAGGTATATTCGCCGCTATCACCGATAAGACGGAACGGACGGTTTTGCAGATCAACCTTATTGATATGATCGAACAAAATTTCGGTATCAAATTTTGCGGCATGTTCATGCATGCGCTCCATCAGGAGCGGCCCGGTCAGATCGTGCGGGTCGCCTGGCCAGTTTTCCACCTCAGTGGTCGTGGTGAGCTGACCGCCTTTCTCCATACCGGTAATTAACACCGGTTCCAGGTTTGCACGTGCAGCATAGACCGCAGCGGTGTATCCCGCAGGCCCTGAACCAAGGATAAGCAGCTTACTGTGTTTGGCCGTACCCATGAGATCCTCATTATTGTTTGGCAGACATTGGGCTGGATTGTAGGGAATTTACAGGCGTAAAAAAAGGGCACAGCGGTTTTGTTAACGATATGTGTAATAGATGGCACTAATCATTTAACGCTGAGTGAGATCCTAAATATAACTATTTCTACTGAAAAACGGGCCGTTATAAGGTGATTAAATGAGTATTGCCTAAGGGTGATGATGAATATCTGGCATGTTGTACTAAAAAAAGATGTTTTGCTTTGACAATCCCCTGCGCATTTGCGAAAACATCAAAGGAAGAAAAAAAGCAGTGTTTCGCGCGTGATGCAAATTCATGCATGTAAATACCATTTTTACCGGGCTAGCGAAATCTACGCATGGCGTGGACAGACGCCATTCGTGATGTCGATAGCTGCCGTATGGCAACGGACTTCTTAATGCAGACCCTGGGATTACATGTGGCGTTATCGTTATTAACCCGCACGTAAAGCGACGGGCAAAGACCCTGAACAGTGAAGTGCACAGGGTCAAGACAGGAGTAGGGAAGGAATACAGAGAGACAATAATAATGGTAGATAGCAAGAAGCGCCCTGGCAAAGATCTCGACCGCATTGATCGTAATATTCTGAACGAATTGCAAAAAGATGGGCGTATTTCCAACGTCGAGCTTTCTAAACGAGTGGGACTTTCTCCTACGCCGTGCCTTGAGCGCGTGCGCAGGCTGGAAAGACAGGGCTTCATTCAGGGCTATACAGCGCTGCTGAACCCGCATTATCTGGATGCATCACTTCTGGTATTTGTTGAGATTACTCTGAATCGTGGCGCCCCGGATGTGTTTGAGCAATTTAACGCCGCAGTACAAAAACTTGAAGAAATTCAAGAGTGTCATTTGGTGTCCGGTGATTTCGACTACCTGTTGAAAACACGTGTGCCGGATATGTCTGCTTATCGCAAACTGCTAGGGGAAACCCTGCTGCGACTGCCGGGCGTGAATGACACCCGTACTTATGTGGTGATGGAAGAAGTCAAACAGAGCAACCGTCTGGTTATCAAGACGCGCTAATACGGAACAGGTGCAAAATCAGCTTTTTTTGATTACACTCCTGTTAATCCATACAGCAACAGTGCCGGGGTTACCCGGCGCTGTTGTCCGTTTTAGCTGGAGAGCCTTACTTGAGCCAGGAATACACAGAAGACAAAGAAGTCACACTAACCAAGCTAAGCAGCGGGCGTCGACTCCTTGAGGCGTTGCTGATCCTTGTTTCTCTGTTTGCCGTCTGGTTAATGGCGGCCCTCATTAGTTTTAATCCTTCGGATCCCAGTTGGTCGCAAACCGCGTGGCATGAACCCATACATAATCTGGGTGGCGCACCGGGAGCGTGGCTCGCGGATACGTTATTCTTCATTTTCGGTGTAATGGCTTACACCCTGCCGGTGATTATCATCGGGGGTTGCTGGTTTGCTTATCGACATCGTGCCAATGAAGACTTTATCGATTATTTCGCCGTTTCATTACGTCTTATTGGCGCGCTGGCGCTGATCCTGACCTCTTGCGGTCTGGCGGCTATCAACGCTGATGATATCTGGTATTTCGCCTCTGGCGGCGTCATCGGTAGTTTGCTGAGCACAACGTTGCAACCATTGCTGCATAGCAGCGGGGGCACCATCGCCTTATTGTGTGTCTGGGCAGCCGGGCTCACGCTGTTTACCGGCTGGTCCTGGGTGACCATTGCTGAAAAACTCGGTGGCATTATTCTCGGTATTCTCACCTTCGCCAGTAATCGCACGCGCCGTGACGATACCTGGGTTGATGAAGAGGAATATGAAGAAGAAGAGGAGTACGACGACGAGCCCGCAGCCCCGCGCGAATCGCGTCGTGCCCGTATTCTGCGTGGAGCACTGGCGCGCCGTAAACGCGTCGCGGAGAAATTCGCCAACCCACTTGGCCGTAAAACCGACGCAGCATTGTTCTCCGGAAAACGGATGGATGATGATGAAGAGGAGATTGACTACAGTGCCCGCGGTGTCGCAGCAGATGCTGATGATGTCCTGTTTTCAGGCAATAGAGCCACACAACCGGATATCGACGCTTACGATCCGCTGTTAAGCGGGCAACGCGCAACCGAACCTGTTTCAGCCGCCGCTGCAGCCATGACAGCGGCACAGGCGTATGCTGCGCCAGCCAGCCCGGTGGTCCAGCCTCCGCTGGAAACGCCGCCGTGGCAGCCAGCTTCTGGCAACTATCCGGCGCAATATGAGCCAGAGCCCGAGCAGGTTCCGCTTTCGCATTACGCCGCGCCCGCACAGAATAATGAGTGGCAGCCGGAAGCGCCGCCTGTCGCACCACAGCCGCAAGCATATCAGGCGTGGCAAGAGCCTCAATACGAAGAGCCCGCGCCAGCGCCAGAGATTGAGCCGGAAGTGGTAGAAGAGGTGAAGCAGACGCGCCCGCCACTTTACTATTTTGAAGAGGTTGAAGCCCAGCGAGCACGTGAGCGTGAACAGCTTGCCGCCTGGTATCAGCCCATCCCGGAACCGATACAAGAACCGACGCGTCCGGTCGCGCCAGCGATGCCTTCTGTTCCTGCTGCGCCGACAACGCCTGTTGAATCCAGCGTTGCGCCGACAGTCGCGCCTGTTGTTGCAGGTGCAAAAGATGTCGCTGCGACAGCGGCTACTGCGCCGGTGTTTAGTCTTGCCGATGGTGGTGCTGTTCGTCCGCAGGTGAAAGAGGGCATTGGACCACAACTGCCGCGCCCGAACCGTGTCCGCGTGCCCACACGTCGTGAACTGGCTTCCTATGGCATCAAACTGCCATCGCAGCGCATGGCAGAAGAGCGTGCGCGTGAAGCCGGGCGCCAACAAAATGGTGCTCTGGATGATGACGATGCCGACATGCTGCAACAACATGAGTTGGCGCAACAGTTCGCGACCAGTCAGCAGAACCGCTATGGCGAGGAGTATCAGCACGATACGACAGCACCCATTCTTGATGACGATGAGGCCGAAGAGGCTGAACTGGCGCGTCAGTTTGCCGCCACCCAGCAGCAGCGCTATTCCGGTGAACAGCCGACAGGGGCTCATGTCTTTTCAGCTGATGACTTTGCATTCTCGCCGTTTAAAGCGCTGGTGGATGATGGCCCTGGCGAGCCATTATTTACGCCCGGCGTGATGCCAGAAGCTGAACAGCCAACGCAGCAGCCTGCTGTAAATTATTCTGCTCAGCCTTCCGCGCCTGTCCATACGCAACCTGCAGCGGCCAGACCACAATCACCTGCGTCTCAGGAAAGCCTGATTCATCCGCTGTTGATGCGTAACGGCGATAGCCGCCCGTTGCCGAAACCGACGACACTGCTGCCTTCGCTGGATTTGCTGACGCCACCGCCAGCTGAGGTTGAACCGGTTGATACTTTCGCGCTGGAGCAAATGGCCCGTCTGGTGGAGGCGCGCCTGGCCGATTTCCGTATTAAAGCTGACGTGGTGAACTACTCTCCGGGTCCGGTGATTACACGTTTTGAACTGAACCTGGCGCCGGGCGTGAAAGCGGCACGAATTTCTAACCTGTCGCGTGACCTGGCGCGTTCCCTGTCGACCGCGGCGGTTCGTGTTGTAGAAGTGATTCCAGGCAAACCTTACGTTGGTCTGGAGTTACCGAACAAAAAGCGTCAGACCGTCTATCTGCGCGAAGTGCTGGACTGCGCGAAATTCCGCGAAAGCCCGTCGCCTTTGACCGTCGTGTTGGGCAACGATATCGGTGGCGAGCCGGTGATTGCTGATTTGGCCAAAATGCCCCATCTGTTAGTTGCAGGGACCACGGGTTCTGGTAAATCCGTTGGGGTTAACGCCATGATCCTCAGCATGCTCTACAAAGCGCAGCCGGAAGACGTGAAATTCATCATGATCGACCCAAAAATGCTGGAACTTTCCGTGTACGAAGGTATCCCGCATTTGCTGACTGAGGTGGTCACCGACATGAAAGACGCTGCCAACGCATTGCGCTGGAGCGTTAATGAGATGGAACGTCGGTACAAACTGATGTCGGCGCTTGGCGTGCGTAATCTCGCGGGTTATAACGACAAAATCGCCGAAGCGGCGAAAATGGGCCGTCCAATCCCGGATCCATACTGGAAACCGGGTGACAGCATGGCGATTGAGCATCCGGTGCTGGAAAAACTGCCGTACATCGTCGTGCTGGTCGATGAATTTGCCGACCTGATGATGACGGTGGGTAAAAAGGTGGAAGAGCTGATTGCTCGCCTGGCGCAGAAAGCGCGTGCTGCGGGTATTCACCTGGTGCTGGCTACGCAGCGTCCTTCTGTTGACGTTATCACCGGTCTGATTAAAGCCAACATCCCGACCCGTATTGCTTTTACCGTGTCGAGCAAAATCGACTCCCGTACCATCCTTGACCAGGGCGGTGCAGAATCGCTGCTGGGAATGGGGGATATGCTTTACTCAGGGCCAAACTCGACCATGCCGGTACGTGTCCATGGTGCGTTTGTGCGTGACCAGGAAGTGCATGCCGTGGTGCAGGACTGGAAAGCGCGCGGCCGTCCGCAATACGTTGATGGTATTACCTCTGATAGCGAAAGCGAAGGGGGCGGCGGCGGTGGTTTTGACGGTGGTGAAGAGCTGGATCCGTTATTCGACCAGGCGGTAAATTTCGTCACCGAAAAACGCAAGGCTTCTATCTCTGGCGTACAGCGTCAGTTCCGTATCGGTTATAACCGTGCGGCGCGTATCATTGAGCAAATGGAAGCGCAGGGCATCGTCAGCGAGCAGGGGCACAATGGCAATCGTGAGGTGTTAGCGCCTCCGCCGTTCGAGTGATTGCAAAGATCGGTAAAGCCGTAAAAATTCAGTCTTTTCTTCTGTCACTTGTGGCAATGAGCTTTTAGAGTGACAGAAGTGTTCTCCCTTACCGGGAGCGACGTTTTTGAGGAAAAACAATGAAAAAAATCGCGATAACCTGTGCGTTACTTGGCAGCTTTATGGTGAGCAGCGTGTGGGCGGATGCTTCCAGCGATCTGAAAAGCCGTCTCGACAAAGTGAACAGTTTTCATGCGAGCTTCACCCAAAAAGTGACGGACGGAAGCGGTGCGGCGGTACAGGAAGGTCAGGGCGATTTGTGGGTCAAGCGTCCAAATCTGTTCAACTGGCACATGACGCAACCCGATGAGAGCGTCCTTGTTTCCGATGGGAAAACATTGTGGTTCTACAACCCCTTTGTTGAGCAGGCTACGGCAACCTGGCTGAAAGATGCTACCAGCAACACACCGTTTATGCTGATTGCGCGTAACCAGAGTAGCGACTGGCAGCAGTACAATATTCAGCAGAACGGCGATGATTTTGTCCTGACACCAAAAAGCAGCAATGGCAACCTCAAGCAGTTCACGATCAACGTTGGCAGTGATGGCACTATTCACCAGTTCAGCGCGATTGAGCAGGATGACCAGAAAAGTAACTACCAGCTAAAAGCCCAGCAAAATGGCACGGTAGATGCTGCTAAGTTTACCTTTACTCCGCCAAAAGGCGTAACGGTCGACGATCAACGTAAGTAAGAGGCATGCGTGAGCAATCTGTCGCTCGATTTTTCCGATAATGCGTTTCAACCTCTGGCCGCGCGTATGCGGCCAGAAAATTTGGCGCAATATATAGGTCAGCAACATCTGCTGGCTCCGGGTAAACCCCTGCCTCGGGCGATTGAAGCCGGTCATCTGCATTCGATGATTTTGTGGGGACCGCCCGGAACGGGAAAAACGACGCTGGCAGAGGTGATTGCCCGCTATGCCAGTGCCGATGTTGAACGCATTTCTGCGGTCACATCGGGCGTGAAAGAGATTCGTGAAGCTATTGAGCGAGCCCGGCAAAATCGCAATGCGGGGCGTCGCACGATCCTGTTTGTTGATGAAGTCCATCGCTTTAACAAAAGCCAGCAGGATGCCTTTTTACCCCATATTGAAGACGGTACGATCACTTTCATTGGCGCTACCACCGAAAATCCCTCATTTGAACTCAATTCCGCTTTGCTCTCTCGTGCGCGCGTCTATCTGCTGAAATCTCTGACGACAGCGGATATTGAACAGGTATTAACGCAAGCGATGGAAGATAAGGCGCGGGGCTATGGCGGTCAGGATATTTCTCTGCCGGATGAGACCCGTCGCGCGATTGCTGAGCTGGTCAACGGCGATGCGCGCCGGGCGCTTAATACGCTGGAAATGATGGCCGACATGGCTGAGTTGGATGACTCCGGTAAGCGCGTCCTGCAACCCTCGCTTCTGACGGAGATTGCCGGTGAGCGCAGTGCGCGTTTTGATAACAAAGGCGACCGTTTCTACGATTTGATCTCAGCGCTGCATAAGTCGGTGCGCGGTAGTGCGCCAGATGCGGCGTTGTACTGGTATGCACGTATTATCAGCGCCGGGGGCGATCCCTTGTACGTGGCGCGCCGCTGTCTGGCGATTGCGTCTGAGGATGTTGGTAACGCCGATCCGCGCGCGATGCAGGTGGCTATTTCGGCCTGGGATTGTTTCACCCGCGTTGGGCCTGCGGAGGGTGAACGGGCCATTGCGCAGGCAATTGTTTATCTGGCCTGTGCCCCGAAAAGTAATGCGGTTTATACCGCCTTCAAAGCCGCGCTGGCTGATGCGCGCCAACGTCCGGATTACGACGTTCCCGTCCATTTACGTAATGCGCCAACCAAACTGATGAAAGAGATGGGTTATGGTCAGGAGTATCGCTATGCTCATGACGAACCCAATGCCTATGCGGCTGGCGAGTCTTATTTCCCCGAAGAGTTAGCACAAACACGCTATTATCATCCGACAAACAGAGGCCTTGAAGGCAAGATTGGCGAAAAGCTCGCCTGGCTCGCTGAACAGGATCATAAAAGCCCCACAAAACGCTATCGCTGAGAGTGGCGTTGCGGTAATGTTGTCGGTGTATCTCTGTGGCCGCAGGCTGCGGTCACTTTCTCATTTTTTCAATTCGATAAGCACAGGATAAGCATGCTCGATCCCAATCTGCTGCGTACCGAGCCAGACGCAGTCGCAGAAAAACTGGCACGCCGGGGCTTTAAGCTGGATGTAGATAAATTGCGCGCTCTTGAAGAACGTCGCAAAGTTTTGCAGGTAAACACCGAAAACCTGCAGGCAGAGCGTAACTCGCGATCGAAATCCATCGGCCAGGCGAAAGCGCGCGGGGAAGACATTGAGCCATTACGCCTGGAAGTGAACAAACTGGGTGAACAACTGGACGCGGCGAAAGCCGAGCTGGAAACGCTGCTGGCGGAAATCCGTGATATCGCGCTGGCAATCCCCAACATTCCGGATGGCAGCGTTCCGGTTGGTAAAGATGAAAACGACAACGTTGAAGTGAAACGCTGGGGTACGCCGCGTCAATTCGACTTTGAAATTCGTGACCATGTCTCGCTCGGCGAAATGCACGCGGGGCTGGATTTTGCTGCTGCGGTTAAACTGACCGGCTCCCGTTTTGTGGTGATGAAAGGTCAAATCGCTCACCTGCATCGTGCACTGGCGCAGTTTATGCTCGACCTGCATACCGAGCAGCACGGCTATAGCGAGACCTATGTTCCATATCTGGTTAACCAGGATACGCTGTACGGTACGGGGCAATTGCCGAAGTTTGCGGGCGATCTGTTCCACACGCGTCCGCTGGAGGAAGAAGCTGACAGCAGTAACTATGCGCTGATTCCGACCGCAGAAGTGCCGCTGACTAACCTTGTTCGCGATGAAATCATCGACGAAGACGACTTGCCGATTAAGCTGACGGCGCATTCACCATGCTTCCGTTCAGAAGCCGGTTCTTATGGTCGTGATACGCGCGGTCTGATCCGTATGCACCAGTTCGACAAAGTCGAGATGGTACAGATTGTTCGTCCGGAAGACTCTATGGCCGCACTCGAAGAGATGACCGGTCACGCGGAAAAAGTGCTGGAGCTGCTCGGCCTGCCGTACCGTCGTGTTGCACTCTGCACGGGTGACATGGGTTTTGGTGCCTGCAAAACATTCGACCTGGAAGTGTGGGTGCCGGCGCAAAATACCTATCGTGAAATCTCCTCCTGCTCCAACGTCTGGGACTTCCAGGCGCGCCGTATGCAGGCTCGTTGCCGTAGCAAATCCGATAAAAAAACACGCCTGGTACATACCCTGAACGGGTCCGGTCTGGCGGTCGGTCGTACGCTGGTTGCGGTGCTGGAAAACTATCAGCAAGCCGACGGGCGGATTGAGATCCCGGAAGTCCTGCGTCCTTATATGCGTGGGCTTGAGTATATCGGCTAGCACTCCCGTCTTATAAAAAGCGCCTGCGGGCGCTTTTTTTTTGCCCACCTTGATTCCCGATAATAACCTCACTTTTAATGAGGTTAAGATTCATTTTGCCGAATCAGAACAAATCACTAAAAAGTTGAGATTTCGTTATATAGAAAATTATATATCGGACTCGCATTTTAATTTTGTAAGCAAAGTGAGTACATATGAAAACTAAGACCCCCGATACACTACTCGGTGTGGAGGTGAGTCGACGTGGGCTGATGAGAACAACCGCTATTGGCGGGCTCGCGGCGGCAGGAAGCGCCTTCACTTTACCTTTTTCCCGACTCGTCAGCGCCGCTGACGCCATTTCCCCATCTTCCACCAGTGAAAAAGTTGTCTGGAGTGCCTGTACGGTCAACTGCGGTAGCCGATGTCCGCTACGCATGCATGTCGTGGATGGCGAGATTAAATACGTCGAAACAGACAACACTGGCGATGATAACTACGAGGGGTTGCATCAGGTTCGCGCCTGCCTTCGTGGCCGCTCAATGCGCCGTCGTGTCTACAACCCCGATCGTCTGAAATATCCAATGAAGCGCGTTGGCAAACGCGGCGAAGGTAAATTCGAGCGAATCAGTTGGGAAGAAGCTTACGACACGATCGCACAGAATATGACGCGTCTTATTAAAGACTACGGTAACGAATCCATCTATCTGAATTATGGTACCGGTACGCTGGGCGGCACAATGACGCGTTCGTGGCCACCGGGAAAAACGCTGGTGGCACGCCTGATGAACTGCTGTGGCGGTTACCTTAACCATTATGGCGACTACTCCTCGGCACAAATTGCTGCGGGGCTTAATTACACTTACGGTGGCTGGGCGGCGGGTAACAGTCCGTCAGATATCGAAAACAGTAAACTGGTCGTCCTATTTGGTAACAACCCTGGCGAAACGCGTATGAGCGGTGGCGGGGTGACCTATTATCTTGAACAGGCGAGGGCAAAATCGAATGCCCGAATGATTATCGTCGATCCGCGTTATACCGATACCGGCGCAGGGCGTGAAGATGAGTGGATCCCCATTCGTCCCGGTACAGACGCCGCACTGGTAAATGGCATTGCATGGGTGCTGATTACGGAAAACCTTGTTGATCAGCCATTCCTCGATAAGTACTGCGTTGGTTATGACGAAAAAACGTTGCCAGCCAGTGCACCTGCCAATGGTCATTACAAAGCCTATATTCTTGGGCAGGGGAAAGACGGTGTGGCCAAAACGCCTGAGTGGGCGTCGACAATTACCGGTGTGCCTGCTGAGCGCATTGTGAGGCTGGCACGAGAAATCGGTAGCACCAAACCCGCGTTTATCAGCCAGGGATGGGGGCCACAGCGCCATGCCAACGGTGAGATTGCGACCCGTGCAATTTCAATGCTGGCTATCCTGACAGGCAATGTCGGGATCCACGGCGGCAACACAGGGGCGCGCGAGGGGTCTTACGCCCTGCCATTCGAACGGATGCCGACGCTGGACAATCCGGTACAAACCAGTATTTCCATGTTCTTATGGACGGATGCCATTGAGCGCGGGCCTGAGATGACGGCGCTGCGTGATGGTGTGCGTGGTAAAGATAAGCTGGACGTGCCGATTAAGATGATCTGGAACTATGCTGGTAACTGCCTCATCAACCAGCATTCAGATATCAACCGTACGCATAACATCCTGCAGGATGATAAAAAATGCGAGCTGATTGTGGTGATTGATTGCCATATGACGTCATCAGCAAAATATGCCGATATTTTGCTGCCAGATTGCACGGCGTCTGAGCAGATGGACTTCGCGCTGGATGCCTCCTGCGGCAATATGTCTTACGTCATTTTTAATGATCAGGTCATCAAGCCGCGTTTCGAGTGTAAAACCATCTACGACATGATGTCCGGGCTGGCAAAACGTCTTGGCGTTGAGCAGCAGTTTACCGAAGGTCGTACGCAGGAAGAGTGGATGCGTCACCTGCACGGACTTTCACGCAAAGCGATCCCGGATTTGCCGGATTTTGACACCTTCCGTCAGCAGGGAATGTTCAAACAGCGCGATCCGGATGGGCACTATGTCGCCTATAAAGGGTTCCGCGACGATCCACAGGCCAACCCGCTGACCACACCGTCAGGTAAGATCGAGATCTATTCGGAAGCGCTGGCAACGATCGCAGCGACCTGGGAATTGCCGGAAGGGGATGTTATCGACCCGCTGCCGATTTATACTCCAGGGTTTGAGAGTTACAACGATCCGCTGAACAAAACATTCCCCTTACAGCTTACTGGTTTCCACTATAAGTCCCGTACGCACTCGACCTATGGCAACGTTGATGTATTGAAAGCGGCCTGTCGACAGGAGATGTGGATCAACCCGATTGATGCGCGCAAACGTGGGATAAGCAACGGTGATCGCGTACGCATTTTTAACGATCGTGGCGAAGTTCATATTGAAGCGAAGGTGACGCCGCGCATGATGCCGGGTGTCGTCGCGTTGAGCGAAGGCGCCTGGTATGCGCCGAATGCGAAAGGCATAGACCAGGCGGGTAGTATCAACGTCCTGACGACTCAGCGTCCTTCACCGTTGGCGAAGGGTAACCCATCGCACACTAACCTTGTTCAGGTCGAGAAGGCGTAAGGAGTAAAAGATGGCTACGCAATATGGATTTTATATCGACTCCGCACGCTGCACCGGTTGTAAAACCTGTGAGCTGGCGTGTAAGGATTACAAGAACTTAACCCCGGATGTCAGCTTCCGCCGCATTTACGAATACGCGGGGGGAGACTGGCAGGAAGATAACGGCGTCTGGCACCAGAACGTTTTCGTCTATTACCTCTCCATCGCCTGTAACCACTGCGAGGATCCGGCCTGTACCAAAGTCTGCCCCAGCGGAGCGATGCACAAACGCGAAGATGGCTTTGTGGTGGTGGACGAAGATATCTGCATCGGCTGTCGTTACTGCCACATGGCCTGCCCGTACGGCGCGCCGCAGTTCAACGCCGAAAAAGGCCATATGACCAAATGCGACGGCTGCTACAGTCGTGTCGCGGAGGGCCATAAGCCGATTTGTGTGGAATCCTGCCCACTGCGTGCGCTGGACTTCGGTCCCATTGAGGAGTTGCGTAAAAAATACGGTGAGCTGGCGGCTGTCGCCCCGCTCCCGGGGGCGCACTTCACCAGGCCGTGCATTGTGATTAAACCTAACGCCAACAGCCGCCCGACAGGGGATACTACCGGCTATCTGGCAAACCCGCTGGAGGTGTGAGATGGGTAACGGATGGCATGAATGGCCGCTGATGATCTTCACTGTCCTGGGCCAGTGTGTGGTGGGTGGCTTCATTGTACTAGCTGTGGCGCTCCTGAAAGTAGATGCTCACTCCGGGACGCAGCAACGTATTGTCCGCGTGATGTTCGGTCTGTGGGTGCTGATGGGTATTGGCTTTATCGCATCAATGCTGCACCTTGGTACGCCAATGCGGGCGCTGAACTCCCTTAACCGGGTCGGCTCCTCAGCGTTAAGCAATGAAATTGCCTCAGGATCGCTGTTTTTTGCTGTGGGTGGTATCGGTTGGCTGCTGGCTATGGCAGGAAAATTGTCGCAGGGTTTGCGCCAGATGTGGCTCATTGTGACGGCAGTACTGGGCGTGGTGTTTGTCTGGATGATGGTGCGCGTATACAACACCATTGATACGGTACCGACCTGGTACACGCTCTGGACACCGCTCAGTTTCTTCCTGACGCTATTCATTGGCGGCCCGCTACTTGGCTATTTGTTGCTGCGAATAGTGGGCGTTGAAGGTTGGGCAATGCGACTGCTGCCAGTGATTACTTTGCTTGCACTGGTTGCCAGTATGGTTGTCGTGCTGATACAGGGAAGTGAACTCGCGTCTGTTCATAGCTCCGTCCAGCAGGCGTCTGCGCTGGTACCGGATTACGGGGCGTTAATGGCATGGCGCGTCGTTGCGCTGGTCCTGGCTGTAGTATGCTGGGTGGCACCGCAACTGAAAGGCCACTACCCGGCGGTCCCGTTACTGAGTCTGGCATTTGTCCTGGTGCTGGTGGGGGAAATGATTGGTCGTGGTGTATTTTACGGCCTGCACATGACCGTGGGTATGGCGGTGGCAGGGTAACGTTATAATAGCCGGGGCGGAAGTCCCGGCTTTTCAGGGCTGTTTTCACAAGAAATCATCATGAATTTTTTCAACTGAACCCTGTCGATGTCATTCTGATATAAGCCTGTCTAATCAATCACGTAATGAAACTTTTAACCCTACGGAAACTTCGCTGGATTAATTTTATATATCGTCCTGCCGTAAAACGTACCGATGGATAAAAGTGGTAGATTGACAATGTTTTTGCCAGTGGCATGATGCGCACGAATCTTGAACTTCCTCACGGTTTTTACCCATGCCCACTTATACTCGCCCAGTGCTTTTGTTGCTCTGTGGCTTGCTGCTGTTGACGCTGGCGATTGCAGTGCTGAACACGCTCGTCCCGCTTTGGCTCGCCCATGAAAACATGCCTACCTGGCAGGTTGGTATGGTCGGTTCATCCTATTTTACCGGCAACTTATTGGGGACACTGCTGACCGGGCGTGTGATCCAGCGGCTTGGGTTTAACCGCAGTTATTACATTGCATCCATCATCTTTGCGGTTGGCTGCGCAGGGCTGGGGCTGAATGTGGGTTTCTGGAGCTGGCTTAGCTGGCGTTTCGTCGCGGGTATCGGTTGCGCAATGATTTGGGTTGTGGTGGAAAGCGCATTGATGTGCAGCGGAACATCCCGTAATCGCGGGCGCTTACTGGCGGCCTATATGATGGTCTATTACGTGGGCACGGTGCTGGGACAGTTGATGGTGAGCAAACTGTCCACTGAACTGATGCATGTGCTGCCCTGGGCGGTGGGGTTAATACTGGCGGGGATTTTACCGTTACTCTTCACGCGCATTATGGAGCAGCGCGATGAATCTCACGGTACTACGGCAATCTGGCCTATGCTTCGCCTGCGTCAGGCGCGGCTTGGCGTTAATGGCTGCATTATTTCCGGGATCATTCTGGGCTCCTTGTATGGGCTGATGCCGCTTTATCTGAACCATAAGGGCATCAGTGATGCGGGTATTGGGTTCTGGATGGCGTTAATGGTGAGTTCCGGTATCATTGGGCAATGGCCAATTGGCCGCCTGGCAGATCGTTTTGGACGACTGCTGGTGCTGCGTGTTCAGGTCTTTGTTGTGATCCTTGGTTGTTTCGCAATGCTCAGCAACGCGGCTATGGCCCCGGCGTTGTTTGTATTGGGGACTGCCGGTTTCACGCTCTATCCGGTGGCGATGGCGTGGGCCTGCGAAAAAGTCGAATACCATCAACTGGTGGCGATGAACCAGGCTTTGCTGCTGAGCTATACTGTTGGCAGCCTCTCAGGACCAACGCTGACCGCAATGCTGATGCAGAGCTATTCCGACAGTCTGCTGTTTATCATGATTGCCAGCGTGTCCTTTATCTATCTGCTAATGCTGATGCGTAAAGCTGGTCAGCATCCAACGCCAGTGGCGCATGCCTGATTTTAAGCCTGCATACGCAGGCTTTTTCTCTTTACAGACGAAAATTATCCATTATGGGAGTTCTCCCTATTGTGACCCGTTGAATATGTTAGATATTCTGCGCCTGGACTCACTTTAAGAAGGCCTCCATCATGATGTCTTTACGTCGTTTAAATACTGCCGCATTGGCTGTTTTTCTCGCGTGTTCCCTCGTATCAATACCTGCTATGGCTAATCCCGGTAATGGGAATGGTAATGGCGGAGGGCAGGGCAATAGCGGCAACCATGGTAATTCCGGCTCACATGGTGATAACGGAAATCATTCGGCAAATAATCAACACAAATCCGCTAAACAAAAAGACGGTAATGACGTTTCAGTGAATGTCAGCTACGACCGTGCGCGTACGCTGGCTGTGAATTATGGCTTGACGGGCTATGACTCTTTGCCGCCGGGAATCGCAAAAAACGTTGCGCGCGGTAAAGCACTACCGCCAGGTATTGCGAAGAAAACGGTGCCTGCGTCTATGCTGGGGCAGTTACCATCCTATCCGGGATATGAATGGCGAATTGTAGGCGACGACTTAGTTTTGGTGGCGCTGAGTACTGCCGTTGTGACGGCAATTATTAATGGTGTATTCAAATAAAATAATAACGCCCGGGAAACCGGGCGTTTTAATTAATACATCACTTTGTGACCATACTGTTCCAGGATGCCTTTCACGCGCTCCATGGTCTCTTTCTTCGGCGGATGAACGCCATCCAGTTTGTACTCTTCACCCATCGCTACCCATTTGTGTTTACCCAGCTCATGGTAAGGCAGCAGTTCGATTTTCTCGACATTGCCCATATCGCGGGTAAATTCACCGAGGCGATGCGCGGAGTCGTCATCGTCAGACCAGCCCGGAACAACAACGTAGCGGATCCAGACCTTAATGTTTTTATTCGCCAGGTATTTCGCGAATTCCAGCGTACGGTGATTGGAAACGCCCACCAGATCCTGATGAATTTCATCATTCATCTGTTTGAGATCGAGCATCACCAGATCAGTCACTTCCAGCAGCTCATCAATCACCGGATCGTAACGGCGAACAAAGCCATTCGTATCAAGACAGGTATGAATGCCCTCTTTTTTGCAAGCGCGGAACCAGTCGCGGACAAACTCTGCCTGCAAAATGGCTTCTCCGCCAGAGGCAGTCACGCCGCCGCCGGACGCATTCATAAAGTGACGATAAGTCACCACGTCTTTCATCAGGTCTTCGACGGTGATTTCTTTGCCGCCATGGGTGTCCCAGGTATCGCGGTTATGGCAATACAGGCAACGCATCAGGCAGCCCTGGAAGAAGGTGATAAAGCGGATACCCGGGCCATCAACGGTACCACAGGATTCAAAGGAGTGGATGCGACCAATAACTGACATTGCGGTGTTTTCTCCAGATGTGGCCCATCCGGGGCCTGTATTGATGCACAGCTCACCGGCTGTGTTTAAGTCTATTTTGGCTGATATCCATCGTTTTGGCATAGATATCTGGCAAAGCAGACTGGAGAGGGGTGTTAAAAAGGCCCCACTTGTGTGGAGCCTTTATTGTACGCTTTTTAAATCGCGATTTCAGTCAATACCCGTCGTCTTTCAGGCTGCATCTTTGTTGGCTTCGTTTACTCACCCGAATCACTTACGTGAGTAAGCTCATCGGGATTCGCGCTTGCCGCCTTGATGCATGCAACCCGAATGCCATCGGGTTACACCAATTACATGGTCTGAGTGAAAGTACGGGTAATAACGTCCTGCTGCTGTTCTTTAGTCAGGGAGTTAAAACGTACTGCGTAGCCAGATACACGGATGGTCAGCTGCGGATATTTTTCCGGATGTTCCATCGCATCGAGCAGCATTTCGCGGTTCATTACGTTCACGTTCAGGTGCTGACCACCTTCGATGGACGCTTCATGGTGGAAGTAACCATCCATCAGACCTGCCAGGTTAGTCTTACGAACTTCATCGTCTTTACCCAGTGCGTTCGGAACGATAGAGAAGGTGTAAGAGATACCATCTTTAGCGTAGGCAAACGGCAGTTTAGCAACGGAAGTCAGAGAAGCAACAGCACCTTTCTGGTCACGGCCGTGCATTGGGTTAGCACCTGGTCCGAACGGCGCACCTGCACGACGACCGTCTGGGGTGTTACCGGTTTTCTTACCATACACAACGTTAGAGGTGATGGTCAGAACAGACTGTGTCGGGATGGCGTTACGGTAAGTAGTCAGTTTCTGAATTTTCTTCATGAAACGTTCTACCAGGTCAACAGCCAGGTCATCTACACGCGCATCGTTGTTACCAAACTGCGGGTATTCGCCTTCGATTTCGAAGTCAACAGCCAGACCATCTTCATCACGAATCGGTTTAACTTTCGCATATTTGATAGCAGACAGGGAGTCGGCCGCAACGGACAGACCCGCGATACCACACGCCATGGTACGGATAACGTCACGGTCATGCAGCGCCATCAGAGAAGCTTCGTAGCTGTATTTGTCGTGCATATAGTGGATGACGTTCAGCGCGGTGACATACTGTTTAGCCAGCCAGTCCATGAAGTGATCCATACGATCCATCACTTCTGCGAAGTTCAGCACATCGCCTTTGATCGGCTCAGATTTCGGACCAACCTGCATTTTCAGTTTTTCATCAACGCCGCCGTTGATGGCATACAGCATGGTTTTCGCGAGGTTAGCACGAGCACCGAAGAACTGCATTTGTTTACCAACAACCATCGGGCTTACGCAGCAAGCAATAGCATAGTCATCGTTGTTGAAGTCAGGACGCATCAGATCATCGTTCTCATACTGCAGAGAAGAGGTATCGATGGAGACTTTCGCAGCAAATTTCTTGAAGTTCAGTGGCAGTTTTTCAGACCACAGAATAGTGATGTTCGGCTCCGGAGACGGCCCCATGGTGTACAGGGTGTTCAGGAAACGGAAGCTGTTTTTGGTAACCAGAGTACGGCCATCAACGCCCATACCACCGATAGATTCAGTTGCCCAAATCGGGTCACCGGAGAACAGTTCATCATACTCAGGGGTACGCAGGAAGCGGACCATACGCAGTTTCATGACCAGGTGGTCAACCATTTCCTGCGCTTCTTGTTCGGTGATTTTGCCTGCTTTCAGGTCGCGTTCGATGAACACGTCCAGGAAGGTAGCGGTACGACCGAAGGACATTGCTGCGCCGTTCTGGGATTTAACAGCAGCCAGGTAGCCGAAGTAAGTCCACTGGATAGCTTCCTGAGCGGTAGTAGCCGGACCAGAGATATCACAACCGTATTTAGCGGCCATCTCTTTGATCTGACCCAGAGCGCGGTGCTGTTCAGCGATTTCTTCACGCAGACGGATAGTCGCTTCCAGGTTTACGCCGTTTTCCATGTCAGACTGCAGAGACAGGAACTGAGCGTATTTGTCTTTCATCAGGAAGTCGATACCGTACAGCGCAACGCGACGGTAGTCACCGATGATACGGCCACGGCCATAGGCATCCGGCAGACCGGTCAGCACGCCAGATTTACGGCAGTTCAGGATGTCTTTGGTGTAAACGTCAAAAACGCCCTGGTTATGAGTTTTGCGGTATTCAGTGAAGATTTTTTTCAGGGCCGGGTCCAGCTCGCGGTTGTACGCTTTGCAGGAACCTTCAACCATTTTGATACCACCGAACGGGATAATCGCACGTTTCAGCGGTGCTTCAGTCTGCAGACCAACGATTTTCTCAAGCGCTTTGTTGATGTAGCCAGCGTCGTGAGAGGTGATGGTAGAAGCAACAGAGGTGTCGAAGTCAACAGGCGCGTGAGTGCGGTTTTCCTGTTTAACGCCTTCCATTACTTTGTCCCACAGCGTGGTGGTCGCATCAGTTGCGCCAGCCAGGAAGGACTCGTCACCCTCGTAAGGGGTATAGTTTTTCTGGATAAAGTCGCGTACGTTGACTTCTTTCTGCCAGTCACCTTTCGCAAAACCTTCCCAGGCTGTGGCTAACTTTTCATTAAGCTCGGACATGTAACACCTACCTTCTTAAGTGGATTTTTTATTTACTGCCTGAAACAAGCATCAATTAATGATGATTATCGCCACGCAGGTAAATGACCCAGTATGTCAACCCAACTAACAATCCTCCACCAATGATATTCCCAATTGTTACCGGAATCAGATTATCGGTGATGAAATTTGCAATAGTCAGGTGAGAAAAACTTTCCGGGCTGGAGCCGATAGCGGTCCAGAACTCCGGGCTCGCAAAGTGACGGATTACGATACCCATCGGAATCATAAACATGTTTGCGATACTGTGCTCAAAACCGCTGGCAACAAACATGGCCACCGGCAGCACCATAATCAACGCTTTATCGGTCAGACTGCGACCTGAGTAGCTCATCCATACGGCCAGACAGACCATCAGGTTCGCCAGAATACCCAGTGCGACAGCTTCAATAAATGTATGGTGCAGTTTGTGGTCGGCTGTTTGCAGGACATTCAAGCCCCAGCCGCCATTCGCTACCATATACTCCCCGGATAACCACATCAGCAGCACGAACAACAATGCGCCAATCAGGTTACCGATATAGACGTTTACCCAGTTACGAGCCAATTGGCCCCAAGTGATACGCCCACTGGCTTTCGCCACCACGATCAACACCGTTGATGTGAAAAGGTCTGCGCCGCAGATGACGCAAAGAATTAACCCTAATGAGAAGCATATCCCACCAACCAGTTTAGCCATGCCGTACGGCATTGATGCTGTCCCTGTGGTGGCAGTAATATAAAAAACAAACGCGATGGAGATAAAGACACCTGCTGTAATCGCCAAAAAGAACGTTGTCAGCGGTTTCTTAGTTGCTTTGTAGACACCTGCTTCTTCGGCAACTTTGGCCATCGCAGCTGGAAGTATTAGATCAAAAGGGTTGTCAGCTTTCACACTAACTCTCTCTTTATTTAAGTCGGCGACGAGATACTAACAAAGCATTATAGAAGAGAATTTGATATGGATCATATCTCGCCTGGCTTATAGGACTGCAAAGTGCATGGTTTTTCAGCAAATGCAGAGTAACGTGTTGATTATCCAAATAAAAATAAAGTTTAAAATTTGCAATTACAGTTGAATTTTTTTATGCGGCCTCCCAAACAACAGTTAATTAAAATGGGGTAATTGCCATAAAGAGTAACAATAATCCCTGGGTCTATATAAATATATTCACCCATGGTTAACTTAATTATTACAATTGGCACTCATTGCCGAAATATAAATAAAAAGGGGCAATGAAATTGCCCCGTAATATAACGTAGACCTGTGATTAAGCCTACAGATTGTCGTGTTACTTGTCGTTAATTCGACCAAAAGGCACGTTTGGCCCGTTGTAATTTTTCGTAAGCCGCTAACAAGCCCTGATGCGCCGGAAACGCCGTCAGTGAACCATCCGCTGCCTGCAGACCATAGAAAGGCGCTTCTCCGCTTAGCGCCGCGCTGGCCGCTTCAACCGCATCTGCACCGTACATGCGCACAAAAGCGTTCAGATATTGCAGCGGCTGACGCTCTTCTTCCTGAGACAGTTGCAACAGCGTTTGCAAGCAGCGGTAATAATTGATGCGCTCAGCGCTAAAGACCGAACCGTTGAATTCAATTGTCCATTCAGTCCAGGAGAGCGCCTGATCAAGGTCGCCACCCGCCAGCGCGAGCATCGCTTTCAGTTCGCCAATACGTAGCGTAAACCAGCCATTGTCTTTACCGGTCGCCACACCCAGCAGCTCCCGGACGCGGGTGAAATCGTCATGACCTTCTTCATCAAGCTGATCGATAAGATTCAGGTAGTCTTCTTTTTCCCACTCGCTGCCTGGCAGAGAGAGGATTGTTTCACGCAGATGGCTGCCCATGTTGTTGTTTGCCAGCCAGAGATCTTCCGCCGGATAAATATCTGACATGCCCGGAACCAGGATACGACAGGCGTAAACGCCCAGATGCTCGTAATCGGCGATGTACACTTCTTTATCTTCTGCATTGAAGATGGCCATCAGGGTGGCAAACTCTTCTTCGGTTGTTCCGGCAAAGCTCCAGTCAGCAAACGGGTAGTCTGCATCCTGCTTGAACAGATCCCATGAGATCGAACCGCTGGAGTCGATAAAGTGCGTTTCGAGGTTGGTATGCTCTGCGACTTCTTCATCATCAAACGTCGGCGGGGTAAAGACATCCAGATCTTTCAGGCTGCGGCCCTGCAGCAGTTCGGTCACGGTACGTTCGAGTGCGACGCCAAAATCCGGGTGTGCGCCGAATGAGGCAAAGCAGGTGCCGTTAGCCGGGTTAAACAGGACAACGCAAATCACCGGATATTGACCGCCCAGCGAGCCATCATAGGCAAAAATCGGGAAACCTTCGGCTTCCAGTTTCTCAATAGATGCCACAACGCCAGGATAGCGTACAAGGACCTCGGCAGGAATTTCAGGCAGGCTGATACGTTCGCTGATGATACGGTTTTTAATATGACGTTCGAAAACCTCGGACAAACCCTGGACGCGAGCTTCATTACGGGTATTGCCCGCTGACATGCCATTGGAGACATACAGGTTACCGACGATATTCATCGGAATATAGACAGTTTGTTCATCTGACTGGCGGGTAAAGGGCAGGGCGCAAATCCCGCGTTCTTCATTGCCGGACTGCAGATCGATCAGCATGCCTGCCGTCAGTTCGTTTTCCGGATCGTAAAATGCGCGCAGACGCGGATCGAGAATGCCTTCCGGCAGTGTGTCGTCTTCGGTCAGCGGGAACCATTTCTCATTTGGATAATGGACGAATGGGCCATTAGCCACTTCATCACCCAGCCAGAAATCGGCAAAGAAATAGTTAGTGGACAGACGCTCAAAATATTCACCCAGCGCAGATGCCAGTGCCGCCTTTTTGGTTGCGCCTTTACCGTTAGTAAAGCACAGCGCGCAGTCTTTATCGCGAATGTGCACGGACCAGACGTTCGGTACCGGGTTTAGCCAGGAAGCTTCTTCAATATTGAAGCCGAGGTCGAGCAGTTTTTGCTGGAAGCGAGCGATGGAATCTTCCAGTGCGGCGTCTTTGCCGGGGATATAGGTTTGCGTCATAGCAGTCACTTTTTTGTACGTAAAGCGGGCAATCATACGGGTTTTACGTGACTGACGCTATCTTCGGGGCCCGGTCTGCGAAAATAAAACTTTTGACTATCATTAATGAACCTAACTCGTTGTTCGGACATAAAAAAATGAAAGCGTTTGATCTCCACCGCATGGCGTTGGATAAAGTTCCTCTGGAGTTTCTTGGCGAAGTGGCGCTTCGCAGCCTCTATACCTTTGTTTTGGTCTTTATATTTCTCAAAATCACGGGGCGACGCGGCGTGCGTCAGATGTCGCTCTTTGAAGTATTAATCATCCTGACATTAGGCTCAGCGGCAGGCGACGTTGCGTTTTATGACGATGTGCCCATGCTTCCGGTACTGGTGGTATTTGTTACCCTGGCCGTGCTGTACCGCTTAGTAATGTGGTTCATGACGCACAGCGAGAAACTGGAGGATCTGCTGGAAGGTAAGCCTGCCATCATTATCCACGAAGGGGAATTTGTCTGGGAGAAATTAGATAAGCAAAACATGACGGAATTTGAATTCTTTATGGAACTACGCATCCGTGGCGTTGATCATCTTGGGCAGGTGAGGCTGGCTATCCTGGAGACCAATGGTCAATTGAGTGTTTTTTACTATACGGATGAGGATGTAAAACCGGGTTTGTGTATTTTGCCTAAAGCATTTTCTGAACGTTTCACTACCATACCGGAAGCGGGAGACTACGCCTGCGTTCAATGCAGTAAAATCATTGCTATGCCTGCGGGCTGCCATCAATTATGTCCGCGTTGTGCAAATCCAGAATGGTCGAAGGCCAGCCGGGGAATTCGGGTAACCTGATAGCCATTATGTCGGTTTTATGACGATTCAGCGGAAGAATGTTTTGTGTGACTGCGACCGCATATTTGGGGTCATAAGTTTTAGACATTGCGGCGCGTGTCACTGAATGATAAAACCGATATCCACTGTTATAACTTATTGCTTTTAGCGTGGTGAGGGGAAATGGCTCAGGTCTTTAATTTCAGTTCAGGTCCGGCAATGTTACCGGCGGATGTGCTTAAACAGGCTCAACAGGAACTTTGTGACTGGCATGGTCTTGGTACATCGGTGATGGAAATCAGCCACCGTGGTAAAGAATTTATTCAGGTGGCTGAGGAAGCAGAAAAGGATTTTCGCGATCTGCTGAATATTCCTTCGAACTACAAAGTTTTGTTCTGCCATGGCGGCGGTCGTGGTCAGTTTGCCGGTATTCCGTTGAACATCCTCGGTGATAAAACCACTGCAGATTATGTTGACGCAGGTTACTGGGCGGCGAGTGCAATCAAAGAAGCAAAAAAATACTGCTCCCCGAATGTTATCGATGCAAAAATCTCTGTTGAGGGTCTGCGTGGTGTGAAGCCAATGAGCGAGTGGCAACTGAGCGATAACAGCGCTTATTTGCACTTCTGCCCGAATGAAACCATTGACGGTATTGCCATCAATGAAACGCCGAACTTTGCGTCCGATGTGGTTGTAACGGCGGATCTCTCTTCCACTATTCTGTCAACTCCGCTGGATGTTTCCCGCTACGGTGTGATTTATGCCGGTGCGCAGAAAAATATCGGCCCGGCAGGCTTAACGCTGGTGATCGTTCGTGAGGATTTGCTGGGTAAAGCGCATCAATCTTGCCCTTCAATTCTGGATTACACCATCCTGGCGGAAAACGACTCCATGTTTAACACGCCGCCGACGTTTGCCTGGTATCTTGCTGGCCTCGTCTTCAAATGGCTGAAAAACAACGGCGGCGTTGCAGCCATGGACCGTATTAATCAGCAAAAAGCTGATCTGCTCTATGGTGTAATTGATAAAAGCGATTTCTACCGTAACGATGTTGCCAAAGCGAACCGTTCTCGCATGAACGTTCCGTTCCAGTTGGCTGACAACGCGCTCGACAAAGTTTTTCTTGAAGAGTCGCTGGCGGCAGGGCTGCATGCACTGAAAGGCCACCGTGTGGTTGGGGGTATGCGTGCCTCTATCTATAATGCGATGCCGCTGGAAGGCGTAAAAGCGCTGACCGACTTTATGGCTGACTTCGAACGTCGCCACGGCTAAATTTGGCTTGCCCCGTACCCCCGTAGCCTGGCTGCGGGGGTTTTTATTCTGTTTGTTGAGAGTTGAGTTTCATGGAATCCCTGACGTTACAACCCATCGCGCGGGTAGATGGCACCATTAATCTGCCTGGTTCAAAAAGTGTTTCCAACCGCGCCTTGTTGCTGGCCGCCTTCGCACAGGGCACCACCGTTCTGACCAATCTTCTGGACAGCGACGATGTGCGCCATATGCTCAATGCGCTCAGTGCGTTGGGAGTTTCCTTCACGCTGTCTGCGGATCGTACCCGTTGTGAAGTAACCGGCGTCGGTGGACCGTTAACGGCAGCAAAACCGCTGGAATTATTCCTGGGTAATGCAGGTACGGCAATGCGACCATTGGCAGCAGCGCTGTGCCTTGGCAGCAATGATATTGTCCTGACCGGCGAACCGCGTATGAAAGAACGTCCGATTGGCCATCTGGTGGATGCGCTACGGCAGGGCGGCGCGCAGATTGATTACCTGGAACAGGAAAATTATCCGCCTCTGCGTCTGCGCGGCGGGTTCAGCGGCGGCGTCGTCGAGGTTGACGGCAGTGTATCGAGCCAGTTTTTGACTGCATTGCTGATGACCGCTCCGCTTGCAACGCAGGATACCGTTATCTCCATTAAAGGAGACCTGGTTTCCAAACCCTATATCGACATTACGTTGCATCTGATGAACACTTTCGGTGTCGAGGTTGAAAATCAGCAATATCAGCGCTTTGTCGTGCGTGGTAAGCAGCAGTACATCTCTCCGGGGCACTATCTGGTGGAAGGTGATGCTTCCTCTGCCTCCTATTTCCTGGCGGCCGGCGCGATTAAAGGCGGCACGGTGAAAGTCACCGGTATTGGGCGCAACAGCGTGCAGGGCGATATTCGTTTTGCCGACGTACTGGAAAAAATGGGTGCGCAGGTTGTCTGGGGTGATGATTTTATTTCTTGTACGCACGGTGAACTGAACGCCATTGATATGGATATGAACCATATTCCTGATGCGGCGATGACCATTGCGACGGCGGCGTTATTTGCGCGCGGTACTACCACGATGCGTAACATCTATAACTGGCGCGTTAAAGAAACCGACCGTCTTTTTGCCATGGCGACAGAACTGCGTAAAGTCGGCGCCGAGGTGGAGGAGGGTGAAGATTATATTCGCGTAACCCCACCTGCCCACATTCAGTATGCGGAAATTGGCACCTATAATGACCACCGTATGGCAATGTGCTTCTCGCTGGTGGCGTTGTCGGATACACCTGTCACGATCCTCGATCCGAAATGTACCGCCAAAACATTCCCTGACTATTTCGAGCAACTGGCGCGTATCAGTACGCTTGCCTGATTCTGTTCCTGTTGCTTTGCTTCTGACGCCGGCTTCTGTCGGCGTTGTTGTTTTCTCCGCCTTGCTGCCTTCCCCATTGAATGCTATTTTTGCGCATCATCTTAATATAAGATGATGATTTATATATATTTTATATGTTTAATCAACGGATGATTCACATGACAAATACAAAGAAACTTCTGGCATTAGCCGTGGCAGCGGTAGTGCTGGTAGGTTGCAAAAATATGAATGCTAATATGCTTGCCAGCTCGGGTGCCTCTGCCTTCAAAGCGGCAACATTATCGGATGCTGATGTCAAAGCGCTGTCGAACGATGCCTGTAAGCAGATGGATGCCACCAACAAAGTGGCGGGCGCATCAAGTAAATATACAAAACGCCTGAATACAATAGCGAAAGCACTGGGCAACAATGCCGACGGTACGCCTGTTAATTATAAAGTCTATTTAACGTCGGATGTGAATGCCTGGGCAATGGCGAACGGCTGCGTCCGTGTTTACAGTGGCCTGATGGACATGATGACAGATAACGAAGTCGAGGCGGTTCTGGGCCATGAGCTTGGGCATGTAGCGCTGGGCCATTCGAAGAAAGCCATGCAGGCTGAATACGCGACGATTGCCGCTCGCGATGCGATTTCTGCGACCAGCGGCGTTGCAGCGCAGTTGTCCCGCTCACAGCTGGGGGATTTGGCAAATGGCGTTATCAATTCCGCATTTTCTCGCAGTCAGGAGTCGGATTCGGATGATTTTTCCTATGATTTGCTGAAAAAACGCGGCATTAAAACACAAGGGCTGGTGACCAGTTTTGAAAAACTGGCGAAAATGGACTCCGGCCACGCGAAGTCACTGTTCGATTCTCACCCGCCATCAGCGGAGCGCGCGCAGCACATTCGTGATCGTATCGCCGCTGATAAAAAGTAAATAATTGTCACTTTCGGGCTGGTAATCCTCCAGCCCCTCTATAATTGCGCAAACCTTCTTCACTCAGCACGATTCATCCCGTTATTTATACCTGGTAGTAACGGTCATTGACGTTGCAGCGTATAATGCGCGGCGTTTACGTTAACGGTATGCCTTTATGAAGGAGAAAAAGATGGCGGCAATTGCCCCGGTAATCACCATTGATGGGCCTAGCGGTGCGGGGAAAGGCACTCTGTGCAAGGCAATGGCGGAAGCGTTGCAATGGCATCTACTGGATTCAGGCGCAATCTATCGTGTGCTGGCGCTGGCGGCGCTGCACCACCATGTTGATGTCACCTCTGAAGACGTACTGGTTCCGCTGGCAGCGCATCTCGACGTACGTTTTGTCTCGACTGACGGCAACCTTGAAGTGATTCTTGAAGGTGAGGACGTGAGCGGTGAGATTCGTACGCAGGAAGTCGCTAATGCAGCATCGCAGGTTGCGGCTTTTCCACGCGTGCGTGAGGCTCTGTTACGTCGTCAGCGCGCTTTTCGTGAAGCGCCGGGCCTTATCGCTGACGGGCGCGATATGGGAACCGTCGTATTCCCCGATGCGCCAGTGAAAATTTTTCTTGACGCCTCCTCCGAAGAGCGTGCGCACCGCCGCATGCTACAGTTGCAGGAAAAGGGGTTTAGTGTTAATTTTGATCGCCTTTTATCCGAGATAAAAGAGCGCGATGACCGCGATCGTAACCGCGCCGTCGCCCCACTTGTTCCTGCAGAAGATGCTTTAGTGCTGGATTCCACCAGTTTAACTATTGAGCAAGTGATTGAAAAAGCGCTACAATATGCGCGCCAAAAACTGGCGCTCGCGTAATCGCGACAGAATTAGTAGTACCCCCGCTGCAAAGGATTGACGGCGGGTATGTGAAACAACCCCATCCGGCACGGAGCCAGGTGGACGTTAATATTAACCTGAAGATTAAACATGACTGAATCTTTTGCTCAACTGTTTGAAGAATCCTTAAAAGAAATCGAAACCCGCCCGGGTTCCATCGTTCGTGGTGTTGTTGTTGCTATCGACAAAGACGTAGTACTGGTTGACGCCGGTCTGAAATCTGAGTCTGCCATTCCGGCTGAGCAGTTCAAAAACGCCCAGGGCGAACTGGAAATCCAGGTTGGCGACGAAGTTGACGTTGCTCTGGATGCAGTAGAAGACGGCTTCGGTGAAACCCTGCTGTCCCGTGAGAAAGCTAAACGTCACGAAGCTTGGATCACGCTGGAAAAAGCGTACGAAGAAGCTGAAACTGTTACCGGTGTTATCAACGGCAAAGTCAAAGGCGGCTTCACTGTTGAGCTGAACGGTATTCGCGCGTTCCTGCCAGGTTCTCTGGTAGACGTTCGTCCGGTTCGCGATACGCTGCACCTGGAAGGCAAAGAGCTTGAATTCAAAGTCATCAAGCTGGACCAGAAGCGTAACAACGTTGTTGTTTCTCGTCGTGCCGTTATCGAATCCGAGAACAGCGCTGAACGTGATCAACTGCTGGAAAACCTGCAGGAAGGCATGGAAGTTAAAGGTATCGTTAAGAACCTCACTGACTACGGTGCATTCGTTGATCTGGGTGGCGTTGACGGCCTGCTGCACATCACTGACATGGCCTGGAAACGCGTTAAGCATCCGAGCGAAATCGTCAACGTGGGCGACGAAATCACTGTTAAAGTGCTGAAGTTTGACCGCGAGCGTACCCGTGTATCTCTGGGCCTGAAACAGCTGGGCGAAGATCCGTGGGTTGCTATCGCTAAACGTTACCCGGAAGGTACTAAACTGACCGGCCGCGTAACCAACCTGACTGACTACGGCTGCTTCGTTGAAATCGAAGAAGGCGTTGAAGGCCTGGTACACGTTTCCGAAATGGACTGGACCAACAAAAACATCCACCCATCCAAAGTTGTTAACGTTGGTGACGTAGTGGAAGTTATGGTTCTGGATATCGACGAAGAACGTCGTCGTATCTCCCTGGGCCTGAAACAGTGCAAAGCTAACCCGTGGCAGCAGTTCGCGGAAACCCACAACAAGGGTGACCGTGTTGAAGGTAAAATCAAGTCTATCACTGACTTCGGTATCTTCATCGGCCTGGACGGCGGCATCGACGGTCTGGTTCACCTGTCTGACATCTCCTGGAACGTTGCAGGCGAAGAAGCAGTTCGTGAATACAAAAAAGGCGACGAAATCGCAGCTGTTGTTCTGCAGGTTGACGCAGAGCGTGAGCGTATCTCTCTGGGCGTTAAACAGCTCGCAGAAGATCCGTTCAACAACTACGTTGCTCTGAACAAGAAAGGCGCGATCGTAACCGGTAAAGTAACTGCAGTTGACGCGAAAGGCGCAACCGTAGAACTGGCTGACGGTGTGGAAGGTTACCTGCGTGCTTCTGAAGCATCCCGTGACCGCGTTGAAGACGCAACTCTGGTTCTGAACGTAGGCGACGACGTTGAAGCTAAATTCACCGGCGTTGATCGTAAAAACCGTGTAGTTAGCCTGTCTGTTCGTGCTAAAGACGAAGCTGACGAGAAAGATGCTATCGCAACTGTTAATAACAAACAGGAAGACGGCAACTTCTCCAACGCTATGGCAGAAGCCTTCAAAGCAGCTAAAGGCGAGTAATATTTCGCCATACTTTGGACTGCCAGACGGTTGTTAGTACATCGCCTCGGTAAATTGCCGGGGCGATATTGCGAAGCAACGGTGTCTGACACGCGAAGTATGATGAGTATACTTGACAGATTACAGATTTCGTCCTGTAATCAAGCACAAAGGGCGGCTACGGCCGCCCTTGTTCAAGCTATTAAGCTAATTTGCCCTGAAGGAAACCGGAGGAATCATGACCAAGTCAGAATTGATTGAAAGACTTGCCAGCCAGCAATCGCACATTCCCGCGAAAGCGGTGGAAGACGCGGTGAAAGAGATGCTGGAGCATATGGCCTCTACTCTTGCCCAGGGTGAGCGTATTGAGATCCGCGGTTTCGGCAGTTTTTCTCTGCACTATCGTGCACCCCGCACCGGACGTAATCCGAAAACGGGCGATAAAGTGGATCTGGAAGGGAAATACGTTCCGCACTTTAAGCCGGGTAAAGAATTGCGTGACCGCGCCAATATTTATGAAGGTTAAGTTTTAATCTGTATTGAAACCTAATCATCGTGAAAAGCACCGACAGGTGCTTTTTTCATTTCTGGCCCCTGCATCCTGGAAACCTGCTCGCAAAGTGCGTGTTTTTGGATGCAAGCGCGTTTAAATCTGCCCACCCTCGCCGCAAAACAAGAAAATCATGCCAGACGGCATACGTAACGCTGGTCACACTTCCCGTAACAAGGAGGTTGGCATGCCATTACCTGTATTAGCACTTTGTGTGAACTTAGGCATATTGCCACTATTATTTCTCCCGACACTGCCTGAAATTGAACATGTCTGGATGATAGCTGTGACAGGATTACTGCTCGCCAGCAGGCATCAGCGCTACATTCGCTATGCAGGTTTTACGGTTCTGTTTTTCGCCTGGGGATTACTGGCGGCATTGCAGGTTCTCTGGCCTACACAACATTTGCCGGGTGCGAATCGGCAGGTGAGGGTAGTGATTACCGGCACCGATCATGCAACAACGCACTATGCTGACATCACCCACCTGGATGGTAAGCGCGTCATTCCCGCGGCAGGCATTACGTTCTACGGCGAATATTTGCCGCAACCGGTGTGCGTTGGTCAGCAGTGGGATATGACCATAAGAGCACGGCCTGTACATGGGCAACTCAATGATGGGGGATTCGATACTCAGCGCCATGCGTTGTCGTCGCATTTACCGCTGACCGGTCGCTTTGTGAAGGCAAATATTGTGAATGCCCAGTGTAGCTGGCGTGGTCGATATCTGGATTCGCTGAGTACGCATCTGGAAGCGTACCCCTGGCGGCAGGTCATCATGGCGCTGGGGCTTGGTGAACGTGCGGCGCTGGATAGTGACGTAAAAGATATCATGCGTCAGACGGGCACTGCCCATCTGATGGCCATATCGGGGCTGCATATCGCACTGACAGCGATGATGGGTGTGCTACTGACCAGAGGCGTGCAGCGCTTTTTCCCCGCAAGACGAATCAACTGGCATTTACCGCTACTGATAGGTGTGGTCTGTGCTATCTGCTATGCCGGTTTAACGGGGATGCAGCCACCCGCCTTTCGAACCAGTCTCTCTATTGGCATATGGGCTGCATTACGTCTCTCTGGACGCTTGTGGACACCATGGCAGGTCTGGGTGTGCTGTATTGCCGGTATACTGTTTATCGACCCTATTGCTGTGTTGTCGCAAAGTTTATGGCTGTCTGCTTTCGCCGTCGCGGCACTGATTTTTTGGTATCAGTGGCTCCCGTTACGGATTCATAACCTGTGCTGGTGGCGCCGGATCCTCATCGATCTGCTGTATATCCAGGCGGGAATGACATTATTACTGATGCCGCTGCAGGTTTTGTCTTTTCACGGCCTTAGCCTGAGTTCAATGGCGGCAAATTTAATCGCAGTACCGCTGGTTACCTTTGTCACGGTCCCACTTGTCCTCTTCGGTATGCTGCTGCATCTTATCGGCCCGCAAAGTATTGAATCAGGTGTCTGGTTTCTGGTTGATGGTTCTCTTGCGATTTTATTCTGGTTTCTGCAGAGCTTGCCGCTCGGCTGGATTGATGTCAATGCACGCTGGCTTGGGCTGGCCTGGCTTCCCTGGTTTTTTCTTATCATGGGAAAATTACGCTGCTGGCGCACCTTTCCTGCTGCCAGTTGTACGGCAATTCTTCTCCTGCTGTTCCCATTTTGGCAGACCCATCGCGACGGTGACTGGGCGGTACATATGCTTGATGTAGGCCAGGGGCTGGCGATGGTTATTGAACGCAACGGTAAAGCAATTTTGTACGATACCGGGCTTGCCTGGCCGGGTGGGGATAGCGCGCAGCAACTGATTACCCCGTGGTTGCGTTGGCATCATCTGCAACCGGAAGGCATTATTCTCAGCCATGAGCATCTCGATCATCGGGGAGGGCTTAATACTCTTCTCGCCGACTGGCCATCACTGTGGGTTAAAAGCCCGTTGGGCTGGGCCGGCCATCAGCCCTGTTTTCGCGGTGAACGCTGGCAATGGCAGGGGCTTACTTTCACGGCGCACTGGCCACTCAACGGCGTGCAAATGAAGGGAAACAATCGCTCGTGCGTGGTCAAAGTCGATGACGGGCAACAAAGCATACTGCTTACGGGAGATATTGAAAGCGCAGGGGAAATGGCGATGATGAGCCATTACTGGCAGCATCTCCAGGCTACACTTATCCAGGTGCCTCATCATGGCAGCAACACCTCTTCCACGCTCCCTTTTATTCAGAGAGTGAATGGAAAGGTGGCACTGGCATCGGCATCGCGTTACAACAACTGGCGTTTGCCGTCGGCAAAAGTGCAAAAGCGCTATCGGCAACAGGCTTACCAGTGGTTTGATACGCCGCATCATGGACAAATAACAGTCCTATTCTCGCGGCAAGGTTGGAAAATCTTAAGCTTACGCGAGCAAATTTTCCCACGTTGGTATCATCAGTGGTTTGGCGTACCTGGAGATAACGGGTAGAATATGCGGCTATTTCAACAAGTGCTGGTTTTTTGAATGCATAACGACAAAGATCTCTCTACATGGCAGACATTCCGCCGACTTTGGCCCATCATTGCGCCGTTTAAAGCGGGTTTGATCGTGTCGGGAGTAGCGTTAATCCTCAACGCAGCCAGCGATACATTCATGTTATCGCTCCTCAAACCATTACTGGATGATGGTTTTGGTAAAACGGACCGCTCAGTGTTGCTGTGGATGCCACTGGTGGTTATCGGGCTGATGATTTTACGCGGCGTCACCAGCTATATATCCAGCTACTGTATTTCATGGGTTTCTGGCAAGGTGGTGATGACCATGCGCCGCCGCCTGTTTGGTCATATGATGGGGATGCCCGTATCCTTCTTCGACAAACAATCTACCGGGACGCTCCTGTCCCGCATTACCTATGACTCTGAACAGGTCGCTTCTTCCTCTTCCAGTGCGCTGATTACTGTGGTTCGTGAAGGGGCATCTATCATCGGTCTGTTTGTGATGATGTTCTATTACAGTTGGCAACTGTCGGCAATCCTCATAGTACTTGCGCCGATCGTCTCTTTTGCTATTCGCGTTGTGTCAAAGCGCTTTCGCAATATCAGCAAAAATATGCAAAACACGATGGGGCAGGTGACCACCAGCGCCGAGCAGATGCTGAAAGGGCATAAAGAAGTGCTGATGTTTGGCGGTCAGGAAGTAGAGACCAGCCGCTTTGAGAAAGTCAGTAACAAGATGCGTCTGCAGGGCATGAAAATGGTCTCCGCATCATCCATTTCCGACCCGATCATTCAGCTTATTGCCTCACTGGCGCTGGCATTTGTGCTTTATGCCGCAAGTTTCCCAAGCGTGATGGATACCCTGACGGCAGGGACCATTACCGTGGTGTTCTCGTCAATGATTGCTCTGATGCGCCCGCTTAAATCGCTAACTAACGTCAACGCGCAGTTTCAGCGCGGGATGGCTGCCTGCCAGACGCTATTCGCGATTCTGGATAGCGAGCAGGAAAAAGACGAAGGTACGCTGGTTATTGAACGTGCAAAAGGCGACGTTGAGTTCCGTGATGTGACCTTTACTTATCCGGGGCGCGAGACGCCTGCACTGCGTAATATCAACCTGAGTATTCCTGCAGGAAAAACGGTGGCGCTGGTTGGCCGCTCTGGTTCGGGTAAATCGACCATGGCGAGTCTTATCACGCGCTTCTATGACATTGATAAAGGCCAGATCCTGATGGATGGTCATGATCTGCGTGAATATAAGCTGACGTCATTGCGTAACCAGGTCGCACTGGTCTCGCAAAATGTGCACCTCTTCAACGATACCGTGGCAAATAACATTGCCTATGCCCGTACGGAAGAGTACAGCCGTGAGCAGATCGAACAGGCGGCGAAAATGGCCTATGCCATGGATTTCATCAATAAGATGGACAATGGTCTGGACACCATTATCGGTGAAAACGGTGTACTGCTTTCCGGCGGCCAACGTCAGCGTATTGCGATTGCTCGTGCGCTGTTGCGTGACAGCCCCATCCTTATCCTGGATGAGGCAACATCGGCACTGGATACGGAATCCGAGCGTGCGATTCAGGCGGCGCTAAATGAATTGCAGAAAAACCGTACCTCACTGGTGATTGCACACCGCCTTTCTACGATAGAGCAGGCAGATGAAATCGTGGTGGTAGAAGATGGGCGCATCGTTGAGCGTGGAAGCCATAGCGAGCTTCTGGCGCAACGTGGTGTCTATGCGCAGTTGCATAAAATGCAGTTTGGCGAATGATTGCGCGCATCTGGTCCGGTGAATCACCGCTGTGGCTATTGTTATTACCGCTGTCCTGGCTCTATGGCCTGGTCAGCGGCATTATTCGTTTGTGCTGGCGGCTGGGGTTGAAAAAAGCCTGGCAGGCACCTGTTCCCGTTGTCGTGGTCGGTAATCTGACTGCGGGCGGCAACGGTAAAACGCCCGTAGTTGTCTGGCTGGTTGAACAGTTACAGCAGCGCGGTATCCGGGTAGGGGTGGTTTCCAGAGGGTATGGCGGTAAAGCCGCGCACTACCCGCTGTTGCTTACTCCTGAAACTACGACCACCGAGGCGGGTGATGAGCCAGTGCTTATTTTTCAGCGTACGGGCGCGCCTGTCGCTGTGTCTCCCGCCAGAGTCGATGCCGTTAAAGCACTTCTGGCGGACTCACCTGTGCAACTGATCGTCACCGACGACGGCTTGCAGCACTATCGTCTGCACCGTGATAAAGAAATTGTCGTTATTGATGGCGTGCGACGTTTTGGTAACGGCTGGTGGCTTCCCGCAGGGCCGATGCGTGAGCGGGCATCGCGTCTTAAAACCGTTGACGCAGTGATCACCAATGGTGGCATTGCTCAGCCTGGCGAAATAGCCATGCGATTGCAGCCTGGGTTGGCCGTGAATTTACTTACCGGGGAGCGCCGTAATGTCAATGCGTTGCAAAATCTGGTTGCAATGGCCGGAATTGGTCATCCTCCGCGTTTTTTTGCTACGCTGCATGAAAGCGGTGCGCGTCCGGTGAAAACCGTTGCGCTGGCCGATCATCAGGCACTTTCCCGGCAGGATGTTGCGGCACTGCTTGAACCAGAGCAGACGCTTATCATGACGGAAAAAGACGCCGTCAAGTGTCGCGCCTTTGCGGAAAATAACTGGTGGTATCTGCCCGTGGATGCGCATCTTGAGAATAAGCAAGCAGAGAAGTTGTTGCAGGAACTCATAAATCTGGTGCGCTGACGCTCTTGTCGGGGCGCGCCGTGTTCTACAACCGGGAAGCCTATGTCTGTGCCACAAATCACGCTGCAAACGGCCCGTCATCTTCATCTTGCCGCTCAGGGCTTACTGAGAAAACCATCCCGTCGCGCCACCCCTGGCGACATCCTGACGACGATTCAACGTATGTCGTTGCTACAAATTGATACCATCAATATTGTGGCGCGTAGCCCCTATCTGGTACTTTTCAGCCGTCTTGGCAAATACCCTGCCCAGTGGCTCGATGACGCGCTGAAAAATGGCGAACTGATGGAGTACTGGGCGCACGAAGCCTGCTTTTTACCTCGTAGCGATTTTGCCTTATTCCGCCATCGTATGCTTGCCCCGGATAAGATGGGCTGGAAATATCGCGAGGCATGGATGCAAGAGCATGCGCAGGAAATTGAGGCGCTTATCGCACACATTCAGCAAAACGGCCCCGTTCGTTCGGCTGATTTTGAACATCCGCGTAAAGGGGCCAGCGGCTGGTGGGAATGGAAGCCACATAAGCGCCATCTGGAAGGGTTGTTTACCGCAGGGAAGGTGATGGTTATCGAACGCCGCAATTTCCAGCGCGTTTATGATCTTACTCATAGAGTGATGCCACACTGGAATGACGAGCGTGACTTATTGACGCAGGCTGAGGCCGAGCACCTTATGCTTGCGAAGAGTGCGCGTAGTCTGGGCCTCTTTCGTGCTGAATGGCTCGCGGATTATTACCGTCTGCGCCAGCCTGCGTTACCTCTGTTGCTTGAGCGTCTCCAGGAAGAGGGAAACATTGTCCCGGTGGATGTCGAAAAGCTTGGACCCGCCTGGCTGCATACTGATTTATTGCCGCAGCTTGAACTCGCGGCAGCCGGAAAACTGACGGCAACCCATAGCGCTGTGCTCTCACCCTTCGACCCGGTTGTGTGGGATCGCAAACGGGCGGAACAACTGTTTGATTTTAGCTATCGGCTGGAGTGCTATACGCCTGCGCCAAAACGTCAGTACGGTTATTTTGTTCTGCCGCTATTGCATCGTGGCCGTCTGGTCGGGCGAATGGATGCCAAAATGCATCGCAAAGAAGCGGTGCTGGAGGTCATTGTGCTCTACCTGGAAAACGGGGTAAAACCGGGGCGCATGCTTGAAAATGGGCTTATAACCGCTATCGGTGATTTTGCCCGCTGGCAAGGCGCGCAGCGTGTTACCTTTGGAAAATTGCCGGAAGGGCTTTTTATTGAGCATCGTCAGGGGCTGGAAGTCGACGCAGCCTGACCAATGAATATGGTAAAATTTACGGATCATGCGTCAGGTCCGCCAGGAGGAAATATGGATCATCGGTTACTGGAAATCATCGCCTGTCCGGTTTGTAACGGCAAACTCTATTACAGCCAGGATAAACAAGAACTGATTTGCAAAGTGGATAGCCTCGCTTATCCCGTGCGCGAGGGCATTCCAGTGCTGCTGGAAAACGAAGCGCGCTCATTAACAGAAGAAGAGAGTCGGCCATGAGTTTCGTTGTCATTATTCCAGCGCGTTACGCGTCCACCCGTTTACCGGGGAAACCTTTGGTTGATATCAATGGGAAACCCATGGTGGTGCATGTGCTGGAACGTGCGCGAGAGTCAGGGGCGGCGCGCGTTATTGTTGCGACCGACCATGCTGATGTTGCGCGTGCGGTAGAAGCGGCGGGTGGAGAGGTTTGCATGACCCGCGCCGATCATCAGTCCGGAACGGAGCGTCTGGCCGAAGTCGTCGAAAAATGTGGTTTCAGTGATGACACCGTGATCGTCAATGTGCAAGGCGACGAACCGATGATCCCGCCGGCCATTATTCGTCAGGTGGCAGAAAACCTGGCCGCTCGCGACATTGGCATGGCTACGCTGGCAGTGCCGATTCATCATGCCGATGAAGCATTTAATCCGAACGCGGTGAAAGTGGTAATCGACGCGCAAGGCTATGCGCTCTATTTCTCGCGGGCGACCATTCCGTGGGATCGTGACCGTTTTGCTGTTTCTCGTGAGACAATTGGTGATACCTTCCTGCGTCATATCGGTATTTACGGTTATCGTGCCGGCTTTATCCGCCGTTATGTAAACTGGGAAGCCAGTCCGCTGGAAAATATCGAAATGCTGGAGCAGCTACGCGTACTGTGGTACGGCGAAAAAATTCACGTCGCTGTTGCGACGGAAGTTCCGGGTACAGGCGTTGATACGCAGGAAGATCTGGTGCGCGTGCGCGCTGAAATGCGTTAATTTTCCCTTCTCAATCCCCTCACTCTGAGGGGATTTGCTTTTTTCCAGCAAATTCTCGTATTGATTTGATCTCATCAGGTGACATCCCGTCATCCGGCGCTCATTATAAAAGCAGTAGTCTTCATGAGGGCAATCTGATATGGAACAACTGCGCGCTGAATTAAGCCACCTGCTGGGTGAAAAGCTGAGCCGCATGGAATGTGTCAGCGAGAGACCTGATACGACGTTATGGTCCTTGTATGACAGCCAGGGAAATCCGATGCCGTTACTGGCGAGGAGTTTTTCCACCCCTGGCCTTGCACGTCAACTGGCATGGAAAATCTCAATGCTGGCACGCAGTGGCACGGTACGTATGCCTGTCGTGTATGGCGTAATGACCCATGAAGAACATCCAGGGCCAGATGTCCTGCTTATGGAACGCCTGCGCGGCGTGCCGGTTGAAGCGCCTGCACGTACCCCCGAACGCTGGGAACATCTGAAAGATCAAATCGTGGAAGGGTTATTGTCCTGGCACAGACAGGACAGCCACGGCTGTGTGGGAATGGTGGACAATACTCAGGAGAACATCTGGCCCTCCTGGTATCGCCAGCGGGTAGAAGTACTATGGACCACGCTGAATCAGTACCACAATACCGGGCTCACGATGCAGGATAAACGTATCCTCTTCCGCACCAGAGAGTGCCTGCCGTCGCTGTTCGAAGGGTTCAACGACAATTGTGTACTGGTGCATGGCAATTTCAATTTGCGTAGTATGTTGAAAGATGCCCGGAGCGACCAGCTTCTGGCGATGGTCGGGCCGGGTATTATGCTCTGGGCGCCGCGAGAATATGAGTTGTTCCGCCTGGCGGATGGCCCGCTGGCCGAAGGGCTGTTCTGGCATTATCTCCAGCGCGCACCGGTCGCAGAATCCTTTATGTGGCGGCGCTGGCTCTATTTGCTGTGGGATGAAGTGGCGAAACTGGTGAATACCGGCCACTTCAGTCGCCCCAGTTTTGATTTGGCGTCTAAGTCACTCCTTCCCTGGCTTTCCTGAGTCACCTTTCAACCACTGCCAGATCCGCCCTAGTGTTTCATACCCGACCCGGTCGCTGTGCATAAGCCAGACCGGGGACGGGATGGCGCGTTCCCACGGATTTAGAGGGGAAACGATAGCCATCTGATTCGCGGGAGCGGGCAGGGGATGGAGCCCCGCATTACGGAAGAAAACCATTGCTCTGGGCATATGCGATGCGGATGTCACCAGTAAAAAAGGTACGTCGCCAATAGCCTGTTTGACGGCGGCAGCTTCCTCTTCGGTATCTTTCGGTGAATCCAGGGTGATGATATCGCTGCGCGGTATGCCCAGGCTCTCCGCCACTCTGGCTCCGGCTTCTGCTGTGCTGACCGGGTTCGTTTTTGCCGCCGCGCCGGTAAAGATTAATTTCGCACCAGGATTCTGATGTAACAGGCGAATGCCTTCATTCAAACGTGGCAGGCTGTTATTAATGAGATTTGAGCTTGGTGCCCAGGCGTCATTCCAGGTGTAGCCGCCGCCCAGAACCACGATATATTTGACCGTCTCTGCGCCGCGCCAGGTGGGATAGCTATCCTCGATGGGTTTGAGCATTTTGTCCGCAACGGGTTGCAGACTCAGTAGCAGAAGAATCAACCAGCTTGCGCTAATGATGCCTTTGCCCGTTTTTTGCCAGCGACTGAACCAGACAAGCAACAGCCCAAAACCAATCAATATAAGCAATGCCGGCAGGGGCAGCATCAGGCCGCCAATGTATTTCTTGAGCGTAAAAAGCACGCGTCCGTCTCCTTTTTAACCATACAGCAGGCGTTTTGCGTGGATCTTACACCGGATGGGTTCATTCTGAGCACGGCTGTGACAAAATAGCGGTTTTGTCAGGATCGCGGAGCGGCTATGCAGGATCGTAATTTCGATGACATCGCGGAAAAATTCTCCCGCAATATCTATGGCACGACCAAAGGCCAACTGCGTCAGGCGATCCTCTGGCAGGATTTGGATAGGGTTCTCGCCGAAATGGGCGATCGCACGCTTCGTGTACTGGATGCGGGCGGCGGCGAAGGCCAGACGGCGATTCGTCTGGCAGAACGGGGTCATCATGTGACGCTGTGTGATGTGTCGCAGGAGATGATTGCGCGTGCTACCGCAGCCGCAGAAGAGAAAGGTGTGAGCGGTAACATGCATTTTGTACAATGCCCCGTTCAGGATATTGCGCAACATTTGGAATCGTCCGTCGATCTGATATTGTTCCATGCTGTGCTCGAATGGGTCGCTGAACCGGTGGACGTTTTGCGAACGCTGTGGTCGGTTTTAAAGCCCGCAGGGACATTGTCGTTGATGTTTTACAATGCTAATGGCCTGTTGATGCACAACATGGTGGCAGGTAATTTCGACTATGTGCTGGCGGGTATGCCTAAAAAGAAAAAGCGCACATTATCCCCGGATTATCCGCGACATCCGGATGAAGTCTATAGCTGGCTGAATGTGATTGGCTGGCAGATCACGGGGAAAACGGGTGTTCGGGTGTTTCACGATTACTTACGCGAAAAACACCAACAACGTGACTGTTTTGACTCCTTGCTTGAACTTGAAACGCAATATTGTCGTCAGGAGCCGTATATAAGCCTGGGGCGTTATATCCATGTGACCGCGCTCAAGCCGCAGAGAGATGAAAGGATGAACGATGAGTGAATTTTCCCAGACAGTTCCCGAACTGGTTGCCTGGGCCAGGAAAAACGATTTCTCTATCACGCTTCCGGTAGACAGACTGTCGTTTTTGCTGGCGGTTGCCACGCTGAACGGTGAACGCCTGGATGGCGAAATGAGCGAGGGAGAGCTTGTTGATGCGTTTCGCCACGTCAGCGAAGCATTTGAACAAAGCGGCGAAACCATTGCTCAGCGTGCGAACAATGCCATAAACGATATGGTGCGTCAGCGCCTGTTAAACCGTTTTACCAGCGAACTGGCTGACGGTAATGCCATCTATCGTCTGACGCCGCTCGGCATTGGCATTACCGATTACTATATCCGCCAGCGCGAGTTTTCTACGCTGCGCCTGTCCATGCAGTTATCTATCGTGGCGGGAGAGCTGAAACGCGCTGCTGATGCCGCTGATGAGGGTGGGGATGAATTCCACTGGCATCGCAATGTCTATGCGCCGTTGAAATACTCGGTGGCAGAAATTTTCGACAGTATCGATCTCACCCAGCGCGTGATGGATGAGCAACAGCAGTTAGTCAAAGATGATATCGCTCAGTTATTGAATAAAGACTGGCGTGCGGCTATTTCAAGCTGTGAGCTGTTACTCTCCGAAACCTCCGGTACGCTGCGTGAATTACAGGATACGCTGGAGGCGGCAGGGGATAAGCTGCAGGCGAACTTATTACGTATCCAGGACGCGACGCTGGCGCATAACGATCTGGAGTTTGTCGACCGGCTGGTTTTTGATTTACAAAGCAAACTGGACCGCATCGTCAGTTGGGGACAGCAGGCTATCGATTTGTGGATTGGCTATGATCGCCACGTACACAAGTTTATTCGTACCGCTATCGATATGGATAAAAACCGCGTATTTGCCCAGCGTTTGCGCCAGTCGGTACAGGGTTACTTCGATGCTCCCTGGGCATTGACCTATGCGAACGCCGACAGGCTGCTGGATATGCGCGATGAAGAGATTGCGTTGAGCGATGCCGAGGTTACAGGTGAGCTTCCGCCTGACCTGGAATATGAAGAGTTCAACGAAATCCGCGAACAACTTGCGGCGATGATCGAAGAACAACTGGCGATATATAAAACCAGACAAGCTCCACTGGATCTTGGGCTGGTTGTACGCGAATATCTGGCGCGGTACCCGCGCGCGCGGCATTTTGATATCGCGCGGATCGTCATTGATCAGGCGGTACGCCTCGGCGTAGCGCAAGCAGATTTCACCGGCCTGCCAGCAAAATGGCAGCCGATTAATGATTACGGAGCCAAGGTACAGGCGCATGTCATTGACAAATATTGAACAAGTGATGCCGATCAAATTGGCCCAGGCGTTGGCAAACCCACTCTTTCCGGCGCTCGACAGTGCGCTGCGCTCAGGCCGCCATATCGGCCTTGATGAGCTGGATAATCACGCCTTTTTAATGGATTTCCAGGAATTTCTGGAGGAGTTTTATGGGCGTTACAACGTTGAGTTGATCCGTGCGCCAGAAGGTTTTTTCTATCTGCGCCCGCGCTCGACAACGCTGATCCCACGCTCGGTGCTGTCTGAACTGGACATGATGGTCGGTAAAATTCTTTGTTACCTCTATCTCAGCCCGGAACGTCTGGCCAATGAAGGCATCTTCACTCAGCAGGAGCTGTATGACGAGCTGATGGCACTGGCAGACGAAGCCAAACTGTTGAAGCTGGTGAACAACCGCTCAACCGGTTCTGATTTGGATCGCCAAAAATTACAGGAAAAAGTGCGTTCCTCCCTGAACCGCCTGCGTCGTCTTGGCATGATCTGGTTTATGGGTAACGACAGCAGCAAGTTTCGTATTACCGAGTCTGTGTTCCGCTTCGGCGCGGATGTGCGCTCCGGTGACGATGCACGCGAGGCTCAGCGGCGCTTGATCCGTGACGGTGAAGCCATGCCTGTAGAAAATCACCTGCAGCTCAATGATGAGAACGAAGACAATCAGCCGGATAGTGGAGAGGAAGAATAATGATTGATCGCGGTAAATTTCGCTCACTGACGCTGATTAACTGGAACGGTTTTTTTGCCCGTACGTTTGACCTGGACGAACTGGTGACCACGTTGTCCGGGGGAAACGGTGCCGGTAAATCCACCACCATGGCGGCGTTCGTCACCGCGCTTATCCCGGACTTAACGCTGCTGCACTTCCGTAACACCACCGAGGCAGGCGCGACGTCTGGCTCTCGTGACAAAGGCCTGCACGGTAAACTGAAAGCCGGGGTCTGCTACTCCGTTCTTGATGTGATCAACTCTCGTCATCAGCGCGTGCTGGTGGGGGTTCGCCTGCAACAGGTGGCCGGTCGCGATCGTAAAGTCGACATCAAACCGTTCGCTATTCAGGGGCTGCCAACGGCGGTTCAGCCGACACAACTGCTGACAGAAACGCTTAACGAGCGTCAGGCGCGTGTGCTGCCGTTGCAGGAAGTGAAGGAAAAGCTGGATGCGATGGAAGGGGTGCAGTTTAAGCAGTTCAACTCCATCACCGATTATCATTCTCTGATGTTCGATTTGGGCATCGTCGCACGTCGCTTGCGCTCAGCATCCGATCGCAGCAAATTCTATCGCCTGATCGAAGCATCGCTGTATGGTGGTATCTCCAGTGCGATCACCCGTTCTCTGCGCGACTATCTCTTGCCGGAAAATAGCGGTGTACGTAAAGCCTTCCAGGACATGGAAGCTGCACTGCGCGAAAACCGCATGACGCTGGAAGCGATTCGCGTTACTCAGTCGGATCGCGATCTGTTCAAGCATTTGATCAGTGAAGCGACCAACTATGTGGCGGCGGATTACATGCGTCATGCCAACGAACGACGTATTCACCTCGATCAGGCTCTGACATTCCGTCGCGATCTGTTCAGTTCACGGCAAAAGCTGGCGGCTGAGCAATACAAACATGTCGATATGGCGCGCGAACTGGCAGAACACGCCGGGGCTGAAGGGGATCTTGAGGCTGACTATCAGGCTGCCAGCGATCACCTGAACCTGGTGCAGACCGCGCTGCGCCAGCAGGAAAAAATTGAGCGCTACGAGTCGGATCTGGACGAACTGCAAATCCGCCTTGAAGAACAAAATGAAGTGGTGGCCGAAGCCACCGATCAGCAGGAAGAGAACGAAGCGCGCGCCGAGGCCGCTGAACTGGAAGTGGATGAGCTGAAAAACCAGCTTGCCGACTACCAACAGGCTCTGGATGTGCAGCAAACCCGCGCGATTCAGTACAATCAGGCACAACAGGCCTTACAGCGTGCAAAAGAACTTTGCCAGCTACCGAACCTGACGGCAGAAACGGCAGACGAATGGCTGGAAACTTTCCAGGCGAAAGAGCAGGAAGCTACAGAGAAACTCCTGTCGCTTGACCAACGTATGAGCGTGGCGCAAACCGCGCACAGCCAGTTTGAACAAGCTTACCAGTTGGTCGTCGCTATCAATGGTCCGCTGGCCCGTGATGAAGCCTGGGATGTCGCACGTGACCTTTTACGAGAAGGGGTAAACCAGCGCCATCTGGCTGAACAGGCGCCATCGTTGCGTGCGCGTCTGAACGAACTGGAACAGCGTCTGCGTGAGCAACAAGATGCTGAACGCATGCTGGCGGAATTCTGCAAACGGCAGAATAAACAGTACGACGCTGATGAGCTTGAGGCTCTGCATCATGAGCTGGAGGCGCAAATTGCCGCGCTTTCCGAGAATGTGGCCATGGCCGGTGAGCAGCGTATGGCGTTGCGCCAGGAGCTGGAACAGCTACAGTCACGCATCCAAATATTGACCCAGCGCGCACCGATTTGGCTGGCAGCGCAAAGCAGCCTGACCCAGTTGTGTGAGCAGAGCGGCGAGCAGTTTGAATCCGGCCAGCAAGTGACGGAATACCTGCAACAATTGCTGGAGCGTGAACGCGAAGCTATCGTTGAACGCGATGAAGTCGGGGCACGCAAGCGTGCGGTAGACGAAGAAATCGAACGTCTGAGTCAGCCGGGTGGCTCCGAAGACGGGCGTCTTAACACACTGGCTGAACGCTTTGGCGGTGTACTGCTCTCTGAAATTTACGATGACGTTAGCCTTGACGACGCGCCCTATTTTTCCGCGTTGTATGGCCCATCACGTCACGCGATCGTGGTCCCGGACCTCTCCCTCATTTCAGAACAGCTTGAAGGGCTCGAGGATTGCCCGGAAGACCTCTATTTGATTGAAGGGGATCCGCAATCTTTCGATGACAGTGTGTTCAGCGTCGATGAGCTGGAAAAAGCGGTGGTGGTTAAGATAGCCGATCGTCAGTGGCGCTACTCCCGTTTCCCGTCGGTGCCGCTGTTTGGTCGCGCCGCACGTGAAAGCCGTATCGAAGGGCTCCACGCCGAGCGTGAAGAGCTTGCCGAGCGTTTTGCCACATTATCCTTCGACGTGCAGAAAACGCAGCGCCTGCATCAGGCCTTCAGCCGTTTTATCGGTAGCCATCTTGCCGTGGCGTTTGATCCAGACCCGGAAGCTGAAATTCGTACGCTCAGTGGCCGCCGTGGTGAACTGGAGCGCGCGCTGAGTAATCATGAGAATGACAACCAGCAGAACCGCATGCAGTTCGAGCAGGCGAAAGAGGGGGTTGCTCAGCTTAACCGCCTGCTGCCACGCCTGAGCTTGCTGGCAGATGAAACCCTGGCCGATCGCGTTGATGAAATTCAGGAACGGCTGGACGAAGCTCAGGAAGCCGTGCGTTTTATTCAACAGTTTGGCAACCATCTGGCGAAACTGGAGCCGGTTGTTTCTGTGCTGCAAAATGACCCGGAACAGTATGAACAACTGAAAGAAGATTATGCGTACTCCCAGCAAGTGCAGCGTGAAGCACGCCAGCAGGCGTTTGCGCTGATCGAAGTTGTACAGCGCCGGGCGCACTTTAGCTATTCCGATTCTGCGGAAATGCTCAGTGGCAATAACGATCTCAACGAGAAGCTGCGTCAGCGGCTCGAGCAGGCAGAACGAGAACGTAGCCGTACGCGTGAGGCGCTGCGTAGCCACGCGGCCCAGCTCAGTCAGTACAACCAGGTGTTGGCATCGCTGAAAAGCTCGTTTGATACCAAAAAAGAACTGCTCAACGATCTGCAAAAAGAGCTGCAGGAAATTGGTGTCCGTGCCGACAGTGGCGCGGAGGAGCGCGCGCGTATTCGTCGCGACGAGTTGCATGCCCAGTTGTCCGGCAACCGTGCCCGCCGTAATCAACTGGAAAAAGCGCTGACCTTCTGCGAAGCGGAAATGGATAACCTGACCCGTGCGTTGCGTCGCCTTGAACGTGATTATCATGAGATGCGCGAACAGGTCGTCACGGCGAAAGCAGGCTGGTGTGCGGTGATGCGAATGGTGAAAGATAACGGCGTTGAACGTCGCTTGCATCGTCGTGAACTGGCTTACCTTTCTGGTGACGAACTGCGTTCAATGTCGGATAAGGCGTTAGGTGCGTTGCGCCTCGCCGTGGCGGACAACGAACATCTGCGTGATGTGCTGCGTATGTCGGAAGATCCGAAACGTCCGGAGCGTAAGATTCAATTCTTTGTCGCGGTTTACCAGCATCTGCGCGAGCGTATCCGCCAGGATATTATTCGTACTGACGATCCGGTTGAAGCTATCGAACAGATGGAGATTGAACTCAGCCGTCTGACGGAAGAGCTAACCTCCCGCGAGCAGAAACTGGCGATCAGCTCTCGTAGCGTGGCGAATATCATTCGCAAAACGATTCAGCGCGAGCAGAACCGTATCCGGCAACTTAACCAGGGTCTGCAAAACGTCTCCTTCGGCCAGGTACACAGCGTCCGTTTGAATGTTAACGTCCGCGAGAGTCATGCAATGCTTTTGACGGTGCTTTCCGAGCAGCATGAGCAGCATCAGGACCTGTTTAACAGCAACCGCCTGACCTTCTCCGAAGCACTGGCGAAACTGTATCAACGCCTGAATCCGCAAATCGATCTTGGTCAGCGTACGCCGCAAACCATCGGCGAAGAGCTGCTTGATTACCGCAACTATCTTGAGATGGAAGTGGAAGTCAACCGTGGTTCAGATGGCTGGCTGCGTGCGGAATCCGGGGCCCTGTCGACTGGTGAAGCCATCGGTACCGGGATGTCTATCCTCGTGATGGTTGTTCAGAGCTGGGAAGACGAGGCGCGACGCCTGCGTGGTAAAGATATTTCGCCATGCCGCTTGTTGTTCCTCGACGAGGCCGCACGTCTGGATGCCCGCTCCATCGCAACCTTGTTCGAACTCTGCGAACGCCTTGAAATGCAATTGATTATTGCGGCTCCGGAGAACATCAGTCCAGAAAAAGGCACCACCTATAAACTGGTGCGTAAAGTCTTCCAGAACCACGAGCATGTTCACGTTGTGGGTTTGCGCGGCTTCGCGGCTCAGCTACCGGAGACATTACCTGGTACGGCAGACGCTTCTTAACGGTTCGCTTAAACAATGAGGGTGGCAGAGATGCCGCCCTTTTTCTTTTCTGAAACACCGCACCCGACCACGCGCTCTTCTTTAAACTTCTTTACATTTGGTAAGGCAAATGCTTTTTTGTCTTTATATACTGATAGAAAGAGCATTGTGAGTGTAATGAAGAAACAGGGGGCAAGGGATGTTGCTTAAGAAATCGTATGGTCGTCGGATGTCGACATTGAGTTTATGTCTGGCATTCGCATTTGCTCCGCTGTTTAGCGCTCAGGCCCTGGCCGATGAGCCTGAGGTGGTACCGGTTGACAGTTCCGCGACGCTTGGCGATCAACCCACGGCATTATCGCAGCCGCTGGAACAGTCGCCTGCGACGGCAATGATGGCAGGCTTTCAGCCTTATCCGGCAGCAGATGCGCCTGCTAAAGCGCGTAGCGCATTGCAGGCACTCTTGCCTGCTAACTGGACACCGGTTTACATGGATTCGCTTTCCGCGTTGTATGCCGCGCGTGAAATGAAGCCGATGTGGGATAATCGTGATGCCGTTCAGGCTTTCCAGCAACAACTCGCCGAAGTCGCGATTGCCGGTTTCCAGCCGCAATTCACGACCTGGGTTGGGCTGTTGACCGATCCGAATATCTCAGGAATGGCGCGGGATTTGGTGTTATCGGACGCCATGATGGGGTATCTGCATTTCGTCGCCGGCATTCCGGTGAAAGGCAACCGCTGGCTCTACAGCAGTAAACCGTACACGCTGGAAACACCGCCGCTGTCGGTAATCAATCAATGGCAATTAGCGTTGGATAAAGGCAACCTGCCGCAATTTATCGAAACCCTTGCACCTCATCATCCGCAGTATGCTGCGATGCATCAGTCTTTACTGACGCTGGTGGCAGACAATTCACCCTGGCCGCAGTTGACCAGTACCGTTTCACTGCGTCCCGGACAGAAGAGCAGGGATGTACCCGCGCTGCGTGAGATCCTGCAACGTAGTGGCATGATGGATGATGCACCAAAAATCGCGCTGCCTGGCGATGATGCAACGAGCAGCGTCGTCAGTCCGTCTGCCATCTCGGTTGATACGGCGGGAACAACAAAGGCGCAGTTGAGCAAAAAAGCGAAACCGGCAGGTACGCTCAGCAGCGACTATGACCGTCAGTTAGTTGCCGCAGTCAAACGCTTCCAGGCCGCTCAGGGGCTACATGCCGACGGCGTGATAGGGCAGTCGACCCGCGACTGGTTGAATGTAACCCCAGCTCAGCGCGCCGGGGTTCTGGCGCTGAATATTCAGCGTCTGCGTTTGCTGCCGGGTAAACTCTCCACGGGGATTATGGTTAACATCCCGGAATATTCGCTGGTCTATTATCTGAACGGCAACCAGGTGCTGGCCTCCCGCGTGATTGTCGGGCGGCCGGATCGCAAAACGCCAATGATGAGCAGTGCGCTGAATAACGTGGTGGTTAACCCGCCGTGGAACGTTCCACCGACGCTGGCACGCAAAGATATTCTACCGAAAGTATGGAATGACCCGGGCTATCTGGAACGGCATGGTTATACTGTGCTGCGTGGCTGGAACAGTAAAGAGGCTATTGACCCGACGATGGTGGATTGGGCAACCATCACGCCATCTAATCTGCCTTTCCGCTTCCAGCAGGCGCCGGGCGCGCAAAACTCGCTCGGCCGCTATAAGTTCAATATGCCGAGTTCTGACGCTATCTATCTTCATGACACACCCAACCATAATCTTTTCCAGAAAGATGCGCGAGCGTTGAGCTCAGGCTGTGTGAGGGTGAATAAAGCCTCTGAGCTTGCAAATATGCTATTACAGGATGCGGGATGGAACGACACGCGGATTTCCGATGCATTAAAACAAGGAGATACCCGTTACGTTAATATCCGTCAAAATATACCGGTGAATCTTTATTATTTGACCGCATTTGTTGGCGAAGATGGTCGTACCCAATATCGTACAGATATTTACAATTATGATCTGACGGCGCGATCTGGCGCACAAATCCTGGCGAAAGCCGAACAATTAATCAGGTAAATGAAGCAGTTCGGGAAATAACATTGTCGTAATAATTAGCGAAAACGGGCCGGATCTGCTGTAAGGCCCGTCTTTGCTGGGGTTTGGCTACCTTGACGCAGACGTTTTTGCCCGGTAAGGTGCCTTTCGTGCGCAATAAAAGTGCATAAATTACGATCACTTTGTTATCTTGCAGACCTGATTATCATGGACAAATTTGACGCTAATCGCCGCAAATTGTTGGCGTTAGGTGGTATTGCCCTTGGTGCAGCCATCTTACCTCAACAAGCATTTGCAACCCTTTCCACCCCACGTCCGCGTATTTTAACGCTGAATAATCTCCATACTGGAGAAACAATTAAAGCGCAGTTTTTCGATGGCCGGGGCTATATTCAGGATGAATTAGCAAAACTCAACCATTTTTTCCGTGATTATCGCGCGAATAAAATTAAAACCATCGATCCACGACTGTTTGATCAACTTTATCGCCTGCAAGGTTTGTTAGGAACAAGCAAACCGGTGCAATTGGTCTCGGGATACCGTTCTGTCGACACGAATAACGAACTCCGCGCCCACAGTTCTGGTGTTGCCAAAAAAAGCTACCACACCAAAGGACAGGCGATGGATTTCCATATCGAAGGGATTTCTCTGAGCAATATTCGCAAAGCTGCGTTATCTATGCGTGCAGGTGGTGTAGGATATTACCCCAGCAGCAACTTTGTGCATATTGATACCGGGCCGCTACGGCACTGGTAAAACTCAGTTAAAAGAGACAGGAGCAGTATGAACTATCGTATTATTCCGGTTACCGCCTTCTCCCAGAACTGCTCGTTAGTCTGGTGTGAGCAAACCCGGCTGGCAGCAATAGTGGATCCCGGTGGCGATGCTGAACGCATCAAACAGGAAGTTGCAGCCTCCGGCGTGACGTTAACGCAAATACTGCTTACCCATGGTCATCTTGATCATGTTGGTGCGGCTGCCGAGCTGGCGCAGCACTATGGCGTGCCAGTGATTGGTCCGGAAAAAGAAGATGAGTTCTGGCTGCAAGGGCTACCTGCCCAAAGTCGCATGTTTGGTCTGGATGACTGCCAGCCGCTGACGCCGGATCGTTGGTTAAACGAAGGCGACACGGTGAGCGTAGGCAATGTGAGACTGGATGTTTTGCATTGCCCTGGGCATACGCCAGGACACGTGGTTTTCTTTGATGCGCAATCCCGGCTGTTGGTGTCCGGCGACGTTATCTTTAAAGGCGGCGTAGGGCGCAGTGATTTCCCGAAAGGGAATCATGGGCAGTTGATTGATGCTATCAAAACCAAACTGTTGCCTCTGGGGGATGATGTGACCTTTATTCCTGGTCACGGCCCGATGTCCACGCTTGGCAACGAGTGGCTACATAACCCTTTCCTGCAGGATGAGCTGCCGGTCTGGTAAAACAAAAAAGGTCGCATTCGCGACCTTTTTTATTATCTATTGTCGTTTATAACACCGCGACGATAGCTTCACACAGCGGCGACATGTTATCCGGTGTCATGCCCGCAACGTTAATACGTCCTGATGCAACCGCGTAGATAGCGAACTCTTCACGCAGGCGGAGCACCTGCTCTTTGGTCAGACCGCTAAAAGAGAACATGCCGTTCTGACGGGTGATAAAGCTGAAATCGCGATCCGCCCCTTTTTCCTGCAGGGTATTTACAAACAGCAGACGCATACGCTGAATGCGCTGGCGCATGTCTGTCAATTCTTGTTCCCAGATGGCACGCAGCGCATCGTTGCTCAGGATCGTTGCCACAACGGAGGCACCATGAGCCGGCGGGTTAGAGTAGTTAGCGCGGATGGTTGACTTCATCTGGCTGAATGCACGGTCTGCTGTCTCCTGGTCCGCGGCCACCAGCGTACAGGCACCGACACGTTCATTGTACAGACCGAAGTTTTTCGAGAAGGAGCTGGCGATGATCAATTCTTTATGCAGCGCGGCAAAGGCGCGCAGACCTTCTGCGTCTTCTTCCAGACCGCGGGCGAAACCCTGATAGGCAAAATCGAACAGCGGCAGCCAGCCTTTTTCAATGGACAATTTGGCCAGTGTCTCCCACTGCTCAAGCGTCGGATCGATACCGGTTGGGTTATGACAGCAACCGTGGAACAGTACGATATCACCCGCTTGCGCGGCTTCGAGACTTGCAACCATGCCGTCGAAATCCAGCGCGTGGTTTTGCGCGTCATAATAGGCGTAATCACACACTTCAAGGCCGGCGGAGTTAAACACGCCTTTATGGTTCGGCCAGCTTGGATTACTTACCCAAATACGTTTTGCTGAGGTGTTTTTCGCCAGGAAATCAGCGGCAACACGCAGGCCACCCGTACCGCCCGGGGTCTGCGCGGTGCGCGCACGTTTGTCATTAATAATCGCGCTGCCTTTGCCGAATAGCAGTTCCTGCGTGCAACGACCAAACTCAGGAATACCGTCGATGCCGAGGTAATTTTTTGTGTTTTCGTTTTCCAGCAGATACTGCTCCGCTTTTTTAACGCTGGTCAGTACCGGCGTTTTCCCGGTTTCGTCTTTATAGACACCAATACCAAGGTTGATTTTGCCAGGACGTTCATCGGCGCGAAACAGATCGGCCAAACCCAGAATAGGGTCAGCAGGGGCAGCGGTAATATTCTCAAACATGACGAGGTTCCATTATGATGACAGAAGGGAGATCCGCTATCAGGTTAACGGTTGATGTGACAATTGCCAACCGTTTGCGATAAAAAGCGTGCGTCTTTTTAGAAGTTAGTCTTTTTGGCGGCGAGACAATAAAAAAACAGGGCCGAAGCCCTGTTTTTCACGCATATAATAACGAGGTCTGCTGATTAGAACTGGTAAGTTACACCAACAGTAGCCTGGTCTGCAGTGCCAACCCAGGAGTAAGTGGTGTCTTCTTTATCCAGCAGGTTGATACGGTAGTCGCCGTATACGTTGAAGTTTTTGTTGAAGTAGTAGTACGCACCAACAGTAACGTATTTAGCCAGGTCGTTTTTCACGCCATCGCCCAGCTCTTTGCCTTTGGACTGAACGTAAGAAACGGACGGACGCAGACCGAAGTCGAACTGGTACTGAGCGATAACTTCGAAGTTCTGAGTTTTGTTAGCAACGTTGTAACCGGTAGCGATAGTCGTTGCGTCGCCGTCCAGAATGCTCATGTTACGGGTTTCAGCGTAAACAGTTGCCAGGTAGATGTTGTTTGCATCGTATTTAGCGCCAACTGCCCATGCTTCGGCTTTGTCGCCTTTGCCGTCAACTTTTTGACCAACAGTACGGTTTGCGTTGCTGTATGCAGCAGTTGCGCCGAAACCAGAACCGAAGTCGTAACCCAGGGAGTAACCAACACCGTCGCCATTAGCCTGGTTCAGGTTAGTACGATCGTTTTTACCCTGGTATTGAACAGCGAAGCTCAGGCCATCAACCAGACCGAAGAAGTTGCTGTTACGATAGGTCAGCAGGCCAGTAGAACGGCTGGTCATGTAGTTGTCGGTGTAACCACCACCCCAGGTTTCGCCAGAGAAGGACGGAGCCATATCGGTGTAGGATTCTACATCGTAAACCACGCCGTAGTTACGGCCATAGTCCAGAGAACCAGCGTTAGCAACTTTGATACCAGCGAAAGCCAGACGAGTTACGTTAGTCTGGTTGCCTTCTGCTTCGCCCGCTTTAGCACGGTATTCCCACTGGCCGTAACCGGTAACATCGCTGTTTACCTGAGTTTCGCCTTTGAAGCCGATCTGGCCGTAGGAAGAATCTTTGTTAGAGGTCTTATCGCCAGAAGTGGTGAAGCCGTGCTCACCAACAACTTTACCGTACAGGTCCAGTTTGTTGCCGTTTTTGTTGTAAACTTCTGCAGCGTTAGCTGCACCAGCTACCAGCAGGGCAGGGATAACCACTGCCAGGATATTGCGCTTCATCATTATTTATTACCCTCATTGGTTTTTTTGTACACCTGCCACTGCCGCCAATAAATTCCGTCAATAAAAATTTACGGAACTATTGATGAGAGTTTGGTGTCTTTCTGTGTCTGAGAGGCATCTTTCCATTCATATAATCGTTTCGCTAGCCTGAAAGTGCTACAAATGTCTTAAAGAGGTTACAAAAAGCAATTATGTGTAAGAATATATGTATTTTAAGGAACTTTGTGAACCACCTCAAAGTTCGGGAGCGATCGTTGTCAAAAACAACGGCCTCATAACTATATATATGAATTGCTTATGTTTAATTGAGATAAGGGTGAATCTTGTACAGGAATCATTCTCATCTTACTTTTTCTCACCGACCTTTTTAGCCGTCTGGAAAGCTGTGCGATTTTTATCCAGACGTGCTATCAGATGAGATAAAACTAACCCACAATATAAGTGTGCTTTATTTTTTGTTCACAAGTATTTCACAGATATAACGCCGATAAAGATAGGGAAGCGTTAACCGGGCCTGGATGTCCCGGTTAGGGTGAAGGAATAATGAAGAGCAAAAAAAGCCAGCTTACGCTGGCTTTTATCATTAAAATGTGGCGCTACGCGGTGTGCGTGGGAACGGGATAACATCACGTACGTTTTGCACGCCGGTGACATAAGCGATCAGACGCTCAAAGCCCAGGCCGAAACCTGAGTGAGGTACGGTGCCATAACGGCGCAGATCGCGATACCACCAGTAGTCTTCTTTATTAAGACCCATTTCAGCCATACGCGCATCCAGCACATCCAGACGCTCTTCACGCTGTGAGCCGCCGATGATTTCACCAATGCCCGGCGCCAGAACATCCATCGCTGCTACGGTTTTACCGTCATCGTTAAGGCGCATATAGAAAGCCTTAATGTCTTTCGGGTAGTTTTTCACAACGACCGGTGCTTTAAAGTGTTTCTCGGCCAGGTAGCGTTCATGCTCGGAAGAGAGGTCAACGCCCCAGTAAACCGGGTTTTCAAACTTCTCACCGCAGTTTTCAAGAATGGTCACGGCGTCGGTGTAGTCCACTTGTGCGAAATCAGCCGCAACAAAACGCTCCAGACGGGCAATTGCATCTTTATCAACGCGTTCAGCGAAGAACTTCATGTCATCCATACGCTCAGTCAGAACTGCGTTGAAGGCATATTTCAGCATCGCTTCCGCCAGACGGGCGTTATCTTCCAGATCGGCAAATGCCACTTCCGGCTCCAGCATCCAGAATTCCGCCAGGTGACGGCTGGTGTTGGAGTTTTCCGCGCGGAACGTTGGCCCAAAAGTGTAGATTTTGGACAGCGCGCAGGCATAAGTTTCGCCGTTCAACTGGCCCGATACGGTCAGGAAAGACTCTTTACCAAAGAAATCTTTGTCGAAATCGACTTTACCCTGATCGTTACGCGGCAGGTTTTCCAGATCCAGCGTGGAGACGCGGAACATTTCACCCGCACCTTCGGTGTCAGATGCGGTAATCAGCGGCGTGGAAACCCAGAAAAAACCCTGCTCATCAAAGAAGCGGTGCAGCGCCTGCGCCAGCGTATGACGAACACGGGCGACAGCGCCAATCAGGTTGGTACGCGGACGCAGGTGCGCCACTTCACGCAAATACTCGATGCTGTGGCGTTTCGCCGCCATCGGGTAAGTGTCCGGGTCTTCAACCCAACCGGTGACTTCTACCTCAGTCGCCTGCAGCTCGAAGCTCTGGCCTTCACCAGGGGACTCCACCACTTTGCCAGTGACAACAACGGAGCAGCCGGTGGTCAGATGAAGAACTTCTTCATTGTAATTGGGCAGAGAATTATTAATGACAGCCTGTACAGGATCAAAGCAGGAGCCGTCATAAACGGCGAGGAAGGAGATGCCAGCTTTTGAATCTCGGCGGGTACGTACCCATCCGCGCACGGTGACTTCTTGGTCAACGGTAACGCGGCCCTGGAGTACGTCGGCTACAGGCACAACGCTCATAATATTCTCTCTGTTAATTGTCTGGAAAAGATCATCGTTTGTCCGCCCAAAAAGGGGGGATACCTATGTTACCTGGCGAGCGCCATCAGACAAGTAGAATTCGCAGCGAAAAGGGGGATTTCGGAAATTAATCTTTTGCTAACGCTGAGATACTGAGCGGAGAAGTGAAAATAGCGCGAGGTACTGCTTTTTATATTGGCCATATCGCGAATGTTCGCCACGAAAAAAAGCGTCCCGATAAGGACGCTTATTAACAGGGGTTAGCTGGCTTTCTTCACCTGCGGCAGGTCAAACGCTTTGCGTAACGCACGCACAAACGCTTTGTCGTGACAGATTGTTTTTCCGGGGCTATCAGACAACTTCGCCACCGGTTTGCCGTTACACTCAACCAGCTTGATGACGATATTCAACGGTTTCACATGTGGAATGTCGCAGGTCAGCCGCGTGCCAATACCGAAGCCCAGTTTGATGCGGGAGGCGAAGTGCCGGTAGAGATCCAGTGCTTTATTCAGATCAAGATTGTCTGAGAAAATCAGCGTCTTCGATAACGGATCGATGCCGAGCTTCTCATAATGGGCGATGGCTTTTTCACCCCATTCCACCGGGTCGCCCGAGTCATGGCGCAGCCCCTGGTAACGTTGTGCAAACACCGGCCCGAAATCACGCAGGAAGGCATCCATGGTAATGCAGTCTGTCAGGGCAATACCAAGTTGCTCCGGGTACTCTTCCAGCCACGCGGCCAGCGCAGCACGCTGACTGGTAGCCAGATCCGGGCTGATTTGCTGATGCGCCTGGAACCATTCGTGCGCCTGAGTTCCCATTGGCGTAAGCGACAGACGGCGCGCCAGATCGTAATTACTGGTGCCAATAAACCACGGTTCTTGTTTGAGACGTTCCACGATAGCGTACTGTACATCGCGCGAGAAACGGCGGCGCGTGCCGAAATCCATCAGACGGAAGCCTGACATATCCAGCTCTGCGGTGCGGGTAGCAAAATCTGCCAGTTTCGTTTCAAGATGTAGCAGGGCCTGCTGAACACCCTCTTGTGGAGAGCGGCAGCGATGCACCAGTTCGCTAATTACCGCCAGTAGCGGCACTTCCCACATGATGACTTCACGCCATGGCCCGGACATACGAATGTTCAACTTGCCATTATCATTAATGACAGTCACTTGCGACGGGTCATAACGGAAATTACGTAACCACTGCAGGTAATCCGCTTTGAAGAAGGGGAGGCCGGACAGCCACTGGTATTCGTCTTCCTGCAGGCGCAGATGTTGCATCGCGTCAATTTCTTCGCGAATTGCGCTGGCATAAATGCCCAGAAGGTCGTCGCCGCGGCAGCGAAACTCCGCTGTGACATGCACATCGTAATAGTGATGGAACACCGCCTGTTGCATATGCAATTTGTAGGCATCAGTATCCAGCAGCGTCTGCAGAGCAGGGGGAGCGAGTCGTGTCATGGTGCGCCGTAGCATCCTCTCACAGGAGCGTTTAGTACAATAAACAAAGCAGGTGGAAACCGCTGGAGTATACCTTGTTTATTGATTTATTGAACCCCGATCACACCATAAGGCGCAAAACGGGTCGAGGGCATTTCGTGCCGCGTGTTACTAAAATGTAGCATAGTGAGCTTTTCTCCCTGAAAAGATGAACATTCTGCGTGGCGGGATTTACGCAACAGGAATAGACTGGAGACGTAACCAAACAGAAGATGCTAAAGGTTTTTTATGACACAACAGCCACAAGCCAAATACCGCCACGACTACCGTGCGCCGGATTACCTGATTAGCGATATTGACTTGACCTTTGACCTGGATGCCGCAAAAACCGTTGTCACTGCGCTGAGCACTATTTCGCGTCATAGCGCCTCTCCAGTGCCATTGCGTCTGAATGGCGAAGACCTGACGTTAGTGTCAATCCATGTTAACGACCAGCCATGGACACAATATAAAGAAGAAGACAATCACCTGGTCATTGACGGCCTGCCTGAACGATTCACATTGCGTATCGTGAATGAAATCAGCCCGGCTGCGAACACTGCGCTTGAAGGCCTCTATCAGTCTGGCGAAGCACTCTGTACCCAATGTGAGGCAGAAGGTTTCCGCCATATCACCTGGTACCTCGACCGCCCTGATGTTCTGGCGCGGTTTACCACTAAAATCATCGCCAATAAAGCTGCCTATCCTTACCTGCTCTCTAACGGTAACCGCGTGGACCAGGGCGAGCTGGATAATGGCCGTCACTGGGTGCAGTGGCAGGATCCGTTCCCGAAACCGTGTTACCTGTTTGCGCTGGTGGCGGGTGATTTTGATGTGCTGCGCGATACCTTTACAACCCGCTCCGGGCGTGAAGTTGCACTGGAACTCTTCGTTGACCGTGGCAACCTTGACCGCGCGCCGTGGGCAATGACCTCGCTCAAGAACTCCATGAAATGGGACGAAACCCGTTTTGGCCTCGAATATGACCTCGACATCTATATGATTGTCGCCGTGGACTTCTTTAATATGGGCGCGATGGAGAATAAAGGCCTCAATGTCTTTAACTCTAAATATGTGCTCGCCCGTACCGATACCGCGACCGACAAAGACTATCTTGATATCGAACGGGTGATTGGTCATGAATATTTCCACAACTGGACCGGTAACCGCGTGACCTGTCGCGACTGGTTCCAGCTCAGCCTGAAAGAAGGGCTGACTGTGTTTCGCGACCAGGAGTTTAGCTCAGACCTGGGTTCCCGTGCGGTAAACCGTATCAATAATGTCCGTACCATGCGCGGGCTGCAATTCGCCGAAGACGCCAGCCCGATGGCGCATCCTATTCGCCCTGATAAAGTGATTGAAATGAACAACTTCTACACCCTGACGGTGTATGAGAAAGGTTCTGAAATCATCCGCATGATCCACACTCTGCTGGGTGAAGAGAATTTCCAGAAAGGGATGCAACTCTATTTTGAGCGTCACGATGGCAGCGCCGCAACCTGTGATGATTTCGTCCAGGCAATGGAAGATGCCTCAAATATCGATTTGTCGCATTTCCGTCGCTGGTATAGCCAGGCGGGGACGCCGATTGTCACGGTACACGACGATTACAACCCGGCGACCGAGCAGTACACGCTCACCATCAGCCAGCGTACGCCGCCTACAGCGGAACAGCAGGAGAAACACCCGCTACACATCCCGTTTGATATTGAACTTTATGATAATGAAGGCAAGGTCATCCCGCTGCAGAAAGACGGTCACCCGGTGCACCATGTGCTGAATGTCACCCAGCCAGAACAGACTTTTGTCTTTGATAACGTCTACTTCCAGCCCGTGCCGTCGCTGCTGCGTGAGTTTTCCGCGCCGGTGAAACTGGAATATAAATGGAGCGATCAGCAACTGACGTTCCTGATGCGCCACGCCAGCAATGATTTCTCTCGCTGGGATGCCGCACAGAGTCTGCTGGCGACGCACATTAAGCTCAACGTTGCCCGCCATCAGCAGGGGCAGGCGCTGTCTTTGCCACTGCACGTTGCCGATGCGTTCCGCGCGATCCTGCTGGACGAACACATCGATCCGGCGCTGGCTGCGGAAATTCTGACGCTGCCGTCAGCTAATGAGATTGCCGAATTGTTTGACGTTATCGACCCGGTAGCTATCGTGGCGGTACGTGAAGCGCTGACCCGCACCCTGGCCACCGAACTGGCAGATGAAGTGCTGGCCGTTTATAACGCCAATAAGCTGGATACCTACCGCGTGGAACATGCGGATATCGGTAAACGTGCCTTACGTAATACCTGTCTGCGTTATCTGGCTTTCGGCGACGCGCAACTGGCCGATAAGCTGGTAAGCGAGCAGTATCACAATGCTGATAACATGACGGATGCGCTTGCGGCGCTGTCTGCCGCGGTTGCCGCCCAACTGCCGTGCCGTGATGCGCTGATGCAGGAATACGATGACAAATGGCATCAGGATGGTCTGGTGATGGACAAGTGGCTGATCCTTCAGGCCACCAGCCCGGCAGAAAATGTGCTGGATACCGTGCGCGGTCTGCTTAAACATCGTTCGTTTACGATGAGCAACCCGAACCGTGTGCGTTCACTGATTGGCGCGTTTGCCAGTAGCAACCCGGCAGCATTCCATGCGCAAGACGGTAGCGGCTATCAGTTCATGGTCGAAATGCTGACAGAACTGAACAGCCGTAACCCGCAGGTGGCTTCCCGCCTGATTGAACCGCTGATTCGTTTAAAACGTTACGATGCGAAACGTCAGGAAAAAATGCGTGCGGCGCTGGAGCAACTCAAAGCATTGCCGAATCTGTCAGGCGATCTGTTTGAGAAAATCAGCAAAGCGCTGGCATAACATTCAGCGGGCAGGCCCTGCGTGATAACAAGCCGGGTTAGCGTCTAGAGCGCGACCCGGTTTTTTTATTACGAAGCTCTGGCAACACCCGGTATATGAGCACCGAAGGTGGGGACTTGCGTGTCGCGGCGGTGTAAGGCCTGCCAGAATGTTTCCAGGGCACTGTCCAGACGCGTCTGCAAATTCGCGGTGAAGCGGGGTTTATGCTGATAATCCTCCACCTGGCTGTCATCGGCGAAGACGCCATGCAACACTTCCTGGGCTTTTAATGCGCTCAGAACTGGCTTGAGCGCATAATCCACGGCCAGCATATGTGCAATGGTACCGCCAGTGGCGACCGGAAGGACCACTTTGCCTTCCAGCGCTCGTTCGGGGAACAGATCAAGCAGGGTTTTTAGCGCGCCGGAAAAAGAGGCCTTGTACACCGGGGTAGCGATGATCAGCCCATCGGCCTCATGTAATTGTTCGAGCAGTGTCTGTAGCGCCGGGCTGTCGAAGCGGGCGTAGAGCAAATCTTCCGGGACAAAGTTATGCAAATGCCAGTGACACACTTCAACATCAAGGGCCGTCAGGCGTTCGCGCGCATATTCCAGCAGGGCGCTTGAGCGGGAAGGGTAACGCGGGCTTCCCGCCAGGGTAACAACTCGCATATTCACTCCTTATAACCATTTGCTTCGTTTTATTAAACTTCGATAACTATTTTCTCAGTGTCGCAGAGGTTTTATATTCCGCTAAATGATTTTTTTAGTGAAAACACGTTAAAAAACGAATATGCAGAAAAGGATAAGGAAACGATTGCGTTCAGTTCACCTTTTTTTGCCCAAGGTCAATTCCATTTCTTCGGCTAATCAAAGATAATACGCCCCCGGTTTGCACACCGGGAATCCAGGAGAGTTCATGTACTACCCCTTCGTTCGTAAAGCCCTTTTCCAGCTCGACCCCGAGCGCGCTCATGAATTTACTTTTCAACAATTACGCCGCATTACGGGTACGCCGCTAGAGGCACTGGTGCGTCAGCGTGTGCCGGAAAAACCGGTACAGTGCATGGGGCTGACGTTTAAAAACCCACTGGGACTTGCCGCTGGCCTCGATAAGAATGGTGAATGTATCGATGCGTTGGGTGCTATGGGGTTTGGCGCGATCGAGATCGGTACCGTGACGCCGCGCCCGCAGCCGGGCAATGACAAGCCGCGCCTCTTCCGCCTGGTCGACGCGGAAGGGTTGATCAACCGTATGGGCTTCAACAATCTGGGCGTTGATAACCTGGTTGAGAATGTGAAAAAAGCGCATTTTGACGGCGTGCTGGGTATTAATATTGGCAAAAATAAAGATACGCCTGTTGAAAACGGCAAAGATGACTATCTGATTTGTATGGAAAAAATCTATGCCTATGCCGGTTATATTGCGATTAATATCTCCTCGCCAAACACGCCGGGCCTGCGAACATTACAATATGGCGAAGCGCTGGATGACCTTCTGGGTGCCATTAAAAATAAGCAGAATGAGCTTCATCAGACCCACCATAAATATGTTCCTGTTGCTGTGAAGATCGCCCCGGATCTTTCCGGGGAAGAATTGATCCAGGTGGCCGACAGTTTAGTTCGCCATAATATTGATGGCGTCATTGCCACCAATACAACGCTGGACAGAAAACTGGTTCGCGGAATGAAAAATTGTGATGAAGCGGGTGGGTTAAGTGGCCGTCCGCTGCAATTAAAAAGCACCGAAATTATTCGTCGCCTGTCCCAGGAATTAAATGGCCGCTTACCGATTATCGGCGTGGGTGGCATCGACTCCGTGATTGCCGCGCGCGAAAAGATGGACGCGGGAGCATCACTGGTACAAATTTATTCCGGCTTTATATTTAAAGGACCGCAACTGATTAAAGAAATCGTTACCCATATCTAATCTTTTGCTCACTATCGGACAACCAGGGCTTTATTTCCGGCCCTGGTTGTTTTATATTCCGTGATTGTTGCAAATTTGTACATTTTAGTCTTTGCTTATTTAGCGTAATAAGCGAAACGGCAAAGGATGAAAAAGGCAAAGGGATGTTTACGGAGAGAGGGGAACGAAATGCGAATTAAACCTGACGATAATTGGCGCTGGTATTTTGATGACGAGCACGATCGTATGATGCTCGATCTGGCCAATGGCATGTTATTTCGCTCACGTTTTGCCCGTAAAATGCTTACCCCGGATGCGTTTTCCCCCTGCGGATTTTGCGTAGACGATGCCGCCTTATACTTCTCCTTTGATGAAAAATGCCGCGATCTGATGCTCTCTAACGAACAACGTGCCGAGCTGGTGCTTAATGCACTGGTGGCCATTCGTTTTTTGAAGCCGCAAATGCCAAAAAGCTGGCACTTTACCAGCTACAATCAGCCGTGGTCTCCCTGTGCGGGAGAAGCTGCGAGCGTCGTGATGAGCGACAGCGGCGAAGAGGTGAGTTTACTGGTCGTTGAACCGGGTGAAAATGCCGCACTTTGTCTGCTGGCCCAGCCGGGTGTGGTTATCGCCGGGCGCACGATGCAATTAGGCGATCCCATTAAGATCATGAATGACAGGCTGAAACCGCAGCTCAGTGCTGCCAGTTTCAGCTTTGAACAGGCCGTTTAACTTTCCAGACGAACGGAGGTTTTTGGTACACAGCTACAACTCAGGATAGAACCATCTTGCGCAATAGCTGATTTTTTCAACGGGCTGACCTCACCCTCAATTAGGCGAATGCGACAGCAGCCGCAAATGCCCGCCCGACAGGAATAGGGCACGCGTATCCCCTGATTTTCCAGTTGCTCAAGCAAGATTTGCTGATTGTTACCGCGAAAGCTTTTCCCCTGCCAGACAATATCTATCACGTCCTCTGTTTTCTGTTCTTGTTCTACAGACTCAACCGCCTGTCCTGCGCCATAGGGTTTAGCGGGGGTACGGGAAAGGACTACGACCTCATCACCTACCCGGACGACACCACTATTGCGGGCAATTAAGTTCTGACCGAAATCAACATCGCCATTATCTTGCGCAGTGCGAAAACGGATGAGGGTTGCCAGGGGTTCGCCAGCGGGATGTTTTTGCCCGCGTTCGGGACTGACGGTGGTAAAAACACAACGGCTGCACGGCTTCACCACGTCAAAGACGACATCGCCGATGCGTATTACTTTCCACGTGTCCTCTTCCCATGCACTGGCACCTGTGACCACCAGGTTGGGGCGGAACTGCTCCATTTGCACACTTGCCGGGCAGCGGTTTTGTAAATCACGTAATGAGGCTTCGTTGGTCAATAAAAATGGAAAGCCATCGGCAAATGAGAGCGGAACATCCTCGTAACGTTTTACCCGGCGCGTGGTTTGCTGCCCCACCCAGCGAAGCTGAACGTCTCGTGCGAAAAAACGGCTGAGCCACTGGTTAATGTGTTCCGGTGCAACCCGGGCAGTAAAATGATTACCCCACACTTCCGTTGGCTCACTCTGAGGCGCAAAATCATTAAAGCGCACCACGGCGCTGCTGCCATCGGGGGCGGTTAAATGCAGACCATCCGTCAGGGGAGAAGGAATAAAACGGACCATTTGAGGGAACTGTCGTGCAGTAATAAAGGTGCCATCCGCTTCGGTCACCATAAAAATGCGATCAAAGGATAACCCGCTGGCGTCAGCCAGGGCATGCGTCAGGCCAATACCGCGCATGGATTTCACTGGATGGATAAAAAGACGCGAAAGGGTAGCCACGTCATTTCCTCTGTGAACGAAAATAAGCCCTCAACTTTATGACATGAACGCCAGATTGGCTATAATGCGCAACAATTTTCTTCATCGATAAGTGATTTTATGATTTCTCTGTTTGCCAGTACGGCCCGTGGGCTGGAAGAGCTATTAAAAACTGAACTGGAAAACCTGGGCGGGCAAGAGTGCCGGGTGGTTCAGGGGGGCGTCCATTTCCATGGTGACACACGGCTGATTTACCAAAGCCTGATGTGGAGTCGTCTGGCCTCGCGCATCATGATGCCGCTCAGTGAGTGTAAGGTTTACAGCGATCTGGACCTTTATCTCGGCGTGCAGGCGATTCCGTGGACGGAGATTTTCAGCCCGAACGCCACCTTTGCGGTGCATTTTAGCGGCCTGAATGAAGAAATTCGTAACAGTCAGTATGGCGCGCTGAAAGTAAAAGACGCCATTGTCGATAGCTTTACGCGCAAAAATCTGCCGCGTCCGAATGTTGATCGTGAATTGCCGGATTTACGCATCAACGTCTGGCTGAACAAAGAGACAGCCAGCATTGCGCTTGACCTGAGTGGTGAAGGGCTGCATTTGCGTGGCTACCGTGACGGCACTGGTATGGCGCCAATCAAAGAAAACCTCGCTTCGGCGATTGTGATGCGCTCTGGCTGGCAGCCGGGTACGCCGCTGCTTGATCCGATGTGCGGTTCCGGCACTTTATTGATCGAAGCGGCTATGTGGGCTACCGATCGTGCACCAGGTTTACACCGCGGCCGCTGGGGCTTTGGCGGCTGGGCTCAACATGATGAGGCCATCTGGCAGGAAGTGAAAGCCGAGGCGCAGACCCGCGCGCGGGCTGGGCTGGCTAATTACACATCGCATTTTTATGGCTCTGATAACGATCCTCGCGTCATTGAGCGCGCGCAGCGTAACGCCCGTCGTGCCGGCGTTGGCGAGCTGGTCACTTTCGCCGTAAAAGACGTGGCGCAGTTAAGCAACCCGCTGCCAAAAGGGCCGTATGGCACGATTATCAGCAACCCCCCTTACGGTGAGCGTCTGGAGAGCGAACCGGCGCTGATTGCCCTGCATAGCCTGCTTGGACGGACGTTAAAATCGCAGTTTGGCGGCTGGAATCTGTCGTTGTTCAGCGCTTCTGTCGATTTGCTTAACTGCCTGCAATTGCGTGCTGACCGTCAGTTCAAGGCTAAAAATGGCCCGCTGGATTGCGTGCAGAAAAACTACCACCTGGCGGAAAACACCGGCGAAGCAAAAGCGCCGGTAATGGCTGAGGATTACGCCAACCGTCTGCGTAAGAATCTCAAGAAACTGGAAAAATGGGCGCGTCAGGAAGGCATCGAATGCTACCGCCTGTACGATGCCGATCTGCCGGATTATAACGTGGCTGTCGATCGCTACGGTGACTGGGTGGTAGTGCAGGAGTACGCGCCGCCCAAAACCATCGATGCGCAAAAAGCGCGTCAGCGTCTGTTTGACATTATTGCCGCTACTATCGCCGTGCTGGGCATTGCGCCGAACAAGCTGGTGCTGAAAACCCGTGAGCGGCAGAAAGGCAATAACCAGTATCAGAAGATGAATGAAAAGGGTGAATTTATTCAGGTTAGCGAATACAACGCCAAACTGTGGGTGAACCTGACGGACTACCTTGATACGGGCCTGTTTCTCGACCACCGTATCGCACGCCGTATGCTGGGCCAGATGAGTAAGGGCAAAGATTTCCTGAATCTCTTCGCTTACACCGGCAGCGCGAGTGTACACGCCGGGCTTGGCGGCGCACGCAGCACCACGACCGTGGATATGTCGCGTACCTATCTGGAGTGGGCGGAGCGCAATTTGCGTCTCAACGGTCTGACTGGTCGCCCGCACCGCCTGCTACAGGCCGATGTACTGGCATGGTTACGCGAAAGTGACGAGCAATTCGATCTGATTTTTATCGATCCTCCTACATTCTCGAACTCAAAACGTATGGATGACTCTTTCGACGTCCAGCGTGATCACCTGGCACTGATGAAAGACCTTAAACGTTTGCTGCGTAAAGGCGGCACGATCATGTTCTCAAACAACAAACGCGGTTTCCGTATGGATACTGAAGGGCTGGCTACGCTTGGGCTCAAAGCACAAGAAATTACCCAAAAAACGCAGTCGCAAGATTTCGCCCGTAACCGTCAGATCCACAACTGCTGGCTGATTACCGCAGCCTGAAAGGATAAATAGATGTCATTAATTAGTATGCATGGCGCCTGGCTGTCGTTTAGCGATGCGCCCCTCCTCGATAATGCCGAACTGCATATCGAGGATAACGAACGTGTCTGTCTGGTAGGACGTAACGGCGCGGGCAAATCGACGCTGATGAAAATCCTCAACCGCGAACAGGGGCTGGATGATGGCCGCATCGTGTACGAACAGGATTTGATCGTGGCACGTTTGCAACAGGATCCGCCGCGTAATGTCGCGGGCAGCGTCTACGACTTTGTGGCCGAAGGGATTGAAGAGCAGGCGGAGTACCTCAAGCGTTATCACGAAATTTCGCATCTGGTGATGACCGATCCGAGCGATAAAAACCTGAACGAGATGGCGCGCTTACAGGAACTGCTGGACCACCACGGTCTCTGGCAGCTCGAAAACCGTATCAATGAAGTGCTGGCACAACTGGGGCTGGAAGCCGACATGCCGCTGGCGTCGCTCTCGGGCGGCTGGTTGCGTAAGGCGGCGCTGGGCCGAGCGCTGGTCAGCGGACCAAAAGTACTGCTGCTCGATGAACCAACAAACCACCTTGATATCGAAACCATCGACTGGCTGGAAGGGTTCCTGAAAACCTTCAGTGGTACCATTATTTTTATCTCGCATGACCGTTCCTTTATCCGCAATATGGCGACCCGCATTGTCGATCTGGATCGTGGCAAACTGGTGACCTATCCCGGCGATTACGACACTTATTTGCAGGAAAAAGAAGAAAACCTGCGCGTTGAAGAACTGCAAAATGCGGAGTTTGACCGCAAGCTGGCGCAGGAAGAAGTCTGGATCCGCCAGGGCATCAAGGCTCGCCGTACCCGTAATGAAGGTCGTGTGCGCGCATTGAAAGCCATGCGTCGCGAACGCAGCGAACGCCGCGAGGTGATGGGCAGCGCGAAGATGCAGGTGGAAGAGGCAAGCCGCTCGGGCAAAATCGTCTTTGAGATGGAAAATGTCGACTATCAGGTGGACGGCAAAGTGCTGGTCAAAGACTTCTCTGCTCAGGTTCAGCGCGGCGACAAGATTGCCCTGATCGGACCGAATGGCTGTGGTAAAACCACTCTGCTCAAACTAATGCTCGGTCAGTTGCAGGCCGACAGTGGGCGCATCCATTGCGGTACCAAGCTGGAAGTGGCTTACTTTGACCAGCACCGCGCGGAGCTCGATCCGGACAGAACGGTGATGGATAACCTGGCGGAAGGTAAACAGGAAGTGTTGGTGAACGGTAAGCCACGCCATGTGCTGGGCTACCTGCAGGACTTTCTCTTCCATCCGAAACGGGCGATGACACCGGTTCGCGCGCTCTCTGGCGGTGAACGTAACCGACTCTTGCTGGCACGTTTGTTCCTGAAGCCCAGTAACTTATTGATTCTCGACGAACCTACCAACGATTTGGATGTCGAAACGCTGGAGCTGCTTGAAGAGCTTATCGACAGCTACCAGGGCACTGTTATGCTGGTCAGCCACGACCGTCAGTTTGTCGATAACACTGTTACGGAGTGCTGGATCTTCGAAGGCGCCGGACGGATTGGTCAATACGTTGGCGGTTATCACGATGCGCGTGGTCAGCAAGCGGCATCGCAGGCATACAAAGCCGCATCTGAGAAGAAAGTTGCCGAAGTTTCGGTTAACAAAACAGAAAGTGTTAAACGAACCAGTAACAAACTAAGCTATAACCTGCAACGTGAGCTGGAACAATTGCCGCAAAAGCTGGAAAAGCTGGAGGCGGAACTGGAAACATTGCAGGCGCAGGTGGCAGATGCCAGCTTTTTCAGCCAGCCTCACGACCACACGCAGAAAGTATTAGCCGAACTGGCTTCGGCGGAACAGGCGCTGGAAGAAGCGTTTGAACGCTGGGAGTATCTGGAGGCTCTAAAAAACGGCGCATAACTCAGGAAGTCAGTATGTGTGAACATCACCACGCCACACGGCATATTTTATGTACCCAGTGCGATTTATTGGTGGCTTTGCCCCCATTACAGCATGGTCATAAAGCGGCTTGCCCTCGCTGTGGCGCAACATTAACCACGCAATGGGATGAGCCCAGACAACGGCCCACCGCGTATGCGCTGGTGGCGCTGTTCATGCTACTGCTTTCCAATCTGTTCCCCTTTGTGAATATGAAAGTAGCGGGCGTCACCAGTGAGGTGACGCTACTGGAGATCCCAGGCGTGATGTTCTCGGAAGATTACGCCAGTCTTGGGACGCTCTTTTTACTCTTCGTTCAGATGGTCCCGGCATTTTGCCTGGTGACCATACTGCTGCTGGTCAATCGCGTGTCGATGTCGCAGCAGACCAAAACGTTTCTGGCGCGTATCCTTTTCCAGCTTAAAACCTGGGGTATGGCAGAGATTTTTCTGGCCGGCGTGCTGGTGAGCTTTGTCAAACTGATGGCCTATGGGGATGTGGGCATTGGCAGCAGCTTTATTCCATGGTGTCTGTTTTGCCTGCTACAACTGCGTACCATGCAGTGTGTGGATCGTCACTGGCTGTGGGATGATATCGCCCCTGCGCCGGTGCCGGTCGCGCCGTTGCGCGTTGGTGTGCCGGGTATTCATCAGGGATTACGCAGTTGCCCATGTTGCACCGCCATTGTGGCGGCGGACGAACCCGTCTGTCCGCGTTGTCATACCAAAGGCTATGTCAGGCGCAGAAACAGTCTGCAGTGGACGATGGCGCTACTGGTGACGTCGATCCTGCTGTATCTGCCCGCCAATATTTTGCCAATCATGATTACCGATCTATTGGGCGATCAGATGCCATCGACGATCCTTGCCGGGGTGATTTTACTCTGGAGCGAGGGGTCGTATCCGGTTGCGCTGGTGATTTTCATCGCCAGTATCATGGTGCCGACCTTGAAAATGATTGCCATCGCCTGGTTATGCTGGGATGCGAAAGGCCACGGCCGACGAGACAGTGAACGTATGCACTTTATTTATGAAATCGTTGAGTTTGTTGGGCGCTGGTCGATGATCGATGTGTTTGTCATCGCCGTGCTCTCCGCGTTGGTGCGCATGGGAGGATTAATGAATATTTATCCGGCCATGGGGGCGCTAATGTTTGCGCTGGTCGTCATCATCACAATGTTTGCGGCAATGACGTTCGATCCCCGCCTGAGTTGGGATCGCGAGCCTGAATCGAGCCATGAGGAGTCGTAAGAACATGGAGAAAACCAGTGGGGAGGCGAAAGTGCAGAAAGTTAAAAACTGGTCGCCGGTATGGATATTCCCGATCGTCACGGCCCTCATCGGTGCGTGGATCCTCTTTTACCATTACAGCCACCAGGGGCCGGAAGTCACCCTCATTACCACCAATGCCGAAGGCATCATCGGGGGTAAAACGACCATCAAAAGCCGCAGCGTGGATGTCGGCGTGGTGGAAAGTACGACGCTGACGGACGATCTCACCCATGTTGAGATTAAAGCGCGCCTGAATACCGGGATGGAAAAGTTGCTCTACAACGACTCCGTTTTTTGGGTGGTTAAACCGCAGGTTGGCCGTGAAGGGATCAGTGGCCTCGGGACATTACTTTCGGGCGCCTATATCGAGCTCCAGCCAGGGAAGAAGGGCAATCAGCCGGAGAGATATAACCTGCTTGATTCGCCGCCGCTGGCACCGCCGGATGCAAAAGGGATTCGAATTATCCTGGACAGCAAAAAAGCGGGGCAACTCTCTCCGGGCGATCCGGTACTTTTCCGTGGCTACCGCGTCGGCTCTGTCGAGACAAGCACTTTCGACACGCAGAAACGTACGATTACCTATCAGCTTTTTATTAATGCGCCAAACGATCGTCTGGTCACCAGCAACGTGCGTTTCTGGAAAGACAGCGGTATCGCCGTTGATTTAACCTCTGCCGGAATGCGAGTTGAAATGGGATCGCTCAGTACCCTGTTTGGTGGTGGCGTGAGCTTTGACGTGCCGGAAGGGAATGAACTGGGCGAGCCTGTTGCAGAAAAAACGGCGTTTATGCTGTATGACGACCAGCGCAGTATTCAGGAGTCGCTGTATACCGAACATATTGATTATCTGATGTTCTTCAAAGATTCGATTCGCGGTCTGCAACCCGGCGCGCCGGTCGAGTTTCGCGGTATTCGCCTGGGGACCGTGGCGAAAGTCCCGTTCTTCACGCCAGAAATGCGTCAGAAATTGAATGATGATTACCGGATACCTATTCTGATTCGTATTGAGCCTCAGCGTCTGATTAGCCAGTTTGGCGGCGATCCTAACGTGGATGAGCATATTACTGAGCTAATGAAACGTGGCCTGCGTGCGGCGCTGAAAACTGGCAATATTGTGACGGGTGCCCTGTATGTCGACCTCGATTTTTATCCGAAGGCACCCCCTGTAACCGATATGCCGGAATTTGGTGGTTATCGCATCATCCCGACGGTCAGCGGCGGTCTGGCGCAGATTCAGCAAAAACTGATGGATACGCTGGATAAAATTAACAATCTGCCACTTAACCCAATGATCGAGCAGGCAACCAATACATTAACGGCGAGCCAGCAGACGATGCGCCGTCTGCAGACGACACTCGATAATCTGAATAAGCTGACAGCCAGTCAGTCTATGCAGCAGTTACCAGCAGATATGCAAAATACGCTGCGTGAGCTCAATCGCAGTATGCAGGGCTTCCAGCCGGGGTCGGCCGCGTACAACAAGATGGTGGCGGATATGCAGCGTCTTGATCAGGTGTTGCGTGAGCTACAGCCGGTGCTCAAAACGCTGAACGATAAGAGCAATGCGCTCGTATTTGAAGCGAAGGGTAAAGACGATCCGCAGCCGAAGAGGGCGAAAGAATGAAAAAAGGAATGATAGCGCTTCTGGCCATGCTTCTGACGGCCTGCAGCGCGAGCGGTGATAAGAAAAACTACTATCAGCTACCGTCACCGCCGCAATCAACGGTGACGCAAAGCGATGCGCGTGGGCAACACCTGCTGTGGGTCGAGCAGGTGACGGTGCCGGATTATCTCGCAGGAAATGGCGTGGTCTATCAGACAACCGATGTGCAATACGTTATTGCCACCAATAATCTGTGGGCGAGCCCGCTGGACCAACAGCTTCGCACGACGCTGGTGGCGAATTTAAGTAACGCTCTTCCCGGCTGGGTTGTGGCTTCGCAACCGCTTGGCAGTGAGCAGAACACGCTCAACGTCACCGTAACCGGCTTTCATGGTCGTTATGACGGGCGGGTTATCGTGAGCGGTGAATGGCTGGTTAATCATCGTGGGCAACTGATTAAGCGTCCTTTCCACATTGAGCTTAAGCAGCAGCAAGATGGCTATGACGAGATGGTGAAAATGTTGGCCCAGGCCTGGCAACAGGAATCGGCAAGTATCGCCAGCGAGCTTAAACGTCTGCCATAGTAAAATTGACTGCATTGTCTACGCCGTCAGGTCATTTTTGTCTGACGGCTTTTTTTATTTTGTGCTCAATTCATTACCTGTGCTGGTTCACAGTTTTTGTACAAATGAACTTCTGTTTAGGTCACATTTATGACACTGGCGTGAATTTTGCGCATTGACGACAAACCGTATCCAGGGTATTCGTAGCCTGTGGTTGCATACTTAGTAACCACTGTTTTCTTTTCCACCAGACCAAAAAATGAGGGAAACGAGGCATGAAGAGACAAAAGCGAGATCGCCTGGAACGGGCACATCAACGTGGGTATCAGGCCGGAATCACGGGACGGCCAAAAGAAATGTGTCCTTATCAGACGCTGAATCAGAGATCCGAATGGATGGGAGGCTGGCGAGAAGCCATGGAGGACAGGGCCGTCATTGCCTGATTCTGTCTCTTTAACAAGAAACCTCCGCATTGCGGAGGTTTCGCCTTTTTTGTCCTACGCCATCTTGTGGCGCGTTACACGGCAATCAGCATCAGAATGCAGAAGTGTCCTGGAACAGGCCTACTTTCAGATCGGTCGCAGTGTAGATAACACGGCCATCAACCAGCACTTCACCATCGGCCAGGCCCATCACCAGACGACGGTTGATGACGCGTTTGAAGTGGATACGGTAGGTTACTTTTTTCGCGGTCGGCAGAATCTGACCGGTGAATTTCACTTCGCCTACGCCCAGCGCACGCCCTTTACCTTCGCCACCGAGCCAGCCCAGGTAGAAACCAACGAGCTGCCACATAGCGTCCAGACCGAGGCACCCTGGCATTACCGGGTCGCCGATAAAGTGGCAACCAAAGAACCACAGATCCGGATTAATATCTAATTCAGCTTCAACATATCCTTTGTCGAAATTCCCACCGTTTTCGGTCATTGACACCACACGGTCCATCATCAGCATGCTTGGAGCTGGTAATTGTGGGCCTTTTTCGCCAAACAGCTCTCCGCGACCAGAGGCAAGAAGATCTTCTTTTGTATAGGATTCGCGTTTATCTACCATGTTCTATGTAAGCCTTATTGTGAGTTTCGGACGCAGGATAGCTAACACGTGTACGCTGAACAAGTCCGATCAGTTGGGACTGAACCAGCTAAGCCAACGAAGCGGCCACGGATAACGGTGACGAGCGTCTTGTTGCGTCGCCTGGGCGATACGCTCCAGGATGGTCTGCTTCAGTGTAGTTTGTCCTTCTGCATCCCAGACCAGTCTGGTCAATAAGGGGAGTGCATCCATGACATCTTCTATGGCCCAGATAGAGAATTGACCTGCCTTGACGGCATCCAGCAACTCCTGGCGCAGACAAAGATGGCGCACATTGGCAACGGGTATGATCACCCCCTGGTTGCCGTCCAGACCACGAGTCTGACAGATAGCAAAGAATCCTTCGATCTTTTCATTGAGCCCACCCACAGGCTGGGCGCGACCAAACTGATCCACCGAACCGGTGATAGCGATACTCTGGCTGACAGGGACATCCGCCAGGGCGCTGATCAGGGCACACAGTTCAGCCATCGAGGCGCTGTCACCGTCCACTTCACTGTAAGATTGCTCAAAAGTCAGCGATGCGGAGAACGGGATCTGTTGCTCAAGCTCCAGCTCAGCCATCAGGAAAGACTGCATAATCATCATGCCTTTTGCATGAATGTTGCCGCCGAGTTCAGCTTTACGTTCAATGTCGTTAAATTCGCCATCGCCGATGTGCACGACGCAGCTTATACGTGAAGGTTCTCCAAATGCACGTGGATGTCCCGGAAACTCAACCACTGACAGGGCGTTGATTTGACCGACCTGTTCACCTTCAGTCTCAATGAGGATCTGCTCTAACAGAATTTCATCTTGCATGCGCTCCGCCAGATAGCCTTCTCGCCATTCACGCTGAGTAAGCATGGTGGTAAGTTGCTCAGCATCAAATGTCCGGGCGTCGGTCATAGCGGATACTTCGCCTAACTGGCGGGTTAACCATAGCGGGCAAAGCGGGAGCGTCTCTTGATCGCCGGTATAGCGAACGGCTTCCCGAATCAGTACCGGCCATGCATCTGCAGACGGTGAAGGCAATTCTGCCTCCCGGGCGATCAGTTGAACCCACTGACACCATTGCGCCAGTGTTTCCGCATCGCTAATCTGCAGATTGTCTTCGTATTCGCTATAGATAGCTTGTTCGGCAAGCTCTGGTTCCATCTCCTGGAAATCAGCCAGAGAATCGCGTTCACCCACGAGGATAACCCGAAGATCGAGCGGCAATGACGGAACTGACACGGGCAGGGGACGAGACTCATCAAATGCAACCCAGTCAAAACGACGGCGCGTCACCATGGTTTTTAAACGCATCCACAGTAACGGTTGCGCCAGAAGGGGGCGCAGAGAGATAACCAACGTGCCACCGTTGGCCTGATGTACCAGTCCGGGCTGCAGGGTAATCTCGTTATTGAACTGGCGCAGGCAACCAAACAACTGCTCAGCTTCGACCCAATCGGCAATAACTACCTGGTTTTTACCGGCAAAATTGGCTTCTGCGTTTTGTGCGGGGGTAAGCGTAACTGTCGCACCATTAACCTGATAGTCGCCACCAACAACGTCGATCTCCTCGGACTGCAGCGCTGACACAGCCCTGGCGAGGATCGTCAGGTACTCTTCTTCTTCTGGCGCTTTGGCCAGCATAAAGCGTGACGTCGCCGCAGGATGAAGCAACTGTTCCAGCGCATAGTGTAATCGGGGTTGAGTATCGCCCAGGAAGAAGACCGTCTCGTCAGTGAGTGCGGACTGCTTAAACACATCCTGATAGCTCTCGGTATCCGGAGTCAGTTCATTCCATTCAAGTTTTGTAATGGTCAAAGTCGTTTTTTTAGTCTGATGTAAAAGGCGGGATTATACCGTAAACGCATGGGCAGCACACAGGGAATACACGTTTGCCCGTTGCAGATATGTTGTTGGGATAGACAGAATGTGATTTCTTTTCAGCAGAGCAGAAAAAAACTGATATTCTGAACAGAGTTACACGGTAACGTTGAGATCGCAATGAAATATCAACAACTGGAAAATCTTGAAAGCGGCTGGAAATGGAAGTATCTGGTGAAAAAGCACCGGGAAGGTGAGCTTATTACAAGATATATTGAAGCCAGCGCGGCCAAAGACGCCGTCGATTTATTGCTAACCCTCGAAAATGAACCCGTGCAGGTGAATGCCTGGATTGAGCAGCATATTAATCCGTCTCTCATGAACCGCATGAAACAGACTATTCGGGCGCGGCGCAAACGCCATTTTAATGCCGAGCATCAGCATACGCGCAAGAAATCAATCGACCTGGAGTTTGTTGTCTGGCAACGTTTGGCCGCTCTGGCACAGCGTCGGGGCAAAACCCTTTCGGAGACAATTGTGCAGTTAATTGAAGATGCCGAGCATAAAGAAAAATACGCCACCACCATGTCGTCACTTAAACAGGATTTGCAGGCGCTATTAGGCAAAGAGTGATTTTTTGTACAATTGTTTTTGTTCAGGCAATAAAAAACCCCGCATCGCGGGGTTTTTTTTACAGCGCGTGAACTTAAGCCTGAGGCTGAGTTACAACGTCTTTGCTGCCACGAACTTCGATTTCTACACGACGGTCCGGCGCCAGGCAATCGATCAGCGCAGGGCGCGCTTTCACGTTGTCACAGGTGCTGCCAGTAACCGGCTGGGATTTGCCCATGCCACGTGCGGAGATTTTGTTCGCCGGGATACCTTTAGAAATCAGGTAATCAACAACGGACTGAGCACGTTTCTCAGACAGACCCTGGTTGTAAGCGTCAGAACCGATACGGTCGGTGAAGCCCAGAACCACTACGGAACCGTCTTTCGGATCCAGGTTGCTCAGCTGACCATACAGCTGATCCAGCGCCTGCTGACCTTCCGGTTTCAGGGTTGCTTTGTTGAAGTTGAACAGAACGTCAGACTTCAGAGTGAAGTGCTTGGTCTGTACTTCCGGAGCCGGAGCCGGAGCCGGCGCTACAACCGGCGCTGCTTCTTCCTGCTGGCCGAAACGGTAGGAAACACCTACGCTCAGCATGCCGTTGTCCGGACGGGTACCAACGGTGTTCGCATCACCGATGTTGTTAACCCACTGGTATTCCAGACGGGTAGCGATATCACGGGTAACAGCCCACTCAAGGCCACCCGCGAAGACCGGGGAAACACCAGTATCGTGGTCTTTGAAGCCGCTGTTGTCTTTAGCGTCTGCACGCCATACCATGCCGCCCAGACGAGTGTAGATGTCCAGGTCGTCAGTGATCGGGTAACCCAGTTTAGCGGTCAGCTGTACGCCTTGAGCTTTGAACGCACCGTTTACGTTGTCGCCTTTGTATGGCATACGACCTAACCAGTCGTAACCCATCTCAAAACCAACGTACGGGTTAACCTGATAGCCACCGAACGCACCTGCACCAAGCTGACTTGAGTGGGTCGGGCCGTCGTTCTGAATGAAGCCGGTGTCGTGGAACTGAGACCAGCCCAGTTTGCCACCTGCATACCAGGTATTATCTTTCGGAGCGGCCTGCGCTACGGTAGCGAAACCAGCCAGTGCCACTGCAATCGCGATAGCTGTCTTTTTCATTTTTTGCGCCTCGTTATCATCCAAAAATCGCCATGAAAATCTCGATGAGAAGTCACGGTTAAATCCTTCACCGGGGGCATTGCTCATCAGTCCCTATAGAGATATCTTCACGATATCTTTGGCTTATGCCGAGCACCCCTGGCGATGTAAAGTCTACAACGTAGTTGGAAACTTACAAGTGTGAAGTCCGTCAGGCATATGAAAAAAAAGGCTTTGTATACACAATATTTAACACTTTTGCGGAACTATTCGCCAGTTCAGTTGCCTTGCAAGTCGCCTGAATCGGGCGCTGGCGGCGTATTTCGCTGATTACACGGCAATGCTTGCCGGACAGAAAAATAATGCCAGGATTTATCCTAATTTTACTCAATGATACAAATTTGAGTGAATTTTTATCCCGGAATGCTGTCTCGCAGCGAGAGGATTATATTGTACTGGACGCATAACGAAGCCTATAGCGTTCCCTTCTTCGGCTGCAATCGCCAGACGCTGGTGTTCTTCTTCGGTCAGTTCTTCGGCATGCCAGCCAATCACAACGCTATAGTTGCCGGTACGTAACGCGCGAATCATTGATTCCAGCGTAAGGCAGGGAGAGAGTTGGCTGATTTGCATAACTTTAGTCAGCGGCAGGCCTGCCGACAACACCCATTCACGGCTTAATTTTTGTTGCGGCGTTAACCAGAGCTGCCAGCGCGATTGTTGACCCAGTTGCTGCAATAACGGCAACAGCAGCAATTGTGTCATTCCGGGCTGATCTTCGCGATAAACAACCTCACTGATCAGACCCGTAGAAGCCTCAATGGCCTCCGCGTTGTGTGCGGAAAGATATTGTGTTGAACGATTTGCACGGCTTAATGAATGGTACATGATCAACCCAGCCCTGTTAGTTACTGTATAAACATACAGTAACCCCTGGACGTTCAAAGATCAACCTCATTTTCTGAAAGCATCTCGCAATTTTGTCTTGTATTGCGATGAAGGCGCAAAATTTTCTTGCTGAGTTGCGCGCACTTGCCTATGTTCCTCAGTAGCGGATCGGTTAACAGAATTAATGTTTTTACTCCATGATTTACAAGGGAATAATCATGAAAAACATATCCTATCAAAGGATCTATCAGTCCCGGGAATACCTCGCACCTTTGGGGAAAATTCGCTTTCGCGCGCATTTTGGTGGCTACAGCTTATCGATAGACAACACCGTGTTTGCGATGATTTCAGAAGGAGAGTTATACCTGCGTGCCTGTGAGGAGAGCGCGCAATATCGGGTAACGCGAAGTTCACCTCTTCTGACAATCCAGAAGCGTGGCCGCGCTGTTTCACTTAACTACTACTTTGTGGATGAGCATCTCTGGCGTGACTTGCCAACATTGTTGCGGCTTTCATCACAATCGCTCGCGGCGGCCCGGGAGGAAAAAGCGGCGCGAGATACGCCTCATCGCCTTAAGGACCTTCCAAACATAAGCTTTCAACTTGAGATGATGCTTTTTGACGCAGGTATACCAGACGAACGTATGCTGCGGCATCTGGGCGCCAAAGCGTGTTGGTTGCGTTTGAAGGCGTTGAACAAACACATGGGCATCAAGGTGCTGCTGGGTCTGGAAGGCGCGATCATTGGGCTGCATGAAGCCGCGCTCCCGGCGTTGAGACGCCAGGAGTTAATCGACTGGTACCACGAGGTGGGTCAGAAAAAAAACCAGGATCATTAAGTCATGATCTGCCGCTGTAAACGGCACATTTCTGGCAAAAGGGCGATAAGCAGACCTATTTGTTGCAATACAAGGGGTTCTTTGCTGTCAGGTCGCGGCTCAAGATGCTTAATTCGTCGCGACAAATCTGCCAGTGTCAACTGTACGCGCTCTTCATCAGCAGGCTGGTGATGAAGGGCGTCATCAACATAACAGACTGCATCATCCAGTAAGCGAAGAATGGCCGGATGAGTAAGCTGTTCGCGATGTGCGCCAAGAGCAGAGATATAGCTGGTACAGGTATGATTCAGGCAAAGTAATCGAAATGCCACTTCACGCAGTTCAGGTGTCGCGCCTGGTTCCGATGCCATATTCGAGACCACCGACGCCAGTTCGGCATCTCTGTTATAGGCGTTTCTGCGGGCAATACGGTAGGCCAGACGGTTATCACGCCCCTGATGATATTGTTCGAGAATTGCGTCCAGATAACGGCAGTTGGCATTAAATGCCTGCTCGGTCACGCGTGCCAAATTGCGAAAACGCCAGTCTGGCCAGATAAAACTTACCGCGGCCCAGGCGATGGCGCATCCGATGATTGTGTCAATAACTCGCGGCATGGCGACTTCAAAACCTTCGCCGAGCAAATTAAAGCAAAGCAGTACCAGTAAGGTGATGAACATGGTGGCCTGCGCGTATTGTACAAGACGAAAGGCGAAAAAAAGCACACCGGTAACAACAATCAGTATCAGTTGCCCCTCCAGGGAGGGAACAAAATAAAGGACGGGGAGGCCGAGGGCGATACCTGCAATAGTTCCAACGATACGCAGCGTGAGACGGTGGCGCGTAGCGTTGTAGTTAGGCTGGCAGACAAACAGGCTGGTGAGCAGAATCCAGTATCCGTGGTGCAGACCGGTAATTTGGATGATGGCGTAGCCCGCACACAGCACAACAGACATCCGCACGGCATGGCGAAACAGTGCCGATTCCGGTGTAAGGTTGTTGCGTAAACGCAGCCAGATATCGCTCAATCCATGCAGGCTGTCATCTGCCAGTAAGTTTTCCGTTTCGTTTTTCTGCCCAGTTTGCGGTTGTCCGGACTCGATACTCGCCAGTTGTGCGTCGATGGCACGGAGATTATCGAGTAAGAAACCCAACGCTTTCAGTTGATCAGAGGACGTTGTACCGCTGGCTCGAATGCGATCTAGCGCAGCATCAAGATGTATAAATGCGCGTTCGAAGCGGTGATCATGCTGGTAAGGTGTGCGAAGCAGGATGGCGTTAGCGAGCCTTGAGCAGGCCTGGGATTGCAGAGTAATTAACCGCTGAAAACGGAACATCACGTCGCTGTAGCGAAAATGTTCTCGCAGTGTCTGGTACTGTATATGCGAAGAGCTGGCACGTTCATGAATATCCTGTGCGGCAAAATAGTAATGCAGCGTACGCCGGGTTCCTCGCTGTCCGCGATCGCCCCGCAGGCGGGTCAATAATGACGCCTTGGTCTGGTTTAGTGTTGACACCAACTGCCCGTTAGCCAGCGCCAGCTCATAAAGCGGAGCCTGGCTTTCCTCCTCTATATCCGGATCGAACAGTCGCGCTTTGAGTTCCAGATATTGGGATAACTGCTCGTAGCAGCGCGCCAGATTATCCTGCAGAGGACGGATGGGGAAAACGAGGTGCCCGACCAGCGTCAGCATGTTAAACCAGATGGCGCCTGCCAGCAGTAAAAGTGGCTGCTGATACCATGCGGTATATAACGTGGTACCAAGCATGGTGTAGATGGCGATAAGCAATGCGCCGAACGCAATGGTGGCGTAGCGTTGCCCCAGCCCTCCCAACAAAATAAACCCAATGGTCGACGTGATAAGCCCAATGGCAAATAACCAGGGCCAGGGAAACAGAAGCTCGACCGATGCCGAGGCGATAAAAAAAGAAATCAGGGTAATGATTAAATTACGTAGACGGCCGGTCAGGCGATCATCGAGATCCGCCAGCGCCGCGGCAACAACGCCCAGTGTCAAAGGGATCGTTAGTTTCACGTCGCCAAGCAGCCACGGCAATGCCGCCGTTCCGCTTAGCGCAAGAAAGATACGGATGTTATAAAGCCAGGCACTATTCCAGGTGTACCGGCGAAGGAGGGGGCTTAGCATAGTATTCGTGACTCGTTTACGGGAAACGACGGCGAGCATTGGCTTCGCGCGCGGCACGGGCCACTTCAACCGACACAACACGGCGGCCAACCGGCCATAAGGCGATTGCCGCAATTTTAAAATTGGCGATACCGACCGGGATGCCGATGATGGTCATGCACTGGGCAATACCGGCCATAATGTGCATCACGCAGAGCCACCAGCCAAACAACACGAACCAGAGAACGTTGAGCACGGTCCCACCAGCATTCATGAGGGTATTTTTACTGTCAGGGTTCAGCTCATCGACATGCACAGCTTCGTTGCCCCAGGGGATCAGCGACAATTTAGTGATTTCCCAACAGGAGCGCGTAAGCGGCAGGGTAATAACCAATGCAACACTCAAAACCGTTGTTAATAGCCAGCCGAGTGTGGTGGCAAAACCGCCAAGGACAAAGTTCAATATATTCAGAACGGTACGCATATAACCTCAATGCTATTCTGTCAGGGAATTGACCTGACAATTGTAACGATTTTTTTGGCTGGAGCACGTATTCTCTGGCGGTTAAACTGGCAATCACAGTCATAAGCTGAAAAAGGATGTGTGATGGAACTAAAAGCGACTTCATTGGGAAAGCGGCTGGCGCAGCATCCATATGATCGAGTAGTCATCCTCAATGCGGGCGTGAAGGTTTCAGGTGATCGACATGAATACCTTATTCCTTTTAATCAGTTGCTGGCAATCGAGTGCAAACGTGGCCTGGTATGGGGCGAGCTGGAATTTGTTCTGGCAGATAATAAAGTCGTTCGTTTGCACGGGACTGAATGGAATGAAACACAGCGCTTTTATCAGCATCTGAATGAACGCTGGGTGGCGTGGAGCACCGAGATGAGCGAGGTGGCAGCGGGGGTACTCTCCGAACAACTCGCGGACATTTCCGGACGTATGGATCAGGAAAAATGGCTCACTCGCGCTCAGCTTAAAGGTGTTCAGCAACAGCTTCACAAGGCGTTCGATGCGTTGCCTGTTCCCACCAGCCGCCTTGAATCTTTTGCTAACTGCCGGGACCTGTGGCGGCAATGCCAGGCCTGGTTAAAAGATACAGAGGCTGGACGCGCAAAACATAATCAGGACTGGACCGATAAAATGCTGATCCAGTACGAGGCCTTTTTTAAAAATATCGAAAGTTCTCCGCTCAACCCGGCGCAAGCAAGGGCGGTGGTCAATGGTGAAAATGCGCTGCTGGTGCTCGCCGGGGCAGGCAGTGGAAAAACCTCGGTTTTGGTGGCTCGCGCAGGCTGGCTGCTGCTGCGCGGCGAAGCATCAGCGGATCAGATCCTGCTGTTGGCCTTTGGTCGAAAAGCCGCGCAAGAGATGGATGAGCGCATTCGTGAGCGGTTGCATACGGATGACATCACTGCACGTACGTTTCATGCGCTGGCGTTATACATCATCCAGCAGGGTGGAAAAAAAGCGCCGGAAATTAGCAAACTTGAGAGTGATACCAGCGCACGACAAACACTATTGCTTAAAGCCTGGCAAGCTCAGTGTGCAGAGAAAAAGGCGCAGGCCAAAGGCTGGCGACAATGGCTGGAAGAGGAGCTGCAGTGGCAGGTTCCGGAAGGTAACTTCTGGGACGATGAGAAACTGCGGCGTCGGATGGGGCCCCGGTTGGATCGCTGGATCAGCCTGATGCGTATGCATGGTGGCACTCAGACTGAAATGATTGATGCGGCACCGGAAGAGGTACGCACGCTGTTCAGCAAGCGGGTCAAACTGATGGCACCCCTGCTGAAAGCCTGGAAAACCGCGCTCAAAGCGGAAAACGCCGTCGATTTTTCCGGATTGATTCATCAGGCGATTAACGTGCTGGATAAAAGACGTTTTGTCAGCCCCTGGAAGCATATCCTGGTGGATGAGTTTCAGGACATCTCGCCGCAACGCGCCGCGCTGCTGGCCGCATTACGGCGGCAGAATTCACAAACCACTTTGTTTGCAGTGGGTGATGACTGGCAGGCTATTTACCGTTTCAGCGGTGCGCAACTCTCGCTGACCACAGCGTTTCATGACTATTTTGGCGAAGGCGATCTGTGCGCGCTGGATACGACCTATCGTTTCAACACGCGCATTGGTGAAGTCGCCAATGGATTTATCCAGCAGAATCCGCACCAGCTCAATAAACCTCTTAACAGCCTGAGCGCCGGCGATAAAAACGCGGTGACATTATTGGCGACGGACCAACTGGATGCGCTTCTCGATAAGCTCAGCGGCTACGCTACCCAGGAGGATCGTATTCTGGTGCTGGCGCGTTATCACCATGCTAAGCCCGCTAGCCTTGAGAAAGCCGCCACGCGCTGGCCAAAACTGCAGCTCGATTTTATGACCATTCATGCCAGTAAAGGTCAGCAGGCGGAATATGTCATTGTGCTGGGGTTACACGAAGGGCAGGACGGTTTCCCGGCCCCCGCCCGTGAGTCCATTATGGAAGAGGCGCTGTTGCCGGTACCGGAAGATTTTCCTGATGCCGAAGAGCGCCGCTTGTTGTATGTCGCTATCACTCGAGCACGTAAACGCGTCTGGCTGCTGTTTGATAAAGACAACCCGTCGCGATTCGTTGAGGCGCTCAGGCAGCTTCATGTGCCGGTGGCGAGGAAACCCTGAGAGCAGGCGGCATCAGCCGCCCGCAAAGACTATTTCAGACGTTCAGCGAGGTAGCGCTGGTAATCCGGGATCAGGATTTCGACGCTTTCTGAGAAACCGGGAGACTGGATGATGAAATCAGCGGTGGAAAGGTTCGTGGCGACCGGAATATTCCACACGGTCGCCAGACGCAGCAACGCCTTAACATCCGGGTCGTGCGGCACTGCGTTCAGCGGATCCCAGAAGAAAATCAGCACATCAATTTTGCCTTCCGAAATGAGCGCCCCAACCTGCTGATCACCCCCCATCGGGCCGCTCAGCATGGCATTCACTTCAAGACCGGTAGCCCGCTGAATCAGGTTCCCAGTTGTCCCGGTGGCATAGAGAACGTGATTAGCCAGTTTTGGCTGATGGCGTTCAACCCATGTCATCAGCATCTGCTTGCAATGGTCATGCGCAACCAGTGCGATGTGCTTACGCACGGGTAAGGAGCGTGTTGTGAGTTCCATAATCCGATTCCGTCAAAGTATTTTCGCTACAGATTACTGGAAGCGCCTGATGCTGCAAGAGAATGGCGTAAAAAATTATGCGCGAATGCGCGTAATGTTAACTCGCGCGGATCATGACGGGGGTTGTTGCTTAATCCATTGCATAAAACGGTCACGGGTTTGCGGGTCGGCCTGTTGGTACCAGAACCTCAGGCGCTGTTCTGTGAGGGTTTGCGATTGCGTCTGTGGAGTATCCAGTTCTGAAACGCCAGAGAGTAAGGTGCTGTCATCGGCCATCATCGTCGCAAATTTGGGTAGCGAAGCATATTTCCCGGCTTTGTTGTAATGCTCTGTCTCACGTTCATAGTCAATGACTTTCCCGTTTGCACTGATCTCAAGGATATCGAGTTTTACCGGAATCGGTGTGGCGTTGCCATCCAGTAAAGCCAGATGAGGCGTGGTGTTAAATGCCTCGGCTGCCTTTGGCGTGTCGATAGGGGGGAGGTTGAAGTTGACCTGGCTGATGCGCTGCGTATCGAAGGTGGCAATCAGCGGTACGGAAATATATAGGCGGGATTCGTGGTTGCCGGGCTCCATATTTTTTTCAACCCGGAAAACCACCTGATGAACGCCGTTTTCCAGTTCTATACTTTCCGCGCCGCGAAGCAGTGAGCTGGACACCTTTTTGCCATCAAGAACCAACAGGTCGATATCGCCAGACAGGCGAAGCGACGTGGCCAGTACATTAACCGGTATCAAACACGTGATAATGAATACTGCCCACCCGCACTTCATTGCACGCTCCCCTGTTCTCATTGCAAATTCACATTTCAATTTATTTATTAACTTATAGACACATAACCTGTTCTCGCACTCATACTTCTGTATGGGATACATGGTTGTAGCGCAATGTTTGACATACACTTTGGAAAACCGCTGGAGGAAATCATGAAAGAGACCGATATCGCCGAGATCCTGAAATCGACACGTACCATCGCGTTGGTGGGGGCGAGTGACAAACCTGACCGGCCGAGTTACCGGGTCATGAAGTATTTGCTTGACCAGGGCTACCATGTTATTCCGGTATCACCGAAAGTTGCCGGTGAAACGCTTCTGGGGCAGCAAGGGTATGCCACGCTGGCTGATGTGCCGGAAAAAGTGGATATGGTTGACGTATTTCGTAATTCCGAAGCGGCATGGGGTGTTGCCCAGGAAGCTATTGCCATCGGCGCGAAAACATTATGGATGCAGCTTGGCGTAATCAACGAACAGGCCGCCGTGCTGGCCAGTGAGGCGGGATTGAAGGTCGTGATGGACAGATGTCCGGCTATTGAAATCCCGCGGTTAGGACTCGCAAAATAAAAACACCCCGCATTGCGGGGTGGTGTCAGTTACGCAGGCGGGGTGCCTGCAGTTGCCTGCGGATCGTCCGCGCCAGCTCATCCATCGACGGTTGTTCAGGATGTTCTTGCTGAATTTCACTGGTCAGTTGTGCTTCGGCCAGATAGGTGTGTACCGGCTGGCCGTCATCATCTTCCATTACCACATGGTACCAGGGCGCAGCCCGGAGTTCATCGTTAACCGCCAGCTCGTCGACTGACGGTTCGTCGAGTGAATACTCAGGGTCAATATCCACCACTACGCCAAGATAGCCCAGCAGCGAGTGGCGAACCTGCTGACCAATACCGTATTTGCTGGCAATCATTGTCACCTCCCGGGAACCTGTACATGACCCAGATATGCGGGCAAGGCTCCAAAAATCAAGTTACATGACGCGACAGGCAAACCCTTTAAGGTACAGTCCTTCCGGGTAGGGAGCGATCACCGGGTGATCGGCGGCCTGACGGAACTGCTCTATAAATTGTACATCACGGCCAGCATCTATTGCGGCGTCGGCGATGATTTTCTGAAATAAATCTGTGGTCATCAGGCCAGAGCAGGAGAAAGTCAGTAACACGCCGCCGGGGTTCAACAGCTGGATAGCGAGCATGTTGATATCCTTATAGCCACGACATGCTCCCTGAAGCTGACTCTTATTTTCTACGAATTTTGGCGGATCCATGACGATGACATCAAACGTCTCGCCCTGATCGCGATATTTGCGTAACAGTTTGAAGACGTCATCACGAATGAACTCAGCCTTGCTAAGGTCAAGCTTGTTTAACTCAACGTTCTTTTTGGCAACGTCCAGCGCTTCCTGGGAGGTATCCACACTCACCACCTGACGGCAATTGCCCATCAGAGCGGACACGGCGAAACCACCCGTATAAGAGAAACAGTTAAGGACGCGTTTGTCGGCAACGTAACGGCGGGTTGCCAGGCGGCTGTCGCGCTGATCGAGGTAATAGCCGGTTTTGTGACCGGCCTTAATATCGACATACAGCTTCATGCCATTTTCCTGGATTGGCAGCAGATCAGGCGGCAACTCACCCACAACCGGACCCTGCGCGAGCGCCAGTCCCTCTTTTTTACGTACCGCAACATCGCTGCGATCGTAGATGGAGCATTGCGGGTAGAGTGTCTGCAGCGCAGAGATAATGGCAGCGCGCTGATATTCAGCGCCAGCGCTCAGCAATTGCAGTACCAGGAAACTACCGAAGCGGTCAATGGTAACGCCCGGTAAACCATCGGATTCACCTGCAATCAGACGGTAGCTGTCCAGCCCGTCGCGCTCTGCCAGCCAGTCACGCCATTGCTGTGCCTGCTGCAGGCGGCGGGTAAAGAATGCGATGTCGATGAGCTCGTCTTTGTCGAAGGTCCAGACGCGAGCGCGAATTTGCGATTCTGGCGAAAAGGCGCCGCGCGCCAGCCATTTACCCTGCGCATCGACAATGTCGATAGTCTCACCGAGACGGGCTTTTCCTTCCATACGGCTTACGGCGCCGGAGAACACCCAGGGATGGCGGCGCAGCAAGGACTTCTCGCGCCCTTTGGCTAACACTAAACGGGGAAACCTTGCGATTGTAGATTCGGTCATACCGGGGAACCTCTGACGAACGTCAATATTAACCGGGGATATCGGCCCGGCTCTTGATAATTAAACGGCGCGTAGGGTAGCACACATGCCCGGGCCAGGCACCCGCCTGATGGGGTGAGCGTTTCGGCACAAAAACAAAACGTTCAGGCACAACGTCTGCGCACGCTAAATCTTAAATTGTATTTCTCAACATCAACGAGGAAATACAATGAAAAAAACACCTTCACCGTCTTCATTTTTTTGGCCGCCGGGAGCGTTAATGCCTTCGCGGCTGAGACGTTTAGCCTCAGCAGTGCGGATATTCAGAACCATCGTTTAACAGAACGACAGGTTTTTGCGGGATTTGGTTGTCATGGCGGCAATACATCACCGCAACTGGGCTGGCATAATCCACCCGCAGGAACCAAAAGTTTTGCGATAACCGTTTATGATCCTTCAGCCCCGACGGGAAGCGGCTGGTGGCACTGGACGGTGGCGAACATACCGGTGAAAACACAAACACTCCCAACAGGCGCGGGAGATGAAAAGAGCCCTACGTTGCCTGACGGGGCAGTTCAGGGGCGAAACGATTATGGCTATGCGGGCTTTGGGGGCGCATGTCCTCCCGTCGGCGATAAACCGCATCCGTATCAATTCACCGTATGGGCGCTGAGTACTGATAAACTGCCCATTGATAGCAATGCAAGTGGTGCACTGGTTGGCTATATGCTCAACAGTAATGTCATTGCAAAAGCGAGTTTCACAGCAACCTACGGAAGATAAAGGTGACACGGTGCAGAAAGTCCAGTTTCAGCATAAAACGTTAACGGCGGCAGAAGTTCGTTCGAACCATCTGCATCGTCTGCATCGTGTAAAGCTTTTCAGTGCCGCCATTTGCCATATTACGCGGGGAAGCAAGGTTATTATTCAGGAAGAGGATCGGGTTGTCGCGACACCTGATGAGCTTATTATCGTTCCGGCGAATACCTCTCTTGAAATCATTAATCAGCCAGTACAAGGCCAGTTTCACTCCGATTTATTAGTATTATCGCCCGATCTGCTCACAGAGTTTAAAACACAATATGTACGCGATTTTCCAGCCGCCAGGCCTGCGTCCGTATGCACCCCTCTAACTCATGAACTGGCATTTATGTGGGACAATTTATTGCATGCGGTTCGCCATGATTTACCGGAAAAATTACAAAAACATCAGGCGATGGGGCTTTTGTTAGCACTGCTTGAAGAGGGGGGGGCGGGGCCACTTCTGATTGAGCGTCGTTATAGTCTGACCGAGCAGGTGCGACAAATTGTCATGTTATCACCCGCAAAAAACTGGAGTGTGCAAGAGATAGCAGGGCAACTTGCTATTGGCGAATCCACTTTACGCAGACGGCTTAAAGGTGAGTCTCAAAGTTACCGGCAAATTGTCGAGGAGGTTCGCATGTCGCTTGCCTTGTCACAGCTACAATCCACTACCTTGCCTATTGGCGAAATAGCTTCACGCTGTGGGTATCTTTCGGGTTCGCGTTTTACTGCCAGATTCCGCGAGCATTATGGATGTTTACCTAAAACTGTACGCTAATGGTTAACGTTCCTACTATTAAAAGAGAGAGTGATTCTGCGTGAGAGGAGGTGGTTATGGCGAACGAGACAACATCGAATTGCGTAATATGCTGGGTTCATGGCATGGTCCAGGGCGTCGGATTTCGTTATAGCACGCAACGTGAGGCGCAGCGTCTGGGATTAACCGGTTACGCGCGCAATATGGACGACGGCAGTGTAGAGGTTGTCGCTTGTGGCGATAACGAGAGAGTTGAGCAACTCATTACCTGGCTGAAAGCAGGTGGACCGCGCAGCGCACGAGTTGAAAAGGTCTTAACAGAGCCTCATCAACCCGGCAGAGAATGGACGAATTTTGGGATTCGCTATTAAATGCACTTTACCGGTTTTGGCAGGCCGGCAATTTTTGTTGCCTGCTTTGCCGGTCCTTTCGGGAAGAGGCGATACAGATAACGACTGTTGCCTTTTTCTTCACCAAATTTGTTAGCCATCGCTTTTACCAGCATGCGAATGGCGGGTGACGTATTGAATTCCAGATAAAACTCGCGCACAAAGCGCACCACTTCCCAGTGTTCTTCTGCGAGGGTGATTCCTTCATTTTCGGCAATCGCCGACGCCAGTGCTTCATTCCACAGAGTCGTGTCTTTCAGATAGCCTTCGCTATCGGTTTCAATTTCTTTACCGTCAAAGATCATGGTTGTTCGCAAGGTGAGTCAATAACGCGGGGAGTGTAGCAAAAAACAAAGCCCCGCATAAGCGGGGCCCTGGTAATGCACGATGACGCGATTAGTCGCGGCTGGCGAAGCCCAGAATGCTCAGCAGGCTTACAAAGATGTTGTACAGCGACACATACAGGCTCACGGTTGCGCGAATATAGTTGGTCTCGCCGCCGTGAATGATGTTGCTGGTTTCAAACAGGATTGCGCCTGAGGAAATCAGTATGAACACTGCGCTAATAGCTAAATGCAGCGCCGGAAGTTGCAGGAAGATATTGGCAACCATCCCGACCAGCACAATCACGATACCTGCCATCAGCATACCGCCGAGGAAGGACATGTCTTTGCGTGTGGTCAGCACATATGCTGAGCAGCAGAAGAACACCAGTGCGGTACCCCCGAGCGCCAGGCCGATGATATCGCCCATGCCCGCAGACAGGTAAGCATTCAGGATTGGGCCCAGGATGTAACCCAGGAAGCCGGTAAAAGCGAAGGCCGAAAAAATACCCGCCGGTGAGTTCGCCGTTTTATAGGTCAGGAACATCAGGCCGTACATCCCAACCAGCGTCAGAATCAACCCCGGAGAGGGCAGCATCAGCACGGTGCTTGCGGTTGCCGTGATGGCGGAAAAGGCCAGCGTCAGGCTCAGTAAGAAATAAGTATTGCGCAGCACCTTATGGGTGCTAAGCAACGATGAACGGTCGCGCGAGGAGGTAATAATACGATCCATGAGGCACTCTCTTTTAAAATAACAGATGTCATTAAATGTCGAGGATAGGAAATCCCCGTTTCCTTACAAAGTTGTTTTACCCATCTTTACTCAAAAAGCAAGCAAATCCATTTGGTTAAATATGCTTCAAATGCTCAAAAATTAAGCATAAGTGCGCATTTGAAGAAAATAACCATACCAGTGTCTTATATGTCACTGAAAAAAATTGCCCTGATGACTTGAGCGCGCTAAGAAAGAAGTCGCGTCGTCATCAGGAATATAATCAGGGCGAAAAAGATGAAATCACGATATTTTAACCGTATTACCGTAAGCGCCTTAGCGTTAGGCATTATGAGCGCCTCCGCGTCGTTAAACGCGGCGACAGTTCCCGCAGGAACTGAGCTGGCGGCCCAGCAGGAGCTGGTGCGTAACAATGGCAGCGAACCTGCGTCTCTCGATCCGCATAAAGTAGAAAGCGATGTCGAATTCGGGATTATCAGAGATTTATTCGATGGGCTTGTTGCGGTAAAAAAAGATGGCACTGTTGAGCCTCGTCTCGCGCAATCATGGGAAAACAAAGACAACACGGTATGGGTGTTTCATTTGCGCCCTAACGTGACGTGGTCTGATGGCACGGCCATTACGGCAAAAGATTTCGTCTGGAGCTGGCAGCGACTCGTCGATCCGAAAACTGTGTCTCCTTATGCCAGCTACCCCGGCAACATGCATATAGAAAATGCCGCCGACATTGCTCTTGGAAAAAAAGCACCCGAGACACTGGGTGTCAAGGCGCTGGATGATAATACCCTGGAGGTTCGCCTGACGAAGCCGACGGCGGCTTTTCTCGCTATGCTGGGGCATCCGGCAATGGTGCCGGTCGATAAAATACTGATCAACCGCTTTGGCGAAAAATGGACCAAGCCTGAACATATTGTTACCAGCGGCGCCTACAAACTTAGCGACTGGGTAGTCAATGAGCGTATTGTCGCGGTACGCAATACGCGCTACTGGGATAATAGCGCGACGGTCGTCAATAAAGTGACGTATCTGCCCATCTCCTCTGAAACCGCCGATGTAAACCGCTATAAAGCCGGTGAGATAGATATCACCTATACCGTGCCGATAAATCAGTTTGCCCAGTTGAAAAAGACGCTCGGCGATCAGGTCAACGTTTCGCCGCTGCTGGCGACCTATTACTACGAATTCAATACCACTAAAGCACCGTTCAACGATCCGCGCGTACGTCGGGCGCTCAATATGGCGCTGGATAAAGATATTATTGCCGATAAGGTGATGGGGCAGGGGCAGCGTCCGGCCTGGTTAATCAGCCAGCCAGAAATCGGCGGAGTAACCTTATCCGCACCGGATTACGCCGCCTGGCCACAGGAAAAACGGATTGCAGAAGCGAAGCGACTGCTTAATGAAGCCGGGTTTAATGAGGCGCATCCACTGTCGTTTAATCTGCTTTATAACACCATGGAGACCCATCAGCGCATCGCGATTGCCGTTAGTTCTATGTGGAAGAAAAACCTGGGAGTAGAGGCAAAGCTGCAAAACCAGGAGTGGAAAACGATGCTTGATGCCATGCATACCGGTCACTTCGATCTGGTTCGCTATGCCTGGAATGCCGATTATGATGATGCCGCAACCTTTTTGAATAACTTCCGTACGGGCGATAGCGAGAATACCTCGCAGTACAGTAATCCGGCTTACGATGACGCATTACGAAATGCTGCCAAAGCAAGCAATCTCGCCGAGCGAAGCAAATATTACCAGCAGGCGGAAGATTTACTGGGGCAAGATGTCCCGGCGATCCCTGTTTACCATTATGTCCGCGTGCATCTTGTGAAGCCGTGGGTCGGCGGGTTTGACCCGGACAGGCTCGGGTATTATTTAACGAAGGATATGTACATCAAAAAACATTGAGGTGCTGTCGCCATAAAAAAACGGCTGTAAAATGGTCAGTATGTTGTTATTTCAGGCGATTAACACACATTTGGCTGTTTTTCAGGCATATGAACATTTCAGGGCTTTACAGATGCATCGGGGATGTTTATAGTGCGCCTCATTCCGGAAGTGTGGCCGAGCGGTTGAAGGCACCGGTCTTGAAAACCGGCGACCCGAAAGGGTTCCAGAGTTCGAATCTCTGCGCTTCCGCCAGATTAAACAAGGGCTTACCATTAGGTGAGCCCTTTGTTTTTGAGGCAAAGAATAAAAAGACTTTTCGAGAAGAATATCTCACCCCGCCATTTGTCTTAACAGTGACTTTTTCCCAATAAACGCGCGATCACGTCTCAGAGTGATTTGTACTCTTCGGTTATAGTTCAGCACCTGACTTTCTGTTTTGGCCTGTTGAATAAAACTCTCCTTATCAGACGCCTGCATCCAGCCCAACCCATCACATCAGCTTGCCGCGTCAACTTTTTGGACGCAAATAATGCATTAAAACTGATCATGGTCTCTCCTCAATTGATGGATTTGCGCTGATCAGGTGCGGCTAAAACGGGATGTGGTGCATGTCTTGCGGCATCGGACTGCGCATATCCGTCGTGGAGACCATGAGTTTGTTTCTGGTGTGCGGGATTAAATACAGAGGAGTTGAAAGCGTGGTGGTGTGTTCTTGCATAGCGACTCCTGTGATATACTTTCTGCCGAGCCACGGCATAGTCGTTGGTCTTTCCTCGGCGCGGGATTGGTCTCCCGTTGCCACTACCCGATGGATTGGTCTCCGCTCGGGGTAAAAGAGCCCACTTTGGTGGGCTTTTTTACGTCTTTAAGGTTGTGGTGCCAGGCGTTTATCTTCTGATTGCTGTCAATGCAATTGCAATTCATTACGGGTCTTTCCCCTGATCTTTTGTCTGTCTTTCCAGATTGTCAGAACGTTTTACTGAACAACCGCCGCGTGGTTAGTGCGTTGTTGGTGTTATTAATTTAGATAAGTCTAACTTTTTATGCAACTTTAAAATTAGACTAAGCGAACAAAATAAACAAAAATAAAGTTATGTAATTGAAAAATAAAAAATTATTTATTGTTTCTTGCTTTGAGTAATTCTTCGAACAACCGATTGAAATCTGCCACTTTTTCACGCAAGTCGGACAAATGTCGCTCTTTTTCAGACTCCGGAAGGGATGCAAATAGCGATAACAGCTCTTTTTCACTCTCGGTTAGCTGATTTTGCGGGCGGACAGGGTCGCCGGGGGCGCTTTTTTCGTCGCCGTAAAGAATCCATGTAGGTGAGCATTGCAGGGCCGAGCTAAGGGAAAAGAGGTTCTTGCCCCCCGGTTCACTATCTCCAGTTTCCCATTGTGAAATAGTAACATGCGCGACTTTAACCAGCTTGGCTAACGCCCTCTGGGTAAGATTCAATTCTTTTCTGCGCGCTCTAATGCGCTCACCTGGCATCATCATAGTTAGATAATTCTAAATCCCCTTGACTTCGTTATCTCTAACACCTAGTTTGTTAGAAAAATCTAACAATCGGGAGGGGACATGTTTACAAGCGAAGCGATTAAACATTTCGGTAGTAAGAAAAAGCTTGCTGAGGCCGCCGGTGTGAAAGCACCGACCGTATATGCATGGGGTGAGTTGGTACCCGAAGGTAAAGCCGCTCGATTAGCGCTGATCACCGAAGGGGTTTTGAAATATGACCCTGAGGCTTACAAAAATCGCAGCCATTCAACCCATGATGCAGCTTAACAACAGGAGCTGGCCGACTGTAAATGACCGCTGCGCGGCTGTTCGATGCGGGAGACCGACCGCAGCACGTTGCATGCGCCTTATAGACCCAGCAGGAAACACAGCGCCTGACCAGCGTTTAACTGTGCCGAGGAAAGATCAATGCAAACACAATGTATTACATGGCTTAATGGCTTTCGCCTGAATGCTGAGCCGGTATTTATTTCTAACGAAAAGGAAATTTATGTGGTGCAGATTTACGCGGAAAACCAGGACGTGCCTGGATCGCGAAAAGCTGAAACTCGTAAACAATGCCTGTCGACAGCTAATGATGAACACGTGGGCCGATACCTGGCTGAATTGTTGGGGATCTAACGATGAGCATGACGCTGACAGCCCGCGCCATGAGCATTAAAACGGGCAACCCAATTCGTAAACTGGTCCTTATCAAGCTGGCTGATAACGCCAACGACAACGGTGAATGCTGGCCGTCGTACCAACATATTGCCGATCACTGTGAATGCAGTCGTAGTGCCGTGCGCGAACATGTTGAAGCCCTGATTGAAATGGGCTTACTACAAAAACTTAATCGTCCAGGCGTTAAAAATGGAAAGGGCAATGCATCAAACATTTATACGTTAAATCTTGATAAACCTGTGCCGAGAAAAAGCATACCCCCTGTGCCACAAGAAAACACAGCTATGCCGCCAGGTAGCACTCCCCCTATGCCAGTTGGTGGCACCAGAATCGGTCACTATTCTGAATCAGCCATTGATCCAAAAGATCCCCTTTATCCCCAGCGGGGGGAGGATATGGGAATTCACGCTGACGCTCAAAAAGCCCTGGACTACTACAACGCCAAAACAGAGACCCGCTGCCGTGACATGAAACCGTTCGTTGTATTGCTGACACCGACAAGCACCCGGACAGCATATAGCCTGGACGACATCAGACTGGTTATTCGCTGGGTGCTGGCAACCTGGAATCGACGCGGTAGCGGCTTACCAAAACCGGTGAATATTTGCCGCGTGAACCGGTTCGATGGATACATCGCTGACGCTGAAAAATGGGCCATTACTGAGGCAAACATTGATCCGGCGGCTGTCATGGAGGGTTTCAATCAAATTTTTGCCGGGCTTATGCCGATGGCAGAACTGGACGCTGACCGTCGTCGCTCAATTATCCGTCTGGCTGCGCACATGAAAAACCAGACAACCGGGGCATTCCTGGGTTACTTCGAGAGATTCCGTGAAATCGCTTCTGATTTTTATTTCGGAGGTGAACACGACGATTGCTGGCGTGCCAGCTTTGACTACCTGATGAAGCCTGAGACACTCCGCAAAACACGTGAGGGGGCACTGTGACGCCGCAGGAACTGGAATCAATCGTGCTGGCCGGGCTGTTGAACGGCGGCGCAACGCCAGACGCGTTTGACGTTATAGCCACGACGCCAGATACGGCATTCAGCACTGGATTTTACCGCCGGGCATTTGCTGAGATAAAAAAACAGGCACTGACGGACGGCATGATCGACCTGCTGTTTGTGAGTGAGGCGCTGGGCGGGCAGGGGACCCTGGGTAACCTGGCGGAAATCTGCAAACAACCTGCTACTGTGCCGAACCTCAAGGGATACGCCGCAAAAATGGTTAAAGCATGGCGTAGTCGAGAAATGGCGCGCTTGCTTCAGGATGGTGCTGACGGCATACGCAATGCCGTCAATCAGGACCAGCGTGACCAGATCACAGAGAACACTATCGCGCAGTTGTTGGATATGACCGCCGATACCGGCCATGTTCAGCCGGTGCACATCCAGGATCTGTTACCGCGCTACATGAATACGGTTCAAAAACGGATAAATGGCGATGCTGAAACCCGCAATTTAATGACAGGTATAGAAGACCTGGATCGGGCGACAGGCGGCATTAACACCACCGATTTAGTGGTTGTTGCTGGCCGCCCGGGTATGGGAAAAACCGAATTCAGTCTGAACATTGTCCATGCGGTCTCCGGACGTGGCGGAGGCGCGCTGGTTTTCAGTATGGAAATGCATGCCGGGCAAATTGTTGAGCGTTCAATCGCGGGCACCGGGAATATGTCAGTTTCGCGCCTGCGTAATCCGAAAGATATGGAGGATGGGGACTGGGCGCAACTGACCAGCGCGCTGGAGCTACTGAATAACAGGGATATATGGATTGTTGATGCAACGGATCTCACCGTTGAGCAAATCCGGGCTATTGCCGAAACCCATAAACGGCGTTATCCGCATCTGTCCATGATCATGGTCGATTACATGGGCCTGATTAAAAAGCCCAAAGCCGAGCGTCACGATCTCGCCGTCGCGCACATTTCACGAAGCCTGAAAACCATGGCGATGCGCCTGCATACCCCGGTATTTGCCCTGAGCCAGTTATCCCGCGCCGTGGACACGCGCCCGGCGGCACAGCGCCGTCCGGTCATGTCTGATCTTCGCGATTCTGGCTCTATCGAGCAGGACGCTGACAGCATTCTGTTTTTATACCGCGAGGACGTTTACAACCTGGATAAGCCACCAACTAACGTTGCTGAGGTCATCCTTGGAAAATCCCGCTTTAGCGCAGCCGGGACAGTGATTTATCAGGAATTTCGTAACGGGCATTTCCTGCCCATTGATCAGTATTGCGCAAGAGAGAAAACCCGCATTCAACTGGAGGCAAGTCATCCTAAACAGCCACGCCGCTATGACCAGAAGTACAGCAAAGAAGCCTTTTAACCGCGCCTGACCAGCGCCATTGCCCAAACCGAGGAAAGACCATGACCGCTATTATCTATATTGACCGCACCAAATACGCCGACGACGGTTGCGACTGGACCCATGTCATTGTGTGGCATATGAAGGCCGGTGCACGCGCCCGCAGCCGCTCCGTGTTGGTTCCGGCACCGCCGCCGTTTACTGCGCCACAGGTTACAACCACTCTGCCTGAGGTATGTTCTGCTAAAGAAATCGCAGCCTGATGTCATAACCTGTCAGGAAACCATGATAAAACCGCCATCATAGGCGGTTTGTTAACCTTTTGGTAATAAAAGGAAATTTTGTAAATTTTCCAGAAATAGTGATCCTAAGTATTTGCACTACGGATGATTGGAGAGTATAAATACTGTTATTATATACAGTATTCTGAGGTGACACGTGATTGAAATTGAGGAGGTAACAGAGCAACTCCCAGCGGATGGACGTGTCCTTATAACGTGTAAAAACGGTATTATCTGCAGCGTGCGCCAGGTGCACGAAAATGAACATGTGGCAACACTTAATGCTCTGATTGAAATAGCAAAAATGGCTGGTTATACGATCACTAAAAACGGGTGCGTTAAGGTATAAAATGTGGGCTGGCCTGAACAACCAGTCACCACTTACTGAACAATTGCTGCGTTAACGGGGGAACCGATGGCGCAGTATAGCTTTATCAAATCTACTAGCGGGGTATTAATTCCTGCTACACCAGACACACAGGCCTTTATCAACTCAAAGGTCAAAGCGGGTGCTGTTTTATATGCTGATTTCAGGCAAGCGCGTAATCCGGCGTTTCACCGGAAATTCTTTGCGCTCCTTAAGCTGGGCTTTGATTACTGGCAGCCTGGCGGCGGTGCAATTTTTTCGGCCGATAAAACGCTGATTCGAGGTTATGTACAGCTCGTCGCACACCATGCCGGGTATGAGAAAACCCTTCTGCAATTAGCAGAGCGATATCTTTGCGAACAAGCCGGGATACGCGCCAGAAATAGCAGTCTGGTGAAATCCTTCGACGCGTTTCGGGCATGGGTGACAATTGAAGCCGGGTTTTATACAACCCATCAGATGCCAGATGGCTCTGCCCGCAAAGAGCCTGAATCGATATCATTTGCAAAAATGAATGAGGTCGAATTTTCCCGACTCTATAAAGCTGTCCTTGATGTTCTGTGGAACTTCATTCTTTTCCGGGCATTTCCCACACCGCAGGCCGCTGAAAACGCCGCCGCTCAGTTGCTGGATTACGTCGCATGAAAAAAGTCGATCTCACTAAACACATGTGCGGGCGCGCACTCATCGTCCGCACTCCTGGTCTCTGTAATTTCAATCCCAGTACCGGTGCTCCGGCGCATTATCGCATCGCAGAAACCTTCGGCACGCCGAGGGGATTTTTCGCACTCAGTAAATCTGGAGAGAAGGGGTTTTTAAAATGAAACTGGAATCATCACTCAAACATTTTAGCCCTCAGGGTATGCAGATTAGCGACAGCATAAAAGGGACTTCTCCGGATCGTCTTACTGGTACTGATGTTAAAGCTGCCATGGGTACCACCAGCACACGGGCACGCTTTGGACTTGCCGCTTTTTTGGGTAAAGCTGGCGTTAGCAAATCTGATGAGCAACTGGCGGTGCAGATGCTGGTACGGCACGCAATGGAGATTGCACCGAAGAATGTCCGAAAGGCGGCTGGCCGGCAATTCAGTCATTGTATGTTGTTGCTGGCTCAATTCGCTTTCGCGGATTACTCACGTTCGGCGGCAACTGACGCAACCTGCTCTGGTTGCAACGGTACCGGAAAGACGACCAGGACGCAGGTCACACGCAAAGTCTCTTATCCGTGGGGAAAGGCGCCTTACTGGGCCAGCCGATCCCGCGCGGTTCATCCGTCCGACTGGGAAAAATGGACAGAGGTAACGGAGATTTTCCCGGTCAAATGCGAAGCCTGCGAGGGCAAAGGCCTACTAAGCGCCCGATGTCGCTGTGGCGGTAAAGGCGAGATACTCGACCGTAAGGCGACGAAAGAAAAAGGGGCTCCCGTATTCAAGACATGCAAACGTTGCAATGGCCATGGATTTTCGACAGTTTCTTCTGCAACGGTCCATCGTGCAATCCTGACGTATTTACCAGACCTCCATCAGTCGTCATGGTCACGTAACTGGAAGCCGTTCTTTGAAAGGCTGGTGGAGACGCTTCATAAAGAAGAAAAACATGCTGCGTCAGAATTCGAGAAGGTGACTTCATATTGATGCGCCCGGATAAATGACGATAACTTTTTGCATGACACTGTTGACTTTGCATAAACGTGTCCTGTATGATTCTAATCATGGGTGTTTACGCCCGTAAAGAATAAATTATAAAACCCTGCCTTCTGGCGGGGTTTGTTGTTTTTGTGCATTGTTGTTTTTGTGAACTGTTGTTTTTGCGCATTAAATACCGCTGTTCAACGTCGGGTTACAAACCCTGAACTGGCCTGAATGATTGATGCGCGACCGCAGGATGTAATGCGTATTCTGCACTTACACCATTCAACAACAATCGCCACCCTCCAAAACGCGCTGGTGGCTCTCGGGCAAACCCTTGAGCTGAGCGCGGCGTAAAAATATTAACGTAAACAAAGGCTCGCTTCGGCGGGCCTTTCTCATTTCTGGCCTCGGGAATCGCACACAACCTTCATTTTTTACGAAAGAGCCCGAAGGCCAGATCTCTCTCATATAGCACCCCGACTCAATCGGAGGTGAATCTATGGCTAGGTGTATGCACGATAAAGAGGGTATTGCCGGGGTTACCTGGATTATTCTGCTGGTCATTGCTGGCTGGGGCGGCCTGGTTCGCTATCTGATCGATATCAGACAAAACAAAGCAGCATGGAGTTGGGTAAACGCGTTAGCTCAAATGGTCGTCTCAGGTTTCACCGGTGTCATTGGTGGGTTAATTAGCATTGAAAGTGGCCTGAGTATTTACATGATTTTGGCTACTGCCGGAATTAGCGGCTCGATGGGATCGGTCGCCCTGACGTATTTCTGGGAGCGGTTTACCGGAGTAAAAGTTCAATGAATCTCAATCAGTTCCAAAAGGCGGTCCTCATTGACGCCGGTTCAGCTTCGCGCTGGCTCCAGCCACTTAACGACGCGATGGCCGAGTTTGGCATTACCAGCACAATCGACCAGGCGATGTTTATTGCCCAGGCCGGACATGAAAGCACCAGTTTTAGCGCGCTGGTGGAAAATTTTAACTACAGCGTTTCAGGTCTTGCGGGTTTTGTCCGTGCGGGACGTATCACCCCGCAGCAGGCTCAGGCGCTCGGACGCAAGCCTGATGAGAAAGTTTTACCCGTTGAGCGCCAGCGCGCGATTGCCAACCTGGTTTACAGCAAGCGTTTTGGTAACACCGCTCCCGGTGATGGCTGGAAATATCGGGGACGTGGACTGATTGGCATTACCTTCCTGAACAATTACTGGCGCTGTGGTATCGCGTTGAAAATCGACCTTGTTACCTCTCCTGAACAACTGGAACAGGAGGTAAACGCCGCGCGATCCGCCGCGTGGTTTTACGTCACTCACGGCTGCCTGAAATATCCCGGCGACGTAGGCCGGGTCACGCAAATTATTAACGGCGGTCAGAACGGCATCGGTGACCGCCTTGACCGTTACAACCGCGCAATATGCGCATTGGGGGAATGATGGTTATCGAAAACTGGAAACAAAGCTGGAAGTTATTCAGCGTTCAGGCTCTTGCTGTCGCCGGGGCAATCCCCGTTATCTGGTCACAATTACCCGATGACGTCAAAGCAATGATCCCTGCGAGCTGGATGGGTGCAATCACTGCGGTTGTGGCGGTGTGCGGCATCGTTGGTCGCCTGGTAAAACAGCCTGCAGCTTCGGACCCGAAGTGATGGGCGCCCTGGAAGCCATTATCGGCGGCATTATCACCCTGGCTCTTCTTCTGTTTGGTGCACACCGTGTCGGAAAGAGTCAGGGTAAGGCAGAAGCGCAGGCCAACGTGCAAGAGCAGACCGCTGCCGCTGCTATCGTCGCCACTAAACGCCGGGTTGAAGTCATCAAAGAGGCCAGCGATGTACAGCAGACTGTTAACCATATGCCTGATGACGATGTTGATCGGGAGCTGCGCGACAACTGGACCCGCAAAGGTTGACGTTATCGACACTGCTTGCGACTGGGTAAAGCCAGTCTACCTGACTTTAGAAGACATCCGGGTAATGGACCCGAACACAAAGAAAGACATCCTGATTCATAACAATTCCTGGCGTAGTCACTGCGCTGCTGAAACAGAATTCCCACCTCACTAAAAGAGATCTCGGCCAGTATCATCCTGATCTAAGGAAACGTAATGAAAAAATGTATTTTTGCATTCATCTGCCTTTTTTCTTTATCTGCTCACGCTGAAAAATACCTGACTTATCCTGACTCACCCGGTACTGCAGTGGGATTTGCCACTCAGGTTGTTTCGTATAATCCGGGGGCCGGTGCGTCGGGTAACTCGGCGCTGCCGAAAAGTGCGTTTGGTGCACCCGACGGTACTCTGGTCTCTTTAGGTAAATCAGGCAATATCGTTTTGCAGTTTGGGCCGAATGCGCTTAAAGCTGACGGCACCTCAGCTACCGATCTGTATGTTTATGAAGGTGGCTGGTGGGATTCATTTGATATCTATATTTCAACGGATAATGTCACGTACAAAAAACTGACCGCCACAACATCAGCGAAAGCCGCTGGCGGTACAGGCTCATGGCTGGGTTTCAATATTGATAGCCAGGTTGATCCTCTCCTTTCTTACCCGTATGTGAAAATTGTGGATACCAGTAATAGCTCTTCCACTGTTACCGGAACTGACGGGGCTGATATTGATGGCGTTATGATTACCAGTGCCGTTTCTCCGGTAGGGAATTACGTCATGTACGATACGGATGCAGCAGACGGAACGGTATACAACCTTTATCAGGATGCAGATACCGGCGCAGTGGGCGTAAAGGTTATCGCGGCGAACAATACGGTTTCTTATATCCCGTTCTCCAGCGATGACACTCTCGAGCCGATCGCGTTGTCCGTACAGTCAGATCTGAATGGCGACGCTATTAAAGACATTAACGTACTGGTTAAACGTAAAGCGGATAACGCTCAACTGAATATTACCCGAGCGCGTGATGGCTCGCTTATTGGCGTTGTTGATAATTCAGTGACTAAATAAAACATTGCATATTGCTGATATAGTCCATTCGTTAATTTTTTGAAGACGTAGATATTATCGGCGATAAATCACATAAACGATTATCGGGATTTTTAATCGAGAATGGTTTCAGGCTTCGGGCACGGCTTAATGATTCTAAAAATAGAAGCTTGAAAGGCCGGAAGTTAATTCTATTAATTTCTTAAAATGATGTGAAAATATATGGGTGTGCGGGCGACATGCAGGGTAAGCCAATTACGGGAATATACAATGCTAACTGTCTGCAACCTTAAAATCATCTCTTGATATAGCGTCTCGTAATAGCGGGGCTTTTTATTGTGCGTCGCATATGCATTCCGAAGAAAGATTTATCCGTTGTGAGTCCTGTCGAGTTGTTAACTCCAGGCGGGTTTGCCACCGACAGATTCAGATGCGGAATGAAGACAACTTTGCAGCCCATTCGCCGCAAGATATCCCTTTATATCCCTTTTACCGGAGGTGTCTTGATTGAGTAATGACAGTACAGAACCGGGGTACCTGACGCCCGTCGGCACGGACCCGGAGTATGACCAGGAACTGGAGCGGCAAATCAGCCGCTGGATCTGCGGCGTCACCGGGCTGGATGCCTCCCTGGTGTTCCCGCGTTGGACCGGCCCACAATCATCTATCCCGAATGACGGTGCAACATGCGCATTGTTCGGGATAACTACTCTGCCCGGTGACGCCATGCCAGCACTTGTGCAGGTCACTGACGAACAGAGCGAGCAATGGACCTGGGAAGTGGTAACGGTGCAGGCCAGCTTCTATGGGCCACAAGGTTCTGCTATGGCGTCGCGTTTTCACGATGGCCTCTACATCGAACAGAACAACATCACGTTGCGGAGTGCCGCCGGGCTTTCGCTGGTGGAGGCAGGAATAATTTCTAACCTTCCCGAATTAATTAACAACCAGTGGGTGCGCCGGTACGACATCAATGTGACGTTACAACGCAAAAACACCCGCAGTTTTAACATCAAAACTATCCAGTCCACACCTACATTATTTTACGGAGAGTAAGTTATGGCACAGGGTTTACCTGTCTCAAACGTCGTTAACGTCGACGTGATTATGTCGCCTAAGGCGGCCACGGGTCGAAATTTTGGTACGCTGCTGATCCTCGGCACATCGACTGTTATTCCGGTATCGGAGCGCATTCGTCAGTATTCCAGCATAGAGGAGATTGGGAAAGATTTCGGTACTGACGCGCCGGAGTATGCCGCCGCGACTGTATTTTTTGGGCAATCACCGAAACCGGCGCAAGTACTGATTGGCCGCTGGGCTAAAACAATTGGCACGGGCGAAACGGGGAATATTGAAACGTTGCTTACGGCGGTGAATGCCTGTCTGCAGTACACCACCTGGTACGGGCTGGCCATTGCTGACAGTACCGAGCTGGTGGATGCGGATGTGATTTCCGTTGCTGCTGCGATTGAGGCGTCCAGTCTGAGTCGCATTCTGGCTGTAACCACCAGTGACGTTAAAACACTGACAGCGGGTGACACAACCAATCTTGGCTACAAATTGAAAGCGGCAGGCTATGCGCGCACCTTCTGGCAATACAGCTCGTCCAGCAGGTATGCGGCGATTTCTGCGTTTGGCCGCGCGTTCACGGTAAATTTCACGGGCAGCAACACCACCATCACCCTGAAATTCAAACAGGAGCCGGGCATCACCTACGAAACGCTGACGCTGGCGCAGGCAAACGCCATTGACGCGATCAACGGTAACGTCTTCGTCTATTACCAGAACGACACCGCCATCCTGCAACAGGGCGTGATGGCTAATGGCGACTTCTTCGACGAACGCCATGGCCTCGACTGGCTGCAGAACTACGTACAGACCAACCTCTTTAACCTGCTTTATACCAGCACGACCAAAATTCCGCAGACCGACGCAGGCGTTACCCGGCTGCTGGCAAACGTAGAGCAGTCTATGGATCAGTCGGTAACTAACGGGCTGGTGGCGGCTGGTGTGTGGAACGGTGGCCCTATTGGGCAACTGGCATCCGGCGACACGCTGACTAAGGGATACTACCTCTACGCGCAATCTGTTGCTGAACAGGCGCAGGCAGACCGTGAAGCCCGTAAATCGCCACTGATTCAGGTGGCCTGCAAGTTGGCTGGCGCAGTTCATTACGCCGATGTACAGATTAACGTTGTTCGATAAGGAAAAAAAATGGCTACTTATTCTTTTATGGACGTCACGGCGACCCTGGCAGGTCCGACGGGTGAAATTGACCTTGGCTACGGCTCAGCAAATGGCGAATCGGGCATTACCATCACATTCGCAGATGCCAAAAACACCATGACTATCGGTGCTGATGGTGAGGTGATGCATTCATTGCACGCCGGAAAAAACGGCACGATCACCGTCAGCTTGCTGAAAACGTCCCCGGTAAACAAGAAGTTGAGCCTGGCCTATAACGCACAATCAATGTCATCTTCTCTCTGGGGGAATAACGTGATTCTGGTGCGTAACAATGTATCCGGAGATACCACTGTCGCCCGTAGTGTGGCATTTAGCAAACAGCCTGAATACGCTAATGCAAAAGATGCTTCGTCCGTCGCCTGGACGTTTGACTGCGGCAAGATCGATCAAGTGTTGGGGGAGTTTTAACAGATGGAATTTACGATCAATAGCGTGGATTATCGCACCACTAAACTGAGTGTTTTTGACCAGTTGAAAGTCTGCCGTAAATTATTGCCGGTGCTGTCGAGCATCGTTCCTGACCTGTCAGCACTGCATAAAGCCGCCGCAGTTGCTGGTGAAAGTGAAAAAACGGGACAGAGCATAAGTACCATTCTGCCGAAAATCGCTGATGTGGTGGCAGGGATGCCCGAAGAGGACGTTAACGCGATTCTGTTCCCGTGTCTGTCGGTAGTGACTCGTAAAGCGATCACCGGAAACTGGACGCCTGTTTTTAGTAACGGTGAACTGATGTTCAAGGATATTGACCTGCTTACCATGCTGAATATCGCTGGCCGGGTGGCAGCCGATAACCTGGGAAATTTTTTGCCCGCCCACCCTATGAGCGAGACAGCGGTCCAACAGCCAGCCTGACACTCAATACCCTGCCGGATGACGAGGACTATTTACGCCGTCCGGTACAGGCGGGTTTTATCCCTTATACCGCATTGAAAGATGGCTCCATTGATCTGGCGGATATCGCACGCATGAACGACTGGATAGATATCAAAGCGGATAACGATGCGCGTATCGCGCGCTGGGAGAGAGAACAGGAATGAATGCTGAAACCATAAAATCATTTTTGCACTCCCTGGGATTCGATGTTGATGACGCGGGTGCCGCTAAATTTGAAGCCGCGATTTTGGGAGCAACCGAAGGAGTCATCGCACTGGGCATGGCCGTCGAGGCGGCGGCACTGTCTATCGTGGGATTTACGACTAAAGTCGCGTCGGGGCTGGACGATCTGTCTTTGGCACCACAGCGCAGCGATGAGGCCGTGGCGGATATCCAGGCGCTCGGGTACGCAGCATCCCAAACAGGGAAGAGTGTTGCTGATGTGCGAAGTTCTCTGGAAGGGCTTGTCCAGTTCCTGCGTAGTAATCCTGGCGGTGAGGGAAGCCTGAGCCGCCTGAACGTGGATACTCACGACGCTAACGGGCAGGCTCGCAGTATGGGGGCTATATTCTCCGGGCTGGATCAGAAACTCAGCACTATGCCGTCTTATCTCGCGAACCAGTACGCGCTAATGCCTGGCATTGATGAAAACACACTAGTGGCGATGCGTCGCAGTCTGGATGATTTCAATGTGCTGTATTCCCAAATGACGCAGGCTATCGGCAACAATGCCGATACCGCGACCGTCAGAAGTAACCGCTTTATGACCTCGCTTCCTGCGTTCGGTCAGATAGCGGCTATGGCAGGCGATAAAATGGGTAACAGCCTGTCAGACGTGCAGGTAGGAAGCATTGATCACCTAAGTAAGCAGATCCTGAATGACCTCTCGAAAATCGAGGAGGCACAGGCTGGTGTTATCAAAGGAACTCTCTGGCTGGGCGATTCCGGCGACCTGTTTGAAAAGATCACGAAGCTGAGCGGCGCAATTGCCGGTGCCGGGAAGGCCTTCTTTGAATTCCTGAACATCGACATCTCGCAGTTTTCCGGTAAATGGCTTTTTGACCCGATAAGTGAATCCATTCAGAGCACTATCAAATACGTTAGTGCGTTGGTGGATGTGCTTAAAAAACGGGTTAAGGATGATTTCTCCGGTTCGTGGGGGCTGGTGAAAGATGCGGCGAAAGTCCTTTCTGACAGCCCCGTTGTAAAAGGGGTGACAAAGGTGGCCGTTGGACTGGCTGGCAGCGTCGCTGATGTCGCGCACGAGTCGCTGCCAGAGTGGATGGAGAGTAAGCCGTTACAGTCTGTATCTGAAACAGGGCCAGGGCTGCAAGCTCAGTCCGTCAGAAAACCGCAGTTGAACACGCTGAACAAGGCGCAAACGGATTTACGCCAGGAGGCAGCGAAAGGCCGTCAGGAAAGCAACGCGTTTGTCTCCGTCGCCAATACCTGGTTTGGGCGTATTTCGTCAGGTGTTCAGGAATCCAGTAAAGCGTTGATGCCGCTGCCGTCTACAGAAGGGGATGCATTGCAAGGCCGGTTGCGCCTGGCGCTGGCGAATCTGGAGCGACTGTATAACCTCTCCGCGGGATTATTACACAGTACGGCTGTAACGGAATCCAGGGGAGACCCGTTACCAGGGGGAAAAGCGGGCGCGCACGGGTTGTTTCAGTTGATGCCGGGTACGGCGAAAGGTCTGGATCCGAAAGGCAGCGATGCTTTCGAACCAATGAAATCTGCCGAAACTGCCGTGCGTTACCTTAGTCAGCTATTGCGAGATAACGGTGGCGGATTGAGCAAGACTCTGGCGTCCTATAACCGGGGCATGGGTAACGTTGAGAAATACGGTATGGGCCTTTTACCGAAGGAGACGCGCGAGTATATCCCCCAGTTGCAGAGCAATATGTTGCAGGGCAAGTTTGTCTCCGGCCCGCAAATTCAGCAGCAAAACACATACAATATCTATGGTGGAAACGCCCATGATATTGGCCGGGAAGTCGAGCAAAGGCAGATAAGTGTGAATTCACGTGTGTTACGAAGAAACCAGACAGGGGCGGGCTAATGGATATTCTATCAACGCTGTTTCACTTGCAGTCACGGAATATAGGGATACTCGTTCCGTCGGTCGTGGTGAGTGAAAAGCACACCGACAAACTGGAGATAACGGAGCACCCTGTCGAAACGGGCGCGGCGATTTCCGATCATGCCTATAAAAGCCCGTCGGAAGTTATCATGGATGTCGGCTTCGCGGGAGGGGGGGAGCTACTGAATTTCAATAATAAACTGGCAGGCCCCCCTCTGCTTGGTATGAGTCCGAGAGAAACCTACCAGCAATTACTCGATTTGCAATCCAGTAGAACGCCGCTGGATGTAGTGACCGGGAAGCGTATTTATAAAAATATGCTCCTGCGCAGTATTGAGGTAAATACCGATCAAAAAACTGAAAATGTGCTTTCTGCCTTATTGACATTACGTGAGGTGATTATCACCAGCACGTTGGTAACACAGGTGGCTGATAAGTCCAATATGGCTCAGGGAGCTAACACGTCAGCGGTTCAGAACGCCGGGGTAAAGACAGCCACGCCGGCAAATAAAACCATTCTGAAATCGAAGGGTATTTTAGGTGGTCATAAGGGAGCCTCCAGCAGCAATATTCTGGGGAGAAAGTGATGTTATCAATCAACGAAATTCCGCTATCAGCAGATAATCAGCAGTTTTCCATCGCTATTGCCGGGGCCAGCTACAAAATGGCTGTGTCCTGGCGTGATCCTGTCTGGTGCCTTGATCTATTTCGCGACGATTCCACGCCGCTGGCGCTGGCGCTGCCTTTGGTGTCGGGCGCGGATTTGTTGGCGCAGCATATTTATCTTAACCTGGGATTTGCGCTGGTGGTCGGTACCGACATTGTCGGGCAAGAAAACCCGACAAAAACCGATCTGGGTATCACCAGTCATCTCTATGTTGTCACGGAGTAACCATGTCAAAGAACTGGATGCGTCATTTCGAGTTACTGTTGACGGACAGAAAAGGTCAATTGACAGACTTTGGGAAATTCAAAGTCCATTTCGATATCAGCTGGGTTAAAAGCAGTACGAATACCGCTGTCGGCACATTCAAAATCTATAATCTGGCGCCAGAAACTGTGAAAACGTTCTGCGAGAAGGAGTTTACCCGCATTCAAGTCATCGCAGGTTATGACGGCATGGCCGCGCAGGTGGTTGATGCCAGTCAGGTAGGGATTGCGAGAACGGTTAACGGACAGTCTGACGGTCGCAACTACGGGCAGATATTCAGTGGTGAAATTCGTTATACCATTGAGGGGAAAGATGAAGATAAATCGGTGGACAGTTATGTCCTCATCCAGGCCGCTGATACCGACCAGGCTTTTTCCACCACCGTGACCTCAAAGACCTTATCTGCCGGTTACCGTACCACTGATTTTGATACGTTGCTGATGAAAGACTTCCAGTTGAAGGGCGCAGAAGTCGGTCGTACACCAACCATGCCGGATACCGTTTTCCCGCGCGGGAGAGTCCTGTTCGGGATGACGAGACATCTGATGGATAATGTTGCGGCGCAATGTGAAGCGACATGGATGTTTGTGAATGGCAAGCGTGAGATGGTTGCCAAAAACGAGGTGGTACACGACGCCATAGTGCTGAACAGCGAGACGGGGTTAATCGGCATGCCTCAACAGACGTTTGGCAATGGCGTTAACGTCGCGTGTCTCATAAACCCGAATATCCACGTCAATGGATTGATCGAGCTGAACCAGAAAAATGCTTTCATCAAACGCAAACAACTCAGCAATGAGGATCTCGGAAAGGATGGAAGTCACATTACTACAGAAACCAGGAACGGTAATATCACTGTTTCTGGTACAACTGAAAAACCTGCAAGTATTGCAACAGATGGTGTTTATGTCGTTCAGGGTATTACCTATTCTGGTGATACAAGAGGCAAGGAATGGTATATGGTTTTGACGTGTGTAGCGCGAGGGGCGTAGGCGCGGAGAATACCTGATTCTCTAAAAGGAGGAATTAAAAGCGTCAATATTTTGTATTGCTGCTTTTATCTGTTTCGGGCTTTTGTCCGCATTATATTGCTCACGGTGGCACTTATATCCTTATATAACCAAAGGTGGCGAGATGGGTATAATTGATGTCGAGCGTGTCACGTAGCAAAATCACACTCCCAGGTTCTGACGGAATCAATGTCGACTCTGGACGTATGCAGGCCAGAGCCGATAAGAATATGGGTTTCAGTCTATCCATTAACCTGCTGGTAAGTCCCGGTTTTTGAACGTTCAGCCTTTACAAAATAATATGGATGCGCCGACGTTAATTGGCGTGTATCCATGTTGGATAATTCGCCATATAGGGCGGTATTGTGCCAAATATCTAACTGGTGACATTTTTACATATTCACAACCCATCCGGTTCGTGTGCAACCCAAAATTACTTGCAATTGATCAACGGATATCAATTTTCTATAAGCTTGGGTTTAATTATGGTCGCGCAATGGGCGTATGATGTCGTTAATAAATTCAAGGGTCGCTTCGGCGGCCTTTTTTATTGTCCGGAGTAACCCATGTCAGCTTCAATCCAGTCTCGTAACGGCTCATTTGATGATGTTCTGGCCTCAGAACGTCAGGCGATAAATGAGCAACTTCGCGTAGCACTGCCTGGTATTGTCCAGTCGTTCGATCCTGGCTCGGTGACGGCGACAGTTCAGCCGTCGGTCCGCTGTATGGTGCGAGATAACGACGGCCACACAACGACCAAAGAGTATCCGCTACTGGTAGACGTACCTGTTATTTTCCCACGTGGTGGCGGCGTTACGCTGACATTCCCCGTCAGTCCTGGCGATGAGTGCCTGGTGATCTTCTCCGATCGCTGTATTGATTTTTGGTGGCAGAACGGTGGAGTTCAGGAACCGGTAGACCCGAGAATGCATGATTTGTCCGATGCATTTTGTATCGTCGGTCCTCAGTCTCAGGCAAAGAAAATCAGCGGCATCAGCGCCAGCGCTGCACAGTTGCGAACCAATGATGGGGCCGCGTTTGTTGAAGTGGCTGTCGGTCACGCGATTACCGTTAAAACGCCGGGTAAGTTGACGGCTAGCGCCGACGGTGGCACTGAAATAACGTCCCCGACTATCGTGCTAAACGGCAACGTAACCATTAACGGTAACCTGTCGCAGGGCATGGGTGCCAGCGGAGGCAGTGCAACAATGCTCGGCCCGGTTAACGTCACCAACGATGTTAAAGCCGGGAATAAAAGCCTGATCATGCATACGCATGGTGGCGTACAGACGGGCAGCGGAAACACCGGGGGGCCAAATTAATGCAATACCGACGTGAGGACACCGACGGCGATTATACATTTGGCCGTGGTGATGACACCTGGCTGATTAATTCACCGGAGGCGGTGGCACAGGCCATCAAAACACGGTTTGAGTTGTGGTACGGTCAGTGGTTTCTCGACACCACCGAGGGTACGCCATGGATCCAGTCTGTGCTCGGTAAGCAGCGTCCGGAACTTTATAACCTCGCCATACGGCAGCGCATTCTTGAAACGAAGGGCGTTAAGTCCATTACCGAATTTAACACAGCAGTAAACACCTCATCCCGGCGCGTAACGTTCACCGCGACGGTCGAAACCTTCTACGGAATGACGACCCTTACAAGCGAGGCATAAATGGCTTTGAACCTCGACACGCTGGGATTATCGGCAACGATAACCGCCCAGGGGATCAGTGCGCCTGATTACCAGACAATACTTGATACCGTAACCGGGTATTTTCAGCAGATTTACGGCACTGATGTGTATCTGGAACCCGACAGCAAAGACGGCCAAATGGTCGCGCTGGTGGCGCTGGCAATTCACGACGCCAACACGACAGCTATCGGGGTCTATAACAGCTTTTCTCCCTCAACGGCACTGAGTGACGCTCTTACGCGCAACGTTAAAATCAACGGGATAGTGCGGCGCGGAGAAACGCGTTCGACTGTTGACCTGCTGCTGACGGGGACCGCCGGGACGATCATCACCAATGGTTCAGCGAAGGATACAAACGGAATCATCTGGCATTTTCCGGCGTCAGTTTCCATTGGAGTGAGCGGTAGCGTCACGCTCACGGCCACATGTGATGCCAACGGAGCTGTTGCCGCTCTGGCAGGGTCAGTGACGCATATAAATACCCCCACGCGAGGCTGGCTGTCAGTCAGTAATCCACTGGCGGCTACGGTCGGAGTTGCCGCAGAAACCGATGCAGAGTTGCGCGCCAGGCAGAGCCAGAGCGTGGCGTTACCCTCACTGACGCCGTTCGCCGCTGTTGATGGCGCGCTGGCGAATATATCGGGCGTGACACGCCACAAACTCTATGAAAACGACACCGGCTCTGTGGATGCAAACGGCTTACCGGCCCACTCCATCAGTGCCATTGTTGACGGCGGTGATACAACAACGATTGCGCAGACGCTGCGGGGGAAAAAAGGGCAGGGGGTGGGAACATATGGCACCACAACCATTGTGGTTGCTGACATCTGGGGCAATCCTCATCCGATATCATTTTCCCGCCCGGTAAACGTGCCGGTGTTTGTCTCTATCACTCTGCGGGTATTTCCAGGCTACACCTCTTTAATTGCCGACCAGATAAAATCGACCATAGCCAGTTACATTAATTCGCTGGCTATTGGTGACGACGTGCTGATCAGCCGTGTTTACTCCCCCGCTAACCTCGGTGTCGTGAGCGGCGGAAATGCCCGTTATTACGACATTAACAGCCTGTCTATTGGTAAAACCGCTGGCAGTGTGGCGACGGCAAATATTGATATCGGTTATGCGGAAGCCGCCAGTTGCTCACCAGCGAATATCGCTATCACGGTGGTGCCATGAGCCAATACACCGATCTGATTACTAATTATCACGGCACGAAGCCTCTGTTCTTCCAGCATGTCGATTTGTCAACGCGTCCGTTCCTGGATACCAGCACTACGTTAAACCGCCTGGTGACGGCATTTGATATTGATAATGCTGTGGGCGTGCAGCTTGACATTCTGGGGGAGTGGATCGGACGTAGCCGCTACGTCGCCGTTCCCATATCCGGCATTTTCTTCGCCTGGGATACCGAGGGGCTGGGCTATGACCAGGGCGTGTGGCAGGGGCCATATGATCCTGACAGTGGGTATACCGCGCTCAGTGACGAAACTTATCGGGTAATCCTCAAAGCGAAAATTGCCATCAATAACTGGGATGGCACGAACGACACGCTACCGCCCATTCTCGATAACGCGCTGGCCGGTTCCGGACTGCGTATGCAAATCGTGGATAACCAGGACATGACTATTGGTCTCTGGGTTTTTCCTGAGACCGACATTTCTCACGTCTCACTCGAACTGATAGCCGCTATCAGGCAGGGCTACCTGACCGTTAAAGCGGCGGGAGTGTGGGGTGGCAGCATTCAAATTCCGGCGGTGGAAACGCCGTCGGAGGGAAACCGCTTTTTTGGTTTTGACATGGATAACGAATACATAACCGGTTTCGATACCGGCGCATGGGGGACTTTACTGTAATGGCTAAAAATGACTTTAAACCGTTTGCGACAGGGGCCAGTGCAAACGTCATCACTCAGGCTGAGTATGAGGCACTGACCGCTTTGTTGACGGGCTTTCAGGCTGGTAAGGCCAGCAGTGCCGAGATCAACAAGGCTATCCGGCAGGCAACATTTGTTGCGGCGGCGCTGGCGCAATACATCACTAATAAAACCGGGCAGGATGTTCCGGATAACGGCGATATCGCTGCGTTCATTACCAAAATGGCGGCAGCGCTCGGTAAAGACTTTCAGGCACTGGACGCCGCGCTGACGTCTCTGGCCGCGCTGCCGGCCACTGCTGATACTCTGGCTTATTTTACCGGGCCTGATACCCTGGCATTAACCAACCTGACCGCCGCCGGACGTAATCTGATTAATAAAGCGGACGTTGCCTCAATAATCCAGTACCTGGGATTGCAGAATACCATCACACAGGCGGCTAACTCCGTCCAGCGTATCGGTGACACCATGTCCTGGCTGAATGTCACAGGTCTGATCCAGTCGGCATCAATGCGCGTCAATACGCCTGCATCACCATCTGTCCAGGGATTAACAATTGACTGGAACGGTATCGGGTTTGGTACAGCAGGGCTGACCAATAATCGGGGGCTCGGGACAGGTGGTTTTATTTTCCGCACAGTGGATGCAGAAAATAAAAATGAATATGGCCGGGTCACCTTTAATGAAGTGGGCGAGATTTTTGCCGGGCGTAACATCTATGCCGGGCCTGCCAAATACGCCATTGATGGCAATAGCTACGGCACCATTTGGGGTACTGGCGGCAATAGCGAATGGTTGTCAAATAATCTGAATGCCCGTTTCGGTGCCATTCCCGTGAACAATACCACGGGTGATGTGAACGGCACCGCATGGGGCGGTTCGCTGGCCGTTAATCTGACCGCACGCTTTAATGATCTGCAAAGCAAAATCAACGCTATTCCGGTTGATAACCCGTCCGGGAATATTCGCGGTAGTGCCTGGGGTAATGACTGGTTGTCGAATTATCTGAATAATCGATTTAATGCAATCCCCGTCAATAATTCCACGGGTGATATTAATGGCCCTGCGTGGGGGGGGCTGTTGTCTGCTCATCTCTTTGCGAAATGGGGAGATATTTATAACCAGCTTAATGCAAGAATGCTGATGTCGGGCGGGACGTTTACAGGAAATGTTGGAACGGCAGCAGGTTTCGGACTTTATGAAAACGGTCAACGAGTTTACAGCCCGCTGAATCCGTCTGTGATAGCGGCTATGAATCCTAATGCTGGCTGGGAAAAAGATATACGTACCGGACGCATCACTCAATGGTTCCGTGTGACATACAGTGGTCCGGGTCATGTAGCGGTCACCTGGCCTATACCATTCCCCAATGCAGTTATCGCCATAAACGATACAGTGATTCAAAGCGGCACGGGGGCCGATAACCTTTCAATGGTACAGACTGGAAGTGTGACACTGACCGGAGCAATAGTTGGATGCGACGGAAATGGATCTTATGTAACAGTTACAGGATATTAAAATGGCCTATTTTTACAGTGCAAAAACAAACGGTTTTTATCCCGATGATTTAAAAAGCGATTATGAAAAATCAGAAACGGGCTGGCCAACTGATGCGATAGAGGTTTCTGATGATCTCTACAATGAAATGTTCGCCGGCCAGACCGCTGGTAAAGTTATCAGCCCGGGCACTGATGGCTTGCCGATCCTGACTGAGCCTGTAATTGATTACGAGCTAAAAAAACAATCACTTCTTCAAGGCGTCACCACAAAAACACAGGCATGGCAGACTCAGTTGATGCTGGGGATCATCACGGATTCTGATAAAACGCTACTTCGTACCTGGATGGAGTATTACCAGCAAGTTCAGGCTGTAGATATCAGTAAGGCACCTGACATCACCTGGCCGGAGCAGCCTGCCGCGTAACGTTTTTGTTAACCGTGCCAATGGAGATAATTGCTCCACCATGTAAACGAGAACCCATAGAATAAAAAAACCGGCGACCCGAAAGGGTTTCAGAGTCCTAATCTCTGCGCTTCCACCAGATTAAACAAAGGGCTTACTATTTGGTAAGTCCTTTGTTTTTTGCCCTTAGTACTCTCATCAAATTTGAACACTTCAATGCTGGCAGTTCGCTCGTCGGCGCGACCTTAATTTTTCGGTCATACACCCCACATGCCTCTCTGTTTTAAATCCGCTGGATAGTTCCTTTCCGGCTTCCCGCTTTGTTCTGTTCCAGCAATGGGTTCGCATTTTGGAATTGCGCTTGCCTTCTTTCGGCCCCGTTATGATGTCGTCCTGCTGTCAGCAACTTATAAATAAGTTTGCTGGATATGATCAGGAAAAAGCACTGACGCGACTTGACGATAACGGGTGTCATGATGAATATATAAACTATATATTATATATTTTAATTTTCCAAAAGCTATTTCGCCACCGTCATTCCAGCTAAGTGATATAATCAATACCCATACAGAATTTCCACTTATTAAACACTATGCCGCTTTGATAGTTCTGTATTTTTTAACGTCTATGTAGTACGGCTTAATTTTCTAAAAATTGGCACGGAGGCAAGGGGAATGTCAGGAAAACAGCGCTCTTTTTTTTCTACAGTCTTACATACTTCATTGGGAAGAAGTATGGCTTTGTTTCTTTTTATCATCAGCGTAGCCGTCGCAGCGATAAACAGTTGGACTATGTGGCAGTCCTGGCAAAATGAACTCGCGGAAAGTGAAAACGATGCACGAAACCTTTCTGTGTCGCTGGCTCGCCAGGCAGAAGATACCTTTTTACAGGTGGATATCACGCTTTCTGAGGTGGTGCGGCAATTAAATTTTTATGGTATAGACTACGCAAATACGCCCCCCTTTGCCCGGCACCTGAAAGAACTACACGATAAACTTACACAACTGCATGGCCTGTTTATATACGACGCCAGGGGGAATTGGGTCGTCACCACAGGGAATTATATACCCGCAAAAGCTAACAATGCCGATCGTGAATATTTTATATGGCATCAGCAGCATACTGAGCAAGGCATTCATATTGGTCACGTGATACGAAGTCGTTCCACTGGCGATCTGGTGATTCCGGTGTCAATGCGACTGAATGATACGAATGGTGATTTTGCGGGAGTAGCGCTGGCTACAATCAAAGTAGATTATTTCAGACACTTCTATAGTTATTTTATTATCGGTCCAAAAGATGCCCTCGGGCTTATTCTGGCTGATAGTTCTACTCTCTATGTTCGCCCTTTACCGGACTCGGCTATCAATAAGAATTTGTCTAACAGTCCTCTTTTTACTTTCGCACTGAAAGCGTCTGAGAGTGGAAGTGCCACCTGGGTTTCATTACTCGACGGCGTGGAGCGGATTTTTGGATATGCTCGCCTGGAACGGTATCCATTAATTGTGACCGCCGGTTATGACAAGGACCGAATTCGTACGAACTGGCTGCAAGAAAACATAGCCGATGCACTGCTTAATATCGCCATGCTCTTCATGATGCTTATTCTTGGCTTGTTTGTGCTGCGTCAGATTAACACAAATGCGCGAAATCAGGCTGAGCTGGCCTTAGTGCGGGACGAACTGACGACCATTAATCATACCCTCCAGTTGCTGGCACTGCTTGATGGGCTGACTGGCCTTGCCAATCGCCGACAATTTGATGAGTTTCTGGAAAGAAGCCTGATTCACTCGCAAAAAAGCAGGCTGCCTGTTTCTCTTATCATGATAGATATCGATTTTTTTAAACGTTATAACGACACCTATGGTCATGTGGCAGGTGATGCTTGCCTGAAAAAAGTCGGCAGCATACTGGGTTCTCTCGTTCATCGGCAGGGTGATCTGGTTGCCCGCTACGGTGGTGAGGAATTTGCCATCATTTTGTCTGAGGCTGATACCTCGCAAGTAAAACAATTTGCTGATCATGTGGTTGTGAGTATCAGAGCGGCGGCAATTGCGCACATCTCGACAGACCTCCCGGAAAAGGTCGTCACCATCAGCGCAGGTTGTGCAACCATCGTCTCCGAGGGACAGAAGTGGGAAGCCGAAATGCTGAAAAAAAGTGCCGACAAAGCACTGTATGAAGCGAAGTTAGCAGGACGAAACTGTGCGCAAGCAGAAGAGAGTTAATTGCCGAATTGCGGGGGCGGGAATACCCTGGATTGCAGAAATTTCATTTTCACTATGATGATATTGCCCTCATGTCAGGTCTTACTGAGTGGTTTTACACTTTTCGAAAATTAGACATGTTGCTCGTTACGGGCGTATCACCTGCCGTCGATCCGCAAGGGATCAGCGTTTTAATCTCTGTGCTTTCGCCGGAAAACGCCTGCTCATATACCTCACTTCCTCTTCGTCTCCTTTCCCCTGAACCTCCGCTTCTGTTTACAGCACCTCGCGTAATCCAAATTACCTGCCTCATGTGCTTTCGCCAGTCAAACCCAATCCCGGTCTCCTATAGAAAAAGTCTGCATTAGGCTAGCAATATTAAATCGTAGTTCCCCTGGTATCGAAGTGCTATCACTCAGCAAATGACTGAATGCATTGACACAAAAGGATAACGACGATGTCACTTTCTTCGATTTCCCCCATTACACCATCCGAAAGGGCAGAGCAGGGGCTCGCCGCGCTGGAAGCCCGAATCAGACAGGATTTGGAATGGCTGGCGTTGCCTGCAAAACGCTGGTTGCCACAACAATCTGACGCACAGGCGCAGAACGTGGTGATCATTGGCGCAGGCATGGCAGGCCTGGCGGCGGCGTTCGCACTGCGCCTGCAGGGTATTGACGCCGTGCTGTATGACAAAGCGCCCAAAGATTTCGAAGGTCCCTGGGCAACAACCGCGCGCATGGAAACGCTGCGCTCGCCTAAACACCTTACCGGGCCGGCGCTTGATATTCCCTCTCTGACCTTTCGCGCCTGGTATGAAGCACAATTTGGCCTTGAGGCCTGGAATACGCTGGACAAGATCCCCCGTCTGCAATGGGCCGCGTATCTGCGCTGGTACCGCCAGGTGCTGGCGCTTGATGTGCGTAACGATCACGCCCTGACAGGTCTGAATCTGCACGACCCACAGCGTGTAGAATTGACCTTCTCGCACCAGGGTGAGATCCGGCGGGTGAGCGCGCGCAAAGTGATCCTGGCCATCGGAATGGATGCGTTTGGCGGACCCGCTATTCCTGATTTTGTCAGTGATGTACCAAAGCAGTATTGGGCACACTCAGAAGAGGCGATTGATTTTGCCGCTCTTGCAGGCCGTCGGGTTGCGGTTGTTGGCGGTAGCGCCACAGCGATGGATGTTTCGGCCACGGCGCTGGAAGCGGGTGCTGCGGGGGTTGAACTGCTGATCCGTCGTCCTGATTTTCCCCGCGTGAACCTGTCAAAAGGGGCAGGCAACCCGGGTTTTGAATCAGGCTATTTTAATCTGCCGGATGAGTGGAAATGGCGGCTGGCCCAGCATATCGCGACCGTCCAGACGCCGCCGCCGCACGGCAGCACGCTGCGCGTGTCGCGTCATCCCAACGCCTGGTTCAATTTTAACGCCCCGGTTGAGCGGGTCGAAACCCGTCAGGATGGCATCGTTGTTCATACTCCGCAGGGCGAAGTGCCGGTAGATTTCCTGATCCTTGCCACGGGATATGCTCTGGACTGGCATGCCCGTCCGGAATTTCATGCGCTGGTGGATCAGGTGAAAACCTGGGGCGATGCCTGGCAGCCTCCTGCTGATAAGCAGAACGCGCAACTGGCGAGTTATCCCTATCTGGGGGCTGATTTCGCGTTTCAGGCAAAACACAGTGACAGCCCCTCTTCGCTGGCGAGGGTGCACTGTTTTAGCCACCCCGCGCTGTTAAGCAACGGTCATGTTGTCGGTCTTATTCCTGGAATCAGCCAGGGCGCACGTACCCTGGCACAACATATTTCCGGGCAGCTTTATTTTGAAGATCGTGAACACCATTATCAGGCCATTATCCATTACGATGATCCCGAACTGCTGGGTGATGAGTGGCAGCCTGCCGTGCCCTATGCCTGGCGAGAACGCTAATTTCCTGGAGGCGCAGGCTGGGGCACTATTGGCATTTCCCCGCCATCAGATTGCCCCAGCCTGCGCCTTGCCGCCTGATCGCGATTGCCCTTTATTTGCTGAACTTAATTTGCAGAACCCAGTCTGGCCTGGACCCTGCGCTGCTGCCGATTTGGTGTCACATCTCGCTAACAAATTTACGCATATTCATTATCAGTATTGTTCTTTGCGGTTTACCCATCGCTGTGAAAATATCAAATCAGGTTTCGGACGGCTAGCCGCCTGTATGGGGGCGTCCGGTCGCGCTCAGCACGACGCTTAAACGATAACTACAGGAAAAATAACAATGTCGATTTTGCTCTCCACATACCGATTTCGCCTTTTCGCCACGATGGCACTGGCAGGGATCAGCGCCGCTTCAGTGGCCGCAGAAAACGCGCCCAAAAACGGCGGCACGCTAATCTATCTGGAACAACAGGCGCACACTAACCTCTATCCGCCTGCGGGCGGGTTTTACCCTAACGGCGGAATCCTCAACCAGATAACCGACAAGCTGACCTGGCAAAACCCGAAAACCCTGCAAATTGAGCCGTGGATTGCGCAATCCTGGACCACCAACGCGGATTACACCGAATACACCTTTAAACTTCGTCCTGGCGTCACCTTTTCGGACGGCACTCCGCTTGATGCCAACGCCGTAGCGAAAAATTTCGATACCTATGGTCTGGGCAATAAAGCCCTCAACCAGCCGGTGTCCGAGGTCATCAACAACTACCTGAAAAGCGAAGTGATCGATCCGCTAACGGTGAAGTTCTTTTTCAAATCTCCGTCGCCGGGTTTCCTGCAGGGCACCTCCGCCATTGGCTCCGGACTGGTCTCGCTCTCGACCCTGGAGAAAAACTTTAACCAGCTCGGCAGCGCGCGCAGCATTATTGGATCCGGCCCGTTTGTGGTGGAGAGCGACCGTCCGGGCCGCGAAGTGAAACTGGTGGCGCGTAAGGACTATAATTGGGCGCCGCCGAGTTTTGCCCATCAGGGGCGTCCTTATCTGGACGGTATTAACGTGCTGGTGACGCCGGAAGATAGCGTTCGTATTGGCGCGTTACTCTCCGGCCAGGCTGATGCGATTCGCCAGATTCAGGCCTACGACGAGAAGCGCGTCTCCGACAAAGGCTTTGCCGTTTATGCCTCCCCGACGCGTGGGGTGAACAACAGCGTTAACTTCCGCCCTGATAACCCGCTGGTGGCGGATCAAAAGGTGCGTGAGGCGCTGCTGCATGCCACGAATACCAAAGAGATTGTCCAGACGCTCTTCTCCGCAAATTACCCACAGGCCACATCAGTGTTAGCCAAAACGGCGGTGGGCTATGTGGATCTTTCCGACAAGCTGAAATTTGACCCGGCACAGGCGGCGCGTCTGCTCGATGAAGCGGGCTGGAAAAATGGCCCCGATGGAGTGCGACAAAAGGACGGGCAACCGCTGACGCTAACGGCGTACGAATCGCCGCCACAGCCGCAGAACAAAGAGACGCTGCAACTGGTGGCGCAGCAGTGGGCCAAAGTGGGCGTCAAACTCAACGTCCTGGCGGGGGATGCGGGCAGTAAAACCCTCGATAACCTTGACCCGGCTAAAACGGGGGTATATCCGAGCATGGTGGGCCGTGCGGATCCAGATGTTCTGAAAAGCCAGTACTTCCCGACGCTGCGCAATGTGCTGCTGCAAAAAGGGGGCGCCAGCGACAAGGTTAAGCAGTTTGAGGACAGCCATCTGAACGGGTTACTGGAGGGTATCGCTTCCGCCACCTCACAGGATAAGCGTATTGCGCTGGTCAATGAGGTACAGCAATACCTTATCGATAAAGCCTACGTGATCCCTATCTTTGAAGAGCCGCAGGTCTATGCCGGTGCGCCGTCCACCAAAGGGCTGAGCTTCGAAGCCGTAGGGCGTCCGAGTTTTTACAACACCTGGTTAGATAAATAACGCACGGGTTTCCCCTCGTCATCGGGCGAGGGGCACCGTGAAAGAGGACAAGCCATGGGCAGATATCTGACGGTACGTTTTGGTCAGGCGCTGATAGTGTTATGGGCCGCCTTTACGCTCTCATTTGTGCTGTTACAGGCGCTCCCGGGCGACGCAATATTGATCAAATTCCAAAATCCGGATCTCGGGCTGAGCGCCGATCAAATTGCCCAGTTGCGCCTGAGCTATGGTGCTGACACACCGGTGCTGACGCAATATCTCCACGCCGTGGTTAGCCTGTTACATGGGGATTTCGGCCTTTCCGTCCAGACCGGCGTACCGGTCAGTGATTTGCTAAGTGAGAATCTTCCTTCCACGCTCCTGCTGGCGCTGTTAGGGCTGATCGTCGCTACGATCCTGGCCTTTGTGCTGGCGGCACTCTCATTTCTGTCGCCGTTTAGCGGGCTGCGTGCGGTGTTGCAATCGCTGCCATCACTGTTTATTTCGGTGCCGACTTTCTGGCTCGGTATCGTGTTAATCCAGATTTTTTCTTTCCAGTTGGGGTGGATCCCGGTTATTAACCCAGGCCCATGGCAGGGCCTGATCCTGCCCACATTGACGCTGGCGTTACCGATTTCCGCGCCGCTGGCGCAAATTTTGATGCGCAGTATCGACCAGGTGCAAACCCAGCCGTTTGTCGCCGTGGCACGCGCGAAAGGGGCCAGCAGGGCGGGGGTATTGTGGCGCCATGTGTTGGGCAATGCGCTGTTGCCCACGCTGACCGTGGCGGGGTTGTTATTGGGCGAACTTATCGCCGGCGCGTTGATAACCGAAACCGTATTTGGTCGCAGTGGCCTGGGGCAACTCACCCAGGAAGCGGTCAACACCCAGGACAGTAGCGTGTTACAGGCCATCGTGGTGATTTCCGCCAGCGCTTTTGTGGTGATTAACCTCGCCATCGATCTGCTGTATCCCTTGCTCGATCCCCGCCTGAAAAACAGTACAGGAGTCGCCTCATGACGGTCGTTCCTCAGGGGAAGCTCAGCTTCCCGTCATTATACAAACGCGCTCGCGTGCCCCGTATTACGCTGCGTCCGGGCTTGCTTGCCGCCTGGCTGGTTTTGCTGACGGTTGTGCTCTGGGCGCTGTTTCCCGCCTGGTTCACCCATTTCAGCCCGACAGACGGCGTGGCGGGCGCACAGCGTCTTGCCCCCGGCAACGGCTATCTGCTTGGCACCGACCAGTTGGGCCGCGACCTGTATACCCGCATTGTCTACGGTGCCGTACATTCACTTTCCGGCGCGCTCATCGCGGTTGGTCTTGGGCTGGCGCTCGGCAGCCTGCTGGGGTTATTGGCCGGGGCGATTGGGGGCTGGTTCGATAGCCTGATCATGCGCGTTATCGATATTCTGCTTGCTATTCCCGGGCTGCTGCTGGCGCTGAGCGTCATCATTCTGCTGGGCTTCGGCACGGTGAACGCCGCCATCGCGGTGGGGATCACCTCGATTGCCAGTTTTACGCGGCTGGTGCGGGGTGAAACTCTGCGCGTACGGCACAGCGATTTCGTCGAAGCGGCATGGGGCAGCGGCGGCACTTTTTTCAGTGTTCTATTACGCCATATCGTGCCTAACGCCCTGAGTACCGTCTTTGCCTTTGCCGCCCTGCAATTCGGCAGTGCGATTCTGGCTATTTCCACTCTCAGTTTCCTGGGGTATGGCGCACCGCCGCCCACGCCAGAGTGGGGATTGCTGATCGCCGAAGGCCGGAATTACCTTTCAACGGCCTGGTGGCTGACTGCCTTCCCTGGGATTGTCGTCGTGCTGGTGGTGCTGGCGGCCAACCGTGTCAGCCAGTCATTACGCCGGGGGCAATCATGAGCCTGAACCTGAGTCTGCAACAGAGCAGCGCCACCGTACCGGTACTGGAGCTGGAGGATGTCACCATCCGTTACCGCACCGCCGAAGGCGATCGCACGGTGGTTGAAGGGGTGTCATTTCAGATCAACCCCGGTGAAGTGGTGGCGCTGGTCGGGGAGTCCGGTTCCGGCAAGACCACCACGGCACAGGCGGTCATTGGCTTGCTCAGTGAAAACGGTCGCCTGACCCGGGGGGCGATTCGCCTGAACGGCACCGATATCAGCCGCTGGTCGCAAAAGCAACTGGACGGCATTCGCGGTGCGCGTATCAGTCTGATTCCTCAGGATCCTACCAGCTCGCTCAATCCGGTCAAAACCATCGGCGCGCAGGTTGACGAGATCCTGCGTTTGCACCAGCGCGCATCCCGTCAGGTGATTCGCCAGCAAACTCTGGCGCTACTGGCCCGCGTTGGGCTGACGCAACCCGAGCTACGTGCGCAGCAATATCCGTATCAGCTTTCGGGCGGTATGAAGCAGCGGGTCTTGATTGCCATTGCCATTGCATTGAAACCAGCGCTCATTGTCGCCGATGAGCCGACCAGCGCGCTGGACGTGACGGTACAAAAGCGCGTGCTCGATTTACTGGATGAACTACGGCGTGAAAGTGGCACGGCTGTGCTGTTTGTGACCCATGATTTAGGCGTGGCGGCAGAACGCGCCGACCGGCTGGTGGTCTTCCAGCGCGGACATGTGCAGGAGCAAGGCCCCATTCAGGCGGTGTTGCAGGCACCCCGCAGCCAGTACGCGAGAGCGCTGCTGGCGGATGTGCCGTCGCTCAATCCCACGCCGCGCGCGCCACGGACAAGCGGCGGTGACACAGTGATTCGGGTGGATAATCTGGTCCAGACCTATCCGCTCTCCACCGACAACAAAACGCTGTTCCGTGCGGTGGATAATTTGTCGTTTAGCGTTGAACGCGGCACCACACATGCCATCGTGGGGGAGTCGGGGTCGGGGAAAACCACAACGGCGCGCAGCTTGCTTGGCTTTCATCGCCCCACCAGCGGACAGATTCTGATCGAGGGGACAGACATCACCCGCCTGAAAGGAGAGCCGCTGCGTCAGTTCCGGCAAAAAATTCAACTGGTCTATCAGAACCCGTTCAGTTCACTCGATCCAGCGCAGCGTCTGTTCGACATTGTGGAGGAGCCTCTGCGCAACTTTGGCCGCTTCGATCGGGCAACGCGCGCGCAGAAAGTCCATGAGATGTTTGAACGCGTGACGCTACCGCACGAGCTACTGACCCGTAAACCGCATGAACTCTCCGGTGGCCAGCGCCAGCGCGTTGCCATTGCGCGAGCGCTCATTCTGGAACCCCAGGTACTGGTACTCGACGAAGCGGTTTCCGCCCTTGATGTGACGGTACAGGCGCAAATCCTGCGCCTGCTCGACACGCTCCAGCGCGAGCTCGGCCTGACCTATCTGTTTATCTCCCACGACCTCTCCGTGGTGCGGCAAATTGCCGACACCGTGAGCGTGCTCCACCACGGAAAGCAGGTGGAGTCCGGCCCGGTAGAACACATTTTTAGCCACTCCCGTGATCCTTACACGCGGGAGCTGATCGACGCCATTCCCGGCATGACGCACCGTACTCAACAACAGGAGATTTTATGACGTTGCATGACCCTTTGATTCCGGAAAAAGAGACGGCGTTACACGCTCACGACCTGCTCGACAGTCTGGCCGGGATTGCGCCGGACAGTGAGCTGGCCGTCGCTCGCCAGACGCGGGAAGCGGCAACGCGCCATACCCAGGGCAGCTATGAGGCGCTTTTTTCCGCCCGGGCTGTACAGGGAAAGCTGACGCTCGCCGTGCGATTCTGGCTGGCGGCGCAGATTAGCAACTGGCTGCGGGACAGCGTACTGCGCCGCTATTACGAGCAACGCGGCAAAGACGTTACTGTCCCGAACGTGACCCCGGCGCTGAACGCGGCGCTGGCCCATGCCAGGACACTCACGCTACATCCCGTAAGCGCGCAGGCGGCTGACTTGCAGACCTTGCTGAACGCCGGATGGTCAGAGGATGATATTGTGACCCTGTCGCAATTAACCGCCTTTATCAGTTTCCAGAGCCGCTTATTGCGCGGCTATCGTCTACTGGCAGGCCATGAGGTGGACATTCCACAGCCACAAGCCGTAACGGCAGGGGAGTGGCATACGCAGGCACAGACGCTTACGGGCAAACGGGCGCCGGTTGCCTTTACCCAGGCGGAGCTCGGCTGGGAGCCGTGGATTGCGGCAAAAGCGCTGCCTGATTTTAACGCCGACGAGCAGGCGACCCTGGCCCGTTTCGGCCATAGCGAGTCGGACTATTTCCGTCTGCTGGGGCGTAATCTTGCCGTGCTTGAGCAGCGCACGCTGACGGATAAAGGGATTTTCTATACCGCGTCGGGACTGCCGCGCGCCGAGCGTGAACTGGCGGCAACCGTCGCCAGTAAGGTCAACGGCTGCATTTATTGCGCCTCGGTACATGCCCGTAAAGCAAGCCAGCTTTCTAAACAGCAGGAGGCGGTGCAACGTCTGTTGGATACCGTCCCCGGTGGCGATTTGGCACAAGGGCAGTCGCCACGCTGGCAGGCGCAGATCAATTTCGTTGCACGTCTCTCAAGCACGCCCGCACAGGCCAGCGCGCAGGATGTGGCGCAACTGCGTGAACAGGGGCTGAGTACCCTGGAGATTGTGGATCTTGTGCAATCAGCCGCGTTTTTCGCATGGGCCAATCGCCTGATGCTGACGCTCGGCGAACCTTACTGGCCGCAGGCGTGAGCCGTTAAAGAGAATATAAAGGATGATCCGCGACGATAAAGAGCGGATCATCCTTTCCCCCACCTTTATTCCCTCTTAATAGTTTAAATATGTCCATTTCCGCAAATCCCCCCTTTCGGAAATGTGTTTTTCAACTTTGCATATGTCTTTTTCTTGTTTGTCTTTATAGACCCACCAGCAATATAGTTTTTGTAAAGAAATAGATGCCGCCGTTGTGCATTTATCAGGGATAGCCCGCTGCGAAAATATAATGATGATTGCCATTGAGAAAATCAGTAAAAATTTTACTGGCGAAAAAATACTAAAAGAGGTTTCGCTTTCCATTAACGCAGGGGAAATTATCTGCATTATTGGCCCAAGTGGCTCGGGTAAAACGACACTGTTGCGCACGCTGAATTTTCTGGAACCCGCCGACAGCGGAAAAATAAAAATTGACGACGCCATTGTTGATTGCGCCAAAGCAGGAAAAAAAGAGATTGAAAAAATACGCGCGAAAACTGCGATGGTCTTTCAATCCTGGAATCTGTTTCATAATCTCACCGCCTTGCAAAATATTACCGAAGGCTTGATCTATGCGCAAAAGCGCCCGCGTCAGGAAGCGGTCGCGGCGGCTGAACGCCTGCTAAAACAGGTCGGATTGTTACATAAAAAAGATCACTATCCGAACAGCCTTTCTGGTGGCCAAAAACAGCGTATTGGCATTGCCCGTGCGCTGGCGATTAACCCGGCGGTGCTGTTGCTGGATGAGCCCACATCGGCGCTGGATCCGGAGAAAGTTGGCGAGGTTCTGACACTCATTCAGGAGATTGCCGCCAACGGGCAAACGATGATTATCGTGACTCATGAAATGGAATTCGCCCGCCAGGTCGCTTCCAGAGTGGTGTTTATGGAAAACGGCGAAATCGTGGAGCAGGGGCCGCCGGAGCAGATTTTTGGCGCGGCGTTACACACGCGCACACAGGCGTTTCTTGCCCGACTCCGTTTCCACGCCTGAGGCTAATGTAATGAATCCACAACCGTTATTGCGTTCCGACGATCTGCTATTGATTGTGCCGAAATTACTGGAAAACCTGCCGATTACCCTGGGGATCACGCTGGCCTCTTTGTTGCTCGGTCTGGCACTTGGTCTGGTCGCTACTGTTTTGCAGTTTAGTCGCTCATCGTTATTGAGATGGCTGGCAAAAGCATACACCGATGTGCTGCGCGGTGCGCCGCTGGCGCTGTTAATCCTGCTCTTTTTCTTCGGCGGGAAACTGATTCTCTCAGCGTTGGAACTTCCTGCGTTACTGATTAGCGATATGACTTTTGCCATCTTGTCTATTTCCGTCGGCATCAGCCCTTATTTTGCCGAAATGATGCGCTCGGCCTGGAATGCCGTGGATATCGGACAAAAAGAGGCGATACGCAGTTTGAATATTCCCTGGCACATTGGTATTGCGCGCGTTATTTTTCCGCAGGGGCTCATTATCGCTATTCCCAATTTCGGCAATCTTTTAATCAATCTGGTAAAGATGACCTCACTGGTTAATATCATCGGTATTGTCGATATTTTTGGTCGCGCACAAAAAATCTCGCAAAACAGTTATGGTGCAAAGCAGGTCGCGGCGTTTATTAGCGTCATTCTCATCTACTGGTTGCTTAACATGATTATCTTTTATCTCACAAATCGTATTGAGAAAAAGTATCAATATTTACTGGAGTAAAAGACGACTATGTTTAGCCTCGATTTTATGCGGGATAATTTCACATTTATATTAAGCGCGCTACCGGTCACGTTACTGATCACTTTTTTATCGTTAATATTTTCAACGCTATTAGGCGGTGTTTTTGCCTGGGTGATGATTGGCAATGTGCCGTACGTGAAATATCTGGTGCAGGTGTTTATCTCTTTCGGGCGCTCTATCCCCATGCTGGTAATGCTCTATTTTGTCTTTTATGTCTGGCCGTGGATTGCCAGCGGGCTTTGGGGCGGGCCGCAGGATACGTCGTTTAGTTACAAACTCTCACCGCTGGTGGCCGCCGTAGCTGCTTTTTCCGTGGTGTTTAGCGCCTACTTTGCCGAGACTTTTCGCTCCGCGTGGAATGCCGTGGAAAAAGGGCAACGCGAGGCCGCATGGTCGATAGGGCTGAGCGGCTTTACCCAGTTTCGACGCATCATTTTTCCGCAGGCGGCGGTATCCGCGCTACCCAACTACACCAGCGTCCTGATTGATCTGATCAAGGATACGTCACTGGTTTACACCATTACGGTGGTGGATGTGATGGCAAAGGCGAATATTGCCGCGGCGCGCGGTTTTCATTATGTGGAGGCCTATTGCATCGTTCTGCTTATTTATATTGCGCTCTGTCTGGTCCTTACCTGGATATTGCGACATATCGAGGTGTATCTCAGTAACCGGTGGAAAAGCCATGCACGTAAAGTGGTTCCATCTCACTCATTTTGGGGAAAGAAATATGTTCAAAAATAAACTGTTGTTGGTAAGTTCACTGCTCCTGGCAATGAATATAACGGTGGCGCAAGCGGTCGAAAAAAGCCCTGATGCGCAAACTGTTGAAGTGGTAGTGAATGCAAACGGGTTCCCGTTTAGCTTTGTAGACGATAACAATAATATTACCGGTTACGACGGTGAGTTATTAAAGATCATCGACCAGAAGCTCACCGACTATAAATTCCATTTTAATGCGGTCTCCCGCGATGCGATGATCGTCGGTCTGTCCACCGGCGCATACACCCTTGCTGCTGACCATTTTTATCTGACAAAAGAGCGTGCGGCGCAATACGCTTACTCCGGCCAGCCTTCGGGCATCAGCGACCTGCGTTTAATTGTGCGTAACAATGAAAACGACATTCATACGCTGGCCGATCTGGCGAGCGGCAAGAAGAAGCTGGTGCCGATTCATACATCCGATGCGCGTTATACTGTGATTGATAACTACAACAAAAAGCACCCAGGCCAGCAAATCAATCTACAGCCGAACGGTGAGCAGTCTGCGGCGGACATTTTCAAAGCCGTTGCTTCTGGTGAATATGATGCGGCTATCTATCCGATTGGCGCCTTACTGGCGTTAAACAAAGCGCTGAATCTGAACCTGAAAGCCTCCGAGTCTGTCGGCCTGTTCCCTAACGTCTATCTCTACAAAAAGAGTGCTGACCCGAAACTGATCAAAGCCATCGACACTGAGCTGGAAGCCCTCAAAAAAGATGGCACGCTCGCCGCGTTGTCTCGCAAGTGGTATGACGAAGACGTTTACGGCCTGCCGGGAGCAGAGAACGTCAAAGTGAACACCGACTGGGAATAATCCTTCAAGGAGGCGTAATGACCACATTAAAATGGGACCATGCCGTGCAGTTTGTTAACCAGCCGCAAGAGGCCATCGCCATCTTTACAGGGCAGAGACTCAACGCGCTTGCCGGTGGGCGTCACCCTGGCTGGGGAACCTGGAATGCGCTCAGCTATTTTGGGCTGACCTATATTGAATTTCTCGCCATCGCTGATCAGGCTGAACTGGCGTCGGCACAGACCGATTTTTTGCTCTCCCGCGATGCGGCGCACCTGTTGCCGGAAAACCAGGCGCTGCATCGGGTGGCGCTGCGCACAGATGATATTGACCAGACGCATGCGCAATTGCGCAGCAAAGGATTGCAGGTCTCGCCGGTAGTCGATGGCCAGCGTAACGACCCGCAGGGCAATGTGATTAGCTGGCGCATCTTCACCATCGATGGGGATTTTAACGGCCTGCCTTATCCCTTTATTTTGCAATGGGGTGAGGACGATAACGCCCGGCTGGCGCGGCTACGTGCTCAGGGGCTCGACAGGCCACATCCCGCAGGCGAAGTGACATTACAGAGTGCCATTTTTGACGTGCAGGATCCGCAGGCCGTGCGAGCACACTGGCATAAGTTGTTTGGTTTCAACGAATCGCCGGAGGGGCTGGCGGTGGGCGAGCAGCGCTTTATCTTTCGCCAGAGTGCGGCTAATCGGTTAGTTGAACTGGTCTTTAACGTCTCTGACCCGGCGCTGAAAGGCCACCGTTTTCATGTAGGTAACGGCGAATATCGCTTTCAATAAGGAGGGGCGGCTCATGGCAAAAGTCCATTTTATTGGTGCCGGGCAAATGGCGGAGGCGATTATTCGTGCCTCTCTGGCGGCGGGAACACTTCGTTCGCAGGATATTTCGCTTGAGGATATCGACCCAAAGCGTATTGCACTGCTCACTGAACGTTATGGTCTGGCGCCGGAGCGGCAGAACGGGCAACGGCTACACGAGGCTGCGCTGGTGGTACTGGGGATCCGCCCGCAGGATGATTTAGCAAGTGTCGCTGCGCGTATTCAGCCTCATCTTTCTGCCACAACAACGGTGGTCTCTCTGATTGCCGGGGTGACATTGCGCCAACTGGAAGCGGCGTTGGGGACGGGAAAACCTATTGCCCGCGTTATCCCCAATACGCTTACCGACACCGGGTTTGGCTACAGCGGAGTGGTTCTGAATGCGCAGGCGAGCGCCGAACGGGTGGAGCCTTTTCTCAACGGCTTTGGCAAGGTGCTCTATCTGCCGGAACGGCTTATCGATATCTTTACCGGCTTCGGTGTTGCCGGGCCGAACTACATTTATTACTTTATCGAGTCGTTTACCGACGCGGGCGTTCTGGCCGGTCTGTCGCGTGCGCAGGCAAGCGAAGTGGTGCTCGAAAATCTGCAGGGCGCGGTAGAGATGCTGCGCCGAAGCGAGAAACATCCAAGACAGCTTCTGGATATTAACAATTCGCCGGCAGGCGTCGGGATCCATGGGTTGTATGAGCTTAACAACAGCGATTTTGCCGCAGGCCTGCAACGCAGCGTGCTGGCGGCGGTGAAACGTACCCGAGAGCTGGGTGAGGCACATTAAACGTAATCAGGAGCGATCGCTATGAAGAAAAAAAACACATTAATCCTCGCCGGGCTGCTCTGCGTGATGGGGGCATTAAGCGCATCTGCGACCTGGGCTGTTACGCCTAAGTCCCCGCTTGCCTGGGGGGAGCGCTGGAAAAAATTACCGCGAACGCCTGCTCCTGTTGCCGCGCTGAAACCGGCGTATGCCAGCGTCAACGGTATACAACTCTATTACGCAACGACCGGAGAGGGGAAGCCGGTGGTGTTACTCCACGGCGGTCTGGCTAACTCCGATTACTGGGGCCTGCAAGTCGCCGCGCTGGCAAAAGATCATAAGGTTATCGTGGTCGACAGTCGGGGGCATGGGCGCAGTACGCGCGACGAACGGCCTTACAGCTACGACTTAATGAGTGATGATGTAGTGGCGTTGCTCGATCACCTGAATATTCAGAAAGCGGATATTGTCGGCTGGAGCGACGGGGGGATTATTGGTATCGATCTGGCGATTCGCCACCCCACACGAGTGAACCGTATTTTTTCCTTTGCCCCTAACACCAAAACCAGCGGTGTGAAACCGGATACCGAGAAGAACCCGGTCTTTGCCAGCTATATCGAGCGGGCGGGCAATGAATATCGCAAGCTTTCCAAAACCCCAGACCAGTATGATGCCTTTGTCGATCAGATAAGCCATATGTGGGCAACGCAGCCCAACTGGAGCGATGAGGATCTTAAGAAAATCTCCAACCGGGTATTGATTGTCGATGGCGATCATGACGAGGCCATTGTGCGTGAGCACCTGGAATATATCGCCAATACGATCCCGAAAGCCGGATTGCTGATATTGCCGAACACCAGCCACTTCGCCTTTATTCAGGCACCGAAGGAGTTCAACGAGGCCATCCTGAACTTTATCGATTACAAGTAATATTCAGGCCGGGTAACCGGCCTTATTTTTTCCCTTCTGAGTACTGACCTTCCACTGCGGCCTGTTGAGCCCGCTGAACAAAAAACTATGGTTTAACAAAACGTTGCCGATAACAGTTTCACTGAAACTCTATGAACAGGGAAAAGGTATAAATGAATCTGGCAACCTTTCTTGGTAAACAGGTGCTCGGCATATTGGCGGGTTACCAGCAGGACAATGTGGTTATTCATGTCTGTGGTGTTTTTATTCAGTCGGATAACAGCCTGCGGATTTACTTCCCAAAAGGGCATACCTTTTCGGCAGGGGATTTCGTTACCCTGCATCTGGATAACCGTTCGGGCGTTGATGAGTTCGATGCGGAAATCAGTGTATATCGCGCCTCGTATAAAGGCCGCGTTATCAGTCAGGAAGAAGACTGGGTGGTTGTCGCGCCACGGGAATGTCAGTTGATTCACGGAATGAGCGTCGTGCTTGAGATCCGGGAAGAGGGATATCAATTCCCGGTGGACAACAGGCCCGAACTGCCCGTGCCATTCACCACGCTGCGCAATATGCCTGAACCTGAATCAAAAGATGCGGTGAATAAAGTTGGCGTATTGATTACCATGGCCAACGAGCAGCCGCACACCACGGTGCTGGCGTTTTTATCGTCCGTCGATGATGATATTTTCCTCATTACCTTCCCGCAGATGTTCAAATCCAGGCTGCTAAAACGTAATCCACACTGTTTTTTTGCCATGGATGAACGTGCTCACTATACGTTTGAGCGGGCGATTGAATGGAACTACACCATTGTGGAAGGCGAGGCCTCTCTGGTGCCACCAGATAGCCCACTTTATGAGACCATTCGGGAAGCATTTATTCGCAAAAATCCCTGGGAAATGGGCTTCTTCCTGCAATCGGATGTTGAGATGTACCACATCAAACGTCGACAACTGGTGTGCTCAGGTTCAAGAGGAACGTTGCGCTAGTTTTGCGATGTTGTCATCGGGGCTTGAAAGCGCGAACACTTTCAGGCCTGTCCGGGGAAGAGACGGGATTTTGCGTTATGTGCTAAGGGCGTTCTGCGGTACAAAAAACGACAGTATACTCACCGGACGCGTCGATACTCCCTTCTGATAGCAGGGCGCCATGACCCCGATAAAAACGCTTTGTTTGTGTATTCTTTGCATCATTCTGCTCTCTCTTATTGCCAGTCTCATTCAGGCGATGCACCAACGTGAATCGCGGGTGCAGGAAGGGTGGTGGGCCGCCAGGCGTGATTCTTCTGGCATGGCACCCGATGCCCGGCAAAATGCCCAACTGGCGATTGTTCAGGTTTATGCCGCGCCGACATGGGGCTGGAAAGGCGTGGTGGCCGTGCATCCATGGATTGTGTTTAAGCGTGCGGGTGACACGGAATACAATCGCTACGAGGTTGTCAGTTGGGGTGGCGGCGAAAAAGTGCGGCGTAACCGCAACGCGCCGGATGGCTACTGGTACGGGGCGAAACCCCGTCTGCTTGTTGAACACCGTGGCGCGCAAGCCGAGGCGATGATCCCGCAGATTGAGGCGGCCATCGCCTCATACCCGTGGCCGGATACCTATCACGCCTGGCCCGGACCAAACAGCAATACGTTTGTTGCTCATATCGGACGTGCCGTGCCTGCTCTGAAACTGGATATGCCTGCTAATGCGGTGGGCAAAGATTTTCGCTCGCTGCGTAACCTCATCGGTTTACCCCCGTCCGGGCGCGGTATACAGGTGTCGCTGTTGGGTGTCGCGGGCATCACTCTGGGTGCCGAAGAGGGATTTGAGCTTAACGTCCTTGGCCTGAGCATGGGGCTGGATTTCACGCCGTTGCGGTTGCGGCTGCCGTTTATTGGCGGGGTGGGGCGCGATAATCTGCAAAACAGTGAGCCGTGAAGCGCCAGGGAATATATTGAATTATCATGGAGAGACTTTTTCCATCCGCAACTTTTCCCCAACTGTTTTGCCTTTCTCGCCGTCAATCTAGTACGAATCTTGTCCCCCGGTTTTTCGGGGGCATGCTACCCTCTTTAACCGGTTTCCCGACATTGTTTGCGTCTGAGCGTGGCTTTTTATGTCATGATATGGCAATTAATATTCCCTTCACGAAACGATATGTTCAATAATGGGGGAATTAAAGGACGGGTAGTATTATCCTTTTGATGTATCAATAATACGATTATTTAAATTCGCGTAATTATTAATAGAGAATAATATTTTTTATCTCAAACACTCATGGTATAGCCTCATTTTAGAGGGCGCTTCCTGTGGATTAACACAATTGTTAGACAGGGGCTTCGCCTTTTGCGTTATTTTTTATCTTTATGTATGAGATTTATACATATGTTTCCTCTGTGACGCGTAGTAGTATTGAATACGATTAACTAAAAGTATTTGGCAACGGGGCTGTGATGCTAAGAGATAATTTTAACGATCTGTTCTACTTTATCGTCGTTGCCCGTGAACGCAGTTTTACTCGAGCAGCAGCAAAATTGGGATTATCTCAATCGGCATTGAGCCATTCAATTCGTGGGCTTGAAGAGCGCCTGAAAATACGGCTGTTAACCCGCACTACCCGCAGCGTCGCGCCAACGCAAGCCGGTGAGTTTTTAATTAATAGTATTGCGCCACGCTTTGCGGATATAGAAAACGAATTGATCATGTTGAGTAACATGAGTGAGAACATTGCCGGGAATATCCGCATTACGCTCGGTGAGCACGCGCTGCAATCTACCGTCTGGCCCGCGCTGAAACCCTTTCTGCAGACCTATCCGGATGTGCATGTGGAACTGGTAATCGATAACACGCTGACCGACATTGTCAGCGGGCGTTTCGATGCGGGGGTACGTCTGGGCGAGCAAGTGGCCAGAGATATGGTCGCGGTGCGTATCGGGCCGGACTGGCGGATGGTGGTGGTGGGGTCGCCCGACTATTTTTCTCGCTACGGTAAGCCGCAAACGCCCCATGATTTGCAGAACCACAACTGCATCAATCTGCGTCTGCCGACTCTGGGAAGCTTATATGCCTGGGAGTTTTCAAAAAACGGTCAGCAACTCCGCGTCAAAGTCGAAGGGCAGCTTACGTTTACTAACCTGTCCTCCCGTCTTGATGCCGCTTTGTCTGGTATGGGGTTAGCCTTTGTCCCGGAAGATTGCGTCAAACAAGATATCGCTGATGGGAAGTTACTCACTGCCCTGGACGAATGGTGCGAACCCTTTCCGGGATATTATCTTTACTATCCCAGCCGCAGGCAGCATACCCCGGCCTTTGCCCGGTTAATTGAAACCTTGCGCTATCACCCGTAACCGGTGCGATGGGTAGACGCTTGCCGTCTGCGGGAGTCGACTATAATTCCCGCTCTCAATATTGCATTGCCGCTTACACGCCGTTTAAAAATAGTTACAACATACTATTGTTTCAGGCTACCTCGCCATCCGTTGACCCCTTATCCGGGAAATGCCGTTTCTGCAGATGATTGCCGTCACGTTTGTTTAAAGATTACTACGCTTATTAAGAGTGATCTGCTTCTCAGGAAAGATTCAAAAATTTATGTTTTGTTTAATGTGGGGACAGTAGTGTTTACCACCATTAAATAAAGACCTGACAGTAGACAGTGACGTTTATTTCAGGATGGCAAATGTATTATGAGGTGATAGATGTTAAGGCTATTCATTGTGTGCTGGGCTATTGGGTGGGCAGCTTTCGTCCCGACTGATGCAGAGGCGGCCATTTATGGCGAACAGCGGATAGCGCAATGGTGGGACGGGTTTAAACAAGATGTGACCGAAACCTGGGACCATCCACAGAATTATGATCTCTATTTACCTTTTCTCACCTGGCATAACCGCTTCACCTACGACAAAGAAAAAACGGACCGCTATAACGAGAGGCCGTGGGGCGGCGGTTTTGGTGTGTCCCGCTATAACGCCGATGGAAACTGGAGCTCATTGTATGCCATGGCGTTTAAGGACTCCCACAACAAATGGGAACCCATTATCGGCTACGGCTGGGAAAAGGGCTGGTATCTGGATCAAAACCGTGATTTTCGTCTGGGGCTTGGTTTGACGGCAGCGGTGACCGCGCGACAAGATTTCGCCAATTATGTTCCTCTGCCTGTCGTACTGCCGCTGCTTTCTGCAAGTTATAAACAGGCCAGCGTGCAATTTACCTATATTCCAGGCACTTATAATAATGGAAATGTCCTCTTCGCCTGGTTCCGCTACGGTTTTTAACCGCAGGCAGATTACACAAAAGGATGAGAGTCGTGCATCTGATCACTGCAACTTGTGGGAGAAAGCGCCCGTGTTTATCGGTATGGCGATAAACACAGGCTTTGACGCATAACCGATTGCTGCGCAAATTTCGACACATTGTTGACGTTGCATTGCGCTATGGAATGTTATTTTATAACAGTTAATGGCGGTTGCGGGCTGCCGGCATGTAGCGACTTATCAAAATGACGTCTTCCTTTTGAGGGCAATACCCTATGAAAATCAGTCAGATTTTAGCGATTTCGTTGTCGGTTGTTTCTGGTAGTGCGATGGCGTTTCAGGCGAAAGATAAAGATCCCGCTGAATTTTCCCGCCAGCAGATCCGTGGGGCAGAATTTGCTATCTATGATCAGGCCATCACTACGCAGGGAATGCCTGGCTTAAGCCTGGGGAGTTGCGCTGCCACACCGGTGAGCGGCTGTAATTGCCCGTTCTGCACCATGTTGCGCAGCCAGCGCGTCTGAGCCTTTAAGGTGAATGCAGTTGGTTCAGGCGAGTCTGTCGCGTCTGAACCCTCAGCCTTAGGCTGTCGCAATACCCTTCCTGCCGGCGGCCGTTATCTTCAATACATACATGTGTGGAAATACCGTCATCGTCTCATTTTGCGAGAACTCATTCCCGCGCTTTTACTACACAGCACATTGCGTTAAGCGTAATAAAATCGAGCCCCCTGTATTGGCGAGGGCATCGCTAAAATGGGAATTATCACTGACAAAGTCTTGATTCGAGATTGCCTGTTTTACGCTTAGCGGTCTCTTTAAATCGCCAGAACCCTATCCCGCATCACCCGGTTTGTTGAGGTAATATTTAAGACATACCCTGTTCAATACGCTAAAAGGGAATGCCCGAAATGCTCACGGACGCCGTAATGAATATGGAGTGGTTGAACAGCCTGCTTGCCCATTTTGCATCGCACCCAATGCAGATGTTCGCGCTGCTGTTTATGGTGGCGTTTAGCAAATCCACGGTGCTCATCTCCACCGTGCTTCCCCCGGCGTCGGTGATGCTGGTCGCGGCGCTCTCCGCAAGCCACTTAAGTCTGCCGTCGATCATGGCGTGGCTGGCGGTCACCGCAGGGGCAACGCTCGGTTCGCTGGTGAGTTACCATCTGGGCTTACTGATGACCCATAGCGACCGTTTTCATCGCGTGATGTCCCGGCATGAGGAGACATTGCTGCGCGTTCGCAGCAAGTTACAGCGCAATGGCGCCGTGGTGCTGTTTACGTCCCGTTTTATCGCCTTGCTGCGCTATCTCGTTCCGCTTGCGGCTGGAATGCTGCGCCTGAATCCGGGCAAAGTTTATGGCATCTGCCTGTTTTCGTCTGCTATATGGGCCGCGCTGTTTGTTGGGGTAAGTGCAGGCGTTAGTCTGTTCCTGCCGCTACTGTTTTGATGCGACGCGAAAGAGGTCCCGCTCCGCTCAGATTTACAAACTGCCAGTGCCGCCATACCCATTGTTCTGTGCTGAGGAATCCCCGGTAATCTTACGTTTTACAGCGATAACGCCGCGTAATAAGAATAAAACCGTGACAGCGACGACAGGGTCCGGCTGAAAATCGATGAGGCGTTGGCGGCTGACCGGGGCCGCCCGCAGGGAAGCGGGCGGAGGGGATAGCCTGCAAGGACGCAGGCTGGTCCCCGACCCGAAAGTCAGCCGACATAAGCGTCATGGACCGCGTCAGCGGCGATTTTCCTGGCCGGGAGCCCGGGTCGCCAGGGGGGTGGCGGTGAGCCCCCCTGGCACGTTAACGGGTTCTGTCGCGACAGAAAAGCAACGAACATAAGGTGAACGGAATGACCATCAGAGCCGCATTTTCCCCCTCACCCTGACCCTCTCCCCAAAGAGGAGAGGGGACCGATCGTGATCGCATTTTTGTGGGGATTCCGCAGCCCCCGCATGACCAGACTGGCAACGTCACTTTTCAGCGCTCGTTGTGCTTCATGGCTGAGTCCCAGTTTCTTAAATGCGGACATTAGCTAAAACGCTGATTCGTGAATGCAGGACCGTCCATAAACGCCATCAATCATTTTTATCTTTATGCATAGTTCGATCAATACGTTACGCTTTGCTTCGATTAGACTGCTGTCAGGATTCATAAGGATACGATGATGAAAAAAATAACGTTGATGATCATGGCAGTCGCTCTTGCAGCATGCAGTACACAAACCTCTCCCGAACGTCATGCGCGACATTTTGCTTACAATGCATCGGAAACGATGAATGGCAACATGGTAACCGATAGGGGGGCATGGTTGCTCTCAACTTACCGAAGTTTCAGGATATTTATGCCCGGGGTATGGCAGACAGGCAAAAAGGGATAACTCCGGCGCAGGCTAATGCGGTTGCCGAGGCAACGCGTAAGCCTGGTCAGCAGCAAAATAAAGTGGAAAACCATTACACTCCGAATAAGCAGGATAAATGGACTGAAGATGCCGAGAGCAAAGAAGCTGTGCTTTGGTATAACGAACTGGCAGGCGCTTACCTTGATGGATACAACGGCGTGAAGTAACCGCGTCCTGCGTGAAGCGTTCGCCAGTGGCGGTTGCAACTGGCGAACCGGATTTCACGCTCAGACTATCGGGTAGCGAGAGGCGGGCGTACCGTTACGTGATGCGCTAAACAGCGCCAGACGCGCTTCTTCCCAACGCTGCCACAGCTCAAGGTCTTCTACGGGGGGAATGGTCACCAGTTCCCCCTGATCCAGGCCTGCCAGCGCCGCGTCCACCAGATTTTCGGTGGTCATTACCGACCCGGCGGGCAATGAGTCCAGCGTCACGCCGGAGTGTCCCCAAATTTCTGTCGCCGTCGCGGCAGGCAAAACTGCCTGAATACGCACTGCGCTTTCGGCAAACTCCTCCTGCAAGCCACGGGTGAAATTCAGCACCCAGGCTTTGGTGGCGCTGTATACGGCGCTACCTGCGCGGGCGTGAAAGGCCAGTACAGACGCGATGTTGATGATGGTTCCGCGGTTTTGTTCAACAAAGCGTGGCAGGGCCGCCAGCGTCAGGCGCATCAGCGCCGTGGTGTTGAGTGTATTGAGCGCTTCATGTGAATCGGCATCTGAGGAGAGAAACGGCGCGAGATTGGCGGCCCCGGCATTGTTCACCAGCAGCTCGATGGCGCTGTTTTGCCGTAACGTCTCTTCAACACGCTTAATGCCCTCTGTTTTGCTGAGGTCGGCAACCAGTGTCGTCACGCTGACGCCGTAGCGTTTTTCCAGCGTACTGGACAGCGCCTTCAGGCGGTCAGCGCGTCGTGCCACCAGCACCAAATCGTAATTGCGGGCCGCCAGTCTGTCGGCATAAACCGCACCAATGCCTGATGATGCGCCAGTGATAAGCGCGCTAATGCGTTGCGTAGCCATTCTCATACCTCGTTAAAACGAAAGTGGGATAAAAGGTTTTATAATGAAACCAAATCCAGCATGAGATATTTGGTTTTATAATGCAACCATTTAGCATGGCAAAATGTGCGATCCGGCGACGCGGGTTATTAACGCATTGATTTATCGATATCAGGATAGCGGGGCGCGATCTCGTCGGGTTGCAGGACGCGGCCATCTTCTGCCAGCAGTTGTAATTTTTGCAACGGCTGGCGGTGCCGGGCATCAACGAGCACCGTACCCTGCTCATCCCCGGCAAAAAGATGCTCATTGCCCCATTGCGACAGGGCAACCAGCACGGTTTGCAGAGCGCGGCCTTTTGCGGTCAACACATATTCCTGCCACGCGCTGCCATCGGAGGCAGGCTGCAATTGCAGGATATCTTCATCGACCAGCAACTTAAGGCGCGTGGTGAGCATATTTTTGGCGATACCCAGACTTTTTTGAAATTCGCCGAAGCGTGTCATGCCACGCAGCGCATCACGCACGATCAATAACGACCACCAGTCCCCAACCACATCCAGTGAACGGGCGACGGGGCAGGTGCTGGCTTCAAGACGGGTACGTTTCATATTCACTCTCCGGTTAATGGTTTTATTATAAAACTACTGAGCCCCGCGGGAAAGCGATGTTGTGGCAGGCCACTTCTGTGCCCTGATTCACTGCAAAGCGTTACAAATGTGTCACACTTTCTGTTCACCACTATCAGGATGAGGAAGTCAGGATGAAACAGTCTCTATGGACACTCGCGCTTGCCGCGCTGTTACCGTTCACCACAACCGCGCAGGCAGACACTGTTCCGCAGGGTTATCAGCTTGAACAAGTGCTGATTATGAGCCGCCATAACTTACGTGCGCCGTTGGCGAACAACGGTAGCGTGTTGGAACAATCCACCCCCAATAAGTGGCCGGAATGGGAAGTTCCGGGCGGGCAATTGACTACCAAAGGTGGCGTGCTTGAGGTCTATATGGGCCACTACATGCGTGAGTGGCTGGCCGGGCAAAAACTGGTGACCTCTGGCGAATGCCCGGCACCGGGAACCGTTTACGCCTATGCCAACAGCCTGCAACGTACGGTCGCGACCGCGCAATTCTTTATCACCGGCGCGTTTCCAGGGTGCGATATTCCTGTCCACCATCAGGAAAAAATGGGGGCGATGGACCCGACATTTAACCCGGTTATAACGGATGGATCCGCTGAGTTTGGCGAGCAGGCGATTAAAGCGATGGAGGCGCAACATCAGCACGATGCGCTGGGGGAAAGCTATAAATTGCTGGAAAAAATTGTCCGCTATGACCAGTCACCTTCTTGTAAAGAGAAGCAGAACTGTTCACTGGCGACGGCCACCGATACCTTTAGCGCGTCGGTACAACAGGAGCCTGGGGTGTCCGGGCCGCTGAAAATCGGCAATTCACTGGTAGATGCTTTCACGTTGCAGTATTACGAAGGCTTTCCGTTGGATCAGGTCGCGTGGGGCGAGATCAAAACCGAGCAGCAATGGCGTTTGCTCTCGAAGATCAAAAATAGCTATCAGGATGCCCTGTTTACGTCACCTGATGTGGCGCGCAATGTGGCGAAACCACTGGTGAAATACATCGATAAAGCGCTAGTGACCGATGCGGCAAATACGCCGAAAGTGACCGTGCTGGTCGGCCATGATTCCAACATCGCATCGCTGCTGACCGCGCTTGATTTTGCGCCATATCAGCTTCATGACCAGTATGAACGCACACCGATTGGCGGCAAGATCGTCTTCCAGCGCTGGTATGACAGCGAGCGCAAACGCGAGTTGATGAAAATCGAGTATGTCTACCAGAGCAGCATCCAGTTGCGTAATGCGGAGGTGCTGACCCTGAAAGACCCGGCGCAACGCGTGACGCTATCGCTGAAAGGCTGTCCGATTGACCGTGAGGGATTTTGTCCGCTGGAGAAATTCAATGCGGTTGTGAACGCAGCGGCGAAATAAAAGAATCCCCCGCCCAGGCGGGGGAGAGTCTTATCAAACGTTTTGACGCTCAATCGTTTGTTCACCCCAGAAGAGCGAATCTTTGTCGGTTTTTTCGAAGGCGCGAATCAGAACCTCATCGCTGCCTTCTTCCCAAATTTTTTCGGCCAGCGCCTCGTCGTAACCTGCAACCTCGAAGATCGCTTCGGCAATTTCCGGTGAGGTGTTGCGTAAGCTGGCCCATTCCCCAACGTGATGGGCTTTTGTATCTTGATTAGGCATTCATCTCCTCCTGTGGAAGCTTAGCCGTTCAGTTTGACTGCCAGACCGGCAACATATTCACCCTGGTAACGGGCAATCGCCAGTTCTTCGGGACTTGGCTGACGCGAACCGTCGCCCCCGGCGATGGTCGTTGCGCCGTAGGGAGTGCCACCGTGTACCTGAGAAACATCAAACAGCTCTTGCGCAGCGTAACCGATGGGCACAATGACCATGCCATGATGTGCAAGCGTAGTCCATGTGGAGGAAATGGTGTGCTCCTGGCCGCCGCCGGTTCCTGTAGAGCTAAAGACGCTGGCCAGTTTGCCGTAAAGCGCGCCGGAGGCCCACAGCCCGCCCGTCTGGTCAAGGAAAGTGCGCATCTGGCCGGACATATTGCCAAAGCGGGTCGGGGTACCAAAGATAATGGCGTCGTACTCGGCCAGCTCCTGCGGTGTGGCGACTGGCGCATTCTGTGTTTTCCCGCCAGCTTTCAAAAACAGTTCTGCGGGCATGGTTTCGGGTACACGCTTGATAACCACCTCTGCGCCTGACACTTTCTCCGCACCTTCTGCTATTGCATGGGCCATGGTTTCGATGTGTCCATACATGGAATAATAAAGCACCAGCACTTTAGCCATTTTCATCACTCCTCGTTTCGATGTTACCAGACGGCATTTTGCCGCGTTCACTTAAGCGTATGCCCTGGTGGGCAGAGTGCAAATTTGAACGTCGTTTCCTTGATTGATAACAAGTTGCCCATGGGCGGGTAGAGGTTGCGGTTAACGGCATTTCAAGCGCCGCACTCTTTTGTTGCCGATGCTGCCCCCGGAAATAAAAAAGCCCCAACACCGGGGGATGAAGGGGCGAACATAATGTCAAGTTGGTTTACTTACCGCCACCGCGCAGGTTTCCCACCTTTGCGGTTTCGATGTGTCAATTCTATTTAAAGTGTTTATTAAGTCAATTAACTATCACTTATTTGTAATTGTAAAGTCATTCATAGAGTCTTTTTGATGCCTTTTTTACTGCTTAGGCATCTGAAATTCGAACTTGTCTAAGGTGAGATCGCCTGCTTTCTGAATCGCTTGTGAAAGCTCGGCATAGAATTTTTCGAGACCGTACTCTTTGATTTGCAATAAGGTGGTTTGAATGGGGGCGCAAAAAACGTCAGCATGACCAGCCGCAACTTTTTTATTGTTCGGCGGTAACTCACCCGTAATCGCTTTAAACCAGGTTCTTGTTGCGCCTTTAAGCGGCGTCGGCGCTTTACTGATGTCATCCTGGCCGATTAACACCTGCATGGTCGGGAATTGATTAGCGAGGACGGCATCCGAGAGATGTGAAAAGAACTGGCTGAACATTTCAAAAGAATTAAGGTCATGCACTTTTGGCTGAGTCGATAACCTGTTTTTATTGCCGATTCTACTTGCGGGGGGTTGAGTGTTAACGGCCGGCGTTCTGGTGTTAATGGTATCCAGTTGGAGATTAAACAGCAAATCACAGTGAACTCTTCGCTCGTTGACATCGGTAAATCTTTCGAGGAACTCTTTAATAAACTGCACAATCGTCTGGTCGTGCATTTCTTTGTTTTTAAGCCATGTTTCACGCATAAATTCACCTGGCTCCGGGTACCAGTCAGGTGTTTTAGTGAGAGGGGGCTTAATCTTGCCTTTGCCATCAAATTCGATGAACTCTTTACCATCACCAAACGCAAAACAGCAGTTTTTGAAATCGGGCATTAACTGACCATCGCGAAAAGCAATGGCGCCTTTAATCCAGTGAACCAACTCAGGGGTGATTGAGTAGGTTGTCTCTTTTGAATCACGCAAAACATGACTAAGATCGGCTGGAGTTTTTAAGCCTGGGTCAATACCCGAAATTTCAAGAAAGATGTGTGCCATTTTATAAGTTCCTTGTAGGTTTACCAGGCCACTATAACAAAGATGTTACTTTTCGACCAGTGAAGGGTAAGCCTGGAAATTGTGAAAAAAGATTACGCCTCGTTTTCCACAAAAAAGTGATGGACCAAGATTAACGAAAGTCATCACAATGGAACTCAAACAAACGTCTTTTCATTACACCTTTTACTGACACGTTTGGCTGGCGGCTTCGTTGTAAGCGTTGGCTGCTTCCTCAATGGTGTCAAAGGTGCCCAGCGCTTTTAATTTGCCATTAACCTGAATATGCGCCCGAAAGCGAGAACCTCGCTGAGTTACCCCTTTCACACCTAATTTGTTTCTTTTGCGATGCTGGCGGTAAGCCTGACTGGCTGCGCCAGTAGACTCGCGCAGATTGGCTATCCGGTTATCTCTTTCGCCACGCTCATTTAATATTGCACAACAGTGGTCAATCAAATCAGGTAATACGCCTTTCTCCAGCCACCATATCAGGCGATGCGTGCGATAAAGGTTCTTCTGGAATCGAAAGCGTCGATAGCCGTTATGTACCAATACGCCTATTTCATTGCCGATTTTTACACGCTTACCCGGGCTGACGGCCCAAAATACGCGGCCTTGTTCAGCATCGTATCGGATTAGCGGTTTGAGTTTAATGAAGGCTGCAATCTCATTCGCGATTTTCTGTTTCACACATTCATCCCTGTTAGCAGACATCTTAAAGTCAGGATAACCAGCTCAGAACAACCAATATGGCGATGATGACGCAAAAGGCTTTAAACGTCTTACGTGACTCGGCGTAAGCGGGGTTCGTCACTGTAGTTCTGGTTTCGCCGCGCATTCTTCAATACTCTGAATGGATAAATGTCGGTTAATTTTTTTGCGCATTCCGACAAGTAAAAAGGCTGCAAAAAAGCAGCCTCCAGGAGCGGGGAACGATTTAATGCAAATATCCCTGAACCACACGATTTTTCAGAAGGGCAACCTTACCCGATTTGTACAACACCACCTGATAAAACCCCTGAGAATAAACATCACTTGTTTCGGCATGTTCATCCCATGCCGCGGGTTTATCATCAATATAAACTTGCTGACCATCGATCCTGACGGTGACCCCATATCCTTTAACGGTCCGAGTCGCAGGTGCGGTATTGATATGGCAGTTGGGGATCTGTTTTTGCTGACCGGGGGTGAGGGCTATGTCTGCGTCGATAAAACGCCGCAGATCGTCGCAGGAAATAGTGTCCCGGTTTTTATGTGCCGCCTGGGCGAATTGCGTTGGATCATGATGATGTTTATATCCCGCAGCCGGTTCGACAGGGTAGAGCGCCTGAGCATTACGCATCGCCTGCGCTTGCGCCTGGGCGTTGATACCGTTTTGACGGTTCTGTTCAGCGACATAGCATGCATCGCGTGAAATGCCCTGGGCCTCGCAATCATTCATACGTTGCGCAGCGCTTGTGCATCCAGCCAGAAAGGCCACCGGAACAAGTAAAAATAACTTTTTATTCATTATAATCAATAATCTTGCTAATCATATTAAAGGGTGGCGGTGTTCATTTTTGTGTTGCGATATCCGCCAGGGCTTTGTCGCAGCACTATTACGGAGTGCCTGCGCCTGTAATGGTTTGGCATGCGCAACGTCCAGTTCTGGTGCCGCGAAAACAGTCAGCGAAATGGCGCTTATCGGCAGTTAAATGTTTGCTCATGAGAAAGCAGTTTTACGTTTTTAAAGTCATCAATATGTCTTCTGATGGGGTGTATTCTAGTCTTTGTCTTTCTTTGGTCAAGTCTTTTTGTTGATTGTTTATGTTACTATATTAAGTCTTGGTCAAGACAGTGATTTTAAAGGTGTGGCGAATCTGCAATATCACCTGACCGTTTGCTGTCGGTACCATTCTCTGGATGGCTGAACAGTATCGGTTGGCGTGGCATTGCGTTTATATCTGCGGGAGACAGCGGTGGGGATGTATATCGTTGATTATTATCACATTAATTAAATGTGCTTTGTCTGTTGCAATTTGACACATTTTAAACGCAGCCGTTTTTTTAAAGCATAAGAGCGGCTTATCATTGTGCTGCTCAAAAAATCAACGATTTGCCCGGTTTCCTGTTGCAGGATATTACGATTCACTGGCTGATTAACCTCGCTCTACTAAGCTTAATTTCACGTGGCGAAGACATCGGTACATTGGTGTCGCCGCGCGGTGAAAGAATCCTCTTTTACTGAATGCAGTATGATGTCTAATGTTTCACACAACCGGAGGTCAGAAATGGCAAACCATCGTGGTGGTTCAGGTAATTTCGCTGAAGACCGTGAAAGAGCATCAGAAGCAGGTCGTAAAGGTGGCCAGCATAGTGGGGGTAATTTTAAAAATGACCCACAACGTGCCTCGGAAGCTGGTAAGAAAGGGGGCAAAAGCAGTCACGGTAGCCGCAGCAGCTAGTACTCAGGTGTTGTGGTAACGGTTAATCCTTATGACCGTCGCCGTCTGCTCGCCGCCGGGTTTTGCCCGGCGGTTTTTTTTGAGTTGAAGAAACAGGCCGCAGGTCGCAAACTAGGCGGTTTCCGTTAACCGGGTTGTAACATGCGTACCTCGCGATTCCAGTTCTCCGTTAAACCTCAGGAAGCGCTCCTGATCCTCATCACCATGTTCTGGGGTGGGACATTCCTTGCTGTGCAATATGCGGTCACAATGAGCGGCCCGTTCTTTTTTGTCGGCCTGCGTTTCGCGACGGCCGCGCTGGCGGTGGCGTTACTCTCCTTTAATGTCCTCAAAGGTATCACCTGGCTTGAAGTTAAGGCCGGTGTCGCCATCGGTGTGGCGATTGCGCTGGGCTACAGCCTGCAAACCTGGGGGCTACAGTCTATTCCCAGCAGTAAATCGGCGTTTATTACCGCCATGTACGTCCCGCTGGTGCCGTTGTTGCAGTGGTTATGTCTGGGACGTATACCGGGGCTGATGTCCTGCATTGGCATTCTGCTCGCTTTTATTGGTCTGATTTTGTTGGCCGGGCCGGATGGCAACATGCTGGCGTTGGGAAAAGGCGAAATCATTACGCTGGTGGGCGCGGTGGCGATTGCCGCTGAGATCATTTTGATTAGCGCCTGGGCCGGGAAGGTGGATGTGCGTCGCGTCACCGTTGTGCAACTGCTGACAGCTTCGCTGGTGGCGTTCGCAGCCATGGCGCCGGCCGGAGAATCCCTTCCGGATATCTCGCCAACGCTACTGGGGCTGGCAGCGGGGCTGGGCATTTTCAGCGCGATTATCCAGGTCACCATGAACTGGGCACAGCGCAGCGTCTCGCCGACCCGCGCTACGGTTATCTATACCGGGGAACCGGTGTGGGCGGGTATATTTGGCCGTATGGCGGGAGAACGCTTGCCGCTGCTGGCTATTCTGGGGGGCGTGTTTATTGTTGTCGGCGTGTTAGTCAGCGAACTGAAATTAAAAAAGAAAACGGCGCCGATGAAAGCGCCGGAAACGACGGCTGAACCGGAGTCCTGATCAGCAGGCCGGGCGCATCAGCGTGTGGTAATGACGATTAAACCACACCAGGCCCTCCGGGGCAGGGTGGTGGATGATAGCTTTAATCTCGCAAAAAAGAATATCGTGCGTCCCCACACTCACCACCTGATTGATATGGCAGTCAAATGAGGCCAGCGCCCCCTCCAGCCGTGGGCAGCCCGTTTCACCGGTTTGCCATTGCGCTGCGGCAAAGCGCTCCGCCATCGCCGTCTTCCCGCCAAATAAGTTCGACAGTCCCTCCTGACCTGCTGCCAGCGTATTTACGCACAGCGCCCGGTTATGATTAAACACCGGCCAGACCGATGCCGCGCGATTCAGGCAGACCAGAAGCGTAGGCGGTGAATCGGTGACGCTGCACACGGCACTGGCGGTAAACCCCGCCTGGCCGGCTTCGCCATCGGTGGTGATAATATTGACCGCTGCCCCTACACAGGCCATGGCGTCGCGGAATGTCTGTTGATTAATCGCCATCATCACCTCTCAAATAAGCTGGCAAGCGTCGTTGAACGCCAGTCGCGGCAGGCGGCCATACAGCTTGCTGGCATCGCCATAGCCAATATTGACCAGCAGATTACTGCGCCAGGAGGTATCGCTGAAAAATGTCTTATCCACCAGCGCGCGGTCGAAGCCGGACATCGGCCCGGTATCCAGCCCTAAGGCCCGACAGGCAGCGATAAGATAAGCGGCCTGCATGCTGCTGTTACGAAACGCGGTCTCTTCTGCCAGTTGCGGGCTTGACGTAAACCAGCTTCGCGCGTCGCCATGAGGAAAGAGTTCCGGCAGTCGCTCATAGAATTCGGCGTCCCAGGCGACAATTGCGGTCACGGGCGCGCTGAGCGTTTTGGCCAGATTTCCACTCGATAATGCCGGACGCAGCCGCTCTTTGCCTTCCTCGCTGCGGATAAACACAAAACGTGCCGGGCTACAGTTGGCTGACGTCGGTCCCATTTTGACCAGTTCATAAATCCCGGCGAGTGTCGCATCGCTTACCGGTCTGTCCTGCCAGCCGTTGTGGGTGCGGGCGTCATAAAACAGGGTATTCAGCGCGCTTTGGCTCACGGCTTCACTCATAACAACTCCTTTTCGGCAATGGGCAGTAAGGTTTCCAGCCCGCTGAGTAACAGGGTATTAAAGGCGTCACTGTCGGTGACATTACAGGCGTGCCCACCGCGCTCCATCAGCCGGATTTCACTATGGGGTAACGCGTTGTGCAGCGTTTGCGAACAGGTCCAGGGCACCAGCAGATCGTCCCGTGAACAGATAATCAATACAGGGCAGCGGATCTGCGCTGCCGTGGCGCTAAAATCGGCGCGTTTCAGGGCGTTCAGGCGCCGTAGCAGGTTATGCTCGCCCTGAAAATGGGCGAGGGCGAGGGCTTCCTCCGCCTCCATGCGCGGCGCGTGCTCCTCCAGCCAGTCAGCGGGGTAGAGAAACAGCGGCTGCGCCTCAATCCATGCCTGTGCGCCGCCGGCCTGCAATAAGCGCTCGCGGACGTGGAAACAGCGGCGGGTGTGATCGCTCAGTTGTAGCCAGCCATTGACCAGGACCAGCGCGCTAATGCTATGCGGGTAATCCTGTGCCATTTGTAACCCGACCAGTGCTCCCAGCGCGTGGCCAACCACGCAAAAACGGTCAATGCCCGCCAGTTGCAGGGCGCTCAGCAGTTCTGCGGCCATATCGGCGATACGGTAGCCATCCGGCAGTGTCGCCGGGTTATTGCCGGTGCCGCATTGATCGTAGCTGACCACCTGATACCGGGTTTGCAGGGCCGCCGTTTGCGCCAGCCAGTAGCTGGCATTGCCGCCAAGTCCGGCAATCAACACCACCACGGGTGCGCCCGCAAAGGGCGGTTCACTGAGGATCAGTTTCATGCAAACCTCACTTTGCGATATGCGCGACGGTGGCGATTTCGACCAGTGCCTCCGGCTTGACCAACCCGCACTGGATACAAAAACGGGCGGGTTTATCGCCGGGGAAGAACTCCGCATAAACTTCATTAATCGCGGCGTAATTTTTCCAGTCGGTGATAAAAATACTGTTGAACGTCACGTCCTCCATCGAGCCGCCCGCCGTTTCGATAACGGTGCGGATCGTCTCCAGCACGTGACGGGTTTGCGCCTTTGGGTCGCCGGGGTAGACCACATTATTTTGCTTATCAAAGGGTAGCGTCCCGGAGACATAGACCACGCCATCTGCCAGCGTACCTGGCACAAACGGCGCAATCGGGGTGGTGGTTCCGGGAGGAATAATGACCTGTTTTGGCATGGTGTTCTCCTTAAGCAATTTTGACCCGAGGCTGAGGGGAAAGGGCGTTGCAGAATGTCCCGACATCGCTGACCCAGCCAAAGAACGTTTCGATGTTAAAAAGCGCGGCCTGTTGTGCGAAAGCGGGGCCAGCCTGGTGGGTGGCGTCTTCCAGAACCACGCCGAAATATTCGAGGAAAAAGCCGTCGCGCAGTGTCGACTCCACGCAAACATTGGTGGCTATACCGGTAAACACCAGATGGCGGATGCCACGGCTGCGCAAAATGCTGTCCAGCGGGGTGTTGAAAAAGCCGCTGTAGCGGGGCTTCGGCAGCACAATATCGCCGTCCTGCGGCACCAGCTCATCCACTAACTGGTAATCCCAACCGCCTTTCGCCAGCAGTTTGCCCTGTAACTCAGGACGTTTGCGCATGGTCTTAAGCGCGTTGGACTTGTGCCAGTTCGGCGAGCCCGGACCGCCGGCTTCCACATACTGCTCATCCCAGCCATTCTGAAACCAGATAATGAGCATGCCCGCTTCGCGCGCGGCGGCAACGGCGGTCTGAATCTTCTCTATCACCGGCGCGGTGGCGGAGACATCAAACCCCGCCAGGTCGAGGTATCCCCCTTTTGTGGCATAGGCGTTTTGCATATCTACCACAATCAGCGCGCTCTGCGCCGGGTCGAAGCGCAGCGAATCGGGACGGGCGTCAAGCGTTATCATCAGGCGACCTCACGGGTAGGGGCAGGGATCTGGCTGCGGCAGTTCATCAGTGGCTGGATACGCTCACCGAAGGCCTCAATGCCAGTCAGAAAATCATCAAATGTCAGCAGCACGCCATCGGTACCGGGAACAGTTGCCACCTCATCAAGCAGACGCGCGACGGTGGCATACGAGCCAACCAGCGTCCCCATATTGATATTGACGGCGGAGGTGGGATCGGCCATCTGGCGCACGTTGGTATCGCTGCCGGAGCGGGTATCTTTCTGGCTTTGCTCGGTCAGCCACGCCAGCGCTTCGTCATCAGCCCCTGCCTTGTAGTGTTCCCATTTAGCGCGTGCGGCTTCATCGGTTTCATCGGCGATAACCATAAACAGCACGTACGAGCCCACGTCGCGTCCGGTTTTTTGTGCCGCCTCGCGCATCCTTTCAGCGGTAGGCGCAAATGCCGTTGGGGTGTTGACCCCTTTGCCAAAGCAGAAGTTGTAATCAGCGTATTGCGCTGAAAACGCCATCCCGGCATCGCTTTGCCCGGCGCAAATCACTTTCATGGGTTGCGACGGCTGCGGGCTGACGCGACAGTCATTCATGGTGAAAAACTCACCTTTGAAATCGCTTTTCCCGGTGCCCCATAAATCGCGCAGTACCTGGACATATTCGGTCAGGTAGTCATAACGGCGTGAAAAGTACTCATCGCCGGGCCAGATGCCCATCTGGTCGTATTCCGGCTTTTGCCAGCCGGTGACCAGGTTGACGCCGAAACGACCGCCGGAAATGGAGTCGATGGTGGAGGCCATGCGCGCCACGATGGCGGGCGGCAGCGTTAAGGTAGCGGCGGTGGCGTAGATCTGAATCCGCGATGTCACCGCAGCCAGTCCGGCCATCAGGGTGAAGGATTCCAGATTGTGATCCCAGAATTCTGTTTTGCCGCCAAAACCCCGCAGCTTGATCATCGACAGAGCAAAGTCGAAGTGATAATGCTCGGCCTTTTGCACAATCGCCTTATTGAGTTCAAAGGTCGGTTTGTATTGCGGCGCATGGGTGGAAATCAGCCAGCCGTTGTTGCCAATCGGAACGAAAACACCAATTTTCATCTCGTACCTCGCGTTGTCGGTTGAACGTCGGGCGTGGCGTTGCATCCTGCACTCTCCTGTGAGCCTCGCATCAACGATTTAGCAAAGGAGATGCCAGTTTTGAAAAGTGCATTGTTATTAGTGTGTTAAGCAAAAGTTGACGAAATGCAGATTAAAAAAGTGGACTAAATGGTCAAAAACAGTGCACAAAAAACAGGCGCTCTTGCGCCATGGCTGTGCAGGGGTCGAGTCGGCTCGCGCCATTTGATATGCTGAGAAAAATCAATAAGGAGAAAAAGATGGCGCAGGATACGGCGAAAAAAGCGGGCAAGCGGACGCAGGCGGTGAACGAGAAAAAAGAGGCCATTCTGGCTGCGGCGCTTGAGACCTTTTCCCTGTATGGCATTCACGGTACGCGCATTGAAAAGGTGGCGGAGCGAGCGGGGGTATCAAAAACCAATCTTCTCTACTATTACCCTTCCAAAGAGGCGCTCTACCTTGCCGTGTTGCGCCACATCCTTGCTATCTGGCTGGCGCCGTTAAAAGCGTTTCGTGAGGACCTGACCCCGCTGGTGGCGATTGGGGAGTACATCCGCTTAAAGCTTGAAGTTTCGCGTGATAATCCGCAGGCGTCACGGTTGTTCTGCATGGAGATGCTGCAAGGCGCGCCGGTGCTGAAAGAAGAGCTGGAAGGATCGCTGAAAGCGCTGGTGGAAGAGAAATCGGCCATTATTGCCGGTTGGGTAGCCAGCGGCAAACTGGCACCGGTCGACCCGCATCATCTTATTTTTATGATTTGGGCCTCAACCCAGCATTATGCCGATTTCGCCACTCAGGTAGAGGCGGTGACCGGCACAACGTTACAGGATGAGGCCTTTTTTCAGCGCACGGTAGAAAACGTGCAGCGGATGGTGACCGAAGGCATCCGCGTGCGTTAGTTGGCGGTCGGGAAAGGGCAGCTCAGATCACCCTCACCGCACTGCAGGAGAGACGAAAGCCAGGCTTCGCGCTCGTTCGTTTTATCGGTCATGCACTGGTTGATGACCATAGGCTGCGCGCTGCCTTGTTCGGAGCCGGAGCCGATAAACGCACAGTCGGCATCGCGCAGGGCAATCCAGTTTTTCTGCGCTTTTTTCAGTAAGTCACGCTGTTGTGGCGTGGCGCGTTTGAGTGCCGTCTGCCAGGTCTGGTTGAGCTTTTTGTCCGCCTTGTCGTATTGATCGGCGCTACACATGTTCATTTCTGTCTGCGAGATAGCGTTGTCGCAGTCCTCCGCCAGTGCGCTGGCGCTGACCAGCAAAACCACCCCTGCAATCAATAAACGTTTCATATTTTCTCCGTATAAAAAAATGCCGGATAGCATTGTGCATATCCGGCATACGGTACTACGGCTTCGCGCTGAATTGTAGCCCCGACATTCAGTACATTATCAGCGAGTTTTGCGCCCTTAGCCGATGGTCATCAGGCTGGCATTGCCGCCTGCGGCCGCGGTGTTGACACTCAGCGAACGCTCCAGCCATAAACGCTCCAGCAAAATGTTGCTCTCACCACGGGCAAAACCCTGTACCGAGATGATGGCGCCATCGCGCGTCGCGATATGTCCGCACAGTTCGCGTAGCTGATCGGAGTCACCGTGATAGATAACCGCATCAAATGGCTGTGAAAGCAGGTTATCGAGCGCGGCCAGCGTGATCCTGGCGCTGACACTCTCCGGTAACGCGTTATGCAGGGTGCGGTGAAGCTCATCATCTGGCCACAATACCCGACAGCCGCTGGCGAGGGCTGCCGCAAGCTGTGTCAGGCTATCTTCTGCGTTATCGGCCATGCAGAGAACCGACTCGCGGGGCAGCAGCGTCCAGGTATTGCGTTCACCGGTAGGGCCGGGGAGTACGCGCTGGATCCCGGTCTGGGCCAGTTCGCCAAACCGCTGGCAAATAGTCTGCAATGCCGGTTTATCCTCTGCCCATTGTGTCAGCGCATCCAGCGGCTGGATCAGGCTCGGTTTAAGCTGTGCATCAAGCGGGAAGCGGGCATCGTGACGCGACAGCGTCTGCTTGATGGCCGTTTCCGGGCGGCTGGCGAGCAGGCGATAAAGGTACAGCGGTCCGCCAGCTTTAGGCCCGGTGCCAGATAGCCCCTCGCCGCCGAAGGGCTGTACACCCACGACCGCGCCGACCATGTTGCGGTTCACGTACAGGTTGCCGACATGCGCGCTGCCGGTCACCTGAGCGATAGTCTCATCAATGCGGGTGTGAACACCCAGCGTCAGGCCATAACCTGCGGCATTAATCTGACTTACCAGTTTGTCGAGATCGTTGCGGCGGTAGCGCACCACGTGCAGCACCGGACCAAAGACCTCTTTTTTCAGCTCGTCCACACTCTCCAGCTCAATCAGCGTTGGCATTACAAAGGTGCCGGTTCGCCATTCACGGGCATCAAGGGTGTTTTCATGGGCCGTCTGGAACACCGGGCGACCTTTCTCGCGCATTGCCTGAATATGTTTCTCAATATTCTCTTTGGCTTCGCGGTCAATCACCGGACCGATATCCGTTGTCAGGCGTCCTGGATTCCCCATGCGACATTCCGCCATCGCGCCGCGCAGCATGGTGAGGGTATGTTCGGCAATCTCTTCCTGCAGGCAGAGTACGCGCAGTGCCGAACAGCGCTGTCCGGCGCTATCAAAGGCCGAGGCGAGCACATCGACCACCACCTGCTCGGTCAACGCAGAAGAGTCGACAATCATTGCATTCAGCCCGCCTGTTTCGGCGATAAGCGGCGTCGGACGCCCTTGTGCATCCAGTCTTGTGGCAATATTGCGTTGCAACAGGCTTGCCACTTCCGTAGAACCGGTGAACATCACGCCGCGTACGCGGTTATCTGACGTCAACTGCGCGCCTACGGTTTCGCCCCGGCCTGGTAGCAGTTGCAGCACGCCCGCTGGAACGCCCGCTTCCCGCAGAATAGCGACGCCCTGTGCGGCAATCAGCGGTGTCTGCTCTGCCGGTTTTGCCAGCACGGTGTTACCGGCCGCCAGCGCCGCCGCGATTTGCCCGGTGAAAATCGCCAGTGGGAAGTTCCACGGGCTGATACAGACCACCGGACCCAGCGGGCGGTGGGTTTCGTTAGCAAAATCTTCCCGTACCTGGCCTGCGTAATAGCGCAGGAAATCGACCGCTTCACGGACTTCGGCTATCGCATTGCTGAATGTTTTGCCTGCTTCGCGTACCAGGATGCCGAGCAGTGTCTGCATCTGGTCTTCCATCAGTACCGCCGCACGTTCGAGGATCGCCGCGCGCTCCTGGGGCGGGGTGGCAAACCAGATAGGCGCGTTATTCACCGCACTTTCCAGCGCGCGCGCCACTTCACTGCCGGAGGCTTCCCGAACATAGCCAACAACATCTTTCGGCTCTGCCGGGTTGAGCACGGGCTCCATTTCACCTTCCGCTACCGGGGTTTCCAGCAACGGTTTGGCCTGCCATTTCTGCGTCGTGCTGTTGAGCAGGGCAGAGGAGAGGGAGGCCAGTCGATGTTCATTGGCCAGGTCCAGCCCTGCTGAGTTGATACGCCCCTGTCCGTACAGCCAGCGTGGCAGCGGGATTTTCGGATGCGGCAGGCCAACATGACCTTCTTGTGTCGCCAGTTTCTCTACCGCCAGCACCGGGTCGGCCACCAGTTCATCGAGCGGCAGCGATGTATCGGCAATACGGTTCACAAAGGAGGTATTGGCGCCGTTTTCCAGCAGGCGACGCACCAGATAAGCCAGCAAGGTTTCGTGGGTGCCCACCGGAGCGTAGATGCGGCAAGGGCGGTTCAGCTTGCCGTCCGAGATTTTTCCGACCACTTGCTCGTAGAGCGGCTCGCCCATGCCGTGCAGACACTGGAACTCGTATTGACCCGGATAGTAGTTTTGCCCCGCCAGTTGATAGATAGCGGCCAGAGTATGGGCGTTGTGGGTGGCGAACTGCGGGTAAATCAAATTCGGCACGGCGAGCAATTTTTTCGCGCAGGCCAGGTAGGAGACGTCGGTATAAACTTTGCGCGTATAGACCGGATAGCCCTCCAGTCCTTCCATCTGCGCGCGTTTGATCTCGCTATCCCAGTACGCGCCTTTCACCAGACGGATCATCAGGCGACGGCGACTACGTGAGGCCAGATCCGTCAGGTAATCAATGACGAACGGACAGCGTTTCTGGTAGGCCTGAATCACAAAACCGATGCCGTTCCAGCCCGCCAGTTCTGGTTCGAAACAGAGCTTTTCCAGAAGATCGAGGGAGATCTCCAGCCGGTCGGCCTCTTCGGCGTCGATATTGATGCCGATGTCATACTGGCAGGCCAGCAGCGCCAGCGATTTCAGGCGCGGGTAGAGCTCGTCCATCATTCTGTCGTACTGGGCGCGGTTGTAGCGCGGGTGCAACGCAGAGAGCTTAATGGAGATCCCCGGCCCTTCATAAATGCCGCGGCCATTAGAGGCTTTCCCAATCGCGTGGATCGCCTGCTGGTAAGAGACCATGTAGGCCTCAGCATCGGCAGCGGTCAGCGCGGCCTCACCCAGCATATCGTAGGAGTAGCGGAACCCTTTTTCTTCCAGTTTGCGGGCGTTAGCCAGCGCTTCGGCAATGGTTTCCCCGGTGACGAACTGCTCGCCCATCAGGCGCATCGCCATGTCCACCCCTTTGCGGATCAGCGGTTCGCCGCTCTTGCCGATAATGCGGTTAAGTGAGTGCGACAGGCTGGCTTCGTTGTGGGTAGAGACCAGTTTGCCGGTAAAGAGCAGGCCCCAGGTGGCGGCATTGACGAACAGCGAGGCGCTGCGGCCAATATGCGATTGCCAGTTACCATTGCTGATTTTGTCGCGGATCAGCGCATCACGGGTGGCCTTATCAGGAATGCGCAACAGCGCCTCTGCCAGGCACATCAGCGCCACCCCTTCTTGCGAAGAAAGTGAAAATTCTTGCAACAAACTCTGTACCATACCCGCCCGGCCGGACGCGGTCTTTTGGTTACGCAGCTTCGCCGCCAGTTGGCTGGCTAACTGCTGGGTATTTTCGGCAATCGGCGGCGCAAGACGCGCCTGCTCAAGCAGCATGGGAACCGCATCCGTTTCCGGGCGACGCCAGGCGGCGGTGATAGCGGCACGTGAAACCGACTGCGGCAAAATGTTTTCGGCGAATTCGAGGAAAGGCTGGGCACTTTCATCAGCGCTGCTATCGGCTTCATCGCTTTCGGCGTACTGACCCGCATGGGTCGCAGGCAATTCTGGAATTATTTCGTTATTTTCGAGTTTTTCCAGGTAGCTAAAGATGGCCTGCTTAATCAGCCAGTGTGGTGTGCGGTCAATCGATGCAGCAGCGGCTTTCAGTCGCTCACGCGTCGCATCATCAAGTTTAACGCCCATGGTGGTGGTACCCATGTTTTTCTCCTGCAATTTTTGTTGTGTGCAGACTATCCGTCATGTTGCAACTTTGTGCAACCTTGTTAAATGTGACTGGGTTAACAAGGTCAATATTGAACGATAAGTTAATTGTATGTAACTGGAATTGGCATACTGAATTACGGTTAAAGGCGAGTGAATTTGCGGTAGATAACACTTTTTTAAGGTGCAACCTTTGAAAGTGTGACATGGTGCAACCTGGTGGAAAATAATGACGGTTTCGGGATGAAATTAATGTAAATGCTGTGTTAAATCATTTGTGAATAACCGGGGCTTCCGGCAGGATACGGTCGCTTCATAACAACAATCACATCGCTACCCCGTTCCGGTGGTGAAGATAACGGGTAAATCCTGGAGACTTTTATTGATGGCAATTAGCACACCGCTGCTGGTGACCTTTTTCATTTATATCTTTGGCATGATTCTCATCGGGTTCTTTGCCTGGCGTTCAACGAAAAACTTTGATGACTATATTTTAGGTGGTCGTAGTCTGGGCCCGTTAGTGACTGCGTTATCCGCAGGGGCATCGGACATGAGCGGCTGGTTGCTGATGGGGCTGCCCGGCGCCATTTTTATCTCGGGTATTTCTGAAAGCTGGATCGCCATTGGCCTGACGCTTGGCGCGTGGGTCAACTGGAAGCTGGTCGCAGGCCGTCTGCGCGTGCATACCGAGGTCAACAATAATGCCCTGACGCTGCCGGACTATTTTACCGGCCGTTTTGAAGATAAAAGCCGCCTGCTGCGTATTATCTCGGCGGTCGTCATTCTGGTGTTCTTCACTATTTATTGTGCCTCCGGCATCGTGGCGGGCGCGCGTCTGTTTGAAAGTACCTTCGGCATGACATACGAGCACGCGCTATGGGCGGGTGCGGCGGCAACCATTATCTATACCTTTATCGGCGGTTTCCTGGCGGTAAGCTGGACCGATACCGTACAGGCGAGCCTGATGATTTTCGCCCTGATCCTGACCCCGGTGATTGTGATCCTCTCCGTAGGTGGCCTTGCGGACTCGCTGGAAGTTATCAAGCAGAAAAGCATCGAAAATATCGACATGCTGAAAGGGCTGAACTTCGTTGCCATTATTTCGTTGATGGGCTGGGGGCTGGGATATTTCGGTCAGCCGCATATCCTGGCGCGCTTTATGGCGGCGGATTCTCACCACAGCATCGTCCATGCCCGCCGTATCAGCATGACCTGGATGGCCCTGTGCCTTGCCGGGGCCGTTGCCGTGGGCTTCTTCGGAATTGCCTATTTTAATAACCACCCTGAACAGGCTGGCGCGGTCAATCAGAACGCAGAACGCGTGTTCATTGAACTGGCACAGATTCTGTTCAATCCGTGGATTGCCGGGGTGTTGCTGTCAGCGATTCTGGCGGCGGTAATGTCCACCCTGAGCTGCCAGTTGCTGGTGTGCTCCAGCGCACTGACCGAAGATTTCTACAAGGCGTTCCTGCGTAAAAACGCCGGGCAGACCGAGTTGGTCTGGGTTGGCCGCGTGATGGTGCTGCTGGTGGCGCTGGTATCCATTGCGCTGGCGGCGAACCCGGAAAACCGCGTGCTGGGCCTGGTCAGCTACGCATGGGCAGGCTTTGGCGCGGCGTTTGGCCCGGTGGTGCTGTTCTCGGTCATGTGGTCAAAAATGACCCGCAACGGCGCGCTGGCCGGGATGGTTATCGGTGCGGTCACCGTTATCGTCTGGAAGCAGTTCGCCTGGCTGGGGCTGTATGAAATCATTCCGGGCTTTGTGTTCGGTAGCCTTGGCATTGTGGTGTTCAGCCTGCTGGGTAAAGCACCGTCTCGCGCGATGCAAGATCGCTTCGCCGAAGCAGACGCACATTATCACTCTGCGCCACCGACGCGCTTGCAGGCCGACTGATCCCTCTTGCTAAACCCGCTTCGGCGGGTTTTTTCTTGATATAACAGTGCATTTACGCTCTTATCACATTGCTTATAACAATGAGGATAGCAAGATGAAGATAAAGACAGGGGTTACTGCACTGGCGTTCGCGGGTTTACTGGCAGGCTGCGTCGCCCAGCCGGCAAAACAGGCTCAGCAGCCCGCCCAGAGCTGCAAAGCCGATAATCAAATGCAACAAACCACGCTCTATTTCGGCTTAAGCCGCCCGGCAGGGAAAGATGTCACCGCACAGGAGTGGCAGCAGTTTGTCGATACGGACGTGACGCCGCGCTTTCGTGATGGCCTGACGGTGTTTGACGCGCGCGGACAATGGCTGGGTAACGACGGCAAAGTGGCGAAGGAAGCGAGCAAAGCGTTAATGCTGATCCACGGGAAAGATGCCGGAAGTGAAAGCAATATCGAAACGCTGCGCACGCTCTACAAAACCCGTTTCGGTCAGGAGTCTGTGATGCGGGTTGATCAACCGGTTTGCGTACAGTTCTGATAAAAAAACGGCGGGCGTGAAGCCCGCCGTGAGGATTAAAGTACAACGCCTGCAAAAGCGGCGGAAAGCAGACTCACCAGCGTTGCACCATAGACCAGGCGCAAACCGAAGCGTGAGACGACATTCCCCTGCTGCTCGTTAAGCCCTTTGATGGCGCCCGCCACGATGCCGATTGAGGCGAAGTTGGCGAACGACACCAGGAATACGGAGAGGATCCCAAGCCCACGCGGCGTCATTTCAGCGGCAACTTTCTGCAGTTCGATCATCGCCACAAACTCGTTAGCCACCAGTTTGGTCGCCATAATGCTGCCCGCATGCAGGGCATCGGAAAGCGGAATGCCGACCAGCCACGCCAGCGGGTAGAACACATAGCCAAGAATTTGCTGGAAGCTGATGCCAAACAGGGCAGAGAAGAGGGCATTGACCGCGCTAATCAGGGCAATAAAGCCAATCAGCATGGCCAGGATAATCATCGCCACTTTGAAACCGGCCAGAATATATTCCCCCAGCATCTCAAAGAAACTTTGTGATTCGTGGAGTTTTTCCAGCTTAATTTCCGGTTCGGCTTCCGGGCGCGTCGGGTTAATGACTGACAGGATAATAAAGGTGCTGAACATATTAAGGATTAACGCCGCCACCACATATTTGGCATCCAGCATCGTCATATAGGCGCCGACAATCGACAGCGATACCGTCGACATCGCGGTTGCGGCCATGGTGAACAGACGACGTGAGGACAGGTCGGCCAGAATCCCTTTGTAGGCAATGAAGTTTTCCGACTGGCCAAGGATCAGCGAGCTGACCGCGTTAAACGACTCCAGCTTGCCCATGCCGTTGAGTTTTGACAGCAGCGTGCCGATAAGACGAATAAAAATCGGCAGAATACGCCAGTGCTGCAAAATACCGATCAGCGCGGAAATAAAGACGATAGGGCACAGAACGCCGAGGAAAATAAACGCCAGCCCTTTTTCACTCATCCCACCAAAGACAAAGCTGGTGCCTTCACCTGCAAATTTGAGCAGTGTTTCAAAAAAGCCAGAGACATATTTAATCAGCGTCAGTCCGCTTTGCGCATGCAAAAAGAACCATGCCAGCGCCAGTTCAATAACCACTAATTGCAGAATAAAGCGCACGCGAACTTTGCGGCGGTCAAAGCTGGTGAGCCATGCCAGAGCCAGAATGACGACCAGCGCCAGCAGAAAATGTAGGAAGTTGATCATGTCGAAAATTGTGCAGGTAATTGGGGCGCTCATTTAGCCACAGCCCGTATACTCAGTAAACAAAAAGTTAATGATTTGTAAGCTAACTTTTTGCCATATACCTTCTGATTCTGCATAACAGCCGTTTCGATCAGTCTAAGTTTGCGACCCGGTTACATCCTTTCATTATTCAGATTAATTTTCGCTTGAGTTTCTTTTTTTCGTAATGATAATCACTATCAAAGAAATTTACTTTTCTTTTCAGCAATTGACCATTGATGACAGCAGAGGCGTCCGCATGTTTGTTCCATTTCTCATTATGTTACGTGAAGGCCTCGAAGCGGCACTGATCGTAAGTTTGATTGCCAGTTACCTCAAGCGCACTCAGCGCGGACGCTGGATTGGCGTGATGTGGATTGGCGTATTCCTCGCCGCGGCGCTATGTCTGGCGCTCGGCATCATCATTAACGAAACCACCGGTGAGTTCCCGCAGAAAGAGCAGGAGCTGTTTGAAGGTATTGTCGCGGTGATTGCCGTGGTGATCCTGACATGGATGGTCTTCTGGATGCGCAAAGTCTCCCGTAACGTCAAAGTGCAACTGGAGCAGGCGGTGGATAACGCTCTCGCCAGCCGAAACAACCATGGCTGGGCGCTGATCATGATGGTCTTCTTCGCCGTGGCGCGCGAAGGGCTGGAATCGGTCTTCTTTCTGCTGGCGGCATTCCAGCAAGATGTGGGGATCTGGCCGCCTGTGGGCGCGGTGCTTGGGCTGGTTGCGGCCGTGGTACTCGGCTTCCTGCTCTACTGGGGCGGCATTCGTCTGAACCTCGGTGCGTTCTTCAAATGGACCAGCCTGTTTATTTTGCTGGTTGCGGCAGGTCTGGCGGCAGGGGCGATTCGCGCCTTTCATGAGGCCGGACTGTGGAACCACTTCCAGGATGTGGCGTTCGATCTGAGCAACGTGCTGACCACGCACTCTCTGACGGGCACGCTGCTGGAAGGCATTTTCGGCTATCAGGAGACACCGAGCGTCAGCGAAGTTGGCGTCTGGTTCCTCTACTTAATTCCTGCGCTGGTGCTGTATGTCATGCCATCGCGCTCAGGCTCGCAGCCTTCCAGAGCTGCACAATAATCGCTGTACCGGGTGAATTATAGTTACAACATACTTTAAGAAGGGAAGGGGTCATGGCAATTCATTTTCGTCGTAGTGCGTTACAGGCAGGGATCGCAACGCTGCTTTCTTGCGCGTTTGCTGCCCATGCAGCGGATGTCCCTCAGGTAAAAGTGACCGTCACGGACAAGCAGTGTGAGCCGATGAATCTGACGGTCAACGCGGGTAAAACGCAGTTCCTCATCGTCAACCAGAGTCAGAAAGCGCTGGAGTGGGAAATCCTTAAAGGGGTGTTGGTGGTTGAAGAGCGCGAAAACATTGCGCCGGGCTTTAGCCAGAAGCTGACCGCTAACCTGCAGCCGGGTGAATATGACATGACCTGCGGCCTGCTTACCAACCCGAAAGGCAAACTCATCGTTAAAGGCCAGGCGACGGCGGATGCGGCAAAAAGCGAAGCGCTGCTGAGCCTTGGCACTGCTATCACCGACTATAAAGCCTACGTGACGGCCGAGACAGCCGAACTGGTAAAAGGGACAAAAGCCTTTACCGATGCGGTGAAAGCGGGCGATATCGAAAAAGCGAAATCGCTGTATGCCCCGACGCGCCAGCACTATGAGCGTATTGAACCGATCGCTGAGCTGTTCTCCGACCTGGACGGCAGTATTGATGCCCGCGAAGATGACTATGAGAAGAAGGCGGACGATCCGAAATTCACCGGTTTCCACCGTCTGGAAAAAGCCCTGTTTGGCGACAACTCGGTGAAAGGCATGGACACCTATGCTGACCAGCTCTACACCGACGTGCAGGAACTGCAAAAACGCATCAGCGAGCTGGCTTTCCCGCCGTCAAAAGTGGTGGGTGGCGCTGCGGGTCTGATTGAAGAGGTCGCGGCGACCAAAATCAGCGGTGAAGAAGACCGCTACAGCCATACCGATCTGTGGGATTTCCAGGCTAACGTCGATGGCGCGCAGAAAATTGTCAACCTGCTGCGTCCGCAGTTGCAGAAAAACAACGCCGAACTGCTCGGTAAAGTGGATGCGAACTTTAAAAAAGTCGACGCTATTCTGGCGAAATACCGTACCAAAGACGGCTATGAGACCTATGACAAGCTGACGGATGCCGACCGTAACGCGCTTAAAGGGCCGATCACGACGCTGGCGGAAGATCTCGCTCAACTGCGCGGTGTGCTCGGTCTGGACTAACTATCATGAATGACAAAGAAGAGTACGGCGTTAGCGAGCCTTCGCGTCGCCGTTTATTAAAAGGTATGGGCGCGCTGGGAGGCGCCCTTGCCCTGGCAGGAGGATGCCCGGTGGCGCATGCGGCCAAACCGCAAAGTGCGCCAGGCACACTCTCCCCGAATGCGCGCATGGAAAAGCAGCCCTTTTATGGTGAGCATCAGGCCGGGATTTTGACGCCGCAACAGGCGTCGATGATGCTGGTGGCGTTTGATGTTCTGGCGTCCGACAAAGCCGATTTGCAGCGTCTGTTTCGTCTGTTAACGCAACGTATCGCTTTTTTGACCGAAGGGGGGCCGGCGCCGGAAACCCCCAATCCGCGCCTGCCGCCGATGGATTCCGGTATTCTCGGGCCGTTTATCGCACCGGATAATCTGACCATCACGGTTTCGTTGGGTGATTCTCTGTTCGATGACCGCTTTGTCCTGCGTGCGCAAAAACCGAAAAAATTGCAAAAGATGGAGCGCTTTCCCAACGATGCGCTGGTCTCTTCATTAAGCCATGGTGATCTGCTGGTGCAAATCTGCGCCAATACCCAGGACACGGTGATTCATGCCCTGCGCGATTTGATTAAACACACGCCTGATTTACTGAGCGTTCGCTGGAAGCGAGAGGGGTTTATCTCCGACCACGCCGCGCGCAGTAAAGGAAAGGAGACGCCGGTAAACCTGCTGGGCTTTAAGGATGGCACGGCAAACCCGGACAGCAGTGATAACGCGCTGATGGACAAGGTTGTGTGGGTAACAAACGATCAGGCGGAGCCTGCATGGGCCGTGGGTGGTAGCTATCAGGCCGTGCGTATCATTCAGTTTCACGTGGAGTTCTGGGATCGTACGCCACTCAAAGAGCAGCAGACTATCTTTGGTCGCGATAAGCAAACCGGCGCACCGCTGGGGATGCACAACGAGCATGATGTCCCCGATTACGCCAGCGACCCCGGCGGCGATGTGATTGCCCTGGACAGCCATATTCGTCTGGCGAATCCGCGTACGCCAGAGACGCAGTCGAGCCTGATGATGCGCCGGGGTTATAGCTATTCCCTGGGCGTCACCAATGCCGGGCAGCTTGATATGGGACTCCTGTTTGTCTGCTATCAGCACGACCTGGAGAAGGGGTTTCTGACCGTGCAAAAACGTCTCAATGGCGAAGCGCTGGAGGAGTATATTAAGCCCATCGGCGGCGGCTACTTCTTCGTGTTGCCAGGGGTTAAAGACCAAAACCAGTATCTCGGGCAAGCACTGCTCGAAGCCTGAAAAAAGAATCCTGCCTGAAGCCAGGCAGGATAATCTCTTATCTGTAGCATCCGTTCACACTTTTTCTGCCATCAAACTATCGATTTTTCGTATGAGAAAGTATCTGTTATTTTTCTGTAATATTCTTCGTAGACACTCTTTTCCATAGCGCAGGGTAAACGCTCGTTACCTTTCGGTGAAAATAATGTTGCGTTTATGCTAATTCCTGATGTACTTATTACATAGAATTACTGCCCTGCGGTGATGTCGTCACCTGGAGATCGCGGATGGTAAAGTCCACAACTGGACGTAACACCAACAAACAGCGCAACACCCGGCTTGGGGATGCACACTCCGGCAGTAAACGCTTCACCTCTGAATTTCTCTCCTTCATTCCTGTTTCTGATTTAACCGACATGGCAAGCGCTGATGACGGTTGCTTTGTTATGTCAATTTCAAAGGCAAGACATGGCTTAAAAGGAAGCCAAACCTCAGACGTTCGTGCGCATAATCGTGCCGATTTTGGTGCGTGTGATGTAAACCAACAACTCAAGGTGCTATCCATGGGAAGACAGAAAGCAGTGATCAAAGCTCGTCGTGAAGCTAAACGTGTGCTGAGACGCGATTCGCGCAGTCACAAACAGCGTGAAGAAGAGTCGGTCACCTCGCTTGTGCAGATGAGTGGCGTTGAAGCAATTGGAATGGCAAGGGATAGCCGTGATAATTCACCGATTGTTGCGCGTAATGAAGCTCAGGCGCAGTACCTGAATGCTATCGAGAGTAAACAACTGATATTCGCGACCGGGGAAGCCGGCTGCGGTAAAACATGGATCAGCGCGGCGAAAGCGGCGGAAGCCCTGATTCATAAGGATGTGGACAGGATTATTGTAACCCGACCGGTTCTGCAGGCCGACGAAGATCTCGGCTTCTTACCTGGTGATATTTCGGAGAAGTTCGCCCCTTATTTCCGGCCCGTCTATGATGTGCTGGTGAAAAGGCTGGGTGCGTCCTTCATGCAATACTGCCTGCGACCAGAGATTGGTAAGGTAGAGATCGCGCCGTTCGCCTATATGCGCGGACGTACCTTTGAAAATGCGGTTGTCATTCTTGACGAGGCTCAGAATGTGACCGCTGCGCAAATGAAAATGTTCTTAACGCGCCTCGGGGAAAATGTGACGGTAATCGTCAACGGTGATGTGACTCAGTGTGATTTGCCCCGTGGGGTGCAGTCCGGTCTGAGCGATGCGCTGTCGCGTTTTGAGGAAGATGAGATGGTAGGGGTGGTGCGTTTCACCACAGACGATTGCGTCCGCTCCGCACTCTGCCAGAGAACGCTGAAAGCCTACTACTAAGCTTTTTAGCGCATGATAAGAGCCCGGGAAACCGGGCTTTTTTTTGCTTTAAATAAAATCACTCATCGGTTTTTCATGTACTAAAACAGGTGGGTACATGTCGTCTGATAATCCTGTTAGTGTTATGCGCCGCTTTTTAATTATCAACATTGCCGTTGGCTATTTCGCCTTAGCTGTATTTAACAACTTCTACGGATCGGGCGCTGCCACTGATTGTTTTTAGGTGATGCTGGTAAATGCGGAACATAAAGTAAAAGTGTCATTATTTTAAGAGGGAATTATGCGCGGGATTGTATGTATTTTAGGGTTGTCAGTCGTATTGGTCGGCTGCGATAAAGCGGTTGAAGATAAAAAGATTTCTGAACTGACAAGCGAAGAAGCTCAGACTTTATGTAAGTCGCCGCAGGCAATTGAGCAATTAACAAACAACTTCAAAGCGGGCACCAGTGAGTTTTTAACCCAACATCCCTTTAACTATTATCCTTTTAGCGATCGTAACGTTGACTCGACCAAAAGCATTACTGATTCGGAGCTGAGAAGAAAAAGTCGTATTGATGACAGTTTTCTCTATTCCGCTGATACCTTTAACAAAGGCTTTGGCCAGACTGACGTTCTGAAAATAAGTAACCCGACGCTTTCTGCAACAGGCCAGGACAGCCTGACCTGTAGTGCCCAGGCTGATTTCAGCAGTGATGAGATTTACGGTAAAGCCTTCTCAACGCCGGTCTCCTATACCATCACTAAGGCTGATAAGAAAATTATCACCGAAGGGAAATTCGCGCTGACCGACATGAAGCAAAGTAAAGTCGAGCCGACGGCGGGCCAAAAGGCGTGGCGTGATAAATATGAAGCAGAATTAAATGCAAAAGATCAGGCGCTGAAAAACGTTGCCGACAGCGAATATCAGCCGATTTCTACAAAAGATCTCTTTTATATCTATTTTGCCCAGACACCGCGCCAGTTTAACGATGATGAACTGATGGGACTCTTTAGCAATAAATGGAACAATACCAGCGATTCATTTGCGAAAGAAGACATCAAAAAAGAAGAACTGCCGCAAATTAAAGCAAAAATCGCGCAATATAAAGACATCAAAAATATCGTGATTTATTCCACCACCGATGGTTCTTATCATGATGAGGACTTCCTGAAGCTGAAAACAGCGTCGGGTGAAAACGCTATCAAAATTAACGATATGGGGATCTTCACCCTTACCGATAGCAGCTATGATTTTGCAAAGAAAGGCTATGAATATCATAACTTCCTTTGCAACATGAACGGGGGCATCACCGTCAATGAACGGGGTGTATCGTTATCTGTCGATAAGACCGTCCGTGGCTGCACAGTGCTGGTTCCTGACGATCAGGCCCGTGAGATCTCTGCGAAGTTCGCCGATTTCAAAGGCAAAGGCAAAAATGTCAGCACCTCAGCGAAATATTTCATCCATATCGACAGCATTAATGGCGATCGTAATACCATTGAGGCAACGCTGGTAAAAGATGATGTACAGCTTATCGACCCTGACACTAAAGCGGTGATTTTGCATACGGTCATCAATTAAAAGGCCGTTCAGCGCAACGAAAAATTGACGCCAGAATCCTGATTATAAATAGCCGGGCTTGTCCCGGCTTTTTTACGCTTATCGTTTCTGTGATACCCTTCTTTTTTATCCCTTATGCCATCAGGAGAGTCGTAAATGACCGAAGGCCCGTTAAATGAAAATGAATTGCAGTGGCTGGAAGAGACATTGGTCGCTTATGGCCACAGCGATGAGTCCGTACTCGATGTGGCGGAGCTGGATGGTATGTTGACCGCCGTATTATCCGGCCCGGTGGTTGTCGAGCCGGATCGCTGGCTGGTGGCTGTATGGGGCGGCGAAAAGAACATTCCGCGCTGGAAAAACGATCGTGAAATGAATCGCTTTATCGATCTCTGCTTTAAACATTTGAACGATATTGCCGAGCGCCTGAGTGATTACCCGGATCAGTTTGAACCCGTCTTTGGTTACAACGAAGTGGACGGTAAGAGCTACACGGTGGTTGAAGAGTGGTGTTTTGGCTATATGCGCGGCGTGGCGCTAACCGACTGGTCAGGCTTGCCGGAGGAGCGTAAGGCCGATCTGGATATTATTGCCTTGCACGGGCTGGAAGAAAACTTTGAGCGTCTGGATGAATTCACCGAAGAGGAATTCAATGAAAGCGTAGAGGCTATCAGGCCTGCCGCTCTGCGTCTGTATGAGTACTGGTCGGCGAATCCACAACAGCCTGTTGCTCAGAAACCGCAGGTGAATGGTGTAAAAGTCGGGCGTAACGATCCTTGCCCGTGCGGCAGCGGTAAGAAATTCAAAAGCTGCTGCCTACACTAAAAAAACCGGGCTCCTGGTGAGCCCGATTTATTATCCCACTTCCGGCAGCAAGCCTGCTGAAATCGCAAACTGTACGGCAATAATGGTCACGCCGCAGGCCATCACCAGGCAGAGCATGGGTCTCCCGCCCAGAACATGATATTGCGCTTGTCCATGCGCCTTACGGCTTTGCCATGCGAGCAGGGCGGGGATCAGCAGGGCCAGCACCGCAAGCGCCACGCCAGCATAACCGAGCGCCATCACAAAACCGCGCGGATAGAAGAGGGCGAAGGCCAGCGGGGGCAAAAAGGTGATCGCGCCGGTTTGCAGACGCCCGACAGCCGTGTTGCGGCGCTGGAACAGGTCGGCCAGGTAATCAAACAGACCAAGCGACACACCTAAAAATGAGGTCGCCAGCGCCAGGTCGGCAAACAGATGAACAGCCAGTTCCACATGCGCGGAGGCAACCACTTCGCGCAGCGCCCCAAGAAGTCCATTCAGCCCGGCATGGTTAGCCAGCATTCCCATAAAGGTTGAAGACTCAATACTGCCCAGGGTCGCCAGTTGCCAGAAAATATAGGCGACCAGCGGGATCGCGCTGCCGGTGATAAATATCCCGCGCAGCTTGCGAACGTTACCGCCCATATAACTGACAATGCTCGGCACGCTGCCATGAAAACCAAAAGAGGTAAAAATCACCGGCATGGCGGAGAGAGCCAGCCCTTTTTCCAGTGGCAGGGTGAGTAAATTCACCTGATGAACATGTGGCAGGAGCAGCGCGAGCATTACCACCAGGAAAATAATCTTAGCGCTAAACAGGAAACGGTTGAATAAATCGACCAATGATGTGCCAATGCAGACCACGCCACCGGCGACAAAGGTAAACAAAAATACCCCGCCTGATGACGAAACATTGATGCCAGTCCATACGCTGAGGCTGGACGCCAGCAGCTCACCGGCGCCGCTGATATAAGCCGCCGTCAGGGCATACATCAAAAACATCATGCTAAAACCGGTGATCCACTGCCCGTAACGCCCCAGGTAACGTCGCGCCAGGCTACCGAGCCCTGTGTCGGCGGGCACGTGCTGATAGACTTCGAGCAATAATAGCGCGGTATAACACATCAGCCCCCACAGGGCGAAGAGTAAAACCAGCGTTACACTAAACCCGACCCCGGCGGCGGCCAGCGGCATCGCCAGCATCCCTGCGCCAATAGTGGTACCAGCCACAATAAAAACACTGCCAAGTGCTCGATTCTTCACACTTTCCTCTGGATTCAAACCGTATTCTTTATCAAATATGCGGCGCAGAGTATGTGAAAAACCGATCTGCGTCAAACCGGGCTTACAAAAAGTGTAAATAAATAATTACATGGGAAAAGGTGCTTACCTTTGGTCGTTTGGCTGGCGGTCAACAGTCTGTGCGCAATGCAGGTAAACCTGTCTCAGCGCAATAAACCCTTATAAAGATGTGTCTATGATGCATCTTTTAAGCGGAGGGTGTATGGCGTCAATTCATGGTCATGAAGTACTTAATATGATGCTGGAATCAGGGGAGCGTTATTCAGAGCAAAGCCTGGAAGCGGCAATCTGTATGCGCTTTGGTAAGGATGCCCGTTTTCATACCTGTTCAGCAGAGGATATGACGGCAGCGGAGCTGGTGGCGTTTCTGGCATCGCGTGGGAAATTTATTCCTGCTGAAAATGGGTTTTCTACCCACGAAAGTAAAATCTGCCAGCACTAAAAAATAATGCGGTAATGTAGAGTCATTACCGCATTTTGCTTAATTTGCGGTGTCGAGAGTAGACAGTTCTTTATCGATAAAATAAAGACCTTCGCCGCTTTTACCCGCCAGCGTCAGTTTATCAATAACGGATTTAAACAGTTTTTCTTCTTCATGTTGTTCCGCTACATACCATTGCAGGAAATTAAACGTCGGATAATCCTGCGAGGTCATTGCGACGTGCGCCAGTTCGTTAATTTTCTGGGTGATCAACTGCTCGTGTTCGTAAGTCGCACGGAACAATTCATCCAGCGAAGCGTATTCGGCAAACGGCGACTGAATAGTGTTAATGCGCGGTAAGCTGCCGGTATCTGCCAGATAATCAAACAGACGCTGCATGTGCGTCATCTCTTCCTGTGCATGGCGGCGCAGAAATGCGGCGGCACCTTCAAAGCTGTTATAGCTGCACCAGGCGCTCATTTGTTGATAAAGCAGAGACGAAAAAAGTTCGAGGTTCATCTGCTCATTGAGTTTTTCAATCATTTCAGCTTTAAGCATGGCGCCACTCCGAAAAATAATAAAAGAGGTAAAGAGCGGCCACTATAATTTGTTATTTAATTATTTGCAAAAGGTAAAATAAAAAATAATTTTTATTAAAAATGAGAATGGGAATAACACGCATTGCAGGAAAATAACCGGGGAAATGATAATTATTCTTTTATTTAAATAAAGAGTAATGCCAGCGGTGGAGCACTGGCATTAATTGTTACCAGGCTCTGGCGGCCGGCACGTTGTTGAGCGCCATACCACGGCACTGGTATTGAATGGTGATGGTCGTGTTCATACAGACAGAGCCACTGATCAGGCTACAGGTCGAAATGGGCTGACCATAGGCCACTGCGGTCGCATAGCCCATTTGTTGACACTGCTTGTTGGCGGTTCCCTGCGTGGTGTATTCGTCATAGTGTGCGTTTTGCATCATCGCCTGATTAAAGCTAAGACGGATCAGACCATTGGTCGTATCAACATTGCTGACTTTGGGTTCTTTGGTTATTGAGCACCCGGCGAGCAGTAGCAGCGAGGCGGCAACAAGGATTTTGTTCATGAAAGCGCTCTGATTCATATGGGCATTGTTGCATCTTACCGACTTATTACGCGGGCAATCGGCAGAATAGCCTGCTTAACTGACCTTTTTACGTGCAACGACGGGGCAATCAGGTCCATTTCAGGCAAAACTGTGAACGCAATTTACTTTTTTAAAACTATTTTTCATTAAATTTGAAAGTCTGTTTATCAGGTAGTAAGGTTGATCCAATTTGGCAACTTAATGCATTAACCAGGAGATGAAGATGAAGATTGCACTGATGATGGAAAACAGCCAGGCAGGGAAAAACGCCGTCATCCTTAAAGAACTGAAAGCGGTTGCGGATGAAAAAGATTTTCCGGTCTTCAATGTGGGTATGAGTGACGAGAACGATCATCACCTGACCTATATCCACCTTGGTATTATGGCCAGTATTCTGCTGAATGCTAAAGCGGTCGACTTTGTAGTGACGGGTTGCGGTACAGGGCAGGGGGCGCTGATGTCCCTGAATATTCATCCAGGCGTTATTTGTGGCTACTGTATTGATCCGGCTGACGCTTTCCTCTTTGCCCAGATTAATAATGGCAACGCGCTCTCATTGCCGTTCGCCAAAGGGTTTGGCTGGGGCGCGGAGCTGAATGTGCGCTTTATCTTTGAAAAAGCATTCACGGGCCGTAAAGGTGAAGGCTACCCGCCGGAACGTAAAGAGCCGCAGGTGCGTAATGCCGGTATCCTCAACCAGGTAAAAGCGGCGGTAGTCAAAGAGAACTACCTTGATACCTTGCGCGCCATCGATCCGGAACTGGTGAAAACCGCCGTTTCCGGCCCGCGTTTCCAGCAGTGCTTCTTTGAAAACTGCCAGGATAAAGCCATCGAAGCTTTCGTGCGTGAGATCCTCGCCTGATACCCCTGAGGTCAGCACACGCTGGCCTCTGCTTTCCCTTCCGTGTTTACCCGCCACTATTTCCTTAACTTGCCCAATTATTTTTTAAAAATACAAAAAAATTTAGATTGTAAGTCGCAGATTCTACACGAATTTTTAACAAAAACCGTTTTTCTTTAAAAATAAAACGTGATTTCTATCACGTAAATATTGCTTTTTGTGACGGAGGTCATATTATATGCACATCAACCGATAACACCTGCATAACAAATCGCCGGAGCAAAACATGAAACTGCGCAAAATCCTGAAAAGCATTTTTGAAACCTACTGCAAAACCTTCAAAGATGTACCCCCGGGTGCCATGTTCTGATGATAAAAAAACCTGCCGAGGCAGGTTTTTTTATGTCCGCAACAAAAGGCGGAAGGATGATAAAAGCGGCGATCTTCGCCGCTTTTTACTTATCAGAAGAAAGCCGAGACCAACATGTAGCTGGCAGCACAGGCGCAACTCACGCCAATCAGACCCGGAATGATAAAGCTGTGGTTAATGATAAATTTGCCGATACGCGTGGTGCCTGAGCGGTCAAAGCCGATACAGGCCAGGTCACTCGGGTAGGTCGGCAGAACAAAATAGCCGTACGAGGCCGGGAAGAAGGCGATCAACATTTTGGGTTCAACGCCCAGCATCAGACCCATTGGCGCAACGGCGGTCAGTGCGGCGGCCTGGCTGTTTACCAGTTTCGAGACGAGAAACAGCACGATAGCGTAGGTCCACGGATGGCTTTTCACGACCCCTTCCAGCGCCATTTTCAGTTCGTTCAGATGTGCCTGGAAAAAAGTATCACTCATCCATGCAACACCAAACACCGAGAAAATAGCCACCATTCCCGCTTTGAATACCGCACCGCCTGATATAGCAGAAGCGTTGACCTTACAGACCATCAGCATCACGGCACCGGCAATCAGCATCATCATCTGAATGACCAGGTTCATAGACAGCGGCGAGAGTTTACCTTTTACGTCGAAAGCGGGGCGCAATTGCGGGAGTGCGCCGAGTAATACCACGACCAGGATACCGGCAAAAAAGATCCACGTTGACCAGTAGGCCTCTTTGGGGAAGCGCTGATTCATCAGTGTTTCGCTACCGCCGTAAATGAATTCACGCTGTTTCGGATCTTTTAATTTTTCTTGGAATTCTTTGTCGTCTGCCAGATCTTTACCACGGCGCAGGCTCCACAGCGCGGCGATAGCGACCCCGAACAGCGAGGCCGGGACAGAGACGGCCAGTATTTCAAGGATACTCCAGGCATGACCAATGCCGTGTTGCGCGGCAAGAATGGAGACCAGCGACACGACGGCAACGGAGACCGGCGATGCGGTAATCGCCATCTGCGAGGCAATAGAAGCCACGGCCATCGGACGTTCCGGGCGGATATTTTTCTTAAGCGCAATGTCGGCGATGATAGGAAACATGGTGTAGACCACATGCCCGGTACCGCAGAGAAACGTCAATGTCCATGTGGTGAACGGTGCCAGCAACGTAATATGTTGGGGATGGCGACGTAATAACCGCTCCGCAAATTGCATCATCACGTTCAGACCGCCTGCGGTTTGCAGCGTAGCCGCGCAACCAATAACGGCAAGAATCGTGAGCATAACATCAACTGGCGGCTTGCCCGGCTCCAGACCAAATACAAAACTCAGGAGAAAAAGACCAATACCGCTGATTAAACCCAGCCCCATCCCGCCAAAACGTGTCCCTATTAATAAACAGAGAATTATAATGATAAATTCAATGGTAATCATGACTCACCTTGTCCTGGACATTAATACATTGAATAGATCATTACATTTTGTAACGTCTCTCAATGAGAGCCAGATCCAATTTGAGCAAAATTAATAAAAGCAATAACTTATATACTTTTTATTAACAAATAATTCATACCCTGGCAAAGTAATGGGTCAGTCGGTGGGGGGATTAAACATCGACTGACGACAGGAAGGGGTAACGCGGAAAAATTAACAGGCAAGGGAAGCGGAATACTGAATGGTGAGAATGTTTTTTAATTCTTCGTTATTGTTTTGATATTCTGCGCGAATGTTGTTTATGAGTTCGAGAGTGGCCATATTAGTGTCCAATGCGATCTCTTCGGCCAGACATTCCAGTGCACAGATACGCAGCGCCTGGTTTTCCATGAGCTGCCTTAGAATATCCTCAACAGAAACAAAATTATTGTCCACCATATCAACCGCCTTAATAACCGGCCAGGTCCCTGATGCCTTAATATATTCGAACAGTTGCATCATTCGCGTCACACTTTTTTGCGCCTGAATGCGCAGAAACACCCCCATAGCAGGAAGGTTGCGCGTCATACACCCGTTGCCAAGAGAGATATAAAGATGTGACGCATGAAACTCAAGATTCATCTGAGTATTCAATTTCTGCGTCATTACAGAGGTCATCATAATAATATCCTTATTACAGAGTAAGTTTTTGCACGTGTTAAATTAATACGGCAAACCATTCAGGTATCCATCTGCCTCAACGTGAGTTGCATAAGGATTACAGAGGAATAAGCGTATCCTGAGTTATATTACGTTATTGTTCATTTCGCCCATATGACATGTGGATGATAGTTTTATTCAGTCATAAATATTCGTTTTCTCTTACAGAGGGTGCACTTATTCCGACAGGCAAATAAACCTATCTTTCAAAAGCCTGCGGTTTCTCTGGTTACCTGAAAAGTGACGACTTGCGCACGCCTGGCGGCAAGAATGTGACTTAAGAACGATTTTGAAACACCGTTTTGATTTAATGTATGGACAATTGATGACAACAACAGGGTAAGGAGTAGGCAATGAAAAAAGTGGCGGTGTTGTTAGCGCCAGGGTTTGAAGAGGCAGAGGCGATTATTACCATCGACATTCTGCGTCGCCTGAATATCGAGGTTGAAACGCTGGCCTGCGCACAATCACGTGCGGTAGTGAGCTATCACAATATTCCGATGGTGGCAGACAGCACGCTGAGCGAGCGTGCTGACACACTTTACGACGCCGTGGTGCTTCCGGGTGGCCCGCAGGGCAGTGTTAACCTTGCCGCGAACACAGAAGTTATCGCATTTGTTAAGCATCACGATGCGCAGAACAGGTTGATTTGCCCGATTTGCTCCGCGGCCGCAAGAGTGCTTGGCGGCAATGACCTGCTGGATGGCCGCCGCTACGTCTGCTCCGGCGATTTGTGGCAAGGAGTTCGAAACGGTGAGTATGTTGATGCCCCGGTGGTGGAAGACCGCAATCTGTTAAGCGGCAAAGGTCTTGGCCACGCATTTGATTTTGCGTTTGCCCTGTCGGCACGCTTGCTGGGTGATGAAACCCCCGTGCGCGATCACGCAGATCATATTTATTACCATTGGTAACCTGTACACCCCGATACACCTTGTATCGGGGGACAAGGATAACCGAGCTGGAGCTATGGATTATCCTGCTAATACCCTTCTGATTTGTACGACAAATACGCCCATTTTTATGTCTTAATCCGCTGAATTTATGTACGGAATTACTGTAATTCTGCGGTGTGATATTGCTCTCCTATGGAGAATCAATTTCCCGCTAAAACTACTGCCAGCACAGGTATCCAGGGAAGCACGGATCCTAATGCCTTGTTTTATGACCTTTTAAGTTAACCGGTAGTTATTTTTCCCTACGTAAAAGAAAGTCAAAGCTGGAGTTAACCATGCACAAATTCACTAAAGCGTTAGCAGCCATTGGCCTTGCCGCCGTTATGTCACAATCCGCTATTGCTGAAACAATGAAACTGGGTTTTTTGGTAAAACAACCTGAAGAACCCTGGTTCCAGACTGAATGGAAATTCGCCGATAAGGCGGGCAAGGATTTAGGGTTTGAGGTGATTAAAATCGCCGTTCCGGATGGCGAAAAAACACTGAATGCCATCGACAGTCTGGCAGCGAGCGGCGCAAAAGGCTTCGTTATCTGTACGCCGGACCCGAAATTAGGTTCCGCGATTGTTGCTAAAGCGCGCGGTTATGACATGAAAGTCATTACCGTGGATGATCAGTTCGTTAACGCCAAAGGCGAACCGATGACCTCCGTGCCTCTGGTCATGATGGCCGCCAGCGAAATCGGCGCGCGTCAGGGTCAGGAATTGTACAAAGAGATGCAAAAACGCGGCTGGGATGTGAAAACGACCGGCGTTATGGCGATCACGGCCAATGAACTGGATACCGCACGTCGCCGTACCACCGGTTCAATGGATGCGCTGAAAGCCGCGGGTTTCCCGGAAAAACAAATTTACCAGGTACCGACAAAATCAAACGATATCCCCGGTGCGTTTGATGCCGGTAACTCTCTGCTGGTGCAACATCCGGAAGTGAAACACTGGCTGGTGCTGGGTATGAACGATAACACCGTCCTGGGCGGCGTGCGTGCAACCGAAGGCCAGGGCTTTAAAGCTGCGGATGTGATTGGCATTGGTATTAACGGTGTGGACGCGGTGAGCGAGCTGTCGAAAGCGCAGGCGACCGGCTTCTACGGTTCTCTGCTGCCAAGCCCGGATGTGCATGGCTATAAAACCAGCGAGCTGCTCTACAACTGGGTGACCAAAGGTGTTGAGCCGCCGAAATTCACTGCGGTTACCGATGTGGTGCTGATCACTCGCGATAACTTCAAAGAAGAGCTGGCGAAAAAAGGGTTAGGCGTGAAGTAAATCTCTGATGGTTGTGCCCTCCCTTATCAGGGGGGGCCAGAAGTACACTGAACTGATTCACGGAGACGTTATGCAAGACTCTACTCCTTATCTTTCCTTCCGCGGCATCGGCAAGACGTTCCCCGGCGTCAAGGCCCTGAGCGATATCAGCTTTGACTGTCATGCCGGTCAGGTCCACGCGTTGATGGGGGAGAATGGCGCGGGTAAGTCGACCCTGTTGAAAATTCTCAGCGGTAATTACGCACCGACGACCGGTACGCTGGCAATTAAAGGACAGGATGTTAGCTTCGCGGATACTACGGCGGCGCTCAATGCCGGTGTGGCTATCATCTACCAGGAACTGCATCTGGTACCGGAAATGACGGTGGCGGAGAATATCTATCTCGGCCAGTTACCCCATAAAAGCGGGATCGTTAACCGCTCACTCCTTAATTATGAAGCGGGTCTGCAACTCAAGCATCTGGGGCTGGATATTGATCCGCAGACACCGCTCAAATATCTCTCCATCGGCCAGTGGCAGATGGTCGAAATTGCGAAAGCGCTGGCCCGTAACGCCAAAGTTATTGCCTTTGATGAACCGACAAGCTCACTGTCGGCGCGCGAAATCGAAAACCTGTTCAGGGTTATTCGTGAGCTGCGCAAAGAAGGGCGCGTCATTTTGTATGTTTCGCACCGCATGGAAGAGATCTTCGCCCTCAGCGATGCCATTACCGTGTTTAAAGATGGACGTTATGTCCGTACGTTCACGGACATGCAGCAGGTTAACCATGACCAGCTAGTACAGGCGATGGTTGGCCGTGACCTGGGCGACATCTACGGCTGGCAGCCGCGCGACTATGGCGATGAACGGCTACGCCTCGATCAGGTTAAAGCACCCGGTGTTCGCACACCGATTAGCCTGACCGTACGCAGCGGCGAGATTGTTGGCCTGTTCGGTCTGGTAGGAGCAGGGCGCAGCGAGTTAATGAAAGGTTTGTTCGGTGGTACGCGAATTACCGAAGGGAAAGTCTTTATTGACGGTGCTGAGGTTAATATCCAGAAACCATCCCATGCCATTAGCGCCGGTATGATGCTCTGCCCGGAAGACCGTAAAGCAGAAGGGATTATTCCCGTCCACTCCGTACAGGAGAATATCAATATCAGCGCCCGGCGTAAGTTTATCCATGCAGGGTGTTTGATCAATAACGGCTGGGAGGCGCAGAACGCCGAGCATCATATTCGTAGCCTGAATATCAAAACGCCCAGTGCCGACCAGTTAATTATGAATCTTTCCGGGGGGAATCAGCAGAAGGCCATTCTGGGACGTTGGTTATCGGAAGAGATGAAGGTCATTTTGCTCGATGAACCCACTCGCGGGATTGATGTGGGGGCCAAGCATGAAATCTATAACGTTATCTATGCGCTGGCAGCCCGTGGTGTAGCGGTGTTGTTTGCCTCAAGCGACCTGCCGGAAGTCCTTGGCGTCGCCGACCGCATCGTGGTGATGCGCGAAGGCGAAATTGCCGGTGAATTGCTTCATGGTCAGGCCGATGAACAGCGAGCGCTCAGCCTCGCGATGCCTAAAGTTAGCCAGGCTGTCGCCTGAGCAAGGAGAATATGATGTCATCTGTAACTTCTTCTGGCGCACCGAAGTCGCCATCGGCCTTTAGCCTGGGCCGCATCTGGGATCAGTTCGGTATGCTGGTGGTGTTTGCCGCACTGTTTATCGGCTGCGCCGTTTTTGTGCCGAACTTCGCCTCGTTTGTGAACATGAAAGGGCTGGGGCTTGCAATCTCCATGTCCGGTATGGTGGCCTGCGGGATGTTGTTCTGTCTGGCCTCCGGTGACTTCGACCTTTCGGTTGCATCCGTCATCGCCTGTGCTGGTGTTACTACCGCAGTGGTGATCAACATGTCAGGTAGCCTGTGGCTGGGCGTATTTGCTGGCCTGATGCTGGGCGTGGTGAGCGGGTTTATTAACGGTTTTGTGATTGCCCGGCTGAAAATTAACGCCCTGATCACGACCCTTGCCACGATGCAAATCGTGCGCGGGCTGGCTTATATCATTTCCGATGGTAAAGCGGTCGGTATTGAAGACGAGAGCTTCTTTACGCTTGGTTATGCCAACTGGCTGGGGCTGCCTGCGCCAATCTGGCTGACTGTCGCCTGCCTGATCGTGTTTGGCTTCCTGTTAAACAAAACGACGTTCGGTCGAAACACGCTGGCAATTGGCGGCAATGAAGAAGCGGCGCGTCTTGCGGGGGTACCCGTGGTGCGCACGAAAATCATTATCTTTGTTCTGTCCGGGCTGGTATCCGCGGCGGCAGGGATTATCCTGGCCTCGCGTATGACAAGCGGTCAGCCGATGACCTCTATCGGGTATGAGCTGATTGTGATTTCGGCCTGCGTGCTGGGTGGGGTTTCGCTGAAAGGCGGTATCGGTAAAATCTCTTACGTGGTTGCCGGGATCCTGATTCTGGGGACGGTAGAGAATGCGATGAACCTGCTTAACATCTCGCCGTTTGCCCAGTATGTGGTGCGTGGTTTGATCTTGCTGGCTGCGGTGATTTTTGACCGCTACAAACAGAAGGCTAAACGGACGGTTTAATCCTCCTGTCATCGCTATGATGATTGATCTTTAAGCATACCTCCAGTAACCCATCAACCGCCAGAATGGTTGATGGGTTATGCATAAAATGGCGAGCAGCGTCACACTGTCTATACTTACATGGCTAATGATAATGAAAGGTTATCGTATGAGACCTTTCACCGTTGACCATTAAGGAGGAAACCAGGGTGGCTGACCTGTTATCTGAACCGCCTGTCTTTTCCGGAAATTTTGCTTTTTTCTTCGATCTTGACGGAACCCTCGCTGATATCAAACCTCACCCTGACCAGGTTTTTGTTCCGCCGGATGTTCTCAAGCGGCTCGCACGCCTTGCTGAAATGAATGATGGCGCGGTGGCATTGATCTCAGGGCGCTCAATGGCAGAGCTGGACAAGCTTGCCAGGCCTTACCGTTTTCCCCTTGCCGGAGTTCATGGGGCAGAGCGCCGCGATATCAACGGTCAAACTCACCGGGTCACGTTGCCAGATGAGATCATCCAGCCGCTGGAACAGGCACTGACTACGGGAATGGCCGCACTTAAGGGTGCCGAGCTTGAAACCAAGGGGATGGCGTTCGCTCTGCATTATCGGCAGGCACCGGAGCATGAAGAGGCCATCTTCGCTCTGGCACGCAAAATGGTTGAGACCTGGGGCCAACTGGCGATGCAGCCAGGCAAATGTGTGATCGAACTTAAACCGTCTGGCATCAACAAGGGTGCCGCTATAGACGCGTTTTTACAGGAATCGCCGTTTAAGGGCAGAAAACCGGTATTTATCGGCGATGATCTGACGGATGAGCACGGCTTTGAGGTCGTGAACGCGAAATCAGGTATTTCGGTGAAAGTAGGGGCTGGTGCAACTCACGCGCAATGGCGTTTGGGTTGTGTGAATGACGTCCATCAGTGGCTTAAACGTATAACTGACCATCAAGAACAAGAAAAAAAGGCGCTAACAAACAGGAGAGATGGCTATGAGTCGCTTAGTCGTAGTATCTAATCGCATTGCTCCGCCTGACGATAAAAAGTCCAGTGCAGGTGGGCTGGCCGTAGGGATTCTGGGAGCATTAAAAGCCACGGGCGGATTATGGTTCGGCTGGAGTGGTGAAATTGGTGATGAAGATGCACCGCTGAAAAAGGTCTCGCGTGGAAATATCACATGGGCTTCCTTTAACCTCAGCGAAGAGAATTACGAGCAATATTATTCTCAATTTTCCAACGCCGTGTTATGGCCGGCTTTCCATTATCGCCTGGACCTGGTGAAGTTCCAGCGTGAGGCATGGGAGGGCTATCAGCGGGTAAATTCCCTGTTGGCGGATAAGTTATTACCGCTGGTAGAAGATGACGACAATCTGTGGATCCACGATTACCATCTGCTGCCTTTTGCCAGTGAATTGCGCAAGCGTGGGGTGAATAACCGTATTGGTTTCTTCCTGCATATTCCTTTCCCGACCCCGGAAATCTTCAACGCGCTGCCGCCGAATGCCGAACTGCTTGAGCAGTTGTGTGACTATGACCTGCTGGGTTTCCAGACCGAGAGCGATCGTCTGGCGTTCCTTGACTGTCTGTCTACCCAAACACGACTGACAACACGCGGCGGTACGCACCATACCGCATGGGGCAAAACATTCCAGACCGAGGTTTACCCTATCGGTATCGAACCGAAAGAGATTGCCCAGCAGGCTTCGGGGCCGTTGCCACCCAAACTGGCGCAACTGAAAAACGAGCTGAAAAACGTCAAGAATATCTTCTCCGTTGAGCGTCTGGATTACTCCAAGGGGTTGCCGGAGCGTTTTCTCGCCTATGAAACGCTGCTGGAGAAGTATCCGCAGCATCACGGCAAGATTCGCTACACGCAAATCGCACCGACTTCGCGTGGCGAAGTACAGGCCTACCAGGACATCCGTCATCAACTGGAAACGGAAGCAGGGCGCATTAACGGGAAATATGGTCAGCTTGGCTGGACGCCGCTCTATTATCTGAACCAGCACTTTGATCGCAAAGTGCTAATGAAAGTCTTCAGATACGCGGAAGTCGGGCTGGTCACACCACTGCGTGACGGGATGAACCTGGTCGCGAAAGAGTATGTTGCCGCGCAGGATCCTGCGAATCCGGGCGTACTGGTGCTGTCGCAATTTGCCGGTGCGGCAAACGAGCTAACCTCGGCGCTGATTGTTAACCCTTACGACCGGGATGATGTGGCTGCCGCGATGGACAGGGCACTGACGATGCCGCTGGCTGAGCGTATCGCGCGCCATGCTGAAATGCTTAAGGTGATTGAGCAAAATGATATCAACCACTGGCAAGAACGGTTTATAAGCGATTTAAAGCGCATCACGCCACGTAGTGCTCACAGTAGCCTGCAAAACAAAGTGGCGACCTTCCCGAAAATGGCCTGACAAGAGCCCCTTCCGTTACGCGGGAGGGGTTATTCGCTTAATGGCACCAGCAAGACATCCACTTTACACGAACCGACTATCGCTTTAGCGGAGCAGGCTGCTCGCGCAAAAAAACTCTGATTGTGATTCCCACAGATAACCAGGTCGACGCCCTGTGTACGACAGGTATGCAGCACGTGCTCGCTGAGCTCACCAGAGGTAATAATCACCTGTTCAATGGGGTAATCAGCGCGGCTGACCAGGTCGTTCATAAACTGTTGCGTCTCTTCCTGCAGAATCTCGCGCACATTCTCCATCATCGGTGCCGCAAGCTGGTTATACATTTCGGGATCGGACGTTAGTGTGATGAGGGTTAAGCGGGAGTGAAACGGACGTGCTATTGACACCGCTTTTGCCACCAGGGCGTGGCTTTCCGGCGAGGCCGATACCGCAACCAACAGATGCGTGTAGCCCATGACTGGCTCCTTATCTATGAGGTTCACATATCACCATTACTCCGTTTGCGCCAACGTAGCAATAGACCAATATGACAAACTTGTGAAGAAACTCATAAATATTCATTAATTAATCTTATGAAATGGACAGTTTGAAGTTTAATCATCTTAATTATAATTAAGTGCTTAAGCGAAATTTTAAGAATTTAAAGTTAAATCCCTAAATTATTAATCGTCCTGATTAACAAATTTAAAATGATCCCGCGCGGCAATTAATAAGCATGGCTGTATTTGTAATTTCTTGTTTTATAAAGGTATTTATTATTGTCTCTTTATTAGAGACGAATTGTGTATTTTAAACGCCTAAAGATAGTACACATCTGACCACTGCGCCGTATTTCGATATGTCATATGAATGAGTATTCGCATTAAAAGAATAGAAAAATGGATTGTTAGAACAAAAAATAATCAATTCAGAAGCAAGACTGATAGATTTCTTACCAGGAAATGCGTAAATTATGTGATGTGGATCACATTTTTTCCAAAATTTCACTCTGGTCACATTGTATGTCTCAGCACCTACGAGTACAGTTGCGTCGAATTAGGAAAAATCTTAGTTCTTTGTAAGAAATGATTAAGAGTGTGGCAAGGTAAAAACATTTGAGCGAGAGACCTGCCGCACGAGATCCTAAGTCTGTTATGCATTTAGCCTTTCTTTTTATACCGGGTTTTTTCCCGGCGACATCACGGGGTGCGGTTTGTCCGCATAAGATACAAGTTGGTTATTCGGGATGGGAAAAATGCATACATCCGAGTTGCTGAAACACATTTATGACATCAATCTGTCATATCTGCTCCTTGCTCAGCGTTTAATTAGTCAGGACAAAGCGTCCGCCATGTTCCGCTTAGGTGTTAACGAAGAAATGGCGAATACGCTGGGAGAGTTAACTCTTCCTCAGATGGTTAAGCTCGCTGAAACAAATCAAGTTATTTGTCAGTTCCGCTTTGACAACCATCAGACCATTACGCGTCTGACTCAGGAATCCCGTGTGGATGATTTACAGCAAATCCATACCGGCATTCTGCTCTCTACTCGTCTGCTGAATGAATCCACCCAATCAGGTGAACCAGCCCGGAAGAAAAGGGCGTAATCATGAGCGAGAAAAGTATTGTTCAAGAAGCTCGCGATATTCAGTTAGCAATGGAACTGATTACGCTGGGCGCACGTTTGCAAATGTTGGAGAGTGAGACGCAACTGAGCCGTGGTCGTCTCATCAAGCTTTACAAAGAGCTGCGTGGTAGCCCGCCGCCGAAAGGTATGCTGCCATTCTCCACCGACTGGTTTATGACGTGGGAGCAAAATATTCATGCTTCAATGTTCTGTAATGCCTGGCAATTCTTACTAAAAACCGGGTTATGCAGCGGCGTTGATGCAGTCATCAAAGCTTATCGACTCTATCTCGAACAATGCCCTCAGCCTGATGAAGGGCCGCTGCTGGCTCTGACTCGTGCCTGGACTTTGGTACGTTTCGTGGAAAGCGGAATGCTGGAGTTGTCTCGCTGTAACTGCTGTGGTGGTAACTTTATCACCCACGCGCATCAGCCTGTTGGCAGTTTCGCCTGTAGTTTATGCCAGCCGCCTTCTCGTGCGGTAAAAAGACGTAAACTTTCCCGGGATGCTGCCGATATTATTCCACAACTGCTGGAAGAACAGATCGATCAGGCTGTTTGACCGAACAAGGTGTGGGACAAACTCCAGCAGCGGTGAAGTTATACCGCTGCTTTTTTTTTCCCTGCCTTTCGTGAAAACCCTGCGATTTGTCTTCCTTGCCATAGTCATTAGCGGAAGGATGATGTCGTGCTTATCGTATTAGGTTACATAGTGGTTGTGGGTGCTGTCCTTGGCGGGTATATGATGACCGGCGGGCACCTTGGCGCACTTTATCAACCGTCCGAGCTTATCATCATTGGCGGCGCTGGCATCGGTGCGTTTATCGTCGGCAACAATGGTAAAGCCATCAAGGGCACCATCAAGGCGTTACCTTTGCTGTTTCGCCGCTCCAAATACACAAAAAGTATGTACATGGATTTGCTGGCGCTGCTCTACCGGCTGATGGCGAAGTCTCGCCAGCAGGGGATGTTCTCCCTTGAACGGGATATCGAAAACCCGAAAGAGAGCGAGATTTTTGCCAGCTATCCGCGCATCCTTGCCGATGCCACCATGCTCGAATTTATTGTTGATTATCTGCGTCTTATCATCAGCGGCAATATGAACACCTTCGAAATTGAAGCGCTGATGGACGAAGAGATCGAAACCCACGAAAGTGAAGCGGAAGTCCCGGCCAACGCCCTGGCGGCGGTAGGGGATTCGTTGCCCGCATTTGGTATCGTTGCGGCGGTTATGGGCGTGGTTCACGCACTGGCCTCGGCGGACCGTCCGGCGGCGGAGCTTGGTGCGCTCATTGCCCACGCGATGGTGGGAACCTTCCTTGGTATTTTGTTGGCGTACGGCTTTATTTCTCCGCTGGCCAGCGTGTTGCGTCAGAAAAGCGCCGAAACCACCAAAATGATGCAGTGCGTCAAGATCACACTGTTGTCGAATCTGAATGGCTACGCGCCGCCAATTGCCGTCGAGTTTGGGCGTAAAACGCTGTACTCAACCGAACGTCCGTCGTTTGTCGAACTGGATGAACACGTGCGCGCGGTAAGAAACCCTAACCAACAGACAACGACTGAGGACGCATGAAAAATCAGTCCCATCCTATCGTCGTCGTAAGACGCAAGAAACATAAAGGACATGGCGGGGGAGCGCACGGCTCCTGGAAGATAGCCTATGCCGACTTTATGACGGCGATGATGGCTTTTTTCCTGGTTATGTGGCTTATCTCAATTTCTAGCCCTAAAGAACTGATTCAGATTGCCGAATACTTTCGTACACCCCTTGCAACAGCGGTAACGGGTGGGCCAAGAATTTCGAATAGCGACAGTCCGATTCCGGGCGGTGGCGATGACTACACACAGCAGCAGGGTGAAGTTAAAAAACAGCCGAACATTGATGATCTCAAACAACGCATGGAGCAAGCGCGGCTGAAAAAATTGCGCGGCGATCTGGACCAACTGATCGAAGCCGATCCGAAATTGCGTGCTTTACGCCCGCACCTCAAGATCGATCTTGTTCAGGAAGGTTTGCGTATTCAGATTATCGATAGCCAGAATCGACCGATGTTTAAAACCGGCCGGGCAGAAGTGGAGCCCTATATGCGTGACATTTTGCGGGCTATAGCACCGGTACTAAATGGTATTCCAAACAAAATTAGCATTTCCGGACACACCGATGACTATCCCTACGCCAACGGTGAGAAAGGATACAGCAACTGGGAGCTTTCCGCGGATCGTGCAAACGCCTCGCGACGAGAACTGGTTGTTGGGGGTCTCGACGATGGAAAAATGCTTCGAGTCATTGGCATGGCAGCCACAATGAGGCTGGCAGAGCGCGGACCGAATGAGGCGATCAACCGCCGTATCAGCCTGTTGGTGCTAAACAAACAAGCAGAAGAAGCCATTCTGCATGAGAACGCCGAAAGCCAGAATGTGCCAATAAGCGTCATTACACAGCCGGAGGCAGAAGCGGCGCCAGCGCCAGCATCCGCGCCTGCGGCGGCAGTTACAACATCGCCACAACCCGAGTCGAGGTGATTGCGTGAGCATGGATATTAGCGATTTTTATCAGACGTTCTTTGATGAAGCTGACGAGTTGTTGGCCGACATGGAGCAGCATTTGTTAGACCTGGTGCCAGAAGCGCCGGACTCTGAACAACTCAATGCCATCTTTCGTGCCGCCCACTCTATTAAAGGCGGTGCGGGCACGTTTGGCTTCACCATTTTGCAGGAAACCACGCACCTGATGGAAAACCTGCTTGATGAAGCCCGCCGTGGGGAAATGCAGCTCAACACTGACATCATTAACCTGTTTTTGGAAACCAAAGATATTATGCAGGAACAGCTCGATGCCTATAAAAGCTCTACGGAGCCAGATGCCGCCAGCTTTGAATATATCTGCAATGCGTTGCGTCAATTAGCGTTGGAAGCCAAAGGGCAAGCTGTTCCGGCTGCAGCCAATAGCGCCAAATTGTCCGTTGTTGAAAGCGCCGCACAGGACGCTGAGGCTGCCGCTCCGGCGAGCCCAGCCGATGACGGAAAGCTGCGTATTGTGCTGTCGCGTCTAAAAGAAAACGAAGTCAGCCTTCTGGAAGAAGAGTTGGGTAACCTCGGTACGCTCACCGACGTTGTAAAAGGGACGGATACCTTACGCGTCACGCTGGATGGCGGTGTTAGTCAGGATGATATCATTGCGGTGCTGTGCTTCGTTATAGAAGCAGACCAGATCGCCTTTGAAAACGCCAGCGTACCTGTGGAAACCGCGTCTGCGGAAGCTGCAACGGTTGAAGCCGTTGAAGAGGCCGCACCAGAAGCGGCGGCGGCCCCGGTTTCAGCCCCGGCCCCGGTTGTCCAGGCTGCACCTGTCGCGGCGCTGAAAGCGGTCGCCAAAGAGCAACCCGCTGGTCGTGAAAAACCGGCCCGCGCCAGTGAGTCAACCAGTATCCGTGTTGCGGTAGAGAAAGTTGACCAGTTGATTAACCTCGTCGGCGAGCTTGTTATTACGCAGTCGATGTTGGCTCAGCGCTCGAACGAACTGGACCCGGTTACCCACGGCGACCTGATTACCAGCATGACGCAGTTGCAGCGTAACGCACGCGATCTGCAAGAATCGGTCATGTCTATCCGTATGATGCCGATGGAATATGTATTCAGCCGCTTCCCGCGTCTGGTGCGTGACCTCGCGAGCAAGCTGGATAAACAGGTTGAACTGACCCTGCAAGGTAGCTCGACGGAACTGGATAAAAGCCTGATTGAACGCATCATTGATCCGTTAACGCACCTGGTGCGTAACAGCCTTGACCACGGGATTGAAGTTCCGGAAAAACGCGTTGCAGCGGGTAAATCACCGATTGGCAACCTGACCCTTTCCGCAGAACATCAGGGTGGCAATATCTGCATCGAAGTCACCGATGATGGTGCAGGCCTGAACCGTGAACGTATCCTGGCAAAAGCCATATCGCAGGGTATGCCGGTGCACGAAAACATGAGCGACGAAGAGGTCGGCATGCTGATCTTCGCACCGGGCTTCTCCACCGCTGAGCAGGTGACCGATGTCTCCGGGCGTGGCGTGGGCATGGACGTGGTGAAACGTAATATCCAGGAGATGGGCGGCCACGTTGAGATCAAATCACGTCAGGGCGCAGGTACCACAATCCGCATTCTGCTGCCGTTGACGCTGGCAATCCTTGACGGCATGTCCGTTAAAGTGAGCGATGAAGTGTTCATTCTGCCGCTGAACGCGGTGATGGAATCACTGCAGCCGCGCGAAGAAGATTTGCACCCACTGGCCGGTGGCGAGCGCGTACTCGAAGTGCGTGGCGAGTACCTGCCGCTGGTAGAGTTGTGGAAAGTATTTGATGTTAATGGCGCGAAAACCGAAGCTACGCAGGGGATTGTCGTTATCCTGCAAAGTGCCGGTCGTCGCTATGCATTGCTGGTTGATCAATTGATTGGTCAGCATCAGGTAGTAGTGAAAAACCTTGAAAGCAATTACCGCAAAGTGCCGGGAATTTCTGCGGCAACCATCCTTGGTGATGGTAGCGTTGCGCTGATTGTTGATGTTTCGGCACTACAGGGATTAAACCGTGAACAACGTGTGGCGCACACTGCCGCCTGACTGAGTTAAAAGAAGGTAAAAACATGACCGGTATGAGCAATGTAACAAAACTGGCTGGCGAGCCATCGGGCCAGGAATTCCTGGTATTTACCCTGGGCGATGAAGAATACGGTATCGATATTCTGAAAGTGCAGGAGATTCGTGGCTATGACCAGGTCACCCGTATCGCCAACACGCCTGACTTTATCAAGGGTGTCACTAACTTACGTGGTGTCATCGTGCCCATCGTCGACCTGCGCGTGAAGTTCTGCCAGGTTGACGTTGAATACAACGATAACACGGTGGTCATCGTCCTGAACTTTGGTCAGCGCGTGGTTGGGATTGTTGTCGATGGCGTATCTGACGTGCTGTCGCTGGCTGCGGATCAAATCCGCCCGGCACCGGAATTCGCGGTTACCCTGTCCACCGAGTACCTGACAGGTCTTGGCGCACTGGGTGAGCGTATGCTGATTCTGGTCAACATCGAAAAACTGCTGAACAGCGACGAGATGGCACTGCTGGATATCGCAGCTACCCACGTCGCCTAATCGCGCGTCTCTAAACCCCTGCGCCATCGCGTGGGGGTTTCTTTCCTTTCCTGCCTGTTACCCGCTGATTTCCTCTAAACCCGTCGCATAGTCCGGATTTTTGCATGCGTAAAATCGTATCAATCAAACGTTACGCACCTGTAACAGGAACAGACAAATGAGCCGCCCAGGCAGACGGGCAGATACCAAAACATGACTTTCGCGCTGGCTTTTTTAGTGAAATTACAGACGTTAACATTCCATTTGATGGATGTTACCTCGCACAATGAGATTGAGACGGTTTAATTCCCTTTCGCAAATGTAAAGTTCTATAGCCCCTTGCCGATAACACCGTTAACAAGTTTTCAGGAAGGTGTAGCATGTTGAACCGTATTCGCGTTGTCACAATGCTGATGAGTGTACTGGTAGTGTTTGCGCTGCTGCAGTTGCTCTCGGGCGGGCTTTTATTCTCTTCTCTTAATCAAAATCAGCAAAGCTTTGCGGTTTCCAACGATCTGCGCATGCAACAGACCGAACTGACGAAAACCTGGGAACTGATGCTGCAAACACGTATCAACCTGAGCCGTTCGTCCGCGCGTATGATGATGGACCCGAACAACCAACAAAGTAGCGCTAAAACTGATTTATTAAAAAGCGCGAAATCCAGCCTGGCTGATGCGGCAAAACACTACGATGCCTTCCGTGCCATGCCATCGGTACCCGCGATGGAAGAGACGCGTCAGGTGCTGGATGAAAAGTATAAAACCTATGCGGCGGGACTAACGGAACTGGTGCAGTTTCTGGAAGGCGGCAACATGGATGGCTACTTTGCGCAGCCAACGCAGGGTATGCAAAACGGTCTCGGTGATGCGATGGGCAAATATGCCCAGTTAAGCGAATCGCTGTATCGTAAAGCCTATGACGAAAGCGTAAGTGATTATAACTTTGCAAAATGGCAGATGGCGGCCCTCGCGCTGGCCCTGGTCGTTGTGCTGGCGTTGGTCTGGTACGGCATTCGCCGCATTCTGCTGGCGCCGTTGACCGCCGTCATTAAACACATTCGTGAAATCGCCAGCGGCAATTTGACCGATACGCTGGTGGTTGAAGGGCGCAGTGAGATTACCGATCTGGCCCAAAGCGTTGATCATATGCAGCGCTCATTGATTGATACGGTAACCAATGTGCGTGCCGGTTCTGATGCTATTCACTCTGGCACCAGCGAAATCGCCGCGGGTAACAATGACCTGTCATCGCGTACCGAAGAACAAGCGTCGGCGCTGGAAGAGACGGCTGCCAGTATGGAAGAGCTGACCGCAACGGTGAAACAGAACGCCGAAAATGCCCGTCAGGCATCGCTGCTGGCGAAGAGCGCCTCAGAAACCGCTGAACGCGGCGGTAAAGTGGTGGATGGCGTGGTGAAAACCATGCATGACATTGCCGCCAGTTCGCAAAAAATTGCCGATATTACCGGTGTCATCGACGGTATTGCCTTCCAGACCAATATCCTTGCCCTCAACGCGGCGGTTGAAGCCGCCCGCGCCGGTGAGCAGGGTCGTGGCTTTGCGGTGGTTGCTGGCGAAGTGCGTAACCTTGCCAGCCGCAGCGCTCAGGCGGCAAAAGAAATCAAAGCGCTGATTGAAGACTCTGTCTCCCGCGTGGATACCGGTTCGGTACTGGTTGAAAGCGCCGGTGAGACGATGGGCGATATCGTCAGTGCAGTAACCCGTGTAAACGACATTATGGGTGAGATTGCTTCGGCCTCTGATGAACAGAGCCGTGGCATCGACCAGGTTGCGCTGGCGGTATCCGAAATGGATCGCGTCACGCAGCAAAACGCCTCGCTGGTACAACAATCTGCCGCCGCTGCGGCTGCATTAGAAGAACAAGCCAGCAGTTTGACGCAAGCGGTTTCAACTTTCCGTCTCTCTTCTGTCCCTACAAAAATCGCGCAAGGAGCGCTTAATCCGGCGGCAGACATTACGAGGGTTCCTTCCAGAGCCCGTCAGCTAACGACCGGACAAAACGATAACTGGGAAACTTTTTAACTGCTTTAACCCGCGGCACTTTGCCGCCTGATGGGAGCGTTGATGTTAAACCGTATTCGAATTTCTACGACACTGTTTTTGATCTTGATCGTTTGTGGCGTTTTGCAGGTAGGGAGCAACGGATTGTCGTTTTGGGCGTTTCGTCAAAGCACCGCCCATTTAACGGAAGTTGAAAAAAGTAACATCCAGCGCAGCGCGCTTATGCAAACCCGCGCCTGGTTATTACAGGCCAGTACATCACTGAATAAAGCCGGTACGTTAACGGCGCTGAGTTATCCGCCGGAAGATATCAAGGCGCTGATGAAACAGGCGAAAGATAATCTGAAAGATGCCGATAACAGTATTAATGAGTTTCTGAATATCCCGGCGTTGACCGATGAGGGTAAGCGTCTGCAGGAAGGGACAAAAGCCGCTTATATAGCCTGGCATGGCGATCTGGAACACCAGGCCGCGTGGCTCGAAAGTAACCAGCTATCCGATTTTATGTCGGCGCCGGTTCAGCAGTCCCAGGATGCGTTTAATCAAAACTTTACGGCCTGGCAGCAGCATATTAACCACTTTGTGGAAATAGCTAAGGCTGAGGGCCTGAACAACTATCAGCGCTCGGCGGTGATTTTTGTGGTGGTGGTGATTCTGGCCGCGTTGCTGACATCGTCCGCGCTGTGGTGGTCGCGTAAGATGATTGTTCAGCCACTGGCCATTATCAGTAGTCACTTTGACAGTATTTCTGAGGGCAATCTGGCGCGATCGATTGCAGTATCTGGTAAAAATGAAATTTCAGCCATTTTTGCCAGCCTCAAAAAGATGCAGACTGCACTGCGTTCTACTGTGACCGATGTTCGCCAGGGCAGCTATGCGATGCATACCGGTATCTCGGAGATTGCCGAAGGCAACAACGATCTGTCGGCGCGTACAGAGCAACAGGCGGCGTCGCTGGCTCAAACGGCGGCCAGCATGGAACAGTTAACGGCGACTGTGGGACAAAACGCTGATAACGCTCGTCAGGCATCTGTTCTGGCACAGAGCGCGGCGGAAACGGCGCGTAAGGGCGGGCAGCAGGCGTCGAATGTGGCAAGTACTATGCATGAGATCGCAGCCAGTTCGCAAAAGATTGGCGATATTATCAGCGTGATTGACGGTATCGCTTTCCAGACCAATATTCTGGCATTAAACGCGGCGGTAGAAGCGGCGCGGGCAGGGGAGCAGGGACGTGGTTTCGCGGTAGTTGCCGGTGAAGTGCGTAACCTCGCCAGCCGAAGCGCGCAGGCTGCCAAAGAGATCAAGGGCCTGATCGAAGAGTCGGTTTCACGTGTTGAGCAGGGATCTGTGCTGGTGGATACCTCTGCGCAAACCATGATGGAGATCGTCCACTCAGTCACCCAGGTGAACGATATTATGGGCGAAATTGCCTCTGCTTCGGATGAACAGCGCCGGGGTATTGAGCAGGTCGCACTGGCAGTAAGCCAGATGGATCAGGTGACCCAACAGAATGCGGCGCTCGTTGAAGAAGCCGCCGCGGGAACCGATCAGTTAGCGCATCAGGCAGATCATCTGACCTCCTTGGTGGCTGTGTTTAAGTTAGAAGAACATGTCGTTACATCAGACGCGGTACTCCCCAAAGGAGTGCCGGTTGTATCCTAAATCAGAATGAGAAGGCGCTATGACATCATCAATGCCTACCGGGCAAACGTCATCACTCATGCAACAGATGACTCAGCGTCTTGCGCTGTCTGACGCGCATTTTCGTCGAATATGTCAGTTGATTTATCAGCGCGCAGGGATCGTGCTCGCCGACCACAAGCGGGACATGGTCTATAACCGCCTTGTTCGTCGTTTACGCACCCTTGGGCTGGATGATTTTGGTCGCTACCTGAGCATGCTGGAAGCGAACCAAAATAGCGCCGAGTGGCAGGCTTTTATAAACTCGCTGACCACTAACCTCACGGCATTTTTCCGGGAAGCTCACCACTTCCCGGTCCTTGCGGAGCATGCCCGTAAGCGTACCGGCGAGTATCGCGTCTGGAGTGCCGCGGCGTCGACTGGTGAAGAGCCATATTCCATTGCGATTACGTTGGCAGATGCACTCGGTATGGCGCCGGGTCGTTTCAAGGTAATTGCCAGCGATATTGATACCGAAGTGCTGGAAAAAGCCCGTAACGGTGTATATCGCCAGGATGAATTGAAAACGCTGTCGCCGCAACAGCTACAGCGTTACTTCATGCGCGGAACCGGGCCCCATGCCGGTCTGGTGCGCGTGCGTCAGGAACTGTCGAATTATGTTGATTTCACCTCGGTGAATTTGCTCGATAAACAATATAACGTCCCTGGACCGTTTGACGCGATTTTTTGCCGTAACGTAATGATTTATTTTGATAAAACGACGCAGCAGGATATCTTGCATCGTTTTGCACCATTGCTTAAGCCTGACGGACTACTTTTTGCCGGGCATTCGGAGAATTTCAGCAACCTTGTGCGTGAGTTTAGCCTGCGTGGTCAAACCGTTTACGCGCTGAGTAAGGATAAAGCATGAGTAAAATCAGGGTAATGTCCGTCGATGATTCTGCATTGATGCGCCAAATCATGACCGAAATTATCAATAGCCACAGCGATATGGAAATGGTGGCGACGGCGCCGGATCCGTTGGTTGCACGGGATTTAATTAAAAAATTTAACCCTGATGTGCTGACGCTTGATGTGGAAATGCCGCGGATGGACGGTCTGGATTTCCTGGAAAAACTGATGCGCCTGCGTCCGATGCCGGTCGTGATGGTTTCTTCCCTGACGGGAAAAGGCTCAGAAGTGACGCTGCGTGCGCTGGAGTTAGGGGCGATTGATTTCGTCACTAAACCCCAGCTCGGTATTCGCGAAGGGATGCTGGCCTACAGCGAAATGATCGCCGAAAAAGTGCGTACCGCCTCGCGCGCGCGCCTTGCGGCACATAAACCCATGTCGGCAGCCCCGGCAGCGTTGAAGTCTGGTCCGTTGTTAAGTTCGGAAAAATTGCTGGCCATTGGCGCTTCAACCGGAGGAACAGAGGCAATTCGTCATGTACTCCAGCCATTGCCGCTGTCAAGTCCAGGTATTCTTATTACGCAGCACATGCCGCCAGGGTTCACCCGTTCGTTTGCCGAACGCCTGAATAAGCTGTGCCAGATCACCGTGAAAGAGGCGGAAGATGGTGAGCGTGTCCTGCCAGGACATGCGTATATTGCGCCGGGCGACAAGCATATGGAGCTGGCGCGTAGCGGGGCAAACTATCAGATTAAGATCCACGATGGGCCGCCGGTGAACCGTCACCGTCCTGCTGTGGACGTACTGTTTCATTCGGTCGCGAAATACGCCGGGCGCAATGCCGTGGGGGTTATCCTCACCGGGATGGGCAATGACGGTGCGGCCGGAATGTTAGCGATGCACCAGGCTGGAGCCTGGACCATTGCACAAAATGAGGCAAGTTGTGTGGTGTTCGGCATGCCGCGCGAAGCTATCAATATGGGTGGCGTCAGCGAAGTGGTCGATCTTAGCCAGGTAAGCCAGCAGATGTTGGCAAAAATTAGTGCCGGACAGGCAATACGTATTTAACGAGGAGTGATGTTTTATGGCGGATAAAGAGCTCAAATTTCTGGTTGTCGACGACTTTTCCACGATGCGTCGTATCGTGCGCAACCTGTTAAAAGAGCTGGGGTTCAACAACGTCGAGGAAGCCGAAGACGGCGTTGACGCGCTGAACAAACTCCAGACCGGTGGTTTTGGTTTCGTCATTTCCGACTGGAACATGCCGAACATGGACGGACTGGAACTGCTTAAGACGATTCGTGCTGACGGCAACATGTCTTCGCTGCCGGTACTGATGGTCACGGCAGAAGCGAAAAAAGAAAACATTATCGCGGCGGCTCAGGCTGGCGCGAGCGGCTATGTAGTGAAACCTTTCACTGCTGCAACCCTGGAAGAGAAACTCGGTAAGATTTTCGAGAAACTCGGCATGTGAGGACTGGACGATGATTCAACCTTCAATTAAACCTACGGAAGAACATTCAGCCAGCGATATCATTGCCCGTATCGGTAGCCTGACACGTATGCTGCGTGACAGTTTACGTGAATTGGGATTGGATCAGGCGATTGCTGAAGCGGCGGAAGCCATTCCTGATGCCCGTGATCGTCTTGATTACGTGGTGCAGATGACCGCGCAGGCAGCTGAACGCGCACTCAATAGCGTCGAGGCGTCGCAACCGCATCAGGATGCGATGGAAAAAGGGGCCAAATCCCTGTCCAGGCGTTGGGATGAGTGGTTTGAAAATCCTATCGAGCTGAAAGATGCCCGTGAACTGGTGACCGACACCCGTAAATTCCTCGGGGATGTGCCGGGCCACACCAGCTTCACCAACGCGCAACTGTTAGACATCATGATGGCGCAGGATTTCCAGGACCTTACCGGTCAGGTTATCAAGCGTATGATGGATGTGATTCAGGAAATTGAACGACAGCTTCTGATGGTGCTGATCGAAAACATTCCCGATCAGTCTGCGCGTCCGAAACGTGAAAACGAAAGTCTGCTCAATGGGCCGCAGCTTGATGCTACGAAAGCGGGCGTGGTGGCAAGCCAGGATCAGGTTGACGATCTGCTCGACAGTCTCGGTTTCTGATGCTCTTGCACTGAACCATACTGATAAAACGGGAAGCAGCAATGCTTCCCGTTTTTTTAGCTCATCGTGGACAAGGAAAATGAGGCGGTGTTATTTAGCATATGTAGCAGCATTGGCAGCAGTAGCCCACCGGATGTCATTCTTACCACGCAAAGCAGAGCCGAAAAAGTAAACAGCCAGATAAAGGTGGCTGGCGCGTGATATTGCGTATGCATAAGCGCAAAGGCTACCGAAGTCACCACGATGCTCTGCTGCCTGGCAAAGCGTCCCCAGCGCAGAAAGGCGTTGAGTAAGAAGCCGCGAAAAATCACCTCTTCACAAAATGGGGCAATAAAACAAATGGCGAACGCCAGCCCCCAACGCGCAGAAACCGAGTAGCTCTTTAGCGATGCCACCCACTCTTCTTCGATCCCCAAAAACTGCCAGACAATATTGAGTGCGATAATAGCCAGTAAGCCCAATGCGAAATAACCGGGGTTAAATTGCCCCAACGGCATAAAAGGGTAGTGATGGTTGTAGTATCGCCAGAGCAGGAGTGTGCACGGCAAGCTCACGGCCAGGCCGACAAATAGCGCAGCAAAACCTGAATGATAGAGCGCGGCATAATTGGGTAGCAGTGCCACAATAAAGAAAAAACAATGATAAATCAGTACCGCTGCGAGACACATCATTGTGTGATGACGTCTTTGCTCCTGATTGAACAGCATGGTTATCATCCCTGTGTTAATTACGTTTTATATCTTTTATATAGGCATACGCTGCAAAAGCAGCTTTTCTGACCCACGCGGTAGTATATCGTTGGCGGATAAGTACATGTACTTTTCCTTTTCTCAAATCGCGAAAACCCCGTGTTTTTATGCCTTACTCTGCCCATTAGACCGACTTGACTCTGGCATTATGTCATCAAACATCTACCCGTGGATTTGAGCCGTGGCAGACGATAGCGACGACAAAACAGAAGCCCCCACACCCCACCGAAAAGAGAAGGCCCGTGAGGAAGGGCAAATTCCCCGATCGAAAGAGCTGACATCAATATTGATGCTCTTTGTTGGGGTGGGCGTGCTCTGGATGGGTGGGGACGCGTTTGCCCGCAAACTGTCGGGTATCATGTCGTCGGGTTTACGTTTTGATCATGGCATTATCAATGACCAAAAAATGATCCTTGGGCATCTCATCGAGTTGCTCAAAAATGCCGTGCTGGCGCTATTGCCGCTGGTGACTGGTGTGGTGCTGGTGGCGCTTGCTGCTCCCCCGGTACTGGGTGGACTGGTATTAAGCGGAAAATCGGTACAGTTTAATTTTTCCAAAATTAACCCGTTGAGTGGTATTAAGCGCCTGTTTTCAGCGCAGGTCGTGGCAGAGCTGGTCAAGGCCATCATGAAAACGGCCCTGATGGGCAGCGTGGCCGCCTTTTATCTGTGGCATAAATGGCCGGAAATCATGCGCCTGATGATGGAAGCGCCGGTCACTGCGATGGCCAGCGCGCTGAATCTGGCCGGGATGTGTTGCCTGTTGGTCGTGCTGTCGATAATCCCGATGGTGGGGTTCGACGTCTTCTGGCAGATCTACAGCCACCTGAAAAAATTGCGCATGTCCAAACAGGATATCCGTGATGAATTTAAACAGCAGGAGGGTGACCCGCATGTTAAGGGGCGTATCCGCCAGCTACAACGTGCCGCGGCGCGCCGTCGTATGATGGCAGATGTGCCGAAAGCCGATGTGATTGTAACGAACCCGACGCACTACTCCGTCGCACTGCAATATGACGAGAATAAAATGAGTGCGCCAAAAGTGATTGCGAAGGGTTCTGGTTTGATTGCGCTGCGTATTCGTGAAATTGGCAGCGAAAACCGTATTCCGATTCTTGAGGCGCCGCCGCTGGCGCGCGCCCTGTACCGCCATGCTGAAATCGGTCAGCAGATCCCAGGCCAGCTTTACTCGGCCGTGGCTGAGGTTTTAGCCTGGGTATGGCAATTGAAACGCTGGAATTTGGCCGGGGGCAAACGCCCGGCCAGACCTGAAAATCTCCCAGTGCCAGAGTCGCTGGATTTTATGAACGAGAAGGACACTGATGGCTAATCTGGTGGCAATGTTGCGTCTGCCTGGCAACCTGAAATCAACACAATGGCAAATTCTGGCGGGGCCCCTGCTGATTTTGTTGATTCTGTCGATGATGGTTTTGCCGTTGCCGGCATTCGTGCTCGACCTGCTTTTTACCTTCAACATTGCGCTCTCGATTATGGTGCTTCTGGTGGCGATGTTCACCCAGAAAACCCTCGAGTTCGCGGCATTTCCCACCGTATTGCTGTTTACCACGTTGCTGCGCCTGGCGCTGAACGTTGCCTCTACCCGTATCATTCTGTTGGAAGGCCATACCGGCACGGCGGCGGCGGGGAGGGTGGTTGAAGCCTTTGGTCACTTCCTTGTTGGCGGTAACTTTGCCATCGGTATCGTGGTGTTCATCATCCTCGTTATCATCAACTTTATGGTTATCACCAAAGGTGCGGGGCGTATCGCGGAAGTGGGCGCACGTTTCGTACTGGACGGGATGCCGGGTAAACAGATGGCGATCGACGCCGACCTTAACGCCGGGCTTATCGGTGAAGATGAGGCGAAACGTCGTCGTTCCGATGTGACCCAGGAAGCTGACTTCTACGGCTCTATGGACGGTGCGAGTAAGTTTGTGCGCGGTGACGCCGTCGCGGGCATCCTGATCATGGTTATCAACGTCATCGGCGGTCTGCTGGTGGGCGTGTTGCAGCATGGCCTGTCGATGGGCGATGCGGCGCAGAGTTACACCCTGTTGACCATCGGTGATGGTCTGGTGGCACAGATCCCGGCGCTGGTTATCTCCACCGCAGCGGGTGTTATCGTGACCCGCGTGGCAAACGATGAAGACGTTGGCCAGCAGATGGTTAGCCAGTTGTTTACTAACCCACGCGTAATGGTGCTCAGTGCCGCGGTACTGGGTCTGTTTGGCCTGGTCCCAGGTATGCCGAACTTTGTCTTCCTGCTTTTCACCGTGGGTCTGCTGGCGCTGGCCTGGTGGCTGCGCGGTAAAGAAGAGAAGGCGCCGGCGGAAGCGACGCCAATCAAGATGCCAGAAAATAACCAGGCGGTGGAAGCCACCTGGAATGATGTGCAACTGGAAGATTCACTGGGCATGGAAGTGGGCTATCGCCTGATTCCGATGGTGGATTTCCAGCAGGATGGCGAACTGTTGGGGCGTATCCGCAGTATTCGTAAAAAATTCGCCCAGGACATGGGGTTCCTGCCGCCGGTGGTGCATATTCGTGACAACATGGACTTGCCGCCTGCCCGTTACCGCATCCTGATGAAAGGGGTGGAAGTGGGGAGCGGTGATGCCTATCCGGGGCGCTGGCTGGCGATTAACCCGGGGACCGCAGCAGGTTCGTTACCAGGGGAACAGACTGTCGACCCGGCCTTTGGCCTGGCGGCTATCTGGATTGAGAGCGCCCTCAAAGAGCAGGCGCAGATCCAGGGCTTCACCGTGGTGGAGGCCAGTACGGTTGTCGCAACGCACCTGAACCACGTGATCGGCCAGTTTGCGCCGGAGCTGTTTGGGCGTCAGGAAGCGCAACAACTGCTTGACCGCGTGACGCAAGAAATGCCGAAACTCACCGAAGATCTGGTGCCGGGAGTTGTTACGCTGACAACGCTGCATAAAGTGCTGCAAAACCTGCTGGCAGAAAAAGTGCCGATCCGCGATATGCGCACCATTCTGGAGACGCTGGCAGAACACGCTCCGCTGCAAACCGATCCCTACGAACTGACCACGGTTGTTCGCGTGGCGCTGGGCCGTGCGATTACGCAGCAATGGTTCCCTGGCAGTGGCGAAGTGCAGGTTATTGGCCTTGATACGCCGCTCGAACGCCTGCTGTTGCAAGCATTGCAAGGCGGCGGTGGGCTGGAGCCGGGCCTTGCCGATCGTTTACTTGAGCAAACCCAGGAAGCATTGCAGCGTCAGGAGATGCTTGGCGCGCCGCCGGTACTGCTGGTCAACCATGCGTTACGTCCGTTGCTGTCTCGCTTCCTGCGGCGCAGCCTGCCGCAACTGGTGGTGTTGTCGAACATGGAAATGTCAGATAACCGTCCTATTCGGATGACGGCGACCATCGGAGGCAAATAATGCGTAAGCTTGCCGGGTTACTTCTTGCGTTGCCTTTGTTTGTCCATGCCGCCGGAAACGGCGCATGGCAGGCAAGCAATATCGGGGTCATTCTCAGCAATCGTGGGCAGGCCATGTCATCGCGTGTTCTTGCCCCTTCGCAGCCGGTCAATGGCCTGATGACGGTAGTTTCGTGGCGTTATGAGCTAATCGGCCCGACGCCTGCGGGGTTAAATACACGCTTGTGTAGCCAGACACGCTGTGTGCAACTCGACGCCCAGAGCGGAACCACTGTCGCCTTTGCCGATGTGCCCGCGATTGAGCCGTTACGCTTTATCTGGGAAGTTCCCGGCGGTGGAAGATTGATTCCCGCCTTCAATGTTAGCAGTATCCAGGTTATCGTTAACTACCGCTAGCCGCTCGTCTTTTCACCAGCCATCATCGTTCTTCTCAGGAATCTGATGGCTGGCTCGCAAATTATGACCCTGCCTTTTGAACCAAAAGAAACGCTGTTTTATAAATCAGTGAAGCGCGTTGCGGCACTCTTTGTATTTTTGCCATTTGCCTTCCGGTCGTGGCAGAAACAGAAAGGTATCCCAAAGCACATACTCTTACTTTAGCCGTGTAAGCATTACCTTTGGCGAAGCCGGATTGCCAGAGGTCCCTCACTAATAAACAGGGTTAACGGCAATGAAAACACGTAAAATTGGATTGGTTAACTACCTCGCCTATGGTTCGGGCGACTTCCTGGGGGCGGGTACGACAGCACTTACCGCCGCATGGCTACTCTATTTCTACACCACGTTCTGTGGCCTGACGCCTATCGAAGCGACGTTTATTTTTGCGGCTGCCAGGGTACTGGATGCGGTGGTGAGTCCATTGATGGGCTTTTTAACCGATAACTTCGGCTCGACCTGGCTGGGTAAACGCTTTGGTCGCCGTAAGTTCTTTATCCTGTTAGGTATCCCCTGTGTGTTCAGCTACTCCATTATGTGGGTAGGGGACATGAGCTTCTGGTATTACCTGTTGACATATCTGCTGTTTGATGTGGTCTATACCATGATCCTGGTGCCGTACGAAACGCTGGTGCCAGAAATGACCGATGATTTCAAACAGAAAACCAAATTCTCTGGCGCGCGTATCTCGATGGCGCAGATGTCCGCTATCCTGGCCTCGTTTCTGCCTGGTCTGCTGCTGGCCCACTTCGGTAAAGACAACCCAATCTCTTTCTTCTACGCAAGCCTGGTGTTCTCTGTGCTGTGCGCACTGATGCTGACTTTTGTCTGGTGCTTTACCTGGGAGCGTCCGCGTGAAGCGTGGACCGAAGCCGCGCTGCGTGCCGAAGCTGAGAAAAAACACCTGACGCTGGGGCAGAGCCTGCGTCGCCTGTTTGTTGAGCTGAGCTCAACGCTGCGCATCAAGATTTTCCGCCAGCACCTGGGGATGTACCTGGGCGGCTATATCGCACAGGACGTCTTTAACGCCGTCTTTACCTACTACGTTGTTTTCGTTCTGATGCAGGAAGCGTCTGTCGCGTCTAACTTGCTGGGCACCATGGCTATCTTCCAGTTTATCGCCGTTATCGCCATGATCCCGCTGTGCATCCGTTTTGGACCGGCGCCGTCTTATCGCATGGTGGTAGTGCTGTTTGGTCTGAGCGCGGCATCTTTCGCCATCCTCTACTGGGCGGGCCTGAGCGACATCTATGCCTTGCTGCTGCTGGTGTCTGCCGTTGCCGGTCTGGGCCGTGGGGGTATCAACTACGTGCCGTGGAACACCTATACCTATATCGCGGATATCGATGAAGTGGTTACCGGCCAGCGTCGTGAAGGGATCTTCGCGGGCATCATGACCCTGACCCGGAAAGCCTCTCAGGCCGGTGCGGTCATGCTGGTGGGGATTGTGATGCAGGCATCCGGTTTTGTCTCCGGCCAGAAAACGCAGGTGCCGGAAGTGAGCCATACCATCCTGATGATCATGTGCTTCGGTACGTTGCTGGTGCTGGCCTGCGGTTTCCTGGTCTCTCTGCGTTTCAAACTGAACCTGAAAACCCACAGCGTCCTGCGTGAAGAGACGGCCAAAATGCGTGAGTCCGGTCGTGTAATTCCGGAAAGCGCAACGCCGCAAGCGCGTGCCACCGTTGAGATGCTGGCCGACATGCCGTTTGAGTCCCTGTGGGGCAACAACAATATCGGCTATCTGAATCGTAATAAACCTGCCGCGCCTTCCCTGAAAGAAAACGCGTCACTGAAATCGACTTACAACTGAGGTTAAGAATATGAAGGTTTGGCCTGTCAAACATAGCCCGTTACTTTGTCAGCCAGAGCGTTTTATCGCCCGCGACGAGCTGAAATCATTGATTCAGAAGATCACGCATAATCTGGTCAATATTCACGACACCACCGGCGAGTTTTTACTGCGGCTTGACGACGGGCGTGTGATTGACACCAAAGGTTGGGCGGGCTGGGAATGGACCCACGGCGTCGGTTTGTATGGTATGTATCAATATTATCAGCAGACGGGTGACCAGACGGTGCGTGACGTGATTGATAGCTGGTTCGCTGACCGTTTTGCCGAAGGCGCGACGACCAAGAACGTAAACACCATGGCACCGTTTCTGACGCTGGCGTATCGCTATGAAGAGACCCGGAATCCAGCTTTCCTGCCATGGCTGGAGACCTGGGCTGAGTGGGCGATGAATGAGATGCCGCGTACGGATCACGGCGGTATGCAGCACATCACTCTGGCAGAAGAGAACCATCAGCAGATGTGGGATGACACCCTGATGATGACTGTTCTGCCGCTGGCGAAAATCGGTAAGCTGCTTAACCGTCCTGAGTATGTGGAAGAGGCGACCTATCAGTTCCTGCTGCATGTACAGAACCTGATGGACAGGGAGACAGGCCTGTGGTTCCACGGCTGGAACTACGAAGGTTGCCATAACTTCGCGCATGCCCGTTGGGCGCGCGGCAATAGCTGGCTGACCATCGTCATCCCGGATTTCCTGGAGCTGGTGGATTTACCGGCAAACAATGCGGTACGCCGTTATCTGGTACAGGTGTTGAACGCACAAATCGCTGCGCTGGCGAAATGCCAGGACGACAGCGGGCTGTGGCATACGCTGCTCGACGATCCGACATCCTATCTTGAGGCGTCGGCAACCGCCGGTTTTGCCTACGGTATTCTGAAAGCGGTACGTAAGCGTTATGTTGGCCAGGAATATGCGCAGGTTGCTGAGAAAGCGATCAAAGCAGTGGTGAAGAATATTTCACCTGAAGGCGAATTGCTGCAGGTCTCATTCGGTACCGGTATGGGCAGCAATCTCGAGTTCTACCGCCAGATCCCGCTGACTTCTATGCCGTATGGTCAGGCCATGGCGATGCTGTGTCTGACCGAGTATCTGCGTAAGTATTTCTAAGCTTCCCCGGCGGCGCGAAGCTTGCCGGGGCTACCTTTGGCGCGGGCGGTAGATGCTGTGAACGGAACCCACCTCCTGAGCTGCATATACCCCTCACCCTGGCCCTCTCCCTGGGGGCTCAGGGGATCTTTATCATGCATGGCGATATAAAAACAAAACCCGGCATTTGCCGGGTTTTTTACAGACCGTCGATTTACATACGTTCTATGGTTTCGATACCGAGCGTATCCAGACCCAGTTTCAGGGTCTTCGCGGTAAGCAGCGCCAGTTTCAGACGACTGTTGCGGACTTCTTCATTCCCGGCGCTCAGAATCGGACAATGTTCATAGAAGCCAGAGAACAGACCGGCCAAATCGTACAGATAGGCACACATCACGTGCGGTGTCCCTTCACGGGCAACCACGTTCAACGTCTCTTCAAACTGCATCAGGCGTGCGGCCAACTGGGCTTCGCGATCTTCGCTGATCACCACCTTCGCGGCGAGAAGGGCGCTTTCGTCGACCTCTGCTTTACGGAACACTGACAGCACGCGGGTATAGGCGTATTGCATATATGGCGCGGTGTTACCTTCAAACGCCAGCATATTGTCCCAGTCGAAGACATAATCGGTGGTACGGCTTTTGGAAAGATCCGCGTATTTCACCGCGCCGATACCTACGGCATTAGCCAGTTTTTCCAGCTCGTCTGCTGGCATATCCGGGTTCTTCTCGGCCACCAGACGACGGGCACGCTCCAGCGCCTCATCAAGCAGATCAGCCAGTTTCACCGTGCCGCCCGCACGGGTTTTGAACGGCTTGCCGTCTTTACCCAGCATCATGCCGAACATATGGTGTTCGAGAGACACAGACTCCGGTATATAACCGGCCTTACGCACGATAGTCCAGGCCTGCATCAGGTGCTGATGCTGGCGGGAGTCGATGTAGTACAGCACACGGTCTGCATGCAGCGTTTCATAACGGTATTTGGCACAGGCAATGTCGGTGGTGGTATAGAGGTAGCCGCCATCTTTCTTCTGGATGATCACACCCATCGGCTCGCCTTCTTTGTTCTTGAACTCGTCCAGGAACACCACGGTTGCGCCTTCGCTCTCCACTGCCAGCCCTTTGGCTTTCAGATCGGCCACGATCCCCGGCAGCATTGAGTTATAGAGGCTTTCGCCCATCACGTCTTTACGCGTCAGGGTAACGTTCAGGCGGTCATAGGTCATCTGGTTCTGGGTCATGGTAATGTCGACCAGTTTGCGCCACATCTGCAGGAAATATTCATCGCCACCTTGCAGTTTCACGACGTAGCTACGGGCGCGCTCGGCGAAGGCCTCATCTTCGTCGTAATGCTTTTTGGCTTCGCGGTAGAAACCTTCAAGATCCGCCAGCGCCATTTCACCTGCGTTTTGCTGCTGTTGCAGCTCCAGCCAGGCAATCAGCATACCGAACTGGGTACCCCAGTCACCCACGTGGTTCGCGCGGATCACGTTATGGCCGAGGAACTCCAGGGTTCGCACGGATGCATCCCCGATGATGGTTGAACGCAGGTGGCCAACGTGCATCTCTTTCGCCACGTTCGGCGCTGAATAATCGACAACGATGGTTTGTGCCTGCGGCTTCGTGATGCCCAGACGGTCGGACTGCAACGCCAGGCTTACCTGGTCTGCCAGAAACTCCGGGGCCAGGAAGATATTGATAAAACCAGGCCCGGCGATTTCCACTTTGCTGGCGATCCCGCTGAGATCGAGATGAGTCAGTACCTTCTCGGCCAGTTGTCGCGGTGCCATGCCCAATTTTTTGGCAATTGCCATCACGCCATTAGCCTGATAATCGCCGAACTGGACTTTTGCAGACTGGCGGACCTGCGGTTCGCAATCCGCATCCGCACCTGCGGCAATGAGCGCCTGACCGACTTTTTCTGAGAGTAGAGCCTGAATATTCACCGGGATACCTTACATTGATGACGCGGCACATAAGGGCAGGCCGCGTCCGGGTGTTGATTATGAAAGGCGGGAGTATACTGCAAATGCCCGCAGGCGTCAGCACCGTAACCCGGTGGTTCACGTCAAAAAGCGTGGCCTGTTAGCGCCCGGATGAACGCTTAACACATTCGCTCATGGACGTGTTTTCAGCTCCCTCATCCGAAACGCCAGGCGCCTGATCTTACTCGCTATCCTGCGTGGGGGATTTATCCGTAGTATAGTAAGAAGAGTTTATTTCTTTGAGCGTACTATGACTTATTCCATTGGCGAATTTGCCCGGCTTTGCGGGATAACGGCGACCACACTACGCGCCTGGCAGCGCCGCTACGGTCTGCTCAAACCGATGCGCACGGAAGGTGGGCATCGGCTTTACAACGATGACGACGTGCAACAGGCGCTTAAAATTCTCGACTGGGTGAAAAAAGGGGTGCCTGTTAGCCAGGTTAAACCGCTGCTGGCAAGGCCAGAGATGCGGCGGACGAACAACTGGGTCACCCTGCAAGAAAATATGCTTTCACGGCTGAAAGAGGGGAAGATTGACTCTCTGCGACAGCTTATTTACGACTCCGGACGTGAGTATCCTCGCCCGGAACTGGTCACGGAAGTGTTGCGCCCGTTGCGCAGTAAAATGTCCGCCAATATTGCGGCAATGATGACGCTACGTGAAATCCTCGACGGCATTATTATCTCCTACACCTCGTTTTGCCTTGAAGGGGATAAGCGCGCGCCGGGCGATAATTATTTAATCACCGGCTGGCATCTGACCGACCCTTGTGAAATCTGGCTTGAAGCGCTGCGGCTGACCGGGCAGGGGCATCGCATCGATATCCTTCCGGTTCCGCCAGCAATGTTGGCGCCGGAGATTTTGCCGACAAGAAAATGGTTGCTGGTCACCAGCGGTAAGTTATCGGCCGCGCGTAAAAAACAGATTGAACTGTGGCAATCGCAGGTCAATTCCCTCGACGTTATTACCCTCTAACGCCTCTCTTCTGCCTGCGTGCATGGTCGCTACATAGCGACCTGGACGCTTACGCCTTTTTCTTAAATTAAGCATAAAAATTAATCACATTTAATTTATTGATATTTAAAGTTTATAAAATATTTACGCAACAAAACTTGGACAAATATAATTAATTGTGTAAGTTTTAGATCAAGCGATAGCCGCGTTTTGTCAACGGAAAGGGTAAAACCCATGAGCACCATGCAGTCCGTCATTGATCGGTTTGTTCATTACTACGCTGAACTGGACAGCCAGCCGCCTTCGGCGCTGAGCGCGCTCTATCATCCCGATGCTGTGTTGCAGGATCCGTTTGGCGAGCATCACGGATTCGTTGCTATCCATCGTTACTTCACCCATCTACTGGCAAATGTTGAACAGTGCCGTTTCACCATTGATCCCCCGCTTTGTGATGGTCAGCGTTTTGCGGTGACCTGGACCATGCACTGGTCGCATCCGCATATCCGTGGCAACGAACCCCTCACGCTGCCAGGCTGTTCGGTTGTGGAAGTGCAGGGGGAGCACGTCTTACATCAGCGTGATTATTACGACGCCGGGGAGATGCTGTATGAGCATCTTCCCGTACTGGGCTGGGCGGTCCGCGGTGTGAAAAAGAGGGTCCGCGCATGAAAACGGTGCTTATCACGGGTGCCAGTTCGGGTATTGGCGAGGGGCTTGCTAAATCCTTCGCCGCCGATGGCTATCTCGTCATTGCCTGCGGACGCGATCCATCGCGTCTTGAGGCGCTACAGCAGCATAGCCCTAACATTCGTCTGCGCCTGTTCGATATGACAGACAGGGACGCCTGTCGCCAGGCGCTGGAAGGGTGTTCTGCCGATCTGGTTATTCTCTGTGCGGGCACCTGCGAATATCTGGATCACGGGGTGGTGGATGCCGCTCTTGTCGAACGGGTGATGAGCACCAATTTTCTTGGCCCGGTGAACTGTCTTGCCGCGCTCCAGACACAGCTTGAACCCGGAAGTCGCGTTGTGCTGGTCAGTTCGATGGCGCACTGGCTGCCATTTCCCCGCGCCGAAGCCTATGGCGCGTCAAAAGCTGCGCTCAGTTGGTTTGCTGACAGTTTGCGTCTGGACTGGGAGCCGAAAGGGATCGCTGTCACCGTGGTCTCGCCGGGCTTTGTCGACACCCCGCTGACCCGTAAAAACGACTTTTCTATGCCTGGTCAGGTGAGCGTCGGGCAGGCGGTAACGGCGATTCGTCGCGGTCTCGCAAAGGGCACAAAACATATCGTATTTCCGGGCGCTTTTGGATTGCTGTTGCGCTCGCTCTCCTCTCTTCCCGCGGTTGTGCAGCGGGCATTCTTGCGCAGGATGGTACGGCCATGAACATTGCAATTATTGGTAGCGGCATTGCAGGGCTGACCTGTGCATGGCGGCTGGCCGGTCATCACAAGGTGACGCTATTTGAAGCACAAGCCACGCCCGGCGGGCATACGGCTACAGTGGATGTCGCCACGCCACAGGGGAGATGGGCTATTGATACCGGTTTTATCGTCTACAACGATCGCACCTATCCGCGTTTTATGGGGTTGCTCAGCGAACTGGGTATTGCCGGGCAGAAGACGCAAATGAGTTTTTCCGTCCACAATCCGCAAAGTGGGCTGGAGTATAACGGTCACACCCTTGCTTCGCTGTTTGCCCAGCGCCGAAATCTCATTAACCCATCTTTCTGGCATCTGCTCAGCGATATCGTGCGTTTTAACCGCCAGGCAAAACAGGCTCTCGCGGGCAAGGTAGATGAGAAAGCCACACTGCAAAGCTTTCTCGATGAGCACCGGTTCAGCGCCTTTTTTGCCCGCCACTACATTCTGCCGATGGGGGCGGCCATCTGGTCATCGTCCCTGCAAGAGATGCGGCGTTTCCCGTTGCCGCTGTTTCTGCGCTTCTTTGAGAATCATGGACTGCTGGATGTGACCCACCGTCCGCAGTGGTATGTGGTACCCGGCGGTTCGCGTGAGTATATCCGCACCATGCTCGCCAAACTCGGCGACCGCCTGACGCTGCATCTCAATACGCCGGTGCAGAGTGTTACCCGCCATGATAAGGGGGTGGAAATCCAACTTGCCGATGCGACCTCTACGTTTGACCACGTTATTTTTGCCTGCCACTCCGCACAGGCGCTGGCGATGCTTGCCGATCCCACGGTTGCGGAAACAGAGATTCTCGGCGGTATCGGCTGGCAGCGTAACGAAGTGGTCTTGCACAGTGACCGACGCTGGCTCCCGGAACGTGAGCGTGCCTGGGCAAGCTGGAACTACCGCCTGAGTGAGCAGGATCAGGCCAGCGCGTGTGTGACCTACAACATGAATATCCTGCAAGGGCTGCCAAAGGAAGCGCCTTTATTCTGCGTAACATTGAACCCGGACACGCCCGTTGATGAGCTCTACGTCTGGAAACGCTTTGTTTATGAGCACCCGCTGTTTAACCCACAAAGCTGGCAGGCACAGGCGCGGCGGGGTGAGATTAATGGCCGTCAGCGTAGCTGGTTCTGCGGCGCTTACTGGTACAACGGCTTTCATGAGGATGGTGTTCGCAGTGCGCTCGATGTGGTGCAGGGCATCGCCCATGGGGAGGGCCAGTAACATGAACAGTTGTCTTTATGAAGGCGTTTTACGCCATCGGCGTCTTCTGCCCCGTGAGCACCATTTCAACTATCGCGTATTTATGGCCTGGCTCGATCTGGATGAGCTGGATGCACTCCCGATGTCAGGCATTCGTCGTAACCGTTTTGCTGCCGCCGCCTTTTATGACGAGGATTATCCGCTGGGATCGCCGCTTAAGGCGAAAGTTCTCGAACGGCTGGAAAATCTGACCGGCGAACGTCCGCAGGGGCGGGTGATGTTGCTCACTCAACTGCGCTATTTCGGCTTTCATTTTAACCCGGTCAACTTCTATTACTGCTACGACCAGCAAGACGTTCTGTGTTGGGTGCTGGCCGAGGTGCGCAATACGCCCTGGAATGAACGACATTACTATGCCGTTGACGGACAGAATGCCCGCCCGCTGGAAAAAGCGTTCCACGTTTCCCCGTTTAATCCGATGGATATGGTCTATCACTGGCGCTTTAACCGTCCTGGAAAAACGTTGCATATGCATATCGAAAACCATCAGGAGGCGAAGGTCTTCGACGCCACGTTGCGTCTGACCCGGCGCCCATTAACGCGCGCTGCACTCATGTCCTTGCTGTTGCGTATTCCGCTCATGACGCTCAAGACCGTGATGGCCATTTATTGGCAGGCGCTGCGTCTGTGGCTTAAGCGCGTACCTCTTTATAACCATCCCGTCAGCAGGAGTGAACGCTCATGACCGATCCCGTCTTTGCGCTTGAACCCGATATGCCGCGTAATGCTCGCGTCGCGCGCTGGTTGCTCTTTCGCCTTCTGAACGGTTTACGCGTGGGATCTCTCACGCTTCGCGAGGGTGGGCAAACTTACCATTTTGGCGACACTGCCGCCGCGTTGCGTGCAGAGGTGCAGATCCTTTCCCCGGTCGTTTACTGGCGTTTACTGACTGGCGGTAGCCTTGCGGCGGCGGAAGCCTGGATGGATGGCGAGTGGGAGACGCATCAGCTTACCTCGCTGTTGCAGATTTTAGCGCTCAACAGCCTGGTTTTAGGAAAACTGGAAAGCGGCTTTCGCCTGCTCGGGCGTCCGATTGAGCGGCTACGCCACTGGACACGGCGTAACGACCGTCTGCAGGCGCGGGAAAACATTGCCGCGCACTATGACCTGGGGAATCTTTTTTACGCCCAATTCCTGGATGAACAGTTGCTCTACTCCAGCGCGCTGTTCACCGCGCCCGATCAGGATCTCGCCAGTGCGCAGCAGGCAAAAATGGCGCGACTGTGCGAACAACTGGCGCTAACGCCGGACGATCACCTGCTGGAGATTGGCACCGGATGGGGGGCCATGGCGGAGTATGCCGCACGTCATTATGGCTGTCGGGTGACCACCACCACGCTATCACGCGAGCAGTACACGTGGGCTCAGGCACGCATTCTGCAGGCAGGCTTGCAGGATAAGGTTCAGGTTTTGCTGTGTGACTATCGCGACCTGACCGGACAGTTCGACAAACTGGTTTCGATTGAGATGATTGAAGCGGTAGGAAAACGCTATCTCCCGACCTTCTTTCGAACCTGTCAGGCGCGCCTGCGCGCAGGTGGGAAAATGGCAATTCAGGCCATCACCATTCAGGATCAGCGCTACAGCGATTACAGCAAAAGCGTCGATTTTATCCAGCGTTACATCTTTCCCGGCGGTTTCTTGCCGAGCATAACGGCAATGAACAACCTGATGACCCGCCACACCGATTTTGTGGTGCGCAATGTGTTCGATATGGGGCCCGATTATGCCCGCACTCTCGCGCACTGGCGTCAGCGTTTCGTTCAGGCCTGGCAAGAGATTGAAAAACTGGGGTTTGATGAGCGTTTTCGCCGCATGTGGCTTTACTATTTTGGCTACTGCGAAGCGGGTTTCAATGCACGCACCATCAGCGTGGTGCAACTGACCGCGGAACGTGTATGAACCGCCATCTGCAGGTTTTCTTCATGGCCGTGGCGTTCGATCTTTACTGGACGCTGGTGGTGCTGTTTCGTGAGCGCGGCATTATCGTCTGGCTCGCACTGGCGATGCTCGCCTGCGTTATGCTTGCGCCAGCGCTGCGCATATATGCCCTGGTGCTGGCCGTGGCTGGCGGCTCGCTGGATGCCCTCTGGGCGCTTACCGGATTGATCCGTTTCAGCGGAGATGGCGTGCTGCCATTGTGGATGGTGGCGCTGTGGCTGATGTTTGCCGTCGTCTGGACCCGGCTCACCCACACCAGTGCCTTGCCGGGCTGGACGCTGGCGTTGCTGGCGACGCTGGGCGGGCCTGTTGCTTACTATGTCGGTGAACGGCTGGGGGCGATTACATTCCTGCAACCGAACTTTATTGTGCTGAGCTGGCTCGGACTCGGATGGCTGGTACTGGCGCTTTTTTTCCATTTATTGATGGGGAGGCGGCAATGAAAGCTCTGCGCTTTGCGCTGCTATTACTGACAGCCGCCGCTCCCTTAGTGAGCGCCTCCGACTGGCTAAACTGGCGCAAAACCGGTGACGCAACATTAACCTGGGGGCCCTTTACCGTTTATACCTCGCAACTGCGCACGCCGCAGGGGCGTTATATCGCAGCGGATCAGGACCAGGCGTTAATCATTACCTACGCGCGGGACATCACGCGTGATGAACTGGTCGATGCGACTCGCGAACAGTGGCAGGCGCTGGGCATTCTGACGCAGGAAGCGCAGAGTCAGGCCTGGCTACGCACTCTGGCAACGCTCTGGCCGGATGTCCATTCGGGCACGCAACTGGCGTTTGTTCTGCATGATAAACAAGGGCAGTTCTGGTATCGCGCTTCGGCGGCGCAAAAAGCCTTTACCCCGCTGGGTCCACCACAATCCCTGGCGTTCAGCATCAGCTTTCTGGCCATCTGGCTCGATCCCCATACGCAATACCCCAGGCTGCGTCAGCAGCTCATTGGAGGTGAACAATGAAACGCATTCTGGCATTTGGACTGACACTTCTCTTAATGCTGACGGGCTGCAGTAGCGAGATAAATGACTATCAACGCCAACAGCCGTCGCTCGATATATTTCACTATTTTCAGGGCAAGACCGAAGCCTGGGGCATGGTGCAGGACTATAGTGGTAAACAATTGCGCCGCTTCCACGTTGAGATAGAGGGCGACGTAGTGGGCGACACGCTGACACTCAACGAACATTTTGTGTACGACGATGGCGAAAAACAGCAGCGGGTGTGGCATATCCGGCGTACCGGTAACGGCCGCTATGAAGGGACTGCTGGCGATATCGACGGTGTCGCACGGGGTCAGGCGGCAGGCAATGCCTTTAACTGGCGTTACAGCATGAACGTGACGGCTGACGGGAAAACCTGGCTGCTACACTTTGATGACTGGCTGTATCTGCAGGACGATACACACCTTTTCAATAAAACCGCCATGAAGAAATTCGGCATTACCGTTGCAACGGTCACGCTCTTTTTCACCCGAAAAACACAATAAAAAGGAGAGGGGTATGAAAACTCAACCGACGATTGGTATCAGCGGCTGTTTGACCGGCTCGGCCGTGCGTTTCGATGGCGGACATAAGCGCATGGGGTTTGTGATGGACGAACTTGCCCAGTGGGTGACCTTTAGCCCTGTCTGCCCGGAGATGGCTATGGGGCTGCCCGTTCCCCGCCCGGCGTTGCGTCTGGTTCAGACCGCCAGTGGCGAGACCCGGATGCGCTTTAGCCAGGCGCCGAATGAGGATGTCACCCAGAAAATAGATGACTTCACCACGGCGTATCTACCCCGCGTTGCCGAACTGGCCGGTTTTATCGTCTGTGCGAAATCACCGAGTTGCGGAATGGAGCGCGTGCGACTGTATGATGAAAAAGGCGGGAGAGGGCGGAAAGAGGGGGTGGGGCGTTTCACCGGCGCGTTACTCTCGGCGTACCCGTGGCTGCCGGTGGAAGAAGACGGTCGCCTGCACGACCCGGTATTGCGCGAGAACTTTGTGGAGCGCGTATTCGCGTTATATGAGCTCAATACCCTGCGGGCACGCGGTCTGACCCGTCATAGCCTGCTCGATTTTCACAGCCGCTACAAACTCCAGTTGCTGGCACATCATCAGGCGGGATACCGGGAGATCGGGCCGTTTGTCGCGTCACTTTCCCAGTGGGACAACCTGGAGGCGTTTTTCGAGGCTTACCGGGAAAAACTGATGGCGATCCTCAAACACCCGGCCTCCCGCAAGAATCACACTAACGTATTGATGCACATTCAGGGGTATTTTCACGGCAAACTTACGCCTCGTCAGCGCGGTGAGCTTCGGGAGGTGATTCTTCACTATCGCGCCGGGCTGCTGCCGATACTTGCCCCCTTAACGTTGCTCAAACATTACCTTGGCGAATACCCTGACCACTATCTGCTGGCACAAAACTATTTCAATCCCTATCCCAACGATCTGGGGCTTCGCCTGAACCTCAAATAACCGGGTGGCAGTGACGTCAGACGCGGGTGATGTCACTGCATAACCTGAGTTGGTGCCATGCGAAGAACAGGGTAAAGTATCGCCCGAATTCATCGCATGGGAATAAACAATGGCTGGCTGGCAACATATTGACGAGCTGCAGGATATCGCTGCAGATCTCCCGCGTTTCATTGAGGATCTGACACACCTTGTCACCCGACTGGGGCTGGATATCCGTGACCTCAATGCTGACCATATCTCCTTGCGCTGTCATCAGAACGCGACGGCTGAACGCTGGCGTCGCGGCTTTGAACAGTGCGGTGAGCTGCTCTCAGAAAACCTTATTAATGGCCGACCTATCTGTCTGTTCAGGTTATCGCAACCGGTGCAGGTTGCGCACTGGGCATTTAGCGTGGTCGAACTGCCGTGGCCGGGGGAAAAACGTTACCCGCACGAGGGGTGGGAGCATATCGAAATTGTACTGCCGGGTGAGCCGGAAAACCTGAATGCCCGCGCGCTGGCGCTGCTTTCGGATGAGGGGTTGAGCCAGCCAGGCATTTTTGTGAAGACCAGTTCGCCAAAAGGTGAACGAGAGCGCCTGCCGAACCCCACGCTTGCCGTGACCGATGGTAAAGTCACCGTCAAATTTCACCCCTGGTCGATAGAAGAGATAGTCGCCAGCGAGCAATAGAATCTCACTGTGTGAGGGCGCTTAGCACGCAGGTTGCCAAATAATGCCATGCTGAGCACGCTGCATCTTAAAGGAAGAAGAGATGACGTTACTGGAAATATGTTGCTATAGCGCAACCTGTGCGGAGATCGCGCAGCAAAACGGGGCGGACCGCATTGAGCTGTGCGCCGCGCCGAAAGAAGGCGGGCTTACCCCCTCACTCGGGACGCTTAAAGCTGCCCGTCAGCGGGTCACCATCCCTGTGCACCCGATAGTGCGCCCGCGCGGGGGCGATTTTTGCTACAGCGACGATGAATTCGCCGCCATGCTAGAGGATATCCAGGCCATTCGCGAACTGGGTTTTCCGGGAATGGTGACCGGCGTGCTGGATGAGGAAGGCAATGTCGATATGCCGCGTATGCAACAAATTATTGAGGCCGCAGGGGGGATGGCGGTCACTTTTCATCGCGCTTTTGATATGTGTGCAAAACCGCGTGAAGCCGCTGAAAAATTGAGAGATTTAGGGGTTGCCCGCATCCTGACGTCAGGTCAACAGGCGAGCGCAGAAAAAGGTCTTTCATTAATTATGGAACTAAATACCCATTCAGGTGTTCCAATCATTATGGCTGGCGCGGGTGTTCGTGCAGCGAACCTGATGCGTTTTCTTGACGCAGGCGTGAAAGAAGTTCACAGCTCAGCGGGTATCTGGACACCATCGCCTATGCGTTATCGCAATACAGGATTGTCCATGTCGTCGGACGCCGCCGCGGATGAGTATTCGCGCTATGGTGTGGACGGCGAGGCAGTGGCGGTGATGAAGACAATGATTGTTCAGCATCGCCCATAACCGGTTTTTACCGCGCATCATGTCGCCCAATATGATGCTTGCTCGTACCAGGCCCCTGCCATTAACAGGGGCCTTTTTTTATCTTTCGCCTGCATATTCCGGCCTGCAACGGCGTTGGCTTTCCTCGCTCACTCCGGTCACGTAGTTATCTACGCTCCCGGGGATGCGCCGCGTCGCCGCCTTGTTGCAAACCGAACTATTCTGGCGAAAAGGCTTCGTCACTCATCACGGTTTACGTGCAATTAACACGGCGCGCACCGGGGCCGGGTAGCCTTCAATGGTCCTGGTGTGGTCATTCGGATCAAGGAAGTCAGCCAGTGATTCCGTCACCATCCATGACGTACCGCGCTGCTCCCCGGTGGTGGTCGCACAGACATCGGCGATACGGACATCAACAAAGCCGCACTTCTCAAGCCAGTTTTTCAGCGCCGCCGCCGAGGGAATAAAATAGACGTTACGCATCTGGGCATAGCGATCACCCGGCACCAGAACGGTATGCTCATCACCGTCGACAACCAGCGTTTCCAGTACCAGTTCACCGTCTTTCACCAGTTGATCTTTCAACTGCCAAAGGTGCTCCAGCGGTGAGCGACGGTGATACAGCACGCCCATGGAAAAGACGGTATCGAAGGCATTCAGCGCCGGAAGTTGCTCAATACCCAGCGGCAATAAATGGGCGCGACGATCATCCCCCAACAGCTTACGCACTGCTTCAAACTGACACAGGAACAGTTGCGTCGGGTCGATGCCCACGGCCAGCTTTGCCCCCGCGCCAATCATGCGCCACATGTGATAACCACTGCCACAGCCTACATCGAGAATAGTCCGGCCCTGTAAGTCAGACAGGTGCGGCAGCACGCGATCCCATTTCCAGTCGGAACGCCATTCCGTGTCGATATTGATGCCATACAGAGAGTAAGGTCCTTTACGCCACGGCATCAGATTGCGCAGCAGGGTCTCCATGCGCGTCAGTTGCCCTGCGCTTAACGGCGTTTCGCTTTCGGCGGTGACGCTATTAAGCAAGTCGAGATGCGACGGCGTCAGCTCGGGTAAGAAATTCACCGCATTGGTCCACTGTTTGAACTGACCATGAAGCTGGTCACGTTGCCAGGCGGCAATCTGCGCCGGCAGGGTTTCTAACCAGTGAGACAGGGGGCTGACGGCGATTTGCTGATAAAAACGCTCGAAGGTGATCATGCCTGGTCACCCGCTTTAAGGGCAATCAGCGAACCAAAGTTAAAACACTGGAACCAGACTTCGCTATGTTCAAACCCGGCCTGTTGCAGGCGGGATTTATGCTTTTCGACCGAATCCGTCAGCATCACATTTTCCAGCATGCTGCGTTTCTGGCTGATTTCCAGTTCGCTGTAGCCATTGGCGCGTTTAAAGTCGTGGTGCATGTTGAATAACAGCTCGCCGACGTTGGCATCTTCAAAACTGAATTTCTCGGACAGCACCAGCGCGCCGCCGGGATTTAACCCCTGATAAATCTTATCCAGCAGCGCCTGACGTTCTTCTGGCACAAGGAACTGCAGGGTAAAATTCAGCACCACCATTGAGGCGTTTTCAATGGTGATATCGCGAATATCGCCTTCAATAACCTCGACCGGCGTAGGCGCTTTATACGCATCAATATGACGGCGGCAGCGTTCAACCATTGCCGGCGAGTTATCAACGGCAACGATTTTGCAGCCGTCGTGATGAATATTACGGCGCACGGAAAGCGTTGCGGCGCCTAAAGAGCAGCCCAGGTCGTAAATCTGCGTCTGTGGCTGAACGAAACGCTCCGCCAGCATGCCGATCATCGAGATAATATTGGAGTAACCCGGGACGGAGCGCTGGATCATATCCGGGAAGACTTCGGCAACCCGTTCATCAAAGGTCCAGTCGCCCAGGCTGGCGATAGGCGCGGAAAAAAGCATGTCGCGGTTAGACATAATGTAAACATCCGGGAAAACAAAGTGGCGTATTGTGCGCTAACGCAGGGAGAAAACCAACTCCCACGGCATATACCACAGGTTTGCGACCACCATCAGTAGCAGCGAACTCCAGGTCGCGCTCATTCCGGAACGACGCCAGCTTAGCTGTCGGTGATGAAGCCCGTAGTAATGCATTAAACGTCCGGCAATAAGCAGGATGCCGCACACGTGAACCATCCAGGTTTCAGCGCCGTTCATCTCCATAAATAACAACAGCACCAACGCCAGCGGAATGTATTCCACCGCGTTGCCGTGAATACGGATGGCGCTTTGCAACTCGCTGAACCCACCGTCGCCATAGCTGACGCGGTATTGCATGCGCAGACGCACAACATCAAATGAAAACTTAATGAGCAGTAACGCACCCAGCACGGCATACAGCGCGCTTACCATACAAACTCCCTTTATACGCGGATGGCTTTACAATGATAGGTAATCCATTCAGAAAAGAGAAGATTGCTGAGGAATGGACGGAGGAGTACCAATAGAGGGCAGCGCCTGCTGAAGATCTTTCCACAATACGTCCACGAGTTCCGGCGACTGGCCGTTATCAGGGGTGTGCAAAAACAGATATGGCGTGCTCTGCTTCTCCCATTGCGGCAGTTTCTCCAGCCAGACGCTGAATAATTGACGGTTCTGTTCCATATCGTCACTACCGATAAAGCGGATCAATGGGTTTTGTGCGGTCACCAGGGCATGGACCGGCAGCTTGGGCTTCTTGCGCTGCGCATCCATCACCGCTTCGCTGTGGGGGATGGCGCTGTGAATAGGGCGGCTATCCAGAATCACCCGGTTGACGCCACGCTGGTGCAGACCGCGGTTAAGCGACAACTCCGTCTCGCCTTTAGCAAAAAACTCCGGGTGGCGCACTTCAACACCGTAGGTGAAATCAGCCGGAAGCGCATCCAGGAAAGCCCACAGTGCCGGAAGATCGCGCGGACCAAACGTGGCGGGCAGTTGTAACCAGTACTGGCCGATACGCGTTTCCAGCGGCGCAAGACGGGTGAAAAATTCCTGCGTCAAATCGCTGCACTGGCGCAGCGAGGCCTGATGGGAAATGGTCGCCGGAAATTTAAAGCAAAAGCGAAAATCATCGTGGGTTTGATCGTACCAGCGCTGAACAATTTCGGCTTTCGGCAGGGCATAGAGCGTGGTGTTGCCCTCCACGCAGTTAAAGTGGCGGGCATACTCCTCAAGACTGGTGATGCCAAGGCGCACCCATTTCGGGTGCGACCATTGCGGCAGGCCAAGGTAAATCATAACGCGGCCAGAATCTCCCCGGTGCTGCGCACGCGACCAATTCGCGGGAAGATATTTTTCATGCTGCCCTGATGCTGTTCGCTGCTGGCAGCGGAGCAGGCATCTTCCGCAACCACAAGGTTAAAGCCCAGTTCCCAGGCGTTGCGGGCGGTGGATTCGACGCCGATGTTGGTGGAAATACCGCACAGCACGATGGTGTCGATACCGCGGCGGCGCAACTGCAACTCCAGATCGGTACCGTAGAATGCGCCCCACTGGCGTTTAGTGACCTCAATGTCGCTCTCTTTTTTGCCAAGCGTGAGCGGATACGTCCACCAGTTTTCCGGCAATGCGTGACCGCCAGTCTGTGCATCGACCGGCTGTTTTAACGCTTCGGCAAAATCGGCAGACCAGCCAACGCGGACCAGAATGACCGGCGCACTGTTAGCGCGGAACGCCTCAGCCAGCGTCGCGGCACGTTTCACCACATCCTCAGCGCTGTGCGGACCACCGGCAAACGGCAGAATACCTTCCTGTAAATCGATAACCACCAGGGCGGTGTTGGCAGCATTAAGTTCAAGCATGATAACTCCTGAAAAAAGAATGAGGTCGCACTTACCTTACGCGGTATCCTGCTGCACCCGGTTTACAAATTTTGTTAATTTTTGTGAGAATACGCACTAAGCGTGCGCAGCAAACGCGCGTACAGGCGGTATCGGGCTTATCGTGTGCCATTATTTCCAGTATAATAGCCGCCTTTTTTCATCCAGTTGTGACATTCAGCTAAAGCTGCGACATCGTCGCCTGCACGGCAGGCAACAATCAGCCTGCGGCAAAGTTAAGGGATATCTCATGCGTACAGAATATTGCGGACAGTTGCGTAAGTCCCACGTGGGGCAGCAGGTGACTCTGTGTGGTTGGGTCAATCGTCGTCGTGATCTCGGCAGCCTCATTTTTATTGATATGCGTGATCGTGAAGGCATCGTTCAGGTGTTCTTCGACCCGGACGCCGAAGCCTTCAAACTGGCTTCCGAACTGCGTAATGAGTTCTGCATCGTGGTGACCGGCACCGTGCGTGCTCGTGACGAAAAAAACGTCAACAGCGATATGGCGACCGGCGAAGTGGAAGTGTTTGCCAGCGAACTGACCATTATCAACCGCTCTGAGCCGCTGCCGCTGGATTCCAATCAGGTTAATACCGAAGAAGCGCGTCTGAAATACCGCTATCTGGACCTGCGTCGTCCGGAAATGGCCCAGCGCCTGAAAACCCGCGCCAAAATTACCAGCTTCGTGCGTCGTTTTATGGATGACCACGGTTTCCTTGATATCGAAACCCCGATGCTGACCAAAGCGACGCCGGAAGGCGCGCGCGACTATCTGGTGCCTTCACGCGTACATAAAGGCAAATTCTACGCGCTGCCGCAGTCTCCACAGCTATTCAAACAGCTTCTGATGATGTCCGGTTTCGATCGTTATTATCAGATTGTGAAATGCTTCCGTGACGAGGACCTGCGCGCTGACCGTCAGCCAGAATTCACCCAGATCGACGTGGAAACCTCCTTCATGACCGCACCGCAGGTACGTGAAGTGATGGAAGAGCTGATCCGCAACTTGTGGCTGGACATTAAAGGCGTCGATCTGGGCCAGTTCCCGATCATGACTTTCGCCGAAGCGGAGCGTCGTTACGGTTCCGATAAACCGGACCTGCGTAACCCGATGGAGCTGGTGGATGTGGCAGACCTGCTGAAATCCGTTGAGTTCGCGGTATTCTCCGGCCCGGCAAACGATCCGAAAGGCCGCGTTGCTGCGCTGCGCGTACCAGGCGGTGCGTCTCTGACCCGTAAGCTCATCGACGAATACGGCAACTTTGTGAAGATCTACGGTGCGAAAGGCCTGGCTTACATCAAAGTGACCGAGCGCGCCAAAGGCATGGAAGGCATCAACAGCCCGGTGGCGAAGTTTCTGACTGCGGACATCGTTGAAGCTCTCCTGGATCGTACTGGCGCACAAGACGGCGACATGATTTTCTTCGGCGCTGACAACAAGAAAGTGGTAGCTGATGCGCTGGGCGCGCTGCGTCTGAAACTCGGTAAAGACCTGAGCCTGACCGACGAAAACAAATGGGCGCCGCTGTGGGTTATCGACTTCCCGATGTTTGAAGACGACGGTGAAGGCGGCCTGACCGCAATGCACCATCCGTTCACCTCACCGAAAGACATGACGGCGGACGAGCTGAAAGCCGCGCCGGAAGAGGCGGTTGCGAACGCTTACGATATGGTTATCAACGGCTACGAAGTGGGCGGTGGTTCTGTGCGTATTCACCGTGGCGACATGCAACAGACCGTGTTTGGCATTCTGGGCATTACTGAACAGGAGCAGCGCGAGAAGTTTGGCTTCCTGCTGGATGCGCTGAAATTCGGTACCCCGCCGCACGCGGGCCTGGCATTTGGTCTGGATCGTCTGACCATGCTGCTGACCGGCACCGACAACATTCGTGACGTTATCGCTTTCCCGAAAACCACTGCGGCTGCTTGTCTGATGACCGAAGCACCGAGCTTTGCTAACCCGGCTTCCCTGGCGGAACTGGGTATTCAGGTGCTTCCGAAAGCGTCAAAAGAGATTTCGGAGAACGAATAATATGCAATTTAAGTATCCCGTTTCTGTCTTAGTTGTTATTTATGCCCAGGACACGAAGCGGGTGCTGATGTTGCAGCGACGCGACGATCCCGATTTCTGGCAGTCGGTTACCGGCAGCCTGGAAGAGGGAGAGTCCGCATCGCAAGCCGCCGCGCGCGAAGTAAAGGAAGAGGTCGCCATTGACATTGCGACTGAGCAACTGGCCTTAATTGACTGTCAGCGCACGGTGGAGTTTGAAATTTTTGAACATTTACGTCATCGCTATGCCCCTGGCGTGGTGCGCAATACCGAATCCTGGTTCTGTCTTGCGCTACCCCATGAAAGGTCGGTCGTGTTCACTGAACATCTGGCTTACCGCTGGGTTGATGCGCCGCAAGCGGCCGCGTTAACCAAGTCATGGAGCAACCGGCAGGCGATTGAAGAATTTGTAATTCATGCCGTATAAATCAACGGTTAAGTGGAGAGTTTCTTATGGCAGGTCACAGTAAATGGGCCAACACCAAACACCGCAAAGCGGCACAGGATGCCAAGCGCGGTAAAATCTTTACCAAAATTATTCGTGAGCTGGTTACCGCAGCGCGCCTTGGCGGCGGCGATATCGGTTCCAACCCGCGTCTGCGTGCGGCAGTGGATAAAGCGCTGTCGAACAACATGACCCGTGACACCCTGAACCGTGCTATCGCACGTGGTGTGGGCGGTGATGAAGACGCGAACATGGAAACCATCATTTATGAAGGTTACGGTCCTGGCGGCACAGCGGTGATGGTGGAATGTCTGTCTGACAACCGCAACCGTACCGTTGCCGAAGTGCGCCATGCCTTCACCAAAACCGGTGGTAACCTGGGCACTGACGGTTCCGTTTCTTACCTGTTCAGCAAGAAAGGCGTGATCTCTTTCGAGAAAGGCGACGAAGACACCATCATGGAAGCAGCGCTGGAAGCGGGCGCGGAAGATGTTGTGACCTTCGACGACGGTGCCATTGACGTCTACACCGCATGGGAAGAGATGGGCGCAGTGCGTGATGCGCTGGAAGCGGCAGGCCTGAAAGCCGACAACGCCGAAGTCTCTATGATCCCATCAACCAAAGCGGATATGGATGCGGAAACCGCACCGAAACTGCTGCGTTTGATCGACATGCTCGAAGATTGCGACGATGTGCAGGAAGTTTACCATAACGGTGAAATTTCTGACGAGGTTGCGGCGACTCTGTGATGAGGCAACTTATCGCAATAACCGGAGACGCGTGATGTCTGTCATTCTCGGTATCGACCCGGGTTCACGCGTAACCGGTTACGGTGTGATTCGCCAGGTAGGCAGGCAACTGACCTACCTGGGCAGCGGATGCATCCGTACCAAAGTTGATGATTTACCGTCGCGTCTGAAATTAATTTATGCCGGTGTGACGGAAATCATCACCCAGTTCCAGCCTGATTACTTCGCGATTGAACAAGTCTTTATGGCAAAAAACGCCGATTCTGCGCTCAAGCTTGGGCAGGCGCGCGGTGTGGCCATTGTGGCTGCTGTAAACCAGGATCTGCCCGTGTTTGAATATGCGGCCCGTCAGGTTAAACAGACGGTCGTCGGTATTGGCAGCGCCGAGAAAAGCCAGGTTCAGCATATGGTACGCACCTTGCTGAAACTTCCGGCGAACCCACAGGCGGACGCCGCCGATGCGCTGGCGATTGCTATCACCCATTGCCATGTCAGCCAGAACGCAATGCAGATGAGCGATACCCGGCTTAATCTGGCGCGCGGGCGGCTGCGCTAAGCAACGCGCTGATTTTTTGGGCATCCTCAGGCGTTGACGGGTTATAGACAATCATCGTCAGATCTGGCTGCCCTTCAACGGCAAAACTCGAATACTCCAGCGATAATCTCCCCGCCTCGCGATGAATCAGCACTTTCGTGCCTTCGCCCATCGTGTCGATGGTATTGCTGCGCCACAGTTCGGCGAACAGCGGCGACGCTGCCATCAATTCATCAATAAGCGGTTTCACTTCTGCTGTTGCGCCTGAGCGGGTGGCATCTGCGCGAAAAGCGGCGACCAGCGACTGCGCCAGGCCTTCCCAGTCAGCCTGGATCTCACGTACCCGTGGGTCGAGAAAGATACGGCGCAGAATATTGCGCTCGGTATGGGGCAGCTTTGCATAATCGGTCAGCACGACGGCAGCGGGCTGATTCCATGCCAGTACACACCAGGTCGCGGTGCGGATCATCGCCGGGCTGAGCGTCATACAATCCAGCACCTTTTGCAGCCGCGCCGTGACGGCCAGCGACGGGGTATAACGCACCTCAGGAGCGCGTCCGAGCGCCAGATGGAAGACATGTTCACGTTCGGGTGGGCTAAGTTGTAAAGCGTGGCATAAGCGCTCCAGCACTTCTGCGGACGGGGTGCCGCCGCGCCCTTGCTCCAGCCAGGTATACCAGGTAGCGCTAATACAGGCCAGTTGCGCCACTTCTTCACGACGTAATCCGGGTGTACGACGACGCCCGGTATGAAAACCAAGCGCATCCGGGTCGAGCCGCGCACGGCGGTGTTTGAGGTAATCGCCTAACTCTGTGGGACGGGTATCGCGCTGCATCCTGTTAGTCCTTATACCACGATAATGTCACTACTTTTCACCTCTGAGGATATTCATCACTATCACATGATGAGTCAACACAAGGGGAGTTAGCTATGCATGTTTTTCTGACGGGGGCGTCTGGCTGGGTTGGTTCAGCCGTTGCTGAAGATCTACTGGCGGCCGGACATCAGGTTACCGGGCTGGTGCGCAATGCGCAAAAAGCACAGGCGCTGGTGACCCTGGGAATACAGGTGGTCACGGGAACGCTGGACGATCATCAATTGCTGCATGATGGCGCAAGACGTGCCGATGCGGTTATCCATACTGCCTTCAATCATGATTTTTCACGTTTTAGCGAGAACTGCGCGCAGGATGAGCGCGCCATCCAGATTCTGGGGGAGGCGCTACGCGGTAGCGACCGCCCTCTGTTGGTGACCTCCGGGTTGGCGATGATTGCCCCAGGACGTCTGGCGACAGAAAACGACCTGCCGTTTGTCGCGCCAGCATATCCACGCCGTTCTGAGCTTGCGGCACGTGAGCTGGCAGACAAGGGCGTGCGTGCCGCAACGATACGCCTGTCGCCGACAGTCCACGGCGTGGGCGATCATGGATTTATTCCTATCCTGATGGGCCTTGCGAAGCAAACGGGTGTGTCGGCCTGGCCTGAGGACGTAGAAAATCGCTGGGCGGCGGTGCATCGCCGGGATGCCGCCACGCTTTATCGCTTAGCGCTTGAGACGGGGGTGACTCAGGCGGTTTATCACGCGGCGGCGGAAGAGGGCATCCTGTTTCGCGATATCGCGCAGGCCATCGGTAAACATCTTGGGGTACCCGCTGAGCCGCGGGCGAGGGAACATTTTGGCTGGTTTGCTGATTTTGCTTCTCTCGATATGGCCGCAAGCAGTGAAAAGACGCGCGAGGTTCTGAGCTGGAACCCGACGTATCCAACGCTACTTGCTGACCTCGCGCAGGCGCAATATTAGGCCAGTAAATTAATACACTTCGCTTTTCATCAATAAGCGGCTGGATATCTATCCAGCCTTTTTTTATGATACAGCATTCTTACTTCGGCCATTAACGCAGGAGCGTCATGTGATAGGCAGACTCAGAGGCATTATTCTGGAAAAACAGCCCCCTTTAGTCCTGATGGAAGTCGGAGGCGTGGGTTACGAAGTGCATATGCCGATGACCTGTTTCTATGAACTGCCGGAGGCGGGGAAAGAGGCCGTGGTCTTCACCCATTTTGTGGTGCGTGAAGATGCGCATCTGCTGTTTGGTTTTAACAACAAGCAAGAGCGCACGCTGTTTCGCGAACTGATCAAAACCAATGGCGTGGGGCCAAAACTGGCGCTGGCCATTCTTTCCGGCATGAACGCGCAACAATTTGTGAATGCCGTCGAACGCGAAGACCCTGCGGCACTGATTAAACTGCCTGGTATCGGTAAGAAAACGGCAGAGCGACTGATTGTCGAAATGAAAGATCGCTTTAAAGGGTTACATGGCGACCTGTTCACGCCAGCCGCCGATCTGGTGCTGACATCACCCGCCAGCCCGGCTGCGGATGATGCAGAGCAGGAAGCGGTTGCCGCACTGGTGGCGTTGGGCTATAAACCTCAGGAAGCCAGCCGGATGGTTAGCAAAATCGCCAAACCGGGCGCCAACAGTGAAACTCTGATCCGCGAAGCATTACGCGCCGCGTTGTGAGGTAAAGGATGATTGAAGCAGACCGTCTGGTCTCCCCCGACAGCGTTATTAATGCGGAAGAGGTCGCGGATCGCGCGATCCGCCCTAAATTGCTGGCGGAGTATGTGGGCCAGCCGCAGGTGCGCTCGCAAATGGAAATTTTTATCCAGGCGGCGAAGCTGCGTGGTGACGCGCTGGATCACTTGCTGATATTCGGCCCCCCAGGGCTTGGGAAAACCACCCTGGCGAATATTGTCGCTAATGAGATGGGCGTCAACCTGCGTACCACCTCGGGTCCAGTGCTGGAAAAAGCGGGCGACCTGGCGGCGATGCTCACCAACCTTGAGCCGCATGACGTATTGTTTATCGATGAAATTCACCGTCTCTCGCCGGTGGTAGAGGAGGTACTCTATCCGGCAATGGAAGATTATCAGCTCGATATTATGATCGGCGAAGGCCCGGCGGCACGCTCAATCAAAATTGATTTGCCTCCCTTTACGCTGATTGGCGCAACGACGCGTGCAGGTTCATTGACCTCACCGCTGCGTGACCGTTTCGGTATTGTGCAGCGGCTGGAGTTTTATCAGGTGGCGGATTTACAGCACATTGTCGGGCGCAGCGCCCGTTACATGGGGCTGGAGATGAGCGAAGAGGGCGCGCTGGAAGTCGCAAGGCGTTCGCGCGGCACGCCGCGTATCGCTAACCGTCTGCTGCGCCGGGTGCGTGATTTTGCCGAAGTGAAGCATGATGGCGCAATTACGCTTGATATCGCCTCTCAGGCGCTTGATATGCTGAACGTGGACGCGGAAGGGTTTGATTACATGGACCGCAAGCTGCTGCTGGCGGTCATCGATAAATTCTTTGGTGGGCCGGTAGGGCTGGATAACCTTGCCGCCGCAATCGGGGAAGAGCGTGAAACCATTGAAGATGTGCTGGAGCCCTTTTTAATTCAGCAAGGCTTCCTGCAGCGTACCCCACGTGGCCGCATGGCGACGGTCAGGGCATGGAACCATTTCGGGATCACGCCGCCGGAGATGCCCTGACATTTTTCCGCATCAACCGTCGTCGCTATTCTGATCTGAATGGCAGAAAGGCCGAAACAACGGATTTCGGCCAGATAAGAAGGGTCAGGTAGCGCTTTTTTTCATCATACTGAAAATGAACAACAGCGCGGCGCACAGCACGACAGACGGTCCTGCTGGTGTGTCGTAAAAGGCAGAGAAGGTTAGCCCACCGGTGACGGCAATCATGCCGACACCTACTGCTACTCCCGCCATTTGCTCTGGCGTCCGGGCAAAGCGGCGCGCGGTGGCCGCGGGAATTATCAGCAAGGAGGTGATAATCAGCGCCCCGACAAACTTCATCGCCACCCCAATTGTCAGCGCGGTGACCAGCATTAACAGCAACTTGACACGCTGCAACTTCACGCCATCGACAAACGCCAGCTCCGGACTGATGGTCATCGACAGCAGATTACGCCACTGCCAGAACAGGATCCCGATAACCAGTACAACACCAACAGCAATGGAGATTAAATCCGTGGGCGTGACTGCCAGCAGGTCGCCAAACAGGTAGGCCATCAGATCGACACGAATATTCGACATCAGGCTGACAACCACCATGCCGAGGGATAACGCACTGTGAGCCATAATCCCCAGCAATGTATCAATAGCAAGATGAGGGCGTTTTTCCAGCCAGACCAGCCCGGCGGCAAGCAGCAGCGTGACGGCAATCACCGCATAAAAGGGGTTAACGTCGAGTAGCAAACCGAAAGCGACACCGAGCAATGAGGCGTGGGCGAGGGTATCGCCAAAATAAGACATGCGACGCCAGACCACAAATGAACCCAACGGGCCAGCGGCGCAGGCGAGCATCATCCCGGCTAACCAGCCGGGCAACAGTAATTCAATCATCCGCGTCCATTTCCCTGACGTAATATAATGCGCCCCTGCAAATCATGACGATGATTATGGCGGTGGCGATAAATACCCAACTGCTCTGCGCCGCGTGGGCCGAACATTGAGATAAACTCAGGGTGCATGGAGACCACTTCCGGTGCGCCGGAGCAGCAAATATGGTGATTCAGGCAGAGGACTTCATCCGTTTTTGCCATCACCAGATGCAGGTCATGGGAGACCATCAGTACGGCGCAATCAAGCTCGCGACGTAATTGATCAATAAGATCGTAGAGTGCCACCTGACCGTTAACATCGACCCCTTGCGTTGGCTCATCCAGTACCAGCAACTGCGGCTGATTGAGCAGGGCACGGGCCAGCAGCACGCGTTGCGTTTCACCGCCGGATAATTTTTGCATCGGGGCATCGACAAGGTGCGCGGCATTCACGCGTTTTAGCGCCGGAACAATATCATCTTTACGGGTGCCGGGCCGCAGACGCATAAAGCGACCCACGGTCAACGGCAGCGTGGTGTCGAGATGCAGTTTTTGCGGCACATAACCGATACGCAGGGCATTGCCACGCTTGATCGTCCCGGCATCGGGTGCTACAAGCCCCAGTACCACGCGCACCAGCGTCGATTTCCCCGCGCCATTGGGGCCGAGCAGGGTAAGAATTTTACCGGGTTGTAGAGTGAGCGAAATGTCAGACAGTACGCGTCTTTGGCCGAAACTGACGGAGACATTTTCCAGCGTTACCAGATTAGTCATAGCATTTAAAGGGTTGCACAAGTTGTCGAATGTTATAATATCACATTCCACACATTCATTACGATAATTAGTCGCATTATGTTACATAAAAATACGCTTCTTTGCGCAGCGCTTTGCACTGCCTTATCCGGTGGAGTAATGAGCACCGCAAACGCCGCTGTTGTCGCGTCGCTCAAGCCTCTGGGCTTCATCGCTTCCGCGATTGCGGATGGGGTAACGACAACAGAAGTACTGCTCCCCGATGGGGCTTCTGAGCACGATTATGCCCTGCGCCCGTCTGATGTAAAACGCTTGCAGAACGCGGACTTAGTCTTCTGGGTAGGCCCGGACATGGAAGCGTTCATGGATAAGTCCGCCCAGCAGATTCCGGCGGCAAAGCAGGTGCTCATGCAGGAACTGCCTGGCGTGAAACCGTTACTCATCAAGGGCAGCGATGATGACGACCACGACCATGACGCAGGCCATCACGGCGACGAAAATAGTGACGAACATCACCATCACGGTGATTACAACATGCATCTGTGGCTTTCACCAGAGATTGCACGGCTGTCGGCGGTTGCAATCCACGATAAATTAGTAGAAGTTATGCCCCAAAGCCGAGCACGGCTGGACGCCAACCTGCAAGCGTTTGAGGCCAGTCTGGCACAAACCGACAAAGAGGTTGGCAGCGAGCTGGCGCCAGTGAAGGGTAAAGGTTATTTCGTTTTTCATGATGCCTATGGCTATTTTGAGAGGCATTACGGGCTGACTCCGTTAGGTCACTTTACCGTCAACCCTGAAATTCAACCTGGTGCGCAGCGTTTACATCAAATCAGAACACAGTTGGTTGAGCAAAAAGCAGCCTGCGTTTTTGCTGAGCCACAGTTCAGGCCAGCGGTCGTTGAAGCTGTTGCCAGAGGGACATCTGTTCGAATGGGAACGTTGGATCCCCTTGGTACCAGTATCAAGCTTGGCAAAGAGAGCTATTCGCAGTTCCTTGCCCAGTTGTCTAACCAGTATGCGAGCTGCCTGAAAGGAGATTAACGAGGAAGTGGATACGTGCAACAGATAGCCCGCTCTGTCGCCCTGGCATTTAATAATCTGCCCCGACCCCACCGCGTTATGCTGGGGTCACTTACAGTTCTCACTTTAACGGTTGCCGTCTGGCGACCATATGTCTACCACCCTGAATCCGCGCCGACACCTATTGTCAAAACCATCGAGCTGGAAAAGAAAGAGATTCGTTCGCTGCTGCCTGAGGCCAGTGAGCCTATCGATCAGTCTATGCCCGACGAAGTTGAAGACATTCCCCAGGATGAACTTGACGATAAAACTGCCGGTGAAGAGGGCGTACACGAATATGTCGTGTCGACCGGCGATACGCTGAGCAGTATCCTGAATCAGTACGGCATCGATATGGGTGATATCAGCCAGCTCGCCGCGGCAGATAAAGACCTGCGTAACATGAAAATTGGTCAGCAGATCTCCTGGACGTTGACCGCAGACGGCGATTTGCAGCGCATGACCTGGGAAGTTTCCCGCCGTGAAACCCGCACTTATGACCGCGTTGATGGCGGCTTTAAAATGACCAGTGCGATTCAGGAAGGCGATTGGGTCAATTCCGTGCTGAAAGGCACGGTTGGCGGCAGTTTTGTCAGCAGTGCGAAAGAAGCCGGCTTAACCAATGTCGAAATCAGCGCCGTCATCAAAGCGATGCAGTGGCAAATGGATTTCCGTAAACTCAAAAAAGGCGATGAGTTCTCTGTGCTGATGTCCCGCGAAATGCTGGAAGGGAAACAGGAACAGAGCCAACTGCTGGGTGTTCGTCTGCGCTCTGATGGTAAAGATTATTTTGCGATTCGCGCCGACGACGGTAAATTTTACGACCGCAACGGTACCGGGCTGGCGAAAGGCTTTATGCGCTTCCCCACGTCGAAACAGTTCCGCGTCTCCTCCAATTTTAATCCGCGTCGTCTGAACCCGGTCACGGGTCGCGTTGCGCCGCATAAAGGCGTGGATTTCGCCATGCCGCAGGGGACGCCGGTTCTCTCTGTGGGTGACGGCGAAGTGGTGGTTGCCAAACGCAGTGGTGCGGCGGGGTATTATGTCGCGGTGCGCCATGGCCGCACCTACACCACGCGCTATATGCACCTGCGCAAATTGCTGGTGAAAGAAGGGCAGAAAGTGAAACGTGGCGATCGCATCGCGCTCTCCGGTAACACCGGTCGTTCAACAGGCCCGCATTTGCATTATGAAGTGTGGATCAACCAGCAGGCGGTGAACCCCTTAACGGCGAAACTGCCAAGGACCGAAGGTCTGAGCGGTACCGATCGTCGTGATTATCTGGCGCAGGTGAAGGACATCGTTCCGCAATTGAAATTCGATTAACGCCTTACAGCATACAAGCCGGCGTCGACACACGCCGGCTTTTTCTTTTGTAGGAATTAACGCACCTCGTTACACTATTCTTACTTTGCTTACTTGAATACTTGCCTGCGGAACATGCATGGAAACGAAGAAAAATAATTCTGAATACATTCCCGAATTTGAAGAAGGCTTTCGCCACCCACGCTACTGGGGCGCGTGGATGGGTGTTTTTGCGTTTGCCGGTGTAGCGCTGCTCCCTGCGTCGTTACGCGATCCGTTGTTGGGAACGCTGGGGCGACTTGCCGGTAAATTCGGTAAGAGCGCGCGCCGGCGTGCAAAGATCAACCTGCTGTACTGCTTCCCGGAAAAATCAGAAGCGGAACGCGAAGCGATCATTGATGAGATGTTTGCCACTGCACCGCAGGCAATGGTACTGATGGCGGAACTGGCGCTGCGTGGGCCAGAGAAGATCCTGCCGCGCATTGAGTGGCAGGGCCGTGAGATTATTGATGGCCTGCGCGACAACAACGAAAACGTGATTTTTCTGGTCCCGCACGGCTGGGGCGTTGATATCCCGGCAATGTTGATGGCATCCCAGGGGCAGAAAATGGCGGCGATGTTCCATAATCAGGGCAATAAAGTGTTCGATTATGTCTGGAATACGGTGCGCCGCCGCTTTGGCGGACGTCTGCACGCACGTAACGACGGTATCAAACCGTTTATTCAGTCCGTACGCCAGGGGTACTGGGGCTACTATCTGCCCGATCAGGATCACGGTGCTGAGCACAGCGAATTTGTTGATTTCTTTGCCACCTATAAAGCCACGCTTCCGGCGATTGGCCGTTTAATGAAGGTGTGCCGTGCACGCATTGTGCCGCTTTTTCCGGTGTATGATGCGACGACGCACAGGCTGATCATACAGGTGCGCCCACCGATGGACGATCTGTTAACGGCGGATGACGTCACCATTGCGCGCCGAATGAACGAAGAGGTTGAAGTGTTCGTCGGCCCGCACCCTGAGCAGTACACCTGGATTTTAAAACTGCTGAAAACACGCAAGCCGGGCGAGACTGAACCGTACAGACGCAAAGAGTTATTCCCGAAGAAATAAAAAAACCCCGCCTGGCGGGGTTTTTGCTTTTTGGATACTGCTTATTCCACGGTCAGAATGCGCGTGGTGTTAGTGGTGCCCACGGTGCTCATCACGTCGCCCTGGGTGACGATCACCAGATCGCCAGAAATCAGGTAACCTTTATCACGCAGCAGATTGACCGCATCGTTGGCAGCGGCAACGCCTTCGCTCGCGCTGTCAAAATGGACCGGCGTTACGCCACGGTATAGCGCGGTCAGGTTCAGCGTACGCTCATGGCGGGAGAGCGCGAAAATCGGCAGGCCGGAGCTGATACGTGAAGTCATTAACGCCGTACGCCCGGACTCCGTCATGGTGATAATCGCCGTTACCCCTTTCAGGTGGTTAGCGGCATACATTGCCGACATGGCGATCGCTTCTTCCACGTTATCAAACTGAATATCCAGGCGGTGTTTCGATACGTTGATGCTGGGGATCTTTTCCGCACCCAGGCACACGCGTGCCATCGCAGCGACGGTTTCTGCCGGGTATTGGCCTGCGGCTGTTTCCGCAGAGAGCATAACCGCATCGGTACCATCCAGCACAGCGTTTGCTACGTCCATCACTTCTGCGCGAGTTGGCATCGGGTTGGTGATCATCGATTCCATCATCTGCGTGGCGGTGATGACCGCACGGTTAAGCTGACGCGCACGACGGATCAGCGCTTTCTGGATACCCACCAGTTCCGGGTCGCCAATTTCTACGCCGAGGTCGCCACGGGCAACCATCACCACGTCGGAGGCGAGGATCACATCATCCATCGCTTCCTGGCTGCAGACCGCTTCTGCGCGCTCTACCTTGGCGACAATTTTTGCGTCACAGCCAGCGTCGCGCGCCAGGCGGCGTGCATAATTCAGGTCTTCGCCGCAGCGCGGGAAGGAGACGGCGAGGTAATCCACGCCAATCAGTGCCGCAGTCACAATATCTGCTTTGTCTTTATCGGTCAGTGCTTCTGCAGAGAGGCCACCGCCCAGTTTGTTGATGCCTTTGTTGTTAGACAGCGGGCCGCCCACCGTGACTTCGGTGAATACTTTCATGCCCTGAACTTCCAGTACTTTTAACTGAACGCGGCCATCATCAAGCAACAGGATATCCCCAGGCACCACGTCAGCGGGCAGGCCTTTATAGTCGATGCCGACTTTTTCTTTATCGCCTTCGCCTTTGCCGAGGTTGGCATCAAGCAGGAATTTATCGCCAATATTAAGGAATACTTTGCCTTCCTTGAACGTGGACACGCGAATTTTCGGTCCTTGTAAATCGCCAAGAATAGCAACATGACGTCCCAGTTTTGCCGCAATTTCACGCACTTTATCCGCACGTAATTTATGATCTTCCGGTGTGCCGTGTGAGAAGTTCATGCGTACCACGTTGGCGCCTGCGGCGATAATCTTCTCAAGATTATTATCGCGGTCAGTGGCCGGGCCTAAAGTGGTAACAATTTTGGTTCTGCGAAGCCTTCTGGACATGTAATACTCCGTTGTCTAAAACAACCAGGTGTTGCGTGAACATGGATTCAGTTAAGTTATCAAAATGAGAATTTAACCGAACAGCGTAAGATGTTACAACTTTGTTATTACTATCGGTCTATTAATGTTTATCGCTCCGGATGAGCAACTCCTTATCAAAGCGCGATTCTTTCAGTGCTTCTTTGACACGCTTCAAGTTATCCCGGAATTTTGCGCCACGTCGCAATGTGAAACCGGTGGCGAGAACGTCAATGACCGTGAGCTGTGCCAGACGTGACACCATGGGCATATAAATGTCGGTATCTTCCGGAACGTCGAGAGTAATGGCCAGTGTCGCTTCCCGCGCAAGCGGTGTATCGGCTGATGTCAGCGCAATAACCATGGCGTCGTTTTCCCGCGCCAACTGTGCCAGTTCAACCAGGCTCTTTGTGCGGCCGGTATGAGAAATCAGCACAACCACATCATCATCACTACAATTCATACAGCTCATGCGTTGCAACACAATGTCGTCGGTATAAATAACCGGTACGTTAAAGCGGAAAAATTTGTTCATCGCATCGTGCGCAACGGCCGCGGACGAGCCAAGACCGAAAAAGGCGATTTTCTTTGCCTGCGTCAGCAGGTCTACGGCGCGGTTGACCGCCGTCATGTCGAGCGACTGGCGCACATGGTCCAGGCTTGCCATCGCTGACTCGAAAATTTTGCCAGTATAGGCTTCGACACTGTCATCTTCATCGACGTTGCGATTAACATAGGGGGTGCCGTTTGCCAGACTTTGTGCCAGATGCAGTTTAAAATCCGGAAACCCGCGGGTATCCAGACTGCGGCAAAATCGGTTCACCGTTGGTTCGCTGACACCCGCTTGCTGGGCGAGGGCGGCGATACTGGAATGAATGGCTTGATCGGGGAAGGCGAGGATCACTTCCGCCACTTTGCGCTCGGATTTGCTAAGGTGTTCCAGTTGAGACTGGATTTTTTCCAGCATATTCATTTTTAACGAATCGCTCATCAGTGAAACGATTCCACAGAAAGGTGAAATCGTGATGCGTTTTAGCAAGAATATACCTTTCTGCCGCAAAGAAAGGTAAGCGACAACATTAAATGTTGTTGTTTTTTTTCATTACATGATCACAGTCGGATTTTATTCGCTGCGTATCGGGCAAACATCCAGCATTTTCAAGGCGAAAACCCAGATTTTTGCCGAAGAGCAGAAGAACGCACACGTAGCCAAGCGTTAGCGGTTTCGGGAATTACGTAAAAGCAGTACAGTGCAGTGTAATAAAATTACAACTAAAACCTGGCATAAGCACCAGGATAGCCAACTGAGGAGAATGACATGGCGGTAACGCAAACAGCCCAGGCATGTGACCTGGTCATTTTCGGCGCGAAAGGCGACCTCGCACGCCGGAAATTGCTGCCTTCCCTGTATCAACTGGAAAAAGCGGGTCAGATCCATCCGGATACGCGTATCCTGGGTGTCGGACGCGCCGACTGGGATAAAGAAGCCTATATAAAAGTGGTGCGTGAAGCGCTCGAAACTTTCATGAAGGAAAAAATCGATGAAAGCTTATGGGACACGCTGAGCGGCCGCCTGGATTTCTGCAACCTGGACGTTAATGACACCAAAGCGTTTAAACGCCTTGGCGCCATGCTTGACCAGAAGAATCGCACCACTATTAACTACTTTGCGATGCCGCCAAGCACCTTTGGCGCAATTTGCAAAGGCCTGGGCGAGGCGAAGCTGAATGCGAAACCTGCCCGTGTGGTCATGGAAAAACCGTTGGGTACCTCGCTTGCCACCTCACGCGAAATTAACGATCAGGTTGGCGAATATTTCGAAGAGTGCCAGGTCTACCGTATCGACCACTATCTGGGTAAAGAGACGGTACTGAACCTGCTGGCGCTGCGCTTTGCCAACTCCCTGTTTGTGAACAACTGGGATAACCGTACGATTGATCATGTGGAAATCACGGTGGCGGAAGAGGTGGGTATTGAAGGTCGCTGGGGTTACTTTGACCAGGCAGGTCAAATGCGCGACATGATCCAGAACCACCTGCTGCAAATCCTTTGCATGATCGCTATGTCTCCGCCGTCCGATCTCACCGCAGACAGCATTCGTGACGAAAAAGTGAAGGTGCTGAAATCCTTGCGTCGCATCGATCGCTCGAACGTGCGCGAGAAAACCGTTCGTGGTCAGTACACTACCGGCTTTGCGCAGGGCAAAAAAGTTCCGGGCTATCTGGAAGAAGAGGGCGCGAACAAGTCCAGTAACACCGAAACCTTCGTCTCTATTCGCGTGGATATTGACAACTGGCGCTGGGCGGGCGTGCCGTTCTACCTGCGCACGGGTAAACGCCTGCCGACGAAATGCTCAGAAGTCGTGGTCTATTTCAAAACGCCGGAGCTGAACCTGTTTAAAGAGTCATGGCAGGATCTGCCCCAGAACAAACTCACCATTCGTCTGCAGCCAGATGAAGGCGTGGATATCCAGGTACTGAATAAAGTGCCGGGGCTGGATCACAAGCACAATCTGCAGACCACGAAGCTGGACCTGAGCTATTCCGAAACTTTCAACGAAACGCATCTGGCGGACGCTTACGAGCGTCTGTTGCTGGAAACCATGCGTGGCATTCAGGCACTGTTCGTGCGCCGTGACGAAGTTGAAGAAGCATGGAAGTGGGTTGACTCCATCACCGAAGCCTGGGCGATGGATAACGACTCGCCGAAACCGTATCAGGCCGGGACCTGGGGACCGGTTGCCTCTGTGGCGATGATCACCCGTGATGGCCGTTCGTGGAACGAATTTGAGTAATCAGGTTGTTGCCAATGTTACGGAGTTTTACCGGTAACATGATCTAACTCAGAAATCAGGCCAATATTTCAACTTTCAGGCTCCGACTGGATTCACCAGCGGAGCTTTTTTTATTACACTGGCTACAGTAATTTTGCCTTTGGGCGCGGTGTGGCGGCGTTTCTGCTGGAATTAAAATGCTGAAAACCTCCTGCATATCGTTGTCCCGGACAGATAAATTTCAGGAGCCTTTATGAATCCAGTATTGTTACGCGTAACAAATCGTATTACTGAACGCTCGCGCGAAAGCCGAACTGCCTACTTAAAACGCATCAATCAGGCGAAGAGCGAAACCGTGCACCGCTCCTCGCTGGCGTGTGGAAACCTGGCCCACGGTTTTGCCGCCTGCCAGCCTGACGACAAAGCTTCGCTCAAAAGTATGCTGCGTAACAATATCGGCATCATCACCTCCTATAACGATATGCTTTCAGCACATCAACCGTACGAAACCTATCCAAATATCATCCGCAAAGCGCTGCATTCTGTGAACGCGGTCGGGCAGGTGGCAGGCGGTGTGCCGGCTATGTGTGACGGGGTTACGCAGGGTCAGGACGGGATGGAACTTTCGCTGCTCAGTCGTGAAGTGATCGCCATGTCGGCGGCAGTCGGCCTGTCGCATAATATGTTTGACGGGGCGTTGTTCCTTGGCGTCTGCGACAAAATCGTCCCCGGCCTCGCGATGGCCGCGTTTTCGTTTGGTCATCTGCCCGCCGTGTTTATCCCGTCAGGTCCGATGGCCAGCGGTCTGGCAAATAAAGAAAAGGTACGCATTCGTCAGCTTTATGCAGAAGGCAAAGTCGATCGTATGGCGCTGCTGGAATCCGAAGCGGCGTCTTACCACGCGCCGGGTACGTGCACTTTCTACGGTACGGCCAATACCAACCAGATGGTCGTTGAATTCATGGGCATGCAATTACCAGGTTCTTCCTTCGTGCACCCGGATGCACCACTGCGTGAAGCGCTGACTTCGGCTGCCGCACGCCAGGTGACACGCTTAACCGGTAACGGCAGCGAATGGATGCCGATAGGAAAAATGGTCGATGAAAAAGTGGTGGTAAACGGTATCGTTTCACTGCTGGCAACCGGTGGCTCTACCAACCACACTATGCATCTGGTGGCAATGGCGCGCGCTGCGGGCATCATTATTAACTGGGATGACTTCTCTGAACTGTCGGACGTGGTGCCGCTGCTGGCGCGACTCTATCCGAACGGTCCGGCGGATATTAACCACTTCCAGGCGGCGGGTGGCGTACCTGTGTTAATGCGGGAACTGCTTAAGGGCGGTTTGCTGCATGAGGATGTGAACACGGTGGCCGGTTTTGGCCTCTCCCGTTACACCATGGAGCCGTGGCTCAATAACGGTGAACTGGACTGGCGCGAAGGGGCGGCAGCGTCGCTGGATGCGGACGTTATCGCCACAATTGAGAAACCGTTCTCTCGTCATGGTGGTACCAAAGTGTTGAGCGGCAACCTTGGCCGCGCGGTGATGAAAACCTCTGCCGTACCGGTTGAATATCAGGTCATTGAAGCGCCGGCGGTGGTATTTGAGAGTCAGCATGATGTGTTACCGGCTTTTGATGCGGGGCTATTGAACAAAGATTGCGTCGTGGTGGTGCGTCACCAGGGGCCAAAAGCGAACGGCATGCCAGAATTACATAAACTTATGCCGCCACTTGGTGTATTATTGGACCGCTGTTTCAAAATTGCGTTGGTTACAGATGGACGACTCTCCGGCGCATCAGGTAAAGTGCCTTCAGCGATTCATGTGACACCCGAAGCGTATGACGGTGGATTGCTGGCGAAAGTACGTGATGGCGACATCATCCGTGTAAACGGACAGACTGGCGAATTGACGCTGCTGGTCGATGATAACGAGCTTGCTGCACGTCAGCCGCATATTCCTGACCTGAGCGCTGCGCGCGTTGGCACAGGACGCGAGCTGTTTGGCGCACTGCGAGAAAAACTTTCCGGTGCTGAGCAGGGCGCGACCTGCATTACTTTTTAAAACGACAAGATTTTTAGTTCAGGCGAGAGAATAATTCTGATGAAAAATTGGAAAACGAGTGCAGAAGCAATCCTGAAAACTGGCCCGGTAGTGCCGGTTATCGTTGTCAACAAACTGGAGCACGCTGTCCCAATGGCGAAAGCACTGGTTGCAGGCGGCGTGCGCGTTCTTGAAGTGACATTGCGTACTGCCTGTGCCATCGATGCGATTCGCGCGATTGCAAAAGAAGTGCCGGACGCCATTATCGGTGCTGGTACCGTCCTTAACCCGCAGCAATTGAAAGAAGTGACAGAAGCGGGTGCGCAGTTCGCGATTAGCCCGGGTCTGACTGAGCCGCTGCTGAAAGCCGCCACCGAAGGCACCATCCCGTTGATCCCAGGTATCAGCACGGTTTCAGAACTGATGCTGGGCATGGACTACGGTCTGAAAGAGTTTAAATTCTTCCCGGCGGAAGCAAACGGTGGCACCAAAGCGCTGCAGGCCATCGCAGGCCCGTTCTCTCAGGTGCGTTTCTGCCCGACTGGCGGTATCTCTCCGGCGAACTACCGCGACTACCTGGCGCTGAAAAGCGTGCTGTGTATCGGTGGTTCCTGGCTGGTTCCGGCCGATGCGCTGGAAGCAGGCGATTATGACCGCATCACTAAACTGGCTCGCGAAGCGGTAGAAGGCGCGAAGTAATCTGTTTCAGTAGGCGGCGTATTGCTGACTGCTTATAAAATTGAAAAGCCCGGTAAGCGTCACTGCTACCGGGCTTTTTTTGCATGATCTTATTTAACCCGCCACTTTCAGCGCTGCCGCCGCGGCTTTTGCGCGTTCAACAGCTTCTTCAATGGTATCTGCCGTTGCCAGCGCAACGCCTAAACGACGCGTACCGTCGATTTCGGGCTTGCCAAACAGACGGAGCTGCAGGCCCGCACCAACGGCATTTTGCACGTTATCAAACGTGACGTTCTGGCTTTTCAGCTCAGGCAGGATCACCGCCGATGCCGATGGGCCGTACTGGCGGATTTGCCCAATGGGCAGACCGAGGAAGGCGCGAACATGCAGGGCGAATTCTGAAACATCCTGAGAAATCAGCGTAACCATGCCTGTATCGTGCGGACGTGGAGAGACTTCGCTAAAGACCACCTCATCGCCGCAGACGAACAATTCGACACCAAACAGCCCATAGCCCCCGAGCGCCAGCACTACTTTACTGGCGATCTCTTTTGCACGTTCCAGCGCAAGGTCGGTCATTGATTGTGGCTGCCAGGATTCACGATAGTCGCCATCTTCCTGGCGATGACCGACTGGCGCACAGAAATGCACGCCATCTGAGGCGCTAATGGTCAACAGGGTGATTTCAAAATCAAAATTCACCACACCTTCAACGATAACGCGACCGGCACCCGCGCGCCCGCCTTGTTGCGCATACGCCCAGGCTTTCGCCAGTTGGTCGGCGCTGCGAATGAAACTCTGGCCCTTACCGGAAGAACTCATTACGGGTTTCACGATGCAGGGCAAGCCGATCTCATCAACGGCCTGACGGAACGCCTCTTCACTGTCGGCAAAGCGGTAGCTTGATGTAGGAAGGGCAAGTTCCTCGGCTGCCAGACGACGGATACCTTCACGGTTCATGGTCAATTTGGTTGCCCGTGCACAGGGCACAACATGCTGACCCTGAGCTTCAAGTTCCAGCAGTGTATCGGTGGCAATCGCTTCGATTTCCGGCACGATAAAATGCGGTTTTTCCAGCGCGACCAGCGCTTTTAACGCCTCACCATCAAGCATATTAATAACATGCGAGCGGTGGGCAACATGCATTGCGGGCGCGTCGGCATAACGGTCTACGGCAATGACTTCAATGCCCAGACGCTGGCATTCAATGGCCACTTCTTTGCCTAATTCCCCTGAACCCAATAACATTACGCGAGTCGCCGCCGGACGCAGCGCAGTACCTAATAGAGTCATAGCAAGTCGACCTTCTTAAAAAAATCTGGCGGCAGTATATACGAAAACGTTTGCGTCTGTCTTTTACGACTTGCGCTCAGATAAATAGCGCAGTAAAATACTGTATATAAATACAGTTAAAAGGGGCTGCATCATGGCGGTTGAAGTCAAGTATGTTGTGATTCGTGAAGGTGAGGAAAAAATGTCTTTTGCCAGCAAAAAGGAAGCTGACGCTTACGATAAAATGCTCGACCTGGCCGAGGTACTTGAAGGCTGGCTGGGCGAAGCGCCAGTGACGCTTGAAGAAGACCAGCGCGATCAAATGGCGCTCTGGCTGGCTGAACAAAAAGATGTGCTCAGCCATATCCTGAAGTCCGGTAAGTTACCGGGTTCGGACACCCAGGAGAGCGTACCAGAAGTGGCTCAGGATGACGCAGAAATAGCGTCAACAGACGCCGTTGATATTAAGTCAAAAGCGAAACGCTCTGCCGCCTGATCCCGGCTTGCACTGCCAGTAATTTGTACCATGCTTTGATTGGGCTCTATGCACAGGAGAAAAGCATGAAAATAGCAGGAGTGTTGCTGGGTACAATATTACTGGCGGGCAGTGTAGTCGCGTCGGCTGCCACTGCCAAATCGGTGAAATTTCCCTCTTGCGAAGGCATGACCGCCGAGGGGATCGCTGCGAGCGTCAAACGCGATTATTTGCAAAACCGCATCGTACGTTGGGCTGATGACCAAAAAAAACTTGGCCAGGCGGATCCCGTTGCCTGGGTTACTCCGAAAGACATTCGGGGTAAGAACGATCAATGGGATGTTCCCTTGACGGTTCGCGGCAAGAGTACAGACATTCACTATCTCGTCAAAATCGATTGTAAAGCAGGAAAAGCGGAGTATCAGCCTCGTTAAGGCTGCGACCTTTTCTCATCTTTTGCTGTTTTAGACATTTCCTGACACCCCCTCGCTTAGGCTTCTCGTTTACGAAACGATTAAGTGAGGGGAATCATGTCAAGCTGGTTAAACCAATTACAGTCTCTTCTTGGCCAACAAGGCCAGTCATCGTCATCCTCCGGCGGGCAGGATCCCGGCAAATTACTCGTGCCCGGTGCCTTAGGTGGGCTTGCTGGTTTGCTGGTCGCCAGCAAATCCTCTCGCAAATTACTGACCAAATACGGTACCAGTGCGCTGCTTGTTGGCGGCGGGGCCGTGGCGGGCAGCGTGCTGTGGAATAAATACAAAGACAAAGTGCGTACTGCCCATCAGGGGGAAGCGCAGTTTGGTCACCAGAGTTCGTCTATTGATGCGCGCACGGAACGTCTTATTCTGGCCCTGGTGTTTGCCGCGAAGAGCGACGGACATATTGATGACAGAGAACGTGCCGCTATCGAACAACAACTAAACGAGGCCGATATTGAAGAACAGGGGAGAGCGCTGATTGCGAAAGCGATCGAACTACCACTGGATCCGCACCGTCTTGCATCCGGAATCAAAAATGAGGAAGAGGCGCTGGAAGTGTACTTCCTGAGCTGTGCTGCGATAGATATCGACCACTTTATGGAGCGCAGCTATCTGGCCGCCTTAGGTGATGCGCTTAAGATCCCGCAGGAGGTTAGGGACGGTATCGAAGAAGACCTGCGACAACAAAAAAAGGGGCTCATCGACTAACGCTACTTTCTCGTTTCGCTTGCATCACGCGCGGCTTTTGCCAACCTTATAGTGTGTTAAACAAATAAGAACAGAGCTATGCCGCCAAAAGCTAAACAAATCCCCCACGCCATGACAGTTCATGGCGATACACGTCTGGACAACTATTACTGGCTGCGCGACGACACCCGTTCGCAGTCAGATGTTCTCGAGTACCTGCAAGCTGAAAATGAGTACGGCCGCTGCATTATGGCTTCCCAGCAGGCGCTACAGGATAGTCTGCTGGAAGAGATCATTTCGCGTATTCCGCAGCGCGAGGTTTCAGCGCCCTACGTTAAGAATGGCTATCGCTATCGCCACATCTTCGAGCCGGGGTGTGAGTATCCCATTTACCAACGCCAGTCAGCGTTGTCTGCTGAATGGGATGAGTGGCAGGTGCTGCTGGATGCGAATCAGCGCGCTTCGCATAGCGAATTCTATACCCTTGGTGGGATTGCCATATCACCGGATAATACGCTTATGGCCATTTCCGAGGATTACCTTTCGCGCCGCCAGTACGGGGTACGCTTTCGTAACCTGGAAACCGGCAACTGGTATCCCGAGATGCTCGACAATGTCTCACCGGGTTGCGTCTGGGTTAACGATTCAGAAACCCTTTATTATGTGCGTAAGCATGCCACGACCTTGTTGCCTTACCAGGTCTGGCGTCACACCGTCGGAACGCCCTCAACGCAAGATGAACTGATTTACGAAGAGGCGGACGATACTTTTTACGTCAGCCTGAGCAAAACCAGCTCCCAACACTACATCATTATTCATCTTGCGAGTGCGACGACCAGTGAGGTATTGCTACTGGATGCCGAATTGCCGGATGCACAGCCGCTCTGTTTTTTAGCGCGTCGTAAGGATCACGATTACAGCCTCGATCATTTTCAGCACTCGTTCTATTTGCGTTCAAACCGCGATGGCAAAAATTTCGGCTTGTATCGCACCAAAGTGCGCGATGAAAGACGCTGGGAGGTACTGATTCCTGCCAGGGATAATGTCATGCTGGAGGGATTCACCCTGTTTACCGACTGGCTGGTGGTCGAGGAAAGACAGCGTGGCCTCACCAGCCTGCGGCAGATCAACCGTAAAACCCGAGAAGTCACTGGAATTGCGTTTGACGATCCGGCATATGTTACCTGGCTTGCTTATAACCCGGAGCCAGAGACCTCGCGTCTGCGCTATGGCTATTCGTCCATGACGACGCCCGATACCTTGTTTGAACTCGACATGGATACCGGCGAACGCCGGGTGATCAAACAGACGGAAGTGGCCGGGTTTGATGCCAGTGACTATCGTAGCGAGCATCTGTGGATCCGCGCGCGGGATGGCGTGGAAGTGCCGGTATCGCTGGTCTACAACCACAAACACTTCCGCAAAGGGGAAAATCCGTTATTGGTCTATGGCTACGGATCCTACGGTGCCAGCATGGATGCCGATTTCAGCAGTAGCCGGTTAAGTTTGCTCGATCGTGGTTTTGTCTATGCGATTGCCCACATTCGTGGCGGCGGGGAACTGGGGCAACAGTGGTATGAGGACGGTAAATTCCTGAACAAAAGAAATACTTTCAACGATTTTATCGATGTCACGGATGGGCTGCTGGCACTGGAGTATGGCTCTCCGCTTTTCTGCTATGCCATGGGCGGCAGTGCCGGGGGGTTGTTGATGGGGGCCGTCATCAACGAGCGTCCGTCACTGTTTCACGGCGTCATCGCTCAGGTGCCTTTTGTGGATACGCTTACTACGATGCTGGATGAATCCATCCCACTGACCACCGGTGAGTTTGAAGAGTGGGGGAACCCGCAGGATGAGACCTACTATCACTACATAAAACGCTATAGCCCGTACGATAATGTCGGCGCCCATGACTACCCCCATATGCTGGTTACCACAGGGCTGCATGACTCTCAGGTGCAATATTGGGAACCCGCCAAATGGGTCGCGAAACTGCGAGAACTTAAAACGGACAATAATCTGCTGCTGCTTTGTACAGATATGGACTCCGGTCACGGCGGCAAATCAGGCCGTTTTAAATCCTACGAGGGCGTGGCGCTGGAGTTCGCTTTCTTGGTCGCGCTGGCGCAAGGCACGCTCCCGGACAAAAAAGCGGATTAATTATCGTCGAGATAATGCTTTAACGTCAGCCGTAGTTCCGGACTCATTCGGTCCAGATTGTTGAACAACCAGCGCAGGTAACCGGGGTCGCGCTCTGCGACTTCGGCAACGGCTTTACCCCGATATTTACCGAAGGTGAAGGTTGTCAGCAGAGCGGGTCTGCCGGTAACCGTTGCCATTTGGTCCGGGGTCCAGCCTGATGTGTTGATAATGTCAATCAGCAAGGCCGCGGTGATATAGCAATCATAAAGCGCACGGTGATGATGCAATCCGGCAGGTGTCTGCACGCTAAGTTTGCGTGATTTATACAAAGCCATATTGCTGTATTTAATGCCGGGCCAGAGCCGACGCGCCAGCTTCATGGTACAAATCCATTCACCGGGCATTTCGGGTAAGACGCGCCTGTCGAAGCTGGCATTATGGGCGACATACCAATGACTGCCGTAGTAGTGGGGAATAATCTCTTCAATCCACGGTTGATTCGCCACCATGGACTCGGTTATCCGATGGATAGCCATCGCCTGCGGACTGATAGGGCGATCCGGGCGCACGAGATGGCTCATTGGATTAATAATCTGCCCGTTCACCACATCCACGGACGCAATCTCGACAACCCCGCCCTGCAAATCGCAGGTTTCGGTATCGATGACGCGCAGTACGGTTTCGGTGGTCATTTGCTTTTCGGCTCGTAAGGCAGACGAGACAGATTGACGGACGCCAGGCGGTGAGCAATAAGCCGTTCACGAAACCAGTTGCGCAGGTGTTCTGGCTGTTCGCGTTCCACCACCTCAGCGACAACTGGCATGTTATAGCGCTCTTTAAAAGCTACACCGGCCGCCGCCAAATCGACGTTGACTTTGTCCATCTCTTCCTGTGAAAGACGGGCCAGATTGGTATTCATGCGTTTCTCCTGGGTTTATGCCGCAAAAGTTACTAAGCCTGTTGCAGAAAGACAAGTCTGCCGATGATGATACTCGACGAGACCATTATACAGAGTTATTCTCGTCGCTTTAAACATAACAAAAAGGAATGCCAGACATGTTATTCACCGCATCCCACCTGACACGCGCGTTGGTTTTTGCTGCGGCTCTCGCCACAACGCCTGCCGTTTTCGCACATGCTCATCTGAAAAACCAGTACCCGGCAGCAAATGCCGAGGTGACGGCCGCCCCGCAGGCATTAACCCTGAATTTTTCTGAGGGCATTGAACCTAAATTTAGCGGTGTCACCCTGACGGGGGCGCAGCAACAGAGTATCAAGACAGGTGCGGTCAAACGTAACGAACAGGACAAGACCCAAATGATCGTTCCGCTGGAGCAGGCGCTGCAACCGGGCAATTATACCGTTGACTGGCACGTCGTCTCGGTCGATGGCCACAAAACCCGCGGTACCTATACTTTTTCAGTGAAATAAGATGCTAACGGCTGGCTATATTGGGTTGCGCGGCATCCATTTTGCCGCCGTGATGCTGCTTTTCGGCTGCGCGCTCTTTATTAGTCGGCTGGCGCCTCGCCATCTGCAACCTGTTATGGTAACGCGTTTTACACTATTAACGCGGATCTGCCTTGGCATGAGCGTGTTGAGTGCCGTCTTCATGTTTGCCCTACAGGGCGGGATCATGGGTGATGGCTGGACAGATGTTTTCAGTCCGCAAATCTGGCTGCTGCTTACCGGCACACAGTTTGGCAGTATCTGGCTATGGCAGATTATCATTGCCGTTATGACGATGCTTGTCGGTTACCTGCAACCACAACAGCAGGGACGGTTGATGTTGCTGGCAGGCGCGCAACTGATCCTGATGGCGGGCGTTGGTCATGCCGCCATGCACGATGGCATGGCGGGCATATTACAACGTACAAACCACGCTTTTCATTTGCTGTGTGCCGCGGCCTGGTTTGGCGGATTATTGCCAGTGATATTTTGTATGCGATTGAGCCAGGCCCGCAGGCGAGAGCATGCCGTTATGGCGATGATGCGTTTTTCACGCTATGGCCATGTCGCTGTCGCAGGTGTGCTTGCCACAGGTATTATCAATACCCTGTTGATTCAGGGCAGCATATGGTCCACACAGACAAACTATGGTCGCATGCTCTTGATCAAATGTGCGCTGGTGGCGCTAATGGTGGCAATAGCGTTAGCGAACAGGTATGTTCTGGTGCCACGCTTAGGCCTGAAAAACTCGCAGGCACGACATTTCCTGATTTGGATGACATGGACCGAAGTGGTCCTGGGCGCGCTAGTGCTGGCGGCGGTCAGCCTGTTCGCAACCTGGGAACCCTTCTGATTAACCGGGCGAAAATGATGAAAAAAACCATACTGACGATGCTTTTACTGGCATGTTCCGCTGGCGCCTTTGCCGCGCCGTCGGTGATTACCGTAAGCCGCTTTGAAGTGGGTAAGGACAAATGGGCATTTAATCGCGAAGAGGTGATGCTCACCTGTCGACCTGACCATGCGCTTTATGCCATCAATCCCAGCACACTGGTGCAATACCCACTGAATGAAGAGGCGCAAAAGCAGGTGGCAAGCGGTAAAACAACCGCGCAGCCTGTCAGCGTTATCCAAATTGACGACCCGGCCAGACCCGGCGAAAAGATGAGTCTTGAGCCCTTTATTGCCCGAGCGGAAAAACTCTGTTAATAAACGAAAATATCTGACTGATTTTCCATAAAAAACCGCAAGTCTGATTCTTCAGAACTTGCGGTTTTAACATTTTTAAGCGTGACGATAACCGAATTTTTCAGACCGGATTTGCCGCAAACTGGAAAACCTGGCGTCGTCATCTATTCTTAAAGTGCATGGCGACTTAGCCTGCATTAATGCCAACTTTTAGCGCACGGCTCTCTCCCAAGAGCCATTTCCCTGGACCGAATACAGGAATCGTATTCGGTCTTTTTTTGGAACCCTTTCCAGACAAGCACTTATGTGGCTCCGTCCGAAAATGTCCGAAAATCGTCCGAATTCCCATATTCGGCGACCTAACCCTTATACCAGAATAAATTCCTTTTTGCGCGGATCTACATACTTTTTCGTAGTCGCTTCTGAGGAGTGCCCCAGCAGTCGTTGTGCGAATGCTTTGCCTTCTTTTTTGCCGTGAATTTCTGAATATTCAGCCTCATGCAGGCGCCCGGCCAGACTCCTGATTTCATGAAACGTAGGAGGGGATTCGCTGAAAGCGATCTGAGATAGTTTTCTTGCCTTCACGAAATATTTGGTTAACCCGTCCGGGTGAATCGACCCCGCCAGGCTGTTTTTTCTGACGCCAGCAGAAATCAAAAAATCCGTAGAATTACCTTTCCGGCAGCGCTCAATGACATCCCCCAGGACCAGACCGGCGCAACGCAATTCCAGATCCAGAGAGATGGCGATCATCATTCCCGTTTTTATGTGGACTACGTGAAGCCGATTATCTCTGATCTCTGAAAAACGCATTTCCACTATGTCTTCGCGGCGCTGGCCGGTGACCAGTGCAAGGTCCATTCCGTTGCGAAACCAGACGGGAAGAACTTCCGCTTCATGCCTTATCGAGATAAAGGTTTCTAGTTCCAGGCGTTCCCGCTTAACTTTGATTGTTGGTGTTCTTGTGGGCTCAACCGGATTGGCTACCACCCGGCCATTCACGATGGCCTCACGGAACACATCTGACAGGACCGAACGGTAAGTGGTAGCCATCGTCATTTTGTCCTCATCTGTCCAGCGCTTAAGAAAGTCTGCAATATGCAGAGTAGAAACTTTTGCGAGGATCATTTCCCCCAGCGATTGGCGGATCACCTCAAGATGTCCTTTACGGGATTTGAGAGTGATCGGCGAAAGCTCTCTTTTTCCCAAAATTTCCCAGTATTCTTTTAGCCATTCAGCAACAGTGTATTCATGCTCGCCTTTCAACTGCTCGAGCAGCGTGACCGGGGTGTAATTTTGCTCAAGATAGTGATTAGCCTCGATAGCCTGGGCAACAGCTTCACGTTTGGAAATCTTACCGAGAGAGAGCTCCTTGCCAGTGAGCGGGTTGCGCCAGGCGTACGTTTTGCGTGACTGGCGGTATGTCAGGTTTCTGGGGAGATTCTGATCATAATTTTCCCGCCTTTTTGTCATGTTGCAACTTCTCCAGTAATGACCCCTTTCTGGGGTGTCTTGTATCCATTCCGTTAACCGGGGCGACTGAACATAATTTGTTTGGGCGTATATAGATGGCGTTGGGGCAAACCTGGTAACTCGTCCCGTGTTTTTCCGGAGCAGGGTAGATGTTCCCCATCCGAGCCCACCGCCTTAATGTGTTCAGCGTTGGGGGTTTTACATACGTCTCTTTGGCCCATTCTTCGAGAGGCATCAGTTTTGACATAACGTCTCCTTAGCCCCGGCCAGAAGAGTAATCCCCCAGCCAGGTAAAAGGTGATTTTTGAAAATCAGTTCTGGGTCATTTTTTGCCAGATAGCTGAAACGTATTTGACCTGGTGCCGGGCATCGGCCAGTGCGTTATGCATGTCGCCGTCGAAAGGGATCTGATAGCGCGGGTTGATACCGACAACTCTGCCCAACTCGACAATGGTGCGCACGTCACGGTCATTCCAGAACGGCACGGACAATTCCGCGCCAACCTGCTCATATGCGCGGCGCAAAATTACGTTGTCGAATGAGCAGCCATTGCCCCAGAGCTGCACATACTTGATGCCGTTGGCTGAATTCGTGTGAATAAATTCGTCGAGGTTATCGATGGCGTCCATCAGCGAAATTGCATCGCCGCCGGTTATCGCTGCGCGTGCTTCTGCTGACTGTTTCATCCACCAAATTATTGTGGCAGCGTCAGGTTTCGCACCGAACTCCATTGCGGACTCGAGGCTGATAATCTGATAGAACTCCTCACCCATTTTGCCTATTCCCGGATCGAAAAATACCGCGCCGATGGCGATAATCGGTGCTTCCGGATTGTTGCCCATCGTTTCCAGGTCAACCATCACATGCGTCATCAGGGTGTATGATTCGCCATCGTTAATTTGATGCCCGGTATCGGAGCTAACACTATGGCTGAATTGCAGTCTACCCAAACTCGCCCTGAATTTACATGGCTATTCCTAGCGACACCAAAGCACCAAACGGAGTGCTCTCCTATCGTCCTGCGTTTTGATGCAGACACCGAAGACACAGCCCGTGCCGCCTTGCCTGGTTGGAATTTAATCTTTGCAGCGAAAATCAGGACTGAAAGCCCTTATTCGTTTACCTGGTCTGATTATGAGCGTGCAACTCTCTGGTCGATTATTGGAAGTGAGATTCAACTCCCTCCGGAGGTGCGTCATGGCTAAGTACGCAATCCGGTACATTGGGGACAACAAAACCATTGAACATCATGAAGAGGCTTTACGTATCGCAGCATTAAGCGCAGCACAGGCGAAATTCATTTCTACGCTGCTGGTGTGTTATCCGAATCAGATAGAAAACGAAGAAATATCCGCGCTGGGGCAACTGTTTGAGAGCCTGGCCTACAACGTCGATGAGTTTCTTAAAGCCGAACGTGAGCGTTTTGATAGAAATAGCGAGGTGTGCCCATGATCAGCAACGTCAAATTCAACGAACTGGAAAAACGCTTCGATCTGCTGGTGGATAAAGTCACTGTGCTGGAAGAGAAGGTCAGAGTGCTCACAGATAGCCAGGGTGGAGAAATACCTCCGGGTATGACTCCTGTCGCAACGCTGGCGGCTGAGTATGGCATTTCTACCAAAAGGCCGAGGAACTGGCGAAAAACACAGGTGTGATGCTGGTGAAATTGAAATCCGGTGGTTTTGTTGCGCCTGATGAGAAATTCAGGGAAGCGGCCCGACTGGTTCTCCGCAGCGCCAAGCGTAAATACGGTTCGGCGTACTGGTTTCATCCACTGCTTGGCAAGTTCCAGATGAGCGGAGGCATTCCGAAATGACAGTCCAACTGACAGCAGTAGAGACAGTATCGGATGCCCTGTTTACGTGCTCTTATCTCTGGGCTCATGGTAAGCACTACAGCCGCACTGATCTGGAAAAGGCAATCCACCAGCATAAAGACCCGACCACGCGCTATGGCAAACTGGCGGTACGGTTAAAGCAAATAGTCGAGATGTCGTATGAGGATCTGTGTGATGCCGGTTATCTCGATACCGACCGTAAGCAGATGATTATTGCCCGCCGCTCTGTGCTGGTGGATGAAATCGGCGAAGAGGAAATGAATCTCTGGCTGGCGGACACGCAGCGCATACAGCGAGCATTCCCGGAGGCCACCATTGATAAAAAGCGCTCAAAGCTACCACTTACACGCGGCTCCGAGGGCTATAACGTCCGTCAGGACTATGTGATTAAGCATATGCTCCCGGCAAAGTCACTTTGCAGCATATACGGCCCCAGCGGTTCGTATAAAAGCTTCCTGGCTGTTTCATGGGCCTGCCATATTGCAGCTGGCGCTTCATGGTCTGGTAAGAAGGTTGAGCGCGGCGCTGTGCTTTATGTGGTTGGTGAGGGCGGTGTAGGCGTTCCCCGCCGTATAAAAGCGTGGGAGCAGGTACATGGCCAGCAGGTTGATAACCTCTGGCTGGTTAACCGTCCCGTCTTCCCTGTACGTGAATCCGAGGTATCAGAAGTCATTCTGGCAGCCAGGCAGATCACAGCGGAATGCGCTATGCCTGTGCGGCTGGTGGTGATCGACACGCTGGCGCGTTGCTTTGGCGGTAATGATGAAAACGATGCTCGTGACATGGGAGCATTTATTGAAGGCTGTGACGTTATCAAGCAGAAAACAGGCGCCACGGTGCTGGTGGTTCATCACTCTGGCAAGGATGAGGCTAAAGGGGCGCGTGGTTCCAGTTCGTTCCGGGCAGCGCTTGATGCTGAGTTCAATGTGAAGCGTGAAGGAGAAGGACAGGCGCTAATCCTGTCATGCACCAAGATGAAGGATGCCGAGGAGCCAGAACGTAAAGCCTATGACCTCCGTACCGCCGAACTGTACACGGATGAAGACGGGGAAATGGTATGCTCGCTGGTGGTTCGTGATATGCCTCGTGAGGCTAAAGAGGTTGATCCTGAATTGGCCGGGGTAGAGAAACTTACCGATAACCACATGGCGCTGTGGCAGGCAATCAGAAGCCGGATAGCGCGGGGTGAGCCATGTAACAGGGCTGTCATTCGTGACGACCTGAAAGCTACTGGCATTAATACCAAGCATTATGCTCGCTGGCTACAGAAGTTGATTGATGATGGCTTGGTTATTCAGGATGGTGATTTGCTGACTGTGAAATCCCTGAGAGAAGTGGGTAACTAAGTGGGGTGCTGGTGGGGGATGTGGGGAGCGATGCCCCTAATTCCCCACTTTGCGCCCATATACACGGACTAAGTGGGGAAAACTCTTTAAACCCGCGTCATTACTGGGTTTGAGATGGGTTTGCGAAAATGTAGGTGGGTAATGAGTGGGAAACGAAATAAATGGGGAGGAAGTGGGGAAATGAAAGAAAAAGCAGCTCGTACTGCAGTGGATGGATACTTAATACGATATCGGAATGCATTCCATGAAGTGGCGGAAAAATGCTCTGGAACGCTGGCGTTAGCCCTTATTCAGGGTTTAGTTATGACCGCTGCTGTCATGAAAAAAAATCAATTTCATGGGTTGATGTACTGTTCAATAACATTTATTGCACTAGTTGCTACTGTAGGTTTCTTTACATGCTTTTTAGTCATAATTGATGTAATTAACAAGCAAGAAGAATGCGGTAAGTATTTGAAGTCTTTTATTTTTTTATTTTACATATGTGTCTATATCGGCAGCATACTATCAGCTGTAGCAACATTTAATTCACTTAAGGGATAAAGTGTTATGAATCGACTAATGGAAATTAAAAGCAGGCTTGATTCAATAGAAGACGCACTTAACGAACAATATCCACATTTTAAAGCTAATCAGGAATTAACAGAACAGATCACCAACCTCAAAGACTATGTTGAGGCTGAATATAACAAAATTCAGAAGCAGAAAAAGAAAGGGGGATTATCAGAGTTAGAGTCTGCTTTCATTGAACCCGCTATCAACGAAGTGTATTCAACCTCCTTGGATAAAATCAGACGAGGGTCAAAACCAAGTGAGAGTGTTAATGAACATATCTGCGATACCTCATTCACACTGAATTACTGGATACGTCAGATACAGGATCGTCGTTAAAAACCAGAATTATAAAATGGATTAACGCTAATAAACCGGGATAACCCGGTTTTTTTGCACCTCAATCTTATAAATCTGTATTTCTGATAAAAAATAGTTTACTTACCACTTTTATCGATCAATTATTGTATTTTTACCATCAACCACGATAGGGGGAAGAAGATGGAAGATAGGAACAAATCGACGCGCGATAAGGGTGGTACGGTCCATATCGATGTAGAAACAATGAAGAAAATTGAGGAGTACCAGGCGTTCATTAAAAAGAATCACCCTGAAATGCCTGTCCCCACTAAAGGCCAGATTGTGCGTAGCAGCGTGAATTACTGGCATCACCACACGCTGGGGGGATGGGGATGAAAGGCTGGTACAACATCAAAGCGGCCAGCGATGGCGCAAGTGCAACCATTCAGATTTATGAAGAGATAGGCGGCTGGGGGATTATGGCACAGCAGTTCTCCGAAGACCTGAAAGCACTGGGCGATATTTCCCATATCAATCTGAACATTCATTCACCCGGTGGCGATGTCTTTGACGGCATTGCTATTTACAACCTCCTGAATAAACACCCGGCAAAAATCACGGTGCATATCGATGGACTGGCCGCGTCTATGGCGTCAGTCATTGCGATGGCTGGTGATCGTATCGTCATGCCTGAGAACGCCCTCATGATGATTCACAAGCCATGGGGCATTTCTGGCGGAAACGCAAACGACATGCGCGACTATGCCGAGTTGCTGGACAAGGTAGAAAACGTCCTGATCCCCGCCTATGCACGTAAAACAGGTAAGTCTGCTGAGGTGCTGGCGTCCCTGCTGGAGGAGGAAACCTGGATGGATGGCCGCGAATGTGTGGCGCAGGGATTTGCAGATGAGTTACTGCCGGCTGTCAGTGCGATGGCCCGAATCGAATCAAAACGAATTGAGGATTTTGAACATATGCCCGACAACATCAAAGGGATGATCACCCAGCCTAAAGGCTCTACTGGTTCGATTGTGCCGGAACAGAACCGCATCAACGGTATTAAAGATTTGTTTGCCATGTTTGGTGGCAAGCATGATGCGCTGAAAATGCAGTGCCTGGAAGATGCCGACTGTACACCGGACAAAGCAAAAGACCTGCTGCTGGCCGAAATGGGGCGTACTGCCACACCATCCAATAAAAACGCTTTTTCCCATGTTTATGCGGACAACGGTAACATCGTTGGCGACGGTATCCGCCAGGGGCTTAATGCCCGTCTGGGGCATGAACGCGCGGAACGTGGAAATCCCTATGCAATGATGAGCTTGTTTGAAATGGCTCAGGCTTCGCTGGTGGATCGTGGCATCAGCATCAGCGGATTTGGCAACCGCTCGCAGATTGTGAATCTGGCCTTTACGCACAGTACCAGCGACTTTTCCCATATCCTTGCTGGTGGCGCTGAGAAGTCTGTACTCACAGGCTGGCAGAACAGCGGCGAGACTTTCCAGCAGTGGACTAAAACAGGCTCCCTGTCTAACTTCCATGAAGCAAAACGTGTGGGCCTGAATGGTTTCTCTGAACTGGAAAAGGTGCCAGAGGGGGCTGAATACAAATACGTCACTACCAGTGACAACGGCGTCCCTATTGCGCTGGCGACGTATGGCAATATTTTCTCTGTTACCCGCCAGGCCATTATCAATGACGACCTGAGTCAGCTTTCCACCATTCCCCAGGCTATGGGACGAGCAGCAGCGCGAACGGTTGGTAATCTTGTCTATCTGCAACTCACCGCAAACGCCAGCTTCACCGATGGTAAGGCGCTGTTCCATGCGGATCACAACAACCTCATTTCAAAAGGAATGGATACGGACGGACTGAACGAGGCCCGCAAGGCTATGCGCCTGCAGGAGGATGCGAACGGTGATCCGATTAATGTCATCCCGGCCTATATCCTTGTACCTGCCGCGCTGGAAGGTGCAGCAAATCGCGCTGTGCTCTCTTCCTCTTCTTTGTTCCCTGTGGATCAGAACGGCACGCTGAACCAGAACCCCGGCATTATCAACATGGTGAAGGATATGGCTCAGGTTATTGTGGAGCCACGTCTGGACAAGGCCCATAACAAACAGTGGTATGTAGCCGCCGCACAGGGTACGGACACCATCGAGGTGGCTTATCTCGATGGTATGGATACGCCATATCTGGAGCAGATGGACGGCTTCACGGTCGATGGTGTGGCCTGGAAGGTGCGCATTGATGCGGGTGTGGCCGCTTTGGACTATCGCGGGCTGGTCAAATCGAATGGCGCGGCGTGACAGGAAAAAGGGCGGCTTCGGTCGCCTTTGCTCATTTGAGAATAGCTCTCATTTGAAAAGGTGCTCCTGGACATACGACCTGCCACGGGTCGGCGGCATCGCGGGAAACGGCTGGTTTTCTATATTCGTGGTCATCATCATCATCCGGCAACCTGCTGATTTAAAAGGGCGCGAAATTACAAAAAGTGGCAAAGATGATGGTTTGTATGTTTTTTGTTCGACATCATTGGCATTCAATCATGAAGAAAAAGCAGTGGGTTCTAACGATAAGTGATGTGGCTGAGGTCACTGGATTACATCGTCAAACAGTTGCGAAACACCTGGCGGGTACGCCTCCACTATCCGGTAGCACCTCAAGAAGAAAGTTATTCGATTTAAAAACAGTTCTGAACGTCATCTACAGCAGGAGCAAAAAATCATGCCCATAATGAACCAGGAAGTAATGACAACGATTCGCCTTGGGGGCCAACTGGGTAAGCTTTTTGGCAAGGTCCATCACCGGCTTATCCGAACAACAGGGGAGGCCGGAAGAGCCCTTGCCGCAACTATTCCAGGCTTTGAAGCTTACATGCGGTCAAGTCGTTCGCGCGGGCTAACATATGCCGTATTCCGTGGGAAAGACAGCATTGGAAAAGATGATCTTGATTACCCAAACGCGGGACGTGAAATCCGAATTGTGCCTGTAGTTATTGGCAGTAAACGGGGGGATTACTCCAGACCATCCTCGGTGCTGTTTTAGTCGTCGTTGGAGCATTGACATATGCTTACGGCGGCGCAGCCTTAGTAGCTGGTGGTGCGGGAATGATGGCTGGGGGAATTGTCCAGATGCTTTCCCCGCAGGCTGCGGGATTAGCCAGTAAACAGGACGCCGATAATAAACCCTCCTATGCATTTGGTAGCCCTGTAAACACAACAGCTCAGGGGCTCCCTGTACCGCTTTGCTATGGTAAACGCCGTATCGGGGGGGCAATTATTTCTGCTGGTATCTATGTGGAGGATCAGCAGTGATAAAGACCCCTCAGTTATGGCCGGAAGGTGAGACTTTCATTCGTGAGGTGCTGATACCAACAAAATATGAGCCTTTACCCGTTTTGGTGACTTACATCGTGCCTCCATTCGATGCTGTAGTGGCGACGTGGCAGAACACAGACCCGGAAAAGGCGTACTCACTATTTCGGCAGTTCATCGTTGACTGGGATCAGCAGGACAAGCTCACTGATGACATTCTGATATCTTTTTTGGTGACGTTTCCCGGCACAGACAAAGCAATTTTTAATGGTTGGGCCGAGCATATGAAAGAACGGCTTGCTGTAAGCCTGGCTGTATTTGCTCAGGGTACAAACTCCATCAACTGAGGTTAGTATGCTTGATCGGAATAATATCGAAGAAACATTAAAGGAAATGGCCCGTCAGCAGGGCCATGAACTGAACGGACAGGATAAGCTCATCATCCGTACCCGTCTTAACAGCGCTCTCTCTGCTAAAGAGCGCCACCGTCAGCGCATGACCGCACCCGAATATCGATGGCGCAAGCCCGCACCCCGAAGATAATCCTTTTACCTGGCTGGTGCTGGTGGCCCTGTAATTTATGCATATCTCGTTTCTGTGGGAAAGCAATTGCCAGAACCACCGGCTGTGGGGTATCTGGCAATAAGATGGACTTATTCGCAGGAGGCGTAAAATTCTTCTTTGCTGTATCCATACCACGCAGAACATTTCTGGGCTGTTGCGGGGACTTTTACAGTGGCAGTTTTATGTGTTCCCTTATATTGGCAAACAAGAAATACGGACGTGTTATGTTCCTTCGCATAATCCTGTGAGTCCTTAAGTGTCCATACCATTTCTTCATCTGTATCCGGCAATAATGAAGCCCTTTCTTCTGGCGGGCCGACGAAAACATCAACTAAATTCATTCGGTGTGTTTTATTGCCTTCTTTTAAAACAGACGGGCAGTTTACTTTTTCGGCAAAAACAGAACTGGAAAAAAGTAAGGCCAAGCTACCTAAAATTAATACCTTACTCCACGACATAGTAATTCCCTCCGACGTTTTCGGGGCGCGGTTGCTGAGTGAAGCGGATTGTTCGCTGACTGACAGGGTGAGGTGTTATTACTTTTTCGCCTCGCTTATCGGCACTATGTCCCATCCACTGATCCAGAACCTGAATCCCATTTGCATCTTGCCCAAGGTAAATGGCTGCGTGGGATCTGCCATCGGTATGGTTCCCGTATCTACCATCGGCATCAAACGTTGCTATTGCTGTACCTGGTGCAATCGATGTATTTCCTTTAACCAGTGCACCGCGTCGCCATGCCGCCGTTCTGGGCATATTGGCGGCTTTTTGAGTAAACGCCACACACTGACCGCTGCCAACAGATTTCCCGATATAAGCCCGTGGCGTTGCCGCTATATAAGCCATTTCCTTTATTCCTTTGTGGATTAGTGCTCACATATTCTTTTACATGCCAGATTGCAGGCAAGCGCGGAATGAAGGGAGAGTGGTCGATTAGGAAAATTCCTGGTAGGTGTCGAAGCTTATTCAATTGATGTTGCGTTATCAGTTTCACCAGTATCGCGCAAAATCTCGAAGAGGCGATAAAGGCAACAGGACCATGCATTGAACGGACAGGAGCAACTTATCATCCGTAACCGTGTTGCTAATTTGCAACTCACTGTGCCACTAGCGCATACCCCTGTACAGCACGTCGATATCTAACGTTATTGTTCGGCGTGGTTCGCGCTGCTGTGTATTGCAATATGTATTGCAGTGGGTTTTGGCAACTTTCACCGATAAGAAAATTTATATTCAAATCAATCGCTTCTTTTCAATCCATTGCATGATGATCCACAAACCGTGGGGATTTGCAGGCGGTGACGCGAACGATATGCGGGATTACGCCGACCTTCTGGACAAAATGGAGTCTGTTCAGATCCCCGCATATGCAGAAAAAACGGGGAAATCGGCGGAAGAAATCGCGGCCATGCTGGAAGACGAAACCTGGATGAACGGCAGTGAATGTGTTGCCCAGGGATTTGCAGACCAGACCACACCATCACTGCAGGCGATGGCCTGCATTCAGTCAAAACGTATTGAGGAATTTGAAAAGATGCCTAACGCCATCCGTGATATGATCACGCCGCCGCGCAACACCACGGCGCGTGAACCTGCGAGCCTGGCAACCCCGCAGCAGCAACCAGCAGCCCCCGTTCTGGATGAAAATGCCATTGTCGCGCGGGTTGTGGCTGAACAGAAAGCCCGTGTAAGCGGCATTCAGGATGTGTTTGCCATGTTCGGTGGTAAACACCAGGAACTGCAGGCCGCCTGCATCAGCGATGTCGAATGCACCGTCGCCATGGCGAAAGATAAACTGCTGGCCGAACTGGGCAAAGACACGACTCCGTCCAATAAAAATAACCCGCCCCACATTTATGCGGGTAACGGAAACATCGTCGGTGATGGCATCCGTAAATCCCTGATGGCCCGCGCGGGTTATGAAGCGCAGGAAAAAGATAACTTTTATAACGGTATGACGCTGCGCGAACTGGCCCGCATGGCACTGACTGAGCGAGGTATTGGTGTTTCAGGTCTTAACCCGGTCCAGATGGTGGGGCTTGCGCTGACGCACAGCACGTCTGACTTCGGTAACATTCTACTGGACGTATCCAACAAGGCGTTACTGCAGGGCTGGGAAGAGGCGACGGAAAGCTTCGAATTGTGGACCAAAAAAGGCAGCCTGAGCGATTTTAAAACTGCGCACCGCGTCGGCATGGGGGGCTTCCCGTCATTGCGCCAGGTGCGTGAGGGGGCCGAGTATAAATACGTCACCACGGGTGACAAAGGGCAGACTATCGCGTTGGCCACTTACGGTGAGATCTTTTCTGTCACCCGTCAGGCCATTATTAACGATGATCTCAATCAACTGACCGATGTCCCCATGAAAATGGGGCGCGCGGCTAAAGGGACTATCGGCGATCTGGTTTATGCCGTGCTGACAGGTAACGCAAAACTGTCTGACGGTAAGGCGCTTTTCCATACCGACCATGCGAACCTCAGCTCAGGTGCTATCTCGGTATCCAGCCTGGACGACAGCCGTAAACTGATGCGTCTGCAAAAAGAGGGCGACCGCTCTCTCAATATCCGTCCTGCCTTTATGCTGGTATCCGAATACCGCATTGCTCTATATCGAAGTTGATGCAAGCCACTTTAATGGGAGCGCCCCTAAAGTGACCTGCGTCCCTCTGGGCCGCCGGATTCGTGTGCCGTCAAACTACGATCCTGTTACCCGCGAAAGTTCCGGTGCATGGGCAGGCGACTTCAAATGGGCATACAGCAACAACCCGGCATGGATTTTTTACGATCTGGTGCTGGATAAGATTTTCGGCATGGGCAACCGTGTGGATGCTTCCATGATTGATAAATGGGAGGTTTACGCCATTGCTCAGTATTGCGATGAAAGGGTATCTGACGGTGCGGGCAGTACTGAACCGCGTTTTACCTGTAACGTTTACATCCAGAGCCAGCAGGATGCATACGCTGTTCTGAAAGATCTGGCCGCAATATTCCGGGGTATTACATTCTGGGGTAATGAACAGATTTACGTAAACGCTGATGTTCCGGTGGCAGATCTGGATTTTGTTTATACCGCCTCAAACGTGGTGGACGGGCTGTTTAACTACGCGGGTGGCTCCTATAAAAACCGCTACAGTTCCTGCCTGGTGTCATGGTCTGATCCGCAGAACCATTACAGCGACACCATCGAGGGCGTTTACGACAGCGATCTGGTGGCACGTTACGACATTAATCAGACGCAACTGACTGCTGTTGGATGCACCTCGCAAAGTGAGGCCCACCGCAGGGGGCGCTGGGTATTACTGTCCAACGCAAAAGACGGCACAATCTCGTTTAACGTCGGTCTTGACGGACATATTCCGCTGCCTGCATCCGTTATTGGTGTTGCGGACCCGTTCCGCGCCGGAATGCAGAATGGAGGGCGAATCAGCGCAGTAAACGGCAGGAATATTACGCTGGATCGCGCTGTTGAATATGCGTCCGGTGACAGGCTGGCGCTGAATCTCCCCGACGGAACAACGCAGACACGCACCATCAGCGCGATCAGCAGCGATAAAAAGACCGTCACGGTCAGTACCGATTACCGGCTGGCTCCCGTTGCTGGCACAGTGTGGGCCATTGACAGTGACAGGCTGGCTATTCAGCAATTTCGTGTGACGTCCGTTGCTGCAAATGACGACGGGACATTTAACGTGTCCGGTGTTCAGCACGATCCCAATAAATACCGGTTTATTGATGATGGTGTGCGGATCACGCCTGCACCGATTACGGTAACGCCGATATCTGTGCTGCCTTCGCCGAAAAATATACTTATCAGCCAGACTGATTTTATCGATCAGGGGCTGACTGTCGCCAGCCTGAACAGTACCTGGGACAAGGTTGATGGTGCTGTCCGGTACCAGGCTCAATGGCGTAAGGACAATGGCGACTGGATTAACGTTCCGGTTGCCAGTGCCCAGGGGTTTTCCGTTCAGGGCATTTATTCCGGCAATTATGATGTGCGTGTGCGTGCCCTGAATGCGCAGGATTCGTCGTCGCCCTGGGGTTATGCCGATACGACCCACCTGACGGGGAAAAATGGTACACCGGGCACGCCGCAGTCACTCCTCGCTTCAAATGATGTGGTCTGGGCTATCGACATTACCTGGGCGTTTCCTGACGGAGCCGGTGACACTGCATACACCGAACTACAGCGCGCCACCACGGACGATAAGGCAAATCCCGAACTGCTGACACTGGTGCCTTATCCGGCGGCCAGCTATCAGCACGGCCCAATGCTGGCGGGTGTGCGGCAATGGTATCGTGCACGGCTTGTGGACAGAATTGGCAATGTCGGCGAGTGGACCGCCTGGGTAATGGGGCAATCATCGGTTGATGTCAGCGCCATTTCTGCTGAGATTCTTGAGCAGATGAAGGACACCGCGGTATTTAAAGAAATCATCGAAAACGCAGTGGAAACCAGTAAAACCGTTGCTGACCTCGCCACAGCAATTACCCAAAACGCCGACCAACTGGCGGCGGCAGTGGGCGCGAACCGGCAGACGGCAGAGGCCATCATTGGTAATGCCCTGGCCATCGCTGATGTGGTGGTCAGGCAATCTGCACAGAACGGCGCAAACAGCGCCTCATTCACTCAGTTGCGGGAGGTGATTGCCACAGAAACACAGGCCCGCGTTACGGACGTGACGCGCCTGGAGGCGAAAACCGACCAGAACGCGGCACAGGTAACGCAGCTCACGCAGGCGCTCGCCGATGAGACGCAGGCCCGCGTCACGACGGTTGATACACTGACGGCGCAAACGGAGGACAATGCCGCTAACGTAACCCAGCTCACACAGGCGGTGTCCACGCTCGACAGCGCGACGGCGAGCCGGTTCGATGAGCTATCAGGGAAAACGGCTAATGCGTCCGGTGGGGTGCAAAACACAGCTATTGCACTGATTCAGAACACACTGGCGCAGGTGAGCCAGCAGGTAAAACAGAGTGCGCAGTATGGTGCCAACGCGGCTGGCATTAATCGCGTTGATAATGTGATGGCCGATGCAACGAAAGCACTCAGCGAGTCGCTGAAAGCCCTGGACGCGGCCGCTGGCGGCAATACATCAAACGTGACTGATTTTTCGAAAGCGATGGCGGATTTCAGTCAGGTATCGGCGACGAAAATCAACTCACTGAGCGTTACGGTAAACGGCCAGGCTGCCGCAATTACCACTAACGCCCAGGCAGTAGCGGATATCAACGGCAACCTGAACGCGATGTACTCGATAAAGGTTGGCGTGGATGTCAACGGCGTGCAGTACGCGGCAGGGATGGGGCTGGGTGTTCAGAACACTCCTTCAGGCATGCAATCACAGGTTATTTTCCTTGCTGACCGCTTCGCTGTTATGTCTCAGGCTGGTTCAGCCGTCACGCTTCCGTTTGTTATTCAGAACGGCCAGACGTTTATTCGTGACACGTTTATCCAGGATGGGACGATCACTAACGCGAAAATTGGGGCGTATATCCAGTCGAATAACTTTGTGGCAGGTTCTGTAGGGTGGCGGCTGGGTAAAGACGGCACGTTTGAAAACAACGGCAGTGTTGCTGGTCAGGGAGGCATGCGACAGACCAACCAGAAAATTAGCGTCAGGGACGCCAATAATGTATTGCGAGTACAGTTTGGGCTTCTGGATGGGGTGTTCTGATGGCTTATGGTATTCAGACATGGGACGCTAACGGCGTCCCGAATAACTATGGAATTAAGCCAGTTTCTGTTATTGGGCGCATCCCTTTGTCAGCGGGGCAGACATCAGGGACCTGGAGTTTTACGGTACCCACTGGTTTTAAAGTTGGTTTCGTCGTGTCGCTTGATGTTGGGGCTGTGAGCGTAGGTCGTCACATTGTGACCGCCGGGAATACCATTACTCTGTCGCCAGCCAGTGATATCGGGACTGGTAATTACCCGGCGTCAACCTGTGAATTAGTCGTATTTATGGAGAAGGCGTGATGGCTGATTATGGGGCAATGATTCTGATGGATAATGGCAATCCGTTTGTTACGCCACAATCCACGCCGTTTTGTCTGTACGCCAGAGTCAGCATTAACTCAGCCCAGAATGGATCGGCACATGCTGCATCGACTACGATAGCCATCGACGCATCTTACCCGGCACTGGTTTTTTGCAAAACCACGAATACGGCGCAACCTACCGGCGTCGGGGCGAGCAGGTCAGGAAATAGCATTTTTGTAAACTCAAACAATGCTTACGGACAATCGCACACGCTTACCGCGTATGTCTTCGCAATATTTCCTCAAACCCTTCCGTCATGGGGCTTCGCTATATGGGATGCTGCCGGAAAACTGGTGCTGACAAATGAAAGTAAGGTATTGAGTGACCTGGTGACAGTCGGCACACCGGGTGTAAATGGTGGAATAAATATTGACCAGACGCTGAGCGGTTCATGGGCTGTTGCTCCCGGCATGCTGGGGTCTACAAACGTTCAGAACAACTCAACACAACCACCGACCATTATCAATATTACTGCATATTCTGCCGCGCGGTTTGATGGAGCAAACACCCGAATAAATGCCGCACCCGGCACCACAGCAACGGGTGTCCCTGTCGGGAGCACAAATACAGGAATAGCACTGACGGCGATTAATACAGCCGCCTGTGATTAATTGATCGTTTTAATCGATCGTTTATGGATAATTGATCTATTAAATCTATTTTAAAGCGGATTAGTTATTTTGTAATGTGTATATTCACTCTCTTTACGAGAAGTTAAAATGCATAAAATAATTATTTCCTTATCTCTGGTGTTATCTCTGTCTGCCTGTTCAGGCATTCTCGAAAAGCAAAATCCTGTCTGCGAAGCAACTGCCAATATAGGTGAGTTGCCACATACCGTACAGATTTACGGGGTGCGCACAGTCGCTAATCAAATTGAATACAGGGCTGGGTATCCATTTAACTGGCAATGGGTGAATAAAAATAATTTCACCGCGTCTACCTGCAAATAAATTTAAATCACATCAAATAAACCCGCTCCGGTGGGTTTTTTTATGCCTGGAGAAAATATGATTTACACAACTGGCACTATTGCTATTGCCAGAAACACGCTGACGGGTACTGGCACAAATTTTACAGCAGCAGGCTCGTTAATCCGCGTTGGGTGCACTCTGGTCACTCTGGCAAACCCGGTACAGATATTCCAGATAACCGCAATCGGCAGCGCAACCCAGCTCATCGTAACGCCTGCGGCAAACCCGGCAATTGCAGCCGGTACCGCTTACGCCATCCTGCTGAGCGATTCGCTGAGCGTTGATGGACTGGCACAGAATATTGCTGAAACGCTGACGCTGTATCAGCGGAATATGAGCGGTTTCGCTGACGTGATGAACGGGGCGGGTGACGTTACTATCACGACTAACGGTGTACCAGTAACAGTTCCCGGCCAGAAATCGCTGGCAAAAAAAAGGGGCTAATTCAGATATCACCAGTCTGTCGGGGCTAACGACCGCATTGTCGCTTTCATAGGGAGGGACCGGGGCGACAACCAGAGACACCGCGCTGTCCAATCTGGGTATCACCTATGTCAGATCAGGAACAAACGCCAGCGTGATAAAAATTGGTGATATTTATCAAATGGATTTCCTCATAAGTGGCGGGGCACCAGTAGGAGCATATAACCCATCAGTGGTGGGAGGTCTGACTTATTATACTCACTACTATAAATTAGCCCTGCCGATGGCATTACCAAACGGCATTATGGTCGCTTTGGCAAATATCATAGGTGACAGGTTTGGTAATCAAAACCCCGGATACAATGCAGACGTAAAAACATGCAGAGACAACGATAACGGCACCGGGCTATTGACAACATATTTAACCGTCAGCGTTAAAGCAGTTCAGACAGGCTGGATCCCGTATCTTAATGTAAGAGTGGTGGGGTATTGATATGAAATATTTTTACAGCATCAGCACGCAGGGATTTTACCTCGATAACGGTATGCTGGATGCGTATGAAGCGGCTGGCTCACTACCTGCGGACCTGCAAGAAATCAGCGAAGCTGACTATCTGGCGTTTTTTAATCCTCCTGCTGGCTTCGCGGGGATATTTGACGAGAACGGCCCACGCGTTTCGCGACTGCCAGAACTGGACCCGGTGGCGATAGCAGAAAATCAGCGGCGGCTGTTGCTGTCAGAAATCGCCCCGACCATTTCTGTATGGCAGACAAAAATCCTGGTGGGTATGAAACTGAGTGATTCAGAGACTGCAGCCCTGCATGCCTGGTTGAGCTACAGCGATGCGCTGAATGAGCTGGATATCACCGCGCCAGATATTCAGTGGCCTGAAAAACCCGCCCCAACCTCCTGAACAGCACATTGCGCTGCACTGAAACCAAAAAAATCTGCTGCTTGAGGGCAACAACAATCAGCTCTTGGTTGAATCGTGATTTTTCATCAGCGCCACAATCCGTTCAGAAAAGTGTTTATCATGCCGGAATTCTGTTTCTGAATAGATCAGAATTTTAGAGTAGTGTCATAGCTAACTGTGCAAGGGAATGAGAAAACATGTAATATTGCAATTCCTTCATTACATTGAAATGTGTATCTTCGATTTTTATGACTAATTCTTCTTTTAAGGGCGTACAGGCGTTGAGAGGATTTGCAGCGCTTAGCGTCGTGTTGTTTCACTTCCGGTGGAATATCAATGCGGTTAATCCAGGTTTAGGCGATAAGCTTTTCGGCTGGGGGGCAACCGGTGTAGATCTGTTCTTTCTTATAAGTGGCTTTGTCATAACTCTGAGTGCGGCCAGATCCCCTCAGGGAATAAGAGGAATGCTAAGTTTTTTGAAAAAAAGAGCATTGCGAATATTACCTGCCTACTACATTATTTTGTTGTTCACTTTTTTCCTAACGGGGGCAATGAGTACGTTTCACTATCAAGACAAAACAGCCAATTTAATAAGTGCAATTACTTTTATGCCGATTATGTCTGACCACGCACCTTTCTATGTAGATGACAACGGAGTGTATGGCATAAGATGGACATTGAATTATGAAGTCATGTTTTATATTTTCATTTCAGTAGCTTTGCTTTTTACAAAGCGTTGGATATGGAGTGGGGTTTTCTTTGCGATAAGTTTAATTATACTTCCTATATTGTTAGGGTACTCATTAATTTTAGAACCAGAAGGTTATAAAACATCACATCCATTACTCGGCCTAATAACGAATCCAATAATCTGGTTGTTCATTGTAGGTATGATGCTTGGTTTGCTCTTACCTTACCTCAAATGGGTCTCTCCTAAGGTTATGGCGTGCGCTACCTTTTTTATCATAATTTCCGCAGCATATTTTTTCAGCCATGGTTTGTTTACGGGGCATGGAATACTTAGTTCAGGATGGATTTATGCTTTGATACTAATCAGCGTAGTGCTGTCGGAAGATGTCATTGGTAAATATGTTCCGAGTGTTTTATTATGGTTGGGGAATATATCATTCTCACTCTATCTTATACATACCTTAATGAATAATGGAATTGGGAGTCGCTTTTCAATTATCGGTCTAGAAGACGGCTACGGAAGATTTTTACTTTCGCTGGCTCTCTCTATCGCACTATCCTGGCTATCGTGGCTTTATATTGAATATCCACTTTCACATGCAAAAAAAAGGACAGGCAACCTTAGGGGTACATTGCCTTAAATAATCATCATCGAGCATTTATTAATGCGTTAGAGAGATAATTATTAATGCAAAAGCAATAGATAATGCCCATCATGATTTATTTGTGATGGGTATTACGCTTATCAATTACAGGTCCATTAAATCTGTAATTAATGCTGCTATCGTAGATACGCCCTTCGAGTCAACATTAATTCGTCGTCTGGTAGTACTAGTAATGATTCCCTTTCCGACAGCGAAAGAATCAATCTTCTTGTGACCTACCCCCCATTGCTTAAGATACCTTGCTGTAAGTATACATTCCGAATGTCTGCTCCTCGCTCACAGCAGGCATAATGATCACGAAACCTGTCTGCTGCGTGGCAGGAGCGTACATTGCTAAGATAGGAACGTACTAAGCGGTGGGGGAGGTCAGAGCGGCAACGGCAGGCGCTGCATGATACGATAACCCGCAATCATCAGTACTGCTCAAAGGGGGAGTTGCTGAAAAAGGTTCGCCATTTTATAGAACCGCCAGCTCATTTCCCAGGGAAAAACATGAACAGGAAAAAGTCTGGCGGTATTAGGCACGGCTATTTAGGCTTACTATATCATTAAGACAAAGGCTCAAGACGAAGAAGATGTGATTTTGCCTTTTCTATGAGCTGTAAGAAGTCATCATATTGAAACTCAAGGATATTGTTTTCGTTTGTGTAAATAATAATATTCACTGATTTCCTGTCTTGTGATAGTGATATTTCACCCCACTGGACGCTATTAAAAGAGAGTTCTGCATAAAGATCTTCACGATCAACCGAGCTACCGACGCTATATTCCAGCATAAGATGTTTCCGCTTATTTTCAAAATAGGACTGAGCGATGCCAATCATAGCACCACTATCATGTGACGAACGACGCCTGATGCAGAAAGCTATCCATATAACACGCGATAAAAATTATGGCCGCAGAATTACATCTGTGTTGAAGCTTCATCGGGTTGAACGGGTCAACGATGTTGCCAGAATATTCTGGACAGGCAAAAGTGGAGCGATATTAGGCTCAGCAATAGCATCGGTAAGTAATGGACTTTCAATTGTCGCAAAATTTTTACTGACTGGCCCCGTTTAGCTAATACACTACACCCTTGTTAGCGGCAAAAGCAAATGCGAACTTCCGCTCCTCGCCCAGTACTGAAAATCACCAAAGCCAACGTCGTCTGGGTTCTTGCCAGGCTCCCTGCCACAGGTCAAAACGTGTGAGTGGTTCAAGTTTTTTAGAACGGCAGCCTCACCCGCGGATGAGAGGCTTCGCTCCGAAATGGAAATACCGAAAAGGCCTTCATCGACCGGAAATATTTCACATTCTGATGTCAGAGATCCCAATGTTTTTTCTATCTTGTTACGTTCTGCTTTGATAATTAATTGAAGTCCCATCAGCTTTTAAACTCCACAATGGCTACCTGCTCAAGCGCTTGCCTGACCTGCGCCTGAACTTGGTCAGGGATAGATTGCCCTCTGACGTCATAGACGACCCGGCAAGTTTGAATGTGCGGTGGAAGCTGCGATAGTCCCCAGCATATTCTGGCAATATTGTACGCAATACTGAGTTTTATCGATTCCGGGGATTCCAGGCTGTGGTTGGCCACAAGGAAAAACTCGCCGCGTTCTTCATTTATAAACTCCGGGGTAAACATTACGCCTCCCTTCCATTGTCTTCGCCAATTTCTGGCAAATGAATGCTTTTTCATCAACGCCTTATCTTAGCAGGGATCCTTTTCGAGTCACGATGTCCACTTGTCGCTCATAGCAGACGGCTTAGTATATCTTGTAAGTATTAACGAATCGGGTCGATTAACTCCCATCCTTGATTTTTAACATTACCCACGGCACGTGTAACAGCGTGCCAGACAAAGTTATCAGCCGATACTGCACCATCGGCTGCAATTTCTCCCGCTTCCTTCCCGCCATTGTCCTGTCGCATCCATTCCCGGGCTGCTTCCGGCGTCAATACCAACGGTCTCCTGTCGTGAATATCGACCATGCCTTTATCAGCAGCGGAAGTCACAATGAGAAACCCCTCAGCCTCGTCGCCACGTTCGAACGGGGTGCTGCCGATCGCAGCCATGAAAATTGGTTGGCCGTCAGCGCGGTGAATGAAGTATGGCTGTTTCTTGTCGCCTTCCTTTTTCCATTCAAACCAGCCGTCAGCAAAACAAATAGCCCGGCCATGCTGCCATAACGGTTTAAACATTCTGCTGGTGGCTGCCGTCTCGACGCAAGCATTAATCAATGGTGCTTTATCCCACCACCCGGGAGCGTAACCCCAGATTACAGGATCAAGATGTAGTTTCTCGTCACGTTCAGTGAGCAGGAGAACTTTCGTGCCAGGAGCGACGTTATATCGGCCAATCGGCTCGGGGTCATAAGCTATGTCGCGTTCGGCTTCTTCCACTAGGTATACCAGATATTCTTCACGCGTTTGCGCCTGGGCAAATCGTCCGCACATGTGCACCTCCAGCCAGTCAGACTAAAAGTATAGAGAAAGAGAAAAAAGCGGCGCGCACCCGTAAGCGGATTAAGATTTAAAAGTGGTTCGGAATGTAATTTTTTGGCTCTAATCAATAAGCAGTCGGGGCAAGCTTTAGGAAATTAACACGGGCCGAAAATAGGTTATTTCAGTGAAAAAACCACACTAAGTTTGTCCGATTTTGGTCCGAATATGTCCGAATTACTTAGCAACTTGCTGATTTTAAAAGGGCACAAACACATGCTTGATTGGTTAATTAATGTGCAGATTGCCTATTAACTTATTGAAAATAAAGGGTTGTGATATATCTGGGCGAGAAAAGGAATCGTATTCGGTCTTTTTTTGCTCTTGGTTTCCCAAAAGAGCCAAATCAGGGCATACAGATAACAGACAAAACTTTCTGCATACGATGTAAACCATAACATACTCTGCACCGCGGGCGTCCAGGTATTTTTTGGCATTTTAAGTTCTTGTAGCCAGAAGACGTTGCGCGAAATTCTCGTCCCACTCCTTTACGATAGATCAGCTGCTATCTGAGGGGCATCCTTATGTCTGTGGTGTTATCTCAGGGGAGACGAACCCTGGAAGAAGCATAGGCGTAAGATTCATTACTGCAGAACCCTATCATCCGGTTATTGGCTTCAAATATTCATGCCGCCCCATTGCATATAGCGGTAACGATCCGTTCACGATTGATGAATATCATCGACAGATCGAGACCTTTAATAAGCTCAACAGCGAAATTTGTAAATAAAAATCCCTCAGGAGAGGGAAATCCGCTCTTCTCCTGAGGGAAGCAATTGCTTGAAAGCTAATAAATTCTTCGTTACGACCCTTAGTTTGCTAATTATAAAGAATATATGCTTTGAGAATCGTCCTGGTTTTCATTAAGCAACTATTAGCCAGCTATAGTCATTGCATCCATGCTTCATTATTATTCCTTGGTAAGCTTCATTCACCGCTCTGTCCGAGCGGTTTTTTTTGCCTGAACAAGCGTCAGGCACCTGGCCTGGTTGGTAAAGTCTCGAAGTGAAATGGGTGAGCGGAGAGTGGGTTTCCGTAATGGCGCCGCCGCTTTCTCCTTCAACCTTGTCATGATGCCTGAACATAACAAGAGACGATGACCGAAAGGCTGTGCTAATGTCGTATGCAATTTAAACAACTGAGGATAACGACATGAGCAAAGATGTTGTGGTAATACTCCCCGGTGGAAAGGTCGATCACATCTCGGTGGCGGACGACCTAAAGAAGGTCAGCTACAGAAATGATCAGCGCTCCTTCCTTGATATGCCGATCGAAACGTATGTGCTGGATGGCAAAGAGTTCCTGATAGCCAAGTTTTCTGAATTAGTCACTACGCGTGAAACTGAACAGGCCATTCGTCAGTTTTATTAACCTGCCACCAACAACTGCATTAAACCGTGGTCTGTACGGGAAAATGATTTTCCCGTGTTCTGCAGATGGCGCATAAATGATTTTGCACGTGTTAGAAAGGCCTCACGTCGAGGCCTCGCATCAGGAGGCTTTTTTAGGCCATCTCCGTCTGACTGGAATACAGGCTTTTGCCGTAAGACGTGAGCCACACCCTGAACAAATTGCACCGTGAGGGTAATTGTTATCCGGGCAAAATTGCGTGAAAAAAAACGAATTTCCTTTGCAGACAGGACAAACGAATTTTAAGGTTGGAATAGCCCCTCCGGGCCGTTAAATGGAAAAACCACAGTAGCATGAAAAAAAAGCCTTGAAAGATATATCGTTACGTTTTAGCCGTATCATCTCGTTTTTTTACTATATGAATGCGCTGCATCAATTTGTGTGCTGACCAGCAGAACCGCGATGCGCGCCAGACAAGAGCACGTTATTGGTAGAATGTTGGGGTGGAGATATTTAGTAAATAATAGGAATAAAATAATAATTACTGGCAATAAAAATGAGAATAAATAAGGTATTGATACCAACAGTAATAACAAAGAGCAGTGGTGATACCACTGCTCTCAATATTTAGCGGAAAAAATCGGCCAGACTGCTATTCATATCGTCGAGTAACTGGAAGCGGCGGCGATATTCGGCACGTTTTTTACTTGGGATACTCTCAAGCGGTTTCCGTTCCAGCATTAATGGCAAACGCCAGCGCCAGGCATTATCTTTCTCACCATCAATAGAGGCCCAGAACTCATCATAGCTGGCATGGAAATGGCGACCTTTGCTAAAGCGGTAACGCAACGCGCGAAAGACATGACCATCATCGCTAACGCCATAAACCGCGCTAATGCCGGTGTGCGCGCACATCTGCCACAGCACTTCTATCAGCAAACGTTTAGGGAAAATACCGTAGCAGGCACGTGTTGCCACTTTGATGACTTCATGGGAGATGTTTCTGCGGGGACCCTGCAGACCGCCAATCACTAAGGCACGCTGGCCTTTTTCCTCGATTACGCTGAATGTGGCGCTCGCCAGCAGGACATTGTTGCCGTCGTACAGCCACAGGGTGCTTTCGCCTTCACGCTCTGCTTTATGGGCGCAGGAGGCAAAAACGTTAAATTCGGTATCATCTTTACCTTTGCACTGCAAGATGTGCTGATGGTTGACGGCGGTCATTGCATCGGCAGCTCTGGCTGACAGGCAACTGTCAACCCACTGATAGTGGCTAACAATCGCATCGGCACGCTTTGCCGCATTGAGCCCCAGCGTCAGATATTGACGATGCGATTTACTCGGCAGTGTCACCTGGGCATTCAGTAAACGCTCAAATCCTGGACGTTGCGATAATGCGCTCAGCATTTTTACCGTTGAAGACCAGAACAACAGCGAACGGAGCAGGAATTTAAGGCGATAATTTCGTTTAGTCCAGATAGGGCCAGGAACCAGACGTCCGGAGACCAGCTCGCGAATAATATGCTGATGGTGATTTTGCAGGTGTTTTTCTTGCAGACTGATATTAGACACGGTAGGACCCTCTGAATGTTCAATAGCTATTCTAGGGATTACGCCGTGGCAAATTAACCTGAACACTGTGGTTTATTTCGGGTTCGTTTAACGAGGATTTAAGTTGCGCCGAATTTGAACATGATTACGCAGAGTCAAGTCTCCTTTCTATACTAAAAATAAGGGGGAGTTATGTATCAACGTATCGATGGGAATACCTGGCGGCATATCTGGATCGTAGGTGATCTGCACGGCTGCCATCAGCGTCTGTTGAATGAACTGCGCGAGCGCCACTTTGATCCCTATAAGGATTTACTCATATGTGTTGGCGATTTAATTGATCGTGGTCCTGACAGTCTGCAGTGCCTGCAACTGCTTAAACGACCGTGGTTTAAAACGGTCAGGGGAAACCATGAGCAGATGGCTATCGACGCGCTTAACGCGGGGGAGATGACTCTCTGGTCATTCAATGGCGGCGCCTGGTTCAGTAACCTCAGCGAAAAGGAACAGCACAGAGCTTACGATGCGCTACGGGAATGCGAGCAATTGCCTTACATTATTGAGCTCCACTGCGCCAGCGGCGTCAATATTATCGCCCATGCCGATTACCCGTCCGATCATTACGCGTGGCAAAAACCCGTAGACAAAGAATCGGTGCTCTGGCGTCGTGAGCGTTTGAGTGAACATCTGGCGGGGAAGGGGGTAGCCATTGCCGGTGCAGACCACTTTTGGTTTGGCCATACGCCGCTTAAACATCGCGTAGATGCCAGCAATCAGCATTACATTGATACCGGCGCCGTCTTCGGCGGTGAAATGACGTTAGCGCAGGTACAGTAGTTAAAAATCACTGTACTCCTGGGCAGGGCGCCAGAAGCCGTCAATAAAATCTTCTACCGCATAGCATCCGCCATAGCGCAGACGTTGTACTTCCATAGCGACAAGACACTGTTGTTCGGTATTAAAGACATCCACAACGATGTCCTCACACCCACCGTCCAGGTAGCAAACAAACAAGACCAGAGCGAACATTCCATCCTCGGTTCATTACAGCATGATGTAATTGTAGGGGATGATTGGAGGCAGGGGAAATCAGGCAGGTAAATAACCCGTCTCATGGACGGGTTCCCATTGAATCAGGCAAGACGCATGACCCAGGTATCAGATTTCTGATCGTAATGCTCGCGGTATAAAACTGAATGTTCGCCGTCAAGGATCGCCGGAATGCTGGTTTCCGCGTCCCAGGCGTCAAGCTGCATACATAAATCCGGGTCGGATTTACAAGGGATACGCAACGTTCGCTCACCCTGTTTTTCTCCTTGCAGCTCGGCATCATCGATTTCGAATGCGCCAATGCGCACGTTGGCTTTCGTCATAATGCTCTCCGTTGATGGTAGTCATGTGGTACGACCAGTGCAGCCGCCCAACATTCAGCCTGGTACAACACAGAGCAAGATGCCAGTCAGAAAATGCTGTTTTTTTGCTCGCCGTCACGTATTGCTGGCGAACAAACGGCCATCCCTTACCAGTTCGCGTGGATAGCTATTTTTAAGTCTGCTGCCCACTTTTTTCGCCAGACCCAGAGGTTGGCGCTGATAAGTCACGATAACATCGTCTTTTGCCGGAGGGGTTTCCGGATAAACATCGCGCCCGCGATACCACTCTTCCGCCTCCTGATGCGTGAGTTCAAAGGCGAGCGGGTTATCCACTCCCGCCAGGGCGATGACGGCCTCATGCTGCCAGCGATAACCTTTATTATGGCTTTCAGCGAGCTTGATACCAGGCCGTGAGAAGCGCACTTTGCCAATAAGCGGTTCGATGTGTGCCGGGAACAGCCAAACCTCTTTATCCCGTTGCCACAGTACCAGGTCTTCGTGCCAGTGCAGGCCAACGGCGGCCGCTGCATTAACTAACTGAGCCTCTTCCTTAGGCTTCATACGGGCAAACGGGAAGTTACCCACTTTGTAGCCTGGGGAGGGCAGCGGTGCGATAGCCGCGGTTTTACGCAAACGTGCGACAAAGAACCCTTCGCAGTCATAAATTTGTGGGAAAACATGTAAAAAGCCTTCCTCCGTCAGCGCTTGTTGCGCACCCGTAAACAGCGTATCAAGGGGCAAAAATTCCACTGCGTCAGGATATTGCGCTTTTAGCCAGTGGCATATGGCTTCGTTCTCGTCGCGATTTAGCGTACAGGTTGAATAGACCAGCGTGCCGCCCGGACGCAGAGCATGAAAAGCACTATCGATCAATTCGCGTTGGGTTGCGGCAATCTCAAGGTTACTGGTATGCGACCAGTTCTTTAATGCATCCGGATCCTTACGCACCACACCTTCGCCAGAACAGGGCGCATCAAGCAAAATGGCATCAAACATCTCTGGCAACGCGGGGCCGAAGACGCGGCCATCGAAATGGGTTAACGCGACATTAGATACACCGCAGCGGCTGATATTGGCGTGCAGTACTTTCACGCGGCTGGCGGAATACTCATTGGCGAGGATGGCGCCGCGATTGCCCATACGCGCGGCAATTTGGGTGGTTTTTGAACCCGGGGCCGCCGCAACATCCATGACTCGTTCAGGCATTTCGCCATCGGCAAACAGGGCGCTAACCGGCAGCATGGAACTGGCTTCCTGGATATAAAACAGGCCGCTTAAATGTTCTGCGGTGCTACCGAGCGGCAACGCCTCTTCATCATCCCGCTCAATCCAGAACCCTTCGGCACACCACGGAATTGGCGTCAGTTGCCAGCCATAAGGCGCAATCAGCGTCAGAAAATCCTCAACGGCAATCTTGAGCGTATTAATTCTTATACTGCGTCGTAAAGGCCGCTGGCAGGCCGCGATAAATGCGTCGAAGGAGAGATGGGCTGGCAGCAAATCACGCATTTGTGCCAGAAATTCGTCAGGAAGATAAACAGCGTTTTGAGCCACAGGTTATACCAAGGAAAGCAGAGAGGGGCGCAGTGTAACATACTCGCTCCGGCGCGGGCACGCCGGAGCGGTAAGGCATTAGCGTGGCAGGGCGGTACCCCATTGACGCCACTCTTTAGGCTCGCTTTCCTGCAACAGGAAATGTTTGCCTGGTTGCGCCTGTGGTGCCAGCGGGATTCCCGGCGGCGTGGCAAAGGCCACCCCACCGCGAATAAACTGGTTAAAGGTACCGGTTTTCACCACGCCGCCGGTCAGGCCAAAGTCCAGCGAATAGCCGGAAGCCAGCCAGAAGACGGAATTATTTCGCACCAGGTGCTGATAACGTTTACTGATCCGCAAGCCAACCATTACACGATCTGACAGGGAACCGAGCATCAGGCCTGTGACAGTACCCACTTCGATCCCACGGAACAGTACAGGCGTGCCAATATTCAGCGAACCGGCCTCCGGTGCTTCAACCACCACGTTCAAACCGTCCAGATAACGGGAGTCGGTGATCGTGGTTTCCTGAATTTCAAAATCGCGACGCGCCTCGCCGTGACCAGGTTCAACATTGATATAGGGTTGCAGGATCGTATCAAGATGCTCAACACCCGCCGCAGAGATTTGCGGTGTGACAACAGAAAAACGGGTGCCGCCACGGGCAAAAGTCTGTACATATTCAGGGTAAAGCACCCCGGTTGCCTGGACTTCGCTTCTGTCGGCAATGAGCTGGAGATTCGAAATCTGTCCGATATCAATGCCCAGATAGCGAATCGGCATACCCGTAGCCAGTTTCCCGGCATCATAGGCGTGCAGGGTTATCTGACTTCCCACGGCGCGTGCGGCGGTCTCTGAGGCGTACAGAATACGTTTGTCGCCTTTACGGGCGCTGGCACTGGCGCCGCTGAGATTATCGAAACTGATGGCTCCCTTCAGGGCACGAGACAAGGGCGACGCCTGTACCGTCAGGCCGCTACCGTTCAACTGTACTTTCGCCCCGCCTTCGGCCCAAAAAACGCTATTGCTGGTCAGCAGCGAACGATATTCCGGCTTGATATGTACCTCGATATCAAACGCATCGGCGCGGGGACGCACGGTAATGATCTCACCGACTTCAAATTTACGGTAGAGCACCACCGAGCCTGCCTGCACATCCGGCAGAGTATCGGCGGTGAGCGTCAGGGTGGTTGTCGGCAGGTCGCTTAGGCTGTTTTCCAGGGCTTTATCGAGATTAGCGAACAAGGGATAACTGGATTTCATCTCGCCTTTGCTGCCGGGCAGAATGCGAATACCGCCGCTGAGCCATTCGTTGGCGCTGGCGGCGAGGAACTCCACGCCATCCAGTCCCATCTTGACGTCAATACGGCTGTTGACCACAAACTTGCTATCGCCGTGCACCAGTTCGCGGTACTGCGGATCGATAGCCAGGGCAAACGAAACGCCTTTATTGGTTAAATTTCGCTCCAGCACCTGGCCGACTTGCACGCCATGTAAAATCAGCGGTTGTCCCGCGTCAATGCCATAGCTTTCCGGTGCGGTGAGCGTCAGGGTAATGACCCCGGGTTGCTGCAACAGATTTTTTGTCGCCGGAAGCACCACAAAGTGATTGCGAGGTTCACCTTCACCAGGTACCAGCTCAAGCGTAGTGCCTGTCAGCAGCGAACTGACATTGGGGTTATCAAGTGAAATTTTGGGGCTGCGCATTTCGATACGCGTATTGTCGCGCAGTAAATTAACGACGCCCGGATCAACCGTCATTTCACCGGTCACTGCGCCACCGGGGTTGAGATTGAGTTTGGTTAACTGACCGACCTGCAACCCCTGATACATCAGGGCAGTCGAACCTGCTTTCAGCCCATCTCCGCCTGGGAGATCAAGCTTGATCAACACACCGCGTTGGCTATGGGCGAGATCTTCGTAAAGACCGTACTCATCATCCTGGGTCGCTGGCTGTGATGAGTCCGGAGAGTCGAATGCAATCGCGCCATTAACCAGCGCGGCGAGGCTTTCAAGCTCGACTTTTGCGCCACTCAGGCTGACATCCGCTTTGACACCTGAAATATTCCAGAAGCGGCTGCCTTTTTTCACCAGATTGGTAAACCGGCGCTCTATCAGCACATCAATAGTGACGCCTTGTTTGTTGTTATTGATGGAGTAATCGTAAACGCGCCCGACCGGAATTTTTCGGAAATAGACCAGTGACCCGCTGTTAAGCGAACCCAGGTCCGGGGCATGAAGATGAATCATCAGTTCGCCATTATTCAGGCGATATTTAGGCTGCGTGTCGAGGGCGGTGAAATGCTCTTGCGGCTCCCCTTTACCGGGCATCATACCGATATAGTTACCCCCGACCAACGCATCCAGCCCGGAAACGCCCGCCAGCGAGGCTTTTGGCGTGACCAGCCAGAACTGCGTCTCACTGCGTAAGGCATCTTTCATATTGGCTTTGATGCTGGCGCGCACTTCGATTTTTTTCAGGTCTTCGCTCAGGCGAATATCCTGAACGGTGCCCACTTCAACACCCTGATAACGAATCGGCGTTCTGCCTGCGACGATACCGTCAGCAGACATAAAATCGATAGTGATGATATTACCGCGATCTTTATAGCTTCCCCAAACCAGCCAGCCTGCAATCAGCAGCGCAATGACCGGCAGCAGCCAGAAAGGTGAAATGCGGCGTTTTGTTTTTATACGCGCTTCAGTCGGCGAAGCGGGGGTTTCCTGACTCATGTGCATCCCAAAGTAAGCGGCTGTCCAGCCATTCCACAGCAAGAATAGTCAATATTACGGCTGCGCCGAAATAAAACGCAGCCGGTCCCATGGTAAAAGCAAGTAACTGGTCGCGGTTAATCAGTGACATTGTCAGTGAGATGACAAACAGATCGAGCATGGACCAACGCCCAATCCAGGTCACAAAGCGCAGAAGCAGGATGCGTGTACGTAACCCCTGTTCAAATTTGAAGTGGATGCTAAGAAGCAGTGTAAATAGCACGATAACTTTGGTAAACGGCACCAGAATACTGGCGATAAACACGACGCCTGCAACGGCAACGTTACTGTTTGCCAGTGACATAATGCCGGACAAAATTGTGTCTTCCTGCCGTGCCCCATTGACGTAAACCACCGAGATGGGAAGAAGATTAGCCGGAAACAGAAAAATTAACGATGCGATAAGCGCAGCCCAGCATTTTTGTACGCTCTGACGGCGGCGATAGCGCAAAGGAATATGGCAACGCGGACAGCGACCTCGCGGATCCGGGAAGCCGGTGAAGTGACATCCCAGGCAGATGCGCAACTTTTCATCAGGACGATTTGCCGGTCGTTGCGGGTAGAAACGCTCCCAGAGCTGCTCCACGTTCAAGTGAATCAGCGTCAGAATGCTTAAAATCACCAGAGCAACAAAAGCGATAAGGCCGACACCTGGTTGCAGAAAGGCATAGTCCTGCACTTTGATCGAGGCAACACCGATGCCCACCAGATAAATATCCAGCATGACCCATTCTTTTAGCTTTTCGAGCATCAGCAGAACCGGGCGGAGATTCATCCCCAGTATGTTACCGAACCATAAGTAGGCGATCGCGGCGACCAGTACCAGCGGCGCTCCCACGGTACAAAACAGCACCATCGCAGCCGTGAGCGGATCGCCCTGTGCGGTCATCTGCCAGATCCCCTGGAGCAGGTTAGCGTCGATGCGTGTTCCCAGCAGATAGAAGTGCAGCAACGGCTCGCTCCATGCGAATGGCATGAGCAGTATCATTGTCACGGCCATTGCGGCCAGCCGGGTTAATGACCAGTCTCGACCGTCGCGAATTTTCGCATCACAACAGGGGCAGAATGCACTTTGGTGCGATTTCATGACCGGAAGGGCGAAAAGCGTATCGCATTGCGGACATCGCTGATAATGTGCGCGGGGCAAGGCGTCGCCGATGGCGTGGACGGCCATTTTTTTAGCAGGCGTTATCTGTCGGTTTTTCAGGGCCATTGCATGCATATGAATAAATCAGGAATAAATCTATCTTAACTCATGATGGGAACTTCTTGAGCATCAATGCATTTAATGCTTATTTTAATAGGCTACACTGCATGACCGAAGTAAGACATAAAGTGATTGGATAATGAACAAAATAGAATTTTACGCGGATTTAAACCGTGATTTTCAGGCGTTAATGGCAGGTGAAACCAGTTTCTTAGCGACACTCGCTAACACCAGTGCGCTGCTTTTTGAGCGGCTGAGTGACGTGAACTGGGCCGGTTTCTATCTCCTTGAAGATGATACGCTGGTATTGGGGCCATTTCAGGGCAAGATTGCCTGCGTGCGTATTCCGGTTGGACGCGGCGTTTGTGGTACTGCTGTGGCACAAAATAGCGTGCAACGCGTGGAAGATGTTCATCAGTTCTCCGGGCATATTGCCTGTGATGCTGCCAGTAATGCCGAAATCGTACTGCCCATTACACTGAATAATCAGATTATTGGCGTACTTGATATCGATAGCGTCGCGTTCTCGCGCTTTACTGCAGAGGATGAACAAGGGTTGCGTGAGCTGGTTTCGCACCTGGAAAACACGCTTGTACAGACCGATTATAAAAAATTCTTTGCGAGCGTCGCAGGATAATCAACGGATAACGTAGCATTTACGGATAGCGTCATTATAATGACGCCTGTTCATGCCTGCGGCTTGTTGGCAACGTCCGTTGTAATCAGGAAATTTCATGGAAAATCAACCTAAGTTGAATAGCAGTAAAGAAGTTATCGCCTTTTTGTCCGAACGTTTTCCTCACTGTTTCAGTGCAGAAGGCGAAGCGCGTCCCCTGAAAATCGGTATTTTTCAGGATTTAGTAGCACGAGTTGAGGGCGAGATGAATCTCAGCAAAACTCAGCTTCGTTCCGCTTTACGTCTTTACACTTCAAGCTGGCGTTACCTGTACGGTATCAAAGCTGGCGCGACCCGTGTCGATCTCGACGGTAACCCGTGTGGCGTTCTGGATGAGCAACACGTTGAGCACGCCCGTAAACAGCTTGAAGAAGCCAAAGCTCGCGTTCAGGCACAACGCGCTGAACAACAAGCGAAAAAACGAGAAGCAGCCATTGCAGCAGGTGAGACGGAAGAGGCTCCGCGTCGTGAGCGTAAACCCCGTCCGGCACCGCGCCGTAAGGAAAATAGCGAGCGTAAACCTCGTACTGACAAACCTGCCGCAAAACCCCAGCGTGCGCCACGAGAAGAACGCCATACGCCAGTTTCAGATTTATCTGCACTGACCGTAGGTCAAAACCTCAAGGTTAAAGCGGGTAATAATGCGATGGACGCCACCGTCCTGGAAATCACCAAAGATGGCGTTCGCGTACAGCTTATTTCGGGTATGTCGATGATTGTACGCGCAGAACATTTGATGTTCTGAAACGGAGGCCTGGCCTGGCATGAACACTTTGTTTAAGCGCACAGCGTTGGCTGGCCTGTTATTAGTAACAGGCCAGGTTTTCGCAGTGGAAGATATTACCCGTGCCGATCAAATTCCGGTGTTAAAGGAAGAGGCTCAGCACGCGACAGTGAGTGAACGTGTGACCTCGCGGTTTACCCGTTCTCACTACCGTCAATTCGATTTGGATCAAGCCTTTTCGGCAAAGATCTTCGATCGTTACCTCAATTTGCTGGACTACAGCCATAACGTGCTTCTGGCCAGCGATGTTGCACAATTCGCGCAGAAAAAAACGCAGTTAGGTGATGAACTCCGCACCGGCAAACTCGATGTTTTCTACGATCTCTACAATCTCGCGCAAAAACGCCGTTTCGAACGCTACCAGTACGCACTGAAAGTGCTGGAGCGCCCGATGGATTTCTCTGGCAACGACACTTTCAACCTTGACCGCAGTAAATCGCCATGGCCGAAGGATGAGTCTGAGCTTAATGCTCTGTGGGACGGCAAAGTCAAATATGACGAGTTGAGTCTCAAACTTACTGGTAAAGATGACAAAGAGATCCGCGATACTCTGACGCGTCGTTATAAGTTTGCCATTCGCCGCCTGGTGCAAACCAACAGTGAAGATGTGTTCTCGCTGGCGATGACCTCGTTTGCCCGCGAAATTGATCCGCATACTAACTATCTGTCGCCACGCAATACGGAACAGTTCAACACTGAGATGAGCCTTTCTCTGGAAGGTATCGGTGCCGTTCTGCAAATGGATGACGACTACACGGTTATCAATTCGATGGTAGCGGGTGGTCCGGCGTCGAAGAGCAAAGCCATCAGCGTGGGCGATCGTATCGTTGGCGTTGGTCAGACGGGCCAGAATATGGTCGATGTCATTGGCTGGCGTCTCGATGACGTAGTTGCGCTGATCAAAGGTCCGAAAGGCAGCAAAGTTCGCCTCGAAATTCTGCCTGCGGGTAAAGGAACGAAGACGCGGATTGTAACGCTGACGCGTGAACGTATTCGTCTTGAAGACCGTGCAGTGAAAATGTCGGTGAAAACGGTCGGCAAAGAAAAAGTTGGCGTACTGGATATTCCTGGCTTCTATGTGGGTCTGACGGATGACGTCAAGGTTCAGTTGCAGAAGCTCGAAAAACAGAACGTTAGCAGCGTTGTGATTGATCTGCGCACCAACGGTGGCGGAGCATTAACGGAAGCGGTTTCCCTTTCCGGTCTGTTTATTCCGTCAGGTCCTGTGGTTCAGGTTCGCGACAATAATGGCAAAGTCCGTGAAGACAGCGATACCGATGGCGTGGTCTATTATAAAGGCCCGCTGGTGGTGCTGGTTGACCGCTTCAGTGCCTCGGCATCTGAAATATTTGCTGCGGCGATGCAGGATTATGGCCGTGCGTTGATCGTGGGTGAACCCACCTTCGGTAAAGGTACCGTTCAGCAGTATCGTTCGCTGAACCGTATTTACGACCAGATGTTGCGTCCGGAATGGCCTGCGCTGGGTTCAGTGCAGTACACGATCCAGAAGTTCTACCGTGTCAATGGCGGCAGTACACAGCGTAAAGGCGTTACACCGGACATCATCATGCCGACGGGTACGCAAGTGACGGAAACGGGCGAGAAATTTGAAGATAACGCCCTGCCGTGGGATAGCATCAATGCGGCTAACTTTACGAAGTATGGAGACATGAAGCCGTTTGGTCCGCAGCTGCTGCAGGAACATGATGAGCGTATTGCGAAAGACCCGGAATTCCAGTACATCATGAAGGACATTGCTCGCTTCAATGCCCTGAAAGATAAAAAGAATATCGTGTCACTGAACTATGCGCAGCGTGAAAAAGAGAACACCGAAGACGATGCTATTCGTCTCAGTCGCCTCAACGATCGCTTCAAACGTGAAGGCAAACCGCAGCTGAAGAAACTGGAAGATCTGCCGAAAGATTACCAGGAGCCGGATCCCTATCTGGATGAGACCGTCCATATCGCGCTGGACCTTGCCCATCTTGAAAAAGATTCCCCGGCGGCTGACCCCGCTCCCGCAAAATAACCCTCCAACAGGCACAAGAAATTGTGCCTGTTTTTTTAACAAGCTCCACATGGCGTAAGCATTGTGCTACAAAATGTAAAGTTGTGTCTTTCTGGTCACTTACGGCTCTCTGATGCTTGAAAATAGCCGGATTAACCATACGATGTGGGTAATCGCATAGTGCGTTTTGTTAATTAGAGGTTAAAAGAAAATTATGATGCGTATCGCGCTCTTCCTGTTGACTAACCTTGCCGTCATGCTTGTCTTCGGCCTGGTGCTTAGCCTGACGGGCATTCAGTCGAGCAGCGTGCAGGGATTATTGATTATGGCGCTGCTGTTTGGTTTTGGCGGCTCTTTTGTTTCACTGCTGATGTCGAAATGGATGGCACTGAAGTCCGTAGGCGGTGAGGTTATTGAACAGCCGCGTAACGACATGGAACGCTGGCTGATGAATACCGTTGCTACTCAGGCTCGCCAGGCGGGTATCGCTATGCCGCAGGTGGCTATCTACCATGCGCCGGATATCAACGCATTTGCGACAGGTGCCCGCCGTGACGCATCGCTGGTTGCTGTCAGTACCGGGCTTTTGCAGAATATGAGCCGTGATGAAGCCGAAGCGGTTATTGCCCACGAAATTAGCCATATTGCAAACGGCGACATGGTCACGATGACCCTGATTCAGGGGGTGGTGAACACCTTCGTTATCTTCATCTCGCGTATTCTCGCGCAGATTGCATCAGGCTTTCTTAGCGGCAACCGAGATGATGGCGAAGAGAGTAACGGTAACCCGTTGATTTACTTTGCGGTAGCGACCGTGCTGGAGCTGGTTTTTGGTATTCTGGCCAGTATTATCACGATGTGGTTCTCGCGTCACCGTGAATTCCATGCTGATGCGGGTTCTGCAAAACTCGTTGGCCGTGAAAAAATGATTGCCGCTCTCCAGCGTCTGAAAACCAGCTATGAGCCGCAGGAAGCCAGCAGCATGATGGCATTTTGCATCAACGGTAAAGGCAAGTCGTTAAGCGAGTTGTTTATGACCCACCCGCCGCTGGACAAACGTATCGAAGCGCTGCGTAGCGGGGCTTATCTCAAATAAGGCGTACGCCTGAAATGAAAAAGCGCGTCATATGACGCGCTTTTTTTATACCGTACGCGGCTGTGTGATCCGCAAACCACTGACAATAGCGGCGACGGTCGCCAGTATGCCTGCCAGCAGGAGTGATGTATGCGTCCCGCTCTTATCAAACAGGTTGAAGAGTAACGCCACCAGTGCCGCCCCGGAACTCTGCCCTAAGAGACGCGCGGTACCGAGCATACCGCTGGCGCCACCGCTACGTTGACGCGGCGCGGAGCTGATAATCGTATGGTTATTGGGCGACTGGAACAGACCAAACCCCGCCCCACAAAGGGCCATTCGCCAGATAATATCCGCATCGGCAGGGGCTGTGGGTAGCATCGCAAGCGCAAACAAGCCGCACGCCATCATGGCCAGCCCAAGCGCGCCCAATAACCCGGCATGGACACGTTCAATCAGATAACCCGCTAATGGTGCCATCACCATGGTCGCTAACGGCCACGGGGTTAACAACAGACCGGTTTCCACTTCGCTGCGCCCAAGCACCGATTGCATAAAGAAGGGGAGGGAAACGAGAGCCAGCATTTGTGCGCAAAAAGAGCAGATTGATGTACAGATCGATAATGAGAACAGCGGGATACGCAACAGGTCGACGGGTAACAGAGGCACCGGCAAACGCAGTTGCCGACGTACAAAGAAGGTGCCGATCACCAGTATGGCGGCGATTTCAGCGAGCACCAGTGTGGTGGATTGCCCCTGGGCGAAGCCACTCATCGCGGTTATCAGTAAACCAAACGTTAGCGCGTTCATCACTGCGCTTGGAAGATCGAATTTCGGCATTGCACTGCGTGAGCCATTGGCGGGCAAATAGCGCAGCGCCAGGACCAGCGAGAGTATGCCCAGTGGCACATTAATCAAAAACAGCCACTGCCAGGAGGCGACAGAGAGAATGGCCGCGGCAATCGTCGGGCCTGCCGCCGAGGAGACAGCAACCACGAATGAGTTGATTCCCATCCCGCGTCCCAGTTGACGCTGGGGGTAAATCAGGCGAATTAATGCAGTATTCACACTCATTAGCGCCGCGCCACCGAAACCTTGCGCGACACGAGCAAGCGTCAGCGTGAGTAACGAATCTGACAGCGCGCATAACAGGGACGTCAATGTAAAAAGCACCAGCCCGCACTGGTAGACGCGACGGTAGCCGAACATGTCGCCGAGGAAGGACAACGTCAGCAGGGAAATGACAATCGCTATCTGATAGGCGTTAACGACCCATATTGAGCTGGCTGGTGAGGCGTGCAGATCCCGCGCAATTGTAGGCAGTGCAACATTCGCAATAGCGCCGTCGAGTACGGCCATAGTAATGCCAATAACAATCGTTAAAATTGCCCCGTAGCGTTGTGGGACTGGTAAGCCGTCTGGTGTGGATTTATTCATGGGAAAAGCTGGGTTTTGCTTGTTCAATGATTTGTATAATGATTCTATCACCCGCATTTCGGTTTTATATCGCAGATTTGTAACGAAGTGACCAAACTCGGATTGCGACGGGCAGGCGAGAAATTTATAATAAAAAACTATTCTGATTTTTATAAAACACGGGCGATGAGGTGACTAATGGCTATTGCAGATTTGGATAAACAGCCAGACTCTGTGTCTTCTGTACTGAAGGTATTTGGCATTCTGCAGGCGCTTGGCGAAGAACGTGAGATCGGGATCACCGAACTTTCGCAGCGCGTCATGATGTCAAAAAGCACCGTATATCGCTTTTTGCAGACGATGAAATCACTGGGCTATGTTGCTCAGGAAGGGGAGTCAGAGAAATACTCTCTCACCCTTAAACTGTTCGAACTCGGTGCACGGGCGCTGCAAAACGTAGACCTGATCCGCAGTGCCGACATTCAGATGCGTGAACTCTCTCGCCTGACCAAAGAGACTATCCACCTGGGCGCGCTGGATGAAGACAGTATTGTCTACATCCATAAAATTGACTCTATGTATAACCTGCGTATGTATTCACGCATTGGTCGCCGCAACCCGCTGTATAGCACCGCGATTGGTAAAGTATTGCTGGCGTGGCGTGACAAGGAAGAGGTTGTGCAGATCCTTGAAGGCGTAGAGTACAAACGCAGCACTGAGCGCACCATAACCAGTACCGAGGATTTATTACCGATGCTTGATATCGTCCGCCAGCAGGGTTACGGCGAAGATAATGAAGAGCAGGAAGAAGGGTTACGTTGCATTGGTGTGCCAGTCTTTGACCGTTTCGGCGTCGTCATTGCCGGGCTGAGTATCTCCTTCCCGACGCTGCGTTTCTCCGAGGAACGCCTGCATGAGTATGTCAGTATGCTCCACCATGCTGCGCGTAAGATTTCTGAACAGATGGGTTATAACGATTACCCGTTCTGAGTGTGAGAACGCCGCCTTGATGGCGGCGTTTGTTTATCCATTATCGACGACGGTTTCGCTTTTGCGCAGTATCGGACATTGCGTGAGTCCGATAATACCGCTGCTTGAGTGAACATATTGTGCTGTGCTGACGCCCCGGGCCGTCAGATATTTACACTGTAATCCCAGACCTGCGGCATTTTCATGGCTGCCAATCAGTACGCCATATCCACTTAGTAAAATACCAACCCAGACCAGTGCCACGATAATAATTGCCCGAATAAGAGTGCGCATTTTCATTCCTTGCGTTTGGATACTGTTCTCAGGCTACCGTTTTGGCGGTATACCGCACACCCGAGCATTCCTAAAAACTCCGATTAGAGATACAGTTAGTCGCGGTTTAAGGAACTAATGCTAACCTGGTAACATAGAGTGGAGTATCGGAGAGTGGAGTGAAAAAGTTTAGATGGCTAATACTGATCGCCGTACTGGTGGTCTGCCTGTTGCTCTGGACTCAAATGCTAAATGTGATGTGCGACCAGGATGTTCAGTTTTTCAGCGGCATTTGCGTCATCAATAAATATATCCCCTGGTAGGGGCTTTTTTGTCGTTAATGATGTCCTTCCGTCTTGCCAGTGGTAAAATGTACCTCTTTGGTTGAGGTGGTAAAATGAACGAATTAATGAATTCAGGCGCGCTTAATATCGCGTCTTTTGTCGTTTCGGTGGTGGTGTTGCTGGTTGGGCTGGTGCTGTGGTTCTTTATCAATCGTGCAAGCTCGCGGACGAATGAGCAAATCGAATTGCTCGAAGCAGTGTTAGATCAGCAAAAGCGTCAGACCGCATTGTTGCGTCGTTTGTGCGAATCGAACGAACCGGAAAAAGAAGTCGCTGCTCCGGCGCCGGTTGTTGAGGAAGAAGGCAAAGACGACGAATTTATTCGTCTGGTTGCCGAGCGTTAATTTCGTGGGGGGGGTATGGCGCGTAAAAATCTCTGGTTTAATGCCGCACTTCCTCACCATCGTCCCGACGGATTTACTAATCTCACGCCAGGTGGTCATGCGCCTGGCGATGTAAAGCGTTGGCGGCAGGAGCGCAAAGCCGCAGGATTACCCCGTCCACCCGCAGAGGGCTATGCCAGTTTTACTGCCCAGTGGTGGCAGCATGCAGAAATTAAGGGCGACGATGACAGGGTGTGGTGGTTAGGCCACTCGTCCATTCTGTTGCGCCTGATGGGACAGTATATTTTGACCGATCCGGTATTCTCAGATCGGGCATCGCCACTACGCTTTGCCGGACCGCAGCGACGAACACCGCCTGCACTGACCATTTCCGAACTCCCTTCGCTCGACACTATCCTTATCTCACACAATCACTACGATCATCTTGATGCCAGAACGATGCGCGCACTTATCCAACGTTTTCCGCACGTGACGATTTTTGTCCCCCTCGGGCTGGGAAACTGGTGCCGTCGTTTGGGGGCGTGCAATGTGACGGAACTGGACTGGTGGCAAAGCGTGGTATTCCAGGGGCTTGTGTATACGGCTGTGCCAGCTCAGCACTGGAGCATGCGCACCCCCTGGGATCGCAATAACGCCTTATGGTGTGGTTGGGTTGTGGAAAATAGTGCACATCGTTTCTGGTTTCCGGGAGACACGGGTTACTGCGAGGCGTTATTGACTATTCCCCAACGTTTAGGGCCGCTCAGCCTGGCAGCGCTCCCTATTGGTGCATACGCTCCTCGTTGGTTCATGGCCTACAACCATATGGATCCGCAGCAGGCGGTAACGTTATGGCAGCAGTTGGGCAAACCGCTAACGTTTCCTATTCACTGGGGCGTTTTTGAACTGGCGGATGAATCACTGGATGAGCCGCTGCGCGAGTTGCATGACGCATTAAGCGAAACGGCAGATGACATTACGAGCTTCATGACGCTGAAAATGGGTCAGTCTTTTTCTTTGCAAAATAAGGACGAGTAGCACTGGTACTAATTTATTATTTAGAAGAAGTTAAATATTTTTTATTTTTATCGAAACGTTTTTATTGCCTTTTAATGAGGCACTGTCATCAGACTTTCATTATTTTGGTGCACACTCCTGCTTAATTGCACAACAAATATTCGATGGTAAACCAACACATTTGATTAGTTACAAGAGGGGCGCATTTCAGACCTTCCTGATTAGCGAAAAAGGGCATAGGTATGCGTTAATGCTGTTACTGATATAAGGTATGCCGGAATATTTTTATCCCCCCACGTGGACGAATGGAACTCATTGAGCTATGGTAAAAAAGATGGGTTATCAAACGGAGCCAGAAGGCGGGCTGCCTGTCGTTACGAGGTTATCTTGTATGCATAAATGTGCATCGGTTGTATTGATAACCTTAGAATTTGTGCGACGGATCCAGGCCTTTTTAAAAATGGCTTGCCATAATTTACGTTGTGTGTGATAACACGTTTTGGGTCAAACGAGGTACAGTTCTGTTTATGTGTGGCATTTTCAGTAAAGAAGTCCTGAGTAAACACGTTATCGTTGAATACCGCTTCTCTGCCGAACCTTATATTAGTGCCTCAAGCAGTAATGTCTCAGTTTTATCTCAGTTAATGCCTACGGGCGAAGTATATACATTAAGGAATATTGCAAATGGCAAAGATTAAAGGTCAAGTTAAGTGGTTCAACGAGTCCAAAGGTTTTGGTTTCATTACTCCTGCTGATGGCAGCAAAGATGTGTTCGTTCACTTCTCTGCAATCCAGGGTAACGGCTTCAAAACTCTGGCCGAAGGCCAGAACGTTGAGTTTGAAATTCAGGACGGCCAGAAAGGCCCGGCAGCTGTTAACGTAACTGCTATCTAATTTCAAAACCACTGGTACTTGAGACGCCACTGGCGTATCAATGTCAGCGAAAAGCCTCGCCACCGTGCGGGGCTTTTTAATTTCAGGCTTCGCATTCCCCGATGCGCCGAATGGCGGTAAACTTGCGTCCTTTAAAGAGTCCCGGAGTTGCCATGCCCTTCAGTTGCCCACTTTGTCACGCCCCCTTGACGCGTTCCGAACAGAGCTTTTCCTGTCCACAACGCCATCAGTACGACATCGCGAAAGAAGGGTACGTCAATTTATTGCCCGTGCAGCATAAGCGTTCGCGGGATCCGGGTGACAGTGCGGAAATGATGCAGGCACGCCGTGCGTTTCTTGATGCCGGACACTACCAGCAGCTGCGCGATGCGATCGCTTTACAGCTACAGACGCGCCTCCCTGCGCACGCAGAGGCGATACTGGATATTGGCTGTGGGGAAGGGTACTACACTCAGTCCTTTGCTGAGGTCGCGCAGCGTAAAGAGGCCCGGACGTTTGGCCTCGATGTTTCAAAAGCCGCCATTCGGGCAGCCGCGAAACGTTACCCGGAGGTGATGTTTTGCGTTGCCTCCAGCCATCGCCTGCCTTTCCAGAATGACAGCATTGACGCTGTCGTACGCATTTACGCACCCTGCAAAGCAGAAGAACTGGTACGTGTGGTAAAACCGGGGGGATGGGTCATTACCGCAGCGCCTGGGCCACGCCACTTGATGGAACTGAAAGAGTTAATTTACCGCGAAGTGCAGTTACATGCGCCTGATAATGGCGAGATAGAAGGGTTTCGCGTCGTAGAGCAGCAATCACTGAGCTATCAGATGGAATTAACCGGTGCCGGGGCCGTCGCGTTACTGCAAATGACGCCCTTTGCGTGGCGGGCAAAACCGGATGTCCGGGAGACACTGGCAGCGAAAGCGCGCTTTAACTGTCAGACCGATTTTACCCTGCATTGTCTGCAGCGCGTTGATTAAGGCGCGAAGTGTGACCAGAGGATCTCAATACCGATCCCGATAAGAACGATACCGCCAAGAATTTCTGCCCGCTTGCCTAGCAGCGGGCCAATATACCGACCAATCATCATGCCGAGTGTGGACATCACCAGTGTGGCGCAACCAATCGCCAGCGCGGTCGTCAGAATATTCACCTGCAAGAATGCCAGACCCACCCCTACGGCCATCGCATCAAGACTGGTCGCAATCGCGGTAGTGACCAACAACCAGAAACCGTGGCGATGCGGTGCTTCCCCTGTGTCATCCGTCTCTGCGCGAAAACCTTCCAGCACCATTCTGCCGCCAAGGAACATCAGTAAGATGAAGGCAATCCAGTGATTCCACTCCAGCACAAACTGGCTGGCAAGCATCCCCAGACCCCAGCCAATAAGCGGCGTCAGCGTTTCAATAACGCCAAAAATCAGGCCAGTGCGGAGGGCTTCGGAGAATTTGGGTTTATGCAGGGTCGCCCCTTTACCGATTGATGCAGCGAAGGCATCCATCGACATGCCAAAGGCGAGAAGAATTGTGGCGGATAAATTCATGCGAGCGTCCTGACCGGGAGTTCCATATAACACACCACTGCCCCCAGTAAACAGCAGTTGATGTGTCAATGGTCTCGCCTGACTGGATAACTCTCAGTCCGTACGTGCCACGTTTTGCAACGAGTATGTTGACACGTACATTTCCAGCAAATGGAAATCGGCTACTCCCCAACGACGGGCGCAACATTAACATATTTTGAGAATATAAAACAACAACAGAGAATTATTAATCCTTTTACCAATTGATAACGATTAACATTTAGATTTATAAGTGAATATAACGTTAAAAAGATTAAGCACTTTCCCGTGGGAAATATAGCAAAGGCTATAAGTGTGCTTATTTAATATACATTGGAGATGTGGGTGTTTGCATTTAAATTATTGAATTTTAATCATTAATTTATATATCCTTTCCAGATCATCAATATTTTTTACCCGGATAAGCAAGCGCCTTTGTTCTAATTGCATCACCAGCACGCCATCCTCAGATAAGTTCATCTCCTTAATTCGGTTATATTCTATCCATACGCTGGAAAAGAAAAACCCCCGCGATTTGAAGATGATCTTAGGTGTGCGAATCCAAAAAAGATAAATGGCTAATAATGCCAGCGCGGATAATAACCATGTGGTTAATGGCGTACCGTTATTTGTGACATTGTTGTAAATAAGGATAACCAACAGGCCAACAAAAATAGCCGCATCAACACGGCTGCGACGCAGCAAGGGGAGGGCAAGCAGGGTATCGCCGTGACGGCGGGGCAGGATAAGTTCATCGTAAATGGCAAATGCCAGCAGGGTGGCGATAAACAACATCAGTATGCTGTCCGTGAGCGTCATGGTTCCTCCTGATAATAAAAAACCGGGGCAAGGCCCCGGTTATAACACAACGGATTACAGACCTAACAGGCCAACCGCATACCCTACGATCCCGATGACGAAGAAGCCAACGATGATCCACAGCGGGTTCACTTTCTTACGTAACAGCCACATACAGGCGAAAGTCAGCAGTAGCGGAACCAGGCCTGGCATCAACTGATCGAGGATGGTTTGCACAGTCGTGACATTTTGTTTACCGGTCTGGTCGGTAATACGCGAGACCACCAGCGGAATGTTAACGTGTGTCCACTTATTAACCAGCGCCCCCATGACAAAGAGGCCGAGAATGGATGCCCCTTCTGTCAGTTTCTGCAGGAAACCGCCGCCCATATCCTGAACGATATCAATACCCTTACGATAACCATAGGCTACACCGTAATAGCGGGTTGCCAGGCGCACCAGGTTAAACAGGAAGAAGAACAACAGTGGCCCAAGCAGGCTGCCGCTCATGGCAATACCCGCACCAAGCGCTGCAAATACCGGACGTACGGTACCCCAGAAAATGGGGTCACCCACGCCCGCCAGCGGCCCCATCAGACCCACTTTGATACCGTTGATGGCACCATCGTCAATCTCTGCCCCGTTCGCACGCTGTTCTTCCATCGCCAGCGTTACACCCAGTACCGGCGCTGCAACATAAGGATGGGTATTAAAGAATTCCAGGTGACGCTTGATAGCTTGTTTACGCGCGTCGTTGTTCTCCGGATACAGGCGTCTGATAGCCGGTACCATCGAGAAGCAGAAACCCAGCGCCTGCATACGTTCGAAGTTCCATGAACCCTGAAACAGGTTAGAACGGATGAACACGCCACGAATATCACCCGGAGTGAGTTTTTTCTCAGTGGTAGTTTTAGTCGTCATATCAACCATTTCGCTCACCTGTTAGTCCAGTTCGTTATCGAGATCGTTATTACCAGCAGCCTGTGCAGGCCCGCCAGCAGAGCGGTTATATTTCGGGCTCAGTTGGATATAAAGGATGGCCATCACGGCACCAATCACACCCAGCGCAACGAGGTTGAAGTTAGTAAACGCCGCCGTCACGAAACCAAGGTAGAAGAACGGCATCAGGTAGCCTGCGCGCATCATATTGATAACCATCGCATAACCAACCACCACGATCATGCCGCCAGCGATGTTCAGACCACTGGTTACGACTTCCGGAATGGCGTTCAGCATACCCTGAACTTCACTGGTCCCGACGGAGATAGCAACGATAACGGCCGGGATAGCGATACGCATGGCCTGAAGGAACAGGGAAGAGACATGGATCCAGGACAACGCCGTGAGGTTGCCGTTGTTTGCCGCCTTATCCGCCGCGTGCTGGAAGGCCACGGTGATGGTACGCACGATAATGGTCAGTACCTGGCCTGCTGCTGCCAGTGGGATAGCCAGCGCGATACCAGCGCCGATACTTTGATGACCAGCGATAACCAGGACGGTTGAGATAATAGAGGCGAGCGCGGCATCGGGCGCGACCGCCGCACCGATGTTCATCCAGCCCAGCGCAATCATCTCCAGGGTGCCGCCGATGATAATACCGGTTTTCATATCCCCCAGGACGATACCCACCAGCGTACAGGCCACTAACGGACGGTGAAACTGAAATTCATCGAGTACCGATTCCATACCGGCAATACACGCGACGACGAACACCAGCACAATCTGAAGAGTGGTAATCTCCATTGTACTTCTCCTATGCTAAACAAACGTAAGTGTGAAACTGAGTCAACCAACCCGGCGCGGTTACTTCGCGACCTTATTGATCAAATCCATCATTTTCAGTTTCGGGTCATTAGAAACTTTGCGAACTTCCAGCTCGATATTGCGTTCGTTGAGCTTTTTGAAGGCCGCAATGTCTTTTTCATCCACCGAAACCGCGTTGTTCACCTGAGTTTTCCCCTGCCGATAGGCCATACCGCCGATATTGACGGTGGTGATTTTCACACCCTCTTCAACAATGCGCAGTACGTCAGTTGGGTTGGTAAACAACAGCATCACCCGCTCACCCGCGTATTTCGGGTTGTTGTAAACACGGATCATCTTGGCAACGTCCACCACGTGCGCCGTCACCCCGGGAGGCGCAACCTGTGTGAGCAGCGTCTTACGTACGTTATCGGCTGCAACTTCATCACTGACGACGATAATGCGCGTCACGTTTGTTTCTTTGGTCCAGCGTGTTGCGACCTGACCATGGATCAAGCGGTCATCAATACGGGCAAGACCAATAACCATATAGTCATTCGGTCCCATCGGTTTTACTGGAGCCGCAGGTTTAGGGGGCGCAACGGGCGTCGGTTTTGCCACAGGTTTGGCTTTCAGCGCTTTCACGCCTTCGCGTCCTGTTTCCACCGCGACAGCTACCAGTTCATCAAAGGTTGGGTTGTCGTCTCGCGCCATCAGTGTTTCCACGAGCATAGGAATATTGACGCCAGCCACCACTTCATAATGCTCTTTATCGACGACAATGCGGCTGGCAGCATTGAACGGGCTACCACCCCATGTATCAACGAGAAATAGCACGCCCTGATGTGTATCGAGCTTTTCCAACTGCGCGTTGTATTTCTCGATTAACGTCTCGGCGTTTTCACCTGGAACGAAATCGATCCAACCGACGTTCTCTTGCTCGCCCAATAGCATTTCGGCGGTTTTGAGTAACTGTTCCGCAGCCCAACCATGTGTGCCTATCACAATAGCAATGGTCACTTGCTACCTCCTTCGTTTTTGTCGTTAACGCATCATTAACTGATGCGTTCTGAATCTCTCTGACAGCCCGAATCGATTCAGACAGGGCTTAGAAAGAAAAAACTAAGACTTCCGGGAATTATTTTAGATAGTGAAAAAATAATTTATGTGATGAACATCCGTAATTTAGCTTTAGCGTACGGGAAATTTCGGAGCGAAAAATATCTCTCAAAATGCAAATTCAGGTAAATCTTTGCAAAACCCAAAGTCTCTCTGATATGTTTAACATCCGTTTACATTATCAGGAGTACAGGGCATCAGCCCGCCGTATGGACCGTCACCGACGCCAGTTCCCCCTTTGGCCTGTTTGCGCCAGCCATTCTTTAACCTTGAACCCCCTTGTTGTCATCATGCCTGCGCACACCTACGCGCGGACTCATCATGCCTTTAGCAGGAGCTTGCCATGGAATTCTTAATGGACCCCTCAATATGGGCGGGGTTGTTGACACTTGTTGTTCTGGAAATTGTTCTTGGTATTGATAACCTGGTATTTATCGCCATCCTCGCCGATAAATTGCCGCCAAAGCAGCGAGATAAAGCGCGCCTGATTGGCCTCTCTCTGGCGCTGGTGATGCGTTTAGGCCTGTTGTCTCTGATCTCCTGGATGGTCACGCTGACAAAACCGCTCTTCTCCGTCATGGATTTCACCTTCTCTGGCCGTGATTTGATCATGCTCCTCGGGGGGATATTCCTGCTCTTTAAAGCGACGACCGAGCTACATGAAAGGCTGGAGAATCGTCAGCACGACGAAGGACAGGGTAAAGGATATGCCAGTTTCTGGGTGGTGGTGGTACAGATTGTTATTCTTGATGCCGTCTTCTCGCTTGATGCGGTGATCACAGCGGTCGGAATGGTGAACCATTTGCCGGTCATGATGGCAGCTGTGGTCATTGCCATGGCGGTGATGCTGTTGGCATCCAAACCGCTGACCCGCTTCGTCAACCAGCATCCCACGGTAGTGGTGCTCTGTCTGAGCTTCCTGCTGATGATTGGTCTGAGCCTGGTCGCGGAAGGTTTTGGTTTCCATATTCCGAAAGGCTACCTGTACGCGGCGATTGGTTTTTCAATCATTATCGAGCTGTTCAACCAGATTGCCCGTCGCAACTTTATTCGTCATCAGTCAACGCTGCCGCTGCGTGCGCGTACCGCCGATGCGATTTTGCGGCTGATGGGCGGCAAACGTCAGGCCAGCCAGACGCAGGATACAGACAGTCAGTCGCCGGTATCGGTGCCGGAAGGCGCGTTTGCCGAAGAAGAACGTTACATGATCAATGGCGTGTTAACGCTGGCTTCCCGCTCGTTGCGTAGCATCATGACGCCGCGCGGTGAAATCAGTTGGGTCGACGCTAACCTGAGTGTGGAAGAGATCCGCCAGCAGCTTCTTTCCTCGCCGCACAGCCTGTTCCCGGTCTGTCGTGGTGAACTGGATGAGGTGCTGGGTATTGTTCGCGCGAAAGAGATGCTGGTGGCGCTGGAAGAGGGGATGGACGTTGCAGCAATGGCGTCGGCCTCGCCGGCGATCGTCGTGCCGGAAACGCTGGACCCGATAAAACTGCTGGCCGTATTGCGCCGTGCCCGTGGTAGCTTCGTCATCGTCACCAATGAATTTGGCGTGGTGCAGGGGCTGGTAACACCGCTGGATGTGCTGGAGGCGATTGCCGGTGAGTTCCCGGATGCTGACGAAACGCCGGAAATCGTCGCTGACGGCGATGGCTGGCTGGTTAAAGGCGCCACCGATTTGCATGCTCTGCAACATACTCTGGGCCTGGACACTTTAGTCAACGAAAACGAGGATATCGCCACCGTTGCGGGCCTGGTGATCGCCATTAATGGTCAGATCCCCCGTCCGGGTGACAAGCTGGAGCTTGCGCCATTGCATATCAGCGTTATCGAAGCCAATGACTATCGCGTCGACCTGGTACGTGTTGTTAAAGAGCGACCGCTTCACGACGAAGAAGAGTAATTTCCCTATGGCATAAGCGGCATCATTAGCCCTTTACGCCGTGCTGGCGGGGAAGTCCACCCTGCCAGCCAACGCGGAAACTCTTTAATTGGCATAGGCTTCGCGTACAGAAATCCTTGTAATATATGGACCCCCCGTTGCCGCAGATGCTGCGCCTGACGGGGGTTTTCTACCCCTTCCGCCACCAGTTCAATATTCAGACGTTGCCCAAGGGCGATAATCATATCCGTCACCGTCGAGTTCACCGCATCCGTACCAATAGCCATGGTGAAGGACTTATCAATTTTTAAGACATCCGGGCGCAGTCTCTCCAGCCAGGACAGTGAACTGTTGCCCGTACCAAAATCGTCAATCGCGATTTTGGCCCCCCTGCGATGAAGCTCGCGCACCATACGGTAATCCACGTCATGCAGCGCGTCGCGCTCGGTAAGCTCTATGGTTAATTGTTGCACCGGGTTCGCGTGATACCAGAGGCGATTAAGATCCTGGAGCAACATGCCATGGCGCAAGTGGCTCGGCGCGACATTGATACCAATCTGAAACGTACTGTCCGCCGGGAAAAGCCCAAGCTGACGCTGGGTTTCCGCCATCACATAGCGTGTCAGTGGGGCGATTAAATTGTGCTGTTCAGCGATGGGAATAAAAACATCGGGAGGGATCCAGCCCTGACGAGGGTTGTTCCACCGCAACAGTATTTCGACGCCGATGCAGGTGTTATTGTTCGCCTCCAGAAGCGGCTGGCAAAATAGCTCAAATTCCCGTGCGGCAAGGCCCAGATTGATCTCGCCGGAAAAACTCATACGGCTGGCCGTGGCCAGCCAGGCAATATAACCAATCAGTAAACTCAGCAGCAGCCCCAGCGGTAATTGCGACGGCAAATGACGCCATGCCAGCGCGCCTGCTCCCGGTCCGGTCACGCTGATGATAAAAGGAAAATGTTCTGATTCCTGTTGATAACGCTCTTCATTATTCAGTTCCGGCAGACGATTACTGACGCCGCTACCATAGGTCAGATGACGGTCATTCATGCTCAGGCTGGCGGAGGTAATCAAGGGCTCATCAGGTTCCAGCATTAAATTGCTCAGCAAATCGATATTAACAACCTCGATAATGCCGCTCTGACCGTCGGTGGCGGCGGGATACCACATGATCATCACCGGGCTGTTTTTTAAAAGCGACTGATCGGTGGAAAGCATCATGACTGATTTTGTCGACGGTAACGCGGGTTGCAGTTGCTTAATAGGCACATCCCGATAACCAAATATGCTCGAGCAGTACAGGATCCCGTCTTTTATAAGCCCGATGTCACGCACGGTCTGCAAACTGGCGGCCTGAGTGCGCAATTGCAGGTGGGCATTGACGCAAGATGTCCCGACGAGGGGCAGAATCACGTCACGTTTGTGTTCAAGGGGTAAGAGTAATTTATCGAATGATTCAACAGCATGTGCGGTGAAAGCGACAATTTTCTGCTGATTAACATTGCGCTCCGAAATAAAGAGAATGGCGAGAGTGGAAATGAGCGTCACCATTGCCAGGGCTACGCAAATTGCTAAGCGCTTGCGCAGATAGCTTTTAATAATTCGCTGTGCTGTTTGCATGCCGTGACCGCCTTAAAAGCCACTGGCCTGGAATTTCCGCCAGAACAAAGAAAGTGTAGTTGGGAAAGCGGGAATGCGATGAGAAAAGGCACGGAATTTAGCCCTTCCGTCGTAGAAGGGCTGGAAAAGAGTATTAGTCGCACTGAACCTTAATGGCGAGGCCGCCACGAGAGGTTTCGCGATACTTCGCATTCATATCTTTGCCGGTCTCGTACATGGTTTCGATAACCTTATCCAGTGAGACCCGGGGGGCGCTGGTACGGCGCATGGCCATACGGGAGGCATTAATGGCTTTGACGGAGGCGATAGCATTACGCTCAATGCAGGGCACCTGTACCTGACCGGCTACCGGATCACAGGTGAGGCCAAGGTTATGCTCCATGCCGATTTCCGCCGCCACGCACACCTGTTCCGGGCTGGCGCCCAGTAACTCCGCAAGGCCCGCCGCCGCCATTGAACAGGCGACACCCACTTCACCCTGGCAACCCACTTCGGCACCGGAAATCGATGCGTTCATTTTGTACAGTGCGCCAATTGCGCCTGCGGCAAGGAAATAGCGGATATAAATGTCCGGGCTGACGGACTCGATAAAGTGGTCATAATAGGCCAGCACTGCCGGGACAATACCACAGGCCCCGTTTGTTGGCGCTGTCACCACACGCCCTCCGGCAGCGTTCTCTTCATTCACTGCCAGCGCGAACATATTGACCCAATCGATCACATTCATTGGATCACTGGATAGTTTATCGCTGGCAACCAGCATACGGCGCAGCGCCGAGGCGCGACGTGGAACGCGCAATGGGCCAGGCAGCACGCCTTCTGTATTCATCCCGCGGTCGATACAGGCACGCATGGTCGCCCAGACATGACCAAAGTACGCTTCGATCTCCTGCCTGCTATGCAGTGCCAGTTCGTTTTGCATCACCATGCCAGAGAGTGACAGGCCGGTCTCTTTGCAATAAGTCAGCATATCGCTGGCGGATTTGAACGGGTAGGGAACGGTCACTTCGTTGAGCACTTCTTTACCAAAATGCTCTTCATCGACAACAAAACCGCCACCGATGGAGTAATAGGTCTTGCTGTAGACTTCGCGCTCACCATTCCACGCGTGGATGCTCATGGCATTTTCGTGTAGCGGCAGGTTGTCGCTGTGAAAACGCATGCCGTTATCCTGTGGGAAATCGACTTCCCGGCGGCCCTGCGCCAGCAACAGGCGGCCCCGGTTTTCCACATCGCGAATAAACGCAGGGATGGAATCAATGTCTACCGTGGCCGGCTCATTGCCAGCCAGACCCATAATAATGGCGATATCGGTATGGTGGCCTTTACCTGTCAGCGACAGTGAGCCATAAACGTCCACCGCGACGCGGGTAACGCTTTCCAGTAATCCTTTTTCGACCAGGTCATCGACGAACTGTTTCCCGGCTTTCATCGGGCCAACAGTGTGGGAGGAAGAGGGACCAATACCCACCTTAAACATGTCGAATATACTAATCACATTAACACTCCTGACAGGGTTACCGGGGGTTCCAGTAACGATGTAATAACTGCGCATAGTGTAAGAGGGAAGTGTGCGGGCAGCTTAATTATTCACATGAATTAAACTAATGCCTAACCTCGATTTTACTAATAGCGCGCGGCCACATTCCGCTGTCTTAAAAATGCTTCATGCTAAGTATAGTCAAGGGCGAAGCCCCACCTGCAGCGCCAGCTCACGAATTATGCCCGCGGTCATGCCCCAGACAAAATAATGCTGATACCAGGAGAGCCAAACCCGGTGCGCGTTGCCCTGACGGTGAATGTCCAGTGGATGATAGCGCCCCAGGCGTAGCGCCTCGGCAAGCGGCATTTCAAACACCGAAGCCACCTCATCTTCGCTGGCATGGTAGTGCAGGTCAGGGGGAATGATCCCCACAACGGGCGTCACGCGAAACCCGGTGACGCTGTCAACCGGCGGGAGCACACCGATAACCTCGACGGAGTCGGGTGGGATGGCGACCTCTTCTTGCGCTTCGCGCAGGGCCGCGGCAATCAGCGAGGCATCGGTATCATCAACGGCACCGCCGGGAAAGGCGACCTGCCCGGCGTGTTTTCGTAATCGTGGCGAGCGCTGTGTCAACAGTAACCCAGGCTGCTCGCGCCGCACCACCGGCACCAGCACTGCCGCCTGCCGCGCATTTGCGGCGGTGGGGTGTAGCTGGGGGCGTAAAAGCTGAAAACGCGAGAGAAAATCATCCAGGGTTAAGTTTGGCTGCGCCACGGTTTAGCTCTCCAGTTGCTGCAAGATACGGTTAACTTTATCAAATGTTTCCTGATATTCAGCCTCTTCGTAGCTGTCCGCCACGATGCCGCCCCCCGCTGAGCAGAAGATTTGCCCCGCCCACGCCGTCAGGGTACGAATGGTGATGCTGGTATCCATGGCGCCGCAAAAACTGATGTACCCAATGCTGCCGCACCAGGCATTACGCCGTTGCGGTTCCAGTTCATCAATAATCGCCATGGCGCGAATTTTGGGCGCACCGGTAATCGACCCACCCGGAAACGCGGCGCGTAGCACATCACTGGCATGCAATGTGGCAGGCAGCTTTGCTGTCACCGTACTGACCAGATGGTGAACCGCCGGAAAGGGTTCAACGGCAAACAGCGTCGGCACGCGTACGGAGCCGGGCACAGCCACCCGACCAATATCATTGCGCATCAGGTCGACAATCATCAGATTCTCGGCCCGGTCTTTCGTTGATGCGGCCAGTTTTTGCGCCTGTTGCGCATCGTCCAGGGCGTCAGGCAGGCGCGGGAGCGTGCCTTTAATGGGGCGCGTCTCGATAACATCATCCTGTAGCTGAATAAACCGCTCCGGCGACAGGCTTAAAATCGCACCCTCTTCCAGGCGCAAAAAAGCACTGAACGGAGCGCGATTCGAGCGGTTCAGGCGGCAAAAAGCCTGCCATTCATCACCGATATAATGCGCCTGAAAGCGCTGTGCCAGATTAACCTGATAACAATCGCCGCTGTGCAGCCAGGCCTGTACCTGACGAAATTTCGCACCATATTCAGAGCGCGTCATATTTGCCTGCCAGGGGGAGGTCAGGCTAAACGGGGAGACGGACGGCGGCGTTTGGGCGTTAAGCCAGGCCAGACGCGCCTTCGGATCCCGGTAGCTCAGCAGCGTGACGTGCTGTTTATGGTGATCTACCACCACGGCCCAGTCATAAATACCGATCGCCATATCCGGCAGTAAAATGTCTTTTTGCGCGAATGCGGGCAGTTTTTCAAAGCGACGTCCTAAATCGTAACCGAACAGTCCGAGTGCCCCGCCCTGAAACGGCAGATCGTTGTTAGTCTGTGGGCGGATCCCGGCCTTGTTGATGGCCTGCTTCACCAGGCTAAACGGATCCTCTGTGGACTCGCGCGCGCCATCCGCATCGGCGATGGTGGTCTGTTCACTCCGGGTGACAAGTGTTGAGAGAGGATCGGCAACCAGGATATCAAAACGGTTGCAGGCATGGTCCGCGTGACCAGAGTGCAGCAACATCGCCCATGGTAGATGATTTATCAGGGAAAAATAGTGCTCTGCGGCATCGGGATGCCACGGTAACGGTATGACAGTGGGGGAAAACGTCTTCATTAGTCCTGGCTCTTTACGCGATCGCTGGCGCATAGCCACGGCGCATGAAATAATTAGCGCGAATAATTTAGCAGGAGTTCACGATGTTTGCAGGTTTACCTTCCCTCAGCCACGAACAGCAGCAAAAAGCCGTCGAGCGTATTCAGGAATTAATGTCACAGGGCATGAGCAGCGGTCAGGCCATCTCTCAGGTGGCGGATGAATTACGCGCCAGCCATAAAGGCGAACGGATTGTGGCGCGCTTTGAAGACGAAGATGAGTAAACCCTGAGTGTGGAGGCGGTGAATGGAAAACGTGATGCCTGAGACAGTACCGGATGCGATCCTTGCGTTTATCACCGCGGCCGTTATCCCCGGCGATCTCACGCTTCCTTTTCACTACCCACAGCCAGAGCAATGGCACGCGTGGCATTGCGGTTTTCGCTGGCACGGCGTCACCGGGGAAAGCCTGGTGGCTGACACGCCCGGGATGTGGCAACCCGGATGGTATTTGATAGCCCTTAATGGTCTGGACGATCCGTTCTTTATCGATTTGAACGAAGCGGCAGACGGCTACCCGGTCTATTATGCCGCACACGGCGCGGGCCGCTGGCAGGCAGAACGCATCGCACCCGGTTTGCACGCCTTCCAGTCCTTTTTACGTCAGCTATGCCATGCTGATGAGGCGACCACGCAGGCGTTACTTGACGCGCATACCGAAGCGGACAGTCCATTCTGGCTTGAGCTTCGGGAAGCGCGCCAGGCAGACGATGGCGACGACGATAACGTCCCTGACGTTGATCCGCAGGACTGGCAGGCGGGGCGTCTGCTCATTACCGATATCGGCCCGCAGAAACTCAAAGTGGTTCATGTCCTCAGAAAAGCGCTGAATTTACCGCTGGCTGACGCGCTGAGTTTTGTCGCCAGCCCGCCGATTTGTGTGGGGGAGGATTTCCGCCTGCGCTTGCGCCCACTGGAGCGCGAATTACAGGCCACTGGCGCACATGTTACTTTTGCGCCTGCGGGCCCGGTGCTGGAAACTCTGCGGTTAAATATGGCGCTTGGCATCGACGCGCTGATTGCCTGCGTGAAGGCCGGGCAGGGTAAATCGCTCTACTATGATGTGTATTCAACACACGACGGGGCTTTTCAGGCAGGCGATGCGCTTTATGTGGTTGCCAGCGATGACGCCGAAGCCGCGGCAGCAACGGGGCGATACCACCACTTTGCCTGTATGGGCGAACATTTTCAGTCCGTCGTGGAACTGGCGATCCAGCAAAAGCCTGACGCCTGCGACAGTGAAATTATCCGCGCACTCAACCATTACCTTGAGTACGACGACTTTTTGGATATGGAATAAATTCCGGCGCGGGATGCGCGCCGGATTGTGTCCTGTCAGACGGCGGCAACAATTTTAATTTCGACTTTGTACTTCGGGTTCATCAACCCGGCCTGAACGGTGCAGCGTACAGGCGCATGACCGGCGACAACCCACGCGTCCCAGGCTTTGTTCATCGCCGCGAAATCACTTTTATCCACCAGAAAGATTGTCGCATCCAGAATGCGCGTCTTATCGCTACCCTGTCTGGCCAGCACGGCGTCAATCTGCGCCAGGGTGTTGGCGGTTTGTTCAAAGGCGTCGGCATCAAGATTTTCCGGCACACCCGTGTAGTAGAGCGTCTGGTTATGGATAACTGCGTCTGACCAGCGGGCGTCGGCATCAATGCGGGTAATGGTCATATTTTATTCCTCATGGTTTTCCTTATGATTGCGGGCAAGACTGCCACAGACTGGCGCAAAACCCAATGCCCTGACATAATCGCTGGCGATTTATCCAGTGTGGGGGCAGTGTGACGGACGATTTTGCAACAGACGGTCAGTTGGCCAAAGCGATACCGGGTTTTAAACCCCGTGAACCACAACGTCAGATGGCCCATGCCGTCAGTGACGCAATTGCCCGCACACAGCCGCTGGTGGTAGAGGCGGGCACCGGGACCGGGAAAACTTATGCCTATCTGGCTCCGGCGTTGCGCGCCGGCAAAAAAGTGATCATCTCAACGGGATCAAAAGCCCTACAGGATCAGCTATACAGCCGTGATTTACCGACGGTGGCAAACGCGCTCAAATTCACCGGCCATACCGCGTTGCTTAAAGGACGTTCAAACTACCTCTGCATTGAGCGACTGGAACAGCAGGCGCTGGCGGGGGGCGATCTGCCGGTGCAAACCCTCAGTGACGTCATTTTATTACGCTCCTGGTCAAATCAGACCAAAGATGGCGACATCAGCACCTGTGTCAGCGTGGCGGAAGATTCTGCCGTCTGGCCGCTGGTGACCAGCACCAATGACAACTGTCTGGGCAGCGACTGTCCGATGTACAAAGACTGCTTCGTGGTAAAAGCGCGCAAAAAAGCGATGGATGCCGATGTGGTGGTGGTCAACCATCACCTGTTCCTGGCAGACATGGTGGTGAAAGAGAGCGGTTTTGGCGAGCTTATCCCGCAAGCCGAAGTGATGATCTTCGATGAAGCGCATCAGCTTCCGGATATCGCCAGCCAGTATTTTGGCCAGTCTATCTCCAGCCGCCAGTTACTGGATTTAGCCAAAGATTTCACCATTGCCTACCGCACCGAGTTACGTGATACCCAGCAGTTGCAAAAATGCGCCGACAGGCTGGCGCAGAGCGCACAGGATTTCCGCCTGCAATTGGGTGAACCGGGGTATCGCGGCAACCTGCGAGAACTGCTGGCCGATGCCCATATCCAGCGGGCGTTGCTGCTACTCGATGACGCGCTGGAACTTTGTTATGACGTGGCAAAACTGTCGCTTGGACGTTCGGCCCTCCTCGACGCGGCGTTTGAGCGCGCAACGTTGTACCGCGCACGGCTCAAACGGCTAAAAGAGATCAATCAGCCCGGTTTTAGTTACTGGTATGAGTGCACCTCGCGCCATTTTACCCTGGCGCTGACGCCGCTTACCGTGGCGGACAAATTCAAAGAGGTGATGGCGCAGAAAAGCGGTAGCTGGATTTTTACCTCGGCAACGCTCTCGGTGAACGATGATCTGCACCACTTTACTGCGCGGCTCGGCATCGAAGAAGCGCAAACGCTGCTGTTGCCAAGCCCGTTCGATTACGCCCGCCAGACACTGCTTTGTGTGCCACGAAACCTGCCGCAGGCGAATCAACCAGGAGCGGCCCGCCAACTGGCGGCAATGCTCAAACCGATCATTGAAGCGAACAATGGTCGCTGCTTTATGCTCTGTACTTCTCACGCCATGATGCGTGATCTCGCTGAGCAGTTCCGCGCCACCATGACGTTGCCCGTTTTGCTGCAGGGAGAGACCAGCAAAGGGCAGTTGTTGCAGCAATTCATCACCGCAGGAAATGCCTTGCTGGTTGCGACCAGCAGTTTCTGGGAAGGGGTGGATGTGCGTGGCGACACGCTGTCGCTGGTCATTATCGACAAACTACCGTTTACCTCGCCGGACGATCCGCTGCTCAAAGCCCGGATGGAAGATTGCCGCCTGCGCGGTGGCGATCCGTTTGATGAAGTCCAGCTTCCGGATGCGGTGATTACCCTCAAACAGGGGGTGGGGCGCCTGATTCGTGACGTTGATGACCGGGGCGTGCTGGTTATTTGCGATAACCGTCTGGTGATGCGCCCTTACGGCGCGGTGTTCCTCGCAAGCCTGCCGCCTGCGCCGCGTACGAGGGATATTCGCCGCGCGGTTGCGTTTCTTGCGGCCTCTGTGACGGAGTAATTTGGCGCAGACTGTGTTAATATGCGCGCCATTTTGTTTTACCGGGACTGCGATTACCCATGCGAATTCTGGCCATTGATACCGCCACAGAAGCCTGTTCCGTCGCGCTGAACAACGACGGAACCCTCTTTGCTCATTTCGAACTCTGCCCACGTGAACACACGCAACGTATCCTGCCGCTGGTGAAGGATGTTCTCACCGAGGGCGGCGTTGCGCTGTCTGAACTGGATGCGCTGGCCTTTGGCCGTGGTCCGGGGAGCTTTACCGGCGTGCGCATTGGTATTGGTATTGCACAAGGGCTGGCGCTGGGCGCGGAGTTGCCAATGATTGGCGTCTCTACGCTTGCAACGATGGCAGAAGGCGCCTGGCGTAAGTCGGGGGCCACCCGTGTGCTGGCAGCCATTGATGCCCGTATGGGCGAAGTCTACTGGGCGGAATATCAGCGTGACACCGACGGCGTCTGGCACGGTGAAGAGACCGAAGCGGTCCTCAAACCGGACGCGGTGACCGCGCGCCTCAATGCGCTTTCCGGCGAGTGGGCAACCGTCGGCACCGGCTGGCAAGCGTGGCCGGATATGGCAAAAGATACCGGCCTGACGCTGACAGACGGCGGCGTATCGTTGCCGGAAGCACAAGATATGCTGCCTATCGCGCACCATCAGCTCTCGCTGGGGCATACCGTTGCCGTTGAGCATGCCGAGCCGGTTTATTTGCGTAACGAAGTGGCCTGGAAGAAACTTCCGGGCCGGGAATGAATCTCAGTAATTACAAGGCTGAGTGAAGGAGTCGCATCATGGCGAGTCAAAAAAGAGGTATGCGCTGGTTACTGGTGGGTATGGTCGCCGCAGCGTTAAGTGGGTGTGTTTCTGTGCCTGACGCGATCAAAGGAACCAGTCCGACGCCGCAGGATGATCTGGTGCGCGTGATGAATGCGCCAAATCTCTATATCGGTCAGGAAGCCCGTTTCGGCGGCAAAGTGGTGAAAATTGAGAATCAGCAAGGGAAAACCCGCCTTGAGATAGCCACCGTGCCGTTAGATGACGGGGCGAGACCGATCCTGGGCGCAACCTCTGTCGGGCGTATTATGGCCGACGTGAATGGCTTCCTCGACCCGGTGGACTTCCAGAACCAACTGGTGACCGTCGTCGGACCGATTACCGGTATCTATGACGGTCAGGTGGGCGGCGCTGCCTATAAATTCGCGGTGATCCGTGCTGATGGCTATAAACGCTGGCATATCACAAAGCAGGTCGTGCTGCCGCCGCAACCAATGGATCCGTGGATGATGGGGCCACACCCGTGGCATCGCGGGTACGGCGGTTGGGGCTGGTATAATCCTGGCCCCGCCTATGAACAGAGTGTTGTAACGGAGTAACGCTCTGTTCTGCATGAAAAACGAAACAGCGGCTGGTCCGCTGTTTCTTTATTTTGAAAAACCATAACAAAAATAATTAGTGATGCGCTTCGCAACCTTCAATTCGAACAATTAATAAACTGGTACGCTGAGTTAATATAATGTTAACGACTTGTTTATTAACAGGGGTTGTGATGACGAAAAATACACAGTTTAGAGGTGATGCATTGAAGAAGGTTTGGCTAAACCGTTATCCCGCCGATGTGCCTGCGGATATTAATCCCGATCGTTATCAATCCCTGGTTGAACTCTTTGAACACGCGACGGCGCGATACGCCGACCAACCTGCGTTCGTCAACATGGGGGAGGTGATGACCTTCCGCAAGCTGGAAGAGCGTAGCCGCGCTTTTGCCGCATACCTGCAACAGGGCTTAGGGTTGCAAAAGGGCGATCGTGTGGCGTTGATGATGCCGAATCTTCTGCAATATCCGGTGGCGCTGTTCGGTATTCTGCGCGCGGGCATGATAGTCGTGAACGTCAACCCGCTGTACACACCGCGCGAACTGGAACATCAGCTTAACGACAGCGGCGCATCCGCCATTGTGATCGTCTCCAACTTCGCCCACACGCTGGAAAAAGTGGTCGACAAGACGCAGGTTCGCCATGTGATCCTGACCCGCATGGGGGATCAGCTCTCTCCGGCGAAGGGCACGCTGGTTAACTTTGTCGTCAAATATGTGAAGCGCCTGGTGCCGAAATACCATCTTCCGGATGCTATCTCGTTTCGCCGTGCGCTGCAGGCGGGCTACCGTTTGCAGTATATCAAGCCGGAAGTCACGACCGACGATCTGGCGTTTCTGCAATATACCGGCGGGACGACGGGGGTAGCCAAAGGGGCGATGCTGACGCACCGCAACATGCTGGCCAACCTGGAACAGGTGAATGCAACCTACGGTCCTTTGCTGCATCGCGGTAAAGAGCTGGTGGTCACCGCGTTGCCGCTCTACCACATTTTCGCCCTGACCATGAACTGCCTGCTGTTTATAGAACTGGGCGGACAGAACCTGCTCATTACCAACCCGCGCGATATTCCGGGGCTGGTCAAAGAGCTGGCGAAATACCCTTTCACCGCCATGACCGGGGTAAACACTCTGTTTAACGCATTGCTCAACAACGACGATTTCCACAAACTCGATTTTTCCTCGCTGCACCTTTCTGCGGGCGGCGGCATGCCCGTACAGCAGGCCGTTGCCGAGCGCTGGGTGAAACTTACCGGCGAATACCTGCTGGAAGGCTACGGTCTGACAGAATGCTCGCCGTTGGTGAGCGTCAATCCGCATGATATTGACTACCACAGTGGCAGTATCGGCTTGCCGGTCCCGTCGACAGAAGTGAAGCTGGTGGACGATGCCGGCAATGAAGTTCCACCGGGTGAACCGGGTGAATTGTGCGTGAAAGGCCCGCAGGTCATGCTGGGTTACTGGCAGCGCCCGGCGGCGACCGATGAAATCATCAAAGATGGCTGGCTGTACACCGGCGATATCGCGGTGATGGATGGCGAAGGATTTATGCGTATTGTCGATCGCAAAAAAGACATGATCCTGGTCTCCGGCTTTAACGTCTATCCGAACGAAATTGAAGATGTCGTAATGCAGCATGAAGGCGTTAAGGAAGTGGCGGCCGTAGGCGTGCCTTCCGATGCCAGCGGCGAAGCGGTTAAAATTTTTGTGGTGAAAAAAGACGACTCACTGACCGAAGAAGCGCTTATCGCGTTTTGTCGCCGCCAGTTAACAGGTTACAAAGTGCCGAAACGGGTGGAATTCCGCGCTGAGCTACCGAAATCCAACGTCGGTAAAATTTTACGACGAGAATTGCGTGACGAAGCGCGCGGCAAAGTAGACAATAAAGCCTGAGCTATGCGTTAGTCGCCAGAACGCCGGTTAATCCGGCGTTTTTTGTGGGCGCAAACTAAAGAGAAGACGATTTGAATTACCAGATGATCACGACGAACGAGGCGTTGGCAGCGCTGTGTGAAGCTGCGGCTGGCACCGATGCTATTGCGCTTGATACTGAATTTGTCCGCACCCGTACCTATTATCCCCAGCTTGGTTTAATCCAGCTTTATGACGGGGAGAATGTGGCGTTAATCGACCCGTTAACCATCACTGACTGGGCACCGTTCCGCGATCTGATTACCAATACTCAGGTAACAAAATTCCTCCACGCCGGTAGTGAAGATCTCGAAGTCTTCCTCAACGCTTTCGGCGCCATGCCGCAGCCGATGATCGATACTCAAATTCTCGCGGCCTTCTCCGGGCGTGCGCTCTCCTGGGGTTTTGCGGCAATGGTGGAGCAGTACACCGGTGTGGCGCTGGATAAAAGCGAGTCGCGCACTGACTGGCTGGCCCGTCCGTTAACGACACGTCAGTGCGATTATGCGGCGGCCGATGTCTGGTATCTGCTGCCTATCGCGCGAAAATTGCTGGCTGAAACCGAAGAAGCTGGTTGGCTCAATGCCGCGCTGGACGAATGCCGCCTGATGATGCAACGTCGTGGCGAAATTCTGGCGCCGGAAGAGGCATGGCGTGACATCAGCAACGCCTGGCAGTTACGTACCCGCCAACTGGCATGCCTGCGTTTGCTGGCGGACTGGCGTCTGCGTAAAGCCCGCGAGCGTGACCTGGCGGTCAATTTCGTTGTTCGTGAAGAGAATCTGTGGGCCGTGGCGCGTTATATGCCGGGCAGCATGGGTGAGCTCGACAGCATTGGCCTCTCTGGCAGCGAAATCCGTTTTCACGGTAAAACGCTGCTGTCTCTGGTTGCACAGGCGCAGGCACTGCCGGAAGACGCGCTGCCGGAGCCGCTGTTGAACCTGGTGGATATGCCCGGCTATCGCAAAGCCTTTAAAGCTATCAAGGCACTGGTGCAGGACGTTAGCGAAAGCAAAGGACTGAGCGCAGAATTAATTGCTTCTCGTCGGCAAATTAATCAGTTACTTAACTGGCACTGGCAATTAAAACCGCAGACAAATTTACCGGAATTAATCAGTGGCTGGCGTGCGGAATTGATGGCTGAGCGGCTCAACGCATTATTAACGGAATATCCGCATTAATCCCTGTATATAAAAACAGGGGTTAAGCGTTAATAAAAGAAAAAGGCAGAGGGTTTCTGCCTTTTTTATTACTCCTGGCGCAGCGATCAACTGCCGGATTATTTCGTCTCTTCTGGTTCTGGCAAGGTAACGTTGAGTTCCAGAATGGAAATATCGTCACCACGTTGTTCCAGTTGGACTGAAACCATTTCCGGATCGATTTGAACATATTTACAAATCACCTCCAGAATATCCCGCTTTAGCTGCGGTAAATAATGGGGTTCAGCGTCACTGCGACGGCGTTCCGCAACAATAATTTGCAGTCGCTCTTTGGCAATGCTGGCGGTGTTCTTTTTTCTGGAGAGAAAAAAGTCGAGTAATGCCATAACTTATCCTCCGAACAGGCGTTTGAGGAAACCTTTCTTCTCTTCATCAATGAAGCGGAAAGGACGATCTTCTCCCAGTAGACGTTCAACGGTATCTGCATACGCTTTGCCTGCATCGGCAGTGGTATCCAGAATAACCGGCTCCCCCTGGTTGGATGCGCGAAGGACTGACTGATCTTCGGGGATCACGCCAACCAGCTTAATGCGCAGGATCTCCAGCACGTCTTCCATGCTGAGCATATCACCTTTATTAACGCGCCCCGGGTTATAGCGGGTCAACAACAGGTGTTCTTTAATCGGTTCCTGGCCGTTTTCGGCGCGGCGCGATTTGGACGCCAGGATGCCGAGGATACGGTCAGAGTCACGGACGGAAGAGACTTCCGGGTTGGTGGTGATGATCGCTTCATCCGCGAAATAGAGGGCCATCAGCGCGCCGGTTTCAATCCCCGCCGGTGAGTCGCAAATAACAAAGTCGAACTCCATTTTCTGCAGTTCATCAAGCACCTTCTCTACGCCTTCACGCGTTAACGCGTCTTTGTCGCGCGTCTGCGAAGCCGGGAGAATATAAAGATTTTCCGTACGTTTATCTTTAATCAGCGCCTGATTCAGCGTCGCATCGCCCTGAATGACGTTCACGAAGTCGTACACGACGCGACGTTCACAGCCCATAATGAGGTCGAGGTTACGCAGGCCGATATCAAAATCAATAACGACGGTTTTCTTTCCCTTCTGGGCCAAACCGGTTGCGATGGCCGCGCTGGAGGTGGTCTTACCCACGCCCCCTTTACCCGAAGTAACAACAATAATGCGTGCCATAGGAGTTCCTTGTTAAAAGGGCTTAATCTAACGGTTGAATAGTCAAAGCGTTATTCGCTAAACGTAAGCGCGCCGCTTTGCCATAAAAATCGGCCGGGATTCGATCGCTCAGCCAGTATTCCCCTGCGATGGATACCAGCTCCGCCGTGAGGTGAGTACAAAATATTTGCGCATCCTTGTCGCCGCTTGCGCCAGCCAGCGCGCGGCCACGCATCATGCCGTAAACATGGATATTGCCGTCGGCAATCAACTCTGCGCCTGCGCTGACGTGACTGGTGACAATCAGATCACAGTTTGGCGCATAAACACGCTGCCCGGAACGAACAGGAAGATCAATCAAGCGTGTTTTTGTGACTGGAGTAACAATGGGGGCCTCAGGGACAGGAACAGCAACCTGACGTTGCGGCTTTTCTTTGCCTTCTGTCAGAAGCGGCAACCCGGCACGTTCGATGTCGGCTTTCAGTTCGCTGTCTTTACAGCCGCTGATACCGACAACCCGTAACCCTGTCGCCAGAATAGTCTGTTGAATCGGCGACCAGTTGACCGGGCCCTCAAGGTCAGAAACATTAATAACAACAGGAGCATGTTTTAAAAAAGCGGGAGCCTGAGCGATTTTGTCTTCTAACGCCTGGCGAATAACCTCGGGTTTTGCATCATGCAAGTGAACCACAGATAAGGTAAAACTACTGCCTTTTAGCTCGATGGGCGTGTTTGACATCCTGACCTTACTCATTTTGCTATTATCACTCATGAGTGAGCGATATTCCGAAGACTATCAAGCATGTTATAGTCACTATTATATTCAGGCAAGTAACCACCCCTTAATTCAGAGCAAAAGTATGTTTTGTGTGATCTACCGAAGTTCCCGACGTGAACAGACTTATCTGTATGTCGAAAAAAAAGACGATTTTTCACGCGTGCCGGAAGAATTAATGAAAAGCTTTGGCCAGCCTCAGTTAGCCATGTTATTGCCCCTCGACGGACGTAAAAAACTGGCCAGTGCGGATCTGGAAAAAGTAAAAGAGGCATTACGTACGCAGGGATATTATTTACAGATTCCACCGCCGCCAGAAAATTTGCTGAAACAACATTTAGACAGCGAAAGATAGCTATCCCCGTCGGGCAAAGTGGCGGATCGATTCCGCCATTTGCTTTCCTCCTGCATACGCATTGAATGACAAAGTTTGCTATTTGACAAACCGCCATATGGCGCGGATAGTCATTTTTCGCACTTGTTCAATGCGTTACTTAGGGGAAAGACATGTACCAACATCATAACTGGCAGGGCGCACTCCTGGATTACCCGGTGAGTAAAGTCGTGTGCGTTGGCAGTAACTATGCGAAACATATTAAAGAAATGGGCAGCGCCACGCCGGAAGAGCCGGTGCTGTTTATTAAACCGGAAACCGCATTGTGCGACCTTCGCCAGCCGCTGGCGCTGCCACAGGATTTCGGTTCCGTGCATCACGAAGTTGAACTGGCCGTGCTCATTGGGGCAACGCTGCGTCAGGCTACCGAAGAGCATGTACGAAAAGCCATTGCCGGTTATGGTGTGGCGCTGGATCTCACGCTTCGCGATCTGCAGGCCAAAATGAAAAAGGCGGGTCAGCCGTGGGAAAAAGCGAAAGGCTTTGATAATTCCTGCCCGATCTCCGGTTTTATTCCGGCGGCAGAGTTTACCAGCGATCCGCAGAACACAACGCTTGGGCTCAGCATCAACGGTGAAGTCCGCCAGCAGGGGACCACTGCCGATATGATCCACAAAATTGTGCCGCTGATTGCTTACATGAGCCGCTTCTTCACGCTCAAAGCCGGGGATGTCATTCTGACCGGTACGCCGGAAGGTGTTGGTCCGCTGCATGGCGGGGACGAACTGGAGGTGAGCTTCAACGGCCTCTCGTTGAAGACCCGCGTATTATAAGTCGATTTGCCGCCTGAACGGCGGCAAAACTTGCATCCCCATGCCAGACTGGTTATAAGGTGCTCCCTGGTTTTAAATGGCGAACTGATTTATGAGCGACACACCTTTCTGGCAAAGCAAAACTCTTGAACAAATGACGGACGCGGAGTGGGAATCGCTGTGTGACGGCTGCGGTCAGTGCTGCCTGCATAAGCTAATGGATGAAGATTCTGACGAGATCTATTTCACCAATGTGGCCTGCCGCCAGTTGAACATCAAAACCTGCCAGTGTCGTAACTATGAGCGTCGCTTTGAGTATGAGCCGGACTGCATCAAGCTGACGCGCGATAATTTACCCACCTTTGAATGGTTGCCGCCCACTTGCGCTTATCGTCTGCTGGCTGAAGGGAAGGCACTGCCAGTGTGGCATCCTCTGCGTACCGGTTCGAAGGAGATGATGCACAAACAGCGCATCACGGTTCGCCATATTGCGGTAAAAGAGTCCGAAGTCCGCGACTGGCAGGATCATATCCTCAACAAGCCAGATTGGGCGCAATAATCTCTTTTGTTATACCGCGAATTGCCTGAGATGATTAAAAAGTGATTTAAAACAAGACTCTAAAATGTTTGCATGTCTTAAATAAGCTAAAACATCAATGGGGTCTGTAATGAGTAAATTCATTGTGCTGGTAGCGGCAGGTGTTCTGCTCGCAGGATGTACGGCGTCTAAACCCTCTCCACAGCGGCACGCTATCGCTTTTACGGAAAATCACAGCTCAACGGACGGTGGTGTCCGGTTCTCGGCAAGTGGTACATATCGCAACATCATTCCCGCCTTTGAACAAGCGTACGATAAAGGAAAATTGGACCGCATTGTGGGTCATGATGTGCATTACGCCATTAAGTATGCCGGGATACTCAGAGAGCAGGCCAGCCGTCATCTCACCGAAACATATGACAGGTCTGGCGATACGGTACAGGCGGATTCGAAAGATGCCGATTCGATAGGCAATGAATTATCGGCAACGTATCTGGATGGCTATAACGGGGTGTATTAGGCCAGTCTTCTCAAGGGTGTATCGCGCCGCTCGGTGAAGTAACACTTACGGGAAGCGTATGCAATTTTGCGGCAATAAAAAAACGCTCCCGAAGGAGCGTTCTGTTAACGACCAAAGAGGTCGCGTTTTTTTGGTTTGAAGGGCTGTGCGATGAGCACCAGCGCCGCAACAACAAAGTAAGCGACAAAGATACCTAACAGCCATTGCGGCATTTCCAGCGACAGGAACTGCCACTGTTTTTCAGCACAATCGCCCGAAGCAACAAAGACCTGCGGAAGCCACTTATCCAGTGGCAGCCACGAAGGGAAACGCGCAGCAAAGTCGCAGGTCATAAAAGGAGAAGGGTGAAGCTGGATCATGGTGTGTTCATACGCCAGTTGGATACCGCGCCAGGCGCTATACAACCAAATTAAGATGGCGACGTAGCGCAACGGCGTCTTCGGCGCAATCGCACCGACGATACCCGCACCCATCACACCAAAAAGGGCAGAACGCTCATAAATACACAGGACACAGGGTTTCAGCAGCATGACGTGCTGGAACCACAACGCCACTAATTCAAGTGCCAGTGCGGTGAACGCCATTAATAGCCATGCGCCGCGCCCGCGAGAGCACTTGTTTAAATATCGCAACATAATCATTTCCCTGGGACATGCGTAGACACAGCAGTGTAAACGAAATCACTTAGCAAGCCACTATTGCATAAGAAAATAATACGTAATCGGATGTTTATCATGCGAAAAGTCAAATCTTGCTGTCAGGAATGTAAGCAAAGCGCTAACAGGAAAAGCATTTATGATAAATGTGGTAAATGACTTTCAGTAAAAAGGGAACAGTCGTGAATAAAATGGGGAGTAAACCGCACATCGGGTGAATCTTTCAAATTGGATCGGCGATCCCCTTTTTCTTCATTTCGCCTGCTATCTGCCCCCGAAGTGGTCTGGTATGATGAGTGATCTTTGCTTAGTTGTATAATGGAAATCTCACTATGGTTATAAAGGCGCAGAGCCCGGCGGGTTTCGCGGAAGAATACATCATTGAAAGTATCTGGAATAACCGTTTCCCTCCAGGGTCGATACTTCCAGCAGAGCGCGAACTCTCCGAACTGATTGGCGTCACTCGTACTACCTTGCGTGAAGTGTTACAGCGTCTGGCCCGCGATGGCTGGCTTACCATTCAGCACGGTAAGCCCACAAAAGTAAACAACTTTTGGGAAACGTCCGGGCTCAATATTCTGGAAACACTGGCGCGTCTGGACCATGAGAGCGTTCCACAACTCATCGATAACCTACTGTCGGTGCGTACCAATATCGCGACCATTTTCATCCGCACCGCATTCCGCCAGCATCCAGAAGACGCCTTAGCCGTGCTGGCCAGCGCGCGCGAAGTGGAAGATCACGGCGATGCGTTTGCTGAACTGGACTACAACATTTTCCGTGGACTGGCTTTTGCCTCCGGCAACCCGATTTACGGCCTGATCCTCAACGGTATGAAAGGGTTGTATACCCGCATTGGGCGTCATTACTTCGCAAGCCCGGAAGCACGCAGCCTGGCGCTCGGTTTTTACCACCGTCTGGCAGAAATCTGTGAGCAAGGTTTGCATGACCAGGTGTACGAAACCGTGCGTCGTTATGGGCATGACAGTGGTGAGATCTGGCAGCGCATGCATAAAACACTGCCTGGGGACTTGTCCATCAACGGGCGTTAAGCAAAGCGAAGCCCCTCCGGCGGAGGGGCTTTTTGCTATCAGAGGGTATTGCTGCGGGCAGGGCAGCGGTCCAGCAGTTCTACACTGCCATCTTCGTTTTGCTGTTCCAGCAGTACATCAAACCCCCACAGCCGATGCACATGTTTGAGCACTTCCCGGCGGCCTTTGTCCAGCGGGGCGCGATTGTGCGGAATATAACGTAGCGTCAGAGAACGATCGCCGCGCAAATCCACATTCCATACCTGGATATTGGGCTCCAGGTTGCTCAGGTTGTATTGAGATGACAATTTCGAGCGGATCTCACGATAGCCCTCTTCGTTATGAATCGCCGCAATCTCCAGATAATTATTGCGATCGTCATCCAGCACGGTAAAGAAGCGGAAATCACGCATGATTTTTGGCGACATAAACTGGCTGATAAAGCTTTCATCTTTAAAATCGCGCATGGCGAAGTGCAGCGTTTCCAGCCAGTCGGAACCGGCAATGTCCGGGAACCAGTATTTGTCTTCCTCCGTCGGAGACTGACAAATCCGTTTAATATCCTGGAACATCGCAAACCCAAGGGCATACGGGTTAATGCCGCTATACCACGGACTGTTGTAAGGCGGCTGGAACACCACGTTAGTGTGGCTGTGCAGGAATTCCAGCATAAAGCGGTCTGTCACTTTCCCTTCGTCGTACAAATGATTGAGAATGGTGTAGTGCCAGAAAGTGGCCCAGCCTTCATTCATCACCTGGGTCTGTTTCTGCGGATAAAAATACTGACTGACTTTACGCACGATGCGCAAAATCTCACGCTGCCATGGCTCCAGCAGCGGGGCGTTTTTCTCCATAAAATAGAGCAGGTTTTCCTGCGGCTCAGAAGGGTAGCGGCGCGCTTCGACAACGGCTTTCTCTTCTTCACGTTTTGGCAGGGTGCGCCATAGCGTGTTGACCTGGCTTTGCAGGTACTCCTCACGGCTTTTCTGGCGGGCTTTCTCCTCCTGCAGGGAGATCTTTTGCGGACGTTTATAACGGTCAACGCCGTAATTCATCAGCGCGTGGCAGGAATCGAGCAGTTTTTCCACCTCTTCCACACCGTAGCGCTCTTCACAATCGGTGATGTAGTTACGGGCGAAAATCAGGTAATCGACAATCGAGCTGGCATCCGTCCAGCTACGGAACAAATAATTATTCTTAAAGAAAGAGTTATGCCCATAGCAGGCATGCGCCATGACCAGCGCTTGCATGGTGATGGTGTTCTCTTCCATCAAATAGGCGATACAGGGATTGGAGTTAATGACAATCTCGTAGGCCAGACCTTGCTGTCCATGCTTATAAAGTCGCTCGGTTTCAATAAATTTTTTACCGAATGACCAGTGGGGGTAGTTAATGGGCATCCCGACACTTGAGTAGGCGTCCATCATCTGTTCCGAGGTGATGACTTCGATTTGGTGCGGGTAGGTATCCAGGCGGTAAAGTTTCGCCACCCGGTCGATCTCTGCGAGATACACATCCAGTAGATCGAAGGTCCAGTCAGGTCCATCACTGAGACGTATGGTGTCCTTATTCATGGAATCAATCGTAGCCATTAGCGCGCCCTCGTTGTTAGCAACTCTCTCTGTATGGAGAGTCTCATTTCAAGCATAGAACACACAATAAAAACTGTACGTGACGTCGCTTTTTTTCTTCGCGATAACACCTTTCAAGAGAGGGGTGAAAAGCCTCTTTTGCAGAATTTTATTCTGCGGCGAAATGTCGCGCAGCAGGAGATTCTAAATATCCTGATGCCTTTATTTACGGAAAGGTGTGAGGGGTGTCACCATAAAAAAGCCATATGTTGAATAACATTTTCATCTGAGTTATCAATTTGTAATCAGATGATTGTGCTTTACACATGGGAGCAGGTTATGCGAGTCGTTGTACTGGGAAGTGGCGTGGTAGGGGTTACCAGTGCCTGGTATCTGAGTCAGGCGGGACATGAGGTGACGGTCATTGACAGGGAATCTGGCCCGGCGCTGGAGACCAGTGCGGCGAACGCAGGGCAAATCTCGCCTGGTTACGCAGCGCCCTGGGCGGCACCAGGCGTACCGTTGAAAGCGATTAAATGGATGTTCCAGCGCCATGCGCCGCTGGCAATTAGTCTCGATGGCACCTCCACTCAACTCAAATGGATGTGGCAGATGCTGCGTAACTGCGACACCCGCCATTATATGGAAAACAAAGGCCGCATGGTGCGGCTTGCAGAGTACAGCCGCGACTGTTTAAAGCTGTTGCGTGAAACCACCCAAATTCAGTACGAAGGGCGTCAGGGCGGGACACTACAACTGTTCCGTACCCCAGAGCAGTACGAAAACGCCACACGGGATATTGCCGTACTGGAAGACGCCGGGGTGCCTTATCAACTGCTGGAATCGGCCCGGCTGGCAGAAGTGGAACCGGCACTGGCGCAGGTTGCACACAAACTCAGTGGTGGTCTGCGTTTGCCAAACGATGAAACCGGCGACTGCCAGCTCTTTACTCAGCAACTGGCGCAGATGGCGGCGCAGGCGGGCGTCACATTCCGCTTCAACACCCCGGTCGACAGGCTCCTGTACGAGGGCGAGCAAATTTACGGCGTCAAATGTGGCGATGAAGTGGTGAAAGCCGATGCTTACGTGATGGCGTTTGGTTCCTATTCCACGGCAATGCTGAAAGGAATTGTCGATATCCCGGTCTACCCCCTGAAAGGTTATTCGCTGACTATACCCATTGCGGAGGAGGCGGGCGCGCCGGTTTCGACTATCCTCGATGAAACCTACAAGATTGCGATTACCCGTTTTGATAACCGTATTCGTGTCGGTGGAATGGCGGAGATCGTTGGCTTTAATACCGAGCTTCTTAAACCACGCCGCGCCACGCTGGAGATGGTGGTCAAAGATCTCTTTCCGCGCGGCGGACATGTGGAGCAGGCAACCTTCTGGACCGGGCTGCGTCCGATGACGCCAGACGGTACGCCGGTAGTGGGGCGTGCTCCGTTTAAAAACTTATGGCTGAATACCGGGCATGGCACGCTGGGCTGGACGATGGCCTGTGGCTCAGGGCAATTGTTGAGCGACCTGATTTCCGGCCGCACGCCCGCCATTCCCTTTGAGGATTTGAGTGTGGCGCGCTACCAGCCGGGTTTTACCCCATCGCGGCCGCAACATTTGCACGGTGTTCACAACTAAACCTCCACCTTAAAACAAGGAGAACGTATGTCGCGTCCTGTCCAGGCGACTGTCGACTTACACGCACTTCGGCAGAACCTGCAGGTAGTCAGGCGCGCCGCACCACACTGCCGCGTCTGGTCAGTGGTGAAGGCTAACGCCTACGGTCATGGAATCGATCGTATCTGGCGTGCGCTGGAAGGCACCGACGGTTTCGCGCTGCTTAATCTGGAGGAGGCGATCCTCCTGCGCGAACGCGGCTGGAAAGGGCCGATTCTGATGCTGGAAGGCTTTTTCCACGCCGACGAGCTGCCGCTGTTTGATAAATATCGCCTGACCACCAGCGTGCACAGCAACTGGCAGGTTAAAGCCTTGCAGGATGCCCGGCTACACGCGCCGCTGGATGTTTACCTGAAAATGAACAGTGGCATGAACCGGCTGGGCTTTCAGCCTGAGCGTGTACAAACCCTCTGGCGGCAACTGCGGGAGTTGAGCAATGTGGGCGATATCACCCTGATGGCCCATTTTGCCGATGCGGAAAAACCGGACGGGATTGCCGGGGCGATGACACGCATTAACCATGCGTCGGAGGGGCTTGATTGCCCGCGTTCGCTGTCCAACTCCGCCGCCACGCTCTGGCACCCGGAAGCCCACGGTGATTGGGTGCGCCCTGGCATCGTGTTGTATGGCGCGTCTCCGTCCGGGGAGTGGCAGGATGTGGCTGGCAGTGGCATCAAACCGGTCATGAGCCTGACAAGCCAGATTATTGCCGTGCAAACGCTGCGTGCGGGGGACTGTGTGGGTTATGGCAGCCGCTATCGCGCCTCACAGGAGCAACGTATCGGCATCGTAGCCTGCGGTTATGCGGACGGTTATCCGCGTCTCGCCCGAACCGGTACACCCGTACTGGTGGACGGTATTCGCACCGGTACGGTAGGAGCCATTTCGATGGACATGCTGACGGTTGACCTGACGCCGTGCCCGCAAGCGGGCATCGGTACGCCAGTTGAACTTTGGGGTAACGAGATCAAAATTGATGAAGTGGCCGCGTGCGCAGGGACGGTTGGCTATGAATTAATGTGCGCACTCGCACCGCGCGTCCCCGTTGTGACAGTGTAACTATGGCGAGGCGGTCACTCCGCCTCGTCATCCGCGACCCGGACGCCGACCTTACGCACCGCGTCCTCTTCTTTCTCTGCAACCGTCCAGATCATGCCGGCAAACTCCACCTGATCGCCTACCACGGGCGCAGCCCCGAGCAGTTGCTGAACAATCTCACCGAGTGTTTGTTGTTTATCACGGTACTCCAGTCCCTCTTCCAGACCATAAATCAGCGCCACATCGGCAAACTTCGCATCGGCTTCGAGGATAAAATCCCCAAAGAAACGCTGATCCAGCGAGACAGGAGGAGACCGGCTAAACAACTTACCCAGCGCTGGCAGATCGCGTTCACGACCAATCACGCACAGCACATCACCTTCACGCAGTCGCGTGCTACCGGTCGGATGGAGCAGCGAATTATCACGAAACAGGGCGGCAATACGCGTTTCGGAAGGCATATGCAGGTCGCGAAGGGCGGCGCCCACGCACCATTTATCGGCGCTCAACTGGTAGACAAACTGCTCCCACGGATTTTCCGGATGGATATCCAGCCCGACGCGGGAAACCGGCCAGCCCACGGGTGGTACCACGACTCTGGCTTTTTTAGCTGCCCACGACAGCGATGTCCCCTGGAATAACAGCGAAATCAGCACCACAAAGAAGGCGACATTAAAAAACAGCCGCGCATTGTCCAGACCGGCCATCATCGGGAAGACGGCAAGAATGATCGGCACCGCGCCCCGCAGCCCCACCCAACTGATGAAAATGCGCTCGCGCAGATTGAAACCGCGAAACGGCAGCAGCCCGGCGAAAACTGACAGCGGACGGGCGAAAAAGATCATCCACGCCGAGAGGATCAGCGCCGGAATGGCAATCGGCAGCAAATCAGATGGCGTGACCAGCAGCCCCAGGACAAGGAACATGCCGATTTGCGCCAGCCAGGCCAGACCATCGAAGTTTTGCTGAATGGCGTAACGATTGCGTATCGGACGATTGCCCAGCACAAAACCACACAGATAGACCGCCAGTATTCCGCTGCCTTCAATGGCGGTGGTCACCGCGAACACCAGAATGCCGCCGCTCAGCGCCAGCAGAGGATAGAGACCGGCGGGCAGGGAGATGCGATTGATCATCTGTTGCAGCAAATAGCCGCCCGCTAGGCCTAACACGATACCCAGCCCAAACTGCTGAATAATGTGCACGACAAACATCCAGCTCAAGCCCGCATGATGCTGCTGAATCATCTCAATCAGTGTGATGGTCAAAAAGACCGCCATCGGATCGTTGCTGCCGGACTCAATTTCCAGCGTTGAACCGACACGCTCGTTCAGCCCTTTCCCGCCAAGCAGTGAGAACACCGCAGCCGCGTCCGTCGAGCCAACAATCGCGCCGATCAGCAACCCTTCCATGATATCGAGGTGGAACAGCCAGGCCGCCATCATCCCGGTCAGCCCGGACGTGATAAGCACTCCCACCGTCGCCAGAGAGAGGGCGGGCCACAGCGCCACGCGAAAGGAACTCGCCTGGGTTCGCATCCCGCCATCCAGCAAAATCACCGCCAGCGCGAGGTTACTGACCATATAGGCGAACGGATAATTGTCGAACGGAATGCCGCCAATACCGTCAATGCCTGCCAGCATGCCAATGGCGAGAAAGATAACGAGGATCGGGATACCAAGACGGGAGGAGAAAGAACTTAATAAAATACTGCAGGTTACAAGTACTGAACCCAAAATAAACAGACTAATTACCGCCTCTGCATCCAATGTCGTGCGTCTCCTCTTACCCGGAAAATGGTGAAACCCATAACCGCTCAGTGCCTGAATACGCTGAGCAGTTATGGTTTAAAAACCCGATATATATTAACGGCAGAAATACAGATTTAATCAGTCGGTTAAATGTTTTTTTATGCGCCCAATACGGGATGACCGGAAATAGTCAGTCGTGAGCGCTCATTATGCTCTAGTACCGCATGCGCGCCGAGAGGCAGCGTGACGGTCTCTTGCTCGTGACCAAATGCAAGCCCCGTTATCACCGGGATCGAGAGCCTGCTTCGCAAGTATTCCACCATCGTATTAAGATTGTAGCCCGCATCGTATTCATTGGGATCGGCGCTGGTGAAACTGCCCAGTACCAGCGCCTTCTGACGCGCGAGAATGCCGCAATGCAGCAACTGCAACAGCATACGTTCCACGCGGAAAGGATGCTCATTGATATCCTCAACCACCAGAATGCCATCCTCAATATCCGGCAGCCACGGCGTGCCGATAAGCGAAACCAGCATTGCCAGATTCCCCCCCCATAACGTGCCCTGGGTGTGACAACGTGGGCCTTCGCCGCGCCACTCGACGGTCAGTTCACGCTGGCGCAGCGCCTGCCAGAAATAACGCTCGGTAAATTCATTCAGTGTTGGTGCGCCGAAATTGCCGGCCAACATCGGGCCGCTAAAGGTGATCACGCCGCCACGGGCTAATAAGCCCATCTGCACCACCGTAAAATCGCTGTGTCCACAGATAAGTAACGGCTGGGATTGTTGTCGGCGAATAAGGCCCTGCCAGTCGATATCTTCCAGCAGGCGGCTTGCGCCATAGCCGCCGCGAACGGGGAGAACGATAATATCCGCGCCTTCGAGCGCGACCAGGGCGTTAAGGTCATGAAGACGTTCGCTCTCCTGACCCGCAAAGCGTTGGTCGCGGCGGGTAATGACACCACGGTTATCCACCTGATGTCCCTGTAACTCCAGCCGTTGAACCCCAAGCGCTGCGGCCTGCTGATTAATGCAGTAACCGGAGGGCGCAATCAAATGAAACCTCGACATGGCAATTCCTTGCTGACATCTAATTGGAAACGGTTATCATGCCGCTAACCCTGTTTGTTGTCATCCATAGTGATGCGTTCACCAAAGAAGGATTGCGTGTGAAATTGAGATGGTTTGCTTTTTTAATTGTGCTTCTGGCGGGTTGTAGCTCGAAACGCACGGACTACCGTAACCCGGACTGGAACCCGGAAGTCCCGGTAAAACGGGCCATGCAGTGGATGCCAGTCAGTGAAAAAGCGGGGGCGGCGTGGGGCGTCAGTCCGCGTCTGATTACCGCGATGATTGCGGTTGAGTCAGGCGGCAACCCCAACCTTGTCAGTAAATCAAACGCCGTTGGGCTGATGCAGTTAAAAGCTTCCACCTCCGGGCGCGAAGTGTATCGCTATATGGGCTGGAGCGGTGAACCTACAACCAGCGAGCTGAAAAACCCGGAGCGCAATATCTCCATGGGGGCAGCGTATTTGAGCATTATGGAGCACGGTGTACTGGCGGGAATAAAAGATCCGCAAGTGATGCAATATGCGCTGGTGGTCTCCTATGTGAACGGCGCAGGCGCGCTGCTGCGGACATTCTCATCCGACCGGAAAAAAGCGATCGACAAGATTAACGACCTGAGCGCTGACGGCTTTTTTGAACACGTGGTAGAAAACCACCCGGCACCACAGGCGCCGCGCTACATCTGGAAAGTACAGAAGGCGATGAACGCCATGTAAACGCCATATCACTGTGAAAAGACCCGCCTGGATAAGCGGGTCTTTTTTTTAGCGTACGCGGCTGGCGCGTTCGCGGGCCTCGCGTTCGAGCGCAAAGATAATACGCTGGAGTTCACGCTCAACGCCGGGGCTGACGTTAAGAAAGCGAAAACTCAGACGCGGCGTGGTAATGGTTTCGTTTTTGCCGTCTACCACTTTTCGCTCACCGATGGCGATAAGCTGTGCGTCAAAATAGAACTGTCCCCATGAGGCCATATCCAGCTCTATCTGGGAAAAGCGCATACCTGCCTGCAATCCTTCCGGAACAGTGCCATCCAGTAACGCGCCCATACCGCCGAGTGAAAGGTCGAACAGGCGGAAACGCAGCTCCGTCTTCTTGTCCGGCATTTTGGCTTTACAGAAATAGGCGGGGTGCAGCGGGGCGTTGATGCGAAAGTATTCGCGACGCTGAATGAAATAGAGGCTTTCTGGCAGTTCAGAAATGAAAGCGGGCAAAGCCTGATAATCGCCGCTGTGCAGTGTGGGAAGGGTAAATTCGACTTTGGCACCCTGGGTTTCGGCGGTGATGGTCACTTTTGTGGCGCGTTGCACTGCTGTGTTATCAAACTCCTGACTACCAAAGTCCATGATCAGTTCTTCGGGGTTCACTTCGAGGATCTTACTGATGAATTGCCCGCTCGACCACGCAATGCACACAGGTACCTGGCTCTTTTGCAAATCACGCAAGACGCCGAGTACGGCTAATGGACTATTTTTCAGGAACTGCTCACTGTACTTACTCACGCCGAAAGGCTCCTTGATCACTGACAGACAGTCTTGATGCACTATCGGCAATTCCGGAGAATTCTTAATACAAATTCATAAAAATATTCTGAGGAATTGCAATTAAGTCCGTGAGATGAAAATGCTTTTCACACTATCGCCTATACTCTAGTCAACGTGCGGGAATTATGCACGATACGTACATATGACGTTGTAGCAGGAGAAAAGTAAATGGGCATCATCGCGTGGATTGTTTTTGGTCTGATTGCAGGGGTTATCGCAAAATTAATCATGCCTGGCCGGGATGGCGGCGGATTCATTTTGACCTGTCTACTTGGGATAGTGGGGGCGGTAGTCGGTGGTTGGCTGGCGACCCGCTTTAATTTTGGCGGCGATGTAACGGGTTTCAACCTTCATAGCTTCCTGGTTGCGGTGGTGGGTGCCATCATTGTACTGGCTGTCTTTAGGCTGTTACGGCGGGGTTAATTGTTTCCGTAAATGAATAAGGCCGGTGAGTTTGTTCACCGGCCTTTTCTTTTATTATGCTTTTATTGTGTTACTGTGCCGCCGCTTTTTGCGGTTCGGCTGCCGTCTGGGTAACCGGCTGACTGGCAGGCAGACTGTCACAAGGCTGCTCTTTCGGACAGACCAGATCGAGCATTTTCAGCGTCACGCCGTTTGTCCAGCCGAAACCATCCTGCAACGGGTATTCTCCGCCGCCGCCACCTGTCCCGGTGCTGCTGACATCATACTTCTCAACCAGCTTTTTCTCGCGGTCATAGGTATGTTGAACGTTTGACAGGAAGCGCCATGTGACATCCATCGACAGTTTTTTCTGGTCGTAGTTTTGCAAACCGGCGACCGCGACCCATTGCAGGGGCGCCCAGCCATTTGGTGCATCCCATTGTTGACCACTGTTGACGGTGGTTGTGGAGATCCCGCCTGGTTTCAACAGCCGCGACTGCGTGGCTGCCGCTACTTTCGTCGCGCGATCTTTCGCCGCCGCATTCACATACAGTGGGAAGAGGGCGGCCGCCGTCAACTGATTACGAACCTTTTTGGTTTTCAGGTCGTAATCGGCATACCAGCCCTCTTTATCATTCCACAGGTTGGCTTCTATGGCTTTCTGGCGGGCCGAGGCCAGCGCTTCATACTGGCTCGCTTTAGCGCTGTCGCCGGATGCCTGGCTGGCGCGGGCGATCATTTTTTCCAGCTTGAACATCAGCGCATTCAAATCCACCGGTACGATGCTGGTGGTGCGGATAGTCCCCAGTTGTTCGGGGTTATCCATCCAGCGTGAGCTGAAATCCCAGCCCGATGCCGCAGCGGAGCGCAGATCCCGGTAGATCTCTGTTGCCGGACGATTGGGGTTGTTCTTCGCGGTGGTAACGTCATCCAGCCAGGATTCCGGGCGCGGAGTGTCTTTATCATCCCAGTAGCGGTTCAGCACCGAACCGTCATCAAGCTTAACGACCCGCTTGCTGGCCTGACCGTTTTGCAGCCCCTCCAGCCCGTCCATCCAGTAGTGGTACTCTTTTTCCATCTCTGGCAGGTAGGTCTTGAGCACGTCATCACCGTCATGGGATGCCAGTAATTCAACCATAAATGCAAAGAAAGGCGGTTGGGAGCGGCTCAGATAGTAACTACGGTTGCCGTTGGGAATGTGGCCCCAGGTATCAATTTCATAGGCGAAGTTAGCCACCATATCTTCAATTTTGTCCCAGTGTCCGCTCTCCGCCAGGCCCAGCATGGTGAAATAACTGTCCCAGTAGTAGACCTCGCGAAAACGGCCTCCCGGCACCACATAAGGTTTCGGCAGGGGGAGGAGAGAGTCCCACTTACCGGCTTTGTCCGTCGTGCGCGTCAGCACGGGCCACAGGCCATCAATATGCTCACGCAGGTTTTGCCCTTCCGGGGGAACATACTTTTCCCCTTCTTTTGGCAGATCAAAGTTGACGTTAACAAAGTGGCGAAGATCAAAGCTGGTCTGGTTTCGCTGCATACGGTAATCCGCAAGGATCATCAAGGGGTCACCCTTGGGAACGGCATCGGCGAAGGTTTTTTGATCGGGAAAGAGTTTGGCGCTTTGCACATCGCTAAACAAAGGGCCGAGCAGGATATCCGGCGACTGTGGGGTGTTGGGCGCATCTGCCGCCAGAGCCGACGGGATAAGTGAAAGCAGGGCGCCACCCAGTGCGATATGCATAGCAAGATACAAGGTGCGCTGACGGCGCAAATCTGGTCTTGTCATTAAATGTTCTCCTTAGCGGGTGAAAAGCGAGGCCGCAGTAGCCAACCTTGTGAAAACCTTAGTCGAATATCAGTCGAACGGCGTGCCCTGTGTGGCATTTTCCGCCCTTCCAGACAATTTACCTTGTTGCCCATCCCTATAAGTAAAAATTATGCCTTAATAGCTCTTTGCACGCATTTTGATCATTTATTTAACTCAAATTAGGTAGAAAACAGGTATTTCCGCAAATAAATAAGATTTCCGTCAAATAAAATAACGGTGATTGATCAGTTTTTCTTATTGAAAACGAATTGTCATATTTGTTTTGCATCAAATAAGCTGAATTGATTCATTTACTGGCCGTTCACATTGAGTTAGCGATGCTAAATAGTGTCGCACTGAAAACAATTTATTTAGCGGGGATAAAATATTTTCGCAGTTGATTATTTCGCTATGGTCAGACCAGGTGAATAATATTCACTTTGCACGGTTTTAATATTTCACTTTATCGACCTGACGGGTCTTGACTTATCAGGCGTCATTCAATATTCCGCACAGTAAATGTGGCTTTTTGGCTACTAATAATGAGGGGTTAAATATGCAAAATTAGCTTTTTAGGATTTATCTGATAACAGGGAGGGTTTGATATGTTCTCACTGCGGTTTGATGGATAAAATCATTAAATACAGTGGCTTGATCTTCATTCGAAGGGGCTTTCGGCTCTGCCTGGCTATGATTTCTACTATCAGAAGACCTAAGTGAAATTGTTTCTTGAGAATTATCTTAATTTAGATAAATTTTAAATATTCATTTTTCATTAAGGCTGAGATGATATTGAATTGTATCGTCTCGTCTGTAAAATTTAGACACGATTATCATTGATGAAGTCATATTTCGCTGCCTTGCTGGTGCAACGGCTCGTGCGGTAGCTATGCCTTTAATTCATTATTTGATCGGTTTGCAGGGTAAGGGAGAGACTTATTTTGAAAGAATGAAAAAGTTCTTTCCTAAACGTTCCAGTTCCACACAGTAATATATTTGCAATGGAAATCACCGTTATGAAAATGCGAAATGTATTAGCCCTTCTGTTTGTTTTTGCACTCTCCGCATGTAAAGCACCACCGCCGGCGACGCCCACAGACGACACGATTGTGACCAGCGAGGTGAATGGCACCACGCTTACCCACCGCTATGCGGTAAAACCACCGAAAGAGTTTCAACCCATCAAAGAGAACTACCGTGCACTCTATCCTGCGTCGCTGATGAGCACGCCGGATTACGGCGGCAAAATGATCCGTCAACTGCAAACCGGTAAAACCTACATTGTACTGGGCCAGGTTGAACACTTCTGGATGGCTCTGGCCGATGAAGGTCAGGAAGAGTTGATTGGTTATGTCCCGATGCGTGCTGTGGTGAAAAGCGAGTTGTACGACGAAACGGTACGCAAGCAAACCCCGCGCCTGAGAACCCGCCAGAAACAGACCTGCGTGTCGGTTGATGGTAGCAGCAAAGCGTGTAAAAACAGCAACTCAGGTACCTGGATTCTTAACTAATTCGCCATCATGAGCGATGGATATGAAAACTAACTTCGTGGTACGCCAGCTCATCCTGGCGTTTTTCCTTACGCTGACCACCCTGGTCAGCGGTTGTGGATCGACTTCACATAGCGTACCTGCCAGTTACACCCTTCAGTTCCAGGCGCACCCGCAGGTCAACGCATCCGCGCCGCTCAAAGTCAGGGTTTTGCTGTTGAAATCCGACGCGACATTTATGTCCGCCGATTTCTGGTCGCTACAAAACAATGCGGGAAACACCCTTGGGGGTAACCTGCTCAACAGCGATGAGTTCTTCTTACTGCCCGGTCAACTGACAAAAACACTCACCGGCCAGGCTACCCCGGAAGCACGCTATATCGGCGTGATGGCGGAGTATCAGGCGCTGGATGGCAAAAAATGGCGGATCTCCATTCCGCTTCCCGTGCAGGGTGAAAGTCGCTTTTATGAATTCTGGAAATGGTCGTCTGACTCACTTGAAGCCAGCGTTTTTCTCGACGTGAACGGGATCCGCGTCGTTTCCAGATAGCGCCCAGTCTTAACAGGAAAACAGCATGAACAAAGCAGAAAAGGTCGTCTGGACCGAGGGTATGTTTCTGCGTCCTCATCATTTTCAACGTGCGGAAAGCCACCTGCATAGCCACATTCGCGAATGGGGGGCGTTACAACGGCCCTGGCTATGGGGCTTTCTGGACCTTGAACTGGATGACGCAATGTTGCGCCAGGGCTGTATCGCGCTGAGTTATGCCAGCGGTCTGCTACCGGATGGCACCTTTTTTTCCTTTCACGATCCGCGCCATGCGCCCGCGCCATTAGCCATTGGGGATAACGTGACCAATGAGCGTGTCGTGCTGGCCTTACCTGCCCGCCGGGGTGGGCGTGAAGAAGTTATCTTCAGCGAAGATAAAGAGTCACTGGCGCGCTACGTGGCCTGGGAAGCCGAAGTGGATGATGACAACGCCATTTCCGTTGGCCCGGCGGCCGTGCAGTTTGGTCGTTTACGCCTGAAACTGATGCTGGAAAAAGATCTGACCGCCGAGTGGACGGCGATGGGTGTGGTTCAGATACTGGAAAAGCGAAACGATAATCACATTCGTCATGATTCGGCCTATATTCCGCCGATGCTCAACGCCACCAACAGCGCGCCGCTGTACGCGATGATCAACGACCTGCAAAGCCTGCTCTCCCAGCGTAGCCAGCAGTTTGCCCAGCGTCTGCGCCAGCCTGGCCGCTTCAATACCACGGAGATGGTCGAATTCTCTCTGCTGGCGTTGATCAATCACCACGTCGGCTTGATTTCGCATCTGAAAACCTTGCCGCTGCTGCACCCGGAAGAGCTGTGGCGCGAATGGCTGGCCTTTGCCACCGAATTAACCACCTGGACATCCGCGCGTGCGCCGGAAGAGGTACTACCGGTTTATGACCACGACAACCTCGCCGGCTGCTTTAGCCGTCTGGTGCTGATGTTACGTCAGGGGCTGTCGCTGGTGCTGGAAGAGCATGCCATTCAACTGCCGCTTACCGAACGCACCCACGGACTCAATGTCGCGACGCTGCCGTCCACCAGCATGGCGCGGGAGTTTGGTTTTGTCCTGGCGGTGAAAGCCAATGTGCCGGGCGAGATGCTGCAAACCCATTTCCCGGCGCAGATGAAAGTCGCCCCGGTCACCAAAATCCGCGATCTGGTGCAACTCCAGCTTCCCGGTATGAAGCTGCGGGCAATGCCCGTCGCGCCGCCGCAAATTCCCTGGCATGCGGGCTACAACTACTTCGAACTGGAAAAAGGGGGCGAGCTGTGGAGCGAAATGGAGAAATCCGGCGCCTTTGCGCTGCATCTGGCAGGTGAATTTCCAGGACTGGACATGGAATTTTGGGCCGTCCGTAGCCCGAAAGATTAATAGCGAGCGCAAGATATGCAGGAACAATACGCTAACGGCCGTGATGCCGATGTTGCGGGCGCGGGGGGTAACAACCCTCTGGTGACCGCCGCTAACCCGCTGCTTAACGCGATACCGCAGATTCGCCACTCTGTTTCACACGACGACCAGGCCGGTCTGCGCCAGCAACTGATTGATGAAATTCGCCGTTTTGAAGTGCGCTGCCAGCAATCGGGTCTTGCGTATGAAGTGATTGTCGGGGCGCGTTATTGCCTGTGTACCGCGCTGGATGAAGCGGCGGCGCTGACACCCTGGGGAAGCCGTGGCGTCTGGTCCGGCAGCGGCCTGCTGGTGACCTTTCACAACGAAACCTGGGGTGGCGAGAAATTTTTCCAGTTGCTGGCGCGCCTGTCGCAAAACCCGCGTGAGCATATCGTCCTGCTGGAGCTGATTAATTTTTGCCTGTTGCTGGGCTTCGAAGGTCGCTATCGGGTCATGGACAATGGCCGAACCCAGCTTGAAACCATCAAGCAGCGTTTGTGGCAGATGATTCGCGGCGTACGGGGAAATTATCCGCCGCCGTTGTCGCCGCATCCGGAAGATCAGCCGGTGCTGCGCAAACTCTGGCGCCCAATGATCCCGCTGTGGGCCTGTGTGGCGCTGGCCGGGTTTCTTGCCTGCCTGTTTTATATCGTTCTTAACTGGCGACTTGGCGATAACACGAACCCGGTACTGGCAAAAATTTACCAGACCACATTGCCAGAAGCGTCCATTGCCCAACCTGCGCCATCGTTGCCGCCTGTGCTTAACCTGCGCGGCTTCCTGAAACCGGAGATCGACGCCGGGCTTGTCGCGGTGCGCGATGAAACGGATCGCAGCGTTGTCACCCTAAAAGGCGACGGACTGTTTGCGTCGGGGTCAACGGTGGCACGTGAAAACTACGCGCCGGTGATTGATCGCGTCGCGCAGGCCATGAACAACGTCAGCGGCAAAATTCTGGTGGTGGGCTACAGCGATAACGTGCCGATCCGCAGCGCACGCTTTGCTTCCAACTATGAACTGTCCCTCGAACGCGCGCGCTCCGTACAGTCGCTGTTGCAAAAACATTTAAGTCAGCCGGATCGCGTGAAAGCGGAAGGGCGGGGTGAAATGAACCCCATCGCGCCGAACAATACGGCGGAAAACCGCGCCCGCAACCGCCGCGTGGAGATAACGTTACTGGTTTCGCCGGGTAATACGGCAGCCGAACTGAACGGATTGCCACAAGGAAACTAAGGATGAATAGTCTGCTTTCAATTCTGACGAACCGCATATTGTGGGGTTTTCTTGGGATGACAGCGCTGGCAGCGGTGATATGGATGATAGGTCCGCTGCTCTCTGTCGTTGATTCACGCCCGCTGGAATCTGAACAAAACCGAATTATCACCATCGCGGTGATGTATTTCATCTGGGTGCAAAGCCACATTATTCCGCGTCTTTACAACGCGTGGCTGAACCGCAAACTGATGGACAACCTGAAAAGCGACAATGCGCCGAAAGAGACGGCGGATCACAAACGGTTGAACAGCGAAGAGCAAATCCTTGCTGACCGTTTTGAAGAAGCGTCTCAGGTGCTGAAAAAAGCGCATTTCAACCAGCCGGGTCAGCGTGGCGGGCAATGGACCCAGCGTTTCAGCACGCAGTACCTGTATCAGTTGCCCTGGTATGTCGTCATTGGTGCGCCGGGCGCCGGGAAAACCACCGCGCTGGTCAACTCCGGGCTGCAATTTCCGCTGGCCGACAAATTTGGTAAAACGGCGCTGCGTGGGATTGGCGGTACGCGCAACTGTGACTGGTGGTTTACCAATGAAGCGGTTCTGCTGGATACCGCCGGGCGTTACAGCACCCAGGAGAGCGAGCAGGCGCAGGATGCCAGCGAATGGCTGAAATTCCTCGGCCTTCTGCAAAAATACCGTCGCCGTCAGCCCATCAACGGGGTGATTGTCACCGTGAGCGTTGCCGACCTGCTCACCCAGTCAGGCGATGCCTCACGCGAACAGGCGCTTAATTTACGCAAACGCCTGACTGAACTGCATGAGCAACTGGGCATCCGTTTTCCGGTCTATGTGCTGGTGACGAAAGCGGATCTCCTGAAAGGCTTTCGTGCCTATTTTGCCGGGTTCGATAAAGCCCAGCGTGACCAGATCTGGGGTTTTACCTTCCCCTGGCAGGAGGGCAAGCAGGCCGATTTTGACCTGATGGGGCGTTTTACCCAGGAGTACGCGTTACTGCAACAGCGCCTCGATGCGGCCTTACCGGATATTTTACTGCACGAGAGCGATCCGAAAGCGAGAGCCGAAAGCTACCTGTTCCCTCAGGAATTTGCCGCGCTGCGTCCGCTACTGGCCGATTATCTGCAAACGCTGTTTGCCCGCTCGAACTTTGAAACCGAATTTTCACCGCGCGGTATCTATCTGGCGAGCGGTACCCAGGAAGGGTTGCCGTTTGACCGGGTGATGGGAGAACTGGGACGTTCGCTCTCGCTTCCTCGTGGTAATACCGGTGACAGTTGGGATAGCGTCAGCAAAGAGGAGCCGGTACCCGGCGGTAAAGGACAAAGCTTCTTTATCAAAAACCTGCTGCAAAACGTTATTTTTCAGGAAGCCGGTATTGCCGGGCAGAATCGCTGGTGGGAAATGCGCAACCGGGCGGTCATGTGGGCCGGTTATGCCGCGCTGCTGGTTCTGCTGGTGGTGATTAGCGGTCTGTGGCTGACAAGTTACAGCAACAACAAAACCTATTTGCAGGAAGTCGAAGCCAAAGTGCCTGGTATCAGCCAGGAGATTAAAGCGCTGCGCGAGCGTCCGCAAGGCGATGTCTTTGCCTTACTGCCGCTGCTAAACAGCCTCGCGGCGCTGCCGCAAAGTGAGGACTTTGACGTTAACAGCCCGCCACTGACCCGCCGTATGGGGCTGTATCGTGGCTATGACGTCTCTGACGCATCGCAGGCGTTGTACCAAAAAGCGTTGCAGGAGTTGCTGTTACCGGATGTGGCGTCACGCATCACCACCTGGCTGCGAAATGATAACGGCAGCGATGTGGAATACAGCTACGAAGCGTTAAAAGCGTATCAGATGCTCTACCAGCCGAAACATTATGACGGCAAGTTCCTGCATCAGTGGGTCATGCTCAACCTGGAACGCAATCTGCCGCAGAACATGACGCAGGCCCAGCTTCGTCGTCTGGAATGGCATTTGACCCAACTGCTGGAGCCGCAAATTCAGTCGTCGCCGTTTGCCAAAGATGAAGCGCTGATTGCCAGGGAGCAGGCGTTAATCAACCAGCAACCGCTCGCGGCGCGCGTCTACGGACGCCTGAAACGTCTGCTCGCGGCGGATGAAAACCTCAAGCCGGTTTCGCTGGCCTCGCTGGGTGGCCCGCAAAGTGAGCTGGTGTTCTCGCGCAAGAGCGGTAAGTCGCTTAATGACGGTATCCCCGGTTTATATACCCCGGACGGTTACTGGCAGCATTTCGATAAGCAGATTGGCACTGTGACCAACGCGCTGCATACCGATGATGCCTGGGTACTCGGTTCCACCGTCAAACAAGAAGATCAGCAGCAGACGGATAACGCGGTACGCCAGCTTTACGCGCGGGATTTTATCAGCCAGTGGGACAGCTTCCTGAGTGATATCGCGCTCAACAACAGTGCCAATCTTTCACAGCGTATTAATACAGCACGGCTGCTCTCGGGCAACAGTTCGCCGCTGCGTCAGTTGGTGGTCAATTTAAGCCAGGTATTGACGCTGACCCGTGAAACCCCGGAAGAGGGCGAAAAAAAGCCGGAGGAGGGCAACAGCACCAGCCGCACACTCAACGTGTTGTTTGGCAATCGTGATAACACGAACGCTGCGCCTGCCGCCGCTACGGCGCAGACGCCGGAACAGCGGGTAACGGAACACTACGCGCCGATTATCGAACTGGCTCAGCCGCTGGAAAAAGGCGGCAAAACCATCGTGTTTGATGATTTTTTAAAGCAGGTTGATGAACTTTATCGCTATCTGACAGCGGTACAGGATGCGGCCAACAGCGGCATGCCTGCCCCCGGCGGTGAAGCCATCAGTCGCCTGCAGGCCAGCGCAGGGCGTCTGCCCGGCGGGTTGCAGTCCATGTTCAGCAATATGGCGGTGGGCGCCAGCAGCGATACGCAAAGCCGCGAGCTGGAAAATGTCCGCAAGCGCATCAGCGTCGAAGTGGGCGGTTTTTGCCGCCAGGCCATCGCCGGTCGCTACCCGCTGGTTCGGAACGCCAGCAGTGAAGTGACGCCAGACGACCTGGCGCGCATGTTTGCCCCGGGCACCGGCCTGATGGACAGTTTCTTTCGTGACAACCTGACCAGCAAAGTGGATACCACCCAGTCACCCTGGCGCTTTATGCCGGGCATTGATGGTAAGACCTTGCCAGGTAGCGAAGGATTACTGGCGCCGTTTCAACAGGCGCAATCTATTCGTGATGCGTTTTTTGCCGGGGGAAGCACGACGCCCTCTTACCGTGTGACGGTGCGTACCGTGAGCATGGACAACGCGATTTTGAACCTCACGCTGGATGTGGATGGGCAGATTCTCCGTTACAGCCACGGTCCACAGGCGGTGCAACTGGTGAACTGGCCAGGGCCGGGCGGAACCAACCAGGTACGGATGCAGCTTGGGCTGACGAACGGCACCACCTCGACGCTGGTGACCAATGGAGCATGGGCGCTGAACCGCTTTGTTGACAAGGCGCGTGTGACACCGGGCAGCAGTAGCCTGAGCCGCCAGGCAACCTACAATGTTGATGGACACCAGGTCACGCTTGAGTTCATCCCTGGCAGCATTCGCAACCCGTTTCAGCTTCCCCGTTTCGCATGCCCTTAACCGCAAGGAAAGTCGAATGACTACGACGAGTGCAATTAGCTGGTATGGAAAATTGCCCAGTGCCGGCGACTTCTTACAGCGACGTTTCCCGGACGCGCTCCAGCGTCAATGGTCCCACTGGTTTCAGGTGGGGCTACTGAACTGGCAAAAAGAGCAAGAGCGTGCGGCGGACAGGCAATTCGGCAATGCGCCGATATGGAATTTTGTCGTTCCGCCAATGTTAGGTGGCCAGCAGGTGCAGATGGGCTGTTTGTTACCCGGTCGCGACAGCGTCGGGCGGCAATATCCGCTGTGCGCACTGCTGGCGATAAACCCGCTGGAGTGGTCTCCACGCCAACTGGCGCAGTCGGGGGACTGGTATGAGCAACTGGGGCGAACCCTGCTGCATGCGATCCGCAACAGTTACTCCGCAGAACAACTTGATCAGGCGCTGCTGTCGATTCCCACGCCGCAGCCCGTGGTAGAAGAAAACCGCTCGGAAATCCTCGATGTTATCGGTTACGAAGGCGACGCGGCGCCGACGTTGAGCTGGCGTCAGGCCGCAGAATGTTTTGACCCGCTGCGCCAGACCAGTTTCTGGTGGACCAACCGTAGCGATGGCTATCCGCTCTATACGCATGTGCACAGCGGCAATTTCACCGGGCAGCTTTTTACCATGCTGTTCGATCCGGCAGGCGGTGCACGACCGGGGCGCCATGGTCTTTATCCTCCGATGTTTGATTAAGCGAATCTGTGTATGACTCTTGAAACCTTACTTGAACCCATCAGCCCGACGCAGCCCTGTGGTGAAAACCTGGAGTATGACGCTGAGTTTCAGGCGCTGGAACAGGCAAGCCAGGGCAAAGCGGAACAGCAATTTGGTGACACCATTATTCCCGCGGAGCCGGCAGACTGGACGCGTGTTGAAAAGCTTGCCACCGCGCTGCTGTCACGCACCAAAGATCTGCGCGTCATGCTGGCGCTGACCCATGCCTGGACGCGTCGCCGTGGTCTGGAAGGGTATGCAGACGGGCTTTCACTTATCGGCCAGGCACTGGCCCTCTACTGGGATGATCTGTGGCCCGCGTTGACAGAAAACGGTGAAGAAGATCCGTTTTACCGTATTAACGCGCTGGCAGAACTCAGTGATAAATCCACACTCACCGCCACACTGCGCCAGTCCATTTTACTGCGTAGCAATGGCGATGAGCTGACAGTCCGCGACGCTCAGGCGCTACTCGACGGCAGCAAAACAGAGTACCCCAATTTTCCGGGCGGACGCGTACGGCTGGTTGACGAACTGGCGCGCGCCGGAAAAGAGGCCACCAGCGTCATGATGCAAATCGAGGGACGGTTGCTCACCATCCGTAGCTGGCTGGTGGAACGTCTTGGGGAGAGTGGTGCGCCGGAAATGGAACAACTCATTAAGACCGCAACCTTGATTAACCGCGCAGGTCGTGCAGGCGACGAGGCGCAGCCCGACGAGACAGCAACAACTTCTATTCCTCAGGCGACGGCGACGACACCCGCCGCAGCGCCTGTCAATCACACGGACTGGCGGAGCGTGCAGCTTAACAGCCGCGCCGATGCGCAACTAATGCTGGAAAAAGTGAAGCTCTATTTTGCTCAGCATGAACCAAGCCATCCCGCCCCGCTGATGATTGACCGCGTACAGCGGCTGATCGAACTGGATTTTATGGCGATCGTTCGCGATCTGGCGCCGGATGGCGTGCAGCAACTGGAAAACATATTTGGGCGTCACCCATAACCTTTGACGACAGGGTGAAACAATCCCGATAGCGTCACCGCGCATCTTCGATGGAGAACATCATGGCAACGAGTAACAGTGGACAAAAATTTATCGCGCGTAACCGCGCGCCACGCGTTCAGATTGAATACGACGTGGAAGTGTATGGCGCGGAGCGCAAAATTCAGCTTCCGTTTGTGATGGGGGTGATGGCCGACCTGGTGGGTAAACCGGTTGAGAATCTGCCCTCTGTTGACGAACGTAAGTTCCTTGATATCGATATCGACAACTTCGATGAACGCATGAAAGCGCTGAAACCGCGCGTGGCTTTCCAGGTGGACAACACGCTGACCGGGGAAGGCAAATTGAACGTCGATCTGACCTTCGACAGCATGGAAGATTTCCTGCCGGATGCGGTGGCACGCAAAGTCGAGCCGCTGAATTCCCTGCTCGAAGCCCGTACTCAGCTCTCCAACCTGCTGACCTATATGGACGGTAAAAACGGCGCGGAAGAGCTGATTGCTAAAATCCTGAAAGATCCGACACTGCTGAAATCGCTGAGCCAGATGCCGGACAACCGCGATAGCACGTCAGGTAAAGAGGAGTAAATCATGAGCAATGTAACCCAACAGCAAGACTTGCCGCAGGGCGAAACATTCAGCCAGGACGAGTTTAGCGCGCTGCTCAGCAAAGAGTTTCGCCCGAAAACGGAACAGGCGCGTTCAGCGGTCGAGTCTGCGGTACAGACGCTGGCCCAGCAGGCGCTGGCTAACACCGTCACCTTCTCCTCGGACACTTATCGCACGATTCAGAATCTGATTGCCGGGATTGATGAAAAACTCTCTCAACAGGTCAATGAGATTATTCACCACGAAGAGTTTCAGAAACTGGAAAGCGCCTGGCGTGGGCTGAGCTATCTGGTCAACAACACTGAAACCGACGAAATGCTGAAAATCCGCTTTATGAGCATTTCGAAGCCGGAACTGGGCCGCGTTCTGAAACGCTACAAAGGTGTCGGCTGGGACCAGAGCCCTATCTTCAAAAAAATCTACGAAGAAGAGTACGGTCAGTTCGGTGGCGAACCCTTTGGCTGCCTGGTTGGCGACTACTATTTTGATCACAGTCCGCAGGATGTGGAACTGCTGGGCGAGATGGCGCGTATCGGCGCGGCGGCGCACTGTCCGTTTATTACCGGTACCGCACCGAGTGTGATGCAGATGGAATCCTGGCAGGAGCTGGCGAACCCGCGCGACCTGACCAAAATTTTCCAGAACACCGAGTACGCCGCCTGGCGTTCGCTGCGTGAATCGGAAGACTCCCGCTACCTGGGGCTGGTGATGCCGCGCTTCCTGTCACGTCTGCCGTACGGTATTCGCACTAACCCGGTTGATAGCTTCGACTTTGAAGAAGAGACCGATGGCGCTAACCACAGCAACTACTCGTGGGCGAACGCGGCGTATGCGATGGCGACGAACATCAACCGCTCCTTCAAAGAGTATGGCTGGTGTACCTCGATTCGCGGTGTCGAATCCGGCGGGGCGGTGGAAAACCTGCCATGCCACACCTTCCCGAGCGATGACGGCGGCGTGGACATGAAGTGCCCGACTGAAATCGCCATCAGCGACCGTCGTGAAGCCGAGCTGGCGAAAAATGGCTTTATGCCGCTGATTCACCGCAAAAACTCTGACTTTGCCGCCTTTATCGGTGCCCAGTCGCTGCAAAAACCGACGGAATACCATGACGCCGATGCGACCGCAAACGCGCGTCTGGCCTCGCGTTTGCCGTACCTCTTCGCCTGCTGCCGTTTTGCGCACTATCTCAAGTGCATTGTGCGCGACAAAATCGGCTCTTTCCGCGAGCGTGATGAAATGGAGCGCTGGCTGAACGACTGGGTAATGAACTATGTCGATGGCGACCCGGCAAACTCCTCTCAGGAGACCAAAGCGCGCAAACCGCTGGCCGCCGCCGAAGTGCAGGTGCAGGAGATTGAAGATAACCCCGGTTATTACACCGCGAAATTCTTCCTGCGTCCGCATTATCAACTGGAAGGACTGACTGTCTCACTGCGTCTGGTATCAAAACTGCCGTCGCTGAAAACCAAAGAGGCATAAGAGCGGAGACGCCGCAGGCTGGCCGTGAACATGCCTGCGGCACCGTGCATCATACATACTGTTTAATCCATTGGTCAGCAGGGAGCACACCATTATGTCTGGTTCACCCGTTCAGATAGCGGAAGGGATGTTAAAGATTTTAAATCCCGAGAAGCAAAGCGCAGCGGATATCGTCTTGCAGGCGGCCATCGATAGCTTTGTCTCTTTACCACAGGATATGTGGACCCTGGCAAAGGACATGTTTGATACCGAGAACAGTGGCCTCAATGAGAGGGAGCGCATTCGCCTGGGCGAGCTAACAAAGCGTGGGGTGACGTCCAAAGACTTCTGGCAACTTATCTATATTGTCATCAATCGCTATGTCCACGGCTTAAATCACGAGCAGTTGGAAAAAATAATGCTAAAAGTGGCTGGCTCTCAATTAGGTAAGTTGGCCTTTAAAACGGTTTTTGCCAGTGAACTGGCCTCCTGGTTCGGCACATACATCATCCCGCGCTTTTTACTTTCAGCCAAAATAACCGGTGTGCTGGGTGTCGGGGCAATGATTTCACGGTCCATTTATAGCTCACGGGATCTGAAAGAGCTTAATGAATCTATTTACTATGCCTTGCGCGAGGCGGGCGATCTGGATTTGCTTTATTTTATGGTAGAGGACGTACTGGAACCGTGGATTGAGGCGATTAATTATCTCAGTACCAACCGAATGTTCACCGAGCAGATCATTGACCATTTTGTTGCCATGGCGCCAAAGGCGTGAAGAATACAGCAAACGGTATTTTCATCCTTATTCCTCAGGCACCGCAGGAGCAGGGTGGTTGGCCCTTAACGATGAGTGAGTTTATTCTTGTAAATCCGACGAACAAGAAAAAATAAACCGCAGTCAACCAGGAGAAACAGCACCTTTCCTGTTATTGCGCCGGTGGAGTAGGGATTGAGTGATTCATATTTAAGAACCAACCAGAGCGATTGAATGATATCCACAAGGGTATACACTCCGGCAAGCAGTAAAATAAACATTGCAGTCAGTGCGAGGAATTTTTTCATTTTCAATCCTTAAATTTGAAAGGGCAGGGAGTGAAAGAATAATAGCATGTCATTCGCTGTAGTAAAAACCAGTGTACAGTATGAAAAGTGTTATTCGGACTCATGCGATGCTGCTGCCATATAAGTACTTTTCAAAAACAATGATCATCATTAACGAAAAGCAGACAGTATGGTCATTGATCTGTTTTTTAAGGACGACGGTCATATTTCCCCCGGTTGCGCTGCGCTTACCGGGGCTACGTAAGGAACAGGTTCGGTGATGTTTACCGCATCCGGGAACAGGGAGCTGGATATGAAAAAACGTTACATCGCACTTAGCCTGCTGTGTTGTTTCGCGACGGGACTGGCAAACGCTGAGACCTACGAATATCCGCGAGCAGAGCCGCTACCCCAGGATGACACCGCGAATTTGCTGCGAGATACCGGGTTATTGACAGGGTTTGACGTCAATATGAGCAGTGAGCGTTTTGCGCAAGCCTGGTTCTCGAAAACCAACGAACGGGAGCGGATCAAGGCTGAAATGTATTTTCTTGGCGTGATGGATGCGACGGAAGGAAAAACCTGGTGCAGTTATCAACGGCTACTTCCCTCCTCAGCCCATGAACATCTCTCTTCCCGTTTTGCGAATTTAACAACGCAGGAGCGTAAAACCCGGGCATCAACCCTTATTGTTGAATCACTGTCTGCTGTTTTTCCCTGTGATATATCTGGAACTGCCCATCACAATAATGATATGTAAATTAAACTCTTCTCAGGCTACCCGGAAAACGGGTTCCGGGAACACAATATAATCTGTTTTTAGAATTATTTTATTAGACAATTCACAGCGTTAATCTTCGCGACCCTTGTTGTTCAGAGGGTGCAAAGCATATCCGTCAGGGTCATGATGGCGGATATGAGGGAGAGGTAAAATATGGACGGTTTTAGCTGGCCCCATATTTACCCATTAGTTCTATACCATCAGCGATGACTGGTATATACACGCTTTTTCGAAAGCAATAATCATCATTAACGAAGAGTAAATATTATGGCTATTGATATGTTTCTGAAGGTCGATGGCGTTACGGGTGAGTCGAAAGATTCTAACCACACCGGCTGGACTGATATTACTTCTTTTTCCTGGGGCGCTTCACAGCCAGGGAATATGAGCGTCGGCGGCGGCGGTGGTGCCGGTAAAGTTAATTTCAATGACCTGCATGTAAACGCATTAATTGACAAATCCACAACGGCAATCCTGAAACACTGCGCCAGCGGCAAGCACTTAACCAAAGTAGAGCTTTCTGTCTGCAAAGCGGGCGGTCAGCAGGTTGAATATGCGCGCATTACGCTGGAGGAAGTGTTAGTCACTTCCGTGCAGTACACCGGTGCGGATAATGGCGACACCGTTGGCGTAACTTACGCATTCCAGGCTGCGAAAGTGAAACAGCAGTACTGGGAGCAGTCTTCTTCTGGCGGTAAAGGCGCTGAAACCAGTGCCGGCTGGAATATCAAAGAAAACAAAGAAGCGTAAGGTCTTTTGCAGCGATCCCGAAAGGGATCGCTGAAAGCGTTAAGGGGAGTGTATGGCAAATTATCTCATCTCCATAAAGCGTCTCTGGCAAACTGACAGTTCAACGATCAGTACGTATGATATTTCCGGCAGTACGATAAGTGGTTACATTCTTGAACGCCCCGGACCTGATACGACGGAATCCGGGCTAAGAAAAAGGATTCCGGAAGGATCTTATAGATTGCAGTGGCATAATAGTAATATTCCCACTGTACAATCACATAATCCTGTTCCTTTGCTTTATAACTCATCCGTTCCAGTCTCACGTTATATCTTAATTCATAATGGGAATTACCCTGACAATACAGATGGCTGTTTGCTTATTGGTGCAATAAAAGGTGATAACTTTGTCGGCAACAGCGTAACGAAATTGAATGAGCTGAAAAATTTCCTGACGCAAGAAGGTATTGAGAATTTTACAGTAACGATTACATCATGTTATGTAAATTGCAGTAATTAGAAAGGGACGGGTCATGCTCAAGACATTTATTGTTATCAGCACGTTGTTTTTTGCTTCACTCTCCACAGCCGCAGAACAGACCCTGCACCAGGGTATTCTTCAGGTCTACTGGCTACCCGTATGGAGCGATGATGGTCAGCGAAATACGCCAGAACTGAAATACCGTTATTTCGTCACTAAAGATGGCGACAATGTCGAGAAGGTCATCAACCTTAATGTTGATAAAAAAGACGCTGAACCTGAGCAACTCAAGCGTTACTTTACCCATCTTCCATCTGAGTTTTTGACCTGGAAAGAGGGGCACATTGAGCGTGCTGGTGCTATTACGGTCAATAAACTTACCGGATCGACAGAGTGCGATCATCGTTACTTTACTGGCGAGCTGAAGCATTTCACAGCTGCGGATAAAAACGCTGTTGATACCGATAAACTTGAAAAAAACGCGGGTTGTGAAGCCTTTCCCTGGATGATGACCTATACCCTAAAATCAGGGGTAGAGAATAAACACTTCAAGCAACAACCCGATGACGGGGCGAAAGATTTACAGCCTGTCACTTCCGGAACGCCACTGGTAAAAATAAAAACAATCAACGCTAACTGGATTCAGGTTGCGGTACGTGATGAAAATAAACCCGGTCTGCTGGGCGAGGCGCGGGGATATATTAAACTTAATGATTTACAACCCATTAATTAAGCCACTGAGGCTTCACTGGCATTTTTATTTTCCAGCACCAGCGTTATCAGAACTGACCCTTTTCGGAACGCTAATAACTCCAGCAGGAATACGCTATGCGATTCACAATAGTTACCAATAAACCCGGCCATCAACCTCCGCAAAGCCGCTGCGATTTCTATCCGCCGGGAGGCACCATTGGACGCGGAACGGACAATAACCTGGTGCTGCCGGACAATGAGCGCGCCATTTCGCGCCTGCAGGCGATCGTACATATCGCCGGGAATGGTGAATGCCGCATTACTAACCGTGGCAATGTGACCCGAGTCGTACTTAACGACATTCCGCTGGAGCGGGGCCGCCAGGTTGAACTGCAGGATGGCGATATCCTGGATATTGACGAATACCGCATTGAAGTGACCGATTTGATCCTGGACACCCAGCCAGTCAGCCGTATGGCGGCGAATGTGCAGGCAGGACTTACGCCCGATCCGGCCCCGGTGGAGAAAAAAGAGAACGCCACCACTGCCGTGCCAACGGAGATCTGGGACAGTCTGATGCAGGAGTTTTCCATCTCCGACAGCATCTCCAGTAACCGTGCGAAACCAGAGCCCCAGGCGCTCAATCCGTTTGCCGCGCCGAAAGAGCCGGAACGCAACCCGGAAGACCCACTGGCCTTATTGAGTAAAAATGAATCCGTTGCCGCGCCGCGTACCATCGACACGGACAAGCTGTTTAACGACGAACCGCTGTTCAAAAACGACAGCATTTTCGCCGATGTCACGCCGTCAACGCTGGTGCCGCCCGTAGAACCCACGGCTAAACAGGACGCACCCGCGCCGGATGAACTGGATCCATTAGCTCTCTTTGGCGGTGCCGGGGCGAGCACGCAGCAGGCACGTGATGACGACCCGCTGGGGCTACTCAGTGGCGCTGTGCCGCTAAGTCATGTAGATGATGTTGCCCCGTCTGAGCCGAAGAAAGCGGAACCGGCCTGGCAGGCACCTGTCCCGCCGCAGCCTGAACCGGTCGTGCCGCATGACGATATCGTGCCGCACACCGAGCCAGAGGATGTGCAGCCGCTGTTTGTTGCGCCGGAACCCGTGGAGCCGGAAGCCAACAGCGAGATGCCGGAATATGTCCCCATCACGTTACCCACGCCGCAAACCGTACAGCGTGCCGCCGCCCAGACGCCAAAAGGCCGCTTGCGTATCGACCCGGTACAGAGCGAAAGCGCGCAATCTGCAACGACCAGCAGCGGTGAGAGCAGCGGTGATGTCCTTAAAGGCGAACTGCTGGATGCGCTGCTTGAAGGGATGGGGCTCAGTGATATGCAGCCCACGCCGCAGTTTGATCGGGAAAACATGCGTCAGCTCGGACAGATGCTGAGCATGTTTTCGCAAGGGACAGTGGCGCTGTTGTCATCACGCTCAATCCTTAAACGTGGGGTAAAAGCGGACATGACGATGGTGCTCGATGACGCCAACAACCCGTTTAAATTGCTGCCTTCCGGCAAAACCGTGTTGATGCAGATGTTCGGTACCCGTATGCCCGGCTTTATGCCGCCGAAAAAGTCGGTGCGCGATGCGTTGATCGACTTACAGGCCCACCAGTTAGGGATGATTTCCGGCATTCGCGCCATTATCGCCGCCATGCTGCAATCCTTTAACCCGGAACTGCTGGAAGAGAATGCCAAACGCGACGGCGCCACTGCGCGTCTTGGCATGCTCTCCAATCGCAAAGCGGCGCTGTGGGACTATTTCGTGCGTTCTTACGCTGAAACGGCCGGTGAAATCGATGACGACTTCCACACGCTGTTTGGCGAGGCGTTCCTGCACGCCTACGACATGGAAGTAAACCAGTACAAAGATTCACAAAGCGCATCGGAAGAACAACAATGAATATCAGCACCGCCTCAATGTCCCGACAGGGCGCGCGTGCGAGTAACCAGGATCAAACCGGTGAAAGCATTGGCGAGCGCGCCGCATGTTTCGTGGTATGCGACGGTATTGCCGGGCTTCCCGGCGGCGATGTGGCGGCCGAGCTCGCCCGCAATGCCATCATCACCCGCTTCGATGGCGACCAGCATCTGAATGCGCAATACATTCGCGAGTATATCAACGAAGCCAACAACGCCATTCGCACCGAACAAAAAGCGGCTGAGCAGTTTCAGCGTATGGGCACCACCATGGTGAGTCTGTTTATTGACCGTGATTACCATCTTGCCTACTGGGTACATGCGGGAGACAGCCGACTTTACCTGTTTCGCCGCGGGTGGCTGTACCACGTCACCACCGATCACAGCCTGGTACAGCAGATGAAAGACGCCGGACACCAGACCGAAGGTATTAACAGCAACTTGCTCTATTTCGCGTTAGGGCTGGGTGACGATGAGCGCGAAGCCAGCTACAGCGATGTGGTACCGATTGAAGATGGCGATGTGTTTTTGCTCTGCACCGACGGTTTCTGGCACGGGGTGAGCGAAGAACAGATGAAACAGTCCCTGCATATGGTCAATACACCCCATGAATGGCTGACATTAATGAATCAGATACTGCTACGCACCAACGTGGAAAGTCATGATCAGCAGGACAATTACAGCGCCGTAGCGGTATGGGTCGGTGCTCCACAGGACACCACGCTTCTGCACTCGCTGGCACAAGCGTCGCAGTTTTTCCCTCTTCGTGATTGATACAGGCTTACAAGGAATTTTATGAAACTTTGGCTTCCGGGGCTGGCGCTGTTCGCGGTCTGTTTTGGCGCTCAGGCTGAAAACTACCGTATCGTGCAGTCTCCTACACAAAAACTGGATATCTGGATCGACGACATCGCGGATAACTCGCCGAAAAGCTGGTGTGCGCGGGAATTACCGCTGCGTATCGTGGCGAATGGCGATAAAAAAGTCACCGTGCTCGACAGTTTTATGCCGCGTCTGGGCGCGCTGCTCGAAAACCAGTGCGGCACGCTGGCGCTGGTGCGCTGGAAATTGACCGACGCGCAAAACAACACGCTGGCTCAGGGGACCGCAAGCAAAGCGAAAGACTGGGCGCCGGTTGTCACTCCGGCGGCTGCGGCGACAAGTACGCCGCCTGCGACCAATACCGCCAGTGGCTTACAACTGCCGGAAGGACGCCCGGAAGATAACTCCCCGGCGGCGAACCGCACGCCGTGGCAGGAGTTTACTCTCCAGGATGGCTGCCATCTGCGGACATTCTGGCAGGGTGATAGCAGCAGCCCGGCGCTGTTTATCCCGGCCAAAGACGACGGCAAATGTGAGAAGGGCGGCTGGCTCAATGGTCGCAGTGATGTTAGCCAAATCACCAACGGCATTGAGCGTAAAACCACCATGACCTTTGTCCACGGTTTCCCGGTAAGCGGGCTGAGCGAGAGTGCGGACGCTGACCGTCTGTTGATAACCACAGTGAACAACGAGCGAATGGTGGCCAGCGAAGGCAGTCTCGGGCAGAGCTGGATGATCCTGCCTTATGTGCCTTCTCTGAGCGGCTGGCAGGCGAACGGCACCGTCGCCGTCGAAGTTTCGCGCGAGCTGGTCAACGATCAGGCCCGGCTGCAGGCACGGCTTGACGAGGTGCGTAAGGTCTGGACCCCGTGGTTTGCTCCCGGTACGACCCTCAACATTTTGCTGATTGACTCCCTGCGTCCGCAACTGCGCGACCCGGCGGTCGGTACGTATAAGGCTGTTCACTAGTTTCCCCTAATCCTCAAGAGGGGACCGAGCGAGCAGCTCACCGCGTAGCCCGGATAAGGCGCTTGCGCCGCCATCCGGGACGGCCCCCGGTGGCGCGATGCTTACCGGGGCTACCGTACGAGGGTGTTGCGCTGAGCGCAAAAAACACAATTTCATTCGTTTTACACAGAGGAGCGGTGATGAACACACTAGAGCAACAACTCGCGGGAGAATCCCTCCGGGAGAGTCTGGGGCAACTGGAAAACCGCATTCGCACGCAGCCCACCGATGCCGACCTGCGTGCGGCCTTTACGCAAATGCTCTGCCTTGAGGGCAACTGGCCACGCGCCCTGGCACAGCTCAAAAGCTGGCTGGCGCTGACGCCACAGGCGCAGCCGACCATCACCCTGCTTGAACAAACCATCAATGGTGAACGTCAGCGCGCAGAAGTGATGGCCGGACGGGCGCGTCCGGCGATGCCGGACAAGCAATGGCCGTGGCTGGCGACAATGGTTGCCGCCCTCGATCTTTCCGCTACCGAAGCCTGCTCACATCGCATTGGGGCGCTGGAACAGGCCGAGGCCATTCCCGGCGAACTGACCTTACAGGATGGCACCACCCACAGCTTCGACTGGTTGATGGATGGCGACTGCCGCTTTGGCCCGGTCTGCGAGGCCATCGTCAACGGACGCTACTTCTGGCTGCCGTTCAGCGCGATTGAAGAGATGGAGTTTCAAGCCCCGGCGAGCGTCATCGATCTGGTCTGGCGACACACCCGCATTCGTCTGCACGACGGTAGCGAGCAGGTGTGCCAGATCCCGGCGCGCTATCCGCTGGACAATCAGGTTGAAGACCGCTTCTTGCTCTCACGCACCACCGAGTGGCAGCCGCTGCCGGGCGAGGAGCCCCATTACCTGGGGCGCGGCCAAAAAGTGTGGCTTAACGATACGGCGGAATTTCCACTGCTCGATTTAGCCAGCCTGCGTTTTGCCAAAGGCGATGCGCATGAGTAGTCAGCCTCAGGACGACCGCGATCTGCTGCGTAGCGGCTGGCGCGCCAGAACCGGCAAAGAGTCGCCGGGGGCGCGCGACAAAATGCAGCCGTCATTGCTGGACCGCCTGACCGATGACGCGCCGGACAAAAAGCAGGAGCCGCTCAACAGCAATCTGGTCTCGCACAATGCGCTGCGTCGCCACGTACTGCGTGACCTGCAGTGGCTGTTCAACACCATCAATAACGAGGCGCAAAACGATCTCTCAAAACTGAGTTACGTGCGCCGCTCGGTCGCCAATTTTGGCGTGGCGCCACTGGCCGGTCAGCGCATGTCCGACATTGAATGGCAGGATATCCAGCGCAAGCTTACCGACGCGATTTTGCATTTCGAACCGCGTATTTTGCCTCAGGGGCTGATGGTGCGCTGCATCTCCGATACAAAATCGCTGGATCTGCACAACGTCTTATCGATTGAAATCAAAGGCCGCCTGTGGTGCGTGCCGTATCCGTTATCCTTTTTGTTTCGCACCGATGTCGACCTGGAAAATGGCCATTTCGAGTTAAAAGATGTGGGGTAAGCGTGGAGAGTAAATTACTCGAGTATTACAACCGCGAACTGGCCTGGCTGCGGGAAATGGGTCAGGAGTTTGCGGGCCGCTATCCGAAAGTGGCGGGGCGGCTGGGAATGCAGGGCATGGACGTCGCCGACCCGTATGTCGAGCGTCTGATGGAAGGGTTCGCCTTTTTGACCTCCCGCGTGCAGCTCAAGATGGACGCCGAATTTCCCCGGTTCTCTCAGCGTCTGCTGGAGATGATCGCGCCAAACTACCTTGCGCCCACCCCGTCAATGGCGATTGCCGAACTGCAACCTGACCCGGCAAAAGGCGATTTAAGTAAAGGCTTTGTGGTGCCGCGCGGCACCATGATGGACAGCCAGACGCTCAAGAAAAATGGCGTCACCTGCAGTTACACCACCGCACATGATGTGACGTTACTGCCGCTGAGCATTAGCGCCGTCGAACTGGGCGGCGTACCCGCCGACCTGCCGCTGCTGCGTATCGGCCTCGGCCAGAGCGGGGCGGTCAGCGCACTGCGGATCCGGCTGCGCTGTGACGGTCCGGTGAAACTCTCACACCTCGATTTTGACCGCGTGGAGTTCTTTTTAAGCGGCCCGGATATGCAGGCATTGCAACTGCTGGAGCTGCTGATGGCGCACCAGGTCGGGGCGCTGGCGCTGATTCCCGGTACCTCAACCGCGCCGCTGGTTCTGCCGGAAGACGCACTACGTCAGGAAGGGTTCGAGTCCGACCAGGCGCTGTTGCCGGACGACTTACGTAACTTTGACGGTTACCGTCTGCTACAAGAGTATTTTGCTTTTCCGTCGCGCTTCCTCTTTTTCAGCCTGAAAGGGCTGCGTCCACTGCTGGCGCAGAGCGGTGATGCCACCACCTTTGACATCATCATCCTGCTGGATAAAGCCGATGATCAGCTTGAGCGCGTGGTGGATAAAAACCATCTGGCGCTGCACTGCACCCCGGTGGTGAACCTGTTCGCCAAAGTGGCGGAACGGCAAAAACTGAGCGACAGCCAGCACGAATACCATCTGGTGGTCGATAACATTCGTCCGATGGATTACGAGATTTACGCCGTTACCCGTATTCACGCCAGCGTTGACGGGCAACGTGATGATCAAGAGTTTCGTCCGTTCTGGCGCAGCCAGAGCCAGGATAACGGCAACTACGGCGCCTACTTTTCACTGCGCCGCGAACAGCGCGGCCTGTCCGAACATGCCCAGCGATACGGTACGCGTACCGGGTATATCGGCTCGGAGGTGTTTGCCTCGCTGGTGGATGAACAGCACGCGCCCTGGCGCGATGAGCTGCGTTACATCACCGCCGAAGTGCTCTGTACCAGTCGCGACCTGCCGCTGATGCTCCAGCAGGAGATGGGCAAATTTGTGCTGCCGGACTCACTGCCGGTTAAAAATCCGCATCTGCGCAAAGGGCCAACGCCACCGCGTCCGGCGCTGGCGGAAGGGTTCAGTACCTGGCAACTGGTGAGCCAGCTACAGATGAATTACCTGAGCCTGATGGACGGCGAAGAAGGGCAAGGGGCGGCGGCGCTTCGCCAATTGCTGGGTCTCTACACCCGGCTGGCGGAAGCTCCGGTGGCCAGACAAATTGACGGCGTGCGCAAATGCGTGTTGCAGCCGGTACACCGCCGGGTACCGGAGCCGGGGCCGATTGTCTTTGCCCGTGGCGTGAGTATCTCGCTGACGGTGGACGAACAGGCGTTTTCCGGTTTTAGCCCGTGGCTGTTCGGGAGCGTACTGGAGCGTGTCTTTGCCCGGCTCGTGGCAATGAACAGCTTTACCGAGTTCACGCTCTACAGCCAGCAGCGCGGTGAGGTGGGCTACTGGCCACCGCGGATGGGCAAAAGGGCGCTGATATGAGCGAAACGCTGACCCGTCTTTCGCCTGTGACGCGGGCAACCGCCATGCCGCCGTCGTTCTGGCAGAACGTGATGGCGGCACCCTGGCGTTACGATCTGTTCACCCTGTTGCGCCGTGTTGATGCTCAGGGCGGCGAGCGTTATCCGCTGGGGCGCGCGCCGCTACCGCGCTTTGAACCTCTGCGTATTGGTCAGAAACCGTCGCTCGGTTTTGCCCCTTCGACCCTGGCAGAGGTGCGTCAGCGTGACCAGTCATCTCTGTATGATGTGTCGATTTTAAGTTTTGGTCTGTTCGGGCCGAACGGACCGCTGCCGCTGCACCTGACTGAGTATGCGCGCGAGCGGCTGGATCATCATCAGGATGAGAGCCTGACGGCGTTTGCCGACCTGTTTCATCACCGCCTGACGCTGTTGTTTTATCGCGCCTGGGCCGATGCGCAACCGACGGTTTCACTGGACCGCCCGGACAACAAACGCTTCGAGCGGTATATCGCTTCGCTTATCGGCATGGGGCAGCCGGGGCAACTGGAAAAGGGGTCTCTTAGCCCGCATGCCCGTTTCGCCCTGGCCGGACATTTAACGCGTAATGGCCGTGACCCGGAAGGGCTGGAGAAGATCCTGCGTGCCTACTTCAACGTGCCGGTGAAGGTGGTGGCGAATGTTCCACAATGGATGCCTCTGGGTGAGCGAGAAAGAGCGCGGTTACAGGGCGGGCGTCGTGCGCCGCGTCTGGGGGAATCGGCCTTTCTGGGGGCGGCGGTACGCGATGTCGCCCATAACTTTCGCATCGAGCTGGGGCCGCTGGATGCTGAAACCTACCGCCATTTTCTGCCCGGAGAGGCCTGGGTGACCCGGCTTCGCGACTGGGTTCGTCAGTATCTCGGCATTGAGTATCAATGGTCCCTGCGCGTGTTGTTACAGAGTCAGGATGTGAACGGCGCGGCGCTGGGCGGCTCAGGGCGCCTGGGCTACAGCGCCTGGCTGGGTATGCAGCCGCAGCCGCTTGCTCGCGGTGATTTGGTTTTCAGTCCGGAGCGGTGATCCCTCACCGTCTCCCAGGCGTTATCTCTTACATTCACGGAATCGATCATGTCAGAAATTAGCCGTGCCGTGCTCTTCGGCAAACTGGATACGCTGTTATTTTCCTCGCTGGAAAGCGCCACCGCCTTTTGCAAACTGCGCGGTAATCCGTATGTGGAACTGGTTCACTGGCTGCATGCGTTAATGCAACAAGACCAGGGTGATCTTCAGCAGGTGATTCGTCATTTTTCATTGAGCGAGGAAGCCTTAACGAAGGATATCGTCCACGCGCTGGATAGTCTGCCACGCGGTGCAAGCTCCGTCTCCGATCTGTCTGAGCATATTGATAACGCGGTCGAACGCGCCTGGGTCTACGGTTCGTTGAAATTTGGCGTCAACCGCATTCGCGGCGGCCACCTGCTGATTGGCTTATTAAAAACCTGGAGCCTGGCAACGGTCTTAAAAGGTATCTCGTCGCAGTTTGAACGGGTGCGCGTTGACGCGTTGCTCGATGATTTTGACGCCATTTTTGCCGACAGCAAAGAAGCCGCGCAGTCTGTTGCTGTGCCGGAAAACGCGGCCGCCGCACCCGCACGTCAGGGGAGCCTGGCGCAGTACGGGCAGGATCTCACCGCACGGGCGCGTGACGGCAAAATCGACCCGGTGGTCGGGCGTGATGAGGAGATCCGCCAGATGGTGGATATCCTGATGCGCCGCCGTCAGAACAACCCGCTGCTCACCGGTGAAGCCGGGGTCGGTAAAACGGCGGTGGTGGAAGGGCTGGCGCTGCGCATTGCCGCAGGCGATGTGCCGGAACCGCTGCGTGATGTGCAGTTGTGGTTGCTGGATATCGGCATGTTGCAGGCCGGCGCGAGCATGAAAGGGGAGTTTGAGGCCCGTCTGCAGGCGCTGATCAACGAAGTGCAGTCCAGCCCGGTGCCGATCATGCTGTTTATTGATGAGATCCACACCCTGATTGGCGCGGGTGGCCAGCAAGGAACAGGCGATGCCGCTAACCTGCTCAAACCGGCGCTGGCGCGCGGCCAGTTGCGTACTATTGGCGCAACGACCTGGGCTGAGTACAAAAAATACATCGAAAAAGACCCGGCGCTGACCCGTCGCTTCCAGACGGTACAAGTGGCCGAGCCGGATGAAGAAAAAGCGGTACTGATGCTGCGCAGCACCGTCTCAGCGCTGGAAACACACCATCGGGTGCTGCTGTTAGATGAAGCGGTGGTCGCGGCGGTGAAGCTATCCCATCGTTATATTCCGGCGCGCCAGTTGCCCGATAAAGCCGTGGCGCTGCTCGATACCGCCTGTGCGCGTGTCGCGGTGAGCCTCAGCGCGCCGCCGCCGCAACTGGAAGATTGCCTGCATCGCATTGCCGGGCTGGATGTGGAGATAGAGATCGCCGGGCGCGAGGCGCGAATGGCGGCCGGTGACGAAAGCCGCGTGGCAACGCTACAGGCCGAACGCGAGCGTCTTGGTGAGATGCGTGATGCCCTGACCCGGCGCTGGCAGCAGGAGCAGGGGCACGTGGATGAAATTATCCGCCTGCGTCGTGCGCTCAGCCAGGCGGCGGAGGAGGAACACCCGGCGCTGCGCAATGAACTGGAACATCAGCAGCAGGCGCTACGCGAGGTTCAGGGGGATGCGCCGCTGTTGTTTGCCGCCGTTGATGCCAATATCGTTGCGGCGGTGGTCTCCGACTGGACCGGCATCCCGCTGGGCCGGATGGTGAAAAATGAAATCGATGCGGTACTGAAACTGGCGGATACCCTCAATGAGCGGGTCATTGGTCAACGCCACGGTCTGGAGGCCATAGCCCGCCGGGTGCGCACCTCCCGCGCACGGCTGGATGATCCGAATAAACCGGTTGGCGTGTTTATGTTGTGCGGTCCTTCTGGAGTCGGGAAAACCGAAACCGCACTGGCGCTGGCGGAGTCGCTTTACGGTGGTGAACAGAATGTCATCACCATTAATATGAGTGAATTCCAGGAGGCGCATACCGTCTCCACCCTGAAAGGCGCGCCTCCGGGCTATGTGGGTTACGGTGAAGGGGGCGTGCTAACCGAAGCGGTGCGCCGTCGTCCGTATAGCGTGGTGCTGCTTGATGAAATCGAAAAAGCGCACCCGGATGTCCATGAAATCTTCTTCCAGGTATTTGATAAAGGCTGGATGGAAGATGGCGAAGGGCGACATATCGATTTTCGTAACACCATTATTATCCTGACGTCGAATGTGGGGACTGAACTGATCAGCGGTATGTGCGCCGACCCGGAACTGTTGCCGGATCCCGACGCGCTGCGTGATGCGCTGCGTCCTCCGTTACTTAAAGTTTTTCCCCCTGCGCTATTAGGCCGTCTGCTGGTGGTGCCGTATTACCCCTTAAGCGAAGCGATGCTCGCATTGATCGTGCGTCTGCAAATCAAGCGCATCCAGCGTCGTCTTGAGGAGAACCATGGCATTGTCTCTGAGGTGGATGAAAGCGTCATCACGCAAATCGTCCAGCGCTGTACGGAGGTTGAATCGGGCGGTCGCATGGTCGATGCGATTCTGACCAATACGCTGTTGCCTCAAATGAGTCAGCTTTTGCTTGACGCCAGCGCGCGCGACGAGAAGTACCGACGTTTACACGTTACCTTTGCACAGGGCGAGTTTCACTGTCAGTTTGCGGCGTAATGCCATTATCAAGAGAGTTTTCCATTATGACGGATCACGAAAACAACCGGACTGTACCGAACGCACTGCCGACGGGATACCGCTTTAATGAGTTCGAAATCAAAGAGGTGATTGGCGGTGGCGGTTTCGGCATTGTCTACCGTGCCTGGGATCATCAGCTCGAACGCACTATAGCCATTAAAGAGTTCATGCCCTCAACGCTTGCGGTACGCAATGACGACATGACGCTGGTGTTGCGTAGCGAGCGCTTTGGTAAGGCCTTTTCCGCCGGACTGAACAGCTTTATTCAGGAAGCGCGTCTGCTGGCGCGTTTTAATCACCCGAACCTGCTGCACGTGTTGCGTTTCTGGGTGCAAAACGACACCGCCTATATGGGGACGGTCTTTTACAGCGGCACCACGCTCTCCCGTTTGCGCGAAAAGAATCCGCAGATGATCAACGAAGCGTGGATCCGCCGCACGCTGCCGATGCTGCTTGGGGCAATTAAAACCATCCACGACGAAGGCTATCTGCACCGCGATATCTCGCTGGATAACATCCAGATTCAGGATAACGGTCTGCCCGTCCTGCTGGATTTCGGCTCTGCCCGCCGCAGTATTGGCTCGGTCTCCGACGAGACCGAAACCATGCTGCGCCCAGGCTATGCGCCGATTGAGCAATACACTGACGATAACGAAAGCGAGCAGGGACCGTGGACAGATATCTATGCCCTGGGTGCCGTACTCCATACGCTGATTGTGGGCTCACCGCCGCCGGTGAGTGTGGTGCGCAGCATTCAGGATGGTTATCAGCCGCTGGCCCATCGTCATCTGCCCGGTTACTCCCCGTCCTTGCTGCAGGCGGTGGACAAGGCGCTGGCGCTGAAAATGGAAGACCGTCCGCAGACTATCGATGAATTTGCGGCGCTGATCGAAATGCCGGTCGCCGGACTCGACGATGTGCTGAACGTGAAAAAGCCGGGCACCATGCTGGTTCCCATTGAAGAGGTTGAAACCAAACCTGGCGTACTGGACTGGCGGCGTTACAAAGTGCCAGGCCTGGTGGCGGCTGGCGTGCTGGTTGGCCTGATCGCCGGTGGCGTGCTGTTCCATCAGGGCAATGCGCCGCAGGAGAATGCGAATCAGACGGCAAGCACCGGTCCTGCCGATACCCCCGTCGCGCCAGCCACACCGGCCGCTCCGCCTGCGCAAAACAGTGCGCCGGTTTCGACGCCGCCAGCAGCTACGTCCACCTCCGCAGCGCCAGCACGTGATACGGCGCCGACTGCCCCGGCACAAACCGCGCCTGTGGCGGCGGATAAACCCGCTGCAACCACGCCGCCTGCGGCGATTGCACAGGTCTATGTGCGCATGAATGAGGGAGAAAAACTGACCCTCAACGGGGAATCGCAGTCGATAACACCTGCCAGCAATGGTTTCGCGACCCTGAAACTGCAACCGGGCCAGTATGCGCTGGTGTTGCAGGGTAACGGTCAGACCCGTCACCAGACGTTAAATATCACCAGTGCCGGTACCTGGCTGGTAAATCCGCAACCGTAATCTCTTCGCTGCCGGTGCGCAATATCGCTCCGGCAGTCTATCGGTTGCATAAAAATAAATGTGGCAATGCCCTATACAGCCAAAGACCGAACTATGAATGCATTTACACACACTGTTGATGGTGGCAATGAATTTACGTTTGTCGTGTCTCGCGCCAGTGCAAATGCCGACGATAAAGTACATGCTGTCGCCGCCAGAACGCTTCGCGAACTAAAAGATACGCTGACCGATTTTTATCTTGAGTCGACGCAAATGTTGACGGTTGATGGCTACCCGGCCGTTGAGCTTTTCTATCAGTTCAAAAATGATAATCGCGTTATCTTCCAGCGTCAGACCATTATTTTACTGGACGCAGCGCCAGCCGGAAAAAAACTGGTGAGCTATGTGGCGACCTGTCCGGGGGAATTTAACGAACGTCATCAGCAGCAATATCAGGAAATTATTCAGAGTATTAAGTTTCATCGTGGGAAGTAGATCATGCTGCACTTTACCGTGCTTTTTTGCGCCAAAGCAGAGGAACACGTGGTGTGACTTAGCCAGAATATTTGAACGGCAAAGTAACCTGATAATGAAAATTACTGGCACGAGCGCTTATATTATTTTGGATATTGATGGCTGGAAAATTAAAGCACAAGGTGAGAGGGTTATCGGCGGTTTTTATGCTTTGATGAAAAGCATGCAGCAGTTTGAACCGCCGCATGAAAAAACACCGCTCACTGATGAAATAAAACAGAAGTATATCGATGAGGCGATGGCAAAAACAGCAGGTTCACATAGGGTGATCCATTTCGTTTAATTGCTGTTTTGCTAAACTGCATATTGCCAGGAATTTTCTGAAAAGAAAAGACTGCCCCCCTTCCTCGATATCAATGAATAGAGAAAACGGACGTGATTGCCCGTTTTTGTAATATCCTCACTGACTGCTGGTTGATTATATTTGTCGTTCGGGCACGATAATTTAATGATTGCACCTGGTTCTTCATGATTTTTGTAACGGAATTAACCTTATGCTCAATCGTATTACCGTACAGCTCCCCGTAGACGGGCTATTGTTCTGGAAACTGTCAGGGCGTGAAGCGCTGTCAGAACCTTATGCACTTGGCCTTACATTGCTGGGCACCGATGCGCGCATAGACCGCAGCCAGTTGCTGGGCAAATCCGTCACCGTGACTGTCCCGACCCAGGATATGACATCGCCGCGCTACTTTAACGGCAAAGTGACCCGTGTGGCGGTGAGCGCCGTGGAGTTGTCCGGCACTCGCTACGCGGTCTATCAGCTCAGTGTTGAATCCGACTTATGGCCAATGCAGCGCGACCGTAACCTGCGTATTTTCCAGGGGCAGACGGTACCGCAAATCGTCAAAACGCTGCTCTCTGAAAGCAAGGTTAACGTTGAAGACAAACTGAGCGAGAGTTACCGCGTCTGGGATTACTGCGTACAGTATCAGGAGAGCAGCTTCGACTTTATCAGCCGCCTGATGGAACTGGAGGGCATCAGCTACTTCTTCCGCCACGAATCCGGGCGCCACGTCATGGTGTTGACCGATGCCGCCAGCCAGCATCAGCCGTTTGCCGGTTACGAAACCATTCCTTATCACGTGACACCGTCCGGCGGCAGTACCGACGAAGAGGGGATCAGCCAGTGGGCGTTAACGGACAGCGTGACGCCGGGGATCTACAGCCTGGACGATTATGATTTCCGTAAGCCGAATGCCTGGTTGTTTCAGGCGCGCCAGAATCCAAACTCGCCAGAGCCCGGCAGCATTAACGTTTATGACTGGCCGGGGCGCTTTGTTGATCATGGACACGGTGAATTTTATGCCCGCATTCATCAGGAACGCTGGCAGGTTGAGCACCAGCAGATACAGGGCAGCGCCACCGCGCTGGGCATCACCCCAGGGCATACTTTTACCCTCTATAACGCCCCCTTTTTCAGCGATAACGCGGAATACCTGACCACCGAAGCTAACTACTGGCTGGAAGAGAATGCCTACGCCAGCGGCGGGAGCTCGCAAACAATGCACCGCATTGATTTCACCGTCATTCCTTCTACTGTCACGTACCGTCCGGCGCAAAAAACGGCCTGGCCGCGTACCTATGGGCCACAGACCGCAAAAGTCGTCGGTCCGCAGGGAGAGAGCATCTGGACCGATCGCTATGGCCGGGTGAAAGTGAAGTTTCACTGGGACAGGCAGGCAAAAGGCGACGATACCAGCTCCTGCTGGGTACGTGTTTCCAGCGCCTGGGCAGGGCAAGGCTTTGGCGGTGTGCAGATCCCGCGTGTTGGTGATGAAGTGGTGGTCGACTTTATTAACGGTGACCCCGACAGGCCGATTATCACCGGGCGTGTTTATAACGAAGCCAGTATGCCGCCGTGGGACCTGCCTGGTGATGCCACCCGGATGGGCTTTATGACCCGTAGTAAAGATGGCAGCGTCGATAATGCCAGCTTCCTGTTTTTTGAAGACAGTCCGGGTAATGAATCGGTGCAGATGCATTCCGAGAAAGACATGATGGTGTCGGTCGAGAATGATCAGACGGTCAATATCGACGGTAACCGGACGACGACGATCAAAAAGACGCAGACGGATGAAGTCCGGCAGGATGCAACTTTTTATTACAAAGCGAAGCGTACAACTACTGTGGATGATGTTGAAGCGAAAAGCTTTAATAACAGTGAAATCACGAGCATTAAGAATGGCCGCAAGCTTACGATTGAGAATGACGGTGATGAGAGTTCAATTACTGGCGACAGGAAACTTATACTCAATGGTAACAACAGCAGGGAAATCAGCGGAAATGATACAACTCATATAAAGGGAATGCATGATAAGACTATCGATTCCGGTGAGAGGATTACTATTACCTCGGGTGGACAAAATCAAACAATAAGCGATAACGTTAAAGTAGATATTAACGGAGAATGGTCGCAGACCGTTACTGGTCAGATTGTCATTAAATCGCCACAACAAATCACCATAAAGAGCGATACCAAAGTGTTTATCGACTCTCCAGTTTTTGAACGTAATGATGTCCAAAAAACAAGCTTCGCTCAGGATGCGATGGATTATCTGGTAAAGCAATTTACAATCTCTCTTGGTACGGTAGCGTTAAAAGCAGGCAGTTATGCTTTCACTGGTGTCGATGTGTCGCATAAAGGTTTTACATTTGGGCGGACGATAGTCAATGCTCAACGGGTTGAGGCCGCTCGTGTGGATAGTGGAAGCCTAAAAACAGCGCTGTTCGCTCTCTATATGGTTATGTAATAAAGGAAAATTTATGTCGCTTTTTAATATCGTTAATGTTGTGGTGACACTCTCATTGATGGCGTTCATATGGCATCTTGCCCATCGAGTAGTCCGCAATTCTCAACAGCGTGAAGAGATCGTTCTTGAACGAGGTCGCGATGTTAATGTCACCATCTTGTCCATGAAGCAGAATGGTTTGTTTATAAATAATAATCCTGTTATTGATATGTCTCTGAGAATTGAAGAGCCTGCAAATAAGAAAAGCTGGTTGGTTGAAAATCATCAGGAAACGGCTTATGTCATCGCTGTCGGTTCCTACCAGGTTGGCAATGTGTATCAGGGGAAATTTGATGACAAAACAAATAAGATCATTTTGGTTAAGGATGCCAGCGGTAAGCCTTTACTGGCTGCTCCTTAAACGCTATCTATGTAATTTTTCTAATAATATATACCAGATCTTAAAGATAATAATGACTGGCACTTAATATTTAATATTACCTAACATCATGAATTTTTTATCTGAACATTCAAACTCAATAGCGCTGGGCGTGATACTGGTTTTTATTTTTATCTGCCTTAAGGGATTGAAGGGGCAAAAAGAAGATGTTACAGAAATAAAATACTGGTTATCGAGAGATAAATGGCAGGGTGAGGTGACGACGGCAACATTGCGCGAGTGGAAACAGACTTACACTACGCATAATTTTGATTATTTCTTTATTGTTACCTTTGATGCAAATCTGGAGGGTGGGGTGAAACAATATAAAGCGGCTGCCGCTCTAAAAGTATCTGAAATCCCCCAGCTTAAAAAAGGGATGCCCATTGTGATTAAATATCAGGGTGTTCCGCCACAGAAAATAGCAGTACTGAGCATGCAAGCTGAGCATTGATGATAAATATGAGATATGTTACAGATGTCATTGTATTCGCCGTCCTGACTTTTTTTGCCTATGTTATTGTGTCTTTGCTTATCAGGGATATCAGGAATGCAAAATTAAAATCGCATATCCGCAAGAATGGCGTGCTTGCACAGGCTGAAATTTTGAATGTTGAAGCCTACACTGGAAAAATTTCAGATTATACAAATATTAAACTACATTATAAGTTTACCACTGATGAGGGTGTTGATATCGTTGGAACAGGAAGTGCGGTTATTTATACTTCTGATTTAAGACAATATCAAATAGGGAAGTTTTTTGATGTTACGTACAATAAAGATAATCCGTCTCAAGTTGTTATGGAAATAGAGAATGCATCTTTAAAACGTCGGCGGCGATGATTTTAATAAAATTATTGGTTGCAAAGGCACTGAAAGGGTTCCTGGCGTACAGCCTGGCCCTTGAGATGAAAATAAAGAAAACATCTGGCTGCATGCGATTGTAAATCAATAAAATGGTAAATTGGTTGGCCATTAAAATAAAATTCATATGAACATTCTTATCAATGTTATGAGTGACCCTTTCTTTATTTCTGGATTGATTATCACCCTTGCGGGACTGTGGTCTGCCGTTGCTTTTTTTAAGCAGTATGGGGTACAAGCGCGGTTATTGCGAGACTGGGTATCACGCGAAGAATGGGCCGGGAAAACCATTCATGTTCCTCTGGAGTCCTGGCAGCGTACCGGTACGAAGCGTGGCGAGTATTATCTTTACGAATGCTATTTCTTTGCGGATTTCTCTAAAAAGAGAAAGAAATACCGTGCCAGGGCCGCTGTTAAACCCAATGATATTCATAAACTGAAAAAAGGGTTAACCCTGACGGTAAAATACAGTGATGACAAACTGCCACGGATTGCAGTAATGAACGTGTTTGACTAAGCTTTTCTGGCTGCGTTTTTTCTGGAAATAACTCTGCGTATACACGAAAGGTCCAAATTAATGGAATTTTTTGACACTTACTGGTATCTGCTGCCCATTGGGATATTTTCAGCCGTCTTTTATATTATCTACCTTAGCTTGCGCGATAACCTTATTGTTTATATTAAAGACTCCTTTAGGCAAGCATCAGTGCTTAAAACCGGTATTGGTGCCAATGCGGATATTATTGTCGCCAGGCAAACGGGGATGTGGGATGCAGAAAACCCTGTCTATTTACTGACGGTGAACTTTAAAACCCGTGAGGGGCAGGAAGTACAGGCAAGCTTCTATACATCTATGAACTTTGAAGAGAGAGAACGCTTTAAAGCCGGTAATGGCACCACCATCAAATATGACCCCAAAGACCCGAAAAGAATTGCGTTATACGATCGGCCACTCATCTTAGGCGAATAAGGTATTACGGATGAAGATTATTAAACCTTTGCGCCTGAGCGTGCTCCATCGCCCTTTCCGCTGGCAGGGTAAAAACCATCTTGGCGTGTCGGTGATGGCGCTGACCGATATGGGGGAGGCCCCAACACTGCGTCCGGAGATGGAGCTCTGGCAGCTTGCCGCCAGTGAACTGCAAACCAGCGGTGGCGTTATTGATATGGCGATGCCGAAAACCCGTGCAGAATTCCTGGCCACCGGCTATGCCTATACTCACCACCAGCAGGAAAAAACGGCGGTGATGACGCGGGTGGATATCGACAATCTCAGTAAATCACTGGTGGTGTTTGGCGACCGTTTCTGGTCGGGCAGCAAAATGACCCCACCGCAGCCTTTTGGCGACATGCGTCTGGACTGGACGCGCGCCTGGGGCGGTGCAGGCTGTGAAGAAAACCCGCATGGGGTGGGGGTTTGCCCGGAAAATCATCAGGGACAAAGCCTCCACCGCCTGCCGAACATTGAGCCCCTCCACGGGCGCATGACCTCGCCAAAACAGAGGCCGGAGCCTGCGAGCTTTGGGCCGCTTGATCTCTCCTGGCCGCGTCGCTTTCGCCGGATGGGCAAAAACTATGACGCCGGTTGGTTGCAGAACGATTTTCCCGGCTTTGCCCGCGACATCGACTGGACGGTATTTAATGCCGCCAGCCCCGATCAGTGGTGGGACAGAGACACCCTGCCGGAACAGGCGTCGTGGCGTATCTGGAACATGCACCCGCAAAAACCTGTGCAGGAAGGTACATTGCCACCCTGGCACGCGCGCTGTTTTATCAGCCGCTTGCGCCAGGAAGAGACCCTGTTTGAAGAGATAACCCTGCGCGCAACCACCGTCTGGTTTTTCCCGCATCTGGAGCAAATGGTGCTTATCTGGCAGGGGCATATCCGCATTAATGAAGACGACGCGGCGGATGTTTTGCACTTAATGCCCGCGCTCGAAAAAAACGGTGCCGGGCGTTCGCTCAACCACTATCGCAAAGTACTCAGCCAGCGCCTGGATAAAGAAAAAGGGGCGTTGTTCGCGTTTCGGGAAAAGGATCTGCTGCCGGAATCGCTTATCGGCCCGTGGCTTGACAGTGAGGTGCAGCAGACGCCGAGCCCGATGCGCGACAACATAAAGAATCGCGAAAAACTGCTGCGCGAACAGTACCGGGAAAGGCTGGAAGCAAACGGGCGCGACATTGGCGATCTGCTCGACAACATCGAAGAGCCTGAGATGCCTGCCCTCGATGAATTGCCTGAGTTTATGGAAAAAATGGAGCGTCAGGCGCAGCAGATACAGGCCGATGCGGAGCAGCGCAAACGCGAAATGGAAGCGAAATATCCGCACAGGGATGACCAAATGCCGCGCGGGCCGGAATCACTGCATCGCATGCAGGAAATGCTTCACCGCAACAGCGACCTGATGAGTGAGAAAAAGCGCCAGCAGGCGAGCGAGGCGCTGCATCAGATGTATCTGGCGGCTGTGGCCCAACAGCCCCCCGCCGTACGCCTGACGGGTGACCTTGCACAGATCATCCGCCAGCGTGCCGGGCGTACATTCGCGCAAGGGGGTGATTTTAGCGGTATGGATCTCACCGGCGCTGACTTTTCCGGTATGGATCTCAGTGGCGCGAATTTCACAAAGGCGCTGCTGGAATGTGCTGATTTCCGCAACAGCAAACTGGATGACGCCTGTTTTGCCGGGGCGATGCTTGCCCGTACGCAATTTGGGCGCGCCTCATTACAACGATGTGATTTTACCGGGGCAAGCCTGGCGCTTGCTCAGTGTCAGGAGAGTGATTTTAGCGGTGCACGCTTTAAAGAGACGCAGACACAAAATGCCTTATTCGAGGCGTGCATCTTCGATAACGCCAGCCTGGATGGACTGCTGTTACGCGAAACCGGGCTGAGCCGCTGTCGTTTCCACCACGCCTCGCTGGACGGCTGCATTTTTATGGAACTCACCCTGGCCGAACCCGATTTTCACGGTGCGCGGCTGCATAAATGCGCGTTTATGCAATCGGTGCTGGTGGCCGCAGTGTTTAGCGAAGCGCGGCTGGATAGCTGCTCCTTTGTCCAGACTCAGGCGGAACAGGCAAGTTTTGCCGGGGCCACTTTAATCGCTACCGCGATAGCGGCCGAAAGTACTTTAGCGGGTGCCGACTTCCGCCAGGCTTCGCTCATCCAGTGCAACCTGCGTCAGACGCCGCTCGCCGGCGCGCAATTCAGCCTGGCGAAGCTGGAGAATTGCGATCTCAGCGAAGCGGATTGCCGCGCCAGCCACTTTGGTCAGGCAAACCTGATGGGAAGCCTGTTTGTGCGCACTGATTTTCGCGATACCGATTTCACCGATGCCAACCTGATGGGGGCGTTGCTGCAAAAAAGTCAGCTTGGCGGGGCCAATTTTAGCGGGGCGAATCTTTTTCGCGCCGATCTCTCGCAGGCGTTCATTAGCGATACCACCCGCCTTGATGGGGCATGGACGAAACGCATCAAAACGCTGCCGAAGCGCGATGGAGAAGTGATATGACGATGCTCACCGCAGCACAATTGCAACAGCGGGTGAAAGGCGGCGAGCCGATCAGCGAAATCTCCCTCGACGGGCTGGATTTGCAGGGCTGCGATCTCTCCGGCGGTATTTTTCAGGAGGTCTCGCTGGAGGGGGTAAACCTGCAAGGGGCCAATTTGCAGGAAACGGCGTTCACCGAATGTGCGTTAAACGGAGTAAACCTGCGGGGAGCCCGGTTAACCCAGACGGTGTTTAATCAGTGCGAAATGGCGAACCTGCGGGTGGAGGAAACGCCACTTGATGGATGTATCTTCAACGACTGCACGCTGACGGGTAGCCATTTTACGGGCTGCTCGCTACAGACCGTGCAATTTATGCACTGCGCGCTGGCGGACAGCCACTTTGATCGGGCAATACCTGAACGCAGCGTCTTTTTTGAATCACCGCTGGCTCACGCCCGCTTTGCCGGGTGCCGTTTTCTGCTGACCACCTTTTATGGCATTGATCTGCGTACAACGGTGCTTGAGGGCAGTCAGTTTGAACGGGTGGTCTTTTTCGACTGCGATCAGCGCGGGAAAGATTACGCCCGGCACGGCTTTACCGGCTGCCAGTTTACCGACAACCAGTTAGACGGCGCGGATTTTAGCGGCGCGCAGCTTACCCAGTGCAATTTTAAGGGGGCGTCGTTACAGACCGCGCGGTTAAACCAGGTCAATGCAACTCAGGCGCTGTTTATGGAAGCGAATCTGCGCGGCGCGCAGTGTCGTGGCAGCCTCTTTGATCAAGCTATTTTCGTGGGCGCCACGCTCGAACAGGCCGATTTCAGCGAGAGTCGCCTGTTTCAAAGTATCCTGCAGCAGGTGAATGCTGTCGGTGTGCGTTTTACCCTTTGTGACCTGACCTATAGCGATTTTACCGGCGCCGACCTGCGTCTGGCCGACCTGCGCGGTGCGACCTTTTCCCGCACCCGGATGCATCGGGCAAATCAGGAGAATGCCCGGTTTAGCGGGCGTCAGGGCATTCTCGAATATGACGAAGAATTATTGGCTGCTGAGGCCTGGAGCCTGCAGCGCCAGAGCCGCCGTTGAGGAGAGATAATGAGTAAAGTCAACCATCTGATGGCCCAACCCATACTGCCGCCCGTACAGGCATCGGCGGTTGTGACCCACTGCTTTGCTGACGGCAGCCTGACGGTAGAAAGCGAAGGACGCGGCTGGCATTGTCGCCGGGCTGCGAGTTGTGTTATCGCACCGCAGACGGGCGACACGGTACTGATTGCCAGCGTAGAGCGCCAAATCTGGCTGCTGGCGGTACTGGAACGGGCCAACCCGCAGGTTGCGGAGCTCAGCGTGCCGGGCGATTTGCATATTCGTAGCGCAGGGGAGCTAAGCCTGAGTAGCGAGGCGCTCCGTGTCACAGCCGGGCAGGGTGACTGCCATATCGACGAGATGAAATACAGCGGCGAGAAACTCTCGGCGTGGGTCAGCCTGTCGCGCGTTGTCGGCAAGCGGGCAGAGTCTGTCTGGCAGACCGTCACCCAAATCAGCCACAGTCTGTTTCGCACGACCAGACAGACCGAGCAGGTTCGCGCCGGGCAACTGGACATGAAGGCTGAGGATTATGCGCGCCTGCATGCTCACAACACGGTGATCACGTCCAAAGCGATCACCAAAGTCGATTCTGAACAGATTCATATGGGATAAGGAACCGCCATGTTTGCGAACTGCCAGCTTTTCGGGGTTGATTTGGCCTTTCCGGATGTCTGCCTGACGCCCATGCCAGCCCCTACGCCCATTCCCTATCCGGATATTGCGCTGGGGCCGACGGCAATCCCTAATGCGATGAATATCCTGTTTATGGGGATGCCAGCCCACAATATGGCGACCATCACGCCACTGACCAACGGCGATAACCCCGGCGTGGCAACAGGCGTGGCCTCTGGTACGGTGATGGGGCCATCCCGGCATTTAACCGGTGCGTTTACCGTGCTGCTAAAAGGCACTCCCGCCACGCGATTGACCAGCGTGAGCCTGCAAAACTCCACCAATGCGATTGGTATGCGTATCGTGCCGAGCCAGTTCAAAGTGCTGATGCTTGCTCCGTAATAACGGAACAGGATGGTATTAAGGGATGAATATCTCGACGTTTGATATGGTGAATGTTGTTGCCACACTGGTGCTGATAGTGATTGGTTTCGGGCTGGCAAAAAGAGTAGCGTGTAATTCTCAACGCAAAGAGCAGGACATTCTCGCCAACGGCAGCGATGTGAATATCACCATTTTATCCATGAAGCAAAGCGGGTTGTTTATTAATAACAACCCGGTCATTGAAATGTCATTACGGGTGGAACAACCACTGTTTAATAAAAGCTGGCTGGTCGAAAAACATAATGAAACGGCGTGGTTAATCGCCGTTGCGGCTTATCAGCCAGGGAATGTTTATCAGGGCAAGCTGGGGCAAAATAACAAGAGCCTGGTCTTTGTAAAAGACGGTAGCGGCAAACCGCTGCCTGCGATACAGCAGCAAAGAAAGACAGGGAAGGGACAATCGTGATCGATTTACATTCTGATATTCGGGAAATAGAGCGTTATGCAAAACAGTATGAGCACTATATTCCGTTTACTAATGCGCGGACGCAGCACCGCATGCTGTATGACTACATTGCACATCCACTGGTAGAGGACCCGCAAGAAGCCGCGTCGACAAAATGGTATGACACGCCTGATCAGGTCAAGCCGCTGGATATCTGTCGCGACAGGGCCATAGGCGCGCTTGTCGGGCTCGCCGTGGGCGATGCCGTGGGCACCACGCTGGAATTTATGCCTCGTGACCATCGTACCGTGACGGATATGGTGGGGGGTGGGCCATTTCGCCTGAAACCCGGTGAGTGGACCGACGACACCTCTATGGCCCTGTGTCTGGCTGAAACAGTGCTGGAGCGCAAATATGCCAGCAGGCAATGTTTCAGGGACAAGCTGGTGAAGTGGTATCGCGAGGGCTATAACAGCGTTAACGGTGTCTGTTTTGATATTGGCAATGCGACCCGTTATGCCCTGGAACAATATGAGATTAACGGAGCGGACTGGTTTGGTAATACGTCCCCGGAAACAGCGGGAAATGCATCCATTATTCGATTAGCGCCTGTACCGATCTATTTTCGTCGCAATTTCGCTCAGGCATTCTATAACGCGAAAATTCAAAGTCAGGCCACCCATTGCGCGACCGAGGCTGTAAGTTCCGCACATTATCTGAGCTGCTTACTGCTTCTGCTGATTAATGGGTACGACAAAGAACGTGTATTTTCCCCGCAAATGATGCCGTTAGAGCCGCGCGTGCTGATCATCAACGCCGGTGAATATAAAGAAAAAAGCCGCGACCAGATCCGCTCCAGTGGCTATGTTATCGATACGCTGGAAGCGGCCATGTGGGCGGTATGGCACACCGACAATTTCCGTGATGCCATCTTGCTGGCGGCGAACCTTGCCGATGATGCCGACAGCGTGGCGGCGACGGCCGGACAGCTTGCCGGTGCTTTATATGGCTGGTCGGGGATTCCGCAGGCATGGAAAGAGAAGCTGGTGCAGTATGACCGCATTGTCTCTATGGCCGCGGCCTTATTTGACCAGGCACCGGATGAGGATACGCCGACGGAATAAAATAGTGGCATGACTGAGGTTGATAATAACCTCGGCAGACAGCCAGGAACACGGTCTTATATTGTGCCCGATACGGAGCGATAAATATAACGGCCAGTACAGACGGGCAGATACAATTTACCTCACCAGACATCAAAATTTAGTAAAAATACCGCAATCTTAGCGGGTGGATTTTCTCTATCGAATGGCATTTGCGCTGACGATTTCAGCGCGTTGCTACTTTTAACGGAATGAACCTTATGCTCAACCGTATTACCGTGCAGCTTCCGGTCGAAGGGCTGCTGTTCTGGAAACTGTCAGGGCGTGAAGCGCTGTCAGAACCTTATGCACTTGGCCTGACGCTGCTGGGCACCGATGCGCGCATGGATCGCAGCCAGCTACTGGGAAAGGCCGTCACTGTGACGGTCCCGACGCAGGATATAACATCGCCGCGCTACTTTAACGGCAAAGTGACCCGCGTTGCGGTGAGCGCCGTGGAGCTGTCCGGCACCCGCTACGCGGTCTATCAACTCAGCGTTGAATCCGACTTATGGCCAATGCAGCGTGACCGTAACCTGCGTATTTTCCAGGGGCAGACGGTACCGCAAATCGTCAAAACGCTGCTTTCTGAAAACCAGGTCAATGTCGAAGACAAGCTGACCGGCAGCTATCGCGTCTGGGACTACTGCGTACAGTATCAGGAGAGCAGCTTCGACTTTATCAGCCGCCTGATGGAACTGGAGGGCATCAGCTACTTCTTCCGCCACGAGGCGGAGCGGCATGTTCTGGTACTGACCGATGCGGCGACCCAGCATCAGCCGTTTGCCGGTTACGAAACCATTCCTTATCACGTGACACCGTCCGGTGGCAGTACGGATGAAGAGGGGATCAGCCAGTGGGCGCTGACCGACAGCGTGACGCCGGGGATCTACAGCCTGGACGATTATGATTTCCGCAAACCGAATGCCTGGCTGTTTCAGGCCCGGCAGAACCCGGTCTCACCACAACCGGGCAGCATTGATGTGTACGACTGGCCGGGGCGCTTTGTCGAACACGATCATGCGGATTTCTATGCCCGCATCCGCCAGGAGCGCTGGCAGGTGGAGCATCAACAGATTCATGGTAGCGCCACGGCGCTCGGTATCGCGCCGGGTAACACGTTTACCCTCTACAACGCCCCCTTTTTCAGCGATAACGCGGAATACCTGACCACCGAGGCTAACTACTGGCTGGAAGAGAACAATTACGCCAGCGGGGGAAGCTCGCAAACGATGCACCGCATTGATTTCACGGTGATCCCCTCCACCGTTACATACCGTCCAGCGCAAAAATCGGCCTGGCCGCGGACCTATGGGCCACAGACCGCAAGAGTCGTCGGCCCGCAGGGGGAAAGCATCTGGACCGATCGCTATGGCCGGGTGAAGGTGAAGTTCCACTGGGACAGACTGGCGAAGGGCGACGATACCAGCTCCTGCTGGGTGCGTGTCTCCAGCGCCTGGGCGGGACAAGGTTTCGGCGGGGTACAAATTCCACGCGTCGGCGATGAAGTGGTGGTCGATTTTATTAACGGTGACCCGGACAGACCAATCATCACCGGACGTGTTTATAACGAAGCCAGCATGCCGCCGTGGGCGCTTCCTGCCGCCGCCACCCAGATGGGGTTCCTCAGCCGTTCGAAAGACGGTTCTGCTGACACCGCCAACGCCCTGCGTTTTGAAGATAAAGCGGGGGAGGAGCAGGTGTGGATCCAGGCCGAACGGAATATGGACACCAACGTTAAGAATGACGAAACGCATACTATTGAGAAGAATCACACTCAGTTCGTTGGTGAGAATGAAACCTTACGGGTAGTGAAGGACCAGAATACAGGCGTTAAGGGAAATCTCACGAGTCTGACGGGTAATAACCGCGATGATAAGGTTGTGAACACTTTTACGCTTGCTGCAGGCGAAATGCTGCGTATTGAATGCGGGCAAAGCGCAATTGAACTGCTCAAGGACGGTACGGTCAGCATAATCGGCAATAACTTTAATTTCACGGCGGCAGAGAGTGCGCAAATTAATACACTTAGTGGCGATCTGCACCTGAATCCGGCCGATGGCAGTGCCGGAACCCTGGCGGTTGGCTCGAATCAACAAACCGCAATACAGCAGGAAGTTGATAACTTTTTTATCGTTAAAGCTAATAAATAAAGGGAAGCGCGATGGCTGACTATATTCTCCAGGAGGCGACACTCGCTTTACCTGATGTATTTAAAGACCGTACGATGAATCTTTTTACCCTTAATGACACGGGTGCCAGTGAATTTACCTTTGTTGTATCTCGTGCGGGGGCGAAAAACGGAGAGACCGTACAGGCAGTTGCGGCGCGTATCGCCCGCGAACTGGAAGTTACAGTGCCAGAGTTTCGCATGGAATCGACACAGCAGAAGTTAATCGATGGCGAGCCGGCTGTAGAGCTTTTTTACCAATTCAAAAATGGCAACGTATTAATTTTTCAGCGCCAGACCGTTATTCTTTTGGATGAACCGTCGAGTGGAAAAAAAGTTGTTTGCTATATAGGCACCTGTCCTGGTGAATTTACTGAGCTCTATCAGAAACAATATCAGGACATTATTGCGAGTATCCGCTTTCACCATAATCAACATGAGGTGACGCTAGGGGAAATGATCCGCGCGGATAATCCGGATCTCTTTTTCGCGCTGGATACGGAAACCTGTAATCTGGACGTTTTTTCCGGTGTGCAAGCGTTATATCGAAGTCTGCCTTTGCAGCGTGCCCGTGAAGGTCTCTACTTACTCTATGCCCAGGACGGTTCCCCGCTGCGTATCGCACCTGTCCCCGACACGCAGCCGATACGCTACGCCTTATGGTCTGTTGCCACAGTGCCCGGGCATCATCTGGAACAACAACTCAGTATCTGCCGCACCGTTAACGGGCCGCAGGGACTCGCTTCCCCTGAGCAGATACTGGCGTTTCTTACCCGGCAACGGACTTCGTCGTAATGACTGCGCTACAGGCTGCAAGGGTCGATGATCCTATAGCCCACACTGCATCGAAATCCTGGATGATTGTTGGGCTTATCGGTGGTGCCATACTGGGGGCTGCGACAGTAGCAACCGGCGGGCTGGCGCTGGTTGTGGCGTCAGCTGCTGTAGGTGCCTGCGCCGCAGGCGGGTTGGGAGAGGTGCTGGGAAGTATGTCCTGGGCGCCCCGACATGTCACTGGCATGCTCACTGAGGGTTCGCCAAATGTTTATGTGAATAGCCGTAAGGCAATTCGCGCGCATCTGTCGTTGGGTAAATGCGATGAACATAGTGGTTCGCCAAAGCGGGTCGCCGAAGGTTCCATTAAGATCTATATCAATAATTATCCTGCTGCACGGCTAGGAGACAAACTCACTTGTAGTGCCGAGATTTTTTCCGGGTCACCCAATGTTTTTTTTGGTGGCGCGAAAGTACAAACGGACGAGATAAGTCCTGAGATTCCGGGCTGGGTGAACTGGGTCATGTTAGGGGTAGGAACCGCGGCACTCGCTGTGGTCGCCACTCCAGCCATCGCTTTGCTCAGTACCGCTGGTGCCTTATTGGGGGGGACTGCAGGAAACTGGGCTGGGGGATGGTTGTTTGGTGAGGGCAGTGACGGGCAAAAATGGAGCATGCTGTTCGGCAGCCTGATAGGTGGCGGTGCTGGCATGAAAGGTGGCGCGAAATTTGATGCTGTGCGTGCTGCGCGGCTCAGCGCAGAGCCAGTGGCTCCGGACGTTGCTGTGACAGCAATAAACCCGGTAAAACCGGCCATGCCACTCGAAGAAGCGATGCCCGGTTGGGGAGAGGCATGGATTAAGAATGGCAGAAAATATGCCGAATTACGCGATCCTTATTTGTCATCTAAACTCACGGATGATCAGGTTGGCGCGCTCTATGGCTATACAACTAACGAAGGCTATACCATGCTTAACCCTGCGTTACGTGGAACAGAGCCTATGACGCCGGGGTTGGAGGCGTATTCGCAGCATCTATCGGAGGCGATGGATGTGCTTCCGCCAACATCCGGTACGTTCTTACGCGGCGTACGGAGTTTGCCGCCTGAGGTCCTTGATCAGCATGTGCCGGGAAATATTGTCTCCGATCCGGGTTATTTCAGCACGGATATGGTAAAACCTTTTAAAGGCAAAATTCAAATGCAGGTGGAGGGGTATTCTGGTAAACAAATTGACTTTGTATCTGAGTTTAAAGATATTAATTTGGAGACTGAAGTGCTGTTTAAGCCTAACACCAAATTTGAAGTTATCGACAGGGTAGAAAGTCATGGGTTTATCCATATCAAGCTTAAGGAAGTTCAATGATCGATTTACATGCCGATGATTCAGAGATTAATAATTATGTCACCCGTTATATGGAATACCTTCCTTACTCTACGCGTGGACTGACACAAGAAGAGCTGGATAGTCTCGAACCAAAATATAAATATTGGGATCGTACACTTGAGCTTGACGTTAGCGAGGATGTGTCCCGTGATAAAGCGATAGGTGCTTTGGTCGGACTCGCTGTAGGCGATGCAGTGGGTACAACGCTTGAATTTAAGCCTCGTGACGTAAACCATGTTCACGATATGATTGGTGGAGGACCATTTCGTTTGCGTCCTGGTGAATGGACTGATGATACCTCCATGGCATTATGCCTGGCGCAGACCTATCTGCAGGCTAATCGCTTAGATGCTGATCTGTTTTGCCAGTTAATGCTTCGATGGTATAAATTTGGTGAAAATAGCAGCAATGGCCGATGTTTTGATATTGGTAATGCTACGCGTTATGCGCTGGAGCAATATTCCCTGCATGGTCTGAAATGGGACACAAAAGCAGCTAATAATTCGGCAGGGAATGCACCCATTATTCGTATTGCGCCTGTCTCAATATTCAGACGAAAGTCTCATCGGGCGATTTATTTTGATTCTAAAGCGCAATGCCATGCGACACATTTTGCACGTGATGCGTTAGACGCCAGTCAGTTTATGGCCCTTATGCTCCATTATCTCATTAGTGGTTACGATAAGGAGATGTCTTTTTCACCACATATATATCCTTTACTTTCACGCGTGCTAATCATCAATGCCGGTGAATATAAAGAAAAAAGCCGCGATCAAATTCGCTCCAGTGGTTATGTCATCGATACGCTGGAAGCTGCCATGTGGGCGGTGTGGAACACCGATAATTTCCGTGATGCCATCTTGCTGGCGGCGAACCTGGCCGATGATGCCGACAGCGTGGCGGCGACGGCCGGGCAACTTGCCGGCGCTTTATATGGCTGGTCGGGTATTCCACAAGAATGGAAAGATAAGCTGATACAGCATGACAGAATTGCATCACTTGCAGCTCAATTGTTTGATCGTGCACCGGATGACTATCCGGGATAATACGTTACTGGGTTATCACTTTTTACAGGCAACCTGATACGACTATGACGATATAGCGCAGCTAACAAGCTGCGCTGGTAATACAATAATTGTACAACTCTGAGCATCCTTTGCACGTTGGTGGCCTTGATGGCGGAGCAACATGGCCCCGGCAGTCAGATGATTAAGCTCATCATTGCTCTCAAATCAAAAGGAAATGTTCGGATCCAGTCAATGAGTAAAGAGTACTACACCGCGATTGATTATATCAATGATGTGTTTGATGTTATTAATCTTCGGCTTGTAAAGCGCCTGGGTTTTCTCTCTATGTAATAGAAAAAATCAGTTTTAATATAATTCTTTTTTTCTGGAACCGAAAAAGATAAATGCGCGATACATAATGATTTGGGATCGTTAGCCTTAAAACAATTTGATACGGTTGATCCTGAGCTGTCAAAACATTTATCTAACGCTAACCGTATCTCTTCGAAAATTGCTTGTAAATTAAAAAACGATTTTTCCACACCAGGAGGGGGTTGGTTGTGTGAAAAGAAATAAATGCTAAAAATAAAATGTGTCAGGTGAATAAAGCAATGATATCATTTTCTTGTATATAAGAAAATCATTCAGGATAATGCTATGACTGATATGTTTTTACTGTTAAGGGAGTCATGGGATTACGATATATATTCCCAAGGCTCCACGTTGGTGATTACTGTTGTTTTTTCAGAATACAATTTGCATTCGCAAATGGATGTGTTTCGTTCTTTTACTATATCGAAAGAGACACTTATCCAATATGAAGAGAGTGGTAATTTTAAAGCATTAGCCAATAAAATTAGAGAGAGCTGGCATCGTCACATCTGGAATGAATTAAAACCTCATATTTTTATATCAGGGAAAGATACAGTGGCTAAGTATAAAGATTCAATGACACTGATTGCATCTGTTTGTTAGCCTGATATCCTATTACGTAGCATTATGAATGTGAATCCGCCATATTTTTGAACAAGGAATGACCAAACACATGGTAAAATACCTCCGGAAGCAAAAACGCAGCATCTATGGTGCGGTTGCGTTACTGATAACTGCCCCTGCTGTGGCGAAAACACCAACAAACAATCTCTGGGATTTTATTGTTTACATTAAGTCGGCAACCCGCTACCTGACGGTGGATACCGTTTCGCAGTATCCGTTGTCACTAACCCTGAATAATCAAAATGAGTACGTTAATTTTTATCAGTCGGATGCGGTGTTTTTGGATGATGGTAGTCAAATTGACGATATCGACGTGCGCCTGAGGCGGATTCCGAAAGAGCAATCCGCCTTTATCAGTTTTTCACTCAAGGGCCAGTGCATAACGCTTGCGCAAGTCCGTCAGCATTATTCACCGCTAAAGATTACCGATACCCCGCGCGGACATTCGGTTTATGAAGTTACCAGCTACACCGCTATGCTGAATGAAGATCAGGACGTGTCGTTCAGTTTTGCTGAAATTCATCCGGAGTGTCTAAGCGGAGTCGTGATCGACCATCGCGAATAACACTGTGCCCCAGGGCTATTATCCCTGGAGCGAGGCATCCGCGTTTAACCCTGAGTCTGTAATCTCTTCCCAGCGCTTTCACAAAATATACTTCTGCGAAGTACCGTCCCCATTCACATATGATCATTGAAAAGCTTTTTCCCCTGTACAAGGTTGTTGCTCACGTGCGTCTTTTACTCAGATGAGGGGACCGTCATGAAGACAGGCGTTGTATTTCGTCATGTGCTTTTTGAAGATTTTGATTCGCTTGGCGAAACCTTACTGGAGAAGGGATATCGCTGACGCTATATCGATACCCCTGTTCAATGTTTCTCAATGTTTGTCCCCCTGGCCGACGATTTACTTATCGTTCTATCAACTACCGGTGCTGCACTGACACGGTGACCGCTTTCATATATACACAGGTGGCAGGCAACTGGCTGAATAATCTCTCCGTCTGATAGTTTGCCCAGGCGAGTCGGGACAGTTGCGGATACGTAAGCGCAATTCAGATTCTGCCGACGTTCTGACGTTTTTCCTGTCGCGGTAAAGCGTATTGCGTGAAATCTCCAGTTTTTTTCCGCCTGGCTCATATTGACCTGGGCCTCACCGATGGCGATTTGCTCATAGGCAGGGGCAGACAACAGAACAAGCACCACGGGCTGCGCGCATCGTCGATCCGTTGGGGCAGAGTTCATTGCTCAAGTGCGACGCTTTTGGCCAGGTGATGGAAGAGATGGATGCTGTTCGGGGCGTATCACCCGCTATCACTATGATGCCGCAGGTCGCCCACTGCAACTGGAGCGGGCGGAGGGCTGGCAGGAGTCTATCGGCTGGAACTCACGTGGACTACCGGAATACCATATTACCCCGGACGGTAAGCGCCACGAGTTTAGCTGGGATGACGCAGGCCGGCTGGTGGCAACCCGTAACGCGTTAGGGGAAGAGGTGCGCCGTCGCTGGGACAGCCGCGACAGATTAACGGCATTACAAAATGAAAACGGGGAAGCGTACCATTTTGAGTGGGGTGCGGATTCGCTGCTGCTTGCTGAAACAGGGCTGGACGGTGTCGCAACACAGTATGAATATGATGCCTGCCGACGCACTGTGCGTCGTACTTTCGCCGCCGGGCATTCACAGGCTTTAACGCATGCATTTCGCTGGGGCAAGGCGGGCCAACTGCTTGCCCGCAGCACGCCGGAAGGGCAGACCCGTTATCACTACTCTGCGAATGGGCAGGTTACGCGAGTGGCGTTACATCCCCCACTGGGTGATGACGTATGGAGTCAGGAAGCTGAACAGGAGCTGATTTTTACCTATGACGCGTTGGGACGTGTTATCAGTGAAGAGGGTGAAAACGGCAGGCTGGGCTGGACTTATGATGCGCTGAACAACCGTACATCGGTGGAGTTACCCGACGGGCGTCATCTGAAATATTTCTATTACGGAAGCGGGCATCTGCTGAGCCTGGCTCTCGATAATCTGCCGATAAGCGACTTTACCCGCGATGAGTTACACCGGGAAGTTGGCCGTACGCAGGGCTTGCTGACAAGCCGCAATGAATACGATCGTCTCGGACGCATCCATCGCCGGGATGTGTTCACCGGCAATGCGCAGCGTCCGGCACCCGCACGCTGGTCACGCCGCTGGGATTACGACTACCGCAACAACCCGGTGCGCGAAGAGCGTGATGATGATCCGTTCAACTGGTGTAACTGGAAATATGACAGCGCCGGGCGTCTGCTGGAACAGGACGGCACGTCCCCCGGAAAAGAGCAATGGCGCTGGGATGCGGCGGGTAACCCGCTGGATAACAGCCTGCAGCAGTCTGTTCGTCATAACCGTCTCACCCGTTTAAATGGCATTCAGTGGAGCTATGACATTCATGGGCGGACCACCGAAAAAGACAACGGTCAGACGCGCTGGCATTATCGTTACGACGGCGAGCACCGGTTAACCGATGTGGTGGCCGTACCGAGGGATCGCAACAAACCACAAACGCAGGTCAGTTTCCGCTATGACCCGCTCGGCCGGCGTATCAGCAAAACACGCCAGCAGACGCTGGGGGGCAGGCCGGTAGGAAAGCAGGTGACGACACGTTTTCTGTGGGAAGGTTTTCGCCTGTTGCAGGAAATTCACGACGATGTGCCCCTGACTTATGTTTATAGCGACGCGGAAAGTTACGAACCGCTGGCGCGTATCGATGGTACAGAGGATCCGGATATCTTCTGGTTCCACTGTCAGCCAAACGGTACGCCGGAACGGATGACGGACCGTGAAGGACATATCCGCTGGGAAGGGCAGAACAGTGCGTGGGGTAAACTGCTGCACGAGTCGATACCGCAGGAGACGGGCTATGCGCAGAACCTGCGTATGCAGGGGCAATACCTGGATCGGGAGACCGGGTTGCACTACAATTTGTTCCGTTATTACGACCCGGATAGCGCCAGGTTCACCCGGCAGGACCCGATAGGGCTGGCGGGGGGATAAACCTTTATGCGTATGCGCCGAATGCGTTAAGTTGGATTAATCCGCTAGGTCTTAGCAAAATTCATGTTGGGTATGTTTTTCGTGCGTTGACTAAAGGACAGAAAAAATGTGCGCTGGGAGGGGGGAGGATTCCGCCAAAAGATCCTCATGCCAACTATTCTGTACAGGAGCATATTGAAAATGGAAAACTATCAACTCAGCTGATATCTACTACGAAGAAAGAAAGCACCGCAGATTTTTATAATAAAAATGATGGTAAATTAAAAATAGATTTATCAAAGATACCTGATAATGAAATTATTGATGTTAGTAATGGGCAAGGACTGTCTGGTAAGGCTTCTCGATATGCCAGGAAAGATAAAGAGGTAATCCTGACTAACGGTATTTCATCTGGTTCGTATGAGATCATTAAATGAACGATGAATTAATTTTTCAATTAAAAAAGATATCAAAAAAACTGAATGATTTTTATAGTGAAGAATATTTATATGAAGAGGATGAATATCTTGCAAATAAAGAGATAAAAGCTGAACTTGTTGATTTTATTATAAAATCAAATGAGTCAAGTGAGTTTTTACTTGTGCAGGATGCGTTGCTTCTCCTTTTTGATAACACAGGTTGTCAGGAAGATTTTGAAATATTGGATGAAATAATTTCACCATTATTTGAAAAAAATATTCTTGATGATAAGTTACTGGAGAAATACTGTAATAACTCTCCTCTATCAAGATGGAGGTAATAACATAATAAAAACCGGGTTGAAAATTAAATCTTCCCGGCTTTTTTATTATTTAATCCCCGTTCAGTACACTAAACATCCCGGTCCTTAATTCCCTTAACCGCCTGTTTAGCCTGGTAAAGCTACTCGCGCAGCTCCTGCACCTCGTTACCCTCCGCCATCAGCACAATACATCCTTCCGAGATCCTGACCGTCACGCCCCGCACGGTCTCAAATCCCGCCTCTGCCAGCCAGTTGCCCTTAAGGTGCAGGCTGGGGTGGGATGAATAGTAGGTTTTGGTAATATTCCGGCGGTTTTCGCGGCGGACTCTGACATAGCTGACTTTGTAGCGGGGCTGTGTCTTGGAAAGGGTGACTTCTGGCTTAGAATAGCTCGGTGCAGATAAGGGTATATCAGGGTGTGGCGGTAGCGTGTCTGTAGGATGCAGGCCTTTTTAGCATGTTATGGTGAAAACTGACGGTACGATTGGCGCAGGGGAAAGAACTGTTCCCGATGGAAGAGCTTTTTCTTATAAAATTGCATACTACCCTACTCCAAGAGTAGAGAAAGGTGAATCGTTTGACTTTGTTGATTTTTATAATAAAAACAAAGATGAAGTTACATCCATTGATACGATAATGAATATCAAATTATCTAATGGTTGTTACTGCTGTGTTGGTGAGGGTAGCTACGGCTCAGAGGGATTTATTGCATGTTTAGACAAAAATAAGGTATTGAAATGGGTTATTTATTCAGAAACATCAAATCCATTTTTTAATATTTATGAGTATGAATATGATACTATATTGGCAGGATCAACTGCTAACGTAAAAATAAAAGTTAACGTAAATAACCCAACGAATTTGGATTTGATGAAATAATTAATATGGCCGAGAAAAACTTTCGGCCACAACACTTAATCTTATTCAGCACACTACTAAACCAGAACTTCGTTCATTCCTTTAATCACCTGTTTAGCCTGATAAAGCTGCTCGCGCAGTTCTTGTATTTTGAGAGGCGTACATTACCATTGGATACGCTGAATAAACTATGTAAAGTCTATGAAGTTCTCGCCCCTATCCATGCTGATGCTGGGCCAGCAATACCCTGGTTTAACCAACCAGGTAAGGGAACACTGTTCGAGCTTTCTAAATCTATTAGTCAGCTTCATGCAGAAGGTAAGATAAGAGAGATATGAGGTTGAAATAACTAGGGAGTTTTATAATTTTAAACCAAAGAAAAATTTATATGATGGAGCGGAGGATGGATTTTATAAATTTAACATGGAAGTAATCATTCCCAAAATTGGTAAACATATTATATTTAATAATATAATGGCGAGTCCTATATGGGAATTTGATTCAGTCTTCCAAAAACAAATTTCCGATGAAATTAGCGGTGTTAAAACAATTATTTATGAAAATGATAACATGCCTTTATATAAATATATGAACTTAGATGTGTATGTATATAGTGATAACGTTGATGGTTGTGCTGTAAATATTATTGTCGCGGCAGGTGAAAGCCAACCATCCAAGTTTAAAATAATATTATTAGGCTATGCGATCGAAAAATAATTAGTCAATGAAAAGTATCCATTTTTTGTATCTATAAAAATGGTTGGGTAAATGTTAGAGGATCCGGGTATTTTCTGGTTCCATTGTCAGCCGAATGCGTTGAGCTGGATTGATCCGTGGGGATTAAGTTGTTCTTTTGACAGTAAATCAAATCGTTGGCGAAATAATGAGACTGGACGTTTTACTAAACGACCAACTGATCCTTCTGAATTAGTAAATAATGGTAGAATTAATAAATCCGATATTTATGCCTGGGCAAGTCAAGGCATTATCTCTAATACATGGGGACATGATCCAGTAAAATTCGCTAGTGGTGGATTTTAAAATGATGCAGGTAGTTATACCTTACATGGTCGTGGCGCTAATCCATTAGCGGCAGCCAAATTCCCTAACTCCAATGCTGCAAATGGCCCAACGGTAAGTATGAAAAACACTTCGACTGGAGAGGTCTTTAGAACTGATGGTACATGGGGAACGTTTAAATCAGATCCTAATGGCGCCCATATTCCTCTTGATGGTTCATCTTATTGAGATATTAATATGAAATTACAAGAAATAAAGGATAAAGTCTCATCCCTTCCTACAGTAATGGATATATCGGATGAGCTATTGATAATTAGTTTTTTAATGACCGTTGAATCTGGTGACTTAGCAGAAAACAAAGATGTTTTTAAATCCATAATAAGCTCATTAGAGTTGTCATATACTGATTCTGGTTTTATGGATTTGACAGAGGAATATGAGGGTATATTTATTGAGTTTTATTATTGGTTGAAGAAAATAGATAATGAATTTTGTTTGGGATTAAGTGAAAATACTATGGGTAGTTTTAGTTTGACTATTGAAGATATTAAAAAACTGATGCCATAAGTAACCAAAGTGATTATAAAACCTTCCCGGTTCTTTAATTACCTGGATTTGGTTTAATCCACTAAACAATTACGTTCTTAATTCCCTTAACCACCTGTTTAGCCTGATAAAGCTGCTCGCACAGTTCTTGTATTTTGAGAGGCGTACATTACCATTGGATACGCTGAATAAACCATATAAAGTCAATGAGGTTCTCGTCCCTATCCATGCTGATGCTGGGCCAGCAATACCCTGGTTTAACCAACCAGGCTGGAGGTACAGGCAAACATTATGATCCTATAAATGGACAAGGGTTGTATATGCTACAGGATGGAAAGAATATTATCTATGTAGGACGTGGTGATGTAACAAAGCGGAAGCTAAATAGTTATAACAAAGGATTATGGATCTTAATGGTAGAGCTAAATTAACGAATTCCTTAATAAACCTCTTCAATAAAATTTGATCATGTAGCCCTAATAACCCAAATGCTAGTGTATATGATATTGCGGGTCATAGCAGTGATTGGGGTGGAAAGTATCTAAAGATGCGTTATCAATTCTGAAAGGTAATGGTTTATGACAGTAAAATATAAAGAAGGCGACATATTTGTCATTCCTATTAGTAATGGCAAATATGCGCTTTGTCAGATTGTCTTTGCTCCAAAGCAAAAGTTTAAACAAGCGATAGGGTTCTGCATTTTATCAATACAGAATACCGACGAATTTAAAGATAGCGGTGCACTAACACCATTATCTTTTGAAAAGTTTGGCAAAGGGATGAAAGTTATTTTTACTGGTAATCAAAATATTACTAAAGGCCTTTGGAAAATTATCGGTCACGCTGATCTCACAGAGGACAAAAAACAATTAAAAATATTTAATTATGCTGGTGGTTTATATGATGGTGAGGAGGAAATCAGGAGGTTGTCTGTTGCTGAATACCCTAATTACACAACGATGGGGGTTTCCGGCTTTGAGCTTGTCGACAATGTTCTGACCAATATGTGAATATCAGAGGAAGGTTGCTTCTCCTGTTAACTATCCCGTACGATGTGGGAATTTTTCGTATGTTATTGTAAATCTGTTATTTATGGGGTGCTTTGATGGTTTTTTTATTGAATATCATTGCTATTGTATTAATTACTGTATTTGATATAGAAATAATACCGCTAACCAGGCAGATATAAATTACTACAGTTACAATGCCGTGACTGTTACGGCATTCCTATTCTTATCAGGTTACTACTAAGCCGTTGTACGACCAGGAAAACCAGACGTACGACTACATCTCCTTCCTGAAAAAGAATAATCTGACTTTCGGTTACGGGGATTACTGGAAATTATCTAACAACGTTAACTGGCTATCGTTTGGTGAAATCCATATTTCCCCGGTAATGTTTGATCTAACCGATTTCCATATTCAGTTTGACAACACGCGCCCCCAGACGCTGAGATCGTGGTTGACCGATGCTTACGTGCAAACCTCGCCGGAGCGCCAGTTTGTGGCGATCCCCGCAGTCGAAACGGAAACGGCGCCCCATCCGCGCCTGGAGGCGGTGAGAGCGCAGTTGGGCAAACCTGACGAGACGCTGCTCTACGCCGATATGACGATTTTCGTTTATCACCACCGGATACCGCTACGCTAAGCACAACGGTGAGCCCTGAGGTATCACTTCACCTCAGGGCTCACCGATTCATCCTCTCTAATAACCCAACTGACAGAGAAAGCTAATCTCTGTTCTGAGCAAGGGAAACACCCCTGTAAGCGCAATTCAGACGCTGCCGACGCTCTGGCGTTTTTCCAGTCGCCGGTAAAGCGTACTGCGTGAAATTCCCAGTTTTTTTGCCGCCAGGCTCATATTGCCCTGGGCCTCACGGATGGCGATTTGCTCATCGGCAGGGGCAGACAGCATAACGGGCGCCGGGGCGGGAGTGGGATCGCCGGGCAGATCCGCCAGCCGGACCACCGAATGGTCATCCGCCAGCGCCAGTAATACCCGCAACTGGCTTAACAACTGACGCACATTGCCCGGCCAGGGGCGGGCGGCAAGGGCGTGGATAGCCTCTTCGCTAAGGGTAATATCACGCGCGCTGGCGCCCAGCTCTTGCCACAATTTTTGGATAAACTGGCGAGTGTCGGGCCATTCGCGCAGCGGCGGGATGCGCAGATGAAACTCCTGAATGCGGTACAGCAGGTCTTCACGAAATGCCCCTGCGGCCACCTGCGCGGCGAGATCCTGATGGGTGGCGCAGATCAGCGCAAAATTGACGCTGTAGGCGGTATTTGAGCCGAGCGGCGTCACTTTTTTCTCCTGCAATACCCGAAGTAATCGGGTTTGCAGACCCGGTGGCATATCGCCAATTTCATCAAGAAACAGAACGCCGCCGTGGGCTTCGCGGAATTTCCCGCTATAACCTTTCGGGTTGGCCCCGGTAAATGCGCCAGGGGCATAGCCAAACAGCTCCGATTCAATCAGATTCTCGGGCAGGGCCGCGCAGTTAATGGCGACAAAATTACCCTCCCGCCACTGGCTGCGGCTGTGTAACTCGCGGGCGCAATGCTCTTTACCGCTTCCTGTCTCGCCGGTGATACACAGGGCAATCCCGGCATTGATAATCCGCAGCGCTTTCTCTTTTTCCGGGTCAACCGTAACCGGCGTGCGGGCGACGCCACGACCCATATAGCGGCGCGTGGGTGTGGTCTGGCGGGCGTAATAACGCTGACGATTGCTGGCTTCCAGGGTGGTTTCACCCGCATTAAGAGTGATGCCGGGAAACAGTGTCTCGATTGCTGTCGCACCAAAGTGTCCCGGTGTGAGACAGAACTCGTCTATCGCCAGCTTGTTTGCTCCCAGCAACGTGTTCTGCTCAAAAATCAGCAGCAGCTCCTGAGCGCTTCCCAGCACGCTGGCGTCACTGTGCAGACTCAGCAACCAGCGATCGGCACTGACGGCGCTGGCGGCCCACGCATGCTCAATCTGGCAGACTGCCCGGCGAATCAGGGCGGCCGCATCGTGTTTCGGCAGTTGCGCCGGGGTGGAGATGTCCAGTACGCCGGCCACGGTGCCGTCCGGGCGGAACACCGGTGAAGCGGAACAGAACAGCCCGGCATTGCGGTTAAGGTAGTGTTCACCGCCGGAGACCTCGCAGTGGCGCTGCATAGCCAGCGCGGTGCCAATGGCGTTGGTTCCCCGTGCATGTTCACCCCACAAATTGCCCGGCGCCAGCGCATAACGCTGCGCTTTATGCAGGAAATCGGCATTGCCGTGGGTTTCCAGTACCAGGCCGGTGGCATCCGACATCACCATAATAGACGGATGGCTGGACAATTCCGGTTGCAGCCTGGCAAGAAGCGGCGCAACTAACTGGCTTATCCAGGCATTTTCCGCCCGCGCGTCTTTCAGCATCGACCTGGCCACCCACGGCTGGGTGTCGTCGTCGCGGTGAAGCCCGTAATTGAGGCTACGCTGCCAGGAGTCTTCCAGTTGGCAGGGAAGCCCGGTGGTCTGCGGGGCGAGAGTAAAAGACGGTACGCGATGCGGCATGGCACACTCCGGAGAACTGAGATGTTACAATTGTGTAGCATAAAAGTGTCCCGCGTGTAGCGATGGACGACACAGTTCGCGAAGGGCGGAGCGATTTTTTTCGCCAGCCAGACAGCAATGATAAAAATTTTAATTCCGTAACATGCTGTTTTAGAAAAAGATAAAAGATTTTCTCTGTTCGGCGCAGGTTTTGGCATAAGAGCTGCTTATGAAGGGATGTCCGCACAGGGCGCGACGCCTCACCTGTACCCATAAAAATAGAGGAACATCTTATGAAATACATTCACCCTGGCCAGACTGGCGCTAAAGTCTCCTTTAAAAAACGTTATGGCAACTACATTGGCGGTGAATTTGTCGATCCTGTAGAAGGGCGCTGGTTTACCAACACCACGCCGGTAACCGGGGAAGTGATTGCTGAGTTCCCGCGTTCAGGTGCCGCAGACATTGAAAAGGCGCTCGACGCCGCCCATGCCGCCGCAGACGCGTGGGGCAAAACCAGCGCGCAGGATCGTTCCAACGTGCTGCTGGCGATCGCCGATCGCATTGAGCAGAATCTGGAGCTGCTGGCGCTGACGGAAACCTGGGATAACGGTAAACCGATCCGCGAAACCCTGAATGCCGACTTGCCGCTGGCGGTGGATCACTTCCGCTACTTTGCGGGCTGTATCCGCGCACAGGAAGGGACGGCAGCAGAAATTGACAGCAATACCGTCGCCTACCACATTTATGAACCGCTGGGAGTGGTCGGTCAGATTATTCCGTGGAACTTTCCACTATTGATGGCCGCCTGGAAACTGGCGCCGGCGCTGGCGGCAGGTAACTGTATCGTACTGAAACCGGCAGAACAGACCCCGCTCGGCATTTGCGTGCTGATGGAGTTAATTGGTGATTTGCTGCCGAAAGGGGTGCTGAACGTGGTGCACGGCTACGGTACCGAAGCGGGTGAACCGCTGGCGCGCAGCAAGCGTATCGAAAAAATCGCCTTTACCGGATCAACGCCTATTGGCCGCCACATCCTCTCTTGTGCCGCAGACAACATCATTCCGAGCACCGTCGAACTGGGCGGTAAATCGCCGAACATCTACTTTGAAGATGTGCTCAATGGCGACGAAGAGTATATCGATAAAGCCATCGAAGGGGTGGTGCTGGGCTTCTTTAACCAGGGTGAAGTCTGTACCTGTCCGTCACGCGTGCTGGTACAAGAATCTATCTACCCGCAGTTTGTTGAAAAAGTCGTGGCGCGTATGGAAAACATCCGCAAAGGCGACCCCTTTGACACCGACACCATGATCGGCGCGCAGGCCTCCCGCGAGCAGTACGACAAGATCCTCTCTTATATCAATATCGCCAGAGAAGAAGGGGGCGAAATCATCACCGGCGGCGCGCACGTTGCACACGATAACCATCTGCAAAATGGCTTCTATATTCAGCCGACATTGATCAAAGGCGAGAACCATATGCGCTGCTTCCAGGAGGAGATCTTCGGGCCGGTTATCGGGATCACCACCTTTAAAGATGAAGCGGAAGCGCTGCGTATCGCGAACGACACGGAATATGGACTGGGGGCCGGGCTGTGGACGCTGGATATCAATCGGGCATGGCGCATGGGGCGCAACATTAAAGCCGGTCGTGTGTGGACCAACTGCTACCATCTCTATCCGGCCCATGCGGCATTTGGTGGCTATAAAAACTCCGGCGTAGGGCGTGAGACCCATAAACTCGCGCTGAGCCACTATCAACAGATTAAAAACTTGCTGGTGAGCTACAGCGGTAAGGCGATGGGCTTCTACTAATACCGAGTTTATTGCGTCAACATCGGGGAAAAGCGGAGCAACCATGCTCCGCTTTTCTCTTTTTAACGGCGAGGTGCCCTGCGTAATGTATGGCCGCCTTGCACATATGCCTCTTTTTTCTGCGCATTGCCCGCCTGTTTTCGCACTAGAATGGCGTTGTGGCGAATAAAACATCAATTAGCAGACTAAGCTGCACGCGATATGCAACTTCTTACAATCTGGCACTAATTAATTCGTCATTGTTGCCGATGAATAGAGTTACCTAACGGAAATATTGCGCAATCAGGGTGAGAATGAGCGGTACTGCGTGCAAAGACCGACACAGCTAGTCGGGTGATTTTTATGCCAGTTGAATAAATAAAAGAGAAAGTAAAATTATGTCCAGACATATTCTCATCGTGGATGACAGCCGGTTGTCACGCATGATCTCAAAGCAGTATGTGCTCAGCCAGCACCCTGAGTGGCAGATTGAAGAGGCGATGACGGGCGAGCAGGCTATTGAGATGGCGGCCATCAAAAAACCGTATCTGATCCTGTTGGATGTCAATATGCCAGGAATGGGCGGTCTTGCGGCGGCGGCTATCCTGCGTGAGACGCACCCGGATATGCACATCGTACTGCTGACGGCTAACGTGCAGAACTCCGTGCAGGCGCAGGCCGACCAGCTTGGTCTGGGCTTTTTATCCAAACCGATTAAAGAACCGCAAATTCGCGCCATGCTGCAAAACCTGGAGTCGAACTAATGATCGATTTGACGGATATGAGCGAAATCGAAGCAGACAGCCTGATGGAGATCTTCAATATCGGTGTGGGTCACGCGGCTGCCGCGATGAGTGACATCGTTAATGAAGAAGTTCGCATGTCTGTCCCGTCGGTGCGCATTACCACCCGTTCGGAAGCGGCCGATGAGCTCGGGGCCGGTCTCTCATTGTGTGGCATCAGCCAGCAATACAAAGGGGCTTACGCCACCGAAGCTATTCTGATGTTTCCGGAGACCGCCAGCTTTGAAATCGTCCGCATGATGGTAGGGGATCTCATCCCTGCCCATGAACTGGGTGAGATGGAGCGCGAAGCGATGAGCGAAATCGGCAACATTGTGCTCAATGCCTGCGTGGGCACGCTGGCGAATATGTTTCAAAAAGAGTTACAGGGTTCATTGCCCGTGTTTCGTGTGGGGACCAGTGAGCAGATCCTGAACCCGTCGCACGACCCCAGCGACCCATCGGTGCTGATGTTGCGCATTGATTTTTCGCTGGAACGTCAGGAAATTGAAGGGTATCTGGCTTTTATCCTGGACATGTCGGCGTTGCGTGATTTGCGCGAACAAATCAGCCTCTATATTGAACGCGTTGAATCTGGTTTTGCTTCCGACGGGCTCTGATAACCATGAATGACAAGCTGCTACTGGATGCATTTTCCGCCCTGAGTCTGGGCGTGATTGTTGTTGATGCGAACTACAAGATTACGTTGTGGAACGCGTGGTTAGAAGCACATACAGGTCGTGCGGCAAGCGCAGCCAAAGGTCAGGATTTTTTCGCGGTTTTTCCGGATTTGCGTAACCACCGGGTTGGCGTAGCGGTTAAACAAGCGATATGCCACAACTTACCGGCTCTGTTGTCGCAATCGCTGCATCGCTCTCCGTTCCCGCTGTTTGCGGAACCCGCACAGCCCGGTGAGCGTTTAAGCCAGGCGATCACTATCGTCCCGCTGGGCGATGTGGAGCGTTACTGCCTCATTCAGATTGTCGATGTCAGCATGGCCGTTCGCCGGGAGTCGCTGTTACGCGAACAGGCACATGTGCTGCTCTCACAATCGTTATCCGACGGACTGACGGCGGTGGGCAACCGTCGCTATTTCGATCTGTGTATTGAGAAAGAGTGGCGTGCCAGTAAGCGTAATAACAAACCACTGGCGCTGTTGTTGATTGATGTGGATTACTTCAAGCGCTACAACGATCGCTACGGTCACCAGCAGGGCGATCTGTGCCTGCAACAGATCGCGGCGGCCATGCGAGGTTCACTGTTGCGCCCCTATGACATGCTTTTTCGTTACGGCGGGGAAGAGTTTTGTGCGCTATTGCCGGAAACGCGCTCGGCTGATGCCGTCGTCGTGGCGGAAAGATTACGTGCGAGTGTTCAGGCGCTGGGGCTGCCGCATTCTGGTTCGCCGGGCGACGTCGTGAGCGTCAGCGTAGGTGTTGCCAGCCTCAACCAACGCGTGCATACAGACTATGGCAGCTTGATTCAGGCGGCGGATGACGCACTCTACGAGGCTAAGCGTTCCGGACGCAACATTGTTCGCGCCAGCACCGCAGCCAGGAGCCAGGCGTAATCCCCGCCAAACCGTCGAGCCGGGTTAAGCGGGGATTCGAGCACAGCAAAGCGTTTTACCACCGGGGCCTGCAATGCAGGCCCTGCTCACTGGCAGCGTGTTTTTCTACGTAGCCCCACGCTGCGTAAAAGTGTCACCACAACACGCAGCAACGTAAACCGGCAAAACAGCGGCTGCTGATACTGGAGCAGTGTCAGAAACATCGCTATCCTCCATGCTACCGTCCATCAGTGAAAAACGGGAAGCAGGCCAAAAACTTCCAGAATAACGGTTAAATAGACGATCCCGCCGCAGACGATAACGGTGTTGAGCACGGCATTATTGCAGGGCGCACGGTAAGCGGCTGTGGAGAAGCGCTGGCGGGCGCTTTTGACCAGGAAAGGAGGTAGGATCACGCTCCAGATGGTAAACGCCAGCCCGGCATAGCCGATGGCGTGGACAAAGCCGTTGGGGAAGAACAGGCACACCGCCGCCGGGGGCAGGTAGGTCACAATGGCCGTTTTGCAGCGCCCGATGCCGTTATTGGCAAAATGGAACAGGTCGGCGATGTAATCAAACAGACCGAGCGTGGCAGCCAGTAGCGAACTGGCAACGGCAAAGTTACCGAAGAAGGTCAAAATCAATTCCATATAGCGACTGGTAAAAATCCCGCCAATCGCTTCAACAAACACATCAATATTGCCGCCTTTGGCGATGATCGGCGAGAAGTCGGCACGACTGATATTGCCCATGGTTACCGCCAGCCAGAAGATATAGAGAATCAGCGCAAATAACGTTCCGACGATGATGGAATTTTTAATGTGGTGAATATTCTCTTTACCGTAGAGCTTCACCAGACTTGGCACATTGCCATGAAAACCGAAAGAGATAATACAAAACGGCAGTGTCATTAACACATAGGGCAAATAGCGGGTTTGCGGCAAGGCGACGCTGGCGGTGTCGAACAGATTATCGACGTTAATCGTGCCGATCATGCCGGAAAAAGTGGCGAAAAAAGCGATAAATTTACCGAAGATCAGAACGGTGGTGATGCGGCCAACCAGCAGCGAGCTGTACCAGGCAATCAGGCTGACAATCACACTAACCAGAATAATCGACACAGGGGAAGGTAAGTGCATCCCGCTATATTTGGCGATGGTGTTCGATAATACCGCCGATGAACCAGAAATATAGGCGTAGGTGAGAATATATAAAACAAAACCGAAGGCGAGGCCAACCACGAAATTCCAGCGTTTGCCGAGCAGTTCCAGAGTAAAAGTATTAAAGCTGGCACCGACATCAAAATGCAGATTCACCTCAACCAGCATTAATCCGGTCATCAGCATCATCAGTGAAATAGCGATAAGGATCAGGGTGGCGCCCGGAAACCAGACGCCCGCCATCGCGATAGGCAGTGAAAACATACCGCCACCCACCACGGTGGCAATAACAAGCATGGCGCCGCTGGTCAGCCCGGCGTCACGAATCGGTTCAGATAAAGAGAGGGCCATAATAGATATTCCTGAATAAGTATCCTACCCGTCGTTATTCAGGTTGCACACGCGTTGGCAGCAACGCGAATAGTCAGGGTAGCGTTATATAAGTTTGAACATCATTTTTTATCGGCGAGAAACAAAACTGCCCCAACAGGTCATGGGGCAGGAAAACACATTAAATGTATTCAAAGCGTGCGGTAAAGAAACGCAACTGTTTGGGTTCGTAAGTGAACCGTAACCCGCGAATATCCTCTTTGTGTTTATATAACTGAATAATCCCATCGGCGACGACATCCATATGCGCATAGGTGTATACGCGGCGCGGAATGGTCAGGCGTACCGTTTCCAGTTTCGGTTTATGGTGCTCGCCAGTCTCTTTATTACGCCCGGCGGAGATAATACCGCGCTCCATGCTGCGCACCCCGGTTTCCACGTAAATACTGGCCGCCAGGCTCTGCGCCGGGAACTGTTCCTGGCTCAGATGCGGACAGAAACGGCGGGCATCCAGGAATACCGCGTGGCCGCCAACGGGTTCAACAATCGGCACGCCCGCCGCTTTCAGTTTGTCACCGAGATAGCGTACCTGCTTAATACGGTGTTCGATGTATTCAAACTGCATGGCTTCGCGCAGGCCAATCGCCATGGCTTCCATGTCGCGTCCCGCCAGGCCGCCATAAGAGGGCATCCCCTCGTAAACCACCACCAGCTCACGCGCCTGAGAGAACAGGTCGTCATCGTTCATGCACAGGAAACCGCCGATATTCACCAGACAGTCTTTTTTACCGCTCATGGTGCAGCCATCGGCATAGCTGAACATCTCATGCACGATCTCTTTAATACTTTTATTCTCAAAGCCTTTTTCCTGCTCTTTGATGTAATAAGCATTCTCCACGCAGCGCGTCGCATCGTAATAAACCTTGATGCTATGTGCGCTGGTGAGCTCACGCACCGCACGCATGTTTTCCATTGAAACCGGCTGCCCGCCTGCCAGGTTAACGGTCACCGCCAGGCAGATATAGGCAATATTTTTGGCCCCTTTTTCATCGATCAATTTTTGCAGTTTATTCAGGTCGATATTGCCTTTAAAGGGAACGTTCAGCGTGGCGTCATGCGCTTCATCACGCACGATATCAACAAAGGAGGCGCCATTTTTTTCCTGATGATAACGGGTAGTGGTGAAGTACATATTGCCCGCCACATACTGTCCCGGTTTTATCGCCAGTTGTGATAACAGGTTTTCCGCGCCACGTCCCTGGTGGGTTGGCACAATATGTTTAAAGCCGAACAACTCACGTACGGTGGCTTCCAGGTGATAGAAGTTGACGCTGCCAGCGTAGGCTTCATCACCCATCATCATGCCCGCCCACTGTTTGTCGCTCATGGCGTTGGTGCCGCTATCCGTCAGCAGATCGATATACACATCTTTGGAATTCAATAAGAAGGTATTCAGTCCTGCTTCTTCCATTTTTTTAAGACGCTCGTCACGGGGAATCATTGAGACGGTTTCAACACTTTTAATACGGAATGGTTCTGCCGGATAGATCATTTTATATCTCCAGTGAGTTCTGTAATTTAAAAAGTTATAGCGAATCGAATTCCTCCAGTTAATTCTGGAGGCGTCTTATTGTCCTTTTCCCTTTTCGGGAATCATTTGGCAAACGCATCATGCGATAAAGGGATGGCAAAGGGAATAGTGAGGGGGTAATTCGATTTTGGCGCTTTTTTAAATAATGTAAAACGGGTGATAAAGTTCACGGTGACAATAAAATATATTGTATTTTCAATTAATTGCGTGAGTGATAAGTCATGATGACATAAAAAAGAGCACAATAAACCCGTTTATTCTGGAACATTCGGTGAACGACGTTTTTTTGTCGCTGTTTTGAAATGTGAACCAGCGAAGCGAAATTGAGAAATAAATCCCGTTTTCGCTTTCATTCATTTCATAAAGACCACTTATTATCGTCAATATTACTTTACGGGTAGAGTGTGTTGTGATGTAAAAGCATTATTTTTCAGTTAATTAAATGAATCGTAAAGCATGGGGTGCCTGGTTTTGCGTTCACAAAGTACACGGGTACTGGCAGCGGGAGTGAAGGGAAAAATGAGCGGGGCGCAGCCATGATGGCCGCGCAAAGAAAGGCATTAAGCCTGGCGGGACTTACGTTCACGCAGATATTTGTAGATGGCGTAGCGGGTGATGCCAAGACGGGCGGCGACAATCTTCACCGCGTCTTTTAGCTCAAAAATGCCGTTATTATACAGTTGGTTAACCACCGCTTTGTTTTTGAATTTGCTGGTTATCATGACGTCTCTTTGTACGCTGGCGATAACGTTGTCTGCCGCTTCCATCACAACCTCATGCGGGCTGGTACCGAAATGTTCGGTAAAAGGCATGGGTTCCTCTCCGTCAGGGATCAGGGTTTCGAGCATCTGGTGAAAGGGAACAGAGAGATTGATATTGACGCAAAATAACCCAATCGCTTTGCCTTCTTCGCCAAAGAGCACCGACGTCGCTGATTTAAACAACTCGCCTTTTTTATTTCGCGTAAAATAGCTCAGCGTATTATTGATGCCGGTCTTGTTAAACAATTGCAGCGTTTTAAGTCCCATATCGGTAATGGGCGAGCCGATCGTTCTGCCAGTGTGGTGGCCATTAATAATTTTATTCACCGACGCGTTGTGATCTTCAAATGAATGCAGCACCACTTCGCAGTGTGGCCCTATCAGGCCTGCGATCATTTCTGCAAGGTGTGAAAATGATTTCATGCACTCGGTATCTGCGTCGGTAAATAAGCCAATATCCTTGATTGATTCATCTTTATTCATTGTGATCTCCATTGGGTTTATTTTTCGCATCATATCGGGCATCGGAAATGGCTTAATAGAGAACGCTAAACAATATGAAGCGGATCACTTAAATAGAATAATTTATTTTGAATCAAGACGTTGTATTAAAGTCGGTAAATAAATATTTACTCTGTGCAGAATTATTGGCAGCGGTAGTTTTGGAAAGTGAAATAGCAATGATGACCAGGGATATTAAGGTGGCGGGGCGCTGTTTGTCTGACAAGTATTCGATTATGCGCGAGCAACAAATATAAACTGCTCGCACATTTTATGTTGGCTAGTCGCTTTTCTTTTCCAGATGCCCGAGATCTTTTTCCGGGAAGCAGTAATCTCGCACGCGGCGTTTTAGCTCTGCGGCATCCGGAAAACCGCCATCCACTTTACGGTCCCAGATAACCTTTCCGTCGATATCAATGACAAAAATACCGCCCGTACCCGGTACCAGGGTGACGGAAGCTAAGTCGGCACTAAAGCTGTGAAGCAGCTCCTGCGCCATCCAACTGGCGCGCAGCATCCAGTTGCACTGGGAGCAGTACTGTAAGGTGATGGCGGGTTTGTTTTGCATAATTATGTTAACCAGCAAGTGTAAACGTTGGCTTAGTGTAGACAAAAGAATGCGCAAAGCGTGAAGAAATTGTGAAGTTGTTGCAACTGATAATAGTTATCATTATGATTCTGATCAAGATAAAGAGCGGTGCAGTGTGTCTTGTGCTGACAGCACCCGCTCAATGAAAAGACTGGAAGCAACGGTGGGCCTGATACTAATAAATTCTAAGGCTTGCAACATTATGGGTACATCGCAACTTTCCCGGACACCGTTTCGCAAGAGCGTCCTGGTGACTTCACTGCTCGCAGCACTGTATCAGACCTCCGCCGTGGCGGCTGATGCTCATGTAAAACAGACCACCGCAACCGATACCCGGCAGGACAATGCCGAGGAGATGGTTGTTACTGCACCAGCACCGATACTGAAAGCGGGCAGCAGCCATACGGTAAATGCAGAGGATCTGCAAAACAAAGGCGCCAACGACTTTGGCTCAATCATGCGCTACGAGCCGCTTATTAGCGCCACCGGCGCAAGCGGGGGTTCCGGCAATGGCAAAAGCGGCTTTGACCGTGGTGGCTATACCGGATACAACATTCGCGGCCTGGAAAGTAACCGTGTCGGTATCGACGTTGACGGTATTGCGCAACCCGATGCCACCGGACGTAGTTATGTCAGCCGCTCCGGCCTGAATACCTTTGGTATTGGTCGCGATTATATCGACCCCTATATGTACGGTGGGATTGATATTCAGTCTGGCGCCACCTCCACCGAAACCGCCAATACCTCTATCGGCGGCAACGTCTCGTTCCAGCCGAAATCGGCAGACAATTACCTGCACGCGGGTAAGCAGACCTACTTTGGTTACCAGTCGGATTATGATTCAGCGGATCGTAGCTGGCACAACGGCCTGACGGCGGCGGGCGGCGATGAAACCCTGCGCGGTATCTTTGTTTACAGCCGTCGTGACGGTCAGCAGACCCGTAATAACAGCGGCACAATTGACGCCTACCCGGCCAACTGGCACTCCGATGCGATGCTGGCTTCCGGTATCTGGCAGCCGAACGATGTGCATAAATTTACCGGTACGCTGGATTACTACCACAAGACCAACCACACCCATTACGATGCGTGGAACAGCGCAGGCAGTTCCATTATCGGCAACGCCAACCAGACCAGCCAGACGCGTCGCTGGGGTGTCAGCCTGAAAGATGACTGGACGCCAGTGAATGCCTGGCTGGACAGCATGTCCACCAAAGTTTACTACCAGCATACGGAAGCCCACGACTGGACATACATGCCGGACAGCACCACGCTGTCGATGGAGACGGTAAATTCGAACTACGATACCGATACCTGGGGCATCACCAACGCGCTGACGAAAACCCTCGGGCGCCACGATTTAAGCGCCGGTTTCAACGCCAGCACCACCAAAACACAGCGTCCGTTCAGCCAGTCGCCAATACCGAGTGTGTTTAGCGAAATTATGCAGCCGGAAGCCGATAGTCGTGGCTACACGCTGGGGGCGTTCGCCCAGGATCAGATTAATTTCGACCTTGCCGATCGTAACTTTGCGATTATCCCCGGCGTGCGTGTTGTGCATCAGTCGATGAAGCCGGACAACCTCGCCAGTCTGACCAGTAACAGCACTGTGCTGGATGCCTCTGACGTCTCCACGCTGTATGGCAAAAACTCAGACACCCAGTGGCTGCCGTCGCTGACCTTCCAGTACGATCTGACGCCGCGCCTGATGACCTACCTGCAATACAAACGCGGGGCGGAATTCCCCAACGCCAGCCAGTTGTACGGCTCCTGGAATCTGGGCTCAAACTATGCAGGGCGCGGGCAGTATGCGCTGGTGGGTAATACCGACCTTAAAACCGAAACCAGCGATAATCTCGAATGGGGGATGAAAGGCGAGGTGACGGAAGGCATTACCCTGCGCACCGCGCTGTTCTACAACAGTTATAAGAACTTTATCGCCTATACGCGTTACACCCGTACCGGCAACCCGGACAAGTTCACCCGCGTGCCGTCCAACATCTACACCACTTATCAGGCGGAAAACCGTGATAAAGCCTTTATCTATGGTGGTGAAATCAGCACTAAATTTAACTTTGGCACCTGGTTTGAAGAGGTTAATGGCCTGAGCGCGACCCTGGCGTACGGCTATACGCAGGGCCAGTCGAAATCGAGCTATATGGGCGACAAATACATCGACCTTGATAGCGTCGCGCCGATGAAAGCCATTGCAGGCGTGGCCTGGGATGACCCGGCAAAACGGTATGGCACCGCACTGACCGCCACCTTCGTCAAAGGCAAGCAGGCCACTGCGACCACCCGTGAATCCTACAGCAATACCGGTTCGTCCCTTGGCGAATCCAGCGCCGAATACATGCGCGTGCCGGGCTACGGCCTGCTGGACTGGACCGCATACTGGCAGGTGGCGAAGAACGTCAAACTGCACGGCGGCGTTTATAACATCACCGATCGCAAATACTGGGATTACCTGAACAGCCGTACCCAGGAGGAGACCACCAATCAGGATGCTTACGACAAAGCGCTGGCCGTCATGCCTGGCCGTACATGGCAACTGGGCGTGAACGTCGATTTCTGATTTTTGTTCCACTTAACCTGCCCTCCGGCCTGTGCGCCGGAGGTTTAATCTCATAAAGGAAGCACACCCATGACCCATTCATCGCAAGATTACGCCGTACTCTGGCAGCAGTATCAGGAGATCAAAACCGCGACGCCGGGCAAATACGCGCGCGACGTTGCCAGCGAACTGGGGGTAAGCGAAGCGGAACTCACGCACGCCCGTACAGGACATGACGCCATCGCGCTGATCAATGACGCACGCGAGATCCTGAGCGCACTCGAGTTGGTAGGGGAAACGAAGTGCATTTGTCGCAATGACTATGCGGTTCATGAACATCTGGGCAGTTTTACCAACCTGCACATCAGTGAGCGTGCCGGTCTGGTACTGAACCCACGGGCGCTGGATTTGCGTCTGTTTATCAGCCAGTGGGCCAGCGCCTTTTTTGTGCGTGAAGCAAGTGCGCACGGCGAACGCCAGAGCATACAGTTCTTTGATCATCAGGGGGACGCGGTGCTCAAGGTGTACGCCACGGAACAGACCGATCGCGCTGCGTGGGGTGAGGTGGTTGCCCGCTTTAGCGCCCCGCAAGCACAGCCGTTAACGCTGCAACCCATCGACGCACCTGACTACGCGCAGGATGCCGACGGTGCGGCGCTGGACAAAGCCTGGCGCGCAATGACCGATGTGCATCAGTTCTTTGGCCTGTTGAAACAACACAATATTTCCCGCCAGCAGGCCTTTCGGCTGGTCAGGGATGATCTCGCTATGCGGGTGGGTAACGATGCGCTGTCGCAACTGCTCAATACCGTGCTGCGGGAGGGCAACGAAATCATGATTTTCGTGGGCAACCGTGGCTGTGTGCAGATCTTTACCGGCGCGCTGGAAAAGGTGACGCCGATGAAAGGCTGGCTCAACATCTTCAACCCGGCCTTCACCCTGCATCTGCGCGAGGAGACCATTGCCGAAAGTTGGATCACCCGCAAGCCGACCGCCGACGGGCATGTCACCAGTCTTGAGCTGTTTGCCGCCGATGGCACGCAGATCGCCCAGTTGTACGGCCAGCGCAGCGAAGGCCAGCCGGAACAGAGCCAGTGGCGCTCACAGATTGACGCGCTGGCAGAGAAAGGAAAAGCGGCATGAAAAAACTCGTCCTGCTGCTGGCGGCACTGCCGCTGATGGCCAGCGCCGCCGCCGAACGGATTATCACGCTTGGCGGTGATGTCAGCGAAATTGCCTGGGCGCTGGGGGCGGGGCCGCAGATGGTCGCGCGCGACAGCACCAGCACCTGGCCTGGCGAGGTGCAAAAGCTTCCCGACGTGGGCTATGTGCGCCAGTTGAATGCCGAAGGTATCCTCTCGCTGCGCCCGACCCTTGTACTGGCAAGCGCCCAGGCGCAGCCCTCGCTGGTGCTGAAAAAAGTGGAAGAGAACAACGTGAAGCTGGTCAACGTTCCGGGCGGTTATGACGTGGCGGCTATTGATAAGAAAGTGGACGTTGTCGCCGCCGCCATCGGGAAAACCGCACAAGGGACCGAACTGCGCAAAAAACTGGATGCCGAAATCGCCGCGTTGCCGACGCAACCGCTTAACAAACGCGTACTGTTTATCCTCAACCACGGCGGGATGGGGTCGATGGTCGCAGGGCAGGAGACCGCTGCCGACGGGGCGATTCGCGCCGCGGGTTTAATCAATGCGATGCAGGGCTTTAGCCACTATCGCAACCTCTCGCAAGAAGGGGTGATTGCCAGCAAACCGGACCTGGTGGTGATTTCCGCCGACGGCGTCAAAAGCATGGGCGGCGAAGAGAACCTGTGGAAACTGCCCGGTCTTGCACAAACGCCTGCCGGGCGCAGTAAGCAACTGCTGATCGTGGACGATATCGCGCTGCTCGGTTTTGGCGTTCGCACTCCACAGGCGCTGAAAGTGCTGCGTGATAAAGCGGAGCAATTGCCGTAATGCGCCCTGTGACCCGCTATCTCTGGGGGCTGACGGTGCTGCTGGCCGGGCTAACGCTGATGGCCAGCACGGTGGGGGCGATGCAGCTCCCGCTTGCCAGCCTCTGGCACAGCGGTGATGAAGCGTTGCGCCAGATTTGGCTGACTATCCGTTTGCCGCGCGTGCTGCTGGCGCTGGTTGTAGGCGCATCGCTGGCGCTTTCCGGCTGCGTGATGCAGGGGCTGTTTCGTAATCCACTGGCGGACCCAGGCCTGCTGGGTGTCAGCAGTGGTGCGGCGCTGGCGGTAGCCTGCTGGCTGGTACTGCCATTGACGGTGCCTGCTCTGGTGGCCCTGTATGCCCCGATGCTGGCGGCGTTTCTCGGTAGCGTCGGGGTGATGATGGTGATTTTCATCCTCAGCAAAACCCGCGACAGTTCGCTCTCACGACTGTTACTGGTAGGGATTGCCATTAACGCCCTGTGCGGCGCGCTGGTGGGTGTGCTGTCGTGGATCAGTAATGATGCCCAGTTGCGCCAGCTCTCTTTGTGGGGGATGGGTGGGCTTGGGCAGGCGCAGTGGTCAACGCTTGCCGTCGCCACTACGCTGATGGTGCCCTCTGCCGTCGTGGTCTGGCGCGTGGCCGGGCAGATCAACCTGCTGCAACTGGGCGATGAAGAAGCGCATTACCTCGGCGTGAATGTGCCCATGCTGCAGCGGTTGTTGCTGCTGTGCAGCGCACTGCTGGTGGCGGCCAGCGTTGCCATCAGCGGCATTATCAGCTTTATTGGGCTGGTGGTGCCGCACCTGATGCGCCTGTGGCTGGGGGCGGACCATCGGGCGCTGGTGCCGGGTTCGGTGCTGGCCGGGGCGATACTGTTGCTGATTGCCGATACGATTGCGCGCACCGTGGTGGCGCCTGCGGAAATGCCGGTGGGGCTGCTCACCAGTGTACTGGGCGCGCCCTGGTTCCTGTGGCTTATCTTCCGTCAGGGGAGGGCGACCCATGGTTAAGTCTTTAACGGCTGAGCACCTCAACCTCTGGGTGGGCGCGCGCCAGTTGATTAATGATGTCTCCGTCACCCTCGAAGCAGGGGAACTGGTGGCGCTGATTGGCCCTAATGGCGCGGGGAAATCGACACTGCTGCGCCTGATGACCGGGTTTTTAAAGGCCAAAGAGGGGCTGTGCTCTCTGGATGGCCGCCCGCTACACGACTGGCCGCCCGAGGTGCTTTCCCGCCACCGGGCGGTGATGCTGCAACAAACCCGGATGCAGTTTGACTGGCCGGTTGAGGGCATTATCGCCATGGGGCGCGCCCCCTGGGGACCGGGCAAAGAAAGTGAGATTGTGCGCAGCGTAATGGCGCTGACCGGTTGTTGCGAACTGGCGGGTCGCCGCTATAGCACGCTCTCCGGCGGCGAGCAGCAGCGCGTTCAACTGGCACGCAGTCTGGCGCAGCTCTGGCAGGATGATGGCCCGCAGGGTTGGCTGTTTCTTGATGAGCCTACCTCAGCGTTAGATCTCTACCATCAGCAGCAGCTACTGCGCCTGATGAAAAGCCTGACCCGGCGTGGAAAACTGCACGTTTGTACGGTGCTTCACGACCTGAACCTGGCGGCGCTGTGGGCAGACCGGATTTTGCTCTTACATCAGGGAAAACTGGTGGCGCAGGGCACGCCGCAGACGGTTATTCAGAAATCGATCATCGAAAAATGGTATCAGGCGGATGTGCGGGTGGAGCAGCACCCACACAGTGAAAAACCGTATCTCTTTTTAAGCGAATAAACACCCGGTCGTATCAGGGAGGCGTCAGCGATATTTCTGGTTGTGCGGGCGATACGCCATCATGGGTATCAAACACGCGTAATCATTTTTTAAATCTAAATAAAGAATGTCGGATATTTTATTCAGTATTAAAACTAACACTATTATCAGAATATCTTTCTGGCCGATCTACATGGCGTCTTAATGAGACTGAGTTTTTCATGGGGGAAAATATATAGATTAAATCAGTCATCGTATTTTTATGCCCACTATTATTTTGCTATACATCATCAAAAATCTGCTCTACTCTTTGATGTAATTTTTTGCGCACATGCTGCGCGATAATGTAGTTTTTAGTGGGGTTTATATAATTTTTATGCTCACCATGTGGAACACAGATCACTTTTTTGAAAAAATCGAAACAACCGTCGGCGTTGACTACATGTTGCGCGCCAGGGAAGGCGTACCGGAAAAAGGGGTATACATTCGCCCACACATGCACCTTGAGCATGAGATTATGTGGTTTCATAAAGCTGAGGGAAGTTACAGTATTGGCAGTGAAAAATTCAATCTTAAAAATAATACCTTAATCTACGTGAGCCCTCTGGTGTTGCATGATATGGAACTGGCCTTTACCGCCGACCATGAACGTTTTTTGTTGCAATATGATAATGCGGTACTAAGCAGGTTAAAATATCCTTTTCCGGCGATGAAACCTCATACTGGTATTGTTACGCAGCTCAATGAACAGGACGCAGAAAGACTGCAATTTTTGTTCAAGTGGTTTACAGAAATAGATGAAATGGCGAACTCTGTGCACGAGATTAATCCGCTGATGATTTTGCTGCTCAACACTGTATTTCACCACGTCGCGCAAGCAGAGCAAATCTCGCCTGAGGGGGAAGGTAATAGCGCGTTTGAAAATATCATCAATTTTATCATTGATATGGAGACGCGTACTTCTTTTAATATTACGTTGAATGAAGCAGCAGAGTTCGTCGGTTTGTCGGCAAGCCATTTTTCGCGGACCTTTAAAAAGATCATGCAGGTTAGCTTTAAAGAGTATCTGGTCAGGAAGAAAATTGCCCGTTCTGCCGACTTGCTGATCAATACTGAATTGAATGTAACCGATATTGCCTACCAGTGTGAGTTTACCGACAGTGCCTATTACTGCTTTCAGTTTAAAAAGATTGTTGGCGTGACGCCGAAGATGTTCAGAAAAAATAGCCGCACAACAAAACAGCTATCTACGAAACATGATCTCTAAGCCGGGCGTGAGCGTTTATTGATCAGCAGTACGCAAAAACAGGCGACCGGGGGAGCCGATCGCTGTTCTACATTCAGGCCGCTGACTTTTTCTGCGCCAGGGTCGTCAGCGCTTTATCGTTCAGGCTGTATTTGCGCATTATCAGCACCAGCATCGCGACCAGAACGGCCGGGAACACGGTGAATAATAGTCGAATGGTTTCCAGTGCCGACGCGGTTTGCGTTGTTGCCCCCCCGACATAATCTCCCCAGGCGAGCATATACCCCACCAGTGCGCCACCGATGGCGATCCCTAACTTGATGGCGAATAAATTGGTGGAAAACACGATGCCGCTGAGTTTCTTCCCGCTCTTTTGTTCTTCAGCATCAATAATGTCTGACAGCATACTCCACTGTAATGGGGTTGCGGCGAGTTGGATAATATTGATGATAATGACTAGCGAGAAAATGGCGATAACATTGCTGCCAGGAATAAAATACATGCCCAGCAGTAGCGTGGCTTCGAGCAGCATGGCCACTTTAAACCCTTTTACTTTATCGATGTTTTTAAACACGGTCGATGAAATCATCGCGCCCAACACGCCAGATGCCAGTGTAGCGGTCAGTAACAGACTGCCCAAATCTGGGCGCTTGATAATGCTGTTCACAAAATAGAGTGTTGTGCCGCCCTTAAACAGCACTGCCACCAGATTTACCACATTGAGCGCAAACAGAATTCGCCAGTCTTTATTGGCGAGCAGTGTTTTAAGGTCATCGATGATACTGTTCTTTTTGGTTAATTCAACATCCGTCGAAAAACGCTCTTTTGTCAGACCAAAGCAGATAAAAAAGAGGATGATGCTTAGTGAACCCATCACCATCATGGTATAGAAATAGCCGTTTTGCAGATTACCTTTCCCGAGCCAGGCCACCAATGGTAGCGCCGTCAGGGAAACAATCAATCCTCCCAGGGTACTAAGAGCGAATCGCCAGGACTGTAATGAAACGCGCTCCCTGGAATCATTGGAGATATTATTGATCATCGCGCAGTAGGGCACATTAATAGCGGTATAAACCAACGACAATAAAGTATACGAGACATACGCGTAAGCCAGTTTTCTACCGTATGACAAGTCTGGGGTATAAAACGTCAAACAGCACAATACTCCAAAAGGTATGGCGAACCATAATAAGTAAGGACGGAATTGACCATATTTTGATTTTGTTCTGTCCGCCACTGCTCCCATTAATACATCGGTTATCGCATCCAGAAAACGGACCGCCAGAAACATAGTGCCCATGTGTGCTGGACTTAAGCCAAAAATATCAGTATAAAAATAAGCCATAAACAGCATTACGGTCTGCCACACTAAATTACAACCGGTGTCGCCCAGTCCATAACTTATTTTTTCTTTTACACTTATTAGCGTACTGTTCATACAGACTCCATCGGATTAAAATGTAACGAACTTGCTTAAATAGACGTAAGTAAGTTATTGCTAAGCCCGTATCCGATATGTATAAACAATCCTGATAAATATAAGAAGAGTGTACTGCATGAGTGATGAATCTCCCGTTTTCGAGAAAATACCCGTTCGCGCCGGGGATCTGTTCACCTTCCGGGTCGATGCCATCAGTGACTTTCAGGGTATAGAGGTGGTGCCGCATTATCATATGATGCATGAGCTGATGTGGTTTCGACAATCGGCGGGCAGTTTTACCATCGGCAGTGAAAAATTAGCAATAGAAAACAATACATTAATTTTTGTTCCGGCATTGATGATCCATGAGATGAGCATTCCGGCACAGGCGAATCATGTTCGTTATCTCCTGCAATTCGAAAAAGAGTGGCTTGATGAATATGCGCTGGCATCCGACGCGCTGCACTGCGGGGCGATGGCCATTCTTGGCGCAGAAGACGCTGACCGACTGGAGATGTTATTTGACTGGTGTGGCGAGTTTAGCGATTTTACTGACACACTTTTCCGCTCACTCATCCGCAGTATCTTACTCCATGCATTTAAAAACCTAAGAGCGGCTGTGCATATCACAGAAAGAGAAAATAATGTGTATGTGGGCGAACTCATCAAATTACTTAAATCCATTGATGCTACTGAAAATTATGAGATAACCACAGAGGAGGCGGCGAAAACCTGTGGCTGGTCGAAATCATGGTTTTCCAAAACATTTAAGCTCACGTTTGGTATCAGCTTTAAAAAATTTATGTTACTGAGAAAGCTCAACATCGCCATTAATTTACTGGCTAATACCGAGCTGCGGATCAGTGATATTTCTCAACGTGCCGGTTTTACCGACAGTGCTTACTTTTGTCTTAAGTTCCGGGAAATGATGAACGATACCCCGTTGTCATTCAGAGATAAAGTCAGAACTACTACTGATGTTGGCAGTGGGCCTCGTTGATAACAGGATACGTCAAAGACAGCGCTATTTTTACTTAGTGTGATCGCTGTTTCCATGACTGCGCAAAAAAATCATATAAACTCCGCCAAAGAATACATTCTTTGCTCACCATTAAGCCTATTTTTCATAACGTGAAGACGGTGCTTGTTTCACCATGCTGAATATCCCTTGAAAAATAAAGGTATTGTTATGAATAAAGCAGGGTTTAAGGAAAAGATTGGCTATGGCCTGGGCGATGGTGCATCCAATATCATCTGGCAAACCATCATGCTGTTTATGGCTTATTTTTATACCGATGTGTACGGCCTCAGCGCATTTCATATGGGAACGATGTTTCTGGTTGTCCGCGTCTTTGATGCCTTTGCTGATGTTTACGCCGGTTATTTAGCTGACCATACGCAAACCAAATACGGGCAGTTTCGTCCCTATTTACTTTGGTTTTCCTTGCCGTTTGGTATTTTTGGCGCCTTAACGTTTTATACGCCTGATTTCGGAGAAACCGGTAAAATTATCTACGCCTATGTCTCCTATACCACGCTGTCGCTTTTTTACTCTCTGGTGAATGTTCCGTACTGCGCGATGATCAATAACCTCTCCAGGGATGCGAAAGAGAGGGTATCAATGCAATCGTACCGCTTTGCCTTTGCAGCCCTGGGCGGCATTATTGTGTCTGCCGTGGCGCTGCCTCTGACAAAAATTTTAGGCAATGGCGATCTGCAAAAGGGATACTTCTACGGCATGATCCTGATGGGCGCGCTGAGCACCATTATGTTCCTGATGTGTTTTGCGATGACCAAAGAGCGCTACGTTAAAAAGGTTGATAAAACCCAGAAATTTAGCGGCATCTACAAAGAGCTTACAATACTGCTGAAAGACCAGAACTGGCGCTGCATTTTTAGCCTCAACGTTGTCAACCTGGTTGCCGGAATATTAAAAACTGGCGGGGCTATGTACTTCGTGAATTATTATTTGCATCGCCCGGATCTGGTCAGCGTGGTGCTCTCTATTATCCTTGGCGCGAAATTTATCGGTTCGATGTTCACGACCACATTGTATGGAAAACTTGACCGCTTACAGGCTTATAAAGTCGCGATGACGGTACAGGCGGCAGTGATGATTACGTTGTTCTTTGTACCTGCCGACTACATCATTGTAACCTGCGCTGTGATTGGCGTTATTCACTTTATCAACTCTACGGCGACGCCTCTGCAATGGAGCCTGCTGAGCGACATTATTGATAGTGTGGAAAGGAAAACTGGCAAATCGCTTAGTGGTCTGGTTTTTTCTACCAATATTTTTGCCATTAAGATTGGGATTGCTATCGGCGGTGCCATTATTGGCTGGCTGTTGACCCTGGGCGGTTATATTGGCAACACGCCCGTACAGACCGAATCAGCGACTCTGGTTATCCGGCTCATTTTTACGGTCATTCCGGCAATGTTGATTCTGAGCTTGATTTTAATTCTGAAAAAATACCGCAGTAACGAAGAGCCCGATAACCAGGGAGTAATGATTGCTGCGCAAAAAGCGCCCGCCAGGCACTAACGATTTATTACGGACGATAACAAGGAGTCGCCATTATGGCCGCTATTACTAACCCTATTATTCCCGGTTTTAACCCGGACCCGTCAATTATCCGCGTTGGCGAGGTTTATTATATGGCCACATCAACATTCGAGTGGTTTCCAGGGGTGAGTCTGTATAAATCTTACGACCTGAAAAACTGGCAGCGGGTAGCCTATCCGTTAAACCGCAGAAGCCAGCTTGATATGATCGGGAATCCGGATTCAGGTGGTGTTTATGCGCCATGTCTGAGTTATCACGACGGGCGCTTTTACCTGATTTTTAGCGATGTTAAAAATGTTGCCGGGCGTTTCTGGGATGCGAACAATTATCTGGTGACGACTGACGATATAGAAGGTGAGTGGTCAGAGCCAGCCTATCTTCACAGCCGTGGCATTGACCCGTCTTTATTTCACCACAGCGATGGGACGAAATGGCTGCTGAGCATGGAGATGAGCCACCTGGAGGGCGGAAAACCGGGTTTTCCCAAGTGGAACGGCATTATTATTCAGCAGTATGACGCGCGGGAAAACAGGCTGGTAGGGGAGTGCCGGAAAATCTACGCGGGTAGCGCGCTGGGGACCACGGAAGGGCCACATATCTACGAACACAACGGCTGGTTTTATCTACTGACGGCCGAAGGGGGCACCTTCTACAACCATGGCGTGACGATGGCCCGCTCACGTAGTCTCTTTGGTCCCTACGAAACGGACCCCATCGGCCAGATGATGACCTCGCGTTACGACTGCCGTCTACCGCTACAGCGCGTAGGGCATGCGGATCTGTTTGAAAATGCGCTCGGTGAGATGTTCATTGTTCATCTGTGTGGCAGGCCGTTGCCAACAAAAGGACGTAGCCCAATGGGGCGCGAAACCGCCATTCAACGAGTGTACTGGAATGAAGAGGGCTGGTTGCGGCTGCTAAATGAGAGGACGACGCCGGAAAGCGTGGTCCACACGCGTCTGGAAGAACGCCCCTGGCCCGCGCTGCCTGTAAAAGACGATTTTGATGCCCCGACGTTGCCGCTGCACTATCAGTCGTTGCGTATTCCCCTTGGTGAGGAGATGTGTTCGCTTCGGGAAAGGAAAGGTTGGTTGCGTCTGTACGGACGCGAGTCTCTCAGCTCTCGTCATTACCAAAGTTTGCTGGCACGGCGGCAAACGGATGTTGCTTATACTGCGCAAACCTGCGTGGATTTTTCCCCGCGCGCGTTTCAGCAAATGGCCGGATTGGTCTGCTTTTACGATACGACAAACTACCTGTACCTGAATATTTCTTGTGACGAAGAGGGGTACCGGACCATCAACCTGATGGTTAATGATCTGAATAAATTCACGATGATTACCGGCGATGGCATTCGTATTGCCCAGGAGGGGCTCGTCTATCTCAAAGCCTGTGTGCGAGGCGATGCGGCGTGGTTTTATTATTCTCTGGATGAGTCCGAGTGGTTCCCTGTCGGGGACTATGTGGAATACAGTAAATTGTCCGATGAATATTTTAAAGAACGCGGTATCGAGCGTTTCACCGGCACCTTTGTGGGCATGTGTTGCCAGGATTTGACCGGTGAACGAGCCTATGCGGATTTCGACTATTTCTCTTATTCGGCAGATCCCTACTGACCGTTGATAGCACGGGCCGTATTTTCCCTGCCAGCGCCATCGAGATAATGGCGCTTTTTTTATTTCTGTGCTTTTTATTTTCTGTACTTTTATTTCTGTGAAAAAGATCACCTGCCGGGGAGACACTTCTTATATTTACGAGGTCGTTTCATATACCTCAGTAAAAATGCGGGCGGTAAAATCAGGAATAACAGAATATGTTAATAACGGACAAAAGTGGTTATTTATGATTGAGAATCCGATATTCAAAGGCTTTAATCCCGATCCGTGTATTTGTCGCCGGGGTGATGATTATTATGTCGCCGTCTCTTCATTTGAATGGTTTCCGGGGATCCCGGTTTATCATTCGCGAGATTTAAAAAACTGGCAATTGCTGACGCATGTTTTGCAGGATGATAATGCCCCCGACCTGCGTAAATTGCCCTCCGCCAAAGGTATCTGGGCACCTTGCCTGACCTGGTGCGAAGAAGAGCAACTGTTCTATGTCATCTATGGCGTCATGAACTCTATGAATGCACGCTATTTTGATGTCGACAATTATTTGATTACCGCAAAAGAGATAACGGGTCCCTGGAGTGAGCCCGTCTATCTGCACTCTGCCGGTTTTGATGCGTCACTGCTGCATGACACCGACGGGCGGAAATGGATTGTCTCGCTGGAGTGGGAAACTCGCCCCGATTATGAAAAACCCGGCGCTATTTGCCTGGTTGAGTATTCTCCGGCGCAAAAAGCCATTATTGGTTTCCCTCAGCGCGTCTGGTCCGGCGGTACCGACCGGGGCTGCATCGAAGCGCCACATCTGACGAAACGTGGCGATTACTACTACATCATGACGGCGGAAGGCGGCACCGGATACGGGCACTCGGTGACGATGGGGCGGTCAAAAAATGTCTGGGGACCGTATGAAAGCGACCCACAAAACCCGATTGTCACGTCGTACAGTGAAAATTTTAATGAACGCCACGATGCGAACCACCTCAAACCACAGTACTTTAACCCACACACTTATCTGCAAAAAGCCGGGCACGGCAGCTATGTTGAGACTCCTGAGGGTGAGGTCTGGCTGGTACATCTGTGCAGTCGACCGTTTCGTGATGAACGACGCTGCACCCTTGGTCGTGAAACCGCGATCCAGGCGATGTACTGGACGCCGGATAACTGGTTAAGGTTAAAAGAGGGCGGCAATATTGCCAGGCATAAGGTCAGCCCATCGGTCTTACCGCCCAGCCCGTTTGCGCCTTCCATGCCAACAGATCATTTTGATAAAGCGGATCTGGACAACCGTTATTATGCGCCGCGCATCGATTTTCGCCGCTTCGCCTCACTGCACAAACGCGAAAGTCATGTCACGTTGCGGGGACAGGAGTCGCTAAGTTCAACCAACAAAGTGAGCCTGCTGGCAAAGAAGCTGACCTCGGTCTATTGCACCATCACCACCCGTCTCGTCTTTTCCCCGCAGGTCTATCAGCACAGCGCAGGTCTGGTGCTCTATTACGACAACATGAACTATCTCTATCTGTTGCAGACCTGGGATGCATCGATCGGGGGATCCGTGCTGTCGGTGATTCATGTGGATAATGGTCAGCGGCATGATATTGCCCGGCCTGTCAGGGCTGGCAGCAGCCCGGTATTTCTCCAGATGCGCATAGAAGGGCGGGATATAACCTGTTACTGGTCATTGTGTGACGGTGATTTTCAGCCGATCGGCGAGCGCTACGATACAACGGCATTTTCTGATGAATATAGCCAGTATGGGGAATTTACCGGCGCATTTTTCGGGCTGGCCTGTGTGGATGGCCTGCTTCATCAACACGAAGCTCATTTTGATTTTTTACGCTATGAGGCCGATGAGACGCGCCTTATTGATTAAGGTTAAGGTGGAGATAGCGAGTCGCCATCTCGCCGGGGAAAACAATAAACCCGGCGAGAGGTCTCGCCGGGTTGTCGGTTATTGCAGATCGAAACGGTCGAGATTCATCACCTTCGTCCATGCGGCGACGAAGTCAGCGACAAACTTCTCTTTGGCATCGTCGCTGGCGTACACCTCGGCAAGCGCACGCAGAATCGAGTTAGAACCAAAGATCAGATCGGCACGGGTAGCGGTATATTTCACTTCGCCGCTGGCCCGGTCGCGGCCTTCAAACAGCTCCGCTTTCTCATCAACCGGTTTCCACGCGGTGCGCATATCCAGCAGATTCACGAAGAAATCGGTGCTGAGCACGCCAACGCGGTCGGTGAAGACGCCATGCCGGCTGCCGTCGTAGTTGGCACCCAGCGCACGCAGGCCACCAACCAGAACAGTCATCTCCGGCGCGGTCAGCGTCAACTGCTGGGCTTTATCAATCAGCAGCGTTTCGGTCGGCATCTCATCTGCCACGCGGCGATAGTTGCGGAACCCATCGGCCAGCGGCTCCATCCATTTGAACGACTCAACGTCTGTCTGATCCTGACGGGCATCAACGCGGCCCGGTGTGAACGGCACGCTGATTTTCACGCCTGCATCGGCAGCCGCAAGCTCAATACCCACGCCGCCTGCCAGCACGATGACGTCGGCCAGCGAGGCTTTACCGGACGCCTGCTGAATCTCTTGCAGTACTGGCAGTACTTTGACCGCCGTCGCATTCACTTCCCAGTCTTTTTGTGGCGCTAACGCCAGACGCGCGCCGTTGGCGCCACCGCGTTTATCACCGCCACGGAAGGTGGACGCAGACGCCCAGGCTACGGAGACCAGCTCGCTCACCGACAGACCCGATTCGGCAATCGCCGTTTTCAGGCTGGCAATGTCCAGATCGCTCGGTTGGTGGATGGCGGCAGGCAGCGGATCCTGCCAAATCAGATCTTCGCTCGGCACTTCCGGGCCAATGTAGCGGGATTTTGGCCCCATATCGCGGTGGGTTAGTTTGAACCAGGCGCGGGCGAAGGCCTCATTAAAGGCCTGCGGATCGTTCAGGAAGCGGCGGGAAATTTTCTCGAAATCCGGGTCGAAACGCAGCGTCAGGTCCGTCACCAGCATGGTCGGTTTGCGTTTTTTCTCCGGGTGGAACGGGTCAGGAATGATGTCCGGCGCATCTTTCGCTTCAAACTGAATCGCCCCGGCCGGGCTGCGGGTCTGTACCCACTCGTACTTGAAGAGGTTCTCGAAGAAGTAGTTGCTCCACTGGGTGGGGGTTTGTGTCCAGACCACTTCAAGGCCCGAGGTAATGGCGTCGGCACCCGCACCGCTGCCATAGCTGCTTTGCCAGCCTAAGCCCTGAGCTTCAATAGACGCCGCTTCCGGCTCGGCGCCAACATGGTCGGCTGAGGCCGCACCGTGGGTTTTCCCCAGCGTATGCCCACCGGCAATCAGGGCGACAATCTCTTCATCGTTCATACCCATGTTGCCAAAGGTCGCACGGATGGCCGCTCCGGCGGAGGTGGGTTCACCGCTGGCGTTCGGGCCTTCCGGGTTGACGTAAATTAACCCCATTTCGGTGGCGCCGATGGCCTGTTGGGCAAGGCTTTCTGGATGGCGGTGCTCAAGCCAGTTTTTTTCATTACCCCAGTTTACGTCGAGATCCGGCTCCCAGACATCTTCGCGACCAGCGCCGAAACCGAAGGTGCGAAAGCCTGAGTTTTCCAGCGCCACGTTACCGGCGAGGATCATCAAATCACCCCAGGAGATCTTCTGCCCATATTTTTGTTTCACTGGCCACAGCAGGCGGCGCGCTTTGTCGAGACTCACGTTATCCGGCCAGGAGTTGAGCGGAGCGAAACGCTGTTGCCCGCGGCCTGAACCGCCGCGTCCGTCAATGGTGCGATAGGTCCCGGCACTGTGCCAGGCCATACGAATGAACAGCCCGATATAGCTACCCCAGTCAGCAGGCCACCACTCCTGAGAGTCGGTCAGCACTTTTCTGATATCGGCTTTTAGCGCGGAGTAGTCGAGTTTTTTAAACTCTTCACGATAATTGAAGCTTTCGCCTAAAGGATTGGAACGGTTGGAATGTTGATTAAGCAGGTCCACGCGCAATTGCTCTGGCCACCAGTCACGGTTGGTGGTGACACTGCTTTTCTTCGCGGGTTTTGCGCCGCCTTCATGAAAAGGGCATTTGCCTGCGGAGGATTCCGGGGACGTATCTTCTGACATGCTCATATCTGGCTCCATTTGCACTAGTGAGTCTCGTTACGATATACACTGCTTCCAGTTAGAGGTATTTGAATGAATCTACAGATTTGATAGCCAATTCCTTTTTTATAAGCAACACCGTTTGTGGGGAATTAAAATAAAAACGGCTCTTATTGACTCATCATTGATCAAGACCGGTACAAAGCGGTATTGCCCCGATCACAAGCGTGTGCCTGTTTTTGTAAAATCGCCATTTTTCAATGCATAAAAAATGCACCGCTCAACATCGTGATGTCATATATTTTTGTCAGTCTGTGCGTCCAAAACGGATAAAAAGGAAGCCACAATGTCGCAACCGCTTTACGTATTCGATCTGGACAATACGCTGATAGATGGCGACAGCAGCACCATCTTTAGCCGTTTTCTGGTCCGCGAAGGGTATGTCAGCGACCCGGAATATTTGCTGCATGAAGAACGCCTGATGCTCGATTACGCACGGGGGGAGATGGATTTGCAGGAATACGTTGCGCTGATCCTCTCTCCGCTCATCGGACTCAGCCGTGATGACGTTGACCAACTGGTGGCGCGCTGTGTGCAAACCGACATCCGTCCGCGTATTTACCCGCAGGCGCTCGCGCTTATCCAGTTATTACAGGCGCAACATCAGCCGATGCTGATTATCTCGGCTTCCGTCAGCCTGCTGGTGAAGGCAATCGCGCCTGTGCTGGGTATCCGGCACGCCATTGGTATTGAGGTTAAAATGGATAACGACTGCTATACCGACATCATTGACGGCACCCCGAGCTATCAGGAGGGCAAAATCACCTGCCTTCACCACTGGCTCGACGCGCATCCGCAAGCCAATGGTCCGCTGACGTTTTACACCGATTCAATTAATGATCTGCCCCTGTGTCTGCGTGCCGACGAGGTTTTCCTGGTCAATCCCTGTTCACAGCTCGCCGCCCGGGGAGAACAGCACCGTTGGCCGGTGCTGAACTGGCGTCTGGACTAAACCGCTACGGCGCTTTATAAAGCGGAACCGGCTTTCCGGCGATATAGCGGCGTCGCAGCCAGGCGGACGCCGCATCCATCGCCATCACGATCGCCACCAGAATCAGGGTGATGAACATCACCACATCCCAGTTCCACAGGCGCATGTTTTCGGCGTAAATCAGGCCGATCCCGCCCGCGCCGACAAAGCCCAGCACCGCCGCTGACCGGGTATTCGATTCAATCTGGTAGAGGCTGAGCGACAGAAACGTGGGGAAGGACTGGGTAAAGGTACTAAAGCGGTGTTTTTGCAGACCGCTGGCACCGACAGCTGTCAGCCCGCGTGCCGGTGAGCGGTCCACCGCCTCGTGGTTTTCCGCATACAGACGCCCCAGCAATCCGGTATCCTGCATGATGATCGCCAGCACCCCGGCCAGTGGCCCAAGCCCCACGGCCCTGACAAAGATAAGCCCCCAGATAGCCATATCAACACCGCGCAACATATCAAACAGGCGACGCATTAAAAACGCCACCACTCCGGCGATACCGCCTTTCATAATATTACGTGCCGCAAAGAAGGAGAGCAGCAGCGCGATAAAGGTGGCGGTCAGGGTCCCGGCAAAGACGATGGCGAGCGTCATGGCAATTTGGGTGAAGTAGTAGCGAAACGGCCAGTGCATAAAGTCATGCCAGACAAACATACGCAGGATGTAATGGCCAATTTGCGTGATGCCGTTGAGTGCCTGATCGGTGGGAATGCCGAACCGGGCAAAAAACCAGACGTAATAGAGCAACCCCGCCAGGGCAATCAGTCCAAGACGGCGCAAATAACGCCCCTGCGCCTGAAATAACGTCTTATGTTGCTGACGACTTAATGCCACATCGGGTGCGGCCTGCCAGTGACTCATTTTCCACCCCCCAGCACCCACTGGCGCAGACGGCCAGACAGGGTATCCAGTGCCGCAACGACGACAATAATCAGCAATAGCGTGATGCTGACCTGATCGTAGCGGTCAAGTTTGATATTGGTCATCAGCTCCTGGCCGATGCCGCCAGCGCCCACCAGCCCCAGAATGGTGGAGGAGCGGAAGTTGATCTCAAGGCGCATAAATCCATAGGAGAGAAAAAGGGGCTTCACCTGTGGCCACAGGGCGAAGCGGACCCGTTGAAAATGGCTCGCGCCACAGGCGGCCAGACCGCGCACGGGGCGGTCATTAGCGCTTTCAATCGCTTCGTAGAAGAGCTTGGTCAGACTACCAACGGTATGCAGCATAAGCGCCAGAAAACCGGGGATCGCGCCAATGCCAAACGCCATCACAAAGATAACCGCCCACGCCAGTTCCGGCATGGTACGTAAAAATGCCACCAGCGCGCGGATACCAAAACGGACCAGCGGCGGCGACCAGGTGTTACCTGCCGCCAAAAAAGCGAATACCGTTGCCAGGACAAACGATACCAGCGAGGCTGCCAGCGCCAGTTGCAGGGTTTCCCAGATAAGCGGCAACTGGATAGGCAGGCGATAGCCCCAGTAGGCCAGCGACCCCTTTGTATGGCTGTCGGCAAAGAGCGTGGATACATGCAGTGTCGGCATGGTCTCCCGCATGTAGTCGAAGAAATTCGGCAGTGAATGCCAGATGGTGTTCAGGTTAAATTCCGCTGCGTTTCCGGCAGTAAAATAGAGTGCGAGTAAGACGAGCGACCAGGCGACCGTGTCACGTTTCTGGCGCATTCGGATGTTCTGGTAATACTGCTCAAACGACGTATTCGTGTTCATGGCTAACCGGTCTCAGGCGGAGACAACACTCGAACAAAAGCCCCGGGCGTACAGCCAGGGGCTATTTTTTAACGCACGTGAGTGCGAATTAACGTGCGGTCACCAGCTCACGTTTCATATCGATAATCTGTTTGTAATCTTCCACGCTGCCAGGACCGATGTGCTGGGTGCCGCCCATCGCCTTGACGAAACAGGCATGGTCGTCGGTATCCAGTTTTTTGACGGCGGTGATCACTTTGGCTTTAAAATCAGCCGGCAGGCTATTGCTCACCAGGATTGGGCCGTTCGGAATCAGCGGTGATTTCCAGATAATGCGGATCTGTTTCATCAGATCCGGATGATCCATACGAATCAGTCGGTTAAACGCGCCCACGCTGTAGCCGGAGTTATAGTCGCCGACCATAGAAGTCCAGGTTACTGCGCCCGCGAACTGATTGTTCAGTACACCCAGAATGTCCTGCTCGTGGCCGCCGGAGAAGGTGACGCTGGAGAAGAAGTTGTTGTATTTGTTGTCGGCAGTGCCGCCGAACTGCTGTTTGAACGTCTGGTTCGGGATCAGGAAGCCAGAGGTGGAATCCGGATCAGCGAAGCCGAACGGTTTGCCTTTCAGGTCTTCCAGTTTCTTATAGGGGCTGTCTGCTTTGACGATAACCACAGAATAATAGCCGCGCGACTGGTCTTTATCGTCCACGGCGAGGCCCACAATATCCACCGCTTTTGGGTTGTTGATATAGACCGAAGCATACGATGCAGGCGACATGCTCAGCACCACGTCGACTTTGCCGCCCAACAAGCCCTGAATAACACCAGAGTAGTCAGACGAGTTACGCAATTTGGTGTCGACGCTCAGTTCCTTGTCCAGAAAGTCTTTTACGCACTGGTTATCGCCAATTTGCTGGGTGGCGTTCTGCCCGCCGAGGATACCCAGATTTAATTCCTTCGGTTGTTCAGCCGCGTTCACCTGCCACGCCAGCAGAAGTCCTGTCATCAATGCCGATAAACGTAATGCGCCTGAAATATGCTTTTTCATTGTCATTGCCTGTGTCGTCTCAATTGAAGGAAGAATTAATGCAGTTGACTTATTTCATCACCATAAAGCGTGTGCAAAACATCCTGCGTCAGCGCAGAAGGGGAGGCGTCAAAAACAATCCGTCCCTGTGCAACACCGATAACGCGCGTGCAGTATTCCTTTACCAGTTCCACGGAATGGAGGTTTACCATCACGCTGATGCCTTGCTCACTCACTTCTCGTAACACGCGCATAATGCGCTGCGTATTTTTGGGATCCAGCGAGGCGACGGGTTCATCCGCCAGTAAAATCGAGGGGTTTTGGATTAACGCCCGACAAATTGCCACGCGCTGCATCTGACCGCCGGAGAGGGTTTCCGCACGTTGCAGCGCGTGCGGCAGCATGTTGAGCCACTCCAGCAGCGCAATAGCTTTCGCGCGATCTTCGGCTGTAAAGACTTTGAACAACGACTTAAAGCTTGAGGTCTGGCTAAGCCTGCCCAGCAGTACGTTGGTCAGCACGTCGAGACGCGGCACCAGGCAAAAGTCCTGAAAAATCATCCCGCACTGGCTGCGCCACTGGCTCAGCTCACGGCCTTTAAGGCGGGAAACGTCGCGCGGTAGACCGACATCGGGGAAACTCAGGATCTCACCGGATGTCGCGCTATGCGTTCCGTTGAGCACATGCAGCAGGGTGGATTTACCGGCACCGGAGCGGCCAATCACGCCGACCATCTCACCGCTGTGCAGGTCAAAGCTGATGTCCTGTAACACGGTCTGATGGCTGTTATAGGATTTGCTTAAGTTTTTGACGCTCAGCACTTTATGCAGCGGGGCGCTGTGCAAGTGGTGCGACGAGGGCGCCAGGGTTTCCGGGTGTTCTGCCAGTGCGCTGTTCATGTGTCATCCAGATTTTTCACGAGAATGCCCAACATTACGGGGATTGCGTGTGATCGTTTTATGATGAAACAGAGAACAAATAATGAACGGGACGAAAAAACGTTCTGGGCGTGAAAGTATTGAAAAAGGATAAAAAACAATAAGGTCATTATGGGCGAGGGGCGGACGCTATCATCAATCTCAGCTATTTTGATTTACGACAGTTTTGAGCGATGAGCGGACATTTATTGGACTTTGGACTCTCCCCACAATAGTGTCTACATAAACAGTCGCAATTCAATACCACATGGCTGCTATTTGGTGAGCTAAGCTATGTGCAGCAGATTGAGTTATTCAAACGTTCTTATTTAGAGAAAAAGAATTACGCCAAACCTTTTTATGAAAAAACAGCAGCAAAAAAACGAACGCACCCTCATGGGATCAACTCGACCAGAAAATAAAAGATGTCGTTGTCGATATTTTTTACAAGGGCATAAGACATCCAGCAAGCTTAATCGAGGCTGCAATTGCTGGCAGAACAGCGCTTATTAACTTCATCCGGGAAGATTCATCACTCATGCGTTATGAGCCTACAAGACACAGAATCAGGTATTTACAATGAAGAAAATAATGTTAGCGATTATTTCATTGGCTTTAGCTCCGTCAGCCTTCAGTGCTGAAAAAGCAGATATTATCGCCGGGCCAGAAACTGATACTTGTTGGCATAAGAATGCTGACCGTGGAAAAGCTTCTGAATGCTTACACGCTCTTAGTGACAAAAGCAATAAAAGCATGGATGAGTTAATTGCCAAAACAATCGGGCAAATAAAGGAGAACAATACTGGGCCCGTATATAACAGTCAGGATCCTCAACTGACCATTGGTGATGTCTTCAGTAAGCTTTTCCTGGAGTCGCAAAATTCATGGAAAGAGTATCGCAAGAACTTCTGTTTAGGCGTTGGGTCGCAAATCGGTGAGGATACCTATGATTACTGGCCCTATATTTATCAGTGCCAAATCAACCTTAATAAGCGGCATACTGAAGAGATAAAAATGCTTCATGCCGATGAAAAGTGAGTGAGATTAGTAAGTGAGCGTAGTTGCCTGCTGACTGACTTTTTGTAGTTCAGCAGGCGTAATCCTGCTAATGGATTGATTTGATGACATGATGTTTTCGTGCTGGTCGTGGTGATGAGCATTGCGTTCTTTGCCAAAGGCTTCGGCAAAATCGGGTGGTGCATCCTCATCAATATGTCACCGAAAGAAATCCTGGGCGCTGTCTCCTGTCTGTTTATCACTGAACCCCTGAAACGTCTGCAAATCGACCCGCCGGACCGCCGAAAACGGCGCAACTGTCTTCGGCTATAAGCGCAGCGGCGCGAAACGCACCATTCAGAATGTATAGATTTGTGCTCTTTTGCTGACACCACGTTGACAAAAATTTGCCTGGTCAGTAATTTCATTTGTAATTATTGACCAGGCAAATAACATGAAAGACGTTACAGATACCCCTAATCCTAAGCTCCATCTCGGCTTACTGATTCATCTGGCGAACCAGTTTAAAGACCAGCTTATCAGCCACTTTTTTGCCGACACGGATATCACCGCTGCGCAATTTAAGGTCCTGATCAGCATTTACAAAGGTTTCAACAGCCCGCTTGAAGTCAGCAAAAATTTGTTGATGGATGCCGGGGCCATGAGCCGGATGCTCGAGCGGATGGTGAAGCGCGAACTGATCCTGCGCACCCCCAATCCAGAAGACAAACGTCAGGTTATCCTGGCGCTGACTGAGAAAGGGCAGAAAATTTGCGATCGTTTTCAGAACGAAGCACTGTCTTCCATTCTTGGCTCGCTGACTGCCCGTCTGACCCCAGAAGAATCCCGCCTGCTGGTACAGCTATTGATCAAAATGCTGCCAGACGAGGCCACCAAACCCCATCGTTAAGTTGTCCTGAATAAGGTTACGATAAAGATGCAAAATTCATCTGCACAGTCATCTGCCCAACCAGAACGCGCACCCAGCAAACGTAAGCGCAACTTCGCCATACTGCTGGTTATCCTGGTGCTTATTGCCGCCGGGTGCCTGGCATGGTACTTCCTGTATGCCCGTTATTACGAAACCACTGACGATGCCTACGTTAATGCCAACCTCGTGACACTGACCCCGCAAATTGCAGGAACGGTCACCCAGGTCGCCGTTGATGAAGGGGACTACGTCACCAAAGGCCAGCCGCTGGTGTTGCTTGACCCCAGCGACACGCAAATTGCCCTGCAACAGGCGGAAGCCAACCTGGCCAGCACCGTGCGTCAGGTCCGCGGTCTGTACAGCACCGCAGACAACTACCGTGCTCAGGTGGCGGCGAAAAAAGTGGCCCTGCAAACCGCGCAGAACGACTTCGCGCGTCGACAGAAGATTTTTGCCAGCGGGGCGATTGCGGCAGAAGATATGTCGCACTATCGCGATGCCGTGGCCACGGCGCAAAGCGATTTAGCGGCGGCGCAACAGGCATTGAGTACCAACCTGGCGATGGTGGATGACACGGTCATCGACAGCCATCCGGAAATTAAAAGCGCAGTGGCAACCCTGCGCCAGCGCTATCTGGATAACGCCCGTAGCACCATTGTGGCGCCGGTCAGCGGTTTTGTGGCGAAACGCGCGGTCCAGTTGGGGATGCGCGTTGACTCCGGCACGACGCTGATGTCGATCGTCCCGCTGGATCAGGTCTGGGTGGATGCCAACTTCAAAGAGAGCCAGATGGACACCATGCGTCTGGGGCAGAAGGTGGTCCTGACCGCCGACCTGTACGGCGATAAAGTGGAATATCAGGGCACCATTGAGAGCTTAGGTATTGGTACTGGTAGCGCATTCTCGTTGCTGCCGGCCCAGAACGCCAGCGGCAACTGGATCAAAATCGTTCAGCGTCTGCCGGTGCGTATAACCCTCGACCCGCACGATATGGAGAAACATCCGCTGCGTGTCGGGCTGTCGATGTTTGCCAAAGTGGATATCCGCGACACCGAAGGCCATCTGCTGCCGCAAAAAACGGTCGCAGCACCGCGCTTTACCACCGATGTGTACCAGAACGCGCTGGATAAAGCCGATCAGATGGTGGCGAAAATCCTTCATGACAACAGTCAGTCCGTAGCGGCAAGCAGCCGCTAAGAGGGGCGTTATGCAAGATAAGGCGGCCTTTACGCCACCCAGCCTGCTGCTCGCCACCATTGCGCTGTCGCTGGCGACCTTCATGCAGGTGCTGGATACCACCATCGCCAACGTGGCGTTGCCGACCATCGCCGGCAACCTTGGCGTGAGTTCGGACCAGGGCACCTGGGTTATCACCTCGTTTGCAGTCTGTAATGCCATTGCACTGCCGTTGACCGGGTGGTTTACCCGGCGCTTTGGGCAACTTAAGCTGTTTGTTGGATCGGTCACACTGTTTACTCTGACCTCGTTCCTGTGCGGCTTTGCCCATAGCATGACCGAGCTGATTATCTTCCGTGCGCTGCAGGGGTTTTTCGCCGGGCCCATGTTCCCGATGTGCCAGACGCTGCTGCTGGTTATCTTCCCGACCACCAAACGCAGCATGGCGCTGGCGCTGCTGTCGATGGTGACCGTGGTGGCGCCCATCGTCGGGCCGATTACCGGGGGCTGGATCACCGATAACTACTCCTGGCCGTGGATTTTCTATATCAACGTGCCGATCGGTATTTTTGCGGCCATCGTCGTGTGGACGCAGTTGCGCGAACGTGAGGAGACCACCACCCATGCCCCCATTGATTACATCGGCATTATGCTGCTGGTGCTGGGGGTGGGTCTGTTGCAGGTGGTACTGGATAAAGGCAACGATCTCGACTGGTTCTCGTCGACCGAGATCATTGTTATGTCGGTGATCTCAGCGATTGCGCTGATCTCCTTTGTGATTTGGGAGCTTGGCGAGCGCCATCCGATTGTGAACCTGCGGCTGTTTGCCGACCGCAACTTCGCCATCGGCACCACCACACTGATGCTCGGCTACGCGGCGTTCTTTGCCATCAACATTATTCTGCCGCAGTGGCTGCAAACCCAGATGGGCTACACCGCGATCTGGGCGGGGCTGGCGGCGGCGCCGATGGGCTTCCTGCCGCTGCTGCTCACGCCTGTCGTGGGGCGTTATGCCAACCGGGTCGATCTGCGGATTCTGGCGTCGCTGTCGTTCCTGACCATGGGAGTGTCGTGTCTGCTGCGTGCGCAGTTCAACACCAGCGTGGATTTTCGCACTATCGCCGAAGTGCAGATGTTTATGGGTATCGGTGTAGCGCTGTTCTTTATGCCGATCACCACGATTGTGCTGTCGAACCTGCATGGCAATGAAGTGGCGGAAGGCTCCGGTCTGGCGACTTTCTTCCGCGTGCTGGGAGGCTCTTTTGCCTCGTCACTGACGACCTGGCTGTGGTCGCGGCGTGAGGTCTTTCACCATGCGAATCTGACCGAGAGTGTCTCGATGTATCACCCGCCTGCCATGGATTACCTCAATAAGATGGGGGGCGTCACGCAGCAGCACCTTGCCGCGGTGGATAAAACCATCGAACAGCAGGCCTATATGATGTCGACCATCGACTATTTCTGGCTGTTGGGGTGGGGGTTTATGGTGCTGGTGGTGATTATCTGGTTTGCGAAACCGCCGTTTATTCGCGCCGGTGCGCCGGGGGCAGCGCCAGCGGCGGGGCATTAATAAGAGTGGGAAGGGACGTTATATTAGCGAGAAGGAAAGGTTCCGTCCACGACACAGCCATTTTGGACGCAATGAAACCCGTGGCTACCCTCGATGGGGCCGCGGGGATTGAGCAGGGGGCCGCGGTGGCCCCCTTTACCCGTTCACGAGGCTGATCGTGACAGAGTTCACATGAGCATTAGTGAATGGAACCTGGTCCACTTAACTGACATGTACTGAATAATGCTATGCGTATCCCAGGCGCTACCGCATTCACTAAACGGGAACCAGGAACCACCGCCGGGCAAACATCATGTCCTGGCTTACCACTTTTATAGGATTTTCTATGGCACCACTGTTGTCCGGCAACGATGGCCGTTTACTGCAACATCGCTCATTCGTCTCGTTCTGGCTGGCGCGCACCAGCTCAAGCTTCGGCTTTCAGATGTTGTCTATCATCGTTGGCTGGCAAATCTATTCGCAAACCCACAGTGCCTTTTGGCTGGGCATGATAGGCCTGGTGCAATTTTTCCCTTCCGTTATTCTCGCACTGCCCGCCGGACATATTGCCGACCAGTTTGATCGCCGTCGGGTCGTGATGTTTGGTCAGATACTGGAATGGGCGGCCATTGCGCTCCTCGCCTGGCTGACCTGGAAAGGGGATGCCAGTGTTGGGGTGATCCTGTCGCTGATTTTTATTATCTCTTCGGCGAAAACCCTTGAATCACCGGCGATGATCTCAATGCTACCTGCACTGGTGCCCACCTCGATTTTGCCGCGAGCTACGGCCGCCAACGCGGTATCCGGCCAGGCGGCGCAGATTGTCGGGCCTGCACTGGGCGGTTTCCTGTATGCGGCTGGTGCGGAGGTGGTTTATGCGGTGACGGCGGGGCTGTATCTGCTCTCGTTAATGCTGGTGCTGACGTTGCGCTATGAGCAGGCGCTGCCGCCGCGTACCCCGCCGACGCTTTCCTCACTGTTTGCCGGTGTCGATTTTATCCGTAAGCGCCCGGATGTCTTAGGGGTTATCTCCCTCGATCTCTTTGCTGTCCTGCTGGGCGGGGCAACGGCGCTACTGCCGATTTTCGCTCACGATGTGCTGCACACCGGCCCCATTGGTCTGGGCGTGCTGCGTAGCGCCCCTGCCGTGGGGGCGTTGCTGATGGGCTTCTGGTTAAGCCATCGTGCGCTTAAGCGCAATGTCGGGATGATCATGTTTATGAGTGTGGCGGGGTTTGGTGTTGCCACGCTGGTTTTCGCGCTGTCGAGCTGGATGTGGCTGTCGCTGCTGGCGCTTTTTGCGCTGGGCGGCTGTGATATGGTCAGCATGGTCATTCGTGGCTCGCTGGTACAACTCGACACGCCGGATGAGATGCGCGGGCGCGTCAACGCGGTGAACTCCATTTTTATCAATACTTCAAATCAATTGGGTGAGTTCGAGTCCGGGATGCTTGCCGCCTGGCTTGGTGCCGTGCCTGCCGCGGCCATTGGCGGTATCGGTACGCTGGTGGTGGTGGCGCTGTGGATGAAGTGGTTCCCTAATCTTCGTAAGCGCCAGCGGCTGGAAAGTGGGGCGTAGCAATCATGCGCGGGCAATTCAATTGCAGATTGCCCGCGCATGACGAACGGCCTGTTGCTATCTTTTCCTGACGGGAGAACCGATCACACCGCGTTGCGCACAGGAGAAGCTCATGTCAGATGAAACGTTACCCACCCTGCGTTTTGCCATCAATTTAGGTAATGCTGTGTTGGCCTCGTTGACGCCTGATGGTCAGCCAGCAGGTATCACCGTTGAACTGGCAAAAGATATCGCCCGTCATCTGCATTGCCGACCGGAATTCATCACTTATCCTGCCGCCGGGAAGGTGGTTGAGGACGCCGGTCAGGACGTCTGGGATATTGCCTTTTTGGCAATCGATCCCAAACGCGAGGATCGCCTGCGCTTTACGTCCCCGTATATCACCATTAAAGGGACCTTGCTGGTGCGCGAACAGAGTGACTGGCGAAGCGTTAGCGATATGGATAAGCCGGGTGTCGTCATCAATGTGGGTAAGAACGCGGCCTATGACCTCTGGCTATCACGCGAGTTACATCATGCAACGCTGAACCGCCTTTCATCTTCTCAGGCGGCGATTGATGCTTTTTTAGCGGGGGAAGGTGAGATGGCCGCCGGTATTCGCCAGCCGCTTGAGGCCGCAGCCCAAAACAATCCAGGCTTTCGCGTGTTGCAGGATGATTTCACCGAAATTCAACAGGCCATCTGCGTGGCAAAAGCCGATGATCGGTATTTTGATGCCATAACAGAACGGCTCGCCCGGTTGGGTGAAGAAAACGCCTTGTCAGAGATGATTGCCGGACATCTTCGCCAGTAGTCTTCAACCGGTGCAAACCCTCATAACTCCGGCTGTGACTGGGCGGTCTCGCGAAGGGCGCCCGGCGGGTGGCCGACAATGCGCTTAAAGGCCCGGCTGAATGCCGCGAGCGAACCATAGCCCAGTCGCAGCGCTACGGTTTCGATAGCCTGGTTTTCATGACTAATGTACTGGATCGCCAGCCGCATACGTAGCTCGCTGAGATATTTTGCCGGGGTGCTACCGGTGGCAGAGAGGAAACGTTCGGCAAAGACAGAGCGGGATGTTCCTGCCTCTTTTGCCAGATCCGCCACGCTCCAGTTAATGCCCGGCTGTTGATGCATGGCGTAAATCGCCCGGCTCAGCCGTGGGTCGCGCAGCACCTGCACCCAGCCGGTGGCTTTGCCGCAACCCGCTTCCACCCAACCGCGTACAATCAGCGCTGCCACCACATCCGCCAGCCGCGCCAGGATACCCGCAAACCCGACCTGACGGGTCATTGATTCGCGCTCCATGGCGGCAAGCAGGGGGTGAATTTCCGGCCAGGTTGACATCAGCTTACTGACCATCATCACTTCCGGCATCGCTTTAATCAACGGCTGCATCCCGCCCAGTTCGAAATCCATACAACCGCTGAATATCACCACGTTTTCACTGCCTTTGCAGGGTTCGCAGGTGATTTGGCAGACCGAGCCGCAAATGGCTTCGCCCTGAAATGCGGAGACCGGCGTCGCCGTCGCGTTGTCATCCGAGAGCAGGGCATGAGCGTTGCCGTTGGGAATAAACAGCGCATCGCCGCTGTTGAGCGCAAAACGGGTACCGCTCTCCATCCGTAGTACCGCCGGGCCACGGCTAACGAAATGAAACTGTGCTTTACCGGGCGCGGCGTCGAAGGCGAAACCGAACGGCGCGCTGGCCTCAAAGCGGCGGTATTTCACGCCAGAAAGGCGCATACCGCGCAGTAACTCGCTGATGAGATCGGGTGTCTGAACCGCCATCGCTACAACTCCGGACGAATTATCAATAATTGGAGATTATATGTCATAGATCGTCCGTGGGGAACTTCCTATGCTTTGCGACACAGGTCACATTTTATGACGGGAGAGAACAAATGAATGCAGATGTTGCGGTGAGAGAGGTGACTGCGCCCGTAAAGCCCGCCTGGCGAGCCGTCTATTCACTGGGGCTTGGGGTGTTTGGTTTGATTACCGCCGAGTTTTTACCCGCCAGTTTATTGACGCCCATGGCGGCGAGTCTGGGGGTAAGCGAAGGGATGGCCGGGCAGGCGGTGACCGCCACGGCACTGGTGGCACTGCTGAGTGGGCTGTTGATTGCCGCCGCTACGAAAAATATCGACCGTCGCTGGGTGCTGATTTTCTTTTCGGTATTGCAAATCGTCTCCAGTCTGCTGGTGGCCTTTGCCCCCTCGCTGCATGTGTTGCTGCTTGGGCGTCTGCTGTTAGGCGTGGCGATTGGCGGCTTCTGGGCGATGTCGACCGCCACCGCGCTAAGGCTGGTGCCAATCGCCCAGGTGCCAAAAGCGTTGGCGATTATCTTTTCCAGCGTGTCGCTTGCAACAGTCGTCGCCGCACCGCTCGGCAGCTATCTGGGCAGTATTATTGGCTGGCGTAATGTCTTTCTTCTTTCAACCGCACCGAGCGCGCTGGCGCTGCTGTGGCAATTATGGGTGCTGCCATCCATGAAACCGGAACACAGTAGCAGCCTGAGCGCACTGTTTCGCGTACTGCGTCGACCGGGCATGGTGGGCGGGATGCTGGCGAGTATTCTGATTTTCAGCGGACATTTTGCCTTCTTCACCTATCTGCGACCTTTTCTGGAGACAGTCGGGCAGGTGAGTGTGGAGAGCATTTCGTTGATCCTGTTGGGATTTGGGCTGGCAAACTTTGTCGGCACCTCCCTCGCCGGGCATCTGCTATCGCGCAATTTACACCTGACCCTGGCGCTGGTGCCGTTTGGAATGGGGCTGATGGCGGTTGCGATGGTGTTGTTTGGGCATCTGGCGTTGCTGGATGGCTTGCTGGTTACCCTGTGGGGCTTTGCCTTTGGCATGGTGCCGGTAGGCTGGAGCACCTGGCTTGCGACGACCGTGCCGGATGAGGCGGAAAGCGCGGGCGGGCTGCTGGTGGCATCGGTGCAGCTTGCCATTGGCGCGGGCGCGGCAGGCGGTGGGGCAATATTCGACGTCAGCGGGGCAAGCGGTGTCTTCACCGGCAGCGGGTTACTGCTGCTGACGGCGATGTTCATTGTATTTGTCGGCGTGCGGACAAAACCGGTCGCCGTATAAATACCCGGCAAAAGAGTGCGCTTTGTGCCGGATGAACAGCCCAAAGCGCTGAGTGAGAAGTGGCGACCTTTTCCATTAAGGATAAAGGGACGCTATTCAGGACGCCGTTTCTTCTGGCACATTGGTGCCCATGCCTTCGGGCAGAAACGGCGCGATTTCGGCCAGTTCGTCCTCGCTCAGTCTGAACCCGGCAGCCCCCAGCAGACCGTCGACCTGTGCCGGGCGGCGCGCGCCGACAATCGCACCGGATATGGCAGGCTGTCTCAGCACCCAGGCAATCGCCACCGCCGCGGGTGTCAGCCCGTGGCGATCGCCAATCCGACGGAAGGTTTCCACCAACGCAAGGTTTTGGGTCAGCCGTGGCTCCCGAAAGTCCGGACTGCGGGTTTTGCGCCAGTCGTCATCGGGGAGGCGGGCGATGCGTTCACGCGTCATCGCACCGCTTAGCAAACCTGATTGCAGGGTCGAATAGGCGATGACGCCGACACCCGTTTGCTCACAGAAGGGCAGAATGTCAGATTCGACCTCGCGCATGAGTGCTGAATAAGGCGGCTGGAGCGAGGTAATCTCCGTAACGGCCCGGGCGCGCTTGAGTTGTGCGACGTTAAAATTGGAGACGCCGATGGCGCGGATCTTTCCTTGCCGACGAGCCCTGTCCAGCACTGAGAGCGCCGCCTCAATGCCGTCATCCGGGCCGTCTGCCGGGAAGGCAGGCCAGTGGATCTGATACAGGTCGATAGTTTCTGTCCGAAGGCGGCGCAGGCTTGCGTCAATCTCCCGAAGCAACGAATCCGGTGCCAGGGAGTGCGAAATCTGCCGACTTATCGGATCCCAGACCAGGCTGCCTTTGGTGAAGACTAACGGACGGCGCGAAGCCGGCACCCGGCGCAGCAGTCTTCCGACAATTTCCTCGGCATGACCCAGACCGTAAACGGCGGCGGTGTCGATCCAGTTCACGCCGCGTTCCACGGCGTATTCCAGCGCGGACAGGCTTTCTTCGTCATCCTGCGCTCCCCAGCCAAATTCCCAGCCCGCCCCCGCGATGGCCCAGGTTCCCAGCCCGATAGGTGAGATAGTGAAATCGGCATTCCCCAGTCTTCTGTGTTGCATGGTTTAACTCCTCAATCAAGTAGACGGCGCCAGTGTGTCACGGTAGATAGCAGGCGATAAGCCATGTTATGTTTGATGAACTGCTGAATAACTCTCATCAATATGACAATCGATCTGCATGAACTTGACGCCTTTGAAGCCGTGGCACGGCATCGAAGCTTCCGTAAAGCGGCCGCTGAGCGGGGTGTCTCTGCCTCGGCCCTGAGCCATGCCATGCGTGGACTTGAAGAGCGACTGGGCGTGCGTCTGCTCCACCGCACCACCCGCAGCGTTACGCCCACCGAGGCAGGCAATCGCCTGCTGGCCCGGCTCGCTCCTGCTTTGCGTGATGTCGCCGATGCGCTCGCCGACGTGACGGCATTACAGGCGGTACCCGCAGGCACGCTGCGTCTGAATGTACCGCGTCCGGCGGCCTGGCTGGTGCTGGCCCCGATACTGGCGGGATTTGTGGCGAAGTATCCGTGCGTAAAAGTCGACGTTGTGACTGACGACGGCCTGGCTGATATCGTGGACAGTGGCTTTGACGCGGGTATCCGTTTTGGCGAAAGCCTGGCCGGAGATATGGTGGCTGTCCCTGTCGGCCCGCCGCAACGTTTCGTTTGTGTTGCGTCGCCGTCTTACCTGAAATTGCGTGACGCGCCGAAAACGCCGGACGAACTGCTGGAGCACGCCTGTGTTTGCCGCCGTTTTCCAAGTGGCCGCCACTATCACTGGGAATTTCTGGTCTCAGGAAAATCGCTGACCGTCGCTGTTGCTGGCCCATTGGTGTTCGACGACGATATGTTAATGATTCAGGCTGCACGCGACGGTGCAGGCATTGCTTACGTTTACGAGGCGATGGTGAGAGAAGAGGTAGCCGCGGGTCGGTTGGTGTCTCTACTGGATAGCTTCAGCGCGCCGCCGGGGCGATTTTTCCTCTACTACTCCGGGCGGCGGAATCTGCCGACCGCGTTGCGGGCCTTTGTCGATTTTATTCGCGCATAAATGCCATCGCTTTAAACACCGGAGTACCAGAAAAATACCTGATGAGGGAGTGAGCTATGTCAGTTGAAAATCTATCCCGAATGGGGGTAGCCAGAGTGGCGCTTCTTGTGGATGAAGCGGGTTATCAGTTCATCGAGAAATGTCCTGTTGGTGAGGTGGAGTACCATTTTTATCAACAGGCTGCCAATGCACTCACCCACGCAGGCGTTGCGGTACCAAAACTGTTATCTGCCGATCCTGAGTTACGCAGGCTAAGACTGGAATATATCCCCCGTGAAGTTGACCAGGATGAAGTCTGCGCAGATGAAATACTCGCTATGCTCGGAAACTTACATCGATACACCGCCAGTCCGCAGTGGCTTTACCACAACCATGCATGGTCAGACTCCGCGCTTGAGCACGCTCTTCTGCTCCTGGCATTACCCGACAAAAGTGCACGACAATTTCGGCACTTCCGGCAGTGTAGCGATGTTTTGTTTGGTTATCAGAATCTGATTTCTGGCGATAGCAATGCCGGTAATTGGGGAAGAAGAGCGAACGGTGATGTGGTGCTTTTCGACTGGGAAAGGTTTGGAAGAGGAAGCCCGGCCATCGATCTGGCTCCCCTTATAAAAGGAATGGGAACGAAACACGCCTTTACTGATCTTGCTGAACGCTATTGCCAGTTATCGGGTCAGCGTAATTCCACAGCGCTGGCGAGGGAAATGGCTATTGCTAAAGCATGGATCGTCACCGAAGTGATTACGCTGCTTTATGAGCGGAAAAAATCAACCTTTCCTTTGTATCTTAACTGGTACAAAGAACATCTTCCCGACTGGTTAGATAACGTAGAGAAAATGCTTTGAATAAATACGGGCATTAAAAAGCCGTCTGCTGACGGCTCAGGTTCACTATTTTAGCTGTATTCAATAATAGTGAACCCTTCATCTGCACTCGGTGCTGTGAAATAACGCGTTATCATTTCAAACTCTTCATCTGTTGCCGCAAAATCGTGTGCGCCTTCGGCGTTACGGGCACGTAAACGGGCTTTGCATATATCGTCAGAGACGTTGAGATAATGCAGGCAATTATTAGCACCCGACGCCGTAATGATACTCATCATCCATTCACGATTCGCCCGTGTATTTGCCGGAAAATCCAGAACGACCGAAACACCAGCGTTCAGTAAGGATACCAGGTGTGGCTTCATGGCATTTTTGATCTTTGCTGCGCACTGCACATACGCCGCGACGGACTGTATTTCATCTTTATAGAGCGCAGCCAGCCACGTGTCCTCACTGATAATGATCGTGCCTGGCGATGCCCCCAATCTTGCAGTTAACGTGGATTTACCCGAAGCGATTTTTCCACATAAAAGGTGAAGAGTTGGTTTTACTGCTTTGACAGGTGTATCCGTATTCATGGTTTGCCTCACTGGATGATTACCGGTAAGGCCCGCCTTATCGGCGGGAAAATGACGAGCGTTATCCCACCTGACAGGGGCAGGTGATAATAATTAACGCATAAGAAGATACTGAACAGATTTTTATCATCAGATGAAGCTAACAGGGGGAGGGTGAAAAGTCACCTGTTTTGAGAAAGGGTTACTGAGGTCTTCTTTGGTCCGGGCCTTTCCGGGAAGCATTTTTATATATAATGAGCAGGTCTGAATCCCCGATATTAAGAGAATATCCTCATACGCAAGGCAACGAAGATGAAATCCGAAAGTGCGTTAGTTTTAGAAGATCTCAGGTCCAAATTGCGTCCCGCATCGGTGGCTCAGGTAGGTGGTTTTCGCCCCAGTGCAGATCCTCTTACTTCATGGTTTTTAAAAGGAGTATCGCTTGCAGGTGAAGGACTGCCTGTCTGGAGAGGGAAACCGATGTTTCCGCTTCTTCAGATTCGTATCGATGAGCTTCCTGTTATTCCTGAACAACTCGAGAATGTCGCTCTTCTGGTTCTCTTTCATAATATGGAAAGCCATCCTTTTGACCAACCCCATGGTGAAGGCTGGCTAATTCGTGAATATGCCACGCTTGATGGGCTTGAATTATTACCTGAACTGGCCACGCCGTATCGCGCGTTTCCTGTGCGATGGTTAAGTGTGAATGATGATGCGCCGGGCTGGGAGGATGCCTGGGATATTCTTGATCTTTCTGCCGTAAACGATGATGAACCAGCCAGTGACAGTTTCTTTGAGGACTTTAGCCGCTACGGGGGAACCAAAGTTGGCGGATACCCTGCGGAAATACAACATGGCGTCGGGCTTGAGGATTTCGTCTTTCAGGTGGGATCTGAAGAAAAAGTTAACTGGATGTGGGCGGACAACGGCATTGGCTATTTTCACAAATCACCAGACGGCGTCTGGCGATTTTCATGTCAGTTCTACTGATAAATTGACCTGTTTCCTCTGGTTATGACTGATGCGCAGGAATTCGGGCAATTACCTTAATTTCAAAATCGAATCCTGCAAGCCAGTTGACGCCAACAGCAGTCCAGTTTGGATAAGGGGGATGCGGAAAAACAGACTGCTTAACCTGCATAATGGCGGGAAATTGATTCTCGGGATCGGTATGAAAGGTCGTGACATCAATCAAATCATCAAAGGTACATCCAGCAGCATCAAGAACCGCTTTCAGGTTATCGAAGGCAAGTCGCACCTGAGCGGCAAAATCGGGTTCCGGCGTGCCATCTGGCCGGCTTCCGACCTGACCAGAAACAAACAGCAAGTCGCCTGAACGGATCGCGGCGGAATAACCGTGTTCATTATAGAGAGCATGGCGATGAGCAGGAAAAACAGGTTCGCGTTGAATCATAGGGTTTTCTCTTTTCAAATAGATAGCGCAGATGAAGCAATACAGGATGGAATGATTTAACATACGTGATGTATGTGTAATAATTATCACATACATCACGTATGTCAAGTGAGATACGCGATGTATGTCAAAAAGGAGAGGGTATGGCTGTTAACCGCCGAATCGAGGCGATGGAAGAAAATCGCGCAAAAATGATTTCAGCCGCGCGTAAGGCCTTTGCAGAAAAAGGCTTTGCTAATGCATCAATGGATGAATTAACCGCAAGTGTGGGTCTGACACGCGGTGCGCTTTATCACACCTTTGGCGATAAAAAGGGGTTACTTGCCGCGGTCGTCACCCAGATAGATAGCGAAATGGCTAAGCGCGCAAAAGCTGCTGCCGCAACAGCCAGCGATGACTGGGAGAGATTGCTGGCCGAAGGCATTGCCTACATTCAGATGGCGCTGGACCCCGAAGTGAGGCGTATTGTCCTGCTTGACGGCCCGGCTTTCCTGGGCGATCCCGCTCAATGGCCCAGCCAGAATAGCTGCCTCGAATCCACCCGACAAACCCTGACAAGCATGATTGAACGCAAGGTCGTCAAAGAGATGGATGCAACGGCCGCTGCGCATCTGTTGAACGGAGCGGCGCTTAATGCTGCACTGTTGATAGCCGCGAGCGACGCTCCGCAAAAGAGACTGCCAGACGTTATTAAGGTGTTTACGCTGCTTGCCAGCGGGTTACGTCATCATTCAGGCGAATCGCACTAAGATCGCTGCGGGGTGCGGCTGGCCGGATCTGAGGGGAGACCAGAGGCGCGCCGGATAAGCCGGATACTTAGTCCGGCGCCTGCCGCCAGACATACCGCCATCGCCAGAAGCGCCACGATAAAGGCATGCGTGATATTGGCTCCGCTTTTATCGGTGTCCAGCATGCTGTAAAAAATGCCGCCGATGACGGCGACGCTCAGCGCAGTGCTGATTTGTAATGTCGAGCTGGTCACTCCGGCAATCATTCCTGAAAATGCCGGGGCAACACGGCCAGTCACCATCCGCACCAGCGTTGGCATTGCCAGCCCCTGGCCAAGACCAGTAACAAAAAGGAGTACTGCAAGCGGCAGCATCGCGGGAGAGTTGCCCGTCAGCGTACTGGCAATCAGCCAGGCAAGGCCTGCTAAGCCTGATGTTTCGCATCCCATCCCGATCGTACTCAGGTAATTTCCGACAAAACGCCTCAGGTAAGGCGTCAGCAACGGTCCAGTCAGAAAGCCGACGCCGAATGGCAGGAAAAGCAGGCCTGCGGCCAGGGCATTTAAATGCAAGGCGCCTTGCAGATAAACAGAAAACAAAAGAAAGAAGGCGCCGATGGAATAAAACAGCAAAACGATCGCCAGTCCCTGTCCCAGTCCCGACGCGCCTAACACCGCCGGATCAAGCAGCGGCGAGCCGCCATTTTGCTTAAGATGACGTTCATAACGCCATAACAGAGAGGCCAGCAGCGGGACCGCAAGAAATAACAGCCACGTCCACCAGGGCCATCCCGCCTCACGGCCTTCGGTCAACGGTATAATCAACGCGCTCAGGGTGACTGTTGCCAGCAACATGCCGACGGGATCCAGTCGCTGTACAGATTGCGCCCGCGTTTCTTTCAGTAATGGCAGGCCAAAGAGAATAACCAGCAGCGCCACCGGCAGGTTAACGAGAAAAATAGTTCGCCATCCCAGATGAAACAGGTCCGCAGAAATCAATAGGCCACCCAAAACCTGTCCGATAACGGAGGCCAGGCCAAACACTGCGCCATAGATACTCAGCGCTAACGGCTTCTCCGCTTCCGGGAAAATAGCCTGCACGGAAGCCAGCGCCTGAGGCGCCATAATGGCGGCCGTGGCGCCCTGTAACATGCGCCCGGTAATCAATACCCACGGTGACCAGGCTAAACCGCACAGTACCGATGCCGCAGCAAAACCGATAAGCCCAAGAAAAAACATCTTCCCGCGACCATAAATATCACCCAGCCGGCCACCGGTAATTAATGTCACCGCATAGACGGCGGCATAGGATGAAATGACCAGTTGTTCAGCGGAAGAGGAGGCGCCCAGCTCGCTTTGCATGGCAGGCAGCGCAACATTGACGATAAAAAAATCGAGCGGCGGCAAAAATGCGCCGACCAGTAAAATGACAAACATGGCCCAGCGACGCGGCTCGGCTTGCGTGATGGAATGTGTCGACACAGGACACTCATCTGCTAACGGTTCAGTCCCGATGCCGCTGGAGCCCCCGGTCGCGATGGCAACGTTGTCTTGTAATTTGTTCATGCCGTAAGCCTCCTGAAATCGCCGCCCAGGGCGGTTTATTGAGAAGGCTATGGTGATATTTACATAATTGTTTTGGAACTGACACTTTTGTATATTCGATGTTCAATTTTGAACGGTGAGACAATGGCATGGAATGGGGCGATGTCCGGGTGTTTCTTGCAGTCATCCGTAAGGGGTCTTTTGGGGAGGCTGCACGCAGCCTTGGCGTGAGCCATCCAACGGTGGGGCGCAGGATAAAGGCGCTTGAGGATGAGGCACAGCAAGCGCTATTTCGTCGGACAAATGAAGGTCTGGTACTGACGGATGCTGGCGACAGGGTCATGACGCTGGCAGAAGCGATGGAAGATTCCGCGCTGGCGATGGAACGGCGCCTGGCAGGGAATCACGAACGTCTTGAGGGGATATTGCGAATCTCATCAGCAGAGTGGTTTGCTAACTATGTTCTGGCGCCTGTTCTGGTCGAACTGACGCGCCGCCATCCGGCCATTGTCCCGGAAATTATCGCAAGCTACCGCTTACTCAATCTCTCGCGTCGTGATGCTGACATCGCCTTTCGCATCGTTCCCTTTACCGAACCGGATATTGTCCAGCGTCGCCTGATGAGTATGCCCTATGCGCTGTATGGAACGCCGGAAACCGCGTATATCGCGCAACATGATCCGGCCGCAGTGGGGCTTATCCTTATGAATACGGCACAGTCCCACTTTTCCGACGTGGCCTGGCTGCTCGACAGGTTCCCTCAGTCCCGGCGAGTGGTCACCAGTACCAGCAGGGCCGTTCAGGCGCAGATGTGCCAGCGTGGAATGGGGATTGCCGTATTGCCACGACCTATTGGCGATGCCATACCTGGATTACAGTCGATTCATATGCCGGAGCCGCCGCCGTCCAAAGATATATGGGTGGGGTATCACTATGACCTCCGGCATATGGATCGCCTGCGGGTAATGCTGGATATCGCCGATGCAATGCTTGCGGATCCCGCGATGACCGCAAAATGAGTCTGTTTTGGCTCTATGCTGCTGCCGGAATAGTGGTGGCCTGGTATTGCGAGCAGGGTTGCCACAATACTGGTTGAGCAGCCTGCAGAACCCCTGAAATATCAGGCCTCATTGCGATTTACGATCCTGCAAATCTGGCATCAAAAAAGATCCTGACGAGAAGAGCTTTATTACCCGTGAGTTCAGAGGGTTTGACGGTCTGCCCGGTGAAATTCGGCAACGGGCAGTGTAAAAACAGGCCTGCATATAACGCGAGATGTTCGCTCATAGCAGGCCTTTTGTTCAGTCGGTTTATCCGCTCTGTGCCAGGCGCGGACTGTGCTATCACCCTGCAGGGTTAATAAACCTCGGGCAACTTAGCAAGGAGCTTTACAAAGCGCTTCCTTACTTCTTTGTATCCGTTATCTTCATAAAATTTATGCGCTCTGGTTCTTCTTTCACTGCTTGAAAGCTCAATCTGAGAACATTTTTTATCGAGGGCCATGCGCTCAGAGGCAATCAGAAGTTGCTGGCCTATCCCCGCCCCACGTGACGACTCATCTATGACCAGAGCTGAAATTAATGCCCATAAGTTATTTTCATGAACAGGTGTGATAAAGTTTATAACAACAACTCCACAAACTTCCTTATCTAATTCAGCCACTAAAGTACAAAGCGTACTCTGCGTCTCACAGATACGTTGTTCTAAGCTCTCAGTGTCTGTCTGATAGCCCAACTGTAGAAAAAGCTTTTTTAGAGAGGGAATATCTTTTGATTCTGCCGATCTTATTAAAATCATTGTGATCATTTCCTTCGGTGGGGTTCAACAAAAATATCCAGATTTCATCAATCAAATCAATAAAAGTTGCAAACCACACGAGGAAAAAGACAATTCAACATAGCCGTCCAGGAAACAGGCTTACCCAACCTGCTGTCATCCATTATGGATTTTGATGTGATGTCCATTTCTGGTTCACTACTGACCTTGCCGGGCATGAGTTTCTTCTGTATGCAAAAAGCGGATATCGCGAAGGTTACGGTGTGAACTGGACAAATATCGAAAAGCATATGATCCGCCTGGGTGGTATATTTGCAATCTGATCACAATGAGGAAGGCTATGGGTCATGGCAGCGTTAAATCATGTATTACCTTCTGTTTTAATTATAGAAATCAGCGGGCACGCATATATAGTTAAGAAGGATTGATTAATTAAAATCATCTCGAAAATCTCTTAACGCTAAATTTGTATATTCTGTATGCGCAAAGTAGCTCGTTAGAAAATCGAAATCAAAAAAAGGTGATTTTTTATTATTAAAGACCTCATGTCCAATGAACATATCTCTCTTTCTGTTGAATATATCTTGCGACTTATTAATGATTTGAACGTCTTCCATATTCAAGTTGCTTTTAAAATTCTCCATCTGCAATATAACATCTCTGTCCTCAAAATGAAGATATAAACTACCCGAGAAAAAGACATACAACCCTATATTGAAATCCGCATAATCCAAACTCTTTCCTGATAGCCAAATATATTTACTCCCAGTAGTGAAAGATATGGGAAGGGAATGAAAAATTTTTTCCTTTACATTATCGAGACACATACAATATGTAACATCCCCTTCGGCAACTATTTTAGCCCTTCTCAACAAGAATGATACTAATGAATTTTCAGAAACAAATCTATCAGCAACTTTCGCAATTACTCCCTGAGGGTTTTCATCAATGGCCTGGCAACACCAAAGATCTTTATCAGCATTTATTTCTAGATATTTGGCACTCACAACGATCTTGTCATTCTCACAAATGGGATCTATCGCAAAGTAAGAATACAACCCAGAGGTATTATCCAGGTTAAGCAAGGATGGATATCCCTCAGTAATATTGATATTGTAATTCATTGCGGCTCCTATCATTCACTTTGAAACTATATTAAGTTACAGTTTAATTATTAATTAGCGTTGCACTATCTGATCAAATATCAACTAAGCTTTGCAAAATTTTTTCTCAGTTAATCTATATTCATTTTTTGTCGCTACTTTCCCAATATTTTTTATTGCGGGATTGCTTCTGGTTCCCGTGACCAAAACTACACCATTATAAGCTAACATCTGTTGAATTTCAGGGCCAAAAGGCTCGAAATCATACGGATCTACATAACGATCTTACTTTGTGAGCCTGAAACTGTCTGTGATAGTTTATACGCCTCTCCGGTATGATGAGCACCTTCCTTCTCTATGAGAACAATCGAGAACTTCCTCTCCTCGCTCTTATCTGACCTCCCGCCCCCATACAGAGTCTGTCTACTTAGTGCGGGTCCTGATATACCGGTGAATAAACAGGGAGCAGGGCGTCGGAGGTTGGAAAAAGTTGGTTCGACGGTTTGACTGAAAAATTTCGCTTATACATTCGTTACCTGTGCGACATCAGAGAGCTTTCGGTAAGAACTGTGCTGCCGGCGACGGATTTGAGCGCACCTTAAGCGAAGGGGCGGTAGAATAAAAATGGACATGCTGATTTCGCCTGCCAGTGTTAGCTGTTTCGTACCAGAAAACACCATATGTAAAAAACGGGTTCTGGTCCCATCAATTTTAAAAGTGCATTCATATTGATACAATGCCAATACTGCTCTCCATACAGATAGAGTAATGCGATATTTATTTTGGCTGCTAATGGTTTTATGAGGTAATAAATGGATTTGTTATTGGAAAAGTTTTCTGAAATACATTTTGCGGATTATTTAAAACTTGTCAGTAATATCGATGTTATGGCGATGATCACAGAACGTGCCATTCCCTGTGATGAGGCCTCTCGTGATTTTAAACTCATACTCGACGAGAATGCCTGCCATCCAGATTTGGGCTATTACCGAATCACGGATGATAAGCAGGGTAATTTTATCGGCCTCGCCAAACTGGCATCTGTGGCTGACCAACCGAAGACCGCCGAACTGGGCTATATGCTGCTACCGGAATATTGGGGGCTTGGTATTGCGAGCAAAGTTGCCACAATACTGGTCGAGCAGGCCTGCAGAAACGCTGAAGTCTCTACACTCATTGCGATTATCGATCCTGCAAATCTGGCATCAAAAAAGATCCTGATGAAGAATAGTTTTATCACGCGTGAATTCAGAGATTTTGACGGTCTGCCCGGTGAAATTCTGCAACGGGCCGTGTAATAAACAGGTCTGTGTATCATGCAATATCTCCGCTTCGAACCCGAAGCGGAAATGGCTATTCAGACTGTGTTGGCTTATTACGTTGAACAGCCGCCCACGCCCGTCTGCACGCATGTAAACTTAACGAATTAGCCCCGCCCGAAAAATCAGGATCTGCAAACTGTACGGGATCATCTTCCCATCCGCAGACGGCGCAAATTTCATAATTCCCTCTCTCTTCGAGCGTTCTCTTACCGCAGCATAAGCAGGGAGAGTGTTTATTTTCTTTCATTTTTCCACTGTCCCTGGTTGTTGAGATTTTCCCATCTGCTCTCCTTATTGCCAGCTCCATACAAAAATGTCGGGCGCATCAGCTATTACGTGACTCTGAATAGTGCGACAAGTCATCACTCATCTCTTGTAATTCGTTGATCAATCTTGCCACATGGAAACCATCGCAGACGGCATGATGTACCTGGACGGCGAGGGGTAACAAGACTTTGTCACCCTGTGTGTAGTATTTACCAAGGGTAAACATGGGGGCGAAAAAGTTCTGCATATGGGCAACATTGATATTAAAACCGGTAAAACTTACCCAGGGATTAGCCGATACAAAAAATATATTTTCCCGTGAGTCTTCTTTAGGCAGATAGGAAAGGTTATTGCGATAGCGCGCCACGTCTTCTGAAAAAACGTTCTGGAAGTGGTGAATATTACCGTCGTAATGACTCCATAATGACGAAAAGGTCTCCGTTTCATCATGGAAAATCGTATAGGCTGGATGGCTGTCATTCCATACGACAAGCTCATTGTTCTTGATGGCCATACGAAATTCCGCATGCCTGTTGACTATTTTTGCAAGGAGGAAAATCATCGTAGGGTAGAATTTCCAGCCGACCTCCTTAATATGTTTTAGCAGCGCGGTAATATCGATTTGCACAGTTTGGCTAAATGTACACTGCGCGAAGCTCTGGAATGCGTCGAAATGTTCTTTCCTTGCCCAGCGCGATAAGTCGACAACAGTATATTCCGGGGTTATATTTTTCATTTTTAGCCTTTGATTATCCAGTATATTTTAGGGGGTAGCCTAAGATTTTTTCATAAACTAATCAAGCTTACGGGGCCATGGCCATTTCGCACGGGCAGGGCATTTTTATACTCGTGTCACTCTTCACTCAACGGTAAAAACGCAATCACCCTAAAGAATCTTCACGGTTAGCCGTTAACTCATCCTGGAATGAAGCAAGTTCGTTAAGAGCGAACACACTAAAAAGGATGAATAATGACGGAGACCCCTTTCAAATGGACCTGCTTAACTTGTGATAAGGAGATCGCGCAACACCTTGAATATTGTGCTGAATGTGAGGAAAAGCGCTACAGAAAAATCGGTGGCCTGTTGTTCCTGCCACTCCTCAATATTTTTCTCATGGCCTACGATTATTTCACCTCTCTGATAGTGACATTAAAACTGGGTACGAACATGATTGGTCGTATTCCTGTTTACCAGACATCCTATCTTTTTACTGCCGCAGGGATTAACCTGATTTTACTGCTCCTGGTTATCTATGTTACGTCTCTTTTTGTGCGTAAAAAGAGAGCGTTACCTCTGGCGTTTAGTGTGCTACTGGTTGCCAGTATCGCGATCATGATGATTGACCGGGCCATCACTTCATACTTATTCGCGCCTCTTGCTCTGAATTTCGACATGATTATGCCTATTGTCAGATACATAATTTTCGCCTGTATATGGATACCGTACTTCCGTTTTTCGGTTCGGGTTAAAAAGACGTTCATTTGGTAATATCATATATGCCCCGTTCCTGGCGCATATTGGTTGCATGAAGTGATCGTTTCCATTTGCAAATAAATCAGGTCAGGCATGAAAGGCTCTGGCCTGTATCGATCACGCTTGAGGATTTTTTTGCTTTTACCAGATAATGTCGTCATCTGGCATTGAATGACATCTCTGTCATACGTGGAAACTCTTTTTTACGGGCCAGGTCACGCGTTGATTGCTTCAAAAAAAAGACTGTATTTGTTATATTATTGCTCATTGGTTATTCACCTCTGCGGTGCCAAAAAGAACAAGATTCACCGCGACCCAGGACAATAAAATGTTAGATTACCGCTTCCCGACAGCTTTGCAGATGGTTCTCAGCGTAGCGATGGCGGAGCAATTGGGTGAACGTTCGACGAGTGCGATTCTGGCCTATGGTCTGGAAGCAAACCCGAGCTTTATCCGTAAATTAATGGTACCTCTCACGCGTGATGGGATTATCGTCTCTACGCTTGGCCGCAACGGCTCTATTCATCTTGGTCGTCCGCCCGAAGAGATCACCCTGCGCGATATCTACCTTTCGGTCATCGAAGATAAAAAACTGTGGGCGTCGCGCCCCGACATACCGGCCCGCTGCGTGGTCAGTGCTAACGCGTGCTGGTATTTCAAATCGATTGCCGATGAAGCGGAGCAGGCGTCGTTAGATGTACTCGCTCGCCATACCGTGGCAAGCGCGCTGGAAAAGGTCAAAAAAGCCGATACCAGCGGGTGCGATCTGCTGCCTGAACTGGATGATCGCTTTAAAAAAGCGCTTTAATACTTTTCATATGCGAAAAAAAACCGCCTTCACAGTGAAGGCGGTTTTTTGTTATCTGCAACAGTGACTCAGGCTGGTAAAACCTCTCTTTCCACTTTACCGCGCGTGACGAATTTACGCAGTGTCACGTAAAACACCGGGGTCAGGAACAGACCGAACAGCGTCACGCCCAGCATACCGGAGAACACCGTGATCCCGGTGACGCCGCGCACTTCCGCCCCCGCGCCGTGGCCGAGTATCAGCGGGATCGTCCCGGCAATAAAGGCGATAGAGGTCATCACAATCGGGCGTAAACGCAGGCGACAAGCTTCCAGCGCCGCTTCCATGATACCTTTGCCCTGGATTTCCAGCTCACGGGCAAACTCCACGATCAGAATGGCGTTTTTACAGGCAAGCCCCATGAGTACCACCAGACCGACCTGCACAAACACGTTGTTATCGCCACCGGTCAGCCAGACGCCGAACAGTGCGGACAGCATCGTCATTGGCACGATAAGGATCACCGCCAGCGGCAGCGTCCAGCTTTCATACAGCGCCGCCAGAACCAGGAACGCCAGCAGAACCGCGACCGGGAAGACGATCAGCGCCGTATTACCCTGAGTGGCCTGCTGATAGCTCAGGTCCGTCCATTCAATATTCATCCCATTGGGCAGGATCTGCTTAGACATTCCGTCCAGTTGCGTCATCGCCTGTGAGGAGGAGAGTACGCGGGGGTCGGCATCGCCAATGAGATCCGCCGCCGGATAGCCATTGTAACGAATCACCGGGTCCGGCCCATAAGTCGTACTGATATTGACCATACTGCCAATCGGCACCATTTCGCCCTGATTATTACGGGTACGCAAATTGGCAATATCTTCCACGCTTTCGCGGTATGGCCCGTCGGCCTGCGCCATCACGCGCCAGGTACGACCGAATTGGTTAAAATCGTTGACATACGATGACCCCAGATAGGTTTGCAGCGTACCGAAAAGATCGGTCAGCGACACGCCCTGTGCTTTCGCCTTATCACGATCAACCTGCACATCCAGTTGCGGCACGTTAGCCTGGTAGGTGGAGATCGGGAAGTGCATTCCTGGCGTCTGCATAATCGCACCGGACATCGTGTTCACCGCGGTTTGCAGCGCGCCATAGCCAAGCCCGGCGCGGTCCTGAATATAAAGCGAATAGCCAGAACCCTGACCCAGCCCTAATATCGGCGGCGGCAAAATGGAGAAACCGAAGCCCTGCTGGATTTGCGCGATTTTCGCGTTGATCTCCGCGTTAATTTCCGCAGCAGAATGCTTACGCTGGTCGAACGGTTTCAGGCCAAAAAAGACCGTCCCGGTATTTGGCGTATTGGTGAACTGCAACGCATTCAGCCCTGGAAAGGCGACCGCATAATCCACGCCTTCGGTATTCATGCCGATTTCGCTCATCTTGCGGATCACCGCATCGGTGCGTTCCAGCGAAGAGCCTTCCGGCATTTTCACGCCGCCAATTAAATAGAGCTTATCCTGCGTCGGAATAAACCCGCCGGGGACGGCTTTAAACATTACGCCCGCGGCGCAGAGCAGCAGCACATAGACAACAAACACCGCGCCACGGCGTCCGAGCGTTTTGCCCACCAGCCCCTGATAGCCGTCCGAGCTACGGTGGAAAAAGCGGTTAAACGGACGGAAAATCCAGCCGAACAGACGATCGATAAGGCGGGTAGGGTAGTCTTTCGGCGCGCCGTGCGGTTTTAACAGCAGGGCAGCCAGCGCTGGTGAGAGCGTCAGCGAGTTGATGGCCGAGATCACCGTCGAAATCGCGATCGTCACCGCAAACTGTTTATAGAACTGACCGGTCACCCCGGAGAGGAACGCCATCGGCACGAACACCGCGCACAGCACCAGCGCAATCGCGATAATCGGCCCGGACACTTCACGCATCGCCTGATGCGCCGCCGCAAGTGGAGCCAGACCCTCTTCGATATTTCGCTCAACGTTTTCCACCACCACGATGGCGTCATCCACGACGATACCGATAGCCAGCACCAGACCGAACAGACTCAGGGTATTCAGCGAGAAGCCAAGCAGGTAGAGAATACTGAACGTGCCCACCACCGATACCGGCACCGCGATCAGCGGAATAATCGACGCGCGCCAGGTTTGCAGGAACAGAATCACCACCAGCACAACCAGCACCACCGCTTCCAGCAGCGTTTGCACGACTGCGCGAATGGAATCGCGAACAAACACCGTCGGATCGTAAGGAGCCGCCCACTTCATATCATCCGGGAAACGCTTCGACAGCTCGTCCATCTTGGCGCGCACCGCATTAGACAGATCGATGGCGTTGGCCCCCGGCGACTGGAAGATACCAATCCCGACCGCGTCTTTGTTGTTAAGCTGGGAGCGCAGCGCATAGCTGCCGGAGCCCATTTCAATACGCGCCACGTCACGCAGGCGGACCAGCGAGCCGTCTTGCGCCGTTTTCAGAATAATATTGCCAAACTCTTCTTCCGTGTGCAGGCGACCCTGGGCGTTAATGGAGATCAGGAAATCGCTCTCTTTCGGCAGCGGCTCGGCGCCAAGCTGCCCGGCGGAAACCTGGACGTTTTGCTCCTGCATTGCCGTCACCACATCGGAGGCGGTCAACCCACGTGCCGCGACTTTATTGGGATCCAGCCAGATGCGCATGGCGTATTCACCGGAGCCAAAAATCTGGATTTGACCAACGCCCGGCAGACGGGCCAGCTCATCCTTCACTTTTAGCGTGGCGTAGTTACGCATATACAGGGAGTCGTACTTACCGTTGGGTGAGAACAGATGCACCACCAGCGTCAGCGTCGGCGACTGTTTCTGGGTGGTGATACCCAGACGCCGCACATCTTCCGGAAGACGCGCTTCGGCCTGTGATACGCGGTTTTGCACCTGAACCTGTGCCTGATCGGGGTCAGTACCCGGACGGAAGGTGACGGTGGTGACCAGTACGCCATCGGACCCGGCGACAGACTTCATGTACATCATGTTTTCAACGCCGTTGATCGCTTCTTCCAGCGGCGTCGCCACGGTCTCTGCAATCACTTTCGGGTTTGCGCCGGGATACTCCGCGCGTACCTGCACGCTGGGCGGTACGACATCAGGATATTCGCTGACCGGCAGCAGCGGGATAGCGATCAATCCTGTAATGAAAATCAGAATCGACAGCACCGCGGCGAAAATCGGCCTGTCGATAAAAAAGCGGGAAAAGTCCATGTGTCGGATTCTCAGTTAAGGGATCAGTTGAGGGCGGTGCTGGTGGTCATGGCAACGGTTTTCGCGTTAACCGGCATACCCGGCATAAACACTTTTTGTAAACCATCGACGATGACTTTATCGCCAGGGTTCAGCCCCTTCTGCACGATGCGTAAACCGGCAGCCAGACGCCCCGGCGTAATATCGCGACGCTGCGCTTTACCTTCTTTATCAACGATATAAACATATTTACGATCCTGGTCGGTCAGCACTGCTTTGTCGTCGATAAGCGTGGCTTTGAACTCAGCGCTGCCTGGCAGACGCACACGGGCAAAGAGCCCTGGCGTGAACTGACGCTGTGCGTTATCCAGGATTGCACGCATACGGATAGTGCCGGTGCTTGGCGTTAACTGATTATCCAGAAAATCCACTTTGCCCTGATGGGGATAGCCATCCTCGCCAACCAGGCCAATCTCAACCGGTAACGCCAGGTGGTTACTGGACGCGCCTTGCCCGCTGCGGGCGAGGTTCTGGTAGTGGAGGTAGGTCGACTCATCCACGTCAAAGTAGACGTAAACTGTCTTCTGCGATACCAGCGTGGTGAGTACGCTGGCGCTGTCGCCCGCTGTGACCAGGTTACCGCTGGTGATCAGCGCACGACTGGCGCGGCCATCAATGGGGGCGGTCACTTTGGTGAAGTCCAGGTTAAGCTGTGCGGCATCAACTGCTGCCTGCGCTGCACGAATGTCGGCCTGCGCCTGGGCGGCGGCAGAACGACGTTGTTCCCACTCTTCACGGGAGACCAGATTGGTGTTGATTAATTTATCGGTACGGCTGGCCTCACTTTGCGCCAGGCTGGCCTGCGTTTTGGCTCTCGCCAGCGTTGCCTGCGCCTGTTCCAGCGCGGCGCGATATGTTCTGTCATCGATGGTGAACAGCACCTCGCCTTTTTTCACTTCCTGGCCGTCGGTGTAATTCACTTTATCAATGTAGCCAGAGACACGGGGGCGTAGCTGAACGCTCTCCACCGCTTCAATCCGACCGTTAAAGCTATCCCACTGGCTAATCGATTTCACGACCACGTCAGCGGCGCTCACGGCGGGCGCTTGTGGCACGGCATTTTGCGCGACACCCTCATCGCATCCGACGAGCATGACGGAGAGTAATACCGCTCCCAGCGCATTCAGACGAAAATTAACCCAATGTTTTTGCAGGCTCATTATTTTTATTCCGGTAATTGTAGCCGCCGGGCAAGACGCAGCAGGGGACGCCGCGCCACTTCCTTTGTCCGGGTTGGCTTAAGGCCATTTGTGTCGTTCATCGCCACAAAACTGTAACAGTTGCGAATACACTATCGCGGCGATTGTAGGGAGGTGCTAAATTAAGTGCAAGAATAATTGTTGCACTTTATGTGCTGTTTGCGTCAGGGGCTGAAGTCAGATTTCCGGCAGGGATTTAAATGCAATAATAAAACTTGCATTTACCGCAAAAGCAGGCCACCTTTAAATGCAACAGACAAAGATGCTTTTTTGGTAAGCCGCGCGGGAGGAAACAAAATGAACAATGGCGCATTTATTCACGATTTACTCGACTGGATCGACAACAATATTGAAAGCCGTCTCGATATCAATACCGTTTCCAGACGCGCCGGTTATTCGAAGTGGCACCTCCAGCGGATCTTCAAAGAGCATACGGGCTATCGTCTCGCCGAGTATATTCGTGCGCAAAAGCTGCAAAAATCGGTCGAGCGGTTAGCCCGCAGCGACGAACCGATTTTGAACGTGGCCATCGCGTTGGGCTTTGACTCTCAGCAGTCTTTCAACCGCAGCTTTAAGCGTCACTACGGGCAGGCCCCTGGCGCATGGCGACGCAGTATTGGCCGCGCTGAAATGCAGCGATTAGGCTAGCAATCCACATAGCTCGCATCCGTTCAGGATGATATTGGCGGCCTGCCAGCGGCAGGCACATGGAGTGAGGCGGGTGTCGGGCTGACACGCCAAAGCCTCAGAGAAGACGAAAAAGGGCGGCGATTTTTTCTACAGCGTCTTCTATTTCCTTCTCCGTGTAAGCCGCAAAACCTATCAAAAAACCGGTTGACGCCGGTTCATTTGCATATAATTCGGCAAGCCCAAGCATATCAATACCTGCACGTCGGGCGGCTGTGGCGACGGCTGCTTCGGAAATGCCCTTCCTGAGATGGCAGGGCATCTGCATTCCGCCCGTTGGCGTTATGCCAACGACAAAATCAGAAAGACGCTCTTCAATCAGGCTTGCCAGTTTGTCACGGCGAGCAACATAAACTTCCCGCATCATCCGGACATAGGAACCAAAATGGCCACCCTCCAGAAATTTGGCGACGGTTAGTTGGGTGATGGAGGCGGTATGACCGTCCATTAACGTCCTTGCCATCGTCAGCGGTTCAACAAGTTCTGCGGGTACAATCATCCAGGCAATGCGTAGTCCCGGAAAAAGAGACTTGGTGAACGTCCCGATATAGATTGTCCGGTTAAAGGCGTCCAGCCCCTGCACGCAGGCCATCGGCTTGCCTTCATAGTGAAACTCGCTGTCATAGTCATCTTCAATAATCCAGGCCTGGTGACGGTTTGCCCAGTCGATGACCGCCAGCCGTCGGTCAAGTGACAGGGTGACGCCGGTAGGGTACTGATGGGAAGGGGTAAGATAGATAGCTTTCGCCGGCGCTGTCAGAGCATTAAGTGACGCAATACACAGCCCTTTCTCATCCAGCGGGACCGGAAGGCTGTTCAGCCCGGCAGCCTTAAACGCTTTTTGCGCCCCCTGATAGGTCGGATCTTCAATCACGATGGCATCGCCGCTGTCAATCAGGACATGAGAACAGAGGGCGAGCGCCTGCTGGGAACTTGTCAGAATAATGATACGTTCTGGCGTGGCATGCGCGCCGCGCTCCAGATTGACATACTCTGCGATGGCCCGGCGTAACCGCTCTGTCCCCTGAGGCGGGCTTTGCTCCAGCGCACGGTGGCGATACTCTTTTAGTACCTGTCGCTCAAGTCGCTCCCAGGTTTGCACCGGAAACAGACGAGTTTCGGGGATCCCCGGCGCCAGTGGGCGAGGCGATGAAAATTCGCGTATCCCCCCACTTTTGTACATCACATTTCCCCGTGCACTGAGCGTGGGTTCACGTACCTCAGCGGCGGACTGGCGTTGCCGGGAATGTGATTTCAGAAATCGGGCGCTGGCGGAAACAAAGCTGCCTTTACCCGTGTGTCTTTCAATAAACCCCTCCGCATGCAGACGCGTATAGGCGGCTTCAATGGTGTCACGGGAAACATTGAGTGAGATGGCTAATGCACGCGAGGCGGGGAGGGCTTTGCCGTGAGATAAAATGCCTTCCAGGATAAGTGCCCGTATTGCTCTCTGGATCCTTTCATGAAGAGGCAGTGAACCGTTTGCCGGATCGATCATCCAGGCCTTTACCGTTTCAAGCTGGGCATGCTTAAACATCCGTTTCTCCGTTATTACTTCCGTCATCATCCAGTCTATAACAGGATGGTCTGCTGCCAGAAGATAAATTGGTCTGCTGCATTGTGAAAAATTGGTGGGGCTAAACCTGCCATTTTCACCTTATCATTATTCCCGAAGCGTCAATGACGGGCAGGGTGGAGCGGCGGCGATAAGGCGCGTCATATATTGGCACGTTGCCTGTGCTTTTCGTGTTTGAAAAAAGCCAATACCTACGCTGCCTGCGTTTTTTAATTAATGATTCACCCCAATACAGAACAAGCCAGAAAATAAAGAGGTTATTATGAATACAGTGGTTATCACAATTGAAGCAGCCAGTGAAATGGATTATGAAAGCTGGTTGCCGCTGTGGAAAAATTATCAAATATTTTATAACGTTGATATTCCTGACGCGGTCACAACGCGCACCTGGGAGCGCTTTGCCAATCCAATCGAGCCGATATTCTGTGCTGTCGCGAAAAGTAATGGCGAGGTAGTGGGTTTCGCCCATTATCTTTTTCACCGTTCAACCTGGGCGGAAAGTGATTACTGTTATCTTGAAGATTTGTATGTCAGCGAAAATACACGCGGCAAACAGATTGGCAAACAGTTAATTGAATATGTCCAGAAAGAAGCCCGAAAACGTCATGCCAGCCATCTTTACTGGCACACCCACGAAGCAAATTATCGTGCGCAAAGATTATATGACTGGATTGCGAAAAAAAGCGGCATGATTGAATATCGGATGCAGGTAAGATAATCCGCGTAATGGCTCCCCCTTCAACAGGTGCCGCAAAGCCTGTTTTATTTAACGGGGAAAGTGCGTAAAGACAAGGCCAGTGATAGCGTACAGAAAGAGTATTCACCACTGGCTTTTCATCAGTAATGCGGCTCGACAGAGATAACATGGGGTTTCTGGCGTCGAAATACTCCCGGCGGCATCCCTACATATTTCGTGAAGGCGACGTTGAAGGCGCTCGCTGACTGATATCCAATGCGAAATGCGATCTGTTCGATTTTATCCGTACTGCTCAACAGGGCTTTTCTGGCCAACGACATTCGCCAGAAGAGCAGATATTGCATGGGTGGCATACCGACTGTCTCGTTGAATATGGCGAAAAAAGAGGAACGCGACATCGCACAGTGGCTGGCGAGCTGTGCTATTTGCCAGTCAATGTCGGGTTTTTCATGAATGAGATGTAGCGCGATGGCGATCTTTTCGTGTTGTAATCCCCGCAAAATACCTGCCGTTCCCGACAGACAATCATGGCTTCGCAACGACTCAACCAGTAATAACTGTAAAAGACGCATCAATACCACTTCACGTCCTGGCCGCCGGGCCTGGCTTTCATCTAGCAGAAGTTCAAGCAGAGTGACAAAACGCTGTTGTCCTTTCACCAGGATCTCGTTGGGCAGTAATGCGACGATAAGCTGTTTGTCCGGTGTGTCGAATTCGCAGTGCCCCACATTCATCAGAAATTCAGCCGGTCCCGTTGTTGAGCCAATTCTCACGTGCCCATCGCCAATAAGGGTCGGCGTCGTAATGTCCGTCGGCGCAGACGTGCCCGCATTGGTGTTTTCAAACGTGTAGGTTGCGGGTATCAGAATGAAATCGCCGGATACCAATAATTTTGGCGCTTTGCCGTTAATGCTTATCAGACATTCGCCTTGTAACACTGCGCAGTAAAACGCTTCTCCGCAAGATTCCCGGACAATGCGCCACTGACCCGCTCCCTCGACGAGTTTGGTATGGGTAGGCCTGGGGTTGAGCAAGGTAACAATATCGGTTAACGGGTCTGACATTGGACGCTCTCTTAATTTTACTGGATTTTTGATTATATATTGTCCAGACAGAGGCGGCTATGATCGTTGCTCTTGCCAACAGAGAGGATTAAACATGTCGACTGCACTGATTACCGGATGCTCATCGGGTTTTGGGCTTGCCACAGCAAAACTCTTTTTAGACAAAGGCTGGAAAGTGATTGCAACCATGAGAACGCCCGATCCGACGCTGTTACCTGAAAGCGGCAACCTGACCCTTTTGCCGCTGGATATCACTTCCGCTGACAGCATTGATAATGTAGTGAAAAAGGCCGGGGCGATTGACCTGCTGGTGAATAATGCCGGTTTTGGCGCACCGGTCCCTGTTGAACTCACGCCACAGGCAACCGCGCAGCAGTTAATGAACACCAATGTTCTGGGGACGCTCGCATTAACCCAGGCATTTCTGCCGCTAATGAGAGAGAAAAAATCAGGGGTTATCATCAATGTTTCATCGTCAGTGACAACCAAAGCCATGCCGCTGATTGGGCTTTATCGTGCAAGTAAAGCGGCGCTGAATGCCTGGAGCGAGTCATTAGCCATTGAGGTCAGGCCATTGGGTATTCGCGTTCATGTGGTCTTGCCGGGGCGCTCACCAGAGACGAAGTTTGGCGAGAATGCGCGGGCCTATTTTGGCGGACAAGACGATCCGGTATATGGCGCGATGGTGGATGCGTTTATTCAGATGGCACGCGATAACCACTCGCCAGTGACTCATTCCGGGGATGTCGCGACTGCCATTTTTGCCGTTGCGAACGATCAAAACGCACCGCTGTATACCGCTGCCGGTGAAGATGCCACCCATTTTTTACAAGAGGCGCAGCAACGTTCCCCCTTTTCTTACTGATATTCGAGGGTGAAAAGGGAAATGAATCGACGAGGCGATCATGATGGTGGTGAGTATCAAGCAAGAGAAGCTGTTATTATTTCTTGCTATTAAGGATGGCTGAGAGGCCATATTGCTGCTTATTGCCAACAGGTAACAGATGTCCATAGATCTGGAATACTATGCCGATGATGAAGGCGCCGCAGTTGATTTGCATTTACCGATATTCGGTTCTGAACCTGTTCAGTGCATAAATCTGGAAGCGCATTCGCCTGATGACAAGATGAGGAACGATATCCAGTTTCTTATCGAGAAACAGAACGCTTTCTCGCAGAAAATCACAGCGGAAACTCAGGCTTACTGTAAACGGGTGTACGGCGCAGAGGCGACAGATCTTATTCTGGTGAAAATTTATCTGTCTCCTGATGAAAAAGATAAGTTCGGATTTATGTTTGCAACCGATATAGATCGTGAACACGGAATAGGGCTCAAATTTGTCGGGCTTGAGCTGAACAGCGTGGGGAGCAGCGAAACCGCGTTTTTATAACACCCCACCTCCCGAGCCGCATTTTCCCCTCACCCTGACCCTCTCCCACAGGGAGAGGGGACTATTTCGTGCGGCCTGAACGTTTTGTAGCCCGGATCAGGCGCTTGCGCCGCCATCCGGGGCCGCGGGGCTTGTAAAGAGGAACGCGGTGTTCCCCTTTACCCGGTCACATGCTCGGAGCTTCCATTTCGCCATGAACGTAAAGTGAACGGAACTCACCTCCCGAGCCGCATATTTCCCCTCACCCTAACCCTCTCCCCAAAGAGGAGAGGGGACCGATCGTGCTCGCATTTTTGTGGGGATTCCTCAGCCCACAGGGAGAGGGGACTATTTCGTGCGGCCTGAACGTTTTGTAGCCCGGATCAGGCGGTTGCGCCGCCATCCGGGGCCGCGGGGATTGTAAAAGGGAACGCGGTGTTCCCCTTTACCCGGTCACATGCTCGGAGGTTCCATTTCGCCATGAACGTAAAGTGAACGGAACTCACCTCCCGAGCCGCATATTCCCCCTCACCCTAACCCTCTCCCCAAAGAGGAGAGGGGGACCGATCGTGCTCGCATTTTTGTGGGGATTCCTCAGCCCACAGGGTGAGGGGACTATTTCGTGCGGCCTGAACGTTTTGTAGCCCGGATCAGGCGTTTGCGCCGCCATCCGGGGCCGCGGGGCTTGTAAAGAGGAACGCGGTGTTCCCCTTTACCCGGTCACATGCTCGGAGGTTCCATTTCGCCATGAACGTAAAGTGAACGGAACTCACCTCCCGAGCCGCATATTCCCCCTCACCCTAACCCTCTCCCCAAAGAGGAGAGGGGACCGATCGTGCTCGCATTTTTGTGGGGATTCCTCAGCCCACAGGGAGAAGGGACTATTTCGTGCGGCCTGAACGTTTTGTAGCCCGGATCAGGCGCTTGCGCCGCCATCCGGGGCCGCGGGATTGTAAAGGGGAACGCGGTGTTCCCCTTTACTCCTTCACGTGACCGGAGGTTCCATTTCGCCATGAATATTAAGTGAACGGAACCCTCATCTATAGCCGCCTGGCCTCCTCACCCTGCGATGATCTCGCTTTCTGCGACTGACTTATAAACCATACGCGCTGAGATCCGGCCCCTGCGGAACAATCCCATTCGGATTGAGCGCCTTGATGGAATAGTAGCCCTGCTTGATGTGATCAATATTCACCGTTTCCCGGATGCCCGGAACCGCCAGCATTGTCCGCAGATAGCGGTCCAGATGCGGATATTCCGCAAGCTTACGCCGATTACATTTGAACACCCCATGGTAGGCGGCATCAAAACGCACCAGGGTCACAAACAGACGGATATCGGCTTCGGTTAGCTGTCCACCGCAGAGAAATTCCCGCGTTGCAAGACGCGTTTCCAGCGTATCGAGCATGGAGAACACATCGCTGACTGCCTCCTCATAACTGACCTGAGTGGTGGCAAAACCGGCGCGGTACACACCGTTATTCAGCGTTGGATAAATCGCGGCGTTGAGCTGATCAATCTCTTCGCGCAGGGCGGCGGGGTAGAGATCAATACTGCCACGCGCCAGCTCGCCGAAGCCGCTGTTGAGCATCCGCACAATATCAGCGGACTCGTTATTCACGATGGTATGGGTTTTCTTATCCCACAGCACCGGGACCGTCGCGCGACCGGTAAAGGTTGGATCGGCCCTGGTATAAAGCTGATGCAGCCACTCGACGTTATTGATCGTGTCCCGGTCGGTGCCGGGGTAATCGCCGAAATGCCAGCCTTCTTCCAGCAGCCAGGGTTCAACCACCGAGACACTGATAACCTCCTCCAGCCCTTTCAGCTTCCGGGCAATCAGCGTACGCGAGGCCCACGGGCAAATCAGCGCGACATACAGATGGTAGCGTCCCGGTTCAGCGATAAAACCGCCTTCGCCCGTGATACCGGGCGCCCCGTCAGGCGTCACCCAGTGGCGAAAACTGGAAGTCTGGCGCACAAACCCGCCTTTTTCATCGGTGGCCTGCACCGGGTGCCAGTCCGCCGTCCATTTTCCGTCAATCAGCATGTGTACTCCTTTAGCCTTTAAAAGGGGTCGGTTTGAGCGCGTATTTTCCATCACCGGTCAGCGCCAGAGCAAGCAGACCCACTATCCAGAATGCCGGGAATTCCCAGCCGCCGTTCGGGTTAGTGAAGAAAAAGCCAGCCGGGCCGTGAACGGTGAAGATAGCGCCCAACAGAATCGGAATCAGCACGATGGCAACGATACGGCTATAGATACCGAGGATCAGCGCAATCGCCCCCACCAGTTCAACCGCCATGGTGAGATAGGCCAGCCCGCCAGGCAGACCGAGGGAGGCGAAAAACTTCGCGGTACCCGCCGGGGTAAAAACAAAGAATTTCAGGCTAAAGTGCGCCAGAAAAAGAATACCCAGCGCCAGGCGCAACAGCAGAGATGCATAGGGAGCAGTACGTGAATCAGTCATGGTTGTGTCCTCTCGAATAGGTTGATGAAAGGACTATAGGGTGTTTCCAGCCTAATGATTATTGGGTCAAAAAGAGGATATTTATTTCCATAATGGAAACAATCATGGCTACGACAGCGAGGCGTACGTTGCCGCCAGAAAATCGATTAACACCCGGGCTTTCTGCGCCAGATAGCGGGCCGGGGGATAGACCGCATAGAGCGCCAGCGGCGGGGCCTCAAAAGGAGCCAGAACGGGCACCACACGCTGCGCATTCAATGCTTTTTCAGCGATAAACATCGGCACTCTGGCAATCCCCAACCCTGCGCAGGCGGCCTCCATACAGACTTCCGCATTGGAGAATTTGATTCGCCCGCGAACCGGCTGCAAATGCATTTGCTGTTGGGTGTCGCGAAACGGCCAGTGCCAGGGATCGCGAAAATTGGTATCGACAATCAGGGCGTGCTGTTCCAGCTCTGACCAGTGTACCGGTTCGCCGTGGCGTTCAAGGTAGCTTCTGGCGGCGACGACCACACTGCGAATCGGGCATAAACGGCGGGCAATCAGGCTGCTGTCACTCAGGCTGCCGATACGCAGGGCCAGATCAAAGCCTTCATCCACCACGTTAACGAGCCTGTCGGAAAAACTGACATCCAGTTCGATATCCGGGTAGCGGCGGGCGAATTCCACCAGATGTGGCGCCAGTTGTGAGACGCCAAACGTGACAGGGGCCGAAATGCGCAGCAGCCCGGAAGGAGCGTTGGCGCTATTGCGAACGGCATCATTAAGCGCGTCGTAATCGACCAGAAGCTGACGGATTCGTTCGTAGTAGGCCAGGCCCACCTCGGTGGGGGTCAGTGAGCGGGTGCTGCGGCGCAGCAGGTTAACGCCCAGTTCGCTCTCCAGCCGGGAGATCAATTTCGATGCCTGACCGTGGCTGGTACCGCACCGTTGCGCCGCCGCCGTAAAACTGCCTGTTTCCATCACCGCGACAAACATACGGTCGCAATCCAGCCGCTCCATTCGTTCTACCCGCTTCTCATCAGCAAAAAAATACCATAGCAAAACCCAGGGGGGACCGCTTACGTTTTCACCTGGTCACAGCGCGTGTTTCTGACCTTTTTGTTACACCGTCACGTCATCAAAAGCCCTGATAAGCCATTGTTTGAACTGTTGCACATCGCGGCGGCTGGCTTTATCCGCGCTGGTGACAAAATAGTAATTGCCGCCGGGAAGCGCCCCCGGCAGGGCAATATGCAGTAGCCCTTGTGCCAGCGGATACTGGATTAGCAGTTCGCTTGCCAGTAACACGCCCTGTCCGGCAATCGCTGCCTGAATCGCGTGTGTCTCATCATCAAAACGGATCCCCGTCTGCACGGCTAAATCCGCCGGGCCAAAAGTCTCTTTCCAGTGCTGCCAGTCCGGTTCCGGCGTTGGCACATGGCGGTTTTCGATGTGAAACAGCGTAAGTCCGGCCAGATCCTGCGGGCTTTGCAGCTTTATAGCCGGGCTGGCGACCAGCACAAAACGATCCCGCCAGAGTAGCGTGCTTTCCAGCGACGCGTCTGCCTGCATGCTATAGCGAATGGCACAGTCGGCCATCGCGCCGCGCACATCCACCAGGCTGGTGCTGCTGTGAAAGCGCAGTTCCAGGTCCGGGAGCTGGCGGTGCAAAAGCGGCAGGCGCGGCACCAGCCAGTTGGTCAGGAAATTCGAGGTGGTGCTGAGCGTCAGCGCATCGGGCGGGGCACCGGCCTCGATAAGCGTGACGGCCTCGCGCAGGGTGGTGAACATATTCTCCGAGGCGCGAAAAAGGATCTCGCCGCTGGCGGTGAGCGTTACCGCGCGGGCGGAACGGGTAAACAAGCGCTGGCCGAGGGTCTCTTCCAGTTGACGAATCTGGTGACTGATAGCCGTGGAGGTGACGCCAATTTCCTCGGCGGCCAGTTTAAAACTGGCGTGGCGGGCAACGGCATCAAAAGCGCGGATAGCGCCAAGCGGTGGCAGACGGCGTAATTTCATGGATGAATTTAACTCATCTTTGGCTGAAAACTATGACTTTGATTGCTTCAATAAATAAGGCGTAGCCTGTATGAAGAGCAAGTAATCCATGAGGATTATTCATCATTATTCAACGAACAGGAAGCCTGATGACGCACATTAATCTGACGACAACACCGCAAACATCGCGTTCTCTTCCTCTGCTGGTACCGGGCATTGCCCAGGCGCTGATTGCGCTGGATTACGCCATTGTTTACGTGGCGCTGCCCACGCTGGCGCAGGATTTAGCGCTCACGGCTGGCGAAATGCAATGGGTTGTTTCCCTCTACGGGCTCATTTTTGCCGGGCTGCTACTGCTGGGGGGAAGCCTCTGCGATCGTCTGGGGGCCCGGCGGATATTTACCATCGGGATGGGACTGTTTTTATTCGCGTCCGTCATCGGTGGGCTGGCGCAGAGCGCCGCGCTGCTGTTAACCGCTCGTGCGGGTCAGGGCGTTGCGGCGGCACTCCTGCAACCGGCGGTACTGGCGCTGATGGCGCAGCGTTTTCAGGGCGAAGCCCATCGCCGGGCGCTGGCTATCTGGAGCGCGATTGGCGCGCTCGGGCTGGTGGCAGGCGTAATGCTGGGTGGTCTGCTGGCTGAGTTAAACTGGCGGGCTATCTTTTTTATCAATCTGCCACCAGGGCTGCTGGCGCTCTGGCGGGTTAGCCGGGACTTTCCGCTATTGAGAACCGAAGGAGAGAAACAGCCTGGAGGGTGGGGAGCGCTGGCAGGCTGTGCCACTGCCGGGGCGGTCGTCTGGGCGCTGATGCGCTACGCCGAAACCGGGCAGCCTGATTTTCTGGCAAACCGTCTGGCGCTGGGCATGCTGGTGCTGTTTATCGCGCATGAGCGCTTTGCCACCAGGCCGCTGTTGTCGGAACGGCTTCGCACGTTACCGGGGCTGCAAAGCGGCTGGCTCAGTAGCGCCTGCTATATGGCAAGCGTCGGTAGCCAGTTCTATGCCATGACGCTGCTCTGGCAGCAGACACTGGCGCTGGGGGCGGTGGTGACCGGGCTGTTGTTTACCCCGCTGGCAGTATTGATTGTGGCTGGCAACGGTCTCTATACCCGCCTGAGCGTACGCTTTTCCAGCGCGGGGGTGTTAACCGTTGGGTTTGCCGCTGCGGGGCTGGGGCTGTGGCTGCTGTCGACGACGCTCACTGTGCCGTTTTCGCTAGCCTTTATGCTCGGCATTGCGCTCAGTGGCCTGGGTCACGGGCTGATTTATCCGGCGATGTTTGCCATCGGGCTGACGGCCACGCCTGTGGCGCTACAGGGGCGGGCCAGTGCGCTGATGGTCACCAGTCAGTACACCGCCGGGGCGATGATGCTGGCAATTATCACCGTGCTGTTGGGGGCGCATCCGTCACTGGAGGCGTGGCGTCTGGTGTTCCAGTGGCTGAGTGGGGCCGCGCTGGTGGGAATGTGTGTGGCATTTTGCGCTCGTCGGTCGGCGTAATCGGTGACTAATGTGTTCTTCGCCTGTCACACAAGGCAGGTGAAAATTCGCTAACCCATTAAACCCAATTTTCTCGCCCGGTTCACCGCCTGAATACGTCCGCTCACCGCCAGCTTTTCATACAACTGCTTAAGGTGCCACTTGACGGTCTCAACCGAGATGCCAAGCGTGCGGGCGATGCCTTTGTTGGAGTGTCCTTCGGCGATGAGCTGTAAGATTTGCTGCTCGCGCTCGGTCAATCGTAGCCCCTGCGTCGCGGCTTCGTGTGTCGCCAGGGGGGGAATCCCCCCGGACATTAGCATCGCCCCGGCGCTGGCGATGACGGCGGTCAACGCCGAATCGAACTGGGACTGTTCACGCAACCGGCTGAGCAGGGCCAGTAAAGGCGACCCGCCATCGAGCAGCGTGCGCTGCATGTTTTGCGCGACGGCGCGCGGGAGTGCCGGAGCGCACGCCGCCATAGCCTGTTTCTCGTCACCGGCTTGCCAGAAGGCCACAGCCTGCTGGATGCGCAAGCGCGTTGCCGCCAGCCATTCACCACAGCGCTCCTGCTCATTTATCACGGGAGTCAGCGTCGCCGCCGCCGTCAGCGCATCGCCTTCGGCCAGTAACAGGCGGCTTTCGCAGATCCCCCTGTGCCAGACGACAACCCTATTTTCCATCGCCCTCGGCTCGCTCGCCAGTTGCTGGAGTAAGGCGAACTGCCTGCGGGCGTTATCTTTCTTGCCGGTATTCAGGTGGAGGGTGATTTCTTCGGCAAGCAGCGCAATGCGCGCACGCCACCAGCCGCGATCTCTACACAATTGCCCGGCATGGCGTAAGAGTGTCATGGCCTCATCAGGTTGCGCATTCAACTGCGCCTGACGCGCAAGCACCACGTAGCACAGGCTAAGACCATCTGACGGGCAAAAATCATCAATCATGCCCAGACGCAGGTTCAACAAACTGTTGACCCGTTCACTGTCGCCGCGCTCCCAGGCGATTTCGGCCAGCAGCGGGGCCAGCGTGGCGCCACTACTGGAATTTTGTCCGGTATGGTGCTCCGCATGGTGTAACGCCTGGATGGCCTGGCGTTCGGCTTCCTGCAGGTCCCCCTGACGCAACTGACCGAGTGCCAGCACAAAGACCCGGTAGACCTCAACAAACAGGTTGCGGTTGGTGGCCTGGTTGCCGGAAACGTGCTGCTGCACCTCCAGCGCTTGCTGTGGGTGGGCAAGAGCGAGATGGCAATAACTGAGGATATTGCAGACCAGTCCATCCACCCAGATATCACCGCAGGGAACCTCATGCAGCAACGGTTCAACCAGCGGCAGACTGCCGGAAATATTATCGGCGAAGGCCTCACAAATGGCGCGCACCACGCGCTGCTTTACCCACGTTGACCGTGGAAGATGTTCTGCGCGTGTCGCCACCATTGCCTCAATGGCATCAAGCAACTGGCGGGCGTCGGTAAAGCGGCAATGGTGCGCCAGCGCCCAGGCCAGATTGAGCTGCAGTTCAATGCGCGAAGGATCGGGCGTGGCGGGTAGATGGTGGATCCAGCGCACCATGGTGTCGATATCGCCTTCTTCCGCCAGCGATTGTGCCCCGGCTTCTGCGTGTCGGGCGAGCGACTTCCCGGCCGCCAGCGCATGGCGTATCGCTTCCGCCCAGAGTTGCTGGGCGGCGAACCAGTTACCCGCGCGCTCGTGAAGCTGGCGAATGTCGATGGTGGCATCCTGTTGCAGGCGATGGGAGAGGGCATCGCGCATCAGCGGATGGTAGCGAAACCAGAATCCCGCCTCATCCAGGGCGCTAAGAAACAGATTGTGTTGCTCAATCCACGCGAGCATCTCTTTGCCGTTATTTAACCCCGTCACCGCATCACACAACGCCGGATGCAGACGATTCAGCAGCGAAGTCAGCATCAGGAAGTGGAGCACACTGGCAGGCAGCGGTGCGAAAATGACCTCTTCAAGGTAGCGACTGATTGAGCGCGAACCGCCACTGAGTACTCCCCCAATGCCGGGCATCGCGTCATGCCTGCGCGGAGAGAGGGCGGCAATTTTCATCCCTGCGACCCAGCCTTCTGTCAGTGTCATCAGTTGCGGGATATCGCGCGTATTAACCGGTGGCGTTACCGACCGGGCGAAGTAGGCCTGGGCTTCGGCATCGTTAAAGCGCAATTCACTGTCTTCGATTTCCGTGTACTGCTCCCAAAGCCGCAGGCGGCTGAGCACCAGAGGCAGGCGGTTGCGACTGCCGATAACCAGATGTAACGACGCCGGGGCATGGTGGAGCAGCCAGGTCAGCCCATCATGGATTTCGCGGCTTCGGATGCTCTGGTAATCATCGAGAATCAGATAAAGCGGGTGTGAACAGCGATGAAGCTGATTGACCAGTTCTGCCAGAAACAGTGAAAAATCGCCAGGATGCGCCCCGTCCGGGTATCGCTGGAAGGTATCGCTCCAGCCCGGATAGAGCGGGCTCAGCGCCGCCAGCAGATAGCGCATGAAAAGTAATGGCGTGCTGTCTTCTTCTTCCAGACTGATCCAGGCCAGCGCATCGCCCTGTGCCTGACGGTGTTGATACCACTGGGAAAGCAGCGTGGTTTTGCCAAACCCGGCAGCCGCGCAGACCAGCGTCAGACTACCGGAGGCGGCGTTGTCCAGCCGCGTTAGAAGACGGTCGCGTTGCAGCACGACGCCAGGGGTACGCGGCGGCGTGAGTTTTGTGAGGATCAGCGGGAGGTTGCGTGTAAATCGGAAAGGTTCTTCGTCAACATTCTCTATGGGCTGGTGACCTGTGGGGGACAAAAATGCCATACAACCGCAACCTCGTTCTGTTCTCTTTCCCCCGAGTGTACTCAAGGAGGCAGGGCGGAACCAGCGTCACACCCGGGCGACACGTCACTTCGCGTGCTCACCCCCCCATCAGAGGGGGTAGGCCACGCCTCGGGCGGGCGGTAGTGTAAGCCCAGTCTGCTGCCGTGGCTAAGGCAGTGTTTTTTGTCAGGATGAGGTGAAGAAAGTATGGCTATCGAAAATAAAGTCGCGCTGGTAACCGGTGCCGGTCAAGGGATTGGGCGAGGCATTGCGTTGCGTCTGGCCAAAGACGGCGCAGCAATCATGCTGGTGGATATGAAGGCAGAAGCGCTGGAAGCTGTCGCCGCTGAGGTCAGAGCCTTAGGGCGCAAAGCCGCGACGTTCGTGGCCGATATCTCCGATCGTGAACAGGTCTATGCGGCTATCGCCCAGACGGAACGCGAACTGGGCGGTTTTGACATCATCGTTAACAACGCCGGTATCGCGCAGGTACAACCGCTCTCCGATGTCACCCCGGAAGAGGTGGATCGCATTATGCGGATTAACGTGCAGGGTACCCTGTGGGGGATTCAGGCCGCGGCGAAAAAATTCGAAGAACGTAAGCAGAAAGGCAAAATTATTAACGCCTGTTCTATTGCCGGCCATGACGGTTTTGCGATGTTAGGCATTTACTCGGCGACCAAATTCGCCGTCCGTGCGCTGACGCAGGCGGCGGCAAAAGAGTATGCCAGCCGTGGTATTACTGTGAATGCTTACTGTCCGGGGATTGTGGGCACCGGAATGTGGACCGAAATCGACCAGCGTTTCGCGGCGATCACAGGCGCACCGGTGGGTGAAACGTATAAGAAATATGTCGAAGGGATTGCACTGGGACGCGCGGAAACCCCGGATGATGTGGCAAGCCTGGTCTCTTACCTGGCAGGCCCGGATTCTGACTATGTTACCGGCCAGTCGATTCTGATTGATGGCGGTATTGTTTACCGTTAAGCCTGTTTTGATATGGAAAAAGGGCAGCCTGCTGCCCTTTTTTATGCGTGCGCCAAATCAGTTAAAGCGTGCGGTAATCGCCGCAACTCGTTCGCCAAATTTAGTCGCTGTGGCAAGGTCGCCAGACGGAATTTTATCCGCGCCCGCATCGGACGGAGACTGCACCAGCAGGCCCACGGAACCGCCCAGGTTGTTCAGATCTTCACGCGACGCGGCCAGCGTATTCGCCGGCGGCAAGCCAAGGCTCACCCACACACCGCCGTGCTGAGACGCCAGGGTTTGCAGGTACTGCAACGTCACCTGTTTATCACCGTTCAGGCTGGCGCTGTTGCTGAAACCCGCAAAAATTTTATCCTGCCAGCTACGGGTAAACCATGCTTTAGAGGTGGCATCAGCGAACTTTTTAAATTGCCACGGTACGCCGCCCATGTACGTCGGCGCGCCAAAAATAATCGCCTTCGCGTCGTTTAACTTTTGCCAGTCGCTTTCTGTGATTTCGCCATTTTCATTAATAGCAATCAGCTCCGCACTGGCACCGGCAGCAACATTTTCCGCAACCAGGGAGGTGTGGCCGTAGCCAGAAAAATAGACAACAACGATACTCATAGGTAGTCCCTCAATGGTGAATGATTATTCTTTATTACCAGACAGACTGTATTTCCCGGCGCCAAGAAACATAATGCACAGGCCGCCGAGGAAATAGAGTGCTTCACTTTCAAGTCCCCATGCCCCGACCCTGGTCAGGGTAAAGAATTTATCTGTACCCACCAGCAATGTTGCCACCACAATGTTAAAGGCATAAATAAAAGCGGCAGGGCGGGTTAACCAGCCAATAATGATCAGGACGGGCGCAACAATTTCGCCGATATAAACACCCTGGGCGATAAATCCGGGTAACCCCTTTGCTTCAAGCATCGCGGAAATCCAGTCTACGCCGTGGTTCACTTTGGCAATGCCATGAAAAAGCATTAAAATGCCGAACGTTAACCGAAGCAGTAATCGGCCAAAATCAGGATGCCTGGTGTACCGGGTAAACGCTTCATCAAATTTATTCAACACGATGTCATCTCTTATTTTGTTGCACCACGGGTTGCCGCGTTATTGCGCGAAAGGTGGTCAAATAATCGCAGGTTTATTTTTCGACACAGCGGGTGAGCAAGGTATGTATAAATACTTTGTCATTCAGAGTGCCTTAGTATCCAATAGATACCTGAAGCGATTTATACACATTATCTTGTGGTCATGAAAGAAGGCACCTGAAGGCCACTAAGTTTCCCTGAGGAAACCTTGTAAGAGAAACTATCGTTATGAATAAACTGCAATTACCTTACGATGTTTACGACGATCGCTGCCCGACGCGTGATGTGCTTTCAAGGCTTGCCGATAAATGGGCGTTGCTGGTTCTGGGCTGTCTGGAAAAAGAGCCGCAGCGTTTTAACAGTTTGCGACGACATATTCGCGGGATTACGCAGAAAATGTTGACGCAGACGCTGCGCAAGCTGGAGCGTGACGGGCTTGTTTCGCGGAAAATTTTCCCCACGGTGCCTGTCACGGTGGAATACAGTTTGTCGCCGTTAGGCAAAACGCTGACGCACACCATGTCGTTTCTGACACTGTGGGTAGAAGACAATATGGACGCCATGCTGGCGGCCCAGGCGGCGTTTGATAAGGCCAATCCCGCCAGCTAGCAGGACATCCACAGCCTGGACGTATTGCGTGAATAATGTGACACAGTGAACACACCCGTCAGACAGGCGTTAAAAAACGACACTCCCGCCTGGGGAGCGTCGCCAGTTTATTGGGGCCGGACAGTGTCGAGGGTAAGGACGTCACCGCTGCGCACTTTAGCCAGTGCGCTGACTTGCTGATACAGCACGGGGATCCCGGCTTCCCTTGCGATAATCGCGCTATGAGAGTGCGGGCTACCCTGCAGCAGGGCAATCCCGGCGATGTTTTTCTTCTCCAGTTGCAGCATGACGGACGGGTAGAGATCGCTTGCAATAAGAATACTCGGGCGCAGCGGCGTTGGGATGTTTTCCAGCGCCTGTGCCAGATGAAGATGCGTGCGATGCAGTAAATCTTCTATATCGATATAGCGTGCCTGCAAATAGGCATCATCCAGATGGCGATACTGGCTGCTCAGTTCCATCAGCATCTTGTGCCACGCCCATTCCGCCGTGCATTTTCGCTGGCGCAGCATCTCCCAGGCGCTATCCATCAGTTCCTGATCGTCAAGCAGGGTCTGGTGACCGGCAAAAATGGCGGCGATCTCGGGGGAAAACTTCTCTTCCGCCAGGCGAATCAGGTCGCTCAGATCGTCCAGCGTGTCCTTAACGGCACTGTGCAGACGAGCCATTTCCTCTTCCGGTGTTCGCACGGTGGCCTGGGCCAGCGGCAGCTCGACAGGGGTATAGCGCAACGCCTGGCCTTTAATCTGGACTGGAATATCTGGCGTTACCGCAGGTTGCTGAGCTGTGAGCGTTTCCCCGAAGTTTTCCTGTGCCAGCCGTTCAAAGGCCGCCAGCGCCAGCGCTGCCTGCGGGCCACGGGCAATCAGGCGCAGGGTGTCGTGGCAGCGTACCTGCAGCAGAGCGATTTGATTGATGCTGTCCGGCCTGACGCATTTTCCCTCTTTTTCCAGCAACAGCCGGGCATCAAAACCGGCCAGCGCAGCCACCAGGCGAGATGCCGGGCGAACGTGCAGGCCGTTAGGGTTGTTCACAGTCACTGCGACGGTGAGCGCCTCTTCCTGTGTCTCATCGTCTGTTTGTGGTTGTGGGGGCGCTTCCTGCCGGGCGTCGAGACCAAGCTGAACGCGCTTTGCCTCAAGCGCGTTTTGCGCATCGACAATCACCTTGTCAATGTCAGAGCCCGTGGCGGCGCTAACCGTGGCGGCCAGTGTGCCTTCCACCAGTGGCGCGGCGCACAGACGCACTTTTGCGGCAATGTCCGGGTCAAGCAGTTCCAGGGCGGTTTCCGCGCTTAGCAGGGCGCTACCGATATCCATCATCACCAGCACATGATCGGTGTCGGCCACCGACGCAATGGCTTCCATGACTTTAATTGGATCGGTGCCGATCGGATTATCAGGATCGTCAATCCCAGCGGCGATGGCTAACTTGCAGCCATCTCCCGTTAACATCTGCCGGGCCAGTTCCCCGACACCCTGGCCCAGTTGGGCACTATGAGAAACAATCACCAGGTTAACCATCGCCGTTTCCTTCTTTTACGCTTTCGCGGCTGCCGCCAGCATCTGCACCATGAACATCACCGAGGTTGCGCCAGGGTCCTGATGACCAATACTGCGTTCGCCCAGATAGCTGGCACGGCCTTTACGGGCCTGCATGGTGATGGTCGACTGAACTGCCTTTTCCGCCACCTGACTTGCAGCATCCAGAGCGGCGGTAATGGACAGGTTTTGCGCGATGGCCTGCTCCAGCGATTCCGCGACGGGCAGCCAGACGTCACACATAGTTTTGTCGCCGGGCTCTGCTTTACCACGGCTGATTACCCCTTCGGCGCCTTCACGGATCATCTGATGCAGCTCAACAAGCGTCAGGCTTTGATGGGCCTGTGTCGCCTGCGCGGCGCGCAGAAAAAAGGTGCCAAACAATGGGCCGCTGGCCCCACCGACGTTAGAGAGCAGCACCATACCGGTGTTTTTGAGAATAAAGCCGATATCTTTGTCTGCAATGGCGGGCAGTTTTTCCACCACTTTGCTAAAGCCGCGATGCATGTTCAGGCCGTGGTCCGCATCACCAATGGCCCTGTCCAGGCCGGTGAGAAAATCACTCTCTTTGGTGAAGACCTCGCCGCAGCGGTAGAGCCAGTCAACAATTTGGTTTCTGTTCAGCGACATAAAAAATTCCTTAGTTACCCCAGGTCATGGCCGGTGTATGGACAGGCGCATCCCACAAAGCGAGGATCTCATCGTCGGCTTTCAGCAAGGTAATGGAGAAGCCGCCCATGTCCAGTGATGTACACCAGCTACCGACCAGGTTGCGTTCGATGACAATACCGGCTTCCTGGCAGCGAGTTTCCAGCCGGTTGTAAACACCGTACAGCTCAGACAGCGGCGTTGCGCCCAGGTTGTTGACCATCGCAATAACGCGATCGCCGCGCTGCAGAGCCTGTTTGCTCTGTTTGACTTCCTGCCAGCTTCCGCTGGTGTGATCCCATTCGCGCAGGGTGCGGCTGTAGTTGCCATTTTCCAGCAGCACGTTAAACATCTCGTCGACAGTGGTATCAAGCGAGCTAAACGGGCGGCGGTCGATCCCCGGTTCGCCGTGGATACCCACGCCAAATTCCATCTCGTTGTCCGCAAGGGTAAACGAAGGCTGACCTGCCGCAGGAACCGTACAGGCGCTTAAGGCGATACCAATGGAGTGCCCCTGATTGTTGAGCTTACGGCCCAACTGCGCGCAGGCATCCAGTGAATCTCCGCGTTCGGCGGCGGCGCCGACCAGTTTTTCAATCAAGACAGTATTTGCCACCCCACGGCGTCCGGCGGTATAGAGACTGTCTTTTACCGCGACGTCGTCATCCACCACCACGGTTGTGACCTTCACGCCGCTGTCGTGCAGCAGCTCAGCGGCGGTTTCGAAATTGAGGATATCGCCCGTGTAGTTTTTGATGATTAACAGCACGCCTTCGCCACCATCAATGTTCATGGCGCATTCAAACATTTTATCCGGCGTGGGGGAGGTGAAAATCTCGCCAGGGCAGGCACCGCTTAACATACCTTTGCCGATATAGCCGCAGTGCATCGGCTCATGACCGCTGCCGCCGCCGGATAACAGCGCCACTTTCCCGGCGACCGGGGCATCGGCGCGGGTCATATATACCGGGTCCTGGTGCAGCGTCAGTTCAGGGTGCGCTTTTGCCAGGCCAGCTAATTGTTCGCTTAATACATCTTCCACACGGTTAATCAGTTTTTTCATTATTCATACTCCGCAGGAGGTGAGCCAGGCCATCCGCAGCGCGCAGGCCTGATGTTGTAGGGCATCAGCGGCGGATACCCGTCGTGCGGGTTTCCCTGGCCGATGTGCTGATTCTCCTCTGGCGAGCGAAAAAGAAAATGCCAAAAAATTGGGTTTCATAGTGAAACGCCCTTGCGAATAAATGTTTCATAACGGAACGTTTTTGCCGGAGAAAGGGGGAAAATGCGAGCAATGCCCGCCTTTTTTACCCCGGTTCCGATGCAGAATATATTTTGTGCAAAAAATCGGCGAACCCGGGCAGCGATCAGTGCCAGCCACTCAGTGCTGCGGCTAACGCGAGGCGGAGCGCATCCTGGGACAGCGTTATTGACGCAGGTTCCATAATGGAACGTTTACATTGATTTCTTTTTTCGGCTGTAGCGACAATAACGTCCCTTACCCGACTCAGACGGAACCGCGCATGACACAGCATCAAACGGCAGAACAGGAGGTCGCCACCTTCATCGCTCACTCCTGGCAGCGCTGCGAAAAAATCATGCAGCGTGACGCCTGGGGCACGCCGCACCAGGCGCAGGGGCTGACGTTTGAGACGATCAGCCGCCGTAAAACCGGGTTGCTGACGATTGGTCAGGCGGCGCTGGAGGATGCCCTGGAATATATGGAAGGGCGGCCCTGCGCGCTGTTTATCCTTGATGAGTCTGCCTGTATTTTGAGTCGCTGTGGCCATCCCGACACGCTTGACGCGCTGTCCCGGCTCGGCTTCCTGCCGGGCAGCTACTGTGCGGAAAGTATTATTGGCAGTTGTGCGCTGTCGCTGGCGGCGATGATGGGCCAGCCGGTAAAGACGCTGGGCTGCCAGCATTTCAAACAGGCGCTGTTCCCGTGGGCCTTTTGCTCAACGCCGGTATTCGACAACCATGGCCGCCTGTCCGGTTCTATTGCGCTGTGCTGCCGGGCGGAACATGCTTCCCCGGCGGATCTGTCGCTGACGCTGGCAACGGCCAGAGAAATTGGCAACTCGCTCCTGACGGACAATTTGCTGGCGGAATCTAACCGCCATCTGAATCAGATGTACGGCCTGCTGGAGAGCATGGATGACGGGGTGATGGCCTGGAATGAGCAGGGGGTGCTGCAATTTCTCAACGTGCAGGCGGCGCGCATGCTGTTTCTTGACGCCCAGGTCAGCCAGGGGAAAAACATTAGCGATCTGGTGACATTGCCTGCGCTGCTTCGCCGGGCGATTAAACATGCCCGGGCGGTCAATCACGCAGAGGTGACGTTCGAAAGCCAGCACCAGTTTATTGATGCGGTGGTGACCCTCAAACCCATCGTCGAAGAGCAGGGGAATAGCTTTATTTTGCTGCTACACCCGGTTGAGCAGATGCGTCAGTTAATGACCAGCCAGTTGGGTAAAGTCAGCCATACCTTCGAGCAGATGCCCGCCGACGATCCGCAAACCCGCCGACTGATCCAGGCCGGTCGTCAGGCGGCGCGCGGGGCGTTTCCTGTTCTGCTGTATGGGAAAGAGGGTGTGGGTAAGGAGCTGATGTCGCAGGCCATTCACAATGAGAGCGAACGCGCCGGGGGGCCGTATATCGCCGTTAACTGTCAGTTGTATGCCGACAGTGCGCTGGGGCTGGATTTTATGGGCAGCGCGGCGACGGAAAATGAGAAAGGGCGCCTCAGCCGCCTGGAACTGGCCAATGGCGGTACGCTGTTTCTGGAAAAAATCGAGTATCTGGCCCCTGAGCTACAATCCGCGCTATTGCAGGTCATCAAGCAGGGGGTGCTTACCCGGCTTGAGGCCCGACGTCTGGTGCCGGTGGATATCAAAGTCATTGCTGCCACCACGGTCGATTTGGGGAATCTGGTGGAGCAAAACCGCTTTAGCCGTCAGCTTTATTATGCTTTGCGCGCCTTTGAGGTCGTCATCCCGCCCCTGCGGGAACGTCGCGACAGTATTCCTGCCCTGGTACAAAGCCGTCTGCGCGGGCTGGAGCGACGATTTTCCTCGCGGCTTAGGGTAGATGACGATGCGCTGGCCCGGCTGGTGGCCTACTCCTGGCCGGGGAATGATTTCGAGCTCAACAGCATTATTGAAAATATCGCGATCAGCAGCGAACAGGGCCATATTCGCCTGAGTCATCTGCCGGAGTGGTTGTTTAACGAAGGGGGCGCACCGCAGGAACCGGGCGCCAGACTGGCTGCCAATCTGACGTTTTCCGCCGTTGAAAAAGAGGCGATTATCCAGGCCGCCAGAGTGACCAACGGGCGAATACAGGAGATGTCGCAATTGCTCAATATTGGTCGTACCACCCTGTGGCGCAAGATGAAGCAGTACGACATTGACGCCAGCCAGTTTAAGCGCGCACATCTGCGCTAAGAGCTATTCGTGCGCTGTGCAGAACGCGGCCAGCGCGGCGGCAAGGGCGGGTGGGTTCTCCCACGACATATTGTGCCCGCAGTCGGCCAGCTCCACAGTGGCGATGCCCATGGCGCTCAGTTGCGTAAAATCAGCATCCGGCAGGGATTTTGCGCCAAACAGCAGGCAGATGGGCTTATTGAGTTCAACAAACATCTCAAGCCACTGATTGCCGGCAATCAGGCTGGATGCGCCACGCCAGACGGCCCAGGGGGCGGCGGCCGATAAACTTCCGGTCCAGGGGTTTTTATAGTTGTTCATCATGAGCGCATAGACATGGGTAATATAGGTCTCTTCATCGACCCGACAAATCTGGCGGCTAAAAAATCCCCCATCGGGGCGGAAGTTGGGCTCCGAGACTATCAGACCACGTAAAGCGCTAAGTTGGGTTGCGGCTTCAATGGCAATACTGCCCCCCATGCTATGTCCATACAGGAAGTAATCATCGAGCTGTAAATGGGCGATCAGTTCGCAGACAACAGCGGCTTGTTCGCTGATGGAGTAGCGAAATTCTTTTGGTTTCTCGCTATAACCGTAACCTGGCAGGTCAATCAGGATGGCGCGTCGGCCCTGGAAGTTTTTATCGCAGACCACGCGGGGGTACTCGTAAGAGGAGGCGCAGCCAAGGCCGTGCACAAAGACCAGCGGCACACCGTCGCCGGGGAGATCTAACCAGCGGACAACACAACCGGCCTGGGTAGAGAAAAATGCGTTCATCGGTTTTTCCTTGTGATGACGTTTTTTGCGCGCGCCGACAGCATCCACGCAACAGCATGAGACCGCTATCATTGTCCTCCGTTTAGGGTATGTCAAAAATTATAAAATCCGCCATGTTTACTCACGGTCTACGGCCTGAAAGCAGGGGAGATCCTTTCCCCTGTCTGCGCGGGTTTAGAACGATGCGCGTTTATAGGGGGCGTATTGCGCTTCCCAGAAGGTTTTCTCGATTGCCGCATGCAGTTCGTCGTCGCTGGCCTGCGGGGCAACGCCATCCTGCTGAGCCGCACGCGCAGTGGCTAACGCAATGGCTCGTGAAATCTCAGCAATATCTTCCACTGCCGGTAACAGACCGCCGCGCTCCAGGGTGGCCTGCGGTGAATGGGCGGCCAGCGCCTGGCTTGCGGCCATCAACATATTTTCCGTTACCCGCTTTGCGTTACCAGCGAGGATCCCAAGCCCCAGCCCCGGGAAAATGTAGGCGTTGTTGCACTGGGCAATCTCGTAGACCGCGCCATCGTAATGCACCGGCGCAAACGGGCTGCCGGTGGCAATCAGCGCTGCGCCCTGGGTCCATTCAATCAGGTCACGCGGCTGCGCTTCCGCCCGGGAGGTGGGGTTGGAGAGCGGCATAATGATCGGGCGCGGACAGTGGCTGTACATCTCTTTGACGATCTCTTCGCTGAACAGGCCCGGCTGACCGGAAACACCGATCATGACCGTCGGGTGGGCGTTACGCACCACATCCAGCAGAGAGATATTGTTCTGCTCCACATCCCAGTGGGCGATAGCCTCGCGCGGGGTCACCAGTTTTTGCTGGAAATCGAGCAGATTCGGCATGTCGTCCGTCAGCAGGCCGAAGCGGTCGACCATAAAGACGCGACCGCGCGCCTGGGCTTCGCTTAAGCCTGTTGAGACCATATAAGCAATGATTTTTTCCGCAATGCCGCAGCCTGCGGAGCCACCGCCTAAAAAGACGATCCGCTGATCCTGCAAATTGACGCCTGCGGTACGCGAGGCGGCGATCAGGGTGCCCAGCGTAACGGCGGCGGTGCCCTGAATGTCATCATTGAAGCAGCACAGTTTATCCCGGTAGCGGTTGAGCAATTTCGTCGCGTTCTTCTGGGCGAAATCTTCGAACTGTAAAAGGACATCCGGCCAGCGGGCTTTGACGGCATCGATGAACATGTCCATAAATTCCATGTACTGATCATCGCTAATACGCGGGTGCCGCCAGCCCATATAGAGCGGGTCGTCCAGGCGTTGGGCATTGTTGGTGCCGACGTCAAGCATGATAGGCAGGGTTGTAGCCGGGTTGATGCCGCCGCAGGCGGTATAGAGTGAGAGTTTGCCAATGGGAATCCCCATTCCGCCCACGCCCTGGTCGCCGAGGCCCAGAATGCGCTCACCGTCTGTCACCACAATGACGCGGATATCGTTACGTGAAAATTGTTGCAGCATCTCATCAATCTGGTGGCGGTTCGGCCAGGAGATAAACAGGCCACGGGCCCGGCGATAGATAGCGGAGAAATGCTCGCAGGCTTCGCCCACTGTCGGGGTATAAATGATTGGCAGCATTTCGCTTAAATGCGTACGCACCAGGTTATAAAATAATGTCTCGTTGGTATCCTGAATATTGCGCAAATAAACATGTTTTGAAATATCACGTTTGAAATCGCAAAATTGCGCCCATGCCCGGTCGGTTTGTTCTTTAATAGTTTCTACCGTGTCAGGGAGCAATCCATTTAAATTGAGTGCCTGGCGCTCTTCCTGGGTAAACGCCAGCCCTTTATTTAATAATGGGGTTTCCAGCAATACTGCGCCAGTATAGGGCGTGTACAGTATCTCTTTTTTTAACATGTTACGACTCCTGAATAAACACATACCTTGCCCGCAAAAACGGCAACGTATTGCCGCTATTAATGAGGTCGCCTGGTGTTGATGAAGTTACGCCATGCCATTCTAATCGCACATGGCGCTGACTTTGGGTTTGTTTAATTTATTAAAGCTTTAATTAGTTAAATAACATTTGTTGATACTTGATTTATGAAACCAAATATATCATGAACCCTTCGGTTATAACGCCCAACGCCGTCCCTAATAATATGGACGATGACGCCGATTCGACATAAGTATCACTGCGCAGGGCAAACATCCCGGCGGCAATAGCCGAAGGAGTGGCGCCAATAATCACAACCTGCTGCATCAGCGTATGATTCAGGCCGAACGCTAAGCCGGCAACGGCCATCATGATCGGCTGAATTAAATTTTTAATACCAATATTGGTACAGGTCTGAATGTTGAAAGAAGGGCGCTCGCCGTAAAACAGCAGACCGAGTGCGAAAAGCGATAAGCCACCGGCGATTTTGCCTACCATCTCAATCGGCGAGCTGAGCAGATGCGGCAACTTCACGCCCGCCAGGCTCAGCAGAATACCGGTTACCGGGATCCAGACGATAGGGTTACGCGCCGCTTTCCACAGATTTTGCAACACCATTTTCACCGGGTTCAGGTCTTCGGTGTGGTTTTTATCGCCCATACGGATAAGGACAATGGTCAGCGGAATCATGAATACGCTGGTCACCACGTTGCCAATCAGCACGCCTAAAAAGCCTTCCGGGCCGATTAATACCGCCAGTACCGGCGCGCCAAAATAGGCCATATCCGGGAAGGCGCAGACCAGTGATTGTATGGCACTGGTCTTAATATCGTGACGAAACACAAAACGGGACACAAGCAGGGTAAATAAATAAGACCCCATCAGACCAATAACCAGCACAGCCATAAATGACAGGTTCTGTATTTTCTCCGGGTCAGTATTTAATGCGCCAATAAAAAGATGAAAAGGCAGAGCGAAACGGATAACCACAGATGCCATGACATTGGCATCTTCACGTTTGGTATAGCCTAATTTTCCGCTCAACCAACCTAATACCATGATGAAAACTAAAGGGAACAAAGATTGAAGTAAAATTGATTGCATAAATTATCCTGTGCCAATGTTTTATTATAAGGGTACTGACAGTGGATAATTTAGCGGTCTCTTCTGTAATAGTGAGTGACGGTAGTCACACTCACTCCGCTTTAAATAATTACAGAATGCTTACTTTAGTTTAATTAGTGAGGGGAGATGATGTGCTAATAATATTGCTTTTGCGGAAAATCGCAAGCCGGAAAATACCGGCCTGCGTAAGATAATTATTTCATTGCACAGTTAGCGCATTGTTTATTCTGGATCTGCTGGAAAAAGTCATTGCCTTTATCATCAACCAGAATGAAGGCCGGGAAGTCTTCCACCTCGATTTTCCAGATAGCCTCCATTCCCAGCTCTGGGTAGGCCACACACTCAAGGCTTTTAATACTCTGCTGCGCCAGTACCGCCGCCGGGCCGCCAATGCTGCCGAGGTAAAAGCCGCCATGTTTATGGCAGGCATCGGTCACCTGCTGGCTGCGGTTGCCTTTTGCCAGCATCACCATGCTTGCACCCTGCGCCTGCAACTGATCGACATAAGAGTCCATACGCCCGGCAGTGGTCGGGCCGAGGGAGCCGGAGGCATAGCCTTCCGGTGTTTTCGCCGGGCCTGCGTAATAAATCGGATGATCTTTCACATACTGCGGCAGTTCTTCGCCACGATCGATGATCTCCTGCAATTTCGCATGGGCGATGTCGCGGGCGACGATGATCGTGCCGGAGAGGGAGAGGCGGGTGGAGACCGGGTGCTGTGACAGTTGTTTAAGAATGTCAGCCATCGGTTGATTGAGGTCGACTTTTACCGCATCGCCTTCGCCCGCTTCGCGCAGTGCCTGCGGAATGAATCTGCCCGGATTCGACTCCAGTTTTTCAATCCAGATACCGTCGCGGTTAATTTTGGCTTTGATATTGCGATCTGCTGAGCAGGAGACGCCCATGCCCACCGGGCAGGAGGCGCCGTGGCGCGGCAGGCGAATCACCCGGATATCATGAGCGAAGTATTTCCCGCCGAACTGCGCGCCGAGGCCAAGGTTTTGCGCCTCGATCATCAATTCTGCTTCCAGTTGCGTATCGCGGAACGCCTGACCATGTTCATTGCCTTCGGTCGGCAGTTCGTCATAGTAATGGGTGGAGGCGAGTTTGACCGTTTTCAGGGTGGATTCCGCAGACGTTCCGCCAATCACGAAGGCGATATGGTACGGCGGGCAGGCGGCAGTACCGAGGGTACGCATTTTTTCCACCAGGTATTTTTTCAGCTTCGCCGGAGTGATCAGCGCTTTGGTTTCCTGGTAAAGGTAGGTTTTGTTCGCCGAACCACCGCCTTTCGCCATACACAGGAACTTGTACTCGTCGCCATCCACGCTGTAGAGGTCAATCTGCGCAGGCAGGTTGGTGCCGGTATTCACCTCTTTGTACATATCCAGCGCCGCGTTTTGCGAGTAGCGCAGGTTATCTTCGGTATAGGTGTTGTAGACGCCGCGGGTCAGCGCCGCTTCATCACCGCCGCCGGTCCACACGCGCTGGCCTTTTTTACCCATGATGATCGCCGTGCCGGTGTCCTGGCAGGTCGGTAACACGCCTTTGGCGGCAATCTCGGAGTTACGCAGGAATTGCAGCGCCACATACTTGTCGTTTTCGCTGGCCTGCGGGTCGGTCAGAATAGTGGCTACCTGCTGCTGGTGCGCCTGACGCAGCATAAAGGCGGCGTCGTGGAAGGCCTGTTGCGCCAGCAGGGTGAGTGCCTGCGGCTCAACTTTCAGTATCTGCTGCCCCTCAAACTCGGCAACAGAAACATGCTCGCGGCTGAGGAGATAATATTCCGTATCGTCATGCGCCAGCGGGAAGGGATCCTGATAGTAAAACGGTTTCGTCGACATAGCTCTCTCGCTTTTTGTAAGGTTAGAGCCGCATACATCCATGCGGCAGCGACAAAAAAACGCCGCCGGAGCGTGTCCGGCGGCGAGGAATCAGAACATCATGGAAATCCACGGATAACCAATCAGCAGCAGGGCGGCCAGGAAGATGGCACCGAAAATGGTCCCCAGACGCCAGTAGTCTTTGGTGGGCAGGTAGCCGCTACCGTAGTAAATCGGGCTCGGACCGGTACCGTAAGGGGTGATAATCCCCATCACGCCCAGCGAGGTAACCATCACCAGCACAAACACTTGCATGTTCATCCCCGGAATGGTTGACGCGATGGTCAACATGGCGGGCAGCAGGGCGGTGGTGTGCGCCGTGGTACTGGCGAACAGGTAGTGCAGCAGATAAAACGCCAGCAGCAGAACAATGGTCGCCACGCCCGGTGAGACATTGCCCATCAGCGAACCGCCTTCTTTACCCAGCCATGCGATAAACCCGGTGGAGGAGAGGCCATCTGCCAGCGCCACCAGAGTGGCAAACCAGACGAAGGTGTTCCATGCGGCTTTGTTGCTGGTGATGTCGTTCCACTCCAGCACGCCGGTCCACAACATCAGCACGATAATAAGCAGTGCGGCGAGGGCCGGTTCCAGCCAGTTGGCGGCAAAGATCCACATCACCAACGCGGAGCAGACGAACACCAACAGCAGGATTTCGTTGCGCGACAGTTTGCCCAGTTTTTCCAGCTCACGACTGGCCCACAGCGGCACTTCATCGTTCACTTTTACTTCCGGCGGGTAGAACCAGTAGGCCAGCAGCGGCATGGTCAAAATCAGCAGAATACCCAGCGGCAGGAAGGCCAGGAACCAGGTCCCCCAGGAGATGTCGAGCCCGGTAATGCTTTTCACCAGTGCCAGTGAAAGCAGGTTTGGCGCCAGCGCGGACAGGAACATGGAGCTGGTAATACAGGCGGCGGTGATCGCCACCCACATCAGATAGGAGCCAATTTTACGTGCGCTCGGATCGTTGGGTTTTGAGCCGTACAACGGCGGCAGGTTGGCGATAATCGGGAAAATGGTGCCGCCACTGCGCGCGGTATTCGACGGTGTGAACGGTGCCAGCAACAGATCGGCGAAGGTAATGGCGTAGCCGAGTGTCAGGCTGCGACGGCCCAGATATTTCACCAGAATCAGCGCCAGGCGGCGGCCAAAGCGGGTCTTATCGTAACCGGCGGCAAACATAAAGGCGCCGAAGATAAGCCACACGGTGGAGTTGCTAAAACCGCTGACCGCCCACTTAAAGGACTGTGCGGCGAGTTTGAATTTTGGATCCACCAGTTGTTCCGGGCTGAACAGCAGCCACTGGCTGCACAGCGCAATCACGACAACACCGGTCATACCGATAACCGCGCCAGGCAGGGGCTCAAAGATAAGCCCGACGATCACACCCACGAAGATGGCGAAATAGTGCCATGCGAACGGCGGCAGACCTTGCGGAACAGGTACGAACAGCAGGAGTACTGCGACAATAACCGGTAGCGCCAGCATCAATAGCTTGCTCTGGTTACCACTCTTTTTACTACTCACCTGTGACGGTGCTAAAGCGGATGATTTCTCGTTCATAATAGCGTTCTAAGGTTGATAAGGATTCTGTTTTCACGCCAGACAATGGGAATTTAATGACTTTAGTTACAAAACTTTTTTTACTTATTAAATTCAACTCTGGCACATTAAATAAATGGGTGTTTCCCGCAATAAGCTTTACGAGGAATTAAAAATTGGGTCTGTTTCTATAATGCTGCTTTCGCTTTTTCGACAATTGATCGCGATCAAGAAAATTATCTAATGGTGTTATTGTATTCCGCCAATATAAAAAATATCGGTGTTTTGTGGTTTTTGCTGAATCGATACACTTTTTGTCAAAACCTGTGGGTATTAATTATGGTTTTTACCCGAATAATTTTTTTTAATTTATTGATTTTATTGTATTTTGCCTCTTTTATTTCAGCCTGTAGTACTTACCTGTTAGTAACTTGTAAGTTATATTTGTTAGCGCAAATGTTAATTCTATTTTATTTAAATAATAACACCTTTGAGTTAGCGATGTTATTGAGTGTATTAAATAGTTTTTTAACTAAAGTAAGCAATTAAGAAACTAAAGAAATTATTATATTAAAGACATGTATTCGGCAAAAACGACAACGAAAATAATGTCCGATAAGAATTCTCAAATTTCACTTTTAAAGTTTGGAGTTTATTTATGAGCCATTACTCGCAAATTCTCACCCCCTTTACACTACCGAATGGTACCGAGCTTAAAAATCGTCTGCTGATGGCACCTATGACCACCTGCACAGGCTATTTTGACGGTACGGTCAGCAGCGAGCTTATCGAGTACTACCGTGAGCGTGCCGGGGCTATCGGGGCGGTGATTGTCGAATGCTGCTTTGTTGATAGCCTGGGCCTCGCGTTCCCTGGCGCCATCGGGATTGATAACGATGCAAAAGTGGCCGGGCTGGCGAAAATTGCTGACGCCATTAAATCCAAAGGATCGAAAGCTATCCTGCAGATTTACCACGGCGGCCGCATGGTCGACCCGAAACTGATCGGTGGTCGCACGCCGGTTGGCCCAAGTGCGCTGGCGGCACCGCGTGACGGCGCGGCTACCCCGGTCGCCCTGACGACTCAGGAAGTGGAAGAGATGGTCGCGAAGTTCGGTGACGCCGTACGCCGCGCCATTCTCGCGGGTTTTGATGGCGTCGAGCTACACGGCGCGAACACCTATCTCATTCAGCAGTTCTATTCGCCAAACTCCAACCAGCGTGATGACGAGTGGGGCGGTAGCCGCGACAACCGTGCGAAATTCCCGCTGGCGGTGCTGGAGATCACTCACAAAATGGTCCGCCAGTATGCGGATGACGCCTTTATCATCGGTTATCGCTTCTCGCCGGAAGAGATGGAAGTGCCAGGGATCCGCTTTGATGACACCATGTATCTGCTGGAAAAACTGGCCGCGCGTGGCCTGGATTACCTGCACTTCTCCGTTGGCGCAACGCTGCGTCCTTCCATTGTTGAGACCACCGATCCCACACCGCTGATTGAAAAATATGTCGCCCTGCGTTCCGAAACCCTGGCCCAGGTGCCGGTGATGGGAGTGGGCGGCGTGGTGAACGCGGCTGACGCACAGGACGCGGTTGACCACGGCTATGACCTGATTGCCGTAGGGCGCGCCTGCATTGCTTATCCGGACTGGACGGATCGCATCATGCGGGGTGAAACGCTGGAGCTGTTCATCGACAGCACCCAGCGCGAAGCGTTGACCATCCCGGAACCGCTGTGGCGCTTTTCGCTGGTGGAGGCGATGATCCGCGACATGAGCATGGCGAACAAAAAATTCAAACCGGGCGTGTACACCGAAACCGTACAGGATGATACCCGCGAGCTGGTGCTCAATATCAGCCTTGAAACCGACCGTATCGCGGATATCGAACTGCTGTCAGGCTCGGGCGATGATGTGGATTTTGTCACCAGCTTTGATGAAATTCGTTCACGCATTCTGACCGCCAACAGCCCGCATGTGGATGCGATTTCCGGGGCAACCAGCCAGAGCGAATCGGTGAAAAAAGCCGTCTCCAAAGCGATGGTGAAATCGGGTAAAGCGCTGGCGCAGGAAGAGGGCGCGGACGACAGCACGCCGAAAAATTATGATGTGGTGGTGGTCGGCAGCGGCGGTGCCGGACTGGCGGCTGCGATCCAGGCGCATGACGAAGGCGCGCGCGTGCTGATTGTGGAGAAAATGCCAACCTTTGGCGGTAACACCATTAAAGCCTCTGCCGGGATGAATGCCGCAGAAACCCGCTTCCAGCGGGTGAAAGGCATTCAGGACAGCAAAGAGCTTTTCTATCAGGAGACGCTGAAAGGCGGCCAAAACCGCAACAACCCTGAGCTGCTGCGTTGTTTCGTGGAACATGCGCCGCAGGCCATCGAATGGCTGGCGAATCGCGGCATTATGCTTAACGACATCACCACCACTGGCGGCATGAGCATTGACCGCACCCACCGTCCGAAAGACGGTTCAGCGGTCGGCGGTTATCTGATTAGCGGTCTGGTTCGTAATGTGACGAAGCGCGGTATCGACGTGATGCTCGACACCTCGGTTGAAGAGATCCTCTGCGAGCAGGGTAAAGTGAGCGCGGTACGTCTGATCAATGACGAAAACGAAACCCTGACCATCGCGGTGAAAAGTGTGATTGTCGCCACCGGCGGCTTTAGCGCTAATAGCGAGATGGTGGTGAAATATCGCCCGGATCTTGAAGGTTTTGTCACCACCAACCACAAAGGGGCGACCGGGGCCGGTATTGCACTGCTTGAACATATCGGTGCAGGCACGGTGGACATGGGTGAAATTCAGATCCACCCGACGGTGGAACAGAACACCTCGTACCTGATTTCCGAATCGATTCGCGGCGGCGGGGCGATCCTCGTTAACCAGCAGGGCAACCGCTTCTTTAATGAAATGGAAACCCGCGACAAAGTCTCCGCGCAGATCATCGCCTTGCCGGAACATTACGCTTACATCGTGTTTGATGAACACGTACGGGCGAAAAACAAAGCGGCAGATGAGTATATCGCCCGCGGCTTTGTCACCAGCGCCAGCTCACCGCGTCAGTTAGCGGAGAAACTGGGGATGGATTATCATGCTTTCCTGGCGACGCTGGAGCGCTACAACGGCTTTGTTGAGCAGCAACACGACAGCGATTTTGGCCGTACCACCGCACTGCGTAACCCGATTAATGAAGGGCCGTTCCATGCGATCCGCATTGCGCCGGGGGTTCACCATACGATGGGCGGTGTAACCATTAACACTGAGACAGCGGTGCTGAATAAAGCGCAGCAGGTCATTCCGGGGGCGTTCGCCGCAGGCGAAGTGGCCGGGGGGATCCACGGTAGCAACCGCATCGGCGGTAATGCGGTGGCCGACATCATTATTTTTGGTTCACTGGCCGGGCACCATGCGGCAAACTGGGCGAAAGCGCAGGCCTGATGATAAGCCCCGGCAGAGACCGGGGCATTTTTTTAGGAGTGAATATGGAACAGCAAGAAGGTGTCTGGTCATACTCCGCCGTCCTGATGGGATCGCCGATCCTGCTCAAACTGTTCAGCCACAACCCCTCGCTTGCCGCCGACACCTTTCGCCTGATCAAACGCTATGAAGATCTGTTTACGGTCAACCGCACGCCTTCGCAGGTGATGGATATCAATCTGGCCGCCGGGCAGCATCCGGTGGCGGTTAGCCGTCCGGTCTTTGCGTTAATTGCCTGCGCGAAGGCGGCAAGTCTGGTCAAGGGCGGCTGCTTTAATCTGGCGATTGGCCCGCTGGTCAAGCGCTGGCGGATTGGTTTTCGCCACGACAACGCCGTACCGCCCGCTGAGGAACTGGCTGCACTGCTGGCGCTGACCGACCCACAAAACGTATTGCTGGACGAGGCCGCAGGCACGGTTTATCTGGCGCGTCCGGGGATGGAGATCGATCTGGGGGCGATTGCCAAAGGGTATATTGCTGACCGGGTACGCGATTTCCTGCGTCGCGAAGGGGTCACGCAGGCGTTGATTAATCTTGGCGGGAATGTGCATACGCTCGGCGCGCCGCAGGGCGGGTGGGGCATCGGACTGAAAAAGCCGTTTTCGACGGCGGATGCGCTGGTGGGGGTTATCGATGTGCAAGATAAATCGGTGGTCACGTCGGGAACCTATGAGCGCTACTTTGAGGTAGACGGCAAACGTTATCATCACATCCTTAACCCGGCGACGGGATACCCGCTCGACAACGAACTCGATAGTGTGACGGTGATTTCAACCGACTCACTCGATGGCGATATCTGGACCACGCTGCTTTATGGGATGGGGGTGGAACAAGGATGCCAGGCGCTGCGCAACAAGCCGGAGATCGAAGCAATCTTTGTCACAAAAGACCGGCGGGTGGTGGCCTCATCCACGCGTAATGTCCGTTTTACGCTAATGGATGATAGCTATACCTTTACTGACAGTACTGCTTAAGCAATCCGTACTGCTCTTCCAGCAGGCGATAACGATAGACCGGGCGACCCGTCACCCCATAGTGGATGGTGGTAAATAAAATGCCGATCTGCGCAAGCCACATCAAATACTTACGGCAGGAGACGCGGGAAATATTGACCGCGCTCGCCAGCTCATCGGTCGAAAACTCGATATCCGGGTGCGCATCAATCCACTGACAAATGGTTCGCAGCGTCTGCGGAGTAAGCCCTTTTGGTAAGCGTCGGGTATCGGCAACCTCCTGCGGCCCGCCGTGAAGCAGCCTGTCCACATCCGCCTGTTCGTAATACTGCTGCGCGCTCATCAGCTTCTTCTTTTCCTGCCAGTGGGTCAGGGCTTCTTCAAAGCGCGGAAACTGGAACGGTTTGATTAAATAATCCACCACGCCGTAGTGCATCGATGTCTGAATGGTCGCGGCATCGGAGGCGGAGGAGATCATGATGACGTCAATTTTCCGTCCGCTGGCGCGAATGATCGGGAGCAGTGACAGACCATTATCCTGCTGCATATAGACATCAAGCAGGATCAAATCGATATCCAGCGCCGGGTCGTTAATCATATTTTCGGCCTGACGCAGGGTGGAGGCGACACCGCAGCAGGTAAAGCCAGATAGCCGCGTGGTATAGACGCGGTTCAGCTCCGCCACCATGGCGTCGTCATCGACAATTAATACATTAATCACACGCTCTTCCTCTCACTGTCCCAGGGGAGTTGTACAAAAAATTGAGTAAATACGCCAGGTTCCGACTCCACCGTAATGCTGCCACCGAGATTTTCGCACTGCTGGCGGGCGAGGAACAGCCCGACGCCCCGGTTTTCGCCTTTGGTTGAGTAACCTTTGTGGAAAATAGCATCGATATGTTCCGGGGAGATACCGGGACCATCGTCGCTGACCTCGGCGCTTAACCAGCCGTTTTGATAGTGCAGCAACAGGCCAATTTCGCCATCGGATTGATCGGTCATGGCGTCGAGGGCGTTTTCAATAAGATTACCCAGTATGGTTACCAGCGCCGTCACCTGTTGCTGGTTGGGGTTATCCGGCACCAGGGATTCATTCGCCAGGGTCAGGATAACCCCGGCCTCTCTGGCACGATTGATTTTACCCAGCAGAAAACCTGCTACGACGGGCGTCTGTATCTGATGCTGCAGGGTGCCGATGTCGTTCTGATAACCTTCTGCCGTCTGTAACACATACTCTTCGAGCGTGTCATAACGCTTCATGTTGAGCAGGCCGAGGATCACGTGCAGCTTGTTCATAAACTCATGGGAGTGGGCGCGGAGAGCATCCACATAATTGACCATCCCGTCGAGACGTTGCAGTAGCTGGCTGATTTCGGTTTTATCCCTGAATGTGCTGACCGCGCCAATAACCCCGTCCTGGCCGCGCACGGGCACACTGTTACACAGCAGCAAATGCCCATTGCAGCCGATCTCCTGATCGGACAGCGGCTGTCCGCTTTGCAACACGGTTTGCAGGTCGGCAAACAGCGGCGTGTGGCGAATATCCCGGGTGCCGTGATTATTGGTGCTGAGCAACATCTGGCGCGCGGCCTGGTTGGCGAGGGTGATATTGCCCTCGCGATCAACGGCAATAACCCCCTCTTTGAGCGATTGCAGCATGGCCTGGCGCTGTTCAAACAGGGTGGAGATTTCATAAGGTTCCAGACCAAAAAGAATACGCTTGAGCACCCGGACCAGCGCCCAGATGCCAAGCGTGCCGACCATGGCGCTAAAGAGCATGGTGAGCAGCAATCCCCAGCGGCTATGGCTTATCTGTTTATCCACTTTACTGAGCGAGATACCGATGGCGACTACACCGATTTGCTGGTGTCGGGCATCAAATACCGGTGTAAAAACGCGCAGCGCCTCGGCGAGGACGCCGTGGTTGACCGAGACATTCTCCCGGCCATGCAGGGCGGGGATCAGATCATCACCAATAAAGTGTTTGCCAACTTCACTGGCCTCGCGATGTGATAAACGGATGCCGTCCATATCGGTCACGACGACAAACAGCAGATCGTTTCTGCGCTGTACCGCCTGGGCAAGGTCCTGCACCGTTTGGCTCCCGACAGGCATCGAGAGCGCGCGTTTGATCTCCGGTTCATCGGCAAGGGTGCGTGCAACGGCCATCGCAGTGTCCTTCACCCCTTCCCGGGTGACATTGGCGATCTGGACAAAATAGAGCGCGTAAACCACCAGTAACACCGAGCCAATAACGCTGCACAGCATCAGCGTAACCAGGGTACTGAGTTTCATGGTGCGCTTGCGCGAAGCAGGATGTGGATGCCTTCCGTTCACTGCGGCCTCAAAATCATTCACAGAAAGAGGGTAATTATCGCCGAAGGGGCGCATATCTCAAAGCGGCTAACGGCTTGTCACCTTTGAATTTATCCCCTCAGTTACGTGACACGTCTCGCAAGGCAATTATATGAATCGCTTTATAGTAGGGCAGGATAAATAAAAAGGAGGTAATGATGAGCACTTTGTTAACGGTAGCGGCGAAAGCGCGACGTAATGACCGGACAACGGAGATAGACAGACTCTCAACAGACGATGTCCTGCAACTCATTCATCAGGAAGATGTCGCTGCTCACGACGCGGTGGCGCACTGTTTGCCTGATGTAGCGAGAGTGGTTGAGCATGCCGTGGCGGCACTCAGTCGCGGCGGGCGAGTTGTCATTATCGGGGCCGGTGCCTCTGGCGAACTGGCGCAGCAGGCGATTAATGATTTTGCCCCGGACAGCCAGACACAGGTGCGTTGCATTGCGGTTAATGACACGCATGCCGACGACTACGACGGCGGGATCGGTGCCCTACAGGCGATAAATTTTAACCACAATGATGTGCTGCTGGCGCTCACGCTAAGCGGTAAAACGCCGTGGGTATGGGGCGCGCTGCGCCAGGCCAACGAGACCGGCGCAATGGTGGCGGTACTTACTTCCGATCAACATAGCGAAGCCGCAAGCCTCGGGGATATCGTGATTGCGCCGCCAACGGGCGCGGAAGTGGTTGCGGGTTACGGGAATCCCAAAGCGCGGCGCGCGCAGCAAACTATTCTGACCATGTTAACGACCACGCTTGCCATCCGCAGCGGCCGGGTATACAGCAACCTGCGGGTGGATATTCCGGCGACGGAAAATAAATGGCAGGAGCGCCAGATAGCGATCGTGATGGCGGCCAGTGATTGTTCACGCAAAGAGGCAAAAGCGGCGCTGGCAAGCTGCAATCAGCAGTGCAAAACCGCCATTCTGATGCTGCTCAGCGGCATGGATGCGTGGGATGCGAGCGAAGCACTACAGCGCAATAACGGCCATCTGCGCCTGGCACTGAAAGAGAAGAGAGAGTGAGTGTTCGGGTCACACGGCGCAGGTCATGTAGCCAGTGTTGTGGAGTAAAACCGTGAAAAACTGAGGCGCGTGGGTAAATCCACGCGCTCAGAAGCGCAAGACCATATGATAAAGAAATGGCTGCACGCTTCAATTCATTCAAGAAGAGACACCCGCGAACGCGTGTCATGATTCCAGCTAAAAAGCACCAGATGCCAGAGTCCCGGTGCTTTGCGGGAAGGGTCAATTAACCCCTTTACCCCAAGCGACGTCAGACGGTTACGCACATTCCACGACCGGGGAACACCACCTTCACGCACGATTTCCTGCCAGGGCGCAATGGCATCATTCAGGTCAATACCTGCGGCGCACAGCGCCTCAGCATTTCTGAGATCAATAATTTTATCGCTGGTAACACTAACCCTGACGATTTCAAGGCTGTGACTTCTGTTACCGCTGTGCGACTGCATGGCCGCTGCTACCCCTTCTGGCGAGGAACTGAGGTACAGCGTGGGTTGATGGCTGTCTGAATACCTGCCCGGCGCTCTGGAACCCGATAACGCAAAATGCCGATATGCGGGATCAATGGCTCGGTAAAAAACCCCGTCGATATCCGTTAAATAATTTGTCAGATCCATACGTTCTCTCACTTCTCTTCTGAGAAATACCCCCCTTCTGCGGGTGCCCGTCACCCATCTGGTTTGCCTGCCAGCACTGGGTATGCCTGGAAAGCACAAAAAGCGGCCACGATCGGTAGGTGCGAAATACTTATGGCATCGCCAGATGAGCTTTATGTTCATCAAATAATGCAATTAAGTGGTCGGCAACGACTCTGACCCGTCGTGACCCAGCTAAGTCTGAATGCATCACCAGCCATAACGGCTGATCCACACCAGGCTCGGGATTAACGCAGTGCAGACCGTTTTTCCTTGCCATAAAGTGCGGCAAAACGCCTAAACCGAGACCCGCTAAAACGGCGGAGACCTGTGCCGCGAGCGTGTTTGCTTCCAGCCTGCATGGCCTGCCGCGAAGCATTCGCGTTATCCAGCGCGCCGCAGGCAGGTGTTGGTGTGATTCCGGCCAGCCTATATAGTGCGCATTTTGTAACGAGACTACCGCGGGCCCGCCAGACACTTTTTTTAGATATGCCTCAGCGCCGTATACGCCAAATCCCACCGTTCCCAGACGTTTTAGCGTCAGATTTCCGCTCTCTGGCTTGACCATGCGTATCGCTAAATCGGCATCTCTGCGATGCAGATTAACTGACTGCACGCCGCTGAGCACTTCCACCCGCAGTTCAGGATAGTTGTTCATCAGCCCTTCCAGCGAAGGCAGGATGAAATGCGTAGCCAGGTTGTCCGATGTTGCCAGCCGGACAAGCCCTGCAACATTACCCTGTAGTTTAGCTTTCTCACCAAAAGCGAGCCCCGCGTATTCCAGCGCTTCCGCCTGCTCCAGTAGCGCTTCACCATCATCCGTTAACCGGTATCCGCTCTGATGTCGGCTGAAAAGCGGCACGGACAGCGACTGCTCAAGCCTGTCCAGCCTTCTTGAAATCGTAGCGATGCCCATTTCCATTGCTTCTGCTGCGCCGCTCAACGTCCCCGCGCGGGCGATGGCCAGAAATATGCGCGTATCGTCCCAGTTAAAATTGGCACTCATAGTTTTTCCGTTTATGGAAAACGGCTCTCCATTTTCAGGTCTGTTTTATCGATTTTAACAAGTTAATACTGTCGTTCCCATAAGGAGATAAACATGAAAAAACCAACATTAACGCCATCGCTCAACCTGGCTGTCATCCCCATTGCCGGACCTCGATGCGCTGTTCAAAAAATGAAAGGCGCGGCTGCCTGAAATCACTAACCAAAAAACGCCTCAGTCACATTTCCACTTTTTTAAGAGTATTTATTTTATGAATGAAACGGCTGTACACGTAAGTTTCGTGCCGCTGCGCACCTGGCTGGCAGTTACCGTACTTGGGATCAGTGCATTTTCAATCGTGACAAGCGAACTTGCGCCGGTTGGTATGCTCAGTACCTTAGCAAAGGATTTGAATCAGACAGCATCCGGCGCGGGTCTTGTCGTGACCGCCTATGGCTGGGTTGGTGCGCTCGCAGCGCTGCTCTCCGGCGCGATACCCGCACGCATTTCCCGCAAGACTCTGCTTGTTGGCCTGATGCTTATTCTTGCTTTGTCCTGTATGGCTGCGACTTTTTCTTCTTCCATGAGCACATTTATGAGTGCGCGCATGGCCGGGGCGCTTGCGCACGGTGCGTTCTGGGCAATGATTGGCATAGTGGGCGCGCAGCTTGTTCCGGCGCAAAAGCTTGGGCTTGCCACCTCAATCATTTTTGGCGGCGTCTCGGCAGCCAGCGTTCTGGGTGTCCCTCTTTCGAGTTTTATTGCAAGCATGGCTGGATGGCGTAATGCCTTTATGCTCATTTCGCTGCTGGCGCTGGCTGCCGCCTGTGCATTATTCTGGACGCTTCCCGCACTGGCGGCGCCGCAGCCACTAAAGCTGCGTCTTTACTGTGGGCTATTCAAAAAACCGGTGCTCATGTCCCTGTATTGTGCAACAGCCTGCATTATTTCGGCCCATTTCGCGGCCTTCACCTATCTGGAACCCCTGTTGATGAAGGTCCATGGCGTACCGGCGGCTTCCGTCTCGGGTTTGCTGCTGGTGTTCGGGCTTTCTGGCCTGGCAGGGAATGTCATTGCCGGTAAGCTGATTGACCGGCATCTTAAAACGCTTATTTTCACGTCACTTCTTTTGAGTGCCCTCGCACTCGGTATGCTTGGTATGAGTAGCGTCGCACCTCTTCCTTTCTGGTTAATGGGGATGCTGCTTGCCTTGTGGGGAGCGGGTATTTCGATTGTATTCGTCGGGTTACAGACGTGGTTGCTTCATAGCGCCGGCGATGCCGCACAACCGGTGTCAGCCATTTACGTCGCAATTTTTAACGCAGCGATTGGAACCGGCGCGCTTGCGGGTGGCCAGGTGTTAGCCGTGACAGGCTTTCAGGGGCTGGCGTTACTGGCAGCAGGTATTATTGGGGGCAGTATGATGCTTGTACTGATGTTGAAAAAACCGTGAAGACGCACCAGGGAAAATTCGACTGCTGATAAAAACGCGGCGATGGCATAAGGGACGCAACAGATTTGCGCCCCTTACTTTAATAATTAGCTTTGACAGAAACGGAGCCGGTTGCCATAGGGATCATGGACTTCCATAACCTCTCCCCAATCCTGCTTGATGATTTCCGGGCGACCGTAACCATAATGTTTGTCGTGTAGTTCCTTTCTGAACAACGCAATATTGTTCATCGGGATAAATATCGTTGCGCCCCGTCTTGCTCACCGCAGAACTGACGCCCACTGAGTGCGAGTAGATGATGTTGCTTACATCATGATAAGTTGATTCAGGATGAGTAGGTCACCGAAGCCAACACCTTTACGTAAAAAGGAATGTCAGATGGATTTAGAAACCGCACGTCTAACGCTTGAACCTTATAATGACTCACACTACGAAGGCTTAAGAAGGATGGATAGCGATACCCGTGTGATGCGTTATATCAACCATGGTATTGCTAAAACACCCGAAGAGACCTGGGAAGGTATCAGACGTGTCCAGGCCCGTTGGGAGCAATACGGGTACTCGTGGTGGGTAATCAAAGAAAAAGCGTCCGGGGAGATCGTTGGTGCCGCCTGCCTCCAGCACCTGGCAAATGTGGATGGCGCGCCGTTAGAGATAGGCTGGCGACTCGTCCCGGAACATCATGGCAAAGGTTATGCAACAGAAGCCGCTAAAGCGATTATTGCTTTCGCGGTAGAGCGGACAGGCACCACGTATCTGGTGGCTGTTGCCGATCCTGACAATATCCCCTCGCATCGCGTTATGCAGCGCTTAGGCATGACCTATAAGGCAATAGAACAGCATTATGATGTGCCCTGCGTCGTTTATGAACTTACGCTTCAACGTTCTGAGTAAGGGTTATTAATCATTCCGGGGAGGCGAATATCCTTTCGCTCCTCTTCATAGCAGACAAGGTTGCGCTGTCGACGGGCATGTGTGTGCCAGACGCAGATGCTATTTCTGGCACATCAACGCAAGCAGTGAATCTTTGAGATACCCCTCCAGCAGAGATGCACAAATGCGTGTTTCATATGACATCATGCCCGCCGGTGGATGAAGCAGCCAGGCAGTAAAAGGCGGGACCGTGTAGTGGCTTAAAAGGGGGATTAGCGCCCCCTTTTCCATTTCGTTTTTGCAAACCGGAAATTGCAAAACACCGATGGCATGACCAGCTAATAACCAGGTGAGGACACTGCGCCAGTGGGTGGACTGAAATTTAACGTCAACGGGAACGTTAATGGGTTGGGCATCAGCATTGATCAATGGAATGCGATGGCTGGCAAATACACCAGAAACAGCAGCAAATGGATAACCAGCCAGCGCATCCGGAGAGTCCGGATAACCCATTCTGGCCAGCAAAGCAGGGGAGGCGAGCAAGACTCTGCGTACGCTACCAAGTGGACGGGCGACAAAAAAACCTTCTGAGACCTCTCCCAGCCTCAGTGATAAATCCACCCCCTCCGTGACAGGATCGATAACGCGGTCATTAAAAATGACATCGATCTGTAGCCCCGGATGTTCGTTCTGAAGCTGCAACAGTGCAGGCATCAGCAGGCTCTCCCCGGCAGAATAGGGCGCCGCAATACGGATTTTGCCTTGCAGCCCCTGTTTTTCTTCATTCACGGAAAGCGCGTGCTCTGCCGCCTGAATGGCCGCTTTGCTTCGCTCATAAAACAGATTACCGCTATGCGTCAGAGACATGTTCCGCGTGTTGCGCCTTAGCAAACGCGTACCAAGATGTGCTTCCAGTTTATCTATTCTTTCACTGACGGCGGGTTGGCCAATGCCGAGATCGCGGGCTGCAGCCGACATGCTGCCCCGTTCAACGACCCTGATGAATATGCGCATTGCTGAGAAAAGATCCATTTAGCAATTATATCGGTTTTACCGATAAATGTAATTCGACACAGGTATCTACTGTTCTTCTGCGAAATGATGAAAACTCAACGCTCAGGTAAGCGTTAAGCAAAATAGTAATCTATTTCATTTATTTAGTAGTGGAAGGTAATTATGTCAGAAATCAGGCTTTTCATGTTCCAGTCAGGAACGCAGAAGTGTAAATATCAGCATATAAGGATGAATCAGGGCGTGGGAGAGAATTATGAAATTCCTGTCCCCTGGTTCCTGCTGACACATCCGGATGGTTTTACTCTGATTGACGGTGGTCTGGCTGTAGAAGGATTGAAAGATCCTTTTGCCTATTGGGGAAGTGCGACAGAGCAATTTAAACCGGTGATGTCAGAAGAGCAGGGCTGCCTGGAACAGCTTAAAAGGATTGGCATCGCGCCGGAGGATATCCGCTATGTGGTACTGTCCCATTTACACTCCGATCATACGGGGGCGATTGGCCGTTTCCCACATGCCACTCATGTGGTTCAGCGGCGAGAGTATGAATATGCCTTTGCTCCTGACTGGTTTACATCTGGAGCCTACTGCCGACACGATTACGATCATCCTGAACTTGACTGGCTTTTTCTCGACGGCTTATCAGATGACAACTATGACCTTTACGGTGATGGCACGTTGCAGTGTATTTTCACGCCAGGGCATTCACCGGGACATCAATCTTTTCTCATCAGATTACCCGGCGGGACATATTTTACGCTGGCGATTGATGCGGCTTACACCTTAGATCATTACCATGAAAGGGCGCTCCCTGGCCTGATGACGTCCGCCACTGATGTCGCCCACTCTGTCCGCAAGCTGCGTAAGCTTAGCGAGCGATACAACGCGATATTTATACCCGGTCATGACCCTAAGGAATGGAAAAAAATCAGGCTTGCTCCCGCCTGGTATAGTTGAAACATTGCTCGCTCTGTAGTAGTGCATTGAATTTGGCCACCTGAACAGATGGGGTATGCTCACGTCGGGATAATACAGGTGCTCTGATGAAAAAAGGAATTTCAGTGCAGCGTTGAAACGTAAATTCGTTTAGCTAATTATTGTTCAGAACTACACCGAGGCTGAAACAGCCACTGCAAAAATAACCCAGGAAGTCAGGCCATTACGGAGCGAGCGGTAGGGGAATGAATATAAAGGTATTTAAGCGCCTTTTAATGTCCCGGAGCCAAACTATAACTATTTCATCTTTGGCTTAACGATTTGATTATTTCAGAAGCGAAATGAGATATTAACTCATTGCTGTGTTCGGATAGTAACGAAAAACGGGGGAGTTCGACGATAAGACGCTCTCTGGTTGGCTCGAAATAGTCGGGAGCATGCGGCCCAGTCTCTATACAGCATTGGGCGAATCCCCATAAGATGTCGAGTATTTCAACCGTAAGTAACTCATCGGCGCTATCAAGAATCTCTAATATAAATGGAAGGGCAATATATCCCGCTGGCGCCATAGAAACATGCTGATGACACAGTCCGCACCAAAGTTTATGACAGGCGGTCATTGCTGCCTCGTGATCGTCAGATGCTAATTGTAATAATAGCTCAGGAACATCGTTTGCGGGTCCATATGCTGTACAGGATGAATTCCAGTTTATAGCATCGATTCTTTCCTCCAGTGATGCATTATTCATCGGTAATTTCCTTTGTTCTTAATGAGTATAATTAACTGGTTTTTCGCATTAACGATAATGTAACCAAAACTCGTACTATTTAAAATAAATAGCCTTAAGCGCACCACTGCTATTATAACCATTTGGCGGTTCTAAAGTCAGCATCTAACTTGATAGCTGTTTTAAGAAAAACCTCCATCCCACACATATTTACTTACGTTAATGTTCTTCATCTCACTTGGTGGATTAAGGATCTTAAGTCATTAATACAGGGACTGTCAGCGTCAGCATTTTTACCTGCCAGTACGCAACTGCAAAGCGCTATATCTCCAGGCCAAATAAGGATATCTTCTGATGCTCAGCCGTTTTATAACCCACGCAGTCTCTTTCTTTTTGCCATTGGCAGGCTTCATCATAAGTTTACCGGGTCATGCAGAATCTTTAACGGACAGGGCCGAATATCAACAGATAAGCGGGCTTATCAGGGAACCCCTCACGCTGTCTGTCACGTTAAATAACGGCCAGCCTGCAATACTTGATGCTTTTGTCACACGTCCGGTTAGCAAGAAGCCTTTGCCGGTTGTGTTAATCACCAACGGAACTACCGGTAAGGCCGAGTTTGACCGCTGGACGCTTAACCCAAACCGGTATTCCTCAACAGCAATCGCGTTTGCACGCCATGGATATGCTGCAGTGGTCGTCCTGCGGCAGGGATATGGTCAGTCCAGTGGCGCTGCGGAATATGCAGGACACTCGTGCATTCAGCCCTTTCATCTGCAGGCCGGAGAGCAGGACATCCAAAATATGGTTGCGGCGCTTAACGCTGTGCGCCGGAATTCATGGGCATCTGTTGATAATGCGATGCTGGTTGGTATGTCCGCCGGTGGATTTGCCGTTATCGCAACGGGTGCCACAAATCCGCCAGGCGTAAAGGCAGTGATCAATTTTGATGGCGGCAGAGGGGCCATCGACGGGAAATCTCTTTGTGATAAGACGGGGCTGATGAAATCGTATGCGCAATACGGAAAAGCAGCGAAGGTCCCTTCGCTGTGGCTGTATGCAGAAAACGACAAGTCGTTTCCCCCGGATACAGGCCGAGAGATGTTTAATGCCTATCAGCAGGGTAAAAGCCCGGCCCGGTTCGTCGTCATGCCTCCTTATGGGAAGGATGGTCATGTCTTTATGGATTCTGCGCCGGAGAGTTTCTGGTGGAATACCGTTGCCACTTTTCTTGAACAGTACCATCAGCCGTTTCAGGAGATAATCAGGCTTCCCGTCGTAAATCTCATTGAACCGCCAGCCCTGAATGCTGCCGGAAAAAAAGCCTTTTCAGAGTATCAAACAACGCAGCGATATGAAAAAGCCTTTGCCACCGATCCGGACGGAGACTGGGGCGCTGCATACTGGGCCAGAAACAGTCAGGAAGCTGCCGCAACGGCACTTAATATCTGTACAAAGGAACAACGGAAAGGGGCACCTCAATGCACGCTGTACGCTATCAACAATAATTACGCCGCAGAGAAAAGACACTGAAATAAGCGGATAGAACCGCGGTCCTGGACCAGCGTGGCTGACACCAGTCTGCCTGCGTCATGCATAAAAATCAGGTTTCACTCTGAACTAACGCGATAGTGTCGTCTTTTTCCCGGCTGCCTCATCGAAGGCTTTTCGGGACGCCTCAATATCCTGCCATGTATCCCTGATCCAGTCGGTGAATCCGGCGAGGGGTTTTAGCATCGAATGGCCACGGTCAGTGAGCTGATATTCCACCCTGGGTGGAAGCTCCGGGTAATAATAACGGTTCACGAGACCATCTCGTTCCAGGTTGCGTAGCGTCAACGTCAGCATACGCTGTGAGATATCGGGAATACCGCGTCGGATGGCGCTAAATCGCAGGGGGATATCAGGCGAAAGCGACAGCAGCGAAATAACAAGAATGGTCCATTTATCACCCAACCTTTCCAGCACACTCCCTGGGGCACACGGCGTCAGTTTCGGTCCGTCGGGTGTTTCAATGATCGGTCTGCCATTAATCTCACGCGCCATAACTTTTCTCCGCTGAAGGCTCCTGATAGTTACTTCTGTGTAACCAGGGACCAAAAATGTGCCGTCTTGTGGAGGAAATCATAATAGTTCCATACTGTGACCTTCAATAGTTACTATCGAGAACTTTCATGAACAAAACAGCAGAATTTCTTGTTTTTGGCGCCACCGGACAACAGGGCGGAGCGGTGGCTCATGCGCTACGGGCGGCGGGCCGTGAAGTCAGGGCCTTTGTGCGTGATCCGCATAGCGAAAAGGCGCAGGCATTGATGGCGGCAGGCATCACGCTTGCCGTCGGCAATCTTTTTGACAGGGCTTCCATTGAGCGGGCAATGGTGGGCATCAAGGGGGTTTTCAGTGTTCAGACCAGCTCTCCGCAGGGAGAGATAAGTGATGAGCAGGAGATCATTCAGGGAAAAGCCATTGCAGACAGCGCCCTGGCGGCTGGTGTCAGCCATCTTGTTTATTCTTCGTCCGGCGCGGCGGGGAAAGGCCCTACAGGTATGGGGCATTTCGACAGCAAGACGGAAATAGAAAAGTATGTCCGCTCTTTGCCACTTTGCTGGACGATCACGCGTCCGGCCAGCTTTATTGAAATGCTGATGCTGCCCGGTATGGGGCTGAACACCGGGAATTTTTCCTTCTTCATGCAGCGTAACCAGCCGATGCAAATGATCACGCTGGACGATCTCGGGCGTATCAATGCCCGCATTCTGTGTAACCCGCAAACCTTCGCCGGAAAAGTGCTGGAAATCTCCAGCCAGACGCTGACAGGGGAGGATCTGGAGCGTGCTTTCTCAAACGCCGCAGGTTTCCCCATCCACTATCAGCGCTTTCCCGACGTACTATTAACACAAAACAGCTTCCTTCGTCGGCTTACCGAACTGGTAGACAATGGCATTGTTGCGGGCGTTGCTGATATTCCGGCACTGGAAAAGATGTTCGGTAAAATGATGAAATTGGATCAATGGCTTACGGGACCCGGAAAACAACACTTTCAGGCCGCACTTAACGCTCCACAGGCTGAAATCGCGCTACGATAAACCTTTATCGACAACGCTCTGGCGCACCGGCCACGTTATTCCAGCGTGGCCTTTGCTAACGGCACATCCGAAGTCGCGCCCCCGCCATCTGAGCCGGGACGGCGCGAAAGGGATTCATTGAGATGGCATCGCCATAAGTTTGCCGGAAACGCACCGCGAACAGCGATCAGAAACTGTATGTCACCTTCAGGCTTCCGGTGGGCGATGTTTTTCGCTGAACAATGGGGCTATTACGTGCATCCCCTGTTAATTGCGTAAAGCCCGCTTCGGTAATCACGCTCCAGTCCTGATTAATCTTGTACGTCCAGTCAATATTTGTGGACCAGGCATAAATGCCGGAACCGGCATCATATCGCGTAAAGCCCGATGCGGCCGACTGCGATGCGCTTACCCCGTAGTATGTCTGCATATACTTGCTTGTCCCCCAACTGCCGGTTAGCGCCAGCGTCACGGCATTGCTCGATGACTTATAGAGCGGGCTGACAATGCCGAAATGCAAGGCCGTACCATTGTCTCGCTCAGAAAGGGGCACCTCAGCCTGCAATTGCACATTAAGCCAGTCGGTCACCTCATACCCCAGGGTCGGCACACCGATAGCTGAACCTTTGATATCGCCCATACCGCGCAAATAGTCGCTGCCGCCGTTTATCGAGTCGCTGTCCACGTCACGATCCTTACGGCCTGCGCGGTAGCTCAGCGCTGCGCTGTAATTAAATTTGCCGATGTTGTTGCCGTAACCGAGACCGCGCGTGGCGCTGACGAAGAAGCCGTTTGCCATAGCGTAATCAACGACCAGGGCAGTGGTGACACGACTTTTATCCGAACCCGAGTAGTAGGGCGCAACATCCACGCCTCCACCCAGGGTCAATTCATTGCTCTGTTTCTGTTCCGCCGCCAGTACCGGGGTGGTCAGTAATGCCAGGACAACGCCGGGCACCATTTTTTTCAGGCTGCGGTACGGAAATGAACAGGGGGACTCAGGATGCAGGTTTCTGTTTTTCATTAAAGAAGTCCTTGTGGATTCAACTGATTACAAGACAAACGGTTGTTAATCGCCAGAATGCTCAGTGTGAATGCTTACCCTAAAGTTCTCATGAGCCAAAAATGAAGAAATGCTGAAGCAAGTGCCAGTGCTGCAAACCTGATGAATTTCCTGCTACCGTCTGTTCTTCAGACGATCTTCATTCACTGTTGATACAGTAACCATTGTGAAAATTCTCCTAATCGAAGACGACCTGGATCTGGGCAACGGTGTGCGTATCGCCCTTGCAGATCAAGGATTTGATGTCATATGGGTTCGCCGCAAAGAGGATGCGCTGCATCAAATCGATGCCTGCGTGCCGGAACTCGTGTTGCTTGACCTCGGGCTGCCCGACGGTGATGGCATGAGCCTGATGACGTACATGCGTCAGCAGCTCAAAGGGATCCCCGTCATCATCCTGACTGCGCGAGGTACGCTGCAGGATCGCCTGAGCGGGTTGGATGCCGGTGCAGACGACTATCTCGTCAAACCTTTTGTTCTGGCCGAATTGTTGGCCAGGGTGAGGGCGCTTGCGCGCCGCAGTTACGGTTTTCAAAATGAGGTGATAGAGATTCGGGGGTTAAAGCTTCATGTGCCGACCCGACGTGTGACAGTGAGCGAACGTCATATTGAATTGACGGCCAGTGAATATGCGCTGCTTGAAATTTTAATGTTGCGCACCGATCGCGTGCTGACACGCAGGTTTCTGGAAGAGAGGGTGTTCGGCTCAAAAGAAAATATGAGCAACGCGCTCGATGTACATATGGGCAATTTGCGTCGCAAAATTGGCGAAGGCTATGTGCGAACGGTGAGGGGCGTAGGGTATGTCATTGATACCGTGCCTATCCAGAAAGGGGAAGGTTGATGCGAAATTTCTGGCGACAACTGAGAACCCCAACGCTCGTGCGGCGAATTATGGTCGCTCAGATGCTCCTGCTTACACTGCTTTGGTCTCTATTTCTGACCTTCGTCTTGTGGGAGGACTTGCGCAGCCCCTCGATACTCACGGGCAGTAAGACCTACGACGCCGTTTTTACCCTGGTTCAGAGTATGGACGAGCGACCGCAGGAGCGAACCGTCGTGCTTGACGCGTTCAGCAAGGCGTTGCGGGAAGGTTATGGCGGCGGTGAAGATCCTGAGCTCTCAATCAGCCTGATTGTTCGCAAGAATAAAGCACTCATTTATTCATCGCCTGGCGCGCCGACAGGGGTGATAAATACCCGGTTTGGGGAGATTCAGCGTAATCAGAGCGAAGGGCGCGCCTGGAGTGGCCGTACGCTCAGGTCAGACAACGCTGACGTGGAGGTAACACTTGTTACCCCTGCCGCAGGCTGGAATTTCTTTTTTTATCTGAACTCGCGTGGCTACTACATATTGCCGCTGCTGGTGTGCATTCCTTTTCTTTTGTTTCCAGCGTGGTTATCCATCCGTATTGCAATGCGCCCGTGGAACAAAGTGGTTAATGAAGTTTCCTTACGACCGTCAGACGATCTCTCGCCCTTAAAAGAAGTGCCAAAGCACAGGGAGCTTCGCCAGATGGTTGACGCGATCAATCTCTTTCTTGCCAGGGTGCGGGAAAGCACGGAACGGGAACGGGTATTTATTGCCGATGCCGCTCACGAGTTACGTACGCCGCTCGCGGCGATGCGTATCAATGTTGAAGCGTTACAATCCTATGTCAGCAGCGGCAGGCAACAGGAGTTGCTGGCAGGGATTATTCGCAGCAATAGCCGTGCGGCGCGTCTCGTTAATCAGTTGCTATTGCTGATGCACAGTGAGGCGCGCATTGACACGGTAATGGCGCCTGTGCCGCTGACGACGCTCATACAAGAGCGTATGGCGGCGTTGTCACCGCTGGCTGCTGAACGCGGGATTGAGCTTGAATTTTACTCCCATGACGAAAGCTGGGTGACCGGCGTCAGGGAACGCCTGATGTCGCTTATCGACAACGTCATTGAAAATGCCGTGAAGTACAGCCCGCAGGGCGGACGGGTTGAGGTAGAGGTCCGAACACGCGATGAATCCACGCAGTTACGTGTCTCAGACGCCGGCCCTGGCATTCCCGTTGAATTGAGGGAGCGCGTATTTGATCGATTTTTTCGCGATCCCGGGCAGATGCAAAGCGGAAGCGGCCTGGGCCTGGCCATCGTCAAGGCGGTTGCCCAGCAACACAACAGCAGCGTAAGCCTCAGTACATCTGCAGAAGGTGGACTGATGGTGACGATTGACTTCCCCAACCCCAGGGACCTGAGGAATCCCCACAAAAATGCGGGCACGAACGGTCCCCTCTCCTCTTTGGGGAGAGGGTCAGGGTGAGGGGAAAATGCAGCTCAGATGGTCATTCCGTTCACCTTATGTTCCTTGCTTTTCTGTCGCGACAGAACCCGTGAACGTGCCAGGGGGGCTCACCGCCACCCCCCTGGCTACCCCGGTCAGCCGCCAATGCCTCATCGATTTTCAGCCGGACCTTGTCATCGCGGTGACTGTTTTATTCTCATTGAGCAATGTTATCGCTGTAAAACGTAAGATGACTGGGGATTCCTCAGCCCAGAGACGCCTGAAACACAACATCTGATCCCTGCCTGGCGGAGGGCCTCTACCAGAACAATGGAGTTGAAAGTGAAATACCTGTCTGTGGCAACACTGTTCTTTTCAATCTTCATGAGCGGGTGCGCCATCACCGTCAGTGATTTAAAAAGCAGCCAGTCATCTTTTGATGGCAGTTTTACCAGCCAGACGGGGCCCTCCGATACCTATCGAACCTTACGGCACATGGCAAGGCAGTGCCTGGAATATGAGGCCTATTCAGGCAATCCGGTTATCGTATTAAGCGAATTTGACGCGGAGCATAAAGAAGGTGAGATCAACCAAAAGTTCCTTGCGGATGGGCTGTTGATTAACAACACGCTTATTCAGGTGGAAAGTCAGGGTAGCGACAACGCGAAGGTCAGCTTATATACCACCAAGAACATCCTGAGTGTGGGGATCCGGTCGCCAAAAATAGGTGATATCAAGCGCTGGACCGGCGGGGATAAAAGGTGTTAGCTCAACACGCTTGTAGAGATTCAGGCTTGTTCTCAGAGGGTGTGGCGGGTCGTCATGCTGTTTGACTTATTTAAACTCTACGGATTAACCCCGCCAGCAATATCAGGAGCGCAAGATGTGTCCGGCTAATGAAAACAGATTTTGCCTGTGCTGGTATCTCAGGAAGCAGAAAAATACCCGCAGAATATCCGTTTCTCGCTCATTTCACCGCTGACGTACGCCGGGCCAGCCAGGCCCCCCAGAACAAACTGGAAAAGAAGCGAATCGGGGCCGCAAATCCGGCGCCAAAGAGTAAGGCTAAGACATCATCTTCTGACCGGGGTGGCTCTGCGCCCTGCAGAATTTTGTTCATTTTAGACCGGACCTCTTCGGGTTCTGCGCCATTCATTCGCCAGCGATTTGCCCATGCGGCCATCAGCACGGGTTGCGATGCGTAAGCGCGATAGTTTCCTGCAACGACCAGCGGGGCATTCGGTTTCAGGCGCATCGCAATCTGCGCCAGAATATCGTGTTTTGCCTCATCGCCTGGCAGATGGTGCAACACGCCAATCATGATGGCGGCATCGAAGGCGGGGGAGGCATCCAGATCAGAAACCGCACCGGGAACAGCTTCAACCCGGTCTGCTATTCCGGCACTGGCGATATTGGCACGGGCAAGATCCAGCATCGGTTGAGAGGGATCGACGGCGACAAAAGACCAGCGTGGCTCGAGTTTCGCAGCGGCGATGATCTCCCCGGCTGTTCCTCCGGCCCCCACCACCAGCACACGCGCAGGCTTCGCTTCACCCAGCGCGGCAGAGAGCATACATGCAGAAAGTTCGTGGCAGGCATCATATCCGGCCAGCGCAATCCGGCTTTGTTGTGCGTATTCCCCTGCGCGAGTGGCGTCGAATTTAGCAGCAGAATCTTGTGTCATGGCATCTCCAGGCAGTCATTCCGGTAGTAGGTCATTCTCTCTCGTTGACGTAGAATAAAAGATTCTGGGTAATAAAGTTCGGGAAAGACATGATTGAAAGTCTGAATATTCCACGAAGATATGATCGGTTGACGGCCTTCCTGCACGCTTTTCCGCTCCATGTGGAACAGTGCGAGTCGCCAACGTCGGCAAACCTGCTGATTATCGATGTGAATTGCTCAGGCGGGCCGACCCATTTGCTCTACCGCGCCAGAACATCGGGTGGCCTGCCTTCCGGGGCGACACTGTGCGCCGCCGCAAGGGTAGATTTTGGCGGCAGTGCGAACCCACTGGTTAGCGCATTACCGGACGAGCTGTGCTTTTCCATGGCGGAGATGCCGCAATTACTTGGCCTGTCTGAACTGATCGTGGCGGAGTACGACGTGAACCGTTGCGGTGGCGGAGCCGTCCAGACCCGGCTGTGCGAAGTCGTGGTGGTATTAGCCATTCGTCGGGCAATCGCGCAGGGAACCGTGGATGCAGGGCTGTTAGCGGGACTTGCCCACCCTAAATTGCACAGGAGCCTTGTCGCTATACACGATGATCCGGCGCGGAAATGGCAGATCACCGACCTGGCTGCGATTGCCGAAATGTCCCGCGCGCAATTTATCGAGGTGTTCAGGAAAACGGTCGGCGCCTCGCCGGGGGCATATTTGACCAACTGGCGTTTAGCGCTGGGCGCGGCCAAATTACGATCCGGACGGAGCGTTAAATCCGTCGCCGCGATGGTGGGCTTTGGCAGCGCTGAGGCATTCTCGCGCGCATTTATGCGTAAATTCGGTTATTCGCCCGGGAAGTGCAAAATGCAAGGAAACCATAACGACGCGGCATAATCAGGCTGGTCTGCCGCAACCTGCCATTGTGGTTTCGTCATGTGTGACCCCATTCAGCTACTGGCTGGTTTATTCATATCTCTGAGGGGGACTGTAATGTCTCAAATGACGTTTCACTTTCAGTGAGCCAGTCAGACCGCGTCATCCGGTACGGCTGGTGGGCTATCCGGCTCCCAGGAAATAATATCGCCGGGCTGACACTGCAGCGCCTCACAGATTTTTGCCAGCGTATCAAACCGAATGCCTTTAACCTTCCCGGACTTGAGCAGCGAGAGATTCTGCTCGGTGATACCCACAAAGGCTGCCAGCGCTCTGGACGTCATTTTCTTCTCTACCAACACTTTGTCCAGATGAACCACGACAGCCATAATCAGATAAACTCCTTATTTTCTTCTTCCGCTCTGATCCCCTCGACCAGGGAGTGAAACGTCACAAGCAGCAAGCCGCCCGCTAATAGCAGAACAATATCGCCAATCAGCAGGGTGACCTGGTAGAAATGTTCCGGCCACCAGACGACCAGAGGGATCAAAAAGCGGCACACTGGCAGGACGATCCCAAGGCTTAGCATCACTATCGCGATTTTACGTACACTGTGCGCCAGCGCTTGAGTGAGGATCTGTTGTTGGCGTACCAGTTGCGTGACTTTCATACCTTGCCAGATAGCAAAAGCAAACAGCCCCGTCGGGAAATAGAGAATCACCAGCAAAAGTAGCTGGTTAAGTGACGATACCGTCGTGGTTGGCAAATTATCGCCCTGAATCTCGGCGAACCTGAGCATACTGGAAATAAAAAACGACGAACCCGTGAAATACATCCACAGCGGTGTAATTACCACCAGGATGAGAAATAGCGGTAGCACACCGGTGATGAGCGCCAGGCTGATTTTATTTCTCGCACCTTTCACATTGAACCTTCCTGAATAATACGCACTATTTTAAGACCAGTATGCTAAAGCATGACATAAGCATCAGCGCGATAGCAATCTTGCTGGCGTTCAGACCTTTAGCGCCGCGTTTTAGCCAGGGATTTGGCCATACGCGGTAGACACCAAAAGCGATATAAGATGCCTGAATCGCCCAGGTCAGCATTCTGAATAAGTAACCCGGCTTACTGAGGTGCGTTATTGCCTGCATCATCTCCACGCAGTAAATAATAATGCCAACGGTCAGGATATAATTGACTAAGCGAAGTTTGTAATGCGAAGCCCAGTTTCCGCACACAAACAATATGGTCGAAGCAAAGGCGAGAATTGCCCAGAGAATATCAATCCAGTTCACGGTGTGCCTCTGTTTCAGAAGATGGCTGGGTGAGTAACAGCCGAACAGCCGGACCAATCACCGGCCATCCGGTGTCGGAGAGGATAACCACGGCGCTTTTACGCTGCGGATCCAGGGCGATAGCGCTGGCAAACCCCGAGGACTCGCCGTCATGCCAGGTGATATCGCGCCCATGTATGCGGGTTGTAAACCAGGCATAACCAATCCGTGAATCGGGATCGTCAGTGGCAAATCGCGGCGGCATCGCTTCGCTTCCTGCGAGTTTTCCTGCCAGTAACGCCTGCGCATAATTTGCCATATCGACAATGGTCGATCGTACTCCCGCGGCGGGGGTAAATGCGTGCAATACCCACGGCGCTTCGCTGAATCCGGAAACTGACCAGCCGTGGCTGAATGTAGGGATGTCGGGTGTCGAATCGTCTGCGATGACGGAACTTTTCATTTGCGCTTGCGCAAAAACCCGTGTGTGCAACAACGTGGCAAAAGATTGATGTGATGCGCGCGCCAGCGCCAATCCCAGCAGGGCATAGCCGGTATTGGAGTAATCAAATACAGCGGGTTTTTCAACGCGGGTGGTGTTCACCATCTCTATTAATGCCTCGTTATCGTAATCCCAGAAATTGTCACGCAGGATGATGGACTTAATCACCTGAATTTTCTGTCGTAATGATGTCGCCAGCGGCGGCAGGCCAGAGCGATGTGATGCCAGTTGCTCAAGTGTTATCTCGCTCGCCGGGCCAGTGATTTCCGGGACGAGTTCTCCTACGCGGGTTTGTGCCGTTGCTTCGCCGCGTCGCTGCGCTTCAATCAGCAGGCTGCTGGTCATGGTTTTGGTCAGGCTGGCAATTTCATACTGTTTTGCATAATCACTGTTCCACAGCGCATATTGTACGCCTCGCGGGGTGATGAAGGCGGCGGCAACGCTGCCTCTTGATCCTTTCAGCAAAGGGGTTAAAAACGAGGCTACCGTTGCATCTCCCGTCTGATGCAAAGACGGTGAACTAAATCCGGGTTGCAGGTAGATCCCCGCCGCTATCAGCGACACAAAAGCTGTACCGGCGGCTAACAACCGCGTACGACTGCGCACAGAGTGCTTCTTCATGGTTGTCCGCCTCAGAATTCATACTGAATCAGTGATGACAGGGTGTACTGCATTCGGCTTTTGACCAACGGACTCTTGCCCGCCTCATCAAACAGGTATGCCGCGCGACCACTCACTCCTGCGGCTACGTTTTCGCTAATGTGCCAGACCAGCCCGGTAGTCACTCCACCAAGCTGGAAACCCGATGACGGGCGATAGACAGAAAAATCAGTGCGTTGCGCCTGGTTTGTGGTGACACCGTAATGGCGCTGCTGATAACCGCCGTTCGCCCAGGTGATATCGCCAGCGACTGAAAAATCGACATCCCGCCAGTGCCATAGCGTTGCCTTCACGCCACTGTTTAACGTCATGCCCGGATCCTGCGTTTCGCCCCCGTATCGGTGCTTTTGTGTTGCACTTAATGCGCGCAACCATACCATCCAGCCCTCACGTTGATACCGCAATTCCGCACCCGCCATGAGGATGTCGGACAGGTCTCCCATCCCTTGCAAGTCACGGTTTTTTCTGCCGGAAAATGGGTAGTTGAACACCTCTTTTCGCCCCTCATCCGGTGTTAACAGCAGGCTCACGGCAAACGGGGAATCCGCTGGCAGCGTCCATGCCAGACCGTCTGTAGACAGATCCCAATATCCCCAGCCATCACTCCTAAGGCTTACGCCACCTTTGAGTAACGGACCTGGCGCAGCGTGCTGTGACCCCGAATAGACGGGGCTGACTGCAACGCCGAGACCCGCGTACCCGGACAGATCCGCGCTGTGTAAAGGAACACAAAGCATGATTCCCGCAAGCGAAACGCCATATTGCAGACTTCTTTTCATTCGATGCCTCTCCTGGCAAACGGTAGGTTGAAGTGTGTGCAGGCTAGCCTGGAGTTTATCGTTTTACAATAAATTTTTATTGTTTTATATTAAATCAACTGAGCGGAAAGATGATTTCAGGAAATGGCGATGCCACGGTGTACAGGTAAGAAATTTATTGTGACAGGCTCGACGCTACGCATTGCGCCTGACGAGGCCCATTTGACGGTGCAGTGGGTGTTATCGCTGAAAACCGGTAGCTTAAAAATGGCTAAGCATATGATCCAGAAAAGCGCGTACCGCAGGATTGGAACGTCGACTTTCATGCCACACAGCCGACATATCATGCCGCTCCACCGCGAAATCGCAGAGCAGCGGAACAAGCTTTTTATCGCTTACCCGGGACGCCGCCATAAAATTCGCGGCCATACCGATTCCGGCACCGGCAACAATGGCGGCAATGACGGCTTCGCTGGTATCCGCAATGATCGTTGATGACGGCACAATGTCTATCTCGCGCTCCCCGACGCGAAACGGCCAGCGAAAAAGCTGCCCTGTATTTTGATAACGCAGATTAATCGTCGTATGCCCGGATAAATCATTGGGATGCAGCGGAGGGGCGCAGCGGGCTAAATAGTCAGGCGAGGCATAACAACCTATCTGATAGGGCGGGAGGCGACGCAACAGGAGGTTGGAATCCGCGAGCTCGCCAAGCCGAATGGCAATATCAATATTCTCATCAACGAGGCTTACTCGCTGGTCGCTCAGGCGTAGATCAATGGTCACTTTTGGATGACGTGCGCAAAAGGCGGGAAGGAGAGGGGCAATCATATGGATACCCACCGGCAGTGACGCCGCAATGCGTAATATCCCTGCGGGCTCCGCGCGAGCGTGTTTCGCTATCTGTTCAATCTCCTCCGCATCCCGTAGCAACCGCAAAGCCCGCTCATGCAGTTCGCGCCCTTCGGCAGTTAACACCAGTGAGCGTGTCGTTCGGGTGAATAAGGTAATGCCGAGCTGCTTCTCAAGGCGCTGAATACTTTTACTGATGGCTGAGGGGGAAACAGAAAGCGAACGGGCAGCGGCACTATAGCTACCCAGAGCGCCTGCGCGAGCGAATGCAATAAGACCCGTGAGTCTCTCAAAACCGATTTGTTCCTTCATGGCATAAGTAAAGCGAAATTCAGCCATATTATCAACCTGGGTTATTGATCCTATGCTCTGTCACCTGAGGTCTTTTAGAGCGAGATGATGATGACTGAGATGATGAAAGCAGTACAACTCCATGCGTTTGGCGGGCCAGAAAACCTGCTTTATGAAGATGCACCCAGACCACATGTGGGCAACGACGATGTCCTGGTGCATATGCAGGCGGCCAGCCTTAACCCGCCGGACTGGTATCTGCGCGATGGCTTTCGCACACTGCCACCGGAATGGCGTCCCGATCCCGTTTTTCCCCTTATTTTGGGCACTGACGTATCAGGCATCGTTGCCGCCGTCGGTAAAAATGTGACTGCGTTTCGCCCCGGAGATGACGTCTATTCGATGGTGCGTTTTCCTGAGAAGGTGATGACGGGCAGCGGCGCCTATGCAGAATATGTCAGTGTGCCCGCATCCGAACTGGCACTCAAACCCCAGAGGATTGGGCATGTGGAGGCCGCCGCCGCGCCAATGTCGCTGCTTACCGCCTGGCAGTTTCTTGTCGACACAGGGCATGATGCGGTTAATCCCTTCCAGCCTTTTCCTCATAAAGCCGTGCCATTAAAAGGCCGGACGGTACTGGTCAATGGCGCTGGCGGCGGCGTGGGGCACCTTGCCGTGCAAATCGCCCACTGGAAAGGGGCGAAAGTTATCGCTGTGGCTTCTTCGCGCCATGAGGCGCTGTTGCGTGAGCTGGGGGCCGACGAATTTATCGACTACACCACAACGGCAGCCGAGGAGGTGGTCAACAATGTTGATCTGGTTCTCGATGCGGTGGGCGGGGCGCATATGGAACGCTTTCTGCGTTGTATAAAGCCAGGCGGGGCTCTTTTTCTGGTTAACCCTTTGGGTTTTTCCGCAAGGGACGAGGCCGCGCAAAAAGAGATTACGGTCTCTTCCACCCAGGTACGCTCCAGCGGCGCGCAATTAAATGAAGCAGGCCGTCTTCTGGAAAATGGCCTTGTCCGGGTGGTTATAGACAGTACCTATCCGTTAGCCATGGCATCCGCTGCCCATCAGCGTGCCGCGATGGGCGGGATTCAGGGTAAAATTGTGCTGACAAACCTCTGATAATGACTCCCATTGCGAGTGAATGAATACATCGCAGGGCTATGCGCCACAGGGGCATGACCCTATACTTATCAACGGTTCAGGTCAGGCTATACCGGGTCTCTTTATAGCCTGACGTTCTTACGGTAAAAATGGCTTTTCCGGCATACAGTGCGTGTGATGGTGAAAAACAGAAGATCTCAAGACTATGATAACAACGGACGAGATTCACTTTGCTGAATGGCAACTCTGGCCCCAGCTAAGGATTCTGTTGCACCGGGGTAAGCCGGTAAAAATTTCTGCCAGAGCATTTGATGTTCTGGTGGTTCTGATCAGGGCCGACGGTAAAGCGGTCAGTAAAGCGTCTCTCCTGACCCAGGTGTGGGGAAAGGAAATCGTCGAAGAGAACAATCTTCAGGCGCAAATTTCAGCGCTTCGCCGCCTGTTGGGGCGTGACCGGCATCTCCTTGTTACTGAATTTGGCAGTGGCTACCGCTTTAACATCAAGAACGTACCGTTGCAGGCATCTCCCGACCCGGAAATACCGGTTCCGCCTGTTACCCCCTTTCTGAGCTCGATTTTAGGGCGCGACCAGGCGGTGCAGGAACTCTGTGCCCTGCTAAATCAGCACCCTCTGGTGACGATAACCGGTCCAGGCGGCGTGGGTAAGACGCGTCTGGCATGGGAAGTGGTTAACCAGTTGCACCCGCAATTTCCCGATGGCGTCTGTGTGGCGGAACTGGCCCATATTACCGACGCATCCAGCGTGCTTTCCGTTATTTCTCAGGCGTTACATCTTCCCTTAGCCGGTCTTGAGCAGGATGCCGATTTACGCCAACAGCTCGCGAGTCGTCGGTGTTTGCTGCTTATTGATAACTGCGAACACGTGACGAGCGAACTGGAACCGCTGATGACGCGGCTTCTGAGGCTGGCCCCCCGGATCAAACTGTTATTGACCAGCCAGGTGGCGCTACAGGTTGCTGGTGAACAACAATATTTACTCCCGCCGTTGCAAGTCCCGCACGAAGAGGGCGCCGATAACGCCACGTTAATCTCTTTTGCCAGCGTCCGTCTCTTTATTGAGCGTGTCCGGGCCAGTGCGCATGATTTCCAACCCTCAGCACGTGAACTGGTGTTGATTGGTGAATTATGCCGTCATCTTGATGGCTTACCCCTGGCTATTGAACTTGCGGCCTCCCGTCTGCCCTTTATGAGTGTGAGTGAGGTTTATCATCGGCTTGAGGACCGCTTCCCGTTGTTGAGCAATATCCACCGTTCGCTGGAGCCCAGACATCAGAAAATAGTGACGACGCTGGAGTGGACTTATCAGTTACTCAACGCGCGTGAGCAGCGATTATTCAGAATGCTGGGCATCTTTACCGACACGTTTAGTGTGCAATCCGTCAGTGATTTTCTGCGAACAAAGGACAACCATAGCTGGCAGGTTATTGACGATCTGCAGCGCCTGTTGTCTCTGTCGCTGATTCAGGTCAGTAGCCAGGCGCCTGTTACGCGTTTTCGTCTGCTGGAAACCCTGCGCCAGTTCGCCTGCGCGAAGCTCCGGGATGAGGATGAATATGTTGCGCTTGCAGCCGATTTTGCCCATTACAATAGCGTGCTGGTGGAACAGGCGCAGAGGGACTGGCTTAGCTTACCAACGGAGCAGTGGCGGGAGCGTTATCGCCCCATCCTTAATGATTTGCGCCGCGTTTTACAGCAAACATTAACGGAGGGGCGCGATCCCTCAACAGGGCTTGCGATCTTACAGGCGATGACGCCGTTCTGGATTGAATACTCACTCTATGATGAGTGTCAGCGTCATATTCAACCTCTGCTCTATGAAGATAACGCGCGGGTCGTATTAACGTTACATCAGAGAATGCATCTGTGCGCCGCAGCAGGTAAGGCATCGACCTGGGCAAAAGGCCCGACATCTGAAACTCATTTGGCCTGGCAAACCGCACTGACGCTGGCAGAAAAGCTCGATGACAAAGAGATACGTTTACAGGCGCACTATGGGTTATGGCTGTATTGTCTGCGCACGGGCGCCCCTGGTAAAGCGCGTGAACATGCACAGTCAATGTGCGAACTGGCGCGATCCGTTAATGATGCAGAAGCCCATGCCGCCGGGCTGCGTATTCTCGGTGTCTCGCTGCATTTTTTAGGTCAGCATAGCGAAGGCCGCCATTATCTGTTGCAATCTTTGGCCTGGTACGCGCAGGAAAGTATGAGCCACTCCTTTCGTTTTGGTCTCGATCAGGAGACCGCCGGCATGGCTTTTCTGTCTCGCTTACTCTGGGTTCAGGGTGAGTATAAGGCCGCAAAACAGATGGCGTTGCGCGGCGTTAAAAAAGCCGCCCGTTTGCAGCATGCCTGTTCTCTCTGCTGTGCGCTCGCCGAGGGCGCCTGTATGACAGCGGCGCTGGAACGCCGTCAGCGTTGGGTGATCAGGGCCGCGAACTGGCTTGTTCAACTGGCAGAAAAACATGATTTGTATTTCTGGAAGACCTACGGCGAACTGTTTCTTGTCTGGGCCCAACAGTTCCTTCATTCCGATGTCAGTCAAACCACACTGTTCAGTTCGCTGCGGGCGACGGGATTAGACTGGCAATACTCCCCTTTATTGTCAGAAATTGATGGCGCGCTGGCGCAGAAAGCCGCCAGCGAGGGGCCAGACAACTGGTGCGCGCCAGAACTGATGCGTCTTTGCGCCATGCAATCGCCAGCCCAGGCGAGACGTTTATTGCTGACACAAGCGTTGGATAAAGCGCGTCAGCAGCGGGCCCACGGCTGGGCTCTGCGTATTGCCTGTTCACTGGCAACCGTTCAGGCCGAAGCCGGGGAAAACGGGGCAGCAAAGCAGTTAATTCGGAACGCTTTAAACAATGTTGATGGTTCACACCGGGCGACAGAGGTAAGAAATGCGCTGGCCTTGTGTGCCCGAATAGGGCGCTAATCTTTACGTCTCACAGCAATGAGCATCCCGCTGAGTACGAGAGCGGCCCCCGCCGCAGAAATCAGCGTCCAGCTTTGCGTTGCCTGCCATAACCCGGTGGCTGTCAGGGAACCACAGGCGCCACCAATAAACATAACGCACATAAAGAGGGTGTTCAGACGGTTTCTGGCATCCGGGCGCAACGCGTAAATGGTGTGCTGGTTCGCTATCAGTACACATTGTTCGCCCGCATCCAGTAACAGAATGCCCACCACCATCCCCGCCATACTGTTCCAGCCCCAAAAAACAATCCAGGCCAGCAGCATGAGAATGACGCCCAACATCACCATCCGGAAGGGGCCCTGACGATCGCTGAAACTCCCCGCCAGCGGGGCACACAGAATGCCGATTAACCCCAGCGCCGCCAGTGTTCCGGTTACTCCCGCGCCGTAATCGTAGCGATGGGCTAACCAGAATGGAAGTACGGTCCACAGCACGCTGAAGGAGGCAAACAGCATGGCTTGTGTCAGCGTTGCCCTGCGCACCTGCGGTTCGCTTTTCCACAGTTGTCCGAGTGAACGCAATACCGCCAGATAGTTAAATGTTGGCGCAGGCAGCGACTGAGAAGGCAGAATGCGCACGATAAAAACGACGGCCAGTAGCGTCATGAGCGCGCCGAACAAAAAGACACCCCGCCAGTCGAAATACTGACCGATAAGACCGCCAATCGCCCGTCCGGCAAGGATACCGGCGAGAACGCCGCTCATCACGGTACCCACGATTTTACCCCGGGATGACGGCCCGGCAAGAGAAGCAGCCAGCGGCACGATTTGTTGGGCCACGGTTGCGGACATGCCCGTAATAAAAGAGAAAAACACCAGCACAGTCGCCGTTGGGGATAACATCATGCCGAGCAGCGCCAGGAAAAGCACCTGGGCCTGGCGCAAGATCAGCCGCTGACGTTCAATATAATCGCCTAATGGGATGAGAAAGAATAACCCCGCCGCATAACCTAACTGGGTCGCCATGGGGATCAAAGAAACCGCATTCCGTTCATTGGGAAAGGCGCCCGCCATCAAATTCAGAACGGATTGATTAAAATAAATATTCGCCACCACGATACAGCAAATAATAGCCAGCATCAGGATCCTGGCAGAAGAAAGCGCGTGGTTGTGGGTCTGCATTGACCACTCCTCACCCGGAATAAAATGTTGCCGCAGTATAAGAAGAGGTGATGCTTAACGCTTTGTGCGTTTTTTTCAGACGTCTGAATTCTGCTGCGCAAGCCCCTGAATGCGTTATTTGTTACTCATATTCTTCATCTGGTCATTGTGTTTACTATGAGGAACAACACATGGATTTAAAACTGACAGGAAAAGTGGCGCTGGTCACCGGAGCCCGAACCGGCATTGGTTTTAGCATTTGCGAAGAACTGGCGGTAAACGGGGCGCATTTAGTCATGGTATCCAGACAAGAGTCTGACCTGATCCTGGCCGCGAAGAAGATTGCCGATAAATATGGTGTTTCGGCGCTGCCTGTTGCCGGGGATGTGACCGATCCCCACCTCCCGGCACGGGTGGTTGAACACGCAGAAACGGTTTTTCAGGGAATTGATTTACTGGTCAATAATGCCGGAAGAGCGCATGCGGGTACTCTGCTCACCTCGTCAGAAGAGGACTGGCAATTAATGACGGAGACCAAATTCTCTGCCATGCGGCGCTTTTGTAAGGCCGTTATTCCCGGCATGCAGAAGCGAAACTGGGGGCGCATTGTTAATATTTCTTCCATCGGCGGTATCTATCCTAACCCACAACTTACCGTCTCACACGCCCTGAGTGCGGCAATTAACAATCTGACCCGGAGCTTAGCGTTGAGCGTGGCGCCGGATGGTATCCTGGTCAATGCTATTGGTGTGGGCGCTGTCGCGACCGATAACTGGGCGCAGAATATGCTGCCGAATGTCCGCCATCGGCGCCCTGAACTGGCTGAAAAAACGGACGACGAGGTGATGGCACTGCTGGGGAAAGAGAAAACCCCGGTGGGGCGCTTTGGGCTTCCTGAGGATATTGCGGCAATTACGGCTTTCCTGCTTTCAGACAGAAATCAGTTTGTTACCGGGCAGACAATTGAAGCGTCAGGCGGGGCAGAGCGATTTATGTGATTTTTCCACGGTTGGCTGAACCGCGCCGCAAAACCGGGGTGGTTCGTCAGCCGGATGGGGCACTCAGTGCAACATGAATAAAGAAAATCGTTGAGACAGTGCGTTATTTTAAATACGGCTACAATCTCAGGTGCTTCTCGTTCTTGATTGACACGATGAGTATTTTCGATAGTGAGCAGCAAAAAAGCTCACAGGATGATATTTAATAACATGCCGAACAGTAATCCTCGCAATATACATAGTTAGCGAAATATATTATATCTTTTAATTTTACGCAGTGGCAGTTGGACATAAACAACTTTGCAGGCTCATGATTATCACGGTAAGAACACCGCAATATGCTGGGCCGTTCACATTATTTATGCAACAACCTTAATTTTCTTAGGATATGTTTTCTGCAGATCTTTTTTTTGATTTTTTTATTAAATTAAATTGCGTAATTGACGATAAGTAACGTGATAGCCCACTTTTTGTGACTCCTCAAAAAGAAATGAAAAACCGCAATCGAATAAGAAGTAAAAATGAAACTATTTTTTAAATATTAAAAAAGAACACTGAGGATACGTCTATGTCAAAGCTGTTACCGTCAATAAAAAATCTGCCTGTGGCTGCCAAACTTTTTGGCGGGTTTGCAGTTTTAATCGTTATTATTGTTCTGTCCTCACTTATCAGCATTCAACAGTCCGCGAGTATCCGTGAGCATGCCTTAAAGGGCAAATTAATCAATGAGATCAGCACCGAGCTCAATACGGCGCGACGTAACCGTTTGACTTATCAATTAAACCATGATGAAAAATCACTGCAGGCGAATAGAGTCGCCATTGATAAGATGGATCAAAAAGCGATTACGGGTCTCGACTTTACCTGGGACAGCGATGCCCGTGTTTTGTTTGATGAGCTGCGCAGTACTATTCCTGACTATGCCACCCACCGTGATACGTTCGTTAAACTCGAACAGGTGACCGTCGAAAAATCGCAGAATTTAACCTCTCCTGCTCTCAAAACCCTGCTCGATAAATTCAGTACCCGCCTTGAGCAGCAGGAAACCATTTCAAAAGATGAAGTCGCGTTGCTCAATCACCTCAATCACACCTGGGCGGCCGCTTATCAAATTCAGTCATCTGCCGGAAAATTGGGGATGGATATCTTTAAGGCTCAATACGATGAGGCGGCGAAGCTTATTCATTCCGAAAATGTCACTTTTACAGCCGAAGATAAAGAGATGGCTCAGACATTCCTGAACGGAATACAGGATAATGTTGCCGCTTATACGAAAGCCCAGAAAGAGTCACAGAGTGCCGCGACAGCACTCACCGGCGTTGCAGAAAAAATTAATACCATTACGAATGATTTGGTAACTGGTCAGACTCAGAAAAATATCGATATTATTCAACGTGTGATGATCATTATGGGCATCGTCGCCGTTTGCGCAGTGCTGACAGGGTTACTGGTTGCCTGGCTGCTTACCCGCCAGATGACCCGCCAGATTAAACACAACCTGACGCTGGCAGAACGCATTGCCGAAGGCGACCTGACCGCGACCATTGAGCCGCAGTCAACCGACGAACTGGGCCGTCTGACAATGGCAATGGGCGTCATGAACGATAAGCTTCGTGACATGATCACCCAAATTAAAGAGTCGGTCATTCACGTGGCGAATGCCTCGTCGGACATCTCCGCAGGCAACACTGACCTTGCCTCCCGCACCGAAGAGCAGTCAGCCGCGGTGGTCGAAACGGCGGCGAGTATGGAAGAGTTGACCTCAACGGTTAAACGCAACGCAGACAATGCGCGTGAGGCCAGCCAGCTTGCAGGCGTGGCGGCAGAGCATGCGCGTTCCGGTGGCAAAATTGTCTGGGACGTGGTCAGCACCATGGAAACCATTACCGAAAGCTCCAACAAAATTACCGACATTATCAGCGTAATAAATGGTATTTCGTTCCAGACCAACATTCTTGCGCTTAACGCAGCCGTTGAGGCGGCGCGCGCAGGCGAGCAGGGGCGCGGTTTCGCGGTGGTAGCGGGTGAAGTAAGAAGCCTTGCCCAACGTAGCGCTCAGGCTGCCAAAGAGATCGAAGGATTGATAAAAGAGTCCGTACAACGTGTGACGACCGGCTCAGAGATGGCGAACAAAGCCGGTACCACCATGGAGCAGATTGTCTCCTCGGTCACCAATGTGAGTGGGATCATGAACGAAATCTCCAGCGCCTCGGAAGAGCAGAGCAGGGGTATCGATCAGATTGGTAAAGCGGTAACGGAGCTCGATTCCACAACCCAGCAGAATGCGGCGCTGGTTCAGGAGTCGTCTGCGGCGTCATTATCACTGGAACAACAGGCCGAGCAACTGGCGCAACTGGTTTCTGTGTTCAAACTGAATTCAGAAACGGCTAAGCCAAAATACGCCCCAGCGGCAGCGCGCGCTAAGGTTAGCCTGCGACCCGCAGCGTCAACAGCGAACGGTTCTGACTGGGAATCGTTCTGATAACCAGCCAAAAAAAACGGTGCCCTCTTGAGCGAAGAGGGCATTGCTTAACACACAACGAGAGGCCCGGAAAACGCCGGGCACTTAACCGGTGCGTCTGAACACACAGCCGGAATTCATCTCAGCTCGTCGGGCCACGCAATAGCGTAGCCAGTATTATTTCTGACAATGTTCGCAAACCCCCTCGGTCCCAGATGCATGCCCGCAATAAGCAGATTTTCACGCACGGCTTGTGCGAGGATTCTTTTGCGCGTGTCTTCGGCCTGTGCGGGGTCGGCATCAAACAAAATCGTCACGGCGGGCTGTGCCGTCTGAATATGCGGATAATGGACAATGTCGCCCCATATCAGCAGGCTTCTTTCATGCGCGTCAATGCGAAACCCGCAATGCCCCGGCGTATGACCCGGTAACCAGACCGGGGTGATGCCTTCTGCGATGTTATCTGCGCTAAAAAAACGCACATTATCTGCATAGGCATCCAGCGTTTGTCTGGCCAGACGGAAATTACGCTGGCCGTCCGCACTCGCCTTTTTTAATTTGTCATCATCCCGCCAGTGACTCGCTTCGAGAGGATGTAAAAAGAGTTCCGCATGTTCAAATACAGGCCGTCCTTCGGCATCAAGCAGGCCGCCAATGTGATCCGGATGACAGTGTGTCAATAATACGCTTTCCACATCGTTACGATTGATGCCGATAGCTGCGAGTCTGGCTTTGAGCTGGCCCCCCGCGTTGTTCAACCCGCCTGTACCGGCATCAACCAGCATGGTGCGCCCCCGGCCGCGAATAAGATAGCCGTTGATATGGATATTGCCCGGCTCAGCCATTCCGGCCTGGCGCTGAATGGCTGCGGCATCCGCTGCTGCAATGCCTGACAATAAATCCAGGCTAACAGACATATCGCCATCACTCAGCGCCGTTACCTGAAAATCGCCAATCTGACATGTTGGGAATAAGGGCGCGTTCATCGGCATCTCTCCTGAGGATAAAATTCATTCCACTCTTGCTCGCTCTTTGGATCGGTATATGAGCACTCCACCAAATACAACATTGTCCTGCCTCCGCATGAGTACCAGCAGACAACCACTCACTCTGCTTAATGATTTTTACTCATGCTATAAGGTGTTTTGTGGCCTGGAAATCGATAATATTTCACCAGTCAGTGATATTTCCTCACTGAACGGCATGGTCAGTTGCGAAAGAGAGGCCCTTGTATGCGCAGAAAAATACCCAGTAGCACTTCCCTGCAGGCCTTTGATGCCGCCGCACGACACGGCAACTTTGCCAGGGCCGCCGAGGAGCTCTCGCTGACGGAAGGGGCCATCAGCCGCCAGATAGCGCGCCTCGAATCGCTGCTCAACTGCAAACTGTTTGATCGGACAGGAAGCCGCGTAAAGCTTAACCCTGCCGGAGCACGTTATGCCCGGCATGTTCACGAAACGCTGGAGCGGCTCGAAAGGGACACCCAGTACATCATGGGATTACCCGAGGGGGGCAAAAGTCTGGATATTGCCGTCCTGCCTACCTTTTCCAGCCGATGGCTGATCCCCCGTCTGCATAGCTTCACGTCGTTGTACCCGGACATAACCTTAAATATCGCCGCCAGCACCGACCCGTTTATTCTCACCGGAAGCGGCTTTGACGCCGTGGTTCATTTTGAACATCCCGCGTGGGCCGGTATGCGCACGCAGTTTCTGTTTCAGGAAACACTGGTTCCGGTGTGTCACCCTTCGCTGTTATCGCAACAGAATATTTTTGAACAGTTAAACGCACTGCCGCGCATTCACCGACGGCAAAATCCCGAGGCGTGGCATCTGTACGCCCGGGAAAAGGGGATACACCTGGATAACCCGGGGCAGGGGGTTCGCTACGATCTGCACGAAATGGCAATAGCCGCCGTGATGGCAAGGCAGGGTGTGGCGCTGGTGCCGAGGATGTATGTCGAAAATGAGTTGAAGCATGGCCTGCTGGTTTCACCCTGGCCCGAATCCGCAACCCTCAGCAAACGCTTCTGTTTAGTCAAACCGAGCGAAACGGGAGCGAATAACGCCGCATTAGCGGATTTCGAGCGCTGGTTACTTGCCGAAATAGCGCCCCATCCAGAAGCATTGGCGAAAAAGCTTTAACAGCAAAAGTCTCTGTCAGAAAGCGTACAGGCCCGCTCTCTTAGCGTTGTGACACTACAAATATTAGGGATCGGGAGCGGGCAGTCTGCTGTTGACCTCAAGTTAACTTGAGCTTTTATGATGGCTGCCACGGACCAAGAGGGAGTTATTCTGGATATGAAAGATATTGATGTTGGATTCACCCATGTTGCTTTTATGGTCAGGGACCTGGAGAAAAGTATTGCGTTCTATCGCCGCTATGCAGGCATGGAAGTCGTACATCAGCGCGAACCCGGCATTCCGGATGCGCGCAAAGTCGCGTGGTTAAGCGATCATACCCGCCCGTTTGCGCTGGTGCTGGTTCAGGCGGACACCGTAACGGATACGCCGCTGGGCCATTTTGGTCACCTTGGCGTTGCCTGTGCAACCCGCGAAGAGATTGACCGCAAAACCGGGATGGCCATCGCGGAAGGCGTATTAAGAAAAGCGCCGGAAAACCTGGGTGACCCCGTCGGTTACTATGTGTTTTTTGCCGACCCGGACGGCAATACGTTAGAACTGTCATTCGGCCAACGTGTTGGGCTTGAAGCGATCGCTTCTGTAGACCGTGGCGCCCAAGCGCAGGAACGATAAACACAGAGCGTACCGCCTCGCAGATTTTCGTTTGCGGGGCTTGCAACATATCGATGCGGCCCATCGCCCGGATGATTAACGATAAGAGAGGAACCATGACACAGGCGTTGCCGCTACTCACCCCGCGATTATTATTGCGCAAACTGACACCCGCTGATTTGCCGCAGCTTGCGCGCTACCGCAGCCTGCCCGAGGTCGCCCGGTTTCAAAGCTGGGATCATTACACTGAGCATGATGCGCAGACATTATATGCGCAGCAGTGTTCGCTGGCGTTCAACAGCGAGGGAACCTGGTTCCAACTGGCCGTTGAGCGGCTGGACGTGGGAGCGCTCATCGGCGATATCGGCATTCATTTCTTTGATGAGGGAAGACAGGCTGAACTGGGTATGACCTTTGATGCGGCGTATCAGAAGCAAGGTTTTGCCAGGGAGGCACTGGGTAGCCTCATCGCGATGCTGTTTAATGATTTTGCAAAGCACCGGCTCACCGCGGTTGTTGATACCCGCAATACAGCGGCTGTGAACCTGCTGGAAAAACTCGGTTTTTGCCGCGAAGCACATTACCGGCAGAATATTTTCTTTAAAGGCGCGTGGGGTGATGAGTATCTCTATGCGCTGTTAAAGAGCGACTATAGCCAGGCTTCTGCTGCATCGTCCGTGTAAATCATCACCGCATCATCATTTTGCCCGGCACGCGTCTTCGATGCCAGTACGTTGCCGGGCACCCTGCTTACCAGCGCGCTGGGTTTGCGGGGCCCTGTTATTTCTCTGGCACAGAGATGCGCCGCTATGGTCATATGAGTCATTACTCATTAACAGGGCGAAAAGCATGCGTAATCTTCCACCCACTGCCACCTTGCGCGCGTTTGAGGTTGCCACGCGCCATGCCACCTTTACCTCTGCCGCCGAAGAACTTTTCATTACCCAAAGCGCCGTCAGCCATCAGCTAAAAAATCTTGAGGAACTCTGGGGGATGCAACTTTTTCAGCGCGGTAAAACCCTGAGCCTGACGCCTGCCGGTGCAGCGCTCGCGCCGCTGGTGCGCGAATTTTTCAGCAAACTGGATACGACCCTTGCCGATCTGCGTGAACAAAATGGTCGGGTAAGATTGCGTGTCAACACCACCTATTCGTTTGCGCTGAAATGGCTGTTGCCGCGCCTGCCCGCTCTGGCGCGGTTACATCCGGAGATTCTGGTGTCGCTGGACAGTTCGGATAAAGCCATCAATTTTGCGGGGAGCGAGTCCGATGTGGCCATTCGCTTTGGTCACGGTAATTATCCTGGGCTCTTTACCGAGTTTTTGTTTCGCGAGCAGATATTTCCGGTCGCCAGCCCGTCACTTTTGCAGCGTTTTGGTACGCCTGCTGAACCCGCCGAACTGCTGCGCTACCCGCTGCTAACGCGTGACGGCGCTGACCTGGTGCCAAAATGGGACGCCTGGTTTGAGCAAACTGGCGTCAATATCAACGTTCTGCATGAGAACGTGCGTTTCGCGGATACCAATATGACGATTGAAGCCGCGCTTCTCGGGCAGGGTATTGCGCTGGCGCGCAGCGGACATGTGGAAAAAGAGATTGCCGGGGGGACGTTGACGCGGCTTTTTGATATCCGGTTTCCTTCACCGGCCGCCTACTACTTTGTCTGCCCGCAGGGGATTGAAACCCAGCCGCATGTTGTGAAATTCCGCCACTGGTTACTGGATGAGTCACTGCAGGCGCAGCGGCGGTATCGTTAAGGTATGAGTGTTTATTCATGCCGGGATGACAACACTTCACTGTTCTTCGTGGTCAGGGCTGTTTAGCATCAATGCATGCCTGTAACGATGATTTCGCTGACGCTATTTGCAGCCTTGCTGCATGCCACCTGGAACGCGCTCTTACACGGGGGCGCAGACAGGCTATGGTCGATGACCATCATGTGCGTTGCCATTGCGCTGGCAAGCGCAGCCGCTGCCCTGTTTCTGCCGCTACCCGCTCGCGCAAGCTGGACATATGCGCTGCTGTCCGCGCTGCTGCATGTGGGCTATAACTGGTGTCTGGTACGCAGTTATCAGTGTGGCGAGCTAAGCCAAACCTACCCGGTTGCACGAGGCTCTTCGCCACTGCTGATCACCTGCGCGGCGGCGCTGTTCGCCGGTGAAAAAATCGCCTTTCATACTCTTGGCGGCATCGTACTCGTTTCGTCCGGGATCCTGATGCTGGCATTCAGACAGCGTCGGCTGGCAATGCCGGGGGTGAAACAGGCCCTGGCGACCGGAGTTTTTATCGCCGCCTACAGCGTGGCTGATGGTATGGGGGTACGGCTTTCCGGCAATGCGCTCTCTTATACCGTGTGGATGAGCATGCTCTGGGGGCTGCTGATGCCGGTGCTTTATATCATCCTGCGTGATAGCAAAAGTTTGCTTCGCTGGCAGCCAGGCTTGCTGAGTGCGGCGGCAGGCGGGCTGGTATCACTGCTGGCTTACGGCATCATTATTTTCGCCATGGCCGCCTCACCGATGGGCGCCGTTTCCGCGCTGCGTGAAACCAGCGTGCTGTTTGTGGCGGTGCTCGGTTACCTGTTTTTCGGCGAAGCGTTGACGTTTAGAAAACTACTGGCGTGCGCGGTGATTGTCACCGGCACACTGATCATGGGCTAAGTGAATCAGGAGAATCAACGATGTCAGAAAATCCGACCATCGCGCTAATTGGCCCGGGTGCAATCGGCACAACCATTGCTGCCGTGTTGCATGAAGCTGGCCGCGCGCCGCGACTTTGCGGACGTACTGCGCATCCGAAGTTAGTGTTGCGTCACGATGAGGGTGAAATTGTGGTGCCGGGGCCGGTATTGACCGATCCGACGAAGATCGAACATCCCTGCGATCTGGTTTTTGTGGCGGTGAAAACAACCCAGAACGCTGACAGCGCAGGCTGGCTGAGCGCGTTGTGTGATGAAAATACGGTGGTTTGTGCGCTGCAAAACGGCGTGGAACAAAAAAAACAGCTTGCGCCCTGGGTCAATGGCGCAACGGTACTGCCCTCAGTGGTCTGGTTCCCGGCGCAGCGTGAAGCGGATGCCTCCGTCTGGCTGCGTGCCAGCCCGCGACTGACGCTACCGGATGTTCCACAGGCAAAACGGGTCGTGGAGGCCTTGCAGGGGACGCGCTGTGCGGTTGAGCTGTCGGCGGATTTCCCCTCTGTCGCCTGGCGTAAATTGTTGCAAAATGCGGCGGCCGGTTTGATGGTCCTTGCCAATCGCCGCGCCGGAATGTTCTCCCGCGAAGATATCAGTGAACTGACGCTGGCGTATTTGCGCGAGTGCCTGTCTGTTGCCAGGGCGGAGGGCGCGGCGCTGGGCGACGCGGTCGCGCAGGAGATTCTGGCGGGTTTTAAACGCGCGCCAGCCGATTTAGGAACCTCGATTCTTGCTGACCGTCAGGCTAACCGGCCAATGGAGTGGGATATTCGCAACGGCGTCATACAACGTTATGGTCACCTTCACGGTATTCCCGTTCCCATCAGCGATGTGCTTGTCCCTCTGCTGGCGGCGGGCAGCAAAGGGCCGGGCTGATCCGCGCCGGATTGATGATTGACCTCTGCGAGCGCCGCCTCTTTTAAGCCGTCTTCCCCGAAGACGGCCTGGCTGAGCTAAACGGCGCATAATCCATCCCGCTGCTGCGACCCGCAAGGGCAGCAGAACTAACCTGCGCAGACAGGCGTTATTGCCTTCCCCACGACCTGTTCTTTTCCTTTAAAAATATACTGGATATTTAACCATGTAATTGTATACTAATTCTGCAAGTTGGTTGTTTTTTAGCATAAGTGGTGAACGCTATGGTGATTCCTTTGGACACTCTCAATTTGAACGATCGGTCGGCGAGGATGAGCAGCCGTGAAATCGCAAAGCTGACAGGGATAGCCCACAACGAAGTCAAACGCATGGTCAAAAGCCTCGAGACAACGCAGCGTTTGTCGCAACCGGTACAGATGCAGCTCTATGAACGGGAAGGGGAGATGCGTCAGGAGTTCCTGCTTAACAAGCGGGATTCCGTGTTGACCGTTGCGCGTATCTCACCCGGTTTTACTGCCGATATCCTGGACAAATGGCAAGAGCGCGAGCAAACAATGAATCTGCCGGACTTCACCAACCCTGCGGCGGCGGCTCACGCCTGGGCCGAACAGTATGAAAAGCGTCAGCAGGCAGAAGCGCAGCTCGCGCTGACACTGCCAAAGGCTGAGTTTTTTGACTGGTTCGTCAACGTCGATGAGTCGCTGGGTTTCCGCCAGCTTTGTAAAATGCTCAAGGCAAAAGAGCCCGAGTTTCGTCAGTTTTTGCTGGAGCGCAATATCATGCAGCGCGTCAGCGGGACGTTACTGCCGGCGAAGCAGTATAGCCAGGCGGGCTATTTTACGGTGCACGATGGCGTCGGTGAAAACCAGCGCACCTGGTCACAGGCGCGCTTTACCGCGCGGGGCGTGAAGTGGATTGCCGGGCTGTGGGCCGGGCATCTTGCCTCACGTCAGATAGAGCTGCGCCCGCCTGAACGTACTGAACCCAGCGCGCCAGGCCGCAACTGGCTATAAATGCTGCGCCGGGGTGTCCGTGCTTTTGTGAATGCCCATCGCCATTACCTGCGCCGGGTGGAATAGCGACAAGCTTTCCACCTGCGACAGAAGCAGGACTTTGCGAAAATCTACCGCCGCACGCACGTCGATATCATGGGCGTCGTACCATGCGCTGTAGTTGTGCTCAACGTGCAGGTCCAGGGTTTCGCGGTCACGATAACCGCTCAGCATCGGGATCAGCACAATGTTATTGGCATCCGCGCTGTCGAAGGTGGCGGTGTGGATCATGCCAATATAGATGCGCTGCGACGTCAGGGTTATCCAGGCGAGATCGCCTTTCTCCATACACTGATAAACCAGCCCCTCAACGCCGTTGGCGCGGGACAAATGCTTATACAACTCCCTGCGCCCGCGGGTATCAAGGCGGGCGGTTGGCGACCAGTTAGAACGCCACAAACAAAAAACGACGGCGAAGGCCAGCATAATGACTACCGGCGCCTGGATGCCTAAAAAGGTCCAGTTCATAAACGTCATATGCCAGTGGTGATATTCCGGGCCAAAAATGCCGGGTAACGCATTGGTGACGAGTGAGCCTGTCAACAGCGCCAGCCATAAAACGGCGGTGGCCAGCATACCCTGCAAAACGAACACGCAGCCATACAGGGCGACAAGGAAATAGACATCCCAGCCAAAGCTACGTTTGAATTTGAAACGGGTGGAGAGGTCATGCGAGCTGTACCAGTAACCACAGACCATCAAAACCATAAAAATCGCTGTGCCCATCCCTAAGCCCTCTTTAACGCATCGACATGCCGTTTGAAATCATCCTGCACCTTCTGGCAGTGGATATTCACCGACGTGTTACCATCTGCGTCAACAACGATCCGCTCGCCATCCTCAATGGCGTCCTGAATTTCACTGTGACTCATCACCTGCAATAAGGCGTCCGGGCTGGCAAATAAAGATTTAAAAAACGTTCTCATCAAATGACCTCCGGCACTAAGTATAGAGGCAAGTGAAAACTCTTCTGGTTGCAGCAGGCGTGAAGACGAGGATGAGAAGAAAATCCAGATTATCGCTACCCGGCGAAAACACCGCTTTACTGGTCTTCTTCACGTTTGCGGCGCAGCGCCAATAAAGGCGTCACCGATATGCCATGGATAAATACACTGAGGGTAACAACCGTAATGGCAATATCCACCATCCTGCTTGCCTCGCTTCCCGCCAGGCCATGAACCCAGGCATAAGCGATATAGTTCAGACTGCCGATGCCACGGATACCGAGCCACCCGAGGCTTATGCGATGAAACAGCGATTCGTTTGCGCGCCATGTCAGGATGAATACCGCCAGTGGCCGGACGATCACAAAGATAATCAATGCCAGCATCAGAGCAGTGGCGTCCCAGTGTAATGCGAAGGTTACCCCCAGAACGATGACCAGCGTGGCGGCCAGCAAACGCTCCACCGTATCGCCAAAAGACAACGCATCGCCGATGACGAGACCGACTTGCTTTATTGGGTTGCGCTCTTCCAGCGCATGTCGGGTATGGGGATTCACCTGCATTTCCGCAGGTAAGTCATGGTCGTCTTCCTCAGAATGGCGTTTCTGTACGCTCACTTCCGCACTACGCAAGCCGACACCTGCGGCAAACGCCGCCAAAAAACCGGACGCACTCACCGCCATGGCCAGCGAGAAGCTCAGACAGATAAGGGAAAGCGCGATGAAATCGCTGGGGGCGACTTCTCCTTGCGCATGGCGGGAATGGGTGGCTGCAAGGCCAATGACTCTGCCAAGAAGAAAGCCGATCGCTAACCCGCCAATCAGCGCCCAGACCAGATCGACACTCACCCAGCGTAGCCATTCATCGGCGCCGATCGTACCGCCTGCTTTATACCAGACCACCGCCAGCATCAGAAACGGCAGGGCGCTACCGTCGTTCAGACCGGCCTCGCTGGATAACGCGATGCGCAGCCGGTCGCCGTCGCGGGCGTCGTTGATTGCCACCAGACTTGCCAGCACGGGGTCGGTGGGGGCCAGGATAGCGGCTAACGCCAGCGAGAGGGGCCAGGAGAGATCTGCCAGAAAATGTGCCGCGACCATGATGCCTGCGATAGTTAACAGCATACCGGGCAGGGCCAGCATCCACCCCATTTTCCAGTATGGGGAGCTGAGCGGCAGGCGAATTTTAAGGCCGGTAATAAACAACGAGGCCGCCATCGCAATCTCGGTTATTCGGCTGGTTAAGGAGGCGTGTTGGACGATATCAAGATTAATCAGGCCAAGACCCCAGGGGCCACAGCCGATACCGACGATAAGATACAGCCCAAAGACGGGGACCGGTACGCGGCTAATCCACCCATAGGACAACGACATCAAAAGTAATAAACCACCGGTTGCTGCGGTCCACGCCAGATATCCCATACACCTCCTCAATCCTCAGCACAGCGTCTGCTCATCGAAAGGGTATAGCCCTTAACCGGGCGTTCTTCCAGGGCGGACAGTGAGTGCAAAGAACAAGCAGTGATTTTATCTGTTTGAAAATAAAGGGGTTATGTGCCAGAAATACTCCCGATTCTGGTTTTAAATACGCCTTATGTGAAATTTCCTAAGCTTTATTGACATGAATTTACAAAAGAGGTGGGTTGTGTCACAGACTACATCGCCTTTATGGGCGCGAGTCACCGGTGTTCTGGTGGCCCTTTTCGGGCTCGCATTTTTGCTGCCTGGCGGCTGGCTGGCTTTTATTGGCGGTTCGCCCGGATATCTGCTTTTTGGCTGCAGCTTCCTGTTCAGCGGCGTGTTGTTGTGGCGAAAGCGTCTGGCCGGGGTCTGGATTTATCTTTTCACCTTTGTCCTGTGCGTCATCTGGTCTTTGTGGGAAGTCGGCCTGGATGGCTGGCAACTGATGCCTCGTTTACTGCTGCCTGCGGTTTTGGGCTTGTGGGTAAGCATGCCCTGGGTGGTTCGCCCTCTGACGCGCTCTGCGCCAGCCAGACGAAATGGCAGCGCCATCGCCCTGGTGTATGTGGTCGCGATTATCGGCATTTTCTGGAGCGGCTGGCAGATTTCGGACACGCGTTTTGTCCATCACCAGCTGTTTCCGGCGGAGAAAACAACCGCCCTGACAGACGGCGAAAAGGACTGGAAATATTACGGGCGCACCGCTGAGGGTCAGCTATATTCACCGCTGGCGCAGATCACGCCTGCGAATGTCGCGCAACTGAAACTGGCGTGGCGCTTTGACTCTGGCGATGTTATGCAAAAGGGGGAGGACAAAGCCGGGCGTGAATTTAACCTTGAAGTGACGCCCATCAAGGTGGGTAATGCGCTCTATATCTGTACGCCCCATCGCCAGGTGATCGCGCTTAATGCCACGACGGGTAAGATGCTGTGGCGGTTCGACCCGCAGAACGATACCTCGGCCAATGAGTATCTGGCCTGCCGCGGCGTGGCGTGGAGCGAAAATGCTGACGATACGATTTGCCCGCAAAAAATTATCACGACCACGGCGGATGCCCGTATGGTGGCGCTCAACGCACAGACGGGTAAGCCCTGTGCAAACTTCGGTAAGAATGGCTTTGTCAGCCTGACCGATCATCTGGGCGATGTGCCGCCCGGTTTCCATTTCATCACCTCACAGCCGATGGTGATGGATGGACGCATTGTGCTGGGGGGCTGGATATACGATAACCAGTCTACCGGCGAGCCCTCTGGCGTTGTCCGGGCCTATGATGTCAACAGCGGTGAACTGGCCTGGGCCTGGGATATGGGGCGTAATCCGCCCACCGCGCCGCTTAACCCCGGTGAGAACTATACGCGCGGGACGCCGAACGGTTGGGGAACCTATACTGTGGATGCTCAACTGGGGGTGATTTATATTCCGTTGGGCAATGCTACGCCTGATTATTATGGTGCGGGTCGGCGCCCCTTTGATGACCGTTACTCCAGCGCCATTGTGGCGCTGGATATCCGCACCGGGGAGGAACGCTGGCATTACCAGACGGTACATCATGATGTCTGGGATTATGATGTGCCCATTGGTCCAACGTTAATTGACCTGCCCGTTGAGGGGGGTAAAACGGTACCCGCGTTGGTGCAGACCACCAAAATGGGACAGTTGTTCTTGCTCGACCGACGAACGGGCACACCGCTGGCGCAGGTTAACGAAAAGCCCGTTCCACAGCATCCCTCGCTGCCTGGCGAGCGTTTATCGGCAACACAACCTGACTCCGTGGGGATGCCGGATCTCTCTCCGGCTGATTTGCGCGAAACCGATATGTGGGGTGCCACTCCCTTTGATCAGCTCTGGTGTCGCATCCAGTTCCACCGTTACCGATATCAGGGTAAATTCACGCCGCCTGCAGAGGGCACGTCCATTGCCTATCCGGCCTTTGACGGGGTGATTGACTGGTACGGCGCCTCTGTCGATCCGCGCCATCATGTGCTGATTGCCAATACCAGCTATATCCCGTTCACCATGCAGGTAATGAAAAGCGAAGAGGCGATTAAGCAGGGATTAATGCAGAAATGGGCCGGCTGGGGAAGTGGAAAACCCTATCCCAAACCGAAAGAGTTTTCCGTCGGGCCGCAATATGGCACCCCCTGGGCGGCCATCGTTAAACCCTGGCTGGGTGTGCTGGATGCTCCGTGCAACGCGCCGCCGTGGGGGAAAATCTACGCCATCGACCTGGTGAGCAAAAAGATTATCTGGGAGCGCCCGGCGGGAACCACGCGCGATATGAACATTTTCGGCACCCATACCAATCTGCCTCTGCCGACCGGGATTTTCATGATGGGGGGAAATGTCATCACCCAAAGTGGGCTGATTTTTACCGGCGCCACAGCGGATGATTACCTGCGCGCGTTTGACGAGGCCAGTGGCAACGAACTCTGGCGCGCACGGCTTCCGGCAGGAGGACAGGCAACGCCAATGACCTACCAGGGCGATGATGGCAAACAGTATGTGGTTATCGCTGCCGGTGGGCATGGAGGGCTGGGAACCCGCTCCGGAGACGCGTTAATGGCGTATGCCTTACCCTGATTAAGCGCTGTCCTGACCGCCATCCCGACGTCTTTTATTTTAATTCTCAGACCTGCTTATTCGGCAGGTCTTTTTTATCGGGCCAGAAAAGGGGCAACTTTCGATGTAACCCTCTTTTCTGTTGGCATTATTTGTGCGCAATCTTCATGCAATACTTCAACAAGCGTAACGGTATTTTGGATTTAACATGGCGCTGCCGCCTGGTTTATTTTCCGTGAGACCATCTATAGTTAATCTCTTATTGAAAACAGGAGGCGGTTTTTATGCTGTATATTGAGAAAGATGATCCCCGTGAAGCACCAGAGTCCGGTGATAAAAAACCCGATCCGGATAAAAAATAGAAGAGTCTAAAGGCCACGCTGTGTGGCCTTTTATATTTTAGAGTCAATGAGTTGTGACTTTGTTGCGGACGGGAGTCATACGTTTCCCTGAGGGTGGGCCTGTCTGCACCATTTAGCTGATTTGGGTATCTCTAGTCAGATGCATTAACGTATGCGGATAAAAAGTATATCGGGCCAACTAATACAAACCATTTTCTTTATTGCTCCGGCGCAATTTTACCGCTTCGTTTTGTAACGTTTGCTCATACTCTTTTTTAGAGCGACAGTGTTTTTTTCACTACGATTTTTTCACAACAAACAGACAGACGGAATATTCCCGGCTTTGCCACTCGGTTTAGCAAAAACTCTTTTTAACTGCCATAACAGATACGTCACCCATGGCGTGAGTAAAAACGCGTTATTCATCAGAATAAGACGTAACGCATTTTACCAAAACGGGAGTGCGCGTACATGACTGGTCTGAGGAAGCAAAATGAGCCTGCAAAAATGTACCGTCATTTACGACGGCAAGGCCCTTGTCGGCCCGGCGGACATGCCGCTTATCGATTTTCTTGATGCCTGCCATATCACCTTGCCCCACGTCTGCTATCACCAGGCGCTGGAGCCGCTGCAAACCTGCGATGTCTGCTGGGTTGAACAGGAGGGGACGCTGGTCAGAGGCTGTACGTTGCGCAGCCAGGACGGGATGGTCATCAATAGCGCCGACCAACATGCGCGTGCCGCCAGAGAGGAGGGGATGGATCGCCTGCTGGCAAAGCATGAACTCTATTGCACCGTCTGCGAACACAATACCGGTGACTGCACGCTGCATAACACCATGGTGGACATGCATATCCCTATCCAGCGTTACCCTTTCCAGCGCAAGCCTTATGTGAAAGACGAATCCAATCCGTTTTACACCTATGACCCCGATCAATGCATCCTGTGCGGGCGCTGCGTGGAGGCCTGCCAGAACGTTGAAGTCAACGAGACGCTGAGCATCGATTACACAATGGAATATCCACGCGTGTTATGGGACGGCGGTAACCGCATCGCGGGCTCAAGCTGTGTCAGTTGCGGTCACTGCGTCACGGTCTGCCCGTGTAACGCGCTGCTCGAAAAAACCATGCAGCCCGATGCCGGTCCGTTCACCTCAATGCGCCAGTCCCTGAAACGTCCGCTGATTGATGTTATCAAAACGCTGGAGAATGCCACCGGGGCAGAAATTATTTCCGGCATTTCGGTTATTGATACCCATCTGCGACAGCCGGAGATCAAACGCACCAAGACGGTCTGCACTTACTGCGGCGTGGGATGCAGTTTCGAAATGTGGACCCGCGACCGGCATCTCCTCAAAGTTCAGCCGGTGATTGATGCGCCGGTGAATGGCATTTCGACCTGTGTGAAGGGCAAGTTCGCGTGGGATTTCATCAATAGCCCGGAACGCCTGACCACGCCGCTTATCCGCGAAAATGACCGTTTTCGCCCGGCAAGTTGGGAGGAGGCGCTCAACCTCGTCGCGCAACGCCTGCTGACTATCCGTGATGAAACAGGGCCGGACAGCATTGGCTTTATAGGCTCCAGTAAAGGCAGCAATGAAGAGGCTTACCTGACGCAAAAAATCGCGCGACTGATCATCGGCACGAACAGTGTCGACAACTCATCGCGCTATTGCCAGAACCCGGCGACGGAGGGGCTTTTTCGCACGGTAGGTTATGGCGGCGATGCAGGCACGATACACGACCTGGAACAGGCGGAACTGATTGTGATTGTGGGCAGCAACACGGCAGAGAACCACCCGGTTATTGCCTCGAAACTGAAATCCGCCCGCAAACACCGTGGACAAAAATTGCTGGTTGTCGATCCGCGCCGTCATGAGATGGCAGAACGCGCCGATTTGCATTTGCGTATCCACCCTGGCACCGACCTGGTATGGGCATCTGCGATGTCACGCTACATGTTTGACCACGGTTATGCCGACGAGGCGTTTCTTGCCGCACGCGTGAATGACGTGGAGGCGTATCGCCATTCGCTGGCCCCGTTTACCCTGGACTATGCCGCGCAAATTACCGGTATCCAGGAAAACACGTTGCGCGAAGCGGCGGAACTGATAGGCCAGGCGGGAAGCATGTGCATCCTGTGGGCGATGGGGATAACGCAACACAGTCATGGCGCGGATACCAGTACGGCGTTGTCCAACCTGCTGCTGGTGACCGGTAACTATGGCCGCCCCGGAACGGGGGGCTACCCCATGCGTGGTCACAACAACGTACAGGGGGCCAGTGATTTCGGCTGCCTGAAAAATTTCTATCCGGGGTACGAATCGGTCAGTGACCCGCAGGTGCGCGAGAAGTGGGCGCGGGCATGGGGCGTGGCACCAGAAAAACTCTCACTCGACGTGGGTGAGGACAATTTTATGATGGTCAAGCTGGCGGCCAGCGATCAACTTCGCGCGATGTATGTTATCGGTGAGGAGACCGCCTTTTCTGACGCGGACACAACCAATGTGCATCAGGGCTTTACGGAGCTCGATTTCCTGGTGGTGCAGGATCTCTTTCTCAGCCGCACGGCGCAGTTTGCCGATGTGGTATTGCCGGGGTGCCCGAGCGTGGAAAAAGAGGGCACCTACGTCAATACCGAGCGACGCATCCAGCGGTTTTATCCGGTGATGCCGCCGCTCGGCGACAGCCGACCAGACTGGCTTATCCTCACGCAACTGGCCGCGAAAATGGGGTATGACTGGGGTTATACCCATCCGGGGCAGATCATGGACGAAGTGGCAAAGATTGCCGAAAGTTTTGCCGGAGTCCGCTACGCGCGTCTGGAAGGCTGGAAATCACAGATTTGGCCGGTGAGCCCTGAGGGCGTCAGTACGCCATTACTTTACACCGAGCGCTTTAAATTCCCTGACGGACGTGCCCGTCTTTATCCCCTGAGCTGGCAGCCGCCTGCGGAAGAGGCTGACGCCGAGTTTGACCTTATCCTGAACAATGGCCGCATGCTTGAACACTTCCAGTCGACCAACCAGAGCGGCAGAGGGGGACGGACGAGCAGCCTCTCGCCCGAATGGTATGTAGAGGTGAGCCCTGAACTGGCGGCGGGACGCAGCCTGAATGAGGGCGACTGGGTGAGGCTGAGCTCGCGCAGGGGAACGCTTGATGTCCCGATTGTCGTGACGGATCGGGTGCAGGGTAACGTGCTTTTCATCTCTATCCATCAGGGCAAGCCGGGGATTAATCAACTGACCGGCGAGCATCACGATCCGGCGGTGAATACGCCTGCCTATAAAGAAATCGCCGTTCAGTTGCAGCCGCTGCAACGGCCTGCTCACCCTGGCCCCTTACCCGTACACAATTTCCGCCACGGCAAGCGCACCCCCATTAACAAAGTGCCCGTGGAGGAGAAATGGCGTCGTGATGATTATGACGAGCCACCGGCGCATGAACCACATCCGGAGAGATTCTGATGGCGAAATCGATAGAGTATCAGCCGGAACCGGCAAAAATCGGGCCGGACGCCCACGACGAACTGGAACGTCTGCTGGAGACCCTGCACCAGCATGGCGTATTGCGTTTAGCCAACGATCTGGTGGCAGCGAATAACGAGGTCGCGCAGGTTCTGGTGAAGGGGCTGCAACGGGAAGGCACACTCAATGTCATCCAGAATGTGTCGGTCATTGTTCTGGCGCTCTCCTCTCTGCCGCCGGATCGGGTCTATAAACTGGCCTTTGGCCTGCGGGATATGGCGGATGCGCTGAGCCAGCCTGAACAGACCCGCGAGCAAAAGGCGCCCGGCGTGCAGGGAGTCTGGAAAATGTTGCAGGATGACGACCTGTGGCGCTCGTTGCAGCCTGTTCTTAACGGGCTTAAGGCCTTTTCCCGCCGGATGGAGGAGCAGGTCGATAAGCCCATCTCTTCATATACCGGCAAACCCAGCGACGCCTAGCATGAGCCCGGAAACCGCACTGCTGCTGGCACGTGGTCAGTTTGCGTTTACCATCGGTTTTCATATTGTGCTGGCCGCCTTTACCCTTGGGCTGGCGCAATTTTTGATGGTACTTGAAGGGCTGTGGCTCTGGCGAAAGCAGCAGGTCTGGCTGAGCCTGTGGCGCTACTGGAGCAAGATATTTGCCCTGAATGTGGCGGTTGGCGTGGTGACGGGTGTGGTGATGGAGTTTTCCTTCGGCACCAACTGGAGCGGGCTTGCCAGCCGCACGGGGGCCGTGCTGGGCCCGATGCTCTATATGGAAGTGCTGGTGGCCTTTTTCCTTGAGGCCGGATTTATGGGGGTTATGCTATTCGGAATGGGCAAGGTGCGCCCGTGGGTCCACTTTATGGCGACCTCTATTGTGGCGCTGGGATCGTTTTTCAGCGCCTTCTGGATCCTCGCGGCAAATTCATGGATGCAGACACCGGATGGCTTTGTGATAGGTGCAGAGGGGCGTTTTGAGCCTGTCGACTGGTGGGCGGCGATTATCAACCCTTCGTTTCCGTGGCGGATGGCGCATATGGTCGCGGCCGCCATGCTCGGCACCGCCTGCCTGGTGGCAGCCTGTGGTGCGTGGCACTTGCTGCGCGATGCACGCCATCCGGCGGCACGGCATATGTTTTCTCTCGCCATGTGGATGCTGGTCGTAATGGCCCCCCTGCAAATCGTATTGGGCGATCTGCACGGTGAAAACACGCGCGATCACCAGCCGGTGAAACTGGCGGCTATCGAAGGCAACTGGAACCCGCCGCCGCCCGGCGAGGGCGAACCGATGCGCCTGTTTGCCATACCGGATATGGCGGCCCGCCGCAACCACTATGAGGTGGCGATACCGGATGTGGGTTCCCTGTACCTGCGCCACAATTTGCAGGGAACAATTCATAGCCTCAATCAGTACCCCCAGGATACGTTGCCCTGGGTTCCGCTGGTCTTCTGGTCGTTTCGGGTGATGGTTGGGTTGGGGCTGCTGATGACCTTTGCCGGGGTTGCCGGCCTGGTGGTGCGCCTGCGTCGCCGTCTGTTTCACGCACGCTGGCTGCTTCGCCTGATGGTGCTGATGGCCCCGGCGGGGTTTGTCGCCATGCTGGCCGGGTGGGTGGTGACCGAAGCCGGGCGACAGCCGTGGACTGTGTACGGTCTGCTGCGCACGGCTGAGAGCGCCTCGCCCGTATCGCCATCGCTGGTGCTGGGTTCCCTGGTGTGTATTGTGACGGTCTATCTCGCACTGTTTGGGCTTGGGCTGTGGTTTTTGCTGCGCATTTTGTCACGCCCGCCGCAACGGGACGAAGAAGGGGCAATGCCGGATGTCGCCAGGCGTACAGGGCAGGGGGGCGCAGAATGAGTGAACTTCTGGGGCTGCCCTGGTTACAGACCCTCTCTGCTGCGGCGCTGGCGGGGAGCCTGTGGGTCTATGTTTTACTCGATGGCGCCGATTTAGGTACGGGCATGTTATGCGCATTCCAGTGCGATGCCGACGCCCGCCATCAGCTTAACCTCTCTTTATTGCCCGTATGGGATGGTAATGAAACCTGGCTGGTGCTGGCGGCAGGGGGCCTGCTGGGGCTGTTTCCGCTGGCCTATGCCATTATGCTTAGCGCGCTGTATGTGCCGGTCTTTATGATGTTGCTGGCGCTTGTGGCGCGCGGCATGGCCATTGAATACCGGCACTATGCGCCACGTTTCTTCGACACGATGCTGGTGGGCGGTTCATTACTGGCAAGCATCTCTCAGGGTGTCATCGTTGGCAGTCTGATTATGGGACTCCCCAACGACGGCCAACAGTTTACCGGGACGGGGTGGGAATGGCTGAGCCCTTTCCCTCTCTTTTGCAGCATTGCCCTGATTACGGGTTACTGCCTGATGGGGGCGGGATGGCTGAACTGGCGTTGTACGGGCAGTCTGGAATACCGGGCAAGGCGCGCTATTCCCTGGCTTAGCGCCCTGACGCTGGTTCTTGTGATCGGGTTACTGGTCTGGACCATTTTTCTTCATGAGACCTGGCGGCAGCATCTCCTCAACCCCTGGCTGTGGGTGCCGCTGTTAACCCTTGCGGCTGCCGGGCTTGCGGTGCTGTGGATTAGCCTTTCACGGCACTATGTGTTCTTGTCGATGGCGGCCATTCAGATACTGGTCAGTTGTGCGTTCGCGGCGCTGGCCTTTACGTTGTTCCCTTTTATTGTGCCCGTGAATCTCCTGATTCAACAGGCGGCGGCACCGGTGAAGACGCAACAGTTTCTTCTCCTCTGCTTTGGCCTGCTGGCGCCGATAACCTTAGCCTATAACACCTGGGTCTTTCGCGTATTTAGCGGCAAGATTCATTAGCTGCCCGCCAATTAAAGAACAGACATTTTCGCCATGATGAATAAACAGACGGGTGCTTTCAAGACATATTCCGCTGCGCTTGTTATTTTTATTTTATTGTCTACGGAGAGGAACAATGAATGGAAACTTAATTTTTGTTCTATCCTTTATATTCTTAATCGGTAAATAAGATGGAGCGTAATCGATGCAGCCTTAATAAAAGGCGGCAGATAATTCAGATTAATACCTAAAACTTACCGTTCTGTTTATTCAAAGCCGTTAATCAGGAGACGCGCCTATGAAAGCACTCGCCTATCATGGACCTCATAACGTTAAAGTGGATACGATGCCCGACCCTGGTCTTGAGGCCCCGGATGATATTATTCTGCGTGTAACCGCAACGGCTATTTGCGGCTCAGATTTGCACCTCTATCACGGTAAAATACCGGGCACCCATCATGGTGATATTTTTGGTCATGAATTTATGGGCGAAGTGGTTGAAGCGGGCCCGGAAGTCAAAAATGTCACTAAAGGCGACCGCGTTGTTATTCCATTTGTGATTGCCTGCGGCGACTGTTTTTTCTGCCGACTGCAGCAATACTCCGCCTGCGAAAACACTAACAGCGGGAAGGGCGCAGCACTGAACCGTAAGAGCATTACGCCGCCCGCGGCCCTGTTTGGCTACAGTGACCTCTATGGCGGTATTCCTGGCGGGCAGGCGGAGTATGTTCGCGTCCCGAAAGCCAACACCGGGCCGTTTAAAGTCCCCGCACACTTGCCTGATGAAAAAGTGCTTTTCCTCTCCGATATCCTGCCAACGGCCTGGCAGGCTGTGAAAAACGCAGAGATAAAAAAAGGCTCAAGCGTGGCCATCTACGGCGCCGGACCGGTAGGACTACTGACGGCGGCATGTGCGCGACTGAATGGGGCCGAGCAGATTTTTATCATTGATCACAATGATTATCGGCTGGCGTATGCCCACCAACGCTATGGCGCCATTCCCATTAATTTCGATAAGAATGATGATCCCGCCGCCTGGATCATTGAAAACACGGCGGGCCATCGCGGTGTCGATGCGGTGATCGATGCGGTTGGCTTTGAAGCGAAAGGCAGCCTGACCGAGACCGTCATGAGCAACCTCAAGATTGAAGGCAGTAGCGGCAAGGTCCTCCGGCAAGCCATCGCAGCCGTGCGCCGTGGCGGTATTGTCAGCGTGCCCGGCGTCTATGCCGGATTTATCCACGGATTTATGTTTGGCGATGCCTTTGATAAAGGGCTGACCTTCAAAATGGGCCAAACCCACGTCCATGCTTTCCTGCCTGATTTACTTGAACTTATCGACCAGGGCCACCTCTCTCCGGAAGAGATTGTGACACATCATCTTCCCCTTGAAGAGGCGGCGCGGGGCTATGAAATCTTCGATAAGCGCCAGGAGGAGTGCCGTAAGGTTATTCTGGTGCCGGGCCTGAGCGCGGAAAAAGCAACCCTCTGATGGGAAACGGCGGTTGCCTGCGCAACCGCCATGTGGATGACAGGAGGAAAATAATGACAACACCCGCTTTATCTATCGCCAACGAACTGGGGCGATTGCTCACTGAAAAGAAGTTACGATTGACGACGGCCGAATCCTGCACCGGTGGGTTAATCGCCTCGGCACTCTGTGCTTCTGACGATACGCCCTCGTTTTATGGCTGTGGCTTTATCACCTATACGGATGGCGCGAAAATCAAGGTGCTGGGCGTCAAAGAAGAGACAATTTCAGCCCATACCGCGGTGAGTGAACAGACGGTGAAGGAGATGGTTTCCGGCGCTATCGCCCACTCCGGGGCGGATGTCAGCCTGGCCGTCAGCGGTTATGCCGGGCCGGATGGTGGTGAAGATGGCACCCCGGCCGGGACGGTCTGGTTTGCCTGGCAACTTCCTGACACTGTCATTGTCGCTAAAGTAAAACATTTTGAAGGTGACAGTGAATCGGTTATAAAACAGGCCGCCAGTTATTCATTAGGCACCTTAATTATGCTATTAGCGGATGATCAGTAAGCACATCTCTTTCGTCAGGTATGCAGACCTGCCATCGTCATCAATAATTTAATCAGTGTGCTGGCGATAAATAACGCCAGCACACTGCCAAACCACAGTGAAATAAACCACAGTACTTTTTTCACTGCGCCGCTTTGTTTACTGTTCATCAATGATAACCCTCCCCATGTTCAATTTTCCCGCGGAACACATAATAGCTCCAGAAGGTATAGACAAGGATGACGGGAATAATCAGTAGCGCCCCCACCAACATGAATCCCTGACTTTGCGGCGGTGATGCCGCCTGCCATAGCGAAATATCAGGCGGAATAATATTTGGCCATATACTGATGCCGAGTCCGCTAAAACCGAGGAAAATTAACCCCAGGGTCAATATAAAAGGCAGGGTATGGTGTTGCGGGTTATGTAAAGTACGCCATAATCCCACGCTTAAAATCAGTACCAGCAACGGAACGGGCGCAAAAAACCAGAGGTTAGGGAAGCTAAACCAGCGCGCCGCGATCGCCTCGTGGGTGAGTGGTGTCCAGAGACTGACAATCGCCATGGCCAGCAGTAAACCGAGAAGTAATGTCCTGGCGGCCACCCGCATTTTTTGTTGCAACGCGCCCGCGCTTTTCATCACCAGCCAGCTTGCGCCAAGCAAGCCATAGGTAATCACCAGTCCAAGACCGCAAAACAGGTTAAATGCCGTAAGCCAGTCCAGCGCGCCGCCGCTAAAGGCGCGACCCGTGACGGTAAAACCATTGATCACCGCGCCAACGACCACCCCCTGCGTAAAGGTGGCAAGTAAAGACCCTGCAAGAAAGGCTTTGTCCCAAAAGGGCTTATGGTGGGGTGTCGCTTTAAAGCGAAACTCAAAGGCAACGCCGCGAAAAATAAGGCCGATGAGCATCAGCGTCAGGGGAATAGCCAGTGCGTCGGTGATCACCGCGTAGGCGAGGGGGAAGGCCCCAAACAGACCAGCACCGCCGAGCACCAGCCAGGTTTCATTGCCATCCCAGACCGGTGCGACGCTATTGACCATGACGTCCCGTTCCCCCTCGTCCGTGATCAGAGGAAAAAGAATGCCAATGCCAAGATCAAAGCCGTCCATCACGATATACATCAGCGTGGCGAAGACAATAATGACAAACCAGATAAGCGATAAGTCGATACCCATTATTTTCTCTCCCCGGTCTGTAAGCTCTCGCCAGCCGCAGAGAGCGGGCGTGCGGGTCTGCCGTCGGTGGGGTGCTCATCCCACGGCTGCGGGCCTTTTTTAATCAGGCGTGCGATATAGCCATATCCCACACCGAAGACGGAGGTGTAGACGATAATAAATGTCGCCAGACTCAGGCTCATCTGCAATGTACTGTGTAACGAGACGGCGTCAATCGTACGCAGGAGGCCATAGACAACCCAGGGCTGGCGACCTGACTCCGTTGTCACCCATCCGGCAAGCAGGGCGACAAGGCCAGCCGGACCCATCCAAAGCGCGAAGTGCAGAAAGGGCCTTGAGGTATACAAGCGGTGTCGATATCGCAGCCACAGCGACAGAATACCCAGCGCTATCATCAGCAGCCCCATCCCGACCATCAGGCGGAAAGACCAGAACACAATGGTGGAGTTTGGCCTGTCAGCTTTCGGGAAGTCTTTTAGCGCCGGAACCTGGTCGTGGAGAGAGTGAGTCAGAATCAGACTGCCCAGCGCGGGAATGGCAACGGCGTAACGTGTGCGCTCTTCCTCCATATCCGGCAGGCCGAAAAGTAATAAAGGAGTGGCTTCGCCTGGCGGGTTTTCCCAGTGTCCTTCAATGGCGGCTATTTTGGCCGGCTGATGCTCAAGGGTGTTGAGCCCATGCATATCGCCTACAAAGGCCTGCACCGGGGCGACGACCAGCGCCATCCACATCGCCATCGATAACATCTTTCTGATGGCAGGGGTGTCATTGCCACGCAATAAGTGCCAGGCCGCAGAGGCGCCGACAAAGAGGGCGCTACTTAAAAAGGCGGCAATCGTCATATGCAATAAACGGTAAGGGAAAGAGGGATTGAAGATGACCTTAAACCAGTCGGTGGGTACCACCTGACCATTTACAATCGAAAACCCCTGTGGCGTGTGCATCCAGCTATTGGACGCCAGGATCCAAAAGGTGGACATCAGCGTGCCGAGCGCCACCATACAGGTCGCGAAGAAGTGCAGACCGGGGCCTACCTTATTCCAGCCAAAGAGCATCACCCCTAAAAACCCGGCCTCAAGGAAAAAGGCTGTTAGTACTTCATAGGTCAACAAGGGGCCGGTAATACTCCCGGCAAATTGCGAGAAGCCGCTCCAGTTGGTCCCGAACTGATAGGCCATGACCAGACCGGAGACCACCCCCATCCCAAAGTTAACCGCAAAGATTTTTAACCAGAAATGATACAAGGCGCGCCAGTCAGGATTTTTAGTCTTTAACCATAACCCCTCCAGCACCACGAGATAGCTGGCAAGCCCAATCGTGATAGCCGGAAAGAGAATATGAAAAGAGACCGTAAAAGCGAATTGTATTCTTGCCAGATGAAAGGCATCTAATTCAAACATCACGATCCCCTTATCAAAAAAACACCCCTTGGCTAAGGGGTGAATAACACAGGCATGCGACTGCTGATGTTATTTGGGTTGTGGTTCCCCATTTCCGAGTTCGGCACCGGTTAGGGGGTCGACAGAAGGGTCTGATTGGGTACGTTTAGCCATGGCTTTCACCAGCGCCTGTTGCTCTTTGTTAAGCGTGACAGAGGCCAAACCATCGCCACCGTCAACAGCAGGCTGCGGATCGGCAACGTACTCAAAGTTTTCATCACTATTCCAACTGCCACGTGGGTCGTCCCCTTCGGACATGTTGTAATAGACGTTGGTGTATTGTTCGATAGGCGGCAATTTGCCCGGCGGGAAATTGTTGCGAATCGAGTAGAGCGCTTTCTCGAAGGAGAGCATATGCGCGGCTTCACGGGTCATTAAGAAACTCAGCGCGTCTTTCACCCCCGGATCATCAGTGACGTTAATCAGGCGCTCATAGATAATTTTAGCACGTGCTTCGGCCGCGATATTCGAACGCAGATCTGCCGTCACTTCACCAATGGTGTCAATATACGCCGCCGTCCAGGGATAACCCGCAGAGTTCGTTAAAGCCGGGCCGCCGCCGTAGAGCAGGGAGGTGACATGGCTGTCATTCCCGTTCTGCGTTAACGAACGGTAAAGCTCTGCTTCGTTCTCCGTCCCCTCTGCAAGCTCGCCTTTAGCGCCTTTATTGAGCATTCCCACGAGAGAGCCGATGATTTCCAGGTGGCTCAATTCTTCGGTAGCGATGTCCATCAGCATCTCTTTGCGACCGACATCATCATCCCCCAGCCCCTGGGTAAAATAACGGCAGGCTGCGGCTAATTCGCCTTGCGGGCCACCGAACTGTTCCAGTAAAAGGTTGGCGAGACCGGGATTCGGCTCACTGACGCGAACGGTATATTGCAACTGTTTAACGTGTCGAAACATAGTCTCTCCTGATGTGTCGTGTTATTTTTTCGCTTCGACGCCGTCGGCGGCGTCACGCAGTAAAAATTGTTCGGTCACATCTGGCAGATGCTTAAGTGCCCAATCGGCCATGGCCTCTTCCTGGGCGAGGATTTGCTCAAAGGTCGCAACGCTTGCGGTGTCGCCCACCTTTTTTGCCGCGCTGATTAATGAGGTATAACAGGCGATTTCGAACTGCTCGAAAACGTAGCTGCTAATCGCGCCTTTTACGATCTCGTCCGAAGCGAACATGCCGCCCGCGGCCTGACCCATGGCGCTCATTTTACTGGTGGCATCTTTCATGATGGAGCGGTTGATGCCGTTGCGATCAAGCACCTCTTCAAGAAGGGTGATCTGCCCCTGAGTCTCCGTCAGGTGTTGTTCAATTCGCGCGCGCAAGTCCGGATAATTATCGATACGTTTGCTCATGGCGTTGAGCATGGATTCGGCCTGTTTTTCCATCGCGTGGGCATCGCGCAACCAGTCGTGATAATTCTCTTGTGGGGTCATGTTCTTTTCCTTTCATCGTCGTCATTTTTACTTACCAGTAAGTGAAATTAAGCGAATACATTACGAGGGCATCTATTTGCCTTCGGCTTTTTTATTAATCGATGAGGTGGCAATTTTTGTGAGAAGATTATCGGTGGTTTTTTCTTCTTCAAGCGTCGCGGAAAGCAGGTCATAGGCTTTTTTAAGCCCTAACTGGCTTGCCAGCGTACAGAGCGTGCCGTAAGAAGCAATTTCGTAATGTTCAACTTTTTGCGCAGCGGCAATAAGCCCGGCATCACGAACACTGCCTTTTTCTGTGGCTTCGATAACTTCATTTGCTTCGTCAATAAGCCCTTCCATCGCATGGCATTTCATACGCTTGAGCTTGATATTCGGTTCGGCTTCAATGAGCTGGTCGAGACGCTCAATTTGCCCCTGTGTTTCTTCATAATGTTTTTTAAACGCGTCAGCGAGTTCAGCATTCGATGATTCGCGGGCAAGTTTCGATAATGCACGAGTGAGCTGCTTTTCTGCACTGTAAATATCAGACAGGCCATGGATAAAGAAATCAGTCAGTGAATTGATCTGCATAAATATTACCCTCGAGGTCAGCGAAAATAATAGCGAGCCGAAACCGACTCGCTATCAGTGTTGCTATTAAACCAAACGTTAAACTTAATAGGTCGGTGAAAAATTAGTCACCCGATTTGCGGCCGCCGCCATGGCTTTGTTGACCGCCTTTTTTACCTGCTTCAGAGGCGCGCTGCGGATCATTTTTAAAATTACCGCCGCTATTTTGACCACCTTTACGACCTGCTTCGGATGCTTTTTCACGATTTTCTGCGAAATTACCAGAACCGCCACGATGTTCAGCCATGTTATTTCTCCAGTTTCGTTGTTTAAATAAAACGACATATTTTGCATCTCATGTCGTCGGTGTTCGTATTCAAAACTAGCCGAGTACTGAAATTAGTCAAAGCGAAGCGGTAAACTTATTATCGAATAAAAATTAACCTCGTGGTTTTATTTTAAGCGATAATGGTATTTAGCATATATCTTTTCAAATAAGGGAGTTAAGTCAAAGTTCAATGCAAATACATTAATAACGTGGGTTACTATCTATTAAAACCAGGGATCCCGGTGGCTTTTCTTGACATTAATTGACAATTCTCGCTCTTTTTTTGTCTGCGATTGATAACATATTTTAATCATTTTAAGACTTATCTCAGTCGGGGGGATGCCCAATAAATTGCTGATAAATGACAAAGATACCTCTTTAGGGGGGGCATATCCTGCCCCGTAAAGTAAGCGAAACAGCAGAATTGTGTACGATCGCTTATAGAGACGTACCACCACAGATGCAGAGGGATTTCCCCTGCATCTGGTGGTAATGACATGTTCCTTATGCTAATTAAGCCGGGAACTCACTAACTGGTCGCATTCGGACAGTGCCTGAACCGGTCAGTAAGAGAGAAATAAATGGGTGATGAGGAGACAGTATTGTCGGGTATGCAATAAAACCAGGCCGTTACAGAATAATAAAGAGAAAGGGGATGAGAAGGACGCTGAAAACCTTTTGCTTTTATTCTTCATTCGATAGCTTGCGATCGGCTAAACATCTCACCAGACGTAACTGCCAGGGGGCAAGACGAAGCGGTATATCGTCGTTATCAGAGTAATGAATAGTGATGATATCGGGTGATTTAACGACAGTATTATCTGCTATTGTCGATTCATTTTGTTCTGGTGGATCTTGTGCTGGCATGAACAACTCTCTTATTTTTTATGGTTTGACTGCGTGTGCAGTGGCAGGATAAATGACTTCATGTTATAAGCTCCTTGTTTGCAGTGGGTTAAGTGTTATCGGTAAAGCCGTCAGTAAGCTTCAAAAAAAGTAAACGAGCCGTTACCGACTCGTTTATTGACGCTCAATGAGTATTAAGCGGGGTGATAAAATAAACACTATTTTTTATCACCGCTGTGGCTGTTCTGGCCACCTTTTTTACCGGCTTCAGAAGCACGTTCAGGGTCATTTTTAAAATTACCCCCACTGTGCTGCCCGCCTTTTTTCCCTGCTTCTGATGCTTTCTCACGGTCTTCTGCGAAATTACCTGAGCCGCCTCTATGTTCCGCCATTCTATATCTCCCGTATGGGTTTTTGATATAATCGATACGACAGTAAATACCGTATCAATCGCGTTCAGGAATTAACTCTAGCTGTTCGCGTAAATTCGTCAAAGCGCAGCGCAGAAACATTTTGTCGCAAAGCGAGGGGAGTAATTTATTTGATTTCTAAAAATAAAAAGTTGCAGCGAAAATAAAACGTTATTGAATCAATAGAGTTGGTGAGAAATGTAATTCAGGAATATTCATTACATCCGTTATTTGTTGTGGGATGTTGCTGGTTTTTTCGGCCATTAAAGCTGTATATATACAAATCTTTACAAATGTTGTGCGCACAAATTCTACGCTCAGTAAGAACTGTGTATTAAATCGATGGCTTATTGAATATGCCATTCTGCGTTTTTGACGTGTTACGCCTTTTTAATACGCCGTGGCTGAGTGTGACATCGGAACATAAAAAGTTGATTTTACGTGAGAGGGCGAATGTCAGATGACGTGAGTCGCTTATCAACATGAGGAGACGAATATGCATTCCGAACATCAAGACTGTATCGATGCCTGTTATCAGTGTGCCATCGCCTGCGAGCATTGTGCCGCAAGCTGTCTGAACGAAGACGACCTTGCGATGATGCGAAATTGCATCAAGCTGGATGTGCAGTGTTCTGCGCTGTGTCGCCTGGCAGCTCAATTCATGACGCTGGAAAGCGACCATATTATGCCGCTTTGCCGTATTTGCGTGGATGTTTGCAGAGCCTGTGCGGAAGAGTGTGGCAGGCATCAGCACGCGCATTGCCAGCAATGTGCACAGGCCTGTCGGGCCTGTGCACAAGCGTGCCTGCAAATGGTCGCCTGAGATCCCGATATTAAGTTACTCGGGAACTGTGCCTTCCCCTTGTTGGGAAGGCCATTTCCAGTTTTGCACCTCGGGAAGATCCTCGCCATATTCCCGCACATATTGATGGTGCGCGGCAATCTTCTGTTGTAACGCTTCCAGAATATCCTCCACATTTCCCTGCAAAGACGGTATGCGCAAAAGCGCCTCCTGGGCCAGATGGAAACGGTCGAGCCCGTTAAGCACCGTCATATCAAAGGGTGTCGTGGTGGTGCCTTCTTCCATAAAGCCGCGAACATGAAAATTTTGATGGTTGTTACGCAGGTAAGTGAGACGGTGAATCAGACTTGGATAGCCGTGAAAAGCGAAGATAACCGGTTTATCACGCGTAAAAATCGCATCAAAAGCCTCTTCACTCAGGCCATGCGGGTGTTGATCCTGCGTCTGTAGCGCCATTAAGTCCACCACATTCACCACCTGGATACGCAGTTCTGGCACATAGCTACGCAGAAGGTCGACGGCAGCAAGTGTTTCCATTGTCGGCACATCGCCCGCACAGGCCATCACCACATCCGGCGCTTCGCCTTCCGATACCGTACCGGCCCAGTACCAGATGCCCATCCCGGCGGCACAGTGTTTTGCCGCACCATCCAGTGTCAGCCACTGTGGAGCGGGCTGTTTTCCGGCCACAATGACATTAATGCGATCCCAGGTTTGCAGGCAGTGCCCGGCTACGCACAGTAACGTATTAGCATCCGGCGGCAGATAAATACGGACAATCTCGGCTTTCTTATTGGCAACATGATCGAGAAAGCCCGGATCCTGGTGGCTGTAACCGTTATGGTCCTGTCGCCAGACATGGGAAGAGAGCAGGTAGTTGAGGGACGATATCGGCGCACGCCAGGGCAGATGGCGCGACACCTTCAACCATTTGGCATGCTGATTGAACATGGAGTCGACAATGTGAATGAACGCTTCATAGCAATTGAACAGACCGTGACGTCCGGTCAGCAGATACCCCTCAAGCCACCCCTGACACTGATGTTCGCTGAGGATTTCCATGACGCGGCCATCGGGCGCAAGTTGCTCATCATACGATTTAAGCGGTTCCAGCCATGTGCGGCTGGTGACGTCAAAAACGCGGCTTAGCCGGTTCGATGCGGTCTCATCCGGGCCGAACAGGCGAAAATTATCCGGGTTACGCTGAAAAATACCTGCAAGCCACGCTCCCAGTGCGGCGGTGGACTCCGCCTGGCTATCGCCCGGCGAGGTGACCTCTACGGCATACGGCGCCAGCTCAGGTAAGATCAGGTCTTTGCGCAGCCGACCGCCATTCGCCCAGGGCGAGGCTCCCATCCGCTTATCCCCTGTCGGGGCAAGGGCACGCAGTTCTGGATGCAGCCGTCCCTGCTCATCAAAGAGAGCGTCGGGATGGTAGCTGCGCATCCACTGTTCAAGGATGTGTCGGTGTTCTTCATTTTCACGGCACGATGAAACCGGAACCTGATGCGCGCGCCAGAAATTCTCCACTTTTTTACCGTCAACCGTTTGTGGACCGGTCCATCCTTTGGGGCTGCGAAGGATAATCAGCGGCCAGCGCGGCACGGACGCTGTGGCACCGCCGCTTCGCGCCGCGTGTTGGTAATCACGAATGGTATCGAGCGCGTCGTCCAGCACCTGGGCCATTTGGTGGTGCATGATTTTTGGCTCGTGGCCGCTAACCAACAGCGGTTCGTAGCCATAGCCACGGAATAATTGGCACAGGTCTTCATCGCTGGCGCGACCGAGAATGGTCGGGTTAGCAATTTTATAGCCATTGAGATGCAGTATGGGTAGAACGGCGCCATCGCGGGCGGCATTGAGAAATTTTATACCGTGCCAGCTTGAGGCGAGTGGCCCGGTTTCTGCTTCACCGTCACCAATGACACAGGCGGCAATCAGCGTTGGGTTATCGAACACGGCACCGAAAGCATGGGAAAGCGAATAACCCAGCTCGCCCCCTTCGTTAATGGAACCGGGCGTTTCCGGTGCCGCATGGCTGGGGATCCCGCCGGGGAAGGAAAACTGGCGAAACAGCTTTTTCATGCCTTCGCCATCGGGGGTAACGTCGGGGTAGATTTCGCTGTAGGTGCCTTCAAGCCAGGTATTGGCCACCATACCCGGCCCCCCGTGTCCGGGGCCGCATACATACAGCATATCGAGATCGCGCTGACGAATGGCACGGTTCAGGTGGGCATAAATAAAGTTCAGACCCGGCGTGGTTCCCCAGTGTCCCAGCAGGCGGGGTTTGATGTGTTCTGGTTTGAGGGGCTCGCGCAAGAGCGGATTGTCCATCAGGTAGATTTGCCCGACGGAGAGATAATTGGCTGCTCGCCAGTAACGGTCAAGCAAGGCGAGATCATGGTCGGTAAGTGAGTTTATCTGGGTCATGCAGTTCTCCATGCAAGGGGTTATGCGTGCCACGCAGATTCAGACGCAGTACAGGCCAAGTATAGACAGGGTGATTTTGGCGACGGCATAACGCCGCAAGGATGGAAACATCCGCACCGGCGTGCGGATTTGAACGAGGAGGGTTAGCGGTGAGGAAGCTTCGGTTTAAAAGCGGTCAGACGATACTCTGAAAACCCATCTGCTGAATGGCCTGATCGCCGGTATTAAGCTGCTGTTGCACCGCATCGATATCTTTTTTCACGTCGCGGTCATCCTTGTCTTCATCGCGCATTTTGCTTTTGACCATCGACAACAATGAGCGCAGTTCACGCACGACATCTTTTAATAGCTGCGCGTCTTTATGCCGCGAGTCGCTCTCCTGCAACTGTTCACGGATACCACCAGAAAGCGATTGCGTCAGGCCAGCGCTATCACTGGTTTCGCTGTCATCACTCGCTGACTTGTGGTTTTCCTGGCCGTCGTCGGGGGCGCGTGCAGCGGCCATAGCGTCAGTTTTGCTCCCGGCATTGCCGTCTGTCAGGGACTGAATCGCACTGTACGCCGCCGTACCGCTGCTATTTGTGTCGACGCTATTGCTTGCACTGGCACTGTCACTTTGCCCGAGTTGCGATGCCGCCTGACCCATCTGGGCCGAGAGTTGTTTGAGCTGTTTAAGGACGTAAGCAGAGGCATTGCCAAAACGCATCAGCATGGCTTTAAGGCGCTCAATTTCTCGCTTTATCGCTTCCAGTTTGGCGCGCGCGTCGGCTTTGCGTGAGGCGGCGCTGAACTCATTCAACCGGTTAACGGCTTCAAGGTCGTTCTGCAACCTGGTGTAGTAATCTTTCGCCTGTTGGCTTAACGAGACCGTGCTATCGGCGGTGGCCGTTGCCTGCTGTGGCAGCGCGGATGCTGAATTTTGTTCGCGGTTTCGGGACGTCGTGTCCGATGTCGCGGTGGATAACGAAAAGCTGGCATTACCTGTGAGGGTTGGTCGTAGCATGCGTATCACTCCGGAGGTCCATTCTTTCTATTAACGGCACGCTTAGCGGAATGCTTTAACACTATTCACACCCTCTCAGGGCGTTGCGCCAGGAGAGGATGCGAAAAGGCGGGGGAGTTAGGGTTGCGGCGGAAACTGACCTAGCTGCATGAACAGACCGAGCCAGTCCTCCATATGCCAGGTGGCCGTAATACGCTCACCGTTAAGCTGATGCATCTCATGCAGGCGAATGCTGACTTTTTTACCCGTCGCGGCAATCCCCATAAAGGTGCCTTTATGCGTACCGATTATCTCGGCGCGCACGGCAATCTGCCCCGGAACCTGGATTACGTCATGAATAACGATACGCACATCCGGGAACGCCGCGGTAAACATCGCTATGATTGGCTTGAGCCCTTCCGGCCCTGGCTGCTGGCCGGGCGCTAACGGGATATCGGCCCAGTCTGCGGTAACGGCCTCATTAACTAAATCCGGCTGTTGCAGGCTAAATGCCTGGTAGAGCGTTTCGACGGCTTTACGTTCTGTCAAAAGGCGATGGGCGATTTCTTCATGGTCTGACATGGTTTTACCTCGGGCTGGGACGCTTTTTGGGGAAATGCTTTAATGTGCCGCCAGTATCCCATCGGCAGGTGGTATAAATGAAATAGATAACAGATATAGAGGAATATTCGTTCTATGGATTTTAGAGGGCTTGATCTGAATCTGCTGGTGGCCTTTGATGCGCTGATGGAAGAGCAGAATGTCACCCGCGCGGCTATTCGGGCCTCGGTGAGTCAGCCTGCGATGAGCGCGGCACTGTCGCGCCTGCGAACCCATTTTGCCGACCCGCTCTTTATTCGCAGCGCCTCTGGTCTGGTGCCGACTGCCAGGGCGAAGGAGATTGCGGTCCATGTGACGAAAGCGCTGCAGGAGCTGACAAACCTGCTGACGCCGGATGACGCCTTCACGCCGCAGGAGAAAAAAATCGCCTTTACGCTGGGGATGTCTGAGTACCCAACGCTGGTGTTGCTGCCGGGTATTATGCGCGCCATCAGCCAGCAGGCGCCTGGGGTGACGATCCATGTGCATACGTTTGTTGATCGTGATGAAGCGGTGTCGATGCTGGATGCCGGCAAAGTTGATCTGGTCATCGGCATCGCGCCCACCCAGTCAGAAAGCCGCATCCTCTCACAGCCGCTTTTCAGCGATGAGTTTGTCACCCTGGTGCGGCGTGACAGCGATGCGGCACGCGATGGCATGACGCTCGAAACCTATCTCAGCATGGGGCACATCCTTGTCTCCCCGGAGGGGAGCCATTATGGCCTTGTGGACGAGTGGCTCAGGGGCAAAGGGTTACGCCGGGAGATCCGCCTGACCTTACCGGTCATGGTTGCTGTGTCCTCCATTGTTCAGCAGACCCATTATGTCGCGACGGTGCTCAGGCGCAGCGTGCTTGCCAGCGAGCAGAGCAGGGACGTGGTGATGCTGACGCCACCCGTGGAACTGCCCGCCATTGAGTTCAATTTGCTCTGGCACCGCCGTTCCGACGGGGGGAGCGCGCAAAAGTGGCTGCGTAAGCTGATATGCGCCTGTGCCAGCGAACTGATGTAACAAAAGGGGAGGTTACCCCCAGTCCAGCCCGCGCGGTGAGCTCGAAAAACCGACCTCCCGCAGCAGGGTAAAGATCGGCATCTGGCGCACCGGGGTGTCGTTAATCTCCTCCAGCGTGAAGTGCAGACGCGGCTCCCGGCGCAGCGCAACCGCCAGCGCGCGGAAGACCTGCCCGGCGATGGCCTCGTCATCGTCCATCCAGACAATCATTTTTTTGCCGCCCTGAGCAAGGTAGAGGCGCAGTATGCCCCCGGTAATCACAATCAGCGCGCCATTGCGGCGAGTCGGCACCAGTGAGGAAGGATGAGCCGGCCACGGCAAATGCGTACCGAAGGGATTCGCCGGATCGCTGGCAGATAGCGCAACCGGCGTGAAGACAGCTTTTTCAGGTTGTGTCGTCGACAGCTCGCGCAAACGGTCAATGGTCAGCCGTTCGGCAAATTGCGTGCCGCCCATCCCTTCTACAAAACGCCCGCGCAGAATACGCCCGGCATCTTCCATATTGCGATAGACGGCCTGCATCGCCGGAAAACCGCCCGGCAGGTTCTCCATCATCACCACCCGTCGGCTGACTATGCCGTAGCGGTCGAGCATATTGTCTGCCAGCGCAAGTAACCATTCGGTGTCACTGAGTTTATCGGCAAGCAACAACGACCAGCGCCCGGCAAGCGTCGGCGTACTGAACGACATATGCACCGCCCTGGCCGGGTGGGGTGCCAGCGCCGGACGCCCGCGTCGGCTTCGAACGCGACGCTGAGATGACGGGCGGGACGTGCTCCCCATGCGGGATAACGCGCGCAGAGGCGACCAGATATCGGTGGTGATATACCCCAGCCAGACCAGCCCCCACAGCGCTTCATGCAGGGCATCCGGCGTCAGCGTCTCATCGCCTGGGGCGCGGTGCGAATCAATAAGCGCGCTAAGCTGGTGGGCGAACCAGGCCCCGCCGTTGGCAAGTGCCGCCAGAATGTCCCGCTGTAGCGCAGAGAGTGCCGCGTTGTCTGCGTGCGGCACGCTGAGGGTTTCCGCTGCATACTCCTGGATATGCAGGGCGACCAGCCCGTCATCGTCACCAAGTTTCTTCTGCCCGGACCAGATCACTTCGCCCGTTGAAAGCAGCTCATCAAGCATCTCCGGGGCGTAGTCCCGCACGCGTGCGGGTAAAATCTGGCTTTCCCATAGCGTAGCCGGTAAGCCCAGTCCGGCCAGTTGCTCGATAACGCGCAGGACGCCGTCAACGCCTTCAAACACGCCGCCGGATAAGTTGCTATGAAACGCCGGGCTGCCATCAGACCCGGCAAGCACCCCCTGGCGCTCCAGCAGCAGGCGGGTAAAAGCCGTCGCCGGGACCGGGCGTGTCGCTTCGCGGGCCGCCTGCAGCGAGCGGATACGCAGGCGACGGAAAATCTCTTCACCCACCCAGTCTGAGGCGGAGCGCGCGTCTGGCTGGGCGGGTTTCCCGGCGCGCAGGCGCATCACTTTGCCCTGGTCGCGCAATTTTTCCAGCGCTTCTTGCGCCACGGCGACCCCAAGGCCGAAGGCGTGGGCGATCTGCTGGACGGTAAACAACGTGTGGGTCTGAACATAGCGCAAAAATAAGTCAGCGAGCGGGGTCGCCACCGGATTAAGCCAGATGTCGGGCAGATCTGCCGGCAACCGCACCCCCAACGCATCCCGAAGCCGTGCGGCATCGTCCATACAGGCGATGCGCTGGCTTTCGCCAATCGTGACCACAAAGGCGCGCCGCTCCGCCAGCAGTTTCTCCAGCCAGAGGTTAACCGCATCCCGGCTCTCCCGGTGGCGCGCGGCGAGATCGTCTGGCGTCATCGGGCCCAGTTCGCGCAGCAGGTCAAAAAGGCCTTCTTTGCCACGGGCTTTGCGATCGGGGGCCAGACGCTGCAACTCATCGTCGATCTGTCGAATGACCGACGGATCGAGCAGTTCACCAGGATCGGCCTGGCCCAGCAAGTTACCCAGCAGTTCGCTATCCAGCGACAATACCGAAGCCCGGCGTTCGGCGAGCGGGGCATCGGACTCATACATAAATTCTGCCACATAGCCAAAGAGCAGGCTGGCGGCGAAAGGCGACGGGGTGGTCGTCGTCACCCCGGAAATCTGCACTTCCCCGGTGTTCAGGCGGCGCATCAGCCTGTCCAGCGCGGGCAGGTCGTACACGTCCTGCAGACACTCGCGTACGGTTTCCAGCAAGATGGGGAAATCCGCATAGCCGCGTGCGATCTCCAGCAACTGACCCGCACGCAGGCGCTGTTGCCAGAGGGGGGAGCGACGGCCGGGCGTGCGCCCAGGCATAAGCAATGCGCGCGCGGCGCACTCGCGAAAACGGGCGGCAAATAACGCAGAGTTGCCCACCGCATCCCGGACAAGTCGGCCTAATTTTTCGGGTTCGAAAAGAAATACGTCGGCGTCCGGCGTTTTTCCCTCGGTATCCGGTAGCCTGGCGACGATACCGTCGTCACTGGCGACAATGGAGGCGTCTGCCCCCCATAACGCGTGAAGACGTCCGGCGATCGCCAGCGCCCAGGGCTCATGTACCCGGCGGCCATACGGCGAATGCAGGATGACGCGCCAGTCGCCCATTTCATCGCGACAGCGCTCCAGCACCAGATGTCGGCTGCCCGGAATGATCCCCGTGGCGCTGCGTTGCTCCTCAATGAGCCCTTTGATGTTGGCAAGCGCGTTTTCATCGTGGCTTAAACCCGGCAAGGCGAGCGCGTTGGGTGAGACGAGAAATGCCTCGTCGGCAAGGGCATGCATAAAATCGCCGATCAGTTCGCCGAGTTCGGCGGGACGCCCGTTCCCTTCGCCGCGCCAGAACGGCAGCCTGGCGGAGCGACCGGGGGCCGGGGTCACAATCACCTGGTCATGAGTGATTTGCTGGATGCGCCAGGAGGTAGCCCCCAGTGTGATGATGTCATTAACACGGGACTCGTAGACCATCTCTTCATCAAGTTCGCCCACCCGCCGGGCACCTGGCTGTTCTTCCCCCTCCGGGAGCAGGACGCTGAACATTCCCCGGTCAGGGATGGTGCCGCCGCTGGTCACCGCCAGCAGATGCGCGCCGGGTCGGGCGGTGAGCTGGCCGCTCTCCCGCTGCCAGATAATCCGTGGCCGGAAAGCAGAGAAATCACCGGAAGGATAGCGTCCCGCCAGCATATCAAGCGTGGCGTCAAAGACATCCCGTGGCAGCGCTTTCCACGGCGCTGCGCGACAAACGGTGGCATACCAGTCATCCACGTTTAGCGCATCCATGGCGACGGCGGCGACAGTTTGCTGGGCCAGCACATCAAGGGGATTTCGCGGCGGAGTCAGGGTTTCGAGTTTACCCGCCAGCATACAGTCGACCACGACCGTGGAATCAATCAGCTCACGCCGGGTGCGCGGATAGAAAAGGGCTTTCGATATACCGCCCACCTGATGTCCGGCGCGGCCGATACGCTGCAAGCCGCTGGCAACAGAAAGGGGGGAGGCAATCTGAATCACCAGATCCACTGCTCCCATATCAATCCCCAGTTCAAGGCTTGATGTGGCGACCACGCAGCGCAATTCCCCGGATTTCAGCGCCTGTTCCGTGATGGCCCTTTGTTCTTTTGATACGGATCCATGATGCGAACGGGCGATAAACACCTGCCCGGTTTGTGCACGGTTGGATGTCGCCCCGGACGACGAAACAAAGTGCGCTGAGTCGCTTTGTTCTTCGAGCGCTTCTGCCATGCGTGAGGCATAGAGTTCATTGAGCCGGGCAGTCAGTTTTTCCGCAAGACCACGGGAGTTGGTAAACACAATAGTCGAGTTGTGGCTGAGTACCTGGTCGAGGATACCGGATTCGATATGCGGCCAGATGGAGCCTTCCCTGCCCGCGTGGCTGATTTCCCCGGTTCCGGCGCTTGTGGAGAGGACGTCATCGAGATTGGCAACGGGCACCACAATACGAATGTCCGGATGGCGAAGGGCCGGTGGGTTGACCACGGTAACCGGACGATCGCCCCCCAGAAACTGCGCTACATCGCCCGGTGAACGCACCGTCGCGGACAGGCCAATACGCTGGGCTGGTCTGGCAAGCAGGGCATCTAACCGCTCCAGGCTGAGGGCCAGATGCGCGCCACGTTTGTTGCCCGCTACCGCATGGACTTCATCGACGATAACCGTTTCGACACCGCGCAATGTTTCACGCGCCCTGGAGGTGAGCATCAGGTAGAGCGACTCCGGCGTGGTGATGAGGATGTCAGGAGGATGGCGCACAAGTGTTGCCCGTTCCTGAGAAGAGGTGTCGCCTGTGCGCATCGCCACGCGGATTGCCACTTCCGGCGCGCCGTATTTTTTCCGCTGTTCGCTGATGCCCTGTAACGGGATCTGTAAGTTGCGCTGAATGTCGCTGCCCAGGGCTTTTATCGGCGAGATATAGAGAATGCGCGTGGTTTTTTTTCTCTCAACCGCCTCCTCAGAGGGGGCGTCACCTTCACGATAAAGCTGGTCCAGGGCGTAGAGAAAGGCCGCCAGCGTTTTACCTGAACCGGTAGGCGCGATGGCGAGCACATGTTCCCCGGCATTGGTTGCCGCCCATGTTTGCGCCTGTACCGGCGTGGGGTGCTGAAAAGCGCAGACAAACCAGTCGCGGGTGGCGGGCGAAAAGATCTCAGCCAGTACGGAGGGTAAAATGGTTTTCTTTGACATCTTTCCTGCTCCCTGTGATGTCTGCCGCGGCCGGAATAGTAATTAGGGTAGAAGGATAAGTGTAACGCAGACGCCGGGGGTTGAGCCGATGGGTTTTTGCCCTTAATAACAATGACGTGATGGTTTACGCAGAATTTAATATACCCGGATGGACATTGCGGATATCGTAAATGCGGCGTTTATTCGGGATGAGGGTTGAGATGAAGATCTACTGGAGTGGCAAAGATATTCCGGAGCTTACGGGGCTGCCTGCCAGCGTCGGCCATAAAAATTACAAAGAAGCCCGATCGCGTGCCAACAGCCATGTGGAGACCTGGCTGGGGGGCGTTGTTTATTTGGGTTTGATGGTGGGGCTCTCTGTCGTTTTTGATCGCGTTTTCCCTGGTAAAGGGACATTCGCACACAGTTTTGTGACCATTATTTTCGCGTTGTTGCCTGCCACCTTTATCTGGAATCAGATCACGATTTATGTCATGCGCAAATATTATACGCATATCCTCGTACGCAGGTCGGTGGCGTGCGGAGAAGCAGAGAAAGCGGCGGAACGGCTGATGGATGAAGCTGATGAACGTGAGTTTCAGCAATGGCGCGTGCTGCGGCGGTTTGGTCAGGGTGCGCTGTTTATCGTGATGCTGGCGGCTATCTGTAGTCTGGCGACATTGGTGTAGCGATACGGAACCCGGATGGCGGCGCACGCGCCTGATCCGGGCTACCAGACGTTCAGGCCTCACGAAATAGCGAGTAGCCCCGGTAAGCGGTAGCGCCACCGGGGAGTTTTTTGCAGGAAGAAGTTAGTGACCAACCAGCAGAGCGGAAAGACGCGCCTGCACATCGACGCAACCGGCCAGCACCAGATTGCCATTGATCAGTCCGTTATCGGCGAGAAACGCATTACTGGTGCCGCCTGCTTCAACGATAAGCAACAACCCCGCCAGCGCATCCCAGCTATTCATATGTTCCTCATAATAGGCGTGCACCTGCCCGGTGGCGACGTGGGCCAGCATCAGCGCCCCGGCACCAAACCGGCGATACTCCATACCTGCATTGATCACACGGGCAATCGTGCGGGTATAGTTTTCCACCGGCGCGCGGCTGGAGCGCCCCATCCCAATAATCACCGTATCCGGATCCGGTTCGCGTAGCGTCAAACGCTGCTCGTTAAGAAACGCTCCCTTGCCACGGCGGGCAAAGAAAAACTCATCACGATCCGGGGCATAGACAATCCCCAGTTCAATCACGTTATGGCGAACATAAGCCAGCGAAATACACCAGTAATCCATCCCCTGAATATAATTGGTGGTCCCGTCGATAGGGTCGAGCACCCAGGTACCTTGCTCACCCCCTTGCAGACCACTCTCTTCCCCGAGGAAACCATCTTGTGGACAGTGGCTGTTGAGCCAGCTTTTGACCTCCTTTTCGACAAACAGATCCGCATGAGACACAAAATCCTGGCGGGCCTTTTTATCGACCTGTAATCCCGCATTACGTAATGCCTGCGCCTGTGCGCCCAACTGGCGAATCAATGCACATAATGACTGCTGCTGTTCTTCCGTCATGGCCTGCTCTTATTGAGATAATGGCGACGTGCGCCGATGAATTAATTGCACATCCACCCATGTCGTGCGCGAAGGCTGTTGCGGATCGTCGGCCCGTTCCAGCAGGCGGGTTAAGGCCTGGCGGGAAATTTCCGCAACATCCTGATGCAGGGTGGTCAGTTGATAACTGTATTGCGCCGTTTGTGGCGTATTGTCAAAACCAATAAGCTCGAAATCGTCCGGCGCGTGTCTGCCGCGCTGACGCATTCCGTCAAGAAAACCGCAGGCGAGCTGCGCATTGGCACAGAAGATGCCCTCAAGATTCGCATCTGCGCTTAAAGCCGCCTGAACCCCCCCATCGTACCCCTCCGTAGGGGCGATGAGCGCCTGCAGATCGCGCGTGGTATCCACACCGAGCGCCTGCAACGCCTGATAAAACGCATCGCCACGCATCCGCCCGGCCCAGGTGGAGTGAGACGTATTGAGCCAGCCGAAACGTCGGCAGCCGTTGCCGACCAGTTGCCCGGCGGCGAGCGTCGCGCCGCAGACATTGTCGGAACAGACATAATCCACAAACGGGATATCCGGCTGACGGTTGATACCCACCACCGGGATCTGTTGCGAAACGCACTCGTTGACCAGTGATTCCGGCGGTTGCCCGGAGGTGACGATGACCCCGGAGACGCGAAACTGGGCAAAGCGGCGCAGCGTGCGGGCCAGATCCTGTTCGCTGCGAATTTCACTCACCAGTGCCTGAAAACCGCGACGCTGGATCTCGCCAAGCAGAGCGTCAAGCAAACTACTGCGAAACGGATCGCTGATGCGCGAGACCATGACCCCAATCAGATGACTGCGGCGGCGATTCAGCCCCTGAGCGAGGAAATTGACCTGATAGCCGAGCTCCTCTGCCGCGCGCAATACACGCTCACGGGTGTCGGGAGAGATACTGCCGTTATTGCTGAGCGCGCGGGAGACCACCGCCCGCGAGACGCCCGCCCGGTGGGCGACATCCTGCGCGGTCACGCTCTGTTTGCGAGGCAGTGCGCTCATGCCGGGCGTTCCTCACCGTCAATCTGGGGTGTATCCAGTGGCAACTGGAGGCCGTCGCGACTGACGAACAGGCCATCCCAGGGCTGACAGGCGGTCTTAAGATCATCGAGTATCGCGTCATAGCAGTGGTAGAGCCCAAAAAACGGGATAGCCAGTTGCCGGAAAAGCGCCAGACAGGAGGGGAAATCGCCGTGTGAGGCATCGTCGCTGAGTGCGGTCAGTGAAGCGCACTCCTGAAAGGCGAGGTCGGCCCCGGCCATTAACGCGATGGATGCCGCCGTCGGGCGACCGTCGCCGCTATAAAACAGCGTCCGCCCGCCAAAGGTAATGCGAATGGCGCGGTTGGTCAGTTCATGCCGGGTTTCTGCGGTGCGAATATGCCAGTCGTGCCAGTGCCATGCGTCGGTGGTGTCGCGCCAGTCGAGATCGAAACTCAGGGTGGTTTGCGGCCAGTTAGCCAGCGCCGCCAGTTGCATCAGTACCGGGCGCTGCTGTGGCTGACAATAGATAACCAGCGGTTTCTGGCGCGAGAAGCTTTTCCAGTAGTTCAGCAGAGCCGTCAGCCCGACGCAGTGATCCGGGTGGACATGGGTGAAATAGATAACGTCGATATCGTTGATATCCCCTCCGCGCTGCCAGAGTGCACGGGGAATCGTGGGGCCGCAGTCGATTAACCATTGCCGGTTCGCCTCGTCAATGACCCGCAGCGCAGAGGTATTTTGTTCACGGGAGAAAGCGCTACCGCAGCCAAGAACATCGATTTTCATTTTTCCCTCACCAAAAATTTTTTAGGCTTCTGAGCACTGCCCTGGGCCAAACGGACAAATAAAATAGCCTGATGACCAGAGTCTTAATTAAATTGTCACAAATACCCGACAAAGTAGGCACACATGATGTCGAGTCAACATTGCATTTTTTTTACATTCGAATGAACACGTGTTCATCGGCGTGAAAAAATAAGCAGCGATTTTTTGGGTAGCGAATATGAGTTATTTACAGATAAGCGGTCTTAAAATTAGCTATGGCGATAAGGTCGTGCTGCATAATATCGATCTGCAGGTCGAAAAAGGGGAAATGATTGCCCTGCTGGGCCCGTCGGGCTGTGGAAAAACCACTCTGCTAAATGCGCTGTGCGGTTTTATTCCGGTACAAAGCGGGGAGATTGCCGTTGCCCATCGCGATATTACCCACAGCGCGCCAGAGCAGCGCAATATCACCATGGTGTTTCAGAGCTACGCGTTGTGGCCGCATCTGACGGTGGCGCGCAATATTGGCTACGGGTTAAAGCTGCGCAAATGGCGCCGCGACGACATTGACCGCCGGGTTACGGATCTGCTGAACATTGTCAATCTCACCGGTCTTGCGGATGTGAAGGTGACAGAACTCTCCGGCGGCCAGCGCCAGCGTGTCGCTCTGGCGCGTGCCCTGGCGATCGAACCCGATGTGCTGGTGCTCGATGAACCTCTGTCGAACCTCGATGCCAAAGTCCGCCTCAATGTGCGCCATGAAATTAAGGCGCTGCAAAAACGCCTCGGTTTCACCTCATTAATTGTTACTCACGATCAGCAGGAAGCGCTGGTAATGGCCGATCGTATTGCAGTGTTAAATAATGGCCGAATCGAGCAAATAGGCACCCCGGAGGATATTTATCAGCGTCCGGCAACGCCTTTTGTCGCCGATTTTATGGGGGCCGATAATAAAATTCCCGCAAACGAACTCTTTGCCGTGCAGGATATTTCCCTGCGTACCCAGGGGAAATATTCAACCGACGATTTCCGTGACCGCACTCTTTATTTTCGCAGCGCCGATGCGGCACTCAGTGCATTAAGTACGGGCACCCCAGAAGAGGGGTTAACGCTCAGTGGCGTTGTCGAGCAAAGTGCGTTTCTTGGCAATTTATATCGCCACAGCGTGCGCTGCCATGATCGACTGTTACTGGCGGATTCAACACAGTGCTGGCCCGCGCAGACAACCGTCCGGCTCCACGTCCCGGCACCCGCGTTACATATTTTTCCATCATCACAAGCAAGTTGACATCATCGTGTTCATTTTGGGGATAGACCATGTTTATTAAAACGAAAGTTGCGGTAGTGACTGCATTGTTTCTAAGCTACGGCGCACAGGCCGACACCATCCTGAACGTTGCCACAGCAGGCGATCAGAATATGGTGGATTACGTAAAAACCTGGCTGGGGCCGAAATTTGAAGCGGCGCATCCTGGCGTCAAAGTCCAGGTGGTGGGCACCGGTCCTGGCGATGCCGGTTCGAACAAAATCATTGAGAAACTGACCGCGCAAAAAGAGAGCGATGCGAAGACCTGGGATATTGATGTGGCGGTCGTTCACCAAAAAGCCGGTGGCGAACTGGTGGAAAAAGGGCTGCTTGCGAAATACCGTCAGCAGATCAGCACCGGCAGCATGGTGAGCGCGGATAACGCGAAAAATGCCCTCGGCGTGAATGTCGACGGGTACGTCATGCCGATGTTTTTAAGCCAGACCGCCATCGCCTGGAACAGCGAGGCGATCAAAACCCCGCCGGCCTCCTACGATGAGCTGGTGAACTGGGCGCAGAAAAACCCGCAGGCCTTTGGCTATAACGGGATCAAGAACGGTATGTCCGGCGTGAGCTTTGTGGTGGGCTGGATGTACGCCTATGGTACGGATGCTCAGCGTCTGTCCGCACTGCCTTACGATAAAGGCGTGGAGAAAAACTGGAGTCAGGCGTTCGAGAAGCTAAAGGCATTCAACAAGAACGTGACCTTCACGCCAGGCAATGCCGGGACGCTCGATATGCTCAGTCGTGGCGAGATCACGATGGGGCCGGTGTGGGTGGATATGTTCTATAGCTGGAAAGATCAGGGCAAACTACCGCCGTCCATCAAACTGACGCTGCTTTCGCCGGGTATGCCAGGGCAACCGATGTACTACGTCACCCCGGCAAAGGCGGCAAATCCGCAGCTCGCGCGTGAGTTTATCGAGCTGGCAACCAGCCCGGACGTACAGGCGCAAGGCATTGTGAAACAGTTTAACTGGTACCCGGGTATTGATGCCGAGCATGTGAAGCCGAAGCTGGATCCGGCGACCTGGCAGAAACTGTTTGCGGAAATTTCGCCGAAAGCGCTGGCGGATTACGGCAAAAGTTTCCCGATTACCCCTTACTTTGACGACATAAAAGAGGGCTATGAAAGCCATGTCGCCAATTAACATTTAGGGTATACCGCTGATACTCAGGAGCGGCAGGATGCCGCCCTGTGCTTTTTCTTATTGCTGACACCAGGTTTTGCTATGCGCCGTTCGTTGAAAAATGTGTTACTGGTCGCGCCTGCCGCGCTGATGATCGCCGTACTCTTTTTATATCCGCTGGGGTTCTCGCTGGTTGCCGCGTTTACTGACGATGACCGAAAGCTAACGCTGGCTCATTTCAGTAAAGTCTACGCGCTCTATTCCAGCGATATTGCCTTTACGCTGGTGATTGTGCTGGTTTCAGTCGCGCTGCTGGCGGTGATTTCCATCACCCTCTCGGCGGTGATCACCTTGTCACCCTGTCGGCCCATTGTGCGAATGCTGGGGTTTTTGTACCGCCTGCCGCTGTTTATCCCCTTTATTGTGGCCGCGCAGATGATGCGCACTTTTCTGGCGAAAAACGGCCTGATGAACAATGCACTGGTGGCAACCGATCTCTTTACGCCGCTGGAGACCGTCTCCTGGCTGGGCTGGAAAGGGATCATCATCACCTTTGTCTGGAAACAACTGGCGTTCGCCACGCTGCTTATCTGCGGCGCGATGGCGGCGCTGGAGCAGTCACAGATACTGGCCGCCCGAAATCTTGGAGCCTCGCGTCCACGTATTCTGTTCGACATCATCCTGCCGCAGGTATTACCCGCCATCGGCGTGGCGCTGGTGCTCTCCACCGTGACCATGATGTCGGTGCTGTCCGTGCCGCTGATGATCGGTGTGGGGACGCCAACCATGATGACCGTGGATATGGCGTTTCGCGTTAACTCCTACGGTGACTATGCCGTGGCAAACGCGCTTGGCGTGGTGTCGCTACTGATTTGTGGCGCGCTGTCATGGTTCTATCTGCGCCACAGCCTGCAACAGAAGGGAGGCGAATGGTGAAAGAGGCAACAATGACATTACCGGAAACATGGCTTGCGAAAGGGCGCAGGAAACTGAGCGCCAGCCTGCCTCTGCAAACGTTGCTGTTACTTTGTATGTTGCTGGCGATGTTTGGCCCGTTATTGAATTTACTTATCTGGACGGTGGCGGAGAGTTGGTTTTTCCCTCATGCGCTACCCGGTCAGTGGGGGCTGAAATACTGGTATCAGGTGTTCAGCCCCTACAGTGATGTCTCCGGCTCGCTGCTCACCAGCGTGTTTATCGCCGTGTTGTCGGTGGCCGTCTGCCTGCTGATTTCGGTCCCGGCGGGGTATGCGCTCTCACGGCGCGGGATGCCGCTGCGGGTGCTGTTTATGCTGCTGTTTTTGATTCCGCAGGCGTTCCCGAACCTGACGGTATATATGAATATCGCCCGGTTGTTCTATCAGTGGGGTCTCAATGGCATGGTAGCCGGCGTGGTGCTGGTGCACAGCGTACACGGCCTGATGTACTCGGTATGGATCTGCGTGGCGGCGTTTTCCGCCGTGGATCCGCTGCTGGCGAGGGCGTCACGGAACCTCGGGGCCGGGCCAGTCTACACCTTCTGGTATATCGTGCTGCCGCAGGCCTCGCCGGGCATTATCGCCGCCAGTATTTTTGTCTTCCTCGAATCGCTCGATGAGTTTACCGGCACCTTTTTCGTTGGCGCGCCGGACATCACCACCTTACCGCTGCTGCTGTATAACGCCAGTATGTCGGGGAACTATCAGGTGTCGTCCATTACCGCCCTGATTTTACTGGTGCCGTCGCTGCTGTTTATGCTGGTTATTCATAAATTTATGCGCCCGGAGATGTTGTCAAAACTGGGGAAAGGGTAAGCCCGAAATGGCAGGGCGGGAAACGGCCCGTGCCATTGCGCCTTCATCAAATAAATCACTACAATGCAAAATTATTATCGACGACAAATTGAGAATTTATGGAGCGCATCAGTGACATTTCGCTTTTCCTGCGGGTGGTGGATTTAGGCTCTATCAGCGCCGCCGCACGCAGTGAAAATCTCTCGCTGGCGGTGGCCAGCAAGCGAATACAGCGCCTGGAGGAGAGCCTGGGGGCCAGGCTCCTCAACCGTACAACCCGGCGTCTTTATCCCACCCCGGAAGGAGAATTACTGGCATCACAAGGGCGGCCGTTGATTGAGGCGTTAAATGCCCTTGGCGAGAGTTTGCATACCAGCCGCTCCGAAGTGACCGGGACTATCAGAGTCACGATGTCAGCGTCCTTCGGGCGTTTATACATTTCGCCGCTGCTGGCGGAATTTCAGTCGTTACATCCGGACGTCAATTTTGTGGCGCACCTCAGTGATGAAGTGGTCGACCTGGTAAAAGGGGGATACGACCTCGCTATCCGCATCGGCAATCTTAAAGACTCAAGCCTGGTCGCGCGACGGATCGCGCCAAACCAGCGCGTGTTGGTGGCGTCGCCCTCCTATCTGGCGCGACGCGGGGTGCCGCAGCATCCTGCCGAACTCGAAGCGCATGACGGATTACTGATGACGGACGCCGACGGCAAGCGGGATATCTGGACATTGCTCGCCCCTGGCGAGGGAACCTTTCGGGTAAAAATAAACAGCAAGATCGAGAGCAACTTCGGTGAATTGTTACGTGACGCGGCGGTATATGGACGGGGGATCTCACTCCAGTCTGTCTGGCATGTTGCCGATGATCTCAAGGCCGGGCGCTTGCAGATTGTCCTGCCTGATTATCCGGTGCAGGAGAGTTTTATTCACGCCGTCACACCCACACGCCTGATGCAGACGCCGCGCATTAAGGCCTTTATTAATTTTCTGCTGGAGAAGTTTGCCGAGCCTGCCCCCTGGGAGCGATAAGTCGGGGCGACAGCGCAGACCGGGAATGACGCCTTTGACCCGGGCGGGCGTGCAGACGATAGCGTTCTGTTGTCGCCCACCCGGTAGCGCTCATTTTCTGCCGGCCCCGTGTTTTTCACCGTCACGGTGAGAAGGTGAGTTTTACAATACCTGGCCGGTAAAAAATAATGTCGCGCCCATACTGGCAATAACAGCATGCTTTTTATTAGCGATTGGCTAATCCCATAATCTCGAAATTTTGTGATGTGTGTCGGTAATACAGAAAATGATTTCCTCCCTATAAAATGATTGCCCCCTGATATGTCGCAACATCCCTATTTCAGTAAAGCGTTAGCAAAGAAGCCCACGATTTCAGGTGCTGAAACGTGTAATTCATGAGTCCCGGAATGAATAATCCTCTGGAGTGTATAGCCATCGGTAATACCATCATCACCATGACCTGTACAGACTGACTGCATCCCAGGCCTGTCAGGGGGTTGAGGCGGCTGGCGTTATTTCTATTGTAGCGTAATAATATTTTTTTATTTTCTTATGGCTAAATTAAAATAGTGAAGCTAACGTTTGTAAGCGTTTTTTATTTATTTTATTGCTTTCCATAGTTTGCATTTTAATAAATAAAAATAGGAGAAAAGTATGATATTTTTTTATTTCGTCATGAATTTGTAGGTCTGGTGTATTTATTAATTTTTCGTCATATTGCGGCAATAAAGTAATGAAATGCTCACTTTCGATATAAAGGTGCAGGGATGGTTATGGTTACTCTTCATCGGCGTGTTAATTCAGTGAAACGGTTTAAATCAGGAACCTGCTTATTTGCGGTGAGCATGATGTTGCCATTTTTCGCCTATGGCGCGAACCCTGCCTACGATGAGCTGATTATTCAGGCACGAAAAGGGGATCGCCAGCCGCTGCTAACGTATCTCAATGCCCGTGAGCAAACTACGCCGCTGACGCCAGAGCAAGTTGCCGACTGGCTACAGGTATCCGCCTGGGCAGATAACGATGCGCAGACGCTGGAAGTATGGGGCCGCTATCAGGACAAAATGGTCATTCCGGTCCGCGGACAAATCGCCGTGGCACGCGCCCTGCGCAATCTGAAAAAGTGGGATGAATCACTGAATATCTGGGAGCGCGTTTTGCGTGAGGAGCCCGACAACAATGACGCGCGAACCGGATGGATAATGACCCTCGCCGATGCCCGGCGTAACGAAGAGGCCCTTACCGCCGCACAGCAGTGGGCAGAGCAGTCTCCTGGGCCGGAACGCGATGCGCTGCTGGCTTATGTTTACAAGGCGCAGGGTAAAAACTGGGATGCGTTACTCGCCGCGACCCGCGTTGATTCGGATTCACCGGCAAGCAAAAATGTGGTGCCGACACTGCTGTCCGCCATGACGGCTAACCGGATAGCCGGCCCCGCGCTGTCGCTTTATGAGCGCAACCCGCAGTCCGATGCGATCACCCGCCAGCTTGAACTCGATGCCGCCGCCCAGACAGTACGCGCGGCGTTTACGCCCGCCCGCAACGAAGAAGAGCGCTATCTGGTGGCCGATCAAGCGCTTGCCCGCTATGACGCCTTCATCGCTGCCTGGAAAGATAACCCTGAGGCGCAAGAGGATGTGCGGCGCGCCAGAATCGACAGACTGGGTGCCCTGGTGATTCGCAAACGCAGTGCTGAGGTCATTGCCGAATATGAAGCGCTGGAGGCCGATGGACAACACGTTCCCAATTATGCCCGGCGCTGGGTTGCCTCTGCCTGGCTTGCCGAGCGACAGCCTGATAAAGCGGAATCAATGCTGGAAGCGGTTTTCTACCCGCATGGCCCTGTCGCGGTGATGCCGCTCACCATGGATGACCAGCAAGACCTTTTCTATGCACGTCTCGACAATAATCACTTCGATAAAGCAAAGCAGCAACTGGACACCTACATCAGTAAAAGCCCTTACTTAATCTATTTCGAGGGGTCACCCACACCGCAACCTAACGATAACTGGCTGCTCGGTCAGTCATTGCTTATCGACTATTTCACGGCAACCAATGACTTAGCTGCCGCACAAAAACAAGCGCAAACGCTGGTGAGTAAGGCCGCGGGTAATCAGGATCTGCGTATTGCTTTAGCGTCGGTCTTGCTGGCGCGGGGCCTCCCGCACGCGGCAGAACGCGAACTTAAGCTTGCTGAGGTCATTGAACCCACCAACCTGGCGCTGGAGAGACAGCAGGCGTCGACGGCGTTGGAATTGCAGGAGTGGCGGCAGGCCAATGAACTGACCAGTGATGTGGTCGCACGAAGTCCCGATGATTTCGCCACCCGTCAGCTCGAACGCCTGCTGGCGGTACACAATAAAGCGGAGCTGCGTATCAGCGGCACGCAGGGGATTTCGTCGGACAGCCCGATTAGCGGCAAACATGATTTCACCCTGAACACCACCCTGTACAGCCCGCCCATTGATGATAACTGGCGACTCTTTGCGGGCTATAACTTTGCCAGCGGTGAGTTTGAAGAAGGCAAGGGGATTAACCGCGATATCGGCGCCGGTGCGGAGTGGACCTCACGGGATAACTGGGCCGAACTGGAAGTGTCCGGGCATAACTACGGCGACGGGCAGAAAGTCGGTGGACGCCTGTCTGCCTGGCACGATTTTAATGACAACTGGCGGGTGGGTGGTTCGGCGGAGCGGTTGTCGCGTAATACGCCGCTGCGTGCGTTACGCAATGGCGTAAGTTCCAACGGTGGCGACCTTTGGCTGCGTTGGTACCACAACGAACGTCGCGAATACCAGTTTTCACTGGCGGGCGCCCATTTTACTGACGGCAATGATCGCCTGGAGTACGGCATCAGCGGCAAAGAGCGGCTATGGACCCGGCCGCGTTTTACGCTGGATTTCATCCCCGCCATCAACGGTAGCCACAACAGCAAAGACAATACGCCTTATTACAACCCCAAACGTGACGTTTCAGCCGTTGCAGGCCTGCGTGCGGAGCACGTGATGTATCACCATTACGATACCGTCTGGAAACAGCAGTTTATCGTGGGCGCGGGGGGCTACTGGCAACAAGGACACAATAGCGGTGCCATCACCCAGCTTGGCTACGGGCAGCGCATTCAATGGAATAACGTAGTGGATGCCGGGGTGACGCTCTCCTGGGACAAACGTCCTTACGATGGCAAGCGTGAGCGAAATATCGCCCTCGCTTTTGATCTGAATGTCAGATTTTAAGGACACGCATGTTTAAACACTGGCTACGCATCTTCATTGTGATCGCAGGGTGGATACTGGCAAACGTGTGTGCCAGCGCGCCAGCGCCACGCTACCTTTCCCCCTCCGCGCGGGCGCCACTCTACGCGGAACAGCCCTGGCCAAAAAACAGCTTCCTGGTGCTGGCGTACCACGACGTGGAGGATAACGCCGCGGATCAGCGCTATCTTTCCGTACGCACCAGTGCGCTTAACGATCAGTTTGCCTGGCTGCATGTTAATGGTTACCACCCGATAAGCGTGCAGCAGGTGCTCGATGCTCACGCCGGCAAGAGTGTCCTGCCTCCGAAAGCAGTACTGCTGACCTTTGATGACGGTTACAGCAGTTTTATCACGCGCGTCTTACCGCTGCTCAAATCCTATCAATGGCATGCTTTATGGGCGCCTGTCGGTATTTGGGTAGATGCGCCAGCCAATGTTCCGATTGATTTTGGTGGGCTAAAGACGCCACGCGATAAATTTGCGACCTGGCAAATGGTACGCGAAGCCAGCCAGTCGTCGCTGATGGAGATTGGCGCACATACCTGGGCTTCGCACTATGGGCAACAAGCGAATCCGCAGGGCAGCCGCGAGCCTGCCGCGGCTAATCGCGGATTCAATGACGCCACGGGGCAGTACGAAACCGATAGCCAGTTTGAGCAACGAATGACCGCTGACCTTGTGCATATCAGCCGGAAAATTACCGAGGTGACGGGGCATTCACCGCGCGCGTGGGTCTGGCCGTATGGCGCGGCGAGTGGCACCACGTTGAGGCTGGCGAAGCAGCAGGGTTATCAGATGGCTTTTACCCTCAATCAGGGCCTGGCCAATGCGGCAAACCTGGACGACATTCCCCGTATGCTTATCACTGGTAATCCGTCGCTTCGTGAGTTTGCCGACCAGATCGCGCAGGTCAGAGAGCCTGAGTCTATGCGGGTTATGCACATCGATCTGGATTATGTGTATGACAAAAACCCCGCGCAGCAGCGTAAAAATATCGATGCGCTCATTCAGCGCGTCTTTGATATGCATATCACGCACGTATTTTTGCAGGCTTATGCCGACCCGAAAGGGGATGGCAATGTGCAGGCGCTCTATTTCCCGAACCGCTGGCTGCCGATGCGCGCTGATTTATTCAACTTTGTCGCATGGCAACTCCAGACCCGCGCGGCTGTGAGTGTCTATGCCTGGATGCCGGTGCTGGCTTTCAATCTTGATGCCTCTGTTCCACGTGTGATGGCATGGTCGCCGGGCGCCGGGCGTACAGCGCCTGACAGCAGGCACTATGCGCGGCTTTCACCCTGGAGCCCCGTGGCCCGTAAGCGGATCAACGATATCTACGAAGATTTGGCTCGCCACGCCAGCTTTCAGGGCATTTTGTTCCACGATGATGCGTTTCTGACGGACTATGAAGATGCCTCTCCGGCAGCGCTGGACGCGTATCGCGCTGCCGGGTTTCCTCACGACATCGCGCAAATTCGTGCCAATCCCCAGCTCCTTGAGCGCTGGACGCGTTTTAAAAGCCGGGCGCTTATCGATTTCACCGAACAACTCACGCAAACCGTTCGATCCATACGCGGCCCGCAGGTGAAAACGGCGCGCAATATCTACGCGATGCCGGTGCTGGAGCCACAAAGCGAAACCTGGTTTGCCCAAAATTTGAATGATTTTCTTGGCACCTATGACTGGACGGCACCGATGGCGATGCCGTTGATGGAAGATATTTCGCCGAAAGAGGCGAACGACTGGCTGGACAGGCTGGTTGGGCGCGTGGCCCGTTACCCTGGCGCAATGGAGAAAACGGTCTTTGAGTTGCAGGCGCGTGACTGGCGCAAAGGGGCAGGGCAGGACGGCATCAGTGATGAAATGCTTATCGGGTGGATGCAGCAGCTTCGGTTGAGCGGCGCCAAAAACTACGGCTATTACCCGGATGACTTCATCAACGATCAACCCCGGATGGCGGAGATACGCCCCGCTTTCTCATCATACTGGTATCCACAAAAATGACCGATCGCATCATCGCATTCCTGATCCTTTGCCTGATGTTCAGTTTTCCGCTCGGTGTGGCGGTGGTCTTTACGGGTGAAGTGATTCTGGATTTCGTCTTTTTCTGGCCGCTGTTTATGTCTGCGCTTTGGATGAGCGGTGGCCTCTATTTCTGGTTTCATCGTGAGCGTTACTGGCCATGGGGGGAAGGGACACCTGCGCCAACGCTTGCGGGAAATCCGCTGATTTCCATTCTTATACCGTGCTTTAACGAAGGGCTAAATGCGCGGGAAACCATCGAAGCCGCCCTGGCCCAGCGTTACGACAATATCGAAGTCATTGCCATTAACGATGGTTCGAAAGACAACACGGGGGCTGTGCTGGATCAATTGGCCGAAGAGTATTCGCGGCTGCGGGTCATCCATCTGGCGGAAAACCAGGGTAAAGCGGTAGCGCTTGCGGCCGGAGCCGCCGCGGCACGCAGTGATTTTCTGGTCTGTATTGATGGCGACGCCTTGCTGGATAAAGATGCGGCGGCATACATGGTCGCGCCACTGTTAAATCATCCGCGCGTGGGCGCGGTGACCGGTAACCCGCGTATTCGCACGCGATCAACGCTTATCGGGCGGGTGCAGGTCGGTGAGTTCTCATCAATCATCGGGTTGATCAAGCGAACCCAACGTGTCTATGGGCAGGTTTTTACTGTTTCCGGTGTTATTGCCGCGTTTCGTCGTCGTGCGCTGGCTGAGGTGGGCTACTGGAGCCCGGATATGATCACCGAAGACATTGATATCAGTTGGAAGTTGCAACTGCGCCACTGGTCTATCTTTTTTGAACCCCGTGCGCTGTGTTGGATCCTGATGCCTGAGACGTTAAAAGGGCTCTGGAAGCAGCGTCTGCGCTGGGCACAGGGCGGTGCCGAAGTCTTTATTGTCAATATGCGTCGCCTCTGGGGCTGGGAATATCGACGCATGTGGCCGTTGTTTATTGAGTTTTGTATGTCCAGCGTGTGGGCATTTGCCTATGCGATGACGATTGTGCTGTTTCTCATCGGGCTTGTCGTCCCTCTGCCTGATTCACTGCATGTTCAGCATCTCTTTCCACCCGCATTTACTGGCCTGATGCTTGGCGTCGTCTGCCTGCTGCAATTCGCGGTCAGCCTGTTTATTGAACGGCGCTATGAAAAAGGCATTGCAGCGTCGTTGTTCTGGGTTATCTGGTTTCCGGTGGTGTACTGGATGTTGAGCCTGTTCACAACCCTGGTGGCTTTCCCGAAAGTGATGCTGCGGCGCAAACGCAGCAGAGCGCGTTGGGTCAGCCCCGACCGCGGTATCGGGAGAATTGAACCATGATCGAACCGTTAATTTTTACTGAACAGCGTCTGTTTCCGCGCATGCTTGATGTGTTTTTAACGCTTGTTGCCTGGCTGGGATTTTGCTGGCTGATCTATAGCGGGCTGGTGGTGGCGATAAAACACGATCCCTTTATGGGCGTCCGGCCATTTTATACCACGCTCAGTACCCTGAGCGTCTATCTGCTGGTGGCCTGTATGATCAGTCTGACACTTATCGGCTGGGCTAAATATAACCAGCTACGTTTTCGCGTTGAGCGTCGTCGGCGTCGCCCCGGCCTTGAAGAGCATGAAGTGGCGGCAAGCTTTAATATCACACCTGAACTCGCGCAGGCGATGAGTCGGGCCCAGGTATTTACCCTTGCCCATTATGACACCGGTGCGATTGACCGTGTATGGATGGCAAAAATGCTGGCAGAAAACTAGGGTAGTCTTGTCGGGAGAAAGATCCACGCCGGAGCGTGGATCTTTCTCAGTGGCCTGTGCCGTTATACGCTAAACGGCGCTAAGTCAGAGCGCGCCTTCGCCTTCGTAAGCCTGACGATAAAGCTCGATGACCTGCTCTTTCGTCGCTTTTCGTGGGTTGGTTAACTGGCAAACATCTTTTTTGGCGTTCTCCGCCATAATGGCGAAGTCTTCCGGTTTAACCCCCAGGCTTTTCAGATCGGCAGGAATACCGACCTGTTTGCTCAGGCGACGAATGGCGGCGATCGCCCTTACGGCGGCTTCATCGGTCGACAGACCGGCGACTTTCTCACCCATGGCTTCGGCGATATCACGGAAGCGATTAAGGTTGCCGATAAGGTTAAATGATTCAACATAGGGCAGAAGAATCGCGTTACACACGCCGTGAGGAAGGTTATAGAAGCCGCCTAACTGGTGCGCCATCGCATGAACATAGCCCAGTGACGCGTTGTTAAATGCAATCCCGGCGAGGTACTGGGCATAGGCCATATTGTCCCTTGCCTTCATATATTCACCGTTGGCGACCGCTTTGGGCAGGTATTGCGTGATCATTTTAATGGCTTGCAATGCGGCGGCATCGGTTAACGGATTCGCCATTGTCGACACGTAGGCTTCGATAGCGTGCGTCAGCGCATCCATACCGGTTGCAGCGGTGAGGGAGGGGGGCATGCCGACCATTAATTCCGGGTCGTTGATGGAAATTTGCGGTGTGACGCGCCAGTCGACAATCGCCATTTTCACCTTGCGTTCCGTATCCGTAATAATACAGAAGCGGGTAATTTCAGAAGCGGTACCTGCCGTGGTATTAATCGCCATCAACGGGATCATATCGTTGCTGGATTTATCCACCCCTTCGTAATCGCGAATATTCCCGCCGTTTGCCGCAACCAGGCCAATACCTTTGGCACAGTCATGGGAGGAGCCGCCACCGAGTGACACAATCCCGTTACAGCCATGTTCACGATAGCATTCGATGCCTGCCGCGACGTTTTTGTCCGTGGGGTTTGGCTCTGCGCCGCCAAAAATATGTACATCGATACCGGCTTCTTGATAAATCTTCGCAATATTATCAGCCATGCCGCTTTTTGCCAGAAATGCATCCGTGACGATAAGGATTTTTTTCACATTTAACGTTTTTGCCAAGGTACCGGCTTCCTGAACACTACCTTCACCAAATACATTGCGTGTTGGTAGAAAATAATATGTCGACATTGATCATCCCCTGTTCATAAATGTGATTGTTAGAGTGTCCATGACTGCTTTTAAACTCCTGGCAACGTATTCCTGCCGCAGAATAACGATACTCTGCTGATGCGAATAAAAGCGCTGACTGAACATGCGCAGGCAATGTTAAGGAAAAGCTGACAGGGAACAGTGAACAACCTCACAAAACACAGGGTTTTTTAACAATAAACATCAAATTTATTTACAGGGAGGGTTTCTAATTATCACTTTATGTTATTAACTTGTTGTAAAAGAACGGGTGAAAATGGCTATTAACCGGGTGACCGGGCGGCAGGTGTGGTGATGTGATGGTTGGTATTATCCGCCTGGCTGCCTGCTTTTACCTACTGAGAGGCTCTTTCGGGATCTGCATAAAGTGCGCCTGGTCGCGTTTAAGCCAGCGTGAAGACGTATGTTTCGATCGCTAAGTAGTGAAAGGCGCTAATTAAAGCAAATGGCCGCTCTGAAAGAGGAAAGGCATTTCCAAAAAACGCTAAAGAATACATGATGTATACATTGAACGAGATAAATCGATTCTGTTATTTTTCTGCGTTATAAACCTGTTCGCTACCGATTTCCATATTGAGCTTGCTTATTATGGCGTGGGGTTGAAACAGTGATTACGCGCTGAGGGAAAATCACCGTTTTTATTGATCGTGGCGGGGGCAATATGAATAAAACTCACTGGGATGAAAGTGGCTTATTTCAGGCAATCCTCGACAAATGTCCCGTCGGAATAGCGGTAATTGATTATGACGGACATTATCTGACTGTTAATCCCGCTTATTGCGATATCTATGGCTATACGCAGCAAGAGATGTTGCATCACTCCTTCACCATGATTTTTCCAGCCGCAGATAAACAGGCTGTTCTGCAACGTCATTATCAGTTTATCAAAGAAGGCACCCGCCTTGGCGGAGAGTGGCCTGTTCTGCATCATGATGGATCGCAGATGACGGTCTTTTCTGAATCCGTGACCTTTTATCCTGCCCAGGGACTGCCCGCCAGGCTGGTCTACGTTCAGAACATCACCGAACGTAAAAAAGCGCAGGAGCAAATGAAAATTGCGGCTGCTGTGTTTGAGGCGAGCCAGGAAGCGATTGTCGTGACCGACTGCGACAATAATATTATTAGTATTAACCCGGCTTTCACCATCCTGACGGGGTGGTCTTTGGAGGAGGTGAAGGGGCACAATCCTCGGGAATTTAAGTCGGGCCGCCATCCACGTTCTTTTTATTCCGAGATGTGGCAGGCATTAAACGACAGCGGACAGTGGATGGGGGAGGTCTGGGACCGGCATAAAGACGGCACTGAATTTCTCAAAGAACTGAGCATTTCGGTGATAAAAGATCCTGCGGGTAATGTGATTAATTACGTTGGCATGTTTTCCGACATTACCCTACGTAAAAAACAGGAAGAACTCATCTGGCAACAAGCGAATTATGATGCGGTTACCGGTTTGCCCAACCGTCATTTATTTCAAAGTAAACTTGAACAGGCGGCCCGCCATGCCTCGCGCACCCATCGTATCATGGCGCTGATGCTCATCGACCTCGATCAATTTAAATCGGTTAATGACAGTATGGGGCACCGGGCGGGTGATGAATTATTAGGCCGCGTGGGGATGCGTTTACTTGAGTGTGCCAGTAACGCCGAATGTATCGCGCGCCTGGGTGGCGATGAATTTGCCATCATTATCCCGGACATTAACGATCCGGCGGAATGTACGGATATTGCCCGCAAGATTCTCCGTAAACTGGAAATTCCATTTACGATTAACGGCGAGACCATGTTTGTCTCGGCCAGTATTGGCATTTCTCTTTATCCCACTGATACAGAAAACCTCGAAGATTTATTCAAGAATGCCGACCAGGCGATGTATGCGGTTAAAAACGCGGGGCGTAAGAATTTCCGCTACTACTCCCGCGCCCTGCATGATGCGATTCATGCGCGTCTGCGGATGATGAGAAATTTAAGAAAGGCGCTCGAAGAGAGCCAGTTTGTGGTCTATTACCAGCCGATTGTCTCGCTCACCACGGGGCAGATTACCCGAATGGAAGCACTGGTTCGCTGGCTCCACCCGGTACAGGGGATTATTAGCCCGGATACCTTTATTCCGCTGGCCGAAGATACCGGTCTTATCGTCCCCATGGGCAACTGGATCGCAAACCAGGCCATCACACAACTGGCTTACTGGCGGCAAAAATATGATCCTCAACTCAAAATGGCCATCAATCTGTCACCGATACAGTTACGCAGCCAGGAGTTTGAAGATATCCCCTGGATTCGGGATCTACAGAATCATAACCTCATGGGTGATGCGGTTACCATTGAAATCACCGAAGGGTTGCTGCTTAATTCGGAAACACGCGTCAACCACAATTTAAAAATGATGCATCAGATTGGTATTCAGATTGCCATCGACGATTTCGGCACTGGCTATTCATCGCTGGCCTATCTGAGAAAATTTAACATTGATTTTCTCAAAATTGACCGCTCCTTCGTGGAAGATTTAAAAGGCGTGGGTTTTGAACTCTGTACGGCCATTATTGCGATGGCGCACAGTCTGGGACTTGGCGTGATTGCGGAAGGCGTTGAAACAGAGGAACAGAAACAGTTGTTGATTGATCTGGGATGCGACGCTATGCAGGGGTATCTGTTTTCGAAACCGTTGCCTGCCCATGAGATCGAAAAGCTACTGGTGTCATCGTATGTCCGATAAGCTTTCTGTTTCAAAAGGGGCCGCATTACGCTCACCCCCCGCAATGTGAGGAATCTCCACAAAAATGCGAGCACGAACGGTCCCCTCTCCCTGAGGGAGAGGGCCAGGGTGAGGGGGAAAAGGCGGCTCTGATGGTCATTCCGTTCACCTTATGTTCCTTGCTTTTCTGTCGCAAATGAGTATGTCTCACGGCTGATAAACAGCCGCGATACCCTGAACACTATGTTTTAACGTAGTCGCTGTAGGCGTTTTGCAAAACAATATGATCGGCAATATATTTCGCGTCATGCCATATGCCGTAAATAAACGAAGAGGCTCGGTTGACCAGATTCGGCAGGCCAAGGAAATAAATGCCACGCTCCGCTGAAATACCGCGTTTATGGAACGGCAGACCTTTTTCATCGAAGGCATCCACTTGTAACCAGCCGAAATCAAATTTAAATCCCGTCGCCCAGATAATGGTGGTAATACCAGTATGCGCCAGGCGTCGGAAATCGACGGTTTTGCCACCTTCATAACCGCTCACGGCGAAGGCAACGTGCTCTTTCTTCGGCTTTATTTTCACCTCATCCCACAGACCCAGCGCGCCCAGCCACCAGCAGTAATCACGGTCGCGGTAAGTGCGCGGTGGACGATAATGTTCACCCACCGACAGATAAACGTCACGCCCCGACTGGTGCAGCTCTTCGGCAATTTGCGTACCGGACGCGCCTGCTCCAACAACCAGAACACCGCCTGCGGGCAGTTGCTGCGGATTTTTGTAGACCGAGGAGTGGATCTGATGCACCCCGGCGCTTTGCGCGGCGGTGTACAAACCGGGGTAACTACTGATGGGATAAAAGCGGATCGCGGCGTCACGATTTACCGCATGCATTGCGGGCAGGAGTTCGCGCTGTGCGTAACTTTCCAGCTCACGGGCCACCTCCTGCGCGCAGGCCCGCGTGCATGGCGGCAATGAGCCTGTCAGCAAGATGGCCGGATTGCTGTTCGAACGCGTTTATCATCGCGACAATGACATTGGGATCCGCGAGCATATTGCCCGCTGCCACGCAGTTCTCGCCGCTCAGGGCGTTGTTGACCCCCAGGGTTTTTTCGCCGCTGTAGAAGGCGCTTTCACCCCCGGCGGTCAGCACGGTCACCTGCCGGTACAGAGAATAGTCATCCGTGTCCAGGCCGCTTTTCAGCGCGGTTTCGGCACTCTCGCCCTGTTGTAATCTGTCAAGAATACGCGGCCCCTGCGCCGGTAAGGTGATGTTTTGGGTTGAGACCGCGCCAACCTTGCTGCGCAGCCAGGGGCTTGCCATTCGTCCGGAATCACCGCGATAACATCGATTTCCATCAGCCACTGCGGCTGACCCAGCGCGGAAATAACCAGCCCGGTTGAGATGGGATACACACCCTTTAGCCATTTGCCGACAACCTGGTAAACCGGCTCGCGATAGCGGGGGGCGATGATATAGGTGGTCGTTTTGACGATGTGCGACAGATCGCTGCCCGCCTCTTCCAGTAGCTGTTTAACGTTCTTCATTGCTTGCTCAGCCTGAGCTGCCGGGTCGCCAAGCCCCACCAGATTGCCGTCGAAATCGGTCCCAATCTGGCCGCGTACGTACACGGTATTGCCTGCACGCACGGCCTGGCAAAGATCGTTATCCAGTGACTGATTGGGGTAGGTGTCTTTGGTATTAAATTTGCGAATGCGGGTATGTGTGCTCATCGTGTCCTGCCAGTAAGTGGGTTCCCCGCAAGGTATACCCGCACAGGCAAAACAAACAAAACAGCATAATCCGAGGCTTTAGTTTAGAAAATGCGAACACCCGTCCAGGCCTTGAGCGACGGGTGACAGGGAGACTGTTTTCGTCACTTACTGCCCGCTATACCTGGTTGCGCTTCTGATGGGAATGAGCAAAGGCAGGATGCAAAGCACCAGTAGCGCGACAAGAATTAAGGTTTGTTGTACCCCCATCACATCGCCTGCCATACCGTAGATGACTGGCATCAGGGCGCCACACCCCAGTGACGCGGTATAGAAAATGGCAAACGCGCGGGTTTGCTGTTGCGGGCGGGATAGCTCGGCAACACTGCCATAGAGAATCGAGGAGGTGCCGTTGAGCGCCACACCCAGAGGAATCAACAATAACCAGATAACGTGCAGCGGGGCAAACGCCATCCCCAGCACGATAGCGGAGGTGATTATCTCACTGGCCGCGACGCTTTTGATGATACCAAGCCGGGTCGACAATATTCCGCAAACCAGCTTACCAAATGCCCCGCCAATAAAGATTAAGGTCAGCGCAAAGCCAATTTGCGTCGCCGATGCCCCGCGTGCGGCCATCAAAAAAGGCAGAAACGTCAGCGTGCCCGTGCGCGTTGCGTTATCAATACTGCCGATCACGCATAACGCGGCGAAAGCCCTGCGACGCAAGGGGTCGGGAAGATTTATCGCCTGTTGATGAGGCTGGCTGTGTGTCTCTTTGGCGGCGAGCGGCTTTGCCTGCGCGGCCTTGCTGCCAACCGGCAATAACAGGTACAGGCCCAGGGTGACGAGGAAGCCAAAGAGGGCAATCCACTGCAGGGCGCTTCCCCAGGAGATGACGAGCAGGCAGGCCGACAGCGTGCTGGGAATCACCCCTTTGCCGACATCGCCAAAGAAGTTATATGTGCTAAGCGCAATACGGGCCTGCTTCGCGGAATAATATTGCGTAATACAACTGGACGATAAGGGATGCTGAACGCTGGCGCCCAGCCCACCGATGACAATGAGTACCATGAGCTGTATCAGCGTTGATGAGGTGCCGTAGAGGAGCAGCGCGACGGTCAAAAGCAGGGTGCCAGCCATCAAGACTTTGCGTTCGCCGTACTTTCGACCTAATTCTCCTGCGGGGATCTGAAAGGCTGACATCGCGCCGGAGAACAGCATTTTAAGCAGGCCTATCTGAGCCATGGAAAGCCCGAATTGCTGCTGCCAGATAGCAAAAAGGACGTAGTGCAGGTCGGTGGCGCCGTCATGGAAAAGGTGAGCAAGACTGGTTGCCCCCAGAACTTTGCGACTTTGTGACTTTTCGAGGCTAACCGGATGCGTGTTATCGGGGGAACCGGACGTCAGACTCATGCATTTGCTCCACGGTACAAAAGAGTATCTTTACATTAAATTTCCCCTGGCGAGAATAACGTTTGAAAGTTTATTTGCATAAGCATTCGGGGTTCTGCTCTGTTAGGGTGGTTTTTTATTTTGTCGCCGGGTGTTCCGACTTTTTTTGCAGACATCATAAGGGTTAAGATTCAGAACGGCTAAACAGGTTTGTATTCTGGCTTATTCACTATTTTAAATAGGGTTACTATATCAATTTAAATATTAACCAGTGTGTTACTTGAATTTTCTCGCGATAAGTTAACAGCCGCGATTCCCTTATCGCATTTGAAACGTTGCTCACGCAAACTTATTGCACATTCACCGTTTGTTGCGCAACTTGCAAGCGAGATGATTTGCCTGCTTTTTTGATGAAATTGAGAATCGATACAGTATGCGGGTACTTAACCAGGGGCATCAGGCGCCGGTTTCACAGCGCACTCTTGATATTGTTACGATGCATGTTCCTATTTTATTTTGCCTTTTCTGATGACATACTATGCGCAAATGTGATTGGACAGATTTCTGCATGCTCTGGTGTTTTTTTAGTTGCAGGTATGGGTAAGCAACATGAAGAAAAAGAAATTATTAATATCACTGGTGGTCACGGTTGCTTTCCTTATCGCTTCAGTTTTATTGACATTCCAGATGTTCTCAGCGCGTACTCAGACTATAAATGAGCTTAATATAAATGTCATAAACTTAAGTCGCACGCTTGATACTTATTCGGAAGGCATTATTCGTCAAGGTGAGATGCTTATTAAAACCATTTCCAGCATGACAGAAATCTATGGGCTAAATCATCAGAATATCTCACGCATCCGAACACTCTTGTCGGAACAAACAATATTTCTTGAACAACTGAATAATATCGTCATTTACGATGAAAATGGAGGGGAGATCCTTGCCATGCGTGATATCCCCAAGGGAAGCAGAAATGGCGCAGACAGATCTTTCTTTATCTATCATCGTAATAATCCCTCTAAAAATATCTTTATTGGTCCTCCTGTTGTCAGCAGAACAACGGGTAAGTGGGTTATTACCATCAGTAGAAGGCTGGAGGATGCTAATGCCCTGTTCAGAGGTGTGGTCGTTTTAACGCTGAACGTTGAAAATTTTCTGGAAACATACGGCAAATTAGATATTGGAAAAAATGGTTCTATCTCGCTGATTAGCGACTCAGGAACGCTTATGGTCCGCTTTCCGTTCAGTGAGGAATATATCGGGAAGGCGTTCTCTGATTCGCTTCTGTTCACCCATTATCTGAAAGAGAGTGACTCAGGAACGGCAACCGTGGTTTCTCGTGTTGACCATATTGAGCGTATTTTCGCTTTTCAGAAAAATAAGCGTTATGGGTTAGTCACAACGGTTGCGGTAAGTACAGATGAAGCCTTAAATTCATGGCGGCATCACGCAGAGATTCTGAGCGCGACCATTATATTCCTTGTTGGGTGTGCTTGTTTTTCAGGTGGTTATGTTTTTAAAGAAATGAGCAGACGTGTGCAGATTAATAAAGAACTTACAAATGCAAAAGAGTCATTGATGTCTGCTAATGCACAATTAAAAGAGATGGCTTCGGTTGACAGTTTAACAGGACTGGCTAATCGCAGGGAGTTTGATGACATTTTCCCTCAAACAATTTCGGAGTGTGCGAAAAATAAAAAATCGATATCGCTTTTGCTGATCGATGTTGATTTTTTTAAAAATTACAATGATAAGTATGGCCATGTGGCCGGAGACGACTGTTTACGCAGTGTGGCGGCAATAATAAAAGCGAGTTTAACAGAGTTTAATGCTGTGACAGCCCGGTATGGCGGCGAAGAGTTTGTAGTTATCTTACCCGAAGCAGAGCCAGAATTAGCAAAGAGAATTGCCGGGTCGATTACGCGTAATATCATCAGCGAAAGAATAACCCATGAAGCCAGCCCCTTTGGGGTGGTGAGTGTCAGCATTGGTGTTTCACATGCACGCGCGACAGATCTGGACGATGACGGAACGTCACTCATTGAAAGTGCCGATACGGCACTTTATCGTGCGAAGTTTTCTGGCCGCAACCAGATTAGCATGATCTGACAGCTTCTTACTGAACCGGCTCGCTTTCCTGGCTTGTTTTTAAAACCGTTGAATAAATGCTATCGAGCAAAGAGATTAACGATTCGTGGTCATCACAGGGTTAACCTGACTTCCGCTGTAATGCTTTTCCTTCACCCAAAGACGATACTGCCCGGGCGTGCGATGATAATGTTCGCGAAACGCGCGACAGAATGTTGACTGCTGTCGGTAACCGAGATGCATGGCAATATCGGTGATTGAGTGACGGGTATCGTGGAGTAAATCGCGGGCAATAACCATTTTTCGATAACGTATATATACGCCAGGAGTCATACCCGTTATTTTTTTAAACCCCCGCTGGAAATGCCAGGCAGAATAACCCGATTTTTGCGCCAGCACCTTGAGTGGCAAAGGCGTTGCAATATTGCATTCTATCCAGTCGATAATGTCCTTTATCGTTAATCTCATCAGGCATAATGCGCTTTCCTTTGTCATTTCAACACCTTTTTATTGGCAGTATCAGGGGAGCCACCGTCATATAGCAGCGTCCCCCGACAGAAATAATAATCACTTTCTCAGGGCCGACTGACAGCAAATCTCCGCGTGCCCGTTTATTGCATCAGCAGTCTTCAACAATCAAATAGACTGCGTTCAGCGGCCCGTGAACGCCAACGACTTTAATCAGTTCAATATCTGCCGTTGAGCTTGGTCCGGCGATGAGATTGATACAGGAGGGCAGTGTTTCGCCTGTCTGCACCCGCTGGCGAAGGATCTCCGTCAGTTGCGTGACGCCAGCCAGTAACCGGCTCTTGTAGATAACAAACAATGTCGTCGGAGGAAGCAGGCTGATGGCTCGCCCTTGCAAGGGAGAGGAAAAGAGCACGACGCCGCCTGTTTCACAAAGACCGTATTCGGCAAAGACTACACCGATATTTGCCGCAGCGGCGTTACGTAAGTTGTCTTCTCTTCCCGGCGAGGCCCAGCAGTGTGTCGGGAACGTCTTCTGCAAGTGCGCCGTAATACCCGCGTTTGCCAACCGGGCATCGCCGCTTATCAGTACCGGACCGCCGCCATAATGTTTACAGAGACGTTCGGCAACCTGTGGCAGGGTGGCAAGGGAGGCCCGTTCACAGTGAGCCTGCATGACCTGTGCGGCAAAGGCCATAAAACTGTCGCAAGGTTGCTGTGCTATCTTTTCCGCATAGCGGCTTCTTAGCGGCGCTGCATGCGTCGTGGGCAATGGCTGAGGGATGCGGCGCGGTTCACGGCCAAGCTGTCGGGCAATGTTTAGCATGAAGGCATCACGGTTTTCCATTATGCGTCCTCCCCATTTTTACGTTGCTTTTGATGCGTTTTGAACCAGCTTCGGAAACTTTCTCCATCAGCCTGTGGCAGATCCCGTGCTTCCGTCCATTTGCGGATAGCGGCGATGCTAAAAGGCATCTTCCCGTTGCGAATCATCAGTTGCGCGGCGCGTGCGCCCGCCACCATACCGACCTTCCACAGCGCGTGATGACGGTTAGCGTAATTGAACAGATGGACGGTGTGACGTTCCATCGCGGGGGTCATTCCGTTTTCAGCCAGCGTCCGGCGGTGCTCAAGAATTAATGAAGACAAGGGGATACGAACCGGACAGACGTCATCGCAGGCCGTACATAACGAGCAGGCATAGGGCAGATGTTTGAAATCCTTATAGCCACCGAGCAGCGGCGAGAGTACCGCGCCAACAGGGCCAGGATAAATGGAACCGTAGCCATGTCCGCCAATATGGCGGTAGGCAGGGCAGGTGTTCATGCAGGCGCCGCAGCGTATACAGCGCAAGATATCCTGAAAAGGCGAGCCCAGCACCTGCGAACGACCATTGTCGACAATCACCAGATGGAACGCCTCAGGCCCGTCGCTTTCTGCGTGACCACCGGGGCCCGTAAGCCAGGTGTTGTAGCCGGTCAGGCGGGCGCCCACGGCGCTGCGAGCCAGCATGGTCAGCATGATGTCCAGTTCTGTAAATGAGGGCACCACGCGCTCCATCCCCATCACGGCAATATGCGTTCGCGGTACGGTGGTGCAGAGCCGGGCATTACCTTCGTTGCTCACCAGGCTAAGCGTCCCGGTTTCCGCGACCGCAAAATTGCATCCGGTAATGCCGATATCGGCGGTGAGGAAATCTTCGCGGATCTTCTGGCGAATAAAGCGTGTCATCGCTTCCGGGGTTTCGGCGCCCTCGTAACCCAGTTTCTCCCGCAAGACGCGCTGAATTTGATGGCGGTCTTTATGTATGGCAGGAACAACCACATGGGAAGGCGCGTCGTTGGCCAGTTGCAGGATATACTCGCCCAGGTCGGTTTCGACGACCTCAATGCCTGCTGCCTCCAGCGCGGCATTCATACCGATCTCTTCGGTCACCATTGACTTCGATTTCACGATTTTGCGGGCCTGCTTCTGTTGCGCAACCTGCAAAATGTAGCGGGTGGCATCTTCGCGCGTGTTGGCAAAAAAAACGGTGCCGCCATTCGCGGTGACCTTTTCACTGAGCTGATAGAGATACGCATCCAGATTTTCGAGAATATGGGCGCGAATATCCGCAGCACGGGAACGCCAGTCGGGCCAGTTCTCAAGTTCGTCGATCATTTTCTGGCGATTAATGCCAATGCGATCCTGCGCGTTCGCGACCGCATGGCGCATCACCGGATCGTCGATTTGCTGCTGTACCCGATCATAAAAGGGGAGGTTACTGGTTTTAAGAAACATAGGGATTCCTTAGCGGCTCATCAGCACATCGGCGATGTGGAGTACACGAACGTTGTGGCCTTCGCGCTGCAAACGCCCGCCAATATTAATCAGGCAACTGGCATCTGCGCCGATCACATAATCCGGCCTGGCTTCCATAAGATGCGCCACCTTTTCCTTCACCATCTCCCCGGAGATTTCGGCCATCTTGACCGAGAAGGTGCCGCCGAAACCGCAGCAGGTTTCCTGAGCGGCAAAAGGGATGATTTCCAGTTCGCGAACGCTACGTAACAGGGCCAGAGGTTCATCGCGTACGCCAAGCTTGCGAAACAGACTGCACGAAGGATGATAGACAGCCCGCCCCGGCAGGCGCGCACCAACGTCCGTGACGCCAAGCTGGTTTACGATAAACGAGGTCAGATCAACCATTCGGCTGGCAATTTTCGCCGCGCGCATTGCCCAGTCTGGTTCATCCCTCAGCCAGTCCTGATAGTGGCGAATCGCGTTCATGCACGACCCGGCGGGTGAAATAATGGGATCGTCGTTGATCTCAAGGGCGGTAATCTGCGCTTTCATGCCCGGCAACGCATCGGTAATGTAGCCGCTATTGATAGCCGGTTGACCGCAACATCCCTGATGTTCAGGAAACTGGACACGACACCCCAGTTGCTCAAGCAACAGAACACTGTTTCGGGCCATCCGTGATTTAAGCGCGTCGCCAATGCAGGTGACAAAGAAATTAACGTTCATATTATTTTGCTTCCGAAAAATGAAATGACTCGCGTCTTTTTTCAATAAGACCGTCAGTGATGATGTTGTTAGTCACCTTATTAAATTATGTATTTAGCGAGCCACGCGCAGCCCGCCGGAGACGCCACGGCTTAGTACCAGTTGCCAGAGTTGAATATTTCTGGCGCGAAATGCGCCCGCACAAGCGGTGAGGTAATAGTTGAACATACGCTGAAATTTCAGGGAGTAGTTTCCTGATAATTGCGGCCAGGCCTTATTGAACCGACTATGCCATGCCATCAGGGTCTTATCATAATCAGCGCCGAAATTATGTAAGTCTTCTATGACGAAATAAGGTTCACAGGCTTGCGCGACCTGTTTTACGGAGGGCAGGCAACCATTAGGGAAGATATATTTATTGATCCAGGCATCAACGTTATATTGGGTTTTATTCGAACCGATGGAATGCAATAAAAAAAGACCATCGGGTTTCAGGCAGCGATCTACCGCCTTAAAATAGGTGGCGTAATTTTTCGGCCCTACGTGCTCGAACATGCCGACAGAAACGATACGATCGTACTGTTTATCCAGATCGCGGTAATCCTGGAGCAGGATGCGCACCTCCTTTCCGGCACAGAGATTTTCGGCGTAGGCTTTTTGCTCTGCGGAAATCGTAATGCCTTCCACACGCACGCCATAGTGGTGCGCCGCATACTCTGCTAAACCGCCCCAGCCGCAGCCAATATCCAGCATTGTCATGCCGGGTTTAAGCTGTAATTTTTCGCAAATCAGCGCCAGCTTGTTTTCCTGGGCGACAAATAGCTCATCGGCCTCTTTCCAGTAGCCGCAGGAATATTGCATGTGGGGATCGAGCATGCGGCTAAAGAGATCATTGCCCAGGTCGTAATGCACTTCGCCGACTTGCCAGGCGCGTTTGCGTGACTGTGGGTTAACAAGGCGGGCAAACGCGATGCGCAGAAGATCTGATAAACGGGCGGGGCGTTGTTCGTCCAGGTGGGCGCGGAGCAATTTATCAAAAAAGATATCAAGCCGTTTGCAGTCCCACCAGCCTTCCATATAACTTTCGCCAAGACCGAGCGAACCCTGCTGTAAAACGCGTTTAAAAAAACGGGGATCGTGCACCCGGATATCCCAGGGTTCAGCGCCATTAATTTCAATTCCCGCCTGTGATAGCAGTTCTTGCACAATTCGCAGCCAGTGGTTTGGTTTGCTGATCACATCGACGGTACATTCATTAGCCATCATCTCTCCTTTAACGTAGCGCGCAGCCAGCCAGAAAATATCCCTGTCACGCCAGTCAATGTTTGCGAAAAGGCTTATCCCTCAGGCAGATGGCTGGTAAATTATTCATGACGGGTGAACCAGATTTATGACCGCTTCATTATTCAGTAAACCCGCCTTGTCTGCGCTGTGCTATCAAGACAAACTTCATCGAATAGAGGCCAGGTGCTTATGTGCTCTACGTTAGTGTTACCGCCGAGTCAGCCGGTGAACGGCCAGCCCGCCCCGGTGCTGATGGCATTGCCGCGCGCGGTTTACTTTCGCAGCTACCCTTTGATGGGCGATACGGGCGTGGACATGCATGAGCACCCCTTCGCTGAATTCCTCTATGCGCGCAACGGCAGTATGCGTGTGGAAATCGAAGGCAAGACGCTGGTGGTTCCTGTTCTCTATGGCGTGTGGATCCCGGCTCATGTGCCGCATCGTATTCTTGCCACGAGCGACGTGCTGCTGGAAAGTCTCTACGTTGAAGCCGATTTCGCCACCATCGCTTTCAGTGGCAGCAAAGTGGTGGTGGTCAGCGATTTCGTGCGTGAGTTTATTCACTACGCGACACAAAATGTGCCGGAGTTGTATGACGATAAAGGGGAGGATGGGCAACTTGTGCAAGTGCTGATTTCGTTACTCAGACGGTTGCCGGATGCCGGTCTGGCCATATCATGGCCGGGCTCACCTTTACTGATGAAGGTCTGCCGCCAGATCCAAAAAACACCGGGTGACGCGCACAGTATTGAGAAGTGGGCCTCCGATAGCGGCATGTCGGTGCGCACTTTTTCACGTCGCTTCAAAAAAGAGACCGGCGTGGCGTTCAGTGAATGGAAAAAACGCGTGCGCTTGCTGGAATCCGTTGTGATGCTCAAAAACAAGCGTAGCGTTACACAGGTTGCCCTTGACCTGGGCTATTCAAGCCCGGCCGCATTCACCTTTGCTTTTCGCGCCATGTTCGGCGTGCCGCCGACACGGTATTAGGTTGTTTCCTGGGTAAACCGTCTTCACTCAGATTGCCGTTGCCCTTGTGTTTAAGTCTCTCAGAGAGCAGGGCACAACCGCGCTGCGTTTACTTCTCACTCAGCATCGACAAAAAACGTTTCACCGTTCGCGAGCGTTCGAAACGTCGCCAGCACAGCGCGATCTCGGTATAGAGCGTCGGTGAGATAAGCGGATGATGAGTAACATTCGGCGGAGAAATGACCACCATTGACTGCGGCACCAGGGCAAAGCCGCTGCCTGCGGACACCATGCTGATGGACGAGGAAAGCTGTGAGCACTGTAGCGCGTTTTGCATATCAATCCCGCAACGTGCGCAGCAGGAGTAAACGCGATCATATAAACACGGAGCAATCTCCTGTGGGAACAAAACCACTGGCGTATCCCGGAGCTGCTCAAGCGACAGCGGACCGCTTTTTGCGAGAGGGTGATCGCGATGCAGTACCACCACCATTGGTTCCCGGTCCAGTATCTTTAATTCGAACGCTTTACTGCTCTCACAAGGCAGCCGGACGAATGCAATGTCCAGTTCCCCCTCCGCCAGCATCGTTGTAAGAGAGGACATGTTGGCTTCCAGTTGATGAATCTTCACCGCCATGTTCTGCAACTGAAAATGGCGAATAAGCGTGAAGATCATCGGATGAAAAGCGTCTGAACTGGTAATCCCGATCGACAGATTACCGTTGAGCCCACGAGCAATACCCCGAACTTTTTCGACTGCTATGTCGCTCAACGCCAGGATCTCACACGCGTCTTCATAGAAGGCTTTTCCCGCTTCGGTCAGCTCCACGCCACGCGTCAGGCGTCTGAACAACGGTGTACCCACTTCCTCCTCAAGCCGCTTGATTTGCTGGCTCAGGGGAGGTTGCGAAATTCCCAGCGCTTTAGCCGCCTTAGTGAAATGTCTCTCGCGTGCAACCGTGACGAAATACCGCAGATAACGAAGTTCCATATCTAAAACGTCTCAAACCAGCATGGTTTCTATATTGGAACTCCCGGCTGAATCGGGTCAACATTTATTTAACCTTTCTAAAAAAAGTTGAAGAGGACGAGCATAATGATGCATTCATCGGCATGCGACTGTGAGGCCAGCCTGTGCGAGACCGTACGTGGTTTCTCTGCCCGGCACCCTGACAGCGTGATCTATCAGACATCGCTAATGAGCGCCCTGTTAAGCGGCGTATATGAGGGAAACACCACCATCGCCGATTTGCTGGCACAAGGCGATTTTGGTTTGGGCACCTTTAACGAACTGGACGGCGAACTGATTGCCTTTAGCAGCCAGGTGTACCAGTTACGCGCCGACGGTAGCGCCCGCGCCGCGAAACCAGAGCAGAAAACGCCGTTCGCCGTGATGACCTGGTTCCAGCCGCAGTATCGCAAAACCTTCGATACGCCGGTCAGCCGTCAGCAGATCCACGATGCGATCGACCAGCAGATCCCTTCCGATAACCTGTTCTGCGCGTTGCGTATTGATGGCAATTTTCGCCACGCCCACACTCGCACGGTCCCGCGCCAGAAGCCGCCTTACCGGGCGATGACCGACGTCCTGGACGACCAGCCGGTGTTCCGCTTTAACCAGCGCGAAGGGGTGCTGGTCGGATTTCGCACGCCGCAACATATGCAGGGTATTAACGTGGCCGGTTACCACGAACATTTCATCACCGACGACCGTCAGGGTGGGGGGCACCTGCTCGACTATCAGTTGGAGAACGGCGTACTCACCTTCGGTGAAATTCACAAACTCATGATTGACCTGCCCGCCGACAGCGCGTTTTTACAGGCCAACCTTCACCCAGGCAATCTGGATGCGGCTATCCGTTCCGTTGAAAACTAACAGGAGAACCATCGTGAACAGTGATAAACAGGTTCGCCAGTGGGCGCACGGCGCCGATATGGTTGTCGGCCAACTGGAAGCGCAGGGCGTTAAACAGGTTTTCGGTATTCCGGGTGCGAAAATCGATAAAGTCTTTGATTCCCTGCTGGACTCCTCCATTGAGATCATCCCCGTACGCCATGAGGCGAACGCGGCGTTTATGGCGGCAGCGGTAGGACGGTTGACCGGCAAAGCCGGGGTTGCGCTGGTTACCTCCGGGCCGGGTTGTTCAAACCTGATCACCGGCATTGCTACCGCCAACAGCGAAGGCGACCCGGTTGTGGCGCTGGGCGGGGCGGTGAAGCGGGCGGATAAAGCGAAACTGGTGCATCAGAGCATGGATACCGTCGCGATGTTCAGCCCTGTCAGCAAATATGCCGTCGAGGTCAGTTCCCCGGACTCGATTGCCGAGGTTATCTCAAACGCGTTTCGTGCCGCCGAGCACGGCAGACCGGGGAGCGCGTTTGTCAGCCTGCCGCAGGATATTGTCGACCAGCCCGCCACTGGCACCATTTTGCCTGCCAGCGGCCCGGCGATGATGGGCCCGGCACCCGAATCGGTGATTAACGATGTGGTGAAGCTTATCGACAATGCCAAAAATCCGGTCATCCTGCTGGGTCTGATGGCGAGTCAGCCTGCCAACAGCACGGCGCTGCGTAAGCTGTTGGAGAAAAGCCGTATTCCGGTGACCAGCACCTACCAGGCCGCCGGGGCGGTAAACCAGGAACACTTCACCCGCTTCGCCGGGCGCGTCGGCCTTTTTAATAATCAGGCGGGCGACCGGCTACTGCATCTGGCGGATCTGATTATCTGTATTGGCTACAGCCCGGTGGAGTATGAGCCGTCCATGTGGAACAGCGGGGATGCCACGCTGGTGCACATTGATGTGCTGCCCGCGTATGAAGAGCGTAATTATGTGCCCGACATCGAACTGGTGGGGGATATCGCCGCCACGCTGAACCAGCTTGCCAGTCGGATTGACCACAAACTGGAGCTCAGCCAGCGCGCGTCAGAAATTCTGGTCGACCGCCAGCATCAGCGGGATCTGCTCGATCGCCGCGGTGCCTCACTCAACCAGTTCGCTTTGCATCCGCTGCGTATCGTAAGAGCCATGCAGGACATCGTAAATAACGATGTGACGCTCACCGTGGACATGGGTAGTTTCCACATCTGGATCGCCCGTTATCTCTATAGCTTCCGGGCGCGTCAGTTGATGATCTCCAACGGTCAGCAGACCATGGGCGTCGCGCTGCCATGGGCGATTGGCGCCTGGCTGGTGAATCCGGGGCGCAAGGTGGTTTCCGTCTCCGGTGACGGCGGCTTCCTGCAGTCGAGTATGGAGCTGGAAACCGCGGTACGTCTTAACGCCAACGTGCTGCATATCATCTGGGTGGATAACGCCTACAACATGGTGGCCATTCAGGAAGAGAAAAAATACCAGCGACTTTCCGGCGTGGCGTTCGGTCCGGTCGATTTCAGAGTCTATGCCGACGCCTTTGGCGCGAAAGGCTTTGCCGTGGAGAGCGCTGATGCGCTTGAGCCCACACTTCGTGCGGCAATGGATGTCGATGGCCCGGCCGTGGTGGCCATTCCCGTTGACTATAGCGATAACCCGCTGCTGATGGGCCAGCTCCATCTCAGCCAGATTTTATGACTCACTATAAGGACAGAAAAATGAAAAAAGTTGCTCTCGTAACCGGCGCAGGTCAGGGGATTGGTAAAGCGATAGCGCTTCGTCTGGTAAAAGACGGCTTTGCTGTTGCCATTGCTGACTATAACGATGAGACGGCGAGCGCCGTTGCCGATGAAATCAACCGTAACGGCGGCAGCGCCATCGCCGTGAAGGTGGATGTCTCTGACCGCGATCAGGTGTTTGCGGCGGTCGAGAAAGCCCGCACAGCGCTGGGCGGTTTCCACGTTATCGTCAATAACGCCGGGGTTGCGCCCTCCACGCCCATCGAATCCATCACATCGGAGATTATTGATAAGGTTTATAACATCAACGTGAAAGGGGTGATCTGGGGTATTCAGGCGGCGATTGAGGCGTTTCGCAAAGAGGAGCACGGCGGCAAGATCATTAACGCCTGCTCTCAAGCGGGGCACACCGGTAATCCGGATCTGGCCGTCTACAGTTCCAGTAAGTTCGCGGTTCGCGGTTTAACCCAGACTGCCGCACGGGATCTTGCTCCGCTTGGGATCACCGTTAATGCTTACTGCCCGGGCATCGTTAAAACGCCGATGTGGGCGGAGATTGACCGCCAGGTGTCTGAGGCTGCGGGCAAACCACTCGGCTACGGTACCGAAACCTTTGCCAAACGCATTACGCTTGGCCGCTTGTCCGAACCGGAAGATGTTGCTGCCTGCGTCTCGTACCTTGCCGGGCCAGACTCCGATTATATGACCGGCCAGTCTCTGCTCATCGATGGTGGGATGGTGTTCAATTAAATTCGACTATGCCCGTCATGCTTCACGTTGCCTGTGCGCTGGCCTGGTCACGTACTTACCTACGTTATTCAGACTCGCGGCGTTCATGTAACACGAATTATTAAGATATAAGCTCTGACATGGGTTTTCCCCTGCATCCGTGCAGGGGCTTTTTTTGCAATAAAATAAGGTGGAATGACACAGTGCAGGCGTGGCGTGCATGGTTATTACGACTAAACCCGTAGCTTTGTCGCCATTAAACGAGGCACTGTAGGCCATGTGTGAAATGCAGCACGGGTATGCGGCAGATAATCACCTTCATTCGAATGGCTGGCACGCCCGTGAATGATAAAGTCATTATCAGCGTGCTTACGGGACGCTTTCCAGGCGTTCTAAACAGAGCGTACTGGTTTAGAGGTATTGGGTCCCCTTCGCTGCGGCTTCCGCAGCACAAAATCCGCGAGCTGTAATGTCAAAAAGAAACTCGATATCCGTTTGCTCAATATTCATCTTTTGACGGAACAACGCCTCAGTGTATGCGACACGCCATGTATTCATAATAATGGTGGCGAGCAGATGCGCCGTAGGGTCCGTCTCTGGTTGCCCGGCATCTGACGCCAACATTTTTCCAAGTTGTTTGCAAATAATATCAAATTGCATAATGCCAAAGGTGCTCAGCGTTGTGCTGTCCGCAACAACCTGCCAAAATTTAACGACATTCTGGTTAATCATAAAAACTTTATGTTTTTGCTCAAGTAATTCAGCCGTCAGCCCCTTCAATTTGGCGATCGGGGACCTTTCGTTACGGTTCTTAAGGCTTTCCTCCAGTAATTCCGTTATCTCGCCCATGCGGTCAAACAACAGTTCTTCCTTACGCACAAAATAGTTAGACACTGTCATCTTCGATACATTTGCCGCCTGCGCAATATCACTAATGGTTACGTTATCAAAACCATAGCGGATAAAAAGCTGAGTGGCTTCATCTGAAATGTGTTGCCGGGTAAGTCTCTTCTTCTGTTCTCTCAACCCTTCCGGTTTGTTTGCCTTCATTGTTTTCCTCTCTCACCGATCAGCGGACAAATCCCCCTTGATCTTTTATTTGATCCAAATTTATACTCGATAAAAGTTTGTATCAAGTAAAAATAATGGCCGAAATCAATTATGGGCACCATCATAAACCCAATTTTTATTGTTAACGTTCTGTTTTCTTTCACATCCCTTTATCTGGAAAGCCGGGTCGATACACATCGGAGACTACCATGCTATTGATAACATCAGCGATAACGCCTGCCTCTGTAGCCCAGGGGGACGGTGAACACGCCAGTACTGGCGGTGTGGGCCGAAAACGGGGCATTTTGCGTATGGCCTTTCTTGTCCTAATTGTTTTTGCTGGCATTTGTGCCTGGTGGATAGTCAACGGTTGGTATATCGAAGAAACCGATGACGCGTTTATCAAAGCGGATAGTGTCTCCATTTCATCAAAAATCGGCGGATATGTTGAGGAAGTCCTGGTGACGGATAATCAAGGGGTACATAAAGGAGAACCACTGCTCCGTCTTGATAGCCGCCATAGTCACGCAGCGATCGATAAAAAAGTAGCTGATATCGCCAGGTTTGAAGCGGACAAAGCACAACTACAGGCGCAAATCGCACAACTGGAGGCGCAACTCATCCAGGCCGATGTGCAGCAACAAGCCGCTCGCCTGGCCGCACAACATGCAGAAAACGAATGGGCCCGCTATCAACCACTGGTAAAGACAGGGGCGACCACACCACAACAACTTGCCGACAGGGATAACGCCCGTCAACAAGCCTGGGCGCAATTACATGCCCTTGAGGCGGGAGTAAAAGCTGCCCGGGCAAAAATTGTCGAGTGTCACGCAGAAGAACAAGGTTACGAGGCCCAGTTGCAGGGCGCGAAAGCCGACCTGCAAAGTAGCAATCTGGATTTAGAAGATACCGTTTTGCAAAGTATGCAGGATGGCACGGTGGGAGATGTAGGGGTCAGAGCAGGCCAGTACATCCAGGCGGGTTCACGTTTAATGTCGATAGTGCCAACCAAAAGCGTTTACGTTATTGCCAACTTTAAAGAGACCCAGGTTGGTCGCATGCGACCCAATCAACCCGTACGCTTACATATAGATGCTTTCCCCGGAAAAACTTTTGCAGGCCATATTGAAAGTCTTGCGCCTGCAACCGGATCGGAATTCGCATTATTGCCACCGGAAAATGCGACGGGCAATTTCACGAAAGTCGTGCAGCGGGTTCCGGTTCGAATTCGTTTCGATAATCAAGACATGCCATCAACGGTGATTGCAGGCCTGTCAGTAAGAGTTGAAGTCGATACACGGCAGGAACCTCAACATCATGGCTGAGCAAATTAAACCCAAAAATAACGCAACACTGACGGACTGGATTGCTGTTGCAGCAGGCGCGGCCGGTGCCCTTATGGCGACACTCGATGTCTCGATTACTAACTCGGCCTTACCGCAAATTCAGGGCGCAGTAGGTGCTACGGGAACAGAAGGAACCTGGATTACCACCGGTTATATGATGTCCGAAATTGTGATGATACCGCTGGTGGCATGGCTGACAAAATGGCTTGGGCTACGTAACTTGCTGGTTATGAATGCCACACTGTTTATTTTTTTCTCTTTTTTGTGTGGCTTTTCATCCAGTTTGCTGTTTTTGATTGCGGCGCGCGTGGGGCAGGGGTTCTGTGGCGGTGCCATGATCCCTACCGCGCAATCGATCGTCCGAACGCGTTTGCCGTTACATCAACTTCCGGTCGGGATGACTGCATTTGGCCTGACAGTCATTATGGGGCCCTTGTTGGGGCCTGTTGTGGGGGGCTGGCTTACCGAAAATGCAAACTGGTCATGGTGTTTTTTTATTAATGGGCCAATCTGTCTCGTCATGTTAGTCATGCTGCTTTGTGGATTACCTGCAGAGAAAATTAAATCGCACGAGTTTGTTAAAGCGGATTGGTTAGGAATAGCGGGTCTGGCGCTTGGCCTCAGCACATTGATAGCGATTCTGGAAGAAGGACAGCGAGAAAACTGGTTTGAATCAACAATGATTTGCAGGCTCAGCGTGATTTCGGTGACAGGCTTGTTGATGATTATCATGTCGCAAATATATGTTGAAAAACCCGTGTTAAACCTCAGGCTATTTAGAAATAAAAGTTTCTCCTCTGTCATCATCATTATATTCGTTACCGGGATTGTGCTTTATGGCATTGCCTACCTGGTACCGCAATTCCTTTCACATATCGCAGGGTATAATGCTGAGCAATCCGGTGGTGTATTGTTACTTGCCGGGATACCCGCATTATTATTAATGTATATTTTGCCCCGTCTGGTGACGAAGGTGGATATTAGGCTGATCGTTATTCCTGGCCTGGTGCTATTTGCAATAAGTTGTTTTATGGATACGTCACTTAGCATACAAAGCTCAGGGGATAGTTTTGTCATTTCACAACTGGTTCGCGGCACCGCGCAAATGCTCTGTATGATGCCACTAAACCAGGCGGCGATGGCGGCGGTGACAAAAGAAGAGTCGGGTGATGCCGCTGGTTTATATAATATGGCACGTAACTTAGGTGGGGCGATAGGACTTGCGCTAATAGGGACATTTTTAGACAGAAGAGAAGCATTCCATAATACTGTTCTCAGAGAGTCAGTACATGCCAGTTCTCCGGTGGCTCAGTCTAAGTTCGAGGCGCTTGCAGGATCCTCCGTGGGTGGGGATAGCCATGTAATATCGGCGGCTCAACTGGTAAAAATGATCGCGCAGCAGTCGTCTGTATTGGCCTATAATGAAACATACTTTGTGTTGATGGTATCGATTCTGTTGTGCATACCGATGGCGTTTTTGTTAAAACGGCCGCAGAAAAAGTAATCGCCACTCTATTGTCATTATTATCTTATTTTATCGCTTAAGTATGTTTGAGACTATCCTGGCACAAATACTGTGTCTGATGTTATCGGTTGAAACTGTACATTCAATGCCAGGCGTATGTGCTTTTTATCATCCGCTCGCGAACTATTTCCATGGAAGGAGATAACTTTCTTGTCTTTGCCAGATAGACCAGTAAACATCATCCCCGGTTGAGAGTTAGGGTACTTAACTTTTATTATTTCGACGAATTACGCAGAATATCTGTTATCCGAATCATTGCTTCAAGGTCTTCTTCGCTCAGCCATTTTGCAAAATGTTCATAAACCCCGTTTTGATGCACGGGCTGAGCTACGGAGAGCAGAAGACGACCTTTATCTGTCATGCTGATAAATGAACTATTCCCGCCCTCGCTTTTTTTCTCGATTAATCCTCGCGTTTCCATGCGGGACAATTGATGAGACAAACGCGTCTTATCCCATTCAAGGAAAGTTTGTATATCGCACTGGCGCTGATGGTTACCGCCATCCATGCTGAGTTGCATCAGGATCGTAAAATCAGCGGATGATAATCCCGTTTTTTGTGTTATTTCGCGGCCTATACGAGAGGCAATCACTTCGCCCATTCGGCGAAACCCCCGCCACGCATTCATTTCACTTTGGGTCAGATCTTCTTTTTTCATAGGGTAGCCATCGTTAAGCAAAGTTGACATATCAACTCTGCCACTGTAAAGGTTGATATGTCAACTTAAACCATCACGAAGATGTACCCGGTCACCATAACGTCGAAGGATTTATGGTTCGACCATGCTCACTTTGCCTTGAGTAACGGGAGATCTTGCGTCCGTACAGGACCTGACTCTCTTAATCATTGACTATTTATTTGCCTGATTTTAATGAATAAAGAGGAACACAGTATGACCGAATCGCATGAAATCGCCATTGTGGGTGGTGGTATTGGTGGACTGACACTGGCTCGCATTCTTCAACAAAACGGCTTAGACGCTGTGGTCTATGAACGGGATGCATCACGCTATGCACGTGACCAGGGAGGGACACTGGATATCCATGCTGATTCCGGGCAGGTTGCGATAAAAGCGGCGGGTTTAGAAGAAAAGTTTCATGCCCTTGCAAGGCCGGAAGGGCAGCAAATGCGCATTGTGGATAAAACGGGTCACTGTTTTTGGGAGGAGTCAGTTCCGGCAGATAATTTTGATCGACCGGAAATAGACCGCAAGCAACTGCGGGATCTGTTGATTGATTCTCTGGAGCCAGACCGCATACGCTGGGATCATCGTCTTGTCAGTACGCAACCTGCGGCAAAGGGTAACCATTCGCTCTTTTTTGAAAATGGTACGCAGATCCGGGCAAATATTCTTGTTGGCGCGGATGGCGCAGGTTCGCGGATCCGCCCGTTATTGACCTCTGAGGAGCCTTTTTATTCAGGTGTAAGCTTTATAGAAACAGAAATACTGAATCCAGACAGTGCATTCCCGGTTATTTCTGCAATGGTGGGTAAGGGGAGTTTTATGGCGCTTTCTGACAATAAAGGGCTGATTGCGCAGCGTAATGGCGATAATAAAATCCGTCTGTATATCGCTTTACGATTACCTGAAAATAGCGATCAAAGAAATGTCCAGTCACTCTGCCCGACAGAAACACGTGAGGCGCTGGAGACCCTCTTCGCTGACTGGGCCCCTGCGCTGAGAAATCTTATTCAGGCGAGTGAAGGGGCATTTTTACTGCGCCCCATTAATATGCTTCCTGTAGGGATCCAATGGGAAAATAATGCCAATATTACACTGCTGGGAGATGCTGCACATCTTATGTCGCCCTTTGCGGGTGCTGGCGCCAATCTGGCTATGCTCGATGCGTCAGAACTGGCCTGCGAGTTAGTGTCGGGTAACAATCCTGCTGAGGCTATTAAGCGCTATGAGGCAAGAATGTTCGCGCGTGCACGTTCCGCAGCACAAGAAAGCGCACGTAATCTTGAACTTAGCATTGCGATGAACGGCGCGGAAAATATGGCAAAATTGATCAGTTCATATTTACCCGGTTGTTAAGACTCACCTGGTTTTCTGTGTAGCGGCTTGTTAATCAAATTTATTGTACCGATAAATAACTTATTGCTGTCTCAGGAGACTTATATCCAAAGAGAGGGGCAGCGTCTGTGCTTTTAGGGATGCATCCTGCCGCGATGCCCTGGTGAGACGCAGACCGGCCAGCCGCACGCCATCTCTTTTCGCTGGTATATCTGTATCACTTTAAAAAATATAAACAAAATAGTTTAGATTACATTTTTATGATGAAAGACTTTTTCAATTGATTCCGAAAACTGTTGACAAACTCAACGGTAAAGATAAATTTGAGCAATTGCTCTAATTTAACGTAATCCTTTGAGGTAGCGTAAAAGTCATTCTCAGGGATTAATAAAAAACACGCCATGACCAGGGGAGACACCGCTATGTCACATTTTTTCCAGACAACGAAGTTAAAGAAAACAAATAGGTTAACCGTGGCGTTTGCTTTTGCTATTTTCACCGCCCCGACCTTAGCAAATTCTGCTACGTCAAAGGGTTATAATGTCGCCGTTCATCGGGGCCAGGCTGGATGTCCGGGGTGTTCCGAAATGGTTGTTAAATCTCTTATCGGCACTGGTTTGCCACTGCATATTTCTTATGTGGGTGAAAAAGAAAAGCTAAAACTCAATGAGCAAACGCTAAAGAAATTTGATATCTATATTCAGCCTGGCGGCGGTCAGGATATACCCGGTTCTTATGAGGTTATTGGCGATGAAGGTGCTGAGGCTATTCGTCAATTCGTGAAAAATGGCAAAGATTTTATTGGTATTTGCATGGGGGCCTATCTTGCCGATAAAGACTGGATAGGGCTCATTGACGCCCCCCTTGAGTCAGAAGTGGGAAGACCTGATTCACGCGCCAGGGATGAGGGAGATTACACCCTGCAAATCAAATGGAATAATAAGCAAGAAGCTTTTTACTTCCAGGATGGGCCCTATCTCAACAATACCACATCAGGCAATGGGTTCCAGGCGATCGCGTATTACGAGAATGGAGATATAGCCATCGCCAGTTATAAATATGGCAAAGGAAACGTCATATTATCAGGGCCGCATCCCGAAGCCGATGAGACCTGGATAGACACTGCCGCTGCAGGTAATACCACAGCGGAAAGTAAGATGCAGCGAATTCTTGGCTATTTTGGTATAAAAAAGAACTAATTTGCACAGCACGTTTTCATACGTGCTCAGGAGAATTTTCCAAGGATTTTAAAAGAAAGTTCAGATATTTCGTCAAGAAAATCACTTCTCTTGTTCTCTGAATAGTCGAGGATCAGCATACTGGAATATCCATCAATTAATGCGTTTATTTGTCTGGCTGATACAGAGGCGTTTACTGAAAGGAATTCGCCTTCATCAAGGCCATAGCCGATGATCTCTTCAAGGATATTGATCCATTGAAGAGATTGATTATGCACCAGATTAGCATAATCAGCATCACGCGCAGCCATCGGCCAGAGTTCAAGGTAGAGCAGCCAGTGTGCTGAGGGGGCATCAGGTAATAGCGTACTAATATAGAGCTTAACTCTGTCGGTAGCGCTCATCCCTGGCGAGGCTTTCAGGGTTTCCTTGCACTCTTGTATATCACCGTCAAACATATATTCAACAGTCGCTTTTTTTAACGTTTCCCAGTCGCGGTAATAATGATAAATGTGGCTTCTGGAAATATTAAGTTTTTGTGTTAAATCACGCGTGGAAACATTGCTGAATCCCTTTTCTCTGAAAAGCTGCAGAGCGGCTATCTTTATCAGTTCGGAAAAATTTGCCGTTTTCAAGATTTAACCTTTTTCAACGCATAAAATGAAATTATAACATAAGTGCTATAATCCTGCACGCTTTCAAGCGCTTAACGGCTATGTGCCAGAGCGTAAAACGAGCAATATATATTTTTGATTACTGCAGAGTTGATTGCAAACAAAAGACATACCTTGTTCTTAAATATCGTAGACTTGGGAGCTACGCCATTTTCTCCATTTTATCCTGAGGCTTTTGTTATCGATGCCAATTTTTTCGTTGAGAACAACAATATTCAACATGCGGTCAGCACGGAAATGGCGGAAGTCCAGTTTTTCCTCACACCATGCGATGAGCAAGCAATGCGTCAGGTCATATCCTAATATGATAGGCCAAATAATTCTTTTCGATATCGTTCCATCTGCGGCACGGTACTCCAGAAAAATTTTCCGGCTATCGCGTATTGCCGCCCGGATCAGGCGAGTATCTACTTTCTCGATGCCAGAGTTTTCGGGTTTAACGGCAACGGCTGCGTCATTTAAAAAACACATCAACTTGTCAGGAATCACCGAAGCTATTTTAGACAGGACATCATTTGCATTGTTAGCAAGGGTGGCATCCGGCAGGTGTTTGACTAATTCAACCCCCAAAAAGACCGCCTCTAGTTCTTCTGCGGTAAACATTAAAGGGGGCATATCGTAATCTGAGCGCAGTATGTATCCTGTTCCCGCTTCTCCCTCTACAGGAACCCGTTGCCCGGCCAGGTCGGCAATATCCCGATAAATCGTGCGCTTAGACACCTCAAGTTCTTCTGCCAGTCTTGCTGCAGTAACCGGAAGCTTTTTCCTGCGAAGTATTTGGATTATCTGGAAAAGCCTGTCCGCACGTCTCATTTATTTTTTCCTGTTGCCACCACGGTGTCAGTAGATATGAATGATGATACCTCCTGATGCTGTTCCTGCTGCAACCTGGAGAATATTGTATGAAATTAGTTTCTACCCGACTCATTGTGCAAGACATCAATAAAGTTGTTGAGTTTTATGAATTCGTTACAGGTGTTAGCGCTGACTGGCTTGCCCCGGTTTTTGCCGAAATTGTAACCCCGGGGGCCGTAATAGCCATTGGAAGCGAAGAAACGGTGGCAATGTTTAAGGAAGGGTGCGCAAAACCAGCCGCGAACCAATCCGCAATCCTTGAGTTTCTGGTAGAAGATGTAGACCATCAATTTAACAGATTAAAAGAATACGGTGTGGCGTTTGTCCATGAGCCAAAGGATATGCCCTGGGGGAACAGGACACTACAATTCCGCGACCCGGAGGGCACCCTCGTGTCATTATTCACACCTGTAACGGATAGCGCCAGACAGCGATTTAATCGGTAATTGTGCTCATAATCCCCTTAAGGCGCGACAAAAAGAAAATCCACGCGATGGCGTGGATTTTGTTAGAGGATAGTTGGGCCAGGTATGAAGCGGATTTACCCCTTGTTTCGGTGACAGTCGGGCCAGCATAAGAATTAAGTGATGGGTCACCGCAGTCCCTGATTTTCTGAAACTATTAATCATATTGTTATGTTTTTAAATGCTTTTGCTTGAAGAGGATAAAATGGGTAAGCAGTTATCTATCCCTTATCCGGGATGCGCGTTTACGGGTCATAAGGAACGAAGTTTAATGCGAATGTCAGATCGCGTGCGCCTGTTAGGGCGCGGCTGGTAACAAAGCCTTATAGGCGCATCTGAAAAACCTCCACCTATGCCAGAGCATATTTATTGCGCCGACTCCACCCAGTGGCACGCCACCTGATGACCAGGGCGCACTTCGCGCAGTTCCGGAATTTCAATGCGGCAGCGTTCCGTTGCCTGCGGGCAGCGTGAAGAGAAACGGCAACCGGAGGGCGGGCGTGACGGATCGGGTATTTCTCCCTGCACCACCGCCACGGGCTCGCTTTCCGGGTCGAGCGTCGGCACCGCCGCCAGCAGCGCCTGGGTGTAAGGGTGCAGCGGCTGGCTGAACAGCGCATCGCGGCTGGCGGTTTCCACCAGTTTCCCCAGATACATCACTGCCACGTCATCACACAAATGTTCCACGACACCAAGATCGTGAGAGATAAACAAGAAGGTGACACCGTGCTCATCACGCAGATCGGAGAACAGATTAATGATTTGCGCCTGGATGGAGACATCCAGAGCCGAGATGGGTTCGTCGGCGATAATAAAATCCGGGTTGAGGATCAGCGCGCGGGCAATGCCAATACGCTGGCGCTGGCCGCCGGAGAACTCATGGGGAAAGCGGTTGTAATGCTGCGGCGCCAGGCCACAGATTTTCATCACCTCCAGCACTTTGTCGCGCAGTTCCGCTTTGCTGCACAGCTTGTGTTCCAGCATCGCTTCGCCGATCGCATCGCCAATGCGAATGCGCGGGTTCAGCGAGCTGTAAGGATCCTGAAATACCAGTTGGATTTTCGGGCGCAGCGCACGCATCTGTTTCGGCGTCAAATCCTGCAACTCTTGCCCGCGATACTTCACGCTACCCGCCGTTTTGTCATACAGCCCCAGCAGCGTGCGTCCGACGGTGGTTTTACCGCTGCCGGATTCGCCCACCAGGCCAAAAATGGTGCCGGGTCGAATGTTAAAACTGACACCATCCACGGCGCGTAGCTGTCCGGTTTCCTGACCAAACAGCCCGTCGCGCAGCGGGAAGTGCTTTTTCAGACCATCTACTTCAATGACATATTGCTGGCTCATGCAACCGGCTCCGCTAACTCAGTGTGAATACATGCGGCTTGCCGCGTTTGCCCGATCAGCGGCGGAATGCCCGCGCGGCACTGCGGCGTAGCGCGTTCGCAGCGATCGTAGAACGCGCAGTACGGCGGCAGTTCGGCCAGATCCGGCACCTGGCCGGGAATCGAATAGAGGCGGCGTCGGCGCTCACCCGGAACAGGGCGCGACGCGATCAGCCCTTTGGTATAAGGGTGCAGCGGGGTACGCAGCACGTCGGCGGTCGGACCTTGCTCAACGATGCGCCCGGCGTACATCACTACGACGTGTTCCGCCATCTGTGCGATAACACCCAAATCATGAGTGATCAGCATCAGCGCCATCTGCTGCGCCCGCGCCTGGTCACGCAGTAAGCGCAGGATTTGCGCCTGCACGGTGACATCCAGCGCCGTGGTTGGCTCGTCGGCAATCAGCAGTTTTGGCTGGCAGCTTAGCGCCATGGCAATCATGATGCGCTGCAACATGCCGCCGGAAAGCTGGTGCGGATAGCTGCTCATCAGGCTCTCCGCCCGCGCCAGCCCGACATCGGCGATCAGTTGCGTGGCATGCGCCCAGGCTGCTTTGGGTGTTTCACCGCGATGGCGAATCAGCGGTTCGCAGAGCTGCTCGCCGATGGTCAGCACCGGGTTGAGCGCCGTCATCGGCTCCTGAAAAATCATCGCTAACTGATTACCACGCAGATCGGCCATTTTCGATGGCTTCAGACGCAGCAGATCGGTGCCCTGAAAGCGGATTTCTCCACCGTCGATACGCGCAACCTGCGGCGGTAACAGCCCCATCAGCGACATGGCGGTAACGCTTTTGCCGCAGCCGGATTCACCCACCACGCCAATGGTTTGCCCGGCCTGAATGGCAAATGAGACATTCTGCACAGCGCGCACGCGCCCCTGCTCGCTGGCGAAGGAGATGGATAAGTTGTTAAAGGTAATTAGCGGCTCGCTCATTTCAGGCTCCGTTTCATCTTCGGGTCCAGCGCATCGCGCAGGCCATCGCCCAGCACGTTAATGGCGATGACGGTCAGAAAAATGGCGATACCTGGCGGCATCCACAGCCACGGGCGACGCTGAAAATCGATCAGGCTGTTGGCCGCATCCATCATATTACCCCACGACGGTGTTGGCGGTACGACGCCAAGGCCGAGATAGCTGAGCGCAGATTCCATCAGAATGGCATTTGCCACCGCCATCGTCGCCATCACCACCAGAATGGGAATGGTGTTCGGTAACAGATGGCCGAACAGGCGGCGGCGCGAAGAGAGGCCCAGTACCTGCGTCGCCAACATAAAATCGCGTTCGCGCAGCGAGAGGATTTGCCCGCGCACCAGCCGCGCCAGCTTTGGCCACTCCAGCAGGCTGAGCATCACCACCACCATGTAGATGCGCGAATCGGGCGAGAAATCGAGCTCTGACAACATCGCCCCGGCGACAATCAGCAGCGGCAGGCTGGGGATCGTCATCACCAGATCCGCAAGGCGCATAATCAGTTTGTCCGTCCAGCCGCCGACATAACCGGAGATCGCGCCCAGCAGGTAGCCCAGCGCCACCGAAAGCAGCATGGTCAACAGGCCAATAATCAGCGAGATACGCCCGGCAAGCAGCAGGCGGGTATAAATATCGCGGCCAAGAAAATCGGTGCCCAGCCAGTGCGCTGCGCCAGGCGGTTTATTGATCATCAGCGCGTCAGTGGCGTCATCTTTCCACGGCGACCACACCGGCCCCAGTACGCACCAGATGGTCATGACCACCAGCAGAACCAGACACAACATCGCCAGATGATTGTGGCACAGCGCTTTCCACGCCTGACGCCACGGAGAGGGAGTGGCCTGCGCCAGCGCCGGAATTTCCGCCTTGCGCAGGCGGCGATTCGTTGAGAAAAGGGAACCGAACATCACGACCTCACGCGAATGCGCGGGTCGGCCCACGCGTACAGCACATCGGCAATCAGGTTGCCAACAATGGTTAATACCGCCAGAAACAGGGTCAATCCCATCAGCACCGGGTAATCGCGGGCGGCCAGCGAATCAATATGGATATGTCCCGCGCCCGGCCAGTTAAACACCTTTTCGGTGATGATCGCGCCGGAAAATAGCCCCGGCAGCTCAAAACCGAGCAGGGTGATGATCGGCAGCAGCGCATTGCGCAGCGCGTGTTTGAGGATCACCGTACGTTCGCGCAGCCCTTTGGCGCGCGCGGTGCGGATAAAATCCATCTTCACCACGTCCAGCATGCTGGCGCGGAAGTAGCGCGTCAGGCTGCCCGCCTGCAACATGACCAGCGCCATAACCGGCAACGCCAGATGCGCCGCAACCTGCATCACCCACGCCCAGCCGCTGTCGTCGCTGCCAGTGTTGGTCATGCCGCCCACCGGCAACCAGTGCAGATCGACTGCGAACCACTTAATCAGCAACAGGCAGAGGAAAAAGGTCGGGAATGACATGGCGGCGAACACCACCACGCTTACCAGATGATCGAACAGCGAATTGGGTTTCAGCGCAGAGGCAATGCCCACCGCCAGCCCGATGCCCCAGTAAAACACCAGCGCAACACTTGCCAGCAGGAACGAGTTCCAGATGTACTGGTTAAGTAGCTGGCTTACCGGGATTTGGTATTGCAGAGAGAACCCCAAATTGCCGCGCAGCAACTGGCCGAGCCAGTGCAGATAACGGCTGAAGAGTGGTTGATCGAGGCCATAAATGGCTTTCAGTTCGGCGGCGCGGGTGGCGGTGAGGGTAATGTTACCGTCGATAAAGTCGCCCGGCGTTTTTGCGAACAGCATAAAAATAATCAGGGATGCGAGCAGCAGCATTGGCAGGGTTTGCAGCAGTCGCCTGAGGATAAAATTTCGCATAGCTTTCTCATGACAACTGCCGGAGATCCCCGGCAGTTGTTAGTGTCACTTGACGATTTTCACATCCGGCAGGCTACCGGTCAGTCCGTTGTAGATATCCGGCTTAAAGCCGCTGACGCGGGCGCTGCTGGCCGACAGAATCTCGCGGTTACCCAGCAGAATCGCCGGTGGATCGTCCGCCAGCACTTTATAGAGCTGGTGATAAATCGGTTTGCGTTTTTCCACGTCCAGCACCGCATTGCCTTCATTGATCAGCTTATCAACCTGCGGATTGTTATAGCCGGACTCTTTCGCTTCTGTGCTGTAGTAATCCCACACACCATCATGCGGATCGTTGAGCGTGCTGGTGCTGAAAGAGGCCAGGTCATAGTTGCCCGCTTTGCGTTGCGCCATCAGGGCGTTGAAATCCACCACCTGCGGTTTCAGCAGCACGCCAATCTGCTGCCAGTTCTCTTTGGCGATGGGGATCAGCGCATCGTTCAGTACTTTCTTGCTTACCAGCAGCGTCAGCTCCAGACGTTTACCGTCCTTCACGCGTATGCCGTCCGGCCCCGGTTTCCAGCCCGCTTCATCAAGCAGTTTCTTCGCCTGCGCCGGGTCGAATTTGTACGGGTTCACGCCGTCGGTGTTATACGCCCATGAAATCGGGGCGATAGGTTCAATCGCCACTTTGCCGTAGCCCTGATAAACCACATCAATCAGCTTCTGGCGATCGAGGCCGTAAATCAGCGCCTGGCGCACTTTCACGTCCTGTAACGCCGGGCGACGCACGTTAAATTCCACTTTGCTGTAGTCGCTGGAGCCGAACAGGTTGATATTGGCGAAGCCCAGCATTTTCAGTTGTTCGATATCATCCGGGCGCGAAGTGAACGCGTCATAATCGGTTTCGCCGGTTTGGAACAACTGGAAGTTGGTGGACGGGTTGGTCACGCGGTAGATAAAGCGCGGCGTCGGCGGTGTGCCACGGTAGAAATGGGTGTTGGCGTGGAAACGAATCTCCTGGCCCGGAATATATTTTTCATAGACATACGGCCCGTTGCCCAGCGGTTTGCCGTGCAGCGTACGCAAATAATCGAGGTTGCCGCGCTGATACCCTTTACCGTAATACGCTTTTGACAGCACCGGGCCGCCGATTTTCGCCAGCGTTGTCGCGCCTGGCTGCGTGGTGGTGACCTGCAAGGTCAGCGGGTCGATCACTTTCAGGCCGCTGACGCTATCGGCTTTCCCGGCTTTATACTCCGCGCCGCCCGCAATATTGGCGAGGGTGATATCAGTATCGCCATCGTATTTCGGGTCATACAGCACGGTCAGGGTAAACGCCACGTCTTCAGCGGTCAGCGGCGAGCCATCGCTAAAAGTCAGGTTCGGGCGCAGCTTAATGGTATAGACCTTGTTGTCCGGGCTGACGCTCCAGCTTTCCGCCAGGCCTGGCACCAGATTACCGTGGCTGTCCCAGTCGATCAGGCGTGAGAAAATCACATTGGTGACGTTTTCGTCCCAGCCGTTGACAAAGAAATAGGGGTTAAAAATACCCTGCGGTTCAGAAATGCCTGCCACCACAGTGTCTTTACGCAGCTTTGCCGCCGCCGGGATCTGGCTAGCATCCGTCGCTGGCGTAATCCCTTCTTTTAAGGCTTCATCGGCAAACGATGCAGAAGAGAAAGCCACCACGCTGCTGAGCAGGGCAATTTTGAGGGTAAGGGTAAAGTGCGTGGGTTTTGTTTTTAAGCGGGTCAGTAAGGTGGACAAAATTGCTCCCTCATCAAGTAATTGCGTAAAATTTACAAATCATGACGAAGATAAGAGCCGTAGTTCCCCCTGTCTAACAATGAAAATGCATGGCTTATAACAAATCATCCTTAGCAAATTAATGTTAAATCAAAGCTTAATTTCAGCTAAAGAAGGTGAGACATCTATGTACTCATTTTAGACTGCGCTTCCATGAGACAATATGGAATAAAAAAATCCACGCAACTGCGTGGATTTTAGCGGGTTTTGTGAGCTCCATGAGATGTTCTGACACCTCATGAGACAACAAAACTTATTTAGACGTTAAAACATGCTACTTAATTTATTTTTTTGATATTTATATATAATTTTTATTTATATTATGCTTTGTACTCACCGCTGTACTCATTTGCTGTGATGCTTCATTGTTACTGTGCAACTACCATACGAATACGTGAAATGGAGTCTTGTAGTACTTGATTAGCTCACTTCTTCATCTTTCCTGTTGCTCTAACGGGAAAAAGCGCCAAAGAAACATTTTTCATTGGTACAATAGAACAACTTGTCTCTGGCTTCGGCCAAACTCCATTTGCCATCTCTGATCGCCATATCAGAGACGTAAAAGTTATCAGGAATCATATGTTAACAGGTAAGCTACGCAACCAGGTTGATGAGATCTGGACCTCCTTCTGGACCGGTGGAATCGCTAATCCCACTTCGGTTATCGAACAATTCACCTATCTACTGTTTATCCGTCGTCTGGATGAGCTTGAGATGCAGCGTGAAAATCAGGCGTTGTTGCGTAACAGTGGCCTGCAAAACGCGCTTTTCCCGCCTGACAAACAGCACTACCGCTGGAACAAATTCAAGAACATTGACCCTGAGGAAATGTTTGAGCTTGTAAAGGACAAGGTTTTCCCGTTTATCAAGACTATTCACGGTCAGCAAAGCGCATTCGCTCGCCACATGAAAGACGCCATCTTCATGATTCCGAGCGCCTCAATGCTGGATAAAGTGGTTAACTTGATCGACAAGCTGGAAATGGACGATCGTGATACCAAAGGCGATCTCTACGAATACATGTTGAGCAAGTTGGGATCAGCAGGGACCAACGGCCAGTTCCGTACCCCTCGTCATATTATCAAAATGATGGTGAATATGACCGAGCCAAAACTTGGTGGCGACAGCAGCGATGTGATTTGTGACCCGGCTTCCGGCACCTGTGGCTTCCTGATGGCCGCGGAAGAATATGTGCGCACACACCATAAAACTGCGTTAATGAAGCCAGAAAACAGCGCCCATTTCCATAATGTGATGTTCAATGCTTACGATTTTGATCAGTCGATGCTGCGCATTGGCGCCATGAACATGATGCAGCATGGCGTGGATAACCCTGTTGTGGAATATCGCGACAGCCTGATGGATTACGGCGAAGAGAACATTAAAGACAAATTCACTCTAATCCTGGCTAACCCGCCGTTTAAGGGCAGCGTGGCCTACGATGAACTGTCGCCAGATTTGCTGACCGCACTGGGCAAATCGCCGAAAAAAGCCGAAAAGAAAGTCGTTAAGACAGAAGGCGGCGAAGAGAAGAAGAAAAAAGACCCAACCGAGAAAACAGAGCTGTTGTTCCTGGCGCTGATCCTGCGCATGCTGCAGCCGGGTGGACGCGCAGCCGTGATTGTGCCAGACGGCGTATTGTTTGGTTCGACAAAATCGCACCGTGAAATTCGTAAAACGCTGGTGGAAAAGCATAAGCTGGATGCGGTGGTTTCCCTGCCTTCTGGGGTGTTTAAACCTTACGCGGGTGTTTCCACCGCCATTCTATTCTTCACCAAAACCAACAGCGGCGGGACGGATGACGTATGGTTTTATGATATGCAGGCTGATGGCTTCTCGCTGGACGATAAGCGTACGCCGCTAATTAAAGACCAGGCATTGACCACCGAAGCGGACGCCGTTGATGAGAAGGCTGTGGAAGGCGCGCAGGCTCCTTCAGAATTACCGAATCACAAACTCAGCAATATCCCGGACGTCCTGTGGCGCTGGCAAAATGCGCATAAAGAGATTAGCCGTAAGCGCACCGATCAAAGCTTCTTTGTCCCGAAAAGCGAGATTGTGGAGAAAGAGTACGATCTCAGCATCAACCGTTATAAAGAGACGGTGTATGAGGAAGTGAAGTACGATTCTCCAACGGTGATTTTGAAGCGGATCAAAGAACTGCAAAAGGCGATGGATCAGGGGATTGCTGAATTGGAGAAGATGCTGTGAGTTGGCCGATGGTGAAAATTGGCGAGTTAGGTACTGTTTATTCTGGCGGAACGCCGTCTAGAAGTAACTCTTCATATTGGGGCCGCGGAATTAAATGGCTTGCTATAAGTGATTATAGTGATTTCTCCCTTGTACAGGAAACTAAGGAACAAATCACATTAGAAGGATTAAATAATAGTTCAGCTAAGATCTTTGATGAAGGTACTGTAATAATATCTATTTTTGCTACCCTTGGTAGGGTTGCTATTTTAGGTGATAAAATGGCGACTAATCAGGCGATTGCTGGTATAAAATGTAATGACTCGGTTAATAATCGCTTTCTTATGTATTCTCTTAAGTCGAAGTTGAAAGAAATCACCGATAAGTCAGAGGGTGTGGCACAAAAAAATATTAACCTTAATATTTTGAAAAATCTTCAAGTACAGCTACCTCCTCTTAATATCCAAGAAGGCATTGTAGATATGTTGGACAGGGTTTTTCTATCGTTGAATCAATCTCGTAAAATAGAAAATGAGCTCAACGCACTGGCTCAAGCTGTCTATGAATCTAGTGTGGGAATATCTGCAAAAGAACATTCTAACTGGAGTAGTTACACCATTTCAGAACTTTGCGATACAAGCAAAAACAGCATGCGTACAGGTCCATTTGGCAGTGATTTAAAACATTCAGAATTTGTCTCTGCTGGTGTTGCCGTAATCGGTATTGACAATGCGGTTTCAAATGAGTTTCGTTGGGTTGAACGGCGTTTCATAACAAAACAAAAGTATGAAAAATTAAAAAGATATACTGTTCTTCCTCATGATGTAATCATCACCATCATGGGGACGACTGGTCGGGTTGCTGTGATTCCTGCCGATATACCGCTTGCAATTTCCACCAAGCACCTAGCAGTTTTAACACTTGATAAAAATAAGGCTAATCCTTATTTTATAGCTGATACTCTTAAATGGAATACTCATGTCATAGAGCAAATTAAGAGAAGTAATAAGGGGGCTATCATGGATGGGTTGAATCTGGGGACAATAAAATCACTAGACATTGTGCTTCCTCCAAAAGAAATACAAGATGAGTATGTTCTAAAAGCGAAAGCTATTCAGGATAGAATTGCAGAAGCAAAGGAACTGAGTTTGACTCTTGAATTACAGTTCAACGCTCTAATGCAACGCGCCTTCTCCGGAAAACTGGACCTCAAAAAAGTGGCCTGATAAGTAAGGATACCCGATGTCGAATTTTGCTTTCTTAAGTGAATGGTCAGAAATTCAGCTAAATGCTCAGCAGGCGGAGAAAATGCTGAGCAGCGATCCGCGGACCTGCTGCTTTTACAGCCGCTATACGCTGGAACGTGCTGTTCACTGGATGTATGAATTCGACAGAGGGTTGCAAAAACCTAAATATGACTCCAGCCTTAACACGCTGATTAACCAGCCTGATTTCCGCGATCTGGTGGGCTCCAGTATTTTCCCTAAAATTAAAGCCATTCAAAAGTCGGGAAATAATGCGGTGCACAGCGCCGCGAAAGTGAGTGCGGCTGTCGCCACGCAAGCCCTGAAAGAGTTGCACCATGTTCTTTACTGGCTCTACCGCACCTATACCGCAAATCAACCTGTCAGCAATCAGATTTTTGATCTTAAAAATGTTCCGCAAACGGTCCATGTTGATGCCGGGCTGATTACCCTCAGTGCACAAAAGCTCAAAGAGTTACAACAACAGCTTGAAGATCGGGATAGCCAACAGGAACGTGAAGAAGAAAAGCGTGAACTGGAAAATGCCAGCCTGCGCCAGGAACTGGAACAGCTTAAAGCAAGTGTTGCTGAGCGTAAGCTGCAAAACGTTGAAGTTAAGGACAGCCATAATTACAACGAAGCTGACACCCGTCACTTTATTATCGACCAATACCTGAAAGAGATGGGATGGTTGCTGGAGGATAATCGCGATCGCGAATATCCGGTCACAGGAATGCCTCTTTCCAGCCAAAATCTGCAGGGAAATGGTTTCGTTGATTATGTTCTGTGGGGAGAAGACGGCAAGCCGCTGGCGGTGGTTGAGGCTAAACGTACCACGGTTGATGTGCAGCAGGGGAAGCGTCAGGCTGAACTTTATGCCGATTGCCTGCAGCAAGATTCTCGTTTTGGCGGTCGCCGCCCGCTTATCTATTTTACCAATGGCTATGAGATCTTCTTCTGGGACGATCTGAACTATGTACCGCGAAAAGTGCAGGGCTTTTTATCCAGGGATGAAATGCAGCGACTTATTGACCGTCGCGAACTGGCACAGAGCCTGAACAGTATTGAGATCGACACCAGCATCGCGGGCTATAAGCGCCCTTATCAGCAGCAGGCTATCCGGGCAGTGTGTGAGCAATTTGACCAGCAGCGTCGGCGAAAAGCGCTGTTGGTAATGGCAACCGGTACAGGTAAAACCCGAACGATTATCGGCCTGCTGGACCTCTTAATGCGCGGGGGGTGGGTAAAGAATGCATTATTCCTTGCCGATCGCAATGCACTGGTGATCCAGGCTAAAAAAGAGTTCTCAAAGCTGTTGCCAAAATGCTCACCGGAAATTCTGAGTGGGGCAACCAGCACGCTGAAAGGGCGTCTGTACCTGTCGACTTATCCCACCATGATGAACCTGCTTAGTGCGCCGCCGGACAGCCGTTTGTTTGGCGTCGGTCATTTTGATTTGGTGATTGTTGATGAGGCTCACCGCTCGGTTTACAAAAAATACGGCTATATCTTCGACTATTTTGATTCCTTGCTGGTGGGCTTGACGGCGACACCTAAGGCCGATCTGGATAAAAATACTTACGATGTTTTTCAGTTGCCTGACGATGATCCAACCTTTGCTTATGAGCTGCAGGAAGCCATCGATGATGGCTATCTCGTTCCGCCACGTGACGTTCGTGTTGAGCTGGGCTTTGTACGCCAAGGGATAAAATACGGTGAATTAAGCAAAAATGAGCAGGAAGAGTGGGAAAGTAATGAGGAGCTGGTTGACCGGGATGAGGTACTGCCTTCTGAAATTAACGAATTCTTATTTAATAAGCCTACTGTCACTGCGGCCCTCAAAATACTGATGGAAAGAGGGATTAAAGTCGCGGGCGGTGACAGATTGGCGAAGACGATTATTTTTGCCGCAAATAACCGCCATGCGCAGTTTATCAACCAGGTGTTCGATGAGCATTTCCCCAAATATAAAGGAAAGTTTGCTCGCACGGTCACCTATAAAGAAAAATTTGCCGAAAGCCTTATTGAAGAATTTAAAGGTGAGCGTGAACCCGTCGACCCTAACATTCCTATGACGCTGGCTATTTCCGTCGATATGCTTGATACCGGTGTGGATGTTCCTGAAGTTGCCAACTTGGTGTTCTTTAAGGTTGTCAAATCTAAAGTCAAGTTTATGCAAATGCTGGGTCGTGGCACCCGGTTGTGCGAAAAGCTGTTCGGCCCCGTGACTCCGGATGATGATAAAACAGAATTTAAAGTCTTCGACATTTGCCAGAACTTTGAATATTTCGAAATGAACCCAGAGGGAGCCGCTGACTCTACCGGTAAGTCGTTGTCGCAGTCGCTATTTGAAAACCGTCTGGTGCTGGCGCAGGTGTTAAAAGATAACGAGGAAAGCGGTCATTACGGGAATAAGCTCAGGCAATATTTGTTAACAATGCTTCATCATCGTGTGGCTGGTATGAGCCTTGATAATTTTATTGTGCGCCCAAGTCGTAAGTTGGTTGAGAAGTATCAAAAAGCCGATATCTGGCAGGATTTAACTGACGAACATCTGGGTGAGCTGTTAAGTCAGATATCCCGACTGCCTAGCGCAGCGGAACCGTTTGATGCACAGGAGCAGGAAGAGGAACTGGCATTGCGTTTCGACCAGCTAATTTTGACGATGGAACTGACTTTGCTTGAGCGGCGAGGCGTCAGCGATACTCAGCAGGACAGATTACTGCAGATTGCACAGAAGCTGAGAAGCAAAGCCAGTATTCCTCTGGTTGGAGTACAAATTAAATGGATCGATTATGTGCTGAGTCAACACTTCTGGCAGGACCTTTCTCTTGAAGACCTGGAGACAACGCGTTTGCGTTTGCGTTTGTTGCTCCGGTTTATCGATAAAGAGAGTACGAGTGTGGTCTATACCAATTTTCGTGATGAAATCCTCTCTGTGTATGAGAATAAATCGACCTACACCTTTACAGACGGCGATGCGTTGACGCTGTACAGAAAGCGCGTGGAATCTTGGGTAAAGGAGCATCAGCATGATCTCACTATTCAGAGGTTGCGTCGCGGGCAACGCATCACCAAACTCGATCTTGAACTGTTGGATCAAAAGCTGTTTGAGGCGAGTGGTATAGATAACACAGAGGCTTACCAACAAACCATTCATCCCGATAAACCTCTGGGGATTTTTATACGTGAACTGGTTGGGCTCGATCGCCATGCAGCCAAAGCCGCGTTTGCCGATTACCTCGATGAGGCTCGTTTTGATAGTCAGCAGATTCAGTTCGTCAACACAATCATTGAATGGTTGACGGAAAACGGTACGATGAATCCGGAACGACTGGCCCAGCCTCCGTTCACCGATGAGCATTTTGAGGGAGTTTTTGGAATATTTGATGTTCAAACAGCTATGGGGTTACGCGACAGACTCATCAGCATTGAGCAGAGTGCAGTTGGCTAGCTGTAAGGCCAACTCTGAGTGGGTAATAACTCTTATGCAAAGAAGCAGGTTATTAGGCTATTGAAATCTGATTTATTCAACATAGCCTTTTAAGACAAATGCTGGTTCAACATTGGGCATCGAACTGGTGATTAAAAATTCCAGCAATAAGAGCAGAATAAAACTATAGCGCTGCTATTTTTGCTTTTAGTTCCATGCGTTTTTTGAGATCTTGGCTAGGAGTAGATCAGGATGTTGCACTTATTGTTGACTGCGTGGTTACGAGATGAATTGCGACGCCATGAAATGAAAAATCCACGCAATTGCGTGGATTTTAGAGAGATGGCCCGTCTTCATGCGCTGTATTGGTCTCGCATGAGACAACACATTTTAATTTAGCATTGCATTGTCATCAAACCCTCGATGTATGTGCGCTACCTGACATCGTGAAAGCGATAAACCCGCCCATTCTCGTTCACCTCCGCAACCTTTCTCAAAGCCTCCGCTGGCGACAAACCGAACTTTCTGGTTAACACCACGAACAGATGATAGAACTCGGATTTCAAATCTGCTGCGAAGATTCCCGGATCGTCAGATCCCAGACAAATGGACATAGGGACATCACCTTCAATCGCCTCACTTGGTAAGCCCATCCAGCGAAAGATATGATGCTCATTGATATCTCGATACTGACTGATACGCGTATTGCTGGTCGGAGGGCACTCAATCGCAACGTTTCGGTCTGCCATTTTTGCCATCGTAGCCTGTTGCAATAAAACTAACGCCTCATCCGGCAAATATTCCAGGGCAACTTCAACGTATTCTGCACGCTGTTTTCGCACGCTATCAGATGTAAGCCATTGCTCATACAATTTCAGAGGTCTTTTCATGCCCACTTTTTTAGCCAACTCTCTGGCACGCTCGTACTCTTCCAACCAGAGGGATTTGGGTTTTAATGGCCCATCCAGTTCACCCAGCAGGCCTTCCGATTCAGCCAACACACCCCGCAACTCAAACACTTGATCAAGAGTGTTAATCGAGATTTCTTCTTCCAGCGAAAATACCTCATGGGCCAAATGAACCGCTTCAATCGCTGCATCACTGGCGTAACGCAGCAGTTCCGCATGACTTCGAAGTTCCCGCCAGATATACACCAAATCGAGCAATCGCGTTTCTTTGGTCATGGACAAAGACAATGGCAAAGAGCGTTTCCAGATGCCAGGTTTGATGCCAATCGCCGTGCAGTGACCAAGACGGTCACCATTCCGCAACGGCAAAAACCTCAAGGCATCATCAATTGATCGAATACCACTGATCAGATGCGGAAAGTCCTCGCCAACATGATAGGTAAAATGAGCAATACCTGATTTGGCTAGCACCCGGAACAATGGGCCAAACAACTCCGGTGGCGCGTGCATCTCATTAGCTGCGGCATCCACTCCTCTAATCCAGCGTGTCAAGCGTGGTTCATGATTCAGGATGTCCATCAGAATAGCTGCCTGATTCTTCAAATCCTTGAACAGCAACGCGTAGGGATAGACTTCATCCTTTTGGGGCTTTTTCTTAATAAAGTGCGGCACCAGCGCCAGCTCGGCACACACACTGCCAGGCTTAACCTGCTCAAGATTATCGAGCACCTGAGTAATATTCAGTGGCTGGGAATGCTCCCAGTCCATGGTTATATGACATTTGAGGTATTCCCAGTACCCACGCAAAACGCTGAAGAGCAGCTTTTGCATTTTGCTGGGGTAGCTCTTCGGAGCAAAACGTCCTTCCAGATAACGCACCTGAGAATACACACCGGAACCATGCGCATGTTTGAAACGAGACAAATAAGATTTCTCGGTTTCTTCTCTCAGCTCCGTCATGGTGTATTTCTGGAACTGATCAAAACCGAAAAAATCGTCTCGCTGAACCAGCAGCGTCAAATACTGGTTCTGAATTAGCAAGTAAATCCAAAGGAGTCGTTCCAATCCTTCGGGCGCACCATACCGCCATTTCTCCAATACCCCGGTTAGCCAGAAAAATTCAGACTCCTGACTATATTTGTGGTCCGTTGGCCAAACCGTCGCAAACCCGTACTCCTTGCCCTGATGCAGAATTGTGCTGTCCGCCAACTGCTGCGGGTGCTGCAATGATGCCATCCACTCTGGCAACTCCACGCCCTGAGCTAACCGACAAAGAATTTCGCGAATATTGTTGGCAACCTGCAAACGATCCTTGAAGGTTTTGGGCGTCAGTGAGGAATCAATCTGGCCGCAGAGTTGTTTCATCTCTTGCGAGACCCAACCCTTCTCGAAATCTCTGACGGTCACTTCTGGATGCCGGAGTGTATCCAGCCAACACTCTTCCGCACTGGTACTGCCATTCAGATGCTGGTGAGTTTCGTGCAGCCATTCACGGGTAATGTAGTCCTCAACCGTCGGGTGATAAGGGTATAAAGGCCAGTGAAAACGATATTCCTGACTGGTAGACCCAGGATTAATGACCTGATGACACGCCATAATCGGCAGGCACGACACACGGCTCATCAGAGTTTGCCATTCTGAGAACAAAGCAAGATCAATTCTGGGGCCATCTTTCTCGTTTTTAACAAATTTTTCAGCGATCAGGCGTAAGGCCGCTACCGGACCAAGTTTCATATTTCGCTGTTTGAGTTGCTGTTCCAGGGATGACCAAGCCGATTTGGCTACATGATCAGGCAAACTACGCGTTTGTTCGTATTGAGCAAGGAACACGGATGACTCTACCCCGTCATCAACTAATACCTCATCCAACGATACGTTACTCAGCCGATCCAACAGTACTGTTGAGTTAAGAAGAAAGCGCTCCATATCCGGCCCTTAAACAGATTAATCTTGACCATCATCTGATGAATATGTTTTATCTTACTTTGCCGATTTTGAATCATATGGCGCAGCAGCAATACTGGTGACATGCAAGTTCCTAATTCCCAGACCTGAAAATGAGGAATCATTTTTTTCCAAATTATCGAAATCCACATTCTTTCGGAATTCTCCGCCAATAATCTTATCCAAACAATCAAGAAAGGAAATTTCTTGCTGGAGGAGTTGCGTATCGGCCGAATTAATCCCACCAAAAGGAAAAAGAAATGGATGTATTAACGGGCATTTTATAATGAGAGAAAAAATCGGATGAGTTTTTATCAACCCGTCCAAGTTCCCTATTGAATCCAGCTTGGTGACAAATTGACCAACAGATGTGACGGGATTTTGCTTAAACTTAACAGAAATACTAGACAATGAGTTCTCGTCAATCCGATGATAAGCATCTTCTTCAACCAATACCGCATGAAGGAATGCCAATACATTAAATCGCATGATTTTTGCAGCATTGGTATATTTTGCATATTTTCCTTTATGCGCATCTTCATCACCACCAAGCAACGTTTTATGCTTTTCAGATATGGAGGACAAATTAAAAAACAACCGGGTCCATATCTTACCAATCAATATAGAGGAAGGTTTTATTCTAGATGATTCTTGACGAACAAGGCGATTCCAATCAAGAAGCGCCGTCATTGCTTCACTAATTTCCTTTTCACTAACAATGTCCTGATCTTCCACCTCCTCGACTGTACCTTTATCCATATGTTTAGACCATATAGGCGCAACACAAGTGGGCTTCGCCAAGACCTTCAGTAAAGCCTTATTAAATACCTGCTCGCCCATATTTATTTCTGAGACAGTGTCATCTTCCACCTGACTTTTCGTATCAATATCCGCTAGATCAGCAATGGCGCCAATTAGGTTGAAAACTGACAGGAAATCCGATGGGACTGGCGTCAATGAAGAGCTAAGAGAGGCTGCAACAGCAAGCTTCGCCAATCCACTTTCTGAATTTATATTTAATGCTTTATACACTCCTTTCTCACCACGATTTTTCTTATTTACTTGTATCATCCCAAGATATACACCTGCTGACTGGGATGGCAACCCATCATCAGAGATAACGGCACAACTTCTATTAGCCCAATTGGTAACACTTTCACGACGACCAATTGACATATATGACTTAAACTCTACATCTATACTTGGTCGAGTTTTCTCTACATCCCCTCCAAGTCGCTTCTTCACATGATCAAAGAGACTGACACTGCCGCATCCAACCAGCATAAGTTGAAGTATTCGTGAAAGACCTCCTCCACACAAAGCACTTACTTGAGAGGATAAATAAACAGAGCAATTCCTAAGAGCTTCAGAACTTGATTGAGGTCGAAGATAAAATCCGGTATTAACCTCTTGATCCTGACGCGAATATCTAAATATATCATCACACAAAGAATCCATACCAAACCGATGCTGCTCATAATTCAAGCCCACCCTATAAATACTGCTAAGCATTGCTCCATATAACGAATCCCTCAGCAACACACTTTCAGTTATACTAGATTCTTGCAAACGGGTGTAATAATCCTGCATCACCTGCATTAACAATCTAACCGGCTGCTTCAAAAGCTCATCAACATACATATCAAGATCGGAGCCAACCCGTATGTTCAAACCATTCGAAACAATATTCTCCAAAGCACTCCTAACTGTATTGACCTTTATGCCATCTGTGCTTTTACTGTATAAAACGCTAATCTTTTCAGAGTGTTGAACTTGACCTTTCTCTCCCACCAGTTGCAGCATGGTTTTCAACTGCATACGCTTCTGAACCGGGAACAGTTTTAACAAATATTGCTGTTCAAGGTGTTCCACCATATAGCCCCGTTCGGCTAAGCGGGCGCTCTCTTTTTCCTGATCGAGCAAAGTTTTGCTGTAATTTTCGTATTGCTTACCGCGAATCAACTGGGAATAAAGGCGCAAATCCCCGGTCGCCACCACCACTAATTTCTGGCTGTTAAAGAATTTGCGAATAGATTCAAGTACATCCCAACCCGTATCAAACTGCGTATCGATATCATCAAACGAGATCAAAATGGCCTTGCAGCCGAGAATTTCACAAGCATGTTCAACCAGTTGATCAAAGATTTGCGACAAATTCTGGCCACCGATGGAGGAATCAAGCTGGGCATCCAGCTTCAAAGCGTCACTGAAATATTCCGGCTTGTATTCCTTGTCAGTCAGCAGATGCAGACCGCGCTTGAGCTGTTCAAGATGACTCTGCCATTGTTCCTTTCGTTTTTTATGGCTATTCGACGACCAGTCTCCTCTTAACTCGTCGGATACCATTTTGTTCAGACGGGCGGTCACCGTGACCAGAATGGGTTCATGACGCGGCAGCTTGGTAGGGTCGATGGTCGGCAGACATTTGATGCTGGCGCTGGCATCACCTGCGTCACTGTTCAGTGATTTGACCACGCTATTGATAAAGGTGGTTTTACCTGCACCGCGAGTACCATCCACAAAGAACACATTACGGCCTGATTCGTCAATAAATCGGACAACCCCTGATGGATTGCTGGATTTAGGGAGAGTAATCGAGCTTCGAATGCTTTCAACCAGCTGAGCACGCAATGCTTTCTGGATTAAGTCGTCTTCCTTGGTGCTGCCCGGAAGATTGGGGGCGAACAAGTCGATGATGATTTCGTTCGTCTCTTTGTTTTTTTTCTGCGTGTTATCAGTCATATCCGTAATGATCCAGTTATTTTGCCAGTCTGTACATCTGAACTGGTGCTTTGAGTTTCCACTACATTGAATTCTCAATGCTTGTAGTGGTCAACAAAAATTGGCCACAGCTTTAGAGTTTTTCCAGAACAATCGTTCTGATTCATTTGGCGTCAAACTGTGATCTCCTTCCTGAAAACAGTGCCAGGCTAAACTGAAGTCTCCGGTCTTTCTTTCATCTCACTGAGAGGCATATCCAACATGAAAAAGACCCGTTATACCGAAGAACAGATCGCGTTTGCGCTGAAACAGGCCGAAACCGGCACGCGGGTGGAGGAAGTGTGCAGAAAGATGGGCATTTCTGAGGCTACTTTTTACAATTGGAAGAAGAAGTTTGGCGGCATGGGCGTGACCGAGCTGCGCCGGTTACGTCAGCTGGAGGAAGAGAATCACCGCCTGAAACGGCTGGTCGCCGATCTCAGTCTGGACAAAGAAATGCTGCAGGACGTCATCCGAAAAAAGTTCTGAGGCCGGTGCAGAAACGCGACGCAGTGGAATACCTGCTGGCGGCGTACCGCATCGGGGTTCGCAGGGGATGCCGGCTGATGATGCAGAGCCGGACGGTCTACCACTACCGCAGCTGCCGCGATGACCGGGCCCTCACGCAGCGGATACGGGAGATTGCGGAAACCCGCATTCGTTATGGTGTGCAGCGGATCCATATCCTGCTGCGGCGCGAGGGCTGGCTGGTTAACCACAAGAAAACCAACCGGATTTACTGTCTGGAGGGGCTGAACCTGCAGTCAAAACGGCCGCGGCGGCACGTGACGGCCAGGCACAGGCGTATCCGCCCGGCAGTGACCGCGGTGGATCAGTGCTGGAGCATGGATTTCGTTGCTGATAATCTGTTCAACGGACGGCGGATCCGCGCCCTGACTGTAGTCGATAATTTTAGTCGTGAATGCGTGGCGATCGAGGTAGGCCAGGGACTTCGCGGTGACGATGTGGTCGCAGTGATGGAACGGATCAGGCAGACACAGCAGCGGGTACCACAGCGGCTACAGACGGACAACGGCAGCGAATTTATCTCGAAAACGCTGGATCGCTGGGCGTATGAAAACCGGGTGACGATGGACTTCTCCCGCCCCGGGAAGCCCACAGATAACGCCCTGGTTGAGTCATTTAACGGTAGTCTGCGTGATGAATGTCTGAACGTGCACTGGTTCCTGTCACTGGAAGATGCCCAGGAGAAGGTCGAGCACTGGCGGCAGGAATATAACCAGTACCGGCCACATACCTCGTTAAATAACCAGACTCCGGCAGAATTTATCCGAAATCTGAAAATAGGCCCGGATCTCTGATTTAACCTGGCACCGATATTGGGAAGAGATCATTTCTATGGCGCTGTGATCGGTTAGAATACAGTACTGCAACGTTCCTATAGACGATTTTGCTTGATTATCGTATTCACTCCACTTAACTGAAAACTCCGGATGATGTGGGTAACCACCTGCCACAAGATATGCACTACGCAAATACTATTGATGGCAATGACCGAGGTACAGACCTAACGTTTTTTTTGCATCGGTAAACCGGGAGCAGAGCAGTCTAACTATCATAAACCAAATACATTTATATAAAACTGCCCTTTACCATCTTCTGTTTTCTGTACCCGATACGTAATAGGCAATGAGTCTTTCATGTTTGGTTTGGCGAAAGTTAGATCAGCAGCACACTGATAAACGTCAAGACCTGACTCATGGCTTACTGTCCTGACATTTTCCACAGAAATTCGGACATCCTTATCAAGCGTCATTCCTTTCTCTATCGTTTTCCGTGCTATATCAACGACCAGGTTCTTAGCGTCATCACTATTGCATTTGGGTGTCTTATCGCCGCAGCCCACTATTAAATTCGCTGCAATCAGTACCAGAAGTATATTTATTTTCATTTGTTGTTTTCCTTCAAATCAAAGTGCCGTTTTATTATTTTTTGCTGTATTGACCATCCATTGCGCCTGCTGCCGAAGCCCCGCAGTATCCTTCGCAACCACGAGTCATTACGCTGGTTTTTCCATTATTCATTTCACTGAGCACAGCAACACACTGGCTGGAACTATCGTTCCAGATCCAACGGCGTTTCTGATTCTCACCAGCAGCTATTTGTTGTGCTGTACCTTCCATGTTGCAGATCCCTGAGCCATCTTTGGTTGATGCGTTGATGCTGAACTCTGCATTACCGTTCATTGGCTTTAGCGTTAAAACTGCACCTGGCTTAGCGTATTGAGCTGCGATTGTCGGGAGGGCTAAGGCTGTCAGTACTAATGCAGTAATAATTCTCTTCATCATTAAATATCCTGTTAGCTGATACGAATGTTTTTGGTGATTTTCCCCAGTGCCAGCGGCCTGCGTTTTTCCACAAAGAAATACACAACGTTGAAAGCTGATTTACGGTGATTCCCCCGACCCAGGGAGGGCCAGTTACGGAAAGATTCAATCTGTTCTTCTGAATAGGGCGTGTCAGAGAAGTCGAACAGTACAAGCAGGGCTTTGCCGTCGTGCTTCATTAGCTTCTTCACTTCCGTGCTGTTTACGGTTGCGGAGACATTGGAGCGAGCTGCTGTTGGCTTACGGACTGCAAACTCAACGGCCACATCATCAATCACAAAATCAATGAAACCATGCCCGGATACCGTTCCTGGTAGCCTGCTTTTGACTTCTGGCGATACGTTATCCGCAAACCAACCCAGCAGATAGCAACGTACTAATGGCAGTAGTTCCCGCTCGCTACATTCATTCAGACGCAGCGTTTTCACAAATTCACGCCGGTAAAGGGAACTGAAAAAATACTCAAAACATTCCGTTATTTCTGTAATGGTCGTCGCCATTGTTGTCTTCCTTACTTGCTTTGCCGCGCTGACTTAAGGGCATATCGTTCCGGCCATAGGCTCTCCGGCGTCGTTTCCAGAGCTTCTGCAATAATACGTTCCGCACGAGGGTAATGGCGCTCCAGAGCATTGTTCAGTGTGCGGGGAGCGAGTCCATGGCTGCGTGAAAGGGCTGCAAGAGTAAGCCCGCGTTTATGCAGCGCAGCCACAATATCGGCACGATGCCAGTTCCCGGAACTTCCGTTACCCCGGTTTTTCTGCGATGCTGTTGAGTTAGGCACTGTATTAACTCCATGGAATCAGTACACAGATATTAAATGCAAACAAAAGATACCTTTCAAGTATTTTTATTATCTTTTGATGATTTTTGAATTAACGCATTGATATCTGAAAGAATTTAGATGAGTAACGCATAGGCTAATATGGACAAAAAAACCTTACCTTCCACGGTTGCAGATGAAACCAGAGACTGGCTGACGGCTGACGAATTTACGCGCATTGAAGGGATGCCGGGCACTGCAAGGGGAGCAAGAATGCGCCTTGAAAAGCTGGCAGAGATCCACCCGGAAATCCGGCGTAAGCGAAAAGTCGGCAAAGGTGTGGTTTACCATATAAGTGCTGCTGCGATGTCGCTTGAAAACGAACGAAGCAGGGCCAAAGATGACGCATTCAGCGTTGCGGGAGCTGATAAACAGCTGAGTCTGTGGGTTCAGCTTTTCCGTAACATGTCGCCAGCGTCACGTGCATTGCTGATGGAGCAGGCTTTAAAGCAGGTGACCAAAGATTTGTTCAGCCAGCATCAGGATGTATCCCTCCTGGCTGAACAAATAATGAAACTTCCCCAGGAAGAGCGGGAGCGCTTGCTTGAGCAATTCAAAGACCAGTAATGAGCTTATTTACTGTGCCGGGATAGCCGCCCGATAATAAATAACTTTAACTGGTTACTTTTATTTCCCGCCACGGCAGGCAGGAGGAACCACCCCGGAACCCTGCCCACCTGCCATGGAGGTAAATCATTATGCCATTCTTCTTTAGAAATAAATATTTGGGTTAGCATATTTATATTGGAAAATTAGTTCCCTAGTGAAATTATTTGCTTTGTAAGTATATTCCTGGTAAAATGTCATTACTGGATAGTGTCATATTATTCAGTAACTGATGCATAAACTAATAGCCAACTTAGCGTTTCATTTTATATCCCTTCTGGCGGGAGGACGTCTATCGTCTGAAAAGTCAGTACGGGTTAGGGTTAATTAGTGGTTTGTGTCATCAATCCAAACGCATATTTACCGGAATAAATACAATGAATATTATCCGTCAGGAAGGGCTGTCCATGCCCGTAAGTCAGGAGCTCATTAATATTATACTGGCTGAGCTCAGTAAAAAGCCGCCAGTTAAACCGAATATTCGTGCTGTTACATTGCTGTTCAAAGATATCAATTACAGTGCTGAGAATGGTGGTTTTCACCCGGTCGAAATAAGGCTTATTTCCAGCAACGATGAATGGTATTTCGATTACATCACTGACTTCAAATATATGGGGACAGACCCGGAGCTCGAAAAGGAAATCGATATCAGCTGGAGCCAGCGCTATGTCTTCCTGTCCTATGCCGGTGATTTACCCCCAGGGGAAGGGCGCGACATTTTTGCACTCTGGCAGAGAAATTTCGTTCATTACCACTTCCTGAATATCTACACACTCACCGTTATGTGGGAAAGCTAATCCCGCCACACTGACAGCTAATTATTGATGGAGACATTATCTGTGACTGCTAACAGAGGGATCCACGCGTCTGTACAGGGAGAGCTTGACTGTCTTTGCGGCGCGTACTGTGTGGTGAATATGCTGAGCTGGCTGTATGACGGTCGGGTGAAGCGAAAACCACTCGTGAACCGACTTCTTCAGGCCTATCAGCAACGCTGGCCTTTGCATGAATGGCTGACCGAAGGGATAGATGAAAACCGGCTCGACTGGCTGATTGCACAGGTACTCCGGAAAGGCCACTACCACCGCCAGTTTCCGGTCCAAATCACCAAACCTTTCGACGGAAGTCGCGGTCTTGTGGAAGGGCGGGTTTTCAGTGAAATGAGGCGGTTTCTGGCGGTAACAGACCACTCCCGGCTGATTATGCTCAGCGACCAGTTCCACTGGTCCCTTATCACCAGAATGGACGAAGAAACGCTCTGGTTCTTCGACAGCAACGGGCGAACCTCCATGCCCCGCAAAGCTTTCTCCTTTCGTGCTGGCGCAACCCGACGCCAGTTGTTTCCCGAAGCCATTTACTTCATCGAACGGGAGTTCTGAACATGACGACGTTTACCCTGCGTGAAACCCGCATCCTGGACCAGGCCCGCGACATTATCAGCCGGTGCTACCAGCGTGGCGTTCAGCTTTGCTCCCCTGATGATGTACGGCGGTACGTGATGTATGAAATGGCCCTGCTGGAGCATGAGGAGTTTGGCATCATCCTGCTCGATAACCAGCACCAGTTTCTGCATCGCGAAATGCTGTTCAGGGGCTCGTTAAACACGGTCAGCGTTCATCCCCGTGAGGTTATTAAGCGGGTACTCAGGCATAACGCCGCTGCGGTCATCCTTGTGCATAACCACCCCAGCGGTGAGGCAGAACCCAGCAAGTGCGATATCCGGATAACTAAGCGGCTGCAGGAGCTACTGCAAATGCTGGATGTACGGTTGCTGGACCACTTTATTGTGGCCGGGACGGAGACGGTATCACTGGCTGAACGAGGGCTGGTGTGATGCAGACAGTTACCTGGTTTAATACATGTTATAGCAGGTTAAACGCATGAGAAGGGCTGCGCTGCGCCAGGTCTCGCCGGTAGTGGAAACCACCGTGCTGGACGCTTATATCAGCGGTCTTGCCCCGTCGGGACGGAGGGGTATCACCAGCCTGTTAAACCGCAGCGCCAGCATACTCAAACGCGGTGCGGATGCGGCCAGTTATCCCTGGGAACAACTTAGCTTCGCCGCTGTCGCTAAAGTACGTGCGGCACTGCTGGATGACGGCTATGCCGTGTCGTCGGTCAACATGGCGTTGTCAGCACTCCGGGGCATTGCGCAGACGGCCTTTAACCTCAGTTGCCTGGAGGCGGACACCCTTGCCCGTATCCGGGCCGTTAAGCGCGTAAATGGCGATAACCAGCGCAAGGGAAGGGCACTCAGCCGGGAGGAGGTTCGTGCACTCGTTCAGGCTGCTAAACGGCATCCGCAACGTATCCGCTGCTGTCGTGATACCGCCATTGTTATGACACTTTGCGGTGCGGGTTTGCGGGCCGGGGAACTGGTCAGCCTTGAGTGCCGGGACTATGACAACGGCATCCTTACAGTGAGGCAGGGGAAGGGGCGTAAATACCGGGAGATACATGTTGCGGCAGCGGTAGATAAAGCCATCCGCGCATGGATTAAAGCCAGTGGCGCGAAAGAGGCCGGGGATGCATTGTTTAACCGCATTCAGCGCAACGGCAGGGTCGCCAGCCAGCCGATGACAACGACCGGTTTAACCGGCATCCTGGAGCAGTTACAGCATGATGCAGGTATAGCGCGTTTTACTCCTCATGACATGCGGCGTACCTTCATTACGCGCTTGTTAGAGCAGGGCGTGGATATTAACACTGTACGCCAGCTGGCAGGGCACAGCGACATAACCACCACAACCCGGTACGACTATCGTGATGATGACATGAAAGCCAAAGCATCACAGAGGTTGCGGTGCTGGTGATGATTAAAGAGGTAAATCCCGTTCTGCAACACCTTGTTCAATCAGCTCATGTCGACGAAGCGCAATTTTATCTAGGTCGTCACTATTGACGTCACTTTCTGTCAGGTAAACCACGAATTCCCAGCGAGGTGGTGCATTATGTAAGATGATCGACATCCCACTTTCTCTTAATAAGGATGCCACCATTGAGGCGGCCTGCCTTGTTCCTCCAAACCAGTAACGCCCAATTTTTCCGATTGACTCAACAGCGGGAACATAATGCTGTTTGAATACTGAGGCCCGAAGTGCGTCTTGGTCGATATCAAAAGGCATAGCTTATTCCTTGGTAACTCCGCTTTCTGAAACAGGGGGATAGCATGAAAATAAACGCCAGCAAACGGCTTAAATGCTGGTAACTCATTACAGTCGATATCAGCGCTTCTGAAGGTCATCAATATCTTGATTGAGGATTTCTAAATCCAGCAAGTCTCTTACCTGCTGTTCCGTCCAGACCGATAAACGATTCCCCGAACTCTTCAGCGTGAATGTATTGGGGGCAGGATACCCATCAGCATGCATTTTCATTCTGATCTTAGCGATGCTTAGCCCCCTACTATGCATGAAGCTCACAGCCTGGTAGAGATCGTATAGTTCCTGACTTTTTGCGTTAAAAGCGGGAGTGACATCAGCTAACTGACCACCTTTCTTTTTGATATGCACCTCTTTGTAAACCTTATTGATGCAGTAGCTGACAACCCGGCTAAGTGAATCAATGTCTTTACGCCCCCCAATGTTGAGTACACCTCCCCGCTGGTCTTCGAATATTGCGGCAAGTTTTTCATAAGTGTCCCTTCCTAAGTATATCTTTGTTCTTGAAAATCCTGAGTCCGTATACTTTTTCTCTTTCCTGGCTTTGTTTGCCGCATCCCTTTGGCGTTTAATGTCTTTGATATCAAAAAGAACAGTATCATCTGCTGTTTTGTCGGTTTTGTTGCTGTTATTTGCCATCAATGACCTCTCAGTACATGAAATTCTTACAAAATAATGACTATTAATTGAGCTTTTTAGAGTCGAGGACTCCTCAATGATGAGAAGCGGCTCTTAGGATTCAACTATCAGGGTTTTAGCCGGGAAAATCCAAGAATTTGTTTATTTTTAAGAGCCGCTTCTCCTGTAAGCCTGATATTTCGAGTTTGATAAAATGGCTCCATCAGCTAACGGGGAGGCAAACATGAAAGAGAGCAAGTTAATTAAGATTCAAGAGGTATTAAAGCGCTGTGCCATTAGCCGGGCAACGTTATATCGCCTGATTACTAATAAAAATTTTCCAAATCAGGTTTCGGTAACTGGAAATCGTTCCGTTGCCTGGCGAGATGAGGATATCCAGCGTTGGATTGAAGAGCGCCCAACAATAAATCAATTAGGAGAGTAATGAAAATACCACTGGCAAGGTTAAGTGATAAGAATGAAGCGTTAGCCGAAGCATTACCGAAATTTGAAACAGTGGAGAAGGTCCGAGCGGAAAAGTGTTTCAGGGAAAAATCATTGCAGAAATACCAAGGGAAAGTTTATAGGGATCTCTTTAAAAAACTTAAAGAGTGTCATCCACTTTATCCTTGCGGAAGTGCTGCATGCCCTGAATGCTTCAGGAAACACCGACTGGAAATGATTGGAGAAGTGCTCCGTTTATGTAAGAAAAGCAAAAAATGGCGAAGTATCACTTTAATATTCTATCAGGATGCATTTTGTGACAATCAACTATTAAAATGGCAGCCCGATGCATTAATAGCACGGCTTCGTCGCTGGTTAAATGAATGTGGCTTCTCTGGAATGGTGATCGGTGGGTTTGAAATGGATTACCACATAGATATTAAAAAGTGGATGCCCCATTTTCATCTTATCATTCCCAATGACAAGAAGGCTATAAAAAGGCTACGTATCAAGATGAAGAACAAGAACAATATGAATACGCGGGGAAATGTAATAAATCGCCCCATGCTAGTAAGTAAGTTAAAAGCCCCATTACGACAGATAAGTTATCGGTTTAAAGCTATTTGGGGGCGAATTGAGTCAGTTCAGTATGCTGAAGGTTATTTACAGGGGAGCAACGAAAGAAAAAGGAAGCGATGGACTAAAAAATATCGTCTACTGAGTAAGCAATATGCTGATTCTCTGGTTAAGTTAGATTCTATTGGGGCAGCAGGATTAACCTTTATGTATAAGGTAAGGAAGTATGGTGACCATTTGATATTAAAATAATGTCATGATCTATTAGCGATATGTACCAGCCGTAAACCGTTTCTGCATTTTTCTGCCAAATAATAATATTGTATGAGAAATCATGCAAGGAATCCCTTACGCCCTAATTACGACGTTAATAGTAATAACTGCGAGGGGATCTTTAAATAAAAATGAGGTTCTGTTAATGAAAGTATATAAAGAAAAATTAAGTGACAAAGAAGAAAATTTACTTGTTACATTGTTGGCTCGTACAAAAATTTCCGAATCATGTCCAGTTGCATACCGCCTTATTAAAATCACTGATTCGCAGGGGCTGGAGTCAACACGTGTACTTGTCCCTGCTTTAGCACTTGTCAGTGTATTAGAGTTAAAAAAAACGTTATTAAAATGTGGGCATAATCCCAATGTAACTAAAGAATACTGGAGTCGGGCGCATCAGGAGGTCGTTAAGGAAACGGATAAGGTAATCACACTCTGTTATAAGCCCGGTTTTTATGGTGATGCTTATTTACGTGCTAATGATAAAGTCATTGGTGAGATAAAAGGAGATAAACCAATATTACACCCCAGTTCAAAAAATCATTTACCTGTCGAGGGAAAACAGGAAACATTAAAATTATGGAAAATCAATGTTGCTCCATACGCGCTACATAGCTCGCGCATTATGTTGGCTCTGTGCTGCGGATTTTCTGGCTTTCTCCTTAAGCTTTCAGGTATGGAAGGGGGCGGGTTTCATTTATGGGGGATGAGTAGTATAGGAAAAACCTCCAGTGCCTACATGCTGGCGTCATTAGCAGGATCGCCGAAAGACATTGTCGTACTGTGGAACAATACGGATAAAGGGCTTGAGGAGATTGCCGTGGCCCATAACGACAGCTACCTGGTTCTCGATGAGTCGAAGCTGTTAGATAAAGACGTACTGGCGGCCGCTAAAATCATGCAGAACCGCGTGTACACGTTATCGGGTGGTAAAGGGAAAACACGTTCGGCAATTTATGAGAACAAAGTTGCTGAATGGCAGGTGAGCATTTTCAGTACGGGCGAGTGCAGTCTTCAACAACTGGCTGCTAACGGGAACATTGAGCGCCTTGAAGGCGAGAATGTGCGTGTAATTGATGTTCATGCAGATGCTGGTGCTGAAATGGGGATCTTCGAATCACTGCCAGATGATGTTAATTCCAGCAACGAACTTGTTCATGCGATCAAGGATGCAACTCACCACTATTACGGAAGCGCCAAACCAGCCTTTCTCAAGCGTCTGGTGGCTGATATTCAGGAGGATCGTGAAAATGTGAAACGGAAGCTTGAAAAAGGGATTGAGTTCTTTCTGGATAAGCACAAGGTAGATCGTAACTCCGGCATTCAGGTGCGTATCGCCAAACGTTTTGCCATCGCTTATGTAGCAGGTTCCATGGCTGTGAAATATGGTGTTTTACCATTTACAAAGCAGGATGTTATGAAGGGGATCTCAACCTGCTACCTGAACTCCCTTAAGGTGGCTTTATCTGAACCTGAAATGACTAAGCCCCTAATAGGGAACTCCTTGAAAGAAATTATTGATGTTTGTAAAAAGGATGATCTTTTAAATTTGATTGGAAATGATCGCGTAACCCAAACGGCGATTAAAAAGACACCGGTCATTATCCACAAAGTTAAAGGCCGTGCCGTATATGCAGTTGATAAGGATCTGGTACACAACTACTTGTCGAAATCTCAGCGCAAAGGCATTCTGACATTATTAACAAAGCAGGGAATATTATTATCTGATGTGAACAAGGAGTACAGTACCATTCAGATTATTTATAAACGTAAGCAGGTGGGTCGCCGGTATTGTTTTGTATGCAACAAGTTCGATAAGTTTATGAAAGAATAGTTTTACAGCTTGATAAGGGGGGAGCGGAGTGGCCTATAACCACTCCGTTGTGACCTCATGATTCTGACTGGAAATCTTCAATTATTTTCTGATTGTAATCATCCAGGTAGTTTTGAAGTTCTTTTCGGTCAATCAAACGAACCATTGCAGAATCAGCTAATTCCTTAGCAGACCGGGTGAAGTAAGAGTTTGTCACAACCATTGCTTCATCACACCCATAAAATGCTTTTGCTGAAATTGCCTGCTGCACTGCCGAATTGCCAACTGAACCAGAATAATTCTTTGCCTGTATAACCATATTCTTCCCGAAACGGGTGACGAATAGGTCTGCCCCCTGATCCTGTGTTTTCTTGGTTTCTTTAACGTCATATCCTATAGTCTGGAATATTTCAACCAGGAAGGCCTCAAACTGGAACCCATCCATTGCATCGACAAGATACATTGTGACAAATTTGTTTGGATTAAAATGTTCAAGGCGGGTAGCTAATCTGTCAACTAAAATATCAAAATATATACTCTCGCAGATAGCAAGGAATTTTTCGATAGAGTCAAATGATAATAATGGTGTGCCTGGTGTACTTTCTGCCTGCTCGTTATATGCTATAGCAGGGTACTGAATATTATTACTCCACAGGTAATACAGGAATAAGGAAAGGTCCGCACGATAAGTTGTACCGGCCTCTTCTATCCATGATTTTAATGTCTCGGTAAGGGTTGGCTTGATATGTCGTTTAACCTCACGGGCAAACCCTGAATAAATAGAGTTGAATGAAGTTGTCAGCAATAGCTTATCTAACAATGATGGTAATTGCTCCAGTTCGTTGAACCCTTTTCTAATCAGTACTTCCTGGAATAATCTGATCTCTGAATAATCACTATTGCGTTCACTATTTATATTACTGTTACTATCTTGATTGTTATACGAAAATCTTGATGTATGAATGAAATTAGTAAAATAAGGGTCTTTCAGTGTAGCATATTTCAAAAGAACATTTTCAAGTAGGGCGTTGAGTTGAGACTGCTCTTTCTTCTTACCGAATAAATCTTTTATGATGCCTTTAGATTGGTACTGGAAATCAGGGTAATAGGATGGATCTAATGGCGTCATTTGCCGAAATGTTCCAGATACATCTGGAGAGCACCACGGACAGCTTGTTTCGAAGGTTGTTCTAGAACATGAATAGCATTGATAAATCATCATTATCCCTTATTATTTTACAGTGATTGCTTAGTGATTTTCTCCTTGGAACATCATCCTTGAGATTTGTCTAAAAATCTTTCAGGTTGATATCGAAATAGGGCGTCAATATCAGCTCTTCAAATAAATTATATTCGTGGTGCGGAACCTTAACAAAAGTTGAGTTGTGATTAGGTGTCCACCATTTCTCGACGCCATAATACGCCTCCCTGGCATTGGCTTTGTGGATCAGCCGGAATGGTCTGTCCATCCAACCATCACTGTGTTTTGTGAAGTAGTTAACCGGACCAGTGAACTGACCAAGCAGGTATACACCCTGATTACCGTGAGTCAGATAGAAGTAGTCACCAATCGGAGCGTTTACAAATTCCTCTGCCTGGTTAACAGAAGACTGCCCTTTACCAGCGGTCGTGCGGTGAATGTAGACGAGCTTTTCATCAATACATTCGACCATATCCAGGAATGAGAACTCCTTCCAGCCGTGTGACAGCTTCCAGAAATTGGGCATCAAATCGGTATTCATAAGCCTCTTAACCTTACGTTGTAAGTGATCGCAATCTGTTGAAATGCGGATCGATTGTGATGACCATTCTGTCGCTGAATACCCATAATCGCAACAAGGTTTGTTGATGAGCTTTTCGCTGAAATCGTTCAAAGAGGATATCGGGAGGGTATGTAAATGCGTTAACTCGCATAGTTGCTGAAAATGGATGATCAACACTACTCAGCACTGGCAGGCTAACCATGATGAAAACATTTGGCGCTATGGAAAAGTGATTGAGTGATTGCGGCTTCGTAGGCGAGCCGGTCTCTGACTGTGCAATTCTGCATTCACGCTGAGCTGGGCTGCGGTTCTTTACCAGCAATTCGGCCATAAGCAAGGGGGGCTGTATTCCGCTTCGTCATCAGTCTGTTGTATGGCGACCAGTCCGGCAGAGTCACAGGCCAGTTACTTCGCTGATTGATTGGCTAACAGGCAGAACCGAAATGAGTGATCTGAAAAAAACACTCTTCCAGACCGCCCAACGTTGCCGGATTTTGGCGTGGTAGACCGACTAACTACCGGTATCGTTTTGGGTCAGATCCGCACCTCGTACAATGGTAGGGGGAAACCGCCTATGGTTTTCCCTGACTCTGACAATTGCTAGGATCGGCGGTTTTGAGCAAAGTTGAGGTATCAAAAGATCAAATTCCAGAATGTGTACATGCGCCTATAACCGCTATTGAATATCACCGGGAGGAAGTTCCACCGCTTAATAACCGGTAACGTTTTACGTATCCGCTAATCCCATTCTGGCTGAGCTGATATTTATTCGCTATTTTCGTCTGCAAGGTATATAGCTGCATCTGCAGGGCTATATATACGGTCTGTTGCTGTATTATTATATACATGTCATTACATACTATAGCCATTATCCAGTATCAGCTATCATGAGGCTCCAGCCTCCAATATTATCATCATCTAATAACCATCTGAACCTTGTTGGGTTCACGTAAGGTTTGAGTAATTCAGTTGTAAATAAATGGGGTCAGAGCATGGTGCTATGATCTCTATATACAGGTGAATTATGAAGCCATATATTACGTACAACAATATTCTTGTCACAGATTCAACGCTGGATTATTTCAAAGAAGTTGTTTTCAGTATCCCTTACCATGGTGTTCCAGGTCTACGGCGCCCTTTTTATCGTAATATTGCAGTATTTCTCCAGCACGTTATTTGTGTTGCTACCTGTAGTCGCAAGAACAGGAAAAAAGCAAAGATTAAGGCGAATAAAAAATGGTCTTATTCTGTGCCAGTACCCTTTGAGCTGGGTAGGGCGAAACTCCCTGGAGTATTCAAGAAAAGTGGGCCGACCAAGGAGCGTGCAATGGAGGCACTGGTATGCGCGGGAATTATCAAACTAACCGGGTATTCCAATGCTCAAAGCTCTTGCCGGGAATATGCTGTTTCTAAGCTTTTTTTGCGTAAGTTGTTTGGCAACGACCGCGAGGCATACCTTAGCCGTCAGGATCGCTACCATTATCTGACGGATATTTTCACCAAGCGTAAAAGTTACTCATTTGATGAACTGATTGGGATTGCCATTGATCGAGGGCAGCATGCCAAACATGAGCAGTCTAAACGCGATATCCCTAGCGCTGCCTTCAGGGAGTTGGTTGTGGGAGTCTGGAACAATCTTGAGCCGCTTGAAATCAATCTGGATGCACTGCTGGATTACTATAACGAGAATCCCACTACGAAGAATAAAGTATTCATTTTCAATTTTCTCTCTCGACTTGCTGAAACAGGCGTGGAGCTGGTGAAAGAGTCACCGTTGACGGTGGCTTACAGGCAATCTTATAAAACCGCGTACATTGGCGGAAGATCCTTTGAGGTTGGCACAGGCTTTCAGAGCCTGCCTTCTGGTATTAAATGGGTGTGTCTGGCACGTGGTGTCAATTATGACATCAAGGGATGCCAGTTTGAGATTCTGCGGCATGAGCTGTTGAGTATTGGTATTTTGGCAAAGAGCCTTGAAGTATTGGAAACGAGCTATATCTGCCGGGTACTACGTATTGCGGAAGAACTGGTTAAGCAATTCCGGTTTTCCAGTGTATTCAATGCTGGTTTTGTTACCCTATCACTTAAATCCAGTACCCGACGCTTGTTGAATCGTGAGCTAGGTGAGGCAGAGGCTGAACGAGTACTGAAACGCTGGAAACGCCTTCTGAAGCCTTTACGGCGAGATTTGGCTTTTTTGCTGGATAGTTACGAGGCCAAAGCAAAAACCAATCGTTACGGTAAATGCGTTACTAATGCGGTAGGGCAGCCTTTCAACATCACCTGGAAAGATAAGGCATCACGTAAACGTTGGAAGTCGGATGTGATGCGACGTAAGCTGCTGTCGCACATGTTACAGGGCCTGGAAAGCCAGGCTGTGTACGATTATGTCATCAGCCACAAAGGGGTATGTGCACTGGAGCACGATGGGTTTGTTTCATGTGAAGAGGTTACTGACTGGGCTCATCCATACCTTTTGATTGAGAAAAAACATTAAAGGGCCATTCAGTTAGCTAAGGCTCATCACCAGTTGATAAACTCAGTGTGATGACCTCTTGCCCAAAGATCAACATAGCCAGATATAAGGAACGTCTGCTCTGAGCGAGGTGCAGACCTTACCACTGTTGTCTATTCTATATTTAGAAGGTTGGTTGAAACAAAGATTTGCTTGCTAACAATCAGTTTAGCTTTAGCTGGTGACTCACCTGAGAATCGAACTCAGAGCTACTCCTTCATAAGAGCCCTATTGCAAGGCTCTTATGAAGGGAGTTGCTTTACCTATTAAGCGAGTGAGTCGTAGAAACTTTCTATGATTTTATCAGATTTGTCAAGGTCATAAGAGTATTGTGAATGTATATAGTTTTTAGCAACTTTTTTTATCTTAGCGTGATCTTTCCCATACTTTCTCCAAGTATTGAAAGGAATACTATCAAAAATCATCTTCTCCGTAGGTTCAAGAAGTTCAGCCATTTGTTCTGTAAAGTCTAAAAGAAATTGGCACCAAAACTTAATATCATGAAATGATAAGTTGTTTGGTTCATTTGGAGCCGAAATCATTGTGTATTTTTCTTGCACGAAATTGAGGGAATTTCTCTTAGAATTATAATATTCAATTGCTTTCTTTTTGCATTCCACACTTGGGTGAGCAATTGAATTGCGTAATAGCCTAAAATAATCTGCAGAGTCAGATTCATACCGAAAATATGTTTTATCTAATGGTTTTTTAGTAAAGTTGCTCTGTAAAATTTCTAAAGGAGATGCTTTATCTGTTCTTTTCCACTGAAAGCCAAAGTGTTTGCATTCGGATTCAATTTCTTCCAGAAATAAATCAAATCCACTATAAAGCGCTACAATAGCGAGTCTATTCTGACTATTTATTACTCGTTCAGATTTTATGCCTTCAAGTTTTATACTTGCCTCTTCAGCCTTTTCACTCCAATACTTCTCATTTTCATGTTCGAGTTTTATGGACTCTAATAATGAAATATGAACTGCAGCTGCTTCTGCTGTAAGTTCACCTATGAATAGCTTAAAATTCCTTACGCTTGGGGGTCTGTATGCGCACATCAGTGAGTCCTGTATATTTTCAACTTTGAGGGATTATCTTATAAAAATAATTCTTAAACAAAGAATATTCGCATTTGGCTCAATGGAGAGCCAACGCTGGTTGCACCGGCTAAGTTTGCGCTTCAATGCTACTTCGGCAAAAAACGGCTAATACAAATCAAGCATAATTGACATGTTCTTTTTTCTCAACGCAGTTTGATGTTAGCAGCCTCAACTACTAGCGCCACGCATAGGGATCAGTTCTGCTACGAACGGTTAGCGGAGGTTTATACCTTTCTGCTGATGAAGGTTTAGCTACCAGTCCAACGTGTCAATTAATGGTGAACAGGTCAAGGTGTTTTTAATATCCCTGCATCATCTGAGACGATTTTGCGCGACAGAATTTACGGCTTATCAGGGGGCGTTCTTGAGCACCTACTCCTCTGAAAACATAATAGGCTATGTCTGTGACCTGCTCTTCGTTGATAAGGTTAGCGAATATTAATCTGAGTCCATTTTCCCAAACTCTGTAAGGCCGAAAACGGAACTCCCTGAAACATGAGCTTGTAAGCCCGCTTCCTGCATTTCACTCAATTCCACTTCCTGGCTATCCTCTAACCCGATAGAGAACATGGGATGAGCCCAGTTCCAATTCGGATCAGGAACCAAACTATTATTCTCTATCTTAAAAAAACTGACCATGAGATGATGGCTTCCCTGTATCGCCTCGTCATCATCGATGTTGACCAGTACACCAAAGTGCTTGTAGCCTGCTTGTCCATTCTCGAACATTTTTATCTTCGTGCCATTTCTGAACATCCACACAGAATGATTACCAGTGGTATCAGTGACTTGCCAGTTATATTCGTCAATTTTCCAATTAAGGTATTGTTTGATATCAGACTTAGGTTTGAGTTTTTTGTCATTACTAAACCATTGTATTGCCGAGAGTGAAGGGTGAAGGCCTTCCGGCTGGGGAGACTGACCTGCGGCAATGGAATACATGATCTTTGTCATTGATGGAAGCCCCATCAAATGCCATACATCATGGATATCCTTTTTAAGTATAAGAAGCCCTTTGGATACGCCATCCGCGTAAGTTGACTTTAAGCGGACAAGTATGTCCTTGTTACCATCTTTGTCGAGATCTTCAATGCTCACTGAAGAAGCCACGACTTCGTCATCCCCTGCATCCGGGATGATTGCCCAATACCCAATATCGTAGAATCCAGGTCTGCCAACCACTTTATCTATCAAACTCTGCCCGGAGGGTTCGAAGATCATCAGGAAGCGGCTAGAGGCACCATTTGTGCTCACAGCTCTTCCGTAGACTACTACGGAGTTTGAGGTGCTTAGGTCGAGGGACTCACTCGCCACTGAGTCAAACGCCACTGAGTATAAATGTGTGGCAAACTGCTGCTGGATGCAGGCTCGAGCCATTTCAACTAATTTTTCACGAACATCAGCAGATCGGATTGGCTGTGAGGTGAAATGGAAAAGCCCTACTGTAGCCACTATGCATATTATTCCCGATATAACGGTACTTATAACCTGCTCCTTTACAACTTTCACAACTTTCATCAATAGCTCCTTCAACTTCACTTCTGGCTCCTGAGTACTATTAAACTTTTCATGGGAAAATCCGATTATTATTAATTGGATCTTTAGGACAATATCAATCCTGCCCGCACCTAATAGCTATTTCCGATTGAGCGCACGAAATTACTGCAGCCAGCAGAAGCAGAATTGTCAGGTACTGCTTAAAGATTCTCACTGATTTTCGTTTGGTAAGTTAAGATCGCGGTGTTCAACTCATCAACATAGCGCTCAAATTCATCCACGACATACAACAGAAATCGTTCATCCATCAGTACATTATTAAAAATAGTAATTGAAACGCCAGCGTTCTCAGCTATAGCGCGAGGAATGGCTCGCAGGAGTCGCTTTTCAGAGTCAGTTTTTTTGGTTTGCTTACAGGAAAGCATCTTATAGTTATCTGCTATACCATCGCTATGGGCCATAATATTTCTGATCACTGATAGATGATCGATATCCTTAATGTTTCCACCGCCAAAATTCTCTTTGAGGCGTTTATGGCAATCCTCAACTGTCTTGTGTATTTTATTAGTAACCTTACCTGATAGGTCATCCATAAGTTCTAGGCAATCAACCATACGGTGTTCAAACAGACCAAATATGGTTAGAAAGGCTGAGCGGCGAGTAAGTTGCGCTATCAGGTGCTTGTATTCAGATTTAACTTCATTTTCATCATACCCTACGCATGATCCGCATGTATAGTATGTGCGTTGAAACGTTGTAATCCGTCCATCTTCATGATGTTTTTCATCTGGAAACTCTCCTGGCTCAATGGCCTCGGGCTTATCGACATCACTTAGCGCACGGGATATATTTGCTTCTGCCTGCTCCGCAAGCATTTTCATTACGGGAATTGAGGCGGTCGCTCCCCATAACTTTGCGTTAAAGAAAAATTTTGCCACACTCTAAATCTCCATTAAAAACAGATTGTTGACCTCAGATTCTATCGTTAAACTAATAAGTATCCTAACCAAATGGAGCCTATGTTTTTGTTATTTTGCCTAACGATCCGTAATGTTGTAGTGGCTCATTAAATTTGGTGATCCTAACAGAGGTGCATCACGTCCGCTTGGCACAAAGCGGAATTCAGGGGCAGCCACGATGTCACAGGTCAGAACGGCAGATCAGGATGAAACGATGAGTGCCGCTTAGTCGCTGATTCGGCGTCGGGCTGACTTATTCACTCATAGCAATAATAATCACTATTTATTTCAAAAAAGACAATAATCCAGATATAGCAACAATTCTCACCTATTAGTACTTTCTATGCAGCAATGTCTTCCTTCTTCTCCTGAGATCCGAAAACCCCAAAAGCCGGAAACCATAAAAACCTGAGGTAAGACAGGTCCAGCTCGGCTTGTGATAGAACTTAAAAACAATTGGTGAAATACTATCCAAAATAATAAACGGACTGATTTAAATGATAATGTTTACACCGTGGCTGATGCCTAACCATGCAGAGAATGACGGCGGTGAAGTGTGTTCTTTTGGCTATGAAGCGCTTACCCCTACAGAACTGGAGCCTGAAAAGGCCAGAAGCTATATAGATGCGCTGAATTTTGCGTATGAGCAACGCGACATCAGGAACATTGCAGTCACAGGCCCCTATGGTGCCGGTAAAAGTTCAGTAATAAAAACATGGTGTAAAGCTAAAGACGGGGCACTACGAGTGCTAACCGTTTCTCTTGCAGATTTTGACATGCAGAACTATGCGGATGATGCCAACACAAGTAGCGCGGAGGGCAGTAAAGAGGAAGAAAAGAAAACTATAAGCTCCGTCGAAAAATCTATTGAATACAGTATCCTGCAACAGATCCTTTACAAGAATAAAAAACATGAGCTACCCTACTCACGTATTGATCGTATCTCATGTGTTACTGTGGAGCAAATAGCGCAGTCCGCAACGTTGCTCACGGGGATCATGCTACTGACCGGGATAGCACTTTTTTTCCTGGCCCCGCATTACGTCACGGCAAAGTTATCCTTGCCGGAAGTATTTAGCCGTTATCTCCTTGAACGTCCTTTTGCGGCACGGCTGGCAGGAGTGGTGGTCTCTTTGGCAGGCTCGTTAGGATTGCTTCTAAGCCAGTTGCATCGCATTGGCATATTTGATAGGAAAGTAAGTCTGGATAAAGTGGACCTCCTGAAAGGGGCAGTTACAACACGGCCATCATCTCCCTCATTACTGAATATCTACATTGATGAGATCGTCTATTTTTTTGACTCAACAAGGTATGATGTGGTGATATTCGAGGATCTTGACCGTTTTAATTCAGGTCGGATTTTCATAAAGCTTCGGGAAATTAATCAGATAATCAATAATTGTCTTTCCGACCGGAAGCCCGTAAAGTTTATTTATGCTGTCAGGGATGGAGTTTTCAACTCCGTTGAATCCAGAACGAAATTTTTCGATTTTGTCATGCCAGTGATTCCTGTCATGGATAATCAGAATGCTTCCGATCATTTCAGTAAAAAATTCAAAAAAGAAGAACTCAAAGAACAAGGGTTAAGCGAATGTATTGCCCGTATCGCGACATTCATTCCTAATATGCGGGTGATGCATAACATCACGAATGAATTTCGCCTTTATCAGAATATTGTTAATAATCGCGAAAATCTGACAAAACTTCTAGCCATGATAGCATACAAAAATCTTTGCGCAGAGGATTATCATAGCATAGATAGTAAAAAGGGAATTCTATATAATTTTATCAAAGAATATATAGATCGTGATATTCAAAATGACATACTGGCATCGACTGATAATGATATTGAAGAGTCCAGAAAGTTACTTGAAAAAATTGAGAAAGAAAAAAATGAAGGAAGGAAGGCGCTCCGCAAAGAGTTACTTGAACCTTACATAAACGAAAACCACAAGCATTTACTGATCTTTCAGACTGACAGGCGAATAACGCTGGAAGAGGCAATCGAAGAAGAGGAGGTTTTTTTTAACATTTTGAATGAACGAGAGATCAATACTGTTCTTATAAATCAAAATCAGTATTTCTTTAAGACAAGTGGCAATGAAACAAAACGCCTGAGAAGTGAATATAACGAAAGATGTCCTATAGTTGATGCTAAAAACAACGATGATTTAAAAAAAATTAAATCTAAGCTTTCCTCACTGGATTCGCTTAAAGAGAAAATTTATTTTGAGACAGTGTCTGAAATTTCCATCAGGTTAACGAATGCACGATTTATTGAATGGATTAAAATCCAGTCTGAAGCAGGGGTAATTCTTGATCACGGTGATAATGAACAACATGGTTTCATTTTCTTTCTGCTTTCAAATGGATATTTATCCACAGATTATATGTTCTATCGTTCTATCTTTATGGCGGGAGGATTAAGTGAAAATGATAATGCTTTTCTCAAGGCTGTTATGGCTGGTAGTGAACCGGAAAAAACATTTCATTTCCATCTGGATAATACTTACAACGTTATTGACCGCCTCAGAAAACTGGGCGTTTTACAGCGCTATAATGCCCAGCATCCTGCTGTGATAACGTGGTTGCTTGACAACGATGCCCTTACGCTAAGGCAAAACCTTATGCTTTTACTCGGCCTTGACGAGGGAGGGAAAAGTCTGTTTCTGCTGGAAATGACACTGAAAGATTGGTCAATAGAGCAACGGCTAAGATATCTGAACTTTTTTGTTTCTCATGAAGACATTCTGATGAAACTGGTCACGCTGCTTTGTGAGCATATCCACCTTTCAATAGTGCACGAAATAACGGCCTGTTTATTCTGCGTACAAAATTCTGGCAGGCAACTAATAAGAGTGAGTAATATTCATTATATAAAAAGACTCATTAATACTCAGGTGAATATCCTCAATAGTCTACCTGACGGATATAGCAATTTTTTTATTGAAAATATCCGTCAAATGAATATTAAGTTACCGCACATACCTCTGGCCGATAATGAGGAGCAAAAAGAGTGTCTTCATAACATAGTCAGTCTTGGACTTTTTTCTTTCAGTGATGTAAATATAGAAAATATCTGTCGCTCTTTAACGCGGGATACGAACATAAGTCAGGGGGAATTCTTACGTCGCCCCCTGATGCTGATTGAATCGCTACATATTCCGCATCTGGAAACGGTAATTTATGAAAATATTAATGCGTTTATTTCTTCGATTTTTATTAAATCTAAAGAGACCAATCGTGTTCATGAACTGCTTGGCTTAAAAAATATTTCTCTTGACACTACTGAACTGTTGATCAACGAGATGGAATTTCAGGTCGATGCGCTAAAAACAATCACTAACCGGACTGACAATCAAAATATAGATAATCAAATTAAAAAAAGAAATATATACAGCATGCTAATTAATAAGGACAGGGTATTGCCTTCAATATCGAACCTTGTCCAATTACTGCATGACGATGAAATTGACCATCGTAGCGAAGTTGTTCAGTGGGCAAACGATAACGATACCAATTTAAAACCATCAGAAATGATTTTTTCATCTTCTCATGGAATAAATAACTTCCTTGTGAAGTTTATTTGCTCACCGCACCTCCATGAAAAAACACTGTTACTCCTAATTCCTTGCTTTAAAATTTGCTTCATTGACGTCCCCAAAACAATTTCTCTGCGTACTGCTGAGGTGTTGTATTCAGAAAATAAACTTGCACCAATACTGGACGTTTTTACTGGATTATATACCGCTCTGTGTGGTGACAAGCAAAACACAATGAAGATGAATACACTGCTGAGCAATTTAATTGCCGATTGGCCTCCACTGCTATCCTCAGATCCTGACGAAATTTTTTATATCGAAAACGATTTTGATGTGGAGCTGGCTCGTATGATATTCGATCATCATCGAATTAACGATAATTCTAAGGTGAGAGCGTTGCGATGGTTAAAAGATAAAGATCCGGCGCTTCTTGGGCAAAGTCGTATTATGTCTTTGCACACCCTCGCTAAATTCAACCGCTGGACGTTAGAGGATGCCCTGAGGTTACCGCTGCTTAGGGCTTGCCTGACTTCCGGAGATGCAGATAAAAATATGGTTACAGTGGTGCTGAACAGTTTTGCCAATGTGAATTATCATGGTTTGCTACCACAGGAACGGTTCAGAAAAATACCTCATAGTCCGGAATTATGGGAACTGGCTGAGTTACTCAGTGAGGCAGGGTTCATTCACCCCCCTAAACTGGGTTCAGGACGGGATGCTCAAAAAATTGTCATCACTCCGCCTCGCCATTACTCCGATGGTGAGTCTGAAGAATGACTTTGCGCTGCAACCCTTTTTGCTCCTTTAAATGCAGGATTGAGTTTGAATTATTGCTATAAATGCATTATTGCGTCTCAGTGAACAATTCAGTCGGATTGTCATAATAATTGCAGTAATCATTAACTTCCCCACCGCAGATCCGGTTTCTGTTAAAGCCGGATCTAAGCTGGCTACTTATCAGAAAGATTAAGAAGGTAAGCTGAGATCCGATTCCTGGTTTGAATGGCATACTTCTGGCGCTGGCAAGACTGTCCGTTTTGAGCGAAAAGCAGACGTTCGCACATCGTAGCGGCAAATTTAAATGATTCCGGCTATCCAGTCCGCAAATGCACGTACCGTGGGAGAAAGGAAGCGTTGATGTGGGTACAACAAGGTAACCGGGACTGAAGGCGGCTGCCATTCAACCAGAACCTCGACCAGCGTTCCCTTCTGCAGATGTTCAGACACAATATTCTCAGCAAGCTGCGCAAGCCCGAAACCTTCAAGACACATTTTGATATAAATCCCTGTTTCGTTAACGGCCGCATCACCTTTAACGGGGACGGAAAATGATTCAGTACCACGCGTAAAACGCAGTTCATTCTTTCGTCTTCCCGAAGCGGAAAAGTAATGGATCGCTCGATGCTCCGATAATGCTTCTGGCGTCTCAGGGATACCATATTCCCTGAGATAGCACGGAGAGGCGCAGGTTACCCAGCGAAACCGTCCAAGCGGGCGGGCAACCAGCGTGGAGTCAGTTAATTCTCCGGTTCTGATGACACAATCCACGCCTTCTTGTACAAGGTCAACTTGCCGGTCGCTTATGCCAATCATCAGATAGATATCCGGATAGAGCCGGTAGAAGTCTTTAAGATTTGGCATCACGATGAACTGGGCGATCCCACCAGGCATATCCACCCGTAGCCGACCCTGAGGTCGCCTGACAGAATCGGTCAGGCTGGATTCAGTGTGTTCAATTAACGACAAGATCTCCCGGCACCGGGCAAGATACTGCAGGCCTTCAGGGGTGAGGCTCACTCGTCTTGTCGTCCGATTAAGCAGACGCACCTGCAGATATTTCTCCAGATTTTTAATCGTGCTGGTGACGGTGGAAGAAGGTAGCGACAGTGTTTCTGCTGCGCGTACAAAGCTTCCGGCCTCAGCTACACGTAAAAAAACCTGCATCGCCTGTATCCGATCCATTGTCCTGCTCCGTGCAAAGCGTGAATCTTATTATTCGTAAATTATGAATTATGAAAACAGTTTAAGCATCTTTTTGGGTTAAATGTCATGACGTATCGTTTCCCCATAATTCAGGAATGAGGCAACGTTAATGATCGATTACATCAGAAATATTGTTAAAAACCAGACTGTAACACCGCCAGCGACCTTGATTCGTGGCGCAACGGTGCTGAGCATGGATGAGAGCATCGGTAACATTGAACGCGGTGATATTCTTATCACCGGATCAACCATTACCGCGGTGGGAAAGAATCTTGACGTACAGGGTGCCCATATCATTGATGCCACGAACATGATTGCTATGCCGGGCATGGTCGATTCTCATCGCCACTCATGGGAAGGACAGCTGCGCCGCATCAACCCGAATGCAACCTGCCTGGAAGACTACAGCAACGCCACGCACTTTTCGTTTGCGAAATACTATCGCCCGTCTGATATTTATGTCGGTAACCTGCTGACTGCTCTCGGTGCCATTGATGCAGGTATCACCACCATCATTGATAATTCGCACAACAGCCGCACAGCTGAACACTCGGACGCTGCCGTGGAGGCCCTGCTTGATTCAGGCATTCGTGCCATTCATGCCTCCGGTGCCCCGGTATCAGGAGAATGGGACAGAGCACACTGGCCGGGTAATTGGCGAAGACTGCAGGAGAAGTATTTCCGGAATAACCCTGAAAGCCTAGTGTCTCTCGCAGTCATGGCACAGCTGGAGCCGGAATTATGGACTGAAGCCCGCCGACTGGGGCTACCCATTGTCACTGAATTCTTTGGGGCTGAAATGAGCGCCGAGCTTGAATCGTTGCATCAGCAGGGCTTACTGGGACCGGACAATATTTTCAATCACTGCACTGCGCTGCCGGACGAGGGATGGAAAATTCTCAGGGAAGCCGGTGTCCGGGTGAATGTCTGTCCGCGCTCTGATTCGCACTATGGCATCGAAAGCGGGATGTTCGCTATTGAGGCCGCGCTGCGTCATGGCATCAAACCTGGCTTAAGCGTTGACAATGAAACCTCATACAGCACCGACATGTTTATGGAAATGCGCGTGGCATTTTACCTGCAGCGTGTTATGGGCATGCATAAGCAGCACTGCTGTGGCTCAGACCATTCGCTAACAACGCTCCCGGCAGCGCAGCTTCTCAAGGCAGCGACCGTCGACGGCGCCTACTGTGCAGGGCTGCAGAACAAAGTAGGTAGCCTGACGCCAGGCAAACAGGCTGACATGATCCTTATTAATGCCGGCGACATAAACCTCTATCCGAACGGAAACGCCTTCGGCACGGTGGTACATGCCACGGAACGCAGCAACATTGATACCGTCATGATCGGCGGGCGCATCGTTAAGCAGAACGGCAAAGTGCTGGGTGTCGACAGCGACCGCCTTCGCGCCGCCATTGATGAATCTCGCGAGCACCTTTTTGCGGCAGCAGGGTATAAGCCAGACATCTTTGTGGAAAAATTCCTGCCGCTGGTCCAGGCAAACTGACAGAGGTGAACAACATGAGCACGATTTATTATTTGATAGCTTTTGCAGCAGGTCTGGGTATTACCCTTCAGACGACACTGAACAGTCAGCTTGCTAAAGGGCTCGGAGGGGATCCGGTCACCGCCGCGTTGTTTTCCTTTGCTGCCGGGGCGTTCAGCCTCGGAATTTACTCTCTGCTACGTGGAGGGCTATTCATATCCCTTGCAGCTATTCCTTCGCAGCCTGCATGGAGCCTGATGGGCGGACTGATCGGTGCCTGCGCATTATTCAGCTATGTCGTGCTCGCACCAAAAATCGGTTTTTCAGCCCTGCTCGGGCTGGCGATTGTCGGACAGCTACTCTCATCACAGGTGATCGACCATTTTGGCCTGCTGGCCGCGGTAAGGCGGCCAGTCTCGTTGCTGAGGCTGGGAGGAATGCTGGTCATGCTGGGCGGTCTCGCCATCATGCTTTTCGGCGATCGGCTCTCTGCACGTTTTCTACAGTAAAGCCTTTACCTTACCTGGATATCATCAGGGAAGCTAAACGAAATTTTGAGCACAATTATAACAAAGACCGCTCCTGACACGCAGCGGGCCAAGTAACTGAGCTAAAGGTCTGCACTGAGCGAAAAGCGGATATTTTTGTCCATCGCTTATCTACTGAGTTGAAGCTTGATCTCATTCACCAGGAGCTCATTTAACGTGGAGTTAGCTGTGTTATTGCGGGAAATAACTACAACCTCCAGTGACGGTAATGCCGGTAATTGCTCTGAATTTATGATCTTTAAAGATTCCGGGACGCTACACCGTGTCAGCACAGCAACGGCCATGCCACTTTCAACAGCTGCAATCTGGCCTGCCACATAGGGGCTGCTGTAAGCGATCCTGTAGCCGTAAGGTAGCTGTTCAAGGGCGGTCATCACTTTTTTGCGGGCTTCACTGCCATATTCGTAAACGGCTACAGACAGACACCGGTCCTCTCTGATTATGCTGTTTTCCGCTCCAGTCCATACCAGTTGTTCACTGAAAAGAAAGTCTCCGCGTCCGGGTTTATCCCGGGTGACAATGGCGACATCAAGCATCCCAGATTCAATTTTGGGAATGAGAGTCAGGGAGGGTTCGCAGAACAGTGAGATTTCTATTGCCGGATATTTTTCCCCGAATGCTTTGAGTACATCCGGAAGATACCGGACGGCGTAATCATCAGGGATCCCCAGGCTGATTTTGCCGTTTACATTCGAACCTGCCAGGCTTTGCATGGCCTCTGTATACACCCCCAGAATTCGTTGGGCATGCACTAACAGCTCCTGGCCCGCCAGGGTTAGGGTGAGTTTTCTCACCTCGCGGTTGAAAACCTTACGCTCAAGCGCCTCTTCGATTTTTTTGATGTGCATGCTGATCGCGGATTGCGAGCGGCAGAGCGACGACATGGCTTCTGTCATTGATCCCGTCCGGGCCACCACGATAAAGGTTTTTAACCAGCTGATTTCGAGTTGCGAGTTGCTCATTTTTACCTATCCGATATTCGAATCCTGTTGCCGTATATTATTCATTTTACGGATAACACCTGTATGGGTAAATTCGCCTCAGCGTTTTGTGAGGTGACAGATGCATAATATCAGGGCATATCTTGCCATCCAGCTATGTACCCTTTTGTTTGGGTTGTCCGCCCTTATTGGTGAGCATGTCCAGAGTGAGATTACTGCGGTTGTATTTGGAAGAAGTCTGTTTGCTCTTGTCCTCCTGAGTGGCCTGCTCTGCCTGTCAGACAACGTTCGTCCTACGGTCCCCTGGCGTGACAAAAGCAAACTGATGCTGAATGGTGCGCTGTTAGCCGGACACTGGTTCTGTTTTTTTATGGGCGTCAGGGAAGGAGGAGTCGCGATCGGTACGCTCGGGTTTGCAACGTTCCCGGCCTTTGTCATTATCATTGAGTCTGCTCTGGCAAATAAAAAGCTGGCATATTTGGATATGGTGCTGATGACAATGATTGTGGCCGGCGTGTATATATTAGCGCCGGTGAACACCAGATATGCAGATGCCATGAATGGGTTGCTGTGGTCTCTCGCTGCTGGTTTCAGCAATGCACTTATTATTATCTTTAACCGGTATATACCTGTTCGGGCCTCGGCAACTCAGTCTTCCTGGTGGCAGTGCGCCGGATGTTTAATTACAACCCTGCCCGGTGGTACGACGGACCTGTATTACAGTAACGGTCATGATATTGTCAGCATTGGCATTCTGGGCTTTTTATGTACTGGACTCGCATACTGGATGCTCACCTGGGGGCTACAGAGGTTACAGGCGCGCACGGTGTCAATGATGATTGTTCTTGAACCTGTTTATGCGCTGATACTCGCCTGGCTGTTCTTAAATCAGAGGCCCGACGGTCAGACCATCGCGGGAGCAATGCTAATCATCAGCGCTTCCCTGTTATCGGTCCTGTTGCCAGCCCGCGGCCGCTGAAATTTTTAATTCTTCAGAGGGAAGTATGACAATTCAACAATTTTACCCGATCGGTACCCCAGGCAAGCCCTGGACCGGGACAGAAAAGCAGATATGGCAACAAAGACAGACGCGTGTCAAAAGCTATAAAAATGATGTCCTCGACGTGCTTCAGGCGCTTATTAAGCGCTATGACATCGTTCAGTATGGCGAGTTGCAATATGGTGATGATTTCTATCCTCTGATGGCGGCAAAGTCACAGGACTGGGATCAGACGCTCCCTGTTGCCCTTATTACCGGCGGTGTTCATGGGTATGAAACAAGTGGTGTTCTTGGCGCTCTGGAATTTTTGTGCGATTGTCAGGAAGAGTATGCGGGGAAATTAAACTTGCTTGTTGTACCCTGCGTCAGCCCGTGGGCGTATGAACGTGTGGCCCGCTGGAATTACAATGCCGTCGATCCTAACAGGCAATTTTTCGCCCAAGGCAGCGCAGAAGAATCGACAAGCTTAATGCAGCTCGTTTCCGGGATAAAAGGGCGATTTCTGGTTCATGTCGATTTACATGAAACGACAGATACAGATGAAAGTGAGTTCAGCCCGGCGCTCGCGGCAAGAGATGGTCAACTTTACGAACCAGAATCTATCCCGGATGGATTTTACCTCGTCAGCGACAGACAGAATTCAAGGCTCGACTTCCAGCGTGCAATTATTGACGCTGTGGAGAAGGTTACACATATCGCCCCAGCTGACCATGAGGGGAACATGCTTGGTTTTCCAGTAGTGAGCCCGGGCGTGATTGAGTACGACAACGGTGCATATCATTTATGTGCCACGATCACCGGAGCCCCCTTCACCACAACCACTGAAGTTTACCCCGACAGTGCAGAAACCTCTCTGGAAGAATGTGTCAGGGCACAGGTAGTGACTATCCGTAAGGCTATCGATTTCGCCTTGTCAAACTGATCGCCAAGGCCAGAGAAAAAACTTCTGGCCTAATTTTCATCCAACATCAACGTCCGCTTCTGGCACCCAGCAGACGTTCGTAGAGCTTACATGCTGTACACAGAAAGATTTTTTGTAGGGCATTAAGTGGGAAGGGGGTTCTTATAGGGCTTGTAAGTATCTGGCGATGCGCCATGAATAAAGATCCCGAAAACTATGGATATCTCGTATGCACTGTTTGCATATACTATAGGTTGAATTGTAGGTTTTAATTAAATTTCAATAAATATCTATGTTAATCAATAATAAAACACCAATGCATCATTGGGGTGTGGGCGTCGAAATTCTCTAGTGTACTCATCAGTTTATGATGTCCATTTTCTTAAATTTTAATGAGTTAGTGATGTTTGTTGTTCTCATTGAGTTTCACGTCTCATTGATTTTCATGAATGCTGGGGCATTTCATAAATGCGCAGATTGCATGATAACGGAGTCTGTGAGGGAGGAAAACCAGAGGGAAGGCCGCTGTTGTTTAAAACGAGAGAAATGGTGAGGTCTGGTGACAAAGATAAGGCTGATATTAGCGAAATTCGTGGTTTACGTTTCTTCTGTGGTGCGGCAGGTATTAAGTCTTATTTCTACCGCTACACGAGTCCTGTGACAGGAAAACTTGCTCGGGTCAAAATTGGCAACTTTCCGCAGACTTCTCTCGCCGCTGCACGTCTTAAACTCAACGAATTAAAGCTCCTCCGTCAGGAAGGTCGGTGCCCTGCATCAGAACTCAAGCAGGAAAAACAACTTCGTGCAATCGATGCTGAACAGGCCAAAGTACCTGAATTAACTGTGCAGGGATTAGTTGAGCTCTACCTGACTGAGCGCATTGAGGACCGCAAAACTAAGGATGGCAAAATCATTCCGGGGGCCCGGAAGAAGAAAGGGCAGGATGAAGTGCGCAGAACACTGTATGCCGATGCGGTAGATAAGCTGGGCGATCGAAATGCCGCTGAAATAACACGCAATGACGTGATTACGCTTATCAATGGCATTGTTGCCAGAGGAGCAAAAGTACAAGCCGGTAACGTTCTACGGGAGCTCTCATTGGCCTATGAGTTCGCTATCGGTTTGGGACGTTTTGATGCCAGCTTTGCTAATCCCGCGCTGTTGGCAAAGTCCAGCCTCCGTCAGACTCGAATCAAACTTACCAATAATCGTGGTACGCGTGTGCTGAGTGAAGCTGAGCTGAAAAAGTTTCTCCAGTGGCTGCCGGGCTCTGCTTTTTCACCGACAATCAAAAACGTGCTTCGTCTGACCTTATGGACAGGTTGCCGTACCGGTGAAGTTTGCAACATGGCGTGGAAAGATGTTGATCTGGATAAAGGTACGATACACCTGAGAGAGACGAAAACAGGCGTGGAACGTTACGTTCAGCTATCGACACAGGCTATAGATTTCCTAAAAGTGCTCCGCCTCAACTCGGACACCTACCTTTTTCCGTCTACACGAACGAGACGACCAATCCAGCAAAAGTATCTGACGGAGAATGCGTGGCGCTTACGTGAATCCGGCCAGATGTTAGATATACCGAGCTGGACGCCACATGATTTACGGCGGACAGTGCGTACTGGACTATCACGGCTGCAATGTCCTAACGAAGTGGCAGAGGCGATTTTGGGGCATACGAAAGGTGGTGTTGAAGGGATTTATAACCTCTACAAGTATGATGCAGAGTGTAAGAAGTGGTTGCAGATTTGGGCGGACAAACTGGGTGATATTTTGCATGAATAATATATAAATGTTCTATTCTTCGATGTTTAGGCTCGAGTGGTGAAATATTATATATCTTGATTTTGATTAAAATTTTAATATGTTAATATTGTTATCCGGAATAAAATAAGGTATAGAACATCAATTGAATTGGTGATTTTTAATGAGCCAGCCGTTTTGGGAGCTATGAACCATAATGGTATCATATAGTTATTAGAATTTTTATTTGCTTTTGGTAAGGATAGAGTTCGTATGAGAAATGAACCAGCCAATCCACTTCCGTATATGCCAGTGATAAAATGGCAGCAATATGAAAAGATTGCTTTAGAAAACGTTGCCAGTAACATAATCCATAGAATTAATCCTTGTATCGAGATAAGGAGTACAAAACAGCACCATGATATATTAAGTTCCTTAACTAGCGTATGGAAAACGAGGTTTTATATTGATTATTCAAATCCAGATGGAGTATTAACTCCTTCGCGGTTATCAGAGTTTTTTCAATTTATAAATGCCTTCTATAGTTTAGGATTGGCAGTTCCAACTTTGAGCCCCAATGATTTTTCTACATTAAATAGCGCGTCAAAACAGCTGATATCAAAGTGTAAGAATATTGCGTTTAGATTAAGGCTAAGTGATTTTGCCATTACATCTCAAAATATTACCTTGCTAACTAGACAACTGACGGAAGCTAAATTGTTGTCTCTTTCTGTGGAATTGATTATCGATTTAAGAACCACTCCAAAAAATATAACGCAAACTAGTCTTTCTTCATTTTGTACCAGTTTGATTGTGGTTTCTAAAATAGGGTTTACATCTATCAAAGTTTTATCGGGATCATTTCCTGATAGTATAGCAACGGTGGGAACAGGGACTGGTAATTTTCCAAGAGATGACTGGAAGTTATGGGAAAAAATAAAAAATAATACCGTTGGGTTAAATGTTGGATACGCAGATTACGGTGTGCTGTCCCCTGAGTGGACGGAGAAAACACTCACAAGGCGTGGTTCTAGAGTCGCAATTCGGTACACTAGAGATAATGATTGGTTGGTTTTAAGAGCTGCCGGAAATAAATCATCGGATTCAATTGCTTTAAGTATGATCATGACGTCTTCCTTTAAAGCTGATTTTAAAGGAAAGAATTACTCCTTTGGTGATAAACTCATTGATGACAAGGCTAATGCTTCAGTTCCCGCCAATAAGAAGAAGTGTGGTCATTATCAGTTTACGGAAGCGTGGAGTCATCATATGGCATTCGTGGTAAAAGAACAGTACTAAAATTATAAATGTACTCGTTTGATGAGGTTATCTTTAGCATATGTCTTAAGATCCTCCAGAGGGAGAGTTTTTGCTATATGCTCTTGAATTTTATAGAGGCTTTTACTCTTCCATCCTTTCGAAGTACTTATTTTGTCCAGCAGATCAAGCGCTTCATCTTTATTAAATAGTGTAGCTAGATCCTCTGCAGATAAATTTCGCTTGTTTGATTTTGCAACTCTAATTTGTTTCAGTAGATCATCTCTGTTCTTCTTAACCAGAAGAATTCCCCACCATGACGGGACTGTTTCGATAACTTTTTCCAAGTGGCAATCTGCTGTGACAATCGTCACTTTATCAAAAATCTTACTATATTGTGCTCCTTGTCGTATTAATCTTATTAAAGTATCTCCATCGCTTTTTATTTCATAACAATGCATTTCAGAAGCATCTACTAAATCAGCTCTGATTTCTCCACCATTAATTCGCAATTCTTCAAGAAAATAATTAGGGGAGCCATTACGCTGGGCCATAATTCTATTGGTTAATGCTTTTTTTATTTCAGCTTCACGCACTTTCATCATATTTTAACGCCATTACTAGTACTTTATAAAAAGACCCTATACAATAGCTAATATTGTGAAAATGGTCAATAACTGTTACTGTCAAGTGTCGATTAAGAGATTCTGTAATAAGGAGGGCGGATATGACTGAGCAAAAAAACACCTCCATTTCGGCTGGAAATGCGTTTAATACCTTGAAAAAAATGGGATATTCTCAAGGCTTTATTCAGAAGCTCCTTCCTGAATGGTGGGATAATAACCTTTTGAAAACAAGTGCTGGTTCGTTTCAGTTTGCAATGGTTTTACGCCAAAAGCTTGGGATTGGCGTTTCGTTTTCAGACAGTGGCGAATTATTAATTCATAATCAAATAGATGGAGTATTATTTAAACATACAAAGAATACCTTACCTGAGCAATTGGTAATAGCAGCTAATCTAGGCTATGCGTTAGGTTTATTAGCAAGCTTATGTATAAAAAAATATGCAAATTCTTTAATACGTGATCCCATTACTCTCAGAAAAACAATAATGAGAGATTTTAATAAAAAAAATGTCGATTTCGAATCTTTATTAAAATATTGTTGGAGTATTGGTATTCCTGTTTTATTTTTAAATGATCTTCCAAAAAAGGTTAAAAAAATGATGGGGATGGCTGCGTTTTGTCATGGCAGGCCGACCATCATTTTAGGCTTTAAAAATAATCAAGCATCCCGCCAGCTTTTTGTACTAGCTCATGAATTAGGACATATTGCCTGTGGGCACGTTGTACCCGGTCATATAATGGTTGATGAAAGCATTCATGATGTTATTGATTCAATATCTGATCGTTCTCTTTCAAAAAAAGATAAAGAAGAAAAGGAAGCGGATGAGTTCGCTCTCAAGCTTATCAGGGGAAATGTAATTGATCCAGTAGCTAATCTTGATCCTAAATTCAATGCTACAAGTTTGGCTGCATATGCAATTTTAGAATCGGATAAATTAAAGATAGATGCTGGACATTTAATTCTTTCGTATGCAAAGTTATATGATGATTGGTCAAAAGCTAACCTGGCTATGAATTTCATACCTAATCAATCCGGCGCTTTAGACGTCCTAAAACAACAATTTCTAAACAACGCCATCCTCACACATTTAAGTGAGGATAATGAAAAGTACTTAATTTCTGCTCAAGGTTTTATGTGAGGCTAAACATTGTGCATATGCTCGATAGTGATGTAATTAGAAAATTATGCCAGTATGAACTCCTTGAAGAGTTTATTTATTCGTTATCGCAATCACTTGATTGTTTTTATATATTGCCTCAATTGCGTTTTCAACTTAAACTAAATAATCATGAGAAGGCTTTAAAGTTATTGGGAAGTGAAAAATCAGTTCTGTTAGCACACAGAATTATTTCTGAGTGTAAGGAAGTGGTTATTCCAAACTCTAATTTTACCACTGAAATTTTTAATGTTCTAGATAAACCAAACATAGACTCCGGAGAAGCGACTTTGTTCGCTGCAATGGTATGCCATGAAGGTAGTCGTTTGACTACTGGTGATAAAAGGGCATTAACAGCGCTATGCTTTATAAATGAATTATCGAGCTATCGATTATGGCCAAGAATATTATGCATAGAGGAGGCTTTTTTGATGATTTTAAGCAAAGGTGATTTTTCATCTATATCTCAAAAGGTAAGACTGAAATCAAACGTGGATATTTCGTTAAGTTTAATATTTGGTCGTACAGTCTCAAGTGATTTTAATAGTGTTTTTGAAGGACTGATTAGCAATATTAATGACTTGATATTTAAAACAAAAGATAGTTATTGTTATCCGAAGTCTTGGAACTAAGCAGCAATCTTTTCTGGTCTTATTAAAATAAAATTAATTATGTATTGTTGTTTTTTTATAGTTAGTCCTTATCATTCAGGCGAAAATATTCAAAGCTTGATATTAATGAATCGTAAAGTTCATAGGCTTGTCTTGACAGGCTAGAAGCTGCAAGATTTTTTTCATGCATGACAAGATGGTGTGAAGTAAATACATTTATTCCGTTTCCTCCAAAGAGCATCATCATTTTTTCCGCTAATGTGTTTATCTTAAATGATTCACTGTCTGGTTTTACCTGGTCCTTAATATAAGAGCAATAGTATTGATAATAAAATCTGGAGATAATATCTGCTATCTGAATCCCCAATAATTCATCTGATTTGTCAAATTCTATTTTGATTTTATCGGTAAAGTTAAAATTGGAACCTAGTGTTAAATAATTCCCTAAGTTTAGTTGAGACATATATTCCATATTTTTAGCGATAATATCAGAAAACTGGGGTTGAATATCATGAATAAATCTTAGACCTTTGCAGTTTCCTTTCAAATCATGATTTATTTGTGATAATAAACCAGCTAAGGCATCATTTTCAATGAGCATAATTATTTCTTTTCCGTATTGATTCAAGTCTCTGAAAGGTTGACCCAACATGGAAGCATTAGTTTTATGAGAATTATCTAGCTCAATAAATCTATCTAGTTCACTTAGGACAATATTCGAAATATATAATGCACCGTTCAATTCTTTAATTTTACGGTTTTCGTTAACAAATAATTCTAATGAATTCTTAAATTCAAACAATAATTTATTATAAGATTGTATATTTTCTTTTTGGGTGAATTCAAAAAATGAATCGTAAAGAAAGTCGTTTTTGTTTGTATATAGGATAGTGCATAACATGGCCCTGAAAACACAATAGCAACCAGGGGTGTTGTCTCGAAAATAAATTAGTGGAGGAATAATGGAGTTGATTATTTTTTGTATATAAAAGTATTTTTTATCAACAACTCTTACATATAATCTTACTTTGTTATGTTGTAATAACTTTAATAAATCAAAAATGAATGGTTTTTTATTTTTCAAGCCACAATTCTTTAATTCAACAAGTTTATCCCCTTTATACTTTGCAACTAATTCTTTGACTTGTTTGCCAAGTAGATACTCTTGTGATTCAGGGTAACCTATGGATGCGAGGATAAATATAGGCTGTGTAGAGAAATCATAGCCTTTCTCATTTATCATTCCCCCCGTATTTCCTGATTCATCAATAAAGAATGTATAACTCATTTATTAAAACTCAGTTTAATTTTTTTCTATTTTTACTGAGTAAAGGACAAATGTAAAATTTTCTTGGCAGATTCAGTGGGATCAAAATATGGCAACAACGTTAACGCGATAAGTTCGTACTTAAATTATCTTGTTTCATTGCTTGATATAAAGGCGTTTTTAAACGCCTTTATGGATACTTACAGAGGTTTTAATGCTATAAGCCCGATATGTTAATATAAAATTTACCTTTTCCATCATCCGTTTTCTGTATCCGGTAAGTGATAGGCAATGAGTCTTTCATGTTTGGTTTGGCGAAAGTTAGATCAGCAGCACACTGGTAAACATCAATACCCGACTCATGACTAACAGTCCTGACGTTCTCGACAGAAATACGTACATCCTTATCCAGCGTCATTCCTTTCTCTATCGTTTTCCGTGCTATATCAACGACCAGATTCTTAGCGTCATCGCTATTGCATTTGGGCGTCTTATCACCGCAACCCATCATTAAACCCGCTGCTGCCAGCACCAGAAGTATGTTCAATTTCATTTATTGTTTCCCTTCAATTCAAAGTGGTTGTCTTGTTATTTTTTGTTGTATTGGCCATCCATTAAGCCCGCCGCAGAAGCCCCGCAGTATCCTTCGCAACCACGACTCATTACGCTGGTTTTTCCATTATTCATTTCACTCAGCACAGCAACACATTGGCTGGAACTATCATTCCAGACCCAACGGCGTTTCTGATTCTCACCAGCAGCTATTTGTTGTGCTGTACCTTCCATGTTGCAGGTCCCTGAGCCATCTTTGGTTGTTGCGTTGATGCTGAACTCCGCATTACCGCTCCCTGGCTTTAGCGTTAAAACTGCACCAGGCTTAGCGTATTGAGCTGCCATTGTCGGAAAGGCTAAAGCTGTCAGTACTAATGCAGTAACAATTCTCTTCATCATTAAATATCCTGTTAGCTGATACGAATGTTTTTGGTGATTTTCCCCAGTGCCAGCGGCCTGCGTTTTTCCACAAAGAAATACACAACGTTGAAAGCTGATTTACGGTGATTCCCCCGACCCAGGGAGGGCCAGTTACGGAAAGATTCGATCTGCTCTTCTGAATAGGGTGTGTCAGAGAAGTCAAACAGTACAAGCAGGGCTTTGCCGTCGTGCTTCATCAACTTCTTCACTTCCGTGCTGTTTACGGTTGCGGAGACATTGGAACGAGCTGCTGTTGGCTTACGGACTGCAAACTCAACGGCCACATCGTCAATCACAAAGTCAATGAAACCATGCCCGGATACCGTTCCAGGTAGCCTGCTTTTAACTTCTGGCGAGACGTTATCCGCAAACCAACCCAGTAAATAGCAACGTACTAATGGCAGTAATTCCCGCTCGCTACATTCATTCAGACGTAGTGTTTTGACAAATTCACGCCGATAAAGGGAGCTGAAAAAGTACTCAAAGCAATCCGTTATCTCAGTAATGGTGGTTGCCACAATGTTCCCCTTTCTATCCACCTTTGTTCTAAGGCTCACCTGCTGGTCACTCAGCTCGTCAGTCCTAGTCTTGTTTGTTCTATAAGTGAGTATTTATTGGATTTTAAGGTCATTAGTGATGTTCATGCAAGAGTAAAAAAGACCCAAACTTCCGCTTATGGACGGACGGGAGAATAAATGATGGTTAAACTGGTGGCAGATTCAGCTGATAAGCTGGTAGGACAGCGTATTCAGAGCAGACGTAAAGAAGCCGGGTTAACCGCAGCTGAACTTGCAGAAATTATCGATATATCTCAGCAACAACTTTCCCGCTATGAACGAGGAACGAATAAGATAAATATTGCGCATTTAGTTAAAATTGCAGTGTCTCTAAAGACACCAATAAGTTGGTTCTTTATTGATTGCATGGATGATCTGAATGTTTCTAATATCCCGTCTGACTATCTATCTGGGCTTGATAAAGAATTAAAACAACGCCTCGATCAAGTCTGGAACAAATTGGATTACGGCAAAAGGAAAAGCCTTCTCCTTTTTTTAGATGAATTCATAAAATAAATTTAAAATTAGTTTCTTTGTGAAATTATTTGCTTTGAAAGTATATTCCTGGTAAAATGTCATTACTGGATAGTGTCATATTATTCAGTGGCTGATACATAAACTAATAGCCAACTTAGCGTTTCATTTTATATCCCTTCTGGCGGGAGGACGTCCATCGTCTGAAAAGTCAGTACGGGTTAGGTCTAATTAGTATTTGTGTCATCAACCCAAGCGCATTTTTACCGGAGTAAATACAATGAATATTATCCGTCAGGAAGGGCTATCCATGCCCGTAAGTCAGGAACTCATTAATATTATACTGGCTGAGCTCAGTAAAAAGCCGCCAGTTAAACCGAATATTCGTGCTGTTACGTTGCTGTTCAAAGATATCAATTACAGCGCTGAAAATGGTGGGTTTCATCCGGTTGAAATAAGGCTTATCTCCCGCAACGATGAATGGTATTTCGATTACATCACGGACTTCAAATATATGGGGACAGACCCGGAGCTCGAAAAGGAAATCGATATCAGCTGGAGTCAGCGCTATGTCTTCCTGTCCTATGCCGGTGATTTACCCCCAGGGGAAGGACGCGACATTTTTGCACTCTGGCAGAGAAACTTCATTCATTACCACTTCCTGAATATCTACACCCTCACCGTTATGTGGGAAAGCTAATCCCGCCACACTGACAGCTAATTATTGATGGAGACATTATCTGTGACTGCTAACAGAGGGATACACGCGTCTGTACAGGGAGAGCTTGACTGTCTTTGTGGCGCGTACTGTGTGGTGAATATGCTGAGCTGGCTGTATGACGGTCGGGTGAAGCGAAAACCACTCATGAACCGACTTCTTCAGGCCTATCAGCAACGCTGGCCTTTGCATGAGTGGCTGAGCGAAGGGATAGATGAAAACCGGCTCGACTGGCTGATTGCACAGGTACTCCGGAAAGGTCACTACCACCGCCAGTTTCCGGTCCAAATCAGCAAACCTTTCGAAGGAAGTCGCGGTCTTGTGGAAGGGCGGGTTTTCAGTGAAATGAGGCGGTTCCTGGCGGTAACAGACCACTCCCGGCTGATTATGCTCAGCGACCAGTTTCACTGGTCCCTTGTCACCAGAATGGACGAAGAAACGCTCTGGTTCTTCGACAGCAACGGGCGAACCTCCATGCCCCGCAAAGCTTTCTCCTTTCGTGCTGGCGCAACCCGACGCCAGTTGTTTCCCGAAGCCATTTACTTCATCGAACGGGAGTTCTGAACATGACGACGTTTACCCTGCGTGAAACCCGCATCCTGGACCAGGCCCGCGACATTATCAGCCGGTGCTACCAGCGTGGCGTTCAGCTTTGCTCCCCTGATGATGTACGGCGGTGCGTGATGTATGAAATGGCCCTGCTGGAGCATGAGGAGTTTGGCATCATCCTGCTCGATAACCAGCACCAGTTTCTGCATCGGGAAATGCTGTTCCGGGGCTCGTTAAATACGGTCAGCGTTCATCCCCGGGAGATAATCAAGCAGGTACTCAGGCATAACGCTGCCGCTGTCATCCTTGTGCACAACCACCCCAGCGGTGAGCCTGAACCCAGCAAGTGTGATATCCGGATAACGAAGCGGCTGCAGGAGCTACTGCAAATGCTGGATGTACGGTTGCTTGACCACTTTATTGTGGCCGGGACGGAGACGGTGTCACTGGCTGAACGAGGGCTGGTGTGATGCAGACAGTTACCTGGTTTAATACATGTTATAACAGGTTAAATGCATGAGCAGGGCTGCGCTGCACCAGGTCGCGCCGGTGGTCGAAACCACCGTGCTGGACGCCTATATCAGCGGTCTTGCCCCGTCGGGACGGAGGGGTATCACCAGCCTGTTAAACCGCAGCGCCAGTATAATCAAACGCGGTGCGGATGCAGCCAGCTACCCCTGGGAGCAACTTAGCTTCGCCGCTGTCGCTAAAGTACGTGCGGCACTGCTGGATGGCGGTTACGCCGTGTCGTCGGTCAACATGGCACTGTCAGCACTGCGGGGCATAGCGCAGACGGCCTTTAACCTCAATTGCCTGGAGGCGGACACGCTTGCCCGTATCCGGGCAGTTAAGCGTGTCAATGGCGATAACCAGCGCAAGGGAAGGGCACTCAGCCGGGAGGAGGTTCGTGCACTCGTTCAGGCTGCTAAACGGCATCCACAACGTATCCGTTGCTGTCGTGATACCGCCATTGTTATGACACTTTGCGGCGCGGGTTTGCGGGCCGGGGAACTGGTCAGCCTTGAGCGCCGGGACTATGACAATGGCATTCTTACAGTGAGGCAGGGGAAGGGGCGTAAATACCGGGAGATACATGTTGCGGCAGCGGTAGATAAAGCCATCCGCGCATGGATTAAAGCCAGTGGCACGAAAGAGGCCGGGGATGCATTGTTTAACCGCATTCAGCGCAACGGCAAGGTTGCCAGCCAGCCGCTGACAACGACCGGTTTAACCGGCATCCTGGCGCAGTTACAGCAGGGCGCAGCCATAGCGCGTTTTACTCCTCACGATATGCGCAGGACTTTCATTACACGCTTGTTAGAGCAGGGTGTGGATATTAACACCGTACGCCAGCTGGCAGGCCATAGCGACATATCCACGACTACCCGTTATGACTGCCGTGGTGAGAGCATGAAAATGAACGCCAGCAGGCACATCCGGTGCTGGTGAATCACTCTTCATTCAGCTTATGGATTTTGTCGTAAACTTTCTGTTTATCCAGTAGAGGCTTTACAGTCTTCTCAGACCATGTCCGCTCCTTGCTCCCCTCAAGAACTGCTTTTGGCGTTAATTCCTCTTTTTCAGTCATGAGTTCGGCAATTTCCTCTTCGTTCATGCCCTTAATGTTTTTCAGATACCACACTGTATTGTGCAGGCGAAGAAGCCTTTTAGGAGCGATTTTTTTAATTTGGTAGAACTCAGACCCGGTTTCCTTTTTAAGCAAATACTCGAACACCTGGGATATTGTCGCCATCCGGCCAAATGTTGAAGATGCGGGTGGGGGGAGGGTAAGCGTTTTACTTATTTTTTCTATCATCGACAACATTTCTTCGCTAACAGGAATCTCAAGCGAACCATTCTTTTTCCTGCTGTTTTTTTTGTACTTGCGTTCCTTCTTTCTCAGGGCAGTAAGTTCTTTTGGGGTTAGCGTACTTCTGTCAATTTTGGGCATGAAAACATCCTTCTCATTATTACTGACAGTCAGTTTTGGATTAGGATAATCTGATTTTTGACATGACTGTCAGTTTTTTTTTGGGGAAGCTGACAGTCAGTATTTTCATTTGATTTGCATGTTAGTTACTGACAGTCAGGGTTGTCAATTAAAGAATGCTGACTGTCAGTTTTTTGTGATTTTTTTGTATTAAAATCAATGAAATGCGTGGTTGTAAAAGCACCTTCGGCATCAGGTGATGTCGACTGAAAATAGGTGTGTTATGGCTACCATTCGTATCATCAAAGTCCCGGAAGTTCTTGAGCGTTGTGCCATTAGTCGGGCGTCGCTCTACAGAATGCTCCAGCGTAACGAATTTCCACGGCAGGTCCGGTTGGGTATCCGTTCGGTAGGTTTCTACGAGCACGAAGTTAACCAGTGGCTGGCTGCCCGTCAGCGTGTTCAGTAAGTGCATGAACATCTAACAGCATGTTTATCACGCACGTATAACCATGAACAGAGAACATATCAGCCAACGCTGACACTTGGTTAATTAAAGAATCAATTCAGGACAGTTATCGATGATAGCTCATGGGTTGCTATTGCTCTCTGTTCCTCAATCGGGTTAATGCCTGATAAGGAACACCAATGAAAAAGAATAAGTTACTTAATAAGAAGAATGTTGAATTTAGTCCATCAGAAAGGATTTGTTATAGCAATGCGGGGCATGAGATGAAAATGCGCATCGACAGGTTTTCAATAGTATCCCGCTTCCACAGTGAGGAGGAAAAAGCTGACTGTGTTCAGAAGCTGATGTCTTTATCAAGGCGGGAATGGAAAAACTATGTTGTGCAGGAGAAATCGCCCCGGAACGCAGCGGGCACACGCCACCCTTACAAGTATGGTCTGTGCATTTCACGTAATAAACCTGATGCGCCAATGCTGGCTTACATCATGTGGGGACCGAAAGCGGAAGGAACTGGTGGGTTCAGTATTCAGTTTCATCCGCAGCACATGACGGGGAAACGAATGGATCGGCTACTCAAATGGTTCGGGGATCGTCTCGGTGAGGTCTTTCCTCACCTGCTGGCGAGGGCCTGGGTGACCCGGCTTGATATCGCTTTGGATATCTATGGATGCAAGTTGAACGACTATCTTTGGGGCTTAAAAAAGTCCTCCATCCATGCAGACTACGATAATGAAAATGGATTACCGGGTTTATCTCTTGGTGCGTCTGACTCGAAACTGTCAGCGTTAATCTATGGCAAGATCGACGCTACGCTATTTAAGCGGATCGCATTCCCTGAGCGGGCAGGATATGTGTTTGAAAAAGGGAGGCGTAAACGGGAGTTTTTTCTTGAAATTGACAGGGAAGACTATCCCCAGTTTTTACGTGTTGAGATGCGTGTGCAGCCTGAGTCTACAGGTCCAGGGAAACGTGGATTCAGGCAAAAAGCACTGATGCTTTCGGACCTCGCAAAGCTTGAGAATCCTTTTGAGCGCCTGTACGTGTATAACCGCAAACTGGAGGGAGAGTTAATGAATGCTGCTTTTACTATTAACCGCCCCAAAACAAATGGGATCAAAGCATGGATAAATATGTTGAGCAAAGTAGACTCAGGGCAACGTCTGGCTCGTAAGTTCAGCAACCTTCTGGAGCTTAATGAGGTAGAGTTGTTTAACAAGCGGGAAGTCTGGTCATTTTGGCCTGATAGTCTGGCTAAACTAGGGCAGATTATTGGTGGGTTAAAGCCAGAACTGGCCACCATGAAAGAAATGGCTGTCAGTCAGCGTTTCGACGCTCCCCGCAAGCGGAAACGTAAAACAGGGCGTCAGGCCCGACTTGACCAACAGCGTCCGAAACGTCGGTCACGCGACTAAGCCGTATTTTTGGCGGTCTTTTGGCCGCCATATTTTATTGCTCGAAGAGCGCATTAAAAATTGCCGATTCCGCTTCTGGACACCCCTCAAGACCGCCGAATGTTGCCATATTTTGGAGTGGCAGACCGACTGACTGGAGGTATTGCGTGGCATCAGGCCTGCACCTCGTATAATGGTGGGGAAGATTAACGGTTACATCGTGTTTATCCGTCCAAACTTTGTGTTCCCGTATTAATAGCAGGAATAAACGATTCCACTCATAACACAGAATCTTTACTTGTATTTCCGATTGTTTGTTTTTATTAACTGTACCGGTTAATCCATTCCCTGAGGTTGTTGTCAGGTATAACTCTATAATATTCACTATATAGTATGTATATGTCAGTGCCATATTAATAGTGATATTCAGCAGCAGCGGAACTGAGCGTGAAGAGCGTGAGTATGATTAATATGAATTGATATGAAAAAAATTGGCCTCCGTAATTGATGTTGTAAAAAAACAACTGTGTTTTTTTTGTTATGTAACCATCATTTACGAGGTGCTTTATGGGTTATATTATTAAGCGTGGTATTCTGGTAACACTCAATACTTATAATAAATTTATTGAGGATGTACATAATATTCCTTTCGTGGGTAAAGATGGTCGTCAGTCGCCTTCATATTATCTGGATATTCAAAGATTTTTGCAGCATCTGATTTGTAATAACTTTCTTTATGCTAAAGATACTCCGGAAGAAAACCCATGGACACAGTATTCGCCAGTATTTCATGAGCTGGGTAAAAAAGAATTACCTTTTGTTTTCAAACAGGATAAATATCTGTGTTGCGACAGAGCATTAGAATTGCTAAAAAAAGCAGGAATGATAGATATCAAAAAACATTCCTTTGGAAACGGGAAAAGTCGCACTTTTGCGTTGTCGAAGGCATATCTTAAGCGCTGGTTTGAAATCTCCCCATCTGATTATAAACAGCGTAAAGATCGTTACATTTATCTCTGTGTAGGTAAGCGGCAGCGTGACCGCAAGGTCATGACGGAAGAACAGCTGATTCATAAGGCTTTGTCGCACTTTGACAAACCCCGTCATGCAACGCGACACGTATCCCGTGAAACTCAGCTGTATATGCGGAAAGTATATCAATCTATGGGCGCATTGCGTATCAACCTTGATAAACTTCAGGCTTACATTCCTGAGCATGAACGGGAAGGCCTTCTGAAAACTCACTTCCTTCAGCATTTAGCTGAACGTGGTTGCAGGATGGTGTCAAGTGTACCCCTGGTGGTTGAATACTATCCTGAGTACAAACTGGCTGAGAGGGGAACTCGTTCATTTGAGAAAAATGGCGGTTTTCAGGCCCTAAAATCGGCTATAAAATGGGCAGTGTTTGAGGGCATTAATTATGATATCAAAAGTAGCCAACTGACCATCCTGAAGCACGAACTGAAAAGATTTGGCATCAAATGTAAGCGACTGGCAAAAATCACCAAGAAAAAGATAATGCGCCGATTTAATGTTGACGAAAAGGTCGCTAAGTTGCTTATCTATACTCTGATTTATTCACTGGGCGAGTTTCGTAAACACAAGGATAGCGCTGCATTTCGTAAGCTTTGTGAACAATATGGCTACAGTGAGGCGGTGAAAAAGGCTGATGAATGGATTGAATTTGTTCTGCCAGTCAAAAGGGCGCTTAATAAGTTGATTGAGCATTATCTTGATGAGCATGTTAATTGCCCTGGTCGTGGCTGGGCAATACGGAATGCAGTTCGCCAGTCTTTTATGGTCGACCCCGAAAAGATCACGGCAAGTGTTCGTCGGCGTCTTTTGTCGCATATACTTCAGGGCATTGAGAGTAAGGCGGTATACGAGGCAGTTCTGGCTAACCCCGGAGTGTGTGGGTCTATCGAGCATGATGGGCTAGTTACTAGCTGTGATATACATTGGAATCATCCTTATCTTAAGTTGAACAAGAAACATTAGACTTGGGTCTGACGCTCAGTGGAACGAAAACGCACGTTAATAAATATTTTCTTCCTCTGACGCCTCTTTTAATCGCTGCAGATGCCTTCTGGCCACCCGCTCATTGTTAGGAATCTGAATCGCTTTTTTTAGAGATCCTGACGAGAAACAGATTGCAAAGCCCTGTCAGGCATCAATTGGGAGTTTTGCAAACGCGTCGAGACTTTATTAATGGGGTGAGGGCGACTAGCTCATCGTCAGTCAAGGTCAAGTCAACCACTTGTTACCAAAAATACTGCTAAAAAACGAGCTCATTCATAAAATTAAATCAATACATATGATTATTATTTCGGCTTTTATTTTTCGAAGTCGGAGTTAGCGTGTCGTTTTAATATAGTCGATGAAGGCCCGAAGAGTTGGTGGTACGAGACGTGCGCCTGAATAATACAGATATGGACCGGGAAAGGACTGCCACCAGTCGCTCAGTACTGGTTCCAGGCGTCCGCTTTCAATGAATGGCTTGAGCCAGTCTTCGAACAGATGAACGATCCCGATACCGTTGAGAGCGGCATCGACACCGAGATCCGACGCCCCTCCGACCCGGACAATCAGACGGCCTTTCGGTTCCACGCGGAGCAATTCACCATCGCGTGCAAACTCCCACGGGCTAGCCAGCGTGCCAGTTACATACCGACCAACAATGCAGGCGTGATCAAGCAAATCCCTCGGATGCTCGGGCCGGCCGTGACGATCGAGGTAGGCCGGCGCTGCGGCTGTGGCGAAGCGTTGGATGCGAGGACCGATCGGCACTGCGATCATATCCTGTTCCAGCTTGTCCTCATAACGGATACCAGCGTCGCTGCCCGACGCAAGCACATCGATCAGATGGTCTTCCGCATCGATTTCCACGCGGATACTAGGGTAGGCCTCCATGAAGCCGGGAAGGATTGAAGGAAGCGTCAGCCGGGCTGCGCTCACTGGTACATTCAGGCGCAGCGTGCCCGATGGGAAGCCGCGCAACTGGTCAACGACCTCGAGGGCGGCCTCGACCTCGTTAAGCGCTGGCGACAATCGCGCCATCAGAAGTTCACCTGCCTCGGTCGGCGTGACGCTGCGTGTCGTGCGATGAAGTAATCTCATACCCAGGCGTGCCTCAAGTCGCCTGACGGCTTCGCTGAGGGTGGATGCGCTAATATCGGTTTTTCGTGCTGCATCGCGGAAGCCGCCTGCGCGGGCAACAACCACGAATGCGTGAAGATCGCCTAAGTCAGCATTCATTGTTCGGATTTCCGTACAAGCCGTTCGGATAATAGCCATTAAACTTATCAATCATAATCGCTATATTGATGGGTATCAAGAGGGCAGAATTCTCAATATTAACTTGGAGTTATCCTTATGAAGAAAAATGAAAACGGGATCGGAAACGCTGGACAATTCCTGCTCGGAGATCGGTTGGTCAACAGGGTCGGTTATGGCGCGATGCAACTTGCCGGCCCCGGCGTCTTTGGGCCTCCTCGCGATCATGATGCTGCCCTCGCAGTCCTTCGCGAGGCGGTCGCGGCCGGTGTTAACCATATCGACACCAGCGATTTCTATGGTCCCCATGTCGTCAACAAGCTTATCCATGAGGCTCTGGCGCCGTACCCGCAGGAACTCACCATCGTCACTAAAGTCGGTGCACTGCGCGGTGAGGATGGGTCATGGAACCCGGCGCTTGAACCTCACCAGCTCCGTGCAGCAGTTGAAAGCAATCTGAGAAATCTCGGTCTCGACCGGATGGAGGTGGTCAATCTGCGCATCCACCCAGATCATGAAGCGATCGAAGGTTTTTCGGTCTCCCGGAGTTTTGGTGCTCTGGCAGCCATGCAGCGCGAAGGGATGATCCGCCATCTCGGTATCAGCGGTGCGAATGCCGCTCAGGTCAAGGAAGCTCGGGGCATTGCGCCAGTGGTCTGCGTACAGAACGAATATAATCTGGCGCGCCGCGACGATGACGCGTTAATCGACAGTCTCGCAGCCGATGGGATTGCCTATGTTCCGTTCTTCCCGCTCGGTGGTTTCAATCCTCTGCAATCGGCAAGCCTATCGGCGGTTGCTGATCGCCTTGGAGTGACCCCGTTACAGGTTGCGCTCGCATGGTTGTTGCAACGGTCGCCGAACATCCTGCTGATCCCCGGCACCTCTTCGGTCGCCCACCTGAAAGAAAACCTGGCCGTGGCCGACTTGACCCTTCCGGAAGAGGCCGTGGCAGAACTCGACAAGATTGGATCGAAGGAGGCCTGAGTCCCGAGATTTCGGGTCAGGAGCCAGGCAGATCCAGGCTTACGCAGTTATCGCGAGGAGCGATTGTTGAATGGGACCTTCGATGTGGAAACCAACATTTTCAAGCTGGTCGTGCAAAGTTTCACGACCTTGTTATCGGTCGGTGCCCGAAAGGTCGGCATAAGTAAGGATGAATACATGCAACAGATCTATCCCGATCTTTGGCAAACAGAAGCTGAATATCCGTTTTTCGGAGTGACATCGCACGCCTATCTTCTGCTCCGGGACGGCGGCAATATTCTGTTCTACAGCTCCGGCAAAAGCCAGGATTACGCCAGAATCGAAGCACTGGGCGGCATCGCTTTTCAATTTCTCAGCCACCGTGATGAAGCGGGCACTGCCCTGGCCGAAATAAAGCAAAAGTTTGGGTCCAGGCTGGTCTGCCATCGGCTCGAAGAAGCGGCCATCAAGCGATACGCATCCGTCGATGAACTTTTCGACACGCGTGAGACACGGTTCGGCAATGTCGAAATCATTCCGACGCCTGGGCATACCGATGGAAGTGTGTGCTTCTTTGTGCGGTCGCCACACGGCAAGAACTACCTGTTTACGGGTGACACCATCTACATGAATCACGGTAAATGGGAGGTTCGGATCAGTCATTCGGACGAATGTACCAGATCGGATATCCGGAAGAGTCTGTTGATTTTGCGCGACCTGGGACCTGCGGTCATTATATCGAGCGCGTCGCAGGGATCATCGGCCTACAAAGAAGTATCCGGCGAGGAATGGGCGTCCATCATTGATGATGTTCTTGGCGATTTGCGATGACCGGTTTCCTGCCCATGAGGCTTGTGGCTTGGGGCTGCAGCCTCCTATAGCGAAGCGAGCCCATTTGGGTCGCTTCGCGTATACCACAGCGAGGCGGCTCTCCAGCAGCCTCCCATATCCATATTTTTAAAGGATGTTAAATGAAAGCGATAGTTTACAGCCAGTATGGCGAGCCAAGCGATGTGTTGAGCTATGACGAAGTTCCTGCACCCGTAGCGCCCGGCCCCAACGAGGTCATAGTGCGTGTCGTCAAGCGCATGGTCCATCCGATCGACGGCTTGATGGTTCGCGGAATTATCCCCATGCCGATCGCGCCTGGCGGGTCTGTCCCCGGTAGTGACGGTGTAGGTGTTGTGGAGCAAGTCGGTACTGGAGTTGATCCCTCGACCGGTCTCGTTCCGGGCAAGCGCGTCATTATTTTCCATGCGCATGGAACATGGGCTGAACATGTGCTGGCACCGGCTCAGACGCTTATTCCGATCCCGGATGATGTGGACGATACGACCGCCTGCCAGATCAGCATCAACGGCATTACCGCGATCATGCTCATGCGTGCTGCGCTGGCTGCCGACAGCAAGGCAGGAATCCACTCGCCGATCCTTGTGACCGCAGCGGGTTCCAGCGTTGGTCGCAACGTTATTGCGCTTGCCCAGATGCGCGGATTGAAGGTCGTCGCCACGGTGCGGAGCGATTCCGGCGCGGAAATCCTGAAGGGTGTGACGAAGGGCCTGGCTATCGTCAGTACCCAGCATGAAAACTGGCCAGAGGCCGTAGCGCAAGCTTGCGGGAATGCCCCGATGGTTGTCGTCGACCCCATCGGTGGAGAGACGGCACCCAAGCTGTTGGGGCTCCTGGCTGATGGCGGTACGCTGCTGGTGTATGGTGGCCTGGACCCTCGCCTCTCGCCGATCTCCACCATCGAAATGGCTGTTCACCAGTACACGCTGAAAGGGGTAACAGCCCCGGCATGGTTGTCCAGTACCTCGGCCGAGCAACGGGTATCCGACATCGCCGATCTGTTTGAGATGGCGCGCCAGGCCCCCCAGAATTTCGCGGACTATAAGGCGTTCGCACTGCCCGATGTAGCAGAAGCGCTGGCCGCTTCCCAAGCAACGCCGCGCATTGGAGCTGCTATCCTGACATCCAATTGACGGCATGATGCCGGGGCTCGGAGCTTCGGCTGGCTCCCCTGCGTCTGCGACAGGGGAGCCAATTATTGCCATTCTGCCATACTCGCCTCGAGCAAAACAGAAACATAATAATGGATTAACGGACAAGAATAGTGCGTTAAGCGCTTATATAACCGTCCCATCTTCAATGATTTTATAAACCGTAGAGCGAGCAATATTAAACTGACGAGCAATTTCTGTTGCGCCGGTGCCTTTCTGGTGAAGTGCCAGCATAATGATTCTGTCCACATAACGTTTGCGACAAATTTGATACCTTTAAGCTTTGCTTCCTGTCTGCCCTCGTTTGTGCGCTCCAGAATCATTCCACGTTCAGCCTGTGCCACAGCTGACGGAATAGTAACCACCCTTTTCCCCATTCTCCGCCGGTGCTGATTCTGTCGTCAATAAACCGTACAGCCACGCCCTGGTTGTCGAACTCCTTTATCAGCTGGACCATATCAGCAGTATCGCGACCCAGTCGGTCCAGCTTCTTCACCAGTATGAAGTCGCCTTCTTCCACCTTCATGCGCAGCAGATCCAGCCCTTCACGATCGGCTGAGCTGCCGGATGCTTTATCGGTAAAAATTGGATGCGTCCGTTTTCTGGGTACCTTTCTCATCGCTATGAATCATATTCCTTCCGGCGTCCGGCATTTTATCGCCAGCCAGCTCGGGAACCATGATATCACCATGCTGGCAGAATACGGCCAGAGAGAAAATACTCGTCGTGAGCATGCCGCGCTGATACATCAGCATAATGATTATCGCGAATTTGCCTGGCCCTGGATTTTTCGTCTTACCCGTCTTTTATATACCCTGAGCTGGATAAGCAACGAACGTCCCGGTCTGCTTTTCAATCTGGCGACAGGGTGGCTGATGCAGCATAGGGTTATCGCTAACATCAATGAAAGATAATCATCTCTCGGGCAGGTTAATACGGTGAATATAGCGACAATTTTCTGTATGAAGAGGCAGAGAAAAAGATACGGAAGGCTCCCACTAAAAGCGGGGGCCTTCCTGAAGATTTTATCCTTTACTGGACGACCGATTACGTAATACCTCACCCACAACCGGGGCAGCGGTAAATGCATTTGGCCAGCCAGCGTAGAACGCGGCCTGGGTAACTATCTCACCAGCCTCCTCAGCTGAAAGTCCATTATCTATCGCTCTGTTGAGGTGATAGCCAATCTGTGCACTTTGTCCGGATGCGATTAATGCGCTGACCGTAATCAGGCTTCTGTCGCGGGGTTTCAGCGCGGGTCTTTGCCAGAGATTGAGGAACAGTGGGTCAGCCGTGAATTTGACCAGGCCTGGAGATATTGGGCCCACATTTTTTTCCACTGTTTCTGAACGCTGCTTCTCTGCTTCCTGATTGAGGGGGAGCAGCTCCGGAGACGCTCCAGGAAGTGCATCTGCCGTAACGCCACGAGATTCAAAAACCGCTTTCGTCACGCTGATGGCTGACATTGCATTTGGCCAACCTGAGTAGAACGCCAGATGGGTAATGATTTCTGATAATTCCGCTGGCGTCACGCCGCTATCGAGAGCGACTTCAATATAGTGCTTAAGCTCGGCAGGCTGGTTGCGGGCAATCAGCATGGCGACGGTCACCACACTACGATCCCTGGGCGAGAGGGCGTCGCGTGTCCACAGATCTTCGGTAATAGCTTCGCGACCAAAGCGTGCGAGAGCCGGTGAGACGGAACGAATATCAGCTTCCGAAATCGCTGAAGGTTCAATGTTCATCATAGCTTTACCTCGTGTTTCCTCAGCATGAGCAAAATCAGAAATAACAAGCGACATCGCCGCCGCAATTACGCTTTTCATGTTAATCCTCACTGGTCAACGGTGCGGATCCTGTTTGATTCCGCCTTTATTACGAAGAAATACCGGCTTTACCGGGATAGCGTCCTTCCCGGCGCTCATATGCGCCGTTTTCCTGAGATAATCCCGGAAGTGTGGTGTTTGTCGGTGCAGTTGATAATCCTCCTCACTGGCGTAAATCTCATAGAAATACCAGCGGTTTGGAGCCTGTGAATCTGTACCGGCATACATGGCTAACACGCCTTTCTCTACTTTGAGCGACTCGGCCATTTCAGGAAGGACGATTTTTTTAAATTCGCTCTGAAATTCAGGCTTTACCTCGACGATCACCAGATTATTAATGGTTCGCTCATTCGGTATGATGTGTTTGTCCCCCAGAAACTGTGGCGCCAGGGTGATTTTCTTTTTTCGATCGATAATGTCAGGAGCACGAGCAGCGAATGCTCTGTATGGGGCGGCATTCAGATGTTTGCGGTAATCACTCTCATTTTCATAGAGTTCGACCATGAATGCCTGACGTGGATTGTCGCTGCGTTGCAGGGCGTACATCGCCAGCGTACCTTCTTCATGATCAACCGAAGCGGAAATCGTCTGTCTGGCCACGTCTGCAAAATCGTTGTCCCGATCGGGCCGGACGCCGAGCTCGAAGATATTCATCACTCGTTTATCCTGCGTGTCCGGTTTGGTTGCAAAGCCAGGGCTGCTTATGAGCATGCAAATTAAAAGCATAAGGGTCTTTTTCACGATGATCCTTTTACTGAAATTACTGTTTGCTACCGCGTCCAGACCTGCTTAACATCTTTCGTTTGCGGCGTGTTTTGCGCCATGATCCCCGTCAGAACATGCGGCTGGTAGGTTTCTTCCAGAAACCGGATTTCCTCCGGGCTCAGCTGAAGATTTACTGCGTTTACCGCGCCATCGACGTGCTCTTTTTTTGTGGCCCCTACGACAGGTGACGTGACTTTTGTCAGCAGCCAGGCGAGAGAGATTTCCGTCATGGACACCTGATGCCGCTCGGCAAGTTCGGCGACGCGCTCAATAATGATCCGATCCTGTTCAGCCGTGCTGTCATATTTCCCCCGCGCATAGTCATCCTCCGCAGCTCGCCGCGTGTGGCCTTCTTTACGGGAGAGACGACCGCTGGCCAGCGCGCTATAGGGGGTCATGGCGATATCATCTTCCGCGCACAGACCGAAGAGCTCGCGTTCATCTTCACGCATGATCAGGTTGTAGTGGCTCTGTACGGAAACGAAGGACGTCAGCCCTTCGCGTTCGGCAAGGGCGTTCGCCTTCGCCAGCTGCCAGGCATAGCAATTTGAAATACCAATAGCGCGCACTTTGCCCGCAGTAACAGCGGTATGCAGCGCTTCAAGCACGTCGATAACAGGCGTGTTGTAATCCCAGATGTGGTAGATGTAGAGGTCTATGTAGTCCATCCCCAGATTCTGCAGGCTCTGGTCGAGCGATCGGGCTATTGCCTCTTTTCCGCTGACGCCCCCGGCAATTTGCGCGGCGGTTCGTGGGAGAAACTTGGTGGCCAGCACCACATCCTCGCGTTTCGCCATCTCCCGCAGCGCCTGGCCAACGTACCGCTCGCTGGAGCCGTTCTGATAGGCGATGGCGGTATCGTAAAAAGTGATACCCTTTTCGAGACCGTAGCGGATGATGTCCCGGCTTGCTGTTTCGCCCAGCGTCCAGCGATGCTGGCCCGTCAACGGATCGCCAAAACCCATACATCCCATGCAGATGCGAGAGACCAGTAAGTCACTTTTACCGAGCCGGGTATACTGCATCTTTATTCTCCCTCTGGATTATTCAAGAAGGTATTGAGCAGATCGACAAGCCTTGAAGCGTGTTCCCGGGCAAGCGTTTTTTGCTGTGCGATTTTGTCGGCATCCCGGTCGGCATAGCTGATACCGCAGGTATAAACCGGTGCCAGCAGCTCAAGATTGCACAGCCTTGCCGTGGTCTCGAACGGAATAAGATACTCTTCAATGGCATGGCCAAAGAAACCGTCAGCGGTATAGAGCGCCTGTGGCGCTCCCGTGGTGAAGGAGAGGATCAGCGTTTTACCGCCCAGTTTCGCCGTTGAGCCATGCGCGAAGCCGTGAACAAAGACCTCGTCCAGCCATTGTTTCATTAAGCCGGGCAGCCCATACCAGGAAAAAGGGAACTGCCAGACAATCACATCGGCCCTGAGCAGGCTTTCCTGCTCTGCGGTGATGTTGAATTTGCCATCCGGATAGAGCCAGTCCAGACGACGAATTTCAGCATCGGGAAAGGCGGTCGCCACTTCATCAAGAATAGTGGCGTTGGCGACGGAATGGATAAGCTCAGGATGACCTGACACAACAAGGATATTTTTCATTTCAATTAGTTAAACATATCTGGTCAATGTTTAACCCAGTATAGAGTGACAACATTATTTTTTTTAGAGCAGTAAAGGCTCATTCACTTTTAGACAAAAACTAATAATGTTCGCCTGAATCTTATTGTGCTCAGCCAGCATGAATCAGCGAACTAAGCCGTGACGCCGAGTAAACGCGCGGCATTGCGAAACGCGATGGCCTCTTTTTCAGCCTTGTTGACGGGCAGACTTTCGATAAATGTTTTTACACCGTCCAGGGTCTGATAGGGATAATCAACGGAGAACAGGATCCTGTCTGCACCCATTAACTTATAGATAAACTGGAAGTGCGGCAGTGTCAGCATACCTGACGGGGTAACGTAAACGTGTTCCTGGAAGGTTCTCGTTAGCGTACGTGACAGACCCGTTGCAGCCAGTGGAAGGCTGTCATCAAGACGCTGTAGCCAGAAGGGTAGCATCTCCCCCCAGTGACCACTGATCACCTGCAGGTGAGGATATTTATCAAATGCGCCCGATAACATCAGCCGCAACAAATGGATCCCCGCTTCGTGATGCCAGCCCCAGCCAAACATAGAGAGCCTGGCGTTGACCTCTGCGCTGAAACCCTTGAAGTAGGCCTGTTGCACGCTTTTGAACGGTAATCCTGGATGAAGATAGAGGGGTACATCCAGTTTATTAAAGCGGGAAAGCAGGGGATCATAGTCAGGATGATCGAGAAAGCATGAAGAGGGTCTGCCATTCAGAAGTGCCCCTTTAAACCCCAGTTCTTCAACTGCGCGGACAAGCTCTTTTTCAGCCTCTTCCGGCTGTGCCCAGGGAAGTGTGGCAAATGCCGCGAAGCGTTCCGGGTGTTTTCTTACCGCCCCGGCAAGGCGGTTGTTTGCCGCCGCGTTTAATGTTACCGCTTCATCCCCGGGTGCCAGCTGGGGGAATCCGCCCACAGAGAGGATCTGCATCGTAATTCCAGCCTCATCCATATCTCTGAGGCGACGGCTTTCCAAATCAGCGCCTTTCTGGTTTATCAGCGCATTCTTTTCTATCTGCGGGCGGCTTCGATCCGGATTATGACCATCAGGGACGGTTTTCCCCCAGTCGCCAAGGAAAGGCGCCTGCTCAAGCGCAACAGGCATAAACGCTTGTCCTAACTCGCTGTCGAGATAATGTTCTTCGAGGCAAATGATTTTCATATTCTCACCCTTCATACAAAGCAGTAAAAGTGATGTAAATCAGGATCGCCCTGAACAGCCCATACGTGAGGGCCATTCATGACAGTCTGTCCCGGACGGGGTTCACACCATCGGTTTTTCCCAGGCGCCACGTGTATCCACTCTGGTCTCTGCGGCGAGTTGTTCCAGGAGGTTGATTTCCTCATCCCGTAACCGGATATCTGAAGCACTGGCGGCGTCCAGAACGTGATGGACTTTAGTCGCACCGATGAGCGGAAGGGTCCCTTTCGCAATAGCCCATGCGATGGCTATCTGTGCAACGCTGGCATTTCTCTCGGCTCCCATTTTTTTCATGGCTGCGGTTAATCTCTCTATCTGCGGCAGCACGGCGTTGTAACTTTCGGCCCGACCACTCCCGGCAGGCATGGGATGATGTGAATCATAACGACCACTGAGTGCGCCTTGCTCAAGGACCATATAAGCAAAGAACGTGATGTTATTTTGTCGGCAATAATCAAGGATCCCGGCCTCTTCAGACGCGCGATAGAGCAGGCTGTAATGATTCTGTACTGCACTGATGAAATAACCGGCGGCGTTAAGGATCTCGTTGGCGCGTCTGATTTGTGCCAGATTGTGGTTGGAAACACCGACGCGTTTTACCTTTCCGCTTTGTAAGAGTGGGATCAGTCCTGGCGTCCATTTCTCAACGTCGAGGGGATTATGGATCCAGTAGATATCAATCGCGTCCACGCCCAGGCGGCCGAGGCTGGCCTCAAGCATATCGCTGACAGGCTGCGCTGACTGTTCGTCCGCAATCTGCGGCGTGAATTTGGTGGATAAAATCATGTCCTCGCGGACAAACTGACGGACTAATGCTCCCAGCGCAGCCTCGGAACTTCCCATGCCATACACTGCTGCGGTATCCCAGAGATTGAGGCCCTTACTCATGGCCGTGGTGAACACCTCTGCCATCTGAGTATCAGAAAGATTATTACCGAATACAGTGTCGCCACCGGCAAAGCCTGTGCCCCAGGACCAGGTGCCCAGCGCGACGGGAGGAAGAGTTTTCATATTCAGCTCCTGAAAAAAGGCCGGAACATTGCTGATTTAAACCGGCCAAAGAGGGTGAGTAACGGTGAAAGACAGATGAATGGCTTACGCTGTCTGGCGCAGGGCATTTAACAGCGCCACACCTACACCGTGCGCTGAAGCGGGATTTTGCCCCGTGATAAGGCGTCCGTCGGTAACCACGTTTTCAGACCAGTTTGGGGCTTCATGATGAATCGCGCCATGCTCGCGGAGTGCAGTTTCAAGAAGGAAGGGAACCACATCTGTGGTGTGAACTTCTTCCTCTTCCTTGTTGGTAAAGGCCGCCACGTTTTTGCCTTTCACCAGGTATTCGCCGCTACTGAGCCTGGCGTCAACCAGTGCCGCAGGCCCGTGGCAGACGGCTGAGACAATCCCATCACTTTCATACACTTCGCGGATAATACGCTGGGCGTCCTGGCTGTCGCGGAAATCCCACATGGTGCCATGCCCGCCTGCAAAGAAAACGGCGCTGTAATCGGCACCGTTCAGATCAGATAACGCTGACGTTGATGCCAGGCGCTGCTGAAAATCGGTTTCGTTCCAGAACCATGCGTTGACTGGGTCACTGAGGTCGAACCCATCCACCGGCGGCTGTCCCCCGCGAATGCTGGCTATCGTCGTTTTCAGTCCGGCGTCTTCCAGCACTTTGAGCGGATGCGTCAGCTCGGCCATGAAGAAACCGGTCGGTACACCGGATGCACCTTTGATTGGATGGCTGGAAACGACACAGAGAACAGGCTTATCTGCAGATTTCATATCGGGCCTCATTGTTAATTTTTAAATTCAGCGGCGAAGAGATTTTCCCAGTTAGTAAAGGAGCCAAGCGGAATGCACTCGAAGCTTAATAAGCCCGCTTTTGCCAGCGGGAATTCGGCCATGACGCTCATCGCCTCATCAACAGAGTCACATTCAAGGAAAATAGCGACACCAGGTCTGTCCTGACGGAAGTAGATGTCGCGGATGAAGCCGGATTTATACAATCCCCAGGCGTGCAGCGCTTCAGCGTTAAGGTGCGGAGCATACTTTTCCAGCGATGCTCCAGGTGCGGGGATATCCAGACATAAAATTCGCATCATTGTCTCCTGATCTCAGGTCGGTGTAGAAAGAGTCGGAAGTATAAGAGGCGCATTTCAGGAAGATTAGAGGGGCATTGACTTAAGCATCTTTAGACAGTACTTAATAATCAGGCGGAGATTGCTAAAGGAACGCATTATGAATAACGCACTGTATAACCAGATACGCATCTTTCAGAGCATTGCACGTGAGGGCAATATTTCGGCAGCCGCAAGAAAACTGGAAATTACGCCTCCCTCCGTCAGCAATGCGCTTAAGCTACTCGAAGAGCATATTGGCCATCCGCTTTTTGTGCGTACGACCCGCCGCATTGAGCTGACGGAAACCGGGCAACGGCTGCTGGAACAGACTGCTACGGCGGTGGAGTCGCTGGAGAATTCGCTTGAAAGCATTCGCGACCAGAATCAGGAGCCCTCTGGTATGGTACGAATTACGCTCTCGCGTTTTGCCTACCTGTTAATTCTTAAGCCTGCAATGGCGAAATTCTGTCAGCAATATCCGGGCATACAGCTGGAAATTTCGGTCTACGATGGTACGGTGAATATCATCGAAGAGCGTTTTGACTTGGGGATCCGTTTTGGCGATATTCTTGAGGGAGGGGTGGTGGCTCGGCCGTTAATGAAATCCTTTCGTGAAGGGTTATATGCATCCTCGGCTTATATCAGCGAGCATGGAATGCCTCAGGTACCGTCAGACCTCAGTCATCACAAGCTAATTGGCTACCGATTTATCACTAACAACCGCATCCTTCCGTTGATCCTGGACGATCGTGGTGAGCAGTTGACGGTTGAGATGCCCGGGCAGTTAATCAGTAACGATATTGACGTTATGGCTGACGGGATCCGTAACGGGCTGGGAATTGGACGTTTGTTTGAACCCATCTGGCAGTTACAGCCAGACAGGGAGCAATTTATCCCCGTGATGGAGCGCTACTGGAAAACTTATCCGCCAGTGTATCTCTATTACCCCAAAAACGCGGGTAAAACGAAAAGAGTGAAAGCTCTGATTGATTTTTTGATAATCCAGTCGGTGGGGTAAGAAATAAATGTGATACGCTGACTTAACCTGACGTCCGCTTCACGCCCTGAGACATTCGACAAGCTTCAGCAAGGGCGAGTTTCGCGCTTCCAGAGCCAGCAAATACTTTGCTTCGTCGTAGCAGGTTCTGTTCTTCCAGCAGCTATAAATTATCCGGATCCATTTGAACGCCAGTGCCCGGAGCGCAGACTGGTGATATTTACCCTTCTCTCTGAGGCTCTGATAATACAGTTTGGACCAGTATGATGAGTTAACCGTCTTGGCAGCCCATTCAACAAAGGTCTGCCTGACGAACTTAGCGCATTGGCACCGCCAGTGGACCCAGGATTTCTGGCCACTTCGTTCTGTTACCGGTGCTATACCTGCGTAGTTTTGAATTTCTTCTGCGCTATTAAAACGGTCTCGGTTATCGCCAAGTGCAGCAAGCATACGCGGGCCCATACATGGCCCCATAAGCGCATACCCTGAATCACTTCAAAGTGTAATTCTCAGGGTGCGAATGACTATACCTCGCTCATAGCTGCCCTACCTGATTTTTTGGCGAACAACTTCGTACCAAAAGCTGACATGGATTATCAATGTATACTGGTTGAGCAGGTACCAGCCATAAACATTTGCACCATTTTACGGCATAAAAACCGCTTCAATAATTCCAGTCATGCCCTCCAGGTGAGATGCACTTAAGGACACCGGGATACAATCAAGAATTTTCCCTGTCCCTTACCAGGATAAATTCTAAAAAATGATTAGCTTTAATTAATTTATGAATCGCTTGTGTTCGAAAGAGACAGGCGTTAATCGTCACTTTTTAATCCTTGCTGAAAGTGTTGATTTCGATAAATTCTGGGGGCAACGCCATAAACTCGTTTGAAAGTACTACTGAAGGTACTTTCAGAACTGTAGCCCAGCTTAAAACAAATCAGCTTTACAGACTCACGGGTAAATCTCAGGGATTTACTCGCAAGCCGCATGCGCCAGTTTGTCAGATACAGAAGAGGTGTTATGCCCGTTGCTTCTTTGAATTTTCTTGAAAAGCCTGCTCGTGACATACCAGATATTGCAGCCAGCTCAGGCAAGCTCCAGTTCTTTTCTGGTTCCTGATGAATTGCGCTGAGCACCTTATTTAGACGAGCATCGCTGAATTTGTCGATGAGTCTGCTGCCGTTAGATGACTTTTCGTATCCACTTCTCAGCACTTCAATCATGATAAGATGCATAAGGTAGTCACAGGCCTGAACAGAGCCTGGCTTATTAGCTACCTTTTCTTGGAAGAACAGCGACATAAACGTGTTCAGCGGAGAACTGTTATCGGTCTGCGTATTGAAATGAAGAACAAGCGGAAGGCCGTTTAGCAGAATATCTGAAGATGTAAGATCAATTTCCATCTTTCCAGCAAGCAGTAGGTTTTCGTCACCACCATAGTTGACGATTTCTCTGACGCGAGGCCTTTTTTTCTCAAAGGACTCAGCAGGCGGAATGTTAACGTCCGTTGCCATTAAAAAGCGGGTAAAGCGGGTCAGAACGAGGCCTTGCCCCGCACTCAGCTGCGTCCACTCAGGTTCCTCTTCCAGCCTGAACCAGAACATTCCTTTTTTTATAAAAAGGAACTTGAGTCCATTATATCCGGGAAAAGTCATAGCCCAGTGATTATCGGCCGAAAGACCTGCGGTGGCATAGCTGCGGGCTGACAGCAAATTCAAAATATCAGTAAAGGGGTCCATTAGACTCCAGAAAAAGTTTTTTAGACTATACGTTATTAAAATGCTAATCGTACCATTGTAAAATATCAATACTTCTGGTTGATAGAAGGAATCAATATTGACTGGAAATTTATATCCTCTTTCTGCACTGACAGGAAAATGCTCATGAAATTTACCACCCTCAACAATGGCGTTCAGATGCCTTTACTTGGGTTTGGCGTCTATCAGATGCGGGACCTGAAAGAATGTCAGGAGGCCGTCCTTAGTGCCCTTCAGACGGGGTATCGTCTTATTGATACTGCTGCTGCTTATGAGAATGAAACCGCCGTTGGCGCGGCCATTCAGCGAAGTGAAATAGCGCGTAGTGAATTGTTTATCACAACCAAATTATGGGTACAGGACGCGGGGTATGAAAAAGCCCGCAGCGCGTTCCTGCGAGCACTTGATCGCCTTAAGCTGGAATATCTGGATCTATACCTAATCCATCAGCCTTATTCTGATGTACACGGTGCATGGCGCGCCATGGAGGAGTTATATGACGAAGGCCTGATCAGGGCTATCGGCGTGAGTAATTTCGCTCCGGACCGGTTGACCGATCTGGCGACCTTTAATCGTATTACGCCAGCTGTCAATCAGATTGAAATGCATCCTTTCCTGCAGCAGGAGCGAAACGTTGAGTTCATGCAGAGTATGCATGTGCAGGCACAATCCTGGGCATCATTTGCCGAAGGAAAAAACAACCTGTTCAGCAATCCACTGCTTGCCTCGATTGCACAGGTTTATAATAAAAGTGTTGCTCAGGTTGTACTGCGCTGGCTAATTCAGCGTAATGTTATCGTTATACCTAAGTCAGTTAATCTACCGCGCATCCGTGAAAACTTTAACGTATTCGATTTCTCACTCAGCGATGCTGATATGAAAAAAATCAGCCAGCTTGATACCGGTGAAACGTTGTTTACCGCGCATACCAATCCTGAGCGGATTATAACCGTTGGCACAAAAATCTTTAATACCTGATTTTTAATTCTCTTAAAAACGCGTCCTTATCATGAAAAAATTTGATTCGTCAATTTTCCCATTGGTGGCCGCAGCTCTGCTGCTGCCAACGATCTTCAACGCAGCAGAGTTCTCCCGTTCCGATTGTACAGTGAGAACATCAGACCTATCCACTCCTTCTCAAAAAGTCTAAAAGAGAAAGTTAAAATGCAGCGCAGAGATTTTATTAATGCAGGTAGTGCATTGTTGGGCGCAACAATTTTAGGTATGTCCGCAACTGCAAACGCAGACAACAAAAAGAAAGAAGTTAATAATCACGGATTATCAGGAAGCCGCCAAATGACTAACAGATTCAGCGTTGAAAAAAATGATGCACTTTTTATCTTTGCTGATTTACACCCCAGCCTTGTAAATACATGTAATACGCTGTCTCCTGATTCATTGACTGCAAATGTTGGGGGACTTGCAAAATGTGCAAAAGCTGTTTCCGCTCCTGCATACTTTCTGACGGTTACTCAAAATGGTAAACCGGGAGAGCTGGTTCCTTCGCTCAGGGAATATGCCAATATGAACAACACCATTTTTCGTAAAATGGCCGATCCATTCCAGGTTTCCGAGATTACTGACGCCATTGAACGTTCTGGCCGAAAAACCCTTGTAGTGGCTGGCTACACTGCTGAAGTGGCTGTCTTACTTACAACCCTGGGTGGAATTCAGTCGGGTTACAAGGTATTCATTCCAGTTGATTGCATCGGCAGCCGGTCTTCGAGAACAGAAGACGCAGCACTCAGACAGGCTGAGCAGGCTGGAGGTGTTATTACCTCTTTAAGCACTCTTGCAGCACAGCTTGCTCCAGATTTTTCTCAGGAGCCCGGTAAGACAATTCTGTCTGTAATTGCATCAATTAAAGCCTGATGCCTGTTTTATAGCAGAGCAGCCTTTATGCTGCTTCGCAGGAAATTAGACTGCGAGCTTAGCAATATCCGCTCATCGCTGCCTGTCATGGCAGGTCAAAAAACAGGCTTAGCGTAGGATATTTTCCGTTTCCAAAGCGGACCCCCATGTAGGACTAACATTGGCGTGCAATAATCAACCGGGAGCAGGTCAGTAATGTTTGTTCTGGGCTAAGTTAAGATGCCCGTCACGTAGATTTACCCTCAAGGGATTCTGATGACGGCTCATGCAGCGGAGTTTTTTACTTTGAATGAAGTTAACCGACTTAAAATCATTCAGGGGGACGACCAGCACCTGACAATGCAGATGGCCACGCAGCGCCTGGGTATCTCCTGTCAGCAATATCAAGCCAGGGCATGTGAAAATTTCGGTGGCTTGATAGTGACGCTTAATTGAGGTTAATCAACATCTGTTATTCATGCTTTACATGTAATGTAGGTAGAATTATAGGTTATTTTAAATAATCAAAAATTTATTATATTAATCAATGATGAAACACCAATGCATCAGCGTTTATGAAACATCAACATTGATGTCAGTGCTGCTTACCCATCCATCAAGCTTATCAGCCCATTCCTGCATCATCACTTTACGCTCATCAAGATACGTCGCATGGTTGTAGGTGCGGCGAACATTGTTGGTATCAGCGTGCGCAAGCTGAGCCTCGATAGCATCAGGCCGATAGCCCATCTCGTTTAAACGGGTACTTCCTGTAGTTCTGGTTGCATGTGGACTATAAGTTCCGCTCCAGCCGAGGCTTTTAAGTAGCTGACGCAGCGAGTGTGATGTCATCGGGCCACGTGGGTTATCTCGTCCCGGAAAAAGGTGCTGTCGATGCCCGGTTAATCCCTGTAGCGTTTTGAGCATGTTGACGGCTTGAGAGGGGAGGGGAATAACATGTTCCCTACGAGCTTTCATGCGCGTCGCCGGTATGGTCCATAGCGCATTATCGAGATCGAATTCTGCCCATTCAGCTTCGGTGACTTCGGCTGGCCGCGCCAGCGTCCACCACATTAGCCACATGCAATAGTTAACCTGATATGAGCCGCGACTGTTATCAAAACAGCTTAATAGCTTCCCGATTTGCTGTGGATTCAATGCCTGTTTATGCTGTGTCTTATTCGCCGGAAGCGCCTTGCGTACAGGCCAGACAGGATCGCTGTCAGCTCTAAGCGTTGCCACTGCCAACTCGAAAACCGATGAAATGGTACGTCGGGATTCAGCAGCAACAGTCGGAGCGCCGCGTTTAGCGGTTTCCTGAAGAATTTTAAGAATGTGGTGTGGGGTGATTTCTCTGACAGGGAGCTTACCGATTGCGGGGAAAACCACACGTTCAAGCATATCCAGTCGGCGTGTTTTGGTAATTTCGGCCCAGTCTTTCATCTGCAACCACTCTTTGGCGATCAGCTCAAAGGTGTTAGAAGCATCATTGACCTTGCGGATCTTATCTAACTGACGAGCCTGTGTCGGGCTAACTCCATCTGCGACTTGCCTACGCGCTTGCTCGCATTTCTCGCGAGCTTCGGCGAGCTTTATCGCTGGATACTCACCCAACGCAAACATGCTTGATTTTCCGTTGAGTTTAAATCGATAGCGCCATGCCTTTTTGCCATTGGGTTTCACTTCGAGGTAGAGACCATTAAAGTCATTGAGTCGATAGAGTTTTTCTTTCGGCCTGGCAGTGCGGCATTGCGTATCAGTGAGCATAGCGGGTCCTTGACTATTTCTTATACCGTTATTGTACTCACCTAAAATGATAATGGAAACGGATTGTACTCATCTATGTACTCATTTTAGACTGCGCTTCTATGAGATCATATGAGACAATATGGAATAAAAAATCCACGCAAGTGCGTGGATTTTAAAGAGTTTTGTGAGCTTCATGAGATGGTATGAAACCTCATGAGACAACAAAGCTTATTTAGACGTTGAACAGGAAGTTCATCACATCGCCATCTTTCACGATGTAATCTTTACCTTCTGCGCGCATTTTGCCCGCTTCCTTCGCGCCTTGCTCACCTTTGTAGGTGATAAAGTCTTCATACGCGATGGTCTGCGCACGGATAAAGCCTTTTTCGAAGTCTGTATGAATTTTACCTGCCGCCTGTGGGGCAGTTGCGCCAACCGGGATTGTCCATGCGCGCACTTCTTTCACGCCCGCAGTGAAGTAGGTCTGCAGGTTCAGCAACTGATAACCGGCGCGAATAACGCGATTCAGGCCCGGCTCTTCAATGCCCAGTTCGGCCATAAATTCTTCGCGGTCTGCATCGTCAAGTTCAGCGATATCGGACTCAACCGCCGCACACACGGCAACGACAACAGAACCTTCGGCATCGGCGATTTCGCGCACTTTATCGAGGTAGGGGTTATTTTCAAAACCGTCTTCGTTAACGTTCGCGATGTACATGGTTGGCTTGAGCGTCAGGAAGCTCAGGTATTTGATCGCGGCTTTGTCTTCTTCGGTCAGGTTTTTCAGGGCACGTAGCATGCCTGCGTTTTCCAGTTGAGGCAGACATTTTTCCAGCGCAGCCAGCTCTGCTTTCGCGTCTTTATCGCCGCCTTTGGCTTTCTTCTGTACACGATGAATAGCGCGCTCACAGGTGTCCAGATCAGACAGCGCCAGCTCGGTATTAATAACCTCGATATCATCCGCCGGATCCACTTTATTATTCACGTGAATGATATTGTCGTTCTCAAAGCAGCGTACCACATGGCCAATGGCTTCGGTTTCGCGAATGTTGGTCAGGAACTGGTTACCCAGCCCTTCACCTTTGGATGCGCCTTTAACCAGGCCGGCGATATCCACAAACTCCATCGTGGTTGGCAGAATACGCTGCGGCTTGACGATCTCCGCCAGCTTGTCCAGACGCGGATCGGGCATCGGTACGACACCGGTGTTCGGCTCAATAGTACAGAAGGGGAAGTTTGCCGCTTCAATACCAGCTTTAGTGAGCGCGTTGAACAGGGTGGATTTACCTACGTTGGGCAGGCCAACGATACCGCATTTGAATCCCATGATGTGATTACCTTAATTTCTGAATAATCAATCCGTTATATAAAACAGATTGCATAAAAGTTAATAACTTTGCCTATTATACACGTAACCGTTGTATCGTGCGGCAAAAATGCCAGAGGGCACGTGTTACTGGGCCTTAAAGGCGTGCAGACGGTTGGTCGCTTTAGTCAGGCCGTCTTTCAGCCAGATTTCCGTGCAACGTGCCGCTTCATCTATCGCTTCGTCAATCAATTTCTGTTCAGAAACAGGCGGTTTACCCAGCACAAAACCGACAACTTTGTTTTTATCGCCCGGATGACCAATTCCCACGCGCAAACGGTGGAAATTGGGGTTATTGCCCAATTTACTGATAATGTCTTTCAGCCCGTTGTGGCCGCCATGACCGCCGCCCAGTTTAAACTTCGCCACGCCCGGCGGTAAGTCCAGTTCATCGTGAGCAACCAGGATTTCGTCCGGGTTGATGCGATAAAAGGTTGCCATCGCGGCAACGGCCTTGCCGCTGAGATTCATAAAAGTCGTGGGGACCAGCAGACGCACATCTTCGCCCGCCAGATTAATCCGTGAGGAATAGCCAAAAAACTTCGGTTCTTCACGTAGCGGGGCGCGGCAACGTTCAGCCAACAGATCGACGTACCAGGCGCCTGCATTATGGCGTGTCGCGGCATATTCCGCGCCGGGATTTGCCAGCCCGACAATCAGTTTAATCGTCACTTTTTCTTCCTGACCAGGTCAATATCTGGCGCGTAGTTTACGTCGTGCGGCGCGTGATGACAAAGTTCTCAGGACGAAACGGGGAAAAGGGCAATGATTACCCATTTGAACCATTAGAAATACAACTAGTTCAGAGGGTTATTTGTATATATATGTGGTCTTAATATGTGTAATTGTGATCCTGGGCGCAATCGCCATAACCCCCCCTGTCTATACTTTACCCACAAGCATTGGGGTTATTCCCTTTCAACCCATCGTTCCGGAGGTGACACCATGAAACGCAAAAACGCTTCGTTACTCGGTAATGTGCTTATGGGCCTGGGGTTAGTCGTGATGGTAGTCGGCGTGGGTTACTCTGTTCTGAATCAGTTGCCGCAGCTTAATCTGCCGCAGTTCTTCGCCCACGGCGCCATTCTCAGCATTTTTGTCGGCGCAGTACTCTGGCTTGCAGGCGCGCGTATTGGTGGCCATGAGCAGGTCTGTGATAAGTACTGGTGGGTACGCCATTACGACAAACGCTGCCGCCGTGACGGACACGGTCATAGCTAACGTGTAGCAACACAAATAAGCGGTTTCCTCAGGAAGCCGTTTTTTTTGGCTTTTTTCTTGACCCTTACGTAACGTTAGGCCCGAGAGTGGCAGTCAAGGGGAAGAAAAGGAGCCGTTATGTTAATTCAAGCTGGTGAACTGGCACGTCGTGCCGGGATCACTGTCCGTACACTGCACCACTACGAACATATCGGTCTACTTACGCCTTCATCCCGAAGCGCTGCCGGTTACCGTTTATACAATCTCGCTGACGTCAAACGCCTGCATATGATTCAGGTACTGGCGAAGGCGGGTATGGCGCTGGCAGCTATCAAGGATTACCTGGCGCGGGAGACGCGTCCGCTTCACGTTCTGCTCGATGAACAAATCAGCTTGCTTGATGCGCAAATGCGCACGATCCAGACGTTGCGCCAGCAACTGCTGATGTTAAAGCATGGAATGGAAAGCGGGGCTGAACCTGACCTGGAGTCCTGGTTACTGACGCTGGAGTTAACGAATATGTATAACCGTTGGTTTAGTGCTGAGGAATTGCGCGAGCTACCGTTTGCCGCGCATGACGAAGAGCGCAGCCTTGTATGGGCGAACATGGTGGCGGAAGCCAAAGCGCTGATGGCGCAGGGGTGCCCGGTTGATGATGAAAAGGCGATGGATCTGGCAACGCGCTGGATGACGCGCCTGGAGGAGGATACTGCCCGCAGGCCGGAGTTTTTGACCCGGCTCAATGAGATGCACCTGGTTGAGCCGCAAATGCGTGAACAGACCGGAATTGATGATGCGACAATTAATTTCATCACCCGCAGTTTCGGCGAAAGCAAACTGGCTATCTGGCAGCGCTATCTGACGCCAGAAGAGATGGCATTTACCCGCGCGCATTATTTTGACCGGATGATGGAGTGGCCGCCGTTAGTCAGTCGCGTTCGTCAGGCGTCACTAGAGGGGCTTGACCCGCAGTCAGAAGAGGCGCAGGCGCTGGCAAACGCCTGGCTGGAGCTGTTCCAGTCCTATGCCGGAACCGATCCGCAAACCCAACAGAAGTTTCGCCTGTCGATGCAGCAGGAGCCGCATCTCATGAAAGGAACCTGGGTGACGCCAGACCTGCTGCAATGGCTGCAGCAGGCGGTAGATGCCCTGATGCGCAAGCGCTACGGGGCATCGGGTTCATCATAAATCCGCTAACGCGGCGTCACGGTTTGGCCAGAACGACAACCGGCCCGCAATGGGTTTGATACCCGCTCGCGCCATGGTGCGCAGCGGCTGAAACTCCAGATTGCTGACGCGTAACTCGGTGCCTTCCGGCAGGCGATTGACAAAACGCTGGAAGGCATCGAGCCCACCCGCATCAAGCAGCGGCACCGCATCCCACTTGAGTATCACGACCCGTTTGCCTGAAATCCGCGATTCCAGTTCGGTGAACAGACCGTCGGCGGCGGCGAAAAACAGCGGACCAATCACACGCAACACCAGAATATCGTCCGCCACGTCTACATTGACAGGCGACAGACGGGTCATGCGCGCGATACGGCGCATAAACAGTAGTGATGCCAGAACGATACCCACGCTAATGGCGATAACCATATCGAACAACACGGTCAGCGACATACAAATCAGCATGACGATAATGTCGTCTGTCGGCGCGCGACGCAGCAGGTTGACCACCTTATGCGCTTCACTCATGTTCCAGGCCACCATCAGCAGCAGCGCGGCCATGGCGGAAAGCGGCAGCCAGGAGAGCAGGGGCGCGAGCACCAGCAGGGCAAGAATCACCAGAACAGCGTGAATAATGGCGGAGACCGGGGAAGATGCCCCGGCGCGGACGTTGGCCGCTGAACGGGCAATCGCCGCCGTAGCGGTGATGCCGCCAAAGAAAGGCGCGACAATATTCCCCAGCCCCTGACCTATCAACTCGCTATTGGCTTTATGGCGTGTTCCGGTCATGCCATCAAGCACAACCGCGCAGAGCAGAGACTCAATGGCCCCCAGTAACGCCATCGAGAACGCGGCGGGCAGCAGCGCCTGCAGAGAGGCCCAGCTCAGGGTAAAGCTCGAACCCGGCAAATCCCAGGGCAGCACAAGCTGTGGCAGCAATTGTGGAATACCGTTGCCCTGTGAACCGTCTGCCAGTACGTAATGAAATTGAGAGCCAATGGTGGCGACATGACCACCCACCAGATTAACCACCGCCATCACGGCACAACCGGCAAGCAGTGCCGGTAAATGCCCCGGCAGGCGAATGCGCAGACGAGGCCACAAAATCAGGGTGCCGAGGGTAACGACACCGATGGCCGCATCACCGAGGTTAATACTCGGCAGTGCCATTGCCAGCGCGCCGACTTTTTGCAGATAATGTTCCGGCATATGGGCAACCTGCAAACCGAGGAAATCTTTTATCTGCATGGTACCGATGGTAATCCCGATACCTGACGTAAAGCCCAGCGTGACGGAAACGGGAATATATTCGATCAGGCGACCAAAGCGGGCGAGGCCAAACAGAATCAAAAAGCCCCCTGACATCAGCGTCGCTACCAGCAGCCCACCGAGACCAAATTGCTGCGATACGGGATAGAGAATGACGACGAAAGCAGCGGTAGGGCCGGAAACGCTATAGCGAGAGCCCCCGGTCAGTGCGATGACGATACCGGCGACAGCGGCGGTATAAAGCCCGTACTGCGGCGCAACGCCGCTACCAATGGCCAGGGCCATGGCCAGCGGAATGGCGATGATGCCAACAGTCACCCCGGCAATCAGGTCGCGCGTGAAACGCGCCAGGCTATATTTTTCCTTCCAGCAGGCCTCAATAATGGCGCTGAATGGCATGACGTGTGGAGAAAAGAGTCTTTTCACAGAAGAGTAATCCCTGGTCAAATATCACCAATACAAATTTGTATGCGCGATGTTTATTAGTCATACAAATAAAACACAGGAATAAAAAAACCCGCCGTAGCGGGTCTTTGTGCCGATTCCAATCAATGTTCGAACATTGCGGAAATGGATTCTTCGTTGCTGATGCGACGAATCGCTTCGGCCAGCATGCCAGACAGAGTCAAGGTACGCACGTTTGGCAGCGATTTGATTTCATCCGTCAGCGGGATGGTGTCACAAACGACCACTTCATCGATAACAGAGTTGCGCAGGTTGTTTGCCGCATTGCCAGAGAAGATGGGGTGAGTCGCGTAAGCAAACACGCGTTTAGCACCGCGCTCTTTCAGCGCTTCTGCTGCTTTACACAGCGTACCGCCGGTGTCGATCATGTCGTCAACCAGCACGCAGTCACGGCCTGCGACGTCACCGATGATATGCATAACCTGAGAAACGTTAGCACGCGGACGACGTTTATCAATGATAGCCATATCGGTATCGTTAAGCAGTTTTGCGATAGCGCGAGCGCGAACAACGCCGCCGATATCCGGAGAAACCACAATCGGGTTATCCAGATTAAGTTGCAGCATGTCTTCCAGCAGAATAGGGCTACCGAATACGTTATCAACCGGTACATCAAAGAAGCCCTGGATCTGCTCAGCGTGCAGGTCGACGGTGAGGACGCGGTCAACGCCTACGCTGGAGAGAAAATCTGCGACAACTTTTGCGGTGATAGGTACACGTGCGGAGCGCACGCGGCGGTCCTGACGGGCATAACCAAAATAAGGAATAACGGCGGTGATACGGCCTGCAGAAGCACGGCGCAGGGCATCAACCATAACAACCAATTCCATCAGGTTGTCGTTCGTTGGAGCACAAGTGGACTGGATGATGAAAATATCACCACCGCGTACATTTTCATTAATTTGTACGCTGACTTCGCCGTCGCTAAAGCGACCTACGGCGGCGTCGCCGAGAGAAGTGTACAGGCGGTTGGCAATACGTTGTGCTAGTTCCGGGGTGGCGTTACCAGCAAAAAGCTTCATATCAGGCACGAGAAGAACCTCAGGCATGCGTCCATTGGTGGATAGAATAAGCCATAAATGTGCGGTTCAGACATAATTCTATCCATGCGGTGTATTAAAGAGCGCGATGCAACGTCTGGAACAAGTGACGTTGTCACCGGGACTCAGCTTGCCCGGCGAGGGCGCTGGCGAGAGGCGAGAGGTTTACACCTCGTGCGACAAAACCGCGCAGCCATGCCGGGGCTTGCTCTAACGCCTGAAGAGCAGCAGACTCTGTGTCAAATTCAGCAAAAACACAGGCCCCTGTGCCAGTCAGGCGCGACGGCGCGTATTCTAGCAGCCAGGTAAGCGCCTCATCAACCTTACGAAAACGTTTTCTTGCGATAACCTCGCAATCGTTGCTGAATTCACATTTTAGTAACGTTTCTATTGACCGCTTTGGTGTATTTCTCGGCAATTCCGGATCGCGGAAAATGGTCGGGGTGGGGATACTGACGCCAGGATGGGCGACCAGATACCATTTCTCTTCGGGCTCCACGGGGGTAAGTATCTCGCCGATACCTTCGGCAAACGCCGCGTGGCCCCGGACAAAGACTGGTACATCCGCCCCCAGTGCTAATCCCAGTTCTGCCAGTTCATCAACCGATAAACCGCAATGCCACAGATGATTGAGCGCCACCAGCACCGTGGCCGCGTTTGAGGAACCCCCGCCCAGACCGCCGCCCATCGGCAGGCGTTTGTCTATCTGGATATCCGCGCCGCTGCCAGCAGGCAGGCGCCCCGTCTTTTGCGCTTGTTGCATCAACAGACGGGCTGCGCGCACGATCAGGTTTTCTTCATCCGGCACCCCCTCGACAGGCGTTAGCAACCGAATAACGCCATCTGTTCGCGGTTCAAAGCTTAAAGTGTCACCGTAATCAAGAAACTGAAACAGGGTTTGCAGCGTGTGATAACCATCAGCCCGTTGCCCGGTGATGTACAAAAACAGATTGAGTTTCGCCGGTGCGGGAAAGCGCGTCATCATTTCGCAATCCAGTTATCCATTTTGAGCTTGATACGCTGTCCGCCATTGCTCAGCTCAAGACTGGAGGGCAGGGACGGCTTCGTATTGCTGTCATAACCGCCGTACACCACTTTCCAGTTTTTGCCCCCCTGGCTGTAGCTAAGCTCACTGAGGCGATACTGGTCGTCAAGCTTGTAGTCGGTCGCGTCGCCGGGCAGGCCCAGAATCCACTGACGCAGGCTGTTCAGTGGAATCGGCATACCGGTCAGTTTGCCAATCATCTCTTCCGCATCGGTGGAGGTATAGCGCTTGCCTTTGTTGTCCACCAGCTCTACTGCGCCAGGCTGGGCGTTGAGTTCCAGCTCTGTGCTGCCCAACGGGTTTGTCAGCAGCAGGCGATAGCGATCCTGTCCGGTCTGTTGCCAGAAAAAGCGGGCATAGACTTTCTGCTCATCGGAGATAAAGGCGAAAGCGCCACGTGTCTGAAACTGGTTCAATTTGCTGACGTCTTGCTGATGTTGACGCCACTGAGGGGCATCCGGACTCTGGCCCGGCCCTTTAGGCGCATTGAGGGTACAAGCAGTCAGTACGAGGCTAGCCAGCGGCAGCAAACGAATAAGACGAAAGTCCGGCAAAGTCATAATGATGACGAATCCTTGAGGTGCGTTGCAGTAAATATTCTTAATGCTAGCGCCGGGCAGTGATAGCGTCTACGTTCAAGTTGTCTTAAATCATTAAATTACCGATTACTCCAAAAGGGGGCGCTCTCTTTTATTGACCTCGCGCATCCTGTATGATGCGCACAGTCTAACCTTATCAACGTTGGTACTATTCCCACTCACATGACTCTTCTGGCGCTCGGCATCAACCACAAAACGGCCCCCGTTTCGTTGCGAGAACGTATTACGTTTTCGCCGGATACGCTTGACCAGGCGTTGGACAGCCTGCTGGCGCAGCCGATGGTGCAGGGTGGTGTGGTGTTGTCGACGTGTAACCGTACCGAGCTTTATTTAAGCGTTGAAGAGCAGGAAAACCTCCATGAATCGCTGGTTCGCTGGCTGTGTGATTACCATCAGATCAGCGAAGAAGAGTTGCGTAACAGCCTCTACTGGCACCACGATAACGACGCCGTCAGCCATTTAATGCGCGTGGCGAGCGGGCTGGATTCATTGGTACTGGGCGAACCGCAGATCCTCGGCCAGGTGAAAAAAGCGTTTGCCGATTCTAACCGCGGTCATCTGAAAGCCAGTGAACTCGAACGCATGTTCCAGAAATCGTTCTCCGTCGCCAAACGCGTGCGCACGGAAACCGATATCGGCGCGAGCGCGGTTTCTGTCGCCTTTGCTGCCTGTACCCTGGCGCGCCAAATCTTTGAATCACTCTCGTCGGTCAGCGTCATGCTTGTCGGTGCGGGGGAAACTATCGAACTGGTGGCTCGTCATTTGCGCGAGCATAAAGTGCAGAAGATGATCATCGCCAACCGTACCCGTGAACGTGCGCAGGTTCTGGCAGATGAAGTAGGGGCGGAAGTGATTTCCCTCAGCGATATCGACTCGCGTCTGAAAGATGCCGATATTGTTATCAGTTCTACCGCCAGCCCATTGCCGATCATTGGTAAAGGCATGGTCGAGCGGGCAATGAAGGCGCGTCGCAACCAGCCAATGCTGCTGGTGGATATTGCTGTTCCGCGCGATGTCGAGCCGGAAGTGGGTAAACTGGCGAACGCCTATCTCTACAGCGTTGACGATCTACAAAGCATTATTCAGCACAACCTCGCGCAGCGTAAAGCGGCGGCGGTGCAGGCTGAAACTATCGTTGAGCAGGAAACGAGCGAATTTATGGCCTGGCTGCGCGCGCAAAGCGCCAGCGAGACAATTCGTGATTACCGCAGCCAATCTGAGCAGATTCGTGATGAATTGACTGCCAAAGCGCTGGCCGCCCTTGAACAGGGTGGCGACGCACAAGCCATTATGCAGGATCTGGCCTGGAAACTGACCAATCGCCTGATCCACGCACCAACCAAATCTCTTCAGCAGGCCGCCCGTGACGGGGATGATGAGCGCCTGCACATTCTGCGCAACAGCCTCGGGCTGGAGTAGCACAACAATCTCTAATAACAGGGTGCATTTACGCCTATGAAGCCTTCTATCGTTGCCAAACTGGAAGCCCTACACGAGCGTCATGAAGAAGTTCAGGCGCTGTTGGGTGACGCGCAAACCATCGCCGATCAGGAGCGATTCCGCGCCTTATCCAGGGAGTATGCGCAACTAAGCGACGTATCGCGCTGTTTTACTGACTGGCAACAGATTCAGGAAGATATCGAAACCGCACAAATGATGCTCGATGACCCGGAAATGCGCGATATGGCGCAGGAAGAGTTACGCGATGCAAAAGAAAAAAGCGAACAACTGGAACAGCATCTGCAAATTCTTTTGCTACCTAAAGATCCTGATGATGAGCGCAGCGCCTTCCTGGAAGTGCGTGCCGGGACCGGCGGCGATGAAGCGGCGTTATTCGCAGGCGATCTGTTCCGTATGTATACCCGCTATGCCGAGTCTCGTCGCTGGCGTGTAGAGATCATGAGCGCCAATGAGGGCGAGCATGGTGGCTATAAAGAGATCATCGCGAAAGTGAGCGGCGAAGGCGTTTACGGACGGCTGAAATTTGAGTCCGGCGGCCATCGCGTACAGCGTGTTCCGGCAACCGAATCTCAGGGACGTATCCATACCTCTGCCTGTACCGTTGCGGTAATGCCAGAATTGCCGGAAGCCGAACTGCCGGACATCAACCCGGGCGATCTGCGCATCGATACCTTCCGTTCATCCGGCGCGGGTGGGCAGCACGTTAACACCACCGACTCCGCGATTCGTATTACCCACTTGCCGACAGGCATCGTGGTGGAGTGCCAGGACGAACGTTCTCAGCATAAAAACAAAGCCAAAGCACTGGCCGTTCTGGGTTCGCGTATTCGCGCGGCGGAAATTGCCAAACGCCAGCAGGCGGAAGCCTCAACGCGTCGAAACCTGCTGGGTAGCGGCGATCGCAGCGATCGTAACCGCACCTATAACTTCCCGCAGGGGCGTGTGACCGACCACCGTATCAACCTGACAGTCTACCGTCTGGACGAGGTGATGGAAGGCAAGCTGGATATGCTGATTGAGCCGATTGTGCAGGAATACCAGACCGACCAACTGGCAGCGCTCGCCGGACAGGATTGATGGACTATCAACACTGGTTACGTCACGCGATAAATCGACTTTCGCACAGCGAAAGCCCGCGCCGGGATGCGGAGATTTTGCTGGGCTTTGTGACCGGAAAAGCGCGCACCTTTATTCTTGCTTTCGGGGAAACTTCGCTTTCGGACACCGAGCTTGCGCGGCTTGATGATCTGCTGGCCCGTCGTGAACAGGGGGAGCCGGTCGCGCATCTTGTGGGGGTACGCGAGTTCTGGTCGTTGCCGCTGTTTGTCTCGCCTGCGACGTTGATTCCGCGCCCGGATACCGAATGTCTGGTTGAACAGGCGCTGAACCGTCTGCCGGAACAACCGTGCCGGATCCTCGATCTGGGCACTGGCACCGGCGCTATCGCGCTGGCGCTGGCCAGTGAACGTCCGGATTGCCAGATTACGGCGGTCGACGTCATGCCCGATGCCGTCGCCCTGGCTCTGCGTAACGCGGAACATTTAGGAATAACGAACGTTTCGGTGCTGACCAGTCACTGGTTTAGCGCCCTGGAAGGGCAGCAGTTCGACCTGATTGTCAGCAATCCGCCTTATATTGATGAGCAGGACCCTCATCTTGCCATGGGGGATGTGCGTTTCGAACCGCGTTCTGCACTGGTTGCGGCACAAGAAGGACTTGCGGATCTCGCGTGGATAATCGCACAATCAAGGCGTTTTTTGCGCCCTGGTGGCTGGCTGCTACTGGAACACGGCTGGCAGCAGGGTGAAGCGGTACGTGCGCTGTTTGGCGAACAAGGATATGTGCAGGTGGAAACCTGCCGGGATTATGGTGATAACGAGCGTCTGACGCTCGGGCGCCTGCCGCTACAGGAGTAACGGGGAATGAGTGCGTTCACGTTTCTGATAAGCCTGCATTTGACCACGGTGGTTCTGACCATTAGCCTGTTTGTGCTGCGATACTGGTGGCGCTTTACGGGCGATCCTCGCGCACAGGCGCGCTGGGTGCGGGTTGTGCCCCATGCAGTGGACACGCTGTTATTGCTCAGCGGCCTCGGGCTTATCGTTGTAACGCGCTATATCCCATTTACTGCTAATGGCGCATGGCTGACGGAAAAGCTGTTTGGCGTTATCATCTACATCGTTTTGGGTTTCATTGCGCTGGGACGACATCGTCCGCGCAGCCAGCAAACGAGGTTTATTGCGTTTTTGCTGGGGCTGGTGGTGCTGTACATCATCATTAAACTCGCCGCCACAAAGATACCGATACTGGGGTAAGACATGCGGTCGTTAGCCGATTTCGAATTTAACAAAGCACCATTGTGCGATGGAATGATCCTGATATCTGAATTGATTCGTGATGATTTTCCCTCGCAGTTCGTGCACGACGAACTTGAGCGTCTGATCCGTCTGGCGCGTGAAGAAATAAGTGAGGCTCAACCGCAGGACTTGCAACTGGAGAAACTCCTTGAGCTGTTTTACGGCGAATGGGGTTTTAAAGACACCCGCGGTGTGTACCGTCTGTCGGATGCGTTATGGCTGGATAAAGTCCTGCAAAACCGTCAGGGTAGCGCGGTGTCACTGGGCGCCATTCTGTTATGGGTTGCCGGGCATCTGGACATTCCTCTGATGCCGGTGATTTTCCCGACGCAGCTCATTCTGCGCGCTGAGTGGCTGGATGGGGAAATGTGGCTGATCAACCCCTTTAATGGCGACACGCTGGACGAGCATACGCTGGACGTCTGGCTTAAGGGTAACATTAGCCCTGTGGCTGAGCTGTTTAATGAGGATCTCGATGAGGCAGATAACGCGGAAGTCATCCGTAAGCTGCTCGATACTTTGAAATCGGCGTTGATGGAAGAGCAGCAAATGGAACTGGCTTTGCGTGCCAGTGAAGCCTTGTTGCAGTTTAACCCGGAAGACCCGTACGAGATCCGCGATCGTGGCTTAATTTATGCGCAACTCGAGTGCGATCATGTTGCGCTGCACGATCTGAATTACTTCGTAGAGCAGTGTCCTGAGGATCCCATCAGTGAGATGATCCGTGCGCAAATTAACACCATTTCGCACAAGCAAATTACGCTGCACTAAACTGAATTAATAGACTGAATCTTGATAAGGGAATTATATGACACAAAAAGTGGTTAGCATTGGCGATATCAATGTCGCGAACGATCTGCCGTTTGTTCTGTTTGGCGGTATGAACGTGCTGGAGTCCCGCGACCTCGCGATGCGTATTTGTGAGCACTACGTGACAGTTACCCAGAAACTGGATATTCCGTATGTGTTCAAAGCCTCTTTTGACAAAGCCAACCGTTCCTCCATCAAGTCTTACCGTGGGCCGGGCCTGGAAGAAGGGATGAAAATTTTTCAGGAGCTGAAACAGACGTTCGGTGTGAAAGTGATCACCGATGTTCACGAAGCCAGCCAGGCTCAGCCCGTTGCTGACGTGGTTGACGTGATTCAGTTACCGGCATTTCTGGCGCGTCAGACCGACCTGGTCGAAGCGATGGCGAAAACCGGCGCCGTCATTAACGTGAAAAAACCGCAGTTCGTAAGCCCTGGCCAGATGGGTAATATCGTGGATAAATTCCATGAAGGCGGTAACGACAAAGTTATCCTGTGCGACCGTGGCAGCAACTTCGGTTACGACAACCTGGTTGTCGATATGCTCGGCTTTAGCGTGATGAAAAAGGTCTCTGGCAACTCGCCGGTCATTTTCGATGTGACGCACGCATTGCAGTGCCGTGATCCGTTTGGCGCCGCCTCTGGTGGCCGTCGTGCCCAGGTTGCTGAGCTGGCGCGTGCGGGTATGGCGACAGGCCTGGCCGGTCTGTTTATTGAGGCGCACCCGGATCCAGCCAACGCGAAATGCGATGGCCCGTCCGCACTGCCGCTGGATAAACTGGAGCCGTTCCTGAAACAGATCAAAGCGATTGATGATCTGGTGAAAAGCTTCGATGAGCTTGATACCAGCAAGTAATTAATCGAGCCTTGCAAAACACCGTTCACCGTTGTGTGAACGGTGTTATCACTTTCTGACGCCTTTCCAATGCCTCTTCTGTTTCCTTTCTTTTTACAAAATAACTCTCCGCTGTTTTAAATAATAATTTTCAACGTTTATTAACGTATGCATTTTTAGTGTGAATATCTGAAAATCGTGGTGTTTCTCCTAAAAATATAATTAAGTGAGTAGGGTTCCATATTCAGTCGCTTTTGCGCTAAGTAACTTTATTAATGGGGTATTTTTTGTCTATATGGAATCGCATTGTTAATTATGTCGTATCCAGGAGCGTGGGTTTTCTCTGGCGGTAGCTATGCTTTTTTGCCTGACGCTATTGGGATGGCATAAATAAACCAGCCTGGAAAATGGGAATTCACAGATTGTTATGCTTGCCCGCCAGCAATAAAGGCAAGAATACATTGCATATTGCAAGGATGCAGGAGGCACCGCATGAATGCGCTCAGTTTTGACCACTCCCACCACAAATTAAAAATCCGTGGCCTGAGCAGCCCGCCTGATGTGCTCTCCTTTGAAGGCCGCGAGCATCTGAGCCAGCCGTTCTGTTACGACATTCAGTTCACCAGCCGTGATAAAACCCTGGAGCCGGAAGCGGTGCTGATGCAGGACGGCGCGCTCAGCCTCTGCGCCCCGCCGGTTCAGGGGATGCCGGTACAGGTGCCGCTGCGCACCTTGTATGGCGTCATCACCGGCTTTAAACAGCTTTCCACCTCGCGCGATGAAACACGTTATGAAGTGCGCCTTGAGCCCCGACTGGCGCTGCTCGCCCGCAGCCATCAGAACGCCATCTACCAGAACCAGAGCGTGCCGCAGATTGTCGAGAAAATCCTGCGTGAGCGCCACGGGATGCTCGGCCAGGACTTCGTATTCACCCTGACGGGGGAATATCCGTCGCGCGAACAGGTGATGCAGTTCGGCGAGGACGACCTGACGTTTATCTCCCGGCTGCTGTCGGAGGTGGGGATCTGGTTCCGGTTCAGTACCGACGTGCGGCTGAAAATTGAAGTCATTGAGTTTTATGACGACCAGAGCGGCTATGAACGCGGCCTGATGCTGCCACTGCGCCATCCTTCTGGGCTGAGCGACAGCGGCACGGAATCTGTCTGGGGGCTGAACACGGCATATCATGTGGTGGAAAAAAGCGTCACCACGCGGGACTACAACTACCGTGACGCGACCGCCGATATGACGTCGGCGTTTGATGCGACGGGCGGGGACAGCACCACCTGTGGCGAAGCCTGTCATTACGCGGACAACTTCCTGACGGCAGGCGACCCGGACACACCGGAAAGCGGGGCGTTTTACGCGCGTATCCGCCACGAACGTTACCTTAATGGCCGGGCCATTCTGCAGGGGCTGAGCACCAGCGCCCTGCTGATGCCGGGGCTGGAGATAAAGGTACCGGATGAGGACGCTCCGGCGGTGTTCCGCAGGGGCGCATTGATAACCGGGCTGACCGCCAGCGCGGCCCGCGACCGCAGTTATGAACTGACGTTTACCGCCATCCCGTATTCGGAACGTTACAGCTTTCGCCCGGCGCGCATTGCGAAACCGGTGATGGCCGGAACGCTGCCCGCGCGGGTGACCAGCACAACGGCAAACGACATCTACGCCCATATCGATAAAGACGGGCGCTACCGGGTGAACCTCGATTTTGACCGCGAGGCCTGGAAGCCGGGTTACGAGAGCCTGTGGGTACGGCAGTCCCGCCCTTATGCAGGTGATACGTACGGCCTGCATCTGCCGCTGCTGGTGGGCACGGAGGTCAGCATCGCGTTTGAGGGAGGCAACCCGGACCGGCCCTATATCGCCGGGGTGAAGCATGATTCCGCCCACACAGACCATGTGACGATTCAGAACTACAGGCGCAACGTGCTGCGCACCCCGGCAAACAACAAGCTGCGCCTCGATGACGAGCGCGGCAAAGAGCATATCAAAATCAGTACGGAGTACGGCGGCAAGAGCCAGCTCAATCTCGGCCATCTGGTGGATGCGGGAAAACAGCAGCGCGGGGAAGGTTTTGAGTTGCGCACGGACATGTGGGGTGCCATCCGGGCGAAAAAGGGGATATTCATCAGCGCCGACGGCCAGGACAGGGCGCAGGGGCCGGTGCGGGAGATGGCGGCGGCGATGGGGATACTGAGCGGTGCGCAGTCGCAGATGGCGTCACTGTCGGCGGATGCGGAAACGGCGAATGCTGACCCGGCAGACCTTGCGTCGCAGGTGACGTTGCTGGAGGAGCGTGTAAAAGAACTGACGCAGGCGGTGGTGCTGTTAAGCGGTCCGAAAGGTGTGACCCTGGCCAGCGGTGAACATATGCAACTGGCGGCGGCCAGGAGTCTCGAAATGAACGCTGGCAATAATGCCGATATTGGGGTGATGAAAAACCTGTTTATCGGTGTGGGGCAGGCTCTGAGTGTATTTGTACGCAAAGCGGGGATTAAGCTGTTTGCCAATAAAGGTGCGATCTCACTACAGGCGCAGAACGATCTGATGGAATTACTGGCGAAAAAATCGATAGAGATCACCAGTACGGAAGATGAGATCACTATTACCGCGAAGGAGAAAATCACGATCAACGGTGGCGGAAGTTATATCCGTCTGGATCCCTGCGGAATAGAAGCCGGTACGCAAGGTGAATATAACGTCAAGGCAGGATATTACGGGCGTAAGCCAGGAGCGAAAATTACGCCTGAGGTGATGGCATTTCCGATGATAAAAGAAACATGGGATGGTATACGGATAATTACAACGCGGCAGCGGAATGGTGATTCGTCACCTGTTGGCTTAGATTTTAAAATTAAGAGTGATAATGATTTGACATTATTCAGAGCGAAAACTTCTAATATTGATGGTAAGAGTTGCGTTTTTTCTGAAGAGAAATTTGAAAAAATGGATAGTTTATTAATTGGTAAGGAGAGTGATGAGTGGGTGTCTTATTCTTTTGAAGAGGATTTGCAGGGGGATGAAGAGTGCTTATGAAATCCAGACTTGTTATTTCATTTAAAAATTCATTAATGGGGCCATCTTCGGGTTTGAATTATAGGGTGACTGTTAACAATGTTAGTATTGATCAATCTACTGTGAAAGATACGAATTCTCCATTGGTATATGAGTTTGAAGAAATTAGTAATGGTCGTGTTGTAATATTCAATAGCGAAGGTGTAAATGTCGAGATAAACAGAGGGAATTCATATCAGATTAAAATTGGTGTAATTGATATAAATAGCAATATTGAAAAAGAAGTTGGGGTTGAAACCTTGAATACAGGTAAGCAGCTAACAATGGTTATTGTGTCGCCATGGACAAAAATATCAATTCAGAACATTGGGAGGGATGATTTTTCTGGAGGTTTTTATAATGTTGAATATAAAATAAATACAACGGGTGAGATCAGGGAGCTAAAAATAGCAATAAAAGATATTCCCAGGAAAATTATAACAACTGCCCTTAAATACCGAGGGGATATTAAATGGGCTGGTACAACCAGTGTTACATCAAGGCATCCGGAGCTGGGCGATGAGGTAACATTTGGATCAGGTACAAATAAGTGTAATATCTTCGTTAATGATGTTTTGACAGAATCTGGTGTTAAAGTCGCCTGGATTGAGCATGGTAAGTCAAAAAATATTCCATTTTATAAACGATTAAGCCCTCCAACAGCAGGGGAATGGGCTGATAGTTCAAAGTTACTTAATAGCTGGAGCGTGGAAAATACGCCAGAGCCGGGAGATGTTGGTGCCTACTCTTATAATTATAGTGATGCGTCAGGACATGTTGGGATTATTATTGCGGATGGTGTGACTATTTCAGCAGGCTGGAATAAGATCGAATTAAATGATTGTGGGTTTAGAGTTAAGTATAATACTGCCAGTGAACCATCTCAAGAGCATGATTTTACGATTTTTAGACGTTATAAAGGCATGTTAAGGTGATGAAAAAAAACACTAAATTTATACTCGGAGTTGTTCTTTTTTTGTTTGTGTATGGGTGTTTTTTTTATTTAAATGGAGAGGTGTGCTCTGAGAGTATGTATAGGATTCCAGAAAACAAAGAGTATTATGATCTAATCGGCCGGTACGCGGAAAGAAGAACTATAGTAGACAAGTATGGGGGGCGTGTTCTTCATGTTGTATCATGGAAAGATGCAACGAATGTTTATGATATATACTATGATGGTATCGCTCGGGAAATTAATGAGCGTCCAGAGTATTACCTTTATGATGTCTTGAAGGTTTTGTCTGGTGCTAATTATGATCAAAGTCAAAAGCTATACTCCATTCTTTTGATGCAACATCTTTCGATTGGTGATTATATTTGTTTGATGAGTGTTGCTAATGAGTCCTTTGAAAGTGGATATATTGATAAGGAAGTCATGCGGTTTGCTCTTTTCCCTGACCAAAATATAAAGAATGGGACGTCTGTTTATTATTGGTGGCTACCCGCCTGGAGGAGACAATTTATCAAAAATGCATATAAGGTGGCAGATAAAGAATCTGTTGACGCTGTTTTAAATGGAAGTTGGTCATTTAATCTCATGATGCAGTAAGAGAGAATATCAATATGTTAATTTTGACTGTTGTGAACTACAGTGCGGTGGTTTGTTCTGGTTAAATATTTTTATAAAACTGCTATATAAATTAATAAATTGAAAGTGAAATAAAGATATATGGTTGTTCCGCATGTAAATAACAAATCATTTTATATCGGTAAGAAATTGTATAACAGGATATATAGAATTTTGCGCAGATGGCTGATTTGTTCAAAATATGCTAATGATATGGCTGTGAACAGTTGAGGTATATGAAACTGGAGGTAGCGAAAATACTGAATGAAAATTTTCCTGTACTGCACTGGCAACTGATAAACAGATTTGAGTGCTCCTCAATTGGGGCCGCCGTCTGGAATGGTACCCGTACTGAGTGCTGTGGAATATTGGGCAGGCTATCCGGGGCGGGCCGCGTACGGCAGGATGTCAAAGGCAAGCTTTACGGCGATGGAATCAAAACTGATGGGCACCTTTAAAAATTATGTTCAGCAGGAGGCCAAATGATGATGCCATCATTAGATACCGGGGGCGCAGTACGGGCGCAATCAACGATACCGTCGTAGGACGTTCTGTTACTGACTGGATGGCTGACTATAAATCTGAGGTAAACCAGTACTGGCGGGGACGACTTACGCCAATATCTATGGCACTGATGCCGTCAGAGATGTCGCCTTTGATTTCTACCTTGATATCTATTTTATCTGGCTGGCAAAGCAATATTAATTCTACTGCACCGAGCTTAATCATCTGGGTGAGAAACTGTCGTGAGCGCGTCGTGAACAGATAAGCGAGTATGGTCTGCTTGCAGGAACAGGGGTGAACCCGAATCGAAAAGCTGAAGAGATAAAGGTGCAGATTGCTGAACTTAAATCACTCTGGGGATGGCTGGATGATGTCAAGCGTGTCACCACCAGATTATCAAATGATTTAAATTACGGGCGACAAATGGATACTCGCATGGACAACCATAAAGAGATTTATTTTCCTGCATCGAGACGGGCCGGGCTGTTCCTCGATTTTTATCATAAGGCATGGAATGGCAAAAAACTCCCCGACATCACATGGCCAGGAATAAATACACTTCATGCTTATTTTGCTCATGATTTGCATACGGTAGATACAGGGGGTTCTATCAACGAAAGTTTCTTTCTGCGCCGTATGGCTGAATGTCCAAAACCACAATAAAAGAATATAAGTAACTTGCTATCGCTGACCTGGAAAACCAGGCCAGCATAGCGTGCTAACAAGAACGGCTTATTACAGACTACAGACTCCCTCGTTCAAATCAGGCAAAAATCGTCATCAAATAGGCCGCAAACAGTGCCAGATGTGCGGCGCCGTTAAGAACATTGGTGCGACCCGTTGAAAACGAAATATGGCACAGCATCAATGACGCCAGCATCACCACCAGCTCCGGTTTGCCCAGGCCAAACATCAAATCATTCCCGGTCACCCAGGCAATCAGCGTGACAACCGGTACGGTCAACGAAATGGTCGCCAGAACCGAGCCGAAGAACAGGTTCATTGCGCGCTGCACCTGATTATTTAATACCGCTTTCAGGGCGCCCAATCCTTCGGGAGAGAGAATCAACAACGCAACCAGGAAGCCGGTAAAGGCAACTGGTGCATTCATTTCCGTCAGCAGATTTTCCAGCGGATTGGCATTCATCTTGGTGACCGCAATAACGGCAACCAGATGGACCAGCAGCCAGACGGTGTGCCAGCCGCTGCTGTGCGCAGACGGTTTGCCGTGGTGCGGGTCATCATCGTCGCCGTCATCTTCGTGCTCATAAACGAACAGACTCTGATGCGTTTTCGTTTGAATCAGCAGGAATACGCCATACATAGCGGCAGAAATAAGGGCCACCAGTAATGATTGTCCGGTCGTGAAATTGCCGCCTTCTAAGGCTACCGGGAAGACCAGCACAATAATGGCCAGCGGGAAGAGGGCAATCATATATTGCTTGATGCCGAACAGGTTCACATATTGCGTGGCAAATTTCCGCCCACCGAGCAATAACGAGAAGCCAACCAGACCACCGCTCACGATCATAATGATGGAATAAAGTGTGTCGCGCATGAGCGTTGGCGCAGCATCGCCAGTCGCCATTAACGCAGAAATCAGACTCACTTCAAGAATAACGACAGAAAGGCTTAAAATTAATGAGCCATAGGGTTCACCGAGACGGTGAGCAAGAACATCGGCGTGGCGTACGACGCTAAATGCGCTGGCAAGAATCCCCACCAGGGCCAGAGCATTCATTCCGATTATCACTGGCAGCGACTGACTGTTTCCCCAATAAAGCAGGGCTGCCAGTGCCAGAACCGGGAAAATGAGCGAAGTCTCCTTGTGGCGGGTTTTAACCGCCTCGTGCGTTGTTGTCATTGTTGATCTCCAACCAGCAGGTATTTGTAATTATAGAAAGAAATTCAGGGCGCATAAAATAACAAACATTCGCCTTTCATTATCCATTTTTTACGCTTTTTTACGTCATGCGAATTTTCTGTTTTGAGACGAGTATTTATAAGGCTTTAATGGAAAATATAGTTAATTAACAATGCAATGCCATCGTGGTTTTGTCGAAAATCAAAATCGGTTGGATAAGACGGGAAGAATAAACCAGACTTAAGTTTTTGCTTAAGGAGGTATATACGATGCCCTATAAAACGAAATCAGACTTACCCGACAGCGTGCAACATGTCCTGCCTGCCCACGCCCAGGAAATCTATAAAGAAGCCTTTAATAGTGCCTGGGAGCAATATAAAGATAAAGACGAACGCCGCGGTGATGCCAGCCGGGAAGAGACCGCGCATCGCGTAGCCTGGGCGGCGGTAAAAAATGATTATGAAAAAGGTGACGATGATAAGTGGCATAAAAAGCGATAACCCTCTGAAATAGTGAGCCACATTTTTATATTGCCAACATGATGAATCGCCCTTCGCCTTATGCCCTATAGAGTTCACTTGAAAACGGCCTGTGAATTGCATATCGTCATTGAAAAGCGCCAGGAAGGCAGCAGTAAAGTCGTCGCAAGGAAGCAGGCAGTGGCGGAGGTAGAAAGAGATGTTGACGCGTGATTTCTTGATGAAGGCAGATTGTAAAACGGCGTTTGGAGACATTGAGGAATCGCTGTTATGGTCGGCGGAGCAACGAGCAGCATCGCTTGCAGCGACGCTGGCTTGCCGCTTGGATGACGGCCCGGTATGGATTTTTGGTTACGGTTCGCTGATGTGGAACCCGGCTCTGGAATATGACGAGTCCTGTACCGGTACTCTTCCCGGCTGGCACCGCGCATTTTGTTTACGTCTGACGGCGGGACGCGGCAGCGCCTGCCAGCCCGGACGTATGCTTGCACTAAAAGAGGGCGGGCGCACCACCGGTGTGGCCTATCGCCTGGCAGAATCGACCCTACACGAAGAGCTTTCCCTGTTGTGGAAACGCGAGATGATCACCGGCTGCTATTTGCCGAGCTGGCGCAAGCTGGAGCTTGACGACGGGCGTACGGTAAATGCGCTGGTATTCATCATGGACCCGCGTCATCCGCTTTATGAGTCCGATACCCGCGCGCAGACCATTGCGCCGCTTATTGCCACAGCGAGTGGCCCGCTGGGTACCAACGCGCAATATCTGTTCTCGCTGGAACAAGAGTTGATCAAACTGGGTATGCAGGATGATTGCCTCAACGAGCTGGTGGGAAGGGTGCGTCTGCTGCTGGAGGGAGAAAAACCAGGTCCGGAGATGCAACCTGGTTTCGCCTGAGTGTGATGCTAACTTATGCTGGAACGTAACTGATGGAATGTTCCAGCGACTGGCTGTGGCTATCGATCAGCACATTCCAGATGCCGCTGTAAGGAACCGCCAGATACGCACTGGCACGATCCTGAACGCTTAACACATCAGTCTGACTTGCGGCCTGACTCTTTTCGCTCATCAGATGGATATGGCAGCTCTCAGAACAACGTACTACCACTGTATCCCCACCAAATAACTTCAAACTTGTCTTTACCAACGCCATTGTTTTAAACCCCGTATATATCGACAACGCACTCCCTGCGGGAAAATCCCGTGCGTGATTTTGTTCACAATTCACTCATTGCATAACACCAAAGGGAAGGGGGTCAGATGCTGACTTTGATCAAAAAATGGCGTAACGATTAAACAATAATGACAAAATTCGGCGGGGGATTATGTCGGCGCGTTAAATTCGGGGAAAAACGCGCCGACAGAAGATTAAATGCGGAAATGCCCCGCAGTTTCAGCAAGCTCGCCCGCTTGTTCCTGCAACGCGCCTGCGGCGGCGGCTGACTGGATCACCAGTTCGGCGTTTTGCTGCACCATTCGGTCAAGATCGATGACCGCATGGTTAATTTCCTGGATACCTTTCATCTGCTCGTTCGTGGCGACGGTGATTTCACGCATAATGACCGAGACGCTGTCAATGCTGGAGACAATTTCCCCCATACTTTCCCCGGCCAGGCGCACGTAGCGGGAACCCGTTGCCACGCTGTCTGTTGTCGAATCAATCAACGACTTAATCTCTTTCGCCGCCTGCGCGCTGCGACTGGCAAGGTTGCGCACCTCGCCGGCAACAACCGCGAAACCACGACCCTGCTCGCCGGCACGTGCTGCTTCGACCGAGGCGTTCAGCGCCAGGATATTGGTCTGGAAAGCTATCCCGTCAATCACGCTGGTAATATCCCCGATTTTGGCCGACGCCACTTCGATTGTCTGCATGGTTGAAATGGCCTGCGATACCACTTTACCGCCGCGTGACGCAGCCTCAGAGGCGCTGTGCGCCTGTTCGTTGGCCTGAGCGGCGGAATCGGTGGACTGGGCGACGGAGGCGGTAATCTGCTCGACGGCACTGGCGGTCTCGCGCAGGCTGGAGGCGGCCTGTTCGGTACGCCCTGACAGATCCTGGTTGCCTGTCGCGATCTCTTGTGCCGCCTGCTGAACTGAGTGGCTGGAATCGCGCAGTTTAACCATCACCACGGCGAGTTTGTCGCTAAAGGCGTTAAATGCATGGGCGATTTGCGCCACTTCATCGTTACCCTGTTCCGGCAAGCGCTGCGACAGGTCATCTGTGCCGCTGCTAATCGCGTTCATCGCGTCACGAATGGTGATCAGGCGCTTGAGCATAGTGGCGACAATCCAGTGCATGAGGGCACCCGCCAGTACGACCAGTACAATCAGCGAAACGGCCGAGGCTTTTAATTGCGCGCGCAGGCCCGCAGTGGCGTCTGCGCTGTCCAGAGCGACAACCAGCAGCCAGTTGGTGCCGTTCACTTTAGTGGCAATAAACGCTTTTTCCGCACCGGCAAAGAGGCCCGTGAGCGGTTTACCCGCTTGCAGATCGGCAAATTGCACCTCCCTGATGGCCTCGCCAAACGGTTTCAGCGTCAGTTTGCCATCATTGGCGGCTATTACGCTGCCATCACTGTTCAGTAACAGTCCGCTGCTGTTTGGGGTCGGTTTAATACCCTGGACGTTAGCCACCACGCTGTCCATTGACACATCACCTGCGACCACAGCTTTAAGCGTACCGTTTTCTTTAACTGGTACCGCGAAGGTGACCACCAGTTTCCCGCTGCCTGCATCGACATAAGGTGCGGTGACTATCGGAGCATCCGCTTTGGCGGCCTGCTGATACCAGGGACGAATGGTCGGATCATAATCCGCAGGCACTCCGTCCGGGTTTGAGAATTTAGCCGTTTTACTGGCGTACCCCACATAGACGTTGATAAAGCCGGCGGCCTGAGCAATCTGGGTGAACACCGGAACGGGGTCGTCGGTTAGGGCGACTTTCTGGAGAGAGGAGATGGCGGTCGTTTTACTGCTGACCCAGTCGCTGATAGCGAGGCTATGGCTGGAGCTGGTGCTGGTGAGGATATCTTGCTGAGCGTCCTGATTATGCTGGCTGGTTACCTGGTAGTTAATAACGGTGTTAAGAAGAAGAGCAATAGCGAGACAGCCCGCCGTCGCCGTAATGATACGAGCGCGAATTGACCTGAACATATTATGAGTACCTGCTGTGTTGTCTTTAATGCCTATCGGCAGCACAGCAGGCAAACTTGATGCCCGAGAGGCACCCATAAGAAAAAAGTATTAAAGAATGGTGAATATTAGAAGGTCAGCACTTTGTCTGCCGCCAGTGTCCACTGCGCCAGTTCGACCAGGGTGCCAATCGCCACGCCATCCACTAAGGGCAACGTCGTGATACCGCGCCCGTCGGTGCAGGTCTTACACAATTTCACCGGTACATTTTGCGCGGTAAGGATTTCCAGCATTTGCTGAATATTGTACCCCTCTGCGGGTTTTTGCCCACGCAGCCCGGCGGTCACCGCATCGGACATTAAAAACAGGCGTAAATCGAGGTCGGCTTCTTGCTCGCGCAGGGCGATGGCCAGACGCAGACTGTTAAATAAGGATTCACTGCCGTACGCCGCGCCGTTGGCGACAATCACGATCTTTTGCATCTTCACTCCTTCGATAGGGCATGGTTATTGCTTATTACTCACCAGCAGACAGCCACGGAGAGTAAGCATGAATAATTATACTGATGCGACACCCGACGCCACCGACTGGTTTCGCTATGCGCGTCAGGTCCAGAAACAACAGCTTTACCAGCTCACACAGCTTGGCGTGCTGGCGGGAAAAATCAGCCATCTGACCCATATGTTGCAGTGCGAACGCGGCGCATCGAATATCTGGCTGTGTTCAAAAGGGCAGCTTTACGCGCTGGAATGTCGTGCCAGCAGCGCCCTTGCCGATGAGAACATCACCCCGTTTTTACCGTTACTCGCCACGCTCAGGCCACTTGCCAGTAGCGCATTATGCCACCGTATTGCCGCCGCTGTTGGGTGTCTGGAACAACTTCCACAGCTACGCGAACAAATAAAAACCCAGCGTATTACGGCAGAGCAGGCGATGGCGCAGTTCAGCCGTACCATTAGCCATCTGCTGAGCATTATTCCGCAGCTTAACGACAGCGTGGATGATCCCAGAATTGTTAAACATCTGGTGGCCCTCTACAGTTTTATGCAGGGAAAAGAGCTGGTAGGGCAAGAGCGCGCGCTGGGGGCGATTGGGTTTACCCAGGCGGCGTTTAGCGATGCATTGCGCCAGTCGCTGGTGGACCGCATTGATGGTCAGCAACCCTGTTTTGAGGCCTTCCTGTCGCTTGTGGCGCCTGATGTCAGTGCGATATTTGCCCGCGAATGTACCGCCGGGCTGGAGATTGAACAGCTCCGTCGCCAGGCCTGCACCCGCGTGCCCCCTGCAGATGGCGGCGAAGGGGCGCTACGCTGGTTCGCACTGCAAACCCAGAGGCTGGAACATCTGCGTGCGCTGGAAGAGTTGCTGATCAATGAATTGATGCACACGACAGCGACCATGCTGGAGGAAGACGACGACGTTAATGTCAGTAGCTGGATTGAGGAAACGACGAGCGACCACCTTTCCGCGCGGCTCGACAAACAGCTCTTACCCCTGGTGCGCCAGCAAGCCCGTGAACTGGAGCAGCTTAGTGCGCAACTGGCGTCGCTACAGGATTCCATGGAGGAACGCACGCTGATTGATAAAGCGAAAAATATCCTGATGAATCACCAGAACATGAGCGAAGAGCAGGCCTGGCAATGTCTGCGCAAAATGGCTATGGACAAGAATCAGCGCATGGTTGAAATCGCCCGCGCTCTGCTCACTGTACGGGCGTTATGGCCTCTAACACCTAAGGAGTAGTTGCACATTCCGCGGGCATTCCCTGCACATGTGCAGTGCGAAAACATCCTGAAAACAGGTGAAAAGCACGAAAAACAGTGGCTTGTAACCTGGCATAGTGGTTGCATTGTTAAGTGTGTAAATGAATACATTTGTGGCGGGGAACCAACGGCGGTTCACTGACCATACGGATAAAGGCGTCCATTGGTGCGAAAGCATCGACGGGCGCTTTTTTTTTTTGCTTCGGGAGTGGGTATGGGCGATTCATCGGTTTCACTAACGCGCAGGCGTTTTCTACAGGCAGGAGCAGCACTGAGCGGTGCGATGCTGATGCCCGGCCTGATGCAGGCCGCGTGGGCGGCAGGTTCCGACAAACCGGAACTGACTACTGTTCGTGTCGGGTTTATTCCGCTGACCGATTGCGCGCCGCTGGTCATTGCTGCCCTGAAAGGGTTCGATAAAAAGTACGGCATCACCCTGGTGCCAACCAAAGAGGCCAGTTGGGCGGCGGTGCGCGACAAACTGGTCTCCGGCGAACTGGACGCCGCGCACGTGCTTTATGGCTTGCTGTACGGGCTGGAACTCGGGATCGCCGGGAAAACCCAGTCGATGGCCAACCTGATGACCCTTAACCAGAACGGTCAGGGGATCACCCTTTCCAGCGACCTGCTGGATAAAGGCATCACCGATGGCGAGAGCCTGAAAAAAATGATTGGGCAGAGCGCCCCCGGAACATACACCTTTGCCCATACCTTCCCGACCGGCACTCACGCCATGTGGCTCTATTACTGGCTGGCGAGCGCGGGCATCAACCCCTTTACCGACATTCGCACGGTGGTCGTGCCGCCGCCGCAAATGGTGATGAACATGCGGATCGGCAACATGGTTGGTTTTTGCGTGGGTGAACCGTGGAACGCCCGCGCCATTAATGACCGCATCGGATTTACCGCTGCGACCAGCCAGTCCGTGTGGCCGGATCATCCGGAAAAAATTCTCGGCACGCGCAGCGCCTGGGTCGAACAAAACCCACACACCGCCCGTGCGCTGGTCTGTGCGGTGATGGAGGCATCCCGCTGGATTGATGCTTCCGATGATAACCGCCGTGAAACCGCCCGCATCCTTGCGCGTCGGGCGTGGCTTAACACCAAAGAGCAGTATCTGACCGGGCGCATGCTCGGTGAATACGACAACGGTGCGGGCAAGAGCTGGCAGGATGCGCACGCTATCCGCTTTTTCAATGACGGCCAGGTGAGCTACCCATGGCACTCCGACGGCATGTGGTTTTTAACCCAGTTCCGCCGCTGGGGGTTGCTGAAAAGCGCACCGGATTATGCCGCTATCGCCGGGCGCATTAACCGTATCGATATCTGGAAAGATGCCGCCACGGCTATCGGGGGCATTACGCCGCCTGCGCAGACCATGCGAACCAGCACACTGATGGATGGTACGCGCTGGAACGGTACCGACCCGGAGCAATACGCCAGACGCTTCGACATTCAACGAACAGGGGCCTGATATGAAACATCAACAGAACACACAGCGCGTTACGCCGCCGTCCATACCTGGCGAAGTGATTACGCTGCCTCCGGTCAAAGTCCGCACCCGTAAGTCGGCCTTGTCGCGTAAAACTCGCGCGGTAGCCGAACGTGTCGTTCCCGCGCTGCTGGGGCTTGGGCTGCTGCTGATCGCCTGGGAACTGGCGGCAATCAATAGCAAAGGCTTTCCCACACCGCTCAGCACGCTGGATTCGGCAATGACGCTGTTTGCCGACCCGTTCTATCGGGATGGGCCGAATGACATGGGGATCGGCTGGAACGTACTGGCTTCATTGCAGCGCGTCGCCATCGGTTTTGGTCTGGCAGCGCTGGTGGGGATCCCGCTGGGTTTTATGATTGGCCGCTTTATCTTTCTGGCGCGGATGTTCAACCCGCTGATTGCACTGCTGCGCCCGGTCAGCCCACTGGCATGGTTACCGATTGGCCTGCTGCTTTTCCAGAAAGCGGAACCGGCATCAAGCTGGACCATTTTCATCTGTTCTATCTGGCCGATGGTGATTAATACCGCCGAAGGGGTGCGCCGCATTCCGCAAGATTACCTCAACGTGGCCCGCGTTCTGCAGTTGTCCGAATGGACGGTCATGCGCCGCATTTTGTTCCCGGCGGTGTTGCCCGCCGTGCTCACCGGCGTCCGCTTGTCGATCGGCATCGCCTGGCTGGTGATTGTCGCCGCGGAAATGCTCACCGGCGGCCTGGGGATCGGTTTTTGGATCTGGAACGAATGGAACAACCTCAATGTGGAAAACATTTTAATCGCCATTGTCATTATCGGTGTGGTCGGTCTGCTGCTGGAGCAGGGGCTGATGCTGGTGGCACGTCGCTTTAGCTGGCAGGAGAAATAAGATGAGCACAAAACCGATTATCCAGGTACAGGCGGTGAGCCAGCGCTTTTCGACCGCGGGCGGTGAGTTTGTGGCGTTGCAAAATGTCTCATTCGATATTCATGAAGGGGAAACGGTCAGCCTGATTGGTCATTCGGGCTGTGGGAAATCGACCTTACTGAATTTGATTGCCGGTATCACGCTCCCAACCGAAGGCGGTTTGCTGTGCGATAACCGGGAGATAGCGGGGCCTGGCCCCGAGCGCGCGGTCGTGTTCCAGAACCACTCTTTATTGCCGTGGCTGACCTGTTTTGACAACGTGGCGCTGGCGGTGGATCAGGTGTTCCGTCGCACCATGCACAAAGCGGAGCGCCGCGAGTGGATTGAGCACAATCTGGAGCGGGTACAAATGGGCCACGCGCTGCACAAACGTCCAGGGGAGATCTCCGGCGGGATGAAACAACGTGTCGGCATTGCCCGTGCCCTTGCCATGAAACCCAAAGTGCTGCTGATGGATGAACCTTTTGGCGCGCTCGATGCGTTAACCCGCGCCCACCTGCAGGATGCGGTCATGCAGATCCAGCAGTCGCTGAACACCACCATTGTGCTGATCACCCATGATGTGGACGAGGCGGTGCTGCTTTCTGACCGGGTACTGATGATGACCAACGGCCCGGCGGCAACCGTCGGTGAAATCCTTGACGTCAATCTGCCGCGTCCGCGTAACCGGGTGCAACTGGCTGATGACAGCCGTTATCACCACCTGCGCCAGCAGATCCTCCATTTCCTCTATGAAAAACAGCCGAAAGCGGCCTGAGGTGAGTGAGATGACCCTGCGATTGTTAATCATTGGCAACGGCATGGCGGCCACCCGCCTTGTCGAAAAACTCAGCGAATCGGCTGCCGACCGCTATGCCATCACGATGATTGGCGACGAGCCGGGCCACGCCTATAACCGCATCCAGTTATCACCGGTGCTGGGTGCAGAGAAAGCGTTCAGCGACACCGTCCTGCACGATGCGCAGTGGTACAAAGCGCGCGGCATCAGGGTACTGACGGGGGAGACGGTCACCCGGGTTGATGTGTTGGCGCGTCGGGTCATTACCACCCAACGCGAGTTGACCTGGGATGAACTGGTGTTTGCCACCGGATCGACGCCCTTTATCCCGCCCGTACCAGGCCACGACTTACCGCATGTCCATGGCTTTCGCCGTATCAGCGATGTGCAGGCCATCCTGGCAGGCAGTGGGCCGGTGGTTGTCCTCGGCGGCGGCGTACTGGGGGTTGAAGCGGCTGCGGCGCTGCGTCGTCACGGTGACAACGTCACGTTGGTGAACCGCAGCGAATGGCTTATGGAGCAGCAGCTTGACGCACAGGCCGGAGGGCTGCTGGCAGCGCATCTGCGTGAGCGCGGCATTGACTGCGAACTCTCTGCCAGCATCCGCTGTATTACACCCGATAGCGTCACGCTGACCAACGGCCGCGTTTTGTCGGCAGGCCGCGTGGTAATGACCACCGGCGTGCGCCCCGCGATAACCCTTGCCCAGGCCAGTGGTATCCCCTGCGCCCGTGGCATCGTGGTGGACGGGCAGTTGCGCAGTGCGATCGCCGGGGTGAGCGCCCTCGGTGAATGCTGTGAAATCGCCGGACAAACCTGGGGGCTAATGGCCCCTTGTTTGCAGCAGGCGGAGATTCTCGCTGCGCGTCTGCTCGGCACGCCTGAGGCAGACTTTCACTGGCAGGCGGACGGGCTGCGACTGAAAGTGAGCGGCATCGACCTGTTCAGTGCCGGGGATGTGCAGGCGCGTGATGGCGATGACATCTGGACCAGCCTCGATCCCCTCAGCGGCCATTACCGTCGCCTGTTGGTGCGGGAAAACAGACTGTGCGGCGTACTGCTGCTGGGCGATTGTGCCAGTGCGGCTGTACTCACCGAACGATTAAATACGCCGGAACCGCCGCAGGCGGGCTGGCTTTTTGACAGCTTTACAGCGCAGCCAGCGGCTGCCGGGATCCCAAAGATGACAAAACCTACTCTGGTTGTGGTTGGACACGGTATGGTCGGCCACTATTTTTTAGAACAGTGCGTGAGCCGCAACCTGCATCAGGCCTATCACATCGTGGTATTCGGCGCGGAGCGTTATGCCGCCTACGATCGTGTGCATTTATCCGAGTACTTTGCCGGACGCAGCGCGCAGTCGCTCTCCATGGTCGAGGGGGATTTTTTCGACCAGCACGGCATTGAGCTGCGTCTCAACCAGACCATTACCGATATCGACCGCGCGTTACAGGTGGTGCGGGATGCCCTGGGGCATGAAACGCGCTGGGATAAACTGGTGTTGGCGACCGGTTCATATCCGTTTGTGCCGCCGGTTCCGGGGCACGATGCCCGTGGCTGTTTTGTCTATCGCACCCTGGATGACCTGGATGAGATTGCCGCGCGTGCGAAAAACGCCACGCGTGGCGTCGTGATTGGCGGCGGGCTGCTGGGGCTGGAAGCGGCGAATGCGTTAAAACAACTGGGGCTGGAAACCCACGTGGTGGAGTTCGCCCCGGCGCTGATGGCCGTTCAGTTGGATGAACAGGGCGGCGCTATGCTGCGCAAGAAAATCACCGCGCTGGGGGTGCAGGTTCATACCAGCAAGGCGACCCGGGAAATCGTGACGAATGGCGACACGCTCACCCTCAACTTTGCCGATGGTGAGAGCCTGACGACCGACATGGTGGTGTTCTCCGCCGGGATTCGCCCGCAGGATGCGCTCGCCCGCAGCGGGGCGTTGGACCTGGGGGAACGCGGCGGGATCACCATTAATGAACAGTGCCAGACCTCGGATGAAAACATCTTCGCCATCGGCGAATGTGCGGTGTGGGAGGGCAAAGTCTATGGTCTGGTGGCGCCAGGATATCAGATGGCGCGTGTAGTGGCGGCTCATCTCAGCGGCGAAGCGGCGGCGTTTACCGGTGCGGATATGAGCACAAAGCTGAAATTGCTTGGCGTTGATGTGGCGTCGTTCGGCGATGCCCACGGGCGCACACCCGGCTGCCTGAGTTATCAGTGGACAGACGGCCCGGCGCAAATCTATAAAAAAATCGTGGTCAGTGAAGATGGCAAACAACTGCTCGGCGGCGTACTGGTGGGGGAAGCCAGCGACTATGCGACGCTGCTGCAAACCATGCTCAACGGGCTGGCGCTGCCAGCACAACCGGAAAGCCTGATCCTGCCTGCGCTTGCTGGCAGTGCGCCAAAAGCGCTCGGCGTGGCGGCCTTGCCTGACAGCGCGCAGATTTGTTCCTGTCATAACGTCAGCAAAGGCGATATTTGCCAGGCGGTCAGCGCGGGCGCCAGCGACATGGGAGCCATCAAAAGTTGTACCAAAGCGGCCACCGGTTGCGGCGGTTGCAGCGCGCTGGTCAAACAGGTCATGGAACACCAACTGGCGTCGCAGGGCGTGGAAGTGAAAAAAGACATCTGCGAACACTTCCCGTACTCGCGCCAGGAGATCCACCATCTGGTGCGCGTCAACCATATCCGTACTTTCGCACAGTTAATCAGCCGTTATGGTCACGGGCAGGGCTGCGAGGTGTGTAAGCCGCTGGTCGGGTCGATTCTGGCCTCCTGCTGGAATGAGTATTTGCTCAAACCGGCGCACCTGCCGCTGCAGGATACCAATGACCGTTATTTTGCCAACATCCAGAAAGACGGGACCTATTCCATCGTGCCGCGGATGCCCGCCGGGGAGGTCACGCCGGATGGTCTGATTGCCATCGGGCAGATCGCCAAACGCTATCAGCTTTATAGCAAAGTCACCGGCGGCCAGCGTATCGATCTCTTTGGCGCCCGTCTGGAGCAGCTTCCGGCCATCTGGCAGGAACTGGTCGATGCCGGGTTTGAAACCGGGCACGCCTACGGCAAATCATTGCGCACGGTGAAATCCTGCGTTGGTTCGACCTGGTGCCGCTATGGTGTGCAGGACTCCACCGGGCTGGCGGTTACCCTGGAACATCGATACAAAGGGCTGCGTGCGCCGCATAAGATAAAAATGGCGGTGTCCGGCTGTACCCGCGAGTGTGCGGAAGCGCAGGGGAAAGATGTGGGGGTGATCGCCACGGAGAAAGGCTGGAATCTCTATGTGTGCGGTAACGGCGGCATGAAACCACGTCATGCGGATCTGTTTGCCAGCGATTTGGATGAGGCCACGCTGATCCGCACCGTTGACCGTTTTCTGATGTTCTACATCCGCACGGCTGACCGCCTGCAACGCACCAGCACCTGGCTGGATAACCTGGAGGGCGGCATCGACTATTTGCGCGATGTTATCCTGAACGACAGCCTTGAGATTGCCACTGAGCTGGAAGAAGAGATGGCGCGAGTGGTGGACAGCTATCAGTGCGAGTGGCAGACCACGCTTAACGATCCTGACCGTCTGGCGCTGTTCCGCTCGTTTGTTAACAGCGACGTGCCGGACGAAACCGTTCACCGCGAGGTTGTCCGTCATCAGCCGCAACTGGCGGCGGCACCGGAGCAGTCAGAAGGACAACTGCCGTGGCGGCCATGGCAGGTTATCTGCGACATTGCCGCGATACCTGAACAGGCGGGGATTGGCGCACGGCTGGGTGAGCGGCAAATCGCACTGTTCCGCTTTGGCGAAACCATCTATGCGCTCGATAACCACGAACCGGGCAGCCACGCCCAGGTCCTGTCGCGCGGGATCTTAGGCGACACGAACGGTGAACCGCTGGTGATTTCGCCGCTCTACAAGCAGCGTATTCGTCTGCGTGACGGCTGCTATGCGGAAAGCGGTGAACCGGCGGTCCGCGCCTGGCCGGTTAAAATTGAAGGTGGCAAAGTGTGGGTCGGCAACCAGGTCCTGTTGATGCGCGCGGAGGCATCATGAGTACCCGCACCACCTGCCCGTATTGCGGTGTGGGCTGCGGCGTGGTTGCGACCGTCACTGACGATGGGGTGAGCGTGGCGGGTGACCGCGCGCACCCGGCAAACGCCGGTCGGCTGTGCGTGAAAGGGGCGGCGCTGGGGGAAACCACCGGGTTAGCGGGGCGGCTTCTGGATCCGCAGGTGGATGAGCAGACGGTAAGCTGGCAGGCGGCGCTGGATGCCGCCGGGGAACGCCTGAACGCCATCATCAGTGAATTTGGTCCGCAGGCGGTGGCGTTTTATGCCTCCGGGCAGTTGCTCACCGAAGATTACTATGCCGCCAACAAGCTGATGAAAGGCTTTATCGGCGCGGCAAATATCGACACCAATTCACGGTTGTGCATGTCATCTGCCGTCACAGGCTACAAGCGGGCCTTTGGTGCAGACGTTGTGCCGTGCAGCTATGAAGACATCGAAAAGAGCGATCTGCTGGTGCTGGTGGGGTCGAATGCCGCCTGGACCCATCCGGTGCTCTACCAGCGCATTGTGCAGGCAAAGCATGATAACCCGGCGCTAAAAGTGGTGGTCATCGACCCGCGCGTCACTGCCACCTGTGATATTGCCGATCTCCATCTGCCGCTAGCGCCGGGGAGCGACGCCGGGCTGTTTGTCGGCCTGCTGAATATGATTGCGAAGGAAAATCAAACGCTTGTCGATTTTGATGACAGCGAGGCCGCACTGGCTGCCGCGCGCACGTGGACACCAGAGGTGGTCGCGTCATTCTGTAATTTGTCGCGTGACGTTGTCACAACTTTTTATGACTGGTTTATTACCGCGCCACGGGCGATGACGCTGTTCACCATGGGAATTAACCAGTCATCGAGCGGCAGCGATAAGTGTAATGCCATCATGAATGTGCATCTGGCCAGCGGCAAATTTGCCCGTCCGGGATGCGGCCCGTTTTCGCTGACCGGACAACCGAATGCTATGGGCGGGCGCGAAGTGGGCGGTCTGTCGACACAACTGGCGGCACACATGAATTTTGAAGCGGCGGACCTTGCCCGGCTGGCACGTTTCTGGGGGACGGAGCGGCTGGCGCAAACGCCGGGACTGATGGCGGTCGATCTGTTTGAGGCCATCGGGCGTGGCGAGGTGAAAGCGGTGTGGATAATGGGCACCAATCCGGCGGTTTCGCTGCCGGACAGCCATGCGGTGTGCCGCGCACTGGCGGCCTGTCCGCTGGTGATTGTCTCTGAGGTGGTGGCGCAGACTGACACCAGTCGCTACGCGCATATCCGTTTTCCGGCGCTGGCCTGGGGGGAGAAAAATGGCACACTGACCAATTCCGAGCGACGCATCTCACGCCAGCGGCCCTTTTTACCCCCGCCGGGCGAGGCAAAAGCTGACTGGTGGATAATCTCACAGGTCGCGCAGCGCCTCGGCTTTGGCTCCGCGTTTGCCTGGCAGCACCCTCATGAGGTGTTTTCTGAACATGCGGCGCTCTCGGGTTTTGAAAACAACGGTACGCGAGCGTTTGATATCAGTGAACTGGCCGGGTTAACGCGCGAACAGTGGGACAGACTGGAACCCTACCAGTGGAGCGTGACCCCGGCGGCATTACAACGCGGCTGGCGGCCTTCCGGGCGTTTACGCATCGTACCTGTATCGCCCGCACGCGCAGTGGCGCAACCGACGGCGTGCTATCCACTTTTACTTAACACCGGGCGGATCCGCGATCAGTGGCATACGATGACCCGCACTGGCACCGTTGCGCGGTTGATGCAGCACATTGCCGAACCCGTGGTGGATATTTCCCCGGCGGATGCTGCCCGTTTTGCACTCAGTGAGGGAGACCTCGCACATATAAGCTCTCCCCGCGGCGTTATGGTGGCACGAGCGCGTATTCAGCACGGCCAGCGGGAAGGTGAACTGTTTACGCCGATGCACTGGAACCACGCCTTTGCGCGTCAGGGGAAGGTTAACGCACTGGTGGCTCCGGTGTGCGACCCGCATTCCGGGCAGCCGGAGAGCAAACAAACGGCGGTGCGCATCGCCGCCTGGCAGCCAGACTGGCAGGGCGAATTCTATGCGCGTAAAATGCCACCGCTCCCCGCTGATCTCTACTGGGTGCGCAAAGCGACGGATAGCGTTTTGCATTTCACCCTGGCGGGCAATGGCGATGCGTCGGCATGGCTGACGGCATGGTGTCAGACGCAAGGTTGGCAGATACAGACTCTTCGTGCCGGTACGGTGAAAAATTTGCTGGCCTGGCATCACGGGCAATTGATGCTGGGGTGGTGGAGTGATACGCGGCTTCCGGTCATTGCGCATGATGTCATTGTGCAGGCATTTATCACCGCGCCAGCAACGGCGCAGGCGCGGCATAGCCTGTTAGCCGGGCAGTCACCGTCAAGCTTACCTGTGCCGGGGCGCACGGTCTGTAGCTGTTACAGTGTGGGGGAAAACGCGATTCGCGCTGCGATTGCCACAGGGTGCGACAGCACCGCAGCGCTGGGGAATGTCCTGCGCTGCGGCACAAACTGTGGCTCCTGTCTGCCGGAATTAAAAGCGCTACTGTCCGAAGCGGCCAATTAAACCTGCCGCCCCCAGGGTGTGGCCTTTGAGTTTGGCGAACAGCTCGTCCCGGGTTAATCCTTTGGGGAGATCCGGGGCGAGGCTGGTGGCAATCAGGGTAAAGGTGTAGTGATGTGCGCCGCTACCCGGTGGGGGCAAGGACCATACCACTGCACTGTGCCGGGGGTATTTTTACCGCCGGTATAGCCTTTGCCGTCACGTAGATCATTTTCGGCAAAACCGGTGCCGGAAGGGGGAATGTTGTAGGCCACCAGATGGGTAACGCCAAGGCCCATCGCCCCTTCAGGGTCATGTACGACCAGGGCGAAACTTTGCGTTTTGGCCGGCGGATTGTTCCACACCAGTGCCGGGGAAATATTCTCTCCCGTGCAGTTAGGATTGCTGGTGGCGTTGCCCGCGAATCTTTTCTCCATCAGCGCGTTATCGCCAAAAGCAGGGGATTGCAGTTGGAAAATGTCGGTGGCGCTGGCCGACACGGCATACAACAAAATGGAACTGCACATGGCCCATCGTAGTGTCTGAGTCATTCGGTTTTTCTCAGTTATCAGCATTCAGTTAACTGTAGTCTGGCGAAACGGGAAGGATTAAGGATTTTCCTGAAATTTGCGCAAAAGCTGAAATTGTCGGGCAAAGCCGCTAACCTGAACGACTGGCGATCATTTCCAGCCCGGAGCGACCCCCTACAAACGTGATGCACTGGTTTTCCTCTTCCCCAATACTGCTTTTATTCTTGCCGCTGGCGGGAAGCGCGGTCAGTGGCGTACAGACCGCCCCGCAATCCTGGTATGTTCAGCAAGCTCAACATCCGTTTGATAATGATGGTGATTCTCTGCCCGATCTCGGAATGACGCCCGACAAAGGCAGCAGTGAAAAACATCTGGCCGAAATGGCGAAAGCCTTTGGCGAAGCCAGCATGACAGACAACGGGCTGGATGCCGGGGCACAGGCGCGCCAGTTCGCCTTTGGTCAGTTGCGCGATGTGGTGAGCGATGAGGTAAACCAGCAGGTAGAGTCCTGGCTGTCGCCCTGGGGCAAAGCGACCGTCGATGTCAAAGTTGATGACAAAGGGGGCTTTAACGGCAGCCACGGCGACTGGTTTGTACCTTTGCAGGATACGTCCCGCTATCTCAGTTGGAGCCAGCTTGGTCTGACCCAACAGGATGAGGGGCTGGTCGGTAACGTGGGGATCGGGCAGCGCTGGATTTCCGGTGACTGGCTGCTGGGGTATAACACCTTCTATGACAACCTGCTCGATGAAAACCTGGCCCGTACCGGACTGGGGGCTGAGGTGTGGGGACAGTCGCTGCGTTTTTCCGCCAATTACTATCAACCGCTTACCGACTGGACGTATCGTTCGGCAACGCTCCAGCAGCGTATGGCGCGCGGCTATGACATTACCGCTCAGGCGCGTTTACCTTTCTGGCAGCAACTCGATACCAGTGTCAGTCTGGAACAATACTTTGGTGATAGCGTGGATTTATTCGACTCCGGGACGGGGTATCGTAATCCGCTGGCGGTAAAAGTGGGGCTGGATTACACCCCCGTACCGCTGGTAACGCTCTCGGCGCACCATAAACAGGGAGAGAACGGCGAAAGTCAGAACGATTTAGGCCTGAAACTGAATTATCGGTTTGGTGTTCCTCTCTGGAAACAGCTTTCCGCCAGCCAATTGGGAGAGGAGGCCTCTTTGCGCGGCAGCCGTTACGATAATCCGGTGCGTGATACGGTGCCGGTATACGAATATCGCCAGCGCAAGACACTCTCAGTATTTCTCGCCACACCGCCCTGGGATTTACAGCCTGGCGAAACGGTGGCACTCAAACTGGATATCCGTAGCACGCACGGGATACGCGAGTTACGCTGGCAGGGTGATACTCAACAGCTTAGTCTGACGCCGCCTGCTCATCCCAGCAGTACGGAAGGCTGGTCGATCATTATGCCGAAGTGGGATAACAGTGAAGGGGCGACCAACGAGTGGCATCTGTCGGTGATTGCCGAAGATGAAAAAGGTCAGCGCGTCTCTTCCAATGAGATTGTGCTGACGCTGACGCCACCGCTGGTTGACACCTCTGACGCGACGCCGCGCTGGGAGCTGATGGCGCCTGACAATTAGAAAATGCGTTCCTGATGAACCCAGACCGCTGCTTCCACGCGGGATTTCAGGCGCATTTTTTTCAGCATATGTTTCACGTGCACTTTTACCGTACTCTCGGTGATGTCGAGGCGACGGGCAATCATCTTATTCGGCAGACCCTGCGCGATAAGCTTAAGAATGTCGCGTTCGCGCGGCGTTAACTGACTGATATCGCGATCCGAGGTTGCACGGTTGGCGCGCAGGCTGGCAGCCAGCACGGGGGTTAGCGCATCGCTCAGAACCATCTCACCTGCTGCGGCCTGCTGGAGGGCTTTGAGTAAATCTTCTGGCTCCATATCTTTAAGCAGATAGCCATCGGCGCCGCGTTTAAGGGCAGTGACAACATCCTCTTCGTGATTCGATACGCTAAAGACCACCACGCGACCCGACAGCGTTTTTTCACGCAGTTTATCGAGCGTTTCAAGGCCGTTCATCCCCGGCATATTCAGATCTAACAGAATCAGGTCCGGGTCCAGATCCTCTGCCAGTTCGATGCCTTGTTCGCCATTGCTGGCCTCGCCGACGACGGTGATTTCAGGCGACATGCTGATAAGTTGCTTGACGCCGGTACGCAACATCGGGTGATCATCGATGAGCAAAATGGTAGCCGGTTCCTGGTTAGTCATAGTTATCTCCTTGCACAGATGAGAGAAGATTTTCGGGAATAAACGTCACGGTTACATCGGTGCCGCCGGACTCACGCCGTCGAACCTGGCAATCGCCACGTAAACTTTGCGCACGGTCGCGCATGATAATCAAGCCATAATGGTCTGTTCGCGCTGCGTTTTCCGGCACGCCACAGCCGTTGTCGCGAACTTGCAATATTACCCGTTTTTCCTGCTGGACGACCGAGACGATAACCTCAGTCGCGCCGGAATGTTTCAGCGAATTGCTTAAGGCTTCGCGGGCAATCTGCAATAAATGGATTGCCTGATGTGAGGGCACGAGACGCGCGGGGAGCTGGTAATCCAGCCTGACCTGAAAACCGAAGCGCGCGCTGTATTCCTGACAACTGGACTCCAGGGCCGGGCGCAGCCCAGGCTCTGTTAATTGTAAGCGGAATGTCGTCAACAGCTCACGCAACTGCGCCCATGAGGTATTGAGCTCGTTTCGTATTTGCCCCAGCAACTGCTGGCTACTCTCAGGCAGGTCGCCGCCCTGCATCTGCAAGCAACTGACCTGCATCTTCATACAGGAGAGAGACTGGGCGATGGAGTCATGCAGTTCCCGGGCGATGGTGGCACGCTCTTCCATCACCATCATCTGCTGCAGATGTTCCTGATGACGGTCCAGCGCCAGCGTCGCGGTTAACTGCTCGACAAGCGTATCCACCAGTTGTTGCTGATCGTGGCTAAGATGCCTGCCGTGGGGGAGCTGCGCGAGTAGCAAGCCATATTGTGTATGGTTGTCCGCCAGGCGCCATTTCAGGGTGGAACTGCCGCCAGCGGGAGCAGGCAGGATGCCGCGCGGACATAAATGGCACCCCCGATCATCACAGGTAATATCCGAATGGCAGGTGAATTCCTGGTGGTTTTTCTCATCGTCCATGTCGTAAACGCGCAGCTCAATATCATGCAGCAGCGTCAGGTTTTGCAGCCCATGAAGCACCGGTGACAAACGTTCGCACAACGGAATACGCGAATGCAGACGATGGTTGGCCTGCCACAGGAAAGAGAGAATCTGGTTTTTTTGTTCAAGTCCGGCGGTTTTTTCCTGAACGCGCTGTTCAAGGACGGCGTAACTTTCCGCCAGCTCTTCCGACATATTATTCAGGGCGGTACCGAGGGTCGCCATCTCATTGCGTCCGCTGATTTGTGCCCGCCGGGTAAAGTTACGCTGGCTGACCGCCTGTGCCATTTTCAGTAACTGTTCCCACGGCTGGAGCAGGCGGGCGCGAAGCCAGACAACGGTAAAGAGCAGCAGTAAGCCCAGCAAGATAGCCATCACCCGATGCAGGATCACGACGCGCGCCATACGCTGTTCGGTGCTGTGATCGAAGGCGGTAACCAGCGTGTCGATTCGATTTACGTAGGTGGCTATTTTATCAGTGACAGCCTGAGGCTCCTGGGCCTGCTTAAGGGCTGGCGCGACCTCGTTGCGCCAGAAATGTTGCAGCGCCTCTAACTGCTCTTGCTGCCCGTCACGTTCGGCGACATCGGCCAGTTCAGAACTGAACGCCGTTTGCTCCATCTCTTTGAGTAATATGTCGTCTGCCGGGCGCAGTGGCACGCTTGCCAGCAACCGATAACTTTGCATACGCAGCGAGCCCGCTTTGTTGATGGCGTGGGCACTGCCCTGAACACCAAGCACCAGCCAGCCGGAAACCGCCATGCCCGCCACACCGATAACCGTCGACAGCAGCATTGTCAGTGCGACCTGGTTAACCAGGGAGAGCGGTGTAAAGAGGCGTTTAAGCATAGAGGGCAAGGCTCCGGCGCACGGAAATAAAGAGTGGCCGATATTGTCCGCCATACCCTGAGGTATACCCATACCTATAAAGAAGTACTCCTTTATCGTTGCCGGTATCCATAAAAGGAGTGGGTCTTTTTCATCGGGCGACAGGGTTGTGAAAAACCACACTTTTTTAAGAAAAACGATCTACTCACTAATGAGCATGGTTATTTTTTGCTCGTTGTTACGCACACTTTTCCTTTGATTTATATCAACTTACCTTGCGCTGTAAAAACTAATGTGGCCTCGTCAAATCAATAACCAGAGGTGTCTATGAGTCACTCTTCTACCCCCCAAAGGGCGTCAGGCCGAGTTATTAGCGACTGGCGTCCGGACGATCCGCTTTTCTGGCAACGACAGGGACACGGCATCGCCAGTCGTAACCTGTGGATTTCGGTTCCGTGTCTGTTGCTGGCGTTCTGTGTGTGGATGTTGTTTAGCGCCGTTGCCGTAAACCTGAATAAAGTTGGCTTTCAATTTTCGACTGACCAACTCTTTATGCTGACTGCTTTACCGTCCGTGTCGGGCGCACTGCTGCGCGTACCGTACTCTTTTATGGTCCCGGTATTCGGTGGCCGCCGCTGGACCGCGTTCAGTACCGGCATTCTGATCATTCCTTGCGTCTGGCTGGGCCTGGCGGTTGAAGATACCTCCACCCCATTTAGCACGTTCATCATCATTGCGCTGTTGTGTGGTTTTGCCGGAGCGAACTTTGCCTCCAGTATGGCGAACATCAGCTTTTTCTTTCCAAAAGAGAAGCAGGGGAGCGCGCTGGGGATTAACGGCGGTTTCGGTAACCTGGGTGTGAGCGTGATGCAGCTTCTGGCACCGCTGGCTATTTCGTTTTCGATGTTTGCTGTGTTTGGCGCAACGGGTGTGGCGCAGCCTGATGGCAGTATGATCTTCCTGGCGAATGCCGCATGGGTATGGGTGCCGTTGCTGGCCGTCTTTACCCTCGCCGCCTGGTTTGGCATGAACGAACTGACCGCCTCGAAAGCGTCACTGAAAGCACAGTTGCCGGTGTTAAAGCGTAAGCATATGTGGATCATGAGCTTTCTCTATCTGGCAACCTTTGGTTCGTTTATCGGCTTTTCTGCCGGTTTCGCCATGCTGTCGAAGACCCAGTTTCCGGACGTAGTCATCATGCATTACGCCTTTTTTGGCCCACTCATCGGCGCGCTCGCCCGTTCTGCGGGTGGGGCGCTCTCGGACCGGCTGGGGGGGACACGTGTCACCCTGGTGAACTTCATCCTGATGGCTATTTTTAGCGCTTTACTGTTCCTGACGCTGCCAACCAATGGCGTGGGCGGGAATTTTACCGCCTTCTTTGGCGTCTTCCTGATGCTGTTCCTGACGGCCGGGCTGGGCAGTGGCTCTACCTTCCAGATGATTTCAGTCAATTTCCGCAAGATGACGCTGGAACGGGTGAAAAACGCTGGCGGCAGTGAAGCCACGGCGCTGCGTGAGGCGGCAACCGAAACCGCTGCTGCACTGGGCTTTATTTCTGCTATTGGGGCGATTGGCGGCTTTTTTATCCCGAAAGCCTTCGGCACCTCGCTGGCACTCACCGGTTCCCCGGCGGGCGCAATGAAAGTCTTCCTGATGTTTTATATCGCCTGTGTGGTGATCACCTGGGCTATCTACGGACGGAATTCTAATAAAAAGTAAGTAAATGTTGATTATCCTTGCGCGGGCCTGGCTCGCGCTTTTTTTTGATCTGAATTAGTTACAACATACTTTAAGAAGGCGTTTTCCACGACAGCGAAAAACCCTCGTCTTCAGGGGGCTATACCCCTTAATACCTGCTTAGCGTATTTTTTCTCGCTTGCTGTCATTTTGGTTATTTATTTTCATTATATATCAATAATTTAAATTTAAAGCCATTCTACCCTTTTGGGGGTAGATAGCGATTTCCCTGGCTTTATGAAGCCCTTACAGCTTGATCGCCATCAATTCTTCTCGCCTTTCAGAGCGTTACTTTCCCCGCAAATGCTGTAACCCCTAATTTGTGCAATGTCGATTTATCAGAGAGCCGTCAGGCTCCATACAGGAGAAACCCGATGAGTAAATTCCTGGACCGATTTCGCTACTTCAAGCAGAAGGGCGAAACGTTTGCCGATGGGCACGGCCAGCTTCTCGAAACAAACCGGGACTGGGAGGATGGATACCGCCAACGCTGGCAACACGATAAAGTCGTGCGTTCTACTCACGGTGTAAACTGCACCGGGTCTTGCAGCTGGAAGATTTACGTCAAAAACGGTCTCGTTACCTGGGAAACCCAGCAGACCGACTACCCACGTACCCGCCCTGATATGCCAAACCATGAGCCACGCGGCTGCCCTCGCGGCGCCAGCTACTCCTGGTATCTTTACAGTGCGAACCGCCTGAAATACCCGCTGATGCGCAAACGCCTGATGAAAATGTGGCGTGAAGCGAAAATGGCACACCCTGATCCGGTGAACGCCTGGGCCTCGATCATTGAAGACGCTGATAAAGCGAAAAGCTTTAAACAGGCACGCGGACGCGGTGGCTTTGTGCGCTCCTCCTGGCAGGAAGTGAATGAGCTGATTGCGGCCTCCAACGTCTACACCGTGAAAACTTACGGTCCTGACCGCGTGGCAGGCTTCTCGCCAATCCCGGCGATGTCGATGGTCTCCTATGCTTCGGGAGCACGCTATTTGTCGCTGTTAGGCGGTACCTGCCTGAGCTTCTACGACTGGTATTGCGACCTGCCGCCAGCCTCGCCGCAGACCTGGGGTGAGCAGACCGACGTTCCGGAGTCCGCCGACTGGTATAACTCCAGTTATATCATTGCCTGGGGTTCCAACGTACCGCAGACCCGTACCCCGGATGCCCACTTCTTTACCGAGGTCCGCTACAAAGGCACCAAAACCGTTGCCGTAACCCCGGACTATGCCGAAATCGCCAAGCTGTGCGACCTGTGGCTGGCACCGAAGCAGGGCACCGATGCGGCAATGGCGCTGGCGATGGGCCACGTCATGTTGCGTGAATTCCACCTCGATAACCCGAGCCAGTATTTTACCGATTATGTGCGTCGCTATACCGACATGCCGATGCTGGTGATGCTGGAAGAACGTGATGGTTACTACGCCGCAGGCCGTATGCTGCGCGCCGCCGACCTGGTGGACGCGCTGGGCCAGGAGAACAACCCGGAGTGGAAAACGGTCGCCTGCAACAGCAACGGCGAGCTGGTGGCGCCTAACGGCTCTATTGGTTTCCGCTGGGGCGAGAAGGGGAAATGGAACCTGGAGCAACGTAACGGCGCCACCGGCGAAGAGACCGAGCTGCGCCTGAGCATGCTGGGCAGCCAGGACGAGATCGCGGACGTTGGCTTCCCGTACTTTGGCGGCGACAGCACCGCGCACTTTAGTAAGGTTGAGCTGGAAAACGTTCTGCTGCATAAACTGCCGGTTAAACGCCTGCAACTGGCCGATGGCCGCAGCGTGCTGGTGACCACCGTTTACGACCTGACCCTGGCAAACTATGGCCTGGAGCGCGGTCTTAATGATGAAAACTGCGCCACAAGTTACGACGATATCAAAGCCAATACGCCGGCCTGGGCTGAAAAAATCACCGGTGTTTCCCGCGCCAATATCATCCGCACCGCCCGTGAATTTGCGGATAACGCCAACAAAACGCATGGTCGCTCGATGATCATCATCGGGGCCGGGATGAACCACTGGTATCACCTCGATATGAACTACCGTGGGATCATCAATATGCTGATCTTCTGCGGCTGTATCGGTCAAAGCGGCGGCGGCTGGGCACACTATGTTGGTCAGGAAAAATTGCGCCCGCAAACGGGCTGGCAACCGCTGGCGTTTGCCCTGGACTGGAACCGTCCGGCGCGCCATATGAACAGCACCTCCTACTTCTATAACCACTCCAGCCAGTGGCGCTATGAAACCGTCACCGCGCAGGAGCTCTTGTCGCCGCTGGCGGATAAATCACGCTACACAGGCAGCCTTATCGATTTCAACGTTCGTGCCGAGCGTATGGGGTGGTTGCCATCGGCACCACAACTGGGCACGAACCCGCTGCGTATTGCCGAAGCGGCGAAAAAAGCAGGTATGTCGGCGTTGGATTACACCGTGAAATCCCTGAAAGAGGGCACCATGCATTTTGCGGCGGAGCAGCCAGAAAACGGCAAAAACCACCCGCGTAACCTCTTTATCTGGCGTTCAAATCTGCTGGGCTCCTCCGGTAAAGGCCACGAGTACATGCTGAAGTATCTGTTGGGTACGGAAAACGGTATTCAGGGCAAAGATCTCGGCAAGCAGGGCGGCGTGAAGCCGGAAGAGGTGGAGTGGAAAGATAACGGGCTTGACGGCAAGCTGGATCTGGTAGTGACGCTGGACTTCCGTCTGTCGAGCACCTGCCTGTACTCCGACATCGTACTACCGACGGCAACCTGGTATGAGAAAGACGATATGAATACGTCGGATATGCATCCGTTTATTCATCCGCTGTCTGCTGCCGTTGATCCGGCCTGGGAGTCTAAAAGCGATTGGGAGATTTATAAAGCGATTGCCAAAAAATTCTCCGAAGTCTGCGTGGGCCACCTCGGTAAAGAGACCGATCTGGTGACCCTGCCGATTCAGCATGACTCTGCCGCTGAACTGGCGCAGCCGCTGGATGTGAAAGACTGGAAAAAAGGCGAATGCGACCTGATCCCAGGTAAAACCGCACCGCATCTGATTGTGGTTGAGCGTGATTATCCGGCGACTTACGAACGCTTTACCTCCATCGGCCCGTTGATGGAGAAAATCGGTAATGGCGGTAAAGGCATTGCCTGGAACACTCAGAGCGAAATGGATCTGCTGCGTAAGCTCAATTACACCAAAGCGGACGGCCCGGCGAAAGGCCAGCCGATGCTTAATACAGCAATTGATGCCGCAGAGATGATCCTGACGCTGGCGCCGGAAACCAACGGCCACGTGGCGGTCAAAGCGTGGGCAGCGCTCAGCGAATTTACCGGTCGCGACCACACGCATCTGGCAACCAACAAAGAAGAGGAAAAAATCCGCTTCCGCGATATCCAGGCGCAGCCGCGCAAAATTATCTCCAGCCCGACCTGGTCCGGCCTTGAAGATGAGCATGTCTCTTATAACGCAGGCTATACCAACGTTCATGAGCTCATTCCATGGCGTACCCTCTCCGGTCGTCAGCAGTTGTATCAGGACCATCAGTGGATGCGTGACTTCGGTGAAAGCCTTCTGGTCTATCGTCCGCCCATTGACACCCGTTCAGTGAAAGAGGTGATGGGCGAGAAGTCCAACGGTAACCCGGAAAAAGCACTCAACTTCCTGACGCCGCACCAGAAATGGGGGATTCACTCCACCTACAGCGACAACCTGTTGATGCTGACCTTAGGCCGCGGTGGTCCGATTGTCTGGATGAGTGAGACGGATGCTAAAGAGTTGGGTATCGAAGATAACGACTGGATTGAAGTCTTTAACAGCAACGGTGCCCTGACTGCCCGTGCGGTTGTCAGCCAGCGCGTGCCAGCCGGGATGACCATGATGTACCACGCCCAGGAACGTATCGTGAACATTCCGGGGTCCGAAATCACCGGTCAGCGCGGGGGTATCCATAACTCGGTAACCCGAATTACGCCAAAACCGACCCATATGATCGGCGGCTATGCCCAATTGTCCTGGGGCTTTAACTACTACGGAACGGTTGGCTCCAACCGCGATGAGTTTGTGGTGGTACGTAAGATGAAGAATATTAACTGGCTGGATGGCGAAGGCAATGACCAGGTACAGGAGAGCGTAAAATGAAAATTCGTTCACAAGTTGGCATGGTGCTGAACCTCGATAAGTGCATCGGCTGTCATACCTGTTCCGTCACCTGTAAAAACGTCTGGACCAGCCGTGAAGGGATGGAGTACGCGTGGTTTAACAACGTGGAAAGTAAGCCCGGCGTCGGTTTCCCTAATAACTGGGAAGACCAGGAAAAATGGAAGGGCGGCTGGATCCGTAAAGTGAATGGTAAATTGCAGCCGCGGATGGGTAACCGTCCGATGTTGCTGGGGAAAATCTTCGCCAACCCGCATCTGCCGGGCATCGACGATTACTACGAGCCGTTTGATTATGACTACCAGACACTGCACACCGCGCCGGCTGACAGCAAACACCAGCCAATCGCCCGTCCGCGTTCGCTGATCACCGGCCAGCGGATGGATAAAATCACCCGTGGGCCAAACTGGGAAGATGACCTGGGCGGCGAGTTTGAGAAGCTGTCGAAAGACAAAAACTTCGAGAACATGCAGAAGGCGATGTACGGCCAGTTTGAAAACACCTTCATGATGTATTTGCCGCGTCTGTGCGAGCACTGTCTTAACCCGGCGTGCGTGGCGACCTGCCCGAGCGGCGCGATCTACAAACGTGAAGAAGACGGTATTGTGCTGATCGATCAGGATAAATGCCGCGGCTGGCGTATGTGCATCACCGGTTGCCCGTATAAGAAAATCTACTTCAACTGGAAGAGCGGTAAATCCGAGAAGTGCATCTTCTGTTATCCGCGTATCGAAGCCGGTCAGCCAACGGTCTGTTCCGAAACCTGCGTGGGCCGTATCCGCTACCTCGGCGTGCTGCTGTATGACGCGGATGCCATTGAGCAGGCGGCAAGTACAGAAAACGAGAAAGATCTCTATCAGCGCCAACTGGACGTGTTCCTCGACCCGAACGACCCGAAGGTTATCGAGCAGGCAATTAAAGACGGCATTCCGCTGAGCGTGATCGACGCCGCCCAGCAGTCGCCGGTGTACAAAATGGCGATGGACTGGAAACTGGCGCTCCCTCTGCACCCGGAATATCGCACGTTGCCAATGGTCTGGTACGTGCCGCCTTTGTCACCGATTCAGTCTGCAGCGGATGCAGGTGAGCTCGGCAGCAACGGTATTCTGCCGGATGTGGACAGTTTGCGTATCCCGGTACAGTACCTGGCAAACCTGCTGACCGCAGGGGATACCGGGCCGGTACTGCTGGCGCTGAAACGTATGCTGGCAATGCGTCACTACAAACGTGCGGAAACCGTGGACGGCAAAATCGATACCCGTGCGCTGGAAGAAGTGGGTCTGACCGAAGCACAGGCGCAGGAGATGTACCGTTACCTGGCCATCGCCAATTACGAAGATCGTTTTGTGGTCCCGAGCAGCCATCGCGAGCTGGCGCGCGAAGCGTTTCCTGAGAAGAGCGGTTGTGGCTTTACCTTTGGTGATGGCTGCCACGGTTCGGACAGTAAATTCAATCTGTTCAACAGCCGTCGCATCGATGCCATTGATGTTTCAGTGAAAACGGAGCCGCACCCATGATTGAGCTGGTCGTTATTTCCCGTCTGCTGGAATACCCGGATGCTGCTCTGTGGCAGCATCAGCAGGATTTGATCGAGGCGCTGCAATCGTCAACGCACTTCACTGCGTCTCAGTCACAAGGTGTTATCGATTTTCTGCAGCAGCTGACCTCGCAGGATCTGCTGGACGCCCAGGCAAACTACAGCGAACTGTTTGATAGGGGGCGCGCCACCTCATTGCTCCTGTTCGAGCATGTTCACGGCGAGTCCCGCGACCGTGGACAGGCGATGGTCGATCTGCTGGCGCAATACGCCAGGCAAGGTCTGGAGCTGGACAGCCGCGAGCTGCCGGACCACCTGCCGCTCTATCTGGAGTATCTGGCACAACTGCCGCCGGCGGAAGCGCTGGGCGGATTGCAGGACATTGCGCCGATCCTGGCGCTGCTGAACGCTCGTCTGCAACAGCGCGACAGTCACTACGCGATGCTGTTTACGCCGCTGATCGAACTGGCGAATACCACTATCGATCAACAAAAAGTGGCTGAAAAAATCGCTGATGAAGCGCGTGATGATACCCCGCAGGCGCTGGATGCCGTCTGGGAAGAAGAGCAGGTGAAATTCTTTGCCGAACAGGGGTGTGGCGAATCTGACATTACTGCGCATCAACGTCGCTTCGCTGGCGCTGTCGCACCGCAGTACCTGAATATCACAACCGGAGGACAGCAATAATGCACTTCCTGAATATGTTCTTCTTTGATATGTACCCGTACATTGCCGGGACGGTGTTTCTGGTGGGGAGCTGGCTGCGTTATGATTACGGCCAGTACAGCTGGCGTGCCGGTTCCAGCCAGATGCTGGACCGTAAAGGAATGGTGATTTGGTCAAACTTGTTCCATCTGGGGATCCTCGGCATCTTCGCCGGGCACTTCCTGGGGATGCTGACGCCGCACTGGATGTACGAATCTTTCCTGCCCATCGAAGTGAAACAAAAAATGGCGATGATTGGCGGTGGGGCCAGCGGTGTGATGTGCCTGGTGGGCGGTATCATGCTGCTGAAACGCCGACTGTTCAATCCGCGGATCCGCGCGACATCCACGGCGGCCGATATTCTGATCATGACATTGCTGATGGTGCAGTGTGCGTTGGGGCTGTTAACGATTCCTTTCTCCGCACAGCATATGGATGGCAGCGAAATGATGAAGCTGGTGGGCTGGGCGCAGGCCGTGGTGACGTTCCACGGCGGGGCTTCCGCGCATCTTGACGGGGTGGCGTTTATCTATCGTATGCATCTGGTGCTGGGGATGACGCTATTTGTGCTGTTCCCGTTCTCGCGGCTGGTGCATATCTGGAGCGCGCCCGTTGAATATCTGACGCGCAAATATCAGATTGTCCGCGCCCGCCGCTAACTGGACCGTGTTTTGATTCCAACCCCGCATTCGCGGGGTTTTTTTTCACCCCAACCCAGGTTATTACCAGCGGCAGCAAACAGAATCAATACGCCGCCCATCAGTTGTGTGGCGTTGAGCGAATGACCAAAGACCAGTTTATCGACCACAATCGCAATCACGGGATAAATAAAGGAGAGCGATCCTGTGATGGGGGTTGGCAGCTTCTGGATCGCGCTGTAGAGCAACTGGTACATCACGCCGGTGTGTACGATCCCAAGAGTAAGTAAGATCAGCCACGGATAGTCGGCGGAAAACGCAGGCCTGCCGGTCAGTGGCAACAGGAGAAGGACCCCGGTTAACACCTGGATAAAGGCAATATGCTGCGGCGCTATCCCGCTGAGTTTGCGGGTGATGATTGCAGTTAGCGCATAAAAAAAAGCGGCGCTCAGGGCCAACACAATACCAGAAAACCACTGCGCGGAGTGGCCGGACGTGAGCTCGCCGGAGAGCAGTATCACCACCCCTGCGAAGGCGAGAAAAAGCCATCCCCATTTGACCAGGCTGACCCGCTCGCCCAGCGCCATCCCCATTAAGACCAGCATGAACGGCTGCGTATTGTAGACCACTGTCGACAGGCCAATTGAGATACGGCTATAGGCGGCGAACAGCAATAACCAGTTGACGACCAGGGCAATACCGCCCGCAATGGCTAATGCCAGCGTGACTTTAGTCAGCGGGCTAAAGGGCTGTTTACTGGCGCGGATAAAGATAAACAATGTGAGTGCGCCGATCAGGCATCGCCAGAAAACCACTTCCGTGACCGGTAATCCCGACAGCAAAACGAATGCGCCAATGGAACCGGAAATCAACATCGCCAGGCTCATCTGCCAGACGCCTTTTTGCCTGTTATTCATAAACCACCTCCTGAATGATGGCCCTTATTGTCGAAAATGGCAGGCCACTTTTACAGAGATGCTGTAAGGTAAAATTTGCGTATGACGTTTATTAATTAGGTAAAACCAATGGAAATCCTTATCGATGAGATCGACCGACAAATTCTGGCGTGTCTGGTGGAAGATGCGCGGATGTCGCTAAAAGTATTAAGTGGTCGCGTCGGGCTGTCGTCACCCAGCACGGCAGAAAGGCTCAAACGCCTGGAAGAAAAGGGGGTAATTGAGGGGTACGCGGCGCGGGTGAATCTGACGGCGTTAGGGTATACCTTGCAGGCGCTGGTACGTGTTAGGCCATTGCCGGGATTATTACAGAAGGTGGATAAATACATTCAGACGATGCCCGAATGTATCGAAAGCGATAAGGTCACCGGGGAGGATTGTTTTGTTATCCGGCTGGTGGTGCGCTCCATCGAACAACTGGATACATTGCTGGATGGTTTAGCGGAATACGCACAGTGCAGCACCTCGATTGTGAAAAGCTCGCCGGTCAAACGCCGTTTGCCACCCGTGTAACGATTTTGAAACCCCGATGCGCTGCGTTTATTCGACGTACGATCGGGTAGCCCTGATAAGCGCAGCGCATCAGGGGAAATGTTAGTTGGTGCTGCTCTCGCCCTTCGGGTCATTGCCTGCGGCAACGCTTTCTCGCTTTCGCTCGACTCGAACCTTAGTCGAAGCTTCTCATCCTTCCCGGCATGGGGAGGATATGTGGCATTAAGGATTTGATTTGACGGTGCGCTACATGAAGTGATGGTGGTGGGGGAAGGATTACTCGTCGCGCTGCTCCTCACCCTTCGGGCCGTTGCCTGCGGCAACGTTGTCTCGCTTTCGCTCGACTCGAACCTTAATCGAAGGTTCTCACCCTTCCCGGCATGGGGAGGATATATGGCATTAAGGATTTGATTTGGTACTGGGCTACATGAAGTGATGGTGGTGGGGGAAGGATTACTCGTCGCTTCGCTCCTCGCCCTTCGGGCCGTTGCCTGCGGCAACGTTGTCTCGCTTTCGCTCGACTCGAACCTTGGTCGAAGCTTCTCATCCTTCCCTGCATGGGGAGGATATGTGGCATTAAGGGTGTGGTTTGACGGTGTGCTACATGAAGTGATGGTGGTGGGGGAAGGATTCGAACCTTCGAAGTCGATGACGGCAGATTTACAGTCTGCTCCCTTTGGCCGCTCGGGAACCCCACCAGGGGTAATTCATATTGTCTGGAACTGCTTTGAAGATGGTGATGGGGGAAGGATTATTCGTCGCTTCGCTCCTCACCCTTCGGGCCGTTGCCTGCGGCAACGTTGTCTCGCTTTCGCTCGACTCGAACCTTAATCGAAGGTTCTCACCCTTCCCGATAAGAGCAAACTTCGCAAACTCTCATCGGTGTTACCACATTGCTGTGGTCAATAATGGTGGTGGGGGAAGGATTATTCGTCGCTTCGCTCCTCACCCTTCGGGCCGTTGCCTTCGGCAACGTTGTCTCGCTTTCGCTCGACTCGAACCTTAATCGAAGGTTCTCACCCTTCCCGATAAGTGTAAACTTCGCAAACTCTCACCGGTGTTACCACATTGCTGTGGTCAATAATGGTGGTGGGGGAAGGATTCGAACCTTCGAAGTCGATGACGGCAGATTTACAGTCTGCTCCCTTTGGCCGCTCGGGAACCCCACCACGGGGTAATGCTTATACTGACCTTCCTCCGTTTCAGGAAGCGGGGCGCATCATACCAAATGACGCGCCGCTGTAAAGCTTTCCTTCAACGAAACTGAACCGTTTGCGTACTTTTCATCCGTAACGGATTAAAGCTAATCAATTCATTCCGTTAGCGATTAAAGAATAATCGTTCTGTTACCGTAAACGAAGACACGTTGCGCCAGCACCTGATACAGCGCACGGCTCAGGACATTCTTTTCAACATCGCGGCCCGCACGCATCATATCTTCGGCAGTGTAAGTGTGATCGACGTGAATGACGTCCTGCATAATGATTGGACCTTCGTCCAGATTATCGTTTACGTAATGTGCCGTCGCGCCGATGATCTTTACCCCGCGCTCATAAGCCTGGTGGTAAGGACGCGCGCCGATAAATGCTGGCAGGAACGAATGGTGAATATTGATAATTTTATTCGGAAAACGAGAGACAAAGCCCGGCGTCAGTACACGCATGTACTTCGCCAATATCACATAATCCGGTTGATGTGCTTCAATGGCTTGCGCCATCTGCTCATCGTGCTCTTCGCGGGTTAACCCTTCATGGCTGACCAGTTCAAACGGAATATCAAAGCGCTCAACCAGCGAACGCAGCGTTTCATGGTTGCCGATGACTGCTGCAATATCAATATCCAGCCCACCGTAGTTGGCTTTCATTAATAAGTCGCCAAGACAATGTGCTTCTTTGGTCACCAGAATAACCACACGACGCTGTCCCGCGGGGTTCAGTTCGCGGACAGAACCTTCCGGCAGCGCGCTGTCCAGGTCGGCCAGCAGGGTAGAGTCGTTAAAAATACCTTCCAGCTCGGTACGCATGAAAAAGCGACCGGTGCGGTGGTCAACAAACTCATTGTTTTGCACGATATTGAGTTCGTGTTTGTAACAAATGTTTGTAATCCGCGCGATGAGACCTTTTTGGTCAGGGCAAATGGTGCGTAATACTTTACGTTGTAATGAATGCATTGCCGGGTAAATCCTGTTGATGGTGTTTGCTATGAGTTATCGCTGGGCGTATTGCCCGCAGCACTTTTTGAATTTCTTACCGGACCCGCATGGACACGGATCGTTACGGCCAAATTGCGGTCGTGTGCCGTCAATATAATACCACCGGCCGTTCTCCTTTAAGAATCTGGAACGTTCAATAATTGCTCCCGCTTTGCCATCCTCATTGAAACGGGCAATAAAACTGACGTAACCTTCTGTGTCGTTTTTCCCGCTGGCATGTTCGAACACCGTCAAACCCAGCCACTGGGTACGGTTGAAACCGGCTTCAATGTCCGGACGAAACGTGGCGGCATGGCAAGTCGGGTGCCAGGTGCTGACCAAATAGTCGGCGTCTTTCATCACAAATGCGCTATAACGGGAGCGCATAAGATGTGATGGATCTGGCGCAACCTGTGAGCCAGACAGATAAGGCTGGCAACATAGGCTATACTCGACTGCGCTACCGCAGGGACAGAGTTGAGACAAAATCGGCTTCCTGTACAAAAATAACGGCACTATAAGCCAGAGTAGCGTTATGTTAACTGAGCTGTAGCTTCGTGGCTACGCCAGTCGTTCCGGGGGACAAAAATCCAGGTAATGAGAACGGTTAAAATTGGGTTGGCGCTGGGATCAGGGGCCGCCAGAGGCTGGTCACACATTGGTGTGATAAACGCATTGCAACACGCAGGGATCAAGATTGATGTCGTGGCGGGGTGCTCTATTGGTTCCCTTGTGGGCGCCGCTTACGCCTGCAATAAACTCCCCAGGCTGGAAGCGTGGGTACGCTCTTTCAGTTACTGGGACGTCCTCAAACTTATGGATCCATCGTGGCGACGTGGTGGATTATTACGCGGCGAACGCGTTTTCAACCATTATCGGCAAGTCCTGCCCGAAACGCTGTTCACTGATTGTCAGTTGAAATTCGGTGCTGTAGCAACCAACCTCAGCACCGGGCGAGAGCTGTGGTTTACCGAAGGCGATCTTCATCTGGCGGTGCGCGCATCGTGCAGTATGCCAGGTCTTATGTCACCGGTTGCCCATAATGGCTATTGGCTGGTTGATGGCGCGGTGGTGAATCCCGTTCCTGTCTCCCTGACGCGCGCGCTGGGGGCGGATATCGTTATTGCCGTCGACTTGCAGCATGACGCGCATTTGATGCAGCAGAATTTAGTGTCGACGACGTTGATGGAAGAGGCGCAAGAAGGCGATGAGAGTGACGACTTGCGCTGGCATGAACGTCTTCGGGACAGGCTAAGTAAAATGAAGGCCCGGCGCACTGTTGTTGCACCTACGGCAATGGAAATCATGACCACCTCCATTCAGGTGCTTGAGAATCGACTTAAGCGCAACCGAATGGCTGGCGATCCCCCCGATATTTTAATACAGCCACTTTGCCCGCAAATTTCGACACTTGATTTTCATCGGGCAGAGGCGGCAATCGCTGCGGGGCAACTTGCTGTTGAAAAGAAAATCGATGAACTACTACCGTTGGTAAGGACAATAGACTAAGTATGTTTTTTTTATTCGGGTTCAGCAAATTCTGACAGGCGATTATTGATAGATCATGCCACTATTTATTTATCGTCGGGCAGGGGAGATAAGATGACGCAGCCGTTAGCAGGAAAACAGATACTGATCGTTGAAGACGAACCCGTCTTCCGCTCGCTGCTGGATTCCTGGCTCTCATCTCTGGGAGCGGAAACACTGGTCGCGGATGACGGTGTCTCAGCGCTCGAACAACTGGACAGGGCTTCCCCTGACCTCATGATTTGCGACATTGCCATGCCGAGAATGAATGGCCTTAAGCTTGTCGAGCATTTGCGCAATAAAGGCGACCAAATGCCGGTGCTCGTCATTTCTGCAACCGATAACATGGCGGATATTGCGAAGGCGCTGCGTTTAGGGGTGCAAGACGTTTTACTTAAGCCGGTTAAAGATCTTAATCGTCTAAAAGAGACCGTGTTCGCCTGTCTCTATCCCAATATGTTTAATTCGCGTGTCGAAGAAGAAGAACGTTTGTTCCAGGATTGGGATGCTCTGGTTGAAAATCCCCAGGCTGCCGCCAAACTTTTACAGGAATTACAACCTCCGGTTCAGCAGAAGATGTCGGGTTGCCGGGTTAATTACCGCCAGCTCGTATCTGCCGATCAACCGGGCCTGGTGCTTGATATTGCGCCAATATCGTCACACGATCTGGCTTTTTATTGCCTTGATGTGACACGCGCGGGCAATAATGGTGTTCTGGCAGCATTATTACTGCGTGCATTGTTCAACGGCTTACTTCAGGAACAGTTGTCACACCAGCATCAAAAACTCCCCGAAATGGGCAGCTTGCTTAAGCAGGTAAACCAGTTACTGCGCCAGGCAAATTTGCCCGGTCAGTTTCCTCTGCTGGTTGGGTATTATCACTGCGAATTAAAGAACCTTATTTTAGTGTCGGCAGGCCTTAATGCGACATTAAATACTGGCGAACACCAAATTCAAATCAGTAACGGCGTACCGTTGGGTACTTTAGGAAATACGTATCTGAACCAATTGAGTCAACGGTGCGATGCCTGGCAATGTCAGGTATGGGGGGCCGGTGGCCGTCTGCGTTTAATGTTGTCTGCGGAATGAGCAATCGCAACGTATTACGCAGATAGCTTTACCTCCTTTTTAAAGCGAGTGGTACTATCGCCACAGTTTTGCGTATTAATCCTAATTAAACGTTATAGCGTCCTTTTCAGACCAGGTCATTACGATGGTACTGATATACTCAGATGCGAATTAATTCATGAACATGCTCAAAGCGTGAACAGACCAGGAGATTTTCAATGGCTGCCATAAATTCGAGAGTGACTAAAGCAGTTATCCCGGTTGCGGGATTGGGAACCAGGATGCTGCCTGCGACAAAGGCGATTCCTAAAGAAATGTTACCGTTGGTTGATAAGCCATTAATTCAGTATGTCGTGAATGAGTGTATCGCTGCGGGTATTACCGAAATTGTTCTGGTTACGCATTCGTCGAAAAATTCTATCGAAAACCATTTCGATACCAGCTTTGAGCTTGAGGCCATGCTGGAAAAACGCGTGAAACGTCAGTTGCTGGAAGAAGTTCAGGCTATTTGCCCGCCGCACGTTACCATTATGCAGGTCCGCCAGGGGCTGGCTAAGGGGCTTGGACACGCGGTGCTGTGCGCGCATCCGGTTGTAGGAAATGAACCGGTGGCGGTTATTCTTCCGGACGTTATTCTGGACGAATTCGAATCCGATCTTTCCCAGGATAACCTGGCGGAAATGATCAAGCGTTTCGACGAAACCGGAGCCAGCCAGATTATGGTTGAGCCTGTTGCTGATGTGACTGCATACGGTGTTGTTGACTGTAAAGGCGCTGAACTCAAACCGGGTGACAGCGTACCGATGGTCGGTGTGGTTGAGAAACCGAAAGCGAATGTCGCGCCGTCTAATCTTGCTGTTGTAGGCCGTTACGTTCTCAGCGAAGAGATTTGGCCGCTGCTGGCGAAAACGCCTCCGGGAGCAGGCGATGAGATTCAGCTAACCGACGCCATCGATATGCTTATCGAGAAAGAGACCGTCGAAGCTTATCACATGAAAGGAAAAAGCCATGACTGTGGTAATAAGCTGGGTTATATGCAGGCTTTCGTAGAATATGGTATTCGCCATAACGTACTTGGCGAAGAATTTAAAGCCTGGCTGGAAGACGTTGTCGGTGTCGCTAAAGCGTAACCTGATTTAGTCCCAGGGAATAAAGCCGGATTGATGATTATCACTCCGGCTTTTTTATTGCCTGTAGATACCTTTGGCGTGTCAGACCAGGCGCCAGGAGAAATCTTTGTACAAAATGGGAATATCGATAGCGGGACGTTGGTGAGCAAATAGTATCAGCAATGCACGTTTATCTTCATCGTTACAGAATATTGCTCAGCAACAATGGCTAAAAAAATGGTCAAAAAAAATCCCGCCATCGGCGGGATTCTTCATAAAGGCTTAGGATTATTCCTGGATCAGGAAATCTTCCAGTTGCTTACCTTGTTCGTCCATCGCTTTTTTGATTACTGCTGGGGTACGGCCCTGGCCAGTCCAGGTTTTAGTTTCACCGTTTTCGTCAACGTAGCTATATTTAGCCGGACGTGCAGCGCGTTTAGCTTTAGTTCCGGTTTTAGCTGCGACCATGCTGTTCAGCAGTTCATTCGGATCAATACCATCAGCAATCAGCATTTCACGATATTGTTGCAGTTTACGAGTACGTTCTTCGATTTCAGCAGCTGCAGCGCTTTCTTCTTCACGACGCTCGTTAACAACCACTTCTAATTTTTCCAGCATTTCTTCGAGCGTTTCCAGAGTGCATTCTCTTGCCTGCGCACGAAGAGTACGGATGTTGTTCAGAATTTTAAGTGCTTCGCTCATTGTAGTAATCTCAAACTTATATTGGGGTGGTTTGTTGAGCTAATAATAGAGCGTTAATTTGAGTAGTGCAATAGGTGAGAATGTAAGGAATTCAAATTTCCTCTTTATTTACCACATTTTTAAAAAACGCTAACTTAAATTTTTCTTGAAGAACCGCACAGAAAAGCCATATAGAAAGCATTATCACCCGAACGGCTCAGGTGTTTAATCAGCGCTTTTAACTGATTAATCTCATACGAATTATAGTTTCGATGGATAAATATCAACCTTTTTTATTAGGGTTCACAACAGCGTCGTTTTGCATAAAACATTAATAATTTCTTGAGCCTGGCGCTGAAATTTCTTGTTTTTTATACCCAGAAAAGGCGCGGTGCGCTTATTGTCTGTTTCTTTGTCAGCAACAGCTTACGAGAGAAAAATAGCGTGAAGTATATCGCTGAAATCATGTCCGCAATGTAAGTAAAGTGTACGCCCGGCATTCCAGGTGGCATGTTAAAATATGATACAATCCTGCCGAGGAATATCACACTTTGATTGGGGTCTTGCGGGCAATGGCGCAACTTTATTTCTACTACTCAGCGATGAATGCCGGAAAATCCACGGCTTTACTGCAGTCTTCCTACAATTATCAGGAACGTGGCATGCGCACGCTGGTCTATACCGCGGAAATTGATGACCGCTTTGGGGCAGGGAAGGTAAGTTCACGTATTGGCTTATCGTCGCCAGCGCGTCTTTTTAACCAAAATACATCCCTTAAAGATGAAATTAATGCTGAGCACCAGCGCGAACCTATCCACTGCGTTTTAGTTGATGAAAGTCAATTTCTAACCCGCCAGCAGGTATATCAGTTGTCTGACGTTGTCGATGAACTTGATATTCCCGTGCTCTGTTATGGATTAAGAACGGATTTCCGCGGTGAGTTGTTTATCGGTAGCCAATATCTTCTGGCGTGGTCAGATAAACTGGTTGAACTAAAAACGATCTGTTTCTGCGGACGTAAAGCCAGCATGGTGCTACGCCTTGATCAGGCGGGTCGGCCATATAATGAGGGTGAGCAAGTCGTTATTGGCGGTAATGAGCGCTATGTATCCGTTTGCCGTAAACATTATAAAGAGGCCCTCACAGAAGGCTCTCTGTCCGCTATTCAGGCGCGTTTAAGAGGATAGTTCAACTGTAGCTACGTGCGCTGCTGATTGATTACGGGCTCAAAAACAACGCTGAAAAGCCTCAGGATTTGCGCCCGGGACAATAAGAGCGTCGTGTAGTGCATATCACCTTTATGCGGTGCTAACCGCTTCTACAGCGATATCAGGGCACACGGTCTGGTGGTTGGATTCTCAGTGTGCCTCTCCGCATTCCCTTCGTTTATCTCCGCCGCCTGCCTGCTCATACGTGTCTGTGCGTGCAAAAGTGTACTCATAGCCAGTATCAGCCAGCCAGTGACGTCTGTGGGATGTTTACGCTTACGGTTGTGGACTTCAGTCGATTCGACAGAAATAGTCTGCTGGTAGCAGGAGAATGAGGCGGGTAGAGCACGGTTAGAGATCACATCAAGGCATGTTGAAAATATAAAAAAGCCCCATCAAAGAATTGATGGGGCTTTTGTCGTTTACCTGCCGGAAAGTTCAACCGATCATCTTGCTTAACTGACAGATGTTAGCCATCAGGCTGGTTATCGTAGCCAGAACAATTAAGCGGTTTTCTTCGCTTTTTTGTCTGCTTTATCCGCTTTTACTGCTTCGGCTTTCACTTCTGCTGGCGCGCCTTCTTTGAACTCACGTCCGTAGTAGGTATCCAGCAGGATTTGTTTCAGCTCGGAGATCAGCGGGTAACGCGGGTTAGCACCGGTACACTGATCATCGAACGCATCTTCGGACAGTTTGTCAACGTGAGCCAGGAAATCAGCTTCCTGAACGCCTGCTTCACGGATTGACTTAGGAATGCCCAGTTCAGCTTTGATGGTTTCCAGCCAGGCCAGCAGTTTCTCAATTTTCGCAGCAGTACGGTCACCAACAGAAGTCAGACCAAGATGGTCAGCGATTTCTGCGTAACGACGACGAGCCTGCGGACGGTCGTACTGGCTGAATGCAGTCTGTTTAGTCGGGTTGTCATTCGCGTTATAGCGGATAACGTTGGAGATCAACAGGGCGTTCGCCAGACCGTGCGGAATATGGAACTGTGAACCCAGTTTATGCGCCATGGAGTGACACACACCCAGGAAGGCGTTCGCAAACGCGATACCCGCGATGGTAGCAGCACTGTGTACACGTTCACGTGCAATCGGGTTTTTAGAACCTTCATGGTAAGACGCTGGCAGGTTTTCTTTCAGCAGTTTCAGAGCCTGCAGAGCCTGACCATCGGAGAACTCAGACGCCAGTACAGAAACGTAAGCTTCCAGCGCGTGGGTTACTGCATCCAGACCACCGAATGCACACAGTGATTTCGGCATGTCCATGACCAGGTTTGCGTCAACAACTGCCATATCCGGGGTCAGAGCATAGTCTGCCAGCGGATATTTCTGACCAGTGGCATCGTCAGTTACAACTGCGAACGGCGTCACTTCTGAACCGGTACCGGAAGTGGTGGTGATAGCAACCATTTTCGCTTTCACACCCATTTTCGGGAACTTGTAGATACGTTTACGGATATCCATAAAGCGCAGCGCCAGTTCTTCGAAGTGAGTTTCCGGATGTTCGTACATGACCCACATGATTTTCGCCGCATCCATCGGGGAACCACCACCCAGCGCGATGATCACGTCAGGTTTGAAGGAGTTCGCCAGCTCTGCGCCTTTACGTACGATAGTCAGTGTCGGGTCAGCTTCAACTTCGAAGAAGACTTCTGTTTCTACGCCAGCCGCTTTCAGCACAGAGGTGATCTGGTCTGCATAACCGTTGTTGAACAGGAAGCGGTCAGTCACGATCAGCGCGCGTTTGTGACCATCAGTAATCACTTCATCCAGCGCGATTGGCAGAGAGCCACGGCGGAAGTAGATAGATTTCGGAAGTTTATGCCACAACATGTTTTCAGCTCGCTTAGCAACGGTTTTCTTGTTGATCAGGTGTTTCGGACCAACGTTTTCAGAGATGGAGTTACCACCCCAGGAACCACAACCCAGAGTCAGGGAAGGTGCGAGCTTGAAGTTATAAAGGTCACCGATACCACCCTGAGAAGCCGGGGTGTTGATCAGGATACGTGCGGTTTTCATTTCCGCGCCGAATTTCTGCACGCGAGCCGGCTGGTTATCCTGGTCAGTGTACAGGCAAGAGGTGTGACCGATACCGCCCATGGCAACCAGTTTCTCTGCTTTTACTACCGCATCGTCGAAATCTTTCGCACGGTACATTGCCAGCGTCGGAGACAGTTTTTCGTGAGCGAACGGCTCGCTTTCGTCAACAACAGTCACTTCACCGATCAAAATTTTGGTCGTTGCAGGAACCGTGAAGCCTGCCAGTTCAGCAATTTTGTATGCCGGTTGGCCAACGATGGCGGCATTCAGCGCCCCATTTTTCAGGATAATGTCCTGAACGGCTTTCAACTCTTTACCCTGCAGCAGGTAGCCGCCGTGGGTAGCAAAACGTTCGCGAACAGCGTCGTAAACAGAATCAACAACCACTACTGACTGTTCGGAAGCACAGATAACACCGTTGTCGAAGGTTTTAGACATCAGAACAGAAGCGACAGCACGTTTGATATCAGCGGTTTCGTCGATAACAACAGGTGTGTTGCCTGCGCCTACGCCGATAGCCGGTTTACCGGAGCTATATGCTGCTTTCACCATGCCCGGGCCGCCAGTTGCGAGGATCAGGTTGATGTCAGGGTGATGCATTAATGCGTTAGACAGTTCAACAGAAGGTTGGTCAATCCAGCCAATCAGATCTTTTGGTGCGCCCGCAGCGATAGCCGCCTGCAGAACGATATCAGCCGCTTTGTTTGTTGCATCTTTAGCGCGCGGATGTGGAGAGAAAATGATTGCGTTACGAGTCTTCAGGCTGATCAGCGACTTGAAGATTGCCGTAGAAGTTGGGTTAGTTGTTGGAACGATACCGCAGATGATACCGATAGGTTCAGCGATGGTGATGGTACCAAAAGTGTCATCTTCCTCAAGGACACCGCAGGTCTTCTCATCTTTATAAGCGTTGTAGATATATTCAGAAGCAAAGTGGTTTTTGATCACTTTATCTTCGACGATACCCATGCCGGATTCGGCAACGGCCATTTTAGCGAGAGGGATACGGGCATCAGCGGCAGCCAGGGCGGCGGCGCGGAAGATCTTGTCAACTTGCTCTTGAGTAAAGTTGGCATATTCACGCTGGGCTTTCTTCACGCGTTCAACGAGTGCGTTAAGTTCAGCGACATTAGTAACAGCCATAATGCTCTCCTGATAATGTTAAACTCTTTTAGTAAACCAGCTGTCCGAAACGACAGTATAGACAGACCGGGTGCAGGTTGCGTAAATTACAGAAAAACAAGTAGTTAGCGCCTTGCCCAACCTAACTGATTTACTGAAAGAGCCTCAACGAAACATCATTCAAACTGATGGTTCTACTCCCTGACGACGTCTCCAAGAGTACTCACTTCTGAGTACCGATTACGTGATCTAAATCAAGTTACAGCAAAGCTGACACCTTTCAGCAGACTGTTTTTGGGCATTTGTATCAAATGTTAATGATAAAAGGGCGGCGCCGACTAACATTATCATAATTAGTACAAATGCATAACATGCCGGGATGTAAGGAAGATGACAGGATTTATGGTGAGTTGTGCTGCAAATAATCGTATATTTAGCAGGGTCTTATTGTTTCTATACTTTCTTCTTTGCCTTGCAATGCTGCGGAGCACTCTGTGACTCAAACACTGTTTGACTTTCCTACCTGGTCTAAGTTTTTTATCGGCCTGTTCGCGCTGGTCAATCCTATCGGAATTATTCCTGTATTTATTAGTATGACCAGCTATCAAACGGCTGGGGCGAGGAACAAAACTAATCTCACCGCGAACCTTTCCGTTGCCATCATTCTCTGGACGTCGCTTTTTCTGGGGGACGGGATTCTTCAGTTATTTGGTATTTCGATTGACTCGTTTCGTATAGCCGGGGGGATCCTGGTGGTAACCATAGCGATGTCGATGATCAGCGGCAAACTGGGTGAGGACAAACAAAACAAGCAAGAGAAATCAGAAACGGCGATCAGAGAGAGTATCGGCGTTGTGCCGCTGGCTTTACCTTTAATGGCAGGGCCGGGGGCCATCAGCTCGACTATTGTCTGGGGCACGCGCTACCACAGCGTGGAGTACCTCGCGGGATTTTCAGTGGCAATAGCTCTTTTTGCTTTTTGTTCCTGGGGCGTGTTCCGCATCGCACCCTGGCTGGTACGTCTGCTTGGGCAGACCGGGATTAACGTGATTACCCGTATCATGGGTTTATTGCTGATGGCACTCGGTATTGAATTTATCGTTGCAGGCGTTAAAGGGATATTCCCGGGGTTACTACACTGACTTGCTTGCTGGCGAAATAATGCTGCGCAGGGCGTTGGAAACGCAGCATTATCAGCAAATCATATAACTAAAGTCAGAAAAAACCATAAATATAATAAATCAACATGATTTAAATAATTTCTTTTATTTCAGTTATTTACGTTTCGTTACATTGCTAAATGGCGAGAAATTAATCCAACAACACTGTTATTTCCCTCACACGATACTCTGGGGCTTGCTGTCAGATAATTGAAATGATATTAGTAATTTCGTCGCTCAGACAGACAAATGTGCTAGATAATAATCGAATGTTGATTTTTTGTGCAAAAAACGTGCAATGGTATTGCGAATGTAACAATACCGATGAATTACTGTCTATCTGCATGATTTAAAATACTAATTTTTTGTTTAAGCATGACTGCGCGTTCTTACAGCACGGTTGAAAGAGCGAATAAAAGAGAATTAGTTAACAAATTTGCAAATTGTATTGGCGGCGTAATGGGCCATTTGGTACTTTCCGGCCCTGTATTTGTCTTAAGAATCTACGCAAATGAGAATTGTTTTCAAATACAAATCTCATCCTGCAAATGCAAGAGTAACAGGCGTCTCGACAGGGGAGACGTGTAACAAAATCGACGTAAGGGCGCCATCCGAGCGGCTTGTAAGAAATAAAGTCGGTGATAGCAAGCAGTAAAACGATGCCTGACAGCAGCCAAAAGCTCCTGCGCTGTACAGGCCCCCTTTAGGGGACAAAACAGGCTGGCATTAATGTCAGTAATTATAATGAGTGGAGTATCAACACAATGTCCATCATCACAAAAAAAAGTCTCGTAGCGGCGGGCGTTCTCTCCGCGCTAATTGCAGGTAACGTAGCCATGGCGGCGGATGTTCCTGCAGGCGTTCAACTGGCAGAGAAGCAAACGCTGGTTCGTAATAATGGTTCGGAAGTACAGTCTCTTGATCCGCATAAAATTGAAGGCGTGCCGGAATCAAACGTCAGCCGCGATTTGTTTGAAGGCCTGTTAGTCACAGATGTTGAAGGCCATCCGAGTGCCGGTGTCGCTGAAAAGTGGGAAAACAAAGATTTCAAAGTCTGGACCTTCCATCTGCGTAAAGACGCGAAATGGTCCGACGGCTCGCCGGTTACGGCACACGACTTCGTTTATAGCTGGCAGCGTCTGGCAGATCCAAAAACTGCATCCCCTTACGCCAGCTACCTGCAATATGGTCACATTGCGAATATCGATGACATCATTGCCGGTAAAAAACCGACCTCCGAGCTGGGCGTAAAAGCGCTTGATGACAATACCTTTGAAGTCACGCTGAGCGAACCGGTTCCTTATTTCTACAAACTGCTGGTACACGCCTCCGTGTCGCCAGTTCCTAAAGCCGTTGTCGAGAAATTCGGTGATAAATGGACCCAGCCCGCGAATATCGTGACTAACGGTGCGTACAAACTGAAAGATTGGGTTGTCAACGAACGTATCGTGCTTGAGCGTAATACCAATTACTGGGATAACGCGAAAACGGTAATTAACCAGGTAACTTACCTGCCGATTTCCTCAGAAGTGACTGACGTTAACCGCTACCGCAGCGGTGAAATCGACATGACCTATAACAACATGCCGATTGAACTGTTCCAGAAACTGAAACAAGAAATTCCAAAAGAAGTCCACGTCGACCCGTACCTGTGTACTTATTATTACGAAATCAATAACCAGAAAGCGCCGTTTACTGACGTTCGTGTTCGTACCGCGCTGAAACTGGCTCTGGATCGTGACATCATCGTCAATAAAGTGAAGAACCAGGGCGATTTGCCAGCTTACAGCTACACCCCGCCATACACTGACGGTGCAAAACTGGTTGAGCCGGAATGGTTCAAGTGGTCACAAGACAAACGTAACGCAGAAGCGAAAAAACTGCTGGCTGAAGCAGGCTACACGGCTGACAAGCCGCTGACGTTCAACCTGCTGTACAACACCTCTGACCTGCATAAAAAACTGGCTATCGCGGTTGCTTCTATCTGGAAGAAAAATCTGGGCGTAGACGTCAAGCTGGAGAACCAGGAGTGGAAAACCTTCCTCGACAGCCGCCATCAGGGCACCTTTGACGTGGCGCGTGCAGGCTGGTGTGCGGATTATAACGAACCGACATCCTTCCTGAATACCATGCTGTCTGACAGCTCCAACAACACCGCGCACTATAAGAGCCCGGCCTTTGATAAGCTGATTACCGACACGCTGCAAGTCACCGACGAAGCGCAACGTACGGAGCTTTACACCAAGGCTGAACAGCAGCTCGATAAAGACTCTGCGATTGTCCCGGTGTATTACTACGTAAACGCCCGTCTGGTGAAACCGTGGGTGGGTGGTTATACCGGTAAAGACCCGATGGATAATATCTACGTTAAAAACTTGTATATTATCAAGCATTAATGGCAATGAGTGGGGCAGGATAATCCTGCCCCACAGTGTCTTATTTCATCGCACTACAAAGGCACAGGCCAGAAGGTACGGGCAATGTTGAAATTTATCCTACGTCGCTGTCTGGAAGCGATTCCGACGCTACTTATTCTTATTACTATCTCATTCTTTATGATGCGTCTTGCGCCGGGTAGTCCTTTTACCGGTGAGCGTACGCTGCCGCCAGAAGTCATGGCGAATATCGAAGCGAAATATCATCTGAACGATCCGATTCTGACCCAGTACGCCAGCTATCTGAAACAGCTCGCGCACGGTGATTTTGGGCCGTCATTTAAATACAAAGATTACACGGTGAATGATCTGGTCGCGGCCAGCTTCCCCGTTTCTGCGAAATTAGGCGCTGCGGCGTTTTTACTGGCGGTGATTTTTGGCGTGAGTGCGGGCGTCATTGCCGCGTTGAAACAAAATACCAGATGGGACTATTCCGTGATGGGACTGGCGATGACCGGGGTTGTGATACCGAGCTTCGTTGTCGCTCCGCTGCTGGTGATGATTTTCGCCATCACGCTTAAATGGTTACCCGCCGGGGGATGGAATGGCGGCGCGCCAAAATTCATGATCCTGCCGATGGTCGCATTATCTCTGGCCTATATCGCCAGTATTGCGCGTATCACGCGTGGCTCGATGATTGAAGTGCTACATTCAAACTTTATTCGTACCGCACGAGCGAAAGGCTTGCCGATGCGCCGCATTATTTTCCGCCATGCGCTGAAACCCGCATTGTTGCCTGTGCTCTCCTATATGGGGCCTGCCTTCGTCGGTATTATCACCGGCTCAATGGTTATCGAAACGATTTACGGTTTACCCGGTATTGGCCAGTTGTTTGTGAATGGCGCATTGAACCGTGATTACTCGCTGGTATTAAGTTTGACCATACTGGTAGGGACGTTGACTATTGTATTTAACGCGATTGTCGATGTGCTGTATGCCGTTATCGATCCGAAAATTCGTTATTAACACTGGAGTACGCCATGATGTTAAGTAAAAAAAACAGCGAGGCGCTGGAAAACTTCAGTGAAAAACTGGAAGTAGAAGGTCGCAGTCTGTGGCAGGATGCACGACGTCGCTTTATGCACAACCGTGCAGCGGTCGCCAGCCTTGTCGTCTTGTTCTTTATCGCGCTTTTCGTGACCCTCGCGCCGATGCTATCGCAGTTTAGCTATTTCGATACGGACTGGGGCATGATGTCCAGTGCGCCTGATACAACCTCCGGGCACTATTTCGGGACGGATTCATCCGGCCGTGATCTCCTGGTGCGCGTTGCCATTGGTGGGCGTATTTCGCTTATGGTTGGTATTGCTGCCGCGCTGGTTGCGGTTATCCTGGGAACTCTTTACGGATCACTGTCCGGTTACCTCGGCGGTAAAGTGGACTCTGTGATGATGCGTCTGCTTGAGATCCTCAACTCATTCCCGTTTATGTTCTTCGTTATCCTGCTGGTGACCTTCTTCGGGCAAAACATCCTGCTCATTTTTGTGGCTATCGGTATGGTTTCCTGGCTGGATATGGCGCGTATCGTCCGTGGTCAAACGCTGAGTCTGAAACGCAAAGAGTTTATCGAAGCGGCTCAGGTAGGCGGTGTATCGACAGGAAATATTGTCATTCGTCATATCGTTCCCAACGTGCTGGGCGTCGTGGTGGTGTATGCCTCACTATTGGTGCCGAGCATGATTCTGTTCGAATCATTTCTGAGTTTCCTTGGCTTGGGAACGCAAGAGCCGTTAAGCAGTTGGGGCGCATTGCTTAGCGATGGCGCAAACTCGATGGAAGTTTCCCCATGGCTGCTGCTGTTTCCGGCAGGCTTCCTGGTGGTGACGTTATTCTGTTTTAACTTTATCGGCGATGGGCTGCGTGATGCTCTCGACCCGAAAGATCGTTAAGGAGTGCTGTTATGAGCAAGCATGAAACCTCATTGGCGCCACAGGCGCAGCAGCATTCGGGCATTCTTCTGGATGTTAACGATCTGCGTGTGACGTTTAAAACCCCGGACGGTGACGTTACGGCGGTAAACGACCTGAACTTTAGCCTGCGTGCCGGCGAGACTCTCGGCATTGTGGGTGAATCGGGTTCGGGTAAATCTCAGACAGCATTTGCACTGATGGGCCTGCTGGCATCGAACGGGCGTATTGGTGGTTCGGCGAAATTCAATGGCAAAGAGATTCTGAACTTGCCTGAGCACGCGCTGAACAAACTGCGTGCCGAGCAGATTTCCATGATCTTCCAGGACCCGATGACCTCACTGAATCCGTATATGCGGGTCGGTGAGCAGTTAATGGAAGTGCTGATGCTGCATAAAGGCATGGGTAAGGCCGAAGCATTTGAAGAGTCGGTCAAAATGCTCGACGCCGTGAAAATGCCGGAAGCGCGCAAGCGTATGCGCATGTACCCGCATGAGTTTTCCGGCGGGATGCGCCAGCGCGTAATGATTGCTATGGCATTAATGTGCCGGCCAAAACTGCTCATTGCCGACGAACCGACTACCGCGCTGGACGTGACTGTACAGGCGCAGATCATGACGTTGCTCAATGAGCTTAAACGTGAATTCAACACTGCCATTATCATGATCACCCACGATCTCGGCGTGGTAGCGGGTATCTGTGACAAAGTGCTGGTGATGTACGCCGGGCGTACTATGGAATACGGTGTGGCGCGCGATGTGTTCTACCATCCGGCACATCCCTATTCGATCGGTCTGCTCAATGCGGTACCGCGCCTCGACGCCGAAGGTGAAGAGTTGCTGACCATCCCTGGTAACCCGCCGAACCTGCTGCGGTTGCCCAAAGGGTGTCCGTTCCAGCCGCGTTGCCCGCATGCGATGGAAATCTGTAGCAGTGCTCCGCCGCTGGAGGAGTTTGCCCCGGGACGTTTGCGCGCCTGCTTTAAGCCGGTGGAGGAACTGGTATGAATGCCGTAACAGAAGAAAGAAAAGTACTCCTGGAAATTGCTGACCTGAAAGTGCATTTCGACATAAAAGACGGTAAGCAATGGTTCTGGCAACCATCCAAAACACTGAAAGCGGTAGACGGCGTTACGTTGCGTCTGTATGAAGGGGAAACACTCGGCGTAGTGGGCGAATCCGGATGCGGGAAATCGACCTTTGCCCGTGCGATTATTGGGCTTGTCAAAGCAACTGACGGCAAAGTGGCGTGGCTGGGCAAAGATTTGCTCGGGATGAAGCCTGATGAATGGCGCGATGTGCGCAGTGACATTCAGATGATTTTCCAGGACCCGCTGGCATCGCTGAATCCGCGTATGACCATTGGTGAAATCATCGCGGAACCGCTGCGTACTTATCATCCGAAAATGCCGCGTCAGGAAGTGCGTGACCGCGTCAAAGCCATGATGATGAAAGTGGGCCTGCTGCCAAACCTGATTAACCGCTACCCGCATGAGTTCTCCGGCGGCCAGTGTCAGCGTATTGGCATTGCCCGTGCGCTAATCCTCGAACCGAAGCTGATTATCTGTGACGAACCGGTTTCTGCACTGGACGTGTCAATCCAGGCTCAGGTGGTTAACTTGCTGCAAAAACTGCAGCGGGAAATGGGGTTGTCGCTGATCTTTATCGCCCACGATCTCGCGGTGGTGAAACACATCTCGGATCGCGTGCTGGTCATGTATTTGGGCCACGCGGTGGAGTTGGGTACCTATGACGAGGTGTACCACAATCCGCAGCACCCTTACACCAAAGCGCTGATGTCTGCTGTGCCAATCCCGGACCCGGATCTGGAAAAGAACAAGCAGATTCAATTGCTGGAAGGGGATTTGCCTTCACCAATCAACCCGCCGTCGGGCTGCGTGTTCCGTACGCGTTGCCCGATTGCCGGACCCGAGTGCGCGCAGACCCGCCCGGTGCTGGAAGGTAGTTTCCGCCATGCGGTCTCGTGCCTTAAGGTTGACCCGCTCTAAATGAAAAAGGCTGACGAAAGTCAGCCTTTTCTTTTTACTACTCGCGCCAGAGAATGTGGCACAACTTATGATCTTTCTCGCGACAGAGCAGTACGCGGGCAAAGACATCGTTGATTTCGCCACCGTCACTATCCGCGAGGCCAATCACCACCTCGGCGAAAAAGTCCGGGTTCAGATCGTAATCAACATGCTCTTGCCAGTCTTCGCTGGGATCAAACAATTCCGCACCGCCACGCTCTTCAAACTGAAGATTGAACAGAATGATATCTGCCGGGTCGAGATTATCCGCCGCAAGTTCGAGAAAAATATCGTAAGCCTGCTCCAGCGTTTCGTCTTCGCTCAGGCGGTTGTTCAGATCCATTTCCATAATGACTACCTGTTTAATATCATTTGGGCACGTTTTACAGCAATGGGCTAAAGAAGTAAAACAGTCGTTCTGCAATCCGGTGCCAGAACGGTCGTTTAACCCACAGACGCGCGTCCAGCAAGCGAGACCGCGAAATATAATCATCCTGCACGGCGGCCAGATCGCTGCCAAAGCCGGTATCGTCGATAACCAGTGTAATCTCAAAATTAAGCCACAGACTACGCATATCAAGGTTCACTGTTCCCACCAGGCTTAACTCGCCATCGACCAGCACGCTTTTCGTATGCAGAAGTCCGCCTTCAAACTGATAGATTTTTACCCCCGCAGCCAGTAGTTCGGTGAAAAAGGCCCGGCTTGCCCAGCCAACCAGCACCGAGTCATTCTTACGCGGCAGGATAATGCTAACGTCAACGCCTCGTTGCGCGGCGGTACAAATGGCATGTAGAAGGTCATCGCTGGGGACGAAATAGGGAGTCGTCATAATCAGGTATTCGCGCGAGGCATAAACTGCGGTTAATAATGCCTGGTGAATAAGATCTTCCGGGAACCCCGGACCAGAGGCGATGGTGTGGATTGTGTGCCCGCTGGCCTGCTCAAACGGCATGATATTGGCATCCGGTGGCGGTGGGAGGATGCGTTTTCCGGTTTCTATCTCCCAGTCGCAGGAGTAGACGATCCCCATCGCGGTAGACACGGGGCCTTCCATCCGTGCCATTAAATCGACCCATTGACCGACGCCCGCATCCTGTTTGAAGAAGCGGGGGTCCACCATGTTCATACTGCCGGTATAGGCGATGTAATTATCAATAAGGATCATTTTGCGGTGCTGGCGCAGGTCCATCCGACGCAGAAACACACGCATCAGATTAACTTTTAACGATTCGACCACTTCTATACCTGAATTGCGCAGCATGCCAGCCCACGGACTGCGGAAAAACGCGACGCTGCCTGCTGAATCAAGCATTAAACGGCAATGCACACCGCGGCGGGCCGCCGCCATCAAGGATTCGGCGACCTGATCGGCCATTCCTCCTGGCTGCCAGATATAAAACACCATCTCGATATTATGGCGGGCTAGCTGAATGTCGCGGATCAATGCCTGCATCACGTCATCTGAGGAAGTGAGCAACTGGAGCTGATTACCTTTCACCCCCGCAATGCCCTGACGCCGTTCGCAGAGTTTGAACAGAGAAGTGGCGACACTGCTGTTTTCAGTCGCGAAAATATGGTGATACGTCTTAAGGTCTTTTAACCACTTGGCAGTGGATGGCCACATCGCACGAGCCCGCTCAGCGCGGCGCTTACCAAGATGTAGTTCCCCAACGGACAGATACGCAATAATCCCCACCAGAGGGAGAATATAAATAATCAGCAGCCATGCCATGGCAGAAGGGACCGCACGGCGCTTCATCAGAATGCGCAGCGTCACGCCAGCGATGAGCAGCCAGTAGCCCAAAAAGATCAGCCAACTCACAACCGTGTAGAAGGTTGTCATAACAAAAAAATCCTTTTGAAAATCTGATATAAGGAGTTTACGCATAAGGACTCATCTGGCAAACAAAAACGGCGCTGAAAAGGACTGGTCTGGTGACGTCCAGGGTTTATAATGGGAGTTCTTTGTTAGGAAAGAGTCGTAGAAATGAAGCGTAGTAGAACGGAAGTGGGGCGCTGGCGTATGTCCCGGCAGGCCAGTCGTCGCAAGGCGCGTTGGTTGGAAGGGCAGTCCCGTCGCAATATGCGTATCCACGCGATAAGAAAGTGTATTCTTAATCGGCATCGCAACGCGTTAGTTTTTGATTTTTACGGGTTCTGATGGTCCTGGGCACCTTTATGGTGCCCATTGTTTTTTTATCTCTTTCTCAAAAAGGGTGAATGCTGCATGCCTGTTATTGATAGTTTGATTGCTTTTACCTTTGCGGCGACGCTGCTCACGCTCACACCGGGTCTCGATACCGCGCTGATTTTACGTACTGCCGCGGTGGAGGGACGGAGTCAGGCATTTAAAGCAGCCTTTGGCATTAACACCGGTTGTCTCATCTGGGGAGCGGCCGTTGCCTTCGGCCTTGGGGCATTAGTTGCGGTGTCGGAACTGGGATACTCTATTCTCAAATATTGTGGCGCTGCCTATTTATGCTTGCTGGGCGTAGATATGCTCATTCGCCCGCGTACCGCTGTTTTCTCTGTTGCGGGTGAAGATAAAAAGCAGAACTGGTTTATTCGTGGCATGTTAGGCAATGTACTGAATCCCAAAATGGGTATTTTCTACGTCTCTTTTTTGCCACAGTTTATTCCGCATGGGCAACCGCTCATTATTTGGACATTTGGCCTTGTGATGATTCATGTGGTGCTGGGAACCATATGGTCAACAACGTTAATTGCGGCGACGCGCCCACTGTCATCATTTTTACGTAAAGAAGCCGTTATACGCTGGATGGATCGCGCAACTGGCGTTGTGTTTTTGCTTTTCGCAACCCGCCTTGCGCTAAGTAAACGTTAATTCGCCTTTGGATAACCATGAATAAAGAAGCCATTATTTTTCTCGCCCTGGCGATCGTCAGTGAAGTCATTGCGACCACTGCGCTTAAAAGTTCCGATAGTTTTACCCGCCTGGCGCCCAGCATCATCAGTATTGTTGGCTATTGTATTGCATTCTGGTGTCTGACCATCCCAATGCGCACTATACCCACCGGGGTGATTTACGCCGTCTGGTCCGGGGTAGGGATTGTATTGATTGGTACAGTGGGCTGGATTATTCACGGACAGAAACTGGATTTTCCGGCGATGCTGGGGATGGGGTTAATTATTGCCGGCGTGGTTATTATTAATTTGTTTTCAAAAACGATCGCCCATTAAACACGGGTAAAAGAAAGGGGTATTATGATTTTTACCCCTTTGTTATTTCTGATAGTCAGAACACTTTCTTAAACGGCTTAACGATGACGTGCTGGTAAACGCCAGCCGCGACGTACGGGTCCGCGTCGGCCCAGGACTGCGCCGCTTCCAGAGATTCAAATTCAGCGATAACGGTTGAGCCGGTAAAACCCGCCGCACCCGGATCGTTACTGTCTACGGCTGGCATAGGGCCTGCCGTTAATAAACGACCTTCGTCTTGCAGCAATTGCAGACGTGCCAGATGAGCCGGGCGCACGGAAAGGCGTTTTTCGAGGGAATCAGCAACGTCCTGTGAGAAAATTACATATAGCACGGGTAGAGCTCCTTCATCATGAGAAAACAACTACGTTATGTGAATCCATAAATGCCTGCAACGCAAAGATGATGGCGCGTGATTATCCTTTTTCAGTGTGCGCTTTTTTTAACCGTATGCGCACAAAAACCGGGGCAGACGCGATGGCTGGTTGAATATGATTGCTATTTGCATTTAGAATCTAACTTTGCTTTTTCAACTGAAACGATTATGACTTCAATGGCCCTTGATTTACCCCGTCGCTTTCCCTGGCCGACACTGTTGTCCGTCGGTATGCATGGCGCTGTCGTGGCGGCCATCTTGTATGCCTCGGTACATCAGGTTATTGAATTACCGGCACCCGCAGCGCCGATTACGGTGACCATGGTGACACCAGCAGAGCTGGAGCCACCGCAGGCGGTGCAGCCACCACCAGAACCCGTTGCGGAGCCGGAACCCGAGCCGGAGCCCGTTCCCGAGCCGCCAAAAGAAGCGCCGGTGGTGATCCACAAACCTGAACCGAAGCCAAAACCTAAACCGAAGCCGAAACCGGAGAAAAAAGTCGAGCAGCCTAAGCGTGAAGCAAAACCGGTAGAACCCCGTCAGGCGGCACCGGTAGAAAGTAACGCACCGCCGCGTCCGGCGATGAATAACGCGCCAGCCATCGCCACCAAACCTGTGCCGTCGGTCCCGGCAGGTCCGCGCGCATTAAGCCGCACCCAGCCTCAATATCCACCGCGCGCAAAAGCCTTGCGTATTGAAGGACGTGTTCGCGTGAAATTTGATGTATTACAGGATGGCCGTATCGACAACGTGGAGATTCTTTCAGCGCAGCCGGCGAATATGTTCGAGCGTGATGTGAAGACCGCCATGCGTAAATGGCGTTATGAACCGGGTAAACCGGGCACCGGCATCACGGTTAACATTATCTTCCGCATGGACGGTGGCACGACAATGGATTAAGCAAAAAAGCCTCCAGATGGAGGCTTTTTTTATGCCTGCACGGGCAGCGGTCGCGGTTTACCATCATTATCCACGGCGACATAAATAAACAGTGCGTCCGTTGCTTTATAACGTTGACCAATAGGTTCTGAGGCGACCTTTTTAATCCAGACTTCGACGTTGATGGTAACCGACGTATTACCGCGTTTCACACAGCGTGCATAACAGCACACTACATCGCCCACGGCGACGGGGCGCAGGAAAGTCATACCATCGACGCGGACAGTGACGACGCGTCCGTGAGCGATCTCTTTAGCAAGAATTGCTCCGCCCATATCCATCTGCGACATCAGCCAGCCGCCAAAAATATCACCGTTAGCATTGGTGTCTGCCGGCATTGCCAGTGTGCGCAGAACAAGTTCGCCCTGCGGTGCATCCTGAGTGTTAGACATGGTTATCTCATCAATAAATAAGGGGGATTCTGGCGGATGCTACTATGGATTTATGGCTGAAAACAATTAGATAAGGTGGTATGTAGAAAAAAACCGGGCAGTGCCCGGTTTTTTACGTGCCACTCAGGGTTTATCGTCCTGCGGAATGTGACGATAGATATAAACACCGCTTAATACGGTAAAGATAAGAGTCAGCGCCGTTAAGCCAAACACTTTGAAATTCACCCAGATATTTTGTGGCAGCCAGAAGGCGATATAAATATTGGCCAGACCACAAAGGATGAAAAATAGCGCCCAGGCAAGGTTGAGGCGCTCCCATACTACCGGCGGCAGGGTGAGCTCTTTACCCAGCATGCGTTGGATAAGTGGTTTTTTCATTACCCACTGGCTAAACAGCAAGGCACCGGCAAACAGGGCGTAGATAACCGTGACTTTCCATTTAATGAATTCGTCATTGTGGAAGAAAATCGTCAGTCCACCGAAAACGGCCACCAGTACAAAAGTAATCAGCGCCATTTTTTCGACTTTACGGTAACGCACCCAGCTATAAATCAGGACAACAGCCGTAGCGATGATCAAAGCTGTCGTTGCTGCATAAATGTCATACAGCTTGTAAAAAGCGAAAAACACCACCAGTGGGAGAAAATCAAGAAACTGCTTCATTCTACGGTTCCGTTAAATTGCCTGCTATCGCAGGCGAAAAATCACTGACGTATCAGCATATACAGGCGAAACAGATAAATGAGCAAAGCGACAGATATCATGTTGCTCACCGTGTTTGCGACCACCGCACCGACTTCCGGCGTAAGAAACGCTAAATTATGTGCAAACATCAGCAGTGCGATTTTTGCCAGCAACCAGCCGATGACCGCAGGCGCGACCAGACGCATATTGTTCCAGCCCAGACGCATACTGCCGCGCATCGCCGAGAAGACGCCCGCGCGATCCTGAACCATCATCACCGGTGCGAACGCCAGCAAAATAGCCAGTAATACGCCGGGTACGAAGATGAACATCATGCCGATTTGCACCATAAAGGTTGTCAACATGAACAGGATAAACAGCGCGGGCAAAACTGGCGCACTGGCACCGATAGCACGAAGCGCGCTAACGCGTTGCCCTGCCGAGATCATCCGGATCATCATCAACGTGCTGCCCGCCAGGATGGCATTCCCGATCAAACCGGAGAAGGTGGCTGCCGCTGATAAGCGTAGCAATACCTGCTGCTGTTCCTGCGTCATATTGCGCACCAGGTCGAACAACCCGGTGCTTTCCGCCCGATAATCACCTTCACCCAGGATCGAAAGCTGGGCGTCACTGGGCGAAAAGACGCGCCCTAACAGCACTGTAATAAATGCACATAGAAGTGCAATCAGTAAAATAGTAACAAACTGATTACGAAAAAAATTCCCCGTGTCACGGTAAACGGATTCTGCCGTGATAGACATGCACTCTCCTTGAGTTCTGCAATGTTAAATTCATCACAATTGTACCCTGAAAGCGTCATCGGTGGCAGCCTCCGTGGATGTATGGAAAAGCATATCTTTGTAAAGCGGTGGTAACCCGTAATACGCACGGGCGCGATCGCAGGCCTCATTGGCCTCGTCATTCTCGCCCGACATCATAAATTCGCGGCAAGGAGATGGTCGTTGCTCATAAATACGGCAACGCGCTGACTCACCCGGAATGCCTTCCAGCGCGACACAATGGCTTCGCTTCTGATTGGTTCCGCGCATACAGCGTAAAAAGGGGGTGACAGGCTCAGTCAGTTGAGCCGGTACGGAACCGCCAGCGTCATCCGCCTCGGCCCAGTAGAAAGAGACACGAAAATAAGCACAACAGGCTCCGCACGACATGCACGGGTTGAGATCACTCATGGCACACCTGCAATAACGACGCATCAATTCAAATTGTGAGTTCATTAAAGTAGACCCACGAGCACGCGTCGGCAAGAGGGAACGATGACGATTTTTTTAGCAAGTTTAAACGGCAAAATTGATGTGAATACAAAAACTAAAAGTCTGAACTGGCAGCCAAAATTAACTCAGATCAATAAATGTTAAATTAACGAATGTAATGTGATCCAGATTGGATCACGATGTACTTATTTATAGGTATATTCACGGCGCCTATGAAAAACCACATACATGGAGTGGATATGAATAAATTAGCCGTGGCAGCATTGATCCTCAGCAGTCTTTCCGCAGGTGCGTATGCGCATGAAGCGGGGGAATTTTTCATGCGTGCCGGTTCCGCGACTGTGAGGCCGACGGAGGGATCGGATAATGTGTTAGGGAGTCTGGGAAGTTTTAACGTCGATAATAATACCCAGCTCGGACTGACCATGACGTATATGGCAACGGACAACGTTGGCGTGGAATTGCTGGCAGCGACCCCGTTTCGTCATAAAGTAGGGACCGGCCCAACCGGTAATATCGCAACCGTTCACCACTTGCCCCCAACGCTGATGGCACAGTGGTATTTTGGTGATGCCGCAAGTAAAGTCCGCCCGTATATTGGTGCGGGTATCAACTACACCATGTTCTTTGATGAAAAATTCAACGATACGGGTAAATCGGCTGGACTTTCTGATTTAAGCCTGAAAAATTCCTGGGGCGCGGCAGGACAGGTAGGGGTGGATTATTTAATTAACCGTAACTGGCTGATTAATGCTTCGGTCTGGTACATGGATATTGATACGGACGTTCGTTTTAAAGCGGGAGGCGCGCAGCAAAGCGTGAGTACGCGGCTCGATCCGTGGGTATTTATGTTTGCTGCTGGCTATCGCTTCTGACAGGCACTATAAAAAACTGGCCGCATAAGGGTGGCCAGTTTTTATCAAAAAGAAATTCAGGTGAGTTTTTTCAGCACACCGTACGATCCCCAATTGATGACTATTGCGGCAATAACCCCTATAAGCCATGGAATACGTGACCCGGCAAAATAGTAATGGCCTATATAACTGCCAAGGGTGAAACAGGTGAAAATCGTCGCAATTGTAAACCAGCCTCTTATCAATGCGGCTTTATTAAACATATGGACATCCTTCCCATTAAAGACATCAGCCTCTGACGGATGATGAATACGCTACGTTGTTTACTGTCATCCGTGTCCCACATATCCGCGACATTATTAAGCCTTAGCGTTATGCAGGCAATGCAGAATTGACCCGCTATAGCCGTCGCGAGTCAGGATTGTGTGGTAGTTAACAGTCAGCCACCAGGTGAAGAAACGGGAAACGACAGGCCGCTGAAAAACGAATAATAAGACAGACACATCAGCAAAGAATGAGTGCTATTGGTGAAATGGGGCTTTGCAGGGGGTGCAGACGCTGTTTCAGTGGGCGGAAAATACGTTGCAGATAAAACGCCCGGCGGTGGGCCGGGCGTCAGGAGGCATTACTGACGAGTGCCGGCTTTCATCGCCCGGACAAATGCGCCAAGTTCTTCGAGCATCACGGCAGGTTTATCAAGGTTTTTCTCGATAATTTTGACGATAGCGGAACCTGATATTGCCCCGGCAGCGCCCGCATCAATGGCTGCGGTCACCTGGTCAGGCGCAGAGATGCCAAACCCTTGCAATGGCGGCGCAGCATGATACTCGGTCAGTTTTTCGACCAGGTGGTGGAGCGGCAACGCGGCACGGTTTTCCGCCCCGGTAACCCCGGCACGGGAGAGCAGATAGGTATAACCGCGACCGTGCGAGGCGATTTGACGCAGCAACTCGTCATCGGCGTTTGGCGGGCAGATGAAGATCGGCGCGACATTATGCCGCAGCGCGGCCTGACGGAACGGCGCAGACTCCTCCACTGGCACATCGGCGACCAGCACTGAGTCGACACCCGCTTTCTCGCACTGGGCATAGAACTCATCTATACCGCGGCTAAAGACGAGGTTGGCGTACATCAGCAGGCCAATCGGGATCGTCGGATGTTTCTGGCGAATCGCGGCCAGCATTTCAAAACACTGGCTCGGCGTGACGCCTGCGGCAAAGGCGCGCAGCGTGGCATTTTGAATGGTCGGGCCGTCTGCCAGGGGGTCTGAAAACGGGATCCCTAATTCCAGAGCATCGGCGCCGGCTTCAATCAGCGTATCGATGATTTTCAGTGATTGCTCAGGTGAGGGATCGCCCAGCGTGACAAAGGGAACAAATGCACCTTCCTTGCGTTCCTTCAATTGTTTAAAAAGTGTCTCGTAGCGTTCCATCAGATTTCCCCTCGCGCTTTCAAAATATCGTGTACGGTGAAGATATCTTTATCTCCACGGCCAGACAGGTTAACCACCAGCAGTTGCTCTTTTTCCGGGTTCTCACGCATCATTTTCAGCGCATGGGCCAGGGCGTGGGAGGATTCGAGTGCCGGAATAATCCCTTCGTGGCGGCACAGCGTCTTAAAGGCTTCGAGTGCTTCGTCATCGGTAATAGAGACATAATCCGCACGACCGGTGCTGTTCAGATAAGCGTGTTGTGGCCCCACGGACGGGAAATCCAGCCCCGCAGAGATAGAGTACGACTCCTCGATCTGGCCTTCATCGGTCTGCATCATTGGGGATTTCATTCCGAAATAGATCCCCACGCGGCCATGCTTAAGCGGCGCGCCGTGTTCACCAGTTTCGATACCATGTCCGGCAGGTTCGACCCCGATAAGGCCAACACTGGTCTCTTCAATGAAATCGGCAAACATGCCGATCGCATTGGAGCCTCCGCCCACGCAGGCGATGACGGCATCCGGCAGGCGGCCTTCTTTTTCGAGGATCTGCCCTTTGGTCTCTTCACCGATCATCCGCTGGAATTCGCGCACAATGGTCGGGAAGGGGTGCGGGCCTGCGGCGGTACCGAGCATGTAGTGCGCGGTATCGTAGCTGCCAGACCAGTCGCGCAGCGCTTCATTACAGGCATCTTTCAGGGTGGCGGAGCCGCTGTGTACTGGGATCACCTCTGCGCCCATTAAGCGCATACGGAAGACGTTTGGCGACTGACGCTCCACATCTTTCGCCCCCATGTAGATGCGGCATTTCAGACCGAGCAGGGCGCTGGCGAGCGCCGATGCCACACCGTGCTGCCCGGCACCGGTTTCGGCGATGATTTCTGTTTTACCCATCCGTTTTGCCAGCAGCGCCTGTCCTAATACCTGGTTGGTTTTGTGTGCGCCGCCGTGCAGTAAATCCTCACGCTTCAGGTACAGGGTGGTATTAGTCCCTGCGGTAATGTTCTGGCATTTAGTCAGCGCGGTCGGGCGACCGGCGTAGTTTTTCAGTAAATCGGTGAATTGCGCCTGAAACTCAGGATCTTTTTGCGCGCTGACAAAGGCTTCTTCCAGCTGACGCAGTGCAGGCATCAGGATTTGCGGCACATACATGCCACCAAACTCACCAAAATACGGATTTAATAATGTCGTCATGGTTTTCTTCCTTAATAAGCGCGTAAAGTTCGGAATACCGAGGCCACTTTATCGGCGTCTTTTTTCCCGGGTTCAGACTCTACGCCTGAATTGAAATCGAGTCCGGCACAGCCGGTTTTGGCCGCTTCCACGCAGTTATCTGCGCCAAGTCCGCCTGCCAGCAGTACGTTGTCCAGCGTTTGCCCTGACAGCAGGCTCCAGTCAAAACGCTTACCGCTACCGCCCTGGCCGTTATCAAACACATACTTATCGACATGGTTCAGGTCGCGGGCCGGCAGGGTATCGCCCACGCTCAGCGCCTTCCAGATTTGTACGCTATCCGGCAACTGCTTACGCAGCGTGTCGATATAGTGCTGGTCTTCACTGCCGTGTAACTGTACGGCGACTAACCCCAGTTGCTCCACGTTGGCCGACACGGTTTCGACCGGCGCATTACGGAACACACCAACGTACTGGAGTGGTGCGCCCGCCATAACCGTGCGGGCCTGGGCGACGTTGACGGCACGGGGGGACGAGGCGACGAAAATCAGACCGCCATAAATCGCTCCCGCTTCATAAGCGACCAGCGCATCTTGCGGGCGCGTCAGGCCGCAGACTTTATTTTCGCCAAGCAAAACGCGTTTAACTGCGGCGTCCAGATCGTCATGAGACATCAGCGCGGAACCAATCAGGAAACCATTGGCGAAATGACTCAGTTCACGCACCTGCGCATAAGTGTTAATCCCTGATTCGCTGATAACCGTTACCCCTGCGCCCAGGCGCGGAGCCAACTGACGTGTACGATTCAGATCGATGGACAGATCGCGCAGGTCGCGGTTATTGATGCCGACCACTTTTGCCCCAAGCGCGATAGCGCGTTCCAGCTCTTCTTCATTGCTGACTTCGGTCAGTACACCCATGCTCAGGCTGTGGGCGACGGCAGAGAGCTGGCGGTATTGCTCATCATCCAGTACCGAGAGCATCAGCAGACAGGCATCGGCCTGGTAAAAACGCGCCAGATAAATCTGGTAAGGGTCGATAATGAAGTCTTTACACAGAATCGGCTGATGCGCGATCTGGCTGACAACAGGCAGGAAATCAAAACTGCCCTGGAAATATTTCTCGTCGGTCAGTACGGAGATGGCCGACGCATGGTGTTTGTAAACCCCGGCGATACGCGCCGGGTCGAAATCATCGCGAATCACCCCTTTTGACGGGGATGCTTTTTTGCATTCCAGGATAAACGCGGTGCGCGTACCCTGCAGGGCGTCGTAGAAGCGACGAGTGCTCGGCACCACGTCATTCTGAAAACTGGCCAGCGGCTGCTGCTCCTTGCGGGCGGCTACCCAAATCGCCTTATCCGCGACGATTTTTGCTAATACGGTTTGCATTCTTTACCCTCTTGCCGCAAGTGCGGTGACTTTGTCATAGGCGGCGCCGCTGTGCAGCACCTGCATAACTTTTTGCGCGTTAGCTTGCAAATCCTCTTCACCATGTAAACGCATCAACATGGCGACATTTGCAGCAACGGCGGCCTCATGGGCGGCTTCACCTTTACCTTGTAGTAAGCGTGTCAGAATGTCACGGTTTTCTTCCGGTGTGCCGCCTGCCAGTTGCTCCTGGTGATAGGGCGTCAGACCGAAATCAGCAGCGGTAAGCTGGTAGCTTTTGATCTCGCCGTCACGCAATTCAGCCACTACCGTCGGGGCATGCAGTGACACCTCATCCATCCCACCGCTGTGCACAACGGCCGCACGTTGATAGCCCAGAACACGCAGGGTTTCGGCAATGGGTAACACCAGTTCCGGGCTGTAAACACCGATCAACGCCAGCGGCGGGTGCGCCGGGTTAATCAATGGCCCCAGGACGTTAAACAAGGTGCGCGTTTTAAGCTGCTGGCGCACCGGCATCGCGTGGCGGAACCCGGTGTGATACTTCGGTGCAAATAAGAAACAGACCCCCAGTTCATCCAGCGCAGTGCGGGATTTATCCGCATTCATATCCAGATTAATGCCGAAAGCTGCCAGTAAATCGGATGAGCCGGAACGGCTGGAAACGCTGCGGTTACCGTGTTTGGCAACCTTAAGCCCGCAGGCCGCCGCCACAAAAGCGCTGGCGGTGGAAATATTGATACTGTTGCTGCCGTCGCCACCGGTGCCCACGATATCGGCAAACGGATAGTCCGGGCGTGGGAACGGCGCGGCATTTTCCAGTAACGCGGTGGCCGCCCCGGCGATTTCATTGGGGTGCTCACCACGCACTTTCATACTGACCAGCGCTGCGGCCAGTTGTTCAGGCTTCAGCTCGCCGCGCACCACGGCAGAGAAAAGCTGGTGGCTTTCCTGTTGGCTCAGGGTTTGCGCCTGATACAGTTTTTCCAGTACTGGTTGCAGGGTATTGGTCTGCTCCAGTTTCTGCAGCGCCCAGGCCAGGGTTTGTTCCAGCAAGCGGGCGCCTTGCGAAGTCAGAATGGATTCCGGATGGAACTGGAAGCCACATACGCGATCCGCATCATGACGCACAGCCATCACCATGCCATTAAAATGCGCGTTGATGGTTAACCCTGCCGGAATGTTGCTGCCCACCAGTGAATGGTAGCGCGCCACCGGCAGCGGGTTCGCCAGCCCGGCAAACATGGCCTGACCGTCATGTTCTATGCTTGAGGCTTTACCGTGCAGGATTTCGCCTGCCTGACCGACATAGCCTCCATAGGCTTCTACAATTGCCTGATGTCCCAGACAGATGCCGATAATCGGCAGTTTGCCGCGCATGCGGGTCAGCAACTCAGGCATGCAGCCTGCTTCTGACGGCGCCCCTGGCCCTGGCGAGAGCATCAGCACCGGGTTTTTCATGGTCGCCAGGCGGTCAATCAGGGTTTGTGCCGGAACATGGTTACGGTAAATCACCACGTTATGCCCGCTGGCGCGCAACTGATCCGCCAGGTTATAGGTAAATGAATCGATATTATCGAGCAGCAGAATGTCAGCCATCAGAATGTCTCCTGAGCGTTATGCGCTTTAGCAATGGCGCGCAGAACCGCGCGGGCTTTATTACGTGTTTCATCGGCTTCTGATTGCGGTACTGAATCCAGTACCACGCCAGCGCCTGCCTGAACGGTGGCGACACCGTCTTCAACCCAGGCAGAACGAATCACGATGCAGGTATCCAGGTCACCGTGGGCGGTGAAATAGCCCACCGCGCCGCCGTAACTGCCACGGCGGGAGCCTTCTGCATCAGCAATAAGCTGCATGGCGCGTACTTTTGGGGCCCCACTGAGCGTGCCCATGTTCATACAAGCGCGATAAGCGTGGAGCACGTCCAGGTCCTGTCGCAGTTCACCAACCACACGTGAAACCAGATGCATTACGAAGGAGTAGCGGTCGACTTTGGTCAGATCTGCCACATAGCGACTGCCTGGAGTACAAATGCGCGCCAGATCGTTACGCGCGAGGTCAACCAGCATCAGATGTTCGGAAAGCTCTTTATGGTCGGTACGCATTTCGAGTTCAATACGGCTGTCCAGGTCACGATCCAGGGAACCGTCGGCGCGACGTCCGCGTGGGCGAGTCCCGGCGATCGGGTAGATTTCAATCTGGCGTGAGGTGGCGTCATATTTGAGAGAGCTTTCCGGCGAGGCGCCAAACAGGGCGAAGTCATTGTCCTGCATAAAGAACATGTATGGGCTTGGGTTACTCTTTTTCAGTACTTCATAGGCGGCCAGCGGTGACGGGCACGGCAGGGTGAAACGACGAGACGGCACGACCTGAAAAATCTCACCGGCACGAATCGCTTTTTGCATCTGGCGCACAACCGCGCCGTACTCTTCATCGCTCTGGTTGCATTCGCAGCGCATATCGCTGACGGATTCAACCGGCAATGGCCCTGGCGGCACATTTAATTGTTCATGCAGGGTTTCAATTCGTTGAGTCAGTCGCGCTTTTTCGTCAGCATCGGCGGAAAACAGGCTCACCTGAATGCGGGTGTGGCGCTTCTGATGGTCGATCACCAGTAAGGTTTCTGCCAGATAAAAGCAGTAGTCCGGGCAGCGACGGTCATGGCTCAGCGCGGGTAAATCTTCGAATCCTGCCACCAGGTCGTAGGCAAACAGGCCGCCGAAGAACATGGTTTCGCGCTCATCGGCAGGGACATCGACCAGCCCCTGTAACAGACGGAAGGCATCGAAAACAGAGAGTGAACACAGGCGTGCGTCTTCGTCGAGCAGGGTGCTGACGGGCGGAAAACGTAAGACGCGAGCATCTGCCCGGACGGTGTTTTCTACACCAGCCGGAAGCGCGGCATCCAGCAGCGGTAACAGAGACGCGCCGTTTTGCGTTAACGCCTCAATAGTGACAGTGTCACCCAGCGCGGTAATGCGCAGCGCGCTATCCACCAGCAGCAGGCTTTTTAAATCGTTTTTGCTGTCGATATCGGCGGATTCCAGCAACAAGGTTGCCGGGCGTGCACCACACAGTTGATGGAATAACGCGGTCGGGTTCTCCCGGTACAGCGCGTTGCTGGTGAGCAATTCGAGTGTCGGTTTTTGCGTTTGCATAGTTGCTCTCATAAATGTGTTCAAAAAAAAGCCCGCTCAGTTGGCGGGCCGGGTATCGGTGTGCTGAATACGCACGTGAAACACTGCCCAATGTCAGGGAGTGCGCCACCAGCGGTTTACGGAAATATGCATATTCATCAGTGATACCTCGTGGAGTGAACTTGCGTACTAGTTAACTGGTTCGCGCGAGGAAAGTCAACCCTCGATTTCAGAAAATCGCCGCAGAACGTTATGATAGGGCACAGTTATTGTTTTATCGGCCACGGGAGCCGCTTTTGAGCGACACGAATTACGCAGTGATTTATGACCTGCACAGCCACACCATTGCCTCCGATGGCGTCCTGACACCACAAGAACTGGTCCACCGTGCGGTTGCAATGCGCGTAGGGACCCTGGCGATTACCGATCACGACACTACCGCCGCCATTCCCGCTGCGCGTGAAGAAATTGAACGTGCCGGGCTGGCACTCAAACTCATTAGCGGTGTGGAAATTTCCACCGTCTGGGAAAACCACGAGATCCACATCGTGGGGCTGAATATGGATATCGAAAACCCGACGCTGTGTACATTTTTACAGGATCAGCATGAACGACGCCAGCAGCGCGGCAGACTGATTGCCGAGCGACTGGAAAAGGCGCATATTCCGGGCGCATGGGAGGGGGCGCAGCGACTGGCGCAGGGGGCTGCCGTTACGCGTGGCCATTTTGCCCGTTTCCTGGTGGAGTGCGGCAAAGCAACAAATATGGCAGATGTATTCAAAAGGTATCTTGCGCGCGGGAAAACCGGATATGTTCCACCGCAGTGGTGTACAATAGAACAAGCTATTGAAGTGATTCATCATTCTGGCGGAACGGCGGTCCTGGCCCATCCGGGTCGATATGATCTCTCCGCTAAATGGTTGAAAAGACTGCTGGCGCATTTTGCCCAAAGCGGCGGAGAGGCGATGGAAGTTGCCCAATGCCAGCAGGCTCCCAATGAGCGTAAACAACTCGCCGAGTATGCCCGCCAGTTTGGTTTACTGGCCTCGCAGGGATCGGATTTCCATCAGCCATGTCCATGGATTGAGCTGGGGCGCAAGCTTTGGCTACCGGCTGATGTTGAGGGCGTCTGGTGCAAATGGGAGCAGCCGCAAAACAGTGAAGAGAGGGAAGTATGAGTCAGTTTTTTTATATTCATCCGGAAAATCCTCAACCGCGCCTGATTACCCAGGCCGTTGAGATTGTCCGTAAAGGCGGGGTGATTGTTTACCCTACCGATTCCGGGTATGCGTTAGGCTGTAAAATTGAAGACAAAGGGGCGATGGAGCGTATTTGCCGTATCCGTCAATTGCCGGATGGCCATAACTTTACCCTGATGTGCCGCGATTTGTCTGAGCTATCGACCTATGCGTTCGTCGATAATGTGGCTTTTCGTCTGATCAAAAATAACACCCCAGGTAACTACACCTTTATCCTGAAAGGAACGAAAGAGGTGCCGCGTCGCCTGTTACAGGAAAAACGTAAAACCATCGGTCTGCGTGTCCCGGCGAATCCGATTGCGCTGGCGTTACTCGATACCCTTGGCGAGCCGATGCTCTCTACTTCGCTAATGCTACCTGGCAGCGAGTTTACCGAGTCCGATCCGGATGAAATTAAAGACCGTCTGGAAAAGCTGGTGGATTTGATTATCCATGGCGGCTATCTGGGACAACAACCGACAACGGTGGTCGATCTTACCGACGATGCCCCGGTTGTTATTCGTGAAGGCGTCGGCGACGTTAAACCTTTCCTATAATGAAGCAAGCCGCTATACTACGCGGCCATTTCACAGGCGCCGCAGTGGCCTGATGACCTTATTCGACGCCTGTGAAGGCGACACCCGAGGAAGCTCTATGAGCGAAAAGTTACAGAAAGTGCTGGCGCGAGCTGGCCACGGCTCCCGCCGTGAAATCGAAACCATCATCGAAGCAGGCCGCGTCAGCGTAGACGGCAAGATTGCCACGCTGGGCGATCGCGTTGAAGTGACCCAGGCACTGAAAATTCGCATCGACGGTCATCTTATCTCGATAAAAGAGTCCGCTGAACAAATCTGCCGTGTGCTGGCGTATTACAAACCTGAAGGTGAGCTGTGCACGCGTAACGATCCGGAAGGCCGTCCGACCGTTTTTGACCGTCTGCCAAAACTGCGCGGCGCCCGTTGGATTGCGGTTGGACGTCTTGACGTCAACACCTGTGGTCTGCTGCTGTTCACCACCGACGGTGAACTGGCGAATCGCCTGATGCACCCAAGCCGTGAAGTGGAACGCGAATACGCGGTGCGTGTATTCGGCCAGATTGAAGAGGCCAGGGTGCGTGAACTGTCACGTGGCGTTCAACTGGAAGATGGTCCGGCAGCATTCAAAACCATTAAATTCAGCGGTGGAGAAGGGATCAACCAGTGGTATAACGTGACCCTGACCGAAGGGCGTAACCGCGAGGTGCGTCGATTGTGGGAAGCAGTTGGCGTGCAGGTTAGCCGCCTTATTCGTGTGCGCTACGGCGACATTCCACTGCCGAAAGGATTGCCGCGCGGTGGTTATACCGAACTGGATCTGGCCCAAACCAACTACCTGCGCGAGCTGGTAGGGTTGCCGCCGGAAACCGCATCAAAAGTGGCGGTCGAAAAAGATCGTCGCCGCATGAAAGCCAATCAGATTCGTCGTGCGGTGAAACGCCACAGCCAGGTGTCAGGCAATCGTCAGGCACCGGGTAGCCGTCGTTCCGGTGGGCGTAACAGCAACGGCTAATTTCCTGACGTTTCCGGTTACCTTGCCGGAAACGTCCTCTCGTTCCCGCATATTATAATTTCCGCCATGCTGCGCCGGAAAAGCGTGACACTGTCACATGTGTGGGTGAGTGTGATGGTTGAATCAATCATTGGCATGGCAGCAGTGCCGCATTGCTACGCTGCTGCCAGCGGTCTCTTAATAGTCGATACCGATCTGTGCCTTGACGCCCGCTTCGAAAGCATGTTTTACCGGGCGCAGTTCACTGACTGTATCGGCAATCTCCAGGATATCGCGGTGACAGCCGCGACCGGTGATGATCACCGTCTGGTTTGCCGGGCGCTTTTCCAGCGCGTTAAGAACGGTTTCCAGGGGCAGGTAATCGTAGGCCACCATATAGGTCAACTCATCGAGCACCACCATATCCAGCGTTTCGTCCGCCAGCATACGCTGCGCATGTGTCCATACCTCAAGGCAGGCGGCGGTGTCGCTCTCGCGGTTTTGCGTGTCCCAGGTGAACCCGGTTGCCATCACCTGAAATTCGACCCCATGCGGTTCCAGTAAATTACGTTCACCATTAGGCCAGGTGCCTTTAATAAACTGAATGGCGCCGACCTTCTTTCCGTGGCCGACGGCACGTGCGGCCGTGCCGAATGCAGCGGTGGTTTTGCCTTTACCATTGCCGGTAAAAACGATAATGATGCCACGCTCTTCCTGCGCTGCCGCGACGCGGGCTTCGACCTTATCTTTCACCCGCTGCTGGCGTTGCTGGTAACGTTCTTCACTCATTGTGATATCCCCGGTTTTCGTCCTGGCTGAGCATCAAAGCTCATGCCTGTTTTGCGACGGCTGTCATCGCCCATCAGCCATAGATAGAGCGGCATAATATCGGCTGGCGTTTTTAATTTCTGCGGATCTTCGCTCGGGAAGGCGCTGGCGCGCATCTGCGTCCGGGTACCGCCCGGATTTATGCAATTGACCCGTAAACGGTTTTGGTACTCCTCTGCCAGCACTTGCATCATGCCTTCGGTGGCAAATTTAGAGGCGGCATAGGCCCCCCAATTTGCACGGCCCTGGCGGCCAACGCTTGACGATGTGAAGACCAGCGAACCGCTTTCCGCTTTGAGTAATAAAGGAAGGAGTGCCTGGGTCAAATAGAAAGTGGCGTTGACGTTAACCTGCATTACGTTATCCCAGACGGCTGGCTGTTGTTCGCTCATTGGGCAAACATCACCCAGCACGCCGGCGTTATGCAGCACACCGTCCAGTCGCGGGTAGTGTTGCGTTATCTCGTTAGCGAGACGCTGGCAATCATCGGGTGTACAGGTGGCCATGTCCAGCGTGTAGAGGCTGGCGGCCTGGCCGCCTTCGGACGCTATCTGTCCGGCAACGGCCTGGAGTTTGTCTTCGTTACGCCCCAGTAAGATGACGCGCGCGCCGTAGCGGGCATAAGTCAGCGCCGCTTCTTTGCCGATGCCGTCACTGGCGCCGGTGACCAGAATAATGTAGTTTCGCAACAGGTCGCGTTGTGGCTGGTAATGCACGCTAACTCCTTGGTCTCAACCCGTTTTTAAATCGTGTTGGCTTTATGCCTGAAACAGAAAGCGATTTCAATCAGTCTGGCAGAGAGTCTCCCGTGCGTTGGGATAATGTATAGCGGAATGTGCTGAAACTGGTCGACTGAATATCCGAAAGGGTGGCAATGCGAGACTCGTCAGAAAGGCTCATGTACACTGAATGCGATTGTTAAGTGGCTGAACCAAGGTGGAATGCGTGGAATTACTGTCTGAATATGGTTTGTTTTTAGCCAAAATTGCGACTGTTGTGGTCGCGATTGCGGTGGTCGCAATTCTTATTGTTAATCTGACACAGCGCAAACGTCAGCGGGGAGAATTACGTATTACCCGCATGAGCGAAGACTATAAGGAAATGCAGGAAGAGATGGCTGTGGCGTTGCTGGACAGCCAGCAGCAAAAGCTGTGGCATAAAGCCCAAAAGAAAAAAGCCAAACAGGATGCAAAAGCGGCAAAGACCAAAGCAAAATCTGGCGACATGGCCTCAGCGGGCAAACCTCGCGCCTGGGTGCTGGACTTTAAAGGCAGCATGGATGCCCATGAAGTGGGCGCGCTGCGCGAAGAGGTAACCGCGGTGTTGACGCTGGTGAAGCCAGAAGATCAGGTGGTTCTCCGTCTGGAAAGTCCCGGCGGCGTTGTTCATGGTTACGGGCTGGCTGCGTCGCAGTTGCAGCGTCTGCGCGATAAGCAGGTTCCGCTCACCGTCGCGGTTGATAAAGTCGCCGCCAGCGGCGGTTATATGATGGCCTGCGTGGCGGATAAAATTGTTGCGGCGCCGTTTTCTATTATTGGATCGATTGGCGTTGTGGCGCAGATCCCCAACTTCAACCGCTTCCTGAAAGGTAAAGAGATTGATATCGAACTGCATACCGCCGGGCAGTTCAAACGCACGCTGACTCTGTTGGGTGAAAACACCGAAGAGGGAAGGCAGAAATTCCGCGAGAGCCTCAATGAAACGCATGATCTGTTCAAAGGCTTTGTGCATCAGATGCGCCCGCAACTGGATATAGAACAGGTAGCGACCGGCGAGCACTGGTATGGTTCACAGGCACTGGAAAAAGGACTGGTCGATGCAGTTGGTACCAGCGATGAATTGCTGCTGGGGCTGTTTGAGAGCCATGAGGTCATTGGCTTGCGCTATCAGCAGCGCAAAAAGTTTATCGACCGCTTTACCGGAAGTGCTGCAGAAAGCGCAGACCGGTTGCTGATGCGCTGGTGGCAGCGCGGACAGAAACCGCTGATGTAAGGCGAGTACAAACAAAAACGCGAGGCCATGGCCTCGCGTTTTTGTTTAATCGATCAGATGGTATTTTTCAGACAGTTCATGCGCCAGATATTTGAACATATTGAACACCGCAGTGCTTTTCCCGGTCGGTAGCCCCTGTTCATCCAGAAAATACTCGCCGCTGAACACCAGCACCCCGTTGCGCTGGCTTACGCCGGTTGCTTCAATACCGGACAGTGTATCTTCATGATCGCGGATAAGTTGGTTTGCCAGCTCAAGCAGAGACTGACGATCGATAGGTTGCTTAGTCGGCTCCATTTCGCCCCTCCTTAAAAATTTAACAAGTTTACGCCCCACGCGGCCCAGGGGCAAATTTTCCCTGCGCAGGCAAGGGGTTTCCCGTTACGGTAGTGCTGGCGTGATTCGAATTTGCATGCTAATAAAGTTGCGTAACAAATTTTATCAGGTACAGTGTGACCCTTTCGTCAATCTGGCAACAGATTTGCTTGACATTCGACCATAAAATCGTCGTGCTGTATCATAAACTAGCGAAAAAGCCTGTTAACTCAATCATCTGCTAGCGATTACTTTCGCTTATGGTCAAGAAAAGGGTTGATATCCATTGTCGCCACCGCAATATCATTGGCTCGTCGCCAGCGGAAGGTGAATCAATGTGCGACGTATTCCTGGAAGAATTTTATTAGGTAAAGGTGAATATGGGTAAAGCTCTCGTCATCGTTGAGTCCCCGGCAAAAGCCAAAACGATCAATAAGTATCTGGGTAATGACTACGTGGTGAAATCCAGCGTAGGTCATATCCGCGATTTGCCGACCAGTGGCTCAGCACCTAAAAAGAGCGCTGACTCTGCCTCCACCAAAACGGCTAAGAAGCCTAAAAAGGATGAACGCGGCGCTCTCGTCAATCGCATGGGCATTGACCCATGGCACAACTGGGATGCGCACTATGAAGTGCTGCCCGGAAAAGAGAAGGTGGTTTCTGAGCTGAAATCGCTCGCTGAAAAAGCCGACCATATCTATCTCGCAACCGACCTTGACCGCGAAGGGGAAGCCATTGCCTGGCACCTGCGGGAAGTGATCGGTGGCGATGAAACGCGCTATAGCCGCGTGGTGTTTAACGAAATCACCAAAAATGCGATTCGCCAGGCGTTCGAAAAGCCGGGCGAGTTGAACATTGATCGTGTGAATGCCCAGCAGGCGCGGCGCTTTATGGACCGCGTGGTGGGTTACATGGTTTCTCCACTGTTGTGGAAGAAGATCGCCCGTGGCCTGTCCGCTGGCCGAGTACAGTCGGTTGCTGTGCGTCTGGTAGTTGAGCGTGAACGTGAAATTAAAGCCTTCGTTCCGGAAGAGTACTGGGAAGTTGACGCTAATGCCGCAACGCCGGGTGGCGATTCTCTGCCACTTCAGGTGACGCACGAAGGGGATAAACCTTTCCGTCCGGTTAACCGCGAACAAACGATGGCGGCAGTTAGCCTGCTCGAAAAAGCCCGTTATACGGTGCTTGAGCGCGAAGACAAGCCGACCAGCAGCAAGCCGGGCGCACCGTTTATTACTTCCACACTGCAGCAGGCGGCAAGTACCCGTCTTGGCTTCGGCGTGAAGAAAACCATGATGATGGCCCAGCGTCTGTACGAAGCGGGTTACATCACTTATATGCGTACTGACTCCACCAACCTGAGTCAGGATGCGGTTAGCATGGTGCGTACCTTTATTGGTGATAAGTACGGCAAAAAATACCTGCCGGAAAATGCCAACCAGTACGCCAGCAAAGAGAACTCCCAGGAAGCGCACGAAGCGATTCGTCCCTCCGATGTTGGGGTTGAGGCTGACGCTCTTAAAGATATGGAAACTGATGCGCAGAAACTGTATCAACTGATCTGGCGCCAGTTTGTCGCCTGTCAGATGACGCCAGCGCAATACGACTCCACCACTATTACCGTGGGCGCGGGTGATTATCGCCTGAAAGCACGCGGCCGCATTTTGCGTTTCGATGGCTGGACGAAGGTGATGCCAGCGCTGCGTAAAGGTGATGAAGACCGTACGCTGCCAGCGGTAAACACGGGTGATGTCCTGTCGCTTATTGATCTGACACCTGCTCAGCACTTCACCAAACCGCCTGCGCGCTTTAGTGAAGCGTCACTGGTTAAAGAGCTGGAAAAACGTGGTATTGGCCGTCCGTCAACGTATGCGTCGATCATTTCGACCATTCAGGACCGTGGCTATGTGCGCGTGGAAAACCGTCGCTTCTATGCGGAAAAAATGGGTGAAATTGTTACCGACCGTCTGGAAGAGAACTTCCGTGAGTTGATGAATTATGATTTCACCGCGCAGATGGAAGACCGTCTCGACCAGGTGGCAAACCACGAAGCAGAATGGAAGAAGGTTCTTGACAGTTTCTTCGGCGATTTCTCCCGTCAACTTTACCAGGCGGAAAGAGATCCGGATGAAGGCGGCATGCGCCCGAATCAGATGGTGCTTACCAGCATTGATTGCCCGACTTGCGGTCGTAAGATGGGGATCCGTACCGCCAGTACCGGGGTGTTCCTCGGTTGCTCCGGTTATGCACTTTCACCAAAAGAGCGCTGCAAAACCACCATTAACCTGGTGCCGGAAAACGAAGTATTGAACGTGCTGGAAGGCGACGACGCGGAAACCAATGCGTTGCGCGCCAAACGCCGTTGTACTAAGTGCGGTACGGCGATGGACAGCTACCTGATCGATCCGAAACGTAAACTACATGTTTGCGGTAATAACCCGACCTGTGACGGTTATGAAATCGAAGAGGGCGAGTTCCGCATCAAAGGTTATGACGGTCCGGTGGTTGAGTGTGAAAAATGTGGCTCTGAAATGCACCTGAAAATGGGGCGTTTCGGTAAGTACATGGCCTGTACCAACGACGACTGCAAAAACACGCGTAAGATCCTGCGTAATGGCGAAGTCGCGCCACCGAAAGAAGATCCGGTTCCGTTGCCGGAACTGCCGTGCGAAAAATCGGACGCGTATTTCGTTCTGCGTGACGGCGCAGCCGGGGTTTTCCTTGCGGCTAACACCTTCCCGAAATCGCGCGAAACGCGTGCACCGTTAGTGGAAGAGTTATATCGCTTCCGCGACCGTTTGCCGGAAAAACTGCGTTATCTGGCGGATGCGCCGCAACAGGATCCGGAAGGGAATAAGACCATTGTCCGTTTTAGTCGTAAAACGAAACAGCAATATGTTGCGTCGGAAAAAGACGGCAAAGCGACAAACTGGTCGGCGTTTTACGTTGATGGGAAATGGGCGGAAGCCAAAAAATAACGCTGTAAGATTAATAGGTTAAATTGAGGGCCGGTTATCCGGCCCTTTTTTTTATAACATGGTTATTATTTTTTGTTCGAATCTATACATAGAAGATATAAATGATATAGTGGTTATAGTTAAATTCTTTTTTATTATGAAATCGTCTTAAGCGATTGCCCGTTTGCGCGAATTTGGATGGTCTTTCATGAAATTACAGCAGCTTCGCTATATCGTTGAAGTGGTGAACCATAATCTCAACGTCTCCTCAACGGCAGAAGGTCTTTATACCTCTCAGCCAGGCATCAGTAAGCAAGTTCGCATGCTTGAAGATGAACTGGGGATACAGATCTTTGCCCGCAGCGGTAAACACCTCACGCAGGTAACGCCAGCCGGACAGGAAATCATCCGTATTGCCCGCGAAGTTCTCTCTAAAGTTGACGCCATTAAATCGGTGGCGGGGGAACATACCTGGCCGGATAAAGGCTCGCTCTATGTTGCGACCACCCATACGCAGGCGCGTTATGCATTACCCAACGTGATTAAGGGATTTATCGAACGTTATCCCCGGGTCTCGTTACACATGCATCAGGGATCGCCAACGCAAATTGCGGAAGCTGTCTCCAAAGGTAATGCGGATTTTGCTATCGCTACCGAAGCACTGCATCTCTATGACGACCTGGTGATGCTTCCGTGCTACCACTGGAATCGCTCGATCGTGGTTACCCCGGATCATCCTCTGGCAGGTAAGCCGTCGGTGTCGATTGAGGAGCTGGCGCAATATCCTCTGGTGACATACACCTTTGGTTTCACCGGGCGTTCTGAGCTGGATACCGCCTTCAACCGTGCAGGGCTGTCGCCACGTATTGTCTTTACGGCGACCGATGCGGACGTTATCAAAACCTATGTGCGTCTGGGGCTTGGGGTAGGGGTCATTGCCAGTATGGCCGTCGACCCGATTTCCGACCCGGACCTGGTTAAACTGGATGCGCAGGAAATTTTCAGCCACAGTACGACCAAGATCGGTTTTCGTCGCAGCACGTTCTTGCGCAGCTACATGTATGATTTCATTCAGCGCTTTGCGCCACACCTGACGCGTGATGTGGTTGATGCCGCCGTGGCGTTACGTTCGAACGAAGATATTGAGGCGATGTTTAAGGACATTAAACTTCCGGAAAAATAATGATAGCGGGGTAGCCTTTTATAGCAAAAGGAGCCCCTTAACCTTCCCTAAGTCGAATTATTGTTATCATCCTCTTATTTCAATCTGCTACTTTTGCCTGATTGATTTTCCCTCCTGTTACATAATCTGTCATAAATTTGCGACAAACATAGAAACTAAATTGCCCCTTCGCAAATTTTTCACTTCAATAATTTATTTGCGGTCAAAAGATTAAATATTCTTTGAACAGGATGCGTAAATTCACTAGCTTTTCGACTAAAGTTTCTTTAGGATTTATCTCATCCATGATTAATTGTACCGATTGTTGGTGCCTAAAATGATAAGTGATGTCGATTGTACGAGGTTAGCAATGCCATCAGGAAGCGAAGAACCGCAAAGGGACCCGCAGCTCAAGCGTAAAGCGTGGCTGGCGGTATTTCTGGGTTCAGCCGCCTTTTGGGTAGTGGTAGCGTTAATTATCTGGAAATTCTGGGGTTAAAATGGCTGTGACAGGTCGCTCTGAGCCAGTGAAGCAAGTGTGTCATCCGCATGACAAACCGAAAGCAGTGAAACCGCAAGCTTCAACCACTGTTCCGGCGTCCTGGAAATTGACGCCACAGCAGCAAGCGTTTATTGACATCTTCGCGGAAGACGAAGTGCCAAAACAATAATTGTTATCATTAGAATTAGCGAGGTAATTAACTCGTGATTCTGATGTGTACTTGTGTACTGTTAAATAAATACACCACAGCAATAATAAATTGCGTCTCAACGCAGCTTCAATGAATACATTCTTTGGTGTGTATATGATGAATAATCGCCGTTCTGTAAAATACTGGTCATGGATGAGCGCGTTTTCTTTTTCCCTGTTGTTTTGGGGAGAGCTCATCAGGATATGGTTATCCTAATCAATTGAAAAACCTCGCTCAGGCGAGGTTTTTTGCTTTACTCTCCAGCACTTGCCCGCCTGACCTCAAGATTTAGCCTTTTGAGTTGTTATAAAAACGTTACGACATGTTTGTGTTATCTTTAATACAGACCCTGATAAGCATCAGGGTTTCGCTATCCCTGTTATTAAGGAGGAGCTTATGTCGTCTACCCTACGCGAAGCCAGTAAGGACACGTTGCAGGCAGAGAATAAAACGTATCACTACTACAGCTTGCCGCTGGCCGCAAAGGAACTTGGGGATATTGCGCGTCTACCCAAGTCGCTAAAAGTATTACTCGAAAATCTCCTGCGCTGGCAGGATGACGATTCTGTCACAGAAGAAGATATCCGTGCCCTTGCGGGATGGCTGAAAACAGCCCATGCCGACCGTGAAATTGCTTACCGTCCCGCCCGCGTTTTGATGCAAGACTTTACCGGCGTCCCGGCGGTGGTCGACCTTGCCGCCATGCGTGAGGCGGTTAAACGCCTCGGTGGCGATACCGCTAAAGTGAATCCGCTTTCCCCCGTTGATCTCGTTATCGACCACTCCGTCACTGTCGATCATTTTGGTGATGACGACGCTTTTGAAGAGAACGTTCGCCTTGAAATGGAACGTAATCACGAGCGCTATGTTTTCCTGCGCTGGGGACAGCAGGCGTTCAGCCGTTTTAGCGTCGTGCCGCCTGGAACCGGGATTTGCCACCAGGTCAATCTGGAATATCTGGGCAAAGCGGTATGGAGCGAATTACAGGATAAAGAGTGGGTGGCGTATCCGGACACCCTGGTGGGAACCGACTCGCATACCACGATGATTAACGGTCTCGGCGTGCTGGGATGGGGTGTCGGGGGGATTGAAGCGGAAGCGGCTATGCTGGGCCAGCCCGTCTCCATGCTGATTCCTGATGTGGTGGGATTCAAACTGAGCGGCAAATTACGCGAAGGGATCACCGCCACAGACCTCGTTTTGACCGTAACCCAGATGCTGCGCAAGCACGGTGTCGTGGGCAAATTCGTTGAGTTTTACGGTGATGGCCTGGACTCGCTTCCTCTGGCTGACCGGGCGACTATCGCCAATATGGCGCCGGAGTATGGCGCGACCTGCGGCTTTTTCCCGATTGATGGCGTAACGCTTGAGTACATGCGTCTTAGCGGGCGTAGCGAAGAGCAGGTTAGCCTCGTTGAGGCTTACGCCAAAGCGCAGGGGATGTGGCGTAACCCAGGCGACGAGCCCATCTTTACCAGCACGCTTGAACTGAACATGAATGATGTTGAAGCCAGCCTGGCCGGGCCGAAACGTCCCCAGGACCGTGTGGCCCTGGGAGATGTGCCTAAAGCCTTTGCTGCCAGTACTGAACTGGAACTCAATACCGCCCAGAAGGATCGTAAGCCAGTAGAGTACGTGTTCAAAGGTGAAAAACATGAGCTTCCTGATGGCGCGGTAGTGATCTCTGCGATTACCTCTTGCACTAACACGTCGAATCCAAGTGTCCTGATGGCTGCGGGGTTGCTGGCAAAAAACGCGGTCAAGGCCGGGTTAAAACGTCAGCCATGGGTGAAAGCCTCACTGGCGCCAGGCTCGAAAGTGGTTTCCGATTACCTCGCTCAGGCGAAACTAACGCCGTATCTCGATGAGTTGGGATTCAACCTCGTCGGGTACGGCTGTACTACCTGTATCGGTAACTCAGGGCCGCTGCCAGAACCTATCGAGCAGGCCATCAAGCAGGGGGATCTCACGGTTGGCGCGGTGCTCTCGGGCAACCGCAACTTCGAAGGGCGCATCCATCCTCTGGTGAAAACCAACTGGCTGGCATCACCGCCGCTGGTGGTCGCTTATGCGCTGGCGGGTAATATGAACATCAATCTGGCCACGGATCCGCTGGGTCACGATCGTAAAGGCGATCCAGTCTATCTGAAAGATATCTGGCCATCCAGCCAGGATATCGCCCGCGCTGTCGAGCAAGTCTCCACCGATATGTTCCGTAAAGAATACGCAGAAGTTTTCGAAGGGACAGCGGAATGGAAGGCGATCCAGGTGGAAAGCTCGGACACCTACGACTGGCAAGGTGATTCAACGTATATTCGGCTGTCTCCGTTCTTTGAGGATATGGAAGCGATTCCGAAACCGGTTGAGGATATTCACGGTGCGCGCATCCTGGCGATGCTCGGCGACTCCGTCACCACCGACCATATCTCACCAGCGGGTAGCATCAAAGCCGATAGCCCCGCAGGTCGTTATCTACAAAGCCACGGCGTCGAGCGGCGGGATTTCAACTCGTATGGCTCGCGTCGCGGTAACCATGAAGTCATGATGCGCGGCACATTTGCTAACATTCGCATTCGTAACGAAATGGTCCCCGGTGTGGAAGGGGGAATGACCCGTTATTTACCGGGTGAAGAAGTGGTCGCTATCTATGATGCCGCGATGCGCTACCAGCAGCAGGGTACGCCGCTTGCGGTCATTGCCGGTAAAGAGTACGGTTCCGGCTCCAGCCGTGACTGGGCGGCGAAAGGGCCGCGCCTGTTGGGCGTGCGGGTGGTCATTGCGGAGTCTTTCGAACGTATCCACCGCTCAAACCTGATTGGGATGGGCATCTTACCGCTGGAGTTCCCGCAGGGCGCAACGCGTAAAACGCTGGGGCTCACCGGGGAAGAGAAACTGGATATCGCCGGGCTGAATCAGCTTACACCCGGTGCGACCATTCCGGTGACGTTAACCCGCCCTGACGGTACGCAAGAGGTGGTGAATTGTCGCTGCCGTATCGATACCTCCACAGAACTGACCTACTACCAGAATGACGGCATTCTGCATTATGTGATCCGCAATATGCTGCATTAAACGTCCGCTATGCCGGGTGGCTGCGTGACAGTTACCCGGCATATTCAGTGTTATTCGCTCAGCAGATGACCCATCTTCGCGGCTTTGGTATCGAGATAGTGCGCATTTTTCGGGTTACGCCCGACAATCAGCGGCACACGTTCAACGATATTGATTCCGGCCTCGGTGAGGATCTCGACTTTGAGCGGGTTATTGGTCAGCAGACGTACTTCATCCACACCCAGCAGTTTGAACATATCGGCGCACAGGGTGAAGTCGCGTTCGTCGGCGGCAAATCCTAACTGATGGTTTGCTTCCACGGTGTCGTAACCCTGATCCTGCAGCGCATAGGCGCGAATCTTGTTGAGCAGGCCAATATTACGACCTTCCTGGCGGTGGTACAGCAACACGCCCCGGCCTTCCTCGGCAATGTGCGTTAATGCCGCTTCGAGCTGGAAACCGCAATCGCAGCGTAAGCTGAACAGGGCGTCCCCCGTCAGGCATTCCGAATGGACTCGTGCCAGAACCGGTAACTGCCCGGAAATATCCCCAAAGACAAGTGCAACATGATCCTGCCCGGTTGCCAGTTCTTCAAAACCCACCATCAGGAAATCGCCCCATGGGGTTGGCAGTTTGGCTTCTGCCACGCGTTTAAGCTGCATGTGATTCTCCAGATTTATGCTGGCCGTCAGACGATTGGCCTTTTGTATAACGTCATTTTGCCACAATGCGCTTTACATCACTAACCACCTCCTGACGCATTGCTGTTAAAACGCACAAATCTGGCACTTTTCCCGAAAATGTTATTTATCAGTTATGATTGTGAAGCTACAGATCAAAGGAGAAGAGATGTTTTCTATTGCAAAGCGCACGACAGTCGGTGCGGGAATACTGTTAATTATGCCGGTTGTTGTATGGATATCAGGCTGGCGCTGGCAGCCTGGGGAAAGCAGTGGATGGCTGCGCGCAATGTACTGGATGACGGAGACCGTGACCCAACCCTGGGGCATTATCACCCATGTGATTCTCTGCGGCTGGTTTTTGTGGTGCCTGCGTTTTCGATTAAAAGCGGCACTCATGCTGTTTGTTATCCTGGGCTGTGCGATCCTTGCGGGCCAGGGGGTGAAATCCTGGGTGAAAGAGCGGGTGCAGGAACCCAGGCCATTTGTAGTCTGGCTTGAAAAAACACATAATATTCAATCGGATGAATTTTACAGCCTGAAACGTAAAGCGCGAAGCCAACTCGTGGAAACACAGTTGATCAGCCAGGCGGCTATTCCTGAGTTTTTACGCAAACACTGGCAAAACGAAACGGGGTTTGCATTCCCCTCAGGCCATACCATGTTTGCTGCCAGTTGGGCGCTCCTTGGCGTCGGTTTGCTTTGGCCTCGTCGTCGGACCTGGACCATTGCCGTATTGCTGCTGTGGGCCGCAAGTGTCATGGGAAGCCGATTACTGCTGGGCATGCACTGGCCTCGCGATCTGGTTGTCGCGACACTCATCTCCTGGATGCTGGTGACGATAGCTACCTGGCTTGCGCAACGCCTGTGTGGACCGCTGACGCCACCCGTCGAAGAGAAGCAGGAAATCGCTGAAAGGGAGCAGGAAAGTTGAAATTCTTCATTTAGACCCTAAATCAGTATGAGGTGTTACGCATTTCCGTTTCCCGCCAGACGCTAAAATGGTAGTTTATAAGGCTGGATGCAGTCAGTTGAACATAACTTATTCGCTCATAACCACATAACGGGAAGTAATGTGAAATATTTACTCATTTTCTTATTGGTGCTGGCGATTTTTGTCGTTTCGGTCACGCTTGGCGCACAAAACGATCAGCAGGTGACCTTCAATTATCTGCTCGCCCAGGGCGAATATCGCATTTCAACATTACTGGCTGTTCTTTTTGCTGCTGGTTTTGTCATTGGTTGGCTGATTTGTGGTCTGTTCTGGCTGCGCGTACGCGTTTCTCTGGCGCGTGCGGAGCGGAAAATTAAACGACTTGAGCATCAACTCGCGCCTGCTACCACGGCTGCTGTGAATCCCGGTACGCCGGTAGTAAAGGAATAATCGTATATGTTGGAGTTGTTGTTTCTGCTGTTACCTGTTGCGGCTGCATACGGCTGGTACATGGGGCGCAGAAATGCTCAACAAACTAAGCAGGACGAAGCAAACCGGCTATCGCGTGATTACGTAGCCGGGATGAACCTGCTTCTGAGCAACCAACAAGACAAGGCGGTGGACCTGTTCCTCGACATGCTCAAAGAGGATACCGGCACTGTCGAAGCCCATCTTACTCTCGGAAACCTGTTCCGCTCGCGCGGCGAAGTTGATCGCGCTATCCGAATTCACCAGACCCTGATGGAAAGCGCGTCGCTCTCTTATGACCAGCGATTGCTTGCCGTTCAGCAACTGGGCCGTGACTACATGGCCGCAGGGATGTATGACCGTGCGGAAGATATGTTCAATCAACTTGTTGATGAGACAGATTTTCGTATCAGCGCGCTCCAGCAGCTCTTGCAAATTTATCAGGCGACCAGCGACTGGCAGAAAGCCATTGATGTCGCGGAGCGGCTGGTGAAGCTTGGTAAAGATAAGCAGCGAGGCGAAATTGCCCATTTTTACTGTGAACTGGCGTTACAGCAAATGGGGAATGACGATATGGACAAGGCGATGGCCCTGTTGAAAAAAGGGGCGGCCGCCGACCGCGATAGCCCGCGCGTGTCGATCATGATGGGACGCGTGTTTATGGCAAAAGGGGAATACGCCAAAGCGGTAGAGAGCCTTCTGCGTGTCATCGACCAGGATAAAGAACTGGTCAGCGAAACGCTGGAAATGCTGCAGGTGTGTTATCAGCATCTGGGCAAACAGGACGAGTGGGCCGCGTTCCTCCAGCGCTGTGTCGAAGAGAACACCGGCGCAACAGCAGAATTGATGCTGGCGGAAATTATGGAAAACCGCGAAGGGCAGGATCCTGCGCAGATGTATGTCACGCGTCAATTGCAGCGCCACCCAACGATGCGTATTTTCCATAAATTGATGGATTACCATCTGAACGAAGCGGAAGAAGGGCGCGCAAAAGAGAGTCTGATGGTACTGCGCGACATGGTAGGCGAGCAAATTCGCAGCAAACCGCGCTATCGCTGCCATAAATGTGGTTTTACCGCCTTTACGATGTACTGGCATTGCCCGTCCTGCCGCGCCTGGTCGACCGTTAAGCCTATTCGTGGTCTCGACGGGCAGTAGTATTAAAAAAAAGCGCACTTTAGTTACAACATACTAATGATGATTTCCACTCGTCTGGTTTAGCACCGCAGACTGGTAGCCTGGCAGTAGGTGAATGGAACCTGTCAATTCCGCTTTAGCACAGGTAGAATGCTCGCCGTTTATTATTCGCGCCTGAGCGGGTGCCCTCATCAAAGAAGGTCTCATCATGACGTCTACTGCTTCATCTATTTCCCGCGCGTTAACGTCTTCTCCGGTCGTGGTCGCGCTTGACTACGATAACCGTGATAAGGCCCTGGCCTTTGTCGACCGCATCGATCCCCGTGACTGCAGGCTGAAAGTCGGCAAAGAGATGTTCACGCTGTTTGGCCCGCAATTGGTTCGCGATCTGCAACAACGCGGTTTTGACGTGTTTCTGGACTTAAAATTTCATGACATCCCAAACACGGCGGCGCACGCGGTAAAAGCAGCGGCAGATTTAGGTGTGTGGATGGTGAACGTACATGCTTCTGGCGGTGCACGAATGATGACAGCCGCCAAAGAGGCGCTGCTCCCTTTCGGTAATGATGCGCCACTTCTTATTGCAGTAACGGTACTCACCAGTATGGAAGCCAGCGATCTGCAAGGATTAGGTATCAACGCTACCCCTGCTGAATATGCAGAACGTCTGGCGGGCCTGACTCAGCAATGCGGTCTTGATGGTGTCGTCTGCTCAGCGCAAGAAGCAGTACGCTTTAAAGAGGCTTTTGGTCAACAATTCAAACTGGTGACGCCGGGCATTCGTCCGCAGGGCAGTGAGGTGGGCGATCAGCGTCGCATTATGACCCCGGAACAGGCGCTGGCGGCCGGTGTAGACTATATGGTGATTGGTCGCCCGGTCACGCAGTCTGCTGATCCCGCGCAGACCCTGCGCGATATTAACGCATCTCTTGGCCTGGAGGCGTAATGAGCGATAACAATAGTCGTCTGGTCTATTCCACCGAAACCGGGCGAATTGATGAAGAAAAAGCGCCCGTTGAGCGCCCGAAAGGCGATGGCGTAGTGCGTATACAGCGTCAGACCAGTGGCCGTAAAGGGAAGGGAGTATGCCTGATCACCGGTGTTGAAGGTGATGACGCCGCGCTTGCAACCTTAGCCGCTGAGCTCAAAAAGAAATGTGGCTGCGGCGGCTCAGTGAAAGAGGGTGTCATTGAAATTCAGGGCGATAAACGTGATTTGCTTAAATCGTTACTGGAAGCGAAAGGGATGAAAGTTAAACTGGCAGGCGGGTAAGATTTCTGCCTAAGAGAAAGGCCGCGATTTTCATCGCGGCCTTTTTAATACTGCTTATTCAGACCTGAAAGAAAGTATCTTTATTCTGTTTTAGGTGCCGTGATGAAGCGAATTATTTACCAACCTGGTGACCGATAATACCACCAACCGCCGCGCCACCCAGTGTACCCAGCGTGCTACCATCGGTTAAGACAGCACCACCTAAAGCACCCGCGCCGGCACCGATTGCGGTATTACGATCGCGTTTAGACCAGTGACCGCAAGCACTCAGAGACATTGCCAGGGTTACAGCCAGCAGAGCGGCTGCCATTTTTTTGCTTGTTAACATCATCATACTTTCTCCTGAATAGTTGATTCACGGAAAGTGTTCTCTTTAAGTATAGTGCCTTTAGCCTGTACTAAAGACTTTCCGTAAAACCTTATGGCGCAGGTGTTACTAAGTTCACGCGTGTGATAGTTACGTCCTGTTATATCGCTGAATATAATTTTACGTCTGAACATTTTTACCGGCAGGGTAAATAGTCTTAATTGGCGGGTCAGAATAGTCTCAGATATGAAGGAGATAGCCCGACTGAGCGGGCTGTTTCTATTAAAGCGAAGCGGCTGTGTTGACGATATCGACCAGAAGACCTGATTCCTGCAACTGGCGCTGAGCATCTGCGGGGATAGCCGCATCAGTGATTACACGATTAAAGCAATTGCCCACGCCCAACGTATACGGATGCACCGCGCCAAATTTTGAGCTGTCGGTCAGGACAATGGCTTCATTGCCTTTTTCCAGCACCGCGTTAACCACGTCAGAGCGCATCATATCTCTGCCGGTAAAACCGGTATCAGGCAGCCAGCCATCAATGCCAATAAATGCCTTGCTGAAATGCACTTGCTGAACGTATTGCCGGGTTAGGGGGCCAACGACGCTTTCACTCTTCTTCTGATAAATGCCGCCCAGCAGAATAACGTCACACAGGGCATCTTTAAGGAGATGTGCAATATAGCTGCTGACGGTAATGATAGTAATGCCACGTTGCTCACCCAGGCGACGGGCCAGCAGCGCGTTGCAGCTACCGTTTTCGATAAATACCGTTTCGCCGTCACCCACCAGTGACGCGGCGTAGTCAGCAAGCTCACGCTTTACGGTGTAGTTATTCATCATGCGCGTTTCGACGTCATCGCTATCCAGCGGAACGGCAAAACCATGCGTACGACGCAGGTAGCTCTGTTTTTCAAGGGTATTGAGGTCCTGTCGGATGGTTACTTCGGAAACCCCTGTCATTTTTGACAGATCCGAAACGCTCATCCGTCCCTTATCGATTACCGTCTGCAGTATTAATTGTTGTCGGGAATTCATGTCCACTACTTTCAGAGTCGTTACGTCTATTAATAAAAAGCTATAACGGTGCCACCTTCCTGTGGTCCGCTAACGCGAGAGGCTATCAATCAGACTTCCCAGGGTGTTTTAGGGGTGCCTGAAGGTGCGGATTTATCCGCGTTATCAAGGTGCTGTAATTCAGCCTTCAGAATTTCCAGGTTACGAATGGCGGATTGGTAATCGCCCGCAACCAGAATGTCCAGCACGGTATCGAGCCGTCCGGTCAGTTGCTTTACATCAATGTCGGCCATGTCTTCACCTTTATGTTTGAAAATTAACAAAATGAATGATGCAGAAAACAGTGTAAAAAGAGAAGGGGAAAAGCGAAATCTCAAAATATTATAAGTACCAATTATATATTCATTAAGTTACATACAGCTAAGGTTGCTGCTGGATTAGTCTTGCTCTGCGCACACTGCGCTTTTATTTCCGGAGGAGTAAGTCTATGACAGTTATCAACCAGGCTACGTGTAAACTTTTTACGGATAATGAACGTTTTACGCAACTTTCGGGCTACTACGAAGAAGAACGCCGCACTGTATGGATGATGTTGCGCGCTCAGCCTCGGCCCTGTTTTAACCATGTATTAATCGAAGAGATCATGAACATCTCCTGGCTTGTCCGGCAAGCGGGATTTGCCGTCGATTTTTGGGTAACGGGCTCGCTGGTACCCGGCATGTACAACGTGGGGGGCGATCTGAACTTCTTTGTTGAGTGCATTCAAAATGGCCGCCGGGAAGCACTGCGTGCCTATGCCCGTGCTTGCGTCGATTGCGTACATGCGGCGTCTCGCGGGTTCGATACCGGCGCGATTTCGCTGGCCATGGTCGAAGGTAGTGCATTAGGCGGCGGCTTTGAAGCGGCGCTGGCGCACCATTTTGTCCTTGCGCAACGCGATGCTCGCCTCGGATTTCCGGAAATTGCCTTTAACTTGTTCCCGGGCATGGGAGGTTATTCGCTGGTGGCCCGTCGCTCAGGAATGAAACTGGCGGAGGAGTTAATCTACAAAGGGGAGTCTCATACTGCGGAGTGGTATGCGCAACAGGGTCTGGTGGATGAGCTTTTTGAGCCCGGACAAAGCTATCTGGCCGTACGTACGTTCATTGATACGCTTCAACCCCGGCTCAATGGTGTCCGCGCGATGTTGCGCGCGCGTCAACGCGTAATGCAGCTTCCTCGCAGTGAGCTCATGGACATTACTGAAGACTGGGTTGATGCCGCCTTCTGCTTGCAACCGAAAGACGTGGCCTATATGGAACGTCTGGTGCAGTTGCAGAACCGGCATTCATCCACCAGTTTAAGTAAAGCGAGCTAGCCCTTTTTCCGCGCCTGATAGCGCTTATACCATCGCTCGAATACGGCAGCGGGCATGGGTTTAGCAAATAAAAATCCCTGCCGTTCGTTGACGCCGTTCTTGGTAAGGAAGGCGTCTTCTTTCGCATTTTCAACCCCTTCGGCAATCACCTGTAAATTCAGCGCCTGTGCGACTGCAACAATTGCCCGTACCAGCGACTGTGAAACAGACTGCTTATGGATATCCTTAACGAAGGATTGATCGAGTTTTATCGCATCTATAGGAAAACGCGCCAGTTGTGAAAGGGAAGAGTAACCGGTACCAAAGTCGTCGAGATGTACCTGAGAGCCCAAATCACTGAACTGCTGAATCACCGACAGCGCAAGATCCGCATTTTCAATCAGACAGCTTTCTGTCAGTTCAACGTCTATCGGGCAATATTCAAAATTCAGGTCATGCAAAGCCTGTTTTAAATCGCTGAATATCGACTGGTCTGCTAACTGCCGTGCTGAGACGTTTACCGCCACACGCAAATTGATGCCCTTATCGCGCCACTTCGCAACCTGACGCACGACATCGAGCATAACCCAGCGTCCCAGGGGCACAATCAGCCCTGATTCCTCTGCATAGGCAATAAAATCCTGCGGCGGTATTAACCCACGCTCCGGCGACTGCCAGCGCACCAGGGCTTCCAGACTGCGCACTTCACCACGCCAGGTGACTTTGGGCTGATAGTGAATCACCAGTTGGTCATTATCGAGTGCTTTACGCAGGTTGGTATCCAGCCATAAATACTCGAAAACCCGCTGGTTCATCTCGGGAGTGAAAACACAGAATTTCCCACGTCCGTTTTCTTTTGCGATATACATCGCGGTATCGGCGTTGCGAATAATACTTTCGCGATCGTTACCATGCTGTGGTGCGAGGGATATCCCCAACGAACAACCGGTGTAAATCTCGATTAGGCCAATCCGGAAGGGCTGGCGCAGACGGGTGATAATACGCGAAGCCATCGCCTCCAGCGCGCTTTGCGACGAATCTGTCGCGAGGACAATAAACTCATCACCTCCCAGGCGCGCCAGAGTCTGGCCTTCGTCCAGACAGCTTAAAATCGCCAGGGCCACGGCCTGTAAAAGTTGGTCGCCGAACATATGGCCATAGGCATCGTTTACTTTTTTGAAATTATCCAGATCCAGGTAAACGATACCAATTTGTGTGTCGCCACGATTATCAATCGCGTTGCTGATTAACTCATGAATAGCATTACGATTGGGCAACCCGGTAATGGTGTCGGTATTCGCTAAAACCCGTAAACGCTCTTGTGCCCGACGTTCTTCGGTAATATCGGTGCCGGAACAAATAAGGAAAATTTCGTTTTTTCCGCTGCCGCTGTGTACGAATTTATTGCGAAATAAGAACAGACGTTGCCCCTTTCGCGTCTTAATCCAGCGTTCGACTTCGTAAGAAGCGCCGTTACGGAAAAATTCAGAGATATTGCGTTTAGAGGCTTCGGCTTCGTTATGGCTCATAAAGAGTTTAAAAACGTTTTGCCCTATAACCTCTTGCTCTTTTAAACCCGTATATTCTTCACAAAGTCGATTAAAGCGCTGGATATTGCCATGGCGATCGAGGATGACGATTACGGAATTGGCTTCGGAAACAACCTGTTCGGCAAAGGAGAGACCTTGAACCAGATCACGTGCCACAGATGACGTGTCATTCCACGCCGACGCGGTTCCGGCCCACTCGGTTTTATTGATTTTGCGGCCAACTAAATGAACGGGAACATTATCGCCAAATAAAGATATATGCATAGTCAGGCTGGAAGTAATAACGGTCATTTGTCGTAGCTGTGTTGCCTGCTCATCATTAAGTGTCACAACCTGACTTGACTCAGAGTCTTCATCAGGGGCGAAATGTAATGCGTTGCTGTCAGCGGTCAATCGCCAGAATGGGCTGCTGGAACCCAGGTAACGAAACAGTAGATTCTGTTCCTGATCGTCTCTCATGCTGTCTCCCAACCCACCAAAAAGCGCAACGGTTACTCATCTAATGACGGATTAACCCCCTTTTATTAAGGGGTAATCAGGGATGAAGGTATTGTTTTTATTTACAATCTTATAATAAAACGAGTTCCGTACAAAAGAACAGCAGATGCGAAAAAATGGATAAAACGCCGCAAAAATGTGCAAAGTTATTTTATTGTGGTCGCTTTTAATGCTTTTTGTGAGGATTTGAAAAAAAATGAGGGTGGTATCGCTTTCACAAAGAAATTTTTGCTCCCTCTGAATGAAAGAGGGAGCAAAACAACGTGGTTTATCAGGCGGCTGGGCGCGCGATAATACTACGGGTTTCCATACGAACTTCCGCAATGGTGACATCAATAACGTCAGTCACTTTATAAACGGTTTCGCCTTTAATTTGCACGGTCCCGTTTTCCTGGCTGCATACTAATTCATCGCGTACTGCATGCAGGAACGGTGCCGGGATAAACGCAATGGCGCCGTTATCCACCAGACGAACACGCATGCCGCCACGGCTGATATCGATAATCTCGGCACTAAATCGGGTTTCGGTACCGGCTTTATTCTGCAAGAAACGGGCATACAGCCAGTCACCAACATCGCGTTCCGCCATGCGATTAAGGCGACGACGCTCAGCCATCTGCACAGTGGCTTCGGCCTGTGGGCGTTCTGCAGTTTCACCTTTGATCACCGCTTTCAGCAGGCGATGGTTGATCATATCACCATACTTACGAATAGGGGACGTCCAGGTGGCATAAGCTTCGAGGCCCAGACCAAAATGTGGACCTGGATCGATGCTGATTTCCGCAAAGGACTGGAAACGGCGAATGCGACTGTCGAGGAAACCAGACGGCTGTGCGTCCAGCTCGCGACGCAGCTTACAGAAGCCATCGAGCGTCAGCACTTCTTCCGCATCCACGTGCATTCCGTGGCCTTTCAGCAGCGTGGCAAGCTGTTCACTATTCGCCGGGTCAAAGCCTAAATGCACGTTATAAATGCCAAAACCGAGCGTGTCTCGCAGCACGCGGGCCGCACAGATATTGGCGGCAATCATTGACTCTTCAACGATACGGTTTGCGATTCGACGAGGCTCGGCAACGATATCCAGTACTTCGCCTTTTTCGCCAAGAATGAAGCGATAGTCAGGACGATCTTTGAACACCAGCGCATGTGTCTGGCGCCACTGGGAACGAGCCTGACATACGCGTTGCAGCAGACGAATTTGTGCGGCTATGGCGTCGTTCTGTGGCTGCCAGCTACCGCTGTTTTCCAGCCAGTCAGAGACCTCGTCATAAACCAGTTTGGCTTTTGACGTAATCGTCGCGGCGAAGAATTCGATATTGTCTTCGATAGCGCCTTGCACATCCAGCGTCATGCGGCAGGCCAGTACCGGGCGAACTTCATTAGCGCGCAGTGAACACAAGTCATCAGACAGTTCACGCGGCAGCATCGGAATGTTGAAGCCTGGCAGGTAGTTGGTAAAGGCACGCACTTTGGCGATGTTATCCAGCTTGCTGCCTTCTGCGATCCACGCGGTTGGGTCGGCAATCGCAACGGTCAGTTGCAGTTTGCCTTCAGCGGTCTCTTCGACATACAGCGCATCGTCCATATCTTCGGTGCTGGCACTGTCGATGGTAACAAAATCCAGCGAGGTCAGATCGATACGCTCAAGATCTTCATCCAGCATGGCGGTTGCTACGCCATTTGGCGCTTCTTTTTCAAGATTATGACGTGCCAGGGTGACCCACCATGGTACAAAATGGTCGTCACCGAAGGTGATGAATTGCGTCAGCTCAGCATAAAAGCTGCGATCGCCTTTGAGTGGATGACGGCGCATTTCAGCAACCGCCCAGTCACCATCTTTGAAATCGTGCGTCACGCCACGTTCAGCGCGGCAGGGGATAACATCTTTAATTAACGGATGGTCAGGAACGATAGAAAGACGGTCATCTTTCTTCTGCACCCGACCAACAAAACGACTCAGGAACGGCTCAACCAGCTCTTCAGGTTCAGCGGATTCACGTTCCTTTTCAGTGTGGATCACAGCGATAATTCGATCGCCGTGCATCACTTTTTTCATCTGCGGCGGCGGAATAAAGTAGCTTTTTTGCGCATCGACTTCGAGGAAACCAAAGCCTTTTTCCGTGGCTTTAACGACACCTTCCGCACGGGGTGTTTGAGAATGAAGTTGCTGTTTTAGCTGCGCGAGCAGCGGGTTGTCCTGAAACATAATTTTGTATTTTCGTGGCTGAAAGAGCGGCTGACAGTTTTACGCGAATCTGCCTGTTGCAGCAAGCGCTGTTTCAGCAAAATGCCCTCCCTGACTTAGCATAAAGCCACATGCCGGATAAGGGCGCTGGTGCCAGAATCAGGCGATATCACCGAAGGCAATTTTCAGACGGTTTAACCAGCCGCATAACGCGCACCAGATAAGCAATCCAATGGCTGATGCTTCATTAATGCCATTTTCTTTCAGCTGAGTAAAATGCGCCGGGCTAAAACGGTCGGGCGCGCAGGTCAACATCTGAACAGCTTGCACAATGGCACCTTCTTTCTCGCGAGTTTGTCCGAGGCATTTCAGTACCCGGTCACCATTCCGCACCGCTTCGGCAAGGTCATCATCACCGTGCCAGCGTTGCCAGGCTTCGCTAAAGCAATTTACGCTGCCATTAATTCGCGCAGTGTAGAGAGTGACCAGTTGTGTAATGTTGCCGTCCACCAGCGCCGGGAGTGCGCCGCTATAAATTTCACCCAGCGCATCCAGTGAGGGGTACTCATGCGCCAGTACGGGCGCGAGAAGCTGAAAAGCAGGCAACGGTTGCCAGTTAGCAAGTGACTCCATCTGACGTGCGCTGGCGGTGCGTAAATCCACCGGCGCAATGCCTGGCGTCCACTGTACTTGCGTTGCGTCAAACAAGGCATGTTCGGCCTCTTGCTGCATTTCCATGCCGGGGATCCAGCGCACAGGCTGTCCCTGTAGCGCCTGAAAAGTGGCGATGGCGCGCGCCTGAAAACCAATAAAACCGATAACCTGACCCATCAGAATAATGTCGTGTTCTGTTAATCCCACTTCATCAAGCTGCTGTCGGGCGCGGGCGTCAATAACGCCAGGTGACAGCGCGAGCTGGCGGGCATATTGCGTGATTTGCGCCAGACGTCGATTGCTCTCCCGCGAAGAGTCCGGGCCGGGAAGGGGGGCCAGACGTGCGGCATAGTGATTACACAGGCGCTGCACGCCATATACCTGAGCGACAGTCAGTGCAGTACTCAGGCGGTCGTAGGCGCTGAATGTATGCAGGCGATTGACCGTTACGCGCTGGGGAAACAGGAATTTGTACAGTGTTCGTGCTGGCGTCAGCCAACTGTTGCACGCCTGAATTAATCCATCGGGCAGGGTGAGGTTTAACAGAAACGGGTCGTCAACAGTGGCTGCTTCGGGGACTAAGGGTAGCGCCTGAGCCTGACGGGCGCTCGACTGGGTTTCATGATACCAGTGGCTTTTGCCGGAAACACGGCGTTGTTCCATGGTCGTTCCTTGGTCTAAAAGTGGCGATCCGGACTCGTCGTTATGCTGGTACGCGGATCTTTTTCGCTGTTTTATCCTGGCGTAAGCGGTGGAAGGGATGAAAGAATGTTACGTGATAATAAATATCAGAAAGATATATATAACGCTAAAGCGCACAGACTGCAGGATGTGGGGGACAAGCGGGAATACAAAGGGGGAAGGGGTAATGAAATGCGCCCCCTGTGGCAGGGGGCGAGGGAGATTATTTCAGTTCCAGCTCATTCATTGCAGCGATGTTGAAACCGCCATCAACGTGAACAACTTCACCGGAAATACCTGCGGACAGGTCAGAACACAGGAACGCAGCGGTGTTACCCACATCTTCAATGGTAACGGTGCGGCGAATCGGGGTAACCGCTTCGCAGTGGGAGAGCATTTTACGGAAATCTTTGATACCAGATGCCGCGAGGGTGCGGATCGGGCCGGCAGAGATACCGTTAACACGAACACCTTCCGGACCCATCGCGTTCGCCATGTAACGGACGTTCGCTTCCAGAGAGGCTTTTGCCAGACCCATAACATTGTAGTTAGGAATAGCACGTTCTGCGCCCAGATAGGACAGGGTCAGCAGTGCGGAGCCTGGGTTCAGCATTTCACGGCAGGATTTAGCCAGTGCTACAAAGCTGTAGGAGCTGATGTCATGTGCGATTTTGAAGCCATCGCGGGTTACGGCATTAACGTAGTCACCGTCTAACTGGTCGCCCGGCGCAAAACCGATGGAGTGAACGAAACCGTCAAATTTCGGCCATACTTTAACCAGTTCGCTGAACAGGGCTTCAATGCTGGCATCTTCCGCAACGTCACAAGGCAATACGATGCTGGAACCCAGTTGAGCGGCAAACTCTTCCACACGGCCTTTCAGTTTGTCGTTCTGATAAGTGAACGCCAGTTCAGCGCCTTCGCGATGCATAGCTTGCGCGATACCGTAGGCGATGGAAAGTTTGCTGGCAACGCCCGTTACCAGAATGCGCTTACCGGTAAGAAAACCCATAGCTTTTAATCCTTATAGTCATTGCTTTTATTTACTTTAACAATCAATAAGTTACGATTGCCATTTCAACATAAATCAAAACGAAATCGAATTATCCCAGCAGCCGCCGTCGGTGTCACGTTTTTTCCGTGATGGCAGGACACGCCTGAGGATATGTATAAGACTGACTCATTAACAGTTCGATACCGCAAAAGTATATCACCAGAGTACCATTCCGGGTCATCCAACCAGCGGGAAGTGGGATATGGCGTACAGTTAATCAAACGATGCATTACCAGTCTTAGCATGACCTAAACTTAAGGAAAGGATCATAATTGCACTCAGGAATAAGTACTGTTGATTGAGAAGAGCTAATATCTTTTCTTGATGAATTATTGTCGTATGTTAATCGCTACAAGGATTAGCTAAGGAGAGCGTTATTTGGCGGTTTTTATTTTTAATCATTATATTTAACTCAGTGCAAGCGATAGCGTCCACTGTAAGTTGTGCTATAACGATAAACACTAATAATAAATATAATTTTACGCTACCTACTATTTCAACAGATAAGTTCAAACCGGACGGGGCAGAGGGTTACGGCATACAGCTGGCGTGGGGAGATTCTACTTCTCTTTCCGCAAGTGACCCGGCGAAACCCGTGCTCTTTGAGCAGTCGCAGGTGGTTTCAAATAAGAACTTTGGCACAGCGGCAATACCTGTACGCGGGAAATCAAAATGGCCGCGCGCTACATTCGCACGTCTGGTTCTGTCCAGCCCGGCCGCGCAGATTCGGCTATCGAAATCCTCGCCAGTTATAAATAAACACAAAAAAGCCGCAGAATTCTGCGGCTTTTTTTACTCAGCGATCCTGCCGCCAGGCATCGGCGGTCAACGCCTCGCCAAAATGTCCGGCAATCAATCGCTTAGTCAGATCGTGAAGCGGCGAAGCCAGCACGCTCGCGGTACTCCCGCGTTCAACCACTTCACCCTGATGCATCACCAGAACCTGATCGCTGATATGTTTCATCATACCGATATGCTGGGTCACATAAATATACGAAATACCCTGTTTTTCCTGTAATTCCAGCATCAGGTTAATCAGTTGCGAGCGCATCGACATATCCAGAGACGCCAGCGCTTCGTCGGCAATGATCACCTTCGGGCGCAAGATTAAGGCGCGAGCCAGCCCCAGACGCTGTTTTTGCCCCGGCGCGAACATGTACGGATAGTAACTGGCGTGATCGGGCAGCAGGCCAACCATGCGCAACGTTTCATAGATGCGCTTTTGCCGTTCCTCCGGCTCCAGATCAGTATTCAGACGTAGCGGGAAATCAAGAATCTGCGAGATGCGTTGACGCGGGTTTAGCGAGGTCGACGGATCCTGGAAAATCATGCGGATACGTTGACTACGAAATGAATAGTCGCCGTAATGCAGAGGATGATCGTCAATCAATAACTCACCGGTGGACGGTTCCACCATGCCTGCGAGCATCTTGGCCAGGGTCGATTTGCCGGAGCCGTTCTCGCCGATGATCGCCAATGTTTGCTTCTCACGCAGGGTAAAACTGAGAGACTTAACCGCCTCAACGGTTTGTGGACGAAACCACCCGGTACGATAGCGGAATGTCTTACTTAAATTGCGCACTTCGAGCAGCGTTTCGACCATCTCACTCTCTCTCCATATTCAACGGGAAATGACAGGCATACAGATGGTTTTTCGCACCACTCAGACGCGGTCTTTCTACACATTTGCGTTGGGCATAGGGGCAGCGAGGCCCAAGGCGACAGCCAATCGGCAGGTGTTCGAGCAGCGGAATGGCGCCAGGCATGGTGTTCAGGCGGCTTTTATGCGGCATTGCACTGCCAAAATCAGGAATGGCGCGGATTAACGCCTGGGTATAGGGGTGATGCGGTGTCGTCACCAGTTCTTCGCTTGGCGCGGTCTCCACGGTTTGCCCACAGTACATGACGTTAATGCGGTCGGCCCATTTGCTCAGCATCTGCAAATCATGACTGATCAACAAAATGGTGGTGTTATTGTTCTGGTTTAGTCGAGTTAACAGACGGAAGATTTGCGCCTGTGTTGTCGGCTCCATGGCATTTGTCGGTTCATCGGCAATCAGCAGACGCGGTTGGTTAGCCAGTGCGATAGCGATCATCACTTTCTGGCATTCCCCTTCGGTCAGCTCATAGGGGAAACTGCGCATCGCGTCTTTATGATCTTTGATGCCTACACGGTGCAACAGCTCAATAGCGCGCTGTTTGCGCCAGCCAAAACGACGGAAGAAGCCGCCTTTCCACGTCCAGCCGGGAATGTTTTGCATCAACTGTTTGCCAATTCGTTCAGACGGGTCGAGACACGACTGCGGCTCCTGAAAAATCATGGAGACGTTATGGCCCAGCAGCTTGCGGCGCTCGCGCGCGGAAAGCCGCATCAGATCGATATCATCAAAACGCATACGGTCGGCGGTCACCCGCCAGTTCTCTTTCGTCACACCGCAAATGGCTTTAGCGATAAGACTTTTACCGGAACCGGATTCACCCACCAGGCCGCGGATTTCCCCTTCGGCCAGCGTCAGGCTAACCCGGTCAACAGCTTTAACCCAGTCGTCACCGGTTTTCACTTCAATGGTCAGATTGCGAATATCCAGCAGCGGCATTATTCCACCCCCGCATTAATCGCGCGGCGAATACCATCGCCCAGCAGATTGACTAACAAAACGCTCAACATAATTGCAGCACCCGGTAGCATTACTGTCCAGGGGGCAACATAAATGAGTTCCAGTGCATCACCGAGCATGGCACCCCATTCCGGAGAAGGAAGTTGTGCGCCCAGATCAAGGAAGCCCAGCGCCGCGATATCCAGAATGGCCATCGACAGCGAACGGGTAATTTCGGTGACCAGTCCGGAGGTCATGTTTGGCAGCACGGCAAACCACAAAATATTCAGCGTGGATGCGCCATCAAGACGGGCGGCAATAACGTACTCTTTTTCCAGTTCATCATGCACCAGGCTGTAAACCGACCTCACCATGCGCGGCAGAAGCGCCAGCCAGACGGCAAACATGGCATGAGAAAGGTGCGGCCCGGCGAAGGCCACCACAATAATGGCCAACAGCAGCGACGGAATAGAGAGCAGAGTGTCGAGAATATGGTTCAGTACCGCTGATCGCAGACCATGGGTCGCTCCGGCGAAGACGCCCAACGCCAGACCAACAAGCGTGGCGGCGAGCGTCACCACAAATGCGCCGCCGACGGTGGGGGCCGCGCCGCTCAGTAAACGGCTTAACACATCGCGCCCCAGGTCATCGGTGCCGAGAAAGAAAGAGACCTCGCCATAGCGCGACCAGGACGGCGGCAACAACTGATAGCCTAAAAATTGCTGATCAATGCCGTAGGGCGCGAACCAGCCACCGAACACGCATAACACCGCCAGCGCCGCACAGCCGTAAAGACCGATCATTGCCGGCGTGTCACCATAGAATTTTCGCCACGCGGTGAGCAGGGTGCCTGGCGGGCGCTTTTCGCTATAGACGCTATCGTAAGGCATACCATTCCTTATGTTTCAACGGGTTCGTCAGTGCGCCCAGAATGTCAGAAAGCACGTTCACGATGATAACCAGTGAGCCTATCACCATTACCCCGGCAGAAATTGCCGCATAATCTTGCTGGCGGATTGCGTTGATGACCCAGCGCCCCAGGCCTGGCCAACTGAACACCATTTCGGTAATCATCGCCAGCGTCAGCATGGTCGAAAACTGCAATCCCAGGCGTGGGATGACCGGCGGCAGGGCATTATGCAGAACGTGGCGGCGCAAAATAGTCAGGCGTGACATACCACGCGTGGCGGCGGCCTTAATATAATTTTTGTCGAAAACGTCAATGGTGCTGATACGCATTAAACGAATGACTTCGGTGGTTGGAGCAACCGCGAGTGTCAGAACCGGCAACACCATATGACGGATGGCGCTGATAATCATCTCGTCACGCCACGGCGAATCAGAAAGCCATGCATCAAGGATAGCGAACCCGGTAACCGGCTTCACTTCGTAGAGTAGATCGAAGCGGCCAGAAACCGGCAGCCAGCCCAGAGTCAGGGAGAAGAAAAGGGTTAAGAGCAGCGCCAGCCAGAATACAGGAATGGAGAAGCCGAGCAGGGCGATGGCGCTTGTCAATTTATCCTGCCACTTATTGCGCATAATGCCTGCCATCATGCCTATGGGAATACCCACCAGCAAGGCAAAGCCAAAGGCGAGGATACACAGTTCCATGGTTGCCGGGAAAACCTCTTTCAGTTGTTCAGAAATCAACTGACCATTGATGCTCGACACGCCAAAATCCCAGTGCAGTAGCCCGTTAAACCAAAAAACCCAGGCGTTCCACAGCGAGGCGCCCTGCAATGGCGCATGGGGGGTGAAATAGCTCAAACTAAAGCCGATAAAAGTCAGCAGAAAGAGCGTCACTAGCAGGAGCAACAGGCGGCGTAAGGTAAAAATGATCATGGTTTTTTCACCTCTTCTTCTTTTTCCCGCGTCACCCCGGCAAACGAGGCGCTGCCAAATGGGCTCAGCACCAGCCCTTTAATATCGTAGCGATAGGCCTGCAGACGAAGCGATGAGGCGAGCGGCAGTACCGGCAGTTCCTGCGCCAGAATGTTTTGCGCCTCATCGTAGGCATCAATACGCGAGGCAAGCTGCTGCGACGCCAGCGCTTTTTGCAGGACGCTGTCAAAATCGCGGTTACACCAGTGGGCGAAATTGGTTTGGGAATCGATAGCCGCGCAGCTCAATAACGGACGAAAGAAACTGTCCGGATCATTACTGTCGGTTGCCCAGCCAGAGAGGGTGAGGTCATGGTTCATGTCCATCAGACGCGCCTCCTGGAAACGGCCTTCAACGGGAACAATCACCACCTTCACGCCAACCTGCGCCATATCGGCCTGAATCAGTTCTGCTGTTTTGAGCGGACTGGGGTTCCAGGCCTGCGAGGTGGTCGGCACCCATAAATGCAGCGTCAGGTTTTCCAGCCCGAGTTCTTTCAGGCGTTTTCGCGCTTTCTCCGGATCGTATTCGGTTACCCTGGCTTCACCGTCATAAGCCCAGGACGCGCGAGGTAAAATCGATGCCGCCGTTTCGGCCGTGCCGTAATAGATGGACTGCATCAGACGCTGGTTGTTAATCGATAAGGCCAGCGCATGGCGAACCTCCGGGTTATTGAGTGGCGCTTTGTCAGTATTAAACGCCAGATAGGCGATATTCATACCCGGACGCAGGGTCAGGCGCAGGCGGGGATCGTCACGCAAAATCGTTAACTGGCTCGCGGCAGGCCAGGCCAGCACATCGCACTCACCGGTCAATAATTTCGAGAGTCGTCCTGTACCACCGGAACCCAGATCCACCACCACTTGTGGCATCAGCGGTGTGCCACGCCAAAAATGGGCGTGACGTTGTAACCTGACATACTGCCCGGCGCGGTACTCTGCTAACTGGAACGGTCCGGTACCGACAGGCTGGCGATCAAGAAGTTCCTGACGGTCGGATTTTGCCAGCGTCGCCGCATACTCTGCAGACATCACCGAAGCGTAATGGGTCGCCAGATGCCATAAGAAGGAGGCGTCTGGCTGGCGCAGACGAAACTCGACGGTATAGCTATCGAGCTTGCGCACGCTTTGTACGGAATCTGCGAATTGCAGACTGTCGAAATATGGGAAGCTGGTGCCGTTAACGTTATGCCAGGGGTTGGCACGATCAAAAATGCGCTGAAAGGTAAAAACGACATCGTCTGCGTTGAAATTACGTTTGGGCTTGAACCACTGCGTCGTCTGGAAGGCAACGCCATCACGCAGGTGGAAGCGGTAGGTCGCACCGTTGTCCATAACTTCCCAGCTTTCCGCCAGTTCGGGCACCAGGCGGTAGGTATAGGGGTCAACGTCCAGCAGGCGGTCATAAAGTTGCGCTGCCAGCGTATCGACTATCAGACCGCTGCCCGCTTTCTGTGGATTAAACGTGCTTACCTGGCCGTTAACGCAATAAACGAAGCCACTGTCGCGAATATCGGCAGTCGCCGCCTGCGGTGAAGCAGAGTGCGCAATACCGGCCCACAGGCTCGCGGTGATTAACAGGAAAGGGGAAAGCAGACGCATGTTTTATTCAACGATTTTAGGTTCATGTGCAAAGTGTATCGCACTTGCCATAGCTTCGTACAAATGTCTGATAACGACTGCTGTTATTGTCAGCGATTTCAGCTTATCTGGTGCTTTTTCAGTAGCGCCCGCAACTGGTGATAGGTCAATCCCAACAGCTCCGCCGCCCGTTTCTGGTTAAATTTTGCCTGCTGCAAGCTGTTTAACAGTAACTCGCGTTCCTGCTGATGCTGGAACTGGCGGAGGTCGACAGGCAGCATCGGTAAACCGTCCGATGCGGGTAAAACCGCTTCAACGATCGGCGTCTCGTTGTTAAAGGGGTCAATGATGATCTCATCAAGTGGCGTTTCGCTTGTCCCGTGCCGGTAAACCGAGCGTTCAACGACGTTTTTAAGCTCGCGAATATTCCCCGGCCAGTTATAACGCATCAACGTTTCGCGCGCGCGCTCTGTAAATCCGGCAAACAGCGGCAATTTAAGTTCGCGGCACATTTGGATGGCAAAGTGATCGGCCATCAGCATGATATCGCTCTGGCGCTGGCGTAACGGGGGAAGTTGCACCACATCAAAGGCCAGACGGTCCAGTAAGTCGGCGCGGAAAGTGCCTTTATAAACCATCTCCGGCAGGTTGGCGTTGGTGGCGCACACCAGGCGTACATTCACCTGCAGAGGCTGGCTGCCGCCGACGCGCTCCAGCTCACCGTATTCAATCACTCGCAGCAGTTTTTCCTGAACCAGCATCGGGGCGGTGGCCAGCTCATCAAGAAACAGGGTGCCGCCGTCGGCGCGCTCAAATCGACCTGGATGACGTTTTTGCGCACCGGTGAAGGCGCCCGCTTCATGACCAAACAGCTCGGTATCAAGCAGATTTTCATTGAGGGCGGCGCAGTTGAGGGAGATAAACGGCCCTTGCCAGCGGCTCGACAGATAGTGCAGACGGTTGGCGATTAACTCTTTCCCTGTACCTCGCTCACCGATGATAAGCACCGGTTTATCGAGCGGCGCCAGACGCGAAACCTGTTCCAGTACCTCAATAAAGCTGTTGGACTCGCCCAGCAGATTGTCTCGTTGTTCAGCCATGATGAATTTCGCCACTTGTTAGTGTTATTCACCACTCTAAACTAAAAATACGCAACGGTAAAATAGAGTGTTTCTTTTAAAATCAATCAATTAAAAAATTGGCACGAAGATTGTAATACTTGAGAGCAGGGCAAGGCCCGATTACAGAAATTAAGAGGAACAGATTATGGGTATTTTTTCTCGTTTTGCCGACATCGTAAACGCCAACATCAACTCGCTGTTGGAGCGCGCTGAGGATCCGCAAAAGCTGGTGCGTCTGATGATTCAGGAAATGGAAGACACGCTGGTCGAAGTACGTTCAACCTCAGCCCGTGCGCTGGCAGAGAAAAAACAGCTCGTACGCCGCGTTGAACAGGCGACCGCGCAACAGGTTGAATGGCAGGAAAAAGCCGAGCTGGCTCTGCGCAAAGATAAAGACGATCTGGCGCGTGCGGCGCTGATCGAGAAGCAGAAAGTGACGGCGCTTATCGATACGCTGGAGCAGGAAGTGGTGCAGGTTGATGAAACTCTCGCCCGGATGAAAAAAGAGATTGGCGAGCTGGAGAGCAAACTCAGCGAAACGCGCGCACGCCAGCAGGCGCTCTCTTTACGCCACCAGGCGGCGAGCTCGTCCCGCGATGTGCGTCGCCAGCTTGATAGCGGCAAGATTGACGAAGCCATGGCCCGTTTTGAGTCTTTCGAACGTCGTATTGACCAGATGGAAGCCGAAGCGGAAAGTCATGGTTTTGGTAAACACAAAACGCTGGATCAGCAGTTCTCTGAACTGAAAGCGGATGACGAAATCAGCGAACAACTGGCGCAGCTAAAAGCAAAAATGAAACAAGATAATCAATAACATTTTTGCAAGACATTGCAGGCGGCATCGGGAGGTGTCGCCCCATTATCACCTGTAAGGAGTACACATGAGCGCGCTTTTTCTGGCCATTCCCCTGACGTTATTCGTTCTGTTTATTTTGCCGGTCTGGTTATGGCTCCATTACAACAACCGTACCTCACGCGGTGAACTACCGCAAAGTGAGCAGCAACGGCTGGTGCAACTGACCGACGATGCACGGCGAATGCGTGAACGTATTCAGGCGCTGGAAGACATTCTTGATGCAGAGCATCCGAACTGGAGAGATCGCTGATGGCAGGTTTAAACAGCAATAAAAAGTTATGGCGTATCCCGCAGGAAGGCATGGTGAAAGGGGTGTGCGCCGGTGTCGCGCATTACCTGGATGTACCGGTGAAGTTGATCCGTTTGATAACAGTGCTGGCCATGCTGTTCGGGCTGTTTTTCCCGGTTGTGGTGGTCTATATCGTTATGACCTTCGTTCTGGACCCGATGCCGGAGAGCGCAGTGGATGCCGAAAACACACCAACCAGCAGCCAGCTTCTGGATGCCGTGGACGCAGAACTGGAAGCCGGTGAGCGTCGTCTGCGCCAGATGGAGCGTTATGTCACCTCCGACACGTTCTCTTTGCGCAGTCGTTTCCGACAGCTTTAATGAAGAGGTATCAGGCAATGGCAACCTGGCGACAGGCTACACAGAAAGTTAAACCGGGGATGAAAATCGCCGGGAAAGTTGTCCTGCTGGCCGCGTTGCGCTATGGCCCGGCAGGAGTTGCAGGCTGGGCGGTGAAATCGGTGGCGCGACGCCCGGTAAAAATGTTGTTGGCTTTTGCGCTTGAACCGTTGCTCAATCGCGCGGCGAGCCGATTCTCGAAACGCTTTATGAAGTAACCCGTGCGCAAAATGCGATTACAGCGCTACAACCGGGTTGTAGCCGGGCGTATAGTTGGCGAAGGAATTAACAAAACCAAAGGAAGGAAAGATGTTAAAACAAACGGTTATCGCCGCTGCGCTCGCTGCCAGCACACCCACTTTTGCCGCGGAGCACTGGATCGACGTACGGATCCCGGAGCAGTATCAGCATGAACATATTCAGGGCGCACTGAACATACCGCTCAGTGATATTCAGGCCGGAACCTTTTCGCCACTGGCAAAAGAGGACACCCTGTACCTGTACTGCAATTCCGGGCGTCAGGCGACGCTGGCCCAGGAGGCATTACAGCAAATGGGTTACCAGCATGTCATCAATATGGGCGGCATAGCCGGTCTGAATAAGCCAGTCATTACCTCCAAATAAACTTTCTGGCGGCGGGGCATTCGCCTCGCTACCGTTGATATCTGCCGAAGTGCACCTCATCTCATATATCCTATGAATAAATTTTCTGATTTCATGGCGGCACGGAATGACGATTGAACGCTGGAAAAATGAACTTAATGCCCTGGTAAACCGGGGAATGGATCGCCATCTGCGGTTAGCCGTTACGGGGCTTAGCCGCAGCGGAAAGACGGCGTTTATCACCGCAATGGTGAATCAATTACTTAACGTTCACGCAGGCGCGCGGCTTCCCTTGTTTAGCGCGGTACGTGAAGAGCGGCTGCTTGGTGTCAAACGCGTTCCTCAACGTGATTTTGGTATCCCGCGTTTTACCTATGACGAAGGGCTTGCGCAGCTCTATGGTACGCCACCCGTCTGGCCAACCCCGACACGCGGTGTCAGCGAGATTCGACTCGCGCTGCGCTTCCGGTCGCAGGAGTCGCTGCTGCGCCATTTTAAAGAGACCTCCACGCTGTATCTGGAAATTGTCGATTACCCAGGGGAATGGCTGCTGGATTTGCCGATGCTTGCTCAGGATTATCTAAGCTGGTCACGACAGATGCGCGGCCTGTTACAGGGGCAACGTGGCGAATGGTCGCAGAAGTGGCAGGCCTTGTGTGAAGGGCTCGATCCTTTAGCGCCTGCCGATGAAAACCGTCTGGCAGACATTGCCGCTGCCTGGACAGATTATTTGCATCAGTGCAAACGCGAAGGGCTGCATTTTATTCAGCCGGGGCGTTTTGTTCTGCCCGGTGATATGGCCGGCGCACCTGCATTGCAGTTTTTCCCATGGCCTAATGTGGACGAAACGGGGGAAGCCAGACTGGCGCAGGCGGGCAAACACACTAACGCGGGCATGCTGCGCGAAAGGTTTAACTACTATTGCGAACATGTGGTGAAGGATTTTTATAAAAATTACTTCCTGCGTTTTGACCGCCAGATTGTGCTGGTGGATTGTCTGCAGCCGCTCAACAGCGGGCCACAAGCCTTTAATGATATGCGTCTGGCGCTGACGCAACTAATGCAAAGTTTTCACTACGGTCAGCGGACGCTGTTTCGCCGTCTGTTCTCGCCGGTTATTGATAAGCTGCTGTTTGCCGCCACAAAGGCGGATCATGTCACGCTCGACCAGCATGCCAATATGGTGTCGTTGCTCCAGCAACTGATTCAGGATGCGTGGCAAAACGCCGCGTTTGAAGGGATCAGCATGGACTGCGTTGGTCTGGCCTCTGTCCAGGCGACACAGAGTGGCCTGATTGATGTCAATGGCGAGAAAATTCCTGCTTTACGTGGCCACCGGCTGAGCGATGGTTCACCTCTGACATTTTACCCCGGTGAGGTGCCGGCGCGTCTGCCAGGCCAGGCATTCTGGGAAAAACAAGGGTTTCAGTTTGAGTCCTTCCGCCCTCAGGCGCTGGATGTGGATAAGCCATTACCGCATATCCGTCTGGACGCTGCGCTGGAATTTTTATTGGGAGATAAATTGCGATGAGTGAACCCCTCAAACCGCGTATCGATTTTGCCGGACCGCTGGAGGCGGAGACCGTCATGCAGGTCAAGGCCGCGCAAACATTCAGCGACGATCTGGCTGATAACTTCGCGCCAGTCAATCCCGACGAGATCCGCGAAGAAGGCCCGGCAGAAGCCGCAGTAGAAGCGGCGCTGCACCCGAAACGCAGCCTGTGGCGCAAAATGGTGCTCACCGGGATGGCGCTGTTTGGCGCAAGCGTTGTCGGTCAGGGCGTGCAATGGGCGATGAATGCCTGGCAAACTCAGGACTGGGTCGCCATGGGCGGGTGTGCCGCTGGTGCATTGATTGTCGGTGCGGGCGTTGGGTCTGTGGCGACGGAGTGGCGTCGGCTATGGCGATTGCGGCAGCGAGCCCAGGCACGAGACGAGGCGCGGGAACTGCTTCACAGCCACGGTACGGGGAAAGGGCGCGCATTTTGTGAAAATCTGGCGCGCCAGGCCGGGCTAGACCATGCGCATCCTGCACTCCAGCGCTGGTATGCTGCGATTCATGAGACACAAAATGACAGGGAAGTGGTCTCGCTGTATGCCCATATCGTCCAGCCTGTATTGGATAACCAGGCGCGGCGTGAAATCAGTCGCTCCGCGGCTGAGTCAACATTAATGATTGCCGTCAGTCCGCTTGCGGTGGTGGATATGGCGTTTATCGCCTGGCGTAATCTGCGTCTGATTAACCGCATTGCCACGCTTTATGGTATTGAGCTGGGGTATTACAGTCGACTGCGCCTGTTTCGCCTGGTGCTGCTCAATATTGCCTTTGCCGGCGCCAGTGAAATGGTGCGTGAAGTGGGCATGGACTGGATGTCGCAAGATCTTGCCGCACGGCTTTCCGCCCGTGCGGCGCAGGGGATCGGCGCTGGCCTGTTGACAGCCCGGTTAGGCATCAAAGCCATGGAACTGTGCCGCCCGTTACCGTGGCTTGGCGATGACAAACCGCGTCTTGGCGATTTTCGTCGCCAGTTGGTGGTACAGCTCAAAGAGACGGTGCAAAAAGGCAAAGCGTAATGACTATAAATTGTGCGCTGCGCGTTTAACTTTACGGCACAGCGCCCACTTTTCCGCCATGCTGTCAATATTTCTTGACAGACATCTTCCTGCCAGAGAGGAACTGACATATCATCCCGGCATTCGTTGATTATCTGGGGTGATATTTCCATGCGTCTTGAAGTCTTTTGTGAAGACCGACTCGGTCTGACACGCGAACTGCTGGATTTACTGGTGTTACGCGGCATTGATTTACGCGGAATAGAGATAGACCCTGTCGGGCGCATCTACCTGAATTTTGCTGCCCTGGAGTTCAATACATTCAGCAGCCTGATGGCAGAGATTCGCCGTATCCCTGGCGTAACCGACGTGCGCACCGTGCTGTGGATGCCTTCCGAGCGTGAGCATCGTGCGCTGAGTGCGGTGCTCGAGGCGCTGCCGGAACCCGTTTTATCGCTGGATATGAAAGGGAAGATTGAACTGGCGAACCCGGCGAGTTGCCAGCTATTTGCGCTGGACCAGAGCAAACTGCGCAATCACAACGCGGTACAGCTCATTTCCGGTTTCAATTTCACGCGCTGGCTGGAAAGCAACCCGCACAACTCTCATAGCGAACATGTTGCCATTAATGGGCAAAATTTCCTGATGGAAATCACCCCGGTCCATCTGGAAGGCGAATCCGGCGAACCGGTTCTGACCGGTGCGGTAGTGATGCTGCGTTCCACCGTCCGAATGGGACGTCAGTTACAAAACCTTTCGCAACAGGATCTGGGCGCTTTCAGCCAGATTGTCGCCGTCAGTCCGAAGATGCGCCAGGTGATGGAGCAGGCCCGGAAGCTGGCTACACTTACGGCACCGCTACTGATTACCGGTGACACGGGGACGGGTAAAGATTTGCTGGCACGAGCCTGTCATATGGCCAGTCCGCGTGCGGCGAAACCCTACCTGGCGCTGAACTGCGCGTCGATTCCGGAAGATGCCGTCGAAAGTGAACTGTTTGGTCATGCCCCGGAAGGGAAAAAGGGCTTTTTTGAACAGGCGAATGGCGGTTCTGTGTTGTTGGATGAAATCGGCGAAATGTCGGCGCGAATGCAGGTTAAACTGCTGCGTTTTCTCAATGACGGGACTTTCCGCCGGGTTGGGGAAGACCATGAGGTACACGTCGATGTGCGGGTGATCTGCGCCACCCAGCGCAACCTGGTGGAGCTCGTGCAAAAGGGGATGTTCCGCGAAGATCTCTATTATCGCCTGAATGTTCTGACGCTGAATCTACCGCCGTTGCGGGAGCGTCCGCAGGATATCATGCCGCTGACCGAACTCTTTGTTGCCCGTTTTGCCGATGAGCAGGGCGTTCCCCGGCCTAAATTGTCGGCCGATCTGGGTAACGTTCTGACCCGTTATGGCTGGCCGGGTAACGTTCGTCAGTTGAAAAACGCGATCTACCGTGCGCTTACCCAACTGGAAGGCTACGAGCTACGCTCACAGGATATTCTGCTGCCGGATTTTGATGCCGCTACCCTGCCTGTCGGCGAAGATGCGATGGAAGGGTCGCTTGATGAGATCACCAGCCGCTTTGAGCGCTCGGTACTGACACAGCTTTATCGCAGTTTCCCCAGTACGCGTAAGCTGGCAAAGCGCCTTGGCGTCTCGCATACGGCGATCGCGAATAAACTACGGGAATATGGTTTGAGCCAGAAGAAGGGTGACGAGTAATACGAATTGCCCGGTAAACAGCGCGTTACCGGGCAGACTTTATTAGCCTTTCAGCACTTCAAGTGCGGCAGCATAGTCAGGCTCGTTGGTGATTTCATTCACCAGTTGGCTGAAAATGACATTGTCGTTTTCGTCAATGACCACCACAGCACGTGCCGCCAGACCTTTCAGCGCGCCTTCGGAAATGCCCACACCGTAGTTTTCCAGAAACTCAGCGTTACGCAGCGTGGAGAGGGTGATCACATTGCTCAGACCTTCCGCACCGCAGAAGCGAGACTGGGCGAATGGCAGGTCAGCGGAAATGCACAGAACGACAGTGTCGTTTACGCCTGTTGCCAATTCGTTAAATTTACGCACAGATGCGGCGCATACGCCGGTATCAATGCTCGGGAAAATGTTCAGAACTTTACGTTTTCCTGCAAACTGGCTTAATGCAACGTCAGACAGGTCTTTCGCCACGAGAGAGAACGGTGCAGCTTTGGAACCGACCTGCGGAATCTTACCGGCAACGGAAACTGGATTACCCTGGAAATGGACAAGCTGTGACATATATATCTTCCTGTTTACATATAGTTAACTTCGTCGCTAGTGTATTCTGAAAGCAAGGACCACGGCAAACCTAATTTCACATCTATAATCGTGGAAAAGGCGGCAGAGGAGAAAGGGATGAGAAGCGTTAAGGTTTATGATGAAACCTGGCCGTTACACACGCCATTTATCATTGCTCGAGGTGCGCGCAGCGAGGCTCGGGTAGTGGTTGTTGAACTGGAAGAAGACGGCGTGAAAGCCGTAGGTGAATGCACACCATATCCCCGTTATGGCGAGAGCGAAGCTTCGGTGATTGCGCAGATTATGACGATCCTGCCGCAACTGGAAAATCGTTTGACCCGTGAAGAACTCCAGACACTGCTTCCTGCCGGTGCGGCGCGTAATGCCGTTGACTGTGCGCTTTGGGATCTGGAAGCCCGGCGACAGGGAATGACGCTCGGGCAGTATGTGGGCGTGACATTGCCCGCCACAGTCACTACTGCGCAAACCGTGGTCATCGGTACGCCTGAGCAAATGGCCGCCAGTGCCTCGGCGCTGTGGGAGACGGGGGCAAGGTTGCTTAAGGTGAAGCTTGACGATCATTTGATCAGCGAAAGGCTGGTGGCAATACGTGCCGCTGCACCGGAAGCCACGTTGATCGTTGATGCCAATGAGGCCTGGCAAAGTGAAGGTCTTGCTGCCCGTTGCCAGCTTCTGGCAGATCTTGGCGTGGCAATGCTCGAACAGCCTCTTCCGGCAGGCGATGATGCCGCGCTGGATAACTTTATCCATCCTTTGCCCATCTGTGCTGATGAAAGTTGCCACACGCAACGGGATCTCGCCGCGTTGGCGGGGCGCTATGAGATGGTTAATATCAAGCTCGATAAAACCGGCGGGTTAACAGAAGCGCTGGCGTTGGCCCGTGCGGCGCACGAGCAGGGTTTTGGCCTGATGCTGGGCTGCATGATCTGTACTTCACGCGCCATTGCCGCGGCACTACCTTTGGTGGGTGAGGTTCGTTTTGCCGATCTCGACGGTCCTACCTGGCTTGCGGTAGATGTCGAACCATCGCTGCAATTCACCCCTGGCCAGCTTCATCTCTCCACATCATGACGCAGTAGCGCTGTCATCGCGCTGAGGTATTTCTCGCTGGCCTCATCGGCTGAAACTGGCGGGAATTCCAGTGTGATGCAGTGCAAATTCATATCCGCGCACCAACTACCGAAAGAGCCGGGTGTTTCATAGCCGACACTGGTGACCAGCGGTAAATTAAATGCCTGCGCCAGCCACTGACCAAAGGCGCTGTCGCGTGGATCTTCCACACAGGCTAGCGGATCGTGAAACGACACCACCCAGGCGGGGCGGACCTGGTGAATCAACTGGCACAATGCTTTAGTTTCGGGTTCGGAGCCGGGTGCATCACCTGTCGATAACACCACATCACGCGCTTCGGCGGCGCTGTTCCAGCGGTAAACCGTCTCGCCGGGTTTCCAGTTTGCGGCCGGAAAATTACGATTCAAATCCACGCCGCTGGCATTCGCACGCAGGCCAAGCTGGCAACCATCCGGATTGACGGCCAGCACAACATGGTGTCGACGAAGTTCTGGTTTCAATGTCCGCAAGGCGCAGGAAAGCGTCACAATAGAGGAATTTTCATCACCATGGGTTCCCGCAATGATAAGCCCGCTGGCATGTGAAGCTTCGGTTGCCGGAAACCAAATGAGCGGGGCACCTAACAGAGAGTGTCCGTAATATTCGCTACCGGAAGGAAAGGCACCCCGTTCCGGGCGTGGGCGTGAAGCAGGCATAGTCATCCTTATTCTGGTTGGCTTATTGCAAGTGTTGGGCATATTTCTCGCCTGGGCAAATTATTGCTGTATTCAGGCAAAAAGGAATAGCCGTCAACTTTCCATCGACGAAAATTTGCATTCGCTCTTTCTAAAACAAATAATTACCTCATCTTTCGTTTTGCTTCAAAACATAAAAGGGGATCTCATGAAGCATCCTGTCTCGTTGCTCAGTTGTGCGCTTTTACTCTGTGGTTTTTCCTCATCGCCCTGGGCTGCGGATGTTCCGCAGGGCACGGTGCTGGCTCAGAAACAGGAGTTGGTTCGCCATATTAAAGACGAACCCGCATCGCTTGACCCGGCGAAGGCGGTAGGGCTGCCGGAGATTCAGGTCATTCGCGATCTGTACGAAGGCCTGGTCAATCAGAATGAGAAAGGCGACATCATCCCTGGCGTGGCCACCAAATGGCAGACCAGCGATAACCGCGTCTGGACATTCTCCCTGCGTAATGATGCGAAATGGTCCGACGGCACGCCGGTCACCGCACAAGATTTTGTTTATAGCTGGCAGCGCCTGGTCGATCCGAAAACAACGTCACCTTTTGCCTGGTTTGCGGCGCTTGCAGGAATCACCCACGCGCAGGATATCGTTGATGGCAAGGCGACGCCGGATAAACTTGGCGTGACGGCGGTCGATGCCCATACGTTGCGGGTGCAACTCGATAAGCCGTTGCCATGGTTTGCGAACCTGGCTGCGAATTTCGCGTTTTACCCGGTGCAGAAAGCCAATGTTGAAAGCGGCCCTGACTGGACGCGTCCAGGCAACCTGGTCGGCAATGGCGCTTACGTGCTGGAAAACCGGGTGGTGAATGAGAAAATTGAACTCAAACCGAATACCCATTACTGGGATAACCGTAAAACCGTCATTCAGAAAGTGACATTTGTGCCGATCAATCAGGAAACGGCGGCGACAAATCGCTATCTTGCCGGGGGAATTGATATCACAGAGTCCTTCCCGAAAAATCAGTACCAGAAATTGCTCAAGGAGATTCCCGGCCAGGTTTACACCCCACCGCAGCTCGGTACCTATTACTATGCCCTTAATACGCAAAAAGGGCCGACAGCCGATCCGCGCGTACGTCTGGCGCTGAGTATGACCGTAGACCGCCGCGTGATGGCTGAGAAGGTGCTGGGAACCGGGGAAAAGCCGGCCTGGCGATTCACACCGGATGTTACCGCAGGCTTTAAACCACAGCCTTCGGCGCTGGAAAAGATGAGCCAGGCGGAGCTCAATGCCCAGGCGAAAACCCTACTCCAGGCCGCGGGTTATGGCCCACAACGTCCGCTGGAATTGACGTTATTGTATAACACCTCCGAAACGCATCAGAAAATCGCGATTGCGGTGGCATCGATGTGGAAAAAGAATCTGGGCATTGATGTCAAACTGCAAAACCAGGAGTGGAAAACGTATATCGATAGCCGTAATACCGGCAACTTTGATGTTATCCGCGCCTCATGGGTGGGGGATTACAATGAACCGTCTACTTTTCTGTCGCTGTTGACATCTCCCCATAGTGGCAACATCGCGCGTTTTAACGATCCGGCATATGACAAGGTCATGAATCAGGCTGCGCAGGAGACACAGGCCGAAGCCCGCAATGCGGATTACAACACGGCTGAGAAGATCATCGCGGAAAAAGCACCCATCATTCCTATCTATCAATACACCAATGGTCGCCTGATTAAGCCATGGCTTAAAGGCTATCCCATCACTAACCCGGAAGATGTGGCGTATACACGCACAATGTATTTGATTAAGCACTGAGTTTTCTGACGGGTATAACGTTTTTCGACATCTCCGCTGGCGCTTATGCAGCGCCAGCGCCGCATTTTCCCCGTTTACCCATAGGCTGGTGCCTGCCATCGAAAGAATGTGAAGCGTGGAGACGAACGCGCATACGACTTTGGTCAAAAAATGGTCGAAATAATGTGTTATAGTGATTATGTTTTAACCACACATGAGGATTATATGCACACCGAATTAGACCCCACTCAGTTGGCAATTGAATATCTCCGTCGCGATAAAAGCGGATTGACGCCTGCGGAATACCTTAAGAAATTAAAACAACTCAGGCTGGAATTCGCGGATTTGCTGACGCTCTCGCATAGCGAGCTCAAAGAAGAGATCGATTTTGCCTGGCGGATGGGCATCCACTAAATAACGCCCATCGTTGAAAAGCGCCCTCGCAAGGGCGCATTTTTTTGTCACGAATTCAGGCTGCCAGCACCTTATTACGCCCACTGTTTTTTGCACGGTACAGCGCTTCATCCACACGCTTAAACAGATCATCCAGCGATTCTCCCGCCAGATGACGAGCCACGCCAATACTTACAGTACATCCCGGAAGTTGGGGAATATTGATACTGGCGACGGCCTGACGTAACTGTTCAGCGATGCTAACAGCGATTTCCTCTGTCGTATGGGGCAACAGCAACAGAAACTCTTCGCCGCCCCAGCGGAAAACATAATCCCCGCGTCGGCAATGTTGCTCAAGCGTGCGGGATAGTTGTATCAGGACTTCATCGCCTTTCTGATGCCCGTATTGATCATTGATGCGTTTAAAGTGGTCGGTATCGACCAGCAACAGGCTGAAATCGAACGCGGTCGGCATAATCTGTTCAGTCAGATGGTAGAACTGTCGGCGATTGAGCAAACCGGTGAGTAAATCGCGGTGCGCGGCATATTCCAGTTCCTGCTCAAGGCGTTTCTGCTCAGTGATATCGTGAATAATGCATAGCATCAGTCGGTCATTATAGATTTCAACCGGGCCAGCATAGGTCTGAACATGGCGGGTTGAGCCATCAGCCAGCTTGTGTACAAAATTGAGCGGCTTATGGCCGCCAGGCAGATGGGCGATTTCAGCCATCACTGGCAAAATACCACGTCCGAGGGTGTTGATCTCCCAGGTGTGCTTTTGGCACATCTCATCGTACGAGTACCCGTAAAAACGCAGTGCAGCGAGATTGGCATCAACGATCAGGCCATCTCTGGCGGGATCGATAAGCAGGATAGGTGCGGAGTTGGTATAGAAAAAACGGGCATAAAAGCCTTGTTTGCGATGGCGGTATGTTGTTGAGCGGCTGGCTTTAACTCTGGCGGATGTTCCCGAGGATAATCCTTCAAAAAATATCACTTCACCTATCCCACTGATTTCGCGCAGGGAGGCTTTACAACTTAAACTCACCTCTTCGCCATCAATGTGAACAGTCCAGACTTCAATAATATTGTGTTGATTCCTGAGACCCGGCAGGTACATGGCCAGGCTGTGATGTGCATATGCCGAATATGTACCGGTTCGCAATTCCCGTACTGAACGCTCAGCGGTCAATTTCTTCGCCACTGCGTTGGTGAAGAGCAATTCTTCTGTCTCAGGTGAAATCACCCAAACGGGTGTTGTCAACAGGTTTAGCGCATCCAGGCGATCTGTAAGCATGGATTTATCCCCTTATCGTGCGCGTCGCTTTAGTCTTTGTAACTTATCGAATAATAGCGTTTTCGGCAGTTTTATTATCAGACTTGAGGAAAATCTAACGCAAAAAAATGTGAATTGATATGTATCGTTGCAATAAGCAAACTTTACTTTTGGTTGATTGATATATCAGAGAGGAAAAAAGGAGTGTTTGCCGCATTGTGAGTTATTGCCGGATGCCAGACTTCCCAGCCATTACGCCCATTTTGTTTGACGCGATACATCGCGGCGTCCGCTTTAAATTTCAGATCCTGAACGGTGTCACCGTGCAGGGGATAAAAACTGATGCCAACACTTAATGACACGTTTATCACATGCCCTTGTTCATAAAATGGAAAATGAATAGTGTCTACCAGTCTTTTTGCCAGTATGGTGATTTCCTCATCTATACAATCAGGTACCAGCAAAATAAACTCATCGCCCCCAAGGCGCGCCAGCGTCATTTTTGCATTGACGCAGGTCGAAAGTCTTACGGCGACGGACTTCAATAATAAATCGCCAACGTGGTGTCCAAAGGCATCATTGACCTGCTTAAAACGGTCAAGATCCATAAACAATACGGCAAATCGCTGCCGCTGGGCTGCTGCGCTGGCAAGGCAAGCATCCAGTAAAATATCGAATTGGATTCGATTTGCCAGGTTGGTCAGTGGGTCGAAATGGGCCTGCATCTCCAGTTGATGGTTTAACTGACGCAGGCTCTCTGTGAGTCGCGAGGTGCGGATCTGGGAGTCAATGAGTGAAATAAACAGCATTATTCCCAGTACAATCAGCGTGGAAGTCGAGACCCAAATTGAAAGACCGGCTTCGCTCACGCTGGTATGTGTAGAGTAATAGGCAGTACTGCGAACAATAATTCCAGCGCTGTCTTTACCATTGCTAAACTCAACGGCGCTCATCGCCACATAATGCATGGCGCATATCGTGATACCGAGAACGAGACCAGCGAAAACCCGATAGATAAATGCGCCGTGATGGTTGACCTGGCGAACAAAGGCAAGCCATAGCGAAAAACCGGAGGCAAAGAAAGCAATGGTTACAGAGAGGATGAGACGCGGCGTGTTCCAGTAGAGAGTGACGTAATCGGTGAGGGCGGCCATACCGAGAGCATGCATTCCCACTATGCCCAGACACAATAAACAGGTCGCCAGTATAAGACGTTTAAAGGGCAGTATCTCTTCGCTGACAACAACGTTGATAGCCAGTGTTGCGGCAATTAAGGCAACAACGAAGGAAGCAATGGTTAACACTAAGTCGTAATGCATCACGATCGGCATGCGCATTGCCAGCATACCAACAAAATGCATTGACCAGATTCCCATGCCTAGTGTCGCACCGCCACAGAGTCGCCAGAACAGCGCGCCGCGAACGGTGGATGAAAAAATTTTGCTGGCGCTATCCAATGCCACAAATGAGGCAATGAACGCCACAACAAAAGAAATACCGATAAGTATGGGGTCCCACGATACATAAAGCATTATGCATTTCACGCCCGCTGAAAAGGAAAGAGTTAATTCTAATTTTTATTCTAGCAGCTAACCTGGTGAATTTATGTTGTTGGAAATATTTATTATTTATACTGCTATTTAAGCTGAATTAAAAGTAAATTATTATTATCGGCATTCATATGAGTAACTTTAGGGTTATGAATCATTTTAGCATGGCTTAAATATAATTTAAGCGGCGTAATGGATTAAATTATTGAGATGTAGAGCCGCTTTTTGCATGGCGGGTTGCCTCCTGACATGACAAGTTATTTAGATGTCTTAACTTTAAAATTTGCAGCATCTCTGTGTTTTTGGATTTTAATGCCACTCTTAAGTTAAATTTCAGCGAAGGTAAGCTAAACATGTCTTACGATCAAATTCGGGATGAAAAAGTTATTTTCGAATGCTATAAGAATATTATCCCTCGTGAAGTATTGTTGGTGCCGCATGCTTAAAAATATTAGTGTAAGAAGCTTTATATTATCATTCCTGATTACCTCTTTTTTCATTATCGATATTTTAGTGATCGCCATCTCAAAAAATATGGCCTTATTTACAGCAATTAGCGTGGTTTCGGTAGCAACATTGGGTTTGCTTTGGCTGTATATGACGTATTATTTAGTCTCGCCAATTAATACGGTGAAGAAAAGTATCGAAGAAGTGACCGCCGGCAACCTGTCGATTACGATCCCCGAATTTGGTAACAATTGCGCCGGACGGTTAATTCCAGGCATTAATAGCCTTTCTGCAAGTATCGCAACGCTGGTTAATGAAATTCGTCTCTCTTCACAGAACGCAATGGATCTCTCCGATCAACTGGCATCGCGAAGCGGCGAGCTGTCGGTTAAAACTGAGGAGCAATCTGCGGCACTGGTGCAGACAGCGGCCAGTATGGAGCAGATAGCCAGTAGTACCCAAAATAATGCCGAAAACACGCGGCTTGCCAGTACCCGGGCGAACGATGCCAGTGCGAGTGCGCGTAAAGGTGGCGACTTGATGGGGCAGGTGGCGAAAAATATGCAGTCCATTACTGACTGCGCGGGCCAAATGGCAGATATCATCTCTCTTATTGATGGCATTGCTTTTCAGACAAATATTCTCGCGCTGAACGCTGCTGTGGAAGCCGCAAGAGCGGGGGATCACGGTAAAGGCTTCTCTGTTGTAGCAGGAGAAGTCAGAGGCCTGGCGCACCGCAGCGCCGAAGCGGCCAAAAATATTAAGTCGCTGATTGCCGTCACCACGGAAAACGTCACGCAAGGGGCGGCAGTCGTCAACCAGGCCGAACAAAATATGCATGAAATTGTCGCCGGTGCGAGTGTGGTCAGCAAGTTAATGGGTGAAATTGCTGTATCGACCCTGGAGCAAGAAAAAGGCATTTCGCAGATTACACTGGCGTTGTCTGAGCTGGAAAAAGTGACACAGAGTAATGTCACCATGGTTGAAGAACTGGCAGGTTCTTCTGACATTCTGAAAAACCGGGTTATCGAACTGCAGGCTCGTACCTCTAAGTTCCGTCTGGCGGACAACCAGGTAAAAGACATCGGCCCCGTTACGACACCCTCAAGCGTTCCTTTCGAAAATCGTAGAAATCGTCAGGTAAGCCCTGCTATTGGTAACTAGGAAAATTACTGGCATTCGTTCTAATTTTCAGGTCATCCCGCCTCTGGCCCGCTCATGCGGGCTTTTTTTTTAATATTTGTAACGAATTCAGCATGATGGTTGCTTAACGGGCGCAGAGAGCTAGACTGACAACAGCACTTATGTTGAAGGGGAGGCGCTGTGGAAGCGATCAAAGGAACGGATGTTGATATTCCGGATGCGGTTTTCGCCTGGCGTCTGGATGGAAAGGGCGGAGTCAAACCGCTGGAACCTGATGATGTGATTGATGCACAGCATCCTTGCTGGCTGCATCTGAATTATACCAATCAGGAGAGCGCGCAATGGCTCGCATCAACGCCGCAGTTACCTAATAGCGTGCGTAACGCGCTGGCCGGTGAAAGCCTGCGTCCACGTGTCAGTCGCGTAGGGGAAGGTACGCTTATCACGCTGCGCTGCATTAACGGCAGCACAGACGAGCGCCCGGACCAGTTGGTTGCCGTGCGCGTTTATATGGATGAACGGATGATTATCTCAACGCGTCAGCGTAAGGTGCTGGCGCTGGATGATGTCGTGAGCGACCTGGAGGAAGGGACCGGGCCGACGGACTGCGGCGGCTGGCTGGTGGATGTTTGTGATGCATTGACCGACCATGCCAGCGAGTTTATTGAAGAGCTACACGATAAGATTATCGACCTTGAAGACAATTTACTTGATCAGGAGATTCCCCCCAGAGGTTTCCTTGCATTACTGCGTAAACAGTTGATTGTGATGCGTCGCTATATGGCGCCACAGCGAGATGTTTTTGCCCGTCTGGCCAGCGAGCGGCTGCCGTGGATGACCGACGATCAGCGTCGTCGTATGCAAGATATTGCAGACCGACTGGGGCGGGGACTTGATGAGATTGATGCCTGTATCGCGCGCACGGCGGTGATGACGGATGAAATCACGCAGGTGATGCAGGAGTCGTTAGCGCGCAGAACTTACACCATGTCGTTGATGGCAATGGTCTTCCTGCCCAGCACCTTTTTGACCGGGTTGTTCGGTGTCAATTTAGGCGGAATACCCGGCGGCGGTTGGCGATTTGGCTTCGCACTTTTCTGCATTATGTTGGTCATCCTGATAGGGGGTGTTACCTGGTGGTTGCATCGTAGTAAATGGCTGTAAAATTTCACTTTTTTAACAAAAATTGAACATAAAAACGCCGTTTACTTTGAGCGATATCAATAAATGCTCTACGCAACCAGTGCAATATTGCACTCGCAGGTGAATGCAACGTCAAGCGATGGGCGTTGCGCTCCATATTGTCTTACTTCCTTTTTTGAATTACTGCATAGCACAATTGATTCGTACGACGCCGACTTAAAAGAGTCGGCTTTTTTTTGCCTCTCAGTTTGTCCGGTCTACCCTTAAAGGATGGCAATGCGAAGAAGGAGGCAAAAATGCATACATTAACCCCACTGCAGATGAGCGACCCACTTCCAACAGATCCGGTTCCAGTGCCTGACCCTATACCAAAGCCGCAGCCCATTCCCGACCCGCCGTTCGACCCGGACCCTCGGCCCATTGTCGATCCACCGCCGCACAGATAGAAAAAAGCCCTCTGTGGTAGAGGGCTGATGGCTTACTTGATTTCAAGTATATCGAGGCGACTGGCAGCGAAATCGCCGTCGTCTTCATCAGGCTGCCAGCCCGCTGGCCGTAAAGGGATTTCTTCGCGGTCAAAGGCGAGGTCGCCACCGTCCACTACCGCAGAACCGTGATGAATAGATTTGAAATCAAACAGGGTGGTATCGCTCAGATGCGAAGGCACTACGTTTTGCATCGCACTGAACATCGTCTCAATACGCCCAGGATAACGTTTATCCCAGTCGCGCAGCATATCGGCAATAACCTGACGTTGCAGGTTCGGTTGTGAACCGCACAGGTTGCAGGGAATGATAGGGAATGCTTTTGCTGCGGCAAAACGCTCGATATCTTTTTCGCGGCAGTAAGCGAGCGGGCGAATCACGATATGTTTGCCATCATCGCTCATCAGCTTTGGCGGCATGCCTTTCATTTTGCCGCCATAGAACATGTTCAGGAACAGCGTTTGCAAAATGTCGTCACGGTGATGACCCAGCGCGATCTTAGTGGCACCCAGCTCAGTGGCCGTACGGTACAAAATGCCGCGACGCAGGCGTGAGCAGAGCGAACAGGTGGTTTTCCCTTCCGGAATTTTCTCTTTTACGATCCCGTAGGTGTTCTCTTCGACGATCTTATATTCGACACCCTGCTGGTCCAGGTAAGCTGGCAGAATGTGCTCCGGAAAGCCCGGCTGTTTCTGATCGAGGTTGACCGCCACAAGGCTGAAATTGATCGGCGCGCTTTGTTGCAGATTGCGCAGAATTTCCAGCATGGTATAGCTGTCTTTACCGCCGGAGAGACAGACCATGATGCGGTCGCCTTCTTCAATCATATTAAAGTCGGCAATCGCCTCGCCCACATTACGGCGCAGACGTTTTTGCAGCTTGTTCAGATTGTATTGTTCTTTTTTGGTAATTTCTTGATTTTGCGACATGAAAAAAAGGCTCAATTCAGGTGTTCAACGTCAATCAGGCATGCCTGACCAACAGATATGGGCGCTAAAGCGAGATTGTAGCAATGCTTGACGGCGAATACAGGATTTTTATCGCGGAGACGATGGCAGGAATGAATGCCGCTATTAGCCCGGCGTAGCGTAGCCACCGATAATAAACCAACTGAGAAATGCGACAGCGACGATAAATACGATGATGGGGAAAGCAATACCCAGTCTCATAACTGTTCTCTAATGCCAGAGGTGAAAAAGCAGAAGAGCACATTACCCAAACCGGATCGGCTCTGCAAATGTTATAACGCGAAAAATGACTATTGCTTAACGGCTCTCACCAGAATGATCATTGTTAGCACTTATTGAGGCGTTTAGCGGTAAGAGAAAAGGGCATTGCCGTTACGTTGAGGGAACATAATGGCGGACAAAGACAAGTATTCAGGATCTGCGGTTAGTCAGCACAAGGCTGAACTTCTTCCATTGGTTTTCGCGTTGACGCTGCAGGCTCCAGTGAATCTGCATCGTGCGGCGAGTTCTGCTTAATTTCATTCAATCGTTCTCAATGGCTAAGGAGTCGTCAGACCAATGTTCAGGTCTGAACATGAGTATGGCTCATTTATTTGACAGTTTTATATCAGCGGCGTCTGTTATGGCAGGATTTTCAGACAATGCGCCACTTTTTTGCGCGTACTGTGAGGTTTTACCTGTCTTTCAGGCCACTTTCTTTTCCGGAAATTTGCCTTTCACTACGCCATCGTAATAGCGGCCTTTCGATACAACCGTCAGAAATACTGTGAAAATTCTTTCGGGCACGCCGTGGTACTGCCAGGTGCTTTTATCGTGAAAACGGACTTCCAGCGTGTTTGTGCGTTCGTCATAGCCAATGGACGCAATACGGGAGGATTTTACGGGATGGTGTCGCATGCTGGGTGTCCTTTACAACTCGGCGCGGGGAAGGTTTATCATCCACCAGATGCGCCGTCTGTTGCAAGACGCGCAGAAATAAAAAGCCTGCAAATATGCAGGCTTTTTGCTCTACTTATCTTGTTATTCCGTCGAGCTTTTTTCCGATTTTCCTGCCATTTGGGCGAGGAAGTCATAGCGTTTTTGCAGATCGGCGGCGGCATCTTTCCAGAGCTGTTCTGCCACCTCTGGTTGCTGGGCGTTAAGCCGCCTGAAGCGTTGCTCATTGAGCAGCGTTTCGGCCAGCGCATCAGACGGTGGACGGGAATCGAGCGCCAGCGGCAATTTGCCTTCATCCGCACGGCGTGGGTCGAAGCGATACAGTGGCCAGAAGCCGGTTGCCGTAAGTTGACGCATCTGATCATGGCTTAATGCCAGATCATAGCCATGTTCCTCACAGGGACTATAGGCAATGATCAACGACGGTCCAGGGTAGGCTTCCGCCTCCTGAATCGCTTTTACCGTCTGGTTGAGCTGCGCGCCAAGTGAAATCTGCGCCACATAAACATGGCCGTACATCATCATGCTGACGCCAAGATCCTTGCGAGCCTTACGCTTGCCATGTTCACCAAACTTGGTGACCGCACCAAGCGGCGTGGCTTTGGATGCCTGACCGCCGGTGTTGGAATAACATTGCGTATCGAGCACCAGGATATTGACGTTCTCGGTGAGGCTGAGCACATGGTCCAGACCACCAAAGCCAATGTCATAGGCCCAGCCGTCGCCGCCAATCAGCCAGATCGATTTCTCGACCAGCGCATCAGCATCGGTTAACAGCTCTTTGGCTTCCTCGACACCGGCCAGTGCCTGACGCAGCGAGGCAACCTGTTCACGACGCTCTTCCGGTGTCGCATCGGCATGCAGCGCATCGTTAAGTTCGCCTGGAATATGCGCGGCGAACTGTTCCAGCAGGCGCATCACGCGTTTGCGGTGCTGATCGACTGTCAGGCGGAAGCCCAGACCAAACTCGGCGTTATCCTCAAACAGGGAGTTCGCCCATGCCGGGCCACGTCCTGCCGCATCGGTGGTATACGGCGTGGAAGGTAAGTTACCGCCATAAATCGACGAACACCCGGTGGCGTTAGCTATCAGCATGCGATCGCCATACAGTTGGGTTAACAGCTTGATATACGGCGTTTCGCCGCAGCCGGAACAGGCGCCGGAGTATTCAAACAGCGGGCTGATAAGCTGCGAGGTACGAATATCGATACGTTCCAGTTTGCTGCGGTCAATTTCCGGCAGATTGAGGAAGTAGTCGAAATTCACTTTCTCTTCTTCAACGTGCTCCAGACGCGACATCATATTGATGGCTTTGATTTCCGGGTTTTGACGATCTTTGGCCGGGCAGACTTCCACGCACAGGTTACACCCGGTGCAATCCTCTGGCGCCACCTGCAACACGTACTTCTGTCCACGCATATCACGGGATTTCACATCCAGTGAATGCAGACTTGTCGGAGCCTGTTCCATCGCTTCGGGTGAAACCACTTTGGCGCGAATGGCTGAATGTGGGCAGGCCGCAACGCAGTGGTTACATTGCGTACAGAGCTCCTCTTTCCAGACAGGGATCTCTTCGGCGATGTTGCGTTTCTCCCAGCGAGTGGTGCCCATCGGCCATGTACCGTCTGGCGGCAGCGCAGAGACGGGCAGGGCGTCACCCAGGCCTGCCAGCATGGCGGCCGTAACGGTTTTAACGAAATCGGGGGCGGCATCGGAGACTACGGGCGGGCGGGGCGCGCTGGCTGGATTCACCTGTTGTAGCGGAACCTCGAACAGCGATTCGCGCGCCATTGCCAGCGCCTGCCAGTTGCGCTCAACCAGTTCCTGACCTTTGCTGCTGTAACTTTTGGCAATGGCCCCTTGCAACTCCGCCAGCGCGCTGTCGCCTGGCAGGATGCGGGTCAGATGGAAGAAGGCCATCTGCATTACCGTGTTGATACGTGCGGCCAGGCCACATTCGCGGGCAATTTTCGCAGCGTTAATGACGTAGAAATGGGCTTGCTTCTGGTTCAGCACGGCCTGAACTTCCTGCGGCAGTCGATCCCACACTTCGTCGGCACTGTACGGGGTGTTGAGCAGGAAAATGCCGCCAGGTTTCAGGCGCTCTGCCATCTGATATTTATCAATAAACTGCAATTGATGGCAGCCAACGAAATCCGCCTGCGAGACCAGATAGGCTGAGCGAATCGGGTGCTCACTGACGCGCAGGTGCGAAACTGTCAGGCCGCCCGCTTTTTTGGAGTCGTAAACAAAATACCCCTGTGCATACCACGGCGTTGAATTACCAATAATCTTGATGTTGTTCTTGGTGGCCGAAACACTCCCGTCACTGCCAAGTCCATAAAACAGGGCTTCCAGTCGGGATTTTGATGGCAACGTGTTTTCCGGCAATGGCAGCGACAGGTTTGTCACGTCATCATAAATGCCGACGGTAAAACGCGGTTTAGGTTTGCTGGCGCGCAGTTCATTGAAGACGGCCAGTACGCAATCAGGACCGAATTCTTTGGATGATAATCCGTAGCGTCCACCGATAACGCGGGGCAGGGTTTCACGTTCACCGCTATTAAAGGCTTCTGCGAGCGCGGTCATCACATCCAGATAGAGAGGTTCAGCCAGCGCACCTGGCTCTTTTGTGCGATCGAGTACGGCTATAGTTTTTGCCGATTCCGGTAAGACGGCAAGCAGATGCTGCGCGCTGAACGGACGGAACAGGCGCACTTTCAGTACACCGACTTTCTCACCGCAAGTAAGCAGTTCGTCGACGACTTCTTCACAGGTACCAATTGCCGAACCCATCAGGATAATGACGCGCTCAGCCTGAGGATGACCGTAATACTCAAACGGCTTGTACTGGCGTCCAGTGGCGGCGGCAAACGCTTCCATTGCCTGCTCAACGTGATCATAGACGGCGTTGTACCAGGGGTTAGTCGCTTCACGTGACTGGAAATAGGTATCCGGGTTGGCGGAGGTACCGCGAATGACGGGGTGTTCAGGATTGAGCGCACGGGAACGGTGGGCATCAATCTCGTCCTGTGGCATCAGGGCGCGGATCGTATCGTCAGAGAGCGGTACAATCTTGTTAATTTCGTGCGAGGTACGAAAGCCATCAAAGAAATGAATAAACGGCACACGGCTTTTGAGCGTCGCGATATGTGAGATCAGCGCAAAGTCCTGCGCCTCCTGCACACTCCCCGCACAGAGCATCGCGCAGCCAGTCTGACGGACAGCCATCACATCGGAATGATCGCCGAATATAGAGAGCGCATGGGTAGCAACCGTACGGGCCGCCACGTGCAAAACGAACGGCGTGAGCTGACCGGCGAGTTTATACAGCGTCGGGATCATCAGTAACAGACCCTGCGACGAGGTAAAGGAGGTAGAAAGCGCGCCCGTTTGCAATGCACCGTGTACCGCAGCAATGGCCCCGGCTTCTGATTGCATCTCCACAACGCGTGGCGTATCACCCCAAACGTTATTTAGTCCATTCCCGGCCCAGGCATCAGCCTGCTCAGCCATGGTTGAACTGGGGGTAATAGGATAGATGGCGATAACTTCACTGGTGCGGAACGCCACCGAAGCGACCGCGCCATTACCGTCAATAGTGATCATATGGAAACTCTCATTGCTTAAATGTCAGTTTTAAAGCGGCTTTATGCTTGCATCGCGACTCTGTGGTGCACCAGCAGAGCAGTTACAAGCATTTTTTTATTAAATAGATTTATCACGTTCGTTCTGGCGTATGTTCGTTTCGCTTTCAGGGTTATGACTCGCAGTCCGTTTTCTTTCCATACCTGCCGCCGCCCTTCATCATGCTTTCAGTCAGTATAGACAGCAAGGAACCAAAGGTTTTTGATCTCATGGGCTTTAGCGAAAGTTATAAGCCTGAGAAATGTATTGTATTCCGTCGTTCGGCGCTGGTCGTAACCTGTTGAGTACGTCGCGTTATGTCCACTCCCGGAAAATAGCGCAATTTTGTGATCGCCATTTTCCCTTGAGTAGCACTAATTCGTTTTGCGAGGACGGTATGCGAATGTCTGTAGCGGGTCGCAGGAAAAAAATTTTCCTTCAGGGCTTGAAAAACCGTTTTCGGCGCTTATTTTTATCAGCGGACAAGCCACGCTTGCCTTTAACTTGAACTTTTGAATCCAATATTCAGGAGGTTAATTTATGGCACTCAGAACCTTGTCAGCACTTCCGGGCTTTTCTGATTCTGTCTTTGCTGACCGATTCAACCGTATCGACAAACTTTTTAGTCAGTTAACCGGGGATTCGCCTGTCTCGGCGTTACCGGCCTATGACCTGAAAAAAGTCGACGAAAATAACTACCTTCTAAACGTAAGCGTTCCAGGCTGGAAAGAAGACGAGCTGGAAATCGAAACCGTAGGCGGCACGCTGCATATCTCTGGTAAACGTGCGGTTAATGACTCTCAGGATGAACAAGGTTGGATTTACAGAGGCATACGACGTTCTGATTTTCGGTTAAGTTTCTCGCTGCCAGAGCATGCTAAGGTCAGCAATGCGAAACTGGAAAGCGGCCTTTTAGAGGTGAATATCTACCAGGATATTCCTGAGCATGAAAAACCCAGGAAAATTGCCATTGAGAACAGTCAAAAAGTGATTGAGCATCACGCCGGATAATTTCCGTTAATAGTTTGCCTGTCTTAGGCCCGCTCTGGCGGGCCTTTTTTGTACACGCAATCTGCCTTTTATCCGGGGATCCGCAGGGGCCTGTTGGCGCGCAATGTCTTTTCTGCCAATGCAGTTGCTCACAGCTTCCTGGATACGTTTAAACATCGCATACAGCTTTTTACTTTTGCTCCCGCAATATAGCCGCTGCAAGTTATCAACTTACAGGGTCATTGATGATGGGTAAGACGTTAAGAACGGCGTGGTTTTTACTGATTTTATCATTGGGCTCGGCGGCAGCTTACACAGATCAGCCACCGGTTCTTCTGCAAGGGCATAATAATATTGTCCGGCATTCCTCGGGAGAGGGTGATCTTGCCGAAAATCCGGATGAACATGTACGGGAATCGATGGAGCAGTTCTTCCGTAAGGCACAACGCTAAAAAGGTGTGTGAGTAAACATCTTCGAAGCCTGTCCATCTGACAGGTTTTTTTATTTCCAGCCTGCACAATGGCGCACGATTGTCTCGTTATACATCAATTTTGACTGCGTCTTATCTCAAAATCCGTTTCAGGCATAACGTCAATTACTGTCTTGCGATGTGCTATTTTGCGTTTGCGCAAAAAATAGCATCAAAATGTTTCCAGAGCGCATAAAGGTGCAGTTTCGGTCTCGACGTAACGGACTGTGCTGCCTATGATGCTTAGGTTTTGCTAAATCATTGGGGGATGAAAAATGCGTTCAGCGTTTTGGGTAGGGTGTGCTGTTTTATTACTCTCTGCATGCAGCAGTGAACCCGTTCAGCAGGCAACGGCCGCACATGTGGCGCCGGGGTTACGTGCGTCAATGTCCAGCAGCGGTGAGGCGAATTGTGCAATGGTCGGTGGGTCATTGTCTGTCGCACGCCAACTGGATGGATCTGCAATCGGGATGTGTGCACTTCCTAACGGCAAACGTTGTAGCGAACAGTCGCTTGCCGCCGGAAGTTGTGGCGCTTACTGAGCCTGATCGGCCTGGGTATAAATTAACGTTTGATCGGCAGTTGTCAGCGTAAGCTGACCATCGGTCAGATCGACCTGGGCACCTTCACTGAGCATTTTACCGATGATGTTGTCCAGTGCGTTGCGCTCGGCATCAGCACACATCATGCGCGTCATGGCCATCTTTTTCACCGTCAGCGTGCCTTCGGACAATTTCCCCTGGCCCGTAAAGCGATTGCACATACTGCCAGAGACAACCATTTTATTGTCAAAATGGATGTCTGCCGGATGCTCGCCTTTCTCGACAGCTTGTCCGTTGACCGTATCGAGCACGAAGCGATGCTGTGCAAGCTGCGTCTCGTTTACTGAATTCTTGCTCACACCATGGCTTACACAGCCGGATAGCAGCACGCCAAAGGTTAACAGGGTAATGATCCTTTTCATTGGGTCCTCAAAGAAAATCAACGTAACGGCAGGATAGTAACAGACTGCGGTAATTGAGTGTTGGCAGGAATTGTCTTAAAGGGTTCCCTTCGGATGAAGGGAACCTCAGTGTTTACACCAGTGCGTTCGGGCAGGTTTCGCCGTTCTCAAGCTGGCGCAGATTATTCAGTGTGGTTTCTGAAATGCTGATCAGCGCTTCTGCCGTCAAAAATGCCTGATGCCCGGTAAAGAGCACGTTATGGCAGGCCGACAGGCGACGGAAAATGTCGTCCTGAATGACGTCATTAGATTTGTCTTCAAAGAAGAGATCGCGTTCGTTCTCGTACACATCCATCCCAAGCGAACCGATTTTCTGGTTTTTCAGCGCTTCAATCGCTGCCTGCGAATCAATCAGACCGCCACGGCTGGTGTTAACGATCATGACGCCATCTTTCATTTGATCGAAGGCCGCCTGGTTAAGCAGGTGATAGTTTTCTGGCGTCAGTGGGCAGTGCAGGGAGATAACATCAGACTCGGAAAAGAGCGTCGTAAGGTCGACATATTCTACGCCTAACTCGAGTGCGGCAGCGCTCGGGTACGGATCAAACGCCAGCAGGCGCATACCAAAACCTTTCAGGATCCGCAGCGCGGCAACGCCAATTTTCCCGGTACCGATAACCCCCGCCGTTTTACCGTACATGGTAAAACCCGTCAGCCCTTCGAGTGAGAAGTTGGCATCACGGGTGCGCTGATACGCGCGGTGAATACGACGGTTCAGTGCCATCATCATACCGATAGCGTGTTCTGCCACGGCTTCCGGGGAATATGCCGGCACTCGAACCACGTGGAGTCCCAGCTCTTTTGCCGCATCCAGATCGACGTTATTGAAGCCAGCGCAACGCAGTGCGATGAATTTAACGCCATGCTTTTTCAGCTCTTCCAGAACCGGGCGACTGCCATCATCGTTAACAAAAATACAGACGCCTTCGCAGCCATTAGCCGTTTTTGCCGTTTTCTCTGTGAGTAGAAAGTCAAAAAATTCAATCTCGTAGCCGAACTTCTCGTTTACGTGCTGCAAATACTTTTTATCGTATTGCTTTGTGCTGTATACCGCGAGTTTCATAAGACTTTCTCCATTAGGTTTGTCACCACATTAACATGGTTAAAATAATTGTGTAAATACTAAAAAATAATTGATAAACAGAGACATATAAAACAGTTTAAAACATCTACGCTTAAAAGGGGCAGCGACTTCACCTGTCAGGCTAAACATGCCACAATAATGGCCAGAATCGGCTTAATTATACGCAAAATCAGGATATTAACTGCCCATGAAGGGTAAATACAAAGCCGCAATCGCATTGCTACTGCTGTTTATTCTGCTGCCGTTGACGCTGCTGCTGACGCTCGCGTATTGGGTGCCGACGCTTGCAGGCATCTGGCTGCCCGCAGGCACACGTATAGTCTTCGAAGAAAGCCCACGTTTTACCCGTCACTCGCTGCAAATCCCGGACCTGCATTACCTGATTGAAGATTGTCCTGTGGCGCTGGTCAAAAATGCGCAACTGACGCACCCGAGCCGCTGGAAACTGGATATAGGGTCGCTGGACATCAACACCACCTGTTTAGCGAAACTTCCTGAGACAGAACCGTCGCCAGGTGCGCCGACAACGCTGGCCGAATGGCAATCCATGTTGCCGAAAACGTGGGTTAACATTGACCGTTTCACCGTCTCGCCCTGGCAAGAGTGGCAAGGAAAAATCTCGCTGGCGTTATCCAAAGAGAATCAGGATCTTCACTATAACGGCGACCAGGTCTCCTTTAAGGCCCGTCTGCGCGGACAGATGCTCACCCTGACACAAATGCAGTTACGTCTGATCGAGGGCGAACAGCCTGTCACGCTGAGCGGCGAGTTTGTCCTGCCAAATGTACCTAACGGCATACCGGTTAATGGCCATGCCCAGACCACGCTCACGCTGCCAACGGAACCGTCGCTGGTCGATGCCGATCTGGAGTGGCGCAATAATGAAGGGCAACTCATTATTACCGCACGCGACAATCCGGAACCTATTTTGGATCTGCCCTGGCAGGCGACACGTGAACGGTTAACCATCAGCGATGGGCGCTGGAACTGGCCTTATCAGGGTTTCCCACTAAGCGGGCGCGTCGGATTACGTATTGATGGCTGGCAGGAGGGTTTGCAGAAAGCAGAAATCAGCGGGCGTCTGAACGTTCTGACGCAGGGCGATGCCGGAAAAGGGAATGCGGTACTCACCATAGGACCGGGGCGTCTGAATATGGTGAACAGCGATATGCCACTGCAACTGACGGGTGAAGCTAAACAGGGAGAGATGATCTTCTACGCCGTGCTGCCTGCGCATCTGACGGGCGGGCTCAGCGACCCGACACTGGCATTTACGCCCGGCGCGCTGTTGCGCTCAAGCGGACGCGTGATCGACGCGCTCAATATTGATGATATTCGCTGGCCACTGGCGGGCGTTAAAGTTACTCCGAAAGGCGTGGACGGGCGCTTACAGGCCATTTTGCGTGCCCATGAAAATGCGATGGGGGATTTTGTTTTACACCTTGACGGCCAGGCGCGTGATTTTCTGCCAGACGATGGTTTGTGGCAATGGCGTTACTGGGGGACGGGTAACTTTACCCCAATGAGCGCCCGCTGGGATGTCAACGGACGCGGCGAATGGCGTGACAAAACCATTTTGCTCAGCGATCTATCTACCGGTTTCGACCAGTTGCAGTACGGCACGATGCATGTAAGCTCGCCTCGTCTGGTGTTGAATGAGCCGGTGCGTTGGTTGCGCGATGAGGATCACCCCTTTTTTAGTGGCGCGTTAACCCTGGATGCCGGGAAGACCACCTTCACTGGCGGGAGCGTGCTGCCACCTTCAACGTTAACGTTTAGCGTAGAAGGGAGCGAACCCACCATCTTCCAGTTCAAAGGCGATTTACGCGCTGAAAAAATTGGCCCGGTACGGGTAAACGGACGCTGGGACGGTGAGCGCCTGCGCGGCCAGGCCTGGTGGCCGCGCCAGTCGCTGACAGTGTTCCAGCCGTTGGTGCCGCCAGACTGGAAGATGAATTTATTGGACGGTTCTTTGTATGCCCAGGTGGCCTTTTCTGCCGCCGCCGGGCAGGGTTTTGAGGCGGGTGGGCACGGGGTGTTGCGTGGCGGCAGCGCCTGGATGCCGGATAACCAACTCTCCGGTGTCGATTTTGTTCTTCCTTTCCGTTACCGCGAAGGTCACTGGCAACTGGGTACACGCAGGCCGGTTTCGTTGCGTATTGGCGAAGTGGTTAACCAGGTGACGGCACGCAATATTGCCGCCGATTTACAGGGCAGTTATCCCTGGAGTGAAGAAAATCCCTTACAGTTGAGTAACGTCAGTATTGATGTGTTGGGCGGCAAGGTCACGATGAGTCAGTTACGTTTACCGCAACGCGATCCGGCTCTGCTCCGCTTGCGCAATATCTCATCAAGCGAGTTAATCAGCGCCATTAACCCTAAACAGTTTGCGATGTCTGGTCCTTTTGACGGCGCGCTACCGTTATGGCTCGATAACAACGGCACATGGATTATCAAAGACGGCTGGCTGCATAACCCCGGCCCCATGACTTTGCGCGTGGATAAAGACACGGCAGATGCGCTGGTGAAAGACAACATAGCAGCCGGTGCGGCTATCAACTGGCTGCGCTATATGGAGATTTCACGCTCATGGACGACGCTCAATTTGGACCGTCAGGGCGTGCTAAAAATGAAGGCGGCCATTAAAGGCACCAGTTTTGTAGAAGGAAAAAGTAATACGGTGAACCTGAACTATACCCACGAAGAGAATGTCTTTGCGTTGTGGCGCAGTTTGCGCTTCGGCGACAATCTTCAGTCGCTACTAAAACAAAAGGCAAAGCTGCCTGCGGTTCCCTGTGCGAACGGAATAGAGTGTGAGGATAAACAATGAAAACCCTGCCAGTGATAATGATGACGATGATGCTGGCTGCCTGTACGCCGAGGATTGAAGTGGCTGCGCCGAAAGAGCCGATTACCATCAATATGAATGTGAAGATCGAGCACGACATCAATATTAAAGCAGATAAGGAAGTGGAGACATTGCTGGAGAAACAGAACCCTCCTGCGAGCGCAGGAGGGTAATAACACTTAGGCTGCGACCAGGCTGTCGATCGCCGCTTTTGCGTCGGTCTGCGCTTTGGTGGCAACTTCCGGACCGTAAGCAATACCTTCTGCAAACACGAAGTTCACGTCGGTAATACCGATAAAGCCCAGGAACAGTTTCAGGTACGGTGCAACCAGATCGCTTGGGGTATCTTTGTGAATACCGCCGCGGCTGGAAACAACAACAACGCGTTTACCGGTTACCAGACCTTCCGGGCCTTTCTCGGTATAACGGAAGGTGACGCCAGCACGAGCCACCAGGTCAAAATAGTTTTTCAGCTGTGTCGGGATGTTGAAGTTGTACATCGGGGCATTAATGACGATCACATCATGCGCTTGCAGTTCTGCAATCAGTTCGTCAGAAAGGGCCAGCGCTTCCTGCTGACGCGGTGTCAGCGGGGCGTCGGAAGGACGCAGCGCGCCAACCAGTTCGCCATCCAGCACCGGAATAGGGTTTGCCGCCAGATCGCGAACGGTGATCTCATCAGCGGCGTGTTTTGCTTTCCACTGATCAACGAAATAGTCAGCCAACTGACCAGACTGAGAGTACCCTGCCAGAATACTGGATTTAAGAACTAATACTTTGCTCATGGGTGTATCCTTGTTATTTGATATGGGGGCGCGTGCCCCGTTACTGAATGACACTCTATTCACAAAATTGCTGCATGAATAGCGCAATATATCGAATCCTCTATTCAAATTTCTTGAACAAGAAATGATTTATTACGATGTGGTATCCTACAAGTATTAAGCCAAAGAGATTTTTCCCGTCAGTGCGCTGACCGATAACACTATGACAGAACAAAAGAAATTGACCTTATCCGATCTTCATCAGCAGTTAGACTCGCTGATGCTACGCGATCGGTTGCGTTTTGCCCGCCGCCTGCAGGGAGCAAAGAAAGTTAAAAATCCTGAAGCACAGCAGGGCATTATTCAGGCGATGGCTCAGGAGATGAACGAAGCCGCAGGGAAGGTGATGCTGCGTGAAGCCTCACGTCCCGCCATTACCTATCCCGATAACCTGCCGGTAAGTCAGAAGAAACAGGCGATCCTTGAGGCTGTACGTGACAATCAGGTCGTGATCGTTGCGGGTGAAACCGGCTCCGGGAAAACCACCCAGTTGCCAAAAATTTGTATGGAACTGGGTCGTGGGGTGAAAGGGCTGATTGGCCATACCCAGCCGCGCCGCCTGGCGGCACGCACCGTCGCAAACCGCATTGCCGAAGAGCTACAAACCGAGCCGGGCGCTTGTATCGGCTATAAAGTCCGTTTTAGCGATCATGTCAGCGACAACACCCTGGTGAAGTTGATGACTGACGGCATCCTGCTGGCAGAAATCCAGCAGGATCGCCTGTTGATGCAGTACGACACCATTATTATCGATGAAGCGCACGAGCGCAGTCTGAACATTGATTTCCTGCTCGGCTACCTGAAAGAGCTGCTACCCCGGCGTCCGGATCTGAAAATTATCATTACGTCGGCGACCATCGATCCGGAGCGTTTCTCGCGCCACTTTAATAATGCGCCGATCATTGAAGTATCCGGTCGTACTTATCCGGTGGAAGTACGCTACCGACCCATTGTCGAAGAGGCGGACGATACCGAGCGCGATCAGCTACAGGCCATTTTCGATGCGGTGGATGAACTAAGCCAGGAAGCGCCGGGCGATATCCTGATTTTTATGAGCGGTGAGCGTGAAATCCGCGATACCGCCGATGCGCTGAACAAGCGCGATCTGCGTCATACGGAAGTGTTGCCACTCTATGCGCGGCTGTCTAACAGTGAGCAGAACCGCGTTTTCCAGTCACACAGCGGGCGACGCATTGTACTGGCGACCAACGTTGCGGAAACGTCGCTGACGGTGCCGGGTATTAAATATGTGATCGACCCCGGTACTGCGCGTATCAGCCGCTACAGTTACCGTACCAAAGTACAACGCCTGCCGATTGAGCCGGTTTCCCAGGCTTCTGCTAACCAGCGTAAAGGGCGCTGCGGGCGTGTTTCCGAAGGGATCTGTATTCGTCTCTATTCAGAAGACGATTTCCTCTCCCGTCCGGAATTTACCGACCCGGAAATCCTGCGTACCAACCTGGCGTCCGTTATTCTGCAAATGACCGCGCTGGGACTGGGCGATATTGCCGCGTTTCCTTTTGTTGAAGCGCCGGATAAACGCAATATTCAGGACGGTGTGCGTCTGCTGGAAGAACTCGGTGCTATCACCACTGATGAGCAGGCCACTGCTTATAAATTAACCCCACTTGGGCGTCAGCTCAGCCAGTTGCCGGTAGACCCGCGTCTGGCTCGCATGGTGTTGGAAGCGCAAAAACACGGCTGTGTACGCGAGGCGATGATCATCACCTCAGCGTTGTCTATTCAGGATCCGCGTGAACGTCCAATGGACAAGCAGCAGGCGTCCGATGAAAAGCACCGTCGTTTCCACGATAAAGAGTCTGATTTCCTTGCGTTCGTGAATCTGTGGAACTACCTTGGCGAGCAGCAGAAAGCCCTCTCGTCGAATCAGTTCCGCCGCCAGTGCAAGCTGGATTACCTCAACTACCTGCGCGTGCGCGAGTGGCAGGATATCTATACCCAACTGCGCCAGGTGGTGAAAGAGTTGGGGATCCCGGTGAACAGTGAACCGGCAGAGTACCGCGAAATCCATATCGCATTGCTGACCGGGCTACTGTCGCATATCGGGATGAAAGATGCTGACAAGCAGGAGTTCACAGGTGCGCGCAATGCGCGTTTCTCTATTTTCCCTGGTTCCGGTTTATTCAAAAAGCCGCCGAAATGGGTCATTGTGGCTGAACTGGTCGAAACCAGCCGCCTGTGGGGGCGCATCGCGGCGCGCATCGATCCGGAATGGGTAGAGCCTGTCGCTCAGCATCTGATCAAACGTTCTTACAGTGAACCGCACTGGGAACGTTCGCAGGGCGCAGTGATGGCAACGGAGAAAGTGACGGTTTACGGTTTGCCGATCGTGGCTGCCCGTAGCGTGAACTACAGCCAGATTGATCCGGCCCTGTGCCGTGAGTTGTTCATTCGCCACGCGCTGGTGGAAGGCGACTGGCAGACGCGCCATGCGTTTTTCCGCGACAACCTCAAATTGCGTGCCGAAATCGAAGAGCTTGAACATAAATCCCGTCGCCGCGACATTCTGGTCGATGACGATACGCTGTTTGAGTTCTATGACCAGCGCATCAGCCACGATGTGATTTCTGCCCGCCACTTTGATAGCTGGTGGAAGAAGGCGAGCCGTGAAACCCCGGATCTGCTCAATTTTGAAAAGAGTATGCTGATCAAAGAAGGGGCGGAGAAGGTCAGCAAGCTGGACTACCCGAACTTCTGGCATCAGGGCAACCTGAAACTGCGTCTTACCTATCAGTTTGAACCGGGTGCGGATGCCGACGGCGTGACGGTGCATATTCCGCTGCCGTTGCTCAATCAGGTTGAAGAAAGCGGCTTTGAATGGCAAATACCGGGGCTGCGTCGTGAGCTGGTCATTGCCCTGATTAAGTCGTTACCCAAACCGGTACGACGCAACTTTGTGCCAGCGCCAAACTATGCGGAAGCGTTTTTAGGCCGCGTAACGCCGCTTGAACTGCCGCTATTAGATGCGCTGGAGCGTGAGCTTCGGCGTATGACGGGGCACACGATTGATCGCGATGACTGGCACTGGGATCAGGTTCCCGATCATCTGAAAATCACCTTCAGGGTGGTGGATGAGAAGAACAAGAAACTGTCAGAAGGGCCGTCATTAAGTGCACTGAAAGCGTCGCTGAAAGGAAAAGTGCAGGAGACTCTGTCTGCGGTGGCAGACGACGGTATCGAACAAAGTGGGCTGCATATCTGGAGCTTCGGACAGCTTCCGGAAAGTTACGAGCAGAAACGCGGCAACTATAAGGTGAAGGCCTGGCCTGCGCTGGTGGATGAGCGCGACAGCGTAGCCATTAAGCTGTTTGATAATCCGCTTGATCAGCAACAGGCTATGTGGAACGGCTTACGCCGTCTGCTGTTGTTGAATATTCCATCGCCCATCAAATACTTACATGAGAAGTTGCCGAACAAAGCCAAGCTCGGGCTGTACTTTAACCCGTATGGCAAAGTACTGGATCTGATTGATGATTGTATCTCGTGCGGCGTCGATAAGTTGATTGACGAGGCGGGGGGACCAGTCTGGACGGAAGAGGGCTTTACGGCGCTGCATGAGAAAGTCCGTGCTGACTTGAATGAAACGGTCGTTGAGATAGCCAAACAGGTCGAGCAGATCCTCACGGCGGTGTTCAATATTAACAAGCGTCTGAAAGGGCGTGTGGATATGACCATGGCGCTGGGGTTGTCAGATATTAAGGCGCAAATGAGCGGGCTGGTCTACCGTGGTTTTGTCACTGGCAATGGTTTCCGCCGTCTGGGTGATACGCTGCGCTATCTGCACGCCATTGAGAAGCGTCTGGAGAAGCTGGCGGTTGATCCGCACCGCGACCGGGCACAAATGCTGAAAGTCGAGCAAGTTCAGCAGGCGTGGCAGCAGTGGCTGAACAAGCTACCGCCAGCGCGTCGTGAAGATGAAGAGGTCAAAGCGGTTCGCTGGATGATTGAAGAGCTTCGCGTCAGTTATTTTGCGCAGCAACTCGGCACACCGTATCCGGTTTCCGATAAGCGCGTGTTGCAGGCGATGGAGCAGGTGAGCGCGTAGTTTTTTCTTGCATCCCGAATGCGGTGCAGATTTTCTCCCTCTCCTGTGGGAGAGGGATCCCCACAAAAAATGCGAGCACGAACGCTCCCCTCTCCCTGAGGGAGAGGGCCTGGGTGAGGGCATCAGGCCGCACGATGCCTTCCGGGAACTAACGCTTACGCATTCACCCACGCCAGGGTAAATCCATCCCACCCTTTAACGCCTACGGTCTGAATCGCGGTCGCGGTCAGCCGTGGGTCTTCGCCCAGCATCTCAATAAAGGTTCTGACGCCCTGAACCCTTGCGTCATCACTCTGTGGGTTGGTCACTTCACCGTCGCGAACCACATTATCACCAATGATTAACGTACCGGGGCGGGAATAGCGCAGTGCCCAGCGCAGGTAATCCGGGTTGCTCGGTTTGTCGGCATCAATGAAAATCAGATCAAACGGCGGATGTTCGCCCAGTTGTTCAAGGGAATTGAGTGCAGGGCCTTCAATAAGCTTTACTCGCTCAGCCACTCCTGCCAATTGCAGATTCTGCCGGGCAATACTGGCGTGATGCGCGTCGGCTTCCAGCGTCAACAATTCCCCGTCGGTCGGTAACTCGCGCGCCATCCAGATGGTGCTGTAGCCACCGAGAGTCCCTATCTCAAGGATACGTTTAGCCCCCGTCATGCGCACAAAAAGGGCCAGTAACTGACCCTGGTTGGCCGCCACATCAAAGGCGGGAAGCCCTGCCTGCTGGTTATTCACCAACACCTGCTCAAGGACGTCATCTTTTGGGATGAGTTTTTCAATCAGATAGTTATCAACATTGAACCACTGTTTCTGCATAACATAACTCCCTGGTTAATCGCGCACTGCGGGCGTGGACCATCCACCGCCGAGTGCGCGATATAAATCGATTTGTGCCAGTAACAGGTTACTTTTGGCCTGAACGACGCTGAGCTGCGCGGAGAAGAGCGTGCGTTGGGCATCAAGCTCATCAAGATAGGACGAGTAACCATTGCGATAGCGGTTTTGCGCAATGCGTAATGCCTCCTGCGCGACCAGCGTTTGCGCCTGCAATTCCGCCAGTTGTTCCTGCAAATGCATTATCGCATCCAGACTGTCGTTGACCTCTTTAAAGGCATTTCTTACCGTCTTTTCATAGCTATACAGCGCCTGGTTTCGTTGTGACGCTGTCACGTCTACCTGCGCATTCAGCGCCTGACGATTAAGCAACGGAGCCAGAATACTGCCGCCAACACTCCATAGCTGGAGCGGGTTATCCAACAAGCCGGGCAGGGTTCTGTCCTGAATGCTGCCCGTGGCGGTGAGATTGATGGATGGCAGCAAACTGGCGCGCGCGGAAGCCAGCGTGGCATCGGCGGCGATCAACTGTTGCTCCGCCTGGGCAATATCCGGGCGACGATTAAGCAGTGACGATGGCAGGTTTGACGGGATGCTCAGCGGCGTGAGTTGATCGAGTTCATTTTGCCGGGCGATGCTGCCAGGGTTGGCGCCAATGAGCAGACTAAGCGCATTTTCCTGCTGGGCGATTTGGTGACGTAAACCGGGAATTTGTGCCCGCGTCGCGCGCATCTCAGAATCTGACTGCATCAGTTCCAACCGCGAGCTGTATCCCGTTTCATACTGACGCTGCGCCAGCCTGAACGCTTCTTCCCGGGCTTTTAAGGTCGATTCTGTTACCCGTAATTGATTATCAAGCGAAAGCAGACTGACATAGCCGGAGGCAACCGAGGCGGCGACGGTTAAATCAGCCGCTGCGGCTGCGGCTTTTTGTGCCGCCAGCGAGGCTTGTGCGGCATCGCTGGTAGTGCGATGAACGCCCCAGATATCCACATCGTAACTGGCCGTGAGCGTGCCTTTATACAAGGTGCTGTAGATAGGCAGGCCGGTGGCCGCAGACTGGCTCCGGGCGCGCGTGCCGCTCACACCGGCACTGAGCGAAGGAAAAAGACTGCCCTCTGTGCCGTAAACCCGTGCCTGGTACTCATTGACTCGCTCACGGGCAATCAGCACGTCGCTGTTATAGCGCAGCGCCTGGTCTACATAACCGTTGAGCGCATTATCGTGAAAATTGCGCCACCAGACCTTTTCGACCGGGCTCGACGGACCAACGGCGCTCCGCCAGGCCGCCGGGATCTGTAACGTGGGTTTCGCCGGTTTTACGTCAACGGACTGACACGCCGTCAGCAACAGGCAAGTGAGTGCCACGAGAGGACGCACAGTCATTGCTTCGCCTCCCGGGTATCAATATGGACCTGTACCGACATGCCGGGGCGCAGGCGGGCGACGTCTTCTTCTTTGCCATTCACTTCAATGCGCACCGGGATACGCTGGGCGATTTTCACAAAGTTGCCCGTGGCGTTGTCCGGTGAGATGGCGCTAAATTCCACGCCAGTCGCCGGAGAGATACTCTCCACACGGCCTTCAAACGCTTTACCGTCGAGCGCATCGACGGTGAATCGTACCGGCTGACCAGGATGAACATTCGCCAGTTGCGTCTCTTTAAGATTGGCGATAACCCAGTGTTGGGCGGGGACCAGCGACGTCAGGTGCGTACCGGCGGTGACATATGCCCCCAGTCTGACGCTAATTTGTCCAAGCTGGCCGTCGCGCGGGGCGACAATGCGGGTGTTTTGCAGGTCGATGTCTGCCAGTTCTAGCGCCGCTTTGGCATTTTCCACATCCGCTTCCAGGGAACCGCGATTAACGATAGTGGTTTGCAGATCCTGACGGGAGACGTCAAGGGTGGCCTGTGCCTGCGCAATACTGGCATTGCCCTGCGCCGCGCTGGCGAGAGCCGCGTCGCGTTCACGAACAGAGAGCGAACCGTCTTCACTCAGGGCTTTTACGCGTTTAAGGTTCGCCTGCGACTGGATATTCTGCGCTTTCGCACTGGCCAGCGCTGCCTCGTTACGCTGAATCACCGCCTCGGCACTTTTCCGTTGCTGAATATTGTTATTCAGCGCGGCGATTTTCATTGCCAGTTGCGCCTGTGCCTGATGGACGCGCTGACGATAAATACGATCGTCAATCTGCATCAGCAGGTCGCCTTTTTTTACCCTGGCAAAATCCTGAACATTCACCTGCGTAATATAGCCGTTCACCTGAGGACTGATGAAAGTCGTCAGACCGCGCACGTAGGCGTTATCGGTAAACTGGGTTTGCCGGGTAAAAGGGGGCAACTGCCAGGCATAAAGAATCACCAGTACGCCAACGATGCCAATAGCGGCAGCGGCGAAAATTGATACAACACGCAGGTTACTGCGGGTATTTGCCCGCTCTTTGGCGGCATCCTGCTGGCTCATAGATACTCCAGTAAAGTTAACACTCTTATTTTTTGGTTCCGGTTGCCTGTCTTAATACGATACGCGCGGTGATACGCAGGCGTAGCAGTCGCCAGAATATCCACACCAGGGTGGCTGCCGCGACGGAGGCGGTTAACAGATAAGTATCGTTATAAGCGAGAATATTCGCTTCCAGCGTCGAGACGTTTTGCAGTTGGGTGGCGGCCTGTACGCTCAGTAACGTACTGTCACCGATCATGCTCTGGTACATCTGGCTGTAGAGTTGCAGCCGTTCGTTGACCAGTGGGTTAAGCGTGGTGAGCTGGTCGGCAAGCAGGCTGGAGTGGTATTTCTCACGCCAGGTCTGGAATGTCCCCAGAATGGCCGAACCCAGTAGGCCGCCAATATTTTGGCTCATCCCAAACAGTACCGAAAAGCTAACCAGATTACGCGGATCGGCTACCACGCCGCCGATCCCGGCCAGCATGGCGGGCGCGAGGAAGAAGGCGCTGCCAAAACCGAGCAAAAACTGGCTTATCATCAGTTGGTCCGGGCGCGTCAGGCTGGTTGACTGGCTGTCCATCAGCGAGGCAATGATCATCAATACCAGCGAGGTAACGATAGGCCAGGACAGGCGTTGGGGCTTGATCGTCAGACAACTGGCGATAATGCCGCAGATAATCCCGGCAAGAATAGACCACGCAAGGTTGGTCATCTGTTCGTTCTGCAAACCGACATACTGCAACCAGCCAAATACACCGGTGTTTTGCTCTGCCAGCACGATACGGATTAACAGCATGATTAAACCAAGCCGCACAATGCTGCCGCTGGAGAGCCAGCGCGTATTTAAGAGCGGGTTGCTGCGGTTATGCTCGAACACAATAGCGCTCACAATCAACACCACCGCCAGCGCCAGTGACCAGCCAATCCACGGCGCTTCAAACCACCAGTCGAGACGACCCAGCGACAGTACGGCGCAAATCAGCGCCATACCGGGCGCAAGCAAAAAGAAGGTAATAAAATCCTTCTTTTCAAAGACTTTCTTGCGATCGCCGGGCGGAAGTTTGAGCATCATCACGCAGGCGAGGGAGATCAGCGCCAGACCCAGTTCGAAAAAGTACAGGCCACGCCATTCATCAAGTTGCAGGAGTTCGGTGGAAAACAGCCTCGCGATGGGAATAGCCAGCGACGAACCGGTGATGCCGATCGTCAGGGCTTTCAGTCGATGACGGGCAGGCCAGGCCTGAATTTGATAATAGATCCCAAGCGAACTGAGTGCGGCAGCGACCATGCCGTGGGCCGCGCGCACCAGTAAGGCTGAACTGAGATCGTTAACGAAGAGGTGAAAGAAGGTCACCAGCACGTACAGTACCAAAAATCCTTCGGTAAAGGCGCGCAGCCCAAACTGCTGGCGGAACTTGACCAGCAGCAGGTTAATAGACACATTCGTCATTACGTAGACGGCGGGCAGCCAGGCAATTTCCGTCGACCAGGCGGCAAAGGTACCTTGCAGGTTTTGCAGATTAGCGGTGACCATGGCATTACCCAGCGCCCCGGTCATACAGACCAGCAGGCCAACGATGCCATAGGCGATGCGTTTCGGCGTGCTGTGAAACGGGGTCGAGGGTGATCCCAGCAGCATCGGCTTTTCGTGGGGCGCCCATTCTCGTGGCGCATACGGATCGCTTTTCGGCAGGCGCATTACTTCTTCTCAACCTCAATGAGCAGTTTTTCCAGCACCCGGCGGGTTTGTGCCTGCTCCTCAGGGCTGATGACCGATAAAATTTCTTCGCGCAGGCTATCTGCCACGGTCTTTACCTGATGGTAAAGCGCCATGCCTTGCTCTGTTGCGACCAGCAGGCGTTTGCGCTTGTCCTGATCGGTCAGTACGCGCTCTACCAGTTGCTGTTCCACCAGGCGATTAATCAGCGGCACCAGCGTGGCGTTCTCAATGCCCAACTCCTGTGCGAGTTCACTCTGCGACAGCGGGGTTTCATTGCGCGCGATAGCGGCGACCGCAACCCAACTGGCCTGACTCATGCCCAACCCTCGCAGGCGACGGTCAACCGCCAGGCGCCAGTGATGGGCCGTGAGATAGAGCAGGTGAGAGAAAGTGAGGTCGCGGTTATCCATATCGTTTTCTGATGATTAGTTAGATATCTAACGAGTTTATCGTTCACGGCGTGAATATTTCAAGTGTATTAGAAAGCTCAGGTTTTGTTGGAAAGCGCTTAAAGATAACAATGCCCAGGGAAGGGTCGGCATAATGGACGGGATCGTAGGGTGCTTTACGCTGTAGTTACGCTTCACTAAGCTGTACTGAGGCTTAAAAATGGAGGGCTCTTTCCATGATGAATTTTCCCCGCCTGGCTGAACAGACGCTTGCGGCTGCCAATACGCTGGGTCAGTGGCTGGCGCAAAATGATTTTGTTAGCAAGCCGACCCCCGTGCGTGCCGATGCGGTCATCATTCCTGGCCATTCGGTGATTCCAGTGATTGATGCCGCCTGTGCTATAGCTTCGGCTCAGCATATTCCGCTGATCATTAGCGGCGGCATTGGGCACTCCACGCCATTCCTTTACGCCGCGGTTTCCCGGCACTCTGCCTACAATTTAATCCCTACCACGGGGCGCAAAGAGGCGGAAATCATTGCGGATATCGCAGAGAAATTCTGGAAGATTAAGCGCAAAACGATTTTTGTCGAAAAACAGTCGACGAATTGCGGCGAAAATGCCCGGTTCTCGATGGATATGATGTTGTCAAACGGCATGAACGTCAAAACCGTATTGATTGTGCAAGATCCCGCGCTGCAGCGCAGAACGATGGCGACATTTGCCCGGGCAAGCCAGGGCTGCGCCAGTGCCCCCCACTGGCTGAGTTACTCAGGGATTACCCCTGAGCTAATGAATACCGCCGATGGTCTGGCTTTTGTATCCCCGAAAGAAGGGCTATGGCCAGTTGATCGGTATTTATCACTGATTCTGGGCGAAGTGCCGCGCTTAAGAGATGACGCGCAGGGCTATGGCCCGGCAGGACGCGATTTTATTGTTCACGTTGATTTTCCCCCGGCGGTTGAGGAAGCGTGGCAGATTCTTCAGTCCGATGCGCTGCTTTACGAAAAGCTGCGCCGGCGTTCGCTGGTTTAAACGATGCCCGTTTGCGTCGACGCTGGCGCAAACGGGCAATCAATGTTGGTTTGATGTTATTTCATTGTTGCATTTATGCTTTTCTTTTATGAGTTGACTCACAAAACTCGCTCTCCACCATGGGAAACAGGCCGTGCACTTGTAGATTTTTAACAATGAGTTCACTTGTTAAAAACAATGTCATTACAGGAGCAGGTCATGACAGCACCCGTACAGCACCCTATGTATATCGATGGTCAATTTGTTACCTGGCAGGGCGATGCCTGGATTGATGTCACCAACCCGGCAACGGAAGCGTTGCTCTCGCGTATCCCGGACGGGACCGCGGAAGATGCGCGCAAAGCGATTGATGCCGCTGATAAAGCGCAGCCTGCGTGGGAAGCATTGCCTGCCATAGAACGCGCCGGGTGGTTACGCAAAATTGCCGCCGGTATTCGTGCCAGAGCGAGCGAAATCAGTGCGCTGATTGTTGCCGAAGGCGGCAAAATCCAGCAACTGGCGGAGGTGGAAGTCAATTTCACCGCCGACTATATCGATTATATGTCGGAGTGGGCGCGTCGCTATGAAGGTGAAATTCTCCAAAGCGACCGTCCCGGCGAAAATATCTTCGTCTTCAAGCGTCCGCTGGGCGTCACCACCGGGATCCTGCCATGGAACTTCCCGTTCTTCCTGATTGCCCGCAAACTGGCGCCAGCGCTGATTACCGGCAACACCATTGTCATCAAACCGAGTGAATTTACCCCTAATAACGCCATCGCTTTTGCGCAGATAGTGCATGAAGTGGGATTACCCAAAGGGGTCTTTAACCTGGTACTGGGCCGGGGTGAAACCGTGGGCCAGGAGCTGGCGGGCAACCCGAAAGTGGCGATGGTCAGCATGACGGGCAGCGTGGTCGCGGGCGAAAAAATCATGGCCGCGGCGGCGAAAAATATCACCAAAGTCTGCCTCGAACTGGGCGGCAAAGCTCCGGCAATCGTCCTTGACGATGCCGATCTGGAATTAGCGGTGAAAGCCATTGTCGATTCCCGCGTGATCAACACCGGGCAGGTCTGTAACTGCGCCGAACGTGTTTATGTGCAGAAAGGCATTTACGACCGTTTTGTTAATCGCCTGGGCGAGGCGATGAAAGCGGTGCAATTTGGTGATCCAGGCCAGCGCAATGATATCGCAATGGGGCCGTTAATTAACGCCGCCGCCCTGGAGCGCGTAGAATCCAAAGTCGCCCGCGCGGTGTCGGAAGGGGCGCGCGTGGTGCTGGGCGGTAAAGCGGTAGAAGGTAAAGGCTATTTCTATCCGCCAACGCTGCTGCTGGATGTGCGTCAGGAGATGTCCATTATGCATGAAGAGACATTTGGTCCGGTGCTGCCAGTTGTGGCATTCGATACGCTGGAAGAGGCGCTGGCGATGGCCAATGACAGCGATTACGGTCTGACGTCCTCTGTCTATACGCAAAACCTGAATACCGCGATGAAAGCCATTAAGGGGCTGAAGTTCGGTGAAACGTACATTAACCGCGAGAACTTCGAAGCAATGCAGGGATTCCATGCCGGCTGGCGTAAGTCAGGGATTGGCGGTGCCGATGGCCGTCATGGGTTGGAAGAATATCTGCAAACCCAGATGGTCTATCTGCAGGCATAACGGGATATCCCCGGTGGCGCTTTGCTTACCGGGGCTACTCAGGGCACGGCTCGATCGCGTAGCCCGGATAAGGCGGTTTGCCGCCGCATCCGGGAATTTCCCCGGTGGCGCTGCGCTTACCAGGGCTACTCATGGCACGGCTCGATCGCGTAGCCCGGATAAGGCGGTTTGCCGCCGCATCCGGGAATTTCCCCGGTGGCGCTGCGTTTACCAGGACTACTCAGGGCACGGCTCGATCGCGTAGCCCGGATAAGGTGGTTCGCCGCCGCATCCGGGAATTATCCCCGGTGGCGCTGAGCTTACCAGGGCTACTCAGGGCACGGCTCGATCGCGTATTTACGACTCACACCTTCGTTTCCATCCAGTTCATCATCAGATCCGGCCATACCGCGGCAGGTAACCCCTGCGCATCGCGGATACCAAAACCATGTGCGCCCAGCTCGAAAAGGTGCATCTCAACCGGCACGCCAAGACGACGCAGCGCGCTAAACATCACCACACTGTTTTCTACCTTTACCGCCGGGTCATCCACCGCGTGGAGTAAAAAGGTCGGCGGCGTATTACTGTCCGCGCGTTCTTCTAACGAATAATGATTAATCTGCTGCTCCGTTGGCGTATCGCCAATGAGTTCGTGGCGCGAACCGGGATGGTCAATCTCCGCCCGCATAGTGATAACCGGATAAACCAACGCCATAAATGCCGGACGGGCGCTAAATCCATCAATGTCATCCCGTACCGGATAGACCTTTTCGGCGTAGCGTGTCCCAAGGCTGGCGGCAGCATGGCCCCCTGCGGAAAACCCCATCACGCCCAGACGATCCGGGTCAAGCTGCCATTCACGCGCCCGCGCCCGCAGGGTGCGCATCGCGCGTTGAACATCGGCAAGCGGGGCGTTGGCGCCTTCGGTATGACCGTCACCCGGAAGGCGATAGGTCATCACAAAGAGTGTGTAACCCCGTGCGTTGAAGAAGGGCGCCAGGGCGCTGCCTTCTTTATCGAGTACCACGCGGCGGTATGAGCCGCCAGGCGTCACGAGGATACCAACCCCATTGGGTTTTTCCGGCGCGTAAACGGTAATTTGTGGCGCACGAACGCCGGTGACAGAACGGTCAAACGCTGACGGGCCAGTATGATTTTCTTCCAGTTGAAAAACCGTCGGGCTGGCAATGGCGCCGGGCGCTTCGCCCTGCGGCCAGACCGGAAATGTCGAGCAACGATCTACCGCGTCTTGCATAAGGGCAACTAACTCTTGCGTACTGATGTGCTTCACGCCGTATCTCCACAAATTGAAACGGTGGTTTATATCACAGGCATCAGCCAGAAAATGTGGGCGAGGTGGGAAAAGCGGGTGGCAAAACCACCCGCTTCATAACTTAGAGTTGACGGTATTTTTCCAGAACGCGAACCAGTTGGGTGACGAAGCCATATTCGTTATCGTACCAGGAGACCGTTTTGACTAATTGCAGGTCGCCCACCTCGGTGATTTCGGTCTGCGTGGCGTCAAACACCGAACCGAAATGGCTACCAATGACGTCAGAAGAGACAATCTCTTCGTCGGTATAACCGAAGGATTCGTTATTCTCGGTGGCTTTCTTGAGCGCCTGATTAACGTCGTCCGCAGTGACTTTTTTGCCGAGAACGGAGACCAGCTCTGTGACGGAACCGGTTTTCACTGGTACGCGTTGAGCATGACCTTTCAGCTTGCCGCTCAGGTCTGGAATGACCAGACCAATCGCTTTAGCTGCCCCTGTGGTATGCGGAATAATGTTTTCCGCAGCGGCACGGGAGGCACGAAGATCCTTCCCGCGAGGTCCATCTACCAGTGCCTGGGTGCCAGTATAGGCATGGATAGTGGTCATCGTGCCGACCTTAATGCCAAAGCTGTCATGCAGCGCTTTCGCCATTGGGGCAAGGCAGTTGGTGGTACAGGAGGCGACCGAAATAATGGTGTCCTGGGGGGTGATCGTGTCGTCATTGACGTTAAACACGATGGTTTTCATCTCGCCAGCCGGGGCAGAGATCAACACTTTTTTCGCCCCTGCTTCCAGATGCGCCTGTGATTTTTCGCTGGAGGTATAGAAACCGGTACACTCCACGATGATCTCAGCGCCTGCGCTGCGCCAGGGAATGTGTTTTGCCTCTTTTTCTGCATAAACGGTGATTTTTTTACCGTCGACGATCAACGAATCTTCTGTGAAGTCCACGCTCCAGCGGAACGGGCCGTAGTTTGAGTCGTGCTTTAACAGATAAGCCAGCACTTTCGGGGAGGTTAGATCGTTGATAGCAACAACTTGTGCATCGCTGCCCACTTCGAGCAAACGGCGCAATACCAGACGACCAATACGCCCGAAACCATTAATGCCAATTTTACTCATCACTCTTCTCCTTCGGGTTCAAAAAAATCACTTCACCAGGCATAGCCTGGGTTACACACTACGGCAAATGACAGCTTCTCATCCAGACGTAAACGATTGATAATTGATAAAGAAAAGTTAATGAATTTTTAAGAAAAGCCCGGTATGTTGGCTTTTCTTCTGTTTCGTTTCAGGATTTTCATATGCGCAGCAACTATTCCGGGCTTCAGATTGCTATACACTGGCTGGTGTTTCTTCTGGTCATTGTCACGTATTGCGCCATGGAGTTTCGTGGTTTTGCGCCGCGCGACTGGCGTCCCTATTTCAATATTGTCCATGTCTCCTGTGGCATCACTATTTTGGTATTGATGATCGCACGCCTGTTGGTTCGCCTGAAAAGCCCGACACCGCCCATCGTGCCGAAACCGTCACCGATGCTGACCGGACTGGCGCATCTTGGCCACCTGATCATTTACCTGCTGTTTATCGCTCTGCCGATTCTGGGCCTGTTAATGATGTATAACCGCGGTGGTAACTGGATTGCTTTTGGTTTGTCGATGCCACATGCAGCCGAAGCCAATTTCGATCTGGTTGATATGCTTAAGGAATATCATGAGACGCTGGCGATGTTTGGTTATTATGTCATCGCCCTGCATGCATTGGCCGCGCTTGCACACCATTATTTCTTCAAAGACAACACGTTATTGCGCATGATGCCGAAGAAACGTGTATAAATATAAATGCGATAGCGGTGTCATCATGCCGTTATTTTTAAGCCTCGCCTGGTTGCGGGGCTTATTTTTTGCTTAAAAGAAATGTGATCGTCTTTGGTTTTTCACCGAGAAAGCAGGGCGGCTATCACATTTTGGGCGTTAGTTGCTGTGCGAAATTCGAACTGTCAGTGTAGATAGTATATCTATTATAGAAACACTGTCATAAATGGAGGAGCTATGACACAGCCTGCACAGCAATCTCTCGAACGGACGGTTTTGTCGGAGGATGCCACTACGTCACGCAAATTACGTAAAGTTCTGCTGGCCACGGGCGTCGGCCATTTCGTCGAATGGTTCGATTTTGGTCTCTACGGAACACTCGCAGCCATCATCGGTTTACAATTCTTCCACGCGGAAAATCCCAGCGTGGCGCTGCTGTCATCGTTCGCCGTCTTTGGCGCGGGCTTTGTCATGCGTCCACTCGGCGGTCTGTTTTTTGGTTCTCTTGGCGATCGGAAAGGGCGGCAAAAAGTCCTTGCTACCGTCATTCTTCTGACCTCGGGCGCGACCTTTGTGATGGGGTTGCTGCCGACCTATCAGCAGATTGGTATTACGGCCACTGTGTTGCTGGTGATCACCCGACTCGTGCAGGGCTTTGCCGCCGGTGGTGAAAGTTCCGGTGCAACAACCTACCTGGCAGAATACGCTCCCGTTAACAAACGCGGCTACTTTACTTGCTGGATAGATAACTTTGGCTTTATGGCATTTGTGGCAGGCTCCGGGCTGGTCTTTCTGTTGACGGCATTTCTGGGCGAAAGTGCCATGAATGACTGGGGCTGGCGAATCCCGTTCCTTATCGCCGGGCCATTAGGCTGGGTTGGTCTTTATCTGCGAACGCATCTGGAAGATTCACCCGAGTTCCTGGAAGCGAAAAAACAGGGGCAAACGGACGCCACACCGCTGCGTTCGGCGGTGACCCATGCCTGGGCGGCGCTGCTTTTCTGCGTGGGATTTGTGGTCATCAAAGCGGTCGGCCACTGGACGCTGCAAACCTTTATGCCCGGTTACCTTTCGACAGAGCTGCACTATTCAAAGCTGGATTCGTATGCCATCACCACGATAGGCCTGTTTTCAGTCGCGGTACTGGTACCCTTTATGGGCTATTTATCCGATAAATTTGGCCGTAAGCCGTTGATGCTGACGGGATGTGCCGGTTTCATTCTGCTGAGTTACCCGGCGATGATGCTCATGGCCAACGGTGATATGTTCTCAGCGGTGCTGGCAATGGTGATGCTCGGCGCGTTTATTGCGGCCTTCGACGGTGCCTGCAGCGCGGCGATGGCGGAGCTCTTTCCCACCAGTGTACGTTATGGCGGCTTGTCCATCGCCTACAATTTCGCTGTCGCCTTCTTTGGTGGTATTACGCCGTGGTTCTCTATCTGGCTGATAACCTCGACGGGGGACAAATTCTCTCCGGCGTATTATGTGATGGCCGCTGCGTTGATTACCTTCCTGACAGTCCTGCGCGCCCGCGAAACGGCTGGCTTGCCCCTGAAGCGGTAATGGGGCGCCCGGTAGCCATGTTGCTACCGGGTGTTTATCTCTTGTGCTAAAGGCGATCAAAAAGCAATCATTCGATCGGTTTTGTCGATCAATGATATATTTTTATTTGATTAATCCTTTCAATGGCATAGACTCACTTCTGTTCTGCCTGTTAGGCCAACACCAGAAAAGGCAGAACATGTTGCCCTGGCAAGACCTACGCGGTCTTTAAGATTGCTCAAGGATGGCGTAATAGTTCATGCCAGGGCGACACCCTTAAATCCAGCCATGATATTTTTCCGTGCTCGTGCTTTATTTATGTCGGTATGTTATTGAATGAGATTGAACAGAACCGACGTTGATATCGCACCTTAAAGGAACACGTTATGCTGGAATTGAGACCTGGCTGCGAATGCTGCAATACCGATCTTCCCCCCGATTCCACCCAGGCGCGCATTTGCTCGTTTGAATGCACATTTTGTGAGGATTGCGCGCAGAAGATGGCAATGCGCTGCCCGAACTGCGGCGGTGAACTGGTCAGGCGACCCCGCAGGCGGGCGGCAAAACTGGTGAATAACCCGCCATCAACAACCCGCATTTTTAAACCGCAAGGGTGCGCTTAATTACTTACGCCCCGGTGAGATTCCGGGCGTAATAATGCAGCGCTTTTTGATAGCGTTTAATATTCTCTGTCGGTGAATGCTGTGCAAGCAGTTCCAGCATCATCGACATCGCTTTATCGTGTTCGCCAAGGTTATGCAGGCAGAGGGCATAAAACGGGATAATTTCTGTTGCCTCTGGCCAGGTTGCCAGTGCTTCGGCAAAACGGGCTTTGGCTAAAGTGTATTTCCCCAGACACCGGTAAGTGCAGGCGAGGCCAAATAGCGCTTCAAATTTGTCTTCTCCTTCAAGCCCTGCCTCTAAAGCGGCTTGATAATATATTTCCGCTTTATCCTCAATGCCCTGGTTGTCCCAGGACCAGGCAACATTGAGCAGCGCGCGTGCCTTTAATTCCTCAATGTTAATAAGGCCTTCAAGTAATTCACGGCTTTTTTCATATTCGCCCCCCTTACGCAGAGCAATGGCGGTGTGCAGGTTCTTTTCCATAGGTTCTGTTTCAAAGCCTCAGCCAGATTTACGTCATCCCCGACAGTAAAAGGAATAACAGGAAAGAGAAAGAGGATTTTCCTCGATACACGGCGTCATTGATGCTTACCTTGCGTTCGCGCTGAGATGTGCTTTGGTTGAATAAAGTGACAGTCGTGAGGATAAATAAGGAAGCGAAAAATGGTGACTGATTTATTGCTACGCGTGGCGCTGGCGGGGTTACTTGGCGGGCTTATTGGTCTTGAACGTCAGTTGCGCGCTAAAGACGCCGGATTAAGAACGCATGTTCTTGTCGGAATTGGTAGCGCGCTGTTTATGATTGTCTCCAAATATGGTTTTGAGGATATTTTGCAGGAGAATCATGTGGCCCTGGATCCCAGCAGGGTGGCGGCACAGGTGGTCAGTGGCGTGGGGTTTCTGGGGGCCGGGACCATTATTATTCAAAAGCAGATCGTCAAGGGGCTGACCACAGCGGCAGGAATGTGGGTCACATCAGCCATTGGGTTGGTTATTGGCAGCGGAATGTATGCCATTGGGATCTATGGCGCATTTATGACGCTTTTCGTCCTCGAAGTCTTCCGGCAGTTAAGTCATCATTTTTTGAGCAAGCATTATGGCGTGCAGATAAAACTGAAACCGGAAAGTGTACCCATCGTTTTGGTCGCGTTGCAGGAGAGGAAGGTTAAATTTGCCTTTCGCTCCCTGAAAAATAGCCAGACGGGCGATAAAACAAGCGAATTGTTTCTCGTTTTAACGCTACGCCCCGGTACGCCAATAAGCGATATTGGCGCGGATTTATCCCGCATTGAAGGCGTGAAATCGTTGGCGGTTAAATGAAAACCGGCTTATGGCGAAAACGCCTGTGCGCCAGGATGACGATCCTGGCGCACAATAAGACTTAAACCACGCGGAACGTTCCTACCGTTTGTGTCAAGGTTGACGCCTGTTCCTCCAGAGAGGCTGCAGCCGCTGCGGCTTGTGCAACTAACGCGGCGTTTTGCTGCGTCACGTCATCCATCTGGTTCACCGCCACTCTGATATGTTCAATGCCGGAAGATTGTTCTCCGGATGCCGATGAGATTTCGGTCATCAATGAAGAGACTTCATGAATAGAGGCCATGATTTCATCCATTGTGGAACCGGCCTGACCGACCAGCGTCGTGCCTTCTGATACTTTGGCACTGGACGCTTCTATCAACGCTTTTATTTCCTTAGCAGCGGTCGCGCTTCGCTGCGCAAGTCCCCGGACTTCACTGGCGACGACAGCAAAACCACGGCCTTGTTCTCCTGCTCTTGCCGCTTCAACTGCCGCATTTAATGCCAGAATATTCGTCTGGAAAGCGATCCCCTCGATGGTCGCAATGATATCAACGATGTGTTGCGAACTGTCAGAAATAGAGCTCATTGTATTAATGACATTTTGCACTACCTTGCCACCACGCTCCGCGACAGACGAGGCAGTGGCTGCAAGCGTACTGGCATGCTGCGCGTTAGATGTGTTTTGGCGCACCGTTGCCGTTAGTTGTTCCATGCTGGCCGAGGTCTCGATGAGTGATGCGGCTTGCTCTTCAGTCCGGCTCGATAAATTCGTATTCCCGATCGCCACTTCTCTGGCGGCCTCATCAATTGACGCTGCAGAATCCTGAATTTTTTCGACAAGGGAACGTAACTTTATCTGCATGGCATCCAGCGCGTTAAGAAGTTGCCCGGTTTCATCACGGGAGTGCCCTTTAATCGAAGACGTTAAATCGCCTTGCGCAATTGACTCGGCGGCTTTTACTGCAATCTGCAACGGTGCAGTAATGATACGCGCAACAATAATGCACAGTGCCACAGCAATAATCACGCTCAGGAGGGCGCCAAAAAGAAGAATAGAGCGGGTTTGCGTCTCAGTAGACTTCACGGTGTCTTGCCTGACGAGAAGTAATGCACTTTCCGCATTAATCATCTCATCAATTATGCCCCGCATAACGTCCATCTGACGTTTGCCTGTATTCGCTTCGAAACTGGCATTAAAGTCATCAATACTCATCTTTTGGTTCACGACTTCCCGGCGCTGGTTAATAATTTTCTCGGCGACGTCGTGTAACCACAGCGAATACTGTTCAGAAAGGTGTTTTAGGCGCTCTTGCTGAGCGGGATTGTCGGCGGTAAATGCTTTAAGTGCGTCCCAGTGGCTGGAAAATGATTTCATGCCGATGCTGTAAGGTTCCAGCATCTCCTCTTTACCCGTGAGCGCAAAACCGCGTAAGCCGGTTTCCATATTTACCAGGCTTAATGTCAGTGCTCTGTTCTCATCAATGACTTGATAAGTATGCACATTCCAGTTGTTTGCATTAACCAGAGTGGAAAAATTATAATAAAATACGCCACTTAGCACCAATAAGACCAAAATAATCAAGCTAAAAGCCGATGTTAACTTCCGACGGATGTTCATATTCTTAACCATATCTTCCTGCTCCAGCGTGAAACCAAAAATAATGCGACTGTATAAGTGTTCAATAAAAATATTATCGTCACGGGGTTTTAATAATTTATATTTCATGAAAAATAAATAAGTCTGGCGTTACACGTGGCTATATATCAATAAGTTGAAGGGGACGTAATCTTTTAAAAAATGAGGGTTGTTAACGTTGCTGCTTGTTATTATTTAGTGTGCCTAAATTAATCCAAAGTATGGCTAAACTTATTTCGATAATATATTACTTTTATTCTTCACTCACACATATTGCCGATTCGCAAGATATATTCCTGTGTGTACGAAGAACGCAACAAAATTGCACATGTATTGCTTAAAAATATGTCGGTTGTAGATGACGCTATACTATGGCGCTTATCCTGGGTCGGGATAATTATCAGGCCAGCGGGAAAGAGCAGGAGGATTACGCTCACTTTCGGCTTTTCCGATGGTGCTGACGGCGCAGGTCAACCCCCATACGATTCAACCAGTGAGTCATTGACACGCGAAGGCCAGCCTGTGTGCTGGCTGCTTTATTTGTTAGCGCAATACATTAATTTTACAGCAAGACATCGAATCATGTACCATACCCCCCTATAGTATAAAAAGGAGTGGCTATGCCGCATTCACCTGAAGATAAAAAACGTATCCTCACACGGGTTCGTCGTATCCGTGGGCAGGTCGACGCACTGGAGCGCGCGCTGGAAAACGGCGATCCCTGCATTGCCATCCTGCAACAGATCGCTGCCGTACGCGGTGCAGCTAACGGTCTGATGGGGGAAATGGTGGAGATACACCTGAAAGATGAACTGGTCAGTGGTGATACTACGCCCGATCAGCGCGCCGCCCGTATGGCGGAAGTCGGTCATCTTTTACGCTCTTATCTAAAATAAATTCTAACGTACACATAAAAAGGAAGAGTCTGATGAAATCACGTGCTGCTGTTGCGTTTGGGCCGGGTCAACCGCTCAAAATTGTTGAGATTGATGTCGCGCCGCCGAAAAAAGGCGAAGTTCTGGTACGCATCACCCACACCGGTGTTTGCCATACCGATGCCTTTACCCTTTCAGGTGATGATCCGGAAGGCGTATTCCCGGCGGTCCTGGGCCACGAAGGCGGCGGTATTGTTGTGGAAGTCGGTGAAGGGGTGACCAGCCTGAAACCCGGCGATCACGTTATTCCGCTGTACACGGCAGAATGTGGCGAGTGTAAGTTCTGTAAATCCGGTAAAACCAACCTTTGTCAGGCCGTTCGCGCCACGCAGGGTAAAGGTCTGATGCCAGATGGCACCACCCGTTTCTCGTACAATGGTGAACCGATTTACCACTACATGGGCACCAGTACATTTAGTGAATATACGGTGGTTGCAGAAATTTCTCTCGCGAAAGTCAACCCGCAGGCGCCGCTGGACAAAGTCTGCCTGCTCGGCTGCGGCGTGACCACCGGTATTGGTGCGGTACACAACACAGCGAAAGTGAAAGAGAGTGACACCGTTGCAGTCTTCGGCCTGGGCGGGATTGGTCTGGCGGTTATTCAGGGTGCGGTTCAGGCCAAAGCCGGTCGTATTATTGCCGTGGATACCAACCCGGATAAATTCACCCTGGCGAAAGAGATGGGGGCCACCGATTTCGTCAATCCTAAGGATTACGAAAAACCTATTCAGGAAGTAATTGTTGAACTGACTGACGGCGGTGTTGATTTCAGCTTTGAATGCATCGGCAATGTGGATGTGATGCGCGCGGCGCTCGAGTGCTGCCATAAAGGCTGGGGTGAAAGCGTCATTATCGGTGTGGCCGGTGCCGGCCAGGAGATCAAAACCCGTCCGTTCCAGTTGGTAACAGGCCGTGTCTGGCGTGGTTCAGCATTTGGTGGCGTAAAAGGGCGTACCCAGTTACCGGGAATGGTGGAGGATGCGATGGCAGGCAAGATTCGTCTCGACCCGTTTATTACCCATCGACTTCCGTTAAATCAGATCAACGACGCCTTTGATCTCATGCATAAAGGTAAGTCTATTCGTACCGTCATTCATTTCGGCGACAAATAAGTAAACGACCTGCCAGCGGTTATGCCGCTGGCATTTTTAATGTCTAAATCTGTGACCCGCCTGACATTTTTCCCCTTAACATAAATCCCACAATTGCCGATACCTTTCTTACAGGCGTGTTTTACGCATCTTATATAAAAGAGAGTCGATAGCCATGGATAACACAGCAGCGATGCACAGACAGCAAAGCATTGGATTTATGCACAATATTCGATTGGTTCCCTTATTTTCCGCTATCCTGAGTGGCATTTTGCTGTTATTTGCGCTGAGTTCCGGGTTAGCAGGGTATTTCTTGATGCAGGCTGACCGAGACCAGCAGGATGTTACGCAAGAAATCCAGGTTCGTATGGGGTTATCTAACAGTTCCAATAACTTACGTATAGCGCGTATCAGCCTGATCCATGCCGGGGCGGCCAGCCGCATTGCGGAAATGGATGATATGAGAAAGAACATTGCGGATGCGGAGAAACGTATCAAGCAAGCGCAAGATGGCTTTAATGCCTATATGGCCCGAGCGGTGAAAACCCCGGAAGATTTAGCGCTCGATGGCGAGCTGACCACGCGCTTTAACGCCTATTTCAACGGTATGCAGCCGATGCTGAAATATGCCAAAAACGGCATGTTTGAAGCCATCATCAACCATGAAAATGAGCAGGCGCGCGTTTTAGACAGCGCATTTAATGAATACCTGCTTAAAGCCATTCAGATTCGTAGCGATCGCGCGACTCGCCTCGGTGAAATGGCTCACCAACGCACTCAGCTTGGGCTGATCTTTATGGCAGGGGCTTTTGCTATCGCGCTGTTCTTAACGGTCATTACCTTTACCGTATTACGTCGTGTGGTCATTAATCCGTTGCAGCGTGCAGCCAAACGTATTGAACATATTGCAGCCGGAGACCTTACTGTCGCGGAAGAGGTCACCGGACGCAGTGAGATTGGTCGTCTGACCCACGATTTGCAGTTGATGCAGCACTCCCTGGTCAAAACCGTTACCACTGTGCGTGATGGCGCGGAGGAAATTTATCGCGGAACCAGCGAGATCTCTGCCGGGAACACCGACCTTTCTTCACGTACTGAACAGCAGGCTGCAGCGATTGAGCAGACCGCAGCCAGTATGGAAGAGCTTACTGCGACCGTGAAACAGAATGCGGACAATGCGCATCATGCCAGCAGCCTGGCGCGTGATGCCTCCGGTAAAGCGACGAAAGGCGGTGAGATTGTTGATGGCGTGGTACAGACCATGGGCAATATCACCTCCAGCTCGAAGAAAATCTCTGAAATTACTGCAGTCATTAACAGTATCGCCTTCCAGACAAATATTCTCGCCTTGAACGCCGCGGTTGAAGCTGCGCGTGCCGGTGAGCAAGGCCGCGGTTTTGCGGTGGTGGCCAGCGAAGTCCGTACACTGGCAAGCCGCAGTGCGCAGGCAGCGAAAGAGATTGAAGCACTGATCAGCGAGTCAGTGAGTTTGATTGATAAAGGCTCAAGTGAGGTCGTGGCCGCAGGTGAAACGATGGATGAGATCGTGACGGCGGTGAAACGCGTTACCGATATCATGCTGGAAATTGCCGCTGCGTCGGATGAGCAGAGTAAAGGGATTACTCAGGTAAGCCAGGCTATCACCGAGATGGATAATGTCACTCAGCAGAACGCCTCACTGGTAGAAGAAGCAACGGCGGCGGCTACGTCTCTGGAAGAGCAGGCTGCGCGTCTTACCGAAGCGGTTGGCGCGTTTCGCGTGCATGCCGGTGGCACAAGTCGTCCGGTGAAATCTTCATCAACCCCGACGAAACCCGTCAGTACTCAGCGCCCTGCGATGGCACATGGCAGCGAGAACTGGGAAACGTTCTAATGGTATGAGGGCCGCTAATGCGGCCCTTTTTACAACTCCCCTTCAAGAAAACTCTCCCCTGTATTTATCGAAATTCGTCGCAAAATCACATCATTAATGTTGCTTTTATATGCATAATTGATAGCATTGCCATGGGTTCAACGGAGGGAACCGGATGAAATACAGTGAGTTCAGACGGTGGTTGTTAGAGCAGGGAGCTATATTGCAGAAACATCGCCGCGGCAGCAGCCATTTCAAAGTCTATTTAGACGACAGACAGTCCATTTTTCCAGACCATGGCGCAAAGGAGATGCCGGAAGGCACAAGAAAAAAGATAATCAAAGATCTTGGGCTTTAAAAGGTGAAAATATGTTCAATTATGCCGTGAAGTTAACTCAGGATGCAGAAACGCGAGTTTATGAGGTGTCCTGTCGCGATTTACCGCTGATGCACTCGGTAGGAGATACGCCGGAAGAAGCGCTCCTTGAGGCCGAAGATGGGATCGTTACCGCTATTTCACTTGAAATGGATATGCGCCGTCCGATTCCGGTGGCGACTCCCGCCAGAGAGGATGAGCGTGTTGTTATCATTCCGGTTCTGGTTGCAATGAAGGCTGCGCTTTATAACGCGATGATTGAAACGGGAACCCGTAAAGCCGATCTCGCTCGTCGATTGGGCGTGAACGCACCGCAGGTTGATCGTCTATTAGATGTAGAACATTCGTCAAAAGTTGAGAAAGTTGAATTTGCTCTTGCGCAATTAGGCCGAAAAATTCAGGTTGAAATACAGATAGCATAGAACCCGCCATTGCGGCGGGTTTGTTGATAACGCGGCCAGGTTTACGGCTTATCCGGCAACGCGTAAGCAATAATATAATCACCGCGATCCGGGGACTGACGTGCGCCACCCGCATTGATGATGATGTACTGTTTGCCCGTTTTTGGCGAAACATAAGTCATCGGGCCAGACTGGCTACCGACCGGCAGACGCGCTTTCCAGATTTCTTTCCCCGTTGCGGTATCAAACGCACGCAGATAGAAATCCTGGGTGCCTGCGAAGAACAGCAACCCGGACTGGGTAGACAGCGATGCGCCCAGCGTCGGCATCCCGACCGGGATCGGCATATGCATGCGGATACCCAGCGGACCGGTATCCTGAACGGTACCCACAGGAACCTGCCACACCATTTTCCCGGAGGTCAGGTCGATAGCGGACATTGTCCCGAACGGCGGTTTCTGGCACGGAATACCCAGCGGTGACAGGAAACGTTCGCGCATTGCGCCAAACGGTGTGCCGTCCATCGGTACAATACCCATCTCAATCCCACTGGCGTTTTTCGCTACGTTTTCACGCGGCACCATATAGTTTGCCAGGCCCAGACGCATATCGTTCACAAACATCAGGTTGTTAGTCGGATCGACCGAGACGCTGCCCCAGTTCATGCCGCCCAGCGACCCCGGATATTGCAATGCGCGATCCAGCCCCGGCGGTGTGAAGACACCCTGATGACGCATCCCTTTAAAGGCGATACGGCACATCAGCAGATCGACAGGCGTTGCTCCCCACATGTCGGACTCTTTCAGGGTTTCATTACCGATCATCGGCATGCCCACCGAGTACGGCTGAGTAGGGGAATAACGTTCGCCTTTCACATTACCAGCCGGAACCGGGCGTTCCTCAACCTTCGCCACCGGCTCACCGGTTTCGCGGTTGAGCATAAAGATCATGCCCTGTTTACTGGTCTGTACCAATACCGGCGTGGTCCCGCCTTTGCCATCCGGTAAGTCATAGAGCAGAGGCTGTGACGGTAAATCAAAATCCCACAAATCGTGGTGGGTGGTCTGAAAATGCCAGCGTACATCGCCGGTTGTCGCATCAACCGCCACAATCGAAGAGCTATATTTATCATCCAGCGCGGTACGTTCACCCGCCCAGAAATCTGGCGTGGCGTTGCCGGTCGGCAGATAGATCAGGTTCAATTTGGCGTCGTAAGACATCGCCGACCAGACGTTTGGCGTACCGCGTGTCCAGGTTTTCCCCTCAGGCGGCAAGCCTTTCAGGTCCGGGTTACCCGGATCCCACGCCCATGCCAGTTTGCCTGTATGGACATCATAGGCGCGAACCACGCCCGGCGGTTCGCCGGTGGAGAAGTTATCCGCCACGCGGCCACCGATCACAACAATATTGCCGGCCACCAGCGGCGTGGACGTTTGCTGATAATAACCCGGTTTGATGTCGCCCATGCCGATGCTCAGATCAACGGTACCGTTATCACCAAAGTCTGCGCAGGGTTGCCCCTTATCGGCATTCAGTGCCACCAGACGTGCATCGGTGGTGGGCAGAAACAGCCGACGTTCGCACGTAGCAGGCTGAGCCTGTACCGTTGGAGAGGCGGCAGTGTGCGGCTCTTCGTAATACCCTAAGCCACGACAGCGCTGCCAGTTTGGCGCTGTCGCTTTTGCGTCGTAGCGCCATTTCTCTTTACCGGAATCCACATCCAGCGCCAGCACTTTGCTGTATGGGGTACAGACATATAACGTGTCGCCAATTTGCAGTGGCGTGTTCTGATCTTCCGCGCCGGAGCCATTGCTCTGCGGAATATCCCCGGTATGTGCTATCCAGGCGACTTGCAGCTTGTCGACATTCTGTTTGTTGATCTGGTCAAGCGCCGCAAATCGATCGCCATGGGTGGTATTGCCCCAGTGCTTCCAGTCGTGCTGTTCACTGCCAGGCTGAACCGGTTTAACGGTAATCGACTCGGTTGGGGAGATCACATTCCACGTTTTAAACATTCCGCCAATACTGACCAGAAGTAAAACGGCGAGGATCGCCGCGACGCTAAACGCAGATTTGTTAACCGGTTTTACCGTCTGCCGGGCGCGCATAAATGGCCACAGCAGTGCCGCCAGAAATGCCAGCACGGCAAAGGTAAATAAGCGTGAGAACAGGGGCCAGAATGCCCAGTCGGCATCGTAAATTGCCCAGATGATGGAAGCGATAAAGCCCAGCGCATACAGAATGAGGCCGCCGGGACGATTTCGCAGGATAAGTATTGCGGCAATCAGCATCACAATCCCCATCGCAGTAAACCAGACGCTGCCGCCTAATGTGATGAGTTTGATGCCAGGAATGCCGATGGCCAGACCGATGACGAGCATCAGAATGGCGAGGAGCCAGCGCAGAAGGGTAACCAGCCTGCGTGGGGTGCTGCCAGGTGCCATATCCATCTCCTTAAACACACCGATTATCCGATACGCAATGATAAAGTCTGTACCAAATGGATAACGGTTTTAGAGGGTTATCGTTTTATTGCAGATGTTATCGAGGGAATCCGCGTGAAAAACTCACTGTTTGCATGGTAAGCGAACCATTTGGTGAATTTGCAAATATGATAAATCTGTTAAATTGCTTGGCGCAATTGTTAATAAATTAGATCGCATTATTTGAGAATTGGCCCGCACAGGGCGGGCCTTGCTGTTCAGGCGATACGCAGCGTATCGGCGCTTTGCGACGGGGTAATCGTGACAGGGATGGATTTAGAGGTCGGTGTGCCGGTACCGTCACCGTAGCGGGTCAGGGGAACCAGTGGGTTCGTTTCCGGGTAATAGGCTGCGAGATTACCGCGAGGGATAGCGTACGCAACGAGACGGAAACCGGTAACCTGACGCGTAATGCCGTCGGTCGACAGGGTGGTGATATCGACACGGTCGCCATCGCTCAGCCCCAGGGCCAGAATATCATCCGGGTGCATAAACAGAACGTCGCGCTGACCATAAACGCCGCGATAGCGGTCATCCAGACCATAAATCGTGGTGTTGTACTGATCGTGGGAGCGTAGTGTTTGTAACACAAAGGGCGAGCTGATCTCCGGGCAGACGGCATCCGGCAGCGGCGCGCTGCTGAATTCCGCTTTCCCGGATGGCGTGGCAAAGGTGAGAGATGCCGCCGCGTTCCCCAGCCAGAATCCACCGGGTTCTTCGCAGCGGGCGTTGAAATGAGTGAAGCCGGGGATGGTAGCGGCAATATGATCGCGAATCAGGTTGTAATCATCGGCTAAGGCCAGCCAGTCCAGCTTGCTGTTGCCCAGTACCGCATGGGCGATACCGGCCACAATCGCGGTTTCTGATTTTTGCGTGTCTGCCAGTGGCTTACCGATGCCTTCTGAGGCGTGCACCATGCTAAATGAGTCTTCGACGGTCACGAACTGACGGCCTGTCGCCTGCATGTCTTCTTCGGTTCGTCCCAGGGTCGGTAAAATGAGCGACTGCGCACCCGGCATCAGATGGGTACGGTTGAGTTTGGTACTGATGTGCACAGTCAAACCGCAACGTTTTAGCGCCTCGCAGGTCAACGTGGTATCCGGCGCGGCGGCAGCAAGATTACCGCCCAGCGTGATAAGCACTTTCACTTCATCGCGCAACATAGCCTGAATCGCGGCCACAGTGTGATGTCCCGGAGCGCGTGGGGGTTCGAAACCAAAGTGACGAGCCAGGCTGTCGAGCAGGGCGGCAGGCGGTTTTTCATCAATCCCCATTGTCCGGTTGCCCTGTACATTACTGTGTCCGCGCACCGGGCACAGTCCCGCGCCCGGTTTGCCCAGATGGCCGCCGAGCAACTGCAAATTGACGATTTCACGTACCGTGTCCAGCGAGTGTTTATGCTGGGTAATGCCCATCGCCCAGGTGCAAATGACACGCCTGGCGCTCTGCCAGACGGTGGCGGCGTCACGTAATTGCTGCTCACTCAAACCGGATTGCGCTTCAAGGGACTGCCAGGACGTGGCATCGATTTGCGCAAACCAGGCCTCAATGCCGTTAGTGTGTTGCGCGATAAAGGCATCATCAAAGATACCGGCTTCGCCGTTCGCCAGGCGCTGACGATGGGTTTCCAGTAAGGCTTTTGCCATCCCGCGTACGGCGGCCATATCGCCACCCAGATTTGGCTGGTAATAGGCAGAACTGATCGCGCCCGCCATCGGGGTGACCACTTCCAGCGGTTTTTGCGGGTCAGCAAAACGTTCCAGACCACGTTCACGCAGGGTATTAAAGGTGACGATACGCGCGCCGCGATCGGCAGCATGACGCAGGCTGTGCAGCATACGCGGATGGTTGGTGCCGGGATTCTGCCCAAAGACGAAAATGGCATCGGCCTGTTCAAAATCGGTGAGATGAATGGTGCCTTTACCAACACCAATGCTGCGTTTTAGCCCGGCGCCGCTGGCCTCGTGACACATGTTTGAACAATCGGGGAAATTGTTAGTGCCAACCATACGACCAAAGAGCTGATAAAGGTACGACGCTTCATTACTGGCGCGACCCGAGGTGTAGAGTTCCATCTGGTTCGGGTGGTCCATCTCACGGATATGGCGCCCAATCAGGGCAAAGGCATCATCCCAGCTCACCGGTTCGTAGTGATCGGTTTGGGGGTTATAGCGCAGCGGTTCGGTGAGTCGACCCTGATATTCCAGAAAATAGTCGCTCTGCCGGTTGAGAGCGCTGACGCTGTGTTGCGCAAAAAAGCTGGCGTCAATCTGGCGGCGTGTTGCCTCCCAGGTCACCGCTTTCGCGCCGTTTTCGCAGAAACTGAAAGTACTTTTATTGTCATCACCCCAGGCACAACCGGGGCAGTCGAAACCACGGGCTTTATTCATGCGCAGCAGGTTGCGCAAGTTTTTAAGGGCATTTTTGCTGTCGATAACGAAGCGGGTGGTTGCTTCAAGAGAACCTAATCCACCGGCAGCGGCGCGATAGGGTTTTATGGCAGTTTTGAATTTCATGTGTTCTTCCGGACAGCGGATTGCGCTTACGCAAATACTACGCTGCGTAACAGCAATCCTTAATCAACAACTATCTTTTATCACACAATTAACAATAAGTTTACCATTTGCGCAACTGCCCGTGCCTGCCGCGCGTGCAGATTAATCCGGCACGGTTTTACGAATAGCGGCGATCAGCGTTTGTACGCCGATGGAGAGAGGAGCATCCACGCGGGTAAGAATGCCAATAGGATCGCCCATACCCGGCGGAACAATGGGGAGCGCGGTGAGTGAACCTTCGCGTAAGTCGTTCTTCACTGCGCCGGAAGGGACAAACCAGACATAATCAAAATTGACAGTCAGTTGTCGCGATAGCGACGCAGACAGCGTTTCAATACAGCCGGTCGGGAGTTTGCAACCCTGACTTTGCAGCAGATCCTCCGTATTCTGGCGCGGCACCGTACCGGTAGGCAGCACAACGACGGGCCACTCCAGCACCCGGCTCAGTGTTATCGTGGTTTGCAACAGCGGATGGTTGGGGCGTACCACCAATTTGAGCGACTCAAGGAACAGCATCTCATAGGTCAATCCGCTCATCAGTTCCGGGTCTGACATACGGCCAATGCCGACATCCAGTTCTCCTGATTTCAGTCCGGCCAATAACATCGGATTGTTAGTGGTGGCCACCTGAATGGTGATATCTGGCTGCTGCTTATGGACCTGGCCAATGACCGACGGCAGAATGCCCAGCGCCGCAGTAGGTAACGCGCCAACACGGATCACCGCATTGTTCTGCTCGGGTTTGTAGTTGAGCGACTGCCCTGCGGTATTGAGCGCATCAAGTACCCGAACCGCATGTGTTAAAAACTGCTCGCCCACCAGGGTAAGTTGCGCCCCCAGACGACCACGTTCAAACAGACGTGTGCCGGTGAGTTGTTCCAGTTCATTGAGCGTCTTGGACAGTGCTGGTTGACTAAGGTTAAGGGTCTCTGCCGCACGCCCCAGGGTTCCCTGCTGAGCGACGGCGACGAATGTATGCAGATGGCGCAAGCGTATGCGCTGATTGAACAAACCGTTTTTTTCCATAAGATGATGTAAAAACGAAGCGATGTCCGTGGCAAGTAAAGTTGCTTAATTATGTTAACTTGGTAGCAAAACATTCTTAACATTTAATCTCGTTGAGTTACAAACAAATTTTCCCGGCAGTGTGATGTCAACCGCATGTCTGTGGGGGTTTAAGCATAATTTTTGGTTATGCAAACAGCCGGAAATACGGCATTTTTGGTTTTATGCCGCGATCACACTTCGTAAATTATCTCCCACAGGCCAGCAAGGGCTTCTCTACACTCCAGGTAATACACACTGGAGACATGACAACATGGCGAACACCATCACGGCTGATGAAATTCGGGAACAATTTTCGCAAGCAATGTCAGCGATGTACCAGCAGGAAGTTCCGCAGTACGGCACCTTGCTGGAGCTGGTTGCGGACGTCAATCTGGCAGTCCTTGAAAATAATCCCCGCTTGCATGAACAACTGGTTAACGCAGACGAACTGGCGCGGCTGAACGTCGAACGTCATGGGGCGATTCGTGTTGGACGCCCGGATGAGCTGGCGACGCTACGACGGATGTTCGCGATTATGGGTATGTTTCCGGTGAGCTATTACGACCTGTCGCAGGCGGGCGTTCCGGTACACTCAACCGCCTTTCGCCCCATTGATGATGCGGCTCTGGCGCGTAATCCCTTTCGCATCTTTACGTCGTTATTGCGTCTTGAGCTGATTGAGGATGTGCAGCTTCGCGATAAAGCCGCCGCCATTTTACAACGCAGGGATATTTTCACCCCACGTTGCCATGAACTCATTGCCCTGCATGAACAAACCGGTGAGTTCACTGCCTCTCAGGCGAGTGAGTTTGTAAAAGAAGCGCTGGAGACCTTTCGCTGGCATCGTCATGCCACCGTGGACGCCCTGACATACCATGCGCTCCACAATGAGCACCGCCTGATCGCCGATGTGGTCTGCTTCCCTGGTTGCCATATCAACCATCTGACGCCACGCACCCTGGATATTGATCAGGTACAGGCGCTGATGCCGAAATATGGAATCGAGCCCAAAATCCTGATTGAAGGGCCGCCACGCCGTGATGTGCCGATTTTATTGCGCCAGACCAGCTTCAAAGCGCTTGATGAACCGGTATTGTTCGCCGGTGAGCAGCAGGGGACACATACTGCCCGTTTTGGCGAAATCGAACAACGTGGCGTGGCCCTGACGCCAAAAGGCCGGGCACTGTATGATCGGCTACTTAACGAAGCGGGAACCGGAAAAGACAATCTGACCCATCAGTTACACTTACAGGAGATGTTTCACGCTTTCCCCGACAGCGAAATGCTACTGCGCCGCCAGCAACTGGCCTACTTCCGTTATCGCCTGACGCCCTCCGGCGAGGCTCATCGGAAGGCGATTCGTCCGGGCGACGATCCGCAGCCGCTTATTGAGCGCGGTTGGGTTGTTGCGCAACCTATCATCTATGAAGATTTTCTCCCTGTCAGCGCGGCCGGGATCTTTCAGTCAAACCTTGGCAATGAAACGCAACAGCGAAGCCACGGTAACGCCAGCAAGCTGCGTTTTGAAGAGGCGCTCGGCTGCGAAGTGCTTGATGAGTTCACCCTCTACGCGCAAGCGGAAGAGCGCAGCAAACGACGTTGCGGTCTGTTGTAAAAAAGGTACTCTGCTACGGACGTGAATAATCAGGATGTTGTCATGGAAAATCCCTCCGCCCCGATAGCAGAAACCCGTCACGGCACGCTTTTGGGCACACTGGATGATGATTGCCTTAGCTGGCGCGGTATCCCTTACGCGGCGCCGCCCGTCGGTCCACTACGCTGGCGGGCGCCACAGCCGCCAGCGCCCTGGCAGGGGATCCGCGTTGCCGATACATTTTCTGCCGCCAGTTGGCAAAACAGTGAAACCTGCACGCGGATCGCCGGTGGCGATCCGGGAAGGCTTTCCGAAGATTGCCTTTATCTGAATATCTGCGCGCCTGCCGCGCGTAGTGGGTCGCTCCCGGTGATGGTCTGGCTGCACGGCGGCGGTTTTACGATGGGCGCGGGCGATCTGCCGCCCTATGATGGCAAAGCACTTGCCCGGCGCGGCGTGGTGCTGGTTACGCTCAATTATCGCCTTGGCCATCTCGGCTTTTTTGCCCATCCGGCCCTGCAAGGAGAAGAGGAGGAAACCCTCTGTAATTTTGGCCTGCTTGATCAAATTGCGGCGTTGCATTGGGTTAAAGAGAATATCCACGCTTTTGGCGGTGATGCCCGCAATATTACGCTGTTTGGCGAGTCCGCCGGGGGGCGTAGCGTGATGTCGCTGATGGCCTCGCCGAAGGCAAAAGGGCTGTTCCATAAAGCCATTATCCAGAGTAGCTATACCTTGCCGGATATCCCGCTTGAGCGTGCACTGGAAAAAGGGATTGCCGTTGCAGAGCATCTCGGCGTGCCTGACGCCACGGCAGAGACACTGCGTGCAATCCCGGCTGAGGCATTCTGGCCGCTCGCTTCACCGTTAAAAATTGCCCCCGCGCCGATTGCCGGAGACAGCGTTTTACCCGTGCCAGCGCTGGACGTTTTTTTCAACGCAACGCAGCATCCGATGCCGGTGATTGTGGGGTCGAACAGCGACGAAGCCAGCGTAATGGCCGAGTTTGGCGTCGATCTTGCCGGGCAAATTGATAAGTTACGGCGCGAGCAGCGTTTTGGCCTCGGGATCATTAAGCTGCTTTACCCTGGGGTAAAAGGGGATGCGGAACTGGGGCGCCAGGTTTGCCGGGACATGGCGTTTACCTCGCTCGGGCTGGTGGTGATGCAGGCGCAACAGCGCATCGGGCAGCCGTGCTGGCGTTACTGGTTTGACTACGTTGCAGAGGCCGAGCATGACACCTACGCCAACGGCGCGTGGCATGGAAACGAAGTGCCGTACGTGTTTGATAACCTTATGCTGACGGAACCGGCGCGCCATTACGTCAATGAGCGAGACCTGGCGTTTGCGGCAAAGGTTGCCGATTATTGGGTGAGTTTTGCCCGCGACGCCAGCGTCATCTGCGATGTGCTGCAGGGGCCTGTTCGCTGGCAGTCCTGCGGCAAAGGGCGCGACAGATTGTTACGCATGGGACTGAATAAACATGCGGGCTTTCGCATGACAAATCGCTTTATGCGCGCACGCCTGACGCTGTTTAAACGGGTCATGAGACATCACGTCAAACTTGATTAATTATTCAGTAAACTCATACGAAATGCCGCCAGCCCGGCGGCATTATTCTGAGAATCTCTCAGTACCAGACGATAGCTCGCACCCGTCTTAACGCTTTGCGCATAGGGGCGCATCAGCCGTCCGGCACGAATATCCTCCGCGACCAGGGTTTCATCGGCAATCGCCACCCCCAGCCCCTGGATGGCCGCCGTGATCGCCAGATCCATGGTATCGAAGTGTTGATTTTTTTTCATAACCCACGCTGCGCTGTCCTGTTTCGCCAGCCACAGTGACCAGTCCGTTTTATCTCTGGTCGGATGCAGAAAGGTCACATTACTGAACCTTTCATCGGTCGTTAATTGCGTGCTCATTACCGGCGTCAGCGCTTCATCAAACAGCAGATCGCCCGCGCTGAAATGGGTACCAAAAACAATTGCCGCATCATACGGCTCGGTTTTGAAGTTAACGCCATGGTCAGTGGTGGTAGTCAGTGCTACCTCCACGTCCGGGCAGGTCTGCTCAAGCTGGATAAGTCGTGGAACCAGCCAGCGCATTGCACAGGTTGGCGCTTTCAGACGAACGACCTTTTGCTGCGCGCGCGCCTGTGAGGCAAGCGTTTGCAGGTGTTCAAAAGCCGAGCGCAATTCCGGCAGCAGGGCGCTGCCCTGAGGCGATAACCGCAAACCACGCGCATGACGTTCAAACAGCGGGAAACCAAACCATGCTTCCAGCGAAGCAATTTTACGGCTTACCGCGCCCTGCGTCAGACATAACTCTTTTGCCGCATGGGTAAGGTTCAAATGGCGGGCTGTGACCAGAAAAGCGTCAATAGCGTTTAGTGGCAACGTACGGTTCGGCATGACAACTCCAGCTATGCAATTTACTCATGGCTATTATGACAACAAATCGATTGTGGACTCAATGCGCATTTATTTGAATGGTTATGCACTTTTAATGAGAAAGGATTAAGAATGACTCTGCGTACACCGGTGAAAACCCGCTCTAAATTACCCGACGTGGGTACGACCATTTTTACCGTTATTGGCCAGCTTTCCGCACAGCATAATGCGATTAACCTTTCTCAGGGCGCGCCCAACTTTTCCTGCGACCCGCAACTGATCTCCGGCGTGACCAGGGCGATGCAGGCCGATCATAACCAGTATGCTCCGATGACGGGCTTACGCCCGCTGAAAGCGCGCATCGCGCAGAAAATTCACGACCTGTACGGCACGCAGTATGACGTGGACAGCGAAATACTGATTACCGCCAGCGCCAGTGAAGGTCTCTATTCAGCCATCAGTGGTCTGGTCCATCCGGGCGATGAAGTTATCTATTTCGAGCCGTCATTTGACAGCTATGCGCCGATTGTCCGTCTGCAAGGGGCGACACCCATCGCCATTAAACTGACGGTCCCCGATTTTGCGGTGAACTGGGATGAAGTTCGTGCGGCCATCACACCGCGCACGCGCATGATCATCATTAACACGCCGCATAACCCGAGCAGCCAGGTCTTTTCCGCTGATGACCTGCAACAACTGGCGGCCTTAACGCGTAACACGGATATCGTGATTCTGTCTGACGAAGTGTACGAGCACGTGGTCTTTGATGATCAGCCGCACCATGGCATGGCGACCCATCCGCAACTTGCGGAGCGCAGCGTGATTATCTCGTCTTTCGGTAAGACCTATCATGTGACGGGCTGGCGCGTGGGTTATTGTGTCGCGCCCTCTGAGTTGATGGATGAGATTGTGAAAGTCCATCAGTTTTTAATGTTTTCCGCCGATACGCCAATGCAGTACGCTTTTGCCGAGCATATGACCGATCCCCAGAGCTGGCTGTCGCTGTCGGCGTTCTACCAGCGCAAACGCGACTTGTTGCAAACCCTGCTGGCAGAATCGCCATTTCGCTTATTACCGAGCGCGGGCTCGTTCTTCCTGTTGGCGGATTACAGCCATTTCAGCGACGAGAGCGACAGCGAGATGGTGAAAAGGTTAATTACCGATTACGGCGTTGCCACCATTCCGTTATCGGCGTTTTATACCGATGGCACTGATAACAAATTGATTCGCCTCTCTTTTGCCAAAGATGAGGCCACACTCAGAGCAGGCGCGCAGGCCCTGTGTCGTGTTAAGCCACGCTAAGGAGCGTTAATCGTGAAATTGAAAGCACTCTTTCTGGGCATGGGCATGCTTTGCTCATTATCTTCTTTCGCCGCCACCCAGTTACGCTACGGCCTGGAAGCGGAATATCCGCCATTCGAAAGCCGCAATGCGTCCGGCGAACTGGAAGGCTTTGATATTGAGCTGGGCAAGGCCATCTGTAAAGCCGCAGAACTGAAATGTACCTGGGTTGAAACGTCATTTGATGCGTTGATCCCAGGCCTTGTGGCGAAAAAATTTGACGCTATCAATTCAGCGATGAATATCACCGGGCAGCGTCGTCAGAGCATTGATTTTACCCAGCCTATCTATCGCATTCCCTCTCAGTTAGTGGGCAAATCGGGTGATGGGATGGAAGCGACAGCCGAAGGTCTGAAAGGCAAAACCATCGGTGTATTGCAGGGTTCCATTCAGGAAACTTATGCAAAAGAGCACTGGGAAAAGCACGGTGTCACCGTGGTGTCTTATAAAGATCAGAATATGGCATGGGGTGATTTGCTAAATGGCCGCATTGACGCCTCGCTGGTCATGTCGGCGGCCGGGCAGGCAGGTTTCCTGAGCAAACCGCAGGGTAAAGGTTTTGGCTTTATTGGCAAACCGGTATCAGACGATACGATCCTCGGCAGTGGCATCGGCTTTGGGTTGCGTAAAGGTGACGAGGCCACCAAAAAGCAACTTGACGCCGCAATTGATAAAGTACGCGCCGACGGCACCATCAAAACCCTGGCGGAGAAATATTTCCCGGGTATTGATGTTAGCGTCAGCGCTAAATAACAAGCCCACCTTTTCTGACCCCAGCCGTCGATGTCCGGATGGGGTCTTTTTATATCCGAAATCATTTCGTGTTCCGACCGGATACGTCATGGGGTACTTCATGCGGTAATGGCGTCTGCGCCGTTACGTTTGCACTATGACCAGGCGCGAAAAAGAGTCGCGATACATTTAGCAACGTAATGGGATATTTTCAGCTCCGCGAAAATTATACCTTTCTTTACACCGTTTTCAGGTCGATCCCATCGACAAAAATATTTCAAGCTTTGCGCAGAATATCACCCGTCAACAATTGGATTCTCAATCAATTTTGTCTAGAGTGTGCGGTCATAACCGTTAGCTTTTGCCGTGGTTTTGTTTTGTACAAAACTGCTTCTCACGACCATAAGGACGTATTATCAGGCATGAACCGCAGACGTTTCATTAAGGCATCAATGGCGCTGGCCGCAGCGTGCGGGACTTCCGGCTTTGCTTCTCTGTTCTCCCGTGCGGCGTTTGCTGCTGATTCCGATATCGCCGATGGTCAGAGTCGTCGTTTCGATTTTTCCGTATTGCAGTCCATGGCGCATGACCTGGCGCAACAGCCGTGGGGCGGTGCGCCGCGTCCGCTGCCAGATACGCTCGCAAACATGACGCCACAGGCCTACAACGCCATTCAGTACGATGCGCAACATTCATTGTGGAACAATGTTGAGGGTCGTCAGCTTGACGTGCAGTTTTTCCATATGGGGATGGGTTTCCGTCGCCGCGTGCGCATGTTCTCGCTTGATCCCGCAACCCAACAGGCGCGTGAAATTCATTTCCGTCCTGAATTGTTTAACTACCATGATGCGGGCGTCGACACGAAGCAGCTTGAAGGGCAGAGCGATCTGGGGTTTGCCGGTTTCCGCGCCTTTAAAGCGCCTGAACTGGCGCGTCGCGATATTGTCTCTTTCCTGGGCGCCAGCTATTTCCGTGCGGTAGACAGTACTTACCAGTACGGGCTTTCTGCACGTGGTGCGGCAATCGACACCTTTACAGACACACCGGAAGAGTTCCCGGACTTTACCGCCTTCTGGTTTGAAACGGCGAAAGCCTCCGATACCTCTTTTACGGTCTATACGTTGCTCGACAGCCCGAGCCTGACCGGGGCCTACAAATTCGTGATCCACTGTGAACAGAACCAGGTGATCATGGAGGTGGATAACCACCTGTATGCGCGTAAAGACATCAAACAGCTGGGTATCGCGCCGATGACCAGTATGTTTAGTTGCGGTAACAATGAACGTCGCGTGTGCGACACCATTCATCCGCAGATTCATGACTCCGACCGTCTGGCCATGTGGCGTGGTAACGGGGAGTGGGTTTGCCGCCCTCTGAACAATCCGCAAAAACTGCAATTCAACGCCTTTTTGGACAACAACCCGAAAGGCTTTGGTTTACTGCAACTTGACCGCGACTTCTCTCACTATCAGGACGTAATGGGCTGGTATAACAAACGCCCAAGCCTGTGGGTCGAACCGCGTAACCAATGGGGTAAGGGCAGCGTTGGATTAATGGAAATCCCGACCACGGGTGAAACCCTGGATAACGTGGTCTGTTTCTGGCAGCCGGAGAAACCGGTTCGTGCGGGTGATGAGCTGGCATTCCAGTATCGTCTGTACTGGAGCGCAATGCCGCCGGTACGCTCGCCGCTGGCGCGAGTCTATGCCACCCGCACCGGTATGGGCGGCTTCCCGGAAGGGTGGGCACCTGGCGAGCATTACCCGGAAAAATGGGCGCGCCGTTTCGCCATTGACTTTGTAGGCGGTGACCTGAAAGCCGCTGCGCCGAAGGGGATTGAACCGGTTATCACCTTGTCTAACGGGGAAGCCAAACAGGTTGAAATCCTGTATGTTGAGCCTTTCGACGGCTATCGTATCCTGTTTGACTGGTACCCAACGTCCAATTCGACCGACCCGGTTGAAATGCGCCTCTTCCTGCGCTGTCAGGGGGATGCGATCAGCGAGACCTGGTTGTATCAATATTTTCCGCCTGCGCCGGACAAGCGCAACTACGTGGATGATCGCATCATGCGCTAAATCGGTAACCTCCCTCGGGGAGGGAGGTTCTGATACGAGGAGATGTCATGGATTCCACCGACAGCCTGATCGTCGTCAACGACCATCTGGCACTGCATGCCATTGATGAGCGTTTTGTTCACGATCTGCACCAACTGATCGTTAAAAATCGCGAATGGCTACAGCATTTTCTGGACTGGCCGCAGTATGTGCGCTCGGTTGACCAGACCCGGCAAACCGCGCAAAGCAATATTATTCTGCATCAGCGCGGCTACGCCAAAATGTTCCTGATCCTCGAAGATAACGTGCTGGTGGGTGTGCTCTCCTTCAACTCCATCGAGCCGACCAACAAAACCGGTTATATCGGTTACTGGCTCGATAAAGACAAAGAGGGAAAGGGGATTGTCTCCACCTGCCTGCAGGCATTTATGGCATTTTACGCTCGTCGGGGGGATGTCCGTCGTTTCGTCATTAAATGCCGGGTTGCGAACGAGGCGAGCAACCGTGTCGCGCTGCGTAACGGTTTTATTCTCGAAGGATGTCTGCGGCAGGCGGAGTTCCTGAACGGCAGCTTTTATGACCAGAATATCTACGGGCAGATTATCGATCCCTTTTTATAGCAGGCCGGCCAATGGCGTACGGGTGATAAACTGTGCGCCGTTAATCACCTTCTGACCACGCAGCAAAATACTTTCGCCATCCGGTGCCTCCACCACCGCGTCATCGGTGATTTCAATATGATTCTCGATCAGCACATTGCCTTTAATACGCGCATTTCCCTGGATAACAACTTTTTCATCCAGCAAAATCGGTCCGCCGATTAAATGCGCATTGCCACCGACAAGCACGTGGTGTTTGAGCACGCAGTTGCCTTCGATGGTGGCATTTTCCGCAACCTGAGCACTGTAGCGCAGGGTAGGAATGGCATCCTCATCACTTCCGGCCACAACGCGCGCTTTGCCGTAAACTTTGGCACAGTCGCACACCCAGACATCATTTTGCTCATTGCCTTCCAGCAAGGCGAAATCGAACACCTCGGCCCGATGTTCAATAAACGCGAACTTAACGATGGCATCGCCATAAATTTGCGCCTGGTGGACAACGCGCGAATGGGTAACCGTTGCGCGGTCATAAATTTGCAGTATTTGTTGGTTATCCGGTGTAAGGCCCTGCGCCGCGATGATTTCACAGCCGTGCAAAATACGTGCGTTACCGAACAGGTGGCAGACACCACGAACGGTGGAGGTCTGCACGGTGACGTTGTCACTTAATACGACGCCATGACTTAGCTGCGCAGCATCAACCCAACTGTTACCGCCAATTTCAACGTCATGGCAAACAAGACAGGGTTGCGTCAGACGGGCGTCATCACGCACATGACTGTTGGCAAACACCATGCTGTTCACATCATAAATCCAGCAATCTCCTTCTTGTGACAGGGTGGTTTCATCCTCCACCCAGCCACCAACGGTGCCCGCCGTTACATCACCAAAATCACGCAACGCAATAATCTGGCGCAGCGAGACCTTCTGTTTTTCGCCGTTAATCTGATAACTGAACGCACGGCGCTCATCACTGAGTCGGTATTTAGTCATTGTTTGCTTCCATTAATTCCCCACGATAAACGTAGCAAACTTTGCGATACTGGCTATTCAGAATGAAAAAACATAAAATGCATTTAAAATACACTTTATAAGTTTGCGCTTATACAGGGAAAAATAAGGAACAACCATGACCACGTTTGACGACAGCTATTTTACTGAAAAATATGGACTGACCCGCACCCACTCCGAGGTACTGCATGCCATGCAGTTTGTGAAACCGGGCAAAACACTGGACCTGGGCTGCGGCAACGGGCGTAACAGCCTCTATCTGGCGGCCAATGGGTTTGATGTGACGGCATGGGATAAAAACGCCGCAAGCATCAGTAATATCGAGACCATTCGTCAGGCCGAAGGGCTCAACACGCTGCAAACCGCCGTTGTGGATTTGAACGCACTTAGCTTTGAGGGCGAATACGATTTTATTCTCTCGACCGTGGTGATGATGTTTCTTGAGCCGCAAACCATTCCGGGGCTTATCGCCAATATGCAGCGTTGCACCAAAGCGGGAGGTTACAACCTGATTGTGGCGGCGATGGACACGGCCGATTTCCCCTGCACCGTTGGTTTCCCGTTTGCCTTTAAAGAGAATGAATTGCGTGATTACTACGCAGGGTGGGAACTGGAGAAATACAATGAAGACGTCGGTGAGTTGCACCGCACCGACGCCAATGGCAACCGCATCAAACTGCGCTTTGCGACCTTACTGGCACGTAAAGCTTAACGCGCCGCCAGCAGGCATAACTGTAACGCGACCTGGTATGAGGCCTCGAACGACTTTACCGGCAGAAACTCAAATTGCGAATGAAAATTGTGCGCGCCGGTAAAGAAATTTGGGGTTAATAACCCTTTTGCAGACAGCGCTGCGCCGTCTGTGCCGCCGCGCATGGGGGTCGGTTTGGGAGTGATGCCAAGCGTGGTCATCGCCTCGAACAGTAAATCAATTGCGCGTTTGTCTTCGCCGATGGCGTTACTGATATTGCTGTAAATATCGCTGATGCTGTACTCCACTTTTGCGGTGGGGTACTGCGCGGCGATTTTTTTTGCGACATCGGCAATCTGCTGTTTCCTGCGCTCAAAGCTCGCCTTATCGAAGTCACGGATGCTGGCACTAAGATGCGCGTGCCCCTGAACAGCTTCCATCCCGTTGAACCACACATAGCCTTCACGGCCTTCGGTATGTTCCGGCGTTTGCTGGCGGTCAAAGTGGCTGATGTAATCCATGGCCATCAGCAGTGGGTTAACCAGCACACCTTTTGCCGACATCGGATGCGCGGTGACGCCGGTAAAATGGATAGACGCCGAGGCGGCATTGAAGTTTTCAAAAACAATCTCGCCTTTTTCGCAGCAGTCGATAGTCCAGGCGAAATCGACATCAAAGCGTTTTAGATCCAGTGCCTTCGCCCCACGCAGGCCGACCTCTTCATCCGGAACAAACGCCACGACAATATCGCCATGTTGCTGTTCTGCCGTCAGGTTTTCCAGCAACGTCATCACTACCGTGACAGCGGCCTTGTTATCTGCCCCCAGTACGCTGGTGCCATCGCTAAAGATGATCTCTTCATCGATGTAGGCGTTAATTTCCGGGTGTTCCTCTACACGCAGCCAGATATCTTTGCTGGCGTTCAGACAGAGATCTTCTCCCTTGAAACGCAGAATTTGCGGATGAATATCCGGCGACAAACCCACGTCTACGGTGTCGATATGGGTGATAAAACCAATACGCGGCGCGCCCGGCACCGTGCCTTTTTTCACCGCAGTGACCGTGGCGTGTTCATCCAGCATAATCTCATCCAGGCCCAGCGTTTGCAGCTCTTGCGCCAGTGCGCGCGCCATGTCGAATTGCCCGGGCGTGGTCGGTAATGTCGTGGCGGCAGCGTCACTTTGGCTGGTGATAGCAAGATAGCGAAAGAAGCGTTGCGTTAATTGACTGGCGAGGGGCGATGTCATAGTGATTCCTTCTTTATTTGACTTATCAGGTGCTTGCAATATTACTTTAATGTTATTTATGGAAGCGCAAACAACAAGCACTATTTGGCTCATGGAAAGAAAACGACAGGAAAATCTATGACTAGAAAACAGACAACAGTTGCGCTGGCCTTGCTGGCCCTGGCAGTGAGTTCCTCTGTGGCGGCAAAAACCCTGGTCTACTGTTCAGAAGGATCGCCAGAGAATTTCAACCCGCAACTCTATACCTCAGGCACCAGCGTCGACGCCAGCGCGGTTCCGGTTTATAACCGGCTCGTCGATTTTAAAGCCGGGACGACTGAACTCCAGCCAGGACTGGCCGAGAGTTGGGAGGTCAGCGAAGACGGCAAGGTGTATACCTTCCATCTGCGTAAAGGGGTGAAATTTCAGAGCAATAAATACTTTACGCCGACACGCGATTTTAATGCCGACGACGTCATTTTCTCTTTCATGCGGCAAAAAGACCCGCAGCATCCTTACCATAACGTCTCTAACGGCAACTATTCCAATTTCGAAAGTCTGGAATTTGGCAAGTTGATTACCGCTATCGATAAAGTGGACGACAACACCGTGCGCTTTACGCTGGCACATCCCGAAGCGCCCTTTGTGCCTGACCTGGCCTGGTATTTCGCCTCTATCTTATCTGCTGAATACGCCGATGCGATGCTAAAAGCCGGGACGCCGGAAAAAGTGGATATGGAGCCAATTGGTACCGGCCCGTTCAAACTGGCTCAGTACCAGAAAGATTCCCGCATTCTGTTTACCGCCTTCCCGGAATACTGGCAGGGCAAAGCAAAGATCGACCGTCTGGTGTTCAGCATTACGCCAGACGCCTCAGTACGTCTCGCCAAGCTTGAGAAAAATGAATGTCAGGTGATGCCGTTCCCGAACCCGGCGGATTTGCCGCGTCTGAAAGAGAACAAAGACATTACGCTGATGAGCAAATCGGGGTTGAATACCGGTTTCCTTGCCTTTAACACGCAAAAAGCGCCGCTTGATAACGTTAAAGTGCGCCAGGCGCTGGCGATGGCTATCAATAAACCGGCCATTATCAATGCGGTTTTCCAGGGCACCGGAACCGCCGCGAAAAACCTTCTTCCCCCTGGCGTCTGGAGTGCGGACAGCGAATTGCAGGATTACGCTTACGATCCGCAAAAAGCCAAAGCTTTATTGAAAGAAGCCGGGTTGCCAGAGGGCACCACCATTGATTTGTGGGCGATGCCGGTTCAGCGGCCTTACAATCCGAATGCCAAACGGATGGCCGAGATGATTCAGGCCGACTGGGCGAAAGTCGGGGTCAACGCGAAAATTGTCACATATGAGTGGGGTGAATATTTAAAACGGGTCAAAGGGGGCGAGCATCAGGCGGCGCTGATGGGGTGGACAACGGCGACCGGCGACCCGGATAACTTCTTCGGCCCGCTATTTACCTGCCAGTCTGCCAATGGCGGTTCTAACTCGTCGAAATGGTGCTATCAGCCGTTTGATAAAATCATCGCCGAAGCGAAAACCATTACCGATCACGACAAGCGCGTGGCGCTGTATAAAGAAGCCCAGCAGATGATGCACGATCAAATGCCTGCGGTGATGATTGCCCATTCCACTATTTTTGAGCCGGTACGAAATAACGTGAAAGGCTATGAAGTCGATCCGTTCGGTAAACATATTTTCTACCAGGTCGATATCAATAAATAATCAGGCGCGCCGGTGCCTTGCGCCGGCGCAAATGTCCTTTATTCGAACAGTGAGTATTTTATTTTTCTGAAATTTGAGCGTGACAGCTTTTTTCCGCCATCGCTGTAGCCGATTGTTTGCTATAACTTTTAGTGCATATATAAACTCAAAGGGACCTTCCATGCGTACTGTATTTAACGTTGCCGTGCTTGCTGGCCTGCTTGCGTTATCAGGCTGTGCATCAAAAGTGACTCAACCTGAACAATATTCTGGCTTCTTAAAAGACTATTCCAACTTACAACAAACAACATCCGCAAGCGGTAAGCCCGTATTGCGTTGGGTTGATCCTTCATTTGATCTGAGTAAATACGACAGTATTGTCTACCATCCGGTAACCTATTATCCGGTGGCAAAACCGACCAGCCAGGTGAGCCAGCAAACGCTCGACGGGCTGTTGACCTACACGAACACCAAATTGAAAGCCGCCGCCGCGCAGCGCAAACCGCTGGTGACCTCTCCGGGTGCGCATAGCCTGATTTTCCGTGGTGCTATTACCGGCGTGGACAGCAGCAAGCAAGGCCTGCAATTCTATGAAGTGATCCCGGTTGCGATGGTAATTGCCGGTACGCAGGCCGCCACAGGGCACCGGACTATGGACACGCATCTCTATTTCGAAGGTGAATTGATTGATGCACAAACCAATAAGCCGGTGATTAAAGTGGTGCGTCAGGGCGAGGGTAAAAGTCTGAGCAATGCCAATGCGCCGATGACGGTAGATACGCTGAAACAGGTCATTGATAACATGGCGACCGATGCCACCATGTTTGATGTTTCCAAAAAATAAAACAGGCGCGCCATCCCAAAGGATGGCGCTTTTTTTTCAGGCTAACTTCCGTTTAAACGACAGCGTTCCCGGTCGCGAAAACATCACTAAATTTCCCGTCAGAATCAGCAGCAGGCCGACAATCCCGTTCATATGCCAGACATAACCTTCATAGACCGTTGAAATACTCAGCGCGACCAGCGGAAACAGCAGAGTACTGTAGGCTGCATTACTGGCACCGATACGGCCAACCAGGGTGAAATAGGCGCCAAAGGCAATAACCGACCCAAAGAGGGCGAGATAAACCAGCGCACCCAGATAGCTGAAGGTCCACTCAGGGGTAAAATCATCGCCGCGAAACAGGGCTATTGCGCCCATAATAATTGTCCCGTAAAGCATCGCCCAGGCGTTGGTGGTCATGGTTTCCAGCCCGTTGCGTTGATGGCGCATACTGATCATATTGCCAAGGGAAAAGCCAAATGTACCCAGCATCGAAAGTCCAATACCCAGTAACAGCGTGCTGTTCAGACCGCTGGCCAGCAAATCATCCCAGAATAGCGTCACAATGCCCGTCAGCCCCAGAAAAGCCGCAGGATAGAAGCGCGAAGGGGGCTTCTGACCGAAGAACAGGAAACTGTTAACCGCATTAAACAAGACGGCCATTGAGAAAATGACCGACTCCAGCCCGGTGTTAATCCACGCGGCGGCGTTGTAAAAACAGAGGAAGTTGAAGCCAAACACACAACATCCTTGCAGGATGCAAAAAAGATGATCCCGCAGGACAAGTTTGCGCAGCCGCCTCAGGGCAATCAACACCACCATGATGGTGAGTGATGCGAGCGCAAAGCGCCAAAAAATAGAGACCGGCGCCGCGACCGGCCCCTGCTGCAGAAAAATGGCAATCCATGTCGTGCCCCATATCACCACCACCAGACAATATAAAAAAATGTTCATTGCGATCCCCGTTACGCCAACAGGTTTCCAGTCTTGCCAAAAAATGCCTCTCCGGCTTGCATAAACCCGCCGGTCACTTGCAAATTCTTGCGTTTTTTTGGCGAAACACTGGTATCGGGCAGGCGCAATTCATAGACTGAGATTCTGGTGACATTTTTGTTAATTGCGTCCATGACTGTTTATAAAGCCTTCGAAAATTTGCAACATCACAATGCCGTTCTGCATGACTCGGTTGCGCTGCATTCTGGTATTCAACTGGCGGCATGGTCTAATAAGCGCGATAACATCACTCAATATTGTGATCATCACACCCTGAGTCTGTACATTGCCGATGGCTACGAGAGCTACCATAAAACGTCGCAGGGCTGGAAAAATGGCGGAGGGCCGGACAGGTTTTGCCTGATGCCAAAAGAGAGCGAATCCAGTTGGGATATCCGTGATGATTTGTCGTTTGTGCATCTTTATTGCACTGACGAACATCTGCGGGAGATTGGGGAGAAGATGTGGGATCGCAGTCCGGCGTCGTTTACCCTTGATGAGAAAACCTTCGCCCAGGATGAGCGTATTACCGCGCTCTATCGCCAGTTCTTACTTGGCAGCGACTGGCATCAGCAGGCGAATCAGCTCACGCTCAGTACGGCTTCTACGCTGCTTCTCACCCATCTTGTCCAGCATTACAGCAATGTGCAGTGGCGTTTGCCCACCGTTAAAGGCGGTCTTGCGCCGGTGGTATTGCGTCAGGTGCTGGACTGGATAGAGGCGAATCTCGCCCAGCCGCTGTTGCTGAGCGATCTGGCGGCGCAGGCAGCGTTAAGTGAATACCATTTCGCGCGAATGTTCCGCCAGTCGATGGGGGTTGCGCCGCATCAGTATGTGATGCATCGCCGGATGGTGCAGGCGAAAGCGCAACTGTTAAATACCGGGCTGCCGCTGACGACAATCGCGATGGCCTGCGGTTTCAGTTCTGCCAGCCATTTCAGTAACCGCTTCCGCGCTGTTTTTGGTATGACGCCGTCGCAATTACGCGCGGCGCGCCAGTGACAGTGCGGCATAGCAGACGCCCCCTGCAACCAGCCCCCAGAAGGCTGACCCCACACCCAGCAGCGTGACGCCGCTTGCGGTAACCAGAAACGTCACGATGGCGGCATCACGCTCTTTTTCCTGGGACAGCGCCTGGAACAGGCTGCCGCCGATCGTACCGAGTAAGGCAAGCCCTGCCAGTGTCTGGATCCAGCTCAACGGTAAGGCTGCCAGCAATGCGGTGATCGAGCCGCCAAATACGCCCGCTAACAGATAGAATACACCCGCCGCCACCGCAGCCTTCCAGCGCTGTGCGGCGTCGGGGTGCGCATCCGGGCTCTGACAAATTGCCGCCGTAATGGCGGCGATGCAGATAGAGAAAACCCCAAACGGCGAGAAAAGCAGCGCCAGTCCTCCGGTAAAAATGATCAGTGGCGACACAGCCGCACGGTAGCCCGCCGCCTGCATTGTTGCGAAGCCTGGCGCATTTTGTGACGCCATCGTGGCGAGAAAAAAGGGTATGCCGATACTGATAAACGAAGTCCAGTTGAAGACCGGACGGGTAAATTCCGGCACCACAAAGACAATGTCCAGTTTCGCAGTGACAATATCGCCGCTAAGCCAGGCGACCAGTGCGCCAATAATCAGTGTCGCCACAATAGCATAGCGTGGGGCGAGGGCTTTACAGACCAGCCAGGCCAGTAGCATACTGCCGCACAGCACAAAATGGCCCTCGACGTTGTGAAACGCCTGCAAGCCGAAACGCAACAGGATCCCGGCGAGCATGGCTGCCGCGAGGGTATGCGGAATAATTTTCATCAGCCGGGCGAACAGTCCGGTCACGCCGCAAAGCACTATCAGCGCATTAGCAAAAATAAACACGCCGATGGCTTCGGCAAGCGTCAATCCTTGCAAGCTCGTCGCCAGCAATGCGGCACCGGGCGTGGACCAGGCGGTCAGTATTGGCATGCGATACCACAGCGACAACGCGATGGTGCTGACACCCATGCCTAAACCAAGCGCCGTCATCCAGCCGGCAATTTGTGTGGCGCTGGCCCCCGCTGCGGCAGCAGCCTGCCAGATAATAGCTGCAGAACTGGCATAGCCGACCAGTACGGCCACAAAACCCGCCAGAAGCGTGGTAAAAGGAAACACGTGAGTGCGCATGATCTTTCCTTGTGCGTTATAGCGTCCAAAGAATGTACCATTGTGCGTTATAGCGTACAAGTATGCGCAGCGAGACTGACAGGAGGAAAAATGGATCTAACACATTATCTGGCGAGCACCTTAAAAAATCTCCGTCAGGCACGCGGCTGGAGCCTCTCGCGTCTGGCTGACGAGACGGGCGTGTCAAAAGCGATGCTCGGGCAAATTGAACGTAATGAGTCCAGCCCCACGGTGGCAACGCTGTGGAAAATCGCCACTGGTCTCAATGTGCCGTTTTCGTCCTTTATTGCGCCGTCGGAAAGCGAAACACCTCATTCCTTCGATCCGCAGCAGCAGGCTATGGTGGTCACTCCGCTGTTCCCCTGGGATGAAGCGCTGCATTTTGATCTCTTCTCGATAATCCTGGCGCCGGGCGCCCTGAGCGAATCAACGCCGCATGAGCAGGGGGTCATTGAACATGTGGTGGTGATTGACGGGGTGCTGGAGATGTGTATTGAAGGGCAGTGGCGAACCCTGACGGCGGGTAGCGGGATTCGTTTCGCTGGCGACCGTCCCCATGCCTATCGTAATAGCTCAGCACAGAGCGCTCATTTCCACTCGCTTATCCACTACCCAAAAGAAAAAACCGCAAGCAAGCTTGCGGCAAAGAACGACGACGAGTAAACAACAACGTACAACGTGACGAGGAATGTCCGATTACGCGTCCTCTTCCAAATGGCCTCTTTGGGCCTGCCCCGGCCACTAAGTCACTTACTCATGTAAGCTCCAGAGGTTGCCGCTTGCCGCCGCGACGCCATTTGAACGCTTTCGCGTAATAGTGGTTACCTTAACCTGCGCCGTTACGGCTGGAAAATAGCAATTTCATCAATGCTTTGCCGCCTGGCGGAAATTGGCCTTCGCCACAGGTGGTGAAAAGCCGGGGATGTGACTACAATAGCCGCCATTTTGCACATAATGGATAACGACGATTGTATGCGCCTGCAACCCCATCATCTTGAACTCTTAAGCCCTGCCCGTGACACCGCGATCGCTCGCGAAGCCATTTTGCACGGTGCGGACGCGGTCTATATCGGCGGTCCGGGGTTCGGTGCCCGCCATAATGCCAGCAACAGCTTGCAGGATATTGCCAGCCTGGTGCCGTTTGCCCATCGCTATGGCGCGAAAGTGTTTATCACACTGAACACCATTCTGCATGATGATGAGCTGGAGCCTGCTCAGCGCCTGATTACCGCTCTGTACGAAACCGGGGTTGATGCCCTGATTGTGCAGGATATGGGGATCATGCAACTCGACATCCCGCCGATTGAGCTGCATGCCAGTACCCAGTGCGACATCCGCAGTGTAGAGAAGGCGAAGTTCCTCTCCGATGCCGGTTTTAGCCAGATTGTATTGGCGCGTGAGTTGAACCTGCAGCAGATCCGCGATATTCACGCCTGTACTGACGCGACCATCGAGTTCTTTATTCATGGCGCGCTGTGCGTGGCCTATTCCGGCCAGTGTTATATTTCCCACGCACAGACGGGGCGCAGCGCCAACCGTGGGGACTGTTCTCAGGCCTGCCGCCTGCCGTACACCCTGAAAGACGATCAGGGGCGCGTCGTGGCCTATGAAAAACATCTGCTGTCGATGAAAGATAATGACCAGACAGCCAATCTTGGTGCGCTAATTGATGCCGGCGTACGCTCCTTCAAGATTGAAGGGCGCTACAAAGACATGAGCTACGTAAAAAACATTACCGCGCATTATCGCCAGATGCTGGATGCGATTATTGAAGATCGCGGCGACCTGGCGCGCGCATCGGCGGGGCGCACAGAGCACTTCTTTATTCCGTCCACCGATAAAACCTTCCATCGCGGTAGTACTGATTATTTTGTGAATGCGCGTAAAGGCGATATCGGTGCGTTTGATTCGCCGAAATTTATTGGTCTGCCGGTCGGTGAAGTGCTGAAAGTAACCAAAGAGTACCTGGACGTAGAAGCCAGCGAACCGTTGGCAAACGGCGATGGTCTGAACGTACTCATCAAGCGTGACGTTGTCGGTTTTCGCGCCAACACGGTAGAAAAAACTGGCGAAGGTCGTTATCGCGTCTGGCCGAATGAAATGCCCGCGGAGATGTATAAAGTACGCCCGCACCATCCGTTGAACCGTAACCTGGACCATAACTGGCAACAGGCACTGACCAAAACCTCCAGTGAACGTCGCATTGCCGTGGATATTGAAGTGAGCGGATGGCAGGAACAACTGGTGCTGACCCTGACCAGTGAAGACGGGGTCAGCGTGACCCATACTCTCGACGGGCAATTCGATGAGGCGAACAACGCGGAAAAAGCGATCAATAGCCTGAAAGAGGGCGTGGCAAAACTGGGGCAAACCATCTACTACGCCCGTCATATCGCTATCAACTTGCCGGGTGCGTTGTTTGTACCGAACAGCATGTTAAATGCGTTTCGTCGCGACACCGTTGAAATGCTTGATGAGGCGCGTCTGGCGAGTTACCAGCGCGGCAGCCGTAAAGCTGTCTCCGATCCGGCACCGGTTTATCCTGATACCCATCTGACTTTCCTGGCGAACGTTTACAACCATAAAGCGCGTGAGTTCTACCAGCGTTTCGGTGTGCAACTGATTGATGGCGCATATGAAATGCATGAAGAGAAGGGCGATGTGCCGGTGATGATCACCAAACACTGCCTGCGCTTTGCCTTTAACCTGTGCCCGAAACAGGCCAAAGGGAATATCAAAAGCTGGAAGGCAACCCCAATGCAACTGGTGCATGGCGATGAAGTGCTTACGCTGAAATTCGATTGCCGGCCATGTGAAATGCATGTGGTTGGGAAAATCAAAAATCACATTCTGAAGATGCCGCTCGCCGGGAGTGTTGTGGCATCGGTCAGCCCTGAAGATCTGTTGAAAACGCTGCCTAAGCGCAAAGGTGTTTAAGACAGCACATCCCGCACAGTCGCGGCAGGGTATGTGCCGCGACTGTATTTACACCTTAGCGTTTATCATCCGGCAGCGGCGGTTTTTTACCGTCTTTGGGCGGCTGTTTGCCATCATGCTTTGGCGGCTGGCCGTCGCGGTGATGCGCGCTGTCATCATGCTTCCACGCTTTCCCGTCATTATTCCTGTGCTCCCGCGCATGTTGCGGGTTTTTGTAGTCATGACGCGGCGACTGACCGTCGTGCGTTAGCGGATATTTTGGCGGTGGGACAGGCGCGTTGTCTGCGGCAAACACATAAGACGACAAACTCATGGCCACAATGGCAGACAGTGTCACGATCTTTTTCATACTCACTCCTTGTCTCATTTATCTGAGTGACACGGATTTCAACAACAAATCATGGAGAGAGTATGAAGACATCTTTAATTAAGAGTATTCCTTCCATAGTAACTGTAAAAAATAAACGAATATGTTACCTGACAGACAGTAATTTTATTATTTGCTGCAATTTATGCGTTGCATCACACTATTAACATAATTTTCACAGGTTAAATAATGATACTCGCATCTCATTTTATTACCCTTTGATTTTTATAGTTTTAATTTCACCATGCCCGTGTGGGATTTATTGGGTTTCGTTAAAGATTTCACTTGGTTTGACGATAATTACACTGTGATCAAAATATATTCGTGGAATTTCCCGGCACTGTAAAAATCATAGACTTGATGTATAGCCTGCTAAGTTCCATAAATTCACCAGACGCTCCACCCTATAAATGAACTCATAATACATAAAAGGTGAAATATGTTATCTATGGCGAAAAGGTTTTTAACCGCACCCTTAGGTCGCAGCCGCTCACAGCCTGCGAATGGTACCTATGATTGCCAGAATATGCCTCAGTCATTATCGGCAGCGGGTTTAAGCAATAAAGCCAGCGGTATCCTCATGACATTCGTCCCCCCTGGTGCCGACTATTCAAACGTGAGCCAGGCGTGGCAACGGTTTTCTTCTCCAGCCTTAACGGTTATTACGCTTTCTTCCAGTGGCGCGTTAAGCAGTAGCTGTCGTGAGACGACCTACTGTGATGCGGCGGGGCAACAGGGCAGTTGGTTAATGCTGCCTAAAACACTCATTGCCGGGCACGAAACCCATATTATTGATTTACATGTTAAAGACACCCGAACAGCAACAGAACGCATCGTTGCTATTCAGAACGAACTGGAGCGGTTACAGGTGCGCATGCCGCTCTCCTCCGATCATACTTTTGCTATGGTGTACTGTGACGGGCTCTCTGCCTCCGAAGGCTTTCTGATGCAAGCCTGGTATAACTGTGGGCGTTTTCCCTGCCTGGCTATCGGCGGCTCGGCAGGCGGCAAACTCACCTTTGACGGCACCTGGATAAGCGTGAATGGCAAAGTGCTGCAGGGCAAAGCGGTGATTATCTTTTGCAAAATGGCACCGGGAAAATCCTTCGCACCCTTCAAAAGCCAAAACTTCAAACCACGCAATAAAAGCTGGCTGATTGCTCAGGCGGATCCGGTCGCCCGGACGGTGACATCAGTCTTTAATGAACAGGGCGAACAGAAGCCTTTCACTGCTGTTCTGGCCGAACTCCTGCAATGTGGTGAACAGCAGGTGGCAGAAAAACTAAAAGGGCTCACTTTCGGGGTTAAAGTCGGAGATGAATATTTCATTCGCTCTGTCGCAAAAATCGATGCTGAAGGCGTTCATTTTTTCTGTGATCTGGAATTTGGCGATCGCTTGCATTTACTGGAAGAAACCGACTTTAAACAAGCGACACTGCATGACTGGAAAAACTTTATTACCGGACGAGGTAAACCGGCGGCTATTCTGATGAATGACTGTATTTTGCGCCGTCTTGGCAGCGAATCACACTTACACAATGCCCATTTCTTTAAAGGCTTGCCCGCTGCCGGTTTTTCCAGCTTTGGGGAGATCCTCGGCGTTCCCATTAATCAGACGCTCTCCGCGCTGGTCTTTTTCAATCATGACGTGAAAGCCATGGCGCATTTCCCGGTGGAATATGCACGATATGCCGGGCATTACGCCCAGCGTGCGCTGCGCCGTTGGGAGGCACTGAATGATTTTCAAAGCGGTGTGATTAATCGTGTCGTGGCATATCAACAAAAATTGGGTCCCCTGATGACGGCATTACCGATGCTGGAAGCCGCGACGCAGACACAAAACGACACCTTAGGAATGGCAGAAAATAGCATCCGTTCGATCAGCGATATTGCGCTCAAGAGCCAACAGGCGCAAAACCGGTTGGTGGAAGGGCTGGACGACCTGGAGAAAATCTCAGCGGGGATTAATGAGATAACCAGCGGAATCAGTAACATTGCTTTTCAGACGAATATCCTTGCGCTCAATGCGGCGGTGGAAGCTGCGCGGGCGGGTGAAGCAGGGCGCGGCTTTGCCGTGGTGGCAAGCGAAGTCCGGCGGCTGGCGCACTCGTCCAAAGAGCAGGCAGACGCTACGGCCGCCAATATCAACCAGGCGGTAAATACGATTTCCCGCATCCGTACCGTTGCCAATAATACCGTGGAGACCGCCAGCAATATGGCTCAGCACTCCATTTCCGCGGCTGACACCATCGCGGCCATGAGCAGTAAAACCAATAACGAACGGGATAATATTGTGAAGCATCTCAGTAGCCTGCACGCCCTGACATCCGGCATGGATGCGATGCAGGAAGCGGTGGCGCAACTGACGGTGTTGCAAAAACTCTCCACCCGCCAGGGCCAGCACTAAAAAAGCTGCCCTGATGTTCAGCATCAGGGCAGCTTTGCAAGCCGGTTGTATACGTCGCCGGGTCATAAAACTAGTGCGACTTAAACCCCGCGGCGGTCATCAGTACGCGGAAAAACAGGCCGACCAGCGCAAGGGCCAGCACACTGCCGCCCCACAAAACGACCAGCCACATCAGGCGCTTCCATAAGGATTGTTGCATCAGTGATATCCCTCCCCATGCTGAACTTTGCCGCGAAATACGTAGTAGCTCCAGAAGGTATAGACAAGAATAATCGGGATAATCAGCAGCGCGCCAACCAACATAAAGCCCTGGCTTTGTGCGGGGGCTGCCGCCTGCCACAGAGTGATGGACGGCGGAATAATATGCGGCCAGATACTGATGCCAAGCCCGCTGAATCCGAGGAAGATCAGCCCGAGCGTCAGCACAAACGGTAATTTTTCGCTTTGTGCATGATTCAGGCTGCGCCATTGCCACAGGCTCAGCAGTACGACTAATACAGGGACGGGCAGCAGGAAAAACAGATTCGGCAAGGTAAACCAGCGGCTGGCGATGGCCGGGTGGGCGAGCGGTGTCCAGAGACTGATTACCGCAATCACCAGCAGCAGGACCAGTAAGAGCCGCTTTGCGAGCTGGCGCATCCGCGCCTGCAAGCTGTTTTCGCTCTTCATCACCAGCCACGTCGCCCCCAGCAAGGCATAGGCGACCACCAGCCCGAGGCCACAAAACAGAGTAAACGGGCTCAGCCAGTCGAAGGGGCCGCCGGCGAAGGTGCGCCCGCTAACCGGAAAACCGTTAATCACCGCCCCAACAACGACCCCTTGTGTGAAGGTCGCCAGAATCGAGCCGCCTGAGAACGCTTTATCCCAGAAAGGACGGTGCGCGGGTGTCGCTTTGAAGCGAAACTCAAAGGCTACGCCGCGAAAAATTAACCCCACCAGCATCAGCGTGAGCGGAATGGTCAGCGCGTCGATAATCACCGCATACGCCAGCGGGAAGGCGCCAAATAGCGCCGCACCGCCGAGTACCAGCCAGGTTTCGTTGCCGTCCCATACCGGGGCGACGCTATTCACCATCACATCGCGGTCTTCGGCGTTTTGCGTCGCGGGAAAGAGAATGCCAATCCCCAGATCAAAACCGTCCATCACGATATACATCAGGGTGGCAAAGACGATAATCACAAACCAGATAAGCGAAAGATCGATACCCATTACGGTTTCTCCTGCAGACTGTCGTGAGTATTCACCGCCGAAAGCGGCCGGGCGGGGCGTCCATCCTGTTCACTGGCAAAGGATTCATTAGCCTGAGGCCCTTTTTTAATCAACCGCACCATGTAGCTGTACCCCACGCCAAACACCGAACTGTAAACGAGGATAAAACCCAGCAGGCTGATGCTCATGTGCAGCGTGCCATGGGCGGAAACGGCATCGGCGGTGCGCTGCAAGCCATAGACAACCCACGGCTGGCGGCCCACCTCTGTGGTCACCCAACCGGCAAGAATCGCCAGCAAACCCGATGGCCCCATCAATAATGCGAACCACAGAAACGGGCGCGAGTGATAGAGGCGCTGCTTGCGGCGCAGCCATACTGCGACAACACCCAGCAATATCATCAACAGACCAAGCCCCACCATCAGGCGAAACGACCAGAACACCACGGTCGAATTAGGCCGGTCTTCTTTGGCGAACGATTTCAGCGCGGGAACCTGTTTGTCCAGGCTGTGGGTGAGGATCAGGCTACCCAGCGCCGGAATCGCCAGCCCATAGCGGGTGCGCTCTTGTTCCATATCCGGCCAGCCAAACAGCAACAAAGGCGTCGGCTCGCCGGGTGGGTTTTCCCAATGGCCCTCTATCGCCGCAATTTTGGCGGGCTGATGCTCAAGCGTGTTCAGCCCGTGCATATCGCCGATCAGCGCCTGGATAGGGGCCACAATGAGTGTCATCCACAGCGCCATGGAAAACATGGTGCGAATGGCGGGAGAATGATTGCCCTTAAGCAAGTGCCAGGCGGCCGACGCGCCAACAAACAGCGCGCTGCTAAGGAACGCGGCAACGGACATATGCAACAGGCGATACGGGAAGGAGGGGTTAAACACCACCGCAAACCAGTCGACCGGTACCACCTGGCCATTCACAATTTCATAGCCCTGCGGCGTTTGCATCCAACTGTTGGAGGCGAGGATCCAGAAGGTGGAAATGATCGTCCCCAGCGCCACCATGCAGGTGGCGAAGAAGTGCAGCCCTGGGCCAACCTTGTTCCAGCCAAACAGCATCACCCCTAAGAACCCGGCTTCGAGGAAGAACGCGGTCAGCACTTCATAGGTCAGTAACGGGCCGGTGATGCTACCGGCAAACTGGGAAAATCCGCTCCAGTTGGTGCCAAATTGATAGGCCATCACCAGACCGGAGACCACGCCCATGCCAAAATTGACGGCGAAGATTTTCGACCAGAAATGGTAGAGCGAACGCCACACCGGATTGCCGGTTTTCAACCACAGCCCCTCCAGCACCGCAAGGTAGCTGGCAAGACCGATGGTGATCGCCGGAAAAATAATGTGGAAGGAAACCGTAAAGGCAAACTGGATCCTTGCCAGATGAAACGCATCTAAACCCAACATACTTAACCTCTGAAAAATGACTCTCCCGCAAATGGTAAAGAGCGGCGGAGAGGATTATCAGAGGCAGAAAAGTCAAATTTATCTATAACAGTTGGTAAAAATGTGCTTTTTAAGCGTGCTGATATAGAATGAATGCAGGGAAGGAGAGAGCGATGAAAAAATACCAGCGTCTGGCGCAGCAAATCATTTCGCAAATTGAACTGGGCGTCTGGCGACCCGGCGACAGGCTGCCCTCGCTGCGTGAACAGGTGACCAGCAGCGGGATGAGTTTTATGACCGTCGGCCACGCTTATCAGTTGCTCGAAAATCAGGGCTATATTACCGCCCGGCCTCAATCGGGCTATTATGTGGCGCCGCGCTCTCACCGTCCGCAAACCTTACCGCCCGCCACCTTAAAGCAAGACGAAGCGGTGGATATCAATACCTATATTTTTGATATTTTGCAGGCCAGCCGCGATGCCTCGATCTTGCCCTTCGGTTCGGCGTTTCCGGATCCGCGGCTGTTTCCTCTGCAACAGCTTAATCGCTCATTAGCCAATGTCAGTAAAAGTGCGACAGCGGTCAGCATCATTGAAAACCTGCCGCCGGGAAATGCCGGGCTGCGTCATGCCATCGCCCGTCGCTACGCCCAGCAGGGGATGACCATTTCACCAGATGAAATCGTCATTACCGCCGGGGCGCTGGAAGCGTTAAACCTGAGTTTGCAGGCTGTAACAGAGCCAGGTGACTGGGTGATTGTCGAAAATCCCTGCTTTTATGGTGCGCTACAGGCGCTGGAGCGCCTGCGCTTAAAAGCGCTGTCGGTGCCGACGGATATTAATGAAGGCATTGATTTGCAGGCGCTGGAACAGGCGCTCAAATCCTACCCCGTTAAAGCCTGCTGGCTGATGCCCAATAGCCAGAACCCGCTCGGTTTTACCCTGAGTGCAGAGAAGAAAGCGCGACTGGTGGCGTTGCTGATGCAGCACAACGTGACCTTGATCGAAGACGATGTCTACAGCGAGCTCTATTACGGGCGGGAAAAACCGCTACCTGCAAAAGCCTGGGATACCCAGGACATGACGCTACACTGCTCATCGTTTTCCAAGTGTCTGGTGGCCGGGTTTCGTATCGGGTGGGTCGCAGCCGGGAAACATGCCCGCCGGATCCAGCAGTTGCAGTTGATGAGTACCTTATCCACCAGTTCGCCCATGCAAATGGCGCTGGTCGATTACCTTGGTACGCAGCGCTATGACGCGCATCTGCGGCGTCTGCGGCGCGCCCTGGCTGAACGCAAGCATCAGGCATGGCAGGCTCTGGTGCGTCATCTGCCTGCGGAGGTGAAAATTCACCGCAGCGACAGCGGTTATTTTTTATGGCTGGAGTTGCCGCCAGAGTTGGATGCCGGAGAGTTAAGTCAGCGTGCCCTGGCCCATCAGGTCAGCATCGCGCCGGGCAAAATGTTCGCCACCTCCAGAGAACCGACGCCGTTCTTTCGCTTTAATGCATCCTGGCAATGGGGCGAGCGGGAAGAACGCGGCGTTATTCTGCTTGGCAAAATTATTCGCGAAATGATGAAATAAAAACGCAGGCGATTGTTCTTATTTTCTGAATAATATTTTCTCAAATTAAAAATATCTCTGCGGAAATTTAAGCCGCAGAGGTCATTATTTTCTGTACTTTCCCATCAGGCATTCATACGAAATGTGAATGGCAACATAAATTAACCTTTCTCTGCTAACTCCTTGTCTATACTCCAGAAGATGCACCGCCAGCATTTTCGTAATAAATGTAATGCGCTGTATGTCACAACCTGGCGAAATTTCTCATTGACGGGATTCAGCCTTTCGGCGCTCCGTCTACCTTTAAATCAGGAGATATTTTTACGGCAAGGCGGCCGCTCATTTTCATTACGACAGGAGTAAAACATATGAGCAAGAAATTTGCCCCGAGCTGCCTGTGTGCGCTGGGCATGACCCTTATGACAGCACATGCCGCCGAGCCAACGGAAGTAGGGAAAGGAGAAGGGCGTCTGGATATTATCGCCTGGCCGGGTTACATCGAACGCGGCCAGACGGACAAGCAATATGACTGGGTTAGCCAGTTTGAAAAAGAGACGGGCTGCGAGGTCAACGTAAAAACGGCAGCGACCTCCGATGAGATGGTCAGCCTGATGGCTAAAGGCGGTTATGATCTGGTGACCGCATCCGGCGATGCCTCGCTGCGTCTGATCATGGGCAAACGCGTACAGCCCATTAATACCGCGCTCATCCCGAACTGGAAAACCCTCGATCCGCGCATTGAGAAAGGTGAATGGTTTAACGTCGGCGGTAAAGTGTACGGCACGCCCTATCAGTGGGGGCCAAACCTGCTGATGTATAACACCAAAACATTCCCGACGCCGCCAGATAGCTGGTCGGTCGTCTTCGTGCAGCAAAATCTGCCGGATGGCAAAACCAACAAAGGCCGCGTGCAGGCCTATGACGGGCCGATTTATATCGCCGACGCCGCGCTGTTTGTCAAAGCCACTCAACCGCAGCTTGGCATTGAAGACCCCTACCAACTGACAGAAGCGCAGTATCAGGCGGTGCTGAAAGTGCTGCGCGATCAGCACGCCTTAATCCATCGTTACTGGCATGACACCACTGTTCAGATGAGCGACTTCAAAAACGAAGGCGTCGTGGCGTCCAGCGCCTGGCCGTATCAGGCCAACGCCCTGAAAGGGGAAAACCAGCCCATCGCCACCGTTTTCCCGAAAGAGGGGGTAACGGGATGGGCAGATACCACCATGTTGCACGCGCAGGCGAAACATCCTAATTGCGCCTACAAATGGATGAACTGGTCGCTGACCCCGAAAGTACAGGGTGACGTCGCCGCCTGGTTTGGCTCACTGCCGGTGGTGCCGCAAGGCTGTAAAGCCAGTGATTTGCTGGGTGAAAAAGGCTGTGAGACCAATGGCTACAGCTTCTTTGACAAGATTGCGTTCTGGAAAACGCCTGTTGCGGAGGGTGGCAAATATGTCCCTTATAGCCGCTGGACGCAGGATTACATCGCCATTATGGGTGGACGTTAATCGGTCAGGAGTGATGTATGACCTATGCTGTTGAATTTGAAGATGTCTCGCGGCTGTATGGTGATGTTCGCGCCGTCGATGGTGTCAGTCTGGCGGTAAATGACGGGGAGTTCTTCTCCATGCTGGGGCCATCTGGCTCCGGCAAAACCACCTGCCTGCGTCTTATCGCCGGTTTTGAGCAACTTAGCGGCGGCGCTATTCGTATTTTTGGCCGTGAGGCCAGCGAACTGCCCCCCTGGGAGCGCGACGTCAATACCGTTTTCCAGGATTACGCGTTATTCCCCCATATGTCGATCCTCGATAACGTGGCGTACGGCCTGATGGTCAAAGGGGTGGACAAGAAAACACGCCATGCCAGCGCGCGCCAGGCGCTGGAAAAGGTGGCGCTGGATTTTGTTCACGCCCGTAAGCCATCGCAACTTTCCGGCGGCCAGCGCCAGCGTGTGGCTATCGCCCGGGCACTGGTTAATCAGCCTCGCGTTTTACTCCTTGATGAACCGCTGGGGGCACTGGATTTAAAATTACGCGAGCAGATGCAATTTGAGCTGAAAAAGCTCCAGCAGGATCTGGGGATCACGTTTATTTTCGTCACCCATGACCAGGGTGAAGCGCTGTCGATGTCCGACCGGGTGGCGGTGTTCAACAATGGCAAGATTGAGCAGATTGATACGCCGCGTGAACTCTATCTGCGCCCACGCACGCCTTTTGTGGCGGGTTTTGTCGGCACGTCTAATGTTTTTGACGACAGGCGCGCGGGCGCGTTGTGCGCGATGAACGGCGTTTACTCTCTGCGACCCGAGCATATTCGCCTTAATCAGCCGGGGGAAATTCAGGTCCGGGGGGTGGTACAAGCGGTACAGTATCAGGGGGCGTCTACCCGTTTCGAACTGAAACTTACCGACGGCGAAAAACTGCTGGTCAGCCAGGCGAACATGTCCGATGCGCTGTTGCCTGACACCTTAGCACCGGGGCAAACGGTGCTGGCGTCGTGGTCGCGAGAGGCGATGGTGCCGTTACAGGGAGCGGGGTGATGGAGATGAGCCTTTCCCGTTCACCCCAGCGTAAACCGGGAAGCCGCCTGAGTGGCCTGTTCTGGCGCAAACCGGCGCTGGGGTTGTTCCTGTTGTTGCTGGGGCCACTGATGTGGTTCGGCATTGTGTATCTGGGGTCGTTGCTGACGCTGCTATGGCAAGGTTTCTACACCTTTGATGATTTCACCATGTCGGTAACGCCGGATTTCACCCTGGCGAACCTGCAGGCGCTGTTCAATCCCGCCAATTACGACATCATCTTACGTACCTTCACCATGGCGGTCGCCGTGACGCTGGCAAGCGCTATTCTGGCCTTCCCGATGGCATGGTATATGGCGAAATACACCAGCGGAAAATGGAAAGCCTTTTTCTATATTGCGGTGATGCTGCCCATGTGGGCGAGCTATATCGTCAAAGCTTACGCCTGGACGCTGCTACTGGCGAAAGACGGTGTTGCCCAATGGTTTCTCGGCCATATGGGGCTGGAACCTGTACTCGGCGCGCTGCTGACGCTGCCTGGCATCGGCGGCAATACGTTGTCGACCTCCGGTCTGGGGCGTTTTCTGGTCTTCGTCTACATCTGGCTACCGTTTATGATTCTGCCGATTCAGGCGGCGCTCGAACGGTTGCCGCCGTCGTTATTGCAGGCGTCAGCGGATCTTGGCGCCCATCCCCGGCAGACCTTTCGCCATGTGGTTTTGCCGCTGGCAATTCCGGGTGTAGCCGCTGGCTCTATCTTTACCTTCTCCCTGACGCTGGGTGATTTCATTGTGCCGCAACTGGTGGGGCCGCCGGGGTTCTTTATCGGCAACATGGTCTATTCGCAACAAGGGGCAGTCGGCAACATGCCAATGGCGGCAGCCTTTACGCTGGTCCCCATTGTATTGATTGCCCTTTATCTGGCGTTCGTGAAACGTTTGGGAGCGTTCGATGCACTCTGACCGCGCACCGTTATTTCTCAAAATTGCCGCCTGGGGTGGGGTTATCTTTCTCCATTTCCCGTTATTGATAATCGCCATCTATGCTTTTAATACCGAGGATGCCGCGTTTAGCTTTCCCCCGCAGGGCTTTACGCTGCGCTGGTTTAGCGTGGCGGCGGCGCGGGGCGATATCCTGGATGCCGTGACACTGTCACTGCAAATTGCGGCGCTGGCGACCCTTATTGCCTTAATCCTTGGCACGCTTGCTGCAATGGCTCTCTGGCGCAGTGAGTTTTTTGGCCGGAACGCCATCTCACTGTTGCTGCTGCTGCCGATCGCCTTGCCCGGCATTATTACCGGGCTGGCGCTGTTAACGGCATTTAAAACGGTGGATCTGGAACCCGGTTTTTTCACCATCGTTGTTGGTCATGCCACGTTTTGCGTGGTGGTGGTTTTCAACAACGTGATAGCCCGATTTCGTCGCACGTCGTGGAGTCTGGTTGAAGCCTCAATGGATTTAGGCGCCACCTCATGGCAGACGTTTCGTTATGTGGTGTTGCCCAATCTCGGTTCGGCGCTGCTGGCCGGGGGAATGCTGGCGTTTGCCTTGTCGTTTGACGAAATCATCGTCACGACCTTTACCGCAGGGCATGAACGTACCTTGCCGCTCTGGTTGTTAAATCAACTGGGGCGCCCGCGTGATGTCCCGGTAACCAATGTGGTAGCGCTGCTGGTGATGCTGGTAACGACCATCCCGATTTTGGGCGCCTGGTGGCTGACCCGTGACGGCGAAACCGTAGCCGGAAGCGGCAAATAACTGACAACTCTGAAAGGATAGCGCTATGCAACATCAATTATTTATCAATGGAGCACTGGTCGACGGCGAAGGCGAGAAACAGGCCGTGTTTAACCCGGCCACCGGCGAGGTGTTGCTGGAGATTGCCGAAGCCTCGCCTGCGCAGGTAGACGCGGCGGTGAAGGCGGCCGATGAGGCCTTCAAAACATGGGGACAGACCACGCCAAAAGCGCGCGCCGAGTGCCTGCTGCAACTGGCGCAGGTGATTGAAGACAATGCCGAAACCTTTGCAATGCTTGAGTCACTGAACTGCGGCAAACCGTTGCATTGTGTGCTCAGCGATGAAATTCCGGCGGTCGCGGATGTCTTTCGTTTCTTCGCAGGCGCCGCGCGTTGCCTGAACGGACTGGCCGCCGGGGAGTATCTGGAAGGGCATACCTCAATGATTCGCCGCGATCCGGTTGGCGTTGTGGCCTCTATCGCCCCGTGGAACTACCCGCTGATGATGGCGGCCTGGAAGCTGGGGCCTGCGCTCGCGGCAGGTAACTGTGTGGTCATTAAGCCGTCAGAAATCACGCCGCTGACGGCGCTCAAACTTGGCGAGCTGGCGCAGGATATTTTCCCGCCGGGAGTACTGAATGTGCTGTTCGGTCGGGGGAAAACGGTTGGCGATCCGCTGACCGGGCACGAAAAAGTGCGCATGGTCTCGCTGACTGGCTCGATTGCCACCGGTGAGCACATTATCGGTCATACCGCCTCTTCGATTAAACGCACCCATATGGAGCTGGGCGGCAAAGCGCCGGTTATTGTGTTTGATGACGCCGATCTGGATGCGGTTGTCGAAGGCGTTCGTACCTTTGGTTTCTACAATGCCGGGCAGGACTGTACCGCCGCTTGTCGCATTTATGCCCAAAAAGGGGTTTACGATGCGCTGGTTGAAAAACTGGGTGCCGCGGTGGCGAGTCTGAAAATGGGGCCGCCGGATGATGAAACCACCGAGCTGGGCCCGCTGAGTTCCGAAGCCCATTTAGCGCGCGTCAGCAAAGCGGTGGACGAGGCCAAAGCATTAAGTCATATCCGGGTGGTGACCGGCGGCAGCAAGCGTGAGGGGGCGGGGTTCTACTTCCAGCCCACATTGCTGGCCGGGGCAAAGCAAGACGATGCGATAGTGCAACGCGAAGTCTTTGGGCCGGTCGTCAGCGTGACGGTATTTGATGATGAAGAACAGGTGCTGGACTGGGCCAATGATTCGCAATATGGCCTGGCATCGTCCGTGTGGACCAAAGATGTTGGCCGCGCGCACCGCCTCAGTGCGCGTCTGCAATATGGCTGCACCTGGGTCAATACCCACTTTATGCTGGTCAGTGAAATGCCTCACGGTGGACAAAAACTTTCGGGGTACGGCAAAGACATGTCGATGTATGGGCTGGAAGATTACACCGTGGTTCGCCACGTGATGATCAAGCACTGAGCTTTTAACCCGGCTTAGCGTGAGCGTGGGAGTTACCGTTTCTGTAGCTGTTAATTCACAGGTACAGAATAATTGAGGTAACTCTCACGCTTTATAATTTCTTGTGTGTCAAAAAACGTAAAGATGGTATATTCCTGACAATGCTTAACGCGCCTTACCCGCGTAGTGTGACCAACATTAAAATAAAACCTACAAATGTAATACTGCATATCACGGCTGGGATTGTCACATTAATTTAATTAGTGCGACAAATTATCATCACATCCCGCCATTGATAATGTTGCTTTTTTAGTCTCTGGGGGAAACAAAATGAGTAAAGTCGTTGTGGTACTGCTGCCTGGTGGTATCCCTGAGTATTTGACGGTTAATGATAGCGACACCACCGTAACCTGGTCTGTAAACCAGACAGCAGAAGGCGCGTCAGATCTGACGTTGCCTATAGAAACTTATTTCTGTGAAGGTGAGGAGCTTCATTTTGCCCGCTATGAACCTGCGTTAACTAGTGCAATGACCGGGCAGTATTTTTTAAACGCCTGAAAACCATGCCAGTTAATTGTGCCATTGACGGGTAATCGCCTTTCATAAACATTTTAAATAAACTTAGCAGACTATGTGAAATAGAGCATGATTCGTGATGCGACGGCAGGGATGCACGGCGTAAAGCGTATTGCATATTAAACACATGAAAATAAAAAAGGGCGCAGCGGCCCTTAATATTCTAATGATTCGCAGGCTAGCGTTTCAGGATGTTTTCATTATCCCGTGGAGCCCAGTCTTTTTCTGAGAAATCATATATAGAATAAGACTGATCGCGTAACCCATTGGCGCGTAACATTCCCCGGACATCCGCTGGCAAATTCTCATCACGAAAAAGCTCAGCGATCACAAACATTGCGTCGCTAAAGGAGAGCTGTTTAATTTCAAAGGGTTTCCAGCCAGTACGCTTGAAAATAAGATGCCACAGAGCTTCTTCCCCGGCCAGTGCCACATAAGGGCTGGCATACTTCTCCCGATGACGAGACAGCAGGACTTCCAGAGTAAAAATATGTGCGACGCGTTGCTTCGCAGCAGATCCCCTGGCCGTCGTTTCGTTCGTCAGTTCCTCGTGCGTTATGTCATTGTTTTCACACACTCTGGTCTCGATGGCTTGCCATAGATCGTCAAACTTTTGCATTACTGTTACCCTGTAAGAATTAGTTACGGCATTGAGACAATACCAGAGAAATCAGCCATCCGCCAAAGCAAGCATCCGGTGAATTTATGACAAAAACGAAGGCATCCCGTTCTCTTTTTTTATGTCAATTTCGCGCCAGGCTTAATCTTATGATTTATAAAAAACTTAACGTAAATTAAAAAAGAAAAATAGATACCTCACAGACTGAGTGGTCTGAGAAAACAACCGGATGTTGCTTGCGATCAATATTGTCGTGGGGGTAGCGTCCTACATTGAAAGCTCATCTCCTCCTTAATGAGACGCCTCAATGAGAATCACACCGTGGGTGTTGATCGTGCTGGCTGTAACCAGTGTGCTGAGCATTGAAAACAGTCTGGCTAAAACAAAGATATTGAGTGACGCACAGGTTAAACAAAAGGTGATCGAGGAATCCATCGCAGCTTACCCGGGGCCATGTGCCTGCCCGTTTAATCAGGCCAGAAATGGCAGTAGCTGCGGTAAACGTAGCGCATGGAGCAAACCGGGTGGCTATGATCCTGTCTGCTATGCCAGTGAGGTGACACCGCAGATGATCAAAGACTGGCGTGAAGAACATAAACAATAGATGGCTCATGCAGTAGTGTCAGTTTTTGTGGCCGAGCGCTTAAGCCCGCCATCCTGATGTTCAGCACGTTTTAATGCTGTTTACTCTCGCTGTTATATAGTGGCGCCAGTGAGATATTCAGGACGTTAAAATGTTCGAATTTGCATGCGATAAATGCGGAAAAGCCGTGATTATCGAAGATTTGGCAGCCATCGTCAAAGATAAGGCGAGGGGAGTGACCTATTGTCCCCATTGCAACGCCAGCATTGCAGACGAAAAAATTGTGGCTCATGCAAAAATGAGGGCGACTGAAATGATTCACGCCGCTCTCGATTCCCTTCAGGCGAGACGTAAGGCCTCCGGCGCCGGGTCGACCACCACCACCAGAGAACTTCAAACGCATTCTTAAACGCATTTTTCTTTCGTTGAATTACCAGAGTCAGCCTGTCATGTCCTCTGAAGGCAGACTGAGATGCCACAGTGTATGTTTTAGGGTTAAACAAGGGAGGTTTTCATGGTCAGGGGTGCTTTCGTCTTTTTTTTCCTGTTTTGCGCATTTGCCGCAACCGCTGCTGATGGTGGGAATGGGGGGGACGGGGGAAACGGTTCTGATGGCGGCAACGGATCGGATGGTGCGGCTGGCGTCAGCGCTGCGGGCCGCGCGGGTTGTCCGGGTGGCACAGATCCAGATCGGTCGGGAAAATTTTATCTTCCGGGTACAAAAGAGCAATGCAATCCCGGCAAGCAGGATGCAATGAAAAGCGCCAGACAATAGTGTTGAAGCGGGCTGATTTGCATTCAGTGATGGCCCGGCTTCGCAACGCGGGCATTACGCATACGGGTAGAGTGCAGTAACAAGAAGCGACGGTCGCGCGTTGCCAGTCCGATAAATCAGGATCACGTCAATTTCCCCCTCGTGATAAAGCGCACGATTAGTGAAAAAACTTGATAAATGTCAATAAAAGCGGCATATTGCGCCCGTTTTGTTATCACAGGGTTAGTGTGGCTATGTCGCTTTATCAAAAAATGCTGGTTTTTTACGCAATTATGGCGCTGCTTTGCGCAATCATTACCTGGTTTTTATCCAGCGACCGTAAACGGATCCGTTTTCTGAGCGCGTTTCTGGTGGGCTCGACGTGGCCGATGAGCTTTCCGGTGGCCTTACTGGTCTCACTGTTTTGATCTTTTGTTAAATAGTGACGCAAGGCGTGACCGGTTAGACAAAAATAACCTTAAAAAATGTGCAACATAGTCTGCGTATGTTTTCCATGGAAAGGAGGCGGACGATGGACTTGTTCATTAAGATGTTAATGTTTTATGCCGTGATGGCATTACTGACGGGCGTAGCGACCTGGTTTTTATCCAAAGAGACTCGCCGGATCAAAACGCTCAGCGCGTGCTTAGTCGGCGCAACATGGCCGATCAGCTTCCCGGTTGCCCTGGTGTTCTCATTTTTCTAGCATACTGAGCGCGTGTAAAGCGATAAGGCCCGACCCACCGGTTATGGTGGCCGGGTCTTTTTTATGGCAGCAGCGTTTTGAGTTTCTTGCGCGCGGTGGGAGAAATATCATGCGGATGGCTATAACCCATGTTTTCCACTGACCGGGTATAGAGAGCGACCAGCCAGTCGTAAACATAGCGCGTTGCAGCGTGAACAGGTTGTTCGCCTAAACGCGTTAACCGTTCCGTCGAGCCAGAATTCGCGGAGGCGAACACAGCGCTGCCTTTCTGCACGCGGCTGGCAGGGCGCTGCGCTTCCGGTACATCGGCATAACCCAGCCAGGCGACAAAATTACCAATAGCGGCGTACAACTGCGCCGCAGAAGCGGTATCGCGCTGCATAATCTTCTGCAACTGCTCCGGCATATTCAGTCGGTAGCTACTGATGATGATGATTTCCGCCATCTGCCGCACCGTGGTGGACGAGAGGCCAAGCCGGGCGGCGTTCTCATCATTACGACTCCACTGACGCAAGTGGTTGATCCACATCGCGTGCGCCTGTTGGCCCGCATCACGCGCCACTTGAGGCTGTTCGCTGCTCTCTGCCGCCTCGCCAAACAGGTCGATGGCATCGTTAAACAAGCCGCTGACCTGTTCTTCGCGCGGTTGCTGAACCTTCCACAGAGAGTCAAATTGCTGCATATCCGGCAGCAGGCCTTCCAGCAATTCGCCATGACGCGCCGCATGGGTCTGCAACTCACGCACGACCGCTTCTGCGCGGGTACGCTGAGCGGCATTCTCTTTTGCGGGGGCGATAAGCCAGGCCTGCATCAGATCGCGCAGCGCCAGTTGATGACGTTCACGCAGGGATTTGAAGCGATGCTGACGCAACGCCGGGGCGGTTGCCTGGGCGAGCCACTCAAGAACCCGTTGTAAACTGCTGGCATCCAGCGCCTGCAGCGTACCCCAGTGCTGGCCCGGTTTCCCGACCAGTTGTTGCACCACTTCATCAAGATTCTGCCCGCTGGTAAAACGGGCATCGTGCGGGGTGATGGTCCAGACCAGGCCAGGGAGTGCGGTCTCGTGACCCGATTGCGTCTCCTTCACCCAGTTCAGTAACGCTTTCGCCGTTGCCGTCGTGGTTGAGCGATGCGCTGTGGCATTGCAAATCAGTAAGACATCCGGCTGTAATTGCTGACGATAGCTCTCCAGCAGCCAGCGGCATTTACTGTTCCACAGCGGATGTCCCTCCTGCGGCGCCGGGGTGGGGATATCCAGAATATCCACACCGTTCAGTTCGCTGTTTTCGACCGGAAGCACCAGCTCTTTGGTTAATAGCGCCAGCGTCGAAACAGGAATACTGACCGCATTCTGTAATTGATCGTCCGACCATGGATGCACCACCACCTCACCGGCAATCGCTTCATTGTCCTGTTCCGTTGGGGTGAGAAAACCTTCGGTCGGCAGGGCGAAGTTATCGACTAACAGGCTCAACGGCGCCGCCAGTTCCCGGGCGTTTCCGGTCTGGTGCAGCGTATGCGCCAGCGATAGCCACTGTTGTGTTAACTCCTGCTGCTCACCCCACAGCAGTGCCCAGGCACTGGCGCGAGCGCTCAGGTCCAGCGATGGCAGAAGGCAGGCGAACTGATACCACAGCGCGTCGTCCATATGCTGTTGTGATGACGGCACCACCGAGCGCCAGAAACGGGCAATTCCCCCGACATCTTCCGCGCTCATGCCTGGAACCGGGTTTGGCTGGCGCAGTGCGCGCCATTTTGCCAGACGGCTTTCAATAACCGTCTTGTCGACAACACGCACTTCCGGCATGGCCTGCGCGTGCGCGATAAACACCTGCACCAGCTCCGCTTCGCTAATCAGACGTAAGCGCAGGGGAAAATTATCATCAACACGCGGATTTTCGCGGCTGAAACGCAGCGCCATACTGGTCAACATATGGCCGGGGTTGAGATGGCTGAAATAATCCAGCGTCTTCTCGCCCAGCAAGACATGTAAACGTCCGTTGCCGCTGTCGCACAGCGCGGCAAGTAAATGGGCTTTGGCTGCCTGAGCGTGCCCGTACAGACCAACGGTGCAGGGCATTTTCGCGGCGCTTTCCAGCGCGGTTTCCTGTGCCGTTAGCGCCGTTAAGCGCGCCAGAAGCGCGTCCGCGTCATCATCCAGCAATGGTGAAATCTGACGGTTTTCATTGATCCATACCCTGATCGCCTGGGTCGTGCTCATACTTGCACTCATTTCAGATACACACTCCCGCTGTCGATCCAGTAATGGCTGCCACTGTGGCGGCGATCGGCCAGCGTATTCAATTTGAAGGTTAACGCATCGGCGGGAACCGGCGTACCATCCTGCAGCCAGGCTTCGCTCAGAATAAACGATTCCGGCCCCTGGTGTTTGTTGCCGCCGCTAAACTGCAGTCGCACATTCAACACCCCGTCGCCCGCGATGGTCTTCGCCAGTTCAGAAGAGTTAATGCTCAGCGTGTAGAGCGGGGTGGCAGGCCAGCGGGCGTTTGCCAGTTGACGAAAACCGAGCGTGACATTACCACGCAGCGGGAAATGCAGACGGGCATCCAGTTTCGCGCCCGGTTTATCCAGATCGATATCGTGATACCAGATATTCTCATCGCGCAGGGTGTTGACCACGTTATCCAGCACGCCGAGATAGCGCACGGTCGAGTAGGCGCCGATGTCAGCGGCTTTAAAGTTAAAGCGCGGCAGGCGCAGATCCAGCGCCAGGCTACACAGCATTGCCCCTACCGCCGCGGTCGATTTCGGGTTGCCGATTTTGCCTTGCTGGCTAAACGGATACCACTCATGTACGCGGTACTTATCAAGCCAGATCATGCGGTTAACCGGCACCGGCTGCAAATGGCGAATCAACGCCTGCACACCCGGCAGACAGCCAGGACGTCCGGTAATCAACAGGACATCACAACAGTAGTGGCTGATGGCTTCGCAGACCGCGTGCAGCGGCGAGGCAAGAGTAAATTGCCCGGCTAGCATCGCGTCCTGTAATTCGCGGAAGTTGACCTGTATCGGTACGCTCAGCACATCAAATTCCGGCGAGCCGGCAGGGAGCGCGTGGTCGATCGCCTGTTTCAGGTAGTTCATCACGTTGCGCGTTGGCAACTGGCTCAACAGTTCGCCGAATGTGGCATACAGCCCGGCAAGCGGATCGTTGACGTCACTCTCTTCCCACGCCGCCAGAATGGCATGGCCAATGGGCATAAACAGTTGCAGGGTGGTTTGTTGGCGCAACACCGCCTGCGTATCAATCCGCCCGGAGTCGCCAAACAGGGTTGCCAGCAACGAGGCGGCATCCGTAATCCCGGCTTTTTGCAATTGGGTTTGCATCGCAGGCAGCACGCAGCGCTGAATCACATCCAGCAGCACATCGTCACCCGCCACTTTAAACCCTTCACGGAACAGCAATTGCGGGGTGATTTTAACGTTGCTGCCGGTACCATCATCAAGCTGATAATGGGTGATCGCCATATCGGTTGTGCCGCCGCCAATATCCACCGAGGCAACGCGCAGGGAGCGTCCCGGCCGCGCGCCTGGGGCTTCGGCCCGATCGGGACGGGCGAGGGAGGCAAAAAAAGTTTCGGTTTGCCCGGCGTAGCGGGAAATCGCCTCGTTATACAGCCAGACGAGTTGACCGCAACTGGCTTCGTCCCACTCCATCTGGATATGCGGAACCGGCACCACGCTTTTTTCCTGCTGCTTGCGATGCGCAAAGTCATCATCCTGCGGATGCCAGCCCATGGCTTTCCAGACCAGCGCAATAGCTTCGAACATCCGGCGGCGGAAAATTTCACGTTCCTGCTTTGGCATCGCCGACGGCAGGGTCAGAATAATGGTACGCAACTGACGCGGCGAGGCGGGAAAGCCCAGACGCAAACGGGTGGCGACGCTGTTAATCTGCCCGAGCGCCTGTGCCAGCAGCTCGCACAGCATATGTGTCATCAACGTGCTGCGGCTGTATTGTGGCGAAAAGACGGGCAGGCGCTCATCGACGGGCAGGGTATACAGCGGCTGGCCTTCATCGTTCATCAGGTTCATCAGCGGAAACGCGGTTGCCAGAGGTTCGCGCTGTGTTTTGCTGTTCATCTGGCTAAAACGCCAGTCCTGCAATACCGGGGTTTCATCCCAAAGGTAACGGCGCGGGCTGGAAATTCCGCTGTTGCCTTCGGTTCCCAGACGCTGCATCGCCAGTTTGCGCGCCTCGTCGCCGACACGCACAATAGAAGGCCAGATAAACGCGTCTTCGCGCCCGCTTTCTACCGAGAAATGCTGTTTGCCAAAGCGCGCTTCGGAGAACTCCAGGCGGCTGGTGAACAGGGGTTCATTAAGGAATTGCGGCTCACTTAAGGAGCGCACCTGCAGCTCGGCGGTCTGGCGCAGACCATCGTTGGCATCGCCATGATCTTCAATAATGACGCCACAGGTGTGGGTGTTGCCGACATCGAGAATTAAATCCACCGGGATAGCCGGGGTGCTCAGCGTATGGGTGACAATTTTCACCTCAGGCACCAGAAGCTGCGTTCCCAGAAGGGTAAGCAGGTTCAGCCAGTGCGCCTGATATTCAAAGCTGCGCAACGCCTGGGTAATTTCACGCTCACTGCGTTGTTCATCCTGATTGATGTGCTGAAGAAACGCTTCCCGTAACCAGCCATCTACCCAGGTCTGATCGAGAAAGTCCGCCACTTCGTCATCACGCCAGGCCAGCGCGAAGCGTGTGCCGTTAAGAATATCGTTCTCTTGCGGTGCCAGCGCTGACGGGGAGTTGCCGTTGATCTGGCTGTCGAGGGCCAGGGTTACGCGGTGGGTATTCCCGGCGCCATCCGGTTCACTCAGTTTACGAATCTGTACACGCGCCCAGTTTTCTGGCCCTTCGACAAAGGTACGCGGCGGGTTGAAGCGTAAGAACGGTATGGGCAGCCACACGCCATCGAGCACCGCCAGCGACGCGTGCAGCGACTGGGTGCTTTCCGGTTTGACTACCTCGGGCATGCCGCCATTGTGCGCCGGTAGGGTATAGCGTTCATTGACCAGATCGTAATCCAGGCGCAACAGTGGACCGTTCGCCGTCTTACGTACAAAGCGACCGCTTTGTGCCGACTCCTGTGGCGTCAGGCCAAAATCGAGAAACTGGACGCCACTGTTGGCGATAAGAGTGACGCTCTGTTTGTAATCACAAAGATTAACCAGCATAAAATCAGGCACCTGTTTTTCTGAAGGTCACCGCAACGGGCGTGGTATTCGCTTCAAAGCGCGCACTGCATTCCGCGATATCATTGGTTCCGGCTTTGCAGGAAATCTCCGGCATTGGGTAGCGGGAACCGTCGGTGCAACGTGCCGTGCTGCGACTCTTGATCATTAAAACCCCGGTTTCGTGCAGGCCGGAGTACAGGTCGGCGCGACAGCTCAAATTATTGCCCTGAATAACGCGCGCCGTGCCTTTATTGTTCTGGATCTGAAAACGCATGGTGACATCTTTGCCGGTGGCCTGGTCTTTCACGTCCATCACGACGCGCCAGTTACCATTGAGGAAACGGGTTGAGCCCGTTTTCACTTCCAGCGCGTCCATGACCAGCGCATCTTTCGGGATAGCGGTGATCACCAGCGGTTTTTTCTCATGTACCACGGGTTCAGGTGTTTCCACTTTGGGCGCAATCACCTCGGCCTGATGGAGCGGCAGATTTGCATTCAGCGTTGGGATGTGACGCACAACGGCGACCGGCGCAGGTTCGGGGCTGGCCACCACAGGCGCAGACTGTACGGTTTTCGGTGCGGGGGCTTCATGTTGCTGATTTAGCCATAATGGCACCGCTACCGCCGCAGCCACGGCGGCCGCAATCGGCAAAAACCACAGGCCGTAGCGACGACGTTTTACCGCGACAGGGGCTGGCGTCGGTTCCGGCTCGGGAGCGGGTTCAGGTTCAGCAACCGGCGAGGCCATTTGCATTACCGGTTCGTCTTTCGCTACGGCTGTGCTGATTCCCGGCACAGGCGCGAGCAGCGGTTCGTCGGCGTGGCTTATCGTGACCGTGGCAACAGGCTCTTCGGCAGGTTCCGGTTCTGGTTCGATAACGGCAAGCGGCTCCGGAATATCTTCTTTGCGCAGGCATTCCAGCACATCTTCTCTGGCACTCTCATTGAGATTAACAAAGCCCCAGAAGGTGATGACCGGCTTACCGTCGACAAGAAAAACGTGGTTTTCACCGGGAAACTGCAACGCTTTTTCCAGCAGTGAACCAAACAGTTGCTGCGCTGTTTTTGGCGACTGCATGCATTTGCGGCTGAGGGTCGCGGCGCTGTCCAGGGTGCTTTCCAGGTAACGTAAGGCACGAAAGCGCGCATCTTCATCGGCGGCTTTCCAGGCCTGGGCGCGGCCTTCGACAGGGGAGTACCAGTCAACGCGGTCGCCTTCATCATTCACCTGCGGTATGGCAAGGCAGTCAACCAGCGCCTGCTGCTTACGCAGACGCAGGGCTTCACGAATTTGTAACGCCGAATCAAATACGGCCTGACCGCCGCCGCCCACGGCTTGAAAATCATCAAGATCGCCGCTGCGCAAGAGTGTTTTTGCCACGTTTTCATCCCATAGACTTTTTCACGCGTCTACTGTACGCAATGTCATCACAAACAAACGGCAGAAGAGAGCGCAAAACCATTGAATTCTCGACGCATTGAGACCATCTCATAAACCTTGACGGCAAGAAGTTCGTTTAAGTTGAATGATAAATTTAATTTTGCTGGAAAATTCAGCAAAAACAACTGGATTAGAATAACCTGATAGTGATTCGTTATTTGCCAGTTCACTTTTGCTGTGCTGAGATTAATACTCCAAATAATAAATAAGGCCCGAATCTATGTTCGCAAGGAAATCCCTGCTCGCGCTGGCGCTGAGCACGCTGTTACCTGCAGGCGCCGTGTGGGCGGCAAACAATGACACCCTTGTCTATTGCTCCGAAGCCTCGCCGGAATCGTTCAACCCGCAAATCGCCAGCTCTGGCCCATCGTTTGTTGCCAGTTCACAGGTGCTGTATAACCGCCTGGTGAACTTCGATCCGGTGAAAAACACCCCGATTCCGTCACTGGCCACCGCCTGGACAATCTCGCCGGACGGGAAAACATACACCTTTACGCTGCGTCAGGGCGTCAAATTTAACAGCAATAAATACTTTAAACCGACCCGCGATTTTAATGCGGATGACGTTATTTTCTCCGTCATGCGTCAGAAAGACCCTAACCATCCTTATCATAATGTTTCGAAAGGAAATTACGAATATTTCAGCGATGTTGGGCTGGATAAACTGATTCAGGATGTCAAAAAGGTTGATGACTATCACGTTCAGTTTGTTTTGAGCGAGCCTAACGCCGCGTTTCTTGCGGACTGGGGTATGGACTTCGCCTCCATCCTCTCGGCGGAATACGCCGACGCCATGCTGAAAAAAGGGACGCCGGAGAATGTCGATAACTGGCCGATCGGTACGGGCCCGTATGTCTTACAGCAATACAAAACCGACGCGCAAATCCGCTATCTCGCAAACCCCAACTACTGGGACGGCGAGGTGCCGACAAAACACCTGATTTTTGCCATCACCCCGGATGTCCAGACGCGTCTGGCGAAACTGCAAACCAACGAGTGTCAGATTATCCCGGCGCCTGCGCCGGTTCAGTTTGAGCAGATTAAAGGCAATAAAGATCTGACCCTGCATACTATTGATGCGCTGAACGTCGGCTATCTGGCGTTTAACACCGAGAAAAAACCGTTTGATAATGTCCTGGTACGTCAGGCGTTGAATTACGCTACTGACAAAAAAGCGATTGTCGATGCGGTCTTCCTGGGGTCGGGTACCGTGGCGAAATCACCGTTGCCGCCGAACATGCTGGGCTACAAAAAAGATCTGAAAGATTACGGCTACGATCCGGAGAAAGCCAAAGCACTGCTGAAACAGGCCGGGCTGGAGAAGGGCTTTGAAACGACCCTCTGGTCCATGCCGGTACAGCGTCCGTACAACCCGAACTCACGTCGCATTGCGGAGATGATCCAGAGCGACTGGGCAAAAGTGGGCGTGAAAGCGAAAATTGTCTCTTATGAGTGGGGCGAATATCTGGCCGGGATGCGTCGCGGTGAGCATGATACCGCGCTGTTTGGCTGGATGTCGGATAACGGCGACCCGGATAACTTTGCCGACACCCTGTTAAGCTGCGCCAGTGTGAAAAGCGGTTCGAATGCCGCACGCTGGTGCGATAAAGCGTATGATGGCCCGGTACTGCAGGCTAAACTGACCAGCGATCCAGCAAAACGCGCCGGGCTTTATGGTCAGGCGCAAGAGGTCTTCTATCAGCAGGCGCCGTGGATTGCGCTGGCGAACGGTAAAACCTTCTATGCTACACGCAGTAATGTCACGGGTTATAGCGTGAGCTTAATGGGCAGTGATTTTTCGAAAGCAAAACTGAATTAACAGGGGGAGGCATGTCACATCTGGATGAGGTAATCGCCCGCGTGGACGAAACCATTGCACAAAGCGTGATTGCAAATATGAATGAGCTGCTGATTGCACTGAGCGACGATAGCGCGCTGAGCCGGGAAGAGCGTTATACCCAGCAACAGCGCCTGCGCCACGCCATCTCGCAGCATGGTCGTCAGCATAAAGAGGATATGGAAGCGCGACGCGAGCAGCTCACCAAAGGTGGCAGTATCCTGTAAATCAGAACTGGCGTCTGGCAACCAGCCAGGCGCCAATCACCAGCAGAACCGCACCGCATACCGGGCCAATCAGGGCTTTGAGTGCCACCCCCTGACTTCTGACCACATCCATCACCAGCCCTCCAATCAACTGACTGGCTACCAACACGGCAATGGTGGTGGCGGCCCCCACGTACTGATAGCCGCTGATACTGGCGAAGACAAAAAACGAACCGAGCAGGCCGGGAATCAAGGTCCACCAGCGGACGGTTGCCACCAGTTCGCTAAAGCCGGACAGACCGTATTTCACCAGCAAAATACTGACAAACAGAACGATCCCCACCAGCGAGTTCAGCAACATCGCGATCAATATAGTGGACGACGACTGGGTGATGCGTACCATCAGGGTGTTTTGCACCACCAGGCCAATGCCAGCGGCAACCAGAAAGCAGAGGGTAAGGGTCTGATTCATCAGATGGCGTCCGGGTCCTGGCGCTGATCCAGTTGCAACTGCATAAACGTCAGATCCAGCCAGCGGCCAAATTTGGTGCCCACCTGCGGCATCTGTGCGGTGACGGTGAAACCCAGTTTCTCATGCAGATGGATAGAGGCATGGTTCTGCGACTCGATGCCAGCAACCATCACATGTTTGCCAACACGTTTAGCCTCGTCAATCAGTCGCGCCATCAGCGCCTGACCGATTTTCTTACCCTGGTGATCCGGATGGACGTAGACAGAATGCTCGACCGTGTGACGGAAACCGTCGAACGCGCGCCAGTCGCCAAACGACGCATAGCCAGTGACAACGTCACCTTCTTCGCTTACCAGTACGGGATAACCCAGTAGCGCGCGTGCTTCGAACCAGGCAATCCGGTTATCCACGTCAACAGTTTTGTCATTCCAGATGGCCGCAGTGTGCACGACGGCGTGATTGTAGATCTCTGCAATTGCCGCGCAATCGTCTTTACTGGCGTAACGAATATTCATGGTTGAACCTCAGTGCTTGTTCACTATAGTATTACGATATGAATACTATTACAGACAGCATAAATCAACGGATCAGTGCGCGAATTCGTGTTGAACGGGAATCACGAGGCTGGTCGCTTAGCGAACTGGCCGAGCGCGCTGGCGTCTCGCGCGCCATGATCCATAAGATTGAACGCGGGGAAAGTAGCCCTACGGCGACACTGCTTGCCCGCTTATCCGGGGCGTTTGGCATTAGCATGTCTACCCTGATTGCACGCGCTGAGATGCAAGAAGGAAAGCTGTTGCGCTTTGCCGACCAGCCCGTCTGGCGCGACCCACAGACGCATTATTTGCGCCGTCATATCTCGCCGCGCAGCGATCTGCCCATCGACCTGGTACAAATCGATTTACCCGCTGGTAGCAATATCCCGATGCCCGCTTCTTCCTACGCACTTGCCAGGCAATTGATCTGGTTGCAGGAGGGGGAGCTGGTCTTTATGGAGGGTGATACGCGCCATGAAATGAAAGCGGGGGATTGCCTGGAGCTCGGCCCGCCGAATGACTGTCGCTTCATTAATGAAACCGACACATCCTGTCGCTACCTGGTAGTGCGCCTTAATCCAGGCAGTTAATAATGGATGTGCATCTCCTGTTTTCCACGACTAGTATCAATAGAACTTTTCATGGGAACAGGAGAGCAACATGAAACAACAACATGACCGCAACCGCCGTTGGGTTCTGGCTTCAAGGCCAAAGGGCGCGCCGACAGTCGACAATTTTCGGCTTGAAGAAGATACCATTGCCACCCCAGGCGAAGGCCAGGTGCTGCTGCGAACCGTCTACCTTTCACTTGACCCCTATATGCGCGGCAGGATGAGCGATGCGCCATCTTACAGTCCGCCGGTGCCGGTTGATGGCGTCATGTGCGGCGCTACCATCAGTCGCGTCGTACACTCACAGCATAACGATTTCCACGAAGGCGACTGGGTGCTGGGCTACAGCGGCTGGCAGGATTACGAGATTTCCGGCGGTGAAGGGCTCGTCAAACTCGGCGAAAATCCTGAACATCCATCGTGGTCGCTCGGCGTGCTCGGAATGCCGGGTTTCACTGCCTATATGGGGTTACTGGATATCGGGCAGCCGAAAGCGGGAGAGACGCTGGTCGTCGCTGCGGCTACAGGTCCGGTAGGGGCGACGGTCGGCCAGATAGGTAAACTCAAAGGGTGCCGGGTTGTGGGCGTTGCCGGCGGCAGTGAAAAATGTCGCCATGCGGTCGATACACTTGGTTTTGATGCCTGTATCGATCACCATGCCAGCGATTTTGCCGAACAACTGGCGAAAGCCTGTCCACAAGGCATCGATATTTATTTCGAAAATGTCGGCGGCAAGGTATTTGATGCTGTATTGCCATTATTGAATACCGCAGCACGAATTCCGTTGTGCGGGTTGATTAGTGGTTATAATGCGACCTCTTTGCCGGATGGTCCGGATCGTATCCCGTTATTAATGGGGACGCTCCTGAAAAAAAGAATTCGCTTGCAGGGGTTTATTATTAGCCAGGATTATGGTCACCGCATCAACGAATTTCAGCGTGACATGTCGCAGTGGGTTAAAGAGGGGAAAATCCATTATCGCGAGCAAATCACTGACGAACTTGAAAGCGCGCCAGAGACCTTTATTGGCTTACTTGCCGGGAAAAACTTCGGTAAAGTTGTGATTCGCGTCGGCGAGGATAACTAAAAATGGTGGTGACGGTGAAAACCGTCATCATAATACGTGCAAAATTTTTAAAAACGTCTTTAATTATACAAGCATAAGGAATCGACGACCTTATCGGTAACGGTTCCTGGTAGTTGTGCATAAAAAATAACATTTTGTTCTAACTTTACGCGTCAATCCAATACCAGGCATGCTTATACATAATATATCTTCGTAAATTATGTTCACCGACACGCTACCAGGCTGAAAATAAATAAGAATTTGGACGGGACACAATCACATGCTTGATTTGGAAAAAGCGCAGCGGACGAGCCTTACTATGCAGGTAGAAGCCAGTCTAAAGAGTGCGCTTATTATTGGTGCGCTTAAACCTGGCGCCCGGCTCATCACGAAAGAAATTGCAGATCAATTAGGAACCAGTATTACGCCTGTCAGGGAAGCATTACTGCGTCTTGTTTCCGCAGGGGCACTTCATGCTACTCCTGCGCAAGCATTCCTTGTTCCGGACGTGGGTAAGGCACGATTCATAGAAATTAGTGATATTCGCAAAAAGCTTGAGGGTATGGCTGTACGCGCTGCCTGCAAAAATATGACGGCAGGTAAAGTTCATGAATTGCGTATTCTTGCCGAGGCTTTTAGTGAGGCAGCAAAAACAGGAAATACTGAATTGACTTTGCAGTCGAATCGCGTATTTCGCTTTGCCGTATATCATTATGCGGAAATGCCCACGCTTGCCGCAATAATTGAACAATTATGGGTTCGGATTGGCCCATGCTTTAATTATCTTTATCCTTCATCACCTGAGTTATCGCGTGGATATGATTATAGCGATTTATTATCCGCATTCGAGAAAGGCGACGAAAACGGTTGCGAAAAAGCAATATACCGCACCATTGATGATGGCGCAGGCATACTGTTAAAGCAGTTCAATAGCTGAGTGATAGTTTAGTCTTGAAATCATTCAGTGCAATTTGATGATTTTTAAATGCTCCCCACCAAAAATTTGGCAAAGGGGAGCATCATCATCACGTTTTTTGTCTTCAGCGATTTTCCCTCTTAACTCCCTGGGCTGCCTGCCGATAATCGATGAGTGCTAAGTTGAGCGCTAACATTGATGTGACGCAAGGAGTTTGGGATGTCTTTTAGCCAGGGGTTGAAAAATATAACTATCAGTAAAAAGCTGTCTGTTGGCTTTGGCATTGTGCTTTTTCTGGTTGCCATTGCTACCGTTCTGAGCGTATTGCGGTTTAAAGAGATCCGCGACGTCTACGCAAAAACCAACCTGATTTATAGCGTTAACATTGAGGTCTTTCAGGCCAAGATTAACCGCCTGAAGTATCTTTATGGTGATGAGAAAGCCGGTCCGATCATGTCCGACTACGTAAAACATGCGTCGCAACTCACCGCCAGTGCGGGTGAAATGTCATGGAATGATGACGAGAGCGCGCTGTTGCATACGCTGTCAGGCCATCTGGCAAACTTTGAAGCAGGGGCTGCGGAAATGCAGCAGGTGACGAACGCCATGAAATCCGTTCGCGAGACTCTGGACCAGCTCGGAACAGACGATAGGCGCGCACGCTTTAGTTCACTCATCTCCACACCTGTGGCTGATAACGCATTAAGCGCCCGGATTTTTGATCAATTGATTGCCATCGGTGGGGTGCGCGATGCCGCGTTAATGGTGCGTTTTAGCCCGACGAAAGAGACGCGCGATATTCTCGATGATCGCTTCAACAAAGCGCAGGCTGGAGGACAAACGCTTTCAGGCGAGCTTCCGGCTGAGCTGGTTTCTCCGATGCAGGCATTGTGGGATGAAACCGTCCGTTATCGCGACCTGAGCATCAACTATTTTACTGCGGTTCAGGCGATCAAAACGGCTGAGGATAAAGTTAAAGTCGCTGGCGATGACAGCAGCGCTGACATCAAGAAACTGATTGCACGGGTGAAAACCTATAACGATGCGCTGGCGGATAACTCCAGTACCACAGCGGCCATTATCGGCATTATTGCCATTCTGATTGGCGTAATTGTCTCGTGGTGGATTATTCGCCAGATCACCCGTCCTGTTGTCCATAACCTGGCGCTGGCCGAGCGTATCGCCAGTGGCGATCTCAGTTCGCAGATCACCGCGCAAAGCGACGACGAACTGGGCAAACTCACCGCTGCAATGGGGCGTATGAATAGCCGTCTTCGCGAGATGATTTTTGACGTTCGTAATAGCGTGGCGCAGGTTTCCCATGCGGCAACGGAGATTGCCGAAGGCAATACCGATCTCTCTTCTCGTACAGAGCAACAGGCCGCCGCCGTCGTGCAAACGGCGGCCAGTATGGAAGAGTTAACCGCGACGGTGAAAAACAACGCGGATAACGCGCGTAATGCCAGCAGGCTTGCGGCGCAGGCCTCGAACACGGCCAGCGAAGGTGGCAACGTGATGCGCGATGTGGTGAAAACGATGAGTGAGATCCACAACAGCTCAAACAAAATTGCCGACATTACCGCAGTCATCAACAGTATCGCCTTCCAGACCAACATTCTTGCACTTAACGCGGCGGTAGAAGCAGCCCGTGCGGGAGAGCAGGGGCGCGGCTTTGCGGTGGTCGCCAGCGAAGTGCGTAGCCTGTCTCAGCGCAGTTCCCAGGCGGCGAAAGATATCGAGCAACTGATTACCGAGTCGGTGTCTCGCATCAATACCGGCAGTGAACTGGTGGCTAAGGCCGGGGAAACGATGGGGCAAGTGGTGCAGTCGGTCACCCGTGTTAATGACATCATGGGTGAAATTTCTTCTGCCTCTGAGGAGCAAAGCCGCGGGATTGAACAAATTGCCCGCGCGGTGGGTGAACTGGACAGTACCACGCAGCAAAATGCCGCCCTGGTGAGCGAGTCGTCAAGTGCAGCAGGATCCCTTGAAGAGCAGGCGTTACGCCTGGAGCAACTGGTTGCGACATTCCGTCTTGAGTCGGGCGCGACGCCGGTAAAATCATCGACGCCTGCCAGGCCGCAGCCGCCAGTCTCAACGCCGCGTAAACCGGCTGAGGTGACCAGCGACGACGGCTGGACGACCTTCTGATACGACAGAGGCCCGCTTTGCAAAAAGAGGGCCTCTGGTTATTCAACCGCCATCACTCAAAGCGATAGGCAACCGACAAACCTACGCCATAATTGCGCCCCGGCGCCGGTTCGTAGTAACGGTTATTGGATTCGTTAACAATCACCGAGCCCACATATTCACGATCAAACAGATTATCCACGCGCCCGAAGACATCCATCATCCAGTTACCGTAGTTAAATTTATAGCCGGTATTCAGGCCGACCACCGTCCAGGACGGTGCGGTTGCCGTGTTTTCGTCATTGGCGGCGATATCACTCATATAGTGCACATCCGCACCCGCATACCAGCCTTGTTCGGGGACATAGCCCAGTGATGCAAAGCCCATATTGCGCGCGATACCGGGGATCCGGTTGCCGTTGCAATTACTGTCGCCACAGACGTCGCTGCGGTAGGTCGCATCCAGATACGTCCACGCCAGTTTTGCCCGCCAGTTTCCGGCGAACTGCTGATCGAGCGCCAGCTCCGCACCCTGACGGCGCGTTTTGCCGGCGTTTTTATAAGTGGTGCGTCCGCCGCTACTGGTATCGGTGACAATTTCGTTATCGGTATCGGTGCGAAAGAGTGCTGCACTGAGTAAGCCATAACCCACGCGAGTTTTGCTGCCGATTTCGACGGTATCGTTTGTCGATGGTTTAAGGGCAAAATTGAGTCCACTTTGTCCGCCAGAACGGTAAGAGAGCTCGTTAATGGTAGGCGTTTCAAAACCACGTCCCGCCGCCGCATAGAGATTCCAGCTATCGGTCAGCGCATATTTCAGCGACCCGGCAGGCAGCCATTTATGATAGCTGGCATCACCGCTGTCATCGCCGTTGCTCGCCGTAATATAGTGATCGTTTGAATCAAACCAGACCGAGCTATAACGCAGACCCGCATCCAGCGACAGCTTATCGGTTAACTGCCAACGGGTTTGCACATAAGGGTCGACGTTCCACATCAGGTTGCGTTCGTTACGACGCAAGTTCCCTTCGCGGCCATAATCCGGCGCGCCATTGACCATCACAAAGTTTTCATAGCCTTTGCGCTGCTCGCTCATGGTTTCGTAATTCAACCCGCTGGTGATAGTCACCGGTACCAACAGTTCGCCGCGATGGGTCCAGCGGGTGTCGATCCCCTGGTAATGGCGGCTCAGGTCGATCACGCCCCCGGCGTGCTGTGGGTTCAACTGGGGGCCGCGAGGAATTGACTGGTACTGGGTAGTTTCACGCTCCCCGGCGTACATCATGACACTCATATCGTCCTGCGCGCTGAGCTGGCGCTCATAACGCAATCCGGCCTGTGTCTGCTTAACCGTTTTGCGCGTGTCGTACTGTACGGCACGCGGTGACTGGCGCGGGTTATCGTGCCACTCCTCTTTTGTGAGACCGCCCGGATCGTTCGCCTTGATGTCAACGCTATTGAAAATCAGCGTCAGCTTACTGGCCTCGTCGATACGTACACCCAGTTTGGCGTTGGCAAGATTTTTACGCGCACCGCTGCGATCGCGATAGCCGTGGGTGACAAAACGGGTCGATGAGACCGTGTAATCCACATCACCCGGCTGTGTGCCATCACCCACCGCGCCGCTGGCTTTAGTGCCATAGCGCCAGCTTCCGTAACTGCCGTAATAACTACTGGCTTCAAGTTCCGTTGGCTGATGGCCCGTCTGAGTGGTCACATTCACCACACCGCCAGATGCATTGCCGTAGAGTGCAGAGAAGGGGCCGCGCAGGACGTCGATACTCTCGACGCTGGTGAGATCGATATTCGAGGTTTGCCCCTGTCCGTCCGGCATGGTGGCAGGAATACCGTCGACATACATGCGGATTCCGCGCACGCCATAGGTCGAGCGGGAACCAAAACCGCGAATGGAGAGCTGTAAATCCTGCGCATAGTTCTGGCGATTTTGCACCTGTAAGCCAGGCACGCCGCCCAGCGACTCCGAGAGGTTGATTTGGGGCGTGGCCTGACGAATATCGTCGCCGTTCACGACACTGATAGCCGCCGGGGTGTCGAGCTCTGAAACTGTGCGGGGTGTCGCGCTGACGATCATCGTTTGTTCATTGTCGGCCGCCAGCACGGCAGGCGCGTAGATGACCGGAAGTAACAGCGCTGGAAACGCTGTTCTTGAAAGGGCAAAAATATTCATAAATTGACCAGAATAAGAAACGAACCAAATGGGAACATGGCGTAATGTTAATATCTTTAACAATTCATGAAAACTTTAAGGGCACATTACGTTAACAAAAAGTGTAGACGTTACCGCCGATGACAGTAAAAACAGACTTAATGCTCCACATTGCACGTAATAATGATTACTATTCTCAATTAATAAGGCGGGGCTATGACCCCGGCGTCATGGAAGCATGTGAAGCAAAACTATATTTGTTTATCAAAGGGAGTCGTCATGTCTTTACGTCATTTATCTGCGCCACGTCTGCGTCGTTCACTGTTGTTAGGTTCACTGCTGCTCGCCGGGGCATTTCACGCCCAGGCCAGCGAAGAGATGCTGCGTAAACCGGTCGGTAAAGGTGCCTACGAAATGGCCTGGAGCCAACAGGACAACGCGCTGTGGGTGGCTACCTCACAAAGCCGTAAAACCGATAAAGGCGGCGTGGTCTACCGTCTGGACCCACTTTCACTGGACGTGACGCTGGCTGTCCATAACGATCTCAAGCCGTTCGGTGCCGCCATTAACTCACGGACGCAAACCCTGTGGGTGGGTAATACCACTAATGGCGCCGTCACTGCCATTGACGCAAAAACGGGCGATGTGAAAGGGCGCCTGGTACTTGATGACCGTAAGCGCAGTGAAACTGTGCGTCCGCTGCAGCCGCGTGAACTGGTGGTGGATGAAACGACTAATACCGTTTACATCAGCGGTATCGGCAATGAGAGTGTGATTTGGGCCGTAAATGGCGAAACCATGACGCTCAAATACACCATTACGGGGACCGGTAAATTCAGTACGGGTCTGGCCATCGATGCGGCGGCAAAACGCCTGTATACCACCAATAGTGACGGGGAATTGCTGACTATCGACACCGCCAGCCACAAAATTGTGGCGCGTAAGAAATTGCAGGATGACGGTAAAGAGCACTTCTATCTGAACCTGAGCCTGGACACCGCAGGCCATCGCGCCTTTATTACCGACTCCAAAGCGCCTGAGGTTCTGGTCGTTGATCTGCGTAATGGGGCTGTAGTGCAAAAAATCGCCGCGCCGGAATCCCTGGCGGTGCTGTTTAACCCGACGCGTAACGAAGCGTATGTCACCCATCGTCAGGCGGGCAAAGTCAGCGTGATTGATGGCAAAACCTATAACGTGGTGAAAACCTTCGATACGCCAACGCATCCGAACAGCCTGGCACTCTCCGCCGATGGTCAGACGCTCTATGTCAGCGTGAAACAGGCGGCCAGCAAAGAGAAAGAGGCCACAGCGCCGGACGACATCATCCGTATTGCCCTCTAAGCGCGCATAAAAAAAGCCAGCCGGTGGCATACCTGGCTGGCTTTTATTTTTACACGTCAGATTATTTCGCGGTTTCTTCTACAAGCTCAGTGGGAGCAGCGGTAGCGTCAGCCACGACCGGCGCGGTGCTGTGAATTTCCGCTACGCGTTTACGCACACCGAACCAGCCAATCACCAGCAGCACAATCAGCAGAGGGAGACAACCGATGGTCAGGGTGCCGTTCGGGTAGTCAAACGCCATCAGAACCAGCACAGAGAAGAGGAACATCAGCGTTAACCAGGAGGTGAACGGTGCCCCAGGCATTTTAAAGCTGACTTCCGCCGCTTTGCCTTGTTTGATGGCTTTGCGCAGACGCATCTGGCAGAGCACGATAAAGCCCCACGATGCGATAATGCCTACAGACGCCTGGTTAAGAACGATTTCAAACACCTGCGCCGGAACCAGATAGTTCAGGAACACGCCCACAACGTAGACCGCCAGGGTCGCGAGGATCCCCGCGTACGGTACGTGCTGTTTGTTCATTTTGGACATGAACTTAGGCGCGGACCCCCCCATCGACATAGAACGCAGGATACGCCCAGTGCAGTACAAGCCGGAGTTCAGGCTCGACAACGCAGCGGTCAGGACCACGATATTCATCACGTCGCCCATGTACGGCACGCCCAGTTTGGAGAAGAACGTCACAAACGGACTCTGCCCCGGCTGATACGCCATCCACGGTAGCAACAGAACCAACAGCACCACGGAACCAACGTAGAACAGGCCAATACGCCAGATAACGCTATTGATCGCTTTCGGTACGGTTTTTTCCGGGTCTTTACATTCACCGGCTGCGGTACCGACAAACTCGATAGAGGCAAAGGCGAAGACCACACCCTGGATCAGAACCAGCGCAGGGAGCAGACCGTGAGGGAAGAAGCCGCCATTATCGGTGATCAGATGGAAACCCGTCGCGTTGCCGTCCAGCGGTTTACCGGATCCCAGGACGATAGTCCCGACAACCAGGAAAGCGACAATGGCCAGTACTTTGACCAGTGCGAACCAGAACTCCATTTCAGCGAACCACTTCACGCCGATCATATTCATGGTCCCGACGATGGCGAGCGCACCAAGGGCAAATACCCACTGCGGTACATCGCCAAACGCACCCCAATAATGCATATATAACGCAACGGCGGTGATATCCACGATACCGGTCATCGCCCAGTTTACGAAATACATCCAACCGGCGACATAGGCCGCTTTTTCACCCATAAATTCACGGGCATACGAGACAAAACTGCCGCTGGAAGGGCGGTGTAATACCAGTTCACCCAGCGCACGTAAGATGAAGAAAGAGAAAAGACCACAAACCAGATAAACGATCGCCAGTGATGGCCCCGCCATCTGCAGACGCGCTCCGGCGCCTAAGAATAACCCCGTTCCGATTGCGCCGCCGATAGCGATCATCTGTACGTGGCGGTTGCCCATCGCTTTGTTATAACCCTCCTCGTGAGAGTTTAACCAGCGTCGTTTCGCGGCCTGATGCTCCGCCGCGTTGTTGTTGGTTGTTTTCATTGCGTTACCCGTTGACCTGTCTGAATCTTTTGGAACTTCCTCGACCCCACAGAGCAGCAAGACAATCGTTTGCTCTGTTGGGAAAACGTTCTGTCTTTTCAATCATTCTACGTATGAATAAGACACAACATGGCGCAGCATCCTACCTGCATTTTTTTGGCGACGCAAAACATACGAGACGAAAAAACGATGGGTATGAGTTGAATTTGTGACGTAAGTGTTACTTGACAGTTTAACTGATTCAATATGGCGAAAAAGACGGCAGAAATGACTAAGCATGCAAAAGGAAAGATGATATCGGCGAGGTTGCACGGCACAGGGGCATGCGGGCTTATTCATAAGCGCAAATAATGACTACCGTCCCTCTGCGGGGGCTACTTTGCAAATTTTTTGCTTATTTAATGTAAATTAATTGTTTCACAAGGCCGTAAGCCCATTCCAATAATGCAGACATGTTACCCCATAAGAGCGTACTGCATGTCTTATCGTCTGAGTTTGCTGGATAAAAGCCCGATTGCGGAAAATGAAACCGCACAGGATGCGCTGAACCGTACGTTACAACTGGCGCAACAGGCTGAAAGAGGCGGTTTTCACCGCTTCTGGATTGCGGAACATCACAATACGTCCCAACTCGCCAGCCCGTCCCCTGAACTGCTTATCGCCTGGATTGCCGGACAAACGCAGCGGATCCGCATCGGCTCCGGCGGCGTCATGTTGCAACACTACAGCCCCTATAAAGTCGCGGAAAACTTCAACGTGCTGGCTTCGCTGGCTCCTGGCCGTATCGATATCGGTATCGGTAAAGCGCCGGGCGGACTGCCTCTGTCCACACGCGCATTACAGCGAGGATTGCACCCGGAAGATAAGGGGAGCTTTGCCGATCAACTCGGTGAGCTGGATAACTGGCTTAATGCGAAGCAGGCTACTGCCGATGCGGAATCTCTGGCCGCCACGCCGCTTCCCACAGAACGTGCGCAGGGTTTTCTGCTCGGCGCGAGCCTTGAGAGCGCGCGACTGGCGGCAAAACTCGACTGGAATTTCGTTTTTGCGGCCCATCTCAATGGTGACAGAACATTGCTACGTGACGTTGTCACGCAGTGGCGAGCGCTGAGTCAGCGCGACCTGATAGTCGCCGTGCAGGTGATTGTTGCCGACACGCAAAACGATGCCGAACGGCTGGCGCAGCAGGTGGAGATTTGGGGGGTTGAACTGGAAAACGGCCAACGGGTCAGCGTTGCCAGCGAAGCCCAGGCTCAGGCCTTCGCGCGTCAGGCCGGAAGCCCGGCGGTACGAATTTTCCGCCGGGAACCGTCGCTGATTAAAGGCACCGCAGAAACTGTGCTGGCCGGGCTGGATGCGCTGGCAGCGGAATTTGGCGTGGATGAATTCATTCTTGATAACCCGCTGGTTGACCCCAATGCGCGAATTGCTTCATTGCGTCTGCTGAGTGAATCCTGGCGGCAGAACACGGTTATCCAGGAGGTGGCGCAATGAGTTTTGCTCAACAACTGATTGACTGGCGGCGTGAATTGCATCAGTACCCGGAACTGTCGTTACAGGAGTTTGAAACCAGCCGCCGGGTAAGCCACTGGCTGGAAAATGCCGGGTTGCGCTTAGTCCCCACCACCCTGCCTACGGGCGTGGTCGCGGAGGTGGGCAGTGGCGACAAGGTGATTGCTCTACGCGCGGACATTGATGCATTACCAATTGAAGAGGCGGTCAACGTGCCTTATGCCTCGCGTAATAAAGGGGTGATGCATGCCTGCGGCCACGACATCCATACCAGTGTCATGCTCGGCGCGGCACTGTTGCTAAAAGAGAAAGAGTCCACTTTACCGGGACGCGTGCGGCTGATCTTCCAGCCCGCGGAAGAGAATTTCGGCGGCGCAAAGCGGCTCATTCAGGCAGGCTTGCTAAACGGTGTCAGCGCTATTTTTGGCATGCACAATGAGCCTGGCCTGCCCGTGGGCACGTTCGCCACGCGCGGCGGCCCGTTTTATGCCAACGTTGACCGCTTTGTCGTGCAGGTTGGCGGTAAAGGGGCGCACGCCGCGCGTCCCCATGAAGGTAATGACGCCATCCTGCTCGCCAGCCAGCTTGTGGTCGCGCTACAAACCATCGCCAGCCGGAATGTGGATACCCTGGATTCGGTGGTACTGAGCGTTACCCGGATGCAGGGCGGTAATACCTGGAATGTGCTGCCGGAGCAGGTCGAACTGGAAGGCACGCTGCGTACCCACCGCAGTGAGGTGCGTGAAAAAGTGAAGGTGCGCGTCAATGATATCGCTGCCGGACTGGCCCGCGCCTTTGATGCAGAGATCACCGTGCGCTGGTTCGAAGGCCCATCGGCGCTGGTTAACGATGAACGCTGGGCCGCCTTTACCCGCGACGTTGCGGACTGGCACGGCTATGACACGCAGGTCGCACAGTTGCATATGGGCGGGGAAGATTTTGCTGTCTATCTCGAACATATTCCCGGTGCGTTTGTCAGTATCGGCAGCGCCAGTGAATATGGCTTGCACCATCCATCGTTTAATCCTGACGAAGCATTAATTGAAGACGCCGCACGCTATTTCGCGTTGCTGGCTGAAAAAGCCTTACTCCAGCCATAACGGAATAAAACAACCTGGGGCGACAGCTCCGGGGAACCTGTTGCCTGAAAATGAGGATGGATTATGTCACAAGCTCGTCAACTACGCCTGGGCACCATATTGCATGGCGCATCCGGAAATATGTCCGCATGGCGACACCCGGCAGCCAAAGCCGACGCCAGCATTAATTTTGCTTTTGTTCAGGAAACGGCATTAAAAGCCGAAGAGGGAAAACTCGATTTTTTATTTGTCGCCGACGGTCTCTATATTAACGAAAAATCCATTCCCCATTTTTTAAACCGCTTTGAACCCATCACCGTATTATCGGCACTGGCAAGCGTCACTCGCCATTTAGGGCTGGTTGGCACGTTGTCGACCTCGTACAGCGAACCTTTTACTGTGGCGCGTCAGTTTGCCAGCCTCGACCATTTAAGCAACGGGCGCGCGGGCTGGAACGTCGTCACCTCGCCGCTGGAGGGCTCGGCAAAAAACTTTTCTCGCCAGCAGCACCCGGAACATGCGCTGCGTTATCGCATCGCCGATGAATATCTGGACGTGGTGAAAGGACTTTGGGACTCCTGGGAAGAGGATGCTTTTATTCGCGATAAAGCGACAGGGCAATTCTTTGACCCGCAAAAACTGCATACGCTTAATCATCGTGGCGATTTTTTCCAGGTCGCCGGACCACTGAATATTGGCCGCACGCCGCAGGGACGACCCATTATATTTCAGGCGGGCGCATCTGATGATGGCAAGAAACTAGCGGCACGACATGCCGATGCGATTTTCACCCACCACGAGACGCTCGACGAGGCCAAACATTTTTATCGCGATGTCAAAGCGCAACTGATTAAAAATGGCCGTCGCGAAGATGAATTACATATCTTCCAGGGCGTCAGCGTGATTGTCGGTGATAATGCGCAGGACGTTGAGCAGCAATATCAGACCACCGCAGCGCTGGTCTCCATTCAGGATGCGCTCAATTACCTTGGCCGTTATTTCGAACACCATGATTTTAGTCAGTACCCGCTGGATGAACCTTTCCCGGACATTGGCACTCTGGGGCAAAACAGTTTTCGCAGTACCACCGATGAAATCAAACGTCATGCCCGTGAGCGCCACTTAACGCTGCGTCAGGTGGCGCTGGAGGCGGCCTCACCGCGCCCGCGTTTTTCCGGCACCCCGGAGCAGGTGGCAGACGGCCTGCAACAGTGGTTCGACGAGCGGGCAGCCGACGGTTTTATCATCCAGGGCGGCACGCCGGATACCTTCCCGCGCTTTGTCGATACCGTGGTGCCGATTTTGCAGGCTCGCGGTCTGTTCCGTAAGGCCTATCCCGGCACGACCCTGCGTGAAAGTCTTGGCTTACAACAACCTGCGAATCAATTCACAAAACAATAAAGAGAATACGCTATGCAGAAATCATCGCTCCTCCTCGCAGTGACACTGGCGTTTACGCCGCTGGTCTGGGCCAATGACGTCACGATTAACGGCACCGGCGTTAGCCTTGAAGCCAACAAAACGCCCATTAACACGCCGCGCAATGCCGACGCGGTGGCCCGCTTGCCGAAAGATTATCATCTGGCGGTACCGGGAAAATTTACGGTGGCGGTGGCCGCCCTTAACTCGCCGCCGCTGACGGTTTTTTCTGATGACAACAAAACCCTGCTCGGCAGTGAGGTGGATATCGCCCGTCTGGTTGCCGACAGCCTCGGTCTGGAACTGAACGTGGTGCCGACCTCCTGGGAGGACTGGCCGCTCGGGGTCACCTCCGGCAAATATGATGCGGCAATCAGCAATATCACCGTCACCAAAGCGCGCAAAGAGAAGTTTGATTTCGCCACCTACCGCAAAGATTCCCTCGGCTTTTACGTGAAATCCAGTAGCCCGATCAAAGCCATTGAGAAGGCAGAGGACATCGCCGGGCTGCGTATTATCGTCGGCTCCGGCACCAATCAGGAGGCCATTCTGCTGGCGTGGAATGCGGAAAACGAAAAGAAAGGGCTCAAACCGTTCACCCCGGTCTACACCAAAGATGATGCCGCCCAGACGCTGGCACTTCAGTCCGGTCGTGCGGATGCCTTCTTTGGCCCGAATGTGATTGGCGCCTGGAAAGCCGCACTGACCAATAAAACCCGTCTGGTAGGCAGCGTGGACGGCGGCTGGCCGAAAGCGGCGCATATCGCGGTCACGCTAAAAAAAGGCAGCGGCCTGGTGGAGCCGGTACAGATTGCGCTTAATGGCGTCATTAAAAATGGCGACTACGAAAAAGTGCTCAATCGCTGGGGTGAGGGCGTTGAGAAGATCCCGACCTCAGAAATCAACCCCGCCGGATTGGGCGACTAAGGAGGCGCAGATGAGCGAACGTTTCCGTGATATCTCCCCCGACGCACCGGAATTACAGCCGGTGATAGCCGGTTTGTTTGGCGAATATGCCGCCCGTTATGGCGATTATTTTTCTAAAGATGCCGAGGTGGAACTGACGGAGTGGTATCTGCCGCCGCAGGGGCTATTTATTGTGCTGGAGCGTGACGGGGCGATTATCGCCACCGGCGCGTACAAACCGAAAGATGCCCACACGGCGGAAATCAAACGCATCTGGACACAACACACCCTGCGCAAGCAGGGGCTGGCCAGTAGAGTGGTGGACGAACTGGAACGGCGCGCGGTGCTGGCGGGTTACAGCCGCATCTTTCTGACCACCGGCTTTCGTCAGCCGGAAGCGGTGCAGCTCTATCTTCGCCAGGGGTATGAAGCGCAGTTCGATCTGACGCGCGACCCGGAGGAGTACAGCCAGCCACCGTTCGATGGCCGACTGCGGTTTACCAAGACGTTAGCGGTCGACACGCTCAGTAAAACTGCCTGAGGGATAAACATGAAAACGACAGAGTCTGTCAAAGTCGTCCCGGCACGCTACCCAATGCGGATCGTCGGGGCTGTTATCGCGTTGATCGTACTGGCGATTGTAGTCCAGTCCATCGCCTTTAACCCACGCTGGGAGTGGCGCGTTTTTGCCCGCTGGTTCTTTGATCCCGTGATCCTGGAAGGTCTGGGTCAGACGCTGTTATTAACGCTACTCGGTACGGCATTAAGCGTTATCTTTGGCGGCGTGCTGGCGCTGGCGCGGTTGTCCAGCTCCTGGCTGTTGAGTAGCCTGGCGTGGAGCTATATCTGGCTGTTTCGTTCACTGCCGCTGATTGTGGTACTGATTATTCTCTACAACTTCTCTTATCTCTATGACACGCTGACGATTGGCATTCCGTTTACGCGACTGAGCTGGGCGCACTACGAAACGGTGAATGTGCTGGGGCAATTTTCCACGGCGGTGGTTGGCCTGACGCTGGTGCAAAGCGCCTATACGGCGGAAATCATTCGTGGTGGTTTTTTAGGGGTCGATCACGGGCAGTATGAGGCCGCCGCCGCATTAGGGCTTCCTGCCTGGCGACGCACCTTGCGCATTATTCTGCCGCAGGCGCTGCGGACCATTTTGCCGTCCGGTTTTAATGAAATTATCAGTCTCGCTAAGGGAACGGCGATGGTCTATGTGCTGGCGATGCCGGAGCTGTTCTACACCATTCAGATGATCTACAACCGCACCCAGGAGGTGATCCCGCTACTGATGGTGGGTGCCGTGTGGTATCTGGTGATTACCAGCGTGCTGTCGGTGATTCAGCATCTGGTTGAACTCTGGCTGGCGCGCAGCGAACGTCGCTCCGCCGTCAATTCCCGCCGGGTGCGGGCTACGACACCTGCCCGTGTCGCGCAACCACAGGAGCCGATTCATGCCAGCCTCTCTTAATGGTCATATTTCGATTACCGGCGTCAGCAAATATTTCGGTCGCCATAAGGCGCTGGATGATGTGTCGCTTGAGATCCCGCCAGGCACCGTGACCGTGATTCTCGGACCTTCCGGCTCCGGCAAATCGACGCTTTTGCGCACCATTAATCATCTGGAGCGTGTCGATGAAGGCTTTATTCAGATTGATGGCGACTATATTGGCTATCGCCGCAAAGGGGATAAGCTCTATGAGCTGAAAGAGCGCGAGATCCTGCGCCAGCGGGTAAACGTGGGCTATGTGTTTCAGAACTTCAATCTGTTCCCGCACCTCACGGTACTGGAAAACCTGATTGAAGCGCCGATAGCTCATCAGCAGCTCAGTCGCAAAGAGGCCATTGAGCAGGCGTATCAGTTGCTCGATGTGGTAGGGCTGCGCAATAAAGCGGATGCCTGGTCACGCCATCTTTCCGGTGGGCAGCAGCAGCGCATTGCCATTGCCCGCGCGCTGGCGCTGCGCCCACGGGTAATGCTGTTCGATGAACCCACCTCTGCGCTGGATCCGGAACTGGTTGGCGAAGTGCTGGATGTCATCAAAAAGCTGGCCCGTTCCGGTACAACCCTGGTGGTGGTTACGCACGAGATCGGTTTTGCCCGCGAAGTCGCGGATCAGGTGGTGTTTATGGTAGATGGCAAAATTGTGGAGCAGGGCGACAGCGACACGGTGCTCAACCATCCTCAGCATCCAAGGACAAGGCAGTTTTTATCGAAGGTGTTGTGAGAGACGAAAATGCTGCTTCGCCGGATGCGAAGCAGCATACGTTCATTTTCAGGCGGCGGAAGGCGTAAGTTGAATACGCTCCAGCGAACCGACAATAAACAGATAAGAGAACAGGCCAATTAAGCCCATCGATCCCACATACAAAATGGCGTAATCAAACGACTGGGTACTGGAGAGAATCACCCCAATCACCAGAGGCGTAATAATACTGGCCAGGTTGCCGCACATATTAAAGACGCCACCCGCAATGCCCAGCACTTCTTTCGGCGAGGTATCGCTCAGTACGCACCAGCCTAAATTACCGAAGCCTTTGGCGAAGAAGGCCAGGCTCATGGCGGCAATGACCACCACTTCTGACTGGGTGTAGTTTGCCACCACAATCACACAGGAGAGCAACATGCCGCAGATAACCGGGAATTTGCGCGCAGTGGTCAGGCTATAACCGCGTTTTAATAGCCAGTCAGAAAACACACCGCCCATCAGACCGCCAATAAACCCGGCGATCGCCGGAATACTGGCAATAAACCCGACCTTGAGAATCGACATCCCTTTTGCCTGATATAAATAGGTCGGAAACCAGGTCAGGAAGAACCAGGTGATAGACGTTACGCAGAACTGACCGATATACACGCCGATCATCATGCGATTCACACAGACGCTTTTGATCTGGGCAAGGGAAATCTTTTCCGATTTCTTCGCATTACCCAGCTCCGGTTCGCCGCCGCCTTCGCGGATATAATCCAGCTCCTGCTGGTTGATTTTCTTGTGCTGTAGCGGGTCGCGAATCTTCGCCAGCCAGACAATTCCCAGCACCACACCGATAGCGCCGATGTAATAGAACACGTAGTGCCAGCTCATGTTATGCAGGATAAGCGTCATCAGCGGCGTGACAATCCCGAGCGAGATGTACTGTGCGGCCTGATAAACTGCCGTCACGAAACCGCGCTCTTTATTGGGGAACCACTGCACGCTCAGGCGGCTGTTCGCCGGAAAGGCCGGTGCTTCAATCGCCCCCATCAGCAGGCGCAAAATAACCAATACAATTAACGGACTGGCAAAAAGATAAATTGTTCCCTGAAACATGGTGACGATTGACCAGCCAATTAACGCGCAGCCATAAACAAGGCGCGAACCATATTTATCCAGCAGCCATCCGCCGGGGATTTGCATAATGACATACGAAATGCCGAATGCCGAAAAGGCCAGTCCGAGTGCTTCTGGATCAAAGCCTAATTCTTTACTCATGATGGGAGCGACCACTGAAAGGGTCGCGCGATCAGCATAGTTAAATACCGTAGCCAGAAATAAGAAAATAAGAATACCGTGGCGCACGCTGGTGCGCTTAATAACATTACTCATAATCGATTCCTCGACGAGGTTTCCCCCGACGTGTGTATTAAACGGGAATGGCCCTGTCGGCTATTTACTCCGTAGCGTTGAACGAACGGACAAGCAGGCCAGCCAGCGGCAGCACACGGTTGCTATGGCAGAGTGGGTACGTTGTCTCTCGGCATAAGATGGCGCCAGTACAGGCAATCAAGGTCATGGAATACTCCTTTTCTTTATGTATGTTTGCGCTAACATTTATATAAAAATACCCCGAGCGGATCCATAATAAATGTATAAATGTGCCCTCAAGATCACAAATATTCTGCAATTACATTATTTATGGATGAAATTAAAAGATGTTAATCGGCTGCTGTTTTTTAAGGGTAAATGGATAAGCGTAATAAATATATTTAGAAGTGACGGGCAGGGATAATGCCAGGATGTTGACGCAGCCTGTGACTGTAGCGGGTTATTTATATTGCGTGCGCGAGAAATAAAAACGCTGCTCCGTCGGGAGTACAATAATATGGCGAAACAGCGGGGCATAAATATGCCAGTTTTCATGCTGCAATTAATAAAGACGGGAATATCTCCCGTCTTTATGACCTGTTACGGACGTTTGCCAAATTCACAGCTTAGCTGAGTCCAGGCGCGCGCTTGTTCACTCAGCGTGAAGCCCAGTCCATGACGGTCGGAGACGTACATGCGGCCATCGCGCAGTTCAAGCTGCTCATTAAACAGCGGGTTCAGCCATTCGAAGTGCTCCAGCCACGGCTCAAGCGGGTAGGCGGCAGAGAGGTGCAGGTGCACTTCCATGGCAAAGTGCGGGGCCAGTTTACGGCCATGCTTCGCGGCCAGATCCATGATTTTCAGGAACGGAGAGATACCGCCAACGCGTGGGGCATCCGGCTGAACGAAGTCGCTGGCGTTGCCCAGAATAAGCTGTTCGTGTTCGCGGAAACTGGTCAGCATTTCACCGGTCGCTATGGGCGTATCCAGTGCGGCGGCCAGTTGGGCGTGGCCTTCCACGTCGTAGGCGTCCAGCGGCTCTTCAATCCAGATCAGATTGAACTGCTCCATTTTACGCCCCATGCGAATGGCGGTCTCGCGGTCCCATTGCTGGTTCGCATCAACCATCAGCGGGAAATCATCGCCCAGCGCTTCACGCACGGCGGTCAGACGACGGATATCCTCTTTGGTGTCCGGCTGACCGACTTTCAGTTTGATACCCCCGATGCCATTTTCACGGGAGATCACCACGTTTTTCAGAACCTGATCCAACGGTGTGTGCAGGAAGCCGCCGGAGGTGTTGTAGCACTGCACGGAATCACGGTGCGCGCCGAGCAGTTTTGCCAGCGGCAGACCGGCACGTTTTGCTTTCATATCCCAAAGCGCGATGTCGATAGGGGAGATGGCCTGTACGGCCATGCCGCTACGGCCTACGGATGCGCCAGCCCACAGCAGCTTGCTGTAAATTTTGTCGATATCGTTCGGGTCTTCGCCCAGCAGATTATCGGCAATTTCTTTGGCGTGAGCATAAATACCCTGGCCGCCTGCACGTTTCGAGTAGCTGAAACCGACACCTTCGAAACCGTCACGGCTGCGAATTTCCGCGATGATAATGGCAACTTCGGTCAGCGGTTTCTGACGACCGGTCAGCACTTTCGCATCACTTACGGGGGTAGCCAGTGGCAGGAACGCGAGGGAGAGTTTTACCCACTCGATACGGTCGCCGGTTTCGGCGGCAGTTTTTACACCCTGCGCTTTGGCATAGGTTACAGCAGCGGAATTCGCACTTACGGTCATGATTGACTCCTGTGAACGGTAATAATGTTTGCGCTAACATTTTTAATTCAGATGAGAATAGACCGCTAGCATTTTGCCGTCAATATGTACAATTGATCACAATAAGAGACATCAATCAGGGGTTTTATATGTGCTAATTCACACTTCAAAACAGTTTGTGACATTGCCCAACTTTAAATGATATCGCTAACATTACGGTGTGATTCTGTTTTTAATCTACTGATTTTAAAGCTGATTAAAATAATGAGAGAGAAGCGAATTAAGCTAACAAATCGCTTATAATCCCTGTCACAAAAAGAAGCCGTTGTGAGTTTACATGTCGAAAACCTCTCGTCCTGTGCCCCCCAGGGCCCCCACATTAGAAGATGTCGCCCGCGCGGCGGGGTTGTCATCAATGACCGTCAGCCGGGCACTTAACACCCCGCAACTGGTGCGTCCTAAAACCGTGGAAAAAGTGCTCGCGGCGGTCAAGGCCACCGGCTACATCCCCAACGCGTTGGCGGGGGGGCTGGCGTCCCGGCGCAGCAAACTGATTGCCGTTGTGGTCCCGCAAATCAATAACAGCATGTTTGTCGATACCATTCAGTCGATAAGCGATGAGCTGGCGGTACGCGGTTATCATATGCTGCTGTGTGTGGCGGGTTACGCCCAGCAAACGGAAGCAGAGCTGGTGGCTACGCTCTTATCACGTCGTCCGGACGGTATTGTTCTCACAGGGATCCACCACTCAACGGAATTAAAGCGTGTGATCCTCAATGCCAGCGTACCGGTGGTAGAAATATGGGATCTCACCCCTACGCCGTTGGATATGCTGGTGGGCTTTTCCCATGAAAAGGTGGGGGAGGCGACGGCGGATTATTTGCTGCGTAAAGGCTATAAACGCCCCGGCTTGCTGTGGACGGTGGATAATCGTGCGGCGCTGCGTAAAAGCGGACTGTGCGAGACGCTGGCGCGTAATGATATTCGCGAGCCCGCTTTTGTGGATGTCTCGCTCCCGGCGCGTTTCGCCTCGGGGCGGCAGGGGCTTCGCGATTTGCTGAAAAAGGGTAGCTTCGATGTGATTGTTTGCAGTTCGGATACCCTTGCTCAGGGGGCGATTGTCGAAGCACAGGCCAGCGGATTACGGGTGCCACAGGATCTGGCGGTGATTGGCTTTGGTGATCTGGATTTTGCCGCCGATACCCATCCCTCCATCACAACGGTCAGCGTCGACCGGCAGGTTATCGGTCAACGTGCCGCCACGCTGCTGGCGGATCGCATCGAAGGGCTGCCTCAGCAAGAAACCATTGTGGATATTGGATTTCATTTTGTAGAAAGAGATTCGGCATAACGCTATGAAAATTAATGTGATCGGCACTAGCGGTAGCGGTAAAAGCACGCTTTCGCGGCGGCTGGCCGCGCAGCTTAATGTGCCGTATATCGAAATGGACAGGCTTTACTGGCTGCCGGAGTGGCAAGGGCGCAGTGATGAGGACTTCTACGCATTGTTAGAAGAGACGCTGAATGCCACGCCAGGCTGGGTACTGGACGGCAATTATAACCGATCCCGTCCGATCAAATGGCGGGATGTCGATCTGGTTATCTGGCTGGATTATGGTTTCTGGCGTACCCTGCGCCAGGCGGTGCTTCGGGTGATTCGCCGGGTATGGCAGGGAAAAGAGCTGTGGCCTGGCACCGGCAATACGGAAAGTTTCCGCCGTGCATTCTTAAGCCGCGAGTCAATCCTCATCTGGACATTAAAAACCTGGCGCCATAACCGGGTGCGTTATGCGGCCGATATGGCGAACCCGCAATATCAACACATCCGCTTTGTGCGTCTTACCAGCCCACAGCAGGTCGACGCCTTTCTTGCCAGTTTGACATAGACTTACTGTTCACTCGCAAGAAAGGAGGTCATATGATCACCGTTTATGGCGCACCCGGCTGGGGTTCAGCCATCAGTGAGCTGATGCTGACGCTGGCAGATATCCCTTATCAGTTTGAGAATGTTGAAGGGTTCGATTCGCCGGGGCATAACCAGGAAAAATTGCTGAAACTCAACCCGCTTTGCCAGGTGCCTACGCTGCAACTTGACGATGGCAGCATCATGACGGAATCGGCTGCCATTGCGTTAATGATCCTCGATGAACACCCGCACCTGGCGCCGCCGACGGGCACGCCTGAACGTAATCAGTTCTGGCGGCTGTTGGTCTGGCTGGTGGCAAATATTTACCCGACATTCACCTATGCCGACTATCCCGAACGCTTCGTTCCCGGTGCGGCGCAAGAATTGCGCGACCACTGTATCGCCTATCGCAAATCACTCTATATCTGGCTGGAACAGCAGTTACACGCCACGCCTTACGCGTTTGGCGAACAGCTAACGTTGTTGGATATCTATATCTGTGTAATCAGAACCTGGGGGCCACGGCATGACTGGTTTAAGGAAAACACGCCGAAAATCAGCGCGATTGCCGATGCGGTTTGCGCCGAACCCAGGCTGCAGTCCGTTTTGCGCCGTAACGACATTATTTGATAACTGACGTTTTTTCAGTGTGGTAGGTTGGTTGTCCCACTACAAGGAGCACACCATGCCACATGTTGATATCAAATGTTTTCCCCGTGACCTGAACGATGAGCAAAAAACCGCGCTGGCGGCCGATATAGCCGATGTGATCACCCGTCATTTAAGCAGCAAAGACAGTTCCATCAGCGTCGCGTTAACCGAAATCGACCCGGATGCGTGGAAAAGCGAAGTATGGGATACGGAAATCGGGCCGCAGATGGACACGCTCATTAAGAAGCCCGGTTATCAGATGTAATGGCTTGCGGGGAAATGTCTGCACACGCTTTTCCCCTCACCCCAACCCTCTCCCCAAAAGGGGCCGGGGGGTATCGGCGGGCACCGTGCCCGCCTTTGTTTTAGAACCAAATCTCCGTTTGCACCCCAAAGTTCCAGGTTCCGCCTGCCGTAAAGCCTTTGCTACCAAAGTCATCGTTGACTGCATAGCGGTCAAGCGCTTTATCCCAGTTCATCCATGTCGCGAAAAAGCGAATTTCCGGACGTGCTTTGATATCGAAAATATCACCGACTTTAAATGTCGGCGCGAAGGTCAGTTTGTAGAAGTCGCCTTTCACTTTCTGGTAGCGGTACAGCGTATCGTCGGAGCGGTAGGTGCGTCCGTTCGGGTCGAGGTCCATATACTGCCAGGACGCTTCATAGAGCAGGGCGAAGTTGCGCGTAATGGCCTGTGACGCACGCAGGTTAAAGGAAACCCAGTCATAACGGTCGCCGTCACGATAGCGATCCTCGCTGTGTTGGGCGATAACCGATGGGGCGATTTCCCAGTTTTTTGCCACAGGTAGAATACCGTACGAGGCAAAACGCACCGAGGTGGCGTTATCCGTCAGGTCGCCATCGCTACCCGGCTGGCGTGCTTCTGCGCCAAGGCCGCCACCGTATTGTAACGCCGTTTCCGATACTCCTGGCGCCAGCCCGTAGAATTGCTGCTTGTCATGCCAGGCCAGCATCGCGTAATAGCCGTTTTTAGCGGTATTGTCGCTGCGAAGCGCATAACTTCCGGTAGTCGACGTCCGGTCTTTCAGCGTGTCGTTGCCCTGGGCGGTCATGCCGGTGAGCATCAGTTGCAGGTGGTCACCAAAGAAGTGGTTAGCGGTAAACATCACGTTCTGGACGTCATTATCGTCGTAGTGATCGCTGCCCAGATCGCCGAAGTTACGCGCATAGACCGAATAATCGCCGCGTACGTTTTCCCCCCATTGAACGTCATTGATCCCACCGCCGGTCCCGCCGAGGAACATGATATCGCTGTCGGTAAAGTGAATATCGAAGTTATCCCGGTCAAAGCGTTTACCCGCCCAGATAGAGGCATTTTTAACGGGACCGGAGAAATCGGCAAAATTGCCCATCTCTACATATAGCTGGCGCACGTTGATATGATGGCTGTCGTTGTCCTGAACCCAGGGATCCGGGTTATTCGCACCGTCGGCAATCATGGTTTTAAAATGCGCCCATGAGCCATCATCAAAAGTCATTTTCTTGCCGAGACTCAGCTCGACATAGTTATCCTTTTCATTGCCCAGACGCCCGACATGCGCATCACCGTTTAACGAGCTGGCAGGGGAGACGCCAGGGCCGCCGCGCCCACCTTTACCGTGGTTGTTCACCAGCATGCCGGAGCGGGCATAGGCATTAAATTCTACGCCGTCACCGAGCGTACTTTTGCTTGCCTGCGCGTTTACTTTGTTCTCCGTCGCCTGCATTTTTTGCTCACTGACGGTGGTACGCGCGTTAAGAGCGTGTAATTGTTGCTCCGCGTTTTTGGCCCGGTTCTCGGCGCTGATGGTTCGCTGTTCTGCCGCTTTGGCTCTGGCATTCGCCTCGCTGGCCTGATTAACCGCGTCATTAAGCCGCGATTCCAGCAATGCCAGCCGCTGTTCAACCGTCAGAGCGGCAGCTTGCGCCGTATTTACCCCAAAAAAGGCGCAGCAAACCGCTGCGCTAATCAGTGTGATACGCATAAAAGTCCTTAAAAGTCAGAGGTTTTTTATATTTGAGTGTGGTTATATCGCCGTACGTTCACCCTGTAAGGCGAGTTTATCCGCAGGCGCGTGTTTTCCGGCATCAAGGTCGGCGCGGATGGCTTCGTAATGATCGTCCAGTCGATAAAAACGACCAATCCAGATCATTGAGGCGATGATGAGCGCGGCTGGAATGTAGAGATAGCAGGATTTAATGGCGAGCAGCGCCGTTTCATTCTGGGTCTGGTTGGCAACATAGCCGCCGGAGGAGAGCAGGATACCGGTGATCGCCCCGGCACCGGCCATCGCAACTTTGCCCAGGAAACCGTTGATGGAGGTTAAAATCCCGGCGGTATTGATACCCGTTTTCCACACGCCGTAATCCACCGGGTCAGCCTGCATCGAAAAGTAGATTGCTGTACGCTGGCCTGCGCCGAGTGAGAGGATGACCGCACCAATCATCAGCCCCAGCGTCTGTACACCAGAGACAATCATCACCGCCATACCAATCAGATTGATGGAACTGGCCACCAGATAGACGTGCCGTTTTTTCATGCGGCTGGCAAGCGCGGGCACCGTTAAGGTTCCGAGCAGGGGAACGAAGGTGGAGATCCCGGCAATAATTGCGGTGAGTTCGACATTACCCACGTAATAATGGAAAAAATAGACCAGTGCGCCGGTCTGGAAAAAGAACGCACCCCACATCAGGAAGATATTCAGGGCAAAGACAAACCATGGTTGATTGGATTTCAGGCCCGTCCACGCGCGTTTTAAGGTCATCCGCTCCTGGGCAATGCTGATTTTCTCTTCCACATTGCGAAAGCTGATGAGCAAAAAGAAAGTCGCAATCACGCCAAACACGATCGCCGTGTAGAAAAAACCTTGTGTCTGATTGCCTTTGCCCAGTGTATTGACCAGCGGCAAGGTTGCCACGGCGACAATCGTTGAACCTAATGAGCCCAGCAAAATGCGCACCGTCGACAACGTCGTACGCTCGCGCGAATCATTGGTAATAAAGGGCAGCATCGCGCAGAACGGAATATTGACGATGGTATATAAAAACGACAAACACAGATACGTTAAAAAGGCATAGATTAATTTACCGGTGGTGCCAAAATCCGGCACATAAAACGCCAGTACACAGAGTAAACCAAAAGGAACCGCGCCGATTAATAAATACGGACGGCAACGCCCCCAGCGCGTTGTCGTATTGTCGATGACCAGCCCCATTAATACATCAGCAACGCCATCAACCAGGCGAGTCACTAAAAACATAATCCCCACGTAATAAGCAGGTAGCTCCATTACATCGGTATAAAAAAACATCAAATAAAGCGAGATTAATTGCCACACAAGGTTACAGGAGAGGTCAGCGATGCCATAACCAACACGCTGCCGCCACAGGGTAGATGTTATTTCAGCCATAGAAAAACTCACTATTGTTGTGATTAAAGTCCGTACTGGCGAATAAACCAGGCCGGGGTACAACTCCACGCGTGGCAGTAGCTATTAATTATTTTACTGCCATACGGAGAATACTCAGGACGTTGCGGGTCATACAATTCCCAGAAGGTGTCCGCACCGTGCTTCACCATCGCACCCCAGTACGCTTTAATTTCGGTCACCGCCTGTTGTTGCAGGCCCGTTTTGAGCAGGGCAGCAATAAAGTGATGACGCAGATAGGGGGTGTTCATGCCGATTTCCGGCGGCTGTGCCAGCAGGCGTTGCATAACCTGACGTTGCTGTTCAGCGCTGCCAACATCGGCCAGGACCAGCCAGACTTGCGAAGCGCAGGAGATCTGCCGATGTGCGCCGCTAACGTAGAAGCCACACGTCTCATCCCAGAATGCGCGGTAAGCCGCGGCTTTCAGGCGCTCCAGCGTTTTTGTCAGTAACGCCACCTTGCTGACGTCGTAGTCTTTGGCCAGTGACAGGGCGCGCTCAAGGCAGAAGATCAGTACGCCTTGCGAGGCTGCCTGTTTATTCAGCTCGTCATGCCAGTCGATAAACGACCACCAGGTCTCATCGTCACGGACAATTCCACTGGAATCACAACGCTCAAGCGCCAGCTCAACCTGACGCCAGGCGGTGGGCCACAGTTCTTGCGCGGTCTGTTTGTCGCCGGTGCTGCTAAGGTAGTTAAACAGCACATCGATAAAGAACAGGGCATAGTCGAAAAGAAAGGTGTCGTCGGCAATGACCTGAGGCTGGACGAAGATATTGGCAGACAGCATGCCATCTTCACGGGTGTTACCGGCAAACAGATAGAGGCAGCGGCGTACCAGATCGTGCCGGGCAAAGGTCACGTCGTTAACCAACGCCTGCAGGCGTAAATCTCCCAGCCACAAACGGCGGTCACGTTTAGGACCATCTTCAAAAACGTCCTGCATACAGTTGCGCAGGGTGTGTACCGAGACCGCATCGATTTGCCGTAGTAGCGGATCCACTGAGTGACAGGGCAGACACTCAGCCGGTGCCGAACTGACGGTGGTGAGAGTCACATTGTCGACGCACAGGCGATATTTACGCGATACCGCCATCACCTCGATTTTCAGGTAGCGCAGGCAGTAGCGACGTGACAGCTCCAGCGTGGCGGGCAACAGATCGATAAATTCGTCGTGCTGTTGTAACCAACTGCGGCACAGCCAGCCCTCATATTCGCTAAACGGTTCGGTGACTTCGCTGAGGGTTTCACCAAACGTCAGGCGGATGTGGGCCGGCGCATCCGGTGGGCTACCCACCGCATGGCAGCGTAACGACAAATGCCCCACGCAATGGGTTCCAAAATCAAGGATCACGCTATCGCCGGTATTCAGTTCCCGTCCATAGAATTCTTCCAGAGTACCGCTGTCTTCGGCGCGCCAGCCGTGAATTGCCTCCACATCAGGCAGGGCAATAACTTGTCGGAGCGGCTGTAACATTGCGCGGTGAAATTGTGGCTTTAACGCCTCGGCCGTCGCCAGAAAATCGGCGTGGCGCACCATAGTGATACTGGGGTTTTGTTGTAGCGCTTGAGACATGCTGCATCCTCTGTTTTCATTGTGGAGGCAGGATAGAATATGCAGCGCGCGGCGGGCCACTCCCGGAATGCCAAAGTAGATGTGACAATGGCAATGACAGTGTGGTGATATCGCCTGCGATCACAATTTATTAAACAGGGCTCGTTGTCCCTCCGGCTTTGCATTATTGTGCAGGAAGAGCGTTCCTCATTTTCGGTATCCTGAATGAATAAACTGACAGTTGAGTATTATTTTCCGACGGTAACAACCAAACTTGCGCGTTATTCCAGCGATCCGGAAGACAATGGCTGTGAGCATTGTCATGAGTTCGATGAGTTGGTTATTGTGGAAGAGGGGCATGGTTTGCACGTTATTAATGGCAAGCCTATGTATATTCAGCAAGGAGATGTATTTTTCGTACGCGGCCCTGATTTTCATTTTTACGATGAGCTGGGTACGCTTAAGTTGATTAATATCCTGATTAACCCTATGGTTAATTTCCGTTATTTAACAGATATAACCCCATTATTACTTTCGCTTTCCGGTCACGAGGCGGCCCGTTATGGCTGGTTAGCCCCCGATACGCGCGCCCAGTGTAAGCGCATTATCGAGAAAATATTCGCATCTGCTATGCAGTCTGAAGATAAATGCGCGCTGCGCGAATCCTGTTTTTTTCAACTGCTCACTACCATTTTGCATGCGCAATCGGAGGCGGAATACAGCAACACCAAATATAAGCTGCATAAGCTGTTGCATTACCTTCAGGAAAACTGTTTTCAGGAACATGACTGGTCGCTACTGCCCGAGCAGTTTCACCTGACCAGTCGTACAGCATTTCGTCATATCAAAGAGGCTACCGGCTTAACGCCCGACAGCTATATTAAGCGCCTGCGTTTGGTTTCTGCGCGGGTTAAATTGCGTGAGACTGACGCGACCATTACCGATATTGCCTATCTGTGCGGCTTTGCTAACAGCAACCATTTCACCACGCTGTATAAAAAAGTGTTCGGTATTACGCCGAGTGAAGAGCGACGCCGGATTTCTCGCATCTGATGGTGAAGGGCTGCTCGCCTTTAAGAAGATCTTAGGACGGGGAATTGTCCCCGGTGGCGCTGCGCTTACCGGGGCGAGTTGCAGGTTAACCCGGAACTTTTATCGACTTGCCGCTGGTGACGAAATTGCCGCCGCCCAGATGGTGGATGGTGTTCAACTGGTCATCATCAAACTGCCAGTGGCCGTTGCTAAAGGCGCGTTCATCCGCAGCGGCCGAGACCACCTCACCAAACAAGGTGTCATACTTTTCCATTGCGGCAGTAGGCGGCAACAGGCGGCATTCCATCCACGCCAGACATTTTTCCTCTACGACCGGCAGCCCCAGTACCGGGCCAGCGATGGCCGGAATACCGTAACAGTTGAATTTATCCTCTTCGCGACCGCTAATGCTGCCCACCGCCCAGGTCCAGCGGGTTGCCGCCACGCCCGGCACCACAATGCCGAACATACCGCTGCGTTCAATCAGTTCACGCGACCAGGCGCTTTTGTCTACCACGATCGCGATGCGGGCGGGGGAAAACTCAACGGGCATTGACCAGGCCGCCGCCATGACATTGCGACGGTCGATACTCTCATCACGACTGGTAATCAGTATGGTCGGGCCGTGATTCAGCAAGCGGCTGGCGTGATCCAGCGCCACCGGACGGAAAAAACTCATAAGCCACTCCTTCGTTTTGTCGTGCAGGAATTAAAGCACAGATGCCCGGTACTGACACCGTGCATTGAATGTTTATCCCGCACAGAAACAATCTTCAGGCCATTATTCTCTGTGCCCGTACAGTTATTGACCTCAGGCAAGCTCACATGCAGCATGGAAATGCAGACAACAACATAATAAATGGACAATTATCAATGGATACAGGGCTTCGTCTTCATCCCCAGCGCTTACATTATTTTATCGAGAAAATCCTGCACCATGCGGGCAGCGAACCACAGGAAGCTCGCCTGGTTGCGGACCATTTGCTGGCGGCAAACCTTGCCGGACACGATTCTCATGGCGTAGGGATGATCCCGAGCTATATTCGCTCCCTTGAACAGGGCTACCTGCAACTCAACCGCCATGCCAGCGTGGTGAAAGATATGGGCGCGGTGGTCACCCTGAACGGCAATCAGGCTTTTGGTCAGGTCGCTGCGCATGAGGCTATCTCACTGGGCATTGAAAAGGCCCGACAACATGGCCTTGCCGCCGTTGCGCTTCACAATTCCCATCATATCGGACGTATTGGTTACTGGGCCGAACAGTGTGCCGCAGCCGGTTTTATCTCCATCCATTTTGTCAACGTCGTCGGCGATCCGATGGTGGCCCCGTTTGGCGGAAAAGACAGTCGGTTCGGAACAAATCCTTTTTGCGTAGTTTTCCCCCGGGAAGGGCAATCGCCCCTGTTGCTGGACTACGCAACCAGCGCCATTGCATTTGGAAAAACGCGCGTGGCTTACCACAAAGGCGAGCCGGTGCCCGATGGTTGCCTTATTGACGCGCAGGGGCTTCCCACTAACGACCCGGCGGTTATGCATCGTTCGCCGCTGGGGTCACTGGTGACGTTTGCGCAACATAAAGGCTACGCGCTGGCGGCATTGTGCGAAATTATGGGGGGAGCCTTATCCGGCGGACAGACCACACATCAGGGCTCTTTGCAGGCCAGCGTCGATGCTATTTTCAACTGTATGACCACCCTTATTTTAAACCCGGACATGTTTGCCGCGCCGGATATGCAGCAACAAACGCAGGCTTTCGTTGAATGGGTGAAACAGTCGCCGCATAGTAATGACGGGCCGATTCTGGTGCCAGGCGAGTGGGAAGAGAACAACCGTCGTCTGCGTAAGGCGCAGGGGATTCCGTTGGATCCGGGGAGCTGGCAGGGGATTTTTGCGGCGGCAGTGCGCGCCGGGATGCCGCAGGAAGAGGCCGATCGCTTGCAGGCAGACTGTGAACAAGTGACACTGTAACGAAATGGCGGCGCGCATTGCCGCGCAGCCGTCATATCAGGAGGAAAGGTGCGTCTGCGGTGCGTTGGCGTTGCGGGCGACCACAATCTGGCCGCGCCCCTGTTCTTTAGCCATATAAAGCGCAAGGTCCGCTGCCCGGATCAGATTTGCCGCCCGCGCATGCTGCGGCCAGGTAGCCAGACCGATAGAGATCGAAACCTGCCCGATATCATGCGACTCATAAAATATGCGATGGTCCAGTACGCTTTGCAGTAACCGTTCTGCCAGTTTTTTGGCATCGGTCTCGCTGGTATCCGGCAAAATAATCAGAAACTCCTCGCCACCGTAGCGGAAGGCAATCCCGTTATCGCCCACCGTGTCCTGTAACAACCGGGCAATGTCGCGCAGCACTTTGTCACCCGCTTCATGTCCGTGGCTGTCATTAAGCTTTTTAAAGTAGTCGATATCGATCATCAGGCAACTCAGCGAAGTTCCGTTTGCCATCGACTGATCAACCAGGCTGCGAAGGGTCTCATCCAGATTATGGCGATTACGCAACCCGGTCAGCGAATCATGGGTCGCTTTTTCTGTCAGGGTATCGCGCAATATCTGGTTTGCCAGCGCAAGCGCGATGGTCTCTGCCATCAGTTCCAGATAGGCGTAGGTCGGCTCTTTCTGCTGCTCATTATCAAAGGTGAGCAGGCCGATAATCTTGTTTTGCGCGATTAACGGAACACAGATGGCCCGTGCGGCCACCTCCGGCACAAGATGTTCGCAGGGCATATCTACGGAGTCGTGCGACGGGCAGTGTAGTTGTCCACGTTTTAATGCCCAACAGGCATCGGGGGTAAAGGGGGCATCCTCGCCCGGCGGCAGGAGCCAGCGGGCCGCACATTTCATGCGATTTGTCCGTGAATCCAGAATGTAGAGTCGCCCCCCCATGTCGGGGATGATTTTCGGCGCGAAACGGCCGACGACCCTGACAATGCCCGCATGGGAATCGCAGCCCTGCAGACGTTGTGTCATCCTCGCCAGCAGTGTGCGCGAAGCCCACTCGGCATCACGTTCTTGCTCCAGACGCTGTCGGGCCAGACCGTTCTCACGAAAAATATGGATGGCCTGTGCCATATCGCCAATTTCATCTACCTGCGCCAGTACCGGTGTTTCTACCGCATAATCCTGTGTCGCCAGCCGGTTCACCACGTCGCTCAGCGTGACCACCGGGCGCAAGATGCGGTGTTTGATAATAAAACCCAGCACAAACAAGAAAAGCAGGGCGGTAATCGCCACCATCACTTCTGACACCGTGCGTAGCCGTTGCGATAGCGCCGTTGCTTCGGCAATGACGTTCTCGGTGCGTTGGTCCGACAAACTGCGAAAATGGGCAAAGCGGTATTCGGCCTGGGCAAGCTGGTCTTCATACTGCTGACCAAAGATGATATTCATGCCTTCATTAACATTGCCCGCTTCCACAGCGGCTATGGCAGCACGCTGCTCATCTTCAAGTTGATCAAAGACTTTAAGGCCATCCCGGAGGATCAGTATTTCTGCTGACGTTGCGCCGTTATCGTGTAAACCCAGAAGATGGTTTTCGAACTGGACATCGGTCTCCAGCATTTGTCGCCAGGCCTTGATATTCTCCGGCTGCCGCTTCACCACCGCCTCACGCGCAAGGTCACTCAACGCATACGCTTCTCGTTCCAGGTCATCGGTCAGCGTAGCAAAAAGGCGGCTCTGGGCGACGGCGGCACGTTCGGCCCGGTCCGCACCGGATGCGCTGAACAGCGCAAAGCCGGAAGAGAGTGTCAGAACAACGGTTGCGATGTATGCAAAATTTGTGATCGTTGCGATACGCACGTAATCACCTTTTTATATTAGGGAAAATCAGGAGAGATCTTCTAAGGGTTTACTATTCCTCTATATAAATCAAGACGCAACATTAGCGTAATTTATACGTCACATTTCCTGCCTATAGTCAGCCGCATCAAATCCCAAAGAGGATAACAATATGTATGCTCCCCTGACGTTCGTGCAGGTGGACGCGGCCCGTTGGATGAAGACCTCGGGTGTCAGACGCTTTCTCATTGTGGGAGAGGGCTAATGGACGCGTTCACAGAAATCCGCCTGGACGGTGTGTCGTATGCCTTTGGCAGCAACACCGTTCTCGATCAGATCGATCTCCTTATTCCCGCAGGCACTATCGTGGCTTTGCTCGGCCCCTCAGGCTGCGGCAAAAGTACGCTGTTGCGTTTACTTGCCGGATTAACACAACCTGCTGACGGCACCATTACCTTCGGTTCGCGTCTGGTGGCGAAGGCCGGATGGGCATTGCCGCCGGAGTCCCGTGATATTGGCATGGTTTTTCAGGACTATGCGCTGTGGCCGCATATGACGGTGGAAGAGAATATCGCTTTCCCGTTAAAGATGCGTAATGTCCCGCGCGCTGAACGTGAAGACCGTGTCCTGCAAGCGCTGGCGCGCGTTGGCCTTAGCGAGTTTGCTAAGCGCAAACCCTCCGGGCTCTCGGGTGGCCAGCAGCAGCGCGTGGCGCTGGCACGGGCCATTGTCGCCGAGCCGCGCGTGTTGTTGTTTGATGAACCCCTTTCCAATCTCGACAGTGAGCTGCGCGAATCTTTGTGCCGTGAGATGGCCTCTCTGCTTCGCCAGCTCGGCATCACCGCCGTTTATGTCACCCACGATCGCCGTGAAGCCGAGATCCTCGCTGATCGTATTGTTCATTTATCTGCCGGACGTGTAGACACGATTCGTTCTATTACAACAACCTCAGGGGAAATTGCATGAAAATATCTTTGAAACAAGGAGTTGCTTTAGCCATGGTGTTATCGTCCGCTATGATGTCCAGCGCTCATGCGCTCACCGTTTATACCGCCGGTCCGGGCTCGCTGGCGAAAGGTCTTGCCAGCGGATTTGAGAAAAAAACCGGGGTGAAAGTGGATATCTTCCAGGCCACAACCGGCAAAGTCATGGCGCGCCTTGAAGCTGAGCAGGCCAACCCACAGGCGGACATTCTGATTTCCGCCTCCTGGGACACCGCAGAAGATCTGCATAACCGTGGCTGGTTGCTGCCTTACCAAAGCGCCAACGCCGAAAAGGTGCCTGAGATGCTCAAAAGTACGGATTATGTCGCCCAGGGCGTTTCCGCGCTGGGTATCGTCTGGAATACCAAAAGCGGTACGCCAGAGCCGAAAGAGTGGAAAGATCTGACGGCGGCTGCGTTTAAAGACAAAGTCACTACCCCGGATCCGGCCCTGTCTGGCGCATCGCTGGACCTGCTGATCGGTCTGCAAAACGGCATGGGCGAAGGCGCCTGGACACTGTTTGATGAACTCAAGAAAAACGGCATGGTGGTTAGCGGTCCGAACGCCCAGGCGGTCACACCGGTGATGCAAGGTGCAAAAGCAGCGGTGTTTGGCGCGGTTGACTATGTTACCTATGGCAACATTGAGCAGGGTGAATCACTGAAAGTCATCTTCCCGGCCAGTGGTACCGTGATTGCGCCACGTCCCATGATGATCCTCAAATCCACCCAACATGAAGCTGACGCTAAAGCGTTTGTGGACTATGTGCTGTCGCCGGAAGGACAAAAACTGGTGGCCGATGCCTGGCTGATGCCAGCGCGTACCGATGTGCAGGCTAAACGTCCTCTCTTTAACGAGTTGAAAATTCTGCCGACCAAAAACGACGGCACCAGCGAGCGCGGCGCCGTGCTCAAGCGCTTCAACACACTTTTCGCTCAGTAATCATCATCTGACGGGGGCAACCCCGTCTTCTGGATACTCGCCGTGAACCAACGATTAATCTCGCTTGTGACCGTGGCCGTGCTGATGGTTCTGGTCGCGTTGCCGTTGCTGTTTATTGTTCTGCAGGCTGTTTTCCCGCAATTTAGCGCTGGCTCCTTGCAGGGCGCGTTTTCCGGGTTACGCCCACTGTTTTCTGAACCACAACTCCCGGCAATGTTTGCCGGAACGCTGCAAATTGCCGCAGGCGTTGCGCTGCTGAGCGCCTGTATTGGCCTGCCATTGGGGGTGGCGCGTGGGCTGTTCGATTTACCCTGTCCACGGATGTGGGATCTGCTGTTTCTGATCCCGTTTCTGACGCCGCCCTATATTGCGGCGCTCTCCTGGATGCTGGTTTTGCAAACCAATGGCTACCTTGCCCAGTTACTGGGGTTCGATCTCAATGCATTGCTATTCAGCAAAAGCGGGATCGTGCTGGTGATGACACTCAATATTTTTCCGGTCGTTTACTTCGCGGTATCCCGTAGCCTGCTTGCCAGCGGGCAGCGTCTGGCGCTGGTTGCCCGCGTGCATGGCGCAACGCCCTGGCGTGCCTTTTGGCATGTCACGCTGCCTATGCTATCGCCTTCGCTGGCGGCAGGCATGCTGCTGGCCTTCACTCTGGCGATTGAAGAGTATGGCGTACCTGCCGCGTTGGGCACCCGTTCCGGCGTGGTGATGCTGACCGTTGGTATTGAAAAAAAACTGGCCGACTGGCCCATCGACTTGCCGGGCGCCTCGATGCTGTCGCTGATTCTGATCGTGATTGCGCTCAGCGCCTGGTGGTTACAGGGCAAGTTGACCGGTGGAAAAGACGTGACAAGCGTGACGGGTAAACCCACGGAAAATATGGGGGCGAAACTGGGTATCGCGACCGTGCCGGTGGTAGGGGCGATGACATTTGTCGGCTTTCTGGCGGTGCTGGTGCCGGGGCTGTCCATGGCGATCACCGGCGTGATGTCGACCCTGTCGGGCGGCTTATCGCTGGCAAACGCCACGACTGCCCATTATGCCGCGCTGTTTGCTCAGCAGGGCGATGCCTTAACAGCACTGGGGACCAGTTTGTCACTGGCTTTTGCGTCAGCATTGATCACTGGTTTTGTCGGGCTGCTTGCCGCCTGGCTTGTGGTGGTTCAGCGCATCAAAGGGCGCAGTGTGATAGACGCGCTGTCGCTGATGCCCGCCGCGCTACCGGGTATTGTAGTGGGGGTGGGGCTGATTCTCTTGTGGAACCGCACGTTCTGGCCCGTCTCGCCGTACAACACCTGGGCTATTTTGCTGCTCTCGTACTGTTGCCTGTTGCTGCCCTGGCCGGTGCGCTATGTCGGGAGTGCGCTGCGTCAGTTAGGCGGGAATCTGGAGCCAGCAGCCCGTGTTCATGGCGCCAGCCCCTTGCAGGCATTGCGTTTTATTGTTCTGCCACTGGTCTTTCCGGCCATGCTGGCGGCGATGCTGATGGTTTTTGCTATCGCGTCGCGTGAGCTGGTGACATCGCTGCTGCTGGCCCCGGCAGGAACGCAAACGGTGGCGATCTTTATCTGGCGGCAGTTTGAACAGGGATCGGTTGGGCAAGGCATGGCGATGGCGACGCTGACGCTCATTACCGGGCTCGCATTGATGCTGACCGCGCTGGCGATTATGCAGCGGAGCACACAACGATAAATCCACGGCACAAAATCCCCTGTGCCCTGACAAAAATGAGATATAACAGAAGGACATCTATTGCAGGAGCTTCTTATGACCTCGTTTTTGGACGACTATTTCGCCCGTATTGGCTATTCCGCTGTCCCGGCTGTAAATCTGGAAACATTGCGTACATTGCATCTGCAGCATAACAGCAGCATTCCGTTTGAAAATATTGAGGTCGTTCTGCCTCGGGAAATCGAACTGAGCGATGAGGCCATCTTTAATAAACTGGTGATTGCCCGTCGTGGCGGCTACTGCTTTGAACAAAATGGCCTGTTTGAGCGCGTATTGCGCGAAATCGGCTTTGAGGTGCGCAGCCTGTTGGGGCGTGTGGTGCTGGCAAATCCGCCGCAGATGCCGCCGCGCACGCACCGTGTCGTGCTGGTGACGTTAGGGGATGAGCAGTGGATTGCGGATGTCGGCTTTGGCGGGCTCACGCTCACTGCGCCTGTACGCCTCAAGGCGGATATTGAGCAGGCGACGCCGCATGGTCTGTACCGCCTTCAACAGGCCGGGCCGGACTGGATTTTGCAGTTTCGCCACCACGATCGCTGGCAGTCTATTTACCAATTTGAGATGGGGCAGCAGTATCAGGCCGATTTTGTGATGGGGAATTTCCACTCGGCGCACTGGCCGCAATCGCACTTTCGCCACCATTTGCTGATGTGCCTGCATCAGCCGGACGGCGGGAAATTGACGCTGACTAACTATCACTTCACCCACTGGCGCAACGGGCATGCGGTGGAGGAGAAGACCTTACCGGATACCCAGGCGTTGTATGACATCATGCAGCAACGATTCGGCCTGGGTACGGATGATCCGCATTATGGGTTCAGCGTTGAAGCGCTCGACACCGTGATGTCGCGTTTCGATCTTCATGGGGAAGGGGCGTAAAACAACTCGCGATGAATCATGGCATCCAGGTGTCGATCAAACGCCGCATCGTCGACATCTGGCATGCCAAGCACATAGATGCCGTCAAGCCCGCAGACCAGGGCAATTAAGCGCCAGGCGATGTTTTCCGTCGAATCATGGCGGATAAACTCACCCGCTTTCACGCCCGCATCAATAATATCGACCACCTTTTCATGCCACATTTCCATCGTCAGCACATAAGCGCCTTTTAACTCGTGCTCTTTGCTTGCCAGCAGTTGGGCTTCCCGCCACAGACGGATATAGGGATCGAAGCCATCTTCATTGCTGCCAAGCATGGCATGCAACCGTTCGCGCCAGCTTGCGGATTCGGGTAACAGATCCACATCCAGCAGTTCGCCCATCACCCGCACAAACGCCTGCGCTTTTAACTCTGCGCCCGAGCTGAAATGGTGGTGCACCTGGCCCGTGGCGACACCCGCTTCGTTGGCTATCCTGCGCACGGTCATCCCGGCAAATCCGTCGCTTAACGCAACGCGTATCGCCGCCTGCAGGATCACTTCCCGGCGCTCATCCCGACTCAAATAGCCCATACATCCCCCTAAACGTAAAGGAAACGGAGTCTAACAAAAAGCTGGACAGTTGTTCAACTTTCCGTAGGATCGCCATTCTGGACGCGTGTCCAACATAAGTTATGAGGAAATTATGGTTCGTCAGTGGTTAACATTGGTCATTATCGTGCTGGTTTATATTCCGGTCGCTATTGATGCCACCGTCTTGCACGTGGCATCACCGACATTGAGTGCAGAGCTGGCAGCCAGCGGTAATGAGTTATTGTGGATCATCGATATCTATTCTCTGGTGATGGCGGGCATGGTGTTACCCATGGGGGCGCTGGGAGACCGCATCGGTTTTAAACGCTTGTTGCTAACGGGCAGCGGTCTTTTTGGGCTGGCCTCTTTTCTGGCGGCCATGTCTGCCAGCGCCGAACAGTTGATTGCCTCGCGCGCCATTCTCGCCATCGGCGCGGCGATGATTGTTCCGGCGACACTTGCCGGTATCCGCAACACATTTTCAAAAACAGAACATCGCAATATGGCGCTTGGCGTCTGGGCCGCGGTAGGCTCCGGCGGCGCCGCGTTTGGCCCGTTGATTGGCGGCTGGTTGCTGGCTCATTTCAACTGGGGCGCCGTGTTTCTGGTCAATGTGCCGATCGTGATGGTGGTGATGGCGTTGACCGCGCGTTATGTGCCTCGCCAGCCGGGGCGGCATCAGCAACCACTCAATCTCAGCCAGGCGGTGATGCTGATTGCGGCTATTCTCATGCTGGTATGGAGCGCCAAAACGGCGCTCAAAGGTAGCGTTGCCGCCTGGGGGGTGATCGCGGTGTTCTTAGTGGGGGCGACACTGCTGGCCGGATTTGTGCGTCAGCAGCTGGCGGCGCCTGTCCCGATGATCGATCTGCGCCTGTTCACGCATCGCATCATTCTGAGCGGGGTGTTAATGGCCGTGACAGCCATGGTTGCCCTGGTCGGTTTTGAGCTGCTGATGGCGCAGGAGTTACAGTTTGTTCACGGCTTTACGCCATTTGCAGCCGGACTGTTTATGCTGCCGGTGATGCTGGCGAGCGGGTTCAGTGGTCCGATAGCCGGTATGCTGGTCTCCCGTCTCGGCTTACGCCAGGTGGCATCCGGCGGGATGGCGCTGAGTGCCTTTAGCTTTTTGGGACTGTCGGTAACGAACTTTTCCACCCAACAAACTCAGGCCTGGATCCTGATGGCGCTGCTGGGGTTTAGCGCGGCCAGTGCGTTACTTTCTTCGACAGCGGCCATCATGGCGGCAGCCCCGAAAGAGAAAGCCGCCGCCGCAGGGGCTATTGAAACCATGGCATACGAACTGGGGGCAGGGCTTGGCATCGCGCTCTTTGGTCTGATTCTCACCCGCAGCTTCTCGTCTTCGATTACGCTACCCGCGGGGTTAAATGACACGCAGGCAGCGCTGGCATCGTCATCAATTGGTGAGGCATTCCAGTTGGCGCAAGAGGTCTCATCCCCCCTGGCGGAGGGGATTATGCATGCGGCCAGAACCGCGTTCGTCTCGTCGCATAGCGTGGCATTAAGTACCGCCGGCATCATGCTGATGGTGCTGGCGGTCGGCGTGTGGCTGAGCCTTAAAGGTGTCGACAGACAGGCTAGCAAGGACGGCTAAGACGGGGATCCAGCATAAAGGGTTCGGACTTTACGCTTTTGAGGACTTTCGCCGCCTGTGGGTGTTCGGGGTTAAACAGCGCGTTCCATTCGCCGGTGATGGTACTGGGGACGCGCAGTACCAGTCCGTTTTGCTTTGATGCCAGCCACTCATCGCCGATGTGTTGCGTGTAAACAGGCGGCGGGTCAGATTTCCAGTCTTCGGGCAGGGCGGTCAAATCCAGCGTCGCGATAAGATTACGCGGTACATCAAGCGTTAAGAAACAGTAGCCCTGGGCGATATCTTCAATCTCAAGATGTACCAGTGTTTCCAGCACGCAGAGGGCTTTTGATTCACCAAGATAGACGCATTCATGCCCCGGCGAATTCCAGCGTCCGCCAAAGGTTCGGGCTCCGTAGCCGTCGAAGGCGGTCAGCGCATAGCGTTCTTTGACCAGACGCCAGAAGGTGACTGTTTCCATTAGCCGATCACACCGTGCTCAAGACGACCAATCAATGTCAGTACCGCTTCCGCACCGGCGGGTGTCGAGAGAAGCTCGGCGGGTTTTTTACCGCCAAGGCCTTTCGCGGGTTTATTGAGCCAGGTGGCCATACGCCCGCTGTCACCTTCAAATAACTCACGAGCAGCGCTGATCACTCGCGCTAACGTGTAGACGCGCGCGCTCTGTTCTGGTGAAAAGCGTTTTTCCGCGCTGTTAAGCCTGCGGCTATAGGTATTACGATCAATGCCAGCCATTCGGCACAGCGTGATTTCATCAAGAGAGACGGCGCCAGCGATATCACGCAACACACCTGCACTCAGACCGGCATTGATGCTGTCATGAGCGGCAATCGCCGTGGCGGGAAGCCCCAGGATGCTGAGCAGGTCATGCGGGATCGCGCGTACGCCCGGTGTATAGAGTTGCATTTTTCTGCTCCGTCTGTTCATTTGATATTAATTTTAGTTCAAATGAACGTGGGGTGCAATGATCACTACTGATGCCGTGTCGCCCACCAACAAAGCAGGGATCCGCCGCACACCATAAACGCGCCCTGCCAGAAGGAAAACGAGAGCGGGGCGCTCAACACGGCGGCTGCCAGCGCCGAGGAGAGTACCGGTGTGAAGTACGACGCGGCAGCGAGTACGGCAACGTGGCCGTGTAAAATGCCGGTATTCCAGGCAGCGTAGCCGAAGCCCAGCGCGACGGCGGTCATTGCCAGTTTGATCACCACAGGAAGTGTAAAATGCATGGCGGGTTGATCGGTCAGGGCAAATTTTATCCATAAGGTTGCCGCCGTCAGCAAAATAAAGAGCGTAATGCCATTCGACCCTTTGGCATATTTACTGGTGACGGTACAGTAAGCTGCCCAGATAAATGCACCGGCAAAAGCAAGAGAATAACTTAACGGGCTTGAGAGAATATTTTGTGTAATATCGTGAAGGTTCAATCCCTGTTCGCCGCCCAATACCCAGCTCACCCCTATGACAGCCAGAATGAGTCCCGGAATGACCCACAGAGTAGCTTTTTGTCCATTAAACAAGATCGCAAATAAAATGGTTAAGCTCGGCCATAAATAGTTAACCATGCCGACCTCTATCGCCTGCTGGCGTGTTGCGGCAAACCCCAGTGACAGGGCGAGGCAGAGTTCATAGCTGACAAATAAAACGCTGCCCACCAGTAAATAGCCGCGAGGGAAACGGCGAATATCGGGAAAACCGACCGTGAGAATAAGTAAAATGCCGCTCAGGGTATAAATCATCGCCGCACCGCCGACCGGACCTAAGCCTTCGCTAACTGCGCGAATCAGACCCACCATCGTACTCCACAACACGATGGCTAACAGCCCGGTCAGCGTGGCTCTCTTCTTATTCATGTAACTCTATTCCCTTAAAAAACAGCAAAGAGGGAATTTATAGCACTTTACTTAGCATGCCTACTAATAAATCACGATGCAATATCACCCCTTTAGGGGTAATTAAATGCGCCAGAAAAGACTATTAAGAAGTTGGTGCGTTGCAATATTGATTTGCCGCAAATTACGCAGGGATATAGCTGTTAGTTTTCCTCGCCAGTACACCCGTCATATTTCAAGTTGCCGATGTGTTGGCTGCGTTCGCTTTTCGTAAGCACCAGGGAATCCGTTCTCTTGCCGCCTTTGCGCAACTCGAATTATTCAGGGGCTCTCTTCATATAACGAGGAACACAATGGACGTCAGCCGCAGGCAGTTTTTTAAAATCTGCGCGGGTGGTATGGCCGGGACAACCGTTGCTGCGTTGGGATTTGCCCCCAAAGCGGCACTGGCGCAGGCGCGAAATTATAAGCTCCTGCGTGCGAAAGAGGTTCGAAATACCTGCACATACTGCTCCGTAGGTTGCGGGCTATTAATGTATAGCCTGGGTGATGGGGCGAAAAATGCCCGTGAATCGATTTATCACATTGAAGGTGACCCGGATCATCCGGTCAGCCGTGGCGCGCTGTGCCCGAAAGGGGCGGGCCTGCTCGATTATGTTCACAGTGACAACCGTCTGCGCTACCCGGAATACCGCGCCCCAGGGTCTGACAAATGGCAGCGCATCTCCTGGCATGACGCCTTCGAACGTATTGCCAGACTGATGAAAGATGATCGTGACGCCAACTTTGTAGAGAAGAATGCGCAAGGTGTAACGGTCAATCGCTGGCTCTCCACCGGGATGCTGTGCGCCTCGGCAGCCAGCAATGAAACCGGCATGCTGACGCAAAAATTTGTGCGCTCTCTCGGCATGCTGGCGGTAGACAACCAGGCACGCGTCTGACACGGACCAACGGTAGCAAGTCTTGCTCCAACATTTGGTCGCGGTGCGATGACCAACCACTGGGTTGATATCAAAAACGCGAACGTCGTGATGGTGATGGGCGGTAACGCCGCTGAGGCACATCCGGTGGGATTCCGCTGGGCGCTGGAAGCAAAAAACAGTAACGATGCGACGCTGATTGTCGTCGACCCGCGTTTTACGCGTACGGCGTCGGTGGCGGATATCTATGCGCCAATCCGTTCCGGTACCGACATCACTTTCCTGTCGGGCGTACTGCTGTACCTGATCGAAAAGAACAAAATCAATGCCGAATACGTCAAGCACTACACCAACGCCAGCCTGCTGGTGCGGGACGATTTTGCCTTTGATGACGGCTTGTTCAGCGGCTATGACGCGCAAAAACGCCAGTACGATAAATCCTCCTGGCACTATCAGTTCGATGAAAACGGCTATGCCAGACGGGATGAAACGCTGACCCATCCGCGCTGCGTGTGGAACCTGCTAAAAACGCACGTTTCCCGCTACACGCCGGAGGTGGTGGAAAATATCTGCGGTACGCCAAAAGAAGACTTCCTGAAAGTCTGCGAAGTGCTGGCCTCCACCAGCGCGGCAGACCGGACCACCACCTTTCTGTATGCGCTGGGCTGGACGCAGCACACCGTGGGTGCGCAGAACATCCGCACCATGGCGATGATCCAACTTCTGCTCGGCAATATGGGCATGGCTGGCGGCGGCGTTAACGCGCTGCGCGGTCACTCCAATATTCAGGGCTTAACAGACTTAGGGTTGCTGTCGACTAGTCTGCCGGGCTATCTGACGCTGCCGTCAGAAAAACAGGCAGATCTGCAAACTTATCTCACGGCAAATACACCGAAAGCCATGCTGCCCGATCAGGTGAACTACTGGGGTAACTATCCGAAGTTCTTCGTCAGTCTGATGAAATCCTTCTATGGCGATGCCGCGCAGAAGGAGAACAACTGGGGCTTTGACTGGCTGCCGAAGTGGGATCAGTCCTGGGACGTTATCAAGTATTTCAACATGATGGATAAAGGCAATGTCACAGGCTACCTCTGCCAGGGCTTTAACCCGGTGGCGTCTTTCCCGGACAAAAACAAAGTGGTGCGCAGCCTGAGCAAGCTGAAATACATGGTGGTTATCGATCCGCTGGTCACGGAAACCTCTAATTTCTGGCAGAACCACGGCGAAATGAATGATGTGGATCCGACGGCCATCCAGACCGAAGTTTTCCGTCTGCCATCGACCTGTTTTGCCGAAGAGGAGGGTTCAATTGCCAACTCCGGGCGCTGGCTACAGTGGCATTGGAAGGGGCAAGATGCGCCGGGCGAAGCGCGCAATGACGGTGAAATTCTGGCCGGGATTTACCATCGCCTGCGCGAGATGTATCGAAGCGAAGGCGGCAAAGGTATTGAGCCGCTGCTCAAAATGCGCTGGGCGTATAAGCAACCTGAAAGCCCCGAACCTGAGGAAATAGCAAAAGAGAACAACGGCATTGCGCTGGCGGATCTCTACGACCCAGCGGGGGCGTTGATTGCGAAGAAAGGGGAGTTACTGAGCGGTTTTGCGCTGTTGCGAGACGACGGAACCACCGCGTCTTCCTGCTGGATTTATACCGGTAGCTGGACCGGGCAAGGCAACCAGATGGCTAACCGCGATAACGCTGACCCGTCAGGGCTTGGCAATACGCTGGGCTGGTCCTGGGCGTGGCCAATGAACCGCCGCGTGCTTTACAACCGCGCTTCGGCGGATATCAACGGTCAACCCTGGGATCCGAAACGCATGCTGATCCAGTGGAACGGCAGTAAATGGGCGGGTAACGATATCCCGGACTTCAACACCGCCCCGCCGGGCAGCGCGACCAATCCGTTCATCATGCAGCCGGAAGGGCTGGGACGGCTGTTTGCGCTTGATAAGCTGGCAGAAGGGCCGTTCCCGGAACACTACGAGCCGATGGAAACGCCGCTCGGCACGAACCCGCTGCACCCAAACGTGATCTCCAGTCCGGTCGTCCGTCTGTACGAAGACGATGCCGCCCGTCTTGGCAAGAAAGACAGGTTCCCCTATGTCGGCACCACTTACCGCCTGACGGAGCATTTCCACACATGGACCAAACATGCGCGCCTGAACGCTATCGCGCAGCCGGAACAGTTTGTCGAGATAAGCGAAGGGCTGGCGAAAGCCAAAGGCATTGCCAACGGCGACCGCGTGAAGGTCAGTAGCAAGCGTGGCTTTATTCGCGCAGTGGCGGTGGTTACGCGTCGTCTGCGCACGCTGCACGTTAACGGCCAGCAGGTGGAAACCATTGGCATTCCGCTGCACTGGGGATTTGAAGGGATGGCGCAGAAAGGCTACATCGCCAATACCCTGACACCCAACGTCGGCGATGCGAACTCGCAAACGCCGGAGTATAAGGCGTTTCTGGTCAACATCGAGAAAGCGTAAGGAGCGACGATATGGCAATGGAAACACAGGACATTCTCAAGCGCTCCGCGACAAATCCCATCACCCCCGCGCCACGTGCGCGGGATTATAAAGATGAAGTGGCCAAGCTGATTGATGTCTCTTCCTGCGTGGGCTGCAAAGCCTGCCAGGTGGCCTGCTCTGAGTGGAATGATATCCGCGATGAAGTCGGGCACTGTGTCGGGGTGTACGACAACCCGGCGGATCTGAGCGCCAAATCCTGGACAGTGATGCGTTTTAGCGAAACCGAACAGAACGGCAAGCTGGAGTGGCTGATTCGCAAAGACGGCTGCATGCACTGTGAGGATCCGGGCTGTCTGAAAGCTTGCCCATCCGCCGGGGCGATCATCCAGTACGCCAATGGGATTGTCGATTTCCAGCAGGAAAATTGTATCGGCTGCGGCTACTGCATCGCCGGGTGCCCCTTTAACGTCCCGCGCCTCAATAAAGAGGATAACCGGGTCTATAAATGCACCTTGTGTGTGGATCGCGTGAGTGTCGGCCAGGAGCCGGCCTGCGTAAAAATCTGCCCAACCGGGGCCATTCGCTTTGGTACCAAAAAGGAGATGCTGGACGTCGCGCAGGCGCGTGTGGAGAAACTCAAAAAACGCGGCTATCCGAATGCGGGGGTCTACAACCCGCAAGGCGTTGGCGGCACACATGTGATGTATGTGCTGCACCATAATGACCAACCGGCGTTGTACCACAACCTGCCGAAGGATCCGGCCATCGACACGTCCATCAGCCTGTGGAAAGGGGCGCTGAAGCCGCTGGCTGCCGCCGGATTTATCGCCTCGTTTGCCGGGTTGATTTACCACTACATCGGCATTGGGCCGAATAAAGAAGTCGATGACGACGAGGAGCATCATGAGTGATTCGAAAATGATTGTGCGCACCCGGTTTATTGATCGCGCCTGTCACTGGACGATGGTTATCCTCTTCTTCCTGGTGTCGCTGTCGGGGATCTCGTTTTTCTTTCCGACGCTACAATGGCTGACGGAGACCTTTGGTACACCGCAGATGGGGCGCATCCTGCACCCGTTCTTTGGCGTTGCGGTCTTTCTGCTGCTGATGGTGATGTTTGTGCGCTTTGTGCATCACAACATCCCGGACAGGCAGGATATTCCCTGGCTGAAAGGGATTGTGGAGGTACTGAAAGGCAACGAGCACAAGGTTGCGAAAGTCGGCAAATATAACGCCGGGCAAAAGATGATGTTCTGGACCATCATGAGTATGATTTTTATCTTACTTGTATCCGGCATCATCATCTGGCGCCCCTGGTTTGCCCCATATTTTCCGATTCAGGTGATCCGCTATAGCCTGCTGATTCACGCAACCTCTGCCATTATCCTTCTTCACGCCATCCTGATTCATATGTATATGGCGTTCTGGGTGAAAGGCTCAATTAAAGGGATGATCGAAGGGAAAGTGAGCCGCCGCTGGGCACGCAAACATCATCCGCGTTGGTACCGTGAGGTCGAAAGGCAGGAAGCCAAAGAAGAGAATATGCACGGGCTCAGATAGCGTTCGCCGGGTATGCCAACTGCGTATTTACCCGCTTACCCGGCCTGGCGCGTTCAACAATTCCAGAAAAAAACAAACACGTGAAATAAAGGCAACTGCATCGGCAGCGGTAACCGATGCAGTAAGGCAATTATTCAGAACGGTTCGGGAATAATACGGAAAGGATAATGGGTGGGTTTAACTTTACCTATTTTGCGTTTCGGGAACTCCACCGGATCGTCCGGAATATCCTCATAAGGGATCTGCGTTAGCAGGTGGGTAATGATATTCAGCCGTACACGTTTTTTGTCTTCGGAGCGGGCGACAAACCACGGTGCCCATGAGGTATCGGAGGCTTCGAACATCGCGTCTCGCGCAACGGTATAATCATCCCAGCGATCGAAGGATTTGATATCCATGGGGGATAGCTTCCAGGTCTTGCGGCCATCATTCACGCGGTCGCGCAGACGGCGTTCTTGCTCTTCCGGCGTCACCTCAAGCCAGTATTTCAACAAGATAATGCCGGACTCAACCATAGCACGCTCCATCATCGGGACGCTTTCCAGAAATTTATCTACTTGTTCCATTGTGCAAAAACCCATCACGCGTTCGACCCCGGCGCGGTTGTACCAGCTACGGTCAAAGATAACAATTTCACCTGCCGCCGGCAGATAGGGAACGTAACGCTGCAGATAAAGCTGGCTTTTTTCGCGCTCAGTGGGGGCGGGCAGGGCGACAACGCGGAAGATACGTGGACTGACGCGTTCAGTAATGGCTTTGATGGTGCCGCCTTTGCCCGCGCCATCACGCCCCTCGAAGACGATGCAGACTTTGAGCCCTTTACTGACAACCCAGCGCTGAAGTTTTACCAGTTCAACGTGAAGCCGACGTAACTCTTTCTCATATTCCTTGTTCTTAAGCGGCGCCGCAGGAGGTGCGTCAGCGATGGTGCTGATGTTTTTCTTCTTTCCCATGACTCTCTTCCTCTTTCAAATAAAATAACGAGACGCCTAAGAAGTGTAATGGTCGGTTCAGGTGCGCGCGAAAATTACTCGTGTCATTGTATTTCAGGGGCTTCCGATATATCGCATAGGGTATGAAAACATTCACAGCCTGAGCTGAATGTATGGATGAATTTGCCAGCAGGAGAGTTTGAACTGGTTCACACTTAACGAATGGTCGATAATGCTTGTTGCATTCTATTAACATGTGGTTGTGGTATGAAAAAGACGATTTTTTCGTTAGCACTGGGCACTTTTGGCCTTGGCATGGCGGAATTTGGCATTATGGGTGTGCTGACCGAACTGGCGAAAGATGTGGGGATCTCCATTCCGTCGGCGGGTAATATGATCTCCTTTTATGCTTTTGGCGTGGTGATCGGCGCGCCGATTATCGCCGTGTTCTCCAGCCGTTTTTCCTTGAAAACCATTCTGTTGTTCCTGGTCGCCATGTGCGCGGTGGGGAATACAATTTTTACCTTTTCATCGTCATATACCATGCTGGCCATCGGCAGGCTGGTGTCGGGGTTCCCTCACGGCGCGTTCTTCGGCGTTGGGGCAATTATTTTGTCTAAAATCGCCCCGCCGGGAAAAGTGACACTGGCCGTTGCAGGTATGGTCGCCGGGATGACGGTGGCTAACCTTGCGGGTGTACCGCTGGGAACCTGGCTTGGTCATGCCTTTAGCTGGCGCTACACCTTCATGCTGATTGCGCTGTTTAATTTGTTGGTGCTCGTTTCCATTCTCCTCTGGGTTCCTCAACTTTTTGATAAATCCGAAACCCGTTTTACCGAACAGTTTCGCTTTCTGAAAAAATCAGAGCCGTGGTTTATCTTCGCCGCCACCATGTTTGGCAACGCGGGCGTCTTCGCCTGGTTCAGCTTTGTGAAGCCATTTATGCTGAACGTTTCCGGCTTTTCGGAAATGTTCATGACAGTCATCATGATGCTGATGGGGCTGGGAATGGTGTTGGGTAATCTGTTAAGCGGCAGATTATCCGGACGATATAGCCCGCTGCGTATCGCAGCCACCACCGATCTGGTGATAGTCCTGTCTTTGCTGCTGCTGTTTGCCTTCGGCGAAAACAAAGTCGCCTCTTTAACGATGGGTTTTATCTGCTGCGCGGGTCTGTTCGCTCTGGCGGCACCGCTACAAATTCTGCTGTTACAGAATGCCAAAGGCGGTGAATTACTGGGGGCGGCAGGAGGGCAAATTGCCTTTAACCTCGGCAGTGCCATCGGCGCTTATTTTGGCGGTCTGATGATCACGCTCGGTCTGAGTTGGGATTACGTCACCTTGCCCGCCGCCATTCTTTCGTTCTCGGCCATGTCAGCGCTGCTAATGTACGGGCGCGTAAAGGCGAAGCGGGTTCGTGCTGACGTTAGCGCACTGGCCTGAAAAAACGCTCTCAAGGGAGCGTTTTTCGTCACATCACAATTAATCGCGCAACCACGGCGTAATGCTTAAGCCCACCAGAATGCCCTCCGGACTGAGAAAGCGGGTGATGCTTTGTCCCCAGGGCTCAAGGCGGTTCTCCACGAGCAGGGCGTAGCCTTTTTCGCGCAGCACACGGGTTGCGCTGTCAAGATCGGCGACTTCGAACTCAATCCAGCTTTGCGGCGCGGGAATATCGGCAGGCCATACTTCTGTGCCAAAGCAGGACTGTGCCGCCTGATGCAACGGCCAGAGTGCAAAATGTTTTGCGCCGTCCAGCGCGCCATGTTCGGCTAACAGGTAATCTTCATTGCCCTCCATGGGCTTAATGGGAAGACCTAACAGCTCCTGGTAAAGTGCTTTACTGTCGCCCACGTTGCGTGGGACTGGGCCAAAACCTGCAATAAACAACACATCCAGGCCACGGGTCGAAATATCCATATCTGTTTCACCTCAGTCGGTATGCACAAAAATATTAATAAGACAGCGCATATATAACATCATGCAAAAGAAATCTGCGGTTATGCGGGGCCATTTTTAGCGCTTACGTTGTTTTTTACAACAGATAACGCCTCTCTCGCCATGAGAAAAAACAGGCGCAAAAGCGCCTGTTCAGGTCGGGGTCTTACATCAGTAACCGGTTGATTCTGGCTATCTCCTCTCGCCACTGCGCCTGTAGCAACGGTTTTTGATGCGCCGGTTTACGCGCCAGATCCTGCTCAAGGCGGGTTTCCAGCGCAATTAACTGCTCCAGTAACGCATCGCTTTCATCAACCAGTTCCGTTGATGTCGCTTTTGCTGTCACCGGCCTCTCATCTCCCTGTTGTTGCTGGCGCAGACGGTCGTAGACCACCTCGACGTCGTGCCATTCGCTAAACTGCCCCTGTTCAACCAGCCAGAAGCGGTTACAACTCTGGCCAATCAACTCACGATCGTGGCTGACCAGCAGTACACCGCCCGAGAACTGTTGCAGCGTTTGCATCAGTGCCTCTTTACCGCTCATATCCAGATGGTTAGTCGGTTCATCGAGCATCAGCAGGTTGTAGCGTGCCAGCGACAGGCCAACAAACAGCAGCCGGGAGCGCTCGCCGCCGCTGAGCGTTGCCACTTTTTGTCCGTGACGAGCCCAGGCAAACCCGGCGCTGATTAACGTCATTTTGCGCAATTCCGCCGACGGCGCGAACGGCTCCAGCGCATCCAGAAGCGTCGCGTCATCGGGCAGTTGCTCCAGCGTCTGATCATAGTACCCGGCATGCAGACGTGGATGAACCGTTATCCCAGGAGCCGCGATATCACCGGTCAGTTGACGCCAGATAAGCCGAAGCAGAGAGGACTTCCCACAGCCGTTTTGCCCGATAATGGCAATCCGGTCGCCGGTTTTCACCCGCGCCAGCGGCACGGAAAAGAGCGGTGGTAATCCCGGCGCGGCGCTGACGGGGAGATGTTCCATCTCCAGCAAACGGTCGGCAATCAGCGGTTCGCCCTGGAGTGTTAAACGCCACAGACTTCCTGCCGTCAGTTGCGTCTGGCTCTCTTTCAGGCGTTCTACCTGCTTTTCCATTTGCTTTGCTTTGCGCGACAGATCTTCATTGTCGTAAACACGCCCCCAGGTCGCCAGCCGTTTGGCGCTGCTGGTAACCCGGTCGATCTCTTTTTGCTCTGCTTTGTGGCGCAATGCATCGCTGGCATCCCGCTCCTGCAGCGCCTGACGCGCGGCAGAGCAGGGAAGTGCGAAGTAATGCAACCGGTTATCGCGAAGGATCCAGGTGCCATTGGTCACGGCATCCAGTAGCGCCCGGTCGTGAGAAACCAGCACAAAGCTACCAGACCAGCGCTGCAGGAATCGCTCCAGCCAGAGCATGGTTGGCAGATCGAGGTGGTTACTGGGCTCATCCAATAGCAATAAATCAGGATCGGTGATTAACGCGCGGGCCAACAATAGCCGGGTATGTTGCCCGCCACTGAGGGTTGCCGCAGGTAGGGCTATTTCATGTTCACTGAGTCCCATTCCGGCTAACAGCGCTTGCGCACGCCAGCGCTGAATGTCACGTTCGCCCGGCGCAAGTCGGGCCAGCACGGCGTCAAGCAGGGTGAGATCCAGCAGCGTGTCGGGCAGATGTTGCTCAACGCGCGCCATCAGGCAGTGATTCGCCACTGAAACGCTGCCCGCAGAGGGCAAAAGGGTGCCATCCAGGACTTTCAATAGCGTACTTTTGCCGCAGCCGTTGTCGCCAATGAGACCAAGCCGGTCGCCTTGTTTCAGGGTAAAGGAGATATCAGAAAATAACGGACCAAATGCCGTTTCAACACGTAATGATTGTGCAGACAGTAATGTGCTCATTGCTTACTCAAGAGTTACAGGCATAGGCATGCCTCGTCAAACATCGCTGACGATAACCCGGTAAGCCCGAGGAAGGGGTTTAGTTAGCTTCGCTCAAGCCGAAGTTATCGCAGCACGATACCGATAACGCTTGAGCTGGTGCGATCACCAAAGGCATGTGAAACGAGAAAACGTTCACAGTACGACATAATTATCCTCCTTTTATTTATCCGGTTAATGGGTAGCAGCAGTGTAGCGAGGTTTTACCGAGGATGCCAGCATCGGCGTCATGGGCATTTACAGTTTTTTTACGCCGGTAAATTCCCTTTTTACAGGCTCTTTATGCCGCTTATTTTATGCTGCTTTCATCGCCGCAAGGCCTTAATGAAAGAAACCCATGAACTCACTGATGAACTTTACCTCACTCAAAAATATGCGCTCTCTTTTCCCGTTTACGGCAACACCATCTCCAGTTGTTGCCCTCATGGATGTATCAAAGAAGAGGATCGAAAGTGATTTTGCGAAAGAAGTTCACCACTATCTGGCGCGTTACCCGGATACCCGCCACGTTGATATTTATCTGACCGACACGCACGGTATATTCCGTGGAAAACGCATTGCCATCGCTGCATTAGACGCACTGGCACAAGGATGTTATTTCCCGCAGTCTGTTTATACCATGGACAAAAAAGGCCATGTCATCAGTCGGGGAGAAAATGATAATGCAGAAGATGAACCCGATAATCTCTGTATGCCCGTCCCCGGAACATTGCGTCCCTGCGCTCAGGATCCCAGTCATCATGCACAATTATTACTGATGATGCGCAATCATGAAGGCGGCGGCTTTGAGTACGACCCGCGAGCTATTCTCGAAAACGTCCTCGCGAAATTTCATTACCACGGTTTATTTCCCATTATCGCGCCGGAAATTGAATTTTATCTCATCGATCCGCACCAACAACATCATCAGCAGGAAGCCGGCTGTTTTCATTTGTCACTGTCGGCCGTAAAGACGGCTTTTGTTGAAGAACTGGAAGCGATGGCCGCCGCACAAAACTTGCCGTTATCGGGTGTGGTTTGTGAGGCAGAGCCCGGGCAGTTTGAACTGAATTTGCACCACTCCCGCGATGTGGTCGCGCTGTGCGAAAACGTTCTCGCATTACGCAAATTAACCTCTGCCGTAGCGGAAAAGTTGGGTTTGCAGGCAAATTTCATGGCAAAACCCTTCTCTGCGCTCGCGGGTAATGGCTTGCATTTTCATATCAGCCTTAACAATGTCCATGGCGAGAATATCTTTGCATCCGATGAGGGGGAACTCAATGAGATGACCCGTCTGTGTCTGGCCGGATTGCTCCGGCTTATGCCAGCATCAATGGCCATCATGGCGCCGGGTGTGAATGGATTCAGGCGCTTACGTAAGGGTATTGATACACCGATCTTCAATGCCTGGGGCTTTAACAAGCGCTCCGCCGCACTGCGGATACCGTGTTCAGATTATGCGGCCAGGCGTATTGAATATCGACTGGCCGGCGCCGATGCTAATCCCTATCTGGTTATGGCGACAGTGCTGACCGGTATGCTGTATGGTCTGGAACAGGTTAACGATACCGAGCTGCCGGATATTCTTAATAACGCGCCAGTGCTACCGCTTTTTCAACAGGACGCCCTTACTATCTTCGCCCAATGCGACTACCTCAAGGCGGCGCTGGGCGCTGAATTTTCCCGTTACTGGATCCATAGCCGATTGCTGGAATTAAGCGCTTTCGAAGGCATTGTGACGGCCGAAGAAACGCATTTCCCGTCATGACTCAGTGCATTCTTGTTAACAGGTCGTAGTGAAGAGGCCTGACCGGGAAAAACAAAAATAGCGGCGGAGAAGAGAAAAGAAACCCGGCAACATCGCGCTGCCGGGTGAGTCATCAGATAGAGGTTCGACGATAGTTGCGATATTCCGGCAACCAGAAGTTATCGTCAATCGCCTGCAACAGCGCCTCTTCGGACGTTTTTACAGCAACCCCTTCTTGTTGGGCGACTTTTGCCACCGCGAAGGCGATTGCGCGGGAAACGATATGGATATCTTTCAACTCCGGTAAGACCAATCCTTCTCCGTTAATGACCAGCGGAGAGTATTTCGCCAGTGTCTCACTGGCGGACATCAGCATATCGTCGGTAATGCGCGATGCGCCGGAGGCAATCACACCCAGACCAATGCCCGGGAAGATATAGGAGTTGTTGCACTGTGCAATAGGCCAGGTTTTCTCGTTCCAGGTTACCGGCGTGAATGGGCTACCTGTGGCGACCAGCGCCATACCGTTCGTCCAACTGATAATGTCCTGCGGTGTCGCCTCAACGCGCGAGGTCGGGTTTGACAACGGCATGACGATTGGACGCGGACAATGCTTGTGCATTTCACGGATGATCTCTTCCGTAAACAGCCCCGGCTGGCCGGAAACGCCAATCAGAATATCCGGCTTAACGTTACGCACTACGTCGAGCAGCGACAGCACATCGGTCTGGGCATCCCAGTTCTGCAGATTTTCGCGCTTTTGTACCAGCTTGTTCTGGAACGGCAGCAGATTCGGCATCTGGTCAGTGAGCAGGCCAAAGCGGTCCACCATGTAGACTTTCTGACGGGCATCGGCTTCGCTTAGCCCTTCACGCTGGGTCTGGGCAATAATCTGCTCGGCAATACCGCACCCGGCAGAGCCCGCGCCGAGGAAGACAATCTTCTGGTTGCTGAGCTGGCTACCCGCCGCGCGGCTGGCAGCGATCAGCGTACCGACCGTCACGGCGGCGGTTCCCTGAATATCATCATTGAAGCAGCAGATTTCATTGCGGTAGCGATTAAGCAATGGCATTGCGTTTTTCTGGGCAAAATCTTCGAATTGCAGCAGCACATTCGGCCAGCGATGTTTCACCGCCTGGATAAATTCATCAACAAACGCGGTGTACTCATCGCCGGTAATACGCGGATGGCGCGAGCCCATATACAGCGGGTCGTTAAGCAACTGTTGATTGTTGGTACCGACATCGAGGACCACGGGCAGGGTGTAGGCCGGACTGATACCACCACAAGAGGTATAGAGGGAGAGTTTACCAATAGGAATGCCCATACCGCCGATACCCTGGTCACCCAGACCGAGAATACGTTCACCGTCAGTGACCACAATCACTTTGATGTTATGGTTCGGCACATTTTGCAGTATGTCATCCATACTGCCGCGGTCTTGCAAGGAGATAAACACACCGCGCGCGCGACGGTAGATTTCTGAGAAACGTTCACAGGCCCAGCCTACGGTCGGAGTATAAATGACCGGCATCATCTCATCGAGATGGTTCTCGACCAGACGATAAAAGAGGGTTTCGTTGGTGTCCTGGATATTTCGCAGGTAAATGTGCTTGTCGATATCCGTCTTAAAGCCCTGGTACTGTAACCAGGCGCGTTCAGCCTGTTCTTCAATGGTTTCCACCACGGCTGGCAACAGCCCCAGCAGGTTGAAGTGGCTTCTCTCTTCTACACTAAATGCGCTGCCTTTATTGAGTAGCGGGAACTCAAGTAATACAGGCCCGGCATAGGGAATATACAGCGATCGGTTTTTATTATGCTTCGTATGCATTTTACAGCTCCTAAGTCGACGATTCCGTCGCGAATGCCTGTTCGCGCGGGTACAGCGGCGCGCGCCAGTATAAAGCATACATATGGTAAATACTTCTTGTTCACGCGATTTGGGAGATGAATTTTACGAGGTGTAATGCCACCCCTGGCGGGGCGGCATGAAAGGGGAAATGTACGTTATTCAACGCGACGATGACGACCAGAACGGTGCGTCACGGTCACTTCGTGATCGTCCTTATTCACCACTTTCCTGATATTAGAGACTTTGTAATCCAGCCCCATAATATGACGTGCCTGACGGTTCGATTTCATGCTTACTCCTTAATCCAGTTGATGTTTCAAGGACAAGCCCGGCGCGATGACCGGGCGAAATATAACCTGATCCAGTGCGACTACACGGTAGCCGCAAAAGTGATGGTCCACTAATCCGCCAGCGAGTGCAATGATCGATGCCCGCTTTCGGAACAGTCCGGCTGCGGTTAATGGGCGGCAAAAAACCAGCTCAGATCCCCGCCCAGCCGGGTGCTGTGCAGCGGTCGCAGGGCGGCAATTCGCTGATTTGTCCGGGCATCGCAGGTTTGCAGCGCACACCAGCCCTCAAGCCAGGCAATGCTGGAGGCCTGCTGAGTAAAAGCACTGTCCTGGGTGATACCGGTCTTACGGGTGAACACATCCGGATTGTCGAACCCGGACAAAATGCGCCGGGCCAGTCGCTGCAACGCGTTATCATTTTCCGCCGTCACCTCAACACCATTACTGCGCGCGAACAGGGCAATCATCACCAGCGGCTGAATGGCATAGTTGTGATAGGAAAAAGCGCGCTGCTTGCGGCGCAGTTCATTGAGTAAGAAACCCTCGCTATCCACCTGGTTTGCGGCGGTGCGGTACATCGCCAGTGACTGATCAAAGAGATCGCGTCGGTCGGTGACAACCGCCGTCGCCATAATCGCCCAGGCCGCCCAGTAGCTGTGGTTGTTAACCCGTTTTAATGGCAGGTCACGCCAGTCCGCCACTGTCAAATCGGCCAGATGACTGAGCCAGTGTTCAACGTCGGCTGCTTTTTGCTGCTGTCGGTCTAGCGGATGCGCAGGGGAGAATTTCAACTGCAGCCAGAACGAAGAGAGCGTTGCCAGTGCCCACTTTCGCATCGATTTCCCGGTGTGGTTTTTGGCAACAGCGGTTAATGCGCCGGCACGTGCCCAGGCATCCAGGCCATTGACCACGCAATCTGCCCGCGCCGGGTTGCCATCGCGGGCGAATCCCGTCACGACCTGGCTGACCACTTTTTCAAGTTCAGTGATCGCCTTTGTCTGCTCATGGAATGCCTGGTCGGCTTGTGGATTCAGCGTGGCGCGAGCGCTGTCCGACCCCTCATATTTACTGGTGAAATCTAATGCCCCGGTAAAGGGGGCCGGAAAGGAAGGGCAGGTAAAACGGGAAGCAGCATGGTGTTGCGGTGGTTGCTGGTAACCTGCCGGGGGTTGCAAACTGGCCCCGGCAGATGTCGCCGTGACGGCGGCAATAACCAAACACAACCTTCTGACCAAAGCGAACATGGGTAACCTTGCGCGTCAGCATAGTGAGAGACTGACTATAGCATGGTCATGAAATAATTAGCCTTCGCTACTCCCGAACACATGCACGGCGCGATGCAGACGCGCTGCGCGCTCAGAGAGATTTTCTGCCGCACTGGTCACATTTTCCACCATGCTGGTGTTGTTGTGCGTCATCACCCCGACGCGGGAAACGGATTTATTGATCAGCTCCAGGGCCTGCGTCTGTTCATGCGTTGCGGTGCCAATCTCTTTGATCATCGTCGACATCGTCATAACGTTATCAATCATCGCCGTCAGGTGGGTTTCGGTGTTTTCCACCATCTCAACGCCGTTTTTGACATTCGCCACGTTCTGTTCGATAAGTGCCTGAATCTCGCGCGCTGCCGAGGCTGAGTGCTGTGCCAGGTTGCGAACTTCCGCCGCAACAACCGCAAAACCACGCCCTGATTCGCCTGCGCGCGCCGCTTCTACCGCGGCGTTCAGCGCCAGAATATTCGTCTGGAAGGCGATGCTGTCAATCACGCCGATGATATCGACGATTTTGCTGTTATCCTGGGATACGGCCTGCATCATCGAGATTGTTTTCTTCATGATGGCACCGCTGTTTGTCGCACTGACGCTGGTTTCATCTGCGCGGGTCATCGCCTCAGCGGCGGTTTCAGCGGTCTGCCTTACCGCGCTGGCAATCTCCTCAACGGCGGCGGCAGTCTGGTGCAGGTCCGCAGAGGTTTCTTCTGTGCGTTTTTGCAGGGACTCGCCTTCTTCGGTAATGCGCAGACTAATGTCACGAATGCCATTGATCTGCGCGGAGACATCACCGACCAGTGAATTGAGGTTAAGACCTGACTGATTGACCAGGCGCATCAGTAAACCAATTTCATCCACGCGATTAAAATGGCGATAATCGGCTTTACGCCCGGAGACTACTTTTTGCATCTGGGAGAGGATAACTTTCAACGGACGACAAATTTGCGCCTGTAAATAAACAGACAGCAGGGCCATTATTCCGATTGTCGCACCGATTTTTTCTACCAGATTAAAGGGGGCAAATTGCATCGCCACGAATAATGCGGCGGCGATAAAAAGGCCAAAGTTAGCTCGCCGCGTTACACTCATGCGCTGGAAAATGGATAAAAAAGAGAGCAGGCCACGTCGTACCACCAGGCCTTTATAAAAACGATGCCCGCCTAATTTATTATCATTGACTAACTGGTAAAGTTTTTCACTGGCGGTAATTTCCTCGCGCGCTGGAATATTACGCACTGAAATATAACCAGTAAGTTGCCCTTGTTGATAAACAGGAGTGACGTTTGCACGAACCCAATAATGGTCGCCATTCTGACGGCGGTTTTTCACCATGCCGGTCCAGCTATCGCCCTGCTGAATGGTAAACCACAGATCGCCAAACGCGGCGGAGGGCATATCCGGGTGACGAATAAGATTGTGAGGTTCACCGACAAGCTGGTCCTCAGTAAATCCGCTGGCGTCTATAAATGCTGTGTTTGCATAAGTTATATGGCTATGCGTATTCGTTGTCGAAAGCAGTGTCGTACCTTCGTTAAGCAAATACTCTCTCTGTGTAACAGGAGTGTTACGCTTCATAAATAACCCCACAATAAACTGCGTACAATAAACAGGATTTTTTCTGTCGGTGAAGGTGTTTTTTTTATTAACCCGACAGAGAGTTTTTTGTTATTACCTGCACATTTTCCACGAACAGCCATACAACTGAAAGTAGCTGCGGTAAATATTTTTTAAGCCATGCTTACGGTAATTTATTTAAATATTGTTATGATTTTGCAAAAGAAAAATGTCATGATGTTTTTCACCGGGATGAAAAACAAGACTTAATGCAAATTAAAGGCGGAAAATACAAGAAAGCATAGAAAATAAGCGATCAAAAATAGAAACATTAACATAGCAGACTAATATATTCGCAAAACTGTAATATTTTTGTCATTATCAGATCAAAATCTTCTGGTGGATATATAGTACATACTAAAGTGTAGCTAAAAGTCTGCTGGTGAGCGGTTAAAATGTTTATCTGTAGGTTAGGCAGTTTCTCAAGGTGGGTGGGCTAGTCCACGATAACAGGCACAGAAAAGGCTTTAATCAGTGAACGGAATTTGAGCTTCCTTGTTACACTATTACCATTGCGTCTATTCATGCAATTTTTGTGTGGATATTTTTTTGAGGGAAGTACTCAGTGTTAGCGACTTTGATCTATCGTAGCCGGCTTAATTATGCGTTGGATCCTTCGCAACTGGCTGGGCTTGTACAGCAGGCAAGCCTACGGAATACGGCACTGCAGGTGACGGGTGTGTTGCTGTTTGATGGCAGACAGTTTTTACAGGTACTGGAAGGCCCCATCTCTGCAGTCAACGCGGTTTTTGAACGTATTAACAAAGATGTTCGTCATGCACACGTCGTAGAGCTGATGCGTGATTTTTCGCCACATCGCCGCTTCCTTGACCAGGGGCTGGTACTGTTTGACCTGAGAAATACCAGACCGAGCGCAGTACTGCGCATGGTGATTAAATTTGGCAGATTAAAGTACCATCTTGCCCGCAATGACCGCGTCTATAAATTTATTCGCAATTTTGTCTCGTCACCGCTTCCGTCAAAACACGTTTTAAATTACCCCGCTGAACGCTGGCGATTGAATACCAAACTTCCGCCGTTTGAGCTGGCGAACGTTCCCATATTACATAATCAACCCTGTCAGTTTGCGTTTCAGCCCATTGTTGACCCCGCGCGCGGCAATATATCCTCACTCGAAGCGTTAATCCGTGGGCCGGATGGTGGGAGCCCGCAGGACTATTTTTCAACCATTCCCGAACATAAATTGCACGAGGCGGACCTGGCGTCAAAAGGCTGGGCACTGGCGATGGCGCGCCGTCTGGGGATTGGAAATCACAAGGTAGCCATCAACTTGTTGCCGATGTCACTGGTAAAGATACCCGGCGCCGTGAACATTTTGTTGGATCACATTAAACGCAATCAACTCGATCCTGAGCAGGTCATCGTTGAAGTGACAGAAGATGAAATGATTTCCAGCTATGACGAATTTACCTCAGCTATTCGTCAGTTACGTGCGGCGGGAATTGGTCTGGCGATCGACGATTTTGGTTCCGGGTTTGCGGGGTTGTCTCTGCTTGCCAAGTTTCAGCCGGACAAACTCAAGATTGACCGCAGCATCGTCACCGATATCCATATGCACGGCCCGAAGCAGGCTATCGTCAAAGCGATTATCGATTGCTGTGCTGAGATGCAAATTACCGTAGTGGCCGAAGGCGTGGAGAAAGTGGAAGAGTGGTGCTGGCTGGAAGCCGCCGGGATTGAGCGTTTTCAGGGTTTCCTGTTTGCCCGCCCGATACTCAATGGTGTCTCATCTATTAACTGGCCGCAGCGCATAAAACGTTAAGCGGGGGCGACATAAAGAGACGGGAGAATACGATCAGGTCATTCTCGTTTTTATGTCGCCAGTGTCATCTTAATGGCTGAATAGCCAACGCGAAGCAGCGCCGGATATATCCTTTTAATAACGTCATCTAACAGGTTTTATTCCATTATAAGAAGACACTTCACTCGCTGATGATAGCGCGAGACATCTCAGTTCATCCTTAGCAGAACATGATTTTGCTTATAAATCATCGTATTTTCATGCTTAACTTAAAGAACGGGATGTGAAGCACGGGGAAAAAATGAACATCAACAAACATATTTCAGGCGCGCTTGCTCTGGATTCCTCCCTGGGACGTAGCATCACTTTTTTCATGACCGCATTATTGCTGGCGGGGGTGATGACCAGTAGCTGGACGCTGACCCGTTCCTGGGATCGTGCCGTCGAGGATATGGAGCGTAATGCCATCAACTTATCCGTTTCTCAGGCGCGTCAGGCGGAAGATACTATTTTACAGACAGAACTGGCGCTGCGCGATATTCGCCGAACCATACCGTCAGACAGTATCTCGACATTGAATGCGGGTCGCTTCGATGTGCTGTTAGCAGACCTGAAAGAGCGCCTGCCGCAACTGCACGGATTGTTCATCTATGATGCGCAGGGAAACATGAAAGCCACGGCGCTTGGCCGGTTCCCGATGGTCAGCAACAGCAGCGACCGCGAATACTTTACCTATCATCAGCGTAACGGGCATAACAACATTCATATCGGACGGGTAATTACGAGCCGTTCAACAGGCGATCTGGTGATTCCCGTATCCATGCGCATCAGCGATTCCGCAGGCGGTTTTGCTGGCGTAGTGCTCGCCACCATCCGGGTAGATTACTTCCGTCACTTTTACAGCTATTTCGAACTGGAAAATCGGGATCTGCTGGCCTTAATGATCACTGACGGTACGGCGTTGTATGTCCGTCCTTTCCCGGATGATGTCATTAACCGCAACCTTTCAGCGAGCCCGCTCTTTACCCGTGAACTGGCGAAAAAAGATCGCGGTAATGCAACCTGGGTTTCGGCGCTGGATCACGTCGAGCGCATCTATGGCTTCGCGCGCCTTGAACGTTATCCGCTGGTCGTGGCCGCCGGTTATGACAAACCGGCACTCTGGTCACGCTGGCTGAAGGACAGTTTGCCGGACCTGGTGCTCAACGCCATGTTACTGCTCGGCACCTTACTCATGGGAATTATCGTTTTTCGCCAGGTGCGAATGAATGTGCGTAATCAGACCGAACTGGCGGAACTGCGTGATGAGCTGACCAGCATCAACCACACGTTGCAACTGATGGCGCTGGCCGACGGTTTAACCGGACTTGCCAACCGCCGTCAGTTCGATCTGTTTTTGAGCCAAAGCCTGAAAGCCTCTTCATTGAGTAAAAAGCCGGTTTCACTGGTGATGCTCGATATCGACTTTTTTAAACGCTATAACGACTTCTATGGCCATGTGGCGGGCGATAACTGCCTGCGCGCGGTGGGCGAAGTCATCCAGAAGCTCAAACTGCGTAATTCCGATTTGATTGCCCGATACGGGGGCGAAGAGTTTGCGATCATTCTGCCGGATACCGGGCCGGAAGCCGCGCTGTTTGTTGCTCGTCAGGCGGTGACGGCGGTGCGCAGCGCAAGAATTCCCCACGTCGAATCGGGGGCGACAAACAAAGTCGTCACCATCAGTGCGGGCTGTTTTTCCCTGATCGGTAGCGGGAATGAAGATGACGCGAATCGCCTGAAAGAGGGGGCAGATAAGGCGCTGTATATGGCAAAAATTCAGGGCAGGGACCGGGCGCTTGCCAACCCGGAGGCCCTCTAAGCGTTACAGGCTGACCAGCGTCTTAGTAAGATAATGGCGCTGGATGCCTTTTTCCGGAAAGTCATCCAGCGTCATCTGCAGTACATAACCCAGTTTTTGGTAAAACGCTAATGCCTGAAAGCTGAAGGTATCCACCAGTGATTGCTGGCAACCCTGTTTTACCGCTTCTTTCTCTGCGGCCTTTATCAGTTCTGTACCCAGCCCGCTACCACGCAGGGCTTCGCTAACCCATAAGTAGCTGATACACAGCCATTCGCTTTTACACGTGCCAATCAATCCGCCGGTCATTTTACCGTTTACATCACGACAAAAGACGCCAACAGGTCCCCATTCACGATTGCGGAGAAAGGGACGATTAAACTCCCGTAAACCGTCCAGTAACTCGTTTTGTTCTTGCTCAGTGACTTCCGTCGTTACGCGTAAAAACATAAGGCATCCTTTTTAGGGTGTTACCAGTTGGGGCCGTATTGTAGAGCGCCGCCATTCTCTCAGAAACGGCTGCGCTTAAAAAATCAGTTGTTATACAAGATATCCTTTAGTGCGGGCTGGGCCTTGCCCGGTACAACCAACGTCCCACAACTGTCTGGTCGCGGTTTACCCGCCAGCACCGCCTGAACAAAGGTGAGCTCATCTGCAAACGCGGTATTCACAATACCGTTATGGGTGATGCCCTGATAGGTTTTCCATTCAAGCGGGTTACCTGCCGCACACAGTGCCGCCACGGCGGCATACTGGTGATAGGGGGACAGCGTGCGATCCGCCAGACCGGTCGCCAGAAACAGCGGCGCGGTAAAGCGCGCTGATGGCATATCCGTGACGGGTTTTAACACAGAGGTGATACGCTCGCTGCCGCCAATAAACGCATTGTTGGCATTCAGATGCAGGCGGCGTTGAACATGCCCGAGTTCAGGCATGCAGGAAACCCTGGCCCGTGCCAGCAGCTTTGTCCCGTTGTCTGTCACCAGCGATTCAGGTGCTGGCGCATCATCCGCCAGCGAACCTCCGATCAGGCGTAACATTTCCAGGCGGGGTGGTGTGCCATGAATTCGTCCGTCACCCGCCGCAACGGGGCCGTCAGGGAATGTCGCCACCAGACCGGTGGCAATGGTCGCCAGTAGTTTGAGTTCCGGCGCGTAGCCCGGGGCAATATAGCTTGCACCCAGTGAGGCCCCCGAGCCTTGTGATTGCCCGGTTATCACAAGGCGATTAGCGAGCTGCTGCGGGTGGGCCTGCAACGCCGCGCGGACGCTATCAAGCACGGAGCGTCCTTCGGCTTGCCAAATCAGATAAGGGTGCGGCCCCGGCCCGCCAAGCCCCTGATAATCCGTTGCGACGACGGCAAACCCTTGTTGCAACCATTTATTGATGTAACTCGCGTCGCGCGGCGCATGTCCTGTCCATGAGGGGGCGCAGGAGTCAGCGACACCCAACGTGCCGTGTGCCCAGGCAATCAGCGGCCAGCCGCCTGACGGCGGTTTGCCTTGCGGAAAATAGAGCGTCCCGCTCACGGGGACAATACCGGCATTCCAGCGCACGTCGCGGGAGGTGTAGAGGATGCGCCGCGATTGTGCCGCAGCGATCTCCGGCTGGTGTTTCATGGGCTCTTCACGCAGCATAACGCCGGGTTTATCGGGTAGCGCACTATTCCAGCGGTAAAACGGGGATAAATCCTGGTCGCCGACCTGCGGCCCGACGGGTAAAGCGGCAAGGCTAACCACTGGCACCAGCATGCTTAGCACAAGCGCAAGTCGCAAAAGGGGGTGATATCTCACGTGATGTTCTCCAGACCCGGCATCAGAAGGGCGACATAATCATCAAACAATATTGCGCCATTATTAACAGTATGCCGTAATCGTTAATGCACGCCGCGATAAAAAGATGAAAGATAAGGTAAACATCTGTCGCTTAATTAAGGATGTCACTGATGACGAACACCACTCAAATCAACCAGTACGGTCAGCAGGTCGGTTTTGCGCTGCCAGACTGGCAACCCGTTGCCAAACCTGCACGCGTCGCGCTTCCCGGCCAGTACTGCCAGTTAGCGCCCCTCGACTCAAACCATTGCGACGCGCTTCTCCAGGCTTTTTCGCTGGCAGATGATGACCGTGACTGGACATGGCTGGGAGCAAATAAACCACAGACGCGCGAAGAGATGGCTGCCTGGATCGTTCACAAAATCGCGGATGACAGCCTGGTGCCGTATGCCGTCATCAACTGTACCAATAATCGTGCCTGCGGCGTGGTGTGCTGGAGTGCAATTGATACCGTTAACGGGGCCATTGAAATCGGTCATGTGACCTGGTCCCCGCTGATGCAACGCAACGTGATGGGTACAGAAGCGCTCTATTTATTGCTGAGCCAGGCCTTCGCGCTGGGTTATCGCCGGGTGGCATGGCGCTGCGACTCAACGAATATCGCCTCACGGCGCGCCGCTGAGCGCATCGGGTTCACGTTTGAAGGCCGTTTTCGCCAGGTGATGACCCGCAAGCAGCGCAATCGCGATACCGACTGGCTATCCATTATCGACAGTGAATGGCCTCCGCTGCGTGCAGCGCTCGAAGCCTGGCTTAACCGGGAGAATTTCGATAGCAAAGGGAAGCAAAAGCGTGCGCTTGAGAGTTTTAAATAGACGGAAGCCCCGTGCAGGGCTGCCATAAATCATGCTATGTTTTCGCCAGTCAACTAAAATAACTTACTGATAATTAAATTTAATTAATGATTTTAGCGGGAAGGAAATGAAAAACATTTTGATGCTCGTCGTCCTGGCGGGTGCGGTTGCCGGGTGTACACCGTTTCATCCGGATAACTGCCATAAAACGATCGCGCTGAGCGACTGCGATTCCGGACGTTATACCGACCCGGATGAATACGGAAGACAGGCACTTGCCATAAAAGAGGCTATTGAATCCCAGTTAGCCGACCGCCACGCCTGGAAGAATAAAAAATGCCGACTGCACATGGATTTTGCTTACGATGGCAAGCTTCAGAATGTCGAGTCGCGTGATGGGAATAAAGCCTACTGTGAGGCGCTGGTCAGTGCGGCAAAAAAAACCACTTTCCCGCCATTCCCTAATCAGCATGTCTATGAGGCTTTTGCCAGCTCGCGGTTTGTTATTCTGGGTGAGTAGGGTAAAAATGCCGTTCAACCTCTTCTGCGAACGGCATTTCAGGTCTGACTTACATTGCGGGCCGGGTTTTTAAACGACTGATGCTCACCATGATCGCCAGTAGCGTCGCGCCCGCCGCCAGCCACAACCCCAGACGTACTGCGAACGCCTCCTGGGCCAGCGTGCCTGACGGCGCGTAAACTGACAAAATCACGCCAATAAAAGCCGCCCCCAGACACTGACCAAACGTGCGCATGATAGCGAGAATACCCGACGCATAGCTGCTGTGTTCCCGTGAGGCGCTGGCCAGCATCTCCCGGTTATTGGGGCTTTGAAAACAACCAAACCCTATCCCACACACCAGACCACGCAGGCTGATATCCCACACCGGCGCGTTTTCCGGCAACAGCGCTAACAACAGGAGCCCGACGCCAAAGAGGCATAATCCGACAGTGGAAATAACGGCCGGGGCATAGCGATCGGCCAGCCGTCCGGCGTGGGGAGCAACCAGCACAATCCCGACGGGCCAGGCGGTAAAAAGCAGTGCTGAGGTAAACGCACTGTAGCCATAAACGCTCTGAAACAGAAACGGCAGCGCAACGAAGGTCATCCCCTGGCTGACGAACGACGCGAGCGAGGTTAAGGCGGCCAGAGAGAAGCGGGCAGAGGCAAAAAGCGTAAGTGGCAGTAAAGGTTGTGCCGCCCGGCGCTGACGGTAAACAAAAGCGATACCCGAGACAACGGCAACAAGCCCGTAGATCGCCGGGGTTAATAGCGAGCCCCCGGCTTCACCGGGCCGCGAGAAGGCGTTTGAGGCCATGATCACAGCACCCAGCATGATGGCTGAAAAGAAGGCGCCGGCAACATCAAAGCGCCCGCGAATGATACCGCGATGGACAGGCACCACGCGCAGCGTCAGTAGCAGGGCGATGACACCAAAAGGGAGATTTATCGCGAACAACCATTGCCAGCCGAGGGAGGAGAGTAAGGCACCGCCGATCACCGGGGCGATGGCCGTATTGGCGGCGATGAGCAGGGCGTGGATCCCCAGGATCCGCCCCAGTAAACGGCCAGGGAAAATGGAGCGCAAAATGGCAGGCGCAATACTTAATGTCGCGGCACCGCCAATTCCCTGCAACAGTCGCATCGGCACCAGCATCTCCAGTGAGGTCGACAGCGCACAGCCCAGAGACGCCAGCGTAAAGAGGCTTATCCCGGCGGCAAAGAGGGCACGAAAGCCCGTCCGGGGAGCCAGTGCGGCGAAAATGGCCAGCGTCATGGCGGCGGATAACAGATAGCCATTGGCAACCCACACCGCATCGCCGGAGGAAACTTCAAGCACACGGGCAATTTGTGGCAGGGCGATATTGACCATCGAGCCGTCAAAAACAGCCATCGTGGTGCTGGTCATTACCGCCACCATCGCCAGACGGCGTTCGTGTCCCGGCAGTCCTTCATCACCCGGCTGGTCAGAGAACAAATGCATAAAAAACCTCTGCGAAATAGATGCGAGAGGTCACTATAATGACTGGATATACAGGGCGGAAGACGCAGCATTTGCACTTATAACCTGCACCAAACGCCTTATCTCAATACAGGACATATGATGACCGAACCCGATCTGAACCTTCTGTTTGCACTGGACGTTCTGCTTGCTGAAAAAAGTGTTGCGGGTGCGGCACGCCATTTGGGGCTAAGTGCCTCGGCGATGAGCCGCACGCTTGGTCGCCTGCGGGAGACCACCGGCGATCCCTTACTGGTGCGGGCGGGGCGCAACATGGTGTTAACGCCCTATGCCGAAGGGATCCGCGCGCGTACGCAAAACGCGGTTTTCGAAACCCGCGCGTTACTGCGCCCGGCACAGACCGAGCTCAACATCAGCACCCATGAACAGCTTTTTACCCTGCGTGCCAACGACGGCTTTGTGGAGGTGTTCGGTCCGGCACTGGTTGCCGAAGCCGCGGCTATTGCACCGGGTATCACTCTGCGTTTTGCCGCAAAGCCGGAGAAAACGCCGCACCCTTTACGTGAAGGGCTGGTGGATCTTGAGATTGGCGTGCTCGGTGAGATGGGGCCGGAGATCCGCGTCCAGGCGCTGTTTCGCGACAGGTTCGTCGGCGTGGTGCGAAAAGGGCATCCGTTGGCCCAGCTTAAAGAAGTGACAACGTCACATTACAGTGAATGGAAGCATGTCGTGGCCTCGCGCCGGGGAACACTTTCCGGCCCGGTGGATGATGCACTGGCAGAGGTCGGCCTTACGCGCAAAGTGGCAGCCCTCGTTCCCGGTTTTCCCGCTGCGCTGGCTGTTGCCCGGGCGACGGATTTGGTGGCGCTGGTTCCGGCTTCGTTTCTCATTCATCGGTCGGCGGTCGCCGATCTGTCGATATTCGAGCTGCCGGTGAAAACACGCGGGATCACCGTATCGCTACTGTGGCACCCCCGAACAGAAGGCGACCCGGCGCACCGTTGGTTACGGACGTTTGTACGTGACGTATGCCAACGCCTGCTACCGGAAAACTGAACTGTCTTGCAGGGAAAAACAGGCGTACTATCGCTCCTCGCGTGATATTTCAAAAGGATAAAAAATGGACGTGGAAGTACGCGAGGCCAGACCTGACGATTATGCTGTGTGGTCAGTGCTGTGGCAGGGCTATCTTGATTTTGCGGGCAGCACGCTAAGTGATGCCGTTACGCGCGCCACCTGGGCGCGCATTCATTCCCCCGAATCCACACTATTATGCCGTGTCGCCGTTATGGATGGTCAACTGGTGGGTTTTGCCCTGTGCGTCATGCATGAAGGTACCTGGGTCACGAAGCCCATCTGTTATCTGGAAGACCTTTATGTGGATGCACAACTGCGCGGTCGCGGTGCGGGGCGAGCGCTGATTGAGGCAATTCGTCAGGAGGGTGAAAAAAGCGGCTGGGCAAAACTCTACTGGGTGACCCGGACGAACAACCCAGCCCGAAAACTGTATGATCAGCTTGCGGAACTGGGCGATGTCGTCCGTTACAGCATCAGTCTGTGACTACAGGCCGAAAAAATAGCGCAGGCCTGAATAAGCTACCATCCCGGCAATAACGGTGGCAAAAAGCCCACGCGTGATAATCCCGGTAAGGGCGGCGATGGCAGCCGCCAGTAACGATATGCTTATTCCGTTGCTGGTCAGGGCCGGTTTTTCGATAAGTTCCGCCGTGATAATGGCAGCCATAATGGCGGCGGGAATAAACCCCAGCCACTGCTGAACGACCGGAGCCAGACGAAAGCGGGAAAGTAGTAAAATCGGCACCGTGCGCATCAGCGCCGTCACCAGGGCCGCGATCGCAATTGTCAGTAAAATATTCCGCTCCATCTTATTTCGCTCCTTTCTGCGTCGCGCGTAACAATACCGTAGCCAGTGTTGCCGACAGAGAAGCGGCGACAATCACTATGACACTTAACTCCATATGACCGGCGGCAAAGAGCGTAATGAGTACCGCTATTGCCACGCTGAACGTTTCGAGTTTTTTCTGCCGACTGGCAAACCAAATCATCAGCACCAGACCGATAAACATCGATACCAGACTGAAACTTAATCCTTCCATTAATGCAGGTGGCAGCGCAGAGGCCAGGCATCCACCCACCATACAGGCGAGGATCCAGTTCAGCCACGCGGCCAGGTTAAGCCCAAACATCCAGGCAAAGGGTACCGTTCCCTGATGGCCGCCGCGCTGAACCGCCACGCCGAAGGTTTCATCGGTCAACAGTAAGCCACTCACGATTTTCTGCAGCGTTGTCTGCTCGCGAAAGAACACGCTCATTGCCGAACTCATCAGCAGGTAGCGTAAATTCACCAGGAACACGCTCAGCACCACCGAAGCCATTTCTGCCCCCGCAGCCCAGAGCGAGTAAAACAAAAACTGGGCCGAGCCGGTATAGAGCGCGGTCGCCAGAAACGCCGTTTGCCAGACGGTAAACCCGGACAACGTGCCGATAGCACCGGCGGCGAAACCGATACTCCAGTAGCCGGGGATGGTTGGCAGGCAAGCGGCAACACCGCCACGAAACAGGGCTGTAGGGTCATCCTTGCGCATGGCGTCACTCTTCATCAACATCACTTTTCCCTTTCTTTCTTGTCCGAATGTGCAATCTTAAGGATCCTGAAAAATCGCGATAGTAAAATCCTGCGCATTTATAAAAAATGGCGGTAGAGCGGGCTGGAGAACGAAAACGTGACGCAAAACAGACGGGATGACATCAAGCTGTGGCGTGATAATGAACTGCACGGGGGAATGGAGATCCTGCGGGCCTCATGTTATGAGCACAGTTATCCGCCGCATTTCCATGACGAGTTTGTGATTGCGGCGTTTGCCCGTGGCGCCCAGCGCACCCGAATATGCCGACAAAAAGGGATCGCGGCGGCGGGAACGGTAATGGTGATTATGCCAGGCGAAGTGCACACCGGCGAGGCGGTGCAGCGCGATGAAGGCTGGGATTATTGCGCGTTCTATCCGTCGCAAAGCCTGATCAATGACGTCGCAGAAACCGTGCTGAAAGGGCGAGGAGACGTCAATTTTGGTACCGAGGGCATGCGACACGACCCGCGGATTGCCCGACGAATGCTACATGCCGCCCAGGTGCTCAATGCCAGTGATGACCCGCTGGAAAAAGCGTGCGTGATGTACCAGATACTCAATATTCTCATTGGCAATTATGGTGAACGGACAGTCAAAGGTGCACGTCAGGATGTGATGCGCGCCGACATCCGCAAAGCCATTGAATTTCTGCATAGCAGTTACGCGCAGACGCTGACCGTGAAAGAGATTGCGACCGTCGCGGGCTTAAGCGAGTTCTATTTTATGCGTACCTTCCAGGCCATGACCGGTCTGTCAGTGCACCAGTATCTGACGCAGATTCGCCTGGTCAGAGCAAAAGGGCTGCTTTCCCGTGGGATAAGCGCATCGCAGGTCGCCAGCGATGTCGGTTTCTTCGATCAAAGCCATCTGATAAAACACTTCCGCGCACACTTTGGCACCACGCCGGGCTTATTCGCTGCGGCCTCGGCCTGACGTGCTCATCTATCCAGGCACAAGCAGATGATAAACAGAGAGTATTTTGACGTTCCCTTTGCCGGGCACACCCTGCGTGGCGACTCCTCTTATGGCAGCAATGGTCACATATTAATGATCCACGGCGGTTCGAAAGACCGGGAGGTCTTCGCCCATTACCGCCAGCTACTCGATGAAATGGGCTACGGGACCACCGCCTTTGACTGCCTCGGACATGGCGCATCGACAGGTTCGATGAGTCAGTCCTCGCTGGAAAGCCGCACCCGGCAGGCGCTGGCGGTCATCGCGCATCTCAATGTGCCGCTCACCGGCTGTCTTGGCGCCAGTATGGGTGCGTATAACGCTATACAGCTCAGTGCGCGGGTGGATTTACGCTCGCTTATTCTTCTCGTGCCCGGTGTCTATACCCCCGTGGCCGCAACGGTAAACTTCGGCCCGGCCTTTTCACAGATAATCCGCCAGGAGAGGAGCTGGCAGGACTCGGATGCCTGGCCGCTGCTTGCCGGTTTCAGAGGGAAGATACTGATTGTCGCCGCAGAGCGCGATGAAGTCATACCACAAGAAATCCCTGCGAAATTGCATAATGCCGCAAGGGAGGCGCTCTGGAAAACGCTCTTTATTGTCCCGAATGCCGGGCATAACAGCGTATGGAAAAATATTACCCAATCGGCGGCATTGACGGAAAAAGCACATGCATTTTTCCGTACCTGCTTAGCGCCTGTCGATAAAGCCTGAAACGTTACTACGTGGCGCTTTTGCCAGGGCTGACAATCATCCAGACCGCAAGACAGACGATCAGTGCCCCGATGCCAAAACCTTCACTCAGGGTTTCCCCCAGTACGAGGTAGCCCCACAACACGGCAAAAGGGGGGATTAAAAAAGTGACAGTTAATGAGCGCAGCGGGCCAATATCGGCAATCAGCCGGAAATAGAGAATGTAGGCCACCGCGGTGCAAATGAGTCCAAGCGCGATAACGCTTGCCCAGACATTGCCCTGTAGCCAGCCAATGGCAGGGCCGCGACCGACTGACCAGGCAAAGAAAGGCAAGAGAAACAGCGTGGCGCCGAGCTGGCTGCCGAAGGCGACCATTTTCGGATCCAGCCCGCCGCCCTGGCTTATCCAGCGGCGCGTCAGAAAACCGGCCAGTCCGTAACAGGCTGTGGCGATAACGCCTGTGACAACGCTGGCGGTCACGTCTGTTTTACCTGTTGTCGTGATGATCATAATGCCGACAATGCCTGAAACCACGCCTCCCCATTTACGTAGCGTCAGCGTCTCGCCAAAAAAGAAGCAGCCGATCAACGCACCCATCAAGGGGGTGGTGGCATTGAGGATCGCAGAATAGCCCGCCGGTAAGCGCGTTGCCGCCAGGCAATACATCAGAAAAGGCAGGCCAGAATTCATCACCCCGAGCAGCAGTGCCACGCCAAATTTTTGCTCAAAATGAAAGGGGGATTTCATCATGACCAGGATGGCGGCAAGACCGATAACGCCCAACAATACGCGAAGAAAGGCGGTCGTGACGGCGCCGAATTCGGGTGCGGCAATGCGCATAAACAGGAAACTGGCCCCCCAAATGGCAGCCAGCAGGAAGAGTCTTGCGTAATCAGAAGGGCGCATGTGATACCTGTTTGTTTCATCAGAAGGTGGCAGAAAAACTAAAACGTTAGCCAGAGCCATGACAAGCAAGGATTTCTTCTATAATTAAGTTTTCCTAAATCATGGAATTGACGCGACGATGAAATTGCCACCTTTACATGCGCTTATGTGCTTTGAATCTGCGGCAAGACACATGAGTGTTAAGCGGGCCGCCGAAGAATTATGTGTTACCCCCAGCGCCGTGAGCCAACAAGTGTCCAAACTCGAAGAGATGCTACATTCACGCTTGTTCATCCGTGGCGCGCGGGCGCTGGAATTGACAACAGAAGGGCGCATTTATTTACGCGCTATCCGTCCGGCCTTTGATCAGATATCCGAAGCGACGCAACGTCTTATGGATGACGAGAAGCAAAACAGCATTACCGTCAGTTGTACCAGTGGCTTTGCTATTCAGTGGCTGCTGCCGCGCCTGCCAGCGTTTGAGAAGCAGAATCCAGGTGTTGAGGTGCAAATCAGTACCACGAATCGTCAGGTGGATTTGTTAACCGAAGGGATTAATTTTGCTATCAGACACGGCTCCGGGCACTATCCGGGCCTGGAGGCGGAGTGCCTGATTAACGATCGTCTTCTTCCGGTATGCAGTCCAGGGCTTATTCCCGATGGACAAACACTTACCTCGCTGCTGGACCTGACCCAATTCACATTGCTGCATGATGAGCATCGCATGGACTGGGCCGTCTGGTTTAAGGCGGCCGGTATCGCGCATGCCATTGAGGAAAAAGGGCCGGTATTTGTTGATTCCAATGGCGTACTGGAAGCGGCGATTGCCGGGAAAGGCATTGCGCTTATTCGAAGCACCCTTATTCGTGATGAATTGAAAAAAGGGCTGTTGATCAATCCGTTGCGCGTCGCCATTGATTCGCTGCTGGCCTATTATCTGGTCTATGACGAATCGGCGCTGCTCCAAAAAATGAGTCGTAAATTCCGCGACTGGATTGTCTCTACCGCCAGCGCGGAGAGCAATGAATATTCAGTCTGAAAGACCAGCAACCCGGTCTTCACCATCAGGCAGTAAACGTCGAATCTCTTAAGGGGAACAAGATGGCCGGACGCCGTATTTCTATCGAGCCAAGTGATGCCACATGGCCCGAGCGCTATCAGAAAGAAGCGTTATTATTACAACGCGTGTTATCAGACATACCTGTCGCTATCCACCATATTGGCAGTACGTCCGTTCCCGGCCTTGCGGCAAAACCCATCATCGACATCCTGCTGGAGGTGACCTCGCTACATCTGCTGGATAAACATAACGACACCCTGCGCCAGGCGGGTTATACGCCGCGAGGTGAGTATGGTATTGCGGGCAGGCGCTATTTTGTAAAAGGCGAGAATCAACGAACTCATCATCTTCATGCCTTTGAGCTGGGCAGCCAGCACACGGTACGACATCTGGCATTTCGTGATTATTTGCGCCAGCACAGCGATATCGCTCAGGAATACGAGAGGGTAAAACGCGAGGCGGCAGAACACAGTGGAAATCTGTCTGAGCGCTACAGCCAGCTCAAAAATGATTTCATAAAGCGCCATGAAGCGCTGGCGTTACGGGAAAAATCACACCGTCAGCCGGGCTGATTTCACGTTTTCGATAACGCGCATTGCACTCTTTTTAAGCAGTAAAAGCACCATGTCCGTGCACACCAAATGTGCACATGCCGATCCCTGACAGCCGACAGGGATCGCGCCTGCGTAACACCTCTGTAAGATATCGCTTATTTTTCAAAAGCCTATGAAATTTATCGTTGCCACTGACTCAGTTGGCATGTTTCATGCCTCTCTAATATCGTTCAAGTAACTTTACTGATGTTCAAATTACTTTCAGAGAGCACGCCATGACACTGACCCGTTTGACTTTACCTGCCTGTCTGACACTGGTATCCGCCAGCCTTTTTTGCGCCCAGGCGTTTAGCGCCGATCTGCTTGAAAGAATTAAAGAGGCCAAAGAGATCTCCGTTGCCACGGAAGCGCGATACGCCCCCTTTGAGTATGTCGATAACGGAAAGATCGTCGGCTACGACGTTGACCTGATGAACCATATTCTTGCGAAAGCATTGCCAGGCGTGAAAGTGAAACAACTGGACCTGCCTTTCCAGGGCATCTTGCCAGGGCTGGATGCGAAGAAATTCGATTTTGTGGTCACTGCCGTTACCGTCAATAAACAGCGTATTGAACACTTCGGCTTTACCGCACCGGTAGCGGAATCCACCGTTGCACTGCTCAAAAGGGCGGGAGACGACGCCATCAAAACCCCGGATGACCTGAGCGGCAAAGTCGTGGGTTCACAGGCCGGTTCCGGTCAGTTGCAGGTGCTGCAATCCTTCGACCAGGCGCTGCGCGCGAGCGGCAAACCAGGCATTAAAGAGATCAAACAGTATGTGGCGTTTGATGAAGCTTATGCTGACCTGGCGTCTCGACGACTTGATGGCGTTGCCCAGTCGCTCTCAAACCTGGGGCCGTTAATCAAAACCCGTCCCGGCGTGTTTGCCACGCTCCCGGAGATGATCGGGCCACAAACCTTCTTTGGTTGGGTAGGGCGTAAAGATGCCGACAGCGCCTCCCTGGTCAAGCTTATCAGCGACGGGATTATCGAAGCCAACCGCGATGGCACCATGAAGGAACTGCAACAGAAATGGTTCGGCTTCACGATGACCGTTCCGGCGACAGAAATGCCTGAACCGGCGCTGTGAGCAGTCAACGATGACGGATTTCATAACGCGCTTTATCCACTGGCTTCCCATGCTGGCGCAAGGGGCGCTCACTACAGCGGCGCTGTGCCTGACGGCGATGGTCGCCGGTTTTCTGGTGGGTATTGGGGTATGGCAGATGTCGACAAGCCCGTTACGGATTTACCGTATGACGGCCCATGGATGGGTCAGTCTGTTCCGGGGAACGCCGGTGCTGGTGCAGTTGCTGCTCTGCTTTTATTTGCCGTCACAGTTGGGTCTCAACATTCCCGGCTTTGTGGCCGCCGCGCTGGCCTTAACGCTGAACACAGCCGCCTGGCAATCGCAAATTCTTAAAAGTGGTTTCGCCAGTATTCACCCCGGCCAACTGGAAGCTGCAGCCATTTGCGGGGTGAGTCCCCGACAGATTTTATGGCGTATTCAGGTGCCGCAGGTTATCCGGACAACGCTACCGTCGCTAATTTCCGAACTGATTGATGTGATCAAAGCCTCGGCGGTGGTGTCGGTAATTGCGCTGACCGACCTGATGCGTGTGGGGCAGCAACTGGCGTCGTCCACCTACCAGCCGTTGCAGGTCTATCTGGCCGTCGCCCTGGTCTACTTACTGCTGACCAGCCTGCTGGCGCTGTTGGGCCGCCAGGCGGAACGCTACTGGCAGAGGGAACAACGATGACGGAACTCGCACAATACCTGCCTGCCTACGTTCAGGCGCTGGGGGTAACGCTGTGGCTAAGCCTGTGTGCCGCGTTCGGCGGCATGTTGTTGGGGTTTGCCATCAACGGGCTCTGTGGCCGACGCGGCCTGATGTTTCGCCTGTGGCGCGTTTACGTCTGGGCTATCCGTGGCACACCGTTTCTGGCGCAGCTTGCCGTCATTTACTTTGGCCTGCCGTCTGTCGGCATCATGCTGAGCGCGACTGAGGCCACTCTGCTGTCGCTGACGCTGTATAGCGCCGCCTATTTCAGTGAAATTTTTCGCACCGCGTGGAACAGCATCCCGCCGGGACAGCGCGAGGCGGCACTCGCCAACACTATCTCTACGCGTCGCTGCTTCTGGCATATCCAGATGCCGCAGGCCGTTCGTTTTGCGCTACCGCTGTTGGGTAATCAGTTCATTCTGACCATTAAAGAGAGCGCCATCGCGTCAATTATTACCGTCCCGGAATTGACCATGACGACGAGTCAGATTGTGGCCAATACCTACAGCTATATCCTGCCTTACACCCTGCTGATCATCAGCTACTGGCTGCTGGCCCAGGGTGTCAGCCTGAGCGTAAGAACACTGAGTCATGTACTACGAACCGGAGAATAACGTGAGCAATACCTCTGCGCCGGTGCTCGAAATGCGCCATGTAGGTAAATCATTCGCAAACCATGTAGTGCTGAATGACATCAATTTACGCGTCGATCACGGTGAGATAGTCACCCTGATTGGCCCGTCCGGTTCCGGGAAAACGACCGCGCTGCGTTGCATGAATTTTCTCGAAGCCTATGACAAAGGCGACGTGCTGATTAAAGGGCAGTTGCTCGGTTATTCCGGCACACAGCGTGGCCCCGCCCATGTCGACAGCGCCAGCCTGATTGCCGACGTGCGCAGGCCACTGTCGATGGTGTTCCAGCAGTTCAATCTCTGGCCGCATATGACGGTGCTGGAGAATGTCGCCGCACCGCTGGTGCTGGGCAAAAAGATGTCACGCCAGGCGGCAAAAGCGGCGGCAATGGCCGCGCTGGGGCGCGTCGGGATGGCGCAAAAAGCCGATGACTGGCCGGTGAGGCTGTCCGGTGGTCAGCAACAGCGGGTAGGCATTGCCCGCGCACTGGCCCTGAACCCGGAACTCTTGCTGCTTGATGAGCCCACCTCGGCGCTCGACCCGGAACGTGTAGAAGAGGTGCTGGACGTTATCCGAAGCCTTGCCGGACAGGGCATGACCATGGTGATGGTCACCCATGAGATGGCGTTTGCGGCCCATATCTCGTCGAGGCTTGTGTTCATGGCCGATGGTCACATTATTGAAAGCGGTACGCCGCGCCGGATGTTCACACAGCCGAAAAGCGAGCATCTGAAAAGCTTCCTCGCACCGCTGTTTCGCAGGCCGCTACAACCCGAAGAGCTGGAGAAATTACCATGATGGAAACGAGCTTACGGGTCGCCCGCCAGGTTGACGAGGCGTGGCTGAATCAGTTGCTGGCGCAACTGGCGGAATTTGGCAAGTTAGCCAATGGCGGCGTGGATCGCCAGGCGCTGAGCGAGGTGGAACTGGATGCTCGGGCGTGGATTATTGATCTCGCCTGCGAACTCGGTTGCGAAGTCTACCGCGACGCCGCCGCCAATTTATTCTTCCGCCGTCCGGGGCGATTAGCCGTTTCGCCCGTTGTCACCGGCAGCCATATCGATACGCAACCATCCGGTGGCAACTACGACGGTTGTTACGGTGTGATAGCCGGGCTGGTGTGCCTGAAAGCGCTCAATGACGCGCAGGTTACCACCGGGCGTCCGATCGAAGTGGTTATCTGGACCAACGAAGAGGGCAGCCGCTTCGCGCCGGGAGCTATGGGATCCAGCGCCTTCGTCGACCCGGCGAGATTGTCCGATCATCTTGGCGTGATGGGCGTGGATGGCGTGTCGTTTCGCGACGCGCTGGCACAGCATCAAACGCGCTTTGCGTCGATCCCTTTGCGTCCTGACCGCGAAATGGCCTGCTTCGTCGAGTTACATATCGAGCAAGGCCCGGTGCTGGAAAACCGGAATTTGCCGCTGGCTATTGTTAAAGGCATTCAGGGCGTGCGCTGGTATCAGGTTACCTGCCATGGGGTATCGGCCCATGCCGGTACCACGCCGATGACACTGCGCCAGGATGCGATGACTCTGGCCCGCGAGCAGCTTGTTTACATTGAGCAGGCGATGGGCGATGCAACAGATGACGCGTTGCGTCTGACGTTTGGCCGCTGGCAGGTCACGCCGAATGCCATCAACACCATCCCGTCATGCGTGCGTTTTACCCTCGATTTTCGTCATCCATCGACGGAAAAACTGGCACAGCTCGATGCGTTGATGAACTCGCTTTCGAGTGAACACGTCACCGTCGAGCCTTTATTGAACAAAGCGCCGGTCACCTTTGACGCCGGTATCAATCACACTCTGCAAGCGGCCGGAAATGCGCTGGATATCGCTCATATGGAGCTGCTGTCTGGTGCGTTTCATGACGCCATGTATCTGGCCGAACACTGTCCGACCAGTATGCTTTTTGTCCCCAGCCATCAAGGCATTAGCCATAACCCGGCTGAATATACCGATCCTCGCTCACTGGCGGCAGGCGCCCGCACGCTGGCTTGCGCGCTGACTGAGCTATCCCAATCATTTGAAGGAGTTAAATCATGACTGCAACTGCACATTACCCAACCTGCTGCGAGAAAGACAATGGCGACGCGCTGGGGATCAACCCGACGGCAACCTCGCCGATTTCAGCCGATGGCGCGCCGGTATTCAATGAGCTTTATACCATTCCACCCCGCTGCGGACGCGCCGTTTTACTGAAAAAAGGGCAGGTGATTAAGATCATCAACACCCCTGGCAGCCAGGTGTGCGATACATGGTTTTTTAACAGCAGCGATCTCAGCGAATTTGCCTCTATGGAGCACACCCGTGCTTTTATTGACAAAATCATCCCGCAGCCGGGTGATGTGCTGGTGACTAACCAACGTCGCGCCATCGCGACGCTGCTGACCGATACCTCGCCGGGTGTGCATGACACGCTGATTGCCGCCTGCGATCTCTACCGTTACACCAACATGGGCATTACGGAGTACCATGATAGCTGCGCCGATAATATGCGTATGGCGCTCAATGCGATTGGTCTGCGCGCCCGCGAAGTGCCACAACCGCTCAATTTATGGATGAACACGCCGGTAAATCCTGATTATTCTATTTCCTGGTTGCCCACCGTCAGTAAAGCAGGTGATTATGTAGAGATTCGTGCCGAGCTGGATTGCGTGGTCGTGATGTCCGCCTGTCCACAGGACATCGTGCCGATTAACGGCTGCTCACCGAAAGAAATTCAGTTCGTCGTTGTGGGATGATTTTTCTTGCCAGGCCTGCGCGACGCAGGCCACAGGCAGACTTTAATGAAGCAGACAGATGAAAAAAAACGCTGACATCAAATCTACCGGAACCCCGCTGGGAATGCGGCTGCGCCACGCACGCCTGGTGCAGGAAATGACCCTCAAGCAGCTTGCGCAAAAGGTGGAATGCTCGGAAAGTCTGTTATCCAAACTGGAAAATGACGCAGCTTCGCCGTCACTGGCGATGCTGCACCGTCTGGCAAAGGCGCTGGAGACCAGTATTGCCGACCTGATGGCCGATGACTGGACCGCCGATCAACCCGTTCTGAAACCTGCCCAGCGTAACCGTAAACGGTTTTTGCAACGCAGCAAAAAAGGGGGGATTGAGCTTGAGAACCTGACCTGGCATCACAAGGGCGGTTTGCTGCAGGGCAATATTCATATTATCGAGCCGGGTGTTGCCAGTGACGGTCTGATTGAGCACCACGGCGAAGAGATGGGCTATGTGCTGGAAGGTGAACTGGAACTGCGTCTGGGAGACGATGTCTGGACCCTGGAGCAGGGGGATTCGTTCTATTTCCCGAGCCAGATCCCGCATGGTTACCGCAATATCGGTACCGTGGTCGCCAGAGTGCTATGGGTGAACACGCCCGTGACGTTCTGATAGTAATAAGACGAAAAAACCACGCCGCAGCGTGGTTTCGTTTATGCGGATGTTATTACAACCCGCGCTGTGCCATCTTTTTCGCAAGGTCAACCAGGCGGTTAGAGAAGCCCCACTCGTTGTCATACCAGGCGAGGATTTTCACCAGATTACCGCCAATCACCAGTGTCGAAAGCCCATCGATAATGGACGAGCGCGGATCGCCCTGGTAATCGCTGGAGACCAGCGGTTCGTCACTGTACCCCAGAATGCCTTTCAGTGGACCGGCTTCGGCAGCGTTGCGGAAAGCCGCGTTCACTTCGTCTACCGTCACATCGCGTTTTAAGGTCACGGTCAGGTCGACAATCGACACCACAGGTACCGGCACACGTAAGGAATAACCGGTGAGGCGGCCGTCCAGTTCCGGGATAACTTTCCCCAGCGCCTTCGCCGCGCCGCTGGAATATGGCACGATAGAGAGTGCCGCCGCCCGCGCGCCACGCAGATCTTTTTCTGGCTGGTCGTGCAAGGCCTGGCTGTTGGTGTAGGCGTGAGTGGTATTCATCAAACCGTGTTCGATACCAAAATTCTGATGCAGCACCTGCGCGGCCGGGGCCAGACCATTCGTCGTACAACTGCCGTTGCTCACAACAAAATGGCGTGCGGGATCGTATTGCTGGTCATTAACCCCCAGCACAATGGTCAGGTCATCGTTTTTACCCGGAGCGGAGATAATCACGCGTTTCGCGCCGCCGCTGCTGATGTGTACCGCCGCTTTTTCGCGATCGGTAAAGAAGCCGGTGGCTTCAATCACAATATCGACGCCAACGTCACGCCAGGGAATATTTGCCGGGTCGCGTTCGCTAAACACCCGTACGGCCTGACCATCGACAATTAACTGGCCTTCGCCTGCTTCGACGGGAACGGGAAGGGTGCCCAGTAGTGAATCGTGTTTTAACAGATGCGCCAGCGTTTTGCTGTCCGTCAGATCGTTAATCGCCACAATCTGAATTTCTTTATCGCCCAGCGCAGCGCGCAGTACGTTACGACCAATCCTGCCAAAACCGTTAATGCCGACCTTAACCATGATGAACTCCTTCTTATCCGATGTCTGTCATCACTGTAGGTCGGCGGTGGTTTGGCGTAAACGACAAATAAGGATCACTTTACGCCATTTTGCGACAATGGAAGCGCTGACGATACTCGCCAGGGGTAAGGTGTAACTGGCGTTCGAAAATTCGCCGTAAATTGATACTGCTGCCAAAGCCGGTCTCAGCGGCAATCCTGTCCAGCGTTTCGTTGGTTTGTTCCAGCCGGTTACGCGCCGCGGCCAGGCGTGCTTCGGCAACGTAACGCGCCGGTGGCGCACCCGTTTCGCGCGTGAACACACGGGTAAAATTACGCGGGCTCATCGCCGCACGTTCCGCCAGCTTGTCCACCGACAAGTCTTCGTTCAGATGGGTAAGGATCCAGCTTTGCAGGTCACTGATGGGACCTACGCTACTGGCCTGCTGCAAATTGTAACGGCTGAACTGGAGCTGACCGCCAGGACGACGCAGATACATCACCATATTCTGGGCCACTTCCAACGCGAGGCTAAACCCGTAGTCGTCTTCAACCAGCGCGAGCGTCAGGTCAAAGCCCGAACTGACGCCGCCGGAGGTCCAGACAGGGCCATCCTGAACATACAAGGGGCCGGCTTCGAGGGTGATGTCAGGAAAGCGTGTTTGCATGGTTTCCAGCAGTCGCCAGTGGGTGGTTGCTCTTCGTCCACTGAGTAATCCGGCTTCGGCCAGCAACATCGCGCCACCGCAAATAGAGACCACCCGCCGCGCATGGGGGGCAGCAAGGCGTAGCCAGTCGACTACCGCGGTGCCTTCGTCTTCATCCTCGCCGCGTCCGGTAATCATGATGGTATCCCAGGGCTCACGCGGGTCGATTTCATGCAAACGGCTATCGGCGAGCAGATTTAACCCGGATTGACCATGGATGACCTGGTGAGGTTGGGTCGTAGCGAGAGAGAAGCGGTAGCGCGGCTGCGGGCCGTCTTGTGCATGCAGACGATTAGCCTGCATCAGGATGTCGGCGATACCGGCGGCTTCAAACAACATGCCGCCATCAGGAACGATTATCAGGAATGTCTTCATGTCCTGAAATGTACGCTTATTACAATTTAAGTCAACAGGAAGCGGGTGGGCAAGGGGGTAACGGCGCAAACAGCGACTGACATCAATAAAAGGGGGAATCCCCCCTTATTGTTCCATTATATTAGCTTTGCATTTGCTGCCCATTGCGCAGGAAATGCATTTGAGCACAACATGGGCGCGATATTAAGTACATTCACGCTGACCTTGTTGTGTATGACAAACGGGTCTTTTTCCAGATACGTGTAAATATCTTTTTCATTATCACCGTGAAACAGAATATAACCTCCGGTACCGCTTGTGAGAGGTCCGGCCAGGATGACACCAGCTTTACTGATACCCTCAACCAGCCACTTTTTATGCGCATCAATATGGGCACCCAGCTCTGATTCAGAGCATAAATAATACAGCGTTACGGCGTATAACATAGCGAGTTCCTATTAGTGTGTAATGCTGTCAATAAGTTGGGGAATAGCGTTCAGCGCCCGCAATATTTCCTGCTGCTTAATATTTTCGCCTTTTGATGCCCCCTCGACCCGAATAAATTTCACCTGGGTGATGCCCAGAAAAGCAAAGAAATGGCGCAAATAATGTTCCTGAAAATCCATTTCTGACAGGGGCGTGTTGTGATAGAAACCGCCTCTCGCAGAAGCCACAACCACTGTCTTACCGGTCGCAAGCCCCACCGGGCCATTTGCCGTGTAGTGAAACGTCTTACCAGGTTGCGCGAGCCTGTCTAACCACGCTTTCAACTGGCTGGCGACCATAAAATTGTACATCGGAGCACCAATGACAATCATATCGCTGGTCAGAAACTCGTTGACGATCTTTTCTGAAAGGGCATATTCAGTGGCCAGTTCAGGTGTGGTCACTGCGCCAGATACTGCTCTGAACCCGGCAGCAATGTCGCCCGTTAAGTGAGGTATTTCGTCTTTAACCAGATCACGATAAATAATATTTTCACACTGTCCGTTTGCCGTTAGCGTTTTTACAACTTCATAAGATAACTGACGGGAAACAGAATTTTCCAATGTAATACTGGAATCGATATGTAGGATTTGCATGATAAATACACCTGTGTAATGTCACTGTTTAATGTTGTGTGCTGCTTTATCAATAAGCGCCGCAACGTCCTTCGGGTGCGATACCATTGACATATGACTTGACGGGAGGTGGGTGATATTAGCGCCAGCTTCTCGCGCCAATAAGTTTTGTACGGCAGGGTTAAGCGCGTTGTCATTTTCAGTGACTAAATACCACGACGGCTTATTGCGCCAGGCGGCATGGTTCACTTTTTCATTGAAGGCTTTCGCGGCTATCGGTTGTTGTGCTGCGGTAAGTAAACGCGCCTGAGGCTCAGGCAGATCATTTGCCATGACGTTGCGGAACATCTCCGGGTTATCCAGCCAAATCAAGCCGTTATTATCTGGCTGCATGCCACTCATGGGGGCATTCAGCCGCGTAAGGGTATCGGTAACGGATTCACCGCTGTCGGGCACCAGTGCCGACAGATAGACAAGCCCTTTCACGTTTTCAGCATTTCCGGCCTGGGTAATCACCGCGCCACCCCAGGAGTGGCCGACAAGCAGTACGTCGCCGTGTTGCCGTTGCAGGACGCGCTCCGTTGCCGCCACATCATCGTTAAGAGAGGTCAGCGGATTTTGTACGGCGGTAACGTTATACCCTTTGGCCTGCAGGAGCGCAGTGACAGCGGACCAACTCGATCCATCGGTAAACGCGCCATGAACAAGAACGATGTTTTTGATGATTGACTCCTGTGCGCCAGCGCTTGTTGCGACAATGAGGCAGAGCAGAAACGACGCGCGTCGCATGATTTTATTGATGAAAAAGGACATAGCAGGGTATTCCCGATACGCATAAATAACGTTTCCAGAGTGTAACGCCATGCCGAAAGCGATATTAAGTGTCATTAATGACAGGTATCATGCAAAATCGGACATTGTGTTTTTCAGGACTTGATGATGAAAATTGCCTTACTCGCGGTGCCGGGAAGTATGAAATCGGCCCTCTCGGGGTTGTCTGATATGTTCTGGCTGGCAAATCAGGTGGCTGAGCAAAACCCGGCGCTGTGTCATCGCGATACCGGTAATGAACCGGGCTTTAGCGCGCAGATCGTCACGGCGGATGGTCATCCCGTCATCGATGCGCAGGGCAGGCAGATTGAAAGTGAAGGATCCTTTGAGAGCGATAAATATTCGCTGATTATTGCCAGCGGTATGCGTCTTGATGAAGAAAAATATCCGCTTTCCAAAGCGGCAATCACCGATGCAGCGCGGTGGGTAAAAGCACAATATCAGCAAGGATGTGCCGTTGCCGGTGCCTGCGCGGGGGGCTTTATTCTGGCAGAAGCCGGGCTGTTAAACGGACGGATGTGCGCGACAACATGGTGGTTATATCACACGTTCCGGGAACGCTATCCGCTGACAAAACCCGTCTGGGGGAAAGCGCTGGTGGAAGACCGGAATATCATCACCACCGGCGGGCCGCTTTCATGGGTGGATCTGGCGATACACGTTGTCAGGTTGTACGCGGGCGATGAGATGGCAAAACTGACTGCTGATATGGCCGTTGCTGATAGTCAGCCACTCTCACAACATCTCTATGCTCCGGCGGGATTTTTGAATTCGCGCCATCCGTTACTCATTAAAGCCGAACACCTGGTGCGTTTTCAGGATCCATCGATAACGGTCGAGCAGCTTGCCGCATCGCTTAATATGACCACCAGAACGCTCAATCGCAAAATGACAGAACTCACGCAGGAAAGTCCCAAAAGCTTTATTACTCGTGTGCGCATGGAGACGGCGGCTATGTTGCTGGAAAATCGCGGCAAGACGGTTTCACAAGTCGCAACAGAGTGTGGATACAACGATGAAACGGCATTCCGACGCGCATTTAATGCCGTGATGGGCATGTCTCCGGGGATGTACAAAGAGTGGGTGAAAAACCGCTCCAGAGACATGCGCGGAGAAATGACGCGTTAACGGCTCTCTTTTTTCCGCCCGGTCCGGCAAATAAAAAACAGGGCAATAGCGCTTAAAAACGGAAATACCGCCAGTTGCAACCAGGGATAGATGGCATCGGTTGAGGGTGTTAACGCCCGGTCGAGCTGGCTGCCCAGCAGGAAATTACCCGCCAGCACCGCAATACCGCCGGCGGTTGCCAGTGCACCGTAGTGTGCACCTAACATGGACGGCGCGGCAAATTGCGGGATCAAATCTTTTGCTGAGGGCACCAGTAACATCTGTCCCATCGTCAGCAGCGTAACAAAACAGGCGGCGGGCAGCAGGCGAAGCCAGGAGTCCGGAGGCGTTGATGAGGCGAACAGGGCGACACTCAGAAATGACGCGGACAATAGCAGAAAGCCGCAGGGCAATATCCGCACCGCGCCAACGCGCCGGGCAAAGCGGGCGAGGGGAAGCTGAAACAGAATGATCAGCCCCGAAGCCAACATAAACAACGGCCCTAAATCCTTCTCGCTGCCGCCGGCGCGGGCAATCTCCACCGGCAATGCCAGGTATAATTGGTTGTAGCTCAATAGCCATGAACTGTAGGCGATAATAAAGGCCACAAACCGCGGCTGGCGAAAGGTGGTCCACCACGGCGTAATATGCAGCGTCGTCTTGCGTGACGGATTGCGCGGCAGGCAAAAATGCAGCACGCCAAGCGCAACGATAAATACCGCAGCCCCCGCCAGAGCGACCTGGCGAAATCCCAGACCGGCCAGCATGGAACCCAGAACAGGGCCGAGCACCGCGCCAAGTTCGCCGCAGACGGCAAAGAGCGCGAACCATTCCGCGCGGTTGCGCTTGCCGCTCGCTTCACTGTCCGTACCCGCCTTTGCCAGCAAGGCTTCTATGGACGGAGAGAAAAGGGCGCCGCCAATGCCTGTCAGACAAGCGCCGAGAATAATCGGCGAGATACTGTCACCCAGTGCCAGCAGAAGATACCCCACCACGCGGATAACACAGCCGCAAAGTATGATGCTGCGGGCGCCGAAGCGGTCGGACAGGGCACCGCCAACAATAAACATGCCCTGTTGTGAAAAGGTTCTTAACCCGAGAATCAGGCCGATCATTCCACCGGAAAGCAGCATGTCATCGCGAAGAAAGATCGCCAGAAAGGGAACGACAGCGTAAAAACCGATATTGAATACAAACTGGCTGCCCAGTAAAACGGGCGGCCAGAGGTGTGTGGCGGGGCGAAGTAAATGCATCCAGATAGTCTTATTCAGATAAGGTAGTGAATATGCTTCTTGCCATGAAACGCCGATATTTCAATATGCGTTTTCACCCGAAAGACCTCCCAGAGTAACTCTTCGGTCAGAATCTCCTGCGGGGTGCCCGTGGCAATCACCTGGCCTTGTTGCATGACAATCAATGCGTCACAAAACATCGAGGCATGGTTAAGATCGTGAATAGCGACAATACTGGTCACCGGCAGCTCACTGATGAGTTGCATCAGTTGCATCTGGTGATGAATATCCAGGTGATTGGTTGGCTCATCCAACAAGATTTCGCTCGGTACCTGTGCCAGTGCCCTGGCGATGTGCACGCGCTGGCGTTCACCGCCCGATAAACTCAGCCATCCCTGATCGCTTTTTCCGAGCATATCTACCCGTTCAAGCGCCGCATTTACCGTCTCATCATCGTGAGATGTCCAGCCAGAAAAAGCGGAATGGTGCGGAATGCGCCCCAGTTTTACCACGTCGCGAACCCGCATATTGGATTCGGTCATCCCGTGCTGTTCAACGAAGGCAATGCGACGGGCAAGCTGCTTTTTAGGCATCCGGGCGATGTCGTGACCATCGAGCGAAACCGTGCCTGCATGCGGGCGACGTAATCCGGCAAGTATACGCAGCAACGAGGATTTTCCGGAACCGTTGGGGCCAAGTAATCCCACCGTTTGTCCCTGGGAGACAGCCAGTGAGACATTATTGACGATGGTTTTCTTAGCTATCTTCCAGGTAATGTTTTCAGCAGTGATGCTCATCACTTGTTCCTTGAACGATAGATAATGACAGCAAAGAAAGGCACGCCAACCAGCGCGGTGACTACGCCGACTGGCAGGCTCTGCGGTGCGATCAGCATTCTGGAGGCGATATCAGCCAGCACCATCAGGATTGCGCCTGCCAGCGCACTGGCAATCAGTAGCGTACGGTGAAGCGGGCCGAAGAAAAAGCGCATCATATGCGGCACGACCAGACCGACAAAGCCGATCGATCCCGCCATACTGACAATGGTGGCGGTCATCAGCGCTGTGGCAGTAAAGAGGATCAGGCGAACCACGGGAACATTGATACCAAGTGACGCTGCGGCATCATCGCCAAAGGTAAAGGCATCCAGTGCGCGAGAGTAAAAAAGGCATACCGCAAGACCAGCCAGCAGAACGACCAGTATCAGTTGAAACTCCGGCCAGCGAACGCCGCTAAAGCTGCCAAGGAGCCAGAACATCACGTCACGCGCCTGTTGTGCGCTGGCGGAAGTACTGATGGTATACGCCGTGATGGCGTTGAAGAGTTGGGATGCCGCGACGCCCGCCAGAATCGTACGCTCATTACCGCCACGTGCACCGTTGGTGAGAAAGGCGACAAACGCAAAAGCGGCAAAGGCCCCGGCAAATGCACCTGCGGACAGGGAAACTGCGCCAGTACCGATACCGAGCACCACAACCGAGACGGCACCCGTTGACGCGCCAGCGGATACGCCGAGTACATAGGGTTCCGCCAGGGCATTTTTCAGCAGACTTTGCAAAACGGCGCCACACATCGCCAGCCCCGCACCACAACAGGCTGCGACCAACGCACGGCTAAGACGGAAATCCCAGATCACACTTTCATGGATGCGGCTGAGTGGCATGTCGGTGAATCCGGCTTTGTTGGTCAGCGCATAAAAGACGCTGCTGAGCGGAATGGACAATTCGCCGACGCTGACGCCTGTGGCAATCACCACAAAAAGAAGAATAAGCGCCAGCACTGTTGATGTGGTGAGTATCAGGCCCTGGCGGGCCTGTTGTACTGCGGAACTCATCAATTCAGTCCCATTTTTCTGAGCTGTTCGGCAACCTGTTCAGCACCATAGATAGTACGAATTGTCGGGTTCATCGCCTGGCCGTCCATCACGACGATGTGACCTTTTTTAACAGCATCGAGCTGGCTGACGGCCGGATCGCTTTTCAGGAATTTAATTTTTTCTTCGGCGTTATCCAGTGCCCAGCGGTTGCGGTCAAGACTGGAGACGACGATGACATCCGGGTTAGCGGCGATAATGCTTTCCCAGCCAACCGTTGGCCATTCAGTTTCAGAGGTAATGGCGTTGTGGCCGCCCAGGACATTCGCGATAAACCCTGACGCGCTATTCTTGCCGCCAACATAGGCGTCAGCAGACGGCGATGAGCTGGAGAACCAGAAGACAAACGAGAGGTCTTTTTTGTTCTTGCTGAACTCGGCACGCAGATCATTTTCACGTTTTTTGAAATCGGCAATCAGCGCCTTACCGCGATCTTCTACGTTGAAAATGGTCGCGAAATCCATAATTTCCTGGTAAAGGAAGCTCATATCCCATAGCTTCTGGCGGCTACCGTACATATCGCCAACGCCTTTCTTCGTGGCGCACATCCCCGGCGACATATAGCTGTTGACGCCAACGGTACTGAGATCTTCACGTTTAGCGACTTTGCTTTCCGGCCCCAGTAACAGAGGGATCTGGGCAGGAACGAAGTCCGGGTTTTGGGCAAGAATAGATTCGAGTGTCGGGATTTCAACGGTCAGGTTTTTGATTTTACTGTTTTTTTCTGCAAGTGATGGCAACACTTTTGTCGGCCAGAATGCGCTGGCAACCACGTTGTCCTCGAGGCCAAGTAACAGAAGGATCTCAACAGTGTTTTGGCCCAGCGCGACGACGCGCTCAGGGGCTTTGGTGAATGTTTCTTTATATCCGCAATTTTCGATGGTAACAGGGTAGGTAGTAGCAAACGCGGAACTGACCGAAGCGAAAACCAATCCTAAAGCACTGATGACCTTTTTCATGTAACGCTATCCTTCGTTAGCGAGTTTCCAGGGCAGGAAACGGGTAAAATCGTAAATGAGAATTAATAACAAGGCGCGGTTTTATACAATGCCAGGGAAAGGGTGTCAACGGTAATGGTAATCATTTGTTATTAAGGCATTTTTATGCGTTAAGAATTTGAATTAAAGCGCAAATGAATTGAAACGTAACGGTAAGACCGCAAGAGCAGAAATAGTGGTCGTGAGTGTTGGCCTGGCGTGAAACAGGGTCGGCGAAACGTTAGCGCACAAACAGGAACATTGTGATGACACAAGATGTGCTGGCATTACTCATACAGAATGAGCAGAAACTTCATCATGCGAAAACGCGAAGTCAGAAAACGTTGCTGGAGAAATTACTGCACCGAGATTTTTTTGAAATTGGTCGTTCAGGTCAGCGGTACGACAGAGAACATGTCATCCGTGCGTTAGTCATGGAAACCGGTGATCAACAAATCCAGTCCGATGATTTTGCGTTATCGGTGGTGGATGACGCGTGCGTGTTATTGACGTACCGAAGTTTTACGGTTGATGAGCAAGGCCGCATTGGTCGACAGACATTGCGAACATCGCTGTGGGTGAAGCGCACAAGCGAAAAAACGGACTGGCAGATGCGATTTCATCAGGGAACGCCAACAGATGAAAACAGTGGCGGAGTCGGCAGTGAAGAATGATAAAGGTCTGCACGATGGCGCCGTCGAACACGCATTCAAGGCGACAAATGACCAGAACAAGGATGACCAAACAAAGCCGAATTCTTCGGCATCTTACTTTAGTGCGCATAATGTATATTATGTTAAATTAGATATGCACATAAGCAACCGCATAAGTCGCTACCGCCTGCCGTAGAATCAGTGTCTCGGTCATTTCTGGCTCTGCCCTGTCAGGCATCAGGTAATGAGTGCATGCCAGACTCTGTGTCTGGCATGTCCAGATCATCGTCCACAAAGAAACGTTTCGGGACAGCATTACGTCTTCCAGGAAGAAACCTGCCCTGGCGAAAACGTAATACTTTTATAAGCCAAATCAGCCAGGTAATATCTCGACCGTAGCCGCTCTGGCGCGTGCCCCTGTCATTGCGGCAACATAGTTACTTCTGGCGTATTTTTTCAGGTAGGCCTGGTCTATTTTTCTTTCCAGTTCAGGATCTGTTGTCATTGCGAACACAACATAAAACTCCTGTCCAACAGCCAATATCTTACCGGCCTGTTGAGCCAGAGCCGCCTGATACCACGTTGACTCCTTGCCATTATAGGCGCGCACGAAAAGTCGGTTATCTACCGTCACTTCCCAAATCCAGGTTGGCGTACCGGTGGTCGTCATATCAGGATGGAATGGCGCAATTTTAAGGTCGTCAGCCTTATCGATTTTTGCTAACAGGTCAAGGTTCCAGGACATGAGCCTTTCCTCCTTTAAGATAAAAATCATTTCTCTCTCTATGAAAAAAATCGTTGTTATTTCGAAGGTTACAACGCTATTTTTAGAACAGCCTCGACTTTCTCCGGCGTAATATTCCCATGCTCGCCCAGGGCAACATGCCCGTGTTCTTTAAGTTTATCGATTACTGCCGGAATACTATCCTCTCCCAGACCATAATCAGATAAGCGGGTTTTAATGCCCATTGTTTCGAAAAACGCCACCGTTGCATCGATAGCCTGAATGGCCATCGTTTGGGTATCAGATGCGGGGATATTCCAGACGCGTTCGCCATACTGTGCGAGTTTCTGTTTTTTGTCGGCCAGGTTGAATTTCCAGATGGCTGGGATCATTACCGCCAGCGTGCAGGCATGATCCAGACCATACAGGCCTGTAATTTCTTGCCCGATCAGATGCGATGCCCAGTCCGCAGGCGTCCCCGTACTGAGCACGCCGTTCAATGCCATTGTTGCAGCCCACATAATGTTCGCCCTGGCATCGAAATCCGTCGGATTTACCAACACCTCAGGCCCCTCTTCTTTCAATGTGTTCAGTAGCCCTTCTGCCAGACGATCTTGTACTTTGGCATTTACTGGAAAAGTCACATATTGCTCAAGGACATGCACAAACGCATCGACCACTCCATTCGCCGTCTGATGTTGGGGCAACGTAAATGTCAGTTCAGGTTCCAGAACTGAGAACTGCGGCATAACATATGGGGATGCAAAAAACAGCTTATCTTTTGTTTCTGCTCTTGTAACAACTGCGACATTATTCATTTCTGAACCTGTCGCGGCAATGGTCAGAACACAGCCGACCGGTAGAGCCTTTTTAACAACGCTCCCGTAACTTTTGACAATATCCCAGGCATCACCGTCGTAGCACGCAGCCGCTGCGACAAATTTAGTGCCGTCAATAACCGATCCCCCACCTAATGCCAGCAGAAAATCGACGCCATTATCCTTAACGAGTGCAACAGCTTGCATCAGCGTTTCGTAATGAGGATTAGCTTCGACGCCCCCGAACTCATAAATCGTATGATCTTTCAGCGAACCCCGAACCTTTTCCAGCGAGCCATTACGTTTAACACTCCCGCCTCCGTAGATAATCATGACTTTATTATCTTTTGGGATTTCATTGACAATTTCTGGAATTTGATCACGCCCGAAAAGTATTTTCGTCGTGTTATGAAACGTAAAGTTTTTCATGATTATACCTTGCTTTGATATTTATGTTTTTTAATGCTTGTAACTCTTAATACGCAAAACAACAGTGCAATGGCGTTTTAGCCACTGCACCTGAGAACGCCACGGAGCAATATTTATTAGTTGTTAAGGTATTTATTGAAAAATGCCGTGATGTTGTCGAACGGAATTTTATCCATGCGATCATACAAATCAACATGCGTGGCATCTTTAACAATCAAAAGTTCTTTGGGTTGATTTGCCGCCTCGTATGCCGTTTGGGAGAAATAAAGCGAGTGCGCTTTTTCACCATGTACAAACAGGACAGGACGCGGAGATATTTCTTTAATATAGGTCATCAGCGGAAAATTCATGAAGGACATCGGTGTTGTTACTGACCATGAGTTCCCGGAGTTGACCGCACGCGGATGGTATCCACGTTTTGTCATATAGTAGTCCGCATAGTCTACGAGGAACTGCGCTTCGCCACCTTTCAGTTTGTTGTAAGGGGGCTGATATGCAGGTTTACCGTTTGCTGCATCTTCCCAGCGCTGAAGGCTCAGTTTTTCAAGCGTCTGCTCGCGTTGTTCAGGGGTTACACTGTCATTGTACCCTTTCGACATAACACGGCTCATATCATACATGGTGCTCGCAACGACAGCTTTTACACGTTTATCAACGGCAACGGCATTCAATGCAATACCACCCATGCCGCAGATCCCAATGACACCGATACGTTGACGATCCACATAAGGCTGCAATCCAATGAAATCGACCGCAGCCATAAAGTCTTCGGTATTGATATCAGGAGAGGCAATATTGCGCGGTTCTCCACTGCTTTCCCCGGTATAGGAAGGATCAAAAGCCAGCGTTACAAATCCACGCTCTGCTAACGTTTGTGCATAAAGACCTGACGCCTGCTCTTTTACGGCGCCGAAAGGACCCGATACAACAATAGCAGCAAGTTTTTTATTTCCGCGATCTTTTGGAAGATACACATCTGCGGCCAGCGTAATGCCATAACGGTTTTTAAAAGTAACTTTTTGATGATCCACTTTATCACTCCTTCGGAAGGTTTTATCCCACGTCTGAACCAGACGTACAGCAGAATCCGATACACCTGACGTCGGCTGGGCGAGCGCAGATTCTGTTGAAATCATGGACAGCGCACCGGCAAGGAGTGCGCCGTTGAAAAAATGCTTTGAGAATTTTATGGTCATGGTATTAAAACCTTTCATTGATTTATATGAAGTTCAGTTTTTAAACAGCATGTATGCGCATTTCAGTCATAACTCTCTCCAGATGACTTGTCGGGAAATTTAAAGAGTACTTTTTGCATAAACGGTTTTAATATATTCATCGTCATGAGCAGATTTACCGTGTCAGGGTCCTGTTTGAGTATTGCTATTTTGGTTATCCCTGGGGAAATGTGTTATTAAATAACTCTGTATTTTTTGCCTGATCCTATGAACTTGCAGTGAAAGCATATATTTCATTTTTTTGAGCTGGTAAGTTAACGCCGTAGAGAAGTAACGCATTTGAGGCATTCAAAATGATCACAGGCAATTCGATTAAGGACTTACTCGGGACGCTTACCCGGGATATCACGGCGCGCACACCTGGTACCGGTGATTTCCCGACAGCCGTCGACGGACTGGAATTATTCCGGCGAAATGAGCCAGCTTCGCCGGTAAGCTGCCTGGTCCCTCCCAGTGTCGTACTGGTAACCGAGGGTGCCAAGATCATGTGGATTGGGGGTGAACCTTATCAATATGATGCGGAAAAATTTCTGATTACGTCTCTCGATTTACCCGCCAGCTCAGAAGTGCTGAAAGCGTCGGCATCCCGCCCATGCGTTGGTATAGCTTATAAACTCGACCAGCGCGTTTTGATGGAATTAATTGCCCAGGGCGGCCTGGCTCCGGTCAAAAAAAGAGACGCCGGGGCCGGTGTCGGAATCGGTACGCTTACTGATGTTCTGCTGAAGCCTTTCTGCCGTCTGCTTTCATTGCTTGACGAGCCAGAAGCAATCCCGGTTCTTGGCCCCCTTATTCAGCGTGAAATACATTACCGGCTTTTGATGAGCGACCAGTCCGATCATCTCAGACAGATTGCCGCCGTAGACGGGCATGGCTACCGTATCGGCAAAGCCATTGACTGGTTGAAAACCAACATTGCATCGCCTTTACGTATTGAAGAGCTTGCGAGTCGGGTGCAGATGAGCACGCCCTCTTTTCACCACCATTTCAGGCAACTTGCCGGGATGAGTCCGCTTCGCTACCAGAAATGGCTGCGCCTGAATGAAGCAAGACGGCTTATGCTGAATGAGCATTTTGATGTCACCACGGCGGCGTTTGCTGTCGGCTATGAGAGCCTTTCTCATTTCAGCCGTGAATATGCGAGGATGTTTGGGGTATCGCCAAAAAGAGATATCACTGTTCTGAGGCAGTCTGCCAGTAAACTTTAATATTCCACCGAACTACAGCCATTGATTTCTGTGTTTGGAGCGCCCTTTCCGCCAGCTTCACCACGGACACAGACTGTGACGGCTAAGTCGTTTATTTACTGGATCCTCTTCTCTTTTTTTCATCCGCAACAAATTTACGTTATGTTGACGGAATGTTTCCTTCATCCGTCCTCATAATGTTTGATACGCACGATGAAATTTAACGCCTTCATGCGCCTCGGTCCCGCATTCTTCCTTTTACAAACCGCAACGACCCTCAGCCTGTTGGCTGGGCATGTATTCCGTCTGGCTCTGGCATGGTGGTGCTTAAAGGAAACCCATTCAGCGGTCGCCTTCTCATCATTGATCGCGTTTTCCGTTGCCGCCGAGATTTACCTGAAGCCTTTTCTCGCCTCATTCGGCGATCGGTTTCACCGCGTAAAGTTTATTAACGGCTGTCAGCTCGCGGTTTTCGTCATCATGATGCTGTTTTCTCTTGCCTGTTCGGCGGGACAATTCAACCTCGTTTTACTGACCGCAGGCCTCATCGCGATGAGCGCGGTGGCATCAGTCAGAGAGCCCACCATCATGGGTCTGATCCCCGATCTGGTCGATGACGGTCATGTTTCACGCGCCATATCAAGTCGCTCGGCCATCAATTCCGTGATTATGCTCACCGGGCCGGTGCTGGCCGCCTCGCTAATCGCTTTGTTTTCTATTGGCCTGGCGCTTTATGTCGCCGCATTACTGCAAGGATTATCGGGCCTGGCCTGCGTTCTGCTTGCGAAACGGTCTGTGTGCGTGCATCCGCCAGGCGCAGGTGAAAGCTGGTTCAGCAAAACGAAAGGCGGATTTGTCGCCATTTACCGTGTCAAATCAGAGTTTCACATCGCCTTAATTTCCGCGCTCATCAATTTTACGATGTTCCCCTTCTTTTCTGTGACGATTCCGTTTTGGATGAGCACGGAGTTGCACCTGCCCGCCTCGTACCTTGGCGCATTTGAATTTTCCTTCGCCATCGGATTACTGGCCGGCAGTCTCTACCTTAATGCGGCAATAACCCGAAACATTGGACGTTTCTGGAATGTCGTTATCGGGTTTATTTTGTTGGGTGGGAGCGTTCCGGCTATTGTGCTGGTCCCGAATATCAACATCTCGATTGCGCTAGCCTTCTTCTGTGGCCTGGCGTTCAACTTAATCAATGTGAATCTCAGCACCCTGAGAGCAACCGCCACCCCCGGACATTATCGGACTCGGATGGCGGCCATGTCGGCGTTTCTCTCGAGTCTGGTCAACCCTTTCGGCGTCCTGATAGCAGGCGGGTTTATTCACTGGCTGGGTGTGAGTGTGTTCACGCTCTTTTCAGGGCTTGCCGTGTTAATGATAGCCCCACTGCTTCTCTGTTCATGGCATCTGAAGAGGGCGCTGTCCCTTGAAGAGAGTGAGATGAAAGGCTACTACGAAAAAACCTACCCGAAGGCCTTCACCAAAGAGGGATAAGAAACACAGTCCTCAATCCGTTTACGCGTCAGGCGCAACCGGACTGAGTCTGGATGTAAATGGACTTTCTGAGCGTTTAACCGCGCCCGACAAACGGCATTTTGGTCGCCATCACGGTGATAAACTGCACATTGGTATCAAGCGGAACACTGGCCATGTAGACCACGCTGTTAGCGACCTGCGACACATCCATCATCGCTTCCACCGCCAGTTCGCCATTGGCCTGCTTCACACCTTTAGACATCCGCTGCGATAATTCCGTATACGCATTACCAATATCAATCTGCCCACAGGCGATATCGTACTTTCTGCCATCGAGCGAAATGCTCTTCGTCAGCCCGGTCACGCCATGCTTGGTTGCCGTATAGGCGGCCGAATCAGGACGTGGCGCGTGCGCCGAAACAGATCCATTGTTAATGATACGGCCCCCCTGCGGGGTTTGTTCCTTCATCAGGCGGAATGCGCCCTGAGCACAAAGGAACATTCCGGTCAGATTGACATTCACCACGGCGGACCACTTCTCGTAGCTCAGCTCTTCAAAGGGGATACCGGGAAAATTGGTTCCGGCATTATTAAACAACACATCAAGGCGCCCGAGCTTATCCTTGATCCGCGCAAACAACGCATTGACCGATTCGGGGTCGGTTACATCAGTCGGTACGACCATGGTCTGGCCGCCCTCACTACTATCTTCCATCGCGGCAACTGTCTCCAGTAGAGGATCCAGACGACGGCCAGCAAGAACAACAAAATAGCCGGCACGGAACAGCGCCAGCGCCGTTGCCCTGCCAATCCCGGTGCCCGCGCCGGTGACCAGGGCAATCTTTCTTGAGGTGATCATCACTGCTTCCTTCATTTAATAGTTTGATAAACAGAATAATAGCAGTCCTGCTCAACGGGTCAGACTGTTCTCGGGACGCTGTCCGGAAAGCGCCTGGGCAAGACTCGCCAGCACCATTTCCCCCATCGCGGTACGCGTCTCCACCGTGGCACTGGCGCGATGCGCCTGCAACACAACGCTGTCCAGGCCAAAAAGCACCTCAGGAACATTCGGTTCATCAACGAAAACATCCAGCCCCGCACCGCTGATGCGTCCTTCGGTTAACGCCGCGACCAGATCAGGTTCATTGACCAGTTTTCCGCGAGCGATGTTCACGAGGAAACCATCCTGCCCCAGCGCATCAAGGACGGCGGCATTAATAATGCCTTCCGCTTTGTCCGCAGAAGCGGAAAGGATTAGCGCGTCGCTCTGGCGGGCCAGTTCCTGAAGGTCAGCTATAAACGGGTAATCAAGGTCTTGCATGGCATGCAGGTCGGTATAGCTGATCGGGCATCCGAATGCCGATGCGCGGGCGGCAATGGCGCGCCCTACCCGGCCCATTCCGACGATACCGACCCGCATGCCGCTGAAACGGCGGGAAAGCGGTATGGAACCCGGATGCGGATTTTTTGCCCACAGTCCGTTACGCACCACACGGTCGCCGGAACAGATACCGCGACAGGTCGCGATCAGCAGGCCAATGGCAAGGTCAGCCACATCTTCTGTCAGCGCGCCAAGCGTGGCGGTAACATGAATTCCACGTTTGCGGGCGTAGTCCAGATCGACCGCATCCACACCAACGCCATTAATAGCGACCACTTCAAGCGCGGGCAGTTTTTCCATAAGCGCATTGCTAATACCCGTATGACCACCGGAGACAACGCCGCGAATGCTATTACCGTGTTCTTTAATAAAGGCCTCTTTATCGTCGATCTCAAAGTAACGATAAACGGTATAGAGGGCGTTCAGTTTCTCGCTAATCGCGGGAATTAAAATAGGGTTTAACTGCAAAATACTGGGTTTCATAACATCAGATCCATAGTTGCGCCAATCAATGGCTGGCGTGTTAGTCGTTATTGCCTGCGCACTGCCGAATTTATGGCAGGTCTCTTTCAAGTATTTCAATGGAGATATTTTGCGGTCCGCGAATAAAGCACCCGCGCACACCGGGACGAAGCGTTTTTGGCTCCTGAGTAAATACCACACCGCGTTTTTTTAATTCGGCGGCGACATCATTGAGGTTGTCGACCGTCAGGCCAAAATGGTCCAGCCCCTGGTATGGCGGCAGTGGCGCTGGTGCAACGCCATCGCCTTCAGTCACTGGCGCGATAAAGATATCGATTCCGGCAAGGCGAATATCCACTTTGCCTGGCTTACGAATAATTTCGGCATCCAGGCAACGCTCAAACCATGACGCGGTCAATTCCGGGTCCGGGCTGCGCAGTTGTAAATGGTCCCATTTAAACTTAATCACTTCCTCTCCCTCGTAATAATTCCAGCCTGACCACATGACATTGTGAATCTTTAACGGCACAGGCTGGATAAATCAGTACACAATCACTGTGGCATTTAACGTGCTATTTCGTTAATCGCATTAATCCATTTCAATTCGGGATAATGGTCCGAGAAGGAATGAATAGGCGAATGCGCCAATCAAACACATAATCCCCATCATATTGAGCGCCCAAAAGAACTGGCCCGTCGCATGCAGAATATAACCAATCATGATCGGCGTGGTGACGCCGGCAATATTAGCGGCAAGGCTGGTGATGCTGCTGGTTAACCCAATATATTGCCGTGGTGCAATTTCCGACACGGCAGCCCAGGACGACGATCCTACCCCCTGCGCAAAGAAAGAGACGGTTAAAATAGCGATAATCAACTCATTCGAGGTGACAAAATTAACCAGTAATATAGAAGACCCCAGCAGCGTACCGATGATCAACGGCGCCTTGCGCGCTGCTGACATAGAATAACCACGGCGAATAAAATAATCAGAGAAGAAACCCGCTAACAGAATCCCTGCGGTTGCGCCGAGAAATGGCAACGCCTGGAAAATCCCCACCTTAATCATCGTCATCTGACGCTCTTCGACAAGATAAGTCATAAACCAGGTGGTGAAAAATACCAGGATGGCATTATTGCAGAATTTACCCAGGCAAATCGCCAGAATTTGACGGTGTTTCAACAAGCGCAGCGCATTTTTCCAGTCAAAACGGTCACGCTCTTTTTTACCGACAAGGCCGCCACCCTCACGAATATGTTTCAGTTCCGCCGCATTTGCCGAACGATGATTGAGCGGATCGCGGTACCAGAAGTACCACAGAATACCGAAAAGCACGCCAGCGCCACCGGTCAGATAAAAGGCTGAACGCCAGCCAAAACCATTCGCCATCCATAAAATCAGACCGGTGAATAAGGGGGTGCCAATGTATTGCCCCATAACATATACGCTGGTCGCAAATCCCCTTTCGCTGGTCGGAAACCACATGGTGACCGCGCGTGCGTTAGAGGGAAAAGCCGGTGCTTCAAGGGCACCAATCGCCAGTCGTGAACCGAACAGCATATTAAATCCGCTTGCCAGCCCTTGCGTCATGGTCGCCAGCGACCAGGTAATCAACGAAAAAGCGTAAGCAATACGGGAGCCTAGCACGTCGGCAATAATACCACCGGGGATAAGCGCAAACGCATATGTCAGGCCAAATGCCGCGAATATCTGTCCCATCTGAACTTTATCGAGAGTCAGATCTTTACTGATAAACGGGGCCAGAATACCAATACACGATCTGTCGACAAAATTAAGGATTGTCGCAAACAAAATAAGGCCCAGCATGTAATATCGAATGCGTGTTGCCTTTCGCGGTGTTGCTATGCCGGCCTCTCTTGCTGCCTCGGCAAGCTCTTGTTGTTGTACATGGTTCATATTTTTGTCCTTCATGGATTTGTAGGTGTTCTTTTATTTACCGCCCTGCAATTTCAGAGAGGTAATAATTATGGGTAAGTGTTCTTGCCGACGAAAAGGTGCGGTAGTCGTTATAATTAATGCTTTATATTTACCGTCATTCATTTTGTTGTTTTTATCATTGAGTACTTATTTGACGGTAGAATAAGGTCTTGTCAGGATCAATCTTGATTAAATTAATCAATATAAATATCTGTCATCAGAACTCAGGAGTGTGACGAGTGAGCGATAGATTGCATCTCTTCGTTGACAACATCCTTATTCAGGTATCTCAAAATGCCATACAATGAGAAAACGAAACGGCAGGGTATTTATTTCCTCGCTTTATGTCACGTTATCACCAATATCTCACCATTCTGCGATCTATCTATCAGTTGATTATATTAATCAACATTGATTGAACAACGACTGGGATATAAAGTTTATTGATTCGGTTCAGTGGTGATCAGGCTCAATGATGGAACCCAAGATTAAAATAGCACCATGGCTTACGCTGGAGGAGGTTCAGGACTTTCTCGGCGTGCGTGCGCAAACCATCTATGCATACGTTAGCCGTGGATTGATTGCCTCCCACCCGGATCCACACAACATACGCCGCAGCCTGTACAGCGCCGAGAATATTCAGAAGCTGAAACAGAAGAAGCAGCAAGGCCGGAAGCGGGAAACGCTCGCCGCAAATACCCTTTTTGGCACCGAACCCAGTATTCCGACAGCTATCTCGACGTTTGCCCGTGGTCGTCTGTTTTACCGGGGAAAAGATGTGATCAACTTTGCTAAAGAGGCGACGCTGGAAGAGACCGCCCGCCTGCTATGGGACGCAGAAAGCCTGGACGCGTTTTCCGTTCAGGCGCGTGATTACCCGCCCTATCCCCCGGATCGTACGCATGCGTTTGTCGCGCTGGCAACGGCAACCGCCACGGGCCATTCCACCCATGCGCGTACGCCACGCGTACTGCATGCAGAAGCGGCAAACCTGGTGGGCCATCTGGCCTCGACATTTGGTGCCGAAAATACCCCCTCTTTGCTGATTCATCAGCGTCTCGCAAAGGGCTGGGGAAAAGAAAAGGATGTGGCGGATCTCCTGCGCAAAGCGATGGTGCTGCTTGCCGATCATGAGCTGACCAGTTCCGCGTTCGCCACGCGTATTGCCGCCTCTAACGGCGCATCGTTATCCGCCTGTCTGCTGACCGGGCTGGCGACCTTTACCGGCCCGCTGCATGGCGATGCCACCCCGCGTGTGAAAGCGCTGTTAGATGAGGTCGAGCGTTCCAGTGCCGAACAGGTGGTTAACCGTTATCTCTCCTCGGCGCTGCCGATTCCGGGCTTCGGCCACCATCTGTATCCCGATGGCGACCCGCGTGCGGTTGCCCTGCTGGAAGAGTTCGAACCGCCGGAAGAGATCGCCAAATTTATCGAAAAGGTCACGACCCTGACCGGGCTTTATCCCAACATTGATGCGGTGCTGGCCGCTCTGGTAACACGTTACCGGCTACAGGGCGATGCGGCCTTTGCGCTTTTCTCCATCGCCCGCAGCGTCGGGTTGCTGGCGCATGCGATGGAGCAAATCAATACCTGTAAGGTGATTCGTCCGCGCGGTCGCTACATCGGGCCAGATCTGAATGTACCGGTGAACGGGCGCAACTGAGCAGGCATAAAAAAACCGACAGCATTTCTGCTGTCGGTTTTTACAGGCTCAGGGCTAAATCAGGCGTTCAGCAGTTGCTGACCGCACGCTTTCACGCTTTCCAGCAGCACTTTAACGTCCTGCAGGTTGACGGTCGGGTTCAGCAACGTCAGTTTCAGGCAGGTGATGCCATCTGCTTCGGTTACCCCCACGTTCGCCGCGCCAGAAGCCAGCAGCGCATCGCCGATACGCTGGTTCAACAGGGCAACAAATGCCATATCACCCTGTGCCGGACGGAAGCGGAACAGCACGCTCGCCAGTTGCGGTTTCATGACCAGTTCCAGTTGCGGCTGTTCAAGAACCCAGGCGGCCACATCCTGCGCCAGCGTTACACCGTTATCGATGATTTCGGCATATTTCTTCTGACCCAGTGCTTCAAGGCCCATCCACAATTTCAGGGCGTCAAAACGACGGGTGGTCTGTAAAGACTTCGATACCAGGTTCGGAACACCGTGCTCTTCGTCAAAGTCGGAGTTCAGGTAAGCCGCCTGGTAACGCATCAGTTGATAGTGACGGGCATCTTTGAGCAAGAATGCGCCGCAACTGATGGTCTGGAAGAACTGTTTATGGAAATCCAGTGTCACGGAATCCACTAACTCAAGACCGTTCAGGTAATGACGATACTTCTCGGACAGCAGCAGTGCGCCGCCCCAGGCTGCATCGACGTGAACCCAGATCCCTTCTTTTGCCGCCAGTGCTGCGATATCGGCCAGCGGATCGATAGCGCCCGCATCGGTGGTGCCAGCGGTTGCGACAATCGCCATCACCTGCTCACCGTTGGCTTTCGCCTGCGCCAGTTTCTCAGACAGATCGCTCACGTCCATGCGTGAGAATTCGTCCGTTTTCACCAGCGTGACAGAACGGTAGCCCAGCCCCATCAGCGCCATATTCTTCTGCACAGAGAAGTGCGCATTTTCAGAACAGAACACTTTGAGCTTGCTGAGATCGCCCGTTAAGCCGTTCTGCTGAACAGAGTGGCCCTGACGCGCGAAGAATGCATCACGCGCCAGCATCAGGCCCATCAGGTTACTCTGCGTCCCGCCGCTGGTGAACACACCCGCGTCACCCGCCCCGAAACCGACCTGCTCACGCAGCCATTCAATCAGCTTCACTTCCATGATGGTGGCAGACGGGCTTTGATCCCAGGAGTCCATACTCTGGTTGGTGGCGTTAATCAGCACTTCCGCCGCCTGGCTAATCACCAGACTCGGGCAGTGCAGATGCGCCACGCACTGCGGGTGGTGCACGGACAGACTGTCTTTGAGGAAGTACTCCACGGCGCGCTCAATAGCGGCCTGGTTACCCAGGCCCTGAGAGTTGAACTCTAACTTGATGCGCTCGCGGAGCTGCTCGACGGTCTTGCCCTGATACATCTCAGGTTGCTGTAACCATTGCACAACGGCTTTCGTGCTTTGCTCAATGGCGTCCTGATAGGCAGCAATGCTCTGCTCAGAACCTGACAGAATCGGATTAATATCAGACATGCGATCGACAACTCCGATTAAACAGGCTTAACGCCAGCGTTCAGCAACGCGGTTTCAAATTTATCCAGGAAGATTTCCAGTTCTGCATTGCTGATCAGCAGCGAAGGCAGCAGACGCAGTACACAACCGTTACGGCCACCGCGCTCCAGAATCAGACCCGCTTTGAAGCACTCTTTCTGCAGCAGTGCAGACAGTTCGCCATCAGCCGGGTAGCAACCCATGTGATCCTGCGCTTCGTTCGGTTTCACGATCTCGATACCGATCATCAGACCCAGACCGCGAATGTGACCGATAACCGGGTAACGTTGCTGCAGCTCGGCCAGTTTGCCTTTCAGCCACTCGCCCTGCACAGCGACTTTATCGGCAATGCGATCGTCTTTGAGGATTTTCAGCGTGGTCAGGCCGGTAGCCATTGCCAACTGGTTGCCACGGAACGTCCCGGTGTGGTGACCCGGAGCCCAGGCGTCAAACTGTTTTTTGATACCCAGTACAGCCAGCGGCAGACCGCCACCCACGGCTTTGGACATGACAATGATGTCAGGCTCAATGCCCGCGTGTTCAAAGGCGAACAACTTACCGGTACGGGCAAAACCAGCCTGCACTTCGTCGATAATCAGCATAATGCCGTGTTCCTGGGTCACTTTACGGATCCGCTGCAGCCACTCAGCCGGGGCCGGGTTAACACCGCCCTCGCCTTGTACGGCTTCCAGGATCACAGCAGCAGGCTTACGCACACCGCTTTCGACGTCGTTAATCAGGTTATCGAAGTAGTAGGTCAGCGCTTTGACACCGGCTTCACCGCCGATACCCAGCGGGCAGCGGTACTGGTTCGGATACGGCATAAACTGGACTTCTGGCATCATACCGTTGACAGCCTCTTTCGGTGACAGGTTACCCGTCACGGAGAGCGCGCCATGGGTCATGCCATGGTAACCACCGGAGAAGCTGAGCACGCCAGAACGGCCAGTGACCTTTTTCGCCAGTTTCAGTGCGGCTTCAACGGCGTCAGCGCCGGAAGGACCGGTAAATTGCAGGCAGTACTCTTTACCCTGACCCGGCAACAGCGACAGAAGATAAGATGAAAACTCATCTTTCAACGGCGTGGTCAGGTCGAGCGTATGTAACGGTAAGCCACTGGTAATGACACTTTGGATGCTCTGAAGCACTTCAGGATGGTTATGACCAAGCGCCATCGTCCCGGCACCTGCGAGGCAGTCAAGGTATTGATTGCCCTCCACATCAGTGATCCAAACGCCCTGTGCTTTGGCAATCGCTAAAGGCAATTTGCGCGGATAGCTGCGGACATTGGATTCAAACTCAGCTTGTCTTGCTAAAAAGGTTTCATTGCTTTGCGGTAATGAATTAGCACTCAAAGTATCAATACGGACTTTATCCGTCATCATATCACTCCTACAACCGCGGGTATGTTTAACGCCGGGTTGAATTAATGTTTAAGGGGGGGTGTAAAAAACGCGGCTAATATATGTTTTTTTAGCAACGGACTCAATATTTTATTTTCCACACCCGTTTAAGGCTTTTTTATTTGAAATCAATGAGAAACAACGCAACTGGCTTTAATGCAGGCATCATATTTTGTAACTAATTCTGTTACTTAGTGGGTAATGCCTGTTTTATGTACAACATCATGATAACAACGTCGCCCTAACCTATATTATGGTTATTTATTCTGGATTTGCTGTCATTTAAAGTTAATGATGATGGAAGCAGTTGAGTGCATTATTATTTTTTTTACTTCTTTGCCATAAAGCGTAAGGAAATTATCGATCCGGCGGGTTAAATCACTTACTATGCCCGCGATAAAAATCCCGCAGGTCGCGATAGCGGGTAAAAGCGACGATTTCGTTTGTTAAAACTAACGGGAAAACGTGACGTTTTCTCGCAAGCTTACCCTGCGCGACAAAGAAGAAACGCATATTGCAAAAGGAATTAATAATTTAAGTCATAAATAAGTAACACCCCGGTAACGCGTTACAGGCAAACATGTTATCGACAACGGGAGCAACATCCTGGGTTGTAACCAGAAATGTTCGCGGGCGGACATTTCGTAAGGCGTAAGCCGCTGACGTAACGGGTATCTCCCCTTCACGCAGCCCGCTTCCCTTATGCCGAGAATGAAAATTTTCATGCCATTCCTTATATGGCGCCCTGATATGAGATTGTTATGACTCGCATTTATCCACAAATCGTTGTTGCGAAATTTGGCGGCACCAGTGTTGCTGATTTTGACGCGATGAACCGTAGTGCCTCCATCGTCCTTGCCGATCAAGATGTTCGTCTGGTTGTATTGTCCGCCTCTGCTGGCGTCACCAATCTGTTAGTGGAGCTTTCCGCTGGCCTGGAGAGTGGTGAACGCACGGACAAAATCGAAACGCTACGCGCCATTCAGTACAACATTATTTCCCGCCTGAGCCAGCCAACCGCTATCAGTCAGGAAATCGACCATCTGCTCGAAAACATCAGCCGTCTTGCCGAAGAAGCGGCCAGCGTCAGTTCAACGGCGTTGAACGACGCGTTAGTCAGCCACGGTGAGCTGATGTCCAGCCTGCTGTTTGTTGAAGTGTTGCGCGAACGTGGCGTTGAAACACAGTGGTTCGATGCTCGCAAAGTGATTCGCACAAATGACTGTTTCGGCTGTGCAGAACCGGCGCCAGAGGCAATCGCAGAACTGGCGGAAAAACAGCTTCGCCCGCGTCTTGAGCAGGCGCTGGTGATCACTCAGGGCTTTATTGGCAGTGATGCGAAGGGGCATACGACAACGCTGGGTCGCGGCGGTAGCGATTACAGCGCGTCACTGTTTGGCGAGGCATTACACGCCGCACGTGTGGATATCTGGACCGATGTTGCCGGGATTTACACCACCGATCCCCGCATTGTTCCCCAGGCGCAGCGCATGGATAACGTCTCATTTTCTGAGGCCAGCGAAATGGCGGCCTATGGCGCCAAAGTGCTGCATCCGGCCACTATGCTGCCTGCGATGCGCAAAAATATACCGGTCTTTGTGGGCTCCAGTAAAAACCCTTCGGCGGGCGGCACGTTGGTGTGTTGTCATGCGGATAACCCCCCCCGCTACCGTGCGCTGGCTGTGCGTCGTAAACAGACGCTGCTGAAATTGCACAGTCTGAATACCCAACCGGCCTGCGTTTTTCTGGCTGAGATGTTCGCGGTGCTGTCGCGACATAATACGGTGATTGATTTGGTCACCACCTCAGAAACCAGCATTGCGCTGATCCTCAACGCATCGGGCGCGACCTCCGGTGATGCGGACTCATTGACCACCTCGCTGTTGACCGAACTCTCTTCCCGCTGTCGCGTTGAGCTGGAAACCGGTCTGGACCTGGTGACGCTCATCGGTAACGACCTGACTCAGGCGTCAGGTGTCTGCAAAGATGTGTTCACTGAGCTGGAAAAACATCACGTGCGGATGATTTGCCACGGTGCGTCCGACCATACGCTCTGTTTCCTGCTGCCAGCCGCCTCCTCAGACAGCGCGGTAAAAGCGCTTCATCGCAGTTTATTTGAATAAGACTGCGCAACCCGAAGCGAGCGGATGTCCTGTTCGCTTCGGGTCAGCGACCTACGGTATTTAAGCCGGGCTGGTTTCTGGCGTTACCCCCTCAACGTGCTGCGGCTTAATTTTTGCCACCAGCGCCGAAACATTCACGTTGTCCGTTTTCTCGGGATCCAGATAGGTTTGTGCATAATCAAGCCAGACGCCCGATTGCAGGAAGAGGATAAACAGCTCCCGGTCCAGGTGATGCTCATTGACCATACTGACCATGATACCCAGCGCTTCAGAGAGCAATTTCCCCGGTTTATACGGTCGGTCGATGGCCGTTAATGCTTCGAAAACATCGGCTATCGCCAGCATTTTGACCTGCATACTCATCTGCGAATCATTAAGCTGATATGGATAGCCTTTGCCGTCTACCCGTTCATGATGTCCACCAGCAATCATCGGCACATTGGCCATTGTGCGTGGGAATGGCAGATTATCCAGCATGATAATGGTCTGCATAATGTGTTCATTGATTTTGTAGCGCTCTTCCTCATTCAACGTGCCGCGCCGGATACGCAAATTATAAATTTCACCATAGTTATACTGGTACAGCGGTTTTTTTAGTTTGAAGTGATATCTGTCAGCCTCTTTACTGACATCGGTGCGGTAGACGATGTGCTCTTCTTTATCTGCGAGCATCGGCTCCTGTGCGGGTAACGGCGCGGCGGGCTGACGTTGTTTACGCATCAACTCCTCTTGTGAAATGCCCACAGTATCGTCGAGTGTGCGCGTCCAGCGGTAGTTGGCAATCTTATTAATACGTGCCAGTGCATCATCAGAGAGAAACTCGCTGCCAATATTACAGCGGGCAATAAAGTAGAAATCGTCATCAAGCTGGCGCAGTGTCGCGTCCAGCGCCTGCGCATCCGCGTTCTCCCGATGATGGCGCAAGAACTCAATTTCTTTTTCCCGTTTAAGCAGTTCAAAGCGCATGCGGATTTCATGGATCCGGTTGTAGATCTGCTCAAGCTTGGTGGCTTTATCCACGACAACTTCCGGGGTGGTGATCTTCCCGCAATCATGCAGCCAGCAGGCGGTATGTAATTCGTCCCACTCATTTGCGGAAAGCGTAAAGCTGGCGAAAGGCCCGTCTTGTGCTTCTACGGCGGCTTTTGCCAGCATTTTTGTGATAACCGGCACGCGCTGGCAATGACCTCCGGTATAGGGGCTTTTCTCATCAATCGCCCCGGCGATCAGTTTAATAAAGGCATTGAGCAGTTTCTTCTGTTCTGCCAAAAGATGTTGCGCTTCGATCGCCACCGAAAGCATGCCGACCAGCGAATTAATCAACTGAATTTTTGCATTTTCCTGTTTATCGCTCAGCACATCGGTATTAAAAAGCAGCAGGAAACCCATGGGGTGATTATCGTGGGTTTGCATCGGTACGGCGACATAACGCACCGGGAGATGCGGTAAAAGAAACGCCAGCAGTGACGGGGGGATATTTTCACGGGTCAACATGCCGCTTACCGTCTGCCCCTGTAAGAGTTGCCAGAACCTGGCGTAGTGTTCATGGTCAACGGCGAGCGGTTGAATGTCCGAGAAATCGATGTTTTCCTCACGCCAACGAAATGCGGCGGGCGTGAACTCATTCGCATCCTGATTGGAAAGAAAAACCATTCCGCCGGTCATGTCAGCGATTTCCGTCGTTTCGGTCAGGAGTCCCTGCATCTGCTGGGTAAAATTATCCTTAACGGTCAACATACTGCCCATCGAAATAAATTTGATTAGCGTCTGTTTCATTTTTGCCATCGCAGTATGCAAGTCATCTATCTCTTCGATGATCGAACGGCCACCAGGACGCTCTTCGGCCTCAAAATTTAACTGGCTTATCTCCTCCGCATCTTCACGCAGTCTGAGTAACGGATGAGAGATTTTGCGCGAGAAATACCAGATAACCGGCAGGCTGAGGAGGAGTAACAGGAAAGCGATCAACGTAGAACGATCGCTGATTGCACTGGCATCGGCCGTCAAAAAAGCCGCCGGGGTGGCAATCACCAGTCGGTAGTCATTTCCCGAACTGTGAATGTTAACCACTGAGCCATACCAGTCTTCGTTTCCAACAGTGAAAATACGACTGTGCCTGGCATCTTCATGTGCCAGTAATGATTGTAATACCGGCAAGTTATCCATTTTCAAACCGCCGTTATTACCAACCTCACCTGTTGGCAGGCTGGCAATAATCTCACCGGACTCTGACAAGATGGCGGCCTGGCTGCCAGGCGGTAACCCTTGTTGTTGCAAAAAGGCGGATAGTAAAGCGAGAGATACATCGAGCCCAATCACCGCATGCTGATTATCAGCCCGCTGACTGTAGGTAAAACCGGTTTCGCCTGTGGCTTTAAAGATATAGTTGGGTGAGGTAATCAGTCCTTTTTCATCGAGGGCGAGCGTATACCATTTCCGGGTGCGGGGATCGTAATTATCATAGGGCACAGTGGCCGATGAAATAATGTTTTGCGCACTGTCTAAATAAAACGCTTTTTTCTCGGGAGGATTTGCCTCAAATCGGTAATTTTGTACCAGCCATTGGGCATTAACCGGGCTTTTAAATAACGCCCGATTTTGGTTCGTCAAGCGACGAAGAATAAAAAAGTCTCCGTTGTCCCAGGCGCAGTAGACGGAGCTGGCGTAATCATTCTGTTGCAGGATCGTGATGAAGCTACTCAACTGCGCCATGCGCTGTGGTTCTGTCACGGCATCAGCGACAGGCATCTTCGCCAGCATATTGACCGAACTCGCCATTGTGCGTGTCAGCGAATTCAGTTCCGCCGCCATCGCTTTACCCGTTTGTTGGTAGCGTTGATGTGTGCTGACTTCCGCAAGCTTTGTCAGCCGACTATGGTTGAAAAGAATGATAATGCTGCCAATTGAAACAATGAGTAGTGTAAAAAGAACGGTTATCTGGATGTGCAACGGATATCGGTTTTTTAGTTTTCTTATTCGCGTTTTCATTGGCGCTTTTCCTTGGGCTTTTCCAGGAAAGATACGAATACATTTCTAAGCATAACCGAAGCCGTTAAAAGCGACAGGCGCTCCAAAAAAAGACTATTTTTCTGCGTATTAAGTCAGAATTTGCCCGATCCTGTCATGCATTAAGTCCTGCATGTTGTCGTTACCACTGGCAGAGCAACATCGGTCGGCCGTTCTGCGCGTACGCGCAATACGCTTTAACGCATTGACTTACCCCGTAATAAGCCGAAAATGTGCCTCCAGGCGACAACCTGAAATACTGGAGTATCCCATTAACCGCTCACGTCGTTTGTTTACATTAACGAAAATCAAAAAAACCAGTGTGTTTATGGCAACGGTGCTGTTACTCGCCAGTTGTAACTCTAAGCCACCCGTCTCGCTCGTTACCCCGCTTCCGCCGGTCGCTAAACATCCCATCGCGGATAAAGCGTCGCAAAACAACGAGCCGGTGCGTGGGATCTGGCTGGCAACGGTTTCCCGTCTTGACTGGCCGCCGCTTGCCTCGGTGAATGGCGCAGGCAGTGCGCAAAGCCGGATTGATCAGCAGCAGCACGCCATGCGGGTAAAGCTGGATAAGCTCAAAAGCCTTGGCATCAATACCGTCTTTTTCCAGGTAAAACCGGATGGCACGGCGCTGTGGCCGTCAAAAATTCTGCCCTGGTCCGATACCCTTACGGGGAAAATTGGTCAGGATCCGGGCTACGATCCGCTGCAATTTATGCTCGATGAAGCACATAAGCGCGGCATGCGGGTACACGCCTGGTTTAACCCTTACCGTGTATCCACCAATATTAAACCCTCTACGGTGGCCGCGCTGAATTCAACCCTGCCGCTGCATCCCTCCAGCGTCTTTGTCCTGCATCGCGACTGGGTGCGTACGGCGGGCGATCGGTATGTCCTTGATCCCGGTATTCCGGATGCGCGGGACTGGATAACCAGCATTGTGGCAGAGGTTGTCAGCCGTTATCCGGTCGATGGTGTGCAGTTCGATGACTATTTTTATACCGAGACGCCGGGTTCTGCGCTTAATGACAGCGAGACGTTCAGAAAATATGGCCAGGGATTTGCGTCGAAGGCTGACTGGCGGCGTTATAATACGCAGCAGTTGATCGAGCAGGTTTCGCGTACCATCAAACAGATTAACCCGGATGTTGAGTTCGGCGTCAGCCCTGCTGGGGTATGGCGTAACCGCTCTTTCGACCCGGCAGGTTCCGATACGCGAGGCGCCGCTGCCTATGATGAGTCTTTTGCTGATACCCGCCGCTGGGTACAGCAAGGATTGCTGGACTACATCGCCCCGCAGTTGTACTGGCCGTTTGCCCGTGACGCGGCGCGTTATGATGTGCTGGCGAAATGGTGGGCGGACGTTGTAAAACCGACGAAAACCCGTCTGTATATTGGCGTTGCGCTGTATAAAGTGGGCGAACCCTCAAAGAATGAGCCGGACTGGACGGTCAATGGCGGTGTGCCGGAACTGAAAAAACAGCTCGATTTGAATGAGTCGACGCCGCAAATAAAAGGCACAATTCTGTTTCGTGAGGATTACCTGAATCAGCCGCAAACACAGCAGGCGGTCAATTACCTGAAAAGCCGCTGGGGTAATTAATCATCAATGCAGCCCAGGGAATACACTCCCCCGGGCTGTTTAGTTTAGCGTTCATGCCTTTCAGGCAAAACCTTCTTCATGCAGGCTTACGCGGACTAGACCTGACAGCGTTCTCTTTTCTGACTGGCTTAGCACCACGTGGAGTCAACATGATTCCCCCAGGTGGAATCTGCTCTATCACTTCGGCAAAAAGGTTTCGCTCGTTGGTGTTTCTTTTTTTCGACTTTAAGAAATTGAAATCACCGAAAAAGATCAGATTCTCCCTTGCCCTTGAACAGGCGACATTCAAACGTTTCCAGTCAAGAATGAAACGTAAATTACCGCGAGTTCGCACCACTGAATAAAGAACAATGTCCGCTTCGCTACCCTGGAAGCTGTCTACCGTATTAATTCGGATACTGAGATTGCCGAGTTGATAATCTCCATTCGACTGCGGGCAATGTTCTGCAATTAAACTCCTTAACAAACGCTTTTGTGCGCCGTAAGGCGTGATGACCGCAACGTCTTTCCTGCCCTCGCGCATCTTCCCGGCAAGATTGACCAGAAAAGTGACGATGGCTTTTGCTTCCTGGAGGTTTTTTTTACTCGTGCCTTCTTGTGCTTCATGCCCCAGTATATCTTTCCACATCAAAGAAACCGGATGGATAAAATGGGTCGGTTCAATATCGCGCCCGTTATATAGCATTCTTTTGCCGTCAGGACTGTAGAACAGCGTCGCGACAAGATCGCCTATTGGCGCTGGCATCCGGAACTGCTCGCTTAAAAAGCATTTTGATTCCGGCGGAAGTTCATTGTAAAGGGTTTCAAAAAAGCTCGTTTCCAGAAAACAGGCTTCCAGGAAAGGTAATTCTTCATTCGCCTCATCGGTCTGGAGTAAAGGCGCAATGCCTGGCGGCAACTGAAAATGATCGCCAATGAGCACCACTTTTTTAGCCCTTAATATAGGGATAAGCAGCTCGGGTACAGTTGACCGCCCCGCTTCATCAATGATCACCACATCAAAACGTAATTGGTCAATACTCTGTTTGCGCGAGGCCAGGCCTACGCACGTTGCGCCAACCAGGTTGTTACTGGAAAGTAGCATCCAGACCAGCTCTTGATCGTATTTTGTATTCCCTTCGCTCTGCTCAGGGCCGAGCACGTCATAAAGCCACTGGCTGGCCAGCGCCGCCTCGTCCTCATCACCACTACAGGCGGCCTGCGTCGCGACAACACGGCTTTTTTGTACAAACTCAAGTTGCTGCTGTTGCAGCGTAAATTCACGCAGTTTGCCGTCAACTTTGTTTTCCGGGCCAATACGCAACAAGCGCACATCGCGATCTGCCAGCTCCCTTGCATGTGAAGCAACAAATCGCTCAAGCGCATTGTCCACCGCGACATGCTGTTGCGAAACTAAAAGCACGCGCGTATCCGCACGGTAAGAGAAGATTTGATGGAGCAACTCAACAATACAGGTGGTTTTGGCCGTGCCGGGAGGCCCCTGAACCAACGAGAGATACTTCTCACAAAGCACTTTTTTAATCACATCTTGCTGCGCTGATGTGAGAAGCGGGTTTTGCCACTCAATTCCTGAGCTGAAACGGGCGACCCACCAGGGATCCTGTTCCGCCCGATATAAAGACGGGGCCAGTAAAATATCTTTAATACGGGGTTCAACCAGCGCGTCGTAACGAAAAGCCTCAAGTGCATCGCTTTGCCGCTTGAGCGCATCATCGTAGACATAGAGACTCAAACGTAGCGGCGTATGCTCAGGCGCTTCCTCACAGGCAGCAAGCATCGCCTTCGCATTCAATGTCGGTAAGCGAAGGGTTAGCTGCTGGTTCTCCTCCTGAACATTGAGACGTTTTCGCTGATTAAACGGGACAGGTTCAAGCCAGCCAAATTCCCCCTCACCTTTATCCCCCCAGTAAGTCAGCCGACAATGAGGAATAAACCCTGAACGTTGTATCTCTTTGAACTGCTTTACAAAGTCTGCAAACCCTGACTCTTTCGCCGCCACGTTGTAAGTCATAACCACTTCATAGCCTTCAGTCGCGAATTCGCCAGGCGTACCCTGAATATGGAATTCATTTTGCTGTTGCTGGTAGCGCAGGACATCTCCCCACTGGTGAAGCAGTTGGCTTTGCGCGAGCCGTGCAGATCGGTTTGCGGCGCTGTTGGCAATATGATTGACAAAGTTAATCAGTGCGTCCAGGGCATCGGGGCTACGTAATGATTGCGCCTCAAGGCGCGCATCAGCGGGTATCAATGTAAAAGGAAGGACATAACCTTCTGCAAGATCGGTGTACTCGCGGATTTGTGTGACGCGCAGGCACGCATTTTCAATATCGATATCACAGGTGCAGCAAATATTATGACGCGCAACGGACAGGTTTAAATCGCCCGTCTCCACCAGATGCCATGGAGTGGGATCATTGGCGTAAAGTGATTCTCCCCACTCCGCTTCAAGTTGGTTCGGCTGGAGATACAAATAAAGCTGACGTTCTTCAACTGTTCCCGGCGCTGTATTGCCGAGCATGCTAATTTGAATCGCTTTCTTTTGCGTCTGAGTGCCCGGAGTCGCATCCAGTGTCAGGTTATATAAATCCGCCCAGGCCTCGATCTTTTGCCCCGGCACCAGGTCAATAAGTGGATTTGTCGTCAACTGACGAGGCAGAAATGCCTTTATTGTTTTCCCCATCGAATGGGCAAAATATCCCAACCGATTACCCCGCTCAATTTCAAACTCAAGCGGTGCCGAGGACAGAATACCGTCGACATATGCGATGCCACGAGCCACGCAGCCGTAATATATGCGATGACCGTGTTTGCCCACTCTCTCATGAACAATCTGCAGTGGTATCGCTTCTTGATTGTGGTAATTGAAAAATAGACTTTTTTGGAAATCATTACTGCGGCCTTGTAAACCAAAATTACTGGTCAAATGAAGGCGGCTATTAAACGTCAGATCCCTGTCGATTTCATGGCGCTCAACCAAAACAACCTTTCCTGGGTAAAGCCATTCAGCGGGAAGAGTTGGTGAAGGCGGCTGTAATTCACCGATAATGGCACTGAGTTGTTCGGCAGAAAGGTGACCAGTTACTTTCTGTCCATAATCAGATAATCGTTGTTCGTACCATGACAAATACGCTTTGTAGGCTTCAAGCCGCGCTTGCGCATCTTCTACTTTGCAGAAATTTTGTTGCAACGCGCGTCTTCTGTAAGGGCTAAGCGTTTCGTTTTCTAATTCCGTACGAATATTTTCCGGTAATGTTTTGAGCTCTTTTTCGATCGGATCAATTTTTTTGTAAAGCGTACGATGATGCCGGGAAAGTTTCGCCAACAGTTCGCTAAGCGCTTTTTTCAGGTGCTCTTGTTGCAGAGTCTCAAGCTTTATATCGAACTCACCTAACTGCGCATTAAGTTCGTTAATTTGCTCCCGAAGCTGCTCATGTCTACGCTCTTCGTCTTCCGTGGCACTATCGAATAGCCATGCCGCCGTGCCTGCGGCAATGGCAATGCCAGCAACGATAAATAATGGATTCACTCAGTCTGTCCACCGTTACTTTCACTGGCTGGTATACAAAGACTCTGCAATATCAACAGTTCTTGTTCCGTAATGGTGCCTTGCCTGAGTTTTTCTCGCAGAATCTTTGCCGTCTCCTCTCGCGATTCATGGTTCATCACCCATCTTTTATGGCTGTCATCCGCAGCCTGGCGCGCATTTTCCAGTTTTATCCGCTCCACGTTCAGCTCGTCTTTACGTTCCGTCAATTTATAGTGGGCGATTTGCACGTCATTATTTGACACATGCATATCACGCAAGCTCTGTGCTTTAATCTGCCTGGTGCGCTCAGCCTCAGCCGCATAATCTGCGATAGATAAACCTACCTGTGCGGCAGAGTTCACAACCGCAACATATTGTGCGCCGGTCAATCCCGCATTCCTGGGACCTTTGCTGGTTGACGGGCTTTTCGAAACTTTAGAGGGTGTTTTCATTTTATCTACTCTCACGATTATCGGTCATTCGGCCCATCAAAGGCGGCGACCAGACAGGCAAGCTGGGCTTGCATGAACGTATCCGTAGCCTTTACCAGCGCGCTAAACTCTGGTGTCCGGTATGTTTGTTGTTTGCGTAGCGTGTTGAGTTGCGCCAGCAGCGCATCCAGATTTCGCCGATTGGCGCGTATCGCTTTGACTAAGCGTTGCGATGCCTGCTGATCATTTTTAAGAAGATTATCGAGCAACTGTATACGGTGCTGTTGATCGACTTTCATCAACTCCTGCTCAATATCAAGCCTCTTATCAAGGTTTTGAATTTGTACTTCCAGCGCCTGCTTTTGCGCTAACAATTGTTCGGTAATCTCCCTTGTCTGCCGGTATCGAAGGAATGCGTTAATACAATCAATCACCGCAACACCTGCGTCCAGCCACACAGCAGCGGGATTCACACCCTTGCCGGCAGCCCGAACCAGTTGATAGAGCACCCGTCCTGAACGAAACGTTCGCGCCTGCCGATCGGAAAAAGGTAATGACTCAAACACCGAATCAAATAACGGAACGGTTTTCATTGCGGCATTCCCTGTGGCAGCGGCGTCTTTATATTTTTAGCAATTAACTGTGAAAGAACCGAATAACTCAATGCTATTTTTCTGGTTGCCGTTGTAACAACAACTTCTTTACTCAGAAATGCGCTATCAGCGGGCATATCTATCGTCAATTTTTCCATCACCGCAGAAAGGGGAAGGTTGACGCTTTCCTGCCATGAACTTACCTGCTCATAAAGAGGTTCTGTCTGCAGAGGGGCGCCTGATAGCAGGCAAACATCAAAACGATGGGGGGCAGGCTCTGGGATCTCGTCGCTCAGTATTGGCGGCACACGATAGGTCGCACTGTAATGCAAAACCGGCGCGTAAAGGATCAGCTGCTTACCGCTGTCATTACCGGTATCAAGACCCTGAGCAAGCATAAGTTCAATATAGCCCGGCTGAGATAATTCGCGATCAAGCTCCAGCTCGAAATCCCAGGCAAGCTTCTGCTCAAGCAGCGCGTCATGTTCTGCTTCATCGCAGAGTAACAACAACAGTGGCATGAGATCCCCTTTGTCGTCCTTATAGTCACTGAGCCTTCGCGACAACCTCTGCTGCTGCAAAACTTCCAGGATATTCCAGTCACGTTCAAATTCAGGTAATCGAATCCCGTTGATATCATCCCCGTGCTGTACGATCTGGTCAGCGGAAAGGAGAATTAACGGGGAATTTCTGTTATCCAGCCCATCTATCCACAGGGAAAAACGACGGCCCGTTAACCCTGCCGCCTTCGCCATTTGATGCCCCTGCGTGGTTAACGCCCTGCTCGCCGGTTCGTACCAACCCAAACCGGCCAGCCGGGTCAGTATGGGTGACAGATGTTCTTCCGTCAGACCCGTGATACGTTCAATATCCTCCAGTCCGTACCCCTCTGTTGAGAGTGCCTTAAGAACGAATTGCGACACTTTACCCAGCCCCGAAAGCAACTGATGCTTTAAGGTGAAAGTGTATTTTCGAAGGGGAAGATAGACGGTTAGATCCGCGGGTAGTGTGTTGTTGCCAGGGCATACGATTGGCGCGGCTTCGGTTGTGACAGTTTCAGAGTCAGAGAGCGCATCATCAGGTGTGGCTGTTTTTTGTCCGGGGTTCCCAGCGCGTATTTCGCCAAAAGACAGACTGCTAAAGAGATTGCCAAACATATTTCCTCACATGCCCTTCACGGTTGCCGTGATAATCCACTATGACGCTCTAGTCAATATGTGCCCTGTTCGCTCTTAATAAAAGAATAACCAGAAACAGGCAGGACACGCAACCTATTGAATATTGGTAGTATGTGTTCAAAATGTGAGAGAGACAATATGTTATGGTTGTCTGCAAATTTTAAAAACATTTACCAGCAGAAATAGTTTCTGCCTTATAAGCAACTCCCTGAAATAGCTTATAAGGCAATTTTTATTACACTTAACGCAAATTTATCCAGTTAATGCATAACATGCTGTGAATGTTTTTAGTCATTACGTCCGATACGCTAGCTCAACCTGGATCACATCAACTGTCTCAGCATTTTTATGTTTTTATCATTCGGTTCCTGATGTAATTCGACACAATATTTTTCGCCATACACTTCGAGTAATTTTTGTACTGTGCCGCGACTGTTTCTGCTGTCCATCCACAGCTCTTCTCGCGCCTTATCGCCAATTTTAACCATCTCGTTGTGGCTTAGTGCAGGCGGGGTTGTGCCGAAAAACAGCATGCTGTTCTTTTTATAGTTATCCTGCGCATGCTCATTCCCTAATTCATCAACGGCTAAACCACACTTTAATAATTTTTTAACTTTCGTTTCCTGGGTGTCACAACCTTGCAAAAGGAGAAGACTAAAAGCAATTATTACTGCTCTTGTGAGTTTCATTCCTGACCTTAACTAAAATAAAAAGCCGCGATTTCATGCAATTATATTAAAATCCGTTTGAAAGATGTAGTCTGTCTTGAAATAACTGAGAGCACGCACCTGCAATTAAGGAAAATAAATGAGCACTGCAACCACCTCTATCGCGTTAGGCTATTCTGATGTCCCACCGGGACATGTGGCATCGGTCGTCACCTGTCTCGAAATGCGTTCCAAACCGCAGCAGGAAACCTTACCCCTGCCCGAGGGCATCACCCTGGCGCCGCTGGTTAACGTGGATTTGGTCGCCTACCGCGCGCTGTTTCGCAAGATTGGCGCTAAATGGCTGTGGTTTTCCCGTCTCTATATGGCCGATGACAAACTGACCGCTATCCTGAACGACCCGAACGTTGAAGCCTGGGTTATTCGCGATGGCGCAGAGGATATCGGTATGCTTGAGCTGGATTTTAGTGAACCCGGCCAGTGTGAACTGGTGTTTTTGGGGCTGGTAGAGGGCACAACCGGCAAAGGGCTGGGCCGCGCCATTATGAGCAGAGCGACAGAACGCGCCTTTGCGAAACCCATCGAACGTTTCTGGGTACACACCTGTACCTTTGACCACCCGTCGGCGCTCAGTTTTTATATCCGCTCAGGCTTTGTCCCCTACGCTTTTCAGGTTGAAGTACAGGCCGACCCGCGCCTGACAGGCCATCTACCTGCCGACGCCGCACCGCACATTCCGCTGATCAGATGACGTTGTAAGCGGCGCGAAGCGTATTGAGCAGCGCCTGCGCCGCCGTGGAAAGCTGCGCATGGTCGAGGCGAAGAATTCCCACGCGCCGTTCGATCACCGGGTTTATCAAGGGTACGCACACCGCCCCCAGTTCGATCATCTGTTTTTCGCACAACGCAGGCACCGCGCTTGCGCCAAGACCACTTGCCACCATACGACCGACCGTCACCAGTTGATGACTTTCAAAGGCCACTTCCAGCTTATGCCCACTGCGGGCCAGTCTCTCTTCGAGCATGATGCGTACCGCTGAAGGCCGTTGCAGCGTAATAAAATCGAGCTTGAGCAGTTCACGCCAGCTTACCTGCTCCTTTTGTGCCAGCGGACAGTCGCGCGGCACCACGGCCAGAAAGCGATCCATGGCCAGCGGCGTAAAGTGGAGGCTGGACGCGGGCTCCGGTTCAAAGGCGATCCCCATCTCCACCCGCCCGTCGCTTATCATTTCGATAACCTGTTCGTTAATGACATCGTGCACCGTCACGTTAATGCCCGCATAGCGATCGCGAAACGCCTTAAGCACAGGGGGGAGCGCATTGGCAGCGAAAGATGGCATCGCGGCAACCGACACCTTGCCTCTCTGTAACGTAAAACGCTGACGCAGCGCCTCTTCGGCGTTATCGCAATCGGCAATAAGCTGGCGCGCCATCGGGAAAAGCGCCTCGCCTTCCGGCGTAAGGGTGACCCGCCGCGTGGTCCGCGTCAGCAATGCGCCCCCCAGAACCTCTTCCAGCCCGCGAATCGCCAGACTCAGGGCCGGTTGCGACATATTCAGCTTTTCGCTCGCATGGGCGAAGTTAAGAGTGTGAGCTACCGCTAAAAACGCGCGTAACTGTTTGATGGTCATTCTCATTTATCATTTCATTAACTTATTGAAAAAGATTAATTAACAAAATATTAATAAGAAAAGCAAATCAATCCGTCACAAAATCAAAATTAACAAATCATTTTTCGCCCCGGATGATGCCGCAAAAGGACAACACAGGGGCAAGCGAATGGCTGGACTGGATAAACGCGTCGCAAGTTATCAAGAGGCGCTCGAGGGGCTTAGCAACAACATGACGGTACTGGCAGGCGGCTTTGGCCTGTGCGGTATTCCGGAAAATCTGATCGCTGAAATCCGCCGCCGCGATGTACACGGCCTGACGGTGGTTTCCAATAACTGCGGTGTCGATGGCTTCGGCCTTGGCGTCCTGCTGGAAAGCCGCCAGGTCCGTAAAGTCATCGCCTCTTACGTTGGCGAAAATGCCCTTTTTGAAGAGCTGGTGATCAAAGGGGAGCTTGAAGTGGAGCTGACGCCGCAGGGCAGCCTGGCCGAGAAGATCCGCGCTGGCGGTGCCGGTATTCCGGCCTTTTTCACCGCCACCGGTTATGGCACCCCTGTCGCCGAGGGCAAAGAGGTGCGTGAATTCGCCGGTCGCCCGTACATTCTGGAAGGCGCGATTACCGGCGATTTCGCCATCGTTAAAGGCTGGAAGGCCGACTGGTATGGCAATGTCATCTATCGCCACACGGCGCAAAATTTCAACCCGCTGATGGCCACCGCCGGAAAAATAACCGTGGTGGAGGTGGAAGAGATTGTGCCGCCAGGAGAACTCGACCCCGCCGCCATTCACACCCCCGGAATCTATGTGGATCGACTGATTCAGGGCCGATTCGAAAAACGTATTGAACAGCGCACGCTGCGCGCATAAGGAGCCGATATGTTGACACGTGAACAGATGGCGCAGCGCGTAGCGCGCGAACTGCGTGATGGCTACTACGTCAATCTGGGTATTGGTATCCCAACACTGGTAGCGAACTTCGTCCCGCCTGGCGTTGATGTGATGCTGCAATCCGAAAACGGCTTGCTCGGTATGGGGGCGTTTCCCGCCGAAGCTGAGTTAGATGCCGACATGATCAATGCCGGAAAACAGACGGTGACCGCCAGACCCGGCGCGGCCATTTTCGACTCGGCGCAGTCCTTCGCCATGATCCGTGGCGGCCACGTGGATTTAACCGTTCTTGGCGCTTTTGAAGTGGATGTCGACGGTAATATCGCCTCGTGGATGATCCCCGGAAAAATGGTGAAAGGCATGGGCGGCGCGATGGATCTGGTGGCGGGCGCGGAAAACATTATCGTGGTGATGACCCATGCCTCAAAAAGCGGTGAGTCCAAACTATTGGATCACTGCACCCTTCCGCTGACCGGGGCGAACTGCATTCGCCGAGTTCTCACTGACCTGGCCTATCTGGAAATTGAAAATGGGGCGTTCGTGCTTAAAGAGCGCGCGCCGGGCGTCAGCGTGGACGAGATCGTCAGCAAAACTGCCGGGCGCCTCATCGTGCCTGATGTGGTCCCCGAGATGCGTTTTCAATGAGGAGCGAACAGATGCAGGACGTGGTAATTGTCGCAGCAACCCGCACGCCCACCGGTAATTTTCATGGCGCGCTGGCCCCACTCCCGGCGGTTGAGCTTGGCGTCGTCGTGGTGAAAGCGTTGCTGGAAAAGAGCGGAATTCGTCCCGACCAGGTCGACGAGGTCATTTTTGGCCAGGTGTTAAGTGCGGGCTGCGGGCAAAACCCGGCGCGGCAGACGGCGTTGCAGGCGGGGATCCCGGTGACCACACCCGCGGTGACCATCAACCAGGTTTGTGGCTCCGGGCTCAAAGCGGTGTTGCAGGCGGTGCAGGCGATCCGCAGCGGCGATGCGCACATTGTGGTCGCCGGCGGTCAGGAAAGTATGAGTAACGCGCCCTATCTGCTGGACGGCGCGCGCGCCGGGTTACGCCTTGGTCACAGCAATATGCTTGATAGCGTGATTCACGACGGTTTGTGGGATGCGTTCAACGACTACCACATGGGCATTACAGCGGAAAACCTCGCAGAAAAATACGCGATTGACCGTGCGCGTCAGGATGCCTTTGCTCTTACCTCACAGCAAAAAGCGGTCGCTGCCCGTGAAGCCGGACGATTCAGCGCAGAAATCACCCCTGTTAGCGTTCCGCGCGGCAAAAAAGAGCCGCTTGTGGTCAGCCAGGATGAGCCGCCGCGCCCGGAAACCTCGCTGGAATTATTAAACCGTCTGCGCCCGGCGTTTCGTCCGGATGGCGGAACGGTGACGGCGGGCAACGCGTCATCACTCAACGACGGTGCCGCGGCTGTGCTGGTGATGAGTGCGGAGAAAGCCCGCGAGCTTAACCTTACCCCAATGGCCCACATTGCCGGCTATGCGGTGGCGGGTGTTGATCCGGCGGTAATGGGGCTTGGCCCGGTTCCGGCAACGCGTGCGGCCCTGAAACGCGCAGGCTGGGATATCAACGACCTTGATCTGATTGAAGCTAACGAAGCTTTTGCCGTCCAGGCGCTGGCCGTCGGCGACGAACTGGGCTGGAACAGCGAGCGCGTCAATGTGAATGGCGGCGCGATCGCCCTCGGTCATCCGATTGGCGCGTCGGGCTGTCGCATTCTGGTCACGCTCCTGCATGAAATGCAGCGCCGTGATGCACATAAAGGGCTGGCGACGCTTTGCGTCGGCGGCGGTCAGGGCGTCGCGCTGGCGGTGGCCCGATGAAGGAGAACAGCATGCAGCAGACCGTGGTCATCGGCGCAGGCCTGATGGGGATCGGCATTGCCACCCACTTCGCCCGCTTTCATCAGGACGTTCTGATCTACGATACCGACCCGGCTCGTCTGGCAGAAGTGGCAGGTGCCGCGAGCGCCATCCTCAGCGAACTGCGGGACGCCGGGCAATTCAGCGACACAGACAAACCGGCGACGCTGGCGCGGCTTCACGTGACAACGTCACTTGACGATCTTGCGGATGCCCGCCTGCTTATCGAGGCAATTCCTGAACGTCTGGAGCTTAAACACGCGCTTTATGCCGAGCTGGAAAAACGCATTGCCCCAGAGGCGATCATTGCCAGTAATACCAGCGGCCTGCCACCGGATGCGCTGGCGGCAAAACTGGCGCATCCCTCGCGTCTGCTGATCGCCCATTTCTGGAACCCGCCCCACTTTATTCCTCTGGTCGAAGTGGTTCCCGGCAGCCAGACCGATCCGCAGTACGTTGAGACGGTGTATCAGCTTTTACGCCGCCTTGAACTGGAGGCGGTAAAGCTTGACCGCGCCGCTCCCGGTTTTATCGGCAACCGCCTGCAGTTTGCCCTGCTACGGGAAGCCTTACACATCGTCCACAGCGGCATTGCCAGCGCCGGGGTGGTGGATCAGGTGATGCGTGCGTCGCTTGGTCGGCGCTATGCCATGGTGGGCCCACTGGAAGCGGCGGATATGACCGGCCTTAACACCGTACTGGACATCTATCGCCACCTGCTACCAGAGCTTGCCCAGGGCGATGCGATGCTCGATCTGATCAAGGAAAAAACGCAACGCGGCGATACCGGCGAGCGTAGCGGAGACGGATTTTATCACTGGGATGAGGCGCGACGCGTACGCATCCAACAACGACGCGCCTGGCAACTGCGTCATGCCCTAAAGCCTTAATGACCGGTTCTGTCCCCTACAAAAACAAGATTCAGGAGTCATGATGAGCGTAATAATTGCCCTGGCTGCACTGGCCTTGCTGATGGTCGCGGCTTATCGCGGCTACAGCGTGATTTTGTTCGCCCCGATTGCCGCGTTAGGCGCCGTGCTTCTGACCGATCCCGGCGCGGTTGGCCCGGCCTTTACCGGCCTGTTTATGGAGAAGATGGTCGGGTTCGTTAAACTCTACTTCCCGGTCTTTTTACTCGGCGCGGTATTTGGCAAGCTGATCGAGCTTTCGGGTTTTTCCCGTTCGATTGTCGCCGCAGCAATCCAGTTATTAGGCCGTCGCCATGCCATCCCGGTGATTGTGCTGGTATGTGCGCTCCTGACCTATGGCGGGGTCTCCCTGTTTGTGGTGGCGTTTGCGGTTTATCCATTTGCGGCAGAACTGTTCCGTCAGAGTGGTATTCCGAAACGGCTTATCCCCGCCACCATCGCACTCGGCGCATTCAGCTTCACAATGGATGCCCTGCCCGGTACGCCGCAGATTCAGAACATCATCCCAACCAGTTTCTTCGGCACCAACGCATGGGCCGCTCCCTGGCTTGGTATGATCGGCTCGCTATTTATTATTGTGGTCGGCCTTTTTTATCTCGAACGTCAGCGGCGCAAAGCGCAGGCTAATAATGAAGGTTACGGCACCGACTTACAAAATGAGCCGGAAACGCCGGATAACATCAACCTGCCTAACCCGATTATCGCGATTGCGCCGTTGATTCTGGTGGGCGTTTTCAATTTGCTGTTTACCCGCTGGATCCCGGTCTGGTATGGCGCCACGCATGAACTGACGCTCCCCGGACTGGCGAAACCTATTGTCACCGAGGTGGGTAAAATTAACGCCATCTGGGCGGTGGAAGCGGCCCTGTGCGCAGGTATTTTGATGGTGGTGATCTGCGGCTTTCGCAATATTCGCGGACGGCTGGCAGAAGGCAGCAAAACGGCCGTGGGTGGCGCCATTCTGGCGGCAATGAACACTGCATCTGAATATGGATTTGGCGCAGTCATCGCCGCTCTGCCAGGCTTTCTGGTGTTATCCAAAGGACTGGCGGCGATCCCCAATCCGCTGTTGAACGAAGCCATCAGCGTCACGGTGCTGGCCGGGATCACCGGCTCCGCGTCCGGGGGGATGAGTATTGCGCTGGCGGCCATGGCCGATACGTTCGTTGCCGCCGCTCATGCGGCCCACATTCCACTGGAGGTGTTGCACCGCGTGGCATCAATGGCCAGCGGCGGTATGGATACCCTTCCGCATAATGGCGCGGTTATCACCCTGCTCGCCATTACGGGTTTATCGCACCGACAGGCGTATGGCGGCATTTTCGCCATCACCCTGATTAAAAGTCTGGCGGTCCTGTTTGTGATCGGCGTGTTCTACATGACCGGTATTGTTTAAGGAGAACAAGATGCATCTGAACGGTAAAGTCGCGCTGGTAACGGGCTCCACCAGCGGCATTGGTCTGGGGATTGCCTGCGCGCTGGCAGAAGCGGGCGCAGAGCTTATTCTCAACGGTTTTGGCGAGGTAGATCGCGCCAAAGAGAAAGTCGCTCGCTATGGGGCCAGGCCCGGTTATCACGACGCGGATCTTAGCGACCCGGCGCAAATTGAAACTATGATGCAGTATGCGGAAAGGGAGTATGGCGGCGTGGATATTCTGGTCAATAACGCCGGGATCCAGCATGTCGCTCCTGTCGAACAGTTCCCGGTCGAAAAGTGGAACGCTATCCTGGCGATCAATCTGTCGTCGGTCTTTCACACCAGCCGCCTGGCGCTACCTGGAATGAAAGAGCGCAACTGGGGGCGCATTATCAATATTGCCTCGGTGCACGGTCTGGTGGCCTCGAAAGAGAAATCCGCCTATGTCGCCGCCAAGCACGCGGTGGTCGGCCTGACGAAAGTGATCGCCCTGGAAAACGCCCAGACCAACATCACCTGTAATGCCCTGTGCCCCGGCTGGGTGCTGACACCGCTCGTACAACAGCAGATTGATCAGCGCATTGCCTCCGGGATCGCCCCCGACGTGGCTCGCGACTCACTGCTTGGCGAGAAGCAGCCCTCCGGTGAGTTTGTCACCCCGGAACAACTGGGCGCGCTGGCTCTCTTTTTATGCAGTGACGCCGCGTCCCAGGTTCGCGGCGCGGCATGGAATATGGACGGCGGTTGGGTCGCTCAGTGATCGCAAAAGGCTCGTCCCCATGCGCGGGACGAGCCTGTGACTAACGATGCCTGTACACTTCAATCCCCTGAAAAAGCAGCATCCCGGCAAGCATGGCCAGCACGAAGATTAGCCCCTGAGTGAAACCGGCCCCCAGCAGCACCAGCCCGGGGCCGGGGCAGATACCCGCCAGCCCCCAGCCAGTGCCAAATAACAGCGACCCACCCACCAGACGTTTATCAATGTGACTGGAGGTGGGCAGATGCATCTTATCGCCACACAATGGCCGTTTGCGTCTGGCCGCCGCGCGAAAGGCAAAGAAGCCAACGCTAATGGCCCCACCCATCACAAAGGCCAGCGAGGGATCCCACACGCGGGTGATATCCAGAAAACCAATGACTTTTGCCGGATTGGCCATACCGCCGACAATCAGCCCGATACCAAACAGCAGACCCGACAATAAGGCAAAAACTTTATTCATCAGAGCACTCCTTTTACGCTCAGCCACGCCAGAAACCGACCAGCCACACGGTAATAAACGCGGCCGCCATAAAGATCAGCGTGGCGATCAGTGAACGCACCGACAGACGCGACAGGCCGCACACACCGTGGCCGCTGGTACAGCCGGAACCGTAACGTGTTCCTACCCCGACAAGAAGACCGGCCACGACCAGCATCGGCCAGGACGCCGTGATGCTCACCGCTGGCAGCGGCGCCGCCAGACGCCAGAGCACCGGGGAAAGCACCATGCCGAGCAGAAACGCTATTCGCCAGCCCTTATCGTTATTTGCCCGCGATAGCACGCCGCCGAGAATGCCGCTGATCCCGGCGACCCGTCCGCAAAACAGAATCAGCATTGATGCTGCCGCCCCAATCACCGCCCCACCAATGGCGCATTCCAGCGGCGTGAAGTGTGTCCAGTCAATCATCATTCTCCCTCCTCATTTTCCGGTGTCGGGCAATAGAGTGTGTAAAGGGTGTTGAGCAATGTCAGCACATCCGGTGCCGCGACCCGGTAGAAGATCTGCTTTCCTTCGCGCCGGGTTTCCACCAGTTGCTGGCGACGCAGCACCCCCAGTTGTTGTGAGAGTGTCGGCTGCGTAATGCCCAGCGCCTGTTCTATCTCACCCACGGACGCTTCGCCCTGGCTCAGATGGCACAGCAACAGCAGGCGGTCTTCATTGGCCATCGATTTCAGCACCCCTGCCGCTTTGGCGGCAGCAGCGTACATATGTTGTTTATCGGGTGTCTTCACGGGTGACTTACCTTTATCTACAACCGCACACAATATACTTTTTAATATATTATTAAATTATATATTGTTCAATGGCATTTTGGGCCAGCAGAAACACCCTCACTGCTGCCTCAACAACCCATGAAATACACAATTCTCCCCATTGTCGGGCTTTGTTACAGATAAAAAAAGCAGGTCGAGGATTTACTAAAATAGATTAAAAACAGCAGGATAATAAGCATTCAGACTGTTATGAGACGGTGCCATTAATGTCGGCTTAAGGTTGTTTATTTATATCTGGTTCACCGTTATCTATGAGGGACATTCCGGTGAAAAATACATTTGCTCGCAGTCAGCGCATCATGCACTGGCTGGTGTTATTGATGATTGTTATCGCCTACGCGGCAATGGAATTAAAAGGCTTTACCACTAAGGGCAGTGCGCCGCGCGCGTTGCTGGTTCTCACCCATTACACAGCGGGGGTAAGCGTGCTGGTATTAATGGTGGTGCGTGTTGGTCTGAAACTCACCCATCATGATCCGGAGATTATTCCGCAGCCGCCGCGCTGGCAGACCATCTCCGCCAAAGCGGTACACGGTTTGCTTTATCTGATGTTTTTAAGTTTGCCGCTGCTCGGTGTGCTTTCACTCTATGTCGGGCAGGTGGAGTGGTCATTTTTGGGCCTGCAAATGCCCATCGCCGCGGCGAAAAACCCGGAGCTTCAGCACAGCCTGAAATCGGTCCATGAATTGATCGCCAACGCCGGTTATTTCCTGGTGGGCCTGCATGCCGCCGCCGCGCTGTTCCATCACTACATTGTTCGCGATAATACCCTTGAGAGGATGCTGCCTTTTATGCACCCACGCGCTAACCGGAAATAGTATCGGCTAACAGGGCTCATCACTTTCTGTCGCAGAAGGGTGATGAGCCCTGTTTCAGTCTGCCTTCACCACCACAACACCGGCCTTTTCAAGCGCGGCGATTAGCCCGGCATCGGCCTCTTCTTCCACCACCATCGTATTCACCATCGCTAACTCACCGATGACATAAGAAGAGGCCGCATTTATTTTTTCTGCGGATGCCAGCACGATGGTCTCTGCCGCACGGCGGGAGAATGCCCGTTTGACGCTGGCTTCTTCGTAATCGCCGGTGGTCAGCCCCGCCTCGGCATGTATTCCCGTTACCCCCATAAAAAACAGATCCGCATGGACAGCGGAAATCCCTTCGATAGCGGCAGTTCCGGTAGTGACAACCGAGTGTTTAAAGAGCTTTCCACCAATCAGAATGACATCGATGCACGGATGTTCCACCAGCGCGAGGGCAATGCTCGGGCTATGGGTTACGACGGTAATGTGCAAATCCGGCGGCAAGAAGGTGATCAGCTCCGCCGTCGTCGTCCCGCCATCAATAATCACTACCTGGCCTGGCAGGATAAGTTCAGCCCCCTTCTGCGCCACCCGCTTTTTCGAATCCAGGCGCAGAGATTTGCGCTCGGCGAAGGTGGCTGTCGCTCCCGACGCGGGAAGTGCCCCGCCGTGGACGCGCTGTAATTCCCCCTCTGCCGCCAGTTCACGCAGGTCACGGCGAATGGTGTCTTCCGATACCGCAAATTGCGTGCTGAGTGCTTTCGACAGCACCTGTCCTTCACGGGCGAGTTGTTCGAGGATAAGACGCTTGCGTTGGCTGGTAAGCATGAGGCTATTCCTGTTTTTGCACGATTGATCTTGATAATGCACGAAATTGCTGTTTATGATGCCTACTCTACGTATGGAGGTGGTATTGTGCAATCAAAACGTGCAGAAGTACGCATTGAGGACAGCAAAATCCTGTCCGACGACTGGTATACGCTCACCAAATATACCTTTGACCTGCGCCGCCGCGACGGAGAGTGGCAACGACAAAATCGTGAAGTGTATGACCGCGGCAACGGCGCAACGATCCTGCTGTATAACCGCCAGAAACGGACGGTTATCCTGACACGTCAGTTTCGTTTTCCGGTCTTTATCAACGGACATGACGGTTATCTGATTGAAGCCGCCGCTGGCCTGCTCGATAACATGGATCCGGAAAACCGCATTAAAGCAGAGGCCGAAGAAGAGACCGGCTATCGCGTGGCGAATGTACAAAAGGTCTTCGAAGCCTTTATGAGCCCCGGTTCTGTCACTGAAAAACTGTTCTTTTACACCGCGGAATACCAATCGGGCGACAAAATAAGCCAGGGCGGGGGTATTGAAGCCGAAGGCGAAGACATTGAAGTCATGGAACTGACACTGGATGACGCCCTTGCGGCCATTGACAGCGGCCTTATCTGCGACGGTAAGACCATCATGCTGCTCTACCATGTCGCGCTAAAAAAAATACTGTGAGGGCATCATGAACCGACAAATCATTCTTATCGCTGGCCCTTATCGCAGTGGGACACAGGGCAAGGCTGACTTAATCGCGCAGAACCTTGCCAGGCTTGAAGAGGCCGCGCTGGCGGTCTGGCAACGCGGCCATATTCCGGTGATTGGTGAATGGTTGGCCTTGCCACTGGCAAAAGCCGCGGGTTCCACATCGCACGGTGATGAAATCTGTGAGGCGATGCTCTACCCGGTCGCGCATCGGTTGATAACCCGCTGTGACGCACTCTATCGCATTGCCGGAGAATCGCGCGGGGCGGATATGGATATCGAGGTCGCCAGACAACACGGCCTGACAATTTACCCGTCGCTGGAGAGCATTCCTGCCATTTAAGATGATCGCAGGTATCGGTCCGTATGCCGATATCTGCTGTTTTGCCGCCCCGCCTGGGCGTGACACTGTCACATCATTTTTCCCATTATCGTCTATGATCACCTTCGTATGCATTGAGGTGTCGCGTTCTTAAGGCACTTTTTGGCCATTGATCGCTTTTGCATTAAACGAGGTAACTGAATGGAGTCAACATCATTTCATAAAAGCTGGGGTGCCGAATGGCTTGGGAACGGTACCGTCCAGTTTCGTCTCTGGGCATCCGGTCAACCCGGCATCACCCTACGGCTTGCAGGTAAAGACCTGGACATGCGTCCGTGCGACGAGGGCTGGTTTGAACTTACCGTTGAAAACGTCACGCCCGGCACGGAATATCAGTATGTTCTTAACGATGGTATGACGATTCCCGACCCGGCCTCTCGCGCACAGAAAGCGGATGTCAATGGTCCGTCGCTGGTCATTGACCCCACGCAGTACCGCTGGCAGCACCCGCAGTGGCAGGGGCGTCCGTGGGAAGAAACCGTTGTATACGAACTACATATCGGCACATTTACCCCGGAAGGCACCCTCCAGGCAGCCATCAGGAAACTGCCTTATCTTGCCGAACTGGGAATTACCCAGATTGAAGTAATGCCCCTGTCGCAATTTGGCGGCAACCGGGGATGGGGCTACGATGGCGTACTGCTCTACGCACCGCATTCCGCTTACGGCACGCCGGATGATTTCCGCGCTTTTGTCGACGCCGCCCACGGTCTTGGGCTTTCTGTGGTGCTTGATATTGTGCTCAACCACTTTGGCCCGGAAGGCAATTATCTCGCCTTGCTGTCACCCGACTTCTTCGATACCTCCCGTTCCACCCCCTGGGGGGCGGGGATTGCTTATGATATGGATGCGGCCCGTCGCTATATCGCGGAAGCGCCGCTCTACTGGTTGACCGAGTTTCGCCTTGATGGATTGCGCTTCGATGCCATCGATCAGATTAAGGATAAATCCGAAAAACACATTCTCATTGAGATCGCGCAGCGCATTCGTCAACAGGTAACCGACCGTCCCGTTCACCTCACAACAGAAGACAGCCGTAACATCACCGACCTGCACCCGCGCGATGAAGACGGTTCCGTCCCGCTTTTTACCGGTGAATGGAACGACGACCTCCACAATGCGGTGCATGTGCTGGCGACGGGCGAAACCCACGCGTATTACCAGGATTTCGCAAACGCCCCTGAACAATGGGTTGCCAGAGCGCTCGCCGAAGGGTTTGCCTATCAGGGTGAAGTCTCCCCGCACAGCGGCGAACCGCGCGGTGTGGACAGTCGAAGCCAGCCCCCCACCGCCTTTGTCGATTTTATCCAGAACCACGATCAGGTGGGTAACCGCGCCTTAGGTGAACGACTGATTAGCCTCGCCGGGCCGGAACGCAGCCAGTGTCTGCTTGCTGCCCTGCTGCTCTCCCCGCACATTCCGCTGATCTTTATGGGTGAAGAGTATGGCGAGACGCGGCCTTTCCTGTTCTTTACCGATTTCCATGGCGATCTCGCCCGCGCTGTACGCGAAGGCCGCGCAAACGAATTTGCCGGCCACTCCGGCTATGACGGTGTCGATGTCCCCGATCCCAATGACGAACGCACCTTCACGATGTCGAAACTCAACTGGCAGGCGCAGCAAAGCGCGGAAGGTAAAGCATGGCTATCTTTAACCCGTGAACTGCTGTTGCTGCGTCAGCAGTACATTGTGCCGTTACTCGCCCACGCGACGGGCCATAACGGTACGGTCGTGGATACCGCGCCCGGCTATCTCGCCGTACGCTGGACGTTCCCTGGCGGCACGTTATCGATGGCGCTCAATCTCGGCGAACAGGCCCGGCCCGCTCCCGAGCTTCCTGGCAAAACGCTGTTTGCCCGCCCCGCTATGACAACCGAACTGCCGCCACACTCGATTGTGGTTCACCTCGCGTCAGGAGATGCGCAATGACCATTCCAACGGCAACTTACCGTATTCAGTTTCGTAACGGCATGACCTTTGATCGCGCCGCGGCGCTGGTGCCCTATCTTAAACGCCTCGGCATGAGCCACCTGTATGCCTCGCCGGTTTTTACCGCCACCACAGGGTCCACCCACGGTTATGACGTAACAGACGCCAATGAAATCGACCCGGCCATTGGCGGTCGCAAGGGGTTTGATCGCATGGTCAATGCGCTTAAAGAGGCCGGGCTGGGTCTGATCCTCGACATTGTGCCAAACCATATGGCGGCATCGCTGGAAAACCGCTGGTGGCGCGATGTTATCGAACACGGTCCGCAAAGCCGTTACGCCCACCATTTTGATATCGACTGGACGCGCCCGCTGACACTGCCTTTCCTGGGCGATACCTTTGAAAATGTGCTGGCGCGTGATGAGATCCGCGTGCAGCCGGACCCGGAAACCGGACATCCCGCCTTTGCCTATTACGATAGTTTTTACCCATTGACGCCGGAAAGCTGGCAGGACGACCCCGACGCGATATTGAACCTGACGGATAAATCAGCCATCAGCGCGTTGCATGAGCGGCAACCCTGGCGACTCACCTGCTGGCGTGACGCGCCCCATTCGCTCTCCTACCGCCGCTTTTTCGAGATAACCGGTCTGGTGGGGGTACGCGTTGAAGATAAAACCGTCTTTGATGACACCCACCGGCTAATCCTCGAACTGGTGCATAGCGGCGTTGTTGACGGGCTGCGGGTCGACCATATTGACGGGCTGGCAGACCCGAAAGGCTACCTTGACCATTTGCGCCAACAGGCCGGGCCGGACTGCTATATCACCGTGGAGAAGATCCTGGGTGAAGGCGAACAGCTACCCCAAGACTGGCCCATCTCCGGGACCACCGGTTATGAATTTATCGCCGCGTTATCCGACGCACTGGTCGATGGCGACAATATGGAGACCGTGAGCCAGACCTACGAAGAGGTGCTGGGTAGAACGGTTGATATGGCAAACGAGCTGCGGGCCGCGAAGCTGCTGATGTCAGGGCGCAATTTTGAAGGGGAATTCAACACCCTGCTCAGGCTCAGCCTGGAGATTGCCACAGCGGAAGGTGTCGCGCTCGATGAAACCGCCCTCAGTACGGCGCTGCGCGAATTGCTGGTCGCCTTCCCCGTCTACCGTACCTACGGCACCGACAGTGGGCTGCCCCCGGCGGACCGTGCTCTGCTGCAAAAGGTGGCCGATTCGGTGAGAGCGCCCGGTACCCTGCCGGATCCTGAAGCGTTGGATTTCCTGCAACGGATTCTTGTTGGCGAGGTGAAGGAGAGCACCGCTCATAATGTGCTCACCTTCCGCACCCGCTTTCAGCAACTGACCGGGCCGCTGATGGCGAAATCGGTGGAAGATACCCTCTTTTTCCGTCAGCACATGGCGCTGGCGCTCAATGAAGTGGGCTCTGAACCGCTACCGCGACCGTACGCGCTGGCCGCGTTCCATGAGGCAATGCAAACCCGCCGCGAGCGACAGCCGGATGCCCTGTCGACCACCTCCACCCATGACACCAAACGGGGTGAGGATAGCCGCGCCCGGCTCTATACCCTCACCGAAGCGCCCGAACGCTGGGCGCAGTGCGTTGTTCGCTGGCGCGAAATGAACAAGTCCAAAGTGGTGCTCATTGATGACGGCGCCGCCCCGCGCTCTGGCAGCAAATGGATGATCTATCAGGCGCTGGCCGGCGCCTGGCCCGTTACATTACGCCCGGACGATCGTAAAGGCCTGAAAGCCCTGGAAGCCCGTTTTTTGCCCTATGTGGAAAAAGCGCTGCGCGAGGAGAAACTACGTACAAGCTGGGGGGACACCAACGATGCCTACGAACAGGCGGTGCTCGGCTATGTCACTCATCTGCTCTCGGCGGAAAACCAGTCGTTTCTGGTCGATTTCCACCGCTCCCTGCAACCTTTTATTCGCGCCGGACTGGTGAACAGCCTGACCCAGGCAATAATTAAGCTTACTGCGCCCGGTGTGCCGGATATTTATCAGGGGAGCGAGGCGTTTAACTTTAGCCTTGTGGATCCCGATAATCGCCGCGAACCGGATTTCTTTGCGCTGGCCAGCGCGCTTGACGATGAGGAAAAGCCACTCACTACCGACAAAGACACCTGGTTTAGCGGCAGGACGAAACAGCAGGCCATCGCACTCCTTGCCCGTTTCCGCCAGCAAAAACCGTTGCTGTTTCGCACGGGTGACTATCTGCCGCTTTCAGCGTCAGGGTCGCAGGCGAAGAATGTTATCGCCTTTGCCCGTACCACTGGCAAGGAGGCGCTGGTTGTTATTGTCCCGCGTCTGGTCTTCGATTCGCTGGCGGCTCACCCCGACCGGCTCTACCCGCCAGGGTTGGAGACAACGGTCACGCTGCCGGATGCGCTTGCCGGGCGGCGCTATCGGGATCTGTTTACCGGAAAAGAAGAAGACCTGAACGACGGCGTTAACCTGGCGTCAGGTGATGGCAGTCTGCCCGTACGCGTTTTGTATAGTTCATTTTAACCTTTTGTATTTATGGCAAAATCTTAATTCGCGGGAGAAGGAAAAAATGTCAGACGGAAAGTCATTTACCATTACGGCAGGAAATTATCACCAGCTCGGCGCTAATTACGATGGTGAGGGCGTCAACTTCGCGCTCTTTTCCGCCCACGCGCAGCGCGTTGAGCTGTGTCTCTATGCTCCCGACGGCAAACAGGAGATTGCAAGGCTCGATCTGCCGGAGTACACCCATGAAATCTGGCACGGCTACGTTCCCGGACTGAAACCCGGCGCACTGTATGGGTTTCGCGTCCACGGGCCTTACGACCCGGAAAATGGTCACCGTTTTAACCCGCATAAACTGCTGGTTGACCCGTACGCCCGCGAACTGGTTGGCAATGTGGAGTGGAATGAATCGCACTTTGCCTACGACCTGTTACATGAAGATAAAGATCTGACGTTTGATACCCGCGACAGCGGCCCCTATATGCCCAAATGCCGGGTGATCGATCCGAATGAATTTGACTGGCAGGACCAACACCGCCCGGCCATTCCCTGGTCCAGTGCGGTTATCTATGAAACGCATGTGAAGGGCTTTACCCAGCTCAACTCCGCCTTGCCGCAGGAACTGCGCGGCACCTTTGAAGGCATGGGCCACAAGGCGACGGTGGATTACATCAAAAATCTCGGCATCACCTCGGTTGAACTGCTGCCTATCCACTGGTTTCCGGATGATCAGCACCTTCTGGACAAGGGGCTGAAAAATTTCTGGGGCTATAACACCCTGGGCTTCTTTGCCCCAGCTTCGCGTTATTACGGTCCGAAAGGCATTCAGGGCGTGCGCGATATGGTCCGCGCCTTTCATGATGCCGGGATCGAAGTGATCCTCGATGTGGTCTATAACCACACGGCGGAAGGCAACGAACTGGGCCCAACGCTCTCGTTTAAGGGGATCGATAATTTCTCCTACTATCGTACCTTGCCTGAGCAACATCGCTATTACATTAACGATACCGGTACGGGTAATACGGTGAACACCTCGCATCCACGGGTGCTACAAATGGTGATGGATTCGCTGCGTTACTGGGCAGAGTCGATGCATATCGACGGCTTTCGCTTTGACCTGGGGACCATTCTGGGACGTGAACCGGAAGGCTTCGACCAGCGCGGCGGCTTTTTTGACGCCATGATGCAGGACCCTTTGCTGTCACGACTGAAATTGATTGGCGAACCCTGGGATATCGGTCCGGGCGGCTATCAGGTAGGTGGGTTCCCGCCAGGCTGGGCCGAGTGGAATGATAAATATCGCGACACGGTGCGTGAATACTGGCATGGCGATAATGTCTCCAGCGATTTCGCCGCCCGCCTGCTGGGCTCCGGCGACCTGTACGATCTGCGCGGACGTCGCCCGTGGGCCAGCGTTAACTTTATTACCGCCCATGACGGCTTCACGCTTAACGATCTGGTGTCATACAACGACAAGCACAACGAAGCCAACGGCGAAGACAACAAAGACGGCCATAACGATAACCGCTCCTGCAACTATGGCGCGGAAGGTCCAACAGAGGATGAAGGCATTAACGCCGTGCGCGAGCGGCAGAAACGTAACTTCCTTGCCACACTGTTCTTCTCTCACGGCACGCCCATGCTGCTTGCGGGCGACGAGTTTGGTCGCAGCCAGTTGGGGAACAATAACGGCTACTGTCAGGACAGTGAAATCTCATGGGTGCACTGGGATAACCTGCCGGAAACGGCCAGAACACTGCATGAGTTTACCCGCCACGTCATTAAACTTCGCGCCGACCAGCCGCTGCTGCGCCGTGAAAACTGGCGCGATGGCATGGTGATCGAGTGGTTTAACGCCGGGGGCGGTTTCCAGCAACCGGAACAGTGGGATGAGGGTTCGACGCTCGGTGTCTATATCAGTCGTCCGGACCTGCAAACGGAAAAAGGTATCTGGCATGATGTTCTGATGCTCATTAACCCGTTTGAAGGCAATGTGCCGTTTCGTATTCCGCAGTTTGGCGAAGGTGGCTGGGTGCTGGAGATTTCCACCGCAGAAAACGCCAAACGTGGGCTGGTTATCACCAAAGAGATGGATTTTGAACTGGAGGGCCGCTCTATCGTCCTGTTCAGGCGTCCATAGCGATACGCACCGTCGTTTAGGGTAAAAACACGTGACACCGTCACGTTAAAAGCCGTTCCCCTGAGCAGGCCACGCGCCTGCTCACTTTTAGCCCGCCTGCTTCCTGCTGCCGTTTACGCCCTGCCTGCAACTCTATACACTTCCAGCTTCGCACGACCATACAAGCAAAAAACAGATGAACAAAACGCATATTAACCTTCCCGCCGGTTATTTTGGCATGGTACTGGGCATTATCGGCCTGGGTTTCTCCTGGCGATTTGCCGCCACCATCTGGCCTGTCACCACCCTGCCTGCCGATGTGCTGGTCATTCTCGCTATTCTTATCTGGGCGCTGTTGATGTTTGCGTTCATCACCCGTCTGATACGCCATACAGGCACCCTGCGTGAGGAGATCGACCATCCGCTGAAAAGCAGTTTTGTCAGCCTTGCGCCTGCCACCAGTATGCTGGTTGCCATTGGCCTGACACCCTGGTGTTATACGCTTGCCCTGATCCTGTTTCTGGTTGCCGTTACCGCCCAGCTAAACTATTCCGCCTGGCAAACCGCCGGATTATGGCGCGGCACGCACCCGAAAGAGGCCACCACGCCGGGGCTGTACCTGCCTGGCGTGGCGAACAATTTTATCAGCGCCATGGCCTGTGGCGCGCTGGGCTTTACCGATGTCGGCCTGCTCTTTTTAGGCGCCGGTGTTTTCTCCTGGCTGAGTCTCGAACCGGCCATTCTGAGTCGCATGCGTAATCTGGAAGAGATGTCGCCTGCGGTTCGCACCTCGCTTGGCATTCAGATGGCCCCGGCGTTCGTTGCCTGTAGTGCCTGGCTGATGCTGAACGGCGGTCAGGCGGATGTCTTTGCCAAACTGCTCTTTGGTTATGGTCTGCTGCAAACGCTGTATATGATTCGCCTCATCCCCTGGTACAGCGCGCAGCCGTTTAATCCCTCTTTCTGGAGCTTCTCGTTCGGCGTGGTATCGCTGGCGACTACGGCCCTGAAACTGGGGCACGGCTCTCCCGACGGCGCACTGCACTGGATCGCCTTCCCGCTGTTTTTCGCCTGTAATCTGGTGATTGGGCTACTGATGGTGAAAACCTTTATGCTGCTGGTACGCGGCAAATTGATCATCCGCGAACCACACCCATGAGTGATAACACCGCCCTTATCTATCGCACCTTTGGGGCGCCAGAATCAGTGCTGTCACTGCAAAGGGTAGAGGCAGAGGAACTGACGGCTGACAGGGTGCGGGTCGCAATGGCGCTTTCCCCGGTCAATGCCTCTGATCTTATCCCCATCACCGGCGCGTATCGCCACCGGATCGCCCTGCCCGCCATTGCCGGTTATGAAGGTGTGGGCACCGTTATTCAGGCACCACCGCAGTCCGCCCATCTGCTGGGAAAACGGGTGTTGCCGCTGCGCGGACAGGGCACCTGGCAACGCCTGGTTGACTGCCCGGCGGCCTTTACCGTGCCGGTACCGGACGATATCAGCGATACGCTGGCGGCCAGGGCGTACATCAACCCGCTTGCCTCGCTGTTAATGCTTAATCTCTACCCGCCAGTTGGAAAACATGTGCTGATTACCGCCGCCGGGTCGGATTGCGCCGCTCTGCTCGGCCAGTGGGCGCTCAGGCGTGGTGCGCTGAGCGTCACGGGCGTTCATCGCTCGCCCGTTCATCGGCAAAAGCTGGCTGAATGCGGCATTCGCCCGCTTGAGGAGACGCGCGCCGCGGAAATCGAGACCCTGGCGCAAACGACAGATATTGTGTATGACGCCACCGGCGGCAAACTTGCCGACTTATTGCTCTCATCCATGCGCAAAACAGCGCTATTTGTCAGCTATGGCCTGCTTTCCGGCCAGCCTTATCGCGTTCTTCCCCACCATCCACCGACCCAGTGGTTCCATATTCGCAACGTTCTGGATGCTGTCTCAGCAGCGCAGTGGCAGGCGCTGTTTGCTGAACTCTGGACGTTACTGCGCCAAAGCCAGCTCAATGACGCCAGCCTCTTTCCGCTGGCTCACTGGCAAGAGGCCATCGCGTTGTATAAAACGCCGGGCAGGACGCGAAAACCCCTGCTCGCTTTTTCCGCTAAGGCGTAGCGTGACGTAAGAGGCTATTGGGCGTTGAAATACTCAATGGTTTCACTGACTTTGCGGGCAGCACTTTTCAGGGTATCGATATCCACCGAGCCAATAGCCATGCGCAGCGCGTGCGGTGTGTGAATGGAAGTACTGAACGGTTCGGCGGTGGTCAGTGAAATGTTCTCTTTAAGTAACGCGCTGACCACACGATCCGCGCGCACCTCTTCCTGTAACGGCAGCCAGACAAAATAAGAAGATGGATGGCTTACGCAGTGCAGCGGCGCCAGATACTCGCGCGCCACGGCCTGCCGGTAGCGGGCATCCTCCCTTTTTAACTGCTCCAGCCGCGCCACTGTGCCATCGAGCACCCAACCGCAGACAATCGCCGTCATCAGGGCGGGCGTATTCCATGTGGTTGCCCTTATGGCACGTTCAATACCCTGCTTTTTATCCGCGGGCGCGACCACCATCCCCACGCGCAGCCCGGAGGCCACATTTTTCGAAAAACCGGCCAGATAGAGGGTTCTTTCAGGCGCGTAGTGGTGGATGGGCAGCGGCGGGTTATCCACCAGCCAGACATAGGTAGCATCTTCGATAATCAGCAGGTCGTGTTCGCAGGCGATAGCGGCCATTTCGCGGCGAAACGCATCATTTGCTACCCACCCCAGAGGATTATGCAGCGTGGGCATAGTGTAAATGGCTTTCACCCGACGCTTTTTGCACAGCTTACGCAATGCCTCCGGATCCATCGCCTCCCCGCAGGCCGGTACCGCCACCAGTTCCAGATGAAACTGTTCGGCCAGCACCTTAAAGCCGGGGTAGGTCAGCGCGTCAACCGCGACCACATCACCGGGTTTGAGCAACCCCATCACCGCGACCGCCAGCCCGTGCTGCGTCCCGTTGACAATCATCAGATTCTCAGGGGCCGTCTTTACCCCGAACTGCGCCAGGTAATCAGCAAACACGCTACGTTCGCTGGTTTTCCCCCCGTGCGGCTGATAGCGCAGCAGCGATTCAATATCACCGCTGACCGAAAGCTGGCGCAGCGCGGTTCTCAGTAACTCCGCCTGTTCGGGCAGCGCCGGGTAGTTAAAGCTCAGATCAATCACATCGGAGGCGATCGCATGACGATCGATACCCTGCCCGCGCGGCAACATAATCTCTCTGACAAACGTCCCGCGCCCCGTCTCACCGCTGACCAGCCCCATGGCCTCCAGTTCCGCATAGACACGGGTCGCCGTGACCAGCGAAATATGGTGCTGCGCCGACAAAACGCGGTGGGTCGGTAACCGTGTTCCGGCTATCAGTTCACCGGATTTGATGGCCCTGGCAAACTCGTCAACGAGGCTTTTGTAGCGTGCTTTCACGATTGTATCCATGACAATAATTTGATTGTCATGAATTCTCGGCCGTATGCTCAGTGCTGTCAAACAAGTTCAGATAACAATAACGCTACATTGAGGTGCACTGTGCAAGAGAAGCAAGACAACCCGCCCCTGAGCGGCTGGATAAATGGCTTTATCGGTATGATCATTTTTAGCGGTTCGCTTCCGGCCACCCGCGCCGCGGTGCTGGATTTCGATCCCCTGTTTCTCACCGTCGCCCGCGCCTCTATCGCCGGTCTGCTGGCCTTATTTCTGGTCATCACCCTGCGGGGAAAACGCCCGAACGGCGCCCAGGTTCTCTCGCTGATGGTGGTCGCACTTGGTGTGGTGGTTGGCTTTCCTCTGCTTACCGCCTTTGCCCTGCAACATGTAACCTCGGCGCACTCCATCGTATTTCTCGGACTGCTGCCGCTCGCTACCGCCATTTTCGGCGTCCTGCGCGGCGGTGAAAGGCCACGTCCGGCCTTCTGGATTTTTTCAGGTCTGGGCAGTTTACTGGTGACCGGGTTTGCCTTAAGTCAGGACATTACCGTTTCGGCGGTGGGCGATTTACTGATGCTGGCGGCGGTCGTTGTCTGCGGCCTGGGCTATGCTGAAGGTGCCCGCTTAACGCGAGTACTCGGCGGCTGGCAGGTGATCAGTTGGGCGCTCATCATTGCGCTACCGTTAATGTTAACCGTTGCCGTGTTAACCCGCCCGGCCAGCTTTTCAGGGATCAGCGAACCCGCATGGTTTTCATTGGGTTATGTCTCATTGTTCAGCATGCTGATTGGTTTCGTGTTCTGGTATAAAGGGCTGGCGCAAGGGGGCATCGCCGCTGTCGGGCAGCTACAGCTCCTGCAACCCTTTTTTGCACTGGCGCTGGCAGCGACGTTTTTACAAGAGTCCGTCAGCGTCATGATGATCCTGGTCACTATGGGGGTCATTGTTTGCGTGGCAGGATCACGCAGGTTTGCACGTTAACCGGTTTATCTGAGCACTTATGCCCCGATATAAGTGCCTTTTTCACGGCAGGAGGAGCAGTATGCTAAGAGGTCTGAGTGCCTTTCCACTCACCCCTATTACCAACAACAACGTGGATGAAGCCGCGTTTGTTCATCTGATTACTAACCTTGTCGCAGCGGGCGTGGACTCCATCGGCGCAGTGGGCTCGACAGGCAGCTATGCCTACCTCACGCGCGATGAGCGTCGCCGCGTAGCAGAGCTGGCCGTCCAGCACGCCGAAGGGATTCCGGTGCTGGTGAGCATCGGCGCGATCCGCCTGGACGATGTGCTGGCCATTGCCGAAGACGCACAGCGCGCCGGGGTGAAAGCCGTTATGATGGCCCCGGTCTCCTATCAACAGCTTAATGCGGAAGAGGTTTATACACTCTACGAAACCGTCACCCGCCACCTTTCCGTGCCGCTGTGTCTCTACGATAACCCGGCGACCACCGGTTTTGCCTTTACGGATGACTTACTCGTTGAGATTGCCTCGCTTTCCGCCGTCTCTTCAATCAAGCTTTCTGCGGTCTCAACCGATCCCACGAAAGGCAAAGAGCGCCTTGACGATTTACGCGCACGCATTCCTGCGTCCGTCACCATTGGGATCAGCGGCGACTGGCAGGCAGCAACCGGCTTTGCGGCTGGGTGCGATGTCTGGTATTCGGTGATTGGCGGGCTTTTCCCACAGGTAAGCCTGGCCCTCACCCGCGCCGCGCGGGCGGGGAATCATCGGCTTGCAGGCGAACTGTCCGACCAGCTAGAACCGCTGTGGCAACTGTTTCGTATTCACCGCAGCCTGCGAGTGATGGCGGCGGCGGCGGAAATCATGGGCGTGGTCGGCCCTTCCTGTCTGCCTTTTCCTCTGCGCCCACTGGCAGGCGAAGACAAAGAGCACCTGCACGCGGTCCTCAAGTCCACCGGCCTGGTGTAGCGTTTTCTACGGGCAGGCCTGCGCGTCGGTCTGCCCGTTTATGATGTCAATGGAACGTCTTAAGCGCCGCTCGTACCTGTTCTTGTAATACTTTCACCACCGGCCCCCTGCCACTTTCCGGGCTGATTGTCAGATAGATTTTGATAGCCTGCGCCAGTAATTTCAGGTTCGCTTCGGATTTATCGTTATGGAAGGCTGCAAGCGCGTTATCGACACTTTGGATATTTTTACGGACGGTCTTACCAAATAATCCACTGGTGGTTGAATAGGATATAAAGTCAGCAGGGCTCATTACCCCTGCAAGACCCGCCATCACGATATTGTCTTGCGCAATTGCCTTCTCCAGCGTCTCACTGGCCATCTCAAGTGATTGTTCAAGAGCCTGTGTATCAGGAAAATGCAGTCTTTGGGCCTGATTTTTACTTTCATCCACTTTGGCCAGTGGCAATGCCAGTCCATTCTCTTCCAGGATAGCGGGATTTATCTTTGCCAGTTTTTCCATTTTACCGATATTAATTTGAATATCTTTTGTTAATTGTTCTTCTTTATATACCAGGGCTTCATATTGCTCTTTTAATAATTCAAGACCAAATTTTTCATTAAATTCCAACAGCCGCTGATTGACATCTGTACTGTTCATACCTTCGTGAATGGTATTGAAATAGATAACTTTCCGGCTCATTAACTTGATATATTTTTCTTTGATGGCTTCGCGCTTTTTGGCGGCAACAACACTCTCCTGCTTTAATGCTTTTAATAGCAGCTCCACCTCTTCTCTTTCACGATTGAGCATTGCTTTGCGGATATCGCCGCTACCGCCTATTGTGCGGTTGCTTTTTAATAAGGATTGCTCCTCTTCGCCTTTGATTTCACGATAGTCTGGCGAATTGAGTTTATTGCCTTCTATACCCAGATGTTCCGGCGTCTCGGGGACCATCTTATCGTTATTGTCGCCAATTTTACCTGTCAACTCGTAATTCCCCATCCGCCACTCGGCAGCCGTATATTCAAACAGGGTTTTGTTAATGAAATAAAGTGCTTTGGCTTTAATAACCACGCCGATAGAGGCAACGGCTTCCGGCTTAAAACTGTAGTCAATAATTAACGGTTTAATGGCATCGAATGTCCGTTTTTTGCGATTAAATTTCGCGGCTCCCTGCAGACCCGCATTACTGTGTAACATGGCCTTCCCTTGTGCAAAGAAACCGGCACTCAGCGCGGCGATAACCTGTGAGCCGATATTCGCCCCCAGCTCGGCGCGCAGCAAAATAGCGCCGCTAAATTTCGCATGATCGCCTACCGACCAGACCCCCTCTTGACCTTTGGCATTAAGCAGAATATCAATGTCCAGATTCGCATCTGCGCCCAGGGAGCCATAAACCTCAAGGCCAGGGAATACGGGGAATATCATGGAAACATGCAGCGGCAAACCGACCGCGAGCTCCTGTAGCGAAAGTGATTTTTTATAGCCAATCTCACCAAACATCTGTTCAAGATTTAGCCGGGCGCTAGCCCCAAATGCGGAAAACCTTATCTCATCCAGCTTCGGTTTGAATGATCTGATGGTTAAGCCTGTTTTATTCAGGTTAACCCCTTCCACTTTGAAAGCCACGGAGCCGAAGGGAAGAAAATCCATCAATCCACTATTAAAATCGGGAACAAAATCGGTCATTTCCTTGCCATTACTGTTCTCGCTGGCGGGTAGTAGCTTAAGTGTTGCGCTCTCCACGGAAAACCCGTCTTTATCGACCTGCCCATTCTGAATATCCAGACCAAATAGCGACGTTGTGACATCAGCCGATGCGAGCGATCCTTTAAATCCGTCAGCATCAAAACCAATTTCTAACTGTTTCGCCTTCCCTTTGACTTTTGCCCGCTCGAGCGTTGCATTACTGGAAAGCGTCATGGATTCACCGTTTTGCTTAATCAACAGTTGCAATTGATCCAGCGTAAACCCGTCGAATAAAGTGATCTTATCCGGTCCTTTCACAATAGCGGTGGCAAAGCTAATTCCATTTTCGTCAATGGTGACATTGCTGACGCTGCCTTCAACACCAATGGATTTAATAAGCAGTTTTGCTGATTTCATTGAAAAACGTTTCTGATCATGGTTATAACCTAAATCAGTCGCGGCAAAGCTAAACGCGTCATAATTGGCCGTAATCTGCCCATCATAAATTTCGATATGCGTTATTTTCTCTTTGCTGTCATAACTTATTTTCGCGCTTCCCTGTGCATTAACCTCAGAGAAGAGCATTTTTAACGTCGCATCAACACTAGCAGACCAATGACCGGGCTCTGCTGTGGCTTCGCCTTTTATGTGTTCAAGTATGATCTTTTCACCCAGCAGACGAATATTTTGCCCCGTAATATCTCCGCTGCCTTTTACCAATCCTTCCTTGATCTGCAACTGCGCGATTGTTGCTTTAATATCCAGTTGGGTCAGTTTTTCGAGATTGAGCTGGGCTTTCTCCAGCATAAAACCATCGTTGTTACTCAACTGCGCCTTTTCTATTGTGACCAGGCCTGCGCTCTCTTTAAAATTTGTCATACTCCCCTGTTCAAACGTCCCATCGGCGGCCAGATTCAGTGTAAGATGCGCATCCGCTTCCCAGTCATAAATCTTAAGCCCGGCTTTTTGCGCCTCGAAAATCGCCCCCTGTGCTTTTTTATATTCCGCCGTAACGTTCGTTGCGGAAACGGTACCGTTACCAAGAGAAAATTCCTGCAACGAAAAGGCCAGTTCATCCAGACCCTCATTACTGACGCTCAGCGACGTCATATGCAATTGACGTACAACAAAAAAATCACCGCCAAATACAATTTTATTAACCAGTGAAATCGGTTCTCTGGCTTGTAAAATCGCGCCGCCTTCCCAGGGCAGAATTAATGTCAGCTTACCGTCCTCACCATAGCTGCCCTGGTAATCAAACAGGCGATATCCCAGCGCGAAGGTGGCATGCAAACCGCCTTTTTGTTCGTCTTTATCCTCATCTTTTTTCTGGGTGTTTTTCAGGCCAATCGAGCCTACTTTCAGCCAGATGATATGCAAATCGATACTGGCGAGATCTTTCTTGCGCTCCTCTGGGGTGGTGGCTTTTTTGTCTTCGTGGGTGGATTCTGTCTTTTCGCCTCCCCACCACGTGGAATAAATATGTTTCCCTAAGTTAAAAACGCTGGTGACCGGGTTTTTAACTGCCTGAATAATCATTTGCAGATAGTCCAGTACCGTACGCAACCGCCCCACGGCTCCGTCGCCATCGGCGGCGACCAGTAGCGTGTGGCTGTAATTCACTATTGTCTCGTTCGGTAAATAGGTCGCCACTTTCCCGGTGAGAAACAAAATCCCGGTTTTGACGGGCGCGGGAATGGCATCCCAGATATTAATAGCGATAGTCAACGCATTGGCGAACGTCGTCACTTTACCCACAATTTGGGTAAAGGTTTCAAGACGGGTCAATAGATAGAGTGTTCCCGTATCGGCAAGCGTCAACAGACCATTCAGCCCAAGCGTTTTGAACTGTGAATTCAGAAGCGACCACGTAAAATCGGACACCACACTGCGCTGCATCACTGCGTTCTCGCCCTGCCACGCATAACGCTGTATCGTGCCGGAGCCCGCAGGCGTCCGGTTGTCAGCGAGATGACGGACGCTGCCGGAGGCCTGTGCCTGTTTACCCAGTTGTGTTGCCTCGGCCTCCAGCCCTGGATCGTCATTTAGCGCCGCGCCCTTCATCTGGCGTGTCGCACTCACCCTTCCTTGCGCCTGCTGCACAACATGCCCCAGTTCATGGGGTAGATGGTGTTCCTGACCAGGCGCCAGGTGAACATCGCTCCCCTGCGCATAGGCGTGGGCGCCATACTGCTCGGGTTTGTCCGAGTTGTAATGCACCCTTACATGGTCCAGCGACATGCCGGATACCCCCTCCATGCCGGTTTTCAATTTGCCGGGGATGCCCGTTTTTGCCGATGAACGATTATCCTGTAACGCGGGGCGCACCGGATGTTGCGCCGCCTGCTGGTGCGGCTTTCCCGAGGCTTCTGCGCGACGTTGCGTGTACTTTGCCATGGTTTAGGGCTCTTGCGGCGGCGAAAACGGCGATGCGCCAGAAGACGAAAAACGCATCGTTTTGTTCTCTTTGTGAAACTCCTGACGAATACCGCCGATCAATTCATCGCGGTACACCACACGCTGGTCATGGCTGATGGCCTGTAGCGCGCACTGGCGTAAAACGTTGATGATTTGCCCCCCGGAGAGTTCAAAATCATCGGCAATTTGCACCAAATCAATGTCGTCGCCTAATTCACACACATCCTCAAACGCCTGCTGCCAGAGCAGTAAACGTTCATCAGGGCCGGGTAAGGTAAACTCGACCATGTTCTGGAAGCGACGGGTAAAGGCCTCATCCATATTGGCTTTAAGGTTGGTGGCCAGAATCACCGTGCCGGGGAAATCTTCGATGCGCTGCAACAGATAACCTGTTAGCTGGTTGGCATGGCGGTCGTTTGAGGATTGCGTGGCGGTACGCTTGCCGAACAGAGCGTCTGCCTCATCAAAAAAGAGGATCCAGTTTTTATGGCTCGCGGCGTCAAAGACACGGGAGAGGTTTTTCTCCGTTTCGCCAATGTACTTTGAGACCACCATCGCCAAATCCACCCGGTAGACCTCGCGTTCACTCACCTTTGCCAGCAATGCGGCAGTGAGCGTTTTCCCGGTCCCTGGTGGGCCATAAAAGAGCGCGCGATAGCCCGGTTTCACTTTCCGATCCAGTTGCCAGTCTTGCATCAGGGTATCGCCGTAGGTAAGCCAGGCGCGGATCTCGTCGACTTTCGCCATCACACGATCATCTAACACCAGCTCATTCCACTGTAGCGGCGTCTCCAGAGGGTGAGCGGGAAAGTCCATACTCATCTCCGGGCGCGGATGCTGGCCGGTGATAAGAAATGTCAGCCACGGTTCATTCAGGCGATAGACCCCGGCCCACGCGGGTAACGCCGGGTCGGCAGGCATCAGTGTCGTGACCTGCTCAGCCATAAAACGGTGTCGGGGCGAGAGAATATGCATGGTCTCAAGCCGCCAGGCCGGGTCGTTTCCCGCTAACAAAAAGTTGAGCGTCTGCCCGGTAGGCACAAACCCGCTGAACGCTTTATCCGTCACCCCGCCAAATTCACTGAACCCGCGATCGGTATGCTGATTAAGCCCAAACAGCCGGTCCAGCGCGTCGGGGCGAATAGCGGGTGCCAGTGTCAGCGCCAGCGCCAGCCGCTCGAAAACATTAAGCTCCCAGTGCAGCACTAAATCAGCGTAGACGCTGCTGTGCCGTTCAAGCGCCGGAGGGGCTATTTCCAGCCAGTGGTTTTCATGCCCCGGCTGGCGCAGATAACAGCGAATGACCTGTTCAATGACTTGTGCTAGCCAGCCCGTTTCACGATAAAGCGCGGCAATATTGTGCTCCGGGGCAATCACGCGATGCCTGGTTGACGTCATGTTCTCTGTACCTCGTTAATCTGTCGTCTGGCCCGTTGACGCCGCGTCACGGCCGGGGCGCGATCCTAAGACCGGCCCGGCAGATAAACGCGACCCCTGCCGAATCGTTACGCGGCAAAGGCTGCCGCTTTTGCCGCCCCCAGCCCGGCATTTAACGAATTGAGTGACGCCGTGGCACGGGCCAGCTCGGATTTTGCAGACTCCAGTTGGGTATTTGCCATATTGCTGGCCGCCAGGGCCGACTGATAACGTTCAACGGCGCGCTGATAACCGCGTTGAATCAGGGTATAGAGCGCGTTGTCCTGCTGGCTGCGAATGACAATATTGAGTTGGGCGATATAGAAATCCGCCTGGCGGGTCAGATTGTTCAGCGTTTCGCTGGAGTCGCGATACTCCTGACGTGCGGTATCCATCGCCAGCCGGGCCTGGATAGCCTCCTGTTGCAGACTCAGTACACGCTCGGACAGTTCTTCGTTCCTGCTCTGCGCTGAAACACTCTCCGTGTCATTTGAGGTGACACTGTCACCTGACGCATTATCCGCAGACACAGCGCTGGCGGACGCTTCAAAGGTGACAGGCCTGTTGAGCTGCCCCAGTTGCGCTTCATATTTCTGGGTCTTCTCATTTTGCAGGGACATCAGGTTTTGGTTCTCCCGCTGTGCTTTACCCAGCGCTTTGAGCACCTTCTCAACACTTTTTATGACCGCATTCACCCGTTTGTGCGCGAGGCTCTCCTGAACATCCGAAGAGGTTCCCGTCAACAGGGTCAGCCACTGCTGCGCCTGTCTGGCTTCCAGTGCCGACACGCTGCCTGCCTGATCCACCGAGGCTGCGCTGGCATAGCTGCTTTGTAGCGCCGTCAGGGTTAATGCGACGGCGTTATTGGCATCGCTTGTGGCCTGGTTTAATACGGCGACCAGCGCATCGGGAATCACGTTGTTCGCCGCTTTCTGGCGATTAACAAATCCCGAGAGTTTCTCCACCACGTCTGCGGAAAAGATCAACTGTTCGATCAGTTCCGCCATGTGGTTGCTCGTCTCCCTGACGTTTCTCAGACTCTTGTCCGTCTGCTGGCTGACCAGAATGGAGTAACGCTGCAGCGTCTCGACGTTAGCCACCAGGGTTTTAGCCTGATTCAGGTTCGCCAGCGCCGCGTCTTTTTTACTGTCGGCATCGGTCAACAGTGCAGCGAAATTGGCCTGTTTCGCCGTCAGAGACGTCACCACAGTCGTCAGTTGATTAACCCGAAATTGCGCTTTATTCACCTGACTTGTCAGCGCGTCAATCTCGGCATTCTTCTGTTCGGCAATGCCATTTTTCATGCTTTTCATCCTCTGCGCTCCTTACGGGTTAACTTTCGGTGGGGTGTTCGTTGTTATCGCCACTGGCGCTGGGGGCCGCGGCGGCCGCTTTCGCGACAACGGGCGCATCCTCACGACTGCCCGCCAGCGGAATCAGCGTTTCCGCCTTCGCGCCGAACGCCAATGTGCTACTCCATGCATTCGCGTTGATGTTGATGGCTGACGGCACCGCCAGCACCACCGGCAGGTATTCGATACCGGGTGCCAACAGCGCGCCAAAGTTGTCGGTCATGTCGTCCGGGATAACCGCTTTCATACTGCGCTCGAGTCCTCCCGCAACCAGTTGCGTACTGCTGCAATGCGCCACACGGTAATTGGCGCCCGGCACCTGTTCGGCAATCGCTTTATTGAAGTAAAAACCGATCGCCGCATCGCCACTTTGTGCATCGGTGTCCTCACTCGTCATAAAACCTCCGGTCAACGGCTGTCCTGAGTGCAATAACATGACGCGAAACTCCTGTTGGGTGATGTCTTCACTCAGCGGCGGTAGCGTAAACAGCACCGATTTTTTGTCCGGGCTAAAGGCAATGCCTTTTGCCTGGCCAAGCGGGGCCTGCAGGGTGACGGGGAGCGAAACACAGGAGAGGATATTATTGAATGAATTGATATATTTCTGATAAGGCAGGCTCAGCACGACATATACGCCAGCCACGTAACTGACGCCTGCGGCCAATAAATCACCGTCAATATCCGCGACCGCTGACCCTGATGCGCTCACCGGCAGCACTACCTGCCAGCCGTCATCTGCGGTCACCGCATGGAAATATTTCGTCTGCTCGGTATTAAACAGCGCCTCTATCTGTTCGAGTTTCACGCTCCCGGCATTTTCCGCTTTCGCGATAAAGACATAATGTTCAGGATTCGCGGCAGGAATAGTGATGTCGCTTGCCAGATGGATCCCCGCGCCTTCCGGCCAGGTGGTAAAAGGTTGCTGATACGGATCCAGACTCACGGCAATGCCGTCAAATGTGCCGGTGACGCTGGCGATGAGATTGAAGTTAAGCGCCCGATTGCAGTCCTCTACCGCGCTGTTAATAGCGCGCATTTCGCGCCCGGTATCCTCCAGTACCCCTTCAGCCAGCTTCTCAGCATTGCTGGCCGATGCAAGCGTGGTTTGCCCGGCAACGACCTGCTGGGAAAGTGCGCTAAACTGAGCGTTGGCCGCCCCCTGCACCGTTTTCAGTGCCGCACGGGCCAGCGCGGATTGATTCACCAGATCGGTGGCAATCACTTCGGAGCTTGCCGCGGCGGCGTCCATCGCCAGCCGGGTGATGTACTCCGCATGATTGGCGGTCGTGCGGATAAAGCTATTGGCTTCGAGCGTCTTTCGGTAGATATCCGTGCCGTAACAGGCGGCTGCGGCAATGTTTAACGCACTGCCCAGTTCCGCCGCCAGCGTCGAAATCGCCTTCGCCGCTGCCTGAATGCCCGCCGCCGTGGAGGCGCTATTGGTGACGGTGGTCGCGGTGGCCTGTTGCACCAGCTTTGCCGACGCGTCCAGATTGGTCGCCAGGTTATCGCACGCCACCCCCTGCTCGCTTATCAAACGGCTGGCCAGCAGTTGTTGTTTTACCTCCGTCAGACCCTCATAGGCGTTGAGCTGTGCGCCCTGTGCATAGTACAAACTGTATTGCGCGCTGCAGTTCTGCGATTGCAGTTGCTGCTGCTGCGCGTACAGGCCCGCAAGGGTATTTCCAGCGGCGCTCTGCACGTTTTCCCGGTACGAGTTCATCGTTTCACCTTCCCCTTCGTTCGTTGATTAACGTTCCACGGCTTACCCCGTCACAGCGCCGCTCAAATCGGCCAGGTGACATAAATCGGTTTGCCCATCCACGGCAATCGCACAATGGTGTATGACAACGACGAACGACGGATGAGAATGTCGTAAGCGCGTCGCTCTACCACCAGATCCCAGTGCTCACTTTTTTCTGTCAGGGTGCCGCCCCTGACCAGCCAGTTACCCTGAAATCCCGCCACGGATGTTGTGCCAATAGCGGGCCAGTACTGCGCCACCGCCTGAATCAGGCTGTGGACGATCTCTGTCTCGTTGCTGTTGATCTCGATACCGCTTTCCAGCGGCTGGGCGAGTGGCAGTCCACACAACACTTTGTTCAGCATCAGGTGATGCTCTTCGCTGTCGGATTGCCCGCAAATGAGGTATTGCAGGTAGTGCGTAGCCGCCCGTTGTGAGCTGGCGTTGACAAACTGATCGTGATGAATGAGTTTCAGGCGCTCAAAAAGCGGCTTGATATAGCTTTGCAGCAGCACGATGCCCGCGTTATTGATAATCATCGGCCCAGGACCTGGCCTGGGTTGCGGTGATGAAACGCCCGGCACATCCAATGTTTCGCTGGCGATCGCGGTCTGTTCTTCTGCCGCAAAAGGTAGCGTCCGGCTTGCACATTCAAGGTGATATCGCAGACTGCGGCTGGCAGGCAGACCGGGCGCGCTGAGCGCACCGCGCAACTGCGCCACTGTACAATCCCCGTGGCGTAATAGCCGCCAGCAGAATTGGTTAATAAGCCAGGAGGCATCTACCTCCCCGGCGCGGGTCAACCACCCTTCCAGTAAACCGGCCAGCAACAACGCCTGACGGACAGCCTGGCTGATAAAGGGCAACGGCAGCGCCGGAAGAAGCAGACAAAGTTCGCGCAGCACACTGGCACTGACAGGCGCATGTTGACCCGCAGAAGTAAAAATCTCACACAACTGCGCCAGCGAGAGGTGGTTTAGCAACCGGTAGCGTACCGCTGGCTGGTCAAAGCATGGTGCAACCACCCGCCGAAACCCTTTGAGGTCATGCCGTATTAAGCCATGCAACCATGCGTCGACAGGCATTGACGCCGTCATCACCTGTGCGGGCAGCACGCCGGAAAGCAACCAGCGCGTTAGCGCATCCTGGTATTCGTCTGGCTCGTCGGGTTGATCTGCCCGTTCCCGTTCAGGAGAAGGCGCGACATCCGGCACCGCCAGCATATCCGCCACCTGGCGGCGCGGCAGGTGAACTTGTGTTGCGCCACGCCGGCGCTCGTCCATTGCCGGAGGTTGAACCTCTGACGGCGCCAGCGGATAGAGTGCAGCGTCTAATTTCCCCTCGCTCCGATCGGTCCGGGCGTTTTGCTGCCAGCGGCGGACCATCTCAGTGCTCGTGGTCGCCGTCTGGCGAGCGAGGAGCGTCCACACTCGCGACAGCCACTGTCCGGGCGTCAGGGTGCCACCCGCATGCCCGAACAGCGCCTGGAATAGCGTGATGACGAGGATGTTATCCGCCACCGTTACCCCGGACTGCGTCAACCGTCCCTGTCGGTTCCAGCGGCGCAGCGTATCCAGCAGTGCCAGCGCCGGAGCGCTTAAGTCTGGTGACAGCAGCCGCATCAGCCGATGCAGCGTAGAGAGCGTGGCTTCACCCTGCACGGTCAAAATGGCCAGCAGACGACGGGCCAGAACCTGTTCATCAACGCTGCCGGTACGCGACTGGCGTATCACCGCCAGCAGCGCACCGGGCGGTGAAGGCATCAGCAGCAATGCGCGTAGCGCAATCAACGCTGTCCGGGAAGTCGCATCCTGGCTGGGGTGTCCACTCAAGGTAAAACGCCCGTAACGCAGATAATCACGTAGCGGTTGCCAGCGATGACTGCCCGCATGGTGTCGCTTACGCTGCTGCTGGACCAGCTCGTGCAAAATGACCAGCAGTTCAAAATGGCCAGGATGCGGTTGAGGCACGGCGGCCTGCATTAGCATCGTCAGCAACAGAACATAGTCCATGCCAGTACGGGCGCTGATAGCCATCAGGGTTTCCTGCACGAACTGACGGCGACTGAAATGGCTACCGGAATTGACCAGTAACCACGCCAGCAACACCTCCCAGATAAGCCGTCGCGGCTGATGGCGCTGGCGCAACAGCGCCTGGGTGCGCGTAATGTGCGTCATAATAAAGCGGTGATCGCGCGGCTCCAGCACGGCGACCAGTTGCGCCAGTTGCGGCGTACTTAACCGCTGTAACAGGTAATCACGCACCTGCGACGCTCGCCCTTCCTCACGCAGGATGCCCGCCGTACGCGCCCGGTCTTTCGCAGCAAGTTGCGCCAGCAGTTCCGCCAGATGGACCACATCACCATTATGCCGCCAGTTATCCGCGCGATGGTGCAACAGCCGCTGGAACTGAGACCACAGGTCATCGTCATTCGGCTGCGTCATCGCAGGCGCGGGCTCGCGGGTCTCTTCATGTTGTAAATCGGCCAGCACCTGCAAAAAGAGCGGTGCGACACGCCCGCTTATCTGCAAGCGTTCAACCGCCTGGGCCAGGCCTGCCACAAGCTGGCGGAAATCCAGTTGATAGTGCTGCGCCATTTGCCAGAGTGTGGCGCGGACAAACTGGCGGGTATTGAATAAGCTTCCACGCTCAACCAGCAGATGGGTCAGGATCCAGTACCATAGCTGTCCGCTAAACCCGCTGTCCTGGCGTAGTACGATGCGTTGTTGTTGCTGGCAGGCAATGACCCTGTCGGCATAGTGGCAGATAAACCCCGCATGCCACGGCTCAAGCCGCCTGATGGTCTGACGGATCTGTTTGTCGCTCCATTGCCAGGCCATGCGCCGCCGCGCAACCTCCCTCTGTCCCACGTCGCGGATAAGCCGGGTGAAAGGCTGCGCATCCCCTTGTAACAGTTGCGCCACCAGTGGCAGCAACGAGAGACGCTCACTGCGCCACCAGGGCGACGTGCCGTGCAGTAAAAACCAGCGCAACGCGTCCAAATCGGTCATCTCGCCCGCCACCATGTGACCCGGCAATACCGATGACGGAAGAAAACGCACCTCCTGGCGGTGAAACGCCCGACTTAGCGCCTCCTCCAGCGCGGCTTCAAACCGCTGCGCTAACGTCTCGTCCAGGGTATCAAGATCGATGGTCCCCAAATCCAGCTCAAGCGACGCAATGCGCCAGCGCTCGGTGGTCGGGCAGTGGCGGTCGAAAAAGCGCGTCAGGATCGCGGGCATCACCTGCTGGCTCCACTGGCTGATTGCGTTTTGCAACGCGACGCCGCTTGCGGGGTGATCGAAGCGCGTCTGCCATTCACAGCGGGCGATCATATGCTCAGGCACCGTCATCTGCCCCCCCGTTGTCCCCGGTATGCAGGGCATTGAGAAGCGCCGTCGTCGCCTGTGGCGCAAAAGCTGGAGGGGATTGTGTCACGTCCGGTAGACGCAGGTTGTACCACTGACACCAGGCGTTGATAAGCATCGTCATTTGCCCAAGATTGCACTGCCGAATGTCCAGAGCGATATGCCCCGGCCAGTGCAACTGCCGCAGCATATCCAGACTCTGCAAAAAGGCAGGATCACGGGTTAGCGTCACATAATCCGGCAGCACCAACGTGGCGGATAGTCCACTCATCGGCGCCTTGTCATCCGGCGGAATTGCAGACGGGTGTGTTTGCAGTAAACCCTGTTCAACCAGCACCATGCCCTGGCGTACGCCCCCCAGCCAGGCCAGTTGATCAACATACTGCTGCAGGTCACTGACCGTCAGTGACGGTGTATCCGGCAGTTGCAATACGCACCGGCTGCCGATGGATACCGCTAAACCCGCGGCGTTTTTTTCCAGCGACACATCACCGGTGATCGGGTCATCTCGTTCGGGTTGCCGGAACGGTGACGCGCGGCCTGCCGACAGCCACTCAACAAACAGCGGCTGTTGTAATAAGCGCACCAGAGTGGCGGCCAGCAGACGCAAATGTGCAGGCAGGCCCAACAAAATGGCGCATTTCAGTTCGAATGTGCTGAAATCGGCAAAGGCCTGCTCCGGTAAATGGCTCTGACGCTCCAGCCTGGCCAGATCCCATTGTCCGTCACGTTGACACACCCCGTCTTCATTGAGCACCCGTTCGATAATGCGAACATTGCCGTCTTCGCGCACAATCGCCTCTTTCAGCCGTAGCCGCCACTGGAGTATCGCCTGCAGGGTAAGAGGGACTTCATCGTTGCCTCTGGCCGGGAGGGTGGTTCTGGCGCACGCGGCGGTGATGGCTTGCGGGCTGTCGAAACTTTTCAGATATAAGGCATCAATTAACGGCACCATCGGCGGCGGACAGGCCATCTTCCACTGGCGATACGCCTCCTGTGAAAGGTGATAGCGCCCAGGCGGTGTTACGGGCGTGGCGCGCCAGCTATCGCCCGCCTGCGCCCGGCGGGAAGAGAGCGCCTGTAAATTCAGCAGCCAGGTGCTTTTCACCACGATCCGGGTTTTCAGCTTACCGCCAGACCACTGCAGAGCATCGATAATGGCGTTGTACACATCAGCCGGTTCACCGTGGCGCGCCAGAAGATGGCTGAGCATCTCATCACGGCGCTGCTCCGCGTTTTCTGTACTCTCCATCGCCTGTACCAGGCCATAGTGATACGCATTAAAGGGATCGCGCTGAAAACGTTGCCATGCCAGTTGTGTTTGCAGGCGGGCATCGGAGGGGTCATCCGGCGCGATATACTGAAAACGCTCGCCGCCCAGCAGCAGCGCCTGGACATCGGGCACGTTATACAACGGCTGGCAAAACAGGGTTTGAATAGCAGGCTGGTCGGGAATACCGCGTAGCGGATCTGGCCGGGTCAGTAAACTCCCGACATCCTCTGGCCCGGTGACGGGCGTTCGGGTGAAGCCAAACGAAAACAGATTGCCCAGATTGGCCAGTTGTGCGAACTGGTTGGCCATCACCTGGTCGAAAAGCATCAGGTACCCTTTGAGCTGCCGCGCCTGCGCTACCCGGTAGTCCGGCGTATCGGCCTGCAATGAGTTCGGCCCAATGGCATAAATATTAGGAAAGGTGTTCTGAACCGAGTAATAGGCCGCGATGTTGCGATAACGCCCACCCGGCAACGGGGGCGCGACATCAATTTTCGCATCAATGCTGCTGTTCTGGTGCCGGGCCTGCAGTTGTGCCAGCGCGTTCAGTGCCGCATGCTGCGCCGACGCCCCCGCAGTGGCCCCCTCTGTTTGCGTGGATGACGGCGTAAAACGCAGTCGCGCGACACAGCCTTCCTGTAGCGGAATGCTGTCGGGATCGTCGTTTTCCGTATCGCTAAACCGGCACCCCGCCACTCCCTGCACACCCTCAACGCCGCTGATACAGACCACAATATCCATCAGGCGGATAACGCTGCGTTTTTGTGCCGCAACAGTGCCATCCTGGATCCAGCCGTTATGCATTGCCGGCCCGTTGAAAATAGCGGAGGCATCCAGCCCCTGCGCCCGCAGCTCCCCATAGCCGCAGCGCGGGGCCAATGGCGCCACATAGCCCGCCAGCGCCTGGTTGATTTGCGCATATACCTGCTGCGCATCGGCATCCGGCGCCATAAACAACGTGGCGGTAACATTAATGACCTGCGCTTTCAGTAGCGTCGGCGCCAGGAACCCTTCACCGAGATTACGCTGGCCGTTAAGCAACCTGTCGATACGCGCCAGCAGGCGGTTTACGGCGTCGTCTTGCGCCGGGAGCGCTTTGTCCGCGACATCTACCGCCACCTGATACCAGCCGGTCGGCGCCTGCCCGCGCAGCAGCGGCGTCAGGTAGACGTTATCGACCTCCGACACGTTATCCAGCACCAGCCTCTGATAATCCTCAACGGTTATGGGGCCAGTGGTCAGAATCTCTTCGGCAGCAAAGAATTGCTGCGCCCAGGCAATACGTTGATCGGGGCCGGTAAGCACATCTTCAATGGGGAAGCTGTTCACATAGCCCAGTTCGGTCAGGGCATAGCAAAGCTGCTCAAGGATCGTCACACCCGGATCGCTGTCGTTGTAATTACTCCACGTCTGACCCGCCATCGCTTTGAGGTAGCGAATGCCTTCCTGTTTGAGAAAGGTGATGTTTTGATCCGCAGGCAGCGGGCCGGATTGAATGCTGTTTTGCGTCACCTGCTGCGCCAGCGGGATAGCCGGTATCATCTCGCTCATCACCAGGCCTCCGATAAGGTATTTTGCGGCATCGACAACGTTGCGCTGGCGGCGCGCGCAGGCCCGTCGTTATTCGCGCGGATAAACGTCAGTTGATGCGTCAAGGCCGACACCAGAACCCGCCGCGCGTCGGACGGGACCAGCAGGCCGTCTGTGGCAGGGTTTTCCTCGCCGTTGTCGGCATCTGGCTTGCACAGTTGCAGGCGCTGTACGGCGGCCACCCCGTCGAAGCTGGCTAAAAAGCTCAACACCGTGGCATAGCTGACCCCAAGCGACAGGGAGTATTGCACCTGCGCCGCATCTATCCACGGCGAAAGAAACAGCGTGATCCCCTGGTTCAGGGCATGCAGCAAATCGTTGGCATTGACCCATGCACCAATCACCAGGGTGGCTATCACCTGTACGGGTTCGTACTGCAAATTACAGACCGACGCCTGCGCCATCGCCGATAAGCGTCGGGAGAGGTATTGCTGGATCAGTTGCAAACCATCCGGCGATACCGCCGGGCGGAGCGCACCGATAGCGCCAGCGTTGTCATACCGTGGGATCACACCGACGCACAGATCGCCAGGCCGGGTCGTCGGCAACATCCGGGTATAAAACGCGTTGGGATACACCTCACGCGTCAGGGTCAGGCTATCCCACTGACTGCTCAGCCGATCTTTTGTCCTGAGCCGCTGGCTAACCCGTTGGCGAAACATAACAGGGTCTTCCGCCGGGCTGCCGCCGATAGCATCAAACGGCTGAATGACCCCGGCAATGGCGGGCTGAGTGATAAGCGGCGCGACAATACTGCCTGCCGGTAATTTTGGTTGCTCTCCCGGTGACAACGTCACGTCAAGCTGGCGTTGTACCCGCACCGCCAGCGTATTGCAGTACACCACCTGCACCCGCTGCGCGACATTTTGCGTCATTAACAGCCAGCCACACGGCTGCCCTGGCGTCACGGTCGCGCTTAACACCGCAGAGTCCAGCTCCATATCCTGTGGCAGGTCAAGCACCATAATGCCGGAACGGCGTAGCCCACCCGTCTCATCACTCACTACGCTGAGAGGTTGCCAGCCGTGAATACTCCAGTAAAAGAGTTGGATCTCAGCCGTCGCACCCTCCGGGTCGGCCTCTTGCGTCAGTTCAATAAACAGACTCAGACGGCACGGCACCACCACCTGTGCGAGAGAGAAAAAGAGTGAACCTGCTGCCTGATTAACGCCCTGGAAAAGCGCCAGCCCGGCAGCGTTAGTCGCACCAGGCTGTAATGCCATCGTCGCCAGCGAGATCTGTTCAGCCTCTTCCCCGGCAGCCTTACGAAAATAGCAGTAGTCCGTTAGCGTCCCCTGATGAATAAGCGTGAATGCGTTGTTTGCAGCCAGCGGCCGGGTGAAATCGAGATATTGGCTCGCCTGATAACTGACCAGCGCCCGATTGGCTTTTGGCACCCAGGGCAGGTTTGGCATCGGCGTGGTGTCGCTTTTGCCAAACAGCGACATCAGCGCTTTGGCATTCTCAAGGCTGATATCCGCCACCAGTTGCGGGTAGAGGTTAAAACCAAACCCCGGCCCTGGCGCAATCAGGGTCATCCGCATACCCGGCCCGGTTGATGCGCTCTCCATACTCCAGGCCAGGGCCGTCGGGAAGCGGAATGTCCAGGTACTGGAAGGCGCATTGAGGCAGGTTTTACCCGTCTCCTGTTGGGCAAACAGTCCGCCCGGAAGCTGCGGTTCTGTCGGGGAAAAAGTGTGTGGCGTGCTGTGTAGCCGCTGCCAGATCCGCTGCCACCACGAACGGCGAGCAGCCGATTCTGGCGGTGGCGGCGCGTCATCAGAAGGCGGCACAATCGTTAGCATCGCCGGTAATATCTGCCAGCCCATGGCGCTGTTCGCCTGCCAGGTCACGCGAAACGCGCTGTTACTCCAGGTTTTCGCCTCTTCGTCGTCTTCATCCGCCCAGTGGTTCCAGGTGGCGTAATAGCGGGCAAAGTCGGGCGGCGGGTTATCCCAGAACAGTTGCAGACTCAGCGTGGTGAGGGGCTTGCCGAACAACTCCGGCGCGTTGAGGTAGCAGTGATGCCCTACCTCCGGGATAGGGCCAAACACAGGCATGACTTTGTCAGCCACCAGCGGCCCGTTGTCGTTACTGAGGCTTAACGCCTCGCTCTGTGTCACGTTGACCGCTATGGTCAGACTGAGCAGCCTTGGCGGCTGGCGCAAATCGACCTTCGCAGGCATGGTAATCCGGCACCAGGGGGCGGTCATATCAAACGCCACGGGGGGCACGGCAGTGAAGGCCGAAACCGGTGGAAAGGCGCTGTTCAGGTTCAGTGTCAGCACCAGTTGTTGCGGTTTATCGCCCCGCTGCCACACGCCACAGGCTGTGGCATCCAGCCACTGTTGTGCGCCGCTTAAGGCGATTGCCGCACCCTGCCAGGCTTTGGGATCGACCGTCTGCGCAAAGGTAAAGGTCAGCGTCACTTCGCGTGCCCCGCCCGCCAGCCATAACATCGGGCTGGCAAAAGCGAACCCCTGGGTTTGTGTCTGTGGCGCGCGGTTCCCAAACCAGTCGCTGGCAAGGACCGTATTATCAGCGTCCCGACGGACCTGATTCGACGGAGCCAGCGTGTTCACATACTGCTGCCAGTCGCCATTGTCATCCTCTGCGTAGCGGCAACTGATTACCGGTCCGGGGCGGGCGGTGTTGATCTCTATCGGCTGTTGACTTGCAAAGATAATCGGCTGTTTTTGCGGGTCCTGGCCTGCCAGAAATGGCGTACCGGCAGGCAGTATCACCGGGGATATCCCCTCAACCGGCGTCAGACAGATCACCGTATGATCCGGCTGCGCCGTGCGTTGTTGCTGGTGCAAAAGCTGCTGATAGTAAAAGTCGAGATGACGGCCGCTAAAGGTGTTCAGGCCCGTCCGGGAAAATTCCAGCAGCCGGTTAAAGGCAATGATCAACGCCGTATCGGGGAAACCGTTCTGCTCTTCGCTTAATGCATCGAAAGCCTTGTTGGCATGGGTTATCACCTGAACGAAGAACGAAAAGACCTGCTGATAGAGTCTTTCAAGCGTACTCATGACCTCTTGCGGCGAACGTGGGTAGGAAAACTGCGCGCCGCGAAATTGCCACGCATCGCCAAACGCACTGAGATCCAGGCCCGGCAAGGTGCAATCAGGCCAGGCTTGCGCCAGCCAAATCTGCATATCCACCCGCCGCCACAGGCACGGCGAGAGGGTCGCGTTGACCTCCTCGCTAACGAATTTCTGCAATGGAAAGGTCACGGCGCTCTGCGGCAAATAGTGATGCCAGGTATTGATCTGCCCGAACATGCTGTCCAGAAGAGAAAACAGGTGCGCAACCGCCTGTTTATCTTCGGTATTCGGGGTGGCGGCGGCAGGCAGCGCCTGAAACTGTTTTAGCCGTTCCTGCAATTGGTTAAAACGAAAATGCAGGGGTTGATACGGCGTTTTACCGATCACTGCCAGCAGAATCGCGGGCTCTTTTAACACCAGCGCGCGCCAGTTTCCCGCCGCCTGGTTGTGCTCATCGTAAAAGACAATCAGATCCGCGATAGCGGCGACAAATGCCAGACGATCGCGCATATCACGGCCATCAATGGCAATGCTCTCGGGATCCAGTCGCCGGTTGATGTCGCCCGCCAGGGCGTCGATGTCAACGTTGATGCGCACCCTGCTGCTCCACGGTCAGATTAGTCCCTTCCAGCAGAGAGAACGGGAAGACATGGTTATGCCGCGAGTTGGTTTGCCTTATCAGATAACCGATATGGATCACCACCATGGCAGGCTCTGGCGTAAAAGAGACATCAATGGATTCAACGGTGATGCGCGGCTCGTCATTAAGCAGCGTGAGGCGCACGGACTGGATGATTTCGTCTTTAAGGGTCGCATCCGGCTGACGGAACAGAAAGCTACGCAATTCACTGCCGAAATAGGGCAGCAGGCAGCGTTCGCCGCGCGCGGTGCGCAGCACCAAATCGATCGACTGATTGATATTATCCTGCGCGCTGTTCATCGACACTTGCCGGATAGCCCCGGAAAATGCAGGGGGAAATTGCCAGCCGCGACCAAGAAAATCACTCTCACTCATCCCCTAGCCTCCGATAATGACCGTAAATTCACCCATCACAATTGAGCCCCCGTGCGCGGTCTGATCCCCGACTCTGGCCGCCGGTAAACCGCCAATAAAAACCGTTGCAGACCCTTTGATAATGGTGTCCGGCGGCCCGACGCAGACCAGCATGTCGCCGAGTCGGGCAGCCGGAAGTTTGCCAATCAGCACTGTCGGACACCCCACCTGAATAATGGGGCCGCCCACATGGGGGATCGGCGGAAGCCCTGGCGTCACCATCGGACACTGATGAAAATCGGTCAGTCTTGCGGCTGGCGGCATCGTTGCCCCTCCTCTTAATTGATCATCACAATTGCACCCTTGAGGGTCAGTTCCGCACCGCCCTGCACCTGCGCGCTGGCATTGCCCTTCGCACTCAGGGCAATGTCGGCTTTGGCATTCACATTCATGCCGGAAATGGCGACGTCGCCGGATGACGCCTGGAGACTGACTCCCATTTTTCCGGTGATATTGACCTTCTGATCGGCCTGAATGGTGATAGATGCGGGACTTTTGAGTTCAATGCCGGACGACGACATCGTGATGGCATTGTTGTGTTGATCGGTGATAGTGATTTGCTGCTTTTTATCGTCCAGCACGATGACATTTTTTGCTTTGGTGGTGATGGTCATAATGCTGTCCTTATCGTCAAAGACGATACGCATTTCACTGTGCGTGACGATGGCCTTCTTGCTGTTATCCGCATCGGGTTTCAGATCGCTGAAAGGGGCTCGCTTACCGCTGTAAACGCTACCGAGGATCACCGGAAAACAGGGGTCAAGATTGAGGAAGCCGACGATCACTTCATCTCCCACTTCCGGCAGGAAAAAAGCGCCCACGCCGCTGCTGGAATAAAAGTTGGCCATCCTCGCCCAGACGCCGTGCCCTTCGGTATCAAAGAGCGGCAGCGTGACCAGAATCCGGTACGCATTGTCCGGGTCCTGATCGATTTTCTGCACCGTGGCGTTAAATAATCCCTCCACGCCGGGCAGCACTCCGGCTGCCGCAGGCGCCATCACCTCATGTTGCTGAACAAACCACAGGGAAGAGAGACCCAGCGAGGCTCTGGTAAACCAGTTACCATCGGCGAATTCATGCTCAACGCCAGAGACAAAATAGTCGCCATCAAAACGATCGCCAACGCCTGCCAGCGTCAGCCAGACGCCCGGCAACACCGCCGCGTTACCCGCCACACGCACCTCACCGGTGATTTTTGCCAGTTCGCTTTTCTGCATTTGCGCCTGTGACCATTGGGTCAGCGCGCCATTGTTGAGCGTGGCGGTAGACTGGAGAGTAAAGGTGGGTAGCCCCACTACTGCCGAAAGTTTTTTGCTGCTGATGTTACCCGGTCCACTGAGCGTATTTTTGGCCGTGGCGGAGATACACTTCTGGGTAGCGTAGTCCCAGGCGCTGGCTTTTACCTCGCTGAGTTGGGTGACGGCGTCCATATCCGCGCTGAATTGATAAAGATTCTCGCCGTAGGTCACCGTCAGTACCGACGTGGTGTTTTGCGTGGGCGAAAACACGGACACTTTGCCGTTCAGCGTGCTGACCACCAGGCCATTGATATCGGCGCGGCTGAGCATAAAATCCCAGTCGCTGCAGTAATACTGCACCAGTTCCGCCAGGGTCAGCGACGTGCTGGCGACGTCGCTACTAAGCCCGGACTGACTGATCAGCGCGCTTATCACACCGCTGTCGGTTTGGTTCTGATAAACCGTGCTGCGGCGGCCAACGCTCATTTTGATGGCTTTATCGCGGCACTCTATCGACAAAATGGGGCCAATATTGCCCTCCACCTGTACCGACTGGCGCGTAACGATGCCGGAAAAAACGCTTTTATTCTCTGTGTTATAGCCCAGCGAGATAACGATTTCCGCACCGGGAACAAAGGTTGACGAGGCGCTAACTGTAAAGTTTTCCGCATCGGCGGAGCCATCGAGAATCTCAAGCGTGGCGCGGCCAATACGGTTAATCCGCTGATCAACCTGAATACGCAAAATCTGATAATCACCGGGGATAGCACGGCCATTAGCCGTAATGGTATAGCTTGCCAGGCCGCCAGACGGAGGGTTGCCGCTCATGCGTCACCTCCCTGGGTTAACGGGGGAACCTGTAGCGTGGTACCCGACGTCAAATGGCGAAATTTATCGAGCCGGTTAAAGGCCGCCAGTTGAACATAGAACGTCGGGTCGCGATAAATCGCCTGGCTTATCTGCGGCAGGCTGTCGCCATCCACGATGGTGATGCGATGGGTCAAATCCGGTGATTTACGATCCTCTTCTTTGGCCGCCGTTGACGGGTCAAGGTACGAGGTAAATTGCAACGCGACTTTGGCGCGTAGTGCGGTGCCATCGGGGCGAAAAAAGGTATAGGTGGTATCAAAGGTCTGCAACACTCCCTTAAACGAGAGGCCTTGTCCCCAGTAGAGGATCACATAGTTTGGGCGGTGAATATTGCCGTTATAGTCGTAGACGGTCTTTTTGAGCTGGTTTATCTCCTGCGTCAGATCGGTACGGGTGCTGTCAACCACGCCGGTACAGTCAATCACCAGGTCAAAACTCAGTTGTTCCCCCGGCGTCGCCCGATATTTGGACGACAGTTTGCCGCTGCCGGGAGCCTGTTCTTCGTTGTAACTGACGCTGCGATTAATGCGCATTTGCTCGGGATTGAGGATCACGACATATTCGCCGCCTCTGACCTTGCTGGTGAATTTTTCATCACTGTAGGCCACCATCCGCATTTTCTTTATTCCACCCATTGGCCCTTCCTGAATCAGTAACGTTTCGATGGGATGTGCCGGAAGACCGTATGACTTAACGCTCCAGCGGATTTTTTCTGTCGCTCTTTTTGAGTTGGCGCAGACAAGCCTGAATCACCTGCTGCCTGAGCGTCTGTAGCTGTTGTGGGTCTAACTGCGTCTGCGTTGGTTCGGGTTGACTCTGAATCGCGGTTTTGATGACCAGTTCACGTATCTCAACGGGCATAGCGACCTCTTGCGACGTTAGTAAGTATCAAAGTTGGGCATGTCGAAGTACTGATAAGCAAACTCCAGTGTTTCGATGAAAATTTCACTCTCCTGCGAACGTAAGTTGCTGGCTGACCACTTCACCGGCCAGGCGGCAATAAAATTCCAGTCCATGCTGATGTGACCATTTTCATCAAGGAGCCAGACCTTGATATCGCGGGTTTTGATAGGGGCGGACAGCCCATTATCCAGCGTATCTTTCACCCAGCCGATCAGCGCGGACTCCGCATTGACTACCCCGCGTCGCAGCACCAGGTTCTGAAACGATGTCTGGGCTGGAAGGCGGTACTTGAACCGATTTTCCCCGCCGCACACCACCTCTTCGATACCCAACTCCTTGCTCAGGCCGCTTACCTCCTGGAAGGCGGCATCACTGCCGCCCATCCCGGTGATTGAGACGCTGAAATAAAAGCTGGTTTGCAGGTTATGATCCATTGGTCACAACAAGCTGTTCGTGAGCGATTTCCAGCGTATCCACGGCCACTTCATTGGCATCGGATTTCAAATCTGTGCCGGTGATTTTGGTCGGCCACGCATTGTTCAGTTGCCACTGCATGGTGACCGCGCCATTTTCATCAAGCAGCTTAATGAGTACCGTTCTGCGTTTAACGGTGTTCATCTTGATTTCATCCATCCACGCCCAGAAGTTGTTGTCGTTGACGAACACGCCACGCTTCATTGTGATGTTGCCGTACTTCGCAATTCCGGGCATTTTGATGGTCGAGAACAGCGTGCTATTACTGTGCCGGTACTCAATCACCTGCACCTCTTTGTCCATCCCCGAAACTTCCTGAAACGCTACCCCTTTGAGTTCCGAGCCCAGATCAACCTCAAACCGGAACTTGGGCATAGGCCATGTAGTGCCTTCTTTGCTGCCGTCATCTGCCATGAGCATGCTCCTTAACAGTCGCTAATCAGTAAATTGACTCATTGATGTGTGAACAGGCCTTACCGCATCACTCAGCCTGATTTCGCCATTTCCTGCTCAAAGGTGATGACGAGGAATTCAGCCGGACGCACGATGGCGACCTTCACGGTGACATTAAGAAAACCGTTCAGGATATCGTCGCCCGTCATGGTGGAACCCAGGCCGCAAAAGACCTGAAACGCATCATTTGCCGTGGCCCCCTGTAACCCACCTTCTTTCCAGATATCGGTCAGGAAGCTGGAGATTTCACTGCGCACCGCCGCCCAGGTATTCGCCGTGTTCGGTTCGAACACATACGCGCGCGCCGCCAGTTTCACGGACTGTTCGAGGAAGGTCATGGTGCGGCGAACCGAGATATAGCGCCAGTCCTGGCTGTTGCCATCCAGGGTTCTCGCCCCCCAAATCAGGATGCCCTGACCATTGAAAAAACGGATAGCATTGATGGACTTACCCGATACCGCGTCAACATTGAGATCCGCCTGTTGGGCATCGGTTAAGCGGATAGGTAACCGCGCCGCGCCGACAATGCTGGTATTGGCGGGGGCATTCCAGACGCCGTTCAGGTTGTCATTCACGGTATACACCCCGGCCATCGCGCCGCTTGGCGGAAGCAGGTTGGAGCAGGTCAGAACGTTATTGATGATTTGCGAATAGGTTTTTGAGGCGTTGAGCAGCGCGGCATTGAGTTGCGAATTGCTCATCGGGTTAGTTTGCGGCGGTGTTTCAATCATTGCGAGGATCTTCGCGACCACCGGGTCCTGCGCCGACGGCGGGTTAATCACCGCCCCCAACTGTTTAATGTCGCCACCAAACAGGTTCGTGAAATTGATATCACTGCCCTGCATGATGGTCGTACCGATAAAGGGATAATAAGCGACGCCGTAATTTAGCCCGTTTGAGCCGGTACTATTGCGAAACGCCTCAATATCATTGGTGTACATGATCGGGTCAGGCGTATCGCCGCCGATAATATCGAACAGGCAGACTGCGGTCTGCAATTCCGCCGCCTGCAGCAACATACTCTGCATCAGGGTGCCGTTATCCGCCGGGGAAAGTAGCGTGGCTTCCGGGCAGATGTACATGGTGGGTTCCTGTTCGTTTTCCAGCAGCGCCAGACCACCTTGCAGATCGGCGAGTTTCACGTTCGGGTTAACGATTTGCGCCCCTACATCGCCGGGTTTACCGCTGGACTCCCCATAGCTGCCGACCGAAACAATGTAAGCATCGCCGCCGCCGTTGAGATAGAACAGGCGAATGCTGTTATAGAGGTAATAGATGGTATTCGGGTCAGGCACTATCGAATAATAGGTGCCGTTCAATAACAGATACTCCCCCTTTTCCGGCTGCGTTTTTTGCGCCACCAGATAGTACTCAGGGTTGTACTGAAACGCGGGATCCGCCGGTGGCTGCGGATTCGCATTCATGTAGATGGCCTGAAATTCGGCAAAAGAGGTGATCTTCTGTGCCTTGTTGTAGTAGGACTTGCCCTGATACTGCGCGTTGGGTGTATAGCCGATAAAGGCCGGAACCGCGGTGGCGACAGGGACCACCGAGTTCGGAAAGGCATTCAACTCGTTGATATACACACCCGGAGTTTTGATATTGGATGCTAGCATGTCGTGGTTTTCCTTTGGTTCACTGAGTGAAATTCCTGTACTGCGAGTCGTTAGCCTGAAAAGGCATTAGCCCAAAACATCAGAATCCGACCCCTGTTCGCCTGCGGGTGATGCGTGTTGCGCCCCTTTCATCAGACATACACATACATAACCGACACGGGCTGCTGATCCGCGGAATACGCGGTAAATAAACGATCTGCCGCAGGCGTTGGCAGCACAGACATCACCGTCTGCTGTCGGGTACGCCCGCTCTGCGTCTGGGTACGCGGAATATCCATCAACGCAAAGCGCTGTGGTGGCGCCTGTTGCAGGGCAATGGTTGAGGTGCTGCGGGTTACCCAGCCATTTTGTCCATCGACATTCCCACTGCGAACGCTGGCAGGGTTGAACGTAACCTGCCCTGATGCGTCCACTATCTCTGGGTTTTGCAAGCGCCGCTGTCCGCGCGGGATCAAGCGATATTCCCAGACGGTGGCGCGCGCCTGTAGCGTCACCGTAAAAGCCTGCCGGGGGAGCAAATCCGCCGGATAGAGACAGATTTCACCTGTCGCAATAGCGGGCGCGCTTTGCGCTTGCGCAGCGTCCATGATCATGGCGCCCGGCCTCTGCCCATCAGCAGCAATACGCTCACTACTGAATCCCAGTACCCCTTTCCACTCTCCGGGGAGCGCAGTGACCGCCAGCAGCCAGGCATTCGGCTGCACCAGCCAGAAACGAAATGGGTTGCGCGCATCCTGGGACACGCAATAGTTCAAAAATGCCGTTCTGCCCGTCGGGGCATAGCCATAAATGCGCCATATATTACCTGCTGCCACCAGGCTCAACCCCAGGCGACGCATGAGCGCATGGGTGTTTTGATCCGGCACGAGTGTGGCGTCACGCCAGACGCTGTCTGGAAAAAACTGATGCTGTAAGGTAATTTCCGCTACCACAAACATCAGCGTCTGGCCTGAGCCTGGCTGCCGACCTGTTCGAGAATGGGCGATTCCCCGCTTACCTGATTCGCCTGAATCGCGATATGACGAATTTTGTAGATAATCGAAGGCTGATACCGCGCCCCCAGCGCACTCCAGAGGTTGTGGGTGTTTTCGTAAGGTGAATTTTCAATTTCAAACTGTAACTGCTCAATACCGGCCGGGATATCAGGAAAATTCTGCCGCTTGATGATGGGATTCGCCTGAAAAAACGCGATAACCGCAGAGAGAAAGCGCAACGATTCGCTATAGTCATCAAAGCTGGCGGTAAGCAAGACATCCAGATTAAATCTCACCGTCGGCATCATCTGCCTGACGATATTATTTTTCGTATCGGGTGTGGTACGAGTACCATAAAAGGGCTTGCTGGTTTCATGCTCCAGATTGATAAGCGTCAGCACTAATTTATTTTGATTTTTTAAAGGCAAGCCGCCGCTCGAATCGACCAGATTATTTAAGACAACCATATTCCCTGCAATATCGAATTGGTTGCGTAATTGCTGATCAAGAATGTCTTTAAGATAACTCAATGCTTCATCAATCATATAACGTCCTTAATGAGAGAATTGCAAGTCACCACACACCAAAGCGCTAATCTGACACTATTCAATGTTTGCGAGCAAACATTAAACTCAGGCAACACAAAGCTCATAAAAAAAATAGAGACAACAGGATCCAGCGCCTTTAATTTTTAAAGACAAGAGTGGTGCCCTGTCAAAAAAGAGACAGAGAAAATTATTTTATCGCTAACCGTGATGTGCTGTATGCATATTCAATGAGCAATACCTCCCATACAATAAGAAATACGCTCTTATCGTTTTTTATTTATAGTGAAAAGCTAAAGCAAGTGGCATATCGGCATGGTTCACATGCAACGATGTTTTTTCAGTATAAGCGGGAAATCAGAAAATTCTATAAAATTATTAAAAAAACACCATCATTTTTAAATTTGATAATTTTCAAACAGATAGTGTTTTCAGATATCCTCTCCCACTTCACGCGCCGGGCACCACGTCAGCAACGGAAATACAGGCGCAGCGCGCCATACAGGGCAGAAAATATGTCAAAAATGATGTTATGAAAAGCATCAGTAAAATTTACAAAAAACGGGCATTAAGAATTTCAGATAAGTGATTTTAACTCGCCATTTCTTTTTTGCTTACGAAGAGTTTAGTCGTAGTAAAACCATTCTGAAACTATAAGATTAATAACCTTGCCAGGCATTATCTTTTCATTGCATGTCAGACCAGATATTACTCTGATACGGTACAAATGCTCAGAATAACTGTTAAGAATATATTCAGCTTTACAAGCGGCAGCGAGGCTGGAAATAGCGAAGGATATGCGCGCTAATCAAACGCAGAGAGAAAGCGACAGGTGTCATTCTGAGTGTAAAGGATATTCTATCACGCAAAATAATATGCTTCCGTTGTCGTTTTCTTTGTAATATAGTGCCGTATCTTTACATAAAAACCCAGGCTAATTGCCCGCAACTTGTCACCTGGAGATTATTTGCAGTGTTATTCTTTACAACGTCATGCATTACAGCCAGAACGCAGGCATGACGTTGCCGATATTATATCTTCACCACCGCTTTATTTTTATCCAGTAAAAAAGGACGCAAATACCCTACCGTGTTGGATAACAAAATAACCTCTTCAGGCAGGTCTATTTTCAGTACATCAGTGACATAGTTGCGACGCGCCTGCATACGCGCCCAGACCTGCGGGTAATCCTGCGCCAGTTCATCGCGCAGCGCCTCATCGGCCAGGCCAACGGTATCTTCAATGCTACAGCCGCCATAACCCGGCACCGAGGGAATAATATCAATTTGCAGCAGCATGCCGCTTTCCAGGCGGGCCGTTGAACCGGGGTAAATCGGCGAACTTAACCACTCTTCATCGCCAACCAGGTGACCAGGATTGAGATGCCAGTGCCAGCGATCTTTAGGTAACACCGATTCCACCAGGCGGTAGACTTCTGCGCCCGTCACGCCGGGCCGGATAAACTCAAGCCACTGGACCACGGTGTGATAATAGGGAATGGCTACTCGGGTCAGGTAATCTGCAACCGGCTCCGCCAGCTCATTTTCACTGGCGACTACCCAGGCTGCACGGCTGGTTAACCCGCCTTTGTAACCGACGGTCAGAGAAAATTTATCGCCGCGAGCGATAATCTTGTCCGTTGGGTAGAGACAGGCATGGGTAAAACGGTCGCCGGTGGCGGCAATCATCACCACATTGTTGGGCTGTCCCCAACCGGCCAGAAGGTGCCCTATCTCTTTTTCACGCCGCCCTGGCTCAACGGCATTGAGCGCCGTCAGCACCTGCGTGGAGGCGAGGTTTGCGCCGAACTCATAAAACGCAATTTCGCACGCGCTGTTCAGCCGCCGTACGCCCCGCTCCGGGGAGATAAACAGCCCGGTGGCATTGCGCACATTGTCCCGCCCGCCTGCCGCGCTGAACACCGCATCGAGAATAAACGCCGGAACATCAAACAGCGCTGAGTCACCGGTGAATAATTTCCAGCCCACGACACCCACCCTGGCCGCAGCCATGATGCCGCACGAGGAGAGCAACCCGGCCAACGGCACATCCCCGTCCATCGGCTGGTTGGGTAATGAGAACAGCGGCGTGTGCAGGCATTTGCCGCCGTTACGCGCAAAGGGCACCAGTTTGAGGTTTTCATTGCCCATGATGTAGCTGAGCTCGCCATCGGCATTAACGACCAGCAATGCTTCCTCGAAACGGGGAATAAACCCGGCAAGATACTCAAAATTGGCGCCGTGCTCTTTGTCGGCATAGATAACCAGATGGGTAAAACCACTGGCCTGCATCGCCAGCAGGACATTACGCAAGCGCTGTTTCATGGTGTCGTCAGAAAGGACGGGGTAAGCAATATCCGGGTAGGTTTGCGGCGCGGGTATCGTCTGTATGTGATAGCGCGGAACCGTTGTCATGGCGTCATTCCTTATGCGGCGGGAAAAAATCCTGATTGCTCTACGCCGTTGTGTTGACCAGAGCATTCTGACCATCAATACGTTGCGACAACATATCATGGAACAGACGGGTCGCCATGGATAACGTCCGTTGACGGGGTAAACAGAGATCGACCTTCACTTTTCCCATCAGGGGATCGGCCAGCGGTACCGCCACAAACATTGCCTGCGCGTCCGGCTCCTGATGATGTAGCTGGGGCAAGATAAGTAGCGTCCTGCCCTGCAGCGCCAGGGTCTTTTGCACCTCCATCGAACTGGTAATAAAGCGCATATCGAAGTGGACAGCTTCGCGCCGGGCGGCGGATTCCAGTAGCTGGCGCACCGCATAGTTGGCGGGAGGAATGGCAATCGGATGGGCGGCAATCTCTTTGAGGGTCAGACGCGGCTTCGTCGCCAGCGGATGGTGGGCGGCCATCAGAACCTTGTGTTCCAGATGACAGCAATGCGTCACCTGAATCTCCGCGCTGACCGGGGTATAAAAGGCCAGCGCCACATCCGCATGTCCGCGAATAAGCTGTTCGGCAATGTACGGGGCGCTGCCGGTGTCAATCTCGAACGACACCTCCGGGTTGTGCTGACCAAATGCCTCAATGACGGGCGCAATAAACAGCGCGACCAGGCTCTCGGCGGCGCAGATTTTTACCGTACCGGACACCACGCTGCGCCTTGAGGTAATGCGCGCCTTCACCGACTCCAGCTCACGCAATGTGGCGTCCACCGCCTGCGCCAGAAGCTCCCCTTCACGGGTCAGTTTAATCCCCCTCGGGCCTCGTTCAATCAATGCCGCGCCATAATAGTGTTCCAGAATATCGATTTGTCGCGTCACTGCCCCTGGCGCAACAAACAATTTATCTGCAGCCTCCCGAAAAGAAGCAGACTTTGCGACCTGACTAAAATATTTCAGCGCCCGTAATTGCATTGTCTCTCCCGTTGGATGAATCCATTGAAGCGACCTTATTACGCTGGCGAAATATTGGCAAACATCGACATAATTAGCGCCACATTGCACTTTTAGTAAGCACGGAGCGCCATTTTTGTGCATTCACTGAGCTATTCAAATCGTCATCACGCCACAATGGCCTGAATATGCGGCATGACCGCTTATTTATCGCTGCCCCATTCGGTAATCGGGTTTACGAACCAGGCACATTTTAAGTGCACTCGACGAAGCGAATATTTACCCCAGGAAAATCCCATCTCAAGCGAAAAATAAATTTCATAATAAAAACAGACAATTAAATTTAATCATATTATTTTCTTATTCACTTAGCCTGCCGTGAGTGCATACATTTTTTACACACTGTCTTCGCCTAATTGTGATAGTGAGCGGATCTGCGCCCTGTTATATGTCTGCTATGTCTTTTCACGTTTCACTTCGCCTGAACACATTGAGGAAGACCATACGATGACAAACGAAATAAGTCATAGCGCGATAAAACCCAAAGCATCACGCAAAGAAGTGGTGGCTGTTGTGCTTGGCGCTGCGGTTGAATTTTTCGATTTCAGTGCTTATGCCACCTTTGCCGTGATGATCGGCAATATTTTCTTCCCCTCTGATAACCCCTTCACCAGTCTTTTATTGTCGGTCTCTGTGTTTGGTATCGGCTTTATTGTCCGCCCGCTTGGCGCCATATTTATTGGCAGCTATGCCGACCGTGTAGGACGTAAACCGGCGATGCTGCTCACCATGGTTTTTATGACCATCGGCACTGGCGGGCTGGTCTTTCTGCCCGGTTATGAAACGATTGGCATGGCGGCCCCTATCCTGCTGGTGATTGTCCGCATGCTACAAGGACTGGCCTGGGGTGGCGAAGCTGGCCCCGCGACGACCTTTATTATGGAGGCGGCGCCAGAAGGCAAACGGGCCTTCTACACCAGTTGGCAAATTGTCGCCCAGGGGCTTGCAGGTATCAGCGCCGGGGTGATTGGTTATACGCTGACGGTCATCCTGACGCCGGAGCAACTGTCGGCCTGGGGCTGGCGCGTGCCTTTTGCTTTTGGACTGATCATCCTGCCCATTGCCATCTACCTGCGCCGTAACCTTAACGAGACCTTCACTACTGAGAACAGCGCCGCCAGCAAGTCCACCGGCAGTCTGCTCGGTGACGTGATGCGTAACTACCGTGGCCTGATTCTGGTGGGTATTTTTATTCTTTCAGGCAGTACCATCACGCAATATTTCCTCAATTACATGACCACCTATGCCCTGAAAGAGTTGGCTTTTGCGCCAGGCACGGCCATGGCGTCGACCATTCTTATCGGCGTGTGCGTGGTGGTGTTTTCCCTGGTGGGTGGCTGGATGGCGGATCGCTTCGGGCGCAAGATGACCATTATCGCGCCGCGCCTGATTCTGCTGCTCTTGCTGCTACCGGGCCTTGAGATGATCAATGCCTGGCGCAGTGAAGGCGTTTTCTTTGCCATCATCACCCTCTTTGCCGCACTGCAATGTATCAGCGGCGCCGGCGTGCTGGTGGTGCTGTGCGAAAACTTCCCGCGCTATATCCGCTCAACCGGTTTTTCCATCGCCTTTGCCTTTGGCATCACCCTGTTTGGCGGGACGGCGCAAATTGTCTTCTCGTGGCTGATTAAATGGACCGGCGACCCGGTTTCCCCAGGCTACTACCTCATCGCCGCCAATATCCTCTGCCTGGTGGCGACACTGATGCTCAAAGAACGAGCCCCTCATAAGGCCACCCGCCGCCTGAAAGCGCCGCAGGGCAAGATCCAGTTTGCGAAGGAGAAATCACAATGAACACCGTACTGAGCTGGGATGAGTGGGCCGCCTGCGATGCCACCGCGCTGGCTGAACTGGTCGAGCGCGGCGACGTCAGCGCCCGTGAGCTGGCGCTACAGGCGCAGGCCGCGACGCTGCGGGTTAACCCGCAAATCAGTGCTGTCGTGGAACTGTTTGATGATGCCATCCACCAACCGGAAACCGACGGCACTTGTCTGGAGGGCGCGTTTAAAGGAGTTCCCTTCCTGATGAAAGACTTAGGGCCGGGGATAAAGGGGCGTTTGCAGGAGCAAGGCTCCGCGTTTATGCGTGGCAATCGTCCGGATGAAGACGCCTTTTTGACCACGCAAATTCGCCATGCCGGGCTTAATATTATTGGCCGCAGCGCCACGCCGGAGTTTGGCGTCTGCGGATCGGCGGAAAACCCGGCGATTTACGTAACGCGCAGCCCGTGGAACCCGCAATACACCACCTTTGGCTCCTCTGCCGGAGCATGCGCGTCGGTGGCCGCCGGGATTATTCCCCTCGCCCATGCCACCGATGGCGGTGGCTCCATTCGCATACCGGCGGGGGCCAATGGGCTTGTTGGCCTGAAAAGTAGTCGGGGCGTCTTTTCAATTGGCCCGGCACTGTCGGATATCACCGGGTATGTCTCAACGCAAGGCTGCGTGAGTCGCAGCGTGCGTGACACGGCCCGCTTTGTCGATAGCTGCCGGGGCGGCGCACCGGGCGAGTTTATGCCTTACTGGCAGCCCCCGCAGCCCTATAGCGAGATGATCACCCGCGATCCTGCGCCGCTGCGTATTGCCGTGTCCCACGAATGGGGTAATTACCGCGCAACGCCGCACTTTGTCGAAGAGCTGGAGAAAACGACGCGCCTGCTTGAGGAGCTGGGCCATCAGGTGGAATGGGTGACGCCAGATATCCCCTTCGAAGAGGCCTTTGCCGCACAGACCACCTGCTATATCAGCAATTTTGCGCAGTTTATTCAGCGACTGCTGGAGAAAAACGATCTTAGCGTCCCGCCGGAGGATAAAATCGAGCCGATGAATATCCGCATCTGGCAAAAAGGGATTGGTATGTCCTACAGCGAGCGCTGGAAAATGCAGGATGCGTTTAACCAGATCTCCCGCAAGCTGGGGGCATTTTTCCAGACATGGGATCTGATCCTGACGCCGACATTTTCCAAACCGACGCCGCTGCTCGGTGAGAAAAAGTACCTGACGCTCAGCGATAACCCGGACGTGATGGACTGGTTCTATTCCCTGTGGGATATCTTCTCCTATACCCCGCTTGCCAGTTTAACCGGCACGCCCGGTATTTCGTTGCCGCTGGCCTGGCAACAATCCGGCTTGCCGCTCGGCATGCATTTCCAGACGCGCCAGGGTAACGACGGGCTGCTGCTGCAACTGGCGGCCCAGCTTGAGCGCGCCTCCGGCGGGCGATTTATCAGCAACACCACGCCGCAGGTGCATGTTACGCATTAACGCCAGACAGGTAATGAAAAGGCCGGAGCGCATCACTGCCACTCCGGCCTTTTTTGTTTCTGCCCGGCAAATGCCGGGCCTCTTCTCTTACTCTCCGGCCAGCCGCTTGTACTGGGCGTAGCGGTCTTTGGCATCCTGCTCGGTCTGGGCAAACAGACTGTCGGCGATCTCCGGCGAGGTACGGCCCAGCGAGGCATAACGCACTTCACCCATCAGGAAGTCACGGAAACTCTCTTCCGGCTCTTCCGAATCGAGAATAAACGGGTTTTTCCCTTTCGCCAGCAGTTGCGGGTTATAGCGCCAGAGGTGCCAGTATCCGGCCTCTACTGCGCGCTTCGCCTCGCTGATACTGCGCCCCATCCCCGCTTTCAGACCGTGGTTAATACAGGCCGCGTAGGCAATCACCAGCGACGGTCCCGGCCAGGCTTCGGCTTCGGCAATGGCGCGGAGCGTCTGGGCTTTATCGGCCCCCATCGCCACCTGGGCGACATACACATTGCCATAGCTGACGGCCATCATCCCCAGATCTTTTTTGCGCGTCCGTTTGCCCTCGGCGGCGAACTTGGCAATGGCAGCCACCGGTGTGGATTTGGATGACTGGCCGCCGGTATTGGAATAGACCTCGGTATCAAACACCAGAATATTCACATCCTCACCGGAGGCCAGCACATGGTCGAGGCCGCCAAAGCCAATGTCATAGGCCCAGCCGTCCCCACCAAAAATCCACTGCGAGCGCTTGGTGAAGTAGTCCTGATTTTGATACAGGCGATTAAGCAGGTCATCGTCGCCCTTTTCAGCCGCCAGCAGCGCGCTCAGTTTTTCCGCCCGCGCACGGGTACCTTCACCGAGATCTTTGTTCTCCAGCCAGTCGCGCAGCGCCTGCTGTAAATCAGGATGCAGCGGTTTTTCCAGCACGCTGGCCGCATCACTGGCCAGTTGTTCACGAATAGCGCGCCCCCCCAACATCATCCCCAGACCAAACTCGGCGTTATCTTCAAACAGTGAATTTGCCCAGGCCGGCCCCTGGCCTTTGTGGTTTGTGGTCCATGGGATGGACGGTGCGCTGGCCCCCCAGATAGACGAACAGCCCGTGGCGTTGGCAATCATCATCCGGTCGCCGAAAAGCTGAGTAATCAGGCGCGCGTACGGGGTTTCGCCGCACCCTGCGCAGGCGCCGGAGAACTCCAGTAACGGGGTTTCAAACTGACAGCCTTTGACCGTGGCTTTGCTGAACGGGTTCTCTTTGGGCGTCAAAGCCAGCGCGTGATCCCACACCGGGATCATCGGGCGCTGGCTTTCGAGGGGTTGCATCGCCAGGGCTTTGCCTTTCGACGGGCAAATATCCACGCAGTTGCCGCAACCAGAGCAGTCGAGCGGGGAGATAGCCAGATGATACTCATAGTGTTTGGCCCCCTGCGCGGGCTTGCTCAGTAACGCAGCAGGGGCCACTTCTCGCTCTTCGCTGCTCAACAGCGCCGGGCGAATGGCCGCGTGCGGGCAGATAAAGGCGCACTGGTTACACTGGGTACAGCCTTCTGGCTGCCAGACCGGCACCTGCATGGCGATACCGCGCTTCTCCCAGGCGGCGGTGCCGGGCGGGAATGTCCCGTCTTCCATACCCAGAAAAGCGCTGACGGGCAGTCTGTCGCCGTTCTGGCGGTTCATCGGCTCAAGGATATTGCGAATAAAGTCCGGCATCAGTTTGCCGTCCTCTTTCTCCTCCTCTTCTGCATACGCCCAGTGGTCGGGAACGATAATCTCCTGCAGCGCATCCATCCCCAGATCGATAGCGGCATTGTTCATATCCACCACGTTCTGCCCTTTGCTGCCATAGGATTTTGCCACCGCTTTCTTAAGGTGCGCCGAGGCGGTTTTGGCATCAATAATGTCGGTCAGTTTAAAAAAGGCCGCCTGCATCAGCATATTAAAACGCCCGCCGAGGCCGAGTTTACGTGCGATATCGACCGCGTTCAGGGTGTAAAACCGCACCCCCTGGCGGGCAATAATGCGCTTCATTTTATTGGGCAGATGGCGCTCCACCTCTTCGCCAAACCAGGTGCAGTTGAGCAGGAAAATCCCGCCCGGATTGATGCCATCGAGAAGATCATATTTATCGACATAAGATTGCTGTGAACAGGCAATAAAATCGGCGTTATGAATCAGATACGGCGAAGTGATCGGGCGCTTACCAAAGCGCAGATGCGACAGGGTTATCCCACCGGATTTTTTCGAATCGTAGGCAAAATAGGCCTGCGCGAACATCGGCGTGTTATCACCGATAATTTTGATGGCGTTCTTATTGGCGCTGACCGTGCCATCGGAACCCAGCCCCCAGAATTTACAGGCGGTGATACCTTCACGGGAGACGTGAATGTCATAAACCGGTACCGGCAGCGAGGTGTGGGTAACATCGTCAAAAATCCCCACCGTAAAGCCATCCATCGGCAGCGGTTTTTTCAGGTTTTCGAACACAGAAACAATGTGGCCTGGCAGAACATCTTTACCGCCCAGCGCATAGCGGCCACCAACAATCAGCGGTGGGTTTTCGTGATGATAAAAGGCATTTTTGACGTCCAGACACAGCGGTTCCGCCTGGGCGCCCGGCTCTTTGGTGCGGTCGAGCACGGCAATGCGCTTCACGCTGGCGGGGATCTTCGCCATAAAATGGGCCAGCGAGAAAGGCCGGAACAGATGCACGGAAACCAGGCCGACTTTTTCACCGCTGTCGATCATCGCATCCACCACCTCCTGGATGGTGTCACACACTGACCCCATCGCAATAATGATTTGCTCAGCATCCGGCGAACCGTAGTAATCGAACAGGTGGTATTCGCGCCCGGTGATACGGTAAATCTCCGCCATATACCCTTCGACAATCTCCGGCAGCGCCTGATAAAAGCGGTTGGAGGCCTCGCGTTCCTGAAAGTAGATATCCGGGTTCTGCGCCGTGCCGCGAATGACCGGGTGATCCGGGTTTAAGGCATTACGGCGAAACTGATTGAGCGCCTCCTGATCCAATAACGGCGCCAGCTCTTCATGTTCCAGCACCTCAATTTTCTGGATTTCATGGGAGGTACGAAAGCCGTCAAAGAAGTTGATAAAGGGCACGCGGCCTTTAATCGCGGCGAGGTGCGCCACCGCCGAGAGATCCATCACCTGCTGGACATTGTTTTCCGCCAGCATCGCGCACCCCGTCTGGCGCACGGCCATGACATCCTGATGATCGCCAAAGATATTCAGCGAGTTGGTCGCCAGCGCCCTGGCGCTGACATGAAACACCCCCGGCAACAGCTCGCCCGCAATCTTGTACAGATTGGGGATCATCAACAGCAACCCCTGTGACGCGGTATAGGTTGTGGTCAGCGCTCCCGCCTGCAATGCGCCGTGTACGGCCCCTGCCGCACCGGCTTCTGACTGCATCTCCATCAGACGCACCGGTTGACCAAACAGGTTTTTCTTACCCTGTGCCGTCCATTCGTCGACGTTTTCCGCCATCGGTGTTGAGGGGGTGATGGGATAAATCGCCGCAACATCAGTAAAGGCATAGGAGATCCAGGCCGCCGCAGCGTTGCCATCCATCGTTTTCATCTTTCCGGACATTTCTCGTTCCTCGAATGTGAGAGGCAAAGTCGCCGCCCGCTGACGGCAAACCGTAGTACCCCTGCATTGCACAGCCTGTGCCATATCGGGAAAACGCAATATCTGCGTTCAAATTCAAGGTATTAACTAAAAGTCCTGACTTGTGAGTCTTCCGACATTGCGCGGAATAAGACAGGCAGTCCGACATCCTGTTGAACAGCTAACAAAGTGTCAGCGCCGCCACAGCAGCGGCAGGTGCGGCGGCGAATTGTCCTGTTTCCAACAATTGGTCTGCATATTGTTCAGTGTTTGTTTTGCCACCCACAGAGGCGATAAATATAAAAATCAATAAATACAATCAATTATAGGTTATGGCACGGCTGGTATGTTCCCTGCACTGGTTAATGGGCAAACACACAAACAGGAGAACACACCATGACCATGCGTCAATGCGCCATTTATGGCAAAGGTGGGATCGGCAAATCCACCACCACGCAAAACCTCGTCGCCGCTCTCGCGGAAATGGGTAAAAAAGTGATGATCGTCGGCTGCGACCCGAAAGCGGACTCCACCCGTCTGATCCTGCATGCGAAAGCGCAGAACACCATTATGGAGATGGCCGCCGAAGTGGGTTCAGTGGAAGACCTTGAACTGGAAGATGTGCTGCAAATCGGTTACGGCGGCGTGCGTTGCGCAGAATCCGGCGGCCCGGAGCCAGGCGTGGGTTGTGCAGGCCGCGGCGTTATTACCGCCATTAACTTCCTTGAAGAAGAAGGCGCCTATGTCAGCGACCTCGACTTTGTCTTCTATGACGTCCTCGGTGACGTGGTTTGCGGCGGGTTCGCCATGCCGATTCGTGAAAACAAAGCGCAAGAGATCTATATCGTCTGCTCCGGAGAAATGATGGCGATGTATGCCGCTAATAACATCTCCAAAGGCATCGTGAAATACGCTAAATCCGGCAAAGTACGCCTGGGCGGGCTGATTTGTAACTCCCGTCAGACCGACCGCGAAGATGAACTGATCATCGCGCTGGCAGAAAAACTGGGCACCCAGATGATTCACTTTGTGCCACGCGACAACATCGTCCAGCGCGCGGAAATTCGCCGTATGACGGTTATCGAATATGACCCGAAATGCAACCAGGCCGACGAATACCGCGCGCTGGCGAACAAGATCGTCAACAACACCCTGATGGTCGTCCCGACCCCTTGCACCATGGATGAACTGGAAGAGCTGCTGATGGAATTCGGCATTATGGATGTGGAAGACGCCAGCATCATCGGTAAAACCGCCGCCGAAGAAAACGCGGCCTGAGCCGCCTTGTAACAGGAACACAGTTATGAGCAATGCAACAGGCGAACGTAATCTGGAAATTATCCAGGAAGTGCTGGAGATCTTTCCCGAAAAAACGCGCAAAGAACGCAGAAAGCACATGATGGTGACCGACCCGGAGATGGAAAGCGTCGGGAAATGCATCATCTCTAACCGCAAATCGCAGCCGGGTGTGATGACCGTCCGCGGCTGCTCCTACGCCGGGTCGAAAGGCGTGGTTTTTGGGCCGATTAAAGATATGGCCCACATCTCCCACGGCCCGATCGGCTGTGGGCAGTACTCCCGTGCCGGGCGGCGCAACTACTACACCGGGGTCAGCGGCGTTGATTCCTTCGGGACGCTGAACTTTACCTCTGATTTTCAGGAGCGCGATATCGTCTTCGGCGGCGATAAAAAGCTCACCAAACTGATTGAGGAGATGGAGGAACTGTTCCCGCTGACCAAAGGCATCTCCATTCAGTCGGAATGTCCGGTTGGCTTAATCGGTGACGATATCGAAGCGGTGGCGAATGCCAGTAAAAAAACGCTCAACAAGCCGGTAATCCCGGTGCGTTGCGAAGGCTTTCGCGGCGTGTCGCAGTCGCTCGGTCACCATATCGCCAACGACGTGATCCGCGACTGGGTGCTGGATAACCGCGAAGGGAAGCCCTTCGAATCTACCCCCTATGACGTGGCCATCATCGGCGATTACAACATTGGGGGGGATGCCTGGGCGTCGCGCATTCTGCTTGAAGAGATGGGGTTACGCGTGGTGGCGCAGTGGTCCGGTGACGGCACGCTGGTAGAGATGGAAAACACCCCGTTCGTCAAGCTGAACCTGGTGCACTGCTACCGCTCTATGAACTACATCTCTCGCCATATGGAAGAGAAACACGGTATCCCGTGGATGGAGTACAACTTCTTTGGCCCGACCAAAATCGCCGAATCGCTGCGTAAGATCGCCGATCAATTTGACGACACCATCCGCGCCAATGCGGAAGCGGTGATCGCAAAATATCAGGCGCAAAACGACGCGATTATCGCCAAATACCGCCCGCGTCTCGAAGGCCGCAAGGTGCTGCTCTATATGGGTGGCCTGCGTCCTCGCCATGTGATTGGCGCGTATGAGGATTTGGGCATGGAGATTGTCGCCGCCGGGTATGAATTTGCCCATAACGACGATTACGACCGCACCCTGCCGGACCTCAAAGAGGGCACGCTGTTGTTCGACGATGCCAGCAGTTATGAACTGGAAGCCTTCGTGAAGGCGATTAAGCCGGACCTCATTGGCTCAGGCATCAAGGAAAAATACATTTTCCAGAAAATGGGGGTACCGTTTCGCCAGATGCACTCCTGGGATTACTCCGGCCCGTATCACGGCTATGACGGCTTTGCCATCTTTGCCCGCGATATGGACATGACGCTCAACAATCCCGCCTGGGGCGAGTTGACCGCACCCTGGCTGAAATCAGCCTGAATACTATCCTGACATCCCGTTTGTTCACCGATTTGTGGCGCGGGAGGAGAACATCATGAGCCAAACTGCTGAGAAAATTGTCACCTGTCATCCGCTGTTTGAACAGGACGAATACCAGACGCTGTTTCGCAATAAGCGCGGTCTGGAAGAGGCGCACGACCCGCAGCGCGTGCAAGAGGTTTTTGAATGGACCACCACGGCGGAGTACGAAGCGCTGAACTTTAAGCGTGAAGCGTTAACTGTCGATCCGGCAAAGGCCTGCCAGCCTTTAGGATCGGTACTCTGCTCGCTGGGTTTTGCCAATACGCTGCCTTATGTACATGGTTCCCAGGGCTGCGTCGCCTATTTCCGCACCTATTTTAACCGTCATTTCAAAGAGCCGATCGCTTGCGTTTCCGACTCGATGACAGAGGATGCGGCGGTCTTCGGCGGCAACAACAACCTTAACACCGGGTTGCAAAATGCCAGCGCCCTGTACAAACCGGAAATTGTGGCCGTCTCCACTACCTGTATGGCGGAGGTCATCGGCGATGACCTGCAGGCCTTTATCGCCAACGCCAAAAAGGACGGGTTTATCGATGCCGCCATTCCGGTGCCCTACGCCCATACGCCAAGTTTTATCGGTAGCCACATCACCGGCTGGGACAACATGTTTGAAGGTTTCGCCCGGGCATTTACCGCCGATCACGTGGCGCAACCGGGCAAACTGGCGAAGCTAAACCTGGTGACCGGTTTCGAAACCTATCTTGGCAATTACCGCGTGCTCAAACGCATGATGGCCCAGATGGAGGTGCCCTGTAGCCTGCTGTCTGACCCGTCTGAGGTGTTAGATACGCCAGCCGACGGCCACTATCGCATGTATGCGGGCGGCACAACGCAACAAGAGATGCGCGACGCCCCCGATGCTATCGACACCCTGCTGCTGCAACCCTGGCATCTGGTGAAGAGCAAAAAAGTGGTGCAGGAGTCCTGGGGCCAGCCCGCCACAGAAGTGTCCATCCCAATGGGACTGACCGGGACCGACGAACTGCTGATGGCAGTCAGTCAGTTAACCGGCAAACCGGTGGCCGATGAACTGACGCTGGAGCGTGGGCGCCTGGTGGATATGATTCTCGATTCACACACCTGGCTGCACGGTAAGAAATTCGGTCTCTACGGCGACCCGGATTTTGTGATGGGACTGACACGTTTCCTGCTGGAACTGGGCTGCGAACCGACGGTTATCCTCTGTCATAACGGCAGCAAGCGCTGGCAGAAAGCGATGAAGAAAATGCTTGAGGCATCGCCCTACGGTCAGGAGAGCGAAGTGTTCATCAACTGCGATCTGTGGCATTTCCGCTCGCTGATGTTTACCCGCAAACCGGACTTTATGATCGGCAACTCGTACGCCAAATTCATCCAGCGTGACACCCTGGCGAAAGGCGAACAGTTTGAAGTTCCGCTGATCCGTCTTGGCTTCCCGTTGTTCGACCGCCACCACCTGCATCGCCAGACCACCTGGGGTTATGAAGGGGCGATGAATATCGTCACCACCCTGGTCAACGCCGTGCTGGAAAAAGTCGACCGCGACACCATCAAACTGGGCAAAACGGACTACAGCTTCGACCTTGTCCGCTAACCATAATGCGCCCCGCCTTGTGCGGGGCAGCAAGGGGGAAACGATGCCAATAGTGATATTTCGTGAGCGCGGGCCGGATCTGTGGTGTTACATCGCCAAACAGGATCTTGAGGCAAAAGTCATCGCGATTGAACATGACACCCCGGATAACTGGGGTGGCGCTATTTCTCTGGAGGGGGGACGCCAGTATATCGTCAGCCTGCAACCTGGACGCCCCACCTTCCCCATCAGCCTGCGCGCCACGCGCGGCGCACTTTTGTGAAGGAGGTCAGATGAACGATAACGATGTCCTTTTCTGGCGCATGCTGGCGCTATTTCAGTGTCTGCCGGAACTGCAACCCGCGCAGATCCTGGCCTGGCTGACAGGAGAACGCGACGACGCCTTAACCCCGGCGTACCTTGATAAGCTTAACGTCCGCGAACTGGAAGCGACCTTCCCGTCTGAAACGGCGATGATGTCGCCCGCACGCTGGGGCCGCGTCAACGCGTGCCTTCACGGTACGCTGCCCGCGCACCTGCAGGTAAAAAGCACCGCTCGTCAGGGGCAATTACGGGTAGCCTTTTGTTCACAGGATGGATTGCTGATCAATGGTCATTTTGGTCAGGGGCGGCTGTTTTTTATCTACGCCTTCGATGAACAGGGTGGATGGCTGCACGCGTTACGCCGTCTTCCCTCAGCCCCGCAAACCCGGGAGCCGAATGAAGTTCGCGCTCAGCTCCTGAGTGATTGCCACCTGCTGTTTTGTGAAGCCATTGGCGGCCCTGCGGCGGCCCGGCTGATTCGTCACAATATCCACCCGATGAAAGTGTCGCCTGGGATGTCCATTGCCGCCCAGTGTGATGCCATTACCGCACTGCTGAGCGGACGTCTGCCACCGTGGCTGGCAAAACGTCTTGAGAAAGCCAACCCGCTGGAAGAGCGGGTATTTTAATCGGCGATCCCCTGCGTCTGACCTGCGGATGCAGGGGGCCTTTCCCCGTTGTCCTCAATACGCCAATTGTCTGCTTTGTCGTAAACCTGACAGATTAATCCCTTTAAAAATCAATAACTCATTCCTGGCTTGCGAATTGCAACATTGGGCACAGCCCACCAAGTCAATGAGGTCACTATGAAGGGAAATGACATTCTCGCGCTGCTGGATGAACCCGCCTGCGAACACAATCACAAACAGAAATCCGGCTGTAGCGCCCCTAAACCCGGTGCAACGGCGGGCGGTTGCGCGTTCGACGGCGCGCAAATCACCCTGCTGCCGCTGTCGGATGTGGCGCACCTGGTCCACGGACCGATTGGCTGCACGGGAAGCTCCTGGGATAACCGGGGCAGTATGAGTTCCGGCCCCAGTCTCAACCGGCTCGGCTTTACCACCGACCTGAACGAACAGGATGTGATCATGGGGCGCGGCGAACGACGGCTTTTCCACGCGGTGCGCCACATCGTCAACCGTTATCATCCTGCCGCCGTGTTTATCTATAACACCTGCGTTCCGGCGATGGAGGGTGATGATATTGACGCCGTCTGTCAGGCGGCGGAAACCGCCACCGGCGTGCCCGTGATTGCCGTTGATGCCGCCGGGTTCTATGGCAGCAAAAACCTTGGCAACCGTCTCGCGGGTGAAGTGATGGTTAACAAGGTCATTGGACGGCGCGCGCCTGCTCCCTGGCCGGATGACACCCCCTTCGCGCCGGAACACCGCCACGATATCGGCCTGATTGGCGAATTTAATATCGCCGGAGAATTCTGGCACGTTCAGCCGCTGCTTGATGAGCTGGGTATTCGCGTGCTGGGCAGCCTTTCCGGGGATGGCCGTTTTAGCGAAATCCAGACCCTGCACCACGCGCAGGTCAATATGCTGGTCTGCTCAAGAGCGCTGATCAATGTTGCCCGCACCCTGGAACAGCGCTATGGCACCCCCTGGTTTGAGGGCAGTTTTTACGGCGTGCGCGCCACCTCCGATGCCCTGCGTCAACTGGCATCCCTGCTTGGCGACAGCGATCTGATTGCCCGCACCGAAGCCGTTATTGCCCGCGAAGAAGCCACGGCAAATCAGGCGCTGGCCCCGTGGCGCGAACGGCTACAGGGGCGCAAAGTGCTGCTCTATACCGGCGGGGTGAAATCCTGGTCGGTGGTCTCCGCATTGCAGGATTTAGGGATGACTGTCGTGGCGACCGGCACCCGCAAATCTACCGAAGAAGATAAGCAGCGTATTCGCGAATTAATGGGCGATGACGCGCTGATGCTGGAAGAAGGCAACGCCCGCACCCTGCTGGATGTGGTGTACCGCTACCAGGCGGATTTGATGATCGCCGGGGGGCGTAACATGTATACCGCGTACAAAGCGCGGCTGCCGTTTCTGGATATCAACCAGGAGCGCGAACACGCTTTTGCGGGTTATCGCGGCATCGTCACCCTCGCCCAACAGCTTTGTCAGACTATTGAAAGCCCCGTCTGGCCGCAAACACACGCCCGCGCGCCGTGGCAATAAGGAGTGAAAGATGGCAGATATCATCCGTAATCAGAAACCGCTGGCGGTGAGCCCGGTAAAAAGCGGCCAGCCGTTAGGCGCCATTCTGGCGAGCCTCGGCTTTGAGCACAGTATTCCGCTGGTGCACGGTGCGCAGGGATGCAGCGCGTTCGCCAAAGTGTTTTTTATCCAACATTTTCATGACCCTATTCCGCTGCAATCCACGGCGATGGACCCCACCTCAACGGTCATGGGGGCGGACGGCAATATCCTTAGAGCGCTCAATACGCTGTGCCAGCGCAACACCCCGAAAGCCATCGTCCTGTTGAGTACTGGTCTGTCTGAGGCGCAGGGCAGCGATATCAGCCGCGTGGTACGTCAGTTCCGTGAGGATTTTCCCCGCCACAAAAATATCGCTCTCCTGACGGTCAACACCCCGGATTTTTACGGCACGCTGGAGAACGGCTTTAGTGCGGTGGTGGAAAGCGTCATCGAACAGTGGGTGCCGGAAAAGCCTCAGCACGGCCTGCGTAACCGGCGGGTCAACTTGTTGTTAAGTCACCTGCTGACGCCCGGTGATGTTGAGTTGCTGCGCAGCTACGTGGAGGCTTTTGGCCTGCAACCGGTGATCGTGCCGGATCTTTCGCAGTCGCTGGATGGTCACCTGGCAAGCGGCGATTTTTCGCCGGTCACTCAGGGGGGGACGCCCCTGCGCATTATCGAACAGATGGGACAGAGCCTGTGCACGTTTGCTATTGGCGTGTCGCTGTCCCGTGCGGCATCACTGCTGGCACAGCGTAGCCGTGGCGAGGTGATCGTGCTTCCCCATCTGATGACCATGGAACATTGCGACCGTTTTGTTCATCAACTGAAGATCATTTCCGGGCGCGAGGTTCCCGCCTGGATTGAGCGCCAGCGCGGACAATTGCAGGATGCGATGATCGATTGTCATATGTGGTTGCAGGATGCCCGGCTCGCGCTGGCCGCCGAGGGCGATCTGCTGGCGGGCTGGTGTGATTTCGCCCGTAGCCAGGGCATGCTCCCCGGCCCCGTTGTGGCGCCGGTCAGCCAGCCGGGCCTGCAACAGCTTCCCGTGGAGAAAGTGGTCATTGGCGATCTGGAAGACATGCAGGATTTACTCTGCGATATGCCTGCTGACCTGCTGGTCGCCAACTCTCATGCCGCAGACCTGGCCGAACAATTCTCCATCCCGCTTATCCGCGCCGGGTTTCCTGTCTTCGACAGGCTTGGCGAATTTCGTCGCGTGCGTCAGGGATACCCCGGCATTCGCGACACACTGTTCGAGCTGGCGAACCTGATGCGCGAACGTCATCACCACCTGCCCGTCTACCGCTCCCCCCTGCGCCAGCAATTTGCCCAGGACGCCGACGGAGGTCGCTATGCAACATGTTAATCGCCAGTTCAGCACTATCTGTTCCGGTGAATGGTCGATGAAAGTCGCCTTCGCCAGTTCCGATTACCATCACGTGGATCAGCACTTTGGTGCTACGCCACGCCTGGTGGTGTATGGCGTCAAAGAAGATGACGTCACCTTGCTGCGGGTCGTGGACTTTACCGTACTGGCTGGCCATCAAGCAGAGAAGATAACCAGCCGCATCAGCGCGCTGGAAGATTGCGTCACCCTTTATTGTGTGGCGATTGGCGAAACGGTATTTCGGCAACTGCTGCAAATAGGCGTGCGCGCCGTTCGCGTGCCCGAAGACACGCCGATTGTCGGCCTGCTACAGGAAATCCAGCACTACTGGTATGACAAAGAACAGCGCAAAAGCACGCGGCTTCGCGATCCCAATCGCTTTTCGCAACTGCTGCTGGAAAGTCAGTGGCAGGACGACGATGAACGCTAAAGATTGTGTCGTTTCTGCGACAAACCTCACATAAACCACGACATTGCGCGTGGGCTTATGTGAGGGGGAATCATTAACCCTCTGAAAAATATCATTTTTACGCTCTGGTACTGCTTTTGCTTAATCTTCATACCCGCTGTTGATTAACGCGGTGAATTGCGCCCTGCGCTGTCCGTCATAATCCTGGGAGCTGAGAGCATGTGGAACTATTCCGAGAAAGTGAAAGATCATTTTTTTAATCCCCGTAATGCCAGGGTGGTGGCAGAGGCCAATGCGATTGGCGATGTAGGTTCGATAAGCTGTGGCGACGCCCTGCGCCTGATGCTGCGGGTCGATCCGCAAAGCGAAACCATTCTGGAGGCCGGTTTTCAGACCTTTGGCTGCGGTAGCGCCATCGCCTCTTCGTCGGCATTAACGGAACTGATCATTGGCCGCACGCTGCAAGAAGCGGAACAGGTCACCAACCAGCAAATCGCCGACTATCTCGACGGGCTGCCGCCGCAAAAAATGCACTGCTCGGTGATGGGCCAGGAAGCGCTGCGAGCGGCGATCGCCAACTACCGGGGCGAAACCCTCGATGACGATCATGAAGAAGGCAAACTTATCTGCAAATGCTTTGGCGTAGACGAAGGCCAGATTCGCCGCGCGGTATTGACCAACGGGCTGACCACCCTTGAAGAGGTGATCAACTACACCAAAGCGGGCGGCGGCTGCACATCCTGCCATGAAAGTATCGAACTGGCGCTGGCAGATATTCTGGCCGAGCAGCAGGCGGCTCCGGCTGTCGCGGTGGAGGCGACAAAAGATCCGCACTGGCAAGAGGTGATCGACGCCATTACCGAACTGCGCCCGCATATCCAGGCCGACGGCGGGGATATGTCGCTGATTAATGTCGCGAATCACAAAGTGACCGTCAGCCTTTCCGGTAGCTGTAGCGGCTGCATGATGACCGATATGACGCTGGCCTGGCTGCAGCAGAAATTAATGGAACGTACCGGCTGTTTTATGGAAGTCGTGGCGGCGTAAGCCACACCTCACTATCCGTTATGGGGGAATAAAGATGAAACAGGTTTATCTGGATAATAACGCCACCACCCGTATCGACCCGATGGTGCTGGAGGCGATGATGCCGTTTTTGACCGAACACTACGGCAACCCTTCTTCGATTCATGACTTTGGTCTGCCCTCGCGCGGGGCGCTGGAGCGTGCGCATCAACAGGTCGCCGCCCTGCTTGGCGCCGATCACGCCAGTGAAATCATTTTTACCTCCTGCGCCACGGAAGCGACCTCGACGGCGCTGCATGCCTGCATTGAACTGCTGCCGGAACGCCGTGAAATCATCACCACCACGGTGGAACACCCGGCGACACTGGCGGTCTGCGAACACCTGGAGCGCCAGGGTTATCTGATCCACCGTATTGCGGTCAATGCCGAGGGTGCGCTCGATATGGCGCAGTACCGCCAGGCGCTCAGCCATCGGGTGGCGGTGGTCAGCGTGATGTGGGCCAACAACGAAACCGGGGTGATTTTCCCGGTGGCCGAGATGGCGGAGCTGGCCCATGAATACGGCGCGCTGTTCCACTGTGACGCGGTTCAGGCGGTAGGGAAAATTCCGCTGGCGGTCGGTAAAACCGCTATCGACATGCTCTCCTGTTCCGCGCATAAACTGCACGGCCCGAAAGGTGTCGGCTGCCTCTATTTGCGCCGCGGCACGCGCTTTCGTCCGCTGCTGCGTGGCGGCCATCAGGAGCGTGGACGGCGCGCCGGTACGGAAAATATTGCCGGGATTGTCGGCATGGGCAGCGCGTGTGAACTGGCACAGGTTCATCTGCCCGGTATGGGCGAAATTGCCCGGCTCCGCGACTATTTGCAGGACGAGCTGGTCAATAGCGTGCCGTCGGTGATGGTCATGGGCGGCGAACAACCTCGGGTGCCGGGGACCGCAAATCTGGCGTTCGAGTTTATTGAAGGCGAAGCCATTTTGTTACTGCTCAACCAGGCGGGGATCGCCGCGTCCAGCGGCAGTGCCTGCACGTCAGGCTCTCTTGAACCGTCGCATGTGATGCGTGCGATGAACATTCCCTATACCGCCGCTCATGGCAGCATTCGCTTCTCCCTGTCACGCTACACGCGGGAAAAAGAGATTGATTACGTCATCGCCACGTTGCCGCCGATTATCGCCCGGCTGCGGATGCTCTCCCCTTACTGGCAGGACGGTAAACCGCTCCCGGTGACGTCCTCATTTGCGCCGGTTTACGGCTAAACGGAGGCGGCTATGGCCAGTGTGCTGATTAACGACACAACGCTGCGCGACGGCGAACAAAGTCCTGGGGTGGCGTTTCGCGCCAGTGAGAAAGTCGCCATCGCCGAGGCGCTGTTTGCCGCAGGCGTTACGGCGCTTGAGGTGGGAACACCGGCAATGGGTGACGAAGAGCGCACCCGTATCCAGCTTGTCCGTCGCCATTTACCGGATGCGACACTGATGTCCTGGTGTCGCATGAACGCCGGGGATATCCGCCAGAGCGCCGATCTGGGCATGGACTGGGTGGATATTTCGATTCCGGCATCCGACAAACTGCGTCAGTACAAATTGCGTGAACCGCTGGCGGTGCTGCTTGACCGGCTGGAGAGTTTTATCGGTATGGCGCGCACGCTGGGGCTGGCGGTCTGCGTCGGCTGTGAAGATGCGTCGCGCGCGGATGACGACACGCTTCGCCAGATAGCAAGTGTCGCACAGCGGGCAGGCGCGCTGCGTTTACGTTTTGCCGATACGCTGGGGCTGCTGGACCCATTCGCGACGGACGCGTCTATCCGTTCGCTACGGAGTTACTGGAACGGTGACATTGAGATGCACGCCCATAACGACCTGGGGCTGGCCACCGCCAATACGCTGGCGGCCATCCGCGCCGGGGCAACCAGCGTGAATACCACCGTACTGGGGCTGGGCGAGCGCGCGGGGAATGCCGCACTGGAGACGGTCGCCCTCGGTGTGCACCGTTGCCTGGCGCTTGAGAGCGGCGTCGATTTTAGCCAGTTGCCCACCCTCTGCCAGAAGGTCGCCGAGGCCGCCCAGCGCCCTATCGACGCGCAACAACCGCTGGTTGGCGAACAGGTCTTTACCCATGAATCCGGGGTGCATGTCGCCGCATTGTTGCAGGACAGAGAGAGTTATCAGGCGATTGATCCGGCACTGATGGGCCGGGAATATCGTCTGGTACTGGGAAAACACTCTGGCCGCCAGGCGGTGGATGGCGTCTTTGCGCGCATGGGGTACCCCCTTAATGCGCTGCAAATCGACGTACTGCTTCCGGCCATTCGCCGCTTTGCGGAGAGCTGGAAGCGTACCCCGAAAGATTATGAACTGATCGCCATTTACGATGAGTTGTGCGGTGAGCCGATACGCCAGGTGGGAGGATGAATATGCAGTGGTTTTATCAGATTCCCGGTGTCGATGAGCTGGAGAGCGCTGAATCCTTCTTTGATTTTTTTTCCGTCCCGTATGAGCCCGCCGTGTTGCGAAGCCGCTGCCTGCTCGTGCTGAAAGCCTTTCACCATAAACTGCGCGACAACGTCCCGCTGCGTAATCTGCTGGAGGAGGACACGCGCGCGCCGTGGCTGCTGGCCCGGCGGCTGCTGGCAGAGAGCTACCAGCAACAGATTAGCGGAGGTGGGCAATGACTCCGATCTTTACCTTTGGCGATGAGGTGCGTGTGACGCGGGCCATTCGTAATGACGGCACCATGCCCGGCTATACACGCGGCCAGTTGCTGGTTCGGCGTGGCAGTACCGGGTTTGTTCGGGAATGGGGCGTGTTTTTGCAGGATCAGATTATCTACCGGATCCACTTTCTCGACGGCGACATCATGGTTGGCTGCCGCGCGCAGGAGCTGATCCCGGCAAGCCAGCCCTGGGATGCCGGGATGCTGCAATTCGGCGATCCTGTCACCGCCTTACAGCCCCTTTCGATCAATGGCGCGGTGGTGGTCAGCGCCGGCGCAATAGGTCAAATCGAAGCTACCGATCAGGGGCATGACGGCAATAGTTACACCGTCACCTTTTTCGGACGCTGGTTTCAGGTACCCGCCAGCGCCCTGCGCTTAGCGGAGGAGATCGCATGAGTACAGCCTGGGAGCAATTCGGTCGGCGGCGTCTGGCGAAGAGCCGCTGGAAGTGCGAGCCGCAGGAAATTCCCGCCGGTGAAAAGGCGGCCTTTGAACAGGCGTGGCGTCGGCAGCGTTTTCTGGAACAAACTGTCGTTCAGCAGGCCCGTGATTTACCGGTCACCGATGACCTGTTACAGCGCATTGGATCGTCGCTGGCCGAGTTACTCGCTGAGAGTGCGCTTAGCGGTGAAGAGCGCCTGGCGGTGGTGCGTCATCATGCGCTGATGGAGCTGCAATTTGCGCGGATCACCGGGCAGGCACCTATACCTGATGACCTGACGGTGCTCGCCTGGTATCAGCGTAATCAGGAAAAATTCAGGCGCCCGGAGCAGCGGTTAACCCACCATCTGCTGCTCACCGTTGATGACGATAGCGAGAGTGTGCGCCGCCAGGCTATGCAGTTTTACCGGGAAATTGAGCCCGCACGTGAGGTTTTCCCCCGCCTGGCAAAACGCTATTCCCACTGTCCGAGTGCCTTAGAAGGTGGGCGGTTAGGCTGGATCAGTCGCGGTTTGCTGTATCCCGCGCTTGAATCCGCCCTGTTTGCCTTGCCGGAAAACGGTATCGCCGCGCCGGTGGAAACGGAGCTGGGCTGGCATCTTGTCTGGTGTGAACGTATTCGCGCGCCTCAGGCGTTGCCACAAACAGAGGCGCTGGAAAAAGCACGGGCGTTTTTATGGCGCCAGCATCAGCAGCAGCGGCAACAGACCTGGTTAAAGCAGTTGATGGCCGGGATGACGGATTGAGTGCGCTGGTTTCTGAGTTTGCGCGTTTTTAAGAACCCTGACCCGGCTGGCGCTGCGCTTAGCCGGGCTACCTGGCACCGAACCCGTAGCAAGGAACATAAGGTGAACGAGATGGCCACCTGAGCTGCATTTTCCCCCTCACCCTGGCCCTCTCCCCAAAGAGGAGAGGGGACCGTTCGTGCTCGCATTTTTGTGGGGATTCCTCAGCCCACGTAGCCCGGATAAGGCGCGCCACGCGCCGCATCCGGGGCCCCTCCCTACAGGATCTGCGGCTTAATCTGCTCCAGCCACGACGCTACCCGCTCTTCTGTTAAATCAAACTGATTATCCTGATCCAACACCAGCCCGACAAACTTCCCGGCCTCAAGTGCGGCGGAAAAGGAAAAATCATACCCTTCGCCTGGCCACTCACCGACAACCTGCGCGCCACTGCCCACCACCGCGTCATAGAGGGGGCGCAACGCGCTGGCAAAGTTATCCGGATATCCCTGCTGATCGCCAAGCCCAAATAAGGCAACAATTTTACCGCTCAGATTGGCATCAGCCAGTTGATCGATAAACTCCCCCCAGGATTCATTTTCACACCCGGCGGCAAGCCCCGGCAACTGCCCGTCCCCCAGCGTTGGCGTACCGAGAACCAGCACCGGGTACGACAAAAACGTCTCCAGCGACGTGCGGTTAATATTGACCGGCGCATCCGCCACATCCCCCAGTTTTTGCTGGATCAGTTTGGCGATTTTGCGGGTTTTTCCCGTGTCACTGCCAAAAAAAATACCAATGTTAGCCATGTCGCGCTCCTGTTGAGAAAGAATAAGGCCGCCTGCAAACGGCGGATATCCCTTCTCCTGTTGCGAAGGCTGTGCCAGGTTTTTTTAAGGCCTTCTGTGCACTGAAATGGATGAAAAAATGACTCTTTTTTGTGCAAACGCCGTCCTCTCTCCGCTATCCAGACCTGCTTTGAAGGCCTCTGAGGGCCAAATCAGGGCCAAAACACGAATCAGGATCAATGTTTCGGCGCGTTACCTGTTCGAAAGGTGCACTCTTTGCATGGTTAATCACACCCAATCAGGGCTGCGGATGTCGGGCGTTTCACAACACAAAATGTTGTAAATGCGACACAGCCGGGCCTGAAACCAGGAGCGTGTGATGACCTTTAATATGATGCTGGAGACCAGCGCACCGCAGCACATTGCGGGCAACCTCTCACTTCAACATCCCGGACTGTTTTCCACGATGGTTGAACAGGCTCCGATCGCGATTTCGCTGACCGACCCGGACGCGAGGATTCTGTACGCTAATCCGGCCTTTTGTCGCCAGACCGGTTATAGCCTGGAAGCGTTGCTCAACCAGAACCATCGCATACTGGCAAGCCAACAGACGCCGCGCAGCATTTATCAGGAACTGTGGCAAACGCTGCTGCAACAGATGCCCTGGCGCGGTCAGCTCATCAATCGCCGTCGGGATGGCAGCCTTTATCTGGCTGAGGTCGATATCACCCCGGTCGTCAACAAACAGGGCGAACTGGAACACTACCTGGCCATGCAACGTGATATCAGCGCCAGCTATGCGCTCGAACAGCGATTGCGCAATCACACCACCATGAGCGAGGCGGTGCTGAACAACATTCCTGCCGCCGTGGTGGTGGTCAACGAGCAGGACCAGGTGGTCATGGACAACCTCGCCTACAAAACCTTCTGTGCCGACTGCGGTGGCAAGGAGCTGCTCACCGAACTGGATTTCTCCCGGCGCAAAAGCGATCTCTATGCCGGGCAAATACTGCCTGTGGTGCTGCGCGGCGCCGTGCGCTGGCTCTCTGTCACCTGCTGGACCTTGCCGGGGGTGAGCGAAGAAGCCAGCCGCTACTTTATTGATACCGCGCTGCCCCGCACCCTGGTGGTGATCACCGACTGCACCCAGCAACAGCAACAGGCCGAACAGGGCCGTCTCGATCGTCTCAAACAGGAGATGACCACCGGGAAGCTGCTGGCCGCGATCCGTGAATCGCTGGATGCCGCGCTGGTTCAGCTAAACTGCCCCATCAATATGCTGGCGGCGGCGCGACGTCTCAACGGTGAAGATAACCATAACGTGGCGCTGGATGCCGCGTGGCGCGAGGGGGAAGAGGCGCTGGCCCGCCTGCAACGCTGCCGCCCTTCTCTCGATCTGGAAGAGAGCGCGCTGTGGCCTCTGCAACCGCTGTTTGACGACCTGCGCGCCCTTTACCATACCCGCTATAACAATGGCGAAAATCTGCACGTTGAAATGGCCTCTCCGAATCTGGCGGGATTTGGTCAGCGCACGCAGATCCTTGCCTGTCTCAGTTTGTGGCTGGACCGTACGCTGGCCCTCGCCGCCGCGCTACCGGACAGAACGCTGCATACCCAGCTTTACGCCCGTGAAGAGGATGGCTGGCTGTCCATTTGGCTGACAGATAATGTGCCGCTCATCCATGTGCGATACGCCCACTCCCCCGATGCTCTGAACGCCCCCGGCAAAGGCATGGAGCTGCGGTTGATTCAAACCCTGGTTGCCCATCATCGAGGCGCAATAGAACTGACTACCCGTCCTGAAGGCGGTACCTGCCTGACCCTGCGATTCCCGTTATTTCATTCACTGACCGGAGGCCCACGATGACCCAGCGACCCGAGTCGGGCACCACCGTCTGGCGTTTTGATCTCTCACAGCAATTTACCGCCATGCAACGCATCAGCGTGGTGTTGAGTCGCGCAACCGAGATAAGCCAGACGCTGCAGGAGGTGCTGTGTGTTCTGCATAATGACGCATTTATGCAACACGGCATGCTGTGTCTGTATGACAACCAGCAGGAAATTCTGAGTATTGAAGCCTTGCAGGAGGCAGACCAACATCTGATCCCCGGCAGCTCGCAAATTCGCTATCGCCCTGGCGAAGGGCTGGTAGGAGCTGTGCTATCCCAGGGGCAATCTCTTGTGCTGCCGCGTGTCGCCGACGATCAACGCTTTCTCGACAGGCTTGGCATCTATGATTACAACCTGCCGTTTATCGCCGTCCCCTTAATGGGACCGGGCGCTCAGACGATTGGCGTGCTGGCCGCGCAGCCGATGGCGCGTCTGGAGGAGCGGCTTCCTTCCTGTACGCGCTTTCTGGAAACCGTCGCCAATCTGGTCGCACAGACAGTCCGGCTGATGACCCCGCCTGCCGCCCCCACACCGCGCGCCGCGATTGCCCAGACCGAACGCCAGCGCAACTGTGGCACTCCTCGTCCCTTCGGCTTTGAGAATATGGTGGGCAAAAGCCCGGCCATGCAGCAGACAATGGACATTATCCGCCAGGTTTCGCGCTGGGATACCACGGTACTGGTGCGCGGCGAAAGTGGCACCGGTAAAGAACTTATCGCCAATGCTATTCATCACAACTCCCCTCGCGCCGCCGCGCCCTTTGTGAAATTTAACTGCGCGGCGCTACCGGATACGCTACTGGAGAGCGAATTGTTCGGCCATGAAAAAGGGGCGTTCACCGGCGCGGTTCGCCAGCGTAAAGGACGTTTTGAACTGGCCGATGGCGGCACACTGTTTCTTGATGAAATTGGCGAAAGCAGCGCCTCGTTCCAGGCCAAACTGCTGCGTATTTTGCAGGAGGGTGAAATGGAGCGCGTTGGCGGCGACGAAACCCTGCGCGTCAATGTGCGTATCATCGCCGCCACCAACCGGAATCTGGAAGAAGAGGTGCGGATGGGCAATTTCCGCGAGGATCTCTATTATCGCCTCAACGTAATGCCCATCTCCCTGCCCCCGCTGCGTGAACGTCAGGAGGACATTGCCGAGCTGGCGCACTTTCTGGTGCGCAAAATCGCCCATAACCAGGGGCGTACGCTGCGCATCAGTGATGGCGCCATCCGTCTGCTGATGGGCTACAACTGGCCCGGTAACGTGCGTGAGCTGGAAAATTGCCTGGAACGTTCGGCAGTGATGTCAGAAAACGGCCTGATCGACCGCGATGTGGTGCTCTTTAACCACCGTGAGAACACGCCAAAACTCGCTATCGCCGCCGCGCCAAAAGAGGATAGCTGGCTTGATCAAACGCTGGATGAACGTCAACGGCTGATTGCCGCGCTGGAAAAAGCCGGGTGGGTGCAGGCCAAAGCGGCGCGTCTGCTGGGTATGACGCCCCGTCAGGTCGCCTATCGGATACAAATTATGGATATCAGCATGCCCAGGATGTGACGGCTCACTTTGTGACATTCAGCACATTGTCAGCCAAACGCCACATTTACGACAAACAACGACGAACAGCGTTTTTATAACGTCATATTTTTCAATTAATTACATTTTATGTGGGCGGTACGGGTTTTGCAGCAGGAAGACATGACTACGCAAATTAAGGAGCGATCATGACTTCCTGCTCTTCCGCTACTGGCATGGGTTGCCAGGCGCCTGGTGAACCCTTAACTGATTTTATCGCCAACAAAGTGGCATCACACCCCTGCTACTCCCGTAGCGGTCACCACCGTTTCGCCCGCATGCACCTGCCGGTCGCCCCTGCCTGCAATTTGCAGTGTAACTACTGCAACCGAAAATTCGATTGCAGTAATGAATCCCGCCCCGGCGTCTCCTCGTCGTTGCTGACCCCCGAACAGGCAGTGGCGAAAGTACGCCAGGTCGCGACGGCAATTCCTCAACTGTCGGTGGTGGGGATCGCCGGTCCCGGTGACCCGCTGGCGAACATTGGTCGCTCCTTCAAAACACTGGAACTGATCCGCGAGCATCTACCGGATTTGAAGCTGTGTCTGTCGACGAACGGCCTGATGCTACCCGATGCCGTTGACCGGTTGCTGGAGGTCGGCGTTGACCACGTCACCGTAACTATTAACACCCTCGATCCCGATATCGCCGCGCAAATCTATGCCTGGCTGTGGCTGGACGGTGAGCGCTACAGCGGTCGCGAAGCCGGAAAGATCCTCGTGGCCCGCCAGCTTGAAGGGGTGCGCAGACTGACGGAAAAAGGTGTGCTCGTGAAGATCAACTCGGTGCTGATACCCGGTATCAACGATCATTCTCTGGTGGATGTCAGCCGGACATTGCAGCAATACGGCGCCTTTATTCATAACATTATGCCGCTGATTGCCCGACCAGAGCATGGCACCGTTTTTGGCCTCAACGGTCAACCTGAGCCGGATGCGGCGATGCTTGCCGCCACTCGTGAGCAGTGTGGCGAGGTGATTCCGCAAATGACCCACTGCCAGCAGTGCCGTGCGGATGCGATAGGTATGCTGGGCGAAGATCGCAGCCAGCAATTTCTGTTTACCCCGACAGAAACGGCGCCTCAACCCTGGCTGCCGACATTACAAAAACGCGCCAGGCTACACGCCAGTATCGCCACGCAGGGCGAGTCAGACGAAGCGGATGCCTGCCTGGTCGCGGTCGCCTCCACGCGGGGAGACGTGATTGACTGTCATTTTGGTCATGCGGATCGTTTTCGTATCTACAGTCTTTCCGCTGCGGGCGTTGTTCTGGTGAATGAGCGTTTTACCCCCAAATACTGCCAGGGAAGCGACGAATGTGAACCCCAGGACAGTGAAGCACGTATGGCGGCGATCATGGCGCTGCTGGCGGATGTAAAAGCCGTTTTTTGCTCACGTATTGGCTACGGTCCCTGGCAGCAACTGGAGGCACAGGGTATTGAGCCTTGCGTTGATGACGCGTGGCAACCGGTCCTTCCGACGCTTGCGCGCTGGTGGGAAAAAGCGCGTCAAGAGTGGCAACAAGCCGATTGTCACAAGGGGGTGGCATGACCCCCATCGCGCGGCACTACTGGCTTGATCGCCTGGTAAAGCTCTATGCGCAGGGTGAAGGTTGTTACCCTTTGCAGATGGGGCTTTCCGACAACCACTGGCTGGCGCTCAACGCGCACAATACCGCGCCGTCGGATGTGGTTTTGCGGCGTACGTTGATGTCGGAGCTTATCGCCAGCCGTACAGAGGAACGAACGCAACTGGCCGACTGGCTGGCATGCCATATGTTGCCGGGAGCAGAGCCGATGCATCAGATCATTGCCAGTGTGTCGCTGGCATTCAACCATCTGTGGCAGGATCTCGGGCTGAGTTCGCGTGCGGAATTGCGCGAACTGATGAGCGACTGCTTTCCGCAACTGGTGGAGATGAACAGCGAAAATATGCGCTGGAAGAAGTTCTTCTATCGTCAGCGCTGTTTACAGACAGAAGGAGAGCTCATTTGTCGGTCGCCCAGTTGCGACGCCTGTTGCGAACGGCAGCTCTGTTTCGATGCGTATTAACCCTTCTGGCCCTGCCCCCATGCAGGGCCTCAATTCTTTACCTTTCACAAATTGTTAAATCACGTACTTATGCCTATATTTTTAATAATCATAAGGGAGTTTTTGCTAAGCAAGCGTGTTCATTTACCTGCGGCGTTAATGTACCTTGTATTATCGAGAATGATGTGAGGCGTACGGATTTGTGAGGTAATGAATGTTTTCTTTTGTGGCCAGACAGGCAATTTTTGATAACAAATTAAACACTGTCGGTTATGAACTGCTTTTCAGGGATAGCATGGTAAATCGTTTCCCTGATGTTTCATCGGAACAGGCAACCACACAACTGATTGAAGAACAGTTTTTTGGCGCGCCAGTGGGCCGCAAAGATGAGAACAATTCCGTTTACGTTAATTTTCCGCATCAATTATTGGTGGATGGCCTCGCCGAAACCCTGCCCAAAGACCGTGTCATCATTGAGATTCTCGAAACCGCCAGCCCCGACCATCGCCTGCTGGAAACCGTAAAACGGATGCAAACCCAGGGTTTTCGTATCGCCCTGGATGATTTTTCGCTGAGTAGCGAGTGGGATGCGTTTATTCCCTATATTAATATTATTAAATTCGATATTCAGAAAAATACCCGTGAAGAAATTGCTGCTTATATAGGCAATAAGCGAGAGATGCTCCGTCATGCGGTTTTTCTTGCCGAAAAGGTGGAAAGTTATGACGAGTTTGAAGCCTATAAAAAAATGGGTTTCCATCTCTTTCAGGGCTATTTTTTCAGCAAACCCGTAGTACATAAAAGAAACAAATTGTTACACAACCGCGCATTTGCCTTAAAGCTCATGCACGAAGTAAACGTCGAATCGCCAGATTTGAATCGCATCGAAGATCTACTTAAACGCGATGTGTCGTTGTCTTTCAAAATTATGCGTTACGCACAAAATATCCTTTATAATAAAAGGGGTATTTCAGGTTTACGCAATCAATCGTTGAAAGATATTGTGCTTTATCTCGGGATTAATGAACTGCGTCGCTTTGTACTGGTCGCCTGTTTAACTTCATTCGAAACCGTTAAGACTACCGAAATCTATTATTTAAGTCTGATTCGCGCCAAATTCTGCGAACTGGCAGCGAGCCGAACCTCCTCTCACCCGTTATCCAACGAAGCCTTTATGGTTGGGCTATTTTCGTTACTGGATGTGATCCTTGAAATGCCGCTGGAAGATCTGATGGCGCAAATTGCGGTATCACAAGAGGTGATCATGGCCCTCCAGCACCAAAACGGCGTGCTTTATCAGTACGTTTGCCTTGCTATGCTCTACGAGCAACGCATGTGGGAAGAAGCCAGCGATATGGCGCAGGATATAGGGCTACCAGAAGCAGCAGTGACCGAGATGATGAATAAAGCGACAAAATGGGCCGATGAGCTGCCGGTGAGTTTTGCAAAATAAATAACTAAAACCATTCCTTGGGTGGTTATTTTCACTGCTAAATTATTTATGGGTGAAACATTATTTCACTTTATAAATAAACATGTTGTTTTCATTTTATTTACATCCTTAACATTTATGCTGTTTCGACCAGAGTTTATTTTTTAACCGACACCTATTCGTCGCAATAAAATAAAAAATATGTGATTGAGATCAATTAAAAATAATCAATATTTTCGCGTTTATTACCGATATAGGTAATACCTTTTCATTAAAAAATGATCACTATGAAAAAATTTTCTCAGGCATCTGTATTAGCAAAATTGCTCACTGGCTTTTCCATTCTTATAGCGATGATGTTAGTACTTGGTATTGTCTCCATTTATCAGTTGCACATCAGTAAATCCCATATTGATAAATTCCGCGATAATCGCATGCCGGGCGTCCGATATACCCTGGAAATGCGTGGCGTATTATCAGAAATGCGCTTACAGCAAATTCAGTATATCGGTTCCGTCACGCCTGCCGAGCGGGAACAACATCGTGGCGAACTGCTGCAAAACCAGGCGACATTTTTAAATGCCCAGCGCCAGTTCGCAAAAATTTCCGCCGACGCACCGGAAGATACCCGCACACTGTTTAATACCGTTGTCGATAACTTCCGTAATTTCGTCGACGTTAACGCCAAAGTTATCGAGGCCGTTAGCGCAGGCAGACTTGAGGAAGCATCCAAAATCAGCGGCGCGGTGTCGTCCAAATACCGTACCCAGTTGATGAAAGACCTTGCTACCCTGGTGGACAAAGAAGTGGCCAGCGGTGAAGAAGCGGGGGCTATTGCGCAGTCCGGCTACGACAAAGCCCTCTACACTTTCTGTGGGTTGTTGCTACTGGCACTGATTGCCACCGGGTTCATCGCCCTGGTTATCTCCCGTAGCCTCTCTCGCCAGTTAGGCGGCGAGCCTGCTTACGCCGTGGAGATCATGAATGAAATTGCCTCGGGTAATCTGAAAGCCGACGTCAAACTGAAAGATAACGACACCCAGAGTCTGCTGGCAACCATCAAGTTTATGAATAGCAAGCTGGCCGATATTATCGACGGCATCATCCATGGTAGCGAAGCTATCTCCCTTGCCGCCAGTGAAATATCTCAGGGTAACAGCGACCTGTCTCAACGTACTGAGGAACAGGCCGCCTCACTGGTGCAGACTTCGTCTAATATGCAGCAGATTACGGAAAACGTAAAAAGCAACGCCGACAACGCCCGCCGGGCCAGCGAGCTGGCGCGCGAAACGTCACAGACCGCCGTAAAAGGCGGAAAAGAAGTGGACGATATGCTCAAGCGGATGCATGAAATTTCCGACAGCTCGCAGAAAATCGTCGATATCATTTCTGTGATTGAAGGAATTGCTTTCCAGACCAACATCCTGGCGCTCAACGCCGCCGTCGAAGCCGCCCGCGCCGGTGAACAGGGTAAAGGTTTTGCCGTGGTCGCCGGTGAAGTGCGTACTCTGGCGCAAAAAAGTGCCAACGCCGCGAAAGAAATTAAGCAACTTATCGAAGGGACCGTCCATAAAATTACCGACGGCTCTCGTTATGCAGACACCGCCAGCCGGGCGATGGAGCAGATCGTCACCTCTGTGAATAAAGTGACCGATATTGTCGCGGAGATTTCCGCTGCCTCGACCGAGCAGCATCAGGGGATTCGTGAAATCAGCGTCGCCATCGACCAGATGGATCAGGTTACCCAGCAGAACGCCACGCTGGTGGAACAGGCCGCTGTCGCTGCCCACTCCATGTCTGAGCAAAGCGAACAACTGCGTAACTCCGTGCGTTTCTTCCAGTTAAAAATGCAAGACTCACGCTAAGAAAACGTGACGCCGGGAAACCGGCGTCTCTCTATCACCGTCACCCTTCTTCATTCCTTCGCAACTCTCTTCTGACATCCCTGATACTACAACCCAGAAAAACCCTTAGCATCATCCTGGAATACGGCTGGAATTTAGGTTTAGTGCAAAGACCTGGTTACCATGCACACAACATCTTTAAAACGTTTCCAGATTTGAAAATCTACTGACAGGCGTTGCCGAAGGATCGGAATCAAACATCAGGGAGGATAATGATGGCAATAGGATATTTTTTAGTCAGAGGCGACAAAACCACCTGTGGCGGCGTCATTATTGAGGGGGCAGATGATCATACCATCATGGGAATACCGCAGGCACGAGAGTTCGATAGCGTAACCTGCGGCAGATATTCTGGCGTTTATAAAATAATAGGGGGTGTTCCCCAGACATTTCTTCACAACAAAATGATGGCAGGGACGCTGCACAGCATGAGTAGCTGCCCGTGCCGTTCTCGATTTATCGCATCTCAGCTCAACGATACATATGAAACAGGCGGAGGTGGGCGAGAGCCAACACAGCACGCGCAATCTGCCCATAAGCCAAATTTGACCACACCTGCTCCTGAACAGGAAAAACAGGAAGAAAAGCGCGAAGTGACGCTAACGATTGGCATTTTCTTTGATGGTACAGGCAATAACGCCGTCAATGCCGCAAACATGATGAAAGCATGTACGGCAGAACACTTCCACATGTCAGGCAGGGAAGCCGAAACGCTTCTGGGTAAATGTGCACGAGATAAATTCGGTGTTTCAGGTATCGGCGCAACCAGTTATTTGGGGTATTACACCAACGTGCATTGGTTAGCAACGTTGTATAAACAACGTTTCTCACCAGACAGTACTGAGATTCAGCATCCCATTTATATTGAGGGTATCGGAACTGAATCAGGTAAACCCGACAGTACTATCGGACAGGGATTGGGGATATCCGACACGGGTGTTATTGCCAAGACAGACAGAGCCGTAGCTGTTATTGGTGAGCATATTCAGACAGTCCTGGCTGAATTGAATAATAATATTCCAGATACTCAGCTCATCATCCAGTCCCTCCAGTTCGATATCTTTGGTTTTAGCCGTGGCGCGGCAGCAGCCAGACATTTTGCCAACCGGGTATATGCGCGAGACCCGGCCATCATCAGCGCTATCCAGGATGGCATGCAAGGTATGTCCTTTACGGGGCTGCCCGCCGGAAAGACCCGTTTTATTGGCATTTTTGACACTGTGGCTGCAATTGGCACTCCGACGAATGGGTTCAATCCACATAACGCCGACACAGGAGCAGTAAATATTGCGCTTCGTCCCGGCGTGGCAGAAAAAGTCTTTCACATCACGGCGGCACATGAATGCCGGTTCAATTTCGCGCTAAATAGCGTAAAACCCGCATGGCCGGAGCTGGCATTGCCAGGCGTACACTCGGACATTGGCGGAGGGTACCTGCCATTACTGGAGGAAAATCTTTTTTTGACGCGCCCGCAAACGGATACCGTGCCGCTCCGTCAACCCGAAGAAGAGACCAGAGGTTACTATCAAACCCTAAAACAAATGGCAATCCTCGATAATTACCCCTGCATTGCCCCGATCATGCGTACCAGTGAAATTTCTGCAGAGACCTGGTTTGATGACCGTATGCCGTCTGATCGCTATGGCGAACCACAAAAACGCAGCTATGCGGCATTAACGTTGCGACACCGAAATGTCAAAAACGACTGGTCGAAAGTAGTGCTACGAGTGATGCTCGATGCAGCGCAGGATGCGGGGGTGTTATTTGAGGATATTCAAGAAAACGATAATTTGAATCTTCCTCCTGAGCTGATTCCGCTTTGTAAAAAAGCGGTTTCAATGGGAAAAGCCGTGCGCTCCGGCCATCAGCCGGAAAAATTTAGCGAGACAGAATTGAATATAATCGCCACGAACTATATTCACTGCTCGGCGCACTGGAATGCCATTATCACTTATTCGAGCGGCGTTATTCGTGGTGGCGCTTCCCCTGCCGAGCTGATTGGTTTTGTTAACCGGCCAGATGAAAATTGGATTCGAACGGTTTATAACATGGATGGGAAAAACGCATGATGTCAAAAATCCCCGCAGCCCTGATTTTGCTAATGGCTTTAAACGGCTGCCAGGCACGTGCACCGCAGACGCCGGAAGAAACCGGCGAAATGCCTTACGGCAAATGGCAGTTCGCCTTTTTTACCCCTGAAGCCTTACCCGCTTTTGTCTCACGTGCGTTGATTATCGACAGTGAAGATGTCGTTTATAACTTCGGCACGCTTGATAGAGTACCCGGCTATCCCGGGACCATAGGAAGCTGGAATAACCGGGTCCGGATGCATGCACATTTCAACAAAGCGCGTCATCCACCGGCCATGATGTTGTTCTGTTGGGACTCGGTGATCGACAAAAAAACGTACGAGACACGGATTGTGTTTCACCGCTCCATCCATGACACCATGATGACGCCAACCGGGAAAGATCGATTAGGCAACACGGCCTGGTACAAGACTCTGCTGATTGGTCTGGCACCGGAAGGGAAAGTCCGGATATGGCTGCAGAACAGCGCAGCGGGCGATAACCTTCCCGTTGAGCCACGAAGACTCACTACCCTGTCCGGGGAAGGTCTTGATGCCTGTAAACAGGTGCCGACACTAATTGATTTTAATTACAGTATTCCTGATGGATATGACCAGTACGTAAAGGATTTCATCAAGGATAAAACCTACCCCTACGGTCACTGGTGATCCTGGCTGAAATAACGGACTATTCCATGGACGGAGAAATCTATGACACGCAAAACCCCCGCAGCCCTGATACTGCTGATGACTTTAAACGGCTGTCAGGCACATACGCCGCAGACCCCTGAAGACACCGGCGAAATGCCATACGGTAAGTGGCAATTCGCCTTTTTTACCCCTCACGCTTTACCCGCTGATGTCACGCGTGCGTTGATTATTGACAGCGAAGATATCGTTTATACATTTAGCATACTGGACAGCCAGCCCGGGGATCCTGACACTATAGGGACATGGAATAACCGGGTCCGGATGCGTGCACATTTCAATAAAGCGCGCCATCCGCCGGCCATGATGTTGTTCTGCTGGGACTCGGTTATCGACAAAAAAACGTACGAGACGCGGATTGTGTTTGATAAATCCATTTACGACACCATGATGACGCCAACCGGGAAAGATCGCTTAGGCAACACGGCCTGGTACAAAACCCTGTTGATTGGTCTGGCACCGGAAGGGAAAGTCCGGATATGGCTGCAGAACAGCGCAGCGGGAGATAACCTTCCCGTTGAGCCACGAAGGCTCACCACCCTGTCCGGGGATAAACTGGATGCCTGCAAAGGAATAACTAACCATTCTCAGGGTTATGGTTACACCAAAACAACCCGCGAGTTTATCAAGGATAAGACCTACCCCTACGGTCGCTGGTGATCCTGGCTGAAATAACGGACTGTTCCATGGACGGAGAAATCTATGACACGTAAAACCCCCGCAGCCCTGATACTGCTGATGACTTTAAACGGCTGTCAGGCACATGCGCCGCAGACCCCGGAAGATACCGGCGAAATGCCTTATGGCAAATGGCAGTTCGACTTTTTTACTCCCTACGCCTTACCCGCAGATGTCACACGTGCGTTGATTATCGACAGTGAAGATGTCGTTTATACATTCAGTACACTCGATTATACCGAGTCCGATCCTGCTGTTGTCGGGACCTGGAATAACCGAACGGGCAGCAGGAGCATTCGCTTCAACAAAGCGCGCCATCCACCGGCCATGATGTTGTTCTGCTGGGACTCGGTTATCGACAAAAAAACGTACGAGACGCGGATTGTGTTTGATAAATCCATTTACGACACCATGATGACGCCAACCGGGAAAGATCGTCTAGGCAACACGGCCTGGTACAAGACCCTGCTGATTGGTCTGGCACCGGAAGGGAAAGTCCGGATATGGCTGCGAAGTAGTGCAGCGGGCGATAACCTTCCCGTTGAGCCACGAAGGCTCACCACCCTGTCCGGGGATAAACTGGATGCCTGCAAAGGAATAACTAACCATTCTCAGGGTTATGGTTACACCAAAACAACCCGCGAGTTTATCAAGGATAAAACCTACCCCTACGGTCGCTGGTGATCCTGGCTGAAATAAAGGACTGTTCCATGGACGGAGAAATCTATGACACGCAAAACCCCCGCAGCCCTGATACTGCTGATGACTTTAAACGGCTGTCAGGCACATTCGCCGCAGACCCCGGAAGACACCGGCGAAATGCCTTACGGCAAATGGCAGTTCGACTTTTTTACCCCCCATGCCCTACCCGCTTTTGCCACACGTGCGTTAATTATTGACAGCGAAGATGTCGTTTACACGTTCAGTACACTCGACTACACCGAGTCCGATCCTGCTGTTGTCGGTACCTGGAATAACCGAACGGGCAGCAGGAGTATTCGCTTCAACAAAGCGCGCCATCCACCGGCCATGATGTTGTTCTGCTGGGACTCGGTGATCGACAAAAAAACGTACGAGACGCGGATTGTGTTTCACCGCTCCATCTACGACACCATGATGACGCCAAGCGGGAAAGATCGGTTAGGCAACACGGCCTGGTACAAAACCCTGTTGATTGGTCTGGCACCGGAAGGGAAAGTCCGGATATGGCTGCGAAGTAGTGCAGCGGGCGATAACCTTCCTGTTCAGCCACGAAGACTCACCACCCTGTCCGGGGAAGGTCTTGATGCATGTAAAGAGGTGCCTACACTGATTGATTTTAATTACAGTATTCCTGATGGATATGACCAGTACGTAAAAGATTTCATCAAAGATAAAACCTACCCCTACGGTCGCTGGTGATCCTGGCAAAAAGGATCCCTGGCTGATCCTTTTTGTTTTCAGTTCATAAATCAGTCTTGCGAAAAACCATTTTTTACTGGGCTACCTGACCACCGCCTTCGGCTCCATAAACGCCGCTATCCCCCAGCGCCCCATTTCGCGGCCGATCCCTGAGTGTTTAAAACCGCCAAACGGTGCCCCGGCTTCGTGTGCCAGGGTATTGATTTGCACCCGACCGGAGATGATACGCCCGGCGATACGCTGCGCGCGCTGCACATCTGAGCCCAACACCAACGCGCTAAGGCCGTAATCTGTGTCGTTAGCGATTGCTACGGCATCGTCATCGTCGCGATAGGCAATAATCGACAATACTGGGCCAAAAATCTCTTCACGGGCGATGCGCATACTGTTGTCCACATCGGTAAAAAGTGTCGGTTTCACAAACCACCCCTTCCCGCTGTTTTCCGGACGCCCTTCTCCGCCAGTCAGCAGACGTGCGCCCTCTTGTAAGCCAAGATGTATATATCCCTGTACCCGCTGCCACTGTTTTTCGCTGACCATCGGGCCAATGTCCGTTTGCGGGTCGAGCGGGTCACCGGATTTCACCGCCGCAACCGCTTTGTGCAGCGCCTCTTCACACTCGGCTTTACGCGATTGTGGTACCAGAATTCGCGTACCGGCGATACACGCCTGACCGCTGTTCATAAAACCGGCCTGGATGGCAAGCGGTACCGCTGTCGCCAGATCGGCATCGTCCAGAATCAAGGTCGGAGATTTACCGCCAAGCTCCAGTGTCACACGTTTAAAACTTTCGGCGGCATTACGTAAAATCGCCTTACCGGTCTGCGTCGAGCCGGTAAACGAAATTTTGGCAACGTCCGGATGACGGCTTATGGCCTCACCCACCACCGCGCCAAAGCCGGTAACGATATTGCAAACACCCGGTGGTAGCGCGGCCGTATGCAGCGCTTTCATCACCACATGGGTTTGTAACCCGCTCATCTCGCTTGGTTTGATCACCGCCGTACAACCAGCCGCCAGCGCCGCGGCGAGTTTGCCGCAGATAAACCCGGCGTTGCTGTTCCAGGGTGTAATAAGCCCGGCCACCCCGAGCGGTGTCATCTTCACCAGGGCTTTGCCAACCGCAGTGGAAAATTCAAATTGCCGTAAATCATGAATGACCTGATCAATCACCGCCACCGGATAACTGGCCATCCACGCGGAACGTGACGCCGGGGCACCGTACTCCTCGATAATGGCATGCAGCAGTTCATCCTGACAGGCGGCCATGGCATCACGCATTCGCTGTAAAACTGCCAGCCGCTCTTCAACACTTGTGTGCGACCAGTGAACAAAGGCCGCTTTTGCCGCTGCAATTGCCCGCGCGGCGTCATCGGCATTTGCCATGCGTATCCGCCCTGTTACCTCGGCGGTAGAAGGGTTATATAGATCGAAATAGTCCTCGCCCTGGGACCGGGTAAATTCGCCATTGATCCAGAGATGTTCAAGCTGTTGCATAGTGTCCTCCACGGTTAATGCAGCCAGTCTGACACAGCTTTATCGCGCCGATAACCCGGGTTATCCTGCAAGGGTTGTTTCGATTATCAGGATAATCTATGCATCGTTCAGGTTTGATTGAACTGGAAGTGGTGATGGCGGTGCTGCGTCGGGGAAGCTTTCGTGCCGCAGCATAGGAGTTGGGAATGTCGGCAACGGCGGTCAGTAATGCCATCGCCGGGCTGGAAACGCGTCTTGACGCCAGACTTTTTAACCGCACGACTCGCAGTGTCGCGCTCACCGAAGCCGGACAGCGTTTTGTCGCCCGCATCGGTCCGGCATTGCAAGAGATCCAGCAGGCCGCGGACGAAATTCACAGCCTGCCTGATGAGCCTTCCGGTACCTTACGCATTAATGTACCGCAGGCTATCGGGCAGCTTTTTCTTGATGAACTGGTGATTGCTTTTCTGGCGCGCTATCCGCAAATGCGCATGGAAACTGCCAGTGATGCCCGCATGATCGATATTGTCGCCGAGGGGTACGACGCCGGGGTTCGTCTGGCGGAAGCGGTTCCACAGGATATGATTGCCGTGCCGCTGACGCCGGATATTCACATGCGGGTGGTCGCCACGCCGCAGTGGTTTGCTGAACACGGCACGCCGCTCACCCCGGAAGCCCTCAGCCGGCAGCAAGGTATCTGCATGCGAATGTCGCACGGGGGTATTTATCGCTGGGAGTTTGCTCGTCACGGCGAACAATTTGCCATTGCCGTGCCGCCGAGACTTGCCACCACCGACCTGTTTACATCCATTGCCGCGGTACGCGCCGGGCTCGGCATCGGTTTTTTACCGGAATTGTATATTGCAGATGATTTACGTTCAGGCCGGCTGGTCAGTGTGCTCAATGAGTGGACACAGCCCTTTAAAGGGCTGTGTTTGTATTACCCCGGTCATCGTCATATCCCTGCCGGTTTGCAGGCGTTTATCGCCTTTATCCGCGAGTACAGGCAGCACTCACTGTAACCCGGCGCGATCCAGACCATAGGCCGCATCCTGCGAGCCGGGTGCTATTTGCGCGAGAATCTGCAGGCGGTTCCAGGCGTTGATGGTGGCAATGGCAAACGCCAGTTCGGAAATTTCTACCTCGCTAAAATGATCCCGCACGTGGCGATAAACCTCATCCGTCACCCCTTCCGGACCGAGATGTGTTAAGGCTTCGGTTAACGCCAGCGCCGCTTTTTCTTTGGCGCTAAACAAGGGTGATTCCCGCCAGATAGCCACATGGTAAAGACGCAGTTCGCGTTCGCCGCGCAGTTTGCCCTGCTTCACATGCATATCCAGACAAAACGCGCAGCCGTTAAGTTGAGAAGCGCGAATATCCACCAGGTTTTTGATGGCTCCATCCAGTGAACTTTTATGTGATGCCATGCTGGCTTCAACCAGCGTATTGATAAGTACAGGTACGGTCTGGAAGTGGTTAGCGCGAGTGGTCATTGTCATTTTCCTCATGAATTGATTTGACAGCCGCTATATTAGAGATTTATGACGTACTAAAAAGATACAAAAACAGACAAATGAGGTAGGACATGAGGTTAGGCTATCGTGATATTTACGAACGCTATCGGCACAACATTCTCAGCGGGTTGTTAAGACCCGGAGACAAAGTCCCTTCGGTGCGCGTGCTGGCTGACGAACTTGAGGTGGCGCGAAAAACCGTGGAAACGGCGTATGCCATTCTGGTAGGCGAAGGCTATCTGGTCAGCCAGGGTGCGAAAGGCACGCGGGTAAACCCGGATCTGCTGGTCCCCAAAAAGGAAGAATGCCCCGTTCAGGCCTGGACCGCTGACACACAGCTCAGATCAATGGTAGATGTTCGCGACAGGGAGGGCTATTTCCGTCTGGGCATTCCCGCACTGGATGCCTTTCCTTACAAGAAATGGCTGCTTCTGTCCGGCAAAGCCGTGCGCGCTATGTCACCCAAAGAGATGACCAATCCCCCACTGATGGGCTATCCGCCGCTACGTGAGGCCATTGCCCGTTATCTGAGTGTTTCTCGTGGGCTGACCTGCACGGCGGAGCAGATTTATATCACTGGAGGTTATCGTAACAATCTTACGCTCATCCTCGATGCGCTGGCGGCGCGCGGCGATAAAGTCGTCATTGAAAATCCGGGCTATCTCTTTGGCCAGCAATTACTGAGAAAGAAGGTCGAAAACCTTCATTACGCACCAGTCGACAAGCAGGGGCTTAACGTTGATTACTTGCTGAAATACCATTCGGATGCCCGCTTTGTCTGCATCACTCCCTCACACCATAGCCCGCTGGCGGTTACCCTTTCCCTGCCGCGTAAACGCCAGTTACTGGAGTGGGCCAATGCTAACAACGCGTGGATCATCGAAGATGATTATGATGGCGAATTCCATTACACCCGCAAGGTACTGCCTGCCCTCAAGAGTATTGATAATGGGGATCGGGTCATTTATATGGGCACATTCAGTAAAACGGTGATGCCTGCCCTGCGTATCAGCTATCTGGTCATGCCGCGCACCACCCTTAACGCCTTCCATGAGGCTGGTGAAATCACTGAAAGCGCACAACCGGTGCTGACACAAAAAATCGTTGCGAACTTCCTTGCAGAAGGACATTTCTTTCGCCATTTAAAGAAGATGCGCACGCTTTATCAGCAACGTCGCCAGATGGCACTCGATGCGCTAAGCCTGGTTTTTCCGGATCTGTTTGATATTGAGGTTAACGATGGCGGCATGCACATTATCGCTTTTTTACGCCATGGCAAAGAAGATGTGCATCTGGCAAAAATCTGGCAAAACGCGCAGCTAAAGGTCAGTCCACTTTCAGAGTGGTATAACAGCCCTGAAAAACGCCACGGTTTAATCATGGGTTACACCAATGTTCATAGCAGCGAAGAGGCGGTGGCGTTATTACAACGAGTAGCGAAAGAAACACGGGAATGGTTTAAGGCCTGAAAGGGGAATGTGTCCCCTTTCAGGCAACTACTCAGGGCAAAGTACTGACGAATGAGATATCCCAGGCCGTGGCAATAAGCGAAATACTGACGACCAGACCCATAACAACAGGCACCGCTCTTTCCAGCTTTTCCATTGCTTGTCCCTCTCTTTCGTTCTTGTTGCGCCAGACTGCGGCAACAACGGATTTCCCTGGCCGAACGTATCGGCACTGGTGTGGCAAAGTAAAGTATAGAAAGGATCTTCCGTCCTGATAGACCTTTTTACATTTTTCCGCCGATTCTGATGCGTGTGCTTTAACCTTCTTCAATAGTATGTTGTAACTAAAGACAGGGAAAAGAAGACCCGGCGCAAGCCGGGTTCGTTACACGCTTAACAGAATGCCATTAGCACAGCGGTTTCACAGCCTGACGCATGCCTTGCAGCAGAATAGCGTCGAGATCCAGAGAAACCTGTTCTACCAGTCCACTGACTTGAGTCAGGTCCTGCTCCCAGTGTTCGCTGACCGACAATACCGCTTTTACCAGATCGCTGGTGCTGATCTGATGATCACCATGTTGGCCCCACAGTTGCTGGTAACGGGTGATCCAGTGGGCGTCATCCTGCACCGGATAGGCTTCGCCATTGCGGTCTGCACGGTAGAAAGCGATCAACGCGGCCAGCGCAAAAGTCAGGCGCGCAGGCAGTTTACCGGTAGCTTTCTGCCCCGCCAGTAGTTGCGGCAGAATGCGGGTACGGAATTTGGTCATGCCGTTCAGGGCGATAGAGAGCAACTGATGTTTGATATACGGGTTACGGAAACGCCCGGTCACCGCGCTGGCAAAGGATTCCAGCTCATCACGCGGCAGGTCGAGCACCGGGATGATCTCTTCATAAATCGCTTTCTCAACAAAGGCACAAATTTCGGTATCGTTCATGGCCTCGCCCACGGTATCAAGACCCGCCTGGAAGGCAACCGGAACCAGTGCGGTATGCGCGCCGTTCAGAATAGCGACTTTGCGTTCTTTATAGGGTTTGATGTCGTCGACAATCAGCACATTCAGCGGATATTTGTCCAGACGCAGCTCGGCGGCCAGTGACTGCGGCCCCTGGATCACAAACAGATAGAAATGTTCTGCGGTGTCGAGGAAGTTGTCATGGTAACCCAGTTCCGCTTCAATTTTAGCCACTTCATCGCGCGGATAGCCCGTTACGATACGGTCAACCAGCGTTGAGCAGAAGGTGTTAGCAGAATCGAGCCATGCCACGAACGCATCGCCCAGCGCCCAGTCCTGCGCATAGCGCAGCACCAGTTCACGCAGCGCGTCACCGTTGTAGTCAATCAGTTCACACGGGATGATGACCCAACCTTTATCTGCCGCGCCGTTAAAGTGGCTAAAGCGTTCGAACAGCAGACGGGTCAGTTTCGCCGGATAGCTCACCGCCGGTGCGTCATCGAATTTGTCGCCTGCGTGATAGCTGATACCGGCTTCGGTAGTGTTGGAGAAGACGAAACGCATCTCCGGGTTATGCGCAAGTTTCAGGAACTCATCGTACTGCCCGTAAACACTGATTTCACGATTCACGGAACGGATCAGGCGTGAGTCGCTGACCGCTTCGCCCTGCTCATTCAGGCCACGAATGATAGTGGTATACAAGCCGTCCTGGGTACTCAGAGAGGGCGGGAAGTCACTGTCGATAGGACGAACAATCACCACACCGGCATTGAGGTCAGTGTGTTCATTCAATAAATCGATCTGCCAGTCGACAAAGGCGCGCAGAAAGTTGCCTTCGCCAAACTGAATCACACGCTCAGGGTAAGAAGCGCCGGGGAAATCGCGACGGTTAACTGTGTTCACAATGGGTTCCTTTTTTGATTAGTCATACAACCTAGGAAGATTGGTCTAATAACTTACCAAACTTTTCGACCACGAACCCCTGTTTTGATCAAAGCGAGACAACATTTCCAACGGCAATCACAAAAATACAACACCCGTCACAAAAACATATAAAAGACGCACAATGCTACGCCCAGAAGGCCGTAATTCAGTACGTCACAGTGTTCATCAATATGATTTCGGATTTACCGACAGAAAGGGAGGAAAAGAAGAGGAAGTGGTCATTTTTGTTCCTTAAAAAATAACCACTATGCATTTTACATATTTTTAACACAACATCCCATGTCATGGTTTTTTGTTACAGCGCTAGCGTTCGCGATGGTTTTTCGTCTTCATGGCGTACATTTTGGCATCCGCATCTTCCAGCCAGGCTTTTATATCGCCGTTACCGTTATGATCGAACTCACTTACCCCCCAGGAAAAGGCAAGCTTCCAGGGTTTGCCAGAGGACAAGTTCCAGGCCTGAGTCTGCTCCACCAGATACTCCAGGGCAATCCACGCCCCCTGCTCATGGGTGTCGGAAAAAAGGACTGCGAACTCATCCCCACCATAGCGCACTAACAGATCCGCTTCCCGGAAGCTTGCGCGCATCACTTTTGCCATTGAGCGCAGCGCCTCATCGCCCTCGTTGTGCCCCCAGGTGTCGTTGATCTGTTTGAAACCGTCGAGATCCACCCACGCCAGCGCTAGCGGTTCAGCGCGACGCCGGGCGCTATTAATTGCAAATTTCACCAGATTATCAAACGCACGGCGGTTAAACAGCCCGGTGAGTTCATCGGTGGTCGCGGCACTCATCACCGCAAACTCATTTTCCACGATTAGCGCAAAATCTTTCAGAATATCCACCTCAGCGGATGAGAAAGCACGCGGAGTGCGATCGAGAAGGCAAAATGAACCGACCAGCGCACCGTCGGGCAGGCGCAGCGGGTAGCCCGCATAAAAACGCAGATGAGATTCTCCTGTTACCAGGGGATTATCACAAAAGCGCTCGTCGCTACCGGCATCGTTGACGATAAGCGGCGTTGTGCTGAGGATGGTGTGTCCGCAAAAAGAGAGATGGCGCGGCAGGCTTTCATGGGCGGTGCCGTCACTGGTTTTAAAATGCAGTGTTTTTTCACCCACCAGGGTCACCAGCGCGATAGGAACATTGAACAACCGCTTTGCCAGCCTCGTCAGCCGGTCGAAACGTTCATTAGTTCCTGTATCAAGCAACCCGGATTCGCGCAACGATGCCAGGCGTTTTTCCTCATCAAAGGGAATTGCAGGAGTTTTCATAAAGTGCCTATCTCGCTAGTCAGTATCGGCAGGTGTCCGCGATTATAAGACGTGATCGAGCGACCGATTCGCGGTGTACAGGATAAAGCTTAGCGTATTCAGCACGTTTGTCAGTGTGAGTAGATTTGATTTTTGCCGCGGCGTTTTGCTTTATAGAGGGCGTCATCCGCCGCTTTCAGCCAGTCCGTGACGTTTTGCATCCCCTGGGTCGCACTGGCAATGCCAATACTCAGGGTACAGTGGAAGGCATATTCCTGAGTTACGCTCATCACAGCGGCTGAATCCATAATTCGCCCGGCAACGGCGAGCGCCTCTTCCTGTGTAGTGTCAGGAAGCAAAATCACGAATTCATCCCCACCCAGGCGCGCCGGGGTATCGGTTTTCCGCGTCGCGGCATGCAGAATCTTCGACACCGTGACCAGCAACGCATCGCCCGCTTTGTGACCAAACCGATCGTTAACTTCTTTGAAATTATCGATATCGATGAACATCAGCATTGAATTGTGCGGCAGTTCACGCAGCTTATCCAGCTCATACTGGATGCGTTTTTCCAGCAGGCGGCGGTTGGCAATATCCAGCAGCGGGTCCATCATCGCAATGCGTTCCAGCTCGCGGCTTTTATTTCGTAGCTTTACGGCAATGTTGTCGGTTAATACGCTGAGCGCCAGCATATAGATGGCAATCAGGGGCAGCGTCGTGAACATGGTGCGCTGAGACACCTCAACATAAAAATTCATCCCCTGCGCCACCCAAGCCGCCGCAAAGGCAGCCAGCATCACCATCCCCGCTTTGCGCATCAGCTCGACGCCGCCCGCCGAGAGGCGATCGGCGAGCAGGATCGTAGCAATGACCACCGATGGCAGGGGGTTAACCGACATCATGGCTATCCAGAAGCCACCGGCACCGGCATCTAAGATCAGGTTTTGATGTTCCAGCGTCAGGGGGGTGTCGGAGCGGCGGGCACGAATAAATGCCAGCGTCGGCCAGATAAAGGCATTAGCGCCCAGTAAGAGTATCAGCCACAGGGGGCGATGGAGCTCCAGCAATACGGAGAGAATGGGAAAAAAACAGAGAAATGTCCCAAGAATACGCATCAGGTACATGCGTCTGACGAACCTGCCGCCAGCGATCCGCTCGCTTTTCTTCAAATTGTCAGATCCATTCATGGCGCAAATTTTTCCGATACATATACTCGGTTATAGTATTGACGAAGAAAATTTGTAGCAAGTAATTTAATAACTTATCTCAATCGTTTTACCTTCTAACAATACTCATTCGCGCTGTCGAGACAGGCAGACCGCTCTCAAAAACCGACTGAGGATTTTAATGTTTCGTCGATTGGCGTCTGGCGCATACTGGCGCAATTTCGCCCTGCATTTTTGGAGCGATAAAGATACTCATCCGCCTCAGCGAGTAATTTATTAAAAGCCTCCGTCAACGAGCCGGAAAGTACCTTTCCGTTGCTGACACCAATACTGACCGTCAGGCGCAGTGTCTGGTCATGCCAGTGGAAAGGATGCGCCTCAACCGACTTACGAAGCCGTTCAGCCAACAGAAAACCCTCCTGTGGACCGACCGTGGCAGCTATCACCGCGAACTCTTCGCCTCCCATCCGGGCAATAACCCCCTGCTCACCCAATTCCTGACGAACCTTCTGCGCAAACGCGGTGAGCATCCGGTCGCCGCACTCATGCCCGTAGTTATCGTTAACGCTTTTGAAGTAATCGATATCCAGTAGCATGACCGTCAGATGTTTGTTGGCAAAGCCATTACTGTCATGGTTGAGCACTTCATACATGCCAGAACGGGAGTAAACACGGGTCAGAAAATCGTAGTCCGCGCGCAAAGATACATGGCGCATCAAACGGTTGATGGTTTCCACACTGACAGAGACGATGACCGGACAAATTGCCATTGTGGCGATCCCCAGTCGGGCAGAAAACATGCGCGACATCTCCAACGGCGAGGCGACAAAAATATTGATCAACCCGTTGGCTACCAGGATGATTTCCAGCCCGCCGGTTATCAATGTCAGCAGGCAGGTCAGTGGCAAGGAGAAAGTGACGGCGCACCAGATAAGCGCTGGCAGAGGGAATGCCAGACTGCCCGCCCCCCCTACCCACACCGAGGCCAGTACGGAGACAATCAACGCCAGTACGGGCAACAGCGTCTTGCTATTTAAAGCCAGCCGCGTGTCCGGCCAGACGGCGGTCAGGATGCAAGGCAGGATCAGTACCCCCGTCGCAAACTGCTCGCTGAACCAGTCACCAAAGAGCATCAGGAAATCCTGGTTGATGACCACCCCCATCGAGCCGAAGGCACCGAAAAGCGCGCAGAGCATTGCCGACACCAGACAGTAGCCAAAAAGATTAAGCGCGTTTATGGGTTGCGGCGCATGACGCATAAGCCGCTGCTCGCGTTGCACCAGTTGCGCCATCGTTATGATAAAAACCATGTTAGAAAAATTAATCACCACCGATGACCAGCCCCACGAGGTGGTTATGCCGTCGTAGAGGATCATCGCCACAAAGCTCATCAGATAGTAAGGCCAGCGCTGTAAAAAAGCGTAACGGGCAAAGATCCCTGCCATCACTGCATTTAGCGGCCAGAAGAGCGAAAGCGCCTCGACCAGACGCAGCATCGCTCCAACAAAATAAAAGAGCGTGGTGATCAGAAAAATCACCGTCGCATTGATGAACGGCTGATCATTTCGCAGCAGGCGAAATGTGGGCGAAAAAAGAGCGCGCATTACATATCAATCCCAGGTAAGGATGTTGCAGGTCATTTCGACGCGACAAAGACGGCGTATAGCTTAACATGTAATGTCGATATAACAGGCCTTTAACATGTGTTTGCCGTTTAATTCATTAGTGTTATGAATTCATTTGCAGGACCAGCCAGTGATAAATCACCCCGACGATATAACGCTGCTGCACATCCGTGAGTTCAACACCGGCTGGAATACTGTGCCATTTTGCCAGACACCCCCGACAGCAGGTAGCCGTGGCATGCTGGGCAATAAAGACCGGATGTCCACGCATCGGCGTCTGTTTGCCGTCATTCTGCGGTAGCGCGGGGGCCAGGCGTTGAGTAACAAAATCAGCCGCGTGTGCCGCGATAACCTCTGCGCCCTTATCCACGCAGTACTGGCGCTCTTTCGCCCCCAGCCGAAAGCGGGAACGAAAAGTGGAGCGGGCAAGCCGCGCAAACAATGCGTCGTAGTCAGACATCAGTACACCGAACGCCCCAGTTTTTGGGTCAGCGCCTCCAGTAGGGCAATCCCCGCCAGTGAATTGCCCGCTTCGTCCAGTTCCGGGCTCCAGACCGCAATGGCCATCTCTTGCGGCACAATCGCGACAATGCCGCCGCCCACGCCCGATTTTGCCGGTAATCCCACACGCCAGGCGAACTCACCGGCATTTTGATACATGCCGCTGGTTGCCATCAGCGCGTTGACCTGGCGTGTTTGTTGCGGCGTTAATACCGGTTGAGCAAGATGCGGCGCCGTGCCTTTGTCGGCCAAAAAGAGAAAAGTCCGCGCCAGCTCGACACAGCTCATTTTCAGCGCGCAGTAGTGAAAGTAGTTTTGCAGTACCGTGGCAACATCATTATTGAAGTTACCAAAGGATTTCATCAGCCAGGCAATCGCCGCGTTACGCGCGGAGTGTTCGAACTCAGAGCGGGCCACCACGCTGTCGAACGCGATATCCGGCGTGGCGGAAAGCTTGCGCACGATTTCCAGCATCCGCTGGCGCGGGGCGCTAAGGCGGCTTTGCAACATATCGCAGACTACCAGCGCGCCCGCATTGATAAAGGGATTCCGCGGTTTGCCCTGCTCTATTTCAAGTTGCAAAAGAGAATTAAACGGCTGACCGGACGGGTCTTTACCGACACGCGTCCAGATTTCATCCTCCTCGTAATGGTTCATCGCCACCACAAGGCTGAGGACTTTTGAAAGTGACTGAATGGAAAAACGCTCATCGGCATCACCTGCCTGGAAATGTTCACCGTCGACGGTACAAATGGCGATACCCAATTTGTCCCCGCTGACGGTCGCCAGCGCGGGAATATAGTCTGCCACTTTTCCCAGACCTTTCAGCGGGCGTACCTGCTCAAGCAATGCCTCAAGTACGCTGTTATCCATGACTGTCGCCACACCCGATCCTTACTCGCAGCCGTAAAATGGGCTGCGAGTATAGCAAAAATCAGGCCGGGAGACGAAAGCGGGAAACAGCCTGCATCAACGCGTGAGAATCATTATGCAGTTGCACGGACGCTTCGGTAGCATCCGTGACCAGTTCTCCGGTGCGGCGCGCCACCTTATTGAGCGAATGCAAACGACGGGTCATATGATGAATGCTCTCCCCCTGGCTTAGGGTCGCCGTGGAGATATCGTTCAGTAATCCGCTAAGATGCCCGACCAGGCCGGTGACCTGTTGCAGATTATTTTCCAGTTTACTGACCGCGTGAGTACCGTCATTAATGCCCTGCAAAGAGTGGTTGATCAGTTGCTGGATGGTTTGCGTCGAATGGCTGCTTTTACGCGCCAGCAGCCCCACTTCTTTGGCTACCACCGCAAAGCCGCGCCCGTGGTTACCCGCGTGCGCCGCCTCGATGGCGGCATTGAGCGCCAGAATATTGGTCTGGAACGCCACCCCTTCAATCAATTCGACGATACCGCGCATTTCAGACGCCCGGCCCACAATCGCCTGCATCGACTGGTTTACCGTCTCCATCATGCTGTCGCCCCCCGCCGCCACTTTACGCGCTTCATCAGCACGTTCACTGGCAAGCTGGGCATAGCCGCTATTGCCTTCAACATGGGATTCAAGGGTCGCGATATGTGCCGTCACGTCCTCAAGCTCTTGTGCCTGGCGGGTCGATTGCTGATATAGCTTCTGATTGCCCTGCGCCAGGCTATCAATGTTATTCACCATCGAACGGGTGGCTTGACTCACCTGGCTGACCAGTTGCTGTAACCCGTGTTGCATGGTGTCGACGCTCAGGACAATCTGATCAATTTCACGGTTGAAGCGTTTGACCTCCGGCAATGGCGTGGAAAGGTCACCGGCCGCCAGGGTATTGATATGGGCAATAAGCCGACGTAGCGGTGAAATTACCCAGCGCGACATGCCAAACCAGACTGCAATGGCGATAACCGCCAACAGCACGGGCACCAGCACAAACACCTGTTGCAGGCGCGCTAACCCGCCCATTAAGGTCAGGCGACCCTCATCGGCCCGCTTTTCACTGGCCTGCTGGAAGCGCGCGTAGTTGTCGTTAAAATCGGCCTGAAACGCCTGAGCCGGAACGGCAAAGAACGCATCGGTTGAATTGGTTTTCACCAGCCCGTCGGCCTGTTCTTTTATCGCCCCGTAGAAAAGCTGGTAGCTGTTGATCAGCCCGTCATCTTTCGGTGGATTCATCGCAAGCCAGGCCTGCCAGGATTTCTGCGACGTCGCAAGCGCAGCCTGCGCCTCATCCATCAGGCTATGCCAGCTACCGTCAGAGCCGGTCTCTTTATCCTGCATAAAATAGACGCCTGCGCGGTTAAGCAGATCGCTTGCCGCCAGTAACGCCACGCGGGCTTCATCGACTTTTATCTGTTGCAGGTGGGTTTGTTGATTAAGTTGTTCGTTGTGCTGTGCATCGCGCAACGACAGGGTGAGAACGAAGGAGGAGGCAATCTGGAGTGCGGAAAAAAGTCCTATAATCCAGAAGATACCTGCCAGCAAGCCAAACTGCCGTGGTGTCAATTGCCGAAAAATTCGGCGGAAAATTTGCTTTAAGTTCATGATATTCTTCTATAACCTCACGATGCCCGCGAGTTTACGAAAGAAGTATGACGAAACCATGACATCCGCAGACGGCGCGCCCCCGGGAGGGCGCGCATACGATTACAGGCGATCTTTCCATACGGTTTGTACGTTACAAAACTCGTGCAGACCAAAATGCGACAACTCACGCCCAAATCCGCTTTTCTTCACACCACCGAACGCCACACGGGCATCGCTGGCGCTGTAGCCGTTAATAAAGACGCCACCACACTCCAGGCGGGCGGCAAAACCCTCTGCCAGCGCCATATCGGCGGTAAACACCGTCGCAGACAGACCGAAATCACTGTCATTGGCCAGTTCCAGCGCATGTTCCGCATCGCGCGCTACGGTGATGGCTGCCACCGGGCCAAACATCTCCTGACGGAAAGCGGTCATCTGTGGCGTCACATGCGTCAGCACGGTAGCCGGGTAGTAGTTCCCTGCCCCGGAGGGTTTGTCACCGCCGAGGGCCAGGGTTGCCCCTTCGCTGACCGTCGCCAGTACCTGAGCGTGCAGTTCATCACGCAGGTCGTAACGCGCCATCGGGCCAAGGTAGGTCGCCTCATCCAGCGGTTCGCCCTGGGGTAAGGCCGCCGCCGCCGCGATAAATTTCTCCGTGAAGGCATCGGCAATGCTGGCTTCAACAATAAAACGTTTAGCCGCCGCGCAAACCTGCCCGGTGTTCTGATAACGTCCGGCCACTGCTGCTTTCACGGCCAGATCGAGATCCGCATCACCGAGGACAATAAACGGGTCGGAACCGCCCAGTTCGAGCACACATTTTTTTAGCGCGGCGCCGACCTGAGCACCAATCGCCGCCCCGGCACGCACACTGCCGGTAACGGTTACCGCCGCAATGCGCGGATCGTTAATCGCCTGGCTCACGCCGTCGTTGGTGGCATTCACCCAGCCAAAGACACCCTGCGGCACCCCGGCTTCGGTAAAGATTTTGCCTGTCAGCGCCGCACAACCCAGCACATTCGGCGCATGCTTAAGCAGATAGCTGTTGCCCGCCAGCAGAATCGGCACCGCACCGCGCAGCACCTGCCACAGCGGAAAGTTCCACGGCATCACCGCCAGAATCGGCCCCATCGGACGGTATTCAATGGTCGCCCGATTGTTTTCAACCTGGGTGGCTTCTGAACCCAGCATCGCCGGGCCGTGTTCGGCGTACCAGTCACACAGGTTGGCGGATTTAGCGACTTCGCCGCGCGCCTGGGCTATCGGTTTGCCCATCTCTTGTGAAATCAATTGCGCCATCGCTTCGCCGTGACGGCGCAATACCTCACCGACCGCACGCAAAACCTGCGCACGCTCATTGACACTTTTTTGCCGCCACTGGCGATAGCCTCTGGCGGCAAGTTCCAGGGCAGCGTCGACGTCTTCACGGCTGGCCCAGGGGGTAGCCGACAGGGTTTCTCCGGTCGCCGGATTCACGGAAATGGCATGGGTGGCAGATGAAATAGACATAATTCTCTCGCTTTCGCTGTTCAGGTATTGCGCTATCGTCGCTGAATTTGTTATTCCTGAAAACTGAATAATATTAACTTCACTATTCACGAATGGAGAACACCATGGATTTAACGCAGCTTGAGATGTTTAACGCCGTGGCGCAGACCGGCAGCATTACCCAGGCCGCGCAAAAAGTGCACCGTGTGCCGTCGAACCTGACCACCCGCATTCGCCAGCTTGAGGCCGACCTGGGGGTGGATCTCTTTATTCGTGAAAACCAGCGTCTGCGTCTTTCCCCCGCCGGGCATAGCTTTTTGCGCTACAGCCAGCAGATCCTCGCGCTGGTTGATGAAGCGCGTATGGTCGTGGCCGGGGACGAGCCACAAGGGTTGTTTTCGCTCGGCTCGCTGGAGAGCACCGCAGCAGTGCGTATCCCTGCCACACTGGCGAAATATAATCAGCGCTATCCGCGCATTCAGTTCGATCTGGCTACCGGGCCTTCCGGCACGATGATTGATGGTATTCTTGATGGCACGCTGAGCGCCGCCTTTGTCGATGGGCCGGTGATGCATCCCGGTCTGGAAGGCATTCCGGTCTACCGTGAAGAGATGATGATTGTCGCCCCGCACGGCCACGAACCGATCACCCGGGCCGCCCAGGTGAATGGTTCCAGTATTTATGCGTTTCGCGCCAACTGTTCCTACCGCCGCCATTTTGAGAGCTGGTTTCACGCCGATCAGGCTACCCCCGGGAAAATCCACGAAATGGAGTCCTATCACGGCATGCTGGCCTGCGTGATTGCCGGTGCCGGACTGGCGCTTATTCCGCGCAGCATGCTGGAAAGTATGCCCGGTCACCACCAGGTCGGCGCCTGGCCGCTGGCGGAAAACTGGCGCTGGCTGAACACCTGGTTGGTGTGGCGGCGCGGTGCGAAAACCCGCCACCTGGATGCCTTTATTGAAGTGCTGAAAGCCGATCCGCAGTCAGCCGTTTTTCCATAAAAATACTGAGCGGATCTTCTGCATAAGGGGCAAAAGCCTCCCGCCGCTGGTATCCGCAGCGTGTATAAAGACGAACTGCCGACTGCTGTTTAATGCCCGTCTCCAGGCGCAGCGTATGGCACTCGCGCGCAACGGCCGCCGCCTCCAGGGCATTCAGCAGTTTATCCCCCAGTAGCTGACCGCGATGGCGCGCATCGATATAGACCCGCTTCATCTCACCGGTACCATCGTCGTTCAGCACAATGGCGCCGCAGCCGACCATCTCTCCGGACGTATGTACGATGGCTTGCATGATTACGCTCTCAGGTGGCAGGGTTGCCAGATCCAGCAGGTGATTACTCTCGGCCGGATAGAGCTGGGTTTGATAAGCATCCAGGGCGGCAATCAGAGTACGAATGCCCGGCTGGCTCGCCGAGGCGGGGATAAAGGTATACATGGGCTCTCCTGTTATGGTTCTGTTAAATTACGCGCAAACCCTGCTCACTCCGCCATACAATTAACTTATATATCCCTGTCCGGATTGCATAAATCGCGCCTGCGGCGGTAATTTACGCTCACGCGTAATCCTGATAACGGAAGAGAAATGAATACCAGAGCCCGCAAAGTGATGATCATCGGTACTGGCAATGTTGGCGCATCGGCGGCTTACGCCCTGCTGAATCAGAACATCGCCGAAGAGTTGATCCTTGTTGATTTGAACCGCGATCGCGTTGAAGGCCATGTGCAGGATCTGGCGGATGCCGCCGCGTATATGCCGGGCATGATGCATATCACCCGGCGCGACGCCGCCGACTGTGCCGATGTGGACATTGCGGTCATCACTGTCTCCGGCGGCCCGCTTAAACCGGGGCAGACCCGCCTGGACGAGCTACAAAACACCGCGCGTATCGTTAAAAACATTGTGCCGCAGATGATGGAAAACGGCTTTAATGGCATCTTTCTGATTGCCACCAACCCCTGCGACATCATCACCTGGCAGGTGTGGAAACTCTCTGGCCTGCCGCGTAGCCAGGTCATTGGTACCGGCGTGTGGCTGGATACCACCCGGTTGCGGCGCGCGCTGGCGCAGACACTGGATATCGGCGCGCAGAGTATTGATGCTTTTATCCTTGGCGAGCATGGCGACACCCAGTTTCCGGTGTGGTCGCACTCGTCGGTCTACGGTTCGCCGATTGCCGATGTCTGGAAGCGCCGTACCGGGCAGACGATCGATTTTGACGGACTGGCGGAGAGCGTGCGCAAGCACGGTTTTGAAATTTACGCCCGTAAAGGCTGCACCGAGTACGGTATTGCCGGGACGATTGCGGAAATCTGCCGCAATATCTTTACCGGAAGCCACCGCGCGCTGGCGATCTCCTGCGTACTTGACGGTGAGTATGGCGTAAGCGACGTTGCTATCGGTGTCCCTGCGGTCCTGACCCAGAGCGGCGTACAGCAGATTATTGAGTTGCAGCTTGAAGAAGACGAAGTGGCGAAATTCAACCACTCCGTATCGGTAATAAAAGCCAATATCGCGCGCCTGCCCTGAGGGCGTGCTGTCGAAAATAATCCTGCCTGCGTCCAGCGCAGGCATTTTTTGATCGCCAAAACAGCTTATTATCATTTCAAAAGACAAATTCCCGATAAATAAAATTGTTTTTTTTACACAACCTCATCTCACAAGTCGTGCAAAAGAAGGTCTGATAACATCACTACCAGATTTATCCAGGTCCGTGAAACGTATTAAGGGATTTTTATGACCAGTGAAGATAACAATGAATACACGTTAGTTGATGAGAAAGGGATTCCGGTTATTGATGTAAGACAATGCCCCTCTTTCCCTGACGATGTGCTTTACGACATTACCGACCCCATCGAGCTTAAGCGTATGAGTGCTCTGGCCGCCCAGGCATGTCAGGGTGTCATTAATACGCATGGAAAAACCGTCGAACTTATTTTCAAACCACATATTCAGCAAGGTCTGAAAGACGGGACTTTCAAAATGATGCAAACCACCGCCGGAGAAACGCTGGCAGATGTTGTGCATACAGGCGGGAAACAGGCCGGTAAAATCGCGGGAAAAGCACGGATTATTGAAGGCGGGAAACTCAAGCAGATCGCCAGTGGTTCTTTTCAACTCATAAGTCTGATGGTTGCCCAGGCGCATCTGGCAGACATTAGCCAGAATCTGGCCGAAATCAAAGAGTCCGTAGAAAAACTGCACAACAAAATAGATAACACCCACCTGGCGCGCATTGAAGGGCGAGTTCATTATCTGGAGGGGCTGGTAGAAAAACTCCGCCGTGGCGATTTTGATTACGATGTGTCATTACAAATCAAGAATAAAATCGAAGACACAGTAGCAGATGCCTACGAGTGGCAATCGATCCTGTTCGCTGATTTGAAAACGCTTCAAGCTTCCGCCAGGGCCTTAAAAGATTCCGATACCTTTGGCACGGGTGATACTTATCAAAAGTTAAAAACGATCGCGGAAGGCATAAATCCTTTAGTTCAGCGCAGAAATGTTTTGTTAAAGCTGGCCGCCCTGTTAGCCTGGATTCAGGCGTGCATTGATCCCACGAACAAAGACTTCAGCCAGTTTGACCTGCAACGCAAAGCGTGGGAAGAGCAACTCACCAACTTTATCTTTACCATCAATGAGAAAGCAGCGGCTTTTCTTTCCAGCTCAAGATTTAACAGCGAAGAGATGCTCGTACATCGTCGTTATTTTATTGCGACAACCCTGGAGTCGGCCAAAAATATTGCTGCTCAAAGTCATGCCCATTACGAGACCTGTCTATTGCAGCTTAAGAATAACCACCGTCGGATCCTGACAGAAAATGGCAAACTTCGTCTCGCGGTTTCCCATGACGAGCAGGGAAATATGTTGAAAGCGGCGGTCATTGATTAACGCTGCCCGAACACAAATCAGTTGAAAATAAACTGACGGCATGGCAATGAGCACGCCGTCTGTTTATCAAAGTAAAAGAGCCTGATCCGAGTGGAAATTAACTGGCGATGGTTAACCGGGCAGGTAATACGGCAAGTTTCTGGCGGATATCGTCACCCAGGTGACTGTCGGTGACAATATCCGTCAGTGAATCAAGACGGGCGACGTTAAACAGCGACCACGCCCCGTATTTACTGCTGTCGGCCAGCAATACCCGACGCTGCGCATTATCAATCAATGCCCGTTTCAGCGCCGCCTTCTCTTCGGTTGGCGAGGTGATGCCTTTTTCCAAATCCCAGCCGTTGCAGCTTACGAATGCCAGATCCGGCCAAATCCCCTGCAACAGTTTACGGCCATGATCGCCGATGCAGGACTGGCTGGTGTCATCAATACGCCCACCAATAATTGTCACTTCGATCTGCTTAAACTCGGAGAGGAACAGCGCAATGTGCAAATCGCTGGTGATCACCCGCAGCGGCAGATGCGTCAACTGACGAGCGAGTTCAATCATGGTGGTACCGGCATCCAGGACAATCGCGTCACCGGCTTTCACCAGCGACGCGGCCGCACAGGCGATGGCATGCTTTTCCGACAGGTTACGCTGCATTTTCTCATGCGTCGTCGGCTGCGAGGGGATAAACCGGTTAAGGGTAACGCCGCCGTGTGAACGGCTTATCACCCCTTCCTGATCGAGTTTGATCAAATCGCGGCGAATGGTGGCAGGAGACGCATTTGTGATGGTCACCAGTTGGTCTACCGTTACCAGATTATGGCCTTTCAGATAATCCATAATCTGTTCTAACCGGTTATATCCCTTCATATTATTCTCGTGTGATTTGCATAGCTAACTGGATGGAAACCGCCATGCTCTCCGGTTTCGCTTTTCCGGTCCAGGCGATATCAAAGGCGGTGCCATGATCCGCAGAGGTACGGATAAACGGCAAACCAGCAGTGATATTAACCCCATCGTAAAAGCCCAGCAATTTTAACGGAATATGTCCCTGATCGTGGTACATCGCCACCACCATGTCGTACATGCCTTCGTTGCACTGCATAAAGACCGTATCTGGCGGGCACGGGCCGTAAACATTGATTCCTTCGGCTTTCATGGCCTCAACCGCCGGACCTACGGTGGTGATCTCTTCATCGCCAAACAGACCATTTTCTCCGGCATGCGGGTTCACACCGGCCACCGCGATACGCGGGTTTGCAAAGCCAACGCGCTTAAGGAACCTGTCCGCCACACGAATCACCGTCTTGATGCGATCCTGATTCAGGGTATCAAGGAATTTACGCAGCGCGATATGCGTAGTGACATGAATCACTTTGAGTTTGTCGGTATAGAGCACCATCGCGTAGTCATTAATGTTGGTCAGTTTCGCCAACAGCTCAGTATGTCCCGGATAGTGGTGACCGCCTAAGTGCAGTGCTTCTTTGTTCAGCGGTGCGGTGGCAATGGCCTTCACATCGCCGGCCATCGCCAGTTCGGTCGCACGACGTACGCAGCGGTAGGCCAGATCGCCTGCCTGGGCTTGTACTTTACCGGGTTCCAATGCCTGCGGATCCGCCAGCGGTTCATCCAGCACGTTAATCACGCCAGGGGCAAAATGGGCGTCGCTGACCTGGTTAATAATGCGCAGTTCCGCATGCGGCGTGATGTTCAGCGCCAGGATACGGTTAAACGTTTGGGCACAGCCCACAACCACAACCGGCGCCCCGGACAGTTCCCCTTCGACCAGCGATTTAATAATAATCTCCGGACCAATCCCCGCAGGATCGCCCATGGTTACGGCAATAATGTTAGTCACTCGACTTCTCCTCAATAAAATTCAAAACCTTGCGCAACGTGGTTTCGTCGCCGAAACCGCCCGCTTTGGTCATCACTGGTCGTTGCCATTCGCAACCTGAAAAATATCCCCAGGGCACGCAACCTGCGGCGCGCCCACGAATCTGAAACCCTTTTGCCCCGAGCGCCCTGGCGACCGCTATCGCCACATCACCACCCGAGAGATAGAGACCGTCAGGCGTACTGTGTTGCAGCACATCGCGGGTAAGTGCGCCTAAATAATCACAAATACGCTCGCCGCACTCAGCGCGGCCCACTCCCCAGCGCTCGCACAGCGTCGCCACCTGATGGCGCGCCTGTTCATCCGGGCAGGTATGGACCAGGCAATGGCGTCCACCGTTAAGCGCGGCGACAATCGCGGCGCGATAATCGGTGGCTGACGACTGAAAGACGTCATTAATATCAACAAAGATGTGTTCGCAGCGTGGATGCTGCGCGGCTATGCTCACCTGTTTTTGAGCGATTTCACTCATTGAGCCGACAACCGCCAGTACTACCGGCTGTTTTTGCGGCGCCAGACGGCGTGACAGGGCATCACACAACCCGGCGGAACCGACCAGCAGCGGCCTTTCACTCGCCTGCATGGCATGGGTGATGACGTCATCCAAATCGGCATCCGTTTGCGCATCCACCACCAGCAGCGCCGGGACTTGCGCACTGCCACTCAAGAGCGCGACGGGCAACTGCGAGGGTGTGATGTTCTGACTATGCCCGCTAAAGAGCGCGCCCACGTCCGCACAGGTAATCGGCGTTTTCGGATCGCTGGCAAACTCGGTGTCGGTAAGGAGCACGCCATTGACCAGGCATTTCCCCTCGCGGGTAATGCGCCCTGCCGCCGGAAATGCCGGGGCGATAATCACTGCCTTTGCACCCGTAATCCGCTGCATGGCCATCACTTCCGCCCCCGGATTACCGCGCAGCGTGGAATCTATCTTTTTCACCAGCCACGCGGGTGAAGAGAGACGCAGTACGCTTTCGGTCAGCTCGGCGACTTTCTCGTACGCCGCCGTCGCCGTCATCGCCCGGCTGTCGCTGTTATAAATGAGCGCCTGCGCATCACTTTGATATGTCGCTTCCAGTGCCACTTCTACCCGCATCCCTGCCTGCGCCAGGCTCACGCCCGCATCATTCGCGCCAGTGAAGTCATCGGCCAGAATCACCACTTGCTGGACCGCGCTTTGTTTGTTCATCCCTACTCCGCGTCGTTACGTTCTGGTTATGATTATATTCAATCATAATTGATTATATGTGAGCAAGATCAACTTATTTAATTTGCGAATAAATTATAAATTTATGCCATACAGTGACCGTGATTGAAAAAAGATGATTGAGTTCAATCACCACAAAGACAGACAGGAGAACGTTGTGGTAACAATAAACAGCACCCTGATAAGCGGCGCAGGGGCCATTCCCGCTATCGCGCCTTTGCTTACGGGTAAAAAGAAACTCTTACTGGTCAGCGATGGCAACGTCATCAAACTTGCCGCAACGCAGCACATTCTGACGCTGCTCCAGGCAGAAGGCCGACTGGTACAGATTATTGACAACGTACCGCCGGAACCCAGCCAGCATGATGTCGCCCGTATTCTCGCCGATGCGCCAGACGCGGCATTTGATCTGGTCGTCGGTATCGGCGGCGGCAGCGTTCTCGACGTCAGCAAACTGTTATCGGTACTTTATCACCCGAGCTCTCCTGGCCTTGACGCCCTGCTGGCCGGGGAAAAGCCGACCGCACGCGTACCGTCTTTATTGATTCCGGCCACCGCCGGGACCGGCTCCGAAGCTACACCGAATGCGATTCTGGCGATCCCGGAACAGAACACCAAAGTGGGGATCATCTCTCCGGTGCTGCTGCCGGATTATGTCGCCCTGCTGCCGGAACTGACCACCAGCATGCCTGCGCATATCGCCTCTTCTACCGGTATTGATGCCCTGTGCCACCTGATCGAATGTTTTACCGCCACGATCGCCAACCCGGTAAGCGATAACGTCGCCCTGACCGGTCTGCGTAAGCTTCTGCACAACATCGAAACCGCCGTCAGTGAGCCACACAACCTGACCGCGCGCCTCGAAATGTTGTGGGCCTCTTATTACGGTGGTGCGGCGATCACGCATGCGGGTACCCATCTGGTACATGCGCTCTCCTACCCGCTGGGTGGCACATACCACCTGCCGCACGGTGTCGCCAATGCCATTCTGCTGGCCCCCTGCATGAAAGTGGTGCGCCCGTACGCCGTCGAAAAATTCGCGCAGGTGTGGGATCTGGTTCCGGGCGCGGATACCACGCTCAGCGATGAGGATAAATCCCACGCGCTGGTGAATTACTTTGCCGCGTTGGTAAAACGCCTCAACCTGCCGGACAACCTGGAAGCGCTGGGGGTGCCGCGCGCGGATATTCCGTCGCTGGCCGATGCCGCCCTGAACGTTAAGCGCTTAATGAATAATGCCCCTTGCACTGTTGATCACGCCGCCGTGCAAGCGATTTACCAGACATTGTTTCACTGATTTTTCATGGAGAGATGTGCAATGAGTAAGAAAATTGAAGGCGTGCTGACGGCGATCGTCACGCCTTTTGATGAAGAAGGCGGATTGAACGTTCAGTCACTAAAAGAACAGGTCAATCGCCAACTGGCTGCCGGAAACGGTATTTTCTGCGGCGGCACAAACGGTGAGTTTTTTGTGCTGAATGAGCAGGAAAAAATCACCGTCACCGCAGCCTGTGTTGAGGAAGTGGCCGGCCGCGCCAATGTGGTGGCTCATATTGGTGAGATCGCTACCCGCGAGACTATTCGTCTGGGTAAACAGATTGAAAAGCTGGGCGTCGACGCGGTCTCCGTGATCACACCCTATTTTGTGCCCTTAAAACAAAACGAATTAATTAACCATTATACCGCTGTCGCTGATGCCCTTAGCGTCCCGGTATTTCTCTATAACATCCCTGCCCGCACCGGGAATACTCTTGAACCGCAAACCGTTCGCGTGTTGGCGGAACATCCAAACATTATTGGCATTAAAGACAGCGCAGGCAGCTATGACAGCCTGAGCGGATTTCTGAACGCCGTAAAAGATATCGATAATTTCGATGTTCTGAACGGACCGGACTCCCTGATTCACCGGGGATTTGTGGAAGGGTGTTCAGCCTGTATCTCTGGCCTTGCGAACGTCGCCCCGAATGAAATTAATGCGATCTGGTCGCATTTCAGGGCTGGCGACGTGGAAGGTTCTCGTCAGGCGCAAGAAAATGTCACCGGCCTGCGCACCGATCTCTATAGCGTAGGGTTCTCTCCGGCGGCGGTTAAAAAAGCAGTACAACTGATGGGCTATAACGTCGGCGAAAGTCGTTATGCCGTTTCATTCACCGAAGAACAACAACTGCAAATTCGCCAGATAGTGACGCAGTACGTGCGTTAAGGCGTTTTTCATTCGTCATTAGAATATTGGGCACCTCAGGCGCCCTGGCTTCACTCGCCCCAAAGAGAGGCAAAGATGAACACGTTTACTTCACAAGATACCCTGATCATTGTCGGTATAGTCATTGCCTATATCGTCTTTACTACCTGGCTTACCTTCCGTTTACGCAGTAAAAACTCCGGCGATTTTATGGAAGGCTCGCGCGCGATGCCGGCCTTTCTGGTAGGCATCTTATTGATGTCTGAATACATCGGCGCAAAATCCACTATCGGTACCGCACAGGCCGCGTTTGAAGGTGGGATTGCCGCCTCCTGGTCCGTTCTGGGCGCGGCTATCGGTTTCCCGTTGTTTGGTCTGCTGCTGGTAAAACGTATTTATAACACCGGCAAAATCACCATCTCCGGCGCGATTGCGGAGAAATACGGCAACAGCACTAAGAACATCATTTCTATCATCATGATCTACGCGTTGTTGCTGGTAAACGTCGGTAACTACGTCAGCGGCGCGGCGGCTATCGCAACCGTGTTGAAAGTGAGTCTGCCGGTTGCAGCCTTTATTACCGCGATTGTCAGTACGTTCTACTTCGCTTACGGCGGGATGAAAGGGGTCGCCTGGGTTACCCTGCTGCACAGCGCACTGAAATATTTTGGTATCCTGGTGATCATGGTCTTCGCGCTGTACAAAACCGGTGGTTTCACCCCTATGATCAGAGAGATGCCGCATTTCTACTGGACCTGGGACGGTAACTTTGGCCCAAGCACGATTTTCGCGTGGTTGATTGGCACCATTGGTTCTATTTTCTGTACCCAGTTCGTGATTCAGGCCATCTGTTCTACCAAAGACGTGAAATCCGCCAGACGTTCCACCTGGATTGCCTTCTGGTTCTGTCTGCCTATTTCCCTGGCGATTGCGGTGATCGGTGTGGCGGCCAAATACCTGCATCCGGAAATCAGCAGCCTGTACGCCATGCCTATCTTCCTGCAGGATATGAATCCGTGGATTGCCGGACTCGTGACAACGTCACTTGTTGCCTCCATTTTCGTGAGTGTGAGTACCGTGGCGCTGGCTATCGCCTCGCTGGTCGTTAAAGATTTCTACGTGCCTTACCGCAATCCAACGCCGGAACAGGAATTTAAAGCGACGCGCTGGCTTTCTCTGTTTATTGGCTTCCTGCCGCTGATTTTCGTGCTGCTGGTCCCGGAAGTTCTGAAACTGTCGTTCTTTACCCGTGCTATTCGGTTGTCCATCACCGTGGTCGCTGTGATTGCCTTCTATGCGCCCTTCTTTAAAAGCACCCGTGGTGCGAATGCTGGCCTGATTGGCGCCTGTGTCGTCACGTCTGTCTGGTACGTGCTGGGCGACCCGTTTGGTATTAACAATATGTATATCGCGCTGATTACCCCTGCGGTGATTATGGTTCTTGACCGCCTGATCCCGAGTAAAGAACACCCAAAAGCGCCAACACCCGTTCAAAATAGTGGAGTTTGATATGTCCGTTACCGTTAATCGTGATGGTGTAATTCGTCAACAGGAAGACGCACAGGTACTGAGTGCAATGCTGCCCTCGCCCTGCCCGCAAAACCACGCGGCCAACATCCTGCCGCTACCTGATGGCACACTGATGTGTGTCTGGTTTGGTGGCACCCAGGAAGGGGTAGCGGATATTTCCGTGTGGGGATCTCGCCTCGCACCGGGCAGTGAGCGCTGGAGTGACGCGGTGAAGCTGTCTGACGATGCCACCCGCTCTGAGCAGAATCCGGTCCTTTTTCTGGCCCCGGATAACGTACTGTGGCTGATGTGGACCGCGCAGATCTCCGGCAACCAGGACACGGCAATCGTCCGCTATCGCCAGTCGACCGATCTGGGTGTCAGTTGGGGTGAGATTGCCACGCTGCTTGATAAGCCTGGCACCTTTATTCGCCAGCCGATCACCGTACTGGAAAACGGCAACTGGCTGCTGCCGGTCTTCTATTGCCGCACAAAACCGGGCGAAAAATGGGTGGGTAATGATGATGTCAGCGCGGTGAAAATCTCCGCCGACCAGGGAAAAACCTGGCGTGATGTTGACGTGCCGCAAAGTCTCGGCTGCGTGCATATGAACATCACCGCGCTACACGACGGCACGCTGGTCGCGCTCTTTCGCAGCCGCTGGGCGGATAACATCTATTACAGCCAGTCCACTGATGGCGGTGAAAGCTGGTCCGTACCGGAACCGACAACGCTGCCTAACAACAACTCGTCTATTCAGGTCACAACACTGGCGGACGGTAATCTGGCGCTGGTCTTTAACCACATGAGTGCCGCCGGTGCGCTGGAACGTCGCGCCTCCTTATACGATGAGATTGATGATGGCGACGGGCGTAAAGAGCCGGAAGTGACCGAAGGGCGAAGCGCGTTCTGGGGTGCGCCGCGCGCGCCGATGACCGTGGCGATATCGCCTGACGGCGGGAAAAGCTGGCCGTGGCAGCGTCATCTTGATGAAGGCGACGGCTATTGCATGACTAATAACTCCCAGGAAAAACTGAACCGTGAGTTCTCCTACCCGAGCATCAAACAGGGCGCGGACGGCAGTTTGCATATTGCTTACACGTATTTCCGCCAGGCGATTAAATACGTGCGCGTATCACCGGAATGGGTTAAGGAGTCTGTGTGATTTTTGGCAATCTTAACGCCCTGCCGCAGGCAGGGTTACCTGCGGTGTTGCACGATATTCTCGCGCTTCCCCAGTGTTCGCTCGCTGCACTGCAGACGCGCGATGACGGACGTTTTCAGTTACCGGGCGCAGAATGGTTCTGTACCGTTGGTCCGGCCAACACGCAACGGCGTGAAGACCGCCATACGGAATATCACCACCAGTGGGCGGATATTCAGGTACTGCTGACGGGGGAAGAAATTATCTGCGCCGGTACGCAAAATACGCCGCTGGCAACGGATGAGGAACGTAAACCGGATCTGTTTATCACCACAACCGCAGAACTACCGGTCAGTATGCTACTGCAAGCGGGTGATTTTGCCGTGTTCTTACCCGGCGAACCGCATCAGGCACTGTGCGCGGCGGCGGAACCCATGACCGTTCGCAAAGCGGTGTTCAAAGTGCCGCGCTCACTGCTGGGGGTGTAAACATGCCACATGCGATTGTAACGGGGGCAAGTTCCGGGATTGGCGAGGCCATTGTCAGCCGCCTGCTTGAGCAGGGGTGGAATGTCACCGGGCTTAGCCGTTCAAAGGTCACACGCGACAACACACACTTTAACAGCGTCTGTGTCGATCTCAGCGACAGCGCGGCGCTGCGTGATGTGCTCAATACCCTGCCCGTGCCCCATGCGCTCATTCATGCCGCCGGAATGATGGCCGCCGCACCGCTTGGTGAAATAACGCCTGAGGTCAGTCAGCGGTTGTGGCAATTGCATGTACTGGCAGCGGAAACGCTGGTGAACCACTTCGCTCCACAGATGGCCTCCGGGGGCAGGATCGTGGTTATCGGTAGCCGGACGTCGCGCGGCGCGGCGGGACGATCGCAGTATGTTGCCACCAAAGCGGCGCTGGTGGGAATGGTGCGCAGTTGGGCAGCAGAGCTTGCGCCGCGAGGTATCACGGCCAACGTGGTGGCGCCGGGTGCGACGCAAACGCCGATGCTCAGTGCGCCCGGACGCGAAAGCTCGCCACCCAATATGCCGCCCATCGGACGGTTGATTAAACCGGAAGAAGTGGCCGCGCTGGTGGGATTCGTCCTGTCACCGGACGCGGCGGCCATGACCGGTCAGGAGCTGGTGATATGCGGCGGCGCATCGCTTAAGTAACGGAAAAGGGGTGACACTGTCACCCCTTTAACTTTCTCAACGGTGCTTATTTTTAACCACGCAAATAGACTTTGCCAATCAGATAAATGGTGGCCTGGCCGCCAATCAATACCCTTTCGCCACGCGCTTCGCAGCGCAGTTCGCCGCCACGGGCTGAGAGCTGGCGGGCCTGCAAAACGGTCTTACCGAGCTTATCCGCCCAGTACGGAATCAACATGCTATGAGTCGAACCAGTTACCGGATCTTCCGGTACCGATTCACCCGGACAGAAAAAGCGACTGACAAAATCATGCTCGTCGCCCGGTGCGGTAATACAGACCATTTTGTTTAAGGGGATCATCGCGGCGATATCCGGGGTAACGGCTTCAACCTGCTGTTGATTGTCCAGCACCACCATGTAATCGCGTGCCACACGCACCTCTTTGGCCTGGCTGATGCCGAGCGTTTCAAAGAGCAGCGCAGGCGGCGTTTCCACCTTTTCTGTTTGCCAGGCCGGGAAGTCCAGCGTCAGCCAGTCGCCTTTGCGACTTACGGTAAGCGGGCCAACAAAGCGGGTAGTAAAGTTAATCTGCGTCTCGGGGTAGTCCAGATATTCGAAAATCACATGGGCTGCGGCAAGCGTGGCGTGACCACAAAGGTTGATTTCATACTGCGTGGTAAACCAGCGCAGCTCGAAACCGTCGTCGTTACGAACAAAGAAGGCGGTTTCCGACTGATTATGTTGTTGCGCCATTTTCAACAGCACGTCATCAGGTAACCATTCTGTTAGTGGACAAACGGCGGCGGCGTTGCCGCCAAACGTACGGTCGCTGAACGCGTCCACCATGTAGAAGTCGATTGTATGCATAGCCTTTCCTCTTGTTTTCCTTTTTGTTTTAGTTCGTTTTTCCCTTGTATTGCTTTTTGTTTCAACTGGCATCGTTGTGCCCCACCGAAAAATGAGACATTGATCACAAAAAGTTTGTATTTTGAGCAGAATTAGATCTAAGATCTGCACATCTTCTTCTCCTGCTACCGATCCCAAAATATATGACAACACAAATGGTTTCACGAAAAGTCGCGTGGCTCCGGGTGGTGACGCTTGCCGTTGCTGCGTTCATTTTTAATACCACTGAGTTCGTGCCCGTGGGGCTGCTGTCGGACATCGCGCAAAGCTTTGACATGGAAACACCGCAGGTCGGTATTATGCTGACGATCTACGCCTGGGTTGTGGCGCTGATGTCGCTGCCGTTTATGCTACTGACCAGTCAGGTGGAGCGCCGTAAGCTGCTGATTGGCCTGTTCGTGTTGTTTATTGGGAGCCATGTTCTCTCCTTCCTGGCGTGGAATTTCCATGTGCTGGTAATAAGCCGCATCGGTATCGCTTTCGCCCATGCTATTTTCTGGTCTATCACCGCCTCCCTGGCCATTCGCCTCGCCCCGGCAGGCAAACGCGCGCAGGCGCTGAGTCTTATTGCTACCGGTACGGCGCTGGCTATGGTGCTGGGTATTCCGATTGGTCGCGTCGTCGGGCAATATTTTGGCTGGCGTACCACCTTCTTCGCCATCGGTTTTGGTGCGCTGGTCACCCTGCTGTGTCTGATCAAACTGTTGCCGAAACTGCCCAGCGAGCACTCCGGTTCGCTGCGTAGCCTGCCGGAACTGTTCCGTCGCCCGGCGCTGTTATCGATTTATTTGCTGACTGTCGTGGTGGTTACCGCCCACTACACCGCCTACAGCTATATTGAGCCGTTCGTGCAGAATGTGGCGGGATTTAGCGGTAATTTCGCCACCTTACTGCTGCTGATCCTCGGCGGTGCGGGGATCTTTGGCAGCGTGCTGTTTGGCAAGCTGGGCAATAAACATGCCTCCGGTCTTATTAGCGGCGCAATTGGCCTGCTGCTCATTTCGCTGCTGCTGCTGCGCCCTGCGGCAGGCAGTGAGATGAACCTTGCCGTGTTGAGCGTCTTCTGGGGTATCGCGATTATGATTATCGGCCTCGGTATGCAGGTGAAAGTCCTGGCGCTGGCACCGGACGCGACCGATGTCGCCATGTCACTGTTTTCGGGCATTTTCAATATCGGGATTGGCGCGGGCGCGCTGGTCGGTAACCAAGTCAGCCTGCAATGGTCGATGTCAGCCATTGGCTATGCGGGCGCCATTCCGGCGCTGGCCGCGCTGGTCTGGTCGGTGGTGATTTTCCGTCGCTGGCCGGTATCGCTTGAAGAAAGGCAGCAACCACACCATATGTAATGCCTCACCGTCAGCGGGTCGCATGCGCTACCGCTGACGGTATTTATCTCCCCGCGCCTGGCACTGGCGGCCATCAGCGTAACGGCTGTCACATCAGACAGCGGCGTGGTAGGTCGTAATGATTTCCAGTACGCCATTAATGATAAATTGCACACCCATACAGACCAGCAAAAAGCCCATCAGACGAGAAATAGCCTCAATTCCACCCTTTCCTACCAGCCGCATTATCGCCCCGGAACTGCGCAGACATCCCCACAGGATCACCGCCACGGTGGCGAAAATCAGCGGTGGCGCAATCCATAAGACCCATTCAGGGAAGGCGCTGCTTTCGCGCACGGTCGACGCGGAACTGATGATCATCGCAATCGTCCCCGGCCCGGCAGTACTCGGCATCGCTAACGGCACGAAAGCAATATTGGCCGTCGGCTCCTCTTCCAGCTCTTCCGATTTGGTTTTGATCTCCGGCGCTTCATGCATTTTCTGCGGCGGGAAAAGCATACGAAAGCCGATAAAGGCCACGATAAGCCCACCGGCGATACGCAACCCCGGAATTGAAATCCCGAAGGTATTCATCACCACTTGCCCGGCATAATACGCCACCATCATGATGGCAAAGACATAGACAGAGGCCATCATCGACTGGTGATTGCGCTGGGCGCTGTTCATATTGCCGGCGAGCCCTAAAAAGAGCGCAACGGTGGTGAGTGGGTTTGCCAAAGGCAGTATCACCACCAGTCCAAGGCCAATTACTTTCAATAAATCCATCATCTAATAAGGCTCTCCAGGGCCAACAAACGTACCGGAGAGTATATCTTCATCGCGACCTGCCCGGCAGTGGCTTTGCTTATCTCTTTATTAATTAATAAAAAAAAAAGACATAGATGTGGCAAAAAGTAAAAATAACGCGGCTTTAGCAAATCGTGGCATAAGCTAATTCATTCAGTTGACTTATACTTGCCTGAGCAATAATATCTGCCGTGACTAATATACTTGCCGGGGCAACCACTGTGAAAAGCACAAGTGATCTGTTTAACGAAATCATTCCACTTGGTCGCTTGATCCATATGGTTAACCAAAAAAAAGATCGCTTACTTAACGACTATCTCGCGCCGCTGGATGTCACCGCCACGCAGTTTAAGGTGCTCTGTTCTATCCGCTGCCAGGGATGTATCACCCCGGTTGAATTAAAAAAGATCCTCTCTGTCGACCTTGGTGCGCTTACGCGCATGCTTGACCGACTGGTCTGCAAAGGCTGGATCGAAAGAAATCCTAATCCGCATGACAAACGCGGCGTGCTGGTGCAATTAACCACCGACGGCGCCGCGTTGTGTGAGCAATGTCATCAATTAGTAGGGCAAAACCTGCATCAGGAATTAACAAAAAACTTAACGGCAGAAGAAGTGGCAACTCTGGAGCACTTGCTCAAGAAGATCTTGCCGTAACGAAAAAGAGGTATGACGATGTCCAGACGCAATACTGACGCCATCACTATTCATAGCATTTTGGACTGGATTGAAGATAACCTGGAATCGCCGCTCTCACTGGAAAAAGTGTCAGAGCGTTCGGGTTACTCCAAATGGCACCTGCAACGGATGTTTAAAAAAGAGACGGGGCACTCCCTGGGACAGTACATTCGCAGCCGTAAGCTGACTGAAATCGCACAGAAGCTGAAAGGCAGTAATGAACCGATCCTGTATCTCGCGGAGCGCTATGGGTTTGAATCGCAACAAACCCTGACGCGCACGTTCAAAAACTACTTTGACGTGCCGCCACACAAGTATCGTGTGACAGAAATACCCGGAGAGTCTCGCTATCTATTTCCGTTAAACCACTGTAATTGCTAATCGCCTGTTTTAAAGACGTATCGAGGAAATCATGAAACGTATTGCCTGTGCCGCCCTCACCGTGATGGTGTTACTGACCGGCCAGAGTTATGCGGAACAATTCGCACACCCTGCGAAACAGAACCCACGTGACACAATGGTAATGCCCACCTCCCATGAACAGTCGCCTTTCGACTTTAACCACATGGGAGCCGGGAGTGATAAATCCGACGAATTGGGCGTGCCTTATTACAACGAGCGCACCTAATCGTTTTGCCCCGCCTTCGGCGGGGCTTTTTTATCTCTTACGCCTGAACTGCCCGACGTAAGCGAAAACCAAACACATTGATGTAAAGCCCCGCCATAATCAGCACCGCCCCGCCCAGTTGCAACAGGGACAACGACTCACCCAGCAGTAGCGCGGCGCTGGCCATTCCTACCACCGGCACCAGCAGCGACAGCGGCGCCACGCGCCAGGTTTCATAACGCCCAAGCAGCGAACCCCATATGCCATAACCGACAATCGTCGCCACAAACGCCAGATAAATCAGTGACAGAATGGTCGTCAGGTCAATACTGACCAGGCTTTGTCGCATCAACGCCGGGCCTTCAAAGACCAGCGATGCCACCATAAAAGGAATAATCGGAATCAAGGCGCTCCAGACCACCAGCGACATGACCGGCGGGCGTGAGCTGTGGCTCATGATTTTTTTATTGAAGATATTGCCGCAGGCCCAACTGAACGCCGCCGCGAGGGTAAGGGCAAAACCGATCATCGGGATCTGTTGCCCGCTCAGGCTGCCCTCAATCAGCACCAGCACACCGAAGACCGCCAGCGCAATGCCGACCAGTTGTTTCCCCTGCAGACGTTCACCGAACACGCCCGCGCCAAGGATGATGGTGAAAAACGCCTGCGCCTGCAGAACCAGTGACGCCAGGCCCGCAGGCATGCCGAACTTGATGGCGCAAAATAAGAACGCAAACTGCCCGAAACTGATGGTCAGACCGTAGCCCAACAGTAAACGCAGTGGTACTTTAGGGCGCGCAATAAACAGCAGTGCCGGAAATGCCACCAGAACGAAGCGTAAACCCGCCAGCATAAGTGGAGGCATGTTGTGCAGCCCGACTTTGATCACCACAAAATTCAGGCCCCAAACCACCACAACCAACAGCGCCAGCAGTCCATCTTTACGCGTCATTCTTCGCCTCTGATTTTTAAACTTTTGTAAAAATTTACGTTAACGCAAAAAACAGTCCAGAGACAGATCATTATTTTTGGCAGGTCAGTTTTGGCATCCACGGATAAATCAACCGATGTACATCACGCTTTATGCATGTTATTGCTGTTAGACATCACAAAAAACTATAACAACAGGCATTGTCGGGCAGGAAAATGATCTCAACACAAAAGCGCTCTACCGCCGCGCTACTGGCGTCGTCGTTGCTGTTAACCATAGGCCGCGGCGCAACGCTGCCATTCATGACTATCTATCTCAATCGCCAGTACGCCATGTCCGTTGACCAGGTGGGTTACGCGATGACGACGGCGTTGACCATTGGCGTGGTCTTTAGTCTTGGCTTCGGTATCCTGGCGGATAAATTCGATAAAAAGCGCTATATGTTGCTGGCCATCGCCGTGTTTCTGCTTGGTTTTAGCGCTATTCCACTGGTCAGCCATGCCGGTCTGGTGGTGTTATTTTTCTCGCTCATTAACTGCGCCTATTCGGTATTTTCGACCGTTCTGAAAGCCTATTTTTCCGATACGCTGGGCGCGGCGGCGAAAGCGCGGATTTTTTCGCTCAACTATACGTTTATTAATATCGGCTGGACCGTCGGGCCGCCGATCGGCACGATGCTGGTCATGTACAGCATCAATCTGCCTTTCTGGCTCGCGGCCTTCTGTTCCGCGATACCGTTAGTGTTTATTCAGCTATTTGTTCGCCGCGTGCACGTGGCGCAGAGCAGCGAAAACTGCGTGGCCTGGTCGCCATCGGTGTTATTGCGTGACCGCGCGCTACGCTGGTTTACGTTATCCGGACTGCTGGCCTCTTTTGTCGCCGGATCGTTTGCGTCTTGTATTGCGCAGTATGTCCTGTCGATCGCCGACGGCGACTTTGCCGAGAAAGTCGTTGCCGTGGTACTGCCGGTGAATGCCGCAGTGGTAGTGACGTTGCAATATGGGCTGGGCAGTAAGCTGACGGCAAACAACCTGCGCCCGTTAATGGCCTTCGGCACCGTCTGTTTTGTGCTGGGGCTGGGCGGGTTTATGTTCTCAGGGGACAATCTCTGGTTCTGGGGCGTATCGGCCGCCGTCTTTACCCTTGGCGAAGTGATTTATGCCCCCGGCGAGTACATGCTGATCGATAACATTGCCCCGCCGGGGATGAAAGCGAGCTACTTCTCAGCCCAGGCGCTGGGCTGGCTGGGCGCGGCAATGAACCCGCTGTTAACCGGGATTATCCTGACCACCCTGCCGGCATGGACGCTCTTTGTCATTATGATGGTCACCATCGTGCTGGCCTGGCTGATGATGCTGCGGGGGATGCAGGCAAAACCACTGGCTGCGTTGCAGACAAGCTAACGCCTGTCTGTGCTTTAGCGGTTCGGGCGGATCTGCGGCGAGTTGTCGAGCAAACGAATGGCGGGAACAAAGCAGGCCGCCACCGTAGCCAGCACCACCGCCAGCGCGCAGGCCAGCAGGACAGGCGTGCTGCCATAGTGCTGCGCCAGCGGACCGGCGGCAATTTCACCAACCGGGATGGCAACAAACGAGCCCAGGGCATCATAGGCATACACCCGCGCCAGTTTTTCAGGCGGGATATGGGTTTGCAGTGACTGCGCCCAGACCACGCCAAACAGACCAAAGCTCACGCCGGCCAGGAAGAAACCGGCCATCAATGCGGTCGTTGTGGGATAGATTCCCAAAGCCAGTAACGGCAACGCGCAAAAGTTAATCAGTATCACCCCAATAAACAGATCGCGTCGGGGACGCCAGCGCAGCGCAATCAGCGAACCGGCAATCAGGCCAATGCTTTGCGCCGCCACGCCGAGCCCCCAGCCGGTACGGCCAAAGGTTTCATCCGCCACAATGGGGCCGAGTACCATCGCCATCCCACTAAAGGCCGCATTGACAATAGTAAACTGCACCACAATCGCCCAGACCCAGGTACGGGCGATAAACTCTTTCCAGCCATCGCGCAAATCCTGCAGGATATTTGATTGCGTTTCATGTGATGCGATTGCCCCAACACGAATCAGTAAGTAGAGCGGAGCCGAGGCCGCAAAGCCAAGCGCATCAATCGCCAGCCCCCATCCTGGACCGATAGTGCTGGTGAGCATACCGCCAAGCGACGCGCCAATCACCGTACCGCCATACACACCAAGCTGGATAAGGGCATTCGCTTCCCGCAGGGTATGCAGGGGCACCGTCTGCGGCACCATCGCCGATGAGGCAGGCAACGCGATGCCCGCCGCCGCGCCGTTAAGCGCGCCGAGCACTGCCAGCAGCATAATGGTTGCGCTGCCGTCGAGCACCAGCCAGGCCACCATCCCCTGGGCCACTGCCGCCACCAGCGAAGAGGAGACCAGCACCAGGCTTCGCGAATAGCGGTCCGCCAGCACACCGCCGAGCAGCAAGAAGATAACGTTGAAGAGTGAACGTGCCGCCACAACCAGCCCTAAGTCCGTCGCGGAGCCGCCGATATCCAGCACCGCAAACGCCAGCGCAATCGGGGCAATGCCGTTTCCCAGCACGGTCAGCAGGCGGCCAAAAAACAGGTAGCGAAAAGAAGAAGAGTGAAAGGCCCGTTGGCCGCGCGACGCCATCACCTCAGTATCCACAAATCTGCTCCGATTTATCCCTTTTTGTCGCCATTAATGGCTCCCTTATGTCTGGTTCTGGCCTGGCCGAATAAATAAAGAAAGGACATGCAGGGTGACCCGCATGTCCAAAGTATTCTGTTTGTCGTTATGACTGGCGGATTACCACACCTCTTCCGCTATCTGCGTAACCAGGCGCACTTTATCCCATTGTTGCTCTGCTGTCAGCGTGTTCCCCTCCTCCGTTGAGGCAAAACCACACTGCGGGCTCAGGCAAAGCTGGTTCAGGCTGACATATTTCGCCGCTTCCTGTAAGCGCGCTTTGATGCCTTCAGGGTTCTCCAGCTCCCCATTTTTGGTGGTTATCAGCCCCAGTACCACCTGCTGTTTGCCAGGGCGAATAAAGCGCAGCGGCGCAAAATCACCGGAGCGGTCATTGTCATACTCAAGGTAGAACGCATCGACATTCACGCTGCCAAACAATACTTCCGCCACCGGCTCATAGCCGCCTTCGGAAATCCATGTAGAGCGGAAATTGCCGCGACAGACGTGCAGACCAATCGTTAAGTCCGCCGGTTTGCCTTCCAGCGCTTTGTTCAGTACGCGGGCATAAATTCGCGCCAGCTCATCCGGGTCTTCACCACGCTCGACTATCTGACGGCGCTGATCGTCAGAGCACAGGTAGGCCCAGACGGTATCGTCCAGTTGCAGATATCGACAACCTGCGGCGTAGAACGCATGGATCGCGTCGCGCCAGGTGGTCGCAAGATCGTCAAAATAATCAGCCAGGTCCGGGTAGACGGTGGCGTCGATATCTTTACGACCACCACGGAAATGCAGCACGCTCGGGCTTGGAATGGTCATCTTCGGCTGGGCATTACCGCTGATGCTTTTCAGGTAAACAAAGTCTTCCAGCATTGGGTGATCGCCAAAACCGAGTTTCCCGGTCACCCGCACGCCGTGTGCTTTGGTCTGCACACCATTGAACTGGATGCCTTTATCCGCGTCGTAACGCTCAACGCCCTGCAGACCATCAAAGAAATCGAAATGCCACCAGGCGCGGCGGAACTCACCGTCGGTCACCACATGCAAGCCGCAGTCACACTGCTGCTGAACTACCTGACGGATAGCCTCGTTTTCCACGGTACGCAGTTGCTGTGCGCTGATTGTGCCCTGTGCAAATTGTTGACGAGCCTGTTTAATGGCATCCGGACGCAGGAAGCTACCTACTACGTCTGCGCGGAACGGGGCCTGATGACGCTGCTGCATGGTGATCTCCTTGCACGCCGGGTCAGATAGTTTCCCGGCGTGATAGTTCATTATTTGAATTCTTAGCCTTCTGGATGGCTAAACGTCCAAATAAAATGTCATACGCAGCGTCTGTATAGCAAACGAGATTTTCTCATCACACATGAAAAAAATTCATCTTGCCGCGAAACTGTACCCTTCATCTTCCCAGCCGGTTATCCCGCCGATCATAATTTTCACCGCCAGCCCCAACCGCGCCAGTTTGAGCGCCGCACGGTCCGCCCCGTTACAATGGGGGCCTGCGCAATAGACAACAAACAGGGTATCCTGGGGCCATTGCGCCATGCGTTCCGGTGTCATTTGCGAATGCGGCAGATGGATCGCGCCGGGAATATGGCGCCTGGCGAAGGTCTCCGGGCTGCCCACCACATGTAACAGCACAAAATCTTGCTCCTCGTGGTTCAACGCATGGTGGACATCGGCGCAATCTGTCTCGACGCTCAGGCGGCGCAAAAAGTGACTGGCGGTAATCTCAGGTGAGGCTGCGGGAACTTCCGATACATAGCTCATAGTGCTTTCTCCAGGTTTGTGTTAACACTAATGTAACGAAAACAGGACACAGCGACTGTATAGCTTTATGCCAGATAACCGCAAAAACATGACAATTTCACTGCCCCACGAACACCAACACCTGGTCGTCGCTCTCGCTTACGACGGTTTATGTACTTTTGAGTTTGGCGTTGCCGTGGAAATTTTTGGCCTGCCACGCCCCGAACTGGGCGAGAACTGGTATCGCTTCGCCGTTGCGGCGGTGGATGAAGGGGAATTGCGTGCGACTGGTGGTATCCGCATTGTGACCGAAGGCGGCGTGGAACTGCTCGAACAGGCCGATACAATCATTGTTCCAGGCTGGCGCGGCGCGCAAATGCCGGTGCCGGAGACGCTTTGCCAGGCACTTCGCCAGGCCCATCAGCGCGGATGCCGGATAATGTCTATTTGCTCCGGGGTCTTTGTGCTTGCCGCAGCCGGGCTCCTCAACGAACGAAAAGCGACAACCCACTGGCGCTACACTGATCTGCTGCGTCAGCGCTATCCGGCAATCGAGGTGCTGGAAGATGCGCTCTACTATGATGAAGGCCGCGTAATGACCTCAGCGGGTAGCGCGGCAGGCATCGATCTGTGTCTGCATGTTGTCCGAACCGATTTCGGTCGAGACATCGCCAATAATGTTGCCCAACGTCTGGTGGTTCAGCCCCACCGCGACGGGACACAGACGCAAAAAGTGACGGCACCGGTGGCCCGTTCGCGGGAGAGTCAGTCGTTGGGGAAACTGTTTGATTTTTTGCACCAGCAGCTCGCCGTAAGCCATACCGTTGAGTCGCTGGCCCGTCATGTCGGCATGAGCCCGCGCACGTTTTTACGCCGGTTTGCGGAATCGACTGGCACTACACCCGCCCGCTGGATTTTGCAGGCCCGTCTGCGGCGGGCCGAAGAGTTGCTAACCCAGTCACGAATGAATATCGACGTGATTGCCGAACAAATCGGTTTTAGCAATGGTGCCGCCCTGCGCCATCATTTTCAGCAACATTACGCACTCACCCCAGGACAATTTCGCAAAAAATTTACGCTGGTGAATAAATAGTTCACATAATTAAGCTATTGTTTAGATTCAATGAGGTAGTATTCCATTCAACGCGGCAAATAACGAAAGGTAAGTGAGGTTAGTATTATTCGATAAAAGGAGAGCAATCATGTTAGGAAATATGCACGTCTTTATTGCAGTGCTGGGAATAATTTTATTTTCTGGTTTTCTTGCTGCTTATTTTAGCCATAAATGGGACGACTAATGAACGGAGATAATCCCCCACTAAACAGGCCCCTCGCGCCGATACGCCGCGAGGGGCCTTCTTTTTTGCCGTAATGCAGGCAAAAAAAACCGCCAGTTCACACTGACGGTAAAATGCTTGCATGGATAGATTTGTGTTTTGGTCTATACGCTACCCTGTAGCCACAGGATTAACGGATCACGATTAATCTACCCACCGTTTCCTAAATAAAGACTAAACGATGGCAAACTAAGCCCCGGAATCACATTTGTCATGGCCTTAATGTGACGCCACGCAAAATAGTGGGCCTTTATTTCCCTTTCATTACCAGACTCGCCGCCTGCGTAAAAATGGCATCCTCCACCCCGTCGCCCCTGTTTCTGCCCTGGCGCTCTATCTCTTCGATGATATTGTCCCGATTAATAACCTTACCGCCCGAAATCAGCCCAATAACAGCGGCCCCAATGGCTAATCCAATGAGTCCCGTACGCTCGTCATTGAATTTCATACCGTTTCCTCTCTGTTCGACCTCTTTGTTGGGTCAGGAAAAATTTAGCATAGGGTTTACAGGCCGCCATTCATCGAGGCTAAAAAGCGATAAAAATCTTACTGAATGCAGGGTTTTTAGATGAGACAAAACGGTATTGCGTATCCTGATAAAAGAGCCGAGAGACATTAATTCGGGCTAATCAACTGATTTATCAGTACGCAAAAATGCCATGTCGGCAGGATGGCGCTTCGTGACAATCTCTGACCCGCAGGCCAAAAAAAATGTAACGAAACCTGACATTCTGCGACTAAAAGGTGAGTGGTAAGCGCGTTATGCGACGTACCCGTTGCCTTCTTCTGAGGCAGTGCCGTCTCCCAACGGGACGAAAGAGATCAGCCCCTGTGCGCAATAAAACCGCCATCGTCAGATTGAAGATCATGACCGCTTTTTTACAGGCCAGGTCGATGCCAGTTTTAACGGAGCATAAGAGTAAAAATACGCAGGCAAGAAGACGATAAACAGAGAGGGTTATAAGAGAGGATAAAATTTACACCCCGGCCTTCGCCAGGGCGTTTATTATGCAGCTAATTTTGCATTATTATTCAGTGCCACTTTAGCCCATAATGTTCGCGGACGACCTTTTCCAGTGCGACGCGATCAACGGTCACTGCCGCCCGTTCTTCGGGAATGGCCAGCCGATATTCGCAGCCGGGGATAATGGTAGTTAGCCGATGCAATCTTTTTTTATAACGGATCCATTTCATATTCATCCCCTACCTCTACAGCGCAATTCATTCTTGCTTTATTTTATTGTAGTCAGGGTAAACCTTGAGCGTAATGATAAAGATCATCTATTTATTTTGTTTTATGAAAAAAACTAACGGGATACAGATTGTGGTGGCACAAATGTTAACACGATACGTCTGGATTTGTGTATCTGATATACAAGCAAACGTACAAAAGATATTCAGCCACCCTTCATATGAAAGTTGCATTTAAAATAAATAACGTTTTTGCGCAAACACGCGGATATTTTACCAGCCTGTTTCAGAAATACGCTCTGACGCTCAGTATCCCGATTAAAATAACACACGGGATATCTCTTTTAGCAGCAAAACGTTCTGTCAGACGACGGACTCTTCTTCATGTCGCTGTTTGTCATACTCTTTTTGCGCAGCCTCCAGAGTCGGACCATGTTCCAGCGCCCAGTGGTAAAGCGCCTCGAAAGGTTCACGCAGCGAATGTCCTAAAGGGGTAATGCTGTATTCCACCCCAACCGGCATGGTGGGCAGCACTTTTCGGTATATCAAACCGTTGCGTTCAAGGCGCTTGAGAGCATCAGCAAGCGCCTTGTGGGTAATGCCATCCAGGCGGCGGCGGATCTCATTGAAGCGCGAGGGTTCCGTGCACAGTACGGTCAGGATCAGAATCGACCATTTGTTGGTGATGTGCTCAAGCACCGGACGCGTTTTTCCTACTTCTCTCAGGCTGTTGCAATCAATTTTTGTCATGTCGGTATATCCATTGATATCTGGTATAAACAAAGTGCGTAATTGATACTAAATATAAAACTTATATCATCTGTTTTCCACTCACTGAGGAGAGCAATGATGAACAGACTCAATAATAAAGTGTCCGTCGTACTGGGCGGAGCCAAAGGCATCGGTCTGGCGATTAGCCAACGTTTCGCCCACGAAGGCGCCGCCACCTGGTTTACGTCTCGTCGGGATGAAGAGTTGCAGGCCGCCGCTGCCACCATCGGAAACAATGCCCTGCCATTGCGCGCCGATGTCAGCCAGCAAAGCGAGCTCATCCGAATTATGGAAAAAGTGCAGGCCGAATCCGGTCATATTGACGTGCTGGTGATTAACGCCGGTATGTCGGAACATGCGACGCTGGAACAGATTTCCGCCGATCATTTTGAGCAGATTTTTGGTCTGAATGTCCGCTCTCCGGTGTTTGCGTTGCAGGCGGCCCTGCCCCTGCTGAAACCCGGTGCCAGCGTGGTGTTAATTGGTTCGATAGCCGACGTTATTGGCTCGGAAGGTTATGGGGTCTACAGCGCCAGCAAAGCCGCACTGCGCTCTTTTGCACGTACCTGGACACGTGAACTCGCCCCCCGCGGTATTCGGGTGAATGTCGTCGCACCCGGTCCGGTGGACACGGAAATGATGGCCGCCGCATCGGAGGCGTTCCGTCAGGGGATCATTAGCGCCATTCCGTTAGGCAGAATGGGCACGCCGGAGGAGATTGCCAGCGCCGCGCTGTTCCTTGCCAGTGATGACAGTCGCTATATCGCCGGTGCGGAAATTTGCGTCGATGGCGGGCTGACCCAGGTGTAATAAAGACAGTGCTGTAAAGAGGCCGCTATGCGGCCTTTGATCAAACCCTTTTATGCTCTGGAAAGCAAAGGGGAAAAAATTGTCTTTGTTGGCGATCTTGTTCATGTCGCTGCGGTGCAATTTCCACAGCTCAGTGTCACGATCATCTAGTATCCACATCGCCAGGCGGCCCGTTCTGGCGATGAAACACATAGCGACTGGCCGCCTGTGCAGTATATTAGTGTAATTCAGAGAGAATTCTGTCCGGCGATACACTGCCCAGGAAAGTATGGGCGGAGCTATCGAGCACAACCATCGCGGGCGTTGCCTTTACGCCCAGCCGGTCTGCAAGTGCAGATTGTTGAATGATCAGATTTTTACATTTTTCCGTGCTGTCATTTGCCGGTAAAAATCCCGCCATCGCATTTTGCAGGCTTTTCGGACGATCTGACGCACACCATACTCTGGCCATATCTTCGATAACCGAATCTTTTATTGATGATGGAACAACAGTCAGAAATGACATGGTCAAACCTGCATCCGTATATTTCTTTATATTTTTGACGACGAAGCTGCAATAGACGCACTGATTATCTACAAAGACTAACAACTTGTGTTTTTCCGGACTGGCCTGAAAGGTAATAGGTTCAAGCGCAGGTAAAGAGTGTGAGATATCTTCATAGGCCATCTGCGGCGTGGTATCAGTGGCAGGGACAGACGACGCCAGCGCTACAGAACTGGCTGACATCATAAAAACTGCACTTACTGTTTTAAGAAAACCCTTCATTCCCTTTTTCCTTCCTGATTTGGTATCGGATTAACGTTACTGTGGCGGTGCCAGTAAACGCCTTATCCATTATTTTTTCAGCATTTTATTGCCTAACTGTGCGCCGCTTCTTTTAAGCAGGCAATCTTCGCAAGTCCGCACAGTGAAGCTGCGACATCACCTGTCACCGCACTGGTGCATTCAGAATGTCCTGAATAACGACCATTATCGTCATTTAAGACATCCCTTTCTTCCTTATGATTCTTCCATCGAATCAATGGTGACTGAAAGGAACCTGCTATGAACATCGCTACACAACCCAGTAAAGGCACAGCCGTGATCACCGGTGCATCAACTGGCATCGGTGCTATTTACGCCAATCGCCTGGCACGCATGGGTTACGACCTGATTATTGTTGCCCGCAATCACAACCGCCTGAATCAGATGGCAAGCCATATCACCGCCGATACGGCCCGGAATGTTGAGGTGGTGGTGGCCGATCTTGGCGATGCCGAACAACTTAACGCCCTGGAGAAAAAACTGCGCGACGATGCCAGCATCACTCTGCTGGTCAACAATGCGGGCACGGGCACACACACGCCGCTGCTATCCAGCGATGTCGACCAGATGCAGGCGATGATTAACCTGAACGTGGTTGCGCTGACTCGCCTGACATACGCCGTTGTTCCCGGATTCGTCGCGCGTGGCAACGGCGCCATCATCAACATCTCTTCCATTGTCAGCATCGCACCGGAATTGTTAAACGGTGTTTACGGCGGAACAAAAGCGTTTGTGCTGGCCTTTAGTCACTCCTTGCACCACGAACTGGCCGACAAAGGGATACAGATCCAGGCCGTATTACCAGGCGCAACGGCAACGCCGTTCTGGGATAACGGCGGACTCCCGCTGGAGCAGCTCGATAAAGCGATAGTTATGAGCCCTTATGACCTGGTGGATGCCGCGCTGACAGGCTTTTTGCGCGGTGAACTTGTCACCATCCCTTCTTTGCACAACGAAGCAGAGTGGCTGGCGATGGAAAACAGCCGCAAGGCCATGATCCAACATCTTTCGAGCAATATCCCGGCTGAACGCTACCGTGATAGTGCTGGCCGCTAACCCTTCTATCCAACAGGAATGACATGATGAAACTCACCGGAAACACTCTTTTTATTACGGGCGGCACCTCAGGTATTGGTCGCGCCATCGCTGAAAAATTTCACCAGCTTGGCAATCAGGTGATCATCTCTGGTCGTCGTAAGGCGCTATTAGAGAGCGTGACTGCCGCCAATCCGGGTATGGATTACGTGGTCCTCGATGTCACCAGTGCTTCTGATATTAAAAACGCGGCACAGCAAGTACTGTCTCGCTATCCGGCGCTAAACGTAGTGATAAATAACGCAGGGATAATGCCGTTTGATAATCCCGCCGCGGAACTGGATGACGAGATGGCCACCACGCTGCTGGATACCAATCTGCTGGGCACCGTTCGGGTGAGCGCCGCGTTTGTTGAGCATCTGAAACAGCAAGATGATGCGGTACTGATCAACAACAGTTCCATACTGGCCTTTTTGCCACTGGTCACTAACGCGCTCTATTCCGCAACCAAAGCTGCAATCCACTCCTATACCCTTTCCCAGCGCTTTTTGCTCCGCGACGCGGGAGTGAGCGTGATAGAGATTGCACCGCCGTGGGTGGACACCGATCTGATCTACAAAAGTGGCGATGCACGGGCAATGCCCTTAGCAGACTTTATCGAACAAACCTTCGAGAAACTGGCTACGGATAACCCCGAAGCCATTGTCGATAGCGTGCTCCCTGCCCGCGCCAACCCCGGTGCGAATGAACACGCAATGGTGAACGCGTTTAATCAGGCAATGGTTGAAAACCCAATCCCGGTTGCGTGATCGGATGTCGGGCAGGCAACTGCCCTTCGCTGGAGTTTATGATGCAAAACCACATTTCCACGCCGCAACGCCGCGCGCTCTGGGCGCTGAGTATTGCTTATTTTATTCAGGCAACAGGTTCCCTTTCCGTTGCCGGTAGCCTGGCGCCCATTTCCCATGAATGGGGACTCAGCGATGCGCAAAGCGCCCGTTTGCTCTCTATTTTCGGCCTGACGTTTGCCCTGGGTGCGCCGCTGGCGCAAGTGATATTTGGCACGATGATGCGCAGAACCCAGGTCCTGGCAGGCATGCTGGTGTTCGCGCTGGGAGCCGCTATTTTTGCCATTGCGCCGAATTACGCATTGCTGGTCATCTCGCGTATTGTGATGGGGCTGGGTGCGTCGCTGATAGGCCCGGTGCTGGTGGCGTTGGGCGCTGAGTTAGTGTCCACCAGGGAGCGTGGCAGCGCCATTGCCATGATTTTGCTGGGCGTGTCGATGGCAAGTATGGTGGGTATTCCGCTGGCCGCGTGGATAGCCAATGCCTGGGGGGCGCGGTGCTTGTTTACCCTTGTCGCGCTGGTAAGTCTGATCACCGCTACAGGTGTGTGGCTGCTGGTGCCGAATGAGGTTAAAGGCGTCGATATCCGTTTGCGTCATGTCGGCCAGGTGCTGACCGACGGTAAATCGCTGTCCGCGTTTTTGGTGGTCTTTTTTATCACCTCCGGGGTATACGATATGTACGCGTTTATCTCGCCGATGATCCGCGACCGCTGGCACGGTGCGGCCACCGATGTCTCTATCGCGTTAACGGTTATTGGCGTGGCGGGCATACTGGGCAACCTTTTTGTCAGTCGTGCTGCACGCGTTTACAGTGCGGAGCGTTTACTGATCATCGGTATGACCTTGCTGGTCGCAGATATGCTGCTGATAACGCTGCTACCCGCTCAACTGGCGTGGTTGTTTATCCTGCTGGTGGTGTGGGCCTTTTCAACGGACCTGCTATGGCCAACGCAGCAGCGGCGCATCGTGGAAATCTCCTCAGCAGAAACGCGGGGGATTTCGCTGGCTTTAACCAGCGCCTTTATGTTCTGCGGTATTGGTTTTGGCTCAGCGGTCGCGTCCTGGCTTTATCCTCTGAGCGGTTTTTACGGTGTGATGATAAGCTCGATGCTGTTTTTGTTGCTGGCATTGGCCAGCCTGGGTATATCGGAGCGGCTACGCGCCCGTTCTGCGCAATGGGTAAATGTTGAATTGCCATAAAGAGGTTGCGATGCACCGGATAGGATTGATTATTTCTGACCACTTTCAGATGCTGGCATTGTCGACGCTGACGGTATTTGAGTTTGCCAACTTCGTGGCTGAGAAGCCTTTTTACCAGTTGACGGTCTATTCCGAATCCGGTGGCAAGGTGCGTTCCTCCTCTGGTATTGGCGTGGATTCCGAACAGTTGAGCGACGAAACCCTGGTTGATTCCTGGCTGGTGGCGGGGGTGCTTTCCCCGGTAGAGGAGCCCGCAAGCCCGGCGGTGATTCATTTTCTGCAAACCTCTGCCCGAAAAGCACGCCGTATCGCGGGCATCTGCACCGGCGCCTTTGTGCTGGCACAGGCCGGGCTTCTGGCGCAAAAACGGGCCACCACGCACTGGGCGCACTCCCGCAGTTTCACCACACTGCATCCCGGCGTTCAGCTTGAAGATGACCGTATCTTTATTATCGATGACACCATCTGGACTTCGGCAGGAATGACCGCTGGGCTGGATATGGCGCTCGGTATGGTGGAAAAAGATCTGGGCGCAGAGATTGCCCGTATTGTGGCGCATCGCCTGGTCATGAATCAGCGCCGTTCAGGCGGCCAGACGCAGCATTCCGAAATGCTGGCGCTGGCGCCTCGCTCAGATCGCCTGCAAAGCGCGCTCGAATATGCCCGCAACAACCTGCATAAAACGCTGACGGTGGAACTGCTGGCCGATGCCGTGCATGTCAGCGCCCGCCAGCTCAGCCGCCTGTTTCGTCAGGAAACGGGGAAATCTCCGGCGAAAGCTATCGAAGGATTACGGCTGGAAGCGGCAAGATTGATGATTGAACAAAGCCGCCTCTCCCTGGATACCATTGCCCGTGAAGCCGGTTTTCGCGACAGGCGTCATATGCGGGAGGTTTTTATTCGCGGCTATGGTATTCCGCCGCAGTCACTCCGTACGGGCAGGTCGCATTAAGCAGTAAGGTGCGAGTCTGCCCGCATCTCCGGTTTTTGCAGGCTCGCTTTTCGGTAGACGGTCGGGGTGATGCCATAGCGTTTTTTAAAGGCTTTGGTAAATGATGACAGCGACAAAAAACCACACCTTTCGGCAATGATTTCCACCGCCAGAGCTCTTTCATCAATCAGTAACCGCGAGGCCAGCGCCATACGCAAATGTGTCAGCCACGATTGTGGCGTCTGGTGATAACTGTGCGCAAAATACCGGGCAAATGTTGCGCGCGATAAAAAACAGCGCTCAGCCATTAACTCAAGGGTCCACGGGTACGCCGGATCCGCGAACACCGCTAATAACGCAGGCGTCAGACGCTTATCACTCATCAGCCGCAGCATACCCGGAGGCGGTTCTCGCAGCGAAAGTAAAATCCGCAGCATCATCGCCAGCAGCGTATTTGCCAGCCCTTTAACCATCGCCATACTGCCTGGCAAACTGTTCTGGCTTTCACGGACTAACATCGTCAGCAACATTTCCAGCTCCGGAAAGCTTTTGCGCTCCACAGGCTGAAGATGGATGAGCTCGCTCTCTTCGGCGAACAGCCAGGTGCAATCGGCCCCAAAATAAAACTCCCCGCACAATACCTCGACGGACGGTCCCGAACCTTCCGTTCGTACCTGCGTCAAAATGCCATTATGATGCCCCTGCGCGGGTACCACTTGTCCCCAGTCCACCAGGCTTTCAAGAATATGGGGCGAACCCTGAGGAAGCAGCAGAATATCTCCGGCACGCACGTTAAGGGTTTTACCTGCAATGCGCAGGCGCGCCTCCCCCCGCATAATGACATGCCATGGCACAATGCCGGCTGGCAGTTGCTGATGGTCAGCAGCCCATCGCCCGTTAAACCGACAATGAAGATTCACCACGCATTGCGGTGCCAGCACAGCCAGTAATGAACTGAGGTTATCCACGCGCACTCCTGAGACGATAAGACAAAAAATAGCGGATTTGGGGCAATAATAACATGGCCAGCGCCCTATGATGTGTCCATCGCCAATACGGTGGCGCACATTAACTGACAGGAGAACACTATGAGCCGTTTAACCGCAATTCAGGTCGAAAATGCCACAGGCAAAACTGCCGATCTTTTCACAATGATCAAACGCGCAATGGGTAAAGTGCCAAACGCGTATCAGACGATAGGTATCGCGCCCGAGATCCTGGGCCAGGCGCTGCAACACAATGCCACGCTGGCAAAAAGTACGCTGAGTAAACAGGAGCTGGAAGCCATTAACCTGGTCGTGAGTGAACTCTCCGGCTGCGATTACTGCCTTGCCGCGCATACCTTAACGGGCAAAATGGCCGGTTACAGCCTCGCGCAAACACAGGCACTGCGCCGGGGCGAATATCCGGATGATGCCCGTATTGATGCGCTGGTGAAATTCGTCGCAACCGTGGTATCAACCCGTGGAACGCTGGCAGAAGAGACGGTAACCCGCTTCCTGGCGGCAGGCTTTAACGACCGCCAGGTTATAGAAATCATCAGTGCGATCAGCGCAATCCTGTTTACCAACATGGTCAACCGCGTCAACAATACCGTGGTGGATTTTCCACCCGTAAACTAAACACACTCGGACATTAAGGTTTCTATCATGGCGGTGACGGGTTCCTTTGCACATCATTACCCGCCCCGCCTTTCTCACGGGCAGGCACGGCCTGACGCGCTACAATTTTTCCACCAGCGTTTTTAATTGCCTGAGTAAATCGTCTTTTTCATCTTCATCGCTGCCTCCTTACCGTTATGTCTCTGTTTACCCTGAAAGGCGGTAAAACGCTGCTGGCGGAACCAGGATATAACAGCGCCGCGTGATAACAGCCCATGGAGGGGATGACAGGTCTTCAAAAAACGCGACGGCAGGTTATCTGGTACTGATGCGCCAGATAGCCGTCCGGGTGTGTAAGCGGTTAAAATAAAAAATATAAACGTTGCTTAATTAATTTCCCTATGTCTTAATAGCGCCATCGGTTTGGAATACAGACCTTATGAAAGCAGTTTTAGTAAAGCAGTCCTCAGTTCAAGTGTTATCCATAGATATCCTTCTTCGAGAGCCTCCTCCTAAGTGCCAAATAAGTCACTCTAACATTACAGGCCATTATTGCCACTCTGCGTGGCCCATAAAATTAAGGAATTATCTATGTCTAATAAAATGACTGGTTTAGTAAAATGGTTTAACTCCGATAAAGGTTTTGGCTTTATCACTCCTGACGATGGCAGCAAAGATGTATTCGTACATTTCTCTGCAATCCAGAGCGACAGCTACAAAACGCTTGATGAAGGCCAGAAAGTATCCTTCACTATCGAAAGTGGCGCTAAAGGCCCTGCGGCCGGTAACGTTACCGCGCTGTAAGTCGCGCTCATTATCAGTGATGTTTACAACAGCGATGAAGACAATAGTCTGAGCAGATAAAATCTACTGGTAAAAATAAACCCGCCGAGTGCGGGTTTTTTATTGCCTTATATTCAGCCAGCGGCTCGCTTTTATTATTTACGGTTAGCGGACCGGTTATTAAACAGCCAGCGCCTGACTTACCCCAGGGTAATTCACCCTCTGCCCTTGCAGCCCTTTTATCGACAGAGGGTTATCTGTATTTTCTCAGATGGACGTTCCCCGTACCCTAATAGGCTCTTTGATGGCATTCACGGACAACAACCGCTGAAGCGCATTAATAGCGGTGTCAGTGAGTTCATGCCCTTTAGTCAAGACCATCAGTCCATTCGATGTCAGGATATCTTCCTCAACCACCCATCCGGGCAACAGTTCACGAATATGGGCCGAACGAACGCCACTCACGTTTGCGCGGAAATCTGACAATGCCTTAATGATGTAGTCGGGCAGTGGTGGCGTGGCCGCACGCAGAATTTCCCATGGCCGCTCCAGGCTCCAGCCACGGACAGCATGTTTTTCCAGTTCGAGCGCTGCACGCAGCAAATGCGCGCCTCGCAGAACCTCCAGGGGGACATTCGGCGCCGGCTCTTTCGCCTGGTGACGTATAATTTCCGCGACCAGTTCGAGGCGAGGAATGTTCTCAACCAACCGCCCGGCAACCTCCGGATGACCAAGCAGCAGTTTTTTCTCTTCATCCGTCAGTTTACGCTGAGCCGCATCGGCCTGGACGATATCCGCAGGAATACCGACACAGCCTATCTGGCTTAGTGACGCCGCGATGGTGTAAATCCATTCATCGGGCCACTCCAGTTTTGGCAACGCATGATTCACACATGACTGCGCGAACGCGGAGCGCTGAAAAGCCCATGGCGCGACCATCGCGAGCACTTCGGTCAACGTTTTCACCGAAGCGGTAAGCGTGGTGGCAAGCAACTCTTTTTCGGCACAAATAAGGCGATACTGGCGCACCGCCTCATTTAGCGTGGCAATCAGTTCGTCTTTTGGACAAGGCTTACACAGATAACGAAAAATGGCGCCTTTATTGATAGCCGCAATAGAGGACTGCACATCGGCCTGACCGGTCAGCAGGATGCGAACACTGTCGGGAGAGATTTCCCGCGCTTTCGCCAGGAAAGTCGCCCCGTCCATGCCAGGCATACGCATATCGGACACGATGACGGCAAATTTTTCGCCCCAGCGAACGGCGTCGAGCCCGGCCTCGCCGCTCTTTGCGACTACTACATCAAATTCCCCAAAAAGATTGCGTTCAATGGCGGCGAGCACATTGGGTTCATCATCCACGCACAGTACCCGAGCGAGGGCAGTATCAGTCATGATGGGTCTCCTTTATATGAGCAAGCATTTGCTGCCACAGAGGGAGCTGGTTCAGCATGCCTGTTTGTTCGAGATAATCGTTATCGGGTACGTTATTGTTCGCCAGCGCGACCGCAACATGTACGGTACCTATCGCACCGAAGCTATTATTCGTAAGGCGTGAAGGCTGAGCTTGCCGGGCAACGATCTCGACAAGATCGCCGGGCAATCCCCACAACGCCAGCATCCAGGCGCCCAGAGCGGCGCGGCTCGTGGGGGAATAGCCTTCATGCGCCATGTTGATATCGGGAAGCAGCAGAGCAATATTGGCGAGCAATGCGGCGGTCGACTCCAGCCCCTCGCGGCCACACATGCGGGCGGCGAGTTGCGAGGCGAGAAAGGCCTTACGTTGTAACTCACTGACACCAGGATCACTGTTCGCTTCGGTAAAAAACTCAGATGTCTGGATCAATGACGTTATCTGCTCCAGCCCCAGGTGGGTGATGGCACTGTCGATATCGTGGATCCGCGCCCCTCGTGTGAACCAGGCCGAATTCGCAATCTGCAAAAATCTGACCGTCAGCGCGGGATCGCGCCTGATGAGATCAGTCATGCGCGGGATATCACAGGCAGACCCGGAAAGGCATTGTCTCAGTTCGGCGAATATCTCAGGTGTGGCAGGCAGGTGGCTAATATGTCCCGTTAAATCAATGAGCCCCGGATCGTCAATGGTCTGGCGTAGCGCGAGCGTACTTTCGATCATCTCGATCAGGGCCGTACTGTCACACGGCTTAGACACAAACCGGTGCGCGACCTGGAGCATTCGCTGGGTTGATGTGGGCTCTGAATAGCCAGAAAGGATTATCCGTACCGTACCCGGCCAGCGGGCGCGAACCTGGGTGAGCAACTCAGCCCCATCCATAAAAGGCATGCGCATGTCCGATACCACAACATCTGCCGGGGTCTGTTCAAGCATCGCCAGCGCATCAGGACCACTACTTGCAAAGCGGCATTCCCAATCGGGGTTATACATCATGACCGCTCTCTCAATGCCCGAGAGTATGCGGTTTTCATCGTCAACAAACATCACCTGCATGCCGTTCATCCCTCTTTGCGACTATGAAGCGGAAATTGCAATATGAACGTTGACCCCACCCCTTCCTCAGACTCGCAGCGGATATGTCCCATGTGTTTGTCGATGACCGTCGAGTAGACAATGGCAAGCCCCTGCCCCGTTCCCTTACCGACGGCTTTGGTCGTGAAGAAGGGATCGAAAATACGATCCAGGATACCAGCGGGTATGCCGCTACCATCGTCCTGCACCCGTATTTCCATAAAGTCGCCGTTTTGCTCAGCGGAGATGACAATACGGCCTTTTTCCTTAACGCCTTTCTGGAGGGTATCAGCAATCGCATGGGCGGCGTTGACCACTAAATTAAGTATGGCCTGACCGACCATATCGCGCAGACATGGCAGCAAGGGCAAATCGTCGCCAAAATGGGTTTCCAGATCAGCGACATATTTCCACTCATTGCGCGCGACTGTTACGGTTGTACGGATGACTTCACGGATATCGACCGATTCTTTCTCGTTTTGCGATGGGTGAGAAAACTCCTTCATGGCAGCGACAATTTTCGCAATGTGCTCAAGGCCTTCCAGGGACTCATCTAACGCTGAGGGAATTTGGCTGCGCAAAAAATCAATCCGTGCACGTTTTAAAACCGTGTCGAATGCCTCTATCGTCGGCTCATTGTCCAGTTTCTCGCGCGCAACGTCGACCACCGCAAGCGCAGCATCAAGTACCTTTGTCAGCGTTGCATGGGCGGTTTTCACAAAACCAACGTTGTCAGAAACATACTGGGTCGGGGTATTAATTTCATGCGCAATACCCGCGGCAAGCTGGCCAATTGATTCCATTTTCTGCGCTTGCAACAGTTGGGCCTGCGCTAACCGTAATTCAGATAATGCTTTTTCAAGCTCGCGCCGCTCGTTCTCAAGTTCCATCGTCTTACGAGCAACGACTTTCTCCAGGCCAATATTCTGTTCCAGAATCGCAAAAGGCGTTGTATGGCTATGCCTGGCCTCTTGCGCAATACGGCGTTTCAGGACATCGATTGTTTTATCGCGAGCGAGAAGTTTGCGCTCATAATCGGCAAGTGACAGGCCCGCATGGGGTTCGTGGGTAAAAGAAGACATAATTCATCCTCCGATAGCAACGCCTGTGAATGTCTGATTTACGTGCAGCCCGTTGTACTGCTCGCCGTAGGTAGAAAAACCGATCACATTGTTCCGGCGCATAATGTCGCTAATCGGTTCTTCAAGCCCTTCTTCTTCAAACTGGAGGCGGCGAAGAATACAATCGCAACCGATGATGACACGCGGGTCAGGAATTATTTCATGAACTTTTTCAAACGATTGCCTGAAGGTCTCGATGGGATCTTCTGCTCTGCCAATCGAAATAATCAACCCCTCTTCAATCGCGCAATAACAGGTTAACGAAAAATCGGCATTCCATTTCTGAATGGAGCGTACATAAGGTTCATCGCCAAGCGCGAGCACCAGCGGGTTGCGAGAAAATATCGTGGGTGTTAACTCGTCCACGCTCAGGCCGAGAGATTCGGCGTAGACTTGTGCAGCAGGTTCACCGTTAATTTCAAAAATGATCCGTTTCTCTGGATCGGCTTCGGTAATCACCAATTCCACATCGCTGGGAACAAAGTGTTGAATTTTAAACGTCGCAAGAGGAGAGTGGGTCTCAATGACCGCAAAAACCGCAGCGTCTGATACAAATTTACCATTGCCGTCGTAAATGAAGCTTTGTTCAAAGCGCAGGTCATCACCCGCCGATCCCCCGATGATAGGCACATTCCCTATCTGCTGATAAAGATTAGCCACAAGTCGCTCTTCTGCCATCGAAAGCCCGTCGACAAGCAACAGACCGAAGCGATTAATATTCGGCCTTGCCTCGCTGTCGAGACGGATTTTTTCAGCCATATCCGCAATAACGGCAGAGTATTCAACTAAGGGATGGATCATATAAGCGGTGGCCCGAAAATCGCGCCCCAAGCCCAGACCGAGCATCCCGGAGTGCTGGAAACCATCCAGACCAATTTGCCCGGAGGAGGTGCATCCTATAAGCGTGCATGAAAAGGTTTTTTTTAATTCGCTGCCTAAAGTTTCAAGATCATAATCCGGAGAGCAAAAAAATAAGATGGTTTCAATATCCTCATGACCAATCTTATTGGCAAATTCAGCTACAGCCTGGACAGGATCGCGTAATTCACTACTTGCATATTTTAGTTTGACATTCACGGCATATTCTCCGGCTGAGAAAAGCGATAGTGTTTATTTTAAACAGTACATGCTCAAAAAGATGCTCGTCTGGATTCAACAGTTGGGGAGTCATAAAAGCTGCCACCAGGCCACTTATGAATGCCTGTCTTAATTAGTTATACATGCATGGCATTTCTCTTCAAAGACGCACGTGAACTTTCTTTTCAGGCCGCCGTCTGGATCACTTTTGTTACCCTTTCATTCAAAACCCGGCTAATTAACGTACGTCTGTTTTTCGTTCGGCAAAATAGTGCGCAGGGGTGCTGCCCATCGTTTTTTTGAACATGGTGATGAAGGCATTCACCGATTCATACCCCAGGTTTGCCGCCACGTTTTGTACCGAGACGCCGCTTGCCAGCGCCTGCAGAGCAAGAATCAGATGGAGCTGCTGACGCCATCGTCCGAAGGTTAGCCCTGTCTCGCGTAGCATCAAGCGTGCCAGCGAGCGCTCGCTGAGCGCCAGCCGTTTAGCCCACGCTTTAAAGGTGCTGCGATCCTCCGGGTTACTGACCAGCGCATCTGCCATAGCGCGTATTTTGGGATGGGCCGAAACGGGCAGACTCAATTTCTGTTGCGGCATGGTGGCTAACTCGTCAAGCGTCACTCTGGTCAGTCTTGCGACATGGCTATCGGGCGGGTAATCAATGCCCTCACGCGTTAAGCGGTCCACCAACTCTTTAATCAGCGGTGAAATCGCCAGCGTGCAACATTTTTCCGGAAGCGCAGTGGCGCCGGGTTCAATAAACAGATAATTGAGATGGGCATTCCAGGTCGCTTTGGCGCTGTGAGGAACGCCGCCCGGTATCCAGACGGCACAATTTGGCGGCACTATCCATATGTCATTTTCGGCGCGACAGATAACCGCGCCATACAGCGCAATGATCAATTGCCCCTTGCGATGTGTATGTACCGGCACTTCGGCCTCGTAATCAATAAAATCAAGATGCCGCGCCACTGCCGGGCACGAGGTGGCGTCAGGGTCAAATAATGTTGTAACGAATTGCGGCTTCATGTAATTGGCAACATTTAGGTATTTTTTGACAGAATAGAGTATTTAATAGCATAGGCAAGCCGGTAATAATCCCCGGCATGAACACATTCGCTCTCTTTCACAGTCATTTTTTACGCGCTGCCAGCAAGCTATTACGCCGTGTGGCTTCTCCCGCACTGCTGAACGATGCTAACGCGTTGCTCTATTCTGCAAAGACTTTTACCGCCGCGATGCTCGCCTATTTTATTGCGTTGTCGATAGGTCTTGAGCGCCCATCATGGGCCATCATTACCGTGTACATTGTTTCGCAAACCTCGGTGAGCGCGTCACTGAGCAGAAGCCTTTATCGCCTGGCAGGTACGGTCATCGGCGCCGGAGCGACCGTTTTGATCGTGCCCACTTTCGTGAACATGCCGGTGCTTTGCAGTGTGATGCTCACAGGCTGGATAACCTTCTGTCTCTATTTATCCCTCCTTGTACGCACTTCACGTGCGTATGCTTTTGTATTAGCCGGTTACACCGCGAGCCTGATTGGTTTTCCTGCGGTGTTTGATCCCGGCACTATTTTTCATATCGCCATTCTCCGCGTGCAGGAGATCATGATTGGTATTTTCTGCGCCGCGCTTATTCACAGATACGTATTGCCCGCGCGTATTTCAGGGGTGTTCAACAACAAATTAGCGCAGACATTACGCTCGGCCCGGCTGAAAATTGCCGATACCTTAGCAGGCAAACCCGATGAGCATTCCGATAGCCTTCATCTGGCGCTGGCACTGCAGTTTTTGCAGGGTATCAGCCACCATATCCCTTACGACTTTGCCCTTTCTGCGCCGGTCCGCCAGGCACGAAAAGCCATCCATGACCGGCTGGCTCGTCTGTTAATTGTGAATTGTGAATTACGCGATCGCTTACCGACGCCAGAGGAGATACCCGTCAAGCTGCGGTTGTTGCTAAAGGATGTCCAGACCTGGCTTACTCATGAGGGAGAAAGCGAGCAGACAATCAGCGCAGAGGCGCTAAAAAAACGCAGTGAACAGTTAACGGCGTTATACGCTTCGCAGACACCGACAATGACAGATGCGATACGGACCAGTTTTACGCGCCACCTGACAGAAGCCATCGTGCTTTTACAGCAATGCGAACGCCTTTCTGATGCGGTTCGCCACGCGAAAAACACTCCCGCGCTGATGGAGGCCAAGGCTGCAAAAGGCTACGTATTCCACCGGGATCACCTTAGCGCTGCACGCACAGCATTGGGGGCTTTCTCGATAATCTTAAGCGGCTGCCTGATTTGGATTTACTCAGCCTGGCCTGATGGCGCCACGGCGGTCTCTGTTCTTGGGGTCTGCTGTACGCTGTTTGCCAGTTTCGACACGCCAGCCCCCCACCTTGTGAAATATATTATGGGTTCCGTCTGGGGGGTACTGATAAGCCTGTTCTATAGCTTTGTCCTTCTTCCGCAAGTGACCGATTTCGCGGTATTGGTTGCGGCACTTGCCCCCGCCTATTTGCTGGCCGGATCGCTCCAGGCGCGCCCGCCTACCACATTTATGGCGATGGGGATCACCCTCACCCTGCCTATCCTTTGCGAATTAGGCGCGCATTACAGCGGGGACTTCGCTGTAGCCATCAATACCTCTATTGCCTTGTTTGCCGCTATCGGCTTTGCCGTGGTCAGCATGAGTTTGTTGCAAACGGTGCAGGCAGACGCGGCCATTAACCGTCTGCTGAAACTCTGTCGACGCGATATCCGGCGCAGTGTGAAAGGTGTTTTTAAACCCGATGATATGCACTGGACCAATCTGATGATAGACAGAACAGCCCTTTTACTGCCGCGTTTGCAACGCAGTGAGCACGCCTCAGAACAGGTGCTTGAGCATATGTTGCACTATCTGCGAATTGGCCTCTCTGTCATGCATTTACGCCACTGTTATTCGCGGGCGGAAAGAAAAACAGCCAGAGAGATCAATGACCTGCTTTACCAGCTTATTCACACGAAAGACATACCTGCCGTACGCGAGCGCATTGCGTCAATGATTTGCCTCTCTCTGCCTGCGCCAGATGAACAATCGCGCCAGGTTGTCGACAGGCTTGTTGACCTGCACTGCGCACTGCGAAGTAGCAAGAAGGAGCAAGAAAATGCTGAATGACATCAATATTGGGGGTGTATTTCTCCCCGGTCTGCTGGTCATTGCGCTTATTAGCCTGGCCTGCACGCTGTTACTCGTGCCGCTGTTCTCTTTCAGCAGGTTTTATTGCCGTTTGCCTTGCCGCCCGCTGATTGGTTTCTCACTGTATATCGTCACTTTTTTCCTGTTCCTGCAGGACGCTAACGCGCTGGGGTTATTTGCATGAAATCGTTTCTCTCTTTATTGACCCGCTATGCGCTGACGCTAAGCGCAGCCGCCGCGTCAGCTATTCTGGCTTTCATGATGTGGAAGCATTATGCGCAGACGCCCTGGACCCGCGATGGCCGGGTTCGTGCGGATGTAGTGCAAATTGCGCCGGATGTCTCAGGGCCGGTTATCAGCGTGGCTGTCAGAGACAATCAATGGGTGAATCGTGGCGATGTTCTCTACTCCATCGATCCGCACTGGTTAACGCTGGCATTGCTCAGCGCGCAGGCTGATGTCGATGCTAAACGTCATGAAATGCTGATGCGCCAGGATGCCGCCAGACGACGTGTGCAGATAAAAGGCATGATTTCCGGTGAGGATTTGCAGCAAACAAGCAGCGCGGCGAATATCGCAACGGCCAATTACCATGGTGCGCTGGCTGCGCTGGAACTGGCAGAACTCAATTTATCCCATGCCACCGTGCGGGCGCCGGTTGCCGGTTATGTCACACATCTGAGGCTTCGCCCCGGCGACTACGCAACTGCCGGGGAAACAAAGGTAGCCATCGTCGACGCGCAAAGTTTCTGGGTGGTGGGTTATTTTGAGGAAACCAAACTGCGCCACATTCGCGTGGGAAATACCGCGCACATTGCGCTGATGGGGTTCGAGCCCGTCCTGACCGGCCACGTTGAGAGTATCGGGCATGGGATTGGTGATAATAATGACGACACGGGCGGTCTTGGCCTGCCGCAGGTTGAGCCGACTTTTAACTGGGTACGTCTTGCCCAGCGCATCCCGGTGCGTATTCACATCGATAACTTGCCACAAGGGGTAGAATTGGTAGCAGGCTTGTCGGCAAGTATCTCCATCGCACCTTAGGCCACACTGGTTGTCATAGTTATCCAAATCATTCCCCTCACGGCGTGGATAGCACCGCGCCGGTTGCCTCTTGTGGCGGTCGGAATGACGTTTCTCGCGTCCCATTACAATAACATTCGGTGCGCGCGGAAAATAAGATATATTCCGGAGGAAAAATTCAGCGTCCTTTTACGCTCTTTCTTAATCGTTTTTAAATTCTGCGCACGAATTTGTCGGCACACGATGCGTTAAATAGATTTAAAAAATATTCACCCGCAGGTACCAGATGTATTTAAAATTGTTATTCTGGTTGTGCTTAATCACCTCTCTCCATAAGGATCACCCATGCCAGAGTACTGTTTTTTTAAAAAGGTTAAGCATACCGTTGCTCTGAAAAAATCAGATGAACAACGCGCATTTCAGTTGACTGAGCAGGGTTATGAAAAGCAGTTTGAAGAGGTCATCGCCGCGAATGAAAAACAGGCGCTTGCCCGTTTTGCTGATATTCGCCGGGAAAAGGAAATCGATCAGCATAACTTCCTGGCAGGCGCTTTTGCTATGCCGCTGATAGGCGTTATGACGGCGGCAGCAACGTCTCTTTTCAAAAAGAAGAAAGACGCAAGCAAAACATAACGCCCTTACATTAAGGGGCACCGGATTGACGGGCCGCAGACCTGAACGTTGCAGCCCGCCAGCGGTGATACATCGTCACTGCGACAACATCCCCATTCACGCGTGAGCAGGGTTTATCTGTTTTATCGCCAGTTCCACGACATCTTTACTGAAATCAAAATCACCGCTCAGCAATGCCGCAGCGTCAAACCAGCGCGCTTCAAAGACATCCGACGCGGCAGTCGGTTCTCCCCCCTGCCAGGCACAAATGACCGGGATCAGCAGATAATGGTAACGAAGCTCGCCGGCGGCGTTGTAATCGAATGCTTCCAGGGGCACATCCGTCGACTGGTAAATAACCCTCAGTCCGGTCTCTTCGTTTACTTCACGCAACGCGGCCTGTTCTATGGTTTCGCCTGCCTCGATTTTTCCACCCGGAAAACCCCAAAAACCTGCATCAGGTGGGTTAGAACGGCGTACAAGCAGTACACGAGATTCATGGACGATCACCCCCAGTACGGCGGCAACGGGATGTATGGTGTGTGGCATGATACGCTTTCCTGCGCGCACTGGCCGGGAGCGCCCGGCGCAGCGCCCTTAAATACGATTAATTTTTCACCCACTTACTCGCAGGCGCCTGATAGTTGCGAAAATACGCCACGACGCTTTCGACATCCGTGGAAAACGGCAGCATATCGGCATAGCGGGCATGCATGAATCCCTCGGTAACCATTTTCTCAACCATCGCCTGCAGCGGATCGTAATAACCGTTGATATTCAGGAATGCGCAGGGTTTGTGGTGGATCCCGAGTTGTGCCCAGGTCCACTGCTCGAAAATCTCTTCCAGCGTACCCGCACCACCAGGCAATGCGATAAAGCCATCCGATAGCGCCGCCATTTTGGTTTTTCGCTCGTGCATATTTTCCACGACGTGAAGCTCACTCAGCCCCTGGTGCGCGATCTCCTTTTCAAACAGACCACGCGGCATAACCCCAACCACATGGCCACCTTGCGCCAGGCAGGCATCGGCAACGGCGCCCATCAGGCCAACCTTACCGCCACCGTAGACAAGAGAAATGTCGGCCGCCGCGAGGGTTTTGCCCACATAGCGCGCCGTTTCGATATACAGCGGATTTTCCCCGGAAGATGAACCACAAAAGATACCAATCGCTTTCATTACAACACTCCGTTGTTAGTGGAGGCGGTAATTTACCATATCTTTGTGTCAGCTTATTGCGCCTGTGGGTTGGACAATGTCGGTCGGCATATTCAGGGAATTAAATGCGGAACAGTAAATTTAATAAGCTCAGTTTTTGTTCCGTAATTGTTGCGTACACTCACGTTAACCATTAAGGAGGTACGTATGAATATCGATAGCTGGCTCAACCAACTGCTTAACGCTTTCATCGAACAACAAAAACCTGCATGGATGCCACAATGCCTCTGGCTGTCACCGCAGAAGAAGATAGCGATTATCCGTGAGTTGATATGTCCGGTGAGTAAAAAGTAAAAACATCATCTGGCGTCAGGGAGGCCAGATGATGTTGATAAACAGTGCGGCCTCCCCACCAAAAACCGGGGGCGTCCGTGAGTCCGGAAATTCACTCCTCTTCGGCTTCCAGTGCCCGCTTGATATCATTAAGTTTTGCTGTCTGGCGGCGCATCTCCAGCAGGTAGAGCGCTTCATAGGCTTCGATACCCACGAGGTTTTGTTCACCCAGCATATCTAAATCCTCTACCAGTAACGCGATCTCTTCCGGCGTGATTTTCGGTCTCATCATCACTCTCCTTTGGGTTAAACAAGCCAGCTTTGCGTCAAAAGACAAAGGGTAAGTATAACGGCAGTGGCTCCTTTTAACGAAGAAGCCGCCCGATGTCGGCCTGGTGCTATTCGTACTTGTTTCGGTGTCGCTGGCAGTAAAGCAGAAGATAATCTTCAAATGAGGGGGGTAAATTGAACGTTATCGCCTGTTGCACCACGTGAATACCGTAATGTTCAAAATAATCACTACGGGTTACGCGAAACTGGTCGATGAGGATTAGCGGTTTAGGATCAGACAGCGTGCTTTTTTGCTCGTCGATGACCTTCACTAAATACGTATCAGCATCTGTCGCAATAACATCATAACGAACAAGACGATCGCCGGATTCGGCTGACAGGTAGTGCGTTTTTATGGATGAGTAAATCATTGGCTTACTCCTTTTATACGCGACTTATCAGAAGTATATCCGCTTAAATGAGGAGTGAAATAGTAGCGTTCACATTTCTTAGATTCGTATTTACGTCTTCCAGGTGATAACACATTTCTGCCAAACGTAGAAACAGCCCAAATTGACAGGCCCGCTTATCCAGGCAGGCCATGGTCAAATAAATTTACCCTGTAGTTGGGGACGTAAGCGGTCCACCAACGATCTCTATTTCAACGTCATGACAGATCTCAAACCCTTCCGTAAGGCGCCAGACACCGGTCATTATTTTTCCTGTATCCATATTCTCAACTTTATCATGGGTATAGTAAGCCATCTGCACAATACCCTGGTGCTGGATCCAGTAATAACCCTCTTTCATGGGTACACTCTGCGAGTTACTCGCCGGAATGAGTGCTATGCAAGGTCACTCAAAATACGCGGCAAAAGATAAAGACCCAACAGGAGAATTGAGTCATTCAGGATGTGGAAACCGTGATGCCGGGTGCCTCCCGGTGTTCCTGACGGTCAGTCAGAAACGCATTCGCTATTCGCGACTTGCATGGTATGAAGACCAGCCCCACCGCTGAGGGGGATTCATCACGTCAGAACGATTGTTTGTCGGCTTGCCATACCGGACCGTTTAAGTTTAGCCGCAAAAGGTACGTTTCACCAGCCTGGCCCGCCGCGTATGTGCGCCATAACGAATTAATGCAAAGTAAACACATTCTTAACTACCACATCGAAAATAGATAGCGAAAAAGCTCAACTTATTTCCCACCAGGCCGTTAATATAAATATGGGATAAAAAGTGAATGCAGATAGCCTGTCTGCGCGAGGAGAGAAAAATGCCGAAAATTTCTTTTGATCCTGAGTCCGGTGAACATAAGGTCATTGGTGTGATCACAACCGTCAATGTCACGCATGGCGGTTCCCTCTTCATTACTGAGACCGAAAACGGCGGCGTAACGACAACCACCGTCGAGTTTAATAACGGGGGATACGTCTCTTCTACACCAAACGAGGAGGGATTATGTGTCGCCAGCAAAGATGTGCTGATTACCTATACTGACGATCCGAATAACAAAGGCGGCATCACAATGAATGTGACCATGGATGAAAGCGTCAAATAAACGTCTGAGTGCGGGTAATAAAAGCGTCGCTTTCAGGTCCTGCGGCGACGCTTTTAACGATGATTTATGCATCTCCTCTTTCGCTGCCTGATTAACTCATTTTGCCATACATAGAAAATCCTGATTCTTATAAATGGACAATTGAATATATCATCATTCCTGTTGAATATTTAATTGACCAAACCATTTTGTCTGGAAAACGCCTTAACTTTCATTTTGAATGTTTCCAGGTCGTCTTGCTCCGCAAGTAATATGATATTTCCGCGAATATTATTTATTTGCTGTCGGTGTACATCCGTCAGTTTTTGCGCGGCAACAGGCTGGAGGAGGATAGCGGAGAGCGTTATTAATTTTTCGCCTGACCGTTCAGATATCGCCCTGATAGCATCCGGGAAGTACCCAGGCGCACCGGCCATCACGCTGTTTATAATCAAGAAAAAATAGTCCATCGCGCACTCCCTCTCTTGAACGGGTTTTAGTACGGATTACTTCTATTAAATTACTTTTAATATATAGCCTGGCAATAACGTTGTATTGCTATTATCAGCACAGTACGACGCTGATTAACAAGAATTCATTATCGAGAAGAAGATCCAGATTCAGAAAATCACAGTGTACTGCCCGTTTCGAAACCGGAACCAAACAGGCAAGGGGTTCGACGGCACCAGCGAATGGCCGTCGAACCAGTGCGGAGAGCAAGTTATGAGGGCACCGAGCCTTCTGGCGCCGTCTGTTTTGCCAAAGTACGCGCCAGAATCGAAGAATATAACGGTTTCCCACCAAGAAATTGTGCGAGTAACGTCGCACCGAGGCAGGTAATAATCATCGGCAGTATGAGCTGATAATTATCTGTCATTTCCAGTACCAGGACGATCCCCGTTAGCGGAGCACGAACGGACGCAGCAAATAACGCCCCCATCCCGGCAATGGCAAACGTACCGGCTTCAAGCCCATAGGCCGGGAACAAATCCGCGACACCCACACCATAGGCGGTGCCGAGCACGGTACCTAACGCCAACATTGGCGCGAAAATTCCGCCAGGCGCCCCGGAGCAAAAACAGAGCAGCGTTGTGAGCAGACGGACCAGAAACATCACGATTAACGCATAAAACGTACAGCCGCCGCTGGCCGCATCGGGGATCAATTCAAAGCCGCCTCCGGCCCCTGGCGCATAAAGCAGCGCAAGGATGCCACATCCGCCACCTATACATCCCCCTACCACCAGGGTTCGCCATGTTCGCCCGCCATAGATATGCTGAAAACCATCCTGAAAAAGAAAGACGAGGCGATTAAATAATACGCCGACGAGGCCAAATAACATCCCTAACACGAGATACAGCCACAGCGTATTGACTGGCGCATTGGATAACTGCCCTACGGCGATGACCGGGCTTTCGCCATTAAATGTGCGAAATACGATGCTTGCCATGATCACGCCAATAAAAACGGCTTTGATGGAGATAAGGTTATAGCGAAATTGCGGCCTCATCTCTTCGAGAATAAAGAGAATACCCGCCAGCGGTGCGTTAAACGCTGCCGCCAGACCGGCAGCCGCCCCCGTTGCCAGCAATGAATGGCGCGCCTCACCATGTTTTATCCGCAACAGGTCAGAGACCATTCGGCCAATATTACCACCGAGCTGAACGGTCGGCCCTTCTCTGCCGAGCACCATGCCTGCGCCGAGCGTTCCCATACCGCCAAAAAACTTCACCGGTATGACACGCCACCAGCGTACAGGGCGTAACTCTTCCAGCGCGCCTTCGATTTCAGGGATACCTGAGCCCGATGCCTCAGGCGCAAAACGCCTGACGAGAAAATAGCCCATCACCGCCAGCAGCCCGGAGATAATAAAAGCCATAATCCATAGCGCCCACCCGCTTAAGTCAGCCTGCTGCAGAAAACTTATTCGCCAGTGCTGCACGGCATTGACGGCGCGAAAGAATGCGACGCCAGCAAACCCTACGAGCGTGCCAACAATAGCAGCACAAATTAATACGGCGACGGGCGTCCGGTCACGGTACAGCAACGCTTTGAACATGCTTTTGCGTGCAAGTTCCGTTTCTGGAACTTGCACATCTGATGAACCAGGAACAATCATTTTTTGCAATGTCATCTACCAACAAGGGAGGAGAGTTTAACGCACCTTATGCCGACTAAACAAAAACGATGTCGTTACAGGACGTATCACTTCCCTTGCAACAGGTCCCCTCGCGCGGAATAACGTCCTGTCGTGTTGCTGTCAGCCCGCTGTCGTGTGGGTGTCGTGTTGCTCTTATCTGGCCCCAGGCATACTTCTGCCGGGTAAACATTCAACCAGGAGAATACCATGACTATTTTCACCATCCTCAGTCATACCCCGCTGTGGGTATGGATACTTTTTGCTTTTCTTATAATGCGGGGTTATGCCGCGCTCTCAGAACGCGAAATGAATATCAGTCAGTTGTTTATTTTACCGCTACTCTTTCTGATTTGGGGAGTGTGGGGGTTAAAGGAAGAGTTTAATTTTAATGTTGCCTCATTAGTGGGCATGTTTAGCGGACTTGCCTTGGGTATTGTGGCCGGGTGGCGGTTATGGAAAAACCAGCCTCGTTTAAAAAACAAACCGCATAGCGACAGAATTATTCGCGCGGGCACGCCTCTGACACTGGTTTTTATTATCATGGGCTTTGGCTCGAAATATTGTTTGCTGGTTTGGTTGTCGCTGCATCCGGAAGCACACTATGCAGTACAATTCAGCGCCCTGTTCGGCGTTATTACGGGACTTGTTGATGGGTTATTCTGGGGTGGGACACTGAATCTTTTTTCCTCATGGCGCAAAATGTCGCCACATGTACGAAGCGCTTAGGCAGATTCTGCGGCACTCTGGCACACCCTTTTGGCAAATTATGCGGCCTGCTGTAGTCATGCAGGCCCACGGAACATAATTACTCGCCGTTGAGTATCAGCTTATTATAGGCCTCTAATAGTTGCATCTGAGAAACATAACGGTCGGCCACAAAAGAGATGGCGCCACATTTACCATTGCTAAACGTCACAAAGCTAATCTCTATCGTCAGGCTTTTTACAACCGCGCCGGGATAGATACAATTAATCTTACGTTCATACGGTCTGACATCGATTAATTCAGCAGGTTTATCTTTGATAAATAAAAGGACTTTCCTCATTTTTCATTCACATTAATCAACAGATACCTGAGTGGAATGTAATTATTACATCACTCTGGCTGGCATCTTAATTCCAGGAATAATCTTAGAGTACATAACACTCATCAAAGCGTCGTGCTTTCCGGATTTATTTTATCCCTCCCTTACAGCCGTAAAAAACAAAACATCCTATGGGGATCAGGCGGCATTAAAAAATAGTCTAACGTCATGGGACCATCGATTAAAGGTAGACATACTTAATGAATTATTGCACCGACAAATTATTTCATTATCAACTATGTCGCTTGAATCACATTGCACCGCTTCGGTTAGCACGTTAATTTAACATTTGCGTAGCATTTAATTATCATGCATAAAAAAACCGGGTATCACACCCGGTTCTTCTATCTTGCTAAATGCGCGTTACTCGCTCAGGCCTCGGTTTTTCAGCATCGGTTCAATCTGCGGATCATGACCGCGCCACTGGCGATAAAGTTCAGCTAAATCAGTACTATTACCACGCGACAAAATCGCATCACGGAATCTTTGCCCGTTTTCACGGGATAAGCCGCCCTGCTCCACAAACCACTGGAAGCCATCGTCAGCCAGCATTTGCGTCCACAGATAGGCGTAATAACCCGCTGCGTAACCACCGCCGAAGATATGGGCGAAGTAGCTGCTGCGATAACGGGGCGGTACCGCTGCGATATCAAGCCCTTCGCGGCGAATCGCCTGTGCTTCAAAGACATCGACATCGCTGACCTGAGTCACGCCATCCAGACTGTGCCAGTTCATGTCCAACAAGGCCGCACTCAGCAACTCCGTCATGTCATAGCCTTTATTGAACTGGGTACTGCGCAACATTTTATTGCGTAGCGCTTCCGGCATTGGCTCACCAGTTTGATAATGGCGCGCATAACGCGTGAACACGTCAGGATGGCTGGCCCAGTGCTCGTTAATCTGTGACGGAAACTCAACAAAATCACGCGGCGTATTGGTCCCCGACAGGCTGGCGTAGCGCTGGCGGGCGAACAAACCATGTAGCGTATGACCAAACTCGTGAAACAGGGTGATGACATCATCCCACGATAAGAGCGCCGTCTGCCCGGCGGCCGGTTTCTGGTAATTGCAGACATTGTAAATAACCGGTTTGGTGGAAAGCAGCGTCGATTGCTCGATGAAATTCCCCATCCATGCGCCGCCACTCTTTGAATCACGGGCAAAGAAATCGCCATAAAACAGCGCCAGCCCTTCATCATTCTGGTCGAATATTTCCCAGACTCGCACGTCCGGATGATAAACAGGAATATCAGTACGTTCTACAAAACGAATGCCAAAGAGTTGACTCGCTGCATAGAACACCCCTTCGCTCAGCACCGTGTTGAGCGCAAAATAAGGGGCGACCTGTGATTCGTCGAGGTCGTATTTCGCGCGTCGGACCTGTTCGGCATACCACGGCCAGTCCCAGGCCTGAGCGGTGAAGCCCCCCTGCTGGTCATCAATGACCTGCTGAATATCGGCCTGTTCACGTTCAGCGCGGGCACGTGCCGCCGGGGCAATACCGCGCATAAAATCAAACGCGGCCTGTGGATTGCCTGCCATCTGGTCGGCCATTTTCCAACTGGCGTAATCCGGGAAACCAAGCAATGACGCCTGTTGCGCCCGTAATTGCGCCAGACGCAATACGATAGCGCGCGTGTCATTGGCATCCCCGCGCGAAGTCCGTGACCAACTGGCAGTAAACAGATTTTCGCGCGTCTGACGGTCCCGCAGCGCGGCCAGCGCCGGTTGCTGTGTGGTGTTTAATAGCGAAAGTAGCCAGCGATCGGTCAGCCCTTTTTCTCGCGCCGCATCGGCTGCGGCGGCGATAGCGTCATCGCTCAATCCGTCGAGTTGATGGAGATAATCCACCACCAGACCACCGGCTTTGTCTGCCGCTAGCAGGCGCTGATTAAACTGGCTGGTGAGCGTCGCCGCCTCGGTATTTAATGCTCTCAATACCGCTTTATCGTCAGCGGAAAGCGTCGCACCAGCCAGTATAAAGCGCTGATACATCACCTCGACCAGCCGTAAAGATTCATTATCCAGACCGGCTGATTCCCGATTGCGCCAGACGGACTCAACGCGCGCAAACAGGGCGTCGTTGAGATAAATATCATTCGCCAGTTGCGCCAGTTCAGCGGAAAACGCTTCGTCAAGTTGCTGTAAAAAATCATTGGTATGCGCGGAGGTCATCGCGAAAAAGACGCTGGTCACTCGCGTCAACAGCTCACCGCTGCACTCCAGCGGCAACAGGGTATTATCAAACGTGGCGGGAGTCGGGTTTTGCGCAATGGCGGACACCTCGGCGCGTTTTTCCTCAACCCCACGGTCGAATGCGGGGCGATAGTGATCCTGATGGATAAGATCGAAGCGCGGTGCCTGATACGGCAGCGTGCTGACATCGAAGAAAGGATTCGTTACCGACATAATTTACTCCTGAATGCGGTTAGTTACCCCAGACCAGACATCCATGGTATTGGCTGTGATGATCTATCAGTAGCACAAAGTGAAGATTTTTTGCCAGGCTTAACTTAGGTTACCGCCACCGAGCGGTGCGTGCTATGGTAATACACCACAAAAAGCGTTGAGGAACAGCAAGATGATAATTTTGGTTACCGGGGCAACAGCGGGTTTTGGTGAGAGTATCACACGTCGTTTTATTGAAAATGGACACAAAGTCATTGCAACAGGCCGCCGTCAGGAGCGTCTGCAAGAGCTGAAAGATGAACTGGGCGACAATCTGTTTACGGCGCAAGTTGATGTGCGTAACCGCGCAGCCATTGAAGAGATGCTGGCGAATTTGCCTGCTGAATGGAAAGAGATTGACGTGCTGGTGAATAACGCCGGGTTAGCCCTGGGACTCGAGCCTGCGCATAAAGCCAATGTGGATGACTGGGAAACCATGATCGACACCAACAACAAAGGCCTGGTGTATATGACCCGGGCCGTGCTGCCGGGTATGGTGGAGCGCAATCGCGGTCATATCATCAACATCGGTTCGACCGCAGGGAGCTGGCCGTATGCTGGTGGTAACGTCTATGGCGCCACCAAAGCGTTTGTGCGTCAGTTCAGTCTGAACCTGCGCACCGACCTTAACGGCACCGCCGTTCGCGTAACCAATATCGAGCCGGGCCTGGTGGGCGGTACGGAGTTTTCGAATGTGCGTTTTAAAGGCGATGACGCGAAAGCCGAAAAAACCTATGAAAATACCAACGCCCTGACACCGGAAGATGTGACCGAGGCGGTCTGGTGGGTGGCTACGCTGCCAAAACACGTCAATATCAATACTCTGGAGATGATGCCAGTAAGCCAGACCTATGCGGGTCTGAGCGTACATCGCGCAGGCTAATTTTCCCGCCCCGGCCTGCGGGCCGGGTATGGGAACGGCGTCTATTTAATGGTATGGTAGCTGGGTTAACCTCTTAAAAAGTAAGTGCGAATGATCGTTGAAACCCAGCTCAACCCGACGCAACCCGTCAACCAGCAAATTTACCGTATTCTCCGTCGGGATATTGTTCATTGCCTGATTCCGCCGGGAACCCCGCTTTCTGAAAAAGAAGTGTCGATCCGTTTTGACGTTTCACGCCAGCCCGTACGTGAAGCCTTTATCAAGCTGGCGGAAAACGGTCTGATTCAAATCCGCCCCCAGCGCGGTAGCTATGTGAATAAAATCTCTCTGGCTCAGGTTCGCAACGGCTGCTTCGTACGCCAGGCCATTGAGTGTGCGGTCGCTCGTCGTGCCGCCGGGATGATGACGGACAGCTATTGTTATCAGCTTGAGCAGAATCTCAATCAGCAACGCACTGCCATTGAGCGCAAGCAGTTGAATGATTTTTTCCAGTTGGATGATGAGTTTCACCAGAAACTCGCGCAGATTGCCGACTGCCAGCTTGCCTGGGATACCATTGAAAACCTCAAAGCGACCATGGACCGTGTGCGCTATATGAGCCTTGACCACGTATCGCCTCCGGAAATGCTGCTGCGCCAGCATCAGGATATTTTTGATGCGCTGGAAAAAAGAGATGCCGATGCGGTAGATCAAGCGATGACCCACCATCTGCAGGAAATCAGCGGTTCTGTGAAACTCATCAGCCAGGAAAATCGCGACTGGTTTAGCGAAGAGTAACTTCCCTCCTCCTGTTTTGTTTTTAAAACGTCGTGCTGTTTTTGCGCACTAAAAAGTGTGACGTTGATCAAAAACAAAAAATCATCTTAGCAAAAGCGTTTTCATAAGGCGTCCGTGACGGGGACGCCTTATGCCCCGGCATGTTTTGCGGATGATAAAAGGAGAAACCACCATGATGACTTATGATCGTAACCGTAATGCAATCACCACCGGCAGCCGCGTCATGATTAATGGCACAGGTCGTACCGGGAAAATTATCGCTATCCATGCCAATGGAATGACGCCAGCTCAGTTGCGTCGTAGCAAAACGGTAGAAGTGGAAGGTTGTGAAGGCCAGTTTGAACCTGTTGAACTGATTCGCCTTGGCCTGCACTAATGGTGTGATGCCGCCTGAGGGCGGCATTTAGATCAGAATTTCGCCGCGTACTGTGCAACCGTGGCTTTCGCGCCGTTCGCCAGCAATGCCTGATAGGCGCGCGTTACCTGTTCAACAAAGATCACATCTTTCGGCAGCTCAGTGCCAAAAATCGCCTCAATACCCAGCAATGCGTTAACGCGTGCTTCCCCTTCTGCACTGCCTGCTACAGCCTGCTGAATCACAGCCAGCAGCGGATCGCTCACTTCAATCGCATTGCCCTGCTCATCAACACCGCCCACATAGCGCATCCAGCCTGCAATCCCCAGCGCCAGCAGATCAAAGGCATGCTGATGGACACGGTGCCAGCGCACGGAATCCAGCATACGTTGAGGCAGTTTCTGGCTGCCATCCATCGCAATCTGCCAGGTACGGTGACGCAGCGCCGGGTTGCTGTAACGCACAATCAGCAAGTCCGCGTAATGCGCCAGATCGACCCCTTTCACTTTCAGCGTCGGTGCCTGCTCCTGCAACATCAGGGCATGGGCAGCGCGACGATAGTTGTCGTCTTCCATGCACTCATTGATGTGCTGGTAACCGGCCAGATAGCCCAGATAGGCGAGGAAAGAGTGACTGCCGTTGAGCATGCGCAGTTTCATCTCTTCAAAGGGCACCACATCAGCGACGAGTTCGGCCCCGGCTTTTTCCCATTCCGGGCGACCTGCCACAAAGTTATCTTCGATAACCCACTGACGGAACGGTTCACAGGCCACACCCGCCGGGTCGCGCACACCGGTCAGTTGTTCAATTTTATCCAGCGTATCCGCCGTCACGGCGGGAACAATACGGTCAACCATTGTTGACGGGAAGGTCACGTTCGCGTCAATCCAGTCGGCCAAATCTGCATTAACCGCACGGGCATAGGCGCAAATAACGTTACGTGTGACATGGCCGTTTTCCGGCATGTTGTCGCAGGACATCACAGTGAAGGCCGCCAGCCCTTTAGCTTTACGACGCGCCAGCGCTTCAACAATCACCCCGGCGGCAGATTTCGGCTGCTGCGGATTTTGTAAATCGGCGGCAATAAACGGGTGATCGAGCATCAATTGCCCGGTAGCCGGAGAGTGGCAATAACCTTTTTCTGTAATCGTCAGTGACACAATCGCCACCTGCGGTTCGCACATCGCCGCAAGAACCGCTTCCAGACCATCAACCCCGGCATGCAGCGCACGTTTGGCGACACCGACAACACGCGCAGTCCATGCATCAGCAGACATTTCCGCCACGGTATAGAGATTATCCTGCGCTTTCAGATCAGCAATTTGTTGTTCGCCGCCAATCAGATTGACCTCACAGTAGCCCCAGTCGCTACCATGCTCTGTTGCCAGAATGTCAGCATAGACAGATTGATGTGCGCGATGGAACGCACCGAATCCCAGATGCACAATGCGCGGGACAAGACGTTGACGGTCGTATGCCGGAACAACGGCATTCGCCTTTAACAGCTGATTTTCCATGGTTTTACTCATTTGATAGTTAAAAATCGCTTCATTGCGGTGAGTGACATCATCATGCTGTAAACCATCTCATTTGATTGGTATGACATCTTTGATTCAAGTCAACTACCATACAAGAAGGATGAGGTTTTGTAATTTGTTTTACTGAATTCATCCCCCCTCTCAGAGAGGGGGCGAGAAAAGAGCCGTAAGTCTGGTTTTATTATCAGTGTTGTCCCCACTGTTGGTATTCCCCCTGGCGTCGGCGCGGCGCGGTTTCAGGCATCAGCGCCAGGCCAATCACCGAAATCACACCTAATACGATGACATACGCCGCCATACCGTAATAATGCCCACCGGTCATCTGCAGAATTTTCACCGCCACCAGCCCCAGAACACCGCTACCAATCAGCGAACCGACCTGCCAGATCAGAGCGATACCGCTGCAACGGATATGCGTCGGGAATAATTCCGGGAAAAACGATGCCTGGGGTGCGTAACACATGCTGTGGCCAAAGGTAATCACCATGACCATCGCTATCTGCGTCAGCCAGTAACTGTCCTGATTGATGGCGAGGAAGAACGGAATAATGGCAAGCACCTGCAATAAAGCCCCGGCGATATAAACCGGTTTACGGCCAATTTTGTCGCTTAATGCTCCCATCGCCGGGATGGCAATAATTTCCAACAGTACGGCGACGATCATGGCATCCATCAGGATATTAGCGCTTAAGTTATTCGCTTTACCGTAGGCCAGCACAATCACGGTAAACATAGCGAAGGTACAAGCTTCGATTAATTTCGCGCACACCCCTTTCACCACAATCCCCGGATAATGACGGATAACCTCGACAACCGGGCGGGATTCAACCGCTTTAGTTTCGCGAATTTTGGCAAACACCGGCGACTCGTCAATACGTAGGCGAATAAACAGGCCAACGATGACCAACAGTGCGCTCAGTAGAAAGGGAATACGCCAGCCGTAATCCATCATCGCCTCTGGCGGGAGAACGCCGTTGAGTAAGGCAAAGAGGGCCATTGGCAACAGGAAGCCAGCCGGCGCACCAATTTGCACCCAGCTCGCAAAGAAGCCCCTGCGAGCCGGAACAGAGTATTCAGCGGTCATTAATACCGCCCCCGCCTGCTCACCTCCAACGCCAAAACCTTGTAAGACGCGGATCAGAATGAGTAATACCGGCGCCCAGATACCGATTTTTTCATAGGTTGGTAATAAGCCGATGCAGAACGTTCCCAGCCCGACGATTAAAATTGTGATAACCAGTGCTTTTTTACGCCCGACTTTATCGCCGATATGACCAAAAACAATGCCGCCTAACGGACGGGCTAAAAAGCCCACCGCATAAGTGGCAAATGCGGCCAGGGTACTGATAAGTGGATCGGTACTGGGGAAAAAAAGGTGACCAAAAAACAGAACAGCGGCCGTACCGTAAGCGAAGAAATCATAATATTCCGCCGCAGTACCGATGGCCGACGCGGTGGCGACACGTTTGATAACAGGTGTGTTATCTGTTGCGTTTTTGATATCCACTGAACTTACCATAATTTTATTCCCGAGTAAGAAGCTTGTTATTTGGGCAACATCCTTATCAACGTGTTAACTACCAGTTCCACAACGTGCCATCTTCCAGCCGGGCGACCGGCAGACACGCTGGATCGTAGGGGTATTTTGCCGCCAGTTTTTCGTCAAACTCGATGCCAAGGCCTGGTTTGTCGCCTGGATGCATATAGCCATTATCAAAGCGCCAGCTATATGGGAAAACTTCGAGCATTTGCTCTGAATATCCCATGTACTCCTGGACACCGAAATTCGGTACCCACAGGTCAAAATGCAGCGCCGCAGCATGGCAGATCGGCGAGAGATCGGACGGGCCGTGCGAACCGGTACGGACCTGGTAGAGTGAAGCGAAATCAGCGATACGGCGCATACCCGTTATTCCACCCGCATGGGTTATGGTGGTACGGATATAATCGATAAGCTGCTCTTCAATAAGCTGCTTGCAGTCCCAGATGCTGTTAAACACCTCACCCACCGCAATCGGCGTGACGGTATGCTGGCGAATCAGACGGAAGCACGCCTGGTTTTCAGCCGGCGTCGGGTCTTCCATCCAGAACATGCGGAACGCTTCAATGCTTTTACCAAAGCGCGCGGCCTCAATTGGCGTCAGACGGTGATGCATGTCATGCAGCAGGTGTTCGTGGAAACCGAATTTGCTGCGCACGGCGTCGAACAGTTTGGGGGTAAAATCGAGGTATTTCTCGGTGGACCACAGTTGCTCTTCCGGCCACACCCCTTTGGTTGCCGGTTCGTAGGCGAGCCCTTTACCTTTCGCCATGCCGTAGGTGGTTTTCATTCCCGGTACGCCGCACTGCACGCGAATCGCTTTAAAGCCCATCTCTTTGTGCCGCGCGTAATCTTCCAGCACATCATCAATGGTGTGACCCGTTGTGTGGCAATAGACCATCACCCCATCGCGGGAAGCGCCGCCCAACAACTGATACAACGGCATGTTGGCGGCTTTAGCCTTGATGTCCCACAGCGCCATGTCTATAGCGGATATCGCCGACATCGTGACCGGGCCACGGCGCCAGTACGCGCCTTTATAGAAAAACTGCCAGATATCTTCAATGCGGTGTGCATCGCGCCCGATTAACTGTGGGCAAAGATGGTCTTGCAGATATGAGGCCACGGAGAGTTCGCGACCATTGAGGGTGGCATCGCCGAGTCCAACAATGCCTTCATCGGTGGTGATTTTTAGTGTAACGAAGTTACGCCCCGGACAGGTGACAAAAACCTCGGCCCCAACAATCTTCATTTTTCATTCCTTACACCTTCACTGTGATGCAATAAACTTATCTTTACGCATACTACCATACAAGTATAAAAGACAAGAAACCGATCCGTGATCACAAAAAAAGCGCCTGGATTTTACGCGCACCAAACGACACAAGGCCGCGCCAGCTCTCACTGGTACGGCCCTGGTAACCCTTAAGCCCGGTACATGTCTCTTAACGACATGACGTTTTGCCTGTCGCCGCCTAAGCGGCAACTATGACTACCGGGCAGGCGCACATTAATTCGCCTGATGAATAGAACTGACCACCCGGTTCCGCCCCTTCACTTCGGCAGCATCTTCCAGAATGCTAAGATCGCGGTCTTTGACTTCTGGCATCAGAATCGCCGACACCAGGCCAATCAGTGAATAGACAATGACCATCGCCAGAATCGGCAGCCAGGAACCGGTCATGTTGCAGAAGATCCCCGCCAGAACCGGGCCAAAGCCTACGGCCACCAGACCACCCGCCTCTTTGGATATCGCCATCCGGGTAAAGCGATTACGCGAACCGAAGATTTCAGCCATGGTGATATTTTCCAGTGCGAACAGCCCCAGTACGGCAAAGTTATGGATAACAATCAACGCCGTCATGATAACGCCCGGACTGTAGCTCTTATCCACGACAATCGACAGCATCGGGTACGCCAGAATGATCGCCGAGATATTCAACAGAATGTAAGGCAAACGGCGACCAAATTTGTCCGACAGCCAGCCCAGCAACGGAATGGTGACAAAACCAATGATGGAGCTGATCATCAATGCATCCGTAGGGATAGATTTATTGAACATCAGCGTCTGCACCAGATACCCGGCAAGGAAAGTTTGAATCAGACCCGAGTTACCAGCCTGGCCGAAACGTAAGCCGGTCGCCAGCCAAAACGATTTGCTCGTAAACATCGCCCCCAGCGAACTTTCTGATGACTTACTCTGTGCAGGTGCGTGTTCGCCTTCGTTAACTTTCTCAAACACCGGGCTTTCTTTGAGGTTCATTCGCAGCCAGATAGCAAAGATCATGACCACAACACTCGCCAGGAACGGAATACGCCATCCCCATGCCAGCAGTTCTTCTCTGTCGAGAGCAAAGAACATCACTGCCCAGATAGCCGTTGCGCTCAGCGTACCGCAGTTAGTCCCCATCGCCACCAGCGAAGAGATAATGCCCCGCTTCCCTTTTGGCGCATATTCCGCCAGCATGGTCCCCGCCCCGGAAATTTCCGCACCGGCACCAAGGCCCTGAATAATACGTAACGTCACCAGCAACACCGGGGCAAATATACCAATTTGCGCATAGGTTGGCAGTACGCCAATTAATGTCGTGCAGATCCCCATCATGGTGATGGTAATAAACAGCACTTTTTTGCGACCAATACTGTCGCCCATTTTGCCGAAAATAAACGCACCGACAATACGTGCGATATAGCCTGCACCGTATGTCCCCATCGCAAGAATAAGCGCCATCGCTGCGGATTGTTCAGGGAAGAATATTTCATGAAAAACCAGTGCTGCGCCTAATGAATAGAGCTGGAAATCCATAAATTCCAGCGCGGTGCCCAGCCAGCCGGATACTGCCGCTCTTACCAGGTCTTTTGTGCTTCGCTCATGTGTTGTTTCTGTCATAATGGCTATCTCTAAGAGGTAGATGCGTATACGCCTAATCCTTCAGGCTGCCTCTTTAATTGGCTGCACTCATTTATCCCAGTTACATACAACGCTTATACGTCTGAGATGTCATTTATTTGCCGCCTTGATGCAACATGAATGATTTTGCGTAGATAAAAATGTCTTTATTGTTCATCGGAAAAAGTCAGTAATACCTTGCAGCACTTACGCTGGTCCTTCTCAAATAGTTCTATTGCGTCGATAACGTGCTGATAATCAAAAGCATGGGTAATCAGTTTATCCGGGTCGATTAATCCTTTTTGTAACCACTCGATAACTGTGGGGAATTTATTCGCGTTCAGGCGAGAAGAAAAAATAGAGAGCTCTTTACCCGTAATACCCTGCTGAATAATCTGGCAAGGATCGCTGGAGAAGCCCATCAGAACAATACGCGCCGCCGGTGAAGCCAGGCCAATCGCCTCCGGCAGAATTGACGGGTGGCAGGCAGCGTCAACAATCAGCGTGGGTTTAAACCCCTTCTCCGCTAAAAAGTCTTGCAGGGATTGTTGCCCGTTATTAATGACCCAGTCGGCACCGCAGTTTTTTGCCATGGCAAGACGTTCATCGATACGGTCGGCCACAATAATTTGCTTCACGTTATAAACGCCTTTCAGCGCCTGAACGGTTGTTAACCCCATTGGACCTGCACCGTAAATTAGCGCAACGTCATTTTCTCTGGGGGCGGCCTGGCCGGTGACATTCGCAGCGATGGTGAAGGGCTCAATCATCACGGCATGTTTATCGGAGATGACATCCGGAATAGTGAACGCATTCTTAGCCGGTACTGTCGCATATTGGCTAAACCCACCGTCGCGATGCACACCTAATACGACCAGTGAAGTACAAACATTCGGTTTACCAATTGAACAGGGATAACACTCACCGCAACTAATAACCGGATCAACCGAAACACGCTCACCAATACGTTTTTTATCAACCCCATCACCCACCGCGTCGATAATGCCGAAGAACTCATGACCAATAACGCGCGGGTATTTTGCAAAGGGATTATGGCCACGATAAATATGGCTGTCTGAACCACAAATTCCGGCGAGTTTCACTCTTACCCTGACTTCGCCTGCTGAGGGTACAGGCAATGGACGCTGTTCAATGACAAGGTTATTTGGCTCTCTGATAACCACACTTTTCATACGTAAATTCCTTACATCTTTTATTGCGTTTTTTATTGCGATGGAGGGAATTTACGCAACTGAACTACTACCATACAAGTATAACGATCAAAAAAGCTGCGAGCGATCACAAAAAACGGGCGCTTATGCGCGCCCCCACCCGGCAACGATAATCAGCATGCCGCAAAGTGAGATGGCGGCCCCCGTCCAGTCATACAGGCTGAGTTTCTCACCATTCACCACCCTCAGCCATAATAAAGCCGTGCAGACGTACACCCCGCCATAAGCGGCATAGACTCTCCCGCTGGCGGCAGGATGCAGGGTCAGCAGCCAGACAAAAAGCGCCAGCGCAAGCGCAGCCGGAAGCAGCAACAGCGGCGTAGCGCCCCGTTTCAGCCACAGCCACGGTAAAAAGCAGCCGACGATCTCACATATGGCGGTCAGGAAAAATAGCAGGGTTGTTTTGATCATCTCTCGCGTTTTCATTGTGTCGTGGTTGAACTATCTTAACGGATAACCCACTAATATGTGGACACCCGGCAGGGTATCCGCCCAGGGATGAATCGAGTAGAATTGCTCTGTAGCTTTTAGATCCCCTCAAGAAGGAAATTGCAATGAATATTTCACTTAGCAAACGCCTGTGCCTGACGGCAATGCTGACGCTGGGTGCCATCGTGTACACCGCCAGTGCCCCAGCGCAGACCAATAAGTTAGTGATTGAATCCGGCGACAGCGCGCAAAGCCGCCAGCAAGCAGCCATGGAAAAAGAACAGTGGGATGACACCCGTTCGCTGCGTCACAAAGTTAACAAACGTGTGGAAAAAGAGTGGGATAAAACTGACGTCGCCTTTGACGCACAGGATAATTGCCACAAAAGCGCTAACGTCAATGCATACTGGGAACCCAACACCCTGCGTTGCCTTGACCGCCGTACCGGTCGTCAGATTACGCCATAACCCCTTTCCTACTTCGGGCGTATCCCCACGCCCGTCTTTGCTGTTGTCAAAAAGGATGTCCTATGACCGACGTTGCCCATGTCAAACTTCGCCCGCTCGAACGTGAAGATCTGCGTTTTGTGCATCAACTGGATAACAACGCCAGCGTCATGCGTTACTGGTTCGAAGAACCGTATGAAGCCTTTGTCGAACTGTCAGATTTATATGACAAGCACATTCACGATCAGAGCGAACGCCGTTTTGTGGTGGAATGTGATGGGGACAAAGCCGGCCTGGTCGAGCTGGTTGAGATTAACCACGTCCACCGTCGGGCCGAGTTCCAGATAATCATCTCGCCAGAGCACCAGGGAAAAGGTCTCGCCACCCGCGCGGCAAAGCTGGCGATGGATTACGGCTTTACGGTGTTAAATCTTTATAAGCTCTATCTGATCGTGGATAAAGAGAATGAGAAAGCCATCCATATCTACCGTAAACTCGGGTTTATGGTGGAAGGCGAATTGATTCACGAATTTTTTATTAACGGCGAGTACCGTAATACTATTCGCATGTGTATTTTCCAGCAGCAATACCTGGAAAACCATAAAAGCAGCGGCGGGACATTGCTGAAACCCACCGCACAGTAAGCGCGGTGGTGAATGCCATCAATAGTATTCGATGGTGTTCTTAATGCTGTATTTCTTCGCAACAGAAGGCGTCACGCTCGTATCGACAATCTCCAGTTGGCAGGCCACCGGGTTATCATGCTTGTCGTACTCGCAGGTCTGTTTGACATTACCCAGTGGTTTATCATTCAGCGTGCTGACTGACGTATAATCGAGCTTCTTACCTTTTACATTCGATGGGGTCGAGACAACAGACAGATGCATATCTTTCGAGGTTGTTGATTTGCCCAGTGGATAGCCTTCGTCATCGTAACGGTAGTTGACTTCAACATCTTTACCACGCGCGGAAGAGATAAAGCCGCGCTCATCCGTATCCCACGTCAGCCCCGCGCTGGGAAATTCCGCCAACTGACATTTCCCTTGTAGACGAAGACGTTTTTCCTGGGTATCTGCATCAAGGTAATAGTTGGCATTCAGTACCAGTGAAACCCCGGTATTGTTTTCCAGATCATGCAGTTCCAGTGAATCGAAACACCCTTCTTTGGACATCGTGCCGCTGACGCGCTTCGATACCTCACCTTTTTCATTCAGTAATGTCTGGCTGAAATCTTTTACTGGACCGCGCAGTGGGTCAAAGTCGAATTCATTCGAAAAACTCGCCATCTCTGGCGTAAAAGATACAGGTCCTTTGTTGTCATCACACCCCGCCAGAATGGCCATCAGTGCGATGAGTATCATTTGTTTTTTCAATAGGTTCACCCAAATATCACAATGCGTTGCGCTTATCTTAGCAAATCTTGTAATTATTCGGGCAGAGACAATGTCATTTCATCACATAAAGAGCGATTTCGCGCCCGTAAGGTTCCAGGCAACCCCACAGACGGCCAATAGCAATAAAAAGAGCGCCGCACAGGCGGCAAAACGTCGACTTTGCGTGACAGGGAGAAAACGTTTGATAGCAACGATATAGCCCGCCATGACGGCAAAATCGAACACGATCCACAGCAGGCAAAGCGTGGTAATGCTGGTGGTAAAATCGCGGCTAATGGCAATAAACTGCGGGAAAAATGAGACAAAAAAGAGAATATCTTTTGGATTGGAAATACCAGTGAAAAATCCGCGCATAAACCCACCTGCCAGCACAGCCTTACCCTCCTCCTGTACCGGCCTTTGCGCCCAAATCTCACGCAATGACTGCACCGCTCCCCAGCCAATAAACACAGAACCGCCGATGCCCAGCAGCGCCAGATAACCTTTGTTCAGCGATACCGCCCCGGCGATAGCGAGAACGGCCAGGGTTATCAATACCAGCGAGGCGAGATTTGTTCCCAGAAGGGTTAGAAACGCCCTGGCATACCCCACGCGTGCCGCCGTCCCGGTCACTAACAGCACAACGGGACCGGGTGTTAAGAGTAAAAAAAGCACTGCGATAACATACGCGCTCAGGAGCGCAAGATTGAGTTCAGCCATAACGCGTTTCCCCCTGTTTTATCGTTCAGGGTAAAGGCGTACGCACCGGATGAAAAACGAGTTAAACTGACTTCAATCGTGAGTAAAACTCAATATAAATAAATCGCTATGAAACAAAATATTCCTCATCTCTATGCCTTACGCGCCTTTACCATAGCAGCACAATCCAGCTCATTCAGCCAGGCCGCCGAATTACTCAATGTGACCCCAGGCGCAGTCAGTCGCCATATCCGCACGCTGGAGGATCACTTCGCTTGCCAGCTTTTTGAGCGTAATGGGCCGAAGGTGATGCTTACAGATGCCGGGCGCATGCTGGCGGTGCAGTTACAACAAGGGTTTTCACAACTGGAGAATGCCTGTCGGCAACTGCGCAGTACCCATGTGCAGTTGCGGCTCAAGGCCCCTTCCACGCTGACGATGCGCTGGCTACTGGATGTGATGGCAGATTTCCGGGCGCAACACGAGACGCCGGAAGTCGAGGTATCCAGTATCTGGATGGATATCGACAATGTCGATTTCACCAAAGAGCCTTTCGATTGCGCCATCCTGCTCGGCAATGGACATTTCGGTGCGGGAACGCGCTGTTTGCGACTGTTTGATGAATGGCTGCTCCCCCTTTGCGCTCCTGATTTGCTTGATGAGGCGCGTGATAATCTGGCGGCCTGTGAGCTTATCCACCCCTCACGCGACCGCCGGGACTGGCGACGCTGGCTGAACAGTAGCGGCTTGTATAGCGGGTTGAGTCTGGCGGGCGGCAAAGTATTTGATACCCTCGAACAGGGCATGCTGGCAGCGATGGGGGGACATGGTGTGACGATTGGCGATCTTCTGCTCAGCCAGAGTGCGATGGATCAGCATCTGCTGGTCGCGCCGTTCCCGCTGGCGATCGGTACCGGCGATGGCTATTACCTGGTCTGGCCTGGCGATTCGGCACGGCAGAATAATATCGACAAACTTGCCCTTTTTTTGCAGAAAAATATACCTCGCTATGTACATAACGATATAACGATACAAAACTAAGATAATGCGCATTCCTGTTTTGCGCTGATTTCGCTTAGCCTTACTTCTCAATACTACGCATTGAGCATTATTAATTAAGAAGGAGTCGCAAATGAAACATTCACTCTGGTTAGGTGCACTTTTGTTCATCGGCTCGGCATCTGCTTATGCCGCACCGGATTCCTGTGAAAGAGTAAAAAACGATATACAACAACGAATTATAAATAACGGCGTACCCGAGACCGACTTTACGCTTACCATCGAACCCAACGACCAAAATAGCGCGTCGGGTGCCCAGGTTGTGGGCCATTGTAGTAACGATAACTGGAAAATTCTTTATACCCGCACCCGGGGTAGCGCGAATGCACAATCGGGGGAAATAACGCCGCAAGAGAGTGGCAAACCCGGCGCACAATAACTTCATTACCTTACAAAAATAATGGGGATTGGCCCTCTTCTTGATCCCCATTAAGATCCCCCTGGCTCTCATTAAGTAGCATCACTCTCATCGTTAGCATGCTCGTAATTTCGACGGGTAATATTTTTCTATTATAAGCTATAACGGAGTGAGCTATGTCCATTGTTGAGAGTGGTGGCGGGATCAGCCGCCGAACACTCGTTAAATCCACTGCGCTGGGTTCGCTGGCGCTGGCGGCAGGCAGTTTTTCGCTGCCTTTTGGCATGCGGACCGCTGCTGCCGCGGTTCAAAGCGCCCTGCAACCCGCAGAGGATAAAGTCGTATGGGGCGCCTGCTCCGTCAACTGTGGCAGTCGCTGCGCGTTGCGTTCACACGTACGCGATAACGAGGTCTACTGGGTCGAGACAGATAATACCGGGGAGGATGTTTACGGTAATCATCAGGTTCGTGCCTGCCTGCGCGGACGTTCAATCCGTCGTCGTATCAACCATCCGGATCGTCTGAACTACCCCATGAAACGCGTGGGTAAACGTGGCGAAGGTAAATTCGAACGCATCTCCTGGGATGAAGCACTTGATACCATCGCAGGCAGCCTGAAAGGGATTGTGGAAAAATACGGTAACGAGGCGGTGTACATTAACTACTCCTCCGGTATCGTCGGCGGCAACATCACCCGTTCTTCCCCTTCTGCCTCTATTATTGCCCGCCTGATGGCCATTTACGGCGGCTTCCTCGGCCAGTACGGCACTTACAGTACGGCGCAGATCGCCTATGCGATGCCTTACACCTACGGCTCCAACGAAGGCAACAGTACGTCAGACATCGAAAACACCAAACTGGTGGTGATGTTTGGCAACAATCCGGCTGAAACCCGTATGAGCGGCGGCGGGATTACTTATTTTCTGGAACAGGCGCGCGAACGCTCCAATGCGCGCATGATCGTTATCGATCCGCGTTATACCGATACCGCTGCCGGGCGCGAAGATGAGTGGATCCCGATACGTCCGGGCACCGATGCCGCACTGGTTGCCGGTATTGCCTGGGTATTGATTAACGAAAACATGGTCGATCAACCATTCCTGGACACATACTGCGTCGGGTATGACGAAAAAACTCTGCCAGAAGGCGCGCCAGCCAATGGTCATTACAAAGCCTATATTCTGGGCCAGGGCGACGACGGCATTGCCAAAACGCCGCAATGGGCTTCTGCCGTTACCGGCATTCCGGTCGACCGCATTGTGAAACTGGCGCGTGAGATTGGTCAAACCAAACCCGCCTATATTTGCCAGGGCTGGGGTCCGCAGCGTCAGGCAAATGGCGAATTAACCGCCCGCGCTATCGCGATGCTGCCCATTCTGACAGGTAACGTCGGTATCAACGGCGGGAACAGCGGCGCGCGTGAGTCCACCTATACCATTACCATTGAACGCATGCCGATGCCGGAAAACCCGGTAAAAACCAAAATTTCCTGTTTTAGCTGGACCGATGCCATCGAGCGCGGCGCAGAGATGACCGCCCTGCGTGACGGTGTTCAGGGTAAAGACAAACTCGACGTCCCGATCAAATTTATCTGGAACTATGCCGGTAACACCATCACCAACCAGCATGGCGACATCAACCATACGCATGACGTTTTACAGGACGACAAGAAATGCGAAATGATTGTCGTCATTGAGAATTTCATGACCTCGTCGGCGATGTATGCGGATATCCTGCTGCCCGATTTAATGACCGTTGAGCAGGAAGATATCATCCCGAATGATTACGCCGGCAACATGGGTTATCTGATCTTTATCCAACCGGTTACCGCACCGAAATTTGAGCGTAAGCCGATTTACTGGATAACAAGCGAAATCGCCAGACGCCTGGGGCCGGATATTTACCAGAAATTCACCGAAGGGCGTACACAGGAAGAGTGGCTTAAGTATCTTTACGCCAAAATGCTGGCAAAAGATCCCCAACTGCCCTCCTATGACGATTTGAAAAAAATGGGGATTTACAAGCGTAAAGACCCCGCCGGGCACTATGTGGCCTATAAAAAATTCCGCGACGATCCACAGGCTAATCCGCTGAAAACGCCCTCTGGCAAAATTGAAATCTACTCCAGCAGCCTGGCCAGAATTGCCAATAGCTGGGAGATACCAGATGGGGAAGTGATCAGTCCGTTACCGGTTTATGCCTCGACGCCAGAAGGCTGGGACGACCCGGCGCGTAGTAAATATCCGCTACAGATGTTCGGTTTCCATTACAAATCCCGTACCCACTCCAGCTACGGCAATATCGATATCCTTGAGGCCGCCTGCCGCCAGGAGGTGTGGATCAACCCGATTGATGCGCAAAAACGCGGCATCGTCAGTGGGGATATGGTCAGGGTGTTCAACGGACGCGGCGAAGTACGCATTGCCGCAAAAGTCACTCCGCGCATCATGCCGGGAGTGAGCGCCATGGGCCAGGGGGCCTGGCACAACGCCGATATGCAAGGCGATCGCGTTGACCATGGTGGCTGCGTGAACACGCTGACCACCCATCGTCCGTCACCGCTGGCGAAAGGTAATCCGCAGCACACTAATCTGGTCGAAATCGAAAAGGTTTAAGGAGTAGCCGATGACCACACAATATGGATTTTATATCGACTCCGCACGCTGCACCGGCTGTAAAACCTGTGAGCTGGCGTGTAAGGATTACAAGAACTTAACCCCGGGTGTCAGCTTCCGCCGCATTTACGAATACGCGGGGGGAGACTGGCAGGAGGATAACGGCGTCTGGCACCAGAACGTTTTCGCCTATTACCTCTCCATCGCCTGTAACCACTGCGAGGATCCGGCCTGTACCAAAGTCTGCCCCAGCGGGGCGATGCACAAACGCGAAGATGGCTTTGTGGTGGTGGACGAAGATATCTGCATTGGTTGTCGTTACTGCCACATGGCCTGTCCGTACGGCGCGCCGCAGTTCAACGCCGAAAAAGGCCATATGACCAAATGCGACGGCTGCTACAGTCGTGTTGCCGAGGGCCATAAGCCGATTTGCGTGGAATCCTGCCCGCTGCGTGCACTGGACTTCGGCCCCATTGAGGAGTTGCGTAAGAAATATGGTGAGCTGGCGGCTGTCGCCCCGCTCCCGGCGTCGCACTTCACCAGGCCGTGCATTGTGATTAAACCTAACGCCAACAGCCGCCCGACAGGGGATACCACCGGCTATCTGGCAAACCCACGGGAGGTGTGAGATGGGTAACGGATGGCATGAATGGCCGCTGGTGCTGTTCACGGTATTAGGGCAATGCGTGGCAGGTGGCCTTCTCGTCACCGGGATGGGCTGGATGGCGGCGAAAAACGATGCGCCCGGACAGCAGCGAATTACGCGGAGCATGTTCTTTCTTTGGGTGTTAATGGGCATAGGCTTTATCGCCTCTATGATGCACCTCGGTTCGCCGATGCGCGCACTGAACTCACTCAACCGGGTGGGCGCCTCTGCGTTAAGTAACGAAATCGCCGCTGGCTCGATTTTCTTCGCCGTAGGCGGCTTCTGGTGGCTGGTGACGGTGCTGGGTAAAATGCCGGCTGCGCTGGGCAAAATCTGGCTGGTGGTCAGCATGGTGCTGGGCGTAGTATTTGTCTGGGCTATGAGTCGTGTCTATCAGATTGATACGGTACCCACCTGGCACAACGGATATACCACCGCCGGGTTCTTCCTCACGATGCTACTCGGTGGCCCGCTACTGGCGGCACTGCTGTTGCGTCTGGCGCACGTCACGTTCAATGGCGCGACCTTCGCCTCGCTGAGCGTGGTGGCGCTGCTGGCAAGCCTCGGTCTGGTGATTCTGCAAGGGATGAGCCTTGCCGGGATCCACAGTTCCGTGCAGCAGGCCAGCATGCTGGTGCCAGCCTGGAGCGAAATGCAGGTCTGGCGTATGGTCCTGCTGGCCGCGGGTCTTGGCTGTTGGCTCTGTCCGCTGATCATGCGAAAACAGCCACGTGCGGTCAGCCTGCTTGCCGGTGTCGTACTGGTGGTTGCAGGCGAACTGATGGGGCGCGTTCTGTTCTATGGGTTACATATGACTGTCGGTATGGCGGTTGCGGGTTAAGCAGAGATTCAGGGAACGTAATGACTGACACTTTTTACACAGCCGATTTCGCCTTTTCGGCACGCATTCTGGGGGCGCTGTTTTACTACCCGCCGGAAAGTGAACAGACGCAGGCGCTGATCGCCGCATTCCGCCAGGGGGAATGGCAAACCCAGTGGCCGCTGGCGCCGGAGGCGTTGGCCCCGCTCGTGCCGTTATTTTGCGCAGAAAGCAAAGAAACGATTCCCGAGGCCTGGCAACGGCTATTTATCGGCCCGTGGGCGCTGCCTGCGCCGCCCTGGGGATCCGTCTGGCTGGATAAAGAAAGCGTACTTTTTGGCGACTCCACGCTGGAACTTCGCCAGTGGATGCGTGACAACCACATCGTCTGGGAGGCCAGTCAGAATGAGCCGGAAGATCATTTTGGCACCCTGCTGATGCTGGCGGCCTGGCTTGTTGAGAATCAGCGCTACGCCACCTGTGATGAGCTGCTTGCCTGGCATCTTCTGCCCTGGGCCGGACGCTTTCTTGAGATTTTTGTAGAGGAAGCCCGTCACCCGTTCTGGCAGGCGGCGGGAAGGCTTGCCCGGTTAACGCTTAGCGACTGGCAGAGCCGTTTATTAATGCCGGTTGCCCAAAAAACATTATCGCGTTAATCCCTGCCAATGCGCCCTTAAGGTGACAACGTCACTTTAAGGGCGCGTTTTTAAGACAATTCTTTAGTTACCCTCTTAGCCGTTATTCCATCAGCGATAGCGTAAATCCTCCGCAAAATCCGCAGGTTAAAAGATTCGCGCCAAACTGGAATCCTTCCCAGGTGCTTGCTATAGCTCAAATACCCTGCCGAACATGGCATAACAACACGCAACTCTCCGTTGCCATAACGCATGCACACAGGGAGACACACTGCAATGCACACTTCCGCACTCTCACGCGTCCTGCTGTTTACTGCGGCTATCGCCGCCGTACTGGCGCTCCTGGTTTGGGGTATTGGCCTGGATACAATCAGAGCCCGCCAGGTGGATTTGGTCTATCTCGGGCAACAACACTTGATACTGGTGTTCAGCTCTATGTTCTTTGCTCTGCTGGTGGGTATTCCCAGCGGGATTGCGCTTAGCCGCCCGGCTGCGCGCGGTGTCGCCGAATACGTGATGCAGATTTTTAACGTCGGTAACACGCTGCCACCGCTGGCCGTACTCGCACTGGCGATGGTCATCATCGGGATTGGTGACAAACCCGCCATTATCGCCCTTTTTCTGGCCTCACTGCTGCCCATTGTGCGTAACACCTATGCCGGGCTCTGCTCGGTTCCGGCATCGCTGCTGGAAGCCGCTAACGGTATCGGTATGACCAAATGGCAACGGCTGTATCAGGTGGAGTTGCCCAATGCACTGCCGGTGATCCTCTCCGGGGTGCGTATCGCCACGGCCATCAACGTGGGTACCGCGCCACTGGCCTTTTTAATCGGTGCCAGCAGTTATGGCGAGCTGATCTTCCCGGGCATCTATCTGAACGATTTCCCGACCTTGATTCTGGGTGCGGCGGCAACCGCGCTGTTTGCCCTGATTCTGGACACGCTGCTGGCGGCGCTGGGGCGTTTTTTGAGCCCTCACTCAGCCTGAACCAAATAATAAGAAAAGGAATCCCTATGAGACTGACTTCACGCCTGTTGGGGCTATTGAGTGCCACGCTGCTTTTTACGGCAAGCGTGCACGCCGCCCCACTGATTCTGGCGACCAAAAGCTTCACTGAGCAGCATATTCTCTCGGCCCTGACGGTGCAGTATCTGCAAAAGAAAGGGTTTCAGGTGCAGCCGCAAACCAATATTGCCACGGTGATTTCCCGTAATGCGATGATCAATAAACAGGTTGATATGACGTGGGAATATACCGGCACCTCGCTGATTATCTTCAATCATATTAAAGAGCGTATGACGCCGGAACAGTCTTACGAAACGGTAAAACGGCTGGATGCAAAACATGGCCTGGTGTGGTTAAAACCTGCCGATATGAACAATACCTACGCCTTTGCGATGCAGCGTAAACGCGCCGAGGCCGAGCATATCAATACCATGTCGGACATGGTGGCGAAGATTGAGCAGATTCGAAAAACTGATCCTAAACATAACTGGATGCTGGGGCTGGATCTCGAATTCTCCGGGCGTAGCGACGGTATGAAGCCCTTCCAGCAGGCCTATAACCTTGAGCTGGACAGGCCGCAAATCCGTCAGATGGACCCCGGGCTGGTCTATAACGCCGTCCGTGATGGCTTCGTCGATGCCGGTCTGGTCTACACGACGGATGGCCGGGTAAAAGGCTTCGATTTGAAAGTACTGAAAGACGATAAAGGCTTCTTCCCCAGCTATGCCGTGACGCCGGTGGTGCGTAAAGACACGCTAGAGGCTAATCCGGGGCTGGAAGAGGCGCTTAATACGCTTTCTGGTCTGCTCAACAACGACGTCATCATGACGCTCAACGCAAAAGTCGATATTGACCATCAGACGCCACAGCAGGTGGCGCACGACTTCCTGCGTGAGAAAGGTCTGCTGTAAGGAGCGCCTATGGATACGATTCACTACATGATGGATAACTGGAGCTATCTGGCAATGCTCACCTTCCAGCACCTCTGGCTGGTGCTGCTTGCAGTCGGTCTGGCAATTGTGACGGGTGTGCCGCTGGGGATCCTTATCGTAAGACATAAATGGCTGGCAACACCCGTGCTGGGGCTGGCAACGATTGTGCTGACTATCCCGTCGATTGCCTTATTCGGCCTGATGATTCCGCTTTTCTCGCTGGTCGGCCAGGGGATTGGCGCCCTGCCCGCTATTACCGCCGTCTTCCTCTACTCCTTGCTGCCGATTGTGCGTAATACCCATACGGCGCTGGACAGTCTGCCTCCCGGCCTGCGTGAAGCCGGGCGCGGCATTGGCATGACCTTCTGGCAACGTCTGCGCTGGGTAGAGATTCCCATGGCGCTGCCGGTGATTTTCGGCGGCATCCGTACTGCGGTGGTAATGAATATTGGCGTTATGGCCATCGCGGCGGTCATTGGCGCAGGCGGCCTGGGGCTACTGTTGCTCAATGGTATCGGCGGCAGCGATATCCGCATGTTAATTGCCGGGGCGCTGATGATCTGTTTACTGGCCATTGTGCTCGACTGGTTACTGCATCGCTTGCAGGTGGTTCTGACACCAAAGGGGATTCGATAATGATAAAACTGGAAAATTTAACTAAACAATTCACCCAGAAAAACGGCCAGACCGTGAAGGCCGTAGACAATATCAACCTGCACGTGCCGCAAGGTGAAATGTGCGTACTGTTGGGCCCGTCCGGCTGCGGCAAAACGACCACGCTTAAGATGATTAACCGCCTGATTATGCCCAGCAGCGGTAAGATCCTGGTCAATGACAAAGATACCAGCGACATGGACACTGTCAGCCTGCGTCGTAATCTGGGCTATGTTATCCAGCAGATCGGTCTGTTTCCCAATATGACCATTGAAGAGAACATTACCGTGGTGCCGCGCATGCTGGGCTGGGATAAAGACCGCTGTAAGCGTCGTGCCGAAGAGTTAATGGATATGGTGGCGCTGGATGCGAAAAAATTTCTTCACCGCTATCCGCGTGAGATGTCCGGCGGTCAGCAACAGCGTATCGGGGTGATTCGCGCACTGGCGGCGGATCCGCCGGTCCTGCTGATGGATGAACCGTTCGGCGCGGTCGATCCCATTAACCGCGAAGTTATCCAGAATCAGTTTCTGGAGATGCAGCGCACGCTGAAAAAGACCGTCATGCTGGTCAGCCACGATATAGATGAAGCGTTAAAGCTGGGGGACCGGATTGCGGTGTTCCGCCAGGGGCGTATTGTGCAGTGCGCCAGCCCGGATGAGTTGCTGGCCAAACCGGCGAACGAGTTTGTCGGCTCTTTTGTCGGCCAGGACCGTACATTGAAACGTCTGCTGCTGGTTTCCGCAGGCGATGTCACCGACCAACAGCCGACGCTGACGGTGCGTGAGTCGACGGCGGCTCAGGAGGCGTTCGCGATGATGGACGATAACGATATTCGCGCGATTACCGTGGTGGATGGCGACGGTAAACCGCTGGGTTTTGTGAAGCGTCGCGAAGCGCGTGGCGCGCAGGGCGATTGCGCCGGACTGCTGCATCCGTTCCGTATCACCGGGAAAGCTGAGGATAATCTGCGCGTGGTACTGTCGAAGTTGTACGAGAGTAATACCAGTTGGATGCCGATTGTTGATGAAGCCGGGCGCTACAACGGGGAGATTTCACAGGATTATATTGCAGATTATTTAAGCTCCGGCAAAACACGCCGGGTGCTGAATATTCACAGTGATGCCTGACCCCGGCTGGCGCGACGCTTAGCCGGGCTACGTATGAGGTATGTGCCGCACCAAACGCGTAGCCCGGATCAGGCGCTTGCGCCGCCATCCGGGTCTGGCTGCCGGTTTACGCCAATACACGCTCGGCGGCCAGCATCCCTTTCGCCATCTGCAAATTGATATACTGCGCCAGGTCGCGCTGTTCGGCACGCGGCAGATAAGGTAACTCACCCACCAGCGGCGCAGGCAACTTGCGGCTGAGCACATTAATAATTTCAGCGTAATGCGCAAGCCCTGGGTTAATGCGGTTAGCCACCCAGCCAATCAGCGGCAGACCATCGCTGGCAATCGCCTGGGCGGTTAACAGCGCATGGTTGATACAACCTTCCTGTATCCCGACTACCATCAACACGCCCATTTGCTCTTGCACAACCCATTCGGAAAGCGGACGCAGATCGTTCATCAGGCTACGCCAGCCGCCCGTCCCTTCCACCACCACGTGATCAACCTGATCGCACAGGCTGGCCAGGCCATTGGACAACAGGGTGTAATTAATCGCAGAACTGTGCGCCACGCTACTTTCATCTTCGCTAAACGCAATGGGATTGACAGCAGAATACGGTAAATCAATTGAAGACACGCTTTGCAGCACCAGCGCGTCTTTATTGCGCAGGCCTTCCGGCGTCTCTTTACTCCCTTTAGCGACTGGCTTGTAACCCGCGACGGTACTGCCACAAGCGGCCAGCGCCTGTAGCAGCGCGCGGGACACCACTGTCTTGCCGACAGACGTATCAGTACCCGTTACAAAGAAACGCTTAAGCATCGCTAACTCCACCGTTATGCTACGAAAATATAAATCAGGAAAATAATTCAGTAGCGAAAGTCTACGTTAGGGATGCGGTGTTCAGCTTGAGATAGCGCAATTTTTAGTAGAACAGTGTAAAAATGTTACCCCTGCAACAAACGAATCAACAAGGATCCGTTATACATCGCGTCTTTCACCAGTGCCGCACCTGCCATAGTGCCCTGATTGGTGAATTGTGTGCTTTCGACGGCGATATGTTTGCTGTAGGCGGGCAGCGCCTGCTGGCGAATGCAGTCAGCAATCGCCGGGAAGAGGATATTCGCCGCCTTACTGAGCGGCGAACCGATGAGAATTTTTTGCGGATTGAATAAATTCACCATGATGGCGAGAATGCGACCGACATTCGCCCCCACGCCACTGATAATGTCTTTGGCCAGTAAATCGCCCTGCTGAGCCGCTTCACATAACGACTCTACCGTCAGCGGCTGTTGATGCAACATCGAGCTCATGGACTGGCTCATGCGTAGCTGCGCCAGTTCCAGCACACTCTCCACGCTGGCAATGGTTTCCAGACACCCGTGATTACCGCAGTAGCAGCGCTTACCGTATGGGTCGACCTGCGTATGGCCGATCTCCACCAGACTACTGCTACCTGCGTGAAGCAGGCGACCATCGGTAATGACACCGGCCCCAACGTTATGATCGATAACCACCTGGATAACGTCACGCGCCCCGCGCGACGCGCCAAACAGCGCCTCTGCCATGGTCCAGGCGCTGATATCATGCTGCACATAGACCGGCACACCGGTGTGCTGTTCCAGCATTTCACCCAGCGGCATATCTTTGACGTCTTCATAAAACGGCATGCGGTGCACAATGCCATGTTCCGTGTCGATAATCCCCGGCAAGGTGATAGCAATGGCGGTTAACCGCTCCAGCTTCTGCTGATGACGGATAAAGAACTGATCGATATGGACAATGATGCGCTGCAGCAGCGGCTTTTCGTCGGTCAGCGGAAGCTCCTGACGCTCTTCCACCACCAGTTTGCTGCTTAAATCGCGTAAAGAGAGGAAGATCTCCCCGCGGCTGATGCGCAGCGAGAGATAATGCCAGGCTTCGGTCTCCACCACCAGCCCAACGGCAGGCCGCCCGCGGCTGCCCGGCTCCTGAATTTCGGTCTCCTGCACCAGGTGCGCTTCAAGCATTTCCCGCACAATCTTGGTAATACTGGCCGGCGCAAGCTGCGCCAGACGTGACAGATCGATGCGCGACACCGGGCCAAGCTGATCAATAAGGCGGTAGACAGCCCCTGCATTGGTCTGCTTAATCTGATCAATATGCCCAGGCTGACTATCAGCAACCACCTCTTACTCCCTTTATTTTTGAGCTCGAAATAAACTTTGGGATATGGTGAAGCACTTCAATAGTCGCCGTCAAATATTTACGTAGGCTTGTGATTTACCGCACGTTTTGCGGGCGTATACTGGCCACTTTTTATGCATTCGCCGCAGAAATGAGTTGCTGCCTGAAACGCTGTGCCGCTGTTCCCTGTTCATGATGCTTTGCCCATACGAGCCACATTTCCGATACCGCATCCGTTTCCAGGATCGGTACCCAACGCATTTCTGTCAGTTGCACGCGCCGAAATGAGGCGGGCAGAATCGACACCCCAAGTCCCGCCGCCACCAGACCAATAATGGTCATCGCCTCCCCCACTTCCTGGGTAATCGACGGTGTCAGGTTATAACGGCGCAACAACCCAAGAATATCGTCATACAACCCGGTTCCCACATGCGGGTCGAAAAAGACAAACGGCTCCCGCGCCAGCTCGGCCAGCGATACGCCGCTTTTCGCGGCTAAAGGGTGATCGCGATGAATCATCGCCAGCAGCGGCTCGCGCAAAATCACCTGCCAGGCCAGCGTGTCAGGCAGCAAGGTATTGCGCATCAATCCAAGGTCAAGCTTGCCCTCATTGAGCGGGGCTATTTGCTCACGAGTATTGATTTCCCGGGTCTGGATATGCACATCCGGGTAAGACTGGCGAAACGACGACAGGGTGTCAGACACTGCGCTAATAAACGGTGCCGATGAGGTAAAGCCAATGCGCAAATCGCCGGTTTCCCCCTGATGCAGGCGGGACGCCCGGCTAACGGCATCATCTACCTGGCTTAATATCTGCCGACTGTCTGCCAGAAACTGTCGGCCTGCGGGCGTCAGCGACACGCTGCGGTTGGTACGCGCCAGCAGCTTCGCGCCGATTTGCTGCTCAAGGATTTGGATTTGTTGGCTCAGCGGCGGCTGGGAAATATTTAACCGCGCCGCCGCATGACCAAAATGCAGCTCTTCGGCGACAGCAATAAAATAACGGAGATGGCGAAGTTCAATATTCATATTTTAAACATATCATTTGAGATTATTAATATATTAGACAGAACAATGACCGTTTCATACCCTTAAATACATCCCCGCCTGACCGGGATGTAAACTTAAGGATTTCAAGTGAGCCGTACAACTACCGTTGACACTCTTCCGGCAAGTGGTGTTGATGAAAATAATCGTTCTTTGCCGACGCAATTTATTAAACGTGGTACCCCCCAATTTATGCGCGTCACCCTGGCGCTCTTCTCCGCCGGACTGGCCACCTTCGCCCTGCTTTATTGCGTACAGCCTATTTTGCCGGTGCTGTCGCAGGAGTTCGGCGTCTCCCCGGCAAACAGCAGTATTTCACTCTCTATCTCTACCGCCATGCTGGCCATCGGTCTGTTATTTACCGGGCCGTTATCAGACGCGGTTGGCCGTAAGAAAGTGATGGTGACGGCATTGTTGCTGGCCTCATGCTGTACGCTGCTTTCAACGCTGATGACCAGTTGGCACGGCATTCTGATCATGCGTGCCCTGATTGGGCTGTCACTGAGCGGAGTTGCCGCCGTGGGCATGACCTACCTTAGTGAAGAGATCCACCCCAGCTTTGTCGCCTTTTCCATGGGGCTGTACATTAGCGGTAACTCGATTGGCGGCATGAGCGGACGCCTTATTAGCGGCGTGTTCACTGATTTTTTTAACTGGCGTATCGCGCTGGCGGCAATTGGCTGTTTTGCACTGGCTTCCGCGTTAATGTTCTGGCGTATTTTGCCGGAATCTCGTCATTTCCGGCCGAGTTCGCTACGCCCGCGCACCCTATTCATTAATTTTCGCCTGCACTGGCGCGATAAAGGATTACCCTTATTATTCCTTGAGGGTTTCCTGTTAATGGGCTCGTTCGTTACCCTGTTTAATTACATTGGTTATCGGTTAATGGCGTCGCCGTGGTTTTTAAGTCAGGCGGTGGTAGGGTTACTTTCCGTCGCCTATTTAACCGGCACCTGGAGTTCGCCACGCGCCGGAGCAATGACCGCCAAATATGGTCGTGGGCCGGTGATGGTCGCCTCGATTGCAATTATGCTTTCCGGTCTTTTATTAACGTTACTTCCTTCACTGTGGGCGATCTTTATCGGTATGCTGCTTTTTACTGCCGGTTTCTTTGCTTCCCACTCCGTCGCCAGTAGCTGGATTGGCCCGCGCGCGCGCCGCGCCAAAGGGCAGGCTTCATCGCTGTATTTATTCAGCTATTATCTGGGCTCAAGTATTGCGGGTACGCTCGGTGGTGTGTTCTGGCATAACTATGGCTGGAACGGTGTGGGCGGCTTTATTGCGCTGATGCTGTTACTGGCGTTATTTGTCGGCAGCAGACTGCATCGCCGCTTACGCTAAAGCGGTACGAGTTAACATAGAGCCCCGGTATCTTTTCGGGGCTTTTGCTCTGTGCCCGGGCAGATCAGAACATCCCCAGTATCGACGATGCCCCTAAAAGTTCACGTACTGCGTCAAGCACCATAAGAGCAAATAAGATCCACACAAAGGGATTCATCATTTAGGCTTTAGGGTTGATTCAACATATATCACCTGCGACTTTTTCATTATGGTTCAGTTGGTAATGTCCCACCATAAACCGGCGAATAATCTTGTTTGTCCATTGATAAGCGCCTGAATCTCTGTACTCTCATTCATATCGTTCCGAACCCGCTTGCAGAGGCAATATGGATAACAATCAAAACTATCAATCCCTTACCCGCACCTTCACGCGCCTGAGCCGTTTTCAGCATCTCTCCGCCATCGCCGGATGGGACATGTTCGCTATGATGCCGCCAGGGGGCAGCACCGCCCGTGGTGAGGCGCTGGCTGAACTGGGGGTGCTACAGCACCAAATCCTGACCGACAAAAAGGTGGGTGACTGGCTGCGCAATGCCCTACAGGAAGAACTTAATGATGTGGAGCAGGCCAACCTGCGCGAGATGACGCGCCAGTACCAGCAGGCCGCGCTGCTGCCGGAATCACTGGTGGAGGCCAAAGCACTGGCGGGCAGCAAGTGCGAACATGCCTGGCGCACTCAGCGTTCGGCAAATGACTGGGCCGGGTTCAGCGCGAATCTGAAAGAGGTGGTAAAACTCAGCCGCGAAGAGGCGAAGATCCGCGCCCAGGCAAAAGGCTGCTCGCCGTATGACGCGCTGCTGGATATTTTCGAACCGGACATGACCAGCGCCCGTCTGGACGTCCTGTTCGCCGACCTAAAATCCTGGCTCCCGGACCTGCTGCAGCGCGTGGTTGACAAGCAATCGCGTGAAACGTTGATTGCCCCCGTCGGCCCGTTCCCGATCGCCACCCAGCGCGAACTGGGGCTGGAAGCCATGACGCTACTCGGTTTCGATTTTAACGCCGGGCGTCTCGACGTCAGCGCGCATCCATTCTGCGGCGGCGTGCCGGAAGATGTGCGCATCACCACCCGTTATGATGAAAATGAACTGCTGAGTGCGCTGTTTGGCGTGGTGCATGAAACCGGGCACGCCCGCTATGAGCAGAACCTGCCGCGTCAGTGGCTGGGGCAGCCGGTCGCGCTGGCGCGTTCTACCGCCATCCATGAATCGCAAAGTCTGTTTTTTGAAATGCAGCTTGGCCGCAGCGAAGCCTTCCTGAAACGTCTGCTGCCCGCGATTATTCAACATTTCGGCGCACAACCCGCGTTTGAAGAAAGTAACTTCATCGCCTGGAACCAGCGCGTTAAACCCGGTTTTATCCGCGTCGATGCCGATGAAGTCAGCTATCCGGCCCATGTGATCCTGCGTTATGAAATTGAGCGAGCATTGATTAACGGCGAGATAGAGGTGGACGATATCCCCGCCCTGTGGAATGAAAAAATGCAGGCATGGCTGGGCTTGTCAACCGAAGGTAACTACCGTAACGGCTGTATGCAGGATATTCACTGGACGGACGGCGGGTTTGGCTACTTCCCGTCGTATACGCTTGGCGCGATGTATGCCGCTCAGCTTTTCCAGGCCGCGCGAAATGCCCTGCCAGGGCTGGACGAAGCTATTGCGCAAGGTGATTTTTCCGCACTGTTTGACTGGCTGCGGCAGAATATCTGGCAGCACGGCAGCCGTTTCTCCACCTCGCAGTTGATTGAACAGGCCACCGGCGAGGCGCTGAACAGCCGCTATTTCCGCCAGCATTTAACGGCGCGTTATTTGTAATCATCCCCGGCACAGTTCACGCACCGCGCGCTGAACTGTGCCAGTCCATCACTTTGAAAGGCAAAAATATGGTTGTGCTTCACCCCATGCCTGAAACGGAATTTGCAGGCTTTCTGGCCTATTTTATTCCCGACTATGCTGCGGAGATTGCCGCTAATTATCACCTCTCCCAGGATGCGGCGTTGGCGCAGGCAAAACGGGAAATTGCCACCAGCCTGCCCGACGGTGTGCAAACGCAAGGTCAAAGCCTGAAAAGCATCGTGCATACAGATAACGGCAGCGAAGTGCAGATTGGCTATTTATGGTACCGGGCGAATGGGGAGGATCAATCGGCATTTATTTATGACTTTTACCTCCTGCCCGCGTTTCGCGGTAAAGGGCTCGGTAGCCGCGCGATGCAAAGTCTGGAGGCTCTGCTGGCAGGCGAAGGTATCCGGCAAATCAAATTACGCGTCGCCGCCGAAAATGCGCATGCCAAAAAAGTCTATGAAGCCAATGGCTACCAGGTCACCGGCTATAACATGAATAAATTGCTTTGAATCATGCCGGGGGGCTCTGTACTGGCTTTCAGCCCCCCTTTCTGGCTTTATTCGTACATTAACGATGACGTCCACCTTGCGGATGTACATGGATCAACTGATAACAATAAAACTAACTCTCTGAAAATAAACACTTTCATCATCTAACAAAGACTACGTTCTGCGCCCCCCGCCTCGTTTGTACATCCCGTTACACGCCGAAACCAATCACTCACGGAAAGAGATCATCGCTGTCGGTATAGTCTCTTCAACGGCCCCGCAGTGGGGTTGAACAATGAAACCAAATTCGAGGATATCAGAATGAAAAAAGTATTAGCTCTGGTTGTTGCCGCTGCTATGGGTCTGTCTTCTGTTGCGTTCGCTGCTGATACCGCAGCCACAACTGCAGCTCCGGCTACCACCACTACTGCTGCTCCGGCCGCTGCACCTGCTGCTGCCCCGGCTAAAACCACGCATGCGAAAAAAGTTCACAAGAAAAAAACCGTTGCACAGAAAGCTCAGGCCGCTAAGAAAAAACACCACAAAAAAGCAGCAGCTAAACCAGCTGTAGAGCAGAAAGCTCAGGCTGCTAAGAAAAAACACCACAAAAAAGCAGCGGCTAAACCGGCTGTAGAGCAGAAAGCTCAGGCTGCTAAAAAACACCATAAAAAACACGTAAAACACACTGCAACTAAACCAGCCGCTCAACCGGCTGCATAAGTTACCGTGTAATACCCCGCCTGCTGTACAGGCTGAGTAAATCGTCGGCGCTGAACCCTGAGGTGAAGCGCCGTTTTTCTCTGGAGGGCCTATGCTGCGACGTTATCGTTTCGAGTTCATCCTGTTAATGCTGATTGTCTGCGCGCTCATTGCCCTTCGGCTTTTTCTTTCCTGATGTAGCACGCTGATTTTACTCCCACTTTTTTCTCGCCCCGTCTATAGTTTATAAACCTGGGTTCACATTTAATAATCATAATTACCCCACCAGAGTGTGATATGCGAAAAACCGTTGTGCTATTGCTGGGATCGTTTTTTCTCTTTTCTGCTTACGGACATGCCGACGATGGTGATGATGACACCATTGATGCGGCTCAGATCAAGACGCTGTTCTTTGGTCATGATGATCGCGTTCGCGTGACCACTCCGACCCGCTCCCCCTGGGATGCGATTGGGCAACTGGAAACAGCAAGCGGCAATTTATGTACCGCGACGCTTATTTCGCCTCACCTGGCCTTAACCGCCGGGCATTGTCTGTTGACGCCGCCGAACGGCAAACCGGATAAAGCGGTAGCGCTGCGGTTTGTTTCGCAGAAAGGAACCTGGCGTTATGAAATCCACGGCATCGAAGGGCGCGTCGATCCGTCGTTGGGTAAACGGTTGAAACCCGATGGCGATGGCTGGATCGTGCCGTCATCCGCGGCACCCTGGGATTTTGGGCTGGTTGTGCTGCGCAACCCGCCATCCGGCATTACGCCGTTACCGCTGTTTGTGGGTGATAAAGCGGCGCTGACGGATGCGCTAAAAGTGGCAGAGCGCAAAGTGACGCAGTCGGGTTATCCGGCCGATCATCTGGAGACGCTGTACAGCCACGAAAACTGCGTTGTTACCGGCTGGGCGCAAAACAGCGTTCTGTCGCATCAATGCGACACGTTGCCCGGCGACAGCGGCTCGCCGTTGATGCTGAAAACCGCCGAAGGCTGGCAGCTTATTGCGGTCCAGAGTTCAGCCCCAGCCGCCAAAGATCGCTGGCGCGCCGACAACCGGGCCATTTCGGTGACCGGTTTTCGTGACAAACTCGAAGCGCTGGCAAAAGAGTAAAATCAGCCCTGCCGCAGATGACGAAAATGCAAAATGTCGTCCAGCGGCATGGGTTCGCTAAACCAGTAGCCTTGTAACTGGTCGCAACCGGCCAATCGTAGCATCTTCATCTGCTTTTCATTTTCCACGCCTTCGGCCACCACCATCATTCCCAGCGCACTGGCGATACGAATTGTGCCGCTCACCAGCGCCGAGGCTTGTTCATCATCATCCACCAGTCCGGCCAGGGATTTATCAATTTTGATCGTTTCAAAATTAAAGCGTCTCAGGTAGCCGATACTGGAGTATCCGGTACCAAAATCGTCCAGTGCGACCGACATGCCCAGCGCTTTCAGGGTGGTAATAGCGATATGTGCGCGCTCCGGATTTTCCACTACATAGGTTTCGGTCACTTCCAGTTGCAGACGTGCTGGCGGGAAGCGCGTACTTTTCAGCACCTTCGCCACCTTATCTTCAAAATCCGGGTCGCGAAATTGCGCCGGGGAGATATTTACCGACAATTTTAAATCGCTATACGCCTGCAGATCGTTACAGGCACGACGCAGAACAAATTGCCCCAGTTCGTAAATCAGGCCACTGGTTTCCGCAATCACAATAAAATCATCGGGCTTAAGTTCTCCACCCGGGCGGCGCGGCCAGCGGACAAGTGCTTCGACGCCAACCATCGCCAGGCTACGCGCATCCACAATGGGCTGATACCAGACATCGAATTCATCGCGTTCCATACCGTTACGGATATCATTTTCAATCAGCAACTGCCGCTCGCGAGCACTGTTCAGCGCCGCATCGTAATGCGTGATGCGCCCTTTGCCGATACTTTTTGAGTGGTACATGGCGATATCGGCACGGCGGAAAAGCTCAGTACTGGTGCACTCCACCAGCGTGCCGCTGGCGATGCCAATACTGGCTCCAATATGGATCGTCCGCTCTCCCACCTGGATGGGGTTATTCAGATACGCCAGGACATACTCGGCAAATCTTGCGGTCTGCTCCTCTGCCCAGGGGCCGCCAATGGTCATGGCAAACTCATCGCCCCCCATCCGCGCCAGCATCCCCTGCGTCGGCACTTTCTCCCGTAACGTCTGGGCGATAGTTCTGATCAGGCGGTCCCCCACGTCATGCCCGTAAATGTCGTTCACATCCTTGAACCCATCAAGATCGACAAAGGCGACGCTCATCATACTGGTGTCGCCCCGCGCGGCGAGCTTATCGAGATGTTCAATCAGGGCGCGGCGATTAGGCAGGTGGCTCAGCCAGTCGGTTAAGGCAATCCGACGGGCAATATTTTCCCCTTTCGCCAGCTTATACAACCCGGCGCTGCTCAGGAGAATAAACAGGAGGATCAATCCCGATGCCAGCAGGGCGATTTGACGAATATTGGCAGAGGCCGCCTCGGCAGCTTCCGCGCCCGGCAGGCGCCGTGACCAGTCTAACCAGCCCAGCACTTCCCCCGCCGAACTTTCCAGCGGCACGGCGAATTCATCCGGCTTCTGCTCCGTGAACGCTAAATCGGCTATCTGGAAGGTATCGCCCAGCTCTTTAAGAATTTGTGTATTCAGGTGGCGGGTAATCACCAGATAACGTCGGGTATTATCATTAACCGCTAAATTACCCACCATCGGGCGGATAAGGCCTATCCCTATAAATGCGGTGCCGCTGCGGGTACGGGTAATCCCGGCATAAATGTCATTACTGGAAATCAGTGAAGCCGAATTATTACGGATGAGCGCCTGTAAACCCTTGCCAAAAAAATCGAGCGAATGTTCCGTAAATGTGGCGCTGTGAAACGCTCCCCATAATACGTTGAAGTTTTCATCAAGAATAAAGGTGCCGTCATAGAGATTATTGACTTTAAATCCCTCACCCCAGGTTTTGTAGAGCCATTGTGTATCAAGCTGTGGGCGATACGCTTCCCGCACCGCGTCATCCCAGACGGCGTTATCAATGACCAGCGAGCGCACGCGATTTACCGAGGTCTGAATCGCCCCCTGCACGGACAGTACGGTACGGTGTTCATCAATTTCGTTGGCTTTGCTACTGATCAGATGTAATGAAAGGTAGAGCAGCGCAACGATAGAAAAAATAAGCCCAATCCCTGCCAGGAAGATCATGACGAACAGGGTTTTGGCATTCGGGATATTCCGCCAGCTAAATGGGTTCAACATGCACTGCCCCCTCTATCCTTAACAGGAAAAACAGCCAGTTGAGGACTTCCGTTAACTAAGCGTAATACAGTCGGTGGATTTCGCTGCCTCTGATTCGGGCAGCGATCACATCAGGCGAGTTTTATTAGTATCATACCCACAACCAGTAAGATAACCCCCATCCAGCCTTTATTATTCAGACGCTGGCCGAAGAGGATCCAGCCCGCCGCCAGGGTCGCGGCAATGCCAAACCCACCCCAGAGCGCGTAAGCTACTGACAAATCTATCCCTTTTACTGCCTGAGACAGCGCAGCAAAGGCACCAAGCACCGCCACCAGCGAGCCAATTCCGTATAATTTATGGCGAAAACCGGCTGAAAATTTAAGGAAAATATTGCCGACGATCTCCAGCACAATGGCCACCGCCAGCCAGGCGCCGTGAACCCACTCAAACTGTTGCATTGCGGCGCTCCTGCGGCGTCTTAGCCGCTTTCTGGGTGCCCGATTTGATAAGCACAATCCCGACCACCAGCGTCATCAGCCCGGCAATTTTCATCGGCGAGAGCGCTTCATCAAACAACACAACGCTAAACAGGGTGATCAATAAAATACCGATCCCTTCCCACAGGGCATAGGCCACCCCGAGGGCAATCTTTTTAACCGCGAATGATAATAAAATATATGACAGTGCAATCATCACCAGCATCAGAATAAAACCGGCGTGTCCGTTGGTCACACTTGCCCACTTCATTGATAATGTGCCGGTTATTTCAGCCACAATGGCCAGCGCTAATAATATCCAGTAAATCATCATGTTTCTCCTGCTTGAGAATATAATCCTGCAGGGTTCTTCCCTAACGGAAAACCCAGAGCGTAAAAAATGGAAGTCGCGTGGTTTACGCGAACCTGAGCAGAGAGAAAAGGACTATAGCGCCGAGCGCCAGTGTTGTTCGCCGGAAAGCAGAAAGACAGAAGAAGTAAGACGGGGAAAGCCAGAAATGAACGTCCTGAACAGATTATCCATAAAATTACAATATCCGCACATTGCTTCTCATCGCGGCGGAACGATTGTCCTCAGTAGTAAAACACGCCCTATTTCTACCACAGGGCCTGTTTTTCCTCAAATTCTTTTCACTTCTTTACCTGTGCTCACCGGCTTGTGGAAATGGTATCACAGCCGCCGGTGAAAAATATCGGCGGCGGCAATACAGATTATTGTTCCGATTTCATCGCCAGCGCACGGTCTTCGGCAAGTAAATTCCATGATGCAATAAACAGCCCGGCAATCATTGGCCCCAGCACAAAACCGTTAATGCCAAAGAATTGCAACCCGCCAAGCGTAGTCAGCAAAATTAAATAATCGGGCATTCGGGTATCTTTGCCGACTAATAATGGCCGCAGGATATTATCAGCCAGCCCGACCACCACGACAAAATAGAGCGTCATCATTGTACCGGTGATAATTTCCCCGGTGGAGAAGAGAAAAATAGCCGCCGGAACCCAGATAAGCGCCGTACCGACCGCCGGGATCAGCGACATGAATGCCATCAGCGAACCCCACAACAGGCTGCCGTTAATGCCGGAAAACCAGAAGCCGAAGCCTCCCAGCGCCCCCTGCACAATTGCTACCACCAGTGTCCCTTTCACCGTGGCGCGGGAGACGCTGGCAAATTTATGGAACAGGCGGCGTTTGATTTTGTCCGTCAGCGGAATAGCCGTAAATATTCTGCGAACCAGCCGGGAGCCGTCTTTCAGTAAAAAGAACAGCAGATAGACCATCAGACAGAAACTGACGGTAATACTCAGGGTATTTTTACCAATAATCACTGCGCTGCCCGCCAGATATCGCCCGGAGCTCAGCGCCACGCCCGATAATTTTTCGCGAATGGCGCCTACAGAATCAAAGTCATTGTCACGTAAATATCCCTGCGCCCAGCCGGGCAGATAACTAATACTGTCAGTAAAGAGTTGTGGTAAATCCGTGGCGTTATTTTGCAACCGTTGATAAAGCGCATTAATTTCCGCAATCAGTGACGTAACAATAACCATTAATGGAATAAAAACCAATACGCAGATAAGCAGTACAGTCAGCAACGAAGCAATGCCGTCACGCCCCCGTAACCAGGCGGATAATTTCACCCGCAGCGGATAAAAAATAAGCGCCAGAATAACGGCCCAGATAATAGCTGCATAGTACGGCTGGATCAGGCTAAAAAACGCCACACTGACCAGCAACAACAGAACGATAAAAAAGAAATTATGGGTTTTCAATGCCGTCATTTTCGCCATCCAATGGTTAAACTGCTGCTAAGTGTAGTGGCTGGCCCAGTGAATGTAAAAAACGTCCACCGCCGCGAAATAATAAAATAGCGTTTTTTCCCTTATTATTCTCAAGGTTGCCTGCGGCCAGACGAGGGCCAGAAATACCCGAATCGCGCATTTTTTCATCATCCAACAAAAATCCTTGTGCCATCAATCTCTTCACAAAAATCGCAGCGAGGCGGCTTGATCGATACTCCTTTTTGGCGATACTGTATATAAACACAGTAAAACATAAAAACAGTAACCATGGATGTTTCAGCGGCGAAAGCCTCACCTTTATCAGGACGTCTACAGGTTTGTCAGGCAGCCTTATGCCTGCCATTACGTGGGAGCGACATGCAATGACAACCAGCGCTTTTCCCAGCCCGGCGGCCGATTACATCGAAGGCGCGATCGACCTGGTGGCACACTTGATTAGCCACCCGTCCGCAACCTATGTACTGCGCACCGCCAGCGATGCTATGTGCGGCGCGGCGATCCTGCCCGGCTCCTTACTGTTGGTGGACAGCAGCCTGCAACCGGCGGATGGCGATATCGTCGTCGCCCGCCTGCTGAGCGGTTTTACCGTCCGGCGTTTACGCCTCTCACCGCCGCGCCTGGTGGCAGAGAACGAAAACTATCGCACGGTATACATTGATGAGGAGGAAGGCGCGCATATTGTGGGCGTCGTCACCACTATCATCACGACGCCCCGGCGCGCCCTGCACGTGCGCGCGGCCAGCGTGCGGGGGTGAAGATGCGGTCACACCAGGCGGATACCGGCGTCGATAAAAAAGAGCCCCCCGGTACAGCCACGGGCGTCATCGGAGGCGACAAACAGCGCCATAGCGGCAACGTCCCGGCCTTCAAGGGTGATATCCAGCGACTGCATGGCCTGGATCTCCTTTTCGGATTCCGGCGTGCGCCACAGCGCCTGCTGACGTGGGGTGGAAATCGCCCCCGGCACGATGCAGTTAACGCGAATGCCCGATGGCCCCAGTTCGCGCGCCAGCGTCTGGCTTAGCCCGACAATCGCCGCCTTTGACGTGGTGTAACCGGACATGCCCGGTCTGCCCTTCATAAAGCTGGTGGAGCTGGTCAGAATGATGTTGCCGCCCTCGCCTTTTTGCATCAGCGCGGCAACGGCCTGACTGGCAAAGAATTGGTGGTCAAGATTCACCGCCAGGCTCTCGCGCCAGGCCTCCGGCTCCACCGTGAAGGTATCGGTCCGGTCGTCACGGGCGGCGTTATTGATCAGCACATCAATGCGGCCTTCCCGGGCGGCAATGTTGTTGATTGCCTCGCGCAACGCGGCAATATTTCGCACATCGACCGGATGAAAACAGGCGCCACGAGCCTGCGCCAGCGCACTCCCCGCCGTCATATCGATATCCAGAAAATGTACCCGGCTCTCCTGCTGGCGAAACGCCGCCACCAGATCCGCGCCAATCCCGCTGGCCCCGCCGGTGATCACCACCACTTTGTTTTGCAAACTCCCGTAACGGGTATAACGATGTTCGGTCATCTTTCTGTCCCATCTGGCGCCAGTAACGCCTGCATTATAGAACCGTCGAGGGTAGCGCGTTTAACGCCAGGCCGATAAGCAATGGTTGCGCCCGTCTGTCGCGCTCCTCCCCCTGGGTTAAGATGACATACCCATGGGCTCTGATATTAAGTGACAACGTCACGCAATAACTCTACAGGCGCGGTTGCGGCAGCGACTTTTTGACAGGCGGCATCATTAATCCATCGACGCCAAAGACAATCGCGTTCCTGTTCATTACCTCCCTCAGCGTTAATTGAGTCGCACGCCGCTTGCGGCATCAAACAGATGAGCATGACGGGCATCCGGCAGAATTTTCAACGTTTCACCCGGCAGTGCCGCCACGCGCTGATGAAACAGCGTGGTCACTTTTTGCTGGCCGATATTGAGTAGGATCTGCGTTTCCGAACCGGTGGGTTCCACCACGTTGACATGGGCATCGATCGACGCCCCCGGCGTCAGCACAAAGTGCTGTGGTCGCACCCCATAGAGCACTCGCTGCCCGATATCCAGCCCCGGCGTCTGGGCTACCGGCAGGGCAATGCCGTCATCGGTCATCACGATGCCAGGCCGCTCCACGTGTCCGGTGAACAGGTTCATTGATGGCGAACCGATAAAGCTCGCAACAAAGGCGTTGGCCGGGCGGTCGTACAACTCCAGCGGCGTGCCCACCTGCTCAATATGCCCGTCGCGCAGCACCACGATACGGTCAGCCATGGTCATGGCCTCAATCTGATCGTGAGTGACGTAAATCATGGTGGTGTTAAGCCGCTGATGCAGCGCCTTGATTTCAGTGCGCAGCTCCACGCGCAGTTTGGCGTCGAGGTTAGAGAGCGGCTCATCAAACAGGAACAGACGCGGATGGCGCAGGATCGCGCGGCCCATTGCCACACGCTGGCGCTGCCCGCCGGAAAGCTGCGACGGTTTACGCGCCAGCAGCGGCGTCAGCCCTAACGTGTCGGCGGCCTGGCGCACCTGGCTGTCAATTTTCGCCTTCGCCACGCCCTGCATTTTGAGCGAGAAACCGAGGTTATCCGCCACCGTCATGTGCGGATAGAGCGCGTAGTTCTGAAAGACCATCGCCATGTTACGCTCCTGGGGCGAGAGATCGTTAATCACCTCGCCGTCCAGAATCAGCTCGCCGCCGTCGATACCCTCCAGCCCGGCAATCATACGCAGCAGCGTTGATTTTCCACAGCCGGACGGCCCCACCAGGGCAATAAATTCGCCGTGGTGAATGGTCAAATCCAGACCAGGGATAATGGTCTGCCCGTTAAAACGTTTTGCGATGTTGTTGAGTGTCAGGGTTGCCATTATTAATCCTTAAGTCCACCAGCGGTTAAGCCCTGTACCAGATAGCGCCGCACCAGCAGGGTGAAGGCAACCACCGGCAACATCACCAGCGTGCCGCTGGCGGCGATTTTGCTCCACTCCCACCCTTCGTATTGCAGAAAATTCACAATGGCGACCGGGGCGGTAATGGCGTTAGTACGGGTTAAAATCAGGGCGTAGAAAAAGTCGTTCCACGAGAAGATGAAACAGAGAATGGCAGTCGCCGCGAGGCCCGGTTTAACCAGCGGCAGCGACACCCGCCAGAAACTGCCCCACAGGGAGCAGCCATCCATCCACGCCGCCTCTTCCAGCGTGACCGGAATGGCGGCAAAGAAGGTCTGCATCAGCCAGATAACGACCGCCAGGTTAAAGGTGAGATAGACAAGCGCCAGTCCGATAATGGTGTCCTGCAGGCCAAGCCAGCGAAAGGCGAGAAAGAACGGAATGGTAAAGGCGATGGGGGGCGCCATGCGCGTCACCAGGATCCACAGCGCCACATAACGACGGGCGCGAAAACGCCAGCGCGTCAGCACCCAGGCGGCAGGTACGCCGAGCAGGAGCGAAAATACCGTGGAAATCACGCTGACCATCAGGCTGTTGCCAAACGGCTGCAGGAAATTCCCGGCAATCAACTGGCGATACGCCTCCAGCGTGGGCGTGAAAAACAGCGTCAGGTCGAACGCATCCATCGACGGGCGCAACGACATGATGACCATCCACAGGAAAGGTGCGAGAAACAACACCAGCAGCAGTAACGCCGCCAGCGTGCGCTTGCCTTTGAAACGCCACTTTTTGCGCCGCGTAACGGTGAGCGCGAGCGGACGGCGTTCATCAGTGTGCTGTACTGTCATCATTCCACCCCGCACGGCCAATCAGCCAGCTTAAAATAAACACCCCGACCAGGATCACCACCGCGATGGCGCTGCCGTATCCCCACCAGGAAAAGTTAAAAGCCTGAATAAAACCGTAGTAGTTAGTGACTTCTGTCACCGAGCCCGGTCCGCCGTCCGTGAGGATGTAAATCAGCGGAAAGGCTTTGAAGCTGTCGATCAGACGAAACAGAACGCACACCGCCAGTACCGGTTTGAGGTGCGGCAATACGATGTAGCGGAAGATGTTGAATGACGAGGCACCGTCGAGGCTTGCCGCTTCGCGCGGTTCACTGGGCACCATTTGCAGGGCCGCCAGCACCATCAACATGGTGAACGGAAACCACTGCCAGACGTCGGCCACCACTATCGCCCACAGCGCGGTGTCCGGGTTGGCGATAAGCGAGTTCAGAGGCAGGTTGATGCGCTCCAGAATCTGGTGCAGCGGGCTGATGTCCGGGGTGTAGATAATTTTCCAGATCAGCGCCACGATAATCGGCGGCAGTACCATAGGGATGAGCAACAAAGTACGCACCCCGTTGAGCAGCCGCGATGAGCCATTCAGCAGCAGCGCCAGCAGCAGTCCGATCAGCACCTGGAAGAAAACGCTCACCACCGATAGCTTAAGCTGCGTCACCAGCGAGTTGAGAAAGCGGTCGTCATGCAGCAACTGCTGATAGTTCACCAGTGGGTTGCTAAAGGTGAATGTCGCTTCCGGGTTAGTCAGGCTGAACGGCGTGAGGCTGGTGACCAGCAGCGCCGCCGCCGGGACCAGGGTTAACAGCGTCAGCACCACAAGCGACGGCGATAACCCCAGCAGCCAGGCGTAATGCTGGCGTTGACGCCAGCTTTTGAGTTGTGCCATCGTTTCAATTCCATAGAGCCTGAACTACAGGCGTAATTGTTGCAGGCAGTTTGGACCCGGACAGCGCGGAACAACCGGAGCGTACTTGAAGTACGTGAGGATTATTAGCTTCGCACACCCTCCGGGCCGCCCTAACGGGCGTTCAAAACGCTATGCGTTTTGTGTGAGCCCTGCCCAGGGCCAAAATGACAAATAAAATAGCCTGTATTCAGGCTCTAAATCTTCGCCCCGGCGCGTTTTAAATCCGCAATCGTCCCGGCCTGCGCCTGGGCCATCGCCTCTTTTGCCGAAAGCTGGCCGGAGGCAATAAGCGCAATGGCTTTGTTCAATTGCTGGTCAACCTGCGGATAAAACTCCACGGTGCGGTATTTCATGTAACCGCCCTTGCCCGCCTGGTCGATGGCATCAATGGAAAGCTGCGCCAGATCGACGCCGTTGATCACCTGCTTAGAACGGAACACCGGCGAGTCGATATCGCTGCGCCGGGTCGGTGAACCGTATCCGGCGGCCAGCGTGCGTGCCGTGTTCTGTTTCGAAAGCGCCCACTGGATAAACGCCCACGCCGCCTCTTTATTTTTCGAACCTGCCGGGATACCCAGCGCATGGGTCGCCATGCCGGGGAACCACCCTTTTGGCCCGTTGACCATTGGGCCAAAATGAGCCGTGTTCAGAGTGCGCGAGCTTTCCGCATTGCCCAGTTGTGCGAGGTAGGTCTGGCTGGCGTCAGAGAGGTTCACCCTTCCCTGTTTTAGCGCCTGCAAGGACTGGTCGGCGGTATAGGTGATGCCGCCGTTCGGGCCAAACTCGCGAATAAGGCGGGCAAAATAGTCAGCCGCCTGCACCGCTTCCGGGGTATCCAGCGTCGGGAACAGGTCATCCGGCGGCGCGCGGAACACGTTGCCGCCAAAGGCCTGCAGATAGGGAATAAAGGTCCAGCCATAGTGATTGTCGGTGACATACCCGGCGACGCGCTCTTTCTTGTTCACCGCCTGTAGAACCTTCACCAGATCATCGGTGGTTTTCGGGAATGCCAGCCCGGCCTGTTGAATCAGATCATAGCGTGAGGCCCCGGTCAGCATGGCTTCCACCACATAAGGGATGCCGTACAATTTGCCATCGCGTCCGGTTTCCGCCGCCAGGGTAGCAGGCAGAAAATCCTGTAACCCCCAGTCAGCCGGCGTGAGATTGGGATTGGCGACAAACTCATCCAACGGGGTCAGCCAACCCGCGTTGATCCAGCGGCTGGTGTAGATAAAGGTGACGTTGACCACGTCATAGGCCGATCCGCGTGTCGACAGTTCCAGGTCGGCACGCTGGTTGTAAACCGGGAAAGCAGGCGTATCGAGCTGCACTTTTGCCCCGGTCAGGGCTTCAAATTCCGGCAGCCACTGGCGAATCAGTTGCGGCCAGGCGGTACTGAAGGTGGAGACATTGAGCGTCACGCCATCATATTTGCGGGCCACATTTGCCCCCCGCGCGATAGCCGGGATCATGCTGTAGACCCCGAACGCCGCCATAGCCTTGAGTAAATCACGACGCTGCATAGTTCACTTCCCTGTCTGGGGTTTCGTTTACGGCATCCTGCGGACGAGTTACGGTGCGGCTACGGCTGCCGTCAATGGCGACGGCCGGTTCGCCTTCAATAGTGACGCGACGGACCAGACGTGGCTGGTTGCCATAATCATTGACGGCGTAATGCTGAGTGCTGCGGTTATCCCAGATAACCACATCGTCCTGCTGCCACTGCCAGCGCACGGTATTTTCCAGGCGAGTAATACGATTTTGCAGTAATTCAAAAAGCTGCGCCGATTCACGGCTGTTAAAGCCGACCAGTTTTTTCACAAAGTGACCAAGTAATAAGGCGCGCTCGCCGGTTACCGGATGAACATGTACTACCGGATGTTCCGCTTCCCATACGGAAGAGACAAAAACATTTTTATGGTGATTAAGGCGATGTTCTTCGGTGACAATACGTTCTGCGCCGTAGTCGTAATTATTACTGTGAATAGCGCGCAGTGTGCCGACAAATTGTTTTAACGATTCCGGCAATAATTCATAGGCTAATGCGGTATTCGCCCAGACGGTATCACCACCATATTCCGGGATGGTGACACCGCGCAGAATGGATATTTTCGGGAAAGCATCCACAAAGGTGACATCAGTGTGCCAGGAGTCAGCCCGACCACCACCTTTGGAGGCATCCAGCTCGAACAATTTGGTGCCCGCAGGCGACGGCACCGTAGGATGCGCCACGATCTTACCCAGACGCGCACCGAAGGCCTGATGGGCTTCATCGGTCAAATGATGCTGTTTACGGAAGAATAAAACCTTATATTTTACGAGTGCATTTTCAATTTGCTGAATATGGTTATCATCAAGATCAGCCGAAAGCGAAATATTGCGTATCTCCGCGCCAATATTTCCGGCAACGGGGTAAATGTCCAGTAAATCAGTATCGTGACGGGCAATGCGCTGGGTTGAGGTCATGGTTGTTTTCCTTCAAAATTGTCCGGAAATCAACTCTAGTAATAAACGAAGTGTGACTAAAAAGATTTTTTGGTAATAAATATATTAACCGTTCCTGAGTAAGCTAAGTTGAAAAACAGAATTAGAATGGTGGGTGGCGGAACATCATGCATTTTTATATTAATTAAGGGGAATAGTTTTTGATCCTGGTCAGATTAAGTGACCATAACACCTCGCTTTCGTATATGCGAAATATGGGAATAAGATCGTTATAAAGTGAATATAGATGTGCCGGATGAACATGGAGCGCATCTGGTGCGCGAAGCGTGCCCTGGGCAACAGCCAGGACCGTGAAGATGCCGTTAAAAACGGCTAATAGCATATTAGCCAGCCATCAGGTTTTCTCTGTTATAGAAACATAATTTCCGTAACGCCAACGCGAATGACTTTCATTATTAAATCACTTTAATAATGCCATGCAAAAAAAATAATTTCCAGGCAGATATAACCGCATTGTGAAAATAATGTAAATTTTCACACGAAAGTTGTATTTTGCATGTATCATAACAGCAGCGGGTTTTCCTGGTGAACACCTCTCTCTTCCGTTTCTTAATCCGGCGTATAAATGACCACACAAGTTTCTGTCCTTAAAGAAATTCACAATCTTAATTTGTCATATCTTTTACTGGCACAACGCGTAGCAACTGAAGATGCCAAACAAGCCGAAAGCTTTTTAAACATGGACATTGAATTAATTCAGACGGTTAAGCAACTAACCGCCACGCAAATACTCGCGCTGGCGCAGACAAATCAGTGCATCATTAAAGTTAAACCAAACCTGATCACTCCCCTTGCTGAACCGACCGGTGCTCAGGCCATTCACGGTCAATCTCAGCGTCGGCGTTAAGATATTTCTCTTTTAAATATTTGCGGGTGTCGAATATTGTATTGCTTTGAGAATCTTTACGGGAATCACTCTTTTTAACATTCACCTTTGAAAGGCTACTTTTTTGCAATTCATGGCGCCATTCCACTGGTGTTGACGAAGGTCGCAGGAATGAACAGCGATAACAGATAAAGTCCCGGGGAGTATGGCCGATAATCACGATAAGTGCGGTTTACCTCTCAGGTCTGAGAGCATGACTGAGAGAAGGTTAATACTGTACCGAGCGTGCACGTTGGATAACCATAAAGACAGGGGAATGTTGTCAACAATGCCACTGCAAATACTGAGAACTCTCCACCACAGGATCGGCATTTACGCATTATCCATAGTGTTAACCTTCGGTGCCCTGTATGGCGCAGGCCTGGGGGTGTACTATATCTATACCCATGAAAAACTGGAAGATTATGCTGAATCCATTCTGACACGCAGCAATAGCCTTATTTCGCAAGTTAAACTGATTGATGGGCTGCGACAAGAGTTTGCGGTCTATGAACCATGCAGTGCTCAATACCAGCAGGCGCTGCGTAAACGGCTGTGGCCTTACCCCCTTATTAAAGATATCGCCTATGTTGAGGATGAGAAAATTGTCTGTTCGGCCCTCTGGGGAAAACTGAACGCGCCCCTTTCGTTGAACATGTTCAGAAATAAGGTCAACCGGGGGAGCTATACGTGGGTCTTTGATGCGCAGATTGAAGAAAACATTACGGCAGACGTCTTTTATACCAGTAATTTCGCCATAACGGTGTCACCTTTTGCCTTCCAGCGTTTTTGGGAGGAAGCCAATAAGATGGATTTTGATGCCATCATAGGTGATTTCAAACATGAAAATCATTTTTTTATGATTGGGAAAAACACACAATTACTGGAGTCTGTAGAACATAACAAAGCACATTTCTGGTTGTATTTTACGGAGCATGCCTGTAATAGTACGAATGACATTTGCGTTATTGCCGGGACATCACTTCCTTTATTTTTCAAAAACAATCTGTATATCCTGATTTCTCTGTTTAGTGCATCGCTTATCATCGGTCTGTTGATTGGCGCGCTGTACGTTAATAACGTGTCACATAAAGAGTCTTTACTTTCCCGACTGAAACACGCAATCGAAAACCGCGAGCTGCATTTTGTCTATCAACCCATCTACAGGCTTAAAGACCGCCAAATAACTGGCGTCGAGGTATTGTTACGCTGGACGGATCCTCAAATCGGACGTATCGGCCCGGATATATTTATTCCTCTTGCGGAAAAAAATGGCTTAATAAATAAGATTAGCCTGTATGTGGTTGAGCATTCCATTAGAGAGTGTGCGCCGATACTGCAGAACAGCGATATCACCCTTAGCATCAACGTCAGTTGCGCGGACATCTGCTCGGAGGAGTTTCGTGAAAAACTACTCAGCACGTTAAAAGATGAAAACGTTGCAGGCGAATCGATCATTCTTGAAATTACAGAAAGGCAAAGTTCCGGTACAGAAGATATTAAGCGTTCGATGGACCTTTTTAAGGGGACCGGTATTATGTTTGCCCTCGACGATTTCGGAACCGGTTATTCAAACCTGAACTGGCTTTCCTTGCTTGACGTGGGCGAAATTAAGATTGATAAGTCGATAACGGATTCAATAGGAACAGAATCCACCAATAAAGATATTCTTCCTGGTTTGATAGAGATGTTTAAAAGCATACCTAAAATAGTGGTCTTTGAAGGGGTGGAGACAGACATACAGTATCAGTTTTTGAAAGATAACGTACCGGGAGGCTGCGCGCAGGGGTGGTACTTTGCAAAAGCGGTTCCTTTAAGCGAACTCCGTAGCGTCCTTACCGGTCCCTGCGGCTCATTGCCTGCCTGAGTTTTTCGCCCTGGCAGGCCCGCGCTGTATGATACCACTAAGCTCCCGCCCATAACCGCTGCGCACGCAATCTAGAACGACGTTGCCTTACACAGCGGGCAATTGTGACAAAACTCCACAGGTTGCACCGTTTTGTAATAAAAACAGCAGGTGCGGCGAAAGCGCACCCTGTTTCCCGCCACGTCTTTTTGCAGGGGCCGACGAAAACGTCTTAACGGGTTCCATGGCAGGCCAAACAGTGACGGGTCACCCTCTTCCAGCAGCCAGGCAAAATCCGCCTGTTGGCGCTTCTCCTGATCGGCGCTAAGCCCCTCCATCCGTCCCTGATATAAGGAGTAGACCCGCACAGCGGTATTTTCCCAGAGAATGTGCTCCGGCAAACCGCTCACCTGTGACAGGCTCTGCCACAGCGGCGCGAAAAACGTTCTGAATAAGGTACTGACAACGGTTTCACGCCACGCATCACGCGCACCTGGGGCGTACCCCGTCGCCGTAATATCGGCTGGCAACGACGATGTCCACAAACCGTTATCGTGCGCATATTCCAGTCGACACGCCGTGAGTGATAACGGCAGGCCTTTATCAAACACACTCATCGCGTAAAGCACACTTCCGGATGCGAGAAATGCCACTCTTTTGGCGAAAAGCGACGCGGCAATCGCCAGGTCCGGCGCACCGATAAGCGGCATCACGCGCGCAAGTACCTCCCGACAGGTTTGCGCATCCCGCAGTGCCTCGCCCGGCACGCTTCGCCAGTCTGCCTGTGCGAGTGAGCGCAGGCGAAACACGGTTTGCAGGTACGTATGTTCCTCACTCGTCAGCATGCGATTCTCCCGGAAAAGGAATGCACAACGGCGTATGGAAGAAAGGATCGTCAATAATCCGACAGCGCAAATTAAACACCTTGTTCACCAGAGCTTCCGTCATGATCTGCTTTGGCGCCCCTTGCGCATACACCCGGCCTTGATGTACGGCCACCAGGTGATCGGCATAACGACAGGCCAGGTTCAGGTCGTGCAGTACCATCACAATGGTTTTGCCCTGCAGCTGATTGAGGCCGCGCAACAGTTCCAGAATCTCAATCTGATGCGCCAGGTCAAGGTAGGTTGTGGGCTCGTCCAGTAACACGGTGTTTGTCGCCTGTGCCAGCGTCATGGCAATCCATACCCGTTGACGCTGCCCGCCGGATAACGCATCCACCGGGCGATGTTGCAGAGCGGAGGTTCCCGTCAGGCGTAACGCCTCCTCCACCTGCTGTTCATCTTCCGCTGACCACTGTCGCAGCCAGTTCTGGTAAGGAAAACGCCCGAGGCTGACCAGTTGACGCACGGTGATACCCTCCGGTGCGACGGGGGTTTGCGGCAAGATGGCCAGTTGGCGGGCAATCTGCGCCGTATTGCTGGTGTGAATGTCCGCGCCATCAAGAATGACCGTCCCTGACTGTGGCGTCAGCAGTCGCGCCATGGCTTTAAGCAGCGTGCTTTTACCGCAGCCGTTGCTGCCAATCAGCACCGACACTTTTGCCGCTGGCAGGGCTAAATCCAGCGAATCGATCACCTGTTGCTGGTGGTAGCTGATGCTCAGCTTTTGCGTTGTGAGAGACACGTTTTCCTCATCGGTTACGTTCGCTGCCGGATAAGCAGCCATAAAAAGAACGGCGCACCGGCCAGCTCCACAAAAACCCCGGCCGGAATATCAGCGGGCCGAAACAGGGTTCGGGCCAGCAGATCGGCGGTGGTCACCATGCAGCCCCCACAGCAAACGGTAACAAAGGCCTGACCAAAAAAGCCCTGACGCATCACCCGCCTGGCAATGTGCGGCGCTATCAGACCGACAAAAGCCATTGCCCCCACCAGCGCAATCGCCCCGCCGGAGAGCACCACGCAACCGAGCAACAACAGCACCCGCAGGGGATGTACTCGCACGCCGAGTCCGGTCGCCAGCTCATCATGCAATTGCAACGTTTTCAGGTAGCGCAGCAAAAAAACCACCACCGGAAGTGCCCAGAGATAAATCGTCAGCAGCCTTAGCACCTTCTCCCAGGTCGCGGCATAGACGCTGCCGCTTAGCCACACCCAGGCGGAAAAGGTGGTGGTAAGCGGGCTAAAGACCAGAACTAACGTGACGACCGCCCCTGCCAGCGCCGAGACACCGACACCGGTCAGAATCAGGCGCAGCGGCGTGAGCCCTTTACGCCAGGAGAGCAGGAAAATCAGCCCAACAGCGCAGGCCGCGCCTGCCATCGCCGCCCAGGGCATCCCTGCGCTGCCGTATTGCAGGCTGAAAAAGGAGAGCCATATCAGCGCACCGGCGCTTGCTCCGGTCGTTACGCCCAGGGTATCCGGCGAGGCCAGCGGGTTACGTACCAGCGTTTGCATGATGAGCCCGGCCATTCCTAACCCGCCTCCGGCCAGTAGCGCCAGCGCCACGCGCGGTAAACGTAACTCATGCAGAATAAAACTCTGCGGACGGGCGTCAGGCTGGAACAGGAGCCAAAAGGTTTGCGGCAGCGAAATCGCTACATCGCCGATACTCAGCGCCACAAGGGTGACGAGCATGGTGATGAGTAAACAAGCCAGCAATACTGGCAGCAAACGCGGCGAGAACTGGCGTGAAAAGGGCCCCACACGGAAAAGTTGGCTATCCGGCATGGTTCCCCCTGCGCTGCGCCAGCAAAATAAAGAACGGCGCGCCCATGAGCGCCGTCATCACCCCCACCGGAACCTCCTGCGGCAAAATCACAACCCGGGCGGCAATGTCTGCGCCCAGCAGCAGCAAAGCACCGAGCACGGCACTGGCCGGGAGCGACTGGCGCAGATCGCTGCCAAACAACTGGCGGGCGATATGCGGCACAATAAGCCCGACAAAGCCGATATTGCCCGCCAGCGCTACCGCGCAGCCCGCCAGTCCAATCACCAGGACGCTTGCCAGCAACCGTACCAGTGCGATGTTGAGCCCGAGCCCACGGGCGATCTCTTCGCCAGCGTTCAGCACGTTCATTTGCCCGGCGAACAGGCAGGCAGCGACCACCAACAGCACGCCAGGGAGCAGTACCGGGTACAGATGCACAAGATCATTTCCAGCAAGACTGCCCGCCAGCCAGAACAGCATGGTATCGAGCGTTTCCTGGTCAATAACGAGTATCGCCTGAGTAAAGGCGTTACACAGCGCGGTAATGGCAACACCTGCCAGCACCAGGCGCAGTGGATTGAGCGGGCCTTTGCTAATGCGGCTGGTCAACCAGACCAGCGTGCCGGTGGCAAACGCGCCGGTAAACGCCAGACACAATGTGACCCAGGGGGAGCTAATGGCGAAAAAACTGCCCACCAGCACAATCATCAACGCCGCACCGGCATTAACGCCAAACAGCCCCGGCGCGGCTAACGGGTTGCGGGTTAATGCCTGCATCAAGCCGCCCGCCACCGCCAGAAAAGCACCTACCCCCATTGCCAGCAGGGTACGTGGCAAACGTGAGGTGCGAATAATGGTATCCACCGCGCTGGTTGGGTCCGCCTGTAACAGCGCATTTGTTAACTGCGCGAAGGTATAAAAGCGGGTACCTGTCATCATACTGACTACCGCCATCACCACCAGTAACAGGCCACAGAGCAGAAATCGCCCTCTCATGCTCGCCCCCTGAGTAGCGCATATTCCACATCGTTGAGGATTTGATTCGCCCCCAGAATGCCGCCGGACAAACTCCAGGGCACGCTGTCCACGACCCATAATTGTCCCGCTCTCACCGCCCGCAGTTGCTGCCAGAGCGGATGTGCCGTGAGTATTTGATACTGCCGGGCAATCGCCGGACTGTTAGCGCGCAGTAAAATGAAAAAGATATCAGCGTCGAGTAAAGGAATATTCTCCATGCCGGAGAAACGTAACGAAGCGCTTTGCGCCTGCATCGCCTGTTCACTCCAGGCAAAACCCAGTTCGGACATCACCGAGCCCGGAAAGCTTTGCGCAACGTAGCTACGAATATGATCAGGGCGCACCTCAATCACCGAAACCTGCGGGCCGTTCGCCGTATCAAATCGCGTCCGGATAAGGTTACGCAGCGTGGCAACGCGCGCATCCCAGCGCTCAAGCAGTTGTGCCGCGGCGCTTTTCATCGCCAGCTTTTCTGCCACGACCCTCAGTGTTTTTTTGAACTCAAAGACATCATCAAGCAGCGCTACAGGGGCAATTTTTTGCAACAGCGGCGCGACATCCTGGTGACGGAAGCGGGAGGCAAAAATAATGTCCGGGTTGAGCAATACGATTTTTTCCAGCGCAGGCTGCGTCTCAAGCCCGAGCTGTGGTACGCCGGAGAGCTGCGGGCGCAAATAACGATAAACCGGTTTCTCCGTCCAGGACTCAACAATGCCAGCGGGTGTGGCACCCAGCGCAGCCATGCTGTCGGTCGCTCCCTGGAAAAGTGACACGGCGCGCGGCGCGGCCGGTTGACGGGCAAACAGCGTCGGTGAGACAACACCCAGCAACAGCGACTGGAGCGCGCGGCGGCGCGTCAGAGAAAATGAGAATGTGTTTTTCATCATCATTGATACCGCCCCGGAAAGGGGCGGTCTGAGTCAAAAATCAATACTGTAGCCGAGCGTGGCTGTGCGCCCGCGTCCGGCGAAATAGCGGTCCGGATCGACGGACGCGCTCTGGGAATAGTAGGTGACGTACTGCTTATTCAGCAGGTTAGAGATACCGAGATTCAGCTTACCGTAAGGCAGTTTGTAACCCACGGCAGCATCCACCAGCGCATAGCCCGAAAAGTCTTTCTCCGCGTCGTCGAACGCTTTACTTAACGCCCAGTTAGCCTGCAGGAACGTGCTCAGTTCGGCATTCCAGTTGGCCGACCAACTGGCGATGATACGATCCGGGGAGATATTCAGGCCATCAAGTTTCGCATCCAGGCTGCCGTTGTCATCGCTGTCATAACGACCGCGCATGTGCGACCAGGCTAACGTCAGCTTGTGGTCCGCATTAGGGCTGTAGCCCGCGCTAATTTCGACGCCATCAATTTCTGTTTTTTCGCGACGGGCAACAAACGCATCATTGACCAGTTCCACGCGACTCCCCAGTTTCGAGGTGGATTTGTAATAACTGGCTTCGAGGTCAAACGGGGCTTGCTGCACCCGGAACCCGACCTCACTGTTTTTCGTGACGATGGGCTGCAGGCCGCTGTAGTCATTGAGTTTTACCCCCGGCGTATCGATGCCGCGCAGTACGCGCCCGACATCCGGCACGGTAAAGCCTTCACTGTAGCTGGCAAACAGGCTGAGCGGCTCAATGGGGGTCCACACCACACCCGCGTTATAGAGCGTCTTGTCGAAGGACGGTGTTCCGCCCTCCACTTTCACACGGTCATTCGCCCACACCGTCTGATAGCTGTCGATGTTCAGACGCGCGTACTCATAACGCACACCGCCGCTTAACTTCACCGATTCGACAGGCGAAAACTCCATTTGCAGGAAAGGAGACAGGTCGGTGTAATTAATTTCCGGCACATAGGTGCGCCCGGTAGACCACAAATCCTGTTTCGAGTTATCAAACAGGGTATCGAAACCCAGTGTCGCTTTGATGCGATCATCCCAGATATCGTCCCTGGTCAGCGCAATTTTACTGCCATACTTTTCGGTATAGGCCCGGCTCTGATCGTAGAGGGTGCCAATGGGCGCAATGGCAGGATCCTGGAAAGAGGAGGAGTTGGTTGCGCCAAACAACGCTTCATAGCGCTGATAGTAAGCGAGCGCCGTCAGCTTCATGCCCGCAAGGTTATGGTTATCGTAGGTTGTGCCCACGGTCCAGACATCGTTGTGGGGGGCGCTGCCTTCCGGGTTGCCCTTCACCGAGGTGGTGAGCACGCCAGCGTCGCGGTCGCCCCTCACACTGACGTAGTTATCTTTGTTTTTCAGACGGTAACGGTTGAGGCTCAACTGTATGCGCTGATCGTTATCCAGCCAGTATCCCACTTTGGCCAGCATGTCCCATGCGCGGGAATCCATCAGGTCACCCTGCGTATTATCAACACCAATGGCGTGATTCTTCGCATCCTTAAACAGACCCTGATCTTCATAGCTCAGCGAGAAAAGGTAGTCGATATACTCTTCGCTGCCATTGATGCTGTAGTTGGTTTTATATGCCTGGGTATCACGGTCAAATTCCGCCGTCGGGGTGATGGTTTCCACGCTGAAATGTTGGTTTACGGTGCCCGGCTGCGCGCGTTTCGTGATGATATTTATCACACCGCCCGTGGCGCCGACGCCGTTGCTGGCGTTCGCCCCTTTGATCACCTCAATGCGCTCAATCATCGATGAGTCAATGGTGTGCATTTCACGCCCGGTCGGGCGCAGCGGGTTTGACTGTGGAATACCGTCAATCATCACCAGCGGCATACGTCCGCGAAGCGTCTCTCCACTGCCGGACATTTTCTGTCGTGGAGGCGAAAATGACGGCAGTAAATTGCTGAGGATCTGTGAGGTGTCCGAGGTGATTTGCCGTTGCTGGGCAATTTCTTTTTCGCTTATCACCTTAATGACCTGGGGGGAATCATTACGTGACCCCTCCGTACGTGTCGCGCTAACAATCAATTCATCATCACTACTTGTCGCATCCTGCGCATAAAGCGGCGACGTAAAGACCAAAGCCATCGCGCCGTATAAAGGGGAAAATCGCATGCAAACAACCCTCAATCATTATTCCCCATCTTTTTTGGGGATCATTCCGTAAAATAAACAAATAACAACAATAAGAAATATTTTGATAATGATTATCAATATCATGAATGAAATGTAAAGCAGAGATGCGAATTTTTGCGCAATGCACAGTAAACGCATTATGCGGGCGCATATGACGCCTCACTGGCGGTTAACACCGCTGCATTACCAGCGCTGCGCTAAAAAGGTGTTTTTACAGGTGGAGGATCCGGTGACGCTGGCGGACAATAGCGCGACCCGCAATAGCGGGTCGCGACATCCGGCGTGAATGAGATATTGAGAATAGCGTCCCTGCTGAGGCGCTCATCCAGAAAGCGGTGATCGTGGTTGTTAAGCCCCAATAAGCTTGAGTTGAAGATGCTGACTGACCATACGCAACGGGTTGCCCGTAACGTTTTAGAATTTCTTATCCTTAAACACAGTTTGCAGCATCATGTAACGCTTAACGTTGCGTAAGCACAGTAAGCTTCTAAAAACCCGAAAAGACATCGGTTTTTTGCGAATATAGTAAAGTGTGAAAAGTTGGTACTTCTTGCTTGTCTTGTCAAACTTATCGCTATGTTTTTTATAAAAAGAGAAATAACCCGAAAATTTCTTCCTGGAAGCGGTTATTCTTACTTCACCGTGGTTTACATAAAGAATTTGCGTGGCAAGGTTCAGTTTAAACGGTCCGCCATATTGCTCTGCCAGTCGGTAAAACGCATCATAATCCTGCGCTGCGGCAAGCTGCGTATCAAAAAGGACAGTTTGCAAACGCGATGTTAAGGTGAAAACCTGATTTCCGACAATATTCTTTTTGTTAAATAATTGCTGGTTATAATCTGGTTTTGGATAAAGCCTTAAACTCTCCAGCGAGAGATAACCTGACGCATCACAAATATAATCATCGGCATATAAAAATGCATGCTGATTCAGTTTGTGTTGTTCTTTGAGAAAGGATGTGAGACGGTTTGGCAACCACTCATCATCATCGTCAATGCCAGTGATAAAATAACCATTCGCAAGCTTAATCGCCTGATTTCTCACAGCACAAGCGCCGGAGTTAAAATCATTTCTGATATATTTTATACGAGGGTCCGCCAGACCTTCAATAAACCCTTGAAGGTTAAGGTAATTGGGAGAGAAATCATCAACAATGATCAACTCCCAGTTCTCGTATTCCTGTTTCAGGATCGATTCAACAGCGCGCTTTGCTAATTCCTCTCTGTTCCACGTGGGCATATAGATGGAAACCAGCAGATTGGGTTTTACTACGGAATCAGATAACGCGTCTGACTCGGAAACCGTTTTGTAAAAACTCGCATTTTCAGGATCGCTTTCCGTAAAGTTCACACCATAACAATTGGCATAATCAAAGATTGCCCCTTTCAAAGAGCAATAGCTAAGATTTGCCCCGCGTAAACATGCATATGAAAAATCGGCATTTCTCAGATCACTAAATGACAGATCTTCACCAGCAAAATCAGCGTTTCTAAAATTCAGGCCCATATAACTCTTAAAACGGCGGTCACTTTTAAGAAATATATTTTTAATGCTCTTATTGCCATGCCGCTTAACCCTATATTCTTTTTCATAAGGGGCAGCTTTTTCATTTAAAAGCATGATTTTTTTCCTGTCTTGTTCTCTCCCAGAGAGCAACAGCATATCAAGCCCTTTTTAAGCAATGTATAAATTTTACAATTTATAATTCCTTTTAAGAATTTCCTTATTAACACATAGCATGGATATTAATTTTATTGTTTTTTATCAATAAATTAAACCAGCTTAATACAATGTAATTTCATTGCAGAATATTAATATGCCAGAAACAGTTTGCGCGGTAATAGTGCCAGTACACTGACGCGATGAGCCGTACCGGAAAGAGCGGCAGCAAGGAATGGATAAGTCATCATAAGGGGACCTCTGCCCCCTTTGAGATTTATTTCAGGCGCTTACCTGCCCCATCAATGACCTTCTCGCCATCTTCTTTAGCAAACGCCCCTTTCTGCGCATCAGGGAGAATATCCAGCACCACTTCTGAAGGACGGCACAGTTTCGTCCCCAACGGTGTCACCACAATGGGACGATTAATCAGGATCGGATGCTGCAACATAAAGTCGATTATCTGCTCGTCAGTAAATTTATCTTCCGCAAGCCCCAGTTCTTCATACGGCTCAACATTTTTACGCAGCAGTTCCCGTACCCTGATCCCCATATCCGCTATGAGTTTGACAAGTTCATCGCGTGACGGTGGCGTCTCAAGATAATGGATAACGGTCGGTTCAGTACCGCTATTGCGGATCATCTCCAGCGTGTTGCGCGACGTGCCACAGGCCGGATTGTGATAAATGGTGATATTGCTCATATCAGTCTCATTGCAAAGTGAAAGATAAACGTAGCGCCAGCGCTGCCAGCGTTACAAACAGCACAGGCAGAGTCATGATGCTTCTGGTGCGGAAATAATATCCCCAGGTGGTGATCATAGTCTTCTGCGAATTAAGCTCACGCTATGCAGGGGCGTTGCCCGGATAAGGCACCTGCGCCTCCATCCGGGGCTACTCACGCCTACGGTTTATGAAGCTCATGCTGTGCAAGCTGCAAGGCGAGTGCTTCGATACGCTCGGCCATTTCCCGGGTCAACTCGGTCAACTGGGTATTTTGTTTGAGCAATTCCAGCAGTTGCGCCGACTGTTCCTCGGCAAGTATCTGGCGCTTCGTCATTGCCTCGTCCAGATCTTCGCGGTGTTGGGCATCTGCCAGCGCATGCGCCTGATCACGCTCCGCCTGACGGGTTTGTGCCAGCAGGATCAGCGGAGCGGCATAAGCAGCCTGAATACTGAACGCCAGGTTAAGTAAAATAAAGGGATAAGGATCAAACTTCACAACGCCTGCCACGTTCAGAACAATCCACACGATCACAGCGAATGTCTGCCCAATCAGAAATGTCGGCGTGCCGAAAAAACGTGCGAAGGCCTCTGCTCTCAATGCAAACCACTCGTCGCCAAACGTATGTGTAATACCCTTAAGGGGACGATATAACCGAAATTTTTTATCTGTATGCATATCAAAAACTTCCTGTGGGAGATGTTGCCAGGATCGCCGAAAATGTTTGCCGTGGGCTCTGATGCCCTGGCATACGAAAATATACGCCAGATATGTTATACGTTAGCTAAAGCGACTTCATAAAGCATACCTGGCCATTAACGCCGTCCACATTATCCCTTTCAGGTCATCGCGTCTGATGTTTTTCTTATGTTGGCGTAGGTTCTGGTTTTGCGCATGGCTTCAATCCCAGGCGACTCATGAGTCGGGTTTTATATGAAACCACGTGAAAGAGGAAAATGGCATAGCGAATAGCAATATTTCATTATCTGTATGGTTATGAATTTCAACAAATAATAAGTTGTTGAACATCCCATACCTCTTTGCCATAGATTATCTTTCATACTCCAATTAATGATGCTTATAAACTAAACTCACACCTCCATAGTCCATTCATCAGCAAAAATCCTGTAATGAAATTCTGTGCTTGTAGATCCTTTGAAAAAATCCGCATCTTTTAACTCATTAATTTTTTTAAGCTTCAAAGACTCTACTAAACCAATTGAGGCCAGATTACGAGAGTCAATCAGGGCATCAACATGAGATAAATTGTAGTTATTAAAGAGAAAATCTATCAACATCCGTACACATTGTTTTGCGACTCCTTTTTTTTGATAGCGCCCAAACACATGATAAGCAATATATGCCCACCCTTTATCAACCATAATGGTTGACTGGACATACCCCAGATACGCACCAGACTTACGATGTATAATGACCCAATTTAGCCATATTTCACTTTTATCCGGGGAGTAACACTGCGATATTCTCTCATAACGTGCTGTCAACTCATCTACACTTGCAGGTGGGTTGGACGGTATATACTTATAATCATCAATAATACATAAGCCTGCATACATTTTATGTGCATGGGACTTATCCAAAGGTTCCAAGAAATATAAATCTGACATCAGAGGCTCAATTACTTTCGAACTCATGGCGCAAACTCCATAGGACCTGACATCAAGAATGAGAGTAGAGGTTTGATAACACCACCACCTTTATCTACCAGTGAAGGTTAACATACCTGCCCATCATTTTATTGAAACAAAAACCGCCGGGTTCTCATCAACAGACAGGCTGCCTTTGAGGAAAAACGCATACCTCAGCCAGGGTTAATCAAGGAAATAACCGATCGCGATAACGCTGTTTCACACTCAATGTGAAGCAGGAATCGAATAAAAAACACGGCTGGCGCGTTTACTCGCTAAACACATCAAGGATCATCAACATGACGCGTATCGTGCCTTATTTCGCCCTCGTATTATTCATCAATTCCTTTTCAGTTTGTGCCAGCCCGGCTAACTACAGTATCAACACGCAGAAAACGACGATCACTCTCTCCTGGCATGCCTTTGGAGATACTTCTGAGGCCAGCCTCGGAGATGTGACCGGGAGTATTGCACTCAATGGCGGAAACGAAGAAGGTGACAATATCAATGTTTCCATTCCCGTGGCGACGCTAAAGGCGTCTAACAGGCTGTTAACCTGGCAGATGAAAAGCAGCCTTTTTTTTGACGCCGGACGCTATCCGAACATCACGTTCATCAGCAGCCGCGTGGTGGCTCTGGGACAGGGCCATTTTCGAATTTTTGGCACACTGGCGGTGAAGAACGTCTCGCGCCCGGTCATTCTGGATGCCTCAATGCCAGGCAAGAACAACGGACTCACCGAGGCGGATAACCTTTTCCTGCACGCCTCAACGACGATTTCCCGCTCAGCATTCAATATGGACAGTTTCGCCACGCTGGTAGATGACAGCGTGACAATCAATATTGAGATTCAGGCTCGCCCACATCAGGCGGTATAAGCATAGCCGGCAGCCCTTTACTGGCATGCCGGCGTCTCTCTTTTGCTATGAAATTGCAGCCTGCAACGTCAGTGCGTTTTGCTTCAATTGGGATGCAGGGTTACGGCCAATCAACACAAACTGGTATCTTCCGGAGTGCCACCAGACGAGATTCATCTTATGGCGCTGCTCGTGATTCAATTCAGGGCTGGCGGGCTTGCCATCCGGTGAAATACACAGCGCCATCGGGCCGTAATCGGCATGCATCCAGGCGATTTGTGCAATCGAGGTACTGTCATAGCGTAGCATTCGTACCATTTTCAGCTCTGCCCCGCTCAATACAAGTTGCTGCTCATTCGCCTGCAAACCTATGTCTTGCGCAGTACGTGTTAATCCACGCTGCAAGGCTGATGGGGAACTGTCCGCATCCAGCAACGTTTCCGCACTGTACAAAGACATATACTGTGCTTCAAGGTCACGAATTTTTTCGCTCTCCCCCTGAGCCCGCGTTGCCGGACGTGCCAGATAGCCCAGCCCTGAGCCAATTACCAGAAAACTGAGCGAGGCTGCGATCAATGCACGTCGGCTGACACCCGTGGCCCTGGCTGCGGTAGCCGATGGTTGGGCGAGTACGTTGGCTAATTGCGCCTCCAGGCGAGAGTGCGGAGCCTCATTCAGAAGTGGCGCGAAGGCACTGGCAATGTCTGTCTGGTTAAGCCTTAACATTTCAGTTCGTGCAGCCAGTTGCTCATCCTGACCAAGCGCAGCTTCAAAGCGCTCTGCATCGGTTGCATGCATTTCGCCATCCAGCCAGGCCACTATCGCCTCATCGCTGTACGGTGCTGTAAATCTCATTGATTTCAATATCGCTTCTCCTGTACAGGGTGCGGCGTGTGAATAAGCTGGGCGATTTTCGCCCTTGCCGTAGCCAGCCGGCTCATGATAGTGCCAATCGGGACAGACAAGGTATCCGCCGCTTCCTGATAGGTAAAACCTTCGACATACACCAGAAATACCGCATTGCGTTGTGCTTCCGGCAAGGCGCTCACGTACTGCATAATTTTCCCATAGTGCAGGCGAGCCTCATCCTGTTCATTCGTCTCCGGTGCCAGTAATTCATCGCTTTCGACAAACCCCTGCCCCAGGCGCACCCGGCGGGCGCGCACCTCTGAAATCCAGATGGAATGCAGGATAGTGAATAACCAACTGTCGATGCGTGTGCCGGGGGTAAACTGCGCGCTTTTTTCAAGCGCGCGGACACAGGTAGACTGAACCAGTTCTTCGGCAACCTCGCGGTTACGCGACAGAACCAGCCCATAACGCCACAGGCGTGTCAGATGTTCAGCAAGATGCTGACGGACGTCACTGGTAGTGATTTTTTTATCCTCGTACCATTACTCAGGATTCAGGATGACCGTCGATAGCGGCCTGGAGATCCCTGTACTCCTCGCAACGCTGGCCGCAAAGTGTGGCAATGGTTTTCAATTGCGCTTTTGCCAGATCAGGACGCCCTTTCACCAACCATGCTTCACCCAGGTATTCACGTACTTTGGCATAGGTCGGGTCAAGGGCGATGGAGCGCTGATAATAGCCGATACCTTCATCAGTACGCCCCAGCTTACGCGTGGCATACCCCCGGTAATTCCAGGCCTCTGCAGTATCGCCGTTTTTCAGCGTGTTGAGCAGATCCAGGGCCGCCTGATACTCCCCTTTTTTTGCCAGATGGTACGCATAACGCGTTTTATCTTCATCGCTAATCTGGCTTGTTTTCTCGGGTACGCATTGTTTTCTTGCGCTGTCATAGACCTGCCCTGTGGGGCAATCGGGCGTTTTGCTGTTGGTATTATCGTCACCTGCGGCAAAAACCGGCGTACTTAGCAGAACAAACACCGCAGGCACCAGACGTTGAATAAATGCGGAATGTAATAACGAAGACAGGTTCATAGTGAGCTCCGGATTAACGAAAAGCGGCCAGGCAGCATACGACGCAGTAGGCTGTCCCGTAACAGGTAGTGATGAAAAAGCGCGGCCTGCAAGCCTTTTCTCAGTGGCGTTCCCCGCTCCAGTTGCTCCCAGATATGTGCGCTTGCAAACAGGAAAATGACACTGGCTGCAGTGACCCAGTGCAGTGCCAGGGTAAAGCTATCGTAGCGCTGTCTTAGTGGCGGCGGCGTTGTTGCAGTCATAAACATGATTCCATCAGTGTGTTGATGATGGATAAACGCCACACCCTCTGAATCTATTCGATAAAAAAAGCGTTTTTTTCGTTTTTATCCCGACGCGCAGTCCAGGGCCGGAAAATAGAAGTGCCAGAGCGTCCCCCTCCATACATCTTGCGGCATCAACGTCCTGAGATTTGGTAACTCACTCCATGACAACGATAACTATTATCTCGTCCGCGAGTTTCAAAATTTAGCAAAAATGGAGGCCGTTCTTGCGCAATTTTATGCGGATTCCCGTTGGCGCGAGGGGCCGCGAAGCGAAATCATAAGCATGTTCCAGGAAAGCCACAGTGTTGTCATGTTGGGCGACTTGCCCATCGCGTGAGGATCAATTTCAACCTTATGAATTCAAGGCATATTAGCCATAATTATCCTGCATCACGGGACTGATAAAGGTTGCAAGAAACGGATTTCTTCAAACCTTAACAGACGCGATAAGGGTTCCTACGACTGAGCAATGGGCAGAAGCGAATCTTATCGCGCAGCGTATATCGGTTCGTACTAACGTGCAAAACGGAGATCGGAGGGCCGCTTTGTGCCAGGAGCAGACGTTTCTGACATCAGTTTATGCTGATTAACAGGGAGCTGGTCAATGTCATAAGAGCCCCTTCATTTGGATATCCGGGTACAAACTTTAGAGCAAACAAACCGACTTTGTTTCAATATGACATTACACGTAGTATATTGAAGATAATTGAACATTCTAGCAATGATGATCCCTCTTGAGGTACTTGAAGAAATGATTACATCCTATACTTCATTTTTCCTTGAAGGTGATAGGAATCATCAGGCTACAATTTCATGTTCAATGAATGACATTTAGCCAATTCTAAAATCAAGAGGAGCTAAAGGATGTCGCATTATAATAACACGGAGGTGTCATGCACTAATATGAATACTCCGTATGAAAAATACCAACATATATAATACGGTGATGTCATGAGCTTTCAGGTTACAAATAAAATTGAGGTTTGTGATTTAGATTATAGTAACACCAGCTTTCATAATGGTCTTTTTTATTGTATTGCCGTAAGGTTAAAACCAAAACTGTGTCCATCTGAAATTTGGCTTTCCGTTTTTTGCGAACAACTTAAAATGAGATATTCTGGTGAGGTTGAAATTGCTCGCGGGGAGAGTTTCTTTACTTTAAAATTATCACTAAATGGAGTGGGTTTTTATGAGGCAAAAAACGCAATGAAAAGTATTGTTTCAGTGATTAAACTCACAAACAAAAAGTTAAACCATAGCCAAGAAAACCAGGAGCTAAAGGCTCCTGGTTTCAGTGAAGATTTGAGCTCGCTATTTTTTGATTCATTTATGGAGATTATTTCACATGAAGGATGATTTGGCTTTTTTTCTCCTGGTTACATTTTTGATGTGATGTATCATCTTTTTTCATGCAAGCAGCATGAATATGCTAGCAGGTTTATTTTGTCTTCTTGTGAACAATGGTTGTCAGCAGAATTGTGCGGATTGATAAATGACAAATACCATGAAAAGTCGACTGGCAGGTTTTTTTGTTATAATGAAGACGCAAAGAGAGATATAACTTTTTATGTTTGCGATGAACATGATACGCCAGATATTAAAGGCCATGCCGAACTTAAGCTGATATATCCATTGCATGCATCAAAAAGAAAAGCATCTATTAATAACCTAATTGATAAGATTGTAAAGTGTAATCATTCTGAACACCCAGTTGAAGGGTGGTTTTTCCTTATCTGGAATAGCTACTATGAAGATAAATATACATCCAATGACTTTTTTTCTATTGTAGAAGCTGAAATTCAAGGGGCTATATCCAAAGAACATGAAAAAATAAATTCTCTTTCATATGTTATCCCTCAAATGGTTGATTTTTGTGACAGCGAAATAAAGTGGCGTGGAAGAAACATTAGTATAAAGGTTAAGGCTATTCAAGTTACTTTTTTCTCTACGAATTTCTCTCATTATAAAAACAATGATATAGAATCAATACTGTTAATCGGAAGGGATCGTCACGGGAACGAGGTTTGAGACAAAACAAAGCCTATATGGGGTTAGAGGGCATATCAAACTAACTTCCGCTTCTCGCTCGCAGCGAACCTTGTGACCTTAATTTCTGTCCGCTCCGTACCAGGAGCGGAAGTTGTTACAGCAGTCTGTCTTAGTCACTTGGAGCGTTCAAGGTTTTCATATCTCCTCACGCTGTTTAACATGGACACTCACAGACATGTTGTAATGTCCTGAAACATTACTCTTCATATGTAGTTTTATTCACGGATTCAGATAGGGCAACGTGCTTAGAGAGGAAAAATGGATAAATATGCGGAACGACTTACAGGATTTATGCGGGCTGTAGGCTGTATGAATGATGCGGCAAACCGTGTATCAGACTATTTTGTGATTAAACTGGAGGAAAGTGACAGTATACTGACGTCTTTGGCGATGTATCACTCATCCATCACAGATAAGTTTCCGTCCGCATACTGGCACCCACAACTTAAAGCATGCTCTCAAAAAATATTTATGGAGACAGTAGCTTTATGGTTCTTTGAGCATGAGGACATGCAACTTCTGCCTTCCTCACTCAAGCAGAACCTCCTCGCCAATTTTACCGATGCTCTCAATGAAATGACCGGTAATGCAGAGTTCTTTACTCTTATCACCAGCCCACCAGTGTGGTATGGCTCCCTGCACGAAGAGTTTGTCATTGAAGCACAATATGGCAGATACCTCGTTCATTTCAGTATCCACTGACTCCTTTGTCACAAACCAAAGTCAGCAAAGTGAATTGCGACTGTTTCAGTAGCCACTCTTGTGGGAACAAAAGTGCCAACTTCCGCTTCTCGCTCATAGCGGACTTTCAGCTCTGTTTGCTAGTCCGCCTCATGCCAGGGGCGGAAATCGGAGGTTATATGCCCACCGATAACATGGCTACCTAAGCCGTGGCGATTCAAACTAATGAAGAGCCCTATTCTATACGAGTGTAAACTCTCACAAAGCACAAAAGTCGCCTGTTTGTTGTTCTTTTTGTTCAACTTTGCAAAGATGTATCACACATGATCCCGCACCTGCCACACTCACAGGAGCAAGATCTCCCCTTCACGCCCTGCCCCGGCAATACGCGCTACGTGGCAATGTCGACATCGAACTGGTTCTGCTTTGAGGATTTCGCTATGACTACCTTTTACCAACTGTCAGCCACCAGCCTGGGCGGCCAGCTTATCCCTATGGACGACTACGCGGGTAAGGTGGTCCTGGTCGTGAATACCGCCAGCCATTGCGGCTTCACGCCACAATACGGCGGCCTTGAAGCGCTCTACAAAAAATACGCTGCCCGGGGTTTGGTGGTATTGGGTTTCCCCTGCAACCAGTTCGGTAAACAGGAACCCGGTGGCGCCGCGGAAATCGCACAGACCTGTCAGATTAACTACGGTGTGAGCTTCCCGATGTTCGAGAAAATAGAAGTCAACGGAAGCGCAGCGCACCCGGTGTTTCGTTATTTGAAACAGGAATTACCCGGCGTGCTGGGTGGGCGAATCAAGTGGAACTTCACGAAGTTCCTGATCGGACGCGACGGTAAACCGCTCAAACGTTTTGCGCCCTTCATCACCCCACAGAAAATGGAAACCGCAATCCTTGCGGCACTTAAAAACTGAATTTTTCGCACATTCATTTTTAACGCTACATGCAAAAAGAGGATCAACATACCGTCAAACTTTTGCTTAAACAGCAAGAAGCGTTCTGATGATTCTTTTAGTGGCGGATTAGTGCCGGCAACGAACGTTGTGCTAATCAATGATAGAGGGCTCAGGCTGGATAGTCCGCTTAGCCAGTTTCTTTTGAAACAGTATGACCATTACAGGAAATCCAGATGCCGCTAATGCACTGACAACCAACAGTCTGTTTAGATTTTGCATGGTTAATCCCTGGTCAGGTAATAATAAAGAAGACAGAAAGAATGCAAGAGTGGTTATCAGGAACATAATGGCTGTCTGTAATGAAGAAAAACCGGCTCGTTGTTCATCCTCGGGATACTGGACAGCCACCACCGAAGCGCAAACAAGTCGGCTATATGAGGCGCCAAGAAATAAGGTCATAAAGAGACCTGCATTATGATAACCCACTGCAGGAATCAGCAAACTTGCCACAAAGAACAGCGTTGATAGTGTTGCCAGCATTAGCGTGGATAAACGCGCTGTTAGAACACCTGTTATTTTTGTAGACAGATAACCTGCAATCCCGCCACTTAAGAACAATACGGGCAACAGGTTTTGTTGTGCCCCCATATACTGCGTCATTAATGGCGTTAAAATGGGAATAATCAGCATTGGACTAAATTGTGCCAGTGCCGTACAAGAGGCAAAAAATAAGGTTTGCGTATCAATAGGCAATCTGGTCTTCACGCCTGATGGGACCGTATCCCTGGGGATGATAAAGCCTATCAAGGGTAAAGAGACCAGGCAAAAACAACTGATTAACCACAGCGCAGTATGCCAGGCATAGTGTGAGCACAAAAATAATATAGTGGGCATTCCTACAATGCTTACCATCGAAAATGACGCAATTACCGTCGCCAACATTTTTCCGCGCAAATGCGCCGGTGCATTATTTATTAACAGACTTGTACCCACACCCATTGTCGTACCGCCGACCAACCCTGCGCAGAATCGTAATATAAGCAGAAGACTAAAACTGGAGGTAAATGTCGTCAAAAGTGTCAGCAGGCCTAATAGTGCCATATTGGCGATTAAAAAACGTTTCTTATTGAAACGACCAATCCAGTAAAAAGCGATAACGCCCGAAATGACTGCCCCCAATGTATACATACCGGACACATAGCCTGAGAAGGATGCGGGAACTGCAAAATCTGCCGCCATAAAGGCAAAAATAGGATTGAACATCATATATTCCAGCGCATTCGTGAACTGGATAAAAGCCATTACAATGGCAATACGCATGAGGGCTTTATGATTAAACGTCTGTATGGCCTGTGACATAGCAAGCAACCTGTGGATGAAAGATATCCGAGTGTAACTGCTATCAATGCTGCGCATTAGGTGGTAAAAATGGCACTTATTGTTATCAATAATGGGATAATTGATGCGTGCGGCCCTGGATTTTACCAGCCTTAAAGTGTTCATTGCTGTGGTTGAAAGAGAGAGTTTTGTGGGGGCAGCGAAAGCCCTTGAAATGCCGACATCCAACGTGAGTCGTTGTATTTCTCAGTTAGAAGAAAAACTGAATCTTCAGCTCATTGAGCGCAGCACCCGCCATATGAAACTCACCCAGGCGGGGCATCTGCTCTACATTCGGGCGAAGCCATTGCTGGAGGCGCTTGAGCAAACTGAGACAGAATTAACGTTGCGGCAGATGCAACTCAAAGGCCCATTACGCATCTGTATTCCCAATGAAATAGGTCCTGCATTGCTGGGTTCTGTTATTGCTGATTTCGCCTGTCAGTACCCGGAACTGGAGATCAGCTGTGTCACAAATTTGTCAGGTTTAGAATCCCTTCGCGATGATCTGGATTTAGCTGTCATTGTTACCCGTGGTCAGATGGATGACAGTGACTACATAGCCCGTCATCTGATGACCATCCCTTGTACCGTTGTTGCCGCCCCCGCCGTCATTCAGCGTTATGGCACCCCTTCGCATATACAGCAATTTGAAGAGTTACCCTGTATTACAACGGTCAGTGCACTAAAAGGCGCGCCCTGGCAGTTTGTCGATAAAAAGGGGGGATTCGAGACAATTAAGGTTAACGGGCATTATCGGGTAAACAGCGGAGAGATGGCAGGACGAGCCGCTATAGCAGGCGTCGGTTTTGCAATTCTGGCGAAACAAGCCTGCCAACCCTACATTAACGATGGCCGGTTAATCGAGGTTGAGTTTGAGCAATCGGCAGCGCCATTGCAATTATTCGCGCTTTATTCAGATCGGCGTTTTTTGCCTGCAAAAACAAGAGCGCTGATTGATTTCATGCACCAGAAATTAAGCAAGATATCCTGAGCAATATAAGGCGATATTGAATCGCCGCTGAGCGTCCCGTCGGCACAATAAATAGCTTCGTAACACAAAATATTTGCTTAGTGCCAGAGGCGGAAGTGGAAGTGGAAGTGGAAGTGGAAGTGGAAGTGGAAGTGGAAGTGGAAGTGGAAGTGGAATTATCTTGCAGAGTTTTCGCATTCCAGGCGGCGATTCCGACGGCGCAAAGTTGATGTTGATTACCGGGCATATCGGTAAGAACACTGTGTCTTACGCATAGCAAAACTTAACATAAGCCCGGAGAAAAGCATCGCCAGGCTTTATTCTGTGGTTAAGCAGATTTGTAACGCGCTTCCAGCTTGTCCAGAAAATCAACCAGTACCTGGTTCATTTCGCTGTAATCATGCGCACGCAGTTCTTCTGGTGTATTAACGAAGCGATATTCTGCGGCGCGGTCCAGATCTTGCGCAGAATGTTCGATGAGCTGCTCCACAATATCCGGCGTCAGTTCCATGTGGCACTGGAAACCAATGACACGATCTGTGTATGAAACGATCTGACGTGGGCATCCCTCACTGTAAGCGATGATTTTCGCATCCGGCGTCAGACCCGGCATATCGTTATGCCAGTGGCCAACTTCGAGCGTCTTCGCAAAGTGAGAGAACATCTCATCGTTGCCGCCGTCTTCTGTCAGCATGATCGGGAATTTACCTATCTCTTTTTCAGGGCTGTGTGCGAACGGCGCGCCCAGGGCTTCACCGATCAGCTGTGAACCAAGGCAGATGCCCATAACCACCTTACCGGTATTAACAGCAGAATAAATGAGCGCCTGCTCGGCTTTAGAATCGAAGTGCGGACATTCTTCCACTGTTGTGGCTGGATCTTGCGGGCCGCCCATAACGATGAGGAAATCGATGCCTTCAGCATCAGATGGCAACCCATCGCCTGCGTATACGCGTGAAAAAGTCACATCATGACCGTGGCTTCTGGCCCATGTTTCATATACGCCTGGTGCTTCAAAACTTTCATGAACGATAAAGTGTACTCGCATTAGGATAGGCTCCTGTAATACCTATGATATTCTGCAAATTAAATGACGCCTCCATCCAGTAAGGCTTTACTTCGGATGGTTCCAGAGTCGCTATCATAAGTGCAGGAGCTAAATCTGAAATGCCAGGTAGTATAGATAAAGCGCCAAGACATGATGAAGCCACAGGGTGGTCAAGCACCGCGATAAGTTATCAGCGTGGAGAGACTGACCCTCCCCATCACCATATTGAGGGGCAACTGCTGTTTGCCACCAGGGGAGTTATGCTGGTTGAAACAGAGAATGACCGGTGGGTAATACCGCCTCAGCGTGCATTATGGCTACCGCCTCTGCAGATCCATAGTTACAACCTGCTTTCACATACTGACCTGCGGGCCATCTATTTCAGCCGCAGCCTTATCGCAGAATGCGCGAATTTTACCAAGAGTAACCAGGTGCATGTGATTACGGCTACAGCACTGGTGAAAGAGCTGATAGCCGGGCTCTTTAGTGATGACTACAACAAACCGAGCCAACGGAAAATGGCTCTGTTACTTCTGGAGATTCTCAGCGAGGCGCCCCCCTTAGCTGCAGAGCTTCCAATGCCGCATGATGAGCGATTAGCCTGTGCGGCCAGAGAATTATTGGTTAACCACCGTTGGGAAGCATCACTTAGCGATCTGTCTTTTATCGCCACCATGTCCGAACGAACATTCTCGCGATTATTTATTAAAGATACGGGATTTAGTTTTAGAACATGGAAGCAGAGAGCCAGGATTTGTGCTTCGTTAGATCTTCTCGCCAATGGCGTCTCAATTAAACAGGTCGCTTATCAGCTTGGCTTCTCATGCCCGGCTGCATTTACAGCCGCTTTTCGCGCCATCCTGCATTCAACGCCACGCGATTTTTTACCTTAATCCATTATCGGTGTGGAACGTCTTCCTGATGCCCGGCGTTCGCCCGGTTCTGGCAGTCATTTTTCTCTGGATGACAGCACACAACATTCTTTATACGTTTATCGGCCCCTTTCTGGCACTATCGGGCCAGACCTCGCCAATCGGCCCTATCCTGCGCCTTGATAATGTCGGTGCAGCATCATTTCCATGGGCGCTCCTGGCGTTTATGGCTGTTGCGTTTCTCTGCGCCTGTTTCGCTAAAAAACATGCTTTCAGGCAAGGGGCCAGACATCATTAATGGGGCCAACAGGCTGGAATCGACATAACGATGTCCAGCATTAACACGACAGAGCTGCGCTGTAGTTCTGACAGGTACATACCAGCCCTGCCTTTGCATCAACACGACGCAGACAAGGATTAACAACGCCTCACGCCAGGCGCTTTATTCAGCAGGTCGTAATCCGCGAAGAAGCAGATTCAGCGCGGCAATGCCCTGTGCAAGGCGCTTATCGCTCTCATCACCGTCGGCAATCCAGAACGCGGCTTCTGCCAGGCTCCCGTAAATCAATGATGCCAGCCCCTGCGGGTCGGCCTCTTCAATAATGCCCTGCTCGATCAGATCGCGAATCAGGGACTGCATTGATTGCACGCAATGACGCTGTGATTCCGGTGAGAAACCGCCCAGTACCGCTTTTGCATCGCGCAACATAATGCGTTGATATTCAGGCTCCAGCGCCATCTCAAGGCAAGCCCTGCAACGGTTGCAAAAACCTTCCCACGGATCTGTTGCAGTACTGGAAATCGCCTGCAGGCGTTGATCCATCTCGTTATCGATCTGCTCCACCACCGCGGCCAGCAAGCCTTTTTTATCGCCGAAGTGATAATAGAGCGCACCACGCGTCAGCCCTGCCTGCAACGTCAGATCATCCATTGAGGTTTCAGCGTAACCATATTCTTTAAAAAATTGACGGCCAGTCGCCAGCAATGTCGCTCTTGTCTCTTCCATCTCAGCACGGGTACGGCGAACCATGATTTTTCCTTTACATACGCAGTGAATGATTATTTACATGCGTGACGTATGAATATAGGATTGCATTCATACGCCCTGTATGAATTGTCGCTGCGCCACCGCGCTGTGGCAAGCAAATGCGAATGGAGAATGAGATGGCAACGCTCTATCGAGACCTTTTTTCTGCACCCGGTACTGTCCGGTTTACCGCTGCCGGCCTGCTGGCACGACTCCCATTGCCCATGGCCGGAATCGGCATGATCACGCTGTTTTCGCAAAAACAGGGAGCCTATGGCCTGGCGGGGGCGATTTCAGCCACCTTTGTGCTGGCCTGCGCCCTGCTGTCGCCGCAGATCTCTCGCTGTGTGGATCGCTATGGACAGTCCCGCGTTTTGCCTGCGGCGACCGCGGTCAGTATCTTCGGTTTCCTCATCCTGATAGCCGGGTCTCACTGGGATGTCGCCTGTTGGATCCTGTTTGCGGGAGCCTTCCTGGCCGGGTTTGTGCCCAGCATGTCAGCCATGGTACGAGCGCGCTGGACGGCGCTCTATCGAGGAGAGCCCCGTCTGCAAACCGCCTATTCGCTCGAAACGGTACTTGATGAACTGACGTTTATCATGGGGGCACCGCTCTCTATTGGCCTCTCCATTACGCTTTTTCCGCAAGCGGGCCTGCTGCTGGCTCTCCTTTTGCTTATCTCGGGGGTTTTTGCCCTGGTGATACAACGGGGTACGGAACCGCCAACGGTGACAACCACGCACGCCACGGCGAACCGGGGAGCAGTGATTGGGATGAAAAGTGTACGGCTTCTGACACTGCTTATGGTCGGGATGGGCATGATTGTCGGCACGGTGGATATCGTGAGCGTCGCTTATGCCAGAGAGTGGGGATATCCGGCGGCGGCCAGCCTGATTTTAGCCGCCTACGCCATCGGTTCGTGCCTGGCTGGGCTGCTGTTTGGTTCATTCAGGTTAAAAACCCCACTCAGTCGACTGTTGTGGCTGGGGGGGCTGGCAACCGCAGCCACCACGGTTCCTCTGATCCTTGTCACCCACCTCGCCACATTGACCCTCGCCGTGCTGGTGGCAGGCTTTTTTTTTGCCCCAACGATGATCGTCGCCATGTCGCTCGTTGAACGCCAGGTGGATGAACATCAGTTAACAGAGGGCATGACCTGGCTACTGGCCGGGCTGAATGTGGGGGTTGCGCTGGGCGCGGCGATAGCCGGTCAGGTCGTTGATAACAGCGGCGCGCGGTTCGGTTTCGCCGTTGCGCTCTGCGCTGGCGTCACTGTGCTGCTCATCGCATTTCTGAGCCATTTTACGCTTCGTCGTCAGGATAATTGTGCCTGATACGGTGTTCACATAAGGAACTGATTAATGAATATATTATCTGGCACAACAACGGCTCGTGGTTTATGGACACCGGTCCTTGCCGTCGGTCTGGCGACATTTTCTGTGGTGACGACGGAAATGCTGCCAGTGGGCTTGCTGACAGCCATCGCCGGGACGCTCTCTGTCACGACAGGAAACGCGGGGCTGATGATTTCTTTACCAGCACTCCTTGCTGCGTTATTCGCGCCGTTTGTGGTTATCGCATCGGGGGGTATAGATCGCCGCGTGATACTGTGTGGCCTTCTGGTGCTCTGAGTGATGGCCAATCTAACCTCGGCGCTGGCGCCCAACCTGATCATTATGCTGATAGCGCGGGCACTTGTTGGTTTCTGTATGGGCGGAATATGGGCGATTGCGGGCGGTCTGGCGGCGCGTCTGGTACCGGAAAGCGCGGTGGGTCTGGCGACATCCATTATATTCGGCGGCGTTGCGGCCGCATCGGTACTGGGTGTGCCGCTGGGGGCGTTTATTGGTGATGCGATTGGATGGCGCTGGGCATTTGGCTGCATGGCGCTTTTCAGCGCACTCATACTGGTGATCCATCTTGTCGTTATCCCGACACTGCCTGTGGCTGTCTGTGCCAATATCGGCCAGTTCTTTGCACAACTGGCTAACCGCAAATTACTGGCAGGATTGCTCCTGACGCTGTTGCTTGTCACCAGCCACTTTGCGGCCTTTACCTTCGTACGCCCGCTGTTGATTTCCGTGTCAGGATTCAATGCCCAATGGATTGGGGCGATCCTCTTCGCTTACGGTATCGCGGGCATTATGGGTAACTTTCTTGTGGGCATCTACGCTGCCCATCATACGCGGCTCACCCTAATGGTCGTCGCTACCGGTCTGGTAGTGACACCGGTGCTGTTTCTGAGCAAAGGGCAAACCGTTATGGGTGGCGGCGCTATTTTGATTTTCTGGGGGCTGGCATACGGTGGGCTGTCAGTGGGGCTGATGACCTGGATGATGAAAGCGGCGCCTCGGGCCGTGGAAATCGCCGCAGCGCTTTATGTCGGGATTTTTAACACAGGAATTGCCACAGGCGCCTGGGCCGGAGGAAAGCTCGTCGACACGTTAACACTGACTGCCCCGCTCTGGCTGGCCAGCGGCTTAGCGATTGCCGCGCTGCTGTTGACCGTAATGGCGGGCTTTAGTTCGACCCGAACAGGATGATGGCGGCGCCGCCTTTTAATCGTTCTGTCCCGTTGATTAAGACACCTCAATTTAGGTATTGCGTTGATCATTAGTATGAACAGCTTCAAACCGTGAACTTCATACTCACCACAGCCTGAATCACAGCCCGGAGATGCAAATGTCCCCGTTTCCGGGCACACCTCATATCTCTCTACCAGGTGGATATACAGCGAAACAGGTGTCTGCGGCGCTGCTCTGTTATGGTGCGAAAAATGGCACCATGCACACTCTCCTGACAATTCCCTGCCGAATACTCAAGGTTTATGTGCAATGTGCACACTTCATTGTGTTACCTCTGCCCGGCCATTTTTGGCATACCTCTTGCTATTTGTTGCATAGCCATTCAGATAGCCACACAGAGGTTTCACAATGTCAAACAGCAATGATTTTCCGCTCGTCGAAGCGCCCGCCTCCGGACGTAAAGGCGTATTTTCGATCTCCATGGTTTTATTCAGCTTTACTTTTTTTACCGGCACGATGTTCGCAGGCGGCAAACTTGGCGTCTCCTTTTCTATCGTCAATCTTTTATGGATTGCAGTTATCGGTAACTTTTTGCTGGCCCTCTACGCCGCTTCGCTCGGCTGGATTGCCGCCCGTAGCGGGCTGAATACCGTACTGATGGGCCGCTTTTGCTTCGGGGAGATCGGCAGCAAGCTCGCCGATTGTATTCTCGGCTTTGCCGAACTGGGCTGGTACGCCTGGGGGACCGCAACGGTCGCCATCTCACTGGTCAAAATCCTCGCCCTGCCCGCCGCCATGACCATCCCGCTGATGATCCTGTTCGGCATCCTGTTCTGCGTCACCGCGCTGGTGGGCTACAAGGGGCTGGATGCGCTGTCGCGCGTATCGGTGCCGCTGATGTTTATTCTGCTGGTGGTGTCAATGTACCTGGCCGCCCATCACGCCGGTGGCTGGCAGGCGATGACAAAAATTGAACCGGGCGAAACCATGACCTGGTCTGCGGCTATCACCATGGTCTTTGGCACCTTTGCCAGCGGCGCGACCCAGGCAACAAACTGGACCCGGTTGGCCAATTCCAGCCGCACCGCTATCGTTGCCAGTATGAGCAGCTTTCTCATCGGTAACGGGCTGATGATTGTTGCCGGAGCGTGGTGCGCTATCGTCTATCAGCAGGCCGATATTGTGGAAGTGCTGATTTTGCAGGGGCTATCGGTCGCCGCGGTGGTGATGCTATGCCTCAACCTGCTGACTATTCAGGGGCCGACGATTTATAACGTCTCGGCCGCCGCCTGCCATCTGCTGCGTAGCGAGCGCCGCCGTACCCTGACCGTGGTCGCCGCTGGCGTCGGCATTGTGCTGGCGATTGGCGGCATGTATGAAATGCTGATTCCTTTCCTGGTGCTGCTGGGCAGCATCATTCCCCCCATCGGCGGCGTGATCCTCGCCGACTACTGGTTTTATCGCGGCGGTCGTTATCCTCTGCTGCAAACGGCCCGTTTGCCGCGCTTCAACTGGTTGGGACTGGGCGCCTATGCCGTGGGCGCAGTGGTGGCGTATCTGTCGCCGTGGATCGCCCCGCTGGTCGGCATTACCGTCTCCGCGCTGCTCTACATCGCCCTGACGCGTCTGAGCAAACGTCAGCCCGCCGCTGATTCGGTCGCAGAGCAGTAGTTATGAGCCTGACAGTCAGCGAAATCCTCGCCCTGGAGGAACTCTCCCCGATGCGCCTGCGTGCCGGTAAACAGGGACTGCAACTGGCGGTGCGCTGGTACTACGTGGCGGAAAATGAAAATATCGCCGAATGGATCATGGGCGGGGAGCTGGTCTTTATCACCGGCATCAACCATCCCCGCGATGAAGACAACCTGATCCATTTACTGATGGAAGGCAAACAGCGCGGGATAGCCGGGATGGTGATCCTCACCGGCGATGCGTATATTCAGGCGATCCCCCCTCGCCTGATCGCACTGGCCGACGAGCTGGGCATTCCGCTGATCGAACAGCCGTATCTGTTAAAGATGGTGATTGTCACCGAACGCATCGGTACCGCGCTGGTGCGCAGTGAAAATGCCCTGCAATCGCAGCGCGATATTCTGTTGCAACTGTTAACCGGCGATTTTCCCGATCTGCACATCCTGCAGCAACGCGCTATCCACCAACAACTGGATTTTAGCCGCCCCCTGCGGGTGGTGGCATTGCGTCTTGAGGGGATACAAAACCTGTTTCGCCAGTTTCCACCCGGGCAGGCCGAGGCCTGGTTACAGCAGGCGCGACGCACCATCCGTCAGCGATTGCAGCAGCAGCTCAATCAGCAGGACAATCCCTTTCCGCTGGTCGAGCGCAGCAATATGTTTATCTTCCTGCTGCCGGATGAGGACGGTGAGTTTTATCAGCAGAAAAAGTGGTTAGCACAGTGGCTGCTCGCGCTGGCGGAAGGTGACGACAGGCTGTCGCTACTGTGTGGTCTCTCCGCACGGGTGCAGCAATTACAGGACTATCAGCGCGCGCTGTCGCAGGCGCGTCAGGCCCTGGATCTTAGCGATACTCTGCGCCCGGCCCAGCGCATTACCGACTATCAACAACTGGGCTTTATCAAGCTCCTCTCTGCCATCGGCGACCCTGCGCTGCTGAGCGATTTTATGCACGACACCCTTGGCTGCCTGATAGAACGCGATCGCAAAAGTCCGTGGCTATTAATGGAGACGCTGGAAACACTGCTCCAGGAGAACGGAAACGTGATCAGAGCCGCCGGGCGGCTTGGCATTCACCGCAACACGTTACATCAACGCATCCAACGCATTGAAAAGCTGACCAGCTATCCGATTAACCATCCGCAATTCCACCTCAACGCCTCGGTCGCGTTAACGATCTGGCGTATGTCACAAAACCATTTACGGGAATACTCATGAAAATTATCAACGCACGCCTGCGCCACAAAGAATCGCTTTATACCCTCGGCTTACATGACGGCGTGATCAAGAGCATCACCCCGCAGGCCGCCGTGCAGACGGCTGACGCCAGCGATATCGACGCGCAACAAAAGCTGGTTATCCCGCCGTTCGTTGAACCGCATATCCATCTTGATGCCACCCTGACCGCGGGTGAGCCGGAATGGAATATGAGCGGTACGCTGTTTGAGGGTATCGCCCGCTGGAGCCAGCGCAAAGCGAGCGTAACGGTTGAAGATACGCGCCAGCGGGCGCTGAAAACCATCGGTATGTTACGCGATAACGGCGTGCAGCACGTGCGCACCCATATTGATGTGACCGATCCTTCCCTGACGGCGCTTGAGGCGATGCTGGCAGTGAAAAAGGAGGCGGCCCATCTTATCGACCTGCAAATCGTCGCCTTTCCGCAAGAAGGCATTGAATCCTTCCCCGGAGGCCGGGAGCTGATGACGCGCGCTATCGAGATGGGCGCCGACGTGGTGGGCGGCATTCCGCACTACGAAAATACCCGCGATAAAGGCGTCAGCTCGCTGGGCTTTTTGATGGATCTGGCTCAGCGCCATGGCTGTCTGGTCGATGTGCACTGTGATGAAATCGACGATCCGCAATCACGCTTCCTGGAAGTGCTGGCGGAAGAAGCACGGGTGCGTGGGATGGGCACACAGGTCACCGCCAGCCATACCTGCGCCATGGGTTCTTACGACAACGCCTACTGCTCGAAACTGTTCCGCCTGCTTAAAGCGTCGGGCATCAACTTTATCTCCTGCCCGACCGAAAGCATCCACCTGCAAGGGCGCTTCGACACCTGGCCGAAACGTCGCGGCGTAACACGGGTGGCAGAGCTGGACCGCGCCGGGATCAACGTCTGTTTCGCGCAGGATTCCATTCAGGATCCGTGGTATCCGGTGGGCAACGGCAACATCATGCGTATTCTCGATGCCGGTCTGCATATTTGCCACATGCTGGGGTATGAGGATTTGCAGCGCTGCCTCGATCTGATTACCGATAACAGTGCCCGTGCGCTGTGCTTAGGTGATAACTACGGCATTGCCGAAGGGCGCCCGGCGAACCTGCTTATCCTGGATGCGAAAAATGACTACGATGCAGTGTGCCGTCAGGCCAAAGTGCTGACGTCTGTTCGTCACGGTAAAGTCATTATGCAGCGCCGGCCGGAAGAGATTTGCTACCCGCTCTGACACGTTCTCCTCGCCCGGCCGTTTAATCTGTCGGGCCAGATAACCATCACCACAGCCGCTGGTTTTCATCATCGCGCAGATAAAGATCTCGCGGCTCGCCTGCCAGACAGTCACTCATCGGCTTTTGCGTCTGACATCATAACAATACGGGTAGCCCTTTTCGCCATGGCCCGTAAAGGGTGAATTTTTACGCCCGATTTCTGTTTCCGGTAGTGATGGGTATTGGTGACAACGTTAAACGGCACGACCTGATCTTTCATATGTCTGTTATCACGCAGCAGCGAAGCGTAATCCTTGTTAAGCGCGAGTAGCATTGCCGCAAGAAGCGTCAGGTTCAGCAAAATATGGCTCAGCCACCAAAAAAGGGTATCTGCGGGCCCCCCTGTTTTTTTCGTCGGTATAAACATCATCGCCGCCGCAGGTAAGAGCCCCAGAAAAAGCAGGCAGATCGCCAGAGGCAGAGAGAAAGATGCGATGAGTTCCGCCATCGGCGCGCCTTCAAAAAAATCCTGCACCCGGCTGTAGTCGATAAGTATGTTGTAGCGCAGCATGACGTAAGTACAACCCGCGCTGATAACCACTAGCCCGGCTAACAAGGGCTTACGTAAATACGGCAACATCATTACCGGTGTCAGGAAAAGGTTTATGCAGCAGAAAAGGGAAACCGGCAGGCTGATAAAGAACAGCACCTGCTGAACACAGGTGAACTCAACATGCGACCACAATGTTTGCCACAGCGAAATATTACCCATGGTCGTAAAAAACAGGGCTGCGACCCAGGTCAGTTGTACCGGGTTGAGCCGAAACGACGAAAGACGAAGAAACATGCTCAGTTCTCAGCGTGTTAGAAATGTGCTGAGTATCAATAAGTCAGTGTCAGGAAGTTGTTAAGGTATTCGGCCCATTTATGAATACGTCAATTTTCTTATGACTCGCCTGCTTATTATCGAAGATAACCCCGAACTGATTGCCAATCTCTATGATTTTTTCGAGCCGTTGGGTTATGTGCTGGATGATGCGCGTGACGGTGTCACAGGCCTGCGTATGGCAACGCAGAATAACTACGACGCTATTCTTCTTGATCTGATGCTGCCGCGTATGGATGGCATGACACTCTGTAGCAAACTTCGCTGCGACTATCAAAACCCGGTGCCAGTGCTGATGTTGACCGCACGCGATCCCGTCGATGACCGTGTGCAGGGGTTTGCGCTTGGGGCTGACGATTACCTCATTAAACCTTTTTCTCTCAGGGAACTGGATGCCCGCATCCAGGCACTGGTCCGCCGGGCTCAGGGCCGACAAGTTCAGGGGACGCTAAAATGGGAAGATCTGCTCGTGGATGTCAGCGCACCGCAGGCATGGCGCCAGGGACAAATTATCAATTTGACGCCCAGCACACATAAATTGCTGTTATGTCTGATGCGTGCGGCACCGGGTGTGGTTAAAAAGCATGAGATGGAGTACCTGCTCTGGGGCGATGAGCCGCCGGAAAGCGGTGCGTTACGCACACATATTCATGATTTGCGCCAGCGTATTGACAAAAACTTCACACCTGCACTGATAGAAACAGTTCATGGCATCGGTTTTCGCCTGCACAGGCCTTTCGAGGCTTCTCAAGAATAACGACCAGGGCAGCCCAGTAATCATGAAATCCCTTTACCGTCAGATGACGCTCAAAACGCGTATTACTGTTTCGTTTGTCCTGCTGATGGTTGCCGTCATGGCGGTTCTTATCGTAGCCGAACAGCTTGACTACGATGAACTCAGAGCCTGGGCAATGACAGAAAACCTCGACAACGCGGCACCGCATCTGGAAGAAGAGGTTGCCAGTGGCGTAGTGCCTACCCTGCCCACCGGTAGCCTGCTGTATGACACCCAAACCGCCCCCGATGCCTTGGTCCGGTACGCACCGGGCTACCACCTGTTGGAAGCGTCTTCCTACCGCCACCTGCTGGTCTTTGAACGCAATGCACAGCGCTTCTATTTTCTGCAGGATGGCGAACCCTACGCCGGGCTTGAGTTGCTGATCGACGGTTTCGCACCGCTTGTCATTGCGGTGTGTATCCTGGGTGCATTCTGGATGGGACGCCTCACCTCAGCGCGCGTTACCGTTCCGATAACCCGGCTGGCGAACGCAGTACAACTTAACCAGAAGCCCCTACCTTTCATGGATTCTAATGATGAAATCGGCGTGCTGGCGCGCGCATTTGCCCAACACAGTGATGAACTTGAGCGGTTCTTGAACCGTGAGCGATGTTTTGCAGGCGATGCCAGCCATGAATTACGCACACCGCTGGCTATCATTGGCGGTGCCGCAGAAACGCTGGTGCATCAGTTGCCTGCTGACAGCCATTTAGTGCCCGTCGCCGAGCGCGCCGTGCGCACCACGCAGGAAATGGAGCGGCAACTGACATGCCTGCTTTTACTCTCGCGGGATCCGCATACGCTTCCCATCGCCAATGTCTCGCTACGCCCCCTAATTGAAGAGTGTATGGCGCGTTGCCAGCCCTGGCTGGCACGAAAAAACGTCAAACTCAGGCTGGACGCGCCACAGGACATCCATCTGGCGACCAACGCTGAACTGGCACGCAGTGTCATATGGAACCTGCTGCGCAATGCGTACCAGTACACCGTTGAAGGCGAAGTTCTTTTGACGTTACGCGGCGCCACGTTAACGATCACAGATACCGGTCCAGGACTGCCGTCCAGCATTGCGCCTCATCATTTTCAGCGCTTTCAGTCTGGCTCTTCTCAACATGGCGAAGGGCTTGGATTATCGATTGTTCAGCGCATTGTCGAACATCTGTGCTGGCACATGTCGGTCGACAGTTCGCAACAAGGCTGCTCTTTTACGCTGGTCATGCATCGTCTTGTCTCGCCTGACGATACCCTGTGATAAACCTGCGTATCCCAGAGTATCCTCTTTCGAGAAACAATTTGCGCATGCGTCTATGTGACCTCAGCCAGTTCGCCAAATATTATACTGCCCCCAGTAACCCTCATTAGTTTCATATTTTTGCGGGGTTCCCTCGGCGTTGATTTTCAGTGATTTTCGGATGCCTAACCCAACTGATTTACAGCTATTGCTCACTCTTAATATATGCGGACCATTATCGAGATAAGTTGTGACATATTGATTCTGGCGCAATAACGCGACATCAATAGCATCTATATTAACCAGAAATGAGCACAGTCCCATACTGCTGGTTAACAGTGATGATTGTTCCTGTCGGGTAATGGTAACACTGGTTTGGGACTTCGTACTGTCCGGGGTCACCATCTGTTGATTCATAACCTCCTGTGCTGGCCCCTGGGGCTTAGAGCAAGATGCGAGAAGATAAACACATAGCGCGATAGCGACTTTTTTCATGAATGCTCTCAGATAAGTTGATTGATTAAAGTAAAATCACAACGTTACTCATAACGAGTAATTTATTATCAATCATCCCTGTGGGGCTGAAAAACTGTTTAAAATCACGGTTACTGTGAGTTTTACTCATCATATGTAATTTTTTGAATTTAGAACTTAGCGTTAATTTCGCAAGTAACACAACAGCGCGGCACTCAGTTAATATAAATACTAAACCATTGCAATTAATAACGACCATGACATTGGTTTCATGGCTATATTTGAGGCGGGCAAGGCAATTTTGGTAGCAATGTAATTGCTGTATGATGCCAACGTCACTCAACTCAATATATGCAGCCTGAACAGGGAGCACTTGATGGTCAGCACACACGTTTTTATCGCGGTCAGTCTTGATGGTTACATCGCCCGAGAGGATGGCGATATCGACTGGCTGTTGCAGCGCGATGACCCGACAGAAGATCATGGTTATGCGGCGTTCATCGCGGACAAAGATTGGATCGTGATGGGTCGAGGGAGCTATGAGAAGGTGCTGACTTTTGACCCATGGCCTTATGATCGCCCCGTGCTGGTGCTCTCCAGACAGCTAACCGATACGCCGGTACCCGAGGCGCTAAAGGGCAAAGTGCAGTTCTCATGCCGCACGCCAAAAGAGGTCATTGCTGACCTGGCAGCGCAGAACGCAGATCGCGTCTATATCGATGGCGGGAAGGTGATCCAGTCGTTCCTGCGCGAAGGGCTGGTCGCCGATATTGTTATCACTACCGTTCCAGTCCTGCTCGGTTCGGGAAAACCGCTGTTCGGCTCCCTGCTCCAGGATATCAATTTGACGCTGTTATCAAGCCGCAGCTTCCCGTCGGGTCTGGTACAATCGCACTATCGGCTGACGCCATAGACGATACAGAAACATAGCGATGGCCTGCGCTAAAGCGGGATCACCGCTCTGCTGCTGGAACTGTTCTACTGAGCGATATTATCAACCAGCCCGGCAGTGTTGCGTCGGCAGTTCTGGCCGCCAGACGCAAGAGATCCGCTCACGAATACGTGAATAACGCCTGATCGATGCAGTCCTGGCCGATTAAAGTGCTACGCACAGCCTCAATAAGCGGGGTATGCGGTTCGTGGCCTAAAAAAGCGATCAGTTTTGCGTTGTCCATCTGTATTGCCTGTTCCCATAAATAGCGCATCTCCTGCATTTCATGCAGCGTGGTGTTGAAAGGCGCCATCGCCGAGATGAGCCACCAGGGAAATGCTTTTACCTTCGCGTTAACACCTGCAAGCTGCACGACACGCTGTATGGCTCCGGCCATTGCCGTACCATCGGCATCCCAGTGTCCTCGCATATGAAAACAGGCAAAAGAGTCGAGGTGATCGCGACGGGCCAACAGCGCAACCAGCGTTTCGGCGACATCCGGCAGATAGGCCCACTGATGGCCTGTCCCGGCTTTGCCAGGATTTTTAATTATCCGCGGGTGTTGCCCCGGTTTGATCAATCCCTGCGAAAACCAGTTGTTGCCTGCGTCAGGGCCAAAGAAGTCACCGGCGCGCAGAATCAGCACCTTTCCGCCGCGCTGCGCGTAAGCGAATAAGGCCTTCTCCATTTGCACCCGTATTGCCCCTTTTCGGGTGACAGGTTGTTGGGGAGAGTCTTCCCGCAAGAGTGGAAAGGCGTCCGGCCCGTAGTTGTAAACGGTACCGGGGAGAACGATTAATGCGCCATTTTTCTCTGCGGCATTGATGGTGTTCTGTAACATTGGCAAAACCAGTTGTTCCCAGTTTCGATAACCTGGCGGATTAACAGCATGGACTATCACACTGCATTCTGACGCGGCAGCCGCGACCTGCTCAGCATTCAGCGCATCACCCTCTATCCACGTCATGCTCCCGTGCTCTGCATTCTGCGGGGCGCTGCGACGCAACGCATGAACGTCCCATTTTTCGCGGATGAGTCTACGGGCGATTTCGCCACCGATTCCGCCTGTTGCGCCCAGGATGAGTACCTTGTTTGGGTTTTTCATTGTTTTACCTCTGCCGGATGTCTGCTTGACATCGTAGTGCCTGTACGAGCTAAATGTAATTGCATAACATCAGACAGCAGGTATGCATTTTTGTATGAAGCTAAATATTCCATGGGAATGGTATCGAACCTTCCTGGCGGTGATGAAAGAAGGCTCCCTGTCAGGGGCTGCACGCATGCTTTCCATTACCCAGCCCACTGCGGGGCGTCACATAGCGGCACTGGAATCCGCCCTTGGTCTGGTTTTGTTTACACGTTCGCAAACGGGCCTGCAGCCCACGGATGCGGCAGCCGCGCTGCAAGGCCATGCACAAGCGATGGAAAACACCGCCAGTATGATTGCGCGTTCGGCTGCCAGCTTCAGTGCCCACTCCGCCGGCTTACATGGCGTGGTTCGCGTTTCGGCGAGCGAAATTATCGGCACTGAGGTGCTGCCACCTCTGATTGCACGAATTAAAGAAGATTATCCGCAGCTTATCCTTGAACTGGTGCTGTCTAACCGAATGCAGGATTTATTGAACCGGGAAGCGGATATTGCGGTACGCATGAGCACACCGGTGCAGGAACAACTGATTGCGCGTCGGTTAGGCAGTATTGAAATTGGTCTGCATGCCTCGCCATCCTATCTGGCACGCCACGCCGCACCGGAGAGTATTGACGCGTTGTTCACCCATACGCTTGTGGGCTTTGATAAAACGACGCCCTTTATTTTACAGGCACTGAAACACTTTCCTCAGTTAAATCGTGAGCGCTTTACCGTGCGCACTGACAGTGATGTGGCGCAATTGAACCTTATCCGCGCCGGTGCGGGTATAGGAATGTGTCAGGTTCAACTGGCTGATTTTCCTGTTCCGTTAGAGAGAGTGATGCCTGATTTTTTTGCGTTTCATCTCGATACCTGGCTGGTGATGCATGAGGATTTGCGCCACAGCAAGGCCTGTAAAGCGGTGTTCGATATTCTCGCAGAAGGCTTACAGGCTTATATCAATCATGTGAGGATATGAAGACGGCCACGTCAGCGCCAGCAGGTGACGGAATATCGGCTTCTCGCGCCTGGCAGCCCCTCTGCCCGCCAGGCTTTTCTGAGCAGTCCCTGAGATGGACGTAAAATATGAGTTTTTAATTCACCCTCAAAAACGCGCGACAACAACGTTAACAGGCAAATTAACGTGTTAAAGCCACTATCTGCAGATTTTTAGCCTCAACGACATCACCTTTTGTTGACACGAAGGCACTGTGCACGACATCCCCCGTACGTTTATCCACTAAGGAAATATGTGGCTCATCATGCAATATATTTTTATGCCCCCACTCCATCAGGGAAATAAGCAGCGGTGCCAGCGATCGGCTTTTGGGTGTGAGAACATATTCATAGCGTTCACGTGTCCCTTCTTCCTGATAAGGGATTTTGCAAAGCAGACCGAGTTCAGTCATTTTTTTTAATCGGTTTGCCAGTGTTTGTTTTGCAATTTTTGTATGTGCACGCATCGTTTCAAAGCGCGTCACTCCGTAAAAAGCCTCTCTTAGAATCAACAAAACCCATTGATCGCCAAGGAGTTCCGCTGCCGCAGCCAGCCCGCAAAGTTCAGGTAACAGGTACGGTAATGAATTATCTTTTGACATCTGTCTATTTGCCTCTTAATCTGAGTATGATTTTAAGACCTAGCTAATTAAGGAGAATACAATGCCCTTCGTAAATGTGCAAACTATCAAAGGGATTTTGAGCCCGGAGCAAAAAAATGAACTACTACGTCGTATGACTGACCTTATTGTTGAAATTGAGGGAAAAGGCGATCCTGAGTTTCGGCGTTCGGTATGGGTCCGAATTGATGAGCATGAACCGGAACAGTGGAGTCTTGGGGGAATACAACCCACATCGGAAATGATTGCTGCAAAATTTGGCTCACCGCAGCGGCCATAATTTAGCAAAGATAGTGTGTCGGTAAGGATTCTGGATTAAAGCAGGCTAATTTATTAATTAACCTGCTTTACTGCTCACCAATGCGGGATAAATTACGCGCGATAAATTACATCCCAATATTACGCAGTTTTTCACCCGTCATAAGACGACGTTCAATATGTTCCAGCGTCACATTTTTGGTTTCCGGAATCAGCCAGAACGTTAATGCAATGAAAGCCAGATTGAGTGCGGTGTAGAGCCAGAACGTACCCGCCGCGCCAATCGCGTCAAGCAGGGTAAGGAAGGTTGCGCCGATAATCATATTCGATACCCAGTTTGTGGTGGTTGAACAGGTAATTCCGAAATCACGGCATTTTAAAGGCTGGATCTCAGAGCACAGGATCCATACAACCGGTGCCGCGCTCATCGCATACCCTGCAATACACATCATCGTCATACCGACTGAAAGCCATGAGAGACTGCTTGATGGCGAACCGTTATCGAACTGCATGAGGCAGTATCCGAGGATCAGCGTGCCGATAGCCATCACGCTAAAACCGATTTTCAGCGCAGGTTTACGCCCGGCTTTATCGACGGTGAATACCGCAATAAAAGTGGCGAACATAAAAGTTAGCCCAACCACAAGGGTGGCGATCATCTGCTGCTCAGTGGTTGTAAATCCAGCCATTTTAAAAATGCGTGGCGCGTAATACATAATAATATTCATGCCCGTGAATTGCTGCATCGCCTGCAACAGCATGCCAAGGTACACGGCTCTGCGCACATTACGATTAGCTTTGAACAACTGGAAACCACCCTGCGTCAGCTTCAAACTTTCGCGGATCTCGTTCAGTTCATCGCGCGCCTTTTCAGAAGTATCGCGCAACATACGCAGTACCTCTTCCGCCTCAATGTGTCGCCCTTTTTGGGCCAGCCAGCGTGGGCTATTGGGCAGAAACACGACCAGAATAATCAGGACAACCGCAGGCAACGCCAGCACGCCGAGCATGGCTCGCCAATTGCCACTGTAGCTGAAAGCAGTATCGGAAAGGAACGCCAGCACAATGCCTAAGGTGACCATCAACTGGTACATGCTGATCATCTTTCCACGCACATTTTCGCTCGCCATTTCAGAGAGATAAAGTGGTGCAGTATAAGAGGCAATGCCGACCGCAACGCCCAGCAGCACGCGGGAGAGCAGCAACACCTCAACATTGTGGGCGAAAGCAGAGCCAAGTGAACCTGCGACAAAAAGTATTGCGCCCGCCATCAGGCTGTATTTACGCCCAAGACGAAATGATAACCACCCGTTGAAAAGCGCACCTAGCGCTGCGCCCAGCATCATGCTGCTGACGACCCACTCCTGTAAACGGCTGGAAAGCGCAAAATGCTCGGAAATAAAGGGCAATGCACCGGCAATCACCCCGATATCCAGACCAAACAACAGCCCCGCAACAGCAGCCGAGATAGAAACAAACAAATTCATGCGTCGGGTATCACGTAGTGCGCGCGGTAACACTACAGAATCACTACTCATAGAAGCCATTTTTCCTGCCTGCAAAAAAGTAAGGTATCGAATGAAAGTAAATCAGCGCCGGGCCAGAGTGTCAGTGAGTGACATGCGAAAATATGGACGAATTTGCTGTAACCTGTGTTTCTGTGATGGACTTTACAATTACACAAAAAAACATAAAAGTGACATCATTAATTAAGTTATTAATTTAAAAAATCAACTTAAATACCATCTTTAAAAAATATGGATTTTTGAATTTACAGAATATGGATTAACCAGGTGAGTTTTTGGATGTTGACCCACCTGTCGCATTCTACCTTTTTAGCGCTATTCTCCGCTATTACAGTTCCTGCTGCCGCCATCGCCTGACATGGTCGACAAGGGCACGGAGTTTGGGCGCCATATTGCGGCGATGAGGAAAGTAGAGATAGAAACCCGGGAAATAAGGCAGATAATCATCCAGCAGTGAGACAAGTTGCCCGGTCTCAACAAAAGGTCTGAATGTATCCTCCGTGGCAAACGTAATCCCACCACCGGCCAGCGCGAGCCGCAACATCAGGCGCAGATCGTTCGTCGTGATCTGCGGTTCAATCGCCAGATTGAAAGGTTCCCCCGCCTCCTCAAATTCCCAGCGATAAGGGGCGACATCTTTGGCAGGACGCCAGCCGATACAACGATGGTGAATCAACTCACGCGGGTGCACAGGGGCGTTATGCGCTGCAAGATACGCGGGCGAGGCAACCGCCATTTCACGTTGCTTTCCGGTAAGCGGGACGGCAATCATATCCTTTTCGATCACCTCCCCAAGCCTTACGCCAGCATCATAACCCGCAGCCACAATATCAAACTCTTCATCGGTCACCACAATATCAACCGTTACGGCAGGGTTGTCAGCCGCAAACGAGGCAATCAGCGGGCCAGAAAGAAACGCCTCGGCTATCGAGGTCACTGCAATCCGCAGACATCCTCGCGGCACATTATCCGACGCTATCTCTTCGAACGCCGCGTCAATACTGGATAACGGTGATGACAGAGATTCTCTTAGCCGTTCCCCTGCTTCCGTCAGGGTTACTGAGCGAGTCGTACGCATGACCAGCATTGTGCCGAACGCATCCTCAAGCCGCCTTATTCCCTGGCTGATCGCCGATCGGGTGACGCCCAGGCGTGCAGCAGCGGCGCTGAAATTACGCTCTTCTGCCACGGCGAGAAATACGGGTAAGAGATTGAGATCAATTTTCATTGTTTAACATTGCTAACCAGTGAGTCCAGTCAAAGCAGGATACTGGAAACAATCGTGACGTTCTATGATCGTTTCGAACTCAACTAAAGGAGCATGCTATGCAGAAAGTGATATTAATTACCGGCGCATCAAGCGGGATTGGCGAAGGGATTGCCAGAGAGCTTGGAAACGCAGGCGCGAAGGTGCTATTAGGAGCTCGCAGGCTGGAGCGTATCGAAGCCATTGCCGCAGAAATACGCGGTGCGGGCGGTGTTGCTCAAGCACGAGAGCTGGATGTCACCAGTCGCCTGTCGATGGCAAGCTTTGTGCAGGACGCGCTGGATAAATGGGGTCGCGTCGATGTGCTGATCAACAATGCGGGTATCATGCCGCTTTCTCCGCTTGCCGCAGGTAAACAGGATGAATGGGAGCGTATGATAGACGTTAATATCAAGGGTGTGCTCTGGGGCATTGGCGCTGTGCTTCCCGTGATGGAAGCGCAGGGTTCCGGCCAGATTATCAATATTGGCTCGATCGGCGCCCTTGCTGTCGTACCAACCGCCGCCGTCTATTGTGCCTCGAAATTCGCGGTCCGCGCGATTTCGGATGGATTACGTCAGGAAAGCCCCACTATTCGCGTGACCTGTGTCAATCCAGGTGTTGTGGAAAGTGACCTTGCCTCAACCATTACGCATCCGCAAACCAGGGCGGCGATGGATGTCTACCGTTCTGTGGCACTAAAACCTGCGGATATTGCCCGTGCCGTGCGGCAGGTCATTGAAGCCCCTGAGAGCGTCGATACAACAGAGATCACCATCAGACCAACCGCATCCGCCAACTGACACGCCTGACTGATAGCGGTTATTTGTCTGTTATCATTTCCCGCCCCTATGACTGATCAGGCATGAGCACGCGTGGATGAGCCCCAATCTACGTAAGGCTCATCCTGACAGTCCTGTTTTTTATAAACAGAGCGTTTTGCGAATCCATACCGTATGAGCACTGTTCATATGGATTGAGCAAAACGCGGCGGGCTTTTGCTATGGAACGCCTGAGCGTCAGTAGACGCCTGAGCGTTATTTCCACAACTTATGCGCAATTTCCTGCAATTGCTGGGCGATATCCTGCAGGTTAATCCCCTGCTCCTGCACTGCCCCGGTGGAGTGGCGGACGATAAGCTTTGCTGGCAACACAGATGAACTGCGCGCTGAATCACCGTGGCCGCTATCAAGCAGACGACGCACCGCTTCCTTGCCCTGCAAATCGAGATCCAGCGAAACGGTGGTCAACGCCGGATGGAAGAACGAACTTTCATAGGTCCCGTCATACCCCACCACTGATTTCTCCCCCGGAATGGCGACCTGATGTTGATGGAATGCGCTCAGCACGCCGAGCGCCATCTGATCGTTCCCCACCAGCACGGCGGTGAAATTCGGTGTTTCACGTAACATCTGTAACGCGCCCGCGTAACCGCTTTGCGCATCCCAGGTGCCATGAAAAACAGTCACTGGTTTCAGTCCATAACTGCTAAGCGTGTCGATCCAGCTTTTGAGCCGCAGATTGGCCGACACGGAGGTTTCCGGCCCGGCCAGTAGCGCAATCTCCCGATGGCCCAGTTCATAAAGGTGTTTGACGCTGGCACGGGTGCCGTCAGCCGGGTTAAACGAAACGTTAAACACGGAACTGTAGGGATCGACATCGAGGAACAGGCAAACGATGTCATCGTTGTCAGCTGCGATGCGCTGGGCCTCTTCGGTTTCCAGCGGCACGTTGATGATCACTTTGTCTACCAGTTGTGATTTGAGTTCGTTGATGGCGGATTGAATGTCTTGATTGACGTTCTCATCGATCATTGAAATCAACACCTGGTAGCCATCGAGGTTGGCGTAGCGTTTCACCGCCGCCGCCACCTGCGAAGGGGCATGGAGTGCCAGAGAGGTGGTCACCAGACCGACGGTCTGGCTTTGCTTACCCACTAGCTGCTGCGCCAGCCGGTTCGGTACATAACGCAATAACTCTATGGATTTCTCCACTTTTAAACGCGTGGTTTCGGATACATTGGCAGATTTGTTGAGTACCCTGGACACGGTCTGGTAGGAGACACCCGCATGACGGGCTACGTCTTCCAGCGTTGCACTTTTAGACTTCATGGTCCGGTTCCTTATGTTGTTATACGCCAAGTGTAACAGGGGCAACCTGAAAAAACGCTCACCACACATCCCCTTGCCTCATTTTAACAAAATAAGTATGACGCTCACAACCTCCAGCATTGTGAACAGATTCGCTAACGGTAACAAAAAACGCTGATTTATTTGCAGTTAATCACATATTCACAATCGTTAGTTTGCCTGTTTTTACATTTAGGCATTTTATGACACTGCTTATGTGAACGTAATACAAAACAATAAGAGGAATGATATGAACACTACGCTACGCACTCTCTCTCTTGCGTTAGCCACTGCGCTGACTTCAACTTCTTTGCTGGCTGCGACATCTGTCCCTATCGACTTTCACGGTTACCTGCGCGGCGGTGTAGGCGTGTCCGGCGATGGCGGGCAGGTTGAGTGGCAAAAGAACAAACTGGGTCGTCTGGGTAACGAAACCGATACCTACGGTGAGCTGGAACTGGGTTCAGAAGTCTACAAAAAAGATGATGTAAGTTTTTACCTCGACAGTATGGTCAGCATGGTTTCCGACGGTTCTAACGACAACGAAACTACCATTGGTGACGACGCGCAATTCGGCTTGCGCCAGTTGAACCTGCAAATTAAAGGGCTTATCCCCAACGATCCCAATGCGGTCATCTGGGGTGGTAAGCGTTACTACCAGCGTCACGACCTGCACATCATCGATACCAAGTACTGGAATATCTCCGGTTCCGGGGCGGGGATTGAAAACTACAGCGTCGGGCCGGGCGCAGTCTCGGTAGCCTGGATCCGGGGTGACGCCAATGACGTTGATTACCGCGTCGATAATGATAATGACGTCAATATCAACTATATCGACGTTCGCTATGCGGGCTGGAAGCCGTGGTCAGGCGCCTGGACCGAGTTCGGCATTGACTACGCGATGCCAAATCCGACGAAAAAGCAGAAAGAGTACGGCGGCTTATACGAAGCGGATGACGGTGTGATGGTGACTGGCGAAATCAGTCAGGATATGTTTGGCGGCTACAACAAACTGGTGCTGCAATATGCCAACAAAGGGCTGGCGCAGAACATGGTATCGCAGGGCGGCGGCTGGTACGACATGTGGCATTATGTCAACGATGCCAGCGGTTACCGCGTGATCAACACCGGGCTCATTCCGATTACCAGTAAGTTCTCGCTGAACCACGTGCTGACCTACGGCTCTGCTAACGATATTACGGAATATACCGACAAAACCCGTCTGGTTTCACTGGTGGGCCGCGCGCAGTATCAGATGACCAACTACGTGCGCCTGATCGGTGAAGTTGGCGGCTTCTACCAGAAAGATGACTACAAAAACGGTACCCACTACAAACAGAGCGGCGAAAAATACACCTTCGCGGTGGGTCTGGCAGATGGACCGGAATTTATGTCACGCCCTGAGCTACGTGTCTTTGCTTCCTATTTAAATGATTCAGAAAATGGCAAATCATTTGAAGATGGGACCAAAAATAACACATGGAACTTTGGCGTACAGGTTGAAGCCTGGTGGTAAATAAACATTATCTTTCCCGTTATCGCTTAATTGGCTACATCTGTTAATACAGGTTGCTTATATAAATAAGCCCTGGTTATCTCCAGTGCTGCCGTCGCGATATAACGCGAGATGATTTTGTTTATTAATGCATTACCCTCGTTATTTATCTCCGAGAACTGCCAGGTTATTACCTGACAGTATTTATATTGCCTTTGCTTTTCTTTTTTGTATTTCGGGATACCCTCACGGGTATCCCTTTTTATTTATGTGCGGGAAAAGAAATGTTCATCCAGTAATTTGCGCAGCGCATCTGACTGTTTGCCAAATATCGCATGCACCTGCTGACCGAGAATAATCACCCCCAGCGCCCCTTCATGTTGCAGCGCCTGCGGATCCACAACGGACAGATCTTTCACCGTCACCCGTAAACGGGTCAGACAGGCATCCACGTTCTCAATGTTCTCCGCACCGCCAAATGCCTTTGCCAGCCGCTGGATCAATTGCAGCTCGGCTTCGCTGATGGGCACTGCCGCGGTATTTTTCGGTTCAGAGAAGTAGTGCAGGAAAGATTTAAGACTCACCATCATCGACTCCTGATTTTCAACAGATAAAAAAAAGCCTGCCCGAATGGGCAGGCGCATAAGTCAGACATTACGCCTGACGGCGAACAACACGGCAATCCCACGGCGTCAGCACCAGCGAACCACTGACGGACGCGGCGGACAGACAATCCTGATAGCCCTGTGGCAGGGTGATCGTCTGCTGCTGGGCGCTAAAGTTCTGGATAAAAACAAACGTGCTTTCCCCGTCGGTACGCGCTGTTGCCACAACCCCCGGCGGGAAATCCTGCTCAACGGCACGCGGCAAGGCCAGTTCATCAATAAGGCTGGCAAAGAAATCGCGCTGGAACGCCAGGTCGTTGCGTGAAGCGACGTGCCATGCTTTACCCTTGCCGAACTGATTGACAGTCACCGCCGGGCGGCCGGCATAGAAGTCATCCCGATAAGTAGCCAGCGGTTTAGCGCTCTCGGCATGTATCAGTTCGCACAGATGGCGCACCTGATACGGCCCCTGTAATCCGGCATCGTTCCCTGCCAGCCCCTGCACCAGATTGCGTTCATTGTCGTCAAGGCAGTCGATCTCCTCGGCCCAGACGCCAATCAGTTTGCGCAGCGGGCCTGGGAAACCACCGAGATAACAGAGGTCGCTCTCGTTCACCACGCCGGTCCAGTAAGAGGTAACCAGATGCCCGCCCGCCGCGACAAACGCTTCGGCGCGCTGTGCAAACCCCTCACGAACCATGTAAAGCATGGGCGCGATCACCAGTTGATAACGGCTCAGATCCGCATCGGCGTTAATGACATCTACCGCGATGCCTTTTTCCCAGAACGGGCGGTAGTGTTCATTTACTGTTTTTTCATACTCCATGCCTTTATTGCGCGGCCCTTGGGCATCGTCCAGCGCCCAGCGGTTTTGCTGGTCAAAGATGACCGCCACACGTGCATCGGTGCGACATCCCATCACCGGGGTGAGTTTTTCGAGCATATCGCCCAGCGCGCACACTTCACGCCCGACCCGGGTATCAAGATGACCAACATGATCGATGATCGCACCGTGGAACTTCTCTACCGAACCGCGGCTTTTACGCCACTGGAAGTACTGCACCGAATCCGCACCGTGCGCCACCGCCTGCAACGAGGATAAGATATGCATCCCCGGCTTTTTCACTTTGCTGGTTGGCTGCCAGTTGGTGACACTCGGCGTTGACTCCATCAACACAAACGGCTTGCCTCCTTTTAGCGAGCGCATCATGTCGTGGTACATCGCGGTGTAGCAGGCGAGCTGCGTCTCATCTTTGTCCCGGTGCCACATGGGGTAGCTGTCCCAGGAGATAAAATCGATCGCTGGCGCAAGCTGCCAGTAGTCGTAATCGTAGAAATACTCCATAAAGTTGGTGGTCACCGGAAGTTGCGCATTCGCCGCTTTCAACGGGGCAATTTCATGGCGGCAGAAATCAGTGACCTGAGCGGTGTTAAAACGTCGCCAGTCCAGATTCAGCCCATGGATCGACACTTCACCCTGCGGCGACGGCGACTGAATTTGCGACCAGTCTGAATAGGTGTGGCTCCAGAAATCGCTCCACCAGGCGTGGTTAAGGTTTTCCAGCGTCTGATAACGGGCTTTCAGCCAGTCACGGAACTTTTGCTGGCATAAATCGCAGTGACATTCACCGCCGTATTCGTTGGAAATATGCCAGCCGAGTACCGCCGGATGCTGCGCATAGCGCTCTGCTAGCAGCGTATTGATTTTCAGCGTTTTCTCCCGGTAGACCGGCGAGGTCATGCAGTGATTATGCCGCCCGCCGTGCAGTGCCGGGACGCGATCGCGCCCGACGCGCAGCACTTCCGGGTATTTCTGCGACATCCAGGCAGGCCGGGCACCGCTCGGTGTGGCGAGGAAAATATGAATTCCCGCCGCATATAACTTCTCAATAACCGAATCCAGCCAGCCGAAATTAAATTCCCCTTCCCGAGGTTCCAGTTTTGACCAGCTAAATATCCCGACCGACATGACATTACATTTTGCTTGTTTCATCATGGCTATATCGTCATCGATAATACCGGGGTAATTCTCCCATTGCTCCGGGTTATAGTCCGCGCCATGCAATAGCGAGACAACCTTCGGGCTTAAAGGCGCAAATTTATTCATATTAAAGATCCTGAAATTTACAACACCAGCGTTAATTAAATACTTTTACCGAAGGCAGCACTTTTCCCTGACAATCAAATAATGCCTGGTTTTCCCGTGCATTTCCCTCTTTCCATTTGTCGTTGATATAGTTCATTCCCGCCTGCGTCGCCCAGGTATTTCCGGGGACCGCAATCCAGGTCGGCTCCCAATAAAAAATACCCTTGCCGCGATGGCCCTGAACATTGACAACCGACTGCATTAAATCGTGGATATAGTCATACTGCCCCTGCACGGTGCCGGGGTAGCCGCCCGCTTTCTCTTCTTTTTCCTGGAAGCTATTTTCGGCGTTATCGCAGTTGGCCAGCGTATAGGCGTAAGCCGCTTCCACCACAATCACATCTTTGTTGTAGCGTTTGCTGATGTCGTCCATATTGGCCTGCAACGCACTGATCGGCCCGTTCCAGTAGGTGTACATCGACAGGCCAATCACATCGAACGGCACATTGCGTTTCGTGATTTCATCAAACCACCAGCGGAAGGTATCGTTTTTGGTGCCTTCGGCCAGGTGCAGCATAATCTTCACCTGTTCACCGTTTTTCAGATTCTCCTTGAGCCCGTCAATGGCGGAATTGAGCAGCCCCGCCAGCCGGTCAAACTCACCGCCGCCCTGCCCCCAGCTTTTGCCTTCCGGCCAGAGGATACCGGAGTTAATTTCATTGCCGATTTGCACCATATCCGGCAACACGCCCTCCTGTTTAAAGCGGGCAATGGTGTCGCGGGTATAGTCATGGATCGCAGCTTTTAGCTGCGGATAATCCATTTTTTCCCAGGCTTTCGGTTTGAATTGTTTGCCCGGATCGGTCCAGAAATCACTGTAGTGGAAATCGAGCAGCAACTTCATGCCCTGCGCTTTCGCGCGTTTTGCCAGCGCGAGCGTGGTCGCCAGATCGTTATCGCCCCCGCCATATGCCTGGCCTTGAGCGTCCTTCGGATCGACCCATAAACGCAGGCGCACATAGTTCACGCCATTGGCTTTCAGGATTACGAGGGCATCCTGCGGCTGATTCTTGTCGTTATAAAACTTCGCCCCGTGCTTTTCGGCATCCAACAGCGTTGAGATATCCGCCCCTTTAATAAAGTCGGCAGGCATGCCGCTGAACGGGCGCGTCTTTAACCCGTCGGCGGCAAACGAACTGGCGGACAAACTACAGAGACAAACAGCAAGCAGAGCGGGTGTAAATCTTTTCATGTGGTTATCCTTTAGTGCTGCCGGAGGTCAGGCCGGAGACGAAATATTTTTGTAAGGCAAGGTAGAGAATGGCCACCGGCACGGCGATCAACACCGCACCCGCCGCGTAGGTGGTGTAACTGGCACCCATTTTTTGTGCCACCAGGTTGTACAGACCAATCGGCAGCGTGTATTTGTCCGGGGTACGTAAAATGGTGCTGGAGAGAATGAAATCCCCCAGCGGCCCGGTGAAGGAGAACAGCGCCACGACCGCCACAATCGGCTTTGACAGCGGCATGATTATCTCGATAAAGATGCGGAAGTTGCTGGCCCCGTCCATGCGAGCCGATTCGTCCAGATCGCGCGGAATGGCATCGAGATACCCCTTCATCAGATAAGTATTCATCGGGATCATCCCGGCAACGTAGATCAGCACCAGCGCCATATGACTGTTAATCAACCCCAGCAGTTGCGACAGCACGAAGATGGCGATGAGCGCAGAGAACTGCGGGATCATCTGCAACAGCAAAAACAGCATCAGGCCATTCTGCCGCCCTTTAAAACGGAAGCGCGAAAAGGCGTACGCGGTAAAGCTGACGCTGATTAAGGTCAATATCATGGTCAGCAGGCTGATCTTCATTGAATTCCAGTACCAGGTCAGGTAGTTCACCTGGCCGTTAAACAGATCGGCATAGTGCTGGAACGAGAGGTTCTCCGGGATTATCGATGTGCTGAGCAGGCTGTTACCGGCGTTCAGCGAGGCACCGACCGTCCACACCAGCGGATAGATAATGACAAGCGATACCAGCACGATAACCAGCCAGGAGAGCGACAGGCGGATCCACTTTTCGCGGCGGATACTTTGTGATTTAGCCATTTTTCTTCCCTTATGCCATGTCGTCATTTTTAAAGGATTTGGTGGCACGGAACTGCCACAACGCCAGGCCGACGACAAAAATCGACAGCAAAATGGTGATGGTCGCGGCAATCGCATACTGCGATGAGGACATCGTCAGCTTGTAGATCCACGACACCAGAATATCGGTGCCCCCGGCGTTCGCCCCTGCCACCGCCGGGCCGCCGTTGTTAAACAGGTAGATGATATTGAAATTATTAAAGTTAAAGGTGTACTGGGTGATGATGATTGGCGCGATCGAATAGAGCACCAGCGGCAGCGTAATCGTGCGTAACCGGGTCCAGGTGCTGGCACCGTCCATCTTCGCCGCCTCGTACAGATCGTCAGGAATGGCCTGCAATACCCCGGTGGTCATGGCAAAGACAAACGGAAAACCGAGCCAGGTTTGCATCATGATCAGCGCTGTTTTCGTCCAGAAGGGATCGGTAAGCCACGCTTTCGGCGCAACACCAAAGAAAGCCAGAATAGCGTTGTTAATCACGCCAAAGGAGTCGTTAAACATCCCGGCAAAGACCAGAATGGTGACGAAGCCCGGCACCGCCCACGGCAGAATAAAAATGGTGCGTACCAGGGGCTTAAACCGCAGATCTTTCTGATTGACCAGAATCGCCAGCAGTACGCCAACGGTGCATTGCAGAGTGGTTGCCAGCAGCGTCCAGACCACCGTCCACTGCAACACATCAAGAAACGTCGAGCGCCAGATCGAGAGGGTAAAGATATTAACGAAATTCTTTAATCCCACCCAGTCCACCAGTTTGGCGGGCGGCGTGTGGTAGAGGTTGTAATTGGTAAAGGCAATGGAGAAGCCGAACAGAATTGGGAAAATCACCACAAACACCAGCAGAATAAAGCCGGGGGTGATCATCAGATAGGGAAACCCATCACTGAGCAGCATTTGATACTGCTTGCGCACGCTGTTAAGCGGCTTACCTTCATCGCGCTTTTTACCGTTAATCCATGCATCGCGCAGCGACAGATACCAGACCATCACGCCAAAGGCGATGATCAACAGGCTGATGATCCCTTCCGCCAGTAAAAAGATGGAGTTATCACGCGGCACCTCTTCGCCAAGGGTGTATAACCCCCAGAGTCCTTCGCGCAGAAAATCATAGAAAATGCCGGTAAAACTGCTCAACAGTACAAGGAAGATAAGGCCTTTTAGCCACTGACGGTGATAGAACTGACCAAAGCCCGGCACGATGGCCAGCAGCAGCCCGCACCATGCATGACGGCCTGCACCTTGCGTTTTGGCAAAATTCTCGCTGGGACTGATAATCACGTACGACTCCTTTTTGACAACGGGAGGTTGCCCTCCCGTTCTGCTACAACAAGCGGTTACTGGTTACTGGCCTGCATGGCTTCAACTTGCATATGGATCTGTTTGGTGGCGGCATCGAGGGCGGCCTGCGGCTCCTGCTTGCCGGTCAGGCTCAGCTCCAGCGCCGCGTTTGCCGGCCCCCAGACTTCACCCATCTCCGGGATGCCCGGCATGGCCGTTGCACGCGCGGCCTGCACCGCGACCGCACTGGCTTTCTCGTCGTTTTTGATCATCGGATCGTCAATCATCGCTTTCTGCGCCGGGATCTCGCGGGTAGCGATATAGCGCGTTTTCACGTACTGCGGCTGGTTGATAAATTCGAGAAATTGCTGCGCCAGTTGCTTATCTTTGCTCCAGGTGGAGACCACATAGCCTTTCACGCCCAGGAAGGAGCTCATGGGTTTGCCATCCGGCAGATTTGGCAGCGGCACCACGCCGTAGTTAACGCCAGCGGCCTCATACGGCTGGAAAGCCCACGGGCCGTTAATCACCGCCGCGGCCTTTTTCTCGGTAAACAGTGAATCAATGGCGTTCAGCCCGTTATCACCGAGGATCCCCGACGGGAAGACCCCCTCGCTGTAGAATTTTTTCAGGAAGGTGACCGCTTCCACCGCGCCGGGTTTATTCAGGCCGATATCTTTCGGGTTGAAGCCGCCCTTGTCGTTTTTCCCGAACAGGTAACCGCCCATCGGACCGATAGCGCCCCAGCTGTAATAGATTTGGTCAAACTTGGCCAACAGACCGTATTTGTTCTGCTCACGCTGTTTCTTCGAGTAGTCGAGCCACTCCGGCAGGCTTTGCAGCGGTTTGTCGATCAGGTCTTTGTTGTAAATCAGCACCAGCGTTTCGACCGCTTTCGGCACGCCGTACAGGGTGTTGTCCAGACGGAAGGCGTTGATGGAAGCCGGGGTAAAGGCGTCAACCTTTTCTTTGTCCAGATTCAGGGGGGCCAGCAGCCCTTGCACAACCGCGCCACCCAACTGATCATTGGGGATGACCAGCACATCCGGCCCGATGCCTGCCGGGCCATCCAGGCGTAATTTTTCCAGTTGCTGCGCGTAGGGCATCTCCTGAACATTCACTTTAACGTCGTACTTTTGCTCAAAGTCTTTGACGGCGTCCTGGATACCAACGGACTTTTTAATGTCTTCCCAGACGTTAAGCTGCTTTGTTGCCGCATGCGCCGACAGGCTAATAAGCTGGCCGGCAGCCAGTGCAGAGAGGATCAGTGCGGTAAGTGTTCTCTTTTTCATTATCACCCTCATGTCAAGGTATAACATTTTAGTGGTTTTCATGGTGCGACATCCGATGAGGCAACGTTAAAATCACCTGATATCACTGGGGTTAAAACGTATTCATGCGCTCAATTGGATTTGTTATACGTTACGCTTGAGTGGCTAACAAAACGAGAATTAACTGTCAGTTGTGTGACAGACACAACAGAAATGGAAATTCGATATAGGGCGCTAAAACACTGGAAGTTATAGTCTGAGCATGAATTTTCGCGGTAGAGCAAGCCTGTCGCCTGATTGTTATACGTAAAACAAAAGCATCCGACAACGCGCTTATCGCTGCACATAACGGCTACTAATTTCGGGGAACGTTGATGTCCAATATACGACTGAGGAATGTCACCAAGCGCTTTGGCGACACGGTGACGCTGAACAATGTGAATCTGTCGATTGAAGACGGTGAGTTTGCCGTGTTTGTCGGCCCTTCCGGCTGCGGGAAATCGACCATGCTGCGCATGATTGCTGGCCTGGAAGAGGTCAGCGAAGGGGAAGTCCTGATTGGCGACGAGGTGATGAACGATGTCGCCCCCGCCCATCGCGGCGTGTCGATGGTGTTCCAGTCTTACGCGCTCTATCCACATATGACCGTGGCGGAAAACATGGGTTACGGCCTGAAGGTCAATAAAGTCCCGAAGGAGGAAATTCGCCGTCAGGTGGAGATGGTCGCCACAACCTTACAACTCAGCCATCTGCTGGACAGAAAACCGAAACAGCTCTCCGGCGGTCAACGCCAGCGCGTGGCGATTGGTCGCGCGATTGTGCGCAACCCACGCGTGTTTATGTTTGATGAACCGCTCTCCAACCTCGATGCCGAGCTGCGCGTCGAGATGCGTCTGCATATCGCGCGCCTGCACCAGGAGCTGAAAACCACCATGGTATATGTCACCCACGATCAGGTAGAAGCGATGACGCTGGCCGATAAAATCGTGGTGATGAATTACGGCAATATTGAGCAGATGGGCTCGCCAATGGAGCTCTATTACAATCCGAAAAACCGCTTTGTCGCCGGGTTTATCGGCTCGCCGAAAATGAATTTCCTGCCTTCGACAGTACAAGCGTGGCAACCTGGCGAGTTGACGGTAACGCTCGCCCAGGGGCACACATTAACGCTGGCAATCACTACGTCGCGTCTTGAACCTGGCGCGGAAGTCACGCTGGGGATCCGCCCGGAACATCTTTCTACGGATGTCACGCGCGGCACGCAACTGGAGTTCCAGTGCGAAGTGGTGGAGCGACTTGGCAACAATACCTATCTCTTCGGCCAGTGCTATGGTCACGACAACATTAAAATCCTCCTCCCCGGCGATGTACACTTCCGCCCATGGCAAAAAATCACACTCGCGTTTGACAGCCAGCACTGCATGATTTTTGACAATGACGGACTGCGTGTCAGCAAAGATATTGCCCTGCCAAACCATGAATAAACACACGGCAACGTCCGCACAGCCGGTTACCCCTCTTCGGAGGGGCTTTTAAACAAGGTAAATCATGATGCAATTTAATCCGGTCGATCATCCGCATCGCCGTTACAACCCGCTGACCGCTCAATGGGTTCTGGTGTCGCCGCACCGCGCCAAACGCCCCTGGCAGGGGGCTCAGGAAACCCCGGCGAAACAGACCCTGCCGGCCCACGATCCCGACTGTTTTTTGTGCCCGGGGAACACGCGCGTCACCGGCGATAAAAACCCCGATTACCCCGGCACCTATGTCTTCACCAATGACTTTGCGGCACTGATGACCGACACGCCGGATGCGCCGCAAAGCAGCGATCCGCTGATGCGCAGCCAGAGCGCGCGCGGCACCAGCCGCGTTATCTGCTTCTCGCCGGATCACAGCAAAACGCTGCCGGAACTGAGCCTGAGCGCGCTGGAAGCGGTGGTGAAAACCTGGCAGGAACAGACCGCCGATCTGGGCCGCACTTACCCGTGGGTTCAGGTTTTTGAGAACAAAGGCGCGGCCATGGGCTGCTCGAACCCGCACCCGCATGGCCAGGTGTGGGCCAACAGCTTTCTGCCCAATGAAGCCGAACGCGAAGACCGTCTGCAGAACGCCTATTTCCGCCAGTACGGCTCCCCCATGCTGGTGGATTACGCTGAACGCGAGCGCCAGGACGGCAGCCGCACCGTCGTTGAGACCGAACACTGGCTGGCCGTGGTGCCCTACTGGGCGGCCTGGCCGTTTGAAACGCTGCTGTTACCCAAAGCGCATATCCGGCGGATCACCGACTTAACCGACGCGCAGCGTGGCGACCTGGCGCTGGCCCTTAAGCAACTGACCAGCCGCTACGATAACCTGTTTCAGTGCTCCTTCCCCTACTCGATGGGCTGGCACGGGGCCCCCTTCACCCAACAGGATCAGAGCCACTGGCAGTTGCATGCGCATTTTTACCCGCCGTTATTACGCTCCGCCACGGTACGTAAGTTTATGGTCGGTTATGAAATGCTGGCTGAGACGCAGCGTGACCTGACGGCAGAACAGGCGGCCGAACGTCTGCGCGCGGTCAGCGATATTCATTTCCGCGAATCCGGAGTTTAACCATGAGTCTGAAAGAAAAAACACAGTCCCTGTTTGCTGAAAAATTTGGCTACCCTGCCACCCATACCATCCAGGCGCCGGGGCGCGTAAACCTGATCGGCGAACATACCGATTATAACGACGGGTTTGTGCTGCCCTGTGCCATCGATTACCAGACCGTGATCAGTTGTTCACCGCGTCAGGATCGTACCGTGCGCGTTATCGCCGCCGATTACGACGACCAGCAGGATGAATTCTCACTCGACGCCCCCATTGTGACCCACCCTTCACAGCAGTGGTCAGACTATGTGCGTGGCGTGGTGAAACATCTGCAAAAGCGTGACAACAGCTTTGGCGGCGCGGATCTGGTGATCAGCGGTAACGTGCCGCAGGGCGCGGGCCTGAGCTCGTCCGCCTCGCTGGAAGTGGCGGTCGGCACCGTGTTCCAGCAGTTGTACCACCTGCCGCTGGACGGCACGCAAATCGCCCTGAACGGCCAGGAAGCGGAAAACCAGTTTGTCGGCTGTAACTGCGGCATTATGGACCAGCTTATCTCGGCGCTGGGTAAAAAAGGCAGCGCGCTGCTGATCGACTGCCGCTCGCTGGGCAGCAGGGCGGTCTCCATGCCGGAGGGCGTCTCCATCGTCATCATTAACAGTAACTTCAAACGCACCCTGGTGGGCAGCGAGTACAACACCCGTCGCGAGCAGTGCGAAACCGGCGCGCGTTTCTTCCAGCAAAAAGCGCTGCGTGACGTGAATATCGATCAGTTCAACGCCGTCGCGCACGAACTGGATCCGGTGGTTGCCCGCCGCGTCCGCCATGTGCTGACCGAAAATGCGCGTACCGTGGAAGCCGCCAGCGCGCTGGAAAAAGGCGACCTGCAGCGTATGGGCGTTCTGATGGCGGAATCCCATGCCTCCATGCGTGATGATTTCGAAATCACCGTACCGCACATCGACACTCTGGTGGAGATCGTGAAAAACACCATCGGCGATAAAGGCGGCGTGCGCATGACCGGCGGCGGATTTGGCGGCTGCGTGGTCGCGCTGGTGCCGGAAGCGCTGGTGCCTGCGGTGAAAGAGGCCGTTGCGGCACAGTACGAAGCTAAAACCGGCATTAAAGAAACCGTCTATGTCTGTAAGCCTTTGGCGGGCGCGGGACTGGCTTAAAAAAGCGCAGCGAAAGGATTCGTATCTTTTTAGACGTACAAGCGTATTCAGGGAGATATGCAATCATCATCTTTGCAGCCTTTCGGGAAATATTCCCGGAAGGCATTTCTCAGAGGGCGTCGGCCCCGCGTCACACTCAGAGCAGGCGTTAATCCAGACTATTTTGAATGACTCAGCCATTCATCCACGGTGAGTGAAAACAGAAGGCTTGGCGGCGCATCGTTAACATCATAAATGTCTTTGATATAGCGTAACCCTGCTTTCTCAAGCACCTTGCGCGACGCCAGATGGTTTTGTCTTACGACAGCGAAAATCTCGGTAAACGCGATATTTTCAAATCCATATCTCAGCGCATAGGTTGCAAATTCTGTGGCCAGCCCCTTTCCCCATGCGTCAGTTGAAAATCGGTAGCCAAGGTTATTAATCATAATATCGTCGTAACTTCGAATGCTCAGCCCGCCAAAACCAATGATTGTTTCAGGACGATCGCGCAGTGATATTGCCCAGTTTCCGAACCCGTGAGTGTGCCAATGGTCGAGCCAGCGAATGAGCACCGCTTTTGCATAATCAATGTCCGGGTATGGCCCGGCGGGGTTAAATGTGTTCGTCGCCGGATCACCATAAATCCTGAACAGATCGGCGACATCTGATGCCAGGACAGGACGAAGAGATAAGCGGGATGTTTCAACGTGCACATTAGACTCCTGAGATGTCATTACAAGTACTCTGACTTAGGGATCTCTGATTTAAGCACACTTTTGTTTTGACGTTATCGCATTGATGCGGGGCTGGATATGTTCGCAATTCGCTCATAGCAGACCAGACCGCGCTTCGGCCTGTCTGCTTCGTGCCAGTACGTACCCGGCGTATCGGTGGCGCTGCAATCTTATGAGCGCTCACTCTGCTGTTCGGGGCGGTTATTGACGGAATGTCGGGACGAACAGCAGACGATACCGGAGACAATCAGAACCAGTGTGACGATGTGGTAGGTGTGTAGTTCATTGCCCAGAAATACGACGCCCATAATACCGCCGGAGACAGGGATAAGATGGGTGTAAATCTCACTTCGGGTAGTACCAATCAGCGATACGCCTTTATTCCAGAACACATATGACAGCCATGACGGGAAGATAATCAGATAAAGGATACCGATGATAACAGAGGGTGACACACTATAAATAACGCCCCGATACGCCTCTGCAAACGCGGCATGGAGAATAAACATCGGTACGAGTATTAAAGTCCCCAACAGGGAACTGAAAGCGACAAAGGATGTATTTGTTACCGTGGTGTCTTTAAAACGCAGAAATGCGCAGTAAAACGCCCAGCTCAACGCGGAAATAATGGTCAGTACATCCCCCAGGCCAAAAGCCTGCATCCGCCCGTTACCGCTGGCACTGGAAAATGCGAGGTACAGCACCCCCGCCGTACTGGCCACGACACCCGCAATATTGCGCGCTGATATGTATTCGCGGAAAAGAAAATGGTTAATAAGCAGAACGAGGCAGGGTGTGCTGGAAATGTAGATAGCTGCGTTAAGGGAGGTTGTGTACTGAAGGCCTATGTATAAACTGAGCGGGAAACAGACCTGCCCCAGGAAAGAGAGGAGAATGTTTATGCGAATATGCTTTCGCAACGAGGCGAAATCGACGCAGAATCGCTTCCAGTAAAACGAAAGCATCAGCAGGGTTGTCCCTCCCCAGCGGATCAGACTCAGTCCGTAGGGGTCAACGTACTGAACCAGTATATGCCCCACAACATAGTTTCCACCCCAGAAAATAGCGGCCAGCGCCAGCAGTAAGTAAGCCACACATCCACTCCTGTTCAGCATAATTAAAAACCCGGAGATCCCTCCGGGCCGATATCATCATCAGAGTTGCATCAATTTCTGCATCAGTTGATCGTAATAGCGCTCCGCGGTCCGCAGCCTCAGTAAACTGCCGAGATAGAACTCCCGGCGGGTCTCAGGGTACTTCCCGGCAATCACATCAATGACGTTATAAAGCCAGTCATCCCCGTGTTTGATATCAATGGTGATATGTTCCGTATAATATTTCACATCACGATCGATAAGACCCAGACGCAGACATCCATTTACCAGTTTTTCATACTGGGGCGGATCCAGCACCTCCGTCATAGCCATTACCCCAAGCAGTTTGTAATAGTGGCTGCGGTTAACAGAACCGATCATGAAGGCATTGTGTCCGGCCAGTGCTTCTGCCCCGTACATGTCGATATAATGGTTTTCTGGCAGTTTTATATCCTGCCGCGCCAGCACATCTTTATAGAGATTGACGTGCGTAAACACATTGTCACCATGCCCTATTTCATCCCACAGGTTTTCACTGATAGTACCGCGGGTTTCCGGCTGGGAGCCAATCAGCGTATAGGCAACCAGATCAAAGAAAATCAGATTAAGTGCGCTGTCGCTTTTGAAGAAATAATAGAGTTGCTCCGTTGAAGCATCCTTTTCCAGAAACTCAAAAAGGGGATGATGCGAAGCATTATGTGCATGCCACACCGTTTTTAAAAAATCACCATAACGCGGGGCTGAATTCACCTCTGCGGGTAGAGAAAGTTGCCCGAACTCATGTTCCAGCCATTCATTCTCGATGATTTTTTTAATTTCCAGCAACGCCGGGTCGTACTGCCGGGATGCAGGGGCGGAGAGCGGGTGAGCCAGAACACTCTGGTAAATAATAAAAAGGGCATGCTGGGCAATTTTCTGGTCCGCAACTGCGCCCTGATGATAGGCCCGGTGCGTTATGTCACGCAGTTTTTCGCTATCTGGTGTTTTATTCGTTTCACCATTGATATAGCTGAGCAGGCTCTGCGTGAAACCATACATATCTTCTTTAAAAGCCGGTTCGATCCTACGGATATTAAACATGCTGATTTCCTTTGTTATTAGGCGCACTAATTTTGCGGTTATCAGCAAAATGATTTTTGTGACTAAGATCACATTAAAAAAGCATATATTTTAACAATAAAAGCCTTTTAGGTTGCCGCTTACCTGGTATTGTTTTTCATGAAAAATTCAGCAAATAATAATATTGTTGTCACCAGGTGGCAGCGCCATTGTTTTATGATGATTGTAATTTATCGCTAAAGGCAGAATAAAATAACCGCGTAAAGTTCAAAGGAAGTTTCCCAATTTGATGAGCCAAATTTTGATTGTTATTAATGGCAAAATAACAATGTCAGTACTACGTTATTCAATTCTGATCGTAAAAGAACGACTATGCTAAATAGACAGATGATTTCCAGCACGTCCCTTTATGCTGGCCACTTCGCGCCAAAGCGGATATAAAATCCCTGCGGTACAGAATGAAGCAGAAGCCAGGTTTAGCGGCCATCAGCAAATTTCTGTCATCTGCGAAAGTGACTGTTCTATCACCTGAAACGAACCATGTTCTTCAATTTGTTCAGACAATTCAGAGCCGCGCGCATTATCCCTTAACTGGCATTTCCCGGACACAGTCTGAGTTCATGTGGCGCAGGCTCTGTCCTTTAAGTTCCAGAGCCTTGTATAGCCTCTTAACACGCTTTCCAATACATCATTGAGGCATACTGTTAAGCTTTTCTTTTAATCTCAATAAATTATCGTAATACTCACCGCCTTTCTTAACCCTCTGAAGTTCAAAATCGACCATCTGCCTGAAGGAGCGACCCTGCTTATTCACCGGGTTGGGATCAGCACCATTGTCCAGCAGAAAAAAAACCTTCTCAAATTCGGATCTAAAAAAAGCCTCGACAAGTGGCGTTTGGCCTAAGGAGTCTCGTGTATTGATATCGGCTCCCCGCTTGATTAGCAGCGCCAGAGGTGAATTACTTGTTGATTTAATTGCCGAAAAAATAAGGGCCTCATGATACACCTTATCCCTGGCGTTAGGATCCAGCCCACCATCGAGCATCGCCTTCAGCCAGATGTCCTTGTCAGCTTTTGCGGTAATTTCAGCAGGACTACCCGGCATATTCATTTGCGGCTGTAGAGGATCTGCTCCCGCGCGAACCAAATCCGTTATGATCTGCAATCGCTCAGGAGGGTTATTATTGTAAAAAGACTCATTCATTGCGAAAAATAAAAGTGTCAGCTCCTCGGCTCCCGGGCTATTAAGATCAGTATTTTTCGCCAGATGGAGAATGGCCTCACGATCTGCAGCCTGGATGGCTTTAGCCAAAACCAGTTGCGAACCCGTAAAATATTTTTCCGGTTCTATCTTTTTCATATCATTGCACGCCGATAACAGCACACACAGAAAAGAAAGCATAATTACGGATACACGTTTTTTCATGCTAACCCCTACTCCATGGTCATGTTCACAGGATATCGGCACACTGACAAACGGCAATAGAATTAACTGATTCAGCTATCGTCCTATAAGTTTTATTGGGAAATTGGTCGACATGGGAGGCGCTGAGTCTTCGCCCCCTCCCTCCATACATGCTCATAACAGACCTGACAATTCTCCAGTCTGTCTGTTTGAGGCGATTAAAAAATTTACTTCTATAAACCTTGTCTGCGTTTCCACTCATCGACCACATCGCCCAGATTTTTGGGGATATCATTGCGGATCCAGGCCATGAAATCACGGTCGAAACGGAAGTTTTCCCCGCACTGTTCCATCATGAAACGACGAACGTTTTGCGTGTTTTTGTAGTGTTTATCTATGGCTGTGGAACGGGTGAGCAATGCGCTATGCCAGTCAATTTTCAACGTCCTAACTCCCGGATTGTCTATTAATTAAAGAGTGGCAGCTTAGCTTTTGGGTTACCATTATGCGTCAGAAACTGCGCAATGGCCTCAACCACCCCGGCCGCCAGGGGAAGCGGAGATGTGACACCGGATTATCGCAATCGATGGCTGCGCCGAATTATGGTGCGGGCAATCGAGTATCACCCCTTGCCAACAGATCATTGAGACATGCTGTCTATTTTTTCTTTTAATTTCACTACATGATCATAGTACTCAGTACCTTGCTTAACCTGTTGAAGGTTCCTGTCCAGCATCTGACTGAAAGAACGGCCTTGCTTATTTACTGGATTAGGGTTCGCACCATGCTCGAGTAAGAAATAGACCTTATCAAAATCAGTGCGGAAAAAAGCGTCAACAAGTGGCGTCTCACCCAGGGTATCCCGCGTATTTATATCGGCTCCCCGTTCAATCAAAAGCGCAAGCGTGGCTGTATTTTTTGCACTTAGCGCTGAAAAGATAAGAGGAACATTGAGTAATTTATCCCGGGAATTAGGATCAAGTCCGCCGTCGAGAAGCGCTTTAAGCCATATATCTTTATCACCCATTGCCATCATTTGAGCCGGTGTGCCGCGTGCATTCGGTTGTGCTTGTTGGGGATCCGCACCTGCGCGTACAAGTTCCGTGACAATATCTAACCTTTTTTGAGGATTGCCGTTATACATAACCTCATTCAGAGCAAAAAGCAGCAGGGTAAAATGCTCGTTTCCCGGTGTATTCAGATCGGTTGTTTTTGACAGACGGATAACAGAGTCACGATCTGCCGCCTGGATAGCCTTAGCCAAAACCAGTTGCGAACCCGTAAAATATTTTTCCGGTTCTATCTTTTTCATATCATTGCACGCCGATAACAGCACACACAGAAAAGAAAGCATAATTACGGATACACGTTTTTTCATGCTAACCCCTACTATGCTCATAACAGACCTGACAATTCTCCAGTCTGTCTGCTTGAGGCGAATAAAAAATCTTCTTTTATAAACCTTGTCTGCATTTCCACTCATCGACCACATCGCCCAGATTTTTGGGGATATCATTGCGGATCCAGGCCATGAAATCACGATCGAAACGGAAGTTTTCCCCGCACTGTTCCATCATGAAACGACGAACGTTTTGCGTGTTTTTGTAGTGTTTATCTATGGCTGTGGAGCGGGTGAGCAATGCGCTATGCCAGTCAATTTTCAACGTCCCAACTCCCGGATTGTCTATTAATTAAAGAGTGGCAGCTTAGCTTTTGGGGTTACCGTTCTGCGTCAGAAACTGCACAATGGCCTCAACCACTCCGGCCGCCAGGGGAAGCGATGCGTTTGTATAAGCCGCATTATTCTCTTCCCTGTCATCAGAGTTCACCGCTTTAAGAACATGGTTTACATCCGGTAAAAGAACAAGGGTTGCTTTCGGGTTGGCTGCCTTAAACTGTCGGGCATCATATTCCGTTACCTGGAGATCGCGTTGCCCCTGTAATACCAGTACGGGTTTAGTAATACGCGCGATCAAATGAACTGGATTAAAGGAAAAAATGTCTATAAGAAATCCCAGCACCGCCGGATAAAATAAATGTTGCACAGCAGGATGCCTGTTCTGAACATTAACATGTCTACCCTGCTCCAGTTCGTTAATAACAAAAAACGCATCGTCCAGCAGAATTGCATTTTCCGGATTGGCTTTAAGCTGTTCTCTTAATACATCCCCCAGCGGGCGCGAAGGTGTTGCGACCAGCATTAAACCATAGACATCAGGTTCCTGCGCCGCCGCCAGTGCCACGACTCCCCCCTCACTGTGCCCGAGAAGCCAGATACAGGGAGTTTCCAGATGCTGTTGCAATACCGTTATCCAGGAACGTACGTCTTCTACATAATCACTGATTGTCACGGCATTGGCGTCCGTTACCGCCGCTGAACTGGCAAACATTCCACGCTTATCCACCCGCAACGTTGCGATACCTTTCAATGCCAGATTTTCCGCCAGAAGCCGATACGTTGACGCATTAACCCCAAGCGGATTATTACCATCGCGGTCAGTCGGCCCAGAACCGGGAATAATCAGAATGACCTGTTCTGGCTTCGCACAGGGGCTAAGCAAGGTGCCTTTGAGAGAGCCTTGCGGGCCGGGTGCTTCCAGCAATGTTTCATATATGGTGTTATGCATAACCAGGTGGGCCATATAGAGTTAGGGTGTAAAAAACACCAACGGCATTTTTTGTAATCCTTTGATTACAGGAATTAAAATGCAGACAATCCATATAGTTTTACTTTTATATTCGTGGTGATGCAAGATGATCACAAAACAATGTAACCAGAGGAAAAGAGACGTTCTGTTTGAGATACCTGATGAGTTTCTTTTCTTTCACAATCAAGGAGATTAAACTTATTTCACCTTAATCCGAGCACTCAGGTATTTCGTCTTGAATCGCATTGTTAAGCTGGCGTGCCCTGCGCTCTTATTTTCGCTATTTACGCTCTCCGGCTGCTCATTATCCCCGGCGATTCCGGTTTTAGGCGCAGCATTTCCCGGCTGGTTTTTCTGCTTATTAGGCGCCGCGCTGTTACTTATTCCCTGCCATATCCTGATTGTGCGTCAAGGATGGCAGTCGCGATTTTCTCCTCTGGTCTTCAGCTATCTGGCGCTGATGTTCCTGTTCGCCACGATTCTGTGGTTCCTGCTCTTCGTAAACTAGATCCCTATGACCCAATCCCGCTCAAGCGTTATCCGCAAAAAATGGCCCCTGCTGGCGCTCGTTCTCGCCGCGATCGTGGCGCTGATTCTGGTTATCTGGCAGCTACAAACCTCTCCGGAAACCAACGATGCCTACGTGTATGCCGACACCATCGACGTGGTGCCGGAAGTGAGCGGGCGGATCGTCGAGATGCCGATTCGCGACAATCAGCGGGTGAAAAAAGGCGATCTTCTGTTCCGTATCGACCCGCGTCCCTACCAGGCGATGCTTGATGATGCCAAAGCGCGGCTGACCACGCTTGATGCGCAGATTATGCTGACCCAGCGCACGATCAAAGCGCAGGAGTACAACGCGCAGTCGGTCAGCGCCGCCGTTGAACGCGCTAAAGCGCTGGTTAAGCAGACCACCTCTTCACGTATACGCCTTGAGCCACTGGTACCGCAGGGGTTTGCCTCGCAAGAAGATCTGGATCAGGCGCGAACGGCCGAAAAAGCGGCGCGCGCCGAACTGGAGGCCACCCTGCTGCAGGCGAAACAGGCTTACGCCGCGGTGACCGGCATCGATGCCATGGTGGCGCAGCGCGCGGGGATCCTCGCGCAAATTGCGCTGGCCGAGCTGCATCTCGAATTTACCGAAGTGCGCGCGCCGTTTAACGGCGTGGTGGTGGCGCTGAAGACGACGATCGGCCAGTACGCCTCGGCCCTTAAGCCGGTCTTTACCCTGCTGGATGACGACCACTGGTACGTGGTGGCGAACTTCCGCGAAACCGACTTGCAGAGTGTGCGACCCGGCGTTCCGGCCAGAATCACCGTAATGACCAACCATGGCCGCACCTTCGAGGGCGTAGTCGACTCGGTCGGCACCGGCGTTCTGCCCGACGGCGGCAGCGTCATTGAAGGCCTGCCGGTCATTCAGAAGAGCATCAACTGGGTCCATGTCTCCCAGCGCTTCCCGGTAAAAATCGCCGTCAAAGATCCCGACCCGAGCCTGTTTCGCATGGGCGCTTCCGCCAGCGCCGTTCTCCAGCCGCAATAAGGAGACGGCATGCAAAGCTTGTGGCCGTTTCTGACCCGGGAACTCCGCGATGCGCCGGGGCGGGCGAACTATACCCTGCGCCTGACGCTCAGCTGTGCGGTGCTGATCGTGCTGTTTATGACGCTGCATATTCCCTTCCTCGCCGTGGCGCTGATCGTGGTGTTTTACGTTAGCCAACCTAACGTCCTGATGATTAAGCTGGTCAGCGTGGTTTTCGTGGTGACCGTCAGCGTCGCCCTGGGCGGCGTACTGCTGATTATCAAGTGGACCTATGACTATCCGCTGATTCGCCTGGTCGCCTCGGTGATCCTGTTCTTCTGCGCCATTTACCTGATGCGGGTGCTCGGCAAGCTGGGGCTGGCGTTTTTCGTGGTGGCGCTGGCGGTCATCTACGCCCAGACCTTCCCGTCGATGACCAGCCAGAGCGAAATTCTGGTACGCCTGCTGCTGTGGCTATGGGTGGCGATCAGCACCGCCATTCTGGTGACGCTGCTGGTCAACGCCTGTTTCCAACAGGCGTTCCCCGGCTATCAGTTTAAAGCCCGGCTGGTGGTCATGCTGCGCCAGACGTCGCGGATTCTTAGCCAACCGGATGGCGGGGCGCAGCAACCCTCCTTTAAAGAGATCGCCGTCCAGTTTAACCAGTTGCAGTCCCTGTACCAGCAGGCCGCGCGCGCCACGCCGGAGATTGCCGCCAGCCCGCAGGCCTGGCAATCGCTGATGGCCGCCGCGCTGCGCTGCTACCATTTGACGGCGCTGCTACAGCCGGGCCGCGACCATCCCGATATGCGCCAGCGGATAGCCCGCGAGCTGAACGCGCTGGCGGATAATTTGCCCAGCCCCACGGCGGTGGATATTGAGCCGTTGAGGGTCCCACGCGATAGCGATAACGGCGCCATTTTGCAGGAGATCGCCGGGGTGCTGGCGCGGCTGGCGCGCGGCGAAGCCATCGCGTTACCGCAGGGTGAAGTGGAAAAAGCGCCGCTGCTGCTGCCAGACGCGTGGTCCAATCCGGCCTATCTGCATTTTGCCCTGAAAACGCTGCTGGCGACGCTGCTGTGCTACGTTTTCTATACCGCCGCCGACTGGCAGGGCATCCACACCATTATGCTGAGCTGCGTCATTGTCGCCCAGCCGGGTCTGGGCGCTACCCTGCAGAAAACGTGGCTACGCATCGGCGGCGCGCTGCTGGCGACGCTGATTGCGCTGCTCCTGATTGTCTTTGTGCAGCCCTGGACCGACTCGCTGAGCGGCCTGCTGGCGATGACCCTGCCGGTGTTCGCACTGGCCGCGTGGATTGCGGCAGGGTCAGAGCGCATCGCCTACGCCGGGATCCAGATAGGTTTCACCTTTGCGCTGGCGTTCCTCAGTTGGTTTGGCCCGCTCAGCAACCTTACCGAACTGCGCGACCGGGTTATCGGTATCCTGCTCGGCGTGCTGGTCTCCTCGATTGTACATCTCTATTTATGGCCGGATAGCGAAGCCCCGCAGCTCAAAGCGCGTCTGGCGCAGCTTTATCGCCAGCTGGCGCAGACCCTCTTTTCAAGCGACGATGAGGTTCAACTGGTGCCGCTCTTTGCCGCGCTGACCGAGAGCGAAACCTTAATCAACCGGGTAGCCGCCGAGCCGCTGGGAACCTACGCCCACCCGTGGCCGGAAGCCAAAAACTGGCCGGTGCGGGCGACGTTCCATCAGGCGGAAGAGATCCTGCGCCTCAGCGAAGGCTATCGTCTGTACGCCGCGGCGGGGGATACTTTTTTACCCCGCTGCGCCCGGCGGCTTGAAGGCTACGCTGCCGATATCGACGCGCGGCAAACTGCCGTAGAACGCCCTCAGGCGCTTCTCCCGGACCCGGCGAATCCATTTGGCGCGCCGCTGGTCAACGCGCTGGCCGCCCTGCCGGCGTGGCCATTTGCGTCTTCCGATATTCCGCGACAGGCAATGCAATCATGATTAAAACCTCCACTCTCCCACGCGCCGCGCGATCCCCGGTGTTTGCCTTCGCCCTGACGCTGTTAACCGGGTGCGCATTAATTCAGGACGATCCCGGCCAGGTTCCGCTGGTCAACCCGCAGCAGGCCGAGCTGGCGCAGGTGATCCATCTGGCGAACAGCGGCTGGCCAACGGCGCGCTGGTGGGAAGGCTATCAGGATCCGCAGCTAAATATGCTGGTCAATCGCGCGCTGCAGAACTCCCCCACCATGCAGGCGGCGCGGCTGCGTATTTCGCAATCGCAGTCCACGGTCGAGCTGGCGCAGTCGGCAATGGGCGTGCAGGCCACCGCCGTGGCGGCGCAAAACCGTCTGCGGGTCACCAATAAACAGTTCACCTGGCCCTACTCCTTCTCTCTGCCGGTGGATAAAAACGGCCCCTGGTATACGTTGAATACGGTCGGCGTAGGGGCGACGCTGAATATCGATTTATGGGGCGCCGACCGCGCCCGCGTCGCCGCCGCGATTGGCGAAAAGAACGCCCGCCAGGCGGAGACCGCCGGTATCGAGCTGGATCTCGCCAGCAGCGTCGCCCAGCTCTATTTCGCAATGCAGGCAACCTTCCAGAAAATCGCATTACTTAATGAGCTGGAGGCTATCGGCAGGCTCTCGGTGCAGGCGCATGAGCATCGTACCGCGCGCGGCGTTGAGGATAGCGTCGATGTCGCCAACGCCCAGGCGGAGCTACTGGCGGCGCAGCAGCAGGTGATTACGGCGCAGGGGACGCTGACGCAGTACCGGGAAACCCTGCGGGCGCTGATCGGCGCTGATGCGCATAGCATGCCGGAGATCCACCCGGTGGCGCTACCGGCGCTGCAGGAGACGCTCCCGGATTCGCTTTCGTTTGAATTGCTGGCCCGCCGCCCGGATCTACAGGCCCTGCGCGGCTACGTCAGCGCTTCGATGAACCAGGTGGACGCGGCAAAAGCGGCGTTTTACCCGCACTTTGATATCAAGGCCTTCTGGGGCTACAACGCGCTGAGCGTCGGCGATCTGTTTAAGTCCTCATTCCAGCAGATCAACCTGCTGCCGGGGCTCTATTTGCCGCTATTTGACGGCGGGCGCTTAAACGCCAGCCTGAAATCGACGCGTACGGCGAGCAATATTTTAATTAAGCAGTACAACCAGGCGGTGCTGGACGCGGTGCGCGACGTGGCGATCAGCTCCAGCCAGTTGAACGATTTGAACCAGCAGGCCGCGCTACAGCAGCAGAAAGTCGCGGCGGCGATGATGACCACCCGCAGCGCCAGCGCGCACCATCAGCGCGGACTGGTCAGCTACTATGCGGCGCAGGAGGCGCGTCGTCCGGCCATCGCGCAGCAGCTTTTGCTGCTGGATATCGAGGCCCAGCGGCTCAGCACCGATATCACCTTGATTAAAGCCCTGGGAGGCGATTATCGCGGTCCACAGTCTGCCAGACAGTGATAAATGGAAACAGAGACGTTCAGCGCGTCTTTTTATGAGCAAAAATTGCCGATTTTTTGGAACCAATATGCTCATGGCGGTAAATTTGATAAATCATAAAACTAAGAATAAAGGGAAAACCATGCTGATAGAGCAAGCACCACAGCTTGAAACCGAGCGCCTGATTTTAAAGCTCTATACGCTCGAAGATTTCCCGGCGCTATTTTAAGGACTAAATATGCAAATTGAACTCAGTTTTCTTGAAAAAATCGTCAATACAAAGAAGATGCCCTGGCCATCTGATACAGGACACTATCGGCGCTGTGTCCAAAACGAGAATGTACTACCGTGCTTGCTTTCTCAGGCAAAAGTGGTGTGTAACTTTATCCATATCACATAAAGCAACAAAGCCGGCTCGCTCATAAAAAGTGAATGCCGATGATGGTGCGTTTGTGTTGATAAAATCAAACCAGAGGCCAGCATCTTTTAGTATTTCACTGAGCAAACCGCTGCCAACATGATTTCTTCTCCATGCCGTGTCTACATAGAGATGCCGCAGACGTCCGGTGCCAGTTATTTTCGTAAAGGGATCGATGTTAAGTCCACACACGCCAACAATGAAATCATCAGCATAAGCCCCAAGCAGTTTTTCTCCGGGCATGTCAAAGCGGTTCTGTCCGTTTAGCCAATTTTCTTCCAGTCGGTGTAACATGTTAAATCCTTCAGCCATGCTCTTTAATTTTAACTCCGTAAACCCTGGGCTGGCCGGGGTAATGTTTGTGAATTGGATATTCATGAGCCGTTCCAATGATTTCGGTTTGCATGACTTGGGCAGAATTGACAGCGCGTCCAGGGGTAATCTGCCGTGCCCGGATGTCCCCTGGACGCCAGGAGCGGCCCTAAGGGCATTAAATGAGTATGGATATTTTAAAAAATTCGGGTAACTGACAGGTTGCCCCGGAAACGAAGCTAAAGCGGCGCAACGTTCTCCACTACATGCTGGAAAACGTAAGGATCGGAAAGTAGTTCAAATTCTTCGTCACTCGGGTACGTCACCGCTACGTGATAGCTTTCTCCGGCAAATGCCTTAACCGACTGCAGATCCTGCCAGTAAGTCGCCAGGAAAAAATGCTCCCAATCCCCCTGGGTTTCTCTACGCACAAAAGCGCCTCTGTTCCCAGATATGCTCTTTGAATGTTTTACACCGGTATTCTCAAGGTGTTTCGCAAAAGCTTCAGCATGTTTTAGCGGAACACAACCGTGCCAGGTCCTTACAATCATTAGTGTTTCCTCTTTTCGTGGTAAGAATGTCACCATACCATCGAAAGTTACTTTATGGCGTATTTTCCAATGAGTATGCCTCGTCACTCAAAAGCTCATTATTGGGATAAGCCAGCTTCCCTCTTCTTGTATGTCCGCTCCTCGCTCAGAGCCGCCGTTCCAATATCTCGATTTTACACTAACTACGCGCAGAGGGGCCTGATACCCCTCGTTTACCAGATAACGGTATCCTTCCCTGGTCATCTGACTTTTTCTGGTTGTGACCCCCGGCAAGTTTGCTGTCACAAAACCTCACGCAACCAGGCATCCACCTCCTGCACAAGGCGCAGGGGATTGTTGCCCTGACAATGGGCGTCAGCGCCCGTTTCTGCATCCAGCATCGTTAATCGCTTATTCGCCGACGGAATGGCGTTGTGCCATTCGATGCTCTGCTGCTTCCATACGACACCCTCCTGGCCGCCAACAACAGTGAGAAAGGGAACATTAACCTTCGCGGAAGCGGCGGTGGCGCTTTGCCACTTATCGGCCAGGGCTGTCAGGTTAGCGACGCCAGCCTTCCAGAGCAGAACTTGCATATTGCGGTGGGCTGCATCCGATGGAGTGTGCGTTTCTTTCTTCGTTGCTCCGGCAGCGGCAAGGAATAATTCTTCGGGACGTGAGAGCGCGGGTGTCGCGACAATGGCCGCAAGACGTGGTTCTTCCGCTGCCGCACGGCAGGCGAAATAGCCCCCGAGGCTCATGCCGAGCATAGCCAGCTTTTGTGTATTTACGCCGAAACGGGCAACCAGAGTGTCGATCACTGCACCGATCGGTCGTTCAATTTCAGCTTCCCAGTACAAGCTCTGTTCTGCCACCAACCCCTGCCCCGGCAGATCGACCAGAGCAACCGCATAGCCGCGTTCCAGATAATAGCGCCCCTGTGACAGAAAACGGTCCTCGTGGCAGGTATCCGCGCCACCGATAATCAGGATTGTCGGTGCTGCCTGGTCGTTTGCAGGGAAAAAATGGCCCGGTAATTTACCGCCGGAATAAGCGACCTCAAAGCGCGTTGTCGGTAAGCCCAACTCTTGCATGGCCTGATCGAACAACTCCTGGCCTTTGCGAAACAAAGCCGAAAAATATGCGCCCGGCAGGACGAACTGCCACGCTGAACGGTAGCAGGCAAACGCTTTAAGACGGGTTTCACCGGCTGCGCGCATTACGCCCTGTCCGGCCCAGCGCTCTGCCTGTGCCGTGAGCACCTCACCTTGCCGCTCGAAGGCCTGTGTCCAGGTGTCAGGGTTACCGTCCTCAATGTGCGACGCAATATGAAAGGCTTCGCCCACCGAAAGCCCGCCCGTCGGCCCCCAGCCCAACGCGCCGAGGAAGAATAAATCCATATTCGGATCGGCAAAGCGGTAACGCTGGGTAAGACGCGCTGTCGAGTAGTCGCCGCGTAACGTGCAGTTTTGTTCGGTCATGATGGTTGTTCCTTTTTGGTTCGGAGCAGATCGTGTGGCGAAGGCGCTGTTTTGGATAATCTGGAAAAGTGAGGCCACTGACGAACCGTTTCACGTGCGTCGATTTGTTTAGTGAGTCCATCATTCTGATCACCGGCTGGCCAGCATTTGCTTACGGGATTTCCTCCGGAGAGAAAATGCGTCTGCGACAAAAGGGACTATAAGGAACTGGCAACCGGTCGTCATTGCGAAGAAATGACAAATTATTATTCAATCTTGCCACATGGCGAGACGTCTGAGCATAATGGTTGGATGCCAATACTTAATCAGTCGCTGGCCGGTGCCGACTGGATCGACCCGGATACGCTCCCTCGCCCAATTGTAACAATGGGCTTTCTCCTCACTGACCTGAATGGGTTTGAGCTGGAAGCGCATGCCCACCAGAAAGGGCAGGTCATCTTTGTGCAAAAGGGCGCGCTGAGCTGTGAGGTTGCCGGAGGACTATGGATTGTGCCGCCGGGCAGCGCGATGTGGATACCCGGAGAGATCGCTCACAGTCTCAAGGCTGCGGGTGGCCTGGAGGGGTACAACACGTTCATTGCGTCAGAGTTAGCGGCGGGCTTGCCTGCAACGTGCTGTGCCATATCGGTAACGCCTCTGCTGCGCGAATTATTGATCCGCTCTGCGCACCTTCCCGCTTTTTACCAACAGGGTGGAGCAGAAACCCGTCTTTTTGATGTGATGATCGATGAACTCACCACAGCCCCGCCCGAGAACCTTCACTTACCAATGCCTGTCGATACACGTTTGCGCCGGATGGCGGACCTGATGCTTCAATCGCCAGCAGAAAAAGGAACGTTGAGCGACTGGGCAAAGCGGCTTGGCTTCAGTGAGCGAACGCTTGCGCGTCTGATAAGCCGACAGACCGGTATGAGTTTTGGCCGCTGGCGACAGCAACTCACGATCATGCTCGCTGTCGAATGGCTTGCAAAGGGAGTATCGATCCAACAGGTTGCCGGTTCGCTCGGCTACGAGAGCGTACCAAGCTTTACAACTCTTTTTCGCAAATTACTGGGAACATCTCCGGGGCGTTACATGGCAGAACGCCACCGGAATGCACAACTAATGAAGCGCTGAGCAGATCTGTGGCGCGAGTTTCATCCATTACAGGCTGGTTTCGCTGGCATCCCGACTTTATTGTCAAAGCTTATTAGGGTTGTCTAATCGGAAGCTCATCAGGAATGTCCAATAGTTGAGATGACTGCTTTGTGCCATGAGCGGATGTTCAACGGAATTACTAAAGTTGAAGCGTCTGGAGCAGGTCATATCTGATTTTTGTCATCACCTAAACATAAAAAACCCCGCAGTACCCACACGCAAGAAATGGATGCTAATTCACCCGCTATTTGTCGCATGGCTGCGCATTGTAATTACTAGAATGGGAAGGCTTACTAACTGAAGGAGTAGAAAATGGCAATTCAAGGAATTGGAAGTACAACTTCGCTATTGAACACCATCGATAGAAAAACAGAGCTGCAACAGACTTTCAAAAATCTGATGGCAAAAGCGACTGATAACCTAAACGCTATGTCGTCAGACAAGGCGCAAGCTTCAACCATGAGCAACGGCGCAACACGATCGAGGACTGCGGTACAGGAAGACATTTTACGCTATGCACAAGCTAGCTCTCAGGATGCAGAAAGGCTCGCTCATGATATGGCTTATAGCCGCAGTGATATCAGCTATGACCTGACAGAGTCGATCAAGACCAACAGGATGGAAGATATCAAACTGGCTTCAACCGGCGAAAAAGTTGGCGATGACTACAAGCGTCAGTTTTACCATAATGCATCGAAAATGGATGCTCAGCGGATGCAGATTTACAATACCGAGAAGGCAAAGGGCACCGACCCTGTAATCATCCTGAGCAAAATGATTGATTTCACGAATTCCCAATCAAGGGACTACCTTGCTGCGACTGGGTGGCTGGCATAGATAACGCCAAAAAAGCCAGTCATCGTGGCTGGCTCTTTCTTACTCTGCGCTAACACCAGCTTCTTGCTTTGGCCTCCTGATATACTGCTACTGGCAGATTTGTGCCAGGCGCGGACATTGCTGATATTGTTACATTCGTGTCAATGGGGCACAGCGAAAAACAGTAAGTCAAAATTATAAAAGCGATGAGTACAAATTTGGTTGTGAGGCTAAGATTATTCCTCATAAAATAAATAAATTCCAAAATGTTAAGGGCTAAATATGCAAATTGAACTCAGTTTTCTTGAAAAGATCGTCAATACAATATTCCTTGAAATGAAACGGCGTGGCATGGATAGTGTTCCGCTAGATGAAGATTTTTATTGGAATATCCCATCGGAATCCCTTTTTGACCCATATAATGAGCCGAATCAATTAGATATAGGCCAACTGGCAGAAGACTACGAAATATTAAGGCTTGCTCATTCGCAGCACAGTCTGGTGAGTCATAATTTAAAAAATGTCTCAGCATTAATGAGATTTTTATCGGAAAAATATCCATTTTGAATGCCAAAGCTGTGCTAAGTTCCTTAGTAGCATAGTTTTTTATTAAATTTCTGGGATAAGATTTAATGATTAATAAGCAGTGATCCAGTAACCGAGCCTGATAATTTGTGGCTTGCTGTTCGCCAAGTAACTCAACTTCCGCTCCTCGCTCAGAGCTGCCCCGGTTTTTCCTGAGTTATTGCTGTATTACAAGTGAACGCTGTTTAAATGACCTGACAGCAGATCCAGTGAAAAATTAACAAAGTGCCTCTGACAGGTGCAGGGCAATTCAAACAGGCGTTTTCATGAAGAAAGGTCATCCAAAATTAATATTGGATCCATACGAGTGGCTACCTGCATATGGTGAGTCAAGGGTATCGTTCCGCTCTGTTGGACTGGATGTAATACTTGATATTGATTATGAAAAAGAAATTGTCGTAAATAACGAAGAGATTGTGCTGGCTTTAAGGCGGGAGATTACGTTCAACAATGCTCGATGTTTCATCCGGGAACCGTTTCCTGGAGGGGCTATTTTTGAGTTTGATGATGCTCAAGGTGAGTTCGGGCTAGGTAAGTTGACGGAGTTTATGGATTCAGAGTGGTTGAGAGATAACCTGAAAACATGGAGTCGCGTGTCGAGTCATAGATCGCCGATGTTCAGGCATTTCAGCATTCAGTTTTTATCAGAAAATATTACTTTTGACTTGCTGGCTGTCGATGTGTATTTATCCGATGAGCTGCCAAGCAGTTGATTTTGTTTTGTTATGAAATCAAGCAGAACTGCTATAGTATGGCCTCATCCTGGATATCAATGACACCATTGAAGTTATATCGTGCGCACTTTAATCGACAGCTTTTATCCCAGAGCAGGCATGTCCGCTGTTCGCTCTAAGCAGACCAAGCTACCACTCCGGTCTGCTTCTTGCCAAATGAGAACTTTACTATGCCCCAGTGATTCCTTAGCAGGGTCTGGTTTATGTAATGGCCTTTATATCATTCAACACGAGCGCTGATTGGTGTTATAGGCGGTGAAGCCACCTCACGCTCTGCGAAATGATCGGGGTGTGTTGGTAAGCAAGGAAAGTAAGACCGGGCAGTTAAAAAGACCACTAAAGCGGTCTTTTTTGCAGACAGGACCTCGACGTGTATGCTCAGATTAAGCTTTGCAGCCCAGTATTTCATCTACTGTCTTTTTAGAATAGGATTGTTGTATGGCTTTACCCGTTTTTTCGTCTATTCGATAAAACTGTCCTATACAAGCACGACCATTACGATCTACTTTATTTCGCAGTTCATACAATGCACCTTTTTCTGGTTTAAACCAGCCCGAATTTAATACACATATCGAACCAGGTGTTGGAGAAAACGATGACGATATTGATGTCATACCTTCTGATGACACTTTGAACTCATAATAATCAAGCGGGTATCCATCTTGGGGTAAATCTGCTTTTTTATATCCTTTGTCAGTTATTGGTGACTTGCGTTCTGGTGAATTTGGATCTCGCAGTTGGCCATGAATCGATGTGGAGTTGTCGCATGTGCTATGGGTGACTACACGGGTTGAGTCAGTAAAACCCAAGACTCTAATCTTCGCGGTGTCCGGACCAGTGGGTTCTATATACATATCCGATTTCGGCCACGGTGCTTTGATAGCAGGTACACAACTGGCCAAGAATAGTGTTGCAATTGCTAATGTTATTACTTTCACGCCAATTCCTTTTTAATTAATTTTGCTAGCCATTTAAAAATACAATCAATTTCGTAATCATTTGTTGATTAAAATCATATTGCTATATAAGGCTATTCAATCAGATCCCGCTTAATTGAATACGATTAATTCATTACCAGACTGTGTATCAGTTATTTTCTGGTGTTTGACGGAGCTACCTCAACATCCGCTCCTCGCTCATAACGGACCTTCAGATCAGTCAGTTTGACCGCTCCGAGCCAACAGCGGACGCTGCTACTCCCCTGGCACGCCATGAATCCATTTACGGTGCGGCTCATTCATCTTCCTATACAAATGGCACGAACGGAAAGATGTCACTCCCCCTCCTCCTGTATATCTGCATCCACACAGAGTCATTAAGAAAGGGAGGCATAGAGATGCTCAAAGGTAAAAGAGCGGTTATTACCGGTGGAGGTGGAGGATTTGGCCAGGCGCTGTGCGTGTGGCTGGCCCGAGAGGGTGTTGAGGTGGATTTTTGCGCGCGGCGGTCTGAGGATATTCAAAAAACCTGCCGCATCATCACTGCTGAAAGCGGCATTGCAAAAGGGTATATCTGCGATTTAGCCCGACCTGAATCCGTTTCTCAGTTTTCTTCACAGCTTTTAACCTCAGACAAGCCCATAGACATTTTAATTCTCAATGCCGCTCAGTGGTTGTCAGGCAGGCTAGACGATCAGCCTGACACAGAAATTATTAATACCGTCAGTTCAGGTCTGACAGGTTCGATCCTGTTGACTCAGGCGTTGCTGCCTGGGTTAAGACGTTCAGACAGTGCTGATATCATCTCAATAATATCTTCATGTGGCGTCCCGAATTTTACGGACTCAATTGCGCATCCCGCTTTTTTCGCCAGCAAACACGGTCTCAGCGGGTTTACAACTAAACTGTCACAGCAGTTGTCTGAAGAAAATATCCGTGTTACCGGGCTGTATCCGCCGGATTTTGAACTTACGGGGTTAGAGACGTTTGTCGATGGTCAATCCAGAATGGGGGAACGCCTGTTGAATGGACGATCGGTCTGGGAAACGATTCGTTTCGTGCTGACTCAACCGCGCAGTTGCCATATCAGCAGCATCTACTTTCAAGGTCCAACGCGCGAGGAACTGAGTGACCGGTCAAACGCCTGAGGCTAAGGTTTTCCCATGACAGCCTTGCCTAATCACGCAGCGAAAAGCTCATTAATAATGATGAATAAAAGTTGTAGCTCAACCCCTGTCACAGGGTTGAGCCACTGGTTATTTATGCGTCGTGCTGAGTCACCGTTTCGGGTTGTTGCAGCAGCGACCGTACCGTCTGATGGCGGTGCCAGTACCAGGCCAGCACTTGCTTGAATCTCTCAATCTCTTTCTTCAGGCCCGGCAGAGGAATTTTGCTGCGTTTTTTGCCGTGGGCGTTCGGCTGCACATGTTGTACGTGCAGGGTATCCCGGCCAAAGTTTCTGAGGACGTTGATATTTTTAACATTATCCCAGTCCAGCAGTTCAGCCGTTTTCGGCAACACAATGCCCTGCCAGGTGATTTCGACCTGCGAACCGTCTTTCAGCGTAAAGGGAACATTCGGGAAATATTTAAGGACCAGCGCGGTCTCTTCTTCTCCCGTGGGCTGATAGCGCCAGGCCAGGCTCTCTTCATGCGTAGACGAGAAATCACGCTCATATTTCTGCCAAAGCTGCTGTTCGATGTTGTCGGCAACGGGCATTAAATCGACCCAACTCTCCGTCGGGAGTTCCGCTGCCACCGCAGCATAGGCGGTTTCTTCGACGGAAAAACCAACGTTACGCATCCTCTCAGTCAGCGGTGGGTGTGAATCAAAGGGATGCGGCACATTATGTTCACGCATGGCACTGATAAAACCGGGCGAATTTACATGTGCAGGCAAACCGGCGGCGATGGTTTTGCGGATCCCCAGTTCACTCTCATGCAGCGCGTTATTGGCAAACAGATCCCTCTCAACTTCATAGCGATAACTCGCATACGCTGAAATTTTGATCAGGGATTCGATGATCGCGGCAGGTGAAATGAGCGCGGAGGCATTGCTATCGGCAACGAACTCACGTTCGCGGCTGTTGCGTTGCCATGCCAGTTCAAACAGCATGCGATACAAATACAGCGGATAGTAGACGATGAGCGTGGCCACATTCTCGCTCATCAGGGCAATATAGAGATCGAAACGGTGGAGCTTCGGCCCCAGTAACGCGCCCGATGCCGTGTCCCCTTCATGCAGGTGAGTCAGTTCATGAACCATGACGCCATCAGCCTGCGCAAGCGTCAGTTGGCGCAACAGCGGAATACTGACATAGAGTTTGCGGCCCGTTAGCAGATGGTCATTAACGCGCAGCGGTGCTTCTGTAACGTAGAAATTGGCGTCGATACCAGCAATAACATGGTCCGGCGGGGTTGTTCCTACTCTGGCAGCCAGCGCATCAATCCGTGACCACAGTGCAGGGGCGGCTTCGCGGCTCACGACTTCACCTTCGATATTCTCCTCAGGCGGGAGCTTTTTAAAGATGCCTTTGATGATGTAGTAGATACCCGCCAGCACCATCAATCCGACTAATATAACCAGTTTTGGATAGTAGGTTTGCGTGAAGAAGGCGGTTCCCCAGAAAGAGAGCCAGACCAGCATCACCCCTTGAACAATCACTTCAAGTGAACCTGCTAACATCAGGAATGGCCGTGCCAGCATCAGGCTTAACAACTGGCTCTTACGGTTTCTGAAGGCCAGTGCGCTGAATAACACGATCATCAGCAGTACAAAACAGCCGGCAATCAACGTCCAGAATGCAACGTTGTCAATCATGTAGAACTGCCAGAGTTCAGAACCTGGTGCGCAGACCGCTTTTTTATAGTTGAGCAGATCTTCGGTAACCGGGCCGCAAACGCTTGAAGGCGGATTCTCTTGCAGGAACCCGGCAAGTTTCCCGGCATCCTGGTGTTGTTTTTGTGCATCCTCAATAAAGAATTGCGTGTATTCCTGATTGAGTGATCTATTCCCGTACTCAGCAAAACCTAATGTGATCGCTGGTATAAGAAACAGGGTTAACAGTAGCCAAAAGAGTACTTTTGTATAACCCATTTTCAATTCCGTTATGCTTTTCAACGTTATTAACTCATCCACTGTTTGTAATGGGAAAAACTGCTTTCGCGGAGATTACCGGAAGGAGTTTACTGTACAAGTTAAAGAGGAAAGTGCCCTCTTGCTATGCTTACACTATTTTACAAATGGTAGATTCTGATTGTAAACCTACCTTTGTTAGTAATGGAAACAGGAAAGTTATTTTCAGCAGCAATTCCAGTTTGGGATGGGCACAATGGTTTCTGTATTAAATTAAGGCCTCAGAAAAAATCAGGGAAATATCTGATTTGGCCGTAACGTTGCTGAGTAAGCACCAGGGGAAATTCATGCGATAAATTATATTCATTTCAATAAAAACAACAAGTAACAAATTACCACTTGACTAACAACACCTGCCCCTCGTGCAATAGGATAATTCGCAATTTGCGTTATTATTTTTCATATCAAAAAGAATGAGGAGACACTGCCTTTATGTTCCCACCCATTATTTGTGTGGTTTTGTCTGCATTATCGGGCATAAAAAAGAATTCGAAATGGAATATGCTATCCCACCTTGCTGCCTGCTTACTTAGCTTCTACGCTGTACCCCCTGCGTTTTCAAAAAAAGGAAATAACACCATGAGGAGCTCACAATGAAGTTAAAGAATATATCTTACCTGTCAGCCGCAATATTCTTTACCGTAACGCTGGGTTGCACAGTGAATGTGGCATCAGCCGCCGAAGTGCAGACGACGGAACAAAAAGTCGCCACGATTGAAACAATCTCTCTTCTGGATGGAAAGCAGGAATTCCAATTACAGGGCTATGAGGTTCAGCCCGTTCCTGGCGGTGCGCCTGGGAAAATGTATGTCAATAAGCAGGCTAAACGTGTGCTTATTATTGGTGAAGAAGACATCCCGTTGGCGGCCCGTGCTGCCAGTGAGGATGATTTTCTCACGGGCCTGAAATCCATTAAAGATCAGCAGAAGCAAGCCTCTCCCTCTTATAAGGTTGTCAGTGAAAAAACGGAAAACGTGAAGGGATTGAAGGTTTATCACATTGAGGCCACCAGCAATATGGACGGTACTGACGTGTTTCAGGCAACCTTAATTGCTGTCGCCAACAAAAAATTCACTATTATTCAGGTCATTTCGAACCAGAAAGATAAGCCGGGTCACATCGCAGCGGTAAACAATATTCTCGGGAAATGATTTGACAGGCGCGCCCAGGAAGGCCCGGGGGCGTCTGTTCCCCTTCCCTATTCCCGGAGGAGCAAGGTAACCGAACGTGCACGTTCGCAGGCTTTAGCGCATCACCTCGACATCCCCCAACTTTATCACTCACACTTAATCCAAAGACGTAGTCTGCGCGGACATTGTGCTTTACACTGCGCGCTGCAAAAATTGAGTAGATAAACGATTAATCAGGCGGTAATGGCGATGAACGGAACAATCACAACGTGGTTTAAAGATAAAGGTTTTGGATTTATCAAAGATGAAAACGGCGAAAACCGGTACTTTCATGTGATTAAGGTCGCCAACCCTGATCTTATCAAGAAAGATGCCGCAGTGACCTTCGAACCGACCACCAACAACAAAGGCTTGTCCGCGTATGCGGTCAAAGTTATCCCGGAAAGCAAGTACATCTATATTGCAGGTGAGCGCCTGAAACTCGCCTCGATCAAGTCTTTCGTGGTGTTCAGCGAAGAAGTGCCAGTTGAAACCGGGATCGATAAAGAAAATGCGGTGCTGTCGGTGGGGCTTCTGATGAACAACATCAAGCCGAAATCCGCGCAGAAACCTGGCGAAATGCGCTCGGTAAAAAAACTGGCGATCACCACCTTCCAGGGCACGACATTAATCTTCTCGGAAGATGAAATTGACGTTGAAGCCACGGTAAAAATGCTCAAAGTCTGACATCATCAGGCTTCCCCTGTGCCGACCTCGTGCGCGGTCCATGCGCCGCCTGTCGGCACGATTTTCTGCCCTCCTGGATGTTGCCGTATTAATCCGGCAATTTTCCCTCGGGCAGTAAAATAAGACTGCTATTATCTAAACCACATCGGCAGCATCAACTGGCTCAGACCTTAGGGAAAGACTTATGAACAACGAAATACCGCTTAAATTTTATGACATCGTGGATGAGTATTCGACGGAAAGCGAGAAGCCGGTAAGCGAGTCAGAGCGCGATCCCCTGGCCTACTATTTCCAGTTGCTGATCACCCGCTTAATGAATAACGAAGAGATCAGCGAAGAAGCGCAGCAAGAGATGGCCCGCGAAGCCGGTATCAGTGAAAAGCGTATCGATGACGTCGCGAATTTCCTCAATCAATGGGGCAACGAGTAACGCCCCATCAGTCTGTATCGGGAAGGCGGCAGCCTGTGGTGACTGTCCACCTTCTCGCTTAGCGCCCGCCTGGCGCACTCATGCCAGGCGGATATGACCTCACAGCGTAAACGTCCCTTCCATCGTGATCACACTGCTGCCGCCCACCCGCACAACCGGTGTGCCCTGCGAGGCATCATACTCTGCCAACAGCAGGCTGGCGCGCCCCATATCCACTCCCTGTCTGACGCGCAAAGAGAGCGTCGTCTTAGCGTGAAGCGAAGCCAGCAGTGCCGTCACTGCAGCCGTCGCACTGCCTGTCGCCGGGTCTTCGGTCATCCTCGGCGTGAACATCCGCGCCTGCAAATCACAGTCCTCTTCCTGTGCTATGTCCAGGGTATAGGCATAAATGGAGACTGCGCCGTCCAGTGGCAGAACAGCCCGGAAACCTTGTAAATTCGGTACGCAGCGGCGTAGCGCATCGCGGGAGGCGAGCTCCACAATCAGAAATGGCAGCCCCACCGAAGCCACCAGCGGCTGATGCACAGCCGTGCTGATGCAGTCTGTCTCCAGCGACAGACAGGCAGCGACCTGTTCCGGGCTCACTTCGGAACGGCAGGATAACGGCTCCGGCACCCGCAGTTCGGCCCCGCTCACCACGCCGTTGTCTTTGAGCAGACGAACGGGTACCAGACCCGCCGCTTCTTCAAACTGCAATATCTCAGGCAGCGTCTCGCCGTTTGCCGCCGCATAGCTTGCCAGCACAAAGGCAGTGCCGACATTGGGATGCCCGGCGAAAGGAATTTCCCGCGTGGGGGTAAAAATGCGCACATGCGCCGTGTTTGCCCTGTCGGCGGGCGGCAGCACAAACGTCGTTTCGCTGTAGCCGAACTCGGCGGCAATCTGCTGCATTTGCCTGTTGCTCATCCCCTGTGCATCTAAGACGACGGCGACTGGGTTGCCAACAAACGGGGTATCCGTAAAAACATCTGCAATGACATAACGTCTTTTCATTCTCTGCCCTGAATTCCATAGACTATTTAACAATGTACATAACCAGGAGTATCACAATTTTACAGTCACGAACACCTGCTAGATTCATCGGGTAAAAAATCATCCGGAGCAGAGCCAACTCTTGTCTAATGTAAAAAATAAATGAAATAATTTATAAAAAACCATGGTTTTTACTGCCTTTTATTCCATTACAACTATTCACTTTTCGATATTTTACCACGCAATCTCTGCTTATACACAAACAGGCAGTGACACAAAAAAAATTTATAAATGACTTTATTACCGCCACACTAACCTTATCCAAAAATCGATATCAGAAGATAAGTTTTTATATTTTTACTGGCACAGTAACAAAAGGGCTTTCTGACACGATAATAATGTCTACGGAAGTATTTCTTATAACTTAATCTGACTATAGTGAATAAGTTCAAAAGCCAATTGCGGCGTTAGCCGCTTCGCCTGACAGAAGCGTTTTATAAGGTAATTTTAGAAAAGAGAGGGAAAAGCACGAAACGCAGGCCAATGCGCTGTCAGATCGACTGCGATAATCAAGAATTGCTTATGTCCTGCAGGTTAACTCTTTGTGTCATTCGTCAGGCTTCCTCTCATACCTCTGTTCGCCTCTTTTTAAATTCCCTTAGCAATTCGGCGGTTAAAAGCCAACTTCCTCCTTTTCAATACAGATTGCGAATAATAGCACAAATCGTTCAATAAATTTGTTGCATTAAATTTATGCAACATTCCATCGATCAATCGAATTAATTCCAATAGACACAAGCTATCAATAATTTAATTTTTTTAGTTTTTAACGATCAATAGCTAAGCATAATCGGCTTTATGCCGATGTGTATTAAATGCCTTCTGCAGGAGCAGAGAGGCATAACTTCAAATTTAACAAGGAAAGAATAATGAAAAAAGTTAAGACCAACAGTCAAACACAAGGCTTAAGTATCAAAAATAAAATATTACTGGCATTTAGTGTGATATTGCTTTTGATGGTTTTTATTTCAGCAAATTCTCTATTCAGGCTTAATGAAGCTAAAGATAAAATATCCAAGATCGTAACGGAAGACTATCCGACGACTGCCCTTGGTAATAATGTTATAAGAGAGGTCAATAACGCGACAACGTTATTACTTAACGCAATTATAGAAAAAGAACCAGACAGAAAAGATCAGCTTTTGCAGGCATTGAATGCTAAAAGTAAAGACGTAACGGCGTTATATGAACAGCTAAAGGAAAAAGCAGACGATGAACCCTCACAATTATTATTAAATAAGATATCTGAATTTCGCTCAGCTTACATTCAGTCACGCGCTTTAGTGATAAAAAATCTTAAAACCGATCCTGAGGCCGCCGTCAGTGAGTACACCACTCATACCCGCGCTTATGAAAGCCAGTATCAGGGGAAAATAATAGAATTTATCGATCTGCAACGTAATGAAATGCAGACATCCTATACGGGTTTTCTCGGTGACTATGCAGTGAGCAAGGCGACCATGATCGTTGTTTCACTGATCTGTTTGGCCCTTGGTATCATCATGGCTATTCTGATTTCACGTGCTATTGTCCGCCCTATCAATCATGCTGTAAGCGCAGCAACCCGTATTGCAGAGGGCGATCTGGGTACCGATATTGTCATCACCTCTAAAGATGAAACGGGAATTCTGACAGGGGCTATTGCCCATATGCAGCAAGAATTACGAAAAATCGTGACGGAAATTCGCAGTGGTGCGGAAAATATCGCGACGGGCGCCTCTCAAATCATGGCTGGCACGCGGGATTTGTCAGCGCGAACGGAGGAACAAGCCAGCTCTGTAGAACAAACCGCCGCGTCGATGGAGCAAATTTCCGTAACGGTGAAAAATACCGGCAGTAATACGGCGAATGCTTCCCTCCTTTCAGAAAATGCCAGCATCACGGCCAAAGATAATGAAAAATTAATGTCATCTCTCACCCATGAGATCCACAATATCACCAACTCAGCGGACAAAATGTCTGACATTATTAGTCTGATCGACTCTATTGCTTTCCAGACCAATATTCTGGCACTTAACGCAGCGGTCGAAGCCGCCCGCGCAGGTGAACACGGAAAAGGATTTGCGGTCGTTGCCCAGGAAGTTCGCGTTCTCGCGCAAAAAACCGCAAATTCATCAAAAGATATTCGTTCTCTGATTGAAAATTCCATGCAGCAAAGTTCCCGCGGCCTGGATATGGTGCGCCAGGTGAGCGGCAAAATGGATGGTCTGGTGCAAAACGTCGATAGCGTCTCAAATATACTTAAAGAGATTGAACAGGCGAGCCTGGAACAAAGCGAAGGGGTGCATCAAATTAATATCGCCATCGGTCAGATTGATACCACGACCCAGCAAAATGCGGCCCTGGTTGAAGAGTCTGTGGCAGCATCAGAAATGCTTAATGAACAGGCCAGAGTGCTTAAAGATTTAGTCAGTGTATTTAAAATGGCCTGAATGCCCGTATAACACCTGTTATTTATAGTTAATGACCAGACAATCCGGTAATACATTAACACGGTTACCGGATTGTCTTATTTATCGCGAAGAAAACCTGACAGTTGAACTGGCGCACTGCCAGGCGACATCGCCGGCCTCAGCCCCTTGCTTGCCACTCTTTTTTAAGCAGCGCATAGACAAACGTAGAGTCGTACCGTTCTTCGCCCTCTTCATCTGTAAACGAGACAAACTCCTTAAAGCAGCCTTCCTGTCGCATATGCAGACGGACACAGAGTTTTTGCGACGGCAGATTATAGTCTTCCACATAGGCATACAGGCGTCGGGCCTCTTTTTGCGTAAAGAGATAAGTAAACAGCGCGCTCACCGACGCGGTGGCAAATCCCTGCCCTTCATACTGCGGGTTGAAGTGCCAGCCTACACTCCAGGTATGCGGATCCGGTTCGCCGCTGTTATCGGCAAAAAGATGTCCCACAAGCGCGTCACTTTCTTTAAGGCACACCGCGAACTGGCTCTCATCGTTGGCGCGTTTGGCCACCTCTTCCTGGGCTTCTGCCAGGGAACGCATTTTCTCATCATAAAAACAGGGCACGCGCGGCGAAGCCATATACGCAAAAAACGCCGCCGCGTCTTTACGGTGAAAACGCCGAATAATAAGCCCTGGCATGGTCGTTAAAATCATCTCACTCCCCTGTTCATTATTTTCCCTTTCGCGCCGCCTCAATAAGATCGTCGCTCTTCGCGGGTTCCATAAAAAAAGCGGCGCAGAGTCCAGATAAGCAGCGCCAGTAACGCAATTGCCCCCAGCACGGCAAAGGCCACGCTGTAGGAGTATTTTGCCGCAATGGTACCCGCAAGGCCCGGACTGAATGCCGCACCAGCCCCCTGCAACAGCATGACAAAGCTCTGCCCGGCGTTGGTATGGCCGCTGCCTTCCAGCAACTTGACGATGTAGCCCGGAACCGCCACACCCAGAAGCCCTGCCGCCACGCCATCCATAATCTGCACCGGTATCATAAAGAGCGGGTCGGCTGAGGTGCAGGCCAGCGCCGCACGCAGCGGCAGCACTATTAATGCCGCCGCAATCAGTAGCGGGTAGCCATATTTTTCCGCTCTGGCCGCCGCGAATAAGGCTACGGGGATCATCACCAGTTGTGAAATGACAACCGTCGCCGCCGCATACACGCCCGCGCTTATCTCCCCGCCCGGCGCCGATGCCACGCGCATACTGAGCATCGGCAACAGCGCGGCGTTAGCCAGATGAAAAAGCAGCAGCGTGACCCCGAGGGTGATGACCGCAGGGTGCGTGATAATAACGGACAATTTGGGAAGCGCCGCAGGATCCGCGCTGCCGCTTAATCCACGAGCGACGCGGTTATCAATATCCTCATGGCGAATAGCAAACACCGCCATCGTGGCGCAAATCGCCATACCGGTCATCAAAATGAACACGGCATCTGTGCCAAAGTAGAACACCAGCACACCCGCCAGTATTGCGGCGCTCATATTTCCGCCGTGGTTAAACGCCTCGTTTCTGCCCATTTGATGGTTAAAGCCGGATGAGCCGGTTAACCCAAGCGTGATGCCAGTGAGCAAAGGGGCAATAAAAGCCGCAGACACGCCCGTGACGAGCAGAGAAAAGCCGACGATATAGAGTGTCGGGAATACCCAGAGCAGCAGCGTCGCGGCGGTGATAAGCAGACCGCAGGTAATAAGAATTGCCCGCTTATGCCGTGACGCATCAGCAACCAGCCCGGAGGGCATCGTGGCCAACAGCCCTGCCAGACCACCAAGCGTCATCATCCAGCCAATACTGTCGGTTTGCCAGTGATGTTCAGTGAGGAAGATCCCTAAAAAAGGGCCAAGACCGTCCCTGACATCCGCCATGAAAAAATTCACTAAACACAGTGCCTGTAGCGATCGTAAAGACATGCAACCTCTTCTTACGTGGCAATCCAGCGATGGTCTCGCATTCACAGAACGGGAATATGTGCCGTTGTTTGCACGCGGCCCTTCACGCATTCCATTTTAAAATCAGCAGGTTAAAAACCTTCGTGTCGTGTAATACTCACAAGAAGAGAGAGTAGCGAGTTTTCAAGTCAGTAGCATGATACATAAATGTAACAATTGATTCCGCTGCGCTTTTTTATGTCAGCGTCTGGTTTAGGGCGCGTAACGTCGCGGGCGCGGGCGCACCTGTTACATCCGCGACAATTATCGTTATAATCACGCAAATTCTTTACCAGGTTAGAAACGACGATGACAAAACTCACCTTACAAGAGCAGATGCTGAAAGCAGGCTTAGTGACCAGCAAGAAGATGGCCAAAGTCCAGAGAACGGCCAAGAAATCACGCGTTCAGGCTCGTGAGGCAAGAGAGGCGGTAGAAGAGAATAAAAAAGCCCAGATCGAGCGCGATAAGCAACTGAGCGAGCAACAAAAGCAGGCGGCATTATCAAAAGAGTATAAAGCGCAGGTGAAGCAGCTTATTGAGATGAACCGGATTGTCATTGCCAAAGGCAATATCGATTTCAACTTCACCGACAATAACCTTATCAAAAAGGTCGTTGTGGATAAGGCAACGCAGACTCAACTGATCAATGGCCGTCTCGCCATCGCGCGCCTGGTGACCAACAGTAACGGCGACAGCGAATACGCGATCATCCCCGCCGTCGTTGCGGATAAAATTGCCCAGCGCGATGAGAGTTACATTGTCTTAAACAGCGCGCTAAGCGAAGAAGTGCAGGACGAAGACGATCCGTACGCCGATTTCAAAATTCCTGACGATTTGATGTGGTAATCCGCAACGTTTAGTACCCCTTTCCCACCGCACTTATGTAGCGCGCCGGGCATCTTCCCGGCGCCTCATCCGGATCTACGGGTTCGGTGCCCGATCGTAGAGGGAGGAGGGACCCCCTGCGAGCACGATCGGTCCCCTCTCCCTAGGGGAGAGGGCCTGGGTGAGGGGGAAAATGCAGCTCGGGAGGCGGGTTCCGTTCACCGTATGTTCATGGCGACATGTCACCTTCGGACACGTGAACGGGTAAAGGGGAACACCGCGTTCCCCTTTACAATCCCCGCGGCCCCGCAAAGAAATCGGTGCTTCGCACTGCGTTCGCCTCCCGCCCCGCTGCCTGCGGTCGGTTTGACTCGAGTTACTCGCCCCATCCCTGGGGCTCGCCCTTCGGGCCAACGCGTTGCGTTGTTCAAAATCGTTCCGGACGATTTTGTCCTGTCCCGACAAACCTCAGTCCGCCATCCCTGGCGGCCTGCCCTTGTCATCGGGTCTTCGTCTCACCGATTTCAGCGGGGACTCAACTCCCTCGCTGCACGCTCTGCGCCAGGGGGGCACAAAGATGTCGCTGTGGTTGGCATGCGGGAAAATGAGTCAGCCATGGCTAAAAAGGTTGAAGACGTTCACAGTATCTACTGTTCAGAACGGGCTGGCGTGGCAGGCGTTTATCGGCGCTGCGCTGACCGGATGCACAAAATGCAGTTCACTGGCGTGCAACATCAGTCGTGGTGTTCGCGCCGTGCCCGGTAGCGTCAGGCCACCATACAGATCGCAGCCCAGAATCGGATGACCCAGATGCTGGCAGTGAATGCGCAACTGATGAGTGCGCCCGGTCTCCGGGATGAGTGCAACCCGCGTCAGTGGCAGTAACGCCCTGTCTTCCCCTTGCTGATAAAAACGTTCCACGACCCGATAGCGGGAGCGTGCCGGTTTGCCGTGAATAGCGCAAATCGACATCAGCGGAAAGAGCGCCGGATCTTTGCCGATCGGTGCGTCGATCACCCCGTCGTCATCGGCCAGATGCCCACACAGCAACGCGGTGTAGACCTTGCTTACCGTGCGCTGGCTGAACTGGTGGCAAATCGCGGCATTTATCGCTTTGTTGCGTGCCACCACCATCAACCCGGAGGTACCGAAATCCAGGCGGTGGACCAGGGTACAGCCGGGGAATATGTTAACCAGCCGGTGATGCACCGAGTCGAGGTTTTGCGGGTTTTTCCCGGAGAGGCTGAGCAGCCCGGCGGGTTTATTGATGAGTACCAGATGTTCGTCCTGCCAGAGGATCTCTATCTCGTCATGGCACGGCGGGGCAATAAAGGTATCGATAATCTCAGACATCAGGCTGCCCGGCAAAAAAGTGAGAGCGGATGATAGCGAATTCTCCGCCGCCTGGCGAATTCGGGCTTTACTGCATCTGTTCGCGCCACAGGGCGATCTCTTCATCAAGCCAGGCGATGAAAAGCGAGATTTCCCGCGCTTTCTCCGCCTGTGGAGAGGTCACCAGCCAGTAGTGCCAGGGATACGGCGCTGTGAACGTCGTTATCTGTACCAGCTCACCCCGCGCGATAGCGTCCCGGACCAGAGAACGGCGCTCCAGCGCAATACCGCGTCCCAGCCGCACGGCTTCAAGGACCAGGTTCGAATCATTGATGCGCAATCCCGCGGGCACGATCTCTTTTTCCAGCCCGGCATTCAGACACCAGCTTTTCCACGACTCCGTCGAAAAGATAATGACGCTCTTCGCCACCTCTTGCGGTGTGGCGGGTAAGTTGCCCTTGTTGTAGCCAGGCGCCGCAACGACAATCAGCTCATCAGAAAAAAGAAAGCGGCTCTCCATGCCTTCCCAGTCGCCCTGCCCCATACGGATAGCAATATCGATGCCCTCCTGTTGCAGGCTGGTGACCGTCAGGCTGGCCTGCAAACGTAATGAAATCAGGGGATATTTTTCGCGAAAGCGCATCAGGCGCGGCAGCAACCAGTGATTGCCAAAAGACGGCACCGTCGCCAGCGTCAGTTCCATCGTGCGCGGCTTTACCTGCACCAGCCGGGTGGCCTCCGAGATGTGGTTCAACGCCTCGCGTATCTGTAGCGCATAGAGCCGCCCCTCTTCGTTAATCTGCACCCCGCGCCCGTGACGGATAAACAGTTTTACGCCAACCAGCGCCTCAAGGATTTTGATTTGCTGGCTGATGGCGGAATGGGTCACGTTCATCTCTTTTGCTGCCAGCGTCACGCTACCCAGGCGTGCAACCGCCTCAAAGCTTCGCAGGCTGGCGATAGGGGGGAAATCCGACATAGTGCTTTCCTCAAACACAGGGGCCATCAGGTTAAGGTTAACGTTACTACCCAACTGACGTTATTACAGCGGTTACTGATAACCCAGGATGGTGTTATGCCCGTTAATTTTAACGCCGTCTACAGGCTATGCGATAACCGCGCAAGATGTTAGAAAAACTAACACATAAGGTTAGAAACCCGTGATATTCGCCCACAACGATTTACGCTATGGTCTCTCTGTTTTCGTTACCGGGGCAGGTGCCGCGGTCAATCACTTAACGGCTGTTGCTGGCCAGGGGCAGGAATCAAGATGAAACTCATTGGTATGATGGACTCGCCTTACGTCAGGCGTGTTGCGGTATCCCTGGAACTCTATGGCATCGAATTTGAAAGTATGCCGCTGTCAGTTTTTCGCTCATTTGAGGCGTTCGCCCGCATTAATCCGGTCGTCAAAGCGCCGACACTGCTGCTGGATAACGGCGTGCAGTTAATGGACTCATCCCTTATCTTGCATTATTTCGAGGCCCAGGCAGGCGCAGACCAGAAATTACTCCCTGCGGAGCCTGGCGCGCTGGCACAGGATCTTTGTCTGCTGGGGGTGGCGCTTGCCGCCTGCGAAAAAGCGGTGCAAAACATTTACGAGCACAATCTCAGACCGGAAGAAAAGCAGCATCAGCCGTGGGTAGCGCGCGTGACCCAGCAATTGTTAGCCGCCTGCCGGGAGTGGGACACGCTGCTGGCAGGCCGCGCTGCCGCCCGGCGCCCCGATCAGGTTACCGTCACCAGCACGGTGGTGTGGACCTTTATTCAATCGATGATCCCGAATGTGGTGCTGGCCGACGATTTTAAAAACATTGCCTCACTTGCCCGTTCCTGTGAGGCGTTGCCCGCCTTTAAAAAATATCCCTTATGCTAAAACGGGGCGGGTTAATGACGTGATTTATTAACCCGCATCCGCCCGTTAAAACGCAGTGATTTTTCTTCGTTTTTTTATGCCGTTATCTATACTCCAGATACCCTGCTCTTATCCGTTAAGGTTTCTTGTGTTAGCAACTATCCTCATCGCGCTTGTCGCCGCGATCCATGTCTACATTCTGGTTCTCGAAATGTTTTTGTGGGATACCAAAACCGGCCGCAAGGCGTTTAACCTGAGCGCTGATTTTGCCCGCGACACCCGCGTGCTGGCCGCCAATCAGGGGCTGTATAACGGCTTTTTAGCCGCCGGTTTACTGTGGGGGTTATGGCTGGGCGATGCCGGATTTCAGGTCAAGCTTTTCTTCCTGGCATGCGTGTTGATCGCCGGGGTGTTTGGCGCGGCAACCGCCAGCAAGAAAATCCTTTATGTTCAGGCGCTACCGGCGCTTATCGCGATGGTAGCGCTATTGATGCAATAAATGACGAACGAAGGCGGAGATTAATCGTTACGGGTCTTCTTGTGTTCCAGGTTTCGCGTTTCAAGAAAGCGGACAATCACGACGAAAAAGACGGGAACAAAGAAAACAGCGAGTACCGTTGCACTGATCATCCCGCCAAACACCCCTGTCCCAATGGCATGTTGCGTGCTGTCACTTGCCCCTTTAGCAAGCATCAGGGGCACCACGCCCAGTGTGAACGCTAAAGAGGTCATGAGTATCGGGCGCAAACGCTGTCCGGCGGCGATGAGGGTCGCTTCGATGACGTTTTTGCCCTGGCGCATTAATTGTCTCGCAAATTCAATGATCAGAATGGCGTTCTTGGCGGAGAGCCCAATCAGGGTTATCAGACCGACTTTAAAAAAGACGTCGTTCGTCATCTGTGCAACGATGACTGCCAGCACGGCGCCGAGTAGCCCCAGCGGAACAACCAGCATAACCGCGAAGGGAACAGACCAGCTTTCATAAAGCGCGGCGAGCACCATAAATACCACTAACATCGACAGTACAATGAGCCCCGGAAGCTGCGATGCAGAGGCCTTTTCCTGTAATGAACTGCCTGCCCACTCGCCCGCAAAACCCGACGGTAAGTTTTCTGCAAGCTCCTCCATTGCCGCCATTGCGGTACCTGTAGATTCACCAGTGGATGCACTTCCGGTAATTCGAATGGCAGGATAACCCTGGTAGCGATTCAGTTGCTGTGGCGCGACATGCCAGGCAAGCGTCACAAACGTGGACACTGGCAGCATCTCGCCCTGGCGGTTTTTAACCGATAAACGCAATAGCTGTTCCGGCTGCATACGGAACGGCGCATCAGCCTGAACAATGACCTGCTGAACCCGCCCATTATTGATGTAATCATTGACATAGTTAGATCCCGTTGCGACCGAAAGAGTTTGATTGATTTCATCAAACGAGCCCCCCATGGCTTCGGCTTTTTCCCTGTCAATGTTCAGGGTAAGTGTTGATCCCTCCGGCAGGCCATCAATATAGACATCGCTCAAATACGGGTTCTTATTGGCGCGCTGGACGAGTTCATCCGCTGCTTTTTTTAGTGCCTGATAGCCCTTTCCTCCCCGGTCTTGCACATAATAAGTGAAACCGGATGAGGTCCCCATATCAGAAATAGCCGGAGGAAGCAGACTCATGGTTACCGCGTCGGACACACTCTCCATTCTTGATTGGATATGGTCAGCTTCATCCTGAGCGCTTGTCCCTTCGCGGTGTTTCCAGTCCTTGAGTGTGGTGAAAGCCATCGCCGAGTTCTGACCAGAGCCCGAAAACCCAAATCCAAGGATCATGATGTTGCTTTCAATCGCCGGTTGGCTGGCGATTTCCTCTTCAAATTTTTGAACCACCTTAAGCGTACGCTGCATCGTCGCGTCTGAGGGAAGCTGGATTGACGACATAAAGTAGCCTTGATCTTCATCCGGTAAAAACGACGACGGCAATGAAGAGAGCCCCAAAAAAAGCGCCATGCACAGCGCGGCATACAGCAGCATCATCCGTCCGGTCCGTTTCAGAGCAAATCCGAGGCCGGATGCGTAAAACGCAGTAAGCGCATGAAACCGACCGTTGAACCACGCGGAAAACGCGCGGCCTTTGCGGGAGGCATGATGATGGGGCTTTAATATCGTTGCGCAGAGTGCTGGCGTGAGCGTCAGGGCGAGAAAGGCGGACAGTAAAATAGACACTGCCATAGAGATACAGAACTGCCGATAAATAATTCCGACAGACCCTCCGGCAAATGCCATCGGGATAAATACCGCCGTAAGCACCAGGGTAATACCAATAATTGCGGGCGTGATTTCATGCATAGCTTGCCGCGTAGCTTCCTTCGGGGAGAGCCCCTTTTCTTCCATCAGGCGTTCGACGTTTTCGACCACGACAATGGCGTCATCAACGATAATGCCGATAGCCAGTACCATACCAAACATGGTCAGAATGTTGATGGAATAACCGCTTAATAGCATCACCGTAAAGGTGCCCAGCAGCGCCACGGGCGCCACGATGGCAGGGATCAGCGTGCAGCGGATTTTATGCAGGAAAAGCAGCATGACGAGGAACACCAGAACCATCGCTTCAACGAATGTCTCCACCACTTTCGTTATGGAAAGTTTAACGAAAGGTGCCGTATCAAAAGGAACCGTAAATTCCATTCCCTCAGGCAGTACACCTGACAGCTCAGCCAGCCGCGCACGGATACCGGACGCCGTGTTGATAGCATTTGCACCGGGCGAAAGCTGGATAGCGGCCGCCGTTGCGGGTACACCGTTTTCACGTATACCAAAGGTATAGCTTTGTAACCCGGATTCAACGCGGGCAATATCGGCCAGTGTCAGACGCGCACCGGAGACCGCCGATTTAAGGGTAATATTACGAAACGCCTCAACCGAGGTAAGTTGCCCTCTGACGGTGATCGGATAGGTAACGGTCTGACCCGCGACCGCAGGCTCGTCTCCCGTTCTGCCAGGTGAAACAATCACGTTTTGCTGACTCACGGCGGTGAGTACGTCCGTAACAGAGAGCCCGTAACTGTGTAATTTCATGGGATCAAGCCAGATTCGCAGCGCTTTTTCACCGCCAAAGAGCTGGACTTTCCCCACACCCGGCACACGTCGCAGTTCATCCGTCAAATTTCTGGCGAAATAGTCGCTTAAATCCGCTTCCTGATATTCGCCGGTGGGGGATTTTAAACCCACCATCATCAGAAACCCGGAATTAGCGGCCTCAACGTTAATACCATTTTGCCGCACAGCCTGCGGTAAACGCGGCTCCACAATCTTTATCTGGTTTTGCAGGTCCATCTGGGCGAGTTTAATGTCTGTACCTGGCCTGAACGTTACCGTGATCGAAGCCATGCCGGTGGTATCGCTGGACGATTCAAAATAGAGTAAGTTATCCACCCCTGAGATCTCGCGTTCAATAAGCGAAACGACAGAGGTGTTCATGACATCCGGGCTGGCGCCGGGATAACTGAGCGAGATGATAATACCAGGCGGTGCGACCGCCGGATATTGCGCGACGGGCAGTCGTGGGATGGACAATATGCCGGTCAGCACAATAAACAGCGCGACCACCCAGGCAAAAATGGGTCTTTCAATAAAAAAATGCGGCATCAGAAATAATTCCAGTCAACTGACATAACGTTCATAAAAAAATAAAACGGCTCACTAGCCTGCTCCAGGTTACCCGGCGCAAAGTCATCTGCGAAAAATGAATGCCAATGATAAGAAGTTGATATTGACCACGTATGGCAGGTTTATGGAAAGAGTGTGGAGCCAGACATTGTTCTACATTTATGTCTCACTCCATTATTTCATTGTGAAAAAAGTCCAAATCATCCGCATCAATAAGTACACTGGCGTACCGAAGAAAAAAATGCTCAAAAAACACCCATAATAAAATATAAAATCATCCAGACCCGGCATGATATTGAGAAGTAAATTGAACACCAGAATAGTATAAATAAAGACAACAACGACATAGAACGTTATGACGGCTAACTCCTTTAATGCCCCCGGTTTCTTCTGGGTGATAAAAAAGAAAAAAGCGATAACGACACACGCGAACGCAAGGGGCAATGAGATGACCGCCACATCCGTTTTTTCTTCAATAGCGTGCGCGACAAACAACCACGGAAAGAGTAATACGCATGATACCAGAAAAAATAAAAAAGAGTCCCAAATTACCTTTTGAAAAATACGTTCAATGTCTTTCATACTGTTTTCCCTGACACAATCTGGCACGCATAAATTACGCATAAAGCGCTGGCTTTAGACGTTATAAATCTTGAAATGAATAGCAATCGGCGTCTGGCCGGGTTTCTTCAGATGAAAATGATTGCATCAGATTGTTGATTGTTTATTTCGGGATTGTGTAGCCAGTATGGAGAAGCCCTCACATACTCTAGATCTTTCGGAAAAACACATGAAAATGAAACTTTTTCGAACCGTGGCTGTCAGATTGTTCTTAACAGGGAGTAATATCAGACATGCAAACTTTACGCATATTGTATTCAATAACCTTTAAACAATTACGACATAAGATCTTTTAAGATAGAGTAATTTCTATCATCGGTACTGATGGAAGATAAAATGAACAACGATAACCTGATCATTGTCGCTGAAGACGACGATGAAATTGCCGACATACTGATAAGCTATTTGCAACGCGCGGGTATGAAAACCTTCCGGGCCAGGGATGGTGAGCAGGCAATTAATTTTACTCGCCTGCACAAACCAGACCTCATCTTACTTGATATCCATCTGCCTGTTTATGACGGATGGAATGTTCTTACAACCTTGCGCAAAGAGAGTAACGTACCGGTTATCATGGTGACGGCACTTGATCAGGATATCGATAAATTGATGGGGCTGCGGCTCGGGGCTGACGATTATGTGATAAAACCGTTTAACCCTTCGGAGGTTATTGCACGGGTTGAAGCTGTACTACGCAGAACCAAAGTAAACACAGAGGTTGCAAATACAAGGCCGATAAGAACGCCTTGCCTGACCATTTATCCTGATGATTTTTATGTTGAGATAACCGTCACGGATGAGGTCGTCACGCCGGTGTTGACCACGACGGAATTTAAACTTCTCACCTATCTGGCGCGAAATCCGCGTAAGGTATGCTCACGCGAAGAGTTACTTGATGCCTGCCTGCCAGAAGGTGATTCACTGGACAGAACCGTGGACAGCCACATGAGTAAGCTGCGCAAAAAGCTTGAGAATGCGGGGCTCAAAGGGATCCCGGAGAGTATCAGAGGGCTGGGTTACCGCCTGGGTGAGAATAAATGAGAAAAGACCCTATTCTTAGTCGTCAAATATTGACCTATATGGTGTCGCTCACCTTCATCATTATTGCTATCGCCATCCTGGGCTCTTATTTATTTTATAGTTTCTTAATTTACTATCTGCCGGGGGGTGCCCTGACAGGAAATGAAGATGAGATGACCCTGGTGGACTGGCTGTGGATCATGATTGCTTCGCTGACCAGTCTGGTCGTGTCTCTCTTCTTTACGGTGAAACTCTCTTCAAGAATTTTGACGCCGCTAAATGCGGTAGCGTATAGCCTGAAACAGATTTCACAGGGCAATCTTGACGCAAGGGCAACCTGTACAAGCTCTCAGTTGGGAGAGATGAATAATCTGGTCAATGATTTCAACGAAATGGCAGAAAAACTGCAGACACTGGATATTCAGCGCAATTTATGGAATTCGGCCATCGCTCATGAACTTAGAACCCCGGTGACTATTCTGCGAGGACGGCTGCAAGGACTGGTTGACGGTGTGTTCGAGCCCGCGCCCGTACTGTTCCAAAACCTGCTTAAGCAAACCGAAGGCCTGGCGCATTTAATCGAAGATCTGCGGGTTGTTAGTTCTTACGGCGGAGCCGGATATACGCTAACCCTCAGTGAGACCGATCTTGAGGTAACGATTAGCAGTGTGCTGGATAACTTTTCGCCGGAATTTCAGCGCGAAGACTTTACTATCGCAACCGAACTTGAGCACCAGCGCTGTTTCTGTGACCCTATGCGCATTATGCAATGCCTGACCGTGCTTTTTGATAATGCCTTAAAATACTCATCGTCACGATCGCTACGGGTAAAAAATGGCATTGTCGGGAAAGAGAACGTCATCCTCGTTGAAGACAGCGGCCCTGGCATTCCTGAGGAACTCCACAGTCTCTTATTTCAGCCTTTTCAACGTGGAGAATATGCAAGAAAGAGTCACCCTGAGGGGTGTGGCTTAGGATTATCGGTGGTCAGAGCGATCATGCTCGCCCACGGCGGGAATGCAACTTACACCCTGACACCAGAAAATCACTCAATTTTTACACTGTCGTGGCCGGTGAGCCAGGACCAAAAATAACAATGCAGGCTCAATTGAGCCTGTTTTTACACAACGTCAGATCCCACATCTCCCCTAATTTTACGTTCCAGCTTGCAGGTGTGATCTTTAGCTTCCCGCGCCTGGGGCTTAATGTTATTTCACTAAAATAGATTTCATCCCCTTGCAGCATCAAATCGACACGACCATAGTCAATCTCTCCTGCGAGTTCCTGAGCCGCAATAATAGCGTTATAGAATAATGTTGGCTCCTCAACGGCATCAGGTGTGTTTGGGTATTCCATCTGGAAAGGTTGTAGCTTCCATGATCTGTCATAAACATTAATGTACTCATTACCGCTTTCATCGGTAAAATCGGCTTCAACAAAACAAGCCACACCATGAAAGCAGTGTATTCTTAACATTTCAGGCGTCTGTTTTTTCACTGCCCCAGAAAAAATATCGATATACTCTTCGCAGAGAATAACCGGTATTATAGATTTGTACTGCCACTCTCTGGTGGTGTAATACATATTTTTATTGAGGGCTAGTTTTAATTTATTTACTGCTTTCGCAGGCTCAAATCTGCCTTTATCGGTACAAATTACCGCACTTCCACTGTCATGATTGCATTTTAACACAAAGCGTTCGGGTAACTGGCTAAAGTCAATATCTTCCACACGGTGATAGACGCCAATCAAGGGGATGGTTTTAACCCGTTTGGTTCTGACATGGACATATTCTCTAACGGCGAGTTTATCCGCCAGTAATGTATAAAGAGGGTTGCGATCAAATACCAGACGATGACAAATTTTCTCACTCAATGTCACTGGCTTCATCAGGTTTGACGGGCGTTCGGAAACTTTGTTGAGCGCGGCTGTATGAAAATAAAGATCCGTAGTAACAAACACCCTGCTTTTTCGGATTAAATATTCAGCGTATTTGAGAATGTAATTAAGTTTATTCATGGTTCCTCCTGGGCACAGTCGATATTGTGTCGGAGGATGATTGATTTATATTGTTCAGTTAATGGAGAGAGTATGGAGCACGCGGCGATAAATCATACTTGTCTATTTAAATGCCAAAACCTGCGGGTTTTCTGAGATCAAACGCAATGCCTTACAACAGCGACCACCGCAGCGCAGTGGTCGCCATGACATTATAAAGATTTACCCTCTTGCGCCTTATTTTCGGCCGCTTCAACGTCACGATACCAGCGCGGATGATGCTTCTTCGCCCAGCGGCGGCTGACCTTGCCTTCAATCATGCCTTTAATCGAGCCTTTTACCCAGAACGCCATATACATATGGATCAGAATGGCGTGAATCAGCACAATCGCGGCCGTCGCGTGGATTAATAAACTCCAGCGCACAAAGGTGATGGAGAAATAATGGGCAAAATAGGGTCGCCAGATAATAACGCCGGTGATCAGCAGCACAAAAATCAGGCTCATGATGCTCCAGAACATCATCTTCTGCCCGGCGTTATATTTCCCGACATCCGCCACTTTATGCTCGTTACCTTTCAGTACCTCAATAATCCCTTTAAGCCACGGAATATCCTGCTTATCAGGAATGTTGTGATGCACAAAACGGACAAACATAAACATCAGCAGAACGAAAATCAGTACGCCGAAGAAGGGATGCAAAATGCGCCCTACCTGCGGCGTCCCGAAGGTTTCGGTTAACCATTGCAGGGTGGGGAAAAAGAGCGCGATGCCGGAAAGTGACACCAGAAAGAAACTGATCACCACCGTCCAGTGACAGGCGCGGTCAATAAACTTTGTGCGCAGGATCCTTTTGCTTTTACTCATGGCCCTTCTCCTCTTCGTCGTCATCCGTCTCTTTGTTCGGCCCTATTCCCACATAGTGGTAAATCAGCCCGGCAAAGGTGGCGATAAATCCGGCAGCGGAGAGCGGTTTGAGAACGCCTTTCCATAAATTGACCGGCGTGGAAATCTGCGGATCGTTTGGCAGGTTGTGATACAGCGCAGGCTGGTCCGCATGATGCAGAACATACATCACGTGCGTGCCACCCACGCCTTGCGGGTTATAGACACCCGCGTGGTCGTATCCGCGCTTTCTAAGCTGCCCCACGCGGGTTTCGGCCACGTTAAGCATCTCTTGTTTGGTGCCAAACTGAATCGCCCCGGTCGGGCACGTTTTCACACACGCCGGTTCCTGGCCGACGCTGACTCTGTCAACGCAAAGTGTGCATTTATAGACACGGTTATCGTCCGGGTTCAGCCGGGGGATGTTAAACGGACAGCCAGCAATGCAGTAACCACAGCCAATACAGTGCTCGGACTGAAAATCCACAATCCCGTTGGCGTACTGAACGATCGCCCCGGCAGACGGGCAGGCCTTAAGACAGCCAGGATCCGAGCAGTGCATACAGCCATCTTTGCGAATAAGCCATTCCAGTTTGTCGTTCTGCGTGGTTTCGCTAAAACGCATTACCGTCCAGGACTTCGCGCTCAGGTCGGTTGGGTTGTCATACACGCCGTTGCAGTAGCCCACCTCGTCGCGAATATCGTTCCATTCAGAACAGGCGACCTGGCAGCCTTTACAACCAATACAGACGCTGACATCGATAAGTTTTGCCACTTCCGCGCGGAAGTCCCGCGCCTGAGGCGGCGGCGTCAGCCCGTTGGTTGCGGAACGCTTGATAACATCTTGTGATTGCATAGCCATAGGTTCCCTCCTTTACACGCGCTCGATGTTAACCAGAAACGCCTTGTACTCCGGCGTTTGCGAGTTGGCATCACCGACCGATGGCGTCAGCGTGTTGGCAAGGAAGCCTTTGCGCGTTGCCCCTTCAAAACCCCAGTGACAGGGTATGCCGATCGTATCCACTGGCTTACCGTCTATGGTCAGCGTCTGTAGACGTTTCGTCACCACCGCTTTCGCTTTGATAAAGCCGCGTTTCGAACTCACTTTCACCGTATCGCCTGCCGCAATGCCTTTTTTCTGTGCCAGCGCTTCACCAATTTCGATGAACTGATCGGGCTGAGCGATGGCGTTGAGACGCGCGTGTTTGGTCCAGTGGCGGAACAGTTCGGTAATGGAATAGGTAGTCGCGACATACGGGAAGGCGTCCGCTTTGCCCATATTGGCGATATCATCATGGAAAATACGCGCCACCGGGCTGGAAACCACCGCCGGATGCAGCGGGTTAGTGCCAATCGGCGACTCAATCGGTTCGTAATGTTCCGGGAACGGCCCGTCGTTCATTTTGTCCAGGGAGAACAGGCGAGCCACCCCTTCCGGGTTCATGATAAACGGCCCGACATGACTGCCCGGTGCGGCCTGGCTGTAATCCGCCACGTCCATCCCGCTCCACTTTTTGCCATCCCAGTGCAGCAATGCACGTTTGGCGTCCCACGGTTTCCCTGCCGGGTCGGCAGAGGCGCGATTATAGAGGATACGGCGGTTTGCCGGCCACGACCACGCCCAGCCCGGCGTACAGCCAAGGCCATACGGATCGCTATTATCGCGGTTGGCCATCTGGTTGCCCTGCTCTGTCCAGCACCCGCAATACACCCAACAAAAGCTGCTGGTGGTGCCGTCATCACGAAGCTGGGCAAAGCTGCTGAGCTGCTGGCCTTTTTTGGCAATCAGTTGCCCCTTGTCGTCATAAAGATCGGCCAGCGCCATTCCGTTCGCTTCACGGGCAATCTCTTCCGGATGCGGATCGTATGGGTCTTTATAGTTCCAGTTGATGTTCATCAGCGGTGCCGGGTTAGCTCCCCCTTCCTGCTGATAAAGTTCACGCAGGCGCATAAACAAACGCCCGAGGATCTTGCCATCGTGCAACGCTTCGCCTGGTGGCTCCGCCGCCGCCCAGTGCCACTGTAGCCAGCGCCCGGAGTTGGCAATCGAACCGTTCTCTTCGGCAAAACAGGATGACGGCAGACGGAAGATTTCCGTTTGGATATCCGCAGGATTGACGTCATTCATCTCCCCGTGGTGCTGCCAGAAATTCGACGATTCCGTTACCAGCGGGTCAATCACTACCATGTATTTCAGCTTCGAGAGAGCGCGGGAGGATTTGTTTTTATCCGGAAACGCCGCCAGCGGGTTAAAGCCCTGCACGATGTAACCGTTCATCTTCCCTTCCAGCATCAGCTCGGCCTGGGTCATCACGTCATAGAGGCGATCCCACTTCGGCAGCCAGTCATAACCCCAGTTGTTCTCTGCCGTCGCATGCTCGCCCCAGAAACTTTTCATCATGCTGATAAAGAATTTCGGTGTGTTTTGCCAGTAGTTCACTTCATTCACCCCCAGCGCCGGCGGGGTGATTTGCGAAATATAGGTCTGGTAGTCCGGCTGTTTTTCCGACGGCAGCGGCATGTAGCCGGGAAGATTGGTCGACAGCAGACCAAGGTCGGTATAGCCCTGAATGTTGGAGTGACCGCGTAGCGCGTTGACGCCGCCGCCCGCCATACCGATATTCCCGAGCAGCAGTTGTAGCATGGCTGCGGCGCGGATGATTTGCGCCCCGGCGCTGTGGTGTGTCCAGCCCAGCGCATAGAGGATGGTCGCGGTGCGATCCGGCACGCTGGTGCTGGCAAGGATCTCGCAAATGCGGTTGAAATCGGCCAGTGAGGTGCCGCACAGGCGGTTGACCATTTCCGGCGTGTAGCGTTCGACGTGTTTTTTCAGCAGGTTCCAGACGCAACGCGGATGGCTTAACGTCTCGTCACGCAGCGCGTTGCCCTTTTCATCCAACTGATAGAACCAGCTCGATTTATCGTACTGGCGTTTTTTCGCGTCATAGCCGCTGAACACGCCATCTTCAAACTGATAGTCGTCGCGGATAAGCAGGCTGGCGTTGGTGTAATGGCGCACGTAGTCGTGTTGAACGCGATCGTTTTCCAGCAGATAACGGATGACGCCCAACAGGAACGCGGTGTCCGATCCCGCACGGATGGGCGCATAGAGATCGGCCACGGCGGCGCTGCGGTTAAAGCGCGGATCGACCACCACCACGGTGGCGTCATTTTTCGTTTGTGCTTCAACGACCCACTTGAAGCCCACCGGGTGAGCCTCGGCGGCGTTGCCGCCCATGATCAGCACCACGTTGGCATTTTTAATATCTACCCAGTTGTTGGTCATCGCACCGCGACCAAAGGTGGGTGCCAGCGCAGAGACGGTCGGCCCGTGGCACAGACGCGCCTGGCAATCGATAGCGACCATCCCGAGGCTGCGGGTAAATTTGCCATCGAGAATGCCGGTCTCATTACTGGCGGCCGAGGAGCAGAGCATGCCGGTGGTGGTCCAGCGGTTGACGGTCTGTCCCTGCGCATTTTTTTCGATAAAGTTCGCGTCACGGTCATCTTTCATTAACCGCGCAATGCGGTTAATGGCGTCATCCCAACTGATACGCACCCATTTATCCGAGCCTGGCGCACGGTATTCAGGGTATTTCAGGCGCGTTTCGCTGTGAATATAGTCCAGCACGCCTGCTCCTTTCGGACACAATGAGCCCCGGCTTACCGGGTGATCCGGGTCGCCTTCAATATGGTAAATGCTTTCTTTAACATTTTTGGCCGTATCGCCAAGGCTGTACATCAACATGCCGCAACCGACTGAGCAGTAGGTACAGTTATTACGCGTCTCTTTTGCTTTTAAGAGTTTGTATTGACGTGTTTCCGCATGAACGGAAAAAGATGATAAAAATCCGAGAGATGCAACAGTGGTTCCTGCCATACCGCCCGCGCAGATTCGAAAGAACTGCCTCCGGCTGAGCTCCATGTATCCTCCAGCTTAAACTTAAGACATGAAAAGGGACGGAGATTATAGGGTCAATCGAAGCGGGAAACCATTACTCTTATGTGGTTATTGATACAGGTCAATTTTTTGATTGTATTGAAGAAACGGGAAACTGATCGCAACGGGTTATTTGTGTGGTTAAACGTCTGTTTCGCCTTATCGCTTTTTAAAAAGATCGATGCAGGAAGTGACTGTCCCCGGCAAAGAAACGCGTCGCCGGGTGGTATCAGTGACCTGCGTTGCGCAGCACGGCAAGCAGCGTCTGCGTTGCCCGGGAAGCGGCTCAGTAACTTTTTGCAGATAAGTGTTGACCAGGTAGAACGATCGTTCTACCTTTATTCTATGAACAAGACGCCAGGCACTACTCGAGAAAAAATCCTGACTACCGCTGAGCAGTTGATCTATCAGAACGGTATCCATGCCACCGGCATGGACCTTCTGGTTAAGACCTCAGGCGTAGCAAGGAAAAGTATTTATCGCTATTTCGCGACCAAGGATGACGTGGCAGCCGCCGCGTTGAATGCGCGTGATGAACGCTGGATGCAGTGGTTCAGAACAGAATCTGATAAAGGCGATACGCCTCAGGCTCGCATTCTGAATATGTTCAGCGTGCTCAAGAGCTGGTTTGAGTCAGACGGTTTTCGCGGTTGCGCATTTATCAACACGGCCGGAGAAGTGGGTGACCCTAACGATCCCGTCCGCCAGATAGCAAAACGGCATAAACAAAAATTGCTCGATTACACGCTCGAACTCACTACGCAATTAAACATTGAACAACCGGCCGCGCTGGCCAGACAACTGCTGATTCTGATGGAAGGCGCCATCACCCTCGCCTATGTGATGGGGGATAACAGCGCCGCCGACAATGCAAGGGATGTTGCGAAACTTTTGCTGGAGCAGGCCCCTGCATAAGGCCTGAGTAACAAAAACGCTTTCTTTTGAAATATCCACATTTGCAGGAGACGTAAGCATGCCCGATATTCAACCTCGCCCGCCCCTTCCTCCTTTCACGCGCGAATCGGCGATTGAAAAAGTGCGCCTCGCAGAAGATGGCTGGAACAGCCGCGATGCCGAAAAAGTAGCGCTGGCCTACTCGCTGGATACGCAATGGCGTAACCGCGCTGAATTTGCCAATAATCGTGAAGAGGCCAAAGAATTTCTCAGCCGCAAATGGAAAAAAGAGCTGGAGTATCGCCTGATTAAGGAGTTATGGGCGTTTACTGACAACCGTATCGCCGTGCGGTACGCCTATGAATGGCATGATGATTCGGGTAACTGGTTCCGCTCTTACGGCAACGAAAACTGGGAATTTGAAGCCGATGGCCTGATGCATCGCCGTTTCGCCTGTATCAACGATATGCCGATTAAAGAGAGTGAGCGCAAATTCCACTGGCCGTTGGGACGTCGCCCGGACGATCACCCAGGTCTTTCGGAACTGGGTCTGTAAAGTTATCGCTTATCTTATGTGAAGACCCCGGTCAGGGTTTTAACCGGGGCTTTTCTCAATTCAACATGAACGGTAAATGTTCATAAACGTCATGAGACCCGTCCAGTGAAGTGAATTATCTTATCGCGTTATGGGAAGCCCCATGATTAATGTTTGCCCGGCACGTTGCCGACCCGCCAACTGTTTTCAACGGTTCACTGACACTGTTTCTCTTTCCAGAGAATTAACGCGCGCTAAAACAGAGCTTGCCCGGCAAGATGACCTATTCCCATCGACAAAACCATGGCCATAGTGCTCCAGAAGGTAATCCTGATGATGGCCCTGACCGGATTGGCTTTGCTCACCGCCGAGGATATATAACCCAGGACCGCAAGTGATAACAGGGTCGAAAGAATAATAAAGAACGAAACCAGCGCTGCGGGAGCGAGCCAGGCAACGATGAGGGGTAACGCCGCACCGGCAGAAAAGCTCCCAGCCGAAAAGAGGGCCGCCTGCAAAGGCCGCGCAGAGTTCGTAGCTGTCAGCCCAAGTTCTTCCCTGGCATGGGCATCAAGCGCATCTTTCTTCATAAGCTGCTCTGCAACCTGCCTGGCAATGGCGGGCTCCAGCCCCCGTTGCATATACAGGGAAGTCAGCTCCTGTACCTCTCCCTGATAATCTGTTTCCAGTTCCTTTTTTTCCTGGGCGAGCGCCGCGTTTTCTGTATCATACTGAGAGGAGACGGAAACATACTCCCCGGTTGCCATCGACATTGCCCCAGCCACCAGCCCGGCAACACCCGCCAGTAAAATGGCTGAAGGCTCAGGCTTTGCAGACGCCACCCCAAGCACAAGACTGGCAGTGGAAACAATGCCGTCATTCGCCCCCAGTACAGCAGCCCTCAACCATCCGACGCTTTCAATGCTGTGTCGTTCAAGATGCATGTTTCTGTTTTCCAGTAAATGTGCAGGTTAATAACACCAGTATTGCTCATATATAAAAATGCGCATTCCACGATTGTGGCTATTGAGTCTTAAGATTGTATTAACGCTGAATAATAGCTATCCGTTAATCCGCAGGTAATATTATTCAGGATGTTGTTGGTGAAATGATAATAGATATCATAGTCGTTCAGTGATTATACAAAAAAGGTTATTTTTAATTGTTCTTTTAATTAGAAAGATGCTGGCTGGTTTATTTTCAGGAGTGCAAGCTTTATTGACACATTCGAAGAATGTTGCTGCCATGGTGACTTATCTGGCCGATCCGTAAGGGATATCACCGGCGGCGTTTTTACTATCGCGGGCGGGCTGAACCTTTAATTTTTGCTTTTACACCGTAAAAGTCCGGCTTACGAATGGTCTTAATCGGCTCGAATACAAGCCGATTAAGCCAGGGTTACACTGTTGGAACGGTGCCACCATCTATCACATATTCCGTGCCGGTGATGGCGGCGGCGCACGATGACGCCAGAAAAGCAATAAGATTCGCCACTTCAAGAGGTTTTGATGGGCGCCCCAGCGGGATCCCACCGAGTGCCTTCATGATTATCTGCTTTCCGCCTTCGTAATCGGTTCCCGCCTGCTGCGCCAGTCGCTCCGCCATTGCCACCGAGGCTTCTGTTTCAATCCAGCCGGGGGCAACGCGAACCACGCGAATGCCTTTTGGCGACACCTCTTTCGACAGGCTTTTGCTGTACGCCGAGAGCGCCGCTTTGGCCGCCGCGTAGCCGGTTGTCGATTCCGGTAACGGCAGCTCACGCTGGATAGAGGTGACGTGGATAATGACCCCACTCCCCTGCGCCAGCATCCCTGGTAGCAGTGCCCGATCCAGGCGTACCGCGGGCAGCAGATTAAGGTTGAGTTCCTGCTGCCACTCCTCTTCGCCCAGCGCCGCAAACCCGCCGCCGGGTGACGTAGAGCCCCCCGCCACATGAATGATGACGTCGACGCCCCCCAGGTGTACTTGCACAGCTTGCGCCACGCAGGCACAGCCTTCTGGCGTGGTGAGATCTGCCGCCACGAAGGCATCGGCAACAGATTCCGTCGGTACATGGCGCGCGGTGGTTAACACTGTGGCGCCCAACTGTTTTAATAGCCCGACGACCGCTTTGCCGACGCCTTTGGTGCCTGCGGTCACCAGCACGCGTTTGCCCTGGAAATCAAGATCTAAGGCCATCATACAATCTCCAGTGTATTGATTTTGTCACCCACCAGCCCGAAGGCATGCCTGAGCGTTACCGGGCTGCCGGGAAAATTGCCGACAACCTTCGAAGTGACGATGACCCGCTCGCCTTCGCTATGCATTTCAAGCGGCTCAACGCTGTAGTCAAACGCGGCCTGCGCGGCACGTTGCCATGCCGCGATCGCCGTGTGCCCGTGATGGGTTTTACCTTCATCTTTTACAATAGCGTCGGTGGTAAAACAGTGCTGAACGCTGGCGATATCGCCGCCATTACTTATCGCAAAATAGGTCGCAATAGCATGCGGTAATAGTAAAGACATGGCTCCTGACTCCCGTTATTTACAGTGCGGGTATATTCAACATAGACTGTGAAATAAACAAGTACGCACGAAAAAGTGAGCTACTGAATTATGAGTAAGTTATATACGCCGGAAACTGCCGCAAGCGGCGTGGAACAGGTTCTGCGCCTTCTCGAAGGCCGCTGGAAATTAATTATTCTTTTTCATTTGTTCGATGGAAAAGTACAGCGCTATTCAGATTTTGAAAAACTGATCCCCGCTATTTCGCAGAAGATGCTCGCCCAGCAGTTGCGACAACTGGAGTCCGATGGTCTCGTCTCGCGCACGGTGTATCCGCAAGTGCCGCCAAAGGTAGAATATCGGCTCACCGAGTGGGGCCAGGCGCTTTGCCCGTCGCTCGATGCGATGCTCAAATGGGCTGAAAAACGCGAGGACTGCTGAGCGGCGAAGCCTTTGATAACGCGATAAAGCGGTATGCCAGCCCCCTTGCGTTGCTTCTTTTTTGACTGTTCCTGTGAATTAATTATCCGGGAGAACAAGCGAATTGAGAACGTGATCCTGCCACTTACCGTTTATTTTGAGATAAGAACTGGCATATCCCTCTTTAATAAACCCAAGTCGTTTAAGGGTATTTGCGCTGCGTAGATTATCAGGAAGGTGATTCGCCATAATACGATGCAAACCATAATGTTTATGGATATGGTGAATCGCCTCGCTGAGCACTTCCTGCATCAGGCCTTTACCCTGATAAGCGAGATCAATTGAAAACCCAAGGTAACACGCCTGAAAAACGCCATAGACAAAATTAGTAAAGTTGACGTTGCCAATTATTTTCTTCTCGCCTTGCATCGTAAAGACAATTGACAGATTTTTCTTTTCTTCGAATTCATTACGAGAGGTTTTTATCCTGGCGATAATGTTTTCTATGGAAAAGTACGCTTCATCGCGTAAAGGTTCAAATTGCGAAAAATAGTCTCTGTTGTCCACGATATAACGCTGAAAGCTTTCAGCTAAATCTTCTGTTAATAACCAGGCATCAATTCGTTGTGTTGAGAATAATTTCACCTTCCGTCTTCCGGGAAATTAATGGGGGGAGTGAGTGTATTGCTTAATACCCACTATTTCAAATAGTTCAAATACTCACACCATGAATATAAGCCCCTTACCCACGTATTCTTATTTTATTATTCTTAGCGACCACGTTACGTGAGTCCCCTGTGTGGTCTCTTACATAATGCCGACATGCATGGCCGTACGCTGGGTTTCGCAAGAGGCACAAAAGCCACAGAGCACCGCGGTCCTTCTGTCAAAAACGACTGCTATAAACGCGGGCACAACAAAAAATTTGTACCATAGGGGCCTGCCGACAACGGAGTGAAAAGGCATAAGAAGCTGCTAAAATTTACAACGAGGATATATCTTCATAATGTGGAGACAATACCTTCCATTGATCACTTGAATATGTGTTAAAAGTAAATGATTCTCAGTATTGCTTAGCAGCGAAACAATTAAGGCTTACTTAATGGATAATCAGGAACAGATTTATGCAGAGATTAAAAAGGCTCTGCGTGACGCACCACCTCGCGCTAAATCGGCTGAAATGCACCTGCAACTTATTAAATATGCTGATGAGTTGAAGCATGTCCCTAGCGACGTGGTGTGTGACCGAATTGGCGTCAATCAATCATTCAGAACAGTGGTTAGTAAAATGATTAAAATTGTCAATCGCCTGAAAGCAGCCGGGCTTGATGTTTCGAAAATTTGAGGGACTTTTGCCATGGCGTCTCTGACGACGTGAAAACAAAACCCAATCAGCTTGCTTTGAATTGTAATAAAAGCATCTCTTTTCACCGTTAGCACTGACCCCGAGTGCCCTATCGGAAGATGCGCACGCGCGCTTCTCACCACTGAATACCAGCTTTTCACGCTTACTCTACAGCCCGGTGTAAGGGGGTTCCACACCCCACGCCTCGCCATACGCTGGCACTCATCTTGCATTACTTTTTACCCGTACGGAAACAATGAAGGCAGAAAAGATGATTGACTACCATGTCGCGATTCGCGGTGCGCTGTTTGATATTGCCCAGGTCTGCGATAACGCAGACGATATCGCCCTTAATGCGCGTTTTATTGAGGACGGGCTGCTGTTTATTCGCGACGGAAAGATCCAGGCGCGAATGACCTGGCAGGAGGGAGAACAACATCTGGATGCGCAAAAAGGCTACACCGACAGACGCGGTAAGCTGCTGATGCCTGGCTTTATCGATGCCCATGTGCATTACCCGCAAACGGAGATGATTGGCGCGTTTGGCGAACAACTGCTGGAGTGGCTGACCACCTACACTTTCCCGGTAGAGAGCCAGTTTGCCGATGAGGCTTACGCGGCAGAGATTGCCCGTTTCTTTATTGGTCAGTTGCTGAGCCACGGTACCACCACGGCAATGGTGTTCTGCACGCTGCATCCGGAGTCGGTCAATGCCCTGTTTAGCGAAGCGTTGCGCCTCAACATGCGCCTGATCGCCGGTAAAGTGATGATGGATCGCCATGCACCGGATTACCTGAGTGAAACCGCCGAAGAGAGTTACCGGCAAACACGTGAGTTGATCCAGCGCTGGCAACACCAGGGGCGACTGGGCTACGCCCTTACGCCACGCTTTGCGCCGACCTCGACACCCGAGCTGCTTGATGCGGTGCGCCGTTTGCGCGAGGAATTTCCGCAGACCTGGCTACAGACCCATTTAAGTGAAAACCCGAATGAGGTGGCGTGGGTGAACGATCTCTGGCCAGAGCATGCGCGCTATCTCGATGTTTACCATCATTATGGGCTGACCGGCGAGGGGAGCGTATTTGCGCATGGCATCCATTTGCATGATGAGGAGTGGCAGTGTCTGCATGATACCGGCTCCGCGGTGGCGTTCTGTCCGACCTCGAATCTGTTTCTCGGTAGCGGGTTGTTCCGCCTGCCCGCCAGTTGGCAGTACAAGGTACGTATGGGCATTGGCACGGATGTAGGCGCAGGCACCACGTTCAGTATGCTACGTACGCTGGGTGAGGCCTATAAAGTGGGCCAGTTGCAAAGCTATCGTCTGCGCGCCAGCGAAGCGTTTTACCATGCCACCCTTGGCGGCGCTCATGCCTTGCGTCTGGACGATAAAATTGGCAATTTCGCCGTCGGGAAAGAGGCCGATTTTGTGGTTATCGACCCGGCAGTCACGCCGTTGCAGCGCCTGCGTAACGAGCGCAGCAAGGATATTTATGAGCAATTGTTTGTGCTGATGACCCTCGGTGATGAGCGCAATATCAGCGAGACGTGGATTAATGGTCAGTGTGCATGGGGGGGAAATGAGGCCGCGCAGTAATACCTTTCCCGGGTGGCGGCGCAAGCGCCTTACCCGGGCTACCCTACCGAACGCAGCCCCGGTAAGCGATAACGCCACCGGGGGGAGTCAGCCGCACGTCAAAACGCAGCCAAAATCAGCTCCCGCGATAGGTTGACCAGCCGCCGGGAGCAATTAAAAACGGCAGATGGAAATGCTCCTCTGCCCCTTGCGCAACCACAAAATCAATTTGCGCGCAGGGAAACAGTGTCACCACATCCTGCTTCGCAAACCACTCCCCTGTCTGCGCCACCAGCCGGTAACGCCCCGGCGTCAGCGGTACGGGAAACGCGCCAATTCGCCCATTCGCGTCGGTGATGCTCTGTGCCAGCACGTGCTCATCACGCGCCAGAAACACCGTCACACCGGGTGCCGGTTTGCCGGTAGAAATATCAAGAATATGTGTACTGAGGCTGCTCATTCGCCAATCGCTCCTGCCAGTCGTAATAAGGTAATTTCCCGTAACTGCGCCAGCGCCACCACCGTCTCTTCGGCATCACTGTGGGTCAGCCGCTGCCTGAGCGCTTCTAAGATCTCTTCTGCGCTGCGCCCTTTGGCGCGAATCAAAAAGACCCGGCCAAAACGCGCTTCATAATCTGCATTTCCCAACCGTAACGCCTCGGCCAGTTGCGTATCATCTGCGTTCACCGCCGACTGCTCCTGGCGCGATAACACGGCATGCGCCTGCTGCCCATCAGGTTTTTCGCCAATACGCGGATGCGCGCTCAGCGCCTGTTCAAGCTCGGCGCCTCCCCAGGATTGCGTCAGCGCCTTCGCGGTATGGTGCAACGCGGCAAGACTGGCAAACGGACGCGCGGCAACCAGCGCCGCCGCCCAACCAGGGAGCGCAACGCAAGGCTGTAACAGCGCCATCGCGGCATCAGCTTCCAGTTGATTAAAGTGATTCAGCGCGATCATCGTGACTCCTTGTCTTCGCAGCGGTAGCGGGTTTTTCTTCCGGAATAATCAGATTCAGTACAATCGCCACCAGACCACCGCAGGTTGCCGCCGAGCCAAACAGATTACCGATAATCGCCGGGAAATGGGCGAGAAAAGCGGGTACGGCTTCGACGCCCATACCGAAACCAAACGCCAGCCCGACAATCAGCATGTCGCGGCGGGTTAACGGGTTCTGGGTAATGATGCGGATCCCGGCCGCTACCACGCAACCAAACATCACCATGGTCGCGCCGCCCAGTACCGGCAGTGGGATCTGGCGCAGAATTTCACCAAATGGCGGAAACAGCCCAAGCAGAATCAGTACCACGCCGATATAGCGCCCGACAAAGCGGCTGGCGACGCCGGTCATCTGGATGACGCCATTGTTTTGCGCAAAGGTCGTATTCGGAAAAGCGCAGAGCATCGCCGCGATCATACAACTGATGCCATCGGCGAGGATGCCGCCTTTCAGCCGTGAGCGAAAGGCGCTGTCATCAATTGGCTGGTGAGAGATAAGACAGTTGGCGGTGAGATCGCCTACGGCCTCAAGAATACACACCAGTGACACTAGCGCCACGGGCAGGAAAATGGCGCCATTGAACTGAAAACCAAACGGGAACAGCGCAGGCAAACGAAACCAGGTATCGCCCAGGCCATTGAAATGAAACTTACCGGCAAGCGCCGCCGCAATACAGCCTACAGCAATGCCGACCACCACAGACGAGAGACGCAACCAGCGGTTCTTCGCACAGCTCAGTAATACAATCACCGCCAGCGTGCCTGCGCCAAGGGCGATATTGCTCATGCTGCCAAAATCTTTCGCCTGCACACCGCCGCACCAGTTATTCACGCTGACTTTAATCAGGCTGATACCTATCAGGGCAATCACGCTACCGGTAATGATAGGTGTGAAGATGCGTTTGAGCGGCTCAATAAAACGGCTGACGATAATCGGCACCAGCGCGGCAACGACATTCACACCAAACAGCATCGCCATCACATCCTGGGCGGTGCCACCCTGCCCTTTGACCCACATCCCACCAGCGATAGCCACGCCGAGAAACGCAAAGCTGGTGCCCTGCATGCAGATCATCCCGGCCCCAATGCCCCATACGCGGTTGGATTGTAAAAACGTGCCAATACCCGAGGCCAGCAACGACATGCTGATGAGATAAGGCATCCACTCGCCCAGCCCCAGCGTCGCGCCAATGATGAGCGGCGGCGTGATGATCCCGACTAACCCGGCCAGCACATGCTGTAACGCACTGAAAAAAGCGGGCAGCGGCGGGATCCGCTGTTCCAGCCCGTACAATAAACCGTTGTTTTTTTCATCAGACATGGTCTTGCATCCTGTTATTTATGAGCGTCAACGGCCTGATGCACAAAGCAGGCCAGAGTCAACGATCCCTGCCATCACTGTGAAACTTTAGATTCCTGACATTCAGTAAAGAAATTTTTGATTCACAAAAAGGCAACACTAATGCAAATACGCACAACAATAGTGCAACACAACAGTGCAATGCACGATTTACCCTGTGGTTACGCGTCTGCACATTCTGGTACGCAAATTGCTGAACCTCTGATACGCAGATAAAAGGAGATCAGAATGAAAGCACTGGTGATTGGCGCAGGTATTGGCGGGCTGAGCGCTGCCGTAGCGTTAAAAAATGCAGGCATCGCGTGTGACGTCTTTGAGGCGGTAAAAGAGATCAAACCCGTCGGTGCGGCGATCTCCATCTGGCCCAACGGCGTGAAGTGCATGCGTCATCTGGGTATGGGCGAGATGATGGAGACTTACGGCGGCCCAATGCGCTTTATGGCCTATAAAGATTACCGTCAGGGCGAAACCCTGACGCAATTTAGCCTGGCACCGCTGGTTGAGCGGGTTGGTGGTCGCCCGTGCCCGGTATCGCGCGCAGAGTTGCAGCGCGAAATGCTCAATCACTGGGGACGCGATAAGGTGCAGTTTGGCAAGCGTGTAAGCAACGTGGAAGAGAACACCGACGGCGTTACCGCGTGGTTTACCGATGGCACTACAGCGCACGGGGATTTCCTGATTGCCGCCGACGGCAGCCATTCGGCGCTGCGTCCTTACGTGTTGGGCTACACGCCGCAACGCCGCTATGCGGGTTACGTCAACTGGAACGGCCTGGTGAAGATCGACGAGGCGATGGCCCCGGCCGAGCAGTGGACCACGTTTGTCGGCGAAGGCAAACGGGTGTCGCTGATGCCGGTTTCTGATGGGCGTTTTTATTTTTTCTTCGATGTGCCGTTGCCTGCCGGGCTTGCCGAAGACCGCGCCACGCTGCGTGACGATTTAACACGCTATTTTAGCGGCTGGGCGCCGCCGGTTCAGCGGCTGATCGCCGCACTTGATCCGCAGACCACCAACCGCATTGAGATCCATGATATCGAGCCGTTCGATAAACTGGTGCGGGGCAAAGTGGCATTGCTGGGCGATGCCGGGCACAGCACGACGCCGGATATCGGCCAGGGCGGCTGTGCGGCAATGGAGGATGCGGTGGTGCTGGGGGAGATTTTCCGTACGCAGACCACTATTGAAAGCGCGCTGCGAGAGTATGAAGCGCAACGCTGTGACCGGGTGCGCGATCTGGTGCTCAAAGCGCGTAAACGCTGCGATGTTACACACGGTAAGGATATGGCGCTGACGCAGGCCTGGTATCAGGAACTCAAGGAAGAGAGCGGTGAGCGCATTATCAACGGGCTGTGCGACACCATTCAGGGCGGGCCATTGGGATAATCTGCTCGCAGGCAGCTATGCACCGTAGCGGCGGCGCACGGCGCCTTGTCCGGGCAACCCTCCCGCAGACAGCTATGCACCGTAGCCCCGGTAAGCGGCAGCGCCACCGGGGATCAGACCAACGGCGGGTGCAGAATCTGCATCTCCTCCATCACGGCGGTCAGCTTCTGGATGACCATCTGCGCCGGACGGGAAAGCTGGCGCGAGGGGGCGGTGCACAGCGCCAGAGTCAACGGACGCAACAGCTTGTTACGCAGCGGGACAAACGCCAGTTGCCCGCTCTTCACCTCATCCAGCACATCCAGCAGGCTCAGCACCGTCACGCCGCTCCCCTTTAACACCAGCGATTTGATAAGCCGGATATCGTTACAGTTGATGGTGTTCGCCGGGGCCAGATCGTAGTGGCGATAGAGCATACCGACACGATCATGCACAATCAGGGGCGCGCCGGGCAGAATATGTCGCGCCTCGCTCAGCTCGCCCAACGACAGTGCCGATGCCTGGGCCATTTCATGATCCGGGCGCATCACCACCCCCATCTCCAGCTCGGCGAACGCCAGCACGTTTAACCCTGTCTGCCCCTCCGGATCGAGGATCAAGCCAAAATCGAGATCCGCCTGCCGCACTTTCTGGCTGACGGTATGGCTATCCGCGACCTGTAACACCAGCTCCAGCCACGGTTGCCCGCTAATAATATCGGCCAGCGCACTGGCAAAGCTCCCCTCTGCCAGCGCCTGCACCATCCCCACGCTAACCGTGCCGCGCTTAAGCCCCTGCAACTCATCAAATTTCTGCCGGGTAAGCTGAAACTCTTTTTGCCAGCGCAGCAGATTGTCGTAGAGCAATTCTCCCGCGGTGGTCATCCGTAAGCCTTCTGGTAGCCGTTCAAACAGCGGCGTACCAAACGTCTCCTCTGCCTGCAGGATCTGTCGGTTAATGGCTGAGGGAGAGATATGCAATTTTTCGGCGGCACGGCGCAGGCTACCGCTGCGGGCAACTTCGGCAAAATAGAGGGCGAAACGCGAAAATGGACTCATGCAGCACCTGTACACTTTTTTGCAACGAGGTAGTGAATTAATGGCGATGGATGTGCACACCCTAATATGACAACAATAAAGTTACAACAATTAAACAATTGCTTTTCCGTGAGCAGGAAGGATGACCATGAATACAGCACTCCCCACCCCACCCGTCCGTTGCACCTTCGAACCGGAGGACTGGTTACGTCTGGCAAAATGCTGGCATCCGGTCGCCCGCGCCTGTGATATTGGCGCCGCGCCGGTCAAAGCAACGCTGCTGGATGAACAACTGGTGATTTACCGCGTGAAAGGTCAGGTGGTGGTCGCCCGCGATGTCTGCCCGCATCGTGGCGTGCCATTAACGCTCGGTTTTCACGACGACGAAGGGATTGTCTGCCCCTACCACGGGCTGCGTTTCGGCGAAGATGGCCGCTGCAATCGCATCCCCTCCAGCCCCGGCCAGGCAGTCCCGGCGAAACTCAACCTGTTAACCTATGCGGTTGAAGAGCGCTACGGTCTCATCTGGACGTGCCTGGCGTTTGACGCGGAAAACCCCCAGCCGCTGCCAACAATGCCGCACTGGGATGACGCTGGTTTTCAGCAGATCAACTGCCCCGCTTTTGAAGTGAACGGTTTCGCCGGACGGCAGGTGGAAGGATTTCTCGATGTGGCCCACTTCGCCTGGATCCACACGGCAACCTTTGCCGATGCCAGCAATCAGGTCGTCCCCGATTATAACCCGCAGGAAACCGAGTTCGGTTTTGTCGCCGATTACTGGAGTTCGGTAGGTAATTATCCGGCAAGCTCCCAACATCAGGCGCCGGATGGCTTTCAGTGGCTGCGTCATTTCGAAATGCATCTGCCGTTTACCGCCACGCTGACGATCCATTTTCCCGGCGAGGCGCGGCTGGTGATCATGAACGCCGCATCACCTGTCTCTTCACGTGTGACCCGCATGTTCGCGCCTATCGCACGTAATTTCGATCTGCATGTTCCCGTTGAGGATGTCCATGCCTTTAACCTGCGCGTATTTGAAGAAGACCGCCTGATGGTCGAAACCCAACGTCCGGAAAGGCTGCCGCTGGATCTGACGCTGGAAGCCCATATTTCGGCAGACCGAAGTTCGATTGCCTATCGCCGTGGCCTGAAAAAAATGGGCTTTGGCGAGTTTTTCCTGGTTTGAGGTGCGCCATGAACGAGATGCTGAACGTGGTGGTTGACGGATTATGGTGTCAGGGCGACAGAAGTCTGGCCGTGCGGCTGGTTAGCGCCAGTGGCGAGCCCCTGCCCGGCTGGGAGCCCGGCGCCCATATTGATGTGCATCTGCCCTGCGGCCTGATCCGCCAATATTCCCTGACAGGTGACAACAGAGCGGGGAGTTACCTTATCTGCGTGGCGCAGGAGCGCGCATCGCGTGGCGGTTCACGCTATATCCACCAGACGCTACGCCCCGGCCAGAGGCTGCTGATTTCCGCACCGCGCAACCTGTTTGCCCTGCGCGATGATGGCCCGGTTCTGCTGCTGGCGGCGGGGATTGGCATCACTCCCCTGTATGCAATGCTGCTGCAACGGGAGGCCACAGGCAGGCCATTTATACTGCACTATTTTGTTAAACGCCGTGAAGAGGCCGCATTTTTGCGCGAACTCTCCCGACCACTCAAACACGGTATTTGTGTGGTGCACTGTTCCGCTGAGGGGGAGAGCCCACGTCAGTGGCTGGCGACCATGCTTCCCGTCCCCGGCGACGAACAGCGTATTTACACCTGTGGACCCGAGGGGTTTATGGCGGCGGTCAGGGACGCTGCCCTGAAAAAAGGCTGGCCGGAGACGCATATCCACAGCGAGGCCTTTGCGCCTGTTGCCCCGGCGGCGATCGCGCAAGATGCAGCGACCTTTACGATTACCCTGGCGTCAAGCGGGGAGAAATGGCCGGTACCGGCGAATAAGAGTATCGCGCAAGTGCTACAGGATAATGGCGTGGCGGTACCGCTTTCCTGCGAGATGGGGATCTGTGGGGCCTGCCTGACGCCGGTTGTCGACGGCGTTGTCGATCACCGGGATACCGTGCAATCGGCCGCAGAGAAATCCGCCGCCGCGCAACATATCGCGCTGTGCTGCTCCCGTAGCCACTCCGGGGAACTGGTGATTGACTTATAGTCACCACGAGTCGCAGCCTGATCTCCGGTAAACAGGCCTGCCCCATATTTTATTGATGTCTGAAACGAAACAGGGGCAGGTCTGTTGTGGCGATAAGGTGTACTTTACAGGTGGAACGCTTCAACTTCTTTCAACAGCGTACTGGCCTGCTGACTTAACGAGTTTGCCGCAGTGGCCATCTGCTCTACCATCGCCGCGTTCTGTTGCAGGTTACCTTCCATTTGGCTTACTGCAATATTGACCTGTTCGATGCCATAACTCTGCTCGCCGGAAGAGTGGTTTACCTGATTAATAAGCTGTGTCGTTTCATCCACCATTCCCAGCGCATTATTCATCTTCGTTGTCACACTTGCCGCATACACGACCCCTTTGTTGATATTTTTCAGCGCCTCTTCAATTAAGTCGCGAATATCGCGGGCAGCAACGGAGGAGCGCTGGGATAAAGAGCGCACTTCCCCTGCCACTACGGCGAACCCTTTACCCTGCTCACCGGCACGCGCGGCTTCCACCGCAGCGTTAAGCGCAAGAATATTGGTTTGAAAAGCGATACCATCAATGATGGATGTAATTTCTGCAATCTTGCTTGAGGATAACGAAATATCGTCAATAGACCCTTTCAGCGCACCGAGTTCCTGGTGGCTTTCATTGACTATCGACTGGACCTGCCCAATATACGCATTCGCTTGTTTAGCGTTATCCATGTTGTGACTGACGGTAACTGACAACTCATTCATGCTTGCCGCCGTCTCCTCCAGAGAAGAGGCCTGAGATTCAGTCCGTGAAGAGAGGTCGTCGTTACTGACCGCAATTTCATTCGCAGCGGTATCGACTTCTTTACTTGCATCTTTTACGCTTGATAATACCCCTCTGATTTTTTCAACCAGCCCGTTAAAACTCTTTGCCGTAATACCCAGCTCATCGTTTTTATCAATATTTAATCGTAGGGTGAGATTCAGCGTATCGCTGATAGTTGCCATGCTTTCCTGAAGAGTACGTAACCCTTTTTTCAGATAGGTCAGGATTTGCCATGAGAAAAGGGCAATAAGTGCCACTGCAACAATAATGATGATGCTCAAAAACCACACTGTTTCGTGATATTGATTGTGGTTCTCTTCGGCATAATTAACAGCGATTTTATAGTTATATTCCAGCATTTCTTGTATCGCCGCGCTAAGCGCCACAGAAGCAGTGGCCGTAGTTCCTCCATCGGATACCATTAATCTCGCCGCATCAATACCGTCTTTCTCATAGACACTTTTCATGTCCATCACTTTTACTTTATAGTCTTCAAACGCGCGGATGGTTTTTTTAATTAATTCACCATCATGTTGGTCTGAAATCAGATTTGACTGGTATTCATTTAATATGCTTTGAACTTTATTTAACTCACTGGTTGCTGTACCTATGTGTTTTTCAAATACATCTATCTGGTTTACCAGCAACGACATGAGAATCTGACGCCTCGCCTCTTCCCTGTGTAGCAACCCCTCACTGAGTTTACTGATACTCGGCATACTATTTGTTGTCACATATTCGAATCTGTTTTGTGCGTTGTTGAGCGCTTTCAGACTAAGTCCACCCAGGGTGATCATTATCACAATTGAAAAAATAAATATTAAGGTCAGTTTTTTAAGAATGGTCATGTTCAGCCTCATCAGCGCATATACAGTTTTATTTTTATCGGCGCCGATGGGCTTATCTTTATATCTGCAATAGATAAAATTTTAGTTAAGGAACCCTTACTTGGCATTAAGCAAGGTTAAATAGTTTTGAATGTTATTTATTTTATAAAGAACAAATCATATATAAAACAGGTGACTATCGCAAAGAGAGGCATTAAATAAATTATCGCCCGGTGAGCGAGTACAACAATCACAACGGGATAACAAAAATATATTATATAAATACTGCTTGCAGATTTAAGCAATCAAAAAGTGATATAGTAGCCGTGCTACATCTTTTAGCGCGGCCACCACAGATATTCCATAATTCGGTTATTCAGTCAAGGACGATATTTATCCCTCACCTGACCCGGACTGCATTCTTTAAATTTACCAATCGAGTGACGTTATTTTCCCGTAAGTTCCCGGCGGATAATTTCCGCACCCGCACTTAATGCATTGAGCTTACCATTGGCGACCCGACGCGATAACGGCGTCATGCCACAGTTAGTAGAAGGGTAAAGCTTATCGGCATCAACAAACTGGAGAGCTTTACGCAGCGTACTGGCGACCTCTTCAGGCGTTTCGATGGTCGAGGTCGCCACGTCAATCGCCCCTACCATCACTTTCTTACCGCGAATCAGTTCCAGCAGATCCATGGGAACACGCGAGTTATGGCATTCCAGTGAAATGATATCGATATTCGATGTTTGCAGTTTGGGAAACGCCTCTTCGTATTGCCGCCACTCAGAGCCCAGTGTCTTTTTCCAGTCGGTATTGGCCTTAATGCCATAGCCGTAACAGATGTGTACCGCCGTTTCGCATTTCAGCCCTTCAATGGCTCTTTCTAATGCGGCAACACCCCAGTCGTTCACCTCGTCGAAGAAGACATTAAAAGCCGGTTCATCAAACTGGATAATATCAACCCCCGCAGCCTCCAGTTCTTTGGCTTCCTGATTGAGAATTTTCGCAAATTCCCAGGCGAGTTTTTCACGGCTTTTGTAATGGGCATCATAGAGCGTATCGATCATCGTCATCGGTCCGGGCAACGCCCATTTAATGGGCTGTTTAGTCAGTTGCCGCAAAAATTTGGCATCGTCAACAAAAACCGGTTTTTGACGCGCCACCGCACCTACCACGGTCGGAACACTCGCATCGTAGCGATTGCGAATTCTGACGGTCTCGCGTTTTTCAAAATCAACGCCGCTGAGGTGTTCAATAAAGGTCGTGACAAAATGTTGGCGCGTTTGTTCGCCATCGCTGACAATATCAATCCCTGCCCGCAATTGATCGTAGAGAGATAAACTCAGGGCATCTTTTTTCCCCTCAATTAACTCTTCATTTTGTAATTTCCAGGGCGACCACAGTTTTTCCGGCTCGGCAAGCCAGGACGGTTTGGGTAAACTGCCAGCCGTTGAGGTGGGAAGCAATGTTTTCATAATAAATGACCTTTTAATCCTGGTTAATTAAAGAGCGAAGTTAGCGGACCATTGTTCAAGAATATTTTTGTAGGGTTTAATAAAGTGTTCTTCAGTAAATTTGCCCTGCTCAATAGCCAACTGACTGCGCTCTTCACGGTCATACACAATTTTGGTTAATGAATGATCCTGGTGGTTCAGGTCTGGCTGATAATAGTGACCGGCGACAGCGTTAGCATTATAGATTTCAGGTCGATAAATCTTCTGGAACGTCTCCATCGTACTGATGGTACTGATAAGCTCAAGACTGGTGTAATCGCGCAGCAAATCACCCGAGAAATAAAAAGCCAGCGGCGCAACGCTATTTTGCGGCATAAAATAGCGAACCCGCAGGCCCATTTTGTTGAAATACTGCTCCGTCAGCGACGTGCCGTTGGGCTGGTATTCAATGCCTAATACAGGGTGCTGATTGCCCGTGCGATGATAGATATCTTTACTGGACACGCTCAGGCAGATCACCGGTGACTTTTTGAAGTTCTCTTTGTAGGCACGGGAATTGACGAAATGCTTAAATAACTTGCCATGCAAGTCGCCAAAGTCATCCGGAATACTGAACTTCTCCTGGCCTTTGTTGTGCTCTAAGAGCAATACGCTAAAGTCATAATCCCGCACATAAGACGAGAAATTATTTCCGACAATGCCCTCTATGCGTTCGTTTGTTTCTTTATCAACAATATTCGTTTTCAATATCTCAATTGCCGGAAACGCAATATCATTGCCTTCATCGCCAATATTCAGTTCAGCGGAGATAATGTCAAGTTCAACAGAATAACGGTCGGCGCGCGGGTTATCCCAATAGGCCAGAGCATTGAAACGGTTATTAATCATCACTAGCGTATTACGCAGATTCTCCTGACGATTGTCGCCTCTGGCCAAATTAGCGAAGTTAGTGGTGATACGGGTATTTTCTGAGGGGTTATAATTTTCGTCGAAGCGACTGCTTTTAATGGTAAATGTGAAATCTTTATTCATTGTAATTTTGCACCCTGTGTTCTGACATAAAAACTGGCTTATTTTATTAAGCGGCCGGGTGTCTCATTCCGCAGTTTTCATGTTATCAATAAGTTAATAATACATATTTATGCCAGAGCCTCTGGATGAGAGAAAGCGAGTTAATTTCATTGCAACATGAGACATTGTCATGTTCGGCTTAGCGTCCGCTCGGGGGGGCTGGCGCCGGGCGTAAAAGCCCGACACCCTGGCCGCGTGTTAATGGTTATCGAGGAGCAAATTGAGGTTTTGCACGGCAGCGCCCGATGCCCCTTTGCCCAGGTTATCGAAGACGGCGGTCAGCAGTATTTGTCCATTTTCGGGGTTTGAGAAAACGCCAAGCTCCATGTCATTAGTACCGTTCAGGCGCTCCGGGTTGATGCGCTCTGTATCACCCGCTGTTATGTGGGGCAGTACCTTTACATGCCGGCTATGGCTGTAATGCTCTGTAAGGCAGGCATGGATTGCCACGGCACTGGCATTTTTGGGCAGCAGGCGTTGCTGCAACGGCACACTCAGCACGATCCCCTGACGGTACGCGCCGTAAGCAGGCATAAAGACGGGCGGCACAGAGAGCCCTGCGTAGCGCGCAATTTCCGGAACATGTTTGTGCCTGAGACCCAAACCATAGACCTGAAACGCGGGCGCCAAATCGGTCTGCTTGCCTTCGAACTGTTCTATCGCCGCCCTTCCCCCGCCCGAATAGCCGGAAACAGCATGGATAGAAAGGGGGTAATTGGCAGGCAACAGTCCGGCATTGACCAGCGGGAGCAGAAGACCAATCGCGCCCGTTGGGTAACAGCCTGGGTTCGTAATGCGCGTTGACGCCCGGATGCGTTCGGGCTGGTCGGCACTCATTTCAGGAAAACCATATGTCCAGCCGGGCGTAACCCTGTGAGCTGAACTGGCATCGATAATCCGCACGTGCGGGTTTTCCACCAAGGCCACCGCTTCGCGAGCGGCCTCATCGGGCAAACACAGAATTGCGATATCGCAGTTGTTGAGCATCCCGGCCCGCAGGCGTGTGTCTTTGCGATGCGAAACAGGCAGCGTCATCAGGGTAATGTCTGAGCGACCGCGCAGTCGGTCATGGATCTGTAAGCCTGTGGTGCCCTGCTCGCCATCGATAAATACGTTAGTCATTGTGTTTTCCCGGTCACGAATAAAATTTTATGACATTGATGTTGTGCCAGGTTTTAGTGTGGGTAAAGTTGAATTATCTTTACGTCAAATTCAGTTTTTCTGAGGTATGTTGATGCGTGAGATTAACCTTGATCAGTTACGCACACTGATAACGATTGCCGATACCAGCTCGTTCAATGAGGCTGCCGGACGACTGCACTTGTCGCCTCCAACGGTCAGCCTGCATATTTCCGAACTTGAAAACCGTGTGGGGGCGACATTGCTTTCCCGTACACGAGGCAACGTCAGGCCGACGGCGATTGGCGAAAAGCTGGTTACCCATGCGCGCCGCTTACTCGCTGATGCCGCATATGTCCTTGACGATATCTCACGCCAGGCGCAGGGCCTGACCGGACAGGTCAGACTGGGTGCATCTACAGGGGCTATCGCCAATCTCTTGCCACAGGCTATTGAAAAAATGGCGCGGCTTCATCCGAATATCGATGTACAGATTACCGTACTCACATCTCAACAAACGCTTGAGCAACTGAAATCCGGTTCACTCGATATCGGTATTGTTGCGCTCCCACAACTGCGGGGTAATGGCCTGGAAATTGATGCCTGGCGGCGGGATCCTGTTGTCGCGTTTCTGCCTGCAAACTGGGATCTGCCGGATGTGGTGTCGCCTCAATGGTTGATTGAAAAACCGCTGATTCTGAATGGTTCCGGTACCCACTTATCACAACTGACAAATCAGTGGCTTGCAAAAACGGGACACCGGGCTGTACCGCGAATCAAACTTGATTACAACGATGCGATAAAAAGTCTGGTGGGCGCAGGTTATGGCGCCACGCTGTTGCCGCTTGAATCGGGCACGCCCGTCTCCGCTGATAAGCGCGTCGCGGTTCGTCCTTTAAAGCCCGCATTGTGGCGGGAGTTAGGATTAGCCTGGCGAGAGGGGGAAAATGAGATGTCGACCGCGCACCTGTTGTCGGTTTTGCGGGAATTAAAACAGGAGTGAGTATGGGGATGGCGCGGGTTGTTCCCTCTCTCCTTTGGAGAGAGGGGGCCAGAACGGTGCGGTTTGCTGCCATGCGTCTCCTTTAAGGGATAGAGCATAACGGCAGGTTACCCGCCGGGATAAATTTAGAACGTTTCCCAGTTACCGTCGCCAACAGCAGGTGCGGTGGAAGCAACGGCCGTGCGCGGGGCAATGGTCGGTTTCCCGGGTTTGCTTTGCAACAGCGCGCTGTGACCATTGACGCGGAAGACCGCGACGGCCTGACGCAGTTGTTCAGCCTGCTCTTCCAGTGCGGCTGAGGCCGCAGCGGACTCCTGCACCAGCGAGGCGTTCTGCTGGGTAACGCTGTCCATTTGCGATACCGCGAGGCTCACCTGCTCAATACCTTTACTCTGCTCGTCCGAGGCCGATGCGATTTCGCCCATAATATCGGTTACGCGCGTTACGGCATTAACGATCTCTTGCATGGTATTACCCGCTTCGGCCACCAGCGAGGTGCCGGAATTGACGCGGTTAACGGAGTTTTCAATCAGCGTTTTGATCTCTTTTGCCGCCTGTGCACTGCGGCTGGCCAGTGTGCGAACTTCCCCGGCAACCACGGCAAACCCACGCCCCTGCTCACCCGCACGCGCGGCTTCAACGGCGGCGTTCAGGGCGAGGATATTGGTCTGGAAGGCAATGGCGTCGATCACGCTGGTTATCTGGGCTATCTGCTGCGAACTGCTGGAGATCTCGCTCATGGTGCGTACCACATCGCTTACCACGCGGCCACCGCGTGCTGCGGTGTCGGAGGCATTTTTCGCCAGGTTAGAAGCCTGACGGGCGTTATCGGTGTTCTGTTTCACCGTCGCGGTCAACTGCTCCATACTGGCGGCGGTCTCTTCGAGTGACGAGGCCTGCTGTTCAGTGCGGGAAGAGAGATCGTTGTTGCCGGTAGAGATTTCACTCGCACCGGTATAAATCGAATCGGAGCTGTTACGCACCGCGCTCACGGTTTTGACCAGCGAGGATTGCATCTCGTGCAGGCCACCTGCCAGTTGGCTCATCTCATTGCGGCCTTCGGCGGAGATCGGCTGTGTCAGGTCGCCGTCGGCAATAGCGCGAATATGTCCCATCACGCTGTGCAGTGGTTTAAGCAGCAGATGTTGCAGCCCCAGCCAGATCACCGTCATGACCGCGATCACCACCAGCAGAATTACGCCCAGGGTCCATTGCATGCTGGTGAAGCTGCTCTGGTTTTCCTGTGCGGCGGCCTGCAGGAAGGTGTTGTTTTCTGTGCGCCATTTCGCATAGCTGGCGTCCATATCATCCTGCGCCTGTTGGGCATCCAGGTTGCCATAAGCTTCGTAGTTGTTTGCCTTCAGGAAGGTGATGGACTGTTGCAGCACGTCATGCATTTTGGTGATGTTTTGCGAAACTTCATTGGCTAACCCGGCATCCTGCCCTGCGACACGCGGTGTATTTTTATAGTTGTTAAAGTACCCCTCGGCTTTATTGAGGGATTCAGTGGCGGTAGTGAGTAGCTTATCGATGCTGGCAAGCGACGCCGGATCGCGTTGATTTTTCAGAAAGCGGATCGCCACACGGGTAACGGTGACGCGTGTTTTAATGAGCGTATTGACGCTATCGCCAAGATTTTCCTGCTGTGCGCTAAGGATGCCCGTGTTCTGAAAGTTCACTCTGTCATTATTGACAGCAGAGTAGAAAAGCCCGCCGGTAACTAGCTGAAGCAGACAAAATACCGACAAGGCAATGATGATGCCGGTGATGACGCGTATATTTTTGAGCATATTATGGTCCAGGGAAGAGGCAAAGTTGCTCAATATATATCGACACGACAGGCATTAACTTTATGGTGGCACACGCCAGACCAGTCAATTTTCGGGGTTGACAAGAGGGCTCATGTGTCAGCTTCCCCCTGCCCTCAATCACAATTTCACACTGACAGCATCGTCTCTTGTCATGCTCCCTCAAGAGAGGCGATCTGCTGTAACGCATCGTCATGAAGATCTTGTAACTGCCCGTTGAGCGCGGGCGCATGGTCTTCGTATACCGTACCCGCCCCGTTACGCCGGTAAGCGGATCACATAGCGCATGGGGCTGATAGACCCAGTGCCGATGATCGTTTTATTTTCTGCTCCTCCTACCCAGGCGAATAAGCCACTTGATCATTTCAAATGCCAGAAGTACTGTATATAAAAACAGTATTTATAAAAGAGGCCAGATCATCATGTTCGCCCTTGTTGACGTGAACTCGTTCTACACCAGTTGTGAAACCGTCTGGCGGCCCGACCTGAGCGGTAAACCGGTGGTGGTGCTCTCAAATAACGATGGCTGTATTGTGTCCCGCTCAGCCGAAGCCAAAGCTCTGGGCATTGGTATGGCGGAGCCTTATTTCAAACAAAAAGATCTGTTGCAGCGGCATGGCGTGGCGGTCTTCAGCAGCAATTACGCCTTATATGGCGATATGAGCCAGCGGGTAATGACGACGCTGGAGGAAATTTGCCCGCGGGTAGATCAGTACAGTATTGATGAAGCGTTTGTGGATCTTTCCGGTATTCCCAACCTCAAACGCTTCGGTAAATATATTCGCGATACCGTTTATCAACGCACCATGCTGACCGTCGGGGTGGGCATCGCACCGACAAAAACGCTGGCTAAACTGGCAAATTACGCAGCCAAAAGGTGGCCAGCGCAGAGCAAAGGCGTGGTGGATATCTCAACCCCCGCCAGGCAACACCGGTTGATGGCAGCCATCCCCGTAGAAGAGGTCTGGGGCATTGGTCGACGACTGACGAAAAAGCTGAACACCATGAATATCACCACCGTGCTGGATCTGGCGAAATGCGATTTATGGTTTATCCGCAAAAACTTCAGCGTGGTACTCGAAAGAACCGTTCGCGAACTGCGTGGCGAACCCTGTCTCGGTTTTCAGGAATTCTCTCCGGCAAAGCATGAAATTATTAGTTCGCGATCTTTTGGTCAGCGAATTAGCGATTATTCCTCAGTCCGTGAAGGTATCAGTACCTGGGCGGCCAGAGCAGCAGAAAAATTACGTGCCCAGCATCAATATTGCCGATATATCGGCGCGTTTATAAAAAGTAGTCCACACGATCCTGATGAACCTTATTACAGCAACAGCGCAGGAATTACGCTACTCACCCCCACCCAGGACACCAGAGATATTATTGCCGCAGCAACGCGTAGCCTGGATATTATCTGGAAGCAAGGTCCGCGATATCAAAAAGCGGGTGTTATATTAGGAGACTTCTTTAGTCAAGGCGTTGCACAACTTAATTTATTCGATGAGTACGCCCCCCGGCCAAATAGCCAGACACTGATGTGCGTAATGGATCTCATGAACAAGAAAGGTAATAAAATGTGGTTTGCCGGCCAGGGCGTGACCCCGGCCTGGTCAATGAAACGACACCTGCTCTCGCCAGCCTGGACCACCCGAATTGAGGATATCCCGCTGGCACAGTAGCCGCCAGTTAGCGGCTACGCTTGGCGTGGCGCTCCCAGTTTTCCAGCTTCGCCTCTGCCGATTTGCGTAATGACACATAGCATGCGCCGTTGCCGCCATGACGCGGTTGTGCGACGCAAAATGCCTGAACATCGTCAAATTCGGTTAACCAGCGGGCAAGATAGCTGCGAATAATATTGGCATGGGCGCTATCGTCGCGCCCTTTCCCATGAATTATCAGGAGATTACGCAATCCATCTTGCCGCGCCTGATGCACAAAGCGAAACAGCAGTTGTCGACACTGCTCCACGGGCTGGCGTAACAGGCTGAGGCTGGCCTGCTGGGAGTACTTGCCGGTGCGAAGCTTATCAATCACCCCGGTTTGCAAACCTTCGCGGCGGAATTCCAGCGGTGTATCAAGGGGTAAGACATCAAGGAACCCGGTGGTCAGGAAGTTATCAAGTTGCAATGTATCGATATGCTGTGGTGCACGCGTGTTTCGGGCCGGATGCCAGTGAACATCGGCACAGCGCTTAAGTGGCTGGACATCCTCCATGGCGTCAAGAAACAGTGATTTGTCATCAGGGTTCATGGTTTTGTCCTCCCGCTACATCTGAGGGACTTACTATAGCGGGCGCGGCAGCCCGCCACAATGCCTGATATTCAATTAATGGCTGACAATTAGTGAGGTATTTGAAGCAATTATCGAAAATTAATTTCGCGTGCTATTTAACCCCACTTAACTACAAGTTTACTGTCATTAACCTCCAACATTTAAGTTAAATTATCGTGAAACTAATCACCATTTCATACTGGAATTCTCTGACACGGGAACTATAACTATATTTACCGCGCAAGGATGAAGTTTAAAATAATTATCGAACGGACGCGTTGCTGTGTGTACTGTAGAGCCTGACGGATGTCGGCAGGCTCTATTTTTTTATTTCCACAACAATAAAGAATATATCATCTATTCACTAATTCCACACTTTCTATTGCAGAAAATATTCACCCCATGAATAATTAATAATCTTTCTCGATTCTCTTTGATTTATTGCGCCTCTAATGGGGTATAGAGTCACTTTCTTGATCGTGCTAGATTGCGCCACTCCCCCTGTGCTATTGCGATATTAGAGAAAGGATTGCCGATGCTTACGCTACTTGAGGATAAAATTGCCACTCCGCTGGGTCCACTGTGGGTACTGTGCGACGAAACATTTCATTTGCGCGCGGTTGAGTGGGAAGAACATAGTGAACGCATGAATGAACTGCTGGATATTCATTATCGCAAGGAAGGTTATACGCGCATTCCTGCCACGAATCCCGGTGGATTAAGCCGCAAGCTTCTGGACTATTTCGAGGGCGATCTGGCGGTGATAGATACTCTGCCAACCGCCACGGCGGGTACCCCCTTTCAACGTGAAGTCTGGAAAGCGTTACGTGAGATCCCGTGTGGCCATGTGATGCATTATGGTCAGTTAGCGGAGAGGCTCGGACGAATCGGTGCCGCGCGGGCGGTTGGTGCCGCGAACGGTTCAAATCCGGTCAGTATTGTGGTTCCCTGCCATCGGGTGATTGGCCGCAACGGCACCATGACCGGCTATGCAGGTGGCGTGCAACGTAAAGAGTGGTTGTTGCGGCACGAAGGCTACTTGCTATTGTGAAAAAAAGAGGCTCTTTGTGCTCTTTTTCGCGGCATTCTGTGGTAAAAGCCTTACTGAAACGATGGAATATCAATGAGATGGTCTTCTCCCCTGTTTCATCGTTTTTCACACCTGTTTTAATTCTACTGAATTGACGTTTCGCCAGGCTTACGTGTTCAAGAAAAAGATGATAAAATTGACTAAAATCAATTACGGCTTGAGCAGACCTATGATCCCGGAAAAGCGAATTATACGACGCATTCAGTCTGGCGGTTGTGCAATCCATTGCCAGGATTGCAGTATTAGCCAGCTCTGCATCCCCTTCACACTCAATGAACACGAGCTCGATCAGCTCGACAACATCATTGAGCGCAAAAAGCCCATCCAGAAAGGTCAAACTCTGTTCAAAGCTGGGGATGAACTTAAATCGCTTTACGCTATTCGTTCCGGCACGATCAAGAGCTACACCATTACTGAACAGGGTGACGAGCAAATCACCGGTTTCCATCTGGCGGGCGATCTGGTCGGCTTTGACGCCATTGGCACAGGCCATCACCCGAGCTTTGCTCAGGCGCTGGAAACGTCAATGGTTTGTGAAATCCCGTTCGAAACGCTGGATGACCTGTCAGGCAAAATGCCGAACCTGCGTCAGCAGATGATGCGCCTGATGAGTGGTGAAATCAAAGGCGATCAGGACATGATCCTGTTGCTGTCGAAAAAGAACGCCGAGGAGCGCCTGGCCGCGTTTATCTATAATCTGTCCCGTCGTTTCGCTCAGCGTGGTTTCTCTCCGCGTGAGTTCCGTCTGACCATGACACGTGGCGATATCGGTAACTATTTAGGCCTCACCGTAGAAACCATCAGCCGTCTGCTGGGTCGTTTCCAGAAGAGCGGTATGCTGGCGGTGAAAGGCAAATATATCACCATCGAGAACAGCGATATCCTGGCTCAGCTTGCCGGACATTCGCGTAACGTCGCCTGATTTTATCCCCCTCCTTTTGACCTTTTGCCGGACGCTTAAATTTTTCTGATTTATTGATCTGGCAAAAGGTTTTCCCTGTTTCATTCAGTACTTATAGGTTATCTTGTATTTACAGACTGTGGTGACAGATGTAAGGAGACCCTGTATGGCTAAGTATCAAAATATGCTGGTCGCCATCGATCCTAACCAGGACGATCAGCCCGCATTACGACGTGCCGTGTATTTACATCAACGGATTGGCGGCCGGATTAAAGCTTTCCTGCCGATCTATGATTTCTCTTACGAGATGACCACCCTTCTGTCCCCTGACGAACGCACAGCCATGAGACAAGGCGTGATCAGCCAGCGTACGGCCTGGATTCGTGAACAGGCAAAGTACTATATAGACGCTGGCGTCCCTATTGATATTAAAGTGGTGTGGCATAACCGTCCCTTCGAAGCCATTATTCAGGAAGTGATGTCCGGCGGTCATGATTTGCTGCTGAAAATGGCCCACCAGCATGACAAACTGGAATCAGTTATCTTCACCCCCACCGACTGGCATCTGCTACGTAAATGCCCTTGCCCGGTCTGGATGGTCAAAGATCAGCCCTGGCCGGAAGGCGGGAAAGCGCTGGTGGCGGTCAATCTTGCCAGCGAAGAGCTCTATCACAATGCGTTGAACGAAAAGCTGGTGAAAGAGACGCTGCAACTGGCAGAACAGGTCAACCACACCGAAGTTCATCTGGTTGGCGCCTATCCGGTAACCCCGATTAACATTGCCATTGAACTGCCGGAATTTGACCCGAGCGTCTATAACGACGCGATTCGCGGCCAACATCTCATTGCCATGAAAGCCCTGCGGCAGAAATTCGGTATTGATGAAAAAGTGACCCATGTGAATAAAGGCCTGCCGGAAGAGGTCATTCCGGATCTGGCGGAACATTTACAGGCGGGGATCGTCGTACTGGGCACCGTCGGGCGCACCGGGATATCCGCCGCGTTCCTCGGAAATACCGCTGAACAGGTGATCGACCACCTGCGCTGCGATCTGCTGGTCATCAAACCGGACGACTACCAGAGCCCGATTGAACTGGATGACGAAGAAGACGATTAACCCTAACACGCAGCAAAACGCCCGCCACTCGCGGGCGTTTTCTTTTTTATTGCTGACCTCGCCAGTGTTGCAAATAGTGCCGCAGCCAGCTTCCGGCAACACCGGGCGGCTGTTTTTTATTCCACAACATGTCGACAGGGATGCTTTGCGGCCAGCCAGGCACATCGACCCGCGTCAATTTTTTTGCCCCGGAAAACTCATCCACCAGCGCACAGGGTAATGCGCACCAGCCAAACCCCTGTTCCGCCATACTAAGCAACAGCAGATAGCTCGGCGCAGACCATACCGGGCCGCGCGCGGGCGTATTACGGTTTTCCAGATAGGTATTAAGCCGCAGTTCACGCCAGGTGCGTAATTGCTCCTCAGAGACACTCCCCTGCTGCGCCAGCGGATGCCCGTGCGCCACGTAGATATCCATCTGACTCTGCATTGGCAGGCGCATCGCGCCGATGTCCGTCGGATAGGCATTGCGGGCTTCCGTTAAGCCTAACTGTGCCCGCCCTTTTTGCAGGAGATCGATGACATCCTCGTTTTCGCCAATCAGACACTCAAATTCGGTATGGGGGTAGCGCTTGTCGAACTCTCCCAACAGATCCGCCAGCGTATCCGGGTTCAACGTATCGGAAAGGATGAACGTCAGCCGCGTTTCCGTTTCCCCCGCCAGCCAGACCGCCAGCTCATCCAGTTTATCGCTGGCGGCGAGAATGGCCTGCACGTAGCTGAGCGCCCTCACACCTTCCGGCGTCAGCACCGGATATGACGCGCTGAGCGATCAAAGAGCGCCACGCCTAAGTCTGCTTCCAGATTAGCGATGGCAGTACTGATGGTGGACTGGCTTTTGCGCAATTTCCGCGCGGCAGCAGAGAAGGAGCCAGAGGCAACGGTTTCAACGAAGGCAGTCAGAGCTTCAGGAGAGTAGCGCATAATATATCTATTTTATCGATGGTATCTATCTTTAATTTATCTCATAAAACGATAAAAATCCTCTCAGCTAAGCCCGTCAAACGACAAAGAGGACCCAAAATCATGCAACAACCTGCCGTACAGCGCCGCAGTCTGGCCGAGCGCATTTTTCACGCGGTGAGCTTCGAAGTGATCGCCACCGCCATTTGCGCCCCGGCCAGCGCCTGGATAATGCAGCGCCCGGTGCTGGAGATGGGTGGACTGACATTGTTACTGGCTACTGCGGCGATGATCTGGAACGTGATTTACAATGCACTGTTTGACAGGCTTTGGCCGGTTCATCGCCTGGCGCGTACCGCGAAGGTCCGCGCCTGCCATGCGCTGGGGTTTGAAGGGGGATTTATCGTGATTGGCGTGACCATAGCCTCGCTGACGCTTGGCATCGGCCTGGTAGAAGCGTTCTTACTGGAGATCGGCTTTTTCCTCTTCTTCCTTCCCTACACCATGGCGTTTAACTGGATCTACGACATAGTGCGCGCCCGGGTGGTTCACCGTCAGGCGGCGCGCCTGTGTCAGTAAGGTGTTTCAGATACGCCTGTTTTAACTGCGCGTTCCCGTCATCGTCTCTTGCTGGCTGTCGGCATCCGGCACGCCAGCGGGCCAGGGTCCTTTAACCACGGTAGTCGGCAGCGCCAGTTGCACGTCATTCGCCGCCAGTTGCTCCATAATGCGGATATTAATCTCCTGCTGGATATCCATATATTTGTTGTAATCCGCGGTATTGACGATATGGACAACTTCAAAGTTGAGTCGATCGGTGCCGAAACCGAGGAAATGAGCGCGGTCGAATTTGGTTTCGCCAACGTCATTGATGATGGTTTTGATCATCTCGCCAATCTTACGGAGTTTGTCCGGCGGCGTTGACAACGCAACACCAAAAGTAAAAACGATACGTCGGGTTTGCATACGTTTATAGTTATGCAGCGTCTGTTGCAGAAGAATGGCATTACCACAGACAATCTGCTCTCCGCTCAAACTGCGTATGCGCGTGGTTTTGAGGCCAATATGCTCAACCGTCCCGGCGACATCGTTAAACACCACGAAATCACCAATTTCAAAAGGCTTATCAAAACCAATCGACAGAGAGGCAAAGACATCGCTGAGGATAGTCTGTACCGCCAGGGCGATGGCAATACCGCCGACGCCGAGGCTTGCCACCAGAGCGGTAATATTTACCCCGACATTCGCCAGAATTGACAGCAGCATCACGGTCCATACCAGCATTCGTAGCAGCAGTCCGGTGATGACCAGCGTCACCGGGTTTTTATGCATACCGGGTTCATAACGCAACTGATGCAGCCAGGAGATAATCCCCTGATCAAACCAGAGCGCCATTTGAATGGCGAGCACCAAAAACCAGGCATGACTGATTGTCGCGGAGAGATTTGTGGGGAGTTCAACAAAACGCAGACTAAAAAGAAACGCGGCGATAAAGAGCAGCACCTTGCTGGTTCTGACTAACATATCATTCAGCACCAGACGCATTTTCTGCGTGCTTTGATGCTTATCACCCCAGCTCTGCACGCCTTTACCAACGATACGCAGTAAACGGTTAAGCAACCAGTAGGCCAATATCGTAATGATGACGACCGTGAAGACAGCAATCCAGAACGATGGCGTCATCATTAAAGATATCAAATCGAAACGTGATAAAAATTCCATTCTTTCCCTCATCAAAGCCGTGAAGAGAAAAAGTATAGACGCAGACAAAAAAAAACCGCTCCGAAGAGCGGTTGAGATACGCGCAGAGAATTACAGCGCTTTCAGAATCGCATCGACGCTGGCTTTGGCATCGCCAAACAGCATCTGGGTATTCTCTTTAAAGAACAGCGGATTCTGGACGCCAGCATAGCCGGTATTCATAGAGCGTTTGAACACAATAACGTTTTGCGCTTTCCACACTTCCAGAACAGGCATACCTGCGATAGGGCTCTTCGGATCGTCCTGCGCCGCCGGGTTAACGGTGTCATTCGCACCAATAACCAGTACGGTGTCAGTATCGGCGAAGTCATCGTTGATTTCGTCCATTTCCAGCACGATGTCATACGGTACTTTCGCTTCCGCCAGCAGGACGTTCATGTGGCCCGGCAAACGCCCCGCAACCGGGTGAATACCGAAGCGCACTTTCACGCCGCGCGCACGCAGTTTCTCGGTAATTTCAGCAACCGGATACTGCGCCTGTGCGACCGCCATGCCGTAGCCTGGGGTGATGATGACAGAGTGTGAGTTTTTCAGCATCTCAGCCGTCTCTTCGGCGTTGATCTCACGGTGCTCGCCCACTTCTTCATCGGACCCTGTAGAGGAACCGTCGGTACCGAAGCCGCCAGCGATAACGCTGATAAAGGAGCGGTTCATCGCCTTACACATGATGTAAGAAAGGATCGCACCGGAAGAACCCACCAGCGCACCGGTGACGATCAGCAGGTCGTTACTCAGCATAAAGCCCGCCGCCGCTGCCGCCCAACCGGAATAGGAGTTCAGCATCGAGACCACAACCGGCATGTCAGCACCGCCGATAGAGGCCACCAGATGCCAGCCAAACACCAACGCAATCGCCGTCATCACCAGTAGCGCCAGCGCCTGCAGGCCCACGCTTTCAGTACGAACAAAAATCACCAGCAGGACGAAAGAAACCACCAGCGCCGCAAGGTTCAATTTGTGACGGTTTGGCAGCATCAACGGTTTTGAGGAGATCTTGCCGCACAGCTTGCCGAACGCCACGATAGAACCGGTGAAGGTGACGGCACCGATAAAGATGCCGAGGAACACTTCGGTCAGGTGAATATTGACCAGGATCGGTTCCATGCCAGGTTCGTGGTAAAGGTAGCTGTTAAAGCCAACCAGCACCGCGGCCAGACCCACAAAGCTGTGCAGTACAGCAACCAGCTCAGGCATCTCGGTCATTTCAACTTTACGCGCCAGGCGAATACCGATAGCACCACCGATGATCATCGCAACGATAATCCACGCTACGTTGCCAGTGTCAGGCCCGAAAATTGTGGCAATCAGCGCAATCGCCATCCCGGCAACGCCGAAACGGTTACCCTGTTGGGACGTTTCATGTTTCGATAGCCCCGCCAGACTGAAAATAAACAGGATCGCGGCAACAATGTATGCAGCTGTAACTAATCCTCCAGACATGTGCTACCCCTTAGTTCTTCCGGAACATTTTCAGCATGCGCTGAGTGACGGTGAAACCACCAAAAATATTAATGCTGGCAATCAGTACAGCGATAAAACTGAAGAAGCTGACCCAGCCACCATGGCCGATTTGTAAGAGTGCGCCAACGACGATAATGCCGGAGATTGCGTTAGTAACCGACATCAGCGGGGTATGCAAGGCGTGGGAGACGTTCCACACCACGTAGTAACCGACCACGCAGGCCAGCGCGAAGACAGTGAAGTGACCAAGAAACTCTTTAGGTGCAACGTCGGCCAGCCAGCCGAAGAGAATAATCACCAGCGCCATGATGCCGTATTTCAGCCATGGCGATGTGGGTTTAGCCTCTTCTTTCGCGGCGGCAGGTGCCGCTTTCGCCGCAGCTTGCGGTTGCGCGGAAACCTGAATCGGCGGAGCCGGCCAGGTTACTTCGCCCTCGCGAATGACGGTCACGCCGCGCACGACCACATCTTCGAAATCGACTGTCACATTGCCGTCTTTTTCTTTGCACAACAATTTCAGCAGGTTGACCAGGTTGGTGCCGTAAAGTTGGGAAGACTGCGCGGCCAGACGGCCTGGCAGGTCGGTATAACCGATGATTTTCACGCCGTTTGGCGTGGTGACGACTTCGTTCGCCACGGTGTATTCGCAGTTACCGCCGTTTTGCGCCGCCAGGTCAACCACCACGCTGCCGGATTTCATGGAATCCACCATCTCGCGGGTGATCAGTTTCGGTGCCGGTTTACCCGGAATCAATGCGGTGGTGACGATGATATCAACGTCTTTCGCCTGGGCGGCAAAGAGTTCCATTTCCGCTTTGATAAACGCTTCGGACATCACTTTCGCGTAGCCGTCGCCGCTACCGGCTTCTTCTTTGAAATCCAGCTCAAGGAACTCAGCGCCCATACTCTGGACCTGTTCCTTCACTTCCGGACGGGTATCAAACGCACGGACAATTGCCCCGAGGCTGTTGGCGGCACCAATAGCCGCCAGGCCGGCAACGCCTGCGCCAATGACCATCACTTTCGCTGGCGGGACTTTACCTGCGGCGGTGATCTGCCCGGTAAAGAAACGGCCAAATTCGTGGGCTGCTTCCACAATGGCGCGATAGCCAGCAATGTTGGCCATTGAGCTCAATGCATCCAGCGCCTGGGCACGGGAAATACGCGGCACAGAGTCCATCGCCATGACGGTAATATTACGGGCAGCCAGTTTCTCCATCAGCGGCGCATTCTGCGCAGGCCAGATAAAGCTGACTAATGTCGTGCCCGGATTAAGCAAGGCGATTTCGTCATCCGTCGGTGCATTCACCTTGAGGATAACGTCAGAGTGCCAGACGTTATTTTCGTCCACCACGGTTGCGCCAGCCTGGGTAAACGCGTTGTCATCGAAGCTTGCCAGTTTGCCCGCGCCGCTTTCAATCGCGACGGTGAAACCCAATTTAAGCAATTGCTCTACCGTTTTCGGCGTCGCCGCAACGCGGGTTTCATTGGCCAACCGTTCTTTTGGTACACCAATACGCATAGTTTTCCCTTCCATCGATTTTAGATGATGGTTTGTCAGTGATGCCCGGGCATGATATTGCCTGCCAGAGATAAATAAACAGACTGCATCCCGGAAAATAAAACAGTAACAAACTTTCTATAACCTACTGAAAATAACGCCTGTGATCTACCGCCAGAAAACAGAAATTCTCTTTTTATCTGTGAAAACCGGGCGGGTAGCAGGGCTGACAGGGTTATTTCCCTTTAATTCATTTAAACAAGCCGATATTCCGCTCAGACGAAGCGGTAAAACATGATTAATCTCCACTACACATTGCTCTTTTAACAATGTATTAACTTAAAAAACGCATATGCTTTATGACTTTTGCAGGTCAACAGCCTGTTTTTTCAACATATCACTAAACGTTATCGTAAAACGTCTGGCGTGTAGCACACTCAGTGAAAAATGACGCAGACAGTCGTGTTGATTAAATGCAATAATCAGCGACGTTTTTAAGTCAACAACAACACCAGTATCTGGTTTGCGCAAGGCGAAGGATCATTTTTATGAAGCTTAAGTACACCCTCCTGGCGTCAGCACTTTTGTCCGTTACGACCCTGTCAGTCAACGCAGCGACAGAGTTAACGCCGGAGCAAGCGTCAGCATTGAAGCCCTACGATCGCGTTGTTATCACCGGTCGCTTTAACTCTATTGGCGATGCCGTTAAAGCCGCTTCAAGCCGTGCTGATAAAGAAGGCGCGGCCTCGTTTTATGTTGTAGACACATCCGATTATGGTGAGAGCGGCAACCAGCGTGTCACCACGGACCTGTATAAAGCCGATGCGCCGAAAGCCGATGCGCCAAAACTGCGGGTCATCAATGGCGTCACTGAGTTGCCGAAGACCGATGCTATTGAGCTGGAACCGTTCGATACCGTTACGGTACAGGGTTTCTATCGCTCACAGCCGGAAGTAAACGATGCCATCACCAAGGCCGCGAAAGCGAAAGGGGCTGCCTCTTTCTATATCGTTCGCCAGGTTGATGCCAACGAAGGTGGCAACCAGCGGATTACGGCATATATCTATAAAGCTGATGCCAAAAAACGTGTACTGCAGAGCCCGGATGCCATTCCACGTGATTCTGAAGCAGGCCGTGCTGCCTTAGCTAAAGGCGGTGAAGAAGCCAAGAAAGTAGAAATCCCGGGCGTTGCAACTACCGCTGCGCCGAGCGCTGAAGTGGGTCGTTTCTTTGAAACACAATCCTCCACCTCAAACCGTTACACTGTCACGTTACCTGATGGAAAAAAAATCGAAGAAGTGAATAAAATCACGGCTGCGCAGATGGTTCCGTTCGACAGCATCAAGTTCACCGGTAACTACGGCAACATGACCGAGATCTCTTATCAGGTTGCGAAACGTGCCGCGGCGAAAGGTGCCAAGTACTATCACATCACCCGCCAGTGGCAGGAAAATGGTAGCAACATCACCATCAGTGCTGATTTGTACAAATAAGTAACCCTCCATTTTAAAGGCGGCCCTGGGGTCGCCTTTTATTTTTTTCGCGAAATTAAGCCGTCACGCATTGCATGCCATTACGACTCTCCGTAAAATCCCGCGCCTCAGTGATATCCACCATTTTTATGCGCATAAGCAAAATAATTATTCTGGATTGAGCCCGTTCATAACAGGATACCCATGGAAAAGAAACTTGGCCTGAGCGCTTTAACTGCGCTGGTATTAAGCTCAATGCTCGGTGCGGGCGTTTTCAGCCTGCCGCAAAATATGGCGGAAATCGCCAGCCCCGCGGCTTTATTGATTGGCTGGGCGATTACCGGCGCGGGGATATTACTGCTCGCCTTCGCCATGCTTATCCTGACGCGTCTTCGCCCGGACCTGGACGGCGGTATTTTTACCTACGCCCGGGAAGGTTTTGGCGAACTTATTGGTTTTTGTTCTGCCTGGGGGTACTGGCTGTGCGCCGTTATCGCCAACGTCTCCTACTTAGTGATTGTCTTCTCTGCGCTGAGTTTCTTTACCGATACGCCAGAACTGCGCTTTTTTGGCGACGGTAACACCTGGCAGGCGATGGTAGGTGCATCTCTGCTGCTGTGGTTTGTTCACGCATTAGTGCTGCGCGGCGTGCAGACGGCGGCGAGTATTAATCTCGCGGCGACGCTCGCCAAACTGGTGCCGCTTGGCCTGTTTATTGTGCTGGCGGCCATGGCTTTCCATTACGATACCTTTAGCCTGGATTTCTCCGGTATCGCCCTGGGTGTACCGGTATGGGAGCAGGTGAAAAACACCATGCTCATTACCCTGTGGGTGTTTATCGGGGTTGAAGGCGCTGTGGTCGTCTCCGCCCGCGCGCGCAACAAACACGATGTGGGACGCGCCACCCTGCTGGCAGTGCTGGCTGCCCTCGGCGTCTATTTGTTGGTTACACTGCTGTCGCTGGGAGTGGTGCCGCGCCCGGAACTGGCGGCGATGCGTAATCCGTCAATGGCAGGCCTGATGGTCAGGCTGATGGGCTCCTGGGGCGATGTGGTTATTGCCGCCGGGCTGATTGTCTCGGTCTGTGGCGCTTACCTGAGCTGGACGATCATGGCAGCGGAAGTGCCGCTACTGGCCGCCACCCATCAGGCGTTTCCACGTATTTTTGCCCGACAGAATAAGAATAATGCGCCCGCGGCGTCGCTGTGGTTAACCAATATCAGTGTACAGGTCTCGCTGGTGCTGATCTGGCTCACAGGTTCCGATTACAATACGCTGTTGACCATTGCCTCAGAGATGATTCTGGTTCCTTATTTCCTTGTCGGAGCATTTTTACTGAAAATCTCTCGTCGCCCGTTGCACCGCGTCGTCGCTATCGGTGCCAGCCTCTATGGCTTATGGTTACTGTATGCATCCGGTCCGATGCATTTGCTGTTGTCGGTTGTGCTCTATGCGCCGGGGCTGCTGGTCTTTATCTACGCACGCCACACGCATGACATAGCCAGTCTGCTTAAACGCCGGGAAAGAGTGCTGATTGGTCTGTTACTGATCGCCGCCGTTCCCGCCACGTGGAAGTTGATGGGGTAAGCAACGTATGCGCCCCGTTGAGAAGGAGAACGCATTCGATGGGAAACTCGAAGACACGCCCGATATTGATTACCGGAGGAGGCCGTCGCATCGGTCTCGCCCTCGCCCACCATTTTCTCAGCCAACAGCAGCCGATTATCGTCAGTTACCGGACGCTCTATCCGGCGATTGAACAGTTAACCGCCGCGGGCGCGTTGTGCGTTCAGGCAGACTTCAGCAGCGATGAAGGGGTGCTGGCCTTCGCCGATATCGTGAAGGAGAAAACCGAGGGGCTGCGGGCAATTATTCACAATGCGGGCGACTGGGCGGGTGAAAAACCCGGCGTTGCGCTGCCCGATGTGCTTTCACGGATGCTGCAGATCCACGTTCATGCCCCCTACTTACTTAACCATGCGCTGGAAAGATTATTGCGCGGATTCGGGCATGCCGCTGGCGATATTATTCACTTTACCGATTATGTTGTTGAGTGCGGAAGCGACAAACATATCGCCTATGCCGCCAGTAAAGCTGCGCTGGATAATATGACCCGCTCTTTTGCCAAAAAGCTGGCTCCAGAAGTGAAAGTCAACGCCATTGCCCCGGCGCTGATCCTGTTTAATGACGATGATGACGCGGAATACCGTCAGCAGGCACTCAATAAATCGCTGATGAAAATCGCCCCGGGCGAAAAAGAGATAATCGATCTGGTCGACTATCTGCTGACCAGTTGCTACGTCACGGGACGCACATTTGGCGTCGATGGCGGCCGCCCGCTACGCTAGTGGAGGCGGCTCCAGATAAAAATGAGCAGCCAGGCGCTGAGGCACCAGCAGAGTACCGCAGCGCTCAGCGCGTATCCCACCCGCATAATTCCGGTGAAATACCACAGTGACAGCAGGTATAGAAAATAGGGAATAATGGACCACATACCAAAAACGATGGTGGTGCGTAGCGCTTCCACTCCCCGCTCGGTCGCCACGATATAATGGGCGATTAAAGCAAAGGTCGGAAATAACGGTATTAGCCCGGCGACATAGTAATTTTTCGTTTTTGACAGCAATCCAATTAATAACACCACCAGCGCGCCAATTGCCGCTTTTATCACCAGCGCCATCACGTTCCCTTTCTCATAATGCCAACAAAGGCCTTTAGCATAGCGGATGGGGAGCTTGTTTAGAAAAGATTAATGGCAGGATCAATAAAGGCAGTGTATGTTCATCTTTTTGACTCATCACGATGATATATGAATAAAATCGTTTTTGTGGAAGATGACCCGGAAGTGGGCGCACTTATTGCGGCATATCTGGGCAAACACGATATGGATGTGATAGTTGAACCGCGTGGTGACCGAGCAGAAGAGGTCATCGCCCGTGAAAAACCAGATCTGATTCTTCTGGATATCATGCTCCCCGGCAAAGATGGGATGACACTGTGCCGCGATTTACGCCAGCAGTGGACCGGCCCTATCGTCCTGCTCACCTCTCTTGACAGTGATATGAACCATATTCTGTCGCTGGAAATGGGCGCGAACGACTACATTCTTAAAACCACCCCACCTGCGGTTTTACTGGCGCGTCTGCGACTGCATTTACGCCAGCAGGCCGGTGCCACACAGCAAGAATCCGCGCCGTCATCGCTAAAGCAGCATAAGACGCTGCAATTTGGCACGCTGACCATCGATCCGGTCAACAGGCAGGTGCTGCTGGCTGGCGAGCAGGTTGTTCTCTCAACCGCCGATTTCGATCTGCTGTGGGAACTGGCCACCCACGCAGGGCAAATTATGGACCGCGATGCGTTACTGAAAAATCTGCGCGGTGTGACCTATGACGGAATGGATCGCAGTGTTGATGTGGCCATTTCGCGCCTGCGCAAAAAATTGCTCGATAACGCCACCGAGCCTTTCCGTATTAAAACCGTGCGCAACAAAGGCTATCTTTTCGCCCCACACGCCTGGGATAACTGAGTCCGGTCCTCTTCGCGGGTGTCGCCATGAAAAAACTTTTCGTCCAGTTTTATCTGTTGCTGTTTGTCTGCTTTCTGGTGATGACCATGCTGGTCGGGCTGGTTTACAAATTCACCGCCGAGCGCGCAGGGCGACAGTCGCTGGACGATTTGATGAAAAGTTCGCTGTACCTGATGCGCAGCGAACTACGTGAAATCCCACCGCACCAGTGGAACAAAACGCTCAAAGAGCTGGACCTGAACCTGTCCTTTAACATGCGCGTGGAACCGATGAGCAAGTTCACGCTGGAAGCCCCCGCGCAACAACGGCTACAGGAAGGCGATATTGTCGCGCTGGATTCGCAATACACCTTTATCCAGCGTATTCCACGCAGCCACTATGTCCTGGCAGTCGGCCCGGTCCCCTACCTCTTTTATCTGCATGAAATGCGTCTGCTCGATATGGCGTTGATGGCGTTTATTGCTATCTCACTGGCTTTCCCGGTGTTTATCTGGATGCGTCCCCACTGGCAGGAGATGCTGCGGCTGGAATCCGCCGCCCAGCGCTTTGGCGAAGGTCATCTGGAAGAGCGCATTCATTTTGACAGCACCTCCAGCTTTGAACGACTGGGGATCGCCTTTAACCAGATGGCGGATAACATCAACGCTCTGATCGCCAGTAAGAAAATGTTGATTGATGGCGTGGCCCACGAGCTGCGCACGCCGCTGGTCAGGCTGCGTTATCGCCTGGAGATGAGCGACAACCTCAGCGATAGCGAACGTAGCGCGCTGAACCGCGATATCGGGCAACTCGAAGGACTGATTCAGGAGCTGCTCACCTATGCACGCCTTGACCGTCCGCAGACAGAACTGAAACTGACCACGCCCGATCTCAACGCATGGCTGGACGGTTATATGCTGGATGCCCGCAACGTCAACCCCGACCACCAGCTGGAACTCCATAACCAACCCGGCGACTATGGTTCACTGGATATGCGCCTGATGGAACGCGTGCTGGATAACCTCATCAATAATGCCCTGCGCTACTGCCAGAATACGGTAAAAGTGACATTACAGCTTGAAGGCTCGCAGGCAAGCCTGATTGTCGAAGATGACGGTCCGGGTATTGCCCCGGATGAGCGTAGCCGTGTGTTTGAGCCTTTTGTGCGCCTCGACCCCAGCAGAGACCGTGCGACGGGCGGTTGTGGCCTGGGGCTTGCCATTGTGCACTCCATCGCCCAGGCAATGAGCGGCGAAGTGAGATGTGAAGAGAGCGATGCAGGCGGCGCCCGTTTTTGTTTTCAATGGCCGGTCTGGCACGACACCTCCCTCACCTGAAAAGCGTGACGTGCACAGTGTTAAGGCGTGGAAGGGTGTGCTACAACATAAGTATGTTGTAACTAAAGGAATGATAAAATGGCAGCGTACGACCTGATAGAACGCCTGAACACCACTTTTCGCCAGCTCGAACAGGAACTGGCCGTCCTGAAAGGACAACTCTCCGATTGCCGTTTACTGGCGGGCCGTGTCTTCACCCTGCCGGACGTCGCCAAAGGCGCGGAGCACGAGCCGCTGCCCACCATTCAGGTAAAGCAGCGGGTGGGCAAGCGTGCCGCCGACGCGGCCCTGCGCCACTATACCCATCTGTTTATTCAGCAGCAGTCGGAAAACCGTAGCAGTAAAGCCGCCGTGCGTTTGCCGGGTGTCATTTGTTATCAGGTGGATATGGCGACCCGCGACCGACTGGAGCAGACCATTAACACCATCAATGCCCTGAAAATGACCTTTGAGCGCATCGTGACCGTCGATTCCGGGCTGGCACCGACCGCCCGCTTCGAGTGGGTGCATCGCCATTTACCCGGATTGATTACCCTGAATGCCTACCGCACGTTAACCGCCATTCGCGATCCCGCCACCCTGCGCTTTGGCTGGGCTAACAAGCATATCATCAAGAATTTCACCCGCGATGAGGTGCTTGCACTGCTTGATAAAAGCCGTAAATCGCCGCGCGCCGTCGCGCCATGGACTCGCGAGCAGTGGCAGGAGCGTCTTGAGCAAGAGTACGCCGCGATTGCCTCTTTACCGCAGCAGGCTCGCCTGAAAATCAAACGTCCGGTAAAGGTGCAGCCGATTGCTCGCGTCTGGTATGCGGATTCGCAAAAGCAGGTGCAGTACGCCTGCCCGACGCCGCTGATTGCGCTGGTGAGTGAAGAACATGGCGGGAAAGTGCCGGACATCGGCGAGCTGTTGAATTACCAGGAGGACAATATCCAGCACCGTTTTAAACCGCAGGCACAGCCGTTGACGCTAATTATCCCCCGGCTGCACCTCTATCTTGCTGATTAAACGGGCTTCATGCTGCCCACCATCGATTCCGGGCGCACCCAGCTATCGAACTCGGCTTCCGTCAGATAGCCGAGCGCCAGCGCCGAGGCCTTGAGCGTCAGCCCCTCTTTATGCGCTTTTTTGGCAATTTCTGCCGCTTTGTCATAGCCGATATGGGTATTCAGAGCGGTCACCAGCATCAGCGACTCATTGAGCAACTGGTCGATACGTTCACGGTTCGGCTCAATCCCCACCGCACAATGCTCGTTAAAACTTTCCATACCGTCGGCCAGCAGACGCACCGACTGCAGGAAGTTATGAATGACCATCGGGCGGAAGACATTGAGCTCAAAGTTGCCGGATGCGCCGCCCATATTGACCGCCACGTCGTTGCCTAACACCTGACAGCAAAGCATGGTCATCGCTTCACATTGGGTGGGGTTAACTTTACCCGGCATGATGGAGCTGCCCGGCTCATTTTCCGGAATAGAAATTTCACCAATCCCACAGCGCGGGCCGGAAGCCAGCCAGCGCACATCATTAGCAATTTTCATCAGTGATGCCGCCAGCCCTTTCAGCGCGCCGTGGGCGTGGACTAATGCATCACAGGTGGCCAGCGCCTCAAACTTATTCGGTGCGGTAATAAACGGCTGCCGGGTAAAGGCGGCCAGTTCTTCTGCTACTCGTCTGGCATATTCCGGGTGGGTATTCAGCCCGGTTCCCACCGCCGTACCGCCGAGCGCCAGTTCGCCCAGGTGCGGCAGGCTCAGTTCGATATGTTTGAGGTTATGTTCCAGCATCGCCACCCAGCCGGAAATCTCCTGGCCGAGCGTTAGCGGCGTGGCATCCTGCAGGTGAGTACGACCAATTTTGACAATATCGGCGAAGGCAATCGCTTTTTCGTTGAGCGTTTTTTTCAGCACCAGAAGCTGAGGCAGCAGGTGTTCGCGCACGGCAATCACCGCCGCCACGTGCATCGCCGTCGGGAAAACGTCATTTGAGCTTTGGCTCTTGTTGACGTCGTCGTTCGGGTGCACTTTACGCCCCATGCCACGCTCGCCGCCCAGCAGTTCACTGGCACGGTTCGCCAGCACCTCGTTCATGTTCATGTTGCTCTGGGTGCCGGATCCTGTTTGCCAGATAGCCAGCGGGAATTCATCCGGGTGTTTTCCGGCAAGCACCTCATCCGCCGCCTCGATAATGGCCTGTGCTTTCTCTGCCGCCAGCAGCCCTAAATCCTGATTGACCTTTGCCGCCGCACGTTTGGTCAGTGCCAGTGCGTGGATAAGCGAGACCGGCATTTTTTCCGTCGAGATGCGGAAATGCTCAAGCGACCGTTGGGTTTGCGCCCCCCACAGCTTGTCTGCCGGGACGTCAATCGCGCCCATCGAATCTTTCTCACTACGATGCGTTGTCATTACTTTCTCCCTGTTACGAAGTGATGTTGAGTACCGACATTGCTCACCTGCAAACAAAGCTTAAGTATTGATGCTTGCTATGACGACGTTTATTGCTTCGTGCGCTTAACCGGCGCAAAAAAACCGCCCCGAAGGGCGGCAGTTCTTATTTTACACAGCGGGCGCACTGGCCCGACTGGATTTGCTGGAAGAAATCGTTACCTTTGTCATCCACCAGGATGAAGGCCGGGAAATCTTCAACATCGATTTTCCAGATAGCTTCCATCCCCAGTTCCGGGTAGGCCACACATTCAAGGCTCTTGATACTGTTTTGCGCCAGAATCGCCGCCGGCCCGCCGATACTGCCAAGGTAAAAACCGCCGTGTTTATGGCAGGCATCGGTCACCTGCTGGCTGCGGTTGCCTTTTGCCAGCATGATCATGCTGCCACCTTGTGACTGCAACTGGTCAACGTACGAGTCCATACGCCCGGCGGTGGTGGGGCCTAGTGAACCCGAAGCATACCCCTCAGGCGTCTTCGCTGGTCCCGCATAGTAGATGGGGTGATCTTTCACATACTGCGGCAGCGGCTTGCCTTCATCCATCAGCTCTTTAAGCTTCGCATGCGCAATATCACGCGCCACGATGATCGTCCCGGTCAGCGACAGGCGTGTGGAGACCGGATACTGTTTGAGCTGGCCGAGGATCTCTTCCATCGGACGGTTAAGGTTGACCTTCACCACTTCGCCCTCGCCTGCCTGGCGCAGCGATTCCGGAATGTATTTGCCGGGGTTCTGCTCCAGTTTTTCCAGCCAGATGCCATCGCGGTTAATTTTGGCTTTGATGTTACGGTCAGCCGAGCAGGATACCCCCATCCCCACCGGACAAGAGGCACCGTGGCGCGGGAGACGAATCACGCGGATATCATGCGCAAAGTATTTGCCGCCAAACTGTGCGCCCAGGCCAAGCTGCTGGGCTTCAAGCAGCAGTTCCTTTTCCAGTTGCACATCACGGAACGCCTGGCCGTGCTCATTACCTTCGGTTGGCAGGCCGTCGTAATATTTCGTCGAGGCCAGTTTGACCGTTTTGAGCGTGGCCTCTGCGCTGGTACCGCCAATCACGAACGCGATGTGGTACGGCGGACAGGCAGCGGTGCCCAGGGTACGCATTTTCTCGACCAGATAACCTTTCAGTTTCGCCGGGGTGATCAGCGCTTTCGTTTCCTGATACAGATAGGTTTTGTTGGCGGAACCGCCCCCTTTGGCGATGCAAAGGAATTTATATTCGTCGCCGTCAACGCTATACAAATCGATCTGCGCCGGCAGGTTAGTCCCGGTATTGACCTCTTTGTACATATCCAGCGGGGCGTTTTGCGAATAACGCAGGTTATCTTCGATAAAGGTGTTATAGACGCCGCGCGCCAGGGCCGCCTCATCGCCGCCCCCCGTCCACACACGCTGCCCTTTTTTACCCATAATGATGGCTGTGCCGGTATCCTGGCAGGTGGGCAAAATACCTTTTGCGGCAATCTCGGAGTTACGCAGGAATTGCAGCGCGACATATTTGTCATTTTCGCTGGCATCCGGATCACTGAGAATATCGGCAACCTGTTGCTGATGCGCCGGGCGCAGCAGGAAAGAGGCATCGTGGAAGGCATGTTGCGCCAGAAGGGTCAGCGCCTGAGGATCGACTTTAAGCACTTCCTGACCATCAAAATCGGCGACGGAAACGTAATCGCTACTGAGTAAATAATATTCGGTCTCGTCCTTTTTCAGCGGAAAAGGCTCTTGATAATAAAAAGGTTTATTCGACATTGTTCTCTCACTTACAGCACGAACTGGTTATTGTTTCGGCAGGACATCCATCTGCCACAAAAAAGCGAGTCCGCATATCCTACACAATTATTTAACAAAAACTGAGACTAGTACGACTTTTTGCCTGCTCTGATTACTTCGAACAAATTTATTGCTTTAATACGTGCAATTAAGTTGACCATGATGAAGGGCGGGATAATGCAAAAACTCATTAACTCAGTGCAGCACTATGCCTGGGGAAGTAAAAACGCGTTAACGGAACTCTATGGCGTCGCTAACCCGGACAACCAGCCAATGGCCGAGTTGTGGATGGGCGCACACCCCAGGAGCAGCTCAAAAGTGCGGGACGCGCAGGGTAACCTTCACTCGCTTCGCGAGGTGATTGAACAGGACAAAGCAGGCTTGCTGGGCAGCGCAGTCGCCGAACGTTTTGGCGAGTTGCCCTTTTTGTTTAAAGTGCTGTGTGCCGCCCAGCCGCTGTCCATTCAGGTGCACCCGAACAAACAGGCCTCTGAAATCGGTTTTGCGAAAGAGAACGCCGCCGGTATTCCACTCGATGCGGCCGAGCGTAACTACAAAGACCCGAACCATAAACCGGAACTGGTCTTTGCACTGACGCCCTTCCTGGCGATGAACGCCTTCCGTCCGTTCTCCGAAATCGTCTCTCTGCTACAACCGGTGGCGGGCGCCAACCAGGCTATTGCTCATTTTCTGCAAGAACCCGGCGCGGAACGCCTGAGCCAACTGTTCGCCAGCCTGTTGAATTTAAAGGGCGATGAAAAATCGCGGGCGCTGGCGGTGCTGAAAGCGGCACTCAATAGCCAGCAGGGCGAACCGTGGGAAACCATTCGTGTGATTTCCGAGTTTTATCCTGATGACAGCGGCCTGTTCTCCCCGCTGCTGCTCAATGTGGTGAAACTTAATCCCGGTGAAGCGATGTTCCTGTTCGCCGAAACCCCGCATGCCTATCTTCAGGGGGTGGCGCTGGAGGTCATGGCCAACTCTGATAACGTACTACGCGCAGGGCTGACGCCGAAATACATCGACATTCCGGAACTGGTCGCAAATGTGAAATTCACCCCCAAAGCTGCCAGTGAATTATTGACCCAACCCGTAAAACAGGCTTACAGCCTGGAATTCCCGATCCCGGTTGATGATTTTGCATTTTCGCTGCATGACCTCTCTACCACCGGTAGCGATGTTGCGCAGCAGAGCGCGGCTATCCTGTTCTGTGTGGAAGGCGAAGCCGTACTCAGCAAAGGGGATGAGACTCTGGTGCTCAAACCCGGCGAGTCGGCATTTATAAGTGCCAGCGAGTCGCCTGTGACGGTAAGCGGTGTGGGTAGACTGGCTCGGGTCTACAATAAGCTCAACTAGTTACTGAACTTTTTAGCAAGGATTGCTAAGCTCTACAGAGCCTTTTCACATACCCAGGCGGATGATCCCGCCTGGTTTTATTTTTAGGGATAATAACGATGAAAAAAACGCTGGTTGCTGCCGGAGTTGTTATTGCGCTCGGAATCATCTGGACAGGTGGTGCCTGGTACACGGGGAAACAGCTTGAAAGCCGTCTGGGGGAGATGATCAGCCAGGCGAATGAACAAATTAAACGTACCGCGCCTGAGGCCAGCGTGGAGTTATCTTCTCAAAACTACCATCGGGGCCTGTTCAGCAGCCAGATGGAACTGGTGGTAAAACCGGTCGAGGGTAAGGAAAACCCATGGTTTAAGCCGGGCCAGACCATCGTACTGCATGAAAATATTGATCATGGTCCCTTCCCACTGGCGCAACTTAAAAAGTTGAACGTCATCCCATCGATGGCATCGGTACATTCCACGCTCGTCAACAATGAGATGACGAAGCCGCTGTTTGATATCGCCAAAGGGCAATCGCCGTTCGTCGCAGAGACCCGCATCGCTTACAGTGGCGATACTCGTACGGATCTCACGCTGCACCCGCTTAACTCGGAAAAAGAGGGCGAGAAAGTGGCCTTTAGCGGGGGTGAATTCCGCATCAGTTCCGATAAAGACGGCAATGCGGTTACCGTCAGCGGCGAGGCGCAGAGCGCGCTGGTTGATACGGTTAACGAATACGGTCAGAAAATTCAGCTTTCCCTCAATAACCTGAAAACGGAAGGCTCGACCCAACTTGCCAGCTTTAACGAGCGCGTTGGCAGCCAGAAAGTGACGCTGGACAAGCTGGCTATCTCTATTGAAAACAAAGAGATGGCGGTCATTGAAGGGATGAATCTGAACGGCAAATCTGAGGTCGCGAAAGATAACAAAACCATTAACAGCCAACTCGACTACACCATCCAGAGCCTGAAAATCCAGAATCAGGAGATGGGCAGTGGCAACCTGACGCTGAAGATTGGCCAGATTGACGGCGAAGCCTGGCACCAGTTTAGCCAGCAGTATAACGCTCAGACACAGGCGTTGATGGCACAGCCAGATGTCATGAAGGACCCGGCGCTCTATCAGCAAAAGGCGGCGGAAGCCTTCTTTAATGCCTTCCCGTTGCTGTTAAAAGGTGAGCCTGTCATCACCATTGCTCCGTTGAGCTGGAAGAACAGCAAAGGCGAAACGGCACTCAACCTCTCCCTGTTCCTGAAAAATCCTGCCGCCGATACGGCTGTTAGCGCGCCGCCGCAGACGCTGGCCCAGGAAGTGGACAAAAATGTTAAGTCGCTGGACAGCAAGCTAACTATCCCGATGGATATGGCCGTTGAGTTTATGACTCAGGTTGCGAAGCTGGAAGGCTATCAACAGGATGAAGCAGCCAAACTGGCAAGCCAGCAGGTAAAAGGCCTGGCGGCAATGGGTCAGATGTTCCGTATTACGACCCTCGAAAACAACACCATTGGCACCAGCCTGCAATACGCTAACGGTCAGGTGACACTGAACGGCGAGAAAATGCCGCTGGACGAATTTGTCGGCATGTTTGGCCTGCCCTCAATGCCACAGCAGGAAGATTCACCGGAAACGCCGGATGATCCGACCGCTCCTGTAGAACCTGCGGTGCCGCAGCAGTAACCCTAAAGCCCCTTACCCAAGGGGCTTTTTTCAGCTATATGCGCCGCTCAACCGTTACGCTTGAAAAATAAAATCGATGCTACGACAAAAGTCGTAATTGCTGTTATTTACCGGGAACTGAAACCAATCATACACTTTTTTTGTGGCTAATAGCATACTATTTAGCCTGTATGAATTCATACAGGAGGTCTATATGTATCGCTCCATATTAGTACCCATCGACATTTCCGAAAGCGAACTGACCCGACAAGTCATCCCGTATGTTCAGGCACACGCCGTTATTAATATTGCGAAAGTCCATTTTTTGACGGTTATCCCTTCTCATCCTTATTATTCAACGCTGGGACTGGCATATTCAGCAGCATTACCAAAATTAAAAGACCTGCAAGAAGAGGCGTTATCGCGGCTGAATGAAATCGTCAAAACGTTTAAAATTCCAATGGAAAAAGTGCAGACGCATGCTGTTACCGGGACGCCAAAGGATCAGATCCTTAAACTCGCGGATACCATTCAAGCGGATCTCATCATCATTGCTTCACACCGGCCAGATATGACCACCTATTTGTTAGGTTCAAATGCCGCAGCGGTGGTCCGCCACGCAAAATGCCCGGTGCTTGTTGTTCGCTAGTCTGCTGAATGGCTAGAAATATAACGTCATGACTCCCCCTGTAATCGCTGCAGGGGGAGATAAAGAAAGTGCCAACAGTCCGCGGTCATTTTTACGTTTTCACGCGTAAAACTTCATCATAAATTCAATCTATTACCACTAATGCTAATGCGCTGCTGACATGTGGTATAATGTATCGCACTTTACTTAAAATAAGAGTGCGACCATGATTGATACCAACTTGCCATTAACTGATATTCATCGCCACCTGGACGGCAACATTCGGGCACAAACCATTCTCGATCTTGGCCGTGAGTTTAATCTTCCCCTTCCCGCGCAAACGCTTGAAACATTGCTGCCGCACGTGCAGGTTACCGCCAACGAACCCGATCTGGTGAGTTTCCTTGCGAAGCTGGACTGGGGCGTAAAAGTGCTGGCCTCCCTTGATGCCTGCCGTCGCGTGGCTTATGAGAATATGGAAGATGCCGCACGCCAGGGTCTGCATTACGTTGAGCTGCGTTTCTCCCCTGGCTACATGGCGATGACGCACAATCTGCCTGTCGCTGGCGTGGTTGAAGCGGTTATTGCTGGCGTGCACGAAGGCAGTCAGGCGTTTGGTGTCGAGGCACGCCTGATTGGCATCATGAGCCGTACCTTTGGTGAAGCTGCGTGTTTACAGGAGCTTGAAGCGTTGCTGGCTCATCGTGAGAGCATCACAGCGCTGGATCTGGCGGGTGATGAGCTGGGTTTCCCCGGTAGTCTGTTCCTGCCCCACTTTAACCGTGCGCGCGACGCAGGCTGGCATATCACCGTGCATGCGGGCGAAGCGGCTGGCCCGGAAAGCATCTGGCAGGCGATTCGCGAGCTGGGCGCAGAGCGTATTGGTCATGGGGTCAAAGCAATTGAAGATCCGGCACTGATGGCATTTCTGGCCGAACAGCGTATCGGTATCGAATCCTGCCTGACGTCCAATATCCAGACCAGCACCGTGCCGTCACTGGCACGACATCCGCTGAAAACCTTCCTGGAGCATGGCGTACTGGCCTCGATTAACACAGACGATCCGGCCGTGCAGGGTGTGGAGATTGGTCATGAGTATCAGGTTGCCGCCCCTGCCGCAGGACTGAGCCGCGAACAGATTCGCCAGGCGCAAATCAACGGTCTGGAAATCGCGTTTCTCTCTGCGGCTGAAAAACAGGCTCTCAAAGAAAAGGTTTTACAGGGGTAAAAAAATGCCGCTCATTTGAGCGGCATTTTTATTCAGGTCAGATTGAGCGTCGAGCGATGTTTTGCCGACTCAATACCCAATTCGATAAGTTCCATTATCTGGATGGCCTGGCTTGCCGGAACCGGGTTTTCTCCCGCACCGTTTAACGCGTCACGAATTGCCGCATAATAGGCCGGATAGTTGCCCGGCACCGTGAGCCAGGTTTCTTCAATACGGGCATCGCCATTGACTCGGGTTAATACCCCGTCACGCATATCGTATCCCCAGTCTTCCTGCGGCAGTTTCGCACCCGATTTCAGGCGCTCTTCCTGCGGATCGAGGCCAAACTTCACGTAGCTACCACGGGTACCGTGCACGATATAACGCGCTGATTCCGCCGCGGCCAGCATCGTGCCATGCAGGATAACTCTGCGCTGTGGGTAAGAGAGCACCGCATGGAAATAATCTGTCGCCTGTGCGCCTGGACGCAGTTGCGCCAGATCCACCGTCAGCGAGACAGGCAGACCAAACAGGTTGACGGCTTGATCCAGTAAATGCGGGGCCAGATCGTACCAGATACCGCTTCCCGGCCCCGCCTGTTCACGCCAGCGGTTACGAATTTCCGGGCGATAACGGTCAAAGTGTGATTCAAAAAAGGTCACCTCGCCTAACGCACCGTCGGCCAGCAAGGCTTTCAGCGTCAGGAAGTCACTATCCCAGCGCCGGTTATGAAACACAGACAGCACGCGACCACAGCTTTTCGCCAGCGCATCCAGTTCCCTTGCTTGTGACAACGTCACCGTAAAGGGTTTATCCACGACGACATGCTTGCCCGCTTCCAGCGCGGCTTTGGCGAGCGAAAAATGGGTGTCGTTAGGCGTGGGGATGACGATTAAGTCGATTTTCGGATCATTAAATAAATGTTTCGGTTCTGATACGACCGACACTGCCGGCCAGTCCGCCTTCACTTTCGACTCATCGCTACTGGAGATTGCCGCCAGCTCCATTCCCGGCGTGCCGTCAATCAGCGGCGCATGGAAAGTTTTACTGGCATAGCCGTAACCAATTAGTCCGACACGGATATTGTCATTCATAAAGCGGCCTCTCGTTATTGGAACGTGTATTTCACACCATCTCTCTTTCAGGGACAACAGCGACATATGCGCTTAAGGAATTTAACCGTGAAAACAGGGTTTCTCATGTAATTACTTTAATGATACGGAATTTTCCAAAAACAGGCGTCGGTCCCTTGTCGTCCGCTGTTCGCCCAGGTAACATCCCAAATCAGACCTGAGGGAGTTGTAGAGTTATGGCCACTATCATCAATCGGATTATTGAATTAACAGGCTGGGTTGTATTGGGTGTTTCGACCGTTCTTCTGGTGTTCGCCAGTCATATCGATAATTACCAGCCGCCGGAACAGAGTATCGTCGCGCAGAAAAAATAAAATGTGAAGCGAACGCGGGTATACCTAATTATGGTACTGCGTTGCGTATTGCCAGGCGTGGCGAAGAGCGCTAATCTTCTTGACGGATGCCGTTCTGGCATCCATTTAACCTTAAAGAAAATTCCTAATTTCATGGCGATACATTCAGAGACAATTTACGTCCTGATAAGCCCGACTATTATTCGAACGAAATACCCGCGAATGTATTAATGCCTTTTTATAACATGGATAACGCTTAAAATGACCGTTCAGGATTATTTATTAAAATTCCGCAAAATCAGCTCACTTGAAAGTCTGGAAAAATTGTTCGATCACCTTAACTACACACTGACCGACAACGAAGAAATCATTAACATGTATCGCGCCGCCGATCATCGCCGGGCTGAGCTGGTTTCCGGTGGCCGCCTGTTCGATATAGGCCGTGTACCAAAGTCCGTGTGGCATTACGTGCAATAACGCCACTGGCATCTGGCGCATAATGCTTTATACTCCTCGGCCGATAAATCAGTGACCGCCTGTGAGGAACAAGCATGGTAACGACATCTGCAGAAAGAATCGGCGGCTGGCTGCTTGCGCCTTTAGCCTGGTTGCTGGTCGCGTTATTGGGCCAGACGTTGCGGCTCGTGGATGTCGCTAAAACTCAGGTTCCGCTGGTCATTGCCGCCATCGGTGTACGGCCCCTGGCGGAACTGTTGACCTGGTTTGCCTCTTTTGCCCTGGCGGCAGGCGTCTGGTATTACACACTATGGCTGATTATCGCCTTTTTTAAACGCCGCCGTAGCGTGCTGAAACATATGATTATCTGGTTACTGATTAGCGTGCTGCTGGCGCTAAAAGCTTTTGCCTTCTCCCCTGTTTCTGACGACGTGGCGGTACGCGGGCTTTTATCGGCATTACTCGCCGCCGCGCTGATTGTGCCCTATTTCAAGCGATCGCAGCGGGTCAAAGCGACCTTTGTGAACCCGTAATAACCTTACAGTTATCCTGTTGTCGCCCGGTGCTGTTTGACCGATAATAGGCGGCTTTTTTTATTTCAGGCCAAATAATGACAGACTATCTGCTGCTATTTATCGGAACCGTTCTGGTCAATAATTTCGTACTGGTGAAATTTCTTGGCCTGTGCCCGTTCATGGGGGTTTCGAAAAAGCTCGAAGCCGCGATGGGCATGGGGCTTGCCACAACGTTCGTTATTACGCTGGCGTCTATCTGCGCGTGGATTATCGATACCTGGCTGCTCATTCCGCTGGATCTCATCTATCTGCGTACGCTGGCGTTTATCCTGGTTATTGCCGTGGTGGTGCAGTTCACCGAAATGGTGGTGCGCAAAACCAGCCCGGCGCTGTATCGCCTGCTGGGGATTTTTCTGCCGCTTATCACCACTAACTGCGCGGTGCTGGGCGTGCCATTGCTAAATATCAACCTCGGGCATAATTTCCTGCAATCCGCGCTGTACGGATTTTCCGCCGCCGTCGGGTTTTCTCTGGTCATGGTGCTGTTTGCCGCCATCCGTGAACGTCTTGTCGTCGCCGATGTGCCCGCACCGTTTCGCGGTAATGCGATTGCCCTCATTACCGCCGGTTTGATGTCTCTGGCCTTTATGGGCTTTAGTGGTCTGGTGAAGTTGTAATGAATGCAATCTGGATTGCCATCGCGGCCCTGAGCGTGCTCGGGTTGTTGTTTGGTGTCGTACTGGGATATGCCTCGCGTCGTTTCGCGGTAGAAGACGATCCCGTCGTTGAGAAAATTGACGATCTCTTGCCGCAGAGCCAGTGTGGGCAGTGCGGTTACCCTGGGTGTCGCCCTTATGCCGAGGCCGTTGGCCTGCAGGGTGAGAAAATTAACCGCTGCGCACCCGGCGGTGAAGCGGTGATGCTGAAAATCGCCGAAATGTTAAATGTGGAGCCGCAGCCTATCGACGGTGACGTCGTCGTGCCCGAACCGGTACGCATGCTCGCTATTATTGATGAAGCGAACTGCATCGGCTGCACCAAATGTATTCAGGCCTGTCCGGTCGACGCCATTGTCGGCGCGACCCGTGCCATGCACACGGTAATGAGTGAACTCTGTACCGGCTGTAACCTCTGTGTGGATCCCTGCCCGACGCAGTGTATTGAACTGCGCCCGGTGGAGACGACCACCGCCAGTTGGAAATGGGACCTGCAGGCCATTCCCGTGCGCATCATTCCCGTGGAACAACATGCTTAAGTTATTTTCTGCTTTTCGCAAAGACAAACTGTGGGATTTCCACGGCGGTATCCATCCGCCGGAGATGAAAACACAGTCCAGTGGTACACCGCTGCGCCAGCTTCCGCTGGCGACGCGATTTGTTATACCGTTAAAACAGCATATCGGTGCTGAGGGTGAACTGTGCGTCAATGTGGGTGACAGCGTGCTACGTGGTCAACCGCTGACCCGTGGTCGCGGGCGGATGTTGCCAGTCCACGCGCCAACCTCCGGTACTATTGTCGCCATTGCCCCCCACTCTACCGCGCATCCCTCAGCCCTGCCCGAACTGAGCGTCATTATTGAGGCTGACGGAGAAGATCGCTGGATTGAACGTGACGGCTGGAGCGATTATCGCTCTCGCGATCGCGACGCGCTGATTGAGCGTATACACCAGTTTGGCGTTGCCGGGCTGGGCGGTGCGGGTTTCCCGACCGGCGCGAAGCTGAAAAGTGGCGGCGATCTTATCGAGACCTTGATTATCAATGCCGCCGAGTGCGAACCCTATATCACCGCTGATGACCGCCTGATGCAGGACTGCGCCGCGCAGATAGTCGAAGGCGTGCGCATTCTGATGCATATTCTGCAACCGCGCCAGGTGCTGATCGGTATTGAAGATAACAAACCGCAGGCCATTTCCATGCTGCGTGCGGTACTGGCTGGTTCGCATGACATCCAGCTACGCGTCATCCCAACCAAATACCCGTCCGGCGGTGCAAAACAACTGACACAGATTCTGACCGGCAAGCAGGTTCCGCACGGTGGTCGTTCATCCGATATTGGCGTGCTGATGCAAAACGTCGGCACCGCTTATGCCATTAAACGCGCCATTATCGACGGCGAACCTCTCACCGAACGTGTGGTAACACTGACCGGGGAGAGCGTCAGCAAACCAGGAAACGTCTGGGCACGTCTGGGGACACCGGTGCGTCACTTGCTGGAACATGCCGGTTTTTGTCCCTCCGCTGAACAACTGGTCATCATGGGTGGGCCACTGATGGGCTTTACCCTGCCCTGGCTTGATGTTCCGGTGGTGAAAATTACCAACTGCCTGTTGGCGCCCTCGGCCAGTGAAATGGGTGAGCAGCAGGAAGAGAAAGGCTGTATTCGCTGTAGCGCCTGTGCCGATGCCTGCCCGGCGGATCTGCTGCCGCAGCAGCTTTACTGGTTCAGTAAAGGCCAGCAGCATGACAAAGCCACTGCGCACAATTTGTCCGATTGTATTGAGTGTGGTGCCTGCGCGTGGGTCTGCCCAAGTAATATCCCGCTGGTCCAGTATTTTCGTCAGGAAAAAGCCGAAATTTACGCCATTGCGCAGGAAGAAAAGCGCAACGCTGAAGCTAAAGCGCGCTTTGAGGCGCGTCAGGCGCGCCTGGAGCGGGAAAAAGCCGCTCGCGCTGAGCGCCACAAAAAAGCCGCCGTCCAGCCTGCCGCAAAAGATCAGCAGGCAATTGACGCTGCCCTCGCCCGCGTGCGTGAAAAACAGGCCACCAGCGCGCAACCCATCGTGGTTCAGGCCGGAAGCGTACCGGATAATAGCGAGGTGATTGCCGCCCGCGAGGCGCGTAAGGCGCAGGCGCGCGCACGTCAGGCAGAAAAAGCGCAGCAACAAGATGTGCCGGAAAGTAACGCTGTCGCCAGCGAAGCTGTCGATCCGCGCAAGGCAGCCGTCGAAGCGGCGATTGCACGCGCTAAAGCCCGTAAAGCCGGAGCCACAGACACGCAAGCGGCTCCCGTCGCCGCTGAACCTGTCGACCCGCGCAAGGCAGCAGTCGAAGCTGCTATCGCACGGGCAAAAGCCAAAAAATTGCAGCAGCAAGCGGCCAGTGACGTCGTTGTGCCCGTGGAAGCCCCGGCCCCCGTCGCCGCTGAACCTGTCGACCCGCGTAAGGCAGCCGTCGAAGCCGCTATCGCCCGGGCAAAAGCAAAAAAATTACAACAGCAAGGCGCCAGCGACGTCGTCGTGCCGGTGGAAACCCCGGCCCCCGTTGCCGCTGAACCTGTCGACCCGCGTAAGGCAGCCGTCGAAGCCGCTATCGCGCGGGCAAAAGCCAAAAAATTACAACAGCAGGCCGCACCAGCGCCTGCCGCAAATGACGATCCCCGAAAGGCGGCCGTAGCGGCAGCTATCGCCCGGGTTCAGGCAAAAAAAGCCGCACAGCAAGCAGTTAACGAGGATTAAATGGTTTTCAGAATTGCCAGTTCCCCTTATACCCATAATCAGCGCCAGACATCGCGCATTATGCTGCTGGTCGTGCTTGCGACCCTGCCAGGTATTGCAGCACAACTTTGGTTCTTCGGCTGGGGAACGTTGTTGCAGATTATCCTTGCCTGCGGGAGTGCGCTGGCGGCAGAAGCGCTGGTATTACGGCTGCGTAAACAGCAAATCGGGGCCATCCTCGGGGACAACTCTGCCCTGTTGACCGGTTTACTGTTGGCGGTCAGCGTTCCGCCCTTTACCCCCTGGTGGATGGTGGTGCTGGGTACGGTGTTCGCGGTTATCATTGCTAAGCAACTCTATGGCGGCCTTGGGCATAACCCGTTTAACCCGGCAATGATCGGCTATGTGGTCCTGCTGATCTCCTTCCCGGTACAGATGACCAGTTGGTTACCACCTTTTGAGATAGCCAAAACGGTTCCGGGCCTGATGGATGCCGTACAAATCATCTTCACTGGGCATGCAGCTACCGGCCATACGATGGATAGCCTGCGAATGGGGATTGATGGCATCAGCCAGGCAACACCGCTGGATACCTTTAAAACATCGCTTCATGCCGGACATCCGGTCGATGAGATCCTCAAATCGGCCATTTACAGCGGCGTGCTGGCGGGTGCGGGCTGGCAGTGGGTCAATCTGGGGTATCTGCTTGGCGGTATCTTCCTGCTGTGGCAGAAAACCATTCGCTGGCATATCCCGGTAGCCTTCCTGGTTTCGCTGACTGTCTGTTCAACACTGGGCTGGATTTTCTCACCACAAAGTCTGGCGTCGCCGCAACTGCATCTGCTCTCAGGTGCCACTATGTTGGGCGCGTTTTTTATTCTGACCGACCCGGTTACCGCCTCGACAACCAATAAAGGCCGCCTGATTTTCGGCGCCCTGGCGGGATTACTGGTCTGGCTTATCCGTAGTTTTGGCGGTTATCCGGACGGCGTGGCCTTCGCCGTGCTGCTGGCAAACATTACCGTGCCATTAATTGATTACTTCACACGCCCACGCGTGTACGGCCATCGTTAAGGAGTCGCCATGCTAGATACCATGCGTAAATACGGCATGACGTTGACGCTGTTCGCGGCGGCCTCAACCGGAATGACAGCAGCAATTCACCAGTTGACCAAATCGACCATTGCCGACCAGGCGGTGCAGCAGCAAAAGGCATTGTTTGGTCAGGTATTGCCTGGCGACATCTATAATAACGCCTTGCAGGAGAGCTGTTATGTGGTTGATGACCCGGCGCTGGGGAAAGGCAAACATAAAGTCTATATAGCCCGAAGAGACGATACGCCGGTCGCTGCGGTCATTGAAGCGACGGCACCCGACGGCTATTCCGGCGTTATTCAACTGCTGGTAGGCGCCGATTTTAACGGTACCATTCTTGGCACCCGCGTGATCGAGCATCACGAAACGCCGGGGTTGGGCGATAAAATAGAGTTGCGTCTTTCTGACTGGATCACCCATTTCGCGGGCAAGAAAATCGCAGGGGCCAATGACCCGCACTGGGCAGTGAAGAAAGACGGTGGCGATTTTGATCAGTTCACCGGAGCGACCATCACCCCGCGAGCGGTGGTCAATGCGGTGAAACGCGCCGGATTGTACGCGCCGACGCTGCCCGCACAACTTTCCAGTTTACCGACCTGTGGAGAGTAACCATGAGCGAAATTAAAGACATTATTGTCCAGGGGTTATGGAAGAATAACTCCGCGCTGGTTCAGTTATTAGGCATGTGCCCGCTGTTGGCGGTGACCTCCACTGCGACCAATGCGCTGGGCCTTGGCCTTGCCACTACGCTTGTGCTGACGCTGACCAACTTTACGATCTCACTGGTACGCCACTGGACGCCGTCTGAAATCCGTATTCCTATTTACGTAATGATCATCGCCTCCGTGGTGAGCATCGTACAGATGCTGATTAACGCTTATGCCTACGGTTTGTATCAGTCGCTCGGTATCTTTATTCCGTTGATTGTCACCAACTGTATCGTGGTGGGGCGCGCGGAGGCGTTTGCTGCCAAAAAAAGCCCGGGATTGTCTGCCCTTGATGGCTTTGCCATCGGCATGGGGGCGACCTGCACCATGTTTACACTGGGTTCGATTCGTGAAATCCTCGGCAACGGAACCTTATTTGACGGCGCGGATGGCTTGCTGGGCGACTGGGCGAAAGTTTTGCGTATTGAAGTGTTCCATACCGACTCGTCCTTCCTGCTGGCCATGCTGCCGCCGGGGGCATTTATCGGCCTTGGCATGCTGCTGGCCATCAAATATCTGATTGACGAGAGAACGAAGAAACGTCGTGCAGCGACCGTTGCCGACGAAACTGCCCACACGGTGCCCGGGAAGGCCTGATGAACAAAACAAAGCGACGGGAGATCCTCACCCGCCTGCGGGATGCCAATCCGCACCCGACGACAGAGCTTAACTTCAACTCACCTTTTGAACTGCTGATTGCGGTACTGCTTTCTGCGCAGGCAACCGACGTCAGCGTGAACAAGGCAACTGCCCTGCTCTACCCGGTTGCCAATACCCCGCACGCCATGCTGGAGCTGGGTGTCGAGGGGGTCAAATCCTATATTAAGACCATTGGTCTGTTTAATACTAAAGCGGAAAACGTCATTAAGACCTGCCGTATTCTGGTGGAAAAACACGGCGGCGAGGTGCCCGAAGATCGTGCGGCGCTGGAAGCGCTACCGGGTGTCGGGCGGAAAACGGCTAATGTGGTACTGAACACGGCCTTTGGCTGGCCGACCATTGCTGTTGATACGCATATTTTTCGCGTCTGTAACCGCACCCACTTCGCGCCGGGGAAAAACGTTGAGCAGGTTGAAGAAAAGCTGCTGAGCGTCGTCCCGGCGGAATTTAAGGTCGATTGTCATCACTGGCTGATTTTGCATGGCCGCTATACCTGCATCGCCCGTAAGCCACGCTGCGGCTCCTGCATTATCGAAGATTTATGCGAATTCGAGAGCAAAACCGAGCTCTGAATTCGCTTTACTCAGAACGGTCTAAAAACAACCAGCAAAATGATGACCGCCACGGCCACAATGACGATGGTCGTGGCGCGTGGCACCATCCCCGGCACCTTCGTGATTTCACCGCCAGCAAGGCGACGTAAAGTTGCGGATAACATTCCGTGAATACCTGACAGCAACACCACCAGCACCAGTTTGAGAATCAGCCACAGATGCGGCATCTGTCCATGTGCCAGCACCATCGCCAGCCCCATGCCCCACAGCACGATCATCGCCGGGGTGGTGACTTTACGACTCCAGTTGCGCACAAATGCCGCCAGCGCTGTCGCCGTCGGCGCATTTTTGCCCACCGCCTGTGCACACCAGGCCGCAGCCGTGGCCATGACAAAAATTCCACCAATCCAGATTATCGCCGCGATGATATGTAGTGCGTTAAGCCACGAATGCACGTTCATGAAATGACTCCAAAGAGTTACGAAAGAAGGACTTTGACAGTATCGCGTAACACTGTCATCGACTTGCTCATTTATAGGAAAAAATCCGTGAAAACATTGATCTACTGCATTCTGATGAACAAGGCAATAGGCGTGAGTAATGGGTTCTGCTGTTCATACTTTGCTATAAGCAAAAATGCATACCTGTAATGTTTTCTTGTTAACGCGCTTTATACGGCATAACTCGCATTTTTATCATATTATCTGTTGCTTATTAGCTTTTAATCAGAGCCAATGTTTTTTTATGACAAAAAAATTCTACAGATGTGTGATTTTTATCACATTGATGCAAGCGTGTTAAAAAAAGGATCTTTAGCTGAACGAAAACAAGGTCAGAGAGTGTCATGCAGGGGTTAAACCAACACATAAGACCATTAATTATAATCAGACCAGGCTGATAAACTGCCATTACCGCTTAACAGCAGAAGATATCACCTTTGACCAAATTTTACCGGTCTGCATTAGTGAAAAAAACTGCCTTTAATTACCCTGCAAAATTTAACTCTGAATAACATTTCCGACACTGGATTATAATATCGCTAAAGATAAATGTAACAGATCATTACAAAAGCCTTGCCTCGAATCCCAGGATCAGGAACATTACCCGCCGTTTTCCCTCCCGCAATAATTATAAGCGCGATGAATACTGGGCATCGCGTCTCGAATCACCCCATTAATATGGGATGTAAAAAAAGAGGTCTATGTGTCAACTGCAAACAAACCAACCGAAAGTGTGAGTCTGAACGCTTTCAAACAACCTAAAGCGTTCTATTTGATCTTCTCCATCGAGCTGTGGGAGCGTTTCGGCTTCTATGGTCTGCAGGGGATCATGGCTGTCTACCTGGTTAAACAACTGGGTATGTCCGAAGCGGACTCCATTACCCTGTTTTCCTCTTTTAGCGCGCTGGTTTACGGTCTTGTCGCTATTGGCGGCTGGCTGGGCGATAAAATTCTGGGGACAAAGCGCGTTATCATGCTGGGGGCCATTGTGCTGGCCATCGGTTACGCACTGGTAGCGTGGTCTGGTCATGATGCCAGTATCGTGTATATGGGTATGGCGGCGATCGCCGTCGGTAATGGTCTGTTTAAAGCCAACCCGTCTTCCCTGCTCTCCACCTGCTATGCAAAAGATGACCCGCGTCTCGACGGTGCATTCACCATGTATTACATGGCTGTTAACGTCGGTTCATTCTTCTCTATGCTGGCTACCCCGTGGCTGGCTGCAGAATTTGGCTGGAGCACCGCGTTTGCCCTGAGCGTCGTCGGTCTGCTGATCACCATCGTGAACTTCGCGTTCTGCAAGCGTTGGGTCAAAAACTACGGTTCTAAACCTGACTTCGAGCCGGTTCGTATGGGTTACCTGCTGGCGACCATCGTCGGCGTTGCTATCCTGATTACCATCGCCACATGGCTGCTGCATAACCAGGGCATCGCACGTATGGTGCTGGGTGTGGTTGCACTGTGCATCGTGTGCCTTTTCGCAAAAGAGACATTTGCTCTGCAGGGCGCGGCGCGTCGTAAAATGATCGTCGCTTTCATTCTGATGCTGCAGGCCATTGTCTTCTTCGTCCTGTACAGCCAGATGCCGACATCGCTGAACTTCTTCGCCATTCGTAACGTTGAACATACGCTGCTGGGTATCACGTTCGAACCGGAGCAGTTCCAGGCGCTGAACCCGTTCTGGATTATTATTGGTAGCCCGATCCTGGCTGCTATCTATAACAAAATGGGCGATACCCTGCCAATGCCGTATAAGTTTGCCATCGGTATGGTGCTGTGTTCAGGTGCATTCCTGATCCTGCCGCTGGGCGCGAAGTTCGCCTCTGATGCTGGTATCGTCTCCGTAAACTGGCTGGTTGCGAGCTACGGGCTGCAGAGTATCGGTGAACTGATGATTTCCGGTCTGGGCCTCGCCATGGTGGCACAGCTCGTTCCACAGCGTCTGATGGGCTTTATCATGGGTAGCTGGTTCCTGACGACCGCCGGTGCGAACATCATCGCAGGCTACGTCGCAAACCAGATGGCTATCCCGGAAAACGTCACCGACCCACTGATGTCACTGGATGTCTACGGTCACGTCTTCCTGCAAATCGGTATTGTGACTGCTGTTATCGCCGCGCTGATGATCCTCGCCGCGCCGAAACTAAACCGCATGACGCAGAGTGATGATAGCGATAAAGCCGCGAAAGCGTCGGAAACAGCGACAGCATAAGATTGCGCAGAGTTTCAGCAGAAAGCCGTTAACGCACGTTAACGGCTTTTTTTTTATACCTGCAGGTAATAACCTATGCCCGAATTCAACCACCGGAGTGAAGAATGAAACTGTTTTATAAACCAGGCGCCTGCTCATTGGCTTCCCATATTGTTCTGCGTGAAGCAGGTAAAGAGTTTGAACTGGCACGCGTGGATTTAGCAAAAAAATGCCTGGAGAATGGTGATGACTTTTTGGCCATCAATCCGAAAGGACAGATCCCGGCACTGGCAATCAATGCCGACACCCTGTTAACCGAAGGCGTGGCGATTATGCAGTATGTGGCTGACAGCGCACCGAAAAGCGACCTGCTGCCGCCGGTGGGGTTCCTGAGCCGTTACAAAACGCTGGAGTGGCTGAATTTCGTGGCAACTGAGCTGCACAAAGGGTTTACTCCCCTGTTTCGTCCGGATACGCCGGAAGCGTTCAAACCTACCGCCCGCGCTCTGCTGGAAAAGAAACTGGAGTATGTGGACGCGGCGCTGGCAGGCCAACAGTGGATTAACGGCGAAAACTTCTCCATTGCCGATGCATACCTGTTCACGGTACTGCGCTGGGCGGTAGCGGTGAAACTGAACTTCCCGCAGGCCGGGAATATTGCCAACTATATGCAACGCGTGGCCTCTCGTCCGGCGGTTGCCGCCGCAATGGCCGCAGAAGGGATTTAATCTTCCACGCTTTTGCCATAAAAAAGGAGTGGTTTCCCACTCCTTTTTCATGTTTCGCGTATCTGCCGGTTATTTCCAGCACACCAGACAGTAGTTCTTCTTACCGCGACGTAACAGCGTATAACGACCGAAGAGAATGTCCGTTTCCTGGAAGAAATATTCCGGGTCAGACTGTTTCTCACCGTTGATGGTGACCGCGTTGGAGGCGATGGTTTTACGCGCCTGACCACGAGATGGCTGCAGCTCCGAGTCTACCAGCGCCTGCATCAGGTCTGCGCCTTTCTCCATTTCGATCATCGGCACACCGTCCTGCGCCAGTTGCTCGAAATCCGCCTCGCTGAGATCGCTCAGGTTGCCGTTAAAAAGGCTTTCGGTAATGCGTTTTGCCGCCACCAGCCCTTCTTCGCCATGAACCAGTTTGGTCACCTGCTCGGCCAGCACATACTGGGCACGCGGTGCTTTGCCGCTGTTCTTGTCTTCTTCTTCCAGAGCATTGATCTCTTCAATGTCCATAAAGGTGAAGAATTTAAGGAAGCGATAAACGTCAGCATCCGCGGTATTGATCCAGAACTGGTAGAATTTGTACGGGCTGGTTTTCTTCGGATCGAGCCAGACTGCGCCACCTTCGGTTTTGCCGAACTTCGTGCCGTCAGCTTTGGTGATCAGCGGAACGGTCAGGCCAAAGACCTGATTCTGGTGCAGGCGACGGGTCAGATCGATACCGGAGGTGATGTTCCCCCACTGGTCGGAACCGCCAATCTGCAGCGCCACACCGTGCAGTTTGTTCAGGCAGGCAAAGTCGTAACCCTGCAGCAGGTTGTAGGAAAACTCAGTAAACGAGATACCCTGATCGTCACGGTTCAGACGCTGTTTCACCGCTTCTTTGTTGATCATCTGGTTAACGGAGAAGTGCTTGCCGATATCGCGCAGGAAAGTCAGCACGTTCATATTGCCGAACCAGTCGTAGTTGTTGGCCGCAATCGCCGCGTTTTTACCACAGTTGAAGTCGAGGAACGGCGCAACCTGTTTGCGGATTTTATCCACCCACTCCTGCACCGTGTCTTCGGTATTCAGTTTACGCTCAGCGGCTTTGAAACTCGGGTCGCCAATCAGCCCCGTCGCGCCGCCCACCAGCGCGACAGGTTTGTGCCCGGCCTGCTGGAAGCGTTTCAGGCATAACAATGGAACAAGATGCCCCAAATGCAAGCTGTCGGCGGTAGGGTCGAAGCCGCAATAGAGCGCGATCGGGCCTTGCGCCAGTCGCTCTGCTAACGCTTCCTCGTCCGTCACCTGGGCTACCAGCCCGCGCTCTTGCAATTGTTTAATCAAGTTACTGCTTGCCATCAAATTCTCCATTTAAAACGACTGCACCTCTGCCGGTACACGACTTTTCGCCAGTTGCGAAAGTTACATAGAATAAAGCGCCGGATGCAGGAGCACCAGCGCTTAGCGCAACATTTTTCAGGGTTTACGGCGCGAGGCGATCAATTTTCCATGCGTCATTTTCACGCTGGTATAAAAAACGGTCGTGGAGACGATGCGCGCCTCCCTGCCAGAACTCCATTTGCTCAATACTGACGCGATAGCCGCCCCAGAAGCTGGGTAACGGCACTTCGCCCTGCTGGAACTTCTGCTTGAGTTCAAGGAACTTGCTTTCGAGAATGCCACGCGCGGAGATCCGGCTGGATTGCTGCGAGACCCACGCACCAATCTGGCTGTCGCGTGGACGGCTGTGGAAATACTTCACCACTTCGAGGGTAGAAAGGCGCTCAGCTTTACCGATCACCATGACCTGGCGCTCCAGCATGTGCCACGGAAACAGCAGGCTGATAGCCGGGTTTTTCTCGATCTGGTGGGCTTTGCGGCTGCCCAGGTTGGTATAAAACACCAGCCCTTTCTCGTCATAGTGCTTGAGCAGCACAATACGCTGGTAAGGTTGGCCTGTTTCATCAACAGTCGCAACGACCATCGCGGTCGGGTCGGCGAGTTTGGCTTCACACGCCTGACCAAGCCAGCGCTCAAACAGCGGCAACGGTTCGGAGGGAAGATCGGCGCGGCGCAAGCCGCCTTTGGTGTACTCACGGCGCAAATGCGCGATTTGCTGCAATTGATCGTTATCAGACATGGCGTTAGCAAGATGAATTATCAGGTGGGGCTATTGTGCCCCCCCCTTGCGAAAATCTCAACGCCGCGGATTTTGTAACTGGCAGTTATTCAGTACGATGCGATCGCGCTTGTATACCGTGGCGCCATCACCCTTCGACCAGAAAACATAAATACCGTCAGTGTAGCGTGTCCCCGACGCCGACAGACCTTGCTTGAGGATCAGCGGCGTATTGTCATAAATAAAACTCACTTCCTGGCGGGGATGGTTCAATTTCACCGTAAGCGGCTTTTCGTCACACTGATAGTTAAGCGTATCCGTATTCATGCGCTCAACAAACTGGTTGTAGTAACTACACCCGGCGAGAAGCGCGGGCAGGCAGGCGATTAACACTCTTTTCATTAGGTTTTCCCGAGACTGTCCTGGTCATGGAGGACGCGAATAACATCCTCCGTAAACCCCGGAGTCTAACGGTACGCAGCCTGGGTGAAAGTCAGTTAACTCTGATTCTGTCGCGGATTAGCCGGATAGATAGCCCCCAGCACGCTGGCCTGCGATGCCCCCGTTACCGAAGGTAAGTTGCCGGGTAAACCGGCCAGCGTACGCCAGGCAAGCCAGGCAAAGGCCAGGGCTTCCATATCATCGCCGCTGATTCCCGCCTCATCCGTCGTGGTGACCTCAGTACCCGGCAGCAGCGCAGACAGGCGCGCCATCAACAACGGATTACGGCTCCCCCCGCCACAGACCAGCAACCGTTCGCAGCCGCCGCACAACAATACCTGTTCGGAAATCGTCACCGCCGTCAGTTCTACCAGCGTGGTTTCGACATCGCGCGGATCCAGCGCCGGGAAAATAGCCAACTGACGCTCAAGCCAGCCATAGTTAAAATATTCACGTCCGGTGCTTTTCGGCGCGGGTGCAGCAAAATAGGGATCGCTGAGCATGTTTTGCAGCAGCGGCAGGACGACTTTCCCACCACTCGCCCACTGGGCGTCTTTATCGTAAGGCTTGCCAAGTTGACGCCAAATCCAGGCATCCATCAGCATATTTCCTGGCCCGGTGTCATAACCGCGGACCGGCTTGTCCGGGAAAAGTAGTGAGATATTGGCGATGCCGCCGATGTTCAGCACTATCCGGCGCTCGATGGGATGTGCCAGTAACGCATGATGAAACGCCGGGACCAGCGGTGCCCCCTGCCCGCCAAGGGCAATATCGCGGCGGCGGAAATCCCCGACCACGGTCACACCGGTTAACGCGGCGATTTGATTGTTATCGCCAATTTGCAGGGTATGAGGCGCATCGCCGGTGGGTTCATGCCAGATGGTTTGACCGTGGCAACCAATAGCCACGATATCTTTTGCACTGAGTTGTTCTTGCGCCATCAGAGCAAGGACAGCTTCGGCAAAGAGTTTGCCCAGACGCGTATCCAGTTGGCCCAGTTGCGACAGGGTGAGCGGTTGGCCCTGGCAAATGCTCAGAACAGCCTCTTTCAGCGCTATCGGCATCGGCCAGGTGAGACTGGCCTGTTGGGCGACCATCTTGTCATCAATAGCGGCAAGCACAACATCCACACCATCAAGGCTTGTTCCCGACATTACGCCAATATAGCGACCCGATTTCATACGCCTTCCTCGTTGCAGGGCTTTAGACGCTCACTCCACCATAAAGTGTTTTGTAAAGCTATCGATTACAAATACTTTTTAACAATCAAATCAGAGCTCACTGAAGGAAAAACAGCGGCAGACGCTTATAATCGGCTTGTTTAGGACCGGTTAAATCCATCATTGTTATTATTTTTGCTATGTTTTGGCAGAAGATGTGACCTGGTGTGACTAAATGCCATATAATTTAACCATGACGGATGCTCAACTGAGCATGTTTTGGTGAACAGGAGATTCATAGATGATGTTACGTGCACTGGCAGTTACGCTGGTTGGATTTACTCTGGCGGGTTGTGTTAATGACAGTACTCTTTCCGGAGATGTCTATTCCGCCTCAGAAGCCAAACAAGTACAAAATGTCACTTACGGCACCATTGTTAACGTTCGTCAGGTACAGATCCAGGGAGGTGACGACAGCAACGTTGTCGGCGCTCTGGGTGGCGCGGTACTGGGTGGCTTCCTGGGCAACACCGTGGGTGGTGGCACCGGGCGTTCTCTTGCAACAGCGGCGGGTGCTGTGGCGGGTGGCGTAGCCGGTCAGAGCGTACAGGGTGCGATGAATAAATCACAGGGTGTGGAACTGGAAATTCGTAAAGACGATGGCAGCAGCATTATGGTTGTGCAGAAACAGGGCAACTCCCGTTTCGTCGCAGGCCAGCGTGTCGCACTGGCAAGCAATGGTCGCCAGGTTACCGTCTCCCCGCGTTAATGGCATCACTGCCTTCGCAGGCGACAACCTGAACGTTGGGATAAAAAAAGCCTCGCCGATGCGAGGCTTTTTAATTACAGCTGAGCGTTAGTCTCGCGACTGCAACTCAATAATGTTCTGTTCCAGCCTGGCAATCAGGCTAATCAACAAATCCAGCTCTTCCGGTGAAATACCGGAAAGAATTTCGCCCCGCGTTTGCTTAATCACCGTTTCCATTTCTTCGATGATCGGGTCAGCTTTTTCTGTCAATTTGATCCGTTTTGCACGGCGGTCATTGGCACAGGTCTGGCGAGAAATAAGCCCTTTCTCTTCCAGTTGGTCCAACGTACGCACCAGCGAAGGCTGCTCAATGCCGATCGCTTTTGCCAGTTGAATTTGCGACTGATCGGGAGGCAGCTGATGAATGTTATGCAGCGTGACCCAATGCGTTTGCGTCAATTCCAGAGGTTTCAGGCGATGGTCAATCAGAGCACGCCAGATGCGCACTAAGCGTGCCAGATCAGAACCTAATGGCGATTCCAATTTCATCTCCTTATAATTAGCTTGCTAAGTTATTATACTCATTTTAGAATAGTGTGCAGCATTTATATTGCTAAAACAAATGCATTGCTGCCTTCACCGTGTTCGCCCATTCTTAATATCTCCGTCTGGCGGTCTTCGCCGTCAAAACGAACCGGTGAACCTTTCTGTAAAGGACTAACGCTTTTGACGCTGACAATTCGCTCCCCGGAATTTCCCCTGCAGGACCTGATCTTCGGCGCTTCGGTCTACTTTCCCCCTATCTTTAAAGCAGTACTGCTGGGGTTTATGGTGTGGCTGGTTTTGCATCGCTTACTGCGTGACTGGATGTACGCAGGGGATATCTGGCATCCCATCCTGATGGATCTCTCACTTTTCGTGATCGCTATCAGTCTGTCTCTCGGCTTTTTGATCATGTGGTAACTATGCGCCTGAAATCACTTAAATACTTTTCGACGTTACTGATTCTGGCCGTGGCGCTCGCCGCTGCCTGGTGGTTATGGAACTTCTACATGCAGGCCCCCTGGACGCGCGACGGTAAAGTCCGCGCCGAGCAGGTCAGCATCACCCCGCAGGTGTCAGGAAGCATTACTGAGCTGAATATCAAAGACAACCAGTTGGTTAAAGCGGGCGATATTCTGTTCCGAATCGACGACACACCGTACAAAATTGCCGTGCTGAATGCCCAGGCGCAACTGGCGCGCGCGCAGACCGATCTCTCCAAAGCCAATAATGAAGCCAACCGTCGCCGCCATTTGTCGAAAAATTATATTTCAGCAGAAGATCTCGATACCGCAAATATCAATGTGAAGGCGATGCAGGCGAGCGTCAATGCGGCCGAGGCCGCCCTGCAACAGGCGCAATGGCAGCTTTCACAAACGCAGGTAAAAGCCCCGGTAGACGGCTGGATAACCAATCTCTCCACCCGCACCGGCAACTACGCCACCGCCGGGCAACCGCTGTTTGCACTCATCGACAGCCACTCTTTTTATGTGGTGGGGTATTTCGAAGAGACAAAATTGCGTCATATTCGCGAAGGTGCTGCGGCGCAAATCGTTCTCTATAGCGGCAATATCACGTTACAGGGTCACGTTTCCAGTATTGGTCGGGCAATTTATGACCAGAGCGTCGAGACCGACAGCGGTCTGGTGGCAGACATCAAGCCGAATGTGCCCTGGGTGCGTCTGGCCCAGCGCGTGCCTGTTCGGATTCAGTTCGATTCCCTGCCCGCCGATGTGACACTGGTGTCCGGCACCACCTGCACGGTATCGATCGGCGGGGCGAAGTGAAAATCGCGTTTCCCCTGCCCTGGCTTACCGCGACGCGTCCTCAGTGGCGGTACGCCATGCGCAACAGTATTGCGATGTGCCTGGCGCTGACCGTCGCCTATTACCTCAATCTGGATGAGCCTTACTGGGCAATGACTTCTGCCGCCGTCGTGAGTTTTCCGACCGTGGGCGGGGTGATCAGTAAAAGTCTCGGTCGCGTCGCGGGCAGCCTGTTGGGAGCGACGGCGGCGATGATCATTGCCGGACATACGCTTAACGATCCGTGGTTGTTTCTGTTCGCTATGGCCGCATGGATAGGTTTTTGTACCTGGGCCTGCGCGCAGTTCAGTAATAACGTCGCTTACGCCTTCCAGCTTGCGGGGTACACCGCCGCGATTATTGCCTTTCCGGTGGTCAATATTACGGACACCACCGAACTGTGGGATATCGCCCAGGCGCGCGTTTGTGAGGTGCTGCTGGGGATTTGCTGTGGCGGCATGATGATGATGATCATGCCGAGCACGTCTGACGGTACCGCGTTGCTGAGCGCGCTGAAAAAGATGCACGCCCGCCTGCTCGAACATGCCAGCCTGCTCTGGCAACAGGAGATAACCGACGCCATCCGCACCGCCCATGAAAATGTGATTGGGCAGATATTGACCATGAATTTGCTGCGCATCCAGGCTTTCTGGAGCCACTATCGTTTTCGTCGTCAGAACCGGCTTCTCAACCACCTGCTCCATCAGCAGTTACGTCTGACCAGCGTTATCTCCAGCCTGCGCCGCCTGCTATTGAACTGGCCGCATCCGCCTGAGAATACGCGAGCAATACTCGAAACGTTGCTGGCGGAGCTCGCCCGGCCCGGTGCGCACTTTTATACCGTAGCGCGCATTATTGCCCCTCTCGCGCCGGTGAATGACGACGACTATCGGCACCGCGCCTTCTGGCACCGCTTGCGCTATTTCTGCCGACTGTATCTTGCCAGCAGCCGGTGGCTGGCGCGCCTTGAAAATGCCACCCCGATAACCGAATTTACACTGCCCAGAAGCCGTGCTCTGGCGCGCTTTACCGATAACGCCGAGGCGCTATGGAGCGGGATACGTACTTTCTGTGCACTGAGTCTGGTGGGCGCCTGGACGATCACCAGCCAGTGGGAGCACGGCGATGCGGCGCTGACCCTTGCCGCCATCAGTTGCGTACTCTATTCGGTTTCTCCCGCCCCGTTTAATTCATTGACGCTTCTTCTACGTACGCTCGCGTTGCTGACATTATTCAGTTTCGTCGTGAAGTTTGGTCTGATGGTACAGATCAGCGATTTATGGGTGTTCTTGTTATTTTTGCTGCCACTGCTGACCACGATGCAGTTGCTCAAGCTCCAAATGCCCAAACTGGCCGGATTATGGGGGCAATTGATTGTTTTTATGGGATCGTTTATTTCGGTGACCAATCCTCCAGTCTATGATCTCGCGGATTTTTTAAATGACGACCTGGCGAAAATTCTCGGCGTGGCGCTGGCGTGGCTCTCTTTTGCCGTTTTGCGCCCAGGGTCAGATGCACGCAAAAGCCGCCGTCATATTCGTGCGCTTCGGCGAGGCTTTGTCGACCAGCTCAGCCGAATGCCGACGATGAGCGAGCATGAATTTGAGTCGGTGGTTTATCACCATATTAGTCAGTTGAGTAACAGCAAAGATGCGCTCGCCCGCCGCTGGTTATTACGCTGGGGAGTGGTTTTGCTCAACTGCTCGCATGTGGTCTGGCAACTGCGCGACTGGGAGGCACGCTCAGATCCCTTGTCGAAAGTCAGGGATCTCTGTCTGAGTCTGTTACGCGATGTGATGAGTGAACGCGGCGTGCAACAGCGCCCACTGGCCGCAACGCTTAGCGAACTGCAACGGATTTGTGATGCGCTGGCACGCCATCATCAACCTGCCGCACGGGAACTGGCATCGCTTATCTGGCGATTGTATTGCTCGTTATCGCAACTGGAGCAAGCCCCGGCAGCAGGCACACTGGCCGATTCCGCTAGCGGATAACACCACAGGCGTAACGCGCCCCGCCACCGCCGAGCGGTTTCGGCGAATCAGACATGTTATCGCCGCCAACGTGAACCATCAGGGCTTTGTCTTTCACGTCACTGAGTTTTTTCAGGCGCGGCGCAACCACCGCATCGGTCGCCTTACCGTCGTTGTTAACCACCAGCACCGGTAAATCTCCTAAATGCCCCATCCCCTCGGGGCCTTCATGTTTACCGGTTTTATCGGGGTCGAGGTGACCACCAGCCGCCTCGGCAGCAGAGGGTTTTCCGTCTTTCAACGCAGGTTCACACGATCCTTTTGCATGAACATGAAAGCCATGTTCACCGGGCGGGAGTCCTTTTAGATCGGGCGTAAATTTCAGCCCCTTATCGGTTTCGCTGATGTTCACCGTGCCGACGGACTGCCCCGTCCCCTCGGCAGTGACGAGGTTCATCTTCACTTCGGTACTTGCCGCCTGCGCACCGGCGCAGACGAACAGTGTCAACATTGCCAGACTAAAACGCTTCATATGACCTCCGTTTTTGGCTTTTGCCCTGTAAGTTTAAACCAGGGAAAAAGATTTGGCGGAAAGTCACCTTAGCGCTTATCAGGGAACATCGTAACCCAAGGCCGCTTTGCGGATGCGGAACCACTGCTGGCGCGTCATCTCAAGGCTTGCCGCCCCCAGCGCCGAACGGACGCGTTCAATTTTTCCGGAACCGATAATCGGCAGCGGCTGCGACGGCAGACGCATCACCCAGGCATACACCACCTGTTCAATACTCTGGGCATTCAGCTCTTGCGCCACTTTCGCCAGTTCATCACGCAGTGGCTGGAACGCCTCGTCGTTGAACAGACGTCCACCGCCAAGGCAGGACCAGGCCATCGGGCGAATGCGCAATTGCTGGAGTTGATCGAGCGTACCGTCCAGTAACAGCGGCTGGTGAACCGGAGAAATCTCAACCTGGTTGGTCGCCAGGGTAAACGGCAGGCGCGACTGGAGCAGGGAGAACTGCGCCGGGGTGAAGTTCGACACGCCAAAATGACTCACTTTGCCGCTCTGGTGCAAATGCAAAAACGCCTCAGCCACTTCATCGGCATCCATCAGCGGATCCGGGCGATGAATGAGCAGCAGGTCCAGACGTTCGGTCGCCAGATTCACCAATGACTGTTCGGCGCTGGCGATAATGTGATCGCGGCTGGTGATATAGTGGCCCAGCACATTCTCAGCACGGGCAGTGGTGGCGATGCCGCATTTAGAAACAATCTCCATGCGTTGACGCAGATGGGGAGCCAGCTTGAGCGCCTCGCCAAAAGCCGCTTCGCACTGATAACCACCGTAGATGTCCGCATGGTCGACGGTGGTGACACCGAGATCCAGGTGCTCCTCAATAAAACTCACCAACTGACGGGTAGACATATTCCAGTCCATCAGTCGCCAGTAACCCATCACAAAACGGGAGAACTCCGGTCCCTGCGGCGCAAGGGTAATTCTCTGAACCATAACCACTTCCTCAGCAATAATTTGCCATGAGTATACGCAATTATGGCGTCAAAACAGTGAAGGTTGCTCAGGTTCTTCAGGCGGGAGTGCTTTATTCGCCCGTAATTTGCGCAGAAAACGCTGACGACACAGGCGCAGGACATCCTGTTTTTGGGCGTCACTCATGGTTTGCCAGTTGAACCGTTCTTCGCGGCTGCGCATACAGCCACGGCAAAATCCCCGCTCATCTGACTGGCATATTCCCCGGCACGGGCTCTGGACGGGGAAAAACTCCAGTTGTTCTGGCACGCATCGCCTCCTGTAGTATTCGTCTCTCTTTATTGAAGACTGCGCGCGCGGAACCTGCAAGATTGAGATCGCATCTATTGCTACTTGCAATAGACCAATCGGTCTAGTAGATTGTGCCCATGAGCAGAAATACTGAACACGATACCCGCGAACACCTGCTGGAAACCGGCGAACGCTTATGCATGCATCGCGGTTTTACGGGCATGGGGTTAAGCGAATTACTGAAAACAGCGGAAGTGCCGAAGGGCTCTTTCTACCACTATTTTCGCTCGAAAGAGGCATTCGGGGTTGCGATGCTCGAACGTCATTATGCCGGGTATCACCAGCGTCTGACGGATCATTTTGCCACAGGCGCAGGAAACTATCGCGATCGTCTGCTCGCCTATTATCAGCAGACACTGATCCAGTTTTGTGATCAGGGGATTATCAGCGGCTGCCTGACCGTCAAGCTTTCTGCCGAGGTGTGTGACCTGTCAGAAACGATGCGCGAAGCCATGGACAAAGGTGCCAGTGGCATTATCACCTTACTGGCACAGGCGCTGGAAAGCGGCCGCCGTGATCAGTGTCTGACCTTTACTGGTGATGCGCTGACCCAGGCGCAGGTGCTCTATTCCCTGTGGCTGGGTGCCAATCTGCAGGCTAAGATTTCACGCAGTGCCGTGCCGCTGGAAAGTGCGCTGGCCCATGCGAAAACGATTATTGCAGCGCCTCTCTAACAGGCGTTTTTATTTCCCACTTTACTAGTCGACCGGTCTATTCAGGAGAATTTATGTCCAGCAATTTGTTTACGCCGCTGAAAATTGGCGCGATTACCATCCCAAACCGTGTACTGATGGCTCCGCTGACACGTCTGCGCAGCATTGAGCCTGGCGATATCCCGACTCCGCTGATGGGCGAATACTACCGCCAGCGCGCCAGTTCTGGCCTAATCATCAGTGAAGCGACCCAAATCTCTGCACAAGCGAAAGGCTATGCAGGCGCGCCGGGCCTCCATAGCCCGGAACAAATTGCCGCATGGAAAAAAATCACCGCCGGCGTACACGCTGAAAACGGCCATATGGCGGTTCAGCTCTGGCACACCGGGCGCATTTCTCACACCAGCCTGCAGCCTGGCGGCCAGGCACCTGTTGCCCCTTCGGCGATCAGTTCAGGTACCCGGACCTCTTTGCGTGACGCCAACGGCAACGCAACCCGCGAAGACACGTCGATGCCACGAGCGCTGGAAACCAGCGAAATTCCGGGCATCGTCAATGATTTTCGTCAGGCGGTCATCAACGCACGTGAAGCCGGTTTTGATTTAGTCGAATTGCACTCTGCCCACGGCTATCTGTTGCACCAGTTCCTGTCACCGTCTGCCAACCAGCGTACCGACCAGTATGGCGGCAGCATCGAAAACCGCGCCCGCCTGGTGCTGGAAGTTGTTGATGCCGTCAGCGCTGCCTGGAATGCGGATCGCATCGGTATTCGCGTCTCCCCTATCGGTTCCTTCCAGAACACCGATAACGGCCCGAATGAAGAAGAAGACGCACTGTACTTTATTGAAGAACTGGGTAAACGCGGGATTGCCTATCTGCACATGTCCGAGCCGGACTGGGCAGGCGGTCAGCCTTACACCGAGGCGTTCCGTCGCAAAGTGCGTGAGCGTTTCCACGGCCCCATCATCGGTGCTGGCGCCTACACGGTAGAAAAAGCAGAAGATCTGATTGCGAAAGGCTTGATTGACGCCGTGGCCTTTGGTCGTGCTTACATCGCTAACCCGGATCTGGTTGAACGCCTGCAGCGCAAAGCAGAACTGAACCCGCAACGCCCGGAAAGCTTCTATGGCGGTGGCGCGGAAGGTTATACCGACTACCCTTCTTTATAATCACTTCGTTGATAGCGGCAGGGATCCGCCGCTATACTAAAACTCTGTTTCGAATGACAATTCATTGACGCTTAAGAGGACATTATGCGCTTACTTCACACCATGCTGCGCGTTGGCGACCTGCAACGCTCCATCGATTTCTACACCAAAGTGCTGGGCATGCAGTTGTTGCGTACCAGTGAAAACCCGGAATACAAATACTCACTGGCCTTTGTGGGCTATGGTCCGGAAACAGAAACGGCAGTTATCGAACTGACCTATAACTGGGGCGTAGATAAATATGACCTGGGCAGCGCTTACGGTCATATCGCGCTGGAAGTGGATAATGCGGCAGAAGCCTGTGAGCGTATTCGTCAAAATGGCGGCAACGTAACGCGTGAAGCGGGTCCGGTAAAAGGCGGCACCACTGTTATCGCTTTTATTGAAGATCCGGACGGCTATAAAGTCGAACTGATTGAAGCCAAAGACGCGGGACGCGGTTTGGGCAATTAATGCTTTACGGGCGCCTGTGGCGCCCGCTGTTTTACATCCCTTCGCAAAATTTGCCATAATGCGCTGCCATTTTCCCTTAGCAAGAGACTCCAATGTCCGATAACGCCCAACTTACCGGTCTGTGCGACCGTTTTCGCGGTTTTTACCCTGTCGTGATTGATGTTGAAACCGCCGGGTTTAACGCCAAAACCGATGCACTGCTGGAGGTCGCTGCCATCACGCTGAAAATGGACGACCAGGGTTGGTTAATGCCTGACAGCACCCTGCATTTTCATGTTGAACCGTTTGAGGGAGCGAACCTGCAGCCGGAAGCACTGGCATTTAACGGTATCGACCCGAATAACCCGCTGCGGGGTGCCGTGAGCGAGCACGACGCGCTCCACGCTATTTTCAAGATGGTGCGTAAAGGTATTAAAGATCAGAACTGTAATCGCGCCATTATGGTGGCTCACAACGCCACCTTCGACCACAGCTTTATGATGGCTGCCGCTGAGCGTGCATCCCTTAAGCGTAATCCGTTCCATCCGTTCGTCACTTTCGATACCGCCTCGTTGAGCGGGCTGGCGCTGGGGCAAACGGTGCTCTCAAAAGCCTGCGCCACCGCCGGCATTAATTTTGACGCAAGCCAGGCGCACTCCGCGCTGTACGACACTGAGCAGACTGCGCTGCTGTTTTGCGAGATAGTTAACCGCTGGAAACGGCTGGGCGGCTGGCCGCTACCCATCGCAGATAGCGAGGCATAAAAAAAGCGACCCGAAGGTCGCTTTTTTATTGCGATGATTATTCCGCGTCCGGCTCTTCGGATTTGTATTTCGCCGCCGTCTCTTTGATCAGCTGCTGCAATTCGCCGCGCTGGTACATTTCGATTACGATGTCGCACCCGCCAACCAGCTCGCCATCAACCCACAGTTGCGGGAAGGTCGGCCAGTTTGCATATTTCGGCAGCTCGGCGCGAATGTCCGGGTTTTGCAGAATATCAACGTAAGCAAAACGTTCGCCACAGGCGGAGAGCGCTTGCACTGCCTGTGCGGAAAAGCCGCAGCTTGGCAGCTTCGGAGAGCCTTTCATATACAGGAGAATCGGGTTTTCAGCGATCTGACGCTGGATTTTTTCAAGGGTAGAGCTCATTGTCTTGCTTCCTTCAACTTCTTTTCGGCAGATAGTCGTCATTGTAACGGTTAAGGTGCGTAACCGAAAATAACATTTTGTTCACCACTCATTATTTTATCGTCTGTCGCGATAAGTTGCTTTTAAAATATCACTTATCTTACGTTTCACCGCACGCCAATAGTTCAACATTTGAGCTTCTTCCAGAGCCAATTGGTGATTTTTTTTGCGCTTGCTAACGAAACACAGTTTTAGATGCAAAAACCCTATTAACTTTTGTGCTTTTTTTAGATTAGAATCGACGCGGTTCTAAATCATACGCAAGCATTATTGAATGCCTGCACTTATCAGGGGATTGCTCAGTGGCGCGAATTCATACAGCTTCGATCACGCTCTGTGCTTTGTTGTTCACCACGTTGACTTTCACGCCATTAGCGAATGCTTCCGAGCAGACGCGAGGTTCGGCCGTGCATAAGACAACGCATCTGGCGAAAGCATCCGAGAGTAAGAAAAAAACCACCACAGAAAAAACATCAAAGAAAAGCAGTCGCACCGAAACAAAAACAACGGCTAAAGCCGGAAATAAAAAAGTGGCAGTGACGAAAAAATCGTCAACCAGCAGCAAAAATACCATCAGTAAGAATTCCTCCCGTCACAGTAAAACCAGCACGAAACCCATCGCCGCTACCGCTATGACGGAAAAATGCACAAAGCGTAAAGGCCATAAAGCGCACTGTGTAAAAGTGAAAAACAGCAAACTTGTTGCGCTTTCCGATGCGCACAAAGTCCGCATCCAGAAAGTACAGAAAACTGCCATGTCCAAGCTGATGAATCAGATTGGCAAACCTTACCATTGGGGCGGCACCTCCCCGATGACCGGCTTTGATTGCAGTGGTCTGGTCTATTACGCCTATAAAGATCTGGTGAAATTCCGTATTCCTCGCACCGCGAACGAAATGTATCACCTGCGTGATGCCTCTCCGGTCAACGTTGCGGAACTGGAAAGCGGCGATCTGGTGTTCTTCCGTACACAGGGTCGTGGTACCGCGGATCACGTGGGTGTGTATGTCGGCAACGGCAAATTCATTCAGTCACCACGTAGCGGCCAGGATATTCAGATTACCTCATTAAGCGAAGATTACTGGCAGCGTCATTATGTGGGTGCCCGCAGAGTGGTTACGCCAAAAACCATCCGCTAATCTCCTGCCTGCCGCTAATGCGGCAGGTAACTCTCTCTTTTTTCTCCCCTTTCGATTTGCTACCCTATCCTTACACTCAATAAGGTTATTGAGTGCATTACAACAATAAGGAGTGAAGCAATGTCGTTCGAATTACCTGCATTACCGTATGCAAAAGACGCCCTGGCTCCGCACATTTCTGCGGAAACACTGGAGTACCATCACGGCAAACATCATCAGGCTTATGTCACCAACCTGAACAACCTGATTAAAGGCAGCCCGCTGGAAGGCAAAACGCTGGAAGAGATTATTCGTAGCTCTGAGGGCGGCGTGTTTAACAATGCAGCCCAGGTCTGGAACCACACCTTCTACTGGCATTGTCTGGCCCCGAACGCAGGCGGTGAACCAACCGGTGCAGTGGCTGCTGCGATCACCGAAGCTTTTGGCAGCTTTGCTGAGTTTAAAGCGAAATTCACGGATGCTGCAGTGAAGAACTTTGGTTCAGGCTGGACGTGGCTTGTGAAAAACGCCGATGGCAAACTGGCCATTGTTTCGACATCAAATGCCGGAACACCGCTGACCACCGACGCCACGCCGCTGCTGACTGTGGATGTGTGGGAACACGCTTACTACATTGACTATCGTAACGCCCGTCCAAACTATCTGGAGCATTTCTGGGCGCTGGTCAACTGGGAGTTTGTCGCGAAGAACCTCGCCGCGTAATCATCAGGAGGGGAAACCCTCCTGTTTTTTACTCCGCTGCTGTGCAGGTGCGCTCTGCGCTGGCTCTGCCGGAAAACAGCACCAACAGTAACGCCATACCTGCAATAATCGCCCCGGTGACCGGCACAACGGTATACCCCAGACCACCCGAAATCACCGCCCCCCCTGCCGCTGCCCCCAGCGCATTGCCCAGGTTAAACGCGCCAATATTGACTGACGACGACAACCCTGGGGCTTCATGTGCCACACGCATAACACGCATCTGCAACGGAGGCACTACCGCAAAGGTTGCCGCGCCCCAGATAACCATGCTGATTGCCGCACCGATTTCACTGCGCGCCAGCCAGGGGATCGCAACCATAATCACGATCAATAACAGCAAGAAGCCTTTCAGGGTCGCCGTGACCGAGCGGTCAGCCAGCTTGCCGCCAAGGTAGTTACCGATGGAGAATCCAACGCCCACCAGCACCAGCATCGCGGTGATAAAGTCTGGGGTGGCATCGGTAATACGGTGCAGTACCGGTGAAATATAGGTGTAGAGCGTGAACATCGCCCCTGCCCCCAGTACCGTCGTCAGCAACGCGGAAACCACCTGAGGTCGCATTAAGACCGCCAGCTCTTTGCGTACATCAGGACGTTCGCCGGCGCTGCCTTTCGGCAAGGAAAAATAGAGACTGACCATGGCGATAACCCCCAGCCCCGCCGTCGCCAGGAACGACATGCGCCAGCCAATCGCCCCGCCCAGCCAGGTTGCTGCGGGCACACCGCCAATATTGGCGATAGTCAGCCCCATAAACATGGTCGCCACTGCGCTTGCCTGTTTTTCTTTTGCCACCACGCTTGCAGCCACCACAGAACCCAACCCAAAGAAAGCGCCGTGGTTAAGGCTTGTGATAATGCGGGAGAGCATCAGTGTTGTGTAATCAGGTGAAAGTGCCGACAGCACATTGCCCAGGGTAAAAATTGCCATCAGAAATACCAGCGCATTACGTCGCGCCCGGTGTGAAAGCAGCAACGTCATTAACGGTGCTCCAACCATCACGCCAATGGCATAAGCGCTAATAAGCATACCCGCTGCCGGGATCGAGACATCCACGCCCTGGGCGATAACAGGGAGTAACCCCATGGGGGAAAATTCGGTCGTACCGATGCCGAAAGCGCCAATCGCCAGGGCAAGCAGTGGGAAATTAATTTTCATAAATAGACTCCGGAATTGCCGTGTCGACGCGCGACACCGTCACAGAAGTCAAAAGTATGACATTAATCACAAAAAACAGAAGTTAGCGAAATGGGAAAAGACTATTGCTAATTTGATGACAATCGAGGAGTAAAACGAGGGAGAGAAGCCTCTCCCTCGGGATAAATCAATGCAGCGCGGCAGTCAGCCCGGCAGCAACAATCAGGGCAAGTACAATCACGGTAGTCATTAAAGAAAACTTCAGGTCGGTGCTCATCAATTTTTCTCCTTATTAATTTCCACACAAAAAGTGATGTAACGCATTTTTGCACAAATAATCGTAAAAATCTTGCAGGATTTAGGGTGATACACGTTTTAGCACTTCCCCTTTTGGTCAAGATCAGACAAAATTCGACGCTAAATTTATTAGCGTACCGGCCATTGACTCCCCTCCTGACGTCCAGTGTCTTTTTCCCGGCGTATTGCAATCCCTTCTATGGGTACAGGGTGATGGAAGGCAAACGTTTACCTTATGTATTATCAGGAGTTTACGATATGGTCTGGAGTAAGATCTGATGGCAACGATTAAAGACGTAGCGAAGCGAGCAAACGTTTCCACCACAACCGTATCACACGTAATTAACAAGACGCGTTTCGTTGCAGAAGAGACGCGTAACGCCGTCTGGGCGGCGATTAAAGAATTACATTACTCCCCCAGCGCGGTTGCCCGCAGCCTGAAAGTCAATCACACAAAATCTATTGGCCTGCTGGCGACCAGCAGCGAGGCGGCTTATTTCGCTGAGATCATCGAGGCGGTTGAGAAAAATTGTTTCCAGAAAGGCTACACCCTTATTCTCGGTAACGCCTGGAATAACCTGGAAAAACAGCGCGCCTACCTGTCCATGATGGCGCAAAAACGTGTGGATGGCCTGCTGGTCATGTGTTCTGAATATCCGGAATCGTTACTCAGCATGCTGGAAGAGTATCGCCACATTCCGATGGTGGTCATGGACTGGGGTGAAGCGAAGGCCGATTTTACCGATACGGTGATCGATAATGCCTTTGCCGGCGGCTATATGGCTGGCCGTTACCTGATTGAACGCGGCCATCGTGAAATTGGCGTTATCCCAGGCCCCCTTGAGCGCAACACGGGCGCAGGCCGTCTGAGCGGGTTTATGAAAGCGATGGAAGAGGCCCATATCACCGTGCCAGAAAACTGGATCGTGCAGGGTGACTTTGAACCGGAGTCCGGCTATCGCGCCATGCAACAGATCCTGACCCAGTCCTCTCGCCCGACCGCGGTGTTCTGCGGCGGCGATATTATGGCAATGGGCGCGTTGTGTGCGGCAGACGAAATGGGCCTGCGCGTGCCGCAGGATATTTCGGTGATCGGTTATGATAACGTACGCAATTCGCGTTTCTTTACCCCTTCACTAACGACCATTCACCAGCCGAAAGACTCGCTGGGGGAAACCGCGTTTAACATGCTGCTTGACCGTATCGTGAACAAACGTGAAGAGTCACAGTCGATTGAAGTGCATCCGCGCCTGATTGAACGCCGCTCGGTTGCCGATGGTCCGTTCCGCGACTATCGCCGTTGATCCTGCCGGGAGCAGTTCACTCCTGCTCCCGCAGCCATTCCCTGTTCAGCGTTTCGCTGTCGCCCAGATAACTCAGTAACCAACTCAGCGCCGGTGAGGCATCATTCTGCTGCCAGGTCAGACAACAGGCGGCGTCCGGGAAGGGGTTTTCCAGTGCCAGCGCAACCCACTCACCGCGATCGATCCACGGCCGGGCGAAATGTGCAGGCACCATCCCAATACACAGCCCGGCAGACAAACAGGCCGCAGATGACTCCCAGTCCGGGGCGACAACCCGCTTCTGATTATCCAAAAGCCAGGTGATACGTTTAGGCAGCGAGCGGGAAGTATCTTCGCGTACCAGTGAGGGCCAGTTGCGCAATGTATCATCACTTAGCGGTGATGCCATTGTCGCCAGCGGATGATGGCGGGCGACCACGCATTTCCAGCTCAGCATGCCCATATCGCGAAAAGTAAATCGGCCCCCGACAGGAATCGCCTGGGTCGCGCCGATAGCCAGTTCGACACGCCCGTCGGCCAGCGCATCCCACACACCGTTAAACACCTCCTGGGAGACCAGCAGTTCGACATCACTAAAATGGCGATAGAAGTCGACAATCATCTGGCGCGTACGTTCCGGTTTGACGATGTTATCGACGGCGATAGATAGCTGCCCCCGCCAACCGTTGGCGATTTGCTGGCATTGTTGACGGGTGATCTGCATTTTTTTGATAACAGAACGCCCCTCTTTCAAAAACCACACGCCAGCCGGCGTCAACTCCACATCCCGGTGACGACGTTCAAACAACGGCACCGCCAGCCACTCTTCAAGCTGACGCACGGTATAGCTGACCGCAGAAGGCACGCGATGCAACTCCTGCGCCGCACCGCTAAAGCTGCCGTTTCGCGCCACGGCATCAACCACTTCGAGAGAATATTCTGACCACATAATCTGCCTGCAAAAATTTTGAAACCAATGCGCAAATATTAGCGTTTCACAAGCCGACTTGCACTCCTTAGACTCTGGAGCCCTGTTAACCTGCCATAAAAAAGAGATCTGCCATGCAACCTGGAAAAGGATTTTTAGTCTGGCTCGCGGGCTTAAGCGTACTGGGCTTTCTGGCCACCGATATGTACCTGCCGGCGTTCGCCGATATTCAGCAAGATTTAAATACCTCTGCCGCAGCGGTCAGTGCGACGCTGAGCCTGTTCCTTGCGGGCTTTGCCGTTGCCCAACTGGTCTGGGGACCGCTGTCGGATCGCTATGGCCGTAAACCCATTTTGCTAAGCGGCCTGGCCATTTTCGCCGTCGGCTGCCTTGGTATGCTGTGGGTTCAGGATGCTGTCTTGTTGCTGGTGTTGCGTTTTGTCCAGGCGGTCGGTGTCTGTGCTGCTGCCGTGACCTGGCAGGCGCTGGTGACAGATCACTATCCGGCGCAGCGTACAAACCGCATTTTTGCCACCATCATGCCGCTGGTGGGGTTATCGCCTGCCCTTGCGCCGCTGCTTGGTAGCTGGATTCTGGCGCACTTCTCCTGGCAGGCGATCTTCGCCACATTATTTGTTATCACCGTCATATTGATGCTTCCGGCACTGCGTCTGCGTCCTGGCGCGCAGAAACCAGCAAAAACCGCACAGGCGCTGACCTTCGCCGCGCTGTTGCGCGATAAAGCCTATCGTGGCAACGTGCTGATTTATGCCGCCTGCTCAGCAAGCTTTTTTGCCTGGCTTACCGGTTCACCGTTTATTCTTCATGAAATGGGCTACGGCCCGGCAGTTATCGGCCTGAGTTATGTGCCGCAAACCATCGCCTTTCTGGTCGGGGGCTACGGCTGTCGCGCCGCCTTGCAGAAATGGTCTGGTGCCCGTTTATTACCGTGGTTGCTGCTGACCTTCGCATTGAGCGTTGCGGCAACCTGGGGCGTGGGGTTAATGCCTGGCGCCTCACTGACCGCCCTGCTGCTCCCCTTCTGTCTGATGGCGATGGCAAATGGCGCAATCTATCCGATTGTCGTAGCTCAGGCGTTGCGCCCCTTCCCGCAGGCTACCGGACGGGCGGCCGCCTTGCAGAATACACTGCAGTTAGGGCTTTGTTTTGTCGCAAGCCTGGTGGTATCGGCTCTGATTACCCAACCGCTGCTCGCCACCACCAGCGTGATGCTGTCAACGGTCGTTCTGGTCGCTTTTGGCTACCGTATGCAGCGCCAGGAAAGTGAGAGTTATCAAGCAGATGAAACCAGTGAATCGTCCTCGCACGCGTAATTTCATGAGCGACTATGTTACAGCTTAGTGATTAGCTTGCTAACAGTTTTCTGTTGTATCACCGGATTTTGAGGCCTATACTCTTTTCCGGCTAGTTACAAATACGATAAATATTAAGTATTAACGGGAGCCGGAGTGCTCCCGTTTGTCCATGGAAGGCCTTTCTGGCAAGGGTCATCTCCCTTCCTCTGTTCTACGTCGGATATCAGCCTCACGGCGCAAACCGTGAGATTTCTCACATACCTCAAAAAGCGTCTACGCTCTTTTAAGGTTCTGATCACTTGCTGGTGGTGGAGAAGTTATGAGTTCATCGTGTATAGAAGAGGTTAGCGTACGGGATGATAACTGGTTCCGTATCGCAAACGAGTTATTGAGCCGCGCCGGTATCCAGGTTAATGGGCCGTCGGCATCTGATATTCAGGTTAAAAACCCTGATTTTTTTAAACGTGTTTTGCAGGAGGGGTCGCTCGGACTGGGGGAAAGTTATATGGACGGCTGGTGGGAATGTGACCGGCTGGATGTGTTTTTTACGAAAGTCTTGCGTGCCGGGCTGGAAAAACAGCTTCCGCGTCATTTAAAAGATACCCTTCGTATCGCCGGGGCAAGATTATTTAATCTGCAATCCAAAAAACGCGCATGGATCGTCGGGAAAGAGCATTACGACCTGGGTAACGATCTTTTTACCCGCATGCTGGACCCGCAGATGCAATACTCTTGCGCCTACTGGAAAGATGCTGAGCGCCTTGAAGACGCGCAGATCGCAAAATTACGCCTGATTTGCGAAAAACTTCAGCTCAAGCCAGGGATGCGCGTGCTGGACATTGGCTGCGGTTGGGGCGGTCTGGCGCAATTTATGGCGCAAAACTACGCGGTCAGCGTCGTGGGTGTCACTATTTCTGCCGAGCAACAAAAACACGCGCAACAGCGTTGTCTGGGGCTGGATGTCGATATTCGCCTGCAGGATTATCGCGATCTGAACGATCAGTTCGACCGCATCGTCTCTGTCGGTATGTTCGAACATGTCGGTCCTAAAAATTACGACACCTACTTTACCGTCGTTGATCGTAACCTCAAACCGGATGGTCTTTTCCTGCTACATACTATTGGTTCACGGCGAACCGATCATAATGTGGATCCCTGGATTGATCGTTATATCTTCCCCAATGGCTGCCTTCCGTCAGTGCGGCAGATAGCGAATGCCAGTGAGTCCCATTTCGTGATGGAAGACTGGCATAATTTCGGCGCAGACTACGATAAAACATTAATGGCCTGGTATGAACGATTCCTCGCCAGTTGGCCAGAAATCGCCGATAACTATTCCGAACGGTTTAAACGCATGTTCAGTTACTACCTGAACGCCTGCGCAGGCGCTTTCCGTGCGCGGGATATTCAACTCTGGCAGGTGGTATTCAGCCGGGGTATTGAACACGGACTTCGCGTAGCACGCTAACAGCCCACCCCGCTTTTGCGGGGTTTTTTCTTTCTGTCATACCGTGCAGCTTATCAACCAACACCCCTTTTCTGCTGGCATAAAAAAGGAGAATACTTTTCATATTCTCCCTTATTAGCTCACTCTTTTTTCGCGGGATTATTCGTCGTTACTGACAACAGCGGCCGCTGCCTCTTTGGCCGCCAGAACGCGTTCAACCGTGTCGACAACCGCCTGCGTTTGCGGATCAATTTCGATGTTCACGCGATGACCCAATTTTTTACTGCCAAGCGTGGTACGCTGCAATGTTTCCGGGATCAGATGCACGCAGAAACGGGTTGGCGTCACTTCGCCCACCGTCAGGCTAATGCCATCAATCCCAATAAAGCCTTTATAAAGGATGTATTTCATCAGCGTCGGATCCTGTACCTTGAACCAGATCTGACGGTTATTTTCGGAGGTCAGGATTTTAACGATTTCCGCGGTAGTCATAATATGGCCCGACATTAAATGCCCGCCAATTTCATCGCTGAATTTTGCCGCGCGCTCAACGTTTACCGCATCGCCGACCGCCAGCTCACCCAGATTAGTGATGCGCAGCGTCTCTTTCATCAAATCAAAACTGATATGGCTGCCATTAATCTCCGTGACCGTCAGGCAGCAACCGTTGTTTGCCACCGACGCCCCGGTTTCAAGCCCTTCCAGCATATGATCCGGTAGCTCGACGACGTGAGTTCGGAAATTGGGCTTATCATCGATGGACACCAGTTTTGCCGTGCCCTGTACAATACCAGTAAACATGCCTACCACTCCTGTATGTCATTTACGGCACCGCCGTTTTCTAAAACGCACAATAACAGGAGGAAAATCATGTTGCCAGCCTCGCGGGGCGGATGATGGCAAGGGAGGTATAAAACCACACGATAATCTCAATTCACCTTCTTACACAGCCAGATAGAGTGATAACCGCACGCCGGATCCTCAAACTGTACATCGACAACGGTGAACCCGTGCTGTGCCAGGATCTTCCGGTATTCCTCAGGCGCGAGGCTCGCGTGATACAGCGGCTCGCCGGCGAATGTCCCCATCGCTGTGCCATTCGACGTACCGCTGGTAAACATTAATGCACTGCCCGGGTGGCTAAGTGCTGCAAAAAGGGGAAACATGGCGCGTTGATCGTTCTGTGTCAGATGAAAAAAGCTGTCCCAGGCTATCAGACCATCAAAGGTCTCATCCATTGCCAGATGCCGCATGTCATGATGGATCCAGCGTTGCGTCGGGAAATCCGCCTGCGCCTGTGCAATCATCGCCGCTGAACCGTCCACGCCCGTGAGCGTAAAGCCGCTGCCAATAAAATACTCAGCAATGGGTTTTCCGTTTCCGCAGCCGATATCCAGAATATGCCCGCCCGGCCGGAGTAGCTGTATAAATTTGTCGAGCCATTTTTTTTCAAATAGCTGACGAGAGCGCTGCCTGGCGAACTCTTCAGCATGTTTTTCGTAGAGCGAAAGAATTTGCTTCGCCGCGTCAGATTCCATGATGTTCAGCCTCTCTTTTTAATGTCAGACATAAGGTAAGGGAACTGACGTACAGTGCTCCCCTGCCAAAAACAGTGGGACTGATAACGTTCACTTATCGTTAACGTGGCAAAAATGTGCAACAAGCTGTAAGATTTGCCTGTAACTCTGATAATAGAATAAAGAAACAACCGCTTCGCGTTAACATCCCGGGTACAGACGGGAGACGACGATACTTTTCGGGCACGCGTTACCGTACCCCGACGCTTTTTACGTGCTGGTTTTTCCCGGCGCCTTTCCTTTATTCACAACCGACCCGATGGGCGTGATCGCCTGACTGGTTTACTCAAACGGAAAAGCAAGATGAACAAGGATTTGATCGCAATGCTTAACGCTATGCTGGATTTCTGACCATCCCCGCAGTGTCCCGGACCAGAAGACACATCTATATTTTTAATGAATTAAACATTCATCGCATATAACAACTATACCAAGGTGTTTTCAGTGCAGAAGTACTTTACAGAAGCGCGCCAGTTGCTCGCCCTGGCTATCCCGGTGATCCTCGCGCAGGTCGCCCAAACCGCAATGGGGTTCGTTGATACGGTTATGGCTGGCGGTTACAGCGCCACCGATATGGCTGCTGTCGCCATTGGGACCTCTATCTGGCTGCCCGCCATCCTTTTTGGTCATGGACTGTTGTTGGCACTGACCCCGACGGTGGCGCAACTTAACGGCTCCGGGCGTCGCGAGCGTATTGCGCATCAGGTACGTCAGGGCTTCTGGCTGGCCGCGACGGTGTCGATTCTGATAATGATCGTGCTCTGGAATGCCGGTTACATTATTCACGCCATGCATGACATCGATCCGCAACTGGCGGATAAAGCCGTGGGCTATTTACGCGCCCTGCTGTGGGGTGCGCCGGGCTACCTGTTCTTTCAGGTTGCACGTAATCAGTGCGAGGGGCTGGCGAAAACCAAACCCGGCATGGTGATGGGTTTCCTCGGCCTGCTGGTGAACATTCCCATTAACTACATCTTTATTTATGGTCATTTCGGCATGCCGGAGCTGGGCGGTGTGGGTTGCGGCGTGGCAACGGCATCGGTCTACTGGGTGATGTTTGTCGCCATGCTCTCGTACGTTAAACGGGCGGGGTCCATGCGTGACATTCGCAATGAAACGCATTCTGGCAAACCGGATCTGAGCGTTCTGAAACGTCTGGTACAGCTTGGTCTGCCTATCGCGCTGGCTCTCTTTTTTGAAGTGACCCTCTTTGCCGTTGTGGCCCTGCTCGTATCGCCGCTGGGCATTGTGGATGTGGCAGGTCATCAGATCGCCCTGAATTTTAGTTCGCTGATGTTCGTGTTGCCGATGTCGCTTGCCGCCGCCGTCACAATCCGTGTCGGCTTTCGCCTGGGACAAGGATCCACGCTTGACGCACAAACAGCCGCACACACCGGCCTTGGCGTGGGAGTGTGCATGGCGGTACTGACCGCTATCTTTACCGTTGCGCTGCGTGAGCATATCGCGCTGCTTTATAACGACAATCCTGAGGTCGTCACGCTGGCCTCGCAATTGATGCTGCTGGCCGGTTTGTACCAGATTTCCGATTCGATTCAGGTTATCGGCAGCGGGATTCTGCGTGGTTATAAAGATACACGTTCTATCTTCTTTATTACCTTTACCGCCTACTGGGTACTGGGTTTACCGGCAGGTTATATACTGGCGTTAACCGACCTGGTGGTTGATCGGATGGGCCCGGCGGGATTCTGGATGGGCTTTATCATTGGGCTGACGTCGGCGGCTATTCTGATGATGCTCAGAATGCGTTTCCTGCAGCGCCAGCCATCGTCCATCATTTTGCAGCGCGCCGCGCGTTAATATCGGCGTAGCCGTCATCGGGCGGCTACGTTTCCTTACCAGGCGACCGGCTTTCAATGCGCGAAGATATCCAAAACATCCTGGTGAAACGAGAGACATTCAGCAAAAGGAGCGCCTGATGTCTGGCATTGTTGCGTTAACTTACTTTGTTATAGGTTTCGTGGCTTTCACGCGAAAAATCAAGCTTTTTACCATAGCCTCCACTCTGCTTCTGTTTACCGCCCTGAAGATGATTGCCGTCAGCAAGCCACTCACACTCGTCTTTATCGCGCTACTGGTCATCGCATTTGCGGTGTTGCTCGTCATGAAAAGCGAACGTGACAATAAAAGCGTCTTTTATTTCTCGCTTCCCTGCTGGCTGCTGATTGGCGCGGTTCTGGTTCATCTGTTTTATCTCACCTGATTTTTTGTCACACAATTGTCTTGCGATAGCCCCGGCCGTCGCTTGCTTTTGTGTGACATGAGGATCATTCTCAGGCTATATATCTCCCGCAGATTCCTGAATGTGTTAACCCTCCCCTTAAAATCAGTTGAGTATACTCAGGCTCCGTTATGTCGATCCCTTTACTTGTTACGGTTGAACTTGCATCAGAGCACCTTTCCCGGCATGCCGCTGCGGGCTTTGAAATACACTATGCCCCACAGCGTCGGATCGTGTGAAGGTTGTAGAACACGACGGCGAGCGCATCCGCGCCGTCCTCACCAACGGTTCGACCGGCCTCAATGCCTCTGCGATAACAGCACTCCCGAAACTCAACATCATCTGCGCGCTGGGTGCCGGCTATGAAAATATCGATCTATCGGCTGCAAAAGCGCGAAATATCACCATCACCCATGGACCGGGGACCGGTGATACCTCCGTCGCCGATCATGCGATGGCACTGCTGATGGCTATCGCATGGGGAATTCAAGTTAGTGTTAGATAACCTGCAGGCCTATTTTACAGGTCAACCGGTGCTTACTCCTGTCCGTTAAGCGAAGGACATGGCGCATTGCGGTTTTTTGCGCCATAAAATGTAATGCCGGAGGGAAGACGCAAAATCACGTACTGTGCGGATAATCGTCAAAGCAATGCTTCGGAAATGCATTCTGCTCAATCATTATCCTTTAACATCAGTGAAATATGCCGTTCATGTATAAAAGTTCCGCAGTCGGGCGCATTCCGGTAGAAAATAGCGATTTTCTTCTTGCCACATCACAAGGCTGCCGCTAATATTCGTCCCCGTTGTCAGGCACAACAATGCGTTCATAGCTCAGTTGGTTAGAGCACCACCTTGACATGGTGGGGGTCGTTGGTTCGAGTCCAATTGAACGCACCATCTCTTTAGTGCGTCCGTAGCTCAGTTGGTTAGAGCACCACCTTGACATGGTGGGGGTCGGTGGTTCGAGTCCACTCGGACGCACCATTCTCGGTAACACCTTATTTCCCTCTTCCGTTTATCCCGCATTTCCATTTGCGCAACGCCAGCATTTACCGTTTCGCTTATCGTGTATTCCCGCTCTTTCACCTGTGAAAATACAAATTTCCCGCAGGTTAGCGTCTTCTTTTAAAGATATACGCGAAAAACTCCGCAATAAACTATTACTGGATCGTCATTAGCCGCACTTTTTTTTCCGGTTAACTGGAGATCCAAAATGCATCTGATCGTATTCTGCGACGGCACATGGAACACGCCAGATCAAATGGATAACGGAATTCCAGCCCCCACCAACGTCGTAAAAATGCGTAATGCGCTGTCCGTCATACCTGAACAACAGGTTTATTACCATCCCGGCGTCGGTACCGATGGCGGGTGGTGGAATCGTGTTGTCGGCGGAGGAACCGGTGAAGGGTTGGATAACAACATTATGAGCGCCTACAACTGGCTGGCGCGCAATTACCAGCCCGGTGCAACCATCTGGTTATTTGGATTCAGCCGTGGGGCCTATACCGTGCGCAGCTTGTCCGGGATGATCTCCCGCTGTGGGTTACTGAATCCTGCAGGAATGAGTGAGAGCGATATCTGGTCTGCCGTCAGCGATATTTTTGCCCACTATCGCGACCCGCAAACAAAAGCCCCGGCATGGCCCTTACACAAAGATGGAACCGATCTTCCGGTCCATTTTATCGGCGTCTGGGATACCGTCGGGGCGCTGGGCGTGCCGGATGATATGGTCATACTGAATCTTATCGACAACGCCAATAACTACCGTTTTCATGACACCGCGCTGAGCCACAATATCCGGCACGCTCGTCATGCGGTTGCGATTGATGAAAAAAGGCAAAGTTTTATCCCTACGCTGTGGACCGATGTACCTGCTGATGCGGATGTTGTCCAGTTGTGGTTTCCCGGCGTCCATTCCGATATTGGCGGCGGCTACTCACGTTGCGGCCTCTCCGACGGTGCGCTGGAGTGGATGATAGAAGAGGCGAAGGCGCTGGGTTTGCAGTTCCGGGACGATGTGCTGAAACAACTTAAGCCCGACCCACTCGATCAATTGCATGATTCTGTCACCGGCGTCTTCGCATCACTGAAAACCCGTCCGCGTAATGTGCCCTGTTTTGAGTTACCCGCATCTCCCTTCCATGCGTCTGCCATGACTCGCCACACCTGCCCTTCTATCCTCCAGGGCATTTATTGGCCTGGCATTATCTTAAAAAAAACAGGCGAAGCCGACACCCGGAAGATTTATGCCCGCGAGCACTGGAACGCCACCGGAATCTATCTGGAAGGCGGCGTGGCCTATCGTCTGAGCGCCACCGGCGAGTGGAAAGACAGCAGTATTATATGTGGCCCACAGGGAACCAATGACGGGAAATTTCAGCCGGGAGAAGCGGTACAAATGGCAGCATCTTTGTTAGGGAAAGCCGAAGCGCTGTATCAAAAGCTGACACATAATCACCAGGCGGATTTCTGGTATACCAGGCGTGAAGAAGATGCCCCATGGTTTGCCTTAATGGGGATGGTCGCCAATGACGTCTTGCCCGAAACGCCACCGAAAAACGCCACCAACTTTCTGCCTCATGAGGTGTTCCGCATTGGTTCAGAGTGTACTTTTACGCCGCAAAAGAGCGGCTATTTGTATGCCTTTGCCAATGATGCCTGGCAAATGTATGGCAACAACAATGGCAGCGTGGAACTGACGGTAACACGCATCTAGTTTTAGACGTCCTGGAGGCAAGCATGGCAAGGCAGATGCTGGCGGATATCTTTGCGGGTCTGACGTTAGGTGTTCTCACCGGTCTTCTCACTGGGCTAACGACAGCCAGTGTGACGTCAACGGTATTAACTACGGTCCTGGCAGTGGCAACCGCCTTCTTTGGTCTTGCTGGCTCAACAAAGCTTACAGCGGGCGCACTTAACCACGCCCGAATTATTTCCTTTGCCCTCGCCATGATCGTCACACTCCCTGTGAGTATCTGGATACGAACCCATGACACCCTCTCCCCAACCTCGGAACAGCTTGTCTCTGAACTGAAACGTTTGGGTATCGAGGACAATCGGATCCAACAGGTTGTGATGCGAATGAAATACGGCATGGTGGCTGAGGGCGTAAAAGTCGTTGATACGCCAGGTTCGACACACTCGACATTGTATGCCGGCATTCCCGATTTTTGCAGTGACTTTGCCCAGCGTCGTAGTGGGACGGTTGACGAGCAAATGGCATGGCTTGCAAAACAAGGGCCGCACTGGCAGTCATTAGCTGAAAAAATCATGCATTTGCCGCCAGAACGGCGTGAAAAAATTGGTCAGGCAGCGTTGTTTTATATTTGTGGGGTCGAATAACAATGCGTAAACACCACTATTACGTCCTGCTGGCAGCAGCTATCCCCGTTTTCACCCTCTCAGCAAAGGTTCCGGCGCACATCACCGAGCAAGTTGAACAATCGGTGATGTTAGTTCAGGCCAGATCCTGTAATGGCAGCACGCCAGCGCGCAATGGAACTGGTTTCGCCTGGCTCGATGCTAAACATGTGGTTACCGCCTGGCATGTGGTTGGGGGGTGCAGCAGCATCGAGCTCTGGTATGAAAATGCCCCAGGACAGCCGTTCGCAACGGCCAAACTGGCGCGGGTGCTGAAACGCAACGATCTGGCACTATTAATCGTGAACGCCCCACCCACAAAAAACAGTTTGTCGCAAACCTCGCCGGGTAATCCGGATAGCGATTATCAGGCGCTGGGGTATGGGCTGGGAATGCTTTCCATCGGTGAACAGGATGTGCGAATGGGCGTCGCGGGCAGCTCAGTTCTGGGGCAATGGTTACCGATTGCAAACACCCAAAGCCTCTCCGGTACGGACATCGACACTCAGCAATCGGTGATCCGTTTTTCATCTCAGTTGCTCCCGGGCATGTCCGGCGGGCCGGTTTACGATGATCAAGGCAGGGTTATTGCTATCGTTGCCGGAGGGCTGAAAAACGGGACGGTCCCCGCCAGCTGGGGATGGCCAGCCACTCTGCTCAATGACCTTGCGCAGTCCAACGAACCGCTAAACGGCAGCGTGAGTCTCTCGAATAGCACTTATGCGTTTGTCACAAACCCGGTATCGAGCGTCACGGTTACCTGCGGCGGTCTGACGTTCAATAAAGGCAATACCGTAACGTTTGAGGAAGCGGCCAAAACTTCGGATGACGTGAACCGGCTTTACAGCACCGCGAGCGTATCCGCTGTACCGATCAATGTTCTGCAAGGCTTTCGTTTTCAACTATGGACGCATCTGGAAAGTGGCGCCACACTTGCCGTACCGGATGATGTGACGCTCACACAACAGGGCAATGTCTGTGTGGCCGCGACGACGAACGGAACATTTGAACAGGTTATCTCCGCCAGCCCCGCAGCCAACCAGCATGAGGTCAATCAGGCTTCCATCACCTTTGAACAGCAGATTGTTACCCCCAAAATTTCGCCCAACCTCGGTAGCTATCCCGATCAGGTGTTAACAACCTGGGGTCCCCAGCAACGCTCTGACGGTCTTGTCGTTAACCGGAAGGCCTATTTCTTCGGCCGTCAGCAGTTGGGACCAGGAAGATTCAAAGCCACGCATCAGTTCGAAACATTGATGGCCCGCGACGGCACTTTCGTTGGGATTTCGACATTTAATAATGATGTGGAACAGTGTGTGACCCCTGTCGGGCAGTATGTTTTGTGTCATTCCAGCCCGCAGTATTTGCAACAGTGGGCGAAATTTGTCCTCGCCACACAGATGTCCACCTACCCGGTGCATTAATAATAGACGGCAGGATTTTTCTGCCGTCAAATGCGCTATTTATTCCACCAGCGTCTGCATATCGATAACGAAGCGGTATTTCACATCGCTTTTCAGCAAACGTTCAAAGGCATCGTTGATCTGGTCCATACGAATCACCTCTGAATCCGCCGTGATATTGTGCTTACCGCAGAAATCGAGCATCTCCTGCGTTTCGGCAATGCCGCCGATACACGAACCGGATACAGAACGACGCCCCAGAATCATCGGTAATGTACTGACCGCCGGTTCAATATCGCCTAACAGACCAACAAACACCAGTGTGCCGTCCAGCGTCAGTGTTGGCATATACGGATTGATATCATGGGCATAAGGTACGGTGTCGATAATCAGCTCAAACTGCCCCTTCACGGCATCCATCTGTTGCGGATCGGTCGAGAGCACCACGTGTTGCGCACCCAGTTGACGCGCATCCGCCTCTTTTCCCGGTGAGCGGGTGAACAACGTCACTTCCGCCCCCATCGCATGCGCCAGTTTCAGCGCCATATGCCCTAACCCGCCCAAACCAATGACGGCGACCTTGCTGCCGGCTTTTACGCCCCAACGACGCAGCGGCGACCAGGTGGTAATGCCCGCGCAAAGTAACGGCGCAACGGCCTGTACATCCAGGTTTTCCGGGATGCGCAACACGAAATCTTCACTACAGATAATAGAGCGCGAATAACCGCCGTAGGTCGGCATGTGGTCATGGCGGTCAATGCCGTTGTACGTCTGAATGTTGCCCTCTTCGCAATATTGTTCGAGCCCCTGTTTACAGGATGAACACTCGCGACAGGAATCGACCATACAGCCGATCCCTACTAAATCTCCGGCTTGGAACTTGCTGACTTTCGGTCCCACGCGGGTGACGCGACCCACAATCTCATGCCCCGGCACCAGCGGATACTGACTGAATCCCCAATCGTTGCGCGCCTGATGTAAATCGGAGTGGCACACACCGCAATACAGAATATCGATAACCACATCATCCGCTCTGGGATCCCGACGCTCAAAATAGTGCGGAGCAAGGGGAGCCTTACTCGATTGTGCGGCATAGCCAAGTACTTTTATCGTCATCTTTATCACTCCGGGTTCTGACATAATTGACCAGGATTCGTCCTGAGACGATACATACGTCCACGACGTCTGGTGTTTGAGTATCCATTGCCTGTATGTCCTGTGCTTTGCACTTTCTGTCATCCGATAACGGGGAGACCGCAAGAACCGATACGCTCGATTATGTTCACTTTATTTGGTAAACCTCATACCCACATTGATTGCGCAACAAATTCATCAGAATTATTTGAAGAAAAATCAATAAAAATGCACAATCGAGCAATAACGAGCATGGAAGACTGACGCTAATTTCGTTGATGAGGACTCAATCATGAACCACGCTGTACCCGACATCGCTTTTTTGCATGAGCTTGCTGATGCGGCAGACAAACAGACATTGCCGCGTTTTCGTTCGCAGTTAAATCTGCATGTAGACACAAAACCGAAAGAGGGTTATCGCTTTGATCCTGTGACCGATGCGGACCGCGAAGCTGAACGCGCTATTCGCGCCATCATTGACACCCGCTATCCTGACCATTCAATTATGGGCGAAGAATTCGGGATCACCGGAAGCGGGCCGTTGCAGTGGGTGCTGGATCCCGTTGACGGTACCCGGCCGTTCCTGTGTGGTATTCCGGTATGGGGAACGCTCATTGGCCTGACCGTTGAAGGCCGTGGGCATCTGGGCATGATGAGCCAACCGTTTACCGGTGAACGTTTTTGGGCAGATGGCAGGCAAGCCTGGCGCAGTGGCCCACAGGGAACCGCTCCACTTAACACCCGCAAAGGCCTCTCTGTGGATCAGGCGATTTTACACATCACCTCTCCAGAACCTGTTTCCCGTTTCCCGGAGGTTAATTTTGCTGCGCTGGATGACGCCGCGCTAATGACACGTTACGGCGGGGAGTGCTATGCCATGGCGATGCTGGCTGCCGGACAGATTGATCTCTGCCTGGAATACTCCCTACAACCCTATGATATTGTGGCGTTAATCCCAATTATTGAGCAGGCAGGCGGCGTCGTAACCACTTTAAGCGGTGGTCGTCCTGAGGCGGGCGGGCATATTCTGGCGGCGGGTAGCCCCGAGGTTCATGCTCATGCGCTGAAACTGCTTCATAGCTAAATCGGTTAAGCCTTGTTCATCGTATGCTAAACGCCTGAGCATTTGTTACAGGTTTGTTAGCATAATTCGATAATCGCATTATCCGTATCCCTTGCTGAACCTTTGCCTTTTTATGGGCAAAGGTTTTAATTTCACGTCAACAAGGCAAATTCAATTTTGTGATAACTTAACACGTTGATAACACTTCGTTGTGAAACTGCCCAGATGATTTTTGAAACAGCGTTTTCATTTTCCTTTTGCCCGATTTTCATCGTATAATGGCATTCTATTCACTCTTGAATGGTTTCAGCTCATTGAACTGTAAAACTCAACCATTACATTATGACTTTCCCGGCTGGGCTGAAACACAGGCACACATTACTCTGCACGCTTTTTTGATGTCACCTATCCTTAGACTGTGGCATCGCAACTTTCGTAACACAGGTTTGACTCCGAAGCTTCGCACTAACCGGAGCGTGATTTCCATATCCTTCTCAACTTAAAGACTAAGACTGTCATGAAAAAGACCAAAATTGTTTGCACCATCGGTCCGAAAACCGAATCCGAAGAGATGTTAGCAAAAATGCTGGACGCAGGAATGAACGTAATGCGTCTGAACTTCTCTCACGGTGATTATGCTGAGCACGGCCAGCGCATCCAGAACTTGCGCAACGTAATGAGCAAAACCGGTAAAAAAGCGGCGATTCTGCTGGACACTAAAGGTCCGGAAATCCGCACAATCAAACTCGAAGGCGGTAATGATGTTTCGCTGAAAGCGGGCCAGACTTTCACCTTCACCACCGACAAAACGGTTATCGGCAACACGGAAACCGTTGCAGTAACCTACGAAGGTTTCACCAGCGATCTGCAGGTTGGTAACACGGTACTGGTCGACGACGGCCTGATCGGCATGGAAGTCACCGCCATCGAAGGCAACAAAGTCATCTGTAAAGTACTGAACAACGGTGACCTGGGCGAAAACAAAGGCGTTAACCTGCCAGGCGTTTCCATCGCTCTGCCAGCGCTGGCTGAAAAAGATAAACAAGACCTGATCTTCGGCTGCGAACAAGGCGTTGACTTTGTTGCTGCCTCTTTCATCCGTAAGCGTTCTGATGTGGAAGAAATTCGTCAGCACCTGAAAGCGCACGGCGGCGAGAACATCCAGATCATCTCTAAAATCGAAAACCAGGAAGGTCTGAATAACTTCGACGAAATCCTCGAAGCCTCTGACGGCATCATGGTTGCGCGTGGTGATCTGGGCGTAGAAATTCCGGTTGAAGAAGTGATCTTCGCGCAGAAGATGATGATCGAAAAATGTATCCGCGCGCGTAAAGTGGTTATCACCGCGACCCAGATGCTGGACTCTATGATCAAGAACCCGCGTCCGACCCGTGCTGAAGCAGGCGACGTGGCGAACGCCATCCTTGATGGCACCGACGCAGTCATGCTGTCTGGTGAATCCGCAAAAGGTAAGTACCCGCTGGAAGCTGTGACCATCATGGCGACCATCTGCGAACGTACCGATCGCGTCATGACCAGCCGTCTGGATTTCAACAACGACAGCCGTAAACTGCGTATCACCGAAGCGGTGTGCCGTGGTGCGGTTGAAACGGCTGAAAAACTGGATGCCCCGCTGATCGTGGTTGCAACCCAGGGCGGTAAATCTGCACGTGCAGTACGTAAATACTTCCCGGATGCCACCATCCTGGCGCTGACCACTAACGAAACCACCGCACGTCAGCTGGTACTGAGCAAAGGCGTTGTCGCGCAACTGGTTGAAGAAATCGCCTCTACTGATGATTTCTACCGCCTGGGCAAAGAACTGGCCGTACAGAGCGGTCTGGCGCAGAAAGGTGATGTTGTGGTCATGGTTTCCGGCGCACTGGTCTCCAGCGGCACCACCAACACGGCATCTGTACACGTCCTGTAATAATACCCGGACGAATATTCGTGTTTAAAAAAGCGCCTTCGGGCGCTTTTTTTATATATCAGAAGTCACCCCGAATAAAAAAGCAAATCGGATTTCACTATTTAAACTGCTTATTATCTAAGATGAATCCGATGGAAGCTTGCTGTTTTATCACACTTTTTTTAACGTTTTATTCAAAGTCGGTGTTTCTTTGAGCGAACGATCAAATTTAAGTGGATTCCCATCAAAAAAATATTCTCAACATAAAAAACTTTGTGTAATACTTGTAACGCTACATGGAGATTAACTCAATCTAGAGGGTATTTATAATGAATCGTACTAAACTGGTACTGGGCGCGGTAATCCTGGGTTCTACTCTGCTGGCTGGTTGCTCCAGCAACGCTAAAATCGATCAGCTGTCTTCTGACGTTCAGACTCTGAACGCTAAAGTTGACCAGCTGAGCAACGACGTGAACGCAATCCGTTCCGACGTTCAGGCTGCTAAAGACGACGCAGCTCGCGCTAACCAGCGTCTGGATAACCAGGCTCATTCTTACCGTAAGTAAGAGTACCTGTGATGAAATGGCGCACATTGTGCGCCATTTTTTTATCTGCGATTTACACTTCCCTGTTTTTTACTGCGTCACGGTCTTCCCGCTTTCTTCCGTATTTACCTCTGCGCTGGCATCACGATTCTGTGCCGACACAACGCTTTCCGCTGTTACCTTGCCGCTTTTGTTCGCCGGAATGGCGACGGGATAACCCGCACGTCGGTATAACGCTTTGTCTATCAGCGCCCTGTCACCTCCCCCCTGCTCTATGGTGCTCGCCAGGCCTGCCGGGAAAGAGATAGGCAGCGTCTGCGTATTCTCCCCGACGTTCTGCGACAGAGGTCGATGTACCTCGATATAGTGGCGTCCATCGGGTTCTACGGCGTATTTGACCGGCTCGTTAAGGATAGTGACCCGCGTACCGGTATTCACCTGTGAGAACAGTGACTGAATATCCGCAGCGTTCATCCGCATGCACCCTGAACTGACACGCAGCCCTACGCTGTCAGGCGCGCTGGTACCATGGATGAGGTATTCGCCGTTGCCTATCCCCAGACGCAGCGCATAGCGCCCCAGCGGGTTATTTGGCCCGGCGGGTACCACAGCGGGCAATTCAATGCCTTGCGCCAGCGAACGCGCGCGGATGCCTGCGGTAGGCGTCCAGGTCGGGTTGGGGATCTTCTGGCTGATACGGGTGGTTGTGACCGGCGTTTCAAGCCCCTGCTGACCAATCCCCAGCGGGAAGACCTGAACGATATCTTTGCCGGGTGGATAATAATACAACCGCAATTCAGCAAGGTTAACAACGATCCCGTCCCGTGGCGTATCCGGTAGCAGCATTTGCGACGGAATGGTGACGACCGTACCCGCTCTGGGTACCGGTGCGATAGTGTTATTGGCTTCGATAATCAGCATTGCCGCCGTGTCAAAGTGCCGGGCAATAGCCTGTAGGTTTTTATCGCTCTCCTGAACGGTATAAGTCTGGTTTTGACCGATAAGACGACTTCCGGCCGGTGGGAGCGGATAATCCACAGCCCAGGCCATCTGAATAGCGCTAAAAGCGCCAATAAGAGACAATGTTATAGTAGACGCGCGTTTCATGCTGGATGTCCTGTATCACGGCAGAGGCCGAAAGCTGAATAACCAACGAGGCGCGGATGCACCTCGCGTAACAGGATGAAAGCTGTCTATTTAGTTTAGCTAATGTTGGCGGCTTTGGAGCGAATTGCGCGAATCATCGCTTCCAGCCCCTGAGAACGGGATGGAGTAAGGTGTTGAGTCAAAGACATCTTTTCAAACCACGGGCGCACATCGAACGCCAGGATGTCCTGCGCGGTCATCTGCTGGTAAAGAATGAACACAATGGCAATAAGCCCTTTGACGATGGCTGCATCGCTATCGCCAGCCAGCTCAATCACGCCTTCGTCATTACGGCGCATGATAATCCAGACCTGGCTCTGGCAACCCTGAATAATGTTTTCCGGATTGTGCGCCTCGTCGCTGAGCGCAGGCAACCGCTGCCCCAGCTCAATGATGTACAGATACTTCTCTTCCCAGTTGGCACAGCGCCCAAAGTTGCGCAGTAGTTTGTCTCTGTCGGGTAAAACGGCCATGTATGCCTCTCTGTTAGCCCAGCAACTGATGAATACGTTTCAGGCCAGCCACCAGACGATCCACCTCTTCTTGCGTGTTATACATCACCAGTGACGCACGACACATTGCCGGAACATTATAAAAAGCCATCAGCGGCATGGCGCAATGATGCCCTGTTCGCACGGCCACACCATAATTATCAAGGAAGCTCCCCACATCATAGGCATGATGTTTGCCGAGGTTAAAGGCAATGACCCCCAGACGATCCTGCGGACCATAGAGCGTTAAATCGGGCACATCCGCCAGCGCATTCAGGGCATAGCGCATTAGCGTCTGCTCATAGTGAGCAATCGCGTCCAGCCCAAGGCCGCTGACATAATCGAGCGCGGCCCCCAGACCAATAATTCCCCCTGTATTGGGCGTTCCCGCTTCGAAACGCCACGGCGCTTTGGCATAGGTTGTCCCTTCGGTCAGACTCACGGTGGCAATCATAGAACCGCCACCTTCCCATGGCGGCATAGCCTGTAAGATGTCCTCTTTGACATACAGCACGCCGATCCCCGTCGGGCCGTAGAGCTTATGGCCTGAGAAAACGTAGAAATCGCAATCCAGCGCCTGCACATCGACCGTGTGATGCATGATGGCCTGCGCGCCATCAATCAGCACTTTCGCGCCATGTTGATGGGCCAGCGCAATCATTTCCGCTACCGGATTTTCGGTTCCCAGCACATTGGAGACCTGTGTGACCGCCAACAGCCGCGTACGCGCATCAAACAAGCCAGGCAGCGCCTCACGTTGTAATGTTCCGTCGATATTGAGCGGTATGACGCGCAGCTCAGCACCGACGCGCTCACACAGCATCTGCCACGGCACGATATTCGCGTGATGCTCCATGGCGCTGATGATGATATTGTCGCCCGCCCGCACCTGACTGTTGCCCCAACTGTTGGCTACCAGATTGATGCCTTCGGTGGTGCCACGCACGAAAACCAACTCTTCTGGTATCCGGGCGTTCAGGAAACCGGCGACTTGTGTGCGAACCTGTTCCATGCGCTGCGTGGCTTCGGCGCTCAGGGTATGGATCCCTCTGTGCACCGCCGCATAGCCGTGGCGAAAAAACTCCGCTTCGGCATCAATAACCTGATTCGGTTTTTGCGCGCTGGCTGCACTGTCCAGATACGCCAGCGGCACCCCGTTAACTTCACGCGTCAGGACCGGGAAATCGGCGCGTACGCTGTGAACGGAAAAACTCATGCTAAGCCTCCCGCAAGGCGTTGGCCAATGCGCGCCAGCACCTGCTGCCTGAGCGCTTCGTCGCTGATCGCTTCGGTGAGCTCAGCGGCGAAGGCGTAAATGATCATCTTCTGTGCCGCCTGCTGATCAATGCCACGCGAGCGCAGGTAAAACATCTGTTCATCGTCAATACGACCGACCGTTGCACCGTGGCTACATTTCACGTCATCAGCATAGATTTCCAGCTGCGGTTTGGTGTCCACTTCCGCCAGTCGTCCCAGCAACAGGTTGTTGTTGGTCATCTGTCCATCAGTTTTAATGGCGTGTTGCGCAACGTTGATCAGCCCGTTAAACACGGCACGACCTTTGTCGCTGACAATGGTTTTGTGCAACTGGCGACTATTGCAATAACCTTTATTGTGCTCAAGCCAGGTGCGGGTATCACACACTTCTGATTTCACCGGCATCGCCAGGCTGTTCATACGCAGCGTGGTATTTTCACCGTTGAGTTGAGTACTGGTATTGTGGCGTAACACCGCGCCGCCCAGCAGGAAGCTATGACTGTGCGCCGCTGCATCCGCGCCAAGACGCATGTCGTTATGCGCAAAGTGGTAGCTTTCCGGGTTTTCAAAAGCCAGTTTGACATGATGCAGTTGGGCGTTCGCCGCCACGTCCATGGTCAGCCGCGCGCCGGTGAAATGGCGATGCGTATTCAGACTGACATAATGTTCGTAGACTGTCGCTTCGGCCCCTTCGGCCAGTGAGATATGGTGGCGGTAATGAGCCGTATTCATCTCAGCCCCGCCCAGCCCCTGGGTGATATGCATCAGCAGAAGCGGCCTGGTCGCCCGCTGATTACGACCGACGCTAATATGAGTGATGCTTTGCGCAAGGCTTTCTGTTAAGTGTAAAAACACCTCCGGCTGCACCGGGGCCTGCAAAGTCTGACGGTCATCGTTAATGGTCACGGTGAAGCCAGAACCGGCTATATCGTCACTGAGCGTCGCGTTGTAATACCCATCCACAAACACCAGGCGTAGGGCATCAACCGGCAATGCGAGTGCATCACACTCTTGTGCGCTCAACGCACCCGCCGTGGTCACAAACTGGCTATTTAGCAAACCGTCGAGCGGTGTGTATTTCCAGTTTTCGTGTTTACGCGTCGGCAGCCCTAAACGCAGCATTTGTTGCAGATGCTGTTGCGCCTGCTCTGAGCGCGCCCCACCCTGTTGCTCAAACAGATGATGCCACTGTTGCAGCGCGTTACTGCTGTTCTGTAAGCCAGCCATAACCTTGCTCCTCCAGTTGCTTAACCAGTGTGAAATCACCGGATTTCACAATGCGCCCCTGATACAGCACGTGGACATAGTCCGGCTTGATGTAATCCAGGATCCGCTGATAGTGCGTCACAATAATGAAAGAGCGCTTATCATCACGCAGCGCGTTAACGCCATCGGCAACGATTTTTAGCGCGTCAATATCAAGCCCGGAGTCGGTTTCATCAAGAATGCACAAATCAGGCTCCAGCACCGCCATCTGCAGGATATCGTTACGCTTCTTCTCGCCACCGGAGAAACCAACGTTAACTGAGCGCGTCAGCAGGTCTTCCGGCATTTTGAGCAACTTGATTTTGTCTTCCATCAGGTCCTGAAAATCAAAGCGGTCCAGCTCGTCCTGCTCACGGTATTTGCGTACGGCGTTAAGCGCCGTTTGCAGGAAGAATTGATTACTGACGCCAGGAATTTCTACCGGATACTGGAAAGCCATAAACACCCCTTCTCCGGCGCGATCTTCCGGGGAGAGTTCGAGCAAATCCTTACCTTTGTACTCGACGCTGCCGCCGGTAACTTCATAATCTTCACGTCCTGCCAGCGTTGCGGATAGCGTACTTTTGCCGGAACCGTTGGGTCCCATAATCGCGTGCACTTCCCCCGGACGCACATCCAGGCTCAGGCCACGCAGAATCTCTTTATCTTCAACGCTTACCTGCAGGTCTTTAATACTTAACATGTGTATTCCTTAATTCTTAACCGACGCTGTGTTCAAGACTAATAGCCAGCAATTTTTGTGCTTCAACAGCAAACTCCAGCGGCAACTCGGAGAACACGTCTTTACAGAATCCATTGACGATCATTGAAATGGCATCATCTTCGCTGATACCACGCTGCAGGCAGTAGAACAGTTGATCTTCCCCAATCCGTGAAGTGGTGGCTTCATGCTCCAGTTGCGCACTGTTATTGCGGCACTCCACATACGGGAAAGTATGCGCCCCGCAATCCGGGCCAATCAGCATGGAGTCGCACTGGGTGAAGTTACGGGCGTTGGTGGCGCCCGGCATGATCTTCACCAGCCCGCGATAGCTGTTCTGGCTATGACCGGCAGAGATCCCTTTCGAGATAATGGTCGATTTGGTGTTTTTGCCGATGTGTATCATCTTGGTGCCCGTGTCCGCCTGCTGGTGACCACTGGTGAGCGCCACGGAGAAGAACTCACCGATGGAGTTATCGCCGCGCAGGATGCAACTGGGGTATTTCCAGGTGATAGCTGAACCGGTCTCCGACTGTGTCCAGGACATTTTGCTGTTCTCGCCTTCGCACAGCGCACGCTTGGTCACGAAGTTGAGGATACCGCCAGTGTTGTTATCGCCGGGGAACCAGTTCTGCACAGTAGAATATTTCACTTCTGCATCTTTATGGATGATGACCTCTACCACGGCCGCATGAAGCTGGTAACTGTCGCGCACGGGTGCGGAGCAACCTTCGATATAGCTCACGTAGCTGCCTTCATCCGCGATCAGAATGGTGCGTTCGAACTGACCGGTTTTTTCGGCATTGATGCGAAAATAGGTCGACAATTCCATCGGGCAGCGCACCCCTTTCGGGATGTAGATAAACGTACCGTCAGAGGCGACCGCCGCATTCAACGCCGCAAAGAAGTTGTCATTGGAGGGCACGACGGTACCCAAGTATTTTTTCACCAGCTCAGGATGGTCATGAATGGCCTCACCAAACGAGCAAAAAATAATACCCTGTTCGGAGAGTTTTTCCCGGTAGGTGGTGGCAACAGAGACGGAGTCAAAAATGGCATCGACCGCCACTTCGCGCCCTTCACGGACCGGCACGCCCAGTTGGTTAAATGCCGCTTCCACTTCGTCAGTCAGGAAAGAATTTGCGCCAGTTTGCTGAACGGCCCCCGGCTGCGAAGCACAGGTATCATCACAACTTCCGCAGGAAGGCGCGGAATAGTAGCTGTAATCCTGATAATCGAGTTTCGCGTAATGGGCTTTCAGCCAATGCGGCTCTTCCATCTCGAGCCAGGCACGAAATGCGCTCAGGCGAAACTCCAGCATCCATTCAGGCTCGTTACGTTTGGCTGAGATCGCCCGCACGACATCTTCATTAATGCCTTTCGCCAGTTCGTCAGTGGTTAGCCGGGTAAAAAAACCCTCTTTATAATTGAGGTTCCCGGTCCAGGTTTTGACATCATCTGTTGCTTCAGTATTACGAGACATAGTACCGCCTATACCCCAAAGCTTTCGCCACAGCCACATTCATTCTGGGCTTTCGGGTTATGAAATTTGAATAACTGGTTTAAACCTTCGCGCACATAGTCCACTTCGGTGCCGTCAATAAATGGCATCGCCGCGAGCGGCACGTAGAGTCGTGCACCCTCACTTTCAAAAAGCAGGTCGTCTTTATCCGGCTGCGTGACGGTGTCCAGCACATAACCAAAACCTGCGCATCCGGTCTGTTTAATGCCCAGCCGGACACCCAGCAGGTCAGGTTGCTTACGGGTTAATCCGCGAATATGTTCTGCGGCGGCGGGTGTCATCGTTAGCCCGCGCCAGGAAAAGTCTGCCGGGTCGAACGTCTCTGATTGCAATTCCATAGTTCTACCTCACGTCATACATCATGAAGGACATAACACTATGTTAGTGATAATGATTATCACTTCAACCTCTATTCCGAAGGGTTATTCGTGTACTGCCCGTTTTTTAAGCTCATGGTATAAGCATAGACTCTGTGCGAAGGCTTTACAGATAAGTGAAAAATTGTTTAATGATTTGATAAATAATAGCTATTTTCAGCGGCAAGGAAGGTCTGTCTGCGTCAGTAAAAGATGTATAGGTAATACCTATTTTTGAGATAGGGAGCTAAAAATGGGATCTTCGAAAACTTTTCCTGATATCAGAAAGTTAACTGCATCACAAAATGCATAATCAACGAGATACGGCACATTTAACCGCCAGCAGAACAAATGCTCATTGCCTACTTCGGGAAAAAAGATGGGTCGATATGCCCCATTTCTCTACGGTGAGCCCTTTTTCCGGGCAGGACAGAACTGAATAAGCGCCATTTAAATGCGCGTACCGCTCAAAATGGTCTGCATTATTCCCCACCAGGGTATTGATAACTGACTGGATAACGTGCCCGTGGGAAACAACGCACACATTGCTTTGCCGGGCTGACAAGACTGACAGCGCGTCAAGGACTCGTTGAGTGGCATCCTGTAGTGCTTCGCCATTTTGCGGCCCGATAGCCAAACTGCCGGAAAGCATCGCCTCAGCCTGCGCGCGCTCTTTCTCTGTCAGTTCGCTAATGCGTTTGCCTTCTAACTCGCCGAAATGACGTTCGACAAGGGCAGGATTAAGGTGCAGCGGGCAATCTAAGTGCGAGGCAATTTGCCCGGCTGCGGTCACTGAACGGCCCAAAGGTGAAGCGATGACAGAGGTAATGGATTTGTCTGCCAGATCCCGACACAGTGCAGAGATCTGCCTGATACCGACCTCCGTAACCGGGCTATCAAGGTGCCCCTGAATTCTGTTTTCAACATTCCAGACGGTTTCACCGTGGCGGACCAGATAGATTTTCATCACACACCACAAAAAGTGAGGGTTGGGGAAACGATGTTATTTAATCAATGCTCGCAGTCAATGCAGCAATTATGAAATTCAGTATGTTTTTTAAAACCGCTGTTGTTTTACACAGGAAAAAAGCACCGGGGCGGCGCGCCAGATAGCAAAAATTCGACGCAGAATAGTGATGCGCCGACGACAGGTCCACGGTTTGCCCTTCCGTATGGCGAAATAACAAGACACAGTTATGCATAGTTTTCATACGCGAAATGAATGCATTACGCAGGTCTTATAATGATAAGATGCCTAAATAGTGTCTCTACCCAAAGTGGCCGTCATCATGCGTTGGTTCCTGGGCATTCTTGCCATTGTCATTATCTTTGCTGTCCTCGTTATCCGCTCCCGATTAAAAGATACCGATGACGACTATTAATCCTGACCCTGGCATCAAAAAAGTGGAATCGGGAGCCTGCCCGGACATTGCAATAAGGCCCGTTAAACGCAGGCCTTAATGCTATTCAGGATTGCAGCGTTGCCAGTCGGGCGGCAAAACCGACAAAAATAAGACCAATTAAAGAGTTGCCAAGTTTTGCGAGACGTTTTTTCGTTTTCACAAACTGTGTCACATAGGACCCGGAGATAATCAGGAAGCTGAAATAACAGACGCTGATTAACTCCAGCGTACTGGCCAGAATAAAGAACGCCATTCCCGTGTTGGTATAATGGATGTCGATAAACTGCACGAAAAACGACACATAAAACAAAATTGCTTTCGGGTTGGTCAGGCTCAGTACCAGCGAACGCTTGAAGATATCGCCCTTATGTACCTCATGCTCACTCACGCTTTTTCCCTTACGAGAAAGCGTACTGTAGAGCATTTTCACCCCCAGCCAGAGCAGGTAAAACGCGCCAAGATAACGGACCAGATTGAACAATACTGGCGTTGTTTTGATAAGTGTTGCCACCCCCATATAGGCGAGGAACATCAACACCGCATCGCCGATAAACACGCCCGCAGCAGCGACATAGCCATTTTTCAGCCCACCCGCCACGCTGGTTTTGAGCACAAAGAAGGTATTCGGACCAGGCACTAAGATAATGAAAATCGCCCCGATAAAATAAGACCAAAAACTGATAACACCATATTCGGCAAACACTTTGCCTCCTGCAAATACCGTTAAAGCCGATGAGCGGCCTATGCTACAAGAGCTGGCGGAGAAACTAAAGCGCAGGAAGACGCAAAAGGCCCGCCGAAGCGGGCACAGATTTTCCGTTAATGGTGAAGCATCTCATCAACAATCTGATCTTTTTTAAGCTGATAAGGGTAATAAGTTGGCCAGTTGTCCATCTCTTTTAGCAGCGCCTCCTGAGAGGTATTACCCATAAAAATATGGAAATGCGTGGAAGTGCGCGGTGCAATAATATGATCGCTAAACTGCACAAACTTTGGCGCCTTACTGCTGGCATCTTTACATTCGAACAGGTAACGCACGCCCTTCTTGCCGGAGGTATACGTCAGGATTTTATGCCCGGCGTAATCATATTTACAGGCGCTCACATTGTCGCCAACATGGAATTCCATCACCCCATTTTCAATACCGATTGTATCGATATCGGTGGCATATCCCTTGCGGTAGTATGCTTTCAGTTCATCGAACGATTTACGCTTGTCTTTCTCTGCCTTTTTCCGCAACACCGGATCCAGATCGCCGCTTTGCAGATAAGGATAGAGAGACTGCCACATACCGTCCCAGTCGGTCAGCTTTCTGTCCCTGACATCGCTATCGTTAAATTCACCGTTCGCCGCTTTTTCCTCTATTTTACTCAACGGTTTCCCGTGTGAATGGTGACCATGAGAAAAGGCATTCGCGCTTACTAAAAGCGTCCCCAGAACTATCGTTGTTTTTGCAAAATGGCTGACCAAAATCCGTCCCTCGGTTTACGAAAAGAAATGATGTTATGTTATAATATAACATTATTCAAGGTGTAAAATTTCCCTGTTAACGTTACGTGCTGCCCCCTGCTTATCGGATGGAAATTTTGCCACTGCCTGCTATAAACCAATGGTCAGGTTTTAACCACTTCGTCATCACTTCTGAGGTTCTTTTATCATGTCGATAGCCAAAGCACACAGCTTAAAGCAAGTTTATCAGATGCTTAACTCAGGGAAGTACAGTGAAATCGAACTGGCGTTCGATGTTGACGCGGATGCGTTTTTCCAGCTCTCAACCGAATATTGTGACGACGGCGCGAAAATTACCCGTCATGAAAATCACTTCGTCATTAAGCTCAAAAAAGTGGCGATTCCGGAGCTCGATTAATACGCTATCGCCGCGAAAATGTGACGTTTCGCGAAAGGCGCAGTGTTCTGCTCCGTAAGCAATATCGGCAGATCCATCGTGGGTGGATGGGGGACGATGTCGTCTTTTGTCAGGAGAAAAACTGGCGGAGTCCGTTCTGGCGAACCAGTAACCGGCCGGCTGTGCGCCGACCGGGGGCAGGAATTACAGGTACAGCGAAGCTTCTCCTGGCGGGCGGGTTTTGAAGCGACGATGGATCCACAAATACTGTTCCGGCGCGCGCAGAATCTCACGTTCAATGACTTTATTGATATAGCTTGCGGCTTCGTGTTCATCTTTCGCCGGGTAATCGGTCATCGCCTTGCCGATATGCAGCGAATAACCTGAGCGATCCACCTTACGCACCATGGTCACCGTCAACATTGAAGCTCCGGAAAGACGGGATAACACATAAGTACCGTTGGTGGTTGCCGCGTTTTCGACAGAGAAAAATGGCGCGAAGGTGCTGCCCTTGCTGCCGTAATCCTGATCGGGGGCAAACCAGACGGCCTCGCCTTTTTTCAGTTCGCTCACCAGACCTTTCAGATTACGTCTGTCGATCATCGATTTATTGGAACGCATACGGCCTCGCGTCTGCACCCACTCCATCAACTCGCTGTTATGCGGACGGTAGGTCGCCATCATCGGCTGACACAGCCCCATCACGCGGCCGCCGAGCTCCAGCGACATAAAATGGACACCGACAACCATCACGCCACGCTGGCTTGCCTGCGCGGCAACAAGGTTCTGGTAACCTTCCACGTCGAACCAGCGGCGCACCCGGCTATCAGACCAGAACCAGGCCATACCGGTTTCAAACAGCGCCATGCCGAGCGACATGAAGTTTTTCTCAATCATTGCTTCGCGGAGTTCATCGCCCATATTTGGAAAGCAAAGTTCCAGATTGCGGCGGGCAATACGTTCGCGACGTTTAAGAAAAGGACGGGCTAATTTTCCGAGGGTTTCTCCCAGACGGGAGAGAAGAGGATAAGGCAGTTGAACGAGCAACCAGAGCAGGCCAAGCCCGGCCCATGTGCCCCAATGGCGTAGATGTAAAAACGCCCGTTTAAACGATGAATGCATTATTGTTACCTGTAAGCCTGTAGGGAGTAGCGCTTAAGGAAACAACGAATCACTTCATTAGGTCTTTATGCGTTACAGCGTCTGGCTTCGATGGCCATCGAAGCGGTTTTCAAACCCGCCCAATATAGCACGAATGGACAAGTCTGAATGTGAAAATGAATGAAGAAAATATGAATTTTTGCGACAGGTTTCCCTGTCGCAAATTTATCTCAGATGACCGCAGTGGTGAGGCGCGAAGTGCAGCATAATTTATCCTGCTCATCGTAAATATCAATTTGCCATACCTGATGTCGGCTACCGGTATGCACTGCACGGCAGACGCCGCGCACACGCCCGCTCCGTGCGGAACGAATATGATTGGCATTCACCTCTATACCAACCACTTTCTTCTCACCTTCGGTACATAAATATCCGGCAACGGAACCCAGCGATTCCGCCAGCACCACAGAAGCGCCGCCATGCAGCAAACCAAACGGCTGATGTGTGCGGCTATCAACCGGCATTGTTGCTTCCAGCGAGTCGTCATGAATTGCAATAAAACGGATATCGAGCAGTCCTACCATATTGCCCTCGCCCATCGCATTGAGCGCGTCAAGGGTTACCTCACGTTTCCAGATCATCCTATTATCTCCAGTAGCGCCTGCAACGGATGGCGTACGCCATTTCCTTCCACGCGTTTCACCTGGCTGCGACAGGAGTAGCCTGTCGCCAGACAGCGGCTACGGGGTAAACGTTGTAGCGCCTGATGCCAGGACAACTCGTAAATCCCCAATGAGTTAGCGTGGTTCTTGACTTCATGTCCATAGGTTCCTGCCATGCCGCAGCACCCTACGCTGACGTTTTCCAGCTTCGCGCCCAGACGGGCAAAAATGGACGTCCATTGCGAAACGGAAGCAGGCAGCGCTGTCACCTCAGTACAATGGCCAAACAGGTACCAGGATTCACCGCTGATGGCGCGATTCTCACGTCCTTCCAGTGCAGAAGGCAACCATTCGTGTACCAGCATGACGTGAAAATCGCCACGCTTCTCACCGAGCGTCTGCTTGTATTCATCCCGGTAGCAGAGCACCAGCGCCGGGTCGACGCCCACCATCGGCATGCCCAGTTGCGCAACCCGGTTGAGAAAATCCGAGGTTTTCTGTGCGGTTTTCGCAAAACGCTGCAGGAAGCCTTTGATATGCTGCGCTTTGCCATTCGGCGAAAAGGGCAGGACAACGGGTTGGTAGCCCAGTTTTTCCACCAGACGAACGAAATCGGCCACCACTTGCGCATCGTAGTAACTGGTGAATGGATCCTGCACCACCAGCACCGTAGTGGCTTTTTCCGCATCGCTCAATGTTTCAAGCTGTTCCAGCGTCAGGTTCGCCGAACGGTGGCCAATCATCTGCCGTTGTAATGAGGGAACAGACAACAGCGGCAGATCCACCATGCCAATATGTTTTTGTGAAAGCGAACGCACCCACGGCTGGCTCATAAAGAAATTGAACGTTTTCGGCGCCCGGGCCATCAACGGCGCGTAGCTTTCCACGGTCGCAACCAGGTGATCGCGCAGCGGACGCAGATAGCGTGTGTGGTAAAGTTGCAGGAAGCGAGAGCGGAACTCCGGCACGTCTATCTTGATCGGGCACTGGGTCGAACAGGCCTTACAGGCCAGACAACCCGACATAGCCTCTTTCACCTCATGCGAAAAATCATACTCGCCGTGACGCGCATGCCAGCTGTTGCGGGTACGCTCAATCAGCGAACGCAGGCTGGCGCGTTTTTCCGGCATCTCTTTTTCCAGCTTCACCGGGTCGATACCGCGATCGGCCAGCAGACGCAGCCACTCGCGCACCAGCGTGGCGCGACCTTTCGGTGAATGGATACGATCGCCGGAAATTTTCATTGACGGGCACATGGGGCTTTTGGCATCGAAGTTGAAGCACAGGCCGTTGCCGTTGCACTCCATCGCCCCACGCCAGGATGAGCGCACGGCAATCGGGATTTGCCGGTCGAAGCTACCGCGCTTCACGTCATCTACCTGCTTCATCGGGGCATCAATCCCCGCAGGGGGACAAATTTTACCCGGGTTGAGACGGTTTGCCGGGTCAAATGCAGCCTTCACTTTGCGCAGCTCTGCGTACAGTTCCGCACCAAAGAACGCCGGGCTGTATTCGGCGCGGAAACCTTTACCGTGCTCACCCCACAGCAAGCCACCGTATTTGGCCGTTAACGCCACCACATCATCGGAGATTTTCTTCATCAAAACCTCCTGTTGCGGGTCACACATGTCGAGCGCAGGACGCACATGCAATACGCCCGCATCCACATGACCGAACATGCCGTAGCTCAAGCCATGACTATCAAGCAATGCGCGAAACTCGACGATGTAGTCCGCAAGGTGTTCCGGTGGCACACAGGTATCTTCTGCGAACGGGATCGGTTTTGCCGCCCCTTTCGCATTGCCCAGCAGGCCGACGGCTTTTTTACGCATCGCGTAGATACGCTCAATGCCCGCCAGGTCGTCACAAATCTGCCAGCCAATCACCCCGCCCGCCCCTTCCGCCATCAGGGAATCCAGGCGAGCGCACAGAGAGGTAACCTGCTCATTAATTAACGCCTCATCATCACCGGCAAACTCGACAATATTCAGACCCAGCATGGTCTTATCCGGCACATCGGTGATGAGTTCATTTACGGAGTGCCAGATGATGTCTTCGCGCGCCAGATTGAGGACTTTTGAATCGACCGTTTCAACCGACAGTGCGCGCGCTTCCACCATAAACGGGGCATTACGCAGCGCGGAGTCGAACGAATCGTATTTCACATTTACCAGACGACGCACTTTCGGCAGACGGGTGATATCCAGCCGCGCTTCGGTAATGAATGCCAGCGTTCCCTCCGAGCCCGTCAACACGCGGGTCAGGTCAAACTCGGTCATCTCATCATTGAAGACATGGCGCAGGTCGTACCCCGTGAGGAAACGGTTGAGTTTGGGGAATTTATCGATAATCAGTTGACGGTTGTCCCGGCAACGTTCGAACACGGTGCGGTAAATGCGCCCCACTGCGGTATTTGCTTTACCCAACGTCTGCGCCAGTTCAACGGGTACCGGTTGGGTGTCCAGAATATCGCCGCCAAGCAATACGGCCCGCACGCCGAGGACATGGTCGGACGTTTTTCCGTAGACCAGCGATCCCTGACCGGAAGCATCGGTATTGATCATGCCACCCAACGTCGCACGGTTACTGGTGGACAGTTCCGGCGCGAAGAAATAGCCGTAGGGTTTAAGAAACTGGTTGAGTTGATCTTTGATGACGCCCGCTTCAACCCGCACCCATCCTTCCTCAGGATTAATCTCCATAATGCGGTTCATATAGCGGGACATATCAACGATGATGCCCTGGTTCAGCGCCTGACCGTTTGTGCCGGTGCCGCCGCCGCGCGGTGTGAACACCAGCGACTGAAAACGCGCTTCCGCCGCGATGCGTGAAATTAAGGCGACATCAGAAGTAGAACGGGGAAAGACAACGGCATCGGGTAGCAATTGGTAGATACTGTTGTCGGTCGCCATGGTCAGCCTGTCGGCATAACTTGTGGCGGTATCGCCGGTAAAACCTTGTTGCTCCAGTGCCTGTAAAAAATTCAGCACCAATTGAACGACACCCGGTGCCTGAGAAATCTGTGGGATCATTACTCTTGACCCTGCCTGACTGTTAGTAGTTGTGAATAGTTAATCGTTTGCTTGCAGCATCCATCGTTGTATCACATTTTTTTCTTATGCGCCCACCAGAATTACGGGCAGAATCAGACTGTCAAAAACCGCTGAAATCATTAATCATTATCTTTACTGATTTCGCATCCTCTCACTTAAGGTGATTACGTTTTATGGCCTTTCAATCGCAGTCCCGGGATGTACCGCAGGTGATGCTGTCGGTACTGTTTTTAGCCCTTATGATCATCGCCTGTTTGTGGATCGTTCAGCCTTTTATTCTTGGTTTCGCCTGGGCGGGTACCGTGGTTATTGCCACCTGGCCGGTGCTTCTGCGCGTACAGCGCGCGCTGTTTGGTCGCCGCTCACTGGCAGTCATCGTGATGACATTATTATTAATTCTGCTGTTTATTCTTCCGGTCGCGCTACTGGTTAATAGCCTGGTGGATAACAGCGGTCCGGTCATTCAGGCCATTACATCGGGTGAAATGACACCGCCGACCCTGGAGTGGCTGAACAGTATTCCGCTGATCGGCGACAAGCTGTATAGCGGCTGGCACAACCTGCTGGATATGGGCGGCAGCGCGATACTTGCCAAAGTACGCCCTTATGTCGGCACGACCACCACATGGTTTGTCGGTCAGGCGGCACATATCGGTCGCTTTATGTTGCATTGTGCCCTGATGTTGCTATTTAGCGCTCTGCTGTACTGGCGCGGCGAGCAGGTCGCACAGGGGATTCGCCATTTTGCCTATCGTCTGGCGGCCAGGCGCGGCGATGCTGCCGTTCTGCTGGCCGGGCAGGCCATCCGTGCTGTCGCGCTCGGCGTGGTTGTCACCGCGCTGGTGCAGGCGGTACTGGGAGGGATTGGCCTGGCGGTGACAGGAGTGCCATACGCCACGCTGTTCACAGTCATTATGTTGATGACGTGTCTGGTACAACTGGGCCCGCTGGTTGTGTTGGTGCCTGCAATTATCTGGCTCTACTGGAGCGGCGACTCAACATGGGGCACGGTGTTACTGGTCTGGAGTTGCGTGGTCGGCACGCTGGATAACTTTATCCGTCCCGTGCTGATTCGTATGGGGGCCGATCTGCCGATGATACTGATTCTTTCCGGCGTTATTGGCGGTCTGGTGGCATTTGGGATGATCGGGCTGTTTATTGGTCCGGTGTTACTGGCTGTTTCATGGCGACTCTTTTCCGCCTGGGTTAACGAAGCGCCCATGCCAGGGCCGGAGGAAAATGACGCGCTGGAAGAGATACACGATGCAGATGATACCCGCATATGATACGCCAGCTTCGATGATTATGAAGCACTGCTAATCATTTATTTACTGTCCCTCCCGTGCGCAAGCCTCCTGACAGGAGGTTTGCGCCGTTTTCCCCGCAAAATCTTAACCGCCGTTTAACTAATGAGACGAATCTGATCGACGCTAAAATCCCGGATGGCCTACTATAAGGTCACGGTTATAAATCAACACCTTGATTTATAAGCATGGAAATCCCCTGAGTGAAACAACGAATTGCTGTGTGTAGTCTTTGCCCATCTCCCACGATGGGCTTTTTTTTATCCCTCAAACAGGCGGTGAGGCAGGTGAACCTGCGGGGAAGAACTCTGTGACGCGGTTACGTCTGTCGCGTCTCATCGGGGGGCATCCTGAATCGTCCATACGGCAAATAGTAAGAAGCCGATAATGATAAGCCACCTCATACATTAACGCCTGTCATGACAGCACAGTCTACGGCGGGGCTGGTGTAATCAAAATGCATGATGCCTTCCCCTTTGCTGTCCTGGATATAGATGTTGTACGCCTTCCCGTCATATTTAAAATGGACAAATTCGACGGCATCCAATGTGCTGTCCCAATGGTCAAAGACATTCAGGCCTTTTATCGTGCGAACCGTTTTGCCATTCACTGCTATATCCAGTGTGGTATTGGCTAATTCAGCATGGTTGTAATCATATTTTATTACACTCATACCGTTAATACAGATAACGGATTCCTTCGTCAGCCAATTCCCATTAACCGGACCAGCTATAGCTGCGCAGGAATAAATACAGGCGGTTAACAATAATAACAATCGCGTCATAGTTCTACCTTAATTGCCGCCAGTGTTGAACCACATTCAGACATAAAAGTGTTATATGCGTCTTCGCTATGTATTCTGAGGGCCTTTTCCCCCTCATCACATAACTGCGCCAGCGTATTTTCATAAGCATGATATTCGCGGGTAAGCTCTTTCAGGCGTGCAATGACTGCCGCTAACGTATCCGTTTGATAGAAATTCATTTTGCGCCATCCGTGTTGCTAAAGTGCGCACCGTTGCCGGTAACAGCACAGGTTCCGTTATCAAGTAGCGCGCCAATCGGCAGATAATCAAAGGCCAGATGCGCGGTACTCACATCCTCTCCGTCGCACGCTTTAATATGATCGTTATACGATGCGCAGCCGTTAAGCGCGATGCAGGAGAGCACGGTCGCAATCAGCAATAAACGTTTCATGGCATTTACCTTAATTGAGATGAGATCATTGGGATGCGTGAATAGAAGATTCTCGCATCTCGATATAAATAACCTGACAGAGTTTTCTGACTGACCGATCGCAAAATGTATCCGTAACCATCAGCAGGCAGGCTGTCGTTATTTTTTTGCAGTTCTGGTAGCCAACTAAAATAAAAGCGCAAGGTATGAGCATGGCAATGCAGCCACATTCATACAGCTTTACGCGGTCGCGCAGATTCCCTGAAAAAACGAAAAGAAAAATATATCTGACGCAGCACATGCGATCAGAGGCATCTGCAAAGGACAGGCTGGAGTATTTAAATCGTGCAGATGTGTTAAAACGAGGCCAGTGTAATTCGATTGCTGACACATCTCTAAGGTAAGCGTGCGCAAACACATTTTGTTTCAGCTAAGAATTTACTTATTCCAGCCGGATTTCCGCCATAAAAAAAACCCACTTCGGAAGAAGTGAGGTTTTATCGTAAGGGAGTAATGGATTATTTGTTCAGTTCAGCCAGCGTCAGCCAGGTTTGAACCACGGTGTCCGGGTTCAGGGAGAGGCTATCGATCCCCTCTTCCATCAGCCAGGCCGCGAAGTCTTCATGGTCCGACGGACCCTGCCCACAGATACCGACATATTTGCCGTGTTTTTTGGCAGCGCGAATGGCCATCGACAACAGGGCTTTCACCGCGTCATTACGCTCATCAAACAGCTCAGAAACCACACCGGAGTCACGGTCCAGCCCCAACGCCAGTTGCGTCATGTCGTTTGAACCGATAGAGAAGCCGTCAAAGTGCTCCAGGAACTGGTCAGCGAGCAGCGCATTCGACGGGATCTCGCACATCATGATGATCTTGAGTCCGTTTTCACCACGCTTGAGCCCCTGACGTGCCAGCTCTTCCACCACCGCTTTCGCCTGCTCAACGGTACGGACAAACGGGACCATGATTTCCACGTTGGTCAGCCCCATTTCGTTGCGCACACGCTTCACCGCCTCACATTCCAGCGCGAAACAGTCACGGAAACTGTCGGAGACATAGCGACCGGCACCACGGAAGCCGAGCATCGGGTTCTCTTCGTCCGGTTCGTAACGTTCACCGCCGACGAGGTTGGCATACTCGTTGGATTTAAAGTCTGACAGACGCACAATCACCCGTTTTGGATAGAATGCCGCCCCCAGCGTTGCGATGCCTTCGGTCAGACGTCCAACATAAAACTCTTTCGGCGAATCATAACCTTTCATGATTTCGCGGATTTCGTTTTGCAGTTTCACGTCCTGATCGTCAAACTCCAGCAATGCACGCGGGTGCACGCCGATCATACGGTTGATAATAAATTCCAGGCGCGCCAGGCCGACACCTTCATTCGGCAGACAGGCAAAATCGAACGCTCTGTCCGGGTTGCCCACGTTCATCATGATTTTGAGCGGCAGCGCAGGCATTTCATCAATGCTTGAGCTTTTCACGCTAAAATCGAGCATCTCGGCGTACACATAGCCCGTGTCGCCTTCGGCGCAGGAGACGGTCACTTTATCGCCATCTTTCATACGTTCCGTTGCATCGCCACAACCGACGACCGCCGGGATCCCCAACTCACGAGCGATGATGGCCGCATGGCAGGTACGACCGCCACGGTTGGTGACAATCGCTGCCGCTTTTTTCATGATCGGTTCCCAGTCCGGGTCGGTCATGTCAGTCACCAGCACATCACCCGCTTCGATGCGATTCATTTCGCTGATATCGTGAATCACTTTCACCGGGCCTGCGCCAATGCGCTGGCCAATCGCACGCCCTTCGGCGATGATTTTGCCCTGCGCATGCAGCGTATAACGCTCCATCACTTTACCGCGAGAGCGCACGGTCTCCGGGCGCGCCTGCACAATGAATAGTTTGCCAGTATGGCCGTCTTTCGCCCATTCAATGTCCATCGGCCGGCCATAGTGTTTTTCAATCTGCACAGCCTGTTTCGCCAGCTCCTGCACTTCCTCGTTGGTCAGCGAGAAACGATCGCGGTTAGCCTGTTCGACGTCTTCGATACGCACCTGTTTGCCATGCTCCTGGGTTGGTGCATAGACCATGCGAATTTTCTTCGACCCCATCGTGCGGCGCACGATAGCCGGACGCCCAGCCGCCAGTGTTGGCTTATGAACATAAAATTCATCCGGGTTGACTGCACCCTGTACCACCATTTCACCCAGCCCCCAGGCCGCGGTGACAAATACCACCTGATCAAAGCCGGATTCCGTATCGATAGAGAACATCACGCCGGAAGAACCGATGTCTGAGCGCACCATCCGTTGCACCCCGGCAGAGAGCGCAACACCGCGATGATCGTAACCCTGATGCACGCGGTAAGAGATCGCACGGTCATTGAACAGGGAGGCGAAGACGTGCTTCACCGCCACCAGCACGGCGTCATACCCCTGCACGTTCAGGAAGGTTTCCTGTTGGCCCGCAAAGGAGGCGTCTGGCATATCTTCTGCCGTTGCGGAAGAACGCACCGCAAAGGATGCCTGCTCGTCATCAGCAGACAGTTTGACATATGCCTGATGGATCGCATCTTCGAACGCCGGCTGGAACGGGGTATCGACTATCCACTGGCGAATCTGCGCGCCAGCTTTCGCCAGCTCGGAAACGTCGTCAATGTCCGTTTTATCCAGCAGGTCATAGATGCGCTGATTCAGGCCGCTTTGATCGAGAAACTGGTTAAACGCATCGGCAGTGGTAGCAAACCCATTGGGTACGCTTACGCCCATACCGGACAGATTAGTAATCATCTCACCAAGGGAGGCATTTTTGCCCCCAACTCTGTCTACATCATTCATGCCGAGTTGGTCATACCAAAGCACCAGCGGAGACGAGCCATTGTTGGACATCTAAACAATCCTTTTGTGATATTTGAATGGGGTAATAAAGCATTTACTACCTTTTCATCCTGGCATAAATATTCCGGCTGAAAAAACGGTGAATCGTTCAAGCAATTTAAATTTTTGTCTTTTCGGACACTTTCCCGTCAACGATTCCGTATTCGATAATCGGAAAATCCTCAAAGTCATTCTTTTTTTAAGCGCATAATAAAAATGAACCATACTTTTCATTAAAAACAAAAATACCGTTTCATTTTAAAAATTTAGAAAAGACGCTACGCAGATGGATGACTTTAATTTATGCTTTCAGGTAATTACGCATGACAATCAGGAAGGGTAAAATGGACAGCGCTGTGGATCGCCAGGTTTTTTATATTTCCGATGGTACCGCTATCACCGCAGAGGTATTAGGCCATGCGGTGATGTCGCAATTCCCTGTTGCCATCAATAGCATCACGCTGCCGTTCGTGGAGAATGAAAGCCGCGCCAGAGCAGTGAAGGACCAGATTGACGCTATCTATCAGCAGACGGGCGTACGTCCGTTAGTGTTTTATTCCATCGTACTGCCTGAAATCCGCACCATTATTTTACAAAGCGAAGGATTCTGTCAGGACATTGTTCAGGCACTGGTGGCACCATTACAGCAAGAATTAAAACTCGACCCGACACCTATTGCGCATCGTACCCATGGGTTAAATCCAGGCAACCTGACGAAATATGATGCGCGGATTGCCGCTATTGATTACACGCTGGCTCATGATGACGGTATTTCGTTGCGCAACCTGGATCAGGCCCAGGTGATTTTGTTGGGTGTTTCCCGTTGCGGCAAAACGCCAACCAGCCTTTATCTGGCAATGCAATTCGGTATCCGTGCAGCTAATTATCCTTTTATTGCCGATGACATGGATAATCTCGTTCTGCCTGTTTCATTGAAGCCGCTCCAGCATAAATTATTTGGTCTGACCATTAATCCTGAGCGCCTGGCCGCCATTCGCGAAGAGCGCCGTGAAAATAGCCGTTACGCTTCATTACGCCAGTGCCGCATGGAAGTGGCAGAGGTGGAAGCGCTTTACCGTAAAAATCAGATCCCCTGGTTAAACAGTACCAACTATTCGGTAGAAGAGATCGCCACCAAAATTCTCGACATGATGGGGCTTAACCGCCGCATGTACTAAGACACTAGTACATAGGTTACAATTTTGCTATCATGCTGGCCTTCGATGTGATGCGCATCACAACCTGCTATTGAATTAAGCAAGGATTGGTTTAAGGTGTGCGCATCGCCTCCGGCATTTGGCCGTTTGAGCACAAAATTTTGAGAATTCTGATGAACAAAACCGATGAACTTCGCACTGCGCGCATCGAGAGTCTGGTTACTCCGGCAGAGCTCGCGCAGCGGCATCCCGTTTCCCTTGCAGTTGCGGAACATGTCACACAATCCCGTCGCCGTATCGAGAAAATCCTCAACGGTGAAGATAAACGGCTATTAGTGATTATTGGCCCCTGCTCCATTCACGATCTGGACGCAGCAATGGATTATGCCCGTCGCCTGCAGGGGTTAAGGCAAAAGCACAGTGCGCAACTGGAAATTGTGATGCGCACCTATTTTGAAAAGCCGCGAACCGTAGTGGGCTGGAAAGGGTTGATTTCCGATCCCGATCTGAACGGCAGCTACCGCGTTAACCATGGCATCGAACTGGCACGCAAACTCCTGCTCGCAGTGAATGAGCTGGGCGTACCGACAGCAACCGAATTTCTGGATATGGTGACAGGACAATTTATTGCTGATCTGATCAGTTGGGGGGCGATTGGCGCGCGTACCACAGAAAGTCAGATCCACCGCGAGATGGCGTCGGCGCTCTCCTGTCCGGTAGGCTTTAAAAACGGTACTGACGGTAACACCCGAATTGCAGTAGACGCGATTCGCGCTTCGCGAACCAGCCATATGTTCCTCTCGCCGGACAAAACCGGACAGATGACCATTTACCAGACCAGCGGTAACCCTTACGGGCATATCATTATGCGTGGCGGAAAAAAACCGAATTTCTACGCCGACGATATTGCCGCCGCCTGCGCAACTTTGCGTGAGTTTGATCTGCCGGAGCAACTGGTCGTCGATTTCAGTCACGGCAACTGCCAGAAACAGCATCGTCGCCAGCTTGAAGTCTGCGATGACATCTGTCAGCAGATTCGTGATGGCTCCACGGCAATTGCGGGGGTGATGGCGGAGAGTTTCCTGCAAGAGGGTACGCAAAAGATCGTCAGCGGCCAGCCGCTGGTATACGGGCAGTCTATCACTGACCCGTGCCTGAGCTGGGAAGACAGCGAAGTATTGCTCGATAAACTCGCTGCGGCAGTCTCCTCACGTTTGTAATCCTTTTTCCCGTCGGGTCTCCCGGCGGGACGCTTCCCCCTACCCCAAATGATTGGTTTTCCAAATATTACTTGCAGCCCGCACGGCAGGTATTAATAATAATTATCATTGTCATATCCAAACAGTTAGCGTGAAATGTCGAACAAGGATAAGCCGACCACTCCGGCAGAGAAACTACCTGCCAGCCCAGCCACTATTCATCCTGAGGATCGCCGCATCAACAGCAAAACCCTGTTGGGGGATTCGGCGCGCGTTGTCATTGAACATCAGGGACAAGAATATCTGTTGCGACAGACGCACGCCGGGAAACTGATACTAACGAAATAGAGGCTCAGCTTGAACAGCTAACCTCCAGTCTTTTACCCCAGTCCGGTGGGCGACGGCTATAGTCATCGTTGCGCTCTGTATAAGGCTCCCGCAAGACGGCATGCAGACGCTCCAGTTCTTCGGTATTTCCCTGCTCTGCCTGTTCAATCGCCCGCTGTGCGAGCCAGTTACGCAGCACAACCGCCGGGTTTACGTTTTGCATCTGCTGCTGACGTTGCGCATCCGCAATGGTCTCCTGCGCCAGCCGCGCGCGGTAGCGACTAAACCAACTGTCAAACGCTTCGCGATCGATAAACTCGTCACGTAGCGCGTTGCTGGCGCTCATCTGCTCGGTATGGCTTAACATACGGAAAGTGCGGGTATAGTCGCTGCCTTCACGCTTCATCAAAGCGAAAAGCTCGCTTAACAACACATTGTCATCCTTTTGCTGGCTAAAAAAGCCCAGTTTCTGGCGCATCAATATGCCATATTCACTCAGCAATACCGGCTGATAACTGTCCAGCGCCACATTGAGCACATCGGCACTCATAAACGGCGACAGAGTTTGCGCCAGCCGTTGCAGATTCCACAGGGCAATTGTTGGCTGGTTATCGAAGCTGTAACGTCCCTGGTAGTCCGAGTGATTGCAGATAAAACCGGGCTGGTAGTCATCAAGAAAACCGTAGGGGCCGTAATCAATCGTCAGTCCCAGAATCGACATGTTGTCCGTATTCATCACCCCATGGGCGAAGCCGACCGCCTGCCAGCGAGCCATCAGCGCGGCGGTACGGGCAATGACATCCCGAAACCAGACTTCATATTTGTTGGCATCATCCTGCAGATGCGGCCAGTAATGACGAATCACAAAATCCGCCAGTTGGCGTACCTTTTCAGGTTCGCGCCGATAATAGAAGTGCTCAAAGTGGCCAAAACGGATATGACTTTGCGCAATGCGCATCATCATCGCCCCCTGCTCAACGCTTTCGCGGTAAACAGGCGTGTCACTGGTGACAATAGAAAGCGCACGTGTCGTCGCAATCCCCAGATGGTGCATGGCCTCAGAGGCCAGGCTTTCACGAATGGTTGAGCGCAGCACCGCGCGGCCATCACCCATACGGGAATACGGCGTAAGCCCGGCACCTTTCAGATGCCAGTCCAGCGTTGAACCATCAGGCAGTTGCTGTTCGCCGAGCAGGATACCGCGCCCGTCGCCCAGTTGCCCCGCCCAGACGCCAAACTGATGTCCGCTATAGACCTGCGAAAGCGGTGACATTCCGGGAAGCAGCGTTTCGCCCCCCCACACGCCAGCCCCCTCGTTCGGCGTAAACAGGGCGGGATCGATGCCCATGGTTTTCGCCAGAGGGGCATTATGCCAAAGCAAGCGGGCATTACTCAGCGGTGTCGGGGAAAGGGCAGTATAAAAACCAGGCAGCTCATCGCGCCAGCGGGTAATAAAAGACAGGGTCATAGCACCTCCTGTCTTTCATTGTAGTGGGTTTAGATAATGTTAAACACGGGTTAAAGGCAAGGTTATCCCTGAACCAGGCTGGTTATCTGAGCGGCGGGGACCGCTGGCCATAAATTCCCCTGCATGGCACTGAACTGATACGGCTTCACCCGCTTTAAGGTTTTTTCATCGTCAATACCGTCTATCATTACCGAACGGCAATAGGGGGAGATTTGTGAGACGATCGCGCGCATAAAGGGTTCGAACGAACGCGAGGCCAGCCGCTGATGGATGAAGTTTTTATCCAACACCACCCGCTTAAACAGCCCGTCAAAAATGGCGCGAGTGGAAGCCGCCCCGGCACCAAAACTTCCCAGGATTAAAGGATACCGCTCGCTAAACAAAACGAGAGAATGATTTTCATTACCTTTCGTCAGGTTGGGATAATTCTCATTCACAGTAAATTCGAGAAAAGGATATTTCGCTACCGTTTCGGCAAGTTCAGCATTAGAGATCAATGCATCGACAATAACCGGTGAAATATGTATCCAGGCGAGAAGTTGATGCTGAATAAAGAATAGCTTACAGGATTCGAGTAATTCTAATTGCTCAGTAAAAAGCGTCAGCGTTTCGTCTGGGCTCAGGCGTGGCATTATCCGCTCTGCAGATGCCCGTACAGAACCCGCCCCAACGAAATTGACCACGATTTCAATCCCGACAAGCGTGCCGTAACCGTTGCGCGCAGGCTGTAGTAAAAACTCTGAGCGATAGGTGTCATCAAACGATACGATCATGGCGCCAACCCCGCATTAAGGTTGATATCCTGCATCGAAAAACCAATGCGCACATGCATCAACGTAGTTGAACTTAACAAAACTGACTTCATCATTTCCCATTATATTGTCGAAAATTCCTTATTTTCGTGCGCAAGCTTATCCTGGTTAAATTGCTCACACCAGCGTATGCCACGATACTGACAGCCCTTTAAGGTAACGAATAGTTAAATAATAAATATTGAAGAAAAAATGAATGAACGATGAGGAAAATAACAAAATTTGCGTTTAGTTCACAAAAGCAGCGAACCGGTTAGCTATTCGCTGCTTGCTATCGGAAGGGGATTAGATACGACGCGCCTGCCAGAAATTCTTGCGCCAGTAGACATTATTTAACGAAGAACGCACGACTCCCTGGCTGGTGGATGCATGGATAAAGGCATTATCGGTGTCGTAGATGCCCACATGCAGACCGTTATCACCGGATCCTGTTTTGAAGAACACCAGATCGCCTGGCAGCAATTCATCCTTATCGATTTTCGTTCCCACTTCCGCCTGTTTACGCGTATCGCGGGGAAGCTCAAGGTTAAATTTATCGCGGAAGGTCATCATCACGAATGCCGAACAATCGACGCCATTGCGGCTCATGCCGCCATAGCGGTAAGGCGTACCGCGCCAGTCGCGCAGTTGATCATTAAGCCCCGCAATGACGGTGATGGAATCAGAAAGGCGTGCGTTAGGTGGCGGTGCCCGATGACTGCTGCACCCTGAAAGAATTAATGCCGCCAGAAGAAACCAGATGCGCATCCAGCAAAACCTCTATTTTTGTTATGCTGGAATAATTTAGCGTGTGAATTGCAATTCTTGCAAGTTCCGTTTACTGCTATACCTCAGGAATGAGCATCCTGTGACCAGCCAGGTCGAGGCGACGGAATGGCATACCGTATGCGGTCGCCAGATTTTGCGACGTTAACACCTCATCGCGTGGGCCACTGGCAATCAGTTTACCCTGGCGTAATAGCCACACCTGATGCGCACGACGCAGCGAATGGTTGAGATCGTGGCTGCTCATCACAACGGTGATCCCTGCCGCCACCAGCTCGCTTAACATGCCATCCAGCGCGGCCTGCTGGGCGACATCAAGACTGTTCATCGGCTCGTCTAGCAACAGGAGTTGCCCATCCGCATTCGCTGCCGGATGAATTTGCGCAATCACCGCTGCCAGCCGCACCCGCTGCCATTCGCCACCGGAGAGGTGATTGACCGTGCGCCCCAGCTTATCCGCCAGCCCAAGTTTATGCGTAATCTCTTCAACCACGCTATCGTTGGGATGGTGATGCTGATGCAGTGCCAGATAATGCCAGACCGGCATAGCGAAGGGAGGTGTCTGCTGCTGGGACAGGTAAGCGCGATGACGAGCCAGTTGCGGCGCATGCCATTGCTCAAGCGGACGACCATTTAACTGCACACTGCCCTTTCCCTGCGTCAAACCGGCGAGACGTGCCAGAAGCGTGCTTTTCCCGGCACCATTCGGCCCGACGAGATGCAGCATTTGCGCCTTGTCGACCAGGGCCGTAATCGGCCCCAGTCTGCCTGCTTCCTCAAGGTCATAAAGTTGCAGCAACGGCATTATTTTGCCAGCGCCAGCTTAATCGCTTCCATCAGGATAGGATCTTCGGGTGTCATATCCGGTGAGAAACGCTGAACAACCTGACCATCACGACCAATCAGGAATTTTTCAAAGTTCCACAGGATATCATCCGGATAAAGCGGTGCCCGCCCTTTGCTGGCCATGCGCTCATAAAAACCGCTGCCCTCCGGGGCGACAGCTTTTGGTGCCGCGGCAATCAATTTGCGATACAAAGGATGGCGGTTTTCACCGTTAACATCGACTTTGGCTGCCATTGGGAAAGTCACCCCATAGGTCGTGCTGCAGAAGGTTTTGATCTCTTCTTCACTGCCCGGCTCCTGCCCGGCAAACTGATTACACGGGAAGCCAAGAACGATAAACCCGTCTTTCTCCCAGGCTTTCTGAATGTTTTCCAGTTGTTCATACTGTGGTGTCAGGCCACATTTTGAAGCCACATTCACCACCAGAATAACCTTGCCCTGGTATTTTTCCAGCGTGATATGTTCGCCATCAATTGTTGTAATCTCGGTGTTCAAAATATCCTGGTGCATAGCATCCCCTTAGTCGGTTCATTCGTACGCCGGATCTCTCGCCCGGCCAGTCATTAATAATAGCCAGATAATGCGCGATAATCCTTCTCCTGTCATTTACCAAAAAAAGACATAAAACCAACGAATTAGGCAATTTTTCTTTTTTTGACGTGCTGTTGTTACACACTTTTACTTAATTATTGTCTGCGGGTGAATCCGGGCATTACGTCCTCCGGCCTTTAGCGTCTTGCCGTTAGCAAGAGCCAGATGAACACCGGTGCCCCCAGTGTTGCCGTCACGACGCCGATAGGTAATTCCGCGGCGCTCAGCGCCATTCGGGCAACAATATCGGCAAAAAGCAGTGCCGTCGCCCCCGCAAGCGCGCAGGCGGGCAGAAGCACGCGATGATCGGTGAGGCCGCAAAGACGCAGAATATGGGGGATAACCAGCCCTATAAAGCCAATGGAACCAGCCAGCGCGACGCTGACACCCACCATCCAGCCGGTTGCCACCACCAGCACATTGCGCCAGAACCACAAGGGTAGCCCGAGTTGACGGGCCGATGTCTCCCCCAGTGCCAGTACGTTAAGTGGCTGCGACTGAAAGCAGGTCCAGCCCATAACCGGTAACAGTGCGACCATCAGCCAGCTTTGTTGCCAGTCTACGCCGCCAAAACCGCCCATCATCCAGTACATGAGCTGGCGCAGGTCAAATGAAGTGGAAAAATAGATGGCCCAGGTCATCAGCGCGCTACAAATGATCCCTAAAGCGACGCCGGCTAACAGCAGACGACTGGTCGACATATGCCGTCGGGCAAAGCGCAGCAGAATAAGCGTGATGACCAGCGCCCCGGCGATGGCGCATAACCCTAACGCCCAGCCAGGCAACAGACCTTTTCCCAGCAGTACGGCGGCTATTAACCCGACACCCGCACCGTTAGACACACCCAGAAGCCCCGGCTCGGCCAGTGGGTTTTCAAACAACGCCTGCATAATCGCGCCGCTTAATGCCAGCGCCGCACCCACCAGCAAAACCGCTAACGTACGGGGCAGACGTATTTGCCAGACAAAAAGTTGCCCACGAGCATCAAGCCAGTTTGCAGGACCAATCCACTGATCGCCCGCGCACAGGCTAATAAACAGCGCGATCAGCAAAAGCAGCGCAAGGCCGCAGAGCCACTGACCATTGCGACGCTGTTGGAGTTTTGCGTAATTCAGCATGCAGTTCAATTGATGCGTTATTGAGTGAGTTGATTTTAAAGATGATATTCAGTATTGAAAGAAAAAGGCCGCGATTGCGGCCTTTTTAATTAGTCCAGATTACTCTGCTTTGGGCGAAGCGTTTTCGACGCGGCTTTTTAACTTCTGGCCGGGTCTGAAGGTCACCACGCGCCGGGCTGTAATGGGAATATCTTCGCCCGTTTTCGGGTTACGTCCCGGACGTTGATTCTTATCACGCAGATCGAAATTGCCAAAGCCGGAGAGTTTTACCTGCTCACCATTTTCCAAAGCACGACGGATCTCTTCGAAAAACAGCTCTACCAGCTCTTTAGCATCTCGCTTGCTAAGCCCAAGCTTATCAAACAGATATTCGGACATTTCAGCTTTTGTAAGCGCCATAGGTTCAATCCCTCAATGATGCCTGGAATCGCTCTTTTAATGCCTCTACACATTTGGCGACGGTAGCGGCAATCTCCTCTTCTTCGAGTGTACGGCTGGTATCCTGAAGGATCAGGCTAATGGCGAGGCTTTTATACCCCTCCGCAACACCCTTACCGCGGTACACGTCAAATAAGTTTACGCCAACTACCTGATTTACGCCAACTTTCTTACATTCGGCTAAAATATCTGCCGCAGCCACGTTTTCAGCGACGACGACAGCGATGTCGCGACGGTTCGCCGGGAAGCGTGAAATCTCCTGCGCCTGAGGAACCACGCGGTCTGCGACCTTGTTCCACTCCAGTTCAAACACCAGCGTACGACCATTCAGATCGAGCTTACGTTCCAGCTCCGGATGCACGACGCCAATGAAACCAACGTATTCATCTTTCAGATAAATCGCTGCGGATTGCCCAGGATGCAGCGCCGGATTCGCCTCTGCGCGGAACTCAATCGCGGACAATTTGCCGGTCAGATCGAGTAAAGATTCCAGATCGCCTTTCAGGTCGAAGAAATCAACGCTGCCTTTAGCCAGATCCCAATGCTCTTCATAGCGGTTACCGCAGATGGCGCCCGCCAGCATCAGATCCTGACGAATACCTAAAGGCGCCTGGGTGTCCGGTACGAAGCGCAGACCGGTTTCGAAGATACGCACACGGCTCTGCTGACGGTTCTGGTTATAGACGATAGTCCCGAGCAGGCCGGTCAGCAGTGACAGACGCATCGCTGACATTTCGCTGGAGATAGGGCTTGGCAGAATCAGCGCTTCTTCACCCGGATGGATCAACTGCTGTACTTTCGGATCAACGAAACTGTAGGTGATCACTTCCTGATAGCCTTTGTCATTTAAGAGCGTTTTCACGCGCTTGAGCGACAGATTGGCTTCGCGGTGTGAACCCATCACCAGCCCGGCTTGTACCGGTGCGTTCGGGATATTGTTGTAACCGTACAGGCGCGCAACCTCTTCCACCAGGTCTTCTTCAATTTCCATATCGAAACGCCAGCTCGGCGCAACAGCCAGCCACTCATCCTGCCCTTCGGTGACTTCGCACCCCAGACGTTTAAGGATGTCGGTAACCTGTTCATCCGCAATGTGATGACCAATCAAACGATCCAGCTTGCTGCGGCGCAGACGGATGGTAGCCCGTTTCGGCAGCGTGGCTTCATTGGTGATATCAACAACCGGACCGGCTTCACCACCGCAGATATCAATCAGCAGACGGGTCGCTCGCTCCATGGCTTTGTACTGCAACGCCGGATCAACGCCACGCTCATAGCGATGGGAAGCATCCGTGTGCAGACCATGACGACGCGCGCGACCAGTGATGGACAGTGGGTTAAAGAACGCGGATTCCAGCAGAACGTTCTGTGTTTCGCCGTTCACGCCAGAATGTTCACCACCAAAAATGCCGCCCATAGCCAGCGCTTTATTGTGGTCAGCAATCACCAGCGTATCGGTTGCCAGTTTGGCTTCGCTACCGTCGAGCAGTACCAGCGTTTCGTTCTCTTTCGCCATACGTACGACGATACCGCCGTCGATACGATCTAAATCGAAAGCATGCATCGGCTGACCCAGTTCCAGCAGAACATAGTTGGTCACGTCCACAACCGCATCGATAGAACGCACACCGCAGCGACGCAGTTTTTCTTTCATCCACAGCGGAGTCGGCGCTTTTACGTTAATACCTTTAACCACACGCCCCAGATAACGCGGACAAGCATCAGCGGCGTCGACGGTGATTGGCAGCGTATCGTTAATGGTGGCGACAACCGGGATGATTTCCGGTTCAACCAGCGGTGCTTTGTTCAGTGCGGCGACATCGCGCGCGACACCAATGATCCCTAAGCAATCAGCACGGTTCGGCGTCACACTGATTTCAATGGTGTTGTCATCAAGTTTAAGGTAGTCGCGAATATCGGTACCAATCGTGGCATCCAGCGGCAGTTCGATAATGCCGCTGTGGTCATCGGAAATACCCAGCTCAGAGAACGAACACAGCATGCCTTCTGACGGTTCACCGCGCAGTTTGGCCGCTTTAATTTTGAAGTCACCCGGCAGTACTGCGCCGATGGTGGCAACAGCCACTTTCAGCCCCTGGCGGCAGTTCGGCGCGCCACAGACAATATCCAGCAGGCGTTCACCGCCCACATTCACTTTTGTAACGCGCAGTTTGTCTGCATTCGGGTGCTGACCGCACTCTACAACTTCACCCACAACCACACCGTTAAATGCGCCCGCCACAGGCTCGACGCCGTCAACTTCCAGGCCAGCCATGGTGATTTGATCGGAAAGCGCTTCACTGTCGACTGCCGGGTTAACCCACTCGCGTAACCACAGTTCACTGAATTTCATTATTTGTCCTGCCCTTATTTAAACTGTTTGAGGAAACGCAAATCGTTTTCGAAGAATGCTCGCAGATCAGTCACACCGTAACGCAGCATGGTCAGGCGCTCCATCCCCATCCCAAACGCGAAGCCAGAATAGATTTCCGGGTCAATGCCGACATTGCGCAGTACGTTCGGATGCACCATGCCGCAACCCAACACTTCCAGCCATTTGCCGTTTTTACCCATCACATCCACTTCTGCAGACGGTTCAGTGAACGGGAAGTAGGATGGACGGAAACGTACCTGCAGATCTTCCTCAAAGAAGTTGTTCAGGAAATCGTGCAGCGTGCCTTTCAGGTTGGTAAAGCTGATGTTGGTATCAACAATCAGACCTTCCATCTGATGGAACATCGGGGTATGCGTCTGGTCGTAGTCGTTACGGTACACGCGGCCCGGCGCGATAATACGAATCGGCGGCTGCTGTTCTTTCATGGTGCGAATCTGCACGCCAGATGTCTGCGTACGCAGCAGGCGGGTGGCATCAAACCAGAAAGTGTCGTGGTCAGCGCGTGCCGGATGATGGCCTGGAATATTCAATGCATCGAAGTTGTGATAATCGTCTTCGATTTCCGGGCCCGTCGCCACGGTAAAGCCAAGCTCACCGAAGAAACTCTCAATGCGGTCGATAGTACGGGTGACCGGATGCAGGCCGCCGTTTTCGATACGGCGCCCCGGCAGGGATACGTCGATGGTTTCAGCCGCCAGGCGCGCGTTCAGTGCAGCATTTTCCAGATCGTATTTACGCGCGTTCAGCGCCTGCTGGACCTGTTCTTTTGCTTCGTTAATCACCGCCCCGGCAGCCGGGCGCTCTTCTGGCGGCAGCTCACGCAGGGTGGTCATCTGAAGGGTCAGATGCCCTTTCTTACCCAGATATTCAACGCGTACGTTATCTAACGCGGCAACATCTGAGGCATCATTAATGGCTGCCCGTGCACTGGCAACCAGCTCTGCGAGATGTGACATAATTTTCCTCGTTATGTCCTTGTTGTTGGACTTTTTACTTAAAATTCAGACACAAAAAAAGCCTCCTGTTGGAGGCTTTTGGCGTTAATTTTCCGTTTCTTCTTTCACGCGCTAGCCTCCCGGAGTCAGGTGCTAAAGTAAAAAAAGAAGCGGAAAATAGCAGCATTCATGCTTGCGTTACCTTGTGTGGTAAAAAGCGGATTACCTTATTGAAAGGGCTCACCGGAAAAAAGTCAATCTTCTGATGGTGTTATACCCTAAATAATTCGCGTTGCAAAACAGCGGCGAGAGAGTGAAACCACAGGAGCTTACTTAAGTAAGTGACCGGGTGAAAATCTCAGCCTACGCGCATGCAATGCGAGACATGACGGGTATAAACGAAAAGAGGGAGCATCGCTCCCTCTTCCACTGACTTATTAAGCCAGAGCTGCTTTCGCTTTTTCGACCAGAGCGGTAAACGCTACTTTGTCGAATACTGCGATATCAGCCAGGATCTTACGGTCGATTTCAACAGAGGCTTTTTTCAGGCCGTTGATGAATTTGCTGTAAGAAATACCGTTCTGACGTGCTGCTGCGTTGATACGCGCAATCCACAGTTGACGGAACTGACGCTTTTTCTGACGACGGTCACGATAAGCGTACTGACCTGCTTTGATAACAGCCTGGAAGGCAACGCGGTAAACGCGTGAACGCGCACCGTAGTAGCCTTTAGCTTGTTTCAAAATTTTCTTGTGACGTGCGCGTGCAATTACACCACGTTTTACGCGAGCCATGTTGCTCTCCTGTATCTATATTCTGAGTGCCCTTCTCCCGTCGCATTTATCATGCAAACGAACAGGGACATAAAAAAGTTAATAAAAAGGTTAACGACTTATGCGTACGGCAGGCACGCGATTACCAGGCCCAGATCGCCTTTGGAAACCATGGCTTTCGGACGCAGGTGACGTTTACGCTTGGTAGCTTTTTTGGTCAGAATATGACGCAGGTTAGCGTGCTTGTGCTTAAAACCACCTTTACCGGTTTTTTTGAAGCGCTTAGCAGCACCGCGTACGGTCTTGATTTTTGGCATTTTAATAACTTCCACTTCGCATTGTTAATAAACGAAACCCAGGCGAACAAAACCTGTGAAGCCCAAAGGCGCCACAGGAATTGCTACTTGAAGGCCTTACTGTTTCTTCTTAGGAGCGAGCACCATGATCATCTGGCGGCCTTCGATCTTCGTAGGGAAGGATTCGACTACTGCCAGTTCACTCAGATCGTCACGGACGCGGTTAAGCACTTCCATACCAATCTGTTGGTGGGCCATCTCACGACCGCGGAAACGCAGTGTGATCTTGGCCTTATCGCCATCTTCCAGAAAGCGAACCAGGCTGCGGAGTTTTACCTGGTAGTCGCCATCATCGGTGCCAGGTCGGAATTTGATTTCCTTGACCTGAATAACTTTTTGCTTTTTCTTCTGTTCCTTAGAAGACTTACTCTTTTCATAAAGGAACTTGCCGTAGTCCATGATACGACAAACTGGCGGTTCGGCGTTAGGGCTGATCTCAACTAAATCTACTCCAGCTTCTTCAGCCTTTTCGATAGCTTCTCTCAGACTCACAATACCCAGCTGCTCACCTTCCAGACCAGTTAAGCGAACTTCCTGGGCGCGAATCTCGCCATTGATACGATTCGGACGTGCCGTTTGAACTCGTTTTCCGCCTTTAATACCTTATTCCTCCAGTTGTTGAAGACTGCGGCTGCGAATCTCTTGTTGCAGCTTCTCAATCACTTCACTTACGTCCAGGCTGCCCAGGTCTTTACCGCGGCGGGTGCGAACGGCCACTTTGCCTGCTTCCACCTCTTTATCACCACAGACCAACATATAAGGGACACGACGTAAAGTGTGCTCGCGGATTTTAAAGCCAATCTTCTCGTTTCTCAAGTCCGCTTTTACACGAATGCCCGCATTTTGCAATTTACGGGTCAATTCGTTGACATATTCAGCTTGAGAATCAGTGATATTCATCACCACAACCTGAACAGGGGCCAGCCAGGTCGGGAAGAAACCGGCAAATTCTTCGGTCAGGATGCCGATAAAGCGCTCCAAAGACCCCAGAATTGCGCGGTGAATCATCACCGGAACCTGACGCTCGTTGTTTTCGCCAACATAAGAGGCGCTTAAACGAGCCGGTAACGAGAAGTCCAGCTGGACTGTACCGCACTGCCATGCACGATCGAGGCAGTCATATAATGTAAATTCGATTTTCGGACCGTAGAACGCGCCCTCACCCAGTTGATATTCAAACGGGATGTTGTTTTCTTCCAGCGCAACTGCAAGATCCGCCTCAGCACGATCCCACATCTCATCGCTACCGATACGTTTTTCCGGGCGAGTAGACAGTTTGACGACGATTTTCTCGAAGCCAAAGGTGCTGTACATATCATAGACCAGTCGAATACAGGCGTTGACTTCATCACGCACTTGTTCTTCGGTACAGAAGATATGCGCGTCATCCTGCGTAAAGCCGCGAACACGCATCAGGCCATGCAGCGCGCCTGACGGCTCGTTACGATGGCAGCTACCGAATTCTGCCATACGCAGCGGCAGATCGCGGTAGGATTTCAGGCCCTGGTTAAAGATCTGCACGTGGCCCGGGCAGTTCATCGGCTTGATGCAATATTCACGGTTCTCGGAAGATGTCGTGAACATCGCATCTTTGTAGTTGTCCCAGTGGCCAGTTTTTTCCCACAGCACACGGTCCATCATGAACGGGCCTTTTACTTCCTGATACTGATACTCTTTCAGTTTGGAACGTACAAAGGTTTCCAGTTCACGGAAGATAGTCCAGCCGTCATTGTGCCAGAACACCATGCCAGGCGCTTCTTCCTGCATGTGGTACAAGTCGAGTTGTTTACCGATTTTACGGTGATCGCGTTTTGCGGCCTCTTCCAGACGCTGCAGGTAGGCGTTGAGCGCTTTTTTATCTGCCCACGCAGTACCGTAAATACGCTGCAACATCTTGTTGTTGCTGTCGCCACGCCAGTAAGCGCCGGCGATTTTCATCAATTTGAAATGATGACAGAAACGCATGTTCGGCACGTGCGGACCACGGCACATATCGACATATTCTTCATGATGGTACAGGCCAGGCTTGTCATCATGGGCAATGTTTTCATCAAGAATAGAGACTTTATAGCTCTCGCCGCGCTTCACAAAGGTTTCACGCGCTTCGTGCCAGCTGACTTTCTTCTTAATAACGTCGTAGTTTTTCTCGGCGAGCTCGTGCATACGTTTTTCGAGCGCGTCGATATCTTCCTGGGTCAGGGTATGGTCAAGATCAACGTCGTAATAGAAGCCGTTATCGATAACCGGGCCAATCGCCATTTTGGTGTTCGGCCACAGTTGCTTGATAGCGTGACCTAACAGGTGCGCACAGGAGTGGCGGATGATTTCCAGACCATCTTCGTCTTTGGCGGTGATGATAGAGAGCGTTGCGTCATTTTCAATCAGATCGGACGCATCAACCAGCTCACCGTTCACACGACCGGCAATGGTCGCTTTCGCAAGACCCGGACCAATGTCCAGAGCTACATCCATTGGACTCACAGCACGATCGAAATGGCGTTGACTGCCATCAGGAAGAGTAATTACAGGCATTTCATATCCTTAATTCGCAGTGGTGACCCACACGAAAGATCACATGCAAAATCATATTTTAAATAATTATCAGCAGGTTAGATAAGGTTTTCGTCTTCACTCTGACGAATGTGTACATGCGCGTGTACAAAATGCTAAATGTACCCTTCTCTTCTGTTGATAAGCTCACCACAGATAGTACACGTCTAATCAGTATGATAAAAGGTTAGTGTTAACCTCATCACACACTAAGCTCATCTACTCGCCGTTCTATTATGCTGTTAATAAACATCGCCCGGACCGAATGCCTATACTTCATTTATCAAACTGGAGGTGCATATGTGCGGACGATTTGCCCAGGCGCAAACGCGCGAAGAACACCTCACTTACCTTGCAGATGAAGCAGAACGCGACATGGCTTATGACCCAGATCCAATTGGCCGGTATAACGTCGCGCCTGGCACGAAAGTACTCCTGCTTAGTGGGCGCGACGAGCAAATATAACTGGATCCTGTAAGCTGGGGTTACACTCCCGGTTGGTGGCAAAAAGCTCCCCTGATTAACGCTTGCGTCGAAACAGGTCGGGGGCTCAAAAAATGCATGGAACTAAAACAGGTCTGTTTATAAAAAGGCTGTGCATATAGACAGCATTAATTGATAGGTAGTTTTGAATATGTGATATGTCACACAACTCATTTCGTCAACTCGTAACTCTGCCTATCATCCCTTTGAGCTACGAAACGATACCACAGGATGTTCAGTGCTAATAAACGAACCAGGTACTCACGCGCACAAAGTGACCATGGTTTTTCGTGTAATGTGTATCGGATGGACTCTATTCATTCAATCAGCAGAAAAAATACCATTCCCACACATTAATTAAGTGATTATCAATCTTTTTTTATGTTATCATCCAGTCCCATCAAAATAATAGCAAATTTAATTATGGATAATTTATTTCTCAAACAAATTCAGGAATGCCTTCGCGTAATTAAAGAAAATAAGGATGAAGATGACGCTATACATCTAGTAGCAGAAGTTATCTTCTCACATCATAATTTACTGGAGGAAACATCAAACACCATTTCCTTAGTAAATTTGATTGCAGACTGGTTAGAGAACAATGGTGGTTCCGTACTTAAAATCTATGATGCTCTTTATTTTTTCTGGCTTGACTGTATAATAAAAGCGAAAATAAATGTATTTTACCTTGGTGAGTTAACAAATCTCAAAATACTCGCAAAACATCTAAACCCAGCTATTGTTAATAGTATAAAGTATTTAGCATCAAACGATACAGATATTCATTACATTAACGATTACATTTCGAGCATTGAATCTTCTGTTGCGCCCTTGATCATTTACGATCCTGATGGAATGCATTTTTTAGATAAAATTAAAAACACCAACCCAATAGCTAGCCTGAATAATTACGAGATATTAATACATAATTCGCTTCCAACATCTGACGTTTTAAATAGCTTCACTATCCTATTTGCTCATCAGTATACCAAACTCAGTAATACCAATATTAAAACCGTTATCATTGGCAATTCATATGGTATTTATGCTTTTCCAGACAATATCATTCAGCATTCTGTAAACATTTCTATGCACAGTCTGGGCATCAAACAAACCCAAAGGCTAGTTGAGCACATTCTTATTAAGTATCCACACATTGACAACTTCATTTTTTGCATTGGTTTTTTTGACCTCTATGGCGATCTATTTAAATCAAAGCATGCATTCAACAAAAATGTGATAGATGCATTTAGCCAGATATTGTCCCATTATCATATTGCAAGCATTACGCACTCAAATAATAATATCTTAGACACATTTAGCCGCCTGATAATTGAAAGTGGAGTGGACTCACTCCCTGAATTTCAGGACATGGATAATATTTCCTTGAGGCAGAGAATATATAACGAAAATTTGCAACTTGTTACTAGCACTATATCTTTAGAAACAGAGCAACAAGGTTTAATTTCGGAGCAGCGTGCACTTGTGCATTCTAAAGCAGTTAATCATCAAGTATCTCTTGATGAGAATAAGATAAGAACAAGTGAAATATCAGAGAGAATTAAGCTCGAGGGAAAAACCAGTTATTGGTTGACTCCGCCATTCCCTGATGAATATACAAAAAATATAGTTAGCGAGATGAAACAAACGCATAGGGTTTATTTTAATCGGATTTGTAATGAAGATGTACATTTCATTGATCTTTCAGAGGAAAAATCATTTCGTCCACAAGATTTCCGTGATGGTGATCACCTCAACTTTACTGGTGCATGTAAACTGATAAACCTGTTACGCAATAACAACATTCCGGTATAAGCATAAAAGAGCATCAGGTTCATCAGAATCAGAGTCTGATGCTCCAGTTTTCATTCATCCTTATTTTTGCAATTATTACAACGCAGCGATCCGGCGGTAGGCGTATTCGAGTAATGTGTCACTCATGCTGCACACTCCTCGAAAATAACTTCTCCGTCCAAGCCGCCAGGCTGGTAAAGGATCGAACCATCATCCCGATGCTCCACTGGAGACGCGCTCCCTCCCTCCCCGTTTGGCGCGCCATCATCACCAACAAAAATAAATCCACCGGCTTCCACTCGTGCTATGTATATTTCACCTTCTGTCCACTGTGGACATTGGTGTGTACAAAGATAGCGTGGCACAAACACGCACAAAGAAAAATGAAGTGAAACACCGGGACAGGAGAAAGTCAAAGCTGATGAGGGGTTAAACGGCTGGAATGAAACGGAGTGTAATCATGTGAAACTTCGTACATGTCTTACACGAAAGATCACATACGAAGTAAGTATTTGTTTAGCCGAAATAAATTACGCCGCCATCTAACCAACAATCGCTAAATTGGCGCGTAATCTGTTACGTCAATGAAGGCCACCATGGCTCACACTTTTCATTGCGTCAGAGGATGGTAACACTAAAAAAAGGGGGAATGTACCTCTTGTTTGATATTGGTTCCCTTGACTATTTTCTGTGTCCTACTGCTGGCTCACAAAAATAGAATATCAGGAAGCCTCAAAACCCAGCGCGCGGATTACCTCCGCCATGGCCTGTTTAGTCAATTCCGTACGCGGCACACGTTGATTCGCCAGCATCGTGCGCACCATCCCGGCAATCACCACATGTTTTGGCTCCTGACCAAGGTCTCGCATCTCAAGCACCACTTTCCCAACGACCCGGCACATTTCTTCATATAACTCGGCATCTTTTGTCCTGCCCATTCACTCCCCCATGAGGTGATCACGTCTTTTCGTGGTTTGTTGTTCTTTTGTTACTCATTAATAATACTGAATATCCACAGCAAGGTGATAATCACAATAAGGAAATGTCGATGTCATTTACCGCACAAGAGCGCACTGCCCTGCTCGCCTGCAAAGGTGTCGGCCCGAAAGTCATTGAACGGCTGGAGCAAATGGGATTTAGCTCACTCGATCAACTCAGTGAAGCTTCCGTTGACGATATCGTCGCCCACGGGGCGGCGCTCGTCGGATCAACGTGCTGGAAAAACAGCCCGCAGGCAAAAGCTGCTATTAGCAATGCTATCGCGCTGGCAAAAACAGTATCTGAGGGAAAATAAAGGGCCGGAGAACCCGGCCCGGCGCGGTTACATCTTGTAGCCGAGGGAGACTGTGGTTCGACGATCGGTATGCTCTGGCGCCGATGATGGCGGCTGAGAGTTCCAGGTCACGTTGTATGCCACTTTCAGACCAAAGTGGTCATTAATAGCGACATTTAACGCAGTCTCAGAGTTCAGTGTCGTGTCATCTGAACCAAACACAGATACACCCTGTGTGAATTTGGCGTTGTCGGTCATCTGCCAGGTATAGGTACCAGAGGCATAGCCCAGGCCTTGCGTTTTGGTGTCCCCGTCAGTGTATTCGTCGTAACGAACACCGGGACCAAATTCAAAGCGGAAGCTGTGCACCGGACCATTGAGGAACTGACGACCATAACCAGCGGTCAGAACATCACGCTCACGATAGCCGTTGTATCGGTCAGTCAGCCAGCTTGCCTGGCCAAACAGATAATCGTAATCCGTCATGTTGTAACGGCTACGTCCACCTACGGAATATTTCTCTGAGGAACGCTCATCATTTGATGAGGTGTTGCTCGCGGTTCCCCATAAAGACCATGCGGTAGATGTGCCATACCAGGTCAGGGTGGAGTCAGCAGTCAGAGAAGAACTTGTGGTATTGCCAGACTGGGCCAGGTAACCACCGTTAACGCTACCTTCAAATGGTTTCTTCGCGGTGGAGGGGTCATCCATAACAGTAAAAACGGTGTCATCTGCGGCAGCATTCAACGACGCAAGCACGCCTCCCGCGAGAACAATCAGCACGGGTACTGTCTTAAAAAGCTTCATTTATTAGGAGTCCGAACAACAAAAAAAGAGACCATAACGGTCCCGGAAACTTTCAGGTGGATCAACGACCGACGGTCCATTGAAAGGTAACAAATTATAAAAAGGCCCGTTTAACATAGCAATGAATTCTTATTTCATTTTTTGAATAAGACAGATCTCAAATAGACATTAAATGTATAAAAGCTTTACGGCGATTTAGCGAAAATTCATATTCTAAATCATCGATTTATTTACATTGCCTTCTGTGTATCAGATGCCAGGATTAATACATTCACCGTAAAAGGAGATCATTATGGTATCGGTTTATACCCTAACGCTGGCCCCTTCCCTCGATAGCGCGACGCTCACGCCGCAGATTTACCCGGAAGGGAAACTCCGCTGTAGCGCCCCCGTCTTTGAACCCGGCGGCGGCGGCATTAATGTCGCACGCGCCATCGCCCATCTGGGGGGAAAAGCTACGGCAATTTTCCCGGCAGGTGGTGCGACAGGCGAGCATTTAACGGCGCTGCTTGCCGATGAAAATATTCCCACGCAATGTGTCGCAACGCATGACTGGACCCGGCAAAATCTGCATGTGCATGTTGAGGCCAGTGGCGAGCAATACCGTTTTGTGATGCCAGGCGCCACGCTAACCGCTGATGAATTCCGCCGACTGGAAGAGAAAGTACTCGCCATTGAGAGTGGCGCGATCCTTGTGATTAGCGGCAGCCTGCCGCCGGGTATTGATGTGACGAAGCTGACGCAACTGGTTAAGGCCGCGCAACAACAAGGGATCCGCTGCATCATCGACAGTTCGGGTGATGCTCTCTCCGCGGCACTCGAAATCGGTAATATAGAACTGGTCAAACCGAATCAGAAAGAGCTCAGCGCGCTGGTAGGCCGGGAATTAACGCAGCCGGATGACGTTCAGAATGCGGCAAAAGAGATTGTTCGTCAGGGCAAAGCGCGACGGGTCGTGGTTTCTCTCGGCCCACAGGGCGCGCTCGCCGTTGATGAAAGCCAGTGTGTCCAGGTTGTGCCACCGCCGATGAAAAGCCAGAGTACCGTGGGCGCTGGCGACAGCATGGTCGGCGCGATGACGCTGAAACTTGCCGAAGGCGCGTCGCTTGAAGAGATGGTGAAATTCGGTGTTGCCGCCGGGAGTGCTGCGACCATTAATCAGGGTACGAAATTGTGTTCCCGCGCCGACACACAAAAAATCTACGATTACCTGCGCAATCTCTGAAAATACGCCCTCGTCTTACCGCGAGGGCCTTCCCTCCTCTGGCGGCAGTCGACAAATCCCCTTCGCCGACTATGCTAAAAAAATTCAGGATAACAACGAGGTGAATTATGAGCAGCGACGGTATTACCCGCTACGTGGTTACGGTGAAATTTCACGAGCAGAGCCTGGCGGAAATCAACGAGCTGAATAATCAGTTTACGCGCGCCGGATTCCTGCTCACGCTCACGGATGAAGAAGGCAAAGTGCACGACCTTGGGACAAATACCTTTGGCCTTATCAGCCCGTTGAACGAACAAGAGGTGACAGAGCTGGCCAGTGGCCTTGCAGATAGCGTCGTCAGCGCAAAGCCTGACATTAGCGTGACAACCTGGGAAGCATGGCAAAAACAGACACAATAAGTGCCATTGTCCATCCCAGGATGCGCAGGTGTGCGTTGGTTCGTATTTTTTCATAACAGTAGTGCGCTAACCTTATGATCTGGCTGATAACATGGGAGACATATCATGTGGCAAGCAATAAGTCGTCTGTTAAGCGAACAACTAGGCGTTGGTGAGATCGAACAGCGTGACGAGTTGCCAGGTGGAGAAATCCATGCTGCATGGCACCTGCGTTATGGTGGTCAGGATTTGTTTGTAAAATGCGATGAACGGGAATTACTGCCCATCTTCACCGCAGAGGCTGACCAGCTAGAACTGCTCTCCCGTAGCAATACGGTGCGCGTACCCAAAGTCCTGGCGGTCGGCAGCGACCGCGACTACAGCTTCCTGGTAATGGAGTATCTCCCGGCCCGCCCCCTCGATGCCCACAGCGCTTTTTTACTTGGCCAGCAACTGGCGCGGCTGCATGAGTGGAGCGACCAACCGCAGTTCGGTCTTGATTTTGATAATGACCTGTCGACAACACCGCAGCCCAATGCCTGGCAACGTCGCTGGTCAACCTTCTTTGCCGAGCAACGTATCGGCTGGCAACTGGAGCTGGCGGCAGAAAAAGGGCTGGAGTTTGGCAATATCGACGCCATTGTCGAACATGTCCAGCAGCGTCTTGCTTCGCACCAACCTCAGGCGTCTCTGCTTCATGGCGATCTGTGGTCAGCAAACTGTGCGCTTGGTCCGGACGGTCCGTTTATTTACGACCCGGCATGTTACTGGGGAGACAGAGAGTGTGACCTGGCAATGCTCCCGTTACACCCGGACCAGCCGCCGCAAATTTATGATGGCTACCAGTCCGTGAGTCCCTTACCGGGCGATTTCCTTGACCGTCAGCCCGTATACCAGCTTTATACACTTTTTAACCGGGCGATTTTGTTCGGAGGGCAGCATCTGGTAACGGCGCAAAAAGCGCTGGAGCGGGTACTTGCCGCATGACGGAACGATAAGGCCACCCAGAGGTGGCCTTAGTTCAAAGGAAACCGAGCAGAGAGAAAAAAAAGTAACCTGCGACGATACAAATAACAGGCAGGACATAGAGCGGGAAAATCTGCCGGAAGATGGAGTGATTCGGTACCACGATACGCGCAGCTATTTGTTCGCGTGACAGCCCTTCGGCCCCTTTTGCCTTTTCCAGAATCAGTTGATCTTCAAGATTTTCACGCAGAAACCGCGTCTGACGGCTCATCCTTGCCCCGGAAGCCTGCAGCGCCAGCCCCACAAAGATCAGCGCAAAAATAATCCAGAAACCGATATTAAGCTGGTGATGGAAATCCGGCGTGGGTGAGTTGTACCAGAAAAAATTGAGGAATGGCGTGTTAAACCGCATCATCTCAATCATCACATGGGCGAAATCCAGCATAACGGCATTGATGCCCGGCTGTTTTTCACTGTGGTCGTACATAAACTTAAGTACTGAAATAATTGTCGAAATCACCGATGGGATAAAGATAACCCACCCCAGGACGCGTTTTAGTATGGCAATGCGTCCAGCTTGTTGATACGTCATGGATTCCCCTTGTGAGACGTTCCGTTTTCCGCCTAAGTCTACCCTCTCATATTCATTTTCGCCCGATCTTTAAAGACGGTATGATGACCTCCTGACCAGAAAAAGTGTTTCTCCCTGTGTTCTAACGTAAGAAAGAGAGGTGTGAATGTCTGCCCCGCGACAAATACTCGCTGCCATTTTCGATATGGATGGATTAATTATGGACTCAGAGCCACTCTGGGATCGTGCTGAACTGGATGTCATGGCAAGCCTGGGGGTTGATATCACCCGCCGCGATGAGCTACCGGATACCCTCGGCCTGCGCATTGATATGGTTGTTGGCCTGTGGTTCGCCCGCCAGCCATGGACCGGTCCGGACTGCGAAGAGGTCACCCAACGCATCATCAGTCGCGCCATCGCCCTGGTGGAAGAAACGCGCCCGTTGCTGCCAGGCGCGCGTGAAGCGATTGCTCTGTGCAAAGCCAGCGGTCTGAAAGTGGGTCTGGCCTCGGCATCGCCGCTGCATATGCTGGAAAAAACGCTCTCTCTGTTCGGCCTGCGCGATAATTTCGATGCGCTGGCGTCCGCCGAAAAACTGCCCTACAGCAAACCGCATCCGCAGGTTTATCTGGACTGTGCCGCAAAGCTTGGCGTTGACCCGCTTACCTGTGTGGCGCTGGAAGATTCTGTCAATGGCATGATCGCCAGTAAAGCCGCCCGGATGCGCTCCATTGTGGTGCCTGCCGAAGAGAACCGTGCCGATCCGCGCTATGCGTTAGCCGATGTGAAGTTAACCAGCCTTGAAGAGCTCACCCTGACGCATTTGTGCGGCTAGCTCCTGACACCAGAGATGGGTAACACTGTCTCTGGTTTTTATTTTTAAAACATCGTTTCATTTTATTTGTAATTCTCCGTAACTGCCCCTATCCTCATCTCAGGCGCGATGACAATAACCAGGACCCGGGGGAACTATGATTCTTGATGCCTTTTCACTTGCAAACAAAGTCGCCATCGTTACCGGCTGCGATACTGGCCTGGGGCAAGGGATGGCGCTGGGGCTTGCCGAAGCAGGATGCCATATCGTCGGTGTTGGCCGTAAAAAACCACAGGAGACCGCCAAGCGAGTCACCGCGCTGGGCCGCGAATTCCTCGCAATCCAGACTGATCTCAGCAAGCAAGACGGCATTAATGACATCGTCAGCCAGACCGTTTCACAGATGGGGCGCATTGATATTTTGCTCAATAACGCCGGGACGATTCGTCGCTGCGATGCGCTGGAATTTAGCGAGAAAGACTGGGACGATGTGATGAACCTTAACGTCAAGACGGTTTTCTTTTTGTCTCAGGCTGTCGCTCGTCAGTTTATTGCCCAGGGCGATGGCGGAAAAATCATCAATATTGCTTCTATGCTCTCGTTTCAGGGGGGCATCCGCGTACCGTCATATACTGCGTCTAAAAGCGGTGTTCTGGGGCTGACCCGTCTGCTCGCCAATGAATGGGCATCGCACAATATCAATGTTAATGCCATTGCCCCTGGTTACATGGCGACCAACAACACCCAGGCGTTACGGGAAGATGCAGAACGTAACCAGGAGATTGTCGATCGCATTCCGGCAGGCCGCTGGGGAAAACCGGATGATCTCAAAGGCCCGGCGGTCTTTCTCGCCTCTGCGGCTTCTGACTATATCAATGGCTTTACTCTCGCCGTGGACGGTGGCTGGCTGGCGCGTTAAATGTCATTCTTGTGACAAAGAGTTACACCGTCACCTCTTCCGCCTACTGTATAAAAACCCTATACTGTATGCATCGACAGTTTAGCGAGTTTTATCATGACGGCGGAAGGACACCTGCTTTTTTCCATTGCCTGCGCGGTGTTTGCCAAAAATGCCGAGTTGACGCCCGTGCTGGCACACGGGGATTGGTGGCATATTGTTCCGTCAGCCATTCTGACCTGTCTTCTGCCCGATATCGACCACCCGAAGTCGTTTCTTGGGCAGCGGTTAAAATGGATCTCAAAACCCGTGGCCCGCATGTTCGGTCACCGGGGTTTTACCCATAGCCTGTTGGCCGTTTTTATTGGCTTAACGCTGTTCTATCTCAAAGTGCCCGATAGCTGGATTATCCCGGCAGACGCACTGCAGGGGTTGGTTCTGGGTTATTTGAGCCATATCCTTGCCGATATGATCACCCCGGCAGGCGTCCCTCTTCTCTGGCCCTGCCGCTGGCGATTCCGTTTGCCCTTGCTCTCGCCGCAACGCGGTAACCAACTGGAGCGTGTGTTATGCATGGCGCTGTTCACCTGGGCGCTGTGGATGCCGCAAACATTGCCCGATAACAGTGCAGTGCGCTGGTCGTCGCAGATGATTAATGTGCTGCAAAACCAGTTCAATCGCTTTATTCATCACCAGACCGACCATTAAATCGCCACTTTCCGCTCTTACGGCATAATTCATTCCATTTGGATATAAGGCTTGCGGACCTCTTCTGCTAACCTTCCGCCATTGGCTGACCTTTGGATGCCAGCCTTATAATGAGATCAGGAGAACGGGGATGAACTTTCCTTTAATCGCAAACGTTGTGGTGTTTGTCGCACTGCTGCTGTTGCTGGCGCAAACGCGTCACAAACAGTGGAGTCTGGCAAAAAAAGTACTGGCCGGTTTAGGGCTGGGCGTGGTGTTTGGCCTTGCATTGCAGGCTATCTACGGCTCGGATAACCCGGTACTGAAGAATTCTATCCAGTGGTTCAATGTGGTCGGTAATGGCTACGTGCAACTGCTGCAGATGATTGTTATGCCGCTGGTTTTTGCTTCTATTCTGAGCGCCGTTGCACGCCTGCACAACGCCTCTTCGCTGGGAAAAATTAGCTTTTTAACTATCGGCACTCTGCTGTTTACGACGATGATTTCAGCGCTGGTTGGCGTCATGATGACCAACCTCTTCGGTCTGACCGCCGAAGGTCTGGTTCAGGGGACCGCCGAAACGGCCCGTTTAACGGCAATTCAAACCAACTACGTAGGCAAAGTGGCCGATCTGAGCGTACCACAGTTACTGCTGTCGTTTGTACCCAAGAACCCGTTTGCCGATCTGACGGGTGCAAGCCCGACCTCCATTATCAGCGTTGTGATTTTCGCTGCTTTTCTGGGTGTGGCCGCCCTGAAACTGCTCAAAGACGATGCGCCGAAAGGCGAACGCGTACTCATCGCCATTGATACGCTGCAAAGCTGGGTGATGAAGCTGGTGCGTCTGGTGATGCAACTGACGCCGTATGGCGTTCTGGCACTGATGACCAAAGTGGTGGCTGGCTCGAATATCCAGGACATTATTAAGCTCGGCAGCTTTGTTATCGCCTCCTACATTGGTCTTGGCATTATGTTTGTGGTGCATGGCCTGCTGCTGGGTGTGAATGGCATCAGCCCGCTGAAATACTTCCGCAAAGTATGGCCGGTACTGACCTTCGCGTTTACCAGCCGTTCCAGCGCCGCGTCTATCCCGCTGAATGTGGAAGCGCAGACCCGTCGTCTGGGCGTACCTGAGTCTATCGCCAGCTTCTCCGCCTCGTTCGGTGCGACCATCGGTCAGAACGGCTGTGCGGGTCTCTACCCGGCAATGCTGGCGGTAATGGTTGCGCCGACAGTAGGTATTAATCCGTTGGATCCGATGTGGATTGCCACCCTGGTCGGTATTGTAACAGTCAGCTCCGCAGGTGTTGCGGGTGTCGGTGGTGGTGCGACCTTCGCCGCACTGATTGTGCTGCCTGCTATGGGTTTACCCGTCACACTGGTTGCGCTGCTGATTTCGGTGGAACCGCTGATTGACATGGGGCGTACGGCGCTCAATGTCAGCGGCTCAATGACCGCAGGTACGCTGACCAGCCAGTGGCTTAAGCAGACGGACAAAACCATTCTGAACAGCGAAGAGGACGCCGAACTGGCACATCGCTAATTTCGACGTCATTCGAAACGGAAACCGCCTGACAAGTCATTGCAGGCGGTTTTTTTATTCGTCGATTTCGCCTTCCTGACGAATCTGAGTTGCCCAGCGCTGAGCGGCTTCAGGCACGCTAAAAACAGGTGAACGCGTAAAACGCTCGCCCTGTAACACGAAGGCCACATATTTCCCGCGCAATAACCAGACGTCACGAAACCCATCAACCTTCAAAGCATGTTCAGGCGGTGCAGGTTCGATACGGGGTACATAGCTGATAACACGACGGTTTTGATGGCGCAAAGGTTTCATAAGCGAAGAGTTCACTAAAACGATTTCCACTAACACGAAAGTCCTATCATAGCCGATCGTCACCCCGCGCGTCGCCTCCGGGCTGACTTTCTGCGTATTTTTGCCGCTCTCTCAGTGCGCTCATAGCCGTTACGCCTGAGCACTGCCCTGAGTTGTTCTATAGTTAGAAGGGTTTTGCCAAAGCAACGACCATTTTTCAGCAATGAAAACAGGAGACGTGTTCAATGTCGGATCAAGAACAAAACCCTACAAATCATCAGTCACCGGTGCATGATGCCAGTGAGTCAAAGCCCGGTCTGGATTCTTTGGCACCGGCAGACGGTTCCCATCGCCCTTCCCCGCATCTCTCCGCGCCCGGCGAGCAGCCCACGGCCCCAGGCAGTTTAAAGGCCCCCAACACGGCCAATGAGAAACTCACCGCGCTGGAAGCCTTTCGTAAGGGCAGCGAAAATTTTCCACTGACGACAAATCAGGGCGTTCGCATCGCAGACGATCAAAATTCACTGCGGGCGGGCACGCGGGGACCGACGCTGCTGGAAGACTTTATTCTGCGCGAAAAGATCACCCATTTTGACCATGAGCGCATTCCTGAACGCATCGTCCACGCACGCGGTTCTGCCGCCCATGGCTATTTCCAGCCTTACGAAAGTTTATCGGCCATCACCAAAGCAGATTTTCTCTCCGACCCGGAGAAAATCACGCCGGTATTTGTGCGTTTTTCTACGGTTCAGGGAGGAGCAGGCTCCGCCGATACCGTGCGGGATATCCGTGGATTTGCCACCAAGTTTTACACCGAAGAGGGTATCTTCGATTTGGTGGGTAACAACACGCCCGTATTTTTTATTCAGGACGCGCATAAATTCCCGGATTTCGTTCATGCGGTAAAACCCGAGCCTCACTGGGCAATTCCCCAGGGACAGAGCGCCCATGACACCTTCTGGGATTATGTCTCGCTGCAACCGGAGACACTGCATAATGTCATCTGGGCAATGTCTGATCGCGGGATCCCACGCAGCTATCGCACCATGGAAGGCTTTGGTATTCATACCTTTCGCATGATCAATGCCGAAGGCAAGGCCACGTTTGTGCGTTTTCACTGGAAACCCGTGGCAGGCAAAGCCTCACTGGTCTGGGATGAGTCGCAGAAATTGACCGGTCGTGACCCCGATTTTCATCGTCGCGATCTGTGGGAAGCGATTGAAGCGGGTGATTACCCGGAATATGAGCTTGGATTACAGCTCATTCCCGAAGAAGACGAATTTAAATTTGATTTTGATCTCCTCGACCCGACGAAACTGATCCCGGAAGAGCTGGTGCCAGTGAAGCGAGTGGGCAAAATGGTGCTCAACCGCAATCCGGATAATTTCTTTGCCGAAAACGAGCAGGCCGCGTTCCACCCCGGCCATATTGTCCCCGGGCTCGATTTCTCTAACGATCCCCTGCTGCAGGGGCGTCTGTTCTCCTATACGGATACGCAGATTAGCCGTCTTGGCGGGCCAAACTTTCATGAGATCCCCATAAACCGCCCCACCTGCCCGTACCATAATTTGCAGCGCGACGGCATGCATCGAATGGATATTGATACCAACCCGGCAAACTATGAACCCAACTCGATTAATGACAACTGGCCGCGTGAGACGCCGCCGGGCCCCAAACGGGGAGGGTTTGAGTCTTACCAGGAGCGGGTCGAAGGCGGCAAAATTCGCGAACGTAGCCCCTCATTTGCCGAATATTATGCGCATCCACGTCTGTTCTGGCTCAGCCAGACGCCATTTGAGCAGCAGCATATTATCGATGCTTTCAGCTTCGAGCTGAGTAAAGTTGTGCGCGAATACATTCGTGAACGGGTGGTTGACCAACTGGCGCATATTGACGTCCATCTGGCAAATGCCGTCGCCGGGAACCTCGGCATTACGCTGAGTGAAGAACAACGCAACATTGCGCCACCGAAGGAGGTGAACGGCCTGAAAAAAGATCCTTCGCTCAGCCTGTATGCCATCCCGGATGGTGCCATCAAAGGGCGTGTCGTCGCCGTGTTGCTGAATGATAAAACGCGCGCCGACGATGTGCTCACTATTCTGCAAGCGCTTAAGGCACAAGGGGTGCACGCGAAACTGCTCTATTCCCGAATGGGCAGCGTTGTGACCGATGATGGCTCCGTCTTACCTGTCGCGGGGACTTTTGCGGGCGCACCGTCACTGACGGTTGATGGCGTCATTGTGCCTGGCGGTGATCTCAGCCAGTTACTGAATAATGGCGATGCACTTTACTACTTGCTGGAAGCCTACAAACATCTAAAACCCATTACGCTGCTGGGCGATGCCCGTCAGTTCAGCGCCGCTTTACAGGTTGGCGCGCAGGGGGAAGAAGGTGTGATCCAGGCCGAGGATGCATCAGGCAGCACTCTGGATGATTTCCTGGGGTTATTGCGCGCGCACCGTATTTGGTCACGCATGAGTAAAATCGCCAGCATTCCTGCCTGATAAACGCGTACCGCGGCCTGTTCCGCGGTGCGTGACTTACAGATCCCGAAAAGTGCCCGGTCTGAAGGCGCGTTCGGCAATGACCTGTTTCAATGAAGGCTGCGTCAGCACTTCCAGCTCTTTTAAACGTGGGTAACAGTACTGACTTGCCATAAGCTGATTATCCACAAACGCCGGATGGCTCATGATCTCCAGTGAGCTGTCGCCACGCTGCGCGGCGGCATCCAGAATGGCGGTGAACAGCGATACCGTGATCTCATCGCCATAAAAGGCACTGGAAAAACCGCTCGTGCTGCATATCCCGTTTGCGTCAATTCCCTGGCGCCGGGCCTCATCGCGATCGACACGCAGCGGAATGCCTTTCTGCCGGGCAAACGCCGCAACCAGCGGGAAAATGGCGCCAATCATATGCACATGATGATGACTGTCGATGTGTGAGGGCGGCTTGCCAAACAGCGCGATAAAACGCGCATACTGGCAGGCCAGCTCATCGGCAATCTCCTGGAGCGGCAGGGAACCTTGTGCAGCCAGATCCCAGAGCCATTTCCCCAGTTGCTCCTCTCGCGTCAATGATGGCGTATTTCCCACAGGTTTTCCCAGCGTCAGGGTGAAATGCAGCCCCACCGCCAGTTCCGGAACCTGCTCGCACAGCGCAACCGCATGTTCGATAGCGGCACCGTTCACCAGCGCGGTCGTGGACGTTACGACGCCGTTACGGCAGGCGTCGACGATGCCGTAGTTCTGCCCACGGCTTAAGCCAAAGTCATCCGCATTGACGATTAACAGTCTTTGCATAACCCCTCACTGTCTGAAGGATGCTATTGCCGTAGCAAAACGCGGTAACCACTGCTGGTTGGCCAGCAGCATATCGCGGGCCAGTTTTTCCGCGTCTTTATCGGAATGGATCAGCGGATTCAGGTTGAGCGCCAGCAAAATATCATTCAGTTCACCGCTCAGTGCCGCGTTGCTGGCAGCAATCTCAAAGCCCTTAATGGTGTAAATCAGCCCAAGAACCTTGTCATCAAAGTGTGTGATTCGTGGATGCGGCGTCGCCCCCTCGCGCCCCAGAAGACAGGTCATTTCTACCGCCCAATGCGCAGGGATATTTTCTATACAGCCCCGGTGCGGCACATTCACGTAATGCTCCGTCTGCTTATCATTAAAAATCGCATTGATCACTTCACAAGCGGCATCGGAATAATAGGCCCCGCCGCGCATCTCCAGCGCCTTCGGTTTCACATTGAGTGTCGGATCTTTGTACATCTCAAAGAGGTTCTTTTCGACCTCCTGAACCACCTGCGCACGCGTACCCCCTTTGTAATATTCCCCCATTTCGATACCCAGCATCTCTTTGGATTTGAAATAGTATTGCAGGTAGGAACATGGCAGCAGGTTGAGCGAACGCAGTAAGCCTTCCGAGAAGGGTAAATCAAAAATATTCTTCACCGAAGATTTCGCCAGACGCCCGGAAGCGACCCCGTCCATTAATTCGGCAAAGCGCGACTCGCCATTCACCAGCACATCTTTGATAAAAACCAGGTGGTTCAGACCAAATAAATCTATCGATAGCGTGTCAGTCGCGGCGAGTTGCAGAACATCACGGACGAACATTTTCATACCGATGGGGACATTGCATACGCCAATAAAGCGACGGAAGTTGGTATGCCGATAAACCGCTTCGGTCACCATGCCAGCCGGGTTAGTGAAATTGATCACCCATGCCTGCGGGCACAACTCTTCCACATCACGAAGAATATCGAAAATCACCGGGATAGTGCGTAGCCCTTTAAACAAACCACCAGCGCCATTGGTTTCCTGACCAAGATAACCATGGCTTAACGGAATGCGCTCGTCGAGTTCACGTGCTTTGAGCTGGCCGATACGGAATTGTGTGGTAACGAAATCCGCATCGCGCAGCGCTTCACGTCGATCAAGGGTTTTAAATATCTTTAATGGCACCCCCGCTTTGTCCACCATGCGGCAACAAAGATCATAAATGATATCCAGCTTATGTTTCCCCTCCTCCACATCTACCAGCCATAATTCACTGACGGGTAATTCATGGTAGCGAAGAATAAATCCTTCAAGTAATTCCGGGGTATAACTGCTGCCGCCACCGATAGTGACAATTTTCAGTTTCGTCGTCATATTTTCTCCCTCAGGCCTGATGTTAAGACAAGCCGTGTCATTACCGCAGTGCGATAATTATAGAATGGTGATGTTTGTTAGCGGGGACGAACCCCGCAAATCAGGAAATATTCGTCAGTTGTTTACGGTAACTACCCGGTGTAAATGAGGTCAGTCGTTTAAATGTTTTAATAAATAAGCTGGGGCTGCTGTACCCTGCCTCCCATGCAATATCATTGATTGAGAAATTCGAAATTTCGAGCTGCTTGCGGGCAAAATTAATCCGAATTTCATTAATAATTTGCAGCGGTGTTTTATGATAATAACGCTGTGTCGCCCTGGTTAAATATTCCTGAGATTTCCCCGACAAGGCGACCATATTTTCCAGCGCGTTTTCAGCAAAACGGTGTTTGTCATGCATACCCTCTACGGTCATTTTTAACCATTGCGGAATGCAATCTTCCTCCTGCTGCTCGCGGTAATGGCGCAGGCGATTGATAACATGGAAGGTGACATTTTCAATAAACTCATCGAGTTCACTATCACGAAAATTGAGCGATGCTATGACCGATTCAATGTACGCCAGAAAGGTTGCCTTGATGCGGTAACTCTGCGAGGCAACGAAACAAAACGGCACCAGCGAAAGATAATGCGTATCAAAAAATTGCCGGCTGATCCCCACATTAAGGATCCGCGTTGCGCCAAACTCATAAAAGCTCTGGTGGGTTGAACCTACGGGTATAAACACAAAATCACCTCGCTCCAGCAACACCCGTTTCCCGTTGATCACCTGATAGTAACGCCCGGTCAGGACGAGCGTAAATTCATAGTAATCATGCTGATGCAGCCCACTGATGCTCTCAACTTTATTGTAGATAAACACGTGAAAAGGCCGGCCATTAAAAAGCTGTTGCTCTCTGACTATTCTCGCGTCCATCGCATTTATCTCTGGCTGCATCTGCAGGCTTCTCCTTTATCGTCACATTTTCTCGTGCAGTTCAATCAACTCGGCAATAAGCTCACGCGCCAGCATGGCTGTCATCAGGTGATCCTGCGCGTGAACCAATACCAGGCTCACCTTTATCTTACCCTGCCCCTCATCACTTTCAATGAGCTGCGTCTGTACGCGATGTGCCTCATGCAGGGCGGCATGGGATTGCGCCATCAGCGTTTTTGCCGTCTCAAAATCCCCCTGCTTGGCTTGTTTTAATGCGCTGTACGCCAGGCTTCGCGCCTGGCCCGCGTTGATGATAAGCCCCATGACAACCTCTTCCAGGGCGTCCGCATCGGTGTCTGTTTCCGGCAGGTTATCTAAATCCAACATGATGACTCCTCGTCTTTAGCCGCGGCGGTACACAGGCCGCGGCGAAGTTCCTTAAAATTTCAACGCCTGGGCGATATCTTCCTCGCTCTCTTCGGCTTCGATAGTGTTCTGTGCTTTGTTCGATATCACGACGAACGGTAGATAGAGCAGTGTCGCCACGCCGAGGTTGAACAGCGCCAGCAACAGGGCTGCGATACTGCCGTTGGTGTTAAAGAAAGCCCCCAGCCCGGTGGGCATGGTCCAGGGCGCGATATTAGTGACCGGCGGGATGATTCCCATGTAATAAGCCGCCATGGTGATGGCTGCCAGTAACGGCTGAACCAGAATGAACGGAATAAACATCACCGGGTTCATGATAATCGGCAGGCCAAACATCATGGGTTCGTTAATCTGGAAGATCCCGGAAGGCAATGCCAGCTTCGCCACCTGGCGGTGATCGGCACGGCGGGACGCAATAAAGATGGCGATAATTAACCCCAGCGTCGCCCCGGTGCCGCCCAGGAAGATATAGGAGTCAAGAACCGGTTTCGCCCAGGCATGGAAGGTTTTCCCCGCGGCCAGCGCCGCATCGACTGAACCGTATTCGGTATACAGCGCCACGTTTTCCAGCGCCCACGGCGTCATGATGCCGCTATCCAGTGCGGCCAGGGCCAGTGAACCATGGACACCAAAGAACCACAGCAGCGAGGTAAAGATGACATACGCCCAACCAACCACCCCGCCCATTGCCGCCAGTGGCTTAGAGATGGAGTCCATAATAATCTGGTGAAAGGTCGTTCCGGCACCGGCCAGTCCCCATGCGATAATCCCCATGACAGAGAGGATCACAAAGCCCGGAATCAGCGCCGAAAAGGAGCGAGAGACCGACGCAGGAACGCTATCAGGTAACTTAATCACCCAGTTACGCCGGACAATAAAGGCGAACATTTCCGCGACCACCAGCCCAATCAACATACCGGAGATAATGTTCGAACCGCCGAGCCAGTTAGCATCTACCGCATACGCCTCCCCAACGCTATAAGGGGTCACCGTCATAAACGCCGCCACGGCCAGCAATCCGGCAGCAAGGGGATCAACTTTGCGTTCCTCCGCCAGCGCCATGCCAATAAAAAAAGGCGCCATCAGCGACATAATGCCCAATGTACCGTTATAGACATTACCGCCGATGGCTTTAAGGCCATTCAGGGAATCAATTGTTGACGCATCCAGTCGAATGCCAAGAGAGTAGAAAAAAGAACCTTCGCCAAAACTAAGAAAAACATTATTAATTAAGACAAACATGGCCCCGGCGAGCGTTAATGGCATTAATTTAATAAAGCCATTTTTAATCGCATTGACATGCGGTTGCTTGCCTATTTTTACCGCGAACGGCAGCAGCACCTTTTCCAGAGAATTGATCGCTTTATTCATACAAATAAGCCCTTAAGTGCCGCAACGTTAATTGCGGCATGAATGTGTGAAATTACTCTTTGACGGGAAAAATAAAAATTTAAAGCGCTGCTTTTTTAATGGCAGCAATGGCACTTTTAAGAACTGCTAAACCATCGATTTTGCCATAAAGCAAAGAATCAATAACTTCTACTGGCTTATCGGGCAGAATGCGCTGAATTTCAGGCAACATATACGCAATTTGCGGACCTAATAAGACAACATCCGCCTGCGGGCCTTTCTCTGCCACAAGTGTTTCCGGAAAAGCATCGATAATAACCGGCACATTATACTTTTCTGCCTGCGCGCGCATTTTCGACACCAGCAACGAGGTAGACATGCCCGCTGAGCAGAACAAATAGATGATTTTCTTATCCATAAAACCTCCCTTGAGCGGCGTGAATCATCGCAGGAATGCTTGATTAAGCCGTGTGGCGAGACGCCGTGTTATCTGTTTTTTGATATTGTATTGAGTATACGTGGGCGCGCTGCGAGGGGATAATTCGCTACAAACCACAATTGTCTCTCATTGACCTGGCATTATGATTCCCTTCACATTACGACCAAATAATTCGCTTCGTTAAAAAAGATTCTGACGTAAAAAAACCGGCCCAGGGGCCGGTTTTAGCTCTGCTCAGGCAAAGAGAATCAAAGGTTACTGCTTAGGCGCTTGCGGATCGGTGTCATACTCGGCACAGGTCTGGTAACCGGAGTTCATCACGTGACCCGTCTCATCCAGCGCGACGAAATAGGTTTCAGTTTTACCATTACGTTGACCCAGGATATAGGTCTGGCAAGTGCCACGCGCGTGGATCATGGTCACTTCGGAAGAAGGACGACCGGCAACCTGCATAACCTGCTGGCGCGTCATCCCTTTTTTGACATCTTTCACTACCGGTTGGCTCACCTGATCTTTAGCGCGATCGTAAGCCGTACACCCTGCCAGCATAGTCAGTACCGCCGCTGCCCCCAGAATTCCTGCGATGTTCTTGTTCATATTCCATCCTCTTGTTTATCCGCTTGTGTATCAGCGTGTTATCTAAGCCTGGAATATAAAATTGCATTTTTCAACTATAGGACGTGACTAGTATAACTTTCGGAAAAATCTAATAAAACGACGACAACCTGCTAAAACGGCGTAATATGCGACACTCAAATTCGTGATCCTTGTCGTTTTACCGTCAAAGGGTTAATTTGGCTGCATCACCTATTTGCTACCTGCATAGCAGGCCACATGACGGAGGGGTTAAATGACTCTGCAACAAGAGATTATTCAGGCACTGGGCGTCAAGCCGACCATCAACGCCGAAGAAGAAGTTCGTCGTAGCGTTGATTTTCTCAAATCCTATCTGCAAACCTATCCCTTTTTACGCTCACTGGTGCTGGGGATCAGCGGTGGTCAGGACTCAACCCTGGCCGGTAAGCTTTGCCAGACCGCCATCTCCGAATTGCGTCAGGAAACCGGCGACGCCAGTTACCAGTTTATCGCCGTACGTTTGCCTTACGGTGTACAGGCTGACGAGCAGGATTGCCAGGATGCCATTGAGTTTATCAAGCCAGATCGCGTGCTGACGGTAAACATCAAAGGTGCGGTGCTGGCCAGCGAACAGGCGCTGCGCGAGGCAGGCATTGAGCTGAGCGATTTTATTCGCGGCAACGAAAAAGCCCGTGAGCGTATGAAAGCCCAGTACAGTATCGCCGGGATGACGAAAGGTGTCGTCGTAGGTACTGACCATGCGGCAGAAGCGGTCACCGGCTTCTTCACCAAATACGGTGATGGCGGTACAGATATCAACCCGATTTTCCGTCTCAACAAACGTCAGGGTAAACAACTGCTGGCATCCCTGGGTTGCCCGGAACATCTGTATAAGAAAGCGCCTACCGCAGACCTGGAAGACGATCGCCCTTCTCTGCCGGACGAAGCGGCACTCGGCGTTACCTACGAAAACATTGATGATTACCTGGAAGGCAAAACGCTCGACGCCGGTACAGCGCAGATCATCGAAGGCTGGTATGTGAAGACGGAACATAAGCGTCGCCCGCCGATCACCGTTTTCGACGATTTCTGGAAAAAGCAATAAATCTCAGGGGCGGCGCAAGCCGCCTCTTTTTTCACCTGCCGCAGCCTGCTACACTGGATATCTAAACAGTATCAGGAGTCCGCAGTGAACAGGCGTCAATCCGCCCCGCGTCTTGAATTTGAAGCGGCGGCTATTTATGAATATCCCGAGCATTTACGTCCATGGCTGGAAGCACTACCAAAGCAGCCAGGCGTCTATTTTTTCCATGGCGAAAGCGACGCGATGCCGCTGTACATCGGTAAAAGCGTGAATATCCGTAGCCGGGTGCTTTCCCATTTGCGTACACCCGATGAAGCGGCGATGCTCCGCCAGTCCCGACGCATCACGTGGATATGTACCGCAGGTGAGCTTGGAGCCCTGTTGCTTGAAGCTCGCCTGATTAAAGAGCAACAACCGCTTTTTAATAAACGTCTGCGCCGCAATCGACAGCTTTGTTCATTATCAGTCAAAGGCGATAAACCACAGGTGGTCTACGCCCGTGAAGTGGATTTTTCCTCAGAGGTCGGCCTTTACGGCCTGTTCGCCAACCGCCGCGCCGCCCTGCAAACCTTGCAGTCCATCGCCGATGACGAAAAGCTCTGCTATGGCCTGCTTGGTCTGGAGTCACTAACCCGCGGTCGCGGCTGTTTTCGTTCGGCGTTGCGCCGGTGCGCAGGCGCATGTTGCGGTAAAGAAACCGTGGCCGAGCATGATAGCCGTTTTCTGGCCGCAATGGAGCGTATGCGTCTGGTGTGCTGGCCCTGGAACGGGCCAATTAGCTTACAGGAAGTGGGTGAACAGATGACGCAATACCATATCATCCACAACTGGCTGTGGCTTGGCGCAGTAAACCATCTGGATGAGGCGGCAGAGTTACTCCGCACGCCCGCCGGGTTTGATCACGATGGTTATAAAATACTCTGCAAGCCATTACTGTCCGGGGAGTATTTGATTAGTGAATTCCCTCAGTGACCGGGAAGCCAGGTAATTTCGCTAAAAAGTAACTGACCTTCTGACTTTAACAAACGTAGCGTCTGGCGGCCTTCACTCCAGTAAGCCCCCTGATCGGCGGTAAGCAGCTTATCGCCAAGTTGCCATGCCCCACTCAGTACGAAGATTACCCCCCCACGGGTACCAAATGTGGTAAAAGTCCGGTCCGCAATGCGTACTTTTGCACGGCAGTGATCGCGGCGAGTCATAATATTGAAATCCATCGACATCTGCCCTTCATGAAGCTGGACTTTCACCGGCTGTTCTCCGGGAAACGTAAAAGGCTGGAATTTTTTTAGCGTGTGACAGAATTCATGGCCGGCATCCAGGGTAACTTCACCGCCTTCAATAAGGGTAATGACACGATCGACGCCGGGAAATTGCGGAAACTCACCGTTACTGGCCAGCGATGCGATACTTGCCCGCCAACTGAAATCTCGCGTCGCCTCCGGAAAACAACAAATTTCTCGGGTTTCCCCTGCACCATTACGCCAGAGATTTACCGGCATTTTGCGGATATCAAAGAATTCCATCATCACTCCTGAATGGCGCAGCATGGAAGCGCCGCGCCGCTGCTTCTAAAGGCAGCGTGTCATTATCATCCATCCTGCCATTAATAGATTATCGGCAGCAAAGCAGGATGCCTTAGCGATGCTGTGGTCAGCATGTAAAAAATTAACGCAATGATACACGGAAATTTTTTGTCAAAAACGAGCAGGTTGAGAATACCGTGATACGGGCGGCAGACAAGAGGGCGGAAAAGAAAAAACCGCCAGTCCTGCCCACAACATAAACACGTGCTATGAGCAAGACCGGCGGTCTTGATGAGGGTTGCTGAATCAATTATTCAGCAGGTTGAGGCATTTTACCTTCTGGCGCCGGACGTTCTGTCAGACGCTTCTCAAAATTGGCATTAAACTGTTTTTTCTGTTCCGGCGTCAGAACATTGTAGATTTTGTTCTGTGTTTCAAGATGTGCCAGCATGTGCGCTTTACGCTGCTCGTCCATCTTCGCGATTTGCGCTTCTGCTTTCGCTTTATCGAAGGTGTCACTGGCAATAATGTTGTGCATATCGCGGCGTTCTTGCAGCATCTGCTCATACTCGCCTTTCCTGATGTCACGGATCTGCTGTTTCTGCGCATCCGTCAGGTTCAGGCCTTTGAACATCATGTCATGATGAGGTCCGCGTGGGCCTTTATGATGCATTGTCGGGCCGCCATCAGCCGGAGCGGTCGCGGTATCGGCAGCATGCGCCAGGTTAGCTGCGCCAAGAGCAAGGGTAGAGGCAACAAACAGAGCGGTGAGTTTACGCATAATATAATTCCTTACTATTCATGTTTTCTTGCGGCGTATGCCGTGTTGACGATATTCACTTTAGCGTTTTATTCGTCAATAAATCAGAGCATCGGTAAAACAATGAAAGTGTAAAAAACATTTTTACAGCAATTGTGGAGGAAATATGGATAAACGAAGGAGAGTAGCAAACCAAATATAACGACAGATAGTTTTACAGCTAATAATGGAGATTATATAACGCTGGTAGATAATAACAAGTTAATGCAACAGGAATAATCTGCATATGGATTAAAAATATATGCAAACTGGTGAACTATGCCTGATATATCACCAACTGTAGTCGACTGATACGAATCCGCGACGCGGATCCGTTGATCACTTCCCGGATTCAGCTGAGCAAATAAAGCCTCATATCGTTAAGATGATGAGGCCAGCTCAGATTCTTAAGCGTCCGCTGGTGTCGGGAAATAGGCTATATGCACGCTATCGCTAAAGCTAAACACGTCCATTCCAACTTTCGCAAAAAGAATTGAAAGCGACTTTTTAGTATGGATCGTTACATGACCATTCCGTGGCGCGACATACCAGCTATGGGTGCCTTCATTGGTCATCGACTACATGAGTATAGAGTAGTCAATAGTTCTAATTACGATGAGAATAAACCAATACTATCATCAATGGTAATACTACATGATCAAGTAACTTATTACATGAAGTATTAAAGTCAACACCCCAACAAAATTAGTCAAAAAATCAACTCCTTCTAAATAGCACAAACGAGCTTTGATGACCATTACCAACCCGCACGCTATTACCGCCGTCAATGCGTTTTCAATTATGGAAACGATCTATTTTATGCGCCATTGCGCGCTATTGATCGCCTGTGATTCGGGTCCGGTTGCCCTTGCGGGCATGACCTCGATCGGCATCATTTCTATTTACTCGCAAATTGAGGCGAAAAACCGTTTACCGTTCAGAAATGGCGCACAAGGCTGGAATGCATTAGGTATTGATGTTGCCTGCCCGGCTTACGGTCCATGCGGCAGACTGGTGAGTACAGATCCCAAAGAAACAAACGGTGTGTCCTTTGCTGAGTGGTGTCCAAAAGACAAAACTTATGAGTGCATGCGTGGGCTTTCAGGACAGACCATGATCTACTTGATTAACCACTTCCTGCAATCTGATGACTATATTCCGCAAGCAGCTAACGCCTGACGGATCATTGCAAAGCACCTCGCAATAAAAAAACGCGCCCGACGTGATGCTCGGGCGCGTTTTTCTTAATATTTACAGGACTAACTGATGCGTTCCAGCATCAACCCCGCCCGTAACCCCACGGCGACGTTAGGATTAGGAAAGAGCACATATTCCTGATCGCGCTGGACAACGTAACGCTCGCCGCGATCTTCTGCAAGAAGCGTACCCGCCGCAAACGGGGTAAAATTCAGCGTATCGTCCGACATATAAAGCACGAACTCTTCACTACGCCGTGTTAACTGCTGCACCACACGATAGCGTATCGGTGCGTTTTCCGCTTCGGGCACCACATCGCCAGCAAGCAACGCCGCCAGCGCCCAGCGGGTACGTTCGAACTGGCTCAAATCATTTTCACCAAAAGGTAGCGCTTTACCAAGCTCCAGCGTACAGGAATGGGCCTGAAACTGTTCGCAGGTGTAGTGAGTAAAGGTTCCCGCTGGGGACTGATGGAAGACTAACGCTTCCAGCCCGGCATCACCCAGCCACTTGAGAAAAATTTCATCCCAGGGTTCTGCACGCGCAGGCAGTACACCAAAACGTACATGATACGAACCACGGATCGCCGTGTGCAGGTCAAGGTGCCAGCGATCTTCATCATCTTCAGCGTAAAAATGAGTGACGGCCCGTTCCAGTTGTGCGGCGCGAATCGTCTCATCACTGGCCGGAAAACCTTGCCAGCGTGCGCCAAACATGCGGTTAAGGTCGCTGCGCAGAAAACGTTTATTCTGCCCCAGCGCCTGCGGGTTACCGATAATGATCAGCAAGCGCCAGCTTAACGTCAGCGTCCCGTTCAGAAGCTGTTTTAACAGTCCATCCAGCATCTCCACCGGCGCGGTTTCATTGCCGTGAATCGCGCAGGAAAGCACCAGAGAGCGCTTTACTGGCTTTGGGGGCACTAACTCCAGAACGCCCTGCTCATGCCATAACCAGTGGATCGCACCAGCCTCACCCACCGTCCTGCGGGGCATTTCACCTGACAGCGTCATTGCGAGAAAATTGTCCATACGGCCTCCTGTCACTGCTGGAAGGGATAAACGGAACCTAATCTCAACATTTGCGTCAACGTATCCAGTGCTTCCCGGCTCTCCCGTAATAGCATCGGATCAGCCAGATCGGCCTGCGTTAACCTGTCACGATAATAACGCTCAATCCACTCATTTAGTGCGCGGAACAGCACATCATTCATCATCACTGCCGGATTTACCGCACGCGCCTCTTCGTCCGTCAGAACGACGCGCAGGCGCAAACAGGCCGGGCCGCCGCCATTAGACATACTTTCGCGCAGATCAAACACCTTAATCTCGCTGATGGGATTATCTTGCTCCAGCAGCGTGGTCAAATAGCGCCAGACGCCCGGATGCTCGCGGGATTCCTGAGGCAATATAAGCACCATGCTGCCATCTTCGCGGCTCAGCAACTGACTGTTAAACAGATAGGTTTGCACCGCATCGCTGACGGAGACCTCAGCGTCGGGCACCTCCAGCGCCACAAACCCCGGCACCCGCGCACGTAACTGGCTAAACAACGCCTGTTGATGCAAAAACGCCTGCTCATGGCAGAAAAGCACCTGTCGGTTTGATACCGCAATAACATCATTATGGAACACGCCCTGATCGATAACAGCAGGATTTTGCTGGGCGAAGATAACCTGTCGTGGGCAGACCTGATTAAGCCGCGCGACCGCCTGGCTGGCTTCCAGCGTCTGGCGGGCGGGATAGCGCCCTGGTGCGGCGTTGCTGCCCTCTTCACGGCCGTAAACAAACAACTGAACACCCTGTTCGCCATAGTCGCCCCCAAGACGGTTATGGTTAGCCGCCCCTTCATCGCCAAACATGGCCACCTGCGGTAATGCGGGATGCACGGCAAACTTACGCTCATCGTGGAAGATGGCTTTTAGCACCGCTTCGGTGGTCGGCGCTTCGATGGCCCGGTGAAATTTGTTATTGAGGTTAGCCACCGTCAGATGCACCCGCCCGTCGAGCGCATCGGCAGAGGGGCAGACCGTTGCCGCATTCGCCACCCACATGGATGATGCAGAGCTGACGGCAGAAAGCAGATGCGGTGAATACGCAGCGGCTTTTTCCACCACCTGCTCATCACTTCCGCTAAAACCCAACTGGCGCAGGACCGGGATGTTCGGCCTCTCCTGCGGTGGGATCACGGCCTGCACAAAACCGGCATCCGCCAGCGCTTTCATTTTTAACAGCCCCTGCTTTGCCGCAAGCTTCGGGTTAGAAACCTGGTGACGGTGTTTCGTCGACGCTTCGTTACCGAACGACAAACCGGCATAATGGTGCGTCAGGCCCACCAGACCATCAAAATTGACTTCCCGCGCTTTCATCACCTCTCCTCCCGGCTGAAATCAAGCCCCGGACTGAGCGATTGCGGTAAAGCCAGATCTGCCGATTCAAGGCTCGCCATAGGCCAGGCGCAGTAATCGGCGGCATACCAGGCGCTGGGGCGATGGTTGCCTGAGGCGCCCACTCCGCCAAATGGCGCGGTGCTCGCGGCGCCGGTAAGCGGTTTGTTCCAGTTGACGATCCCGGCCCGCGCCTCCAGCAGCAACTGGTCGAACTGTTCACGGTCCGGCGAAATCAAACCACAGGCCAGCCCGTAACGCGTGGTGTTTGCCAGCGTGATGGCCTCGTCAAAGTCGTCATACCGCCAGACACAGAGCAACGGCCCAAAGACCTCTTCATCCGGCACATTCTGCGCCTCCGACATCTCAACAATGCCAGGGCTCAGCAGTGAGGTGCCGGGCTGCAGCAGGCGAGGCTCAAGCAAGGTTTTACCGCCACGTTCGACGTGGCCCTGCCAGGCCTGCCTGACATGCTGTGCCGCTTGTTCCGAAATCAGCCCGCCAAAGAAGGGCTGCGGATCCGCATCCCAGGCCGCAGGTGTCAGCCGTGAGGAGACCTCCACCAATCGGCGCAAAAACGCATCCCCGGCTTCGCCCCGTTTGACCAGCAGACGACGCGCGCAGGTACAACGCTGCCCGGCGGTGATAAACGCCGATTGGATGGTCAAATGGACGGCTGCGTCAAGATCCGCCGGGTCTTCAACAATCAGCGGATTGTTGCCGCCCATCTCAAGGGCCAGGATCTTCTCCGGCTGCCCGGCAAGCTGGCGATGTAACTGGAAACCAGTATTGGCGCTGCCGGTAAAGAGCAGACCGTCAATGCCTTCCAGGGCACTTAGCGCCTGGCCGGTCTCCCGTCCCCCCTGCACCAGGTTCAGCACGCCCGGCGGCAACCCCGCCTCTTCCCACAGTTTTACCACCGCCTCGCCGGTCCACGGCGTCAGCTCGCTGGGTTTGAAAATCAGGGTATTGCCCGCCAGCAGGGCCGGAATAATATGCCCGTTGGGGAGATGGCCCGGGAAATTGTAGGGGCCAAACACCGCCAGAACGCCATGTGGGCGATGGCGCAGCGTGGCTGCGCCGTCCGGCATCTCTGTGTGCTGAGTGCCGGTCCGCGCGTGATACGCTTTTACCGAAATGGCGGCTTTATTGATCATCGCCGTGATTTCCGTGGTCGCTTCCCAGCGTGGTTTCCCCGTTTCACGGGCGATAATCTCAGTTAATGCGGTTTTGTTGGCTTCCAGCAGCCCGGCGAATTTTTCAACAATCGCCTGACGCTGGCTAAACGCCAGTTTTGCCCAGGCGGGAAACGCGGCGCGTGCCGCCTCGCAGGCTAAACCGACCTGAGAAGCATCGGCATCATTACCCTGCCACAGCGTTTCGTTACTGACCGGGTTCGTTTTGCTACGTCGGGCACCCAGCCCCGCAATCCACTCACCGTTAATCCATTGAGTCATGATTTTTTATCCTCTGCGCACAGGCGTACCAGGCGAACTTTGTCGCCCGGGTGACATTTGAGAGCATCAAGTTGTGCAGCGCTCAGCACCAGCCGTTCCGTTGCCGGGTCGGCATAGATAAGCATGGATCTGAATTGATGATATTGCTCGTTGGCTACCATGCAGGCAGGCCATTCCCCAGGCACAGGCTCTCCTTGAGCGACCTCCACCAGTCGGCTTTTACGGATTGCGCGAACGCGGTCAATGTCGCACTCAAGGGTTGGCCCGCCGTCGAAAATGTCGACATAGTTGCAGTAGCGAAAACCTTCTTTCTCCAGTACCGCGCGCGCTGGCGCGGTTTGCGGGTGTACCTGACCAATCACCGCTTGCGCCTCGGGCGAGAGAAAATCGGTGTAGATGGGGTGCTTCGGCATCAGTTCGGCGATAAACGCCTTCTGCCCGGTGCCGCACAGGTAATCCGCACGGGCAAATTCCATTGAAAAGAAGCGCTTGCCAAGGCTCTCCCAGAATGGTGAATAACCGGTCTCGTCGATGACCCCGCGCATCTCTGCCACCACTTTTTCGTTAAAGCGATCGCGGAACGCGGCCATAAACATAAAACGCGATTTAGAAAGCAGATAACCATTTCCCTCTTTGCGCCAGGCCGGGTCGAGAAATAAGGTGCAAAGTTCGCTACTGCCCGTATGGTCATTGCTGAGGAACAGCGTGGGGAGCGCGTTATAAACGTTAAGCTCTTTTGAGGCATGGACCAGCGTGCCGACGCGGTAGTTATACCAGGGGTCGTTAAGGCCCACGGCGACCTCAATGGCGCAGATCCCGGCCACTTCGCCGGTCTCTACGACTTCAAGGACAAACACATACCCCTGTTCGCTTTTCGCCAGCTCCCCGCGCCAGGTTTTCAGGGCGCGCTCAATGCGCGCAGAGAGCGTGGCTTCGTCCGCAGGCAGCGAGGTCAACCCCCCGCCAGTTTTTCCAGCCAGCGCCATCAACGCCGGAAGATCGTCGTGCTCAACAGGACGAATCACCATCATGATGGACACCCCGCAAGGAATTTATCACAGGCGATACCAAAGCGTGCCAGCCCGCGAGAGACTTCATCTTCGCTAATATTGAGCGCAGGCGCGAAACGCAACACATTTGCCCCGGCAATCAGCACCATGACGCCCTCAGTGGCGGCGAGTTGCGAAATCTGTTTCGCTTTTCCGGCGTATTCAGCGTTGAGTTCGCAGCCAATCAATAGCCCCAGACCGCGAATTTCACGGAACAGGCCGCTGCGCGCATTAATGGCCTGCAACTGTTCGTTAAACCACTGGTGGCGCTGTTTGACGCCATCCAGCGTCTGGCGGGTGTTCACAATATCCAGTACCGCACCGGCAACCGCAGAGGCAAGCGGGTTACCGCCGTAGGTCGTACCGTGGGTGCCAACGGTCATCACGCGGGCATATTTCTCGCGAGCCAGCATCGCCGCTACCGGGAAACCGCCGCCCAGCGCTTTGGCGGTGGTCAGCACGTCAGGCGTTACGCCATAGTGCATATAGGCATAAAGTTCGCCGGTACGCCCGACGCCCGTTTGTACCTCATCGAAAATCAGCAGCGCATTATGGCGATCGCACAGCTCACGCAGCCCTTGTAAGAACGCGGTGCTGGCCGGCACCACGCCGCCCTCACCTTGCATCGGCTCGACAATCACCGCACAGGTATCGTCATTGATAAGCGCACTGGCCGCCGCCAGATCGTTGTACGGGGCATGATCGATATCCGGGGGTAAAGGGGCAAAATCCTGCGAGTAGGCAGGCTGACCGCCTGCACTTACGGTAAACAGTGTGCGGCCATGGAAAGCGTTTTTGAACGCCACAATGCCGGTTTTCTTGCCGCCATAGGTATCGTGAGCATATTTGCGCGCCAGTTTCAGCGCCGCTTCATTGGCTTCTGCCCCGGAGTTACAGAAAAAGACTTTCTCAGCAAACGTGGCGTCGATTAAGCGTTTTGCCAGGCGTAATACCGGCTCATTGGTGTAGCCATTTCCGGTATGCCAGAAGCGCGAAGCCTGCTCGCTCAACGCTTTGCACAACGCAGGATGGGCATGGCCCAGCGCATTAACGGCGATGCCACCTGCAAAGTCGATGTACTCTTTATCGTTCTGATCCCAAAGGCGCGAACCCTCGCCACGGACCGGAATGAAAGGCGCTGGCGCGTACACAGGCATCATCCATTCATCAAAGTTCTCACGCGTAATTGACTGTGACATAGCGACCTCACCCGGTAAATAATTGGTTGAATATATGTTAAAAAATATGAGTATTTACGCTGTAAATGTATATTGCACAGGGCGTGCCAGCCAGCTATCAAAATGCATAAACGCGGCCTGACAACGAAATATCAATAAGTTAAAACCTGTCGCTATTCACATAAATTGCATAAAAAGTGAATAATATTAGATGAAGTCTGGATGACGGAGGGAAAATCAGAAAGATTATGCAGCGATAAAATATAATTCTGGATCTGTGATCGTCTGCGAAATTTATCGGTAAATCCTGCGACAATTTGGGGCATCACGCACTGCCATGGGGCAATTATCCTGTTCAACAGAACAAAAAAAGCCGGCTTCGTTGCCAGCTTTTTGAGTGCTATGACGTAACAGGTTCTTGAATCAGACTTGCTCTGCCATCGCTTCGACGCGCGCAATCGCCTGGTAGAGCGCCTGTGCGGTAACGTTATCCGGCATGTTTTTCATATCCGGGGCATGTAATGACATTTGCACAATCTGCTCAAGCTCACCGGTATCAAGCGCGGCAATATCACTCAGGCGCAGCGGTACCGCGCAGGCATGCGCCAGACGTACCGCCTCAAGTAATTCATCATCACTACGATTTTCCAGCGCCAGCAGACACAGGTTGCCAAAGCCCACCAGGAGCCCATGACCAAATTCGCGGGTTTTATCACAAACCGTAAAGCCTTCATAAATCGCATGGGCGGCGGCGGCATGCGCACCGCTGCTCATCAGCGATGTCAGTCCGGCAAACATAAATATGGCATCCAGCACCTGTTCCAGCGCGGCGTTGGGTTTGCCTGCCCGCACGGCGTCGCAGGCGGCAGGTCCGTGGGCCTTAATAAGGTCATAACAGATACGACTGTTGGCGCTGGAAGCCTGCGCGACGCCGCTGTGGTTCTGATGCCGCACGCTGATTGCACGGAATTCGTACCATTTTGCCAGCGTGTCGCCAAGGCCCGCCGCCAGCCAACGCAGCGGCGCGGCGGCCAGAATTTCGCTGTCAATAATAACCGCGGCGGGCGCCTGCGCTAAGGGGAAAAGATCGCGAAAATGACCATTGGCGTGATAACGAATGGTCAATGGCGTCACGGCCGCACAGGTCGCTGCGATGGTAGGAATGGTAACAACCGGCACATGCGTCTGTACCGCAACAGCTTTACTGGTATCAAGTGCTTTGCCGCCGCCAACGCCTATCACCAGATTCGCCCCTGTCAGTTCGACCTGGTGGGCCAGGCGCTTGATATTCTCTTCGCTGCACACGCCGCCAAACCACTCCAGGCCCACCAGTTCGACCGCAGAGGCCGCCAGTTGATGGCGAATCTGTGTGTCCACCGCCGCCAGCCCGGCATGCCCGCCAATGACCAGGGCGCGTTTGCCCAACGCGGCGCACACCCCGCCAAGGCGGTTGATAACGCCTGCGCCACGTAAAATTTGCGCCGGGAAGATGATATTCAGTGCCTGCATAATTGACTCTCCGTGATAAACAAACCAGCCCCCTTCTCTGTCAGGATTGAGGACGCAGCAAATGTGGCCCTAACCGGGCAATAGAGGTACATCCCAACTGTGCCAGGGTGCGGTCAACTTCCTGCAAAATCAGCGCCAGAGCCTGCTTCGCCCCGGCCTCACCGTCAGCGGCCACGCCATAGAGCATTGGCCGCCCGAGTAACACCCCGTTTGCCCCCAGCGCCAGTGCTTTCACTACGTCGGTACCACGGCGAAAACCGCTGTCGATAAGGATTGTGGCCTCCGCCCCGCAACGGCGACGAATCTCGGGTAGTACCTCCATGGCGCTCACTGAACCATCCAGTTGTCGCCCGCCGTGGTTAGACAGCACAATGCCATCGGCGCCTGTGGCAAAAGCACGGGTTGCGTCATCCGACGCGAGAATACCTTTCACCAGCAGCGGCCCCGACCACTGGCTGCGGATCCACGCCAGCGTCTCCCAGGTCAGGCGCGTATCCATTTGCCCGGCAAAATAACTGGCGCCCCCGGCGCCCCGCTGTTTATCCGCCGGGACATAGGGCGTTAAGTTACCAAACCCCGGTACCCCCGCAGGCCGGATGGTGCGCCACATCCAGGCCGGATGTAACGCGATATCAAACAGACTGGAGAGGGAGAGCTTCATCGGGCGGCGGTAATTACGCTTATCTTTTTCGCGATTGCCGAAATGTACTGCATCAACGGAGACCACCAGCGTGGTGCAGCCTGCCGCTTTTGCACGGGCAAGTAGCCCCAGGGTGACCGTGCGGTCTTTAAGTACATAGAGCTGAAACCAGTGTTGGGGCAGATTTTCAGCGGCGATATCCTCAATGGCTGCGGTCGAGACGGTGCTCTGGATATAGCCAATCCCGGCATCTCTGGCGGCACGCGCGAGCATCGCATCGGCGCCATAACGTAACATGCCGTTATAACCGGTAGGGGCAATCAGCAGCGGCGCCGCCAGTTTCTGCCCACAAAGGGTGACTGAGAGATCGCGTTCGCTCGCCTCGTTGAGTACCGGGGGAATAAAACGCCAGCGGGCAAAGACACTGCGGTTATCGCGCAACGTTTGCTCGTCATCCGCGCCCCCTTCCAGATAACTAAAAGCAAAACGCGGTAGCGCCCGTCTGGCGCGATGGCGCAGTTCTTCGATATTCAGTGCCGGTCGTTTCACGCCGCCCCCTGCGCGAGGATCGCTTTCAGGGCGTCGATAAACTGCTGATTATCCTCTTCATTGCCAATCGACACCCGGATCCAGCGCTCATAGCCTGGCTCCCGCCACGGCTTGATGATGACGCCATAGCGCAACAACTGCTGCGCCATCTCGCCGCTGGGCCGTCCACAGTCAAAGAAAAGGAAATTGGCATGAGAGGGCGCCACGTAAAACCCCAGCCCTGTAAGCTCTGCGGCCATGCGCTCCCGCTGCACGCGCACCAGAGCAACGCTCGCTTTCACATGCGCCTGGTCGCCTATCGCCGCCACCGCTGCCGCCTGCGCCGCGCGGTTAATATTAAAGGGCGTACGCACGCGGTTAAGCAGATTGACCAGTTCAGGGTGACTGGCTAAGCCATAGCCCACGCGCAGCCCCGCCAGGCCATAAGCCTTCGAAAAAGTCCGCAGCACGATCCACGGGCGCGACTGCGCCGCCAGCACCGCCAGACTGTCGGGATAATCCGGGTCGGCCTGGCAATATTCGAAATAGGCTTCATCAATGACCAGCACACACTCCTGTGGCGCGGCGGCAATGACGCGGGCAAAACCGTCTTTGTCGAGCATGCACCCCACGGGGTTTGACGGATTGCTGAAAATAACCATTTTCGCGGGCGTGGAGAGCGCCTGCTCCCAGGCCACCACATCAAACTGCTGACGTTGATCCACCCCGACCAGGGTCACATCTGCCCCCATCATACGCGGGAAAATCTCGTGCAGGCCAAAGGAAGGGATCAGCGTGACAACGCGGTCGCCAGGGTTAAGAAAAGCCAGCGCCAGCATATGCAGGATGTCTTCTGAACCATTGCCGGTGACAATCTTATCGGCGCTCACACCGGTATAGTTCGCCAGCGCATCACGCAATTGGGCGCTGGCGGCATCGGAATAGACCGCGCTAAAACCGGCATCCTTCTGTAAGGCCGATACCACCTGCGGGCTGGCGCCTGACGGGTTTTCATTACTGGCCAGTTTGGCAATATGCGTTACGCCATATTGCTGTCGTACCGCCTCTGCCGACAGCCCGGCGTTATACAGCCCCAGGCTACGTGCCGTAGGGCGGGCAAGGTTGTTGAGCGTCTGGTGTTGTAAAGCAAAAAGCGGGTCGGAAACTGCGACATCTGAAGCCATTACTCCCCCTTCGGGAAAAGCCGGATAACCGCGAACGGCCTGTCCGGCATTCATCATCAGATCATGGGTAAATTCAGGTGGTTACGCTGCGCGCAGGCTTTTGCCTGTTCATAGCCCGCGTCCGCGTGGCGCATAACACCGGTAGCCGGGTCATTCCACAGCACGCGCGCCAGCCGCTCATCCGCCTCTTCGCTGCCATCACAGACAATGACCATCCCGGCGTGCTGAGAGAAGCCCATCCCCACACCGCCGCCGTGGTGCAGGCTGACCCAGGTCGCGCCCCCGGCGGTATTAAGCAGCGCATTGAGTAGCGGCCAGTCGGAAACTGCATCGGAACCGTCTTTCATCGCTTCCGTTTCACGGTTAGGCGAAGCCACAGAGCCGGTATCCAGATGGTCACGACCAATGACAATCGGCGCTTTTAACTCGCCATTGCGCACCATTTCGTTAAAGGCCAGACCAGCAAGATGGCGTTCCCCCAGGCCAAGCCAGCAGATACGTGCTGGCAGCCCCTGGAACGCAATGCGCTCGCGCGCCATATCCAGCCAGTTAATGAGATTGGCGTTATCCGGGAAGAGCTCTTTCAGTTTGGCGTCGGTCTTGTAGATATCCTCCGGGTCGCCGGAGAGCGCTACCCAGCGGAAGGGGCCTTTACCCTCGCAGAAGAGCGGACGAATATAAGCAGGAACGAATCCCGGGAAATCAAAGGCATTGGTCACCCCTTCCTCTTTGGCAACCTGGCGAATATTGTTGCCGTAATCGACGGTCGGGATCCCCATCGCGTGGAAATCGAGCATCGCCTGCACGTGTTTCGCCATAGACGAGCGGGCCGCTTTCACCACCGACTGCGGATCGGACTGGCGCGCCTGCTGCCATTTTTCCAGGCTCCACCCCTCCGGCAGATAACCGTTGAGCGGATCGTGCGCCGAGGTCTGATCGGTGACGATATCCGGGCGCAAACCGCCTGCTTTCGCCCGCGCCGCCAGTTGGGGCATCAGTTCGGCGGCGTTACCCAGCAGGCCAACAGAAATGGCTTTGTTCTCGGCGCAGGCTTTTTCAATCATCGCCAGAGCCTCGTCGAGGCTGTTGGTTTTGTAGTCGAGGTAGCGCGTACGCAGACGGAAATCGATGCGCGATTCCTGGCACTCAATTGCCAGCACGCACGCGCCCGCCAGCACCCCTGCCAGCGGCTGTGCGCCGCCCATACCGCCCAGTCCGGCGGTTAAAATCCACTTACCGCGCAGACTGCCGTTGTAATGCTGGCGGCCCGCTTCAGCGAAGGTTTCATAGGTGCCCTGCACAATGCCCTGCGCACCGATGTATATCCATGAACCGGCGGTCATCTGGCCGTACATCATCAGACCGGCTTTATCCAGTTCATGAAAATGTTCCCAGTGCGCCCAGTGGGGAACGATGTTGGAGTTGGCAATCAATACGCGCGGGGCATTGGTGTGGGTACGAAAAACACCGACCGGTTTCCCCGACTGTACCAGCAGCGTTTCGTCTTCCCGCAGCTTGCGCAGGCTCTCAAGGATCGCCTCAAAGGCGGGCCAGTTGCGGGCCGCTTTGCCGATACCGCCATAAACCACCAGATCTTCCGGGCGCTCGGCGACATCCGGATCGAGGTTGTTCTGAATCATGCGGTAGGCCGCTTCGATCAGCCAGTTCTGGCAGCTCAGTTCGCTCCCCTGGGGAGCACGGACAACGCGGGCTTCGGCATTTTTGTGTGGCGCATTCATGTTCATTTCCTTCTCTAAATTTGAATTTTTTGCACAGCGTTATCAGGCGAAGCTTGGTAACAGCGCTTCGATTTCTGCGGGCCAGTGTTCGCGGGAGGCCCACAGACGCATCATCTCGACGTCCGGTGACATCAGGCGGTCCTTTTCAAGGAACGCAACGTTCTGGCGGATCGCCTGCATTTCCTTTTCCAGGGTATTTGAGCTTTGCAGCGGACGATGGAAATCCACCCCTTGCGCGGCGGCCATGGCTTCAATGCCAACCACAACGCTGGTGTTAAAACACATATCCCCCAGGCGACGCGCGGCGTAGGTCGCCATTGAGACATGGTCTTCCTGATTGGCTGAGGTAGGCAGGCTATCGACGCTTCCCGGATGGGCCAGCGATTTGTTTTCTGAGGCCAGCGCGGCGGCGGTGACCTGGGCAATCATAAAGCCGGAGTTCACGCCGCCGTCGCGCACCAGGAACGGCGGCAAACCGGATAATCCCGTATCCAGCAACAGCGCCATACGGCGCTCCGATATCGCCCCGATCTCCGCCACTGCCAGCGCGATAATGTCCGCGGCGAAGGCGACCGGTTCGGCGTGGAAATTGCCGCCGGAAATTACGTCGCCGTTTTCCGCAAACACCAGTGGATTATCGGACGCAGCATTGGCTTCAATGCGCAAAATGCGGGCGGCGTGATGTAAGTTATCAAGGCACGCCCCCATCACCTGCGGCACACAGCGGATGGAGTACGGATCCTGTACGCGGCCACAGGCCGCATGGGAAGTCACAATCTCGCTCCCGGCAAGAATTTTGCTCAGCGCTGCCGCCACGGCAATCTGCCCTTGCTGTCCGCGGGCTTCATGGATACGCGGGTCCAGCGGTTTAACGGAACCTTTAATGGCTTCCAGCGACAGTGCACCAGCCACCAGCCCGGCGGAAAAGACACGTTCTGCTTCAAACAGTCCCGACAGCGCGAGGGAGGTCGACACTTGGGTACCGTTAAGCAGCGCCAGCCCCTCTTTCGGCCCGAGTTCGAACGGGCGTATCCCCGCGCTTGCCAGACCTTCCACCGCAGACAGGGTGTTGCCCTGCACCGTCACCGTGCCTTCGCCAATCAGCATCAGAGACAGATGCGCCAGTGGGGCTAAATCGCCGGAGGCGCCCACCGAGCCTTTTTCGGGAATGCAGGGATAGACCCCGGCATTGAAGAGGGTTATCAGGGCGTCAATGACTTCAATGCGAATGCCGGAATGGCCGCGTGACAGGCTGAGGATTTTGGTTGCCATCACCAGGCGTACGATGTTATCCGCCAGATATTTACCCGTCCCCACGCTGTGCGACAGCACCAGATTGCGCTGTAATTCCGCCAGGCGCTCGGCCGGAATACGGGTTTGCGCCAGCTTGCCGAACCCGGTATTGATGCCGTACACCACTTCCCCCGATGCCACAATGCGGGTGACCGTCTCCTGAGAGGCCAGCACATCGGCACGGGCCTCTTCCGCCAGCGCGAGATGAACATTGCCCTGATAAATCTGGCGCAGCATCGGCAGATCAACATGACCAGGCTGCAGGCGGCAAAGGGTGAAACCGGTGGATGAAGGAGCCATAATCTATTCCTGTATATACAAGTAGAGCTGAAAATATACCCGGTCAGGACTCGGCCCACCGGGTGCTTACGCACAACCTGACAAAAAAGTGGCAACACGACGCAAAAAAAAGCGATCAATGATCCAGGGTTTGCAGCGTTTCGGTACGGATCTCTTCCGTTATCCGCGCTTTGAGCGTCATAAACTCCGGCGATGTCTTTAAGGTGTAATCACGCGGGTGCGGGAAGTTCACCGCCACTTCGGTTTTGATTCTCCCCGGCCGGGCGCTGAAAATGGCCACTTTATTGGCCATAAAAATGGCTTCATCAATATCGTGCGTCACAAACAGCACCGTCTTGCGCGATGACTCCCATATTGACAGCAGTAACTCCTGCATCATCACGCGCGTCTGGTTATCGAGCGCGCCGAAGGGTTCATCCATCAGCAAAACTTTCGGGTCATTCGCCAGCGCACGGGCAATAGCCGTACGTTGCTGCATACCACCTGACAGTTGCCGTGGGAAGTGATGCTCAAAGCCGCGCAAACCGACCTTATTAATAAAGTAGTCGCTGCGCTCCTTTTGCGCCGCTTTACTCACGCCTCGCTCCTGTAAGCCGAAGCGGATATTTTGCTCAACGGTCAGCCAGGGGAACAGCGTATAGCTCTGGAATACCATGCCGCGATCCGCACCGGGGCCATCGACCAGTTCCCCATCCAGCCAGACTTCACCGCGTGTAGGCTGATCCAGCCCGGCGACAATACGCAGCAGCGTCGATTTGCCGCAGCCGGAAGGGCCGAGAATGGTAATAAAATCGTTCTCATTAACCTGATAATCCACCGGCAACAGTGCCTGGGTTTTTTCACCTTTCGGGCCAGTGAAAACACGCTCTACCTGGCGAACGCTCAGCTTCGGATAGTTCATTACAGAGAGCTCCATACAAACAGGCGGCGATTGACCGCTTTAAACAACAGGTCGGAGAGCAAGCCGATACAGCCAATGACGATAATGCCGAAGATCATCTGCCCGGTGTTGAGTAACGCCTGGCTGTTGACAATCATGTGGCCTATCCCGCTGGATGAACCGATAAGCTCCGCCACGATGACGTAGGTCCAGGCCCAGCCGAGCACCAGACGCAAAAGTTCGGCGATTTCTGGTGCCGCACCGGGAATAATTACCCGACGCACCACGCTTTTATTGGTCGCCCCCAGCGTGTAGGCCGCTTCGACCAGATCGCGACGCGCGGCGCCTACGGCGACAGCGACCATCAGGGTTATCTGGAAGAAAGAGCCAATAAAAATCACCAGGATCTTCTGCATTTCACCAATACCGGCCCACAGGATCAAAAGAGGCACAAACGCGGAGGCTGGCAGATAGCGGCAAAACGAGACAAAGGGTTCGAAGAAGGCTTCGATAAGCTTGTACGAGCCCATCCAGATGCCCAGCGGCACGGCGATAACGCAGGCCAGGACAAACCCACCCAGTACGCGCATTACCGTCATGCCGATATCGGTGGTGAAATCGAAATCGGTAAACAGTAATACCCCTTCCTGCACCATACTGGCCGGGCTTGCGAGGAAGGTCGGCGCCACCAGGCCGGTAAAGGTCACCAGCGCCCACAAGGCGAAAAACAGCACAAAGAAGCAGAAGCCCAGAAACCAGCGATGACGGGGCGCAACGGGGCGTAATGGCACCATCATCGGGTTATGCCAGACCTTTTTGCTTGCCGGCAGGGGAGCCGGCTCGCGTAAGTCTGTCGTGGTCTTGCTGGCGTAGTCCGCGGCCTGACTGACAGGACTGTTCATATCGTGGTCCTTCATGGCTGAGTAACGTACTTCGCGTCGTACAACGTATTGATATCCGGCGTTTTACGCAGAATTTTCATCTCCGTGAGCAGCCGTGCCGCCTCATTGGTGAAGCTTACGATTTCGCCGCTAAAGAATTTTTTGTTGGCATCGCGATCCTGCCAGCGCAGATAGCTGGACTCTTCGGCAAACTGTTTGCCGGTCTCTTTCACCGCCGCGCCCATGATTTCATTGGCTTTATCCGGGTCGGCTTTGATCATGTCCAGCGCTTCGAAATAACTGTTTACCAGGGCCTGGGCCGCTTTCGGGTTTTTATCCAGCCAGGACGGCGTGCAGCCAAGGGTATCCATCACCATCGGGTAGTCGAGCGTGGTGGTCAGGATTTTGCCCTTATCCGGGCTCTGGCGGATGTTGGAGAGATACGGTTCGTAGGTCACGGCAGCGTCGTTCTGCCCGGCAATAAATGCATGCGCGGCGGCATCCGGCCCTAAGGTCGCGAGCTTGACATCTTTCATCGTCATGCCGTTTTTATCGAGGATCCACGCCAGCAGGAAATATGATGACGTACCGGGCGCATCGACGCTGATCGTTTTGCCTTTCAGGTCCGCCACGCTATTGATACCGCTGCGTACCGCAATCCCATCCGCACCGTAGGATTTATCCAGTTGGACAATTTGCTTAACAGGCACGCCGCTGGCATTCCAGGTGAGATAGGTTTCAACCGTAGTCCCGGCGCATTGCAGCGAACCGGAGGCAATCGCCAGATGACGGGATTGCTGCGGGACCATTTTCAGGGTGACATCAAGACCATTCTTTTTGAAAATGCCCGCTTTATCGGCAAGGGTCAGCGGCGCAAAGCCGGTCCAGCCGGAAATCCCAATCGCCACCGGCGTATCCGCCGCCAGTGCTGTATTAGCCGCACCGCCTAACGCGACTGCCAGCCCTAACAGAGATAACGAACGCTTTAGTACAGTCCTGGAAATCATGTTGCTCATCTGCCACTCCTGCCAAATTACCTGTCTCGGGAATGCCTGCGCAGCAATGTGCCACCGGCGAATGACGCTACTGTATATTCTTGTCTATACAATTAAGCCGAGAAAGATAAAGCAAGCTTTGTGCCAGTCCGGAAGAGCGCCCGTATCGTTGCTTTCGCCCACTGACCGTGGGCCTGACGAATCAAAGTAGTGCACCCGGCGCGCTATTTCAGTGCACTTTGCTCCGGGTTAGTCCGTGACCGCAGCCCACAAGAGCAGACCCTGCCCGGGATGGGTTTGCGCACACGACGAAATAACCCACTGCGCCTGCGCCTGGCTGTCGCTCGTCGACCACCAGAAACCCTCGCCCTTGCCAAAACGGGTCCCGTCCGGCAGTTGCCACTCACCCTCAATGGCGTAGAGCACACCGCCTTTCTCTGCGGTGACTGTCCCGCTTTCACGCAGGACGACCACACGAGGGGCGCAGACATGGCGGCGGGTCATCAGATTAAAATCCATCGTCATACCGCCCAACAGATGCGCGCTGAGTGAGAGGTCGCCACTGAAAGCAAACGGTGCGCCGACCGTGCTCAGACGGTGGTTAAGCTGCACGCCATCGGACAGATGTACCCCCTCTCCGCTCAGTAAAGTTATCGAGCGATCAATACCCGGGAAGGCGGAAAACGGGCCATCGGCGGCGATAGTGGCAATGCTGGCGCGCCAGTCAAATTCCGCCGTACCCTGCGGCCAACTGATGATCTCGCGGGTTTCCCCTCCGCCATTGCGCCAGCGACTTACCGGCAACGCCGCCTGGGAAAACGGATGCCAGTTGTTCATGCGTTCTCCTGAGAAAGCTGTTGCAAAAGGTGCAGAAAATCAGCCGCGGCGGCCCGCTGCTGAGGATGAACCCCGTCAATAACCCGCGCCACGCCGCCAACATAAACATCGCGAATTTGCCCGGCATGACCGGCAAACAACCAGCGGTTAAGTAGCTCGTTGTCGCTTGCCGCGGCCAGGTAAGGGTCCTGATGGTCAAGCACCAGCCAGTCGGCGCGATAACCGACCGAAAGTTGCCCCAGCGGGACACCGCAGGCCTGCGCACCACCGGACAACGCCTGCGTGTAAAGCACATCCCCTACCCGCGTTTGCCCCGCAGCGACCAGCCGGTTACGCCGCTGGTCGCGCAGGCGCTGGCCATATTCCAGCCAGCGCAACTCTTCCACCACGTTGAGCGAGACATGGCTGTCCGAGCCGATGCCCCAGCGCCCTTCCTGCGCCAGGTAGTCCACGCCGGGGAAAATACCGTCGCCAAGGTTCGCTTCGGTGGTTGGGCACAGTCCGGCCACCGCACCGCTGTGGGCCATTTTTGTCACTTCGGTGGCATCCGCATGGGTCGCGTGGATCAGGCACCAGCGGGCATCCACGTCCAGATGATCATACAGCCAACCGATCGGGCGCTGACCGCTCCAGTTCAGGCAGTCGTTGACCTCTTTTTGCTGTTCGGCGATATGAATATGAACCGGGAGCGTCGGGTCACTGGCGCGTAAAACCTGCTCCATTTGTTCAGGCGTGACCGCACGCAGGGAGTGAAAGCACAACCCCTGGTTTTGCAGCGGTTTTCCGTTGATCTGTCGCCCAATGATCGCCTGCTGCTCCAGATAGCTGTCGACATCCTGAATAAAGCGTTTTTGCCCGGCCTGAGCGGGTTGGCCGCCAAACCCGGCATAGCTGTAAAGCACCGGCAATAACGTCAGGCCAATGCCCACATCCCCGGCGGCGGCGCTCAGGTGTGCGGTCATCTCACCACGATCGGCATAGGGTTTGCCGCTGATGTCATTGTGCAGATAGTGGAATTCGGCCACCTGGGTGTAGCCGCCTTTGAGCATTTCGATATAGAGCTGGCGGGCAATCACGCCGACCTGCTCCGGGGTCAGGCGCTGTACCATGCGGTACATCAGATCCCGCCAGGTCCAGAAGCTGTCCTGCGGGTCGCCCGCCACTTCCGCAAGCCCGGCCATCACGCGCTGAAAGGCATGGGAGTGCAGGTTTGGCATGCCCGGCACCACCGGGCCGGAAAGCGGGATACTGCCATCGGGAGTAGCATCAGGCGTGATGGCGGTCAGCATGCCGACATCATTAACCTCCAGTCGGACATTGTGCGCCCAACCTGTAGCGAGCAAGACACGTGGAGCAAAATATGCAGGCATAACACTGTTCCTGAGCGGGGGAAAGCAATGTCTGAGCACCGTTGCGCAGACCACTGCCAAACCTTTGACCAATTTGTCTATACATATACATATGCCTGAATTGGCTGTAAACTTGCAGCGTGTTTTTTTTACTATTTTCGTTTTTTCATCAACGTGCGCTTATCCCCTGCGCGGTGGACATGGCCGGACGTTGAGGAAACGTTCCTGATACCTGTGGATTTTTTGAGAGGTAAGAAAATGTCGGAGCCTTCACCGAACGGTGTCGCACAACACGGCGTGACCCGGCAGGCATTGTCTGAGCTTGCCGCTGCCATGAGTGATACACCTGCCCCGATTTATCAGCGCGTGAAGCAGGCTATCATCGGCCAGATTCGCTCCGGTGCCTGGAAGCCCCATCAGCGTATTCCGTCGGAAAGTGAACTGGTCAACGGAATTGGCGTGAGCCGGATGACCATTAACCGTGCGCTGCGTGAACTGACCAGCGAAGGTTTTCTTATCCGCATGCAGGGTGTCGGCACCTTCGTTGCCGAAGCGAAGGCCTACACGCCGATGCTCGAAGTGCACAATATTGCCGATGAAATCGCCCAGCGCGGCCATCGCCACGACAGCAGAATTCTGGTGTGTGAGGCCCGCGAGGCCGATGCCGATCAGGCCATGCAATTGGGTATCGCGCCCGGCGACACGCTGTTTTATTCGCAGATCGTCCATTACGAAAACAATGTCCCCGTACAAATCGAAGACCGCTACGTTAACCCTGCCGCCGCGCCGGATTATCTGCGTCAGGTATTCAATAAGCAGATGCCCTACACCTATCTGATGGAAATATCGCCGCTCACCGCCGGTGAACATCGGGTCGAAGCGGTAAGCGCCAGCGACGAGCAGCGTGAATTGCTGCAACTGGAGGAGCACGAACCCTGTCTGCTGATCCACCGCCGTACCTGGAGCGGTAGCCGCATCGTCACCTCCGCCCGTCTGGTTTACCCCGGTTCGCGCTATCAGCTATTTGGCCGCTTCACCAGCCACGGCTAACCCCGCTTTACCCATAGCGGCTTTTCTGGCCGCTGTGTCTCCTGATATGTAAGCTCACCAGCAATAAGAAAAAACTCTTTCTGCTCGCCTTGCCGCGTTTCCGGTTATGCGTTAGGTTGACTTTAATTGTCTATACAAGATAAATCCAACCCGGAGTTTGTCATGTCGTTAGCCGAATCTTTGTCGTTTTCCGCCACGCCACCCGCCCGTTGCGATAGCGTCTGGCGTGGCGCCACGCTGGTCACGATGCAAAACGGACACTACAGCCAGATAGAAAACGGTGCGATTGCTGTCTCTGACGGAAAAATTGTCTGGCTCGGCCCGGCCGCCGATTGTCCTCCCTTCCCCGACGCCGAACAGCATGATTTTGCAGGTGGGATCATTACGCCTGGTTTTGTCGATTGCCATACCCATCTGGTCTTTGGCGGTAACCGCAGCGGTGAGTTCGAGCAACGGCTGAACGGGGTGAGTTATGCGCAGATTGCCGCCGCCGGTGGTGGGATCATCTCCACGGTTAACGCCACCCGTCAGGCGACAGAAGAGGAGCTGATCGAATCGGCGTTATTCCGCCTGCGCCCGCTGTTAGCAGAAGGCGTTACCAGCGTTGAGATAAAATCGGGCTATGGGCTGTCCATCGACAGCGAATTGAAAATGCTGCGGGTGATTCGGGCATTAGCGACCCGCTTGCCGGTTGACATTGTATCGACCTGCCTTGCCGCCCATGCGCTCCCACCCGAATACAAAGACCGGGCTGATGCCTATATCAGCCTTGTCTGTGACACCCTTCTACCGATTGTCGCCCGGGAAAAGCTGGCCGATGCGGTCGATGCATTTTGCGAACATCTGGCGTTCTCCCCGGCCCAGGTTGAGAAGGTATTCACCACCGCAAAAGCCCTGGGCCTGCCGGTGAAATTGCATGCAGAGCAACTCTCCTCACTGCACGGCAGCGCACTCGCGGCCCGCCATGGCGCCCTGTCGGCCGATCACCTGGAATATGCCACCGAAGAAGATGCCATCGCCATGGCGGCCAGCGGGACCGTCGCCGTGTTGTTACCCGGCGCGTTCTATTTATTGCGCGAAAAGCAGCAGCCGCCGGTGGCCTTATTCCGCCAGCACCGGGTGCCGATGGCGCTGGCCAGCGATGCCAACCCCGGCACCTCCCCTGTGCTCTCACTGCGCCTGATGCTGAGTATGGGCTGCACGCTGTTTGGTCTGACGCCGGAAGAGGCGCTTGCCGGGATCACCTGTCACGGCGCCCGCGCGCTCGGTTTACAGGATTCTCACGGCACGCTGGCGCCAGGCAAAGTCGCCGATTTTATCCACTGGCCGCTCTCGCGACCGGCTGAACTGGTCTACTGGCTGGGCGGTGAGCTGCCCTGCACGGTGGTCTATCGCGGAAATGTACGAGGAAAACATGACCTATGAGTCTTTCAGCTATCACCGCACCCTATGATTTCACGGCGGGCACATCGCCGCTGCTGATCAGTATTCCCCACGCCGGAACACGCCTGACGCCGGAGGTCGCCGAAGGTCTCAGCGAGGCGGCACAGCCGCTGGGCGATACGGACTGGCATATCCCCCGCCTGTATGACTTTGCCCGCGCCCTCGGGGCCAGTATTTTGGTCGGCAATTATTCCCGCTTTGTTATCGACCTGAACCGACCGTCTGATGACAAACCGCTCTATACCACGGCAACGACGGGCCTCTATCCCGATACCCTGTTTGATGGTCGCGACACCTTTAAGCCCGGAATGGCCCCGACCGATGCCCGACGCCAGGATTATCTGGCGCAAATCTGGCAGCCATATCATGAGCGTCTCCAGGCCGAACTCGCACGGATTAAGCAGCAGTTTGGCTATGCGCTGTTGTTTGATGCCCACTCCATTGCGTCGGTCATCCCGCGGTTGTTTGACGGGCAGTTACCCGATTTAAATCTCGGCACCAATAATGGCGCCAGTTGCTCGCCCGAATTGAGTGGTGTGCTGACGGGGATTTGCCAGCAACAGTCGCAGTTCAGCCACGTGCTTAACGGGCGTTTCAAAGGGGGCTACATCACCCGTGCTTACGGGCAGCCCGCTGCCGATATCCACGCCGTGCAGCTTGAATTAGCGCAGGTGAATTATATGGATGAAACGCCACCTTATGCCTGGTCTGAGACCCGCGCCCCTCAATTGCAGACGCTGTTAAAACAGATGCTGGAAGGGATGGTGGCATGGGGTGACAAGTGGTATAGCGCTGCATAAAGTAAAAGGCTGACATACAGGTCAGCCTTTTTTATTACTGGTATTCAAACGTAAAGGTGGTATTAGCTTTGACGGGGCCGCCACTGATATCACCGCCCTTGTAGTAATAGTACGCGTTAAAGCTCAACAGCTCCGTGGCCTGTGCGCTACCGGCCACTTCAAGTTTCTCTGCCATTTTTACTGGCGTACTGTCATTAAAAAGCAACTGGACACCGACATTGTCGTTACCACTCAGTTTGTTTTTTAATACCGAGTCCGTTCCGGTCCCGCTTAGTGTGTCACCGTCAAAGGTCACCGACACTCTGGTTTGCTCGTCGCAGGCAAGATTAAATTTAAATGCTTTTTTGGCATTGGGATAACGGCCTGCGCCGTGGCTGACAATATCGCTGCGTGCCACGGAAGGTAATGTAACCGTGCTGTCGTATTGGCTGATTAAGCAGGTGTAAGCGGGGGCAACCATGTCAGCATTCAGATAAAAATTCCAGGTGATAATGGCTCTGGAGTCCCATCCTCCATTTATCCGCATCTGCGTTTTCATCGTCATAATTTTAGTGTTGGCAGGAATCGTTTTTGCCGTGTTCCAGTTGCCACTCCCGGAGGCTCTATCTATTCCTATCTGAGCGTTGATTGGGCGTGTTATTGACACTTCGGAGCTAATAGTGCAACTGGCATCGGGCCACAGGCATACATTCGCCGCCGGTGCGGCCGTTTTCTGGTTACTGGCATCAATAATATATGCCCGATACCCCAGGTCCGTTAATCTACTGTCCGTAATTTCCAGCGAATTTACGCGCAATGCGTCTTTAGAATTCGGGCCAGGGGCCCCATAGCATGAGGCGTAACTGTTCATACTGGTCAGGATCGTATCCGTAAGGGATTTATTTAACGCCACGGGGTTAACCATCACTGTGAAGGTTGCTGAACCATTACCTACCGATTGAGAGCCGTTGTAGCATACATATGCATAAGCATAATTCATCAGGCCAAATCCTATAAGACAACAGAATAACAGACGCCATAATACCGACATCATCCTTTTCATAGCCAAACTCCTTTTCACCTGTTCTTCAGCCCTTTTGTTATTTATTCATCATTAATATTTATATATTTAATGAACATATCACACCGAAAAATAAAACCCACATCCAATTATGCGCAATTCTCGCTGGAATAATATTGTTTTTGGCGATAATGCACAGTTCCAAATCAGTTTGCAACCCTGTTCGAACGCAAAACCGTGCGCGACACACACGCTCACCTTATTAAATTCACAGCAGGAATCAATTCATTTAATACATTTCAAAACAAAATATAATTAAAATAAATATCAAAAGATCGATTCATTCACGAATGCCTAGCCAAAATTAACATTAAACGGGCAGTGTTAATATGGATAGTGCATATGTACTTCTTTTAAAAATTCACGATTTGAATATATAGTATTGTGCAGGTGGGTAATAACACCATACATAAAACATTATGATAGCGATAAAAAAGTTACTGGTATTCATCGATGACCATTACAACCCTCTGTGGCTCACAGGCCAGGTTTAGCATGACTATTTTGCATTGGGATCATGGAATAATCGTTCCATGTTCCCTATGTCGACAGACGGGAGTAAAAAGAACAATGCAGAATAAGAAACAATATCTGCAACATCTTATTTTGTTCAAACAACAGAATAGAACTCAGTAAAAAACAGATAATAAAAGTTAACCAGTATTAATTGCGCACCAAAAGAAAACATGATCAGTCAAATGAATATATGTTGTTATTGCGGTAAATCCGAAGAATTAAAAACCCACCAATCATACTCACCTGTATAATCACAACGCTGACAATGAGAAAATTTTAACCCTCAATTTTACATATATCCAAACCTTCTTACTTTAATACTTTCTCTTTTCTTTGATGGCCCTTTATTAGGACACATGCATTGAAAATTTATAGCTTGCCTCCGAATTTCATTGTTACATCAGACTTCTTACTTTTACCACAAACATCCCCACCGAATATAGAATGGCATTTCTTAGCCAGAAGTACCTACGCAAACCTATTGGCTAATAGTATTTGTGTCAACGCAGCGATCAAAAATTCTTATCCAGCATTTGATTTTCATGAACTCATTCAAAATTTTTTGCCAATTGGTTAAATATCCAAAATCAGGCATAACCCCATCACAATCTCGTTAAAGCTTTTTAGTTCATTTTCTTCTTTATGCATGGTTAACACCTTATTTTTTTAATAAAAAACAAGGTGTATCTTAACAGCAGCAATCCCATGGGCATCCTTTGTCATTATCTGCTAACATCCCTGCCACATTCCCACAGCAATCTGGCGGCGACTATGAAATTTGTCTCTTTTAATATCAACGGCCTGCGTGCCCGTCCCCATCAACTGGAAGCGATTGTCGAGCAGCATCAGCCCGACGTGATTGGCCTGCAGGAGACGAAAGTCCACGACGACATGTTCCCGCTCGAAGAGGTGGCGAAACTCGGTTACAACGTCTTTTATCATGGGCAGAAAGGGCACTATGGCGTGGCGCTGCTGACCAAAGCGACGCCCGTTTCCGTGCGTCGCGGTTTCCCGGACGACGGTGAAGAAGCCCAGCGCCGTATCATCATGGCGGAAATTCCGTCTCCGCTGGGTAATATCACTGTTATCAATGGTTACTTCCCGCAGGGGGAAAGCCGCGACCATCCGACCAAGTTTCCGGCAAAAGAGAAGTTTTACCAGGACCTGCAAAACTACATTGAAACCGAACTCAAGAAAGAAAACCCGGTGCTGATTATGGGTGATGTCAACATCAGCCCCACCGATCTGGATATCGGCATCGGCGAAGAGAACCGCAAACGCTGGCTGCGAACCGGCAAATGCTCCTTCTTGCCGGAAGAGCGTGTATGGATGGATCGCCTGATAAACTGGGGACTGGTGGATACCTGGCGTGCGGCGAACCCGGACAATAACGAGCGCTTCTCGTGGTTTGACTACCGCTCCAAAGGGTTTGATGACAACAGGGGCCTGCGTATAGACCTGCTGCTGGCAAGCTCACCGCTGGCAGAGCGCTGCATCGAAACCGGCATCGATTACGATATCCGCAGTATGGATAAACCCTCCGACCATGCTCCGGTATGGGCTACATTTAACGTCGAATAAGCGTCATTTTCCCATTATGGCGGCCATCTTTATGACCGCCCTCTTTGGACCTGCCACGCTATGACTCAAAACATCACACTTTCCCAATTCCGCCAGAACAATGGCGTGGTTATCGATACTCGCAATAGCGCCTTGTACAACGGCTGGCCGGACGCGCTGCACGGTACATCCGGGCATATATGCGGTGCGCGTAATCTTGCCGCTTCCTGGCTGGACGAGATGACGGACGCACAGTTTGACGCCTGGTCTGCCCTGCGCCCGTTAAGCGCCGAAACCCGCATCGCGCTCTATGGCGAGCCAGAAGACAACGCCGCGGTAGAGGCCTGGTTACGTCAGAAGGGACTCCATGCGCCATGGCGTATCAGCGACGCCTTCTCCTGCACTTGTCCCCTCGAACGTTTGCCCGGTTTTCATCAACTCGTCCCGGCATGCTGGCTTAACGCGCTGATCGCTCATCGCCAGGTCAGCGAAAAACCCGTCGGTAACTGGACGGTGATGGAAGCGGGCTGGGGCGTGCGCGATACCTTCCGGCAAGGGCATATTCCCGGCGCGGACTACCTCGACACAGGCGAGCTGGAAAGCGAGCCCCTGTGGAACGTGGTTGCTCCTGAGGCGCTGCGTAACGTGCTGGCCGCGCACGGCATTCGCTGCGATACCACGGTCATTCTCTATAGCCGTACCCCGCTTGCCGCGGCGCGCGTGGCCCATATTCTGCTGTACGCCGGGGTGGAAGATGTGCGTGTGCTGGACGGTGGCTGGCGAGCCTGGCTTTGCGCTGGTTTTCCGGTGGCATCCGGCGATGCTCTACCCCTCACCCCTGCCCACGATTTTGGCGCACCGCTCCCTGCTCAGCCTCAATTGATGCTTTCCCTGCCGCAGGCACGGGCGCTGCTCAACCGTCAGGATGCTTCGATGGTGAGTGTTCGCTCCTGGGCTGAGTTTTCCGGCGCGACCAGTGGTTATGATTATATTGATGCCTGTGGCGAGATCCCCGGTGCGCGCTGGGGACGTGGCGGACGCGGTAAAGATGGCATTGAGGATTTCCTTAATCCGGATGCAACCTTACGCTGCGCGGATTACGTCACGGCCATGTGGGAAGCGTGGAATATTACCGCAGACCAGCACATCGCTTTTTACTGCGGAACCGGCTGGCGGGCCTCACTGGCGTTTATCTGCGCGCGCGCCATGGGCTGGACGAACATCGGAGTATATGATGGCGGCTGGTATGAGTGGAGTTTGCATCACAACAATGGATAACCATGCTTAAAACGATAGAGGTCGTCGCCGCGATTATTGAGCGCGATGGCCAGATTTTGCTGGCCCAGCGCCCGGAACAGGGCGATCAGGCAGGGCTGTGGGAATTTGCTGGCGGTAAGGTAGAAGCCGGAGAGAGCCAGTCAGACGCATTAATACGCGAGCTTCGCGAAGAGCTGGGCATTGAAGCCGTGCCCACGGCGTACATCGCCAGCCACCAGCGGGAGATCTCCGGGCGCATAATCAATTTGCATGCCTGGCATGTGCCGACTTTCACCGGCACACTGACCCGTCATCACCACGCGGCGCTCATCTGGTGCGCGCCACAAGAAGCCTTTAACTGGCCGCTTGCGCCTGCCGATATCCCTCTGCTGGAGGCGTTTATGGCTTCACGCGCCGCCAGACCAGCGGGTTTGTAGAAACGGTGCGTTCATCGCGCTGGCACTGGAGCAGCACCCCTTCGGCTTTAATAACCGCCCCTTCGGTGTAATTCTGATTCTGATAAACGCAGCACTGGTTACAGGGCTGCGAACTCTGCTGACCACCAGAGGTAAACACTTCCGGTGGAACATTCACCTGCACATCCGGCGACAGGCGTCTCTCCGCACTGGCCCCCGCTGAAACCAACATCAGTACACAACCCCATACCCACAGTGAACGCTTCATAGCATTTTCTTCCTGAATAGAACCTTTTATCACTATAACGTATCTCTATTACCGAACCGCATTTTCTTTCTTCATCGGTTTTTATTATGACAAGCCACCCATTATTAATTTGATACCGCTGGACTATTTTTGCTTGCTTTACGCCATATTGCAGATGTTATAGTCGAAAAACGCTGAATTTTTAGCTCACAACAACCAATAAAATCTGACTATCAACATAAGAGGCTCTTATATCTATGGAACAGACATGCTCTCTTGAATCGTTTCTTTCCCACGTTCAAAAGCGCGATCCGCATCAGCCTGAATTCGCTCAGGCCGTACGTGAAGTAATGACCACGCTGTGGCCTTTTCTCGAACAAAACCCTCGCTATCGTCAGCTCTCCCTGCTGGAAAGACTGGTTGAACCGGAACGTGTTATTCAGTTCCGCGTGGTATGGGTAGACGACAAAAACCAGGTGCAGGTTAACCGCGCGTGGCGCGTGCAATTCAACTCGGCCATTGGCCCGTATAAAGGCGGCATGCGTTTCCACCCGTCCGTCAACTTGTCGATCCTGAAATTCCTTGGCTTCGAGCAAACCTTCAAAAATGCCCTCACCACCCTGCCGATGGGCGGTGGCAAAGGCGGTAGCGATTTCGATCCGAAAGGGAAGAGCGACGCGGAAGTGATGCGTTTCTGCCAGTCGCTGATGACCGAGCTGTATCGCCACCTGGGGCCGGATACCGATGTCCCGGCGGGTGATATGGGTGTGGGCGCGCGTGAAGTGGGCTTTATGGCCGGGATGATGAAAAAACTCTCCAACAACACTGCCTGCGTGTTCACCGGTAAAGGTCTCTCCTTCGGCGGCAGCTTAATCCGCCCGGAAGCCACCGGCTACGGCCTGGTGTATTTCACCGAAGCGATGCTCAAACGCCATGGTATGAGTCTGGAAGGTCTGCGCGTGGCCGTGTCTGGATCCGGTAACGTGGCGCAGTATGCTATCGAAAAAGCGATGGCTTTTGGCGCCCGCGTGATAACCGCCTCTGACTCTAACGGTACCGTGGTTGATGAAGCCGGTTTCACCGCCGAAAAACTGGCGCGTCTGATTGAAATTAAAGAGCAGCAGCATGGGCGCGTAGCGGATTACGCCCGCGAATTTGGCCTGCAATACCTCGAAGGCCAGCAACCCTGGTCAGTGCCGGTCGATGTCGCTCTGCCCTGTGCCACCCAGAACGAACTGGATGTCGATGCCGCACGTACGCTTATCGCCAACGGCGTGAAAGCAGTGGCAGAGGGCGCCAATATGCCCACCACGATTGCGGCAACCGATCTGTTCCTGGAAGCAGGCGTCCTGTTTGCGCCGGGTAAAGCGGCGAATGCCGGGGGCGTGGCAACGTCAGGTCTGGAAATGGCACAGAACGCCGCACGTCTTGGCTGGAAAGCGGAAAAAGTGGATGCGCGTCTGCACCACATTATGCTGGATATTCACCAGGCCTGTGTGGAGTATGGCGGCGAAGCGAAGCAGACTCACTATGTTCGTGGCGCAAACATTGCGGGCTTCGTGAAAGTGGCGGATGCGATGATCGGTCAGGGGCTTATCTAAGTCATTTTGCCGGGCGGCGCTGCGTCGACCCGGCTTGCATGTTCCATGCCCGGTAAGCGCAAAGCTGCCGGGCCATCTCATCAGGCGTTCAGTTAACCACCAGCGATGAGACAATTTCCCTGTGACGTTTAAGAATGATCGCGATTTGCTCATCCGCGGTAAGCTCGTTGAACATTTTTTCATTGCGATCGGAATGCGCGTTGCGCACAGTGGCGGGGATACGTACTTCGCTTTTTTCTATTGCTTTTTGCTCGCTCATTTTCCAGTCCTGCTACTCAATGGTCTGTGTTCGCGCGCATAATAATCCCGTTTAGCTGTGACAGGAAGACGACACCATCACGTCTTTTTACGAATTGTGCAAGTTAACGTCATCTTTAGGCAAAATCACGGTGATTCTACCGTGACTGCCCCTCTTCTTATGCATTTGCTGATGTCTTACCGCTAAACGTGCCTCAGGCAACGGGCTGTGGAGGTGTCGGGTCGTCTTTACGTGGCTTGCGCGTTGTGCGTTTACCCGCTGTTTTTTTCTTCTCACCTGCCGGAGCGCTGATTCCCCGAAACCGCTGCACTGGCGTATTGCGCGCCTGATGAATCAACTCATGCAAGGTGCCAACCAGCGGCTGCATAAAGTCCTGATAGCGACACTGCTTCTCGCTGATTTGCGTCAGCACAGACTCCCAGTGCGCGGTCATATCCGGCCTGGCAGCCATCTCCGGCAGAGAATGGATCAACGCGCGTCCGGCGTCGGTCGAGAGGATATAGCGCCCTTTCTTACTGAGAAAACCACGCTTAAACAGCAGTTCGATAATCCCGGCGCGGGTGGCTTCGGTGCCCAGACCGTCCGTCGCACGCAGGATCTTTTTCAGATCTTTATCCTGCACAAAACGGGCAATACCGGTCATGGCAGACAGCAGTGTCGCATCGGTGAAATGGCGCGGCGGTTGTGTCTGACGCTCCACGACCTCACCTTTTTCACACAGGAGTTCATCGCCTTTCGCCACGACCGGCAGCGGCGTGCCGTCGTTTTCTTCGTCGCGCTCTTTGGCGCCCAGCAACGTGCGCCAGCCCGCGTCGGCAAGGAAACGCGCTTTGGCGATAAATTTTCCGTTGGCAATATCCAGATCGATCTGGCATTTACGGAACACCGCATCGGGGCAAAACTGCATCAGGTACTGACGCGCAATCAGATTGTAGACGTTGGCTTCACCTTCGCTCAGGTTCACCTTTGTACTGCGCGCGGTGGGAATAATGGCGTGGTGGGCATCCACCTTTTTGTCATCCCAGCAGCGGTTACGCAAATCGCCATTCACCGCGGGCTGGGGCAGAAGATCCGGTGCATGGGCACCAATTGCGTTCATCACCGCATGACGCCCGGCATAATGTTCTTCCGGCAAATAGCGACAGTCCGAACGCGGATAGGTAATCAGCTTGTGGGTTTCATAGAGCTTCTGACAGATGTCGAGTACGTTCTGCGCGCTCAGGCCATAGCGTTTCGCGGCTTCAATTTGCAGTGCCGAAAGCGAAAAAGGCAACGGCGCCGGCTCCGATTCCCGCTTATCGTTATACGCGGTAACGTTCGCCGGTTGCCCGGTAATACGGGCGACCACATGCTCTGCCAGCGGGCGGTGCAGCAAGCGCCCTTCTTCATCCTGATAAGGCTCACAGGCATCGCTCGGCTGCCACAGGGCGGTAAACCGCTCTCCGGCCGGAGTGACAATGTGCGCCTTCACTTCGAAGAAATCTTTTGCCACGAAGTTCTCGATCTCTTCGTCGCGGCGCACCACCAGCCCAAGGACCGGCGTCTGTACGCGTCCAACGGAAAGTACCCCCTGATACCCGGCATTACGTCCAAGCAAGGTATAGGCGCGTGTCATATTGATGCCGTAAAGCCAGTCGGCGCGTGCACGGGCCAGTGCCGAGACGCACAGAGGAATAAACTCACTGTTGGCGCGCAGACGAGAGATCGCCCGCTCCACCGCCTGGGGGTTAAGATCGTTAATCAGGCAGCGCTGGACCTGCTGACGTTTTTGCGGCGACAGTTCGAGGTAATCAAGCACCTCATCAACCAGCAACTGCCCTTCTCTGTCCGGGTCACCCGCGTGCACGACTTCCGTCGCTTCGGCGAGCAGCCGCTTGATCACATTAATCTGTTTGGTCACGGAAGGCCGCGGTTGCAGCCGCCATTTTTCGGGCACGATCGGCAGATCCGCCAGATTCCAGCGCGCATACCGGCTGTCGTAGACATCCGGCTGTGCCTGCTCCAGCAGGTGACCGATGCACCAGGTCACCACCTGCCCGTTGCCACATTCAATATAGCCGTCGCCTTTGCGATGTGGCTTGGGTAGCACATCCGCAATGGCGCGGCCCAGACTGGGTTTTTCGGCAATAAACAACCGCATTGGCTTAACGGATCTCAATCATCGGACGCCCTGCGCGTGCGCTAACCAGCTCACCCACCGCCGCAAGGGTAATACCATATTCTGCCGCCGTGGCGTAAACGTCGCCTTCGGCTTCGGGGCTCACTGCCAGTAACAGGCCGCCAGAAGTCTGCGGGTCGCAGAGCAAATCGCGCACCGCATCCGGCATCTCGCCCATCAAATGACCGTAGCTGGCGAAATTACGCTGGGTGCCGCCCGGTACTGCGCCAAGCGCAATATACTCTTCAACACCGGGTAATTTCGGCACATCCTGATACCAGATTTGCGCCTGCACGCCGGCACCCTGGCACATTTCACTCAGGTGCCCCAGCAGACCAAAACCGGTGACATCGGTCATCGCCTTCACGCCACTGATGCCCGCAAACGCGGCTCCGGCCAGGTTCATCTGGCACATCACGTCCGTGGCAAGCCCAATATGTTCGGGTTTTAACAGCGATTTTTTCTCGGCGGTCGTCAGCACACCAATGCCCAGCGGTTTGGTCAGGAAGAGACGGCAGCCCGCCTGCGCGGTACTGTTTTTCTTGATGCGATCGGTTGGCACAACGCCCGTCACCGCCAGCCCAAAAATGGGTTCTGGTGCATCAATAGAGTGCCCGCCCGCCAGAGCAATACCCGCCAGGCGGCAGGCATGGCGACCACCCTCAACCACTTCACGGGCAATCTCCGGCGCCAGTTTGTTGACAGGCCAGCCTAAAATCGCGATCGCCATGATCGGTTTACCGCCCATGGCGAAAATATCGCTAATCGCGTTAGTGGCAGCGATACGACCAAAGTCGAAAGGATTGTCGACAATGGGCATAAAAAAGTCGGTTGTGCTGATAACGCTGGTGCCGTTGCCGAGATCGTAGACCGCCGCGTCATCGCGGGTTTCGTTCCCCACAAGCAGGTTCGGGTCGATAAACTTCGCTTGCTCGCTATGCAGGATAGTATCGAGCACTTTAGGGGAAATTTTACAACCACAACCCGCTCCGTGGCTGTATTGCGTCAGACGAATACCTTGTTCGTTCATGGACAACTCCTGTCAGGACAATCCGGCTATGGTAACGCCCAAAACGTTGCATGATAAGCGTGACTGTCCGAATTGCGGCGGTTCGCTCACAATCCAGACAGTTTTACCGGCAAGTGTCAGAAATAACGGACGAAAGGCGCGGTATCCGGTGTGCTAATGGTCGTAGAGGCTTTGAGTTGCGGGGTGCCAAGGTATAAGAAACCGACAACCTTATCCTGCGCGCGGCAGTTCAGTGCTTCGCGGACAACCGGACTGTCGGTTAATGGACCGGTACGCCAGATCCCGTTGAAACCCTGAGCCAGCGCCGCCATCTGCATCGCCATCACGGCGCAGCCTGCCGAGAGCAGTTGCTCCCACTGCGGCACTTTCGGATTCTCTTCACACTTCGCCACCACGGCGATAATCATTGGCGCGCGCGACGGTGAAGTTCGGGCTTTTTCTACCGCTTTTTCGTCCAGCCCGGCGCTGACAGCACCCTGCTCCAGCGTCTTGCCAAAGCGGGCCAGACCTTCGCCTTCAATAATGAAAAATTGCCACGGCTGTAGCGTACCGTGGTCCGGCGCGCGCATCCCCGCACGGATAATATTGTCCAGTTGTTCGCCTGTCGGTGCCGGTTCAGCCAACCGGGAAGCACTACGGCGGTTGACGAGCAGTTCAAGTGCATCCATTAGTTAAACTCCTGTATTGAAATTTGTTCCTAAAATTAACACGTGCGTAGATTTTGTTACAGCACCGGCAGCGATTCCTGCTGACAACAGGAGCCCGGCTAATTAGGATAACCACACTTGCTGCTCAGGGCAGCGGCAAACGTTACTAACCAGGGAGAATACATGCGAACCCTTTGGCGCTTTATTGCCGTTTTTTTTAAGTGGACATGGCGATTGCTGAACTTTATCCGCAATCTGGTGCTCAATTTGTTCTTTATTTTATTGGTACTGGTCGGCGTGGGCCTGTGGATGCAGTTTAGCGACAGCAAAGCAGAACATGCCAGCCGGGGTGCGTTGTTGATGGATATTACCGGCGTGGTCGTGGATAAACCCTCCGCCAGTAACCGACTCGGCGCGCTGGGTCGCCAGTTCTTTGGCGCAAGCTCCGACCGCCTGCAGGAAAACTCGTTGTTCGACATCGTCGACACCATTCGTCAGGCGCAATCAGACCGGAATATCACCGGGATTGTGCTCGATTTGAAAAACTTTGCCGGAGCGGATCAACCCTCAATGCAGTATATCGGTAAGGCACTGCGCGAGTTTCGCGACAGCGGTAAGCCGGTTTATGCGGTAGGCGATAACTACAGCCAGGGGCAGTATTACCTCGCGAGCTTCGCCAATAAAATTTGGCTTTCGCCGCAAGGGGTGGTTGATCTGCATGGCTTCGCCACCAACGGCCTGTATTACAAATCCCTGCTCGACAAGCTGAAAGTCAGCACCCATGTGTTCCGCGTCGGCACCTATAAATCCGCCGTTGAACCGTTTATCCGCGACGACATGTCTCCGGCCGCGCGCGATGCCGATAGCCGCTGGGTGGGCGAACTTTGGCAAAACTATCTCAACACCATTGCCGCAAACCGTCAGGTTACCGCGCAACAGATTTTCCCTGGCGCACAAGGCGTGCTGGACGGTCTGCGTAAAGTAGATGGCGATACGGCGAAGTACGCGCTGGATAACAAACTGGTGGACGAGCTGGGCTCCAGCGCCGATGCGGAAAAAGCGCTGACCAAACAGTTTGGCTGGGATGATAAAGACAAGAATTTCCGCGCCATCAGCTATTACGATTATCAACTGAAAAAACCGAGCGATATGGGCGACGCCGTAGCCGTGGTCTTTGCGAACGGCGCGATCATGGACGGTAACGAAACCCCGGGGAACGTGGGTGGCGATACCACTGCGTCGCAGATCCGCGACGCGCGTCTGGATCCGAAAGTGAAAGCCATTGTGCTGCGTGTTAACAGCCCTGGCGGCAGCGTCAGCGCCTCGGAAGTGATCCGTTCTGAACTGGCCGCGGCCCGTGCGGCAGGTAAACCGGTCGTGGTCTCGATGGGGGGTATGGCGGCATCCGGTGGTTATTGGATCTCAACGCCTGCGAATTACATCGTGGCGAATGTCAGCACCCTGACCGGCTCGATTGGTATTTTCGGCGTCATCAATACGCTGGAAAACAGCCTCGACAGCATTGGCGTGCATACCGACGGCGTGGCAACGTCTCCGCTGGCGGATGTCAGCGTGACCAAAGCGCTGCCGCCGGAAGTTCAGCAGATGATGCAGATCAGCATTGAGAACGGCTATAAACGCTTTATCACGCTGGTCGCTCAGTCGCGTAACAGCACGCCGGAGCAGATTGATAAAATCGCACAGGGCCATGTCTGGACTGGTCAGGATGCGAAAGCCAACGGGCTGGTCGACGGGCTGGGTGATTTCGACGATGCGCTAAACAAAGCGGCTGAGCTGGCGAAACTCAAACAGTGGCATGTGGACTGGTATCAGGATGAACCGTCATTCTTTGATCGCGTGATGGATAGCATGTCAGGTTCCGTACGCGCCATGTTGCCACAGGCATTGCAGGCATATTTACCCGCGCCGCTGGCCAATGCGGCAGTTCAGGTCAAAGCTGAAACAGACAAACTGGCGGCGTTTAACGATCCGCAAAACCGTTACGCGTTTTGCCTGACCTGCGCCAACATTCGCTAACGAACTGAACGTTTTGTATTCAGGCGGAGATCGGCATCACGCTGGCTCCGCCTTTTCTTTGCGCTTTCGCTGTATCATTCATTCACTGCGTATATAATCCCCCCACTCTGTAACAACACATTTTCAATCATGCAAAAAAAATCGATTTATGTTGCCTACACTGGCGGTACCATCGGTATGCAACGTTCCGAACACGGCTACGTTCCCGTCTCCGGTCACCTGCAGCGTCAACTGGCGTTGATGCCTGAATTCCATCGCCCTGAAATGCCTGATTTCACCATCCACGAATATGATCCGTTGATGGACTCCTCCGATATGACGCCGGAAGACTGGCAGCATATTGCTGACGATATCAAAGCCCACTACGACGATTATGATGGCTTTGTGATCCTGCACGGCACCGACACCATGGCATACACCTCCTCGGCGTTGTCGTTTATGCTGGAAAATTTGAGTAAGCCGGTTATCGTCACAGGCTCGCAAATCCCGCTGGCAGAGCTGCGTTCCGACGGACAGATCAATTTGCTCAATTCGCTGTACGTGGCGGCCAACTTCCCGATTAACGAAGTGACGCTGTTCTTTAACAACCGCCTCTATCGCGGCAATCGCACCACTAAAGCACATGCGGATGGCTTTGACGCCTTTGCCTCACCGAACCTGTCGCCGCTGCTGGAAGCGGGAATTCATATTCGCCGCCTTAATACCCCGCCTGCGCCGCACGGTAACGGCGAGCTGGTTGTTCATCCGATCACCCCGCAACCGATTGGCGTGGTGACGATCTATCCGGGTATCTCGGCAGACGTGGTAAGAAACTTTCTGCGCCAGCCCGTGAAAGCGCTGATTTTGCGCTCTTATGGCGTGGGCAATGCGCCACAAAACGGGGAATTTCTCAAAGAGTTACAGGAAGCCAGCGCTCGCGGCATTGTGGTTGTCAACCTGACGCAGTGTATGTCGGGTAAGGTCAATATGGGCGGCTACGCCACTGGTAACGCACTGGCGCATGCGGGCGTGATTGGCGGGGCGGATATGACAGTAGAAGCCACGCTGACTAAACTGCATTATCTGTTGAGTCAGGATTTGGACGCCGCGGCGATTCGCAGCGCCATGACGCAGAACCTGCGCGGTGAGCTCACCACAGACGAATAAGGAAAAGCCGATGAAACAACGCGCTTTGCTTTTGGTCGACCTGCAAAATGATTTTTGTGCAGGCGGCGCGCTGGCTGTGGCGGAAGGCGACAGCACTGTCGATGTGGCGAACACGCTGATTGGCTGGTGCCAGGCTCGCGGCGAACCTGTACTGGCGACCCAGGACTGGCATCCGGCTAACCACGGCAGTTTCGCCAGTCAGCACCAGGTTGCGCCCTTTTCACAAGGTGTGCTTGATGGCCTGGCGCAAACCTTCTGGCCGGACCATTGCGTACAGCACAGTGAAGGCGCGGCGTTGCATCCCCTGTTGAAAGCCTCAGCCATCGACGCCGTGTTCCACAAGGGGCAAAACCCGGCTATCGACAGCTATAGCGCTTTTTTTGATAACGGGCATCGGCAGAAAACCGAACTCGATGACTGGTTGCGTCAGCACGACATTGCTGAGTTAAGCATCATGGGGCTTGCCACCGACTATTGCGTGAAATTCACTGTCCTGGATGCGCTGAAACTGGGCTATCGCGTCAACGTCATTACCGACGGCTGTCGCGGGGTGAACATCAGTGCGCAAGACAGCGCCCACGCCTTTATGGAGATGGCCGCCGAAGGGGCAACGCTCTATACGCTGGCCGACTGGCAGGAAACCCAGGCCTGATGCTGTCGTCCGGTCCACAAGCCGGACGACATTATTTACGACAGATCCGAAATCTCTTCCAGCGATACCATCCGCGTTTCAATCCCAAACAGAAACAGAATCAACGAGCAACAAAACAGCATAACGCCTAATACCGAAAAGACCGCGCAGGTGCCGTAGTGGGTCAATAATGCAGCCACGCCGTATGGGGTGAAGACGGCGACAATACGCCCTACCGCATTCACAAAACCGGAACCTCGCAGGCGCAAATGCGTCGGCCATAATTCGGGGACGTATACCGCCGAGGCGAAACAGACATACATGTAGAGGAAGAAAATAAGCACCAGACCGAGGGGTAAAATGGCCCACTCCTCTTTTTGCAGCGAATAGTAATAGCCCAGCACCGCCACAATCAGCAGCAGAATAGAACCAAACCAGCGACGCGGAAATTTATCGATAATCAGCGCGGCAATAAAGATCCCTACGGGGGCACCAATCATAATAATAGCGGTCATAAAGATCGATTTGGTGACATCAATCCCCGAGTTAACGAATATCGTGGGGATCCACACAGTGATGGTATAGAGCGAGATATTCATTGCCACCAGCACCGTTATTGCCACCAGCGTTCTGCGCAGCATATCGCCGTGAAACAACTGCCAGAAACTGCCTTCCTCCGCCCCGGCAGATTGATGCACGACGGGTTTCATCTCCGCCATGACGATGTTTTTCTCCCGGCTAACCTGCAGCTCAATCTCGCATACCACCTTCTGTGCAACATCGCCTTTGCCCTTCCCCGCCAGCCAGCGCGGTGACTCAATAAAATAACGCCCCGACAGGCACCAGGCGACCAGCATCGATACCCCACCCAGCAAAAACATGACCCGCCAACTCAAATAACCGATCACCACCACGCCGATAGCGGCCGAGAGCATCGGTGACCAGTTACCGACAAACGACAGGCGTGCGGACCATTTGCCACGGATAGCCGCAGGAATAAATTCGGTGAAAGAAGCGTACCCCACCATAATCAGCGCCCCCATCCCGGTGCCCATCAGGCAGCGCAGGAAAATGAGCCAGTACATGTCCGGGGAAAGGGTGGCAGCGGTGGCGGCAAAACCAACGATCAGCAAATTGATGCGAAAGGCTTTGCGTCGCCCCAGATAATCACCAACAAACCCACCCATCAGCGAACCAATGAAATAGCCAAGCATCAGGGCGGAAGTGAACGCCGCATTAAGATAATTATTTGACCAACCATTACTGACCAGTTTTGCCAGCACAACATTTCCCGAATAACTGAGAAAACCGGTAATTAATAAACTCAGTCCGATGATGCCGAATATCCGGTAATGAAAAGATGAAAGTGGCAAACGATCCATGCGGATGCCAATATGGTCATATTGTTCCATTATCTATGCCTCAAAAAAGCCTGGTGGAGATGAAGCATCGTCGCAACCAGAATAAAGAATATGCTTTCATTCAGACCGTCGAATAATTTTATACCAGGCATCATTAACCGCATGTGAGGGATAATGACCAGCAGATTGCCTCACTCATCCGAGTGGTATTCAGGCCACCGGGAAATTTAATAAATCAGTTGAATGTTGTTTTTCTGACAAAATGTTATCCACTGATCGCCTGGTTTTTTATCCGTAATAATATAATTAATATGACTAAAATCGACGAGTTGAACAAACGCCTTACGGTCAAATTTTGAATGATCCACCAGTAAAGCGACCTCTGTCGCCTGGCTAATCATCACTTTTTTTATTTCTGCTTCTGCTTCGTTGGAATCAAGCGCACCGCTGTTGATGTCCAGACCTTTACAGCTCATCACCATAATATCGACATGGTATTTACCAATAATTTCTTTGGTAATGCGCCCCTGAAAAGAAAGCGTATTCTTATTAAATTCCCCACCGGTTGATACAATGTTAATGTCCGACTGCGCCAGTTCGCGAAAGGCTTCGGTTGAGTTAGTCAACAACGTCAGGTCTTTGCGATCTTTTAATAATTTCAGCAGTTCCATTGCTGTGGTGCTGGAATCTGCAGACATCGTGGTCTTATTATTAATAAACGGCAGCGCATTTAGCGCAATAACCTGCTTCTCTTCAAAAAAGGATTTCGCGCGTTTATAAAAATGAACGTTATCCGTGATACTGGCGCTGTTGAGCACCGCGCCGCCATAGGTACGGGTAATGATCCCTTCGGCTTCCAGTTTTTCTAAATCGCGACGAATAGTCTCTTCGGTAACCTGAAAGAGCTGACTCAGTTGAGTCACCAGCACTTTCTTTTCGTTGGTTACCATCTGTTTAATGGTTTGCAATCTGTCCTTTGCAGCCACGGTATGCCTCTGCTTCGCTTAATAACATGATATCCAGGCAGTATGTCACACGCCATGTTTACTTTCAAAAGAATATGTTTGAATCACAGATTTATTCATGTATTTTCGAGTAACAAAGACACACCGTCATTCCCATTACTTATTAATAAGAGTGTCAGCCATCTCTTTCATTAATAATGCATCGGCATCGCTGAGATGAATTGCCGTTGCCCGCACATTTTCCCGTACCTGCTGCGGTGAGGTCGCGCCGCTTAAAATAGAAATCAGACTACTTTGTTTCAATATCCACGCCAGCGCTAGTGTGGGTACGGTGCAATCATACTTTTTACACAGTGGCTGCCATTTCTCCAGCATATCAATAACCTGTAGCATATTATCACGCTGAAACCACACTTTATTTGCCTGCGCTCCCACCGGAACATAGTCGCGCGTCACCTTACCGGTCAGCAGCCCCTGCTCTAGCGGCGAATAGACTTGCAGGACGATGCCGCGCTTCTGGCAAAGCGGGAGTATGTCGCGCTCAATTTGCCGGTCGAGGAGGCTGTATTTTGCCTGCACAATATCCAGTTCACCGTGGCACAGGTATTCTTCGATATGTCCGATGTCCACATTTGCCGCGCCGATAGACTTGATCTTGCCCTCTTTCTTCAATGCGTTCAGCACTGCAACGGTTTCAGCAATGGGGGTAAAAAACGGCGGCACGGACTGCCAATGGGTCATATAGATATCGATGCAGTCAATCTGCAAGCGCTGCAGGCTTGCTTCCACCTCTTCGCGGATAGATTCCGGCGTGAGGTTTTTATATAGCTGGCGGTCACCCACTTTGTTAAACAGGCTCCCCTCACGTTCCCACACGATGCCGCACTTGGTTTCGACAACCACCTCGCCGCGCGGTAAGTCAGTCAATGCCTGGCCAACAATGCGTTCGCTATTGCCAAAATTGTACCCCGGCGCGGTATCAATCAAATTGATGCCGCAGCGGTGCGCTTCCACGATCGTATCGATACAGACCTGAGTGTCCAGGTCGCCATTCCAGGCGGGGCCGCCGCCGATGGCCCAGGTCCCCAGTCCTAATTGCGAAACAGAAAGCTGGGTTTTTCCCAACGGTATCATTTTCATGCTTTATTTATCCTTCATACTCATCAAGCAGTTGTTCGACAAGCTGTCTGTTTTTCACACCCGTAGTCGCACCGACGCTAAGCACCGAGATAGCTGCCGTGGCATTGGCAAACAGCGCGCAGTCACGCAGCGATTTATCTTCCAGCAGACCGCAGATAAAGCCGGAGGCAAAGTTATCCCCGGCCCCAATGGTGTCGATGGCGGTAATCCCTTTCACAGCGGGCACTTCAAGGCATGTCTCACCGTTCTTAATAAAACAGCCCTTCTTGCCCGTCTTGATCACCACCGTTTTGACGCCGCAAGCGAGAAAGCTGTCGGCAATACCGTCCAGCGACGTCTCACCGGTGAGCAGCTTCGCCTCTTCATAGTTGGGGAAGAGGAAATCTACGTAACTTAAGGCCTCGCGGATATCGTCCAGCGTCTCGCCCAGCCGCGGTTTGATCATGTCGGCACAGATAAGCAACTGGTGTGCTTTGGCGCGGATGAAAATCTCTTTTAGCGCTTTGCCATTCAGCAGCGGACTGTTAAAGATGCTCGCCAGCGACAGTAATTTCGCCTCGGCAAAGCGGCTGAAATCCACATGCTCCAGCGCCAGCTTCCACAAACTGCCGTTGCGATTCGTCACAAAGGTCCGTTCACCATCGCTGGTCACCAGTCCAACATTGATCGAGGTATCCACCCCCTCGTCCATGCGCAGACTGTGAATATCGATGTTCTCCTGACGGCAGCGTTCGAGGATGAAATGCCCTGCCGCATCATTACCGATGCGGCTATTAAGGGCGGTTTTATGCCCGAGGCGAGAAATGATCATCGCCTCGTTGATGGCATCGCCGCCGGTGGTCATCGCAATGCGCTCCAGCGGATAAGAATCAACATCGAAAATGTTCTTACTCACCGGTTGCAATGGGATGTCGACAATCGCGGCCCCCACGCAGATCACATCTATTTTGCCCATGTTGCTACTCCGCCTTACCGTCCGAACCAAACAGACGGATTTTCTCCAGCGCACGTTCTTTAACGGCTTTACGCACTTCGCGCTCCAGATGCAGGAACGGCTCATGCTGGTATTCTTTTACCGCCACCATCGCCGCCTGGCACAGCTCGGTATGGATATTGATTTTGGCGATGCCGAGTGCGATGGCTTTTTTAATGTCGGCATCGCTGATCCCGGACGCGCCATGTAAAACCAGCGGGACCGATACGGCTTCACGGACGCGACGGATAACCTCAAAGTTAAGCTGCGGCGCGGATGTATAGACGCCGTGCTGATTGCCAATCGCTACTGCCAGCGAGTCACACCCGGTGCGCGCAACAAACTCCGCGGCCTGGTCCGGGTCAGTATAGTGATAATCCGCCAGCGCCTCTTCGTAGACCGTTTCGTTGCCGACATGCCCCAGTTCCGCCTCAACCGGAATACCCAGAGGATGGAAGAAATCCACGGCCTCTTTAGTCAGACGGATATTCTCTTCAAAGTCGAATGCCGATGCATCGCGCATTAAAGAATTCATTCCGTGCTGCCAGGCATTGTGAATAATCTCCATGCTGCGGCCATGGTCCCAGTGGGTAATAACCGGAACCGTGGCTTGTTTCGCCATGGAGACCATCATATGAGAGAAATCTTCAAACGATGTATTGCCTACAAAACCTGTACCAAAAGAAATAATGACTGGAGATTTTGTCTCCTCCGCTGCATCAATAACGCCCATCAACATTTCCGCATTCCAGACATTAAAATGCGCAATTGCATAATGATTTTCTTGCGCATGATTTTCCCAGAATCTGATATCTGCCAGCATGAATAACACCTCATTAATGAATTAAGCTAAGACTTTAATAACGCCTTTAATAATTTCGCGTTTGTTATTTACGGATTCGTCGAATGCGCGCTGCACATCGTCATAATCGTAAATATGGGTGACCATCGATTTCACATCAAATTTCCCGGAGGAGATGGCCTCAATAGTTAATGGATAGCGGTTGGCATAACGGAATACCGTTTGAATACTGACCTCGCGATTAATTTTCAGGAAATTAATCGCAGAGTCGCCCGGAACGGTACCGACAATCATAATTTTGCCACCACGCATCACCAGATAAGGTGCCTGTTTTACGGTGATCGCAGACCCGGCAGTTTCAAAAACGATATCCGCGCCCATCTCACCAATACGTTCGGCACAGCAGACCACCGTGTCCTCTTTCGCGCCGTTAATCACCGCGCTGGCGCCTAGTTTTTCCGCCATCGCCAGTCGTTTTTCCAGCACGTCAACCACCACAATTTGCGTGGCGCCCAGATAGCGGCAAGCCTGCAAGGTCATTAAGCCGATACAGCCCGCGCCGAGAATGACAATCTTTTTGCCGGGCTTCACGTCAGCCAGCATCGCGGCATGAATGCCCACCGCGGCAGGCTCGACCAGCGCACCTTCCATGGTGTCCATATTTTCCGGCAGCTTGTAGGTAAAGCTTTCAGGGTGACAGAGGTAATATGTCAGTGCACCGCGATAATTTGGCTGGGTCGCCATAAAGTCGACATCAGGACAAATATTATATTTGCCTTCCAGGCAGTAGCGACATTTTCCGCAGGGTACTCCGGGCTCAATATTCACTTTATCGCCCGGTTTGAATTTTTTAACATTACGGCCAATGGCCACTACGGTTCCCGCGCACTCATGGCCAAGGCCAATTTCCTGATTCGGATCTTTCGGTGGAATAAAAGGGCCAGACTCAAAACCGTGAACATCTGAACCACAAATACCGACATATTCCACTTTAATTAATACTTCATCATTCTTTGGCACCGGCATATTCGCTGGCAGAATTGTCATTGTGCCAGGTGTTTTTAAAATTGCCTTAGAGTTTTGCATACACATTCCTTTCGAAGACGCATTATTTGGTGGTAACGGCATCCATCCCAATACTTTCGACAGATGCTCCTTTTGTTTCGATACCAATGGTCGCAATAGCTGCCGCAACGATAATGGCCACGACACTCAGCAGAATAAAGACACCGGTGACGCCATAATTACTGAGCAGAACAGCCACGGCATAAGGTGCAGCAATACCGCTGATGCGACCGACCGCATTCGCCAGGCCCGAGCCGCGTAATTTCGCTTCGGTTGGCCATATTTCGGGCACGTAGACTGCAGAGGCATAGCAAACATACATATAAACAAAAGTAATCAGGAAAAAGCCGCAAACGGTAATCATCAGCATATTGGTCTGCAGCGAATAGAAATAACCCAGCGCAGCAATAAACAGCAGTAACCCAACACCCATTGTTTTGCGTGGAATTTTATCCATCACCATCATGGCGATAAAGATGCCAAAGGGTGCGCCAAACATGCTCATGGTATTCAGCACGATGGAATCTTTAAGGTTAATCCCCTGCGACATAAAGATGGTCGGCAGCCAGTTAATTAGCGTGTACTGCACCACGTTCATGGCGATTAAGACAAAGGATCCCAGAACCACTCGTTTAAGCAACACTCCTTTCAGCAGCGATGAATAAGGCACCACGGCAGGCAGGCTTTTACTCTCAGTAGGTGTCACCACGCTCAGTGCCTTGCCGGTTTGCAGACTGACTTTACGTTCGATCTCCGACATGATGGCTTCGGCTGCCGCATAGCGTCCACGCGACTCCAGCCAGCGCGGAGACTCCGGGAAATAACGCCAGGCAAGCCAGGTGGCAATAAGCGAGAGCACGCTCGGAATAATCAGCTGTACTCGCCAGTTCCACTCTGCGCTGACCAGCGTCGTCAGCCCCATCGCTATTAATGAACACAGTGGATATGACCAGTTGCCAATAAAGGAGACGCGACTCGACCAGGTTCCACGGCTGCGCCCCGGCATATACTCGGTGTATCCAGCAAACAGCGTCACCAGCAGTGCACCCAGACCAAATCCCATCACCAGACGGCAGGCAATCAGGAATGTCATATCCGGAGAGAGCGCACCGGCAATCATTGATACAATATGAATAATTTCATAAAGGATAATGGCTTTCTTACGACCAATTTTATCGCCAATGATGCCGCCAATTAATGCCCCGGCAAACATACCCGCCGTGGTAATAGCAGAAAAGGTTGCGGTCGTTGAATTATCCGTCCATCCCAGATCTTTTAACTGTGCCAGGATTAATCCACCAACGGCGTTACTCCAGCAAACCAATAATCCGAAAGCCACCATTCCAAACATAGTATAATGCCAGTGGCAATCCGGAAGGCGGTCGAGTCTTGCCCCACAATTGGGTTTTTCAATTGTGTTTCCCATAAGATATTCCTCACGAAATAAAGCATTAATTTTTGTATTCGTGTATTCCGTCCGCGATGTCCTGTTTTATTATTTCCTTCAATATTTAAAGTAAATGACAAGATCGCATTGGCGGTGCTAATAACAAGGCGCGGTCCTTATCAATCAAAGTCGTAGGTCATGATGACTTTGATTGCCGTTTTATCGACCATCGCGTCAAAGCCTATTTCCCACTCTGACAGTCCAATACGGTGGGTGATCATCGGTTTCACCTGAATAGCGCCGGAGGCCAGCAGGCGAATGGCGTTGCGCCAGGAGGTGGAGTCATAGGCCATGTGTCCGATGATGCTTTTGTTCCACGCCGTGATGTCGTTAATCGAAAAATCGAGCGGTTTGAAACCCATACCAACGCGCACCACTTCCCCATTCGGACGCAGCATTTCGATGGACTGTTTCAGCGCGATATTGGCTCCTGAGCACTCAATCACCAGCCCGAGGTTATCTTTGCCGCAGATCTCCTGGCAACGGGCAACAACGTCTTCTTTCGAACCATTGACCACCGCCGTTGCGCCGAGCTCTCTGGCAACCGGGAAACGGACTTCAACATCTTCATCCAGCCCGACGACCACAATGTTGACCGCCCCCATAATGCGCGCCATCTGGACAGAAAAGAGGCCCAATGGCCCGGTACCGATGACCACCACGTCCTGGCCTGGTAAGAAATTGGATTGCTGGGCGATAGATTTGTAGGCATTACAGATAGGATCGAGAACTGCCGCTTCTTCGTAGTCGATGCCTTCCGGGATCTCCCACAGTGCACGACGATGGATTTTCAGGATCTCACCGGGCACCAGACAATATTTCGAAAAACCGCCGCCCCAGGTGTTGTTATCAAGGCCAAGGTTTACTTTTTCTGTACAACACAGAAAATCACCTTGTTCACAGGCCGGGCACACGCCACAGACGTGACCGCTGTTATCGGACACCACGCGCTGGCCGACTTTCCAGTCCTTCACATTCGCCCCGGTTTTACAAATGCGTCCGGCAAATTCATGTCCGCGGACTGAGTTAAAAACATCAGAGCCGCTGTCGACTTTGTAATGCTTCATATCCGCACCGCAAATAGCTGCGGCCTTGATTTCAATCACAACATCATCCGGACCGCACTCAGGTTCAGGTACGTCAATCATCTTGTAACCGCCAAATGCCTTGCCGAAACGCGCTAATGCTTTCATCGCTTGCTCCTCAGTGATTTCATTTGTTTCAGTGAGGCTATTATTCGCGCCATCCATTTTTGAAGTCAACTCAATATCTGCTAAACACAGATTTTATTCTGTATTTCACAACGAAGATCACAAATGAGAACACGCACAATCGACAAAATCATTTAAAATCAAAAACTTAATAAAAAGAGGTTACTTTGTGGGAAAAACAGATTTTTGCAATCAGGACATCAAGAGGAAGTAAAGCATGAAAAGGAGGGTAAAACGGGAAGGAGAGAAAACTGGGCGAAGCGCTGTGGCCTCGCCGCTCATCGGGGAAGTTATTGCATTTTCAGCGTCGCAATTGGCTTAGGCGCAATGCCAAAGTCTTCTTTCAGTTGCTGCTTGCTCTTCATCACCATCTGTCCCTGGGTGTCGATGGTCATATGCTGCGCGTCGGTGTTATGGCGGGCCTGCCATAACATAACCAGTTGCAGGCTGTTCTCTTTTTGTTCCGGTGTCAGTGCAACACCATCCGGCCACTTACCCAATTCGACAGCCGTTACCAGACGTTGATAGATGTCCGGTGTCATACTGTTAATGACTTGTTCGAAATCCATGCTAAATTAACTCCACTGGAATAATAGCTGAATCGATTCCTCACCCCAGAGTCCGATCGCCGTTTTCATCATCGGTAAAACTCAACGAGGCAGAATTCACGCAATAACGTTCACCGGTCGGTTGTGGACCATCCGGGAAAACATGTCCCAGATGCGCGTCACAATTACCGCAACGAATTTCAACACGCTGCATACCGTGCGAGTAATCGTTTATATAGCGAATGGACTCTTCACTTACTGGCTCAAAAAAGCTCGGCCAGCCGCAGCCTGAATCATACTTGGTCTGCGAATGAAACAGGGGAGCGTCGCAAACCAGACAGTGATACACGCCTTCACGTTTGTTGTGTAAAAGACGGCCGGTGAAAGGCGGCTCGGTACCGTGATCCTGTGTCACGTAGAACTGCATCTCCGTCAGATTTTTTTTCAGGTCATCCTGAGAGGATTTCGTCGTCATAAGCTCACATCTCGCGGTAAGAATTCGTACAACTTCACTTCAATTCTAACAAAACATTAACAATGAAGTGATAACTTTTGATCTAAACTTACTTGCTGCGAATCCCCGGGCGGGTAATTGTGATCACTCTCACATTTTTATCCTGTATGACCTTTAAAATTCGGGGCGGCGTCCCCATATGGGGAGCATGCTCATAGGAAGAGTGAGACGAGTCAGTCGAACAAAGGTTATGCGGAGGATTGATTTGTCGCAATGATTGACACGATTCCGCTTGACGCTGCGTAAGGTTTTTGTAATTTTACAGCCAACCTTTTATTCACTAACAAATAGCTGGTGGAATATATGACTATCAAAGTAGGTATCAACGGTTTTGGCCGTATCGGTCGCATTGTTTTCCGTGCTGCTCAGGAACGTTCTGACATCGAAATCGTTGGTATCAACGATCTGTTAGACGCAGAATACATGGCTTACATGCTGAAATATGACTCTACTCACGGCCGTTTCAACGGTACCGTAGAAGTCAAAGACGGCCATCTGGTTGTTAACGGCAAAACCATCCGTGTTACTGCTGAAAAAGATCCGGCTAACCTGAAATGGAACGAAATCGGTGTTGACGTTGTAGCAGAAGCTACCGGTATCTTCCTGACCGACGAAACCGCGCGTAAACACATCACTGCTGGCGCGAAAAAAGTTGTTCTGACTGGTCCTTCCAAAGACAACACCCCGATGTTTGTTAAAGGCGCTAACTTTGACAAATACGAAGGCCAGGACATCGTTTCTAACGCATCCTGCACCACCAACTGCCTGGCGCCGCTGGCAAAAGTTATCAACGACAACTTCGGCATCATCGAAGGTCTGATGACCACTGTTCACGCGACCACTGCAACTCAGAAAACCGTTGATGGCCCGTCTCATAAAGACTGGCGCGGCGGTCGTGGCGCATCCCAGAACATCATCCCGTCCTCTACCGGTGCAGCTAAAGCTGTAGGTAAAGTACTGCCAGAACTGAATGGCAAACTGACTGGTATGGCGTTCCGCGTTCCGACTCCGAACGTATCTGTTGTTGACCTGACCGTTCGTCTGGAAAAAGCAGCGTCTTACGAAGAAATCAAGAAAGCAATCAAAGCGGCTTCTGAAGGCGAAATGAAAGGCGTTCTGGGTTACACCGAAGACGACGTTGTATCTACCGATTTCAACGGCGAAGTTTGCACTTCCGTGTTCGATGCTAAAGCAGGTATCGCACTGAACGACAACTTCGTGAAACTGGTATCCTGGTACGACAACGAAACCGGTTACTCCAACAAAGTTCTGGACCTGATCGCTCACATCTCCAAATAAGTTGAGATGAGACATTGATCTATAAAGGCGACTTCGGTCGCCTTTTTTTATGTTTCGCGTCATCCTGAAAGCTGCTTCCTTACTGGCGCTGCTCTCGGATGCTGGCCATAGAATTCTCTGTGCTCCCGGCTCTTCTCAGACTTGCCGTCCCGATGCAGCTTTCATGATTTTGTGTCTCGCTAAACGAAGGATTGCACCATGATAAACAAAATTTTTGCTCTCCCGGTTGTTGAACAAATTTCCTCCGCCCTCTCTCGCCGCCTGATGGACGAATTGGACGTTATCGTTATCGATCACCCACAAGTTAAAGCCTCTTTTGCTCTGCAGGGCGCACATCTGCTCTCCTGGAAACCGCAGGGTGAAAACGAAGCGCTGTGGTTGAGCGGCAACACGCCGTTTAAAAACGGCGTGGCGCTGCGCGGCGGCGTACCGATCTGCTGGCCATGGTTTGGTCCGGCTACACAGCAGGGTCTGCCTGCTCACGGCTTCGCCCGTAACCTGGCATGGACACTGAAAGCGCATAATGAAGATGATAAAGGGGTTGTGCTGACATTTGAGCTGCACAGCAGCGAAGCGTCCCGCCAATACTGGCCGCATGATTTCACGCTGTTTGCCCGCTATAAATTGGGTAAAACCTGCGAAATCGAACTGGAAGCGCACGGTGATTTCGAAACCACCTCAGCATTGCATACCTATTTCAACGTCGGCGATATCCATGCGGTGAAAGTCAGCGGTCTGGGCGATCGTTTCATTGATAAAGTGAACAACGCGCAAGAAGATGCACTGACCGATGGCGTACAGACATTCCCGGATCGTACCGATCGCGTCTATCTGAATCCGGAAGCCTGCAGCGTGATTCATGACAGTGCGCTGAACCGCACCATTGAAGTGATCCATCACCATCATACTAACGTTGTCGCATGGAACCCGGGTCCGGCGCTCTCCGCCAGCATGACCGACATGCCGGATGATGGTTATAAAACATTTGTTTGTGTTGAATCAGCCTGCGCGACCGCGCCGCAAAAAACCACCGAAGAAAAACCGTCTCGCCTGGCGCAGACGATCCGCGTGGTTAAACGCTGATTGTGATAGCCCGGGTAAGCCGTGTTCCCGGGCTCTCCCCGACTTATTCGGGCAACAGCATCCGCATCTTATACACTTATGCGCGACGCGCTACACCACATCCAGGGGTGTTTTACGCCCCGGTGCCGGAAACGCGTTATCCAACCGCGCCAGATCTTCTGCGCTCAGCGTAATGTTCAACGCAGCGGCATTTTCCTGGGCATGCGCCACAGTGCCCGCTTTTGGAATAGCCATCACCCCCTCGTGACTAATAACCCAGGCCAGCAGAATTTGTGCTGCGGTCGCGTTATGGGCGCGAGCAATATCCGTTACTACGCTGTTATTGAGCAATCCGTCCCGTAGTCGCCCGGCCTGCGCCAGTGGGCAGTAGGCCATCACTGGCATCTGTTGTTGCTGGCACCAGGGCAGAAGGTCATATTCGATACCGCGCGACCCCAGATGATAGAGAACCTGATCGGTCACGCAGGCTTTACCACCCTGCACCTGCCAGAGTTCCTGCATATCGGCATAATCGAGGTTCGACACACCCCAGCGGCGAATTTTGCCCTGCGCAACGAGAGTCTCCATCACTTCCACCGTTTCAGCCAGCGAAAAATTTCCCCGCCAGTGCAGCAGATAGAGATCGAGATAATCGCTTTTCAGACGGCGCAGACTCGCCTCACAAGCCGCAATTGCTTTTTTACCGCCGGCATTCCACGGATACACTTTCGACACCAGATAGACTTTGTCGCGTAATCCTCCCTGCAGTGCATCACCGACCACCTCTTCTGCACCGCCATCTGCATACATTTCCGCCGTATCGATAAGCGTAAGCCCGGCATCAATGCCCGCCCGTAGTGCATCCACCTCTTTACTGCGCTGGCGGTCATTCTCGCCCATATACCAGGTACCCTGACCAATAGCAGGCAGTGTCACCTCGCCCGCGAAGACCACATTTCTCTCTGCCATATCATCCTCCTGCGCCAAATGCACCACCGTAAAGCAAAACAGGGCCAATGGCCCTGTTTTAATGCACAGATTGCACTATAAAAAAGCACAATCAGAAACGATACGTTACCCCTGCCGATAATAATCCGGCCCAGGATTTGTCCACCATCGGACTGTCTTTAATTTCATCAGACAGGTGGGTGTAACGGCCCGTGCCGTAAACGCTCCAGTTGTCGTTCAGACGATAGCTGGCGGTAAGTTCCAGATAAGGGCTCCAGCTATTGTCCGGATCATAGCTATTAAGGCCGCTGCGGCGTGACTCTTCACGCGAGACGCCATAATAGTACTCGTTTTGATTGTCGCTGCTCCATTCAACCCCGATACCCGGCGTCAGCGTCAGACCACCATTGGTATACCGATACAGCCAGGCCAGATCCCATGTCACACCATTACTGTTGTCCAGCACATCACCGGCCAGTGACGTACGCAGGAAACCGTATTCGGTGTTATGAATATACGAAAGCCCCGCTACTGCGGTTGACTTACGTTTATTCAACTGACGCAGTTGATTATTGTCACTGTCACCCGGCTTAAAGCTCCAGGGCGAATATGCGGCAAAGATGGAGAGTTGGTCGGCCTGATCATTCCACAGGTAGTAGCCGCCGCCTAAACCGCGGAACCAGAAGTCATCACTTTCATAGGTGATAACCGGGATCGGATAGGTTTTATTGTCGTACTGTTTATACGGAGTCTCTACAACGCCCACGCCCGCACCCAGGGAGAAGTTGCTTTCGGCATTGGCAGTAAAAGTAGAAGAAGCGATCAGCACGCCCAGTGCCAGGAGTTTGAGTTTCATCACAGTCCATTAATTCCTGTAGTCAATAATCGGCGGAGTGAAGTTTAACCGTCCAGAACAGTCTACCCAAATTTTTTTACTTAACCATTACAAAACTAAACCCTATAGCCTGTGGTCTGTATATGACAGGGGGCTTACTGTTTTATGAAGCCGCCGTGATTTGAGAGTGGAAGGCTTATCACAAAAGAAAGCATTTATGGATGAGTTATTGATATGTCATTGAAATTAGTTTTAGGCGGCATGCAAGTTTTGCAAATGCCATCTACGCTTAAATTAAGAAGATGATTTAACGAACCCGCATATTGTTAATAACATGCAACCTGGCATGAGGGTTGCTGTATGACTCTTAGCGTCGTTCAGTTAACGCTTCCGGGAGCCTCTACTATTCATATGAACGGCTCTTTACCTGTGCTAAAAAACGAAAGGACGGCATGCCATGAATATATTCGATCACTACCGCCAGCGCTATGAAGCTGCCAAGGACGAAGAGTTCACACTGCAGGAATTTCTTACCATCTGTCGGCAAGACCGCAGTGCCTACGCTAACGCGGCAGAAAGGCTACTGATGGCCATTGGTGAGCCAGTGATGGTGGATACTGCCCAGGAGCCACGGCTTTCCCGTCTCTTTTCGAACCGGGTTATCGGACGCTACCCGGCGTTTGAAGAGTTCTATGGCATGGAAGAAGCAATCGAGCAAATTGTATCTTATCTCAAACACGCCGCCCAGGGGCTGGAAGAGAAGAAACAGATCCTTTATCTGCTCGGTCCGGTCGGTGGCGGTAAATCCTCGCTTGCCGAACGCCTTAAATCTTTAATGCAGCGGGTACCGATTTACGTGCTGAGTGCCAATGGTGAACGCAGCCCGGTAAACGACCATCCGTTGTGTTTGTTCAATCCGCAGGAAGACGCGCAGATTCTGGAAAAGGAATATAACGTTCCGCGCCGTTACCTCGGTACCATCATGTCGCCGTGGGCGGCTAAACGCCTGCATGATTTCGGCGGTGACATCAGCAAATTCCGCGTGGTCAAAGTCTGGCCATCTGTACTTGAACAAATCGCCATCGCGAAAACAGAACCGGGCGATGAGAACAACCAGGACATCTCTGCTCTGGTGGGTAAAGTGGACATCCGTAAACTGGAAAACCACGCACAAAACGATCCCGATGCCTATGGCTACTCCGGCGCACTGTGCCGCGCGAACCAGGGCATCATGGAATTCGTTGAGATGTTCAAAGCGCCTATTAAAGTTCTGCACCCATTGCTGACCGCGACCCAGGAAGGCAACTACAACGGGACCGAAGGGATTTCCGCCCTGCCCTTTAACGGCATCATCCTTGCGCACTCAAACGAATCAGAGTGGGTCACTTTCCGTAATAACAAAAACAATGAGGCGTTCCTTGACCGTGTCTATATCGTCAAAGTGCCTTATTGCTTGCGGATCTCCGAAGAGATCAAAATTTACGAAAAACTGCTTAACCACAGTGAGCTGACCCATGCGCCATGCGCCCCGGGTACGCTGGAAACGCTGGCCCGCTTCTCGATTTTGTCGCGCCTGAAAGAGCCGGAAAACTCCAGCATCTACTCGAAAATGCGTGTCTACGACGGTGAAAGCCTGAAAGATACGGACCCGAAAGCGAAGTCCTATCAGGAGTATCGCGATTACGCCGGGGTGGATGAAGGGATGAACGGTTTGTCGACGCGTTTTGCCTTTAAGATCCTCTCCCGTGTGTTTAACTTCGATCATGCCGAGGTCGCCGCTAACCCAGTACATCTCTTTTATGTACTGGAACAGCAGATTGAACGTGAGCAATTCCCGCAAGAGCTGGCAGAGCGTTATCTGGAATTTCTCAAAGGCTACCTGATCCCGAAATATGCCGAATTTATTGGCAAAGAGATCCAGACGGCCTACCTGGAATCCTATTCTGAATACGGACAGAATATTTTCGATCGTTATGTCACGTATGCAGACTTCTGGATTCAGGATCAGGAATACCGCGATCCGGATACCGGTCAGTTGTTTGACCGTGAATCGCTGAATGCGGAACTGGAAAAAATTGAAAAACCGGCTGGGATCAGTAACCCGAAAGATTTTCGTAATGAGATTGTCAACTTCGTGCTGCGTGCCCGCGCTAACAATAGCGGCCGTAACCCGAACTGGACCAGCTACGAAAAACTGCGCACGGTTATCGAGAAAAAAATGTTCTCGAATACCGAAGAGTTGCTGCCTGTTATTTCGTTTAACGCCAAAACCTCAACCGACGAACAGAAAAAACACGATGACTTTGTCGATCGTATGATGGAGAAAGGATATACCCGCAAACAGGTTCGCCTGCTGTGTGAATGGTATCTGCGTGTACGTAAATCATCATAATGCCAAAATGGCCCGGCAGCGCAGCGCTGACCGGGCCTGAACAATCTGTGCGTATCCTCGTTTTTCGCGACGCAGGCAGGTGGCAAGCGGGCGGTTCGTGACATACTGACAGGGTCAGTACGTTGTGGAGCGAAAGCAGCCAATACCGACGGCACGAAGTACAATGGATAGAGTTGGCAAATGCAGTACGGGAGGGACTTATGACCTGGTTCATAGACCGGCGTCTTAACGGTAAAAACAAGAGCACGGTTAACCGCCAGCGATTTTTACGCCGTTATAAAGCGCAAATAAAACAGTCGATCTCCGAGGCCATCAATAAACGCTCGGTCACCGACGTGGAGAATGGTGAGTCCGTCTCCATCCCGAACGAGGACATCAGCGAACCGATGTTTCATCAGGGACGCGGCGGTCTGCGCCATCGCGTCCATCCGGGTAACGACCATTTTGTGCAAAACGACCGCATCGAGCGTCCTCAGGGAGGTGGTGGCGGTGGTGGCAGCGGTCAGGGCGAAGCCAGCGCTGACGGCGAAGGCCAGGATGAATTCGTTTTCCAGATTTCAAAAGATGAATATCTCGATCTGCTGTTCGAGGATTTGGCGCTGCCAAACCTGAAAAAGAACCAGCAGCGTCAGCTCAATGAATTTAAGACTCACCGAGCCGGCTACACGGCAAACGGTGTTCCCGCCAATATTAGCGTCGTGCGTTCACTACAAAACTCGCTGGCGCGACGTACCGCGATGACAGCAGGCAAGCGTCGTCAGCTACGTGAACTCGAAAGTGATCTGGACATTGTCGCCAAAAGCGAACCGGCCCAGTTGCTTGAAGAGGAGCGTCTGCGTAAGGAAATTGCCGAACTGCGCGCGAAAATCGAACGTGTCCCCTTTATCGACACCTTCGATTTACGCTACAAAAATTATGAAAAACGCCCGGAGCCTTCAAGCCAGGCGGTAATGTTTTGTCTGATGGACGTATCCGGTTCAATGGATCAGTCGACAAAAGACATGGCGAAACGCTTTTATATCCTGCTCTATCTGTTCCTGAGCAGAACCTATAAAAACGTAGAAGTAGTCTATATCCGTCACCACACCCAGGCGAAAGAGGTTGATGAGCATGAGTTTTTCTACTCGCAGGAGACCGGCGGTACCATTGTCTCCAGCGCGCTGAAACTAATGGATGAAGTGGTCAAAGAACGATATGACCCGGCGCAGTGGAACATCTATGCGGCACAGGCATCGGATGGTGATAACTGGGCCGATGACTCACCGCTATGTCATGAAATTCTGGCGAAGAAAATCCTGCCCGTGGTGCGTTACTACAGCTATATCGAGATAACACGCCGCGCGCACCAGACGCTGTGGCGCGAATATGAACATCTGCAGACGATGTTTGATAATTTCGCAATCCAGCATATCCGCGATCAGGAAGACATCTACCCGGTGTTCCGCGAGCTTTTCCACAAACAAAACGCCAGCTCCAACTAAACATAGTAAAAGCCAGTGCTCTGCGCGCTGGCTTTTTCTCCTCGGCGCAAACGCGCAAATTACGGTACAAAAATGCAGCTATTTGCCCCCTTGCATCGTGGCAAATATGGCATATTACTTCCCAGACAAACTCGATTCTTACTTCGTTCCTTGCGAACGTCGTTTTTTCAACAGTACACATAAAAGCGTTTGTAAAGTGCTAGTACTTTCAAGCCGCCAATTTTGAGGCGGCTTTTTTATTTTCATCTTCGGGTAACTGCATTACTCTTGATTTTTATTACGTTTCTCCAGGAGTGATGATGTCAGAGATTGCCAGCCAAAATATCCATCAACATCTTATTGAAACCCTTGATAATTCTCAGGCGCGCTACCGCATCGTCGAGCATGAAGCATCCGGTAAATGTGAAGCCGTGAGTGAAATTCGAGGTACAGCGCTGGGCCAGGGAGCGAAAGCGCTGGTGTGTAAAATCAAAGGCAATGGCGTGAAAATGCATGTGCTGGCGATCCTTGCCGCTGACCTGCAGGCTGATTTAGCAAGGTTGGCCTCTTTTTTTGGCGGCAGTAAAGCCTCGCTGGCAAGCCCCGCCGAAGTCGAAACATTAACAGCTTGCGTATTTGGTGCGATCCCGCCGTTCAGCTTCCATCCCGAACTTAAACTGGTTGCCGACCCGCTACTTTTTACGCGTTATGAAGATATAGCCTTCAACGCCGGACTGCTGGAAAAGTCGATAATTCTCAACACGAAAGATTATTTGCGCATTGCTCGTCCTGAACTGGTGAATTTTCATCGCGAGGGTTAGCTGTCATGCGGGCTCGCTGCCTGTATGCTTACGGCCAGCCCGCTTTTTCCAGCGCAAGAACAGAAACCACCAGTACCACCATGATGGCGATAAATGACGACGCGATGATAACGCCATCTGTCAGCACAAAATCATTCATTTTCAACCTGCCTCTTTTTAGCCCGGTTTCCTTATTCATAATGTTACCGGGTGACAATTCGATGACAGTTTCGGGTTATTCAAATGAATATTCTGACGCTGAAACGATTCCTGCCGCCTGCTTACCAATACGTTATAAATGCAGTGCTAAATAACGTTTTTCATTGCATGCCCATCAAATTGTTACCGGTATCACGAAAAGCAGTTTCCATAATTCCGATGACAAATCTCGCAATTGTTATAAATACAATCTTGCAACACTCTTATTCTGTAGCGCACTTCTGAAATAACCTTACAAACCCAGGTGAATACAATGAATTTAACGATCACCCGTAAAGAGAAAATCAGTTATGGACTCGGTGATATGGCCAGCCATGTCGGGCTGGATAATGTCATTATATTTCTGACGTTTTATTACACCGACGTTGTTGGATTACCCGCCGCGTTTGTTGGCACCATGTTTTTGCTGGCCCGTACCGCCGATGCCATTATTGACCCGGCAATGGGTTATCTTGCCGACCGGACAAATTCACGTTGGGGTAAATTCCGCCCGTGGATGCTGTGGCTGGCTTTGCCCTTTGGCATCAGTTGCCTGCTAACCTACGCCGTGCCTGAATCTTTAACCCTGACCAGTAAAATGGTGTTCGCGACGATTACCTATACCTTTATGATGTTGATGTATACGGCGATCAATATCCCTTACTGTTCAATGGGTGCGGTCATTACTCCCAATAATGAAGATCGTATTTCACTACAATCGTATCGCTTCTTTTTAGCTACCCTCGGCGGTGCGATGTCGACATTCTTTATGATGCCGCTGGCGCAATATCTCGGCGGTGACGATAAATTATCCGGCTATCGCTGGGCAATGGCCATAATGGCCAGTGCCGCCGTCGTCATGTTCTGGATCTGCTTTGCTAATACCCGCGAACGCATTAAAGCGCCTGCCACGCACAATAATTATCTCGGCGAATTACGCGATTTATTACGAAACGACCAGTGGCGCGTAGTCTCTGTGCTGGTCATTACCAATATCGGCTTTGGGGTTATTCGCCTTGGCGCGATGATGTATTTCGTCACTTATTATCTGGGCAGCGCCAGCTATTTTATGTGGATGCTGGGGGCACATATTCTGGGTAAAGCAGCAGGCAGCGCGCTGGCAAAACGCCTGACCCGCAACTTTAGCAAAGTACAAATGTTCGGTTACTGTGCTGTCCTCGCCGGTGTACTGAGCATCGCCCTCTTCTTCGCGCCGAAATCAATATACGTGCTGGTGCCACTGACTTTCGTGGTATCTACCCTCTACCAGGCCACCACCACGCTGATGTGGGTCATGATGGCGGATGTCGCCGACTACGGGGAATGGTTGCAGGGTAAACGCATGGACGGCGTGATTTTCTCGACCTTTCTCGCCGTGCTCAAACTCGGCATGGCCATCAGCGGCGCCATTGTCGGCTGGACGTTAGGGCTGAGCGGCTATGTCGCCAATGCGCCAGAACAGACATCGGTTGCAATGTACTGCATTGTTGCCCTCTTCACCGTGGTGCCGGGGCTGCTGTCGCTGGCCGCTTTTGCCACCCTGCGCTGGTACAAACTCGACGATAACACCATGAAATCTATCAATCTTGCCCGTCATAGTCTCTCGTAAAAAGGACCTGTTATTCATGAGCGAACTTATCCAACACCCGGACAGTATTGAATGGCGCTTTGAGCGTCAGATCCTGCGCGTTGAAGCCTGGGGAGAGCACAGCCTGCGCGTGCGTGCCACCTGCGCCCCGGCCTTTAGCGACAATCTGCACGCCCTGTTGCCACCGCAGACCTGTCAGCCACAGATAACCGCGGGCGCGGAACAGCTTACGCTGCGCAACGGTAACATCACCGCGGTGCTTAATCTGAAAGGCCAACTGGCGTTTTACAACCAGCGTGGCGAATTGTTGCTTGAGGAGATGTGGCGGCAACGTTCAACCGTCGGTATCGGTGCCAGTGAAAAAAGCCAGGACAAATATATCAGCGCCCTGAAACTTGATGGCCGTGAATTTAAACCGCTGCCCGGCGGCAAGTATCAGTTGACCGTTCGTTTTGAATCGCGCCCGGATGAACGTGTTTACGGCATGGGGCAATATCAGCAGCCATGGCTGGATCTGAAAGGCTGTGCGCTGGAGCTGGCGCAGCGCAATTCACAGGCCAGCGTCCCTTTTATGCAATCGAGCCTCGGCTATGGTCTTTTATGGAACAACCCGGCGATTGGTGAAGCCAACTTCGCCAAAAACCAGACCACCTGGCTTGCTCGCGTCACTCAGGAGATGGATTACTGGATCACCGCCGCTGACAGTGTTCAGCAGCTTACCCGTCAGTACGCCACAGCCACCGGAACGCCGCCGCCTGCCCCGGCATTCACCAGCGGCTTATGGCAATGCAAACTGCGCTATCGCACCCAGCAGGAGGTACTGGAGGTCGCCCGTGAGTACCGCCGTCGTCATCTGCCGCTCTCGGTGATGGTCATCGATTTCTTCCACTGGCCGAATCAGGGCACCTGGTGTTTTGATCCCATCGACTGGCCAGATCCGAAGGCGATGGTGGATGAGCTGAAATCGATGGGCATTGAGCTGATGGTTTCCGTCTGGCCAACGGTGGAAGCGCGCAGCCCACTCTTTCCGGTGATGAAAGCCAAAGGTTTACTGGTCACCAGCGAGCGCGGCGTGCAGGTTAATCTCGATTTTATGGGCAACACCACCTTCTTTGACGCCACCCACCCGCAGGCGCGTGAATTTGTCTGGGAGACAGTGAAGAAAAACTATTACGATCTGGGCATTAAGTTGTTCTGGCTGGATGAAGCCGAACCGGAGTATCGCGCCTACGATTTTGACAACTACCGCTACCACGCCGGGCCTGTACTGGAGGTGGGGAACCAATATCCAAGGGATTTCGCCCAGGGTTTTTATGAAGGTCTGCAAGCCTGCGGTGAGCGCGATATCGTTAACCTGGTACGCTGCTCCTGGGCGGGTAGCCAGCGTTTTGGTGTGCTGGCCTGGTCCGGTGATGTGCATTCATCGTTCCATGCATTTCGTAACCAGCTCGCCGCCGGGTTAAATATGGGACTGGCGGGCATCCCCTGGTGGACGACCGATATTGGCGGTTTCCAGGGCGGAAATGTTAACGACCCGGCTTTCCACGAACTGTTGATCCGCTGGTTCCAGTGGGCGGTTTTTTGCCCGGTACTGCGTATGCACGGCTACCGTGAACCGCAAATCCAGCCGCCGGAAAGCTACCGTAACGGCATCCCGCAATGCAACAGTGGTTCGCCTAATGAGCTGTGGAGCTACGGCGAAGAGAACTATGCCATCATGCGACACTGGCTGTCCGTGCGTGAAAAACTGCGCCCTTATGTGGATGCGCTGTTCGCTAATGCCCACCAGTATGGCGATCCGCTGATGCGCCCGCTGTTCTGGCACTACCCGGATGAGCCACAAAGCTGGCAGGTGGAAGACCAGTATCTGTTTGGCGAGGATATTCTGGTGGCGCCTGTTCTGCATGCGGGGCAACGCCAACGTGAAGTCTGGTTGCCAGGCCATCATGGCTGGCTGGATCTGAATGGAGAGCGCTATCAGGGCCAGCAGCGAATGACCGTCAATGCCGGGCTGGAGACGATACCGGTCTTTATGCGTGAAGGGAGCAACGCGGCCGCTCTTTTGTCCGGTATTTAAGGCAAACGCCTGAAAACGTGTGTTTCGTTATAAAAAGCCTGCTTAACAATGCGCATCCGCGTAAGGTAATGTAAGCAGGCTTATTTTTTCATTGGCAAGGAACGAAACACTCTCCATGTTTGATACCACTCTCTTTATCCTTATTGGCCTTGTGGCACTGAGCTTCTTTAGCCACAACACCACCGTCGCCGTTGCCGTTATGGTGTTGATCATAATTCGCATTACGCCGCTCAATGCTTACTTTCCGTGGGTCGAAAAGCAGGGTTTGACGCTCGGTATTGTCATTCTGACCATTGGCGTTATGGCGCCCATCGCCAGCGGATCATTGCCACCATCAACGCTGATTAGCTCTTTTCTGAACTGGAAATCGCTGATAGCCATCGCTGTGGGGGTTTTTGTCTCCTGGCTGGGGGGCCGTGGGGTGACACTGATGAGCGCGCAGCCCTCGCTGGTCGCAGGGCTTCTGGTGGGCACCGTACTGGGTGTGGCCCTGTTCCGGGGAGTGCCGGTAGGGCCACTGATTGCGGCAGGTCTGGTTTCGCTGTTAATTGGTCGGCAGTAAATGCCGCCTCTGCCAGCGTTTAACCCCAAGCTCCAGTAAAGTACACAGCAGGTAATAGACCAGACCGGTGAAGATAAACAGGGCCGCCGGGTAAACCTGTACCCGGTTATTCACCTGCCCGGCCACCGTGGTCAGCTCCGGCACATTGACGATAAACGCCAGTGAGGTGTCTTTCAGCAGAGCAATAAGCAACCCCACGTAAGACGGAATGGCATTACGTAACGCCTGTGGCAGCAGCACCAGGCGCAGAATGTCCAGGCTGCCAAACCCACCGCTTATCGCCGCCTCATATTGCCCCTTCGGTAATGCGTTAAGCGCCGCCAGCGTCGAGTACATGACCGAGGCCGAGGTAAACCACGCCAGCGCCAGGGTGACGGTAACCGCCCCCGGCAAGTCAGCGCCAGTGAGCCACGGCAGCAAAAACCACAGCCAGAAGATGACAAAAATCAGCGGGATCCCACGAATCAACTCTGCCCACAGAAAGAGCAGCTTGCGCGGCCAGCCTGCAAAACGCCACGCGCAGCAGGCGAGCAACACGCCGCCGGGGAATGCCAGCACCGCCGCCCCCAGGGTCATCAGTACCGATAACAGCACGCCGCCCGGTTCGCCCTGTGCGGCACGGCCCAGCAGCAGATAACCGAGGTTATCAGTAATCACGGTAAGATTATCGATCACGGTGTGCCTCCTTGCGGACCATTGCCCGCCATCCGCGCGGCAGGTTAAACAGCAGGCTCATGACCAGCCCCAGCGCCAGATACAGCACACTTCCTACCGTAAAGGCTTCCAATGCGTGGGCGTTAAAGCTTTCAATTTGCCGGGTCTGGTAGGTTAGCTCCGCAAAACCGATGCCGGTCGCCAGCGATGAGAGCTTCATCAGGTTCAGATACTGCCCCACCACTGGCTGCCAGGCGTTCTCCAGCCCCTGCGGCAGAAGTACCCAGCGAAACAGCGCCAGATCGCTAAAGCCCTGCGATTTTGCCGCTTCAATTTGCCCACGCGGAACGGCATGCAGCCCGGCCTGAATCTCTTCAACCAGAAATGCCGCCGTAAATAACCCAAGCGCCCACGCCGAAGAGAGAAATTCCGGGGTAAACCACCAGACATCTCCCGGCAAAATACTAAAGGGGTGGTCATCGTTGACGTACTGACGAAATGCCAGAGGCAACAGGTTCCATGCGGCGAAATACCAGAACAGCAGTTGCACCAGTAGCGGCGTATTGCGAAACAGCGAAACCCACCCCGCCACTACCGCTCGTCCCACCTTGCCACCTGCCAGACGCAGGGCCAGCAGAAACACCGTCATGGCGGTCGCAAGGATAATCCCCACCACCGTGACCCAGATGGTGGTCAGAAAGCCAGACGTGAGCCATTGCGCGGGTTGGCCGGTAAAGACGCCCGCCCAGTCGAGATGAATCCCCATTACAGCTCCTTGCCGTCAGCATGGAGCGGATTGAGCACTTTTTGCAGGAAGCGCCGGGCGCGCGGATGCTGCGGCGCGGTGAAAAACGCCTCCGGTGCGGCCTGTTCGAGGATTTCCCCTCCGTCGATAAATATCACCCGGTCAGCAATTTCGCGGGCAAATTGTATCTCGTGGGTCACGACAATCAAGGTGATCCCGCTGTGGGCCAGCGATTTCATCACCTGCAAAACTTCGCCAATCATCTCCGGGTCGAGCGCCGATGTCGGTTCATCAAACAGGATGATATGCGGCCCTGCCGCCAGGGTACGGGCGATGGCCACCCGCTGTTGCTGGCCGCCGGAAAGCTGCGCCGGATAGTGGCTGGCTTTGTCGCTCAACCCAACACGTTCCAGCAGGTCCAGAGCGATTTTTTTCGCGTCTGCTGCCGACTTGCCATGAATGCGGGTTAACGCCAGGGTGATATTGTCCAGCGCGTTCAGATGCGCATAGAGGTTAAATTGCTGGAACACGAAACCGACCTGACGGCGCAGGTTGCGCAATTCGCGCCCCTTAAGCTGACTGGTGGGTTTGCCGTCCACCAGAATCTCGCCGCTGGTCAGGGTTTCCAGTTGGTTGATAAGACGGATCAGCGTCGATTTGCCAGAACCGGAAGGCCCGCATACGGCAATGACTTCCCCTGCCGCAACCTGCAAATCAATCGCGTTCAACACGCGATGGTCACCATAGCTTTTGCTCGCCTGGCGAAACTCCACCGTTCCTTTTTGCACGGGAAAAGCCTCCGTGGCTTGCGCCACGGAGGTAGAAAAGAGACCTGCCAACATATTACTTCGCTTCTATTTTAAAACTGCGTGGAGCCGGGGCTTTGGTTTGCGGACCAAACCAGACGTCGTAGATTTTTGCGGCTTCACCGCTCTGCTCCAGTTTCACCAGTTCATCATTCACTGCTTTGAGCAGCGCGGTTTCGCCTTTGGTGACACCCACGCCAATCTCCTCTTTAGAAAGCAAGTCTGGCAGGATTTTGAATTTGGCTTTATCCGGCGCTTCCGCCAGCAGGCCCGCCAGGATGGTGCTGTCCTGCGTAATCGCCTGTACGTTGCCGTTACGCAGCGCGGTCAGCGCCAGTGGGATATCGTCATAGGCCAGCACGCGGGATTGCGGGAAACGCTGATGCAGCGCCTGCTCGCCAGTGGTGCCTTTTACCGCACCGATACGCGCTTTGCTGTAACTATCCAGTTTGTCGGACGCGCTGGCAGGGACCAGAAACTGCTGGCCGGTCACGAAATACGGCGTGGAGAAATCAATAACCTGTGCGCGTTCCGGGGTAATGGTGATATCAGCGACAATCAGATCCACTTTACCGGACTGCAACAGCGGAATACGATTCGCCGGGTTGGTAGCTACCAGTTCCAGCTTCACGCCGAGGCTTTTCGCCAGCGCTTTGGCGAAATCCACGTCGTAGCCGACAATTTCGTGGCTCTGCGGGTCGATGGCGCCAAACGGCGGGTTCGCGTCAAAGGTCGCCACTTTGACCACACCTGCGGCTTTAATATCGGCCAGTTTGTCTGCGTGAGCGGCAAATGAGAAAGTTGAAAGCAATGCCAGTGCGGTAAGCGCACCGATTTTTTTAGAAGATGTGGTTGCCATGCTAATCCTTACGCCCTGTTATTAGTAAAATTTCAGGGCTAAAGTCACATAACCGTAATCATCAGACAAATATCAAAAAGTGCATTTATTATCTAAAAAAGTTATTAAAAACGGCTTCGCCATATGAATCACTTACCACAAGCCAGCCAACCGTGAAAACAGCCATAAACCACACAGCATAAAGGGAATTGGCAGCAGAAAATAATTATGTACTGCCAAGCGATGCAAGATAACGTCCGGGAGTTTGCCCTAACCCTTTTTTAAACATCGTAATAAATGCGGTGGTGGAATCATAACCCAGCGCCTGGGCGACATTTTGTACCGACTCGCCGCTTATCAACAAGCGCAGGGAAAGAATCAACAACATCTGGTGCCGCCAGCGGCGAAAACTCAATCCCGTCTCCTTCACCACCAGCCGTGCCAGGTTGCGCTCGCTCATGGCAAACTCCTGCGCCCATTGCGCCAGCGTCTGCCAGCGGGCCGGTGACCGCTCCATGGTTTCGACCATCTGGCGAATTTTACTGTGCGGGGAAACGGGAAGTTGCAGTTGCATTTGCGGCTGACGGGGCAGTTCATCAAACAAAACCTGCACCAGACGCTGCGTGGCTGGTTGCTGGCGTTCGCGATGGCTGCGCGCAGAAAGCGTCAGGATCAGTTCGCGCACCAATGGGGAGATTTTCAGCGTGCAGCACTGCGCTGGCATATCGACCCGCTCAGGTTCAATAAACAAAAAGCACAGCTTCGCCCCCGGCGTCGCGAGATTACTGTGAGCAATAAGCCCCGGTATCCACACAGCGTGATGAGGCGGCACCATCCAGCGGGCGTTTTCCACCTCACTGGTGATCGCCCCACTCAGGGCCAGAATTAACTGCCCTTTACGGTGACGATGCTGCGGGATCCGCTGCTCATCGGCCTCGACGGTAATACTAAACGCCAGGGCCGCCTCTTGCTGACTGTCAGGATTAAAGCCATCCAGGCCAAGACCGTGCTGCATCATATTGTCCGAATTTAGCGATAAATTGTCATTTTAGCTTGATTATATCAGCGCGAAAAACGGGTATGGTAGGGTTCTGCTATTTATCCTGAGAATACAATGACCACGACGATTTCCTCACGGGGCAAACAAGGGGCACTGCTTATGGCGGGGATCCTGATGATTGCCACCACTCTGCGTGTCACCTTTACCGGGGCCGCACCACTGCTTGATTCCATTCGTAATGATTATGGCTTAACCACCGCGCAGACCGGGATGCTCACCACCCTGCCGCTACTGGCCTTTGCGCTTGTTTCTCCCCTGGCGGCAGGCATTGCCCGGCGCCTGGGTATGGAGCGAAGCCTTTTTGCCGCCATGCTGCTGATATGCGCAGGCATCGCCATACGTTCTCTGCCCGCACCGGCGCTGCTTTTTATTGGCACCGCCATTATCGGTTGCGGCATCGCGCTGGGGAATGTGCTGCTACCGGGGATCATTAAACGGGATTATGCAGGCCAGATCGCTAAACTGACCGGCGCGTATTCGCTGACCATGGGAGCTGCGGCGGCGCTTGGTTCTGCACTGGTTGTCCCGATTGCGCTGACGGGCGCAGGCTGGCACGGCGCGTTGCTGATGCTTATGACCTTTCCGCTCGTTGCGATGCTGCTGTGGCTACCACAGTTGCGTTTCGCAAAGCCCACCAGCTTATCAGGCAGCCCGCTGGCGCAAAGTCGGGGGATCTGGCGTTCAGCGCTTGCCTGGCAGGTAACGCTCTTTTTAGGGATTAACTCGCTGATTTATTACGTGGTGATTGGCTGGTTACCGGCAATTCTTATCAGCCATGGCTATAGCGAGTCCGGCGCGGGTTCTCTGCACGGCCTGCTCCAGCTCGCCACGGCGGCGCCGGGTATTCTGGTTCCGCTCATTCTGCACCGCTTGCGTGATCAGCGTGCGCTGGCCGTACTCTTTGCCCTGCTGTGCGCAGTGAGTGCCGCCGGTTTTTGGCTCTGGCCGGGTCAGGCCGTTGTCTGGACGCTGGTGTTTGGCTTTGGATCGGGTGGCACTATGATCCTTGGGCTGACCTTTATTGGCCTGCGAGCCCGCTCCGCGCATCAGGCCGCTGCGCTGTCAGGGATGGCACAGTCGGTAGGCTACCTGCTGGCAGCCTGTGGCCCACCGCTGATGGGGAAAATCCACGATGCCAGCGGTTCCTGGCAAATCCCGCTTATCGCCTGCGCGATCTTGTCCGTAGTGATGGCGCTGTTTGGGGCCTGTGCCGGCCGCGATCGCGAAATGGCGACATAATCAATCACCACCTCCCCAGGAGGTGGTTTAGGGGTGACAATAAAACAGGCCTGTGCGGCCTGTTTTCATTGACTCAATCTTTCGCGGCTTTCAGCATCGCCTGCACCAGCGGAACCGGGCGTCCGGCAAGGGCATTACGCTCATGCTGGAAAAGGGTGGCGACGAAGAAGGGATGGTTGCTCAGCTCAACCGCACGAATTTCTCCATCTTCATCCCAGGCCGTGACCCGCATATCGCTTTTCTCCAGCTCGGCAGCAAAATCAGGCGAGATACCGTAGTTACAGTGGTAGCCTTCACTGATTTTCTCCCGCCCATAAGCACGGGCAATCAGCGTATTCGGACGCAATTCAACTTCCGCCTCCTGCTCGACCAGCGAACAGCTCAGCGGAACAATCACCATCCGGCCAGCGCTGTCGGTTTCCTGATGCGCGGCATCACCCACACCCATTACGTTGCGGGCATATTCAATAATGGCATGCTGGAAACCGCCGCAGGTGCCAAGAAACGGTATCGCGTTTTCCCGCGCATACTGAATGGCAATAAAGGCCCCTTCGGGATTTTTATACGGACTTGCCGGAACGACCCAGATTGCATCATAGCCAACGAGGTCATCGCGACTTTTAATCTCGGAGGTCGCCAGCCAGTCGTAATCTGCGGTAATCTCAAGGACGGCGGCGGCATCGTCGATCGCCAGCGGAATGGCCTGGTGCGCGACAACGTCGTGATTGTAATCACCAACGAGGGCAATTCGCAGGGTATCTTTAACGGGAATATGGGTCATGAAGGGGTCCCTATGTCAGAGCAATTAACGAATAACATAAGGAACCTCACATTAGCGATCTTTCGTCTACATCACAACACATTAAAAATGGCAGGGCACATTTTGCCGTATTTCGATAAAAACGGTGCTTAAGGCAACAGATGCGTCGAAGCTGGAGAAAAAATGCGCAGTAAAATTCTGGTCAGCGCCTGCCTGATGGGGTTCAACGTTCGCTATAACGGCACTAAAAAAGGGGCATTGCAGCAAACGCTGGCCTACTTACAGGAGGAACAACGCCTGGTGATCCATTGCCCGGAACTGGCAGCAGGGCTCCCGGTTCCACGTTCACCCGCAGAAATACGCGCTGGCAACGGCCAGGATGTGATGGGCGGCGCAGCACAGATTGTTGAAGATAGCGGCCAGGATGTCACCGCGCACTATCAGCTCGCCGCCTGGCTGGCCCTAAAAACCGCACAGTCAGAAGGCTGTTGCGCAGCACTACTGACCGACGGCAGCCCCACTTGTGGTAGCCAGCAGATTTACGACGGCACTTTTAGCGGCGTTCAACGTCCAGGAATGGGTGTTGCTGCCGCGCTGCTGGAGGCAAACGGCATTCGCGTGTTTTCCCACCAGCAGATCGCGGAACTCGTCGCCTTTATCGAAGAGAGGGAACAAACAGATGATTCAATGTAAACGCGTCTATGACCCGGCATCCGGACAGGATGGCTATCGGGTTCTGGTCGATCGCCTGTGGCCGCGCGGCGTTAAAAAAACCGATCTGAACTACGACGAATGGTGTAAGGATTTGGCCCCATCGGGAGAATTACGTAAAGCCTTTCACGCCGATGTACTGGATTTCGCCGCATTTCGGGAAGCGTACCTTGCGGAACTTGCGGATAAGCGAGAGGCTGGGCAAACGCTTAATGCGAAGCGTCAAAGCGGTGTTCTCACCTTGCTCTATGCCGCCAAAGACACCAGGCAAAATCATGCGCTGGTGCTGGCAGAATGGCTGGAATCGCTATAAATCAGGAAATAACCTGCTCGCGATGATGTTCAGGCAGGCTGTCCGGGTCGAGAGGCATCAGGTGTTCGGCACGAACAAAGGCGAAGCCTTGTTGCCCATCGAAAGACCGCACATCACCCATCACCAGCCACAAAGCACGATTCGCGCTTTGCGGCATGCGCGTCATCACACCATTGACCGGGTTCAGAAACATCTCGCCAGGCTGGCAAAGACCAAATAACTCTACAGATTTACCAATATTACAGCGCCCGGCAGGCGTTTGCGCGCCAATGACCATCGCCAGGCTACCCGGTCGTAACTGAAACATAATTCTCTCGCGTACACATGCATCATGGAAAATAAGATTATTCTTACCCAAGTTTACCCTGATGCAGGTAGCGTGTCACGAGCGAGATTGAGGGTGATCGCGTCGCCACAGCTCCCATTCATCTATCACTTCACCGCCTGGCAATTTGCATTCTGTACGCACCCCCTGGGGGCTTTGCACAGGCACACGTTGCCCGCCCACCTGCAAACAATGCACCGCCGCCGGATTGGCTTTTCCTGCTACGGGTTGACGGGGCGCACCCGGTGGCGTGGAGCATGCCGTTAATGCACAAATGAAAAGGAAGAAAATATTACGCATCAAATTATCCATATTGAAATAATAAGCCATAAATTTAGCTTAATGCGTTACGCCTGACATCTCCATGATTTCTCCATCCTTACACCACTTTTTGCAGATATATTTGCCTCGTTCTCACCCATGACCAGAGAACATCATTCCGTAATCAATGAGTTTTTGCCCCGTCTCATCAACGGGGCTTTTTTTACGCAATCTCCTGCCCCCCCCGTTTGACGCTGCCGATATATAAAACTTATTTAAGCCATGCTTTAATATGGTGAGTCTATATTTTCATCATCAAGTGCATACAACGCGCAGTGCACAGGAGTTAATGAGCGTAATGTCCGATTTCATTTTGGCCCGAGTTTCCGAAACACTCCATAAAGATCAATCCCTTGAAAGTCTGGTACGACAGCTCCTTGAAATGCTGGAGATGGTCACTGAAATGGAATCGACGTACCTTACCAAGATTGACGACGACGGTGGTTTTCAACATATCCAGTATGCGCGAAACAGCAAACAACTTGATCTTCCAGAGGGTTTTTCTCTGCCGTGGGGTGACAGCCTGTGCAAGCGCGCGCTGGATGAGGGCTGTTTTTTTAGCGATGACGTGGCAACGCAGTGGGCAGATTGCGAAGCGGCGCAAAAAATTGGGATCACCTCTTACTTAAGCATGCCTGTGCATCTGGCGGATGGTTCGCTTTATGGCACGCTATGCGCCGCCAGTAAGGACACGCGTAAGTTGAGCGTTCGTGGTGAACACGTTTTACGTCTTTTCGCCGGGCTGATAGCGCGTTCCATCGAAAAAGACCACCTGGTGGAACAACTGCGAGAAGCTAACGCGGCACTCATCGCCCACTCTTATACCGATCCGCTGACCGGCCTGCCTAATCGTCGGGCGATCTTCGATAATCTGACAATGCTATTTTCTCTTGCCAGGAACCTTGATATTCAGATTATTATTGCGTTTATTGATCTCGATAACTTTAAAAGAATAAATGATGAGCTTGGTCATGAATCAGGCGATCAATTCCTTATTCAGATTGGGCGTCGTCTTCTGGATGGTTGCGATAAAGATGATGTGGTCGGGCGGCTTGGCGGCGATGAATTTTTAATTGCCTGTCCAGGCGGGCCGCGCGATCAAACACAGACCGAAAGATTATCCTCCCTTAAGCAAAATTTGCATAAATGTCTCACTGGAGAATATCGACTGGGTTCCATGAATATATTTTATCCCGGAGCCAGTATCGGTGTGGTCGAAATTAATCCCGATAGTATTGATGCTGACAGTGCATTGCGCATCGCAGATCGCGCTATGTATCAGGATAAAAACGGAAAAAACAAACAGCCGTTTTTACGCCTCAATTAATTCACTTTAGGGTTTTTTTTTGCTTGAGAATTATCTTATTTTCTTCTATTTAATTATTATCTGCATCGCTGGCAAAGGCTGCCAGCTCAGGAGCTAGTTCGTGAGAAAGTCAACAATCATTATGCTCATTGTGGCTGTTGTTGCCGTCGCCGGTACTCAACTCGGCTGGTGGTAGACGGTGGGCTAAACTTAACAGTCATTGTAGATGTCATCCTGGCCAGTGATGTTGTCGACAGAGCATAACCTAACAGCCTCATTTATCTGAGCAGGAGCTCGCAATGTTCACGGGACTTAAAAGAAGCGAAAGCAAACGGCTGGCGGCGCTGGAATTATTGCGTAAAGAGGATAAAACCCGCGACGCAGCCCTGACAGAGTATGCCTGCCTTGCTTGCGAGGTGATGAATGTCGAAGGCTGCTTTATTACCGTATTTGATGATGACTACCAATATATCAAATATGTTAAAAATGTACCGCTGGAGCATTTCAAAGTCCCGATAGAAAAAACAATGTGCCAGTACTCACGCGATAGCGGGCAGACCGTTGTCTGCCCTGATGCCCGGCTGGATTCCCGTTTTTCCCATCAACCACTGGTGCAAAACGGCGATATTCTGTTTTATGCTTCTGCGCCGATGATGACGCAAGAGGGGATGGTTCTTGGCACGCTTTGTGTCAGTAGTTCCAGCGTCGTCACCCCAACACTGCAACAAATAGAAAGTTTTAACCGTATCGCAGAGCTTTCCGCAATCTACCTCGAAGCGCGCTATTCTATTGGTCGCGTCGACACGCTTACGGGGCTACCCAACCGCCAGTTTTTGCTGCGTGAAATGGAGCAAAAAACGCTGGAAAAAGACCCCAAAACCTATGGCCTGGTGATATTTGACTGTATTGATATGCCTCGTGCTTACGAGTTAATCCGCTATCTGGGATTGCACGCCGTGGATAATATGCTGCGCAGTTTTATCCCGCTGTTGCGTCTACGTCTGCGGCTAAAAGAAAATGTTCTTTTATACTCTTTCGCCCCCGCCCGTTTTGCGGTACTGGTTGAGATAGAACAAGCCTTAACGCTCGTTAAACGCGCAGAAACGCTGCCGGGGACACGGGTGCAAATGGCACAAAATATTGATATTACGCTGACTATCCATACTGGCTACGTCAAATTCTCGCCACGGGAAGATGATGCCCATGAAATTGTGCGTCAGGCGATCAGCGCCCTGCACGAATCCATTCGCCAGAATATTCCGGTCCTGCAATTTAATCCCATCCTTGATCATAAAAGAAATAAAGACTTTAAACTCCTTTATGACTTAAGTGAGGCGATTAAATCTACCAGCCAGCTGTATCTGGTTTTTCAACCGAAGGTATCGTTGCGCTCTGGCAAAACAGAAGGGGTGGAAGCGCTGCTGCGCTGGCGACATCCACAGCTTGGCAATATTTCTCCGGCAACTATTGTTTCGCTGGCAGAAAAAACCAGTCTGATGTCGGAAATTACCCAGTGGGTCATCAAAACGGTCATCGAGCAGCTGAAATCCTGGCGTAGCCAGGGTATCACCCTCCCTGTTTCGATTAACGTGACAGTGAGTGATTTTTCTCGTCCCGGCTTTGCGGATGGGCTGGAAAATAATGTTCTCAATGCGGGCTTGTATCCGGCTGATATTCGCATTGAATGCCTGGAGACAGAAAAAGTTCTGGAGAGTGAAGCCGCGCTTGAAGAACTCGATCGTCTGAAATTGCTTGGCTTCCAGATCCTGCTTGACGATTTTGGTGCCGGTTACAGTAATATCAGTTACCTGCGTCGTATTCCCATTGATGTGATTAAACTGGATCGCTCACTGGTCAGCCAGATAACGACTGATTCCGGCAGCCGTATCATCGCCCGTAATGTCATCATGATGCTTAAAGAACTTCATTATGTGGTGCTGGCCGAAGGGGTTGAAGATCATGAGACGGCGCAAATGCTAACCGAGTTTGGCTGTGATGAGGCACAAGGTTATTATTTTTCAAGACCGATCCCGCCAGAAGAGATTAAAGCCTGGCTTGCGGACTGTAAGCCCTATCGTGTGTTAGGACGAATTAACAATGATCAGCATCAGTATGGTTCGTAATTTATACTTAAGCGCCCTCTCCTGCTGAGGGCGCATGTTAAGCCTTAACCAATAAAGCCCGACATTAATAACCCGATCATCAATTTTCTCAATCCACAACGAGAAAAAAATGCATTGGTAAATTTCGCTTAGGAAAGTTATAAAGTACGCATGTGAAGGAAATACGATTTAACATTCTCTACTGCATTCCAGGATAGTTTTGATGTCGGAACTATCCTTTTTCTTTTGTCGAAAATAATCCCCGGCCATTTAATTATATTTTAAATAATGATTAGCAGGCTTCGTATTATCAAATACACTTCTCTTCGTCGATAAATTATTTCCTAAAAGCACTCTCGTTTTGGCCAGGTCATCGACGGGGGCTTATTTACATTGATCATTGTAGATATCCAGAATGGCTGACGCGACAGCGCTCTGCATGGCAAAATGCGTCGCTATCCCGTCAGCCAAATGTTTTCCTGACATGTCGGCACCCGGATCACACGATAACGCGTAACTCAGTGGGCTTTTTGAATCATCTGGATTGTTGCATCTTCGGATAATCCATGCCCCTGAATATGAACATCCAGAGAGACATCCTGGGTTTCGTTATGGAAGGTTTGGTCGCCTTCACCATGCAGGAAACCAACAATGATATCACCTCTTTCGATATCGTTTCCTGTTAGCAGTTTTACGACGGTGTGATTGCCGAATTCATCGCGAATGATGACATAACCAATCCGGTGTTCATGATGAAGGACGACTCCGCGCTGACTCATCTGAATGCTCCTTTGGACTATTTGATAGAGAAAGAATAGCCGAAAGTGGCAGGCTTTTACGTGAAGCAGCGCATTTTCGTGATACACGAGATGTGCTTGAGGTTAAAAGGTGTGAAACGTCGTTTTCGGGTAAGCTTTAGGTCCATTAACAGCGTGGTTTTTCGGCTCGCGCTCCTGTCTTGTCACAGACCTCAACGACCAGCCTTATTACTTTTGGCGTTGATGATTTGTTGAAAATGTATACATCGCATTGAGATAAGATGGTAGAGATATTAGCCTGCCAACAAAGGTGGACGCGTTGAATAAAAATCATATTCGCTGGATAAGTATAGGATTTATGTCACTCTGTCTGGTCAATGGGATGATGGATCTCTTTTCGCACCACAGAAGGTTTATTGCGATTGTTATGGTTGTCGGTAGTATCATCGCAATTGCATCAACATTAAGGCTTATTTTTAATCAAAAATAAGGTATCCGGCAGGCGCACTCTCGCAAAGAGCAACTGCCAATGGTCCATCATATTGCTTGTATTTTATCTCATCCAATGCTGCTGTCATTGGTTCCCTGCTTATCAGATATCCGGGTGCGCCGAAAGATAACGGTGCGGCCTTAAAGGATATTTATCGTCTGACCCTCTATCCAGACCGGCGGCATCGTGAAGCGCGACAAGGTCTGTCGACGTCGTTGCGACGGTAAAAGCCTGTGATTCTACCTCACCTTACACAGGCTTCTTTCTGATGCTGCTGTGACATATTTTTAAAGAACTGATGCCATCCCAGCCAGGCCAACAAAAAGCAGGCTGTCAGAATAATCTTTTAATTCCTTAAGATATTCATCATCATTGTGTTTCATCATCGCAATAGCATCCTGAGCGCTGTCAGCGTCGACCTCAAAATGATGTTTTTTGTAACCCTTCCGTTTGAGAAGCGCCTTTGCTTCCTCATTTACGCTACTTTTGGGAAAGACTCTTGCACCCGATTCGTTGTAATAAAAAACATATACACTCACAGTAAACCTCCATGGATAGTACGGTGATTTCCGTAACTAAATTAGCATCACCGCTTAGGCTAAGATACGTATACCATTAAATAAAATAATGACTTTCCTGCTGCCTGCTCAGTGTTTTCACGTCAGTCAGCAACGCGCCTTGCCAATGCGTCAATCCCAGTCATTAGCGTCAGGATCGCTTCATAATGCCCGACTGTTTTCTGTGCATGACCTCATGGGTCACTAAACATCAAAATGTTGCCGGGATGGGCATAAAAGACACAGTACTGGCATTAATTTCTTTTGTGGAACTTTTTCAGCGAAGGCTATAAGAACGGGCGTATTCCAGTGTTGGTATCATGGAATTCTCCTGAATATCACATACATTGCGCTATGGAGCCATGGAATTTATCAACTAGTGCAGGAAATATAATTTGGTGAAAACACCTGCATCTTTAAATGAGATCGCACTGGGTGAATTTATCGGAAGTCTTCAAAAAATACCTTCGCACTGACAACGGTGCCAATCCATGGCCCTGTATAAATAATACTTACCACAACTTATTCTTGGGCTGCTGCTTCTGCTGCTACTTTGATCCCGTTACAAAACTCTTCGTTTTATGCACGGCAAAAACGCGATACCTGATTCTGGATTTTACCCAGATCTTTGGTATCAGGCGTTGAGTCAATGTGTCGAAGAACATATTTTTTAGGTTTCCATTGCCTTCCACTAAAGTGATTTGGTGTATAGAACCATTAAACAATAATTTTGCCATATCCACCTGACCTACCGGGAAAAAGCGTCATGATGACTGAGATAAAGACTGCATTGTGGTCGGCTAAGCATCGTTTTCATAGGGAGTTTTGGGGATAGTTTTGGTGAAACTTTCTGAATTACATAAAAAAACGGGAACCAATCGGCTCCCGTTCTTCTTTAACCCGCCAGGCGGATTACATGTTCGCGATGATCGCGTCACCAAACTCGCTACATTTCAGCAGCTTAGCGCCTTCCATCAGACGTTCGAAATCGTAGGTCACGGTTTTGGCAGCGATAGCACCTTCCATGCCTTTCACGATCAGGTCTGCGGCTTCGAACCACTGCATGTGACGCAGCATCATCTCAGCGGAGAGGATAACGGAGCCCGGGTTCACTTTGTCCTGACCCGCATACTTCGGCGCAGTACCGTGAGTAGCTTCGAACAGCGCACACTCGTCACCGATGTTAGCGCCCGGTGCGATACCGATACCGCCTACCTGGGCTGCCAGGGCGTCGGAGATATAGTCACCGTTCAGGTTCATACAGGCGATAACGTCGTATTCAGCCGGACGCAGCAGGATCTGTTGCAGGAACGCATCAGCGATCACATCTTTAATGATGATCTCTTTACCGGTATTCGGGTTTTTGATCTTCTGCCACGGGCCGCCATCGATCAGCTCACCACCGAACTCTTCGCGAATCAGCTGGTAACCCCAGTCTTTGAACGCGCCTTCGGTGAACTTCATGATGTTGCCTTTGTGTACGAGGGTCAGAGAATCGCGATCGTTGGTGATAGCGTATTCAATAGCCGCACGTACCAGACGTTTGGTGCCTTCTTCGGAACACGGTTTGATACCGATACCGCAATGTTCCGGGAAGCGAATTTTCTTCACGCCCATCTCTTCACGCAGGAATTTAATCACTTTCTCTGCGTCAGCAGAGTCCGCTTTCCATTCGATACCGGCGTAAATGTCTTCGGAGTTTTCGCGGAAGATAACCATGTCGGTCAGTTCCGGGTGTTTAACCGGGCTCGGCGTGCCCTGGTAGTAACGTACCGGGCGCAGGCACACATACAGGTCCAGCTCCTGACGCAGGGCAACGTTCAGAGAGCGGATACCGCCACCAACCGGCGTGGTCAGCGGGCCTTTGATGGCAACGCGGTATTCACGAATCAGATCGAGAGTTTCAGCGGGCAGCCAGACGTCCTGGCCGTAAATTTGGGTAGACTTCTCACCGGTGTAAATTTCCATCCAGGAAATTTTACGCTCGCCTTTATAGGCTTTCTCCACAGCGGCATCGACCACTTTCAGCATCGCAGGGGTAACGTCGACACCGATACCGTCACCTTCAATGAACGGGATAATCGGGTTATTCGGAACGTTCAGCTTGCCGTTTTGCAGGGTGATCTTCTTACCTTCCGCCGGAACAACTACTTTGCTTTCCATTCACCTCTCCTTCGAGCGCTTCTGGTTGTTACTGATTTTTGTTAATGAATTGTAATTAGCCTGTCAATACTACCTGATAGTTGGGTTCCATGAAAGGCAATCATGTTTCAGTTATAATGCGGCAATTGATAACCACTGAAAATACCATGAAGAAAACTTCTTTTAGAAATCACCACCTTGAGCGATTCAGCTCACGACAAGCTACTAAGCCACGACGCGAAAACCAGCCAAAGCGGGTGATTTTGTTTAATAAACCCTATGATGTTTTGCCGCAGTTCACCGATGAGGCGGGACGCAGTACGCTTAAAGAGTATATACCTGTTCAAAATGTATACGCGGCGGGGCGCCTGGATCGCGACAGTGAAGGTTTACTGGTGTTAACGAACGACGGTGAATTGCAGGCAAAACTGACGCAGCCGGGGAAACGTACCGGAAAAATCTATTTTGTTCAGGTTGAAGGAGAGCCGGGTGAAGAGGCGCTGGCAGCGTTGCGCGACGGTGTCACCCTGAATGATGGCCCTACCCTGCCCGCCGGCATTGAACGAGTTAGTGAGCCAGAGTGGCTGTGGCCGCGCAATCCCCCCATTCGCGAGCGGAAATCCATTCCCACCAGTTGGCTTAAAATCACGCTTTATGAAGGCCGTAATCGTCAGGTTCGACGAATGACCGCGCACGTTGGTTTTCCCACTCTTCGCCTCATCCGTTATGCGCTGGGTGAATATACCCTTGATGGGTTGCCCAATGGCCAGTGGCGAGAAGTGAAATAAACGCGTTGTTTATACCGAATAATTCCGCAAACTAATCATTAACTGAAATTTGTCATGGATGAGGAGAAAGTATGTTGTTACGGGTTGCGACTTTTTTGCTGCTCTGCGCTGTTTCGTCATCATGTTTTGCTAATGAAACTTGCGAGACCATCGGCGGGAGGGCCGCAGGCGAAGCAGATTATCTTTTCGAGGTCGCAAAAGTGACCAGTCCTGCCCGGTTGCACTTTTATTCTGCTCCCGGCTCGGAATGCCAGCTTCCCACTTTTTTAGTCAACGGTGATACCGTTGAAATCCTGCGAAGTTCGGTCTTATACGGGAAATCAGGCGGGGTCTCCCCCACTCATCCCTTTCGCTATATACGCTACCGGGATACCAACGGCGCATTTGTCACCGGCTGGGTGACGGCCGATGAGTTGACCGCCCTGCCCCCCTCGTTGCCGGTCAGCCATGAATGCCAGACGTGGGCAAATGACGCCTTGCGTACACGTGTGCGCGAAGCCCCTCCGGCCAATAACCGATACCGCATTCAAGGTCAGGCGCGCGCATGGTTTTACACGATGCCCAATGAAAAGTGCCGAAGCCCGTCGGTCTTCCTGGTGCCGGGCGATAGTGTTTCCGCTCAGGAGCAGTCCGAGGATGATTTTCTTGAGGTGAACTGGTACGGTCCCGATCACCGCATCATTCGCGGCTGGCTTAAAAAATCACAGCTTGCGCCCATTGACGAAGGCGATCGCTATCGCGACGACATTAACCCGCTCTCTGTCGATAAAGCCGCGCGTATCGCCACGGTTTCCCTGCGCACCGATTATCACTGTGTGTTTTATGAAAGCTGGAACGCGCAAAAAGAGATTCAGATTATCGTTCGCGAAGATCACCAGTCGGCGCAGTGCCGAGGCAGTGCGGATAGCGAGACGTCTCCACCGGTGGCCTATATTAGTATCAACAAGCAGAGTGGCGAGATCAGTTGGCCGGATATGGCCGATGGGTTTGATGAATAACTTTGATAAACAAAGAGGAAAGTATGTTTAAACCTCATGTCACCGTCGCCTGCGTCGTCCATGCGCAGGGTAAGTTTTTGGTCGTAGAAGAGACAATCAGCGGCAAGGCACTGTGGAATCAGCCGGCCGGTCACCTGGAAGCCAATGAAACGCTGGTGCAGGCTGCAAAACGCGAGCTGTGGGAAGAGACAGGTATTCACGCCACGCCCGATGCCTTTATTCGTATGCATCAGTGGATAGCGCCGGACAAAACGCCTTTCCTGCGTTTCCTGTTTGCCGTCGATCTCGAAGACATCTGCGCCACCGAGCCGCACGACAGTGATATTGACCGCTGCCTGTGGGTCAGCGCTGACGAGATCCTGAATGCGAAAAACCTGCGTTCCCCGCTGGTCGCAGAAAGTATTCGTAGCTGGCAAACCGGTACACGTTATCCGTTATCGGTGATTGGCGAATTTAACTGGCCTTTTAACTAAGCATCCGATTTTAGCAACAACCGCGCCTGCGCGGTTGTTGTGTTTTCACTGTTGCGCCCGTCAACAATACCTGGCTGAATTAATACCAAAGCGAAATATTTAACCGCAACTTAACCCACCAGAAGTAACGCTACACTCGTTATATTCCTTCACGTTCCTTTCGCCTCAGCGATCACTCCTGCTACACATCCCCTTTTTTGTGCATTTTTACGCCAAAGCGGCTGCATTTTTAACAATTAAAGATCAAAAAACATACGCCGATAGACATCAATGAAGGCAGTCCCGATTTGCGGGATTGTAATGGCGCTATACGTTGAGATCAGAGGTACGGTGATGGCAAGACAGTATGTTCAAAAAAAGATGAGTACCCGTGCGCAAATGTTGCTCACCGGCGCGTTAACCATCACTCTCGGCTTTGTTGCAACCATTGGCGTGCTGAGCTGGCAATCCAGCAACGAGCAAAAATCATTAGCAGAAAAATACTTACACCAGATTGCACAGAGTGAAGCCCTGAAAATTCAGCAAGACCTTAACTATGCGCGCGATGTTGCGCATAACCTCGGTCATAGTCTGATTGCCTTACCGGCAGCCGGGATAACGGATCGTCAAGTCGCCGATAAAATGATGGAATCCGCTCTGCGCGATAATCCTGATTACCTTTCCATCTCGGTGATTTTTGAAGAAAACGCCTTTGACGGAAAAGATGCGGATTTTGCAGATAAGCCCGATCAGGCACCGAAGGGGCGTTATGCCTTCTTCGTTGATCGCGATCAGTCAGGCAATTTCAAGATGCACCCCCTGCTCTCTTATCTGACGCCAGGTCAGGGTGATTATTACCTCGTACCGCAAAAATCCCAGAAAGACACGCTGATTGAACCCTATAGCTACGCTTACAACGGCGTGCCGACGCTGTTGACATCCGTCGCCGCCCCGGTTGTGAGTCAGGGCAAACTGCATGCGGTGATCACCTCGGATATCTCACTTGCCTCATTGCAGGAAAAAGTCAATCAAATTAAACCCTGGGAAGGTGGCGGCTACGCCGTGCTGTTGTCCACCGCAGGTAAAGTTATCTCTTATCCTGATAAGAAAATGACCAGCAAACCCTTTCCGGGCAACACCAATAATTTCTCTTCACAGGTGGTGGAACAGCCTGATGCTATCCTCGGTGAGGATGCTTTAGTGACCTGGCAGCCGGTGTCTATCGGCAACGGTCCCGACAAATGGTATCTGGGTGTCGTCGCACCGGTCAGCCAGGTGATGGCAGCGGCCAACCGTCAGTTGATGAACGCCATCATTCTGATGGTACTCAGCATTCTGCTGGTTAGCGCCTTACTGGGTATCGTCTTTAGCCGCAAAGTATTGAAACCGATTGGCGGCGAACCGCTGGAAGCGGCAACCATCGCGCTGGCCGTCGCAGATGGCAAACTGGATAACGAGATTAACGTCAAATCTGGCGATCGCCATAGCCTGTTCTTTGCGCTGCAGACCATGCAGGCACAACTGCGTCAAATCGTCGGGCAGATCAAAGATGCCAGTGATTCTGTACGTCAGGGGGCGGGGGAGATTGTCAGCGGCAACATTAACCTCTCTTCGCGTACAGAGCAGCAAGCCGCAGCGCTGGAGCAAACTGCCGCCAGCATGGAGCAGTTCAGCGCAACGGTGAAACATAACGCCACCAACGCACACCAGGCCACGGCCCTGACAGCAAATGCAACGCAGATTGCCAGCCGGGGTGAAGCACTGGTCGGCCAGGTGGTTAAAACCATGTCGCAGATTGATGACAGCTCGAAAAAAATCAGCGACATCACCACCATGATCAACAGTATCGCCTTCCAGACAAATATTCTGGCGCTTAACGCCGCCGTCGAAGCGGCGCGCGCTGGCGAACAGGGGCGCGGTTTTGCCGTGGTAGCCTCCGAAGTGCGTAACCTTGCGCAGCGCAGCGCCAACGCGGTAAAAGAGATTGCCGCATTGATTGAAGAGTCGAGTCAGCGTGTTGAGAACGGCGTTCAACTGGTTAATGATGCCGGGAAGACAATGCAGGAAATGACTCAGGCGGTGAACTCCGTCCAAACCATCATTAATGAGATCGTTGTCGCCTCTGATGAGCAGGCCAAAGGCATTAGCCAGGTGACGATTGCGGTTAACGAGATGGATGGCGTCACCCAGCAGAACGCCTCGCTGGTGCAAGAGATGGCGGCGGCAGCAAGCTCCCTCGAAGAACAGGCACAGCAGCTTGCCCAGAGTGTCGAGCAGTTCAGCATCGATGAGCAACGGGCCGCCTGATACAACGCGTCAAAATGCATGAGTCAACATAAACCCCAGCCTCGCTGGGGTTTATCGTTCTGTGCCTCGTTCCAGACGAACAATCACGCCATAAGCGCTCACGCAAAGCCAGGTTAGCGGTAATTTCCGCCCGACTTGTTGCGGATTGGTAATATGCAGGGGTGCCTGCGCGGCGAGTGCGTGATAGAATACGCCGCCTTGAAGTTCAATGTCGTGAGTATTCTATGTCTGATAGCCCAAAAAAAGTGATCGTCGGCATGTCCGGCGGTGTCGATTCTTCCGTATCTGCCTGGCTGTTACTGCAACAGGGTTATAAGGTGGAAGGCCTGTTCATGAAGAACTGGGAAGAGGACGACGGCGAGGAATACTGTACCGCGGCGGCCGATCTGGCCGATGCGCAGGCCGTGTGCGACAAACTCGGTATTGAACTCCACACCGTAAACTTTGCCGCAGAATATTGGGATAACGTGTTTGAACACTTCCTGGCGGAATATAAAGCCGGGCGCACGCCTAACCCGGATATTCTGTGCAACAAAGAGATCAAATTTAAAGCCTTCCTCGAATTTGCCGCCGAAGACCTGGGCGCCGATTATATCGCGACCGGTCACTATGTCCGCCGGGCTGATGTCGACGGTAAAAGCCGTTTGCTTCGCGGTCTGGATGGCAACAAAGATCAGAGTTATTTCCTCTATACGCTTGGCCATGAGCAGATTGCGCAAAGCCTGTTCCCGGTCGGTGAACTGGAAAAACCCGAAGTGCGCAAAATCGCCGAAGAGTTGGGGCTGGTCACTGCGAAGAAAAAAGACTCTACCGGTATCTGCTTTATCGGCGAGCGCAAATTCCGCGAATTTTTAGGCCGCTATCTGCCAGCCCAGCCGGGCAAAATCCTCACCGTTGACGGTGAAGAGATTGGCGAGCATCAGGGGCTGATGTACCACACACTGGGCCAACGCAAAGGTCTGGGGATTGGCGGAACCAAAGAAGGTACCGAAGATCCGTGGTACGTGGTCGATAAGGATGTGGAAAACAATATCCTGGTGGTCGCGCAGGGGCACGATCACCCACGTCTGATGTCCGTTGGGCTGATTGCCCAACAATTGCACTGGGTTAATCGCGAACCGCTGGTCGGTACGCTGTGCTGCACCGTGAAAACCCGTTACCGCCAGACCGATATTCCATGCACCATTACTGCTCTGGATGACGATCGGATTGAGGTTCGTTTTGACGAGCCGGTTGCTGCGGTAACGCCAGGCCAGTCTGCCGTTTTCTATAGCGGTGAAGTGTGCCTTGGCGGCGGTATTATCGAACAGCGTATCGCGCTGCCGGTTTAATCGACGAGACTGAGATAGCGAATCAAGGAGCGAGTGTGGCTAAGAATTACTACGACATCACCCTGGCGCTGGCGGGCATTTGCCAGTCCGCCCGTCTGGTGCAGCAACTGGCGCATCAGGGACATTGCGACGCCGACGCGCTCCATGTCTCTCTCAATAGCGTCATCGATCTTAACCCGGACTCAACCCTGAGCGTTTTTGGTGGCAGCGAAGCAAACCTGCGCACCGGGCTGGAAACGCTACTCGGCGTACTTAATGCCAGCAGCCGTCAGGGGCTGAATGCCGAATTGACCCGCTATACTCTTAGCCTGATGGTCCTGGAGCGCAAACTGGCGGGCCACAAAGACGCCATGAATACGCTCGGTGACCGTATCGCGGGTTTGCAGCGCCAGCTTGAGCATTTTGATCTCCAGTCGGAGACGCTGCTTAGCGCCATGGCCGGTATTTATGTGGATGTGATTAGCCCGCTCGGGCCGCGCATTCAGGTGACCGGTTCGCCTGCGGTGCTGCAAAGCCCGCAGGTCCAGGCGAAAGTTCGCGCCACACTGCTAGCAGGTATTCGTGCCGCGGTGCTGTGGCATCAGGTTGGCGGTGGCCGCCTGCAATTAATGTTTTCCCGTAATCGCCTGACCACTCAGGCCAAACAAATTCTCGCTCATTGTTAACCTCCCGGAGTTCTGAACTATGGAATTATCCTCACTGACCGCCGTTTCCCCTGTCGATGGACGCTACGGCGATAAAGTCAGCGCGCTGCGCGGGATTTTCAGCGAATTCGGTTTGCTGAAATTTCGTGTACAAGTCGAAGTACGCTGGTTACAAAAGCTGGCGTCACATGCAGCGATCAAGGAAGTTCCTGCTTTTGCTGATGACGCAAACGGTTTCCTCGATAAAATCGTCGCCGACTTCAACGAAGAAGACGCGGCGCGTATCAAAACTATCGAGCGCACCACTAACCATGACGTGAAAGCGGTCGAATATTTTCTGAAAGAAAAAGTGGCGGATATTGCGCAATTACACGCTGTCTCTGAATTTATCCACTTCGCCTGCACCTCAGAAGATATCAATAACCTCTCCCACGCCTTGATGCTGAAAACCGCGCGTGATGAGGTCATCCTGCCTTACTGGCGTCAGGTAATTGATGCGGTGAAAGACCTCGCCGTGCAGTATCGCGATATCCCTCTGCTTTCCCGTACTCACGGACAGCCGGCCACGCCGTCTACCATGGGGAAAGAGATGGCTAACGTGGCATACCGTATGGAGCGCCAGTATCGCCAGCTAAATCAGGTGGAAATCCTCGGCAAAATCAACGGTGCGGTGGGGAACTACAACGCCCACATCGCCGCTTATCCGGAAGTGGACTGGCACCAGTTCAGCGAAGAGTTTGTGACCTCTCTGGGTATCCAGTGGAACCCGTACACCACGCAGATCGAGCCGCATGACTATATTGCGGAGCTGTTTGACTGCATGGCGCGCTTTAACACCATCCTGATCGACTTCGATCGCGATGTGTGGGGTTATATCGCCCTGAACCACTTCAAACAGAAAACCATCGCCGGCGAAATTGGTTCTTCCACCATGCCGCATAAGGTGAACCCGATTGACTTCGAAAACTCCGAAGGCAACCTGGGCCTGTCGAATGCGGTGTTGCAGCACCTGGCCAGCAAACTGCCGGTATCCCGCTGGCAGCGCGACCTGACCGACTCCACCGTACTGCGTAACCTGGGCGTTGGCGTGGGCTATGCGCTGATTGCCTATCAGGCAACCCTGAAAGGCGTGAGCAAACTGGAAGTAAACCGTGACCGTCTGCTGGACGAGCTGGATCATAACTGGGAAGTACTGGCAGAGCCGATTCAGACCGTTATGCGCCGCTACGGTATCGAAAAACCGTATGAGAAGCTCAAAGAGCTGACCCGTGGTAAACGTGTGGATGCCGAAGGCATGAAACAGTTTATCGATAGCCTTGCGCTGCCGGAAGACGAGAAAGTTCGCCTGAAAGCGATGACCCCGGCAAATTACATTGGCCGTGCCATCACCATGGTCGATGAACTGAAATAACCCTTTCCTGCCGACTTTCGCCCTCTTTTCATCAGGAAAGAGGGCTTCCTTCCTCTCGGTTTAACAAATGTTTATCCCTGCCGCCCGAGAATCAGCGTTAAACTATTCGTATTGAAAATATAAGGAGAGTTAAGACGATGCGCGTACTCGTTGTGGAGGACAATGCCCTGTTGCGTCACCACTTAAAAGTTCAGCTTCAGGAACTGGGACATCAGGTCGATGCCGCGGAAGATGCAAAGGAAGCGGACTATTTTCTTAATGAACACGTGCCTGATATCGCCATTGTCGATCTCGGCCTGCCCGATGAAGACGGCTTATCGCTGATTCGCCGCTGGCGCAGCCATGAGGTCTCTCTGCCTGTTTTGGTCCTGACCGCGCGTGAAGGCTGGCAGGATAAAGTCGAAGTACTGAGCGCAGGTGCCGATGATTACGTCACCAAACCTTTCCATATAGAAGAAGTTGTGGCGCGCATTCAGGCCCTGATGCGCCGTAATAGCGGTCTGGCCTCCCAGGTTATCTCTATGCCGCCGTTTCAGGTGGACCTCTCGCGCCGCGAAATGTCGATCAGCAGTGAAGTGGTTAAACTGACCGCGTTTGAATACACCATTATGGAAACCCTGATTCGCAACAGCGGCAAAGTGGTCAGCAAAGATTCGCTGATGCTCCAGCTCTATCCCGATGCCGAACTGCGCGAAAGCCACACCATTGATGTCCTTATGGGACGCTTGCGTAAGAAAATCCAGGCACTCTATCCCGCAGAGGTGATCACCACGGTACGTGGCCAGGGTTATCTCTTCGAACTGCCCAAATGAGACGTTTAATGCGGCATTTTCTGCCGCTCTCGCTACGGGTTCGTTTCCTTCTGGCGACCGCCGCCGTCGTGCTGGTGCTCTCCCTCGCCTATGGCATGGTTGCCCTGATAGGCTATAGCGTCAGTTTCGATAAGACCACGTTTCGCCTGCTGCGCGGTGAAAGTAATCTGTTCTATACCCTTGCCCGCTGGGAAAACAACACCCTGACTGTCGACCTGCCCAACAGCCTCAATTTACAAAGCCCGACTATCACGCTGATTTATGACAAAGACGGTAAACTTATCTGGGCGCAACGTGATATCCCGTGGCTGGCAAAACGTGTTGACCCCGCCTGGCTTCAGGCCGATGGATTCCATGAAATCGAAGCGGATGTGGACGACTCCAGCACGCTGGTCGATAACGATGAGTCGGTGGTGGAACAGTTCAACGCGATTCGGGAGGATGACAACACCTCGGAGATGACCCACTCGGTGGCGGTCAATCTCTATCCTGCCACGGCGAGAATGCCGCAGCTCACCATTGTCGTTATCGATACCGTTCCTATCGAACTCAAACGCTCCTGGATGGTGTGGAGTTGGTTCATCTATGTCCTGGCGGCAAACCTGTTGCTGGTGATCCCACTGCTATGGATGGCGGCCTGGTGGAGCCTGCGCCCTATAGAGGAGCTGGCGAAAGAGGTGCGCGAACTGGAAGAGCATCACCGTGAGAATCTGAACCCGGCCACCACTCGCGAGCTTACAAGCCTGGTGCGTAACCTCAACCGTCTGCTCAAAAGCGAGCGCGAGCGCTACGACAAATATCGAACCACCCTCACCGACCTGACACACAGCCTGAAAACCCCGCTGGCAGTGCTGCAAAGTACGCTGCGTTCGTTACGCAGTGAAAAACTGAGCGTCAGCGACGCCGAACCGGTAATGCTGGAACAGATAAGCCGCATTTCTCAGCAGATTGGTTACTATCTGCATCGCGCCAGCATGCGTGGTGGCAGCGGGCTGCTCAGCCGGGAACTTCACCCGGTCGCCCCGCTTCTTGATAGTCTGACCTCGGCGCTAAACAAAGTGTATCAACGAAAAGGGGTGAATATCAGCCTCGATATCTCCCCGGAGATAAGCTTTGTCGGTGAGAAAAACGACTTTATGGAAGTGATTGGCAACCTCCTGGACAACGCCTGCAAATATTGCCTCGAATTTGTCGAAGTATCCGCAAGGCAGACCGATGAGAACGTGCACATCATTATCGAAGATGATGGCCCCGGGATCCCGTTATCCAAACGTGAGGTGGTCTTTGATCGTGGTCAGCGTGCCGATACGCTACGTCCGGGCCAGGGGGTGGGATTATCCGTCGCACGCGAAATCGTAGAGCAATACGACGGGCAAATCCTGACCAGCGAAAGTTTACTCGGCGGGGCAAAAATGGAGGCCATCTTCGGCCGCCAGCAGCCGATAAGCGGCGATAATTAACGCATTCAGTCAAAATAACACGGCCTGTCCCACGCAGGCCGCCTACCATCCGTTATACTCCGACTCAAACTAACGTTTGGGGAAACAAACATGGACTATAACATCAACCTTAACTGGCCGGATTTTATCGAGCGCTACTGGCAAAAACGCCCGGTGGTACTGAAACGCGGCTTTGCACAATTTATCGATCCCATTTCCCCTGACGAACTGGCCGGTCTGGCCATGGAAGATGAAGTCGACAGCCGACTGGTAAGCCATCTTGATGGCAAATGGCAGGTCAGCCACGGGCCTTTCGAAAGTTATGACCATCTGGGTGAAAGCAACTGGTCGCTGCTGGTGCAGGCGGTGAACAACTGGCATGAACCGACCGCGGCGCTGATGCGTCCTTTCCGCGCCTTGCCCGACTGGCGCACCGACGATGTGATGATTTCGTTTTCCGTGCCCGGCGGTGGCGTTGGCCCGCATCTCGATCAGTATGATGTCTTTATCATTCAGGGTACCGGCCGCCGCCGCTGGCGTGTTGGTGAAAAGACGCCAATGAAACAGCACTGCCCGCATCCGGACCTGTTACAGGTTGATCCCTTCGAAGCCATTATTGATGAAGAGATGGAGCCGGGCGATATTCTCTATATTCCACCGGGATTCCCGCACGAGGGCTACTCGCTGGAAAACTCCATGAACTACTCCGTTGGCTACCGAGCTCCCAGCGGACGGGAATTAATCAGCGGTTTTGCCGATTATGTGTTGCAGCGCGAACTGGGCAGCCAGCGTTATACCGACCCGGATGTGCCGTCACGTGAACACCCGGCGGATGTGCTGCCGCAAGAGCTGGACGGCCTGCGCCAGATGATGCTCGATCTGATCAATCAGCCAGAGCATTTCAATGAGTGGATCGGTGAGTTTATTACCCAGTCGCGTCATGAGCTGGACGTCACGCCGCCGGAGCCGCCCTACCAGCCTGATGAGATTTACGATGCCCTGAAACAGGGGGACAAGCTGGTGCGTTTAGGTGGTCTGCGTGTATTGCGTATCGCGGGCGAAGTGTTCGTTAACGGCGAGCGGATTAACTCCCCGCACCGCCCGGCACTCGACGCGCTGGCAAATCACATTGTTCTGAATGATAGCGCCTTTGGCGACGCGCTCGAAGACCCCTCCTTCCTCGCGATGCTTGCCGCGCTGGTCAACAGCGGATACTGGTTCTTCGAAGACTAAGCCATAAAAAAGCCGGGCAACATCACGTTTGCCCGGCCTGTCTGTCTCATTCTTTAGAGAACGGCTTTTATCCCTGTTTCGCTGTCAGTTCGGCGATACGCACGATTACCTGTACCGCTTTTTCCATCCCTTCAAGCGTCACGAACTCATGTTTGCCGTGGTAGTTATAACCGCCGGTAAAGAGGTTAGGACAGGGCAGCCCCATAAATGATAGCTGCGCGCCATCGGTACCGCCGCGAATCGCTTTCATCTGCGGTTCGATATCACAATCGCGCATGGCCTGACAGGCAATATCGATAATATGCGGATGATCGACAATTTTCTCGCGCATATTGTAATAACTGTCTTCAATCACAAGCTCGATGTAGCAGTCCGGATGCAGACCTTTCCCGACTTTTTTGGCAATTTCCATAATCTTGCGTTTACGCGCTTCAAATGCTTTTCGGTCAAAATCGCGAACGATGTAATGCATTTCCGCACGTTCAACGGTGCCTTTGATGCTGGTAAGGTGGTAAAAACCTTCATAACCTTCGGTATTTTCCGGGCTCTCATCGGCTGGCACCAGCGCATGAATGCGGCTTGCCAGTGACAGCGCGTTCACCATCACCCCTTTCGCGGTTCCCGGATGGACGTTATTCCCTACGATTTTGATGGTGACCGAGGCGGCATTGAAGTTTTCGAACTCCAGCTCCCCCACCCCGCCACCGTCGACGGTGTATGCCCATTTCGCGCCAAACGCCTCGACGTCAAAATGCTTCGCCCCTTTACCGACCTCTTCGTCCGGGGTGAAAGCCACATGAATATCACCATGCGGGATTTTTTTCTGTTTCAGCACTGCCATCGCGGTCATGATTTCCGCCACGCCGGCTTTGTCATCGGCACCCAGCAGGGTTTTACCGTCGGTGGTGATGAGCGTTTGCCCCAACAACTGGTGCAACACCGGGAACATAACGGGTGAGAGGATTTCATCACCGATACCCAGCGCGATATCACCGCCACGGTAGTTTTCAAGGATTTGCGGATTCACATTTTTACCGCTGCAATCCGGAGAGGTATCAACATGCGAGATAAAACCGATAGCAGGTACCGGCTTGTCAACGGTAGAGGGCAGCGTAGCCATCACTGTACCTTTCTCGCTCAGTGTGACGTTTTCCAGCCCCATCTCTTCAAGCTGCTGCTGGAGTAAGCGCAAGAGCTTCCATTGCCCGTCGGTACTCGGTACCTGACGGACACCCGGCTTCGACTGAGTATCCAGCGCAACATACTGCAAAAAACGCTCTAATAATTTATCCATACAGCCACCCTCGCTAAACGTGACAACATTATCAATAAGCCGGAAAAGACAAATATTGCGTCAGGTCACTTTTATCCCGCAAACGAGAATATTTTCATTTTTGTTTTGTTCACTTAAACGTAGCTGACAAAATTCACTTTTGGCCGCGTAAATAGATCAATGATTGGCGATTTCAGTGCTTTGCCGTAGAATGCCAGCCCTTCATCAATGTGTCAGACCCTAAGGTGGTTAATCACAAACCCCGCATCCGGAGCGTTATCCGATGCGTTGACAAGGGACAGAGTAAAAAATTGAATACACAACCGCGTTCGCCCACTCCGCTGGTGCAACTGGTCGACCTTTGTAAAGGTTTTGATGGTAAAACGGTCATTTCTGACTTTAACCTGACCATCAATCACGGCGAATTTCTCACCCTGCTCGGCCCGTCCGGCTGCGGCAAAACCACTGTGCTTCGCCTGATTGCCGGGCTGGAAAGCGTTGATGTGGGCCATATCAAACTCGACGATCGGGATATCACCGATGTTCCGGCGGAACATCGTCATGTTAATACCGTCTTTCAAAGCTACGCGTTGTTTCCCCATATGACCGTGTTCGAAAACGTGGCATTTGGCCTGCGGATGCAAAAAACACCTGCGGCAGAGATTGCCCCGCGCGTCACTGACGCCCTGCGTATGGTGCAGCTTGAAACATTCGCCCAGCGCAAACCGCACCAGCTCTCCGGCGGCCAACAACAGCGTGTGGCTATTGCCCGTGCCGTAGTGAACAAGCCGCGCCTGCTCTTACTGGATGAATCGCTCTCCGCGCTGGATTACAAGCTGCGCAAGCAGATGCAAAACGAATTAAAGGCGCTACAGCGCAAACTTGGTATTACTTTTGTCTTTGTAACCCATGACCAGGAAGAGGCGCTGACGATGTCAGACCGGATCGTGGTGATGCGTGACGGCAAAATAGAGCAAGACGGTACGCCGCGGGAAATTTACGAAGAGCCAAAGAACCTCTTTGTCGCCAGTTTTATTGGTGAGATTAATATTTTCAGCGCCACCGTCATTGAGCGTCTTGATGTACAGCGCGTGCGTGCCACCGTCGAAGGGCGCGAATGCAATATTTACGTCAGTTTCCCGGTCGAAAAAGGTCAGCGGCTAAACGTGATGCTGCGCCCGGAAGATTTACGCGTCGAAGAGATCAACGATGTCGCAGAGGTCGAAGGGCTGGTAGGTTACGTGCGTGAGCGTAATTATAAAGGGATGACGCTGGAGTCAGTAGTCGAACTGGAGAACGGCAAAATGGTGCTGGTCAGCGAGTTCTTCAACGAAGATGACCCCGATTTTGACCACTCTTTGAACCAAAAAATGGCGATTAATTGGGTGGAAAGCTGGGAGGTCGTACTGGCTGATGAAGAGCACAAGTAAATTCCAGAATGGGGTGATTGCCACTGTCGTCGGTTGGCTTGTGCTGTTTGTCTTTCTGCCCAACCTGATGATTATTGCGACCAGCTTTTTGACCCGTGACGATGCCCACTTCGTGACGATGGTCTTCTCGCTGGATAGTTATGCCCGTCTGCTGGATCCGCTCTATTTTGACGTGCTGCTGCACTCGCTGAATATGGCGGTAATCGCCACGCTTGCCTGCCTGATGCTGGGGTATCCCTTCGCCTGGTTTCTGGCAAAGCTACCCACAAAAGTGCGTCCGTTATTGCTGTTTTTGCTGATTGTTCCGTTCTGGACCAATTCGCTGATTCGCATCTATGGCCTGAAAATATTCCTCAGCACCAAAGGGTATCTGAATACATTTTTACTCTGGCTGGGGGTCATTGATGAACCGATCCGCGTGATGTTCACCCCGGCGGCGGTCATTATCGGGCTGGTCTATATCCTGCTGCCATTTATGGTCATGCCGCTTTACTCCAGTATCGAAAAACTCGATAAACCGTTGCTGGAAGCGGCGAGAGATTTGGGCGCCAGTAAATTACAGACGTTTTTGCGCATTATTATCCCGCTGACCATGCCGGGCATTATCGCTGGCTGCCTGCTGGTATTGCTGCCCGCGATGGGGCTTTTTTACGTCTCGGACCTGATGGGGGGCGCGAAAAATCTGCTGATTGGCAACGTGATTAAAAGTCAGTTCCTCAACATTCGCGACTGGCCTTTTGGCGCGGCCACCAGCATCACGCTCACCATTGTGATGGGTCTGCTGTTACTGGTTTACTGGCGTGCTTCGCGTCTGCTGGACAAGAAGGTGGAACTGCAATGATTGGTCGACTGCTGCGCGGCGGTTTTATGACCGCCATTTACGCCTACCTCTATACTCCCATTATCATTCTGATTGTGAACTCGTTTAACAGCTCACGGTTTGGGATTAACTGGCAAGGTTTTACCACCGACTGGTACAGTCTGCTGCTGAATAACGACAGTCTGTTGCAGGCAGCACAGCACTCGCTCACGATGGCGGTCTTCTCCGCCACGTTCGCTACGCTTATCGGTTCGCTGACCGCGGTGGCGCTTTACCGCTACCGCTTTCGCGGCAAACCCTTTGTCAGCGGCATGCTGTTCGTCGTGATGATGTCGCCGGATATCGTCATGGCCATCTCATTGCTGGTGCTGTTTATGCTGCTGGGCGTTCAGCTTGGATTCTGGTCGCTGTTGTTCTCGCACATAACGTTCTGCCTGCCCTTCGTGGTTGTGACGGTTTATTCGCGCCTGAAGGGTTTTGATGTGCGGATGCTGGAAGCGGCAAAAGATCTGGGTGCCAGCGAGCTCGTGATCCTGCGCAAAATTATCCTGCCGCTGGCGATGCCTGCCGTGGCGGCTGGATGGCTGCTGAGCTTTACCCTGTCGATGGATGATGTGGTGGTCTCGTCCTTCGTTACCGGACCGGGCTATGAAATTCTGCCGTTGAAAATCTATTCCATGGTGAAAGTCGGCGTCTCACCCGAGGTGAACGCGCTGGCAACCATTCTGCTCGTTCTGTCGCTGGTGATGGTGTTCGCAAGCCAGCTTGTTGCACGTGATAAAACCAAAAGCCTGACGCGCCAGGCATAACCTCAGGGGACGTTAAATGAAAAAATGGTCACGCCACCTGCTTGCTGCGGGTGCTCTGGCACTGGGCATAAACGCCGCTCATGCGGATGACAGCAAGACGCTCTATTTCTACAACTGGACAGAATATGTGCCGCCAGGCCTGCTGGAACAGTTCACCAAAGAGACGGGCATTAAGGTTATCTATTCGACCTATGAATCGAATGAAACCATGTATGCCAAACTCAAAACCTATAAAGATGGCGCATACGACCTGGTGGTGCCCTCCACTTATTTTGTCGACAAAATGCGTAAAGAGGGCATGATCCAAAAGATCGATAAAACGCAGCTAACCAACTTCCATAACCTCGATCCGGAGATGCTGAACAAGCCGTTTGACCCGAATAACGACTACTCCATTCCGTATATCTGGGGCGCGACAGCCATAGGTATCAACAGCGAAGCGATTGATCCTAAAACGGTGACCCGTTGGGCAGACTTATGGAAGCCTGAGTATAAAGGCAGCCTGCTGCTAACGGATGATGCGCGCGAAGTCTTCCAGGTGGCGCTGCGTAAACTGGGGCTTTCCGGTAATACCACCGATCCGAAAGAGATTGAAGCGGCCTACAAAGAACTGCAAAAATTGATGCCTAACGTGGCGGCGTTCAACTCCGATAACCCGGCGAACCCGTATATGGAAGGGGAAGTGAATCTCGGGATGGTGTGGAACGGTTCCGCGTATGTCGCCCGTCAGGCGGGCACGCCGTTGCAGGTAATTTGGCCGAAGGAAGGCGGTATCTTCTGGATGGACAGCCTTGCTATCCCTGCCAATGCCAAAAACAAAGCGGGCGCGCTTAAGCTTATCAACTTCCTGCTACGACCGGAAATTGCAAAGCAGGTGGCGGAAACCATTGGCTATCCGACACCAAACCTCGCGGCCCGTAAGCTGCTGAGCCCGGAAGTGGCAAATGATAAATCACTCTATCCGGATGCAGAGACCATCAGCAAAGGCGAATGGCAAAACGATGTCGGCAGTGCCAGCGCTATTTACGAAGAGTATTATCAGAAGCTGAAAGCAGGACGTTAACACCTTTACCTGGCGGGGCATCCGTTCCGCCTGCATCTCAGTTATAAATAAGGGCCGCACCTTCGCAGCTCTTTTTTTCGCGTGATTTAAATCCCTTTTAGCAGCCTCTCAACAAATTCCGGCACCACTTCACTGGCGAGGCCATAATGCTTCTCTTCAAACTCGCTGCCCACCTGGCTTGGTTCAAGATTTAACTCAACGGTATGCGCGCCGTGCAGTTTGGCCTCATGGACAAAACCAGCCGCCGGATAGACATGGCCGGAGGTACCAATAGCGATAAACACATCGGCCATTGCGAGCGCATGATAAATCTCATCCATCCCCAGCGGCATCTCACCAAACCAGACCACATGGGGACGTAGCGGCGCGGGAAACTGGCAGCAATGGCATTTGTCTTCCGGGGTCACGTCCTGCGTCCACGTCAGCACCTGCCCGCTCTGCGAACAGCGCACTTTCAGCAATTCACCGTGCATATGGATGATATGGTGGTTTCCGGCGCGTTCATGCAGGTTGTCTATATTCTGCGTCACCAGTAAAAAGCGATCGCCGAGGATATCTTCCAGCTTCGCCAGCGCCAGATGTGCCGGGTTGGGCGCAATCTCCGGTAACTGGAGCTGCTGGCGACGCGCATTATAGAAAGACTGCACCAGTTGTGGGTTGCGGGCAAAACCTTCTGGCGTCGCCACATCTTCCACATGGTGTTCTTCCCACAAACCGTCTGCGGCGCGGAAGGTGCGAATGCCTGATTCTGCGGAGATACCCGCCCCCGTTAGTACCACTACTCTCGGTTTTTCCATCACTTCCGGCACCACCTGGTCTCTGAAAAAGATCCGCTGGCGTAAGCGCTCACGCAAACGGCGTTTGTTACGGCGAAAACAGCTGAGACGATGTGACCGACGAGACTGCATATCATCCTCTCAGGATTAATCAGTAAGATGAAGGAAAGCGGCGCCACGCATGCCGCCAGCATCGCCGTGGCGAGCACGTTCAATGCGGGGTATCCGGGCTACCGGTAACAAGTGTGGCGGTAAACGCGCCGCCAGTAAGGACGTCAGGGCAGAGAAATTCGATAAGCCCCCACCGATAACCAGTAAATCCGGATCCACTATCGTCAGGATATTCCCAAGGCACACCGCCAGCAAATCAGCATAGCGTTCAACATGGGCTTTCGCCTGCGCGTCGCCCTGCTCCCAACGCGCAATAATTTCCGGGGAGGACAATGACTGATGGTAGTAATGTTGGTACAGCCAGGCAAAGCCGCGCCCGGACAGATAATTTTCGATACAGCCCAGTTTGCCACAGCCACAGCGCGTCAGCGGAAAATCAAAGCCCATTAGCGCCATCGCATCAACTGGCAGGCGAATATGACCAAACTCGCCGGTAATATAGCTGCGGCCCTTAAGCGTCTGGCCGTTGGCGACAATACCACCGCCAACGCCAGTGCCCAGGATAAGGCCCATTACAATCGGGTATTGGCGAAATTCATCATCCCAGGCTTCGGAAAGGGCAAAACAGTTGGCGTCATTATCAAGGCGGACATCACGCGCGAGCCTTACGCTCAAATCTTTGCGCAGCGGACGACCACTGGCGGCAGGCACATTGGCGGCATAGAGGGTACCATCGGCGGTTTCCGGCATACCCGGAATACCAATGCCAACACTGCCCTGGCCGCCGAAGCGCGCATCGGCTTCGGCTACCAGTTGAGCAATCGTCGTTAAAAACGTCTCGTAACTGTCTTTCGGTGTGGCGACGCGCTTTTCCCATTGCAAACGTCGGGTATCATCAAATACCCCCAGCGCTATCTTGCTTCCGCCGATATCAAATCCGTAATACATCGCCTCTCCTTTGTGTTTCTTATTATTGTCCGCTCAATACCCTCGCCGGATCGATATTGCTTGCCCGGCGCGCCGGATACCAGCTTGCCAACAGACTCAGCACCAGAGCGGTGACCAGCACATACACCACATCCAGTGCGTGCAGCTCCGACGGTAGGAAATCAATAAAGTAGATATCGCCGGATAAAAATTGGTGACCAATCATCTTCTCAATCACGCGGATGATCGCGGTCAGTTGCAGTGACGCTACCACGCCGATCACCGCACCGATCACACTGCCCAGCAGACCCGCCAGCAGCCCGTACCAGACGAAGATAGCCCGGATCAGGCCATCTTTTGCCCCTAATGTACGTAGCACGGCGATATCACTGCTCTTATCTTTTACCGCCATCACCAGCGTGGAGACAATATTAAAACAGGCGACACCGATCACCAGCACCATCGCCAGATACATAATGGCGCGGATCATCTGAATATCGCGATACATATAGCCGTATTTACCGATCCAGCTTTTAATATAGACGTAGCTGTTGGTGACTTCACCGGCGTTACGCACCAGCGTGTTCGCATTAAAGACGTCCTTCACCTTGATAGCAATGCCCGTAACGCTGCTGCCCATATCCAGATACTGCTGGGCGTCTTCCATGGGGATCATCGCAAACGCATGGTCGAGTTGCCCGCTCAATTGCAATACGCCGGTGACATGCAGTCTGACGCGTTTTGGCTGTAGCAGTTTGTGGTCGGTGTCGGAATTAGGGATCATTATCGATACCCAATCACCCTGTTTTACGTTCAGCGCATCGGCGACACCCTTACCAAGGATAATCTGCTGCTCACCGGGTTTAAAATTGTGCCAGGCATCGGCCTGCACAAAATTCGGTAATGCGCTCAGACGGGACTCCTGCTCAGGGTTTACCCCTTTCACCTGAATCGCTCGCAAATTGGTGCCGCTCTCCACAAGCCCGGTGAAATTAATATAGGGTGCCGCGGCGACAATGCCCGGCACTTTTTCCACTTTTGCCAGCGCGTCGTTCCAGTTATTCCACGGCTGATTCACCGGCTCGATTTCGCCATGAGGCACCACCGCCAGAATACGATTATTGAGCTCGCGTTCGAAGCCGTTCATTGCGCTGAGCCCAACGATCAACACCGCAACGCCAAGCGAAATCCCCACGGTGGAGATGACGGAAATCAGCGACACCATGCCGCTGCGGCGGCGACCACGGCTAAAACGCAGGCCAATCAGTAATGACAGGGGAGACGCCATCACTCAGCCCCCATCAGGGTCATTTCTGTGCTCAGGCGGCCGTCGCGCATCTCCAACTGGCGGCTCATTCGTTTCGCCAGTTGCAGATCATGTGTGACCACCAGGAACGCGGTGCCCTGCGACGCATTTAGTTCCCCCAACAACTGGAAGATACTGTCCGCATTACGGGCATCCAGGTTGCCGGTCGGTTCGTCCGCCAGCACCAGACGCGGGTTATTGACCAGCGCACGGGCAATCGCCACGCGCTGACGTTCACCGCCAGACAACTCTGAGGGGCGATGGCTGGCGCGATGCTCAAGCCCAACCGCTCGCAGCATTTCCCGCGCCCGGACATCAATTTCTGCCGCTTTATGCTTACCAATCAGCAGCGGCATCGCGACGTTTTCCAGCGCGCTAAAATCGGGCAGCAGGTGGTGAAACTGATAGATAAAGCCCAACTCGCGGTTGCGTAGCTCCGCTTTCGCCGCAGAGGAGAGTTTGCTCAGTTGTTGATTATCGAAGGTCACTTCGCCGGAGGTGGGCGTGTCCAGCCCGCCTAACAGATGCAGGAGCGTACTTTTACCGGAACCGGAGCTGCCGACAATCGCCATTAGCTCACCCTCACCCACGCTAAAGCTTACATCGTGCAACACATCGGTTTGCACTTTCCCTTCCTGATAGCGTTTGCACAGGCGGTCGCATTGCAACAGGATCTTATTCATAACGTAAAGCCTCAGCGGGTTGGGTGGCGGCAGCGCGCCAGGAAGGATAAAGCGTAGACAGCAACGCGATGGCCATGGCTACCAGCGCAATAACAACTACCTGTAACGGTTCGATGGCTACCGGCAGCGCAGCGCCATCAAGAAACGCACCGATGACTGGCATCAGATTATTCAACTGGCTGGCCAGCAGTGCGCCAAGCCCGGCCCCCAGCAGCGCACCAATGATGCCCGCGCTGGCGCCCTGCACCATAAAGACCGCCATGATCTGACGCGGGGTCAGCCCCTGAGTTTGCAGAATCGCCACCTCGCCCTGTTTTTCCATCACCATCAGGCCAAGGGAGGTAATGATATTAAAGGCCGCCACCGCAATAATCAGGCTTAACAGCAGCCCCATCATGTTTTTCTCCATACGTACGGCCTGGAATAACTCGCCTTTCCGCTCGCGCCAGTCTTGCCATTTGGTCCCTTGCGGTAGCGTTTGCTGGCTCAGAACATCAACCTGCAACGGTGCATCCAGCCATAAACGCCAACCGGTAATATTGCCTGCGGGGTAACGCATCAGACGGGACGCATCCTGAATATTGACCAGCATCTGATAGTCATCGACTTCACTGCTGGCGGCAAAGGTCCCGACGACGGTAAACAGACGCTGGCTGGGTAAACGCCCCATCGGGGTGAACTGGCTGGCGGACGGCACCATGACGCGAATCTGATCACCACGATTGACGCCTAATTGCCCGGCCAGCCCTTCACCGAGGATCACGTTGTACTGCCCGGCTTCCAGCGATGACTGCTGCACGTTGACCAGGTACGGGGTCAGCGGATCTTTTTGCGCCGGGTCGATACCCAACATGACACCCACGGCCACGCTGCGCGCACTTTGCAGAACGACATCACCGGTACTCAGCGGCGCAATGCGATTGACACCCTGCAATTTGAGCCCATTGGCCGGCAATTGTTCAGGATTGATAGAGCCGTTTTGCGCGGTGATGACAGCCTGCGGCATCAGCCCCAGGATGTTGTTTTGCAGTTCGCGCTCAAAGCCATTCATGACCGACAGCACGGTCACCAGCGCCATTACGCCAAGCGTAATGCCAATGGTCGACAGCCAGGAAACGAAACGACCGAAGCGGTCGGCTGCGCGCCCACGCATATAGCGCAGGCCGATAAAGAGAGTGACAGGCTGGTACATGAAATCCGTCTGGTTGCTGTTAGCAGACTCCGAAGTATATAAGCGAAAGCGTAGAGCGTAAATGAGTGAAACGGTAAGCGGACATCTCAGAGGGCAGGAAAAAATCCGATAAATCAAATTGCTAGTTGCGCGACTTTTACGCATTTCGCCTCCCGTAGAGAGATCCTTTTTCCACGCGCCCTCTGATATTTATCCGAAAAAGGAGGAAATACAGACTGTTTACCGTTACACCCCACGGCGACGCCATCAGGATAAACGCCGAATTTTGTAATAGAAACGGCGAAAGACGATGAAAAAAAAGACTCTATGGATTAATCAAATCAAGGGATTATGTATCTGCCTGGTGGTCATCTATCACTCAGTTATTACGTTTTACCCGCACCTCACCACATTTGGTCACGCGTGGTCGGAAACGCTCGCAAAGTGCTGGATCTACTTTAATCTTTACCTTGCCCCCTTTCGCATGCCCGTGTTCTTTTTTCTCTCTGGCTACCTGATTCGACGCTACATTGATGAGGTGCCATGGAAGGAGGCAATCGACAAGCGTATCTGGAGTATCTTTTATGTGCTTGTCATCTGGGGTGTGCTGCAGTGGCTGGCGCTCAGCCATATTAATGACTGGCTGGCACCCACGCGCGATTTAAGCAATGCGTCCAACGCTGCCTATGCGGATACCCCCTCAGACTTTATCCAGGGAATGCTCACCGCCAGTACCAGCCTGTGGTATCTCTACGCGCTGGTTGTCTATTTTATTCTGTGTAAATTGTTGAGCCGCTGGTCGCTTGCAGCACTGGTCGCCATGACACTGCTGAGCGTGGCGATTAACTTTTTGCCCTCGCCCTGGTGGGGTATGAATAGCGTACTGCGCAACATGATCTACTACAGCCTGGGGGCATGGTTTGGCGGCGCTATTATGGATGCGATTAAACGCCTTTCTTTTCGCCGCTACGCCATCATGCTGGCGGTGGCGTTACTTGCTGCGGTGGCGCTATGGTTTTTAAATGTGCCCTTACCCTTGAGCTTGCTGTCGATTGTGCTGATTTTGCGGCTGTTCCGCGCGCTGGAAGAGCGCGTTGGCTCACGCGAAAACGCACTGCTGAATATCGTGGGCAGCAATACGCTTGCCATCTACACCACGCATCGCATTCTGATTGAAGCGCTCAGTCTTGCGTTGTTGACCCCGATGAATGCCGGGCGCTGGTCGCCTGCTTTCGAGCTCACCATCGTCTTGCTCTATCCGTTCTGTAGCCTCGCTATCTGTACGCTGGTTGGCTTGTGTATCCGGAAAATCTCTTCGGCAATCTTTGCCGATCTGCTTTTCACCCCGCCAGCCAGGCTGCCCTCACCTCTGCAGGCACGATAAGCGCATGTGTTGAGGTTGGCGAATAGTGCACAATCGCGGATAATAAAGGGATTGCGTATCAGTGATATGCCCCCATAACAAGGGGCATATCCATAAGAGACCCAGACCCTATCTATGCCTGAACAATACCGTTATTCTCTGCCCGCCAAAGCTGGCGAGCAGCGCCAGCTTGGCGAACTGACTGGCGCAGCCTGCGCCACCGAAGTCGCGGAAATCATTGAGCGCCATAAAGGTCCGGTGGTATTGATTGCGCCGGATATGCAAAATGCCCTGCGTCTGCATGACGAAATTACCCAGTTTACCGACAACCTGGTGATGAATCTTGCTGACTGGGAGACACTGCCGTATGACAGTTTCTCGCCGCATCAGGAAATTATCTCCTCCCGTCTCTCCACGCTCTACCAGTTGCCCTCTATGCAGCGTGGTGTGCTGATTGTAGCGGTGAATACCTTGATGCAGCGCGTCTGCCCGCATAGCTATTTGCACGGTCACGCGTTGGTCATGAAAAAAGGTCAGCGTCTGTCCCGTGACGCGCTGCGCGCGCAACTGGACAGCGCCGGGTATCGCCACGTTGATCAGGTTATGGAGCACGGCGAGTACGCGACTCGCGGGGCGCTGCTGGATCTCTTCCCGATGGGCAGCGCACAACCTTATCGCCTTGATTTCTTTGATGATGAAATTGACAGTCTTCGCCTGTTCGATGCGGACAGCCAGCGTACGCTGGAAGAGGTCGAAGCCATCAATTTACTGCCTGCTCACGAATTCCCGACGGATAAGACCGCTATCGAACTGTTTCGCAGCCAGTGGCGAGATAAGTTCGACGTCAAGCGCGATGCCGAACATATCTATCAACAAGTGAGCAAAGGCACTTTGCCAACCGGTATTGAATACTGGCAGCCACTGTTTTTCAGTGAGCCTTTGCCGTCGTTGTTTAGCTATTTGCCGGACAATACGCTACTGGTAAACACGGGGGATCTTGAAAACAGCGCTGAACGCTTTAGCCAGGAGACCCAGGCGCGCTTCGAAAACCGTGGCGTGGACCCTATGCGCCCTTTGCTGGCGCCGGAATTACTGTGGCTGCGGGTTGATGAACTGTTCAGCGAACTCAAGCGCTGGCCGCGCGTGCAGCTCAAAACCGAAAGCCTGGCAGACAAAACCGCCAATGTGAACCTCGGTTACCGGACGTTGCCGGATCTGGCCGTTCAGGCACAGCAAAAGTCGCCGCTGGATAATTTACGCAAATTCCTAGAATTCTTTACCGGTCCGGTCGTCTTTTCGGTCGAGAGCGAGGGGCGTCGCGAAGCGCTGGGAGAACTCCTCTCACGCATCAAAGTGGCGCCGAAGCGCATTACCCGGCTGGATGACGCGCAAGATACAGGGCGCTATCTGATCATTGGCTCCGCAGAACATGGCTTTATCGACACGCTACGTAACCGGGCGTTGATTTGCGAAAGCGATCTGCTGGGCGAGCGCGTTGCCCGCCGTCGCCAGGATACACGCCGCACGATTAACCCCGATACGCTGATCCGCAACCTTGCTGAACTGCACCCTGGCCAGCCGGTGGTGCATCTGGAACATGGGGTTGGACGCTATGCGGGAATGACCACGCTTGAAGCGGGCGGCATAAAAGGCGAATACCTTATGCTGACCTATGCCGGGGATGCCAAACTGTACGTGCCGGTCTCGTCGTTGCATCTGATTAGCCGCTATGCCGGGGGTGCCGAGGAGAACGCGCCGCTGCATAAACTGGGCGGCGATGCATGGGCCCGCGCGCGGCAGAAAGCGGCAGAAAAAGTCCGGGATGTGGCGGCGGAATTGCTGGATATCTATGCCCAACGCGCCGCGAAGTCCGGCTTTGCATTTAAACACGATCGCGAACAATATCAGCTTTTCTGCGACAGCTTCCCGTTTGAAACCACGCCAGACCAGGCGCAAGCCATTAACGCGGTGTTAAGTGACATGTGCCAGCCACTGGCCATGGACCGCCTGGTGTGTGGCGATGTCGGCTTCGGTAAAACCGAAGTGGCAATGCGTGCCGCCTTCCTCGCCGTCGAAAACAACAAGCAGGTGGCGGTGCTGGTGCCAACCACCCTGCTCGCCCAGCAGCATTTCGACAATTTCCGCGACCGCTTCGCTAACTGGCCGGTGCGGGTGGAAATGCTCTCACGTTTTCGTAGCGCGAAAGAACAGACACAAGTGCTGGAGCAGGCGGCTGAGGGCAAGATTGATATTCTTATCGGCACCCATAAGCTGCTGCAAAACGATGTGAAGTGGAAAGATCTGGGGCTGCTGATCGTCGATGAAGAACACCGCTTCGGCGTGCGTCATAAAGAGCGTATTAAAGCGATGCGGGCTGATGTAGATATCCTCACGCTAACCGCAACACCCATTCCGCGTACACTCAATATGGCCATGAGCGGTATGCGCGATCTGTCGATCATTGCCACCCCGCCTGCGCGCCGCCTGGCAGTGAAAACCTTCGTTCGCGAATACGACAGTCTGGTAGTGCGCGAGGCAATACTGCGTGAAGTCCTGCGTGGTGGGCAGGTCTATTACCTTTATAACGATGTCGAGAATATCCAGAAAGCCGCCGACAGACTGGCAGAACTGGTTCCTGAAGCGCGCATCGCCATCGGACACGGGCAGATGCGTGAGCGCGAACTGGAACGGGTAATGAATGATTTCCACCACCAGCGTTTTAATGTGCTGGTATGTACCACGATAATCGAGACCGGGATCGATATTCCTACCGCGAACACAATCATTATTGAACGTGCCGATCACTTTGGCCTGGCGCAGCTCCACCAGTTACGTGGCCGCGTGGGACGTTCGCACCATCAGGCCTATGCCTGGCTGCTGACGCCGCATCCGAAAGCGATGACCACCGATGCGCAAAAGCGTCTCGAAGCGATTGCCTCGCTGGAAGATTTAGGGGCGGGTTTCGCGTTGGCGACCCACGATCTGGAAATCCGTGGGGCTGGCGAACTGTTGGGCGAAGATCAGAGCGGTTCAATGGAGACCATCGGCTTTTCACTGTATATGGAGCTGCTGGAAAATGCGGTCGATGCGCTCAAAGCCGGGCGAGAGCCATCGCTCGAAGATCTCACCAGCCAGCAAACAGAAGTCGAACTGCGCATGCCTTCCCTGCTGCCGGATGATTTTATTCCCGACGTTAATACTCGTCTCTCTTTCTACAAGCGCATTGCCAGTGCGAAGAGTGAAAATGAGCTCGATGAAATTAAAGTGGAACTGATCGACCGTTTTGGTCTGCTGCCTGACGCCGCGCGAAACCTGCTTGATATTGCGCGGCTGCGTCAACAGGCCCAGAAATTGGGGATTCGTAAGCTCGAAGGGAATGAAAAAGGCGGCACGATTGAGTTCAATGAAAAAAACCATGTCAATCCCGCATGGCTTATCGGCCTGCTGCAAAAGCAGCCTAAACATTTCCGCCTCGATGGCCCGACACGCCTGAAGTTCTTCCAGGAGCTGACGGAACGCAAAACCCGCATGGAGTGGGTACGCAACTTTATGCAGCAGCTTGAAGAAAACGCGATGGCATAGTGTTCCGCGGGCCAGTTATCACCACTGGCCCGTTTTTTTGAAATATTTACAAACATTTTGCACTCTTCCAGGACTTCCCGACATTCCTTCCCACCATAATTTCATTACCTGTGTCTACAAATAAGCTTATCAATTACATGGATTATGGTAATGATTAATAATTCCCGTTTTGTCCTCTGGGCGGTTTTCCTCGCCGCCACGCTCGTTTTACCCGCGAAGGCGAATACCTGGCCTTTACCCCCCACCGGTAGCCGGGTGGTCGGGGAAAACCGGTATCACGTGGTAGAAAATGATGGCGGTTCGCTGGAGGCGATTGCCAAAAAGTACAATGTCGGTTTCCTGGCCCTGTTGCAGGCGAACCCTGGCGTCGATCCGTATGTCCCTCGCGCAGGTAATGTACTGACTATCCCGTTACAAACACTGTTACCCGACGTGCCGCGAGAAGGTATCGTCATCAATCTGGCCGAGCTACGTCTCTATTATTATCCGCCGGGTAAAAACGAAGTGACCGTCTACCCTATCGGAATAGGGCAACTGGGTGGAGATACCTTAACGCCTACCATGGTGACAACCGTTTCTGATAAACGGGCTAATCCTACCTGGACACCAACGGCCAACATTCGCGCACGTTATAAAGCCCAGGGAATAGATTTACCGGCAGTCGTTCCGGCCGGGCCGGAAAACCCGATGGGCCACCATGCCATTCGCCTTGCTGCGTACGGTGGTGTCTACCTCATTCATGGGACCAACGCTGATTTTGGCATTGGCATGCGCGTCAGCTCCGGATGTATTCGTCTGCGTGATAACGACATCGCCACATTGTTTAGCGTTATCAAACCCGGTACGCGCGTGAATATTATCAACACGCCGATAAAAGCCTCGGTTGAACCTGACGGCACACGCCTGGTGGAAGTGCATCAACCGCTATCAAAATCCATCGACGACGACCCGAAGACATTGCCGATTGTGCTTAATGCCACTATGCAGACTTTCAAAGATTCGCCACAAAGCGCAAGCGATGTGTTTGAACGCGCAATGGAAGTGCGCTCTGGTATGCCGGTGGATGTCACTCTCCATGACAGCGTGCTACAACAATCCCTTTAATTTCCGGATAGCAAAAAAAGCCTCGCAATTGCGAGGCTTTTTTTATGAGGGTTAAAACAGTGGCTTAACTTATTTATACAGTACTGCGGTGCCGTGCAGAGTATCGGAACCGGTCACAGAGGTGATACGGAAAGATTTTGCACCCATCTCATCGGCTTTTTGTGCCAGTTGATCTTCAACAGAAGAGAGGTTAGCACCCGCAGAAGCACCAATAACAGCGACTTCCTGTTGGCCTGCCGGCGCGTTTTGAACTTCAACGGCAGCGAAGCTTGCAAAAGAGAGTGAGCTCAGTACGGCAGCGGCGATCAGAGTTTTAACGTTTTTCATAATTTTGTTCCTGTAGCAGATGAAAGTAGCGTCGTAAGCATTTACTTAACGATCGATAGACAAATCATAAGTGTGATCTATGTCACTCGTCAATGCATTTTAATAACGAACGTTAATTAAATTAACAAATCCATATTTATCATATAGATAGAATTTATTAATTTGTGCTATTTTGCCTCTGGTGTCTGACAGCATTTATTTTTATAATGATTGTTCAACAAACCAACAAAGGTTGAACGGCACTATGACCAGTGAAGTCACTTGTATGAAAAAAAGCCGTGGCCGTCCGAAAGTGTTCGACAGGGAAGTGGCGCTTGATAAGGCCATGGCATTATTCTGGCAGCATGGCTACGAAGCCACGTCATTATCAGATCTCGTAGAGGCAACGGGCGCGAAAGCACCGACGCTGTATGCGGAATTTACGAATAAAGAAGGCCTGTTCCGTGCAGTGCTGGATCGCTACATCTCGCTTTTTGCAGCAAAACATGAAGCCCAGTTGTTATGCGACGATAAACCGCTGGGGCAGGCGTTAAAAGATTACTTCACGGCGGTGGCACACTGCTTTACCAGCACTGAAACCCCGGCGGGCTGTTTTCTGATCAACACCTCCGCGACGCTGGCCGCCTCTTCGCAGGCAATTGCGCAGACCATTAAGTCACGCCATGCGCAGCAGGAACAACTGTTGCTCAAGTTTTTGCTACAACGTCAGCAACGGGGGGAAATCCCCACTCACGCGGACGTTCAGGAACTGGCGCAGTTTTTAAGCTGTGTGCTGCAGGGCATGTCTATCAGCGCCCGTGAAGGAGCAAGTTGTGAGAAATTGCTGCAAATTTCCGCGACCACTCTGCGTTTATGGCCCCAGTTGATCACATCCTGATTTGCCCTCCTTAGCAATAATTATCGTTTTCACCTATTATATTAATAGGTGAAAACAGCATGTCGTTTTTGCCGCTTTGCTAATATTAAACAGGAATTATTTCGCTGCTAACCATTAGTCGTAAAAGAACCATAAACGTCAGGATGACGACATAAGCGAACTGATTGTTCTAACCCTACGCTATCTTATTGTATATACGGAATTTATGTACTTTGGCTGACTATTCACATTCAGAAGGAAAATGGAAATGATTTTGCTATTACCATTACTTAAAGTGCTAATAGTAATAACATTGTTATTCGGGCTCTGGGTTGTATGTGGTGGTTCGGTTTTATTCGCGTTCATCTCTGTGGTCATTACCGGCTTTCTGCTCTATCGCCAGCACGATCTTATCTGAATCTTCGGCCTGTAAAAAAGGCTCCTCAGCCTGAGCAATTGAGGAGCCAATGGGTACAGTACTGCTATTTTAGGCTTTGTTATTCAAAATAAGCTGACCGTTGTCATCCAGTGGGATCTGGGTTCCAGGGTCTTTATCCATGCGGATCTTCCCTTGCTGGTCGCCAATTTTGTAAGTGACGTCATACCCCAGCATTTTTTCCGATTTGTCATACACCGTTTTACAACGTTGCTCAGTGGTGGTGTATGTATCCCTTGCCTGCATCTCGCCCTGGACCTGGTTCCCGGCGTAGCCACCGCCCAGCGCGCCGACGACCGTGGCGACATCGCGACCACGACCCCCGCCGAACTGATGACCGATAACCCCACCGGCAACAGCACCCAGTACAGAACCGGTCAGACGATTTTCATCCTGCACCGGACGACGATGCGTCATCGTGACATTACGACACTCCTGACGCGGTGTTTTGATGGATTCTTTGATTGGCGTGGCGGAAACCACCTGCGCATACTGCGGCCCGCGATTGAAGACATTCATACTTGCAACCGCTGCGACACCCAGAGCAGCGGCCACGCCAATACCGATACCCGCTAACATTGATTTATTCACAGGATTTCCTCCCTGGTTTGCTATTCGTAACAATTTTGCAACTTGGGAGTGTACGAAGCCAATCGGAATGAGAGGAAAAAAGGAGAGATTAGGGAGAATCCAGCATGATTCGGAGTTATCCGAGCATATACTGACTGTATGACAGAAGGATGTACTGCTCCCCTGCAACGCTATGCAGGAGAGCAGTCAGGCAAATTAATGCAATTTCAGGCGGGGACGGATCACACGGTTAATGCTGCCGACCAGCATCATTAACCCCGTCTTGAAGTAACCATGCAGCGCAATCTGATGCATGCGGTACAGTGAGATATAAACAAAGCGTGCAATACGCCCTTCAATCATCATGGACCCACGCATCAGGTTACCCATCAGGCTCCCCACGGTCGAGAAGTTGGAAAGTGAAACCAACGATCCGTGATCTTTATAGACATAGGACTTCGTCGGTTTACCTTTCATTTGCGCCAGGATGTTGTGCAGCGCGAGGCTGGCCATCTGGTGCGCAGCCTGAGCGCGCGGTGGCACAAAGCCCCCTTCCGGACGCGCGCATGAAGCACAGTCGCCAATGGCATAAATGTCCGCATCACGGGTAGTTTGCAGTGTCGGCTCAACGACTAACTGGTTAATACGGTTCGTTTCCAGGCCGCCTATCTCTTTCATAAAGTCCGGCGCTTTGATACCCGCCGCCCAAACCATCAGGTCGGCTTTGATGTATTCACCGTCTTTAGTATGAAGACCGCCTTCATCGGCGCTGGTAACCATAGTTTTAGTCAGAACACGCACGCCCATTTTGGTCAGCTCATTGTGCGCAGCTCCGGAAATACGCGGCGGCAACGCAGGCAAAATACGCTCACCCGCTTCCACCAGCGTCACGTTCAGCGCTTCATTGGTCAGACCTTTATAGCCATAGCTATGTAACTGTTTTACCGCGTTATGTAATTCGGCAGAGAGCTCTACTCCCGTTGCACCACCACCGACGATAGCGATGTTCACTTTGCCGTTTGCCCCGAGGCTGGCAGAGTATTTCAGGAACAGGTTCAGCATCTCCTGGTGGAAACGGCGTGCCTGATGCGGGTTATCGAGGAAAATGCAGTGCTCTTTCACGCCAGGGGTGTTGAAGTCATTCGAAGTACTGCCTAACGCCATTACCAGCGTGTCGTACGCCAGCTTACGTTCAGGCACCAGCAGTTCGCCTTTCTCGTCACGCAACTCTGCCAGAGTGATGGTCTTCGCTTCGCGATTGATATCAACCACCGAGCCCAACTGGAACTGGAAATGGTGATTACGCGCATGCGCCAGGTAGCTCAGCGCATCAACGCCTTCATCCAGCGACCCTGTTGCCACTTCGTGCAACAGTGGTTTCCACAGGTGGCTGTGGTTGCGATCCACCAGCGTAACCTTCGCTTTTTTACCGCGGCCCAATTTTTTACCCAACTGTGTCGCCAGTTCAAGCCCGCCAGCACCACCGCCAACAATCACAATTTTCTTCAATGGTGTAGTCAACGTGACCCCCTCAAAATTATTAACCAATTGTTAATTAAAAGTTATAAATATAACTCTTAATTAACAACAAGTTACATCATGAAAACCAAATGATGTCAGTGAGAATAACATGAACGGTGCATTGGTCATACCAAAATTGATATGCATCAAGTTTTGATGCCTAAAAGATGAACAAGTGTAGTTGCTATGAAACAAACTGGGCTAAAACGTGCGCTAAAACATGGGGGCAAAGGCAGCAAAACAAAGCCCGACGAGTGTCGGGCTGAGGGGATTAACCGAGTGTTTTAAAAGCTTTAATTCGCTGCAGGTGCGGCGAGATATTTTTAAACTTGTGCGTCTGTTCTTCGTCCCAGACAATTTCATAGTAATGGTGCAGAACGTCCGATGAACGCTGGCTGTCCAGCGCTTCATCACGGCGAGAAAGGATAGCCAGACAGCGATCGCGATTTTTCTCGCGAAAGTTCGACACACACTTGGTGGCAATGTCGAGGTACTCTTCCGGCCGGTCGATCTTGCCTTCCATGTTCTCAAACGGGAACAAATTAGGGTTGAACATAACCTGCCGAATGTCGCACAGGAAACCAATGCGCTCCGCCCAGTATCCTCCCAGCCCCACGCCGCAAATGAGCGGCCGTTCATCCACGTTTAGCTGCAGCATTTTGTCCACCTCTTTTAACAAATGCTGCATATCATGCTTCGGATGACGCGTGCTGTAACTGATCAACCTGACGTCCGGATCGATAAATTGCAGCTGCAACACCTTCTCATGATTTCCAGGACTGTTTGAGTCAAAACCGTGCAAATAGATGATCATTGTATCCTCACCCTACTCCAGTACCCAGCCTACAAAGGTTCACTGAGCCGACTTGTATTCCTGCCAACGCGCGTGGAGTTGCTCCAGTTCACGGTTGGCAGCCTTCCAGCGTTCGGAACTCAGCAATTCCTGACGGGAAAATGAACCTTTATGATACAATTTCGCAACACGCTCTGCTTTGATCGGCGACAGGTTATCCAACACACTCACTGCGCCCTTACGATTATTACAGACCAGGATCATATCGCAACCTGCATCCAGCGATGCCTGTCCACGCTCAGCATAGCTGCCCATGATCGCCGCGCCTTCCATCGATAAATCGTCTGAAAAAATCACGCCATCAAAATTGAGTTCACCACGCAGCACTGTTTTCAGCCAGTAGGGAGAACCGCTGGCCGGGCGCGAATCCGCATCCGTATAAATAACGTGCGCAGGCATAATCGCATCCAGCTTGCCCTGTTCAATCAACGTGCGGAATACCGCCATATCTTTGCTGCGGATCTCCGCCTGAGCACGCGGATCGCGCGGCGTCTCTTTATGTGAATCGGCCGTCACAGCACCATGTCCCGGAAAATGCTTACCGGTGGTTTTCATGCCCGCACTGTGCATACCATCAATGAAACGTCCTGCGATAGAGTGCGCTTTTACCGGATCTTCATGGTAAGAGCGTTCGCCAATCGCCGCGCTGATATGGCCCACATCAAGCACGGGCGCGAAACTGATGTCGATATCCATCGCAATCATCTCGCTTGCCATCAGCCAGCCCGCCTCTTCTGCCACTCTGCCGCCCTCTTCCATTCCCAGCAGTGCTGCAAAAGATTGTGCTGCCGGCAGTTGGGTAAATCCTTCACGAAAACGCTGGACCCGCCCCCCTTCCTGATCGACCGCGACCACCAGACGATGATGCGACGCGACGCGGATCTGGCGGACCAGTTCGCGCAACTGCGCCGGATCGTGATAATTGCGGGTAAACAGAATCAGGCCACCCACCAGCGGATGCGCCAGAATTTCGCGCTCTTCCGCATCCAGTTCGTAGCCTTGCACATCTAACATGACCGGACCCACACTCACCTCTCTTTTCCTTTCATCTTTAACTGGCGCCATGCATCATCGGCCAGCGTTATAAATTGTTGATCGCCCGTCTGCTGCAAACGGCATTCAAACCAGCCCGCCATCAGCATTGCTATCCACGGGCGCCAGCGAGCGACCTGGCGCCATAATTGCGTTTCATCGAGCATGGCACAGCGTGCGTATTCAGCCACCAGTTCACGGCGCTGATGCTCACTCCCGGTCCAGACACCTGCCAGCTCCATCGCGATATCACCGTCACCGGCATACTCCCAGTCGATCAACCGCAACCCGTCCTGGCTGTGCACCAGGTTACCCGCATGGACATCCATATGTAATGGAGCCAGTCGCAAGGGTAGCGGTTCGCCCTGGCGCCTGCGTGCTTTTAATTGCTGCAGCCAGAACAATGTACGGCGCGACGGCAAACATTGCTGCCAGTACGTTTCCAGTAAAGGCAACAGGTTAAGACGCCAGCCAAAGGGAGGACAGCGATGCAGATCATACAGTAAGGCCGCCAGGTTATGGCTATCCGGCAAACTGCTTTGTACATCGCCCGGAATATAATCTACCGCCATCCAGCCTTTAGCGAAGAAGTGCGGTTGCGGCGCGATGTGACGCGGTAATCGTTTAAGCGCGCGATACTGGCGTAGAAAGGGGGACGATGTCGCCTGATGCTGTTGACGTAAAACCAGACGATGACGACCGTTGCTGATAAGACAGCTCCCGCCACTCAGGCCAGTATCCTGGCTTTCGACGGGAGCATAATGCGGGAAATAGCGTGACAACAGCGCGTCACGCATAAGATTATTGTTGCTGAACCGCACCTTTACCTGACCAGACAATTTCGCCAGTCTGCACCAGCATCAGTTGCATTTGCAGCGTCGGCGCATTGGCATTACCTGTCGCACTGGAATACAGCACGTACTGGGCTCCTACATTGCGGGCAATACCGATAGCTTTACTGCGTGTACCGAGACTATCCTGCGGTGACAAGCCCAGTTGCTGCTTGGCAATTGACAGTTGCTGCGCCGAAACCAGCGTAAACTTGCCATTATTGGTCAGCGCGCTGCGCAGGGTTTCAGTTGCTTCGCTGGTGTTCACCGAACCGTTTGTCCGGTTGTTCACACTGTCAACGAGCAGTACGTTACCCGCCGAGGCTCCGCTCGCCTGCAACATTTTCCCCATCATCGGCTGTACGGCGCTGTTCCAGTCATAGTGACGTTCACGCGGCGTCGGCTGAGTCGTTTGATCAGGGTGTTCGATTGGCCCAGGTTGCTCCGGGATCGACGGAACAGACGGCACCGTCGGTACAGGTTGTGACGGCTGCGGTTGCTGCGGAACAGGCTGTTGTGGCGTTGGGTTCGCTTGTTCAACTGGCGCGGGTTCTTGCTCGCCGCGCGTAATACACCCGGAAAGGATAACGGCCACTGTGGCCAGCAGCGCGAAACGTCCTAATGTTTTAATCAATTTTCACCCCTTATAGATAGAGATAAAGTCTGACCTTGTGCGCACCCAGGAAATTTGCATTTCCATAAAGTGTGACAGCGGAGTGCGCCGGGATCGTGATCCTACGCGGTTCTTCGAGCGGGTGCATTTCCAGGCCTCTGGCGTCGTACCAGTAAAAACGGTAATTGATGGTTACCGGCTGCGCGCGTTCATTGAACAGGCGAGACGAGGCAGAGGGCTGGATTTCCTGCGTGCTCAGCGTGGGGGAGTCAGCGGTGATACCTGCAGCCAGAACATTGGTTTCCATCACCAGCGTTTGATCGTTGGCCACCGGGATCGCAGGACGCGAGCCACAGCCGACTAACGCCAGGGCCGTCACCAGAAGTGCAACGCGTCCGTTGATCATATCACTCGCCTTTATGTGCCAGCATCGGGCCTAAGGGGCGACCACCCAACAAATGCATATGGATATGCCAGACTTCCTGTCCGCCGTGGCGGTTACAGTTCATGATGAGGCGATAACCATCTTCCGCAATGCCCTCAGCACGGGCAATTTTTGCCGCTACGGTCATCATCCGTCCCATCGCCTGTTCATGCGCTTCGGTAATGTCATTAGCGGTAGGAATGAGGATATTCGGCACAATCAGAACATGCGTCGGAGCCTGGGGAGAGATATCACGGAAAGCGGTAACTAATTCATCCTGATAGACGATGTCCGACGGAATTTCCCGACGGATAATCTTACTAAAAATGGTTTCTTCGGCCATGACGTTTTCCTTTTTATACGCGCGGGCGAAACCGCCCCATCACGAGATACAGTGTAGAGTATGAGCGAGATTCTCCGGCTGTTTCAACTATAACGCTCTTTTTCTTCAAGATTTCGCCACTGGCTGGTGGTGTTATAACCAACCCTTACCCATAACCGCGTTAAATCAACCACTCAGCCACGAATATTACATCTGTTTACATCTCAATTATGAATGCGTATATTTCGCATTTGCATTTTCATGTGCATTTATTAACTGAAAAATAAAAACAGACCGGACGCCGACAATGCATCGCGATCCGGACAATCCCGTTCACACACCATTAAGGGTTAATAATGTCTTTCACCATTAACGCCAGGAATGAGCAGCGTCCGTTTAACAGCGCGCCATCATTACTGGCCGTTTGTATTGGCTTCGCGTTGACACCAACCACAGGTTTTGCAGCATCCACATCCGGCACTGATGAAACCGTTATTGTTGAAGGCGCATCCGGCGACCAAAGCGATACCCACCAGGACCAGGACTACAGCGTTCAGACCACCACCACCGGCACTAAACTGCTGCTCGTACCGCGCGATATCCCGCAGTCGGTAAGCGTTATCAGTCAACAGCGTATGCAGGATCAGAACCTGAACTCAATCGGGCAAGTATTGACTAATACTACCGGCGTCACCGCGCAGGTACAGGACAGCGATCGCACCGTGTTTTATTCACGCGGCTTCTTTGTCAGTAACTACGCCTACGACGATCTTCCAACCTCCATTAGTGAAGTCTGGAACTTTGGCGACACCGCCGCCGATACCGCCATCTATGACCGCATTGAAGTGGTACGTGGCGCGACGGGTCTGATGTCCGGTACTGGTAACCCGGCGGCCTATGTCAACATGGTGCGTAAGCATGCGGATAGCACTGAATTCAAAGGTAACGTGTCCGCCACTTACGGTAGCTGGGATAAACAACGTTATATCCTTGATCTGCAGGCTCCGCTGACCGAATCGGGAAAAGTGCGTGGCCGCGTCATTACCGGTTACCAGGATAATGACAGTTGGGTGGACACATACCACTACCGCAAGAAATTCATCTACGGTGTTGTTGATGCTGACGTAACCGACAGCACCACCTTATCACTGGGATATGAGTATCAGGAAAGCCAGACTGACAGCCCCACCTGGGGCGGTCTGCCGACCTGGTACGCCGATGGCAGCAAAGCGAAATATGACCGCAGCACAACCGTTGCGCCAAACTGGGCCTATTCCGATAAAGACAACACCAAAGTCTTCGCCAATCTGACACAGCGTTTTGGCAATGGCTGGGAAGCGCATGTTAACGGTATGCATGCGGAAACCAATTTCGATACCAAAACGATGTATATGTACGGTTATCCGGATGAAGCCACAGGCCTGGGAATGGTCGGTTACGGCGGCTGGAACCGTGGTGAGCGTAAACAGGATGCCATTGATGCCTTCATGCGTGGCGGTTTTGACCTGTTTGGCCGCCAGCAAGAGTTGATGTTCGGCGCAAGCTACAGCCGCCAGCGTAACCATTATGACAATTCCCTGCCGGACACGCCTGGGACGATTGTCGATGTGGGCTCATTCAACAGCGGCTGGAGTGGTAATATTGCCGATCCGGCATGGACAGCATGGGCGCTGTATAGCAAGGACGATATTCGTCAGTCCTCTGCCTACACCTCGGCGCGCGTCTCGCTGGCCGATCCACTGCACCTGATCGTGGGCGCACGTTATACCGAATACAATATTCGCTACAACCCGTCAGGTTCACCTTCTACCCGGCTTGAAAGTACCAAAGACGATGTCACACCGTATGCAGGTCTGGTCTATGACATCAATGAGGACTGGTCCGCATACGCCAGCTATACCGAGATCTTCCAGCCGCAGGACAAACGTGACGCATCCGGGCGCTATCTCGATCCAACCACCGGTAAAAGCTATGAAGCGGGTGTGAAAGCAGACTGGTTTAGCACCCGCCTGACAACATCTATTGCCGTGTTCCGTATAGAGCAAGACGGTATCGCCAGTAATACGTACACTTACATGCCTGGCGGGGAGTCTATCTATGAATCTCTGGATGGCGTCGTCAGTAAAGGTATCGAGTTTGAGCTGAACGGTGCGCTGACCGATAACTGGCAGTTAACCTTCGGTGCGACTCGCTTTATTGCCGAAGACAAACAGGGCAAGGCAGTCAGTTCCGATCAACCGCGAACCACCATGAAGTTGTTTACCCGCTATCAGTTGCCGGCACTGCCTGAGTTAACAATCGGCGGAGGGGTTAACTGGCAGAACAAAGTCTGGACCGACGTGTCAGATACCCAGCGCGCAGAACAAGGCAGCTATGCACTGGTGAATCTGTTCGGGCGCTATCAGGTCACTAAAGATTTCGCCGTCCAGGCAAACCTGAACAATGTGTTTGACCGTGAGTACTACGATTATGTAGGCAGCTATACCGTCTACGGCGCACCGCGTAATTTCTCCCTCAGCGCCAGCTATAGCTTCTGATGACGGTGTTCAGATGCTACCCCCTGCCCGTTAGTTCGCTGACGGGCTTTTTATATCTCATTGCCCTTCACCTTTCTGACGTGACAGATGACCTTCTTGTCTCATTTGCCTTAAATGTAAAACCCTTAAACGTAAAAAAGGCAGCCTTTCGGCTGCCTCAGTCTCCCCAGACTTTACGGCTTAGTTGCTACGGATGTACTCATCCATTTCGGTTTTCAGGTTATCGGATTTAGTACCGAAAATTGCCTGTACACCAGAACCAGCAACCACCACACCTGCCGCGCCCAGTTTTTTCAGACCAGGCTGGTCAACTTTTGCCACATCGGCAACGCTAACGCGCAGACGAGTGATGCAAGCATCCAGGTTAGTGATGTTTTCTTTACCGCCGAACGCAGCGACCAGTGCCGGAGCCATTTCGCTGGTTGCGCCAGCTTTAGACTCTTCGGACGCATCTTCACGACCCGGGGTTTTCAGATCCAGCGCTTTAATCAGTACGCGGAACACGGTGTAGTAAATCGCTGCGTAGCACAGACCTACAACCGGGAACAACCACAGTTTGCTGCCGTTACCGGACAGGACGATGAAGTCGATCAGGCCGTGAGAGAAGGACGTACCGTCACGCATACCCAGCAGGATACAGATCGGGAATGCCAGACCAGCCAGAATCGCATGGATTGCGTACAGGATCGGCGCAACGAACATGAAGGAGAACTCGATCGGCTCGGTGATACCGGTCAGGAACGAGGTCAACGCTGCGGAGATCATGATACCGCCCACTTTCGCGCGGTTCTCTGGTTTAGCAGAGTGCCAAATCGCGATAGCAGCAGCCGGCAGGCCATACATTTTGAACAGGAAGCCGCCAGACAGTTTGCCCGCAGTCGGGTCGCCTGCCATGTAACGCGGGATATCGCCGTGGAATACCTGGCCTGCAGCGTTGGTGAATTCGCCGATCTGCATCTGGAAAGGAACGTTCCAGATGTGGTGCAGACCAAACGGTACCAGGCAGCGCTCGATGAAGCCGTAGATACCGAACGCAACAACCGGGTTCTGGTAGGCAGCCCATTGAGAGAATTCCTGAATAGCAGTACCAATCGGTGGCCAAATGAAGGACAGAACAACACCGAAGATAATAGCGGCCAGACCGGAGATAATCGGAACAAAACGCTTACCGGCGAAGAAGCCCAGATACTCAGGCAGCTTGATACGGTAGAAACGGTTAAACATATACGCAGCGATGGCACCGGCGATGATACCACCGAGGACACCGGTATCTGCCAGGTGTTTAGCCGCGATTTCTTCTGCAGGTAAATGCAGTACCAGAGGTGCAACCACGGACATGGTTTTCACCATGATGCCGTAGGCCACCACAGCAGCAAGACCAGATACGCCATCGTTATTGGTGAAGCCAAGAGCAACACCGATAGCGAAGATCAGCGGCATGTTAGCAAAAACAGAACCGCCTGCTTCGGCCATTACGTGAGAAACCACTTCTGGCAGCCAGCTGAAGTTAGCAGACCCGACGCCCAGCAGGATACCTGCGATAGGCAGTACGGATACCGGCAGCATCAGCGATTTACCGACCTTCTGCAGGTTAGCAAATGCATTCTTAAACATAATTGAGAGTGCTCCTGAGTATTTGTGCTTTTTTTACGCTTTTTGCGCATTGGCACGGGGGGAGAACCGTGCTGTGAACAGGACATCTAAGTGCCCTTTATTTATTACACAGAGTAAAATAAATCCGCATAAGTTTGTTTGACGGCTATCACGTTTCAGTTAGCGCCAGAGGAAAAACTTTCATAGATTTACAAAACCCATTACCGAATGTGTCAAAAAAAGCGTTCACCGCCTCTTTTGTGGCGGTGAACTTTACTCTCATTACTTATTAATTACGAGCACTAAAATAAGCTGAAAATTCAGAGGGATTGCAGGCGGGCCGGATCGATATGGAACAGTTTGGCGAAGTTTTCTGTGGTTTGTTGCGCCAGTTCATCGACCGAAACGCCCTTCAAAACTGCCATGTATTCAGCAACATCCCGGACATACGCCGGTTGGTTTTCTTTACCGCGATGAGGAACCGGTGCCAGATAAGGTGAATCTGTCTCCACCAGCAAACGATCGAGCGGAACGTAACGCGCCGCATCACGCAATTGCTCCGCGTTACGGAAGGTGACGATCCCGGAAAACGAAATATAGAAGCCCAGATCTAATAACTGACCTGCCGTTTCCCTGTCTTCCGTAAAACAGTGTAGTACGCCTCCGCAATCCGTCACCTTTTCTTCGCGAAGGATAGCCAGCGTATCTGCCCGCGCATCACGGGTGTGAACAATTACCGGCTTATTCAGTTCACGACCAATACGGATATGATCACGAAACGACGCTTGCTGGCGGGCTTTGGTTTCCGGCGTGTAATAATAGTCCAGACCCGTTTCACCCATTGCCACAACGCCTTCTTCTGCGGCCATGCGGCGTAAATCTTCCACCGCATAGTCTTCATCCTGATTGAGCGGATGTACGCCGCAGGAAAAAGCCACATCGCTACGCTCTCCCACCAGGTCGCGCATACTGCGGTAACCCGGCAGTGTCGTCGCCACGGCGAGGAAGAATTTCACGTCGCGGGCCGCGGCTTTTTCTAGCGCGTCATTAACATCCGTATGTAACGACTGATAATCCAGGCCATCAAGATGGCAATGGGAGTCGACTAAAAACATAATCTCTCTCTTAGAAATGCTGTCCGGGCAACGTAGCGCCGGGTTGCAGGTAACGCTCAATGCGTAATAAAAGGTCGGTCAATAACAATTCACGGTTGACGCCCACTACAGTCATCAACTGTTCGCGGCATTCTACCGCCGCGTGAAGGCAGGCTTGCAGGCGTTCGCCATTAAACTGGCTGGCAAGCTGGCGCACCAGCATTATCGCATCCATATTCGTCAGCAATGTTGCGCCCTGCTGAACCTTGAGGGCATCGAGCAGCAGTGTCGCCAGCCAGTGCAGGCGTTCGGCCACCTGTTCGTGGTTCAATGTCGCCAGTAGCGAAAGCCAGTCGCCATTATTGAGTATCTGCCCAAGGCACTGACACAGCGCCTGACGCGGTGCGAGGTTGTCCGCCTGCAGCAGTTGCTCAGCCGCACCGGGTGCGCCGCCACACAGGCGTAATGCGCTGACAATGGTCTCTTGTGACGCGCTGTGCTCGCGAGCAAGCCAGGCGCAGGCATAGTTCTCAGCAGGCGGTGCGAGGTGATGTATCCGACAGCGGCTACGCAAGGTTGCCAGTAAGCGCGCCGGTTCGCGACAGCTCATAAAAAACCAGGTCTCTTTCGGCGGCTCTTCCAGCGTTTTGAGCAGGGCATTTGCCGCGGCGTCTGTTAAAAGCGCGGCGTCCTGAATCCAGACCACTTTAGCGCCGCCAAGACGGGCGTGTTCATACAGTTTTTCACTGACCTCGCGCACCGCGTCGATCCCGAGCGTGGCCTTGCCCTTTTCTGGTGCTAACGGGTAATAATCCGGATGCGTCCCCGCCTGCATTAACTGGCAGCCCCGGCAATGGCCGCAGCTTTTGGCATTTTCCGGATGCTGGCAAAGCAGATAACGGCTCAGCGCATAGATCAGCGCATCGTCACCCATTCCCGGTAGCGCGTGGACCAGCAAGGCATGATGTCCGCGACCGGCATGATAACTGGCGACCAGTTGCTCATAATCCGCTCGCAGCCACGGGTACCATCTCATGCGCCCTGCTCCTGCACCCAGGCGGTGACGGTCTGGCGGATATCCGCCACCACGTATTCGAGCGATTGCGTGGCGTCGATGGTGCGAATGCTGTCATCTGCCGCCGCCAGCTCAAGGTAGCGGGCACGTGTGCGGTTGAAGAAATCCAGAGATTCCTGTTCAATGCGGTCCAGCTCACCGCGAGCACGGGCGCGCTTGAGTCCGACTTCGGGCGTCACGTCCAGATAAAGCGTCAGGTCCGGGCGGAAATCACCCAACACCGCGTCGCGCAATGTTGCCAGCATGGTCTGGTCAACGCCACGTCCACCGCCCTGATAGGCTTGTGTAGAGAGGTCGTGACGATCGCCAATCACCCAACTTCCGTTGGCCAGTGCCGGTTTAATCACCGTCTCCACCAATTGAACGCGGGCAGCATAAAACATTAATACTTCGGCCTTAACCGTAATCGTCTCATCGCCAACAGAACGAATATCCAGTACCAGGCTGCGCAGTTTTTCTGCCAGTTGCGTACCGCCCGGCTCGCGGGTGAAAACCATCTCCTCTACGCCCAGTTGACGTAGCGTGTCGACCACGACATCACGCGCGGTGGTTTTTCCTGCCCCTTCGAGCCCTTCAATGACGATGTATTTACTGCCCATTTTTTTCCTTAAGTACTTTTAAATAGTCCTGCACTGACCGATTGTGGCTCGCGAGATTGGTGTTAAATGTGTGACCACCCTTGCCATCAGCGACAAAATAGAGATACGGCGTTTTTGCCGGGTGCGCCGCGGCTTTCAATGAGGCTTCGCCAGGCGTGGCAATCGGGCCCGGCGGCAGGCCGCTGATGATATAGGTATTGTACGGCGTTGGCGTTTCCAGGTCGGTACGTGACAACTTACCATTATACCGCTCCCCCATCCCGTAAATCACGGTGGGATCCGTTTGTAGTCGCATCCCAATTCGCAAACGGTTAATAAAGACCGATGCGACCTTATCGCGCTCGCTGGCCACCGCCGTCTCTTTCTCGATGATAGACGCCAGCGTCACCATCTGGTTTTTATCCTGGTAGGGTAACCCCTCCATACGCCCTTCCCACGCCTGATCAATCGCCCGCACCATTTTTTGGTGCGCACGCTTTAGCAGTGCAATATCCGTGGTATTTGCGGTATACATCCAGGTATCCGGCCAGAACCACCCTTCCACCCAGTCCGCATGCTCGAAATCCAGCGCCTTCGCAACCGTCGCGTATTCATCATCTTTCAGGGTGTGCTTGATATAGGGTGCGTCACGCAGTTGCTGCAGATAATCACTTAACCGCATCCCTTCAACCAGACGGAGTGGGAACTGCGCCTCTTTGCCGCTTTCCAGCAACTGGAGCATGTCACGCACCGTCATAGTAGGGGTAAACCGATAGGTACCGGCTTTAAAGTGCGAAAGATCAGGCTCCACGCGCAGCAACCACTGGAAAACGCGCGGGCGGTTAATCACCTTCTCGCTATAAAGCTGTTCACCCAACGCAACGCGCCCGGTTCCTGCTTCCAGTGTAAAAATAGTCTCCTCTTTAATGAGGAGCTTACTGTCGGCCAACTGGCGAACTTTCCATATACCCGCGCCTGCCGCAATCACCAGGACCAGCAGAAGGAGAAATACAACGCGCAACATTTTTTTCATGACGATATCGGATGCTCACAAAGAGGGGCTAAAAATTGGTACAACTCCCGGGAAGTCCAGCTTATGCCCTCCCACGCGCGCACGGGGATCATGGGCATTAATGCATTACAGATGATGACTTCATCAGCAGTGTTAAGTGCATCTGGCGACGCATTGATTTCGACAACGCGATAGTCGGAAGATGCCAGTTGGCGCAGACAAAATTGTCGCATGATGCCATCAACGCCAGCCTGACTCAGGTTTGGGGTAAATACATCGTGGCCTTTGCGCCAGAAAATATTCGCGGCACAGCATTCCGTAATCCACCCTTCACTGTCAAGAACCAGCGCCTCGTCACCATGAGATTGCTCAAGATAACGGCGGATCAGGACTTGCTCCAGCCGATTGAGATGTTTAATACCGGCAAGATGCGGGTTGCGCCCCAGACGTACCGGGCTAAGTGACAGCGTAACCCCCTCTTCTCGCCAGCGAGCGTAATGCGTCGGATACGCAGAAACGCTGAGAATACGCGTCGGACTCTGGCACCCGGCTCCGCTATAACCACGTCCACCACCGCCCCGGCTGATAATTGCTTTCAGGACTCCACTTGTCCTTCCCGAGGCGAGACGACGCATTTCGTCTTCCAGTGTTTCCCACTGGTTAAAAGGGATAAAGAGCCTGTCACAGGCGAGTTTCAGACGATGCAGATGTTCAGCCAACAGACTGATAGTGCCGTTGTCGATACGCGCCGTCGTGAAACAGCCGTCGCCAAACTGAGTCGCTCTGTCATTTGCGGCAAGAAATGTCTGCTCGCAACCATTAATCAACAACATAGAGGCTCCTTATGCGTGGCTGATTAGTGTGGCAGGACACTCTGCGCAGGACAAGCGGAGAAAACTGAATAAAAAAGGCCCGCAGTGCGGACCTTTTTACAGGCTGGGGTAATAAACAGCGCTACACTCAGACCTTTTTGAAGATCAGGGAGCCGTTAGTACCACCAAAGCCAAAAGAGTTACACAGCGTGTACTCCAGACCATTTACCTGACGGGCTTCGTGCGGAACGAAATCCAGATCGCAACCCTCAGACGGGTTATCCAGGTTGATGGTCGGCGGAACAGCCTGGTCGCGCAGTGCAAGGATAGAGAAGATAGACTCTACCGCGCCCGCAGCACCCAGCAGGTGGCCCGTCATAGATTTGGTAGAGCTAACCATAATGCGGCTTGCTGCATCACCAAACACGGATTTAACCGCCTGCGCTTCAGCTTTGTCACCCGCCGGGGTCGATGTGCCATGGGCGTTTACATAACCGATTTGGCCAGGTTCAAGGCCCGCATCACGAATGGCGTTGACCATCGCATCAGCAGCACCCGCACCGTTTTCCGGCGGAGAAGTCATGTGGTAAGCATCGCTACTCATGCCGAAACCAACGATTTCCGCATAAATTTTCGCACCACGTTTTTTCGCGTGCTCATACTCTTCAAGCATGATAATGCCTGCGCCATCGCCAAGAACAAAACCATCACGGTCCTGATCCCACGGACGGCTCGCAGCCTGAGGATTATCGTTGCGTGTAGAAAGCGCACGTGCCGCACCAAAGCCACCCACGCCCAGCGGGGTACTCGCTTTTTCTGCGCCACCGGCAAGCATCGCATCCGCATCGCCATAGGCGATCATGCGTGCAGCATGGCCGATATTATGCACACCAGATGTACAGGCTGTGGCAATCGAAATACTTGGGCCGCGGAGGCCAAACATGATGGTCAGGTGACCGGCCACCATATTAACAATCGTCGACGGGACGAAGAACGGGCTGATTTTACGCGGGCCACCATTCACTAAAGAACTGTGGTTTTCCTCAATCAGGCCGAGACCACCAATACCGGAACCAATAGCGGCACCGATGCGGGTTGCGTTCTCTTCCGTCACTTCAAGGCCAGAATCCTGCATGGCCTGAACGCCAGCGACAATTCCATATTGAATAAAGTCATCCATCTTGCGCTGTTCTTTACGCGAGATGATGTCTTCACAGTTAAAGTCCTTTACTAAGCCAGCAAATTTCGTTGCGTAGGCGCTAGTATCGAAATGGTCGATCAGGCTGATGCCACTCTGACCGGCAAGGAGAGCTTTCCAGGTAGACTCTACGGTATTGCCGACAGGAGACAACATGCCCAGTCCGGTCACAACTACACGACGCTTAGACACGGTTGTCCTCCAGGGAGGGAAAAAAGATTAAGATTAGGGGGATAAAAGATAAAACTCAGGCGGTCGAATGACCGCCTGGAGATGTTCACTTACGCCTGGTGACCGTTGATGTAATCAATGGCAGCCTGAACGGTGGTGATTTTCTCAGCTTCTTCGTCCGGAATCTCAGTATCAAACTCTTCTTCCAGAGCCATTACCAGCTCAACGGTGTCAAGAGAATCAGCGCCCAGGTCTTCAACGAAGGAAGCATTGTTGGTAACTTCTTCCTGCTTAACGCCCAGCTGCTCGCCGATAATTTTCTTAACGCGTTCTTCGATAGTGCTCATACTCTTAAATTTCCTATCAAAACTCGCTTTCGCGATGGTTTTCGTAGTGTATAAAATGTTGAAAAATTTGCAACTAAATCCCGGCAGTTCGTACCACGATTTTACGCTATTTTGAGGCCTTTCGCCCTAATAACGCAAATAATTTTAATCGTGGTTAAACCATATACATTCCGCCGTTGACGTGCAGGGTCTCACCAGTGATGTAACCCGCTTCGTCAGAGGCTAAAAATGCAACCGCGCTGGCGATTTCCTGAGCACCGCCAAGGCGACCCGCTGGAACTTGCGCCAGAATACCCGCACGCTGATCTTCGGTCAGCGCACGCGTCATGTCCGTTTCAATAAAGCCCGGAGCAACAACGTTCACAGTAATCCCGCGTGATGCGACTTCTCGCGCCAGCGATTTACTGAAACCAATCAGACCCGCCTTCGCCGCAGCGTAGTTTGCCTGACCAGCATTTCCCATGGTACCAACCACAGAACCGATAGTGATGATACGACCATGACGCTTTTTCATCATAGCGCGCATCACCGCTTTTGACAGACGGAAAACCGATGACAGGTTAGTTTCGATAATATCGTTCCACTCGTCATCTTTCATGCGCATTAACAGGTTATCGCGAGTGATACCGGCATTATTGACCAGGATATCAACTTCGCCAAACCCGGCACGAATGTTTTCCAGCACAGATTCAATAGATGCAGGATCGGTCACATTCAACATCAGACCTTTACCGTTGGCACCTAAATAATCACTAATAGCCTGAGCGCCATTTTCGCTGGTTGCAGTACCGATAACCTTCGCGCCACGAGCAACAAGGGCTTCCGCGATTGCGCGGCCAATGCCACGGCTCGCGCCGGTAACAAGCGCGACTTTTCCTTCAAAACTCATGGTTTTCCTCTTTTATTGCGCAAGTGCCTCTGACAGCGCGGCTGGCTCATTAAGCGCAGACGCTGTCAGGGTATCAACAATACGTTTTGTCAGACCGGTAAGCACTTTACCTGGGCCAACTTCATACAGGTGCTCAACGCCCTGTGATGCCATAAATTCAACGCTTTTGGTCCATTGCACCGGGCTGTAAAGCTGACGCACCAGCGCGTGACGAATTGCTTCCGGCGACGTTTCGCATTTCACATCAACATTGTTTACAACCGGAACCTGCGGGGCGCTGAACGTGATTTTTTCTAATTCCGTCGCCAGTTTCTCTGCAGCAGGTTTCATCAGCGCACAGTGGGATGGCACACTGACCGGCAGCGGCAGCGCGCGCTTCGCGCCAGCAGCTTTACAGGCAGCACCCGCACGATCAACCGCATCTTTGTGGCCGGCGATAACAACCTGGCCCGGAGAATTATAGTTTACCGGAGAAACAACCTGCCCTTGCGCGGACTCTTCACATGCTTTGGCAATAGACGCATCATCCAGACCGATAATTGCCGCCATAGCACCAGTACCTTCCGGCACGGCTTCCTGCATGAATTTACCGCGCAGTTCGACCAGACGCACCGCGTCTGCAAACGTGATAACACCTGCACAGACCAGTGCAGAGTACTCGCCCAGGCTGTGGCCGGCCATCAACGCAGGGGTTTTACCGCCCTGTTGCTGCCACACACGCCATAAGGCAACGGAAGCCGTCAACAATGCAGGCTGCGTCTGCCAGGTTTTATTCAACTCTTCCGCCGGCCCTTGTTGAACAAGGGCCCACAGATCGTAGCCAAGTGCCGCAGAGGCTTCACGGAATGTCTCTTCAACAACCGGGTGAGTTGCTGCCATGTCAGCTAACATACCCACGGTTTGAGAGCCCTGTCCCGGGAACACAAATGCAAATTGCGTCATGTTTTTATCCTTAGTACTAGAAACGAACCAGCGCAGAGCCCCAGGTGAAACCACCACCAAAGGCTTCCAGCAGAATCAATTGGCCGCGCTGAATGCGCCCGTCGCGAACCGCTTCATCCAGCGCACAAGGGACAGACGCCGCAGAAGTATTACCGTGACGATCGAGTGTCACCACCACGTTATCGAGCGACATGCCCAGTTTTTTGGCTGTCGCGCTGATAATGCGCAGATTTGCCTGATGCGGCACCAGCCAGTTCAGCTCGCTGCGCTGCAAATTATTCGCTTCGAGGGTTTCGTCGACGATGCGAGAAAGCTCAGTCACCGCCACTTTAAAGACTTCGTTTCCTGCCATTGTCAGGAAAATAGGACTCTCTGGATGCACACGATCGGCATTCGGCAGCGTTAACAGTTCGCCGTAACTACCGTCAGCATGCAGATGCGTAGAGATGATACCCGGCTCTTCGGATGCGCCGAGCACAACTGCGCCCGCGCCATCGCCAAAAATAATAATGGTGCCACGATCTTCCGGGTCGCAGGTACGCGCCAGAACGTCAGAACCGATCACCAGCGCATTTTTCACCGCGCCCGATTTTACATATTGATCGGCGATGCTAAGCGCATAGGTGAAACCCGCGCAGGCAGCAGCAACATCAAATGCCGGGCAGCCTTTCACGCCTAACATGTTCTGCACCTGACATGCGGCGCTAGGGAATGCATGCGTTGCGGAGGTGGTAGCGACAATAATCAGACCAATCTCATCCGTGCTGATACCTGCCATTTCCAGGGCGCGCTTTGCAGCTTCAAACCCCATGGTGGAGACGGTTTCATCTGGCGCAGCAATACGGCGTTCACGAATACCTGTGCGGGTGACAATCCACTCGTCAGACGTATCCACCATTTTTTCCAGGTCGGCGTTAGTTCGCACTTGTTCAGGCAGATAGCTGCCGGTACCAATAATCTTCGTATACATGTACGCTCAGTCTTTTTCCGGTAACACAGATTCCAGGCGAGCGGCAATTCGCCGGGGAACTTGCCGCTGCACCGCCTGCACTGCCTGTTCAATCGCGACGGTAAATGCTCGCTGATTGGCAGCACCATGACTCTTAATCACCGTGCCGCGCAATCCTAACAGACAGGCGCCATTATACTGGTCGGGGTTGAGGTGACTGAATCGCCTGCTCAGGCTTTTTTGTAACCAACGCTTTAATAAAATCAGCCACCACGACCGTTTTTTCCCTTCACCCTGAGATTTCAGCAGCGAAAGAAACACTCTGACAACACCTTCCATCGTTTTTAATGTGACGTTTCCCGTAAAACCGTCACAAACCAGTACATCCGTTTTACCGGTGAGTAATTCGTTCGCTTCCAGATAACCAATATAGTTAATCGTCGGAACCGCTTTTAAAATCGCTGCAGCATCGCGAATGTTGTCATGGCCTTTGGTCTCTTCTTCACCAATGTTCAGAAGCGCCACGCGGGGGTTAGCGATCTCCAAAACTTCTTCTGCCATCACCGCACCCATTACTGCAAACTGCGCCAGCATCTTGCCATCGCAGTCGACGTTGGCGCCTAAATCGAGCACCACCGTTTTCCCTTTCTGCTGGTGCGGTAAAACAGTCACCAGCGCGGGACGCTCAATGCCCTCAATGGGTTTGAGCAACATTTTAGCCAGCCCCATCAGCGCGCCGGTATTACCGGCACTGACGCAGGCCTCGGCACGACCTTCTTTTACAAGCTCCAGCGCCATCCGCATTGAACTGCCGCGACTGTTGCGGACAGCTTGCGAGGGGCGCGCATCGCTGGCAATAACTGACTGTGCGGGAATAACAAGCAAACGCGAGCGTTGCTCGAAATCAGCTTTGGCGAGCAATGGTGTGATAGCGTCGGGATCGCCGACTAAAAGAAGATTAAGATGCGAATTAGAGTTCAGTGCCTGCAAAGCTGCAGGCACTGTCACGGAAGGGCCAAAATCGCCCCCCATGACATCTAACGCCAGGGTTAGACGAGTCAAGGTATCGGTAAATCCCCGCTTTCACGGGGAAATCCTCACTAAGTTTGATCACGCTTGCGCGTGATTACTTAGTGATTACCTTGCGACCGCGGTAGAAACCGTCGGCGGTAACGTGGTGACGCAGGTGGGTTTCACCAGAGGTTTTGTCTACAGACAAGCTGGTGACTGCGGTCAGCGCGTCATGAGAACGACGCATGCCACGTTTGGAACGGGTTGGTTTATTCTGTTGTACGGCCATGGACCTTACTCCTTAATTACGATTTACCCCCGTTTGAGCGGGGAAAACCTATTACTTACGCTTTAAGCTGGCTAATACGGCAAATGGGTTTGGCTTTTGCGCTTCATCAGGCAGTTCACCAAAGACCATGTCCGCCTCGGACACTTCACAGTGTTCAGAATCATGCACCGGAACTACAGGCAAGGAGAGGATGATTTCATCTTCAACCATCGCCAGCAGATCGATTTCACCGAAGTCGTTAACCTCAATCGGTTCATACGCTTCCGGCAGTGCTTCAGCCTGTTCGTCTGAACGGACAGGACTAAAACAATATGTTGTGTGAACCTGATGGGTAAACGGCTTGCCGCAACGCTGGCATTCGAGGGACACCGTCACTTTCGCATCGCCGGTTATAACCGCGAGGCGTTGGTTGTCGATGGCGAACGAAATGGAGCATTCCACATCACTGTCCACACTGACTACAGATTCGGCGACACGCTCAACCTGATTGGGCAGATAGATGCCCTCATAATCAAGGCGTTTCTGAGCCGTGCGAACCGGATCGAGAGTCAGGGGTAATTTTACCTTTTGCATAGGGCGCGCATATTAACTTTGTAACGTCATAGAGTCAAAGAAAAAGGCAGCCTGAGGTTGCCTTTTGCCAATAATTCGCACACATTGCGGCCTACAGTTTAAAATGCCTGTCATGGTTAAGCCATATTTGGTGAAAAAAATATGTCAGATATTGTTCTTGCATCGACATCGCCCTGGCGTCGTGCGTTATTAGAGAAGCTCGGGCTGGCGTTCGAATGTGCCGCGCCACTGACCGACGAAACCCCACAACCCGGCGAGTCCCCCCGCCACCTCGTGCTGCGACTTGCGCAAGAGAAAGCGCAATCGCTGGCCCAACGCTTTCCCCATCATTTGATTATTGGATCTGATCAAGTGTGCATGCTGGAAGGTGAAATTACCGGCAAGCCGCTGACCGAAGAAAATGCACGTCAGCAATTAACCCGGGCCAGCGGAAATATTGTGACATTTTATACCGGGCTGGCGCTGTTTAATTCCGCAACGGGTCATTTACAAACCGAGTGCGAACCTTTCGATGTGCATTTTCGCCACCTGAGTGCCCAGGAAATAGAAGACTACGTGCGTAAAGAAAACCCCCTGCACTGTGCGGGAAGCTTTAAGAGTGAAGGTCTTGGGATTGCGCTTTTTGACCGCCTGGAAGGGCGCGATCCGAATACGCTGGTTGGCCTGCCGCTGATTGCGCTGTGCCAGATGCTGCGCCGGGAAGGCTGTAACCCGCTATCGCGCTAATAAATCTACTCATGTACAGAGGTTATGTAAGGAAGCCCCGGTGGTGAAACGTCGCGTATCTCAAGAACCGTCAGCGGGGCTGTGGTCGCTGGTTGCCCTGGCCAGTCTGATTTTAATGATAACCATGGGTGTACGGCAGACGGTGGGGCTGTTTGTGCACCCTATTGTGCACTCCACCACAATGAGCATTGCCGAAGTCAGTATGGCACTGGCAATAGGCCAACTGATGTGGGGCGCATTTCAGCCACTGTTTGGGGCGTGGGCGGATAAGCGCGGTGCTTTCAACGTGTTGGTCATCGGTGCTGTCCTTATAGCGTTGGGGCAGCTTGGCACACTGTGGGCGTCCTCTTTTTTACCGCTGACGCTCGCACAGGGACTATTAAGCCCGGCTGGCGCCGCCGCGGGTAGCTTCTCTGTATTAATCGGCATCGTCGCGGGAAGATTGCCATCTGATAAAGGCTCCGTTGCCAGCGGTATGATTAACGCCGGTGGCTCGATGGGGCAATTTATCTTCGCCCCGCTAATACAGTTTATTGTCAGTCTGCGTGGTGTCGCCACAGGACTGGTTTTCCTGGCCCTCGCCGCGCTGTCGACAATAATTCCATCGTGGTTTCTGTGTCGGAAAAGCGAAAAACCTTCCCCCACGCTGACTCAACCTGCAGTATCAGACGATCCGGGGCTTAAACAGCAAATTCGCGCGGCCTTTCGTCATCCTAGCTATTTGCTTCTGCATGCCGGTTTTTTGACCTGTGGCTTCCACGTGGCGTTTCTCACTACGCATTTGCCGAGTGAAGTTAGCCTGTGTGGACACGATGCCTCTGTCTCTGCCATTAGCCTTTCGCTGATCGGACTTTGTAATATCGCAGGCAGTATTTTCGCGGGGTTTCTCGGCAAGCGATTCCCGATGAAATATATCCTCGCCGTGCTATACGCGTCCCGTGCAATACTGATTATCGCTTTTTTGCTGTCACCAAAAACGACGCTGGCATTCTATCTCTTCGCCTGTGCGATAGGATTAACCTGGCTTGCTACCGTGCCGCCAACGGCAGGTATTGTTGGTAAGTTGTTTGGAACCCGTTATCTGGCGACACTGTTTGGCTTTACCTTGTTTTCACATCAGGTCGGCGCTTTCTTTGGCGCATGGCTGGGTGGACTGGCCATGCAATATGCAGGGAATCTCGACTGGGTATGGTATGCAGATATCGCCCTGGCCCTACTGGCCGCGCTGGTCAATCTGCCTATTAAGGAAAAGAACACTGCGGTGCCGCTTAAACCGACTCGCGCATAACATAAAAAGAAAGGCGGTCACCATGACCGCCCTTACTTATGCTTTGTTGTTGCGTAGCACTTGCAGACAACGCTTGAGCTGATCGTCCAGCGGTGCTTCTATACGAATAGTTTCGCCGGTATTGGGGTGGGTAAACTTCAACGCCGCGGCATGCAGAAACAGCCGTGTTAACCCGGTGCCTGCCAGTTGTTTATCAAACTCACGATCACCATATCGATCGTCAAAGGCAATAGGATGACCCGCATATTGGGTATGGACGCGAATTTGATGCGTACGACCCGTCACCGGGCTACAACGGACCAGTGTCGCGGCTTCATAACGCTCTTCGACTTTAAAGCGGGTTTCTGACGGCTTTCCTTCCTGGTTCACGCGTACAATACGCTCACCGCTTTGGAGAATATTTTTCAACAGCGGCGCCTGCACCACTTTGACGTGGGACTGCCACTGGCCGCGCACCAGCGCCAGATAATCTTTCTGCATGCCTTTATCACGCAACTGCTCATGCAGGGAACGCAGCGCGGAACGTTTTTTGGCGACCAGCAGCACACCGGAGGTGTCTCGATCCAGACGGTGCACCAGTTCCAGAAAACGCGCTTGCGGACGTAATGCGCGCAGCCCTTCAATGACGCCGAAACTTAGCCCACTACCGCCGTGAACCGCAGTGCCAGAGGGTTTATTCAGCACCAGGATATGTTCATCTTCATAAAGAATGACGTCGCTCAGCGCGGCAACTTTTTGCAGGTGCGGCGAAACCGCTTCCTCTTCCCGTTCCGCAACGCGGACAGGTGGAATACGCACTTCATCGCCCGCTTCCAGCTTATATTCCGGCTTCACGCGTTTTTTATTCACGCGGACTTCGCCTTTACGCAAGATGCGGTAAATCATACTTTTTGGCACACCTTTCAGTTGGGTGCGTAAAAAGTTATCGATGCGTTGCCCCGCTTCGTCATCGGCGATAGCAACAATTTTTACGGAAGGAGTCTCAGTTTTCATGGGAGGCGATTCTAAATAGCGTCGATGAATAGCGCCACTCATTTTTATATGCTTATATTTACTTTTGATCCTGGTCTGCTTCGTTCGACACAGACGTTTTGGCGGTTATTAAACCAATCGCCAGGCAAAAGTGAAAAAACTGTGAGTAACCGGGTGATAAAAGGTAAAAGTCAGCTTGCTATAACGGGGTTCGCAAGGAATAATGTTGCAGTTTTCCGCGTTGGATCTTGTTATAACAAGCAATTGTGCGGAATGACCAGTTTTGCCTGTCCGACCATACACGCAGCAATGGCGTAAGACGTATTGGACTTTCAGGCAGTTAGCGGGCTGCGGGTTGCAGTCCTTACCGGTAGATGGAATCTTCTCTGGAGAGTTTTTCCCAGGCTGTTCCCCTGATAATTGCGCTGTGTTTTCCACAGGAAATACAGGCAACCGACACACTGCGCCTCTTAAGCGAACGACAACCGTGAGGTTGGCGACGTGAACAGACACGAGGCCATCGGTTCTCCCCCGGAAAGGCGTCATCATGCCCGCAGCTTAGTCGTCAATGTAAGAATAATGAGTAAGTTACGATGAAAAGAATGTTAATCAACGCAACTCAGCAAGAAGAGTTGCGTGTCGCCCTTGTTGATGGGCAGCGTCTGTACGATCTGGATATTGAAAGTCCTGGACACGAGCAGAAAAAAGCGAACATCTACAAAGGTAAAATCACCCGAATTGAACCGAGCCTGGAAGCTGCCTTTGTTGATTACGGCGCTGAACGTCACGGTTTCCTTCCCCTCAAAGAAATTGCCCGCGAATATTTCCCTGCCAATTACAACTCTCATGGCCGTCCGAACATCAAAGATGTGTTGCGCGAAGGTCAGGAAGTTATCGTCCAGATTGATAAAGAAGAACGCGGCAACAAAGGCGCTGCGCTGACTACCTTTATTAGCCTGGCAGGCAGCTATCTGGTACTGATGCCAAACAACCCGCGCGCGGGTGGCATTTCTCGCCGTATTGAGGGCGACGACCGTACCGAACTGAAAGAAGCGCTGGCCAGCCTCGAATTGCCCGATGGCATGGGTCTGATCGTCCGTACCGCCGGTGTGGGTAAGTCTGCCGATGCCCTGCAGTGGGATCTGAGCTTCCGCCTGAAACACTGGGAAGCTATTCAGAAGGCCGCTGAAAACCGCCCTGCTCCGTTCCTGATTCACCAGGAAAGTAACGTTATCGTTCGTGCTTTCCGTGATTATCTGCGTCAGGACATCGGCGAAATCCTTATCGATAACCCGAAAGTGCTTGAGCTGGCTCGCCAGCATATCTCCGCGCTGGGTCGTCCGGATTTCAGCAGCAAAATTAAGCTCTACACCGGTGAAATTCCGCTGTTTAGCCACTACCAAATCGAATCGCAGATTGAATCCGCCTTCCAGCGTGAAGTCCGTCTGCCGTCCGGCGGCTCTATCGTTATCGATAGCACCGAAGCGTTGACCGCCATCGATATCAACTCCGCACGTGCCACCCGTGGCGGTGATATCGAAGAGACCGCCTTTAACACTAACCTGGAAGCGGCCGACGAAATTGCACGTCAGTTGCGTCTGCGCGACCTCGGCGGTCTGATCGTTATCGACTTTATCGATATGACGCCGGTACGCCATCAGCGCGCGGTGGAAAACCGTCTACGCGAAGCCGTTCGTCAGGACCGTGCGCGTATTCAAATCAGCCATATTTCTCGCTTCGGCCTGCTGGAGATGTCCCGTCAGCGCCTGAGCCCGTCACTCGGCGAGTCCAGCCACCATGTGTGCCCGCGTTGTAGCGGAACCGGGACTATCCGTGACAACGAATCCCTGTCACTTTCTATTCTGCGTCTTATCGAAGAAGAAGCGCTGAAAGAGAATACCCAGGAAGTGCATGCCATCGTTCCAGTGCCGATCGCCTCCTATCTGTTGAACGAAAAACGCGCCGCAGTCAGCGCTATTGAAACCCGTCAGGGTGGCGTGCGTTGCGTAATCGTACCGAACGACCAGATGGAAACGCCGCACTATTCCGTACTGCGCGTGCGTAAAGGCGAAGAGACAACTACCCTCAGCTACATGCTGCCGAAGCTGCATGAAGAAGAGATGGCTATGCCGTCAGATGAAGAATCTGCTGAGCGTAAACGCCCTGAGCAGCCTGCACTGGCGACTTTCGTCATGCCGGAAATTCCGCCTGCGCCAACGGCACCTGAAGCCCCTGTAGCGAAGCCGCAACTGGCTGCAAGCAGCGAGCCTTCGGTAGCCGTACCTGCCGCCCCGGGTCTTCTTAGCCGTCTTGTCTCCGCCCTGAAAAACCTGTTTGCCGGGAGTGAAACTGCCGCACCAGTCGAAGTTCAGGAAGAGAAAAAAGAAGAGAAGCAGGAGCGCCAGCAAGATCGCCGCAAATCGCGCCAGGGTAACCGTCGCGACCGCAATGAACGTCGTGAGCCGCGTGCAGAAGGTAATGAAGCGCGCGAGAACCGCGATGACAATCGCCGTAATCGCCGTGAGAAACCGCAGCAGAATGCCGAAGCGCGTGAAGCTCGTCAGCCAGTACCCGTAGCTGCGGAAGAGACGGAAAAAGCGAAACAGCGTGATGAGCAGCAGCCTTCCCGCCGCGAGCGCAATCGTCGTCGTAATAACGACGAAAAACGCCAGGCGCAGCAGGATGTGAAAGCGCTGAATCGTGAAGAACAACCTGAGCAGGAAGTCGAACAGGAAGAGCGCGTTCAGGTGATGCCGCGCCGTAAACAGCGTCAGTTGAACCAGAAAGTCCGTTTCGGTGATGCTCCGGCAAGCACAAGTGAAGAGACTGTTGCCGTAGAGCCGGGTACCACAGAAGCCCCTGTACAACGTACAGAGCTGGCGAAAGTGGACCTGCCGGCTGTTGTAGAGAACATCGCTGAGCAAGAAGAAACCGCAGAAAACCGTGATACCGCAGGTATGCCGCGTCGTTCTCGCCGTTCGCCGCGTCATCTGCGCGTCAGTGGTCAGCGTCGCCGTCGCTACCGTGATGAGCGTTACCCGGCACAGTCCGCAATGCCGCTGGAGATTGCTTGTGCTTCTCCGGAAATGGCGTCAGGTAAAGTGTGGGTTCGCTATCCGGTTACGCGTCCTCAGGACGAGGTGCAAGAAGCACCGGTTGTTGAGCAGCAAAACAGTGCCATCGCTAACGATGTCGCACCTGCCATTGCCGAAGTCGAACAAGTTGTGGCCACCGCTCAGCAAGAACAGCAGTCCGTCGTAGCTGATGTACAGGCACCGACTGAGGAAGTGGTTGAAGTCGCACCGCAGGCATCGGTTATCGAGCCAGAGCCTGTTGTGGTCGAAACCACGCATCCGGAAGTGATCGAAGCCCCGGTTGAAGCACAGCCGGAACTGATCGCAGAGGAAGACCGTCCGGTCGCCGAAGAGGTGGCGCAAGCCGCTGAACCTGCCGTCGTGACACCGGTTGTTGAAGACACAGCACCTGTTGCAGAGCAACCGCAAGCGCCTGTCGCTGTCGAGGAAAAACAGCCAGAAGCTACTCCGGTAGCACCGGTTGTTGAACCTGTGGCACCGGTTGCTGCAGCGATTGAGCGCGTAGCCCCTGTGGCAGCCAGCGAGGTCCATCATGCCACTGCGCCGATGACCAAAGCACCTGCACCTGCCTATGTGCCGGAAGCGCCGCGTCACAGTGACTGGGTGCGTCCGCAGTTTAACTTTGATGGCAAAGGTTCTGCAGGCGGTCATAGCGCCACGCATACCGCAACAGCGCCAGCTACACGACCAAACGCGGCGGAATAAGCACTCTGCTGATAAAAAGCCGACCACCGGGTCGGCTTTTTTATGCTTTCAGCGCAGGCTGCCGCATTCCGCTCAGGCCCGGCATCACTTCGCGCATCAACTGGAGAAACATCCGCAAACGTGCCGGATAATAACGCGCCCAGGGATACACCAGATGCACAGGCAACGGTGGGATCTGCCACTCAGGCAGTAAAGCCACCAGTCTGCCGTTGCCAATATCCTGCTCCACCGTCCAGCTTGAGACAATGGCCACACCCAGCCCCGACAGCGCGGTATTACGTGCCACATATAAACTGTCGGTATAGAGCCTTGGCGCAATGGTTATTTGCTCTGTTACCCCGCTAAGCACGTTTGTGACGGCAACGTTATGCTGGTAAAAAGTGCTTAACGCAATCCACGGCAGCGTCGCCAGATCCTGAGGCGTACGGATTTCCGCAAAACGGGCCAGCAGCGTCGGCGATGCGACAATGGAACGCGGAACTTCGGCAAGCAGGACGGAAACCGTCGCCGGGTCCACTTCGGCCCCAACCCGAATCGCGCAATCAAGATTCTCGCTGAGAAAATTGACGGTCTTATCATTAAGCATCCATTGCACTGAAAGCTGCGGATAGCGCTCCAGAAAATGCGTCAGCGGGGCCAGGAGCTGTTCCTGACCGAAGGCATGAGGCGCCCGTACACGAAGCATCCCGACAGGCTCGTCTTCTGTCTGACTCAGTTCATCTTCCAGCGCAAGCCAGGCATCAATGACACGTCTCGCATGTTGATAGCAGCGCTCGCCATCGTCGGTGAGCTTCATCGCATGGGTGGTACGAAGAACCAGTTTGACCCCGAGCATGGTTTCCAGCGACTGCAGGCGACGACTCACCGTGGCCTGCGTGGTATTGAGCTGGCGCGCTGCGGCCGATAGCGACCCCGCCTCTACAATGCGCACCAGCGTGCGCATCAGATCAACGCGGTCTATACGTTCTGCACGCTGCATTTAAACATCTCCCATACGTTTCACGTATAACCGTTTTACCACTCTGCTGGCTACCGCGTCACGCTGTAATCGACAAAAATACATTCACACCAACTATGAATATGTTTGAGGAAAAGTTATGAACCGTCGTTCTCAATCGTTAAATCCGGCGCAGTGGATTATCTTTGCGCTGGCGCTGGGGGCGGGTTTTAGCGTCGCCGCGATTTATTATGCACAACCCTTATTACCGCTGATGGGCAGCGATCTGCATTTGACCGTTAACGGAATGGGGCTGGTTCCGACGTTGACGCAGGCAGGCTACGCGCTGGGCATCCTCTTTTTATTGCCACTGGGCGACCGTTACGATCGTCGTCATCTTATTCTTGCGAAAAGCGTGGCGCTGGCTTTACTGCTGCTGGCCTGTAGTCTGATGACACATTTGCCGGGGTTATTACTTATCAGTCTGTTGATCGGGATGGCGGCCACCATGGCGCAGGATATTGTTCCCGCCGCCGCCATTCTTGCCCCCGAAGGTAAGCAAGGGAAAACCGTCGGTACAGTGATGACGGGGTTACTGTTGGGTATTTTGCTTTCTCGTACCGTGAGCGGCGTTGTCGGCGCAGCGTTTGGCTGGCGCATTATGTTCCAGCTTGCTGCTGTCAGCATTGCATTTATCGCCGTTCTGATGTGGTTTGTGTTGCCGCGATTCGCCGCGCATTCAACGCTCGGTTATCCCGCGCTGATGAAAACGATGGCACATCTTTGGCAGCGTTACCCTGCCCTACGCCGTGCTGCGTTTGCGCAGGGCTTTTTATCCATCGCGTTTAGCGCTTTCTGGTCAACCCTTGCAGTAATGTTGCTGGATAACTATCAGCTCGGAAGCGCCGTCGCAGGCATGTTTGGTATTGCAGGTGCAGCAGGCGCACTGGCGGCCCCCTTAGCCGGGGGACTGGCAGATAAAGTCGGTGCTGAAAAAGTGACTCAACTGGGTGCCGGGCTGGTCACAATATCCTTTGCGCTGATGTTCGCACTGCCGGCATTGCCGCCGCATGGACAACTGGCACTGATAGCCCTGTCGGCTGTTGGTTTTGATCTTGGCTTACAATCCAGTCTCGTGGCGCACCAGAATCTGGTGTATGGCCTGGAGCCAAAGGCGCGTGGCCGTCTGAATGCCCTTCTCTTTACTGTGGTGTTCATTGGGATGGCGCTGGGTTCAGCGCTGGGCAGTAAAGTTTATACTATCGCCGCCTGGCCTGGCGTGGTGGCGCTGGCAACGTTGACGGGCGCAGTCGCCCTGGTGATCCGTTTAGTGGATAACCGTCGTGTTACTGCACAATCGCGAAATATCGGCTAAAAAAAAGGCCCGCACCGGATACCGGTGCAGGCACACAGAACATGTTCCAGTTTCCAGACATGTTCTAAAGCGAAGATTACTTATTGAGCTGGAACAGCGACATGCCTTGCATGTCGCTAAATGTTTTATAGGATGCCTGCAATGCCGTCTGCTGCATGGTGTAAGACGATATTACTGAGTTCCAGTCTACATCGACGAGATCGCTCATCTGTGTTTTCAGCGAAAGCGAACGGTCATCACCCAATTCATCGAGATTGGTCAGCTCCTGCAACTGTGTACCCAACTGCGCGCGAACGGTCGATACGTTATTCAGCGAGTTAGTCAGGCCACGGTTGGCTTTATCCAGGGCTGCCTGAGAAACAGCCTGAGCTGCCTCGTTACCGGAAACCGGGACTTTCAGCGCCGCAATCGCGTCATCTAACATACTGAACACGTTGGTTTGCGAAGTACCACCACCAGGTTCCGGGATCGCATTGCTGGTAATGCTATTGAAGACCTGATCGCCCGTGTGGGCAATCACCATGCTACGGGACGCATCCACCTGCTGACTGATCGCAACACTGCCGCCATTGTAAGCACCTGCGGCGTTAAACGGTGGAGTGTCGGTTTTATAGCCACCAAAAATATAGCGACCATTACCATCAGTGCTGTTTGCCAGGTTGAGCAATTGATCGCGAACACCTTGTAGCTCTGTCGCCATAGACGCACGGTCATCGTCGCTCAGTGTACCGTTCGCAGCCGCAACCAGCGAGGTATGTGCCGCAGTTACAGCAGTGGTCACCTGTGACAGCACGCTTTCTTCCAACGATACTTTCTGAGTAGCGAAAGTACGCGCGGTTTTATACTGCTCGTTCTGCTGTTGAGCCTGAGAAACCACTACAGCCTGGGAGGCGGCAATCGGATCGTCAGAAGGCTTGTTCACGCGCTGGCCTGTCGACATTTGCAAGCCATAATCCATCCACTTAGTCTGTGAATTGGTAATGCCACGCATGTTTTGGTCATACATCATCTGAGTACTAATACGCATCTCTTACCCCTTACTTAGCGTACGTTCAGTATCGCATCGAACAGCGTGTTTGCCGTCTGCAACACCTGCGCGTTTGCGAGATAATATTGCTGGTAACGCTGCAGGTTACCGTACTCTTCGTCGAGGTTGACGCCAGAAATCGATTGTTGCTGGTCAGAAAGTTGCGTAACCACATTCGCCTGCGTCGTACTGCTGGTTTTCAGCGTAGAAGTTGTTGTACCGACATAGCTGATCATTGACGCGTAGGCATCGTTAAAACTTTTTGTATTGCCGATGACTTTGCTGTTTTGCAGATTTAACAGCGCCTGACCATTGGTATTGTCGCTTTTACCGGAAGTCGCGCTGGCGGCCATGGCAATTTTCGACTCATCGGTGATCGCCACGCTCATATTGGTAATGGCGTTCACGACCGGTTTCACCGTGAAACTGTCGTTTTTGTTCGCTGTACCGGAAACGCTGACGGTCAGTCCGTCAAAACTGAGGTTTCCGCTGGCATCCGGCGTAACGGCAAACGCCGTATTATCCGCCAGTCGGGTCACATTCCAGCCAGTATCTGTTTTAAGCAGTTTGTAATCCGTCGCCTGCACTTTGGTGCTGTCACTGATGATTGTTGACAGGGCACCAGTACCGGTGTTTTTCGCATTGCTCAGGGTAGACGGCGTGCCAATCGTGAAGAAGTCTGTACCCGGATCACCATCGGTGTCATAGCCTTGTTTATGCTGTGCATTGAACTTATCAGCGAAAACATAAGCCAACTGGCCCAGCGTATTGCGGGTTTTGTCCAGATCCTGAGAGCGGAAAGTCAACACGCCCCCCAGCGAACCGGTGGTCAGCAGTTTTTCCGGAATTTCAATGTTCCCTGCGGTCGGGTCAACATAAGCAACCGTCGTACGGGCAGGATCATCACTGGATGCAACCGCGGCCAGCTGACGGGCAGTACTGCCCTGAACCAGCGTATAGCCATTCGCCATTGTGATGTTAAACGTGCTGTTGTCCTGGACACTGACTTCAACGCCCACAATGCCGTTTAGCTCACTTACCAGTTGGTCGCGCTGATCCAGCAGGTCGTTTGGCGATGCGCCGCCACCTACTGCCGTCAGACGTGAAATTTGGTCGTTCAGATTAGCGATTTGGCTGGTGTAGTTATTAATCTGATCAACGCTTGATGAGATAGAGGTGTTAACCTGTTTGTCCTGATCGCGCAGGTACTGGTCAGCCACTTTAAACTGGTTAACCAGACCATCGGCTTTACCCAGTACACTCTGGCGGGATGACGAATCCTCGGCGTTACTGACCAGCGTCTGAACACTGGAGAAGAAACCTTGCAGCGCAGTGGCCAGCGTATTGGTTGAACCCGACAGCATGTTGTCAATTTTTGACATCTGGTTATAACGGGTCGTCAGGCTGCTGCTCTGGGTATTCGCTGCGCGTAACTGGTTCGTAATAAACGAATCATATTCACGTTGCACACCAGAGACAAACGCACCGTTGCCAATCCACCCACCAGCACCCAGAGTGCTATTCGCCGCAGTCAGGACTGTTGTCTGGCGGGTATAGCCCGTCACGTTATAACTTGAAATGTTATTACTGGTGGTATTAAGCGCCGCCTGGGCTGCACTGAGCCCACTCATCGCGGTATTAATCAAGTTGGCCATTGAGGTTCCTTATAAACTTTGAGACATAAGTCCTGCTAACGATTATCGGCAACCCTGAGCTGAACTTGAGTCGTTTCAGAACAGATTTTCAATATCATTGCTGTAGGCCTTGCTGACCTTCTCGCCCATCGACTTAAGCTGCTGAATCATACTTGTCAGTTTCTGCGCATATTTCGGATCGGTGGCATAACCCGCGTTCTGCAACGCCTGTGCGCCTTGTTCAGGCGTTGCCGCTGTCGTCACCGCCGCATACCGCGGATTGCGACTTAACATGCTGACATAATCAGAGAGCGCTTCCAGATACGAGCTGTAGACACGGAACCTGGCTTTAACCTTTTTGGCTTCGCCATTTTCATATTCAGTGGTGGTGATTTCGGTGGTCGGCCCTTTCCAACCAGGCGTCGCCTTCACGCCGAAAATGTTAAAGCTCGGCGCACCGTTTTCACGGGTGATTTGTCGCTGGCCCCAACCCGATTCCAGCGCGGCCTGCGCCAGAATCAGATGGTGAGGAACCCCGCTTTGCTCACTGGCAAGACGAGCAGGCAGGGAAAGTTGAGCCAGGAAGTCTTTACTGTCACCGCTCAGCGGCTCGTCACTCGTTTCCGGCGCTTTCGGCAGTGCCTTACGCACCATTTGCGTAATAGCCTGGCTTTGATAGGTGTTGATGGTTTCGGGATCGAATTTCATCGGCACCTGCTGCATCTGGTCATCCGGAGCAACCGGCGCCTGCCCGCCGGACATCTGTTGGACCATCATATCGGCCAGTCCCAGTCCCTTGCCTGCCGTCATCTGCTGGGCAATTTGTTGGTCATATAAGCTGGTGTACATCCGCGTGGAATCGCTGCTGAAAATACCGTCTTTTGGCAGGGCTTCGCGCATGCTTTTCAGCATCATTTGCACGAACATCCCCTCAACCTGACGCGCCACCGGCCGCAGGTTAGTCTGCGGATCCTGACCGGCTTTGGTTTTCAGTTCGTTAAGCGATTGCGCGTCCCATGCTGCGCTCGCCATCAAGCGGCTGTCAGTCAGCATTAGATGATCTCCAGCTTAGCCCGCAGGCAACCCGCGCTCTGCATTGATTGCAAAATGGACATCAGGTCAATAGGTGTTGCACCCAGCGCGTTCAGTGCACGTACCACGCTATTCAGATTGGCGCTGGAACGAATACTTTGCAGGGAGCCGCCACTCTGCCGCAGGTCAATCTGTGTTTGCGGCGTGACCACTGTCTGACCACCGCCAAACGGCGTGTTCGGCTGGCTGACATTGGCTGACTGGTTGACCGTGACCGAGAGGTTCCCCTGTGCCACAGCGCAGTTATCCAGCGTTACTTCGCGGTTCATGACAACAGAACCTGTACGGGAGTTGATAACAATTTTAGCGTCCTGCGGCGCGACACCTACTTCCAGGTTCTGGATATCCGCCAGCATGCGAACCTGCGAACTACCGCCTTGCGGCACGCGGACCTGAACCGTACGGGCATCCAGCGCGGTTGCGCCCCCCATGCCACGACGGTTGATGGTGTCAGCAATCTGCTGCGCCATCGTGAAGTCGTCCTGGTTCAATTGCAGGTTGATGGTGTTGCCATTGCCAAACTGGGAAGGTAACTCGCGTTCAATCACGGCACCGCCAGTGATACGTCCACCGTTAAGCTGGTTAACCGCCACGCTGCTGCCACCGGCGGATGCGCCTGCGCCACCGACCAGAATATTTCCCTGCGCCAGGGCATAGACCTGACTATCCACCCCTTTCAGCGGGGTCATCAGCAGCGTACCGCCACGCAGGCTTTTCGCGTTACCCATAGAGGAGACCACCACGTCAATGGTCTGCCCCTGGCGGCCAAACGCCGGAAGCTGGGCGGTAACCATGACCGCCGCAACGTTTTTGAGCTGCATGTTGGTGCCAGCCGGGACGGTGATCCCCATCTGCGACAACATGTTATTCAGGCTCTGAGTAGTGAATGGCGTTTGGGTGGTCTGGTCACCCGTTCCGTCAAGGCCAACCACTAAGCCATAACCAATTAAGGAGTTTTCACGTACGCCCTGTACACTGGTGAGGTCCCGGATGCGGTCGGCCTGGGCGACAAACGCCACCAGCACTAACGCTATTCCAGCCAGAAATCTAAACATAATTCACCCCGGTTACATCGGCGATAAGTTGAGGAAGAAACGCTGCAGCCAGCCCATATTCTGCGCTTCGTTAATGTAGCCGTTGCCGACGTACTCGATGCGCGCGTCCGCCACCTGTGTGGACGGAACCGTATTGCTGCCGCTGATGGTGCGTGGGTTCACAACACCTGAGAAGCGGATAAATTCAGTGCCCTGGTTGATGGCGATCTGTTTTTCACCCACCACGTGTAAATTGCCGTTGATCAGTACCTGGTCGACCGTAACGGTCAACGTGCCGCTAAATGTATTGCTGGCGTTAGCGCCGCCTTTGCCGTTAAACGAGTTGCTACCCGCGCTCGTCAGGTCTGCACGTGCATTGCCGAACAAGCCTTCCAGATAGCGAGGCGTAGTATCCATTGAGAAACTGCTTTTGCCATCGCGGCTGGCATTCGCTGATGAACTCTTACTGGCGCTCACGTTTTCTTGCAGCACCAGCGTCAATGTATCCCCGACGTTACGCGGGCGACGGTCTTCAAACAGCGGCTGGTAGCCATAGTTGATAGGCTGCGCAGTCTGGTAAATAGAGCCATTGACGACCGGAACGGGTCCCGGCAGCGGTTGAGCGGTCGTTGCGCCCTGCACCAGCGGTGTTGAGGGAACCCAGGCACATCCGTTCAACATCAGTGCCAGTAAAGCTAACAGGGGGTAGCGGCCCGCGGCGTTTTTTTGCATTACATTCATCTTCGAAATCAGGGTTCCGGTGCAGCCTGCGCCGCACCGGATAACGCCTTAGAGTTGCGACAGTTTCTGCAGCATCTGATCGGTGGTCGATACCGCTTTGCTGTTAATTTCATAAGCGCGCTGAACCTGGATCATGTTCACCAGTTCTTCCGCTACGTTTACGTTCGAGGTTTCCACATACCCCTGATACAGCAGGCCTGCTCCGTTCAGCCCCGGCGTGGTGGTGTTCGGCGTGCCGGAAGACTGTGTTTCGAGGTACAGGTTTTCACCGATACTTTCCAGACCGGTGTCGTTCATAAAGGTTGTCAGGTTAAGCTGCCCCACCTGCACAGGCGCTGTCGCCCCCTGCTGCGTGGCGCTGACCACACCGTCACGACCAATGGTGATACTCAGGGTGTTAGCCGGAATGGTAATGGCAGGCTGAACCTGGAATCCGCCCGACGTTACCAACTGGCCATTCTGGTCAACCTGGAATGAACCATCACGGGTATAAGCAGAGGTGCCGTCCGGCAGCAGGACCTGGAAGAAGCCCTCGCCTTTGATAGCCACATCTTTACTGTTGTTCGTCTGGGAGAGGTTACCCTGGCTGTGCAGACGTTCGGTGGCCACCGGGCGAACACCGGTACCAATCTGCAGGCCAGAAGGCAGCGTAGTCTGTTCAGAAGATTGCGCACCAGGCTGACGAATCGTCTGGTAAAGCAGATCTTCAAATACCGCGCGCTGACGTTTGAAACCATTGGTACTGACGTTCGCCAGGTTGTTGGCGATAACGTCCATATTGGTTTGCTGGGCGTCGAGGCCGGTTTTAGCGATCCATAATGAACCTATCATAGGAAATCCTGTTTATTAGCTCATGGAAAGTAACTGGTTGGCACGCTGCTCATTCTCATCAACGTTACCAATAACTTTCATTTGCATTTCAAAGCGGCGCGCGCTGGCGATCATATCGGCCATTGCCGCCATAGGTTTAACGTTACTGCCTTCCAGCACACCTGACATGACGCGGACATTCGGGTCCGGCTGTAACGTCTGGCCACGCGTGGCTTGCGCGCTTTGGCTGACGCGGAAAAGACCGTCATCGCCACGCACCACTTCACTGCCGTTCGCTTTCACCAGTTTCAGTTTGCCAACCGGGGAGACCGTGTTCGGCGGATCACCGGCGGTCAGGGCGGAAATGGTCCCATCCGCGGCAATGGTGACCTGTGAACCTTCCGGAACAGCAATCGGCCCGTTCTCACCCATGACCGGATGCCCCTGAATGGTCAGTTGCCCGGTCGGTGTGACCTGAATGTTACCGTTACGGGTATACCCTTCGGAACCATCCGCGCTCTGCACCGCCAGCCAGCCATCCTGTTGCAGGGCAACATCCAGTGGACGTGACGTGTAGTTTAGATCGCCTGGCGTCATATCAGCGCCAGGTGTGGTCTCGGCGACCAGTGTACGGGTCGGCAGCGACAACCCTTCTACCGGTACCGCACGCAGCGCACTAAGCTGCGCACGAAAGCCCGGTGTTGAAGCGTTGGCCAGGTTGCTGGCGGTGACAGACTGCTGGTTCAGCGTCTGACTTGCCGCACCCATCGCTGTGTATATTGCGTGATCCATTAGACCATCCCGTCAGCCGATTAACGCAGGTTAACCAGCGTGTTAAGGATCTGATCCTGGGTTTTGATAGTCTGCGCATTCGACTGATAGTTACGCTGCGCGACGATCATATTGACCAGTTCTTTACTCAGATCCACGTTAGAGGCTTCGAGTGCGCCGTTGGTCAGCGAACCGAAGTTACCCGTACCTGCCGTACCCAACAGCGCCACGCCAGATTTGTTAGTGGCAGACCATACGTTATCACCCTCAGATTTCAGGCCTTCGTTGTTGGCGAAGTTCGCCAGGACAATCTGACCCAGCACCTGTTTCTGTTCGTTGGAGTAGGAACCCACGACGGTACCGTCATCGTTAATGGTGTAGCTCACCATAGAACCCGGCTTGTAGCCGTTCTGCGAGGTGCTCACGACTGTGCTGGTGGTGTTCTGCTGCATGGAGTTCAGGAAACTCAGGGAGAATGTCGCCGCTGTAGCGCCGTTAAGCGTACCGGAAGTGACCGTAATGGCAGGGTTCGTATTCGCCGTCGTGGACAGATCGTAGTTACCAGTCGTGGTATTAAAGGTGTAGTTGTATACACCTTGCAGGCTACCGTTCTGATTAAAGACCATCTGCGCCGCTTTGGTCGCCGTAGAGCCCGTTACGCTGGAATCCTGCGTGTAGACATCCCATGTATTGTTACTTGTTGCGCTTTTGACATAAAACACGTTCATGTCGTGAGCGTTACCCTGGCTGTCGTAAACGGTGATCGGCCCTTTTAAGTTGTAGCTGTCAGCGTTAGTCGGGTCGAACGTGGTCACTGTCGGCGTCTTAGAAGACGAGTTCAGGTTAACCGGCATCGTTGCGGTGGTGGTGATTTGTGCTGACATCAGCGTCGTTGGGATATTGATCCCCGTTGGGTTAGCGCCTGACTGGATGGTCGGAGGCGTACCGCTTGCAGGAAAACCCGTTACTTGCAGACCCTGCATGTTTACCAGGTTGCGGTTTTCATCCAGCGTGAACTGACCGTTACGGCTGTAATAAACGGAACCGTTGGTATCAACGAGGCGGAAGAAACCATTCTGGCTAATCGCGACATCCAGGCCGCGTCCCGTATTGGTGGTGGTACCGTCATTAAAGTCCTGGGTAACGCCCGCGACTTTAACACCCAGACCTACTTTAGAACCCGCAAACATGTCAGCGAAGGACGCAGTACTGGATTTAAAGCCATACGTAGCGGAGTTGGCGATGTTGTTACCAATAAGATCGAGGTTGGTGGCCGCAGCATTCAGACCGCTGACCGCTTGTGAAAAGGCCATGACTTACTCCTGATAAGTGTTAAGGCTTAAATAATCTGCCGAACTTCGTTGAGCGTAGTGGTGCCGTAGGTACCTAAATCTAACTTGTTGCCTGATTCCGACAGCGTTACCCCCTGAACCAGAGCGTATTGCAGCGGCTGAGCAACCAGTTGCGTAGTGCCTGAACTGGCGGCGATAGAAACTTTATAAGAGCCATCTGGGGCGGTGGTGCCGTCCGAAAGCTTTCCATCCCAACTGAAGGTATGGACGCCAGCGGTCAGCGGCCCCAGGTTGACGGTCTGTACCACGGTGCCGTCTTTGCTGGTGATGGTCGCGGTCGCTTTATCTGCGGCCTGGGTCAGTTCAACACCAAACGGCGTTGTGGTTGAGCTGCCAGCCAGAATCGTCGTACCTTCAATCATTACACCGTGACCTACCAGATTGCTGGCCTGCAGCGCCTGGCTGTTATCGATCTGCCCGGAGATAGATCCCAGGGTGGTGTTCAGTTTTTCAATCCCGTTTAGCGTACTGATCTGCGCAAGCTGCGAGGTCAGTTCGTTGTTCTGCAGCGGATTGGTTGGGTCCTGGTTTTTTAACTGTGCGACCAACAGGGTCAGGAAGCTGCTCTGTAGGTCTGACGCGCTACTCGTAGTCAGTTGAGACGAGCTGCTACTGCTGCTGGTGGAGCTGACACTACTACTGGACGTGTCGTTCACATTTACGGCGATAGACATTTATGTCTCCTTTTACTGGCCGAGAGTAAGCGTTTTGAGCATCATATTTTTAACGGTGTTGAGCACTTCGACGTTCGCCTGATAGCTGCGAGACGCGGACATGCTGTTCACCATTTCCCCGACAACATCAACGTTAGGCATTTTGACGTAGCCCTTCGCATCCGCCAGTGGGTTGCCGGGTTCATAAACCAGCTTGTCGGGTGCCTGGCTTTCAACAACGCCAGCCACTTTTACGCCACCCGTTGCCTGGCCTGGTGCAGCATCCACCTGGAAAACGACTTGCTTAGCGCGATAAGGTTGACCGTCCGGTCCGGCGACGCTGTCGGCGTTCGCCAGGTTACTGGCAGCCACGTTCAGACGTTTGGACTGCGCGGCAAGCGCGGAGCCGGAGATATCAAAAATATTCAGCAATGCCATGGTTAGTTATTCCCCTGCAACACGGACATCATGCTTTTAATCTGCCCGCCCAGCACGGTCAGCCCTGTCTGATACTTAAGGCTGTTATCCGCAAACTGTGTACGCTCGCGATCCATATCCACGGTGTTGCCATCGGCAGATGGCTGATCCGGGATACGATAAAGCAGGTCTGGAGACGGGGTGGAAATGGCTTGCGCCGGAATATGGCGACTGGAAGTTAACGCCAGCGAGACGCCTGTGTTCTCTGCACGGCCACGTTCCATCACCTTTTTCAGTTCGCTGGAAAAATCCATATCACGCGCCTGATACCCCGGGGTATCGGCGTTCGCGATATTGGCGGCCAGGATTTCCTGGCGCTGCGCGCTCAGATTCAGTGCTTCTTGCTGGAACCGTAACGCGGCATCAAGTTTATCGAGCATGGCTTCCCCGCTGATGACAATTATTTAGTCAACAGCTTAAATCTCCTTACGCGCGCCTTATCGACGGAATAAGCGCAAAATGCGTCGCTATTTATTGCGTTGATAGATTTGCGTGACGGGTAGAATCCTGTCATCTCTTCAACAAACAACAGGCAGGGGTCTGCGATGAACACGTTGAAAAGCGGTTTAGCCGCGGCATTGCTGTTTTTGATTTTAAGCCCGCAAGTGTTGGCGCAAGACTTAAAGGCGCAGCTCACCGCGTTTTTTGCACAACGACTGGCTGGCTTTAGTGACGAGGTGGTGGTAACAATACGTACGCCGAAAAATCTTTATCCCACCTGTGAGCAACCGGCTTTAAGTTTGACGGGTTACGCTCAGCTTTGGGGGAACGTCAACGTATTGACAAACTGCGGTAACGAAAAGCGCTATTTGCAGGTAAACGTCCAGGCGACGGGTAATTATGTTGTCGCCGCTCAGGCGATTGCCCGTGGTAGTGTACTGACGCCGGAAAGCGTAAAGCTCAAACGCGGCAGGCTCGATCAATTACCACCGAAAACAATGCTCGATATTTCTCAGGCACAAGATGCCGTAAGCCTGCGCGATCTCTCACCCGATCAACCGGTTCAGATCTCAATGCTGCGCCAGGCCTGGCGAGTAAAAGCCGGCCAGCGAGTGATGGTTGTAGCCAATGGCGAAGGCTTTAGTGTCAATAGTGAAGGCCAGGCGCTGAACAATGCGGCGGTGTCGCAAAGTGCCCGGGTACGCATGTCTTCTGGACAAATTGTAAGTGGAATTGTCGGCGCTGATGGGAATATTCTGATTAACCTATAATCTTTTTAAAGAATTCGCGGCATCTGCCGATAAATAAGCAACGACTGAAGATGGCAGACCCAAAACGCCGGAAAACCTCTATGAGGACAACACACTATGAGCATTGATCGTACATCGCCTTTAAAGCCGGTTAGCACCGTACAACCACGTGAAACCAGCGACACCCAGGCAACGAAAGTACGTCTGGAAAAATCGAAAACCGCCAACAGCACGAGCGTTACGCTCAGTGATGCCCAATCCAAATTGATGCAGCCGGGTAGCAGCGACGTCAATATGGAACGCGTTGAACAACTGAAAACGGCAATCCGTAATGGTGAGCTAAAGATGGACACCGGTAAAATCGCCGATGCCCTGATTAACGAAGTGCAGAGTTACTTGAGTAAATAATGTATGAATCAACTGTCAGACATTCTTGATCAGATGACAGTTATCCTGAACGCATTAAAAGACGTGATGGATGCTGAGCAAAAACAACTCTCTGTGGGCCATGTGCATAGCAGCACGTTGCAACGCATTACGGAAGAGAAAAGCTCATTGCTTGCCACACTGGATTATCTTGAGCAGCAACGCCGCGAAGCGCAAAAGGTGCAAAGTAGCGCGAATGACGATATCGCCAATCGCTGGCAGATAATCACACGAAAAACGCAACACCTGCGTGATCTGAACCAACACAACGGCTGGTTGCTCGAAGGGCAAATTGCCCTTAACCGAAAAGCGCTCGAGGTACTGAAACCTCACCAGGAGCCAGGGCTTTATGGTGCGGACGGTCAGACCTTTACGGGTAGCAGGGGCGGAAAAAAGATTTCCATTTAGCTAACGCGTTCACATTCTTTTATGCGGGAGTCGACTGTCATGGTCGACTCCCTTTTGCGCTTACGCTATCCGGCGGGCAAAATCTTTAACTCTGAACCCCAACACCGCAAGCGTCGCGAAGTAAGCCACAACGCCTACCACCACCACGACCATGAGCCGAACCAGGCGATGCGCCATGTTGCCCTGCGCCCAGTCAGGCATCACATACAGCATGCCCAGCAGTGCGGCAGCCATTACGATCACCGCAATAAACAGACGTGTCAGGAAACGGCCCCAGCCGGCCTGTGGGGTAAAGATATTCTGCTTACGCAACTGCCAATAAAGCAGACTGGCATTCAGACAGGCCGCTAGGCCAATCGAGAGTGACAGACCGGCATGTCTTAGCGGGCCAATAAATGCCAGGTTCATTAACTGCGTCATCACCAGCGTGACAATGGCAATCCTGACCGGCGTTTTGATGTCCTGTCGTGAATAGAACCCTGGAGCCAATACTTTCACCACAATAAGGCCCATCAGGCCAACCGAATAGGCGATCAGCGCTCGCTGAGTCATCTGGGCGTCAAACGGGGTAAACTTACCATACTGAAAAAGCGAAACCGTCAGCGGCTTCGCAAGAATGCCTAACGCCACCGCGCTGGGCAGCGCCAGCAAAAAGCATAACCGCAACCCCCAATCCATCAGGCGACAATATTCATCATGATTACCGCTGGCAAAACTTCGCGAGAGCGACGGCAGCAAAATCGTCCCCAGCGCCACACCCAGTACCCCGGATGGAAACTCCATCAGGCGGTCAGCGTAATACATCCAGGAGACCGAACCGGAGACCAGGAAGGAGGCAAAAATGGTGTTGATAATCAGGGAGATCTGACTGACCGATACGCCAAGGATCGCCGGCCCCATCTGTTTCATCACCCGCATCGCGCCCGCATCGCGGAAACTGATACGCGGCAGCACCAGCATGCCAATTTTTTTCAGATGCGGCAGTTGATAAACCAATTGCAGGATACCGCCCACCGTCACCGCCCATGCCAGCGCAAGCACCGGCGGATGGAAATACGGCGCACCGAACAGAGCAAAACCGATCATGCTGATATTAAGGAACGTGGGCGCGAATGCCGGGACGGAGAAACGGTTCCAGGTATTGAGGATCGCCCCGGCGAGCGACGCCAGTGAAATCAGCAAAATGTAGGGGAAAGTTATCTGCAGAAGCTGAGAGGTCAAGGCAAATTTATCAGCCGTGTCGGCAAACCCCGGCGCCGTCACCAGAATCACCCAGGGCGCCGCCAGCATGCCGGCAACGGTGACAATCGCCAGTGCCAGCGTCAACAGCCCCGATACATAGGCGACAAAAACGCGCGTCGCCTCTTCGCCCTGTTTACTTTTATATTCCGCAAGAATGGGCACAAAGGCCTGAGAAAATGCCCCTTCGGCAAAAATGCGTCGTAAGAGATTTGGCAGTTTAAAGGCCACAAAGAAGGCATCGGTCGCCATCCCTGCACCAAATACCCTCGCCACAATGGCATCGCGCGCAAAGCCCAGCACGCGAGAAAACATGGTCATTGAGCTGACGGCCGCCAGCGATTTTAATAAGTTCATTTAAGGTTCCATAAACACAACGCCTGCACAAAGCAGGCGTTGGTATCGCGAAGCGCTTAGTCTACCTGGAATAACGCGAATTTCTACCGCCATATGTTACAGAGGGTTATTCGCTCATCGCCTCGCGCCAGAGTTTTTCAACGATACGCTGGGCCAGGATAGCCTGCTCGCCCGCCGTTTCCGGAACCGTCTGATTTTGCACGCATTCGATAAAATGGCGCGCGCATCCGGCGAAGCCTCGTTGCTCCAGCGTACTCTGCCAGCCGGGTATGGGCGGAGTCACAATCCCCTGCCCCTGTTCTTCACGCCATTCACGCATGTCGGTAACGTCATACAGTCCGCCGTCCGTTACCGCCTGCACCCATTCGCGTTGACTACCGGCACGGCGATGCATACTGGTAGTGATTTGCAACGCGCCCTGCGCAAAATGGTGCTCGGCATAAATCATTTCACCCTGGTCATTGGTCAGCAATGTGCCGCTGGCAAGCGACACACTGCCACCGGCCAGCCAGAGAGCGGTATCCACAACATGCAGATAATCATCGAGTAAGGTGAAGCGCAGATCGTGCGGACCAACGCTGTTGCTGCGATGTTTATCCATTCGCAGTGATGCTGCCTGCGGCAAATGACTTTTTAACTGACGGTACAGCGGAGCAAAACGGCGGTTGAACCCCACCATCAGCGTCAGCTTTTTGCGTGCCGCCAGTTCAATGAGCTTTTCCGCATCCGACAGATTTTCTGCCAGGGGTTTGTCGACACAAACATGAACACCTGCATTGAGGAGTTCGCTCACCACCGCATAATGCGAGGCGGTAGAGGTGTGAACAAAAACCGCGTCGCACTGCGCGGCGAGCTCGCCTAAAGAGCCGACATAAGGAATACGCCAGGTGTCGCACACACGCTGCGCTTTTTCTCGCGTGGGTGACCAGGCTGCCGCCAGCGTCCAGTCAGTTGCCGCCCCCAGTACCGGTAACCATGCTTTTTGCGCGATACCGCCTAATCCCACAACCCCTATACGTAATGCCGCCACGATTAATCCCCCAGATGTTCGAGTAGTGAAGCCAGACGCTGTTTCAGTTCGGCGACGTCGTTTTCCAGCGCTTCAACCCGCAAAGCCAGATCGTTGTCGCTATCCAGCGGGCTTACTGTCTCCACAACGTTAATCAGCGTCTCCACATCACCGCTGAACAGATGCATATAGCGGCTTTCCCGTTTGCCAGGCTCGCGTGGTAAACGCACAACATACGGGCCATCTTCGCGCTGCGCCAGATTCTCCAGCGCGCTTTCCACTTCACCCATATCGTTAAATTCATGCATCCGCGCCGCGCGCCCGCGCAGTTCACCCGGCGTTTGTGCGCCACGCAGCAACAGCGTGGTAATAATGGCCACTTCCGCCGGAGAGAGTTTCAGGTCGCCAAATTCGGAGTTGCAGAAACGCTGCTCATATTTAGTGACACGGTTACCGAAACCACTGACTGTGCGCAGGTAGTGGCGCTTTACTAGCGTATCCAGTATCTCCTGCACCTCATGCTCGCTGAGGTTCATTACCGGTTCACGGTTGGTTTTTTGGTTACAGGCGGTCACCACGGCATTGACCGACAATGGATATTGTTCAGGGGTAGTGATCTGTTTTTCCAGCAGGCATCCGATAACGCGCGCTTCCGTGGCGCTGAGTTGGTACTTCATGTTTTCTCCTTAACGACCCGGGGTCCATTCTTTGGTGGTCAACGCCGTCAACACGTGGTCACGCCATTGCCCGTCAATCAGCAGATACGCTTTTGCGTAGCCCTCTTTTTCAAAACCAAGGCGCGCCAGTAAATCGCCGCTGCGTTTATTGTGCGGCATATAATTCGCCATAATGCGGTGCAAATGTTGCGTTCGTTGCATATAGCGAATGGCTGCCGTCAGCGCTTCGAACATTAACCCCTGCCCCTGCCATTTTTGCCCGATGGAATACCCCAGATAGCAGGCATGGAAAGAACCGCGTACCACATTGGAGAAATTCGCGACACCGATGATCTCTTTTTCTTCTGGATCGAGTAATGCGAAATAAAAAGCGGTTCCTTGTTTATGGAATTCGTTAATCATCCCCAGGCGAGCCTGCCAACCAGACGGATAGCAATGACTCTCGTCACGAACCGGTTCCCAGGGCTTTAAAAATTGACGGTTCTCAGCGTAATAGTCCGCAAGCCGCCAGGCGTCCCGCTCATGAACTAAGCGAACCACCAGCCTGTCTGTGACCAGGCGTACTTTCGGCACATTACTGCGATAGCCAAACATTCATTCCTTCTCCTTCCGGTTACCACTCTCAACCCCTTCCCTTTACTATACATTTGCGCAGCCACTCTGTGAAAACAACAACCTGCATTTTCGCAATACATAAGCTTTTTCGATGAGAAGTCTGAATTAAAGCCCGCTTTTGATAAAAAAATATTGTCGCGCCAACGATGGGAAAAAATCAGGCGACCCGGCAGAATATTAACGTACTTACTTTTATTTCCCGGGAGGGGAAATGTCACGCGTATCGCAGGCAAGGAGCCTGGGTAAATATTTCCTGCTCGTCGATAATATGTTGGTGGTGCTGGGCTTTTTCGTCGTTTTCCCGCTTATTTCTATACGTTTTGTTGATCAACTCGGTTGGGCTGCCTTGATGGTTGGTATTGCCCTTGGGTTAAGGCAATTCGTGCAGCAAGGGCTGGGCGTTTTCGGCGGTGCCATCGCGGACCGTTTTGGTGCTAAGCCACTGATCGTCATCGGCATGCTAATGCGTGCTGCCGGTTTTGCCACCATGGGTATCGCCCATGAACCCTGGCTGCTGTGGTGCTCCTGCATATTATCCGGACTAGGCGGTACGCTCTTCGATCCGCCGCGCACGGCGCTGGTGGTTAAACTGATTCGCCCATCGCAGCGCGGCCGCTTCTTCTCGCTATTAATGATGCAGGACAGCGCGGGGGCGGTGATCGGCGCACTGATTGGCAGTTGGTTGCTGCAATACGATTTCCGTCTGGTCTGTATCGTCGGTGCCGCCGTGTTTGTTCTTTGTGCAGGCTTTAACGCCTGGCTGCTGCCTGCATGGAAATTATCGACGGTAAAAACACCGGTGCGTGAAGGTCTGGGCCGCGTTTTGCGTGATAAACGTTTTGTCACCTACGTACTGACACTTACTGGCTATTACATGCTGGCGGTTCAGGTAATGTTGATGCTGCCAATCATGGTGAATAATATCGCCGGTTCGCCTGCGGCAGTAAAATGGATGTATGCCATTGAAGCCAGCCTGTCGCTGACGCTGCTGTACCCTATTGCCCGCTGGAGTGAAAAACGTTTTCGCCTGGAACATCGGCTGATGGCCGGGCTGCTGTTTATGTCATTCAGTCTGTTGCCGATAGGCCTGGTCAACAGCCTGCAGCAACTGTTTACGCTGATTTGCACCTTTTATATCGGCTCCATTATTGCTGAACCGGCACGTGAAACGTTAAGCGCGGCGCTGGCAGATTCCCGTGCCCGCGGTAGTTATATGGGATTCAGTCGTCTGGGGCTGGCATTTGGCGGTGCGTTGGGTTATGCCGGCGGGGGCTGGCTGTTTGACGTGGGTAAAGCACTGAGTCAGCCGACGTTACCCTGGATGATGCTGGCGCTGATTGGACTTATCACCTTTTTCGCCCTGCTGTGGCAATTCGCGCTAAAACGCACCCCGTCTCGCCTGCTCGAACCGGGCGCATGATTTGCCAGCCCTTTTAATCTCTTCCATACTTTTTTGTGATGGACAATCAGTATGGAGGAGAACCGTGAAACTCTACATTTATGATCACTGCCCGTTCTGCGTTAAGGCCCGCATGATTTTCGGCCTCAAGAATATCCCCGTCGAACTCAACGTGTTGCTCAATGATGACGAAGCAACGCCGACCCGAATGATCGGCCAAAAAATGGCGCCGATACTTCAAAAAGACGACAGCCGCTATCTACCTGAAAGCATGGATATCGTCCATTACGTGGACAAACTTGACGGTAAGCCGTTGCTGACCGGAAAGCAGAATCCAGCCCTCGACGCCTGGCTGAGAAAAGTCAATGGCTACGTCAATCGTCTGCTCATTCCGCGTTTTGCCAAAAGCCCCTTCGACGAGTTCGCTACGCCAGAAGCCAGAACCTATTTTGTGGCGAAGAAAGAGGCGGCGATCGGCAATTTTGAAGAGCACATGGCCCACTCAGCCGGGCTTATCAAAAAAATCAGCGATGATTTACGCGCACTGGATAAGCTTATCGTTCAGCCAAATGCGGTAAACGGAGAGCTGTCGGATGATGATATTCACCTGTTCCCCTTACTGCGTAACCTGACCATTGTGGCGGGGATTAACTGGCCGACGCGCGTGGCCGACTACCGCGATAACATGGCGAAACAAACGCAGATTAACCTGCTCTCCTCAATGGCGATATAATGTCCCAGGCGGAAGCGTACGCTTCCGCTTTCAGCTTTTTCTGCTGGCTTATCCTCTGCCCTGGACTGATGCTACAGACAAGGATGAATACACAGGCACTCTCTTGAGGAACATAATGAAAAAGATTATTTTCGCCGCGGCTCTGATTTTAAGCGGCGTTTTGGTGGGTTGTAACCAGTTAACACAGTACAGCATCAGCGAGCAGGAAATTAACCAGTCACTGCAAAAACGCAACGATTTCGCCAAAGACATCGGCCTGCCCGGCGTGGCAGACGCGCACATCGTCCTCAGTAATCTGGTCAGTCAGATTGGCCGTGAGGAACCGAATAAGGTTACCCTTTCCGGCGATGCCAATCTGGAGATGAACTCTCTTTTTGGTAATCAGAAAGCGACCATGAAACTCAAAATGAAGGCGCTGCCGGTCTTCGATAAAGAAAAAGGGGCAATTTATCTCCAGGAGATGGAAGTGGTTGACGCAACCGTCACACCGGAGAAAATGCAGTCCATTCTGCAAACCCTTCTGCCCTACCTGAATCAGTCCCTGCGTAACTACTTTAATCAGCGCCCCGCTTACATTCTGCGTGAAGACAGCAGTAAAGGCGAAGCGCTGGCGAAGAAATATGCCAGGGGTATCGAAGTGAAGCCGGGTGAAATTATCATCCCGCTCACCGATTAAGCCCGTAAGGGCTTTTTCTCTGGAAAACAAGCAAGCCGAAGCGTTTATACCCACCATCATTCGCGTTGTGGGAAAGCGAAGACGCCATGAACCCCCGGGAGCTTATTCACGTTAGTGACCGGGACAAGCGCGAAGTGGCTCAGATGCAGCTTGAAGTATGATGGGTATACGCTTATGCTTAGTGCCCGGCAAAAAACCAGCCATATTGACTGATTCTCACCCAGCCGGAGCACTCCCATGACAGCACATTCCCAGGTTTTAAAAATCCGCCGCCCTGATGACTGGCACGTTCATTTACGTGACGGCGATATGTTAAAAACCGTCGTGCCCTGGACCAGCGAAATTTATGCTCGCGCCATCGTCATGCCCAATCTTGTCCCGCCGGTGACCAGCGTTGAGGCGGCAATTGCTTATCGCCAGCGCATTCTTGATGCCGTACCTGCCGGACATGACTTTACTCCGCTAATGACCTGCTACCTGACTGATTCACTCAATCCCGACGAAGTGGAACGCGGTTTTCGCGAGAATGTCTTTACCGCCGCCAAGCTCTACCCGGCGAATGCCACGACCAATTCAAGCCATGGGGTAACCAGTATTGATGCCATCATGCCGGTACTTGAGCGCATGGAAAAACTGGGGATGCCACTGCTGGTTCACGGTGAAGTGACCCAGGCAGAGATCGATATCTTCGATCGCGAAGCCCGCTTTATCGAGACGGTCATGGAGCCACTTCGCCAGCGTCTGCCGGGGTTGAAAGTGGTGTTCGAGCACATCACCACCAAAGATGCCGCGGAATATGTCCGTGACGGCAATGAGCTGTTAGCGGCCACCATCACACCGCAGCATTTGATGTTCAACCGTAACCATATGCTGGTCGGCGGTGTACGTCCGCATCTGTATTGCCTGCCTATCCTGAAACGTAACGTGCATCAGCAGGCGCTGCGTGAACTGGTCGCCAGCGGCTTTACCCGCGCGTTTCTCGGCACGGACTCTGCGCCACACGCCCGCCATCGTAAAGAGGCAAGCTGTGGCTGTGCAGGCTGCTTCAACGCGCCGACTGCGCTGGCAAGTTATGCCACCGTGTTTGAAGAGATGAATGCCCTGCAGCATTTTGAAGCGTTCTGTTCACTCAACGGTCCGCATTTTTATGGCCTGCCGGTGAATGAATCCTTCATTGAACTGGTGCGTGAAGATTCAACGGTCATCGACAGTATTGCTTTGCCGGAAGACGCGATTATCCCATTCCTCGCGGGTGAGACAGTCCGCTGGACAGTGAAATCCTGATTTTTTTCACCCCCCTGTTGTAAATCTTGCAATGTAACTGTATAAACATACAGTAAATAACACAGGGGGTTGCCATGCGCATCGAAGTGACTATTGCCAAAACTACACCGCTCCCGCCAGGTGCTATTGATGCCCTGGCGAGCGAGCTATCCCGCCGACTGAATAATTATTATCCTGATAGCGAAAATAAAATTACGGTTCGTTATGCGACAGCGAATAACTTATCGGTGATGGGCGGAGCAAAAGAAGATAAAGAGCGCGTCAGTGAAATTCTGCAAGAAACGTGGGAAAGCGCCGACGACTGGTTTATCCGCGATTAAAAAGAGTTTGTATTGTGCATGTTTTTGCCGGGTCGCCCCGGCTTTTTTTGTTTTTTAAGCAAAAATCTTAGTTCTCTCCTAACCTGCATAAAAATCACGCGTAAGTTAGCGTTTCCTTGTTCAAAAAAATCCAACTGAAATAAAATTATGTTGCAGAGTGTTATTTATTCGATCAGCAAGGTTAAATATTGGTATACTGAAAAGGCTTCACAAAAACACGCATTGAACCTCGAAAGTCGTTGTCAGTTAACACGCCATAAGGGGGTTATGATGGAAAAGAATAATGAAGTCATCCAGACCCATCCTCTGGTTGGATGGGATATCAGCACAGTGGACAGTTACGACGCACTGATGTTGCGCTTACATTACCAGACCCCAAACAGAGCCGCTTCTCAGGACACCGAAGTAGGCCAGACGTTGTGGTTAACGACCGAAGTTGCCCGCCAGTTTATTTCGATTTTAGAAGCGGGTATCGCCAAAATAGAATCAGGCGAGTACCAGGAAAATGAGTATCGTAGGCATTAGCGATAATGCTCAATAATCACTCAACAGGCACCCACGTGGTGCCTTATTTATTTCCCGTCTTGTATAACGCCTCCCGGTTATTTACCCTCCCGATTACGACTTGATGGAGAACGACATGAAATACGATTTGATCATCATTGGCAGCGGCTCTGTCGGTGCGGCGGCGGGCTATTATGCGTCCCGCGCCGGTCTCAACGTACTGATGACCGATGCGCACCTGCCACCACATCAGGAAGGGAGCCACCATGGCGATACTCGTTTAATCCGCCATGCATATGGGGAGGGGGAAAAGTACGTTCCGCTGGTATTGCGCGCCCAGGCGTTGTGGGATCAACTGGTTGCTGACAGCGGCGAAGCCGTCTTTGAGCGCACCGGGGTACTTAATCTTGGCCCGGCACATTCCTCTTTTCTGGCAAATGTCGCGCAAAGTGCGCTGCGCTGGAATCTGGCCGTGGAAAAGCTTGATGCGCCGTCACTGATGGCACGCTGGCCAGAAATCACCGTCCCGGATGACTACATCGGCTTGTTCGAAGCGGACTCCGGCATACTTCGCAGCGAACTGGCAATTAAGGCCTGGATTCGCCTGGCACAAGAAGCCGGGTGCGCCCAACTGTTTAACTGCCCGGTGACAGCCCTGCATACTACCGATGATGGCGTGAGTATTGATACATCTGAGGGAACATTCAGCGCGAAAAAGATCCTCATCAGTAGCGGTACATGGGTTGCGAACCTTATTCCCGGCTTACCTGTCCAGCCGGTACGAAAAGTCTTTGCCTGGTTCCAGGCTGATGGTCGTTACAGCACCAAGAATCGCTTCCCGGCCTTTACCGGCGAAATGGCGGATGGATCTCAATACTATGGTTTCCCCGCTGAGGATAATGCGTTAAAAATCGGTAAGCATAACGGCGGACAACGTATCAACGAGGCCAGTGAACGCGTACCGTTTGGCGCAGTAGCCTCAGATGGTTCAGAATGTTTTCCCTTCCTGCGCCAGATCTTACCGGGCATCGGTGGTTGCCTGTACGGGGCCTCTTGCACTTATGATAATTCGCCTGATGAAGACTTCATCATCGATACCCTTCCCGATTGCCCCCATGCGCTACTGGTCACCGGGCTCAGTGGACATGGTTTCAAATTTGCGCCAGTGCTTGGGGAGATTGCGGCCCAGTTCGCCCAGGGTGAAAGCAGTAAATTTGATTTAACCCCCTTCTCTTTAGCGCGCTTTGCAGGATAATTCCTTCCCGCGACCCTTTTCCTTTTGGGTCGCCTTTTCTTTTGGCCGAATATCTGGAGAGATTATGCGCCGCTTGTTCTTCTTTCTTGTTAATAACGTCCGCGAGCATTTAATGGTATATATCGCTTTATGGTCACTCATCGCTCTTGTGGACTTAATTTATGTTGTCTGGGCTGAATGACGAACATTGACATTTACTGACATTTGTTTAAAAAAACTTAAAATTAAGACAGATTTTTTGAAATAAAAAATCTCCTTACCGCCTCTACCCTTAGCCCTGCAAAGCTTCTATAACTTCCATACCCTCTAATGAACTGAACATATTTTTGAAAAGTAATTCAAAATTTTTGATATACAAAAAAATAAGATTATTAATTGTTATTTTTAAGTTGCAATATTATTTTTCTGACGCCATTTTAAATTAACTTTTACACTCTTGCGGTTCACATTATGCAACTCCGTAATTCTCCATTTCGCTATGGCGCAATTTCTGTTGCCCTGCACTGGCTGGTCGCAATTACAGTCTATGGCATGTTTGTACTGGGTTTATGGATGGTCACGCTTAGCTACTATGATGGCTGGTACCACCAGGCGCCCGAATTGCATAAAAGCATTGGCTTTGTCCTGATGCTGGTCCTGGTGGTTCGCCTTATCTGGCGTCGTCTCTCTCCACCGCCCGCGCCACTCGCAAGCTACTCGCGACTGACCCGCGTCAGCGCGGTTGTTGCACATATCGCACTTTATTTGCTGCTGTTCGGCATCCTGTTCAGCGGTTACCTCATCTCCACGGCTGACGGCAAGCCCATCAGCGTTTTTGGCCTGTTTGAGGTGCCTGCCACCCTTGCTGATGCGGGCTCGCAGGCAGACCTGGCCGGAGATATTCACCTGTGGCTGGCATGGACGGTCGTTATCCTATCGGTCTTACACGGCCTTGCCGCCTTTAAACACCATTTCATCGATAAAGACGACACCCTAAAGCGCATGCTGGGTAAGTCGTCATCTGACTCTGGAGTATGATATGAAGAAAAGCCTGTTGGGTTTCACCCTCGCTTCGTTACTGTTCTCTGCGGGTTCCGCGATGGCAGCGGAATATAAAATCGACAAAGAAGGCCAACATGCCTTCATCAACTTCCGCATCCAGCACCTCGGTTACAGCTGGTTGTACGGCACATTTAAAGATTTTGACGGCTCTTTTACTTTTGATGAGGCAAATCCTGCTGCCGATAAAGTCAACGTCACCATCAATACCAACAGTGTCGATACCAACCATGCGGAACGCGACAAACACCTTCGCAGTGGCGAATTCCTTAATGTGACGAAACACCCGCAGGCAACCTTCACCTCTACTGAGGTAAAAAAAGACGGTGATGAGCTGGATATCATCGGCAATCTGACCTTAAACGGCGTAACCAAACCCGTGAAACTGGAAGCCAAACTGATGGGCAAGGGTGATGATCCGTGGGGTGGCAAACGCGCCGGTTTTGAAGCAGAAGGGAAAATTAAACTTAAAGACTTTAATATCACTACCGACCTTGGTCCTGCATCGCAGGAAGTCGATTTGATCATCTCAGTGGAAGGCGTACAGCAGAAGTAAAACCACGCACGCAGCAGGGGCGGATCATACATAATTATCCGCTCCTGATGATTCGCCTGCGAGCCTGTTGCTTACGCAGGCGAAAATCTTTTACTCAGGGTCCGGGATACCGAGCTTTGTGTTCAGACGGCCGCGTGATTTGTTGAAAATCTTGTTGCCGTTTTCCCGCCCGGCTCGCCGCTTACGCTGTTCCTCTTCCGGCAACTGGCTCTCTTCAAGGCAGGCTTCGCTACAGCATCCTTTGAACTTTTCAGCACACGACGGGCACTGAATAAACAGCAAATGGCAGCCGTCATTCACACAGTTAGTATGGCTGTCACAAGGCACACCGCACTGATGGCAATGGGCAATCACATCGTCAGAGATACGCTCCCCCATACGCTCATCGAACACAAAGTTCTTACCTATAAAGCGTACCGGCAGCCCCTGCTCACGGGCGCGACGGGCATATTCAATGATCCCGCCTTCGATGTGCCAGACCTTGCTAAAACCGTTGTGCTTCATCCAGGCGCTGGCTTTTTCGCAGCGGATCCCGCCGGTGCAGTACATGACAATCTTTTTGTCTTTATGTTCCTGCATCATTTCGACCGCTTTTGGCAACTGCTCGCGGAAGGTATCGGCAGGAATTTCCAGCGCACCATCAAAATGGCCCACTTCGTATTCATAGTGGTTGCGCATGTCGATAAAGACCGCTTCCGGATCGTCCAGCATCGCGTTCACTTCGGCGGCTTTCAGGTATTCACCGACGTCACTGGCATTAAACGAGGCATCCTCAATCCCGTCCGCGACAATGCGATCGCGCACTTTCATGCGCAGTACCCAGAATGATTTACCATCATCGTCAATGGCGGTATTCATACGCAGGCCATTCAGAGCAGGATCGAAACTGTACAGATAGGCTTTCAGCGCTTCGAACTGGCTTTCCGGCACGCTGATTTGCGCGTTGATCCCTTCATGAGCTAAATATACGCGACCGAACACATTCAGCTTTGTTAAAGCGGTATAGAGTGCGTCGCGGGTGGCCTGCGGGTTGACGATGGAGAAATATTTATAGAATGAGACGGTCTTGCGCGGCTCGGTTTCGGCGAGCATGCGCGCTTTCAGTTCATCATTCGAGATGCGGTTGTGTAACACTGGCATGGTGTACGTATCCTGCAATGCGGTAGTCAATAAAATCGGGCGGCATCATAAAGCAATTAGTGGCAATTTACATCCACACAATTTGCGCTACATTTCCCTCATTAAAATCATCTTTCAATAACAATAGCCTGGCAATTACGCATTCAACTGGTAGAGATTTTGGTTGATTCGATAAAAATGCGACAATGCAGGAGATTTTTGCTGAGTAAGGAACGATATGACGCATTTACCAAAATTTTCCCCGTCACTGCTCCATCCGCGTTACTGGCTAACCTGGTGCGGGATTGGGCTGTTGTGGCTGGTGGTACAACTACCTTATCCGGTCCTCTATCGCCTGGGTTGCGGTATGGGGCGGCTGGCAATGCGCCTGATGAAACGCCGCGTCCGTATCGCACATCGCAACCTGGAGCTTTGTTTCCCGCAGATGCCTGAGCAAGAGCGTCAGGAAATGGTCAAAAAGAACTTTGAGTCGGTTGGGATGGGGTTGATGGAAACCGGGATGGCGTGGTTCTGGCCGGACAGCCGGATCAATCGCTGGGTTGATGTTACGGGCATGGACAATACCAAAATGCACTTCGCCGAAGGTAAGGGGATTTTGCTGATTGGCGTACATTTTTTAACGCTCGAACTGGGTGCTCGCGTCTTTGGCATGCATATTCCGGGCATTGGCGTGTACCGTCCTAATGACAACCCGCTGCTGGACTGGCTGCAAACGTGGGGACGGTTACGCTCAAACAAGACGATGATAGATCGAAAAGACCTGAAAGGAATGGTACGTGCGCTGAAAAGCGGCGATGTCGTCTGGTACGCGCCAGACCACGACTACGGCCCGCGTTCCAGCGTCTTTGTGCCCTTCTTCGCGGTCGAGCAGACCGCGACCACGACCGGTACCTGGATGCTGGCGAAAATGTCTAAAGCTTGCCTGGTACCTTTCGTACCGCGTCGTAAACCGGACGGTAAAGGTTATGAGTTGATCATGCTGGAAGGTGAAACCACCCCACCGCTGGAGACCGCAGAAGAGACCGCCGCCTGGATGAATAAGGTTGTTGAACGCTGTATTCTGATGGCCCCGGAACAATATATGTGGCTGCACCGTCGCTTCAAAACCCGCCCGGACGGTGTCCCTTCGCGCTATTAATCCCCGTAGCCCGGTACGCCGGGCTATGTTTGTTGCATTTCTACACATGCTTTCCGTTGCAGGTGTCATCACCCAGGCGCATAATTAGCAGGCTTATTATTTTCAATCGCTAATTCTTCGCGTGTGAAACGCGTAACGTGAACGGTAATGTCATCTCCTGCTCCCATAAACTGGAAACGTAATCTGACCGTGGCCTGGGTCGGCTGTTTTTTAACTGGCGCGGCATTTAGTCTGGTCATGCCTTTTTTGCCTCTCTACGTTGAGCTACTTGGCGTTACCGGGCATAGCGCGCTCAACATGTGGTCCGGTCTGGTCTTTAGTATTACCTTTCTTTTTTCCGCCATGGCTTCCCCCTTCTGGGGCGGCCTCGCTGACCGTAAAGGGCGTAAAATTATGCTCCTGCGTTCTGCACTCGGGATGGCGATTGTCATGGCCCTGATGGGCTTTGCGCAAAATATCTGGCAATTCCTTGTGTTGCGTGCGCTGCTCGGCTTACTCGGCGGCTTTATACCTAATGCCAACGCGCTGATCGCGACACAGATGCCACGAAACCGCAGTGGTTGGGCGATGGGAACATTATCGACGGGCGGTGTAGCCGGAGCACTGCTTGGACCGCTGGCAGGCGGTCTGCTGGCCGATGTATATGGGCTGCGGATGGTCTTTTTTATCACCGCCTCGGTTCTGTTTATCTGCTTCTTGTTGACGCTCTTTTGCATTCGGGAAAATTTCACTCCGGTGGCGAAAAAAGAGATGCTTCACGCCAAAGAGGTTTTAGCTTCACTGAAAAGTCCGCGCCTGGTGCTTAGCCTGTTTGTCACAACGATGATAATCCAGGTCGCAACCGGGTCTATCGCGCCTATTCTGACACTCTATGTCCGTGAACTGGCGGGTAATGTCGGTAATATCGCGTTTATCAGCGGCATGATAGCCTCGGTTCCCGGCGTGGCGGCACTAATGAGTGCGCCGCGACTTGGCCGCCTGGGCGATCGTATCGGTCCGGAAAAAATTTTGGTTGCCGCACTGCTGATTTCCGTCCTGCTGCTGGTACCGATGGCCTTCGTACAAACGCCGTGGCAGCTTGGGCTACTGCGTTTTTTACTCGGTGCTGCCGATGGCGCGCTACTGCCTGCGGTACAAACGCTGCTGGTCTATAACACAACCCAACAAATTGCAGGCCGCGTATTCAGCTACAACCAGTCATTCCGCGATATCGGTAACGTAACCGGCCCGTTGCTCGGCGCGGCGGTCTCGGCAAACTACAGTTTTCGTGCGGTATTTTGCGTCACGGCGGGCATTGTCCTGTTTAACGCCTTTTACTCCTGGATCAGTTTACAACGTCCTGCGCGCCAGAGGGTCGCTGACCGGGTCATCGATGATTAACACCGATGACTGATTTTTTTGTTCGGGTACTTGCAAAACCTCATATTCAACTATTCTTTCCCTGAATACCTCGTCAAACCACAGGGAGAAACTTATGACTATGTACGCTACGCTCGAAGAAGCAATTGACGCTGCTCGCGAAGAGTTCCTCGCCAATAATCCAGGCGTTGAGGAAGAAGATGCGAATGTGCAGCAATTCAACGTCCAGAAATACGTTCTCCAGGATGGAGACATTATGTGGCAGGCAGAATTCTTCGCCACAGACGAAGAGGAAGGCGAGTGTCTGCCAATGTTATCGGGCGAAGCCGCACAGAGTGTGTTTGACGGCGATTTTGATGAGATAGAGCTACGTCAGGAGTGGCTGGAAGAGAACACGCTGCACGAATGGGATGAAGGGGAATTCCAGCTTGAGCCTCCACTTGATACAGAAGAAGGCCAGGCTGCTGCGGATGAGTGGGACGAGCGTTAATTATTCGTATGGGCCATGATGTGCGTCAATGGGCAGTAAGAGCGTATCGAACACCAGCGAGAATGGCAGATCGAGTACGGTGACATAGCGCCATGCGGAGTCGCGGACATCCCATTTGACACCAGGGTAGTACTGATTGCCATGCCCCTGACCGGGGATCGTCCGGCTGATGATGCTACCACATCCGCTCAGCAGACATGCCATAAGCGCCACAATGACTATTCTCACTGACTACCTCACAAACATTATTTACGTAAAAAAATACCGGCCCTGGGGCCGGTATTTTCCTTAATGTCGGCTTACTTTGTTTTCAGGGCAAGCGGATTAAGCTTCACATCCTGATAAAAGTTAACCCAGGAGAGATATCGCTCAGGCGATGCCCATACGCGGTAATGCATGCGCGCCATAGTAACCGGATCACTCAGCAGCACCAGACGACGGTCACGGGTAAGCTTATCCGGGGTCTCGTTCAGCGCCTGCTCAACGTGACGCTCACGGGCGATCTCCAGAATATGCCCGCTACGGTGACGTGCCGTTGCCATTGCCGTTGCCAGCGCGTTAAACGACGGGTTGAACACCGCGTGCATAAAGCCATCTTCCAGTGAACGGCCGCGGTTCAGTTCCAGATACTTGTCGGTATCGACCAGCACCTGCGGCGGAGAGTACTCCTCCGGGATCAAGAACAGTTTCCAGCGCTTAGTGCGCAGGCCCGTCGTTGAACGACTGGAAATGACCGACACGAACGGAGAGAGGATCAGCGAGAAAACGATCGGCGCCAGCCAGAACAGGAAACGCAGATCCAGCCATGCCATACCCACTGCCCATACCAGCCCCAGCAACAGCTGAGAACCGTGGCGCATGAAAGCTTCGCCCCACGGAGTCGAATCATCGTCACGCTGCGGTGAGTTCCAGACCACTTCCCAGCCGAGGAATGCACTGACCACGAACACCGTGTGGAACAACATACGCACCGGCGCCAGCAGTACAGAGAACAGCACTTCCAGCAGCAGGGAGAGCGTCACCCGCACAAATCCACCGTACTCTTTCGGCCCTTTGCACCACACCAGAATGATACTCAGCAGTTTCGGTAAAAACAGCAGGACCATTGTTGAGGCAAAGAGCGCGATAGCCAGTTCCGGGCGCCACTGCGGCCACACCGGGAAGAGCTGACGCGGTTGCAGGAAGTACTGCGGCTCCGTTAATGCATGGACCACCTGCAGCGCAGTCGATAAGGCCAGGAACATAAACCACAGCGGCGCGGACAGGTAGGACATGACCCCCGTAAGGAACACCGCACGGTGTACCGGGTGCATCCCCTTGACGAGGAACAGACGGAAGTTCATCAGGTTGCCATGACACCAACGGCGGTCACGTTTAAGCTCATCAAGCAAGTTCGGCGGCAGTTCCTCGTAAGAACCAGGCAGGTCATAGGCAATCCAGACGCCCCACCCCGCACGACGCATCAGCGCGGCTTCCACGAAGTCATGCGAAAGAATCGAACCGGCAAAGGAGCCTTCACCCGGCAGCGGTGCCAGCGCACAGTGCTCGATAAACGGCTTCACGCGGATAATCGCGTTGTGACCCCAGTAGTGCGATTCCCCCAACTGCCAGAAGTGCAGACCCGCGGTGAACAGTGGGCCATATACGCGTGTCGCAAACTGCTGACAACGTGCGTAGAGCGTATCCATACCGGAGGCTTTCGGCGATGACTGAATGATACCCGCGTTCGGGTTCGCTTCCATCAAACGCACCAGCCCGGTCAGACAATCACCGGTCATCACGGAGTCGGCGTCCAGTACCACCATGTAACTGTACTGGCTACCCCAGCGACGGCAGAAATCATCGATGTTACCGCTTTTACGTTTCACGCGACGGCGGCGACGGCGGTAGAAAATTTGCCCTTCGCCCTGCACCTCGGCGATAAGTTCCATCCAGGCTTTCTGCTCGGCAACGCAGATGTCCGGGTTGTAACTATCACTCAGGATGTAAACATCGAAATGCTCACCGTTACCGGTTGCCTTAACCGACTCCCAGGTCGCACGCAGGCCCGCAAAAACGCGATCAACGTCTTCGTTACAGATAGGCATGATCAGCGCAGTACGGTGCTCAGGGTTGAGCGCCTCATCACCGACAGTGGAAGCGGAGATACTGTATTTATCCCGCCCTATCAGCAACTGTAAGAAGCCCATAAGCGCGGTCCAGAAACCGGCCGACACCCAACAGAACAGGACGGCGAACAGAATAAGGATGCCGGACTGCAGCACATACGGCAGTAGCTGCATAAAGGAAACCCACAGATTCTGACCCACCATGTCCGACGGGTTAATCAGCGCCCAGCCCTGGTAAGGCAGGATGGTCTTCATGTACCAGGTAGCGACCACGGTTTGCGACAGAGTCAGCAGCAACAGGATGTAACGGCGAATAGAACCCACCGTACGCCATTTTTGCTCGCTGGCCTGCTCTTCTTTCGTTAAACGCGACATATAGCGCGGCTGAACATCGCGACCGCGCAGCCGATCCCAGAAGCGCCCAATCGGGTTGGTTCTCCAGGGATCCGGGAACATCGAAGAGCGCTTCGCTTTTGGCATCGCCTCCAGTTGTGTACGCCCTTCATCATCTTTAACGAGTTGACCTTTCGCGAGGGAATCAGGCCAACTGTGTTCAAGACGCGCTTTCACTGAACCCAGCGGCGAATCATCATCACGAGTCCAGCTATGACGTTCCTCGTCCAGGGCTTCGTGCACGGCACGAAGACTCTCTGTCGGCAGCGCTGCCTTTTCCGCATCCGGAAGCGGCAGCGCGTCGATATACTCAGTTGTCTTATTCATTGGAAGGTAGCTGATAGCTCCAGGTTTCACTCAGGGTCTTGTCACCATTGACCAGCGCGGCACGCATATCGGTGGTTTTCTTCGGATCTTTAACCTTGACGCGCAGCATTAAACGCCAGCCTTGCGTGACAGGATTATAGCGAACGGTGTTTTCAACGATTTCGCCATTATCACCGATACTGGCCTGCGCGCTGACGGGGGTGTCTTTCGGCAGTTGCTTCATATCCTGACCGGTGAAGTCCACCACAAAAGCCTGTGTGCCATCCGGCTGACGAATCAGGTTGGATTGTTTGACATCGCCAGTGGAGCGACGGGTCTGCATTACCCATGCGTTATCAGGTGCGTGCAGTTTGTCTTCATCGCGGCTAAATGTGATGGTGTATTTGAAATTCATCTCTTTACCCGGTTCCGGCAGTTGATCCGGCGTCCAGTAAGTGACGATATTATCGTTGGTCTCGTCGTTGGTCGGAATTTCCACCAGCTCGACCTTTCCTTTACCCCAGTCGCCTTTCGGAGTGATCCAGGCGCTCGGACGCAGGTCGTAGCGGTCATCGATATCTTCAAAACGGGAGAACTGGCGACCACGCTGCAGCAGACCAAAGCCCTGCGGGTTTTCCATGGCATAACTGCTTACCGCCAGGTGTTTCGGGTTATTCAGCGGACGCCAAATCCACTCGCCGTTTCCGGCCAGCATCGACAGGCCGTTGGAATCATGCAGTTCCGGACGGTAGTTGGTTGCCGGTGATGGCTGAGACGGCCCGAACAGGAACATACTGGTGAGCGGCGCTACGCCCAGTTTGCCCACTTTGTCACGCAGATAGACTTTAGACTGCACGTCAACGACAGTATCGCGCCCTGGAATGATCACAAAACGATAGGCGCCCGTCGCGCGCGGAGAATCCAGCAGTGCAAAAATGGTCAGGCGTTTATCCGTCGGTTTTGGACGTTCGATCCAGAACTCTTTAAAGTGAGGGAACTCCTCTCCGGACGGTAAAGCCGTGTCGATCGCCAGACCACGGGCGGAAAGACCATATACCTGGCCTGCGCCAATCACACGGAAGTAGCTGGCACCCAGCATACTGACAATTTCATCGTTTTTATCTTTATTATTAATGGGGTAGAGCACTTTGAAACCGGCAAATCCGAGATCTTTGACTGTGTCTTTATCGTGCTGCACGTTGCCAAAGTTAAAATAATCCGGGCTGTATTTAATTTTGCGAACAGCGGTGGCAGTCACTTCATTGATAGCAACCGGCGTGTCGAAGTACATGCCCTGGTGATAAAATTCAAGCTTAAATGGGGTATTAATGGCGTTCCAGTAGGCCTTATCATGGTTGAATTGAATCTGCTGATAATCCGCATATTTCATCTCACGGAATACGGACGGCAGATTGCTCTTTGGCGCTTCGTAACCTTTGCCTGCTAAGGATTGTGCCTGTTTTGCGACATCGTCAATGGAAAAAGCCCAGCCTGATGACGTATAAAGTGACAACAGTACCGCAGCACCCAACCAACGCATTTTCATCATTCGTAATTTAGGTTTCATAATAACTAAGCACTTCCCCCTTTGTGTGCTTAAATCGATCCGATCCATTTTAATGGAAACTTTGGCATTCCGACAACTGAATCCCCGCTTTGTTCAGCGCGCTGGCTCAGTGAATAAGCAAATGAAACTAACCCTTTATCGTTTTGCGTACTTATCCTGGAGACAGTCTATCGGTCATAGTGTAGGGTTGATTAGGAATGTAATCATTATTTGTCTTATGGATAAGACGAAAAGTCTGAGAGTTAAAGGAGTCATATGAGCAGAATACCCGCACAACGTGAATATTTCCTTGATTCCATCCGCGCGTGGTTAATGTTGCTTGGGATCCCTTTTCACATTTCGCTGATTTATTCGAGTCATATGTGGCACGTGAACAGCGCGCACCCCTCATGGTGGCTGACTTTGTTTAATGACGCGATCCACGCCTTCCGTATGCAGGTGTTTTTCGTCATTTCCGGCTACTTCTCTTATATGCTTTATCTGCGCTACCCGCTACAACGCTGGTGGACGGTACGCGTCGAGCGCGTTGGTATCCCGATGCTGACCGCCATTCCACTGCTCACCCTTCCGCAATTTATTATGTTGCAATATGTCAACGGACGCGCGCAGGACTGGCATACGTTATCGCTGTACGACAAATTTAACACCCTGGTGTGGGAATTGATTTCTCATCTCTGGTTTTTGCTGGTACTGGTCGTTCTGACGACGGTCAGCATGTGGTTGTTCCGCAGAATTAAAAGCAATGCGGCCCGTCTGCTCGACAATATTACGCTGGGCAAACTCTCCCTGGCGTTTCTGGCATTCGGCATCATTTACGCGGCATTCCGCCGACTCGTATTCATTATTTATCCTGATATATTGCGCGACGCGCTGTTCAATTTCGCCGTCATGCAATCGCTGTTTTATATCCCCTTTTTCCTGCTGGGCGCCCTGACCTTCATTAATCCGCGCCTCAAATCGCTCTTTATTAACCCCTCCCCTGCCTGTTTTGTTGCTTCGATTATCGGCTTTGCCGCCTATCTGCTGAATCAACACTATGGCAGCGGTGATGGCTGGATGTATGAAACCGAATCGGTGATTACCATGCTGCTGGGTTTATGGATGGTGAATGTGGTCTTTTCGCTGGGTTATCGCATGCTGAATTTCCAGTCTGCCCGCGTGAGCTATTTCGTTAACGCATCGCTGTTTATCTATCTGGTACATCATCCGTTAACGCTGCTGTTCGGTGCGTGGATAACCCCACATATTCATTCTAACTTGCTTGGATTTACCACCGGCCTGGTGTTTGTCATTGGTTCTGCGCTACTGCTCTATGAAGCACACCTGCGTATTCCGGTGCTGCGTTTCCTCTTCTCGGGTAAGCCGGAAGGTAAAACCAGCAACACACATGCGACAGCGCGTTAATCGAAGAGTGGCTGCCTGAAAATCAGAGCAGCCACTCAACCGGCAGGCGTGACGCCAGCCGTACCAGCATCCGTTGCCAGAACCGCGTCTGCGGTTCTTTTTTCAATACCGTCTCCTTGCCGTTTTGCAACGCCACCCAGTTAATACGTCCCCAGCGATCAAGGCGTAGCTGCCAGGCTGCCGCACGCTGACTGCGCAAAAAACGGTGGTGAATCCGCTGCGCCAGATCGGCACTGTCAATCACAAAACCCATTTCGGTGTTCAGCATGGCCGAGCGCGGATCAAAATTAAACGATCCGATAAAGACCTTTTCACCGTCGATACTGAATGTCTTGGCATGCAAACTGGAGCCGGAATTCCCGGTCAGCCCACGATCATGGACCGGGTGTGCCTCATCACGAGTTGGCTTAAGTTCATACAGTTCTATTCCGTGGCGAAGCAGCTTCTTGCGCCAGCGCGCATAGCCCGCGTGAACCACTGAGACGTCATTCGCCGCCAGAGAGTTGGTAAGAATAGCGATACTTACACCTTTGCGCGCCAGACGAATAAGCTGGGCAACCCCCCGACGTCCTGGAACAAAATAGGCCGAGATAATATCCACCTGCCGTTGCGGTGTACCCATCACATTATTCAGACGCTCCGGTAACAAGGTATGCGTACGTGCTTTTCCCTGCCCTTTACGCGGGTCATCGCTCAGTAGCCGGGTTTTTGCCCAGACTATGGGGAGCGTCCCGGACTCGAGCTGACTGGCAAAAGGGGTAGATTCCAGCTTGTTCCGGTAGCGCACTGCGGTGATATCCTGATACCAGGCCTCCGGCAAACGGATGCGCCCGGCGATCTCTTCGCGTGGCAAATCCAGTACCGCATGCAGCGGCGACACGGACTCAGAGTGCCAGTAGCGGGAAAAATCCTCGCTGACATCCCGTACCACCGGGCCTATCGCCATAACATCAAGGTCGGTAAATAATGGCTCTTCCCCGGCGCCAAAATAGGCATCTCCGACGTTGCGGCCACCGACCAGCGTCACCACACCATCGGCAGTAAAGCTTTTATTGTGCATACGACGGTTGAGGCGAGCGAAATCGGTAAGATATCCCAGTGCTCGTAGCGTGCGAAATGAGAAGGGATTGAACAGGCGAACCTCAATATGCGGATGGGCGTCAAGCTGGCGTAAAACATCATCCATGCCAAGCGTATTGTTGTCATCAAGCAGCAACCGGACGTGAACACCGCGATCCGCAGCCTCCACGAGCGCCAGTAACAGCAGCCGCCCGGACATATCATCCTCCCAGATGTAATACTGCACATCCAGGGTTCGCTGGGCCATTTCCGCCAGGCGATAACGCGCCACAAAAGCATCCAGGCTGTCATCAAGCGCCACCAGCCCGCACAGGCCTGGGTGGGCCGCGCACAATGGCGTGACAGCGTGCCCCAGCCGTGTATCTGGCGGCGGGGTCGCAGGCTCTTGCGAGGGGAAATCAGGTTCATCGAATATTTTTATTGTCATAGCTGTCAAAGTATATCTGCCCGCGCCGCGTCTGGTGGGGTAGATTATCCGAAACGCATCGCCGCAGGCGTTCTACGCCTGCGTTCGTTAACAAGAAAATGGGTAGGTAAAAGGAAAAGTATCGCAGCGATGCGCTGGCCATCCCGTTTTCCATAAAGTGCGGCTGTCCAAGCCGCATGTCAGGACCAGAATGGTTTTCGTAAAGGCGATAATCAGCAACCTGCCGGCATCTTATCCTCCGACATTCGTCTGCGTTCCACGCTGTGTAAGCAGTCGCCGATACAACCCGGCGTTTTCGTCATCAAAGCAGACAAACACCACCCGACGTATTTGCGGATGGTCAGCCAGAAATGCCTCGACGGTATTGACGGCGATTTCTGCGGCGGCGGCTTTCGGATAACCATAGACGCCAGTGCTGATCGCCGGGAAAGCAATGGATTCGTAGTTATTGGCTTCGGCCAGCATCAGGCTGTTGCGATAGGCATCTTCCAACAGGTGAACATCATGGTCATCTCCGCCATGCCATACCGGACCGACAGTATGCACTACGGCTTTTGCGGGTAACTTTCCGGCGGTGGTGATCACCGCATGTCCAGGCGGACAATCCCCTTGCTCCTGACGTACGCGCCGACAGGCCTCCAGCAATGCCGGACCAGCCGCCCGATGAATGGCACCATCCACCCCACCACCGCCGAGCAGTGATGAATTCGCCGCATTAACGATAACATCCACGCTGACGGTGGTGATATCCCCCTGAATAACCTGCATTATCGCTTGCATGTTTCTGCCTCGTGGCTTTCTCTTCTCTCAAGTGTAGCGCAGCCAGGTATGAAAATTGATCAGGCCCAGTCTGCATTATTCCGCACGTTGAGCCTGTAAAAAGATCAGTTATAGGTGATGTCCATTACAGCCAGCGTATGCGCGGGGTTGAGGTAGTTGATTTTCATCGTCACAAGGTTGTCGAAGCCACTCTGCTCATGGGCAAGGTTTTTCAGGGAGAATTGTTGGGTTTTCGCCTGTCCCTGGCGGTCACAGGCTACCGTCGCACGATGGGCGTCGACACGGACATCACACGGGGTTTCGACAACGGCCCCTTCAAAATAGATAACACCACCGGTCGCCGCTATCGCAACAGAGCTGCATACGGCGGCACAGAAAAGGGCTGCTGGAAGAAGCAGCATATGTGAAGTTGACATATATACCTCAATAATGTGTGGTCTTTGCAGGTGGTGAGAGGGGCACCGCGCAGACACCTTTTAAAACAAGATGTCAACTTTATTTATACATTAATTAATCAAATTTAACAGCCATGAAACAAATTATTTTTCAGAGAAACATTCATTAAATGAATAGGTTACAGCGTTTGCTGTGATGTCCAGCGCTGAGACACATTCACTGACTGGCCATCCGTAACGGTAACCACGATGTCGACACTATCCTGCGCTTCAATATTCATGCTTAAGCGCATCAACGATGTCGGTTGATTCGCGATAAATTGAACCGTCTTACGCTGCTGGGTGCGGCTCTGGCCGCCCTCCCCCTGTCGCGTTGCCAGAATCTGCACCTGACAGAGGCAATTTTCAGTGAGTAAAACCTGAGGGGTAATCGTGTACATATCGCCGACGCGGGTCGTGTCGAAGGTAATCTGGCTGGACAGCGCGGCAAGTAATAACAATGTATTCATAACGCCTCCCAAAAAGAAACAGGGCCGTAGCCCTGTTTCTTCAAACGATATGTCTGTTAGTACTGGTTGGCAGTGGCGTTGTTGCCGAAACCAACCTGATGAACGTTTACGGTAGAGCCAGAAGCAGTCTGGTTGACCAACGCACCATTACCGCCACCATACTGGCTGACAGAAATTGTAGAGTCTCTGCTGTTCCACTGGTCAATAGTTGCGCTGTTATGGAAACCGTTTTGTGACAGGCTGATGGTGCTGTCATCAGAACCCTGACCAACATCAGCACCGTTGCTTGAGCCATTCTGGCGAATTGTCGTTGTAGAATCGCGAGCATCGGATTGCAGTGCCAGCGCGGAGTTGCTGCTACCGGTCTGGTAGATGCTCAGTTCAGAGTCCGGACCGCCATAGTTATGGCCGCCATGACCTGAGAACTGCGGGACGCTGCCTGCAAAAGCACTGGCTGAAACGACGATCGCTGCTACTGCTGCCACTTTGAAAAGTTTCATGGTTAACCCCCATCGGATTGATTTTAAAGCCACAATGACATCAACGTTGTATTACGCGTATGTCCATTTGCGACTGTTTCTGGACAACGACTGCTGTTTTCTGTGTACCGTACTGAGTAATACTCGCCCTGTTACCCGACCCTTTTTGGATAATCATTGCGGTGTTGCCGTAAGCGCCTTGCGTAATATTCGCGTCATTAGCACTGCCCGACTGATCGATATATGCAAGGTTATATGCTCCTGACTGGTCAATTTTTGCCGAATTGCTCCCGCCGTTTTGGGAAATAACTGACAATAACTTCGAGCCAGTTTGATTAATTTGTGCGTTATTATTTGCACCGGATTGACCAATAATGGCCGCTTTATTGTAGGCAGCGGCACTTAATTCATTCACCGCCAGGTTATATTCCGAACTTGCCAAATCATAACCTGTAGCGGCGGCGAACCCAGGTGCACCCAGCATTGTTAACATCATAAATAACAACTTGTTTTTCATGTTGTCACCCTGGACCTGGTCGTTTATTAAAAAACAGTTTAAATATTTGTTCCGCTGGCGATAACACACTCAATTAATTTGTTAACGCTGCGTTACGGAAATCAGTATGGTCAGGTCGTAAAATAAAATATCTCACCCGCGATTCGTATTTTTTACTCCCTAATTAATACCAAAGTATGAATATTCGTATTGGTACAGTCAGGCGTATATAGAGAGCGTATTTAAACCATTTTAAACTGGCGGGTTTGCTTATAACAATTTGGTTGTAACGAAGTAATCAGTAAGTATGTTCTGCGAAGGAGATAACATTTCTTCGTTCGACCTTCACAATGCCTCCTTTTTTTCGATGCACAAATTGGACATCATCCCTCATACCAAAATCTTTGTTATGGTATGAATAATGCTACTTTTTAATTACTAGAAATATAATTAAAATACAATGACATACAATAATTTGTATGATTTTTTAAATTTGTGCAAGTATGATTCCGTGTACAACTTACCTATCAAAAAGAAACAATAAAAAATCAATTAAGAAATATTTTAATATTTATTTTTACATTACGTTACATGTTTAACACTTGCTTTAAGAATGGCAATGACTAGATTGGAATTAGCAGCACTCATTTAGATTTATTAATTTCCCTTAATTGTTAGGGATTAAGTATTTATTACTACACACAGCAACACAACATCTGTCAGTACCTCTGGTTCCCCACCTTTTGGGTGGGGAAGCTGCGGATGTCCTAAACGCGGGGTTTCATCATGTTCAGTGAAGTCCAAAGTTCGTACAATCATGCATTGTTGTTAATTACCAAACCCTCTCTGCAGGCAACAGCCTTGTTGCAGCATCTGAAACATTCTCTGTCGATGACAGGAAAATTGCATAATATTCAACGCTCTCTGGATGATATCCCCAGTGATTGCCTGGTGTTATTCGATATGATGGAGGCGGATAAGAAAATCATTCAATACTGGCAGGACGTTTTGTCCAGAAAAAACAATAACCTAAAGTTATTGTTAATGAATACGCCTGATGACTATCCGTTCCGTGAAATCGAAAACTGGCCACATATCAATGGGGTATTTTACGTCTCGGAAGACGAATCCCGCATGGTTGAGGGATTACAAGGGATCCAGCGCGGCGAGTGTTACTTTTCACAAAAGCTTGCCAGCTACTTAATTACCCACTCTGGAAATTATCGTTACAGCAGTTCGGAGTCGGCATTGCTGACCCACAGAGAAAAAGAGATTTTGAATAAGTTGCGCATTGGCGCATCCAACATTGAAATCGCCCGCTCTCTGTTTATCAGCGAGAATACGGTAAAAACGCATCTTTATAATCTTTTCAAAAAGATAGCGGTTAAAAACCGAACTCAGGCAGTCTCCTGGGCCAACGATAATCTCAGGCGTTAACGCCATGAAACGCGCATCGCATTACCTTGCCGCAGCAACATTCTTGCTCGCCGCCGGGAATCTGCACGCTGTCGAAGTGGAGATTCCCGGTTTATTAACCGACCATACAGTTTCTTCGATCGGACACGATTTTTATCGTGCTTTTAGTGATAAATGGGAAAGTACCTGGACAGGGAATTTAACTATCAATGAAAGACCAAGTGCTCGCTGGGGAAGTTGGATAACCATCACGATTAATCAAAGTGTTGTTTATCAGACATTTATGTTCCCAACGCGGCGTGATTTTGAAAAAAACGTTGATATTGCACTTGCACAGACACACGAAGCACTCGACCGTCGCCAAATTGATCAGGCGCTACTGAGCACCCGCGATTTAGCGACAGATGAATTCTAAAACACGATAAATATCCGGAGGGTAACATGCGTATCGCATATGCCGTCATTTCATTAATGTTGATAACACCATTAAGTTGGGCGGGACAAATGACATTTCAGTTCCGTAATCCTAATTTCGGTGGTAATCCTAATAATGGCGCATTTTTATTAAATAGCGCGCAGGCACAAAATTCTTATAAAGATCCCAGCTATAAAGATCTTGGCGTTGATAGTCCATCAGCGCTTGATAATTTCACTCAGGCTATTCAATCACAAATACTGGGTGGGTTATTAACAAATATAAATTCCGGTAAACCAGGTCGAATGGTAACCAGCGACTTTATTGTTGATATTGCCAACAAAGATGGACAGTTACAATTAAATGTAACTGACAGAAAAACAGGCAAAACGTCGACTATTCAGGTCTCAGGTTTACAAAACGGTTCAACCGATTTTTAAAGCATCGCCATTACAGGACAATAATCATGCAGCGCTTATTAATACTTCTGGCCGTGTGTTTATTAAGCGGATGCTTAACTGCGCCGCCAAAACAAGCCGCCAAACCTACGTTATTACCTCGGGCACAAAGCTACAGTGATTTGACACATTTGCCGCTGCCTTCCGGTAAAATATATGTGTCGGTGTATAACATTCAGGATGAAACCGGGCAGTTTAAACCCTATCCGGCCAGTAACTTCTCGACCGCCGTTCCGCAGAGCGCGACTTCCATGCTGGTGACGGCGCTAAAAGATTCACGCTGGTTTGTTCCACTGGAACGCCAGGGACTGCAGAATTTATTGAATGAGCGCAAAATCATTCGCGCGGCGCAGGAAAATGGCACGGTTGCAATTAATAACCGCTTCCCGCTCCAGTCATTGACCGCAGCAAATGTCATGATTGAGGGCTCGATTATCGGTTATGAAAGTAACGTGAAATCGGGGGGCGTTGGCGCGCGATATTTTGGTATAGGTGCGGACACGCAATATCAGCTCGACCAGATTGCCGTTAACCTGCGTGTGGTCAACGTGAGTACCGGGGAAGTGCTTTCGTCGGTGAATACCAGCAAGACTATTTTGTCCTATGAAGTGCAGGCCGGGGTATTCCGCTTTATTGACTACCAGCGTCTTTTGGAAGGCGAAGTGGGCTACACGGCTAACGAACCGGTCATGCTTTGCCTGATGTCAGCGATTGAGACAGGGGTAATTCTGCTGATTAACGACGGTATTGACCGTGGGCTTTGGGATCTGCAAAACAAGGCAGAGAACAAAAACGAAGTGCTGGTTAAATATCGCGAGATGGCAGCGATGCCTCCGGAATCCTGACGGCAAACGCAGAAAAAGCGTGACGGGTTAAATCGTCACGCTTTTTTTTGTTCTTTTGTCATCTCATCAGCGTTACGGGCTGCGAGCCACAGGCCGCTGTTTTTCATGGCATAACCAAACAACAACCCGACCACAAGCGAAGGCACTATCATGCGCCAGTCGCCCTGCCCCGCAAAAGTGGCGCACGCGCCAATGAAGGTACCCGGAACGAAAGAAAGCAGCAGATTTTTCGCCTGGGCACACATCAGAAACGCCACCAGCCCGGTCATGACATACCCTACAATCTCCAGATGCGGAGCCAGCGCGCTACCGTGAATAATCACCAGCGCCCAGGCTACCCCGCTCATTAACGTGCAGGCAGAGATTAACAGGCCTTTAAGACCACCTTGCGGACAGGCAAAGTAGGCGGTACAGCCAAGGAATCCGGCCCAGCCGATCAGACCGAGAGAGACGGCAACCCAACCCCAGAGACCGGAGAGAATACCTGTTGTTAATGCAATAGAGAGGAGTATGTTCATGGCGCGCATCTTAGCAGATACGCGCCTTATTTATGTGACAGAAGACACAATAACTGCAATATCACATCCCTTGTTGCATTATGACTGTGATTTAAGTCACACTCATTCCTCTGCGGATTCCTGCAACTCATCCCACATGGCAGAGAGGGCATCACGCGTCAGCGGTGCCATAGTACGCCAGAACGGGGTGGTAGCATGCGATTCCACTTTGCCGAGGAAAGTGCCACACCATGGCAGCAGATATTCTGCAAACAACGTTTCCAGCGCTTCACTTTCATCTTCTGCCGACTGATCTTCAAGCCACGAGGCGGCCAGCAGCAAGGTACCAAAATGGTCCGCAGGTGCGTCTGTCAGCGGCATACCGCGAGTCGAGAGAAATGCCCGCACTTCGGCCTCCGTAGCACCATCCACCCATGCGCTACGATACGGGGAAACGCGGCACTCGTTGCCGACAAACAGCGCGTTGAAATCAGCGGCCAACCCCTGCGCGTCACAATTCTTTTGCAGACGCTCCAGCATTTCATCCTGCTCCAGCGGCCAGTTTTGCGCCAGCTTCCCTTCACGTATGAGGGTATAGAGCGGCACGAGTAAGGGATCCTGTGGCTGACGATAAAACAGTGAACCCAGTACGCGGCAAAGGATGGAAAATTCGTTCATGCAATGATTCCAGTAACTAATTAAAAGTCGGCAAATTCAGTAATAGGCGTCATTCCGCGCGCTTCAAGGAAGCTCAGCATCCGGCGCGGTGTGACATTCAGAATACGATCTTCCGGGAAGTCGACCTCATCAAGGATTTCACGGCACTGCGCAAATTCACCCAGCGTAAATGCTGTATGCGAGTCGGAACCCAGCGCAACCCAGCCGCCCGCATCACGCACGGCGGCAGCAATCGCACGGCAATTCGCTTCGCTGCCTTTCCGCGAATGAAGAAAAGAGGAGTTGTTGATTTCCAGGGCCACGTTGTACTTCGCAGCAGCAGCGGCAATCGCCGGGATATCGACCGGATATTTTGGATTACCCGGATGACTGATGATATGTGCATAGCCATTCGCCATTGTCGCAATCATCGCCTGCGTATTGGTGTCTTTATCCTGTGGGGCAAACACCGGTTCGTGAAAGCCTGCAATGATCAGATCCAGCGAAGTCAGCATAGGGCCGCTACAATCGATTTCCCCTTCAATATTTTTGATGTTGGCTTCAATGCCGCGCAGAATGCCTACGCCATCCACAACACGTGGCCAGATACGCATGTTGATGAAGTGCCAATGGTGCGGCGCATCTTCCATGTCAGGGCCATGATCGGTAATAGCGAAAAGCTTAATCCCTTTTTGCTTTGCTTCGGTAATGTAGTCTTGCAGGGTGCTATAGGCGTGGGTGCTGGCGACGGTATGCATATGCAGGTCAACGGGATACATGAAACTCTCCTGTAGTTGTTTCTGCAAGGATAGCAGTTATCGCCGCCATTTTTAATGAAAAACCCGGTCTGACGCGCAAGTGTCATTAATAACCGCGAAGGCGATCGACACGACCTTTCACCCTTTCGCCACGTTCAAGTTTATCGATCGCAGCAGCAATAAAAGCAATGGCCTCATCTGCACGGGTGGTGGCCGCAATATGCGGCGTCATGGCTACACGGGGATGCGCCCAGAGCGGATGCTCGGCTGGCAGCGGCTCGCGGCTAAAGACATCCAGCATTGCCCCTTTCACTTTGCCGCTATTAAGCGCCTGCAGAAGATCGTCTTCAACAACGTGGACACCGCGCGCCAGGTTCATAATATAGCTATTGTCCGCCAGTTGGTTTATCACGCTCAGGTTAATGACCCCCACTGTTTCTGGGGTATTAGGCAGTAAATTGATCAATACGCGTGTTCCGTGCAGAAACGCTCCAAACTCTTCCGCCCCTGCAAAACTGACCACGCCCGGCAGATCTTTACGTGACCGACTCCAGCAGCGTAGCGGAAAACCCCAGGCGTTCAGGCTGGCGGCCACTTTCGACCCCAGTATTCCGGCGCCAAGGATGCCAATGGTAAAATCTTCGCGCCGATATTCTTCCAGCTCCAGCCACCTTGCCTGCAGTTTTAATGCCTGGTAATCATCAAACCGACGGAACCAGTGCAGTACCTGGCTCACCGCATATTCCTGCATCTGCAACCCCATGCCAGTATCTTCCAGGCGAAATAGCGGGATGTGTTGTGCCAGCATTTCCGGATGCGCCTTTAGCTTACTCAGAATAGAGTCGACACCGGCCCCCAGCACAAATACGCCTTTTAGCTCACGGCCACGCAGCATCTCAACAGGCGGATGCCAGACCAGCGCATAATCGGCAGGGCTATCATCACCCTTGCGCCATTCGCGTACGTTCGCGCCGGGTAATGCCTTGCGCAATGCTGGCAGCCAGGCGGCGGGATCGAAGGTCGGGTGATAAAAGATAATCTCCATTTCTGCTCCAGATTGATGGTGTTGTTTCCCGGTAAATGTTGGGTTTACTTGCCGTTTTGTTAGATGCTTATGTTCACACATCACCTTAGCAAATATCACTGAAAGTCATCATAAAAGTGTTTCGCCGGGAAAAAAGCCAGTTTCAGAGCATTTAAGAAGCAACTTGATTGAAGTTTGTCTAAACGCACTAATTTATTGAAAAAGAAGATTGACGGAAGTCCCGGTTTTCCCTACATTAGCGCCCGTCCCGACAACATCGGGAAGGCAATGTGGTGAGGTGTCCGAGTGGCTGAAGGAGCACGCCTGGAAAGTGTGTATACGGCAACGTATCGGGGGTTCGAATCCCCCCCTCACCGCCATCATTTCAGATAAGAGCCTGTACGAAAGTGCGGGCTTTTTTCTTTTATAATCTCCCATACCAGGGGGATGAGAACCCCCGACCGGGGGTCGACAACCGGCGCCAGCCGGGTGGACAGATGACGAGCCTGCGAGGAAGCTGCCCGCAGGGCGAGCGAAGCGAGTCAATCCCCCCCTCACCGCCATCATTTCAGATAAGAGCCTGTACGAAAGTACGGGCTTTTTTCTTTTATAGTCTCCCATACCAGGGGGATGAGAATCCCCGACCGGGGGTCGACAACCGGCGCCAGCCGGGTGGACAGATGACGAGCCTGCGAGGAAGCTGCCCGCAGGGCGAGCGAAGCGAGTCAATCCCCTCTCACCGCCATCATTTCAGATAAGAGCCTGTACGAAAGTACGGGCTTTTTTCTTTTATAGTCTCCCATACCAGGGGGGATGGAAAGTTCAACTGCCAGCAATCCGCCTTTATTTCCCCTCCCCCATATGATCGATTCAGTGCGCACCGTTATCCGGTAGCCCGGATAAGCGCCAGCGCATCCGGGGGAAATCAGACAACCGGGCCTGATACCGCAAGACGAATCTGCGCATTGCCAGCCATCATTTCCCTGCCGTTGCTCATACCTTAAGCGAACAATCATCAATACCGAAAATATGCTTGACCGTTTTAGCGCAACTCCCTATAGTAGCGCCCCGTTGCCCCCCAGTGGTGTGGCAGCAAAACAATGTGGTGAGGTGTCCGAGTGGCTGAAGGAGCACGCCTGGAAAGTGTGTATACGGCAACGTATCGGGGGTTCGAATCCCCCCCTCACCGCCATCATTTCAGATAAGAGCCTGTACGAAAGTACGGGCTTTTTTCTTTTATAATCACCCATACCAGGGGGGATGAGAACCCCCGACCGGGGGGCGACAACCGGCGCCAGCCGGGTGGACAGATGACGAGCCTGCGAGGAAGCTGCCCTTTCCAATCCTTAACTCTCCGGAAATTGATGGCAGTGCGAATGCTGAACCCGCAGAACTCCAGCGGCCCATCTGAATCTTCGCAAGCAACTAAAACTCAGCAGCACATCGTTGCCCATTTTTAGTGAGTTGATGTCGTCAGCTATGGACGCTTTCATCTGGCCGCTAAACTGCGGCCATAGGACACACATCAGGCAACAATAGAAGACCGAAAAGTGAAAACTGTTACTGTTATCGGGGCTCAGAAAGCGTGAATGGCTACGCGGTCAGGGGAAAACCGCCTTAGGCCGCATCTTCGGAAAGGAGTGTATAAAAACAAAAAAACCACCCGGAGGTGGTTTCACGACACTGCTTATTGCTTTGATTATTCTTATCTTTCCCATGGTACCCGGGGCGGGACTTGAACCCGCACAGCGCGAACGCCGAGGGATTTTAAATCCCTTGTGTCTACCGATTCCACCACCCGGGCTCGGGAAGAAATTGGAGGCGCGTTCCGGAGTCGAACCGGACTAGACGGATTTGCAATCCGCTACATAACCGCTTTGCTAACGCGCCAGATTCTTCAGGCCTTTCGACCAGCACCCGCAATATGCCGATGCTTGTAAACTGGAGCGGGAAACGAGACTCGAACTCGCGACCCCGACCTTGGCAAGGTCGTGCTCTACCAACTGAGCTATTCCCGCAATATCAAGTTTTGTTCTAATCACTTGATTTTGTTATCTTCTGGCGAGCTACGCTGCCGTCTGATGCGATGCATTCTACTTACCTGACGCACTGAGTCAACGATATTTTTCAAAACCCGGATCGTTTGCTGAAAATTAACGCGAAACGATCACTGTTCAAGCAAATCTCCGCGTGCCGCGTTCAGATATTGCAACATCGACCACAATGTCAGTACCGCAGCCACCAGAAACAGACCAATCCCCGCCCACTCTACCCACTCGTTTGGACGCCACAGCATCCAGACCAGTGCAGTCATCTGCGCGGTCGTTTTCACTTTCCCGATCCAGGAAACGGCAACACTGTTGCGTTTCCCCAGCTCCGCCATCCATTCACGCAGGGCTGAAATAATGATCTCACGGGCAATCATGGTAGCCGCCGGCAACGTCACCCACCAGGTGTGGTAATGCTCTGCTACCAGCACCATTGCGATTGCGACCATCACTTTGTCCGCTACCGGGTCCAGGAATGCGCCAAAGCGCGTGCTCTGGTTCCAGCGACGCGCAAGGAAGCCGTCAAACCAGTCGGTTACGGCGGCCACCAGAAAAATCAGCGCGCATGCGAACGAAGCCCATTGAAAAGGCAGGTAAAATGCCAAAACAAAAAACGGGATAAGAATGACGCGAAACAGGGTAAGCAACGTAGGGATATTAAATCGCATAATGACGGTAACTATCTGTTGTCAGTAAATTTTGACCCTATGTTGCTACAGAGCCCTTAATGTTTCAACGAGTAGTAGATCTTTTCTGCCAGACCTTGCGAGATGCCCGGCACTTTTGCAATTTCTTCAATGCTCGCATTCAGCAAACCCTGCAGACCCCCCATGTACTTTAACAGCATCTGACGGCGTTTTGGACCAACGCCTTCGATGGTTTCCAGCGTACTGGTACTCTTCACCTTTGCCCGCTTTTTACGGTGGCCGCTGATGGCATGATCGTGCGACTCATCGCGAATATGCTGAATCACATGCAGCGCCGGGGAATCTGGCTGAAGACTAAACCCTTCGCCTTCAGGTTCAAAGAATAAGGTCTCGAGCCCTGCTTTACGGTCTGTTCCTTTCGCCACGCCCAACAGCAACGGATGATGTTTATCCCATGGGACGTCGAGTTCGGCAAACACCGTTTTGGCCTGCCCTAACTGCCCTTTCCCACCATCAATCAGAATCACATCCGGAATTTTGTTCTCTTCAATCGCTTTCCCGTAACGACGACGCAACACCTGATTCATGGCGGCGTAATCATCACCAGGCGTGATGCCCGTAATGTTATATCGCCGGTATTCCGCACGTACCGGCCCGTTGGCATCAAACACCACACAGGACGCCACCGTCTGCTCACCCATCGTATGGCTAATATCGAAACACTCCATACGCTTCACTTCCGGCAATTTGAGCAAGGTCGCCAGCGCGGTCAGGCGTTGATGGACGGTCGACTGCTGCGACAATTTCGTACTGAGCGCCGTCGCGGCATTCGTACGTGCCAGCTTCAGATAACGCGCCCGATCGCCGCGTGGTTTGGTCTGCACGTTAACTTTGCGTCCGGCAAGCTCAGACAACGAATCCGCCAGCAGCGTTTTGTCATTGAGGTTGAAATCAAGCAGGATCTCACCTGGCAGCGTGCGCATCTGGCTTCCCTGCAGGTAAAACTGCCCGACAAAGGTTTCCACCACCTCGCCAAGTTCAGTGCCATTCGGCACTTTCGGGAAATAACTCCGGCTACCCAGCACCTTGCCCTGACGAATAAAGAGCACATGCACGCAGGCCATGCCAGCATCGAACGCCACGCCGATCACATCCAGATCGTCCCCGGTATTGGAGACAAACTGTTTTTCGGTGACCCGGCGTACGGCCTGAATTTGATCGCGAATACGCGCCGCCTCTTCAAATTCCAGTGACTGACTGGCTTTTTCCATCCTGGCAATCAGTTTCGTGAGCACCTGATCATCTTTACCGGCAAGGAACAGCCGCACATAGTCCACCTGCTGTGCGTACTCCTCTTCGCTCACCAGCCCCGCCACGCAGGGACCAAGACAACGGCCAATCTGGTATTGCAGGCACGGACGAGAGCGGTTGCGATAGACACTATTTTCGCACTGGCGGACCGGGAATATTTTCTGCAAGAGCGCCAGGGTTTCCCGCACAGCATAACCATTAGGAAACGGGCCAAAGTACTCCCCTTTCGCGTGCTTCGCACCACGGTGCATCGCCAGGCGTGGATGGGTATCACCGCTAAGGAAAATAAAAGGATAGGATTTATCATCGCGCAGCAGCACGTTGTAGCGCGGCTGATAAAGCTTGATGTAGTTGTGTTCCAGCAATAACGCTTCCGTCTCGGTATGGGTTACCGTGACGTCAATCTGCTGGATCTGTGCAACCAGCGCTTCTGTCTTTCGCGAGGCGAGATTGCTGCGAAAATAACTGGAGAGGCGCTTTTTAAGATCTTTTGCTTTGCCTACATAGATAACGGTGCCGCCGGTGTCATACATTCGGTAGACACCCGGCTTGCTGGTTACTGTCTTGAGAAAGGCTTTTGAATCGAAAACTTCATTCACTGACTTGCTAACGTCTCCGCATTGCACAGACCATGGCGAATCGCCAGGTGAGTCAGCTCCACGTCACCATGAATGTTCAATTTACTGAACATACGATAGCGATAGCTGTTCACCGTTTTGGGGCTGAGATTCAGTTGCTCAGAGATCTCATTGACCTTCTGACCTTTAGTGATCATCAGCATAATCTGCAATTCGCGTTCAGACAAACTCTCAAACGGTGAGTCGGTTTTTTCCGGTTCAATCTGACTGAGAGCCATCTGCTGAGCAATGTCGGACGCAATGTATCGCTGCCCGGAATGGACGGAGCGAATCGCATTGACGACTTCCTGCGGTGCAGCGCCTTTGCTGAGATAACCTGACGCGCCAGCTTGCATTACTTTCGCCGGAAGCGGGTTTTCTGTGTGAATGGTAAGCATGATGACTTTGGTGTCGATATTAGCGCGCGCAATCTTGCGTGTGGCTTCAAGGCCACCGATGCCCGGCATGTTCATATCCATCAACACAACGTCAACGGAATGCGCCCGGCACCATTTTACGGCATCCTCGCCGCAACAAACTTCGCCAGAAATTTTTATGCCTTTAATATCTTCGAGAATGCGTCGTATCCCTGCGCGCACCAGTTCGTGGTCATCAACAAGAAGTACGTTGATCAATGGAATATCTCCAGAAAAGGGATGACGCTGCTGCAAGCTAATTCTTCACATACTAACGGTTTTTGCTGCGTTAATGAAAGTTAAAAAATGCCACTCATTCGATTTCGGTCTCGTTTTTGGAAATTAACCTGTACATTTTGTGGAAACTTTCACACCCCGCGCCATATCAGGTTTGCGTGTTTAAAAGTACTTTTCGGAAAGCTGCCTGAACGCACAGTTTTATTCTGATAGGGAATTTAAAGCGGCACTTTGTAACAATAATTAACCGTCATTCTACCTCTATTAAACATATATTTTGCCTACACTATTCAAATTAAATATAGGGCTAATGTTTAATTTAATAAACCAGACAGCGAGTACGTGCAAAAAACAACCACTGCTATTTTTCCCCTGGCTTGTGGTATACTCCGCCGCTTTGACATTCACCGTCACGCTAAGCACGGTAACTTAACGAGGTAAATAAATGAGCACACCTGATTTTTCCACTGCTGATAATAACCAGGAACTGGCTCAGGAAGTCTCATGCCTGAAAATGATGATCACGCTGATGTTGCAGGCTATGGGACAGGCCGATGCAGGTCGCGTCATCCTTAAAATGGAAAAACAGATCGCAGCGCTGGAAGATGAAACCCAGGCGGCGGTGTTCACCAATACGGTGAAGCAGATCAAACAGGCTTATCGCCAGTAAGTGAATCCGGCTGGCAGCCTACAAAAGCTGGCAGCCGGTATACGTCTGGCACGCAGAACGAAGGTTCAGGTCAGATAATTCCCGTCGCAGCCGCATAACAGGCAATCTGCGTTTTATTCGGTGCGTTGAATTTTTTCTGCATGTTCTTCTGGTGAAAATTCACCGTATTCTCAGATATGGACAAAATCATAGCGATTTCGGCCGATGTCTTCCCTTCCGCTGTCCATTTCAGAATTTCTTTCTCGCGCTTACTGAATTTCATTTCTGGCGCAATGACCATATTGTCACCCAGCCGGGAAAGCGTGATCAGGCTTTGCTGAACCAGCGTTTGCAGGCGCAACTCAATCTCTTCATCATGCTGTGGATGATGGATAATACTTGTGCGGGACACGGACAGGAATCCCATTGCGTGATTTGGCAGCATCAAACACTGCGTAATCCCTTTGCGTAATCCAAAATCCCGCGCACCATTCCATAATTCCGGCGTCTCGTGAAATAATTTGTCATTCCACGGCAAATGCCCGTGCAGGAAATTCTCTGGTTTGAGTACCGGGTCGACAGCGAAATAATTTTCGGACTGATAATGCGCCATCCAGGCATCCGGATACGTGGTGTGTACATTGATTTTCGGGCGCGTGAACGGCACCGGATGTCGGACACACAGTGCAAAAAAATCAAATTCAAGCAGCTGCGTTTGCTGCTCTAATGTTGAATATACCTCTTCCTTGTCCGTTATCTCCTGAAAACGTAGCAGCATCTCCCTGCGCCACGAGAAAAAGTCATTATCCTGCATACTGACCAATATCACCCCTGACAATAATAATCATTATTATGGATACATTAAATTAACACATAAATCTTTTTTATAAGTGTGAAATATCGGTATCAGCGAAAATCAGTAAAAATTTTCGCAGGTTATGGCGAGCAGATAAGGCAGAAAACACTGTTTTTTGTGGGAAAACGCGACGGCAAAGTGTGGTCAAATACCTTTATTGGCAATGCATATGATTAAAAGCGCACGAATAAATTTAGCTTAAGCTAGCATTAATCACCGATTCGGAAAGCGAGTTGCTGCCGAATCGGTGAATCATTACTGCATCAGGAATTTTTCCAGAAACTGCTGTGTGCGTGGCTGCTGCGGATTGGCGAATAGCGACTTTGCAGCGCCCTGTTCGACAATGCGTCCCTGGTCCATAAAGATGGCCCGGTCCGCCACATCGCGCGCAAAGCTCATTTCATGGGTGACAATCACCATCGTCCTTTTTTCCTGCGCCAGTTGCCTGATGGTATTGAGCACCTCCCCTACCAGTTCAGGATCCAACGCCGAGGTCGGTTCATCGAACAGAATGACATCCGGGCGCATTGCCAGTGCGCGCGCAATCGCCACACGCTGCTGTTGTCCGCCGGATAAACGCCGCGGATAGCTGGTCTCTTTACCACTTAACCCGACTTTAGCCAGCAACTCTCGTGCCCGTGCTGTCGCTTCCTCTTTCGGTTCGCCTTTCACAATGACCGGGCCTTCAATAATGTTTTCCAGCACCGTACGATGCGGGAAGAGATTGAAGTTCTGGAAGACAAAGCCTACATGCTGGCGCAACTGGCGAATCAGGTTTTTCTGTTGTCCTATCGGTCTTGCCGTATCGATGGTTATGTCACCCACCCGAATCGTACCGCTTTCAGGCTGCTCCAGGAGATTGATACTGCGCAATAGCGTGGTTTTACCGGATCCGCTGGGCCCAATGATAGCCACCACTTCCCCTTGCGCCACGTCCAGATCGATGCCGTGCAGCACCGTCTGGCCGTGGAATTGTTTCACCAGGTTTTTCACTTCGATGGCACTCATTTCGGATCGCGCTCCTGCCGGTTCAACTGGTTTTCAAAATAGTTCTGCAACGCAGAGAGTACCGTCGCCATAACCCAGTAAATGAGCGAAGCGGCCAGATACATTGTGAACACTTCCAGCGTACGTGAGGTGATCAGTTGCGCCTGACGGAACAGTTCCGGCACCTGAATCGTCGCCGCCAGCGAGGTATCTTTCACCAGGCTGATAAAGCTGTTAGAGAGCGGCGGCAATGCCACACGCGCGGCCTGTGGCAATATTGCGCGCCGTAACGTTTGCCAGGGTGTCATCCCGATACTGGCGGCGGCTTCCCACTGCCCTTTATCGATAGACGAGATAGCCGCACGAAAGGTTTCCGAGGCGTAGGCAGCCGTATTAAGCGATAAACCGATCATCGCCGCCGGGATCGGGTCCAGCTCAATGCCAAATTGCGGCAACCCGTAGTAGATCATAAAAAGCTGGGCGATGAGCGGCGTACCACGGAAAATCGAGATATAGATGCGCGCCAGCCAGCGCACAGGGAGCAGCGGGGAGAGGCGCATTAACGCCAGCACAAACCCCAGCAGCAAGCCAAAGAACATGCCGCCGATGCTCAGTTGCAGCGTAAATACCGCCCCTTTAAGCAGGTACGGCGCAGAGTCGATCACCAGTTGTAGACTTTCTTGCATTATGGTTGTTCTGCCCGGCAATTAAACATGTGGGTGATAGGCAAACAGCGCCGGAGCGCCACCGGTGTGGACAAACAAAATCGGGCCGTCATCTTTAAAACGCTTTTGCTCAATCCCATCAAGCAGCCCTGCCATCGCCTTGCCGGTATAGACAGGATCGAGAAGAATACCTTCCAGGCGCGCAAGCAGTTTAACCGCCTCCATGCCTTCATCATTCGGCTGACCGTATCCCGGCGCAAAATAGTCATCCCAGAGGGTAATCTCTGCGCTGGCCTTCACCTCCAGCAGTTGCGCGATCTCCTGTTGCAGGGTCACTACTTTGGGTTTTTGGTCGGCCACACTGCGCGATACCGTCACGCCGATTAACTCGACATCCGGGAGCCGTTGTTCCAGACCAATCGCCAGCCCGGCATGCGTTCCGGCGCTGCCCGACGCCACCACGACCGAAGAGAGCCCCACGGCACCTTCACACTGTTGGGCAATTTCTAACGCACTTTCGACATAACCCAGCGCCCCCAGTGCGTTTGAGCCGCCAACCGGAATCACGTAAGGGCGAAAACCCTGCGCTTCAATACGTGTTGCCAGCTCATCCAGTTGGCGTTTGGGATCGGTCAGCGCGTCGCACATTTCGATTTGCGTATTAAACAGGTCCAGCAACAGGCGGTTACCGTTGGTAAGATAGTTTTCCGCGGTCGTGCCAATGGGGTTTTCCAGCAGCGCCACGCAGTGCAGCCCGAGCTTTGCCGCCACTGCTGCCGTCTGGCGCACGTGGTTAGACTGAATAGCCCCTGCGGTAATCAGTGTGTCAGCCCCTTCGCGCAGCGCGTCTGCGGCGAGAAACTCCAGCTTACGCAGCTTGTTCCCCCCCATCGCCATGGGGGTAACATCATCGCGCTTAATAAAGATGTCACGACCGACGAAATCAGAAAAGCGCGGCAGGTATTCAAGCGGCGTCGGCGCGCCGATAAATTCCAGGCGGGGAAAACGGGTGAGATTTTGCAAGGACATCGATCCTCCGGTAGCAAGATAGGAATGGCTTTTATTATGCACGTATACCGCGCGTAAATAAAAAAGGCGCTGAAGGTAGCGCCTTTTTTCTTACGGAGAGATTACTTCGTTACATCAGCGCCGAACCATTTTTCCGATAGCGCTTTCAGCGTGCCGTCTTTCTGCATGTCGGCAATCGCCGCATCAATGGCTTTCAGCAAGTCTTCGTTACCTTTGCGCAATGCGATACCGGATTCCTGACGAGAGAAAGCATCACCCGCAACGGCCAGCGTATTGTTGGTTTTTTTCACCAGATCGAGGGCGGCCAGGCGGTCCACCAGAATGGCGTCAATGCGGCCTACACGCAGATCCTGGTATTTGGTCGGGTCATCATCATAGGTGCGGATATCCACACCCTGCACGTTGGCACGCAGCCACTCTTCATAGTTAGTACCCAGACCCACACCCACTTTTTTGCCTTTCAGATCGGCTGCGGATTTGATGCTTCCTTCATTGCCTTTTTTCACCAGCGCCTGAATCCCGGAGACGGTGTAGGGGGTAGAGAAATCATATTTTTTCTTACGTTCGTCAGAGATGGTGACCTGGTTAATCACCACATCAATACGTTTTGAATCCAGCGACGCCAGCATGCCATCCCATTTGGTGGGCTTCAGGTCCGCTTTCACGCCCAAATGTTTCGCCAGCGCATCGGCAAACTCCACTTCAAACCCGGTGAGCTTGCCATCATCCCCCTGGAAACTGAACGGCGGATAAGTGCCTTCCAGTCCAACCAGCAAGGTGCCACGCTCTTTAACTTTATTCAGTAGATTTTCAGCGGCGAACGTTTTGACGCTCATCCCCGCAACCAGCGCGACAGCCATAACCCCCATCAGCGCCTGACGACCCAAAAGTGCAAGTTTCATAGTGACTCCGACCAGAAAATGAAGAGCGTAACGCACAGTACCTGAATCATTTTCAGGCACCTGTGCGTCACATTTTATTCATTTTTAATATATATCAGATCGAGCACCGACAGCGATCTTTTGCACAACGTTAAAGCGTGATTGTGCTTTAAATTGTGCGTACTTACGCAACGCGATACGGTAATTATTGGTACTGGTGGTAGGTAACCAGGGTTCCAGATTCTCATCAGGGTACCCTTCGTCAAGAAGATCACGGGAGATATTAAGCTCACTCAAATGATTTCCGAGGCGGCGAAGACGAACGACGTATTCACGCACCGTGCCATGGCTCATTTCAGTGTGATCGAACAGGAATTGTTTAAATCCAATGATATCGAAGAAATCACTTTGCTCTTTGCAATGCAGGTCCCCGCAGAATCGGCAGAGTGCCACCCATTCTTTTTGTTCTTGCTGCCAGGCTGCCTCATCCAGAAGCATATCCAGGCGTGAGATTGCAATTTTGTTCACAATTTCGCCTCGACGCACCAGGGTGATGCGGTCGAGTAATTTGTGACAATGTGCGCAATGCGTTTGGCTGTGTTTAAAGTCTTTTAAATAGCGGCTTAGTGGCCGTCTTTTAGGTTGCTGCACCGTCATGATAACTCCTGGTTGTCAATGCGTTGTGCGGCATTTTTCAGGGGCGATCCAGTACAGACAGTCTCACCAACCTATAACTTACCCAGCTTTGTACGTAAGCGCTTAATAGCCTGACTATGCAATTGGCTAACCCGAGACTCTCCGACGTCAAGAACAGCGCCAATCTCTTTGAGATTAAGCTCTTCCTGATAATAAAGCGTCAGAACCAGTTGTTCGCGCTCCGGTAAGGATTCAATGGCTTCCATTACACGGTGACGCAAATTACTTTCCATTAACTGGAATAACGGGTTTTCCTGTTGATGATCGTCAGTCACCACTTCGATACTGTCACCATGCTCTTCTCGCCATTCGTCATAGGAGAAAAGCTGGCTATTATTGGTATCAAGCAGCATCTGACGGTATTCTTCAACCGGAACACCGAGGCGTTGTGCAACTTCTGTTTCGGTCGCATTACGTCCCAGCTCTTGCTCAAGTTGCCCCATAGCCTGTGCTACTTCGCGAGCGTTACGCCGGACACTGCGCGGTACCCAATCACGGCTGCGCAATTCATCCAGCATAGCCCCACGAATGCGCTGCACTGCGTAAGTGGTAAATGCCGTTCCTTGCAGAGCGTCGTATCGGTCCACTGCATTCAGTAACCCGATCCCGCCCGCCTGTAGCAGATCGTCCAGTTCCACACTCGCCGGCAAACGCACCTGCAGGCGCAATGCTTCGTGACGCACCAGAGGTACATAACGCTGCCACAGCGAGTGTTTATCCATTACACCTTCAGCGGTATAGAGTGAATTCACGATAAACAGCCCTGCGTTAGTTTGAGTTATCGGCATGATTATCCGATTCTGTAGCACTTTTAATCGGATGAATAGTGGGTGAAATGGGGGGTTATTTGCATTAATAAAAAAATACACATCGTCGAAAATGAATTTTGTAAAGAATTCATGACGATCTCTATAACGACGAAGCTGTGACATCTGAAATTGTGCTCATTTTTAATGCATTATGATAAAAGGTTTTGTCTGATGTCACCGATTTCATTACATAAACAGCTTGTTATCCTTTGATTTTACAAAGCATTAACAGTGAATTTATTCTATCCGCTAATTAGCGAGATAAAATGATGGTTATTTACTAACTGGAAATACATGTCTGTCGTTTAGATTAGAGCATTAATGACAATTCTCTCCTCTTTTCTCGAACGTCAAGCGAGAATGCGATGATAACTTCTGCGCATAGATACCAATACTGAGAGACTGCGGCTAAATTAGAGGATACGATGAAACTAGCAATCTACGGGGCTGGTGGGCTCGGCAGAGAGGTTCTCGAGCTTGCGATGCAAATCAATAAGTTGCAATCGCGCTGGTCAAGTCTTTGTTTTATTGATGACATCAACGCTAACAGGCAATTAAAAAGTCACGACGTTTTATCGCTTGCGCTTATCTCACCACAAGAGTACGAAGTTGTGGTTGCGGTGGGTGAACCCAGTTTACGCAAATACCTCGCGGAGAAAGCTAAAGACGCAGGCTTTAACCTTGCTACGCTGATCCACCCCGACGCCTATATTAGCAGTGATACAACAATCGGTGTGGGTTCGGTCATATGTTATGGCGCTTTCATTTCCTGCGATACAGTAATCGGAGACAATGTCCATTTACAGCCCAATGCGAGTCTTGGCCACGATTGTTATATCGGTAATCATTGCGTAATTTCCTCATATGCCAATCTTGCAGGCCATTGCATTGTTGGCGATCTGACGTTTATTGGTATGAATGCCGTTGTGCGTGAAACCAGCACTATTGGCGCTGAAACCATCATCAGCATGGGCTCTGCAGTCTTTAATGATATCGCTTCCGGTGTGATCGCGATGGGCAATCCTGCACGCGCCATCCGCAAAAATGATGAAAAGAAAGTATTTCGTTAAGCCGATGTGCTCACGAAACCTCATGCACTACGCCGCCCGCATGTGGACTGAATGAATTTAACCTAATTTCCAAGCTACTCTGGAGAAAAAGATGTCAAACCTGGAAACCTATAACCGTATTTTCGTTGAAACCTTTGAAGTTCCTGAGGAAACTCTCCCTGGCTACAAATATCAGGACACACCATCTTGGGATTCCGTTGGCCATATGACCATGATCACCTCTCTGGAAGATGCATTCGACATAATGATGGACACTGATGACATCATCGAATTTGCCTCCTGGGAAAAAGGTAAAGAGATCTTGAAAAAATACGACGTGGAATTCCAGGACTAACTTATGTTGCTGAAAGCGAAAACGGCTGTCATCACCGGTTGTCTGCAAGGCATTGGTAAAGCGACGCTGGAAACCTTCGCCAAAGCAGGCGCCAATGTGTTTGCTTGTTGCCAGGCGGAAGATCCCGAATTTACGGCATTCGTTGGGCAACTGAGCGCGAAATACCAGGTTGATATTATCCCGGTTTATTTTGATCTGACGGATAGCGATGCCATTAAACAGGCGGCAATGTTCATCCAGAAAAGCAAAAGACCCGTTGATATTCTTGTGAACATCGCAGGGGCCAATTTTGATGCCAATTTCCAGATGGTGACCCTTGAACAGTTGCAAAAGACCTTCACTATCAATTTCTTTTCGCAGATTGCCTTTACGCAATATATTGCACGGTTAATGTTACGCCAGAAAAAAGGCAGCATCATCAATATCTCCAGCATCTCGGCCCTGGATGGCAACCCGGGACAGCTCGCCTATGCCAGTGCAAAAGCGGCATGGATAGCAGCAACGAAAACAATGTCCGCCGAGCTTGGACCTCAGGGTGTACGCGTCAATGCCATCGCACCGGGCGTCATCAGTACCGCAATGACAGCCTCTCTTCCGGAAGAGGTGATGACACGTCAAATGTTACGCTGTGAACTGAAACGTCCGGGTCAACCAGAAGAAGTTGCTAACGCGCTGATGTGGCTCGCATCTGATGCCTCAAGCTACGTCACAGGACAAGTTATCCGCATTGATGGCGGTATGGGTTAAGGTAAAGACTATGTTGATGCAAGGAAAAAACGTTCTGATAACTGGCTGCCGGCGTGGGATGGGCAGAGCCATGGTTGAGATCTTTGCTGCGAACGGTGCCAATATTTATGCGCATGCACGTGAAGCGAGTGACGCTTTTGTCAATGATATGGCAGAGGTTGCCAGACACTACAATATTCAAATCTGGCCCCTCTGTTTCGACATAACAGATTACGATGCCATGAAGTTGGCCATAAAACGCGTAATGGGTGACAAACGTCCACTTGATGCTGTGGTAAACAACGCAGGTATTATCCTTAATAACCTTTTTCAGATGACAAGCGAAGCCCAACTTCGTCAGCAATTTGAAGTAAATTTTTTCTCTGTTTATTTGTTTACACAATATGTCGTCAAACTGATGGTTCGTCACCAAGGCGGCAGCATCATCAATATTTCATCTATCGTTGGTGAAGATGGAACCCTCGGGAAATCTGCTTATGGTGCCTCAAAAGCTGCGCTTATTGCGATGACCAAATCCATTGCAGCAGAGCTTGGTGAAAAAGGCATTCGCGCCAATTGCATCGCGCCAGGTATTGTCGACACGGAAATGTTATTAACCATGCCAGCGCAGATTATTGAAGAGACCCAAAAAGCCACAGATCTCCGTCGTACCGGTGAACCGCCGGAAATCGCTCAGGCGGCAATATTCCTCGCCAGCGACCTTTCCAGCTATATAACTGGTCAGACAATCCGTGTGGATGGTGGTTTAAAATGAAGCAAAACTCACAGGGCATGAGTGTTTCGGCGAACACTATTCGCAGGCTTACCCTGACCGAGGCTCATCATAAAGAGAACGATGGTGTTCAACTCTCCTCTATTGAGTCGATTATCGCTATTGTCGCGACCAGAAGTATGGTGCATACGGCACTGGTAACCGCTGACTTGCTCAGCGATCACGGTATTAATGCTGCCGTGATTGATATGCATACCATTAAACCGCTGGATGAAGCCACACTCGGACAACATCTTGATAAAAAGCTGCTGGTTACGCTCGAAGAGCACAGCGTTATTGGCGGGCTTGGCAGCGCCATCGCTGAATATCTGGCAGGAACGGAAAACAGTCCTCGCCAACTGCGTCTGGGCATTCCGCAGGGCTATCCGCACTCGGGTGATTACGCCTGGATGCTTGAACAAAGCGGTTTGACTGCTAAGCAGGTTACCGCGCGCATCATGAGTACACTGTGATGTCCAAATTTTATGATTTATCCCAACCTGCATCACAAACGGCGCTTATCGACGATCGTGGCATGACGCTAAGCTATGGTGAACTGGCGCAACAGGTGCAATCCCTCGCAGAAACGCTCCCTTCACGGACGTTGGTTTTTATATTTTGTCGTAACCAGGTCGAAACAGTTGTTGGTTACCTGGCCTGCCTGCAAAAGGATGCCGTTGCACTTTTACTTGATGATAATCTGGACGCCACGCTAATTGAACACCTCATCCAGACCTATAAACCTTCATGGCTCTGGCGCCCAATAGACGACTGTTACCAATTGCTGAACACTGGATTACCACAGTGGCCTTTACATGATTCTCTGGCGCTTCTAATGACGACATCCGGATCCACTGGTAGTCCGAAACTGGTGCGTTTAAGTAAACAGAATCTCGAAAGCAACGCAGCGAGCATTGCGCAGTACCTGGAGCTGACTGCGGAAGAACGCGGGCTGGTCAGTCTGCCGATAAACTATGTTTACGGGCTGTCGATTATTAACAGTCATCTCAGCGTCGGTGCAACCCTTCTTCTTACAGGAAAAAGTGTCATGCAACGTGAGCTGTGGAATTTTGTACGTGAAGAACGCGCCAGTTCCTTTGCAGGCGTGCCTTACACCTATGAAATATTGAAAAAACTGCGGTTTATGCGTATGGATTTACCAGACTTACGCACACTGACCCAGGCTGGAGGCAAATTGTCGGCGGCATTACAGCAAGAATTTACCGAATATGCAGAGCAGTCTGGTAAGCAGTTCATCGTGATGTACGGAGCAGCAGAAGCGACCTCGCGTATGGCATGGCTTGCGCCACAGGATGCATCTACCCGTTATGGCTCCATTGGCAAACCGATCCCGGGCGGTGAATTTATGCTGCTCGACAGTGACGACAAACCTATAACAACACCAGGTGTTGCCGGAGAGCTGGTGTATCGCGGTGCAAATGTTGCGCTAGGTTACGCTGAGAAAGGGGAAGATTTAACGCTTGGCGATCAGTTTGCCGGAACATTACACACAGGCGATATTGCAACCTGTGATGCCGATGGTTTTTACAGCATCATCGGACGTAAAAAACGCTTTCTCAAGATTTTTGGTAACCGCGTGGGCATGGATGAGATGGAATCGCTGCTAAAAAATGCGTTCCCAGGTATCACATGCGCTTGCGATGGCCGCGATGATCTTTTGTGTATCTTCATTACGGATGCCTCACTCGCCGATACAGTGAAACACTACGCGGCCAGCTTAAGTAAGCTTCACGCATCCGCATTTCGTATCATTGTATTGGATGCCATTCCTGTCAACGCCGCAGGAAAAACGCTCTATCACAGGCTAAAAAATTATGTCCCTTCCGTTTGAGGATATCCTCTCGATAGAGCCTTACTCACTGGCGCGTGAAGAAAAAAGGGCGCTCTTACTTGATCGTTTACGCGCACTGACGGCGTTACACTACGCCCAGTGTGGGCCTTATCACCGCATGCTTGATGCGCAATCGATTATTCCCGATTCAATTAATAATATTGAAGACTTTCCCTTTCTGCCTGTTTCACTTTTTAAGACGTTGACGCTAAAAAGCATAACAGACGAGGCTGTGGTAAAGACCATGACCTCATCCGGTACCACCGGCCAACAGGTATCACGCATTTTTCTCGATAAAACAACCGCGGCATATCAGCAAAAAACGCTGGTTAAAATCGTCAGTCAATTTACCGGCGCAGGGCGACTCCCATTACTGATTCTGGATACCCCTGGCGTGCTGAAAGACAGGCTGCAGTTTTCCGCCCGAGGGGCTGGCATTCTGGGGTTTTCACTGTTTGGTTCAGACAGGGCATGGGCATTGGACGAGGCGATGAATCTTGATTTCGATGCCATTGAGGCATTTTTGTCCAGGCATGCGGGTAAACGTATTTTACTGTTCGGCTTTACTTTTATGGTCTGGCAGCATTTCTATAAAGCGCTGGCAGCCAGCGGCAAAACCCTGGATCTCACCAATGCGTTGCTCATCCATGGTGGTGGCTGGAAAAAATTACAAAGCGAAGCAGTTTCACCTGAGGATTTTGCTGCCCGTCTGAAAAGCGTCTGTGGGCTACCAGCCGTGCACGATTATTATGGCATGGTGGAACAGACAGGATGCATTTATATGCAGTGCGAACAAGGACATCTGCATACGAGTATTTTCTCCGATGTGATTATTCGCCAGCCACATGATTTCTCCAGTGCGCCGGTGGGCATCAGCGGAATTATCCAGGTGCTTTCACTCCTGCCCGAATCTTACCCCGGTCATTCACTTCTTACCGAAGATGAGGGTGTACTCCTTGGTGAAGATGATTGTCCATGTGGACGTAAAGGTAAATATTTCAAGATCTTAGGCCGCCTAAAGAAAGCTGAACTACGGGGATGTAGCGATACCTATGCCGTACAATTTTGATGGATTGAATATGGTGCTGGGCGAATTGTCTGCCCTGACATTGATGAAAGAACTTCCACCACTGCCCCCTTTCTCCGATCCAGTGATTGCATTTTTGGACGCGTTCTCACGACGGGTCATGCATGATGGCGAAGCCAAAAGCTGGCCTGACGTCATCAGCCTTGGTTTCTGGTGCCGCCGGGCATCGATTGAAAAAATGCGTGCAAACAATGGTGACCTCTCTAACCGCATCGGGCGTGGGGTGGCATTCCACATTGCTCCGGGAAACGTCGCGGCCAACTTCGCTTACTCACTTTTTACAGGCTTACTGAGTGGTAATGCCAATATCGTGCGCCTGCCGGGTCGCGATCACCCTCAGGTGTCAGTGATTACCCGCTTACTTGATGAAACTCTCCACCTTGAACCTTCGCTGGCCTCTTATATTTGTCTGGTACGCTACGATCGCCAGCAGGCGATTAACGATACACTCTCCGCATGTTGTGACACCCGTATAATCTGGGGAGGGGATGAGACAATTGCGCAGATTCGCCGCTCCCCGCTACACGCCCGCGCATTAGATATTGCATTTTCCGATCGTTATTCCATTGCTGTTATCGATGCAGATAGCTATCTGATTCATCCAGAAAAAAAGCAGTTAGCCCAGGCCTTCTATAACGATACCCTGCTCAACGATCAAAATGCCTGCTCATCGCCTTCGCTGGTGGTATGGACCGGGCGGGATACCGATACGGCACGCTCACTTTTCTGGCAGCATTTTCAGATACTGGCAGAAAAACGCTATCCGCTGGAGCCTGTCATGGCAGTTGAAAAACGCGCCCGTCTCTGTGTCATAAGTACACAATATCCAGGAGTGAAGAAAGTTTCAGGTGAAAGCAATATGCTTGTGCGCGTCGAGTTACCCACTCTGGACGCCTCTGTTCTGGCATTGCGCGGCAACTGCGGCTTTTTCATGGAATATGTTGCAAACAACCTTGATGAGATAAATGCAGTTTGTGGGGAACGTTGCCAAACGCTGGCGAGCTTTGGTATTTCCAGTGATGCCTTCTCTGCCTGGCTTAGCAGAGCACGACCTAAAGGGATCGATCGTATTGTACCGATCGGCCGTACGCTTGATTTCAGTCTGCAATGGGATGGCTATGATCTTATTGCCATGCTGACGCGAAAAATATCAGTTATTTTCTAAGCGAGCAGATAATATTTCTACTCAGAAACAGAGCGCAAAATGAAAACATTATTTAACTCAATACAAGTCAGTAAAAATCATTTCATCGACACTATCGAGAATATGATTAAAAATGGCGACGAAATTATGCTTTTTGGCGCTGGTTTTATTGCACGTATAACAGCAGAGTTCATGCAACGTCAGAACATGCCAATCGACTATGTGGCCGTCAACAGTGAACATCTACTTCCAGGAAGCGAAATTAACTGCCATCCTGTTACTTCACTAGAAAAGCTTGAAGCGCAAGGGAAACGCTACAATTACATTGTAGCAATACAGTTCTATACTGTAGTATTTATTGCCGGTTACGCTTTACCGCAAATGAAATGCTTTTTTATGATTGCATGTTTATCGGCATTAATGCAGATGAAATTTACACTCCTGAATGGCTAAATGCGCATGAACCAATACTAGATGATTCTTACCAAAATTTGGGTGATGACAAATCACGTAGAACACTTACAGCTTTTTCGAATCAACGATTCAGTGCTCAGGAAGGATGTTTTCATCAGGAATATCATCCCCAACAATATTTCCCACAAGAGATAATCAAGTTTGGCAAAAATGAAGTATTCGTCGACTGTGGTGAATATACAGGTGACAGCATAGATGCTTTCGTCAATGCGCTTAAAAGCAGCCAAGACGGAGAGCCATCTAAAATTATTGCATTTGAACCTGATGTTAAAAATTTTGCTCATTTAGTGGCATCGACCTCAAATTTAAAGCAATGCGTGTGTTTACAAGCAGGAGTCTGGCATGAAGCGACCAAATTATATTTCAATTCCTCGAATGAGCAAACTTCATCCCTTACATGTAATGGTGATGCTGTAAGCCTGCTGACAATAGATGAAGTTACTGCAAATGAAAAAGTGACTTTCCTAAAAATGGACATTGAAGGTGCTGAAATGGCTGCTCTACATGGGGCGGAAAAAAAATATTAGAATGAATAAACCCACATTGGCTTTGAGCATTTATCACAAGCCGGAAGATATAATTAACATCCCACGTTTTTTAAAATCTATACATCCCGATTACAAATTCTGGTTACGCGCATATCACCCACGGCTTTCATGCGATATGGTTTTGTATGCCATCTCGCCTGAAAAAGTGATTGCACAATAACAATCTAAAATTAAAAGGCCAGCCAAGAGACACTTTGCTGGTCTTTTTCAATAATTAAATATCAGGCAACGTGACGTTCGTTCTTACCTTGCATCGGTTGCTGCGCATGTTTATGAATAACATCGATCACCCGTTGCTGCTCTTCCTCAGTTAAATCCGGAAAAATAGGTAGGCAGAGAATCTTTTTCGAAACCACATCTGCCGTTGATAAATTCTCAACTTTTGCAGAAGCAAGATGGCGATACATTGAGAAAGAGCTGATTAATGGATAGAAATATCGACGCGTGTAAATATTCTCTGTTTTAAAAAGATTATAAAGATCGTCACGACTGACCGGGTAGTTTTCATCAACCATTACCGGGTAATAAGAATAGTTCCAGTCAACATTTTCCGGTGCCGTAAATACGCTGATGCCGGGTATATCTTTTAGTGCTTCGCAGTAACGTTCATAAATCGCTGCACGCTTCGCCAACGCATCATCAATATACTTCATTTGTAACAGGCCAAACGCCGCCTGCACTTCATTCATTTTTGCGTTAATACCCGGTGCAACTACCGTTGTTTCATCAATAAACCCGAAGTTTTTCAGATTATCAATGCGCTGCTTCATTTTCGAATCATGGCAAATAATTGCACCGCCTTCGAAGGTATTGAATACTTTGGTCGCATGAAAACTCAGAATAGAGAGATCGCCAAAGCCGAGCACACTCTTACCGTCTTTTTTTACACCAAAAGCATGTGCCGCATCATAAATAACTTTCAGTCCCCAACCATCGGCAATAGACTGAATCTTATCCACGTCGCATGGAATGCCGTAGCAATGTACTGGTAAAATAGCGGTAGTGGCTGGTGTAATCAGCGCCTCTATTTTTGTCGGGTCGATGTTGCAAGTCACTGGATCAATGTCGGCAAAAACCGGGGTCAGTCCGTTCCAAAGCAATGTATGCGATGTGGCAACGAAGGAATACGGAGTGGTAATCACCTCTCCGGTAATACGCAGCGCCTGCATTGCAGTCAACAATGCCAGGGTACCATTGGCAAACAGACAAAGGTGCTTCACACCCAGATATTCCGCCAGCGCTTTTTCCAGCTGCTGGTGAAACTGCCCGCCGTTTGTCAGGTATTTATTGTCCCATATTTTTTCCAGGTAAGGGACAAACTCTTCAAGGGGCGGAAGCAACGGACTGGTAACAAAAATATCTTTCATGACGCACCTCTTCTGTACACCATTCGCCGGGTAAACGCTACGAATATATTATTCGCAGCGCATGGCGTATTTATTTATCTACAACAAATGAACGTGGTTTTTCACCACGGCAATACATTTCCCACGCTGTACGTAAAGCATGTTCAAAAGTCGCCGCAATATTGAAGCCAGAACCTTGTTTGGTGGGTATTTTACTGCGCATATCACGACGAATTTTGCTCAATTCATCAATATGTGCAGCCCAGTGAATTGCTTTACTGACATAATCGTCTTTGCTAAATGCAACAAAATTCTCAAGCCCATAGGTATACATTATATCCAGTCCCTGACAACCAGCTAAAGTCTCTCCGCGCAAAGTCAAGGTTGGCACACCCATCCACGCCGCGTTGTTGGTCGTTGTACCCCCAGTGTAAGGGAAGGCATCAAGCATTATATCGACCTGGCCATGCGCTGACAGGTAATCCAGCATAGTCATTTTCCCTTTGAAAATAAGCTGTGAATTACTGACGCCTTTCTTCTCCATAAACTGGGAAATAGAGTTGATAACATCCAGATCGTCCATAAAACCAATCATAAGTTTGGCGTTGGGTAAACGCAGCAATATCGATGCCCAGACATTTAGCACGTCATTATTGATTTTTTTAGGGCGGTTAAAACTGCAGAAGGTGATATAACCATTTTTAATTGCTGGCAATTCACTGACATCCGGACTTTGCTCATTGGGCTCAAAAGTTTTTTCCATCCGGACATACAGAAGGTGCTCACTGAATTGATCCTGCATTTTGGGCACATTGAGAAAAGTGCCAGGCACAATTCGATAATCAATAGCTTTCATCCCCGTTGTGGCAGGATACCCAATCCAGGTCATCTGCACCGGAGCCGGGCGCAGACCAAACATTGGCAGCCGGCAATAGGTTGTATGGCCGGACAGGTCAATCAGAATATCGATATTGTCGTTATAAATCTGATCGGCTAATTCGGTATCACTGATGTCGTAAATATCCCGCCACAGTGATGATCCCGATTCCAGATAATCAGTTATATCATCACGAACAGGTGAGGCGTTGTAGCCTATAAGATCGAACCGATCACGATCCATTGCATCCCAGAATGGAATAAAGAAGTGACTCACCGGATGGCGCACAAAATCCCCGGAGACAAAACCAACCCGCAGTTTTCTATCTGGATCACGGCTACCGTTATAACTGGTTTTAATGCCGACACTCTTCGCCCATGCATCCACTTCCTCACCATATTTCAAGTGTGCGTGGTACATTGCCTGTGGCGAAGTTTTAGGGTCATGCGTCAAAACAAACAGATAGTTGCTGTAATAGCCAAGATGGTTACCCGAGATGTCGACAGCTTTTTTCAGGTACTTGAGCGATTCCCCCATAAGCTGCTTTTCACTTAATAATGTACCGAGGTTGGTCAGATAATGGGCATTCCTGGGTTCGAGTTTGACGGCTTTGCGTGCACAAATTAGCGCATCGTTAACGTTATTATGATCGCGGTATAAGCAGCCCAATAAATCCCAACCCCTAGCATTTTCCCGATCATTACGTAGCAAAGCACGAATAATGCGCCCAGCGTAGAACGGGGCTCGTGTTTTAGAAAAAGCATTTGCGAGGTCGTAATAAAATTCCCAATTGGAAGCATGGTTAGCCAGCAATCGCGACAGATAAGTCAGCGCTTCGTAATACGCGCCCGTGAGTAAAAATGAACGGGAAATTCCATTGAGCAACTGGACATTGTCGCCCTCAGTTTCAATGAGTTCCTTCATAAAAACCCGAACATCCTCATTGCGCCCTTCGCGCAGCATCCCGTCAGCTTTCTTCAAAAAAACGCGGATCTTTTCCAGTTCTTCTCTGGTTGGATCGTCTTCGCGCTTTTCGAGCACATTGTCATTGAGAAAGCCACCAATATCCGCACGACTTGAGAACAGTATTATGGTCATGCAAAGCTGGCGAAGGATGTCGGAATCACCATGTAGTAAACAGGACTGAAAAGCGTACTTCCACGCGCGAGGGGCTCCGTATAGAACTCCTTTCTCACGTAAAGTCAGGAACATATCGACACTGTCAGCGTCATTGATAGATCTTTCGCCGTTAAGGAATTCGCACTCATCAGCAGAAAGCGTAATCGCTTCGCCCCAGAGGTTAAACACACTCACTTCTTCCTCGCCATTTTCGCAAAGAGGCAATCCAGGGATAGGTTGCAACACCGGTGAAGTGCTTACGTTATAAGCAGAAGGACCGAAGCTGAACAAAAGACCATCGCGGCCTTGTACAAAAAGTAATTTCAACGCCTCAGCAACCTTCTCACGATGGTTTTCAGGCGTTTCGGGTAAAAGTGTTTGCGTTACCAGTTGCTCGAAAGAGACGCTGAGAGGCCAGGCATCGCCCAGCAAGTCCATGATACTCAACTGCAATGTATCTTCGGAAGAGACGCAATGCCCGCCGCGATTCAGGTGTGCATTACCAACGATGCCGTCTTCTGAAACAAAACGCTTAAAGCAGCCAGCCCAGTGTAATGACTCAACATTGATAATATTGGGTTCATCTCGCACAGCAAGATTGCGGCTGGCTGGAATGATGATACTAAAGCGCTCGGCGCGATTTACAGCAAAATCAAGATATTGCTGTGCCAGTACCTTCCCTTTACCTGGCACAATGGTTTCGTGAACCTTGTTAACATTTTCACCGTAGTACGAGGCACATTCACTTTGCGGAAAAATATCCCCGACATAATGAAACTCGCACTCAACCAACATCTGGTTAAAATCAGCCAGGTAGACAGCATCATTAAAATTGTGCAGATAACGCAACAAAAATTCGTTATCGCTACTGGCCGCAGCTGAACTCAGTACACTATTTATTCGCCCTGGCTGCTGTGCCATTTCCAGGTAGATGATCATGGCGCGCGCTGAATTCAGCGTCATCTCATCATCGGTAGCATCCGCTGTATGCAGTGCGATAGCATCCTGTATAGATTTTGCGTCACGGCTGCCAGGTAAACTGTTCCAGCGCATGGCGACAATACCGTTTGGCGTCAGACTACGAGAAGCAAACGCCAGCAATACAGCGCGTTCCGTTTCAGGAAGCAAACTGAAAATGCCATTGATAATGATGTAATCAAACGTTCCCGCCTCGATGTTAACAAGGGAATCAAGCCCCAATGCGTAGAGGGACACGTTTTTCATACCCAGTTGCTGACGTTTTTCTTCTGCATTGGCAATGGTCTGCGCGTCCAAATCAATACCAACACATTCACTTTCAGGCCATGCCAATGCATGAGTCAGCAGCAGTTGAGCGTTCCCGCATCCCAGTTCAAGAATTCGCGCATTTGCAGGTAAAACACCCGTAACACCATAAACAGCCGACATAGCACCAATGTGAGACGTTATCCGGCGTGAAGAAATATACATGTCATTCACTGTAAAAGATCCATTATTGGGAGGTCAGAGCACAATCTGTCACTGCGCTAAATCACCGATGCGAATGCGGCTGTACACATGGGCATGACATCACTGCATTTTCAAAAGAGAACATTACGATTTTAGCCATCGTAGCAGTCCCCGGGCGTCTTAATGAGGTGAAAACCCTGTGGATTGGTATCTTATTTGTGTGATTGAAGAGAATGGAAAGACGGGTTGACAAATAAAAAAACTATCGCCCGGAGGCGATAGTTTGTATATCAATGATGCTCAATATTAACGCAGCAGAGACAGAACAGTCTGTGGAACCTGGTTCGCCTGAGCCAGTACAGAAGTACCAGCCTGTTGCAGGATCTGCGCACGAGACATGTTAGAAACCTCTGTCGCATAATCAGCATCCTGAATACGGGACTGCGCTGCGGACAGGTTAGTCACGGTATTGTTCAGGTTAGAGATAGTGGACTGGAAGCGGTTTTGAATCGCACCCAGGTCAGAACGTTGGTTATCAACTGCTTTCAGCGCGGCATCAACATCACCCAGGACACTGCTCGACATAACGTCGAAGCCGTAAGTGCTAACGCCACGAGAGGTAACAGTGCTGTTAGTTGCACCAGCAGAAGCGGTTGTTAATTTGTTCCAACCGGTGTTGGCGTTGATGGAGATACCGATAGTCTGACCATCGTTAGCACCAACCTGGATAGAAATAGTAGTTGCAGTAGTGCCAGCCAGGATGTTGATGCCGTTGAACTGAGTCTGACCAGCAACACGGTTGATCTCTTGCAGACGTTGGTTAACTTCAGACTGAATAGAGTCGATATCAGAAGCTGAGTTAGTACCGTTCTGGGCCTGAACTGCCAGCTCACGGATACGCTGCAAGTTGTTGTTGATTTCGTTCAGAGAACCTTCGGCAGTCTGAGCAATAGAGATACCGTCGTTCGCGTTACGAGCAGCCTGAGTCAGGCCTTTGATGTTTGCAGTGAAACGGTTGGAAATTGCCTGACCAGCGGCATCATCTTTGGCGCTGTTGATACGCAGACCGGAGGACAGACGCTCAATAGCAGTGCCCAGCGCAGACTGAGATTTGTTCAGGTTGTTCTGAGTAGTCAGTGACAACAGGTTAGTATTGATAACTGCCATAATTACTTTCCTTCAAAAATTGATTTAGGGTCGGTGCCTAACACTTACGGCGTCTCTCACCGTCATCAAGGGTATCGGCGCATCTTCGAAGGACTTTAGAAATAATCGATAAAAACTTTTATCTTATTGTTTTTAAATGATTTAAATTTCTTAAAGCGTCTTTTTTGCTTAAAAAACCACCTATTCATAGCGGGTTTTGTCTTCTACAATCCTCTTATTTACCACTAACTGCTCCCGCTTTTCTGGCGATTATTTTTTCATACGATGTGTAAACTTTTTTCTCGGGTTGCCGATAGAGAGTCAAGTTACACACAAGACGCAAAGGAAAACAGACATGGCTTCTATTAGTAACCTTGGTGTAGGTTCCGGTCTGGATCTAACCACGTTGTACAACAACCTGGAAACAGCTGAAAACACCAAGCTGACAACGATTACCAACCAGAAGACCACATATACCGCTCAATTAAGTGCGTATGGTAAGTTGCAAAGTGCCTTAACCAGCCTTCAAACCGCGACAGCGGCGCTGGGTAAAGCAGCTACATGGAACTCAACAACCGTTAATAGTACGAACACCTCATTCTCTGCGGCCACGACCAGTGATGCAACCGTCGGGAATTATACTGTTAACGTAAGCCAGGTGGCGACAGCGCAAGTACTGATGTCATCCAGTATTGCCAGTAATACCGCGCAGCTTGGTGGGACGACGGCTGGTAATACGCGTACCATTACCATTACCCAGGCAGGGACAAAAACGCCGCTGACGGTAAAACTGGCAGATTCTGACACTTCATTGACCGGTATCGCGAATGCAATCAACAAAGCGGGCGGTAACGTCAGCGCGACCGTAATGAAAGCAACGGATGGCGACTATCGTCTGATGCTGACCTCAAAATCGACCGGTACCGATTATGATATGACGGTCACTGTTACAGGCGATGATACCCTGCAGCAGAAGATTGGTCATGACAGCACGACGACAGCTCTCGGCGTGCAGACTGCTTCGCAAAATGCGAAGGTATCTATTAACAATGTTGCCATTGAACGTGCAAGTAACACCATTACTGACGCATTGCCAGGCGTGACGCTGACGCTTAAGTCAAAAAGTACGGCAGATGAAACGCTAAGTGTTGGCCGTGCAACAGATGCGAACACAACGGCTATTAATAACTGGGTTACCGCCTATAACTCACTGCAATCCACCATCGCCAGCGTAACGAAATATGTGACAGTGGATAAAGGCGCTGATAGTCAGTCCTCCAGTAATGGCGCGCTATTGGGCGATTCGAACGTGCGATCGATTCAGTCTCAACTGCGTTCGCTGCTGACTGATGTACAAAGCCAAAGCGGAAATTACAAGATACTGGCTCAGCTTGGGATTACCCAAAACCCGATAACCGGTTCCGATGGTTCAACCGGTACATTAACCGTCGACTCGACGAAGTTATCGAAAGCGTTAACGGATAACCCGGAAGCCGTTCAGGCCTATTTTATTGGTGACGGTACCAAGACCGGTTTAGCGACCAAGATGAACAATACCCTGACAACGATGCTGAGCACCGCGACAGGTAGTACGGGCGTTATCCAAAACGCGCAGGACGGTATTAACAAGACCATTAAGACTCTTGATCAGCGTTATACCGAAATGGAAGCAACCATCGAAGCAACCATGGCGCGCTACAAGGCGCAGTTTACTGCGCTTGACACAATGGTCAGTAAGTTAAACAGTACCGCAACTTACTTAACGCAGCAGTTTAGTTCCCGCAGTTAAGGATTTGATATGTATAGTCAAAGTGGTGCTAGTTCTTACCAAAAAGTTGGGCTGGAAAGCGCGGTAATGAGCGCAAGCCCACATCAACTTATTGTCATGCTTTTTGACGGGGCACACAGTGCCCTTGTCAGGGCACGACTGTTCCTCGAACAAGGGGATTTGGTGTCTAAAGGCCAGGCGCTTTCACATGCTATCAGTATTATAGATAATGGTCTCAAGGCAGGGCTGGACATGGAAGTTGAGGGAGATCTCCCTCAAAATATGGCATCGCTTTACGACTATATGGTGCGCCGTTTGTTACAGTCAAACCTGCATAACGACGTAGAAGGCATCATCGAGGTAGAGGGACTGCTGAACAATATCGCCGATGCGTGGAAACAAATTAACACATCGGCTTCTACTCATCAGGACATGCGTTGATGACTAACTTCATCCCATCTCTTACCGACTGGCATGCGTTGCATGCTCTAAGCATCACCATGCTAAATCTCGCCCATTCAGGTAAATGGGATGAATTGATTGAACAGGAAGTCAACTACGTACAGCTTGTAGAGAGTATTGCCCGCAACCCGATTTCACCCGGCAATAAAGTACAAACTCAGCAGGCTAAAGAGCTGCTGGGTATGGTGCTGTCAAACGAAGCTGAACTCAAGGTGCTGTTGCATAACCGCATGGAAGAGCTGCGCCACCTGATTGATAAAACGGGTAAGCAACAGTCCCTGACCTCAGCCTATGGCAATTTGTCCGGTAAAATCTTGTTCCCAAATAATTTAAATCAGTAACCACCAATCCTATGGTTTTCTTCCATACTCCAGAAGTCCAATGACGCGACTTCTGGAGCAAGGAAGATGAAAAACCCTACTTTATTGCAGACCTTTCACTGGTATTACCCCGATGGGGGAAAACTGTGGCCCGAAATTGCGGCCCGTGCTGCCAGCTTCAATGATCTTGGCATCAACATGGTCTGGTTACCGCCCGCGTATAAAGGCGCTTCCGGTGGTTATTCTGTGGGATATGACACCTATGATCTCTTTGATTTAGGTGAATTTGATCAAAAAGGATCCGTGGCCACAAAATATGGCGACAAGGCTCAGCTTCATGCCGCTATCGACGCGCTGCACAGCCACGGCATTGCTGTTCTTCTGGATGTGGTGGTGAACCATAAAATGGGCGCCGATGAAAAAGAGGCCATTCGCGTCAATCGTGTGAACGAGCAAGACCGGACACAAATCGATGACACCGTGCTGGAGTGCGAAGCCTGGACGCGCTACACCTTCCCTGCCCGCCAGGGCAAATACTCGAAATTTATATGGGATTTCAAATGCTTTAGCGGCATCGACCATATCGAAAATCCGGCAGAAGACGGTGTATTTAAAATCATCAATGATTATACCGGCGAAGGCTGGAACGATCAGGTGGATGACGAGATGGGTAACTTCGATTATCTGATGGGGGCGAATATCGATTTTCGTAACCATGCTGTGACCGAAGAGATCAAATACTGGGCGCGCTGGGTGATGGACCAGACCCACTGTGACGGTTTCCGCCTTGATGCCGTGAAACATATTCCCGCCTGGTTCTACAAAGAATGGATAGAACATGTCCAGGATGTGGCGCCTGAGCCGTTATTTATCGTCGCCGAATACTGGTCACACGACGTCGACAAACTGCAGCAGTATATCGACCAGGTCGATGGCAAAACCCTGTTATTTGACGCGCCGCTGCAGATGAATTTTCATGAGGCCTCAAAACAGGGGCGCGACTACAATATGAGCCAGATTTTTAACGGTACTCTGGTAGAAGCCGACCCGTTTCATGCCGTGACGCTGGTCGCCAATCATGACACCCAGCCACTTCAGGCGCTGGAAGCGCCGGTAGAAGCCTGGTTTAAGCCCCTGGCCTATGCCCTTATCCTGCTACGGGAAAACGGCGTGCCGTCCGTGTTTTACCCGGATCTGTTCGGCGCAAGCTACGAAGATACCGGCGGTGATGGTGAAAAACACCATGTCGATATGCCGGTTATCGAAAAGCTGGACCAGCTCATCCTCGCCCGCCAGCGCTTTGCCCATGGCATGCAGACGCTCTGGTTCGATCACCCAAACTGTATCGCCTTTAGCCGTAGCGGGACGCAAGACAATCCCGGCTGTGTGGTCGTTATGTCAAACGGTGACGATGGCGAGAAAACGCTGAATCTCGGTGCGAACTACGGCAATAAAGTGTGGCGTGATTATCTGGGATACCGCCAGGAGAGTGTCACCACCGATGAAAACGGTGAAGGCACATTTTGCTGTGATGGCGGGAGTGTCAGCGTCTGGGTACTGGAAGAGGTGCTGTAATGAGTGCGCTGAGCGAAAGGACTCCCTCAGCGCCTTCGTTCAGGGTTTAACGCCAATAACCGTTTTCTTTGCCAACGCCTGCGTGCACTCAACGGTCGGCTTATCGACCCGACGCAAGGTCATGCCGTCATACTCCAGTTGACTAGCGTCGCGCTCAAGGCGATAGATATCGCGCTGTTGCGTCACGTTATACCAGTCATCTCCTCTGGGCATCAGCTTGCCCGGTACCGCAATCACACGTTGCCACTGGCGGCAATCCAGCGTATCCCCTTCTGGCGTAATGATCAGCGAGGCAATGGCCTCAGGACTGACCAGACTGCTTTGCGGTCCCACCGTCTCCCAGTTACCCGCCAGCCCTTCCGGGGCCGGGTGCTTGACCACAGAGGTAAAATCATCCACCTGAACGCAACCACTCAGTGCCAGCATTGCGCCAATAATCAGTTGTTTTTTCATCATCTTTCCTGCTTTTCGCGACAGAATGAGTGTGGCACTAAACGTCCTCGGCCACCAGGGTTTCATCATACCAGACCCGATTTTTGACTGAGTACAGGTTTCCATTCATTAAACACAGGTAATATGCGCGTCCCGGGCACCGTCCGGTTCCTGTTTTGTTGGCTCCTTCTGAGTTCAGAGGCTAATACCATGTCATGGCAACACATTAAAACGACCTTCCTGATTAAATTCTGGTCGCCTGTTCCGGCGGTTATCGCAGCCGGGATCCTTTCCACCTACTATTTCGGCATTACCGGGACCTTCTGGGCCGTTACGGGAGAATTTACCCGCTGGGGCGGGCAGCTCCTGCAGCTGGCGGGCGTGCATACGGAGGAGTGGGGTTACTTCAAACTCATTCATCTTGATGGCACGCCGCTGACCCGAATAGACGGCATGATGATTATCGGCATGTTTGGCGGTTGCTTCGCCGCAGCCTTATGGGCAAACAACGTAAAGCTACGCCTGCCGCAACATCGTATCCGTATTGCCCAGGCTATCGTCGGCGGGATTATCGCCGGGTTTGGCGCGCGTCTGGCAATGGGCTGTAATCTGGCAGCCTTCTTTACCGGCATCCCACAGTTCTCGCTGCACGCCTGGTTTTTTGCCGTCGCCACAGCCATCGGTTCGTGGATGGGCGCCCGCTTTACACTACTTCCCATGTTCCGCATTCCGGTAAAAATGCAGAAAGTCTCAGCGGCATCGCCACTCACCCAAAACGCGGACCAGGCGCGGCGTCGCTTCCGTCTGGGTATGCTGATATTCGCCGGGATGATTGGCTGGGCTCTTCTGACCGCCATGAACCAGCCGAAGCTGGGGCTGGCCATGCTGTTCGGCGTCGGTTTTGGTTTGCTCATTGAACGGGCGCAAATTTGCTTCACCTCTGCCTTCCGCGATATGTGGATAACGGGCCGTACGCTGATGGCGAAAGCCATTATTTTCGGCATGGCGGCCAGCGCGATTGGTATTTTCAGTTACATACAACTGGGTGTGGAAGCCAAAATCATGTGGGCAGGCCCGAACGCCGTGCTCGGTGGCTTGCTGTTTGGTTTTGGCATTGTGCTGGCGGGTGGCTGTGAAACTGGCTGGATGTACCGTGCCGTTGAAGGTCAGGTACACTACTGGTGGGTCGGTCTGGGTAATGTTATAGGTTCAACCCTGCTGGCTTACTTCTGGGATGATATCTCCCCTGCACTCGCCACAAGCTGGGATAAAGTGAACCTGCTGAAAACTTTTGGTCCGCTCGGTGGCCTGCTGGTGACGTATGCCTTACTGCTTCTCGCCCTGCTCTTTGTTATTGGTTGGGAAAAACAGTTTTTCCGCCGCGCATCGCGGGCGGCAATTAAGGAGACCGCATGAATATCGTACCCGATTACCGTCTGGATATGACCGGTGAACCCTGCCCTTACCCGGCGGTAGCGACGCTGGAAGCACTGCCTCAGCTAAAAAAAGGCGAGATTCTGGAAGTCGTCAGTGACTGCCCCCAGTCAATCAATAACATTCCCGTCGATGCGCGAAACCATGGCTATACGGTGCTGGATATCCAGCAGGATGGACCAACGATTCGCTATATGATTCAGAAATAAGGGAAACGCGGCCTGGGAGTGGCTCAGCGGAGAGGTTTGATAAAAAAAGTGACTGCCCCGGACGGGGCAGTCATCAAACACACTAAACCTGCATATTCATGATGTCCTGATAGGCCGTCACAAGTTTGTTACGCACCTGGACACCCATCTGCAGGGAAATGGATGATTTCTGTAGGTCGGTCATTACGTCATTCAACGCCACGCCCGGTTCGCCAAGGGTGAATTTTTCAGCCTGTGTACGCGCTGCATTCTGCGTATCGCTGATTCGGTCCAGCGCGGCATGTAACTGCCCGGCAAAACTCACCGTCTGAACGCTGTCAGCGTTATCAATGCTTTGATTTTTCGCCAGACCTGCCGTTGCCTGCAGTTGGCTGATAACGCTTTCTATACCCTGAATTGCCATGGATTATCCCCGGATGGTTTGATACACGGACAAGGTTACCAGTTCGTCAATAAGATAATGGCGGTAAATAACGATAAAAAACCAGGTTATTTGAGGCATAGAAAATTCTGAATCATCAAATAATGGCATAGCCATATTAATGGACAAATGTCGAGTTTGCCGATCCGGGAGTCTGTTTTGTTTCACTACTCAAATAACAACATCCACCCTGAGTTACGAGGTGCGCAATGAGTGCGACTGCAACTTCTGCACCACAGAATAAATCTCTGGAGTGGCTCAACCGCTTACGCGCGAACCCCAAAATCCCATTAATGGTGGCGGCGGCAGCGGCCGTTGCTATCGTCGTCGCCATGGTACTGTGGGCAAAAAGCCCGGACTACCGCACCCTTTACAGCAACCTCTCCGACCAGGACGGCGGGGCTATCGTTACCCAGTTAACCCAAATGAACGTCCCTTATCGTTTTTCTGATAACGGTGGGGCTATTGAAGTTCCGGCAGATAAAGTTCATGAACTGCGTCTGCGCCTCGCACAACAGGGGCTGCCAAAAGGCGGCGCCGTCGGTTTCGAATTGCTGGACCAGGAAAAATTCGGCATCAGCCAGTTCAGTGAGCAGGTTAACTATCAGCGTGCGCTGGAAGGCGAACTGGCTCGTACCATTGAAACACTCGGTCCGGTAAAAACCGCACGCGTCCATCTCGCGATGCCGAAACCGTCTTTGTTCGTACGTGAACAAAAATCACCGTCCGCCTCGATCACAGTCAACCTGGCGCCGGGTCGCGCCATGGACGATGGTCAAATCACGGCGATTGTTCACCTGGTTTCCAGCGCCGTCGCCGGCCTGCCGCCGGGTAACGTGACCGTTGTTGATCAGAGCGGTCGTCTGTTAACCCAGTCTAATACCGCCGGTCGTGACCTGAACGACGCGCAGTTGAAATACTCAGCAGATGTTGAGGGCCGGGTACAGCGTCGTATTGAGTCCATCCTCGCGCCAATCGTGGGTAACGGTAACGTCCACGCTCAGGTTACCGCGCAGATTGATTTTGCGAACAAAGAACAAACCGAAGAGCAATACCAGCCAAACGGCGACGCTTCTCAGGCAGTACTGCGCTCTCGCCAGACTAACGAAAGCGAGCAGATTGGTGGAAACTATCCGGGCGGCGTACCGGGTGCGCTGTCTAACCAGCCTGCCCCGGCTAATGCTGCACCGATCACCACACCGCCTGCGAACCAACAGAATGGCCAGCAAAATCAGAATGGTCAGCAGACGGCCTCTTCTGCCACAAGCAACGCGGTGCCGCGCAACACCACCCGTAACGAAACGGCAAACTACGAAGTCGATCGCACCATTCGTCATACCAAGATGAATGTCGGCGATATTGAGCGTCTCTCTGTTGCCGTCGTGGTGAACTATCGCACCCTGCCGGATGGCAAGACCGAAGCGCTGAGCGCAGACCAGCTTAAGCAAATTGAAGACCTGACTCGCGAAGCCATGGGCTACACCGAAAAACGTGGCGATACCCTGAACGTGGTGAACTCACCGTTCAACGCAACCGACGATGTGGGTGGTCAGCTTCCGTTCTGGCAACAGCAGAGCTTCATCGATCAGATGTTGAATGCAGGTCGCTGGCTACTGGTGCTTATTGTCGCCTGGCTGCTGTGGCGTAAAGCGGTTCGCCCGCAACTGGTTCGCCGTCAGGAGGAAGCGAAGGCGATACAGGAAGCGCAGCGTGCCCGTGCTGAAATTGAAGAATCCGTGGAAGTTCGTCTGAGCAAAGACGAGCAACTCCAGCAGCGTCGTAATAATCAGCGTCTGAGTGCAGAGGTGATGAGCCAACGCATTCGTGAAATGTCAGACAACGATCCGCGCGTTGTGGCGCTGGTCATTCGCCAGTGGATGAGTACTGAAAATGAGCAATAATGCAACCGGCCTTACCGGTACCGATAAAAGCGTCATTCTGCTGATGACCATTGGAGAAGACCGCGCAGCGGAAGTGTTCAAGCATCTGTCCCAGCGGGAAGTGCAGCATCTCAGTACCGCCATGGCCAGCATGCGTCAGTTTTCCAATAAGCAACTAGTGGAAGTACTGCAGGAATTTGAAAGCGAAGCAGAGCAATTCGCGGCGCTGAACATCAACGCCAACGACTACCTGCGAACGGTACTGGTGAAAGCGCTCGGCGAAGAGCGCGCTGCCAGCCTGCTGGAGGATATTCTCGAAACCCGCGATACCACCAGCGGTATCGAAACGCTCAACTTTATGGAGCCGCAGAGTGCCGCCGACCTTATTCGCGACGAGCACCCGCAGATTATCGCCACCATCCTCGTCCACCTCAAACGTGGTCAGGCTGCCGATATTCTTGCCCTGTTTGATGAGCGTCTGCGCCATGACGTGATGCTGCGTATCGCCACGTTCGGCGGCGTACAGCCAGCCGCACTGGCGGAACTGACCGAGGTACTCAACAACCTGCTCGACGGCCAGAACCTCAAACGCAGCAAAATGGGCGGCGTGAGAACGGCGGCAGAGATCATCAACCTGATGAAAACGCAGCAGGAAGAAGCGGTTATTACTGCGGTTCGCGAATTCGACGGCGAGCTGGCACAGAAAATCATCGACGAGATGTTCCTGTTCGAAAACCTCGTGGATGTGGACGACCGCAGTATCCAGCGCCTGCTGCAGGAAGTGGATTCCGAATCCCTGCTTATCGCGCTCAAAGGCTCCGAAGCGCCGTTGCGCGACAAGTTCCTGCGCAACATGTCCCAGCGTGCGGCGGATATCCTGCGCGACGACCTTGCCAACCGTGGCCCGGTCCGTCTGTCTCAGGTGGAAAACGAGCAGAAAGCCATCCTGCTTATTGTTCGTCGTCTGGCCGAAACCGGCGAGATGGTAATTGGCAGCGGCGAGGATACCTATGTCTAATGAATTGCCGTGGAAGATCTGGACGCCAGAAGATCTTGCTTTGCCGGTACCTGAGTTTATCGCGGCACTGTCCACAAGCGATGAGCCAGGCGTAGAGGTCGAAGACGAGCAATCTGCTGAGCAAAAGCGTCAACAGCAGTTGGCGCAGATACAAATGCAGGCGCATGAAGCAGGCTATAATGCAGGACTGGCGGAAGGCAGACAAAAAGGCCACGAGCAAGGCTACCAGGAAGGTCTCTCTCAGGGCTACGAAAATGGTATGAACCAGGCGCGCCAGCAGCAGGCACCTATCCATGCCCGTATGCAGCAACTGGTTAGCGAATTTCAGTACACCCTGGATGCGCTGGACAGCGTGATTGCCTCCCGTCTGATGCAGATGGCGCTTGAAGCCGCGCGTCAGGTGATTGGCCAGGCCGCCTGCGTGGATAATGGCGCCTTGATTAAACAGATTCAGATGCTGTTGCAACAGGAACCCCTGTTCAGCGGTAAACCGCAGCTGCGCGTGCATCCGGATGATTTGCAGCGCGTAGAAGAGATGCTTGGCGCAACGCTCAGCCTGCACGGCTGGCGGCTGCGCGGTGACCCGACCCTGCACCCCGGTGGCTGTAAAGTCTCTGCGGATGAGGGCGATCTCGACGCCAGCGTGGCAACGCGCTGGCAGGAACTGTGCCGTCTTGCGGCACCGGGAGTCGTCTGATGACTGCACGTCTGACCCGATGGCTGACTTCGCTCGACAATTTCGAAGCCCGAATGGCACAACTGCCCTCCGTGCGTCGTTATGGTCGTTTGACGCGCGCTACCGGTCTGGTGCTGGAAGCGACGGGTCTGCAACTGCCGCTGGGTGCGACCTGCGTTATTGAACGTCAGGAAAACGGCGAAACCCGTGAAGTTGAAAGCGAAGTTGTCGGTTTTAACGGACAGCGCCTGTTCCTGATGCCGCTCGAAGAAGTGGAAGGCATCCTGCCTGGCGCACGCGTGTATGCGAAAAGTATTCTTGGCGATGGTTTGCAAAGCAGCAAACAGTTGCCACTGGGCCCAGCCCTCCTCGGCCGTGTGCTGGACGGCGGCGGCAAACCACTTGATGGCATGCCCGCACCGGATACCGGTGAAACCGGCGCGCTGATCACCCAACCGTTTAACCCGCTGCAACGTACCGCTATCGAGCATGTGCTGGATACCGGCGTGCGTGCCATCAACGCCCTGCTAACGGTTGGCCGCGGCCAGCGTATGGGGCTGTTTGCCGGTTCCGGCGTGGGTAAAAGCGTCTTGTTAGGCATGATGGCCCGCTATACCCAGGCTGACGTTATCGTGGTCGGGCTTATCGGTGAGCGTGGTCGTGAAGTTAAAGATTTTATCGAAAATATCCTCGGCGCCGATGGCCGCGCACGTTCGGTTGTGATCGCCGCGCCTGCGGATGTCTCGCCGTTATTACGTATGCAGGGTGCTGCCTACGCCACCCGCATTGCGGAAGATTTCCGCGATCGCGGTCAGCACGTGTTGCTGATTATGGATTCCCTGACGCGTTATGCGATGGCCCAGCGTGAAATCGCGCTGGCTATCGGCGAGCCGCCAGCCACCAAAGGTTATCCGCCTTCCGTCTTTGCCAAATTACCGGCACTGGTGGAGCGCGCAGGCAACGGTATTAGCGGCGGTGGTTCTATTACCGCATTTTATACCGTCCTGACCGAAGGGGATGACCAGCAGGATCCTATTGCCGACTCCGCGCGCGCCATCCTGGATGGACACATCGTACTGTCTCGCCGACTGGCAGAGGCGGGGCACTACCCTGCCATCGACATCGAAGCATCTATCAGTCGTGCGATGACGGCCCTGATTACGGAAAAGCATTACGCCAGAGTAAGAAATTTCAAACAGTTGTTGTCGAGCTTCCAGCGTAACCGCGATTTGGTGAGCGTTGGCGCCTATGCGCGAGGCAGCGACCCGATGCTGGATAAAGCTATCGCATTGTGGCCGCAGCTTGAGGCTTTTTTACAACAAGGCATTTTCGAACGTGCCGGGTGGGAAGATTCAATACAAGCCCTTGAACTCATTTTCCCGAACGCATAACGCAGTGGGAGAGCGACGACTATGACGCAAAATAGCGCATTAACGACGCTAAAGGATTTGGCAGAGAAAGAAGTTGACGACGCCGCCCTGAGATTGGGTGAAATGCGCCGCGGTTGCCAGCAAGCGGAAGAGCAACTAAAGATGCTGATGGATTATCAGCACGAATACCGCAACAACCTGAATAACGATATGAGCCAGGGCATTGGAGCCCAGCGCTGGCAAAACTATCAGCAGTTTATTCAAACGCTGGAAAAAGCCATCGAGCAGCATCGACAGCAACTGATGCAGTGGAATGAAAAGGTTGATACCGCACTGAATTGCTGGCGAGAGAAAAAGCAACGACTGCAGGCATGGCAAACTTTGCAGGAAAGACAAAACGCGGCCGCACTACAGGCGGAAAACCGCCTCGATCAAAAGAAAATGGATGAATTTGCACAACGCGCATCCCAGAGGAAACATGAATGATCAACTTGCAGAAATTGCTTTCGATAGATGTGGATGCAACCTCCGGTGTGCAAACGGGTGTCGGTAAAACCAGCGGCGATACGGCGCAAGATTTTCTGGCCCTGCTGGCAGGCGCCCTTGGCGGAAAAACGCTAACCGGTACTGACGCTGAGGGTAAGACAACCATAACCCTTGCTGACCTGCAAGCTGCCAGCGGTAAGTCGCTGAAAAATCTTCGCGCATTGTCTTCTGACGATGCGCAGAGCCCTGCCCAGAAACTGGCAGATTTACTGGCCCCTCAGACGGCGAAAACCGATACCGATACACTGACCTCCGACAGTAAAACCCAGGTACAAACGCTGTTATCTGGCCTGACGCCGGAAACCAAAAGCAGTGTTCTTGCTGCGCTCGGAAAAACGAACACCACCACTGACACCACTATTAAATCGGCCACTGACGATGACAGCAGTGATTTAAACGAAGAAGAGCTGGCGGGGCTTAGCGCTCTGATGGCTATGCTGCCGCATCAGCAAACCGCACAACTGGCGCCGACGAAATCCACCGCCGATGTTTCTACCGCAGCCAACAGCGCACTGGGTGCGACAAAACGTAGCGGTGTCGATCTGGCGAGCCTCACAGCCGGTGCACAAAAAGGCGATAACGCCAATACCGCGCTGCATGTGACCACCCCTTCTGCCAGCGATGATACCGCGCAGCAGCAGGCAGGCATTTTTGGCAGCGCACTGGCGCCCGCCGCGAAGCAAGATGCGGATAACGCCACTATGACCATCAACACAACGGCCAGTATCGCACCGGTTATCAGTAATGCGTCATCAGCACAAGCCAGCGCGCCGATCTCTTCTGCGGTTCTGAGCGCGCCGCTAGGCAGCAGCGAATGGCAACAGACGCTCAGCCAGCATGTCACCATGTTTACCCGCCAGGGTCAGCAAAGCGCTGAGTTGCATCTGCACCCGGAAGATCTTGGCCAGGTACAGATCTCCCTGAAACTCGATGACAATCTGGCGCAAATTCAGATGGTGTCACCGCACAGCCACGTCCGTCAGGCGCTGGAAGCGGCGCTGCCTACGCTCAGGACATCGCTGGCTGAAAACGGCATCCAGTTGGGGCAAAGCAGCATCAGTAGCGAAAGTTTTGCCGGGCAGCAACAGTCTTTTTCTCAGCAACAGCAGTCTTCACGTACCGGTGGCGGCAGCAATCTGGCGGCTGAAGAGGATGAGTCGCTGATCGTGCCTGCAAGCCTGCAATCGGCGGCGCGTGGTAATAGTGCGGTCGATATCTTTGCCTAAACGCCAGAGGTAGCATGATTATCTCCGTCTTTTCCGCGCTTTGACGCGGACAGGACACGGGATAATCAGACTATGAGCAGTACCTAACAGGAAGCACGTATCAGATGACTGACACCGCTATCAACAAAAAAAAACGTAAGCGTAAAATCTGGATCCCGCTATTGGTGTTAATCACCCTCGCTGCATGCGCGACTGCTGGCTATAGTTACTGGCGTATGCAACAGCATCCGTCTACGGAAGCGAAAGCGGAGGCAGAAGCCCCGCCACCGCCGCCGGCGCCTGTATTTTTCGCACTCGATACCTTTACGGTAAACCTGGGCGATGCGGATCGTGTGCTGTATATCGGCATCACGCTGCGTCTGAAAGATGACGCCACGCGTGCCAGACTGAGCGAATATTTACCAGAAGTGCGTAGCCGTTTGCTGTTGCTGTTCTCACGTCAGGATGCCACAAAGCTCGCCACTGACGACGGTAAGCAGCAACTGGCTACAGCGATTAAAGAAGCAATCGCAACACCGTTAGTGGCAGGGCAACCGAAACAAGAAGTCACTGACGTTCTTTATACAGCTTTCATTCTGCGGTAAAGACATGGGCGATAGCATTCTTTCTCAGGCCGAAATCGACGCGCTGCTCAACGGAGACAGCGATACGAGCGATGCTCCGAAGCCAGGTGCAAGTGGCGATAGCGATATTCGTCCCTATGACCCGAATACCCAGCGCCGCGTTGTACGTGAACGTCTGCAGGCGCTGGAGATTATTAATGAACGTTTCGCGCGCCAGTTCCGTATGGGGTTGTTTAACCTGTTGCGTCGTAGCCCGGATATTACCGTCGGCGCGATCCGCATTCAGCCCTATCACGAGTTTGCGCGCAACTTACCGGTTCCGACCAACCTTAACCTTATCCACCTTAAGCCACTGCGCGGCACGGGATTATTTGTCTTCTCCCCAAGCCTGGTGTTTATTGCCGTAGATAACTTATTTGGTGGTGATGGACGTTTCCCGACGAAGGTAGAAGGCCGCGAATTTACGCACACTGAACAGCGTGTCATTAACCGCATGCTGAAGCTGGCGCTTGAGGGCTACAGCGATGCATGGAAAGCTATCCATCCGCTGGACGTTGAGTATGTCCGTTCGGAGATGCAGGTTAAGTTCACCAATATTACGACCTCACCTAACGATATCGTGGTGAATACGCCATTCCATGTGGAAATTGGCAACCTGACGGGTGAGTTTAATATTTGTTTGCCGTTCAGCATGATAGAGCCGCTGCGTGAAGTGCTGGTCAACCCGCCGCTGGAGAACTCCCGCTCGGAAGATCAGAACTGGCGAGATAACCTGGTGCGCCAGGTTCAGCACTCCGAGCTGGAACTGATTGCTAACTTTGCTGATATTTCGCTGCGGCTGTCGCAGATACTTAAACTTAAGCCCGGCGATGTTCTGCCGATCGATAAACCCGATCGCATCATTGCGCATGTTGACGGAGTGCCTGTACTCACCAGCCAGTATGGCACGCTAAATGGTCAGTACGCCCTGCGTGTCGAGCATCTGATTAACCCGATTTTGAATTCGCTGAATGAGGAACAGCCCAAATGAGTGATATGAACAATCCGTCCGATGAAAACAGTAGCGCAATGGACGATCTGTGGGCTGACGCGTTGAACGAACAAAAAACCACGACCAGCAAAAGTGCAGCTGACGCTGTCTTCCAACAGCTGGGCGGCGGTGATGTCAGTGGTAGCCTGCAGGATATCGATCTGATTATGGATATCCCGGTTAAACTGACCGTAGAGCTGGGCCGTACGCGTATGACCATTAAAGAGCTGCTGCGTCTGACGCAGGGTTCCGTGGTTGCCCTTGATGGCCTGGCCGGTGAGCCGCTGGATATCCTGATCAACGGTTACCTTATTGCGCAAGGCGAAGTTGTGGTCGTTGCGGATAAATACGGCGTCCGTATTACCGATATCATTACCCCATCTGAGCGCATGCGTCGCCTGAGCCGCTGAGGCCAATGAATGAAAACCCAGGCCACGGTTAGCCAGCCGTCAAATGTACCGGGTTCGCCACTGCTACAAGTCAGTGGCGCACTGGTGTTGATTCTGGCGATAATTTTTATTGTCGCCTGGCTGGCGAAGCGTCTGGGATTCGCCGGGAAATCTGCGGGTAGCCGCGGTCTAAAAGTCAGCGCCAGCACCTCTGTAGGGCCACGCGAACGCGTGGTCATTGTGGACGTGGAAGATGCACGTCTGGTGCTGGGCGTTACCCCTTCGCAGATTAATTTACTGCACACGCTTCCTCCGGCGCCCGCCGAAAATGAAGAAATGAAAGAGAAGACCCCGGACTTTCAGTCCGTGATGAAGAATTTGCTTAAGCGTTCCGGGAGAACCTGATGCGCCGTTTGTTACCTTTCGCGCTGGCCGGATTATGGCTGGCTGCCCCTGCCGCATTTGCTCAACTCCCGGGCCTGGTGAGTCAACCGCTGGCCAACGGCGGGCAAAGCTGGTCTCTGCCGGTACAGACGCTGGTCTTTATCACGTCGCTGACCTTCCTGCCTGCGGTGCTGCTGATGATGACCAGCTTCACCCGTATCATCATCGTGTTTGGCCTGCTGCGTAATGCCCTGGGTACGCCTTCCGCGCCGCCGAACCAGGTTATGCTGGGACTGGCGTTGTTTTTAACCTTTTTTATTATGTCGCCGGTCATCGATAAGATTTACGCCGACGCCTATCAGCCTTTTAGCGAAAACAAGATTTCCGTCGATGTGGCGCTGGAGCGCGGTGCGCAACCGCTGCGTGAGTTTATGCTGCGCCAGACGCGCGAAGCCGACCTCGCCCTCTTCGCCCGCCTGGCCAATAGCCCGCCAATTCAGGGGCCGGAAGCCGTCTCCATGCGCATCCTGCTGCCAGCTTATGTGACCAGCGAACTCAAAACCGCCTTCCAGATTGGTTTTACGATATTCATTCCGTTTTTGATTATCGATCTGGTGATCGCCAGCGTCCTGATGGCGCTGGGGATGATGATGGTGCCACCTGCCACTATTGCCCTGCCGTTCAAGCTAATGCTGTTCGTGCTGGTGGATGGCTGGCAGTTACTGGTCGGTTCGCTGGCACAGAGTTTCTACAGTTAGGAGTGAAAGATGACACCTGAATCGGTCATGATGATTGGCACCGAGGCGATGAAAGTTGCCCTCGCGCTTGCCGCTCCGTTGCTCCTGGTAGCCCTGGTGACGGGTCTGATTATCAGCATTCTGCAGGCCGCCACGCAGATTAACGAAATGACGCTCTCGTTCATTCCCAAAATCATTGCGGTATTTGTGACTATCATCATTGCCGGGCCGTGGATGCTCAATCTGCTACTGGATTATATGCGCACGTTATACAGTAACCTGCCTTATATGATTGGATAAGCCCCACATGTTTCATGTCACCAGCGATCAATGGCTTCAATGGCTCAGCATGTATTTCTGGCCCTTGTTGCGCATTATGGCGCTGATCATGACGGCCCCTATCCTGAGTGAGCGCTCAATCCCCCGGCGCGTAAAAATGGGGCTGGGTCTGGTGATTACCTTTATCGTCGCCCCAACTCTACCGCCAGTCGACGCGTCGATGTTTTCCTCTAATGGCTTATGGCTGGCGATACAACAGCTTCTGATAGGCATTGCGCTTGGTTTTACGATGCAGTTTGCCTTCGCGACGATTCGTTATGCCGGAGAGCTGATTGGCTTACAGATGGGCCTGTCGTTCGCGACCTTTGTCGATCCTACAAGCCACCTCAACATGCCTGTCCTTGCCCGATTTATGGACATGCTGGCGATGCTGCTGTTTTTAGTGCTCAATGGCCATCTATGGCTGATTTCAATGCTGGTAGACACCTTTCATACGCTGCCAATAGGCGCAGACCCGGTAAACAGCGACGCGTTTATGGCCATTACCCGCTCCGCGAGCATGATTTTCGTCAATGGTGTTATGCTGGCATTACCCATCATTACCCTGCTGCTGACCATTAACCTGGCGATGGGGTTATTGAACCGCATGTCTCCACAATTCTCCCTTTTTGTTATTGGTTTCCCAATAACATTGACAGTGGGTATTTTGCTGATGGTCGCCATGATGCCGTTAATCGCGCCCTATACCGAACGAGTATTTGGTGAAGTTTTCAATCTATTAGCCGATATAGTCGGTGAACTACCGAAGAAATAACAACCCACACTTTTTATATGACCTTCCTAAGGAAATTCCTAAAATCAATTCAGGAAATCACCCCCTACGATATACCTGGCGCGGGTTAATTGTTTTTAAGGTTCTCACAGAACACAACATTTACTTTACTTTGAGATGATTCCTGGCAAATTATACGTAACTTTACGGGATAGTGGTTTCGCCTGAGGTCGTCCTGCTCATTGTTTATTACTTTTTTGCCTGGTGGTTCGGGGACCTCTGGCGAGGGTGAATTATCGTTACGCATTGAGTGAGGGTATGCCATGTCAACGATTATTATGGATTTATGCAGTTATACCCGGTTGGGACTAACGGGGTATCTGGCAAGCCGGGGGGTAAAGAAACGAGAAATCAACGACGTAACAACGGTTGATGAACTCGAATCGGCATGTGTGGCGTTACAACCAACGGTGGTGTTTATTAATGAGGACTGCTTCATTCACGATCCTGTCAGCAGTCAGCATATAAAAGAAATCATTACTCAACATCCCCGGACGTTATTTATTGTATTTATGGCAATAGCCAATATTCACTTCGATGAATATTTGTTAGTTCGCAAGAATTTATTGATCAGTTCCAAGTCAATAAAGCCTGAGTCCCTGGACGATATTTTGGCCGACTATCTTAGTAAAGAGAAAAAAAGTATTGGGCATATTAATTTACCCACGCTATCACTGAGCCGGACGGAATCCAGCATGCTTAAAATGTGGATGTCGGGGCAGGATACGATCCAAATATCCGATCAGATGAATATTAAAGCGAAAACGGTATCATCACATAAAGGTAATATAAAAAGGAAAATCAAAACGCATAATAAGCAAGTGATCTATCATGTCGTGCGTCTGACCGACAATGTGACCAGCGGTATCTTTGTGAATATGCGATAAAAATTGAGGGATCACCCTCCGGAACGGAGGGCGAAAAAACTAATCAAGCAATTCAACAAAAACCCCGTCCGGATGACCTTTTTCATTAAAGAACCAGATACCGAGCGGGTAATCATCAAGTGACACCAGGTACATCGTACCTTCATTGAATTCTTCAATAGCCAGCACAACACCCGGACGGCGCGGACCACCGTCCGTCTTGACCGTAACCCGATCGTTTACCTTCATATTCATCCTCCTGTTTCATTTGTGCCAGTGTAGAACAATTCTCAATAACTAGCAGCGCCCGGGCGTTTGGCTGGCTATTTTTTCTACCGACTATACTTATCCGTGGGCCTGACGATGAGGTGAAACGGATGAGTACAGTTAAAGAGTACAGCGACACCGCAAAGCGGGACGTCAATGTCGACGTTGATGCCCTGCTGGCTGCAATAAACGAGATTTGTGAGAGTGAAATCCATCGTGTTGATGACGGCGAGGGTCAGCGCGTTAGCGTCGATGGACGGGATTACCATACCTGGCGTGAACTGGCGGAGGCGTTCGAGCTTGATATTCACGACTTTAGCGTGACAGAAGTGAATCGCTAGAAAGAAAAAATCCCGGTCATGGGGTGGCCGGGATAAAGCTTGCTCTCGCAAGAAGCACTTGAAAATTCGTTACACCAGGGAATCTGATGTAACTGGCACCATATCCTCAAACTTATTGCATGACAAGGTAATATTTCTTTGCTGAATAATTTAGGTGCGTAACATTTTCATCGCGGGCACATCCCTAACCCCCGCACCATGCCGCTTACCTGCTTTTGTTGCGAACTTTTCGCTAAGTGGCCTTACGAATAAATGAGATTTGTCTTACCTGACTGCAAGGAGCAGACCATGCCAACACTTGACGACCCTCTGCTGGTGTTTTCCGATGTTGACGGCACACTCCAGGATAGCCACACCGGCGACTGGCAGCCCGCTGCTGAGTGGCTTGCCCGCCTGCGTGAACATCGTATCCCCCTGATCCTCTGTAGCAGTAAAACTGCCGCCGAAATGCTTGCCGTGCAACGCATGGTGGGCCTGGAAGGGCTGCCCTTTATCGCCGAAAACGGTGCTGTCATTCATCTTGATGAACGCTGGCAGGATCACGAAAACTATCCGCGTATTATTACCGGCTCCTCCCACGACGAGATTGCTAGAGTGCTCATCGAATTGCGCAGCCGTGATGGCTATAAGTTCACGATCTTTAGCGAAATGGATGAACATGTCCTGGCCGATGTCACCGGTCTTACCCCGGCACAAGCCTCGCTGGCCCGCTTACAGGAAGCGTCTGAGACCTTAATCTGGCGGGATAGCGATAAACACATGCAGACTTTCGACGCCGAACTGGCCCAGCTCGGCTTACGTTTTGTGCAGGGGGCGCGGTTCTGGCATGTCCTTGATGAGCGTAGCGGGAAAGATCAGGCCGTTAACTGGTTACTGCGCCAGTATCGCCATTACGATGGGGGCAGTCACGTCACTATAGGTTTGGGCGATGGTCCTAACGATGCCCCTCTGTTGGACACCGTCAATTTCGCGATTGTGGTAAAAGGGCTGAACCGTCAGGGGATCCATTTACAACATGATACGCCAGAGCGGGTATACCACTGCGCCCTTGAAGGCGCAGCGGGGTGGCGTGAAGGCATGGATTATGTGTTGGGTAACGGTGTCACGCCGTCTTCGGCACAAACCTGATTACGGCCGTTATTTTTTGCGTGATACAACCGGCTGTCGGCAACAGACTGGAGATACTCGAAATCATAGTTGCCGCTTTCCAGCGCGCTACTCACGCCGAGTGAAGCGGTAACGCGAATGGTTTTGCTCTTTTGCACAAAAATTTCTTTGCTACTGATACGCTGGCGGATTTTTTCAGCAACGGCGGTTGCATCCGCAAGCGTCGCCCCCGGGAGCAAGACGCAAAACTCTTCGCCCCCGACGCGCCCGGCCACATCCTGCTCGCGAATCGATTTACCAATCAAGCCCGCGGCATACGACAAGACCAAATCTCCCGCCTGATGACCGAACCGATCGTTAACCCGCTTGAAATGGTCGAGGTCGATTTGAATCACCGAGAGCGGGAGATTTTGCGCCGCACACTCAGTTGTCAGCACCTGGGCGCGTTCAAACAACGCGCCGCGATTATTCAGCCGCGTCAATGGGTCATACCAGGCCTGCCATTGCAAGGTATGCTGGAGCTGGAACATATTGCTGACCATCCGGCGGATCACCCCCCAGGAGAGCAGCAGCATGGTGGTAAACAGCAGCCACAATAAAGCCAGGGCGATACTGATACTTCCAAAATCACTGCGCAACCCCTCATTCAAGGTCTGGATACGCAGCACGCTGCCTTCGAAATGTTTCATTCTTTCCCAGCTTACAAACCGCGTCCCCAAACGAAGACCGCCCGCTGTGTCTCTCGCCATCTCCCGTTGCAGTTGCGCATGTTCATCAGGGGAAAATTGCTGGCTCGTCGTTCCGGCGTCTGCGGTAGTGGTTAGCAACGTAAACTGCGCATCATAGAGCTGGTATTCTCCTTTATCCTGACTCTGTCGTGCTTCGGTCAGCAATGCCTTCATTGACGACACGGGAAAACTCATGGATAGCACGCCATACCAGTAGTTTTGAAAATCCAACGGTACACTGGCGGTCACCAGCGAATCGGCAATATTCGGTGTGTGTGCTTCGTCGCTAAACCAGCGTACCCCGCGCAGTTTGTTTTCGCGTTCACTTTGCCCACTAAACCAGGGGCTGGTCAGATGCTGGTAGTACTGCTGTACGATTTCATTGTTGTTCCCGACAGGCAGAGTGGAGATAAAAAAACCGGCCCGGGAGACATAAAGCGCGCGGCGCGGAAACATCGAGGCACTGGAAGAAAAACGGAACAGATAACCGAGCTCCATCGCTGCGGTCAGCTCATTGTGCAACAACGGGTTGTCACGGCTTAGCAAGGCGCTTTGGTCAACAAAATAGTCCGACACGCCATATAACGGCAGCGTCCGGCGGTTATCCAGGCCTATTTGCCAGTAAGGAAGTATCCGCTCCTTTTCGAACTCCGCCTGGATGTTACGCAAAACATCGAAAGCCAGAGGAGTTTGTACCGCAGACTGCATACCATTGCGGAAAAAGAGCAGACGATCGATACCTACCTGCATCTGCCTGTCCAGCACGTTGGCAACGTTATCCAGCGCGTTTCGCTGACTAACGACATAGGCGCCTCTCATCACAATGACTTCACGCCACGTAAGAACCGTAGAACAGACCAGCACAATAACAAAACAGAGATTCACGACCCGGCTGGGAACAAACCAGGTTCTGACAAACGCAAGTCGCGGAGGACTTTTAACGACTTTTTCCTGCCCCACAAAGACTCCCTGAATAAACGCAACGCTGATGCGTTATGCGATCGCCAATGGCAAAAAAATCTGTAAGAAGAAAAACGCCCGGACATGCCGGGCGTTTTAGATGGCTATGCCTCTTCGCAAAGCTTTTGTCCTTCACCAGGAATCAATTCATCTTCCCGAAAGGCTTCACGTTTCACGACGTGACCGTCATACCAGCGGCACTCGACCATTCCACTGGAATAACCGGTGACAATCATGCGCGGCCCACCATTTTTTGCTTTTACTTCATCACTGACCAAAAAGACCATCTTTGCCTCCTGTATCAGGGTGAAACGATTTCACCTTAGACGAAGTTTCAACCTTTTGCGTAGTGGCAAAATCGAGAATTCAGGCATGGGTACCACGCAGCCGTGCAATAAGTTTCACCGCCGACAGTACTATCGCACCGATGATAAAACCCAGGACCAGATTAGCCAGCACAGGGAGCAACGCCGCAACGACGGTATTACTGCCTTGCGCCATATGTTCAATGGCGTGGTGTAACGGCGCGATACCATGAACCACAATGCCACCGCCGACCAGGAACATGGCCAGCGTCCCGACGACTGACAATATTTTCATCAGCCAGGGCGCAATAAATAACAAGCTTTTACCCAACGCCTGCGCCAGTGCTGCCCGTTTTTCTGCCAGCCAGTAACCCATATCATCCAGCTTGACGATAATGCCCACCAGGCCATACACCCCAATCGTGACCAGTACCGCAATTCCGGACAGAATCAGCACCTGATTTAACAGCGGCGCTTCGGCCACAATGCCCAGGGTGATGGCGACAATTTCCGCCGACAGAATAAAATCGGTGCGGATTGCGCCTTTCACTTTATTGCGTTCAAATTCGCGCGGATCTTGTGCGGCCATCGCGTTCAATCGCTGCTCGCGCGCTTCCGGCGTTTCTTTATGCTTACGGGCCTCAAAGGTGTGCAAGACTTTTTCGACACCTTCAAAGCACAGAAATGCCCCGCCAATCATTAATAACGGCGTAACAGCCCAGGGTATAAAGGCGCTTATCAACAGCGCCAGCGGCACCAGAATTACTTTATTGAGCAGTGACCCTTTCGCCACGCTCCAGACGACAGGTAATTCGCGGTTTGCGCGTACGCCCGTAACCTGCTGGGCATTGAGGGAGAGATCGTCTCCCAATACGCCTGCGGTCTTTTTCGCCGCCAGTTTCCCCATCACCGAAATGTCATCCAGCAATGTGGCTATGTCATCAAGTAAAGTTAATAAGCTACTGCCTGCCAAAATGGTCTTCCTTATTGATTGTCTGTGATTTTTTACCGATTCATTCTCTTAGTATGATGTAAAAAGGCGGCAGCGAAAATCCTCCAGAGCAATACAACAAAAATTTAACAGATAAAATACAATTAACCGCTCGCCAGGGCGATAGTTTTGACGTTTACTATATGCTTCCTTTTTATTTCGCTGTGAGGGAGTATGCGTTTCAGGCAGCTTTTACCGCTTATTAGTGCACTTTTCGCGCTGTATATTATTTGGGGTTCCACATACTTTGTTATTCGCATCGGGGTTGAAAGCTGGCCACCGTTTATGATGGCTGGCGTACGCTTCCTGTCTGCCGGCATTTTGTTAATGGCGTTCCTGCTCATTACCGGTCATAAACTTCCCGCTTTACGTCCCCTGCTTAATGCGGCACTGATTGGCGTGTTACTGCTGGCCGTTGGTAACGGTTTTGTTACCGTTGCGGAACATCAGAACGTCCCTTCCGGCATCGCTGCCGTCGTTGTCGCAACTGTTCCGCTCTTTACACTCTGCTTTAGCCACTTTTTTGGTATCCAGACCCGCAAATTAGAATGGATGGGTATTGCTATTGGTCTCGCAGGTATCATCCTGCTGAATAGCGGCGGCAACCTGAGCGGAAATCCATGGGGCGCGCTGATGATCCTCATCGGCTCGTTAAGCTGGGCATTCGGCTCCGTATACGGTTCACGCATTGAATTACCCACCGGTATGATGGCTGGCGCAATCGAAATGCTGGCGGCAGGCATCGTACTGTTAGTCACCTCGGCGCTCAGCGGTGAGCGGATGACCACATTGCCAACGGTGCAGGGCTTTATGGCTGTCGGTTATCTGGCGATTTTCGGTTCAGTGATTGCCATCAATGCCTATATGTATCTGATACGCAATGTCAGCCCCGCTATCGCAACCAGCTATGCCTACGTTAACCCGGTTGTGGCCGTTTTGCTGGGTACCGGTTTTGGCGGCGAGCATCTCTCCAGCATCGAGTGGCTCGCGCTCGGGATTATTATTATGGCTGTCGTACTGGTGACGCTGGGGAAATACCTCTTCCCTGCCCGCACTGTCGTGACCCCTTGTGAAGCGGAAAAGTAGCGTTCATTGATGAATGCCACGTGTGTCGATCTGCGCGGTGTCGCCGCCCCCGCAGATCCACTCTTCAAGCCGCTCGCCTAGCGCATCGTCCGTTAATTTAAGCCGCCCGCGTAACGCACACTCCCAGACAATTAAGACCCGCCACCCCTGTTCATGCAATAGTGCGCTATCGCGCTTGTCACGCACGACATTTTTGCCGATTTTTTCCAGCCAGAATTCAGTTCGCGTCGCGGGAACTTTAAATAAATGGCAGTCGTGGTGATGCCAGAAACAGCCATGGGTAAAAATGACGGCGCGATACTCATCCAGCACAAAATCAGGGCGCCCCGGTAACGCGGCATCCTGGACACGATACGTCAGGCCTAGTGTTTCCAGCAGCGAAGCAAGACGTTTTTCAATTGCTGTGTCACGGGTGGCAATGGCACGCATGTTTTTGCTGCGCGTCGCTTTATCGTGGACATCTGCCATTCGCTCCCCCTCACGCTATCAATCTGGTTGGTGATGACCAAAACGATGTAATACATCTCTGTCCAGCCCATGATAATCACCCTGCAATTCGGCGCTGATTTTCGCCATAAACTGCACCAGATAATCGGCATTATGCTGCGCCAGCGCTCTCCCCTTTTCCGTCTGCATGGTGGCAGGCAACGTCAGCAGCTTGGTCTGAAAATGGTCAAGCGCATAACGTTTATCATTGAGTTCGCGCCCGTCAGCGAAGGGATCGTTGCTATCAAATAGCGCCACCCCCAGGGAACCGGCCACCGCAAAAACGCGCGCCAGCCCAATCGCACCGAGGGCTTCAAGTCTGTCGGCATCCTGGACAATTTTCGCTTCCGGCGTTTGTGGCACGATCCCGGCGCTATAGCTGTGCGCCTCAATAGCGTGGCGTACCGCAGGGTAGCGATCTTCCGGGAAGAGTGGAAAATCCGTGCGCAGGATCGCTGTCGTTTTTTCCGCCGCCATGCGTGAGGCTAAAGACCGCTGCGGATCATTTTTTGCCAGGCTCACAATATCGTGAAAGTAGCAGGCCGTCAGAATCACCAGCCCATCCACCTCCTGGCTCGCCATAAGGTGCTGTGCGGTACGCCAGACCCGGCGAAAATGGGCGACATCATGAGCGGCGTCCGCCTGGGTATAATGTTGCGCGACCCACGCGTCAAAGCGTTGTTGCCATTCAGTTAAGGTCATCGTCACTCCTTCCAGGGAAAGCCGTAACCATAGCACTATTTCATTTCTTAGGCGTCCTTCCTTTAATGGGAGAGCAGACCCTGCAATGCGCCAATATCAGCACCGTTGCACGATCATCACCACTGCAATAACACATATCATTTCACCAAAAATGCGAAACCATCGTATTACACTGGCTGAGCAACCGTTTCAAAAGACTTTATGCCGTATCAAATACCAACCACAGCCTATGTTTATATTGAAAAATTGTTTTTTGCACTTTTTTTGTTCACTTCGATTCATTTTAAAAATAATTAATCACACTCTTATACAACGTACGCAATAAAATTCATTTAAAAGGCCAGTATATTAATCTCACTTCTATGATAGTATTTAACGGCTATCAGCATTGAGTTGCTCAATTTTATCTATCATCCTTGTTTTCAGGGATGTGCCCGGGGGAATACCCCGGGCTTTTTTTTGGCTTTTATATTCACCGATAAAATACAATCCACTTAAACATAAAAACGCAAAATGAAATACACTTCAATTATATTTTTACCCCATTAATAAAAATGGTAAATGCAATAAAATCAATCAAATGAATATATCAAACCACTTTCAATTCACAGAAAAAATACCGCCACCCAAAGAAACATTTTGCAATATTTTAAATAATTCGCTTACATATTTGACGTAAAAATTAATGAACTTAATAGAATAGTATTCAGTTTGTAATTTCGGATGAAATTGCAAATATTCATATAAATTATGATCTCAAGGGAATAGATTATGAAAAGAAAAGTACTGGCGATTTTAGTGCCTGCGTTATTATTTGCAGGCGCAGCAAATGCGGCGGAAATTTATAACAAGAACGGTAATAAAGTCGATTTCTACGGGAAAATGGTCGGCGAACGCATCTGGTCTGACACCGATAAACACAACAGCGAAAACCAAGATACCTCTTACGCCCGTATCGGTATTAAGGGCGAAACCCAGATCAACAGCGAACTCACCGGCTTTGGTCAGTGGGAATACAATATGGATGCGAGCCATCCTGAAGGCGGCCAGGATGAGAGTACACGTCTCGCCTTCGCTGGCCTGAAATTTGGCAACTTTGGTTCTTTCGATTATGGCCGTAATTATGGCGTCGCTTACGATGTAGCGGCATACACCGATATGCTGGTTGAATGGGGTGGTGATTCCTGGGCTTCCGCCGACAACTTTATGAATGGCCGTACCAATGGCGTTGCCACTTACCGTGTCACTGATTTCTTCGGTGAAGTTGAAGGCCTGAATCTGGCGCTGCAATATCAGGGCAAAAACGACAACCGTATCGTAAGAAAACAAAACGGCGACGGCTACAGCATGTCAGCCTCTTATCAGTTCGATGGGTTTGGTTTTGCCGCAACCTACGGTAAAGCAGACCGTACTGACGAGCAGGCTGCTGACCGTAAAGGCGATAATGCTGAGGTCTGGTCCATCGCGGCAAAATACGATGCAAACAATGTTTACGCTGCAATGATGTACGGCGAAACCCGTAACATGACCGTCGAAAAAGACGGCCAGTTTGCTAATAAAACGCAGAACTTCGAAGCCGTTATCCAGTACCAGTTTGATTTCGGTTTGCGCCCTTCTCTCGGTTATGTCTACTCTAAAGGCGATGACCTGAGCCGTCGCGGTAGCTTTAAAGGCGGCGACGCTGCGCGCGTAAACTACATCGAACTCGGTACCTGGTACTACTTCAACAAAAACATGAACGTTTACGCGGCATACCAGTTCAACTTGCTGGATGACACGCGCTACGTTCGTGAAACAGGCACCAATAAAAACGACCAGTTCGCACTGGGTATTGTTTACCAGTTCTAAGCATACTTTTCTTTCAAAGCCCGCCGCGAGCGGGCTTTTTTGTGGCAAAAGCACAGGCCGACCGCATGATATCGCATGCAGTGATAAAATTTACGGGAGTAATGAGAAAAACATCTGTGACAAGAGTCGTTGAAAGCAAAGCGCGTAACTGTTTGAATAGTGGCGGAGAGAGGGGGATTTGAACCCCCGGTAGAGTTGCCCCTACTCCGGTTTTCGAGACCGGTCCGTTCAGCCGCTCCGGCATCTCTCCGTTTCAATGGTTGCCATGATGCCAGGTAATTTGGCATTTTAACAGACCCTGTCCCGTTAATTTGGTTCAAGTGGCGAGTTTGCGAGCAAAGCGATGATTAAGTGGCCCTGGAAAACAAAGGAAGCTTCTCACGGTGCGGAATTCCCATGGGAAGAAGCGTTAAGCATCCCCGTATTAGCGAGCCTTTCTTTAGATGAACAAGAGAAACTGGTTCACCTTGCAGACCGTTTTTTGCAACAAAAGCGGTTGGTTGCCTTGCAAGGTTTCGAGCTGGACGCGCTAAAGAGCGCGCGTATCGGCCTGCTCTTTTGCCTGCCGGTGCTGGAACTCGGCCTTGAATGGCTGGATGGTTTCCATGAAGTGCTCATCTACCCTGCCCCGTTTGTCGTTGACGATGAATGGGAAGACGGTATTGGCCTTGTGCATAGCCAGCGTCTCGTTCAGTCGGGGCAAAGCTGGCAGCAGGGTCCCATTGTCCTGAACTGGCTCGACATCCAGGATTCGTTCGATGCGTCAGGATTCAATCTGATCATCCACGAAGTCGCACACAAACTGGACGCCCGCAATGGCGACAGGGCAAGCGGTATTCCACTTATCCCTATGCGTGAAGTGGCTGGCTGGGAGCACGATCTGCACGCTGCGATGGACAATATTCAGGATGAAATCGACCTGGTAGGGGAAAGCGCTGCAAGTATCGATGCCTATGCGGCAACCGATCCTGCTGAGTGTTTTGCCGTGCTGTCGGAGTATTTTTTCAGCGCACCTGAACTGTTCGCCCCACGTTTCCCGGCGCTATGGCAACGTTTCTGTCATTTCTATGGTCAGGATCCGTTATCGCGTCTGCGCGATCGGCCTTATTCAGCAAATGATCCCGTAAGCCGTGTGCACTAAAAAGGCGATTTGCACTTTAATTCAGCAATTGAATCAGCAGGTTAAATTAGGTATTGACACATATGAACGTGGCAAGTAGTATGCGCCCCGTTCACACGATTCCTCTGTAGTTCAGTCGGTAGAACGGCGGACTGTTAATCCGTATGTCACTGGTTCGAGTCCAGTCAGAGGAGCCAAATTTAGAAAACCCGCTTAAGGCAACTTACGCGGTTTTTTGCTTTTCTGGCCTCACATCCCCTTCTCTGCCAGCGCCTGCAATTCGCCTTTCAGCCAGTCCGTTGCCGCACGCTTACCACTGCGCTTATGCGAATAAATTTTTACCTCAAACGGCGGCACGGCAAAGGGGAGATCAAAAAGCGCTAATTGCGCCGCCAGCTTCATCTTCCCGGCGGCAAAACGCGGAATAGCGAGCAGCAGGTCGCTCTGCTCAATAATGAACGGCGCGCTGAGCATCGAGGGTGTTTTTATCGTCACCTGCCGCGTATACCCCATCCGTTCCAGTTGCAGATCCAAAATACCCTGCTTCTCGTTCCAGGGGGTGACAACCAGATGCCTGGCCGCAAGATAATCTTCGAGCGTGAGCCGCGTGCGCTGGCTGTTACTGATGACGACATACTCATCTTCAAACCAGACAATCTCATCCAGTTCTGGATGCGCCACGTCATCCGGCGCACTGAACCCCAGCGCCAGATCAATCTCACCTGCAAGCAATTCCGTCAACGCCGGGCTATGCGGTAAATAACGCAACTCAAAACGTACTCCTGGCGCAGTCTCCTGTAACCGATTCATTAAGGCCGGAAAGATACAAAATGCGGTGAAATCCGTAATAGCAATCTGAAAACAATCGGTACTACTGACCGCGTCAAACGCAGGTTGTGGCGTCAATTCCTGATTAAGGGACTTCAACGCCGGGGCGATCGCGGGTGCGAGCTGGGTCGCATACACGCTGGGGCACATCCGGTGACCTTCGCGGTAGAAAAGTGGATCGTTCAATGTGACGCGCAGCCGCGACAGCGCATGACTGAGGGCAGACGTACTCATCGCCAGCTCCTCGGCGGCCGCTCTGACGGAACGATGCCGGTAGATAGCGTCAAAAACGGGCAAAAGGTTTAGATCAAGACGTCGCAAAGCATGATGCATAATATTCATCAACCAGTGATTTCATTGCACTTAATTCTTTTAACAATACCCCTTATGCTTAACGCCAGCAATTTGAACCCACGCATAACAGACAGGAAGAGAAATGAGCATCACGATTCGCCAGGCACGCCCAACAGACGCAAATGCAATTTATGACATGATTTATGAACTGGCGGTGTACGAAAAAGCCCCGGAAGAAGTGGTGACCACCCCGGACGAAATTAAGGCCACTCTCTTTGGTGCCGACAGTAAAACTGAAGCGTTAATCTGTGAGATCGACGGTAACGTGGCGGGTTATGCGGTCTTCTTCACCAGCTACTCTACCTGGCTCGGACGCAACGGTATCTATATGGAAGATTTGTACATTTCCCCGGACTATCGCGGCGCAGGGGCAGGCAAAGCCTTACTGAAATACATTGCGCAGTGCGCGGTACAGCGTAAATGTGGTCGTCTGGAATGGAGCGTGCTCGACTGGAACAAACCCGCAATTGATTTCTACCTGAGCATCGGCGCACTGCCACAAAGCGAGTGGGTACGCTATCGTCTTGATGGCGATGCGCTGCTGAAATTTGCGGAGTAACCTGCAACACGCGTATCCCCCGACGGCATCCGTATGCGGGGGACGCTGTTTTCAAATCTGGTAATCAATCACCTCTTCGTCCGGCTCCATCACCTGACGTTTGATATCCTCAACCGATAGCCCTGCATTACAGAGTTCGATAAAGCGCCAGACATAATTGCGCTGCAGTTGACCGCGTTTAAGCCCAAGCCAGACGGTATTGGCATCGAACAGATGACGCGTATCCAGCCGCACCAGCTTGCCCTCTTCGTTCTCCCCGCTCGACTGCTCGGCCACCAGCCCAACCCCCAGCCCCAATTCAACGTAGGTTTTGATGACATCCGAATCCTGCGCGCTGAGCACAATATCCGGCAGCAGCCCCTTGCGACCAAACGCCTCATCAATACGCGAACGTCCGGTGATCCCCTGCCGATAGGTGATAAGCGGCCAACGGCTGATCTCTTCAAGCGTAAGAGGAGAGGTTTGCAATAAGGGATGATCTTTAGGAACCAGCAGGCTGTGGTGCCAGCGGAACCAGGGGAAAGCAGCGAGAGTGCTGTCGTTGCTGAGTCGCTCACTGGCGATGCCAATATCCGCGCCGCCATTGTGCAACAGCGTCTCAATCTCCTGCGGCGTCCCCTGAATCAGCTCAAGACGAACTTCGGGGAACAGCGCGCGGAACGATTTAATCACCGTAGGCAGGCTGTAGCGGGCCTGTGTATGCGTTGTCGCAATCGTCAGCACGCCGGATGTGTCATTCGTGAAAAGGTCAGCGAGGCGGCGCACATTGCTCGCCTCATTGAGAATACGTTCGGCTATCACCAACAGCGCTTTACCCGGCTCGGTCATCCCCAGCAGCCGTTTGCCCCGACGGATGAAAATCTCAATCCCCAGCTCTTCTTCAAGCTCGCGGATATGACGACTCACCCCGGATTGCGATGTATAGAGCATGTTGGCGACTTCGGTCAGATTATAATCCCGGCGCGCCGCTTCCCGGATAATTTTCAGTTGCTGGAAATTCACCCTTCCCTCCAGGGCCATCAGACATGACGCTATTGTTAAAGTCTGAGGCCTGGCAGAACAAATAATAAAAACCAGCATGTTATTCCGTAATGGAATAACGCTTAACTTACCAACTGCAACTCCTGGCTGTCCATCGCCGGGCGGCTTACCAGAGACATAAGAATATCTTTTACCGCCTGTGCCTGCGGCGAGAGCGTACCGCGGGCAGAAACGTTCAGAGAGAGCGGTAAATTCATCGACGGCGTGGTAATACGTGCCATCCAGCCATTCGCCGCACTGCTCAACGAGCGCGCGGCGGATTCCGGCAGCACCGTTACGCCCATACCACTGGCAATCGCCGCCGTGAGGGTGGCGATCGATTCGATTTCGCCGATGATTTTTGCCGTCAGGCGACGCAATGAGAACGCTTCGTCAACCCGCAAACGCACCGCGCTGTAGTCACGTGGCAGGAACAGGTTCATCTCTGCAACGGCTGTCAAATCAACGCTTTGTCCTGGGCAATCGCGCGTACCGACCAGATACAGATCTTCTTTCAGCAGCGGTAAGCTGTTGATGCCGGAACCGGGTGCGCGCTCATACAGCACGGCCATATCGAGTTGACCACTCAGGAGCTTGTCGTTCAGTACCGTACCGCTATTTTCATGCAAATATACGGTCACTTCCGGTAACTCTGAGCGCACCGCCTGCAACAGCGGCATCGTTACAGAAGAGGCTGCCGTGCCCGGCGCAAGACCGATGGAGACCTGTCCACGCAGGCATTGCCCCACGTTGTTCACCGCCAGTTGTGCCTGTTCGCACTGACGCAGGATAGTCCGCGCATGGGCATAGAGGATCTTGCCCGCTTCGGTCGGCGTCACGCCGCGCTTAGTGCGAATCAGCAACTGCTGATCCAGTTCGCCCTCCAGCGTAGCCACCTGCTGGCTCAGCGCGGGCTGCGCGATATGAAGTACCTCAGCGGCCTGAGTCAGGCTGCCGATATCGACGATTTTTACGAAGTATTTCAGGCGTCTTAAGTTCATTTTGCCTCCTGTTCGGAATACCAGTGCCAACGCCGGCAGTCATGTTGTCGGAGGAGTTGCAATATGCTTGCCAGTTTTAGATAAGTCATCTGACCATCGCTAACAGGCTGGATAATAAGAGATTCTGATAACCAGGGGGGATATGATTACTGAAACAGTGGTTTGCCCGATGCCCCATAAGAGACTCCTCTGCCTCATGATGGTGCAAACAAGCAGCAGACTGACTATCTTACAGGCGCATTGTCGAAATAGTCGACAAACAGAACGAGAAAGGTATTGCAGCCTTTGACAAGGCGATCAGGCATCGTTAATATGCGCCCCGTTCACACGATTCCTCTGTAGTTCAGTCGGTAGAACGGCGGACTGTTAATCCGTATGTCACTGGTTCGAGTCCAGTCAGAGGAGCCAAATTTGAAAACCCGCTTAAGGCAACTTAAGCGGGTTTTTGCTTTCCAGCGCAGCGCACGCCGTTCATTCGACAAATCCGCAGTGGGCACTTATTCTTTTCTAAGGTTTTACCGGAACATGCCGATGATACTGTGAGGCTTTGTCCTCGCACTGTTAGATTTTTTGTTTGTTAACAATAGGATGATCGAAATGGATACATTGCAAATCGCATCATTATCGACCAGTCTCAGTGCTTATAACCTCCAGAACCAGGTCAGCACCATTGTCCTGAGAAAAGCGCTGGATAACCAGGAGGCAACGGCAACCGGTATCATTAATCAGATACCTCAGGTGCCGGCAAATCCGTCAATTGGTCGTCACGTGAATACCACCGCATAAGCAAGTTTGCCCAATTACGCTTGCGTTTATTGGGCATTCCTGAGTACCTATGCTGCCAGGCCCGCCCAGATGCGGGCTTTTTTATCTGCGATTTACAACCGTTCTTTACTCAAACCAGCGCTGTGCGCGGACTCGCTGATGTTCACTGGCATCCCGGAGCGGCGTTCAAGCACCTCAGCCGCCCTCAACGCATCCACGCCCTCGCCTTTAATGACGGCATGTAACGCTGGCGTCAGAGGCAACGGCACTTTATTGGTGGATTCAAACTCGGCGCGATTGCGCGATAGCGGTTCGTGGACTTCAACCCAGCGGCTGCCATCCGGCTCTACGGTCGCTTTCACCGGCTGGTCAATCAACTGCACACGGGTGCCCACCGGCACATTATCGAAGAGATATTTGATGTCATCATTCCGCAGGCGAATGCAGCCCTGGCTGACGCGCAGCCCGATACCGAAATTGGCGTTGGTCCCGTGGATGGCATACAGCTTGCCGATATAAATAGCATACAGCCCCATCGGATTATCCGGCCCGGCAGGCACCATCGCCGGCAGGGTTTTCCCCTCTTTGGCATATTCGCGACGGGTGTTCGGCGTAGGAGACCAGGTGGGGCCTTCCTGCTTACGTTCAACAGCAGTAACCCAGTTACGTGGCGTTTCGCGTCCGGCCTGACCAATGCCAATAGGCAGGATCTCAACGGTATTGCTGTCTTTGGGATAGTAGTAAAGGCGCATTTCAGCGACATTCACTACGATGCCCTGACGCACCGTGTCGGGCAAAATGATCTGCTGCGGCACAATCAGTTCGGAACCCGCTTTTGGCAGGAAAGGATCAACACCGGGATTGGCCTCCAGCATATTGCTCAACCCCTGGCCGTACTGCGCGGCAAAGGCCTCCAGCGGCAGCGTATTACCCTGCGGCACGGTGACGACCTGCACGCTGCCGACCAGGCGGCTTCCCTCCGGCGGCAATGGGTAACTCACCGCCAGCACGCTCTGACTGGCGAGTAAAATAAAAAGGCCATAAAACAATTTAATACGACGCATGATTTCCTTTCCTCAGACGCGACAGGCGTAGCCTAATCATAGTCTTTTTTGTCCCTGTCTCGCTAATGCTCACGGGTTATACAACAAACGCGTAATATGACCCATCAGGCAGTTCGATATCAAGACGGAGCTTACTGCCAGTGGCTTCAACGTAGCGTTTAAGCGTCGACAGTTTTACATCGCGACCGGGCTTTTCCATTCCCGCCACCGTAGGCTGCCGTATCCCCAGTGCATGCGCCATTTCCACCTGCGTTTTTTGCACTTTCTCACGCAGTTCGGCCAGGTGAATGTTCAGGAGAGTCTCAGTCGCCATCGACTCAGCCTGCGCCACAACCTCTGGTTTTTCATCCGCAAGCAGTTGTTCCAGTGTTCTGCCCATATTTACTCCCCTTTCTCTGTTTTTTTCAGATAGTTTGCATATTCCTGCTCAGCTCGCGGAATCATCTCGGCGTAGAAACATTTTTCATTTCCAGCTTTACTTCCTGCACACAGCACAATAGTCGCAAAGTGATAATCTGCAATGTGAAAGAAAATCAGGAGAAGCGCACTTAATCGCAGCCAAAACCGGAAGCAAGGTTCCAGACTTTCTTCATGTACCGTAAAGCCCTTCCCCTCGCTTCGCTTGCTAAGCATTCCGATTGCGCGTAGGCTTGCGACAATTAAAACCAATCGGTCTAAATTATGAGTAACGAAACGGTCGTTGCGCAAAAACCCCGGCGTGGCAGGCCTCCAAAGGTCGAACGCGCCTTTACTGACACCCGCCAGGAATTGATTCGTTCTGGTCTGGCGGTGCTGACGGAGACGGGATATTTGTCGGCGGGTATCGATGCGGTCATTAAAAATATCGCCGTACCGAAGGGATCGTTTTACCACTGCTTTAAGAGCAAACAGGAATTTGGCATGGCGGTGCTTGCAGCCTACGGTTCCTTTTTTGCCCATAAATTAGACAAATTCCTGCTTGATGGCACCCTGCCGCCGCTTGAGCGGATGGCCGCGTTTGTGCTTCATGCGGGTCAGGGGATGGCGAAATATCAGTTTCGCCGCGGTTGTCTTGTTGGCAACCTGCTACAGGAGTCCCCCCTCTTACCCGAAGCGTTCCCCCAACGATTAAAAGCGATCCTCGAAGAGTGGGAAACGCGCGTCGCCCGTTGCTTTACCGAGGCGCAAGCGCAAGGCGTTATCCCGCAGGATGCTTCGCCGGAAAAACTGGCGCGGGTGTTCTGGTCCGGCTGGGAAGGCGCCGTGATGCGCGCCAAACTGTTCCAGTCTGCCGACCCGCTCAATCAGTACTGGGAATTCTTTTTGTACAGCATTACTCAAAAATAACACCTGCACAGGACGGCCCTGCGCCGAAAACCACAGTCAGACGAGGAAAACTCAGTCATGAAAGCTTTAGTTCTGGAACAGATTGAAAACAAAACCCTGGCAGCCGTGAAAGATATCGCTCTGCCCGCCCTCGCCGATGGCGATGTGCTGGTCGACATCGACTGGTCCAGCCTTAATTACAAAGACGCGCTGGCGATCACCGGCAAAGGGAAGATCGTTCGTCAGTTCCCGATGGTACCAGGTATCGATTTCTCCGGTCGCGTCAGCGAAAGCCGCGATCCGCGCTTTGTTCCCGGCCAGTCGGTGATCCTCACCGGCTGGGGCGTGGGTGAAAACCACTGGGGCGGTCTGGCCGCACAGGCGTGTGTAAAAGGCGACTGGCTGGTTTCTCTGCCAGACGCGCTCAGCGCCCGCAACGCAATGATTATCGGTACCGCAGGTTTTACCGCCATGCTCTGCGTGGATGCGCTGGTTGAAGCTGGCGTGAAACCGGAAAGCGGTAAAGTGCTGGTCACCGGGGCCAGCGGCGGCGTTGGCAGTACCGCCGTTGTGCTATTGAAAGCGCTGGGTTACACCGTTGTCGCGGTCTCTGGCCGTGAATCCACCCACAACTTCCTGCGCCAGTTAGGTGCCGATGAAATTCTGCCGCGCAGCGATTTCGAAGAGACCCGTCCGCTGGAAAAACAGCTATGGGCCGGTGCCGTCGATACCGTCGGCAGTAAAGTGCTGGCAAAAGTACTGGCACAGACAAACTACCGTGGCTGCGTTGCCGCCTGCGGCCTGGCGGGTGGCTTCGATCTGCCCACCACCGTGATGCCGTTTATTCTGCGTAACGTCCGCCTGCAGGGTGTGGACTCCGTGATGGTACCGACCGCTGAACGCGCTGCGGTCTGGGCGCGTCTGGCCAGTCTGTTGCCGGAGAGCTACTACCAGCAGGCGTCCACTGAAATCGGTCTGGAGCAGGCTCCGGCGTTTGCCGCCGATTTCCTGAGTAACAAGATTCAGGGCCGTACGCTGGTGAAAATCAACGGCTAACTGTTACCCCGGCGCGCCCTGTCGCGCCGGCTTCTCGCCATACGCCCCATTATCATTAGATTTGCGCACTCAATGCGCGGCAAGGGTGTTGCAGGCAGGCATCCTCCGAAACCCATCATCCGGAGTTATTGTTTCATAAAGCTGTGACATACTATCGTCTACAGCCGTACACCTGTGAAACAAGGAGTTAATGATGAATAAAAAGGGTGCACATCTGACCCCGGAACAGGCACTGGATCAACTGGAAGCCCTGTATGAGCAGTCAGTGTCGAACCTGCGTGCAGCCATCAGCCGTTATATCGAGGATGGCACGCTACCCACGCATGAAGCACGCGCCAACGGCCTTTTCGTCTACCCTGAGCTGTCGGTAAGTTGGGATGGCAGCGCCACCAACCCACCGAAAACCCGCGCTTACGCCCGTTTCACCCACTCTGGCTGTTACACCACCACCGTCACCCGCCCCGCCCTGTTTCGCAGCTATTTACACGAACAACTCACGCTGCTGTGCCAGGACTATGGCGCACATATTGAAGTAGGGCTATCAGCACATGAGATCCCGTATCCGTATGTTATTGACGGCTCGGAACTGACGCTGGACCGTTCAATGAGCGCCGGGTTGACCCGCCATTTCCCCACCACCGAACTGGCGCAAATTGGCGATGAAACCGCCGACGGTCTGTTCCATCCTACCGAGTTCTATCCGCTGTCGCATTTCGATGCCCGCCGCGTGGATTTCTCACTGGCCCGTCTGCGCCACTACACCGGTACTCCGGTGGAGCACTTCCAGCCGTTCGTGCTGTTCACCAACTACACCCGCTACGTAGACGAGTTTGTCCGTTGGGGATGCAGCCAGATTCTGGACCCGGAAAGCCCCTATGTTGCCCTCTCCTGTGCGGGTGGCCACTGGGTCACCGCTGATACCGATGCCCCGGAAGAGGCCATCTCCGATCTGGCGTGGAAAAAACACCAGATGCCGGCCTGGCATCTCATCACCGCCGACGGTCAGGGCATCACCCTGATTAACATCGGCGTCGGTCCGTCAAACGCGAAAACCATTTGTGACCACCTTGCGGTGTTGCGCCCGGATGTATGGATGATGATTGGCCACTGCGGCGGCCTGCGTGAAAGCCAGTCGATTGGCGACTATGTGCTGGCGCATGCTTATCTGCGAGATGATCACGTACTGGATGCCGTACTGCCCCCGGATATCCCCATTCCGAGTATCGCCGAGGTGCAGCGCGCGCTGTACGATGCCACCAAAGAGGTGAGCGGCATGCCCGGCGAAGAAGTCAAACAGCGCCTGCGTACCGGCACCGTGGTCACTACTGATGACCGTAACTGGGAGCTGCGTTATTCCGCGTCGGCGCTGCGTTTTAACCTGAGTCGCGCGGTGGCTATCGACATGGAAAGCGCCACCATTGCCGCCCAGGGCTACCGCTTTCGCGTGCCGTACGGCACACTGCTGTGTGTCTCTGATAAACCGCTGCACGGCGAAATCAAGCTGCCGGGCCAGGCCAACCGTTTTTATGAAGGGGCGATTTCCGAACATCTGCAGATTGGTATTCGCGCCATTGACCTGCTGCGGGCAGAAGGTGATCGGTTACATTCACGTAAACTGCGCACCTTTAACGAACCCCCGTTCCGCTAACAATAAGGAAGGATTCTTATGCAAACCCCAACACCGCTGGCAGCGCTGCGTACACAGCTGGCGGCCATGGATGTCGACGGCATGATTGTGCCACGCGCTGATGCCTACCAGAGTGAAGACTGCGCGCCGCACGATAATAAACTGGCCTGGCTGACCGGCTTTAGCGGCTCGGCGGGCCTGGCGCTGATCCTCCGTGACCGGGCGCTGATGTTTGTCGACGGACGCTACCAGGTGCAGGTTCGCCAGGAGGTCGATCTCAACGCATTTGAGATCCACCATCTGCACAATGAGCCGCTGTCGCAGTGGCTTAACGACTCGCTGCCCGCTGGCAGTCGTATCGCCTTTGAACCGTTGCTGATGGTCAACAGCCAATTTACCGCACTGGAGGCGACCCACTGTGAACTGGTGGCGCTGAATAATGATCCCTTTGACGCCATCTGGCACGACCGCCCGCCGGCCCCCTGCGGAGCAATCCGCGAAATGCCACCGGAAATCAGCGGTGAAAGCAGCGAGGCGAAACGTGCACGCATTGCTCAGGTGCTGGCTAAAGAAGGTGTCGATCTGCTGGCTATCACCCAGCCGGATAACATCGCCTGGCTTTTAAATATTCGGGGTTCGGATGTGGCGATGAACCCGGTTGCTCACTCATTCGCCCTGCTCAGCCGTGACGGAGAGATGGAGTGGTTTATCGATGCGGCGAAAACGCATGCCTTATCGGATGACCTGAAATCTTCCCTGCGGATCTCCGCATGGACCGATTTTCTGCCCCACTGCCAACAGGCGGCCGCTGGCAAGAAAGTGATGCTGGACGCCGATTACGCCCCGGTCGCCCTGCGTTTTGCTATCGAGCGCAATGGCGGCGACGTGGTCTGGCACGCGGACCCTATTACGCTTATCAAAGCGCACAAAAACCCCGTTGAGCTGGAAGGTTATCGCGACAGCCACCGTCAGGATGGCGCGGCGTGGGTTAACTTCCTGGCATGGCTGGCGCGTGAAGTTCCGGCACGTGAAGCCGCAGGCAACCCACTGACCGAACTGGAAGCGCAGGCAAAACAGCTCACTTTCCGCCAGCAACAGGCCGGTTTCATTGAGCAGAGCTTTAGTACCATTTCCGCTTCTGCCAGCAACGCCGCCATGTGCCACTATCACGCCAGCGAAGCCACCAACGCCGCCATTACCCGCAGTAATTTCTACCTGAATGACTCAGGCGGCCAGTATCGCAATGGCACAACCGATACCACGCGCACACTGTCGTTTGGCCCCCTGTCTGATGAACAGCGTTTGCACTATACCGCCGTACTGAAAGGCTTTTTGTCGATGCTGACGCTGCAGTTCCCAAGCGGCACGCAGGGGCACCAGATCGATGCCTTTGCCCGCCGCGCCCTCTGGGAATTAGGCCTCGATTTCGACCACGGTACCGGGCATGGTGTGGGACACCAATTGTTGATTCACGAACAGCCACATCGCATTGCCAAAAAGGTCAACCCATGGCCGCTGGTCGCCGGGAATATCATGACCATCGAACCGGGCTATTACCTGGCCGATCGCTACGGCATTCGCATTGAAAACCAGGTGGAGGTCGTAGAAAGCCAGCCCGGATTCTGCCGCTTCTCATCGCTGACGCTGGTGCCTGTGGATCTTAACCAGGTGGAGTGGTCGCTACTCTCGGAGCAAGAAAAACAGTGGCTTGATACCTACCATCAGCAGGTTCGCGACACGCTTTCACCGCTGGTCGACAGTGATGCGCGAGCATGGCTGGATGCAGCGACGGCCCCCGTGTGCACATATATGGGTTAAACAATATAAAGCCTGCATATGTTTAATATGCAGGCTTTAAGGTAATGGCCAGGTTTAACCGTTTTAAGAATTATCCTTATTTTTATTCAAAGGTTATTTGCACGTCTCCTTTACCGCCACCATTTAATACTGCGGATAAAATACATCAATCACATACCTTTCTTGACATAGCCTTACTAATAGCATGGTATTGTGTTTCCGCATTAACACCTCGACTGATATTTAAATATTCATTAGGATTTTTCCTAAGTCAAATTGACAAATTCTCATTTTCCTTAAGATTATGAGAGAGTTATTGCTTTTGTTTTATTCAGGTATATAGAATAAACCAGCCAATACCAGGATGCCCAGAGGTTGCAAGGGAATGAAATTTTTAATAAATATTGATAATGACACATTATTCTCTACTGGCATCGTCGGTTTAATTCGTGACGCTATTAAAGAATGCAATGTCTCTTCGCCTTCTCTTTCCTGGGATTTTAGCGTTGAGAATATTCATAAAGCAGATTTTATTTTCATGACCGTATGTGCGGGAGAATATTACTTATGTTTTAGAGACTTAATTAACAGGAAAAAGTCAGGGAAGATTTTTATCTTTGTCGCCGGCGATACGATTCCAGCGAGACATATCCTGCCTGACTGCATTAAAGACGCACAATTCTTTCTCCGCAAAGAGCGTTCGGCTGTGGTTTACGACGCCATCGTCAAAGCGATTCATGGCAACCCTGCGGCAAAAGAACGCGCCAAAAGTGCGGGGAAATGCGCCTATTCCTGTATTAACTGTAACTATAGAGCCCTCTCTTTTACCCAGGAGAAAATTGCCTATGGCTTACATGCCTGCATGGGCATGAACGATATCGCGGATCGTATTGGTATTACCTACAAAACGGCCATTAGTCACAAAAAGAATATTATGAATAAATTCGACCTGAACAGTAAACTGGAACTGTATGAATTTATTGCCTGTTATCACAAAAAGAAGCATTAGTGCTTAATATGGAGCTAACGATGCTTTGCCGATTAAAGCATGCCTTACTTGCCAATAATATCAACCTTTACTACCAACCTATTTACTCAGCCTGCACAAAAAAGATTGTCGGGTTTGAAGCGTTATTGCGATGGCGTGATTCGCGATTCGGACGAGTCTGCCCGGAAACGTTGATCGGGCTCGCCGTTGAAAATGGCCTGATGAGTACCGTTTCGCTCTACGTAATTAAAAAAGCCATTGCCGAAATGGCGACATTATTAGCCCGGCACGGACTGTTATTAAACCTGAACATCACACCTGGCGATCTGAATTCAATCTCATTTAAGAACACGCTGCTTAATGAACTTGCGCGTCATCAGCTCAATGCCTCGTCCATCGTGCTGGAGATAACCGAGGTCAGTTGCAACGATACCCAGGCGCTCATGACTAACGCGACACAGTTCAGACAGCACGGCTTCCACCTGGCGCTGGATGATTTTGGTAAAGGTTGTTCGAATCATGAAAGGCTGCTCAGCCTTCCCGTAACGGATGTCAAAATAGATAAATCCCTGACTCAGGCACTGTGCGCTAAGACTCTACACGGAGAAAAAACCCTACGTATGTGCAGGGCGCTGTATGAACGACCTTACCGGTTAATCTTTGAAGGGATTGAGTTCGCGGAACAACTGGCCTGTATCACCCGAGAGTTTCCCGGCGCCCGTGCGCAGGGCTGGTATTTCTCAAAAGCGCTGCCCATAGAGGGCGTGCGGGCGTTACTGAACGAAGCCTCACCCGAGGCCGTCATACAACGCCTGGCCTGACAGTCAGGGTGCAATCATCACCTGCACATTCGCCAGTTCAAAGGCGGTCGCCAGTACCGCAGGCGGTGCGCTATCTGTTATTAGCAGATCGATATCCTGCCACTGCGCCACCTGCACCAGCGACATATGCTGGAATTTTGCAGAGTCGCAGAGCAGCACTTTAAAGCCGGAACGGCGAATCAATACCCGTTTCATTTCCGTCTCATCCAGTGCGCTATCGTAAATGCCCTGGCTGGTAATGCCCGATGCGCCAATAAACGCAATATCAAACCAGAACTGCTGGAACTGCTCAATGGCAGACGGCCCGACAATCGCCATCTCGTCATCACGCATCATCCCCCCTGCCAGATAGACTTCCGGTGCCTGCGCATACCGGCCCAGCGCATGGGCAATGCGCACACTGTTGGTGAAGATTTTCAGACGCTCATGCTTCACCAACTCGTCGACCATAAACAGGGTTGTGGTGCCGATATCAAGCGCCACGCTCTGGTAACGCCCGGCCACCTCAGCAGCCATGCGGGCAATGCGCATTTTGCTCTCCCGATGAAGGGAAAGACGTGCGTCAAAATGCGCCGGAAGCGGGTCCATAATCGGCTGGCTGACCGTTTCGGTCAGTACCGCACCACCGTGTACCCGGCTGAGTTTACCCTCGGTTTCCAGTTCGGCGAGATCGCGGCGTACTGTCATCTCCGAGACCGCCAGCTCCGCTGAGATATCTACCACTGTCACGCGCCCCTGCTCGACCAGCATGTTAAGGATCCGCTTTTTGCGTTCCTGAGGAAGATAACGGGCCTGAATCTCGGGTTTAGCTGACATAACGATAAATACTCTGTTTCGGGTGGAGGGGCTTAAACGATATAGCTCACAATATTAAGGGGAAGTGGTGTGATTTAAAACCCAATTTGTTCGAATGTGTTCATTTCTTTGCGCGGAACATCCCTTTCCCGCGCGAAACTGTGCGAATCAAAACCAGTCGAGGATCCGCGTCAGCGAGGTGATTTCTGTTACCCCCTGCTCAGAGGCGGGTGACGCGCCATAAAACGCGACGTGCATTCCGGCGGCCTGCGCCGAACGCATCCCGGTCGTGCTGTCTTCAACCGCCAGTACCGCCGCCGCAGGCAATCCAAACGCCCCCAGCGCATGTTGATAAGGTTCGGGCGCCGGTTTGCCATGGTGTACATCATCCAGCGTCACCACCACATCAATAAACTCACGCACACCCAGCGCCTCAAGATTCGCTTCGACGATCCGTCGGCATGAATTCGACACGCAGGCCTGTTTGATACCTTTCGCCGCCAGCTTGCGAATGGTTTCGCGGCTGCCGGGAATAGCAACCAGTTCGTGGCGGTGGTCATGATAGTAGTCTTCAATCGCCGCCAGCCACACGGTCTGGTCCAAATCGGCGGGCAGTTCTGCGCACAGGGCCAGCCAGACATCGTTAATGTGCACACCGTAAAAGCGCGTCTCGGGAATATGGCTCAGATCCAACCCGAAGCGATGGCAGACAGCCAGCAGTGCCCGGTGATGCAGTGGTTCACTGTCGACCAGCGTGCCGTCAACGTCCCAGGCAATGGCAGTAAATTTCATGGTGTCTCCTGGCGGGTCAGTGGACGACAGGCTTCATAGAGCTGGCGGAAACGCGGATATCCCTCATGGTAAACATCGGCATGTTCAGGCCGTGGCGTAATTACATCTTTGAGGTTGACCCAGGCGCTGGCTCCCTTCCAGTCTGTCGATACCCCGACACCCATCGCCGCCGTCCAGGCTGCCCCCAGACAAGAACCGGGGTGCCCATCCAGGCGAGTCAGCGGCTCGCCCAGCACATCGGCGACAATCTGCATCCACAGTTTGCTTGCCGAACCGCCATCAGAGACGACGTAGCGTTTTACCGGATAGCCGATGTCCACCAGCGTGTCGATATGGTGTTTGATGGCATAGGCGTAGGCTTCGAGCAGCGCGCGCCAGATATGCCCCGCGTCGTGGCTGAGCGTCAGGCCAAAGAGGATGCCGCGGGCATTTGGATCATGTAACGGGGTTTTCTCCCCCAGAAAATAGGGCAGGAAAATCAGGCCGTCACTGCCCGCCGGGCGGTTTTCCGCCATCGCGTCCAGGTACTGATGGATACTCATGCCCTTTTCACGTGCCGCCGCTTCATGCTGCGCCGCGAAGTTCTGCACAAACCAGTTCAGCCCCGAACCGCCGGTCGACATACAGCCGTTGGGCATATAGCAACCCGGCACAAGGTGATAATCCAGATACAGACGCGGGTCAGGGGTAGCGCTTTGCGTTACGGTCAGAATATCCACCGAGCCGCCGAATTTGAGCAGCACTTCGCCAGGCGAAGTCACCCCCGCGCCGAGCGCGGAGGCAATCAAATCCGCCGCCCCGCCAATCACCGGCGTGCCTTCACTGAGCCCGGTCCAGGCCGCCGCCTGCGCGGTAACCGCGCCGACAATGTCATGAGAGCGGACCAGACGGGGGACCGCATAACGGGGAAGATGGGCAAAGGCAATCAGTTCGTCATCCAGCGTATTGCTGCTGATATCAACAAAACCCGCCTCCAGCGCCCAGTTCTGCTCGATGATTTTCTCACCCGTGAGCTTCCAGTTAATAAAATCATAGGAACCGAACACCGTGGCAATACGTTCAAACACTTCCGGTTCATGGTGTTCAATCCAGCGGATTTTCGCCCCCACCAGCTGCTGGTTAATACCGTTTCCGGCGCGCTCTAAAAAGTGCTGACTGTCCATTTCGCAGCGCATCTGCTGCACTTGTGCGCCGCTGCGACCATCGCTCTGTTGAATGCTCGGACGCAGCAGGCGGTCTTCGCTATCCAGTAAAACCACGGCAGGTAACATCCCGGTCACACCAATGCCACAGATTTCGCTCGCCGTAATGCCGCTTTGTGTGAGCAACTGCTGGCAAATTTCACCGACATTCTCCCACCACTGCTCCGGCGACTCCTCCGTCCAGCCGCTGTGCGGGGCGAAAAGCGTGACCGGGCGGGAGGCCGTACCGAGCACCTTATCGGGCAGGCCGATCAGGATGCCAATGGTTGAGGTTGTACCAATATCAATGCCTAACAGATACTGCATCTTATCCTCCCGTTCCAGGGGTTATGTTTAGCGCAGCTTTTCGACCACATCCATAAAGCGTTTTACCCGATCCCCGTCGACCTGATTCCAGGTGTGCCCATCGACCTTAAAGTGCGTGCCGATGACCACACCGCTGGCAATGCTCAGAATGTCGGTGACGTTATCGATGTTGGTGCCGGTGTTGGCAAAAACCGGAACGCCCTCTACCGCTTCGCAGACTTTGCGCAGATTAGAATGTTCAGCCGGTTCACCGGTGATCGGTCCGGACACCAGAATGGCATCTGCCAGTGACGAGAAAATGGCGCTGCGCGCGCGCAATTCGATGGGGCGCGCATCCAGAGAATGGGCGAATTCGGCGTTGATGTTAAAGAGCAATTTCATGTCTTCACGGCCCAGGTTGCGGCGCAGGCGAGACGCGCTGGCACAATCCGGCTCCCAGATCCCCATATCAGAGGCAAACACGCCGGTGAAAATTTCACGCACGAAGCTCGCCCCGGTGGCAGCACCAATGGCGACGCTGGCGTTAGGATCCCACAGGTAGTTCACGCCGAACGGCACTTTCAGTACCGATTTCGCCGCCTGTACCACAGCCGACATGGCCGAGACGCCTTCCAGCGAGGCTTTAAACACATAAGGACGGTCATTTTCGTTGCCGAACATAATCGCATCCACTCCACCTGCCTGTAGTTTCTCTACATCACTGAGCACATCGTCGATAAGCTTATTGAGTCCACCTTTAGCGTCGTACAGCGGCGCGCCAGGCAGCGCGCCAATATGGGCCATTGCGATAACCGCTTTTTTCTTATTACCCAAAAATTCAAAGATCATAACTTTCTCCGGTGTTGGCTGATATGTCATGGTAAAAAGCGATCACGCGTCTTTCGGCAACGCAGGCGCGATGATCACATCAATATTTGCCGCTTCAAGCATCGCCGACAGGGCTGGCGGCGGCGCCTGTTCAGTGATCAGGATGTCGAATTGCCTCAGTGTGGCGAGGTGCACCAGCGACATTCGTTGAAACTTGCTGGCGTCACACAGCACCACTTTCAGGCTGGAACGGTTGAGATAAAGACGTTTGAGTTCCGCATCCTCAAAGGCGTAGTCATAAATTCCCTCGGCGGTCAGACCAGAGACGCCAATAAAGGTGATGTCGAACCACAGGCTGGAAAACTGCTGTAGCGCCGCAGAGCCGCCGGTCGACATTTCATCCGGGCGCATCCGCCCGCCCGCAAGGTAGATTTCGGCCTTCGCGGGGGCAATGTCATGCGCCACGCGAAGGCTGTTCGTAAAAATTTTCAAATGTGAACACTGGCTGAGGTAACGTGCGGCAAGAAACGTCGTGCTGCCGACATCCAGAGCCAGCGTGCGAAATTTTTTGCCGAGCTCTGCCGCCGCCGCCGCGATGCGCAACTTAGCCTCATGGTTTTGCAACAGGCGGGACTCGAAACTCGGTTCCACCTTGTCAATCGCCACTGCGCTTGCGCTCTGCGGTAAAACCGCCCCACCATGCGTACGGCAGAGGCTGCCCTTCTGCTCCATCTCCATCAGATCACGACGGATAGTCATTTCGGAAACGGCAAACTTCGCGGCCAGATCCGGCACAGACACCGCACCTTGCTGAACCAGCAGTTGCATGACTTCACTCTGACGCGACGCAGCCGAACGGCGTAAACGCGCACCGGATCCGGGGGCGTCAGGCTGAAAAGGCAGAGCGTCGTTGTGCGTCATCGGCTGACTCCGAACATTGAAGTTAACAAAAACAAACATACAAAACAAAATTTGTGATCGCAATTGTTTTTATCATAAGAAATATGTTTTGTTGTGTTCGTTATATTGGTGTAAAAAATAATCATCAACACAGGGGAAAAGAACATGCACACATCACATTTGACGTCCGGACACTATCCGGACCTGCAAGGTAAAGTGGCGATTGTTACCGGCGGCGCTACGGGTATTGGTTATGCCATCGCCCGCAATCTGATTCGCCAGGGCATGCGGGTCGCTATTGGAGACATCAACGAAGAAGCCGCCTGGGCAGCGGCAACCGAACTCGGCGCGAACACGGTGGCGTTTCATCTGGATGTTCGTTTACGTGCGTCCGTTGAAGAAGGCTTTGGCTGGGTAGAGAAAACGCTGGGGGACTATGATCTGCTGATCGCCAACGCGGGCGTATCAACGATGCAAAAAGCCCTGGCGATAACAGATGATGAGTGGGATTTTAATTTTGACGTCAACACCAGGGGTATTTTTCTTACTAATCAGATTGCCGCACGCAAATTTGTGGCGCGTAAATCCGGTACTATCGTGAACACAGCGTCGCTCGCCGCCAAAGTTGGCGCGCCGCTGCTGGCCCACTACTCCGCCAGTAAGTTTGCCGTCCTCGGCTGGACTCAGGCGCTGGCACGGGAACTGGCCGCTGACGGGATCCGCGTGAATGCCGTCTGTCCGGGTTTCGTTAAAACCGGCATGCAGAGCCGTGAAGTACAGTGGGAAGCACAACTGCGCGGCATGACGCCTGAACAGGTCATTGATGATTACATTCGCCAGACGCCGCTTGGCCGCCTGGAAACGCCCGAAGATGTCGCCGAAGTGGTGGCCTTTTTGAGTTCCGACGCCGCCCGTTTTATGACAGGTCAGGGCGTCAACGTGACTGGCGGGGTGTATACGGGCTGACAACACGCCATTGTGAACAAAGCTGCTTCATTTCGAACAAAACCGAACATGGATGTCACCAGTCCCAGGACGGGCAACACGTAACAGAGGTAACCCAATATGGCCTCCATTGAATTACGGAACGTGTCGAAATCCTACAACGGCAATCAGCACAGCGTCCGTAATGTGAATTTGCACATCCGGGATGGTGAATTTGTTATCTTCCTTGGCCCTTCCGGCTGCGGAAAGTCCACCACACTCCGCATGATTGCCGGACTTGAAAGCATTACCGATGGCACATTATTAATCGACGGGCGCGACGTGAGTCATGTGGCACCGCGCGATCGCAATATCGCCGTGGTATTCCAGAGCTATGCGCTCTACCCGCACATGACCGTCGCCGAAAACATGGCCTTCGGCCTGAAAATGCGTGGCGTGCCGGGCAACGTCATCAACAGTAAAGTGGCCGAGAGCGCTGCAATGCTGGGGCTGGATAAATTATTACACCGTAAACCGGCCGCGCTTTCCGGCGGGCAGCGCCAGCGCGTCGCCCTGGGCCGCGCTATCGTGCGTGAGCCGCAGGCCTTTTTGTTAGATGAACCCCTCTCAAACCTTGATGCGCAGTTGCGCGGCGAGATGCGTAGTGAGCTGATCAAGCTTCATCGTCGGCTGGGCAAAACCATGGTCTACGTCACCCATGACCAGGTAGAGGCCATGACGATGGCGGATCGCATTTGCATCATGCGTGATGGCCATTTGATCCAGTGCGGGACTCCGCTGGAAGTCTATAACTACCCGGTAAATACGTTTGTTGCCCGTTTTCTCTCCTCTCCGTCCATCAACCTTCTTCCCTGTCTTGTGCAACGGACGGGCATGGATGTCAGCCTGCAACTGTCCGATGGCCCACAGCTCCCGGTGCCGGGCTGGATGGCCGCCGACTATCAAAGCCTGGCGGGAAAACAGATGACCCTCGGCGTGCGACCGGAAGATTTTCACGCCCACCCACGCAGACCAGACTGGCTCCCGCTGGAAATTGCCGTCAGCGGGGTGGAAGCGCTGGGCGCGGAAAACATTGTCAGCGGCACGCTCGGTAAAGTGCCAGTGGTGATCCGCCTTGATCACCATACGCACCCGAAGGTGGGCCAGACGCTCAGCATCTGGCTGGATCCCAACTCACTGCATCTGTTTCACCCCGGCAGCGGAGATGTGGTTGAGCGCCGTAAAACACCGGACAACGCTGACACCCCAGGCGCGTGAGGAGCGAACATGCTACGAAAAATTGGATTGCATACCGGGCTGGTGCTGGCCTGTCTTTCAATTTTACTGCCGGTGCTGTGGATTGTGAGAACCAGTCTGGTGCCGGAATCGATGGCCTACAGCAGCGATATTTTCCCGCAGTTTTCCGCGGAAAATTTCCGTTCTCTGATTGAGAACAACGGTTTTTTACGTCATTACGCCAATAGCCTGATTGTCGCCACCGGGTCGGTTGTCCTCGCCCTGCCGTTTGCCGCCGCCACCGGCTATGCCTTTGCCCGCTTTAAAACGGGCGGTAAAGCGGCGCGCTTTATTATGCTGGCGACCCAGATGCTGCCAGCGGTAGCGCTTGTGTTACCCGCCTTTGCCATGCTGCGAACCGTTGGGCTGACCAACTCGCTCTTCGGACTGACGCTGGTCTATGCCGCGTTAAACCTGCCGTTTCTGACCTGGATCCTGATGGGCTTTTTCGAAGGGATCCCGGTGGATCTGGAGTGGGCCGCGATGACCGACGGCGCTACCGCCTGGGGCGCGTTCTGGCATGTGGTGCTGCCCGTGTCGCTGCCGGGTCTTGCGGCCTCCGCCGTGCTGGGCTTCATCCTGTCGTGGAATGAGTTTCTTTTTGCCCTGGTGCTTAGCGGGCCGGAGACCGCCACGGTCCCGGTGTCGCTTGCCGCGCTACAGACCTCGAACGGTGTACAGATTGGCAAGGTTTCGGCAGGCATTGTGCTGGCAGTGCTGCCATTGATGGTCGCCTCACATTTTATTCAGCGTTACATCGTCAAAGGTCTCACCTTCGGCGGTGTTAAGTAAAGTCATGCCATCCAGACAGAAAATTGTCGCCGTTAACACTCCGGCACCTTCTCCAGGAGTTAATTATGTTGAATCGTAAGAAAGTCACATTGTTATCGGGTCTGATAGTCCTTAGCCTTTCGGCGTCCGTTCGGGCGGAAGATGTTGTGCTGCGTGCGTTGATGGAAGATGTTCCGGAAACGAAAATCATTGAAAAAATGCTGCCTGATTTTGAGAAGCAGTACCACATCAAAGTGCAGTTCGAAAAAATCGGTTACGGCGATATGCATGACAAGCTGGTATCGCAACTGATTCAGTCGCAGAGCTATTACAACCTGCTGGAAGTGGATTTTCTGTGGGCGGGGGAATTCAGTAAAGCCGGCTGGCTGACTGATCTCACGCCGGATGTGAAAAAATCTAACTTTGATATGTCGGCCTTTATTCCGGCCACCGTGTCGCTCATTAATGTGACGCCCAATAAAACCACGCTGATCCCGATGTACAACTATTCCATGGGGCTGATTTACCGCACGGATGTGTTGCAGGATGAGAAAATAAAGAGCGCCTATCAGGCCGAGTTTAAAAAACCGCTTGAGCAGCCCAAAACCCTGGAAGAGTACGTTACGCTTGCCAAATTTATCAAGAAGAACAGTGATATGGCCGGGGCGGCTATGCAAGGGCAGCGCGGCGACCCGAACAGCATGGAGTTCTCGAATTACCTGTTCTCCAGCGGCGGCGCTTACGTAGACGACAAAGGTAAATCCGCACTGAACAGCCCGGCGGGGAACAAAGCGATGACGCTGTATGCGGATGCCATCAAGAATGCCGCGCAAACCGGTGCGCTTTCCGCCACCCTCGACGATACCGTGCGTCTGATGTGCAGCGGTAAAGCGTTCAGTATGTTGACCTATTGGTGGATGCTGCCGCAACTGGATAATGCCACCGCCTGCCCTGCCGTAGCCGGTAAACTCGCGCTGACAACCGTTCCTGGTGGTCACGGGGAGAGCGGCGGCTGGGGTTGGGGCATTCCGAAAAACGTCTCAGATAAAGAGAAACAGGCCGCCTGGACCTTTATTCAGTGGGTGCAGAGTAAAGAGGTCACTACAGCACGCGCATTGCAGGGGCACGCGCCTGTTCGTTCCGATGTCTATGAAAACGCCGAGGTACTGAAAAAGTATCCTTACTATAAAGACGCTCTGAATATTGTGGCGTCCGGTAAGTCCTTCCCGGTCTTCTCCTATTCCGCTCAGTATGAAGATGTTCTGGGGACACAATTGTCCCTGCTGGCGAGTGGCGAAAATACCGTCGACAAGTCGCTGAAAAATGCATCCGATCAATTGGATAAGTTGCTGGTGAAATAAGACAAAGGGGGCCGGCAGATGGCTTTAGCTGAGGAATTTAGCGTGAAACCGAAGTACCGTTTAACAATAGACAGATTCCGGGTGACAGGCTGGGCATTCGCCCTGCCTGGGTTGCTGGCTCTGGCGATTGTGCTCGGCTTCCCTGTTATCTATTCCGTTGTACTGGCTTTTTCGTCCTATACGCTGATGCATGCGGAGATCTTCCCTTTTGCAGGGCTGGACAATTTTATCAGCGTGCTGAGCAGCGATACCTTCTGGCACTCTGCCTGGCTGACTATCCGTTACTCATTATTGACGGTAACCGGTGAGTTTATTGTCGGGCTGGGTATCGCCCTGATGCTAAACCGGGTGGTGAAAACCCGCCCGGTCTATTTCGCGTTACTGACCATTCCGATGGCGATGTCGCCGGTGAGCGTGGCGCTGATCTGGCGTATGTTGCTGCAACCGAACCTTGGGATTATCAACCATATGCTGCAAAGCGTTGGCCTGCCGGGCGTCGACTGGCTGGGTAACCCTACGCTGGCGTTCTGGAGCATGGTGTTTATTGATGTCTGGCAGCAGATGTCATTTGTGGTGCTGATCCTCGCTGCGGGGCTGGCGTCGCTGCCTAAAGACCCGTACGAGGCCGCCGAAATTGACGGTGCAAATAGCTTGCAGCAGTTCTGGTATATCACCCTGCCGATGCTGCGCCCGGTTTCGGCAATTGCGATTGTGATTCAGTTAATTAACGAACTTCGCACCTACGACCTGCCCTATATCCTGACCCGTGGCGGGCCGGGGAATGCCACCGAAGTGCTGAGCTTCTTTGCCTATCGCCGGGCGTTTCTGGGGCTGTCGCTCAACGAAGGGGCCGCCGCCGCGCTGATTTTGTTGTTAATTGTGCTGGCGATGACCATCGTCTATTTTGTGCTGCTGGAACGGCGCAGATAAACGCGAAGTGGAAAGTATCAGAAAAGCAAAAACCCGCTTAAGTTGCCTTACGCGGGTTTTCAAATTTGGCTCCTCTGACTGGACTCGAACCAGTGACATACGGATTAACAGTCCGCCGTTCTACCGACTGAACTACAGAGGAATCGTGTGAACGAGGCGCATATTAACGAGGCCTCCTGCCCTTGTCAAAGGCTGTTTTCACAAAAATGTCCGTTTGCCGATTTATTCTCCACTCTGCGGGAAAATGAAGCGGTTACGTGTGATCTCGCGGTACTTTTGGGTATTTCCACAGCCAACGGCCGCTCACCATTCGCCAGTAAAAGAGCGCTCCTCGCACCGCCCAGTCGAGCACCATCCCAAGCCAAACGCCGACGACGCCCATACCGAGCATAATCCCGAGCGTATAGCCCGCCACCACGCGACAACCCCACATACCGAGCATCGACACCCACATGGCGAAACGGGCATCGCGCGCCCCTTTCTGCCCCGCAGGCAGCACCCAGGAAGCGGCCCAGATCGGCATAAACGCGGCGTTCAGCCAGAGAAGCGTCTTGACCACCTCTTTTACATCTTCTTCATGGGTATAGAACGACGCCAGCAGCCCGGCGAAAGGCGCCGTGCCCCACGCGATAAGCGTCAATATAATGGTCGACAGCCAGAACACATGGCGTAGCTGTCGTTCGGCCTGGCTGCGTTGCCCCTTGCCCAGTCGCTTACCGGTAATAATGGTCGACGCCGAGCCCAGGGCGTTACCGGGCAGGTTAATCAGCGCGGCGACGGAGAAGGCAATAAAGTTACCGGCGATAACGTTGGTCCCCATCCCGGCGACAAACATTTGTGTCAGCAATTTCCCGCCGTTAAACAGCACCGACTCGATACTCGCCGGAATACCAATCCCCATCACTTCCCAGATAATGGCGAAGTTCAGCGGCTTGAAATAGCTTTTCAGCGGGATGCGCAACGCCGGGTTAAAGCCAATCATCAGCACCCAGATAATGGCAATCGCGCCGATATAACGGGCAATAGTGAGCCCCAGCCCGGCACCGGCAAAACCCAGCCCCGGCCAGGAGAACGCGCCGTAAATCAGGATGCTACTGATAATGATGTTGAGGATGTTCATCCCGCCGTTTATCAACAGTGGAATTTTGGTGTTCCCGGCCCCACGCAGCGCGCCGCTACCGATGAGCGCGATAGCCGCCGCCGGATAACTCAGCACGGTGAGTTCCAGATAGGTCAGCGCCAGCGCTTTGACCTCCGGCGTGGCCGCCCCGGCGATAAAGTCGATGATTTGCGTGCCGAAGTAGTGAATAACCGCCGCCAGAATAATAGAGAACAGGGTCATGATCACCAGCGACTGCCGCGCTGCCGCCCTCGCCCGCTTTTTATCGAGCTTGCCGAGGCTGAATGCCACAACAACGGTGGTTCCGAGGTCAATCGCGGCGAAAAACGACATGATGACCATGTTAAAGCTGTCGGCCAGCCCCACTCCCGCCATGGCTTCTTTACCGAGCCAACTGACAAGGAAGGTACTGAGCACACCCATTAACAGGACGCAGGTGTTTTCGAGGAAGATAGGGATGGCGAGCGGCGTGATTTCGCGCCAGAACAGGACCTTGTAGCTCTTGCGTTTGGCGTACCATGGCGTGCGCATGATAGCCTGGCGTATCGGGGCGACGACGTTCAAAATTGACCTTAGTGAGAAAGATGAAACTTCATTTCAAATGATGGGGTAGAATTCGTGATCCTGCAAAGCATTTCCAAAAAATTGTTGTTAATTACAGCAAACTGCCGTGATTTGCGGCAGTTGCACAAAACCGCCTGAAATCAGGTTTGACAAAAGTTTTTTCGCCGCTAAGATACGACTCCACACCGATTCCTCTGTAGTTCAGTCGGTAGAACGGCGGACTGTTAATCCGTATGTCACTGGTTCGAGTCCAGTCAGAGGAGCCAAATTTAAGAAGCCTGCTTACGAGCAGGCTTTTTGCTTTTTTGGTCCCTGATATTTCTTCTGTACCGAGCGTCGGGCTTTGGGCATTTCGCTTCGATGATGTAACGCTCACCAAACTTCCCTGCCTTGCCGCAAAATCTCAACTCAGAATGGCTTCCAGTCGGGCCAGCACTTCATTCACGACAGCATCGGGTATACGTTCCAGACGCTTGCCGTTTCGGGCGTCCATATCAATGGTTCTGGGCTGATCGCAGCGAATCACACCCGTGGTTTTCGTTCCCGCACCGTCCAGTGAGACGGCAAAACCCGCCGCTCGGGCAAAGTTTCCGCCACTGGTGACCGGAACAACAACGGGCAAACGGGTGAGTGCATTAAATGACGCGGGAGAAACGATAAGCACTGGACGTTTTCCGCTTTGTTCATGCCCGGTGGTCGGATCCAGTGAAACGAGCCAGATTTCCCCTCTGTCCATTTACAGAAGTTCCTTGCCCGCCGCAGGCGCATCAATCCATTGCCGATCCTCTTCGCTGATTTCGGCGTGCGGATCACACTGCGCCAGCAATTCCTCAAGCGAGTAATGTGGCCGTTTCTGGGGTTCAATAATCAGGCAACCATTCTCAATGGTCATACCCACTTCGCTATCCGTCGACAGCCCCAGGGTTTTCAATACGGCAGGAGGAACCGCCAGCATGACGGATCCTCCAACCTTTTTAAGGCGAGCGATATACATAGAACACCTCCAAATATTATATTTTAATATAACATCAGAGGCTGCATGTGTGCAATTTTTAGTCAAATTCATGGTGGCTGGTGTCCTTACCCTTGCGAAGCCCGATAATCCATAGCGTGATCGTTGCGGCTGTTTTCAAAGACAGCAGCGTTGCCGATAAGAAAAGGCAATCTCCCCGTTTTTCTCACGTCATAGAGCATGTCGTTCACGCAGTATTGCGGCGCGCATTAAACATGTCCGATAGTAGAAAATGGGTTATACGGTTCAAAGGATTTTGACGAATTAGATAATCAAATTGCGGCGCAGTTTCCATATCCGGGCTGCGCCGGAGAGATATCAGCGATAGCGTGAAGTCCAGATTTTTTCGGGCGCATATCACTAACGCAACGGCGTACAAAAAAAACGAGCAGCAGGTCATAGACTTCTACTCATTTTCCAGCCAGTCAATGAAGAACTGAGTGAAGGCGGTAACCGGCAGCGGCTGAAGCCGTCGCTGCGGATAGACAAATTGCAGGCCGACATTTTTTTTATCAAAACGGCTAAAGCCAATAAAACTTTCCGCAAACAGCAGTTGCAGCCTGCCCTGCTCCACATCACGCTTTACATCCCACCATGATTTGCTGGCAATACCCGCATCAGCCAATACCCACTGGCGGAGTAGCGCACCATCGTCGCACACCATGGCTGGGGTAAAACGTAATGCGCTCTGTTTACCATCATGCTCAAAACGCCATTCGTTCATGACCATGCCACGCAGTTCCAGGGCCAGGCATCGGTGGCGGTGTAAGTCCTCAATGGTATTGGGTGTGCCTGCTGCCCGGAGATAATTGGCTGAGGCGACCAGTACCCTATGATTCGGGCGGATATTTCTGACGACCAGGCTGCTGTCTGGCAGGTTTCCGAAGCGAATGCTCATATCCAGACGGTTGGCGACCAAATCTTCGACATTTTCGCCCAGGTACACCGAGCATTTCACTGCCGGATGCTGGCGGGAAAAATCGAGCAGCGCCGGGCTGAGGTACTGTCGGCCAAAATCAGAGGGGGCCGAAATGCGGATATTACCGCTGAGCACCCCTTCTTTTTGGGTAAGCAGCGACTCCGCGTGGTTCATTTCCTCCAGTACACGTAGTGCAGCGTGATAGAACTCCTCACCGGCACGCGTCATCGTAATGGCGCGGGTGGAACGGTGGAATAGCCGGGTCTGATAACGCTCTTCAATCGCCTTTAGTCTGGCGGTCATGGTGGCCGCTGAGAGCCCCATACGGCGACCAGCGGCTGAAAGCCCACCAGCCTCCACCACTGCAACCAGCAGTGCCATATCTTCGAGCTTTCCCATTATTCAGAAATCCTGAAAAGACAATCATATTTTAATGCCATTATCAAAATATCTCTCACCACGTAAAGTATTTTCACAGATTCATTACGGGGGACAGAAAATGCAAAATCGGACACTTTTTGACAGCTACCACTTAAAGGCTCTGAGCCTGAAAAACCGGATCGTAATGGCACCAATGACCCGGGCGCGGGCGTTACAGCCGGGAAACGTTCCTTCCGCATTAATGGCGGCGTATTACCAGCAGCGCGCCAGCGCGGGTTTGATCATTACCGAAGCCACGCAGATTTCACCTCAGGGCCAGGGATACTCCTGGACACCAGGCCTGCACTCCGCTGAACAAGTTGAAGGATGGCGATTGAGCACAGAAGCCGTTCACCGTGCCGGAGGGATTATCTTTTCCCAGCTCTGGCACGTTGGGCGCATGTCATATGCGGGTTTCCATGAGGATGGCAAACCTGTCGCGCCGTCTGCACTCGCGCCCGATGCTCAGGTATGGGTTGTTGATGAGCAGGGGAAAGGACATATGGTTGACTGCCCGCAGCCGCGGGCGCTTGAGCATACCGATATTCAGCAGATTATTGCTGATTATCGGCAGGCCGCATTAAACGCTATTAACGCCGGATTTGATGGTGTTGAGGTACATGGCGGTAATGGTTACCTGATCGATCAGTTTCTTCGCCGGACATCGAACAAACGTACCGATGAGTACGGCGGCAGCCTGGCTAACCGGATCCGTTTTGCGCAGGAGGTGCTGGATGCCATCAGCGACGCCATCGGCAATACGCGCACGGGCATACGCCTTTCCCCATTCATCACCCAGCGCGGAATGAACGACCCGCAGGTGACTGAGGCGATACTCGCGCTGGCTGCATGGTGTGAAAAGAAAGGTATCGCCTATATCCACCTGGCAGAGGCTGACTGGGACGATGCCCCACAGGTACCTGCTGATTTTCGTGAAACTTTACGCGCCACCTTTAGCGGTACCCTTATTGTCGCTGGAAATTATACCCAGAACAAAGTGGACAAACTCCTTAAGGCGGGGCTGGCCGACCTGTTTGCCTTTGGCCGTCCGTTCATTGCCAACCCTGACCTGCCGTACCGGCTCAGGAATAACCTTCCATTAGCGACCATAAGCGATCCCGCCACGCTTTTTGGTGGAAACAGCGCAGGCTATACCGATTACCCATTTTATAAAACTGACGAGGCGTAACAGGACGGTGAAAAAAACAGTAATCATCGGCGGAGCTTCCGGCATTTGTTTTGCCGTGGCTGACGCTCTCGCTGAACAGGGAGAATGCCTAATCCTTGCAGGACGGGACAGCGGAAAGCGGATGCAGGCCAGGGACATCGCAAAAGCTATCTGTTTGTTATGGACAATCCGTTTGTCACCGGAACCCTGTTGGATATCGAAGGCGGCGCGCTGATTAACTCATCCTGACGTTACACCCACAGGCGGCTGAAATGCGCCCGAGTCACCTGTTTCTCTTAGGCAACAAAAAGGACATTTTTATGAAAAAGTTGACGCTTTATCCTCCACGACTGGCGGCACTTATGCTTCTACCCATGTCCAGCGCTGTGTTTTCTGCACCGCTTGAACTGGTAAAACCCCATGAATTGATTGCGGAAAGCCAGTTATCTTCCGCACACGTGGCGATGCTTGAAACTGTCGCAAGACGTTACGCAACATTCTGGAATACGGGCGATGAAGCCCTGGCCCGTGAGGCATTGGCCGATAATTTTGTCGATAAGACACCGCCCGAGGGGCGCAAACAGGGACCAGAAGGCGCGCTTCTGGCCTCACGTGCCTTCCGTACCGCCGTCCCGGATCTGAGTTGCGAGGTTGAGCAGATGATCATTGCAGGCGATCGCGTGGTATCGCACCTTCATTTTCGCGGGCATTTCACGGGAACCTTCGGCAAATTGAAAGGTAAAGGTCAGCAGGTTGATTTTATCGCGACGGATATCTACCAGGTCAGGAATAATAAAATCATTGCGAACTGGCATCTTGAAGATAACCTGACCCTGATGAAACAACTGGGCGTGTTATAAAATGGTTGCCCGGAGCGGTGATATTGTCAGGCAGTTTGGCAAGGGTTGAAATATTTCAATATCCATTCCTGGCATCTGCACGCTGACACTCCGGGAGGGTGTCTACAAACAAAGGGCAGAGGTTCACGCTCTGCTCAATTCTTCGCTCCCGGATAACATCCAGACATTTTGCGCATACAACCATTTATTCGACCCCGCCAATGATCATTCCTCTCTTCTCGCCTATTATTGCCAACGTCAAGCAAAGGAACCCACCACATGGACACCCGCCAGCTCAAACAAGCCTACGCACACCTCGTTGCCGGTAAATATTATAAGGTGGCGAAAACCTTCGTCGATTACGACGGAGTCACCCGTTTTGAAGGTGAAGTCTGGAAGTTTGTTGGTTCCAGTTTTTTGGCGTATGAAAGTGGACTGTCGCTGTTTTTCAAAATCAAAGGAAAGGTCGTGCAGGTGAGATTACAGGCTATCCCGGAGGAACAAAGCTATATCACTGAACATCTCGACCAGTATTTTGTTGAACATAACCCGTGGTGGCAGTTCTGGTGATACGTCGCGCCGGACAGTGATAATAAAACGCGATGAAGAACGGGTTGCGACGCACGTGATAACCTCTTATTTTGAAGACATTTCTTCCCCCATTGAGGGGCAATATTGCGTCAGCTAACGAGGGAAAATGGAACGCTTGTTTGTCTACGGGACACTACGTCCGGGTCACTCTAATGCTTATATTCTGGAAAACATTGGTGGTGAATGGCTGCCGGGTTATGTGACGGGCACGTTTTATGAACGCGGCTGGGGTGCAGCAGCGGATTTTCCGGGGATTGTGTTACACAAAAACGGGCCGCAGGTTCAGGGTTACCTGTTTACCTCAGATAATCTTGAGGCGCACTGGCCAATGCTGGATGAATTTGAAGATGGCTACGATCGCGTTGAGGTTGACGTCATCACCACAAATGGCGAGCAGCTCAGCGCATGGATTTATCAGCTACAACCGCAAACGCAGCCGTAAGCGATGTGAATGTAACGCCTCGCCTGTTTGCACAGTGCGAGACGTTATTGCTTTTTAATCGCGCCAGCCCATCGCCGGTGCAACATGTTTCAGAATGGACTCAATCACATGTACGTTGTATTCCACGCCCAGTTGATTCGGCACCGTCAACAATAAGGTGTCCGCTTCGGCAATCGCCTCATCCTGTTTCAACTGCTCAACAAGCTTGTCCGGCTCGGCGGCAAAGCTGCGCCCGAAAATCGCGCGGGTTTTCTCGTCGAGGAAACCGACTTTATCGCTGTCATCACGGCCTGAGCCGAAATACATCCGGTCCTGATCGTTCATCAGGGCAAAAATACTGCGGCTGACCGAAACGCGTGGCGTACGGGTGTGCCCCGCTTCCGCCCAGGCTTCTCGATAGGCGCGGATCTGTTTTGCCTGCTGAATGTGGAACGGCTCGCCGGTTTCATCATCTTTCAACGTCGAGCTTTGCAGGTTCATCCCCAGCTTCGCCGCCCATACTGCGGTGGCGTTAGAGCCTGCGCCCCACCAGATACGCTCACGCAACCCGTCGGAAAAAGGCTCAGGACGCAGCAAGCCCGGCGGGTTCGGGAACATCGGCTGCGGATTGGGTTTCGCGAAACCTTCACCGCGCAGCACATCCAGCAGCACTTCAGTGTGCCGACGCGCCATATCTGACTCGTTTTCTCCCTCAGACGGGACGTAGCCAAAGTAGCGCCAGCCATCAATAACCTGCTCCGGAGAGCCACGGCTGATGCCCAGTTGTAAACGCCCACCGGAGATCAAATCGGCCGCACCCGCATCTTCTGCCATATAGAGCGGGTTCTCGTAGCGCATGTCGATAACGCCCGTGCCAATTTCAATATTGCTGGTTTTCACCCCAATCGCCGCCAGCAGCGGGAACGGCGAGCTTAACTGACGCGCAAAATGGTGCACCCTGAAATAAGCGCCATCGGCCCCCAGTTCTTCGGCGGCAACCGCCAGATCGATGGATTGCAGCAGCGCGTCAGCGGCCGAACGGGTTCCCGACTGCGGCGACGGCGTCCAGTGACCAAATGACAAAAATCCAATCTTCTTCATGACGTGGGTCCTTATTCTCAGGGATATGTCGGCAGCAAATAACCTCACTGCCTTTGATGCTCACTACTCTACGCATTACCCGATGAGAATAAATATCGTTTGTTTAACATAATGCATCAAATTAATTGACTAACCTGCGGGAAAAACCGTTTATTTCACATTCAACAACGCCGCTTCCATCAGTTCCCCCAGCTTCGCTCGCGCACCGGTATCTGCCACATTCCCGTGCCCGTGCGCCAGCATAATCCCCAGATTGCCCGGCGATGGCAGCGTACTTCCCGCGACGCGAAGATGAACGGGCATCCCGACACGCGTGCGTAGCGTGATGCCGAGCCCCGCCTGCACCGCCGCCCAGATACCGCTCAGACTGTGGCTGACAAACACCACGCGCCAGGGAATACCCGCCCGATCCAGGCAGGCGATGGCGCGTGAGCGCATCAGGCACGGGTTGTCAAACATCACCAGCGGCAATGGCTCGCCCTGTGCCAGCAGCGCGCTAATATCCGTTTCCGGATGCTGTATCCACTCAAGCTGACACTGGCCGATAAGTTTCCCCTCGCGCGGGCTGTTTTCCGATTGCCACAAAAGTGCCATATCCAGGGCGTCGTCATCCAGCGCCGAGAGAAGCGCCTGATTACGATCCACCCGGGCGATGATCCGCAACCCCGGATGGTGGCGCCTGAACTCGCCCAGAATGCCGGGCATCAGCGATTCGCCAAAGTCTTCCTGCATACCAATACGGATCTCCCCCTGTAGCAGCTCGCCTTTCAATGCCCGCTGCGCCTCGTCATTGAGCGCCAGCAGACGACGGGCGTAGCCCATCAGGATCTCGCCATTGCGGGTTAATGCCAGGTGGCGGCCCTGCTTCATCACCAGTTCGGCATCGCACTGCTGTTCCAGCTTTTTAAGCTGTGCGCTTACCGCTGAGGTCGAGCGGCACAAGCGGCTTGCCGCCAGCGCAAAGCTGCCGCACTCAATGCCGGTTACAAAACTGCGCAGCGCGTCGAGGTCGAGCGTTAAGGGAAGTTTGTCCATTATCGTCCTGAAATACGGGATGGTAGATTGCGGATAATTTGATTTTCAGGACGAAACTATGACGCCAGAATCGTTTTACTGTCAATACGGAGAGAAAACCATGGCTAAATCCCTCGATCGTGAAACCCTGGCCCGCGTTGCGCCGAAGCTGGCCGAACTGAGTCAGGACGTGCTGTTCAATGATATCTGGCAACGGGAGGCGCTTTCTCCACGCGAGCGCAGCCTGGTCACACTGGGTGCGCTGACGGCGCTGGGCCGCGTGCAGCAACTTCCCTGGCATATCAATTTCGCACGGCAAAATGGCCTGAGCCGCGAAGAGTTGGCCGAAGCCTTCACCCACCTGGCGTTCTACGCGGGCTGGCCTGCGGCAGTATCTGCCCTCGGCTGTCTGGAAGAGGAGTAAGCGTATGCCCTTCACCCGTATCACTCTGCGCCAGGGGTATAGCGACGCGCAGATAACGCAGATTTCCGACATCCTGCAGCAGACGCTGGAGGACGAATTTTCCGTTCCGTCCGGTGACCGTTTTCAGGTATTTGAAGCGCTACCGGTCAACCAGCGCGTGTTTGACCGCCACTATAAAAGCGGCGGGCGCAGCGATAATTTCATTCAGTTTCATATTCTCGCGGGGAAACCCCGCACGCCTGAGCAGAAGCAAAATCTCTGCCGCGTACTCTGCCAACGGCTACAAAGCGCGCTAAATATTCACCCGAATGATGTGATGGTGATGATCCAGTTTAATACCGCCGATGAGTGGAGTTTCAGCCAGGGGCGTTTGTTGTCGGAGGAGGCGTGATGATTGTGATGCAATACCGCTTTACTCTGCCTGCCGACTACGACATGGCGGTGATTGAGACGCGCATCCGGGAAAACGGCGCGAGGCTGGACGGCTTCCCAGGCCTGCTGGTTAAGGCGTATCTCTTTTCCCGGCGCGAGGACGCACATTGCGCTGAGAATCGCTATGCGCCGCTGTATGTCTGGAGAAATCCCGAAGCGATGGCGCAGTTTTTACAGAGTCCCGGCTTTAAAAAGCTGACAGAGGATTTTGGCTGGCCGCAAATTGATACCTGGCTGGCGCTGCGTCTGCCCGATATTGATGAGGTGCGCAATGCCGCCTGGCTGTCGATAAGAAAGCAGCCAATTGCCGCACACAGTGACCTGGCGACCCTGACGCTGGAGGGACGACTTTGCGCGTGGGATGTGAGCCGCTGGCAAGGGTTGCAGGCGGATCCTGGCGCTGCGCCGCAGGCGGATTGCGAGAATTACCGGGTTGGCTATGTGGCGAGTGAGGGCTAATTTGCGGGCGGAGTGCGGTTTGAGCCCCTCCCCCCCCAAAGAGACGAATCCGACCGTAGCCCCGGTTAGCGAAGCGCCACCGGGGATAATTCCCGGATGCGGTGCTTGACGCACCTTATCCGGGCTACGGAATATTTGCCGCCACGGGCTTTTTGTAGCCCCGGTCAGCGAAGCGCCACCGGGGACAATTCCCGGATGGCGGCGTGAACGCCTTATCCGGACTACGGGATATTTGCCGCCATGGGGTATTTGTAGCCCCGGTTAGCGAAGTGCCCGGGTACAGGCTGAACGATTTTACTGCTCAAAATTCGCCCATAAAAAACCCCGCCGGAGCGGGGTTTTGAGTTACAGCCAACAGGTTACGCTTTGGCGCGACTGGCAATGATATCGTCCGCCACATTGCGCGGTGCTTCCGCGTAATGGTGGAACTCCATGCTGTAGGTCGCGCGGCCCTGCGACATGGAACGCAGCGTGGTGGAGTAACCAAACATCTCCGCCAGCGGTACGTCGGCGCGGATAATCTGGCTACCGAAACGCTCTTCCATACCCTGCACCATCCCGCGACGGGAAGAGAGATCGCCCATGATATTCCCGGCGTACTCTTCCGGCGTTTCCACTTCCACATGCATAATCGGCTCAAGGATCGCCGGGTCCGCTTTGCGCGCGCCATCTTTAAAACCGAAGATCGCCGCCATACGGAAGGCCATTTCCGAGGAGTCGACGTCGTGATACGAACCAAATGTCAGGGTCGCTTTTACGTCCACCACCGGATAACCCGCCAGTACGCCGTTGTTCATGGCTTCGCGCAGCCCTTTTTCCACAGACGGAATGTACTCGCGCGGCACCACGCCGCCTTTGGTGGCATCTTCAAACACGAAGCCACTGCCCGGCTCCAGCGGTTCAAGGCTCAGCACAACATGGCCGTACTGCCCTTTACCGCCGGACTGGCGCACAAATTTCCCTTCAATCTCTTTCACCGCTTTACGCAAGGTCTCGCGGTAAGTGACCTGCGGACGCCCAATATTCGCTTCCACGCCAAACTCACGTTTCATACGGTCGACGATAATTTCCAGATGTAACTCACCCATCCCGGAAATAATGGTCTGCCCGGACTCTTCGTCAGTGTGCAGACGGAACGACGGGTCTTCAGACGCCAGGCGCTGCAAGGCGATCCCCATTTTTTCCTGGTCCGCTTTGGTTTTCGGCTCAATCGCCAGCGAAATCACCGGCTCCGGAAACTCCATGCGCTCCAGGGTTATCACCGCATCCGGATCGCTCAGGGTGTCGCCGGTGGTCACATCTTTTAGCCCCACACAGGCGGCAATATCGCCCGCCCGCAACTCGTCGACTTCATGGCGATCGTTGGCATGCATCTGCACGATACGACCAATACGCTCTTTTTTACCTTTCACCGGGTTCCATACCGCGTCGCCTTTTTTCAGCACGCCGGAATAGACACGGATAAAGGTCAGTTGACCCACGTACGGGTCGGTCATCAGTTTGAACGCCAGAGCCGAGAACGGCTCATCATCGTTCGGATGACGTTCCGCAGGCTGGCCTTTCTCGTCCACGCCCTGAATCGCCGGAATATCCAGCGGCGACGGCATCAGCTCAATCACCGCGTCGAGCATGCGCTGCACACCTTTGTTTTTAAAGGCGCTACCGCACAGCATCGGCTGGATTTCCCCGGCCACGGTGCGTTTACGCAGCCCGGCGATGATTTCCGCTTCGTCCAGATCGCCCGTTTCCAGATATTTGTCCATCAGCTCATCACTGGCTTCGGCCGCCGCAGAGACCATTTTTTCACGCCACTCCTGGGCGGTGGCCAGCAAATCATCCGGTACAGGCGCATAGCTAAAGGTCATACCCTGTGTGGCGTCGTCCCAGACAATAGCGCGCATTTTGATGAGGTCCACCACGCCGGTGAAATGCTCTTCCGCACCGATAGGGATAACAATCGGCACCGGGTTCGCTTTCAGGCGGTCAATCATCATCTGCACCACGCGGAAGAAATCCGCGCCGGGGCGGTCCATTTTGTTGACGAACGCCAGGCGCGGCACATGGTATTTGTTGGCCTGCCGCCAGACGGTTTCCGACTGCGGTTGTACGCCGCCAACGGAGTCATAAACCATCACTGCGCCATCCAGTACACGCATGGAACGTTCCACTTCAATGGTGAAATCCACGTGCCCTGGGGTGTCGATGATATTAATGCGATGCGGCTCATAACCTCTGTCCATACCTGGCCAGAAGCAGCTTACCGCCGCGGACGTAATGGTAATCCCGCGCTCTTGCTCCTGTTCCATCCAGTCGGTTGTTGCCGCGCCATCGTGTACTTCACCCAGTTTGTGGCTCATCCCGGTGTAAAACAGGATGCGTTCTGTGGTTGTCGTTTTACCGGCATCGATGTGCGCGGAGATACCGATGTTGCGATAACGTTCGAGAGGGATGGGTCGGGGCATGATGCGTCCTTAGTCAGTTTGACAATAAATGGCCGATATGGCCGGTTAGGTTTCGCAAACTATAATAGTCCAATTGTACGAGTATTCTAGTACTATTTTTAAATTTTGCGCTATCATTGAGATTGTTGGTCCTGATGCATGGCGCATAGCCGTGTTTGTACGCATCGGGTATATTACCGGCCAGCCGCCGATACGGGCTGCTGCTCATGATGAGCAGAGCAACCGCCGACTCAGGAAAACTATGATTGCGAACCACCCCGATACCGAACAAATATTGCTGGAAAACGTCCTTTTCGCCCTTGGTAACCCTTTGCGTCTGGCGATGATCAAGCGGCTCGCCGATGGCAGTGAATTGAGTTGCAATGCGTTGCGCCCGGAGGATGTGGCAAAGTCCACCATGACCCATCACTGGCGCGTGCTGCGCGACAGCGGCGTGGTCTGGCAGCGTCCGCAAGGGCGGGAGAATATGATTTCGTTACGCAGGGAAGACCTGGACGCCCGTTTTCCCGGGCTGCTGGATACGTTGTTGCAGGTGATGCAGGCAGGAAGGTAAGTCCCCTCTCCCTTGAGGGCTGAGGAATCCCCACAAAAATGCGAGCACGAACGGTCCCCTCTCCCTGAGGGAGAGGGTCAGGGTGAGGGGGAAAATGCGGCTCTGATGGTCATTCCGTTCACCTTATGTTCCTTGCTTTTCTGTCGCGACAGAACCCGTGAACGTGCCAGGGTGGCTCACCGCCCCCCTGGCGACCCGGGCTCCCGGCCAGGAAAATCGCCGCTGGCGCGGTCCATGATGCTTATGTTGGCTGACTTTCGGGTCGGGGCGCGAACACATCATGTAGCCCCGGTAAGCAACGCGCCACCGGGGAGATTTTACTTACTTTCGGGCAACACAATATTGCTGTTAGCCAGCGTTCCCATCTTGTTGTGCATGGCGCAGGCGGCATCCACCAGTTGCATGGCTAATGCCGCGCCGCTGCCCTCGCCCAGACGCATCCCCATATTGAGATACGGCTCCAGACCGAGGTTTTGTAGGGCGATACGCGCGCCTTTCTCCGCCGAAAGATGCGACGGGATCAGATAATCCTTCACTTTCGGCTCGATACGGCACGCCGCTAGCGCTGAGGCATAGGATAAGAACCCATCCAGCACCACCGGCAGGCCGCATGACGCGGCACCGATCATCACGCCCGTCATCCCCAGCAGGTCAAAGCCACCGACCTTCGCCAGCACATCCAACCCATTGTTTGCATCAGGCTGGTTAACCTCAATGGCGCGACGCACCACCTGCGCTTTATGTCCAAGCTGCGACTCAGGCAAATTCGCGCCAATGCCCACAACCGACTCCGGCGCTTCCCCGGTCAGCACGCTGACAATCGCCGCCGCCGGTGTGGTGTTCGCCATACCCAGCTCGCCCACGCCAAAAAGCTGCACGCCATCAGCCGCCTGTTCGCGGGTATAGCGAATGGTTTCCAGCAGCAACTCCTGCGCTTGTGCGATACTCATTGCCGGCCCCTGGGCGATGTTATTACTGCCACGCGCGACTTTCATATTGATAACGCCGGGAATCGGATCGCTGTCGATACCGACATCCAGCACATGCACTTTCGCCCCGGCCTGCGCTGCCAGCACGCAAACACCGGTGGTACCCTGCGTCATATTCGCTGCCTGAATAGCCGTCACAATTTGCGGTGAAATCGCCACCCCTTCGTGCCAGACGCCGTGGTCGGCGCACATCACGATAATGACCTTCTTCCCGGACTGTGGTTTGCCGCCTAACCCCGGCATCCCGGCAAGCTGCACCGCCAGCGACTCCAGACGCCCCAGGCTTCCGGGCGGCTTGAGTAGCCCATCAATATGCTGTTGCGCCTGCACCATCGCACCCTGATCGAGCGCGGGAATTGCTGCCAGTAACGAAGTCAGTGTTTGCATAGGAATTCTCAGTAGTGGTAAGGCGCCACTCAAAGCAGCGCCAGAAGGAAGACCAGTTCACCCAGTTCAATGGCGGCACCCAGGGTGTCGCCCGTTTGCCCGCCCAGCGTGCGTTTAAGCATCAGGCCGAGTAGAAAAATCGCCAGCACGGTTATCAGCACAGCCGTCAGGCCGCGTGCCCCTTCCAGCCCCACCGCCACCAGCAGCGCGAGCGCCAGCGTGATAACGGTCTGCGTGAAAGTGACCTTGCCGATAAACAAATTACCCAGCCCCTCCTCGCGGGCATAGCGATGACCATACATCACCACCACCGCGCAACCGCGCCCGGCGGCACAGGCCGCGGCTAACGCCGCCGGAACCGCAAGACCGCGCAAAGAGAGTTCGCTGATAACAAGAATTTTCGCCACCAGCACAAACACCAGCGCCAGCCCACCGTGAGTACCCAGACGGCTGTCGCGCATGATCTCCAGCATCCGCTCACGCGTGCGGGCTGAAAAGACGCCATCACAGGTATCCGCTAAACCATCGAGATGAAAGCCGCCGGTCAGCAACGCCAGTGCCAGAACCGCAAAGAGGGCCGCCAGCGGCGCGCCGCACCAGGGCTGGAGCAGCATAAACACACCACCGCTGATACCGCCAAGTACCACGCCAACAAACGGAAAGGTGACGATGCCACGCACGTAGTCCTGCACCTCCAGCCCCTGAACCAGGCGGGATGGCACTGGCAAACGGCTGATAAACGACAGCGTGGCAAAAAACAACCTGATCATTTGATTTTGACTCCGATCCCCGACACCACCAGCCAGACGTTATCCGCCGCCTGCGCCAGACGTTGATTCACCCGCCCGGCGATATCGCGAAAATGCCGCGCCAGACGGTTTTCCGGCACAATGCCCATTCCCACTTCGTTGGTCACCAGCACCACCGGCGCCGGGCAACGTTCACAGGCGGCGATTAACCGCTCGATCTCTTCCTGCACCTGCGCTTCCAGCAGCGCATAGTCCCAGCCGTCCGGGTCGCTGTCGCCACCCTGCGCGAACAACAGATTGGTCACCATGGTGGTGATGCACTCCAGTAAAATGGCCTCGTCCGGGGAGTTATCCGCGGTAATGATATCGGCCAGCCCCTGCCAGCGCTCTTCGGTGCGCCAGTGCGCCGGGCGGCTATCCCGATGGTGCTGAATGCGGGCCGCCATCTCCTCATCAAAGATTTGCGAAGTGGCGATGTAGAGAATCCCCTTCGCATTTGCAACCAGCGATTCAGCGTGGCGGCTTTTGCCGCTGCGCGCCCCACCCGTAACCAGCGTTAACATGCGCGTTCCTGATGTTGATGCATAACCTGATAGATCCTGTCGATGTCGATATTCTTGCGCATGGCATCTGCCAGCAGGTCAAACTGCTGCGCTTTGTAGTGGGCATAATCCACCGTACTGTCCAGCGGCGGCAAGCCTTTGCGCGCCCGCAACGTATTAATCAACGTGCGGGTAAAATCATTGCTGTCAAAAAGCCCGTGCAGATAGGTGCCAAATACCAGCCCGTCTTCACTGACCGCACCATCGGCGATGCGTTGCCCCTCTTTTTCCAGCCACAACATCGGACGACACCCCTCATGCAGCGTGGTTTCACCCATATGGATTTCATAGCCGTGCAGGGGAAGATGCCCGCAGCCCGCCAGCAGTCCGGGAAGTTCGCCCTGCACGGAGGCCGCCACCAGGGTGGTGGTTTTGTTCTGCGCAAAATGAGTGACGGTATTGAGCAGCCCCAACCCCGGCAGCGTGCCCAGCCCTGATTCCACCTCATCGACAATGGTTTCGCCGAGCATCTGGTAACCACCACAAACCCCCAGTACGGGCACGCCCTGGCGATGCTGTTGTAAAACCGCCTGCGCCAGCCCGCTCTCCTGTAGCCAGGCAAGATCCCCCAGCGTGTTTTTGCTGCCGGGGAGGATAATGAAATCGGTGTTGTGCAGCTCTTGTGGCGAGCGAACATAGTGCACACGCACGTCCGGTTGCGCGGCGAGGGCGTTAAAATCGGTGAAGTTAGAGATGTGCGGCAGTTGCACAACGGCAATATCGATGGCCCGCTCGCCGGTGCGCAGGTATTTGCCACGCTGCAGCGCCACGCCATCTTCGTCTTCTAAATCTACCTCCAGCCACGGCATCACCCCCAGCACCGGCACCCCGGTCAGGGCTTCAATCTGTTTAATGCCGGGGGTGAGCAGGGCCACGTCGCCGCGGAATTTATTAATGATGACCCCTTTTACGCGCCAGCGTTCATGTTCCTGCAACAGCGCAAGGGTGCCATAAATCGCAGCGAAAACGCCGCCCCTGTCGATATCTGCTACCAGTACCACCGGGCAGCCGGCCATCTCCGCCATGCCCATGTTGACGATATCGCGATCGCGCAGGTTAATCTCGGCCGGGCTGCCCGCCCCTTCCAGTACAATGGCGTCATATTCACGACTCAGGCTCTGGTAGACGCTGATAATCTGCTCGCGCAGACGCGGTTTGTAGTCGTGATAGCTGACGGCGTCCATATCGCTCGCCACTTTGCCCATCAGCACCACCTGCGCTTTACGGTCGCTGGTGGGTTTGAGCAGAACCGGGTTCATGCGCACATCCGGCACAATCCCTGCTGCCTCTGCCTGAAAAATTTGCGCACGCCCCATCTCTTGCCCGTCCGGGGTGATACCCGAATTAAGCGCCATATTCTGCGATTTAAAGGGGGCGGTCTTTAATCCATCCTGATACAGGATGCGGCACAGCCCCGCCACCAGCACGCTTTTACCCACGTCTGATGCCGTGCCCTGGAGCATAATCGCCAGCGTCATGACGCCTCCTTAATGTACGTTTCCCGCATGCGGGTAAAGAATTCGGCTTCGCTTTTACACAGCGGCATTCCCAGTTCGCTATGCAGTTTTACCAGCCAGGGCTGCGTTAACCCCGCCTGTTCGATCTGTGCTTTTTGGGCGAAAACCTCACCCGGCGTGCCGTACGCCAGCCTTTCGCCGCGGCGTAGAACATACACCGCATCGCAAATCTCATAAATCAAATCAATATCATGGCTGGAGATCACCACATGATTCCCCTGCGCCACAATCCGCTGAATGATCGCGATCATCTGGGTGCGCCCCGAGGGGTCCAGCCCGGCGGTGGGTTCATCCAGCAGCAGATACTTCGCATGCAAGACCAGCGCCCCGGCAATGGCGACGCGCTTTTTCTGCCCGTGGCTGAGGCACTGAATCGGCTGATGGCGAAAAGAGTGCGCATCCACCAGCGTCAGCGCATCATCGGTGCGCCGGGCAATCTCCGCTTCCGGCACACCAATATTGCGCAGGGCAAAGGCGATATCGCTGTCGATATCGGTATAGAAAATCTGCTGATCGGGATCCTGAAACACGGTAGCGACCTGCTGGCGCAGCGCAAGCAGCCCGCGCTTGCTGTAATCCAGCGGTTTTCCCTGCCACAGCACCGCGCCTTGTTGCGGACGTAAAATACCGCTCAGGTTCATAAACAGCGTCGATTTCCCGCAGCCGTTCGCCCCCACCAGCCCGGTAACCGGCTGGCGCGAAAAATCGAGCGTTAACCCTTTCAGAATGGGCTCTTCCTGATAACTGAACCACAGCCCCTCGGTCGCCAGCATGCCATTCCTTACAGGTGAAAATCACCCTGATAGAGTTTGATATCCAGCGTGGTTGCCATCTCTTTGTAGCGCAGCAACACGCGGGTAAATAAAAGCCCAACCAGCATCGCCAGCGAGCGGTAGCCCAGCGGCAAGGTTCGGTAACCAAAGCGCAGGGTTTGCGCCCGGTGAATGGCCGCGGCCTCTTCCAGCAGGATAAAGATAAACCGCCAGGTCAGCAGGATTTGCTCGGTCAGCAGACGCGGCACTCGCCCCTTTCGGAGTAACACAATGAGCTGCGGAAACGGCAGGTTCAGCACCAGCCAGAAGGTGGCCGCCAGCGCCGCCAGGCTGCGCCAGAAGGTCGTACTGGCCATCGCCAGCCCTTCCGGCAAAACGCCCAGCCAGTAGCTTCCCAGTGGAATGCCCACCAACAAGTGCTGCGGCTGTTGGGTGATGCTAAACAATATTGTCACCACACCCACCAGCAGAAAACCGATGGGGATCGCCATCCAGCGTAACCAGCGCCAGAACGAAATACGCAGTAGCCAGCAGGTAAACGCCGCCAGCACAACCAGCAAAGCTCCCTGCCCGACCGGAGGCAGCGAAAACGCCAGGACCATCATCGCCAGCCAGAGAAAGAATTTGCGCTCCGGGGCAACAGTAAACCAGCGGCTCTGGTAGCTCAGCCGATCAAGCCCGTTCGTCAGCACGCTGTCTGCCTTTCATATAACCCAGAATGTAGAAAATAACCGCCGCGCCCAGCGATCCTTGCAGGGTAAAGAGCAGGCTTTCAATTTCCCCGCTGGCGGGTTCATACAGCGGCTGGAACCAGGGTTTATAGTGTGGCGCAACGGCCTGAATCTGGCTTTCCGCCTCACCGTCTGAACCTCCGTACTCGCCGCCGTGATTGATAAAAAACGGCAGAATCACCAGCGCGATAACCATCGCGAGCAAAATCAGTGTCTTTTTCATCTTAATGTCCTTGTGCGGTGATCAACTGACGTTTAGTGAGCTGGTCGTAGATCATTACCGTGAGCAGCCCTTCGGCAATCGCAATAGGGATCTGCGTCAGGCAGAAGATACCCATAAACTTGATGATGGAACCGCTCGCCCCGGCCTGCGGATCCGGGAAGGCCACGCCAAGCTGCACGGAGGTGACAAAGTAGGTCACCAGGTCAGCGAGCATGGCACATAAAAAGACCCCAACATCACGACGAATACCCGCGCGACAGGCCATCTGCCAGACCAGATAACCGACGACAGGCCCGATCACCGCCATCGACATGCCGTTTGCCCCAAGCGTTGTCAGGCCGCCGTGCGCCAGCAGCAGCGCCTGAAACAGCAGCACAATCGCGCCGAGGACAGCCACCACGCCCGGCCCGAAGAGGATAACCGCCAGGCCCACCCCTGTCGGGTGTGAGCAACTGCCCGTCACGGATGGGATTTTCAGCGCCGAGAGCACGAAGATAAACGCGCCGCAAAGCGCCAGCAGCAACTTCTGGTTACTGTCTTCCGCCACGATACGGCGCAGACGCACCAGCCCGTACCACAGACAGGGTAAAAACAACATCCACCAGGCCAGCGCCCATAACGGCGGTAAAAAGCCCTCCATGATATGCATGGCAAATGCCTGCTCCGGTACGACAAGCAGTAACAGACCTGCTGCCAGCCCGCTTAACGACAGGCGTTTAAGCTGTTGTTCCCGTTTCATCGCCTCTCCCACTGTTTATTAACCAGAATGGTCGAAAAATACGGCAGTGGCTGTTCGTCGCTCACCTCAGCGAGCTGCCGCCAGCACTGCTCTCCCGGCAGGGTTGCTTCGGCCATCATCACTGCGCGGTCAAGCAATCCGGCATCGGCCAGCAACGCTTTGACGCGTGCGAAGCGGCCATAGACTTTCATCAGCACCAGGCTGTCGTGGTTCGCCAGCGCCTGTTTAATCTCCGCCTCCGGCGCGGTACAGGAGACCACCGCCAGCGACTGCTGCTCCATGGCGAGCGGTATTTGCGTGCGCGCGGCAATGGCGGCAAAAGAGGTCACCCCAGGCACGATTTCCAGCCAGTCAGGACGCCCCAGACGCTGCAACAAGAAGACCCAGGTGCTGAACAGCATGGCGTCGCCCAGGGTGATGAACCCCACCTGTTTTCCGGCCAGAGTTTCTGCGCTAAGCGCGGCGGCCACGTCATCCCAGACGGCCTCTTTTTCCGCACTGTCGGCGCTCATCGGGAAATGGGTACAGCGGATTTCCGTCTGCTCGCCCAGATATTCCCGCACAATGGAAAGCGCCAGACTGTCGCCTCCTTTGCGCCCCGCCGGGGCATAGAGCACATCAAGTTTGCCGAGAATGCGCGCAGCACGAACGGTGAGAAGGTCGCTGGCGCCGGGGCCAATCCCTAATGCGTAGAGTCTGCCGCTCATGCCGCCACCTCCAGAGACTGGCTCAGCGCCTGATGCAGGTGCGCGACAAACATCGCTCGGATAGCCGGGTTTTCGCCCAGCCCCTGCAACCACGGCGTTGCGGCAATCCCGACCCGCTCAAACTGCGTTTTCCACGAGTCTTCTTCATCAGAGGCCATATCGTTAATGGCATGATCGCCTGCTACCAGCATTAGCGGCATCAGGTGTACCGCGCTGATCCCTTCGCGGCGCAGACTGTCGATCAACACATCTACCTCCGGGTAACTTTCCACCGCACCGACACGCGCCGGGAAACGGTGTGCCGCCATCATATGATCGAGACAGGCGTAAGCGGCGAAGGCGTGATGGCTGGCTCCGTGGCCCATAAACACCACTTTTTCACCGTCTGCCAGTACCGGCATCTGGCGGGCCAGCGCCTGCATCAGATGCATGTAGTCGTCGTGGCTGCTGAGCAGCGGTGCGCCGATCACCATGCGTTTGAACAGATGCCGTAGGGTTTGTACCTCACGAACAATTTTTTCGTATTCGTCACCGTTAATGATGTGCAAAGACTGGATCGCCACATCCTGATAGCCCAGGTCTGCCAGTTTTTGCAGTGCCTGCAAGGGGGTGTCGATGTGCAGGTTGTCGCGGCGTTTGAGCTTGCGAATGATCATTCCTGAGGTAAATGCCCGAAACAGCGTGCGGTCAGGGCAACTGGCAGCCAGGTCCCGTTCACAGGCCACAATGTTCTTTTCACAGGTGTCGTGATAGCTGGTGCCAAAACTCACCACCAGAAGCGCTTTTTTCATGTTCTTTTCCTCACTGAGTAGCAAGCCAGCGCAGCAGTCGCTGCGAAAACGCATCCAGGCTTTCCAGTAGCTCCTCACCCGAAACCGCAGGCTGCGGGCGTGTAATAACAATGCAGGGGATCCCTGCGTCCAGACACGGCTGAACTTTTTCCTGATAGCCGCCTTCCGCACCGGATGCTTTGGTGATCATCACGTCAGCGCGGCACTGCCGGTAGAAGGCGGCGTTGAACTCTGCGCTAAACGGCCCGCACATGGCGTAGATCTCGCCAACACCAAAACCGTTCTCGGCGCACTGCGCCATCACATCGGCAACCGGCAGCACCCGTGCCAGCAGGGTCTTCTCCCCAAGCCCCGCACGCCAGAGCGCCAGGTCTTTACTGCCAGTGGTCAACAACACGCGCTGCCCGAGTCCGCGTGCGACTTTACAGGCTTCATCAATCGAGGCGACCTTGTGCAACAGGGGATGTTCCAGTTCCGGCAGTTGTTCGGGACGCTGGTAACGGCTTAACAGCACATGCGCCTGCCGACAGGCCCCGGCAATGTTCTGGCTGACGACCTCGGCATAAGGGTGTGACGCATCCACCACCCAGCGGGTCTGGTTATCGGTAAGCCAGCGCAGCATGGCGTCAGGATCCATCCGCCCACAGCGCACTTCGCCGCGAATATCGCCCGCCAGATGCTGCCCGGTGGGGGTTGCCACCGACAGGGTGTAGCGCACCCCGGCGGCGTCGAGCTGCTGGCAAATGGCCCGCGCATCGCTGGTCCCGCCGATCACCAGTACGTCGCCTGGCCTCACAGCTCGTAACCTCGCGGCGTAATCATCAAGCCATCCGCTACGTAGGTGGCCTTGTTGCCGACAATCACCAGGCTGGTCATGTCGACCGGTTCAAAGTCCATCTCGCCGAGGGTGGTTAGCCACTTCTCTTCTTTTTTACGTCCGGCGGATTTCACAATCCCCACCGGGGTTTGCAGGCTTTTGCTGGCCGCCAGCAGTTCAAATGCACGCGCAAGATGCCCTTCGCGGCCTCGGCTACGCGGGTTGTAGAAGCAGATAACAAAGTCAGCTTCCCCGGCGGCGACAATCCGTTTTTCAATGACCGGCCACGGGGTCAGCAAGTCGCTCAGGCTGATATGGCAGAAGTCATGCATCAGCGGTGCGCCGAGTAACGCCGCCGCGGCAATACTGGCGGTCATTCCGGGGATCAGACGCACTTCCACGTCCAGTTTCTGTTTACTGACCAGCTCAAGAACCAGCCCCGCCATACCGTAAATCCCGGCATCGCCGCTGCTGATAAGCGCCACGTTATGCCCGGCCTGCGCCAGTTCAATCGCCGCCTGGCAACGCTCAATCTCTTTGCACATGCCGGTTTTGATCACCTGCTTGTCGCCCGTGAACGCTTTCACCAGATGAGTGTAGGTCTTGTACCCCACCACGATTTCCGCAGCCTGCAAGGCTTCGATCGCCTCCATGGTCATCATTGCCTGTGAGCCAGGGCCAATCCCGATAACGGTTAACATCAGTGTGAAACTCCCAAAGTAATAGTGACGCCCTGCTCACGCAGAGTCTCGCCAACCAGTTGCCCACGACTCATCAGCCAGGCTGCGGGTCCGGATACGCTTCCCACGCCGGTGGTCTGACGCACAAAGTCAGAGGCAGGGAAACGATGCTCATGCTGACGCAGGGCATCAGCGGTAAAAATTTCAAACGGCACACGCAGGCTTTCTGCCAGTTGCGTGAGCGCTTTCTCATGCTCTTTCAATGTGATGCTCCCTATGGCGCGCAGCGCCAGCGGGTCGAAAGCGTGTACCTGCAACTGTTGCTTAAGCAGCCCTGACACCAGCGCAAACGGGGTATCGCGACGACAACCGATTCCTGCCACCACACGGCGGGGAACCAGTTTGTAGACCGGCACCGGGAGTTCGGGCAGCGCAGCGTGCACGGTCACACAGATCAGCGCCGTCAGCTCGGGCAGATCATCAAGAGATGTCACCGGAATAAACCCGCGCGTGTCGCAGCGTTCGACTTCTTCGCGCAAGGCGTCTTCACACCACAGGCCAATACGTTCGCCGCTGACCAGCCAGTGGTTGATTGTCTTTACTGCTGCACGCAGATCCTCCATGCGCGCATCCAGTTGACAGGCCAGCGTATCGAGCGCCGCCAGTTCGTTGACATCCGTTGCCGTGGTGATCACCGGGTCTGCGCCCAGCACGCCCGCAAGATAGCGAGCCAGCGCATTTGCCCCACCAAAATGGCCAGAAAGCAGGCTGATGACGTGCTGTCCGCGCTCATCGATAACAATCACCGCCGGGTCGCTGAATTTGTCATTCACCAACGGGGCCAGCACGCGTACGGCAATCCCCGTCGCGCCGATAAATACCAGCGCCGAGTGTTGGGTGAAGGCATCACGCAACGCAGGGGCAAAGCCGCCATCGAAAGGTACAAACCCCTCTTCCAGCAATTTCTCACTGGTGTAGCAGGTCATGGGCAGCGCCAGTTTCAGCCGGTTCGCCAGGGCAACACCGCCCGGCGTCAGGCAGAACAGCGCAATGGATTCAGGCTTTACGGTATTCATGGCTAAAGTCCGCCGCATAAAGACGTGAGTAGTGGTACTCCTCGCCAAGAAATGCGCCAACGAGGATCAGTGCGGTTTTACGAATCCCGGCATCGCGCACCTTGTCAGCAATGTCCGCAAGGGTCCCGCGCACCGTCTGGCTTTCCGGCCAGGTGGCTTTATAAATGACTGCCACGGGCGTGGTTGCCGGATAACCGCCTTCGATCAGACGCTCAGCAACCCGATTGATGCGTTGTACAGAGAGATAAATCGCCATTGAAGTCTGGTGGCTGGCAAAGGATTCCAGTTGTTCCAGCGGGGGGACCGGGGTACGCCCTTCGAGGCGAGTGATGATCAAACTCTGCGACACCTCCGGCACGGTGTATTCCACACCCAGCTCTGCCGCCGCCCCGAGGAAGGCACTCACGCCGGGAACGACCTTCCACTGAATACCACGCCCGGTCAGCACTTCTCCTTGTTCACGCACGGAGCCATAAAGGGAGACATCACCGGTTTGCAGGCGCACCACCACTTTGCCCGCTTTCACACCGGCTTCCATCAGGTCGATGATCTGCTCCAGGTGCAGTTCGGCGCTGTCGTGGCACTCGGCGCCCAGCGGGCAGTATTCGAGCAGCTCGGTATTAATGAGCGAGCCCGCGTAAATGACGACCTGTGCCTGCTGCAACAGGCGGTATCCTTTCAGGGTGATAAGCTCGCGGTCACCGGGGCCAGCACCGACAAACCAGACGGTTTGCGTATCAAATTGTTCAGCCATGAGACTCTTCCTTCTCGCAGGAAATCACAAAAACAGGGTTATTCGGTTTGAAGTAGTGGCCGCTGCCCAGCGCATGAAGAAGCGAAACCTGAATTTGCTGGCAGTCCAGTGCGGCGACCTGGCAGGTAGCGAGGTGGCTCAGCGCGCTGCTGAGGTTCTCCTGCAAAATAAAGGTCATCACCAGGCGGCCACCGGGGAGCAGTTGGGCCAAAGACCAGTCAATCAGTTGGGTCAGGTTGCCACCGCTGCCGCCCATAAAGACCGCGTCGGCGGGCTGTTCGACAAATAACGGCGCCACGCCCGGGACAATGGTGATATTGCGACAGCCAAAGTGCTGGCAGTTCTCTTCCAGCAGCCCCAGCGCCGCCGGATTGCGTTCAATGGCGGTCACCTGCAACTGCGGGTGGCAGACGGCAGCCTCAATCGAGACGCTGCCTGTGCCTGCGCCGATATCAATAAAATGGCGGGCAGCGGATAAGTTCAGCCGCGAGAGCGCCAGCGCGCGGACCACTTCTTTGGTCATCGGGACACTTTCACCGCGCAAAAACAGTTCATCTTTCATTGAGGATCACCACGACATTCATCTCATACTGCGCCTGGACATCACGAGCGGGCAGCCAGTGAATGCGTTCGTTGTCCATCGCCAGATTTTCGCCAATCACCAGCCAGCGCTCTCCCGCACCGCGCGCCACCAGGGCGGCGGCAATTTCCCGCGGGCCACAGCGGGCATCGGTCACCATCGCGGTTTTAGGGGAACGGGCCAGGGCGTCAAAATCCACATCGCGCCCGTGGGAGCTGGTCAGCCAGATATCATTCATATCGATGCCGGTCTTCGCGCACAGATACTGCACAGCGCTGATGCCCGGAATAATGCGCACCTGTTCTATGCCGAACTCGGCCACCAGACGTTTGCCAATGCCGTAAAACAGCGGATCACCGGATGCCAGCACCACGACGCGCTGATGCATCCGCTGCGCAATCCAGCGTATTAATCCGGGGATGTCGGCATCCAGCGCACGGCGTTCGCCAACAAAATCAGGGAACTGCTCAAGATGGCGTTTACCACCGACCAGGACATCCGCCTGCGCGACAGCATCCAGCGCCATGGGGGTCATTAAGGCCAGTGAGGCAGGCCCCATGCCTGCGACGGTCAACATTGCAAATCCTCCACAATGTCCTGGAACGGGCGGTTCGTGCCGAGGATGTGGTTATCAAACGAAAACATAATGGCGTCGCACTGGGGGGGATTTTTGGTAAAGCGCAGGTTCTGCATGACGCGCTGGCAGATACGCTGCGCCAGATGGTCGTACAGATGGCCGAATCCCGCCGCGTCGATGTGCTCCATCGCCGCTTCGGTGGTGTCACACTCGCTGACTTTTTGCAACAACTCATGGGGTGCGCCAAGCAGCGCCAGATGCGCCACCAGCGTTTCCATGCGCGCATCGGCGATATGGCTGTGGGTGTGGAAAATCCCGGCGGCGATTTTTACCAGCTTGCCCGGATGGCCAATCAACACAATTTGCCGGTAACCGAGGCGAACGGCCTCTTCAATCATGTAGCCCACGAAGTTGCTCATGGTGACTACGATGTCGCTGGAAAGCCCCATTTGCTCGCGGACAAAGCGCTCCCCGTGATTGCCTGGCACCAGCACAACCCGCTCCAGCCCGGCTTCGCGTTTGATTTCGAGCTCCAGAGAAAGCGAGCGTTTCCAGCTCTCTTCGGACATCGGCGTGACGATACCCGTGGTGCCGATAATCGAGATACCGCCAAGTATGCCCAGCCGGCTGTTGTAGGTTTTTTGCGCCCGTTCTTCCCCTTCGGGCGCGAAAATTTCCACTTCGGCGCCACGCGAAGGACCGATCACTTCGCGTACAGCGGCTTCGATGGTCTGGCGCGGTGTGCGGTTAATGGCGGCGCTGCCAACCGGCAGGCCAATCCCTTTGCGGGTCACGGTGCCTACGCCTTCGCCGCCGGACAGCACAATCTCGCCGCCATCATTCAGCGTGACACGCGCAAAAATCAGCATGCCGTGGGTGGCATCTACATCATCGCCGCCGTCTTTACGGATAGCGGCAATCCCTTGATGGCCTTCAATATGCGGTGATTCAACGTTAAGACGCAGCGTGACGCCAGAGGGCGTGACAATCGACACCTGATGGATAATGTGCTGGCGCAGGACCATCAGCGCAGCGACTTTTGCCGCCGCCGTTGCGCAGGAACCGGTGGTATAACCTTTGCGTAGCGCTTTGCCGTTGTGCCACACCGGGGCGTCGAATGTCTCTTCGCTCATTACGCCTCCCGCATGAAATATAAAAAGGCATTAACGATCGCCGCCGCCACATTGCTGCCGCCTTTACGCCCCAGCGCGGCAATGCCCGGCAACCCGCTTTCCACCAGCGCATCTTTCGATTCTGCCGCACCGACAAACCCGACCGGGACACCAACCACGCCACGCACCTGAGCGTTTTGCTCCAGTAAGCGGAACAGCGCGGTGGGGGCATTACCGAAGACGAAGATTTTTTCGCCCTCTTCGCTGAGCGCCAGATCCACCGCCGCCATCGAGCGGGTGATCCCCGCCTCTTTTGCTTTACGCGCCACGCGCGGGTCGCTGATGTAGCACTTCACCTCGCCGCCAAATTTTGCCAGCAAAGTTTTGTTTATCCCGGAAAGGGCCATGGTGGTGTCGGTATAAAGCGTACAGCCGCTGCGAATCGCGCTGCCGAGGCTTTCAAGGGCATCCGGGGAAAACCACAGGATGTCCAGCCAGTCGAAATCGGCGGTAGTGTGGATCACTCGTTTGATGATGGCTTCGTGCAGAGGGCTGGCAAAACGGTAATCAGGCCGCGTTTCGCGAATGATATCGCCAATAATGACAAAACTTTTGTCTTCAATGGCCTGGGGTTGCTGCAAATAATCCATTGTTTTCATCAGATTGCTGCTCCTGCGAGCGTAACATGCGTAAGCGCAAATATGGCCAGAGCCAGGGTGGAGGCTACCCACATCAGGCGTATGGTTTGCGTAATATCTTCAACGGTGATGGCGCGAGTCTCATCGCCAATCCAGGGTTTTTCGACGCGCTGGCCGAAGTAGTCATTTGGGCCGCCAAGCTGCACGCCAAGCGCGCCCGCAACGGTGCCTTCCGGCCAGGCGCAGTTGGGGCTGCTGTGATTGCGGCGATCGCGCCAGCCGATACGCAATGCCCGTGCCGGGTTCAGGCGGCAAAACCAGGCGGCAACGCTCAGCAGTAGCCAGCTCAGGCGGGCCGGAATAAAGTTGGCCACGTCATCCAGACGCGCGCTCACCATGCCAATGGCACGATATTTTTCGTGTTTGTAGCCCACCATCGAATCGAGGGTATTTACCGCTTTGTAGGCCATCGCCAGCGGCGCGCCGCCCAGCAATAAAAAGAACAGCGGGGCGATAACGCCATCCACCGTATTTTCTGCCACGGTTTCCACGACCGCGCGGGTGATCTGCGGTGGCTGTAGCTGCGAAGTGTCGCGCCCGACTATCCAGGAGAGTTTCTCCCGGCTTTGGGCAAGAGTGCCGTGGCGCAAGGCGTGCTCTACTTCCCGTGCCGCATCTGCCAGGCAACGCGCCGCCAGCAGTGTGTAGATCATCCACACCTCCACACACCAACCGAGCCATGGATGGATGGCTTGCGCGCAGACCAGCACGCCGTATGCCACACTCCAGGTCATACCCACGACCACCAGCCACATCACCCCGCCACCAATACGCAAGGCGGTATCGGAATGGCAGACCCGGCGAACGGCACGCTGTGTCAGCGTAATCAGTGCGCCGATCCAGCGGACCGGATGCGGCCAGTGCGGAGGGTCACCCAGCCAGCGGTCAAGAAGCCAAGCGACAAACCAGGCAAGGATCGTCATAACACGCTCCTTGCGGCGGCGATCCAACGGCTCAACATGGTCGGGCGTTGAGCAAAATGGATGTGCAGATAGCTGGCGTAGGTGTTGCCCACCTGCCAGCCGCCCTGCCACTGGGACAACATCCTGCCATCGCGGGTTTTCCGGCACTGCATGACCGCATCCTGCTCAGGGGTAAAATCGGAGTAGTGGAATTCATGGCCGCGCAGCGTCTCGCCTGCATCGGCAAGCAGCATGGGCTGGCTGGCGGTGGCTTCACAATAGCCAAAGCGGGTCAGGCGTTTTCCCATCTCGCTGTGACCGGGTATCACGCCCACCATAGAATGAATGTCACCTGCGGCATCGCGAAGCGTAGAGCCGAGATACATCAGGCCGCCGCACTCGGCGTAGATCGCCACACCACGCTGGTGCGCCGAACGGATAGCGTCAAGCATGGGCCTGTTAGCAGAAAGGGCGCAAGCGTAGAGTTCCGGGTAGCCGCCGCCGAGCCAGAGCATCTGGCATTCGGGCAATTTTGCGTCGTGCAGCGGGCTAAAGCGCACAATCTTCACACCCGTATTGCGAAGCAGTTCTATGTTATCGGGGTAATAAAAGTTGAATGCCTCGTCATCGGCCAGCGCGAGCGTTATCCCTTCCCCTTCGTCACGCGCCGGTAAAGCGGGCCATTGCCCCTCGGGTAATGATGGGAGCGTGCTCAGCGAAAGCAGCTTATCGATATCCAGCGTTTGCGCGATGCGCCCGGCAAAATCACGCCAGGATAGGGAGTCAATGACAGATTCACGTGCGGTGACCAGCCCCAGATGCCGCTCCGGCAATGCCACTCCGGCCGTCACGGGCACGTAGCCCAGCGCAGGAATGCCGCAATAGCGTTCGATAGCGTGTTTGAGCAACTGGTAATGGCTGTCGCTGTTGACGCGGTTAACAATAACACCCGCAATAGTGAGCGCAGGGTCGAAATGTTGAAAACCCATCACCGTGGCGGCGATAGAGGTCGACACCGCTTTTCCGTCGACCAGTAAGATGACCGGTACGCCAAGCTGTTTTGCCAGTGCGGCGCTGCTGCAATAATCAGGGTCAGTGCCATAGCCATCATAAAGGCCCATGACGCCTTCAATTACGGCGATATCGGCGGCTTGCATTTGCTGGTTAAACAAGGCGTTCAGCGTCGGGGCAGGCAGCATAAAGCTGTCAAGATTGCGGGATTCCACGCCCGTTACGGCGGTATGCCAGGCGGTATCGAGATAGTCCGGGCCGACTTTAAATGGCTGTACCCGCATACCGCGCTGCTGTAAAACGCGCAGCAGGCCGAGGGTGACGGTAGTTTTACCACAGCCACTTCCGGTACCGGCAAGGATAAAGGCGCGACGCCCGTCAGACATACCTTAAAGCCCCGTTAAGGGTGGAAAGGCTGTGTCAGGCTGTGCGTAGTCCCAGTCAATGACTGTACGCGTCTGAGCAACCGACTTCCCACCGAAGTTGTTGAGAGTAACCATCAGGTCGGTCTTCTGGCTTAGCGTCGTCCTCGCCCGTCCTTCCCAATCTTGCGATCAGTGGTGATTACGGGGTCGTCAGCATCACAGCAGCGGGGGCTGCGGGGGATTCTCACCCCCTTCCCAGCCGCGATAATTTGCGGCAAACCTGTTGGCTTCATTATTCGTTTCACTCATACAGCATATTGCTGAAAAAGTGATTTTTCTCCTGACTGCAATCTATCGCATCAGGGAAATAAAAACTGGTTCAGTTTATCCCTGCATCGGCAATAATTTGTTGCGCTATAACAATTTATTGTTCGGCCTTTTCTCTAATCTCTTATTTTGACGGTCTTTCAGGCAATTTTATTGGTTTTAGGAATAACAAAATATTGTTATCGGAAATTTAATCGCCGTCATAGTTTGCATTATTCTGCAGGCGGAAAACTTGTGGCGTCACCTGATATGTCTGGCGAAATACTTTGCAAAAATAACTTGTTTGAGAAAATCCTAAATTGCGCGCGATGCTGGCGATACTCCAGTCACTGTGACACAGCATTTCTTTTGCGCTGGCCATACGCTGGCGATTGACCCAGGCGTTAAAGCCAATTCCCTGATATTTTTTGAACAGCTTACTGAAATAATACGGGCTAAGATAAACATGCGCCGCCACGTCTTCGAGGCGCAACTCATCAGAGAGATGGGCATCAATATAGCGCAACGCCTTCTTCATCTTACTGTCATGCGGCCCCTGATTTCGACTCGTTCGCCCCGCCTCCTGCGCCTGTTGCTGATCTTTAATAACGACGAAATTGAGCTGTTTTTTGAGGCAATTTTCGACTATCAGTTTAAGCAGATCGGCTGATGCAATGACCCGCGAGTAATCCATCTCTGGTACGTTCAGAAACTCATCCATCAATTTCTGATCCGCCTGCCAGCGATCGTCAATGTTAAGGATATTAACGAGTTCAACACTATCGCCTTCACGCAAACGTACCTGCCCACACAGTACAAACCCGACCAGGTGCCCGGCAATGACCAACGGAATAGAAAAATCGGTAAGCCCGGCATGGCAACGGTAGATGCAGGGTTGGTTGGATTTAGAGGCTTCGAAGCCGCCACAACGATCGCTCATACGACACCGCGCGCTGTGTTGCGGGTTCTGACGCATCAGCTGGCAAAAGGGTGTGAAGTTGAAAAGCTCGGAAATTTCTTCGCCGTGGATATTAACGACAACAACGGCCAGACCGGTGGCTTGTGCAAAATCCTGGGCGATTTTATTAATGAGTTCGGAGTTTAGTGCACTCGCAGAAATCATGATAAAACCTCTCAGTTAATTTTAATTTATTGTTATAAACAAACCTATATTGTTTACACATCATTCATATTAAATGACAATCAATAACACTGAATGACCATAGGCTGAATTCAAGATAACAAAAGTCTCCCATCCCTGGGAGACGATTTCGTGCGTTCGTGAAAGCAGATCACGAAATAAATAATCTTCGGACATTTATTTCAAGACGCTATTTCGAGGAGGCGTCAGCTTTTGCTCTCTTCCAGCTTACAGGCATTGCAAGGGAGGTTTTTGCCAATCAAATAACGGTAGCAGGCAGCCCCTCCGCAAGCCCCAATAATGGGTGCAATAATCGGTACGAGGAAATACGGAATATCGCGGCCCCCCGTAAACGCAATGTTTCCCCAACCCGCGAAGAAAGTGAACAATTTCGGGCCAAAATCACGCGCCGGATTCATCGCAAATCCTGTTAATGGCCCGGTAGCCGCACCAATCACCGCCACAAGCACACCAATCAACAGCGGTGCTAAAGGACCACGTGGCACACCATTGCCGTCATCGGTCAGCGCCATGATCATACACATCAAGATTGAGGTAATGATAATTTCAACCAGGCCCGCTTCCCAGATACTCAGCGCGGCAGCCGGATAAGTGCTGAATAACGATGCCAGTTGCAGGCTTTCCACACTGCCTTTAACGATATGATGAGCGGTTTCATATTCAATGAACACGCTGTGATAGAGCAAATAGGCGACCGCGGCCCCACCGAACGCACCCGCAACTTGCGCCACAATGTACGGCACCACCTTACGAGCAGGGAAGCAGGCAAACAGCCACAAGGCGATGGTAACCGCGGGGTTCAGGTGCGCACCGGACACTGCGGCGGTCAGATATACGGCCAATGAAATGCCCAGCCCCCAGATAATGCAAATCTCCCATAGCCCCAGCGTAGCCCCGGCAACTTTCATGGCGCACAGACAGCCGATTCCGAAGAACAAGAACAGCCCTGTGCCTAAAAACTCGGCAATGCATTGTGCCTTAAGTGAATCATTCATTTGTGTCACCTTCCAGGTAGAGTCACGATCTCACCAGCACGCCTGAAGCTGGCAGCAGAGTACAACGCCGCTCACTATAGGAATGCGATATTGAAAAGTGTTGGCAACCTCAGGGTAAAAACGTCAAAAAAATCGCCTCTCAATAACAATATTTTGCCATTCAGACTAAATGAATATGGAGCTGAGCCCTATTTCACTCACTATTATTCGTTTTATTGAAATAACAAATTATTGTTATTTTTCGTGTGTCGTTTTACAGCATTGCTCACAGAATGATTTCGCCCGCGCAAATATCACATCACTTTTATAAAGTCATTATCAAAAATGTAAATGTGAAATTGACATAGCAATATTTTGCCATGCCAATACCAATAAAACACCATTAAAAATCATAAACATAAGAATTATAAAAGCAATTATTTCACTTAACTAAACCAGGAAGTTCCGAATGTAATTTAAAGACAGCCATTCTTTTTCCTCGCTTATTTGTATAGTCCAAAAATCGGGACAACCTTATCGAGGTTTTTATGCAACAAGAAGCATTAGGAATGGTGGAAACCAAAGGCTTAACAGCCGCAATTGAAGCCGCAGATGCAATGGTGAAATCCGCCAATGTCATGTTAGTGGGCTACGAGAAAATAGGTTCTGGCCTGGTGACAGTCATTGTTCGCGGCGATGTTGGCGCCGTGAAAGCAGCAACGGATGCAGGTGCTGCCGCAGCCGCTCAGGTGGGTGAAGTGAAAGCCGTACACGTCATCCCGCGTCCGCACACTGATGTTGAAAAAATCTTACCTAAGGGAATTAGCCAATGAGTAGCAATGACCTGGTGGAACAGATCATGGCTCAGGTGATCGCCAAAGTGTCTTCACCGACACCTGCGACCTCCCCCACTGTAACCCATCCCAAACGAGAGACGGCTATGGCAGAAAAAAGCTGCAGTTTAACGGAATTTGTTGGTACGGCGATTGGCGACACCGTTGGTCTGGTGATCGCGAACGTCGATAGCGCATTGCTTGATGCAATGAAGCTGGAAAAGCGCTACCGCTCAATCGGCATACTCGGCGCACGTACTGGCGCAGGTCCGCACATCATGGCGGCGGATGAAGCCGTCAAAGCAACTAACACCGAAGTGATCAGCATCGAATTACCGCGTGATACCAAAGGCGGTGCGGGCCACGGCTCACTGATCCTGTTTGGCGGTAATGATGTTTCCGACGTCAAACGCGCCATCGAGGTTGCGCTGAAAGAACTCGACCGCACCTTCGGCGATGTTTATGCCAACGAAGCTGGCCACATCGAAATGCAATACACCGCTCGCGCCAGTTACGCGCTGGAAAAAGCGTTCGGCGCGCCGGTTGGCCGTGCCTGCGGCGTGATTGTTGGCGCACCAGCCTCCGTCGGCGTGTTAATGGCCGATACGGCACTGAAATCTGCCAATGTGGAAGTGGTGGCGTATAGCTCCCCGGCAAAAGGCACCAGCTACAGCAACGAAGCCATATTGGTCATCTCCGGTGACTCCGGCGCTGTACGTCAGGCCGTCATTTCTGCACGGGAAATCGGTAAAACCGTACTGGGCACAATGGGGTCTGAGCCGAAAAACGACCGCCCGTCCTACATCTGATAACAGAGAGGCTGTTTCATGAGATCGAAACGATTTGAAGCGCTGGCGAAACGCCCTGTTAACCAGGACGGCTTTGTGAAGGAGTGGATTGAAGAAGGCTTTATCGCAATGGAAAGCCCGAACGATCCCAAACCCTCTATTCGCATTGTCGACGGCGTGGTTACTGAACTGGACGGTAAACCCGCCAGTAAATTTGACCTGATTGACCACTTTATTGCCCGCTACGGTATCAACCTGGATCGCGCGGAAGAAGTGATGGCGATGGACTCAGTCAAGCTCGCCAACATGCTCTGCGATCCTAACGTTAAGCGCAGCGACATTGTGCCGCTCACCACCGCAATGACGCCGGCAAAAATCGTCGAAGTGGTGTCGCACATGAATGTCGTGGAAATGATGATGTCGATGCAGAAAATGCGCGCACGTCGTACCCCATCACAGCAGGCGCACGTCACTAACGTTAAAGACAACCCGGTGCAAATTGCCGCTGATGCCGCCGAAGGTGCGTTCCGTGGATTCGACGAACAGGAAACCACCGTCGCGGTCGCCCGTTATGCCCCCTTCAATGCCATCGCACTGTTAGTCGGTTCACAGGTTGGTCGCCCTGGCGTATTAACCCAATGCTCACTGGAAGAAGCAACCGAACTGAAACTGGGGATGCTCGGCCACACCTGCTATGCGGAAACCATCTCGGTTTATGGTACTGAGCCTGTGTTTACCGACGGCGATGATACCCCGTGGTCAAAAGGTTTCCTGGCATCTTCCTATGCCTCGCGTGGCCTGAAAATGCGCTTCACCTCCGGCTCCGGGTCAGAAGTTCAGATGGGTTATGCCGAAGGTAAATCCATGCTGTATCTGGAAGCACGCTGCATTTACATCACTAAAGCCGCCGGTGTTCAGGGTCTGCAAAACGGCTCGGTAAGCTGTGTGGGTGTGCCTTCTGCCGTGCCGTCAGGGATTCGCGCCATTCTTGCCGAAAACCTGATTTGTGCCGCCCTGGATCTGGAGTGCGCCTCCAGTAATGACCAGACATTTACCCACTCGGATATGCGCCGTACCGCCCGTCTGCTAATGCAGTTCTTACCGGGTACTGACTTTATCTCCTCCGGTTATTCCGCTGTGCCGAACTACGACAACATGTTCGCAGGCTCCAACGAAGATGCGGAAGACTTTGACGATTACAACGTTATCCAGCGTGACCTGAAAGTTGACGGCGGTTTACGTCCGGTGCGTGAAGAAGATGTCATCGCCATTCGCAACAAAGCGGCTCGTGCTTTGCAGGCCGTCTTCGCAGGAATGGGATTACCCCCTATCACTGACGAAGAAGTGGAAGCGGCAACCTACGCCCACGGCTCAAAAGATATGCCAGAGCGCAATATCGTCGAAGACATCAAATTCGCCCAGGAGATCATCAATAAGAACCGTAACGGTCTCGAAGTGGTGAAAGCCCTGGCCCAGGGCGGCTTTAAAGATGTCGCGCAAGACATGCTGAACATTCAAAAAGCCAAACTGACCGGTGACTACCTGCATACCTCGGCCATCATCGTCGGCGATGGGCTGGTGCTCTCAGCGGTAAACGATGTAAACGACTATGCCGGTCCGGCAACAGGTTATCGCCTGCAAGGTGAACGCTGGGAAGAGATCAAAAATATCCCGGGCGCACTCGATCCGAACGAATTGGGCTAAGGGGTGAATGATGGAAATCAACGAAAAATTGCTGCGCCAGATCATCGAAGATGTGCTGGCAGAGATGCAAACCAGCGATAAAAAAGTCTCGTTTAGCGCCCAACCTGGCGGTACCGCAAAACCTGCAGCAACGGCTGAGGGCGGCTTTCTGACGGAAATTGGCGAAGCGAAACCCGGCACCCAACAGGATGAAGTGATCATCGCCGTTGGTCCTGCTTTCGGTCTTTCGCAAACCGTGAACATCGTCGGTTTACCGCACAAGAGCATCCTGCGCGAGGTGATTGCCGGCATTGAAGAAGAAGGCGTGAAAGCACGCGTGATTCGCTGTTTCAAATCGTCTGACGTGGCGTTCGTCGCCGTGGAAGGTAACCGTCTTAGCGGCTCGGGCATCTCTGTGGGTATTCAGTCAAAAGGCACAACGGTCATTCACCAACAAGGATTACCGCCGCTTTCTAACCTGGAACTTTTCCCGCAGGCACCTTTGCTGACGCTTGAAACCTATCGTCAGATTGGCAAAAACGCCGCGCAATACGCGAAACGCGAATCGCCGCAGCCTGTGCCGACGCTGAACGATCAGATGGCGCGTCCGAAATATCAGGCCAAGTCCGCCATTCTGCATATCAAAGAGACCAAATACGTCGTGACCGGGAAAAACCCGCAAGAGCTGCGCGTTGCGCTTTAAAAGGACAACACCATGAATTCTGACGCAATTGAATCAATGGTTCGTGATGTGCTGAGCCGTATGAATAGCCTGCAGGGGGCAGCCCCGGTAACGGCGCCAACCGCGCCATCAGGCGGCACCACGCACCAGGCCAAAGTTAGCGATTACCCGCTGGCGAATAAACATCCGGAGTGGGTGAAAACATCCACCAATAAAACCCTGGATGAGTTAACGCTGGAGAGTGTGCTGGACGGGAAAATCACCGCACAGGATATGCGTATCACCCCGGAAACCCTGCGTATCCAGGCGTCTATCGCCAAAGATGCAGGGCGTGACCGGCTGGCTATGAACTTCGAGCGCGCGGCGGAACTGACCGCCGTACCGGATGACCGTATCCTGGAGATTTACAACGCGCTGCGTCCCTACCGTTCAACCAGGCAAGAATTGCTGGATATCGCAGAGGATCTGGAAAGCCACTACAAAGCAAAAATCTGCGCAGCATTTGTACGTGAAGCGGCAGTGCTTTACGTCGAACGCAAGAAACTTAAAGGCGACGATTAATCACAGGGATGACTTATGCGTTATATAGCTGGCATTGATATAGGTAACTCGTCAACCGAGGTGGCACTGGCCACCATGGATGAGACTGGCGCACTGAACATTGTGAGCAGTTCGCTTGCGGAAACGACGGGTATTAAAGGCACACTGCGCAATGTATTCGGCATTAAGGAAGCGCTGAACAAAGTTGTCGCCAATGTGGGTATCTCTGTCAGCGATATTTCGCTTATTCGTATTAACGAAGCGACACCGGTGATCGGTGATGTAGCGATGGAAACCATCACGGAAACCATCATTACCGAATCAACAATGATAGGCCATAACCCGAAAACACCCGGCGGTATAGGGTTGGGGGTAGGTATCACTATCACACCGGAAGAGCTTCTGACGCGTCCAGCGGATCAACCTTATATTCTGGTTGTTTCCGCTGCATTCGATTTTTCCGATGTTGCGCGCATGGTTAACGCCTCAACGCGAGTCGGCTATCACATCAACGGCATCATTTTGCAGCGCGACGATGGCGTACTGGTCAATAACCGCCTTGAGCGCCCTGTCCCCATCGTTGACGAAGTGCTGTATATCGAGCGCATTCCGATGGGGATGCTCGCCGCTGTTGAAGTGGCGATGCCGGGCAAGGTTATCGAAAGTCTCTCTAACCCTTACGGCATCGCCACTGTCTTTTCCCTGAGCGCTGATGAGACACGCAACATCGTGCCCGTGGCCAGGGCGCTGATTGGCAACCGTTCCGCCGTCGTCGTGAAAACACCGTCCGGTGATGTCAAAGCCCGCTCAATCCCCGCAGGGAATATTGAGTTAGTCGCCAAAGGCAGAACGCTCAAGGTCGATGTTGCCGCCGGGGCCGATGCCATCATGAAAGCGGTGAATGAATGTCCAACACTGGATAACGTCACCGGCGAGGCTGGCACCAATATCGGCGGCATGCTGGAACATGTCCGCCAGACCATGGCTGAGCTCACCAACAAACCCAGCAGCGATGTATTTATTCAGGATCTTCTCGCTGTCGATACCGCTGTCCCGGTCAACGTGACAGGGGGGCTGGCGGGTGAGTTCTCCCTCGAACAAGCCGTTGGCATCGCCTCGATGGTCAAGTCGGACCGCCTACAGATGGCCATGATTGCCCGCGAAATTGAGCAAAAGCTACACGTTGATGTGCAGGTGGGCGGTGCAGAAGCAGAAGCCGCTATCTTTGGTGCGCTCACCACGCCGGGCACATCGAGGCCGCTGGCCATTCTTGACCTTGGCGCCGGTTCTACCGACGCCTCCATTATCACGCCGCAGGGGCAAATTACCGCCACCCATCTGGCCGGAGCCGGAGACATGGTGACGATGATCATCGCTCGCGAACTGGGGCTCGAGGATCGCTACCTTGCGGAGGAAATCAAAAAGTACCCGCTGGCGAAAGTCGAAAGCCTATTTCACCTGCGCCATGAAGACGGCAGCGTGCAGTTTTTCCCGACCCCTCTTCCACCTGCGGTGTTTGCCCGCGTGTGTGTTGTGAAACCCGATGAGTTGGTACCGCTGCCGGGAGACATGGTGCTGGAAAAAGTACGCATTATTCGCCGCAGCGCCAAAGAACGCGTGTTTGTCACCAATGCCCTGCGCGCGCTGCGCCAGGTAAGCCCTACCGGAAATATCCGCGATATTCCATTCGTGGTGCTGGTTGGCGGCTCCTCACTCGACTTCGAGATACCGCAACTCGTCACCGATGCCCTTGCCCACTACCGACTGGTGGCCGGACGGGGAAATATCCGGGGCGTTGAAGGTCCACGCAACGCGGTGGCAACGGGGCTGATCCTCTCCTGGCAGAAGGAGTATGCCAATGGACGTTAAGCAGGACAGTCCGGTCATCGTTATCACCGCGCTCGCAGAGTGCCAGCCGCAGTGGCAGGAAGTGCTGTGGGGAATTGAAGAGGAAGGTATTCCCTGGCGCTGGCAACAGGCCTCCGGGCTTGATGTCGTCGCCCATGCCTGGCAGGCGGCCAACCAGTCAGCACTGCTGGTTGGCATCGCCTGCGATAACCAGCAACTGGTTATCCATTACCGAAATTTACCCGCATCAGCGCCGCTTTTTACGCTGATGCTTCATGAAGACCTCCAGTCCCGGCGCAAGGCAGGTAATAACGCCGCCAGACTGGTGAAGGGGATACCGTTCCGGTAACCACTTTTATCCATAAACAGGAGAAACGCAGTATGAACAACGCATTGGGACTGGTTGAAACAAAAGGTCTGGTGGGTGCAATCGAAGCCGCCGATGCCATGGTGAAATCCGCCAACGTGCAACTGGTAGGTTACGAAAAAATTGGTTCGGGTCTGGTCACCGTCATGGTGCGCGGTGACGTGGGTGCAGTGAAAGCCGCCGTTGACGCAGGCGCTGCGGCAGCCAGCGCGGTGGGTGAAGTGAAATCTTGTCACGTGATCCCGCGTCCGCACAGCGACGTCGAAGCCATTTTACCGAAATCAGCCTGACTGGCAGATAAAGGAGCACAGCGTGAAGCAATCACTCGGATTACTTGAAGTTAGCGGTCTGGCGCTGGCTATCAGTTGCGCGGATGTTATGGCGAAAGCCGCTTCCATCACGCTGCTGGGTATGGAAAAAACCAATGGCTCTGGCTGGACGGTAATCAAAGTCGCTGGTGATGTGGCCTCTGTTCAGTCGGCCATCATCACTGGTGCCAACTTTGCGCAAACGCGTAACGGGCTGGTGGCACAAAAGGTCATTGCGCGGCCTGCTGAGGGGATTCTGGCCTCTGCGCAAACGCGTGCAGCCATCTCTGAAACGCCCCCTGTGTCGATAACAACGACGGAAAAACCGGTTCAGAGCATTGAGCACGTGCAGCCATTGCGTGGAGAAACATCCGCCGCTTCCGAATCGGCGGCGATTCAACTGGTGACCTGCAATCTTTGCCTTGACCCGACGTGTCCACGCCAGAAAGGGGAACCACGCTCGCTGTGTATTCATAGCGGTCAGCGAGGGGAATAAACATGGATAAACAGTTAGTCGAAAATGTGGTCACTCAGGTTCTCGATGAGATGCGTGCGCGTCCCATCCCTCTGGGTATATCGAACCGACATATCCATCTTTCACCTGAGGATTTCGAGCGGTTATTTCCAGGTCAGACGGTGACGATTAAAAAAGCGTTGCTGCAACCCGGTTATTTTGCGGCAGAGCAAACTGTCACGCTGGCAGGACCAAAAGGGCAACTAAAAAATGTGCGCCTGCTTGGCCCACTACGCGGCGCCAGCCAGGTCGAGATTTCTCGTACGGACGCCCGTATGTTGGGTATCGCCGCCCCGCTGCGGATGTCCGGCAATCAGGCGGGTACACCAGGGATCAGGCTGGTGAGTCCGTATGCGGAAATCGACTTACCCAACGGTGTCATCGTCGCACAACGGCACATTCATATGTCGCCGCTGGACGCCCTGGTTCTGCGCGTTTCCCATGGTGATAACGTCTGCGTTGCAATTGAAGGCACCGGGCGCCGGGTGATTTTTGATGATGTCGCCATCCGCGTGGCGCCGGGTTTGCTTCTCGAAATGCATATCGATACCGATGAAGCGAATGCCTGTGGCGCAGACGAACCTGGCGCTCGCGCTCGCCTGGTACCACGCGCATGAACAGTGAACAGTTAGCGCACATCGTCGGGCTGATCGTTGCCCGCCTGCAGGCCAGGCAGGGCAACACCCTCACGCTCAGTCAGGAAGCGCTGCGTCATGCTTCTGTGATGAAGTTTTTTCTGAACCATGACGCGCTCTGCGTGCAACAAATCGATCTGTGTTTTCTCGGGGCGCTGGCAGACGGCGCTCAGGACAATATTGCCGTTGCACACCTTTTTGAAGCTCTGGCGTTGGGCATGTCAGTGAGCATTACGTTAAACAGCAGGCTGCTGTCCTGCTTGCCCCTGAAAACACTGGCAAAACTGCCTGTGACGTTTATGGATGAGCAAGGAGTCACGGTGGTTATCCATCAGGCAAAAGTATTGAGCTACCGCGATGTCGCTAGCCTCAACGCGTGCTGGCTTGCTGTCTCACGTAAAACGGTTATCACGGCACTGGCCCGTGACGCAGTGATTTCGCAACACATACGACTCGTGAAGCAGGAGTAAAGCATGCATCTCGCAAGGGTAACTGGCTCGGTGGTCTCGACACAAAAATCCGCTTCTCTGGTGGGCAAAAAATTGCTGCTGGTCCGGCGGGTTACGGCAGACGACGAACTTCCCGCCAATCCATTACAGGGTGATGAAGTAGCCATCGATTCCGTTGGCGCAGGTGTCGGCGAACTGGTTCTGCTCAGCAGTGGCTCCAGTGCGAGGCATGTTTTTTCCGGCCCGAACGAAGCCATTGATTTGGCGGTGGTGGGCATTGTCGACACCCTGTCGCGCTAAGGAGGAATAATGGCCATTTATACCCGCACTGGCGACGCTGGCACGACGGCTCTGTTTAGCGGCCAGCGCGTCAGCAAAACCCATCCGCGCGTCGAAGCATACGGCACGCTGGATGAACTCAACTCTCAGTTGAGTCTCTGTGCCTGCGCCGTGCAAGCCCCCGCCAGCAAGCCATTCCTGGACGCGGTGCAACTGCAGATTTTCTGGTTTAGCGCAGAACTGGCGAGTGAAAGCGAAACACCCTCGCCAAAACAGCGCTATGTCAGTACTGAAGATATTGCTGCGCTGGAACAAGTAATAGACAACGCGATGTCCCAGGTCGACAACGTCCACAGCTTTGTGCTGCCAGGCCGCTGCGAAGCAGCAGCCCGTTTGCATGTTGCCCGGACACTGGCCCGCAAAGCCGAGCGTCGCCTGGTGGAGTTAAGTGAACAGGTAAACGTCCGTCAGGTGCTGATGCGCTATATCAACCGCCTTTCCGACTGCTTGTACGCGCTGGCCCGCCTTGAAGACCATCTGGCGCACCAGGAAAAAGTCATTCACGAAGTCGCGGCGCGTTATCGCGCTGCGGCACAAGCCATACCGGCGAAAGGCACCTCTATGTCACTTTCATTTCATGACCTTCATCAACTGGCCAAAGCCGCGATGACACGCGCTGGCGAGCTTAATGTGCCGGTGGTGATAAGCGTCGTGGACGCCCATGGCATCGGCATGCTGACCTGGCGCATGCCAGACGCGCTGCTGGTCAGTAGCGACCTGGCACCGAAAAAAGCCTGGACGGCGGTCGCGATGAGATCGGCCACACACGAACTTTCAGACGCCGTGCAACCAGGACGCGCGCTGTATGGGTTAGAGGCGCACATGGAAGGCAAAGTTGTCACTTTTGGAGGCGGTTTCCCCATCTGGCGTGACGGCAACATTATTGGTGGTCTTGGCATCAGCGGCGGTTCCGTTGAACAAGACATGGACATTGCTCAGACCGCACTTGCGGCGATTAATATGGGAAAAAAATAATGAACACGACCGAACTTGAAACCCTTATTCGCACCATCCTGAGCGAACAACTCACACCTACACAAGAGAAAAAAGAGAGCTGCACCAAAGGGGTATTCGCCACGCCATCAGAAGCTATCGACGCAGCACACCAGGCCTTCCTGCGCTATCAACAGTGTCCCTTAAAAACCCGCAGCGCCATTATTGGCGGTATTCGTGATGAGCTGGCTCCCTATCTGGCCGAACTGGCCGAAGAGAGCGCCACAGAAACCGGTATGGGCAACAAAGAAGACAAGTTTCTCAAAAACAAAGCCGCGTTGGAAAACACCCCGGGTATAGAAGATCTCACCACCACCGCGCTGACCGGCGACGGCGGCATGGTGTTATTCGAATATTCCCCGTTTGGCGTTATTGGTTCCGTTGCGCCGAGCACGAACCCGACCGAAACCATTATTAACAACAGCATCAGCATGCTGGCGGCAGGCAATACCATCTATTTCAGCCCGCATCCGGGTGCGAAAAAGGTTTCGCTCAAGCTGATCCGCATGATTGAAGATATCGCGTTTCGCCATACGGGTATTCGCAACCTGGTAGTAACCGTTGCCGAACCTACATTCGAAGCCACCCAGCAGATGATGGCACATCCAAAAATCGCCCTGCTGGCGATTACCGGTGGCCCAGGCATTGTGCTGATGGGCCTAAAAAGTGGCAAGAAAGTGATCGGCGCAGGTGCCGGAAACCCACCCTGTATCGTCGACGAAACTGCCGATCTGGTGAAAGCAGCGGAAGACATCATCAACGGCGCATCCTTCGATTACAACCTGCCCTGCATTGCAGAAAAGAGTCTGATTGTTGTCGACTGTGTTGCCGACCGCCTGATGCAACAGATGCAGGCATTTGGCGCGCTGCGCATTACCGGTGCGGATATCGATAAACTGCGTGCCGTCTGTATCCAGGATGGGGTGGCCAATAAAAAACTGGTCGGTAAAAGCCCTTCACACATTCTGCAAGCGGCCGGTCTGAGTGTGCCGCCTAAAGCGCCTCGCCTGTTGATAGCCGAAGTACAAGGCAACGATCCGTTGGTTATCGCAGAGCAGTTAATGCCCGTACTGCCTGTCGTTCGGGTTAACGACTTTGATGCCGCCCTCGCCCTTGCCCTCGTTGTTGAGGAGGGTTTGCACCACACGGCGGTGATGCATTCACAAAATGTCTCCCGACTGAACCTGGCCGCACGCAGCCTGCAGACCTCTATTTTTGTGAAAAACGGACCGTCTTATGCGGGGATTGGCGTGGGCGGTGAAGGCTTTACCACGTTCACTATCGCCACACCAACCGGCGAAGGCACGACATCAGCAAAAACCTTTGCCCGTTCGCGTCGTTGCGTACTGACCAACGGTTTCTCCATTCGCTAATTGAGGCCGATATGAAGAGATTTTCGCTACAAACGCGACTCTACAGCGGAGCGGGAAGCCTTGAGGTGCTTAAACGCTTTCGTAACAAGCACATATGGGTTATCTGCGACGGTTTTCTTGCCAGCTCTCCGCTTATAGAACGGCTGCGCAAGGCAATCCCGGCAGATAACCGCATCAGCGTCTTTAGCGACATTACACCTGATCCGACCATCGCCACGGTTGTGGAAGGCGTTACACAGATGCATTCACTCCAGCCGCAGGTGGTTATTGGTTTCGGTGGCGGCTCCGCGCTGGATGCGGCGAAAGCGATCGTCTGGTTCAGCAAACAACAGGGCGTCAATATCGAAACCTGTGTCGCGATTCCGACCACCAGCGGCACTGGCTCGGAGGTGACCAGCGCCTGCGTGATAAGCGATCCCGAAAAAGGCATCAAATATCCGTTGTTCGATAATGCGCTCTATCCCGATATCGCGATCCTGGACCCGACGCTTGTCGTTAGCGTCCCGCCTGCTATTACGGCGAATACCGGCATGGATGTGCTGACCCACGCCCTTGAAGCCTATGTGTCGCCTCGGGCCAGCGATTTTACCGATGCGCTGGCAGAGAAAGCAGCACAGTTAGTGTTCCAGTACCTGCCAACGGCGGTACGTAAAGGCGACTGCCTGGCGACGCGTGGCAAAATGCACAACGCTGCGACCCTCGCAGGGATGGCGTTCAGCCAGGCGGGGTTAGGTATTAATCACGCCATCGCACATCAGTTGGGCGGGCAATTTCACCTGCCGCATGGGTTAGCTAATGCGCTGCTGCTGGGGGCGGTCATTCGCTTTAATGCCAGTGATAAACGTGCGGCGAAGCGTTATGCCCGGCTGGCTAAAGCCTGCCATTTTTGCCCGACCGGTGCGAATGAGTTGGTCGCCATTCATTCACTGATTCGCCAGATTGAGCAGCTTCGTCAGCAGTGTGAGATGCCGACGCTCTCGGCCGCGCTAAAAGCAGACAAAGATAAATTCCGCGAGCGGATCCCCGCCATGGTTCAGGCTGCACTGGCGGATGTCACGCTGAAAACCACGCCTCGCCCTGCCGATGGCAATGACATTCGACATCTTCTGGAGGAATTGCTGTGAGTGAAGCGGCCCTTCTCCCGTCCCCCTGGGGCGAATTGACTCCGGCAACGGCAGAGACCATTCGCCAGCGCGTACACGAAGCGGGCGTCGTTGGCGCTGGCGGCGCCGGGTTTCCAACCCATGTAAAACTGCAGGCACAGGTCGAGATTTTTCTGGTTAATGCCGCCGAATGCGAACCGATGTTGAAAGTCGATCAGCAGTTGATGGCGCAACAGGCGGCACGACTGGTGCGTGGCGTGCTTTATGGCATGACGGCAACGGGCGCGACAGAGGGCATTATTGCGCTCAAAGAAAAATATCGCGCCGCCATTGCCGCACTTACCCCACTGCTACCTGCGCAGATTCGTCTGCATATTCTGCCTGACGTCTACCCCGCCGGAGACGAAGTTATCACTATCTGGATGGCGACAGGGCGTCGTGTACCGCCTGCCGCGCTGCCGGTCAGCGTGGGGGTTGTCGTCAATAACGTGCAGACCGTTCTCAATATTGCACGCGCGGTGGAACAGCAATATCCCGTGACCCGCAGAACCCTGACGGTAAACGGCGCGGTACGTCATCCCCTGACTGTAACGGTCCCGCTGGGTATGTCGTTACGGGAAGTGCTGGAAATGGCGGGTGGCGCCACGGTAGAGGAGCCCGGTTTTATTAACGGTGGCCCAATGATGGGCGGCCTGCTGCCATCACTGGATGTGCCGGTGACAAAAACCACGGGTGGCCTGCTGGTACTGCCGAAATCACACTCGCTGATTCAGCGCCGTCTGCAGGATGACCGCACCGTGCTAACCATCGCCCGTACCGTCTGCGAGCAGTGCCGGTTATGTACCGATCTCTGCCCCCGGCATTTAATTGGCCACGAACTCTCGCCTCATCTTCTGGTGCGGGCCGTCAATTATCAGGACGTCGCTACGCCGCAAACGCTGCTCAGTGCCCTGACCTGTTCTGAATGCAACGTCTGTGAAAGCGTCGCCTGCCCGGTAGGCATCTCACCGATGCGGGTAAACCGTCTCCTTAAAGTTCATTTACGCGCCAGCGGCGCACGCTATGAGGGGCCGCTTCGCGAGGCTGATGAGATGGCGCGCTATCGCCTGATCCCTGTCAAGCGCCTGGTGGCCAGGCTTGGCCTGCGCGACTGGTATCAGGATGCGCCGCTGGAAGAGCATGTCATTACCCCTTCACAGGTCGTATTGCCGCTGCGCCAGCATATTGGTGCGCCAGCGATTCCTTGCGTAAAAGAAGGCGATGTCGTCATCCGGGGGCAGCGCATTGCCAATATCCCCGAAGGCATGCCGGGCGTTCCCCTTCATGCCAGTATCGATGGCGTTATTGCGTCGGTCACAGATAAAGCCATTACGGTTGTACGAGGATAACCATGTCACAGGCTATTGGAATACTTGAATTAACCAGCATCGCCAAAGGCATGGAACTGGGTGATGCCATGCTCAAAAGCGCCAATGTGACGCTTCTGGTCAGTAAGACGCTTTGCCCCGGTAAATTTTTGGTTATGGTGGGAGGCGATGTTGGCGCAGTCCAGCAGGCCATTGCCACGGGCGACAGCCAGGCCGGAGAGATGCTGGTCGACAGCCTGGTCCTTCCCAATATTCATGCCAGCGTGCTGCCTGCGATTAGCGGTCTCAATGCCGTCGAGCAACGTCAGGCAGTGGGTATCGTTGAAACCTGGAGTGTAGCCGCCTGCGTGAGCGCGGCCGACCGTGCTGTGAAGGCGTCGAATGTCACCCTGGTACGCGTTCATATGGCGTTCGGCATTGGTGGCAAATGCTACATGGTCGTGACCGGTGATATTTCGGATGTGGAAAATGCCGTCGCCGTTGCCAGTGAAAGTGCTGGCGAAAAAGGTCTGCTGGTGTACCGCTCAGTGATCCCGCGTCCCCATGAAGCCATGTGGCGACAGATTGTGGAGGGGTAATGGAGACACAACGCAGCACTGAACGCATGATTCAGGAGTATGTGCCCGGTAAACAGGTCACACTGGCCCATTTGATCGCCAATCCAGGCAAAGATCTCTACAAAAAGCTGGGCTTAAGCGAGACGGCTTCTGCCATTGGCATTCTGACGATTACCCCCAGCGAGGCCTCAATCATCGCCTGCGATATCGCGACCAAATCCGGGGCAGTTGAGATCGGTTTTATCGATCGTTTCACAGGTGCCGTGGTCCTCACGGGGGATGTTTCCTCGGTGGAGTATGCACTACGTCAGGTAACGCGTTCACTCGGCGAAATGCTGCATTTTACGACCTGCCAGGTCACAAGGACCTGACGCGATGAAACGAATGATGTTAATTGGCCCAAGCCAGTGCGGTAAGACATCGCTGACACAACGCTTACGCGGTGAGGCAATGCGCTATCAAAAAACGCAGGCCATTGTCTGGTCACCTGAGACCATCGATACGCCGGGGGAGTACCTCGAAAACCGATGCCTCTACAGCGCCTTACTCACCAGCGCCTGCGAAGCCGATGTGCTGGCGCTGGTACTGAATGCCGACGCCGAATGGTGCCCATTTTCACCCGGATTTACCTTGCCAATGAACCGCCAGACGATTGGCATCATCACCAAAGCCGACCTTGTCGCAGAACACAAGATCACGCAAATCGGCGAGTGGTTACGGCAGTCAGGTGCAGAGCATCTTTTTATCACCAGCGCGCAAACCGGTCAGGGTGTCGCTGAGGTCATCGCTTTTCTTCAACCCCAGGAGCACGCATGTCCCGAACAATAATGGCAATTAACGCCGGTAGTTCTTCGCTTAAATTTCAGCTTCTTATTATGCCTGCTGGCACGCTTCTCTGTCAGGGTCTGATCGAACGTATCGGGCTGTCCGATGCCATTTTCACCCTCAAGCAGGGGGAACAAAAATGGCAGGAGACACGTGCCATTGCCGACCACAAAGAGGCGGCGGAATTACTGCTGGAAAAATTGCTTTCACATAACATTATCTCCTCCTTATCGGCAATAGACGGCGTGGGGCATCGTGTCGCACATGGTGGAGAAACGTTTAAAGACTCGGCGTTGATTACCCATGACGCACTGGCAGAAATCGAACGCCTTGCGGAACTGGCACCATTACACAACCCGGTCAACGCAGCGGGCATTCGCATTTTTCGCCAGGCGCTGCCACATGCCCCGGCGGTTGCCGTGTTTGATACTTCATTTCATCAAACACTGGAACAAAGCGCTTTCATCTACCCTCTGCCCTGGCGCTATTACGCGGAACTTGGGATTCGCCGTTACGGGTTCCATGGCACCAGCCATAAATTTGTCAGCCAGCAATTAGCCGAAAAACTGGGCGTTCCATTAAGCGCATTGCGGGTTATCTCCTGCCATTTAGGCAATGGCAGCAGCCTGTGCGCTATTAAAGGTGGGCGATCCGTCAACACCTCTATGGGGTTCACACCGCAGTCGGGGGTAATGATGGGTACCCGCAGCGGGGATATCGACCCCTCTATTTTGCCCTGGATTGCGTTAAAAGAAGACAAGTCGCCGCAACAGCTTAACGCTCTGCTAAATAACGAATCGGGGCTGCTAGGGGTCTCTGGCGTATCGAACGATTTTCGCGATGTCGAACAAGCATCGAATGCCGGCAACGCGCGCGCAACACTGGCGCTCACTCTTTTTGCCGAACGTATCCGCGCCACTATCGGCAGCTATGTAATGCAATTGGGTGGGCTGGATGTTCTGTTATTTACCGGCGGCATTGGTGAAAACTCCGCACGAGCCAGAGCGGCCATCTGTCGCAACCTGCATTTCCTGGGGCTGGACATTGACGCCGGGAAAAACGACCGCAATGCCACGTTTATCCAGACTGACCATTCTGTGGTGAAAGTCGCCGTGATCAATACCAATGAAGAACTGATGATTGCCCGTGACGTAATGCGCATCGGGCTGCCGGAATATGCGGAGGCAGAAGCATGACAGGTAAAGTCTGGCTGGTGGGCGCAGGCCCGGGCGACCCAGGTCTGCTGACCGTAAAAGGATTAAACTGCCTGCGTGAAGCCGGGGCCGTTGTTTTCGACAGGCTGGTTAATCCGCTTCTGTTACAGGAAGCCCCGGCTGGTTGTGAGTTGCACGATGTGGGCAAAGAGGCGAATCGACACCCTATCCCGCAGCCACAAATCAACCAAATCCTGATTGATTGCGCCAGCAGAGGCCTCAGGGTTGTGCGCTTAAAAGGCGGTGATCCCTTTGTTTTTGGTCGCGGGAGCGAAGAGATGCAAGCACTACGGGAGTGTGGTATCGAGTGCGAGGTGGTACCAGGTATCACCTCCGCGATTGGCGGGCTTGCAGCAGCGGGTATCCCGGTCACGCACCGCGATTTTGCCTCCAGTTTTCATGTTGTGACCGGCCATTTACAGGACGGTAAAGAACCCCAGGACTGGGGTAAACTTGCGGTCCTGCCGGGGACGCTGGTGATCCTGATGGGGATGTCGCAGATACAGACCATCTGTGCCGCTTTGATGAGTGCAGGTAAACCAGCCGATACACCTGCAGCCGTGGTGATGCGTGCCAGCACACCGGAACAGAAAGTTCTCTGTGCACCGCTGTCTGCGCTGGCACAAGAGAGCGAAGCCGCCGGGTTTCACGCCCCCGCGCTGATCGTGATTGGCGGCGTGGTGTCGTTACGCGAAATTCTGGCCTTCAGCGGATCGGCATGACACTATCCTGACGTTAGGCACCACAATGAGAGGTTGAACTTGGCGCTGGCACAGTGTCCCGCATCCTGCGGCGAAATCATTCAGGGATGGATCCTGGGCAGTGAAAAGCTGGTTTCCTGCCCGGTCGACTGGTATAGCGAGGTTGAAGTCACAGCCGGTACGCCTGTGCCTGCTGAACGCCCCCTGGTACGAGCGATGGTAAAACAGGTGCTGGCACACTGGCAGCTACCTGCTGCATTAAGTGATGAAATCCGCATTGACTGCCGCTCAACCATTCCCGTCGCCAAAGGGATGGCGAGCAGTACCGCAGATATCGCGGCCACAGCGGTTGCCACATCACGTCATCTTGGGTTTACGCTTGATGACGTCACCCTCTCTCAGCTTTGCGTCGCGCTGGAACCCACCGACAGCACCGTTTTTCGCTCGTTGACGTTATTTGATCACAACACCGCACAAACACGGATCTCCTGTGAGCGTGTTCCCACTCTCGATGTCTTATTACTGGAAAGCCCGTTAACGCTTCGCACAGAAGATTATCATCGCCAGCCCCGGCGGGCCGCGCTGATGGCCAACGCCGATGCTCTCGACAGCGCCTGGCGTAAAGTGCAGCGCGCCTGCCTGACAAACGATCCGGCACTACTGGGCGAGGCGGCATCGCAAAGTGCCATGGCAAGCCAGACGCTGCTACCTAAACCGGGTTTTAATTCACTGATGGGGATAGTGGAACAGTGCGATTTGTACGGGCTGAATGTCGCCCATAGCGGTAGTGTTGTGGGCTTATTTCTGGACAGACAACGTCATGATCTGGCGAAAGTGCGCGCGTTACTGAGTAAACCTGCATTGCAACAGCACTGGCCGCAACAACATCTGTTGCGCATGGTGGAAGGCGGGGTAAGAGAACGGTGAGAGAGGCCCTCTCACCGTCAGAGTGATTAGTCTTCTTTTGGCTCAACGGGTTTCTGCTCACCCATTGTTTTCAGTTTCTTGGAGATCTCACGGCGTTCTTTGGAGATCTCGGCGTTTTTGATGATGTAATCATCAACGCGGTCTTCGTAATCGCTTTTCATGCTGGCGATAATACCCTGGATAGCTTCAACGCTCATACCCGGCTTGATATAGTCGCTCAGGTTGTCCAGCAGCAGTACACGTTTCTGGTTATCACGGATCTTTTTCTCAACATCCTGGATTTCGCGCTGCAGTTTATTCTTACGACGGAACAGACGAACAAACTCCAGAACGTCCTGGAATGAAGGCTTACTTGTTTCCATTTTGATACCCCTGCTAATGTGAGATTCGGATTCGTTAAAGCAACCGCCTAAGACCTTACTTTTAGCCGTTGCTGATGACAATGATTTTATCCTTTTCTCTATCATAACCCCAAATTGGGCTGAATCGAAACAGCCTGACTGTTTTTCCGAATTGTGTGAAGCTTATTTGCGCAGCGCCCGACATATTAAATGTGACATCAACTCGAGTTGCCGCGCCAGTTCCATGCTCAGCCACACATAGCCGTGAATCGAATTCTCCGCCAACGCATCGCCCTGATGATCGCGGAGCAGGTCGCGCAATTCCGTCACAATGTCAGTCAGTTTTTCCGTATTGGCCAGAATCGGTTGCGGATTTCCTTCATAGAGCGCATGGGCGATGGTCAACAGCGTCTGCTGCGTCATTTGCTGCGTTTCACGCAACGTACTGGCGTTGAGCATAACGAAGTGGCTGGCGCGGGAAGCCCAGTGCGCATTCATTTGCAGTTCCAGTACACACACCATATTGCGGCTTACAGTCTGAATCGCTTCAAAAATGGCTTTCTGGATATGCGTCTCTTTACTGGCGGGTGTAATCAGTCCACGCATTTTCACCACATCATTGAGTATTTTTTGCAGATGCCTTTCCAGCCGCGGGCGCTCAACGAGGTTACGCGAAAAACCGGCCTGATAGACCCGGTTAAAGGCGGTAACGTAGTTCGCCATTTGGATACGCCAGTGCAGGAAGGCTCGCTGCGGCCAGATACCGGTGAAGAGCATTGCCAGTAATGAGCCAAAAATGACGTCGCCACTTCGCCACAACGCCGTATTCATATCCCCGGCCGGCGCGCCAACCACCACCGACAGCGTGATACCGATAAGCAATGCCTGATATGGCTTTTTACCCAGCGCCAGCCAGCCACAGAGGAACATGGCTCCCGCACACCACATCACCATCAGCGGAAGGGAGATCAGCTCAAGCTTAAGTGCGACAAGCCCCAACGCAGAACCACAGATTGTGCCACCAATGCGCTCAAATGCCCTGGGAACCACATTTCCCCAGAACGAAATCGGCCCCATGATCACCACCAGGGTGATGAGTGGCCAGGTACCCTCGGGTACATTGAGCAGACGAACCAACAAAAAGGTCAGGATAAAAGCCAGCGCAATACGTACGCCGTGAACCACGCGATAATGTCGGTAAAGACGGATCTCAAAAGGACTGAGTGATTTGTCGGGACGCACACCCGCTCTCCAGTCAAAAAACAACGAAGGCGCAATTGTAGCGATCTTTCTGCGGCAAAGGTCACTGTTTAGAACAAAAAAGGGTTCACTGCTTAAAATCCGTGTGTACAGATTGAACAGTGAACCCTTTTAACGTTTACGATCAGAGCACTTTTGGTTCTACGGGAATGTACATATCGATTTCCCAGTAGCCATCCTCCTGCGCTGAATTCAGATAGATTTCAAAACAGGGGCGTAAAGCAATCTGATACTGCTCGTCTGCCATCAATTCATCAAAAAAAGCATCCCACGCCTGTTCGAACTCTTCGTTATAGACGCGAGCACGTGCCACTGCGTTCAGGCCTGGCGGAATCTCAGTACGCATCACCCCTTCACTGTTTTCAGGAATGACGAAATCCGCCGGAACCGAAACAACCACATCAGCACGCAACTTTTCCGCGGGAACTTCATCGGGATTGTCATAGTAAACCGTGATCCATTCCTGAGTCTGAATCTGTTTACCATTAACCCACATCGCTAACTGCTCGAACCCTTTCTTAACGGTGACATCCCAGGGGCCAACCAGATGAAACCCGGCGATAGTGCGCTTATCAACCTGTCTTACGGTGTATGCCATGTTACCCTCCCTTCACTGTGTATTTGTACAGTGTAGTGAAATCATCGAAACCGGGCACTCATAACAGATCAATTATGTGAGCAGACTCGCGTCGCAGCCAGTCCGCATCAGTCTTTATGGTGCAGATAGTCGCTCAACCGCGAGAACAAACCACCTTTACCGACATTGTCCAGCGTTACCAGCGGCAAGTGCGCCACCACTTTGTCACGATCGTAAAGCTGGATTTCGCCCACGCGCTGATGAGCGGCAAGCGGGGCTTCGAGATCTTTAGCGTCTATGACATAGCGTGCTTTGATATTCGGGAGTTCCGCTTTCGGTAGCGCCAGCCAAAGGTCCTGGTCGGTACCGACCGTCATCTGTTCCTTATCGCCATACCAGATACGCTCGCTGCCAACTTTTTTACCTTTTTGCAGAATCTGCACGGTATCAAAATTTTGCTGGCCCCAGTGCAGCAACTTCCGCGCCTGGTCTTCACGGCCTTTCGGGCTTTCCGCCCCCATCACAACCGCAATCAGGCGACGCTGCCCATCAACGCTTGATGCTATCAGGTTAAAACCGGCACCCGAGGTATGCCCGGTTTTCAGGCCATCAACATTCAATGATGAATCCCACAGCAGCCCATTACGGTTCTGCTGGGTGATACCGTTCCAGGTCAGGCTTTTCTCACTGTACATATGATAAAAATCCGGCTCACCACTGATAATGGCACGGGAAAGCACCGCCAGATCATATGCCGAACTGTGCTGGCCGGGCGCGTCCAGGCCATGTACCGTTTCAAAATGGGTATCACGCAAATTTAGCTTTTGCACATAATCGTTCATCATGCTGACAAACTGCGGCTGGCTTCCCGCTACATAATCGGCCAGCGCGACGCAGGCATCGTTGCCAGAATCGACAATCAGTCCACGGCTCAGGTCGCGCACCGTAACGCGATCCCCGGCTTTCAGGAACATTAATGAAGAGCCGTCAAAGACCGGATTTCCTCGCGCCCAGGCATCCTTACCTACCGTTACCACATCGCTGGCGCTGATACGGTGGCTGTCGATGGCGCGATCCACAACATAGCCAGTCATCAGCTTGGTCAGGCTGGCCGGATTACGCTGCTGATGTTCATTGCCTGCAGTGAGGATCTGCCCGGTGGTGTAATCCATTAAGACCCATGAGCCCGCCTGAATTTCCGGCGGCTGAGGAGAAATCGGCATATCATCTGCCAACGCGCAATGGATTGTCGCGGACAAAAGGGAGAAGGCAAAAAACAAACGGCATTTCAAAGAAATATCCTCATTTACGTGAAATTAGCCGTTCTTTTTACGCAACTTAATATGTCGATACTGGGACAAATTGCAAATAAATGTGACGAAAGTCATTTTTTTACGTCCCGGCTCTTGCTCCGAATGACGCTCCGCAATGCGTTTTCCTTCGGAAGATGCGACGCAATGGTTTACCATAGGCAGGTTATTGATCAACAGGATGAGCTCAGGTGTCTGATTCAACGGCAACGCCCACATTTCTTTTCCATGACTACGAAACGTTCGGTACCAGCCCCTCGCTGGATCGCCCCGCACAGTTTGCTGCGATTCGTACCGACGCCGATTTCAACATCATTGGCGAGCCGGAAGTCTTTTACTGTAAACCGGCAGATGACTATTTGCCTCAGCCAGAGGCAGTGCTGATTACCGGCATTACGCCACAGCACGCCAGAGCGAATGGCGTCAATGAAGCTGACTTTGCCCGCCGCATCCATGACTTGTTCACCGTCCCCAAAACCTGCGTACTCGGCTATAACAATGTCCGCTTCGATGACGAAGTGACGCGGAATATCTTCTATCGCAACTTTTACGATCCCTATGCCTGGAGCTGGCAAAACAACAACTCGCGCTGGGATTTGTTGGATGTGATGCGTGCCTGCTATGCCCTGCGCCCGGACGGCATCAACTGGCCGGAGAATGACGATGGGCTGCCGAGTTTCCGCCTTGAGCATCTGACAAAAGCGAACGGTATTGAACACAGCAATGCCCACGATGCAATGGCCGACGTTTACGCCACCATCGCCATGGCGCAACTGGTGAAAACCCACCAGCCGAGGCTGTTTGATTATCTGCTGAGCCACCGTAATAAGCATAAACTGGCGGCCCTGATTGATGTTCCGCAGATGACGCCGCTGGTCCATGTTTCCGGCATGTTTGGCGCCTGGCGCGGCAATACCAGTTGGGTTGCTCCGCTGGCCTGGCACCCGGAAAACCGCAATGCCGTGATCATGGTGGACCTCGCGGGCGATATGTCGCCGTTGCTGGAACTGGATGCTGACGCGCTGCGCGAGCGCTTGTATACCGCAAAAGCCGAGTTAGGTGACAATGCTGCCGTGCCGGTGAAGCTGGTACATCTGAATAAATGCCCTATCCTGGCACAGGCGAAAACGCTGCGTCCTGAGGATGCTGAACGGCTGGGGATTGACCGCAAACAGTGTCTGGATAACCTGAACGTTCTGCGCAATAACCCGCAGGTACGCGAAAAAGTACTGGCTATCTTTGCCGAAGCCGAGCCGTTTGTACCCTCTGAGAATGTGGATACACAACTTTATAACGGTTTTTTCAGCGATGCAGACCGTGCGGCAATGAACATTCTGCTGGAAACCGAGCCACGTAATCTCCCGGCGCTGGATATCACCTTTGTCGATAAGCGAATCGAGAAACTGCTGTTTAACTACCGGGCGCGTAACTTCCCCGGAACGCTCGATTATGACGAACAACAGCGCTGGCTGGAGCATCGCCGTCAGGTGTTTACGCCTGAGTTTTTGCAGGCTTATGCCGATGAGCTACAGATGCTGTCCCAGCAGTACGCCGACGATAAAGCGAAGCTGACACTGCTGAAATCGCTCTGGCAGTACGCCCAGGAGATTGTGTAGCCGCCAGAGTGCAGGCAAAAAAAACGGAGGCCATGGCCTCCGGTTTTTTTATTCAGTCATTACTGCGCGATATCTTCGTACTGTGGCACCGGGTTGCGGAAACTTTTCGTCACGCAGGCCAGATAGACCAGACCGATACCCCCCCAGATCAGGCCCAGAATCATTGAGCTCTGCTCCAGGTTAATCCACAGTGCGCCTACGGTCAGCGCGCCACAGACCGGCAGTACCAGATAGTTGAAGTGATCTTTCAGCGTCTTGTTACGCTTTTCACGGATCCAAAACTGCGAAATCACTGACAGGTTAACGAAGGTAAACGCCACCAGTGCGCCGAAGTTAATCAACGCTGTCGCCGTCACCAGGTCGAATTTAATCGCCAGCAACGCAATCGCGCCAACCAGCAGGACGTTCCATGCCGGAGTACGCCATTTCGGGTGTACATAACCAAAGAAACGGGTCGGGAAGACGCCATCACGGCCCATCACGTACATCAGACGCGAAACGCCCGCATGTGCCGCCATACCAGAAGCCAGAACGGTCACGCTGGAGAAAATCAGCACGCCCCACTGGAAGGTTTTACCCGCCACATACAGCATGATTTCCGGCTGAGACGCATCCGGATCTTTAAAGCGAGAGATATCCGGGAAGTACAGTTGCAGGAAGTAAGAGGCAACGATAAATACCAGGCCGCCAATCAACGCCGTCAGGAAGATAGCCTTCGGAATCACGCGCTCTGCATCTTTGGTCTCTTCTGACAGAGAAGAGATACCGTCGAAGCCGAGGAACGAGAAACACAGGATAGTCGCACCGGTAATCATCGGCACCACGTGTGCGCCTTCGGACCAGAACGGACGCGTGCTGGTCAACGTACCAGCGCCTTCACCGTGAGAGACGCCGTAAATGATCAGACCAACGATAACGGCCACAATGCCCATCTGCAGAATCACAATCAGGGTATTGAAGTTGGCCACGGTCTTGATGCTGCGCAGATTAGAGATGGTCATAAAGGCCACCAGCGCGACAACAAAGATCCACGATGGAATAGAAGGCACCAGCGCTTCAAAATAGATTTTCGCCAACAGAATGTTGATCATCGGCATGAACAGGTAGTCCAGCAGCGAAGACCACCCCACCATAAAGCCAACCGCCGGGCTAATGGATTTCTGGGCGTAGGTGTATGCGGAGCCCGCAGACGGGAAACGGCGAACCAGTTTACCGTAGCTCAGCGCCGTAAAAAGAATGGCCACCAGCGCAAAGGCATACGCCGTTGCAACATGGCCGTCGGTCAAGCCAGAGACGATACCAAACGTATCGAACAGCGTCATAGGCTGCATATAGGCGAGGCCCATCATAACAACCGGAATCAACGTAAGTGTTTTACGCAATTCCACGCGAGAGGTCTTTGGAGTAGCGTTATGCGACATAGTTATCCCCTTTTACGGTGAACGCCAGCGCGTAAGCAAAAGATTGCCCCATTTCTTTATATTCCTCAGCGACAACGACTGTCGGTTTTTAGTAAATATCTATCCGGTACGAAGCCCGGCCTCTTGGATTGAATGACGTTTCTAAAGTGCAAAAAAATAACCGACGTCTGATTAACGTCGGTTAGTTTCAATTTTTTGCAGCGACATATTTTGCACCAAAGTGAGGCGTTTTGACAAGCCTGTGCAATGGCGCTCACAAAGCGGTAACACCTAACTTACTGAATTTAAATAATTCACTTTGAACCAGAGCAAATTAATAGCACTTTTTGCTAAAATGTTTCTGCACTGTTTCAGGGAAATGACAGATTTCCCCCGTGTTTATGGCATTAAACTTTTTAAAATCAGTCCAGTGGCATGGTCATCGGATTCGGATATTCATACTCAAATCCCAGTTCGTGGCAAATGCGGTTACCGTCAACCACTTTCCCTTTTTCGCCGGGCGCAGAGTCGAGGAATTGTGGCTCAGGCAGGCCAAGCTTGCGTGCCATGGCCGGGTAAAACTGCGCTCGCGCCGGGTGCTCAGGTGCACATAAATTATAGATATGCCCGCCCTTCGGTGCCTGAAGCAGCAACGTGATGGCGGAAATAACATCCTCCAGATGGACCAGGTTGACCCCCTGTTGCCCGTCTGGCGCCGTCTTCCCGGCAAAAAAACGCCCCGGATGGCGGGCCGGCCCTACCAGCCCTGCCAGACGCAGAATATCGACCGATGTCCCCGGCAAATTATGCAGCCAGTCCTCAAGCTCTTTCAGGACTCGTCCGCTCGCTGTTGATGGATTACGCGGTGAGTTTTCTTTTACTGTGCCGCTGGTGTCGCCATACACCGAGGTAGAGCTGGTAAAAATGATGCGCGGAATATGATAGGCCAGCGCACTATCAACAATCTCCTGCATCGCCTGCAGGTAGAAAGCCTCGCCAGGACCACTGCGTCTGGCGGGCAAAGTGATAACCAGCGCGTCGACATTCATTAATGCATCCAGATCGTCTGGCTCGCAGAACAGCTCCGGTTCAAGTTTCAGCACGTAGCTTTCAATGCCGCACATACGAGCCGCCTCCACGCCATCCTGAGTGGTTTTGCTGCCGGTGACCTGCCAGCCGCGCGCCGTTAATGACAGCGCCAGCGGCATGCCCAACCATCCTAATCCGACAATAGCGACCTTTTTCATGTGTCTCTCCCGACATTTCGCAGATTCCATTTTAAGGCTACGCCAGCCCGACGAAACTGACAATTCATAGAGCAAATATGAAATGATTTAATGATTAAAAAAAGCCCTTGCCTTTGGTGGTGAAAGTGGTTTAGGTTAAACGACATCAAATGAATAAACATTCATCGAGAATTTTATGACAGGCGTTCAATTTAAACTTCACCATCATCACCATCATCCTGACTAGTCTTTCAGGCGATGTGTGCTGGAAGACGTTTGGATCTTCCAGTGGTGCATGAACGCAAGAGAAAGCCCCCGGAAGATAATCTTCCGGGGGCTTTTTTTTGGACCAAATTCAGCAGGATAATGAGGAAAACAGAATGTTAGACAATACCCGTTTACGCATAGCTATTCAGAAATCAGGCCGCCTGAGCGATGACTCACGCGAATTACTGGCCCGTTGCGGCATTAAAATCAACCTGCACACACAGCGTCTGATTGCCCTGGCCGAAAATATGCCGATTGATATTCTGCGCGTGCGTGATGACGACATTCCGGGGCTGGTCATGGACGGCGTGGTCGACCTGGGTATTGTTGGCGAAAACGTCCTGGAAGAAGAGTTGCTGACCCGCCGCGCACAGGGGGAAGATCCGCGTTATTTCACCCTGCGCCGCCTTGATTTCGGGAGTTGCCGCCTGTCGCTGGCGACCAACGCCGACGAAGAGTGGAAAGGCCCGGCGTCACTCGACGGCAAACGTATTGCCACCTCTTATCCGCACCTGCTCAAACGCTATCTCGACCAGAAAGGTGTCGCCTTCAAGTCCTGCCTGCTCAACGGTTCTGTTGAAGTGGCCCCACGTGCCGGTCTGGCGGATGCCATCTGTGATCTGGTTTCCACCGGCGCCACCCTGGAAGCGAATGGTCTGCGCGAAGTGGAAGTGATTTACCGCTCCAAAGCCTGCCTGATTCAACGTGACGGCGATCTGCTGGATGGCAAACAAGAGCTGGTCGATAAATTGCTGACCCGTATTCAGGGCGTGATTCAGGCGCGTGAATCAAAATACATCATGATGCACGCGCCAACCGAGCGTCTGGATGAAGTGATTTCTCTGCTGCCGGGCGCCGAACGTCCTACCATTCTGCCGCTGGCAGGCGATCAGCAACGTGTCGCCATGCATATGGTGAGCAGCGAAACCCTGTTCTGGGAAACGATGGAAAAACTGAAAGCGCTGGGTGCCAGTTCTATTCTGGTGCTGCCAATCGAGAAGATGATGGAGTAATCCACCTTACGATTCGCCCGGTGGCGCTATGTCTGCCGGGCCTGGACATCCAGGCCGGATAAGCGAAAGCGTCACCCTGCCTATAAAGGAAAATGATTATGAGCTTTAACACTATCATCGACTGGAACAGTTGCAGCCCTGAACAGCAACGCGAGCTGCTGATGCGCCCGGCGATCACCGCCTCAGAAAGTATCACCCGTACCGTTGTGGAGATCCTCGACAACGTGAAAAGCAACGGCGATAACGCCCTGCGCGAATACAGCGCGAAATTTGATAAAACTGACGTTACCGCGCTGAAAGTGACCGCGCAGGAAATTGCCGATGCCAGCGCCCGTCTCGGTGACGACATCAAGCAGGCGATGGCCGTGGCGGTTAAGAATATCGACACGTTCCACATCGCACAGAAACTGCAAACGGTTGATGTCGAAACAGTGCCAGGCGTGCGTTGCCAGCAGGTCACCCGCCCTATCGCCTCCGTCGGGTTGTATATCCCAGGCGGTTCCGCGCCGCTGTTTTCCACCGTACTGATGCTGGCCACTCCGGCACGCATTGCAGGCTGCAAAAAAGTGGTGCTCTGCTCCCCTCCCCCTATTGCGGATGAAATTCTCTATGCGGCGCAACTCTGCGGTGTACAGGAAGTCTTTAAAGTGGGGGGCGCGCAAGCGATTGCGGCTCTGGCATTTGGCACGGAATCAGTGCCAAAAGTCGACAAAATCTTTGGACCCGGCAACGCCTTCGTGACCGAGGCCAAGCGTCAGGTAAGCCAGCGTCTGGATGGTGCTGCTATCGATATGCCAGCGGGTCCGTCAGAAGTGCTGGTGATTGCCGACAGCGGCGCCACGCCTGATTTTGTCGCCTCCGATCTGTTGTCGCAGGCGGAGCACGGCCCGGACTCGCAGGTGATCCTGCTGACGCCGGATGCCGACATGGCCCGCGCCGTTGCCGATGCCGTTGAACGTCAGTTAGCCGACCTGCCTCGCGCGGAAACAGCGCGTAAAGCGCTCTCCGCCAGCCGCCTGATTGTGGCGAAAGATCTGGCACAATGCGTACAAATCTCTAACCAGTATGGTCCGGAGCATTTGATTATTCAGACCCGTAGCGCTCGTGACCTGGTGGATGATATCACCAGCGCCGGCTCGGTCTTTTTGGGCGACTGGTCACCCGAGTCCGCCGGTGATTATGCCTCCGGCACCAACCATGTCCTGCCAACATACGGTTACACCGCAACCTGCTCCAGCCTGGGGCTGGCCGATTTCCAGAAACGGATGACCGTCCAGGAATTATCACGCGAAGGCTTCGCGTCTCTCGCCTCTACGATTGAAACGCTGGCGGCCGCTGAACTGCTCACCGCCCACAAAAATGCCGTCACCCTGCGTGTTAACGCCCTTAAGGAGCAAGCATGAGTATTGAGGAACTGGCTCGCGCCAACGTACGTGCCCTGACCCCGTATCAGTCTGCCCGTCGTCTTGGCGGCAAGGGCGATGTCTGGTTGAACGCCAACGAATTCCCGACGGCAGTGGAATTTAATTTCACTCAGCAAACGCTGAACCGCTACCCGGAATGCCAGCCAAAAGCGGTTATCGAAGGGTATGCGCAGTACGCCGGGCTTAAGCCGGAACAAGTGCTGGTGAGTCGCGGCGCTGATGAAGGTATTGAACTCCTTATCCGCGCGTTCTGCGAACCGGGTAAAGACGCCATTCTGTTCTGCCCGCCGACCTACGGTATGTACAGCGTCAGCGCAGAAACTTTTGGCGTTGAGTACCGCACGGCCCTGACACTGGACGGCTGGCAACTGGATCTGCAAAACATTGCCGACCAGCTTGAGAATGTCAAACTGGTGTATGTCTGCAGCCCGAACAACCCCACCGGTCAAATCATCAATCCACAGGACATTCGCGCCGTGCTGGAGATGACGCGCGGCAAAGCGCTCGTAGTGGCCGACGAAGCGTATATTGAATTTTGCCCTCAGGCGACGCTGGCGGGCTGGCTTGAAGAGTATCCGCACCTGGTGATACTGCGCACGCTGTCCAAAGCCTTTGCGCTGGCAGGCCTGCGTTGCGGCTTCACCCTGGCAAATGAAGAGGTGATCAACCTGCTGATGAAAGTGATCGCCCCCTATCCACTCTCTACACCAGTGGCCGATATCGCGGCCCAGGCCCTGAGCCCGGAAGGGATTGTGGCGATGCGTGAGCGTGTCGCACAGATCGTGGCCGAGCGCGAATATCTGTCAACATCACTTCGCGACATTCCCTGCGTGGAGACGGTGTTTGATTCAGAGACCAACTACATTCTGGTACGCTTCAAAGCCTCCAGCGCTGTCTTTAAATCTCTGTGGGATCAGGGCATTATCCTGCGTGACCAAAATAAACAACCGACCTTGAGCGGCTGCCTGCGTATCACTATCGGCACCCGCGAAGAGAGCCAGCGCGTCATCGACGCTTTACGTGCGGAGTCTGTATGAGCCAGAAGTACCTTTTTATTGATCGTGATGGAACCCTGATTTCCGAGCCGCCATCTGATTATCAGGTCGATCGTTTTGACAAGCTGGCCTTTGAACCGGACGCGATTCCGGTTCTGCTCGCACTCCAAAAAGCCGGTTTTAAACTGGTGATGATCACCAATCAGGACGGTCTGGGCACCAGCAGCTTCCCGCAGGCCGATTTTGACGGCCCGCATAACCTGATGATGCAAATTTTCATCTCTCAGGGTGTGGTGTTTGAAGAGGTGCTGATTTGCCCGCACTTCCCGGGCGATGAGTGTGATTGCCGCAAACCGAAAGTAAAAATGGTTGAGCGCTGGCTGGTTGAGCAAGCGCTGGATAAAGCGAACAGCTACGTCATTGGCGATCGCGCAACGGATATTGAACTGGCGGCCAACATGGGCATTGCCGGGCTGCGTTACAACCGCGAAACCCTGAACTGGGCAGCCATTGGCGAGCAGTTGACCAAACGCGATCGCTACGCCCACGTTGAGCGCAAAACCAAAGAGACGCAGATTGACGTCAAAGTGTGGCTGGATCGCGAAGGCGGCAGCAAAATCCGCACCGGCGTGGGCTTCTTTGATCATATGCTCGATCAAATTGCCACCCACGGCGGCTTTCGCATGGAAATCGACGTCAAAGGCGATCTCTACATTGACGATCACCATACGGTTGAAGATACCGGCCTGGCGTTAGGCGAAGCGTTGAAACTGGCGCTGGGCGACAAGCGCGGTATCAACCGTTTCGGTTTTGTGCTGCCGATGGACGAATGCCTGGCACGCTGCGCGCTGGATATTTCCGGGCGTCCGCACCTGGAATATAAAGCTGAGTTTACCTATCAGCGCGTGGGCGATTTGAGCACCGAGATGGTTGAGCACTTCTTTAGTTCTCTTTCTTACACCATGGGTGTGACGCTGCATTTGAAAACCAAAGGGAAAAACGATCACCACCGCGTGGAGAGCCTGTTCAAAGTCTTTGGTCGTACGCTGCGCCAGGCCATTCGCGTCGAAGGCGATACCCTTCCCTCCTCGAAAGGAGTGTTGTGATGAATGTCGTTATCCTGGATACCGGGTGCGCTAACCTCAACTCTGTGAAATCGGCCATTTCGCGCCACGGCTACGAGCCGCTGGTGAGCCGCGATCCGGACGTGGTGCTGCGCGCCGACAAACTGTTTCTGCCCGGCGTAGGCACGGCGCAGGCCGCCATGGATCAATTGCGCGAACGCGACCTGATTGAACTGGTAAAAGCCTGCACCCAGCCGGTGCTGGGCATCTGCCTGGGTATGCAGTTACTGGGACGTTTCAGCGAAGAAAATAATGGCGTGGATTTACTGGGTATCATCGACCAGGACGTGCCGAAAATGGAAGATGTTGGTTTACCACTGCCGCACATGGGCTGGAACCAAGTCTATCCGAAAGCAGGCAATCGCCTGTTTCAGGGGATAGATGACGGCGCGCACTTCTATTTTGTCCATAGCTACGCCATGCCGGTTAACCCTTACACCATCGCTCAATGTCAGTACGGCACGCCGTTTACTGCTGCGGTGCAAAAAGACAATTTCTATGGCGTGCAATTCCATCCGGAACGTTCAGGGCGCGCGGGTGCACAACTGCTGAAAAACTTTCTGGAGATGTGATGATTATTCCGGCTTTAGATTTAATTGATGGAACGGTAGTGCGCCTGCACCAGGGGGATTATGGTCAGCAGCGCGACTACGGCACCGACCCGTTGCCACGCCTGCAGGATTACGCCGCCCAGGGTGCGCAAGTGCTGCATCTGGTGGATTTAACCGGTGCGAAAGATCCGGCGCGTCGCCAGATCCCATTGCTGAAAACACTGGTTGCCGGGGTGAATGTGCCGGTACAGGTCGGCGGCGGTGTACGTACCGAAGAGGATGTCGCCGCGCTGCTTGATGCCGGTGTCGCCCGTGTGGTCGTTGGTTCAACAGCCGTGAAATCACCTGAGGTGGTTAAAGGATGGTTCGAGCGTTTTGGCGCCGATGCGCTGGTGCTGGCGCTGGATGTACGTATTGATGCCGCAGGCAATAAACAGGTAGCGGTAAGCGGCTGGCAGGAAGATTCCGGCGTCTCGCTGGAAGAACTGGTAGAAATCTATCTCCCGGTTGGCCTCAGGCATGTGCTGTGCACCGATATCTCCCGCGATGGTACGCTGGCAGGTTCGAACGTGTCGCTGTATGAAGAAGTGTGCGCGCGATATCCGCAGGTTGCGTTTCAGTCTTCCGGTGGTATCGGCGATATCAATGATATTGCGGCGCTGCGTGGAACAGGCGTGAAAGGCGTGATCGTGGGTCGCGCGCTGCTGGAAGGTAAATTTACTGTAACGGAGGCCATCCAATGCTGGCAAAACGGATAATTCCTTGTCTCGACGTACGCGATGGTCAGGTGGTGAAAGGCGTTCAGTTTCGTAATCACGAAATCATCGGTGACATCGTGCCTCTGGCGAAACGCTACGCCGAAGAAGGCGCAGACGAACTGGTTTTTTACGATATCACCGCCTCCAGTGACGGGCGCGTGGTCGATAAAAGCTGGGTCTCTCGCGTCGCGGAAGTGATCGACATTCCGTTCTGTGTGGCGGGCGGGATCAAGTCTGCTGACGATGCGCACAAAATTCTCTCTTTCGGCGCGGATAAGATTTCCATCAACTCCCCGGCGCTGGTGGATCCGGAGCTTATCACCCGCCTCGCCGATCGTTTTGGCGTGCAGTGTATTGTGGTGGGTATCGATACCTGGTTTGATGCGTCGACCGGCAAGTACCACGTCAATCAGTATACCGGTGATGAAAGCCGCACCCGCGTGACCACCTGGGAGACGCTGGACTGGGTGCAGGAAGTGCAGAAACGCGGAGCTGGCGAGATCGTGCTTAACATGATGAACCAGGACGGCGTGCGTAACGGTTATGACCTTGAGCAACTGAAAAAAGTGCGCGAGGTTTGCCACGTTCCGCTTATCGCTTCCGGTGGCGCGGGTACAATGGAACACTTCCTTGAGGCCTTCCGCGACGCCAACGTCGACGGCGCGCTGGCGGCATCGGTGTTCCATAAACAAATTATCAATATTGGTGAGTTAAAAACGTTCCTGGCAGGCCAGGGCGTGGAGATAAGGGTATGTTAACAGAGCTGCAACTGGCCCAACTGGACTGGGAAAAAACCGACGGACTGCTGCCCGCCGTGGTGCAACACGCGGTCTCCGGCGAAGTATTGATGCTGGGGTATATGAACAAGGACGCGCTGGCGAAAACGCTGGAAAGTGGCAAAGTCACCTTCTTCTCGCGGACCAAAGGACGTTTGTGGACCAAAGGCGAAAGTTCTGGCCATTTTCTGAATGTGGTGAACATTGCGCCGGACTGTGATAACGATACCCTGCTGGTACTGGTGAATCCCATTGGTCCGACCTGCCACACGGGAACGTCCAGTTGCTTTGGCGACAATGCCCATCAGTGGCTTTTCCTCTACCAACTGGAACAACTGCTCGCCGAACGCAAAACGGCAGACCCGGCCAGCTCATATACCGCTAAGCTGTATGCCAGCGGTACCAAGCGTATCGCGCAAAAGGTGGGTGAAGAAGGCGTGGAGACCGCACTGGCAGCCACCGTTCACGATCGCGAAGAACTGACCAATGAAGCGTCAGACTTGATGTATCACCTGCTGGTCTTGTTGCAGGATCAGAACCTGGATCTGACCGCTGTTATCGAAAATCTCAAAGCCCGGCACAAATAAATACAGGGGCCGGAAGTCCGGCCCTATGTTGTCGCCAGTACATACATATCCCAGCCAGATTGTTCTACTTAGAGACCTCGAATAGGGTAAACAACACAAAAATGTTATCTTTCAGAACGGTCATGGTAAAAGTGAAGTATAGCTAAGGAAAATGCGTTATCAGCTGATAAAGTAATCTAGACGTCGATTTAATAATATCGAATCTAATTACAATCTCAGGTTACGCCACAGCACCTGTCTCGATATCAACCAGAAACATCTAAAAATAAAATTTTACTTAGTTCTGTGCTCAATTACATGGGTAGGATTAGTGAATTCTAAATTACTCAGTGGACAACAATCTGACGATTCTAACACTCACCGAAATTCACAACATCCGTTGATAATGATTAAAGTCAACAATAATGAATTAGCAATATTATTTAAGGGTCTAAAACTCCATAGCCTAAACACTCACTAAATGAAATAAGTAATTGCCATATTCAGTTTTACCCATTTTTTGAGCCTGCTCATTAACTTTATCCTTGGTAATCCATTTATTATTATAAGCAATTTCCTCAAGACAGGCGACCTTAAAACCTTGCCTTTTTTCTATTGTATGGATGAATTGCGATGCTTCAAGCAAACTATCGTGTGTTCCAGTATCCAGCCAGGCAAAACCACGTCCTAAACGTTCAACATTTAAATTACCGGTATGGAGGTACATTTCATTCAACGTTGTGATTTCTAACTCACCTCGTTCAGAAGGTGTTACCATTCGCGCCATATCTACAACATTTTTGTCATAGAAATAAAGACCTGTCACTGCCCAGTCGGATTTCGGTGCTTTAGGTTTCTCTTCAATTGAAATGGCTCTGAATTTATCATCAAATTCTACAACACCAAAACGCTCAGGATCACGGACACGATACCCAAAAACTGTTGCTCCATTCTGACGGTGCGAAACCTCAATAAGTTGTGGTGCAAAACCCTGACCAAAAAAGATATTATCGCCTAGCACCAGGGCACAACGATCTCCATTGATAAATTTTTCACCAATTAAAAAGGCTTGTGGCAATCCATCTGGGGAAGGTTGAACCGCATAAGTAAAATTGACACCAAACTGGGAACCGTCTCCAAGTAGTCGCTGGAATGCAGGCATATCGATGGGTGTACTAATGATTAAAATATCCCTAATCCCGGCCAACATTAATACCGATATAGGATAGTAGATCATAGGCTTATCATAGATAGGCAGGAGTTGCTTCGAAACACCTTGAGTAATTGGATATAAGCGAGTGCCAGAACCACCGGCCAGAACAATACCTTTCATTCTTACTATCTCCTATTTATTGGTTCATCCCAAGTCTCTCTCCCGCATAAGAGCCGTCCTGCACTCGCTTCCACCACGACTTATTATTTAAATACCAATGGACGGTTTTCTCGATCCCACTTTCAAAGGTTTCCAGAGGTTCCCAACCCAATTCGCGTTGAATTTTACTGGCATCGATTGCATAGCGCAGATCATGGCCTGGTCGATCGGTTACAAATGTAATTAAGTCAGCAAATTGCTTAATGTGTCCAGGTTTATGTTCAACTACGCGATCAAGAATGGCGCAAATCGTTTTCACCACATCAATATTTTTACGCTCGTTGTGCCCACCAATATTGTAGGTTTCCCCGCTTATACCTTCAGTTGCAACTTTATATAAAGCTCGGGCATGATCTTCAACATACAACCAGTCACGGATTTGTTCACCATTTCCATAAATTGGTAGGGGTTTACCTGCAAGTGCATTCAGAATAGTCAACGGAATGAGCTTTTCCGGAAAATGATAAGGTCCATAATTATTCGAACAATTTGTCACTAGAACCGGAAGATGGTAAGTGCGGTTCCAGGCATAAACTAAATGATCGCTTCCTGCCTTACTTGCTGAATAGGGACTGCTTGGTGCATAAGGTGTTTCTTCGGTAAACAGACCGCCCGTCCCAGCCAGATCTCCATACACCTCATCAGTCGAGATATGATGAAAACGAAATACTGACTTTTGGTATTCGTTAAGCGAGTTGAAATAATGTCGGGCAGCTTCTAAAAGGATGAAAGTTCCAATTATGTTCGTCTGAATGAATGCGGCTGGCCCGTCGATTGAGCGATCCACATGGCTTTCTGCCGCCAAATGCATCACAATATCTGGTCGAAAGTCATTGAACTGCTCCGCAACACCTTTAGCATCAGTGATATCCGTTCGCGAGAAAGAATAGCGTTCATTGTTTGCTATTGGAGCCAAAGACTCCAGATTACCCGCGTAGGTTAAACAATCGACAACCCGCACTTCATCATGTGTATTTTCTATGATATGACGAACAACAGCAGAACCAATAAAACCAGCTCCACCGGTAACAAGGATCTTCATATTCTCTCTCGTTTTCAATGGACTAATAATTTATATAACTAAGTCCTTCTTCGATTTCAGGCACGCTACTAAGGAAAAATTACGAAACACTACAGCACAATGACTGAAGCGAGGTAATTATATTATGGGCTGCGGATTTCGTAATTTTTCCAGAAGATGAGGCATCAGCAAGCGTGAACTAGTATGTAGATAAAATTATAAAGTTTTACACTTTGAGTGCATTAATCTGACATCATCAAAATTCATTTCTATCCCTCACTATAAGTGAATCATCCGTTTCAAGAATGTTGATATTTAATTTTTGTCTTTTAGTTATTTTATATAACGCAATAATACGAGTGAAGACAGGTGGTAAATGTTACTTACCACCATGAAAGAAATGGTTAATCCGAGTAGTAATATATAAACCCCTCCGGATAACAGTTCCTATTTACGATAGAATTTTTTTTTGTAAAATACTGCGAGGTCAATCGTCAATGCTAAAACGTTTTTATTTAGCCAGGTAAGATTATCACGATTACGTATACCTTCACTCCACTGATTCGCTTTGATAAAACTAATCAAATTCTTTCTATACACTTTATTCCAGAGAGCACCGAGTATTTCACAGGTTGAAGGTACCTGACTTTTTTTAACATAACCCCCTAAACCAAATGTTTCATTATGATTTAAATTGCTAAAAGCATCTGTCAGCGATTTGTTATTCCCGCTAATCAATACGTCCCACACTTTTAGAGCGTAGCCACGCACTTGATCGTGTGTAAGTCCGTAACTTAACACTGCTGCAGAAAAGGATTCCATACCCACCAAAATCCCTTCCTGAAAGGTTTTAGTAAAGTTACTCCACGCGGTGTTTTCATCATTATCAATTTTACGGATAGCAACGAATTTTCCATTTTTTTCTTCATAGCCCGTGACACTGCCTGAAGGGGAATTGGTGATCATCTCAATGGGTGCAACCGAATCAAGAAAATGCGGATACTCCAGCTGGTGATTCAGATTCGGACCAAAAGCAAACTTTGATGTATTTGACGGCTGATCATTTAGAAATTTTTGCAGCCCAAGGTAAACGCCGGTAAAATGAATATTTGGGTATAGCAAAGCAATGTTATCGTGAATTGTGCCACGCCAACCAACATCGACAATACAAACTTTAATATCCATATCATCACGCAACCCTTTTGTCTCAAAATAGTGCTTTAAAAGGCCCCGTTCCTGTAGCACATGCTGCCAGAGTTTTTCCTTAAACGAAGCGTCATCAAATAATTGCTGAACACGTGTATCCTGCCATGGATACTGGATTTGTTGTTCAGCAGGAATACCATATTTATCAATAAGCTCTTGGAACTCAGAAATATTAACATTTAGAGTTTTAAATAAAGCATTTAGAGATTGAGTGCTATATAAATTCCACACACGCATCATTTCTTTAAGACTGATTTCTTGCAATGATGGTGCAAAAGTCGCTAGCCGACTGACTTCAAGAATATCGATTTCTGGTAGATTTATCTCGCTTACATTATTTTTCAAATGTTTAATCAAAACATCAAATGCTTTAATGAAAAACTCACCTTCTCGGGTGAAAAATAATATTTTATCACTACCCGAAGAAATGGCTTTCTCTAATATACTGAGACAAAAACCAGCAATTAATGGCGTGGTTTTCAGACCAAATAAGAAATTATCTGGCAAATTCTCAGATTCAGAGTGTCTCTGGATTATGTTATTAATAAGTGTCTCGGTTAAAGCATCATGATTATTCCAGAGAAACTCTTTTTGCTCACGCAGTTGATGCTGTTCTGTCGGGAGATATCGAATGCTGTTTATGCCTTTTGATGCTGGCATTTTTACGTCAGACCATTCATTATCACCAATGTGCACCCAATCAGCAGGAGATAGCTGATATTTTTGCTGAACAAAATCGAAAAGTTTACCGCTGCGCTTATTTAAACGCACGTCAATTGATGAAACTCCGTCCGCAATGATCGAAGCATGCATACCTGCGCTGTTAAGCAATTTTTTCAAATCATCAGCTGATGTATAGAAATCCGACAGGAACAGCGTTGTATCAGCAGGATACTGTGCTAAAAATTCTTCAATACCAGGGTCAAGGTAGATGTTTTTTTTCTCTTGCTCCATTTCCCAGTTATACAGTTCATGAGAAATCGCGGCAGTATCATACTGCTCAGCAGAGATATAGTTTTCTACCCAGCGCCGTATAACATCTTGAATCAGATATTCATCATCATAGCCAAGCGCTATATTCTCTTGACCAATGGTATGCTCTGTTTCTACTCGCTTAACAAATAGTTGGTCAACAGAGTCAATGTTGTGAATTTTGTGATATTTCAGGAAAAAATAATATGAAGTTGAACGCTTTATGAAGTCTGGATGACAGTTACGCCGCAGAATAGTATCCCACACATCGACTGTTTTGAGTTTAAATTTATTCATCTGGATTATTTCTTCAACTTAAAATAAAGAGCACGTAGCGGGGTACGAACAGATACAGGTAAACGCAGAGCGATTCGTTTTAAAAGACTCTGGTGAGCAAATGTTAATGTATTTGCAATATCTGGCCTGGCAAGCGATGCTTCAAAAGGAGACTTTCTGTATGAGCGGGGAATTTCTTCACCCGTAGGGAATTGACCATTCATGACATTATTGAATGCGCGGTAAAACCCTTCAGTCTCTGTTTCAAGCGTCCGACCATTCATAAACTTCTGGCCAGCATGGCTCATTTTACTAGATAAGTCTGAATCGTTAAGAATCTTCATTATCCCTGCAGCAATACTTTCCGGGGTCTGTTTACATAGCAACATTGCTTCTTCGTTAAAATCGTAAAGATTATTTACGCGCCAGACTTCAACAACCGGCAACCCTGCATTCATCATCTCAAAGGGAATACGCGAAGGATTAGAAGAACTAATACATAGACCTACGGAACATTTATTGTACAACTCATTACATGAAGCTAGATCTAGCAACCCAAGGTTTTCATGCTCAAACCACAAGCTATCATTAATCGATGAACCATAAAGATATATTTTAACATCAGGCATGCAATGCTTAACGATTCCTAAAGCTTCAATACCGATGCGTGAGCAGCGCCTTGGTTTATCAGGCTGATAAATAAAGCAAACAGCTTTCTCTTTTTCTATCGTCGGAATACGCTTATAGATATTATTATTTGCTCCGAACTCAAAGTGGTAGCTATTAACCGCAAAATCTTGATACAGCTTATGGCGCAGCCAGCGGCCGATTGTGATTGGCGTAAGCCCATAGCAATATGAATTCTCGGCCATCAGATAAGCGTCACCTACAGGGTTAAAGTAGGCTTCGAAATCCTGAACAAAGTACAAACGTTTGCAGTCAAATGGAAGTGCAGCAACGAAAGGCGCGGAGTACCATATTGTTGCTACCGCCGCATCACAGGGTTGGGCATTATTCCAGTCATAAACTACATTTTCGAATTTCATGCCGAAAAGTTTATGGATAACTTGAGCACCACTTATTTTCCCACTCTTATCTTCAAGATAGATAACACAGGTATGACCCATTTTCTCAAGATAAGAAGCGTGCTGCAGCATTGTGCGATGACCACCAGATCCTTCAATGAGTTGGGGAATAAACCAAGCAATATTAGCCATTGTAACCTTTGATAAATAAATTATTTTATATTTAGTATGCGTAGTAAACGCCCTATTACTGGCGTGCTATTAATTTTACGCAGAGTCGATCTGGCCCGTTCGAGATCCGCAGAGAGTTGGGCCATGTGTAGTTCTTTTTCATCATTTAACGCAATGATTTCATCATTTTTATGAAGCAATTCAGCAATTTTTTGTTCCTTAGTGCTAACTACCTCCTGTAAATTCTCAATCACCTGATTTTTCTGATGAATAGTCTTGTCGCGTTCATCAATTACGCTTTTCTGGACCGCGACCGCATTGTCACGCTCACCTATTAAGCCCTTTTGAGCCGCAATTGCATTGTCACGCTCATCAATTAACTCTTTCTGCAGCGCGATCGCACTATCACGTTCGTCAATTAAGTCTTTCTGTACGGCGATCGCATTGCCACGTTCATTAATTAAGTCCTTCTGCGCGGCTATCACATTATCCCGTTCTTCAATAATGTTCTTGTGCGCCGCAATCGCATTGTCACGCTCACCAATTAAATTTTTCTGTGCTGCGATCTCATTGTCACGTTCATTAATTAAGTTTTCCTGCACCGCGATCATATTATCACGTTCATTAATTAAGTTCCCTTGCGCCGCGATCATACTATCACGTTCATCAATTAAACCAGTTTGCAAACGAATGGTATTATCACGCTCATCAATCATCTGCGACATATTATTAATAGCATTCATGCGCTCATGTAGCAGAGCCGACCAGGTATTATTGTTATCATTATTTAATATGTTGAATTTCCTGGAATTAATTGCATTCTTAATATTCACCAGCTTGATAAGCCAATCAATAATGTCATGATAAATAAATAGAACAAAATTGAACGGCTGAGATACTTTACCGACCAACTCCTCGGGGTTATGATAAAATAGATGTATGCCTCTTTTAATTCCTCTCTCAATAGTTATCTCAGCACAAGATATTTTATTCAAAGAAATCAATATAACGGACTGCATATATAGACTTTGTAATATCTTGGTACCAATTGAAGGACTAAATTTTTCAACACAAGAATTCGCCGCATTTGAAAAGTGAATTAATGCCTCAATTTTATCATCTTTTTTATTATAAATAAGACCTAATAGTGTCGACAGTGAAATGTACCAGCGGTATTGATGAGGCGATGGTTTAGCCAATTTTAACACTTCGGAACAATAGGTTAGAATCTTGGCTAAAATTTCATCAGAATCATCACCATTGCTAAGTAACTGATATCCTAATACTGCTAGTGCGGCCGCATAATCGGGGCTTCTAGGGTCATATTGGTGCAAAATTTGTCGACTATATTGCTTAAGATGATATGCTGAGTGATTTCTGAATGGAAATTCAACAATACCACGAATTAGCCATGGGTGAGTATAATCTCTCGCAAAAGCTAAAAGATTTTCTGGCGGTGATGGGTAGCCATAAATAGTCTCTTCATATATCATTGACGTCTTTTCTAAAGGGTTTTTCATCAATACACATAGTTCAGGAGAGGGTGTAATATCTTCCCCATAATGTATTTTCGCCTTCAGATTGCTGTGTTCATAAATGAAATAAACTTCTGGCTGAACATTCAAATTTTCTAAGGAATGAATAATTTCTTTATTTATTTTTAGAAAAAAAAAGCGACCAGCTGGTAATAACCTGGCAGTAATATTGCCCAAGGATTTAATCAAATCATCATCTGAATATTTATCAACTACAATGAAATGATAGCCCAGCTCTTTGAATAAAGCTTCGTCGATATTGTCTAACGAAGAGTGTTGAACTACAGACGCTTTTGTCTGTTCTGACAAAACACATTGAATGTCTTTGGCTGAGCTGGCTGACTCGGAAATAACGAGCACCCTGTCCCCAGGACGTACATAGGGCAGGGCATTCGTGATATTTTTCCTGGTAACCACATTTTCGCCTGGTATACCCGCTAATTCATTTAGCTGTTCCGGCCCAAAGCTTAGCACCATCCTGAGATGTTGCTCGCTATTGAACGAACTATCATAGCCCGGGTTAAGCAAATAAAAAGAGGAATCCAGCCGATAGCCTAAGCGATGTGATTCATTAACAAAATTAAAGTAAAACTCACGTTGACTTTCTGTCACTAATATATCGATGGCGACTTTTTTTACCGAATATTGTGCCGACAACCTGATAATATCGATATATGCTTCGAATTTACCTTCGTTATCGCTAATCAGAATAAAGTCAGCTTTATTATCATCAATAACATCTGCTAAGTGCGCTAAATCCTCGCAATAGCATATTTTATAACCTTTCTCAGCAATCAGAGCTCCTGATTCCTGAGGATAATTACATAGTAGATAAACACCGGGGCCAAGATAATCAGTGATAGAAATATCTTTCATTAGTTTACCACTCTGCGTTCATTTTTAGATCTAATATGCCACCGAAGAAATATTCATCGCGCAAGACGTTAACGTGGAAGAAGGCTGCTTCATCACGCCAGTGCAGAATACGTTGCGAGAAATAGTTTGGTGTACCCTCATAGGACACGGCAGCCTGTATCTCATAGAGATTTGTTCCAAGCGTACATTCAAATTCCATATCAACATGAAAGCGATCTCCGGCTTTAAATTCACGCTCCCAGAACTGCGGTTGATCGAGCTGGTTGAAACGGACAACCATGTCTTGGTTTAACGTACCCCACGAATAAATCTTTACGCCTTCTTTATTGCGTATGCGGATACCGACATTGATATGATTAATATCTTTGTTCACTTTGCAATTAACCCGAATTTTGATTTTATCACCAGGATTAAATGCATTGCTGCGCTCACCAGCCGCTGTGAACAATTCAACACCTTCTACTTCCGCTTCACCTTCACCGAAAGATAATTTATCGGTACGTGACGGGGCAGTTTCCTCTACTATGGTATTCTCTGCACGAACGGCAGTCTCTGCAGGTGAGGTTTTATTTTCCTCTCGGGTAGCATCGGCATGCGCGGTTACATCCTCTGCTAACTGGGAGAAATATTTACTCTCTTCCTGATGCAGTAAACGACGATATTCAAGTAGTACCTCTGAAGACAGACCAGTACTGAGTTGAGTTCCTCGATCGAGCAAAATTGCCTTATTTGTCAAGGTACGCACAGATTCTTGATCGTGAGAAACAAACAGCAGAGTAACTCCATTGCTTGTTAACTTCTCAATTTGCTGGAAGCAGCGCTTCTGAAACAAAGCATCACCAACAGCAAGAGCTTCATCAACAATAAGAATGTCAGGTTCGAGCTGCACTTGAACCGCAAATGCCAAGCGCACCATCATCCCACTTGAGTAGGTTTTCACTGGCTGATCAAGATGTGCACCAATATCAGCAAATCCCGCAATGGCATCGAACTTAGCATCTATTTCAGAGCGCGATAATCCAAGAACAGCACCATTGAGATAAATATTTTCCCGACCCGTAAACTCTGGGTTAAAACCTGAACCTAATTCAAGCAGCGCAGCAATTCTTCCCTTTGTTTCAATACTACCAGTCGTCGGCGTTAGTGTGCCGGTTATTAACTGTAGCAAAGTACTTTTACCTGAACCATTACGTCCAATAATACCTGCTGATTCACCTTTTTTTATTGTAAAATTGATATTATTTAAGGCCCAAAACTCGTTGTAATAGCGATGGACTGGTCTTCCTGCTATGTACTGGAATTTAGGTAGAATAAATTGTTTCAGTCTATCCCGGGGGGAAGAGTAAATATTATAGCATTTGCTAATGTTACTTACGCTAATCGCAATGTTATCAGAGGACATCGGCAAAACCTTTCTTTGTTTTCTGGAAAAACGCAAACCCAGCGGCACAGACAATTAAACCAACAACCATATTAATAGCGAACATAGTCCAGTTTGGCTCACTCCCCCAATAAACAACTTTTCTTGCTTCCTCAATCATGAATGCTAAAGGGTTAAGCATGACGATTTGTTGGAAATCAGCAGGGAGTGCAGATAGCGGATAAAAAACAGGTGACAAGAACATTAAAATAGTCACTAAGATACCGATCGTTTGTGGCACATCGCGAATAAATACGCCAAGTGATGCCAAAATCCAGCTTAACCCAAGAATAGAAAGCATCAGCGGAATGGTTATAACAGGTAGTAAAAGAACTGTAAGATGTAGCTGTTGTTTGAAGACTAAAATAGCAATAAACAAAACAATTAAACTTATACAAGCATGAAATAATGCTGCAAGTAAATTAGCAACTGGTAAAATTTCAATCGGAAAGACAACTTTCTTCACAAAATTCACATTTGAAACAATTAGACTGGTTGATCTGTTTATACACTCAGAGAATAAGTTAAAAACAATCAAACCGGTAAATAGTATTATGGCAAAATCAGCATGACCTTCATTTGGAGCATTCCCCCAGCGCGATTTAAAAATAACAGAAAATACAAAAGTATAGACTGCCAGCATTAGTATCGGATTAAATAAAGACCATGCCAGACCAAGGAAAGAGCCCTTATAGCGCCCCATCACGTCTCTTTTTGACATTTGCCAGATCAACTCTCTCTTCTGGATAAGTATTTTAGAAATGTTTACTAATGTTCCAATCATTTTTTATATCGCTTTGTTGTACTTAGCAAGTGGCTATAAACACGTAATGTTTTATCAATGACTATTTCTTTACTAAATCTTTCTTTAACGATTTTTGCGGAACGCCGCCCAAATTCTTTCCTTATGTGACTATTTTCCAGCAGATACAAAAGCTTACTTGAAATTTCATCAGCACTATAATTTTGAATAACACAACCGTTAAAGTCGTCTATAATAATGGCCTTGCATCCGGCGACATTACCAACAATACAGCTGCGACCTATGGCGCAAGCTTCGATTATTATCCTCGGAACACCTTCTGAATACATCGTTGGCAACACAACAATATGACTGTTTTTTATTAACTCGTGAATATCATTCCTTCTTCCTAACCATACGATTTTCCCATCTTTTTCCCAGTCCAGAATTTGCTCCAATTCAATTCTGTCTGGATCACAATCATCAAGAATCCCGGCAACATATAATGTTATATTTTTAATGTTTTTATGTTTTAATTGTTCAACTGCTTCGACAGCAACCCCGAGTCCCTTTGACCATAGCAAACGGCTTGCGAATAAAATTGAAAAATGATGCTCATCGGGCTCTGGCTGATAGGAGAAGCGAAACCGATCAACGCCCGCACCTTCGATAATATGAACATTTTTTTTGTTAAAATTAATATATTTACTAAGCTCAACAAAATCAGCTTTATGTTCAAAAATAATATTCGCAGGGCTATTTGAGGCTAACAGATAGCGATAAACAGATACTACCGCTTGATAAATCAGATGATTTAACCAGCCATCTTGAACACTGAAAAGTCTACCTAATCCAACAAAACTGACAATAAATGGTATTCCAGCTAAACGAGCATATAAACCACCAAAAATAATAGGTTTTATTGTGATAAGGTGAATTATGTCAGGATTTATTTGCTTACAATACTTTCGGAATGAAATAAATACTGAAATATTTTTAAGGACGTTTTTAGAAAAACGATTTAGTTTAATATCCCAGCACTTTATGCCTTTATCTTCGAGGTTTTTCTTTACAGAGTCGTCAGAAAAGCAACTGATGAGATGAACTTCATAGCCTTTATTGATGGCTGCTTCCGATCTGTCCAACCAATGTAACTCAAAATACCAAGCGGCATTAACGAAATATACTATTCTCATACTGTTCCTCAACAGCCCAGAGAAAGATTACACACACAGCAACCCGCAACGACTGACGCATGGTATTTTCTATACATAACCACACAACGCATCTTTTTACGTAGTCTGGCACTGATTTTATTAATTTGCGATAATATATTCACTGCTATATGTATTTCCTCATTAGCAATTTTTAACATCCCATGGAAACAATGGTAATAATTCTCGCATCAGGTCCAAGAAATAAATTTTCATATAATCGAAATTTATATGACTAGCGACTATTAAGAATAATCATTATATTTAATTTTGTCTGAATGCCGCCCAATTTTTACAACCCATTGATAAATATAAAATTGTGGATATAAAAAGACTTTTCATAACTTTACTCAAGTTGAATAGATTATCGCAAAATAAAGAATCAAAGCCTGGCAGCGCCAAAAATGCGTCGAGAGAGTACCACACACCAGTGTTTGCATGCTGCGGAGTTTCGTAATCATTCTCCGGCCATGCTACCGCCCTTAGCTATCGCAACCAAAGCGCGTTATCCTTCCACATTATTGTGTCTACTTTCTCCTGACAATTAAATGATGACCAAAAGCATTTCGCAGCGACCAATGACCAGGCCTTGCGGCCAGAAGGTGTTTATCTTTACTCCTGCGAAAATTAGATGGAAGTATTACTTAGCTCATAAAACCACCAACATCCTGTGCAAAAAGAAACCAAACGATCACGTCACTAACTCGCAATTTCGTTGTTTCAAGGCGATTTTACTATCAGGACTATCTCATTTTTTGGTACTCGGTTCGCATATGCGTGCTGAACTATCACCCGCTTCGAGGTAGCAGTTAAACCAAATGAACACACCCAAGACTGATTGATGGTTAGAGGTTAACCTGCCGTAGCACCAGACAATCAGGTTAAATTTAATGCATTTCCTCATTACCATCGATATCCTTTTATTTCAATCAGTTAACGATAACACAATCAGGCATTGACATCCAGAATATATCACTCACTTATTATAACCCTGACACGTAAGAATAAAAATTAAAAAACATGGCGAACCAGTTTGCACATCAATGGCATTGGCAGAGGCCTGCACGGGCTTTAGCAAAAAGTGACAGAATGGTCCCCCCATCAGACTCATTTATCAGAGAAATCAACGATACGAGAGAATAACACATTGAAAATGTTTGACATTATCAAAGTCATTATAGTCGCCAAGCGCAGTTATATTACCCAGCAATAACCGCCTATTTTTCATCCAGCCGTAAACATGCATACACCGTCCGGAAATTCATCTGCTGTAAAGCAGATGAACCTTATAGCAAGCCAGTGTAAAATCGAGACTTATACACAGCGGGTACATACAACCCGGAGGATATATATGAAGTTTTTAGTCACTGGAGCTGCTGGATTTATCGGCTTTCATACAATCAAACGCCTTTTGGAGGCCGGGCACGCTGTAGTCGGAATTGATAATCTTAACGATTACTATGATGTTAATTTAAAGCAGACTCGTTTGAATTTACTACAATCACCGTTGTTCAGCTTTCGTAAAATCGACATTGCTCATCAACACCCCATGTCACAGCTGTTTGCCGAAGAGAAGTTCGACCGCGTTATCCATCTTGCCGCTCAGGCGGGCGTACGCTATTCACTTGAAAACCCATATGTTTACGCCGAAGCTAACCTGATAGGTCATCTGAACGTGCTGGAAGGCTGCCGCCACAATAAGGTTCAGCATTTGCTGTATGCCTCCTCCAGTTCTGTTTACGGCCTGAACCGCAAGATGCCTTTCTCTACGGAAGATTCGGTTGATCACCCGGTATCGCTTTACGCCGCAACTAAAAAAGCCAATGAGCTGATGTCGCATACCTATTCACATCTTTATGGTTTGCCGACCACGGGGCTGCGCTTCTTTACGGTTTATGGCCCGTGGGGACGCCCGGACATGGCGTTGTTTAAATTCACGAAAGCCATGCTCGAAGGCAAAAGCATTGATGTCTATAACTACGGCAAGATGAAACGCGACTTTACCTATGTGGATGATATTGTTGAAGCCATTATCCGCATGCAGGATGTAATTCCGCAGGCTGACCCGAACTGGACCGTTGAAAGTGGCTCCCCGGCCACCAGTTCAGCGCCTTATCATATCTACAACATCGGCAATAGCTCGCCGGTCGAGTTGATGGATTACATCACAGCGCTGGAAGAGGCGCTGGGTATTGAAGCGCAGAAGAATATGATGCCGATTCAGGCGGGAGATGTGCTGGAAACCAGCGCCGATACGCAGCCGTTGTATGACACCATCGGTTTTAAACCGCAGACATCGGTTAAAGAAGGCGTGAAGAAATTTGTCGAGTGGTACAAGTCGTATTACAAGGCGTAAAAAAACGGCCCTGACGGGCCGTTGTCATATCTGTGGTTAGTCGTTACCGAACAGATCGCGGGTATAGACTTTGGCTTCAACATCTGCCAGCTCCGGCGCCATGCGGTTTGAAATAATCACATCCGATTCTTTCTTGAACGCTTCCAGGTCGCGGACAACGCGAGAGTGGAAGAACTCGTCTTCCTGCATTACCGGTTCATAAATGATGACCTGTACACCCTTCGCCTTGATGCGTTTCATAATCCCCTGAATAGAGGATGCGCGGAAGTTATCCGAACCGCTCTTCATAATAAGACGGTAGACACCCACCACCTTGGGTTTACGGGAAAGAATGGAGTCAGCAATGAAGTCTTTGCGCGTGCGGTTCGCATCCACGATAGCCGCAATAATGTTATTCGGCACCGACTGATAGTTCGCCAGTAATTGCTTGGTATCTTTTGGCAGACAGTAGCCACCATAGCCAAATGACGGGTTGTTGTAGTGATTGCCAATACGCGGGTCAAGGCAAACCCCTTCAATGATCTGGCGCGTATTGAGCCCCAGCGCTTCGGCATAGCTGTCCAGCTCGTTGAAATAGGCCACGCGCATTGCCAGGTAGGTATTGGCGAACAGCTTGATGGCTTCGGCTTCGGTGGAGTCGGTGAACAGCGTTGGGATATCTTTCTTGATAGCCCCTTCCTGCAGCAGGCCCGCAAAACGCTCTGCGCGTGCGGAACGTTCGCCAATGACAATACGTGACGGATGCAGGTTGTCGTAAAGCGCCTTACCTTCACGCAAGAACTCCGGCGAGAAGATAACATTGTCGATGCCGAGCTCATCTTTGATGGACTGGGTGAACCCCACAGGGATGGTAGACTTGATAATCATCACCGCATCGGGGTTGATTTCGTGCACATCGCGGATGACCGACTCAACACTGGAGGTATTGAAGTAGTTGGTTTTCGGGTCGTAATCAGTCGGGGTGGCGATAATGACATAATCGGCGCCCCGATAGGCATCTTGCTTATCCGTGGTGGCGCGAAAATTCAGTTCTTTTGTCGCCAGATATTCTTCAATTTCTTTATCAACGATCGGCGATTTTTTCTGATTCAGCATATCGACTTTAGACTGCACGATATCCAGTGCGACCACTTCATGATGCTGCGCAATCAGAATACCATTCGATAAGCCAACATAGCCTGTTCCTGAGATTGTTATTTTCATTCGCTCTGCAACTTCTTCCGGTTAAACATTTGAGGGTGAACACGTCGCCTGCATAGATGGCGTATCGAGTCAGCATATCGTCAGTATATCTTGGTTTTCTACAACGGCGCCTATCAGACCTGACTGAAACCCGCCTTTAGAAAATAAAAAAGCCCGGAGGAGCGCTCCGGGCCTACATTTTGCTGTTGGCTATTTCAGATTAATCCAACCACTCGGTGTGGAACACACCCTCTTTATCAGTACGCTTATAAGTATGCGCGCCAAAATAATCACGCTGAGCCTGGATCAGGTTTGCTGGCAGTACGGCAGCACGGTAGCTATCGTAATAGGCAACCGCAGCAGCAAAGGTCGGGACCGGAATACCATTTTGCACCGCGTAGGCTACAACATCTCGGAGCGCCTGCTGATACTCATCAGCGATTTTCTTAAAATACGGAGCCAGCAACAGGTTAGCAATTGCCGGCGTTTCTGCGTATGCATCGGTAATTTTCTGCAGGAACTGAGCGCGGATGATGCAGCCTGCGCGGAAAATTTTCGCGATTTCGCCGTAGTTTAAATCCCAATTGTATTCATCAGACGCGGCACGCAACTGAGAGAAGCCCTGTGCATAAGAGACAATTTTACCGAGGTACAGTGCGCGACGGACTTTCTCGATAAACTGAACTTTGTCACCAGCAGGCTGTGCCTGTGGGCCACTCAGAACTTTAGACGCGGCAACGCGCTGCTCTTTCAGCGAAGAGATATAACGTGCGAATACGGATTCAGTGATCAGGGAAAGCGGTTCGCCGAGATCCAGGGAACTCTGGCTAGTCCATTTACCGGTGCCTTTGTTGGCCGCCTCGTCCAGGATCACATCGACCAGATAGTTACCGTCTTCATCTTTCTTGGTGAAGATGTCCTTGGTGATGTCGATCAGGTAGCTGCTCAGCTCACCTTTATTCCACTCGCTGAAAGTAGTAGCCAGTTCTTCGTTAGACAGATTCAGGCCGCCTTTGAGCAGTGAATAGGCTTCTGCAATTAACTGCATGTCGCCGTATTCGATACCGTTGTGAACCATTTTAACGTAATGGCCCGCACCGTCAGCACCGATATAGGTCACACAAGGCTCGCCATCTTCAGCAACGGCTGCAATTTTGGTCAGGATCGGCGCGACCAGTTCGTAAGCATCTTTTTGACCGCCAGGCATGATAGATGGGCCTTTTAGCGCGCCTTCTTCACCGCCTGAAACACCGGTACCAATAAAGTTAAAGCCCTCAGCAGAGAGTTCGCGGTTGCGACGAATGGTATCCTGGAAGAAGGTATTACCGCCATCAATGATGATGTCGCCTTTTTCCAGGTACGGTTTCAGGGAGTCAATAGCGGCATCTGTGCCAGCGCCCGCTTTCACCATCAACAGGATGCGACGGGGAGTTTCTAAGGATTCAACAAACTCTTTCACGGTGTAATACGGAACCAGTTTCTTGCCCGGGTTCTCGGCAATCACTTCTTCGGTCTTATCACGGGAGCGGTTGAAAACGGAAACGGTATAGCCACGGCTTTCGATGTTAAGCGCCAGGTTGCGCCCCATCACGGCCATACCAACAACGCCGATTTGTTGCTTAGACATTACTTACTCCTGTCAGGTGTGGTAACCCATCCGGCAACGAGTCAGACGGGCTTAAGTGGTTAGTATGTTACTTAATACCTGATTCCAATGCTATACGAAAACTCGGGAGGTGAGCGATTGTACTTCCCCCGCTCGATTGGAAAAGTGTTATCACTAAACAAGTGGCTTTACTTGGGGGAAAAGTAGAAAAAAGAAGAAATATGCGGGTTTGGGCTGGTAGCATAAAAAAGCGGGCAAATGGCACATAAAAGTTGCTGTATTTGTCCGCTTTAATCTCTCGACCCACACTTACCTCATGAAGTGCAGGTTTTACAATCACTGCGTCAAAAGTTTCTTGATACTTTCGCGGAATTTTTGACCTTCTTTGAGGTTACGCAGGCCGTAGTTGACGAACGCCTGCATGTAGCCCATTTTTTTACCGCAGTCGTAGCTCTCGCCGGTCATCAGCATGGCATCCACAGACTGCTTCTTCGCCAGTTCCGCGATAGCATCTGTTAACTGAATACGTCCCCAGGCGCCAGGTTCAGTACGCTCCAGCTCTGCCCAGATTTCAGAGGAAAGCACATAGCGGCCCACAGCCATCAGGTCTGAATCAAGCGTTTGCGGCTGATCCGGTTTTTCGATGAACTCAACGATACGGCTCACCTTACCTTCGCTATCCAGCGGCTCTTTGGTCTGAATCACAGAGTATTCAGACAAGTCGCCCTTCATGCGTTTTGCCAGCACCTGGCTACGGCCGGTTTCATTGAAACGGGCAACCATTGCCGCCAGGTTGTAACGCAGCGGGTCGGCAGAAGCAGAGTCCAGGATAATATCCGGCAGGACTACCACGAACGGATTGTCGCCAACGATTGGGCGCGCACAGAGAATGGAGTGCCCCAGGCCCAGCGGTTGCGCCTGACGGACGTTCATGATTGTCACGCCAGGAGGGCAAATAGACTGCACCTCAGCCAGAAGCTGACGTTTTACGCGCTGTTCAAGTAACGCTTCCAGCTCATAGGAGGTATCGAAGTGGTTTTCGACCGCGTTTTTGGAAGAGTGAGTTACCAGGACGATTTCTTTGATCCCTGCAGCAACAACTTCGTCGACAATGTATTGAATCATTGGCTTATCGACGATAGGTAGCATCTCTTTAGGAATAGCTTTGGTGGCGGGTAGCATATGCATCCCCAAACCTGCTACCGGAATAACTGCTTTCAAATTAATCATTATGCCTTCCACCTGTAAATGATTGATAAATTATAGACCTTCAACTTCTTTTCGCCAGCGTTCACGGGACGAGTTGCCGCGAAATATGTTACGCCGATTGTCGTATAATTGCTGTAGATGTAATCCTGGCAGTGAAATAAAGTCTCCAGGATTCATCGCAAAGTATGACAATCTCCTTACCGCTACGGCTTCGTCGGCAAACGGAAGTTGAGATTTTGTACATTCACAACCTGATGATCGATGCGATCGATATCGACGGAGCTCTGCCCTCTCTCATTCACAGCTTTAATATTTGCCAGTGACAGCAAGGTATCCTGCCGCGCCATAAAGCGCCCGCGCACATCCTTACGTAAATCGAAGTTAAGCTTGAGTGCCGGCCCCACAGAGGAATCTTGCATTACATTGATATTTCGCAGGAAAAGATGTTGTGGTTTGTTATGGAACTCCAGCGTTGCCCGCTGTAAGTTGAGGTTGGTAATGGCCACAAATGAGGTGGCGTTACCGGACGATATCTGGATACCGCGCAGCTTGTACTGGCTCTGTGCATTCTCCAGGTGAATATCGTTCAGTTTGAAATTTTGCGGAATGGACAAATAATCGCCTTTGATAACCCCGTAGCCGATGAGCATTCCGGCGCTGTTGACCATCGAGACGTTATCAATGACAAAATTGTCACAGCCATATATTGCCACCGTCGCGTTATCAATCCCGGCTTTTTTGCTGAAGTCCGGGGTAATATTTTCTGCCTTAATGTTACGAATAATAAAGTGTTTGCCGTTTTCAACGTGGACCAGTTGTCGGCAATTGCTGCCGGTGATGTTGGCAACAACAAAATTCTTCACCGCCTGGTCTTCCGGGTAGGTGTTATCGTAGGTACTGCCCGCCAGCCCAATACCAATGCCCCAGTTGATTTTGCCGTTCGTGCAGTCAATATGATCAATGACATGGTCAGAGATCAGGATATCGCGATCGTTAATGGCGACGTTCCACTCTATGGCGTCACCTTGTAAGTAGGTAAAGCGACTATTGGTGATCCGGGCGCCAATAATCTGATTATGAAAGCCCTGACGCAGAATGGCATAGTTGGCTTTGGTGATCGTAATGTTGTCGATGGTCAGATTGCGCATCACCTGCGGCTCTTTTCCACCGATGTAGATTTGCGCCACCGGGCCATAACCGCTCATATTCAAACCTTGAATGACACAATCTGAACCGCGGACATCAAGCGTCAGATTGTACAGACTCCCCCCCTTCTCACCGATGACCTTACAGCCATCCTGCAATACCAGACGTCCACGACCATTGCTTTTAATGCTCCCCCGCACCAGCAGCGTCTTCCCCGGCGGAATAAAGACCCCGGTATTGAGATTTTCACACACCAGGCCTTCCGGGATTTCAACCGTTTGTGCTTCACTAAAGGCCTGTTTCAATGCCGCAGGCCAGTCGGTTGTCTGATAGCGACGGATATCCACCGTTTCGGCGCGCGCAGTGGCAACCGGTAAAAAAGGCAGCGCCGCAAGAGCGGCGCCAGCAGTCAGGAAACTGCGTCGGTTAAACGCAAATCGATTCTTTTTTTCGAACTCAGACATAGGACCTCGATTCAGAGCGCCTGTAGCAGCGTGGCAAGTTGCTGATTGATACGTTGCTGGTTGAAGTCGGTTTCGATTTTTTGGCGGGCGCGGGCAATCACCGGCGTCAGATCCTGACGCTGCATGGCACTGAACTCGGCGAGCTTGTCCGCCAGCGTGCGGGCGTCATTTTCCGGCACCAGCCAGCCCGACTCCCCAGCGTTGATCAGTTCAGGAATGCCACTGTGCACCGTTGACACCACCGGAATACCTACGGCCATCGCCTCCATGAGGGCCACGGGAATCCCTTCCATATCGCCATCCACACCGGTGACCGACGGCAATAAAAAGAGATCGGCTTCATCCAGCATCGCTTTGACCTCATGACTGGGCTTAAAGCCCGGCATGTGGATCACATCATCCAGTTGGTATTGCTCAATCAGGGTGCGCAAGCGCCGCTCCCACGGGCCAATGCCCAAAATAGTCCAGGTAAAGGCCACGCCACGCTCTTTGAGTAAACGGCAGGCTTCAATACCTACATGCAGCCCCTTTTTCTCAGTCAGCCGCGCAACAGAGATCATCTGCAACGGCGTTCCGGGGGCTTTCACCGGGCGCAGGGTAAAACGGGCGATATCCACCCCCATGCGCGAGATGGCAATTTTTTCTTCCGGGCAGCCCATACTGCGTAACCTGTCCGCCCATAGTTCACTAATAGGTAACATCAGGTCGCCACGGCGAAAGAGCTGCTGATATTCCGGCGTATAGTGGCTGAGCACATCACGATGCGAAATATCAATGCCGTGGAAAACAGTGGCAATCTTGCCTTGTAACAGACCCAGTTCGCGCAGTTTCGCCGCCGTAACCCCTGCCGGGCCAAAATGGGCAATAAAGACATCGGCGCGAAAAACCTGCGGTGTCAGACCGCAGATGGCTGCCAGAATCAGATTTCGCGCTTCATCACCGTAGCGCGACATATTGAGCGCTTTCCAGGTGGCCGCGCGTCCTGCGCCGCGTAATATCGCCTGCCCACGATAGCGCAGTTTCGCCAGCTTGCCTTCCGGCTCATCCAGTAACCAGTGGGTTTTTTCCGCCAGACGGTACTCCGTCCAGGCGCTATGGGTATTTTGCAGATCGCCCTTATGCAGCGCGACGATCTCCACCTCATAACCCATGTTGATAAACGCCACAATCTGATTCAGAACAAAGGTTTCTGAGGCGAGCGGAAATTTCAGCAAGAAGAAGCTGACTTTCATTTCACCTCCCGAATGCGATCCAGCACCGATTTCACCATCAACGCGCCTTTCTCTCGTTCGGCCGCCACGGCGGTGGCCAGCCGTTGATTGAGCGCAGGCAGTTGCCCCAGGGTGTCCGCCGCCATCGCCGCCAGAGAACCATCCAGCAAGTGACGAATATCCACCGCCATCTCCGGCATACCGAGCTGTTGCATAATCCCGGCTGATTTGTGTTCGTAGTTAATGGCGATAGCTGGCGTACCGAAGTTCATCGAGATGATGGCGGAGTGCAGGCGTGTACCCACCGTCAGGTCACAGGCGGCGAGGATTTTGCCCATTTCGAGGTCGTTAAGTTCATCCATAACCACGTGGTAGCGGGACGGGTCGCTAATATGCTGACGCAGATTGAGCGCCACCATCCGGTCATCTTTGTTGTAACTGTCGATACCGGTACAGGTCGAGAGCGCGATCACCTGCCAGCCTGCATCCAGAATGCGGTTCACCACGTCGGCAAAGGCCTTTTCATAGGCTTGCTGGGTCGTACCAAGTCGCTTATCAAACGGCGCGAGTTCACGTAGCGTAATAGCGACAGTTTTTTGTTTTGCAGCCACATCCAGCCAGTGACGGATGGCGTAGCTGGGGATAAATGCCGCATCATCTTCCACCAGCCAGGCGGTATCAACGCCCTGTTCCACTTTCTCGGTCGTGATTTCACTCTGCTTCATTAAATTCAGACTGACGCTCTCACGCAGGATCAACGCGTCGCAATGACCAAAGACATAATTTGCCAGTTGATTAAACTGCGGATCCTGGAACGGCCCGACGCTGTGGCCAATCATATACAGCGGCTTTTTAGCCATAAACGTACAGAGGGCATGTTCGAACTGCGGAACGCCGTAAAGATCGACAAAAAAGGAGCCACCCACCTGGATAATCGCGTCATAACCTGCAAGCAGGCGGACGAAATCGGTAAAACCCTGGGCAATAGCGATGTTGCGCAACTTGCCGCTATCGGTCACCCGAGAAAGCAGTACCTGGTGCTGGTAGCGACGGCGCAGGACCTTTTTCACCCGCCCCATTAACCCGGCGGCAGTATTGTGTGCTTTCATCTGGCTGTAGAGTGGATCACCCATGACCGGGCGGTTCAACAGCCAGGAAGAACTCACCGGGTAGCGGCTCATTACGTCCACTTCCGCTTGTGGTTCGATGCGTGCAATCGCATCCAGCAACCCGCGCAAAATGGCGCTGTCGCCACGGTTGCCGCAGGTGTGATTGCCAAGAATTAATAATTTCATAATGACCTCTTAAAAAATTCCCCTCCCCCCCCCCCTCTCCGTTCGGGAAGAGAACCGGGGTGAGGAGGAAAATGAAAATCAACCGGCACGCAATAGCGTTTTCATCTTTTCGTTGCGGCAAAACTGGCGCTTCATCTCCACCACCAGCGCATTACGTGACAGCACAATCATCGCCGCGAACGTCAGCGCGCCCGCCATCACCTGAACGGCAAGCAATGCCGACACCGGCAGACGCCCGGCGAGTGACAGCCCCAGCCCATAACTCACCACCAGCGTCGGCAGCGACAGGTAGAAGGGCAGCCACAGACTCAGGATGTACTGGCGATAGCTGGATCCCAGAACAGGTTTGATCATCACGAAATAGCTCAGGACGGTGTTGATAATCTGCACCAGCAGAAAGCCCAGCGTGACGCCAATGGCCCCTGCCAGGTGGCCGCCGATAATGATGGCGGGAATAAATAAAAAGGTTTTGAAAACATTGAATTTAAAGCTGATATCCACGCGGGCTTTGGCCATTAACAACGACCCAATCGGATTGCCGACCGCACGCAGCAGCCCCACAATGCATAACAATTGCAGGACAGGAATGATGCTGCTCCACTTCTCGCCGAACACCAGCGGCACGAAGTTATTCGACACCACCAGCAGCCCAAGCAGGATCGGAAAGTTAATGATCCCCACTACCGACAACAGTTTGTAAAAATTAAGCCGCAGCTTTTCCGTGTCATCCTGAATTTTGGCGAAAGCCGGGAACAGGACGCGTGTAATGATGGGGTTGAGTTTCATTGGTGGAACGACGGCCACGTTATAGGCCAGGTTGTAACCGCCCGCGACGCTGGCACCAAGGATGCGCGCCAGTACCAGCGTAGAGAGGTTGGTGTTAAGGTAGTTAATGACGCTGTCCGCCGTAAGCCACGCGCCAAACTTGAGGTTAGAACTGACCGAACGCAGCGAAAAATGCAGACCAGGACGGTAAATCTTGCGGCCAAACCAGCCGAAGAGCAGCGTACGCACGGCGCTGTTAACCAGATAGCCGAGGATGGCGGTCATTGCCAGTGGCCAGAAAAAGGCGCTGACCACCGTAAAGGTAAAACCTGCCAGCACCGAGACGGTTTCTATGCTGCCGATCTTGTTAAATTCCAGTTCCTTTTGCATCAGCGCCCGGAACTGCTGACCATGCGGAATCAGCACAAAGGCCAGCGACAGAGTTTTTATCAGCGGCGCCAGATCCGGGTTATGCAGCAACCCGGCAATCAGATCGCTGAGTAAAAAGATAGCCACACAGACCACCAGCCCCAGCCCGACATTCAGCCAGTACAGGGTAGTGAGTTCGAGATGACTTATCTCCTTACGCTGGATGATGGAGTTGGCAATACCAAAATCCGATAGCGTATCGGCGAGCGCGATAATCACCAGCGAGACAGTGAGCAGGCCAAACTGGTGGTTATCGATAATGCGCGCCAGTACGGTCATCTGTACCAGCCCAAGCCCGATAATGGTCAACGTTGCCATGGCCGACCATTTCGCCCCGCTGATGGTTTTTTCACGTAAGCTCATGATTATTTTTCCTTTGAACATGGCCCATAAGGCGTTATTGGCGCAGGCAGTTTGAACACGGACAGCGCGGAAAAACCGGAACGTACACGAAGTACGTGAGGATTTTGAGCACTGCCCTGGTTCAAAATGGCCAGCAAAATAGCCTTATGGGACAAGTTCCTAATACGCCGCTTTATTCACAAACCCTTTAAAGATGGTCAGAAAAACGATTTTGATATCGAACCAAAGACTCCATTCACGGATGTACTCAAGGTCGAACTCAACGCGTTTTTCCATTTTTTCCAGCGTATCCGTCTCGCCGCGCCAGCCATTAATCTGCGCCCAGCCGGTAATACCCGGTTTCACTTTATGGCGCAGCATGTAGCCTTCAATGAGCTGACGGTACTGCTCGTTATGCGCCACCGCATGAGGGCGTGGACCGACGATAGACATCCCGCCCGTCAGCACATTGATAAACTGCGGTAGCTCATCCAGTGACGTCCGGCGCAGGAAGCTGCCAACTTTGGTCACGCGCGGATCGTTTTGCGTGGCCTGGGTTACGACCTTGTCGTTCTCCATAACTTTCATGGAGCGGAATTTCCACACTTTGATGGGCTTACCGTCCATACCGTAACGGGTCTGGCGGAAGATAACCGGGCCCGGGGAGGTCAATTTCACCGCCAGCGAGATCCCCAACAGCACCGGTGAGATCAGCATCAGGATGAGCGACGCCAGCACAATGTCTTCGAGGCGTTTGAGAATGCGGTTGACGCCCGAAAGCGGCGTGTCATACAGCGGCACCACCGGCACGCCATTCACCTCTTCAATCCGCGAATGCAGAATGTTGAAGGTGAAAACATCGGGTATCAGGATCACCGAGCAGGTGGTGTCTGCCAGTTGCCGCACCAGATGTTTGATGCACTGAGCGTCGTTCATTGACATGGCGATGTAGACGTTGTGGATTTTCCCGGCGCGAGCGTCGTCAAGCAGTTGGTCATAATTGCCCACCCAGTCACTGCTCACGCCACCCGGTTTCGCGTCGTGATAGACACCGACCACTTCAAAACCCAGCCAGGGTTCATTACGAAAACTCTCCAGCAGTTCCTGCCCGGCGGGAAGGTCGCCCGCCACCGCAACGCGACGGGTGTTATAGCCATGATTACGCAGCCAACCGGCGGCAAAACGGATCACGCCACGGCAGATAATCAGCCCTGAACTGCTGAGCAAATACCAGGCAAAATAGAGGGCAAAGGTATTGTTAAGTTCGCTGCGAAAAGCCACCAGACCGGCGCTAAAGACAAAACTGAGGGTCCAGTTTTGCAACAATAAAACCAGCTCGGTCATAAACCGCACACCACGCCATGAACGATAAAAATCGGTCATGCCGCCAATCATCTGGAACACCACGAGGGTAATGAGGGCCATCAGCAGATGCTGATAAAAGAATGGCAACGTATTGAACCTACAGACAATGTACAGCCCACCGAACATGATGGTGATGTCTGAGAATCGCTGCACGATTGAGATTAACGATGCATTCGTTTTGGCCCGGTCGCGCTTTTTTAGATTTGTCATCGTTGTACCTATTCATTTGTTTCCCCCCACCCCAGCCCTCTCCTCTCGCAGAAAAGGGTTAGAGTGAGGGGAAAACAGGGATTACTGTTTCAACAACGCCAGAATGTCCTGTGTTCGCGCCTCCATCAGCGCGGTGTCGCTGCGCGATTCCACGTTCAGACGCACAACCGGTTCGGTATTGGACGAGCGCAAATTAAAGCGCCAGTCCGGGAAGGACATGCTGATGCCATCGGTACGGTCAACGCTCAGCGCAGAACCGCTGAAATGTGCTTCGACGCGGGCGATTGCCGGCGCGGCCTGGTCCAGCTTTAAGTTGATCTCGCCGCTGGCCGGGAAAGCCGCCATGCGATCGCGTACCAGCGCTTCCAGCGTTTTGCCCTTGAGACACAGCAGCTCCGTCACCAAAAGCCATGGGATCATGCCGCTATCGCAATAGGCAAAATCACGGAAATAGTGATGCGCGCTCATCTCACCGCCGTAGATCGCATCCTCTTCACGCATCCGCTCTTTAATAAACGCATGCCCGGTTTTCGACATCACCGGCTTACCGCCTGCCGCCGTGACAACGTCCACCGTGTTCCAGGAAAGGCGCGGGTCGTGGATGATCTTCGCGCCGGGGTTTTTCTCCAGGAATGCCTGCGCCAGCAGACCGACGATGTAATAGCCCTCGATAAACTGGCCATTACCGTCAAAGAAGAAGCAGCGGTCAAAATCGCCGTCGAACGCGATACCTAAATCCGCATGATGTTCAATAACCGCGTTGCGGGTATCGTCACGGCATTCCGGCAGCAGTGGGTTCGGGATACCGTTCGGGAAGTTGCCATCGGGGGTGTTGTGCACCTTGATAAAGGTGACGGGAACATTGTTCGCCTTAAAGCGCTGTTCCAGAGCATCAATGACCGGCCCTGCCGCCCCGTTACCGGAATTGATCACCAGTTTTAACGGTTTGAAATTCGCCAGGTCGACATAGCTGAGCAGGTGATCAATATAGGCGTCACGCAGGTTGATTTGCCGATAGCTGCCGCGTTTTTGCGCATTCACCGGCGGGAAGTCATTCGCTTCTGCCAGGCGCTGAACATCGCGCAGCCCCGTATCACCGCTGATTGGACGGGCACCTTTACGGACCAGCTTCATGCCGTTGTAGTCCATCGGGTTATGGCTGGCCGTCACTTCAATCCCACCATCTACGCCCAGATGGAAGGTGGCAAAATAGATCTCTTCGGTGCCCGAAAGGCCGATATCCAGAACATCCACACCCGCGTCTTGTAGCCCTTTGGCCAGCGCCAGCTTTAATGTTTCGCTCGTTAAACGGACATCACCGCCCAGCACGATGGTTTGCGGTTTTAAATACTCGCCATAGGCCCGGCCAATCCGCCAGGCAATGTCTTCATTCAGCTCTTCACCCAGCTTGCCGCGAATATCGTAGGCTTTAAAACAGGTTAATTTTTCCATCATTACCTCGTTTTCAGGCAACAGTTAGCCCTCTCCGGTGTGGAGAAATAATCAAAAAGAATTCAATCGTTATATCTGTCCGACGTCGCGTTGCGGCAAATCAGCGGCTGCGCGAAAGGTGTCGGACAGCGTCAGATGCGCCCGTAGCGATCTTCAAACCGCACAATATCGTCCTCTTCAAGATATGAACCGGACCGTACTTCAATTAAATCGAGCGGTATTTTCCCCGGGTTCTCAAGACAGTGACGTGCGCCGAGCGGAATGTAGACCGACTCGTTCTCACCCAGCAGTTTGATCTCGTCATTAATGGTGACTTTCGCCGTACCGGCCACCACGACCCAGTGTTCAGCCCGATGATGATGCATCTGGACCGAAAGCCCTTCGCCAGGTTTCACGGTGATGCGCTTCACCTGGTAGCGATCGCCCGCATCAATGGAGTCATATTTCCCCCAGGGACGGTAGACTTCGCGGTGGATGTGGTGCTCGTGGCGGCCATCCGCTTTGATCTGCTCGACCACTTTCTTCACATCCTGCACATGGTTACGGTCCGCAATCAGCACGGCGTCCTTGGTCTGCACCACCACCAAATCTTTCACGCCGACGGTGGTGACCAGACCGGACTCCGCATAGACGAAGCTGTTCTCCGTGTCATGACTGATGACGTCGCCGTGATGGACGTTTCCCTCGGGCGTATGGGCGCTGATTTCCCACAACGAGGACCAGGAACCCACATCGCTCCAGCCGGCATCCATCGGTACCACCACCGCATCGGCGGTTTTTTCCATTACCGCGTAGTCGATAGACTCTTCCGGGCAGGCCAGGAACGCGGCTTCATCAACACGGATAAAGTCCAGGTCCGGGTCCGTTACATTCATTGCGCGTTCGCAGGCCTCGTAAATATCGGGACGATATTTTTTCAGCTCTTCCAGATAGCGCCCGGCGCTAAACAGGAACATGCCGCTGTTCCAGTAATATTCACCGCTCGCCACGTAACCCTGCGCCGTATCGAGGTTCGGTTTTTCCACAAACTGCGCCACGTCGAAGGCCAGACCTTCACCTTTACCTGGGGTCACTTCGCCACGACGGATGTAGCCATAACCGGTCTCCGGCAGGTCCGGTACGATGCCAAAGGTCACCAGTTTGCCGCTTTCGGCATAAGCCAGCGCCTGGCGCACCGACGTGCGGAACGCTTCTTCATCCTGAATCACATGATCCGCCGCCAGCACCAGCATCAGCGGGTCAGAAGTCGGGTTATGGCGTTTGATCGCCATTGCGGCCAGCGCAATCGCCGGTGCGGTGTTACGGCCCGCCGGTTCAAGAATGATGTTTTCCGTCAGCTTGTTGAGCTGGCGCAACTGCTCGGCAACGATAAAGCGGTGTTGTTCATTACAAATAACAACCGGACTTTCACACTCCACCCCGTCCAGACGGCAGACGGTGGTCTGCAGCATGGTCAAATCGCCTTTCAGGCAGAGAAATTGTTTTGGGTACAGGACACGGGACAGTGGCCACAGGCGGCTGCCGGAGCCTCCGGCCATCACTACCGGATACAGTTGTGTTTGACTCATGATTTATCCCCATTCCCTTCGTAATTCAGACGTTCGTCTTGCGCATGGGCGGCCTGCCCTGCACTGACCGCCGGATCGCGTCGGGAGATATCAGTCATAAACTGGGTTAACACGCTCTCTTTCTCGAGCGTGCGTTCGGCATATTCACGTGCCACCGCGTTGGTTTTGGGCATCAAGAGTGCCTGTTCGATGCCCGCCGTTAACGCCGGTACGGATTCAGGCTCTACGCACACGGCAATGCCCGGCGATGCCAGACACAGTTGGCCCAATTCGGTGGACGCCTCAGCGGTGATAACGGCATTGCCGCCCACGGCGAGGATATTGGTCAGTTTCGATGGCAGCACGGCATCCGCCGCGCCACGTTTTTGAATCACCAGATGGCAATCGGCCATCTTGAGCAGCGCAGGCAACGCCTCGTAAGACTGCAACGGAAAGAATTTCACGTTATCCAGCCCCTGTTGCAGGGCCTGTTTTTCCAGTCTGACTTTGCCGCCACCCTGACCCACAATCACAAACAACCACGGTTGCTCGCGAAGGTTAGCCGCCGCCGCAATCACATTTTCCAGCCCCTGCTTTTCACCAATGTTGCCGGAGTAAAGAATGATTTTTTTATCTTCCGGCAATCCCAGCGCTTGTCTCAGTTGGGCAACGTCCTGCGCGTCAACATCGCGAAAGCGGGCCACTTCTGACCAGTTCGGGAAGAAGATTATCCGCCCTGGCTCCACCCCTTTTTCCCGTGCTTTGTTCATCATTGAGCGGGAGATGGTGGACACATTGTCGACATTGTGCAGGCCGCTGCGCTCAAACGCGGCGGCCAGTTTCGCCACTTTGCCGGTTTTGCCTTTCCCGGCCATCCCTAAACCAAGCATGGCGTCAACTTCATAATCCTGGATGTGCAGCAACGTGCGCGCACCGGTGAGTTTTGCCAGCAGGCGCATACCCGGTGTGCAAAACAGTGTCGGTACCACGCCGATGATGCGATCCGGCTTCCAGCCTCGCTGTGCCATCAGCGGGAAAAAGCTGCTCACGGCGAAACTGGTCAGATGAATCAGGCGTTTCAATGTCGAAGGCTGTTTCGGCACATACAGAGGACAGCGCCAGACGGTCGCGGCACCGCTTTCCCGGCGATAACGCCAGGCGGAATACGCCTTACCCACTTGCCATTCCGGGTAGTAAGGCGGTGCGGTAATGACACGCACGTCATGCCCCTGCCGGGCCATCCATTCAACCATCTCGCCGGTGTATTTACCGATACCGGTTAACTCCGGCGCATAGTTGATGCCGTAAACAAGAATTTTCATAAGCCCGGTACTCCCCGCGCTTCCCTGAAGTAGGCGCGGCTATTGTCATGTACCAGCGGGTCAGCAATCAGCACATCGGGCGTCAGCCAGCGATAGTCATCGTGCTGTTCTGTCGGCAGGGCCAGCGTGGAGGCATCGACCCGTAAGCGAAAGCCGAGCACGATGTAGTGGGTAGAAAAATCGCTGCCGGAGAAGTTGTCGTCATAAAAGTGCTGCCAGACGCCATAAAACTCTCCTGCCGACATCGGCAGGAGTACGCCCAGTTCAGCCAGCGTCAAACGTTCAAACGCGCTCGCCAGAGATTCATCTTTTTGCACCCGTCCACCCGGCACAAACCAGTAACCCTGCGCCGGACGATTCGTACGCTTGCCGAGCAAAAACTCGCCGCTTTCGTTCTCCACGATAAGATCGATGGAGATAAGCGGAGTCGAACGCACGACCGTGGCAAAATCTTCCGGACGTAAAAACATGCTTACCCCCTGAACCGTTGCTGATTTTCGAGGAACCACTGGTAGGTGCTTGCCAGCCCCTGCTCCAGCGAGATCTCGTGATACCAGCCAAGCGCGTGCAGACGGGACACATCCAGCAATTTGCGTGGCGTACCATCCGGCTTGGTGGCATCAAAGACCACCCGGCCTTTGTAGCCCACCACCTGGGCGAGCGTTTGCGCCAGCTCACGGATCGTGCAGTCCACACCGGTGCCGACATTAATGTGCGACAGCATCGGTTCGGTATTCTCCTGCCACACTTCCCGGTCCAGCTCCATCACATGAATACTGGCCGCCGCCATGTCGTCCACATGAAGGAACTCACGCATCGGCGTACCGCTGCCCCATACCACCACGTCAGGCGCGTTGCTGAGCGTGGCTTCATGGAAGCGACGAAGCAACGCCGGGATCACGTGGGAGTTGCTTGGGTGGAAGTTGTCATTCGGCCCGTACAGGTTGGTCGGCATCACCGAACGATAATCGCGGTTGTACTGGCGGTTGTAGGACTCGCACAGTTTGATACCGGCAATTTTGGCAATCGCATACGGTTCGTTCGTCGCCTCCAGCGTCCCCTGCAACAGTTCACTTTCAGCCATCGGCTGGTGCGCAAGCTTCGGGTAAATACAGGATGAACCGAGGAACAACAGCTTGTTCACGTCATGCGAATGCGCGGCGTGAATGATGTTGCACTCCATCATCATGTTCTCGTAGATAAAATCTGCCGGGTAGGTGTTATTGGCGACAATTCCACCCACTTTCGCCGCCGCCAGATAGACCTGGTCGATACGTTCGCTGGCAAAGAACGCCTGCACCTGTGCGGAATCCAGCAGGTTCAGTTCGTCACGGCTACGCAGCACCAGCTCCACGTCTTCGCGCTGTGACAGCAGTCTTACAATGGCCGATCCGACCATGCCGCGGTGACCCGCGACAAAGATACGTTGTTTCGTCATTCTCAGGACTCCAGCGCGATGGCAACCTCGTAACCGTGAGCTTTTAACAGCGAATGTTTTTTCGCCGCTTCAAGATCTTTGGCTACCATCTCAGAGACCATCTCCTGCAGCGTGGTTTCCGGTTTCCAGCCCAGTTTTTCGTGTGCTTTGGTCGGGTCGCCGAGCAGGGTTTCCACTTCCGCCGGACGGAAGTAACGCGGATCAACGGCAACAATCACATCACCCGGTTTCACGCCAGGAGCGTCATGGCCGGTGACGGAGACCACAATCCCCTTCTCTTCCACGCCTTTGCCTTCAAAGCGCAGTTTGATACCCAGTTGCGCCGCCGCCATTTCCACAAACTGACGCACGGAATACTGCACGCCGGTGGCGATAACGAAGTCTTCCGGATGGTCCTGTTGCAGCATCATCCACTGCATTTTCACGTAATCTTTCGCATGACCCCAGTCACGCAGGGAGTCCATGTTGCCAAGATACAGGCAAGATTCGAGGCCCTGGGCGATGTTGGCAATCGCGCGGGTAATTTTGCGGGTGACGAAAGTCTCACCACGGCGCGGAGACTCATGGTTAAACAGAATGCCGTTGCACGCGTACATGCCATAGGATTCGCGGTAGTTAACGGTGATCCAGTAGGCGTACAGTTTTGCCACCGCATACGGAGAGCGTGGGTAGAACGGCGTGGTCTCTTTCTGCGGGATCTCCTGGACCAGGCCATACAGCTCAGAGGTAGAGGCCTGGTAGAAGCGTGTTTTCTTTTCAAGGCCCAGGAAGCGAATGGCTTCCAGCAGACGCAATGTCCCCATCGCATCCACATCTGCGGTATATTCCGGTGATTCAAAGGAGACCGCTACGTGGCTCATCGCCCCAAGGTTATAGACCTCATCCGGCTGCACTTCCTGCAGAATACGGGTCAGGTTAGAGGTATCCGTCAGATCACCGTAGTGAAGGTGGAATTTCGGGTTACTGGTGTGCGGATCCTGATAAATATGGTCCACACGCTCAGTGTTGAATGAAGAGGCACGACGCTTAATGCCATGAACTTCATAACCCTTTTCCAGAAGCAGTTCTGCCAGATAAGAGCCATCTTGCCCGGTAACGCCGGTGATGAGAGCGACTTTAGACATATTTTATTCCTCTATTACTTATCAGAAGTTATTCAGTTTTTACGCGTTCGCGCGTTACCACTGCGGGGTTGCCACGGCAAACTGCATTTGCCGGAAGCGTCTTAAAAACACTGCTGCGCGCACCGACAACCGTTCCGTCACCAATACGCACGCCGGGAGCAACAAAGACATCCGTTGCCAGCCAGCATTTATCGCCAATCACGATGGGCGACGCGGTAATATCAAAATGCGCGCTCATAAAATCATGACTGCCGGTACACAAATAACATTTCTGCGAAATCACAGAATTAGCGCCAATTGAGATATCGCCCAGGGTATATAACACAGCGTCATCGCCAACCCAGCTATAATCACCCAGCGTTAATTTCCATGGATACGTTATTTTCACCGACGGACGAATCACTACGTTTTTTCCGATTTTTGCACCGAATAAACGCAACAGAAAGGCACGCCAGCGATACATAATTTGTGGCGACCAGGCAAATAATGTCGACTGCACCGCCCACCACAATTGAACCTTAATAGCATTCCCGCCCCGAAAGCCTTTCGGCACGGAGAATCCTTGTAAGTCTTGCATCGTGTTTCCTTATACGTGTCCCCGTTATTCTTCAAACCGCCGGTGCGTTAACTGCATGCGTTCATCCGAACCACTTACGCACGTAAGTTCATCGGAATTCTCTGACTTTCCGTCTTCCCGCGATTCAAATTATCCAGGGCATTCACATTATGCTTTGTTATATAAGGCTTTCGCTTTGCCAGTCGTACGCAGGCGCAACAGGTACGACAATTCCGCCCAGAAGCCCGGTACGTGTAATATTTTTCGTTGGACGTTGCGAGCATCCCGACATAATTCAAGGTTATTCGACGTAGAGACGCCCCCCATTGAAAATTCGGATACCAGACCGTGCAGGCGTTTAAAGCGAAAGCCTGCCTTAAACATTCTGGCTGCCAGCGCGTAATCGGAAGAGACTTTATATTGTAAATCGTAGGGGTAGGTTTTCAGGCCACTCATCGGGAAGAATATGGCCTGATGGCTGGCGGGTAGACTATGGTAAATATACCAACCACGTTTCGCGCTACGGCGTATTTTTGTGCCATCGCCGAAATCTAATAATGCATCACCAATATACATGGCATTGTCACGTTTTTCTGCCAACTGGCGGATAACATCGACGCTTTCCGGATGCAGAATATCACCTGAATTGAGGAACAGCGCGAAGCGACCATTGGCCATGCTGATGCCTTTATTCATCGCATCATAGATGCCATTATCTTTCTCGCTGACGTAACGTAAGTGGTACTGGCCGTTAAGGTTTTTCAGAAACTCTGCGGTACCGTCAGCAGAGCCGCCATCCACAACAATCCACTCAAATGCGATATCCTGCGCCTGTGCCAGATGGGCCAGCGATTCCCAGGTTTTCATTACGCCTTCATAATTACGAAACGCAACGGTAATAACGCTTAGTAACATGTGACCCACCTCGTCATATGCTCGAAATATTTAACGCCTTGCGGAAAATAAACGGGCAAACAATTAAAAATGCGTATTCAGGACTAAAAATCGACCCCGTAAAAAACCACGATATCGGAGCGAACAGATAAAGCTGAACACGAAAATTCTGATTATTACCAAACGCATTGACAGTCATTCTTGCTACTTTGAACAAATACCAACCGGTCAGTAATACGGCAAACCATGAAAAATAGATAATTAACAGATACAAGCCATTGTCTATGGTTTTACCGACATCTGCACCGTTAAAGATTCCGAATGATGCGACATATTCGTAAAGTGAGCCGAATCTTACCACACCATCAATGTTGGCCAGGGAATATCCCACCATCGCCAGCGGTCCGATAATGCGATAATAAGAGGAGGAGCCTTCTGTTCCTAAATCACCGAGACGTTCCGCAATATAAGGAAAGGCGAACACCACCCCGACAACAAATACCGCCAGTGAAATAATGGCCAACGGTAATTTCTTGCGTATCGCTTCCTTGTTTAAATACTGAAATGCCCATTCCAGTAGATAAAAAAGGATAAATGTCATTACCCCTGAAAACGATCCCGAAAGAACTATCCCTGTCAGAATCATAGCATCTGTCTTCGGCGTTTTGATACCAAACTGTTTGATGCTGAGCCAAATTGAGATTAATGCCAGAGCGAAGAATGCCGGTTCGAAATAGAGCGCCGTGGTTCGCTTACCGCCAAATTTGATAAAATTCAGTACGTAGCTATTACTGTAAATCAGATATTTCGAAATTATCTCCATCAGGCTGCTGCCGCCGGAGAGAATAATTTGCGCCATTTCCGCCGCTGCCAGCATCACGACCAACGCAACCACCACGTAGAAGAAGCGGAGTATTTTGCGGTAGTTATGCGGCGAAACAGTTTTGAACCGGATGCTCCACACCATGCCGATGATGATCACGATATAAACAAACAGCATCGTTGAGGTGACATACTTACTGGCGTTAAGCGACTGACCAAAAATGTAGTTAAACAGCGTTAATCCGGCACCGGTGCCCAGGGCAATCATCAACTTTTTCAGGTTGAGTTTATCCACATAGAGCAGCAGTAACAGCGGTAAGAACGTCACAATGGTTATCGGAAAGCTTTCGCCAAGCTGGAAAATCTTCACGTTAACCAGCAGGTAAATCAGCGGCAGCAGGAGATAACTACAGACCCTGATAGAATGAGACATATTCCTCCAGCATCTGTTGCCCACTGTATGCACGGCGACTACGCGCCCGAAACGCGTCCAGCGATGTGCCGAATACGGCCTGCGCGATGTCGGCTTTGTGACGCTGCACCAGCGGCACGACCTCCGCGTCGCTAAAGGTCTTGCCGCCGGACTTTTCCAGAACCTCACGCGCTGCATCGCTGTGCGTGGCAATCACCGGCACACCAATGGAGAGCGCTTCACACAAAATGAGCGGGTAGTTATCCACGCGCGAGGTAAAGAGCAGCGCATCCATCTGGTTGAGTTCGCTCATTAACTGACGTTTATCCGTCAGAAAGCCGTGGTTCACCACGTTCGGCCCCTCAAAGGGAGAAAACTTGCCAAAGGTATGCAGCTCAACCAGTTCACCCAGCGCCATCACGTCACGGACAAGTTGTTGATTGGTCTTGCCGTCATAGCGCAGGTCGTGCGCCACCACGGCGATTTTCGGGCGCCCCTGGGTGACGGTAACCGGAGATAACTCCGCCAGAATGGCTTCGGTCGCCACATCAATTCCATTATTGATAATGCGGCAACGCCCCGCACCGTACAGACTGTTGAATGCCTCAGCCACGTGCTGGCTGGGGGATATAAACTGGCAACCGATGGCCATCATCTCGTTAAATAAACGGCGCTTCTCACCCACCAGTTGATGCGCGCGATCCACTTTTACCGGTGGATAGTTCGCCAGCGTCGGGCATTTTTTGCATCCCTGTTTCCAGCCTTCACAGCCATCGGTGAACGCACAGCGCCCGGTGACACTCCAGTGATCGTGCAGCGTCCAGACAAAGGTCACGTCAGGCTTATGCGTTTTCAGTTTCTGGCAGAATGCTACCACCTCGTTCAGGTTCAGCCAGTAGCTGTGCATCACGTGAAAGTGCAGCACCACCGGCCCTTTGGTGCGGCTGACGCTGCGATAGAGATTATTGAGATTGCCAAATACATCGCGATTAAACAGGCGAAACAGCGCCAGGTTTGCTATCGATGTCAGACGTGGAGTCTGTTTAAACACGTTGGGATACTGGTCATGGCTGACACTTTTCTTGCCGCCTTTACCGTAACCATAGACGAACTGCGATTGCATGCCTTGCTGCAATGCCCGCTGGTGTAAATCCAGCGCGACACCCGCCGCGCCGCCTTCGGCGAGGCGAACGTTAAATTGTAATATGTTCATTTTATTGTCTTCACCCGCGCTTTTTCACCCACCACCAGCGCATTATCCGGCACGCTGTCGAGCACGACGCTGCCTGCGCCAACCACGACGTTATTGCCAATGGTGATATCACCCAGCAGGACGACATTGGCCCCGAGCTCAACGTTGTTGCCGATGACCGGACAGGCCAGATTGTCTGCGCCACGATTGCCGATGGTCACGCCATGGCGAATGGTGAAATCATCACCCGCAACCACGTGCTTATTGATCACGACGGCATAACCATGGTGAATAGTGAAACGACGGCCAATTGTCGCAGCCGCCTGGATCTCATAGCCAAACAGGCATTCCGTCATAAAGCGGTAAATCAACAGCACGGGGGCAGCCCACAGGTTGTTGAGCACATTTTTCTTACGCCATACCGAGCAAAAATGGGCGACGCGATAGGCCGCGACCATGCAGCATGGGCGCAAACTCCATTGATTAGCGCGAAAATCTTCCAGTCGCATTATTTCCCTCGCAGACCATCAGCCAGACGCTTGCCATTACGCACGGAGAAAAGGGTCAGCAGCGTGCGCCAGTTCATACGCTTGTTGCGGATCTGGTACAGCGTGAAGAGCTGATATTTCTTGCTGGCGCGGTCAAACTTGGCTTTGTGTTTCCGGTAGAAATGGAAGTAGCCGGAGAATTTTTTCGGCGACGAAGTGATCTGCATTTCACCGTGATTGATGTGCAGAATTTGCGTCGCTTTTTCGATTTTCCACGGTTCGCCGTACTGCTCCACCATGCGTAAAAAGATGTCGTAGTCCTGTGCCGCTTTCAGTTTTGTATCGAACAGACACTCTTTGAAGCGCCATGACCAGCTAAACACCTGGTTGCCCACAATGTTGCGCTTGTAGAACAGCTTGCGGGAAAACGGCGATTTTGGGTAAAGCGGTAAACTGGTCGGTTGTGAATAGACTTCGCCCTGGCAGACATAGTCATTGGCATAGAGAAAAGCCCGCGTTGCCAGATGGTGTTTATGCTCCAGAAAGACCGACAGGCGGTCCGGCGTCCATTCATCATCATCATCAATGCCAGTAATAAACTGGCCTGTCGCCTGCATGATCGCCTGGTTGCGTACCGCACAGGCGCCGGAATTAAAAGCGTTACGGGTATAGGTCACGCGTGGATCATTCAGTTCGGCCACATAACTCTGGAGTTGCTCAAAGGCCGTCGAGCAGTCGTCAACAATGATCATTTCCCAGTGGGTGTAATCCTGACGCAGCACCGATTTGATGGCGCGGATCGCCAATTGTTGGCGGTTCCACGTTGGCATATAAATCGAGATTAACGGACGTTCTGTGGTCATTTTCTTCCCCGATTGATCAATATTCCCTTCACCCCGGCCCTCTCCCTTGAGGGCGAGAGTTAGGGTGAGGGGAAAATATTATTTGCTATCAGACTTGTATTCGTATTCGTAATAGCCGTAATCCTGATAGCCAGTCGCGCGGCGGAAAATGGAGTTCAGGATGACGCCTTTGACCTGAATACCGTTTTGCTCAAAGCGGCTCAGGCTGGTCTGGACCTCTTTCACCGTGTTCACCGCGTAACGTGCGACCATCAGCGTGGTGCCCGCGTGGCGACCCACAATCGCGGCATCGGTCACCGCAAGGATTGGCGGTGTATCAATCAGCACCAGGTCATAATGTTTACTCGCCCAGTCGAGCAACTGCGTGAAACGTTCGCTCATTAAGAGTTCGGACGGGTTTGGCGGGATCTGCCCACGCGGCACCAGGTCAAAGTTGGCGATGGAGGTCTTTTTGGCACAATTTTCAATATTGCCCTTGCCAACCAGAATGTCCGACAGACCGTTAACGTTATCGGTACCGAGCAGTTCATGGGTATAGCCTTTGCGCATATCACAGTCGATCATCAGCACACGTTTGTTGGTCTGGCTAATGACCGCCGCCAGGTTGGCGCAGACAAACGTTTTACCAATCGACGGGCTGACCCCGGTCATCATCAGGACGTTATTGGGCGCCTGCATCATGGCGAAATGGAGGCTGGTGCGCAGGCTGCGTACCGCTTCAATCGCCAGATCCGCCGGGTTACCCACCGCCAGCAACTGGCGCTGCTTGTAACGCTTGTTGCCCTTGACGGTTTTGACCGTATCGCGCGCTTTTTGCCACTCCGACAGTGGGATACTGGCGTAAACACTGACCCCCTGCTCTTCCAGCGCCTGCGGGCTTTCGATACCACGATTAAAGAGTGAACGCAGCAGAACCACCACAACGGAGAGAATCAACCCAAGGATGATACTGCCAAGAATAATCAGCGCTTTTTTCGGTTTCAGTACGCCCGGCTGAGTAATGGCGGCATCGACAATGCGCACATCCCCTACAGTACTGGCCTCGGTAATACGCAGCTCTTGCTGTTTATTCAGCAACTGCATATAAACCTGCTGGCCGGATTCCACATCACGCGTCAGACGGACAATCTCCTGCTGCGTTTTTGGCATTGCCGTCACGCGGGTATTGAGTTTGGCCTTTTCATCTTCCAGCGCTTTGCGTTTTTCCAGCAATGTGCGGTAAGCCGGGTGTGCTTTGGTGTACAGCTTGGAAATCTCCGCCTCTTTAAAGGTCAGTTCATTAAGCTGCGCATCGATGTTAACCATCGAGTCGAGCACCGATTTCGCTTCCAGCGGCAGGTCGACAGAGTCTTGCTGCTGACGATAGGTGTTGAGTTTGTTTTCGGCCACGTCCAGTTTGGCGCGCACTTCCGGCAGTTGTTTATTGAGGAATTCCAGGCTCTTAGCCGCCTCTTCGGATTTACGCTCAACGTTCTGTTGCAGGTAGTTGCGGGTAATACTGTTCAGAATATCGCGGATCTGATCCCGATCTTCTCCGATATAGGTAAGACTGAGCACCCCGGTATCTTTGCCGTTCTCGGTCACGCTCAGGTTGTTTTGCAGATTATTGATCATCCCGAGCGTCGAGAATTTGGTCACGGTGAATTCGCTGTCGTTCGCCGCCTGAATGGCGCTTACCAGCATGGTCACACCGTCCTTACTTAACGGTTGCCCTACTTCACCACGAGCGCTGAAACCACCGTCGCTGGTCAGGGAGTACTGTTTCGGCCCCAGCACCTTGAGGGTAAAGACCTGATCATTCATGCCTTTGGGGAGCGTGAATGTCGTCACTTTGACCGTGTCATTTTGCCGACCCATCAGCCTGTCCCAGCCCGCGCCAAAAACCGGAAAGGTGTTTTTGGTTACAGCGATATCCAGGTTTAAATCATCGACGGTTTTACCCAGCACCAGCCTGGACTGAATCAACTGAATTTCCGCTTCTGACGCGGGTGGCTTGTTTGTCAGCGCCGAACCGATATCCTGCACCAGCGAATTGCCGGCATTCTGCTCAATCTGTACCAGCGCATCCGCACTATAGATGGGCGTGGCAAACAGGCAGTAAACGATAGCAGCCGCGGCAAATAAGCCGGTGATCCCCAGCACCCACCAGCGTGCCTCGACGACTGTACCGATTAATCGCCCTACATCGATTTCATCATTTCCCACCGACGACGCGGCGGAATGGTGTGTTTTCTCTGTCATTGTTATCCCTGCTGAGCGTTCAGTGCCTGCGCCCACTGGCGGGCAGACTGGTCAAGTAAGGTGTAAACAGCCTCAAAGGCGTCGCGGCTTTTGCGATACGGATCGGGAATTTCACGTTCATCGTCCCAGTGACCAAACAGCATCACTTTGCCGCGCATTTCCGGCGCGATTTCGCACAGTGCGGCGATATGCCGTTTTTCCATGACCAGAATCAGGTCGAAATCACGGCACATTTTTCCGGAAATCTGCCGGGCGCAATGCCCTTCAAGGGACAGATTGTTTTTCTCTGCCACGCGCGTTGCTTCCGCATCCGCGCTTTTACCTACCAGCGCCCCGAGACCGGCTGACTCCACCGTTAATGCGGGCTGATACTTTTTCAACAGCCGCTCCGCCGTGGGGGAACGGCAAATGTTCCCCACACACACCACCAGAATTTTGTTAAACATCGCCTATCACCAGGTGTGAATGTCGCGCGCCGTATCCGTCATGTAGCGAACGCCACTGATGGTTGGCAGCAACTGATTGATGAGACGGTTCCAGCGAGCAACCGGTGCGGTCGTCACATACACCACGTCATACGGCTGGAGGCGGAATTCAGTCGCCATCACCAGCGATGTCGCATCGGACATATCAAGCTGATAGATGTTGGCAATCTTGCCGCCGCGACCGTTCTCGCCTTTCAGCGGACGAATAACGAAGATGCCGCTGGCGTTGGAGGTTGTCAGATCGATGCCTTCGGCCTGACCCAGCGCTTCGGTCAACGTCATACCGCTGAAGTCCATTTTGAGGGTGCTCTGTTTTTTAACTTCACCCATTACGAAGACTTTCAGATCGTCATTACGCGGTACGAAAAGGATGTCGCCCGGATAGAGCAGACGGTTTTGGCTCAAATCGCCGTTCTGCATCAGCGCCTGCAGGGAGATACGTTGTTCTTTGCCGTTATGTGTCAGCACCACATTGCGCCAGTCGGCGGCATCGGTCAGTCCGCCCGCGGCGTTAATCGCATCCAGAACCGTCAGCGGAACGTTGGTGATGGCCTGCTGGCCTGATTTGTTGACCTGCCCGGAGACATAGGCTTTCTGCGAACGGAAGGCGGCGATATTAACGTCCACCTGCGGGTCAGCGATGTACGTCGCTAAGCGGCTGGTAATATCACTGCGGATTTCGCCAAGGGTTTTCCCCACAACGTGAACTTTGCCAATATAGGGATAGAACATGGTGCCATCGGGCTGTACCCAGTTACCGGTGTCGCTTGAACTCCGGTACTGGCCTGCCGGTGTGGTCAGTTCAGGGTGGTCCCAGACGGTAACGCTAAGCACATCCCCTGGGCCAACGCGATATTGATAGTTAGAGATTTCCTGATCCAGCGACATATTCGGCTGGGCGACATTCGGTCGCGGACGTAATTGTTCAACCAGACGTGGCGTCAATGGATAGACATTCACCATGCGGTCTAAATCAAAATCGGCGTCTTGTTGTTTAATCACATCTTTTCCCGATGTTGACATATTACTACCGGGAAAAACTGTGCAGCCACTCATCAAGCTCATGGACACCAATAATGGTATCAATTTCGTTTTGGATTTCATCATTGATTAATTATCACTTTTGCAGAGTAATTATCCTGTGTATTTAAATAAGCGACTGATCATAACGGAAGCAGAATGCAGTTAATCGGAACTTAATATAACTGGTATCAGTCCTAAAAATCGCTTATTCAACCACATGCTATTGACAGAATAATCCAGACTTTTTGACATGCTGTCAGGCAGGCTACCGCCCTTGGCTTTCAGCTACCAATCCACTGATTAAACAGTAAGTTATTGAAAACACCCTTTTGTACCCCGAACCTGATAGAGAATATTCCTGGATGCCTTAAATACGGCAGTCATAAGGATTTACGCTGTTTAGCTGCATTAAAAATAACTTCACAGGTATATTTGAAACATGCTGGAGGAATTGTTGCAGCTAAGCGAATTACAGGCAAGGCAACATCCCGCCCTAAACATATTTTTAAGAATAATATTAAGAGCAAATATTTAGGTTTTTAGGATTTTATTGATATTGACAAAATCCTTACCTGCATTTACGTATGCGAAATATCCGAAAAGGTCTTTTTATCTGCTGGTGCAAATAATCCCAATATTAATAAGGAAATAGATTTTTAATATATTCCCTCCCGCAATCACAAATAAGATAAATCGCATACCGGCATTGCAATTTAGATGGGCTTTATCCATGATCAGATAACGACAATTGTTAGAATTGATAAGGTGTTACACATACGATGGAATGGATTGCCGATCCATCAATCTGGGCCGGTCTGATTACGCTGATTGTGATCGAACTCGTGCTCGGCATTGATAACCTGGTTTTTATCGCGATACTTGCGGAAAAACTCCCACCGGCGCAACGCGACCGTGCCCGTGTTACAGGGCTGCTACTGGCGATGGTCATGCGCCTGCTACTGCTTGCGTCTATCTCCTGGCTGGTTACGCTCACCAATCCTCTTTTCTCCTTCCGCGACCTTAGTTTCAGCGCGCGCGATCTCATTATGCTGTTCGGCGGCCTGTTTCTGCTCTTTAAGGCCACTGTGGAACTCAATGAACGCCTGGAAGGTAAGGACAGCGATAACCCCACGCAACGACGCGGGGCGAAGTTTTGGGCCGTGGTAGCGCAAATCGTCGTTCTGGATGCCGTTTTCTCTCTCGACTCGGTGATTACCGCAGTCGGGATGGTTGATCATCTGGCTGTCATGATGGCCGCCGTGATTGTCGCCATCTCGCTGATGCTGCTTGCCAGCAAAGCGCTGACGCGTTTTGTAAACAGCCACCCGACGATTGTCATTCTTTGTCTGAGCTTCCTGCTGATGATTGGCTTTAGCCTTGTCGCCGAAGGCTTTGGTTTCCATATCCCGAAAGGCTATCTGTATGCCGCGATAGGTTTCTCGGTCATGATTGAAGCGCTTAATCAGCTTGCTATCTTTAACCGTCGCCGTTTCCTCTCAGCCAACCAGACCTTACGTCAGCGTACGACAGAAGCCGTCTTGCGCCTGCTGAGCGGCAAAAAAGAGGATGCGGAGCTTGATGCTGAAACCTCTTCACTGCTGGTCGACCATGACAGTAGCCAGCTTTTTAACCCGCAAGAGCGGCGGATGATTGGGCGGGTGCTTAACCTCAATCAGCGTACCGTTAGCAGTATCATGACCTCCCGTCATGATATTGAACATATCGATTTGAACGCCCCGGAAGCGGAGATTCGCGATCTGCTGGAGAAAAACCAGCATACGCGCATAGTGGTGACTGGTGGCGATGAAGAGAGTGATTTGCTGGGCGTGGTGCATATTATTGATTTACTGCAACAGTCCCTGCGCGGTGAGCCGCTGGATCTGCGCGTATTGATCCGCCAGCCGCTGGTATTCCCGGAAACCCTGCCACTGCTGCAGGCGCTGGAGCAGTTCCGTAGTGCCCGCACCCATTTTGCGTTTGTGGTCGATGAGTTCGGTTCGGTTGAAGGTGTGGTCACCCTGAGCGACGTGATGGAGACTATCGCTGGCAATCTGCCGAATGAAGTAGAGGAGATCGATGCCCGCCACGACATTCAAAAAAACAGTGACGGTAGCTGGACCGCGAATGGTCATATGCCGCTGGAAGATTTGGTGCAATATGTCCCGCTGCCGCTGGATGAAAAGCGCGAATACCACACGATCGCCGGCCTACTGATGGAGTATCTGCAACGGATCCCGACGCCAGGGGAAGAAGTGCAGGTAGGCGACTATGTCGTAAAAACGCTGGAGGTGGAAAGCCACCGCGTGCAGAAGGTCCAGATCATCGCCCTGAATACGGACGACGAACTGGATTATCAGGTCTGACTGACGCCGGGGCTCCCGGCGTTACAGTTTATTGAGCAGTTTTTTCAGGTCTTTACCGTTCTGACTGTCTTTGTTGCGATCCGCCCACTCATTCAGTCGGCGTTTCGCTTCATCCTGCAAATGCTTACGTAAAATCTGATCGACCTGCAGGCTGTAATTCAGTGACTGCCATTTACCATACACGTTCAGCGGAATATCGGTAGATTTCAGGTAATCAATCAGTTTACTGTCGCCTTTCCAGCCGTCGAGCACACGAATGTTAAAGTGGGTGTCACACTGCTCCTTCACCAGGTCCATTTCACCCTGGCCGGACAGGCTCAGCAGCGGTGAACGCCCCTGCATATCCGCCAGCGTCATGACGCCCGAGTCCAGCGACAGCTCAGTGCTGAAGGTGTCGAGGCGCGTCACGTTATCGTAATTTTCCTGCGCCTGGACATCGCTACTGCGGGCAACTGCCTGCTGGACCAGTTGTTGGAAGTTAAGCCCTTCCATCTGGCTGTCGTTTATCTCGACATGGGCATCGCCCTGCCAGTGACGGCGGAAATCATCGGCATCAATGCGGCTACCCGAAAAATCGCCCGCCAGAGAGAGTTTACCCGTGAGGGCAATCGGGTAATTGAAGGCTTTAAGGATATTGCCAATTTCGATGTTATCCAACCGCGGCTGAAAGACAGCACGTGAATTATCACGGCGTACATCAAGCATACCGGGCAGAGAGATATCCCCATCGCCCATTTTGCCCTGCAGCGTAGAGATGCTGAGCAAACCGGCATTATTAGAGAACTGACCGGTGACGTTATCAAAGCGCATTCCGCGCCAGCGAATATTATTGGCGGTAAGCGATACCTGCGCGGTGAAATCACGCAGGCTGGTATATTCCTGCTGTACGCTATTGGCAATCACCGGCCGCGGCATACGCCCCTGCGCTTGCTGCCCCTGTTGTTCAGTCGAAGCATCCGTGGAAGCCGTCTCTTTCGGCGCCAGCAGGTTATCGAGATTCAGCGTGTCGAACTGTAAATCCAGCAGCCATTGCGGTTTTGCGGAAAGAATGACGCTGCCCTTGCCGCTAAATGCGCTATCGTTGGCGCTAAGACGGAGATTGCTAATGGAAATTTGCTGACGATCGCCCTGCCACTGCGCGGAGAGGCTCCCCTCGCCCGCAATCCCCTGTGCCGGGACATCGCCACCCTGCAGTTGCCATTTCAGATCGCTGATGGCCGCCGTGAGGTGGGTCGGATAGTCGCTGGCATCTACTTGCGCTTTCAGGGATAACGAGAGATCGCGCTGATCGCGATTCACACGCCCCGAAAAGTCCAGCGTCGCCTGGTGCGTAGCATCCTGTTCCATCTGCAGGCGAATATCGCGCACGGTCATCTGTTCGTCGTTTTCATGCTGGAAAACAAGCACGCTGTCGGCAACCTGTAGTCGGGCAATATCCCACGACCAGCCACGATCTTCAGCAGCCTGCGGCAGCGTGTTCTCTTTAGGGGCCACCGGCGCATCATGTTCTGGTGCCGCATAGGTCTGCGGCGTCAGTTGAATGACCGCTCCTTTGAGCATGACCTGCTTCACCTGAAGCTGATGAGAGAGTAGCGGCAGCAGCCCAACATCCAGACGCATATTGTCCGCTTTCACCACAGGGGCTTCCGCTCCCGGGGCAGTCAGGGTAACGCGCCCGGAGAGAATGCTCAGTTGCGGCCAGACATGCCAGCGCAGCGGGCCGTCAAGTTGCAACTGATAGCCGCTACGGGCTTCAACCTGACGCACCATATAGTCACGAAAATCGTTTGGGTTGACCATGACGACCAACGCCGAAAGACCGGCTACCAGCACGACCAGTAAAATCATTAGCGTGGTTAACACTCTTCTCATGGCAGCCTCAGTGGGTACAAATCACTCAGTCCTTATCAATGCGGCTGGCAACCGCGCCCTGCTGGTCGCGATATTTTGCGTCCTGACGGCGGTTATACGGTCGGTCGGCCGGGCCGGAGAGCGGTTCAAAGCTCAGCGCACCAATCAGCATACCGGGGCGCAATGCCAGCGGCAGTTTGCCAGAATTATAGAACTCCAGCACGATACTGCCGGACCAGCCGGGATCGATTCGATGTGCGGTGACGTGGACCATCAGCCCCAGACGTGCCAGTGAAGAACGGCCATCCAGCCAGCCCACCAGGTCGGCCGGCAATGTCACCGATTCAAAGGTTACCGCCAGCGCCAGTTCGCCAGGATGCAGGAAAAATGCTTCTCCGTCGGGGAGAACGATTTCATCGCTCATTACACGATCGAGCGCCGCACTCACTTCGTCTTTCGGCCCGCTCAAATCGATGAACGCAGCAGTGTGCCCACGGAAGGTGCGAAATTTGTTGCCCAGGCGGACATCGACAGTCGCGCCATTAATGCGCTCAACGGGGGGACGCGGGGTAATCGACAGACGCCCCTGATCCAGCCAGGCTTCAATATCTCGGTCGCAAAGACGCATGGCACTTTCTCCTTTCGTGCATGGCGCCCCTGACAGTTCAGGGGCAAAGCAAAGTAAACTAAAGGGTACAGCCTATCATGTATTATTCAAAAAACTGGCTGATTTTGGCTTTCAGAATATCAATCGCGATGCGGTTTTTACCCCCGCGCGGCACGATGATATCGGCATACTGCTTGGAAGGCTCAATAAACTGCAGGAACATCGGGCGAACTGTCTTCTGATATTGTGCCATCACCGAGTCCATTGAACGGCCACGCTCGTTAACGTCACGCTTGATACGGCGCATCAGGCAGATATCCAGCGGGGTATCAACGAAGATAGAAAAGTTCATCTCATCACGCAGGCGCGCGTCGGTCAGCAGCAGAATGCCTTCAAGAATGATGACTTTTTTCGGTTCGATGTGAATAGTTTCCGGTGTACGGGTATGTTCTACATAACTATAGACCGGTAATTCAATGGCCTGGCCGCTTTTGAGCATCTGCAGATGCTGGAACAGCAGACTATGATCCATGGAGCTTGGATGGTCATAGTTGGTTTTGACTCGCTCTTCCATCGACAGATGACCTTGATCTTTATAGTAACTGTCTTCCGGAATAACGCCGATATGCTCATCACCCACCTGCTCACGCAGTTCACGATAAAGCGTGCTGGCAATAAGACTTTTACCTGAAGCCGATGCGCCGGCGATGCCGATAATGACGCACTGATGTGACTTATCAGTCATAAATTTAGCGACCTGATTAACCTGGATGTAAAGGAAGGACGACGCCTGAGCGTCAAACGCGGCAATTATAGGGATTTCGCGTCCATGATACCAGTCGAATACGTCCTGTACGCCGTTCAGGAAAAAAGCGCGGTGCTTATTTTGCAAAATGCGACTTTTCGCAAATCAGAACGTTCAAATTAACAGCGCTTATCGGCTTTTTTCCCGAAACTAAGTAATTAATAACATTATGATGTCAAATTCTGAGCAGACGGCATAGGAATTGTAAATTGTTTGTACTAGCATAATCCGAACTCATATTTAACTCGTCCGGACGCCGTTCCTGACAACATAGGGTTTGCGGATTAAGCGGTAATGATGAAAGAAAATCAGCGAGTCTTGATGGCCACCCCTAACCTTATACTGCGTCTGTTCAGTTTGGGGTTATTGTCGTTCATCTTTTCGTTATTCTCGCTGCAACTGACCCGCTTCGGCACTCACCTCTCACCGCTGTGGTTTCCCACCGCGCTGATAATGGTGGCGTTTTATCGCCACGCCGGAAAAATGTGGCCGGGCATCGCCGTTGTCTGTTCGTTGGGCAGTGTGGTGGCTACCATTCAGCTATTTTCGGTAAGTTCAGTCAATCTCTGGTATACGGTCATCAACGTTATTGAAGCAGTGACCGGGGCCATGCTACTTCGCAAATTTCTGCCCTGGTATAACCCGCTACAGAATCTAAGCGACTGGATACGGCTGGCTATCGGTAGCGCGCTCATCCCTCCCCTGCTGGGCGGGATTTTAGTTTGTCTGTTGGTGCCCACAGACAACCTCGTGCGCACTTTCATGCTCTGGGTGCTCTCCGAGGCCATTGGCGCTCTGGCGCTGGTGCCGATTGGTGTTCTCTTTAAACCGCACTACCTGCTGCGCCACCGCAAGCCGCAGTTGCTTCTTGAAACGCTGGCAACCCTGGCCGTTACGCTCTGCCTGAGCTGGCTGGCAATGACCTGGCTGCCCTGGCCGTTTACCGCCGTGATCGTACTGCTGATGTGGAGCGCCATCCGCCTGCCTCGTATGGAAGCGTTCCTTATCTACCTGATTACCGTGATGATGGTGTCGCTGATTATGGCAACTCATCCGCTGGTGGGCATTCTCCCACCCAAATCTGGCGCGATGTTGAACGCGCCCTGGCTGCCGTTTTTAATGATTCTTCTGCCCGCTAACGTCATGACAATGGTGATGTATGCCTTCCGGGCCGAACGCAAACATATAAGTGAAAGCGAAGAGCGCTTTCGTAATGCGATGGAATACTCCGCCATCGGCATGGCGCTGGTCGGCCTCCAGGGGCAATGGCTACAGGCCAACAAAGCCCTGTGCAATTTTCTGGGCTACACCCAGGAAGAATTGCGGCTGATGACCTTCCAGCAGCTTACCTGGCCGGAAGACCTGAATAAAGACCTTGAGCAGTTGGATCTGTTAGTTCGCGGTGAAATTAATACCTACTCGCTGGAAAAGCGCTACTACACCCGAAGCGGCGATTTGGTCTGGGCGCTGCTGGCGGTGTCGGTGGTACGTCACGCGGACGGCTCTCCGCGTTATTTCATCGCCCAGGTCGAAGACATAAACGATCTGAAACAGACTGAGTGGGTCAATAAACGGTTGATGGAACGTATCACCCTGGCGAATGAAGCCGGGGGGATAGGTATCTGGGAGTGGGAGCTGGAGCCGGATATCATCAGTTGGGACAAGCGTATGTTCGAACTGTATGAAGTGCCGTCGCATATTAAACCGACCTGGCAGCTTTGGTATGAACGTATTTTGCCTGAGGACCGGGAAGAGACCGAACGCATTATCCGCGACTCTTTGATGTCGCGGATCGCCTTTAAACTGGAGTTTCGTATTGCCGTAAAAGACGGTATTCGCCATATCCGCACTCTCGCCAACCGGGTGCTGAACCGCAATGGCGAAGTGGAACGTCTGCTCGGCGTCAATATGGACATGACCGAGGTGAAGCAACTCAACGAAGCGCTGTTCCAGGAAAAAGAGCGTCTACATATTACCCTGGACTCCATCGGTGAAGCCGTGCTCTGTACTGACGTCGATATGAACGTCACTTTTATGAACCCGGTCGCCGAAAAAATGAGCGGTTGGTCGCAGGAACAGGCGATGTCGCAGCCGCTGATGAATGTGCTGCGAATCACCTTTGGTGAAACCGGCCCGTCGATGGAAAACATCCATAGCGGCGATATGTCGCGTTCTGCTATTGAGCAGGACGTGGTGCTTCACTGCCGTACCGGGGGCACTTACGATATCCATTACAGCGTGACGCCACTGAGTACCCTGGACGGGCAAAATATCGGTTTCGTACTGGTTATTCAGGACGTCACCGAGTCGCGTAAGATGTTACGCCAGCTCAGCTACAGCGCCTCTCACGACGCCCTGACCCATCTGGCGAACCGCGTTAATTTCGAAACACATCTTAAGCGCCTGCTGAAAAGCGTGCAGGAGTTACATCAGCGTCATGCGCTGGTATTTATCGATCTCGATCGCTTTAAAGCAGTGAACGATACCGCCGGGCATGCTGCTGGCGACGCCCTGCTGCGTGAACTCTCCTCGCTGATGCTGAGTATGCTGCGTTCCACCGATATTCTGGCCCGTCTGGGCGGCGATGAGTTTGGCCTGCTGTTGCCGGACTGCAACGTCGAAAGCGCACGCTATATTTCCGGGCGCATTATTCAGTCGATTAACGACTACCACTTTATGTGGGAAGGACGTATGCACCGAATCGGCGCCAGCGCGGGGATAACCATTATTGATGAAACCAACCATCAGGCCTCGGAAGTCATGTCGCAGGCCGACATTGCCTGCTATGCGTCGAAAAATAATGGCCGCGGACTGGTGACAGTCTATGAAGCGCTGCAAGGTCAGATGCTCCAGGAACGCAGCATGATGTCGCTGGAGGAACAATGGCGGATGATCAAAGACAATCACCTGATGATGATTGCCCGCAGCGTCGCCTCACCGCGCGTACCGGAAACCTGCAACTTCTGGTTGCTCTCTCTGCGCCTGTGGACCAGCGAAGGCGAAGTCATGGAAGAGCGGGCCTTCCGCGCGGGGTTAAATGAGCCGGAGCTGATCCGCGCCCTTGACCGCCGCGTATTCCATGAATTTTTCCGTAACCACGCCACCGCCGTTGCGGCGAAAGGACTGGGTGTTGCTTTACCGCTATCTGCTGCCGGGCTTTCCAACAGCAAACTGGTAGATGAAATACTGGACCTGCTCGAACATGGACCGATGCCGGGTCGACTGCTGCACCTGATGATCAATGCTGATGCCCTTATGCGTCAGGGCAAAGAGATTATCGATAACCTGAAAAAGCTGCGCCATGCGGGCTGCCGTATCATCCTGAGTCACATTGGCCAGGACCTGGAAATTTTCAACCATCTTACGCCGCACACCGCCGATTACCTTTTGCTCGACCAGGAACTGGTGACAAATGTTCATGGCAATCTGATGGATGAAATGATGGTCACGATTGTTCAGGGCCATGCCCAGCGTCTGGGCCTTAAGAGCATTGCCGGGCCAACAAATCAGCCGCTGATGATGGATACGCTTTCCGGTATTGGCATTGATTTGATCTTCGGCGACACCATTTCACAGCCTCAGCCGTTGGATATGATGCTCAACACCAGCTACTTCGCCATTAACTAACGGTGAGATGTGGCTGCCAGCCCTCGGTATACCAGATGTGCAGCAACGCGTAAGAACGCCACGGCTGCCAGCGCTCGGCATAGCGGCGAATCTGCGCGGGCGTCATTCCGGCAAAACGCTGCTTAATCAGATAATCATCCGGCAGGAAAACATCTTTTGCCTGCCAGCCGCGCAGAGCGAAATAGTTCGCCGTCCAGCGACCAATCCCCGGAAAGGTTTGTAGCGTTTTCATCCCGCGTTCTACATCATCCGGCATCGTCAGGGGAAACGTCCTGTCCAGCACCGATTGAGCGAGAAAGATCAGCGATTCCGCGCGCTTTACCGGCATGCCTAATGCTTTTAGCGCCAGCGGATCCGCCTGCGCCAGTTGCGCGGGCTGCGGGAACAGAACGAACTGTTCATTCAGCCTGTCGCCGTAGAGGGCCGCCACGCGGGAGGTCAGCTTTGCCGCCATCGCCACGCTCACCAGTTGGCCCAGAATTGCGCGGACGGCCTGTTCAAACGGGTCCACGCAGCCAGGAAGGCGCAGACCTGGTCGCGCGGCCCCCACATCCCCGAGCGCATCGGTAATGATCTGTGGCGTACAGTCGAGATCAAAGAGCTGACTCAGCCGCTGCAAACAGACATCTGCCACCGGCAAAAGGCCATCGCTCAGCGTAACTTTAAGGGTTGAAGTGGCCTCATCCGGCTCGGCGCTCATCACGCCGCGATGCTCGCCAAGAGCGAACGAGCGGGTGTACGTCGTCTGGGTAATCACTTCGACGCCAGAAACCGTACGCAAGCGTAAAAATTCCAGTATCCATGCCCAGTCATAGGGCGGCTGCCAGCGCAGTGTGTACATACCATCTCCTGTCATTAGTGGCTAAGAGCATATACGCATTCATGATTTTGCGCTTTGCTTTGATATTCCAGTTGTCCTGCCGCGCGCATTCGGCTAAAGTCGCCCCCCTTCTTCACTGGCATGGGGATAAACACGTGTTTGTAGGTTTTGATTACGGCACCGCCAACTGCTCGGTCGCCGTTATGCAGGAAGACACTCCACAACTCTTAAAAATGGAAAACGACAGCACCCTGCTGCCGTCGATGCTCTGCGCGCCCACGCGCGAAGCGGTGAGTGAGTGGCTCTATCGTCACCACAATGTCCCGGCAACGGGGAGCGAAACGCAGGCGCTGCTGCGCCGTGCCGTGAGCTATAACCGCGAAGAAGATATCGACGTCCAGGCGTCAAGCGTCCAGTTCGGCCTGAACTCGCTGCGTCACTATGTGGAAGATCCGCAAGAGGTTTACTTCGTTAAATCACCGAAATCGTTCCTCGGCGCAAGCGGGCTAAAACCACAGCAAATCGCGCTGTTTGAAGATTTGGTCTGCGCCATGATGCTGCACATTCGCCAGCAGGCAGAATCACAGCTTCCGCAGACGATTGACCAGGCGGTGATTGGGCGGCCGATTAACTTCCAGGGCCTGGGTGGTGATGACGCCAACGCGCAGGCTCAGGGCATCCTTGAGCGTGCGGCAAAACGCGCCGGTTTTCGCGATGTCGTGTTCCAGTACGAACCGGTGGCTGCCGGGCTGGATTTTGAAGCCACTTTGCGCGAAGAAAAGCGCGTTCTGGTGGTGGATATCGGCGGCGGGACAACCGACTGTTCGTTATTGCTGATGGGGCCACAGTGGCACAATCGTCAGGATCGTGAGACCAGCCTGCTGGGGCACAGCGGCTGCCGTGTCGGCGGTAACGACCTGGACATCGCACTGGCGTTTAAAAACCTGATGCCGCTGCTCGGCATGGGCGGCCAGACAGAAAAAGGCATCGCCCTGCCTATTCTGCCCTGGTGGAATGCTGTAGCAATTAACGACGTTCCGGCGCAAACCGATTTCTACAGCGCGGCAAACGGACGACTGCTCAACGACCTGATACGCGATGCCCGTGAGGCGGACAAAGTCGCCCTGTTGCAAAAGGTGTGGAAGCAGCGCTTAAGTTACCGCCTGGTGCGCAGTGCCGAAGAGAGCAAAATCGCCCTCTCCGGGCAGGTGCAAACCCTAGCGCAGTTGCCGTTTATCAGCAACGAACTGGCCACCGCTATTGATCAGGACGGCCTGGAAGCCGCGCTGAATCAGCCATTGCAGCGTATTCTGGAGCAGGTGCAACTGGCGCTGGACAACAGTGATACGACACCGGAGGTGATTTATCTCACCGGGGGCAGCGCGCGCTCACCGATTATAAAACGCGCACTGTCACAGGCGCTGCCTGGGATCCCGATTGCCGGTGGCGATGATTTTGGCTCGGTCACTGCCGGTCTGGCCCGTTGGGCGCAGGTGGTATTTCGTTAAGCATCCAATAAATGCCCGCGTCGCGATCCTGGCGGGCATTCTTTTTGCAAAAACAGTCGCTGTTGTGGGTAAATTTTTAAGTCTACTTTAGCGTATCGATAGCTGAACACTCGTAATTAATAACCCAAAAGAATATATTAAATTTAAATTATAAATATCAATTATTATTCAACTGAATAAATTGTAATAATTCCTTTGACGCACATCTGGATAAGAAAAAGACAAACAAGCCAAAAATCCTGATAAATCTGATAGCATCGCGCGCAAAAAAGCATTTAATCACACCATTGAACAAAAAAGTTTTTACCAATCAGACACAACTCAACTTCACTTAGTTTGTTATAACCGCAGGTGCCCTCGGCTTACCGAAATAAGGTTTCCCTTAATAGGCACCCTATGCTATTTTTACAGTCAACAACCACATCATTATCAAACCATTTATAAAATAAATATATGCAAACAAAGCATAAATTCAATAAATAGTGATAAATACTCAGAAGTTCAAAGGACTATGATGAAAATAAAAGGATGTGTATTTTTAATTTGCTCATTTTTGTTATACCCCATTGCCACACAGGCATTTTCCTCCTGTACGTTTCGAACCGAACCGGGAGATATAACAGCAACAAAATCATTCACTATGCCAATATCAGAAACCCTTTCGACACCACCAGATATCCCTACAGGGAAAGGGATTTACCGACAAAATATTTCTTTCTCCAGCCAGCGTATTTTCTGTGTGAATGATATTAGCACAGGCCAGTTTCACTGGGGGTACGACGCCAGGATGACGTCGCCGCTCTCTTCAGGTTATAGCAATGCAATATACCAAACCGGCGAGTCAAGAGGTGGGGGAAACTCGCTAACGTTAACAATGTTGAAAATTTCTCTGCAGCAGATGCACACATAATTTATACCTCCAGGCACACAGGGTTATTACCAGTAAGGATTTGAGTGCCGGCAGAAGACTCATGTTTGGCAAAAAAGGCCCCGGCATCATGGCGGATATCATTTATGATTAATCATCTTTCCACAGTGCTGCTATGTAAATTTTATACCATCACAATAAAAACAAATTTTATTTAATTAACATCAAACTCAACACATAGCAAAAAGATTGTTGGAATGAAATACTTTTTATTAACACGTGGAGATTTTATGTTCAAGTGCATTTTTTCCTTTCTTTTCTTATCCCTATTGACATTTTTTTCACATTTTACATTCGCTGCATGCTCACTGAGCCAAGGTACCCGAGATGATCCTTATATCCTTTCGACCCGCATTTTAACCATGCCCATTAATCGCACCATTTCAGTTCCATCAGATGTTCAACCAGGCCAGGAAATCTATCGGCAATATATTAATTTGAAAAACATGGGAATAGCTTATGTTACGTGTGACTCAACGGCTCAGTTCTATGGCGGTTACGAATACGCGAACACTCCGCTTCCCTTTTATAATGCCAGCCAAAAAATCTACGAAACCGGCGTTTCTGGTATCGGCATTAAATTCACCAGTAGCGCAGATTTCCCTTATACTGTTGCGATATGCGGAGTAGTGAGATCCTGCGCCTATAATAGCGGATGGAGTGCATATTCATACTTCTCACTCATAAAAACCGCAAATGTTGTTGTCCCGGATGTTATTCAGGGTATAAAATTACCTACTGTAGTTTACTCATTTGGGCAAATCGATAGTATGGCGCAAGTATATAAAATCACACTTAGCGGCAACATCACTATTACAGTCCCAACCTGCAATATCACCCCCGCAAGCCAGTCGATGACGGTTAACATGGGTAAATATGATATTGCGGCATTTACTGGCAAAGACGCCACGACACCATGGAAAAATGCCAGTATTCAATTAACGAACTGCGGTCAGTTTTATGGCAACAGCCAGGGCGGTAACACAATGGCGACTTTTGATGGCTCAGCCGTTACATATTACAATCTGAACAACAACTTCCTGTCCATCACCCTAACGCCGCTGAACGGCATCGAAGACGCGGCAAAAGGCATTATGAAAATTAAAGACCAACCGTTAAAAGCAACCGGTGTCGGCATCCAGCTCTCCACCAGCGAAAGCACCAGTGGTCTGGTGAACCTTGCCAGTCCTGTCACTCAGACACTGCCTAAAGACGGCACACAGTCCATTACCGTCCCGCTCTACGCACGCTATATCCAGACCGAAGACAGTGTTAAAGCCGGTAAAGCCGACGGCAGGCTGGAATATGTCATCACCTATCAATGAGCATATTGCTCAGACAAATATAACTGCAATGCACTCTATCCGGCAGGATATCGGGTTTTAGCGATACACTGCCTTCTTCATATAAGACCCGGCATAACAAAAAGAGATAAAAGTTTTCAATTACCGAAAAGCCCATGCCTGTAATCATCACTGCCGCATATATATTCACGCGTTGCGGCAATAATCCAGGTTGCAAAAACATAATTCAAATAAATAAATAGCAATTTCGAATAATAGAAAATAATAAATGGAATCATATACAACGTAAAATAGTGAAAATTTCAAAATAATTTCTTTCCCTCACTAAATATACTATTCTTAGCGAGAGTTGACTTTATTGCCATTAATGATAGCAGTCATTCACTAAACAAATAACAAACCCAGTTTCTGCAAATACATATTCAGGAATTGAATGTATACTATTTCATGGAGAGAAATATGTTTAACAAAAACATCTTTCTGCAAATTTTGGCTTTAATACTACTGGCCACGATAAAAAATGTGCAGGCGGGTTGTGCATTTGCCCCCGCCAGCACAACAGCTAAGGATTTTACTATCCCACTCGATGGACGTAGCTTTTCCGTCCCCCCCAATGTCGCCGTAGGTTATGTTATTTCGCGACAATGGGTCTCTATGACCACAGGTGATATAACCAGGACGGTCACCTGCACCTCAGCGCCAGTATATGAATTCAGACAGTTTGGCGCAGGCACGCTTACTCTGGCGGAGGGGTTTACCGATGTATATAAGACCAATCTCAGCGGAATTGGTTTTAGAGTCGTTGCCACTCGCATTGGCGACCCGTCTTATCCCATGAGCTTTCAGACCACGTCGGGTGCCAGCTCCACAGTCACTACCAATTTAGTCCAGAGTTTTAATCTTGAGTTTGTGAAAACAGCAGAAACCACGGCGGCAGGTTATGTGCAGGCCAACAGTCTGCCTGTTATCGAACATGCGCTGGGTCAGCAAAGCAGCAAAGTGGTTTTTGCCCGGTTTCAAATGAGCGGTCAGTTTCTGATAAATGTGCCAACCTGTAATATTCTCCCGGCCAGCGCCAGCATGGTAGTGCCAATGGGTAACCAAAAGGTCAGCGATTTTAATGGTATTGGCTCCGGGACAGGCTGGAAAAATGCCAGTATCCAGTTGACGGGCTGCCAACAGTTTTTTGGCAACAAAAACCCAGGTTCATCAAACTCGAGCTCCGTCTATCAGTCAGGTAATATGATTCCATTCAGCCTTACTCCGAACTCGCTTTCTTTAACGCTGTCGCCTCGCAACGGCACTATTAAACCAATTGATGGTATTATGAAAATTGATAATGAAACAGGGCAAGCGACGGGAATTGGGATCCAGCTTTCTACAAGCCAAAATGAGAGTAATAAGATTAATCTTAATGCGCCAGTAAACCAGTACCTGAACCAGAGTGCGGGCATTACAAACATTACCGTCCCGCTTTATGCCCGTTATATCCAGACAGAAAGTAGCATCGGCGCGGGTAAAGCGAATGGACGGCTGGAGTATACGATTACCTATCAGTAAAAAAAGCACAAATTCGGGGAGATGGTCAATTCCCCTTCCCGAGATTGTTTATTCATTAAGTCACTAATATTTATGGTTTTTCGGATTTAAGTCGATACGGATATTATTAAAACCGAAGAATGATAATCACTTTAAATTTTACTCCCCTCACCGAAACGCATAACTCCGCAGGCTTTTTCACCTGGCAAACGGCATGAGGAACATTGCCGGGTCTCCACCAATAGCGAAAGGTGCTGCCATTCAGTTTTCCTGCATACCTGACACTAGCGGCAAAGTGGATCTCAACAATCCTGGAACCCGGTCAGATATTCGTAAGGCGCAGTGCTTTTCAGTTTTTTCATTGAAAAAAATCCCTAACGCAAATTAGACTCACACTCAGACGTTTCCAGACAGTACTTCATATTCTCTCCATTTTTCTGACGCCTGCACTCACTAAACTAGTATTATTTCAGGCAAAGTTTCTGGATGAGATAGACATAACGATGAAAGGCAGAAAGTCTTCCCGCCTGGTGATAGCAGCAGTGGTGGTCATTGCGGGCATTGCCGCTATTTGGTACGGGTTCAGCCATAAGGAAACAACGCCTGCAGCCGGGGCAACAAACGGGCAAACGCAGCGTCCGGGAGCGGGCGGTGGTCGTCATGGTATGCGTGGTGGTGCGCTGCCGCCGGTACAGGCAGCAACGGCAACGCAGCAGGCAGTACCGCAATATCTTACGGGTCTTGGGACGGTCACGGCCGCCAACGCGGTGACAGTGCGCAGCCGCGTGTCCGGGCAGTTGCAGGCGATTCATTTTAAAGAAGGCCAGCAGGTGAAAGCGGGCGACCTCCTTGCGGAAATTGACCCGAGCGCTTTTAAAGTCGCGCTGGCACAGGCGCAGGGACAGTTAGCGAAAGACAAAGCCACCCTTGCCAATGCCCAGCGCGATCTTGCCCGCTATCAGCAACTGGTGAAAACCAATCTTGTCTCGCGTCAGGATCTGGATACTCAGCAGGCGTTAGTCAGCGAAACACAGGGCACCATCAAAGCCGATGAAGCCTCTGTCGCCAGCGCCCAACTCCAGCTCGACTGGAGCCGCATTGTCGCCCCTATCGACGGACGCGTCGGCCTCAAACAGGTGGATATCGGCAACCAGATCTCCAGCAGCGATACCACCGGCATTGTGGTCTTGACCCAGACGCACCCCATTGATCTGGTGTTCACCCTGCCGGAAAACGACATCGCTACCGTTATCAAGGCGCAGAAAGCCGGGCAAACGTTAAGTGTCGAAGCCTGGGACCGTACGAACAAACAAAAGCTTACCACCGGCACACTGTTAAGCCTCGATAACCAGATTGATGCCACCACAGGGACTATCAAGCTAAAAGCCCGCTTTGATAACCAGGACGACACCCTCTTCCCGAACCAGTTTGTGAATGCGCGTATGCTCGTCTCGACCCAGGAGAACGCGGTTGTCATCCCCACAGCCGCCCTGCAGATGGGTAACGAAGGGAATTTCGTCTGGGTGCTCAACGATAAAAACCAGGTCAGCAAACACAGGGTGACGCCGGGTATTCAGGACAGTCAAAAAGTGGTGATCGCCGCGGGGCTTTCCGCTGGCGACCGCGTGGTGACGGATGGGATCGATCGCCTGACCGAAGGGGCGACAGTGGAAGTGGTCGACGCCAAAAACGCTGACCAGATGCCCGCCAAACGCGAGCGCCCGTCGAAAGGAGCGCAGTCCTGATGCAACTGCTTCCGCCAGGCAGAACCGGCGGCCCGTCGCGCCTGTTTATTATGCGCCCTGTCGCCACCACCCTTTTAATGGTGGCGATTTTGCTCGCCGGGATCATCGGCTACCGCTTCCTGCCTGTCTCCGCATTGCCGGAAGTGGACTACCCCACCATTCAGGTTGTGACGCTCTACCCCGGTGCGAGCCCGGATGTGGTGACGTCTGCGATTACCGCCCCGCTGGAACGTCAGTTTGGTCAGATGTCAGGCCTCAAGCAGATGTCATCGCAAAGCTCCGGCGGCGCATCGGTGATTACGCTACAGTTCCAGTTAACGCTGCCGCTTGATGTCGCCGAGCAGGAAGTGCAGGCGGCAATGAACGCCGCTAACAGCCTGCTGCCCTCTGACCTGCCTAACCCACCGGTGTACAGCAAGGTAAACCCTGCGGACCCGCCGATCATGACCCTGGCCGTCACCTCCTCCGCCATGCCGATGACGCAGGTTGAAGATATGGTGGAAACCCGCGTGGCGCAGAAAATCTCGCAGGTCTCGGGCGTCGGCCTGGTCACGCTTGCCGGGGGGCAGCGCCCTGCGGTGCGCGTCAAACTCAATGCGCAGGCGGTGGCGGCCCTTGGGTTGACCAGCGAAACGGTCCGCACCGCGATCAGTAATGCGAACGTGAATTCCGCTAAAGGGAGCCTCGACGGCCCGGCACGCGCTGTCACCCTGTCCGCGAATGACCAGATGCAATCCGCCGAGGAGTACCGGCGACTGATTGTGGCGTATCAGAATGGCGCCCCCATCCGCTTAGGCGATATCGCAACCGTTGAACAGGGAGCGGAAAATAGCTGGCTTGGAGCGTGGGCCAACAAACAGCAGGCGATTGTCATGAATGTTCAGCGCCAGCCGGGCGCAAACATCATCAACACCGCCGACAGTATCCGCGCCATGCTGCCGCAACTGACCAGCAGCCTGCCGAAATCGGTTGAGGTGAAAGTACTGTCAGATCGCACCACCAATATCCGCGCCTCGGTCTCCGATACCCAGTACGAACTGATGCTGGCTATCGCGCTGGTGGTCATGATCATCTATCTGTTCCTGCGTAATGTCCCGGCCACTATCATTCCGGGCGTCGCCGTGCCGCTCTCGCTGATAGGCACCTTCGCGGTCATGGTGTTCCTGGATTTCTCCATCAATAACCTGACGCTGATGGCGCTCACCATCGCCACCGGTTTCGTGGTGGATGACGCCATCGTGGTCATTGAGAACATCTCGCGCTATATCGAAAAAGGCGAGAAGCCGCTGGCTGCGGCCCTTAAAGGGGCTGGCGAGATCGGCTTTACCATCATCTCACTGACCTTCTCGCTGATTGCCGTGCTGATCCCGCTGCTGTTTATGGGTGATATCGTCGGGCGACTGTTCCGCGAATTTGCCGTTACCCTGGCGGTGGCGATTTTAATCTCGGCAATTGTCTCGCTAACTCTGACACCGATGATGTGCGCACGCATGTTGAGCGCGGAATCGTTGCGTAAACAGAACCGTTTTTCCCGCGCGTCGGAGCGTTTTTTCGAACGGGTGATTGCCGCTTACGGTCGGCTGCTCGCCAAAGTACTCAACCATCCGTGGCTGACGCTAAGTGTCGCGATCGCAACCCTGCTACTGTCCGTTTTGCTGTGGATAGTGATCCCGAAAGGCTTCTTCCCGGTGCAGGATAATGGCATCATCCAGGGTACGTTACAGGCACCGCAGTCGGCGTCGTTTGCCAGCATGGCGGAGCGCCAGCGCCAGGTCTCGGATATCGTACTCCAGGATCCGGCAGTGCAAAGTCTGACCACCTTTGTCGGTGTGGACGGCACCAATCCGGCGCTCAACAGCGCGCGTCTACAGATCAACCTTAAACCGCTCAGCGAACGTAACGATCGCGTGCCGGTGGTGATTGAACGTTTACAGCAGTCGGTGGCGAAAATCCCCGGCGCAGCGCTCTATCTGCAACCAACGCAGGATTTGACCATTGATACCACGGTCAGCCGCACGCAATATCAGTTTACCCTGCAGGCAAACTCACTGACGGCCCTGAGCGAATGGGTGCCACAGTTGATGGACAAATTGCAGGCCTTACCGCAGCTCGCTGATGTCAGCAGTGACTGGCAGGATCAGGGGCTGGTGGCGTATGTCAATGTGGATCGCGACAGCGCCAGCCGCCTTGGGATCAGCATGTCCGATGTGGACAATGCCCTTTACAACGCCTTCGGTCAGCGTCTGATCTCCACGATCTATACCCAGGCAAATCAGTATCGCGTGGTGCTGGAACACAACACCGCGCAAACGCCGGGGCTGGCGGCGCTGGATAATATCCGCCTTGCCAGTAGCAGCGGCGGTACCGTGCCACTGAGTTCGATAGCCAAAATCGAGCAGCGTTTCGCACCACTGTCGATTAACCACCTGGACCAGTTCCCCTCCACCACCATCTCCTTTAACGTGGCGGAAGGTCACTCCCTGGGCGAAGCTGTGCAATCGATTATTGACAGCGAGAAGACGCTCAACCTGCCGACCGACATCACCACCCAGTTCCAGGGCAGTACCCTGGCGTTCCAGGCCGCGCTCGGCAGCACCGTCTGGCTGGTAGTTGCCGCCGTAGTGGCGATGTATATCGTGCTGGGCGTGTTGTATGAGAGCTTTATTCACCCGGTCACCATTTTGTCTACCCTGCCAACCGCAGGGGTCGGCGCTCTGCTGGCGCTGATGATTGCCGGGAGCGAACTGGACGTTATTGCCATCATCGGCATCATTTTGCTGATTGGTATCGTCAAGAAAAACGCCATCATGATGATTGACTTCGCCCTCGCCGCCGAACGTGAAGAGGGGATGTCCCCACGCGATGCCATCTTCCAGGCCTGTCTGTTGCGTTTTCGTCCGATCCTGATGACCACCCTGGCAGCGTTGCTGGGCGCGTTGCCGCTGATGCTGAGTACCGGCGTTGGGGCGGAACTGCGCCGTCCGTTGGGGATTGGTATGGTGGGCGGTTTGATGGTGAGCCAGGTGCTGACGCTGTTCACCACCCCGGTTATCTATCTGCTCTTTGACCGACTCGCGCTCTCTCTGCGTCGCCGCTTCCCGCGCCGTGAAGAGGAGGTGTAAATGAAGTTTTTCGCCCTCTTCATTTACCGCCCGGTGGCGACGATACTGATCTCCGTTGCCATTACGCTCTGCGGCGTTCTGGGTTTCCGGCTGTTGCCGGTGGCCCCGCTGCCGCAGGTGGATTTCCCGGTCATCATGGTCAGCGCCTCGCTGCCGGGAGCCTCGCCGGAAACCATGGCCTCGTCGGTTGCAACCCCGCTGGAACGTTCGCTCGGGCGTATCGCTGGCGTCAACGAAATGACTTCGTCCAGTTCGCTTGGCAGTACGCGTATCATTCTGGAGTTTAACTTTAACCGCGATATCAACGGCGCGGCGCGTGATGTCCAGGCGGCGCTAAACGCGGCACAAAACCTGTTGCCTAGCGGCATGCCGAGCCGTCCGACCTATCGCAAAGCCAACCCGTCTGCCGCACCGATTATGATCCTGACGCTCACCTCCGATACCTATTCGCAGGGTGAGCTGTATGATTTCGCCTCTACGCAACTGGCACAAACCATCTCGCAGATCGACGGCGTCGGAGATGTCGATATCGGTGGGAGTTCGCTGCCCGCCGTGCGCGTTGGCTTAAACCCGCAGGCGCTGTTTAACCAGGGTGTCTCGCTGGATGCGGTGCGCACCGCCATAACCCAGGCCAACGTTCGTCGCCCACAAGGGGCGATTGAAGACGCAACCCACCGCTGGCAGGTGCAGACCAATGACGCGCTGAAAACGGCTGCCGCTTACCAGCCGCTGATTATCCATTACAAAAATGGCGCAGCCGTCCGTCTGAGTGATGTCGCGTCGGTGACCGACTCCGTTCAGGATATCCGTAACGCCGGGATGACCAACGCTAAACCCGCCATTTTGCTGATGATCCGCAAACTGCCGGAAGCCAACATCATTCAGACGGTGGACAGCATCCGCGCTCGCCTGCCGGAATTACAAAAGACCATTCCGGCGGCGATTGACCTGCAGATTGCCCAGGACCGCTCGCCGACTATCCGTGCCTCCCTTGCGGAAGTGGAGCAGTCGCTGGTGATCTCGGTCGCGCTGGTTATCCTGGTGGTCTTCCTGTTTCTGCGTTCCGGACGGGCGACGCTGATCCCCGCAGTGGCAGTCCCGGTGTCGCTGATCGGTACTTTCGCCGCCATGTACCTGTGCGGTTTTAGCCTTAATAACCTCTCGCTGATGGCGCTGACCATCGCCACCGGTTTCGTGGTCGATGACGCCATCGTGGTTCTGGAGAATATTTCCCGTCACCTGGAAGCGGGCATGAAACCGCTGCAGGCGGCACTGCAGGGAACGCGGGAAGTCGGCTTTACGGTGCTCTCGATGAGTATATCGCTGGTCGCGGTGTTCTTGCCGCTTTTGCTGATGGAAGGGCTGCCGGGGCGCCTGCTGCGGGAGTTTGCCGTCACCCTTTCGGTGGCCATCGGCATTTCACTGGCTATCTCGCTCACTCTGACGCCGATGATGTGCGGTTGGTTGCTACGTAGCCGCAAATCCCCGACCGCCACGCGCAACAAGGGCATTGGTCGCCTGCTTCTCGGACTCCAGCGTGCCTATGCAAAATCACTCAAATGGGTGTTGAACCACGCGCGCCTGGTAGGGCTGGTACTGATTGGCACCATCGCGCTGAATATCTGGATGTATATCAGCATTCCGAAAACCTTCTTTCCGGAGCAGGACACCGGCATCCTGATGGGCGGTATTCAGGCGGATCAGAGTATTTCATTCCAGGCGATGCGCATTAAGTTGCAGGACTTTATGAAAATCATCCGCGACGATCCCGCCGTCGATAACGTGACGGGTTTTACCGGCGGTTCACGAGTCAACAGCGGCATGATGTTTATTACCCTTAAGGCACGCAGTGTACGCAATGAAACTGCCCAACAGGTTATCGACCGTCTGCGAGGAAAGCTCGCCAAAGAGCCGGGAGCCAGTCTGTTTTTGGTGGCGGTCCAGGATATCCGCGTAGGTGGACGGCAATCCAATGCCAGTTATCAGTACACGCTGCTCTCCGACGATCTTAGCGCCTTGCGTGAGTGGGAGCCGAAAATCCGCAAAGCGCTCGCCTCGCTGCCGGAGCTGGCGGACGTGAACTCCGACCAGCAGGATAACGGCGCGGAGATGAACCTGACTTATGATCGCGAAAGCATGTCGCGCCTGGGGATCAACGTACAAGAGGCCAACAGCCTGCTGAACAACGCCTTCGGCCAGCGGCAAATTTCCACCATCTACCAGCCGCTTAACCAGTACAAAGTGGTGATGGAAGTCGATCGACGCTATACCCAGGACATTAGCGCGCTGGATAAGATGTTTGTCATTAATAGCGAGGGCAAACCTATTCCGCTGTCCTATTTTGCCCGCTGGCAACCAGCGAACGCTCCACTGGCGGTTAACCATCAGGGGCTATCGGCGGCGTCCACGATTTCGTTCAACCTGCCCACAGGGGTGTCGCTATCCGAAGCGAGTGACGCAATTGACCGCGCCATGACGCAACTGGGGGTGCCTTCGACAGTGCGCGGCAGTTTCGCCGGAACTGCGCAAGTCTTTCAGCAAACCATGAATTCGCAGGTGATCCTGATTATCGCCGCGATCGCGACGGTCTATATCGTGCTGGGTATTCTCTATGAGAGTTACGTCCATCCGTTGACGATCCTCTCAACCCTGCCCTCAGCAGGTGTCGGGGCGCTACTGGCGCTGGAGCTGTTTGGCGCGCCATTCAGTCTGATTGCCTTAATAGGCATTATGCTATTGATTGGTATAGTGAAAAAGAATGCCATCATGATGGTGGATTTTGCGCTTGAAGCCCAACGGAAGGGAAATCTGAACGCAGAAGAGGCGATTTTCCAGGCCTGTCTGCTGCGTTTCAGACCCATAATGATGACCACACTGGCGGCGCTGTTTGGCGCGCTTCCGCTGGTGATTTCGGGTGGCGACGGTTCCGAACTGCGCCAGCCGCTGGGGATAACCATTGTTGGCGGTCTGGTAATGAGTCAATTGCTGACACTGTATACCACGCCGGTGGTGTACCTGTTCTTTGACCGCCTGCAACGCCGATTTGCCCCTAAACGCAGAGAGGCTGTAACAGAGTGACAGAACTGCCCAAAAATGTGCGTTGGCAATTATGGATTGTGGCGTTTGGCTTCTTTATGCAGTCGCTGGACACCACGATTGTCAACACCGCCCTGCCTTCAATGGCGCGAAGTCTGGGAGAAAGCCCGCTGCATATGCATATGGTGGTGGTCTCCTATGTGCTGACCGTTGCTATCATGCTGCCTGCCAGTGGCTGGCTGGCAGATCGCGTCGGGGTGCGTAATATCTTCTTTACCGCCATCGTTCTCTTTACCCTGGGTTCGCTGTTTTGCGCCCAGGCCAACACGCTCAATGAGCTGGTAATGGCCCGTATATTACAAGGCGTTGGCGGCGCGATGATGGTGCCCGTCGGCAGGCTGACGGTGATGAAAATTGTCCCGCGCGATCAATACATGGCGGCAATGACCTTCGTCACCCTGCCCGGCCAGGTAGGGCCACTGCTCGGCCCGGCGTTAGGTGGCATTCTGGTGGAATATGCCTCCTGGCACTGGATCTTCCTGATTAACCTGCCCGTTGGCGTGGTGGGGGCGATCGCCACCCTGTGGTTAATGCCCAACTACACCTTACAAACCCGTCGTTTTGACCTCTTTGGCTTTTTGCTGCTGGCGTCGGGGATGGCAACGCTGACGCTGGCGCTCGACGGGCAAAAGGGGCTCGGAATTTCACCGCTGCTGCTCGGCCTTCTGGTGGCGGGCGGCGTGCTGGCAATTGTTATCTATCTACTGCATGCCAAAGGCAATGCGGGAGCGCTGTTTAATCTGCGCCTGTTTCGTACGCCGTCATTCTCCCTTGGCCTGTGCGGCAGTTTCGCCGGACGCATAGGCAGCGGCATGTTGCCCTTTATGACGCCGGTCTTTTTGCAGATTGGTCTGGGTTTTTCGCCGTTTCATGCCGGGCTAATGATGATTCCGATGGTCATCGGCAGTATGGGAATGAAGCGGATTGTCGTTCAGTTAGTCAACCGCTTTGGCTACCGTCGCGCGCTGGTGTGTTCAACGCTGGGTCTGGCCGCCGTCAGTCTGCTGTTTATGGGGACGGCGCTGATGGGCTGGTACGCTCTGCTGCCCTTTGTACTGTTCGCGCAGGGCATGATCAACTCCATGCGTTTTTCATCCATGAATACCCTGACACTGAAAGACCTGCCCGATGAACTGGCAAGCGGCGGCAACAGCCTGTTATCAATGATCATGCAGCTTTCGATGAGTATCGGCGTCACCGTGGCCGGGCTGCTACTGGGGCTGTTCGGCCAGCACAATCTGTCCGCCGACAGCGGCGTTGCCCATCACGTCTTTCTTTATACCTACCTGTGCATGGCATTCATTATCGCCCTGCCCGCCTTTATCTTTGCCCGAGTCCCGAATGATGTCAGTCAGAACGTGGTCATTTCCCGGCGCAACAGGAGTCAATCATGAAAATCTGGCGACCCGGTATTACCGCTAAGCTCTTTCTGGCTATTTTCGCCACCTGTATCGTGCTGCTTATCAGTATGCACTGGGCCGTGCGCATCAGCTTCGAACGGGGTTTTATCGACTACATTAAACGCGGCAACGAACAGCGTCTGCAGTTGCTCAGCGATGCCCTGAGTGAGCAATACGCTCAGCATGGAGACTGGGGTTTTTTACGCAACAACGACCGCTTTATCTTCCAGATCCTGCGTTCATTCGAGCGAGACAACGAGCGTGAGGGTGGGCCAGGTGGCCCTGGGCCAGGGCCGGAACATGGTGATAATCATGAGCATGAGCCGCCGCCAGGCCCTCCGCCAGAACCCGGTAATGGCATGCCGCCACACGGCTGGCGGACACAATTTTGGGTGACTGACGCATCGGCGGAAGTGCTTGTTGGGCCACGTAGCCCGGTACCGCCCGACGGGACACGGCGAGCCATTACGGTTAATGGTCAGCCTGTCGGCTGGGTCATCGCCTCGCCGGTGGAGCGCCTGACGCGCAATACCGATATTAACTTTGACCGTCAGCAGCGGCGCACAAGCTGGATGATTGTCGCGCTCTCGACCCTGCTGGCCGCGCTGGCCACCTTCCCACTGGCCCGCGGCCTGCTCGCGCCGGTCAAACGGCTGGTTGACGGTACGCATAAGCTGGCCGCCGGGGATTTCTCCACCCGCGTTAACCCTGGCAGCCAGGATGAGTTGGGCAAGCTGGCGCAGGACTTTAATCAGCTCGCCAGTACGCTGGAGAAAAATCAGCAGATGCGCCGTGATTTTATGGCGGATATCTCCCACGAATTGCGTACACCGCTGGCGGTACTGCGTGGCGAACTTGAGGCCATTCAGGATGGGGTACGGCAATTTACACCGGAGTCGGTGACTTCTTTACAGGCAGAAGTCGCCACCTTAACCAAGCTGGTGGACGATTTGCATCAGTTGTCCATGTCAGATGAAGGCGCGCTGGCTTACCAGAAAAGGCCGGTGGATGTCATTTCATTACTGGAGGTGGCAGCCGGAGCGTTTCGTGAACGTTACGCCAGCCGCAATCTGACTATCGACATGACGCTACCGGAGCACGCCGTGGTTTTTGGCGACCCGGATCGTCTGATGCAACTGTTCAATAATCTGCTGGAAAACAGTCTGCGCTACACCGATAGCGGCGGCGGTATGCACATCTCCGCAATGACGGAGGGCAGTATGCTTACCCTCGATTTTGCCGATAGCGCGCCCGGAGTCAGCGATCTGCAATTAGGCCGATTATTTGAACGCTTTTATCGCACCGAAGGTTCGCGCAACCGCGCCAGCGGCGGCTCCGGCTTAGGTCTGGCAATCTGTCTGAATATTATCGAAGCCCACGGCGGCAAGGTCCGCGCCGCGCATTCGCCTTTTGGTGGGGTTAGCATTAAAGTTGAATTACCCCTGGAACGGGACATAGCGAGAAACGTATGACTGAGTTACCTATTGATGAAAACACCCCACGCATTTTGATCGTGGAAGACGAACCAAAGCTGGGTCAGTTGCTGATTGATTATCTGCGTGCGGCCAGTTACGCGCCATCGCTGATTAACCATGGCGATCAGGTACTGTCGTATGTGCGTCAGACGCCGCCGGACCTGATCCTGCTTGATCTGATGCTCCCCGGCACCGACGGGCTGACACTGTGCCGTGAAATCCGTCGTTTCTCCAATATTCCCATCATTATGGTGACGGCAAAAATCGAAGAGATTGACCGCCTGCTGGGACTGGAGATCGGTGCTGATGACTATATCTGCAAACCCTATAGTCCGCGCGAAGTGGTGGCAAGGGTGAAAACGATCCTCCGCCGCTGTAAGCCGCAGCGTGAAATACAGGCGCTGGACGCAGAAAGCCCGCTTATCGTTGATGAAGGCCGCTTCCAGGCAAGCTGGCGCAGCAAGCTGCTGGATTTAACGCCAGCGGAATTTCGTCTGCTGAAAACCCTCTCCAGCGAACCGGGGAAGGTATTCTCGCGCGAACAGTTGCTCAATAACCTGTATGACGATTACCGCGTGGTGACTGACCGCACTATCGACAGCCATATCAAGAACCTGCGCCGTAAACTGGAGTCGCTGGATGAAGAACAGTCCTTCATCCGCGCCGTCTATGGCGTGGGTTATCGTTGGGAAGCTGATGCCTGCCGACTGGCATGATACTCATCCGCTCCCTGATGGCATTTCATTCATCGACGCCGTGGATTGTGCATCACATCCCGACATCGATGGCGCATATCTGCAACCGGCTCTTTCATGCAGGAAGCATGCTGACGATCATGAGCGATAAATCTTTTCTAAAGCGCTGGTTCTTCTCATTCACCGAGCCACCTCTTGATGAAGAAACAGAAATTTATCAAGAAATTAGAATGCTGCTCAACGAGCCGCGCAATGGCAACTATTGGCTAAAAAATAGCGATATCCGCAGTGTCGAGAGTCTTTGCCAGCTCACCCATCACCACAACGGTTTCTTGCGTGAAAAAGCCGTAATGGCGCTCTCTTTAAAAGGCGACATCGCCGCCCTCCGGGAACTCCTGATTTGCGCTAATGACTGGGTTAAGCCGATTCACCGCCTCGCCACCCAGGAAGTGATGGCGCTGATGACGGCGGAAAATGCGCCCGCCTTTATTGCCCATCTTGCGCAGGTCAGACAGTTACTGACGTGCAGACGCTACAACCACGTGCCTTTAGTGGAGTTGATTAGCCGCTTTTTGGCCTCGCAGGCCCATATAGCCGACTTAAGGCAGGCGCTCTATTCCCCTGATCGCGAACTGCGCCATGCCGTGTTGCATACGCTTATCGAGCAGGAGCAATTGCACGATGAAGCCGCGCTGGCCTTTGTACTGGATACCGGTGATACCTATTTGCGGGGCATTGCGGTTACCTACTGGCTGGCACGCGCGCCGAAACTGTCTGAGTCATTGATGACACGCCTGCTGCGCGATCCCTGGCCGCGTATCCGTCGCGATACCCTCTTTTATCTTGATGAGCATGGGCAAGCGCTGCCCGAACCATTGCACAGGGAACTACTGCTGGATAAAAACGGTCTGATCCGCCAGCGCGCCCGTCGCATGCTATCTGAAATCGTTGATGCTACCGCGTTCTGGCGCGACGTTATCACCTCGCCGGCCTGTTCGATAACTCAGCGCCGTTCCGCGCTCTATGGTCTGAAAGAGGCACGCGATCCCGCATTGCATTCACTGGCGCTGTGGAGCTATTCGCAGCCTGAAAACGGTATCCGCCAGGCGGCGCTGCATATCTTGTTGACGCTTGAAGGTGAAGAGGCGAAACCCCGCATTCTGGCCGCCTTAGCCGACCCGAGCCTGTCTTTTGCTATGGCGGCAATGAAATCACTGGCGCACCACCCGCTCTCTTTTTCACGAAGCGAACTTGAGGCACTGTTGACGCATACGCCTTCGGAGAAGCACACCCTGTTGTACTGGCGGTTGGTACACCAGATAAACAAATGGGACTGGCTCATCGTGCTGCTACGCCATTTCCCTTTACTGTCGCCGTCACAGCAGGCAGAAGAACTGGCGAGCTGGAAAGTGAAATACAATCAGGCGGGGATTAACCCCACGTCTGGTCAGCAGGAAATCCTGACCTGTTTGCTGGCGCAGGCGCCCGAAATACGCCGGTCGCTACAACACTATCTGGTACAATGACCCGCTTACATACTGTGTGGGTTTACTCCCTTTCCCGCCAGCGCTACAATTCCCGCCCTAAATTTATGGGATCTCCCCAGCCGCCTCACCTGGTGAGGCGAATCTGACCTGTCATCAGAACGAGAACATCATGTTTAAACCGGAACTCCTTTCCCCGGCGGGAACGCTGAAAAATATGCGTTACGCTTTCGCTTATGGCGCGGACGCCGTTTATGCGGGCCAGCCACGTTATTCACTGCGCGTGCGCAATAACGAATTCAACCACGAGAATTTGCAAAAAGGCATTAACGAGGCCCATGACCTCGGCAAAAAATTCTACGTCGTGGTGAATATCGCGCCGCACAACGCCAAGCTGAAAACGTTTATTCGCGATTTAAAACCCGTGGTGGATATGGGGCCGGATGCGCTGATTATGTCCGATCCGGGTTTGATTATGCTGGTGCGCGAAAACTTCCCGGAGATGGATATTCACCTGTCCGTACAGGCTAACGCCGTAAACTGGGCGACGGTGAAGTTCTGGAAACAGATGGGGCTGACCCGCGTGATCCTCTCTCGCGAACTGTCGCTTGATGAAATCGCCGAAATCCGCGCTCAGGTGCCGGACATGGAAATTGAAATTTTCGTCCACGGCGCGCTGTGTATGGCCTATTCCGGCCGCTGCCTGCTCTCTGGCTATATCAACAAGCGCGACCCGAACCAGGGAACCTGCACCAACGCCTGTCGCTGGGAATATAATGTCCAGGAAGGTAAAGAAGATGACGTCGGCAATATCGTGCACAAATACGAGCCGATTGCCGTGCAAAACGTTGAGCCAACGCTGGGTATCGGCGCGCCAACGGATAAAGTATTTATGATTGAAGAGGCCCAGCGTCCGGGCGAGTACATGACCGCGTTCGAAGATGAGCACGGTACCTACATCATGAACTCCAAAGATTTGCGCGCGATCGCCCACGTTGAGCGTTTGACACAAATGGGCGTGCACTCGCTGAAAATCGAAGGCCGCACCAAATCCTTCTACTACTGTGCCCGCACTGCGCAGGTCTACCGTAAGGCCATTGACGATGCCGCCGCAGGCAAACCGTTTGACACCAGCCTGTTAGAAACCCTTGAAGGGCTGGCACACCGCGGCTATACCGAGGGCTTCCTGCGTCGCCACACTCATGACGATTACCAGAACTACGAGTACGGTTACTCCGTCTCTGAGCGTCAGCAGTTTGTCGGCGAGTTTACCGGTGAGCGTAAAGGCGAGCTGGCGGCCGTGGCGGTAAAAAACAAATTTATCGTCGGCGACAGCCTTGAGCTGATGACGCCGCAGGGCAACGTTAACTTCACGCTGGAACATATGGAAAACGCCAAAGGCGAGGCAATGGAGGTTGCACCGGGAGACGGTTATACCGTCTGGATGCCGGTTCCCCAGGATGTGATGCTGGAGTATGCCCTGTTGATGCGTAATTTTACTGGACAGACCACGCGTAATCCGCACGCTAAGTAATTAACCGGGGTTATTTTTTCACTCGACAAGAATCTTAGAATCGGATCACATACCGTTGCGGTCATTATGGGTATTATCCTCATCGCTGAAAAACATAACCCATAAATGCTAGCTGTACCAGGAACCACCTCCTTAGCCTGCGTAATCTCCCTTACGCAGGCTGATTTTTTTATCTCCCCTTTTACCTTCCTTCCAGGCGCGCTTTCCGGTCGTGAGATACACTTTGCTCATGGTATTTTCGAAGAGCGAAAAGGATGAGCAATTTTCCAGGCAGTTTATTGATCCTCAACGGTAAAAGTGCGGGCGACGACATGTTGCGCGAGGCCATTACCCTCCTGCGCAACGAAGGGATGGACATTCAGGTGCGCGTCACCTGGGAAAAAGGCGATGCAGAGCGCTATGTGGCAGAAGCCATCAAGCTCGGCGTCGAAACCGTGATTGCGGGCGGTGGCGATGGCACCATTAATGAGGTCGCCAGCGCGCTGGTGCACAGTGATAGCGACAACCCACCTGTATTGGGGATTTTGCCTTTAGGCACCGCGAATGATTTTGCCACCAGCGCCGATATCCCGGAGCCACTGGATAAAGCGCTACAGCTCGCTATCGTGGGTAAAGCGGTACCGATCGACATTGCCGAAGTGAACGGCAAAACCTGCTTTATCAATATGGCCACCGGCGGGTTTGGTACCCGTATTACCACCGAAACGCCAGAGAAACTGAAAGCCGCGTTGGGCGGTGTCTCCTACATCATTCATGGCCTGATGCGTATGGATACGCTTAAGCCGGACCGCTGCGAAATCAAGGGTGAAGAGTTCCACTGGCAGGGCGACGCGCTGGTCATCGGCATCGGTAACGGACGCCAGGCAGGCGGCGGACAACAGCTATGCCCTGGTGCGCTCATTAACGACGGTCTGTTGCAACTGCGTATTTTTACCGGCGATGAGATCCTGCCCGCCCTGTTCACCACCCTGACCCAGCCGGAAGATAATCCGCATATTATTGACGGTAAATCCGCCTGGTTTGAGGTGAGCGCGCCGCACGATATCACCTTTAACCTGGACGGCGAGCCACTAACCGGACAGCATTTCAGTATTAACATTCTGCCCGGTGCGCTGAAATGCCGCCTGCCGCCTGACTGCCCGCTACTGCGTTAAGCCTTACAGTAGATTGACGGCGGTCGACGGGTGAAAAAGAGTCGTGATTGCCGTAAGAGAATATCTGCAAGAAGAGAATTGAAAAGCGCATCTCTCCCCGTCTGACGAAGAGAGATGCGTTGTTTATGCGGGTATTTAAGCGATAGTCACTTTCTTATCGAGATAAACATCCTGAACGGCATTAATTAATTTCACACCGTCGGCCATAGACTTTTTAAACGCCTTACGGCCAAGAATCAGGCCCATGCCGCCTGCACGCTTATTAATAACCGCCGTGCGCACTGCATCGCTTAAATCGGTTTCACCACCGGCCGCGCCGCCAGAGTTAATTAAGCCGGCGCGCCCCATATAGCAGTTTGCCAGTTGGTAACGCACCAGATCGATAGGGTTGTCACTGGTCAACTTGCTGTAGACGCGTTCATCGGTATAGCCGAAGTTTACCGCTTTATAACCGCCGTTGTTTTCCGCCATTTTCTGTTTGACGATGTCCGCACCGATGGTTGCCGCAATATGGTTAGCCTGGCCGGTCAGGTCGGCGGAAACATGGTAATCCACACCATCTTTTTTGAATGCCGGATTACGCAGGTACGCCCACAGCACCGTGACCATCCCTAACTCATGAGCTCGTTCAAATGCGGCAGAAATTTCTTCAATCTGCCGACGTGACTCCTCAGAGCCAAAATAGATGGTCGCGCCAACGGCGACGGCCCCCATGTTGAACGCCTGCTCTACGCTTGCATAGAGCGTCTGGTCATATTCGGTGGGATAGCTCAGGGTTTCGTTGTGGTTAAGCTTAACCAGAAACGGAATACGGTGCGCGTAGCGGCGCGCCACAGAAGCCAACACCCCATAGGTGGACGCCACACAGTTACACCCGGCTTCAATCGCCAGCTCAACGATGTTTTTGGGATCGAAATAGAGCGGGTTAGCAGCAAACGAGGCCCCGGCGGAATGTTCGATACCCTGATCAACCGGCAAAATCGACAGATAACCCGTTTTGGCAAGTCGGCCCGTGTTATACAACGTCTGCATGTTACGCAGTACCGCTGGCGGACGGTTGTTATCCATCATCACACGGGTGACGTAATCCTCTCCCGGCAGGTAGAGTTGGTCGGCCGCAATGGTCGTGCAACGGTGTTGTAAAAGGGTGTCGGCATCGTTGCCTAGTAACTGCACAATATCAGTCATCGCTATACTCCCGTAAGCTCCGCACAAAGGCGGATGTGGTTTGTCCTGACCCGATGAATGGGCAGAATAAGCCTGGTACCGTTTGTCGAGGCTCGCCACTATATCGCCGTTTTTCAGCATTTTCTGGTGGCACGTTTCGGCTAGTGGTTTACCGCTGTGCGAAGCTCAATATTTTGCCCCCGGCTCCCCCATCCGGCTGGCGCTACGCTAAGCCGGGCTACGTATTACGCATTGCCTGACCTCCATTCGGGAACCGCCCCCTCACCACCATGCATGAAAATGGTGTACCGGGCCGATGCCATGTCCCACTTCCAGCGTGTCTGCCTGGGCCAGTGCCACTGACAGCCAGCGCTTGGCCTCATTGACCGTTGAAGCCCAGTCTGCGTGACGTGGACGCAGTGCCGCCAGTGCGGCCGATAGGGTACAGCCCGTGCCGTGGGTATTTTTGGTTTTTATCCGGGGGGCGGTAAAACGTTCAGTGCCATTACGGGTAAACAGCCAGTCCGGACTCTCATCGTTATCCAGATGCCCGCCTTTGATTAACACCGCTTCGCATCCCAGCGCCAGCAACGCCTGCCCCTGTTCATGCATCTCGCGTTCGTTACGGGCATGAGGGGCATCCAGCAGCGCGGCGGCCTCGGGCAGATTGGGAGTAATCAGTGATACCTGTGGCAACAGATGTTGTCGCAGCGCCGTTACCGCTGAGGGGGAAAGCAGCGGGTCACCGCTTTTTGCCAGCATGACGGTATCGAGCACCACATTTTTCACCTGATAGCAGCGTAAACGCTCCGCCACCGCTTCAACAATATCGGTTTCCGCCAGCATGCCGATTTTGGTCGTATCAATACGCACATCGCTGAACACCGAATCCAGTTGCGCGGCAACAAAATCAGGTTCAATGCGATAAACCGACTGTACTCCGCGGGTATTTTGCGCCACCAGCGCGGTAATAACCGAACAGCCGTAGGCGCCCAGCGCCGAAAAAGTTTTCAAATCGGCCTGAATACCCGCCCCGCCGCTGGGATCCGTTCCGGCAATGGTCAGTGCGTTGATCCGTTTCATACCAGCACCTCCCCGTGAAGCGCATAGAGGGCATCGAGAAACGCCGGGGTAAAACTACCAGGCCCGCGCGTGGTCGCCACTGCCAGACTGCCTGCCTGTGCTATAAAGGCGCAGGCCGCCGCCACGTTATACAGACGATCGCCGGGCAATGCGCAACAGGCGGCTACCACCGCAGACAGCGCACAGCCTGTTCCCACCACCCGGGTCATCAGCAGGTCGCCCCCCGTAACGCGCAGGATGCGAAGACCATCGGTGATGTAATCCACCTCACCAGTTACCGCAACAATGGCCCCCGTCTGGCGTGCCAGCGCCTGGGTCGCAGGCAGCGCGGCAATGGCGCTATCGGTAGTGTCGACACCTCGCCCTCCGGCACTCATCCCGGCAAGCGCCATAATTTCCGAAGCGTTACCGCGTATGGCGGCAGGCCGCAAAGACAAAAGCTCGCGACAAAAATCGCTGCGGAAGGTTAATGCCCCGACGGCAACCGGATCCAGCGTCCAGGGTTTATGGACGGCCTTGGCGCTCAAAATAGCCGCGTGCATCGCATCGGCGCGTTCCCGGGTCAGTGTGCCGACATTAATCAGCAGCGCGTCAGCAATGGCGGCAAATTGCTGCGCTTCGTCGCGGTCAATCACCATGGCCGGGGACGCCCCCAACGCCAGCAGAACATTGGCCGTAAAGGTCTGCACCACATCGTTAGTCATGCAGTGAACAAGCGGCTTACATTGACGGAATTGCTGAAGAATTTGCGCGGTTTGCGCACGGTGAAGCAGGTCAGGTTGCATCGATTCGCTCCTGCCCGGCGTGAAGAAGGGATGCCGGGCAGGCATCTGACTTCCCTACGCTGGCATTATCCAGATCAGGTGGTACGGGTATTTCTCAGCCTTCACGTGGAAGGGCACCCCGAGTCAAATAAAATCAATTAGTTGCGATTAACGTTTGTTAATCCAGGATCAGGATAAAGCCACGGAGAAGTCTTGTAAACGGCAAACCCACTTTCCTTACTAAAGCGTCGGTAAGTCGATAGATAAAACGGTTTGAGGAAAATGATACGGTCTGTTTATCCAACAATCAGGACGAAAATATTTTTGAGAACAGGCATTCAACACATTCCAGGCATGCGTTCATTGCCATGCCGGATACCTTACTCAGCCACACCAACGACATAGCGGCCATCTTTATTCTTGATCGTATACCTGTGCGAATCATCACAAATCACAATCAGAGAACCGCCGAACGCGGAAGGATAAACGCCTTCCACCTTGTTGCATTCATGTCCAGACTCGCGAATCAGCCTCTGGCTTTCCAGTTTCAGTTGCGGGGATCCCGAATCAGCAAGAGCGCCAGCGCATATGCCCACGCCCAATATCACAGTAAGAATCCGTTTCAAAGCAACCTCCTTCGCCGGGTAATTAACAGTACCATCGGCAAAAAGTTAAAAGAAATTAATCAATTCAGTCGATAGAAAAGGCAATATTGAGTTTAAAAATAAATAGTAACAGCACCACTGGCAGCAATGTCAGGAGGTCGCAACTGAATTCATTGAACCCGTTGTGCTCTGCTGCTCAGCCCAAAATACCGTGCACAGCACTCTGCCATACTGAGTAGCGCTCTGTCACTGCTCACCGCAAGGAACTTTCAGCGTTGAGGCATCGCACACTATTTTCACTTCTGGAGGATAAGTGCTCCCCTCCCGCGCGGGTTTTTCACCTGTCCCAGGCGAACTAGCATTAACACATCCCCTGACGAATACTGAAATCACGGAGTGTTTATGAAAGCTATTGCTATTACTCAGGCCGCACAGAACGGCAGCAACATTGATTTTTTAACCGACATTGAATTACCAACACCGAAAGCCGAAGGTCATGATGTGCTGGTCGAAGTGAAAGCCATCTCTGTTAACCCGGTGGATACCAAAGTTCGCGCCGGGTTTAACGCCGATAAACCTCGCGTACTGGGCTGGGACGCGAGCGGTGTGGTTACCGCCGTTGGCGACAAGGTCACATTATTTAAGCCCGGCGACGAAGTCTGGTATGCCGGGGCATTGACCCGTCCTGGCAGTAACAGCGAATTTCAACTGGTGGATGAGCGCATTGCCGCCCACAAACCCGCCTCGCTGGATTTCGCCTCTGCCGCGGCCCTCCCGCTGACCGCCATTACCGCCTGGGAAATGTTGTTTGATCGTTTAGGCGTACGTGAAAATGGCAACGAAGGCGACGTACTGCTGATTGTCGGTGCCGCAGGTGGCGTAGGCTCCATTCTGACGCAACTGGCGCGTAAGTTGACTCGCCTGACGGTGATTGGCACAGCATCCCGCCCGCAAAGCCAGCAGTGGGTCAGCGAGTTGGGCGCGCACCATGTTATCGATCACAGCAAACCGTTAACCGAGGAGCTGGCGCGTATTGGCATTAAGCAGGTCAGCCACGTTGCCAGCCTCAACAACACGGAGCAGCACTATCAGCAGTTGATCAACGCCCTGCAACCACAAGGCAAACTGGCCCTGATTGACGATCCGCAATCACTTGACGCTGTGCCCTTAAAAGTGAAAAGCATTTCTCTGCATTGGGAATTTATGTTTACCCGCTCCATGTTCGGGACCGCCGATATCGCGGAGCAACACCGTTTACTGGCGCGTGTCGCCGCGCTTATTGATGATGGGGTTATCAAAACCACACTGGGAGAACACTTCGGCGTCATCAACGCACAAAATCTGCGTAAAGCGCACCAGTTGCTTGAAACGCACCGTGCGGTAGGCAAAATCGTGCTGGAAGGATTTTCTGCGCACTAACGCATTGAAATATAGCCAGGATTTCTCTTAAAAACACTTTTATACTCAGGCGGATAGCGAAAAAAGCGTTCCGCCTCTCCTGCTGTTCTCTTCTTTTGCTTACACTTTTTACCAAAGCATTATTTTCATAACATTTTCGCGGTTGCGACGTCGCCAGACGGTAGTCGATGATAAGCCCCGCGAAATGAAAACCCACGACACCTGGAGAGATTATGGGTAAAACAAAAATGTTGCTTCTGGGAACATTATTGGCAACGGCCAGTGCGACTTTTGCTGCACCGCAAACCCCTGCCGCGACAGGCGGAACCCAGTCTTATGAAGTGAAGGATTTTGTTGCCGATTTTACTAAATTCACCATCGGCGATACGGTGCCCGAAATGTACCGTAGCGAAGAGTACAACATTAAGCAGTGGAATCTGCGCAATTTGCCTGCGCCTGATCCGGGTAGCCACTGGACCTATATGGGTGGAAATTACGTGCTTATCACGGACGCCGACGGTAAAATTTTGAAAGCCTACAATGGCGACATCTTTTATCACCGTTAATTTCAGGAAATCCTATTGATTATTCGCCCCTGGCAAGAGAACGACCGCCCTTTTCTACGTACATTGTTCCTGCATTCCCGCAGGGCAAACTGGACATGGCTGGACGGTAGCGACTGGCAACTGGAAGATTTTGACGCCGTTACCCGTGATGAAACCATCTGGGTGGCGGAAGAAGACGGGCACCGGCTTGGTTTTGCCGCCGTGTATGTGAACGACAATTTTCTGCATAGCCTGTTTGTTGACCCGAATGCACAAGGCAAAGGGGTCGGCAGCGCGCTGCTGAAAAAAGTGCAGTCTGAATTTACCAGTACAGGTTCACTGAAATGTCTGGTGCAAAACCACCACGCGCTGGCGTTTTATCAGCACCATGGCTGGCACGTTGAAGCGGAAGGCACATCGCCGGACGGGAACTATCTGCTCATGCATTATCGGCTGCCCTGACGGGCAGCCTTATCCATTATTTATACCGCGCGAAACGCGATATCACCGGGAATAACTTCACCCTGCCAGTAGAGTTGCGCCGCAACGCGCCCCGCCAGCTTGCGATACAAACCGGTGAACTCGCTGTCCGGACGGCTGACAACCGTCGGCTGCCCCCGGTCGAGATCTTCACGCAGGCTAATGTGCAGTGGCAGTTGCCCCAGCAGTTGCGTGTGGTACTGCCCGGCCAGTTTCTCTGCCCCACCGGTACCGAAAATCGGCTCGTGATGACCACAGTTGCTGCAAATATGCATGCTCATGTTTTCCACGATACCCAGCACCGGTACTTCCACTTTCTCGAACATCACAATGCCTTTTTTGGCATCAATCAGCGCGATATCCTGCGGCGTGGTCACCACCACCGCGCCAGTAACCGGAATATTCTGCGCCAGCGTAAGCTGGATGTCGCCAGTGCCCGGCGGCATGTCGAGTACCAGATAGTCAAGATCGGGCCACATAGATTCTTGCAGCAGTTGCAGGAGCGCCTTGCTGGCCATTGGGCCGCGCCACACCATGGCATTATCGTCAGTCACCAGATAACCAATGGAGTTGGTCGCCAGTCCGTGCGCCATAATCGGCGCCATATGAGTGCCATCCGGCGAGGTCGGGCGTTCACCTTCCGCCCCCAGCATCATCGGGATTGACGGGCCGTAGATATCCGCATCCAGAATACCGACTTTTGCCCCTTCTGCCGCCAGCGCCAACGCCAGATTGACGGCGGTAGAGGATTTTCCTACCCCGCCTTTACCGGAGCTGACGGCAATGATGTTCTTTACCCCGTTCACGCCAGGCTGATTTTTCACCCGCTTTAAGGTGGCGACATTGTGGGAGAGCTTCCAGTCAATCGCTCGCGCGCCCGTAAGTCGCAGTAGTTCGGCACTGCATTGCTCTTTCAACTCTTCAAACGCACTGCGCCAGACAAAGGGCATCAGCAGCTCAATATGGACGGTGTCATCCAGCCAGGCAACATGATGAACCGCCTTAAGCGCGGTAAGATTATGCTTGAGGGTTGGGTGCTGAAAATTGGCCAGCGTTCCGGCGACGAGCGCACGCAAGGCTTCAGGGGATTTGGCCTGGGATTGAGAGTTCATCCCGACTCCTTGTTATGTTGTTCTAAAAAGACATTGTTAAGGTTCAAGTTTACTCCACTGTCACCCATTTTTCATTTCTCAATAGTGCCCAATCCAGGGCGGGCTTTTATGGCACAACTTTTCCCTTTCAGGTAACATCAAACCCCCTTTTTACTAAAGAAGAAGTAATACCCACTATGACTCAAGTCGCGAAGAAAATTCTGGTAACGTGCGCATTGCCGTACGCCAACGGCTCAATCCACCTCGGCCATATGCTGGAGCACATCCAGGCTGATGTCTGGGTCCGTTACCAGCGAATGCGCGGCCACAATGTCAACTTCATCTGCGCGGACGATGCTCACGGCACGCCGATTATGCTCAAAGCGCAACAAATGGGCATCACCCCGGAGCAGATGATTGGTGACATGAGTCAGGAACACCAGACTGATTTCGCTGGCTTTAATATCAGCTATGACAACTACCACTCTACGCACAGCGAAGAGAACCGCGAGCTGTCGGAGCTGATCTATACCCGCCTGAAAGAGAACGGTTTTATTAAAAACCGCACTATCTCTCAGCTTTACGACCCGGAAAAAGGGATGTTCCTGCCGGATCGTTTTGTGAAAGGCACCTGCCCGAAATGTAAGTCTCCGGATCAGTACGGCGATAACTGTGAAGTGTGCGGCGCGACCTACAGCCCGACCGAACTTATCGACCCGAAATCCGTGGTGTCCGGCGCAACGCCTGAAATGCGTGATTCCGAACACTTCTTCTTCGACCTGCCTTCGTTCAGTGAAATGCTGCAGGCGTGGACCCGTAGCGGTGCGCTGCAGGAGCAGGTAGCCAACAAAATGCAGGAGTGGTTCGACGCCGGCCTGCAGCAGTGGGATATCTCCCGCGACGCACCCTATTTCGGTTTCGAAATCCCCAACGCGCCTGGCAAATATTTCTACGTCTGGCTGGATGCGCCTATCGGCTACATGGGCTCCTTCAAGAACCTGTGCGATAAACGCAGCGACCTGAACTTTGACGACTGGTGGAAAAAAGAGTCTGATGCCGAGCTGTATCACTTTATCGGCAAAGACATCGTCTATTTCCACAGCCTGTTCTGGCCAGCGATGCTGGAAGGCAGCAATTTCCGCAAGCCGACCAATCTGTTCGTGCATGGTTACGTGACCGTGAACGGTGCGAAGATGTCCAAATCTCGTGGCACCTTTATTAAGGCCAGCACCTGGCTGAACCACTTTGATGCGGACAGCCTGCGTTACTACTACGCGGCGAAGCTCTCTTCTCGTATCGATGACATCGACCTGAATCTGGAAGATTTTGTTCAGCGCGTTAACGCTGACATCGTCAACAAAGTGGTGAATCTGGCGTCCCGTTGTGCAGGTTTTATCGCCAAACGTTTCGATGGCGTACTGGCGGCTGAGCTGGCGGATCCGGCACTGTATAAAACCTTTACCGATGCGTCGGACACTATTGCTGATGCGTGGGAGAACCGTGAATTCGGCAAAGCTATTCGTGAAATCATGGCGCTGGCTGACGTGGCTAACCGTTATGTTGACGAGCAGGCACCGTGGGTTGTCGCGAAACAGGAAGGTCGCGATGCTGATCTGCAGGCGATTTGCTCCATGGGTATCAACCTGTTCCGTGTGCTGATGACCTGGCTGAAACCGGTTCTGCCGACCCTGAGCGAACGTGTCGAGGCGTTCCTGAACACCACACTGGTTTGGGATGCTATCGAACAGCCGCTGCTTGGCCACAAAGTGAACACCTTTAAGGCATTGTATAACCGCATTGAGATGAAACAGGTCGAAGCGCTGGTTGAGGCGTCAAAAGAGGAAGTGAAAGCCGCTGCCGCACCGGTCACCGGTCCGCTGGCAGATGACCCGATTGCCGAAACCATCAGTTTTGACGATTTCGCAAAAGTCGACCTGCGCGTGGCGCTGATTGAAAACGCGGAGTTTGTCGAGGGTTCTGACAAGCTGCTGCGCCTGACGCTGGATCTGGGCGGTCAGAAACGCAATGTCTTCTCCGGCATTCGTTCCGCCTACCCGGACCCGCAGGTGCTGATCGGTCGCCTGACGGTGATGGTCGCTAACCTGGCGCCGCGCAAAATGCGCTTCGGTATTTCAGAAGGCATGGTGATGGCCGCAGGTCCTGGCGGGAAAGATATCTTCCTGTTAAGTCCTGATGAGGGTGCAAAACCTGGCCAACAGGTAAAATAAATCGCTGAAAGGCGCTGTGAAAACAGCGCCTTTTTTTTTATTGCACTATTCTTCAATGGACAGGATTTTTCTAACAAAAGGGGCTTTATGAATATGTTTAAAAAAATGATCGCCATCGCACTGACTACTCTGGTCTTGTTTGCGGTCAGCGGCTGTGGTGACAAAGAACAGAGTAAGACATTTAACTGGACGGATGGCAAAACAGAGATTTCTCTGACCTATTACTATAAAGACGATGTGGTATTACGTCAGACGGCAAAGAATAAGATTCAGTACGCAAGCATTGGGGCCGCAAATAAAGAGGCAGCGATGCAACGCCTGGGGCCGATCAGTGAGAAATACAAATCGATTCAGGGCGTAACGGAAAGTATCGATTATCAGGACACTTACGCGACAGAAACATTGACTGTCGACTATACCAAAGCCGATCGTAACGCATTGCAGCAGATACAGGGCGCGGCGTTCACCGGTGATGTGAAAGATGGCGTCAGCATGACGAAATCACAGCAGCTTCTGGAATCACATGGTTTTAAAGAAGTGAAATAATCAACGTGCCAGCGCGCGCTTGTCACGCGCTGGCATTGCCTTTACTGAGCAGCAGGTTTCGCGTGCTCACGCACTGCCAGTCCGCGCAGGAAATAACGTAAGAACTGATCGCCGCATTCACGGAAATTTTTATGCTCGGTCGCCCGCATCATGGCGGTAATCTCCGGCATGGAGACGCGGAATTTCTGCTCGGTGAGGATCGCCAGAATATCGTCCGTTTTCAGCGAAAAGGCGATGCGTAATTTTTTAAGGATGATGTTGTTTGTCATCTTACGCTCGGTCACCAGCGCAGGCTGAGATTCATCTTTACCACGGCGTTCATAAATCAGGCCGTTGAGGAAGACAGACATCATAATGTCCGGACAGCGCTGAAAGCCCTCTTCATCTTCTTTGTGCAACCAGCCGACAAGCTGCTCGTCGCTCACCGGGGCGTCTGCCTGCGCAAATACGCGCTTGAGGTCGCCATTATTCATTTTTAGTGCGTAGCGTAAGCTACGTAAGATATCGTTATTGAGCATAAAGCCTTCGAAAAAATCATCGTAAGCGGGCAGTCTACCATCAAAAGCTACAACCCCAGCGCTTCTTTTAAATTCTTAAGATAGCGACGGCTAACCGGTACAGTCTGTCCGTCGCGCAGTAACAACTCCGCCTGGCCGTTATCTTCCAGACGGATCTCTTTCAGATGTGCCATATTCACCAGATATTGCCGATGACAGCGCAGCAGCGGCGTACGGCTCTCCAGCGTGCGCAGGGTCAGTTCGGTGAAGCCCTCTTTGCCGTCGTGGCTGGTAACATAGACGCCGCTCATGCGGCTACTCACAAACGCAACCTCATCCATCTGCAACAGATAAATGCGGCTATGCCCGGTACAGGGAATAAATTTCAGCGAGGCCTGGTTTTCCGGCAGCACCGATACGTCCTGGACATTGCGCTCCTGACGCAGCCGGGTGAGAGTTTTTTCCAGGCGGCGCGCCTCTATCGGTTTTAGCAGATAGTCAAAGGCGTGTTCCTCAAACGCCTTTACCGCGTATTCATCAAAAGCGGTAAGAAAAACCACATAGGGTCGGTGTTCAGGGTCGAGCATCCCCACCATTTCCAGCCCGCTAATACGCGGCATCTGGATATCAAGAAACAGTACATCCGGGCGCAATTTATGCACCGCGCCGATGCCCTCAACCGCGTTGGCGCATTCGCCCACAATCTCAATATCGCTCTCTTCCTGCAGTAAAATACGCAGATTTTCACGCGCCAACGGTTCATCATCAACAATCAGCACTTTTAACATGCGCTTTCCTCCAGCGGGAGTCGTAGGGTAATTCGGGTAAAGATATCAGGCTCGCAGGCCACCGAAATGCCACATCCATCACCAAAGCGCGCCCGCAGACGCTTATCCACCAGACTCATCCCTAAACCACTGGCATCTGTTTTGGGTTGGTACAGCCCGGCATTATCTTCAATATCCAACACCAGATGGTCACCGTCCTGGCTGGCATTAATAGTGATTTCCCCTACGCCAAGCAGTTGTGAGGTGCCATGTTTAATGGCATTTTCCACAATCGGTTGCAGGGTAAAAGCGGGCAGATGGAGATGCGAAAGCGCGTCCGGTACGTGCAGTTGTACCTGTAGGCGGGACTGAAAGCGCGCCTTTTCAATTTGCAGATACGCATTAACGTGTTCAAGCTCATCGGCCAGGGTGACGATTTCCGAGGGTCGCTTAAGGTTTTTGCGAAAGAATGTCGACAGATATTGCACCAGCAGACCGGCCTGATCGCTGTCGCGGCGGATCACCGCCATCAGCGTATTCAGGGCATTGAACAGAAAATGGGGATTGACCTGCGCATGCAGTAATTTGATTTCCGACTGGGTCAACAGCGCTTTTTGCCGCTCATACTGTCCGGCAAGGATTTGCGCCGACAGCAACTGCGCAATCCCCTCCCCCAGGGTGCGGTTGATAGAGCTAAAGAGCCGGTTTTTTGCTTCATACAGTTTGATGGTGCCCACAACGCGTTGGTTTTCACCGCGCAATGGAATGACCAGCGTTGAACCCAGTTTACACTGTGGATGCAGCGAGCAGCGGTACGGCACCTCATTGCCATCGGCATACACCACTTCGCCACTTTCGATGGCTTTTTGCGTCCAGACGGACGATATTGGCCTGCCGGGAAGATGATGGTCGTCCCCGGTGCCGGTAAACGCCAGCAACTTCTCGCGATCGGTAATCGCTACCGCGCCGATATCCAGCTCTTTATAGAGAACCTGGGCGACTTTCATGCTGTTTTCTTCGTTAAAGCCCTGACGTAAGATCCCTTCTGTCGACGCAGCGACTTTGAGGGCCGTGGCAGAAAACGCCGAGGTGTATTTTTCAAACATGGCGCGCTTGTCGAGCAGGATGCGCATAAACAGTGCCGCGCCCACGGTATTGGTCACCATCATTGGGGCCGCAATACTTTGCACCAGATGCAACGCGCTCTCATAAGGTCGGGCGATAAGCAGGATGATCAGCATCTGTGTCAGCTCCGCTACGCAGGTAATGGCCCCGGCGGTAAGCGGATTAAAGACCCTGTCGGTGCGGCCACGCTTGATTAAAATACTGTGTACCAGCCCACCGAGCAGCCCTTCCACAATGGTGGAAATCATACAACTCAGCGCGGTCATGCCGCCCATTGAGTAACGGTGTAACCCCCCCGTTAATCCCACCAGCCCCCCCACCAGCGGGCCGCCGAGCAACCCGCCCATCACCGCACCAATCGCGCGGGTATTGGCAATAGAATCTTCAATATGCAAACCGAAATAGGTACCCAGAATGCAGAAAATCGAAAAGGTGACATAACAGAGCAGTTTATGCGGCAGACGTACCGTGACTTGCATCAGCGGAATAAAAAGACGTGTTTTGCTCATCAGCCAGGCGATAACCAAAAACACACACATTTGCTGGAGCAGCAGCAACACCAGATTAAATTCGTACATACCCGCAGCACCGCGTTGACTGAAAGCGCGTACCTTACATGGAGTCGCGCAGAGATTCTTTGAGGGTTTCCAAAAAAATGTTAATTCGTGCTCGTTATCACAATCCTGAAAGCATAATGATACGAAATGGATACATATCGAACATTAAACAAACAATTCAACCTGGTTTAAGTAAGAACGGCTAAAGTTAAAGTGGGGGATTTCTTGCAAAGGTGAAACCATGGCGCTTTACACGATTGGTGAAGTGGCGATGTTATGCGATATCAATCCCGTGACTTTGCGGGCATGGCAGCGACGCTACGGATTGTTCAAACCACAGCGCACGGAAGGCGGTCATCGGTTGTTTACCGATGCCGACATCGACCGAATTCGTGAAATAAAACGCTGGATCGATACCGGGGTCCAGGTCAGTAAAGTACAGACCCTGCTCAATAATGAACCCGAAAATGAACGCAATGGCTGGCGCGCGCAGCAGGAAGCAGTATTGCAAATTCTGCAAAGCGGGAACCTGCAGCGGCTGCGTCTGTGGATCAAAGAGCGCAGCCACGACTATCCGGCAGAGACCCTGATAACCCACCTGTTTATCCCTCTTCGTCGCCGTCTGCAATCCCAGCAGCCAGCCCTCACGGTGATGCTCAGTCTGCTTGATGGGGTGTTGATTAACTATATTTGCGGTTGTCTGAATACCGCGCGCAAGAAAAACGGGCGTGACGCGCTGGTTGTCGGCTGGAATGTGCAGGATACCACCCGAATCTGGCTGGAGGGCTGGATGGCAAGCCAGCAAGGCTGGCGGGTCGATGTGCTGGCGCACTCGTTGAGTTATCTGCGCCCGGAAATGTTTGAAGGCCAGACATTACTGGTGTGGTGTGGCGAGGCCCCCTCCTCGTCACAGCAAAAACAGATGCATGACTGGCAGCAAAACGGACATGCCATTTTTCCCCTGGGCATTTAATGGTTCATTAACAGCCCCGCTTCCTCGTATAATACTTTTATTAACAAAGGAGCGAAAAATGAACCTGTCCAAACTTACCGTCATTGCGATTTTTCTGCTGATGGCGATCGGCGGCATCGGTGGCGTGATGCTCGCTGGCTATTCCTTTATTGTTCGCGGCGGTGCAGGCTGAATAAGCGGGCAAGACGCTCAAATCCTCTATCAACAATGATAGCGGCCAGCGCAACCAGAACAGCCCCTTGCACGACGTAAGCCGTATTAAACCCGCTCAGACCGATAATGATCGGCGTTCCCAGCGTGCTGGCGCCGACCGTAGACGCAATGGTCGCCGTACCGATGTTAATAATCACGGATGTGCGGATCCCGGCGATAATGACCGGCGCCGCCAGCGGCAATTCAACCCTGAAAAGTTGCTGCATACTGCTCATCCCCATCCCCTTTGCCACGCTGTGTACGCTCTCCGGCACGGCGGCAATCCCCGCCAACGTGCCCTGTAATATCGGCAAGACCCCATAGAGGATCAGCGCGATAATGGCAGGCTCGCGGCCAAATCCCATAACCGGTACCGCAATGGCCAGTACCGCCACCGGTGGAAAGGTCTGTCCTACTGCGGCAATGGTCTCCACCAGCGGGCGAAATTCGCGGCCCCAGGGGCGCGTCACTGCAATTCCCGCCCCCAGCCCAATAACGATCGCCAGCAGACTCGACACCCCCACCAGCCAGAAATGGGCAAGCGTCAGTGAGACAAAACTTTCCTGCTGATAAACCGGTCGCGGCAACTGGGGAAATAGCGTACCAAAGAGTGCGCCGCTGTAGGGCATCGCCACCAGCAGCGCGACAAACACGGCGATAAGCCAGAGTAGCGGGTCACGCAGAAGTCTCACTGAGCGCCTCCGTTCTGAGCAGGTCGCGAAAATGCAGCGTACCGCAGGGTACGCCTTGCGCATCAGCAACGGGGAGCACATCACACTGGCGGGCGACAAACAGCGATAAGGCTTCGCGCAAGGTCATATCCTCTCGCAGTGGTTCCCCGGCCACCGTTTCGCCCGGCCGCATCCAGGCGCTGACATGGCGCAATGAAAGCAGACGAACCCCCAACTCGCTGCGACCAAAAAAGTCGCGGACAAACGGGGTTGCCGGGCGGGTTAACATCTCCAGCGGTGTCCCCTGCTGCACAATCGCCCCACTGTCCATTAAGACCAGGTGATCCGCCAACTGTAGCGCTTCATCAATATCATGGGTGACAAGCACAATGGTGCGTCCCAGCAGACGGTGGATACGAATCATCTCCTGCTGGAGCGCACCGCGCGTGACCGGATCCAGCGCACCGAAAGGTTCATCCATCAGCAACACCTCCGGGTCTGCCGCCAGCGCGCGGGCCACGCCAACACGCTGCTGCTGACCGCCGGAAAGTTGATGGGGAAAACGATCGCGCAGGCTCTCATCCAGCCCCAGTAAAGCCATCAGTTCATCTACTCGCGCGGCGATTTTCCCTCGCGACCATTTTTGCAATTGCAACACGGTGGCGATGTTATGGGCCACCGTCCAGTGCGGAAACAGGCCTATCGACTGAATGGCGTAACCCATCCGCCGACGCAGTTCCAGTACCGGCAGGCTGCGAATCTCTTCACCGGCAAACAAAATGGTGCCTTCATCATGTTCCACCAGGCGGTTGATCATTTTCAGGGTGGTGGACTTCCCGGATCCTGATGTACCAATCAACACGGAAAACGCGCCGGTTTTACATTCAAGATTCAGATCGCTCACCGCCTGTTGCCCGGCGAAGGATTTGCTGACATGCCTGAATTCAATCATGGCTGTTTTACCTCCAACAGCGCGATACCCAGCGCAAACAGTGCGTCCACGACCACTGCCAGAGCAATAACCGGGATCACACCCAATAACACAAGATCCAGTGCGCTACTTAAAAGCCCCTGAAACACCAGTGCGCCAAAGCCGCCTGCGCCAATCAGCGCCGCAATCACCGCCATGCCCACCGTCTGTACCGTGACCACCCGCAGGCTACGCAGCAAAATGGGTAACGCCAGCGGCAGACGTATATGCAAAAACCGCTGACGGGCGCTCATGCCCATCCCTTTGGCGCTTTCCAGCACATCTACCGGCACCTGGTTTAAGCCCGCCACCACACCGCGAACCAGCGGTAACAACGCATAGAGAACCAGCGCAATCAGCGCAGGTGTGATACCGGTCCCCGCCACGCCGAGCGAACCCAGCCAGGGGAACTGCGCCACCAGCCCTGCCAGTGGTGCGATCAGCAGACCAAATAGCGCAACGGACGGCACGGTCTGAATCACATTCAATACGGCAAACACCGGTTGTTGACGCGACGGATGGCGATAACACCACAGGCCGATACCCACCCCCAGCGCCAGCGCCGGTAGCAGCGTACCAAACAGCAGTTTGAGATGTTGCGCCAGCGCATCGTTAAAGACGTCCTGCCGATTCGCGTACTCCTTAAGTAAAGAGAGCGAATCCAGTTGCCCACTGAGCAGCAGCCACAGGGGCAGTAGCCAGATTTGCGCATGCAGCAGCCAGCGCCAGACCGGATTGACCGTTAGCCGTCGGATTGCATCACTACTGGCCAGTAACGACAGCGCCAGCCACAGCCATAAGCCGCTGCCGGGGGAGGTGCGGGCAAGTGCGCTGCCAGACTGCGCCAGATCGGTGGCCGCCCTGCCCGCGCACCAGACTAAGACGCAAAATGAGGCTTCGGTAAGCAGTAACGTTGCCAGACTGGCAATGCGATGCGGGAGAAAGCTCAAAAGCAGTAGCCCTGCCGGTACAAGCAGTCCCCAGGCGGCAAATGCCGGCCAGACCTGCCAGATTGCACGACTTTCCCCGGAGACCAGGCGGTTAGGGGCGTAACTCACGAAGGGCAGTGTTATTGCCGCCAGTGCCAGTAACACCAGCAGCAACAACACGCGGTTATGACAACGTCGCTCCACGTTTATTTAATCAGTCCCTTTCCTTTCAGGTAATCGGCGGCCACTTTTTTGGCGTCGAGACCTTCCACTGCAATGCTGGCATTCAGTTTCTGCAGCGTTTTTTCATCCAGGCTGGCAAATACCGGTTTCAGCCACTCATCCAGTTGCGGGTAAGCTTTCAGCACCGCTTCGCGCACAACCGGGGCAGGCGCATAAATGGGCTGAACGCCTTTCGGGTCGGTCAGCGTTTGCAGCCCCAGCGCCGCAACCGGCCCATCTGTGCCGTAGGCCATCGCCGCATTCACGCCTGATGTTTGCTGTGCGGCGGCTTTGATGGTCACTGCCGTATCGCCCCCCGCCAGCGACAGCAACTGCTGCTGGTTGAGCTTGAAGTTATAGGCTTTTTCGAAGGCCGGTAAGGCGTCGCTACGCTCGATAAACTCGGCGGAAGCGGCAAGTTTAAAGGTACCGCCCTCTTTCAAATAGCGACTGAGATCGTCAAGGGAGACCAGCTTGTTTTTCTGCGCAACATCCTGGCGTACCGCGATTGTCCAGGTATTATTGGCAGGGGCTGGCGTCAGCCAGACCAGTTTGTTTTTCTCCGCATCCAGCTTTTTGACTTTGTCATAGCCTTGCTGCGCATTTTTCCACGCCGGATCGTTCTCCTCTTTAAAGAAAAACGCACCGTTGCCGGTATATTCCGGGTAGATATCCAGTTCACCCGAGGTGATCGCCCCGCGCACCACCGGGGTGGTACCCAACTGGACTTTATTGACGGTTTTCACGCCATGGCTTTCCAGGACCTGCAAAATAATATTGCCCAGCAGCGCGCCTTCGGTATCAATCTTGGAACCCACTTTTACTGGCTCAGTCGCCTGTGCGCCTGCGGCCAGCATCAATAACCCTGCAGCGCTCCATTGCGAAAGTGATTTCATGCTCTTACCTCTTTTTTTGTGGTGCCTGGATTTCCGGCTGTGCAAAAAGCGTAGTAGAGAATCGACCTGGAATAAATCAGTCGTTCAGATTTTGATGTTTCTGATTAGACGAAGCGGTTATAACGCAAGGGATTTAAAGATGAAAGGCCGCTAAAAAGCGGCCTTTGCGGGGTTACTGGAGGGTAAATTCACCCTGTTTAACACGGGCTGAATCCAGGCCGATAAAGACATTGAATTTGCCGGGTTCTGCATCGTATTTCATGCGTTGATTCCAGAACTTAAGCGCCTCGATATCAATCGGGAAGCTGACGGTTTTGGTTTCCCCGGCTTTGAGATCCACTTTTTCGAAACCACGCAGTTGTTCTACCGGACGACTCATGGACGCCGTCACATCCTGCAGGTACATCTGGACAACCGTCGCACCGTCGCGTTTACCGGTATTGGTAACATCGACGCTGGCCGTCACTTTACCGTCACGGGTCATGGTCGGCGCCGACATTTTCACATCGGAGACGTTAAACGTGGTGTAACTCAGGCCGTAACCGAACGGATAAAGCGGACCATTGGCCTCGTCGAAATAGCGTGACGTGTACTTGTTCGGTTTATCGGCATTATACGGACGCCCGGTGTTCAGGTGACTGTAGTAGACCGGGATCTGCCCGACGGAGCGCGGGAAAGACATCGGCAGCTTGCCGGACGGGTTGTAATCGCCAAACAGCACATCAGCGATGGCATTACCGCCTTCGGTACCGGCAAACCAGGTTTCCAGGATCGCATCGGCCTGCTGATCTTCTTTCACCAGCGCCAGCGGACGACCGTTCATCAACACCAGCACCAGCGGTTTACCGGTTGCTTTTAGCGCGGCAATCAAATCACGCTGGCTTTGTGGGATGGTCAGATCCGTACGGCTTGACGCTTCATGCGCCATCCCCTGGGCCTCACCGACGACCGCCACGACGACATCCGATTTCTTCGCCACGGTCACGGCTTCATCAATCATCTCCTGCGGGCTGCGTTTGTCCTGCACTACGGCTGGCTCATACAGATTGAGGAAATCGACAATGCCTTTATCGTCAGTGATATTCGAACCGCGAGCGTAGAGGATAGTGCCTTTAGGCCCCACTGCGTTGCGGATACCTGTCAGCACGGTTACGGATTGCCCCGCCACGCCGGCTGCCGACCAGCTTCCCATCATGTCACGCTTGCTGTCCGCCAACGCACCGACCACCGCGATGGTCGCGTCTTTTTTCAGCGGCAGTGTGTCGAGACGGTTTTTCAGCAGGACCAGACTTTCGCGCGCCACTTCTCGTGCTTCTTTACGATGCAGACGACTTTCCGCATTGGTGTCTTTCGGGTCCGAATCTTTCGGCCCCAGGTGACTGTACGGGTCGTTGAACAGACCCATGTCATATTTCACGTTCAGCACGTGGCGGGTCGCATCGTCGAGTTCCGCCATGGTGACCTTACCGGATTTAATAAGCCCCGGCAGGTACTTGCTGTAGTACTCGTCGCTCATGCTCATGTTAATACCGGCTTTGAGCGCCACGCGTACCGCATCTTCCGGGTCGGCGGCCACGCCGTGTTTGATCAATTCTTTGATTGCGCCATGATCCGAAACGGTGATGCCTTTAAAGCCCCACTCATCGCGCAGGACATCTTTAAGCAGCCAGGAATCGGAAGTTGCCGGCGTGCCGTTGAGAGAGTTCAGCGCCACCATGACCGCACCGCTGCCTGCCTCCAGCCCGGCTTTGTACGGCGGCAAATAGTCGTTGAACAGACGCTGTGGGCTCATATCAACGGTATTGTATTCCTTGCCCCCTTCAACCGCGCCATAGGCGGCGAAGTGCTTGACGCTGGTCATAACCGAATAGCGATCCGCCGGGCTTTTGCCCTGCATGGATTTCACCATCGCGCGGCCCATTTCCGTGGTCAGATAGGTATCTTCACCAAAGCCTTCAGAGCCACGGCCCCAGCGCGGATCGCGGGATACATCCACCATTGGCGCCCAGGTCATGTTCAGCCCGTCATCCGCCGCTTCATAAGCGGAAACGCGCCCGACGGTTTTCACCGCATCAAGATTGAAGCTGGAGGCCAGACCCAGGCTAATCGGGAAGACGGTCCGTTGACCGTGGACCACATCGTAGGCAAAAAACAGAGGAATTTTCAGACGGCTAAGCTGCATGACCTGATCCTGCATCGCGCGGATATCCGGGCGGGTCACGGTATTAAAGATGGCGCCGACCTGGTTTTTGGCAATCATGTCACGGATGGCTTCTTTCGGATTGTCCGGCCCGACGCTAATCAGTCGCAGTTGCCCAATTTTTTCATCCACCGTCATTTTTTTTAGTAATTCAGTGACAAACGCATCCCTTGCTTGCGGCGTCAGAGGATGGTTACCAAACATCTCTTCTGCCATCACCGGTTGCAGCGCAAGGCTTACGGCGACACCTACCGAACATAGCCATTTCATGTCGTTCACTCTCTCGTTTATACAGCCACTCACGGGCCTGACCATGAAAAAAACGCAGTGTGCCATAATCGTAGTCCGGCTTGCAGAGTTATTCTCTGATTTTTCTGAGAATTCCTCACTTTCAGACACTATGCTTTAAAGCGAGAACGCTGTTCCACCACCAGGGAGAGGAAAATGTCTTCTACAACTTCCCAACACCATATCGCTTTTATCCGTGAACTCGAACGCCTCACTGGAGCTTCACATGTCCTGACCGACCCGGCCAAAACGGCACGCTACCGTAAGGGGTTTCGTTCCGGGCAGGGTGATGCGCTCGCCGTCGTCTTTCCCGGCACACTGCTTGAATTATGGCGTGTACTCAGCGCCTGTGTGAACGCCGATAAGATCATCCTGATGCAGGCGGCAAATACCGGCCTGACCGAAGGCTCAACGCCAAACGGTAATGACTACGACCGCGACATTATTATCATCAGCACCTTACGGCTCGATAAACTGCATCTTATCGATAACGGTGAGCAGGTACTGGCTTATCCGGGCACAACCCTTTATTCGCTGGAAAAAGCGCTAAAACCGCTTGGCCGCGAGCCGCATTCCGTCATCGGTTCATCCTGTATCGGGGCATCGGTCATCGGCGGGATTTGTAATAACTCCGGCGGCGCGCTGGTGCAGCGCGGCCCGGCATACACCGAAATGTCGCTGTATGCGCGAATTGACGAAACCGGCAGACTCCAGTTGGTTAACCACTTAGGCATTGAGCTTGGCAGTACGCCGGAGCAAATCTTAAGTAAACTTGATGACGAACGGGTAACCGACGCCGATGTGCGTCACGATGGGCGTCACGGGCACGATCAGGATTATGTCACCCGCGTGCGCGATGTGGAGGCGGATACACCAGCACGCTACAACGCCGACCCGGATCGTCTGTTTGAATCCTCCGGCTGTGCCGGGAAACTGGCCGTCTTCGCCGTACGGCTGGACACCTTTGTCGCCCCCGCCCACCAGCAGGTGTTTTATATCGGCACTAACCAGCCGGAGGTGCTGAGCGCGCTTCGCCGCCATATTCTTAGCGAGTTCATCCATTTGCCGGTGGCGGGGGAGTATATGCATCGCGATATTTACGATATCGCCGAGCGCTACGGGAAAGACACCTTCCTGATGATCGACAAGCTCGGCACCGACAAAATGCCTTTCTTTTTTACCCTGAAAGGCCGCACCGATGCCCTGCTGGCAAAAGCCTCCATATTTAAGCCGCACTTTACCGACCGGGCAATGCAAAAGCTGGGGCACCTGTTCCCCTCTCACCTGCCACCGCGAATGAAAAGCTGGCGGGACAAGTATGAACACCATCTGCTACTGAAAATGTCGGGTGACGGTATCGCCGAGGCGCAACGCTGGCTGACCGAGTACTTTAAGACGGCAGAGGGCGGGTTCTTCGCCTGTACAACAGAAGAAGGGAACAAAGCCTTTCTTCACCGCTTCGCCGCAGCGGGGGCGGCAATTCGTTATCAGGCGGTACATGCCGACGAAGTAGAAGACATTCTGGCGCTGGATATTGCCCTGCGCCGAAACGACGATGACTGGTTCGAACACCTGCCGCCGGAGATTGACAGCCAGTTAACCTGGAAGCTCTATTACGGCCATTTCTTCTGCCATGTTTTCCATCAGGATTATATTGTGAAGAAAGGCGTTGATACGCACGCGCTCAAAGAACAGATGCTGGAATTATTGCGCCAGCGCGGCGCGCAATACCCGGCTGAACACAACGTGGGGCATTTATATGAAGCGCCCGATGATTTAAAACGTTTTTACCTGGAAAATGACCCAACAAACAGCATGAACCCTGGGATCGGAAAAACAAGCAAGAGAAAAAACTGGCAATAGGCTATGACGTTAGTGGTTCGTCGCAGTCTAACTGCGATATATGTTTAAGCCAGGCTGTATTGTACTCTTCATTCGTACTAAAGTAGCAGGCCAGAGAAACGTTTCTCTGGCCTGCTACATTGAGGAGTTACTCCATCATGTCTGCCGTTGATGTCCTGTCCGAAAACGCACTCGTAGTGCGCGATGCCACGCTTGATGATGTTCATGCGATTTCATCTCTCTATGCCTGGCACGTGCTGCATGGACGCGCCTCCTTCGAAGAAGTGCCGCCTACTATCGACGAAATGCGCCAACGCATGCACAAAATCGCCAATGACGGGCTTCCCTGGATGGTCGCGCTCTACCACGGCATCGTGGTGGGGTATTGCTACGCAAGTCCTTACCGTCCGCGCCAGGCCTACCGCTATACCCTGGAAGAGTCTATCTATGTTGACGCCAGTATGACCGGACGCGGTATTGGCAGTATGCTGATGGATGCGCTGATCGCAAGGTGTGAAGAAGGTCCGTGGCGGCAGATGATCGCGGTGATCGGCGATGGGCAAAATAATGCCGGATCGCTGCGCCTGCACAAAAAACACGGCTTCGAAATTGTCGGGCAGTTACGCAGCGTGGGCTACAAGAAGGGTGACTGGCGGGATACGGTTATCATGCAGCGCCCACTCAACGATGGTGACTGGACGCTGCCGGAATAATTAGTCGTTTTGCGCGGTTTGTGCGCCGTGGTTTTCCACCATCTGCGCCGCTTTCTGACGTTTGTAGCTTAATGCGGAAGCGGGTACAGGCTGAGCTTTCCCGGTTTCAATCCAGGTCCGTAAACGGCTGGCATCCGCAAAGTGGGTATATTTCCCGAAAGCATCCATCACCACCAGTGCCACCGGTTTATTATTAATAACGGTACGCATCACCAGACAGTGACCCGCCGCATTGGTAAACCCGGTTTTGGTCAACTGAATATTCCAGTTATCGCGATACACCAGATGGTTGGTATTACGGAACGGCAGCGTATACCCCGGATTACTGAACGTCGCCATGTCTTCCCGCGTGGTGCTCAACTGGCCCAGCAGCGGATACTGTTTGGTGGCCACCAGCAGTTTAATCAAGTCGCTCGCCGTGGACACATTGCTGATAGATAAGCCTGTCGGCTCGACATAACGGGTATGCGTCATGCCCAGCGCCTTCGCTTTCGCATTCATCGCACGAATAAACGCGTCATATCCACCAGGATAATGGTGAGCAAGGCTCGCCGCCGCACGGTTTTCTGAGGACATCAGCGCCAGCAGCAGCATATCCTTGCGGCTGATTTCACTGTTCAGACGTACGCGAGAGTAGATCCCTTTCATTTCCGGCGTATGGCTGATATCCACTTTTATTTTTTCATCCAGCGGCAGATGCGCATCCAGCACTACCATTGCCGTCATCAGCTTAGTGATAGACGCGATGGGACGTACCAGATCCGGGTGGCTGGAATAGATAACCTGGTTGGTTTGTAAATCGACAATCATCGCGCTACCGGAGGCAATTTCAGGTTGCGCGGACGCCGTTGCCGCAGCAGTTTTTGCCAGCGCCTGCGGTGCGACGGGCACGGCAAACATAAGCGCGAGGCTTAATAAAGAAACTCGGATTTTCAGCATGGTGTGACTTCTGATGATTATTCATGCACGTGATTACGCACACCGCATCTGTTCAGGAAGTAAATAACAGAAGCTGGCCCTGGCATAATAGCCGCCACGCCCGCATGTCGCCACACAAGATTCATTGCAGAAGATTGCGTTGCTGGTACTTCAACCAGCAACGCAATGCGATTAGAACAGACGGTAGCCGTAACCCCAAAGAATGACCGTGAGCGCCAGTAGCACTTCAAGTACCAGCACCCCAATCGCCAGCGTCGAGCTGGAGAAACTCAGCCCTTCCTCTCGGTTGATATTAAGGAAGGTTGGTATCCCTACATAGAGCAGATAACCGGTATAGAAGAGTGCTACGGTCCCCACCAGCGCGCACAGCCAGACCAGCGGATAGAGCGCCACAATACCGCTCAAAAAGAGTGGCGTTGCGACATACCCGGCAAACACCATACAGCGCGCCAGAGAGGGACGCTGCGGGTAGCTCCTTGCCATCCACCAAATCACACGGCCCATCACCGCCACACCGGCCAGCATCAGCGCATAGAAAATGACGGCCAGATAAAACGCGGTAAACCAGTTCAACTGAACCACGCTCTCTTCACCAAAATTCCAGCCTATTTGCGTCGTGCCAATAAAAGCAGAGATAACGGGAATCGCCGCCATGAACAGTACATGGTGGGTGTAGTGATGCGAAACGGTTTCGTTTTCGCCCTTTATGACCTGCATTTCACGATCGGGATGGGAAAAAAGTCCCCAGACATGGTTCATAACGCCCCCTTGCTGAATGCCCGAATACAGACACCTTAAGTATAAGTCACTCTGCTGGTTATTTTGTGTTCAGATCAAAAAATACGTAGCGACAATCTGCGCAACGAAACCGTGGTTGTCGGCGCATTCAATTCATAGGGTGTATGCTTAAGGGGTTTAACGGGAGAATTGTTGGACCTATGGATATGAATCATCTTATCAGCCAGTACGGCTATGCCGCGCTGGTTGTTGGTAGTATTGCTGAGGGGGAAACCATCACCCTGCTGGGGGGCGTTGCCGCGCATCAGGGGTTGCTTAAGTTTCCGCTGGTGGTCATGGCCGTTGCGCTCGGTGGGATGATTGGAGACCAGTTGCTCTATTTGCTGGGGCGCCGATATGGCATGAAGATCCTGCAACGCTTTTCCCGCCATCAGGACAAAATTAACCAGGCGCAACGCATGATTAACCGCCGTCCCTGGCTGTTTGTCATCGGTACACGTTTTATGTACGGCTTTCGCATCATCGGGCCGCTACTGATTGGCGCCAGCCATCTGCCCCCAAAAATCTTCCTGCCACTGAATATTTTCGGTGCCATTGTCTGGGCATTGATTTTCACGACGTTAGGCTACCTGGGTGGGGAAGTTATCGGGCCGTGGTTACATCAGTTTGATCACCATCTTAAGAAGCTGATTTGGCTGGTACTGGCCGTGGTGGTAGTCTTTTCTGTGCGCTGGTGGCTGCGGCATCGGCAAAAGAAACGCCGCAACCCACCGTCTGAGTAGTTAATGGCGGCTGGCGTTAAACTGCGGATTCGCCAGCATAAAGCCGCCGTCGACAATGAACGACTGCCCGGTGGTATAACTGGCGTCATCAGAACAGAGCCAGGCCACCAGGCTCGCGATCTCCTGGGTTTTACCAGGCCTTGCCAGCGGGATATTCGGCATAGAGCCCGGTTTGGCGTCAGCATCGCTCATGTTATTCATCGGCGTGGCTATCGCACCGGGCGCCACCGCATTCACCAGTATGTTGTAACTAACAAGTTCAAGTGCCATGGATTTGGTTAATCCGCCCAACGCATGTTTCGCCGCCGTATAGGCGCTGGCTTCGGGCAATGGGGTATGTTCATGCACAGAGGTGATATTCACAATACGTCCCCCCTGCCCCTGCTTAACCATATGACGCGCGGCAATTTGTGAACACAACATCGCCCCTTCAACATCCACGGTAAAAATCTTCCGCCACGCTTCCAGACTGACATCCAAAAACGGTGCTTTGGTCATTGCGCCGGCATTATTGACCAGCGCATCAACACGGCCGAACGCGTTAATCAGCGTCTCAATAGCCTGAGCGCCATCCGGCAGATGGCTTAAGTCGAGCTGGATGGTACGGGCCTGTCTGCCGCGCGCTTCTACCTGTTGAACAGTATCGCGCGCACCGCTGTCATCCGAGTGCCAGGTGATACCAATATCAAACCCTTTTTCCGCCAGCATTAGCGCGCAGGCTTTACCAATACCTGAATCCGCTGCGGTCACAATAGCGACTTTCTGCATGGTCATTTTCCCCTCCGGTCGTGAGGCCAAACCTTCAGTATAGAGAAAAGGCATATTTCTGAACGGTTGCTACACTTTGCGGTGAGTAAAACGCATCAAGGGAGAGAAACGCATGTTGAAGGTACTGCTGTGGGTTATTTTGATTATCTTTTTGATTGGGCTGTTGGTGGTCACCGGCGTGTTTAAGATGATTTTCTAAAAACTCTCCCCTCACCTCCGTGGAAGTGAGGGGGTATTGCGAATGACAGCCGTTAGCTTATCGCTTAAGCGATGCTCCTTTGCTGGCGATGACTTCCTGATACCACCAGAAACTTTTCTTACGGCTGCGCGCCAGCGTACCGTTACCGGCATCATCACGATCAACGTAGATAAAGCCATAGCGTTTGGAAATCTCCGCTTTTGACGCGCTCACCAGATCGATTGGCCCCCAACTGGTATACCCCATCACCTCCACCCCGTCCTCAATGGCTTCGCGTACCTGCACAAGGTGATCGTTAAGATAGCTGATGCGGTAATCGTCATTGATGCTGCCATCCGCTTCCGGTTTGTCTTTCGCACCCAGACCGTTTTCCACGATAAATAACGGTTTCTGCCAGCGATCCCACATGACGTTCAGCAGCGTGCGCAGGCCAATCGGGTCAATCTGCCAGCCCCATTCTGAGCTTGCAAGGTGCGGGTTCGGTACCATGCTGAGTATGTTGCCGCGCGCTTTCTGGTTCAGCTCTTCATCGGTCGTCACACAGCCGGTCATATAGTAGCTAAACGAGATAAAATCGATGGTGGTGCGCAGCGCGTCACGATCCGCATCGCTGATGTTGAAAGTAATGCCGTTTTCGCGGAAGAAACGCAGCATATAACCCGGATATTCGCCACGGCACTGCACGTCGCCAAAGAACTGCCAGGTACGGTTTTGCTGCAGCGTTTCCAGCACGTCTTCCGGTTTGCAGCTCAGCGGATACATCAGGCCGCCGAGGATCATATTGCCGATTTTGGCATCGGGGATAATCTCGTGGCAGGCTTTTACCGCCAGCGCGCTCGCCACAAGCTGATGGTGGATAGCCTGGAAGATCTCCGCTTTGCTGCTACCTTCCGGCAGGCCGACCCCCGTCATCGGGGCATGCAGCGACATGTTGATCTCGTTAAAAGTCAGCCACAGCTTCACTTTGTTCTTATAACGTTCAAATACCGTGCGGGCATAACGCTCAAAGAAGGTAATGGTCTGGCGGCTGCCCCAGCCGCCGTACCCTTTCACCAGCCCCCATGGCATTTCGTAATGCGATAACGTCACCAGCGGCGTCATCCCTTTGCTGATCATCTCATCAAACAGTTTGTCGTAGAACGCCAGCCCCGCTTCGTTGGGCGTGGTTTCATCCCCGTTGGGAAAAATACGCGTCCAGGCAATGGACACTCGCAGGCAGCTAAAACCCATTTCCGCAAACAAGGCGATATCTTCCGGGTAGCGGTGATAGAAATCGATAGCGACATCTTTCAGACCGCTGTCACCTGCCACGCGCTCTACCACGTCACCGAATACGCCTTTAGGTTGCACATCAGAGGTGGAAAGGCCTTTGCCGTCTTCCAGATAAGCGCCTTCCACCTGGTTTGCAGCGATAGCGCCGCCCCATAAGAAGTCATTCGGGAATGTATTCATTGATATCTCCTTTGATTAACGATTGACGGCCAGTAGCGGCATGCCGGATTCCACCGATGTCGATGCCACGGTCGTCACAGCGCGATAGTCGTCACTGTTGCTGATGATGATGGGCGTTGCCAGATCGTATCCGGCCGAGAGGATCGCATCGCGATCGAACTCCAGCAATAAATCGCCAGGCTGAACTTTATCGCCAACGCTGACATGCGCGGTAAAGGGCTTGCCCTCCAGCTTGACGGTATCGATGCCCACGTGGATTAACACCTCAATACCGCTGTCGCTTAATAAACCGATGGCATGTTTTGTCTGAAAGAGTGAGGCCACTTCACCGGCAAAGGGCGCAATCACTTTATTGTCCGAGGGGATAATCGCCGCCCCCTGGCCGAGCAACCCGGCGGCGAAGGTGCTGTCCGGCACCTGTTCAAGCGCCAGTACGGTTCCGGACATCGGTGAGAGGATATCGTTTTCACCCGGCACAATGGTAATCGGTTTTGTCACCGCAGCCGTTTTTGGCATCCCCGCCACAAAGGTCAGGATGCACGCCAGCACCAGCGACACAACCGTACCCAGAATCCCGCCCCACAGGGTGGCATCCACGCCGCCCGGCGGGATCATCTGCGCCAGAGTAAAGACATTGGCAAAACCAAACGAGTAGACGTGACTGTCGCTAAAGCCAACAATCGCCCCGCCGATAGCCCCGGAAACGCAACCAAAAATAAACGGACGGCGCAGCGGTAGCGTCAGACCATAGACCGCCGGTTCAGTAATACCGAAGATACCTGCCGTGGCCGCCGAACCGGCCAGTATTTTCTGACGAGGGTCACGGGTACGCAGGAAAATCCCCAGTACCGCCCCCACCTGGCCCAGTACCGCAGGCAGTAAAATGGGCAGCATCGTGTCCTGGCCGAACACGGTCAGGTTATTGATCATGAGCGGTACCAGTCCCCAGTGCAGACCGAAAATCACGCACACCTGCCACAGCGCACCCAACGCTGCGCCGGCAAGCCAGGGGGCAAAGAGGTAGATGGCCTGATAACCGTGCGCCAGCCCCTGACTCAGCAAGGTTGCCAGCGGACCGATCGCCAGGAAGGTCAGCGGCACAACCACCGCGATACAGATCAGCGGACTAAAAAAGTTCTTCACTGCCGAATGCAGGAATTTATTACATTGCTTTTCCAGCCAGCAGCTTGCCCAGGCGGCAATAATGATCGGAATAACCGAGCCGCTGTAATTGATAAAAGTTATCGGGATTCCCAAAAACGTTTCGCTGACCGCCCCTGGTGTCTGGCTTGCTTCAAAGGCTTTTATCATCATCGGGTGGGTCAGCGCGCCACCAATCGCCAGGGTCACAAAGGCGTTACCGCCAAATTTCTTCCCGGCGGTGTAACCGAGAATCAGCGGGAAAAAGTAGAACAGCGCGTCGCTGGCGGCAAACCAGATTTGGTATGTTCCGCTGTTTGTCGTCAACCAGCCGCAGACCACGGCCAGCGCCAGCAGCCCTTTCAGGATCCCTGATGCGGCCATAATACCGATAAAAGGGGTAAAAATGCCGGAGACGACGTCGATCACGCGACCAACAAGAGAGACTTTCTCCCCTTGTTTCGGCTCAGCAACGGGTGTGTCATCCGTGAGCCCGGCTTCATCACGCACCGCCTGCCAGACGTCATGAACGTGGTTACCGACCACTACCTGAAACTGCCCGCCGCTTTCGACCACCATAATGATGCCTGGGTTGGCTTTCAGCCCTTCGCCATCAGCTTTCTTGTTATCTTTGAGCTTAAAGCGTAACCGGGTGGCGCAGTGCACCAGGCTGGTAATGTTCTCCTTGCCCCCAACGTGGCTGAGAATATCTTTCGCCAGCGCTTGATATTCCATGCTTTTTCCTTACTTCTTATGCCCGAAGGCGGTGACTGAGATAAAAAAAAACCTGAGTCCAGCACCTCGCGGGCCGGGCTCAGGTTTTGCCTGCGAGATGCAGTAACAATCCTGTTTTACACTTCGTTCTTCACGCTATTTTTAGCGTTTATCTTTTCGTACACGCTCAATATGAATCGCAAGGAACATAATCTCTTCTGTGGTGAGGTTCCGCTGATAATTTTGTTCCAGATGGCGGGCCACCTTTTCCGCACAACGCCAGGCGCTGGCATAGTTCTCTTTAACCGCCTGGTGCAGCGACAAATCGTCATCCTCGACCACCGTGCGGGTTAACATACGCTGCGAGAAAAATTTCAGGTGCGTGACGAACCGATGATAGCTGAGCGACTCTTCGTTATAGTCGAGTTTCAACTGGTACTTCACGATATGCAGGATCTCCTGCATCACTTTGGTGATATGCATAACATCCGGCATATCACTGTTAAGCTGGGCGGTAACCAGGTGCAGCGCGATAAATCCGGCTTCATCTTCTGGTAATTCCACGCCCAGGCGTTTTGCGATGATCGCCCGCGCCTCTTGCCCAATCTGGAACTCTTTGGGATAGAGACGGCGTATCTCCCACAACAGAACATTGCGAATCACCTGCCCTGTTTTCAGCCGTTCAATGGCAAAAAAACAGTGGTCTGTCAGGGTGATATAGAGGCTATCCTGCAACTTCCCCAGCCGACCACGCGCCAGTTCAATAATGCGATCGCAGGCGGTCATCACCTCAAGCGGGATCTGATTGAGCAACTCGCTTAAGCGTCTGACCAGTTCGTCACTTTGCAGGGCAAAAATCTTCTCGATTTTGCTGTCATCCAGCTCATCGCCGGTACGTTTCTGGAACGCGAGCCCCCGGCCCATAACGACCTGCTCGCGTTGTTGTTCATCCAGCACGACCACCACATTATTATTAAGTATTTTGGCGATTTTCATCCGAACCCCAGAAACAAAAAAACCTGACTTCCGGCGAATGCCAGAACATCAGGTTTAGCCTGCTTACGCAGTAACAATCCGCAGGAAACTTTATCAGGTTGCTTCATTCACTCAATCAATGCCACACAAAAACGTGACTATGATCGCAGAGTTTACGCTTTCAGTGCCTGAATCGCGCGGGCTATGTCCGGCGAACTCTTGAGGGTACGAATCTGCTCGAACAGCGTAGTCGCTTCGGCGTACTCTTTGCGCAGATAGCCCAGCCACTGTTTGATTCGCGCCACATGATACATCCCGGTATCGCCCTGCTTTTCCAGCCGCGTGTATTTTTGCAACAGCGCAACAACCTCGGGCCAGGGCATACGCGGCGCGTTTTCTTTGACGACCCGGCTCAGGTTGGGGACGTTCAGCGCGCCACGACCAATCATTACCGCATCGCAGCCGGTGGCTGCCATGCAGTCCTGCGCGCTCTGCCAGTCCCAGATCTCACCATTCGCGACAACCGGAATGCTAAGACGCTGGCGAATTTCACCAATGGCCTGCCAGTTAATACGCTCCGCTTTATAGCCGTCTTCTTTTGTTCGCCCGTGAACCACCAGCTCAGACGCGCCGGCCTGCTGAACGGCATCGGCAATTTCAAACTGTCGTGCGCCGCTATCCCACCCCAGACGCACTTTTACCGTTACCGGCAGATGAGCGGGCACGGCTTCGCGCATGGCTTTCGCCCCGCGATAAATCAGCTCAGGGTCTTTGAGCAGCGTTGCCCCGCCGCCGCTGCCATTCACCAGCTTCGACGGACAGCCGCAGTTGAGATCGACGCCCCACGAACCTAACTCCACCGCACGAGCCGCGTTTTCCGCCAGCCACTCGGGGTATTGCCCCAGTAGTTGTACGCGAACCAGCGTACCGGAGGGGGTGCGACTTTGATGATGCAGTTCAGGGCAGATGCGGTAAAACGATTTTGCCGGCAACAGTTGGTCGACCACCCGTACAAACTCGGTGATACAGTGATCGTAGTCGTTAACCTCGGTCAGCAGCTCGCGCACCAGCGAATCGAGCACACCTTCCATCGGCGCCAGTAATACACGCATACATTGCCCCTGAAAAAATGAGGCGACATAGTAGCGCCTCTGACACAGGGAAGAAAGTGTGTTTCAAAACGCTACTGCATCAGGCCGAGCGTCGGTAAGCGTCCGTCGCCGGAAGGGTTGAACTCCCCTCACCCAGCGTGCGCTGCATAATAACAATATCCAGCCAGCGACCATGCTTAAAGCCGACATTGTTCAGCGTCCCTGTCAGGATAAAACCTGCCTGCTGATGCAGGCGCAACGACCCCACATTTTCACTGTTGCCAACGACGGCAATAAGCTGGCGATAGCCGTGATTTTCCGCCCATTCAATGGCTTTCGCCAGTAACGCTTTGCCCGCACCGCGCTGGCGAAATCGCTCATCAATATAGATAGAATCCTCCAACGTGTAGCGGTAGGCATAACGCGTGCGATAGTGTGAGAGGTAGCAATAGCCTTTCACGATCCCCTCTTCGAGAATGACAAACCACGGCAATCCGGCGCTGCGAGTCTTGTTCAAACGCGCCAGCATTTCCTCTCTGTCAGGCGCAGCGGTTTCAAATGAGGCGCTGCCATTCACCACATGCCAGGCGTATATTTGCTGCATTGCGCTAATATGTTGTTCTTCTGCTTCGATAATTTCCATTGTCCGGCTCCTGCTCAGGTGTGTTGACAGGCTAGCCGTAACGCATAAGTACAGACATAGTGCTGCGCTTATTACCTGTATAAGGAAAACTTTGGATGGCACACCTCAGTCTCGATCAATTGACGACCTACAGGCTGGTCATCAGCCGGCGCAGCTTTACCGCTGCCGCCGAAGCGCTGGGGATCTCGCAGCCTGCGGTCAGTTTGCAGATGCGCCAGTTGGAGACCGCGCTGCAAACCCGCCTGATTGAACGCACCGGTCGCGGCGTTCGCCCGACACCGGCAGGGCTGACATTACTGGCCCACTGCGAAGAAATCGAAAAAGCCGTTAGCGCTGCCGTGCAGTCTGTTGCTATGCATAAACTCGATATCAGCGGCACGGTGACGCTTGGCACTGGCGCCACGGTTTGTATTCATTTATTACCTGCCATATTGCAACAGCTACGCAAAGAGTATCCTCAGCTCTCGGTTGGCGTCAGAACCGGCAATACGCAGGATATTGTCCGGGGTGTGGAGGAGAACAGTATTGACATCGGCCTTGTTACCCTGCCCGCCACCAGCAGAAATCTGGATGTAACGCCAGTCCTGGTCGATGAATTTGTCTCTATCACGGCGAAACCGCCCGAGGGCGAGTCTGGCGTTGAGACGGAGCAACTGCCGCTGATTGTTTTTGCCGCCGGGAGCAGCACACGCCAGCTTATTGATGGCTGGTTCCAGCGTGCCGGTAAGAATGCCTCGCCAGTGATGGAGCTTGGCAGTATTGAGGCGATAAAACGGATGGTGCGCGCAGGGCTCGGTTACAGCATTGTGCCGCGGATGTCGGTTACGCAGGCAGAAGATTGCGCTGGCTTAACTGTTCAGCCACTGGTCCCTGCGCTGCATCGCACGCTTGGGCTGATTATGCGCCAGGACAAAGTCGTGAATCGCGCAATGCGCGAAGTGATCCACAGCATTCAGGCGATCCCCTCAGCAGAGCGTAAAGACAGCGCGTAACCCAGGAACAACAATCTTGTGGTAATGCCCGACGTTCCCGAATGGAATGTTTGGTATGCTCAGAATTCATGATGTGATCGGTAGCACATTTCCGGCTTTAATTGTATGATGAATGCGTTTCATCAAGGGTATACACCATGAGTAAATCACTGAACATTGTCTGGCAGTACCTTCGCGCATTTGTCCTGATATATGCTTGTTTATACGCAGGAATTTATATTTCATCACTGCTGCCTATTACGATTCCCGGCAGCATTATTGGCATGTTAATCATGTTCGTCCTGCTGGCACTGCAAATCCTGCCCGCCAAATGGGTCAATCCCGGCTGCTACGTGCTGATCCGCTACATGGCGCTCCTGTTTGTGCCTATCGGCGTGGGCGTAATGCAGTATTACGACATTTTGCGCGCGCAGTTTGGGCCAATAGTGGTCTCCTGTGCCGTTAGCACGGTGATTGTCTTTCTTGTGGTGAGCTGGAGTACCCATCTGGTACACGGCGAGCGTAAGGTCGTTGGCGAGAAAGGTAGTGAAAAATGATGACATATATCTGGTGGTCTCTGCCGCTCACACTGGCGGTCTTTTTTGCAGCGCGTAAGCTCTCCGCACGCTTCAAGATGGCGCTGCTTAATCCTTTGCTGATTGCGATGGTGGTCATTATCCCGTTCCTGCTGGTCACCGGTATTCCCTATGACCACTACTTCCAGGGCAGCAAAATCCTGAATGATTTATTGCAGCCCGCCGTGGTCGCCCTGGCGTTTCCACTTTATGAGCAGTTGCACCAGATCCGCGCGCGCTGGAAATCCATCATCACTATCTGCTTTTTTGGCAGTATCGTGGCGATGGCGAGCGGTGCCGGTATTGCACTGATGATGGGGGCATCGCCAGAGATTGCCGCCTCTATTCTGCCTAAATCGGTCACCACGCCGATTGCCATGGCGGTTGGCGGCAGCATTGGCGGTATTCCGGCAATTAGCGCAGTCTGTGTGATTTTTGTCGGCGTCCTGGGCGCGGTCTTCGGTCATACCCTGCTGAATGCCATGCGTATCCACACAAAATCAGCACGCGGCCTGGCGATGGGTACCGCGTCGCACGCCCTGGGAACCGCGCGCTGTGCAGAGCTGGATTATCAGGAAGGGGCCTTTAGCTCACTGGCGCTGGTCATTTGTGGGATTATTACGTCACTGATTGCGCCATTCCTGTTCCCGGTAATCCTCGCGATAGCGGGCTAAAATTTGCGATGCGTCGCGCATTTTTAATTTGAATTGCATACGTTACATATACAGTGAGATGTTGATCACATATAAAGGCTAAAACGGCCCTTACACTACGATCCCAATACATTGTTATGAGGCAACGCCATGCATTCACGTTTTCACACTGCGTTTCCGACCCTTGCGGAGAATTTACAGGCCGCACTGGCGCCGCTGCTGGCGGACGCGGATTTTCCCGCGATGTTAAGCGCAGAACAGGTAGCGACTCTGCTTAACGCCACAGGAATGGACGAAGACGCGTTGGCTTTCGCTCTGTTACCGTTAGCAGCAGCCTGCGCACGTACTGAGCTTTCGCACTTTAACGTCGGCGCGATTGCCCGCGGAGTCAGCGGCACCTGGTATTTCGGTAGCAATATGGAATTCGCTGGCGCCACCATGCAGCAAACCGTCCATGCAGAGCAGAGTGCCATTAGCCACGCCTGGCAGCGCGGTGAAAAGGCGCTGGCCTCTATCACCGTTAATTACACCCCCTGCGGTCACTGTCGTCAGTTTATGAATGAACTGAATAGCGGCCTGACGCTGCGTATTAACTTACCGGGGCGTGCGCCGCATACCCTGGGTGATTATCTGCCAGACGCGTTCGGTCCGAAGGATCTTGAGATTAAAACCTTGTTACTTGATGCTCAGGACCACGGGTTTGCCCCCAGCGGAGACACGCTTTCCCAGGCAGCTATCGCAGCAGCCAACAAAAGCCATACGCCGTATACACAATCGCCGTCTGGTGTGGCTATTGAGTGTCGCAATGGGCGCATTTTCAGCGGCAGCTATGCGGAAAATGCCGCATTCAACCCGACATTGCCACCACTCCAGGGCGCGCTGAATCTGATGAGCCTGGCCGGGTTCGACTATCCGGATATGCAGCGTGCAGTACTCGCAGAAAAAGCCGATGCCCCTCTCACCCAATGGGACGCGACTGTCGCCACGCTGCGCGCTCTGGGTTGCCAGAACGTTGAGCGTGTTTTGCTCGACTGACCAGTCAACTGCGGGCATTTTGCCCGCAGTGATGAAAAACCCCGCAATTGAACGCCCGTTTCTTGCGATTGCCGGACGGGTAAAGTAGCCTTGAGTGAAATTTAATCCTGTATCGAGTTTGTCCGCATGCTAAAGCGCTTTGTATACAGCCTGTTGGTCCTTATCGGCTTACTGCTGTTGACTGCGCTCGGCTTAGACCGCTGGATAAGCTGGAAAACCGCCCCCTACATCTACGATGACCTGCAGGATTTACCCTGGCGTCAGGTGGGAGTGGTACTGGGCACCGCAAAATATTACCGCACTGGCGTGATTAATCAGTATTACCGCTATCGTATTCAGGGTGCGCTGAATGCCTACAACAGCGGCAAAGTGAATTACCTGCTGTTAAGCGGCGATAACGCTCTGCAAAGTTATAATGAGCCGATGACCATGCGTAAGGACCTGATTGCCGCTGGCGTTGACCCTTCTGATATCGTGCTGGACTACGCAGGCTTTCGCACACTCGACTCGATTGTGCGTACTCGTAAGGTTTTCGATACCAACGATTTTATTATTATCACCCAGCGCTTTCATTGCGAACGTGCACTTTTTATTGCCCAGCATATGGGCATCCAGGCGCAATGCTATGCCGTCCCTTCGCCGAAAAATATGTGGAGCGTACGCATACGTGAATTTGGCGCACGTCTGGGGACGCTCGCTGATTTATATCTGTTCAAACGTGAACCCCGTTTCTTAGGCCCGCTGGAACCTATTCCTTCATTGCAGGAGGTACCTGAAGACGCGCAGGGCTACCCGGCGGTGACCGTCGAGCAGCTGCTTGATTTAGACAAGAAAAATAACTAGATATCTCTCTACCCCACATCAAAACACGGATACACCACGTGCAGGTATTTTGGCAGGTCGAAGTAGCGAATAATTACGTGCCATAAATTCTTGATGGTCGATATGCACTTGTCCTTGCTTATTCAGCGTCCAAAGCCCTGAGAGGGCATTAAATGGCAAAACGATTTCTCCACCGGGCGTCGAGACAATATACTCGCCAGTACGTAAGTAACCCGCATAACATTCAATACGCAATTGCGATCTATTTTGCATTGAAAATTCTATTTTACTGAATCCAGTGGGGATAACGGTATAAAACCAGGCAGGCAAATTAGTTATTTTCAGATCACCAAGATCGGCAACAACAGCATTATCCCGCAATAGCTGCACGGATTTTAAATAGTAGTGAACAGAGGTTTGTCTTTCGTGCGGCGGGTGATCAACTTTAAAATACACAACATTCATAGGCGCTCCAGTTCAGCATCACAACGGACTGCTCACCTATAATATATAGCGTAAGAAGCAGGCAATACGCCAACATTAAGAATTGGCTTAAGTGTTAACGTAGCGGCACTTAACTATTATGTAGTAAAAATAACAAATTAAATAGTAAGATGCCTGGCAATAATGGGCAGCAGACTGCAATAAGCCACAGCTGCTGCAATGTTAATCATTCATAAACTGAGGGGTATCAGGCAACTTTTTCTTCATACTTATGCAGACTAACCTGGAGATCGTAAATGAGGCTTTTAACTTTCTCCGGCGTCAGACTAAAAAACTGCGACTCGAACGTTGAACCGCCCGGCGCATAAGGGGAAGTACTGTAACCAAAACGAATAACCACGCCATTCAAATCTTCCACTGCTCCCACCTGCCATCCATTAACGGGAAATGCAGGAAATGCTGATTCATTGTTCATCCTAATCTCCTTGTGAATGTTGTGACTCAAAGAGCGTAGCACCGAAATGCAAAAATTAACAATAAAGAATAGGTGAAGTTTTAATGTAAAAGTGAATTTGTTATTCCATCCGTTATATCGTCGCGTTTATTAATTACCAACCTAAGTAAATTCCGAATATATGTTATTCAACAGGGAGTTATCAGTTAACGGTTTGTTACCCTCATGTTCAAAAAAAGGACAACCGGAAGATATATCCTTGACGAATCGCTTGATAGAAATAGCCGCTTCGCTAGTTTTATCTTTTACACAAAATAAGAAAAATAGCGCGTTACGTTTGTATAAAAATTAAAAAAAACGTTTCGTTATTTCTGTTCTGATAGCGCGAATGAATATTAAGGTCTACCTTAAAATTCTGGTTTACAGAAGAGGAAAATAATTATGTCACCTGCGGATAAGAAACATCTTCATTACCCACGGCCTCCTTTCCCGGCGCAGCCGCAACAGCCACCGGGGTTGGCTTCCGAGATGAAACCTATTCCCGATCATGGGGAAACAAGTTATATCGGTTCCGGAAGGCTGGCAGGTAAGCGTGCATTAATTACCGGTGGTGATTCAGGTATTGGCCGTGCCGTTGCTATCGCTTTTGCCCGTGAAGGGGCTGACGTGGCGATTAATTATTTACCTGAGGAGCAATCCGATGCCGAAGCGGTGATCGCGTTAATCGCCGCAGAAGGACGAAAAGCAGTCGCGTTACCTGGCGATGTTCGTGACGAAGCATTTTGCCAGCAGCTCGTCGCAAGCGCCGTCCGGGAACTGGGAGGACTGGAGATTCTGGTCAACAATGCCGGACGTCAACAATACTGCGAATCCATTGAAGATCTGACCACCGAGGCGTTTGATGCAACCTTCAAAACGAACGTGTATGCGCCGTTCTGGATAACCAAAGCAGCCATCCCTCATTTGCAGGAAGGGGCGGTCATTATCAATACCACTTCGGTTCAGGCTTATCAGCCCAGCCCTATTCTGCTGGACTATGCGCAAACCAAAGCCTGTGGGGTCGCATTTACCAAAGCGCTGGCACAGCAACTTGGCGCTAAAGGTATTCGCGTCAACGCCGTCGCGCCAGGGCCATACTGGACAGTGCTGCAATCAAGTGGCGGTCAACCTGAGGAAAAAGTGAAACAATTTGGCGCATCCGCACCGCTTGGTCGCCCGGGTCAACCCGTGGAAATTGCCCCGCTGTATGTGCTGTTTGCCTCGGATGAGAGTTCCTACTCTTCTGGTCAGGTCTGGTGTTCTGACGGCGGAACGGGAACACTGTAAAACCTGTGGCAGGCTACGGCCTGCCATAGCTGTTGTGGCTACGCTTGCTTTTCATTGGGTAAGAATTTTCTTAATTTACGTTCAACCTCACATCGGTTTTGCTCACATTTCTCCTTTTTCCGGGCATTGTGCCCTGCTCCGTTTTTGCCCGGGATATCCAAACCGAACGTATATCTCCCGCCGGGAGCGCCAACGCTAAACAGGAATACATCCTCAGCGACCTTTAGTCAGCCTGATGAAAAGACAGGTCATTTTCCTGCGCTATCGCCAATCCTTGTTACGCTTGATCTACGCACTTATTTATGGCGGCAGATGGCCGCCATACTTATGACCAGGAGAAAAGATGAAGAACGAGTCGTACTCTCATCCGCCGCGTCATGATGGCTATGCGGGACTGGGCGATTACGCCGCCATTGGCGATGGCCGCTCGGTGGCGTTAATCGCCCCCGACGGCGCAATTGACTGGTGGTGCGCCCCCAATATGGACTCCCCGCCGCTCTTCGATCGCATTCTTGACGCCGCCGGCGGCGGTTATTTCCAGATTGAGCCCACCGGTGATTATCGCGTTGATCGCCGCTACCGGGAAAACAGCAATGTGCTGGAAACCTTTTATGAGACAGCATCAGGTAGCGTGATGTTGACTGAATCCCTCAATAGCAATTACGCCGGACGATTGCCCTGGTGTGAACTGGCAAGACGTATCGAAGGCATTAAAGGCGAAGTTGAACTGCGGGTGATATTTGTGCCGGGCACAGCGGCCTGTACCCGCTCTCCCTGGATTCAGAACACCAACAAAGGCCAGGTTATCCATATTGGCGATTTAATGGCGATGCTGCGGACCTCTGACGATGTCACCGTCACCCATTTCGATGACCACGCGATAGAGGGAACCGTTATCGCCCGTGAAGGTGTGCGTTCACTGGTGGCGTTGCTGGTCAGCCATAAAGAGCCGCTCGCCGTACCCTCTCTTGAAAAAATTGACGGCCATATTGATATCTCCGACCACGTCTGGCAGTTATGGTGCGAAAGCCTGACCTATAAAGGCATGTTCCCTGAGCACGTGACGCGTTCGGCGCTGGCGCTAAAGTTCCTGCTCTATTCCCCGACCGGCGCCCTGGCGGCGGCACCGACCACATCGCTGCCGGAAGACATCGGCGGCGAGAAAAACTATGACTACCGTTACGCCTGGACGCGCGATGCCTGCATGATCATCCGTGCTTTTACCGTTATCGGTGCGCTGGAGGAGTGCAAAGCGGCCTTCTCGTGGCTTACCAACACCATCCTGCGCCATGACGGCAAAGTCCGCGTCTGTTATACCCTTGATGGCGGCATCGTTCCGGCGGAAAGCTACCCGCCATTATGCGGCTATAAGAACTCACGCCCGGTACGCACAGGCAATAACGCACGTGACCAGCAACAGCTCAGTATGTATGGCGATCTGCTGGCCACCGCTCTGCTGTTTGTCCGCGCCGGACACGTGCTGGATCTTACCACCGCCCGGCTGCTCGCCTCGCTGGCGAACACCTGCGCCGATATCTGGAAGCAGGCGGACTCCGGCATCTGGGAACTGCACGACCTGCAACACTACACCCACTCTAAAATCACCTGCTGGATAACGCTGGATATTGCCGCGCATCTGGCGCGTGAGGGGCACCTGGAGGCAACCTGGGTGGCCCGCTGGGATCGTGAAAAAGCGCGCATCGAGGCATGGGTCGAGACGCATTGCTGGTCGGAGAAAAAGCAGGCGTATACCTTTTATGCTGGCAGCGACCGGCTCGACGCCTCGCTCTGTCTTGCCTGGCATTATGGTAAGCACTGTAATCCGCAGCGCATGCGTTCAACCCTCAACGCCATTATGGACGAACTGGGGCATGGCGAACCCATGCTCTATCGCTACAGCGGTGTCGAGCAGGAGGAGAGCACCTTTGTCGCCTGTTCGTTCTGGATGGTGGAGGCGCTGGCGGAGATGGGGGATAAAACCCGCGCCCGGCACTGTATGGACACCATTCTTAAGACGCTCTGCGATAAGGGCAACGTGGAGACGTTTAATGAGATGTTCGATGTGCGCAGCGGCGAATGGCGCGGCAACGTGCCGCAGGGGTTGAGCCATCTGGCGCTGATTTGCGCCGCCGATGCGCTATCAAGGTAAGGCAATCCCGAATTCGGCATTAAATCACCTTATTCGGATTTGCTGCAAAAGTAGCCCGGATAAAGCAACGCCTCATCCGGGTTCTGATTGTTATTTCTTACGCGCGTATTTCAGAGAGTCCAGCGCCACCGCGAAGATGATGATGCCGCCCTTAATGATATACTGCCAGTACGGGTTGATACCGATATAGGTCAGACCGTAGTTGATAACGGTGAAGATGATTACACCAGTCACCACGCCCAGAACCGTACCTACCCCGCCGCTAAAGGAAACGCCGCCAACCACGCACGCTGCGATAGCATCAAGTTCGTACATAAAGCCGAGGTTGTTGGTTGCCGAGCCGATACGACCGGCTTCCAGCATCCCACCGAACGCATAGAACACACCGGACAGGGCATAGATCATAAGCAGGTTCAGCGCAACGTTAACACCAGACACTTTCGCCGCCTCAGGGTTACCGCCGATAGCGAAAATGTTTTTACCGAAGCGCGTTTTATTCCACAACACCCAAACGAAGGCGACAGCAATCAGCGCATAGAAAGTGATGTAAGACAGACGGAACGCACCCAGTGCGATAAAGCCTTGCGTGAAGGTTGAGAAGCCGCTGTCAAAGCCGGAAATCGGCGATGCACCCACGAAGTCGTAATACAGGGAGTTGATACCGTACACGATGATCATGGTACCCAACGTGGTGATAAAAGGCGTCACGTTGAGGTAAGCAATGATAATACCGTTCACCAGACCGATGATTGCACCGATCACACAGACAATGCCGATGACCGCGATGATCGGCATAGTGTGCATTTCCGGGAACACTTTGTTGACGTTTTCCATCGACTGCAACAAGGTCGCTGCCACTACCGCCGCCAGGCCTACCTGGCGCCCTGCGGACAGGTCAGTACCCTGTGTCACAATCAGCCCGGCTACGCCCAGTGCGATGATAATACGCACGGAGGATTGGGTCAGAATGTTACTTAAGTTCAGCAGACTTAAGAACGTAGGATCCTGGAAAATAATAATCGCCAGTAACACTAAAAGAACAACGTAAATACCGCCGTCTTTCAGATAAGTGAGAAAAGTTTTTTTATTTAACGCACTCATGAGGAGCCCCTGATCTTAAAGGTGCAAAGACGCAAGACGGAGTATTTCGTTTTGCGTTGTCGTTTTAGTGTCAACAATTCCGGCAACGAGACCATTGCTCATAACCAGAATACGGTCAGTGATACCCAACAATTCAGGCATTTCAGAGGAGATAATAATAATCCCCTTGTTTTTCTTCGCCAGCTCCGCAATCAGCTGATAAATCTCGAACTTCGCCCCAACGTCAATACCGCGCGTGGGTTCGTCAAGCATTAATATTTCCGGTTGGGTTAACAACCAGCGACCAATAATCACTTTCTGTTGGTTACCACCGGAAAGCGATCCGATCTGGGTACGGTGGCCGGGTGTTTTCACGCGCATGGAGTCAATAACCCATTGGGTATCGCTTTTCATACGGGAATTATCCAGCAGACCGACTTTATTTTTATAATTCTGAATATTGGAAATAAGCGAGTTAAATCCGATATCCAGGTAAGCGTAAATACCGGTAGAGCGACGCTCTTCGGTAACCAGTGCGAAACCATTATTGATGGCTTCATTCGCATTATGGTTATTAATATTTTTGCCGTGTAGCTTAATCGTACCCGTGGCTTTTTCACGAATACCAAATAATGTTTCTACGATATCGGTACGCTTCGCCCCAACCAGACCAGCAATACCAAGAATCTCACCTTTACGCAGATCAAAGGAGATATCGCGGATTGACGGCTGGCGCAATGAGGTTAGATTACGCACTTCGAGGATCGTCTCACCCGGCGTGTTCTGGCGATCCGGAAAACGTTGGTTGAGCGAACGCCCTACCATCATCGCAATGATCTTGTCCATATCCAGCCCTTCGAGCGGCTGGGTCGCAATCCACTGACCATCACGCAGGATCGTAATTTCATCACACAGTTGGAAGATTTCTTCCATCTTATGGGAAATATAAACAATACCGCAGCCGCGATCTTTCAGCTTACGGATGATTTTGAAAAGATGATTAACTTCTTTTTCGGTCAGCGAAGAAGTTGGTTCGTCCATGATGACAATTTTGGCATCGTATGAGAACGCTTTTGCAATTTCGATCATCTGCATTTGCGAAACAGATAATGTACCGACACGCGCACGCGGATCAATATCAATATCCAGCTCATCAAAGATGGCTTTTGTATCACGGTACATTTTGTCCTGATCGACAAACACGCCTTTGGTTGGGTAGCGACCTAACCACATGTTGTCCATTACAGAACGCTGCAACACCAGGTTAAGTTCCTGGTGAACCATTGAGATACCATTTTCCAGCGCTTCTTTTGCAGAATGGAAATCGATTTCTTTTCCCTGAAAAAGAATACTACCGGAGTCTTTCTGGTATATCCCAAAAAGGCATTTTAATAATGTCGATTTACCGGCGCCATTTTCACCCATTAATGCATGGATTGAGTGCGGACGCACTTTTAAATTCACATTATCGAGAGCCTTTACCCCTGGAAAAGACTTGTTGATATTGCTCATTTCCAACAAGAATTCACCGGACGACTGAGTATTATTGCTGACCATAATTGTACCTTGTTGGCCTGGCATATCGTATTATAAGGGCGCAACTATTATTGTTGCGCCCGGTGAGAACATGCTTAAAACGAATTATTTACCGATGAACTGAGACAGATTGCCCTGATCTACACCAACGTAAGGAATACGAACAATTTTGTTCTCAATTTTCCAGTTGGTGCCGTCAGCTGCGCCTTTACCGTCTGCCAGGTTTTTCGCCAGATCGAAGGTTGCTTTTGCCTGGTTGTTGGCATCGTTCAGCACGGTACCGGCCATTGCGCCAGATTTAACCAGTGCCAGGGCTTCTGGCAGCGCATCCACGCCGAATACCGGGATGGAAGATTTGTTGTGCGCTTTGAGCGCTTCAACCGCACCCATCGCCATCGCATCGTTGTTCGCGATCACGACTTCAATTTTGTTTGCGTTCGGACCAGACAGCCATGCGTCCATTTTGTCTTTCGCCTGAGCGGTATCCCACATTGCGGTATCTAACTGCAGTTGCTCAGTTTTGATGCCTTTGTCATTCAGCTCTTTAATAACGTAAGTGGTACGAGCTTCAGCATCCGGGTGACCTGGTTCGCCTTTCAGCAGAACGTACTGGATTTGACCGTCTTTGTTCAGGTCCCAGTTTTTATTGTCAGCCCAGTGTTTGGCAATCAGGTCGCCCTGAATAATGCCGGATTCTTTGGAGTCAGTACCCACATAATAAGCTTTGTCGTAGCTGTCCAGCGCTTTGCGAGAAGGTTCTTTGTTGAAGAACACAACCGGAATGTTCTGGCCACGTGCTTTTTCGATAACGGTGCCTGCAGCAGCCGGGTCAACCAGGTTGATTGCCAGAGCTTTAACGCCTTTCGCCAGCAGAACGTCGATCTGGTCGTTCTGTTTGGACTGGTCGTTCTGGGAGTCGTTCATCAGCAGCTGTACGCCAGAAGCTTCTTTGGCGTCTTTCTCGATGGCTTTACGGACAACTGACATGAAGTTGTCGTCATATTTATAGATGGTCACACCAATACGGGTATCAGCTGCATGTGCGGCTGCGCCAAAAAGCATGCTTGCCATAACAGCAGACAGAGTCAACACCTTCTTATTCATGGTATCTCCGGTTTTTTTATGCAGGGTAGTTCATGCGAATAATGATCGGCGGGGCAGCAAGTTAATGAAACGTTACTGTTCGCCGAAGTTCACTCAAAAAATTCTTTCTTCCGTGTTCGGTAACGCTCCAATAATCCGCTTTCTTCGATGCTTCAGGCTGAATGACTCGGTGAAAATGAATGATCACCGTTACATTGTGTTTCAGCTTCTAAAACGCTGACATCATAGTCACCGCCTTGTTAAGATACTGTGAATTTACTCACAGATTGAAAACGGTTACATCAACAAACATCATAAGTTAGTGATCGTTGCCACAGATTGACGTGAAGCGACAGAATGACGGCGTACCAGGGTTGGCATAAAGCAGTGTGTTGCATCAGGATCGAGCTTGCCCGCAGCGCCCATCAGCGCCAGTTCAGTGGCCAGGCGGGCCATTGAGGCAATCGGGTATCGCACCGTCGTCAATTGCGGATCGGTATAACGGGCAATCGGGATATCATCGAAACCAATGAGAGAAAGATGCGGTGGCACCGCAATGCCATTATCTTTCAGCGCCGTTAATGCCCCGGCGGCCATGCTGTCGTTATAGGCAAACACCGCCGTAAGCTGCTGGTTGCGGCTCAGGAGCTCCACCATAGCAGCCTCCCCACCCTGCATATCCGGTGAACCCATACCCACCCAGGCATCCGGCGCGGCAATCCCCTGCTCCGCAAGCGCTTTAACCCAGCCCTCACGGCGCATGTCGTTATCTTCAATCTGATGGCTGGAGGCGAGATAGCCTATGCGTTGATGTCCGTGATTGAGCAGCATGCGGGTGGCCATCACCGCACCGCTGACGTTATCGAGTGAGACGCAACGGTGGACATAACCCGGCACCACGCGATTGATCACCACCATGCCTGGGATCTGTTCCATAAACCCGGCGAGTTCTTCATCGCTTAACGCTTTTGAATGAACGATCAATGCGTTACATCGTTGACGTATCAGCACCTCAATAGCGTGGCGCTCTTTTTCCGCTTCGTGGTAGCTGTTGCCGATGAGCACATATTTCTGATGCTGTTGCGCCACGGTATCTACCGCTTTCACCAGCGCGCCAAAGAAGGCGTCGGAGACGTCCATCACCACCACGCCAATGGTGTCGCTGATCTGCGTGGCCAGTGCCTGGGCGTTGGCATTCGGGCGATAGCCCAGTTGCGCAACCGCCTTCATCACCGCTTCCCGCGTTTCCTGACTGACCAGCGCACTGTTATTCAGCACACGGGAAACCGTCGCGACGGAAACGCCCGCCTGACGGGCCACATCACGAATGGTGATCATATTGACCAACCTTTATGTTGATTACGGCAGCTCACAGATACCCCCTGTTTAGCAAGGAGGCTATTCTCTCAGTCGGCGAGAGGTTGCTGCGTGAGTGGCATCACATGAATGGAAACGGTTACATCCATTTTGTTAATGATTGTGATCCAGATCGTTATCTGGATGTGCGCGGCAATGATGTCCCCGCAGCACGCGCGGTTAATTGCCGCCACAACCACTCCATCGGCCCCTGCCGGAACCGGCGCAGCCAGAGAACAGAGAAGAGAATATTGACGGCCCAGACCGGTGGGACGAAAGCCAGCAGTTGCAAGCGATCAAACTTCATCACCAGGCCGAATTGAAAAAACAGCGTGGTACAAATGAGCGTTTGCAGCAGATAATTGCTCAGTGCCATCCGCCCAACGCAGGCCACGGCATTAACCAGTCTCCAGCGGCACAGTTGCGGCCAGAAACCAAAGATAAGCGCGGTATAACCCAGCACCTGTATGGGTGCGCCCAGCTCACGTGGCGCTTGCAGGATAAACGCGCACCAGCGATATGCCCAGTCAAGTTGCCATTGGGCAATGACAGCCGGCAGGTTTATCGCTACGCCAAGCGCTATCAAAAAGCATCCCGTACGGCGATAGTGCCCCAGGCTGAATTGTCCTTTCAGCCAGCCGCTACGCATCAGCGCTGCGCCCAGCAACATCAGCCCGGCCAACTCCCAGCCATACTGCGCCCCCAGCGCCAGCAGACCGCTGGACAGCATATCAGCACGATTACTGATGGCCTCCATCATACTGCCCGTGGTTTTCCACCAGACTTCATACTGGATATTGGCTGGCCCCGGCAGCCATGAACGGTTTGGCGCACTGCCAGATATGAATCCCAGCAACAGCAACACCACAATGCCAATCAAATACAGCGCCAGCCCGGTATTGAACAACGCTTTCACACTTTGCGCATCGCGAATCATGCGCCAACTGATAAGCCCCACCAGCCCGTAAGCCAGCAATATATCGCCATCCCAGAAGACCAGCGCGTGAATAAAACCCAGCAGTACCAGTAACGTTAAGCGTGACTGGATCCAGCGCTTGCCGCGTGGCAAGAGCATTTGCAGGCCCGCGCCAAAGAGAAGCGCAAACAGGGAGAGGAATTTAACCTGCGCAAACAGGTCGAGCAGCGCCCATGTCCAGGCATCGCTTAAGGTTATGCTGCCAGCCCAGGCGGGATTAAGATAGGCCGCCTTTGGCAGTCCAAAAGCGGTGATATTCAGGAGCAGGATACCGAGAATGGCAATGCCACGAACAAAATCCAGCGTGACATTTCTCTCCATGTATCCAGCTCTCCGGGCTAATTAGTTATGGTGACGTACTGCGCGCAGGAACTCCTGGCGAGTGTTCTGGCTGGACTTAAACAGGCCGCCCAGTGACGTCGTGGTGGTGGCGCTGGTAGCATCACGAATGCCGCGTGCTTTCACACAGTAATGTACCGCGTCAATGGACACCGCCACATTATTGGTACCCAGCAGCGTTTGCAGCGCCGTCAGGATCTGCTGCGTCAAACGTTCCTGCACCTGTGGACGCTGGGCAAAGAACTGCACAATACGGTTAATTTTCGACAGACCAATCACCGACTCTTTGGGAATATAAGCGACGGTCGCTTTCCCATCGATAGTGACAAAGTGGTGTTCACAGGTGCTGGTCAGCGTAATATCACGCACCGTCACCATCTCATCCACTTTCATTTTATTTTCGATGACGGTAATTTTCGGGAAATTGGCATAATCCAGTCCCGAGAAAATTTCATCAACGTACATTTTGGCGATGCGATGTGGGGTTTCCATCAGGCTGTCATCATTCAGATCGAGATTAAGGAGTTGCATAATCTCGGTCATATGACCGGCTATCAGGCGTTTACGGGTTTCGTTATCCATGTCGACAGGCGGGCGCAACGGGGTTTCAAGGCCACGGGCAACCAGGGCTTCATGAACGAGAGCCGCTTCTTTACTGAGTGATGACATTTTTTATTCTCCTGCAGGTGTGGCATCTTCGCCGTGCGACGGGCGAAGCGAGCAATCATTGTGCGTGAGGTCGCGCACAGAATCCAGTATTCAAGGTGATAATTAATGAAATTGCTCGTACCTTTCACGCCGTCCGTTTCCAGACCAAAATCCCGCCGAGCAGCAGCGCCAGCCCGGCCAGTCCCAGTGCGGGTTCCAGCCGCTGCGTAAGCCAGGTGGAGAGCGCAGACGTCATCGGCCCAATCAATTGCCCGACGGCATAGCCGGTGGTGAGCAAACCCGCCATATACCGGGTATGATTCGGCGCCAGTTCACGGCCATAGAGCAGCGATAACTGCACCGCACACAGAAAACCCCCGCCGACCAATAGCGCGCCAATGACAAGCCCACTCATCCCCGGCAATACGCAAGTGGCCACCACACCCAACCCTTGTAGCCACAGCACAATCGCCAGCCGCTGATGGCTGTGGCCCACATGACGCAGGGCAATACTCAGCCCAATCCCGACGACTGCGGCAGCGCCAAACACCGGCCAGACAAACTGCGCAAAGAGACTACCAGGAAAGCGCAGCGCCGCCATTTGCGAAAGAAAGGTCGCGGGTAAGATGTAGCCAAACCCCGCCAGACTATAGCTCCAGACCAGTCGTTTCAGATCGGTCGTCAGATGCAGCGGTTCCGGCTGAACGCCGGAGCGATGTAACTGACCCGGATGCGGCAAATAGCGGGCGACCAGGACCACCAGCGCCAGGGCCAGTACGCCGTAGACCTGCCAGGCTGCCATTGAGGAGAGCGCGCGCGACTGAATAACCACCGCCAGCAGGCCGCTCAGGGCGATACCCGCCCCCGGCCCGGCAAACACGGCGGCACTCAAACCCGGACGGGCGTAATGCGCCAGACGCTCGTTCGTCCAGGCCGCGGTAAGCACCATCGCCCAGCCGCTCATCGCACCAATCACCAGACGCAGCGCGCCGTGTGCAATGGCGTTATCCGCCAGCGCCGAAAGAAAGGTCAGCGCAACAGCACCCGCAACGCCAAGATACAGACGCATCTCGATATGTTTACTGGCGCGCATCGCATCCCACGCTCCCAGCAAATAACCGAGGTAATTCATCGCGGCGACCAGTCCGGCACTGGTTAACGTCAGTTGTCCATCGCGAATCATCAGCGGCACCTGGGGCGTGAAGGCAAAGCGCCCTATTCCCATTGCCACCACCAGTACGATAAAGCCGCAGAGCGCAATGCGTAGCGCCATGAAAACCTCTGACGTTAAAAAAAAGTAAAATTTATGATGCATTATGATGCAGCGAGGTGAAAGTGAAAGTTACTCACAGGCGCATGAATTATCTGTATTATGAGTGATCGTCACGCTTTAACTGTTAACAAATAATCAAGGAGCCTTGCATGGAATTGCTTGAAGAGCACCGCTGTTTTGAGGGGCGCCAACAACGCTGGCGGCACGACTCCACCGTGCTGAATTGCACCATGACATTCAGCATTTTTTTACCGCCCGTGAAGACAACAACACCCCCTCCGGTGCTGTACTGGCTGTCGGGCCTGACCTGTACAGATGAAAACTTCACCACCAAAGCCGGCGCGCAACGCGTTGCGGCTGAGTTGGGGATTGTTCTGGTAATGCCAGATACCAGTCCGCGCGGCGATGACGTTGCCGACGCCGATGGCTATGATCTGGGGAAAGGCGCGGGCTTTTATCTCAACGCCACCGAACAACCGTGGGCGGCGCATTACCGCATGTATGACTATCTACGCGATGAACTGCCCGCGTTAATTCAATCACAATTTACCGTCAGCGAACGTTGCGCCATCAGCGGCCATTCCATGGGCGGCCATGGCGCGCTGATCATGGCGCTGAAAAACCCGGGGCGCTTTACCAGCGTTTCTGCGTTTGCGCCGATTGTAAACCCGGCACAGGTCCCCTGGGGACAGAAAGCCTTTAGCGCTTATCTGGGCAACGACATCTCAACCTGGCAGGCCTGGGATAGCTGCGCACTGATGCTGGCCAGTCAAAATAAAGATGCGATCCCGACGCTTATCGATCAGGGCGATGCCGATCAGTTCCTCGCAGAACAGCTACAGCCTGCCCGTCTGGCTGAGGCCGCCCGCCAGACCGGCTGGCCGCTCACGCTTCGTGTTCAACCTGGCTATGATCACAGCTATTACTTTATGGCCTCGTTTATTGAAGACCACCTGCGTTTCCACGCGCAATATCTGCTGAAATAATCACCGGAGGGCGGTGCCCTCCTCTTTACGATTCCTTACACTTTTCACTATCCCGCTGAAAAAACTAGATTTCCCTTCATCAAAATCAACAAATGCAAATGATTTCAATTATCAGTTGTATTTACATAAATTCACTTTTTATCCACAATCCTTCCGCTTCTCCATCACCAGAGTTCGTAAAAGACAAATACTTATATTCTTCATGGTATTGCCCGATGGAGCTTTATTCATTTAAACGGAATGACAAAATGACTTTACCTCGCGCTAAATTGTTGGCAGTTGCCGTCTGCGCTGCCACTTTCCCCCCGGCACTTCTTGCGGCAGGAGAGGACACCGTCGTCGTCTCCGCAACCGGATTTGAACAGAGAATCCAGAACGCTCCGGCCTCTATTTCGGTTATTTCTAAACAGCAGCTTGAAGATAAAGCATATCGCGATGTCACCGACGCCTTGAAAGATGTACCGGGCGTGGTGGTGACCGGTGGCGGCAGCAGCAGTGATATCAGCATTCGCGGCATGGCTTCGCAATACACCCTCTTTTTGGTCGATGGCAAACGAATCAGCACACGCGGTACGCGCCCAAATAGCGACAACGCTGGCATCGAGCAGGGCTGGCTACCGCCGCTGGAATCCATTGAGCGTATTGAAGTGATCCGCGGTCCGATGTCATCGCTATATGGCTCCGATGCCATGGGTGGCGTTATTAACGTCATTACCAAAAAAGTGTCCAATACCAAAGGCTGGACGGGCTCCGTGCATGGCGATGCCACCTTCCAGGAAAACAGCGATTCCGGCGACCTCTTTCAGACCAACGCCTACGCTTCCGGTCCGTTGATTGACGGCCTGCTGGGCGCGAAAGTCACCGGGCTATTATCCCGTCGCGCGGAAGATAAAATACTTAACGGCTATAACGAACAGCGCCTGCGCAACGGTGGCGTGACGTTCAATTTCACCCCGGATGATAAAAACGATTTCGACCTGGATATTGCCCGCGAATTGCAGGATCGCAACAGTACGCCTGGTATGTCGTCGGCGGCGGAGACCTGCCGTGGCAACGTTTGTACGCCCAACAGCAAAAGTGACAGCCGCTACGAGCACACCACTTACTCGTTAACCCACAGCGGTTATTACAGCGATTTCAACACCGTCAGCTATATTCAGCAGGAAGAGACCAATAACCCTGGTCGCCAGATGAAATCGTATAACACCATCGTCAACAACCAGAACCAGATCTTCCTTGGCAGCCATACCATGACGGTCGGCGGGCAGTATCGCTATGAGAAACTGCGCGATAACGGCAATCAACTGGAAGCGGCGGACGGGCTGAATAAACTAACCCGCTGGAGCTGGGCGTTATTTGCAGAAGATGAATGGGCGGTGCTCGACAGCGTGACGCTGACCGGCGGCCTGCGTATGGACAAAGATGAAAACTACGGCACCAACTGGACACCGCGCGGCTACGGCGTGTGGCACCTTACTGACCAGTGGACGATTAAAGGCGGCGTGTCGGCAGGCTACCGCACCCCGGATCTGCGTCAGTCTTCCGCAAGCTGGGGACAGGTGACAGGCGGTGGCCGCCTGAATGGTATCATTGTTGGCAACCCCGACCTGAAACCAGAAAAAAGCCTGAGCGAAGAAATCGCCCTGCTGTGGGATAACAACGACACCCTCAATGCGGGTATTACGCTGTTCAATACCGACTTCAAGGATAAAATCACCGAAGTACGTCGGTGCAACAGCAGCGCCGATCCGGCCTGTACGATCGGCAGCGTCAGTTACGATTTTGTCAGCGATCGCGTTAACGTTGATAAAGCCAATATGCGCGGCGTTGAGTCCACCTTCGGCTGGAACATCACGCGCGACCTTAACCTGACGGCCAACTACACCTTCACCGAGTCAGAACAGAAAAGCGGTCAGTTCTCCGGCAAGCCGCTTAACAAAATGCCAAAACATATGGTCAACACCACGCTCGACTGGCAGGCCACGCAGGATGTGGGTCTTTGGGGTCGCCTGAACTTCCGTGGCAAAACCTCGGAATACTTAAGCCGCACCTCAATGTCGCAGGGTACGCCATCTTACAGTCAGGTGGATGTGGGTCTGCGTTACAACGCGAATAAGAATTTGCTGGTCTCCGCCGGGGTTTACAACGTGCTGGATAAGCAGATTGATTACGACACCTATGACACGGTCCTTGATGGCCGCCGTTATACCGTTGGCTTAACCTATAATTTCTGATAACGCTTAACAAAAAACGCCCCGGTAATTTGCCGGGGCGTTTTTATTGGCCATCGCAGAACAACTGCCGGTTATTTCTTAAAGCGCTCCGGGAACACCATATCTTTGTAGCTTACAAAGTGGGTGCCTTTCGAAAGCTTGTAACCAAACCAGATGATCAGGAACAGCGGAATACCAATGTAGGTTGCCGCTACGGCGCCCCAGTCAATGGTATCCGCCAGAAAAGCCTGATAGTTCTGGCCCAGGGTGATGATCAGGCACAGCACAAAAGCGAAGATCGGCCCCAGCGGGAAGAAACCTGAACGGTACGGCAGGTTGTTCAGATCGTGCCCCTGCATGACATAACCACGACGGAAACGGTAATGGCTGATAGCAATACCCAGCCAGGCGATAAAACCGGTCATGCCGGAAGTGTTCAGCAGCCACAGGTAAACGGTCTGGTTGCCAAACATCGACGTCAGGAAGCACAGGCCCGCAATCACGGTAGTGGCATACAGGGCGTTACGCGGCACGCCGCCTTTCGACAGCTTAGCGAAAATGCGCGGCGCTTTGCCATCGCAGGCCAGGGTGTAGAGCATACGGGTAGACGCGTACATACCGGAGTTACCCGCCGACAGTACCGCCGTGAGAATAACGGCATTCATCACCGCTGCCGCAGACAACAGACCCGCATGTTCAAATACGAGGGTGAACGGGCTGACGCTGATATCTTTCACATCGTTACGCAGCAGGCTCGGATCGGTATAAGGAATGATCAGGCTGATGACCAGGATAGCGAACACATAAAACAGCAGAATACGCCAGAACACCTGACGCACCGCGCGCGGAATATTCTTCTCCGGATCTTCGGACTCACCTGCCGCAATACCAATCAGCTCGGTCCCCTGGAAGGAGAAGCCGACAATCATCGCCACGCCAATCATCGCCGATAGCCCGCCCGCAAACGGCGCATCGCCGATTTGCCAGTTGCTCCAGCCCGCCGGCTGGTCGCCTTTGAAAATGCCGACGATCATCAGTACGCCAACGACAATAAAGATGATAACGGTGGCCACTTTGATAAGCGAAAACCAGTATTCCGCTTCGCCAAAGCCTTTCACGGAGATGTAGTTGAGCAGGAAGATCACGCACAGGAATACGGCGCTCCAGATCCAGCCGGGCGTATCCGGGAACCACCAGGTCATCACCAGTTGCGAAGCCACCAGGTCAACGGCGATGGTCACCGCCCAGTTGTACCAATAGTTCCAGCCGAGCGCGAAGCCAAAGCCTTCTTCAACGTATTGCTGACCGTAGGTCGCAAAGGAGCCGGACACCGGCATAAACGCCGCCAGCTCGCCAAGACTGGTCATCAGGAAATAGACCATCAGACCGATAAGAATATAGGAGAACAGCGCGCCGCCCGGGCCCGCCTGAGAAATCGTCGCCCCTGATGCGACAAACAACCCTGTACCGATTGAGCCGCCAATGGCGATCATCGTCAGGTGACGCGCCTTGAGTTCACGGCGAAGCGTGGGCGCTTGTGTGGTTTTAGTTTCGGAAACCATAAGAAAATGCTATCCATCTAAAAAATGAGGCGCGATTGTAGCAAACGAAAGGGCATCCTTCCGGCACAATCAACGTTTTATTAGAGACCTTCATGATCGCCAGTGGATTATAAGTAAAGCAGTGGAGTCGACATCTGGCGAGCGAGGGGGGAAAAGAGGTTGAAAGCTCACGCAGAGCGGCGTAACTGCAACCTCCCCTCTCCTTTTGGAGAGAGGGTTAGGGTGAGGGAAAAACGCAAAGACTTAATTCAGTCCACGCACTGAGGCGATAAATTGCTGCAACTCCGGGGTACGTGGCTGGCTAAAGAAAGACTTACTCTCGCCCTGCTCCCATACTTTTCCCTGATGCATAAACACCACCCGGTCGCCCACTTCGCGGGCAAAACTCATCTCGTGGGTCACCAGAATCAGGGTCATCCCTTCAGCGGCAAGCTGTTCCAGCACACGTAACACCTCACCCACCAGCTCCGGATCCAGCGCCGAAGTTATCTCATCGCAGAGCAATACTTTGGGTTTCATCGCCAGCGCACGGGCAATCGCCACGCGCTGCTGCTGCCCGCCTGACAAATTCGACGGGTAATAATCGATGCGCTCACCGAGACCGACCTTCTCCAGCATCTCAATCGCCAGCTTGCGGCACTCATCCGCCGGTAATTTCAGCACCCGACGCGGCGCCAGCATCACATTCTCCAGCGCGGTCATGTGTGGAAACAGATTAAAACTCTGAAACACCATCCCCACCGAGCGACTGATTTCCCGCGCCTGCGACTCCCGGTCGGTGACCGTCATCCCACCGAGTTTAATACTGCCGTCCTGGTAGCCCTCAAGCCCATTCATGCAGCGTAACAAGGTGCTTTTCCCGGAACCGCTGCGCCCGATGATCGACACCACTTCGCCCATTTCGATATCCAGGCTTACGCCTTTGAGCACATGGTTCTCGCCATAGTATTTTTGCACGTCATTAATGGTGATGAGCGGCATGGAATTTCTTCTCCAGATAACGGCTGTAACGCGACAGCGGGTAACACATCAGGAAATAGCCCAGGGCAACCAGGCCAAACACTTTAAAAGGCGCAAAGGTGACATTATTCAGCATGGTGCCCGCTTTGGTCAGTTCGACAAAGCCGATGATCGAGGCCAACGCCGTCCCTTTAATCACCTGTACGGAAAAGCCGACCGTCGGAGCGATGGCGATGCGAATAGCCTGTGGCGCAATCACCCGAAACAGTGTCTGACCAAAGCTCAACCCCAGACAGCGACAGGCCTCCCACTGCCCTTTCGGCAACGCCTTAATACTGCCGTACCAGATATCCAGCAGGAACGCGCTGGTAAAGAGCGTCAGCGCCAGCGTTGCCGCCGTCCACGGGCTAACATCGATACCGAACAAGGCAATACCGAAGAAAGCCAGAAAGAGCTGCATCAGTAGCGGGGTACCCTGAAAAAGCGCGGCATAGGCGCTGATCAGACGTTTCGGCCAGTGCCAGCGGCTGATACGTAATACCAACAGCGGCAGTGTCACCAGCGTGCCGCAGATAAACGCGATCAGCGACAGCAGCAAGGTCCAGCGCGCCGCCAGCAACAGGTTGCGCAGAATATCCCAGTCGGTAAATGTACTCATCAACTCTCGCTCCCCAACCACTTCCGTCCCGCCGCCATCAATACCTGACGCATCAAAAGTGAAAGCGCCAGATACAGCAATGTGGTGACCAGATAAACTTCAAAACTTAAAAACGTACGCGACTGGATCAGGTTTGCCGCAAACGTCAGCTCTTCATAGGACACCTGCGAGACCACCGACGATCCGAGCATGACGATAATGCACTGGCTGACCAGGGCCGGATAAATACGCCGCAGCGACGGCGGCAGGATCACGCGAATAAAGGTCTGCGTTTTCGTTAGCCCCAGCACACGCGCCGCTTCCCATTGCCCTTTTGGCGCCACCTCGATCCCGGCGCGGATAATCTCCGTACTGTAAGCCCCAAGGTTAACCAGCATGGCAATTAACGCCGCCTCGCCTGCCGTTAATTTCAGCCCCAGACCGGGCAGACCGAAAACGATAAAAAAGAGTTGCACCACGAACGGCGTATTACGAATAAGTTCGACATACGCCCCCCAGATATGGCTCGCCAGCGTGGGCTTGCCGCTTCGTAGCGCCGCGCCCAGGATGCCAAGAGACACACCGCCGATGGTTGCCAGAATGGTTAAGGTTACCGTGGTCCAAAGCCCCGCGAGTAGCTGCGGCCAGAACGGCCACAGCGCGGCAAAATCAAGCGTTGTCGTCATGCCAGACCCTTACGCGCCCAGGGTGGCGGGCAGCGGCGCCTGCATCCATTTCTGCGAGAAGTTGTTGAGCGTGCCGTCTTTCAGTGCCTGTTCAATCAGCTTGTCCACTTCGGCTTTCAGCGCAGGCTCATTTTTCTTAAGCCCGATAAAGCAGGGGGAATCTTTAAGCATAAATTTGCTGACCGGCGCTTTTTCCGGGTTCTGGCGGGCAATCGCAGCCACCACCACATTACCCGTCGCCATATACTGCACCTGGCCGGAAAGATAAGCAGAGATGGTGGTGTTGTTATCTTCATAGCGTTTGACCTCGGCATCTTTCGGGGCCAGATCGCTTAACACCATATCTTCCACCGCCCCACGGGTGACGCCGACCGACTTACCGCTCAGCGCGGCAGCGTCTGCCAGAGTGGCGTCTTTCGGGCCAAATACGCCGAGGAAGAACGGAGCATAGGCGCGGCTAAAGTCGATCACTTTTTCGCGCTCCGCATTCTTACCGAGGCTGGAGATGACCAGATCAACTTTATTGGTTTGCAGATAAGGGACGCGGTTAGCGCTGGTTACCGGCACCAGTTCCACCTTCACTTTCATCTCTTTGGCCAGATACTCCGCCATGTCGATATCGTAGCCCTGCGGCTTGAGATCGGTTCCCACGGAGCCAAATGGCGGGAAGTCCTGCGGTACCGCCACGCGCAGCACGCCACGCTTTTGAATATCCTGGAGCTGATCGGCCATCGCCTGCCCTGCACAGGACACTATTAATGCCGCACCCGCTGCTGCCATCATCCACTTCTTCATTCTCGTCACCTCATCGCTCATGAAACAAAAGATTCTTTGAATCACTTTTTGCAACTAATGTGCCAACGAGATAAAAACGCGAGCGGACCCGTTATAGCGGCAGTTAAGCGGTCATAAAGAGAAGATAAAGAAGGCAGTCGCACACCAGAATGGTGCAACTGCCTGTTACTGGTGCAATCAAATGTCGCAATAACGCAAAAAGCGATTCAGTGCGCTGGAAAGATGCTTTTGACGGTGGTGAATACGCCACAGGGTGCGTACCAGGCGAGGCAAGGGAACAGGGACTTCCACCAACGAACCCGCTTCAAGCTGTTCGGCGATCACGCGCCGCGACAGGCAACTGATGCCAAGCCCGTGGCGCACGGCATGTTTGATAGCTTCTGAGTTGCCAAGCTCCATGCCGAGATGAAACTCAGGCAGATGGGACAGCAGCAGGTAATCGACAATTTCACGCGTACCGGAGCCGCGCTCACGCAGGATCCACGGCGCAGCGGCCAGACGCGCCAGCGTGACCTCCCCTTGCAACAACGGGGAGTCTGGCGGCGCGAACACCACCAGTTCATCCTCAAGCCAGGGTTCAGCGATGATCTCAGCCGTATGGCAAGGCCCTTCAATCAGACCTATATCGACACGAAAATCGGCCACCGCATTGATAACGTCCTGACTGTTGCCCACGCTCATATCCAGCGGCAACTGGGGAAAATCCCGTCGATAGTGGGCAATGATCTCCGGCAGGATGTAGTTGCCAATCGTACTGCTGGCGTACACGCGAATCGCGCCGTTTTCTTCACGAAACAGTTGCTCAATTTCCGTCGCCTGCTCCAGCAGCGCCAGCGCCCGGGGATAGAGCAAACGGCCATGTTCATTCACCACCAGCCGTTTACCAACGCGATCGAAAAGCTGAACGCTGAGTTGGCCTTCGAGGTCGGTCAGCGCAGCACTGACCGCCGACTGCGATAGAGACAACATTTGCGAAGCCTGGGTCGTGGAACCGCTCTTGAGCACCTCGGCGAAAACTTCGAGCTGCCGTAATGTGATATGCATAAATTTTCACCGTCGGGGTAAGGGTTACTTACCACTTATAAAGATTAATTATAAATATATAATCAATTTTACCTTTAAGCCAGAGCGCCGTAACCTTTTACCCGGAGAAAGGAGAAGGTTATGACTGAAATCACACATCATGTTCCACGCAAGAACTACGTCGCGTTGTTCGCACCGGGTCTGTTACTCAGTGCGGTCATCGCCGGGCTGGCATTGTGGCTGGGTAATATTCCTTCGGTTTCGGGTGCAGGCTTTAGCGCGCTAACGCTGGCTATCTTATTTGGTATTGTCGCAGGCAACACGCTTTACCCGCGCATCCACGTTCACTGTGATGCGGGCGTATTATGGTCAAAACAGTATTTGTTGCGTCTCGGTATTATTCTTTATGGCTTGCGCCTGACATTTTCGCAAATTGCCGAGGTAGGCGTCAGCGGCATCGCTATCGATGTGTTGATGCTCTCCAGCACCTTTATGCTGGCCTGTTTACTCGGTCAAAAGGTCTTTGGGCTGGACAGAAAGACCAGTTGGCTGATTGGTGCAGGCAGCAGTATTTGCGGCGCTGCCGCCGTGCTGGCAACCGAACCGGTGGTCAAAGCGGAGTCCAGCAAAGTCGCCGTTGCCGTCGCCACCGTGGTGATTTACGGAACGCTGGCTATTTTTATCTATCCGGCCATGTATCCGCTGCTGGCGCACTGGTTCACCCCGGAAGCGTACGGCATCTATATGGGTTCAACCATGCATGAAGTGGCGCAGGTGGTGGCCGCAGGACATGCCGTCAGCCCGGATGCCGAGAATGCGGCGGTCATTGCCAAAATGCTGCGCGTGATGATGCTGGCGCCGTTCCTGATCCTGCTCGCCTCGCGGGTTAAACAACTCTCCCCGGCGGCAGACGGCGAAAAAAGCAAGATTACCATTCCGTGGTTTGCGGTGTTGTTTATCCTGGTGGCCATATTTAACTCGTTCCATCTGCTGCCAAAAAGTGTGGTTGATGTCCTGATTACCGTCGATACCGTTTTGCTGGCGATGGCGATGGCCGCACTGGGATTAACCACCCATATCAGCGCACTGAAAAAGGCTGGAGCGAAGCCGCTACTGATGGCGCTGGCGCTGTTTGTCTGGCTGATTGTCGGTGGCGGTGCAATTAACCTGCTGGTGCACCATGTGATGGCATAAAACCTTACGTCTGTTCCCTGTTAACCCGCTATTATTGGAAAATATTTATTTAATTACGCAAAATCCTTCGCGTTGCATCAAGGCGGCAAATGAAAGCATCCCCGGCGCGGGGTGAGTGAATGAAGCCAACAACGATGCAGCGTGAAGGATGCCGCGTATTGCGGGTTTAACAGGAGTCTTTACATGAAATACATCGGAGCGCATGTCAGCGCCGCCGGCGGTCTGGCCAATGCCGCCATTCGCGCAGCAGAAATCGAAGCCACTGCGTTTGCCCTGTTCACAAAAAATCAGCGTCAATGGCGTGCCGCGCCGCTCACCAGCGAGACGATTGATGAATTCAAAGCCGCCTGCGAAAAATACCACTATCAGCCGGGACAAATTCTTCCCCACGACAGTTATCTGATTAATCTGGGTCACCCGGTTGAAGAGGCGCTGGAGAAATCCCGCGATGCCTTTCTCGATGAAGTGCAACGCTGCGAACAACTGGGGCTGACGCTGCTGAACTTCCACCCCGGCAGCCATCTTATGCAAATCGATGAAGATAAGTGCCTGGCGCGCATTGCCGAATCCATTAATATTGTGCTCGCACAAACCAAAGGCGTCACAGCGGTTATCGAAAACACCGCAGGCCAGGGCAGCAACCTCGGCTTTCGCTTTGAGCATCTGGCCGCCATTATCGATGGTGTCGAAGACAAATCCCGCGTCGGCGTGTGTATCGATACCTGCCATGCGTTTGCCGCCGGGTACGACCTGCGCACCACTGAAAGCACCGCGAAAGTGTTCGCCGAATTTGAACGCGTAGTGGGGTTCAACTACCTGCGCGGTATGCACCTCAACGATGCCAAAAGCGCATTCGGCAGCCGTGTCGACCGCCATCACAGCCTGGGCGAAGGCAATATTGGTCATGATGCTTTCCGCTGGATCATGCAAGACGATCGCTTCGACGGTATTCCGATGATTCTGGAAACCATCAACCCGGACATCTGGGCAGAAGAGATTGCCTGGCTGAAAGCCCAACAAAATGAAGAGGCCGTGGCGTAAATGAACGACAGGGAAAAACAGATATTACAAATCCTGCGCAGCAACCCACTTATTCAGCAAAATGAGATAGGCGATATTTTACAAATCAGCCGTTCACGCGTCGCCGCCCATATTATGGATTTGATGCGTAAAGGGCTTATTAAAGGCAAAGGCTACATTCTGACCGAGCAGGATTACTGCGTCGTGTTTGGCGCCATTAATATGGATATTCGCGGTGTGGCGGATATCCATTACCCGCAGTCCGCCTCCAACCCCGGTAACATCCAGTGCTCCGCAGGCGGCGTAGGGCGTAATGTTGCCCATAACCTCGCCCTGCTGGGCCGCGATGTGCACCTTATCTCCGTCGTGGGGGATGATTTTTACGGCGAGACGTTACTGGAACAGACCCGTCAGGCCGGGGTGAACGTGCAAAGCTGTATTCGTCTGCACGGGCACAACACCTCTACCTATCTGTCGGTTGCCAATCAGCAGGAAGAGACAGTACTGGCCATCAACGATACCCATATTCTGCAGCAATTGACGCCGCAGTTGCTCAATGCCTCACGCGATCTGGTGATGCATGCGGGTGTGGTGCTCGCTGATTGTAACCTGACCGAAGAGGCATTGCAGTGGGTCTTCACCATGGCGGGGAATATTCCGGTCTTCGTCGATACGGTTTCCGAGTTCAAAGCCGATAAGATTCGCCCCTGGCTGTCACGCATTCACACGCTGAAACCCACGTTACAAGAGCTGCAAATCTTATGGGGTCAGCCGATTCGTCGTGAAGCAGACAAAATCGCGGCGGTCAATTCACTCCATGAACAAGGGGTGCAACGCATCTTCGTGTATCTGGACGATGATTCCGTGTTCTGCTCTAAACGTGATGGCGAGCAGCTTCTGCTGACCTCGCCGGATCACACCTTCACCGACCGATTCGGGGCCGATGACGGATTTATGGCGGGGCTATTATATAGCTTCCTGGAAGGGGGAGATTTTGCCGAGAGCGCCCACTTTGCCATGGCCTGTGCGGCGATTTCCCGCGCCAGCGTGAGCATCAACAACCCTGCCCTCTCAGCAGAAAATGCGATGGCGTTACTCAATACAAGCAAAGCTGAAGCGTAAGAATGCACGCCAGTGACACTGGCGTGCCGTTGACTCAGGCAAGACCGATAAAGAACCCGGCGATGGTGGCACTCATCAGGTTAGAGAGCGTTGCCGCCGCCAGCGCCCGCATCCCAAGCTGGGCGATTTCCGGCGCGCGTTGGGGAGCAATCGCGGAAAACGCGCCAACTACCACGCCAATAGAACCGAAGTTGGCAAACCCACACAGCGCAAACGAAATAATGGCGATGGTTTTGACATCCAGCGTGCCGCCCGCTTGCAGATAAGGGGAGAAATTGAGATAGGCCACAAACTCATTGATCGCCAGCTTTTGCCCAATCAGGCTGCCAGCCAGGGTCGCATCGTGCCAGTCCACGCCCATGATCCACGCCAGCGGTGCCAGCGCATAACCAAAGATCCCTTCAAGCGTCGCGTTGCCGAAACCGAACCAGCCGCCCACACCGCCAATAATGCCGTTTAATAGCGCAATGATCGCCACAAACGCCATCACCACCGTCGCCACACCGGCGGCAATTTTCAGCCCGGTCATCGCACCGCTTGCCGCCGCTTCAATGATGCTTTTTGGCGGTGTTTCGGTAAACGAGAGATTTTCAAACGTGACCTGCGAGGCCTCTGTTGCCGGGCTCAGCATACGGGCAAACAGGATCCCGCCCGGAATAGCCATGAGTGACGCCGCCAGCAGGTAATCAATCGGCACCCCCATTCCGGCGTAGCCGATCATCATCGACCCGGCAATTGACGCCATCCCGCTACAGATAGCGGTAAACAGTTCGTTGCGATTGAGCTTATGAATAAACGGCTTCACGATAGCCGGGATTTCATTCTGCCCGAGGAAAATCGTGGTCACGGCAACGAAGGATTCGATTTTGCTGATCTTAAGCGCTTTCTGGAAAATCCCACCCAGAATGCGGATCAGTAGCCCCATCACGCCAATATAGTAAAGCAGGCTGATTAAGGCGGTAACGAAGATGATCGCAGGCAGCACGCGGAAGGCAAAAATAAACCCGGCACCGTCAAACAGCACATCCATTTTCGGCCCGACCAGCGACCCGAAGATAAAGGCGCTGCCCGCGTCGCTGTAGGACATCACTTTATGTACGCCCAGCGCCGCCTGCTCAACCAGCCATTTGCCCGGCGGGAAATAGAGCATAATCCCGCCGATAGCGATTTGCAGCAGCAGCGCCGCGCCAACCGTGCGTAAACTAATGCGTTTTTTATTTACTGACAGCAGAAAAGCGATGGTCAGTAATACCACCATACCCAGAAAACTTCTCATTATATCCATAATGATTTTCCCTTCATGCCAGGAAACCCGGCGTAAACGCCAGGTTTTGGTATGTCTGATATCCCTGCGGGCGACCGCTCACTGCCCGCGCCCGGTTTATGCGAGACGTTGGTACTCTTTTGCGATTTCACATGCCAGTACGGCGTTGTTGAACACCAGCTGAATGTTTGACTTCAGGCTATCGCCGCCGGTTAGCTCGGCTACACGAGCCAGCAGGAACGGCGTGCTATCTTTACCGACCACGCCCTGCTCTTCGGCCTCTTTCACCGCCCGATCAATAGCAGCGTTGATTTTCTCTTCCGGCATCGCAAACTGTTCAGGAATCGGGTTCGCTACCACCAGACCACCGTTAAGGCCGGTTTGCCACTTCACCGCCATGGCACGCGCGATCTCTTTTGCGCTATCCAGACGAATGCTGACCTCAAACGGGCTGGTACGGCAGAAAAACGCCGGCAATGATTTGGTCTGATAACCAATTAACGGTACACCGAAGGTTTCCAGATATTCGGTGGTCAGGCCGAGGTCGAGAATTGATTTCGCCCCTGCGCAAACGACCGTGACATTAGTGTGCGCCAGCTCCTGCAAATCAGCGGAAATATCAAATGTATGTTCGGCACCACGGTGAACACCGCCAATGCCCCCGGTCGCAAAAACTTTAATACCGGCCAGTGCGGCAATAATCATGGTGGATGCCACCGTGGTTGCGCCATTTAATCCAGCGGCGACCACAAAAGGTAAATCCCGGCGACTGACTTTTGCGACGCTGTGCCCTTCACGGCCTAATAATTCAATTTCCTCTTTCGTCAGGCCAACTTTCATGACGCCTTTAATAATGGCGATAGTTGCCGGTACCGCACCGTGTTTTCGAATAGTCTCTTCGACTTCAATTGCCGTTTGCGCATTTTGCGGGAAGGGCATACCGTGAGAAATAATTGTCGATTCCAGCGCTACAACCGGTTTGTTATTTTCGAGCGCTTCTTTTACTTCCGCAGAAATATGCAGTAATTCAGGGGAAATCGTTAATTCAGACATCTTGTTTCTCCACTAGCGATGTGACTTTTGAAAAAGATAAGTCAGGATTATTGGTATATTCGGACGCCAGAGCCATAGACGAACACCCTTGCGCAAAACGGACCGAATCGATAAATGAAAAACCTTCTACCCAACAGGCCGCCAGACCCGCCATCATGGCGTCACCCGCCCCGGTGACATTAACGACCTGGGTTTTAATCGGAGGTGACCACCCACTTACACCATCGCGCTCGCTGTAATAAACGCCGTCGCCGCCCATGCTCAGTACCAGCCGTCGCAGACCGCGAGCATGAAACCATTCGGCAACCTTTCCTACATCGTCGCGCCCGGAAAGCGTAATGCCACTGAGCGTTTCGGCCTCAAGGCGGTTGGGTTTCAGCGTATGAATCTGTTCCAGCCAGTCGCGTATTTTGACGCATTTCCAGGCGGATACCGGGTCGATGAAAACAGGCGTATCTCCCGCATGTGTCAGCAGCCAGGCGAGCGCGTCTTCACTGATATTGCAGTCGGCCACAATTACGCTGGCGTCGCGAATAAAATCGATATGTTTTGCCAGGAAATCCGCAGACAAATGATCGGTAATATTCATATCATTGATGGCTACCAGCATTTCGCCGGTATTATCCAGGAGCGATAAATAACTCGAGGTATTTTCACCTGCAACAATAAGACATTTTTCTATTCGGACACCGGACTGACTGGTTTGATTTAAGAGAGACTGGCCATAAAAATCATCGCCCACCACGGTGAGTAGCCATGACTCAGTTCCCAGCAATGCCAGATTCTGTGAAATATTACGCCCCACACCGCCCGGCGTGAATTTTATTTTCCCCGGGTTGGAATCCGCGTAATTCAATACACCATGTGAATAGCCCGCCACATCCATATTGGCGGAACCAATAGTGATTATATAATCCTTTTTACGCATAAAACGCCCTCTGGCAAAAAATGCCATATTAATGAGATCGTCGAGACAAAAATTCGTTTATCTTCTGGTTGCGAAACCTTATTAGAGCACATGTTTATTTTTGAACATGTGTTTATCGTAAGCCGAATTTGAGTAAAGTAAATACATCCCCACGAGCGAAGGTTAATAGATATGAAGGTCATCACAAATTTATAGGGATTGAGACTAAAACACGTTACAGAAATGAGATGCGGGGCACAGAAGGCGGGGAATAAAAAAAGGGCCGGTTTCCCGGCCCCTTTATGACTCAGTCAATCATATTATGCGGCTTTGGCAATAGCTTCGGTTTCCGGGCGTTTCAGGAACGCATAGACCAGACCTGCCAGCAGGGTACCTGCCACGATAGAGAGCAGATAACCCACAACCGGGGTGATTGCACCTGGAATCAGCAGAACGAACAGGCCACCGTGCGGTGCCATCAGTTTCGCGCCAATCGCCATGGAGATAGCCCCCGTCAGCGCGCCACCGGCGATACAGCATGGCAGAACACGCATCGGGTCACGTGCCGCGAACGGAATCGCACCTTCAGAGATGAAGCACAGGCCCAGAACCAGCGCCGCTTTGCCCCCTTCCTGCTGCCCTTTATCGAATTTCTTACGGGCAACAATGGTCGCCAGACCCATCGCCAGCGGCGGCACCATACCGGCAGCCATGATGGCGGCCATCGGTGCGTAAGTCTGCGTACTCAACAGACCAACACCAAAGGCGTAGGCCGCTTTGTTCACCGGACCCCCCATGTCGGTACACATCATGCCACCGAGGATTGCACCCAGCAGGACAGCATTCGCCGTACCCATGGATTGCAGCCAGGACGTCAGACCTGCAAGGATACCCGCAACCGGTTTACCGATAAGGTAGATCATCGCCAGACCAACAATCAGGCTTGAGAACAGCGGAATGATCAGGATCGGTTTCAGCGCTTCCATGCTTGGCGGCAGCTTAACGCCTTTACTGATGGCTTTCGCCAGATAACCCGCAAGGAAACCGGCAATAATACCGCCGATAAAGCCAGAGCCGGTGCTTACTGCCAGCATACCGCCGATAAGACCCGGCGTCAGACCCGGACGGTCAGCGATGGAGAAGGCAATGTAACCGGCCAGCACCGGCACCATCAGAGCAAACGCAGACCCGCCACCGATTTGCATCAGCGCGGCAGCCAGTGTATCCGGCGTTTTAAATGCGGTGATACCGAAGGCAAAGGACAGTGCGATACACAGACCACCGGCAACAACCATCGGCAGCATGTAAGAAACACCGGTCAGCAGGTGGCGATAGGCGCCCGCACTCTCTTTTTTACCTTCACTGCTCGCAGATTGCGTACCGCCGCTCGGCTGATATGTTTTCGCTTCGGCTTGCGCTTTGTCTAATTCCTGCGCCGTTTTCTTCAGTGCCAGACCTGTAGTCGTGCGATACATCGGTTTACCAGCGAATTTCGCCAGATCCACTTCGATGTCAGCGGCGACGATCACCAGATCGGCTTGCGCCACTTCTTCCGGCGTGATGGCGTTACCCGCGCCAACAGAGCCGCGCGTTTCCACTTTCACCCACCAGCCGCGTTTTTTCGCTTCGGTTTCAATGGCCTCTGCCGCCATAAAGGTGTGTGCAACACCCGTCGGGCAGGCGGTGATGGCCACGATACGTTTCGGACCACTGTTGGACGTCACCGGTGCCGCCGCCGGAGCTGTGTACGGAGAAGCGTGGTTCTTTGCTTCACTTAAAAACAGTTCCGGATGAGCCACAGCGCGATTGATGTCGCCCAACCAGACTTTCTTACCGCTCAGCGCGCTGTCAGCCGGCACGCGGGAGCCCAGAACGATCGCCAGTTCAGCTTCACCGGGGTTGTCGATAAACTGCAAATTCGCTTTTTGTGCCGCTGCGCCTAACAGGCTTTTCGCCATATATGCGCGAGCTTGACCGAGTTCAGAATCAATTATCAGCAGCGTTTTCATTATGCTCTCCTGCTGTTAGTTAAAGGGTTTTAAGTCAACACGCGCCATCATCGCGGCTAACTGGGTACGATCGGTAATACCTACATTGCTCTGGCTAACGGCCAGTGCTGCCACGGCAGTGGCCAGGCGCAACGTATGTTCACTGGACTCTCGCATTAACAGGCCATAAATCAGGCCGCCAACCATTGAATCCCCTGCGCCAACGGTGCTTACCACCTCCATTGACGGCGGTTTGGCGATCCATTCGCCCGAAGCGTTAACCCACAACGCCCCTTCCGCGCCCAGTGAAATAACCACATGGGCAATTCCTTGTTCACGAAGCGCATGCGCCGCGTCGATCACATCTTTCAATTCCGGTAATTTGCGACCAGCCCAAATTTCGAGTTCGCGACGGTTAGGTTTAACCAGCCACGGCGCAGCTTTCAGACCGGCAACCAGCGCATCGCGGCTGCTGTCGAAAATGATGCATGGGCACTGGCTGCGCAGGCGCGTCATCCAGTCGGTAAAGGCTTCCGGGCTCACACCCGATGGCAAGCTGCCGCTGACACACACCATGTCGAACTGACCCAGCCAGGTCAGAGAGTCTGCAACAAAACGTTCCCAGTCTGCCGGCGTCACTTCGAAGCCGGAGAAGTTGAAGTCAGTGACTTCGCTGTCTTTTTCCGTCAACTTCACGTTGATACGGGTACGGCCCTGAACAATCTGGAAGCGGTTAGCAATGCCCAGTTCGCTGAACAATTGCTGGAAACCGTCCTGGTTGTCTTTACCCAGGAAGCCGCCAACGGTCACGTCGATGCCCAGATCTTTCAGCACTTTCGCCACGTTGATACCTTTACCCGCAGCATGCAGGCCGGTAGTGCGAACCAGGTTCACTTCACCGCGTTCAATTTCCGGGGTATACCCGACCAGATCATAGGCAGGGTTAAGGGTAATAGTAGCGACACGTCTGCTCATTATGCGCCCTCCCCCAGACCGGCAGCGATGGCTTCGCCAATCGCTTTCAGCGCCTGTTCAGCATCATCGCCCTGGGCGGTGAAGCGCAGACGGTGACCTTTCTTCACGCCCAGCGCGACCACTTTCATCAGGCTACGACCATTGGCGGATTTACCGGTACCGTCGAGGTTAGCGACAGTCACTTCGCTATTAAATTGTTTGATGGTATTGACCAGCATGGTGCCCGGACGGGCATGAAGGCCATGTTCGTTGCGTACAACAAACTCGGCGGTCAGCAGGTTGTCAGCAATAGCGTCATCGCTGGTCAATAGTGCCAGCAGGGTAGCGGCATCTGCGCTCAGAAGACGGTCAGCTTTATTGTCGAGCAGCAGATTGCTCAGACGTTTGAGCACGGCAACCGGCTGGTCATCAGCCATTGCTACACTGACCAGCAGCGCAACGCTTTCACCGTTCACATCAAATGCTTTTGCAGCACGGCTGACAGCCACCGCGCTCGCCAGGTTGCCCTGTGCGCTGTCGTTCAGCCAGATCCCCTGACCAAGATTCAGCGGTTGTTCGTTAATCGCGCGTGCCACATAGACAGCATCAACCGCGCCCGCTTCTTTCAGCCGCGCAGCGTTCAACGCCTGCAGCGTCACCAGGTCGCTGGCGACAACGTCAAGGCTCAGGGTATCGTTATCAAGTTTCAGCGACGCCACTTGCTGTTCACCCATCAGCAACGCACGCAGTTCTTCTGCTGTGGTCGCCGATTGCAGTTGCGCAGCAACGGAATCATCGCTCAGGACGTGGGTCAGCTGACGCAGCAGGCCCAGGTGTTCATCAGAACTGGCGGCAATACCGATGGCCACATAGGCGACCTGGCCTTCCCCCCAGAGGATGCCTTGCGGGAACTGGAACACTTTGACACCGGTTTTCAACACCTGGTCGCGGGTATCAGTCGTCCCGTGAGGAATGGCGATCCCGTTGCCAAGGAACGTTGACGTCTGCTGCTCACGCGCCAGCATGCCATCAACATAACCACCGGCGACGTTGCCTGCTTCTGCCAGTGCGGCAGCAATCTGACGAATCGCCTCTTCTTTCGTTCCGGCCTGCTGGCCCGGATGGATGTCCTGAACGGATAACTGGAACATGTAAATCCTCTCCTGCTGAACTGAATCGTTTCAGCTAACTTGAGAAATAATGCGCCACCCTGAAATGTGTTAAAAACAAGATGACGCTGAAACGTTTCGAGAAGTCTTGACTTTTCCGCTTCAGCAATCAAGAAAAGTCTCATTTTTGATTGCAAAATTACGATCTACTGCACATTTCACTCCCTGGCATCTCATTTTTGCTGAACAAAGCTGACCGTCTTTTTAGGTCTCATTCAGCACCCATCAGCATGACGGTATCGTTGAAATGATGTTCCGTTGTTGTGAACAGAAAAAGACAGGGATTCGGGAAGAAAAAAATACGTGTCCGTTTTTCGGTTGTTGCAGGTTGCGCCTTATCGATATCGTTAAGACGCCACTTAACAGAGGAATGTGATGATGAATTTTGCCCTTTTACACCAACAAGATAGCCCATTGCTGCTCGCAAATGTCTGGGATGTCTCCAGCGCCAGAGCCGCACAGGCCGAGGGTTACAAGGCCATTGGCACCTCAAGCGCAGCTATTGCCGCGATGTACGGTTATGACGATGGCGACGGCATCACCTTTGCAGAACTCCGCCACCTGGTCATCCGTTTACGGGCTTGCTGTTCCCTGCCGCTGACCGTTGATATGGAGTATGGCTATGGTGAAAGTCATGAGCAGATCATCGAAAACCTGCTCGCGCTGGTTGAACTCGGTGTCGCAGGCATTAACCTGGAAGACAGCCGCGTTCAGCAAGGAAAGCGGGTGTTACAGGATTCTACTGAATTTGCATCACTACTAAACGCCATCCGCCAGCGCCTTGCTGATGAACAACACAGTCTGTTCATTAATGCCCGGACGGACACATACTTGCTGGGTGAAGTTAACGCGCTGGCGGAAACGCTCGCTCGCGGCATGCTTTATGCGCAAAACGGTGCTGATGGCCTGTTTGTCCCCTGCGTCACACAACCCTCAGACATTTTGGCGATCGCAAACGCTATTGCGCTGCCGCTTAATGTCATGTGCATGCCTGCATTGCCCCCGTTTACCGAGCTGGGGAGACTGGGCGTTAAGCGCATTTCGATGGGCGATTTCCCGCATCAGGCATTACAAAACAGCGCAAAAAGGCTGTTTGCTGATATTGTGAAAGCTCACTCATTTGACGCGGTGTTTGCCCATGCAGCAGCACGATGAATCGACATGCGATATCTGGTATCAGGCGCTGCTTGCGCGGGCATCCGATTATGCAGGCGTCTTTTTTGTCGGCGTAAAGACGACCGGCGTGTTTTGTATTTCGACCTGCCGGGCGCGTAAGCCTAAGCGCGAAAACGTGCTGTTTTATTCTGACTTTTCCGCCGCGCTCGCCGCCGGTTTCCGTCCGTGTAAGATCTGTCGCCCGACGGAGAATGCGTTTACCGCGCCACCCGCCGTCGAGCAGGCTCTGGCATTATTGCGAACAGAGGGTAACGTCAAAATCAGCGACGCGCAGTTACGCGAGCACAATATCAGTCCGGAGTCCCTGCGCCGCTGGTTTCTCAGGCATCACGGTATGACCTTTCAGGCGTATCAGCGAATGCTGCGGGTCAACACAGCAATGCAGGAGCTGAAATCGGGTCGTAAAGCTATCGAGACCGCCTATGACAGTGGCTATGATTCGCTAAGTGGCTTTGGTTACACCTTCAAAAAGCTGACAGGCCGCCCCCCAACGCATCGCGCGCAGGTTATCGTCGTCCAGCGCTTTACCACTCCGCTCGGCCCAATGTTTGTCTGTGCGACAGAAAACGGTGTCTGCCTGCTTGAATTTGTTGACAGGCGGTCCCTGGAAACGGAGTTCAGCGATATTCAGCGTCTTTTTGATGCGCGTATCATTGCCGGAGAGAATGAACATACCCGGCAGGCAGTAAAGGAGACTGGCGAATATTTTGCCGGGAAACGGCAGCGATTTACCCTGGCACTGGATACGCCGGGAACCGCCTTTCAGCAACATGTCTGGAAAACATTGAACAATGTGGGTTATGCGCAGATAAGCCATTACGGCAAGCTTGCTGAACAGGCAGGCAACCCGAAAGCCGTGCGCGCCGTGGCCAGTGCCACTGGTGCTAATCGTATTGCGATTGTCATCCCCTGCCATCGGATCCTTGGCAAGGACGGTGCAATGACAGGCTACGGTGGCGGTATTGCGCGTAAGAAATGGTTACTGGAACATGAAGCGAAATATCAGCACAGCGCTGAGTCGCCTTAAGGTGCGGTCGCGGCTTCCAGATTAATCAGGAAAGTCATGGCCGCCTCACGATCGCTGAAACACATGCCAGCGCTCGGTTGCAGGCTGGCACAGACGCCCGGACGTAGCGGGGAGCCGAAAATTTTACACGTGTTGTCATCCGCCAGTTGGACACAACGCGTGTTGGCCGGCTTGCCCTGTGGCATACCGGGGATAGGACTTGAAATCGAAGGGGCGATACAGCACGCTCCGCAATCCGTACGGCATTCCATAATCACGACTCTCTGTTGGGCTGGCCGCCAAACTACCTGTTTTCCCCGTCAAACGCAAAACTCAGCGATTCCACTTGCCTGTAAAGGCCCTCGCGGGTACTTTGTCGCGATATTTTCGTTATTTTTAATTTACAGGATCCCACTGATGCCAAGAGCGAACGAAATCAAGAAAGGTATGGTGCTGAACTACAACGGCAAACTGCTGATTGTAAAGAATATTGATATTCAGTCACCGAGCGCCCGCGGCGCCGCAACCCTCTATAAAATGCGTTTCTCCGATGTGCGCACCGGTCTGAAAGTCGAAGAACGTTTCAAAGGTGACGATATCGTCGATACCGTGACCCTGACCCGCCGTTTCGTTGACTTCTCCTATGTTGATGGCAACGAATACGTGTTTATGGATAAAGAAGATTACACGCCGTACACCTTCACAAAAGAGCAGATCGAAGAAGAACTGCTGTTTATCCCGGAAGGCGGGATGCCGGATATGCAGGTGCTGACCTGGGATGGCCAGTTGCTGGCGCTGGAATTGCCGCAGACCGTTGATCTGGAAATTGTTGAAACCGCACCGGGCATCAAAGGCGCGTCAGCCAGTTCACGTACCAAACCGGCAACCATGAGCACGGGTCTGGTGATTCAGGTTCCGGAATACCTGACCACCGGCGAGAAAATCCGCATTCATATTGAAGAAAGCCGTTATATGGGCCGTGCGGACTAAGTCAGCCAGTAAAAGTAAAAAAGGACAGTGAAAACTGTCCTTTTTTTATTCCAGAGCGAAGATAATGGATTACAACAGGTCGCGGAACAGCGTTTTCTTAAGCGCCAGTTCCACGCCGCGCACTTCCGCCATCCCTTTCAGACGGCCAATCGCCGAATAGCCTGGGTTGGTTTTCTTACGCAGGTCATCGAGCATCTGATGGCCGTGATCCGGACGGAACGGAATCGGACGCAGGTCGCCGGCTTTCTTACGGCGCTGCTCTTCACTCAGGATCGCCGCCACAACCGAAACCATATCCACATCGCCCTGCAGGTGCGCCGCTTCATGGAAGGTTTTCGGGTTATCTTCACGGCAGGTAGAACGCAGGTGCGTGAAGTGAATACGGTCGCCGAACGTCTCAATCATGTTCACCAGATCGTTATCGGCGCGTACACCATAGGAACCCGTGCACATAGTGAAACCGTTATTGATGCTGTCGACCGCGTTTTTCAGCCAGTGCATGTCCTCAATGGTTGAGACAATACGCGGCAGGCCAAGGATTGGACGCGGCGGATCGTCCGGGTGCACCGCCAGACGCACGCCGACTTCTTCTGCCACGGCAACAATTGCACGCAGGAAATAAGCCATATTTTCGCGTAACTGATCTTTATTGATGCCATCGTATTCCGCCAGACGGGCACGGAACTGATCCAGCGTGTAACCCTCTTCCGCACCCGGCAGACCAGCAATAATATTGCGCGTCAGTTTTTCAATTTCCGCTGCGCTCATCGCTTCAAAATAGGCCTGCGCCTGCTGCTGTTCTTCTTCGGTATAATCGGCCTGCGCGCCGTCGCGTTTGAGGATATAAAGTTCAAACGCAGCAAAAGCAATCTGATCAAAACGCAGCGCTTTGGAGCCGTCCGGCAGTTCGTATTCCAGATCGGTACGCGTCCAGTCGAGGATCGGCATAAAGTTGTAGCACACGGTATCGATGCCACAGGCTGCCAGGTTGCGGATGCTTTGCTGATAGTTAGCAATCCAGGTGTCATACTGCCCGCTGTGCGTTTTGATATCTTCATGCACAGGAATACTTTCCACTACCGACCAGGTCAGCCCTTTTTCAGCCAGCAATGCCTGACGCTGTTTGATTTCTTCTACCGGCCAGACCTGACCGTTGGGAATATGGTGCAGTGCTGTCACAACACCTGTTGCGCCAGCCTGACGCACATCATCTAATGAAACCGGATCGTTCGGTCCGTACCAACGCCAGGTTTGTTCCATCGCCTCATCCTCAAAGTTGTTATACCAATGCCGCAAAGCTCATGACGACTACCATACATGTTTAATGCAGAGGGTCAAACGCCGCCGCAAGAATGATTGATCCAGCTCACATTACCCGGATATTTCAGGCACACCAATTCAATTTGCTGTCATATAACTTTACACTGCATATTGTTAATTAATGGTTAAACAGGTGTATTTCAATGCAAACAATTGCCTCCGTAACGCTGCCAGAAACGGTGCAGTTACCTCAATATGATCGCCGTTCATTGCGTTCGCGCATTGTTCACTTCGGTTTTGGCGCCTTTCACCGCGCGCATCAGGCACTGTTGACTGACCGTGTGCTGAACGCGCTAGGGGGCGACTGGGGCATATGCGAGATTAGCCTGTTCAGCGGCGACCAGCTTATGGCGCAGTTGCGCGCGCAGGATCATCTGTACACCGTGCTGGAGAAAGGGGCTGAAGGGAATAAAGCCTACGTTATTGGCGCGGTTAACGAATGTCTGAATGCCAAACTGGACTCACTGGCGGCCATTATTGAAAAATTTTGCGAACCGCAGGTAGCCATTGTTTCTCTGACCATCACCGAGAAAGGCTATTGCATCGACCCGGCAACCGGCAAACTGGACCTCACTCAACCGCGCATTGCCCATGATCTGCAGGAGCCTGGCGAACCGCATTCCGCACCAGGAATTCTGGTTGAAGCGCTCGCCCGTCGACGTGAGCGCGGCCTGCCCGCCTTTACGGTGCTGTCTTGCGACAATATTCCGGATAATGGTCACATCGTGAAAAACGCGGTACTGGGTATGGCGCAAACCCGTTCCTCCGAGCTGGCGCAGTGGATTGATACGCATGTCAGTTTCCCCTCAACCATGGTGGACCGTATCGTGCCGGCCGCTACTGACGAATCACTGGCGGAAATTGCCGCTGAATTGGGAGTGGCCGATCCCTGTGCCATCAGTTGTGAGCCTTACATTCAGTGGGTCATTGAAGACAACTTTGTTGCCGGTCGTCCGCAATGGGAAGTGGCAGGCGTGCAACTGGTACAAGACGTTCGCCCGTGGGAACAGATGAAGCTGCGTATGCTGAACGGTAGCCATTCGTTCCTCGCGTACCTGGGGTATCTGGCCGGGTTTGCCCATATCAGCGATTGTATGCAGGATGAGGTTTTTCGCCGTGCCGCACATCAGTTGATGCTAGGTGAACAGGCCCCTACGCTTGCTATTACCGGCGTGGACCTCAACGCATATGCAGACAATCTGATTGCCCGTTTTTCCAACCCGGCGCTTAAGCATCGCACCTGGCAGATAGCGATGGACGGTAGCCAGAAACTGCCGCAGCGTATGCTGGATAGCGTTCGCGTGCATTTACAGCGTGAAAGCCACTGGCCGTTGCTGGCACTCGGCGTGGCAGGCTGGATGCGCTATGTCAGCGGAACGGATGACGCAGGCGAGGCCATTGATGTACGAGACCCTCTGATCGATAAGATACGGGCTATCGTCGAGACCAGCAGTGAAAGGGAGCGCGTTGGGGCTTTGCTGGCGCTCAGTGAAATCTTCGGTACTGATTTACCCACCGACCCGCGTTTTGTGAATGCCATCGACAGTGCATGGCAACAGTTGCGCACGCAAGGGGCGCACCAGGCGGTGCGTAACGCCCTGCAGATTTAACATTTTCTGCCATTAAAAGGGGCGGAAAGTGCTTTCTCCGCTCCTGCCCTTCTCTTTTTTGCCAATTTTCGCCAGGATTGTCGCACTTATTATTGTGCGTAATGCTGGAGTAAACGTGACGAAAACAAATCTGATTACTGGCTTTCTTGGCAGCGGGAAGACGACGTCCATTCTCCATATGCTGGCAAATAAAGACCCCAACGAAAAATGGGCCGTTCTGGTCAATGAATTTGGCGAAGTGGGCATCGATGGCGCGTTACTGGCGGACAGCGGGGCCTTATTAAAAGAGATCCCCGGCGGATGCATGTGCTGCGTGAATGGCCTGCCAATGCAGGTTGGCCTTAATACGCTATTACGTCAGGGTAAACCCGATCGCTTACTGATTGAGCCTACCGGCCTGGGCCATCCAAAACAGATTCTCGATATGCTCACTGCCCCGGTCTATGAACCCTGGATCGATCTGCGCGCGACCCTGTGCCTTATCGACCCACGTCAGCTGCTGGACGAAAAAGTAACGGGTAATGAAAACTTCCGCGACCAGCTTGCGGCGGCTGACATCATTGTCGCTAATAAAGAAGACCGCGCCAGCGTCGAGAGCCAACAGGCACTGGAAGCATGGTGGCAGCAACATGGCGGCGACCGTCTGCGTATCAACGCTACACAGGGAAATATTCCCGTGTCGCTGCTGGATAACCCACGCCGCAATCTGCGCGCACTTCCCACCAGTGCCGAACATCATCACCACACCGGCGAAAGAAAAGGACTGGCGGCGTTAAGCTTGCCTGAACATCAACGCTGGCGACGCAGCCTGAATAGTGGCCAGGGTCATCATGCATGCGGTTGGATTTTTGACGCAGATACGCAGTTTGACACCATTGGTTTACTTGAGTGGGCGCGCCTTGCGCCAGTCGAACGCGTCAAGGGTGTAATGCGTATTCCCGAAGGGCTGGTGCGTATTAATCGCCAGGGGCTGGATCTGCATATTGAGACGCAAAATGTCGCGCCGCCGGACAGCCGTATTGAATTAATTACCGCCTCCGAAGCGGACTGGAATGCCTTGCAGGCCAGTTTGTTGAAGCTTCGTTTAAGTTAAGGACACTACTGTTTTGCCCGTATTGTTCAAAAATGGATAAAGATGAAGACTCGTTTACCGCTTATTTTTTTGCTTAATGTCGCTGGTTTTGCGCTGTTCCTGTCCTGGTATTTACCGGTTAATCATGGATTCTGGTTTCCGCTGGACGCGGCAATTTTCCACTTCTTCAATAACGGCCTCGTTGAGAACCGTGCATTCCTGTGGCTGGTCGCGCTGACCAACAACCGCGCCTTTGACGCCTGCTCGCTCATTGCCATGGGTTGCCTGATGCTGTCGTTCTGGTTGCGTGAAGACAGCGCCGGACGTCGCCGGATCGTCATTATTGGCCTGACTATGTTGCTGTTTGCGGTGGCTATTAATCAGCTCGCGCAATTGCTTATTCCCGTTAAACGCGAAAGCCCGACACTCTTTTTTAGCGGCATTCATCGGGTCAGTGAATTACTGGATTTCCCGACCAAGGATGCCTCCAAAGACAGTTTCCCGGGCGATCATGGCATGATGTTGCTTATTTTTTCTTCTATCATGCTGCGTTATTTCGGTAAAAAAGCGTTCGCCATTGCCCTGATTATTTTTGTGGTTTTCGCATTCCCACGCGTGATGATTGGCGCCCACTGGTTTACCGATATTGCTGTTGGCTCTCTTTCTGTGGTGCTGATTGGCCTGCCGTGGTGTCTGATGACACCACTTAGCGACAAAATAATTAGCCTGTTTAATCGTTACCTACCGGGAAAATAAACAACTTTTATACAATTTAATAACATGGATATACACTAATCATCAGGGATCGTTTTCGATCCCTGATGCAAATTTGTCAAAACTTCGCCTTTTCTGTCATCCCCCTGTCATAACAATCACTATTCAAATTAGCGATTTGCATGATTCTTAACCTAAATTGCCGCTTTTTTAGCCATTCCTGATAATTAACTTTCTGTATCATAATTTCTTATAAAAAATCGCAGAAAAGCGCTCGCAATGCCCGTAGTGATAGGGTAATCTCGGGTCTGCTTTGAGCTAATGAGCAATTATTCTCATAACAAATAAATTTGTGCGTTCATCCACAGATTTGACCACGGGTAATTGTCTCATTGCATACAGCTAATTACTCTCGCTGCGTTGGCATTTTTTATAACGATATTTATCGTTAAGGACTTCAAGGGAAAATAATTAACATGGTCAAATCTCAGCCGATTTTGAGATATATCTTGCGGGCGATTCCCGCGGTAGCAGTGGCGGTTCTGTTATCAGCTTGTTCAACAAATACCGCGAAAAACATGCATTCTGAGACGCATGCTGTGGGCGAAGATATCTCTTCACTGCAAGCCTCTCAGGATGAATTTGAAAATATGGTGCGTAATCTGGATGTGAAAAATCGCATCCTCGATCAATATGCTGACTGGAAAGGTGTACGTTACCGCTTAGGCGGCGACACCAAGAAAGGTATTGATTGTTCCGGTTTTGTCCAGCGCACCTTCCGTGAGCAGTTTGGTTTAGAATTACCGCGTTCAACCTACGAACAGCAGGAAATGGGTAAGTCGGTATCACGCACCAGTTTGCGTACCGGTGACCTGGTGTTGTTCAGAGCAGGGTCAACGGGTCGCCATGTAGGCATCTACATTGGCAATAACCAGTTTGTCCATGCTTCGACAAGTAGTGGTGTGGTGATTTCCAGTATGGATGAACCTTACTGGAAGAAGCGCTACAACGAAGCGCGCCGCATATTGTCCCGCAGCTAACGCATGTTTTCGCCGGTATCCCTTGGCTGGCGCGAAACGATAAAAGAACACTGCTTCGGCGGTGTTTTTTTATACCTATTTTTCTTGCCTGTTCATATGTCTCATTAACACTTTCCAGGCTATATTCCAGGAATATCAAATAGAGCAATCGCCTGGCTTTTTTTCGCTCAAACTCACCAGATATGGATATAAGTGATGTTGACCCGCAACTTTTCCGCCAGCCGGAAAATCCTTCTGTTTAGCCTTCTGGTCGGTATCTTCGCGGCTATTGCCGTTAGCGGGATTCATTTTTTAGTTGTTCAGAAGAAACATGAACAAAAGATGAATACCGTACTCACGGGCATGCAGCACTGGCTCACAGACTATTTTAGCGATATCAAAACCACCGCTGAGGCACTCCAGCCGCTAACGCTCAATGAGTGCGCTGATGTCGCCAGTGAGCTGACCTCGCGCGCCGCTTTTAGCACCAATGTCCGCGCATTTTTATTAGTCAAAAACGATAACGCATTTTGTTCTTCCGCTACGGGCGTGATGCACGTGCCGATGAAGGATCTCCTGCCGGAGATTGATCTGCACAAAGACTTTGATATGGTCATTTTGCACGGCACGCCAATGATGCCGGATAAACCTGCAATTGCAATGTGGTTCCGCAGCCCCTTGCTTGAGGACCGTGGCGTTTTTGTATCACTCAATGTCAACCTCACCCCTTTCCTGCTTTATACCTCACAGCAACAAGAACTGACCGGTATTGCTCTCGGAATCGGCGACAACGCGATCTCCACCTTTTCGACTGGCCTTGTTGATCTGCGTACCCTGAAAACCACGCCGTTTCGTACAGCTCATCTTGCTGGCCTTCCGCTGACCATTAATCTTTATACTGAAACCTGGAAGCCCGAAGATGTACAGTTTGCCCTGCTGTTTGGCGGCATGGTGGGTACGCTTGCCGGTTTGCTGACGGCCTGGTATCTCTATATCCGAATGCGTCCTGGCAAAGAGATCCTAACCGCCATTAAACAGAATCAGTTTTATGTGGTGTACCAGCCAGTGGTTGATGCCAGCGAATTACGGGTGCGCGGTGTCGAGGTGCTCATGCGCTGGAAGCACCCCACTGCCGGCGAGATCCCACCAGATGCATTTATCCAGTATGCCGAGGCGCAACAGCTAATCGTGCCGCTGACGCTGCATCTGTTTAAGCTTATTGCCCACGATGCGCCGGTCTTGCAAACGCTGCTGCCGCAGGGGGCCAAACTGGGTATTAATATCTCGCCCGGCCATTTGCATGTTGAAAGCTTTGCTGAGGATATTCGCCAGTTTACCCATTCCCTTCCGGACGACTATTTCCGCCTGGTGCTGGAAATCACCGAGCGGGATATGTTGCGCCAGAGTGAGGCAGTGAAATTATTCCAGTGGCTGCGTGATGAAGGTTATGAAATTGCCATTGATGATTTCGGCACCGGTCACAGCGCACTTATCTATCTTGAACGTTTCACCGTTGATTATCTTAAAATCGATCGTGGCTTTGTGAATGCTATTGGTACTGAAACCGTCACGTCACCGGTGCTTGATGCAGTGCTGACGCTGGCGAAACGTCTGAATATGGCCACCGTGGCAGAAGGTGTCGAAACACCAGAGCAGGCTCGCTGGCTGCGGGAACATGGCGTTAATTTTATGCAGGGTTACTATTTCAGCCGCCCAATGACACTTGAGCAATTCACAATGTGGCACCCCCCGCAGTTTTCATCACGACTTTAGGCCGTTAATTATTTCACAACGGGCGCCCCCTCCCTTATTATTCAATGAGAAAACGTTGGTGCGCCCGGAGCGCCACTGGTAAAGGATCCCGCCCGATGAAGTTTGTGCGCCTGTTTATTTTGAGTTTGCTGCTGGTGGGCACCATTACCCATGCGCAAACCATTAAAGAGAATTACGCGTTTGCCGTTATCGGCGAACCCAAATATGCCATCAATTTCTCACATTTTGACTATGTGAATCCCGCTGCGCCTAAAGGCGGCAATATTACGCTTTCTTATATCGGTACGTTCGATAGCTTCAACCGCTTTGCACTGCGCGGTAACGCCGCCGTGCGCACCGAGTCGCTCTATGACAGCCTGTTTACCACCTCTGATGATGAACCGGGCAGCTACTATCCGCTGATTGCTGAGGTGGCCCGCTACGCCGATGATTATTCATGGGTCGAGGTCTCGATCAATCCGCGCGCCACCTTCCACGACGGCTCACCTATCCGGGCCAGCGATGTGGCATTCACCTTCCATAAATTCATGACCGAAGGGGTGCCGCAGTTCCGCCTGATCTATAAAGGCACCACGGTAAAAGCGATCTCCCCGTTAACCGTGCGTATCGAACTGGGTGAACCGGGCAAAGAGAACATGCTTAGCCTCTTCTCTCTGCCGGTTATGCCTGAGAAATTCTGGAAAGATCATAAACTCAGCGACCCGCTATCGTCCCCTCCCCTCGGGAGCGGCCCTTATCGCATCACCAGTTGGCGGATGGGGCAGTACGTGACCTACTCGCGTGTGAAGGATTACTGGGGCGCGACGCTGCCGGTCAATCGCGGGCGCTGGAATTTCGACACGATTCGCTATGACTATTATCTGGACGACAACGTCGCCTTTGAGGCCTTTAAAGCTGGCGCGTTTGATATGCGCACCGAGGGCAGTGCAAAAAACTGGGCGACGCGCTATATCGGCAGCAATTTTGACCGTGGCTATATCATTAAAGATGAGCAGCCAAACACCTCCGCGCAGGATACCCGTTGGCTGGCATTCAATATCCAGCGACCAGTGTTTACCGACCGTCGGGTACGTGAAGCTGTCTCGCTGGCCTTTGATTTTGAGTGGATGAACAAGGCGCTGTTTTATAACGCCTACAGCCGCACCAACAGCTATTTCCAGAACACGGAATATGCCGCACGCAATTATCCGGATGCCGCGGAGCTGACGCTACTGGCGCCGATGAAAGCCGACCTGCCGCCGGAGGTTTTCACCTCTATTTATACTCCACCCGTCTCCAAAGGCGACGGCTATGACCGCGAGAACTTACTGAAAGCCGCCGAGCTGCTTAAACAGGCGGGCTGGGAGATGAAAAACCAGAAGCTGGTGAACACCCAGACTGGTAAACCGTTCGTTTTCGAGATGCTGCTGCCTTCTGGCGGGAACAACCAGTGGGTGTTGCCGTTTCAGCACAACCTGGCGCGGCTGGGTATTACGATGGAAGTCCGCCAGGTCGATAACTCGCAGATAACCAATCGTCTGCGCACCCGCGATTACGACATGATGCCGCGCGTGTGGCGGGCAATGCCGTGGCCCAGTTCCGATCTGCAAATCTCCTGGAGTTCGCAATACATTGATTCAACCTATAACTCCCCCGGCGTGAAAAGCCCGGTACTGGATAAACTGATCGCGCAAATTATCCAGGCGCAGGGAGATAAGCAAAAACTGCTGCCGCTGGGGCGGGCGCTCGACCGGGTGCTGACGTGGAATTACTACATGTTGCCCATGTGGTATATGGCAGCCGATCAGGTGGCCTACTGGGACAAGTTCTCGATGCCAGGCATTCGCCCCGTCTATTCACTCGGTTTCGACACCTGGTGGTACGACGTGAACAAAGCGGCAAAACTGCCCGCAGACAGACGCTAAGGAGACAGGATGGGCGCCTATTTTATTCGACGCTTGTTGCTGATCATTCCCACCTTGTGGGCGATTATCACCATTAACTTTTTCATCGTACAGATTGCCCCGGGAGGGCCGGTCGATCAGGCCATTGCAGCGATTGAATTCGGTAACCAAAGTGGTTTACCGGGGACGACGGTCGAAGGTGGCGGTGCCACACACGCCCGAACCGGTGTCGGCAGCGCTACCAGCAACGATAGCCACTATCGCGGCGGGCGTGGGCTTGATCCGGAAGTGATTGCTGAAATCACCAAACGCTACGGCTTCGACAAACCGATTCATGAGCGTTATTTCAAAATGCTCTGGAACTATGTCCGTTTCGACTTCGGCAATAGCCTGTTTCGCAGCGCCTCAGTGCTACAACTGATCAAAGAGAGCCTGCCGGTTTCCGTCACGCTGGGGCTATGGGGGACACTGATTATCTATCTGGTGTCGATTCCCCTGGGGATCCGCAAAGCGGTCTATAACGGCAGCCGGTTCGATGTCTGGAGCAGCGCTTTTATTATTATCGGCTACGCGATCCCCGCATTTCTGTTCGCTATTTTGCTGATCGTCTTTTTTGCAGGCGGCAGCTACTACGATATCTTCCCGCTACGTGGGCTGGTTTCGTCGAACTTCGATACCCTGCCCTGGTACGCTAAGGTAACCGACTACCTGTGGCACATCACCCTGCCCGTGCTGGCAACCGTCATTGGCGGCTTTGCGGCCCTGACCATGCTGACGAAAAACTCCTTTATGGATGAGATCAGAAAGCAGTATGTGGTGACCGCGCGCGCAAAAGGCGTCAGCGAAGGCAATATTATGCGCAAGCATGTGTTTCGTAACGCGATGTTACTGGTGATCGCAGGCTTCCCTGCCACCTTTATCAGCATGTTTTTTACCGGCTCACTGCTCATTGAAGTGATCTTCTCGCTTAATGGGCTGGGGCTGCTGGGCTACGAGGCCACCGTCTCGCGCGATTATCCGGTGATGTTTGGCACGCTTTATATTTTCACGCTTATCGGCCTGTTGCTGAATATCCTCAGCGACATGACTTACACGCTGGTCGACCCGCGCATCGATTTCGAGGGACGCTGATGTTTCAATTAAGCTACGTCAACCAGACTCGCTGGGCGCGTTTTCGCCATAATCGCCGCGGCTTTTGGTCGCTGTGGATTTTTCTGCTGATCTTTTTATTCAGCCTGTTTGCCGAACTGATCGCCAACGATAAACCGCTGCTGGTGCGTTACCAGGGTCACTGGTACGCGCCGGTGATTTTCAACTACAGCGAGAGCGAATTTGGCGGTCCGTTTGCCACGCCTGCGGATTATCAGGATCCCTGGCTGCAGCAACAAATCGCTCAGCATGGCTGGATGATTCATGCCCCCATCCGCTTTGGCGCGCGCAGTATCAACTACTCCACCACTCAGCCTTTCCCCTCGCCGCCCTCAAAGCAGAACTGGTTAGGTACCGATGCCAACGGCGGGGATGTGCTGGCACGTATTCTCTACGGGACGCGTATCTCATTGCTGTTTGGCTTAATGTTGACGCTCTGCTCCTGCGTTATCGGCGTGCTCGCAGGCGCACTACAGGGCTATTACGGCGGGAAAATCGATCTGTGGGGCCAGCGCTTTATTGAGGTCTGGTCAGGCATGCCAACGCTGTTCCTGATTATTCTGCTCTCCAGCGTCGTACAGCCTGGATTCTGGTGGTTGCTGGCCATTACGGTACTGTTCGGCTGGATGAGTCTGGTGGGCGTGGTGCGCGCTGAGTTTCTGCGCACGCGAAATTTCGACTATATCCGTGCGGCGCAGGCGCTGGGTGTGAACGACCGCAGCATTATGCTGCGCCATATGCTGCCTAATGCGATGGTCGCCACGCTAACCTTCCTGCCGTTTATTTTATGTAGCTCGATTTCCACCCTGACCTCGCTGGATTTCCTCGGCTTCGGTTTGCCACTGGGTTCACCGTCGCTTGGCGAATTATTACTGCAGGGGAAGAACAATCTGCAGGCGCCCTGGCTGGGTATCGCGGCGTTTTTGTCTGTGGCGGTATTACTGTCGCTGTTAATTTTTATTGGTGAAGCGGTGCGCGACGCCTTCGATCCCAACAAGGCGGTATAAGATGACCCCTCCCCTGTTACGCATTGATTCCCTGTCTATCGCTTTTCGTCAGCAGGAGACACAACGCACGGTGGTGGATTCGCTTTCGCTGCAAATTGAGGCGGGCGAAACACTGGCGCTGGTCGGCGAATCCGGCTCGGGCAAAAGCGTGAGCGCATTGTCGATCCTTCGCCTGCTGCCCACGCCACCCGCTGTCTATCCGCAGGGCGATATCTTCTTTCATGGCGAAAGCCTGCTGCATGCCAGCGAGAAAACCTTGCGCCAGGTGCGCGGCAATAAAATCGCGATGATTTTTCAGGAACCGATGGTGTCGCTCAATCCACTGCATAGCGTGGAAAAGCAGCTCTACGAAGTCTTATCGCTACATCGGGGGATGCGCCGGGAGGCCGCCCGCGCCGAGATCCTGACCTGTCTTGACCGGGTGGGTATCCGCAATGCCCACCAGCGCCTGGGGGATTTCCCCCACCAGCTTTCTGGCGGCGAACGCCAGCGCGTGATGATTGCCATGGCGCTGCTCACTCGCCCGGAATTATTGATTGCAGACGAACCCACCACCGCGCTGGATGTGACGGTGCAGGCGCAAATCCTGACGCTGCTGCGCGAACTGCGTCAGGAGCTGAACATGGGGCTTCTGTTTATCACGCACAACCTGAGTATTGTGCGCAAACTGGCAGATAACATTGCCGTGATGCAAAACGGTCTGTGCGTCGAGCAGAACAGCGCCAGCGCCCTGTTTGCCGCGCCAACGCACCCTTATACCCAGCGCCTGTTGAACAGCGAGCCTGCAGGAGACCCGGTTCCCCTGGCCGCGGAGACACCGCCACTGCTGCGCGTCGAAAATCTCGGCGTCAGTTTTCCAATCCGCAAAGGTATCTTTAAACGCGTGGTGGGCGAAAACCGGGTGGTCAATAACATCAGCTTCACCCTGCGTGCAGGGGAAACGCTGGGGCTGGTGGGGGAGTCTGGCTCCGGGAAGAGTACCACCGGGCTGGCTCTGCTGCGCCTGATTGCCTCGCAGGGCACCATTACCTTTGGCGATAGCCCCCTTCACGCATGGAATCGCAAACAGATGCTACCGGTGCGCCACCGCATTCAGGTGGTATTTCAGGATCCGAACTCTTCGCTGAATCCACGACTGAACGTGCAGCAGATTATCGAAGAGGGATTACTGGTGCATCAGCCGACGTTGACGCGCGAAGCGCGGGAGGCAGAGGTCATCAGAGTCATGAACGAGGTTGGTCTGGATCCGGAAACCCGCCGACGTTTCCCGGGTGAGTTTTCTGGCGGTCAGCGCCAGCGTATTGCCATTGCCCGGGCACTGATACTGAAACCGGAGCTGATCATACTGGATGAACCCACCTCCTCTCTTGATCGCACAGTACAGGCGCAGATCCTCGCCTTACTGAAATCGCTCCAGCAGACGCACCATCTGGCTTATATTTTTATCAGTCACGATTTGCAGGTGGTACGCGCGTTATGCCATCAGGTGATTGTGCTGAAACAGGGAGAGGTGGTTGAGCAGGGAGAGTGTCACCGCGTGTTTAGCGCGCCGCAGCAGGACTACACGCGTCAGCTTTTATCATTAAGCTGACGCTCAGAAAGGGTTCTGAGTGGTGAAGGGTTCAGCGATCGCGACGCCAAAGTTTTTCAGGCGGCAGGTCGCTGCAAACTCATCCTGACAGTTCACGAACAGACAAGGTTCACCTTCGCATTCCACGACGGAGCAATCTACTGCGATGTCACTCAGTGCCTGACTCAGCTTGTGCATAACCGGCCAGGCGCTATCGCCATCCGGACTCAATAACTTCAGCGCCACAAGACTCCCTTCCGCGTCATCGTCATTTTGCGGAATCGGTTCAACCCTGGCGCCTGCAAAACCGTCAAGCCAGCGATAACTCTGGGGTAAACGGTGGATGATGGAGAGTTGTAATGTATTCACTTTCTGTCCCCGGAAGTACCAATTACTTCACAAATATTTCACATTCATATTAACACATTATTGACAAACCGTCTCGTCAGCGACACATAAAACGCAAGACGCCGCGATCTGTGCGGGTTAGCGGTTCATTTATCAGGTTTTTATTGATGAACCCCGGCCCTTTTTTCGGCTATATGTACCCGTTTATGAGATCTAACTCAACTTATTTTACTACAAGGATGTGACTTTTTACACAAACGGATTTTACATAAAATAAACAAACACGTCCGAATGTATGTCAGGTTTGGTTGATGTGCATCAAAAAAGGGAGCGTTTCTGCCCCCTTCTGTTGAAAGGTTACGCCTGTTTTTTGCCGCGACTGGCGTAGAGATAGAAGAGAATGGAACTGGTTGCGCAAAAGGTGATGGACCAAATCATTGGCCATGCGGAGTTGAACGCCGACATAGAAAGCAGCGTGCCGACAATTGCGCCAATACCAAAGCGGAACGTACCGGCCAGCGAAGAGGCGGTTCCTGCCATATGGGGAAACTCATCAAGAATAACCGCCATCGCGTTCGACGACACCAGCGAAACACAGCCGACAAAGGCGGCCACGCCCACCACCAGTGACCAGAAACCTACGCCAAGAAGTGCCGTGATAACCATCCATAGCGCCATCACGAACTGAACCCACAGCCCACCGCGGAACATCTTCAATGCGCCCACACGGCGGACGAAACGTCCATTGATGATGGTCATCAGGAACAGGAACACAATATTTAGCGCGAAGTAGTAGCCAAAATCCTGTGGCGAAACATGGTTGATTTCAATATAGACAAACGGCCCGGCGCTCAGAAAAGAGAACATTCCGGCAAAGCTAAAGCCGCTTGCCAGCATATAGCTGAGCACGCGTTTATGACGAAACAGAGAGGCAAAATTGCCGACGGTCGTGCGCAGATGGAACGGCTGCCGACGTTCTGGCGGAAGCGTTTCACGTATAAAGAACGCAATCATCACCGAGACCAGCAAGCCCGCTACCGCCAGGATCCAGAAGATCATATGCCAGCTAAACCAAACCAGCACCGCACCGCCGATCATCGGGGCAAGCAACGGCGCAATGGTGGTCACCAGCATGACAAACGACATCATCCGCGAAAACTCTTCGCGAGGATATATATCGCGCATCAGGGCGTTAATCACCACGCTGGCAGCGGCTGCCGCGAGACCATGAAAGAAGCGCATCGTGATCAGTTGATCGATACTCTGTGCCAGCGCGCAGGCCACGGCCGCCGCGGCGAAAATCAGCGTACCGCCAAGAATAACCGGCTTACGCCCGATGCTGTCCGCCATAGGGCCATAAAGCAGTTGCCCCAACGCAAAGCCCAGAATGTAGGTGCTTAACGTCATTTGCGCGCTGCCCGCCGGTACGCCAAACTGCCCGGCAATTACCGGGAGCGCGGGCAGATACATATCAATGGATAACGGCATCAACATGGCCAGCAGGCCAAGAATAATCACAATGCTCAGTGATGAGTGTGGCCTGTTGGTCACGAAAAGCTCCTCTACGTTAACGCGCAGGCAAACCGACGCTGGCAATCTCTTCTTCTGTCAGTGCGCGGTACTCTCCCGGCGCCAGATCGTCGTCGAGGGTAATCGCGCCGATACGTTCACGATGCAGCCCGACAACGTGGTTGCCCACGGCGGCAAACATACGTTTTACCTGATGATAGCGCCCCTCGCTGATAGTTAAGCGTACCTGCGTCGGGGTGATCACCTCGAGCTGAGCCGGTTGGGTCAGGTCTTTCTCGTTATGTAACTGGACACCTTTGGCAAAGCGTTCCGCAGTGTCTTGCGCCACTGGCGATTCCAGGTCGACCAGATAGGTTTTCTCGCAGTGATGGCGCGGTGAGGTAATACGGTGCGACCACTGCCCATCGTCGGTCATCAGCACCAGTCCGGTAGTATCGATATCCAGGCGCCCCGCAGCATGCAATTTGTGCGCTACAGGCTCATCCAGAAAATAGAGTACCGTCGGATGATCGGGATCGTCCGTTGAGCAAACATAGCCCTGTGGTTTATTAAGCATGAAATAGCGAGGGCCGGTTTGTTGAACCAGCGCGTTGCCCTCATACTCCACCTCGTGTTGCGGGAGCAATTTGAACGCGGCATCTCTGACAATTTCGCCGTCTACGGTAATGTGGCTGGCGCGGATTTGACGTCCGGCAATAGCACGGCTTACGCCGAGTTGCTGAGCGATAAACTTATCAAGTCGCATGAAGTTGTTTTGCCTGTATGGTGCTGGAAGCAGGACTTTCGTCCTTAAGAAGACTCAGGTGATTTACGCCTGTCAGTATAGCGGTCATTCTACGCCGCTCAAGGGAAAGATTCGTGGCATACTTGTGACATGATGTTGTCACACCATGAAGAGCATGACTTTTACCTTACGCCCTTATCAACGCGAAGCGGTAGACGCTACCCTCGCCCACTTTCGCCATCACGATGAACCTGCGGTGATTGTCCTGCCTACAGGCGCAGGCAAAAGCCTGGTCATTGCCGAACTGGCAAGGGTGGCGCGCGGGCGCGTACTGGTGCTCGCACATGTTAAAGAACTGGTTGCGCAAAACCATGCGAAATACCTCGCGCTGGGTCTGGAGGCGGATATCTACGCTGCGGGCCTCAAGAGTAAACAGAGTGAGGGCAAAGTGGTTTTCGGCAGCGTACAGTCCGTTGCCCGTAACCTTGACCATTTTCAGGGTGAGTTTTCATTGCTGATTGTCGATGAGTGCCACCGCATCAGCGACGATGGCGAAAGCCAGTACCAGCAAATTTTACAGCACTTGCGCAAAGTGAATCCCCGCGTACGTTTGCTGGGACTCACCGCGACCCCTTTTCGTCTGGGGAAAGGCTGGATCTACCGTTTTCATTATCACGGTATGGTCCGGGGCGATGAAAAAGCGCTGTTCCGCGACTGCATTTATGAGTTGCCGCTGCGTTACATGATCAAGCATGGCTATCTGACACCACCGGAACGGCTGGATATGCCCGTGGTGCAGTACGATTTCAGCCGCCTGCAGGCGCAGAGTAACGGCCTGTTCAGCGAAGCGGATCTGAACCGTGAACTGAAAAAACAGCAGCGCGTCACGCCGCACATCATCAGCCAGATTGTTGAGTTCTCAGAAAGCCGCAAAGGCGTGATGATTTTTGCCGCGACCGTAGAACATGCCCATGAAGTTACCGGGCTGTTGCCTGCGGGCGAAGCAGCGCTGATTACCGGCGAAACGCCAGGTCCCCAGCGTGATGAGTTGATTGAGGCGTTTAAAGCGCAACGCTTTCGCTACCTGGTGAACGTGTCGGTGCTCACGACTGGCTTTGACGCGCCGCATGTGGATTTGATTGCCATCCTGCGCCCGACGGAATCCGTCAGCCTGTATCAGCAAATCGTCGGACGCGGCCTGCGGCTGTTTCCCGGCAAGACCGATTGCCTGATCCTCGACTACGCCGGAAATCCGCACGATCTTTACGCGCCGGAAGTCGGTGCGCCGAAAGGGAAAAGCGATAACGTACCTGTGCAGGTGTTTTGCCCGGCCTGCGGCTTTGCCAATACCTTTTGGGGGAAAACCACGGCAGATGGCACCTTAATCGAACATTTTGGCCGCCGCTGTCAGGGCTGGTTTGAGGACGATGACGGCCAGCGGGAACAGTGTGACTATCGTTTCCGTTTTAAAAATTGCCCCCAGTGTAATGCGGAAAACGACATTGCTGCCCGTCGTTGCCGGACCTGCGACACCATTCTGGTCGATCCGGACGATATGCTTAAAGCGGCGCTGAAACTCAAAGACGCGCTGGTCCTTCGCTGTAGCGGAATGGACTTACAGCACGGCGCGGATGACAAAGGCGAGTGGCTAAAAATTACCTACTACGATGAAGATGGCGCAGATGTCAGCGAACGCTACCGCCTGCATACCCCTGCTCAGCGTACCGCTTTTGAGCAGCTCTTTATCCGCCCGCACACCCGTACGCCCGGCGTGCCATTACGCTGGATTGTCGCCGCCGATATCCTCGCCCGGCAGGCGCTGTTACGCCACCCTGATTTTGTCGTGGCGCGCAAAAAAGGCCAGTACTGGCAGGTGCGGGAAAAGGTGTTTGATTATGAAGGGCGCTTTCGCCGCGCCAATGAGTTACGCGGCTAAGCCATAACGGTCCGACTTGTAACAGAGGGGGGATACGGGTATAATCCGCCCGCTTTTGCATTCGCAAAGCAGATCACTTGCCTGTTGCTGGGTCGCCTGTAGCAGGAACTATTTAAGAGAAATTGACATGTTTACTATTAACGCAGAAGTACGTAAAGAGCAGGGTAAGGGTGCGAGCCGCCGCCTGCGCGCAGCTAACAAATTCCCGGCTATCGTTTACGGTGGGAAAGAAGCTCCGGTTGCTATCGAACTGGACCACGACCAGCTGTGGAACATCCAGTCTAAAGCTGAATTCTATGATGAAGTTCAGACTCTGGTTATCGATGGCAAAGAAGTAAAAGTGAAAGTTCAGGCTGTACAGCGTCACGCTTACAAACCGAAACTGTCTCACATCGACTTCGTTCGCGCGTAATCGCTGACAAGTTGAAAAAACCCCGCTCTGCGGGGTTTTTTTATGTCTCAGCAAACTCGATACGGCCTACCCATTCGCGGCAAAATGCGTATCGGGATGATTTGCCCCTCACTCAAGGCATCAACCCCCTTCTCGTTGCTCATCAGATCCGTGCCCTGCCAGGCCATCAAACTGAAAGTCGAACCAGACCTTGAGGGCCCGTCGTCGCAATGCAACATCGACAGAGGGTTTCTGGCGTATTCCTTTTATGCACAGTGCGGTCAGTTGCCACCTGTTCTGCGTTGCAGTTGATCGCGCAGATTCGGCGGTGTGCCCTTAATGGTCAACGTATCCGTGGCCGGATCCCAAAAAATACGCTCGCCCAACAGCAAGGCATCAAAGTTAATGGTTAACCCGCCGCCGCTACCCGCATATTTAGTTAACTGGCGCAATGTGCTGCGATCCGCCGGGAAGCTCTCTTCCAGCTCATAGCCCTGCCCGGCGGTAAACTCTTCAAAGCTCACTTCGCTCACGCCCGCCAGCTCTTTTGAAAGTGACGCCAGTTCAATCTCTTCGCCTGCCTGCAATTGTTCATTGCAGTAGGTGTAGACCTGCTGGCGAACATCCTGGCGCTCTGATTTATCGAGCTGCGCCTGGGCGGTAAAGTCATCCACCGCCTGCAACAATCCGCGGTTCTGCGCTTTGGCGTTTAATCCTTCGGTTGCACCAAGGAAATCCATGAAAAAGTCAGAGACCTTGCGCCCCACGCGCCCTCTGAGGAAGGTCAAGTAACGCGTCGATTCCGGGTTGGTTTCCCACTCGGTTAAATCCACACGCGCCACGATATCCGCATGGTTAATGTCGAGATAATGCGTCGCGCTGATGTCCAGTTGCTCATTAACACGCATACTGCTTAAGTTATTGAGCACCGCGACCAACAGGTATTCCACTGCCAGATAGCGATAGTGGCAGAACAGCACAATGCCGCCGTCCGCAAAGGGATATTTTGCCAGTTCATCACGTAAGCGCCCCGTTGCCGCACGGCTGAACGCGAGAAAATCTTCCTCGCCCTGACGCTGGAGGCGTAATGCCTGCGCCAGTTCGCTGTCGTCGTTAAACAGGCCGTAGGCTTTACTTTTCGCGCTGTAAACCCGGTGTAACTCGGCGACCATCTCCTCAACGGGAGCAGTCGGTTCCAGCAAAGATTCGCGCAACACCAGCTCAAGGTTTTGCTCATCGCGTTTGATAAGCTGGTGTAGGGCAATCTGGTTGATGTCCAGACTCATGATAAACTCTCCTTTTAGACCGGGCGGTATTCAACCACCACGCAAGCAACTGTGCAACTGCTGATAAAAAAGCAGAAAAAAAGCTGTTGCTACGGTAATATGTTGCCCTTTATGAATAACTGATTTCGATTTATGCCACAAATTTCCCGCTATAGTGATGAACACGTTGAACAACTGCTAAGTGAGCTGGCCAACGTGCTGGAAAAACACAAGTCTCCGACCGACCTTTCCCTGATGGTTCTGGGGAACATGGTGACGAACTTGATCAATACCAGCATCGCCCCTGCTCAACGCCAGGCCATCGCAAAATCTTTCGCCCAGGCATTGCAGTCGTCCGTTAATGACGATAAAGCGCATTAAGGTAAACAGCGACAAGTTATGGTGACTCATCGTCAGCCCTACCGTGAAAAAGTCTCCCAGATGGTAAGCTGGGGGCACTGGTTCGCCCTGTTCAATATTTTATTGTCCATTGTGGTCGGTAGTCGCTATCTGTTTGTCGCCGACTGGCCGACAACGCTTGCCGGGCGGATTTACTCTTACCTGAGCGTGGTCGGTCATTTCAGCTTTCTGGTGTTCGCCACCTACCTGCTGATTTTATTCCCCCTCACCTTTGTGGTGATGTCCCAACGCCTGATGCGGTCTCTGTCCGTTATTCTGGCGACCACGGGCATGACGCTGTTACTCATCGACAGCGAAGTTTTTACCCGTTTTCACCTGCATCTCAATCCCATCGTCTGGGAACTGGTGATCAACCCCGATCAGAATGAGACGGCGCGTGACTGGCAGCTCATGTTTATCGGTGTGCCGGTTATCCTGCTCATTGAGATGCTGTTCGCCACCTGGAGCTGGCAAAAACTTCGCAGTCTGACCCGGCGGCGGCGCTTTGCAAAACCCGTGGCAGGGTTCTTTTTCGTAGCCTTTATTGCCACCCACGTTATGTATATCTGGGCGGATGCAAACTTCTATCGTCCTATCACCATGCAGCGGGCGAACCTGCCTCTCTCCTACCCGATGACGGCACGCCGCTTCCTGGAGAAACATGGTCTGCTGGATGCGCAGGATTATCAGCGTCGCCTGATTGAACAGGGTAGCCCGGAAGCCGTTTCGGTACAGTATCCATTGAGCGATCTGCGCTATCTGGATATGGGGCCCGGGCAAAACGTTCTGCTGATTACCGTTGATGGCCTGAATTATTCAGGTTACGAAAAACAGATGCCGGCACTTGCCGCCTTTGCGCAACAGAACGTGACCTTCACGCAGCACATGAGTTCTGGCAACACGGCGGACAGCGGCTATTTTGGCCTGTTTTACGGTATTTCGCCGAGCTATATGGACGGGGTGCTGTCGGCACGCGTGCCTGCTGCGCTGATCTCTGCGCTCAATCAGCAAGGTTATCAGTTAGGTTTGTTCTCTTCCGACGGGTTCAGTAGCGCGTTGTATCGTCAGGCATTGCTTTCGGATTTCTCGCTGCCTGCGGCAAAAACGCAGACAGACGCGCAGACCGCCGATCAATGGATTGACTGGCTGGGTCATTATGCTCAGGACGATAACCGCTGGTTCTCCTGGGTGGCGTTGAACGGCACCAACCTGCCAGACAGCAATCAGCAGAATTTTGCCCGTCGCTATAGTCGCGCCGTTACCGATGTCGATACGCAGATCAACCGCTTACTGGATGCGCTGCGCGAATCGGGCAAGCTGGATGATACGGTTGTGATCATCACTGCGGGTCACGGCATGCCTGCCGATCGTACAGCCACTGACTTTGCCTGGTCGCGCGATAATCTGCATGTGCCGCTGGTGATTCACTGGCCGGGCACACCTGCACAGCGCATCAATAAGCTGACCGACCACAAAGACGTGATGACGACGCTGATGCAGCGCCTGTTGCATGTCAGTACGCCAGCAAACGAGTATTCGCAGGGCCAGGATCTGTTTAACGCAACGCGACGCCATACCTGGGTCACCGCAGCAAGCGGCGATGCACTGGCGATTACGACGCCACAGATGACGCTGGTGCTCAATCAGAACGGCAGCTATCAGACCTGGAATCCGCAGGGTGAAAAGGTTCAGGATCAGAAACCGCAATTGAGTTTGCTGCTACAGGTCCTGACAGATGAAAAACGGTTTATCGCTAACTGATTGATTATTTATGAATCAGTTAGCTCTCCCCTCACTTGCAATCAGCGGTGAAAAGGGTACTATTACCGCCACAAATCGGCACGTAGCGCAGCCTGGTAGCGCACTGTCATGGGGTGTCAGGGGTCGGAGGTTCAAATCCTCTCGTGCCGACCAAATTTCCCTAAAAAAACCAACCTTTTACGGTTGGTTTTTTTTATACCTGAAAGTTGGCGATAATAAAATAATTGGTTAAAAACCAGGCCATTGATGCCAGCCAACCACTTTATCATGAAGGAGTGGCCCATCAGTTTCGCGAATTACGGGTTGCTAACATAAAGTTCAAATCAAGTCCGCTGACGAATGAGATGATTACGACTCAACGTAACTGCTGGTAACTCTTCTGTAGGCTCCTCGTTTTCTGTGCTCCCGTTCAGAGGCCCAGAGATAAATGGTGTTGTCACATACCAACATATATAGAGGATGGTGTATGTCACTTTTACGACGAAGCTCACAGGCAGAAATACTTGCTTCGGCCTCCTGGAAGATACTGATAACCTGTTCGTCGGAAAAGGCTTCTTCATGGGCATACCTTCAGGTTGCTGATGAAGATTTTTTTAGCAACGTGGTATGTTAATAATTGAGAGCAAGTCAGGCATAAGTGTCGACGGGAACATGCTGCTAATGTTAAAGTTAATTTAGAATGTTGCGAAATCGGAATAATATTTAATGAATCCACAAAAAAAAAATCTAACAACTTCTGTTGCTCCTGGTGGACGAAATTTGCACCTCGATGGTATTAGGGGTATCGCTGCTTTATCTGTAGCGCTATTTCATTTTTTTAGATCTTTTGACAACCAGTTCATCTCCTATGAAAAACCGATAAACCATTCTCTTCTAAGTTCAATGTGGAATGGTCATTTTGCTGTAGCTTTGTTTTTCGTTTTAAGTGGGTATATATTCTTTAAGAAATTTTATTTATCTTCATTTAAAAAAGGGTTAAATGCTTCCGTAAAGCGATTTTTAAGATTAAGCGTCCCTATTATGTGCGTATGTTTTTTTGGATATTTAATTCACAGATTTGGTCTTTTCTATAACGCAGAAGCATCTGTTGCAGCTCAATCAGATTGGCTGGCCAGGTGGTATAAATTTCAGCCAGACCTCAAACTTGCTATTATTGAATCTATCTGGACAGACTTCGTATCTTTTGATCCAACTCTCACATATAACTCCAATTTATGGACGATATCGTATGAGTTAATCGCAGTAATTATTGTTATTGCTTTTGCAGTTGGATGTAAATTCATTAACTTTTATGCTCAAGTTTTTTCCTTAGCAGTGCTATTGTTTTTTTCCTACAATACACACTACTTTGAATTTATGCTTGGAGCAGCACTTGGCTTGCTTACAAGCAAGCACCGCAACCTTCCTTTGTTGGTAAGTATCACTTTTCTTATTCTAGCCTTATCAATGGCAGCGTTAGCTCTTCCACCAGCTCTTATGCCATTTTCAATCAACGCCACGTATCCCATTGCTGCATTTTTATTATTAACAAGTGTATCAATGAACAATTTCGTTGCTAAGATTTTTTCAAATCCCGTTTTTATAAAACTTGGCGATATTTCTTTTGGTTTATACCTGATACACTTCTTAACTATCAATAGCATTGCTTCATTTATTTTCCTTAAAACAGGTTCCCTATCCATAACATTCTTCTTATATATTACATCTACTCTTATACTTTCTTATATGTTTGCTTCTTTTGTCGATCATCCATGGACACATCTTCTGGATCGATTGTTCAGAAAGCAGAGTTCTACTTTCTCGATGAGCAACGTAAGTTAAAAACAAATAATAGCTTAATGCCTATAACCCTATGACATTGTTCTGAGGGGTACAGGCATCGTAGTTTTTGGGTGAAACAAAATTTTCAGTATCTGTGTCAGACGGTGCTACCTCTCGTGCCGACCAAATATTTCACCGGTAAGCTTTTACGCGACCGGTTACCCCTTGAGAACCCGCAATCTCTCTGAGTTTGCGGGTTTTTTAATGCCTGCAATACTCTCGCGTCTTTAGCGTGGACCCCCCTTACCGATGAAAAACAGTGCGGATAACGCGTTTGTGATCAGATGCCAGAGTGGTTTTCACCTGATTCCTGATGCAGATCTTTTCACATCTGTGCCCGGCTCAGCATTTTTCAACGCGTGAAATATCCTAAGCTCATTTAGGCTTACATAACGCCATGCTTACTTCTTGTAGATAGCCAAAACTCATGCGGATCAGGGGCAGGGAATCACATGAAAAACGTCATTATCAGTATGATCGCAAAGATTTCAAAGATGGATGCGGAGGCAAAACAGCTCACTGCTCGCGTAGAGGCGCAGTCACTGTTACTTAGCGCCCTGGTGCTCACGCTGGGGAAAAATGGCGGCGTCCGCGAGATTATTGAAAACGTAAAGAAAGCCATCAACACGGCGGTGGATGTCTCCGACACGCCGCTTAAATCCGACGCCGAAATGCTGCTCAGTGAATTTACCGATCTGCTTTCCGTCACCCAGTTGCTGGATGACGCTGAATCAGAAATTGATTTCGAAACACTGAATGATCTTTTATCGAATACCGACGATAACCCCGAGCAGAAATGAGTACCGAAAGACCTGTCCCTGTCAATTACAAGACTGAGGCATCAATTTGTTGGTGTTTTCCCGCCAGCCATAACAGCTCGCTTTGAGCGCAGTCGGTTTAGGTTCATAAAGGACTAACAATCGCTGACCGGATTCATTGATTTTCCAACTGACGCTGGCTGCCGTCTTTTCCGCCAGTTTTATTGGTCGGTTTTGTGTATCAAGTCCATACAGTTCAACTTGCCCGGCTGCGGCACCAAATTGAAGCGTCACGGCCACAAGAGCATTTCCTTGCCAGCGCCATTCAGGCAGAGGTTGCAGCGCAGGTGACCAGGCTTCCGGCCAGCTTGTTGACCACACCGATGAGGCAGCCCCTTTATCCTGCTTAAATAACGCAAGGTAAGAAACGCTGGAATCTGCCCGTCCTTCCTGCCAGACGACCCAACGCAATGCCCCCTGAGGCTCGGCATCCATGAGACTCAAATTACGTACCGGTTCCGCCATGATGCGATTAATCGCATCAGGCGTTTTGTTTTCCGCTGCCTGCACGGCAATACTGCTGATAAAACCCAGGGCAAAAAAAGGAATAGCAAATAGAGTCTTCATGGGGTTACAGGTCCCTGTAGCGTGCTGGCTGGCACAACGATGATGGATTGTAATGTAATCAAGCCTGCAGTTTTATCGGTAATAGCATTGATCGGCCGGCCACTCAGATAAGCAAACGCAGCTCGACTTAAATCAAGGACACGAGCCATTGAACCATCGCCAGCCCCACGATCATTCACTTTGACGATGACTGACCGCCCCTGGTATGTCAGTTTTAGTTTTGTGCCAAGCGGTACGGCATGCCAGCGTTCACGTGGCAATAAAGCGGCGGTATACGCCGTATGGGTGTAAAGATCGCCGCTCGCAGTCATTTTATTGAGAAAGAAATCTGAATAAGTCGAAGCCACACCAGATACTGGAAGTCCCATTCTTTGCTCCGCAATGATGTTAATAAACATGCGCCCTTATTAAGGAAGAAGCTAATAATAAACCTAACTTTTTAGCCGCGTAACAATAGAAACAAACATTCAGCAATGACTCAGATTAATCTTAATCACATGCCGTTCAGATATTTTATGGCGGAAAAAGAAGGCGGCAGACACCTTCTTGTTGCGCCCGGATAGTCAGCAAAATACCGACCAGAACAGCGACTATCGAGACGGCTATCTGACCGCAGGCAGCAGAGGTGGTCAGTAGGGTTTCAGGGGGAATGATGGTTGCGGTTTTGCTGCTGTTGCTGGCAAATCAGACTATCCACCGATGAGGTATTCCCCCCCTTTGCCCGGCGCTACTGGCGGCAAAATCAATAGGTATTGCACACCGTTTGCCAGCCAATTTTATTGCAGTAGGTGGTTTTCGGCACCGAGTTCTGGAGAGTTTGCAAAGACTGACTGAGCGCCTGTTGTTGCTGTGCGGCAAGCTGTTGCTGTTGATAATTATGCTGTTCTTGCTGCTGACGTTGGACAATGGCGACGGCAAAGCTATCGCACTGTGCTTTTGTCGGTGGCGTTTTTTCTGCCGCTGCTGACATTTCATTGAATGTTGTCTGATAAAACACCGGGTCATAAGCCCAGCTATTTAAATCGCGCGCAGCGTAATTTTTCGCTGCTGCAGCAATCTGATAATCCAGAAAGCCAAGCGAGACACATTTGTTTGCCGCGACATCGGCAAGAGCAATGCGTTGGTAATTGACATAAGGGATGGTGGGTTTTGGCGTAGCACAGCCAACAAGCACGGCGGCAAACGTTGCAGTAAGAAGAAAACGTGTCAAAAGAGGATCCTTAGAGACGAAAAATGATATTTATCGCAAATAAGCATCCTCTACCTATACAAAAAAGTAAATAAATCATAAGGGTGCTAAAGAGGATAAATCGTCTCTATGAGACCGTTCCGACCCGACGCTCCCTAGCGCAACGTGCTACTGCAAGGGCCGCCGTAAGACTGAGGACAGTTGCCGTGGCAATGAAGAGCGCACCAATGGCCTTTGAAAAACATCAACGGTAACGAAACAGATTTAAGTCGCTTAAACGTTGCGACAAAAAAACCTGCCGAAGCAGGTTTTTCGATTACAGCGCAATATCCGCCGCGGGTTCATTCTCCGCCGGCACAACATGCGAGGGTTTTCGTACCGGCGGCGTAGCATCCGCCAGCGGCGATTCGTCGCATTTCAGCCCCAGCACGCGACTGGTGTAATGCAACTCTTCATCCGAGGCTTCAACGTTGCCGTCAAGCTTCACGCCGAGGAACGGAATGATCTCTTTGAGTTTCGCCTGCCACTCAGGAGAGGCGACTTTTTCCGGGAAGACCTTCTGCATCAGTTCCAGCATGATCGGCGCTGCGGTGGACGCGCCCGGCGATGCGCCCAACAGCGCAGCGATAGTGCCCTCTTTGTCGCTCACCACTTCGGTGCCCAGACGAAGTTCGCCCAATTTCTTCGCATTGCGTTTGATGATCTGCACGCGCTGCCCGGCCTGCCACAAACGCCAGTCCTCTTTTTTAGCCAGCGGATAATACTCGCACAGGGCATCAAAGCGATCGTCGTCGTTTTGCAGCACCTGGTTCATCAGGTATTTCACCAGACTGAAATTGGTCATCCCGACGCTTAACATAGGCAGGAAGTTAGAACTGTTAGTTGAGCGCAGCAGATCCCACAGCGAGCCATTTTTCAAAAAGCGCGTTGAGAAGGTGGCGAACGGTCCAAACAGCAGCACGCGTTTGCCATCAATGATACGCGTATCGATATGCGGCACCGACATCGGCGGCGCGCCCACTGTCGCCTGACCGTAGACCTTCGCCAGATGGCTATTCACCACGTCAGGGTTTTCGGAGACCAGGAACTGGCCGCCGACCGGGAAGCCCGCGTATTCCGCCGCTTCCGGGATACCGGATTCCTGCAACAGTTTCAGCGCGGCGCCACCGGCGCCAATAAAGATAAATTTAGCCTTGATAACCTGATCGACGCCGCTGTTTTTCAGGCTGGCAATGGTCACATTCCAGGTGTTATCCGCATTGCGTTTGATGCTGCGGACTTCACTGCCCAGTTTCAGCGAGAAGTTGTCTTTGCGCTGTAAGGAATGAATCAGTTGGCGGGTAATCTCGCCGAAATTCACATCGGTACCGATTTCCGTCCGCGTCGCCGCCACTTTCTGCTGCGGGTCGCGCCCTTCCATTACCAGCGGCGCCCACGCGCGGATCTGCTCGTGGTTTTCCGTATAGCGCATGCCACGGAATAACGTACTTTGCTGCAACGCTTTGTAGCGGGCACGCAGGAAGTTAACGTTGTCATCGCCCCACACCAGACTCATGTGCGGGACGGTATTAATGAATGAGCGCGGTTCGCTCAGCACACCGGTTTCCACCTGATGCGCCCAGAACTGACGAGAGATACGAAACGCTTCGTTAATCTCAATCGCCTTTTTGATGCTGATTGTTCCATCCTGGTTTTGCGGGGTGTAGTTCAGTTCCATCAAGGCGGCGTGCCCCGTACCGGCATTATTCCAGCCGTTGGAGCTCTCTTGCGCCAGCGCGTCCAGCCGTTCCACCATGGTGATCGACCAGTTGGGCTCCAGCTCCTGGAGGTAGGTTCCCAACGTAGCGCTCATGATCCCACCACCGATTAAAAGCACATCCGTTTCCTGCTCTTTCGATGCGTTAGCTTTTGCTGCCGCGGAGACAGCATTAAGCCCGACAGCCATCGAAAACAGTCTGGCAGTCATTCTTTTCATAATGTTAATGCCTTACTTTTAGTGCTGCTTTATTAGCAGTTATCGCGGGTAACTTCGTTAGCGCATCTAACCTAGCACGGGGGAAAGAGGATTTAAATAATGTTTAAACATTAAATAGTCATTGCATAAATGTTATTAATAAGTTTAATAATTGCATTAAAAATAACCATGTTTACTGGCAAATTTTGCTAAGAAACAGTAGTATTCTCCGCTTTGTCAAACACATGACACCCTATCCTTTTATTGATGCCTGTCGTTAATCACCCCTGTAAAAAGTTATGACTGAAAAATTATTCTCCCCGACGGGTCGGGTTAGCCATGTGCTGCGCTCCCCTCAATTGATGACACGCGAAGCGCTGGCGGGTGTGATTACCGCGCTGGCGTTGATTCCGGAGGTGATCTCCTTCTCGGTGATCGCGGGCGTCGATCCCAAAGTCAGCCTGCTGGCCTCCGTGGTGCTGTGCATCAGCATGTCGTTGCTGGGCGGGCGACCGGCGATGGTAACCGCAGCGGCCGGTTCAGTTGCGCTGGTGATTGGCCCGATGGTGCACCAACACGGCGTGGAATACATTCTGCCCGCCGTCGTGCTTGCAGGCGTTATACAAATTATCTTTGGCTTAACGCGAATGGCGCGTCTTATGCGCTTCGTGCCACAAGCAGTGATGACAGGCTTTGTGAATGCGCTGGGTATTTTGATTTTCTTCGCCCAGGTGCCCCATTTCTGGAGCCGCGAACCGCTGATCCTCGCGCTCTTCGTCCTGACAGTACTGATTGTCCTGTGGTGGCCACGCTGGGTTAAAAGCGTGCCCGCGCCGCTGGTGGCCATCGTGGTGCTGACGTTATTTACCGGCCTCACGGGACAAACGCTGCCTACCGTGGGCGACGAAGGTCCTATGCAAGGCGGCCTGCCTGGCTTCACCGAATGGCGGGTACCTTTTAACCTCGCCACCCTCGGCATTATCTGGCCCTGCGCGCTCAGTATCGCCTTTGTTGGCCTGTTGGAATCATTGTTGACCGCACGTCTGGTGGATGATTTAACCCATACGCCATCCAGCAAAAGCCGGGAGAGCGCCGGGCTGGGGATCGCCAATATCCTCGCGGTTTTTTACGGCGGTATCGCAGGTTGCGCAATGATTGGGCAGACCATCGTCAATGTGGAAATGGGCAAAGGACGCAGCCGCGTATCCACCATCGTGGCGGGGCTGGTGCTCTTATTGCTGGTGACGGCACTGAGCGAGGTAATGGCGGAAATTCCGATGGTGGTCCTGGCGGGCATTATGACCATTGTCGCCTGTAAAACCTTTAGCTGGCATAGCCTCTATCCGGCAACGCTGCAACGCGCGCCGATTGCCGAAACCGTGGTGATGATCGTCACCGTTGCGGCAACCATCAGTACTGGCAATCTGGCGATTGGCGTACTGGCAGGGATGATTGCGATGGCTCTCCTTCCTGCACGTTTACATAACGCGCGTGGCGCTACAGCAGAAAAATCGTCGCCAGCCCAAGAAAAATAAAAAAGCCCCCGGTATCGGTAATCGCCGTGATCATCACGCTCGAGCCGACCGCCGGGTCACGCCCGAAACGCACCATTGTCATTGGGATAAGCACGCCCATCAATGCCGCCATCAGCAAGTTGAGCACCATCGCCAGCGTCATCACGCCACCCAGCGCAGCATCATCATAGAGTAGCCAGGTAACGGCCCCCATGATCCCTCCCCACACCAGACCATTCACCAACGCCACACCCATTTCACGCAAGACTAAAAAGCGAAAATTGCCCGGCTGAATGGTCTGCAACGCCAGGGCGCGAACAATCATTGTGATGGTCTGATTACCGGTGTTTCCGCCGATACCGGCAACAATAGGCATCAACGCGGCCAGCGCTACCAACTGTGAAATGGTGTGTTCAAAACCGTCAATCACCCGTGAAGCAATAAATGCCGTGCACAGATTAATCGCCAGCCATGCCCAGCGGTTTTTCACCGCACGGGTCACCGGCGCAAAAACATCCTCTTCGGCACTCAGACCACCCATCTGACGCAAATCGTTGTCAGTCTCTTCGTAGACCACATCCACGATATCGTCGATGGTAAGGCGGCCAATTAATTTGCCGTCGGTATCGGTAACAGCCGCGCTAATTAAGTCATCGCGTTCAAAGGTGTGCGCCGCGTCTTGCGCATGTTCATCAGGCGAAAAGGTGACCGGATCGTCATTCATCACCTCGCCTACCCGGCAGGCACTGCCTTTCAGTAAGATGGTTTGCAGCGCCAGCTCGCCAAGCAGTATGCCGTCACGTCCGGTGACAAAGAGTTTGTCGGTGTTTTCCGGCATCTTGCCCAGCCTGCGTAAATAGCGCTGTACGGTGGCCAGCGTCAAATTCGGACGCACGGTGATCACTTCAAACTCCATGATCGCCGCAACGCAGTCTTTGCCGTAGCGCATCACCTGGCGTACCCGGGCGCGATCGGTTGCCGGCAGTGTTGCCAGCAGACGCCCGGTCAGATTACGCGGCAGATGCTGCACCAGCCAGATTTGGTCGTCGATATCCAGCGTTTGCAATGCATCCAGCAGCGCCTTATCACTCATTCCATCAATCAGGTCTTCCCAGACGTTTTCCGACGCTTCCAGCAAGACTTTGCCACGTTTGTCATCTTCTACCAGTCGCCACAGGGCAAGACGCCCGTCTATCGGTAACCCTTCGAGGGTATCGGCTAAATCCGGCGCCGGTAAATGCGCCACTAACGCGTTGACCTCAGCCATGTCACTGCTGAGCTTATCGGCGTCAAACTGTTCCGCCAGAGTTAACTCGCCAAGCAACGTTGCGGTGAGTGATTTTTCGGTGGTGAGAAGCCAGATTAAACGCGCACGTTCCTGATCGCGTAATCTGCTACTGCTTTTTTTGCTGACAGACATTGGACGTTCCCTGCGTAGTAACTCACCTTTATGAGATGAAGGCGTACAGGTCTAAGCATAGCGGCAGGTGATGTAAATATTAATAAGCCGCGCGTACAGATGGGTAAAAGAGAGATATTTTGCTAATTTTCCGGGCGTTTCCGCCCGAAAATTAACCATCACGCCGTGCGGGCAACCGCATCGCGGGAGGCGAGCTCACGCTCCTCCCCGGTCAGTTCGCTTAATTGACCGTTACGCATTTCCAGCAAACGATCGGCATGGATAAAGTAATGATCATCGTGGCTGATGGCGAAAATGGTTTTCCCCATCGCCTGCATCAGCGGTAACAGCACCTGGTAGAACTCGCGACGGAAGTGTGGATCCTGGTCGGCAGCCCACTCATCAAGCAGCAAAATATCGCGCTCTTCCGCCAGTGCCAGCAGTAGCGCGACTCGCTTTTTCTGCCCTTTCGACAGTTTCAGATCGAGGATTTTGCCATCCCTGAGCTCCAGCTTGTGCGCCATTTTCAACTGTTGCAACCAGTGGTCCACCAGCGCCGGATCCGCCTGTTGACCATCCGCGCCCAGCAGTTGATCAAACAGCCAGACATCGGTAAACACGGCGGAAAACAGCTTGCGATAATCCTCCGGCTTTTCCTTCGCCAGCGGCTTACCGTCCAGCAGAATTTCGCCAGAAACCGGTTCATACAATCCAGTTAACAACATCGCCAGCGTCGATTTACCGCTGCCATTGCCGCCAATCAGGAAGACCAGCTCGCCGCGCCTGAGCGTCAGGTTAATCGGCCCCACGGAGAACGTTTTGTCCTGATAGGTAAAAGTGACATCGCGCAGTTCCAGCGTTTCCCAGTTCGGGTAAAGCTGCGGTCGCGGGAACTCAGGCTGATACGGCGCCAGCGAGAACTGCTTAAGTTTATTGAACGCCACCTGCGCGCTCAATAATGTCGGCAGCGCGCCAATGGCTGAGAGCAGAGGGGTGCGCAGGAACAAAAGTGTCAATGAGTAGGTCGCCGCGACATTGGTATCTGCCCAGCCCAGACTGTTTGCCATCCAGAACACCAGGCCAATCGCCCCCAACATCATGATATTCGACCAGTTCACCGCGCTCAGGTGGAAAGTGTCAGCACGGATAATGTGGTGGCGATATTCTCGGGCATCCGGCAGATACAGATTGTTATAGACATGCCCGGCACGCTCGCGATTAAGGGTCAGCTCTTTGCGCCCTTCCAGTACGGTCTGAAAGTCGTTGTACAGCTTGTCTTCGGTTTCACGCAGCGTCGCCATATGTTTATAAACACGGGAGACCAGAATAAATCCACCCCAGATAGTCAGTGCCATCCACAGCGCGGTGATGACCAGCATTTTACCGGACAACCAGGCCAGATACGCCGAAGAGCCAATCGTCAGAATAATCCCCTGCACCAGTTCCGGCAGACGCACAAACGCAATGGTAATACTACGTACGTCGCTGGTCAGCCCGGCCAGCAGCGTGGCACTGCCAAGCTTTTCAATACGCTCAACAGGGGTGTCGAGTATGCGCTTGATAAACTCACCGCGCAGGCGATAGACAAAATGGTGGCCGAGGGTGGTTAATGCCAGTTGAGACCCCAGCGTCACCGCCATCAGCAACAGAAGTAAGCCCAGGAACTCCGGCAACACGGCCAGCGACATATCCACCGTTTCAATCAGGCGGAGATTGATAAAGGCAATAAGCCCGATGCCCAGCGCGGCGCTAAGCAGCGTTAGCGCGATAACGGCGATAAAAGGCCAGCGGTACTGCCGCCAGACCAGCAGGAGAAGTTCCATCACAAAACCCGGTCAACCAAAACAGCCAGCAGTTTAAACGGCTGATTGTTTACATCAAGAATAATTCTTATTTTTATTCAATCTTTCTTGCCTGGCGAAAAGTGAGGTTAAAACGGCACTCTCCGGTCGCCGGATGATGCCCCGGTTTAAGCGGTAAAATGCCATGATAAAACAGTCGTGACGCCCCACCCCACACCACCACGTCGCCGTGCTCAAGCATTAAACGTTGTATGGGGTCATTGCGTTTAAGGCCACCAAACTGGAACACCGCCGGCAGGCCAAGCGAGACAGAGACGATAGGCGCACGTAAATCCGGTTCGTCTTTATCCTGATGCAACGAGAGTTTCGCACCGGGTACATAACGGTTGATCAGGCAGGCATCCGGTCTGAAATCCGCATAGTCTGCCGCCACCGCCGCATCATGGCAAAGCGTCGCAAAAGCATCAGGAATAGCAGGCCAGGGATTGGCCGTTTGTGGATCAATCCCTGAATAGAGATACCCTCTGGCGTCGGTCGTCCAGCCCACTTCGCCGCAGTTGGTCATCGCCACCGACATGGTGTAGCCGCCGGGCGTTACCATATGACGCAGCGGCGACACCTGCGTTACCGCCTCAATGCCCGCCAGTAAAGCCTGTGCTTTTGCCAGCGCAAAACGCCGCAGGACCACCGCGCCAGGGGCGAGAGGTTCTTGCCAGGGTTCTTCATCGGCAAACAAATCGAGCATTATGTCTCCTTCGATTCTGATTCCTGCCGCAGAAGGCGGGCTTTACGCGTCGCCCCCCAACGATAACCGGACAGCCCGCCATCGGAGCGAACCACCCGATGACAAGGCACCACAATGGCAAGCTTGTTCGCCGCACAGGCTCGGGCGACGGCACGCACCGCGCCCGGCTTACCAAGGGTGTTTGCCAGCGACTGATAACTGACGGTTTCCCCCACCGGGATGGCGCGCAGCGCGTTCCAGACCTGGAGCTGAAATGCCGTACCGCGCAAGTCCAGAGGCAGGGTAAAAGGTGAAGCCGGATTATCAATGCGCCTCACGACCTCCTCAACCTGTTCAACAAACCTTTCATCTGCCTGCTCGCGTCGGGCTCCGGGGAAGATACTTCGCAGTTCCTCCAGCAGTGCGTCCTCGTTATCAGCCAGCAAAATGGCGCAGATCCCGCGTTCACTTTGCGCCACCAGGCAATGCCCTAAAGAACAATGACTCAGGGCATAGCAGACATCCGTATCGTCACCGCCGCGCCGATACTGGCGCGCCGTCATTCCCAGCGCGGCGTCAGCCTGCCGATAGTAGCTGCTGTTATCGGGAAACCCTGCCGCCAGTACCGCATCGGTGATCGTGGCGCTTTCATTAAGCGCGTTGCGCAGACGCTGCGCACGAAAAGCAAGCTGCCAGGCTTTCGGCGTCATGCCGGTTACGGACTTAAACAGCCGGTGGAAATGCCAGGGGCTCATGGCGACGGCATCCGCCAGGGTTTCCAGGGTCACACTCCCCTCCTGTTCCAGCAAGCGACAGGCCTTTTCCACTTTTGCAATCCGTTGCTGCTGCGGGTCCGCTCTTTCAGGCTGACAGCGTTTGCAGGGGCGAAACCCGGCAGCCTGCGCGGTGTCGGCATCGGGGTAAAAACCGACATTCTCGCGCAGGGGTCGACGTGAACGGCAGGAGGGGCGGCAAAAAATGCCGGTGGTTCGTACCGCGAAGACAAATTGCCCGTCGTGGCTGGCATCACGCGCGCAGACAGCCTGCCAGCATTGTTCATCGGTCAACGGTTGTTGATATAACATCGTGGATGTTTTCATCTCAGGCTCCTCTTTCAAGCATAGCTTCACTGTGCCCGATAGCCCGGACGAAAAAACCCGCATTCTTGCTGTCTAATTTTTCTCGTTGAGCAGAAACGCAGAAAACTGTGGCGACATCCAGGTGGTAAACTTGTCACCTTCCCGCATGATCATATAGACCGCCAGCCCCTCTTTGCGCACGATATCCTGCGCTTTCGCCGTGCCAAGCACCATCAGGCCGGTATCCCAGGCATCAGCTTCCAGTGCGGTGGGGGCAATCACCGTCACCGAGACCAGATTATGCTCAATGGGGCGGCCGGTCTGCGGGTCAATCACGTGGGAAATGCGTTTACCGTCCAGCTCATAGTAGTTGCGATAGCTGCCAGAGGTGCTGATGCCGTGGCCATTAATATCCACCACCGCCTGCACCGCATTTTCCTGGTCGGTTGGTTTTTGTATCGCTACACGCCAGGGTTGTCCCTGCCCGTTCATACCCCGACTGACCAGCGCTCCCCCCACCGACACCAGATAGCGCGAGATCCCTTCACGCTCCATCAGGCGCGCAAGATGATCGGCGGCATACCCTTCGCCAACGGTCGAGAGGTCGACGAAAAGATCCGGCAGATCTTTTTGCAGATACTGCTGTTGCGCCTCGTTAATGACCTTAAGATGTTGTAACCCGGTACGCGCTTTGGCCGCATCGATTTGCGCCTGATCCGGCACTTTGTTGGGCTGCTTGTCCGGCCCAAAGCCCCATAAATTTACCAGCGGTCCAACCGTGATATCCATTGCCCCCTGCGTGTGGGCTCCAACGCGCAATGCGGCGGTGACAATATCAGCCATATCGGCGCTCACCGGCCACGGCGCCAGACTGGCAGAATGGTTAAAGCGCATTAGCGCCGAATCGGGTTTCCACGTTGATAGCGCTTGATCGTCGGCATCAAGTTGCGCCTGAATTTTCTGCGTCAGGCTTTTCGCTTTCTCCGGGCTTAACGCGATGGCGCTCACGCGCCAGAAGGTGCCCATCGTTTTGCCTTCAAGCACAGTGGAGGGCTCCACCTGGGAGGCGGGGTTATCGCATCCGTTTAATAATGCGAGCGCAAGCAGCAGGCCTGCACGCAGAAATGTCGTCGCCATCGTCTTTTCCCTATCCGTTTTGCGCCGCCAGAGTACACCAAATTTAACGAGGGTGAGACGGGGTTCAGCCATAAAAAAAGGGGCCAGAGGGCCCCTTTGTCGAGAATTGCTGCTTAGAACTGGTAAACCAGGCCCAGGGCAACAACGTTGTCGGTGCTGATACCAGCCTGACGAGTGAAGGTGTTGTCATCCAGCAGGTTGATTTTGTAATCAACATAGGTAGACATGTTTTTGTTGAAGTAGTAAGTCGCGCCAACATCAACATATTTCAGCAGATCCTGGTCGCCGAAATCGGTCGTACCGTTGGTAACGTCTTTACCTTTAGACTGCAGGTAAGCAACGGACGGACGCAGACCGAAGTCGAACTGGTACTGAGCAACCACTTCAAAGTTTTGCGCTTTGTTCGCAAAACCATAAACGGTGCTGTTGTTCTGAGAGTTACCGAAACGGGTTGCGTTGTAGGTCTGGGTGTACTGCGCCGCCAGATAGATGTTGTTGGCGTCATATTTCAGACCGCCGCTATAAACGTCTGCATTGTCGCCGCTACCATAAACGCCAGCCGCATTCTGGTCAGCGGTACGTTTAGAGGTAGACATTGCAGCGCCTGCGCTAAAGCCAGCACCCAGATCGTAGGTCAGAGACGCGCCGAAGCCGTCGCCGTTCTGTTTCAGGGTGCTACGACCTGTGCTGTTTTCACCGCCGACGCTGCCGTTTTTGCCCTGATACTGCAGAGCAAAGTTCAGGCCATCAACCAGACCGAAGAAGTCGGTGTTACGGTAAGTTGCAACGCCGTTAGCACGGGATTGCATGAAGTTATCAGCGCCGTAGGTATCCCCACCGAATTCCGGCAGGACGTCGGTCCAGGACGTTACGTCATAGATCACGCCGTAGTTACGACCATAGTCGAAAGAACCCGCATCACCGACACGCAGGCCAGCGAATGCCAGACGAGTCCAGGCCTGATCGCTTGAACCTTCAGTGTCGTTTGCCTGAACGTTGTATTCCCACTGACCGTAACCCGTGATCTGGTCATTTACCTGGGTTTCGCCTTTGAAGCCGAAACGTACGTATGTCTGATCGCCATCAGCGCCTTTATCATCGGAGAAATAATGCAGACCGTCGACTTTACCGTACAAATCTAATTTGTTGCCGTTTTTATTATAAATTTCCGCTGCATTTGCTGCGCCTGCTACCAGCAGTGCTGGTACCAGGAGGGACAGTACTTTAACTTTCATGTTATTAACCCTCGGTTATATGCGTTTTTATAGCCACTGCTCACTGATCAATACTATTAATCAGCCTGCAAGTTCATTCTCCTTAAAAATACAGAATAATCCAATAAGAATATGATACGAAAACTTTGAAGATGTTTCATATTGCATTATAGATGTTTCAATTTGTAAATTCATGGGAACTTTTTTTAGCACAAATAGCTAAACAATAAAGCACGAATAATCAAAATATAATTTAAGATACAACAAAAACAACAAGTTACATGATTTTCATTTTTTAGCACTGATTGCAAAACCAATATATAAATTCGGCACTAAAATAACCCTTGCTATCATCATTAACTTTATTTATTACCGTCATTCGATTCTGAATGTCTGTTTACCCCTATTAGGACCGAATGCCTGGCATTCGGTTTTTTTTTACCTTTCTTTACGCAAGAAAATTCATTTTGTGCTACCTGAAAGAATTTGTAATGACTATTAATTAAACAATATTCGTGCCAGGTACAGTGCAAAAAGATAATTCATTTTTTATTTTCTTGTTATTTAGTGCGATTTTTACAAACGAAGCGGTAAATATCTGTACAGAATCGCATGAATTGTACATTTTTTAGCATCTGGTTTAGGCGAGCTTTTTTCGTTCGTCTGCAAGACATTTGCCCGAACGAGAGTCTGGAAATTCATTCATTACCCGATATACTGCCTGCTGTACACAGCTCTGCAACATCACGCCGGCAAGACCGCCGTCATTGCTGGCAGGTTCTTACGGCATGGCAGCAACATTGTCTCGAAGCGGATATTGAGTAGTAGTCTGCAGTGTTGTCATTACGGGTTACACACACGAATGAGTCGATCGGACACCATGACCCCAGGAAAATTTTCTCTGATACCGGGCAACATCACCCGCTTCTTTCTTCTATTGATCATTGTCCTGCTGGTCACGTTGGGCGTAATGATACAAAGCGCCGTTAATGCCTGGCTAAAAGATAAAAGCTATCAGGTTGTCGATATCACTCACGCAATGCACAAGCGCATTGATACCTGGCGCTACGCTACCTGGCAAATCTACGACAACATCGCGGCAGCGACCTCTGGCAGTTCAAGCGATGGCTTACAGGAAACCCGTCTGAAACAGGACGTTTACTACCTGGAGAAGCCTCGACGTAAAACAGAAGCGCTGATCTTCGGCTCCCATGACAGTTCGACACTGGAAATGACGCAGCGAATCTCCACCTATCTGGATACCCTGTGGGGCGCGGAGACCGTTCCCTGGTCGATGTACTACCTCAATGGTCAGGACAACAGCATGATCCTGATCTCTACCCTGCCGTTGAAAGATCTCTCCTCCGGGTTTAAAGAGTCCACAATTGGCAGCATCGTCGATTCACGCCGCGCGGAGATGTTGCAACAAGCTAACGCGCTGGACGAACGCGAGAGCTTCTCTGCCCTGCGTCGCCTTTCCTGGCAGAATGGCCACTATTTCACCCTGCGCACCACGTTTAACCAGCCCGGTCATCTGGCGACGGTTGTGGCATTTGACCTGCCGATTAACGACCTAATCCCACCGGATATGTCGTTGGACAGCTTCCGTCTCGATACAGATAACGCGCAAAATAATCTGCGTTCCACCGATAAAGAGAGCACCGACAGCGTCACCATCAATTTCAATAGTTCGAAAATCGAGATTGCCTCTTCGCTCAACTCCACCGGCCTTCGCCTGGTCTGGCAGGTGCCGTTTGGTACGCTGCTGCTGGAGACCTTGCAAAATATTCTGTTGCCGCTGTTGTTGAACATTGGCCTGCTGGCGCTGGCGCTGTTTGGCTATACCACGTTCCGCCATCAACCGGGTCGTCAGAGCGACGGACTGGCCCCTGCGGGAAACAGTAACGAGCTGCGCGTTATGCGCGCCTTTAATGAAGAGATTGTCTCTCTGTTGCCGTTAGGGTTGCTGGTACATGACCAGGAAGCCAACCGCACCGTGTTGAGCAATAAAATCGCCGATCATTTGCTGCCGCATCTCAATTTGCAAAACATCACCTCGATGGCCGATCAGCATCAGGGGGTGATTCAGGCAACTATCAATAACGAATTGTATGAAATTCGTCAGTTCCGCAGCCAGGTGGCGTCGCGCACGCAAATTTTCATCATCCGCGATCAGGACAGAGAAGTACTGGTGAATAAAAAGCTCAAACAGGCGCAGCGCCTGTATGAGAAAAATCAGCAAGGTCGCGCAGCGTTCATGCAAAACATTGCCGAAGCGCTCAAGCAGCCTGTCAAAGCCCTGGCTGGCGAAGCCGCTGCGTTGAGCGATAAAGAGGGCAACCAGCTTGCTGATCATGCCGAAGCGCTGGCGAGACTGGTGGATGAGATCCAACTGGCCAATATGCTGGAGAGCGACACCTGGAAAGGACAATCCACGTTGTTTTCCATCCAGGATTTAATTGATGAAGTGGTACCGCAGGTACTGCCTGTGATTAAGCGCAAGGGACTACAACTGCTCATCAATAACCATCTTCATGCTAAAGAAGAGCGCCACGGCGACCGTGATGCCCTGCTACGTATTTTGCTGCTGTTGATCCAGTACGCAGTGACGACAACGCAGATTGGCAAAATCACCCTTGAAGTGAGCATGGACGAATCAGCGGAAGATCGTCTGACCTTCCGTATCCTGGACACCGGCAACGGGGTGAGTAATAGCGAGATCGACAACCTGCACTTCCCGTTCCTCAATACCACTCAGGGCGATCAGTATGGTAAAGCCAATGCCCTCACCTTCTGGCTGTGCGATCAACTGGCCAGAAAACTCGGTGGTCATTTAAACATTAAAGCACGGGAAGAGCTCGGTACCCGTTATTCACTGCACGTGAAAATGGCAGTGCGCGCTCAACATGAGGAAGCCGAGGAGAAATTACTGGACGACGTGGTCGCCATGATTGATATCACCTCCAGCGAAATCCGCAATATTGTGGTTCGACAGCTCGAAAACTGGGGAGCAAGCTGTATCTCTCCGGATGAAAGGCTGTTAAGTCAAGAATATGACCTGTTTTTAACGGATAATCCGTCTAATCTTACATCCTCGGGCTTGCTTTTAAGCGATGATGAGGTCGGCGTGCGGAAAATTGGCCCCGGACAATTGCGCGTCAACTTTAATATGAGCAATGCAATGCAGGAAGCAATATTGCAGCTTATAGAAGAGCAACTGGCACAGGAAGACGTTATGGAGTCGCCTTTGGGGGGCGATGAAAATGCCGAACTCCATGCCAGCGGTTATTATGCGCTGTTTGTCGACACAGTACCGGATGATGTTAAGAGGTTGTATACTGAATCGGCGACAAGCGATTTCGCTGCACTGGCTCAGACAGCACACCGCCTGAAAGGGGTGTTTGCCATGCTTAATCTGGTTCCTGGTAAGCAGTTATGTGAAACGCTGGAGCATTTAATTCGTGAGAAGGATGTTCCAGGCATAGAAAATTACATCAGCGACATTGACGCTTACGTCAAGAGCTTGCTGTAGCAAGGTAGCCCAATACATGAACAATATGAACGTAATTATTGCCGATGACCATCCGATTGTACTGTTCGGTATTCGCAAATCACTTGAACAGATCGAATGGGTGAATGTAGTCGGTGAATTTGAAGACTCTACAGCACTTATCAATAATCTGCCGAAACTTGAGGCCAATGTTCTTATCACCGATCTGTCAATGCCAGGCGATAAATACGGTGATGGCATCACGCTGATTAAATACATCAAACGCCATTTCCCGAACCTGTCCATCATTGTTCTGACAATGAACAACAACCCGGCCATTCTGAGCGCCGTGCTGGATCTGGATATTGAAGGGATCGTGCTGAAACAGGGCGCACCAACCGACCTGCCTAAGGCGCTGGCTGCATTACAGAAAGGCAAGAAATTTACCCCGGAAAGCGTTTCCCGCCTGCTGGAAAAAATCAGCGCTGGCGGTTATGGCGATAAACGTCTGTCACCGAAAGAGAGTGAAGTATTGCGTCTGTTTGCCGAAGGTTTCCTGGTCACCGAAATCGCCAAGAAACTGAACCGCAGTATCAAGACCATCAGTAGCCAGAAGAAATCTGCCATGATGAAACTGGGTGTTGATAATGATATCGCCCTGCTGAATTACCTCTCCTCGGTCACACTGACCCAGACCGAGAAAGAGTAATACCTGCGACCCCGGCTCCCGCCGGGGTTTGTTTTTATCGCCGGTCTTTTCTTACTCGCGCACTGTAAAGCGCCAGCGTCTGTTTCAGCACGTCCAGTGTTACCGGTTTCGACAGACAGCTATCCATGCCCGACTCAAGACAACGCTGTTTCTCTTCGGCCAGCGCATTCGCCGTCACGCCGATAACCGGCAGTGTCATCCCCAATTCACGGATGCGTTGCGTCAGGCGATAACCGTCCATGTTCGGCATGTTAACGTCGCTGAGCACAATATCGATGGGGTTTTTACTCAGGACATTCAGGGCATCTACGCCGTCGTTTGCCGTTTTGCACTGATACCCCAGCGAGCCGAGCTGATCCGCCAGCAGGCGGCGGTTGATCGGGTGATCGTCGACCACCAGAATCATCATGTCCTCATTACGCGCCTCGGCCGCGCCCGGCGGTGGCAGCGCGGTAGTGACTTCCGGCACCACCACCTCAACACGGTGAATTCGCCCAAGGATCGCAATCAGATCATGCGGCGACGCCACGCTAACCAGCCATTCATTTGGTGTACGCTCCAGCGGAATACCAATGTGGCGACGGCAGAACATGACGGCGGCCCGCCCGCTCCAGGACGCGGGCAGTTCATCATCCGTAATAAAGGTGTCGTTTGCCCCCAGCGGGCGACCATCATAGTGCTGGACCTGAATGCCATTATGCGCCAGCAAGGTTTCAAGATAACTGTTAAGAAATGCATTGCGTACCGCCAGCCAGCAACAGGTATTCGCAAGGCCATCAACATCCGCAGGCGCAAGCTCAACGACGTTATACAGCGGAATACGGATGGTAAACTGGCTGCCCATTCCCGGTTCGGTATCGACGCTAATATCGCCATCCATCATGCTGATCAGTTTTTCGCAAATCGCCAGCCCCAGCCCGGTCCCCTGGAAGTTACGCTGCACGCCGGTACCCACCTGGAAGAAGGGATCGAACAACCGCACCACTTCCTTGGCCGGGATCCCGACGCCGGTATCGCGCACACGGATACTCAGATAGTGTTCATCCCGGCGGACATGGAGAATAATGCAGCCGATATCGGTAAACTTAATGGCGTTGCTGAGCAGGTTAGAGATAACCTGTTGCAGACGCATCGGATCGCCATTCAGCGTGGCAGGCACGTCCGGCTCGATAAAACAGTAAAGGCCGAGCTGTTTACGGACCACCAGCGGCGCATAGTTGGCGGTGATATGACTCATCACCTCGCGCGGGGAGAACTCACGCGGCTCAATTTTGAGTTGCTCAGATTCGATTTTCGAAAAATCGAGAATGTCGCTGATGATTTTTAGCAGCAGACTCGACGAGTTATTCATCGCCGTCACCAGACGGTCAACGCCTTTCGGCAGATCTTTGGTTTGCAGCAGATCGAGGTTACCAATAATGCCGTACAGCGGCGTACGCAGTTCGTGACTGACGGTTGCCAGGAACATCGATTTTGACTGGCTCGCCTGCTCTGCCGCCTGCGCCATCTCCTGTAGCGACTCTTCCATTTTGACGCGCGCAGACACATCCACCAGCACACAAATCGCCACGTTTTCGTTGCGATAACGGGAATGGACAAAGCTTATCTGCAAATTGGTATTGTTACTGGTCAGTACATCCACAAAGTTTACCTGCTGCCCGCAGATAATTTGCGTCAGACGTTGCCGATCTTCGTGGGTGAGCATATTCAGGTAGTTATGCGCCAGTTCATTACTCAGAATGTTGGTGCCATCCTGGGTACGTAAAATACAGATCCCCACCGGCGCTGAGGCGACGATTTTACGGTTGAACTGCTCGTGCTCTTCCAGACGCTGGGCGTCCGTTTCCGCCGGAATAAAAATTCGCCGTTCATACATACGTGCGAGGGTAAACAGCGCAACCCCCACAAGGATATTAAGCAGCACCGCATTGAGGATCAGCATGCGAATACGCTCAAGCACCAAGTCCACAGGCACCGAGTAGACGATACTCAGCGGCGAAGGTGGCAGGCTTTTTTTGAGGATAAGGTCATGAAAACCGGAGGTGTAACCAAACCAGGAGCGCACCTGCAGCCAGCGCGGATCCGCCTCGATACGATTTTCCGCACCGGTCAGGGAAATCAACGCACGCCCGCTTTCATCAAAGATGGTCACACCCATTGGCAAACTGCCGGGGGTGAAAAAGTTCTCCATCCGAATGGATTGTTCCGTTCCCAGCAACGCCTGCAGACGATTGCCCAGATAAACCGGCGTCAACGCATAAAAATAGCCGACTCCCGGACGCGCCCCCTGGCTCATCCAGTACAGGTTGTTGCCACGTTCATCCTGCGGCGCGTTGCGGTATTTCAGAATACGCTCATGCAGACTTTTCAATGTCTCGTCGCGTTCGACCGGCACATCACGCAGGCCAAAATCCGCCACGCAGAGATTCTCACTCCCAATCAGGAATACGCGATTCAGGTCGTAAGCCGCCGAGAAGTTATCCCGCCAGTAGCGCATAAACCAGGCCAGTGACTCCAGAGAACCACGCCAGGCCGTGCCCATTTTCGAGCAGTCAGAATCGGGGAACAGCGGCTGAAAATCAGGTACATCAGTTTTCGCATCCAGCCCACGAGAGGCAAGAATACCGTTTTCTGCCGTCAGACGGTTTTCAGCGATGTATTTCAGCTCTTTCATGACGTCGGAGGTGCGCTGAATATACCGCTGCGCCTGATCGGCACTGAGGTTAAATTCCTGGCGTATTTCTGACTCTTTATCACGCAACGCGTTGACGATGTAGAACACCGAAAAGAGAGCAATCAGCAGCCAAAGCACCAGAGCCAGCGCGCGGAAAAGATAGCGCGAGACTTTCAAAGTGCTACGAAAAGAGACGAGGTATTTCAACCTGGGGAAACTCCGCCATGAGGGTGTAAAAGTGACTGAGGTTAAAGTAGCGGTAAAATGCCGGTGCCGCAATGGCAAAGAGAAAGGGCCGGAAAACCGGCCCTCAGCACAGATTACTCGTCGGCGTCGTCGTCAGACGCGCCATCGTCAACTTCCGGGGCGATTTCATCATCCCCTTCCGCGACGCTGCCATCGATGGAGTCAAGTTCTTCGTCGTCCACCGGTTCGGCTACACGCTGCAGACCGACCACGTTTTCGTCTTCCGCGGTACGAATAAGGATAACACCCTGGGTATTACGCCCTACCACGCTGATTTCCGACACACGCGTACGCACCAGCGTACCGGCATCGGTAATCATCATGATCTGGTCGGTATCAGTAACCTGTACCGCACCCACCACGGAACCGTTACGTTCGGTCACCTTGATAGAGATAACGCCCTGCGTACCACGAGATTTGGTCGGGTACTCGGTTTCAGCCGTACGTTTACCGTAGCCATTCTGCGTCACGGTGAGGATTGCCCCTTCGCCACGTGGAATGATCAGCGAAACGACTTTATCCTCGCCTGCCAGCTTGATACCGCGAACACCTGTTGCGGTACGTCCCATCGCACGAACAGCATCTTCTTTGAAGCGCACCACTTTACCAGCGGCAGAGAACAGCATGACTTCGTCCTGACCAGAGGTCAGATCGACGCCGATCAGTTCGTCGCCTTCATTGAGGTTAACCGCAATGATCCCGGCAGAGCGCGGACGGCTGAACTCGGTCAACGCGGTTTTCTTCACGGTACCGCTGGCGGTCGCCATAAAGACACTTACGCCCTCTTCATACTCGCGTACCGGCAGAATGGCGGTGATACGCTCATTCGGCTCCAGCGGCAGGAGGTTGACGATCGGACGGCCACGCGCGCCACGGCTCGCTTCCGGCAACTGGTAAACTTTCATCCAGTACAGACGACCACGGCTGGAGAAGCAGAGGATCGTGTCGTGGGTGTTGGCCACCAGCAGACGGTCGATAAAGTCTTCTTCTTTAATACGCGCCGCAGACTTGCCTTTACCGCCACGACGTTGCGCTTCGTAGTCGGTAAGCGGCTGGTATTTCACGTAGCCCTGATGCGACAGCGTAACCACAACATCTTCTTCGTTGATCAGATCTTCGATGTTGATGTCGGCGGTATTGGCGGTGATCTCAGTACGACGCTCGTCACCGAACTGCTCACGAATCAGTTCCAGCTCTTCGCGGATAACTTCCATCAGACGATCGGCGCTGCCGAGGATATGCAGCAGCTCGGCAATCTGTTCCAGCAGCTCTTTATACTCGTCGAGCAGTTTTTCATGCTCAAGGCCTGTCAGTTTCTGCAAACGCAGATCCAGAATCGCCTGTGCCTGCTGTTCGGTCAGGTAGTATTTGCCGTCACGAATACCGAACTCTGGCTCCAGCCATTCAGGGCGCGCGGCGTTATCGCCCGCACGTTCCAGCATGGCGGAAACGTTGCCCAAATCCCACGGCTGTGCGATAAGACCGGCTTTCGCTTCTGCCGGGGTCGGCGCACGGCGAATCAGTTCGATAATCGGATCGATATTGGCCAGCGCAACGGCCAGCGCTTCAAGGATATGCGCACGGTCGCGCGCTTTGCGCAGTTCGAAAATCGTACGACGCGTCACGACTTCGCGGCGATGACGGACAAACGCGGACAGGATGTCTTTCAGGTTCATGATCTTCGGCTGGCCATGGTGCAGTGCCACCATGTTGATACCGAAGGAAACCTGGAGCTGGGTCTGGGAGTACAGGTTATTCAGCACCACCTCACCCACTGCGTCACGTTTGATTTCAATCACGATGCGCATTCCGTCTTTATCAGACTCGTCACGCAGCGCGCTGATACCCTCAACGCGTTTATCTTTAACCAGCTCGGCAATTTTCTCGATCAGACGTGCTTTGTTCACCTGATACGGAATTTCATGCACGATAATGGTTTCACGACCGGTTTTCGCGTCAGCTTCCACTTCCGCGCGGGCGCGAATATAAATTTTGCCACGCCCGGTTCGGTACGCTTCTTCAATACCGCGACGACCGTTAATAATGGCGGCGGTCGGGAAGTCCGGCCCAGGGATATGTTCCATCAGCCCTTCAACGCTGATGTCTTCATTATCAATGTACGCCAGGCAACCGTTAATCACTTCCGTCAGGTTATGCGGAGGAATGTTGGTCGCCATCCCGACTGCAATACCGGAAGACCCGTTCACCAGCAGGTTCGGGATCTTGGTAGGCATAACATCAGGGATTTTTTCCGTACCGTCGTAGTTGTCGACGTAATCAACGGTCTCTTTTTCCAGGTCGGCCATCAGCTCATGGGCAATTTTCGCCAGACGGATTTCCGTATAACGCATTGCCGCCGCGGAGTCGCCGTCAATCGAACCGAAGTTACCCTGACCATCAACCAGCATGTAGCGCAGTGAAAATGGCTGTGCCATACGCACAATGGTGTCATACACTGCGGAATCACCATGGGGATGGTATTTACCGATTACGTCACCAACGACACGGGCAGATTTTTTGTAGGCTTTGTTCCAGTCATTGCCCAAGACGTTCATGGCGTAAAGTACGCGACGGTGAACCGGCTTTAGACCATCGCGGACATCTGGCAGCGCACGGCCAACAATGACCGACATGGCATAATCCAGATAAGAACTTTTCAGCTCTTCCTCGATGTTGACCGGTGTAATTTCTCTCGCAAGGTCGCTCATCTAACCGCTATCCCTCTACTGTATCCCGGATTCAAAGGTCGCAAATTATAACACAACCGTAATGAATCAGGTAAACGGAAAGACCCCGCAGGGCGCTTTATTAGCGCCAGCAGACTGTTATACTCATCCGTCTTGCTAAATAAGGAGTACGTATCCCCATGAATGCCGAAAAAACGTCGGTTGCTCAAAACGTTGACCAGGCTGAAATCGCCAAATTTGAAGCGGTCGCTTCTCGCTGGTGGGATCTGGAAGGTGAATTCAAACCTCTTCATCGCATCAATCCATTACGTCTGGGCTATATTGCAGAACGTGCTGACGGTCTGTTTGGCAAGAATGTCCTGGATGTCGGCTGCGGTGGCGGCATTCTGGCGGAGAGCATGGCGCGCGAAGGGGCGATAGTCACCGGGCTGGATATGGGTTTTGAACCGCTACAGGTCGCCAGGCTGCATGCTCTGGAGTCCGGCATTCGCGTCGAATACGTGCAAGAGACTGTCGAAGACCACGCCGACAAACATCCACAGCAATATGATGTTGTCACCTGCATGGAGATGCTGGAACACGTACCGGACCCGCAATCGGTGGTCAACGCCTGCGCGCGGCTGGTCAAACCCGGCGGCCACGTCTTCTTCTCGACGATTAACCGTAACGGCAAAGCGTGGTTGATGGCGGTGGTTGGCGCGGAGTATGTGCTGAAAATGGTGCCGAAAGGGACGCACGATGTGAAGAAATTTATCAAACCGGCAGAACTGCTCGGTTGGGTGAATGAATCCGGGCTAAAGGAGCGTCACATTACGGGCCTGCATTACAACCCGCTGTTAAATGCCTTTAAGCTCGCGCCCGGTGTGGATGTGAATTATATGTTACATACAAAGCCAAAAAACGTCTGACGTCATTCACTATTCTTATAAAGATTGCGCTACATCATGTCGCGCGATCTCCCCTTCCCGATGAAGAAATCAGCGTTTGATCAAATTTTCATTTTTTTTTGCGAAATATTGACATCCCCGCCAGGCCTTATGCGACGTGGACTTAGCCTTTATCACTCTTTTGCAACCTCAATTTAACGTCAAAATCAACTCTTGTACTCAAAAGAATCCTTACTAGAATACTCACCATATAGCGTTTCTCTTATCATATACCCCCAACATATAGTATTTATCCACAGACTTAGTCACAACGTGGTTCTGTGGATAATTGGGGGATATTTTTTATTCACGGACAGGTAAATTTCACATGAATCAGAGTCTGCTGGTGACAAAGCGCGACGGTAGCACCGAGCGCATCAATCTCGACAAAATTCATCGGGTGCTCGATTGGGCGGCAGAGGGGCTGAGTAATGTATCCATCTCCCAGGTGGAACTGCGTTCCCATATTCAGTTCTACGACGGCATCAAAACGTCCGACATTCACGAGACTATCATCAAAGCCGCTGCGGACCTGATCTCCCGTGAAGCGCCAGACTACCAGTACCTCGCCGCGCGCCTGGCCATTTTCCATCTGCGTAAAAAAGCCTACGGTCAGTTCGAGCCGCCAGCGCTGTACGATCATGTGGTAAAAATGGTTGAACTTGGCAAATACGACACGCATCTGCTGGAAGACTACACGGAAGAAGAGTTCAAGCAGATGGACGAGTTTATCGACCACTGGCGCGATATGAATTTCTCCTACGCGGCCGTTAAGCAGCTTGAAGGCAAATACCTGGTTCAGAACCGTGTAACCGGCGAAATCTACGAGAGCGCGCAGTTCCTCTATATCCTGGTGGCTGCCTGCCTGTTCTCAGGGTACCCACGCGAGACGCGTCTGAGCTACGTGAAGCGCTTCTATGATGCGGTCTCTACCTTCAAAATTTCTCTGCCGACGCCGATTATGTCCGGCGTACGTACTCCGACCCGTCAGTTCAGCTCTTGCGTGCTGATCGAGTGTGGCGACAGCCTGGACTCTATCAACGCCACTTCCAGCGCAATTGTGAAATACGTTTCCCAGCGTGCCGGTATCGGTATCAACGCGGGTCGTATTCGTGCGCTGGGTAGCCCGATTCGCGGCGGTGAAGCGTTCCACACCGGCTGTATCCCGTTCTACAAACACTTCCAGACCGCGGTAAAATCCTGCTCTCAGGGCGGTGTGCGCGGTGGTGCGGCGACCCTGTTCTATCCGATGTGGCATCTGGAAGTTGAAAGCCTGCTGGTTCTGAAAAACAACCGTGGCGTTGAAGGTAACCGTGTACGTCACATGGACTACGGCGTACAGATCAACAAACTGATGTACACCCGCCTGCTGAAAGGGGAAGAGATCACCCTGTTCAGCCCGTCTGATGTCCCGGGCCTGTATGACGCGTTCTTCGCCGATCAGGATGAATTCGAACGTCTGTACACCAAATATGAGAAAGACGACAGCATCCGCAAACAGCGCGTAAAAGCCGTTGAGCTGTTCTCGTTGATGATGCAGGAACGTGCCTCTACCGGCCGTATCTATATCCAGAACGTTGACCATTGCAATACCCACAGCCCATTTGACCCGGTGGTTGCGCCAGTGCGCCAGTCTAATCTGTGCCTGGAAATCGCTCTGCCAACCAAACCGCTGGAAGACGTGAACGACGAAAACGGTGAAATCGCGCTCTGCACACTGTCTGCCTTTAACCTGGGTGCGATTTCTAATCTGGATGAGCTGGAAGAGCTGGCGGTGCTTGCCGTGCGTGCGCTTGATGCCCTGCTGGATTACCAGGACTACCCGATTCCGGCGGCAAAACGCGGTGCAATGGGCCGCCGTACGCTGGGTATTGGCGTGATTAACTTCGCCTACTGGCTGGCGAAAAACGGCAAACGCTACTCCGACGGCAGCGCCAACAACCTGACCCACAAAACGTTCGAAGCAATCCAGTACTACCTGCTGAAAGCATCTAACGAACTGGCGAAAGAGCAAGGCGCATGCCCGTGGTTTAACGAAACCACCTACTCCAAAGGCATTATGCCTATTGATACCTACAAGAAAGACCTGGACGGTATCACCAGCGAGCCGCTGCACTACGACTGGGACGCCCTGCGTGAATCGGTGAAAACTTACGGCCTGCGTAACTCCACGCTGTCTGCGCTGATGCCGTCGGAAACCTCATCGCAGATCTCCAACGCCACCAACGGCATTGAGCCGCCGCGCGGCCATGTGAGCATCAAGGCGTCGAAAGACGGTATCCTGCGTCAGGTGGTGCCGGATTATGAGTTGCTGAAAGATAAGTACGAGCTGCTGTGGGAAATGCCGAACAACGACGGCTATCTGCAACTGGTGGGCATCATGCAGAAATTTATCGACCAGTCGATCTCTGCAAATACCAACTATGACCCGACACGCTTCCCGTCCGGAAAAGTGCCGATGCAGCAATTGCTGAAAGACTTGCTCACTGCCTATAAATTTGGCGTGAAGACCCTGTACTATCAAAACACCCGCGACGGTGCGGAAGATGCGCAGGATGATCTGGTGCCGTCCATTCAGGATGATGGCTGCGAAAGCGGCGCATGTAAGATCTAATGTAAATGCCGGGTGACGCTACGCTTACCCGGCCTACGATTTTGTTTGCCCGATCTACAAAATCTCTCACAGGACACACTCATGGCATACACCACCTTTTCACAGACGAAAAACGACCAGCTCAAAGAGCCAATGTTCTTCGGCCAGCCGGTCAACGTGGCACGCTACGATCAGCAAAAATATGACATCTTTGAAAAGCTGATTGAAAAGCAACTCTCCTTCTTCTGGCGTCCGGAAGAAGTTGACGTTTCCCGCGACCGTATTGACTACCAGGCGTTGCCGGAACACGAAAAACACATTTTCATCAGCAACCTGAAATACCAGACGCTGCTGGACTCTATTCAGGGTCGTAGCCCGAACGTGGCGCTGTTGCCGCTGATTTCGATCCCGGAACTGGAAACCTGGGTTGAAACCTGGGCGTTTTCAGAAACGATCCATTCGCGCTCTTACACCCACATCATCCGTAACATCGTGAACGATCCGGCGATTGTGTTTGACGATATCGTCACCAACGAGCAGATCCAGAAACGTGCCGAGGGCATTTCGGCCTATTACGATGAGCTGATTGAGCTAACCAGCTACTGGCATCTGCTTGGCGAAGGTACCCATACCGTTAACGGTAAAACCGTGATCGTGAACCTGCGCGAGCTGAAAAAGAAACTGTATCTGTGTCTGATGAGCGTTAACGCACTGGAAGCTATTCGCTTCTATGTCAGCTTTGCCTGCTCTTTCGCCTTTGCGGAGCGCGAATTGATGGAAGGCAACGCCAAAATCATCCGTCTGATCGCACGCGATGAAGCGCTGCATCTGACCGGGACTCAGCACATGCTGAACCTGCTGCGTTCAGGTAGCGATGACCCGGAAATGGCGGAGATTGCCGAAGAGTGCAAACAGGAGTGCTATGACCTGTTCGTCCAGGCGGCGCAGCAGGAGAAAGAGTGGGCAGAGTATCTGTTCCGCGACGGCTCTATGATCGGTCTGAATAAAGACATCCTGTGGCAGTATATTGAGTACATCACCAATATCCGCATGCAGGCGGTCGGCCTGGACTTGCCGTTCCAGACCCGCTCTAACCCGATACCGTGGATCAATACATGGCTGGTCTCTGACAACGTTCAGGTGGCTCCGCAGGAAGTGGAAGTCAGCTCTTATCTGGTTGGCCAGATCGACGCCGAAGTCGATACCGACGACCTGAGTAACTTCCAGCTCTGATGACGCGCGTAACCTTACGGCTGACGGGCACACAGGTGTTGTGCCAGGAAGAACATCCGTCATTGCTGGTGGCGCTGGAATCACACCGCGTGCCGGTGGAATACCAGTGCCGCGAAGGTTACTGCGGCTCCTGTCGCTGTCGCCTGGTCACAGGCCAGGTCGACTGGCTGACCGAGCCGTTGGCCTTTATCCAGCCTGACGAAATATTACCCTGCTGCTGCAAAGCAAAAGGGGATATTGAGATTGAAATGTAAAAGGGCCGCGCGCGGCCCTTTTTATTGCCTTACCGGCGCTTAGCCGCCACTTGTGCATGATGTTTGCGTTCGCCAATCATCACCACAATCAGCAAAAGCACAGCCAGAATGCTGCCGCCAATCATCACCATAAAACCACCGTCCCAGCCAAAGAAATCGACGGTGTAACCCACAATCGCACTGGCCGCCACCGACCCGCCAAGGTAGCCGAATAAACCGGTGAAGCCCGCTGCCGTACCGGCGGCTTTTTTCGGAGCCAGTTCAAGAGCGTGCAGACCAATGAGCATCACCGGGCCGTAGATCAGGAAGCCAATGACAATCATACAGACCATATCTATCGTCGGATTACCCGCCGGGTTTAACCAGTAGATGATCGTGGCAATGGTGACCAGCGTCATAAAGAAGACGCCTGTTGCACCACGGTTACCTTTGAAGACTTTGTCCGACATCCAGCCGCAAATCAGCGTCCCTGGGATCCCGGCATATTCATAAAAGAAATAGGCCCAGGAAGATTTATCCAGCGCGAAATGTTTCACTTCTTTCAGGTAGGTGGGTGACCAGTCCAGAATGCCGTAGCGCAGCAGATAAACGAAGACGTTGGCGATGGCGATGTACCAGAGCAGACGGTTCGGGAAGACGTACTGCATAAAGATTTGCTTCGCCGTCAGTTCCTCTTCTGCCTTTTCGCTGTAATCGTCCGGGTAGTCGTTTTTATACTCTTCAATCGGCGGCAAGCCGCAGGACTGAGGAGTATCGCGCATCATAGCGAACGCGAAGATCGCCACAATGATTGCCCCAAACGCAGGCATATACAGCGCCGCGTGCCAGTCGTTAAACCAGGCCATACCCAACAGGAACAGCAACGGGGGAATACCGCCGCCGACGTTGTGCGCACAGTTCCATACAGACACTATCCTGCCACGCTCTTTTTGCGACCACCAGTGCACCATGGTACGTCCGCACGGCGGCCACCCCATTCCCTGGAACCAACCACACAGGAACAGCAGCACAAACATAATGGCAATGCTCGATGTCGCCCACGGGACAAATCCCATGAACAACATGACTGCCGCGGCCAGAATCAACCCGGCGGGCAGAAAAACGCGCGGATTCGAACGATCCGAGACCGACCCCATAATGAACTTTGAGAAACCATAGGCAATGGAGATCCCCGACAGCGCAAACCCTAAATCACCGCGGGAAAAGCCCTGCTCCACAAGGTAAGGCATGGCCAACGCAAAATTTTTGCGCACCAGATAATAGGCCGCATAGCCAAAGAAAATACCCAGGAAGATCTGCCAGCGCAGACGACGATAAACCGGGTCGATACGATCTTCAGGAAGTCTTTCTCGGTGGGATTCTGGCCGGAAAATACTCAACATATATGCCTCCGTGGCAGGGTTTTATCATTATATGTGACTACTATGAGTGAAAACGAAACCATGATTTCGTTTGTAACGGTTTTACCCGGCAAATTCTAACGACAAAAGGCGATTTGTCGCACCTTATGTTACATATTTATGACAAAGCTCCACTTTCAGACATAAAACCACTCTGGTTATTTTCGTTTTTTGCTCGAATATGCGCGATATCAAACAATTCATAGCAACAGTGTGGCTAAATGTTTCTATGGAATCCCGCTCGGAAGACGAAAATATGGGTAACTCAAACGATTACGATGTCATCATCATCGGCGGTGGCGCGACCGGAGCAGGCATCGCCCGCGACTGTGCATTGCGCGGACTGCGCGTGGTACTGCTTGAACGCCATGACATTGCCACAGGTGCCACCGGCCGCAATCACGGTTTATTGCACAGCGGTGCGCGTTACGCAGTGACCGATAACGAATCCGCCCGGGAATGTATTGCAGAAAACCAAATCCTCAAGCGTATCGCTCGCCACTGTATTGAGCCTACAGACGGTTTATTTATCACCCTGCCGGAAGACGATCTGGCTTATCAGCCTGTCTTTATTGACGCCTGCCAGCGCGCAGGGATTAACGCGCAGGCCATTACGTCAGAAGAAGCGCGGCGCACGGAGCCCAGCGTAAATCCGGCACTGACTGGCGCCGTCCGCGTACCCGATGGCACGGTGGATCCTTTTCGCCTGACCGCCAGTAATATGCTGGATGCGCGTGAACATGGCGCCACTATCCTGACAGGTCACGAAGTCTGCGGATTAATACGCCAGGGCGACAGGGTCACCGGCGTACAACTGATGAACCCGCAAACCCATGAAATTTATCCTCTGCATGCTCCTGTCGTGGTCAATGCCGCCGGGATCTGGGGACAGCGCATCGCGGAGTATGCGGATTTACGGATTCGCATGTTCCCGGCCAAAGGAGCCCTGCTGATACTCGACCACCGTATCAATCAGCATGTGATAAACCGTTGTCGTAAACCGGCCGATGCCGACATCCTCGTACCCGGCGATACCATTTCCCTGATTGGCACCACCTCGACGCATATTGACTATAAGGATATTGACAACATTCGGGTGACGCCTGAAGAAGTCGATATTCTGCTGCGTGAAGGGGAAAAGCTGGCGCCAGTAATGGCGCAAACCCGTATCCTGCGCGCCTATGCAGGCGTACGTCCTTTGGTTGCCAGCGATGATGACCCGACAGGACGTAACGTAAGCCGTGGTATTGTGCTGCTCGATCACGCTCAACGTGACGGGATGGAAGGCTTTATCACCATTACCGGCGGCAAGCTGATGACCTACCGTCTGATGGCGGAGTGGGCCACAGATGCCGTCTGCCGCAAGCTCGGTCTTAACACCCCTTGTACCACAGCGACAACGCCGTTGCCCGGCTCACAGCAACCTACCGAACAGGCGCTAAAAAAAATTATCTCACTGCCGGTGCCGCTACGCGGTTCGGCTATTTATCGCCATGGCGATCGCACGCCAGCCTCGCTGGGCAGCGATCGCCACAGTCGTAGCCTGGTGTGCGAATGCGAAGCCGTCACCGCCGGGGAAGTCCAGTATGCCGTTGAAAACTTGAATGTTAACTCTCTGCTGGATCTGCGCCGCCGTACCCGCGTGGGCATGGGCACATGTCAGGGTGAACTGTGCGCCTGTCGCGCAGCCGGCTTACTGCACAGCATGCGGGTGACCAGCGAAACAGAATCTATTAACCAGCTTTGCGCATTTTTGAATGAGCGCTGGAAGGGCATCAAACCTGTCGCCTGGGGGGATGCGCTACGCGAAAGTGAATTTACACGTTGGGTCTATCAAGGACTGTGCGGGCTTGAAAAGGAGCCAACTGATGAAATTTGATACGGTTATTATCGGCGGCGGCCTCGCCGGGTTACTCTGCGGCATTCGGCTGAGCGAAAACGGTCAACACTGTGCCATTGTCAGCCGCGGTCAGAGTGCACTCAATTTCTCTTCCGGCTCGCTGGACTTACTCTCCCGTCTGCCGGATGGGCAACCGGTCACCGACCTCATCGCCGGGGTAGACGCGTTACAGCGTATGCAAAGCGAACATCCTTATGCCTTACTGGGCGCTGAAAGGGTACGCCACTATGCAAAAATGACCCAGACCATGCTGGCAGACTGCGGCCTGGCGCTAAAAGGTGAGGCCGATACGCCGCATATCCGCGTCACCCCACTGGGTACCTTCCGTCAGGCCTGGTTAAGCCCCAATGAAATTCCTCTCCAGCCGACAAAAGATATTGCCATTGGGGTCGTCGGTATTTGTGGGTTTCTCGATTTTCAGCCGCAACTCGCTGCCGCGTCACTGAAAAAACGTGGCATAAATGCCACCGCAGAAGAGATAACGCTGCCGGTGCTGGACCGCGTGCGGGATAACCCGAGTGAATTTCGCGCCGTCAATATCGCCCGTGTACTGGATGTTGCACAGAATTTTGACGAGCTGTACCGCGCCTTGCTGCCGTTAAGCCGTCAGTACGACGAGCTTTACTTCCCGGCCTGTTTCGGCCTGCAGGATAGCGCCGTCTTTACACGACTTAACCAGCAACTCTCCTGTCCGCTACGGTTGCTGCCTACCCTGCCCCCATCGGTTCCCGGCACCCGTATGCAATCACGCCTGCAACAGCGTTTTATCCAAAGCGGTGGGACATGGATGCCCGGTGATGAGGTGATCCGTGCCGATGTGGAAAGTGGGCGCGTGACACAACTGTGGACGCGCAAGCACGAGGATATTGCGCTACGTCCACGCCATGTGGTGCTCGCCAGCGGCAGTTTTTTCAGTAACGGTTTGATTGCCGAACGCGATCGCGTACGGGAAACCATTTTTGACCTCGACGTGTTACAAAGCCCCGGACGGGAAAGCTGGTATCGCGACAACGTCTTTGATACCCAGCCATGGCAGCAGTTTGGCGTGATCACTGACGAAACGCTACGCGCTAAGCGCCAGGGCACGACGCTGGATAATCTGTATGTGGTGGGCTCCGTTTTGGGTGGCTTTGATGCGGTTGCTCAGGGGTGTGGGGGTGGCGTTTGCGCGGTTACCGCGCTGTATGCCGCAGAACAAATTTGCGCCGGGGGGAGGTAAAATGACCACAACTCAGTTTGAAAGCTGTATCAAATGCACCGTGTGCACCACGGTTTGCCCGGTCAGTGCGGTGAATCCTGCTTACCCTGGCCCGAAACAGGCGGGGCCGGATGGGGAGCGCTTACGTCTAAAAGACCCGGCGTTGTTTGACGAGGCGCTGAAATACTGCACCAACTGTAAACGCTGTGAAACCGCCTGTCCGTCTGGCGTAAAGATTGGCGATATTATTCAGCGTGCGCGTTCGCAATATGCCGTCAATCCACCTTCACTGCGTAATGCCATTCTGAGCCATACGGATTTGATGGGGTCGTTATCCACCCCATTCGCGCCGCTGGTCAATACCGCCACGTCGCTCAAACCCGTTCGCCAGTTGCTCGATAAGGCGCTGAAAATCGATCATCACCGGACGCTGCCAAAATATTCCCATGGCACTTTCCGCCGCTGGTACCGCTCCGTGGCTGACAAGCAAAAGGCATTTGATCAGCAGGTGGCGTTTTTCCATGGCTGCTATGTGAATTACAACCATCCGCAACTGGGCAAAGATCTCTTGCAAGTGCTGAACGCGATGGGAATCGGTGTGCAGATCCTGCGTCAGGAAAAATGTTGCGGGGTGCCGCTGATTGCCAATGGCTATTTTGCGAAAGCGAAAAAGCAGGCGGAATTTAATATTCGGGCGTTGCAGCAGAGCATCACAGGAGACGGTATTCCGGTGATTGCCACCTCATCAACCTGTACCTTCACTTTGCGAGATGAATATCCGCATCTGCTGGACGTCGATAACCACCATTTACGTCCGCACATCGACCTGGCTACGCGTTGGATCTGGCGCAAGCTGGAAGAAGGCAATACGCTCAAGCTCAAAGAGTTACCGTTGAAAGTGGTTTATCACACACCGTGCCATATGGAGAAAATGGGCTGGACGCACTACACCCTGGATCTGCTGCGACGTATTCCCGGACTGGAACTTACCGTACTGGATTCACGTTGTTGCGGGATAGCGGGAACCTACGGCTTTAAGCGTGAAAATTACGCCACAGCGCAGGCGATTGGCGAACCGCTGTTCCGCCAGATTGAGGAGAGCGGTGCGGATTTGGTGATCACAGATTGTGAAACCTGTAAGTGGCAGGTGGAGATGTCCACAAGCCTTCGCTGCGAACATCCTATTACACTACTGGCGCAGGCGTTGCGCTAAAAGGTTCGCCCGCCGTAACCCTCCCGGCGGGCGAATAATTAATAACTGCCCTTCGTTGCCGATGCCGAAGGTCTGGCCCCTTTAAATATCGCCAGCCGTTCATCTAACGCATTCGTATACAACATGGTGTCCACACCGACCGCCACGAAGTTAGCCCCCCACTCCAGCACTTTTTTTGCCATGAGCGGATCGACTGCCAGAAAACCCGCCGCTTTCCCGGCATCACGTATCTGCTTAATGGCCTGCTCAATGGCGCGTTGCACGTCCGGATGACCACTGTTGTCAGGATAGCCCAACGATGCGGAGAGGTCGGCAGGACCGATAAAGACCCCATCAATACCATCAACATGCAAAATGGCATCAAGGTTATCCAGCGCCGCTTTGCTTTCAACCTGAATCAACAAGCACAACTCTTCATTCGCGCGGGCCATATAATTTTCGACCCGGCCCCAGCGGGCGGCGCGCGCGACACTCGCCCCCACGCCGCGAACACCCTGTGGCGGGTAACGCGTGGCCGCCACCACATCCTGCGCCTGCTCTGCGCTCTCCACCATGGGAATTAACAATGTACGGGCACCAATATCGAGCACCTGTTTGATAAGAACACGGCTCCCCTCAACGGGCCGAATGACGGCCTGGCTGGTGTAAGGCGCAATGGCCTGCAACTGGTGGTAGAGATCCTGAATAGTATTTGGCGCATGTTCGCCATCAATCAATAACCAGTCATACCCGGAGGTCGCTGCAATCTCAGCCATATACGATGTCGTGGAACTTAACCACAGGCCAATCTGCGTTTCGCCTTTTAGCAGACCCGCTTTAAACGGGTTGGATAAAATCGGATCCATTGTCATTTCACTTCCTTTTTGTTATGAATGAACGCTGTTCGAGTGAGAGACAGCCTGTCTTACATTCAGTGTTAAAATGATCAGCGCACCGGCAATCGCCACGCCAGCAAGGGTGAGAAGCCCGGCAGCGCCGCTGGCAAACAGGGTTTCGGCTTTGACACGAATGATCGGGGCCAGAAATCCGCCGACCGCGCCAAACAAATTCACAAAGCCAATACCTGCCGCCAGCGCTGTTCCGGACAGAAGCTGCGTTGGCATGGTCCAGAAAACAGGTTGTACAGCAATAAATCCCACCGCCGCGACGCATAAAGCGACAATGGCCAGCACGGGAGAGACCAGGCCCGATACGCCAATACCAATGCCCGCCGCTAACAGCGTCAGCGCAGCAATGTTGCGTCTTTCACCAGTCTTATCGGAATAACGAGGAATAAGCCAGGTACCAAACAGGGCGGCAATCCAGGGGATAGCGGTGACGACAGAGGCGGTGAACCCCACTTTTGTCCCCAGCAATGCGGCCACTTGTGTCGGCAGAAAAAAAATCAATCCATATACCGCGACCTGGATAGTCAGATAAATGATAGCCAGTTGCCATACCCGTCCATTACGCAGCGCATCGGTCAGACGTGACGTCACTTTACTCTCCTCTTCGCTGGCAAGCTGGGCCTCAAGAACGCCCTTCTCTTGCGGCGTGAGAAACCGTGCCTGCGATGGCGTATCGTCCAGCCAGAAGAAGGTAAAGATACCCGCGGAAACAGCCAGCAGGCCTTCAATCAAGAACATCCAGAACCACCCCGGATGCCCCATAAAACCATGCATCTCAAGTAAAGCGCCGGACAGCGGTGAACCCAGAGTCAAAGCTAATGGCGCCCCCATGTAAAAAAGCCCCATAATGCTGGCGCGATTGCGCTGAGGGAACCATTGAGAGGTCAGGTAAATCATGCCAGGGAAGAAGCCGGCTTCCGCCGCCCCAAGAAGCGTGCGGACAAGCAGAAATTTGGCTTCGGTATCAGCCCAGGCCATTGCCGCGGAGAGAAACCCCCATAACAGGGTCGTCCCTCCAATCCAGTAGCGTGCGCCAAACTTACGCATCAACAGATTAGCCGGCACGCCGAGGAAGGCGTACACCACAAAAAAGATCCCCGCTCCCAACGCATAGGCTTCGTTGCTAAGGCCGGTGTCTATCTGATACGTCTCTTTTGCAAAGCCAATATTAGAACGATCAAGAAATGCCAGGACGTATAACATCAACATAAAGGGGATTAAACGAGCGCGGTTTTTCTTTACCACGCTATCCAATAAGCTGGTATTCATCGAAATGACCTCATGTAGGGCTGCGCCGCGTCATGGCGGCGCGACGCGGAGGAATTAATGGTTATACGGGCGCTTTAAATTACAGTTGCGATTAAGCTCAACACCGAAGCCCGGTTTATCCAGCACACGCTTATGAATGCGACCATTTACTGGCACCGGTTCATCCACCAGGATGGGATCAAATTGCGGACGCAGCGTAGAGCAGTCGGGGCTGGTCATTAAAAACTCGCTAAACGGCGTATTAGTGAAGGTAATAACCGCGTGATGGGAATAAACCGAAGAACCATGTGGCACGACAAGCTGCCCGCGTGCTTTTGCGATCGCGGCGATTTCCACCAGCGTCGTTAAGCCGCCGCACCAGCCGACATCGGGCTGCATGATATCAATCCCGGTTTCCGATAACGTACGAAATGATTGCAGCGTACCGTGATGCTCACCGCTGGTGACCATCATGCCGGCAGGAGCATTACGTTTAAGTTCGAGATAGCCCTCATATTGCTGCGGTGGCAGACACTCCTCGATCCATTTCAGATTATACGGGGCACAGGCATGGGCCAATTTGGTTGCATAATTAACATCCTGGCTCATCCAGCAATCCAGCATCAGCCAGAAATCTTCACCGCATTTCTCGCGATACTCAGCAACCATTGCCGCATCTTTGCGAATACCCGCATCACCATCATGCGGGCCCCAGTGTGTCGGCATTTTGCCGCCAATAAACCCCATCTCTTTAGCCAGGTCTGGGCGCGCGCCGGTCGCATAAAACTGGATTTCGTCACGCACTGCCCCACCGAGCAATTTATAAACGGGTAACCCGACAACCTTGCCAAACAGATCCCACAAGGCCAGATCGACACAGGAAATCGTATTCATAACCAGCCCGCCAGACCCTGCGTAATACAAGGTTGAGTTAAGCATTTGATCATGAATAAGCTTGATATCGCTGACGCATTTACCCTCGATAAAGCGGTTTAAATGCTTTTCAACGATAAAGCAGCCCATCTCGCCTGCCGTGGAAACAGCAAAGCCCGTCTGGCCATTTTCGGCTTCCACTTCAACAATTAAGGTTCCCAGCACGTTAATACCGAAAGACTGCCGGGATTGTTCATAGGCCTTGTATTTGCTCATGGGGGTGGCGATATGGTCATCTATCCAGTGATGAGCGCCCTGATCGTGATAATCACCGCCGCCTGCCCCTTTCTCTGCGGTAGCGCCGCCAATGAACCAGGCTCGGACATGTTTAATTTTCGGTAAGGTCATGATGTTCTCCTTTTTATGATGCTTGCTTGTCGAAAGGGCTTTTCCACCCTAAAAGCCGGGAAATATCTTTTGCGCAAGTAATCGCCTTACCTGCGAGGTAATCCCGGTTTTCCTCATTAATTTGCAGTCGGGTTCCCACGACCGAAATGGCTGCCGTTAGCGCATTGCGGGCATCAAAGACGGGGGCAGCGACACATCGGACATCGGGGTAATCTTCGCCATTGTCATAGCTCCACCCCCTGGAACGAATCAGCACCAGCTCATCGTGTAATTGTTGGGCATTGGCGATAGTCGACGACGTCGCTTTTTCCCAGTGCAAATGACGGATGATTTCATCGCGCGTCGCGGGCGGTTGCCAGGCAAGCAGACACTTCCCTATGCCGGAGCGATAAAGGGAAAGACTTTTGCCCTCGTGCGAGCGCACGCTGATAGTGGAGGAGGATTCTATTTTGAGAATGTAATAGGCATTTGCGTCATCAATAATGCCGAGATGGCAGAGCAGACCGGTCTCATCCATAAGTTCAGTCAGCCGGGGACGGGCAATCTCGCGCAGATCCATTCTTCCCAAAGCATGCCCGGCAAGTTCAACGAGCTTTGTCCATAAGCAGTAGTTGTCATTGCTATCAATACGCAATAACCGCGCTTTCTTTAATTCCGCTAAAATTAAATAGGCGGTGCTTTTGGGAATGCCTGTCTCTTCGATGATTACCGCAGCGCTGCAAGGCCCAATACGTGCGATGAGATTAAGGATTTCAATTGCCCGGCTGAGTGCCGGTACTTTGCTTGATTCCAACATATTGGACTCCAGTCCTGAATATTGGAATCAGTGTTACGGCTTAGGGGAACCGATTTTGTGAGAGCGATCATAAAGCTATGGCGATCCAGCATGCTGGACGTTTCATGAATAGAAAATGTGAAGTATTACGCAGATTTTTTCAGGTGGAGTACAACAGGCTGGACTGAAAGAGCGCCGGAAGGATAATTTCTTCCGGCGTAAAAGGATTACTCAACAAATAAGGATTCGACGACATTGATCCAGCCATGGTCGCTGGCAACGTCCTGGCCATTGAGCCAACGACGCAGAATATTCAGCGCCATCATGGCACAGACTTCCTGACGTACCGTCAGGCTGTGTCGGTTTGTATTAAACTTGACGCGTAAGGCATGCGTACCTTCCGGCGTCGCCAGCGCGAAGTTCAGATGCTCATCTTCGAGTCCCGTGACGGTCAGCGCCAGCCCGGCCAGATGGCGATCGCGCAGCCCCGCAGCCCAACGTGCAGTCTGCACTAACGCTTCATCCTGCGAAGGGATAACTTCGCTGACCAGCAGCGGCGCACCCGCACGCGAAAGTTGCAACGCCACCAGGCCGCCGGTGAACTGTTCACTCAGCGTCAGGCTAAGTTGACGTTCACGCAACCGCCCGGCAAGCAGCGCCGGCAAACCGACGGTGCCTTCGAAAATGAGGCTCTCACCGGCCACCCGCTTCACTTCCGGCCATAACGCTTCCATCGCCTCGCGATGCTCAGCAGGACCGGTAAGTTTCAGTTCAATAATGGGCATTGAGGAGCGATAGCCCATCACTACACCTTCAGGTAACGTCAAATGCGACAGGTTTTGCGCCAGATCGCTTTCAGAACGGCCAAAGGTTGTCAGGCGCAGGCAAACAGGCGGTTCAGGCAGCGTAAAGCGTGCGCGAATGCGCGGCAGAATTTCACGTTCCACCATCACTTTAAACTCCGAAGGCACTCCTGGCGTAAAGAACATCAGGCAGCGATTAAGCTGCACGGCAAAACCACAGGCGGTACCGACCGGGTTGTCGACCAGCTCCGCACTGGCAGGAATTTCCGCCTGCTTGCGGTTGCTGGGCGCCATGACGCGTCCGCGCTCGGAAAAGAAGCGCTCCATCTGCGTCAACCACTCTTCATGTAATACCAGCGCTTCGCCCTTCGCCGTTGCCGCCGCCAGCGCACTGAGGTCATCGCTGGTTGGGCCCAGGCCACCATTAACAATAAGAATATCCGCCTGTTGGCTGCGCTCACGCAGAATGGCCACCAGGTCGTCGAGGTTATCGCCCACGGTATTACGTCGGGTAAGCGGTAGCCCCTGATTAAAGAAAAAATCTGCCAGCCAGGCGGCATTGGTGTCCACGATTTGCCCGTGCAAGACTTCATCGCCGGTTGACAGCATCTCTACGTTTAACATTATTTTCTCCAGCAATAGAGGTTGAAACACTATACCGCATGAAGGGAAGAAAAGAGGTAAGAAACTGGCGCGGACGGACGCCGCGCCGAAGGATCAGAAGCTGGCGTTGACGCCGACATACGGGCCATCCGCCACCGCATTATCGCGGTTGCCTTCTTTACCGGTCAGCTCGACATAACGGTAACCGGCTTCGATACTGAGCGGACGAATAATGGTCAGACGCGCACCGGCATTCGCTTCACGGTAGTCGTTAACCCCGCTGGAGAGGGAGTCCGGGGAGTAATAATATTCGCCAAAGAGACGGAAGCTATCGCTAACCTGCCATGCCAGGCCACCACCAACGGCCAGCGCATACCCTTCGCTCCCGGCATTCGGGTTAAGGTAAACGCCTTTACCGCCAACCGTCCCCATAAACGGCCCCAGCGGAATGTTGTAACCCAGGCCCAGACCAGCGATATCGCCATCATCATCGTTATGCGCCCAGTTGCCGCTCAACGCCAGGCCACTGGTTTCCGTTCCCATACCCACGCCGAGGTTGGTATAGTGCTCACCCACCTGGCCGCTCAAGCTCACAGCATTTGCCCCGGCAGACGCCAGCAGAAGGCTGGCAAAACCCAAATATATACTCTTTTTCATTTCTCTTATCCGCGCAACAATAGTCCAATGTTCCAAAGCGGCTGATTGTACGATCATTTTTTTTAAGAATACTGAACTAAAAATGATTTTTTACATCAATCCACGATTTTTACGCGCCCGTTTTCATTAAATGCGCTTGCACAGAACAATTTGCTCTTTTTTGGCAGCTTACTGCATCCCCGCAAGGTTGGTGGTATAAACCCTATACCCGTCATAAGGATAAGGACTAAATCATGCGTCAAAGGACAATTGTATGCCCGCTGATTCAAAATGAAGGTGATTATTTGCTATGCAAAATGGCGGACGATCGCGGTGTTTTTCCCGGCCAATGGGCACTCAGTGGCGGGGGAGTCGAACCTGGTGAGCGTATTGAAGACGCGTTGCGCCGCGAAATTCGCGAAGAGCTTGGTGAGAAACTGGTGTTGCAGCAGGTAACGCCATGGACTTTTAGCGACGATGTGCGCATAAAAACCTACGCCGATGGCAGTAAAGAAGAGATCTATATGATCTACCTGATTTTTGACTGCATCAGCGCGAACCGTGAAGTGGAGATCAATGAGGAATTTCAGGATTACGCCTGGGTTAGCCCGGCGGATCTGACAAAATACGATCTGAATGTCGCCACCCGCCGCACGCTGAGCCTGAAAGGGCTACTTTGAGAAAAGAGCGGCGCAGTCTTAATGTTTGAGCTGCGCCAGTTCAGCTTCACTCAGACCAGTGAAACGCTGTACGACAGCTTTGTCCATCCCACTGAGTACATTTCACAGGCGATGCGAAGCGCCTCGGCTTTTTGTCCTTCGTGACGTCCTTCATGGCGCACCTGACGAAAACCCTTACGCCTGCCGAGTTCTTCCAGTTGTTCAGCAATAGTCATCAACGTCTCCTTATGTTGTGGCGAACGGTGCGCCAGTCGGCGAAGAAAAGCGCCTGGCGCTGGCGTGTTGCCTCTGCTCAGTAGATAGTGCATTGCAGCACGCAACTGCTGTCGGGTAGCGTATCCCAGCGACAAAGTCGTGACCAGTTTGTCCGGCAAGAGGGTCATGTCCCGCAGACGAATGTGCTTTTGTAATAATTCGAGTAAGGCAACACGTCGGTGCGTCATGATCTGCTCATCAGGCACAACGGTAATATCCACCAATGGAAATGAGGTTGTGTACAGTTCATTGGCATATTGCGCTACGCAAAAATCTACCGTTCAGCGACCCATGACTGTAGCGCACGTCGTGATATTTTAATGCCGCCAGACGAAAGATGCGCCGGCAAGCGCAACCACGCAACGGGCTGCTGGAAGCGCGCAAGCTTGTCCTGTACCCAGGTGGTGAGCTGCGAGAGCTCAACGGCGTCATCACACTCCACCACCGCTACAGGTCGGTGACCAAATTCGCGGTCTTCGCGGGGAACAATAAAAACCTGTTGAACCTGAGGATGTGCCACGATAACACGCTCTACCTCCTCCGGCTGGATACCCTCGCCGCCGCTGAAAAACAGATTATCCAGTCGTCCCAGAATCGTCAGACGGCCATCGTGCAGAACGCCTTTATCACGGGTGGGAAACCAGCCCTCGTCATTGAGCAACGGCAATAATTCCCCGTCGCGCCAGTAACCTGAGGCCATACTTTCCGCCCGCAGCCACACTTCATCGTCAACGATACGCAACGCTCTTCCCGGCAGTAGGCAACCGACATCAGACTGCCCATCAGCCTCTTTCCCGCATACCGTTGAAGCGAACTCCGTCAGGCCATAGCCACACCAGGTACGGATCCCGCGTTCGCGCGCATGTTCGGTCAGATCGACAGGGATCGCCGCGCCGCCCAGCAAAACGGCTTTAAGAGAGACCTCCACCGCATCATTCAGCAAGCGCCACAGTTGCGTTGGCACCAGCGACGCATGAGTACACCCCTGCAAAGCCTCTGCCAGACCGTTCTCAGAGACGGTTAAGCGCGCGCCCGCCAGTAACCAGCGCCACAGAATTCCCTGCCCAGAGACGTGATAAAGCGGCAGTGACAACAGCCAGTCATCTTCTGGCGCGAAAGGAATCATCGCCAGTACCCCTTGTGCGCTGGCGAGGTGTGCCGCGCAGGTGTGGACCGCCGCCTTAGGTAAACCTGTTGAACCCGAAGTCAGGGTCATCGACGCCAGCCGTTGTGGCTGCCAGTCAATAGCATAAGATTGAGCAACAGGTCGCAGTTCAAGAGGCGTCAGACCGACAAAGGTATTGCTATCAGCCAGATTAACGGCAAAACGCAGCGTCAGGGTTGGCAGCAATGCCTCCAGCAACAGCGCGGGTAATTGAGGGTTAACCGGCAATACACGCGCGCCACATTGCAGTAACGCCAGCCACGCTAACAATACCTGAGGCTGGTTTCGCCCACGTAGCATCACACCATCACCCTCACTCACCCCCTGGCGGGCAAAACCGGCGGCCAGCGCATCAACGCGCGCGCACAGGTCACGCCAGTTTAAAGTCTCATCCTGCAAGCGAATAGCGGGCTTATCGCCACGCACTTCGCGCCAGTCATGCCAGGGCCAGGTATTGAACGTCATAGCAGTGGTTCCAGCATCTCAACGTTATGGCAGGGTAATGGGCTATCCGGCCAGCGGCGTACAAGCTGAGCCTGCATCAGGTTTAACGTATCGAGACCCGGGATGGTGTCAGGGGTGAGCCATGCGGCAATACGCGCCAGTTGAGTCAGACCAAGGCTGGATTCGATTGACGAACTGATAACCGCTGTCATACCCAGTTGTGTGGCTGCTTTCACCTGCCCCTGAACCTTCTCAAGGCTTCCGGTTAAGGTGGGCTTAATCACCACCGCACGTACGCCCTCTTCACGCTCAAAGGTAAAATCGGCATCGCGCAAACTTTCATCCCAGGCTATCGCTATGCCCGTTTCACGGGCAAAGGCACGCGAATCATCACGGGTTTTACAGGGCTCTTCCAGAAAAGCAATGCGATCGCGGTATTGCGGATCCACATATTTTGCGAATTGCTGCGCTTTGAGCGGCGTCCAGGCGCGGTTAGCGTCCAGACGCAGGCGCAAGTCAGGCATCGCCTCCAGCAGCAAGTTAGCCACCATACCATCACGCACCGCTTCATACAGGCCCACTTTCATTTTCGCCACTTTTTCGCCCGGCATAGCAGCCAGTGCGGCAAAAAGCGCATCCGGGTCACCCGTGCACAGCGTCGCGGCACGGTAGTCTGCCGCCGTTGGCAACGTGCCGCGCAGTTCCGCCAGCGCACAACTGATACCAAAGTCAACCGACGGCAACCCCGGCAACACGCCGCAATCCCCCGCTCGCCACCCTTGCGCCCAGGCACAGACGGCGGCTGTCGCTTCCTCAAGAGACTCCACGCTAAATCCCGGCAAAGGCGAAATCTCGCCCCAGCCTTCCTGCGCGTCATCCCGCAAATGAATAAACAGCCCGTCACGGGTTTTCAGCCGCCGATCACGCAGCACGACGCCCGCATCCATCGGTATCTGCCAGCGGTAAACCTGCGCGCTGCGCATTACGGATTCCGTTTAAATTTGCTGAAGTCCGGCTGGCGTTTTTCGTTAAACGCGTTGCGGCCTTCCTGACCTTCTTCGGTCATGTAGAACAGCATGGTGGCGTTACCCGCCAGCTCCTGCAGACCTGCCTGACCATCACAGTCGGCGTTGAGTGCCGCTTTCAGGCAACGCAGCGCCATTGGGCTGTTCTGCAACATTTCACGGCACCAGCGTACGGTCTCTCTCTCAAGCTCAGCAACCGGCACCACCGTGTTTACCAGCCCCATATCCAGCGCTTCTTTTGCATTGTACTGACGGCACAGGAACCAGATTTCGCGCGCTTTTTTCTGACCAACAATACGCGCCATATAGGATGCCCCCCAGCCGCCATCAAAGGAGCCCACTTTCGGGCCGGTCTGGCCAAAGATAGCGTTTTCCGCCGCGATCGTGAGATCGCACATCATGTGCAGCACGTGACCGCCGCCAATGGAGTAACCCGCAACGGCCGCAACCACCGGTTTCGGGCAGGTACGGATCTGGCGCTGGAAGTCCAGTACGTTCAGATGGTGCACGCCGGAGTCGTCCTGGTATCCACCGTAATCGCCACGGACTTTCTGATCGCCACCCGAACAGAACGCCTTTTCGCCTTCACCGGTCAGAATGATCACGCCGATGTTATCGTCATAGCGCGCATCAGCCAGCGCCTGAATCATCTCTTTGACGGTCAAAGGACGAAATGCGTTGCGCACCTGAGGGCGGTTGATGGTAATTTTGGCAATACCATCCACCGATTTGTGATACCGAATATCGGTATAGCCTTCAGAGCAGTCTTGCCATTCAATCGGTGCGTACAGCATGGTTTCATCGGGATAGATCATAATATGCCCTTTATATCGAGACGCAGAATTTGCGCCAGGCAGTTAGCCACACTATCGGGGCGTTCCCGATGCGCGTTATGCCCGGCGTCAACAATGACATGACAGTTCGCGCTGACATCAGCCGCCAGCGTGCGAAATTTACTGTCAAACTCACCACATAAATAATGAAATGGAAAAGGCGCGTTACGCAGCGCAGCGCGTAAATCCGGTTGTATAGCGAGCGAAGTCGCCTCCAGCATAGCGGCAAGCGCCGGGCCGTTGTTCTGGCTGCGTAACGCCACCAGACGTTGCCGTTGCTCGTCACTCAATGACGCAAATACCTGCTGTTGATACCAGTCGTTAAAAACGCCGACAAGCGGTTGCGCACGAAATCGCTGCGCCCATTGTCTATCTGATATCAGGCGCTCCTGCCGTGCAGTCGCATCCGTCAGGCCAGGGTGACCTCCTTCAACGATCACACCCAATAGCCCCTTCGGCTGAGAGCAGGCAAAGTGCATCGCCACCCGTCCGCCCAGCGAGTACCCTATCAGCCAGTAACTTAGTATGTTGTAACTACAAAGCGTGTCGCACAGCGCATCGTTAAGTTGTTCGAAGGATGTAACCATGCTATCCGCCGAACCTCCGTGGCCCGGCAGGTCAATATAGAGGCGTGAACAGGCCGTAAAGCGTTCGCCGACGGGCAACCATTCGCGGCTGTCACCCGAAAAACCGTGCAGAAAAATTAGCCACGGCTTTTGCGGCTCTCCCGGCATAGCCCGCGCATGTAGGATCACAACTGACTTACCTGCGCGAGCAACTGTTGCAGTGTATGCGCGCCGTCAGTGTCTTTCACCACCAGCTCAATCAGCGTTGCCCCCGCTTTACTCCATGCTCCCGCCAGCGCTTGTTCAAGCTCATCCCAGTTTTGGGGATGATGGTATTTCAGACCAAACATCGCCGCCGCATGCTCAAAATGGACATGCTGCGGCATTAAATAAAACTGTTCGCGCTCGCTTTGCGGCGTCGGCAACAGCGAGAAAATCTGCCCGCCGTTGTTATTGACCACAATCAGCACCAGCGGCGCAGAAGCCTGGCGCAGTAATGCCAGTGCATTCAGATCGTACAAGGCAGACAGGTCACCGACGATTGCAAGCGTAGGCCGCGCCGTGCCGCGCTGTACACCTGCGGCAGTAGAAATCAGGCCATCGATACCGCTCGCACCACGGTTGCTGTAAACCGGGTAACCGACAGGTAACTGCCCCAGCGCATCCACCAGGCGGACCACCAGGCTATTGCCGAGGAACAGTTGCCCTTGATCCGGCAGATACTTCGCCAGTCGATGCGCCAGTTGCGCTTCGCCAAAGGTTTCGCGTTGGCTGGCAACCGCCTGCCACGCCTGAGCGGATAATTGTGGAATGTCAGTACACCAGGGCGCGCGTGATTCCGCCGGGTGCAGTTCCAGCCACTCGGCAACACCGGAAACCAGACGGCGACCACGGTGATGAGACGGATCAAGCCGCCCGGCAACGGAATCTACCAGCCAGTACTCCTGCGGCTCGCAGGTCGCCTGCCACTGAAGCAACCGCTTACCGGTCAGGCTGCTACCCAGTTGAACAACAATTTGTGCCGTTTGCAGTTCACTCACCGCGCGAGCATTGCCCAGCCACAGGTCGGCGCACGGCAGCGGCTGCCCGGTTTGTGAAAGGACATCGCCAATAAGCGGCCAACCGAGCATTTTCGCCCATGCGGCCACCAGCTTGCCTTCCGACGCGCTCATTCGACCCGCCACAACCACGCCGCGTTTCTGCCGCCAGAAAAACCAGTCGCGTTGTTTCGCGCTGCCGCTATGCAAATCTTCACGCAGCCAGGGTTTGTCGTCCTGCCACCAATCGCCGGGCGCCTGCTGCCAGGCAAGCCCCGTATCATCCATTTCACCGTATAGCGGTTCGGCAAACGGGCAGTTGATGTGCACTGGCCCCGTCTGCGCGGACGCCATTAGATGATCGATAGCAGAGAGCAACCAGCGGGCCGGGATGTCTTGTGATGGACGCGGCAGCGCCAGTGATTGCGCCGGGTGCGATGCAAAGATCCCCGGCTGGCGTATTGCCTGGTTGGCCCCGCAATCAATAAGTTCAGGCGGCCTGTCAGCGGTCAGAAAAATCAATTTTTCCCCGGTGAGGCTGGCTTCGATCAGCGCCGGGTATAAATTCGCCACAGCGGTACCGGAGGTGACAATCACCGCAACCGGAGTGCCGCTTGCTTTTGCCAGACCGAGCGCAAGATGCCCCAAACCGCGTTCATCAAAGTGCGTGTGATGGATAAAGGACGAATTTTCTGCCGCCGCCAGCGTCAGCGGCGTGGAACGGGACCCCGGTGCGATACAAATATGTCGCACGCCGTGGCGCGTTAAAGCTTCAAGGATCACCGCCGCCCAGCGTCGGTTAAAAGCACTCACTGACATAAGTTTGTCCAGTATCAATATTGTGGCTTAGTATAAGGAATCGAAAAAAATAGATTTTTGATATGGGTCGGTTATACGTGTTTCATTATCAAGAGCGAACGCAATCCCGCTGCTTTATTTTCGATTTCCTGCCATTCCATTGTCGGGTCGGAACCCGCCACGATCCCGGCTCCCGCGTATAAACGTACGGTTGTACCACTGATTTTTGCACAGCGTAATGCGACGCAGAACTCGCTTTGTTTAAGTGACAAATAGCCTGCCGAACCGGCATACCACTCACGCTCAAAGGGTTCATGCTGGGTAATAAACGCACGCGCCGCCAGGCGGGGGAGCCCGGCCACCGCCGCTGTTGGCTGGAGCAGCGTTAAGCACTGTGCATCATCGTAATGATGCATCTCGGTCCAGATACAGCGTCGCAAATGCTGCACTTTACGCAGTCGAACAATTTGCGGTGGCAATACATCCAGCGTAGAGGTTGCATGCTGTAATCTCTGACAAATATCTTCAACGACCAGCATATTCTCGCGCTGGTTTTTATCGTCATTCATTAACCAGTCGCCAAGCTCAGTAGCCCGGGTATCGTCTGTATCATTGGCGACGGTACCGGCCAGCGCTTCGGTACGCAATGAGGTTCCCCTTCTGCGCCACAGGCGCTCGGGAGATGACCCCAGAAACGCATTGTGGGGATCGAATGCGATAAAAAAATGAAAGCAATGGTGGTTAAGACGACGGCTCGCCGCCATAACTGCAGCAGCATTAACCGGTTGGGAGAAATGGTAATCCGTGGCACGCGCGAGTACGACTTTATCCATCTCGCCGCGGGTAATCGCCTGCGTGGCCTGCGTGACCAGCGCTTCCCAGCCCGATTGTTGCGGAAAGTGATGCTGCGAGACCAATTCCATTTGCACATCTGGCAGCGATTTCGCCCGTACCAGGGCATCAATAAATACCTGGGCCTGCGCGACATCGTTTTGTTGCGCGTTGCCATTTAAGACAATAAGGCGTAAGGATGCCCGCCCCCCTTCCCGACGCCATTCGAGACGCGGCAGGAACAGCTCGCCTTGTTGAGGGTCAAAAGCATTCAGCCCCCAGATACGCAGGTCATGTTCGGGATTATTGTTAAGAAAATGCCGGGCTTCTGCCAGTGAGGGAAAACGCAGCACCTGACCCAGCGCTGCGGCTTCATCTTCACCGCTACGTTGCTGCCAGTAAAATTGGGGGAAACAGGGCTGGCTGGCTAAAAAAGTCAGTGGGTCAAAAGCGTCATTGAGGGCAAAGGCAACGTCAAAAACGTAGAATCCAGGTGAGTTGGCATCAATGCCGGATAACTTCTCGCGTAACTGCTCCAGCGCAACTGAAATCGAAAGCACGCAATCCCCTCCCGCTCAAAAACGCTTAGTATACGGGGTGACTGCGAAAATTAGCAGTACCCCCGTTGAGGGAGGGGATTTTTATTAACGACGGGCCAGCAGCAAGCCCAGGACAAGACCGACAGAGGCGCCTACGCCAATACCGTGCCAGGGGTTTTCGTGCACATAATCATCCGCGCGGTAAACCGCTTTTTTCGCCCGATAGTAATAGGTATCAGACGCGCTACTGACGCGGTTTTTCACTTCATGCAGTGCCTGTTCTGCGCGTGCTTTAAGCTCAATATACTTCTGGTCAGCAGGGTCGCCTGAGGAACGTAACACTTCTTCCAGCGTCTCGCTCAGCAGGGCCAGGTCATCATCGATACGTGAATCATAAAATTGATTAGACATCGGTTTTCTCCATGTTATGTACCTGTCCGCTAACTATAGACAATCACTGACGGTTACGCCTGGCGCACTTCCCGCGCCATACCGATGTGTAAAATGCCATCTTCGTCATAAACATCAGTCACCGGAACAAAACCAAAGCGGGCATAAAAATGCTGCAGATGGGCCTGCGCCCCCAGATACAGCGCGTGCTGCGGCCAGTGTTGCAGGCAGGAAGCTACCGCACGTTCCATCAGTTGGTAACCCAATTTTTCACCGCGAACCTGCTCACTGACGATCACCCGACCTATCACTACAGGCTCCAGATCGTCTTCACTTTTCAGAATCCTCGCATACGCCACCAGCTGATTTTCTTTCCAGCCGAGCAGATGGCGGTTTTGACCAACCAGGTCATCGCCATCGACATCAAGGTACGGGCAGGTTTGTTCAACAATAAAGACTTCACAGCGCAGCTTAAGCAGGGCGTAAAGTTCAGCGACGGTCAATTCAGAGTGGTGAAGGTCCTGCCAGCGAATCATGATGTGCTCCTTATTTGGTGTGACCTCGTTATACTAAATGCTTTGCCATTAACGCAAAGGGCGTAATGCATTGTGGAACTGATTTTTCTTGGCACCTCTGCGGGCGTGCCAACCCGCTCGCGTAATGTGACCGCGATATTGCTCAATTTGCAGCACCCAACGCAGGCTGGCCTGTGGTTATTTGACTGCGGCGAAGGGACACAGCATCAACTGCTGCGCACGTCCTTTAATCCCGGCAAGCTGGATCGTATTTTTATCACTCACCTGCATGGTGACCACCTTTTTGGCCTGCCAGGGCTGCTCTGCAGCCGTTCAATGGCGGGCAATGCGCAGCCGCTGACGATTTATGGACCAAAAGGGATTCGCGAATTCGTGGAGACCAGCCTGCGTCTGAGCGGGTCGTGGACCGACTATCCTCTGACGATTGAAGAGGTTAGCGAGGGTCTGGTTGTGGATGATGGTTTACGCCGTGTCACTGCTTTCGCGCTGAACCATCCGGTAGAGTGTTATGGCTATCGTATTGAAGAGCATGAGAAACCCGGCGCCCTGGATGCCCGGGCATTGGTAGCCCAGGGCGTACTGCCCGGCCCGCTTTTCCAGCGTCTCAAAAACGGCGAAACGGTGACGCTGGCAGATGGCCGCATTATTCGCGGTGAGGATTTCCTCGCCCCGGCAACACCGGGGAAAAAACTGGCCATTTTCGGTGATACCGCCCCGTGCCCTGCCGCGCTGCAATTGGCTCAGGGTGTCGACATGATGGTACATGAGGCCACGCTGGAGCATGCCATGGAGGAAAAAGCGAACAGCCGTGGACACAGTTCAACGCATCAGGCGGCGCAACTGGCGCGGGACGCAGGCGTGGGCAGGCTCGTTATTACTCACTTAAGTTCCCGCTATGACGCCGAAGGAAGCCAGCTATTACTTCACGAATGCCGGACAATATTTGCACAAACCACCCTCGCAAAAGATTTTTATACCATTGCGCTGTGATGTGATATTGCGCACTCTACTTTTTCCGCAATGTGCCGATAACAGTCTTACCGCAGGTATTTCACATTGAGGGCACCATGGATAATTTCCAGAAAGATATTGATGACAGGGCGAATCTCACTCTGTCTAACCGTTTTGAGCTGTTGCTGTTTCGTCTTGGTGCCTCGATGAAAAACGAGAAATCAGAACTTTTCGGCATTAACGTTTTTAAATTGCGCGAAATCGTTCCGATGCCAACGTTTACCCGTCCTGCCGGGATGAAACCGCCGTTAATGGGGATGGTGAACATTCGCGATCAGGTGATCCCGGTGATTGATCTCTCTGCCGTTGCTGGCTGTAAGCCTGAGACTGGACTCAATATTTTGTTAATTACTGAATATGCCCGCAGCGTACAGGCGTTTGCGGTGGAGTCGGTAGAGAACATTATTCGTCTGGACTGGAAACAGGTTCATACGGCAGAGAAGGCCATCAACGGTCAGTACATCACCAGTATTGCCTGTCTGGACGAAGACAAAGACAGCAACAATCTGGCGATGGTGCTGGATGTTGAGCAGATTCTCTATGATATTTCGCCTGCGGATCACGACCTGCACGGCAACCATCTTCCGGATAAGAAATTCAACATCAGACCCGGTGCCGTCGCGATTGTGGCAGAAGATTCGAAAGTGGCGCGTGCCATGCTGGATAAAGGTCTGCAGGCAATGCAGATCCCCAACACGATGCACATTACAGGTAAAGATGCCTGGGAGCGTATTCAGGTGCTCAGCCAGCAGGCCGATGCTGAAGGCGTCCCTATCAGCGATAAGATTTCAATGGTTCTGACGGACCTGGAAATGCCAGAAATGGACGGTTTCACCCTGACCCGTCTTATCAAGAGCGACCCACGTCTTAAGCATATTCCGGTAGTGATTCACTCCTCGCTATCCGGTAGCGCCAACGAAGACCACGTGCGTAAAGTGCAGGCCGATGGTTATGTGGCGAAATTTGAAATTAACGAACTGTCGTCGGTCATTCAGGAAGTGCTTGAACGTTCAGCCAGCCATATCACCGGGCCGCTGGTCAGTGGACAAAAAATCATGTCCAGGCCGTTGCTGGCAAAATAAATTCACAACGTTTTTTCAGACATAAAAAAACCGCCGATATCGGCGGTTTTTTATTATCTGAAAGGCATTACATCAGCGGTTTCGCCAGTTGTACCAGCGAAATCAACGGCTGCGGATAGATACCGAGCAGCAGCACCAGCAGTGCAGAGATCAGTACCACAACACCACCGGCGCTATACTGCCAGTTACCCGGTGCATCACGGTTAAGCTGTTGCGGCGCACTCAGATAGAGACTTACCGCGACGCGCAGATAGTAGTAGAGACCGATGGCAGAGCCCAGAACCACGGCCGCCGTCAGCCACCACAGGTGTGCCTGTACGCCCACTGCCAGCACGTAGAACTTACCGATAAAGCCCAGCGTCATTGGAATACCCGCCAGCGACAGCATCATAACCGTCATTACCGCCGATAGAATTGGACGGTGCCAGAACAGGCCGCGATAAGAGAACAGGGATTCCGCGTCCGGGCCACGATACGGACTGGACATCAGGCTCACCACGCCGAACGCGCCAAGGCTGCTGAACAGATAACCCGCCAGGTAGACACCCACCGTTTCCATCGACATCTCACCGCTTTGCAGCGCAATGAGCGCTACCAGCAGATAACCCAGATGGGAAATGGAAGAGTAACCAAGCAGACGTTTAATGTTGGTCTGGCTCAGCGCCATCAGGTTACCGAAGATGATGGAGACAAAGGCGATAATCCCCAGTACGACGCGGATGGCTTCACTTTGGCCTACCGGTGCGTACAGGAACAGACGCATCACGACGCCAAAGATAGCAATCTTGCTCGCCGTTGCCAGGAAGGTTGAAACCGGCGCTGGCGCACCCTGATAAACGTCCGGCGTCCAGAGGTGGAACGGAACCAGAGAGAGTTTAAAGCCAAGGCCAACAATCATCAGACCCAGACCGGTCAACAGCAGCGGTTCATGCAGTACGTCCCCGGCGATGCTCTTGCCCAGCGCAACAAACGACAGATTGCCGGACTGTGCGTAAACCAGCGCCATACCGAACAGCAGGAAAGAAGAGGCTGCGGCAGACAGAATGGTGTACTTAATACTGGCTTCCAGCGAACGTTTTTGACGGAAAGCGTAACCAATCAGCCCGAACAGCGGTAAAGAGATAAGCTCGATACCGAGGAACAGGGCCGCCATATGGTTGGCGTTCGCCAGCAGAATTCCGCCCAGCGCGGCGATCAACACCAGCAGGTAGAACTCTTCTTTATTGTCGTTGTAGCCTTCAAGCCAGGGATAGGCAAACGTACAGGTTGCGAGGCTCGCCAGTAGCACCAGGCCGGTATACAGCATGGCGTAACCGTCTACGCGCATCAATGGCGTCACGTCCATTGCACCCGCCTGGCCAACAAACCAGAGCGACAGCAGAGCGACGTTCAGACCAATAACCGATAGCGTGGCATTGAAGAAATGGTTGCGTCGCCACGCAATGGAGAGCATCACAACCACCACCGTCAAGCCGACGATCAGCAGCGGCAGCAGCGCAATCAGGTGTTGTGTGGTTAAAGTCATAAGCGCTTTACGGCCTTGTAGTAGAAACAGAATTAACAAACCACTGCTGGATATTACTCATCGCGGAATGCGAGGTATCCAGAATCGGCTGCGGATAGAAGCCAAGCAGTACCAGAAGTACAACCAGCGACAGAATCATCAGCAGCTCGCGCAGTGACATCCCTGGTAACGTTTGACTGGCCAGCTCGCTTTTTGCTTTACCGAAGTAAGCGCGATGCAGCATCGCCAGTGAATAAACAGACGCAAACACCAGACCGAAGGTCGAAATAACGGTAATTACCGGAACGACCTGATAGCTACCGAACAAAATCATAAATTCGCCAACGAAGTTACCGGTGCCTGGCATACCCAGCGTGGCAACTGCAAAGAACATCGACAGCGCAGGCAGCCATTTAATTTTGCCCCACAAACCGCCCATCATGCGCATATCACGGGTATGCAGGCGTTCGTACAACTGACCACAGAGGATGAAAAGACCGGCGGCGGAAAGACCATGGGCAATCATCTGGATTACCGCCCCCTGATAGGCCAGTTGGCTGCCGGTGTAGATGGCAATCAGCACGAAGCCCATGTGGGAAACGGAGGTATAGGCGATCAGACGCTTGATATCGTACTGCGTGAAGGCCATCCACGCGCCGTAGAAGATACCGATAACACCCAGCCACATGGCAATCGGCGCAAACTCGGCGGAGGCGTTCGGGAACAGCGGCAGAGCGAAACGCAGCAGACCGTAGGCCGCCGTTTTCAGCAAGATGCCCGCAAGGTCAACGGAACCCGCCGTCGGTGCCTGGGAGTGCGCATCCGGCAGCCAGCCATGCAACGGAACCACCGGCATTTTCACCGCAAACGCGATAAAGAAGCCCAGCATCAGCAGGTATTCAACACCGTGCGACATCGGGGTTTTCAGGAGATCCTGATAATCGAAGGTCCAGACGCCTGTCGCGTTATGATGCACCAGCACCAGCGCCAGAATCGCAATCAACATCACCAGACCACTTGCCTGGGTATAGATGAAGAATTTGGTCGCGGCGGTGATACGTGTCTTCCCGTCGGAGGCTTTGTGGCCCCAGAGTGCTATCAGGAAGTACATCGGCACCAGCATCATTTCCCAGAAGAAGAAGAACAGGAACATGTCGATGGCCAGGAACACGCCGATAACGCCGCCCAGGATCCACATCAGGTTCAGGTGGAAAAAGCCCTGATATTTTTCGATTTCACGCCAGGAGCAGAGTACCGCCAGTACGCCGAGGAAACCGGTCAGCACCACCATCAGCAGGGACAGGCCGTCCAGTGCCAGATGGATATTGATACCAAAACGCGGGATCCAGGGGAGTAAGAACTCCGATTGCCACTGCGGAATGCCAGCGGATTGCGTTAGTGAATAGCCGCCCTGCAACCAGAGTTGCAGGCCAAGCGCCAGCGTCAGTCCCATGGTGACCAGTGCGATCCAGCGCGGAACACGGACGCCAAAGCGTTCGATCTGCCAGCACAGGAAACCACCGATGAAGGGAATTAATATTAGCCAGGGTAATAACATGGCGATTTTTATTCCTTGTTAAAGTCCCTAAGGGACCGATTTTCAACGAATTCGACAACATTCACGATTGGGTGCTGTTTCTTGTGCCGCTAACGCTTAGCCGACCTACGGTCTCGTAGGCCCGGTAAGCGCAGCGTCACCGGGTAAAACCACACCTCAAATCAAACTCAATGCAATACCATCAGCAACGCCAGAATCACCACTGCACCGATGCTCATCGACGCCACATACCAGCGCAGATAGCCGTTCTCACTTAGCAGCAGACCTTTGCCTGCAAAGCGGGACAGAATCGCCGGAATGTTCATCAGTGCATTCAGTGGATCGCGTTTCAACAGCCATGCCACACCGAGGAATGGTTTGACGAAGACGCGATCGTACAGCCAGTCAAAGCCCCACGCGTTGTACCACCAGGTGCCCAGCAGACGGCCCGGTGCGCTGTTAGCAATCGATGTCACCAGGGTACGTTTACCCAGCCACAGCCAGGCAGCCAGCAGGATCCCGACGATAGCCACAACACCCGAAGCCACTTCCAGCATGACCACGCTACCGTGTTCAAGCTCGGTGGTTTCCGGCAGTACGCCATGCAGCGGCGGAACAATCATTGCGCCGACAAACGTGGACAGTACCAGCAGTACAATCAGCGGCAGATGATGGGTAATCCCCTTCCCTGCATGTGCATGAATTTGTTCTTTGCCATGGAAGACGATGAAAATCATACGGAACGTATACAGCGAGGTCATAAACGCGCCGACCAGGCCCGCTACCATCAGGTTGATATGACCGTTAGCCACGGCACCCGCAAGAATTTCGTCCTTACTAAAGAAGCCCGCAGTCACCATCGGCAATGCTGACAGCGCCGCACCACCCACAAGGAAGCAGGCATAAACCAGCGGAATAGACTTACGCAGACCGCCCATTTTGAAGATGTTCTGCTCGTGATGGCAGGCCAGAATCACCGAACCGGACGAGAGGAACAGCAGCGCTTTAAAGAACGCGTGCGTCATCAGATGAAAAATCGCCGCATCCCACGCCTGCACGCCCAGCGCCAGGAACATATAGCCAATCTGGCTCATGGTGGAGTAGGCGAGAACACGTTTGATGTCGGTCTGTACCAGCGCGGCAAAACCCGCCAGCAACAGGGTTACTGCCCCGACAATCCCCACCAGATGCAGAATTTCCGGCGTTAACAGGAACAGGCCATGCGTACGCGCAATCAGGTAGACACCCGCGGTCACCATCGTTGCGGCGTGGATCAGCGCGGAGACAGGCGTCGGGCCTGCCATCGCATCAGCCAGCCACGTTTGCAACGGAAGCTGTGCAGATTTACCGACCGCACCACCCAGCAGCATTAGTGTCGCCCACTGCAGCATGGTGCTGCCGTTGGCGAAATGCTGCGGTGCCAGTTCAACCATTTCGCGGAAGTTCAGGGTGCCCAGTTCGTTATAAAGAATGAACAGCGCAAAGGCGAGGAAGACGTCACCCACGCGGGTTACGACAAACGCTTTCATTGCGGCTGCGCCATTCTTCGGATCGGTGTAGTAGAAGCCGATCAGCAGATAAGAACAGAGGCCCACGCCTTCCCAGCCGAGGTACATCAACAGCAGGTTATCCGCCAGTACCAGAATCACCATGCTGGCGATAAACAGGTTGGTGTAGGCGAAGAAGCGGGAGTAACCCTCTTCGCCGCGCATATACCAGGAGGCGAACATATGGATCAGGAAGCCAACGCCGGTCACCACAGAGAGCATGGTCAGCGACAGACCATCCAGCACCAGACTAAAGCTGATGTTGAAGTTGCCAACAGACATCCACGTCCACAGTGGTTGGGTAAAACCCTGATGACCGTTATTGATGAAATCCAGTCCGACAATCGCCGTTACCAGTGCAGATAAACCGATAGAGCCGATACCCACGGTGGCAGACAGATTTTCCGACCAGCGCCCACGTGAAAAAGAGAGCAGCAAAAAGCCAATCAGAGGAAAAATAATGGTTAAGGCGAGCATGTTCATCCACGCATCTCACTTACTGAATCGATATTCAGATTCTGACGGCGACGATGGAGTTGCAGCAGCAACGCCAGACCAATACTCGCTTCTGCAGCCGCGAGGCTAATGGCGAGGATGTACATTATCTGACCGTCGGTCTGCCCCCAGTAGCTGCCTGCCACCACAAAAGCCAGCGCGGCGGCATTGATCATGATCTCAAGCCCGATCAGCATAAACAGCAGGTTGCGGCGAATCACCAGACCAGTTAAGCCCAGCACGAATAATATCGCCGCGAGGATCAGTCCATGTTGTAAAGGGATCATGCGCGCTCCTCCGTTTTTCTTTTCGCGCGATCGTCCGCCCGATTGCTCAGCACTTCGCCCATACGGTCTTCACGACCGACATGGAAGGCGACCACCAGGCCTGCCAGCAGCAGCATAGAAGCCAGTTCAACCGCCAGCACATATGCGCCGAACAGGTCCTTGCCCACCGCTTTGGCGCTGATCGGCGTACCATCAATACCCTGATCGTTAACGCCAGTAATGGCGTAAATCATCACGCCCAGCAGCACAGCAGACAACAGTGCCGGGCCAACCCACACTTGCGGTCGCAGCCACTGACGCTCCTGTTCGATTTCGCTGCCGCCCAGATTGAGCATCATCACCACAAACACGAACAGCACCATAATCGCGCCCGCGTAAACGATGATTTCCAGCGCACCGGCAAAATAGGCGCCAAGCGAGAAGAAGACACCTGCAATCGCCAGCAGCGACACAATCAGGTACAGCAACGCATGCACCGGATTGGTATGGGTAATAACCCGTAGTGTCGCGAGGATGGCTACCAGGCCACAGATATAAAAAGCGAACTCCATTGCCCCTCTCCTTACGGTAACAGGCTCTTGACGTCGATAGGTTTGGCTTCGTTCTGCGCCTCGCCCTTATCTTTTCCGTCGATTGCCATACCTGCCATCCGGTAGAAGTTATATTCCGGATATTTACCCGGACCGGAGATCAGCAGATCCTCTTTTTCGTACACCAGATCCTGACGCTTGTACTCACCCAGTTCGAAGTCCGGGGTTAGCTGGATTGCAGTGGTTGGGCACGCCTCTTCACACAGACCGCAGAAAATGCAGCGCGAGAAGTTAATGCGGAAAAACTCCGGATACCAACGGCCATCTACCGTCTCTGCTTTTTGCAAAGAGATACAGCCTACCGGGCACGCTACCGCACACAGGTTACAGGCAACACAGCGCTCGGCGCCGTCCGGGTCACGCGTCAGGACGATGCGTCCACGGTAGCGCGGCGGCAAATATACCGGCTCTTCCGGGTACATCCGAGTTTCGCGTTTCGCAAACGCATGCAGGCCGATCATCCAGATACTGCGCACCTGGGTGCCGAAGCCCACGAGTAATTCTTTTAAAGTCATGGTCTTTTCACCCCTTATTGCGCTTGCCAGAGAATGACAGCCGCCGTACCCAACAGATTGAGAAGCGTCAGCGGCAGGCATACTTTCCAGCCGAAGGACATTACCTGGTCATAACGCGGACGGGGTAACGCTGCGCGAATCAAAATGAACATCATCATAAAGAACGCGGTTTTAATCGCGAACCAGATGAATGGCGGTAAGAACGGGCCATGCCAGCCACCGAAGAACAACGTCACCATCAGTGCAGAGATGGTCACGATACCGATGTATTCCCCCACAAAGAACAGACCGAACTTCATACCGGAATATTCAATGTGGTAACCATCGGCCAGTTCCTGCTCGGCTTCCGGCTGGTCAAACGGGTGACGGTGACACACCGCCACGCCCGCGATAGCGAAGGTAATAAAACCGAAGAACTGCGGGATAACGTTCCAGATATCAGCCTGGTTATTGACGATGTCGGTCATGTTGAATGAACCGGCCTGCGCCACCACGCCCATCAGGGAAAGCCCGAGGAACACTTCGTAGCTGAGCGTCTGCGCGGAAGCACGCATCGCACCCAGCAGGGAGTATTTGTTGTTACTGGACCAGCCCGCGAACAGCACCGCGTAGACCGCAAGACCTGCCATCATCAGGAAGAACAAAATCCCGATGTTCAGGTCCGCTACCACCCAGCCCGGGCTCACCGGGACAATGGCGAAGGCCAGTAGCAGCGAGGTAAAAGCGATCATCGGCGCGAGGGTGAAGATAACCCGGTCAGTGAATTTCGGGATCCAGTCCTCTTTAAAGAACATCTTGATCATGTCCGCGACGATCTGGAGTGAACCACCCCAGCCTACGCGGTTCGGTCCGTAGCGGTTCTGGAACAGCCCCAGCAGACGACGTTCGCCAAAACTCATGAGCGCGCCGCAGGTGACAACCACCAGCAGGATCACGACAGCCTTGATGATACCTAACAGAATGTCGATAACATCCGGTGTTAACCAACTCATGCTTGCGCCTCCTGCAGATTTTCAAGACGTGCGCCGGCCAGTACCGGGGCAATGCCCGGCATGCCCATCGGCAAACCAACCTGCCCTGCCGTCAGCCCTTCGGAAAGCTGCAGAGGCAGGCTTAACGTCTGACCGTCGTAGCTGAACGAAATATGCGCGCCCGCATTCACACCCAACTTCGCGGCGTCAGCCGGGTTGAGTTTGATATACGGCTCAGGCATACGGCTCTGGAAGACCGGAGAACGCTGGGACAGTTCATCACTGCCGAACAGATGGTAGTAAGGCGCAATACGCCACTGACCGTCCTGCGGTTCAAAGCCTGCCGGAACAGAAGTGAAGTAATCCAGACCGGTCGCCGAGGCTTCGATCAGCCGCACGCCCGGATCGCCGTGGCGCAGTGAACCGCCCACCTCAGCCTGGAATTTGTTCCATGCTTGCGGGGAGTTCCAGCCCGGAGCCCATGCGAACGGAATTTGTGAACGCGGTGCGGACGGCTGGTTGTTCCCTTCCATTGAGAAAGCGAACATGGTGTCTTTATCCTGCGGCTGACGCGGTTCGTGAACGCTGATATTGGCGCGCATGGCCGTACGACCACTGTAGCGGTGCGGTTCACGTGCCAGTTTCTGGCCACGGATACGGAAGCTGGCATCCGGTGCTGCGTCTTTGATACCGGCGAACTGCGGCATTTTTTCAACGACGGCGTCGATAACATGGTCAAGCTGCGTCCAGTCCACTTCACGGCTCTGTACGGTGCTGTGCAGGGAGTGCAGCCAACGCCAGCTTTCCAGCATAATCGTTTTGCTGTCGTAATAGGCCGGGTCATACACCTGGAAGAAGCGCTGCGCGCGTCCTTCATTGTTGATAACTGTACCATCGCTTTCCGCGAAGCTTGCCGCAGACAGCACCAGATGCGCATGGTCCATGATCGCCGTGCGCTGATGGTCAATAACCAACACCAGCGGCGCTTTATCCAGCGCGGCATTTACGCGACTGGCCGCAGCGTGACGGTGCAGATCGTTTTCCAGTACGATAACCGCATCAGCGGCACCGGTTTCCAGTTCGGTTAACGCGTCATCCAGCGAACCACCGCCCATCAGCCCCAGGCCGACGCTGTTGGTCGAACGGGCAATCATGGTGATACCGACATCGGCACCGCGACTTTTCAACGCTTTCGCGACGTTTGCGGCGGCCTGAATTACAGCCGTGCTGCCAGTGTTGGTACCGGAGATGATCAGCGGCTTTTTCGCGCCTGCCAGCGCCTGAACGATAACATCAACCTTGCCACGCAAGTCGCTGCTTAAACCCTCGACCGCCGGAGAAGCGTCATCCAGCGCATGAGCGATGGCGAAGCCTAAACGGGCCTGATCTTCTACGGGTGCGCGGTAGGTCCACGCGGCGATATCGTCCAGACGGGTATCGTCCACGTTGGTGACAAACAACGGGTGTTTGGCGCGCTGGCCAATGTTGAGGATCGCCGCAATCTGCCAGTCGGCCACTTTCTGCGCCGCTGCCATCTCACGTGCTTTCCCTTTCACGGCCTGACGGACCGCCAGTGCGACACGTGCGCCCGTCTGGGTAATGTCTTCGCCCAGAACCAGAACCGCATCGTAAGATTCAATTTCGCGCAGCGCCGGGGTGCGAATACCGCCCTCACGCAGCACTTTTAGCATTAATTGCAGACGTTCCTGCTCGCCGCTGGCGATGCCGGTATAGAAGTTTTCTGCTCCAACCAGCTCACGCAGCGCGAAGTTGCTTTCGACGCTGGCGCGCGGGGAGCCGATACCGATCACTTTCTTCGACTGGCGCAGAATATCTGCCGCGCCCTGCATCGCCTGCTCGGCGTTAAGGGTGATCAGGTCATTGCCACGGCGCTGCACCGGCTGACGCGGACGGTCTTTCAGGTTCACATAACCATAGCCAAAACGACCACGGTCGCAGAGGAAGTAGTGGTTAACGGTCCCGTTGTAACGGTTTTCGATACGACGCAGTTCACCGTAACGTTCACCCGGGCTGGTGTTACAGCCCAGTGAGCACTGCTGGCAGATGCTCGGTGCAAACTGCATGTCCCACTTACGGTTGTAACGCTCGGAGTGGGTTTTATCGGTGAAGACGCCGGTCGGGCAAATTTCCACCAGGTTACCGGAGAATTCGCTTTCAAGCGTACCGTCTTCCGGGCGACCAAAGTAGACGTTGTCGTGTGCGCCATAAACGCCAAGATCGGCGCCGTCTGCGTAGTCTTTGTAGTAACGCACGCAGCGATAGCAGGCGATGCAGCGGTTCATTTCGTGAGAGATGAACGGCCCCAGGTCCTGGTTGCGGTGAGTACGTTTGGTGAAACGGTAGCGACGGAAGCTATGACCCGTCATCACGGTCATATCCTGCAGGTGGCAGTTGCCGCCCTCTTCACAGACCGGACAGTCGTGCGGGTGGTTGGTCATCAGCCACTCTACAACGCTTTCACGGAACTGCTTCGCTTCTTCATCGTCGATAGAAATAAAGGTGCCATCGGTTGCCGGGGTCATACAGGACATGACCAGGCGACCACGCGTGTCTTCCGCGTTTTGATATTGCTTCACCGCACACTGGCGGCACGCACCCACGCTTCCCAGCGCCGGATGCCAGCAAAAATAAGGAATATCAAGGCCCATAGAGAGACATGCCTGTAGCAGGTTGTCCGCTCCGTTAACCTCGTATTCTTTGCCGTCTACATGAATCGTAGCCATTAGCGTGCTTCCAAATTAGAAATTTAACTCACCAGCGCGTTTTAAGCAGGTTCGGCTGAATCCCATGAATAGCCTGGGTATTGCTGAACTGTTGCTTAATGCCTGCCTCGAATTCTTCGCGGAAGTATTTTATTGCGCTCTGCAGCGGCTCTACCGCACCTGGCGCATGCGCGCAGAAGGTTTTACCCGGTCCGAGGAAACGACACAGTTGCTCAAGTGTCTCGATATCCCCAGGCTGGCCTTCGCCGCGCTCTAACGCGCGCAGAATTTTCACGCTCCACGGCAAACCGTCACGGCAAGGCGTACACCAGCCGCAGGATTCACGGGCGAAAAACTCTTCCAGATTACGGACCAGCGAAACCATACCAATTTCGTGGTCTACCGCCATGGCCAGCGCCGTACCCAGACGGCTGCCCGCTTTACCGATGCTTTCGAATTCCATCGGCAGATCGAGGTGCGCTTCGGTCAGGAAGTCAGTCCCTGCCCCGCCCGGTTGCCAGGCTTTGAATTTCAGTCCATCACGCATACCGCCCGCGTAATCCTCAAGGATTTCACGAGCCGTGGTGCCAAACGGCAGCTCCCACAGTCCCGGATTCTTCACGCGACCAGAGAAGCCCATCAGTTTGGTGCCAGCGTCTTTGCTCTTCGAAATGTTCTGGTACCACTCAACGCCGTTAGCGAGGATTGCCGGGACGTTACACAGGGTTTCGACGTTGTTTACACAGGTCGGTTTACCCCACACGCCGGAGCTCGCCGGGAATGGCGGTTTGGAGCGCGGGTTGGCGCGACGACCTTCGAGGGAGTTAATCAGCGCGGTCTCTTCACCACAGATATAACGCCCGGCACCGGTGTGCACGAACAGTTCGAAATCGAAACCAGAACCGAGGATGTTTTTCCCCAGCAGACCCGCTTCAGTCGCTTCGGCAATCGCACGGCGCAAATGCACCGCCGCTTCAATGTATTCGCCGCGCAGGAAGATGTAGCCACGGTACGCTTTCAGCGCAAATGCGGAGATGAGCATGCCTTCCACCAGAAGGTGCGGCAGTTGCTCCATCAGTAAACGGTCTTTGTAGGTGCCCGGCTCCATTTCATCAGCGTTACACAGCAGGTAACGGATGTTCATGGATTCGTCTTTCGGCATCAGGCTCCACTTCAGACCCGTGGAGAAGCCAGCGCCGCCACGGCCTTTCAGACCAGAGTCTTTGACCGCATTGACGATGTCATCCGGCGCCATACCGGTCAGCGCGCGACGCGCACCGGCATAGCCGTTTTTGCTCTGATATTCATCCAGCCACACGGGCTGCTTGTCATCACGCAGACGCCAGGTCAGCGGATGCGTTTCGGGAGTACGGTTAACGGTTTTCATTTATACCGCTCCAGTAATTCGGGAATGCCTTCCGGGGTCAGATGCGCATGAGTATCCTCATCAATCATCATGTTCGGCCCCTTATCACAGTTACCCAGACAGCAGGTCGGCAGCAGCGTAAAGCGACCGTCGAAGGTGGTCTGGCCCGGCTTGATCTTCAGGTGGCTTTCAATCGCAGACTGAATACCCTGGTAACCGGTGATATGGCACACCACGCTGTCGCAATAACGGATAACGTGACGGCCCACCGGCTGGCGGAAGATCTGGCTATAGAATGTCGCCACCCCTTCCACATCGCTCGCCGGGATACCCAGCACATCAGCGATGGCGTAAATCGCGCCGTCTGGCACCCAACCACGCTGTTTCTGAACGATTTTCAGCGCTTCAATGGACGCAGCACGCGGATCTTCGTAGTGGTGCATCTCGTGCTCAATAGCTTCACGCTCTGCCGCACTCAGCTCAAAAGCCTCGGTTTCTGGTAATTGATTCTCGTGCATAATTAGCGGTCCACATCTGACATAACAAAATCGATACTACCCAGATACACAATCAGGTCAGAGACCAGACTGCCGCGGATGGCGGACGGGATCTGCTGCAGGTGCGCAAAGCTTGGCGTACGTACACGAGTACGGTAGCTCATGGTGCTGCCATCACTGGTCAGGTAGTAACTGTTAATACCCTTGGTCGCTTCAATCATCTGGAAGGACTCCTGCGCCGGCATGACCGGGCCCCAGGAAACCTGCAGGAAGTGGGTGATCAGGGTTTCGATATGTTGCAGCGTGCGCTCTTTCGGCGGCGGCGTGGTCAGCGGGTGATCCGCTTTGAACGGGCCTTCCGGCATATTGTTGAGGCACTGCTCAAGGATGCGCAGACTCTGGCGCAGCTCTTCCACTTTCAGCATCACGCGGGTGTAGCAGTCGGAAACACCGCCGCCAACCGGGACTTCAAAGTCGAAGTTTTCATAGCCAGAGTACGGACGCGCCTTACGCACGTCGAAGTCAATCCCGGTGGCGCGCAGACCTGCGCCTGTGGTGCCCCACTCCAGCGCTTCTTTCGCGCCATAGGCAGCAACCCCCTGAGAACGACCTTTCAGAATGGTATTACGCAGCGCTGCTTTCTCGTACGAGGCCAGACGCTTCGGCATCCAGTCGAGGAATTCGCGCAGCAGACGATCCCAGCCACGCGGCAGATCGTGAGCCACCCCGCCGATACGGAACCAGGCCGGATGCATACGGAAACCAGTGATCGCTTCCACCAGATCGTAGATTTTCTGACGATCGGTAAAGGCGAAGAAGACCGGGGTCATCGCGCCCACGTCCTGAATAAACGTCGAAATGTACAGCAGATGGCTGTTGATACGGAACAGCTCGGAGAGCATCACGCGAATCACATTCACGCGGTCCGGAACGGTAATTCCTGCCAGTTTTTCCACCGCCAGTACGTACGGCATTTCATTGACGCAACCGCCGAGATATTCAATACGGTCGGTATAGGGGATGTAGCTGTGCCAGGACTGACGCTCGCCCATCTTCTCGGCACCACGGTGGTGGTAACCGATATCCGGTACGCAGTCGACGATCTCTTCGCCATCAAGCTGGAGGATAATACGGAATGCACCGTGCGCAGACGGGTGGTTCGGACCGAGGTTAAGGAACATGAAGTCCTCATTGTCGGTACCACGCTTCATGCCCCAGTCTTCCGGTTTGAATTTCAGTGCTTCCATCTCCAGATCCTGTTTCGCTTTTGTCAGCTCAAACGGATCGAATTCGGTCGCACGCGCCGGATAGTCTTTACGCAGCGGGTGGCCTGTCCACGTCTGCGGCATCATAATGCGCGTCAGGTGCGGGTGGCCTTCGATATCAATACCGAACATTTCCCATGTTTCGCGCTCATACCAGTTCGCGTTCGGGAAAAGTTTGGTGAAAGTCGGTACACGCAGATCGTTTTCAGATAACGCCACCTTGAGCATGATATCGCGATTGCGTTCAATGGAAATCAGGTGATAGAAAACGGAAAAATCCGCGGCAGGCAAACCCGCGCGGTGCGTACGGAGACGTTCGTCCATGCCGTGTAAATCAAACAGCATGACGTAAGGTTTTGGCAGTTTCTTGAGGAAATCACCTACTTCCAGTAACTGTTCACGCTTCACCCAAACAACGGGTACCCCGGTGCGGGTAGCCTGAACGGTAAAGGCATCCGGCCCAAAACGGTTGCGCAGCTCGCCAATGACCGGATCATCAAGGTGATCGCGGGTCTGCCATGTGGCTTCTTGCGCAGTTAAGTCAGTCATATTGTTCACCATTGCAAAAGGTCCGTGGTGACTGTCAGGTAAGGCTCCGCGTTAGTTGATTATTAAAATGCGAAGTGTTTGCCATTACCTACAGGCGCAAATTAAATCTCGTCAGGTGTACGCAGATTCGTGACGGCAATACGTTCGCCGCGTTTACGCTCGCGCTCTGATTGCATATTGGCGCGATACACGCCTTGATCGCCAACAACCCACGACAGCGGGCGGCGTTCTTTACCAATGGATTCCTGCAACAGCATCAGGGCCTGCATATAGGCTTCCGGACGTGGCGGGCAGCCGGGGATGTATACGTCCACCGGGATGAATTTATCAACGCCCTGTACGACAGAGTAAATATCGTACATACCGCCGGAGTTGGCACATGCGCCCATGGAAATAACCCATTTTGGCTCAAGCATCTGGTCATACAGACGCTGGATTACCGGCGCCATTTTGGTGAACGGCGTACCCGCGATAACCATCAGGTCGGCCTGACGCGGCGAAGCACGTAACACCTCAGCCCCGAAACGCGCAACGTCATGCACCGCAGTGAATGACGTTACCATCTCAACGTAGCAGCAGGAGAGGCCAAAGTTATAAGGCCAGATTGAGTTTTTACGGCCCCAGTTAACCAGGTCATGGAGTTTGCCCATGAACACCGTTTTATTCACTTCCTGCTCAAGAGGGTCGGTTACGATCTCCTGTTTTTGCAGGGGGTAACGGTCATTCTCACCGTTGGGATCTATGCGGGTGAGCGTATAATCCATCTTATTGCCTCGCGGTTAGCGTTGACGATTAGTGTAGCTGTCGGTTTCCGGATTGAGTCGTTCGCGGCGTGAACGCGCAGGCGTCCAGTCCAGCGCACCGATACGCACCAGGTAAACAAGACCTGCCAGCAGCACTAAAATGAAAATTGCAGCTTCGACAAAACCAACCCAACCACTCTCACGAATGGAGGTTGACCATGCATATAAATAGAGCGCTTCAACGTCGAAGATGACGAAGAACATGGCCACCAGGTAGAACTTGGCAGACAGACGAAGGCGAGCTGAACCTACCGAATCGATACCGGACTCGAATGGGACGTTTTTGTGTCTTGCACGCGCCCGACCACCGAGGAACCGGCCACCGACGAGCATCAGGCAGCACAGGCCAATAGCGACAATAAGAAAGATAGCGAATGCCCAATGATGAGCGATGATTTCAGTGGATGTTGACATACGCATTGCTTAACTCAAAAGGTAGCGCTTAATACCTCTGCTCTTCTCGGCAGATGGCGCCACATCGATTCATGGGGAGGAATAAAACCACACGCTCAGTGCGAATTTGACAAAGTCGGTCAAACGATGTGGGTTTTTACTCCTTTCTATAACCTTTTGTCAACTTTAACAAAAGCTTCCTCACATTAGTTTACATCGACAGCAATTCATTAACATTTAATGCCGTTTTCTTCTTCAACCTCAAATAAAGCCCGCAAACAATCAGGGTGTTGAATCGTGTCCGTTGTGAGGTTTTACAAATATTACCCTCTCATTTTGACAGGATTTTGCCTGGATTCCTCCCCCTCTATGGGAGTATTTTCTTGATCTGAGACACGCTTTTGTTAATTCATTCCTAAAAACGGCAACAAAATGGCTAGTTTTTTAACATGAATGGCCATTACCAAAAACTATAGATCAAAAGTGATGAGATGACAGGCGGGATAATTAAGAAGTTGAATTATTTAGTTATTTAACGCATTTACGTTTCATAAAGCACTAAATTGTGCAAAAAACAAACCGATGACAGCATTTTTGCTGCCAGCGGTCTATTTTCACACTTACATTTTGTTACCAGTTTTTGGCGCGGCTGTTACCCAAAATCGCCCTCGATCACCAGAGAATCTCCTCCCCCTTCGGTGGCACTACTGCCGTAATGCCAGGGATTCTGATAGTGCTCCATTGCCTCGAAAATCACCTGCGCCAGTTCATTTTGACTTAGCGGGTTATAGCAAAGGAGATATTCAGTATCAGGCAGGAGCGGCAGTCCGTCTGATTTACCCAATACCCGTAAATCAGGACTCATCATTTCAACGGGGCGGGCGGTGATCCCAAGCCCGGCTTTTACCGCCGCTTTTACCGCTGAAAGAGTGGACGCGACATAAGCAATACGCCAGGGAATATCCGCCTCATTAAGCGTATTTATCACGATATCGCGAAAGGGACTTGGTTCATCTAACAGGACCAGTGGTACCGCTTCACCTCTTTGCAATACGAATTCCGCAGAGCAGTACCAGTGCGTGGGTGAAGTTCGCAGCGTCAGACAATCGAATTCACCTGGCCGATTAGTGGTAACGACAAGATCGACATCATCTTCTTTCAGTCTATCTCCGGCAAAAGGATTACGTTTGACACGCACGTCCAGGGCGAGCTTTGGATAAACAGAACTAATACGATTAAGCAGGAACGGCAAGATAGTGTCGGCAGATTCATCCGAAGCGCCGATCGTTAACGCTCCCTGTAAATTGCTAAACATTAACGATGTACATGCTTCATCATTGAAACGTAAGATCTTTCTTGCATAGCCCAGTAACTGAATGCCGTGCTCAGTTAACAGCTTATTTCGACCATGACGGGCAAAAAGCTCTTTTCCTACTAACTGCTCCAGTCTTTGCATTTGCTGACTTACCGCTGACTGGGTGCGACAAACTGCGGCTGCTGCCGCAGCGAACGTGTTCAAATCAGCGACCGCAACGAAGGTTCTCAGCAGATCGAGGTCGAGATTCAGTATCGGACGATTTGCATTTATCATAATTTTTCACTTACGGGTTCCTCACTCGGAGTTACCCGGGTTTATGCTGTGCGCGTAAGATTTAAGCAATTCCCTTTTTAATGTGCATCCAGCAGAGTTATCACCCTGGTCAACTTGACAAAAAGTTCAGGTGTTTATAGTTCACAGTCTGGGGCAAGACAAACTCAACGTCATTATTCTGCATACTCCCTTCCCTATTGAATATATAAACCATGCGAATACTTGTTAATCCTTTTAAGGAAAAAGCATTTTTTTGCAACATTCTTAGCCGTACATGGCGAGCACGTCATATACGGCCAATTCATATGGCCGAACGGGAGTAGAAAACGAGTAATAACAGCAAACTAATAATAACAAATAGTCCATACAGAAAGCATGGCTTTCCAGCTGGAACCATTTCCGGGCACCATTTTAACCTAAAACTATTATATTTATAAGCATTATTGCGATTAATCTGATCGCCAAAAATCATCTCGCGAACGATTTAGTTTTATTAATATTAAAAGGGTCCACTTTTTCCTTTCGCAATATTAAATAAACGTGAAAAATAAATCACCTTATGTATTAATAATACTTAACATTATCTTCACAGATTAGTCGTTTCTCAGGCACTGTCTTACTTTCAAATTTATCACTCTCTATGTATTGAGAATGATTATGAGACGAAATCATTCTTCTGCATTGTCGTGCATACTGCAGAACCTTTCTTTTTTAGCAGAAAAATCGACAAAAAACAGCTCAAGAAGAACCATAAACCACAAACGATATCATTAACACTGGTATATAGAGATTTAACCAATAATGGTAGTTTAAAAAACGTTAATTGTGATGTGGTTAAGGCAAAATCTTCTTCTGTCCACCCTTCAAAACCTGCGCTCGTGGGAGTACATTGTTCGGTGCTGACTTCCACGGCAGGAAGTGGCACTCACAGCTAAAAGGTCAAAGATTCATGTCCTCCATCGAAAAATCCAGCAAATTAGACAACGTCTGTTATGACATACGCGGGCCGGTTCTCAAAGAGGCGAAACGCCTGGAAGAAGAAGGCAACAAAGTTCTTAAACTAAACATCGGCAACCCGGCGCCTTTCGGCTTTGAGGCGCCAGATGAAATTCTGGTCGACGTCATTCGAAATCTGCCAACCGCGCAAGGTTATTGTGACTCAAAAGGGCTGTACTCAGCGCGTAAAGCCATCATGCAGCACTATCAGGCACGCGGCATGCGCGATGTTACCGTTGAAGATATCTACATCGGTAATGGCGTTTCAGAACTGATCGTACAATCAATGCAGGCCCTGTTAAACAGCGGTGACGAAATGCTGGTCCCGGCGCCGGACTATCCTTTATGGACAGCGGCAGTGTCGCTTTCGAGCGGTAAAGCTGTGCACTATCTGTGTGATGAATCCTCTGACTGGTTCCCGGATCTTGATGATATCCGCGCGAAAATAACGCCACGAACCCGTGGGATCGTCATCATTAACCCGAATAACCCCACTGGGGCGGTTTATTCGAAAGAGTTGTTGATGGAGATTGTAGAGATTGCGCGACAGCATAATCTCATTATTTTCGCCGACGAGATCTACGACAAAATCCTCTATGACGATGCCGAGCATCACTCTATTGCTGCGATGGCGCCGGACGTGTTTACCATCACCTTTAACGGCCTTTCCAAGACCTACCGCGTTGCCGGGTTCCGTCAGGGTTGGATGGTACTGAGCGGACCGCAAAAACACGCCAAAGGCTACATTGAAGGGCTGGAGATGTTGGCCTCTATGCGTCTTTGCGCGAACGTCCCCGCACAGCATGCGATTCAGACCGCGCTTGGCGGCTACCAGAGCATCAGTGAATTCATCGTGCCTGGCGGGCGTCTTTACGAACAACGCAATCGCGCGTGGGAACTGATTAACGAAATCCCTGGCGTGTCCTGCGTGAAACCAAAGGGAGCACTTTATATGTTCCCGAAAATTGACGCTAAACGCTTCAATATTCACGACGATCAGAAAATGGTGCTTGATTTCCTGTTGCAGGAAAAAGTGCTGCTTGTTCAGGGAACGGCCTTCAACTGGCCATGGCCGGATCATGTGCGCATCGTCACACTGCCGCGCATGGACGACCTGGAAATGTCCATCACCCGTTTTGGCCGCTTCTTATCAGGTTACCACCAATAATTGCGCCGGGGGGAGGATTTGCATCTTCCCCCACTCTCTGCGCACAATGGCTCATCGTCGCAGTTACAGACAAGGTTTACTATGAGTCAAAGCCACTTCTTCGCGCACCTCTCCCGTCTTAAATTAATCAACCGTTGGCCACTGATGCGCAATGTGCGTACCGAGAACGTCTCGGAACACAGCCTGCAGGTTGCCATGGTGGCACATGCACTGGCGGCGATTAAAAATCGCAAGTTCGGCGGCCAGGTTAATGCGGAACGAATCGCGCTGTTAGCGATGTATCATGATGCCTCAGAAGTATTGACCGGTGATTTACCCACCCCGGTTAAATACTTCAACTCGCAAATCGCCCAGGAATATAAAGCCATCGAAAAAATTGCCCAGCAGAAGCTGGTCGAGATGGTGCCGGAAGAGCTACGCGATATATTCTCTGAGCTGATCGATGAGCATTATTACAGCGCTGATGAAAAATTGATCGTTAAACAGGCAGATGCGCTCTGTGCATATCTGAAATGTCTTGAAGAATTGTCTGCCGGAAATAACGAATTTATGCTGGCAAAATCGCGTCTGGAGAAAACCCTGGATGCCCGACGCAGTCCGGAAATGGATTACTTCATACAAGTTTTTGTACCAAGCTTCCATTTATCGCTTGATGAAATAAGCCAGGACTCACCGCTTTAATACACTTCTTTCCGCTTACGGCGTTACCCTCCGTTTGAAAAAGGCTACCCCGGCGCTCGCACTGCCGCCGGGGTAGCCTTTAAAACGGAAACAGAACAGGGATCAACACGACGCACACCGCCATGACGAGCAGAGTAAACGGCACGCCGATTTTAACGAAATCGCTGAATTGATAATTACCCGGCCCCAGAACCAGCGTATTTACCGGTGATGATACTGGCGTCATGAAGGCTGCCGAGGCCGCCATCGCGACAACCATCGCGAAAGGATAAGGAGAGACCCCCATCGATTTTGCCGTCGCCAACGCGATAGGCGCCATTAAAACAGCCGTCGCGGTATTCGAGATAAATAGCCCGATAGTGGCACACAACACAAACAGGCATACCAGCATCATATAGGGCCCATAGCTGCCGCCGAAATCGAGTAAAGCTTTAACGACAAGATCTACCCCACCCGTTTTTTGCAGCGCCAGCGCAAAGGGCATCATCCCGACGATCAAAATAAGGCTTGGCCAGTGAATGGCTTTATAGGCGCTCTCAGCATCAATACAGCGGAATTTCCCCATCAGCAGGCAGGCTGTGATTGCCGCCACCGGATTAGGAATTTCATCTGTCAGCATCAGCGCAACCATCAGCACCAGACAGAATATCGCATGAGGCGCCTGGTGATGGGCGGGAGAGACGGCGCTCTCTTCCACGGGCATATTGAGAACCAGAAACTCTCGTCCTTTCTGGCCCAACTGGCTAATTAACTTCCAGTTACCCACCACTAATAAAATATCCCCGAGTTGCAGGGGTTCATCGACAACGACGCCGGGCATTGCCTCTCCGTCACGTTTAAGCCCAACCACATTTAAGCCATAACGGGTACGAAAGCCAATTTCACGTACGGTTTTACCTAATAACTCGGTCTCCGGTATCGGCGAAACTTCCGCCATCCCCACATCCAGAGCCTGGTCGGAAAAGTATTCACCGCGTAAAATCATCGGCTCCAGCAGTTGTTCGGCGCAGAATTCGCGTAAATCGACATCCGCCGCCGACATATCAATGAGTAAAACATCGCGGGCGCGAAATTCCGATACCCCATTAACGTTAACAATCACGCGGCGGAAACGTCGCCAGCGTTCAACGCCAATAACATTCGCGCCATAGCGTTCACGCAGTTTCAGATCGTCCAGCCGCTGGCCAATTAAGGGGGAGCCCGGGCGAATTGCCAGGCGCCTGGCGCGCCCTGTCAGCCGGTACTCTTTTATCAAGTCGCGGAAGGTACGTCGTTTCCAGCCGTCACGCTGGCTGTCGTCTTTGTCGCTCTTAAGCATAAAGCGCATCAGCAGCATATAGACAATGCCCATCAGCAAAATCACCAGCCCCAGCGGGGTAACGCTAAAAAAGCTGAACCCGGCCAACCCCTCACGTAGCAGTTCGCTGTTGACCACCAGATTTGGCGGTGTCGCCACCAGCGTCATCATGCCGCTGATAAGCCCGGCAAAGCTGAGCGGCATCATTAAACGAGAGGGAGAGATTTGCATACGCATCGAGACGCTGAGCACCACCGGAATAAAAATCGCCACCACGCCTGTGGAACTCATAAAGGCACCAAGCCCTGCGACGGTGAGCATCAGCAGAACCAGCATTTTAATTTCGCTGCTGCCGGCCATTTTTACCAGCCATGACCCCATGCTGGTCGCCACGCCGGTCCGTACCAGTCCGTCACCAATAATGAAAAGCGCGGCGATCAAGACAACGTTGGGATCGCTAAAACCCGACAACGCCTCGGTCATCGTCAACGTCCCGCTCAGAATAAACGCCACAATGACCAGCAACGCCACCGCATCCATGCGCACTTTACCCGTCGCAAAGAGGACGACAGCTATCATCAACAGGCATAACACCCAGATAAGCTCACCGTTCACAACATGTCCTTGTTTAAAATGGGGTGATTCATCTTGCCATAAAAAAGCCCCGACGGTGCGGGGCTACATCATGACTCAGGCTTTTCGTCTGACAACGACATGACCATCAGGCTGCTTTGTCACGACCACTTCATCCAGACGAGCAAGCACAAAGTCCGCCTCATCCAGACGTAGCGAATCGGCAGGCACATTCACCGCGATTACATGGCAGTTTGCTGCAAGGCCAGAAAGCACACCGGCCCCTGCGTCTTCCACCACCACACACTCTTGCGGCGGCAAACCGAGCAGTTTTGCCCCAAGCAGGTACGGATCCGGCTCAGGCTTGCCGCGCTTAACCTGCTCAGCCGTGACAAATACATCCGGCATCGGTAAACCCGCCGCCCGGTGGCGGGCATGAGCAACAGGGATGGAGCCCGACGTCACGATGCCCCACGGGATATGGGATTCATTGAGATGGTTCAGTAACTCAAGCGCGCCGGGCAAGGCCACGACACCTTCGGTATCCGTCGCTTCAATCTCCTCCAGCCAGGTAAACTCCGCTGCGATATCCTCTTCGGAGTGACCGGCCATAAAGTGACGTAACGAAGTAATGGCCTGTTTGCCATGGATAAAATTCAGCACTTCGTCATGATCGATGCCGAAGCGGTCGGCCCAACTGCACCATGACCGCTCCACGACGGGCAACGAATTCACCAGGGTGCCATCCAGGTCAAACAGAAATCCTTTGCACTGCACGCGAGCCTCCTCAGGCATTGATAATTTGGTTAATTTCATTCGCGCTCAGATGATACTGGCGCGGGCAGGAGTGCCATACATTCAACATACGCTGGTATTTTTCCCACATTGGCGTCTGGGCATTAAAGCCGTGTGTACCGGCATCGAAATGGGTATAACGCCCTTCAATATTGACCATAAAGCGTACATAGCCGAGATAACGCGCTTCGGTGGCGGCATCAAAACCTAAGAAGGTAACGCGGCGTTCATCAATAGATTGCGCGTCTTTCAGATTGGCCCAGGAGACATGTAACGCGTGGTACATCTCCATAATGTCGATAACGGTACGGCAGGTTTCTTCTTTAAGTTCGCCGAACTCACGATCCAGCTCACGCATTTGCAGACCATAGCCGCGCTCGATAATGGTCTGCAGGCGACGATAGCGCTCGGCATTAGCAGGATCCATCATGGTCATCATTTTATACTGATTAGACAAAATCAGTCGTTGGGCATTGGTCATTTCCATCTTACGACTCCTGTGCGCGTTGAAGATTAAAAAAAAGACACGGTAACTATTAATGGTTACTGTGCCTTTTTTTACTGACCGTTTCGATGATCAATCACAAGTCATCAAGGAAAGTTTTATCGAGTTGTTTGAAGGCGCGCTTAAGCGTGTCAGCTAATGCCTGATAATCCGGCTTACCTTCGACAGGTGCCAGCGCCTGCCCCGCCTCCTGCAATTTACCGCGGACTTCATAAAACCAATGCAGAATTGAAGGGGGCAATGGCGTGACAGAGCGCTTGCCAAGCCACCACAGCCCTTGCATAGGCAGGCTCAGGGCAAACAGCGCCGTCGCGACAGCCGGGCCTAACTGCCCGCCAAGAGCGATTTGCCAGCACAGCGTAAACACAGCAACGGGCGGCATAAAGCGAATGGCATAACGGGTGGCGCGTATCGTCCGATTCTCAATAAATAGCGGGGCGAGGCTTTTTTCCATGGGCCAGGTCTTCGCATAGTGCTGTCCCCGGCGAAACAATCCAAAAAAATTGACGGGGCGATTTTCTGAAGTGGACATGGCGTTACCTCAACTTCACATATAAAAATTAAAATAATTGTGCAAAACAACAACTATGCATGACAACGTTAAAATTTTTTGTCAATTGCGCATGGTATCAGGTATCCTGTGCCTGCCTTAACAGGCCGTAGACGAAGTGTGGTCGCTCGTCAACTTTGAAGTCCATTATGCCACTGTCTGAAATTTGCGCAAAATGGCATAAAATCTTAAGTATTCTTTCCATCATGCCAGAAAATTAATCAGGCATGATGTTAATCATAAATGTCAGCGTCATCATCCGTTATTCTGTGAGACTCACTGACGTTTTTTTAGCCACGTATCATAAATAGGTACTTCCATGTCGAGTAAGTTAGTACTGGTTCTGAACTGCGGTAGCTCCTCACTGAAATTCGCGATCATCGATGCAGCCAACGGTGAAGAGTACCTTTCTGGTTTAGCCGAATGTTTCCATCTTCCTGAAGCACGTATCAAATGGAAAATTGACGGTGGTAAACAAGAAGCGGCTTTAGGTGCAGGTGCCGCTCACAGTGAAGCGCTGAACTTTATCGTTAACACTATTCTGGCACAAAAACCAGAACTGTCCGCACAACTGACAGCGATCGGTCACCGTATCGTACACGGTGGCGAAAAATACACCAGCTCCGTGGTTATCGATGAGTCCGTTATTCAGGGCATTAAAGATGCAGCCTCATTTGCACCGCTGCACAACCCGGCTCACCTGATCGGCATCGCGGAAGCACTGAAATCTTTCCCGAGCCTGAAAGATAAAAACGTTGCCGTTTTCGACACCGCATTCCACACCACCATGCCGGAAGAGTCTTACCTCTATGCTCTGCCGTACAAATTATACAAAGAGCACGGCGTTCGTCGTTACGGCGCGCACGGCACCAGCCACTACTATGTGACCCAGGAAGCCGCTAAAGTTCTGAACAAACCGGTTGAAGAACTGAACATCATCACCTGCCACCTGGGCAATGGTGGTTCTGTATCCGCCATCCGCAATGGCAAATGCGTTGACACCTCCATGGGTCTGACCCCGCTGGAAGGTCTGGTGATGGGTACCCGTTCTGGTGATATCGACCCGGCTATCATTTTCCACCTGCATGACACCCTGGGCATGAGCGTTGAAGCTATCAACAAAATGCTGACCAAAGAGTCCGGCCTGCTGGGTCTGACCGAGGTCACCAGCGACTGCCGTTATGTAGAAGATAACTACAAAGATAAAGAAGACGCAAAACGTGCCATGGACGTTTACTGCCACCGTCTGGCGAAATACATCGGCTCTTACACTGCGCTGATGGATGGTCGTCTGGATGCAGTTGTGTTCACTGGTGGTATCGGTGAAAACGCAGCAATGGTGCGCGAGCTGTCCCTGGGCAAACTGGGCGTTCTGGGCTTCGAAGTTGATCACGAGCGTAACCTGGCTGCCCGTTTCGGTAAGTCTGGCTTCATCAACAAAGAAGGCACTCGTCCGGCTGTTGTTATCCCGACAAACGAAGAGCTGGTTATCGCGCAAGACGCGAGCCGTCTGACTGCCTGATTTCACACCGCCAGCTTAGCTGGCGGTGCTGTTTTGTAACCCGTCAGAAATGACGGTAACGAAAAGAGGATTAACCGTGTCCCGTATTATCATGCTGATCCCTACCGGAACCAGCGTCGGCCTGACCAGCGTCAGCCTGGGCGTGATCCGTGCTATGGAACGCAAAGGCGTTCGTCTGAGCGTCTTTAAACCTATCGCCCAGCCACGCGCTGGCGGCGATGCGCCAGACCAGACCACCACCATCGTACGCACCAACTCCGGCCTGCCAGCGGCAGAACCGTTGAAGATGAGCTACGTTGAGTCTCTGCTCTCCAGCAACCAGAAAGACGTGCTGATGGAAGAAATCGTCGCACGCTACCACGAGAACAGCAAAGACGCTGAGGTTGTGCTGGTTGAAGGTCTGGTCCCGACCCGCAAACACCAGTTTGCTCAGTCTCTGAACTTTGAAATCGCGAAAACCCTGAACGCGGAAATCGTGTTCGTGATGTCTCAGGGCACCGATACTCAGGAACAACTGAAAGAGCGTATCGAACTGACCCGCAGCAGCTTCGGCGGCGCGAAAAACACCAACATCACCGGCGTTATCATTAACAAACTGAACGCACCGGTTGACGATCAGGGCCGTACTCGCCCGGATCTGTCTGAAATCTTTGATGACTCCTCTAAAGCGAAAGTCATCAAAGTTGACCCGGCAAGCCTGGCGGCTTCCAGCCCGCTGCCCGTACTCGGCGCAGTACCATGGAGCTTCGACCTGATTGCGACCCGCGCAATCGACATGGCGCGTCACCTGAATGCGACCATCGTTAACGAAGGCGAAATCAGCACCCGTCGCGTGAAATCTGTGACCTTCTGTGCGCGTAGCATCCCGCACATGCTGGAACACTTCCGCGCAGGTTCTCTGCTGGTGACTTCCGCAGACCGTCCTGACGTGCTGGTTGCCGCATGTCTGGCTGCGATGAACGGCGTTGAAATCGGCGCGATCCTGCTGACTGGCGCCTACGAAATGGACCCGCGCGTCAGCAAACTGTGCGAACGCGCATTCGAAACCGGCCTGCCGGTATTCATGGTTGAAACCAATACCTGGCAGACCTCTCTGAGCCTGCAGAGTTTCAACCTGGAAGTGCCGGTTGATGACCATCAGCGTATCGAGAAAGTTCAGGAATACGTTGCCAGCTACATCAATGCAGACTGGATCGAGTCTCTGACCGCCACGTCTGAACGTAGCCGTCGCCTCTCTCCGCCAGCCTTCCGTTATCAGTTGACCGAACTGGCACGTAAAGCCGGTAAACGCGTTGTACTGCCAGAAGGCGACGAACCGCGTACCGTTAAAGCAGCGGCTATCTGTGCTGAACGCGGCATCGCAACCTGCGTACTGCTGGGTAACCCGGACGAGATCAACCGTGTTGCTGCGGCGCAAGGCGTTGAACTGGGTACGGGCATCGAAATTGTTGATCCGGAAGTGGTACGTGAAAGCTACGTGGCACGCCTGGTTGAACTGCGTAAGAGCAAGGGTATGACCGAAGCGGTTGCCCGCGAACAACTGGAAGACAACGTTGTTCTGGGTACCCTGATGCTGGAGCAGGACGAAGTTGACGGTCTGGTTTCCGGTGCGGTTCACACCACGGCGAACACCATTCGTCCGCCGCTGCAGTTGATCAAAACAGCACCGGGCAGTTCTCTGGTCTCTTCCGTGTTCTTTATGCTGCTGCCGGAACAGGTTTACGTTTACGGTGACTGTGCAATCAACCCGGATCCGACCGCTGAGCAACTGGCAGAAATCGCGATTCAGTCCGCTGATTCCGCTGCTGCCTTTGGCATCGAACCGCGCGTGGCAATGCTCTCCTACTCTACCGGTAACTCCGGTGCGGGTAGCGATGTTGAGAAAGTCCGCGAAGCAACCCGTCTGGCGCAGGAAAAACGCCCGGATCTGGTTATCGACGGTCCGCTGCAGTACGACGCCGCCGTTATGGCCGACGTTGCGAAATCCAAAGCACCGAACTCTCCGGTTGCAGGTCGCGCTACCGTGTTCATCTTCCCGGATCTGAACACCGGTAACACCACCTACAAAGCGGTACAGCGTTCTGCTGACCTGATCTCCATCGGGCCGATGCTGCAGGGTATGCGCAAACCGGTTAACGACCTGTCACGTGGCGCACTGGTTGACGATATCGTCTACACCATCGCACTGACTGCAATTCAGTCTGCTCAGCAGAAATAATTGCCGTTAACTGAAAAAAGCTCCTGCATGCAGGAGCTTTTTTTTAGCTTAGCGAAAACACTTTTCCTCGCGGGACAAAGGGCAGCCGACGATTCTGTGGCAATAACCAGGCATGCTCCATTTTCACCGAAACATTATTCTCGCAAAACCCGTCGGTAATGATCAGTAATGGCCCTCCACGTGGAAAATCTCCGCGCAACGCCAGGCTATCCAGTAATTCAATACCCGGCTGCAAGACGGTACCGCCTCTCCCTTGCAACGTAAAATGGTGAAGGAGTTGTTCAGGCTGGACCCAGCCGCGATCGTAAGCTTTTGCATCACAACAAATAAAGCGCACGGCAAACACCTCGCGCGCCAGCGAATAACTGGCGATGGCACCAAGCGCCTTGCCCAGCAACTGAGGGTCCATCGATCCGGACGTATCCAGAACGACGCCAAAAACGCGCGAATGCCTTTCTTCTTCGCTCGGGGCTTGAATAGCTGGCCGGGGGATATCCGGTGTCGCACTCTGACGGCGAGACGGACGCGCATAGGTACGACGTCGCTCGGGTGGCGGGAAATGCTCATCGAACCACTCAGCCAGGGCGACATCCCAGGGGACAGGCGGTTGCGCCAGGCTGCGGATTTCTTCAATCAACCCCGCAGGCAGCGCCCCCCGGCTCTGGCCATACAGACAACGCTCCATCCCCTGATACAAGGCCCGACGACAATAGGCCTCGGCATTCGTAAATCGCGGATCGCCATCCTCGCCCAGTATATCGCCCCCCGCCCTGCCCCTGAGGGTAATAAGCTTACGTGACCGGCGCATATCCATGGCGAGCGAGTCATAAATTTCTTCTGCCGACATCCCCTTAAACTGGGCATCATAGAGCAATCCCAGCTCTGGCGGCGCGCCAACCTGCATCTCAATAAGCCAGTCGTTGATGATAAAATCGCAGGCTACATTCCACAGTTCCGCGTCGCGTCCGCGGCGCCGGGATGCATGGTTCAACCCTGCATGTAACAACTCGTGGGCAAAAACAAAGAGCATCTCAGCCTGGTTTAAGCGGGCCGTCGGGTTGATCCAAATTTTGCCAATACCGACGTCAATCGCTGCCACCGCGATATCATACTGGCTGCATAACTTCGCATCTTCTTCAATGTCGAATCCTGCCGCCAGCGCGCCCAGCAAGGGATAAAGGGTCATTATCTGTTGTCGGGCTTTCTGCGCTAAGGTCAGCTTATATTTCTGCCCCTGCTGAGGCTGGTATCCCCCGACCTGTTCGAGTGCCTGGCTGACGCTATTGCTCAGGCCATCCGCCAGCAATTCCTGCCAGTTGACGGAATGATAGCGCGATGATTTTTCAGCGTGGACAAAATGAGGTTGCTCGCCGCAATAGATGGTCTGCCAGCGGGCAAGCGATTCAGAAATACCCTCTTCCTGCAACTGGCGAAACAGAAGCTCCGCGTCGCTGTGTATGTCCTGGGGGAAAAGGTAAGATTGCAACTCTTCTGGCAATGGGCCGATTTTAAGCCCTTCGCAAAAATGCATTGTAGAAATCAGTACTGCCAGCTCCCAGGTAACCGCAGGCGTCCGGGGGGTGATATAACCAAACCCCAGCGCCGCCAGCGCCTGGGCAACCATCCGCGCCCATTCTTCTGGCCGGGCATGGCGCTTTGCATTAAGCCACAAATAGCCATCATTGCTGATTGCCAGCCAGTTTTTCGCACTCACCTGCGCGTGCGTATGGTCAAAACGCACATAGATGTGAGCGAAAATAGGCGAGAATAACGGATGCCATGCAATAATCTGCAACCCTGCCTGACAGGCATTGAGCGCAGGGTTGCGCTCCGTTTTGCGTTTCATCGTCCTTAATTCCTTACCGCCAGGCGAGGAAGATCGCGTGCAACCTCCAGTAAAAACCAGGCCGGAAGTTTTTTGCCATTTTCATCTTCACTCATCACGGATTGCGCAATCTCAACGCTGATTCGCGCCAGCGTTTTCAGACAGTCTTTCGCTCGCATCGCAAGCTGCTTGTGCTCATTACGCAATGCCTTGTCCGTTTCGGGCAGCTCTTTATAAAGATGGGTACGGAAAGATTGGGCAAGGAAATAGAGAATGTCGCGATCGGCAGGATCGTCCGGCCAGTTCGCATCGCCTTTAAGAATGGAAGAAACGGTATGTTTTTGGCGAATCTGTTTGATAAACCCTTTAAAACTCGCCGCATGTGCAGGCGATAAAAGACCATAAATCAAGGCTTCCAGCATCTCATCACTGATAGTCTCACCAAATGATGTAAGGGCATCAGAAAGCATGTGCCAACTGCGTGGCGTCGAAAAAGGTTCTTCATGCTTCGGTGGCTCATTCCAGAGTTGATCCGGACGTAGCTGAATGTACTCCACAACCCAGGGGTGAATGGAGGATTCATTGATAGCCCAGTGCAGCCACTGACGATGGTCGGCGCGCAGATGGACATGCACCATGCGGTTGATCAACGCCGAGGGCATCGGTTTCACGATGGCCGCATCTTTAGCACGGTTGCCTGCACCAATGACGACGGTGCCCTCCGGCAGCCGATACTCACCAATACGCTGCTCCAGGATTAACGAATAAAAAGCTTTCTGAATTTCATGGGAGGAGGCGTTCAGCTCATCCAGGAACAAAACGAAGGGTTTGTCACGGACGATATTTGCCGGGGGATAAAATCGCGAACACTGCCCGTCAATTTGCGGAATGCCCAGCAGGTCTTCTGGCGCAAGCTGGCTACCCAGTAACGAGACGCACTCCATGCCGACCTCATCAGCAAAACGTCGCACCAGGGCACTTTTACCAATCCCCGGCGCCCCCCATAAAAAGACAGGGCGGGTAATGGCAACATTCAGGAGAAATTCAAAGGTCTGATCGGGTGTCAGTTGAATAGCTGAAAGCATATAAAAATTCCTTTTTCATTATATTTTTCGCAACCTTTCAAGGTAATACAAAAGCGAAAACCCGTCACCTTAAATTTTCCGCTGCTCTTTTTACGCGCCTTTTCCGTGCGTAAAAAAGCCACGCTGATGATTCATCAGCGTGGCTCATTGACGTGTTCAGTTCACCGCGTGCTCAGGCCAGGCTTTTCGCCGTAACCTTATTCTGTTTCTTCGGCTTTTTCGACAGAGTTGCTGGCGTTACGGCTCATCCACAGCGCCAGCGCTTTTAACGAGTCCTGGGTGAATTCATCGCAGCGGGCGGTGATCTCTTCCGGCGTCATCCACCAGACTTCGCTCACTTCCTCTTCCTGCAGGGCAAACGGGCCATGAGAGACACAACTAAACAACCCGCCCCATACCCGGCAGTGTTCGTCTTCAAAATAAAATGTGCCATGTTCAGCAAACGGGACACCGGCAATACCAAGCTCTTCTTCGGCTTCGCGGCGAGCGGAATCCAGCAACACTTCATCAGCCTGCACAACGCCGCCTGCGGTGGCGTCCAGCATACCCGGCATAAAATCTTTGGTTTCCGTACGGCGCTGAACCAGGATCTTGCCCATCCCATCATGGACGACAATATAGGTCGCGCGGTGGCGCAAACATTGCGCGCGCATTTGCTCGCGACTCGCCTGGGCGATGACTTCGTTGTCCTCGCTGACAATATCCACCCACTCCGTGCCTGTAAAATGATTCGGTTCCACCATCAGAAATGTCTCGTCATTGCGCTCTTATGGCGCGTTTTAGTTGAAGGGTAACTTACGGATTAATCGCGACCTGTGCAATAAGCCGCTTATCATTCAGTGCCATTACGCGCAAAACACCCTCTTCCAGCATGCCGTAACTGGCGTCGAATCCCCCTTTGGGAATACTCACCGAGCCCGGATTAAAGTGAAAAATGTCACCCTGGCGCTGCGCCACCGGCAGATGAGTATGACCATAGACCAGCACGTCACCCTGCGCCAGCGGCGGTATATTATCCGGCCCGAACAGGTGACCGTGGGTCAAAAACAGCCGCTGGTCAGGTAATAATACTTGCTGCCAGGGGGCCGTAATGGGGAAATTGAGCAGCATCTGATCGACTTCGCTGTCACAGTTGCCACGTACAGCAATAATACGCGACGCGTGTTCATTCAGCCGCTCTGCCACCTGCGCGGGCGCGTACCCTTGCGGCAGCGCGTTTCTTGGCCCGTGATTCAGCACATCACCCAAAATCACTAACCACTGCGCCCCGCTTTCGGCAAACAGCGCCAGTACGCGTTCGGTGGCAGGCAGCGAGCCATGAATATCGGATGCGAACATCAGTTTCATCACTACACCTCAGGTTAAAGAGAATGCCGTATCATACCGCAAGTGCGGCCAGGTCTCAGCCCGCACGCTTCGCCGACAGTGCGACATAGCGTTGTATTGAGGAGCGCTGCCACTGGAAGGTGGCGTAATCCACCAGACGCTCCGGCACATCATCGCCGTTTATTACCAGCCGGTTAATCATCAGTGCCAGATCGGCATCGGCGATACACCACTCGCCAAACAGATTCGGTTTACCGTGCGCCAGTAACTCCCCAGCAAGGGCAAAGAGTTTGGCGGCACTCTGCTGGCCTGCGGCGCTGAGCGGCGCTTTCTTCGCCCCGGCGAAAATCACGTCGGTGCTACGCTCTTCGCGAATCGGCATCAAATCGCTGCGGATCCACGCCTGCACCTGACGGGCACGGGCGCGTTTTTGTAAGTCGTGAGGGTAGATGCGTTCATATTCCGGCGGTGCAAAGCGCTCTTCCAGATACTCATCAATTGCCGAGGATTCGCTGAGCTCGAAACCGTCAATTTCCAGCACCGGCACGCGGCGAGTAAGGTAATAGCCAGTCCATCCCGTCTTCTGCTGCTCGCCGTGTTCCAAATCAATGGTTTTCAGGGTAAAGGGCAACGCTTTTTCCTGCAGCGCAACATAAGCAGACATGACATACGGGGAGAAAAATTCCGCATCTGACCACAACGTGATTGTCGACTCGCTCATAACATCCTCTCAACGATTAGGTTTTTCATCAAAATATAACGTCTTGTTAAGAGTGTCACTTGATCAAAACTCAAGGGCGATAAGTAACGCTTATACTCATTAAAATCTCTATTACGCCAGGAAAAAAATGAGTGTTCTCTTCTACGCTGCAACCTCTTGCGGGCAAAAAATCACGTTTTTTCCTGAAGAAGCGGAGCTTGCAAAGCGGCTTATTCGGGTGGATATCAGCAAAGGCGAGCATTACAGCATCGGTCATAGATTCATGCCCACCAGCGGCAGCGAATCGTACTGAATAATGACCCGGAGGCGAATAACAGATTTGAGCGTATTCGCACCCGGCCTGCGGCGATACCCGCGCTGGCGAAAGCGCAGTAAATCTAAATGGCAGCAATGTTTTCCTTGTGTATGATGAGACTGTTATTACTGAGGGAAGCCTGCAATGTCACAACCAGACGCCATTATTCGGATTAAAAATCTGCGCCTGCGCACATTTATCGGTATCAAAGAAGAAGAGGTCATCAACCGTCAGGATATCATTATCAATGTCATCATCCATTACCCGGCCGATAAGGCCCGCGCCAGCGAAGATATCAATGACGCGCTAAACTACCGCACGATAACTAAAAGCATAATTCACCATGTCGAGAGTAACCGCTTCTCGTTATTGGAAAAATTAACTCAGGATGTGCTGAATATCGCACGCGAACATCACTGGGTCACTTATGCTGAGGTTGAGATCGATAAACTTCACGCATTGCGTTACGCCGACTCTGTGTCCATGACCATGAGCTGGCGTCGTCAAGCGTAGCCCTGGAGGTTGCATGAAGATTCTGATTACCGGTGGTACAGGCCTGATTGGTCGTTTTTTGATTCCTCGTTTACAAGAGCTGAACCATTCCATCACCGTGGTGACACGCGACCCCGCCAAAGCGCAGCAAACACTTGGCGATACGGTGGCGCTGCTACCAGGTCTGGACGATCTCACTGACCTCAATGATTTCGACGCCGTCATCAATCTGGCGGGCGAACCGATTGCCGAAAAGCGCTGGAGCGATGAGCAAAAACAGCGCTTGTGTGAAAGCCGCTGGAAAATAACCCAGAGGCTGGTCGATCTCACTCTCGCCAGCGCGAATCCACCGGAAGTATTTATCTCCGGCTCCGCTGTCGGCTATTACGGCGATACGGGAGATGCGGTGATCACGGAAGACGAGACGCCGCATAACGAATTTACCCACGAACTGTGCGCCCGCTGGGAGCAAATCGCCAGCGGTGCGGAAAGTGAACGCACCCGCGTCTGTTTACTGCGCACCGGCGTTGTGATTGCGCGCAAAGGCGGGGCAATTGCCAAACTGCTGCCGCTCTTTCGCGTCGGGCTTGGCGGCCCGGTCGGTACCGGTCACCAGTACATGTCCTGGATTCATATCGACGATATGGCTAACGGCATCATCTGGCTGCTCAATAACGACCTGCGCGGCCCGTTCAATATGGTTTCGCCCTACCCCGCACGTAACGAACAATTCGCTCACGCGCTGGGACATGCGCTTAATCGGCCGGCGGTTATGCACGCCCCGGCCGCCACCGTGCGCCTGATGATGGGAGAGTCCGCCGTGCTGGTCCTTGGTGGCCAGCGCGCGCTGCCAAAACGACTTGAAGCCTCCGGGTTCGCGTTTCGCTGGTTCGATTTAGAAGAAGCGCTCAAGGATGTGGTGACACCCCCACCATTATAAGGCGTTTACCCGCGCCATTCCGGTGCTAAGCTAAGACGCTTTGCTACCGGAATGGCGCAACCATGATATTGACCACCGAGCGCCTGACGCTCTCTGCGTTTACCGAGGCCGACTGGTCTTTTTTCCTCACCCTACGCCAAAGCCCGGATGTCATGCGCTTTATGGGCGCCATTGCCTGTGAAGACGATATCCGCACCCTGTTTATCTCCCGCCTGAACGATAATCACGCCCGGGTGATTCGCGACAGAAATGGCGAACCGCTGGGTGATATTGGGCTGCACATCAGTACGCATTATCCGCAGGAAGCCGATATCGGCTACGCCATTGCCCCTTTCGCGCAGGGAAAAGGTGTTGCCAGTGAAGCGCTGAAAGCCATGCGGGATTATGCCTTTACGCAGATCCACGTCACCGCGCTGAATGCCTAGGTGCTGGCGGAAAATCAGGGTTCGGTGCGGCTACTGGAGAAACTGGGGTTTACGCGTAGGCAGGTGCTGGAAAAGGGCTATACGATTAACGGCGTGGATTATGATGACTGGGCTTACCGCCTGGAAAAAACGCGATAAGGCGCAGAGACACTGCGCCTTATGCCAGGTTACACGCTCTGTTCCACCTCTTCCGCTGAACGCCCCTGGCGCACGCGTTTGGGCTGCGGCACTTTGATGATAAAGGTCAGCACACCGGCGAAGATATAGAGCCCGGTGTAGGCCCATACCACGCCTACGATATCGAAAAACGGTAGCAGTGCGGAGGCAATCGCCGGGGCGACAAAGTTGCTCATCCCGGCAGAGAGGTTGTAGATGGAGACCGCCGCGCCTTTGTGATGCGGTTCCAGCGTCGGGAAGACCGCCGTCATCGGCACGAAAGCCGCAACAAAAATCCCCAGCATAATTGCCGGAATCAGCGCCACCGCGAAGTTATGTCCGGCATAGACCGGCAGGTAGTAAAACGTCAGGCTGGAGATGGCCATGCCCAGGCAGCCGAACCAGCGCACCTGGCGGATCCAGCCAATGTATTCCCCGGTGATCCCCCAGAAAATATTGGTGAAAATGGTGACGAAGAAGAACACCGCCCAGATTTGCAGCCATTCAGAGATGCTAAAGCCCAGCCGATCAACAAACAGCAGCGGCATCACAATCGCAAAACCAAACAGCGACAGCGTATTGATGATACGAATCAGGCAGGCATAGAAGATATCGCGGTTAGTAAACAGAATGGTCGCCGCGCGGGAAAGCTCGGTCATTTTGTCGCGCAGCGGCAAATTCACCCGCGAACGGTCCACTGGCACATTGCGCAGGCTAAAGAACGCCACCAGGCCACCACAACCGACCCAGACGATGGCAAACCACAGCGTCCCCGTTTCGCCAAACATCGGAATGGTCAGGCTTGGCAGGTAACTGCCCACCACGCCAATGCCGATGGAATACATGGCCCAGAACCAGCCTGTCGCCGCCGCCAGATTCGGGCGCGGCAGCACCTGAACCAGCATCAACATGAAAGAGTAGATAAACATCGGATAAGCCAGGCCGCGAATACCATAGAACAGCAGCATCAGCGGGTAGTTACGCATCCCCAGTCCCATCGACATAAACAGGGCATGCATAATGACCCACAGGACACAGCCAATGGTCATAGCGCGTTGCGGGGTGATGAGTTCCGCCACCACGCCGGATGCCCAGGCCGCCAGCGCTGCCGCCAGGCCGTAAATCGTAAAGACGACAGCCGACTGCGCAGGCGAGAAGCCCATATCGGTTATGTGTTTTGATAAGAATGCCATTTCAAAGCCATCGCCAGCCATAAAAATCGCGATAGCCACAAATCCCCAGAGCAGTTTTTTCGGTAAGCCAAACCAGTATTCATTAGATTGCATAACAATCTTCCTTTATAAGCCGGGAGATATGCCCCGGCGAAGGTACAGAGGCCGGGGCTGGAGGTTTAAGGCAGTAACGTGCGGGCGACCTGTTGCTGCTGATAGAGCAGCCGGAACAGCGCCAGCCGTTTCGCCAGCCATTGGCCGCGTTCAGGCTGCGGCGTAAAACGGGTGACCACCGGAGGTTTCAGACAGACTTTCGCCTCATCGCCGCCATCTGCCAGCCAGGCCAGACGCGCAGCACCCAGCGCACCGGAAGAACTTGCCGGATGCGTGACCATCGGAATGTTCAGTACATCGGCAATCAGTTGCGCCCACAGCGGGCTTCTCGCCCCACCGCCCGTCAGGCTGCACTGACAAATCGAGGCGTTACCCAGTACATTCAGTCCATCGGCCAGCCCGAAGGTGACGCCTTCAATCACCGCGTAACCCAACAGCGCGCGGCTGGTTTCATGGCGCAGATTGAAAAAACTCCCTGCCGCCAGCGGATCGTTATGCGGTGTGCGCTCCCCCGACAGATAAGGCAGGAATACCGGCGCGCGTTTCAGTTCCTCTTCCGTCAGTTGGGCAATCTCGTCCATCAACTGGCTTTCGGTGACCGAAAGCAGATTACAGATCCATCGCAGACAACTGGCGGCGCTCAGCATCACGCTCATCTGGTGCCAGCGTCCGGGGAGCGCATGGCAGAAGGCATGTACGCCAGAGTCCGGGTCTGCCTGCAGCGCATCGTTGACCACGAAAATCACCCCGGACGTCCCCAGAGAGATAAACGCGTCACCCGGCGCCACCGCGCCGACGCCCACGGCAGAGGTGGCGTTATCCCCCCCGCCCCCGGCGACCACCACCGAGGAGCTTAAGCCCCACTCGGTAGCCAGCGCGGCACGCAACGTCCCGCTGGGCGCGCTGCCTTCCACCAGCGACGGCATCTGGCTGCGGTTGAGGTCAGCCATGGCAAGCAGTTCGTCTGACCAGTCGCGTTTTGCCACATCCAGCCACAGGGTGCCAGCCGCGTCGGACGGGTCGCTGACAAACTCACCGGTTAAACGCCAGCGCAGGTAATCTTTTGGCAGCAGTACTTTTGCCACCCGGCTGAACACGTCAGGCTCGTGACGGGCCACCCACACCAGCTTCGGCGCGGTAAAACCCGGCATGATCATGTTGCCGCTGACAGTCATCATTTCCGGATGATGCTCACTCAGCCATGCGCACTCGTCGGCGCTGCGGGTGTCATTCCATAAAATGCAAGGACGCAGCACGTTGCCGTCGTTATCAAGCAGTACCGCACCGTGCATCTGCCCCGACAGGCCGATGGCGCGAATAGCCGCCCACTGTTGTGGATGCTGCTGGCGCAGTTCGGTGACCACCCGGCCACAGGCCTGCCACCAGGCCTGTGGATCCTGTTCCGCCCAGTGCGGATGCGGACGTTGCACCGTCAGCGCGGCATGCGCCGAGGCGACAATCTCACCGTCGCCGTCAGTGAGCAGCGCTTTTAATTCTGAGGTGCCAATATCAATGCCCAGGTACATAGCGCCCCCTTACACTGCCGCCAGTTGTGATTCAGGTTGTTTTATCCACTGCTCCAGCTCCGCGACAGTACGACGCAGCAGGGTTAAGAACTCTGCGGATGTCGCAAGGCCAGCAAACAGCGCGTCGTCCGCCGCCCACACCGCCAGCGGATCAGGCGCGTTGAAAACGGCGCGTACGGCATCGGGTTGCATCACGCCATCCTGATAGGTATAGGGTAGAGAACCGTCGGCCCAGCGTTTCAGGAACAGGAAGAACAGTGCAGGCAGCACGGCGGTCGCAGAGGGGACATCGCCGCGTTTGTAGCATTCGATAAGCGTCGGCGTGACCATTCCAGGAATTTTGGACAGACCGTCGGCGGCGACGCGCTGGTTAGTGTCTTTGATGTAGGGGTTGCTAAAGCGCGCCAGTACCACATCGCGATACTTCGCCAGATCAAGCGGACTTGGCGTCAATGAGGGAATGACATCGCGCGAGATATACTCCCAGGCCATCTGACGAATGGCGCTCTGGCGGGTGCTGTCATCAATAAAGCTCAGACCAATCAACGTTCCCGCCCAAGCGATGCAGCTATGGGTAGCGTTCAGAATGCGGATTTTCGCCTCTTCCCAGGGCAGTACGGATCCCACCAGTTCCACCCCTACCTTTTCGAGCGCCGGGCGGCCATTAATAAAATCATCTTCAATCACCCACTGAATAAAGGATTCGCCCATTACCGGTACCGCATCTTTAATGCCGGTTGCCGCCAGTACCCGCTCGGCCACATCCGGTGTCGGGCGCGGAGTGATGCGGTCGACCATGGTATTGGGTGACGTGGTGTTGTTCTCTACCCACTGACGTAGTTCGGTTTCGCCCTTCGCCTGCAAGAAGGAGAGAAAGCCGTGGCGAAAGCGCTCGCCGTTATGGCGCAGGTTGTCGCAGTTCAGCAAGGTAACGGGGTTGCCATGCTGCGCAATACGCTGTTTCAGGATACGGGTCAGCGCGCCGTAAAGTGTGCGGATCCCGCCGTTCAGGTCGGCCTGAATGTCGGCCTGCTGCTGATCCAGCTCATGCTCGGGCGTCAGGTAGTAACCGCTTTCGGTAACCGTAAAGGCGATGACGCGCGTTTCGGCATCGGCGCCCTGTTTCACCAGTGCGCTAATTTCGCTATCCCAGGGCAACACTTTGCGAATTGAGGTGATGGTTTCGTACTGCCGTTCGCCCTCCGGCGACACGGTTTCCAGCACATATTCACCGTTTTGCGCGGCGAGATGGCCCAGCAGCACACGGGCGTCATCGCGAATATTTCCCAACGCGATACTCCAGCGGTCATCCCCCTGCTTCATCAGTTTGTGCAGATACCACGCCTGATGAGCACGATGAAACGACCCGGCACCAATATGCATCCACACCGCTTTTTTCTCGGACATAATCATCACCTCAATTTGAGCATTTGACAGTTTTACGGGCTTATGCCCGATTGTTGTATGTATGTTAGTAGTGAGATGCGAAGGTTTTCTGCGAGGAAACTCACGAAAATAGCTTTTGCTCTTTAAAATGACATTTGCCCATTTTTGTTAAGCTGACCATTGCGCGTACAATGGCGGCAGGAAATTAGGGGAATGAGTGATGAACAAAGAAGAGAAAAAACAGGAACTCGCCGCCCGTGCCGCATGGATGTATTACGTGGCGGGATTAACACAACAGGATATTGCCTCGGCGCTGGGCCTGTCGCGCCAGGTAGCACAACGGCTCATTTCCGGTGCCCGCGAAACCGGGATGGTTACCGTCAATATCAGCCATCCGGTAACCCGTTGTCTGAAACTGGCGCATGACCTGCAAGAAAAATATGCCCTCAACCTGTGTCGCGTTGTGCCATCTGCCGGGCTGGAAGATGATGCCATTCAGCAGATGCTGGCCGTTGAAGGGGCACAGGTGATGGCACAATTTATCTGTGAAGAGAAACCGCAGGTCTTTGGTGTCGGCTCCGGTAAAACGCTGCGCGCCGTGATTGACGCCCTGCCGTCGCTGGAGCGACCGCAGCATCAGTGCGTGTCGATGATCGGCGCCATCGCACGGGATGACTCCGGTACCCGTTACGATGTGCCGCTGAAAATGGCGGAAAAAATGCAGGGTAAGTATTTTTTCATTCCGGCGCCGCTCTATGCCGATAGCCCGGAAGATAAAAACAGTTGGTGCCAGCATCAGATCTACCAGCGCGTGGCGGCAAGAGCGCTTAACGCGGATGTCACTTTTCTTGGCATTGGCGAGGTGAAATTGGGTTGCCCGCTGAACACCGAGGGGTTTATTACCGACGCCCAGGTCAAAGATCTGGAGACGCAGCATGTCGCAGGCGAGATGCTTGGCCATTTCTTTAACCATCAGGGTGTACGCCTGGATTCCGAACTGGATGCAATGCTGACCAGTGTGCCGCTCACCAGCCACACGCAACGAAAAGTGGTCGGGTTTGCCGGAGGGGAACGTAAACTTGCCGCCATTCGCGCAGCCCTGGTCGGTGGCTGGGTCAATGGGCTGGTGACGGACGAAGATACCGCGCTGCAACTGCTGGCGGACTAAGCGGCTACCGGCGAGCGCCGGTAGCCCGAGGATTACTTGAGTGAACCTTTGAGGAACTGCTGCAGACGTGGGCTTTTCGGATTGCCAAACAGCTCATCCGGCGCGCCCTCTTCTTCAATTTTGCCCTGATGCAGGAAAATCACATGGGTGGACACATGGCGGGCAAAGCCCATTTCATGCGTCACCACCACCATGGTTTTTCCCTCTTCCGCCAGTTGTTGCATGATGCGCAGCACTTCGCCCACCAGCTCCGGGTCCAGCGCGGAAGTGGGTTCGTCAAACAGCAAGACTTCCGGTTCCATTGCCAGCGCACGGGCAATGGAGACGCGCTGCTGCTGACCGCCAGAGAGATGCACCGGGTATTTCGCCTGCTGAATACCATCAATACCCACTTTTGCCAGGTATTTCACCGCACGCTCGCGGGCCTCCTGTTTGCTCAGCCCCAGCACCTGGATTGGCGCTTCCATGACGTTTTCCAGAACCGTCATGTGGCTCCACAGGTTGAAATGCTGAAACACCATTGTCAGGCGGGTACGCAACAAACGCAGTTGCTGTTTATCCGCCACCCGCAACTGACCGTCTTTATCGCGCACCAGGTTGATGTTCTCGCCATTGACGATGATCGTTCCTTCACTTGGCTTCTCAAGGAAGTTTATGCAGCGCAGAAAGGTACTTTTACCGGAGCCGGACGAGCCAATAATGCTGATCACATCCCCGGCGTTAGCCTGCAGCGACACCCCTTTCAACACCTCATGCTCGCCGTAGCGTTTATGTAAATCGATAACGTTTAATTTATTGTCAGACATGATGTTCTCAGTGCGTCGAAGAAGGTTTTATATGCTGCAGCCAGCGTTTTTCCGCCTTGCGGAACAGGCTAATCAGCACATAAGAGATGATCAAATACAGTACTGCCGCCATACCAAACGCGGTGAACGGCTGGTAGGTCGCGGAGTTAATATCACGGGCGATTTTGAGCAGATCCGGCACCGTCGCGGTAAAAGCCAGCGCGGTAGAGTGGAGCATCAAAATCACTTCGTTGCTGTAGGCAGGCAGCGCAATGCGCAGCGCCGACGGCAGGATAATGCAGCGATACATTTTCACCGACGAGAAACCATAGGCGCGGGCGGCTTCAATTTCCCCGGCCGGTACCGAACGGATCGCCCCGGCGAAAATCTCGGTAGTGTAAGCACAGGTATTAAGCGTTAACGCCAGCACCGTACAATTGAGGCCGCTGCGGAAAAACGCGTTGAGCAGTTCCGTTCCCTTCACGATTTCCAGCGTATACATGCCTGAGTAAAAAACCAGCAACTGCACATAGAGCGGCGTACCGCGAAAAATATACGTGAACAGCCAGATGGGAAATTGAATGTATTTGTTGCTGGAGACGCGACCAATGGCCAGAAACACCGCCATGACGCCGCCCATCACCACCGAAGAGATCAACAGCCACAGGGTAATAGCCACCCCGGTGAAGCGGTATCCATCGGTCCACAACAGCGATTTCCAGTACTCCTGAATAATCTCGATCACAGGTCAGCCCTCTTCACACCTACGGAGTAGCGACGTTCGAGAAGAAGCAGTACGCCATTAGAAACGGTGGTAAACACCAGATAAATCAGGCCGCATACAACGGCAAAGTAGAATGGCTCCCAGGTGCTTTTCCCGGCGAGCTGCGTGGCTTTCACCACATCTTCCAGCCCCAGCAACGACACTAACGCCGTCGCTTTGAGAATAACCTGCCAGTTGTTGCCAATCCCCGGCAATGCGAAGCGCATCATGGCCGGAAACAAAATACGGCGAAAGGTCTGTGAGTTGGTGAAACCAAACGCGGTGGCAGCCTCAATATGCCCTTTCGGCACCGCCATATAAGCGCCACGGAAGGTTTCGGTGAAATAGGCACCATAAATAAACCCCAGGGTGATAATACCCGCCACCATAGGATCAATATCGAGTTGCTCCATACCCATCGCATCGGTCAGCGTGTTGAGGGCTATTTGCAATCCGTAAAAAATCAGCAGCATCAGCACCAGATCGGGCACGCCGCGAATCAATGTGGTGTAGCCTTCAAAAACCAGCGCTAACGGACGGTTTTTAGAGAGTTTTGCGCCCGCACCGGCCAGGCCAATCAGTACCGCCAGCACCACCGAACTGATAGCCAGTTCCAGCGTGACAAGGGCACCATGAAAGATAACTTGAGAAAAACCATACAGCATGCAGCCTGTCCTGTCGTATTCGTGTCTGCCGCGTCTCTTCCCCTTCCGGGCGGAAGGGGTCGCACGTTAAACACGCGTGGAATTAACCACCATAAACATCAAAATCAAAGTACTTTTTCGCCAGTTTTTCGTAAGTTCCGTCTGCACGCATTTCCGCGAAGGCTTTATTCAGCGCTTCACGCAGTTCGTTATCGTCTTTACGAATCCCCATACCGGTGCCGACGCCAAACAGCTTCTCGTCTTTAATAGACGGACCGCCAAATTTGTAGTCTTTACCCATCGCCGTTTTCAGGAAACCTTCGCTGGCGGCCACTTCATCCTGAAACGCAGCATCAATACGGCCTGCGGTCAGGTCAGAGTAGATATTGTCCTGTCCCTGGTAGGAGACGATTTCAATACCCTGCGGCGCCCAGTGAACATTACCGTACGTTTCCTGCGTGGTGCCCTGCAATACGCCAATGCGTTTGCCTTTCAGCTTCGCGAGATCGGGAACGATGTCGGAGTCTTTCGCCACAACCAGACGAGAATCCGCTGCATACAGCTTGTCGGTGAACGAAATTTCCTGTTGGCGTTTTTCAGTAATTGAGAGAGATGACATGATGGCGTCGATTTTTTTCGCTTTAAGCGAAGGAATCAGCGCGTCCAGTGGGTTTTCAATAAAGACACACTGGGTTTTGATACGCGTACACAGCTCTTTCGCCAGATCGATGTCAAAACCAACCAATTCGCCCTGCGAATTCTTTGATTCGAAAGGAGCATAAGTTGGGTCAGTACCGATGCGGAGTTTTTGCGGAATGGCTGCGAATGCGCTTGAAACGCTGGAGATAGCGAGCACCAAAGAAAGTGATAACACCAATTTTTTCATAATTATCCTCAACAGACTGTCTTTCCTAAGGGATTTATTAGAAGAATACGGTGTCGCTATCGTGCCATTATATGGCACGGCAAGGCAAAGCATTCTGCCCGCCTGCCGGCTTTTTTTGCATGGTTTTTGCTTAACTATGCAGCGTTGCGCCATTTCGGTGCATCAGGCGCACCAACTTTAAACATCACACGTATTTATGCACCATTCTGGAAAATCAAAATGGCGCATCGTTTATCCCAAAAACAGCTGCTTTACTCGCCGTAGACGTTAAAGTCGAAATATTTCTTCGCGAGCTTATCGTAGGTACCGTCTTTACGAATTTCAGCAAAGGCTTTGTCGAAGGCCGCTTTCAGCTCGGTATCGTCTTTACGCAGACCGATCCCGGTGCCATCACCAAAGTATTTTTTATCTTTAACGGACGGACCGGCGAACGCAAAATCTTTACCGGCAGGCTGTTTCAGGAAGCCTTCGCTGGCAGCCACTTCGTCCTGGAATGCAGCATCCAGACGGCCTGCGGCGAGATCAGAGTAGATCAGATCCTGGTTCTGGTAGGCCACCACATCGATACCCTTAGTGCGCCAGTTGTCATTCGCATAACCTTCTTGCGTAGACCCCTGCAGAACCCCTACGTGTTTGCCTTTCAGAGAGTCCAGCGTCGGCACGATCGGCGAGCCTTTTTTGGCGATCAGACGGGAATCAGCAGCATAGAGTTTGTCGGAGAAAGCAATCTCCTGCTGACGTTTTTCGGTAATGGAGAGAGAGGAGATAATCGCATCGATTTTCTTCGCTTTCAGAGACGGGATGAGCGCGTCAAAATCGCTGCCAACCCAGGTACATTTGACCTTGATGCGGGTACACATCTCATTACCGAGATCGATGTCAAAACCGACAAAATTCCCTTTCGCATCTTTAGAAGAGAAAGGTGCGTATGTCGCATCAGTACCGATGCGTACAGTCTGGGGAAGCGCTGCGTAAACACTGGATGCCGCGGACAGGCCCAGCAGTAAAGACAGAGCAATAACCGTCTTCTTCATACATTACCCTCAAGTATTCTGATTTTATTTTGTGCTGCGTTGTGTTGTGTGTTGCTACGAGTTTACTTGCACGTCTTATGCCAGATTTTTAGCGCTGAAAAACAACAGCGTTAAATTTGTTAATGAAACGTTGCAAATTGACCTTAATGGTGAAAGATAGCAGGTCCACCGAACGAACCGGAGTGTTAACAGGGGAAAAAAGGAATTAAATGTTGAGGATATGATCGTGATTGCAAAAATGCCCTAAAAAAGGGCATCGGGCAATGATGCGCACTATCTGGAGGCATTTCCCCCCTGCCAGCGGATGAACAGATCTTCAGGCAGAGCGATATCAAATTGATCCAGAACGCGGTTCACGGTCTGGTTAATAATGTCATCCAGCGTTTTCGGCGCATGGTAAAACGCAGGGACCGGCGGCATGATAACAGCCCCCAATTCTGCGGCCTGCGTCATCAAACGCAGATGGCCTAAATGCAACGGTGTTTCACGCACGCACAGCACCAGCGGGCGACGCTCTTTTAACACCACATCCGCCGCACGCGTCAACAGGCCGTCTGTATAGCTGTGCACAATGCCAGAGAGCGTTTTTATCGAACAGGGCAATACGACCATGCCTGCGGTCTTAAATGAGCCGGAAGAGATGTTAGCAGCGATATCGCGGGCATCATGCACCACATCCGCCATAGCCTGAACATCACGCAGGGAAAAATCGGTTTCGAGAGAGAGGGTCTGGCGCGCGGCCGGGCTCATCACCAGATGGGTTTCAATGTCCGCCACGTCGCGTAATACCTGCAACAAGCGCACGCCGTAAATCGCGCCGCTGGCCCCTGAGATCCCCACAATGAGTCGTTTCATATCCGTCGCCTTTATCTACACTGAGGCAGACTTTGCCGGATTATGCCAACAGTTGCAACTGATGAGCGCCCCCTCCGGGCGGAGAGGGCGAAAACGGGTCGATTACCCTTCGTTGTGCATCTCTAAGCTTTCGAGATCGTTCTGCATCTGCACGGCTTTCGCATCGTCGTTACGCAGCGAGTCGAGGTAGTCGAGATACCCCTGATCCACGTCTTTGGTGACATAGATGCCATTGAAGACTGAGCACTCGAACTGCTGGATATCCGGGTTTTCCGCGCGAACAGCGTCGATCAGATCGGTTAGATCCTGGAAAATCAGGCCATCAGCGCCGATGATCTGGCGAATCTCATCCACTTCACGACCATGTGCAATCAGTTCGTTCGCGGTCGGCATATCGATACCGTAGACGTTCGGGAAACGAATTTCCGGCGCCGCAGAGGCGAGGTACACTTTCTTCGCCCCGGCTTCACGGGCCATCTCGATAATCTGCTCAGAAGTGGTACCACGTACGATGGAGTCATCCACCAGCAGCACGTTTTTATCGCGGAACTCAGCGCGGTTCGCGTTCAGCTTACGGCGGACGGATTTGCGACGCAGTTGCTGACCCGGCATGATAAAGGTCCGGCCAACGTAGCGGTTTTTCACAAAACCCTGACGGTACGGCTTGCCAAGAATGCGGGCGATTTCCAGCGCGATATCGCAGGAGGTTTCCGGGATGGGAATAACCACGTCGATATCCAGATCTTCCCATTCACGCGCAATCTTCTCGCCAAGCTTCGTGCCCATATTGACACGTGCGCTGTAGACGGAGATTTTGTCGATGAAGGAGTCCGGACGCGCAAAATAGACGTATTCGAACAGGCACGGGTTGCTGACCGGATTATCCGCACACTGGCGGGTAAACAACTGGCCTTTTTCGGTGATGTAGACAGCTTCGCCCGGCGCGATATCGCGCAGGAATTCAAAGCCCAGCGTATCGAGCGCCACGCTTTCTGACGCCACCATGTACTCAGTGCGGCCATCACCAATATCGCGTTTACCCAGTACCAGTGGACGAATACCGTTCGGGTCGCGGAAAGCAACCATACCGTGGCCGATGATCATCGCAACACATGCATACGCGCCACGTATCTGGCGGTTGGTCGCGGCGACAGCGGCGAAAATGTTGTCTGCTTCCAGCGGATAATGGCGGAAATTATCCAGCTCGCTGGCGAAAATATTCAGCAGGATTTCGGAATCAGACGTGGTGTTGATGTGGCGGCGTTTTTCTTCAAACAGCTTTTTGCGCAGCTCATGGGCATTGGTCAGGTTGCCGTTATGGGCAAGCGTGATGCCGTAAGGGGAGTTAACGTAAAAAGGCTGAGCCTCGGAGGCGCTGGAGCTGCCAGCGGTTGGGTAACGCACATGGCCGATACCCATGTTGCCCTGAAGACGCTGCATATGGCGGGCTTCGAAAACATCGTTGACCAGACCATTTGCTTTGCGCAGACGGAAACAATTATTTGCATCGATCGTGATGATGCCAGCGGCATCCTGACCACGGTGCTGAAGCACCGTTAACGCGTCATAAATCGACTGGTTGACCGGCATAACACCGGCGATACCGACAATACCGCACATACGTCTTTTCCTCGTTAAGCCACATCTCAGAGCGATTACGCTCTGGGCAAGAAACTTGACGAACTTTGCAGATAGTCAAAGAACCATCTGATGATGAAACTGAATTGCGGGATAAGCTGCGACTTCTGCCAGTCTTCGCTTTTTGACAGGCCCGTAAAGGTATCGAGAAAGAACAGAATGGCGGCGACAATTAGCACCCCGCGTAGCGCGCCAAAACAGATCCCCAACACCCTGTCTGTACCCGACAGGCCGGTTTTCTCCACAAGTTGACCTATCACGTAATTGACGATAGCGCCAACAATCAGCGTCGCGATGAACAGGATGGCGATGGATATCCCATTGCGCACCAGTTCGTCTTCAAAGCCCGTAAACCAGACTGACAGGTAAGTGTAGTAATGACTGGCAACAAAGAAAGCACAACCCCATGTCACCAGTGATAACGCTTCACGAACAAAGCCGCGGATGAGGCTAACCAGACAGGAAAAACCAATCACCGCGATGATGGCGTAATCAATCCAGACCATATGTGTCCCACGATTTACGCCCTGTCATCCAGTTCGGGGCGCATTCTAACAGAAAAAGAAAACGTTTGCGTAGGGATTTCCTTCCCGCGCGTAAATAAAAATGGCGCTGAAAAAATATTCAACGCCATCGGATCTTTAGCCTCTTCGGGCGTGTTTTTGAATTCGTATTTACCCCCTCACCCCGGCCCTCTCCCTCAAGGGAGAGGGAGCAAACCATCCCCTCGCCCCCTTTGGGGAGAGGGTTAGGGTGAGGGGGAACAAAACGCACGCTAGTTCGCGCTATACCCCATTACCACACCGCTCAAGCCTGACAGTTGCTTAAGCTCCTCAAGCGACCCCTTGAGTTTATCTTTTGATGCATCCGGACCGACCAGGATGCGGGTGATTTTACCCTGTACTGGCGTGGTGGGCGCAGTATAAACGCGATAACCTGCACCGCGCAGTTTACCGACAATTTCATTAACTTTGTCAGCGTTCTTAAGCGCACCCAGTTGTACCACCCAGGCTTTACCCACTGGCGCAGACTTATCCGCCGCGGGCGGCTGATCCGCTGGCGGGATTGCCGCCACCTGTTCTGCGGGTTTCTGTGGCTGTGGCTTGGGCTTCTCAACCGGTTTTGGCTGTTCAACCTGCTTCGGCGCGACGGGTTGCGTCGTGACATCCGGCGTCGTCGCCCCACTGACAGCCCGCCGGGAGGCATCCAGCGACGGCGCTGCCGCCTCGCCAGCCTGCACCTCTTCCGCTGCCCCTTCCGGCGGCTGAGCCGGGAGCGCCTGCGTGGCCGCTGGCATCATATCCGGCTCATCACGATCGCCGGGTTTGGGTACCAGAGGAATGGCGGCGAACTCATCCTGATAATGCTTTTTTTGCCCGTCCAGCAGCCCGGGCAGAATAATCACCCCGAGCGCAACCAGCACAATGGTTCCCATCAAACGGTTCTGAAACTTACTTGCCACCGGTTCTCCCCGCTTCCATCGCTTCCATGACATGTGCCACCGTATGGAATGAACCACACACCAGCACGGTATCTTCTGCTGTGGCCTCCGCCATCGCTGCCTGCCAGGCCTGCGCAACGTGTTGATACGCCTTCCCTTGCGGTAAGTGCGCCATCAACTGTTCTGCCGTCGCACCGCGTGGCCCCTCCAGAGGGGCACAATACCAGCTATCGACCACGGGCTCCAGACAGGCGAGTGTTCCGGCGATGTCTTTATCATGCAGCATGCCGATGACCGCCAGCACGCGACCGCGCTTAGGCTCTGCAGCCAGCCGCCCGGCAAGGTAAGCCGCCGCATGAGGATTATGCGCCACATCCAGAATAAGACGTGGGTTTTCAGCCACAATCTGAAAGCGACCAGGCAAAATCGCCGACGCGATACCGTCACGAATAGCCTGCTCGCTCACCGCCAGCCCACTGGCCCGCAGTGCTGCAAGCGCCGTTGCGGCATTTGGCTGCGGCACCTGCGGCAGCGGTAAACCGGTCAACTCGCCCTGGCCGTCGCGAAAACGCCACTGGCCCTGCTCTACTTCATACTGCCAGTCTACGCCCCGGCGCATCAGCAGAGCGCCTTTTTCCACAGCCACCTCGCCGATGGTATACGGCATATCGCTTTCGCCGACTACCGCCGGTTTACCGCCCCGGAAGACGCCCGCTTTTTCGCGACCGATACTTTCTCTGTCTGGCCCCAGCCAGTCGGTATGATCAAGCGCAATGCTGGTTACCACGGCGACATCCGCATCGACCATATTGGTGGCGTCAAGACGCCCGCCCAGTCCCACTTCGAGGATAACAACGTCCAGCTTCGCCTGTTTAAACAGCCACAGCGCCGACAGCGTACCGTATTCAAAATAGGTTAATGAGGTTTCACCGCGCACCGCTTCAATTTCGGCAAAAGAACGGGTGTGATCGAGTTCCGTCAGCTCCTCGCCCTGTACGCGGACGCGCTCGGTATAACGGATAAGATGCGGCGAACTGTAGACACCCACACGATATCCGGCCGCCAGGAGAATGGATTCGAGAGTACGGCAAGTCGTGCCTTTACCATTGGTTCCCGCAACGGTAAAGACAAACGGCGCCGGTCGCAAAACATCAAGACGCGCTGCAACCTGGCTTACGCGCTCAAGTCCCAGGTCAATGGTTTTGCTGTGCAGGTTTTCCAGATAAGAAAGCCACGCGGCCAGGGGCGACGTGGCTTGCAAAATGCGTTTATTTTCCATGATGCCCGTAGGATGTTTGACGATGTAAAAAGCAAAAGGGCAGCGCCGTGATGGCCCTGCCCTTCGGTATTATCAGGCCTCGGCTTCCTGATCGGGCACCGGGGGCACCACCACGCTTTCACGTGGCGCATCCGGGCTCGGCGCTGGCTGATTGGTCAGCTTCGCCAGGATGCTGGCCAGTTTCAGGCGCATTTCCGGACGACGAACGATCATGTCGATCGCCCCTTTTTCAATCAGGAATTCACTGCGCTGGAATCCCGGCGGCAGTTTTTCACGTACGGTCTGCTCAATAACGCGCGGGCCGGCAAAACCAATGAGCGCTTTCGGCTCGGCAATATTCAGGTCGCCCAGCATCGCGAAACTCGCGGAAACACCGCCCATGGTTGGGTCAGTCAGTACAGAGATATACGGCAGGCCGCGCTCTTGCATCTTCGCCAGCGCTGCGGAGGTTTTCGCCATCTGCATCAGCGACATCAGCGCTTCCTGCATACGTGCGCCACCCGAGGCGGAGAAACAGATCAACGGACAGTTATCTTCCAGCGCCTGCTCAACGGCGCGAACAAAACGCGCACCCACGACAGAGCCCATTGAGCCGCCCATAAAGGCGAATTCAAACGCTGCCGCGACAACCGGCATACCATGCAGCGTGCCTTTCATTACCACCAGCGCATCTTTTTCGCCGGTCTCTTTCTGTGCCGTCGCCAGACGGTCTTTGTATTTTTTGGAGTCACGGAACTTGAGCACGTCTTTCGGCTCGAGTTCGCTACCCAGTTCCACCAGTGAACCTTCGTCCAGCAATGTATGCAGGCGGTTACGCGCAGTCATGCGCATATGGTGGTCACACTTCGGGCAGACCTCAAGGTTACGCTCCAGCTCGGCACGATACAGTACCTGGCCGCAGCTATCGCATTTCGTCCACACGCCCTCAGGGATGCTCGCCTTACGGGTGGGGGTAATATTGCTTTTGATTCGTTCAATCCAGCTCATTGATAACCTTTATACATGAACCTGGTAGCCCATAAATGGGGCACATTAAAACATAACAGTTCGCAACTTGGGATAAAAAAGTGGTCGAACCGCCATAGACATCTTATTTTGCCTGCCGCGCTGCAGCACGACGGTGGCGAATGATCTCAATCACCCCAGGAAGTATAGACACCACGATGATCGCGACAATCAGTAATTTAAGATTTTCCTGCACCATCGGCAGCGTACCGAAGAAGTAGCCAGCATAAGTAAACAGTAGCACCCATAACAGCGCCCCGATCACGTTGAACGCCGCGAAATGACGATAGGACATATGCCCCATCCCGGCAACGAAAGGCGCGAACGTCCGCACAATGGGGATAAAGCGGGCAAGAATAATGGTTTTGCCACCGTGTTTCTCATAAAACTGATGGGTTTTATCGAGATAGCTGCGACGGAACACTTTCGAGTTCGGGTTGCTAAATAGCTTGTCGCCGAACAGGCGCCCTATCGTGTAATTCACCGCATCGCCGAGAATGGCCGCAACAAGCATCAGCATCACCATAACGTGAACGTTGATATCGTTCGTGGGCAGTGAGGCCAGCGCGCCCGCGACGAACAGCAGCGAATCCCCCGGTAAAAACGGCGTGACCACCAGCCCGGTTTCGCAGAACAAAATCAGAAACAGGATCGCGTATACCCAGATACCGTATTGCGCGACCAGCTCCGCCAGATGAACATCAATATGCAGAATGAAATCAATAAGAAAGCGAATTACGTCCATATTGTCTAAGCCTTGGTTGATTGCGACTAGTCCGCGAGAAACAGCGGACCCATTGGCGGGCGGGGTAAGTTGAAACGGTCCGGATAATCAACCGACACCAGATACAACCCTTCTGCTCTCGCCGTTGCTGCCGCCAGCGTTCTGTCCTTAGCCGCCAGTAGCTCTGCTATCCAGCTCTCCGGCTGGTTGTTGGCACCCACCTCCATCAGGCTACCGACAATGTTTCTCACCATATGGTGTACAAAGGCATTCGCTTTGATATCCACCACCACATACGCACCATAACGCTGAACGTTAATGTGCATCATGTTGCGCCACGGCGTGCGCGACTGGCACTGTACCGCGCGAAACGAGGTAAAATCATTTTCACCCAGCAGACATTGCGCCGCACGCTGCATGCGCTCCGCATCAAGGGGCAGGTGATAATGCGTCACCCCCTGGTTCAGTACCGCCGGGCGTAAACGATGATTGTAGATAACGTAGCGATAACGACGCGCTGTCGCGCTAAACCGCGCGTGGAAATCATCGGGCACATCTTTCACCCAACGTACCGCGATGTCTCCAGGTAAATTCGCATTTACGCCCAAGGTCCAGGCCGCGTCTTTACGTACCGCGCGAGTCTCAAAATGGACCACCTGCCCTGTGGCATGCACACCGGCATCGGTACGCCCGGCACAAAAAACCGTCACCGGCTCATTGGCGACCTGCGACAACGCTTTTTCCAGTTTTTCCTGCACGCTGCGTACTTCTTGCTGACGCTGCCAGCCGTAATATTTACTGCCGTCGTACTCAATACCGAGCGCAATTTTCAACAGCGGTTGTTCAACAACATCTGACATTAGTACAGGTACTCCTGTACCAGTTTCTCAGCGATTTTCACCGCCATAAGCGCCCCACCAAAACGTACGTTATCTGCCACCGACCAGAACTGAATCTGTTCAGGCAGGCCATAATCGTTACGTACGCAACTGACAGAGAGATGAGCGCTACCGGAAGCATCGCCAACCTGGGTCGGGAATTCATTCTCTTCGGACAGCACAATATCTTCACCGCGGGCAAACGCATCACGGGCCTCTTCTGCCGCCAGTGGACGCAGCGCTTCGAAGCTGACCATCTGCGCGTGACCATAAAAGACCGGCGCGCGGACGCAGTTCGCGGATATCATCAGCCCGTCGTCCTGCAGAATTTTACGCACCTGGTCCACCAGACGACGCTCTTCCAGAACCGTACCTTCACGGTCCGGCAGAATAGGCAGCATGTTGAACGCCAGTTGCCGGCCAAAGAAGTCGTCCTCGTCGATCGGAATGCCGTTGAGCAACTTCGCACTTTGCCCGGCAAGGGCATCCACCGCCTGTTTGCCCTGCGCCGACACGGAGAGCAGACTGGTCACGCCAATACGTGACAGGCCACCTTCGTCGATCAGCGGTTTCAGCGCGATCAGCAACTGGCTGGTCAGGCTATCCGGCACGGCAATGAGATTACGATTGCGGTAATCGGCCAGGACAAACGGGTTCACCTCTGGCACAACCAGCGGCACATCCGGCTCCAGCGCGAACAGACCGCTGGTATCAATCACCAGACAACCGGCGTTGGTGGCTTCTTCAATATTCTCAGCCGTCGCCTGAGCGCCGGCGACAAAGAACGCCAGTTGCGCCTGCGTCCAGTCAAATTCCGCAACATCCTGAACGCGTACGGTTTTTCCGCCAAAACGCAGCGTCTCACCGGCGCTTTCATTACGCGCCAGCGCATACAAATCGCCCACCGGGTACTCACGCTCCGCAAGCGTTTCGAGTAAGGCTTCTCCGACAGCGCCTGTCGCGCCCAGTACGGCAATATTCCAGCCTTCAGACATGGTGATTTACTCCAGAAAAAAGCGTACCCGCCGGAGTATCCGGCAGGTAGCATTAAGATGACATTAACGAATTGGGTGATGGACAGCGTTGAAACCCAGCTTTTGCAGCAGTGTAGCCGCCTGGTCGTCATCACACTGCACATACAGCGATGACCATTCCCGACGCTCAAGATAATTTTTACGCAGCTTGTCGAACTCACCCGGGATGCCCGCCACTTTTCGCAGCAGTGCATCGTCGCGGCGCACATCATACACCAAATGAATGAGTCTTTTTAGGATCGACTGATCGAGCGGGCCGTGCAGCGTAATGCGACCGAATTCCGGCGCAGGCAGCAGCGTATCCAGCGCAACCTGCTGACGTTTGCCGATAAAATCGCTAAACGCTTCGAATACCTGCGTGGTGCCACGTGCTTTCCCTTCCAGCGTGTAGCCAGCGATATGCGCAGTACCGATATCCACTTTTGCCAGCAGCGCCACGTCGAGATCCGGCTCCGGTTCCCAGACGTCAAGGATAACGCTCAGCGGCTGACCGGCCTCCAGACGACGCAACAGGGCGGCGTTATCCACCACCGGGCCCCGGCAGGCATTAATCAGAATAGCGCCAGGTTTCAGGCGGCTAATTACCTCTTCATCCGCCAGATGCCAGCTTTTATACGGCCCGTCTTTAAACAGCGGCGTGTGGAAGGTCAGCACATCAGCTTCACGCACCAGGGCGTCGAGCGGCAGAAAATCACCCTCATCGCCACGGTCGGCACGCGGCGGATCGCACAGCAACGTGCGTACCCCCCAGGCTTCCAGGCGCGCCTGCAGACGACCGCCGACATTACCCACTCCGACAATCCCGACGGTGCGGTCGCGCAGATCGAAACCGTCACGTTCGGCCAACAGCATCAGGGATGAGAAAACATATTCCACAACCGCAATGGCATTACACCCCGGAGCAGCAGAAAAACCGATCCCCGCCTGCTGCAACCATTGCTCGTCAACATGATCGGTACCCGCCGTTGCCGTACCCACGAATTTAATCGGCGTACCGCTGAGCAGCGCTTCATTCACCTTCGTCACGGAACGCACCATCAGCGCATCCGCATCCGCCAATTCCGCAGCCGGAATGGGACGACCAGGCACAGCTTTTACCTCACCCAGACGACGGAACAAATCGCCGGCATAGGGCATATTTTCATCAACAAGGATTTTCACGTTACAGTACCGGTTAGAGAACGGGAGTTAAGCTTTTAAGTGTGCCATAATCTCGCTGCCAGGCATACCTGCAATGCCGCTACACGACGTGCGAGACCCAGAGGATTTCCATGATGCAACCCATTCAGGGCACCCCCGCGCGCCCTCCGGGGCAAGACCCTACGCCCACGACTTTGGCCGCCGGAGAGCAGCCGTTATCGACAATCCAGCGCACTGTGCTGGAGCGGTTGATTATTCGCCTGGTGGCGCTCACGCAACAGCAGAGCGCCGAAGTCTGGGCCGGGGTTAAACATGATTTGGGTTTGAAGAATGACGCGCCGCTGCTGTCACGCCATTTCCCGGCGGCAGAGCAGAATCTCAACCAGCGCCTGGATACCGCCACGCAGAATCACACCACCCGCCAGGTTATCTCGCAACTGACGGAATTGCTCGGTCAGGGTAATAACCGTCAGGCGGTTAGCGACTTCATTCGCCAGCAGTTTGGTCAGACGGCGCTGAGCCAGCTTACGCCAGAGCAGCTTAAAACGGTGCTGACGCTGCTGCAGAACAACCAGATTTCGGTACCTCAGCCCTTGCAACGCCCGGCGACAGACCGCCCGCTGTTGCCCGCTGAGCACAATTCGCTCAACCAGGCGGTGACCAAACTGGCCGCTGCGACGGGTGAATCCGGTAAATTGATTTGGCAATCAATGATGGAATTATCCGGCGTGAAAACCGGAGAGCTCATCCCGGCAAAACATTTTACCCACTTAATGACCTGGCTGCAGGCGCGTCAGACATTAAGCACCCAGACTTCCCCGACACTGCAAAGCGTGCAAACCGCGCTTAAGCAGCCGCTGGATAATGTTGAGTGGCAAACTATCACCGATTATGCCCGTCAGAACTGGCAGGCCACGCCTCAGACAGTACTGACAACGGCGCAGGTGCAGGACATTCTTAATCAGGTTTTTTTACATCGCGCAGAACGAACTTCGGGTGTGCTGGAAGCACGAAATATTCAGCCGATCTACAGCCCGCTTTTCGCGCCGATCATCGAAAGCGTCAAAAACCTCTCAACCCGGCCTGGTCTGTTCCTGGTCGCGTTGCTTATTGCCTTCGCCCTTATCTGGCTGGTTATCTAAAAAAATCCCCTCCGCTGGAGGGGATAGTCGTTAAAGGTTTTCGCCGTTACTTTTAATTGTCTGCTGGTACCACCAGAACGATTTCTTACGGCTGCGTTCAAGTGTCCCCTTGCCTTCGTTATCTTTATCAACATAGATAAAGCCGTAGCGTTTTTTCATTTCGCCCGTACCCGCAGAAACCAGGTCAATACAGCCCCACGGGGTGTAACCCATCAGATCCACGCCATCTTCCACCACCGCCTTTTTCATTTCGCGCAGGTGGCTTTGCAGGTATTCGATGCGGTACTGATCGTTTACCGAGCCGTCACTTTCTTTCTGATCGATAGCGCCGAAGCCGTTCTCCACAATAAACAGCGGCAGTTGATAAAGATCGTAAAAATAGTTCAGTGAATAACGCAGCCCCACCGGATCGATCTGCCATCCCCAGTCCGATGCTTTCACATACGGGTTTTTCACCAGACTCTTCGTTTCGTCATAGTCCAGTTGCGGGTTATCCGCAGTGGCTTTGGTGGCAAACGACATGTAATAGCTAAAGCCGATATAATCCACACAGCCTCGTTTAAGGATGTGCAAATCTTCTTCGGTAATATCAAGCTTAAAGCCTTTACGGGCGAAGTAATTTAGCAGATGGCGCGGGTAATAACCGCGAACATGCACATCGGTAAACCAGTAACGGCGGTGCATCGCCGAGACGGACATCATCATGTCGTCCGGGTTACAGGTGAGTGGATAGACCGGGCACATGGCAATCATACAGCCAATCTGGAAATCAGGGTTAATCGCATGCCCGGCTTCCACCGCCAGCGCACTGGCGACAAGCTCATAGTGTGCCGCCTGGTACATTACCGGCTCACGATCCTCACCTTCTTTGTATTTAAGGCCCGAGTTGGTAAAGGGCGCGAAATCTTCGTGATAATTGGCCTGGTTGTTGATTTCGTTAAACGTCATCCAGTATTTCACTTTACCTTTGTAGCGGGTAAATACCGTTTTGGCGAAGCGCACGAAGAAATCAATAAGCTTACGGTTACGCCAGCCACCGTATTCAGTGACCAGGTAATAAGGCATTTCGAAATGCGAGAGGGTAATGACCGGTTCAATATTGTATTTCAGACATTCATCGAAAAGATCGTCATAAAACTGCAGGCCGGCTTCATTTGGTTCTAATTCATCGCCTTTCGGGAAAATACGTGTCCAGGCAATTGACGTACGGAAACATTTAAACCCCATTTCCGCAAAGAGTTTGATGTCATCTTTATAGCGGTGATAAAAGTCGATGGCATCATGGTTTGGGTAGTTTTTTCCCGGCAAGACGCCATCGGTAATTTCGCGCGGAACGCCGTGCGCCCCGGCGGTCATCACATCAGCGACACTGACGCCTTTACCGCCTTCCTGCCAGCCGCCTTCAAGCTGATGCGCCGCCACCGCGCCACCCCACAGAAAATCTGCTTTAAACCCAGGCATACGTCTCTCCTTTCTCTAAAAAAGTAGTAAAAGAATAACTTACGTACGAAGATAGCCTGACTATAGCAGCAATATAACTGTCTGAGAATATTGCATAAAATTATATGAGTGGAATATGTTACACCAATAAAACAATATGTTTTTTCTGTGGTCTGGCGCGTATTTTTAATTATTTTCTGACGACAAAAATAGTATTCAGAATTATGAGAGGTTGCGCTTTTATTATTTCCGGCCCTCATCATGAAGGCCGGAAAAGACGATTATTTTCGAAATGAAATCAGCGTCACCACAATGCCCGTTACCGCCGCAATTGCTGCGGCCAGGAATACCGACGGATAACCGAGCGAGGTTGCCAGCAAGCCGGTAAGTGGCCCGCTGATACCGTTCGCGATGTCCTGAAATGCCGCATACCCGCCCAGTGCAGTACCGCGAACCTGCGGGGCAACGCGTTTCACCACTTCAACGCCCAACGCCGGGAAAATCAACGAACAGCCACAGCCGGTCAATGCCGCACCGGCCATCGCCACCCAGGCGTTCGGCGCCTGCCAGAGCAATAACAGGCCCACCGTTTCCACCATCAACGAAACAGTTGCCACCCGCACGCCGCCAAAGCGATCCGGCATCCAGCCAAACAGCAGACGCATCAGAACAAAGGCACCGCCAAATGCCGTCAGCGTAAACCCGGCCATTGCCCAGCCGTTACTGGCAAAGTAGAGCGAAACGAAGGTACCGATAACCGCGAAACCTACACCCTGTAGCGCAAGGCCAAGGCCCGGCTGCCAGATTTGACCGACCACGCCCCACAGGGAGGGACGTTCCCCCGAATGAGCAGGCGTTTTCTGTACGCCGCCATTAAATGCCCACGCCAGCAGCGGTAAAACCATCGTGATCGCCGCCAGGGTGGCAAAACCAAAACGACTGTGAATGAGCAGACCGAGCGGCGCGCCGACGGCCAGCGCACCGTAAATTGCCATACCGTTCCAGGACATCACTTTGCCCGAACGTTTAGGCCCCACCAGCCCCATCCCCCAGGCGAGTGTCCCTGTGAGCAACTGGCTTTCACCAAAGCCCAGAATTAAACGCCCAACAATCAGCAAGCCGAATTTTGCCAGTGCGCTTACTGGTAGCCAGGCCGCCAGCAACCAGGCGACGCCAGCCAGCCCGCAGGCCAACATCCCCTGTAGCGCCGAGCGCTTTGCGCCAAACTGATCGGCCAGACGCCCGGCATAGCCTCGCGTCAGGACGGTCGCCAGAAACTGGATACCGACGGCGATGCCCACCATGGTATTGCCGTAACCGAGTTCGTTGTGCACAAAGAGCGGAATGACGGGCAACGGTAACCCGATGGTCATATAGGTCAAAAAAACAGCAATCACCAGCCGCAGCAACGCATTCGTGCCCGTACCGGATGAGGAAGAAAGTGTTTGAGTCTCTACAGACATGCATTACTCCGTACCGCAGAGTAAGGCGAGGAAAAAAAGCCACGCCCCCTCTACCTGATGTTCAGGATTAAGGTGCGTTGGATAACGTTAAACGCTTACGCATTATCAGGGGGATAATGTTGCGGGTGAAGTTTGCCTGCCCATGCAGCGGCTTGTCAATGCATAAAAAACCGCGTAAAAAAGGGAGCCCGTTGGCTCCCTTTTTCGAAATTCAAAGGATTACTTGAGCTTACGCATTACCAGCGTGGCGTTAGTACCGCCGAAACCGAAGCTGTTGGACATGACGGTATTCAGCGTCGCGTCAGTCGGTTTGGTGACGATGTTCAGGCCAGCAGCCTGCTCATCCATCTCGTCGATATTGATGCTCGGAGCGATAAAGCCATGCTCCAGCATCAGCAGTGAGTAGATTGCTTCCTGCACGCCAGCGGCACCCAGAGAGTGACCGGTCATGGCTTTGGTCGCGGAGATTGCCGGGCTGTTGTCGCCGAACACTTCGCGGATTGCCCCCAGCTCTTTTACGTCGCCTACCGGCGTAGAGGTCCCGTGGGAGTTCAGGTAGTCGATCGGGGTATCAACACCGTGCATTGCCATCTTCATACAGCGCACTGCGCCCTCACCTGACGGCGCAACCATGTCAGCGCCATCAGACGTTGCGCCATAGCCCACGATTTCAGCATAGATGTGCGCGCCACGTGCCAGCGCATGTTCCAGTTCTTCAACCACAACCATACCGCCGCCGCCTGCGATGATGAAGCCATCACGGTGGGCGTCATAGGTACGGGACGCTTTTTCCGGGGTTTCGTTGTATTTGGTCGACAGCGCGCCCATGGCGTCGAACTCACAGGCCATTTCCCAGCCCAGCTCTTCGCCGCCGCCAGCAAAAACGATGTCCTGTTTGCCCAGTTGGATCTGCTCAACCGCGTTACCGATACAGTGTGCGGAAGTGGCACAGGCGGAGCTGATGGAATAGTTCACACCGTGAATTTTAAACGGCGTTGCGAGGCACGCGGAAACCGCAGAGCCCATTGCTTTGGTCACGACATACGGTCCCACTGCTTTCAGGCCGCGCGGGCTACGCATTGCGTCCGCACCGAAGACCTGCGCTTTTGAAGAGCCGCCAGAACCGGCAATCAGGCCAACACGCGGGTTGTTCTGATAAACCTCTGCGCTCAGGCCAGCATCCGCAATAGCTTCTTGCATGGAGAGAAAAGCATAGATAGAGGCATCGTTCATGAAACGAACCACTTTACGGTCAATCAAACCGGTTGTATCCAGCTTGACGTTACCCCATACGTGGCTGCGCATTCCGGAATCTTTGAATTCCTGAGAGAAAGTGATCCCTGAGCGTCCTTCACGCAGAGAGGCCAGGACTTCCTGCTGGTTATTACCGATGCTGGAAACGATGCCCAGGCCAGTAATCACTGCACGTTTCATTCAATACCCCTGTAAGTCGCACTAATTTAAGTTTTCGTGTCGCAAGATAGCGTACAGTTGTACGCCGAACAAGTCCGATCAGACAATTAATGGGTAAATTTGCGCCCTGGGGCGCACATCGTTAAGATCATGGCACTGCCTGTCCGACGAGTAACTTACGTGAAACAAACCGCTATACAATCTGCCAACCTCGAATTCAACGCTGAGGGTACACCTGTTTCCCGAGATTTTGATGACGTCTATTTCTCTAACGATAACGGACTCGAAGAGACCCGTTATGTTTTCCTTGGCGGCAACGGTATACCAGAGCGTTTCGTCGGACATCCCCGCCCGCTGTTTGTCGTCGCGGAAAGCGGCTTTGGTACGGGTCTCAATTTCCTGACCCTGTGGCAGGCGTTCGATGCCTTTCGCCGCGCCAGTCCGCAGGCTACCCTGGAAAGATTACATTTCATCAGTTTCGAAAAATTCCCCTTAACGAAAGACGATCTGCGTCTGGCGCACCAGCACTGGCCGGAACTGGCCCCCTGGGCAGAGCAGTTACAGCAGCAGTGGCCGCTGCCCTTTGCCGGTTGCCATCGCCTGTTACTGGACGGCGGCCGGGTGACGCTGGATGTCTGGTTTGGCGATATCAATGAACTGACCGAGACTTTAGATGATTCGCTACAACAGCAGGTTGATGCCTGGTTTCTCGACGGTTTTGCACCGGCGAAAAACCCGGACATGTGGACACAGGGCCTGTTTAACGCGATGGCGAGACTGGCGCGTCCCGGCGCGACGCTGGCCACTTTCACCTCTGCTGGTTTCGTTCGCCGTGGGTTGCAGGACGCAGGCTTCACCATGCGCAAAAGCAAAGGGTTTGGCCGCAAGCGGGAAATGCTCACCGGGGTACTGGAAAGCGCCACCCTGCCGGTGCTGCGCGCGCCGTGGTTTGCCCGCACTGGCACGGAAAAACGCGCTGCTGCGATTGTCGGCGGCGGTATCGCCAGTGCGCTGCTATCGCTGGCCTTGTTGCGTCGCGGCTGGCAGGTGACGCTCTACTGCGCCGATGGCGAACCGGCACAGGGGGCATCCGGCAATCGGCAAGGCGCGCTGTATCCTCTGCTCAGTGCACATGACCCGGCGCTGACCCACTTTTTCCCCGCCGCATTTACCTTCGCCCGTCGACTGTATGACGCCCTGCCCGTCGATTTCGATCATGACTGGTGCGGGGTCACCCAACTGGGGTACGACGAGAAAAGTCAGCAAAAAATTAGCCAGATGCTGACGCTGGGCCTGCCGGATGCCATTGCCCATGCGGTCAGCGCCGAAGCGGTCGCGCAAATGGCGGGCGTAGAGACCGGATGCGGCGGTATTCATTATCCGGCTGGCGGCTGGCTGTGTCCGGCACAATTGACGGCGGCGGCATTGGCATTAGCACAGCGTCAGGGATTATGCGTGCACTACGACCACCCGGTGACAAGCCTGGTTCAGCAGGATGGCGAATGGCGGCTGGAGTTTGCCGATGGCAGCCAGCGCGCTCATGCCTGCGTCGTGCTGGCGAACGGGCACCACATCAGCCATTTCGCCCAGACCGAAAAGCTGCCGGTTTACCCGGTTGGCGGGCAGGTCAGCCATATCCCCACAACGGCGAAACTGGGCGAACTGCGTCAGGTACTCTGCTATGACGGTTATCTGACACCGCAAAACCCGCACAATCAGCATCACTGTATTGGCGCAAGCTACCACCGTGGGCAGGAGGAGACGGCTTACAGCGAGGAGGATCAGCAGCAAAACCGCCAGCGTTTGTTGAACTGCTTCCCACAGGCACTGTGGGCGAAAGATGTTGATGTCAGCGACGGTGAAGCGCGCTGCGGTGTGCGCTGTGCAACCCGGGATCATTTGCCGTTAGTGGGTAATGTGGCGGATTACGCCGCGACACTGAATGCATATGCCAGTCTTGCGCAAGAGAGAACGGATACGGTGAGCGCACCGGTTTATGACGGGTTGTTTATGCTTGGCGCGCTCGGTTCACGCGGATTATGCAGCGCGCCGCTGGCGGCGGAGATTCTGGCCTCGCAAATGAGTGAGGAGCCATTGCCGCTGGATGGTGAAACGCTGGCCGCGCTGAATCCTAATCGTCTGTGGGTGAGAAAATTGTTGAAGGGAAAACAGGTTAAGTGAGCGCAGGCTGATGCCCTCACCCCCGGCCCTCTCCCACGGGGCTGAGGAATCCCCACAAAAATGCGAGCACGAACGGTCCCTTCTCGCTGAGGGAGAGAGCCAGGGTGAGGGGGAAAATGCGGCTCTGATGGTCATTCCGTTCACCTTATGTTCGTTGCTTTTCTGTCGCGACAGAACCCGTTAACGTGCCAGGGTGGCTCACCGCCACCCCCCTGGCGACCCGCGCTCCCGGCCAGGAAAATCGCCGCTGACGCGGTCCATGACGCTTATGTCGGCTGATTTTCGGGTCGGGGACCAGCCTGCGTCCTTGCAGGCTATCCCCTCCGCCCGCTTCCCTGCGGGCGGCCCCGGTCAGCCGCCGACGCCTCATCGATTTCCAGCCGGACCCTGTCATCGCTGCCACGGTTTTATTCTTATTAAGCGGCGTTATCGCTGTAAAAGGTAAGATTACTGGGGATTCCTCAGCCACGAGGAGAGGGAGAAAAACCTGCTCGATCTGTCCCCTCTCCCACGGGAGAGGGTTAGGGTGAGGGGGAAACCCGCGCACCCATGCTGCACCGGGAATATCCCCCGCTGGCGCTACGCTTAGCGGGCTACAAGCAAGCTTGATTACTGTGCCTGCGCTTTCTGGAACAGCGTGTCCCACATCCCCATCACCAGCGCCTGATCCGGCGGAGACAACTCACCCGCCTGAATGGCTTTTTCCAGGCTCGCCGACACCCGGGCGTGCAGTGCTGCGGATGAATGATCCTCCCCCGCTTCCAGTTCCGCCACCGCCAGCGTCAGGTGCCCACGCAGATAACCGCCAGCAAACAGCTCATCGTCACTGGCGTGCTCTACCATGTCATCAATTAACGCCAGAATGCGCGATTCAAATTCTGCGATCATCTTCTTTCCTCAGTTATAAATCTTCCGGCCAGGGGAAGTGTTCCGCCTTTAGTTCAGGCGTGTGGTAGTAATCTTGCAGCGCTTTAATAAAACGCGCCGGACGTTCCGGGATCCCTTTGTCGAGATACTCCATTACCTGCGCATGCACGCGGCGCTGGAATACAACGCGATCCGGTTCAAAATCCCCTTCCAGGTTGTCACAGCTGACGTTAAACGGATAACCCGCCGCCACGCAGAACAACCAGTCAAAAGCCTGCGGTTTAACCTCTACGTCTTCAAACTGACACTGGGTCGCCGCATCACGACCATCCGGGCAGTACCAGTAACCAAAATCCACCAGCTCGCGACGGGCTTTCCCGGCGATACACCAGTGGGAGATCTCATGCAACGCGCTGGCGTAGAACCCGTGAGCGAAGACGATCCGGTTATAAGGCACTTCTTCATCAGCAGGAAGATAGATCGGTTCGTCGTCGCCTTTAATCAGACGGGTATTAAAATCGTCGGCAAAACAGCCGTCAAAAAGGGTAATTAATTGTTCGTAGTGATGTGTTGTGGTGTTCATGCACTCACCCCCAGAAACTGGAGGATCTCCTGCCCATGGCTGTCATAAAGTAATTTTGCGCTCATTACTGCCGAGACGATAACAATCATCGGACGAATGAGTTTTTGCCCTTTGCTGAGCACCAGACGTGAGCCCAGACGCGCCCCCAGGAACTGGCCCGCCAGCATCACAAAGCCCGTTGCCCAGATCACCTTGCCGCCAATGATAAACAGCAACAGCCCGCCGATATTAGAGGTGGCATTAAGCACCTTGGCGTGTGCGGTGGATTTGGCGAGGTTAAAACCGGCCAGCGTGACAAACGCCAGCGCATAAAATGACCCGGCACCGGGGCCAAAAAAGCCGTCATAGAACCCCACGCAGCCGCCCGCAACCAGCGCGAAAGGCAGGCCATGCAGCCGACGTTGACGGTCCTCTTCACCCAGTTTTGGCATCAACAAAAAGTAGAGACCAATACAGATGATAAGGACCGGCAAAATCTGGCGCAAAATATCAGACTGAACATGCTGAACCAGCAGCGCACCCGACGTTGAACCAATAAAGGTCATCAGAATATTGAGTTTCTGATCGGCAAGACTCACCACTTTACGGCGCAAAAAATAGAGCGTGGAAGAGATGGAACCACCGCAGGCCTGCAGTTTATTGGTGGCCAGCGCCTGCGCCGGGGTCATCCCGGCGGCCAGTAATGCAGGTACGGTCAGTAAACCGCCGCCACCGGCTAACGCATCAATGAATCCCGCCAGCGTGGCGACCACAAAAAGCACCACCAGAAGCAGTGGCGACACCATAAATATCTCGTGAAATGCATCCATTACAATACGTGCTCATCCAGTAATGCCTGACAGGAAGCAGGCAGCGGCGGTGGTGTCGTCTTCTCAGGAGTCGTAGAAGGTTTGGCCGGTTTGAACCAGCTTTGCAATTCCGCGCCACAGCCGTCGCCATCCGGCGGCAAAGGCTGATCCTGGCACTCAAGGCTATCTGCCGGGCAGCGCAAACGGACATGCATATGCGCGCGATGCTGGAACCAGGGGCGCACTTTCCGCAGCCAGTCGCGATCTGTACCGGCGTCCAGACATAACTGCTGCTTAATGACCGGGTTGACGAAAATGCGCGTGACGTCGTCATCCTTCGCCGCCAGCTTAATCAGGCTGGTAATTTCAGGTTTCCATAATGACGACACCACCTGCTTGCCATCGCTGGAAACCAAATCCAGCGCCTGCGGTTTTAACAATTGCGCTGAGCTCCAGCGTGCTTTCGGCAGTTGCAGGAAAATGTCCACATCCAGCCCCGTCTGGTGGCTGGCGTGACCGCCGTTAAAGCGCCCGCCGGCTGGCATGCCCATATCCCCCACCAGCACCGTCCCCAGCCCCAGGTTATGCACCTGATTACCCAGACGCTGAATAAACAGAATCAGGTCCGGATGACCAAAGTAGCGTCGCTGATCGGTCCGCATGACCTGGTAGGTATCGGATTGCAGCGGCAGTTCATGCGCGCCAACAATACAGCCATTCGAGAAAGCACCGATCGATTGCGGCGTGCCCGCAACCGGATGGGTAATTTTCTGCCAGGGCGTTGCCGCCTGGCAGGTCAGCGTTGCGCAAAACGCCAGTAGCGCAATTGCAATTCGTTTCATTGTTTACCAGCGAGGAATAGTGGTCGTCACATCGCCATTCTGCGCGCGCTGACGCATAAAATGGTCCATCAGCACAATGGCCAGCATCGCTTCGGCGATCGGCACCGCACGAATACCGACACACGGGTCGTGACGCCCTTTGGTAATCATCTCTACTTCTTCGCCAAAGCGATTAATCGTACGTCCCGAAACGGTAATGCTTGAGGTCGGTTTCAGCGCGATATGGGTAACGATTTGCTGCCCGCTGCTGATACCGCCCAGAATGCCGCCCGCGTGGTTGCTCTGAAAACCGTCTTTCGTGATTTCATCGCGATTCTGGCTACCGCGCAGGTTGATCACACCAAAACCGTCGCCAATCTCCACGCCTTTAACCGCGTTAATGCTCATCATCGCATGGGCGATATCGGCATCCAGACGATCAAAGACCGGCTCGCCGAGGCCTGCCGGAACACCGTCCGCCACAACGGTAACTTTCGCACCGATGGAGTCGCCCTCTTTTTTGAGCCCACGCATCAGTTCGTCCAGCGCGTCGATTTTGTCCGGGTCGGGGCAGAAGAATGGGTTCTGTTCAACCTGATCCCAGTCTTTCATCGCCAGTGGAATGTCGCCCATCTGGGTCAGACAGCCACGGATCACGATGCCGAATTTGTGGGCGAGGAATTTCCTGGCAATCGCCCCTGCCGCCACACGCATTGCGGTTTCACGCGCCGAGGAGCGGCCACCGCCACGATAGTCGCGCAGGCCATATTTTTGCTCGTAGGTGTAATCAGCGTGGCCCGGACGGAAGACGTCTTTGATTGCGCTGTAATCCTGAGAGCGCTGATCGGTATTTTCAATCAGCAGGCCGATGCTGGTGCCGGTGGTCACGCCTTCAAACACGCCGGAGAGAATTTTCACCTGATCCGGTTCGCGGCGTTGGGTGGTATAGCGCGAGGTGCCGGGGCGGCGTCGGTCCAGGTCATGCTGGAGGTCGGCTTCGGTCAGTGGAATGCCCGGCGGTACGCCATCGACGATGCAGCCCAGCGCAATGCCGTGCGATTCGCCGAAGGTCGTTACGCGAAAGAGTTGTCCAATAGTGTTTCCTGCCATTACGGCTCCGTTGTCGTCGTTATGTTGTTAGCGTTTTAATCTTTATAGATGCTGAAATGTTCCTGCGCGGCCAGCAACTGCGCTTTGGTCAGCATGAAAACACCGTCACCGCCATTATCAAATTCAAGCCAGGTGAACGGTACATCCGGATATTGTTCCATCAGATGTACCATGCTGTTGCCCACTTCACAAATCAGCACACCATTGTCGGTGAGGTAATCTGGGGCGCAGGCCAGTATGCGACGCGTCAGTTTCAGGCCATCGCTACCAGACGCCAGCCCGAGTTCCGGCTCATGGCGATACTCTGATGGCAGATCAGACATGTCCTCTTCATCAACATACGGCGGGTTGGTCACAATCAGGTCGTACTGCACTTTTGGCAGGTCGCGGAAGAGGTCGGAACGAATCGGCGTGACGTGATGAATCAGGCCGTGATCTTCAATGTTATGTTCTGTTACCGCCAGCGCATCCGGGGAGATGTCTACCGCGTCCACCTCCGCTTCCGGGAAGGCGTAAGCGCAGGCGATGGCGATACAGCCGCTACCGGTACACATATCCAGAATGTGCTGCGGCTGTGCGTCGATAAGCCCGGCAAAGTGGTTATTGATCAGCTCACCAATCGGTGAACGCGGCACCAGCACGCGTTCATCAACGTAAAACTCGTGGCCGCAGAACCAGGCTTTATTGGTGAGGTAGGCAACCGGGATACGTTCATTGACGCGACGAATGACTCGCTCAACGATACGGTGACGCTCGCTGGAGGTCAGCCGCGCATTGCGCATCTCTTCCGGGATATCCAGCGGCAGGTAAAGGGTAGGCAACACCAGCTGTACGGCTTCATCCCACGGGTTATCGGTGCCGTGGCCGTACCAGATGTTTGCCGCGCTAAATCGGCTTACCGACCAGCGCAACATGTCCTGAATGGTATGCAGTTCACTTACTGCCTCATCAACGAAAATTTTATCCATCTTATCCTCCAGGACACGCTCGCAAGAAATTCGGCGGCTAGTTTGCCATGAAGACGGCGATAAATCAGCATTGTCACTTCGCGTCGCGGCCTAAAAATGCATTTTGCTGAACAGCAGGGAGCGAGTCGGGTACACTAAAAGAAATAAAAGATGAGATGCGCAGATGAAAAAGAAACCATCGCTTAGCGAGGAGGAGCAGACGCTGTTCCGACAATTAATGACCGGCACGCGTCAAATAAAGCAGGATACGGTAGTCCACCGCCCGACACGTAAAAAAATCAGTGAAGTCCCGGTGAAGCGCCTGTTGTCGGAGCAGGCGGATAACAGCCACTATTTCTCTGATGAATTTCAGCCATTGCTGAACACCGAAGGGCCGGTGAAGTATGTGCGCGACGATGTCAGCCATTTCGAGCTAAAGAAGATCCGCCGCGGTGACTATTCCCCGGATCTGTTCCTCGACCTGCACGGCTTAACGCAGCTACAGGCTAAGCAGGAGCTGGGGGCGCTGATCGCCGCCTGCCGACGCGAACACGTCTTTTGCGCCTGCGTCATGCACGGGCATGGTAAACATATTCTCAAGCAGCAGACGCCGCTCTGGCTGGCACAACATCCGCATGTTATGGCGTTTCACCAGGCCCCCAAAGAGTACGGTGGCGATGCGGCAATACTGGTGTTGATTGAAGTTGAAGAGTGGCAGCCGCCTGAGCTTCCCTGAACGCAACGGACGCGCAGAAACGTAAAAAGCCGCACAAGTGCGGCTTTTTTTCACGGTCCGGCGAATCAGATTGCTTTTGGCATTCTCAGGTTGCAGGGACTCATTTGCCAGTTGTAAACGCCTTTACCGCTCTCATCCAGCGTCACGCTGGCAATCGCGGAGGTAGTGAACATTGGCGGTGTTTCACCCGGGCAAAGCTCGGACACCAGATACCCCACCAACGGCAGGTGAGAAATCACCAGCACAGAGGAAGTACCTTCATTTGCCAGCGCCTGGAGATAGGCGCTGACCAGACCAACATCACCACAAGGGGTCAGTTCGGGCAGGACATCCACGTTGTCGGGCAGGTTCATGCATTCACCCACCTCGTTTAGCGTCTGTTCAGCACGAAGAAACGGGCTGACCAGAACACGTTCGACATCCACTTTTTGACCTTTCAGCCAGGTTGCCATCTGACGAGATTCATCACAACCACAAGGGGTTAGAGGACGAACTGAGTCGCTGGCTGCATCGAGGGCTGCATCGCCGTGACGCATGATAAAAACTTGCATATTGCACCGCTTTTGTTAACCAGAAGCATTAACACTCCCCGCGTGAACAGTTCCATTACGACAGGAAATATCAATGGCCGGGCATTGTGCCTGATCCATTCGATGAATGAAACGCTGTTTTTTACCTCAATGGCGTAAGTATAGTCAATGACTGTTTACAAAATAACCATTACCGCTTCATTCAACGCCGGATTTACCCTTTTTTGACCTTAACTTACAAAATCAGTTTCCTGCTTGTCCCAAAACTTTTCGCCCTGCTCAGCCATTTGTAACAAAAGCTGACAAGGTGCAAAACGTTCCCCATAAAGCGAAGCCAGGCGCTGCAGAGTCGCGACAATATCACCCGCGCCAAGGGTATCCATATAGCGGAACGGGCCGCCCAGGAAAGGCGGAAAACCGATGCCAAACACCGCGCCAATATCACCATCTCGCGGGCTGCGAATCACCTTCTCGGCGAAACAGCGTGCGGCCTCGTTAAGCATCATCATGACGCATCGTTCGGCAATCTGTTCTGCCGATAATTTGCCTGTGCCAGATGCCCCCACAAGCGGGTAAATTGCCGGGTCAGGCTGTTTGTTGCTTTTACGCCCTTTCTTACCGTAAAGATAGAAACCGCGCTCATTTTTTCTGCCTTTGCGATCGTCATTCAATATTGCAGAAACGACGCTTGCAGGGGCACTAAAACGATCACCATAAGCAGCCTCCAGTACAGGGATAATTTTAGTCCCGGTGTCGATGCCCACTTCATCCAAAAGTTGGATTGGGCCGACAGGAAAGCCAAATTTTACCAGCGCCTTATCGATATTCTCGATACGTTCCCCTTCGCTCAGGAGCCGCATCGCTTCGCTAATATAAGGCGCCAGAATGCGGTTCACGTAAAAACCCGCTTTGTCCGCCACGACGATCGGCGTTTTGCCCTGCTTCTTCGCCAGTTTCACCACTGTTGAAATGGTCTGTTCGTCGGTACCGGCATGGGGAATGACTTCCACCAATGGCATCTTCTCAACCGGGCTAAAAAAATGTAATCCGATAATATTGCCAGGACGTGCAGCCCCGGCCGCAATATCACCAATCGGCAATGACGACGTATTGGAGGCAAAAATGGTCTGCGGCGCACACTGCGCTTCAATCTCCGCCACCATCTGTTGCTTAAGAGTCAAATCTTCGAATACGGCCTCTATCACCACATCCCGATGGGAAAAACCGCTGTAGTCCGTAGTACCGGAAATGCGCGCCATTTGCGCATCACGCTCAGCAGATTTGAGATGGCGGCGACGCACCTTTTTATCAAGCTGTTCCCAGCTATATTTCAGCGCGTGGTTAATGCCTTTCGGATTAATATCTTTTATGCGAACCGGGAGATTACCCTTCACTGCCGTCACGTAGGCGATTCCACCGCCCATTAACCCGCCGCCGAGAACACCAACGGAGCGCAGCGGACCGGCGGCAACCGGGCTGCCGGGGTCTTTTTTCACCTCAGTGCTGGCAAAGAAAATATGCCGCAGCGCCTGCGATTGCGGGGTCATTGCCAGTTGACCAAACGCGCGTGCCTCGGCGTCATAACCACTGCTACTGCCCTGGCTTAAGCCTGTTTCGATAACATTCAGAATACGGGTCGTCGCGGGGTAGTTGCCCTGGGTTTTTTGCTCGGTTTTTTTCGCGACCATGCGGAATAACAGCGCGCGGACCAACGGCCCGGCCAGCAGACGTTCACGTACCGGCAGGCTGCGGCTGGCAGGACGGCCCTGCGCGGCAAGCTCTGCGGCAGCATCCAGCAAAATAGACACCGGCACGACATCATCCACCAGCCCGGCTTTTAACGCCTGGCGCGCGCGCAGTTGCTTACCGGTCAGGATCATATCCAGTGCAGTGCTTACTCCGACCAGACGCGGCAGCCGCTGAGTGCCACCAGAACCAGGCAGCAGACCAAGCTGCACTTCGGGCAGCCCCAGGACCGTCTTCACATCATCTGTACAAATGCGGCGATGGCAGGCTAATGCCAGTTCCAGACCACCGCCAAGGCATGGGCCATGGATGGCGGCGATCACCGGGATCGACAGCGCATGGATCTCGGCCATGATCTGCTGCCCCTGGCGCGCCAGATCTTCGGCCTCTTTGGCCGTTTTGCAGCGATCGATCATGTTGATATCCGCCCCGGCGATAAAATTATCCGGTTTTGCGGAAATGAACACCACGCCGCGAATCTGTTTGTTTTCGCGAATTTGTTTAAGGATGGCGCGTACCTGGCTGCCAAACTCCGCCTTTAGCGTATTCATCTTTTCGCCGGGAACATCAATACTGACAACGGCAACATTGTCCGGGCGTACAACAAGGGTAAATGCTGAGGTCATGTCCATTATTCGGCCTCCAGAACCATAGCTGCGCCAAGCCCGCCTGCGGCACAGGCGGTGACAAGGCCAAATCCGCCGCCGCGTCTGCGCAGTTCATGCAAGGTTTGGGTGATCATTCGCGCACCGGTTGCCGCAAACGGATGCCCGTAAGCAATTGATCCCCCCAGCACGTTGAATTTGCTGTCATCCACCTCACCCGTTGCCTGCGACCGGCCCAATACATCGCGGGCAAAACGCTCGCTGGCCATCAGTTTCAGGTTGGTCAGGGTTTGCGACGCAAAGGCTTCGTGCATATCCAGTAAGGTTAAATCCGCCATCGTCAGCCCCGCTCTGTCGAGCGCCAGCGGCGTCGCCCAGGCGGGTCCCAGCAGCATGTCCTGCTGCACGTCAATGGCGGTGAAAGCATAGCTTCGCAGGTATCCCAGAGGCTGCAAACCCAGCTCTTTCGCCCGCGATTCGGTCATCAGGATCACCGCTGCCGCGCCATCGGTAAGGGGAGTACTGTTCGCCGCGGTCACGGTGCCGTGTCGACGATCAAAGGCCGGACGCAGTTTGGCGTAATCCGCGAGACTGGAATTTTGCCGTACATTATTGTCCTGGGTTATCGGATCGCGAAAAGGTGGCGCATAGGCGGTCATCACTTCATCCGCCAGCTTACCTTCCGCCCAGGCCTGTGCAGCAAACTGGTGAGAACGGTGGGCCAGCGCATCCTGTTCTTGACGCGTGATGCCATAGGTTTTCGCCATCTGCTCTGCGGTATCGCCCATGCGTAAACCAGTAGAATATTCAGCTACCGCAGGCGGCACCGGCAGCAAATCACGCAGCCGTAAACGGGAGAAAAGCTTTAATTTTTGCCCCGTGCTGCGCGCTTTGTTGGCATCAACCAGCACGCGAGCCAGCTTTTTGCTCACGCCGATGGGCAACACTGATGAGGAGTCAGCACCACCCGCGATACCTGCACGAATCGTCCCTGCCATCAGGCTTTCGGCAACGTTTGCCACCGCCTGAAAACTAGTGGCACAGGCGCGGCTGACGCTGTAGGCATCGGTGTGCACACTCATGCCCGTTCCCAGCACGATTTCTCGCGCGATATTCGGCGCTTCCGGCATTTGCACCACCTGACCAAAGACCAGTTGCTCTATGATTTCCGGCGGGATTTCGCTACGGGCAAGGAGTTCGCCCACCACCATTTTGCCGAGATCGATAGCCGGAACACCGTGGAATACCGTTGCCTGACGGGCAAATGGCGTACGTAATCCACTGACAATGGCGATGCGGTCGCCCTGACGGGTGACAAGCGGTAATGCCTGACTCATAACACTCCCCTGTTAACAGCATGATGCACTAGTGGTCGGACCTGATAACAGTCTTAACTAATTATTTACATTTAGCCAATGGGGGAAAGAAAAAAGTGGGAGGTAAAACACAGAGATGATTGAAAAAACGCTCCCGCAGATGCAGGAGCGCAGGCAGGAAGATTAACGCAGACCCAACTGGAAAATCAGGGTTTCCGCTTCGCAAGCGAAAACAAAATCAATATCCAGACGCACGCCGCCATCAACCTCAGTGAACGTTGAGGTGATCTGGCAAGGATCTGACTCTACGCCACGCGCGCGCGATGTCAGCGCAGCCAGCGTCTCTTCTGCATCGGTGCGGTTTGTGAACACACGGCTATACGAGGCGGTGCAATCGGAGTTGTCCATGATGGTACCAACATCCATACAGCAGCAAACCGGGGTTTCATCAGCACTGCATTTACTCATTGTGATTTCCTCTGAATTCGCACCCAAGGTGCCAAATAAACGTTGTGCATATTTTACCCCCCTCAATAACGCGTCTCCAGTTGATAATTTGAGGAAGCGCCCTAAGTGACCGAAATCACACTTAAAAATGATCCAGAACAAAAACCACCCATTATCATTAGCGGCGCTGGCCACAATTTTGCCACGCAGATCCCGTTTCGAAGATCACAATTGAAAAATTTTATATACAAGCTTGCAACATTTGCTCTGGTCCGACCTATACTCTCGCCACTGGTCTGATTTCTATGAAGTACCGCAGACCCTACACTTCGCGCTCCTGTTACACCACGTAACATAGTTTAAATAAAAATAACCGGATGAGGTTTTGGTCATGAGCCATAAAAACCTGTTTACCAAATCTGCACTCGCAGTTGCAGTGGCAATCGTCTCCACCCAGGCCTGGTCCGCAGGCTTCCAACTCAACGAGTTTTCTTCTTCTGGTCTTGGCCGCGCCTATTCCGGCGAAGGCGCTATTGCAGATGATGCAGGCAACGTCAGCCGCAACCCGGCGCTGATCATGATGTTTGACCGTCCGACGTTCTCCGCGGGTGCTATTTTCGTTGACCCGGGTGTTGATATTTCAGGCACGTCACGAACAGGTGCCAGCCTCGATTCGAAAAATATTGCGCCAACAGCATGGGTTCCAAACCTCCACTTCGTCGCGCCAATTAATGATCAGTTTGGCTGGGGCGCGTCCGTTACTTCTAACTACGGTTTAGCGACCGAGTTTAATAACAGTTATGCCGCAGGCGCATACGCGGGTAAGACAGATCTGGAAACCCTGAACCTGAACCTGAGCGGTGCTTATCGTCTGAATAACCACTGGAGTTTCGGTCTGGGCTTTGATGCGGTGTATGCCAAAGCGAAGATCGAGCGCTACGCAGGTGACCTGGGCAAAATCGTTGCTGGCTCAGGCGCGTTACCACCGATCCCAGGCCTTGCACAGCAGGTTGCAGGTATCCCGGCAAATACTCAGATAGCTTATCTGAAAGGTGATGAGTGGGGCTTCGGCTGGAACGCCGGTATCCTTTATGAACTCGATAAAAACAACCGTTACGGCTTAACCTACCGTTCTGAGGTGAAAGTCGACTTTGATGGCGATTACAAGAGCAGTCTGCCTTCAGCCTATAACCAGATCCTCGGCAACTTCGGTCTGCCAATGGGCACCAATGGCAGCACCACTGGCGGTTCTCTGACCCTCAACCTGCCGGAAATGTGGGAAATCTCAGGCTATAACCGCGTTGCGCCGCAATGGGCTATCCACTACAGCATGGCCTATACCAGTTGGAGTCAGTTCCAGGAGCTGAAAGCGACAAACAGCAACGGTCAGACTCTGTTCTATAAAGATGAAAGCTTTAAAGATTCTTACCGTATCGCGCTGGGTACCACCTACTATATGGACGATAACTGGACCTTCCGTACCGGTATCGCCTTTGATGACAGCCCGGTTCCGGCCGACAAACGTTCTATCTCCATTCCGGACCAGGACCGTTTCTGGCTGAGCGCGGGTACCACTTATGCGTTTAACAAAGATGCCTCTGTTGACGTCGGCGTGTCTTATATGCACGGTCAGAAAGTGAGCTTCCAGGAAGGCCCGTACAAGTTCACATCAGAAGGTCGTGCGTGGCTGTACGGCGCGAACTTTAACTACGCGTTCTGATTTATTGCAGACGTAAAAAAGGTGAGCTTCGCGCTCACCTTTTTTCGTTTATTCGGAGTCGATATCCTTGAGGTCACCCTGAATCGCCTGGGCGTTCGGGTTTTCCTGCGGTTTGAGCTTACCGCCGTTGGCGATAAAGTCATGACGCTGGAAGTAGGCTTCACGCACCATGATGTAAGGGTCGGAAGACTGACGCAGCAGGCCGTCGGAATCGAGCAACTGCGCGCGGGTTTCAATGCCTTCCACCGTCCATTTACCAACCGACAGCGGCCAGGTCAGCCAGGACAGCACCGGATAGAGCGTATCCGCCATATCGCCGCCATCTTCACGAAGCGTAAAGCTGCCGTAGAATGGCAACTGCATGTACGGCCCGTAGCCAACGCCATAATGCCCCAGCGTGCTACCAAAACGGTGCGGTTCAACGCGCTGCAATTTCGGGTTCGACATCCCTGCAACATCCATCAGGCCACCCATACCCAGCAAGGTGTTGAGGAAGAAGCGCGTAAAGTGAACCATACCCTGATAGGGATCGCCCTGCAGGAAGTAGTTCACCATGATGGCAGGTTCTTCAAGGTTGCTGGTGAAATTGCTCAGGCCGTTACGCGCGGGCTGCGGCACATAATCACGCCATGCCACCGCAACGGGACGCACAACATACGGGTCCAGGACATTAAAGTTGAAGTTGTACATGGTGCGGTTAAATCCTTCCAGTGGATCTGAACGCCCCTGCGTGTCTCCTGAACTGGCGCAGCCCGCCAACAGTGTGGTTGCCAGCGCAATCGCCGACACACGAAATTTCATAGGTGTCTCCCTGAAGAAAATGGCTTTCGCTCAGTGCCATCCAGAAGGGCACAAACGCAATCTGCCTCGGTTCGCGTCATAAACATGCAAGGCATTGTATCAGCACACCTTGTGTTGTCTACGCAACGCGCGAATCTCCTATTGAGCATAGTCGCAGTTTGCCCCCTCGTTTCGTGACAATTTTATCTCATCTTCGCCAAAGTCATATCACCATAGTTGCCATCGCCACCAAATTAGGAAGAAGCCCTCCAGACCTTCTAAAAAAAGCCGCTACGCTTAGACCATGGACCACAAGTAGACAGAGGCAATATGGACGGCATCAAAGACGAGAAAATCGACAAACACAGCGACGGAATAGAAGTGGAAAGCGAAGAGAAAATAGGTGGCGAGCAAATTGAAGTAGATGAAGAACGCCTCCCCTCCCGCGCGATGGCTATCCATGAACATATCCGTCAGGACGGCGAAAAAGAGCTGGAACGCGATGCCATGGCGCTGTTTTGGTCCGCCATCGCCGCCGGGCTGTCGATGGGTGCCTCGTTGCTGGCAAAGGGGATCTTTCACGTTCAACTGGCAGGTGTACCGGCCGCCTTTATTCTGGAAAACCTCGGCTATACCTTCGGCTTTATTATTGTGATTATGGCCCGTCAGCAGCTTTTTACTGAAAACACCGTTACCGCTGTGCTTCCGGTGATGCAAAAGCCTTCATGGGTCAATTTTGGCCTGATGATGCGCCTGTGGAGCGTTGTGCTGCTGGGGAATCTCATTGGTACGGGTATCGCAGCGTGGGCTTTTGAATATATGCCGATTTTTGATGAGCCGACGCGCGACGCGTTCGTTAAAATTGGTATGGATGTAATGAAGAACACGCCGATGGAGATGTTTTCCAACGCCATTATTTCCGGCTGGATTATCGCCACCATGGTCTGGATGTTCCCGTCTGCGGGTGCTGCGAAAATCGTGGTTATTATTCTGATGACCTGGCTTATCGCCCTGGCCGACACCACCCATATTGTGGTGGGCGCGGTAGAGATTTTTTATCTCATCTTTAATGGCAATATCCACTGGAGCGAATTTTTCTGGCCGTTTGCGCTTCCGACGCTTGCCGGAAATATCTGCGGCGGTACGTTTATCTTCGCGCTACTGAGTCACGCGCAAATTCGCAATGACATGATTAACAAGCGCAAAGCCGAGGCAAAAGCCAAAGCAAAACAGGAAACAGCCGAAAACAGGGGCTGAATGGCGACACTTTAACCACTCGGGCGCAGGACACTTAACGCAAAGGCGAAATGACGTTATACTCCTGCCGCCTCGTCCCCTTAGTTGAATCAAAATAAAAAAATAATTCTTTAGTTTAATTGATTTTATATCATTGAATCTAAATTCTAACACTCAGTTATGTCCGCATCATTCTATTGCCTTATACTACAACTGTCAGCGATAAATATTATTACGTAGACATCTAACGCATTCCGAGCTTTGAATATACGCCTGCCGATTTTTGTTACTGTCCCGACCAAAGTTATTTATCTTGCACTGCTAGTTCATCAAAACCGGGGATATTGTTGGCCGCGTCGATTGTACGCTACCGCAGTTGCACAGCGTCGTCGTCAAAACGGCACACAGTGCGTTTCGGGTCGTTAACATATGTCATAACATCACGACAAAACGTTTCGTTTAATCAGGTTGGCATCAATTGACCTTCTCCCAAAATCAGAGCAAGCCTGGCGAAAGTCGCTCAGCGGTGTGACGATCAGCTTTGATTTTCGCTCGGATGTACAACCAGCCCAGAAAAGAAAGGAGAAAGCTAAAAACGGCCAGAGCAGGACAAATTAAATCAAGATGGTTAATACCAAGGTAAATGGCAACAGTGGTTAGCACGTTGCCCACTCAAGCAAGCCAGTTGTAATACGGGTTCATCCTTATACCTTACCCCCGGATGGAATACTGTTATGTGCTCCAAGGATAAGGTTTTGAGTTGGTCGGAATCCTGAGTGTTAGGGGGCGGTACAGAGATCAATACAACGTATTCATATCTGACATATTTTAACCATTTATATTTTTCTTATGGGCCAGGAAGTCAAATGTATCCCATAATTTATTAAAGGCATGTGTTATTTTTTTATCGAAAAACTTTATATATAGCGCTGCGATAGAAAACGATATCAACACCGCTATGACCACTGTAACCTCATAATTAACAAATGATTTCGTTACAGGATAATCTGCCCACCATTTTCTTTCGAACATCGCATGAGACCAAAAACCTATATCAGCATGTATTAAATACAATGGATATGTCATCGCACCAAGAAACTTGACAACACCATAAAATCGCCCTACTTCCGATACATTAGAAGCACACCATGTCAATGCAACAAGAGCGATACATGTAAGAAGAAGTGATGCGTCTGAAACAGAATACCCGAAGCTACCATTGATATATGAGTTAAAGCCAATCATTCTATTATAAATAAGAACAACACTAAGGATAATCAATGCAATATCAAATGGAGAAGCTTTATTTTTCCTCACATCATATATTATAACACCAGCAATGAAGTGGCCAGCATGCTCCGTTATAAAAATGTAATCAATTGCGCTTGAGTGCAGTATAAATTGATTAACATACGCTATCAAAATCCATGCAAAGCATATTTGTTTTTTATAATCACTCCAAACATTAAGCAACATCATAGCAAACACAAGAAGATAAAATGTAACCTCTTTTTGTATTGTCCAGTAAATATCACTAAAGAAATGATGACCAAAAGCTTGGGGGAAAAATGTAAAACTATAGAAGAGAGATATTAGCCTCTCCCTTAAATCAACCATTGGAAGTGATACGGAGAATATTAGAACAATAAATCCAAAGATAACAAATGTTGGTACAATTCTATTTATCCTTGACTTAATGAATGCAAGAGGAGTTCTTCCATCTGAAGACAGTGATATCACAAATCCACTTATAAGAAAAAATAAATCGACACCAAAATCCCCAAAATAGAACGCGTTAACTGTTAACTCTTTTGGTAAAAAGCCGGAGACAGGCCCGGCAAACAAGTAGTGATACATCATCACCATCATAAACGCCATGAAGCGAAGACCGTCAAGCGCTTCAATTCTTGTTGTGGTTTTCATCAAATCCTCTGGTACATATTTTTTTATGCGTAGCATAATACCCCAGAGGGGCTACCAATCAAAGTTTATCTTGTCAAACTTACGGCGATACCTACCATAACAAAACTGTTATTTGAACGTAGTTTAATCTATAGGTATCGGCCTCGACATTGTGCTCAATCATTTTGTACTTTCTGTAACCAAGCCGTGCCTGGCCATAACTTTCATGACCTGCTGTACAGTATACGCAATATTCCCCTCCACATGCCCGCCAAAACCTCGGTAGTCCTTGAGTCGTTGGAAGATTCCTGAACGCAACGCAAGTTCCTGAGATGGTGTTATCGCATTGACAGTAAATGCTTCAACTTTAGTTTGAAGCATTTCATCTGAGGCTGTTACAACCCCTCCAGTTGAATAAGCTGTAACCCAGCTCCGTGACGAATTTCCAGGAGTATAAAAACTACCCACATGAGGACCGCAAGCCCCATCAGCATCGAGAGGTAATTTCGGATCTGTCATGTTAACCCAACATTTCCGCCACGGGTGTTAAGTGTAATCTGATAGTTATTATCTGTCGCATCGCGATCCTGAATAAACCCACATTTTTACCAATGTAACCCATCCACATTTCGTGGGCCCTGTCTGTGTAAGTGGATCTTACAATGACCGATTGTTTTTGAATGCTGCCTGAAAGAGGAATGCTTGTTTTCTTATCTACTCTGAACAGAGCTCGAGAGTATCTACCAGTGCTCATTATTCCAACATGTTCGCCGAACGTTATCTTCATAACTTTATGCAGTTTATCTGTCCCAGCATCACCGTTATAGAATCGAAAAGGGTTCTAATAACCACCACCAGAAATGTCATCCCGTATTTCAAATTCACCCGTTGCTTTAGTAGATATATTCAAATTCTCTACATCCGCACTCGTGGTAGCCTGCCACTGGAAACAAGACCTTGTGCTTCTGCTTAAAACATTCCCATGCGGCCAACGCCTTAACCAGGTTTCACAGACACGGCGCTATTGGAACACCAGGAAAAAATCAGCTCGCTCATACAACCTGCCAGGGTAGCGGTAACATATTGGTATTTTTCTCGCACCGGTAGGACCTGGAGCAATATCGGCAAATTATCGAACGCATCGGGCCATCTCGACAAATCCAGGCCGGATACAACCATCCGATGTTCATCCCACACTATCTCCGCAGACACTATGGAAGAAAGGGTGATGAAACGGTGCAACTCAAAACGAACAGTGCAAGACATCCAGCTCGATGCCGTGAAAAAGAAAGGCAGGTTATGATTACTGATTTTATGAATGAAAAAAGATTATCGGAATTACTAGAGAAAAAGCGAACCGCCATGTGTGGTCTGAAAAAAGAACATGTTTTTCCAGAGACTATCCTTACTCATCCGGCACAATACAGCCAACAGGCTGTTGAAAAATGGCTTAACGCCGGAGGTGTTAACCAAGCTGTTTAACATGCCAGAAAATTTTATCAGCATACAACTCATACGCCTCTTTCTGTTCCCCCAACCAGTCATGTTTATTATATACGGCCATTACTCCCCCCAGTTCATGCCCCAGCATCTTTTCGGTGACATGGGGCATAACACCTTCTGCTGACAGGTTTGTTACGAGCGATCTTCTGAAATCATGTGTATGCCAGTCAGGAATATCAATTTTCTCTCGTAACTTTTTCATGTACAGATTGCATGAAGAGCGGTCAATTGCTTTATCAAAAGATTGCCCTGGAAACAGCACATCATTACCGGTATTCAAGAGGCGTTCTACATAGGGTTTGATTTGGTCAAAGATAGGACGCCTGATAAGGTTACCCATCTTTGAATGCTCTTCTGGAGTAGCCCAGATAAGATCATCCATATTAAATTCGGCAGCAGTAGCCAGGCGTAGTTCTGACAGTCTCGGTCCCCAAAGTAACAGCATCTGATGCAGGACTTTATTAGAAGAGACAATTTTTGAATTTTCGAGCGCCAGCCAGATCTTAGCTAACTCAGTGTAAGTTAGTACACGTTTGCCAACGTCTGGCTTTTTACCAATGTTTTTAACGCTCAATTTCATCACTTCACATGAAGGGATAAGTTGGCGACTAATGCACCAGTTGATTACTGAGCGCAATTGGACCAGAAGCACGCGTGATTTCTTATCGTTCATTTCTTCTTGCTTGTCGAAGAAACGCACCCAGGCTGAAACTGGAATGTTGGCAACGGGAGTGCCAGAGAACTGTGTGTACATGCTGTTGTACACAACCGATTTATAGAGTGTTTGTGTGTTAGGTTTCAGCTTAGAGGCATACTTATCCCACCATTGCTCGAGACAGTCTTTAAGAGTCAACTCTCCGTATTCACGAGTAAAATAATTTTTTGGGTTTACCCCCTTCATGTACAATGCGCGCATCTCGCCGACGATGACTCGCGCTTCTTTCAATGAAGTTGCTGGATATCGGCCCACGGTGATACGGACTGGTTTGCCATCCCAACGATAGCGATACTGGAAAGTGACAGTTCCTGCAGGGGATATGCGCGCGCTCAGACCATCACCGTCGGTAACCTCTGGTGCTCCAGAATATGGTTTGCCGCTGATGCTTCGAAGCTTGGTATCACTGAGAGCCACGATTAAGTTTCCTGTACACACTTGGGAAACTGATTCTGTACTCATTCTGTACGCAATGGCAAGTGAACGAAGGTGATTTTTAGAGAAACGACAGCGAACAATTAAAAACATAAGAGAACTTAATTCTTGAATCGGAAACAGTAAACACGGTAACATTGCAAACAACGCGAACAAAGAAAACCAATCGCGCTCAATGTCCCCTTAGTTAAATGGATATAACGAGCCCCTCCTAAGGGCTAGTTGCAGGTTCGATTCCTGCAGGGGACACCATACATACCTCTCCTGACGTCTGGCGAAACCGCTCTTCCCGACGTATGCCATGCCACCCTTCGTGGGTCATCGTGATCCTCATTTCCAGGTTTACCTTTTAACTCACTAAAGACAAATTTATTTGATATCGGCTAAATCAAGACTGATAAGCCCTTGTTGTCATCATAGCCACACCGGCCTGCTTACCATTATCGGATATCGCCGGAACAACGCATTGCGATTCAGACCCGCTATGACCTGAGTGGCTAATATGCGCAAGGCGGCAGACATTCTCAGGCATACATCCATGTAAAGCCATCCGGATGAGATCGACGTCAATAATTTCTATTTATAAGGATAAGCTTCCGCTAAAAAATGCTTTCCCCGATTCATTATTTTTAATCTGACACTCTTACTTAATACAACAACTCCCGGAATAGCCCAAATCGTATGTAAATAACCAGCTCCACTTTTTTAATGTAGCAACAGTACAATATTCATAAAGCAATGCTTTAGCGTAAATTATTCGACAAATGGCAATAACAAGCCACACTTTTAATGTTGTTTGCTCGCATCTTTCCAGCTCTGCACATTTCAACACCAATAAGGAGTTAGTTATGGACTGTTATATGGGAACAATTCTTCCTTTTGCTTTTAACTACGCACCAAGCTATTTTGATTTCTGCAATGGACAACAATATAGAGTTTCGCAATATCAGGCGCTTTTCGCTTTGTTGGGCAAATTTTACGGTGGTGATGGCACAACAACGTTTAACCTGCCGAATCTCCAGGGGCGAATGCCTATTGGTTTCGGTCAGCTACAAACGGTTATTCATAACATGGGCGATACTGGTGGCTCGGCCAATGTTCAGTTGTCTACCGCAAATATGCCGGCACACACGCATACCCCCGCTTTACAGGTAAAATTGCAGGCTAGCGGCACTGCCAACCCTACAACACCGGCCAGTATTCCCTCAGCACAGGCGCCGTTCATTGGTGCTTCCGGCGGCGGCACGGGGCTGGCAACCATCTGGTCAACCACTCTAAAAGATCCTGTAGACGTCGGCGGTACCAGTATTACGGGTCAACTGAACCCTACAGGCGGAAATGTCCCTGTATCTGTCATGAACCCATTTCTGGCGATTAACTTCTGTATCGCAGTCACCGGAATATTTCCCATGCGCAATGATTAACATATCCAGAGGGTCTTATGCTGGAAGAAATTAACAGCCACTTATTTACATCTTTTATTGGGAAAACCTGTACGATGGATGCTGATAATGGTATGGCGTTAACTTTATCAGTGCAGTCCGTCACATTGCTACCAAGAGCACAAATGCCTGCGAAGCGGAATATATCACGCACTCCGTTTATTGTAGAACTGCAGGCAACGGCACATACACCGTTGGTGAATGTCTATGGCATCTTACGATTACCTGAAACCACTGAACATCAGGAGTTAAAAATAGAAGGCGTCAATATCAACCGTACTCTGGAAATGGGAAGAGATCCTGCTTACAGTTATTTCCAGCTCATTTTTAATTAACGCCCTGGCGCAGAAAAAACTTCTGCGCCAATATAATTAGCTGTCTGAGGGATACCACACCCATTTATCCGCAACTGCACCTCGTTCCTCACACCGAAATCCCAGCGCCAGATATAACCGTTGGGCATCGTGATTCATTCGCCAGACGGTAGCACTGAGCGGGCAGCCGACTTTACGGGCAGCAACCTGTAATTGCTGTAGTATCAGGCGTCCGTAACCTTGTCCACGCGCTTGCGGCAACATAGCAATGAATATCACCCTTGCCTCATTATGACCAAAATCGACCATCACGGTGCCGACATTCGAACCTGCACGCTCCACCATAAAATGCATGGCATTAGGGTGCTGTTCACCGCTGGATTGCTGCATCATATACCACTGTTGCTCTCGTACGGTCTCTATAAGCGCCTGTTCACCATCAATCCACTGCAAATCAGGTCGAGCACTCTGATAAATTTGCTCAATCAACGGCATATCCGATGTGCGTGCAGGCCGTAAAGATAAGACATCTATAGACTTCGAAACCTCGGGCTTAGACACCATCATGACTCCTTTATGAAAGGTAAATCCTGCCTCCAGACGGATTACAACCCCGCCTCCCGACCCAGACTGACCACCAGCCACCGCCAGGCGCGTTGTAAAAAACTACGATGCTCACTCTGTAACACTACTTTTCCGGCCATCTCACGCTCTGGCGAAAGGCGTGTTTCGCAGGCGTCCAGACGAACGCGGAAAATGGTGTTGATGGGCACAAGACGCTCATTGATGATCTGCACCGGAATGCCACCGCCGTACACCGATGCCAGCAATGGTTGGTCAAGCGTCGTTTGGTTAAGCCTGTCAACCTGACCGACTTTACAGCGAATCGCGCTTGTTTCACCGCTGTCAGGCACAAAGAACGCAGCATCGCCAGGGCGCAGGGTCGTGACCGTATCTTCATCCACCCAACCTTCACCACGCATACCCTCTTTACCCAGAACTTGCATCAACCGTTCGCCCTGAACCACTACGGTGCCAGGCTTTAACGTATCGCTGGCATCCGCTATGCGTCCGGCGAATGGGGCGGTTAATGTCAGTCGCGCTTGCTGACGTAATAAACTTTCGATTTGCTGCTGAGCGGCCAGCGCGAGCTTTTCCAGTGCCGCACCTTGTTCATCAAGCCCCTTTGAAAAAGGCTGCTGAGCAACCTGCCAGGCCAGGTTCGCAGCGATAACCTTAGCCTGCGCTATCTGGTAATCAAGGCTGTCCGACGTCAATACCGCCAGTACCTGCCCTTGTTGCACCCAGTCGCCATCATGCACATTCACCTGCCCGACTAATGCATCCTCCGGCACATAAATAGCCTGAGATTGTGCCGCGTCCATCACGGCGGGTACCGAAACACCCCGCTGCCATGGCACGGCCAAAAAAAGCACTATCACAGTCAGGAAAAACAACGTGCGCCAGGTCCTGAATCCCCAGCGTAAATCATGGCGCCGCCGCCACCAAACCTGTAATTCATTAACAAAGGGTCGTACCACAAACCACCCCAGTTCCACCATCAGTAATATTATCCCCAGCGTTTTAAAAAAAAGGTGATAAACCAAAAACGCGATGGAGGTGAAGATGACCAGGCGATATAACCAGGTCAGCCAGGCAAAAATAAGTAAACCACGTCGCCGTGAAGCAGAGAAATGCTCTGGCTCGGGATCATCAAGCCCCAGCAACACTCGTCTCAAATGCCAGCGTGCCAACGCGAAGGATCTGGCGTGTAGATTTGGCATCTGCAGCAGGTCCGATAACAGAAAATAGCCGTCGAACCGCATAAAGGGGCTGGCATTAATTGCCAGCGTCGCCAGCCAGGTTGTGCTGGCTAAGAGAAAAATACCGGCGCGAAACGGGCTGTCGGGTAAGAAACACCAGAGTAACGTCGCGCAGGAGGCCAGCGTCAGTTCAGCCATCATTCCGGCGCCGCCAATCAATAATCGTTGCCGACGCGACGGTAATTTCCACGCATCATTGGTATCGGTATACAGCACCGGGACCATCACCAAAAAAGCGATCCCCATGGCGGGCACCCGGCACCCAAAATGGCGGGCGGTAAACGCATGTCCCAGTTCGTGAACCACTTTAGCGACACTCAGGGCCACCGCAATCCCTACCGCCGCCATCCAGCCGCCATAACTTGAAAACGTATGCGTGAAAGCATCCCACTGCTGAGACACCATAAACAAGCCGCTCAGGGTTATCAGCGCCATTAGCCACCAAAATCCCGGGCGAAAAACCCAATTGATCCAGGGTAACAAGCGAGCCAGAAGCGCATCCGGGCGAACCAGAGGAATACGGAAAAACAGATAATGGCTGAGCAGCCAGGATAAATAACCGCGATGGCGATGCTGATGCAAACGCCACAACTCTTCACTCGACTCTGTTTGCAGTAACTGATTTTCGCGCAGAAATTGCACCAGGTGGTGGATATCGTGCATATCCAGCGTCAATGTGGTTTGCGTATTGACGGCCTTCATCAGGCGCCCGGCATCCCGTGCTCCCCAGCGTGACAGCATCTCAAAACTGGCCCATCCCAGCAGAAAAAAACGGTTTGCCGCCGGGTCGTGGAGCACCCAACCTGGCGAGCCATCCTGCTGATCCGGCCCGGCATGCAGGGTCAGTTCCTGACGCAGTGGAGGAAGCAGGAAATTATCCATGCTACCACCCAAGCCACTGTCGCGCGGCGGTCAAAGGACGCCGCAGAGCATAGTAGCCCAAAGGAACCCAGTCGCCATAAATACGCGCGGTGCCCATCTGCCCAATCATGGGTGTCTGTTTTGGCGCAAGGAATTTTGCCTGCAGGCGATAGCTCAGCACGTTGCCATCACTGACCTCAGCTTTATACGCTATTCTTACCAGGGTCGCGTCAAAGGCGCTAAAGGGCGATGCGTTTGGGTAAAGCGTGACTTTCGCCCCCGGTTGCAGATGAATGGCATCCGCCGCGGGTAACCAGGCCGCCAGCTCCACATGTTCCGGATCGGCCAGGGTCATCACTTTCTCACCGACGTTAACTGCTTTTCCCTGCCATTCCTCAGCATCGGAAAACACCACCACGCCGCTGCCCGGCGCCGTCACGTTAAGTTTATCCAGCGCCTTTCCTGCATAGTCGGCCGAGATGTCTTTTGCCGCCAGACGAGATTTATCCTCAGCCAGTTCCAGCTTATTCTTGTCGCTGGTCACCGCCATCTGCGCACTGATCCGAAAGCGCTCTTTTGCCGCCAGCGCCTCCTGTTTTGCCAGGGCGAACTGCCCGGCCAGTACCGTTGCGTCCAGGGCGAAAAGCGCCGTTCCCTTCTGCACCACCTGATTCGGCTGTACCAGCACTTTATCGATAACCCCAACTACGGGGGCACGAATCAGTTCGGGATCCGATGGCACCACCTCTGCCCGCGCAAGCACGCTCATCCGCACGGGTATACACAACAGGAGCAGCGGCGCCAGCAGCCACCATTTCCGGCGCGGCGACGCTTTCAACCAGGCCTGAAATTTCTGACGGCTATTCAGGTGAGGCAGATGCTGAACCAGCGCAAAACGGTAGCCGTGGATCAGTTCCTGGGCCAGATGGAGGGTTTCGTCATCCCAGGGCTCATCGCTGGCAAACAGTAATGCCCCCGCAGATCCCAACGGGAACCAGACGGCATGGGCGGGTAGCCACTGAGACCAGTCCGCAGCCAGAGACTCAGGTAAAGCCGCAGCCGTTAGCGCCACATACGGCGGCAATTCAGGGTGGTGTTGATAAAGAAATCGAAAAACGCCGCTTAACCACTGTAAATAGGGTGACGTGGCATCAGCTTCCGCAAGCCCGGAGACGGAAACAACCTGACGGCGCAGCCCCTCCTGCCAGAACGCCGCCTGGCGATAAACCAACAACTGGCGGGACTCATTCACCATAATGAATCCCAGGCGTAGCGGACTTTGCGCCTCTCGCGCCAGATGAAGAAGATGCAGCAGTACCGCCAGCCCGTTATGTTGCGCTTGTTCCATATCAACCTTAATTAAAGTTTGCCCACCCACTCATACCGGGTAACAAATTCTCCGCATTCCCGGTGATAACGCCAATCACCGGAATGGTCTGGCTGACAGGGTCGATTTGCGCACCTGTACGCTTGATTTTTGCCGGGAAGGTCTGCCCCAACTCATCAATCGTCACCTGGAATGTGGCACCGGCGTTTAAGCGCGGTAGCCATTTTGACGGCACCAGCATACGTAACTCCAAATCCTGGGTTGCCACAATATCGAGAACCGGTGCGCCTGGGGTCATATACTGCCAGGCGGCGGCATGTCGCTTTGAAACACGCCCATCAAAAGGTGCTGTGATCGTGCATTTTGAGACCAGCGTTTGCATATAGCTGACATCCGCCGCCGCCTCATCAAGCTTTCCTTTTGCCTGGGTCAGCTCCAGGGTGCCGACAGAATTGTATTTCGCCAGTTGATTGTTCACTTTCAGCAACTGACTGGCGGCCTCCTGCACGGCCTGCGCCTTACGCAGTTGCGCGCGATAGGTCGCACAATCGAACTCAATCAGTGTCTGCCCCTGTCGAAAGCTGTCGCCTTCGGAGACTTTCAGCGCGGCGATACGCGCCGCGACTTCGCCGGAGAGCGTTACCGCATGGGGAGAGAGCAGTTCAACACGAATCCCGCCATCACTACTGCCTGACGGCGTGCTCTCCGGCGTCGGCGATGAGCCGGTCGTTGCGCCAACCGCGCTGGCGCTCAGGACGCCTGCCATCAACCACAGCGCGTATTTTTTCATTGTTTATCGCCTGCCATTTGCTTAGTTACGCGGGCTGTAACGCCTTTAAAGGCTTGATCCAATGAGGCAATATCATATCCCCGCGTATCTTCCGGCAAAGGATCAAGCCCAAGGCTGGCCCCCATTTGTCCGTAGGCGTTTTGTAATGCGCCATAGGACTGATAGAGACGTAATGATGAATAGACCGCGTTAGCATCAGCCAGAATACCCTGCAAACGTGCCGATGCGCCGCTCTCTACCGCATGGCGTGTCTGCTCGTAAATCGTTTGATCAACCGTATTCAACTGGCGTTCCAGTTCAAACTGTTTGGTTTTACCTTCATAATCCAGCCAGGCGATATTCACCTGAGTCAGCACCGCCATGCTCAACGCCAGGCGCTGGGCATCATTGACTTGTTTTTCCGCTTCTGCCGCTTTGGTAATCGGCCCGGCATTAAAGAGATTGAGCAGATTCCAGCTCACACGTAACCCGGCATATCCCCAGGCATTGTTTGTCAGGAATTTATTGCTGTCATAGCTTTGCCCAACGCTCAACTCAATACCCGGTAATAGTTTGGCGATCGCTTTACGGGTTTCCAGTGCACTGATGCGCTGGCTGTAATTCGCTTCCACCATTTCAGGGCGGTTAAGCAGAGCGATATCTTCCATCTTGTCGACGGGGATACCCAACTTAGGTACTGGCATATCATCAGATACCGCGACACTGAAATCGACCCCAGGGGAAATGTTCATTAATGCTGCCAGCCGTGGTTTTGCCTGAGCCAGCGCGCTGCGCACCGCCGTTAACTGGCGAATAACATCCAATAACTGACGCTGATAATTCAGGGCTTCCAGCGGAGAACGCAGTTTTAAGCTTTCGACCTCCCTGGCATCTTCCAGCGCGGACTGGGCCTGAGCAAGAAGGGTATCGATTCGCCCTTGTAACTGCTGCGCACCTGCTGCCTGCCACCATGCTTCGCGCACTTGCTGAACCAACTGTTGCCCTACCCGGCGTTTACGTTGTTCCAGAATCAAAACGCGGTCAGCCTGTTGCTGCGCGGTGTAATAACTCACGCCAAAATCCAGCACGTTCCAGCTCAGGCTTAAATCCGCCATGCGATCCTGTTTTTCGGTTGAGATAGACGGAGCAAGGGATTGTTCGCCAGTGGCGATATTTTGCGATGAAGAGGCGTTGTCTTTATCCCTGGCGGTATAACCGGCAGAGGCGGCAAGTTTGGGTAACATATCCAGATTCGCCACATCCAACTGACGTTGTCCCATGGCCTCTTCCATGAGCTTGACGCGGTAATCCATATTGTATTTCAGCGCCCGGGCCATGGCATTTTCCAGAGTGACCGGCGCTGATATTTTTTCCTGGCTGCCAAACAACGTTTGTTTATCGGCGGCGGCGGTGGCCTGCCGCTCTTGCAGGCTCACAGGATGTGGTTTGACCATACACCCTGACAGCAGCAGAGCGACCGCGACAGGGAGAAGGACAAACCGGCCTGGATGACGTTGTGCGGATAACGTACCTTGCATGCTACCATCCTTAATATATCAATTGATTTTATTTATAAAAAACAGCGCATTAGATATTGGGTAAACATTACACCTGTTTTTCTGGTGTCATCAGTCGCCCTGAAAAAATGGTCTTTTGAGCGGCGATTTGTTGATCCAGACCGGGCTTGCCCGGTGATGCCTGAATACTTGCCGAGGGGGTGGCTTCCCGCGCCCCGGCGACTTTCAGCTCCAGATGGCTGGTACCTGAATGCCCTTGCTTATCCACCACCCGAATTTCAATTGAGACGGGTTGCTTCCATCCGGCGGGTGGCTGTCCGGAAAAACGCCCGGTTGCTGGATCGAATTTAATCCATGAAGGCAGCGGCATACCGTTACTTTGGCGCACGGTCACCGATAAGTTCGCCATAGATTCACGGGTTAAAATCGTGCCTGCCGGGAGTGACACGCTAAAGCTTTGGCCGGATACGACCCCTACACTGCCCACATCCGCCCTCACTTCAAGGGCTGCCGTCGGGCTACTGGTAATAGAGCCAATATAAGAAGGCGATGCCGAACCGCCCGGAACCGCAAACTCACCAAAGGCTGGGGTAACGGAGAGGGTTAACGGTAAGGTTGCGTTTCCTGTTGCCAGCAAACCATCCCCGGTCAAACTTAACGCTGGCGTACTGATGCCGTTGAGCGCTGTTAAAACAATATTGGGCGCGATGGGAGAAGGAGCAGCCTCCTGAAACAGGCCTTTCATTGAACCGCTGAGCGGCGACTGCAGTGCTAACGCTGGCGCTGAATTCCCCGGCACCACTGGCGATACGGTAGACGGTGTTGTCGGCGTCACAGGTGTAACGGCAGGCGCGACCTGATAAACCGGAACGCTGGCCTGCGAGCCTGACAACGTGTTCCCCGCGATGTCTTTAATAGCACTATCCACAAAACCCAGGGTGACGGAACCAGTACCCTGGACACTTAATACAGCCTGCCATGTCGTGGCGTTGACCTGAGTAACCGAAACGATATTCGCCTGGACATTGCCCGTGGTCAGCATCTGCAATTCACTCGCGGATAAAGCCTGAACCGGTTTCGTGAAGGAGATGTTATACCCGACCTGCCCCTGAGCCCCTGTAAGGGTATTCTGTGCGGTAACTGCCTGCACCTGAGGTGCGGTGGTGTCCACCGTAAAGGTTGCAAACGCCGTCGCGGCACTGACATTACCGGCGGTGTCCGTCGCGGTGGCCCTGACCGTATGCGCGCCATCGGTCAGGGGGGCCGCAACGTTGTACTGCCAGACTCCGCTGCCGTCCGCGGTGGTGGTGCCGACCGCCGCTCCGTCGATATAGACCGTCACCAGGCTGCCCGCGCTCGCCGCGCCCGTGAGGGTCGGCTGGTTATTAGCGGTCACCCCGTCACTGGCGCTCACACCGGTATCGGTGGCCGCGGTCAGCGCAATCCCTGTCGGGATCGCCGGGGCGGCGGTGTCCACCGTAAAGGTCCGGGACGTTGCCGCGGCACTGACATTACCGGCGGTATCTGTCGCGGTGGCACTGACGGTATACGCGCCGTCGGCCCGGGGGGCCGCAACGTTATACTGCCAGACCCCGCTGCCGTCCGCGGTGGTGGTGCCGACCACAGTTCCGTCGATATAGACCGTCACCAGGCTGCCCGCGCTCGCCGCGCCCGTGAGGGTCGGCTGGTTATTAGCGGTTATCCCGTCACTGGCGCTCACACCGGTATCGGTGGCTGCGGTCAGCGCAATCCCTGTCGGGATCGCCGGGGCGGCGGTGTCCACCGTAAAGGCCCGTGGCGTGGTCGCGGTACTGACATTACCGGCGGTATCCGTCGCGGTGGCGCTGACCGTATGCGCGCCGTCGGCCAGGGGAGCCGCAACGTTATACTGCCAGACCCCGCTGCCGTCCGCGGTGGTGGTGCCGACCACAGTTCCGTCGATATAGACCGTCACCAGGCTGCCCGCGGTGGCTGCCCCAGTCAGGGTTGGCTGGTTATTAGCGGTCACCCCGTCACTGGCGCTCACGCCGGTATCGGTGGCCGTGGTCAGCGCAATCCCTGTCGGGACTGCCGGGGCGGCGGTGTCCACCGTAAAGGTCCGGGACGTTGCCGCGGCACTGACGTTACCGGCGGTATCTGTCGCGGTGGCACTGACCGTATGCGCACCGTCGGCCAGGGGGGCCGCAACGTTATACTGCCAGACCCCGCTGCCGTCCGCGGTGGTGGTGCCGACCGCCGTCCCGTCGATATAGACCGTCACCAGGCTGCCCGCGGTGGCTGCCCCAGTCAGGGTTGGCTGGTTATTAGCGGTCACCCCGTCACTGGCGCTCACGCCGGTATCGGTGGCCGCGGTCAGCGCAATCCCTGTCGGGATCGCCGGGGCGGCGGTGTCCACCGTAAAGGTCCGGGACGTTGCCGCGGCACTGACGTTACCGGCGGTGTCCGTCGCGGTGGCGCTGACCGTATGCGCGCCATCGGCCAGGGGAGCCGCAACGTTATACTGCCAGACCCCGCTGCCGTCCGCGGTGGTGGTGCCGACCGCCGTTCCGTCGATATAGACCGTCACCAGGCTGCCCGCGGTGGCTACCCCCGTGAGGGTCGGCTGGTTATTAGCGGTTATCCCGTCACTGGCGCTCACACCGGTATCGGTGGCCGTGGTCAGCGCAATCCCTGTCGGGATCGCCGGGGCGGCGGTGTCCACCGTAAAGGTCCGGGACGTTGCCGCGGCACTGACGTTACCGGCGGTATCTGTCGCGGTGGCGCTGACCGTATGCGCGCCGTCGGCCAGGGGGGCCGCAACGTTATACTGCCAGACCCCGCTGCCGTCCGCAGTGGTGGTGCCGACCACCGTTCCGTCGATATAGACCGTCACCAGGCTGCCCGCGCTCGCCGCGCCCGTGAGGGTCGGCTGGTTATTAGCGGTTATCCCGTCACTGGCGCTCACACCGGTATCGGTGGCCGTGGTCAGCGCAATCCCTGTCGGGATCGCCGGGGCGGCGGTGTCCACCGTAAAGGTCCGGGACGTTGCCGCGGCACTGACGTTACCGGCGGTATCCGTCGCGGTGGCACTGACCGTATGCGCGCCATCGGTCAGAGGTGCCGCAACGTTATACTGCCAGACCCCGCTGCCGTCCGCGGTGGTGGTGCCGACCGCCGCTCCGTCGATATAGACCGTCACCAGGCTGCCCGCGGTGGCGGCCCCAGTCAGGGTCGGCTGGTTATTAGCGGTTATCCCGTCACTGGCGCTGGCGCCGGTATCGGTGGCTGCGCTCAGCGCAATCCCTGTCGGGATCGCCGGGGCGGCGGTGTCCACCGTAAAGATCCAGGGCGTGGTCGCGGCACTGACGTTACCGGCTGTATCTGTCGCCGTAACGCGTACCGTATGTGGACCGTCCGGCAATAACCCAGCGAGGTTATACTGCCAGACTCCGCTGCCGTCCGCGGTGGTGGTACCGACAGCCGTCCCGTCGATATAGACCGTCACCAGGCTGCCCGCGGTGGCTGCCCCCGTGAGGGTCGGCTGGGGATTACTGGTCACCCCGTCACTGGTGCTGGCGCCGGTATCGGTGGCTGCGGTCAGCGCAATCCCTGTCGGGATCGCCGGGGCGGTGGTGTCAATCACTACCGACGCGTTAGCGGAAACCACACTGTTCACGCTGCCGAGCGTAGCCATCGCGCTAACCGCATGGCTGCCTTCACTCAACGCACTGGAAGGGGTAAATGACCAGGCGCCACTGCCATCCGCCGTTGTGGTGCCCACTGAAACAGCATCGACATACACAGTCACGGTACTTCCCGCCTGGGCCGTGCCGATAAACGTTGGCTGTGCATTGCGGGTTATGCCATCGGAAGCGCTGCTCCCCGTATCGCTGGCGGCCGTGATGCCGGTGACAGACGGTACGGGAATGGACATAGCGATAGAGCGCGTTACGGTCGCACTGTTTTTGATTCCGTCGTTCACCGTAATACTGATAACCCGGGTTGCTGTATTGGGCGTTGTGGCCCCATCAGCCCAGGTCACCGCCCGTAATGCCGACTGCCACTGGCTAAGGGTCGCGGTAGCGCCAGCAGACGTCAGCGTTAATACCCCCGTGCCGCTATTATAACTGGCAACGATATTGCCAAATGTCGCGCCGCTGGTATTGGTAAAGGCCAATACATCCTCTGCGGAGTGGAAGTTGCCGGTAATGGCGACGGTAGCGCTGGAAAACGTGGCGTTATCCAGGTCTGATAATGTCAGGCCGCTGTCCACCGCAATGGGCGTACCAGGGGTTCCCAACGGATACGTGGTGCCAGGGCCAGATGTTGTTGCAATAGGGCTTTGATCCGTACTGGCAACCGTCACGTTTCGTGTCGCAGCGGTACTGGTTTTCGTGCCATCGTTGACGGTAAAGCTGATGGTTCTTGTCGCGGTATTAGGGGTGATTGCCGTATCCGTCCAGGTCACGGACCGTAACGCAGCCTGCCACTGACTAAGGGTCGCGGTAGCGCCAGCAGACGTCAGCGTTAATACCCCCGTGCCGCTATTATAACTGGCAACGATATTGCCAAATGTCGCGCCGCTGGTATTGGTAAAGGCCAATACATCCTCTGTGGAGTGAAAGTTGCCGGTAATGGCCACGGTAGCGCTGGCAAGTGTGGTGTTATCGATATCTGAAATCGTGAGAGCGCTGTCGATGACAACGGGCGTCGAGGGGGTGTTATCACCGGCGGTAAAGGCAACACTGCCGCCACTGGTCGTCAGTATTGGCGTCTGATCTGTCGCAGTAACGGTTATCTGCCGTGTCGCTACAGTGCTGTTTTTCGTTCCGTCATTAACGGTAAAGCCCACCGTCCGGGTCGCCGTGTTGGGCGTCACCGCTAAATCTGTCCAGGTAACCGCCCGTAATGCCGCCTGCCACTGGGCAACTGTTGCCGTCGCCCCGCTTGACGATAAGGTCAAGATACCGGTCGCGCTATTATAACTGCCGACAATATTGCCATATATCCCGGCATTGTTATTGGTGAATGCGAGTGCATCCTCACCGCTATGGAAATTGCCGGTAATAGCCACGGTTGCCGAAGCGAAGGTCGTATTGTCCAGGTCTGCTAAGGTCAGGCCGTTATCAACAACCACTGGCGTCGGCGCGGTATTATCACCCGCGGTAAAGGCTGCGCTGCCGCCGCTGGTGCTCACTATCGGTGTCTGATCGACAGCTGTTACCGTGACCGTCCGTGTGGCGACCGGGCTACTGTTGCTGCTGCCATCGGTGACCTGAAAACTGATAGTACGGGTGGCTGAATTGGGCGTCACGGCGGTATCCGTCCAGGTGACCGCTCGCATCGCCGCCTGCCACTGCGCAATCGTCGCCGTCGCGCCACTGGAGGTCAGTGTCAAAACACCGGTTGCCGCATTATAGGAAGCGACGATATTGCCATAGGTTGTCGTGTTGGTATTGGTGAATGCCAGAACGTCTTCGCCACTGTGAAAATTCGAGGTAATGGATACCGTGCCGGACGCCAGCGTACTGCTGGCATGATCAACAATACTCAGCCCACTATCGATAACCACTGGTGTTGAAACGCTATTATCCCCGGAGGTAAAAGCGGCACTGCCGCCGCTGGTGGTAACCAGGGCATTATTGTTCATGGCTATGGTGACGCTGGATGCACTGCTGGTCTGCCCGCGGCCATCATTCACCACCACTTGTATTGTACGGTTTCCCGTTGTCGGCGTGGTGGCGCTATTGTAATAGGTCAGGGCATCAACCAGTGTCGAGACACGGCTGGCTGTCGCATTCGCGTTAAAGGTAATACTCAGATTATCGCCGTTAATCCCATCACCGTTGGTGGCAATACTCCCGATAGCGACGCCGCCAACAGAGATAACACTGCCTGCGGTCGTGCCATTACTGGCGGTCACCGTACCACTGGTATCGATACCCAGAACATCTTCTGCGCTATGGCCGTTAGCGGTTATCTGTACTGTCAGGTTTCCGCCATTGAAACTGGTCGTGTCGCTATCAGTGACCGTTGCAGCGGTTCCGCTGTCCAGATGCACTGCCGTCCCGCCTGCATAAAATGTCCCGCTATCGCCATTAAGATTGCTGATAACAGGCGCGACATCCGCAGCTACGGTGACAATACGTGTTACGGTGCTACTGGTATTACTGGAAGCATCGGTAATGGTGAAAGAGAGTGTTCGGGAACTGGTATTTGGCGACAGAGAGCTGTCCTGATAAGTCACCGCTTTCAGCGCTGCCTGCCACTGCGCTGTCGTAGCTGTGCTGCCAGAAGAGGTTAATGTCAGCAGGCCCGTGGTACTGTTATAAGAACCGATAATATTGCCGTACGTCGTGGCATTAGTATTACTAAAGGCCAGCACATCTTCGCCACTGTGAAAGTTTCCGGTGATGGCAATTGTCGCGCTGGTCAGCGTAGAGGCTGCGGTATCGGTTAGCGTGATACCGCTATCGATGGCCACAGCGTTTCCAGTACCGCTGCTGTATGCTGTGCTACCGCCACTTGTCGTTAATACCGGGCCGGGGAAATGGAAGTTAGTGGCATTAATCGCGCCAATACCAATTAAACCTGTAATAGTATGGCCATTTGCCGCCGTAACGCGAAAGGAATCAATGCCCTGAAAAGCGGAATTAGAAGAAACATTAAATGTGACAAGATTGCCACTGTTATATATGTCACTAACATTAAATGCTAACGTTGCACCGCTGACCGCAGAACCATTCAGATAACCGGTTAACGTAACGGTTCCCCCGCTAAAACCGGAATCATAGCCATTAACCACCACGCCAATAGAATTCAGCGTAAACAAAGAGCCATCGTTGGGTTTAACCGAAAAGTAGGTTATTTGCTTAGAACCATCGCTCAAAGCATCGACGGTTTCCACTGAACTGGAACCATCTTTTTCCACAATAATCATTTCGTTCTGACCATCAGATGGTGAATTCATCTGCATGGTAAAGTCCCACCCCATGTAATTAGGCGCCGTTATCGATGACTGGCCATTGGGGATGACCGTTAAAGAGCCATCGAGGGAATCAAAGAGTGTTGTTCCTGACGTAGGACGAGTAAGGAGGCCGTCATAGCCCACTAAATCCAGGGCCGCGACATGTAACTTATCGGTGCTGTATTCCAGGGTCCAGTTACCGCCCAATGCTGCGGCACCAGTGGGATCCGTAGAACCCGCGACGGCATGTTGCGTGTCCTTAGCCAAAGCGCCAATCAATGCGGCACCGTCACTGCCCTGCGCAATACTACAGCCATACAATAAAATATCGCCATCGGTGCTCAGTGCCCGGCCGATGGTCGCCAGTTCACTTTCGTAATTCGCTATATTGGCGCTGTTCAGCGCTACCGTTCCCAGCATCAGGTCATTCTTTTCACCATGTGAAAGAATATGCATCGCACTGTAACCACTATGGGTACTGGCCCAGGCGGCGATTTGCGCCAGGCCATCTTTTGAACTGTCCAGCACGACCACTTCATAACCGGACGGTAATTGATTGATTAGAGATTGATAATCCTTCACATCCGACTCCACAAATACGACCTGTGGCCCGCTGGTACTGCTCGTGCCGGATGCAACGCTGGCAGCGGAGGTTTTACTGGTATCCTGTGTTGTTATGTTGGATGCAGAAGACGTTGAACTGGATGTGACGGCAGTGGCGCCCGATGTGGTTTTGCTGGTTTCGGCTGTTGTGGTCGCCGCCGCTGTGCTGGTGTCCGTATGCGCCACACTCACGGATGCCGTGGTATGCGATGCCGTATCAGTGTGAGCGGCATCCGCGGTCGCGGTAGTTGCACTGACGGCAACACCATCAAACATCATTCTGGGCTCCAGCGCCTGAAGCAACAAGCGCCGGGGTTCAGGAGCTGCCGTTGAATTAATGATCGTTTTTTTTCCAGAAAAGACTTTCCACCACGACATAATCACTCCCCTTAGGCCCGAAGGTATTTGCCTTAAAAACCCGCAACACGATCCTATCGGCAGCTAAAAAATTTACTTTACTCTTACATTTTTTTACCAATCGGCAGAAAAGCACATAAAAACAGTGGGAATCAGGTGGTTAGCTTTCTTAAAAAAAGTTAAAAAGAGAGAAATCCGTCACATATTTCTTTCAATGTAACGACTGTGTTACGAGGGGAATGTCTACAACACGCTAAACGCTGGCCCCGCACCGGGGCCAGCTTCCATCACACTTTTTCAATACAAGCCGGTAGTCCCTGACGCACGGACGACCCGGTTACCCAGTCAAGCCAGGGGCCGGGCACCTTGCGCGTGGGATCGGCAAAGCCCAAATCGTTGAGATTGACGCCGGATGCTATCTGGCTTTTATGTGCCAGAGGTTCACCGTCAAGCCAGTGCTGACGCGCCCCCATCTCCGTATGTCCGTACCCATGTTCCATAGCAATCACACCCGGCATCACGCCTGAGAGCAAACTCACCCGCGCCTCCACACTGCCTCCCGGCGTCGTTATCTTTGCCTTGTCGCCATGCTGTAACCCAAAGCGTTTACCATCGTCGGGGTGAATGGCCACCAGCCCCATCGGCTTAACGTGATGCAGCCGCTCAACAACTGTCGTGGAGCTACTCATCAGGTTTGATTTAAAAGACATCAGTTTCATCGGCCATTTTATCTGCGGGAAGACCTCATCCAGCGCCCGCCCATCGGACAACCGCGCGGGATACCAGGTCGGGCAGCCGCTGAATCGCTCGCCGGTCATGGCATATCTGAAGGCCGCTACCTGGGCGTTCCAAATCTGCAGCGGCCTGACCCATTCACCGCCGACCATCCCCTCTTTACGCCCTGAGGCATCGGGCGCAAAACGCCCTCCCCGGCTGTAAAGAAAGGCAACGGGTAGCGCCTCTTCTGATTTCAACGTACCCTTTATTGCCGGAAATATGCGCTCAACGCCGGACAACGCCACATCCTGCTCGCCAGCCGGCGGCAGCGGTTTCTGCCCGGCAAAAGCAATATTGGCCGCCACGCGCAGGTAGTAATCCTCCGCGCGATTCAGGTGATGCATCACCCCCTGTGCATCCGGTATCGCATTCTCGCCAAATCCCGGCAACTGCATCCGTTTAGCCACCGCAATACAGAAGGATTCCATGGATACCGGGTCATCCTGTAGCGTCCTGGCGGTCGCGGGAGCGACAACAGGCCAGCGCGCCGTTGCGGTTTTACTCGCCACGCCCCCCCAGGGAGCGCTGAATCCCCAGCTTTCAAAGTTATGGGTATCCGGCACGATATAATCCGCCAGCGCAGTGGTCTCATTCATAAAAGCATCGATGGCGATAAACAGCGGCAGACGTTGCGGATCTTTTAGCCGCTCTTCAATGACCGTGCGCAGACCGGGCACGCCGTACAGCGGATTGGTCATATTCGAAATCCACGCTTTTAATGGATAGGGATAGCCCTCCAGCGCGGAGGGTAAAAGTTCTGTCAGTTGCCCGGCAACAAACGGGTACCACGGCGCGTTGGCGGGCCACGGCGACTGACCGACGGCCACTTTTGCCTGATACTCATCGGATTTGGCGTAGTCGGCTTTACTGCGAGCGATATTGAGCCCTTTGGGTGCGATCTTGCCGGGAAATTGTTCAATGTTGTAGCACGGTCCGTTAATCTCGCCGTTGAATTTCCCCCCGCCGACAAATACGCCGCCGCTCAGACTCATATTGCCCAGCAGCACATTGAGCATCATCACCGCCCAGGCATTATAAAAACCGTTGCCGGACATCATCCCGCCATGGGTCACCACCGCCGCCTTACGCCCGTGATCGGTAACCGCTTTCGCCAGCGCATGAATCTGTTTAACCGGCACGCCGCATTCCATGCTGTATTGCTCCGGCGTGAAACGGTGGGCCGATTCAGCCAGGCATTGAAAGCTACTTTTCACCGTAACCGTAGCGCCATCGTGCAGCGTGACCGCCTGCGATACCCGTAGCGTCCCGCGATCGCACTGGCTGACGGGGACCAGCTCTCCCGTCTCGTTCACCACCAGCGGTTCATCAGCCTGCCCGTCGCCGCCATTGAGATGGGATACGCTCAGGTGCTGTCCGCTCAGCGGATGGTTTTCATCGGTAATAACCAGCCAGGTGGCATTGCTCCAGCTTTTTTCACCGGCGCGCGTCATCGCTTCCCGGCTGGTCAGCATCAGGTATGCGGCCACATAGCGTTCGTTATCAATAATCCAGCGGATCATAGCCATCGCCAGCGCAGAATCAGTTCCCGGTTTTATCGGCAACCAGTGGCCATGGTCATCAGCCAGTACCGTGGTCAGGGGCAGCGCGGGAGACACCACGACGTAGTTAAAGCTTTTACGTAAGCGAGCGCTGGCAAGCTGTCTCGCCTGACGTTTGAAGGGGTTCCCGGATTGTGCGGGGGATGTTCCCATAAACAGCGCAAACTCGACGTTTTCCCAATCGGGTTTAACGTGGGGATTTTTATCCAGATCGCCCATCAGCGCACCGGAACCGGCGCGATAAGAGAGTCCACAGTAGGCACCGTGCGCGCCAAAGTTCTTTGAGCCAAAACTGTTCAGCGCAAAACGGCGCAGGAAGCCATCCCTGCCTTCATCGCTGGTATTGGTAACCAGCAACTGGTTGGCCTTCGGGCCATAGGCGGGATGTTTCGCATCAACAGGCGTGTTGAGATCGCGAATGGTACGCAGCCCGTCGACGTGGCCTTCGCCAAACAGGTTACCGCCCTCCACCACCTCTTTAATCAGTTGCTCAAAGCTGATGCGCTGCCACTTGCCTTCCCCGCGCTTTCCGGCGCGTTTCATCGGCGTAAGAATACGCAGCGGGCTGTTCAGGCTCTCTAACAGAGTGGCGCCGCGCGCACAGGCGGTAGAACGGGATTCAAGCCCGCTTTCCCCCGCCATCTTTTGCAGCGCTTCGGAAAACGGCATCATGCTGTCAAAAGGCTTCTCGTGTGACAGCGGGTGCCATGGGTTTCCGGCGATGCGTAAGACTTTATTCTCTGCTCTGTTCACACGCACGCGAATGCCGCATAGCGTCCAGCATCCAAAACACTGGGTCATGGAGACCGCCTGATCGGGGTTACTCTGCCAGCCGCCGTGCGCGCTACCTTCCGGAACAAGAGCGTTACCGTGGATCCTGTCCCGCGTCACCTTCCCGGACGTGCCATTGACCAGCCCGTCCACGGCCCGTTTTGCAACATCACGATAGCTCAAACCGAACGCGGCAAAGCCCCCTACAGCTACCCCAATTTTTAGCCATTGACGGCGGGATAATTCAGACATGACGAAACCTCCTTGAAAGCCAGTTGACGCATTCCCTGATGGTTATCATGAGGGCGAACCACAGCCCGAAGGTGCCAATAATGGCCAGCAGACCGTCGGTCCCAGGGGGAAGGTGGTAGTCGTTAATCAGGGCGTTGTATTTCGGGACCGTTTGCCCGCCAATCAGCAGCGCCCAGCGCAATGTCCAGCACAGTGCCGCCACCAGCAGCGTGCTCGCCAGTGTCAGCGATAACGGAAAGTCGTAGCGGTTCGCAGCGAGCGCCAGGACCAGCACGACGCTCCATAACGTCACCATCACCAGCATGTAAAAACGGATATCCGTAGCAAGCCGCCACTGCTGGCGAAGGGCCTCGCCCGACAACGTATCCCCCAGCAGCCATAGCAGCGCTACGGCCCCGAGTAGCAGTAGCGTTACCACCTGCCCTTTCGCCAGCAATTTGCCGCAATAGCGATGCTTATGCAGGGCCAGGCTGAGGAGTGCCAGTAGCCCACTTATCGCACTTATAAACATCACCAGCGGATACCCATAGCTGAACCATATTGGTCTGGCCTGCACGATCGAAACTTCACGTCCGGTATAGAGCAGTAAGCCGACCGCCGTCAGCGCCGCGGCGAGAGCTATCCAGCGCATCAACGGTGTAAAGCGTTCCGTGACCACGCGCAGATGGAAAAGCAAAAACCACAGCCCAACGAACACGGTAAACAGCGGTAAAAACAGCGCGCCCCAGGGCATCCATGACCAGGGCGTCGGCCAGGCATAAAAGTGCCAGAAGCGGGCGGTCTGATGCAGATCGGCAGTTAACGCCAGCGGCGCGGCAATCCCGCAGGTTAAAGCGAGGAACAGGCAAACTCGCTCGAACGCTTCGCGATACCGGTGCTGAGACCAGCGTGCCGCGCAGGCCAGCAGCACCGCGCACGAGGCGATACCGATAAAGAAAAAATACTGTACGGCCCAGGGAAGCCAGGTAATGTCCTGCGGCTGAGCCAGCACCTCATCAATGATCATGGGTGACATATTTCCACCTCCTGCCAGAGCGCGGGCTGCGCACGCCCCTGTAACGGGGAGACAAAGGCGTCGTCGAGCCCCAGATAAAAGACGTGCGGGTGGGTGTTATTCTCCGGCTTGAGGACTTTTATCTCGTCCCGGTGCGCCGCCAGCAGCGCGCTGATCGTACTGTTGGGATCGTGTAAATCGCCAATAATCCGCGCGCCACCCACGCAGGATTCCACACAGGCAGGGAGCAGCCCGACCTCCAGTCGGTGTGCGCAAAAGGTGCATTTATCCGCCGTTTGGGTCGTGTGATTAATAAAGCGGGCATCATACGGGCAGGCCTGCACACAGTAGGCACATCCCACGCAGCGGGTGTTGTCGATAACCACAATCCCGTCCTTGCGTTGAAAGGTGGCCTGCACCGGGCAAACCGGCACACAGGGCGGATCGTCACAGTGGTTACACAAACGCGGCAGCAGCACGTTGGTCACCTCATCGCTGTCGGCGAGCTTCACCTGATACTGGTTCACCGTGGTGCGGAAAGCCCCCTGCGGGGTCTGGTTTTCTATGGTGCAGCTCACCGTGCAGGACTGGCAGCCAATGCAACGGCGCAAATCAATAAGCATGGCGTAACGCTGCTTGTCGGAGCCTTCGTGCCGTTCAGGCTTTAATGAGAGACTCGCCTGCGCCAGCGGTATCAGTGATGCCCCGGCGGTGACAACACCCAATTGCTGCAAGAAATGTCGCTTACTGATGTCCATAGTGACCTCCATTCAGTGCGCGGCTAAAGAAAAGATTAGGGATGGAATTACCTAACCAAATGTGATTAGTTACAGTCTAAAAATCCCGCCAGGTCGCCCTCTATTGTGGTTAACCACATAAACGAAGCGGGCTTGATCTACCGCAAACAAAAAGGGGCATTTGTCGCATGGATCGCATCGCAAAAATCCTGTTGTGCCTGTTCATCGTCGGGTTTAGCTCCCCTCTTCTCGCCGCTGACTGGACCATCGGCATCCTGGCATTGCGCGGTGAAGCGGCAACTCAACGTCACTGGCAGCCGCTTATCGACTCGCTTAACGACACCGTACCGGATGCCCATTTTCGGCTGCTCCCCCTTGATCTCAACGCGATGCGCGCGGCGGTAAACGCAGGAAGCGTCCAGTTTGTCATCACCAATCAGGCGCAGTTTGTGCAACTAAATAGCCACTATCATTTGCGCTGGCTGGCATCGTTACGATCCGGGAAAGGGGCCGCCGGGGAGAGCATGGCCACCGGCAGCGCTATTCTGGTTCGCCGTGATAGCCCCATCACCCACGCGCGGGATCTGGCCGGACAAACCCTGGGCGCAGTCGATGCGCAGGCCTTTGGCGGCTATCTGCTCGGCTACCGTGAACTGCTGGATGCGGGGTTACGGGTGGACGACCAGGTGAAGGTGAGATTTTTGGGCTTTCCGGCCGATGCGCTGCTCTATTTGCTGCGCGAAGATGCCATTCAGGCTGCCATCGTTCCCGTGTGCCTGTTGGAAGACATGGACGCGGAAGGTCTTATTGCGAAAAATGCCTTTCGGGTTCTGCTCCAAAAGCCGTCCGCATCTCCCTGCCTGACCAGTACCGCACTCTATCCTGACTGGTCGTTCGCTGCCCTGCCCGGCGTGGGTGACCGGGTTGCCGATGCCGTCGCAAAGGCGTTGCTGACGGCACCCCAGAGCGGTACCTGGCACTGGGGCGCTCCCGCCTCAACCAGCGATACCGAAGCCCTGCTTCGCCAACTTAACCGCCACCCGGAGCAGCAGAGGATCGGGCAAACCCTGCTCGCCTGGCTGAGCCAGCACAGGCTAATGATTGGGCTGATCCTTGTGCCGGGCGTGCTGTTCGTTGCCAATTATGGTTGGGTGATGGTGCTGGTAAACCGGCGCGGTAAAGCGCTGGAGCAGGCAAACGCCCGGCTGCGCGCCCAACAGCAGACGCTGGAGCAGGCCCGACAGATGAGCGTACTGGGTGAGATGGCCTCCGGTTTCGCGCACGAGCTTAACCAGCCGCTAGCGGCAATCCGCATGTATGCGCAGGGAGGGCTTAATTATCTCCCTCAGCCGGAAAAGAGAGAGGCCGTAGAAGAGGCACTACACAACATCGATGCTCAGGCCGAACGCTGTGGACTTATCATCAAACATTTACGGGAATGGGCGAGTCCGCAGCAGCAAAGTGAAAATGCGCCCTGTGATGTCGCAGATACGCTCCGACACGTGCTCAGGCTCTTGCAGCTTGATAAAGCGTCACCCGACCTGCTTGTTGAGGTAAACATCAAGCGCCCCATGCCGCTTTCTCTGCCACCGGTCCTGCTGGAGCAGGTACTGGCAAATATCATTTTGAATGCGGTCCAGGCAGGCGCCACACGCCTTTGGGTAACGGAGGAACGTGTCGGTCAACAGCAGCAGATTACGCTACTGGATAACGCAGGCGGCCTGTCAGCGGAACAGCTTTCGGCGCTGTTTCGCCCTTTTCACTCCACCAAAAAAGGCGGTATGGGGCTGGGACTCGTTATTTGCCAGCGCCTTCTGCGCAGCGTCAATGGCGAGATTAGTGTGAATAATCACAGCGCCCCGGATGGGCGTTATGGTTTACTCGTGGCCCTGACCTTTCCGACGGACCAATAACACAGAAGATTCAAATGATTCATTTAGTGGATGACGACGAAGCGGTGACCCGCTCATGCTCTTTTTTACTGGAAAGTCTGGGATACACCGTTCAGTGCTGGAACGAAAGTGAGCGCTTTCTGCACAAAGCAGCGCTTAAAGATACGGGCGTCGCGCTGTTGGATATGCGGATGCCTGGTATGGACGGGCATCGCCTGTTTCAGGCCATGCGTCACGATAACAGCACCCTTGCCGTTATTTTCCTGACAGGCCATGGCGATATCCCGATGGCGGTAAAAGAGATCCAGTCGGGTGCCGTCGATTTTTTACAAAAACCTGTCGCGCTTGATGCCCTAAAAAAGGCCATCAGTAAAGGCTACGAACACTCTGAGCGGCTGGCGAAAATACAGGAGCGTAAACAGCGTTACGGCCAACTGACACCCAAAGAAAAAGCCGTGGCGCATTATGTAGCCGCAGGCATGATGAATAAGGATATCGCCTCGCAGATGAATATTGCATTGCGCACGGTGGAAGTTCACCGCTCACGAGTTATGGAAAAAATGGATGCCAGAACGATGGCAGAACTGATCATGCAAATGAATAGCATTGATCTGTCAGGTGAGAATTTAAGCAGGGGATAAAATTGTCGAGATTTTTTAACAACTCCCTGTCGGCATGACTGAACTCATTTCTCAGATAACTTTTGCCCAGCCAGGTAGCCAGTAAACTTTTCACACGCTCTCAGGCGGAACGAGTGTTGTATTCATTATCAGATTCACCGGATGCGCCATGTAACGTCCTCGTTAATACGATAACCCCGTATTTTTGCTGGCAGAAAAGAAAAAATCAGCAAATTCCTGGGCTTAGCAACGGAAATGACGCAGCACGTGAACAGCCCGTTTAGATAAATTTCTGGGCCGCGGTCATAATGTCATCCGATGAAAGCTGTCGGTCAGTAGCGACACGAATCTCCAGATGATCACCGGTGAGTGAGTGAACGCCTGCGTGCATAATATTTAGGGTCGCTTTCTCGCCGTTAGGGTATTCACAATCAACGGTCTTATCGCTGGCATTTCTGTCAACAGCTTTGACTGGCTGAGAGTTGAAAAAAACCAAAACTTTTGATGTCATAAGTCGGTCCTTAATTGATTACGTGAGGCAGGCGAAATATCTATGCGATATGCGTTGCTGTGATATTTCTGACAAGCGGCACAGGATGCATGGTCGCTAAATTGTAACGTTCATTGGTTACCATTACGGTTTTGCAAAAAATACATTTTGCGCCATATGGATTAGTTTCTGTTACATCAAAATGCGAAACACGATATTGCGAGCCGTGACATTTTGGACAACGAAGATGAATATTAAAAATAGTGAAAGTGTCCTTAAAGTACTACTACATTAACAGCGGAAGGGCCTTTCGGACCGTTTTCGACTGAGAATTCAACTTGTTGATTTTCTTCAAGCGTTTTAAATTCATTACTTTGAATAGCAGAGAAATGCACGAATACATCTTTGCTACCATCTTTTGGAGTGATAAAACCAAAACCTTTTTCAGGATTGAACCACTTTACGTTACCTGTCGTTTTTGAAGACATAATTTTTTACCTATATAAATGTAAGCCTTTCGGCATGCAGGGTCCGATTACAGAATAATCGCATAACTTTCAATGAAGACTCAAAAAGAGATATCTAAGGATACTTAAAATGAGGGCAAAAAATGGAATGCTTTGGACTGGTCTGTGTATCAAACCGACAACTCATTAAGGCATGTCATCTCCTGTTATGCAAGTATTATTTTCCTGGCCCATTCTCCACCGTTACGTTCGCAAGCATTCGTTTAATGTTGAAATCTCCAGCGACGCGCTTCTGATGCAGGGGCTAATCATGCCTTTTAACGTAAAGAACTGCTACAAACAGGCCAGGCCCGGCGATGACCTTTTTAACAAAGTGCCCTGACCAGCATGGATAATATCCCCGCTTACATGGGAGCGAAAAAATGAGTATGGGCAATGCGCGCAGGGATAGTGTATGGTTACCGCCCATTTATCAGGAAAGACCCTATGCCACAACGCAAAGATTCAAAAAATAATCGCAACTATCTCGTTAAATGCACCTGCCCTCACTGCACCAAACAGTCAGAACATAGCTTTACACGAGTCCAGAAAGGCTTGTCATTGATGTGCCCTCATTGCAGTAAACTTTATAATCAAGACAAAACAGCCTTTGCTTAAGGCCGGTGTTTTCCCCGGAAATACATCACGGGTTAGAAGATCGTATAACACTTAAGTATTAATTTCATACGAAACCCTCCCGTCTGGCTTTTTCACACAGACGGGTACCACAAAGCTATATGCCCTGAACTCTGTAACAAATCTCCTTGTTCGCCCCCTTTCCAGAGGAATTATCTCAATTTATTTCACGTACAAACTGTAACAAAATAAGCGCAACAGCTAACCAGCAAATGCTATAAATATTATCAGGATGGAAAATACAGAGTGCGGAAATAAGGAGCAAATATGAAAGTTAAACTAACAGCCCGATTTATGGCCAGAGTGCATTTATTTTTGGCGTTAATTTGGGCAGTGCTGACAATCCCAACATTATTATGGTGGAAAAACAGCATACTCTGGGTTTCGCTGATGAGTATTTACGCCATCGTTATTTCACATCTTGCAGCCTATAGTGCCGCACACGCCGAAAAAGCCGCCAGTCAGGCACTGAATGAAAGTGGCGAAGCGAATAAAAAAATACATGCGAAAAATACAGAGGCCGCAAAACAATAATCACCCGGAATTCACCTCGCCTGCTTTGCAGGTGAGGACAGATTAACCAGGCGCAGTAATGTAGGGTTTCGATTCAATCTGACATAGCATCAAAAAAAACGCATCGCAGGAAAGAGCATATATTATATTTCGTCACCCTGTCGCAGTAACGTCACTCTTCTGATAATACCCCACCCGGTCGGCTTCCCGACCAGAATCAGGCGACACACAGTTTTTAGAGATGCATGTACTCAGAAAATCAACGTATTACTCATCCTTTTTTTTGAGCAGAGGTACTCTATTCATACTGATAATGCTGTGAAGGCGAGATGCCATTTTATTTTTCTCTTCTTGCGAAACTTCGGGGCAACACTCCGCCAGTTCCTGCCAGAGGAACAGTGCCCCCTCTGCCATCGTGTACCATGTAGCGGCCACCCGACCGTACTCGGGGTCACATTCCCGGATGGCCTTGTCCATCATAAGATTCAACACAATTTCGGTATGAGCAGTTATCACATCAAGCCGCATAATTTATCTCTCCACGATACATTATGTATGGGATAACGTAACGGTATAAGATTGTTAAAATTATTTATATACTACTGAATAATATATTTTCGGAATAAGCTTAAATTCTGATTTTTGAGACGAAGTGCAAAGGAATACTATACCGCATTTGCTGCCAAATTAACTCAAGCAAAACCTGGTGATGGCGGAGATACCAGGCAAAAGGAGTGTGAGCCTCACGGTATCGCCCCAAAAAAGAGCCTCTTCAACAATTGAAGTGATGCTGCATAAAATTTAATAAATACTTAAATTGCATCTTTCCGCCAGCACAAAAGCATAGAAAAACAGCCATTCTAATAACGTCAAAAACACACATAGAGCGAAGAGCAGAGAGAATACATGCCTGAAACCTATGACGCCTCTTATGTATTCATTCTTTACCATCGCCTTCTTATATGAATAACGATTCAGTTTTTCATAATAATAAAGTTGTAAAGATTAGCCATAAATGTGCCGATAGCACTTATAAGACAACACAGCAAATAAGGAAAATAACGATATGTCATGGATTTATCGTATTTCTATGAGAATGAAGTTATTTATCGCGTTATTCCCTCTGCTGCTTGCTCTGGTATGGTTTGCCGGTTCAGGCATGCTCAGCCGTATTGGTACCGAACGACAGATGGACACTATCGGTCAGTTAACAACGCTTGCCCGGAGCGCGGGAGATGTTGTCCACCAACTGCAACGTGAACGTGGAATGAGCGCCGGTTTTATCGGCGCGCGTGGGCAGCAGTTCCGCGATGAAATCATCGTGCAACGAAAATTAACTGACGAGGCGCTGGTAAAGTTGAACCAGGCGCTAGCCAGTACGGACACGAATTTGACGCAGGGCAATATTGCCGCCCCGCTGAAAATGTTTAAGGAGAGTATTCAGTCCCTCGACGACACCCGTAATGCGATAAGCGGGCTGAATATAGAGGCGTCAAAATCGACGCAGTTCTATACGCAGACCATCTCCGGACTGCTGAGTTTCGTTGGTGGTATAGGTCAGTTAAGCGCCTCCGGCCCAATGGTGAATGAGCTGGCAGCCTTCTATAGCCTGCTGAATTTAAAGGAGCAGGCCGGGATCGAGCGCGCACTGCTCACCAATGTCTTCTCTGTTGATCGCTTTAGCGACGGCCAATTCCGTATGCTCAGTGACGTGGTGGGTAAACAAGAAGCCTGGCTGATCGCCACCCGCCGCTTTAGTAGCGAAGCTCAGGCTGCGGAGCTGGATAAAGCCCTTGCGTCGGCCGAAGTCACCCGTGCTCTTGAGCTGAGAACGATTGCCTTGAATAAGTCGCAGGAGGGTGGATTTGGCGTCAAACCGACGGACTGGTTTACTGCCCAGACCAAACGCATTGAGATACTTCGCCAGGTAGAAACCCAGGCGGCGGATACCCTGCTCGCGCATTCGGCGGCACTAGCCCATAACGCACGTGTTGACTGGCAATCCTTTCTGGCGATCAGTCTGATTGCCCTGCTCATTGCTATTGCCTTTGCCATGATAGTAGTGCGCAGTATTCAACAACAACTAACCAACACGCTGAAAACCATCAATGAGATGGACGGCGATTTGACCCGCCGCCTCGATGTACCAGGTAGCGACGAGCTCTCTGCTCTTAATCGCGCCTACAATCAGGCAATCGAAAACATTCAGCATATCGTGCAGGAAATTAAATCGGGCGCGCTGATACTCAGTAACGCCAGCAGTGATATTACCGATGGTAACCAGGATTTGGCTCAGCGTACCGATGAGCAGGCAGCATCCATCGTTGAAACCGCCGCCAGTATGGAACAGATATCGACGGCCATCTCCCAGACCGCCCATAACGCCAGCGAGGCGGAACGACTGACCCAATTGATGGCAAACGACGTGCTGGATGCGACCCGCGTTTCCAACGAGGCCAGCCAGAGCATGGCGGCTATCCGTTCGTCCAGCGACAATATTTTCCAGATTGTGGCGTCAATCGATGAGATCTCGTTCCAAACCAACTTACTGGCGCTAAACGCCGCGGTTGAAGCCGCCCGCGCAGGCGAACTGGGCAAAGGTTTCGCCGTTGTGGCGGCAGAGGTGCGTCATCTCTCCCAACGCTGTGCCAGAGAGGCCAGCCTGATTCGGGAACTGGTTAATCAGAATATGGATAATATTGGCGAAGGGGTGCAACGGGTTTCGGCGTCCGAGGCGGCACTGAAAGCGGCGGCGGATACGACCGGGCGGATGAAGCAATATGTCAGTGATATCGCCCGCGCAGCCAATGAACAGTCTCTTGGCGTAACACAAGTGCATCAGGCACTGAATCAACTGGAGCAGGTCACTCAGCAAAACGCGGCGCTCGTTTCCCAGATGGCAACCGCCAGTCAAATGCTTGACGCACAGTCGAAATCGATGTCCACGCTTGTTGACCGCTTTGTATCCTGAGATAACGGAAAGCAGACATCAGGTCTATCCGGGTGTCTGCCGCCCTCTAAGGACTCAACAACGCTTAATTATATTAACCGTAAACGCGACATAACGTCCCGGTTATACTCAACGTCCAGTCACCGGTCACTGCCGGAATAAACACCGACTGCCCTTCCTTGAGTGTCACCGTTTCTCCACAAGGATGATGCAATAACGCCTGCCCATCGATCACTAAAACAATCTCTGCACTCGTAGTCTGTATAGCAACATCTTTCACATCGCTATAGACATCAAAGCAAAAATCCTCCACCGGAATCGGATAATGGTGTTTTCCTGCTTCACTTATCGGCCGCATGCGTAATTGCGTCGCATAAATCGGTACAAATACCGTGCAGGCAACAAGCTCCTTCAGGTTAATTTTTTTCGGTGTTAACCCGGCGCGCAGAACATTATCGGAGCTGGCCATCACTTCCACGGCGACGCCATGAACATATGCATGTAACGTACCGGGTGAAAGAAACATCGCCTCCCCTGGCTGCAATGTCAGGCAATTGAGAAACAGCGGCGCGAACAGGCCAATATCATCATGATAATATTGATGCAGGCGTAATATAAACGTCGCCAGATTATCGTCATACCAGTCCCTGGTATTATCAATAAGCCGTTTTAATGCCTGCTGTTTTTCATCCTGTGGTAGCTGCATCACCAGGAGGAAAAATGCCTGCAGTGTTTCTGCGCAGGGGGAGACGGCTAATTGTGTTAACGCATCACTGAGTGACGGAATATGAAGTGGCGTAAAGTTGTCCACAATGTCAGCGGGGTTACGAAAGCCGTTCATCGCCATAAACGGCGTCAGCGCATAAACCAGCTCTGGCTTATGGTTATCATCGTTGTAATCAGGCGGGTTAACCGGATTTTGTTGTTGGCGCTGAAACCCCGCCTGCGCCTGCGCTTTTTGCGGATGAACCTGAATCGACAGCGCACTTTCGGCGGCAAGGATCTTTAACAGATACGGTAGCTCACCGAATTGTCCGGCAATTTTACTGCCGAGCATGGCCTGCTTATCAGCGGCAATCAGTTCCGTCAAAGAACAGGTGCCGTCTTCACAGACAACCTGAGAAATCCCCGCCGGATGCACGCCCATCCATAATTCTGCCTGCGGTTGGTCATCAGGATTCGGGATATGAAAACGCGTGTTGAACGCGGAGCGACTCCCCCACGGATAATTCTTCACCACATTTACGAGTGGATAGAAACAGTGACTCACGTCGATTACTCCTCGTCAGTGAACTGGTTGGTTTGGGCAAGCGTCTTAAACCATACCCCGTTGCGCTTTATATGCCGCTCCCCTGTTTCAATATCGAGACGATAAAAACCATAGCGACGTTTGAAGGAATTAATCCACGACCAGTTATCAATGAAAGTCCACTGATGAACACCAAAGCAGTTCGCCCCATCCGTAATAGCCCGATGTAGCTGAATTAAATGCTCTTTCATCAGTCCGATACGGAAACTGTCGTCAATCGCGCCATCAGCCTGCACCGGTCCCTCTGATTCAAGGTCCATGGCAATACCAATCTCCGCCAGATACCATTTAATATTGCCGTAGTTGTCGCGGATATTTGCGGCAATGTCGTAAATCGCCTGCGGCAAAATTTCGTTATTATCCCGGTATGGGTTAAAGCGCCCGTGCGGATTCACATAATTTTCGAAATAAAATTCTGGGGTGAAATAATCGAGGGTGTAGTCGGACTCCCGTGCTTTTACACGCCGGGGGACATAATAATTGACGCCAAGAAAATCGATATGCGACGAAGTAATCAGGTCAACGTCGGCTTTCGCCACCTCCGGCAGGCACTTATTCGCCACGAGGATTTCGCATAACTCTTTCGGGAACTGATGTTTCACCAGCGGATCGAGAAAACTGCGGTTGAACAGTAAATCGGCATACGCGGCGGCTTTTTTATCTTCAACAGAATCATTGCGGGTGTAGGACGGCGTCAGGTTCAACACCACACCAATCTCGCCGTCCAGTGCCAGTTGTCGATAGACCTGAACCGCCTTTGCATGCGCCAGCATAATATTGAATGCCACCTGCGCCGCCAGCTTGCCATCTTTTTTGCATGGATAGTGGAAGTCATACAGATAGCCCCCTTCAACCGGCACAATCGGCTCGTTGAAGGTTATCCAGTATTTCACTTTATGGCCGTACAGGGTGAACGCGGTCTGTGCAAAACGGGCGAAGAGGTCGGTGACTTTCGCTGATTCAAAACCGCCATATTTTTTCTGCAGCGCTTCGGGCATATCAAAGTGGTAAAGGTTGATCATCGGCTCAATGCCGTTGGCGATCATCTCGTCCAGATATGCATGGTAAAAACGCACCGCGTCGGCATCGGGCTCCCCCGTTTCAAAGTCGGCAATCAGCCGCGACCACTGAATCGAAGTGCGAAAAGAGTTGAAGTTCAACCCTTTCATTAACGCCACATCGTCTTTGTATTTGGTGTAGGTTTCACATACCTTTTGCGGCCCCATTTGCTGATAAAACCGCTCAGGGTGTTCAGCAAACCAACTGTCCCAAATGGAACGATGGGCTTTCCCTTCTACACCTTCGGTTTGCGGGCCAGATGCTGCTGCACCCCAGAAAAATCCGTCCGGGAATTGATACCGGGTCATAACGCCTCCTCAGATAAAAAAAGGCTGCGCCCAACGGACGCAGCCAATGTCACTACTCTGCAGTCACTTCAATGGATTTAATAAACATGTAGCCCCAGTCGCCCGGGAACTTGCCAAAGCTAATGGTGTTTGTGCCCGCGTTTAGCGTCACAGGCACAACCATTTGCTGACCTTTTTCATCGGTCTGCGGGAATTCAACCGCGATGGGCGCCCCCTCGTTCACAACAAACGAATTCTTTTTACCGCCCCATTTGCCGTTGAAGGTCACGTGTAACGCGAAGCGCCCCTCCCAGGGAACCTCCACCTGCCAGGTAACCTTGTCGCCTTCACTGGCGAACGGGCCGAGAAAACCGTCATCGCCAATGGCAAGCTGGTTTTCACTGGCTTTAACCACATTCAGTTTGCCTTTACTGACATCCAGCACGCCGCCGCCAAAAGTACAGTAATCAGCGGGTGATTTACCGACGGCCTCTTTCACCGTGACGTTGACGGTTTTGCGGGTGCGCAATAGACCATCGTCAGCCGTAAACGTCAGTGCATAAGTACCCGGCGCGGAGAACCAGGCACGGGTTTCAGCTTTACTGCTGTCGCACAGATGCGCCTTGTCATTGCCGTTATTGCTCCAGCTCAGCGCCAGTTTGCGGTCAGGTAGATTGTCGTCTGTCGCGGTGGCTTTCAGCGCCACGCCTTTATCCTGTGTTGTCGTCAGGGAAGCGGTCAGCGCAACGGTCGGGGCTTTATTCTCCTGAGTATGTTTCACGCTGATCACGTTCGATGGTGCGGATGCACCGCTCTCATTTTTGGCTATCACGCGGTAGTAATAGGTTTTTCCCAACTGTAAGTTGCGGTAGTCGTCGCGGAACAAGGCCATCGTGGTCGGGTTCCACTCGTTCACTCCATCAGAGATATCTTTGCCGACCACCTGCCAGGGGCCGGTTGCCGAGGCGGAACGCTCAACATCGTAATTGCGCCCAACGGCGGCCCCCATCCAGTTAATGGCAAAAGGCGAATTGGTTTCACGCAAACGCGGCGCATCCGGTACGGGGAGCGCAGGTGCTTTATCTAAACCAGCAAGCTGCGCTGAGGCCGTGCGCACCAGATTCACCACCTCCATTTCCTGATTCGCTTTCCCTTCTAGCGGGAATCCTGGCAGGTGGTAGCTGTAGTGGCCGGTGTACTCTTTGTGCCAGTAAAAACCGCCGTCATGGCGATGACCGCGAAAGCCCCAGATAAAGCCGCCGACGGCCTGCGCGCCGTTGACCTCGCTGTGCACAATCGACTGCATAATGTCATTGAGCTGCGCGTGGTCAAGCAGACCAAATTCGCCGACCAGATAGGCTTTTTTACCGCCAATGGCCTGCAGATCTTTGCTGACCTGATCGGGGTGGTTATTCCCGGCATTGGTGTAGTAGTGGTTGCTGACGATATCGATATTCGGATCGGTCAGGGCAAACGCATTTATCTTTTTATAGGTGCCGTCGACGATGAGCTGATGCGGTGCCCACTTGCGGATCCATGCTGCCGTTTGTTTCAGGAAATCGGCATTGGTATCTTCCAGCTCATTGCCCGTTTCCCAGGCCATGATTGCTTTTTCATCGAAGTAGGCTCGCCCGGTTACCGTATTGGTACGAGTAATCACCTGACGAATAACGTCCAGATAGGCTTTAAAGGTTTTACTGTCAGTACGGTAAAAATCCTCGGGTTTTTCATCATAGAACGCGGCCAGTTGTTCACGGCCGCCCCACCACCACCAGTGATCGATAAAGGGCAGGATTAAACGCAGTCCTTGTTTATCGGCTTGCGCAATCATGTTGTCGTAAACTTTCATCGCCTCTTCATTCAGACGCGGCATGCCATCCGGCGTTTCAGGCGCGAGGATATGCGTTGCGCGCCCGCAGGCTACATCGTTTTCCTGTTGAACAGAGAGCACATAGACACGCTGCGCTTTGGCGCCGGTTTGCACCATCGCGCGGATCCAGTTTTCCTGTTCTTCTGCGGTTGGCCATTTGAAGTACTGTCCCCAACCGCGTGGATCGGCTTTGCAAACTCCACGCGCGTCATCCTCAATGCGATGCAACTCCGGCGCGTGGATACCGGCAAAGCGAAAGACGTTGTTGCCGTCTTTCAACTGCGCGCCATCACGGGTGATAAAGTTTTCGAAATGCGACTGTTCTGCGGCCATGGCCCCTGCGCTTCCCAACACCGAAAGCATCGACACCAGCAGCCATTTGCGTAAAGGTTTAGACATGTTCATCTCTCCTTAGAACCACACTTCAGCCTGAACGCCAAAGTTTACGGTGTCCGTACTGCCGCTGCGGCTGTACCCCCCGGCGGAGATGGTGTTGGTGCTCCAGTCATAGTTGCCGTCCAGGGCATCAGATACGCCTTTATCCCATTTGGCGTACGTTACAAAGAAGCGCAACTGCGGGCGACTCCAGTAACCCGAGTCGAAAGTCAGGGTTGGCGCGACGGTCACTTTCGTCAGCCCCCCTTTACCTTTGCCATTCACACCTTTGTAGTTTTCATCATCCAGATACTCGTAGCCCACTTCATACTGCATGGCGAAATTCTTAGTTATCTGGTGATACGGACGAACCCCGGCAACCCAGCGCGTGCGGCCCCAGCCGTCGGCATCGCTGCTCCACCAGCGGTAATTTTTATCCTTCTGGTAATAAGCGAAGGTCGAGATATCAACGTTATTCACTGATGCCATGCTATCCAGTATGACGCGCCACGACTGGGTATCGTCCAGGTTGGCCCAACCCCAGCCATTTTTACCCAGCGAATCCCCCGCCCCCAGGCCGCGTCCATACTGCATAACCAGTTTTGAATAGCCGCCGGTCAGCCCCCAGAAACCATCAAAATTGTAAACCCCGGTGATGCCATAGCCTTTTTCAGCAGACGTTGGATGGTTTTCATTGCGGTTCATGTGATGACCGACGAATTCAAGATCCAGGCCGGTGCCGCCGATTTTCTTCAACCACACATTGAGGGAATAGTCATCCGGATACCCCTGATCGCCCTTATCAACAGGATAGGCTTTGGTTTCATCGGTCGGAGAGAAGGCATAGACACCGGCATCCAGACTGGCAAAACCGAGATCCATATGATCGAAACCGCCACCGGTACCGTTGTACTGAATGTATTCCCAGTCGTACTGATGACTTGAGGTATTGGAACTGCTGTAGCGCTTGCCGCCCCAGAAGGTGATGTCCGGGGCAAAGTCGAGATTGCTTAATTCAACAAACCCTTCGCGGAATTGCGCGTCATGGCCATCGTCGTCCCGGCAGTTCCAGTCAGCGGTACATTTGCTCTGATGGGTAATATTGGCCTGAATTTTTGCCACCGCGCCTGATGTTGATTTCAGCGTAACCTGTGGAATTAATTCGATTTTAGTGTCTTCTTCGTTCCCCAGACGCCATTTCCCATCGGGCATCAATCCTACGGAGTCGACGCGGTTGCCATCGGAATTCGCCAGAATGCCGGAACGAATATAGCCATGAAGCGTGAAGTCATATGCCTTGACCTCCTCAGCCTGGGCGTTCGCGCAGAGTGCAGCGTTAATGAGTAAGGCCAGAGGTATTAATCGGTTCAACCTGTTCATGATTTTCCTTTTTCTTTTTCTGAGTGAAAGAGCGTCTTATTGGCGCGAAGGGAAATTTACGGATCAAAAAAGGAAAAGTACATCCAGATATGGAAAGCGCTTTCCATAATTGCCGGATCAAATCACAAAATCGAGAATAATGGCAGTGATAACGTGATGAAAATCACATAAATGGGTGTGAGTCATAAAAAAGCCAGCGCGGTCATCGCGCTGGCCGGGAAACGGCGGCAGGTTTACTTACTCTCTGCATCCAACAACTGGCGTTCATACACCCTAAAAAATGGCCGGTAGATCATCCAGGAGTTGAACAACGCAAACAGGCACATAAACATGTTTTTCCAACTGCCGTTTGCTGACCAGGCAGCGCCGAGCGGCGATGGCATTGACCAGGGCAACATCGCCACGGCGCGGTCAAGTACGCCAAGGTGTGTGAGATACCAGGCAATACAGGCATTGATGACAGGAACGAAAATAAAAGGGATTAAAAATATGGGGTTAAGGATAACCGGAAAGCCAAACAGAATAGGTTCGTTGATATTAAACAGCGAGGGAATAAAGCCAAGTTTCCCGACGCTTTTCAGTTGCCGGGAACGGCTGCGTAGCGCCATAAAGATCAGTGGTAAGGTAGAGCCTATTCCGCCAATCAGTAGATAGAAATCCCAGAAACCCTGCAGATAAATATGGGGAAGCTGTGCCTGGCCGCTAGCCAGCGCCTGCTGGTTTTCAAACAGATAAGTCATCCAGAAAGGGTTCATGATGCCGGTCACAATTAAGGCGCCGTGGATGCCGACAAACCACAATAAATTACAAATAATCAAAGAGATAAGAATAGCTGTCAGCGTATCAGAGGCGATAATTAACGGGCGAAAGGCTTCGCTTATCAGACCAGGCAGGATCATGCCGGTGGTCAGCTTTAACGTCATATTTACCGCCGTGACAGACAGCATCACCACCAGCAACGGCACCAGGAGCTGGAAACCATTGCGCGTCATCACCGGCACCTCATCCGGCAGGCGTATACACCAGCCTTTATTGTAAAAAAATCTAATAACTTCAATACTATAAAAGCTTGATATCAACGCGCTAAATATCCCTAAACCTCCTAAATAAACATTGCTCCCATCCGTGGTTTTAAAGCCAATAAAGAGCAGAAAACTTATGCACCCTGTCAGGCCCGATAACCTTTCCGGCAACTGGTATTGCTTGGCAAGACTGGCGCTGGCCCCAAAGGCAATGATTAACGCCACCAGACCAATCGTCAGTTCAAAGGTGGGTAAAAGCATCGGGCGAACAAACTGGTAGTAACCGCCAAACCACGAGAAAGGGTTAATGGAAACAGGAGGAAAGATCAACGGCACCATCAGGCTACCGACGATAACGAAAGGCATTGCCAGCGCAAAACTGTCGCGCATGGCGGTGATGTGCTGGCTGCGGGTGAGCATATTGGCAAAAGGGGTAATCCGTTGCTCGATCAGCACAACAACAACATTCATAAACTGAATGTTCATGATGGAACCTATTTAATCCACGAAGTCGCGGGATCATCGCTTACATCGATCCAAAGTGAAAGTCTCAAACTGGTGATCGTGCTCACATTTAATGCATCCATCTATGGAAAGCGCTTTCCGTTTTGAATCCACAAAGTCTATAGTGCGCCCATTCTCGTCACACAGTCAGGAGTCTTTTCATGAAAAAAATCATGCTTTGTTGTTCCGCTGGCATGTCGACCAGCTTGCTGGTGAAAAAAATGGTGGAAGAGGCGGAAAAGCGCGGTCTGGACGTTGATATCAAAGCCTTTGGTGTCGCGGAATTTGAACAACAAGTGGGGCATTACGAGGTCGTTCTTCTTGGCCCCCAGGTGAAGTACATGCAGAAGGATCTGCAACACAAAGCGAATGCCTACGGTATTCGCGTTGAGCCCATCAACATGATGGATTACGGGATGCAGAAGGGTGCAGCAGTTTTAGATTTTGCCCTTTCATTAATCGACAATAAAAAATAAGGGACACGCCATGAGTTCTCTGTACTCGAAATTAATCGCGGTGATTGAGCAAAAAATCACGCCGCTGGCCGGCGCCGTCGGCCAGCAAAAATACGTTACCTCTATTCGTGACGGTTTTATCCTTGCGCTGCCGTTTATGATTGTCGGCTCTTTTATGCTGGTGTTTATTTTTCCGCCCTTTTCCCCCGACACCACCTGGGGATTCGCGCGCGCCTGGCTGCAATTCTCGCTCGATCATCGCGCCAACCTGATGCTGCCGTACTATTTCAGCATGGGCATCATGACGATATTTATTTCTGTCGGGGTTGCCGCCAGTCTCGCCCGCCATCATGAACTGGATCCGCTGACGTCAGGCATGCTTTCGCTGATGGGCTTTTTGCTTATCGCCGCGCCGCTTAAAGATGGGCAAATTTCGACGGCGTATTTCTCCGGCCAGGGGATTTTCACCGCCCTGCTGGTCGCCATCTATACCACGGAGCTGTACGCCTTCCTGCGTCGTAACAACATCACCATCCGCCTGCCGCCTGAAGTCCCGACCGGGGTGGCACGTTCGTTCGAAATCCTCATCCCGGTTCTTGCCGTGGTGCTGACGCTGCATCCGCTGAATCTGGTTATTGAAGCCCAATTTGGCATGATCATCCCGGAAGCGATCATGTCGCTGGTTAAACCGCTGGTCGCCGCGTCGGACACCTTACCGGCCATTCTGCTCTCTGTGCTGGTGTGCCAGATCCTGTGGTTTGCCGGGATCCATGGCGCGCTGATCGTCACCGGCATTATGAACCCTTTCTGGATGGCGAACCTGTCCGTCAACCAGGCGGCCATTGCCGCAGGCACCGCCATTCCCCACATTTATGTGCAAGGCTTTTGGGATCACTATCTGCTGATTGGCGGCGTGGGTTCAACCTTACCGCTGGCGCTACTGTTGATTCGCAGCAAAGCCGTGCACCTGCGCACTATCGGCCGTATGGGTATCGTTCCTGGTATGTTCAACATCAATGAACCCATTCTGTTTGGCGCACCGATCATTATGAACCCGCTGTTCTTCCTTCCGTTTGTGCTTGTGCCGATGGTCAATGCGACCCTGGCCTACCTGGCACTCGACTTCGGCCTGGTCGCCCGTGTGGTCTCAATGACCCCGTGGACCACGCCAGCGCCGATCGGCGCCTCATGGGCGGCGAACTGGGCCTTTAGCCCGGTCATTATGTGTCTGATTTGTATGGTCACCGCCACTGCCATGTATTTTCCGTTCTTTAAAGCCTACGAAAAACAGCTACTTGCACAAGATGCCGCTGAAAATCAGCCATCCGGTGCTACAGGCCAGTCAGAAACCGCATAACTGCAATAACCGAACTCAGAGGATGTTATGGAATTAGAAGAGCAAGTCATGGGCATTATCATCAATGCCGGACAATCACGCAGCCTGTGCTATGAAGCGCTGCAGAGCGCCAAAGAAGGCAATTTTGCCGATGCTGATGAAAAAATGCAGCAGGCGCAACACTTTGCCCGTGAAGCGCATTTAGTCCAGACCCAGCTTATTGAAGCCGATGAAGGCGAAGGAAAAACCAAAATGACGCTGGTGATGGTGCATGCCCAGGACCACCTGATGACCTCCATCCTTGCGAAAGAGTTAGTGACGGAACTTATCGAAATTTACCGCACGCGCCATTAATTGCACGACATCGAAGAGAGGCGCAGCCTCTCTTCTTTTACTGGAGGATGACAATGCTTCACCTTGGCCTTGATATTGGCGGTACAAAAATGGAAGCGGTACTGCTGGACCAAAACGGCACGGTTCGTTTTCGTGAGCGGCGTCCAACGTATAAAGCCGACTACGCCGGATTTCTTCATCATCTCGTCGGGATGGTGGAATACATCAAAACCGAACAGAAGCAGGAATTTACCATCGGGATTGGGCTGCCGGGGGCGATAGACCCGGAAACAGGTCTTATCAAGAATTGTAATTGTCTGGTACTGAATGGCGAAAATTTAGCAAAAGATCTGGCCTGTCGCCTGGAACAACCGGTTTTTCTGGCCAACGATGCCGACTGTTTTACCCTTTCCGAGGCCATCGACGGTGCGGGCCAGGGTTATGGGACAGTGTTTGGCGTTATTATCGGCACCGGATGCGGCGGCGGCGTGGTGGTGAATGGACAGTTACTCAGCGGCCCCAACGCCATTGCAGGCGAATGGGGACACAATCCACTGCCAGGCTGGACATCAGAAAAAGATGGCCCGGTTCAGCACTGCTATTGTCTGCATGAGAACTGTATTGAAAGCTATATTTCCGGCACCGGATTTAGCCGTCGTTTCAATGAGAAACAGGCAAGCCAGCTAAGCACGGAGTCGATCATTGCCGCAGCCGAAGCAGGCGATCCGCTGGCGTTCGCCCATTATCAGCACTTTATCGACGCTTTTGCGCGCAGCATCGCCGGGGTTATCAATACGCTCGATCCGCATGTCATTGTCATTGGCGGCGGGCTTTCTAACGTTGCATCGATCTATCGCGACCTTCCCCCGGCTATCAAGAGGTACATTTTTTCGTCCTCTTGTCACACTGCTATTGTGAAAGCCAGGTTCGGCGATGCCAGCGGGGTTCGCGGCGCTGCATGGCTACCCACGCTTCATTCGCACCAGACTGATACGGCGCGCCGTACGGCGTAAGTGACTAAAACTGGTCTGCATTTATGGTATTATTGGGAGAAAATCGCCATACAGAAAACACCATGCCTACTATTGATGATGTTGCAAAATTAGCCAATGTTTCCCGCGCCACGGTTTCACGCGTGCTGACCGGCACACGTGGCGTGCGCGACGATAGCCGTGAAGCGGTGTTAAAAGCCGTTGAAGTGCTCGACTATCGTCCCAGTTTTGCGGCGCAGACGCTGGCCAGTAATACATCAGGTTATATCGGTATGGTGTTGCCCGCTCATGAAGCCAGTTTCAGCGCGACGCTTTTGCCTCGCCTGTCGCTTGCGGTGAAAGCGCTCAATAAATCATTACTGATTCAGTACGTTAATGATGAAAATGAGCAAAAAGCCGCCATACACAGTCTGCATCATCAATGCGCGGCGGTCGTGACCTTAAGTCATGCCAGTAGCGATATGCCAGCCAATGTCATCGCCTTTGACGCCTTTTCCACTAAAGGAAGCGCCAACCAGGGCTATAACTATGCTTTCGCGGCAGAAAGCGCCTGTCGTTATGTGCTCGGGAAAGGGCACCGCAATATTGCCTTGCTCGTTGATAATGAAGACGACGTTGCCAGTAAGCAGATGCTGGAAGGGTATCGCAGCGTTTTGCAGAATTACTCGCTACCGTTTAACCGCCAGTTGCTGGTTATGGCCAACAACAATATCGAACAGGCATTGTTAAAGCTCATAAACAGTTTTACAAAATACACGGCAATCATTGCCAAACGCGACAGCTACGCCGCCGAGGCCATGCGTTTATTGCGTGAATTTAATATCGCCGTACCGCAAGAAGTCTCTATCGTCAGTCTTGAGGATTCCCCGCTTGCCGCGTTGCTTTATCCTCCGCTGACCTGCATCGCTTACCCTGTCGATCAATTGCTGGAACACTGCATACAACGTATTCAGTCGCTAATTGATGGGCACCCTGTCTTTGTGGAAGAGGGCAAATCGATAACCGGACGCCTGGTGGCTCGCGCATCGGTAACCGATATTAACGCGATGTGAAATTCCCTTTCGCGTAAATGGGCGCAGCGGGAAAACCTCGACATAAGGAACACAATGTTGCGTAAATCTCATCTCGTTGCCTGGCCAGCCCTTATTGCATCGCTATTTTTACTTACCGGCTGCCCTCCCCCGCCCGAGCATACGAACTGGAAGCGCGCGTCAACCAGCGAACAGGGTGTCATGGCCGCGATGAAAGGCTGTGGCGAACCCGCGACAGGTTCCGTGAGCGACTTGCCACTGAACGCCCAGGCGCTACAGTTCCTGTGCATGCAACATCTCGGTTTTACGCGTTCGGATGGGTTAGCACTGTGTGCATTAATGAAAGACCAACCGGCGTGCGTGGCAGAAAAACAGGGCCATCAGCTTAGCGTGTCCCAACTCGAAGCGTTGCCGTTTGTTGAAGATGAAGGTTTTTTCCCGATAAAACCAGGCTCCGGTCGAAATGAAGCCATGCAAGTGAGCTGGCGTAAAGCGGGCGCATCCCAACATTTCTCTGTGCAGGTTGCCAATGACCAGCAAGCGTTGCCCGTCATGTACGCCTGCGGCTATCCAAAACCCCTTGGTTCAAATTTGGCTGTTGCGAATATTGGTCAGACAGCGAAAGCGCAACGCTGCATGATTAATCACGGCTTTGAGCCGAAAAAACAACGGATGCTGGTTTGTCAGTCTTACCCGCAAGTGACGGCTTGCCGGGAAGAGGTTGAAAAAAGCGGCTGATGTGATCTGCCGTTGCTCATCTCTTTTCAATCGATCCCTGTTTCCGACCATGCCAATGCTTAGCCAGTTCACTTCTCCCTCATAGCCACCGTAGCGAGAAAGAACCCTTCCGCATTGGTAGGCTTACTGGCCCATTTACGCCGTTAGCGCGCGACATCCCGCCATAAGATATTCGCGCTACTGCCGCGGCTCACTAAAACGGCCGCGTCGCGGAGGTGCGAATGGAGAAATCCAGAGAAACAGCGTCATCCTGGTCAACGTCTATTACGCTCATCACACGGTCATCCGTGCTGACGTGGCGCGACCTCAACGCCTGTGCTTTTTCCGGTTGCCCCGCTAATTCGTAAGCCTGCGCCAGATCGCGTCGCCAGTTGGCATTCCATGGGCAGGCCTGGAGTCCCTTTTCCATGTGCCCGATGCCATCGGCCAGGTGCCCTTTGCGAACATAAATCAGGCCTACCATGAAATGCGCGGTAGCGTGTTCGGGCAGATGGTGCAACAGGCGTCTGAAAAGCATCTCAGCTTCATCAAGTTTTCCCTGACGATAGTAGACGATACCCTCGGTCTGCATTCCCGGCACCGGCAGGCTTACCATCTCAACAGGCTCATGCACGATCTTCGCATTGGTGCCCGCGGTAAGCGGCGCCAGAAAGTCCGCGTAACGCCGCCAGCGTTCGCGCGCGGTCTGATAGATAGGCTGACGCACCTGCCACACACTGGCGGTCTTGACCGGCCTGTCCAGTTCAGATGTGTCGAGCACCTGTGGCTCCCACTGCACGCCCAGATAAGCGAGCATGCGGCGCGCCTCACGCTCCGGGTCAGAGACGACATCCTCGTAGCGCACCTCAAGAATTTCGCCGGGGAATAGCTGGTTCCAGTGGTGCATCAGCAGATTGTGGTCGGCCAGTTGTTCACCAATCCATTGCAAATCATAGGCGAAGCCCATACCGCCATGTTTGGCTGCGTAATCGGTGAAGTAGTTGGAGATAGCGATATCACGCGGGTCGCGTCGCACTGAGATTATCCGCGCGTTCGGGAACAGCAGCTTGATAAGACCAATGTTCTCGAAATTGTGCGGCAGCTTGTCCACCACATGCCGAACCTCAGAAGCGTTTTCTGGCACGGTTTCCCGCAGTTCCTTGAGTATGCTGGCGGTGATACCCGCCACGACATCGGCCGACAGATCGTCCACACAGTCCGGGTAATGGTGTCCTGACCCCGTATGACGCTCCCAGCGCTCCAGCCTGGCGATAGTGCTGGGAATCACCCCCAGTTCGCCCGCGCCGTGGATTTGGCTGTGCCCCGCCAGAATCTGTTCAATCAGCGTCGTACCGGAACGCGGCATACCCAGTACGAATACCGGCAGCGTTGAATCGTTGCCGATGTGGCGCCGGTGATCGTAGAGCGAACGGCTGAATGCGTGGCGGATACGCGCGCAGCTTTGTCGGTGTGCAACCGGATCGTAACGTAGAAGTGCGCGATGGGCGGCATTAGCTTCGTTGGCCAGCGTGAAGGCTCTGGCGTACTCTTTGCGTTTTTCCCAGGCGGCAGCCAGTTGCAGCAGCAATCCAGGCTGCACCGGGCCGGACAAGCCAGGCCGACGCGCCAGATTTTCCAGGCGAATCAACGTCTCTTCATCTTGCGGAAAACGACGGGCATTGATCAGTGCCGCATGACCGCGTGCCGGGTCGATCGCCAAAATCTGCTCGAACAGCACAACAGCCTCGTCGATACGCCCCAATTGCATATACAACTGTCCCAGCCCTTGCAGTGCCGGGAGCAGTTGCGGATGTGCCTGCAGCACGTCGATGTATCGCGCCTCCGCCCCGGCGTACCGCTGTTCCTGCGCGTCTGCACCGGCCAGTGCTACTTGCGCCTGCGCCAGCCAGTGACCGATTTGCGCGGCGTCCATATCGGGTGAAGGCGTCAGCGCCCCGGCCTCCTCAAGAGCCTGTTCAGCCATTGTACGCGCCAACGCCGGATGCCCCTGGGTAGCGACGCTGGCAAGCTTCAGGCGCAGAGGAAGCGTTATTTTTTGCTGCTGCCCGGCCAGATTAATGGCACGGTGCAACAAGGCAATGGCATGCGGTATGCGCCCCTGCAACTCAGCCAGTTCAGCGTGCTGTAGGTACAGGTCCGGATGTTCCGGGTAATGACGCAGACCATGGCGCAGCGCATCCCCGGCCTGGGCATGGCGTCCACGCTCGGCCAGACGCTGAACATAACCGGTCAGCAGGCCGCAGTAATCGTCCTCAGCCAGTTCAGCATGGCGTGCATCCAGCCAGGCATCAGCGCGGGCGAAGTCGCCACGGGCCAGCCACAGCTCCAGACGCAGGCCGCGCAGTTGCTGATCGTGCAGCGCCACCTGCTGTGCTGGCCAGTGCTCCCGCTCGCCTGCCCAGAAGCGGTCTGCGTCGACCAGCGTCTCATCGGCCTGATGCAACGCCTCACTTTGCAGGTAGAGACGCAGCAGTTGCTGATAGACGTCGATACGTGGTTGCAGGCGCAGACTGCACTCATACAGGGGGATAGCCTCCTCCTCCCGTTGATGCTGCACATAACAGGCAGCCAGACGCGCCAGCAGAAGCGAGTGGTCTGGTGCCTCGGTGCGGGTGGCTTCCAGCAGCGCCTGCGCCGTGGCAGATTCCCCAAGAAGCAGGTGCACGGCAGCCAGGTCGACACGGGCATCGACCTCCAGTTCAGCCGGGATCAGCACCCCCAGCGTCTGGCGGGCCGCCTCTGGCTGGCCCAAATGGGCCTGAGCCAGGGCCAAAAGCACCTGTTCTGCTGATGAGAGCGCCGGCAGGCTAAAGACAGCCTCCTGCAGCGCCTCGAATTGCCGCATTTCGACCAGACGGCGTAGCAAAATCAGTGAACCTGTCATGGTATCGCCAGCCCTTGCGAGGTGAGGACGCCGGCAGGCATCGCGTGCAGATACGCCTGAGCAAACGAATTATCCGCATTCGGGTTTGCGGCCCAGGTGCCGTTCCAAAGATCCGCGTTATTCCCACCACGAGCGAATTGGCCATTTGCGGCGACGCCGGCGACATTATAAGAAGAAAGCGTAGAAGAGAACCCCGCCACCCAGTTAACGGAATTGCCGCCGTGATTCATCGCCATCACTGCGTCGCCATGGCTTCCCTTAACATCACTCCCCGTGCCCACCAGTACAATCTTGTCGTCCGTGCCCAGATTCTGCGCGCCCGACCACATTTCGTTGCTATCCAGACCAACCAGCGGGCTGTAAGTGCTGTTGACCTTGATATAGATGGTGTACGCGGTATTGGCGTCAAAGACACGCCCGTTATGCTCGGAGCTTTGTCCCGTCGTCAGGTCGAACACTACGATGGAAGGATCCCCGACCGAGGCGGAAGCGGTCGTGAAATTCAACCCCGTTGACGTGCTGATACCTGCATAGTTATTCCCCGCCGCGTCGTGCAGCGCGGTACTGTCGATTTGGACGTGGTAGTTTGCGCCAGCCGCCAGATCCGTTGTCGGGTTGACCGTCACCGTGTGACCGCTGATAGAGACCTGCGAACTGTCGGTGATGTCGATGACCTTGTTCAGACTGCTGTTGCCGTCGTTAACGAGGGTGATATGGCCGCTGCCGGCCTGCACGTTCTCGCTGAAGGTCAGTGTCAGGTTAGAGCCCGTGGCAACGCTGCCGCCGTTATCCTGCGGCGTGCTGCTGGAGAGCACAGGCGCTGTGCTGTCTACCGTAAGACCGGTGCTGTCCGCCGCAGTGGCCGAGGTGTGGCTCGCCGTGGTGGCTGTAACAGAGACGTTGAGACCATGAACGTTGTTAATGGAGCCAGCGGCGATAGTGTATTGGGCCGTATACTTACCATCGCCAGCGGTGACATCGCCGTGGGTACCATCGTCCCAGGCCGTCACCGGCGTGCTGGAGCCAAACTGGCTGAAATCCATGGTCACGCCGGTCACTGTGCTGGTATTGGCGTCGCCACTGGCAGAGTTATCCCATACTGCGGTGACGGTGTCGCCAATCTTGTAGGTAGTGCCGTCTGCGCCACCTGGCGTGGAGGTGATGGCGATATGGGCATCGGTCACTATCGGCAACGCTGGAGCAGGACCTGCGTTCAGGCCAATCTGATAAATATCGCCGACAGCATAACCAGCCTTACCGCCATCGCTTGTGTCGGTATCAAACAGCACAGAGTAGGTGATGTCATGGCCGCCGGCGCCATCGGAGACGATCCGCACGTTGTACAACTGCCCACCCTGGGGCACCGTGATACCGGTATCCGTCACCGCACTGGTCAGCTCGCCGGTGGTTTTGGATATACTGACCTGGCTCAGGCCGCCTTTACCGTCAGGGAACACGAACACCAGATCCGTACCGTTGTCGTACACCGTGGCTGATGCCGCCAGGTAGCCGGTGGTGCTGTACTGCAACTCATCATGGGTCACCTTGTCCATCGCACCTACGTCCACGGCGTGATAGCTCTGGGTCCCCATGTTATAAACGGTGTTGCTCTGGACGTTGGTGGTGATGAGCGTGCCGTTGTTGTTATAGAGCGTGACCTGCCAGGTCGCAGTGCGATATTCCTGACTAAAGACAGCAAAACCCCCATCGAAAGCAATGGCGTTAGTCGGCGAACCCTGCTCGTCATTCCAGTTAACGCGCTGCCAGGTCTTGCCGCTGTCGAAGTTGGCCAGCGAACCGGAGGCGTCGAGCTTGAAGATGAAGGCGCCGATAGGCGTGCTTGTCGCCGACTGACCGGGCGTGCCTATCCAGTCGTAGACCTCGGACGCCAGCACATAGCTGCCATCGCTCAGTGCCGTCAGCACACCCGGCGTCAACTGGAATTTCATCAACTGGACTGCCGGGCTGGCGACGCCGCCAAAATTGGCGCTCGAGCTGTTGCCGCCAATCAGGGTCTGCGCGCCCTGGGTGAAGTTTAGTCCGCTGCCGTTGTAGTGGAAGACAGAGATAGCTTCCTGCTGATCGGTCCCGGTCCCCATCGTCTGGTAAGCGATCGCGAAATCACCGCCATTCGCGCTGCTCTGCGCCGCGATGGTGACCCCGGTACCAGGTGCTGCCAGGGTGTTGCTGGATTGCAGATTGCCGCTGTTGTCATAGATCGCATAGTGGACGCTGTAATCTGAGTAATTAGCGGTATCCACCTGCGACCAGGCCACGACGAAACCGCCGTTGGCCAGCGCCTTGATCTGTGTATCCATCATGGTGTAGCCATTGGGGATACTGATGTCGACGGTCTTGATGACGTTATTGCCCGCGTCCAGCACCTTAATGACGCCAGCGTAAAGCGGGCCGGTCGGATCCCAGGAAATATTGTCGCCGCCGGTCTGCTTCATGTACTCCAGGACCGTGTAGCCGTTACTCAGTTTCTCCAGACCGACGTTGATGTTCATCTCGGTGGATGTGTCGGTGGTACTGCCCGAGACCAACGCGCTGCCATTAAGGCCAGCACTGACGTTAAGGGTGACAGTCTGGCTACTGTGGTTGCCAGCGGCATCGGTCGCGGTAACGATGAAGTTATAGCTGCCCTCGATAGCGGCGTTGTTCAGTGTGACGACGCCGGTGGTGGGGTTGATGGAGAAATTGGCGAGGCTGTCCGTGTCCAGGCTATAGGTGATGGCATGGGCGTCCGTGGCGTTGGCATCGTACACCTGGGTGCCAGCCGCCGTGCCGCCAACAATGGTGGCGCCGGTAGCGGTGGCGCCGCCTGCGATAACGGGCGCGGTGTTGTCCACAATCATGCTGCTGCCGGAAATGATGGAAAGATTGCCTGCCGCATCAAGGGCATAAGCGTGGTAAGTGCCTTCGGCAAGGCCAGTCAGCGCCAGCGTGGTGCCAGCGTTCGCCGCAACGGCGACGCTGTTCACCAGGTTGTCGGCGGCGGCGGTGAGGCTGCTCAGATTCGTCACCGTCACGCTGTCGCTGACCAGATATACCGTGCCGGCCTCGGTGCTCTGCACGGTGACCGTCTGGCTGCTGTTCTCCACACCATCCACGTCGCGGGTGAGCGTGACGGCAGGCGGCGTGGTGTCGACGACGTTGTAGGTGACGGTATGCGTGGTCTGGTTGCCAGCGGCGTCGGTGGCGGTGACGGTGAATTGCGCGCCGGTGGCCTTAGCCGGGCTGGAGAGCAGCGTCACGACGCCAGTGCTGGCGTTAATATGGAAGTGCCCGGTGTCGCTCAGGCTGTAAGTGACGCCGTGCGCATCGGTGGCGGCAGCGGTGTAGACAGTATCGCCGACGGCAGTGCTATCGGTAATATCGGCGGCGGTGGCAGCGCTGGTGAAGACAGGCGCGGTGTTGTCCACAATCACGCTGCTACCCGAGATGGCGGAGACATTGCCGGACGCGTCCACAGCATAAGCGTGGTAGGTGCCTTCGGCAAGGCCGGTCAGCGCCAGCGTGGTGCCAGCGTTCGCCGCAACGGCAACGCTGTTCACCAGGTTGTCTGCGGCGGCGGTGAGGCTGCCCAGATTCGTCACTGTCACACTGTCGCTGACCAGGTATACCGTACCAGCCTCGGTGCTCTGCACGGTGACCGTCTGGCTGCTGTTCTCCACACCATCCACGTCGCGGGTGAGCGTGACGGCAGGCGGCGTGGTGTCGACGACGTTGTAGGTGACGGTATGCGTGGTCTGGTTGCCAGCGGCGTCGGTGGCGGTAACGGTGAATTGCGCGCCAGTGGCGCTGGCCGGGCTGGAGAGCAGCGTCACGACGCCGGTACTGGTGTTGATGCGGAAGTGCTGGGTGTCGCTCAGGCTGTAGGTCACGCCGTGCGCATCGGTGGCGGCAGCGATGTAGACGGTATCGCCGACGGCAGTGCTATCGGTAATATCGGCGGCGGTTGTAGCGCTGGTGAAGACGGGTATGGTGTTGTCCACCAACACACTGCGGCCGGAAATAACAGAAAGATTGCCTGCCGCATCGACGGCATAAGCATGGTAGGTGCCTTCTGCGAGATTTGCGGCAGAGATAGTTGCGCTGGTATTGGCTGTGACAGTCGTGCTGGCCCACTGGTTGCTGGCGGCGCCCGTAATGTCGCTAAGCTGACTGACCACGACATTGTCGTTGACGAGATAGATGGTGCCGCTTTCGGTACTTTGCACGGTGGCATGGCCATCATGGTTGAGCACGACGAGGTTTTCGTGGGTGCTGCCGTCGGCGTTAAATTTCTGCACAAAGAGGTGATAGCCTGAAATGCCGCTGGCATAACCGTACCAGGTCACCATGTATTCGCCGTTTGTACCAACGGCGGTGACTTGTGGATAGAGGTCGGTCGCGCCGCTGGAAGCTTGCAGTTGTACGACACCGCCCACCAGGCCGCCGCTGGCATCGAATTTCTGCACATTGACGTCCCAATTCGAGCTGCCCAAACTCATCCAGGTAACGACATAGCCGCCATCGCCCAGCGCGGTGATGCGCGGTAATTCGTCGTAGTTATTGCTCGTATTGTTGTGTGACGCGTCCAGTTGCACGGTAGCGCCCACTTTGCTGCCGCCAGCAGAGAACTGTTGAACAAAGACAGTGTAATCGTCGGAGCCGTTTGTATCGGTATATTCCATCCATGTGATGGCGTAGCCACCGCCGGTCAGCGCTGCAACGTACGGGTAGGTATATTCGCTACCGAAATTAGCGTTACTCGCGCCGTTCAGTTCGACGATGCTGCCAACCCTGGCGCCGTTGGCATCGAATTGCTGCACATAGGTGCTGCTGTTGTAGTTCGAGTTGCTGTAGTTGTAGCCGGACCAGGTAACGACATAGCCGCCGTTAGCCAGCGCCGTGATCTGCGGCAGGGTTTCGTAGTTAGTACTGTTTCCCGTCGAGGCGTCCAGCACCACCTGGTTGGATAGGGTGCCGGTAGCGTCGAACTGCTGCACGTAGATGTGGTAGTCGCCGGAGGTTTGGCCCTGCCAGGTCACCACGTAGCTACCGCTGTCCAGCACGGTCACCTGCGGGCTGGCGTTGTTAGAGGAGCCTTGCGCAATCAGTGGCACGGTGTTGCCAACGGCAACACCCGCGTCATCAAAGCGCTGCACGTAGACACCGCCGCCGTTGATGTACCAGGTCACGATATAGCTGCCATCGGTAAGCGTCGCGATCTGCGGGGCGATATCCTGCGCAGAAGCGGCCCCATCAAGTTTCACGGCTGCGGATATTGGGCTACCGTCAGCGTTGAACAACTGCGTATAGATGCTGCTGTCAGTGCTGGCGCTATTCTTGCCGGTCCAGGCCACGGCATACGCCCCTGCATCATTAATGGCCGTCACACTGATGACACTGTCCAACGCGTTGGAGTAAGTGTTGGTCGCGCCTGATGCGAGCTGTACGGGATCGCCCATCGCCACACCCTGAGCGCTCAGGCGCTGCGCATAGATCCCGTAGCTGCCATTATTGTTGCCTGCCCATGTCACCAGGAAGCTACCGTCGCCCAGCACGGTTGTGTCAAAACCGTTGGGGTAAATGTAGCCGGTCGCCGGGCTCAGCATCACGGGCCCCGTAGAGCTGCCGTCGAGTGTGACAGCCGGTGCGATTTCGTCCACATCGGTGACATTAACGGTGACGGTCTGCGTGGTCACATGGCCTGCCGCATCAGTGGCGGCGACGATAAAGGTGTATGCAGGCGCGTGGGTGCCTTCAAAGTCAGGGCTGGCTTTGAAAGTGACCGCACCCGTTGCCGCATCGATAGTGAAATACTGGGCGTCTGCGCCATTATCCGCATCGATCAAGCTGTAGGTGACGTGCTCGCCACCATCGGCGGCGTCATTGTCAAAGGCCTGCGCGGTATAGATGGCGGTGCTGGTGGCGGTATTCTCGGCAACGCTCACCGTGGCGGTGGCGAAGCTGTCGCTGCTGTTGCCCGTGGTGAAGCTGGGGGCGACCTCATCGAGGTTATTGATGCCCAGCGTGACCGTGCGGTCGCTGGCATTACCTGCCGCATCAGTGGCAACAACGGTGAAGCTGTAGCTGGATTTGCTTTCAAAATCCGGGTTACCGGTCAGCGTGACCGCACCGGTGGTCGGGTTGATCGTCAGCCCCACGTCGCTGCCCGCTTTGAGCGAGAAGGTCACCCCGCCGCTGATATCGCCGCTGTCGGTGGCCGTGGCGGTATAAATAATCTGACCCGCGCCGCTGTTTTCGTTGATCGCCGTGGCCGTCGTGCCGCTGGTGATGGTCGGTGCCACTTCGTCGAGGTTGTTAACCGCCAGGGTGACCGTGCGGTCGCTGGCATTGCCTGCCGCATCGGTGGCCACGACGGTGAAGCTGTAGCTGGCTTTGCTTTCATAATCCGGGTTGCCGGTCAGTGTGACCGCACCGGTGGTCGGGTTGATGGTCAGACCCGCGTCGCTGCCCGCTTTGAGCGAGAAGGTCACCCCGCCGCTGATATCGCCGCTGTCGGTGGCCGTGGCGGTGTAAATCACCTGGCCCGCGCCGCTGTTTTCGTTGATCGCCGTGGCCGTCGTGCCGCTGGTGATGGTCGGTGCCACTTCGTCGAGGTTGTTAACCGCCAGGGTGACCGTGCGGTTGCTGGCATTGCCTGCCGCATCGATGGCCACGACAGTGAAGCTGTAGCTGGATTTGCTTTCATAATCCGGGTTACCGGTCAGTGTGACCTCGCCGGTGGTCGGGTTGATCGTCAGCCCCGCGTCGCTGCCAGCTTTGAGCGAGAAGTTCACCCCGCCGCTGATATCGCCGCTGTCGGTGGCCGTGGCCGTGTAAATCACCTGGCCCGCGCCGCTGTTTTCGTTGATCGCCGTGGCCGTCGTGCCGCTGGTGATGGTCGGCGCCACTTCGTCGAGGTTGTTGACCGCCAGGGTGACCGTGCGGTCGCTGGCATTGCCTGCCGCATCGGTGGCGACGACAGTGAAGCTGTAGCTGGATTTGCTTTCATAATCCGGGTTGCCGGTCAGCGTGACAGCACCAGTGGTCGGGTTGATGGTCAGACCCGCGTCGCTGCCCGCTTTGAGCGAGAAGGTCACCCCACCACCGCTGATATCGCCGCTGTCGGTGGCCGTGGCGGTGTAAATCACCTGGCCCGCGCCGCTGTTTTCGTTGATCGCCGTGGCCGTCGTGCCGCTGGTGATCGTCGGCGCCACTTCGTCGAGGTTATTAACCGCCAGGGTGACCGTCTGACTGCTGGCATTGCCGGCGGCATCGGTGGCGACGACGGTGAAACTGTAGCTGGCTTTGCTTTCATAATCCGGATTGCCGGTCAGTGTGACCGCGCCGGTAGAGGCATTGATGCTGAACAGCGCGCTATCACCGGTGGTACCCAGACTATAGCTGAATTGACTGGGGTCGGTAGCAACGGCAGTCCAGACCACCTTACCTGCCCCGATGTTCTCATCCACACTGGCCGTCGTGGCGCTGCTAAAGACAGGCGCATGGGTATCAATAATGAGGCTGACGCCGCCGGAGGCATCACTGGCGGTCGCCGCGCCTTTAATCAGTAACGACTGCGCGCCATCGGACAGATTGTTAGTGCTGCCGAGTGTAATTCCGGCAGCGACGGTGTCCAGGATGGACTGGGTGGTCGCACCCGCATTGGCTTCAGCACCGGAGAAGGCCGCCAGCAGGAGGCCATATTTTTCACCGGCACTCAGCCCATCGGCAGCATCAAAACTGCCGCCGTTGGTAGCGGTAACCGTGGTGTTCAGAATATTATCCACGCCAAACAGGTTACTGATGGCCGTCGCCGTGTCGGTCACCTGGGTTGCGCTCAGGGTGGCAGGATTGTCAGGCGTGCCACCGAGGGCTTCCTGGGCCTTGGTATAGGCGAGCGTGGTCAACACGTTAACATTGAGCACAAGAGTACTGTTGTTTCCGGAGATAACCCCCATACTCCAAAGCTGAGCAGAGAGGTCTTTACCTGCGCCAGTGGCTTCGTCCAGGTAGTCAGCGGCACTGCCGCTGTTGATGAGTTTCACAATAACGACGCCGGTATAACTGCCCGCAGACACGGTGACCGAGCCATCGGCCCCCAAAGTCCCCGTGCCAATCAGCGTTTTGCCATCGGCCTGATAAATCTCTACTTTCAAATCGTTACTGCTAAGCGCCGGGCCGCCGACAAAATTAAGCTGAACAGCGTTCTGGACCGGGGTTTCTCCCCCACCGTTATTGTTGTTATCGCCACCCTTATCATGCCCGCCATGGCCACCGCTTGCCGCTGCAACCCCGACCACGCCCCCCAGCCCGAGGGCACCGGCGATATAGCCCGCATAAGAGTGCGACTGAGGAAGGTATGTGACAGGATGACCAGTCACTACCGAGCCATCATGCAGGCCAGCTAAGATACCTTCCAGCCCGGGGTGGCCTGAGGTCATGCTGGCCAGCGCGTCAGGAGAACCGTGCGCATAAAGAACATGGCTGCCGTCAGACAGGGCTGCCCCTTCGGTGCTCCCCGGCGTAATCACCTGGGTAGAGGTGCCATCGGCAGGCAGGGTTACACTGGTATCGCTTTCGGTATACCAGCCCTGTAGGGTCACCGTGGTGCCATCGGCATAGTCCAGTTGCAGATCCTGTCCGTGACGTGAAGCCACTACGTCATCAGCCAGCTTTTCCTGATCATTTTCACCCTGGCGTTTAAGCACCCGGTAAGATTCACCCGGCGCAGCCTTGTGAATATTGGTCTGCCCGGCCTGCAGGGAGATGCGGGTTTTACCGGTACTGAGCGTATATTGGCGTGGCTTCATCTGGGTCTCGGGTTTCATAATGTGTTATCTCTCTCTGGGGCGGACAGGAAAATCGGGTTGCAACGGTCACCGGAGGTGTCATCGCTCCTGGAATGATTCACTGAGTGTTTTACGCAAAGGTTTAAGTAAGAAGTCCATCAGCGTGCGATCACCGGTACGGATGTCGAGCTGGGATGTCATGCCCGGCAGGATGTCAAGCTGACGACCTGTCGTACTGCGCACAAGCTGCCCATCTTCCTGACGGTCTGACAGACCTTCTGCATGGCTTTTCAAACGAACATGGACGCGGTAGTAGATCTCCTCGCCACGCGAGGTGTTTTCTTTAAGGGTATCGGCCGATACGTAAATCACTTCACCCTGCAATGCCCCATAAATGGTGTAATCGAAGGGATCAAGGCGCACAGTGGCCGGTAATCCAACCTGAACGCGGGCAATATCAGCAGGCAGAACCTTGGCCTCTATGATGAGGGCATCATCTGACGGGACGATCTGCATAATCTCATCACCGGCACGTAATACCCCGCCCAGCGTGGTGACGCGGACATTTTTAACAATCCCAGGCCCCATGGCCGTAAACACCGTATCGTGTACCTGCTGGCGACGACCGGCCATCTGTTGCAAGGTCTGGCCCAGATCATCTTCTGCCTTGGTGAGATCGGCCCGCGCATCATCCAAAAACTTATTGCGCCGACCAAGCAGGCGGGCACGAGCCTCATTAAGCTCGCGCTGTGCATTAAGCCGCTCACTGGCGCTAACATCGCCAGAGCGTTCCAGCCCGTTCACCAGGCTGAGCTTCTGGTTGGCTAAATTCACGGCAGTTTGCAGCGCTGTTATATCTTCCTGCAGGCTCTGACGGCGTTGCAGAAACAGTGCGCGTTCAATATCGGCCTGCTCGCGTAACGCCGGACCGGGATCGGCGGGGAACTGGGGAGCGGATTGTCCCGTTGATTCTGCGCGAAGTCGGGCAATGCGCGCCCTGAGACCGGCGATGCGCGCGTCCACTTCACCTGCCGCCGCCTCCACGCGGGTTGGATCGAGGCGAGCCAGAATCTGCCCCGCCTTCACATGATCACCCTCTTTGACACGCAGTTCGGAAAGTACGCCACCGTCCACGGTCTGGATGATCTGCACACGGCTGCTGGCGATAACCTCACCGTGTGCCCGTGCCACTTCATCAATGCGAAAATACATAGCCCATATGACAAAACCCAGCACCAGTACGACGATGCTCCAGATAAGTCCTGCCGGGACTCGGCTACGGTAGTAATTTTCCAGACGATTCACGCGAGCGGCGTCAGCGACCTCGTCGTCAAACAGTTCAACGGCCATGAAGAACTCCTGCTGAATGTGATGCTGCGGGCATGTGTGTTTTCACGTTCGTTACCTCAGCGGCGGGACGCGAGCCAGTGGCGCGGGCCATCAGTCCTGGTAACACCTTGTCAGGAGTACCATCACGTACGACAGTACCTTCCTGTACGACAAGCACGCGGGTAGCAAAATTAACGGCCGCCATCGGACGGTGAGTGGCGACGATAAGGATATCTTCCGGCTGCAGCCTGGCTTGTAATGCTTTCCAGACACGCGTCTCCGCTTCGCCATCCAGCGAGGCCGTCGGTTCATCCAGAAGCCAGATACGAGGACGGGACATCAGCACACGCGCCAGGCCAACAAGCTGGCGCTGACCGCCAGAGAGACCTGAGCCCCCCTCACTGATAGGCATATCCATACCCAGCGGATTACTGGCCGCCACCTGATCCAGCGCCAGATCGCGGGTGATGTCTGTCAGCGTGGTGTCGCTGACTGCGCCTGCGAGCATCAGATTGCTTCGCAGCGTCCCTTTGAAGAGCTGCACCGCTTGTGGCAGATAGCCAACCTGTGCGCTGACCACCTGGGGATCGATCTCCCACAGATCCACATCGCCCAGGCGGACACGGCCCTCACCGGGGCGATAGAGTCCGGCCAGGATCTTGAGCAACGTTGATTTACCGCCGCCAACAGGGCCCAACAGCAGAACACGTTCACCGGCGTGAAAGTGGAGCGCGGGAATATTGAGTTGTTGTACCGGAGACTGCGGAAAGGCAAAGCGCAGCTTTTCGACACTAATATGTTCTGGCAGGCGATCGGGCAGCAGCAGGGTCTGTCCGGCGCGGCGCTCTGTAGGTTTGCGCAGCAGGTTGTTCACCATATCCAGCGCCTCCCGGACCTGCTGCCACTGCATCAGATACTGAACGCCCTGGCTCACCGGCCCGATAACACGGCCGCCCAGAATACTGCACGCGACCATTCCCCCGGTGGTCAAATAGCCGGCTTCAACGCCCCATACCCCGACAACAATGCCCATGATATAGGCCAGCGTCGACAGGCTGGCGGTGGTGTTCGTACAGAACTGGCTGAGGGATTTTTGTTGGATACTGTAGCCTGCGATGGAATGACTGAGCGTCTGCCAGTCTTGCGCAAAACGCCAGCCAGCATGACTGGCGCGCAGGGTTTCGGCACCGCGAATACTGTCGACTAACAGCCCCAGACGCTCATTGCTGCGCAGCATTTGTTGGCGCGTGAGACGGCGTAAGCGCAGACGGGTATACAGACCCAGCGCCAGCGCGATGGGGAGCATTCCCAGGTAAACCCAGCCGACCGGCCCCCCGATCAGACCAATAATCCCGATAAACAGTAATGCGAACGGCAGATCCACGATTCCGAAGACAAGACCGGCAGAGAAAACTTGTCGAACCGAATCCAGCGCCCCTACCTGCGCGGCCAGCGTGCCCAGGCTACCGGGTTGTTGGTCGAGTTGCAGGTGCAACAGATGTTCATAAACATGCTGGGAAAGGCGTTTATCCACACTACTGGCAACGCTGTCCATGATGTGGGCACGCAATGTTTTGAGCAGCCAGTCCAGTCCTACAACCAGCCCCATCCCCGCCACAAGCGTAGTCAGTGTCGCCCAGGCCAGGGTGGGCACGACACGATCGTAGACCTGCATGGCGAAGAGGGATGTGGGAATGGCCAGAATGTTCACCAGCAGCGTGGCGGCAGCTACCCGGAACACCCAGCGGCGATCGCGCAACAGTTCTCGCCAGACCAGGCGCATAGCCGGATTTTCGCTGTCAGAGAGGTTCTCTGACTGTACGTGTGAAGCCAGGCTGAACCAGAGTACAGCCGTTTCGTCACCCGCCGTCGTCCCCGGCGCGCCGGTCACAATGTCGTCTATCGCCAGTGTTCGGGGTTCGACACCTTCACGGGTCAGCGTAAGGGTATCGGCTCTCCCCTCCTCGTTGTGCCGTTCAGCCAGCCACCATGTCTGTTCGTGCCACATCAGTGCCGGGAGGTGACGGGGATCAAAACGCCGCCAGGGGAACAACGCCAGCCGGATATCTTTCATTCCCGCGTCTGACAGCAAACCGCGCACATAATCCTGTGGACGATCGGTTAACGGTGGAACGGCCTGCGCGCGGGCATACGCCTGCGTTAATGCCGCTTTATTCACCGGGGCATGTAGCTTGTCCAGCAAGGCCAGTAATTCAGGAAGAGGAACAGGTATCATCAGTGATGGCTCGCAGACGTGTTAGCAAATTGAGTGCCCGTGGTCAGGGCGCCAGTGGTATCGTCCATACGGCCCGTGCGTGCGGCCAGGCGCAGGCAATCGACCCGCCATGCCGATCGCACCGATACCAGCGCTTGTTGTTGTTCGGTTAATTCGCGCACGGCGTTGAGGACATCCAGCCAGCTCTTGTAACCCGATTCGTACTGGCGACGGAACGAGGCCAGCGTGCCGCTAAGTTCGACGACAGACTGTTCATAACCGGCAATCAGCGTCTGGTTAGCATCACGCTGATCAAGCAACTGGCGCGTTTGAATGTCTTCGCTGTGGCGTTGTTCGGCCAGATCCTGTCGTGCGGATTCCACGCGCTCCAGCGCCGCGTTCTGGAGGCCACGGGAGACCAGCCCCAGCCCCTCCATCGTGCCGGTCACAACCACATTGACCGTATTATTATTTCTCTGGTTGGGCATACCTGAATATTCGTTGCGCGCGGCTTGCAGGGAGACGGTCGGTCGCGATGAGGTGCGCTGACGTTCCACATCAGCTTCGGCAAGCGTAACCGCCGCTTCACGTGCTCGCACCGTCGCACTCTGCGCAAGGATTTGTTCCTGTATAGAAGTATCAGCAGGCAACTTGAGGATGCTGCCAGGGATCGGCAGTTCGCTTGCGATCGGCACCTGAGTCAGGGATAACAGCGTGGATTCGGCGGTACGCAGGTCCGATTTGGCCTGTTCGAGCGATGAGCGTGCCTGTAACAACCGGGCCTTCGCAAGGCTGACATCGGCTGGAGAAGCCAGCCCTCCCTGCGCGCGGCGCTGGATTTGTTCCTGCAACGCCTGATGATTGTTAACGTTTGATTCAGCAACGGCAAGACGCTCGCGAATACCCTGTATATTCGCGTAAGCCACCGCGGTATCTTCCAGCAATTCACGACGGGTAGCCCAGGCCGTGGCTTGCTGAGCAAGGGTGTCATTGTCGGCGTAGTCAATAGCACTGTCGATACGCCCAAAAGCCCATAACGGTTGTGAAACACTCAGCGTGGTCGTACGGGAATCACTGTAACCCGAAATTTGCCCAGTCCCGGCACTGGCACCAAGCGTTGGCAAACGTGCCGCGCGGGCGCTGTCGGCGCTGGCCTCTTTGGAACGGACAAGCGCCTGCTGACTGGCCAGACTGGGGTGATGGAGCATCGTGCTACGCAACGCGGCAAACAGACCACCCGGCGAGGTATCCTCAGAAATACGGTGTGATGACGACGAAAGGGTGGCGGCCTCAGCCTGGGTGACTGAAATGACAAAGGGTAAAAAAAGACTGATTACAGTAAGTATGTAATAACAGTGACGATCTGAACGAATCCCCATTGTCTGATGAGCCCTTTATTAAAGAAAGATAAAAAGACTCGTCGATCCTGATGTTGCTCATGTTATCCCGACGTCACCGTTAGTGGATAAATGGCGTGGCCGGTATAACGAGTCATAAATAAGAAAAAGACTATTGCTTCACGTCATAATTACCTATTGATAACATCTATGTCAAGGTATGTAATCGTGTAATAAAACCTGTAAAACATAGTTAATTATTAAGTTAAGTTTACCTAACGCAAATATTCGCATTGGCAGAAAAATTATTATCAGTAGGCTATCTGATGAGGCTATAGGGAACCGACGGGTGGCGGGATGTGGAAGGCATAGACAGGCCAGAGCGAGCCCGAATCCAGCGCGGCGAAACCTTATACAGGATTTTCACGCTGGTCAGACTTCTGTACTGGTTAAAAGTGAAGATAACGACCGGAAGAGTGTTGGTTTAAAAATATATCGTGGCTTCTTGCAGCCGCAGGTAAGCTCGCGGGGAAAGCTGTCGTTGACATCTCTCACCCGGTCTGTGCAGGTATGGCACCAGCATGGGTAAACCTCGGGTAATACTTGCTTGTTATTTACCTCCTATTTACGGCAAATAACAACACATCGTCATACCCGCCTTATTATCCCGAATATATACCTGGCGACTAATACTGAATATTTGCCATCGCTTTATACCGTTCAGGCAAAGCGCTATTCAGGGCCAGAATCTTTTCAAGAATATGGAATGAAGAGGTGCCTTTGGCGCGTTCTGCATCGGTAATGGCGGAGCGTATCGTCGCCGCCGCGGCTGAGATACGCTGATAATAGGCTTCGGATTCAGGCGTCTGTGCCTCACCTGAGCCGGCATAACGCACCGCAGGCCAGTGTGTGAAATCCATTATCGGCCAGGCTTCTTCTTCCGTCGGGGTATTAGCAACTAATAATTGTTCTGCTTTTTTCGAGTCTTGTTGTGCAGCAGAGAGCAGTGCTAAGCGATATTTCATTTTTGACAGCGTATCACCACTCTCTTTTTGTTGTGAAAGGGATGCAATAAAAGCTGACAATTCATCATCTGCTGGCTGTTGATGATCATCAGCGTTTTTTTTCATATCTGGTGAGGTCGAGGTATTGTTTAATGCTAATTCGATTAAATAATTCAACATCTCTAATGTCATCTTATGCACCTTTTAAAACTGACGGTCTTAATTCAACTTGTAGTGAGGATTTTTTATCTGTTGCTTTAATCTCGTGACTCACCAAAATAAATACCCGCATCCCAAAGACACTGAAATAACGTATCGCAACGTGAAAAAGAGTTTATTTTGAGAGCCTTAAAAAGGCCGATAAATACAAATAACTCTCCACCAGATAAATAGTGTGTTCGTTAATGAAAAAACCTCTGGGTCTGGTTTACTGTCTCAGTATTGTTGAAAGATTCTCGTTTGCAAAACGATAAAAACTGCAACTCATTGTGAGTTAAACTCAAAATGGAAGTGAAAATCAGCGTACAAAAGGCAGGTGGAGAAGACGGCGTTCGTTACGCACCTTGAAGATTCAAAACCATAAAAAATAGGGGGTTATTGAGGCAAGTTTAAGGATATATGACAGGTGAAGGCCTGGGTTCTTTAACAAATAAAAAGCCTGCTCATCGCAGGCTTTTTGACTTCAACGCTTAGCGCTCGCGGAACGCTTCTGCTTTAGCGCGCAGAATAGGCTTAAGCAAATACGCCAGAATGGTTTTCTTGCCGGTAATGATATCCACCGAAGCCACCATGCCAGGAATAATCAACAGCGGTTTTTCATCCGTGCCGAGGTGGTTTTTATCGGTACGCAGGCGAATAATATAAAAACTCTTCCCGTCTTTGTCGGTCACCGTGTCGGGGCTTATTTGTTCTAGTTTGCCCTTAAGCCCACCGTAAATGGTATAGTCATAGGCGGTGAATTTTACCGTTGCTTCCTGCCCCGGTCGCAAAAAGGCGATGTCCTGGGGACGAATTTTGGCCTCAACCAGCAACGTGTCATCAAGCGGAACAATTTCCACAATGTCATTGCCCGGCTGGATCACCCCACCAATGGTGTTCACCAGCAATTGCTGGACGATGCCGCGAACCGGTGAAGTCACCAGTGTGCGGTTCACCCGGTCGGTAATTGCTTTACCTGATGCTTCAATTTTACTCAGATCGGTACGGGCCTGGTTCAGTTGTTCCAGCGCTTCGCTGCGATAGCGCCCTCGCGTTTCACTGACCTTGTTTTCAATCTCCTTGATTGCCGCCTGCGCGCGCGGAATAGCAAGGATGACGGAGTCCAGTTGCCCCTGCGTCTCAACCCCGGCGCGACGCAGACGCAGCATTTCCACTTTTGAGATAGCGCCTTTTGCCACCAGCGGTTCAGACATGGTGATCTCTTGCTGCTGTAACTCAAGGCTACGGCGGTACTGCGTCAGTTTGCCCTGGAAATCGAGCAGTTCCTGTTTCTTCTGAATCAACTGTTCGTTCAGTCCGGCAAGTTCACTCTGAATACGTTTATTGACGCTGGTGAACAGCGCCATTTCCCCGCTGGCGATTTCCGGCGCCTGACTGACTATTTCCGGCGACAGCGTCAGTTCACTGGCCTCATCAAGCTGAGCGGTCAGGCGCTGGATCCGTGCTTCAAGCGCCAGCTTATCGGCCTCGCTTTCTCCGGCGTTAGAGCGAAAACGGGTGTCATCCAGACGCAGCAGCGGCGCACCGGCTTGTACCACTTCGCCTTCATGGGCAAAAACTTCGGCAACGATCCCCCCTTCAAGGTTCTGGACTTTCTGCAGACGGGATGAGGGAATGGCCCGCCCTTCCCCGCGTGTCACTTCATCAATCTCGGCCAGCGACGCCCAGACGATCATAGCAATAAAGAAGGCGAAAATGGCCCATAAGGTTACCCGCACCACCCGGGGCGCATCATCAAGCAGCGCCTTGTTAACCTCATTGGTGGTAAAGGTTGCTGAAGGTTTCTCTCCTGAGAGCCAGTTCATCAGGCGGCTAAGCGCATCAACGATTCGCATGAATTTGTCCCTTTTTCAGCGCGTTCATGACGCTCTCTTTCGGGCCGTCGGCAATGATCTTACCGTTGTCGACGATAATCAGCCGATCAACCAGCGACAGCAGCGACGCACGGTGCGTCACCAGCAATAGCGTCTTGTTGCTGATAACCGGTGCCAGCGCTTTTTTAATCAGATCTTCACTGGTGTTGTCCATTGAACTGGTGGGCTCGTCCATCAGCAGGACCGGCGGGTCGAGCAACAACGCCCGCGCCAGCGTAACCGCCTGACGCTGCCCGCCGGAAAGGCTCATACCGCGTTCGCCAACCTGCATGTTGTAGCCAGAGGGATGACGGCGGGCAAACTCATGCACGCCGGTCAGGTTCGCGACCCGCAGCATGGTCTCGTCGTCAACATAGCTTGCGCCGTAGAGCAGGTTTTCCCGCAGCGTGCCATTGAACAGGTGGATGTCCTGCGGCGCGTAGCCAATGTTATGCCGCAAATCGTGCACATCGATCTGGCGAAGGTCGATACCGTCAATCAACACGCTGCCGCTGTCCGGCTGGTAAAAACCGACCAGCAATTTCGCCAGCGAGCTTTTTCCTGAACCGCTACGACCGATTATGCCCACCTTTTCACCGGGCTTAATGACCAGTGAAACGTTACTTAGCGAGGCATACTGGTTGCCCGGATAGCAAAAGGTCACATCACGCAGTTCAATTGCCCCCGAAAGGGTTTCACGCTTAAGCGGTACCTCACCCTCCTGCACTTCCTGCTCCAGCCCCATCATTCTGTCGATGGTCGATTTCGTCATTCGCGCACGCTGGTAACGGGTAATCAGGCTGCAAAGCTGGCCGATGGGCATCATCGCACGGCGATGCAACAGGTAGCAGGCAATCAGCCCCCCCATGCTGAGATTGCCGCCGATGATGACATATACCCCGGCGACAATAATTGCCACGCCGCTGGCCTGTTGCAGCCAGGAGGTAAAATTCACCGCCACGTAGGAGAGTGATTTCACCCGCAGCTCCAGTTTGCTCAACTGGCCGGTGAGATGCTCCCATTGGTACTGGCGCTCACTCTGCGCGTTATTGATTTTGATAGCGTCAAGGCCGGTCAGTGTCTCTACCAGCATCGCCTGACGCTCATTGGCCAGTTGATAGGTTTTTTGTACCCGCGACATCAGCGGGCGCTGAATAAGCCAGCTCACCAGCAACGCCAGCGGATAGGAAAGCAGCGGGATCAGCACCAGTGGGCCACCAATAACTCCAATCACCAATAAAATTAATAAGGTGAAGGGGAAATCAATAAAGGCCGTCAGCGTCAGCGACGACAGGAAATCACGAATCGACTGGAACTCCTGGAAGTTCTGCGCAAAGCTGCCCACCCGCTTTGGACGCAGCTTCATCTTCATCCCTAAAAGCCGCTCGAACAGCGCCGAGGAGACCACCAGGTCGGTCTTTTTACCCGCCAGATCGAGGCAAATCCCCCGCAAGATTTTCAGTACAAAATCGAAAACAAACGCAATACTCACCCCAATGGCCAGTACCCATAAGGTGGCCGTTGCCTGATTAGGCACAACCCGGTCATAAACGTTCATCACAAACAATGGGGCGCACAGTGCCACAAGATTGACCAGAAAGCTGGCGATCACCGCATCGAAATAGAGGAATTTTGAGAGTTTAAGGGTGTCCTGAAACCAGGTGGTCGTTCGCGGTAACGTGGCCGTCGGCTGGGCGTCAAACCCATGTTCCGGGGAGATAAAAATCGCCCTGCCGCTGTAATTTTCCGCCAACGTTTCCCGTGATAGCGTAATTTCCCCGCCTTCCGTTTCGCTCGGCAGCAGTCGGGCCTGCTGGTTGTCATCCCAGCCGATTAATACGGCCGCCTGATCGTTTTTCAGCAACAGAATGGCAGGCAACGACAGCGCGGTAATGTTATCAAGGGGGCGCTGTACCACTCGCGCTTTCAGTCCCGCACGCCCCGCGGCACGTGGAAACGCCTCCAGCGTCAGCGAATGGGTCTCCAGCGGCAGCCCGGTCGTCAGAACAGTACGACTCGTCGCGATGTTATGCATCTTGCAGATGATCATCAGCGCGTCCAGCAACGGATCATCATGGGTTTGCCGGGGATCGTGCCTGACCGGGGCTTCGGGGGAAATGTCGACGCTCTCAGGCGTGTCAGTAGCAGGCGTCATTCTTTGCCTCAGTGTTCTGCAGACTCAGGTCGCAGGTCATAAACAGCGAGGTGATCGCCGGTTTTATGCCGCCCGTCACCCCACAACTCTTTAGAGCCGTATTAATTCAGTTCCGGCAGTTCCGCCTGCGTACGCTGAGCCTGATCAAGCGGCTGTGAGGCCGATGGCGGCTGAATGTTCAGACTCTTAAGCAGTTCCCCCGTACGGGCACTGATGCGATAGGTCGTAAACATGTCGACAAATTGCAGTTCAACGTAACGGCGTTGTGCCGTGAAGACTTCATTTTCACTGTCGAGCATATCGAGCAGCGTACGGTCGCCCAGGCTGAACTGTTCCTGATAGGCGCTGCGCACCGTCACGCTACGCTCAGCATATTCTTTGGCGATCGGCACCTGTTGTTCAGCGTTGTTCTTCGCATTCCAGGCAAGACGCAACTCCTCGTTTAACTGGCGCAGGGCATTATTTTTCACATCCTGAGCCTCTTTCATTTTGTAGGCGTAAGAGGTGAGTGTCGCCTGGTCGCTGCCACCGTTGTACAGGTTGTAGCGCATACGCACCATTGCCTGCCATTCCTGGTTATGTCCGCGCGTACCGTCAAGGTTGTTGTCCATCGTGCGACCGACTTCAACATTAACATTCGGGTAAAAACGCGATTTCTGCGCTTCATACTGCTGGCGGGTCGCTTCCACATCGGCATCAGCCTGTTTGAGCAGCGCGTTGTTTTCCAGCATCACTTTGCGGGCGGCCTCCAGTGAGGCGGGAACCGTAATCTTGCCAGGCATCACCAGCGTGTCGGCATCTTTGCCGGTAACGCTTTGATAGTTAGCTCTGGAGTCTTCAAGGTTGGTTTGTTCGGTCAGGAGATTGTTCCGCGCCTGCGCCAGGCGGGCTTCCGCCTGATCGTAATCGGCCTGGCGGCCTACCCCCTGGGCGGTGCGCAGACGAATTTGATCAAACACGCGCTCGTGATTGTGCAGGTTGTCTTCCGCCAGTTTTACCATCTGCTCACGCATTAGCACATCAAGATAACTTTGAATAGCCTGCAGGGCGGTGCTTTCGCTGGTATTCAACACGGTCCAGGCGCGCGAGTTTACCGTTGCTTTCTGGCGCGCGACTTCGCTGGTAGTCGCAAAGCCATTAAAGACGTTTTGCGTAAGGTTAATAGCCGATTCGCTGCGGTTCAGGTTACGCAAATGCTCGCCCGCCGCGCGGGTCGTGGAATTGTCGGTTTGTTCCCAGCCGCTACCGGCGGTGAGATCCAGCGAAGGTAGATAGCCGCCTTTGGCGGCGCGAAGATCCTGTTCAGCGGAGTATCGACTGTTTGCCGAGGCGTTAACTTGTGGGTGCCATAACAGGCTGTCTTTTACCGCCTGCTCAAGGGTAGTAGCCTGGCTCTGTGTCGCGCACACAGTCAACGCTGCCCCCATGAATAACTGGCTACCATATTTCATTCTTGTCTTCCTTTTCGTTATGCCCCTGATTGTGGGGATGACCCACCAGGGAAAATGCCACGGAACCGGGGGAGAAAGTGCGTCCTGGCTGTTTTAATCGCTCGTAATCTCTCGCCAGCCCTGAATTCACATTGCGGTGACAGGCCGCTTAGCCACCCAGTGGCGCTAAGCGGCGGCTTATCAGGTTGTTTCTTCCGGTTTAGAGATCAGGTTATCAACCATCGCTTCGTGGCCAGCATCGTAACTATCAGTATTCGCAGTCATACCGCCTTCGGCCGGGACATGCTCGGCTTCCGTCGGGTTATTCGCCGTTTCACTCTGCGGCCCCGCCTGGATCAAACTGCTGAGGTCGTGATGTTCTTCATCATGGATGATGTCGCTAAAGTTCAACTGCTGGTCATTGTCCACGGCGGTGGTCGGGGTGTTTGCCGCCTCCTCCTGGGCATGGGCAGAGAGAGGCGTCATCGCGTTATCCACCGATGCCGTCGGTGTCTCTGCGTGACCGGATGTGTTATCGGCAGCCAACGGAGTGAGCATTAAGCTTGTGTCATCAATTAACGATGCGCTGTGGCTACTGTCAGTGAGCAAACTATGATCAGCTTCTGTCGTTTGCGTGTCATTTGCGGCGCTGCTGCTCATCCGCGCCTGACTGTCGGTATCCGACAGCGAGTCACTGTCTGAATGGCTCTCATCGGCGATATGACTCAACGTCATATGTGTCTCGTCAGACGCATCTGCAAGATGGTTTACATCTGCGCCATCACCATGGCTGTCGCTGATGTGCTGCCCGCCCTCTTCACCATCAAAGGTGAAATGGTGTTCGAGTTGATCGGACGCGGTGGAGTCGACATCCAGAGTAATATCGCCAAGTGTGCTCTTGCCATCCGGTAATTCAACGCTGACCTGTCCGGAATAGTGTGTCGTGTCGCTGGCAAAGGTCAGAACATAGACCTTGTTGACCGCATCATAAGTGACATCCGTGTAATTGCCGCTAAAGGTCGCGTGTTCAGGGATCCCGCCAACCGTGATGGCGTTCAGATGGTCATTGCTGTCGGAGCTTTCGAGGTTAACGTCAAGATTCAACGTGACCGTGTAGCTTGTGGTGGTGCTGCCGCCGTGAGATGACGATGGCCCGTCACCAAAGACCACGCCCTCGATATGGTTCGCGTTTTCAAAAGGATGCTTACCGTTCTCGTCGGTAATCTGCAGATTATCAATATCGTTGTTCTGATGGTTCTGCGGATGAGGAACGCCTGTTACCTTGTAGTCCTCACTGTGACCCTGAACAAAAATATAGTCTTTGCCGACATCGCCTTCCGTTACGTTGCCGTTGCCAGTGATCCCTTTGAGGGAGACGAAATTATATTTGCTGTTCGGCCAGTCACTCTGCTGGTAATAACCACCCGCATGGTCACCGACAACGAAGATATCGGTGTGCCCTTTGGCACTATCGTCGGTGTTGGCATTACCGCTGCTGGTGTAATAGTGAATCTGCGACGCGCTGTCGGATTTCGGCACAAAGTCGCCCTTGATGGCGCCATCCGGGCTATCCGGCGTCAGCCAGACATGTACGTTACTGCCAATCGCCACGATTACGCCGTTCTGGATATCGTATCCGTTCGGGTTCCCGCTGCCGCCATTGATATGGGTGATCGTATTATCTGACGTATCCGTTGTTTTGCCGCCAGGCGTGATCGTCACGGTCAGCTTCACATCGGCATCGGCATCGGCATCGGCATCCGCATCTGCATCTGCATCTGCATCTGCATCAGAGTCTGCATCGGCATCGGCATCGGCATCCGCGTCGGCATCGGCGTCAGAATCCGCATCAGCGTCGGCATCCGCATCGGCGTCGGAATCAGCGTCCGCATCGGCGTCCGCATCGGAATCCGCGTCAGCGTCAGAATCAGCATCAGCATCAGAGTCAGCGTCCGCATCGGAATCTGCATCGGCGTCAGAGTCGGCATCTGCGTCAGAGTCGGCATCGGAATCCGCATCCGCATCCGCATCCGCGTCCGCATCGGCATCTGCATCTGCATCTGCATCGGCATCTGCATCTGCATCCGCATCTGCATCTGCATCTGCATCTGCATCTGCATCAGAGTCTGCATCCGCATCGGCGTCTGAGTCAGCATCAGCATCCGCGTCGGCATCCGCGTCGGCGTCGGCGTCTGAATCAGCATCGGCGTCGGAATCAGCGTCCGCATCGGAATCGGAATCGGCATCAGCATCGGCATCGGCATCGGCATCGGCATCGGCATCGGCATCAGAGTCTGCATCCGCATCGGCGTCTGAGTCAGCATCAGCATCAGCGTCCGCATCAGAGTCTGCATCGGCATCAGAATCTGCATCTGCATCTGCATCTGCATCTGCATCTGCATCTGCATCCGAGTCTGCATCGGCGTCTGCATCCGCATCCGAGTCTGCATCGGAATCCGCATCCGCATCAGAATCTGCATCGGCGTCTGCATCCGCATCCGAGTCAGCATCAGCGTCGGCATCGGCATCGGCGTCAGAGTCTGCATCGGAATCCGCATCCGCGTCGGCGTCGGCGTCGGCGTCGGCGTCGGCATCGGCGTCGGCATCGGCGTCCGCATCGGCATCAGCGTCGGCATCTGCATCTGCATCTGCATCTGCATCGGCATCCGCATCTGCATCTGCATCTGCATCAGAGTCTGCATCCGCATCGGCGTCTGAGTCAGCATCAGCATCCGCGTCGGCATCCGCGTCGGCGTCGGCGTCTGAATCAGCATCGGCGTCTGAATCAGCATCGGCGTCGGAATCAGCGTCCGCATCGGCATCGGCATCAGAGTCTGCATCCGCATCGGCGTCTGAGTCAGCATCAGCGTCCGCATCCGCATCAGAGTCTGCATCGGCATCAGAATCTGCATCTGCATCTGCATCTGCATCTGCATCTGCATCTGCATCAGAGTCTGCATCGGCGTCGGCGTCTGAATCAGCATCCGCGTCGGCGTCGGCATCCGCATCAGAGTCTGCATCGGAATCAGCATCGGCATCCGCGTCGGCATCGGAATCGGCATCGGCGTCGGCATCCGCGTCCGCATCGGCGTCAGAATCCGCATCAGAATCTGCATCTGCATCAGCGTCCGCATCGGCGTCTGAGTCAGCGTCAGCATCCGCGTCGGCATCCGCATCCGCGTCTGCGTCGGCGTCTGAATCAGCATCGGCGTCGGCATCAGAATCTGCATCCGCATCCGCATCTGCATCGGCATCCGCATCTGCATCTGCATCAGAATCCGCATCGGCATCAGAATCGGCATCGGCATCGGCATCGGCATCAGAATCTGTATCTGAGTCAGCATCTGCATCAGCGTCGGAATCAGCGTCCGCATCGGCGTCAGCGTCAGAATCAGCATCAGCGTCGGCGTCGGCGTCTGAGTCAGCATCCGCGTCGGCATCTGCATCTGCATCTGCATCGGCGTCGGCATCGGCATCAGCGTCGGAATCATCGGGCGGGTTCGGATTCGTATTGGGATCGGCAGGGGTTGATGCAGTGGCAACGCCAGGATCAAGCCGCGTTAATTCCTGGGGGCGTTCGGCATCAGGGAAATCAATGCCAACCGTTGGGTATCCGGCACCAGGGTCAACGATCTGACCGGTTAAATCGAGGACCACATGTGTGTGCGATCCGCCGCCGCTTCCGCCGGCATCACTGCCGCCAGTGCCACCTGCCTGGGGACCCGCGGCTGGCGCTTCAAGGGTTTGCGTCGGATCCTGCCCATCTGCGATCGCCTGTTGTATAGCGGCAACATCTTGTTGCTGAGTAGCCGTAGGTTCAGTGGTCACGCTGCCCGTACTGTCCCAGTGACTGTCACGGCCAAGGTCCAGTTGCTTGCCATCCGCCAAAGACAAGGTAATTGCACCAGAAGCCCCAGTCTCGACCTGCTCTCCTTCGAGGACCCTGTCACCTTCAACCAATAAACGCTGGCTGCCATCAGGTGCTACTGCAAACACTTGTCCTATTACCGCTTTGACGATCCCAGAGACGCCGCTCATGTGTAGTTCCCTCGATCCTGTTCTCGCCCAATTCATCCACTGACCAGGCGTAGAATGCTAAAAGAGAATTTAATTAGTATTTGTAATGCAACATGTAACAAAGGTAATGAAAGCACGTTCCGGCAGAGGATTTATTGATGCCGCTTCGCTTAAAGACCTTATATTAATAGATGAAGTGAATGAATAGTAGTGCAGGCAGGAATTTAGGTTAAAAAAAAGGGACTTTGTCAATAGTCCCTGTGTCGTACATGATATATATTGCGTAAGTAAAAATGACGAATTATATAAATCCCTCATCGTCATCATCGGAAATTAATCCTTCCAGACCACTCAACGAACGACGCGCCTGTGCACGGCTGGTGAGCTTTGCCTGAGCGACCGGTGGCAGATCGGTAATGCTAATGACGCCTTTACTCATCAGTACTTCGATCAGGTCCTCCAGGACGCGAACCATCTCGAGATCGCTCTGCCGCAATTGCAGTAGCGATGCCTCGCGAATTTCTTTCTGCCGCATCCATTCGTCAATTTCTGCTGTGCTGACTTCACTTTGTTCTGTCATGGCATGAAAAGGGACAAGCTCCACCTGAATAATACGCCCCGCTTCATCGCGTTCTATGTAGTACATTTTCAGCCTCTTTTTAGCCTGACAGGTTAATTTCCGCCCAGGGTGCTGGCATCAGCAAAATAGCGCCCCATTGCGCCATACAGGCCGATATTTTCGAGAACCGCCAGTTCGCCCGCTGTTTCCACACGTTCAGCAATCAGTGGCAAATTAATTTGTCGGGTTGCCCAATAAATGGCCTCGATAAACAGTTTTTTATCTTCTTCACTATCAATATTACGAATGTAGCTACCGTCAACTTTGAGCCAGGCAAGCCCCCACTGCGGCAAATTGCCGATGAGATGGAACCGGCCGCCAAAATGTTGGATCCCTAAACGGCAGCCCAGCGTTTTAAGCCGTTTGACCAGAATAGTGACCCGCTCGGCATCGGGTAGCTCGTTTTCATCCAGTTCCAGCGTCAGGCGCGATGCCAATTGTGGCGCATTCACCAAGGGTTGTAACAATGCATGAAGGCTTTGGTCATCAGCCACACTGGCACCGCTAATACTCAGTGCAAGTGGCCGGTTTGATTTTTCCATCTCACGCAGCGTCTGTTGCAACATCACAATGTCCATGCGGCGACTGAGATCGAGGCGGTGGATCCACGGCATAAAACGTCCTGCGGGTATCAGTTCGCCCTCCGGCGTTCTGATACGGGCAAGCACTTTATGATGCAAAACAACATGCGCATTGTTGCATTCATAAACCGGCTGCGAGAAAAGCTCGAAAGCACCGTCTGTCAGTACCGCATCCAGACGGGTATACCAGCTATGATGATCCTCTTCGCTATCGTCTGTAACCGTCATATCCGTGCTGGCAAAAAAGCGCATTTCGGTTTCCGCCATTGCCAGCGCCTGGTCTGCCTGCATCAGTATCGTCTGTGGCTTGTCGCCAACATGGAAGGGCACCAGCGCGAAATGGGCGACTGGTGTCACGTCGCTCATTCCTGTTTCTGACAGCGCCTTAAGCTGGGTACTGAGGGTGTTAGTCAGGTTGTCGAGTTCATTATGCAGGAACTGCGGGGCAAGTATGGCGAACTCCCCGCCGCGCACACGGGCCAGGAAACCTTCATTACGGAAGTAATGCTTTTGCAGGCCATTGAGAATATCTGCCACCGCGATCAGCAGCTTATCGGTTTTCGCACCGCCAAGACGCTGATTAAGGCCGATAAGATCCTGAACCCGCAACAGGATCAGGTGACCCGCGTCATTCTCTTCATCACTCAGACGCGACTGCAATTGCATATCAAAAGCGCGACGGTTGTTCAGGCCCGTCAGGCTGTCGTGGTAAGCCTCCCGGCGCAAGGATTCGGTGCGCTGCGCCTGCTCGCCAAACAACGCCTCAAGTTGCGTCACCATCAGGTTGGTCGCCTCAACGACCCGACGCAGTTCCGGCGTTTTCGGCAGCGCGGAAACATTGAGAAACTCGCGGCGACAGATAGCCATCGCCTGCTCCACAATGTAGTTAAGCGGTCGCAAGAGACGGCGCAGCAGAAGAGTTACACCGAGAATAAATAACAAGCTACAGCCGATAAGCCACAAAAAGCTGGCGACCATATTGTCCCAAAGACGCGCCAGGGCGAACATCGGATGGCTAACGACCTCAACCCTGGCAACCTGCGTCCAGCCATGCGTGACAATGGCGTCGCCCTCCCCTGGACTCAGATTTACCATGCGGACAAACCAGTCCGGCACGCTGGCGTTTTGCGGATTGTCGGTGCGCTCAATGATGGGTTTGTTGGTTTTAATATCCACCACCCGAATACGGTAAAAATAACCGCTGTCAAAGATGGAGTTCACCATCAGTTCCGTCATTGCCGGATCATCAATATGGGTCGTTAATGACAGCCCCAGCGCCGTTGCCGCATCCTGTGCATGGGCGCTGAGCTGATTCCGGTATTGCTCCCTGGACCCCTCCAGAGAAACAAAAAAGTTGCCGCAGAAAATGACGAGCGTAAATAAACAGATGCCGATCAGTAGCTGCTTATAAAGGGACATAGCCACATCCTATTCATTAATTTCAAATCCTTCTGCACGCATTCTGGTGAGAAGATCCTGCCAGCGGGAGAGTCGTTTACTGTCCCCCACGCGTTTATTCCCGCCGGATTGCGGCAACCACAGCCCTTCCCCATTAAAAGCATAAACCGGGAGCAGATCTGTACGCTGTGTGGCAGGCAAGATGGCGGTTTTCAGGTTATCCAGTACTAATGGGATCGCATCAGGGGTGGCATACCACGTCACCACCATATGCGCCTGATTCAACTGAAGTGCTTTAACGTAAGTAATACGCAACTGGTTGGCGGGAACTCCCATCTCACGCAGCGTAAAATATTTCGCCAGCGCAAAATCTTCGCAATCCCCTGCCCCTTTACGTAAAAATTCTATCGGCGTTGCCCAATAATCCTGCTGATGCCAGACAACAATGTCATCTTTGAACGCCATTCGGGCATTAAAAAACCGATTTACCTGATTCAACTTATCCTGAATCGTGCCCTGTGGCGGATTTTTAAGCAAGGCGGCCCACTCATCAATCCGCTGCCTGGCGGCTGGCGTCGCCGGGCCGTAGAGCCGCTCAGTTTGCGTGGAGATGGCGTTAAAATCCCACCCGGCGCCCAGTCCAGGAGAGAAAATAAGCAACACCACCAGCGCGAAGGATAACCCGCGTCGCAGCGTTGCACACAACAAATGACGGTGGGGGCGCCGCATACGTCAGCCTGTCCGGGCAACGTTGCTAACGGGCATTGTCAGTTGCATGGCGCGCTCAGGTCGCGTCAGCCAGCGTTTACGATACGCGACATAGCCGGAAAGGTAATGCTCGACATCGTCAATCCTGACGCGATAGCTGTGGTGACGAATAAAAAAGCTGCCGACAATACGCGGCGGATTTTTAAAAAACATGGCCAGCTCCGGCCAGAAAAAACCATTCGCCAGATAGCGGGCACGGGTTTCCAGCGCCTGGTTGAACACGGTCATATCGAAGTCGGCTAACAGGTGCTGATATGGCGAAACGGCAAGCCGTTCTATCATCCGCGACGCCGCCATCATCAACTCCAGCAACGTGGGGTAAGTGGTAATACGTTCCTGCACAAAATCGAGATGACCGCGTACATTATCCAGACCGAACTGATAATAGCGTTCCAGCGGCCGGTAGAGCGTCAATTCATTAACGCAGTAACTGAGCCAATGGTCATGGGCCTGCCAGTGTTTCTGTTCGATAAAATAGTCCATTGCCCGCTCGACCATCTCCAGCCAACGCGGTGTCTTCGTCAACCCATAGAGCCGCATCAGGGCAAAGGCGGCTTCCCCGTCGTAATAGATAATGCGGTGCTCCGCCTTGAGCGATAAATCCCCGGCATTGAGCACATGTACGAAGCCCCCGTTCTGCGCGTTCTGCATAAAACCGATGCCAGCCGCCAGCCGCGCCATCGCGCCCAGATAGCGGTCGTCATTGGTCAGTTCTGTATATTTCGCCATCGCCAGGATACAAACCGCGTTACCGCCCAGTTTGATCTCATCCCCCGTGTCCACCAGGAAATCGGCTTCGCCGCCATCGGGCAAAGAGCAGGTACGAATAAACGTGGTAGACAGGGCATCCAGCGCCCGCTCAATAGCCGCAAAATGGGCGGGGTGTTGCGTCACTTCCCACCCTTCGAGCAAGGCGTAGGTCGAGCTGGCATGGCGCAAGGCGTTATAGGTCGGAATGGCGCGATCAAAGCAGGGGAACCAGCCGTAATGATAACGTCCGGAAGGTGTCACCTGGCGTGCCAGGTAATCCGTCGCCGAGCCAATCATCGGCTCCAGGGCAGTCTCCTGCCACTCGGGCAACTGGCGATAGCCGCTGTTACGTCCGTCCGACTCGATGGGAAAGACCTGCTCGCCGTCGCAAAACAGCGCGCGGGTAGTGAAACGCCACAGCGTCTGGTCAGGGTGCTCAGGCCAGTTCAAGACCGCCCCAAAGCGACGACGGGAATAATGGGCAAGGTTACTGGCGTTAGGGGTGGCGACGCCGTGATCGCCGTTATAGAGCAGCGCGTTGGCGGCGATCTCTTGCTCCAGCATGGCATAGCAAAATGCCGGGTCCAGACTCAATCCGAAGCGAAAATAGTTCCGTTTGGTCTTCGCCAGACGAGCCTGCAACGTATCCCAACGTAGCGCGTCGACCTTGTCGACCATGTCAACTCGCAGCCAGCAGGCCTTAAGGCCACTCTTTTTACGCCACTGTTGCAGCGCCTGCGTTCCCTGCTGCCAGGCTTTGTCGAATGTCTCGCCGCAGCCGCGCACAACGTGGGCTCGGCTTTTACTGTCGGACACGCTAAAAAAGATGACCCAGGACGGGCACAGAGACGGTTTTGCCGCGACATCCAGCGTTTCCATCACCGGGCGGGTTTGCGCAAGTAAGTGGCTGAGCGACATTTGACTCCTTAATTGCTCCCGGGCATCCCCAGTGCTGAAAATCCTTGTATCATAATAACATTATGAATGCTTGGTTGTGTATTCTGTACATCTATATCTTTGCCCGTTGAGGCGGTGCTGTGAGGCCTTTTTACGCACTTTTTCTGTTGCTGCTTGTCGGTGTGGTCGCCCATGCCGACACGCCGCTACTGTGGAACCAGCCCGCTAACCCGCAGACCTGTCCGGTTGGCGATGACGCCGTGTGGGTGCAGTACGCGGGCGGCGCGGCCTGTATTCGCTACTTTAGTGCGGGCTCCCTGCACGATGCGCCTCTGGCGCTGGTGATGTTTAAAGGCGATCGGGTATCGCTGATTAAGCGCCCGCCAGACCAGATCCCGGCCAATACAGCCGACGCGCAACGCCGCGAGGCGCAGGCCATTTTTCGTCGGAGCGGGCTCCCAACATTGATTGTTGCCCGTCCGGGAACCTATGGTTCCAGCGGCAACCACTATCGCCGCCGCCAGGCAGAAGAATTTCTCGCGCTGAATGCCGCCGTAGATGCTATCAAAGCGCGCTACGGTATTGCGCGCTTTATCCTCAGCGGACACAGCGGTGGCGCAACGGCCGCATCGGCGCTGCTCACGTTTGGACGCCGGGATATTGACTGTGCCGTGCTCACCTCAGGCGCATGGGGGCTACTGGAACGGGCCGGGCGTATGCGGAAAGAACGTGGCGAGGCCTCGGCCCCGGACCTGGACGGCACCGGGCTCGCTAACCCGTGGGATCCCCTCGACCACGTAGCGGGTATAGCGAACGATCCCGCACGTTTAATCCTGGTGATCGGCAACCGGCAGGATCGCAACACGCCGTTCGATCTGCAAACCCGGTTCGTACAGGCTTTGCGTGAACATGGCCATCAGGTGAAGCAGCTCGAACGCCCCGCCGTCGCGCCGGGATACCATGATTTACAGGGTAATCAGGGGGTTAATGCGATAGCCCTTTGCCCGCGCCACGGCACTGCCCTGAATGAGTAAGGATACAACCATGCGCCAGAACCCCCCTCGCCCACGCAACACTGGCACCAACACGCCGGGCTGGACCGCCGCAGATCTTACGCAGTTGTTACCCGGTAGCCTCTGGCACAACCGCCCGGATGCCGCCTGGATTGCGGGCGACATCGCCATTTTGCATGACAACACGTCATATGACCGCCCTTGTCTGTTCGTTGCGATTGACACCGATACCTGGCTGCAAGGCTCAGGTAATACCGGTATTTACGCGGGCTGGAAGGATACGCACACCCTGCTGCCAGAGCAGGCCTCCCGCTACTGCGGCGCGATTGTCCAGCGCAAACTCGCAGGCCTGCCGCCTGACTTTCCACAACTGGTGGTAGGTGACAGTTATCAGGCGCTTCACTTACTGGCCGAAGAAGCACGGCGGCGTTTTAACGGCAAACTGGTGGCCGTCACAGGTACCGTCGGCAAAACCTCGACCAAAGAGATGCTGGAGGCGATCCTGACCGGCAACCTGTCTGTGATAGCCAGCCGCGGCAACCACAACACCCGTACCGGTGCCTCCGTCACCCTGGCGCGTGCAGTATCGAACCCACAGGCCGTCGTGATGGAAGTGGCCATCTCCGCGCTCTGGATGCGTAACGGGGGTGTCGGGCATCGCATTAAACCGCACATCGTTATCATTACCGAAATCGGGATGACTCAGGTGGGCAAGAACGTGACCACCCTGAATGACGTGGCACGCTATAAGGCGCGCATCAGTCATGGTCTTATCCCCGGTGGTTACGCCATTTTGCACCGCGATATGGCCGAGTATGCGACTGTCGCGGCAAGCGTTGAACGCGACGGCGCGCGGATTATCAGTTACGGATTCAACCCGGACGCAGATGTGCGTATCACCGGGATAACACCAGACGACAACGGAAGCAGAGTCACGGTCGCTTTTCATCAGCAGGTCGTCAGCTACCGGCTGGCCGTGCCCGGTAACGGTGGCGCGCTCAATTCGGTTGCATCGCTGATTGCCGCCGATCTGCTGGGCGTGAACCTGCCGCAAATTATCGCAGGCCTTGAGGGTTATCGCAGCGATGGTCAGCATCTGTGCATTACCCCGTTATCCCTGCCCGGCGGCGGGACAGCCACGCTAATTGATGACAGTTACAACGCCGAATATCTTTCCATGCTCAATGCGTTTGCGGTGGCGGCGCAACGTGCCCGAGCTCATGGCGGACGTGTCATTGCCCTGCTGGGACGCATCGTTAATCTCGGCGATCAGAGCCTGGCCATTCACCGTTCTCTGGCGACGCCATTACTGGAAGCTGGCTGCCAGCATGCCTTTCTGCACGGCGAGGAGATGACGGCATTACATGAGACACTGCCGGAAGCCGCGCGGGGTGGTCATTTTCAGACGGCGCAGGCGCTGGTTGACGCCGCCGCCCCGTCGCTGCGCCCCGGCGATATCGTGCTGGTAAAAGGCAGTGTGCGAAACTCGGATTTCAGGCAGGTTGTCAGTCTACTGAAAACCCGACTTGCCGCCCCGCCCGCGCTGCGTAAAGGGCACACCGCGCGCCTGCTGATCAACCTCTCTAGCGGTGAGCAACGCGTCGCGGAACGGGCCGATAGCCCCTTTGCGTCGCACTACCTCAGCCAGTTACTGCTGACCTGTTGTGTCGCTGCTCGCCTGTTAAATAAAAAAACCACTCTGGAGACCGCCATCACCGTGCGGGAGATCGCGGCGGATATCCTGAAAGGTAACCCGGCGCTGGCACTCAGGCAGGGTGATAAACTGACCGTGAAGTCCCTGCTACAGGGCATGTTGCTACATAACGCCTGCGATGCGGCCATTAACCTGGCAGAGCATCTGGCAGGCAGCAGTGCAAAAGCGCTGGCCCGGTTGCGGGAACTGAGCGCCGCTATCGGCATGCCGCACACGCATATGAATACCGTCTCCGGTCGCGTGCGCCCAGGGCAGCGCACGGCACTTTTGGATATCGCCAGGCTTGTGCGCCATTTCTACCAGCGTTATCCGCACCTGTTGCCGTGGTTTTGCGAACAGGAAGCCGTCATCGGCGAGCGCATCTATCGCAAAACTGGCAATCTGCACAGTGACGGCAGCGCGTGGGGGCAATTCAGTGCCGGAAACTGGGGTTTTGCGCTGCAATGGTTTTCAGGCGAGCTTTGGCTGGCCTGCGCGGCGGGAGCAAACGATGCTTTCCACCTTGATTATCTTCTCGATGAACTGCTCGCACAGGCCGATACCGCCCATCAACCGGTCACCTGTGCCCCCAGCGTTCGCCAGATTGACTCACCGACGGCGACGCTGACATTTCTGGGTGATACCTATTTCGGTGAGTGGTACACCGCCCGGCGTAAGGCCCGCGGCATTGATGACGCACTCCAGCGCTACGGCTATGACTATAGTTTTGCGGCTATCGCCCCCCTTCTTCGCAACAGCGACATGACGCTTGCCAACTTTGAAGCGGCGCTGACCACCGATCTCAGCGCCAGTCTTGCAGGCCGTAAACCGTTCTGCCTGACAGGCGATCCGCTCGCCTCTGTCGCCGCCCTGCGCAAACAGGGTATCAATGCGGTGGCGCTGGGCAACAATCACGCGATGGATGCCGGGTTACCCGGTCTGTATAGCACGCTGACAGCGTTTCGCGAGGCGGGAATCGCCTGCGTGGGCGCCGGGATAAACGCGCAGCAGGCGCAAGCGCCGCTGGTCGTCACCGTGGGCAAGCGGACGTACAAGATTTTCAGCGCCTACTGGTATCGACGTTATATGGAAGAGGAATGCGCCTTTTATGCCCGCCCTCGCCGCGCGGGCGTCGCCTGTATCAGTGGTGGGCTGATTGAACAGCTTCGCAAAGAGAAAGCGAGCGCTCACCCCGCCACGCTGATTGTTCTTGCTCACTGGGGGCTGGACTACCGCTGGACCACCGCCCGCCAGCGCACCCTGGCTAAGCAACTGAGTGATGCCGGTGCCGATCTGATCATTGGCTCCGGGCCGCATATGGCAGGCGAAGCGGCACAGCAGGATCAAAGCCTGGTGATTTACAGTATCGGTAATGCGGTGTTTAACAGTAACGGTGAATATCAGGAGCGCGGCATGCCGTCTTACGGTTTTATCGTTCGTCTGTTAGTGGGTACCCGGCAGCCGCAAATTCAATTGCTGCCCATCTTTACTGATAATAAAAAGACCTTCTGGCAGCCCCGTCCGGTGAATGAGGCGGAGTTTTCAACGCTGATTACGCATCTGACGCAACAGGGAATGCCTGTTATTCGGGAAGGAGAAACGGGCACGGGCTGGCGTGCGCTGACTGTCGATAATGAATGCAGGCTGGTCATGTCGCTTAGTGAGTACTTTGGCGAAAGTTAACACCGCTCTGGCATTAAAAACGGCATCTTACACAGTGGATATTCCACTTTTCAGATGCCATTTACTTATTTTGATCGGATACTTATCGCCTTTTTAACGGGCTATAAGTCCCTAAGGTATTAATTGTGCTGTGATTTCATCGCACTTAGCTTGTAAAAGCTCTCTGTATTTCGGGATCTCTTCAGTCTGGCACTGGAGGACTATGCAATATCCCTCAATCCATACTTTTATATCCTGATTCACAAAGTGGCTTTGAAAAATACGCGCCCATTCGTCACTCGGTACACCTTCAAGTTCGAAATATTTAAGCGCGCCGTTCCCACGTAAACTGCGATGCTCATCCAATCCAATTATTTTCATTTTATTCATCCTTAAGCAAAACCATAGAAATAGTAATGCCTGAAAGATGAATAAATTAAGGAGATTATAAAAAGAATATTAAAATAAAACTTAACTCAAACTCTCATACATTAAACCTGAAAATTTCAGCTAATGTGGCGTAATAATATAAGTATCAATAAAGGATAAAGAGATATCACTGACGTGCGTAAAAGAGCAAACGCAGCCAGCCGACGTTTGCTCAAACATAAAGGAGGGTTTTCACATCTGTTCGGTGAACATCGGCAGGCGAATTTACGTCACGCTGCGATACACCGGGACTCGCCGGGTAGTACCCGTCAGGTTGTCAAAGATATCCACTTCCGCCGTGGCGATCGCCATACCGGTTTTTCGCAACCGTTGCACATCGGCAGCAATACGCTGGATCCCAAACCAGAAAAGCCCATCAAGCGCTGTAACCGGTAGCCCTCTTTCCAGCGCAAGTTTTAGTCGTTCGCGTGGAGCTTTTACCTCTTTGGCGATTTGCTGATAAGGCGTAGCCACTGACCCGGAGGCATCTACCCGCCGGATACGGGTTGAAAGGCGATACTGGAATGCATCTGGTATATCGCTTAAATCGGTTTTCAGGGTATAGACGCAGCCGAAACGTTTACCGTTGAAAATAACGTTTTTCTGACCGATTTGTAGCTCATCACGCAGGCTGGCAATCAACTGCGGCGCGCGAATTAACAATAAGCGAAAAGGAAGCTCAAAGCTGGTCACGTAATCGACGTTGAGCAGCGCAATGCGTAATCGCTCTTCGGCGTTCGCCTGCGTCTGACGGCACTCGTCAAGCGTGTCTGCCCACTGGCGAGCGATACGGGGAGATTCATTCAGTTCGGTGAAGCTATATTTTTCGATTTCATAATCAATCCGATCCACCACTGCGTCTCCCTCATTCCTGCGGATAAGTGTAAGTCTGCCGGGCGGTTATTTTAGCAACGAAGCGGCGTGGTCGAAAGCACTCTTGTTTTAAGATATCCCGACGCCCTACCAACAGAAAAACGGGGTATCTGAAGATACCCCACTCAGGGAGGGGAGGGGACGGGACGGGTCAGCGCGCCATTAACGCAAAGACACCCCAGCCCAGGAACTCACGCGTCCAGCTAACATGGCGTTTTGGCGCTGCCGTAAGCGTCGCACGAATCTCTGGCGCGAAATCATCATCAGGGTTGGCCTCAAGCCAGCGGCGCATCGTCAGCCACTTCGCCGCTTCATACCGGTCCCACCCTTCCTGGTCTGCCAGTACCATCTCGACGACGTCAAAGCCCAGCTCATCAAATGATGCGACAAGCTCAGGTAGCGTATGAAAGTCTGCTATCGCGTTGGCGAAACAGGCCTGGGCTACCTCTTCCGTTGGCGGTAGCTGCCGCCAGTAAGGCTCGCCAATAAGGATAATCCCTTCAGGGTGAAGGCTTTTTTGTAACAGCGCGATAGCCCCTGCTACCCCGCCACCAATCCAGGTTGCGCCCACACAGGCGGCCACGTCACATTTTTCATCCGTGACAAAACCTGTCGCATCGCCATGAATAAATGTCACGTTTTCGCTGACGCCGAGTTCTTCGCTACGCTGTTTCGCCTGTTCGCTGAAAAGCTGGCTCATATCAACGCCGACGCCGGTGATGGCATAATCGCGTGCCCAGGTACAGAGCATTTCACCCGAGCCGCTGCCAAGATCAAGTATGCGCATACCCGGTTTCAGGCGTAGTACCGCACCGAGTGTCGCGAGTTTTTCTGGCGTAAAGGGGTTATGAATGCGGTGTTCGCTTTCGGTGATCGTAAAAATACGGGGGATATCCAATGCAGAAATTCCTTTTACTGTTGATGTAACGACCAATAACCTTAAAGGTTGTGGTGATTAAAAATATAACACCTTAACCTAAACGTTATCTCAACAGTACGAAATATCGCCTGCATGTTTCGTGATAATGACCGCATTCATACGCCAAAATGATTAATCTGCCGTGTGAAAAATGCCCTCTTTGGAGCGGTGTCATGAGACTGTCGCATCCGCCCAGGCGAGAGCTTCCCCCATTGCATCAACAGCCTCCCAGCCTGGAATATTCAGTTTTTTTGCCTGTTGCTGTACCGCTTCCCATTCACGGCGCTCATAACTTTGTACAAGGCTAAGCAGGTCATAAAGCGTACCCTGTTTGTGCACCAGCGCATTGCGAACGGATAAAGGAAGTGTTATTTGCTCGAAAATTTCCTCAAGCGGGATCTCCAGCATGGCATCCAGTAATGAAAACAATCCGCATAAGAATGCCTCCTGCGCACAACACGTTGAATGTGTACGCGCAACAATGATTTCGCAGAATTTAGCCCTGGACAGGGAAAGATGATAAAGCTCGTTAGTGTCTTTATTAGAGAGATTGGCCAGGCAAACCAGCGAAACAAAGCGAGTTAATTCACTTCGCCCCAAATAGATAGCAATTTTTTTGAGCGTTAAGTTGTCGACAGCGCTTATGCCACTAACGCGATGCACAATATTTTTGGCATATTTTAAGATCTTGTAAGTCAACGATAAATCATGTTCGAGTATACGCCCGATTTTATCAAAATCTAACTCTGGCGCGTTAACTTCGCTCATCAACTGGAAGAGGTGTGCAGCTTTGTGTGGCAGGCGTTTGCTCTGAATAATTTCCGGCTTACTGTAAAAATAACCTTGAAACAAATGGAAGCCCTGGTCTTTATATTGTTTAAACTCGTCATATGTTTCGATTTTTTCCGCCAGCAGATTTTTTGTTTTTAACTGCAACGCATGACGTTTCAGAAATCCATTGATTTCTTCAAACGAGTTCGCCTTAACGTCAAATTTCAGGATAGTTATATAGGGTAAAAAACGATCCCACGCCTCGTCCATCGCAAAATCATCTAATGCCAGCGTATAGCCTGAGGCGAAGAGATAGCGCACGGCCTCGAACAGCGCATCATCAGGGACAGCATCTTCCAATATTTCAATGACGACGCGTTCGCGAGGTAAGATGTCAGCCATCCCCTGAACAATCATTTGATAGGGGAAATTAATATAAGAGATATTCTCCCCTACAAAGCGAAAGGTTGGGATACCCAGGAACTGGTCGGAGATCATCTGGCTGGTCGCATAATCGGCCGGTACGTTTGGAAAATAATTATTCATTCCAGAACGAAAAAGGAGCTCATAGGCTACGGTATGCAAGTCACGATCGAATATCGGCTGTCTGGCAACGAAAGAGTCCATAGCTTCCCCCTAAGTATCCATTAGATTAAGTGAACCAGAAATTAAATTTAACTTTAATCCGATTGTTCATTTATTTAATTGAGTTATTTGAAAGATACTTATTCTCGCGTAGTCATGATCAGGCTAAGTAAATTTCCCCCAGGCGTTCAGTTTCAGAGAATACAATTAGCCTGCAAACCAAATTCCATGAAAATGATGCAAATCCATTTTAATAGCAAATTATTATCATCTCATTCACTGCCAGTTAAACTTATAAATGATGTTATACGCAGTTTTATGGCAAAAATGAGAGACATCGCAATTTTTGAAGTGATAACAATGAAGGCATAACTCACAAATACAGGTTTGCTGTTCGGTAAAAAGCACTGTTTTCAGACCGGTGATGCATACCTTTTGAAAAGACACTCCCACTCACAATGCTGTATCGACTCGCCTGCCCATCCGCAGTGGCGAGCACAAAACGTGCGACCGATCACAAAATAACCTTGTAATTCAACGGTCAAATTACAGGTTTCAATCCTGTGACAACGCGTCGCTCAACGGGCATTTATTCCGCAAAGAAATTAATCTGTCGCCAAAGCCCGACACTCTGTAAGTTGCGGAAAGTATTTAAAAAAATGCCTCTTGTAAGGCGCAAAATTTAGGCGTACATTAGCCCCGTCTGATGCGATACGCATCAAGAATTCTGAGATGGAGCTGTGGCCGAAAGGGAGAAAATTCCCATTTTCAATTTGGCGTAGTTTCACCTCTCTATACTCAGTCCTGATCTGGTCATGAATGCATACTTGTGTATGCGGAGCGATGAAGCGTGAAATATTTCTTTATGGGCATTTCGGTGATGGTCATTGTTTGGGCCGGTACATTTGCCCTGATGATCTGAGCAACGTTCGTAGAACGAAAAGAAGAACAGGAGCCATTTGGCTCCTGTTTTCATTTGTGAAAAGGCCTGTGTGCCCAGGCTTACTGCTCTGTGTCTTCCGCCGTGGATTTTGTGGTAGCGGGAAGCAGACCATCGGCGCGGAACATCGCTTTGATGCCCCTTACCGCCTGGCGAATACGATCGCGGTTTTCAATCAGGGCAAAACGCACATGCGTATCGCCATAATCACCAAACCCGATGCCAGGCGACACGCAAACTTTGGCATCCTGTAGCAGCTTCTTAGCAAACTCCAGCGAACCCATGGCGGCATAAGGTTCAGGGATTTTCGCCCAGACGTACATTGACGCCTTTGGCATTTCGACCATCCATCCGGCTTCATGCAGGCCTTTTACCAGCACATCGCGGCGGCGCTTATACTGTGCGGCAATATCGTGCACGCACTGCTGGTCGCCTTCGAGCGCGGCGATGGCTGCCACCTGCAGCGGTGTAAAGGTGCCGTAGTCGTGGTAGCTTTTAATACGCGCGAGCGCATTCACCAGCGTTTTATTGCCGACCATAAAGCCGATACGCCATCCCGCCATGTTGTAGCTTTTTGAGAGCGTAAAGAACTCAACCGCCACGTCGCGAGCACCGGGAACCTGCATGATCGACGGCGCTTTCCAACCGTCATAGACGATATCCGCATAGGCCAGGTCGTGAACGACCAGCACATCGTAGCGTTTTGCCAGAGCGACCACTTTTTCAAAGAACTCCAGTTCGACGCACTGCGCGGTAGGGTTGGAGGGGAAGCCCAGAATCATCATCTTCGGTTTAGGGTAGCTTTCGCGAATCGCGCGCTCCAGCTCATTGAAGAAATCAACGCCTTCCACCAGCGGCACAGAACGCACCTGGGCACCGGCAATCACCGCACCGTAAATGTGAATTGGGTAGCTAGGATTGGGCACCAGAACCGTGTCGCCATGATCAAGGGTTGCCAGCATCAGATGCGCCAGCCCCTCTTTTGAACCGATGGTGACGATCGCTTCGCTTTCCGGATCGATATCGACCTGATAGCGATCCTGATACCAGCGAGAAATGGCACGGCGCAAACGCGGAATGCCGCGCGACGTGGAATAACCGTGCGTGTCCGGGCGCTGGGCAACAGTACAGAGTTTTTCAACGATATGGGCCGGTGTCGGACCGTCAGGATTACCCATGCTGAAATCGATAATATCTTCGCCGCGCCGACGCGCAGCCATTTTCAGTTCAGCCGTGATATTGAAAACATAAGGGGGGAGACGATCGATACGCGTAAAACGGCGTTCAGGACTGAATTCAGCCATAACTTCCTCAGATTAACGTTAGCGCCCGGACCGTCCGAGCGACGCCGCCACGGTTGTGGCGTTTCCTGAACATAGCCTGAAAAAAAACCTGCTGTCGAGAGGAAATGTGAAAAAATTTTACGTCTAAAAAAGGGGAAGCCAAAAAAAATGCGCAAAACAAAATCCTGGCAACAAGAGAAAATATACACCCTCAAATTTAACAAGCTGATATCAATGAAGTTACGTTCTAATAAGGCATTTTTTCACATGTGGCGAAACATCTTCCGACCGGTATCAATCCCCTTTTAAAGAAGGGGGTTTTCCTCATTGCCAAATACGCGTACCTGACTGGTCATTGGCGGCGATGTTTTTTATCATAGCTTTTTCACGCCTTTTACATGAGCCTTCCCGTGCACGAAATATTCAACATGCTGCTGGCGGTATTTGATCGCGCGGCGCTGATGCTGATCTGCCTTTTCTTTCTGATCCGTATCCGCCTGTTCCGCGAGTTACTGCATAAAACGGCGCACACGCCAAAAGAGTTGCTCGCCGTCACGGCTATCTTCTCAATGTTTGCGCTGTTCAGCACCTGGTCCGGTGTACCGGTCGAAGGCTCGCTGGTGAATGTGCGCATTATTGCGGTGATGTCCGGCGGCATTTTATTTGGCCCCTGGGTGGGCATTATTACCGGCGTTATCGCCGGGATACACCGCTATCTGATTGATATCGGCGGCGTAACAGCCGTACCCTGCCTGATTACCAGTATCATTGCCGGTGTTCTCTCTGGCTGGATAAATCGCAAAATCCCTAAGCAAAAGCACTGGAGCGTGGGCATCATCGCCGGGATGTTGTGCGAAACCCTGACCATGACGCTGGTGGTACTTTGGGCGCCGTCGACCGCACTGGGCCTGGATATCGTATCGAAAATTGGCGTGCCGATGATTCTGGGCAGCATCTGTGTGGGCTTTATCGTCCTGCTGGTACAAAGCGTGGAAGGTGAAAAAGAAGCCATCGCCGGACGCCAGGCCAAACTGGCGCTGGATATCGCCAATAAAACCCTGCCACTGTTTCGCAACGTCAATAGCGAATCCCTGCGCCAGGTATGCGACATCATTCGCCGCGATATTAATGCCGACGCCGTGGCCATCACCAACGCCGACCATGTGCTGGTGTATGTCGGCGTGGGCGAAGACAACTACCGGGACAGTGACGATATCATCAGTCCGACAACACGCCAGGCGATTGAGACCGGGGAGATCATCATTAAAAACAATGATGAAGCCCACAGAACGCCGCAGATCCACTCAATGCTGGTGATCCCGCTATGGGAAAAGGGGATCGTCACCGGCACGCTTAAAATCTATTATTGCCATGCGCATCAAATCACCTCTTCGCTGCAGGAGATGGCGGTTGGTCTGTCGCAAATTATCTCTACGCAACTGGAAGTGTCCCGTGCCGAGCAGCTACGTGAGATGGCCAATAAAGCGGAACTGCGCGCATTACAAAGCAAAATTAACCCGCACTTTCTTTTTAACGCCCTCAATGCGATTTCATCCTCTATCCGCCTTAATCCGGACACCGCCCGGCAGTTGATTTTCAATCTGTCGCGCTACCTGCGCTATAACATTGAATTAAAAGACGATGAGCAGATTGATATCAAAAAAGAGCTCTACCAAATCAAAGACTATATCGCCATTGAACAGGCCCGTTTTGGCGACAAGTTGACGGTCATTTATGACATTGATGAAGAGGTGAGCTGTGTTATTCCCAGCCTGCTGATTCAGCCGCTGGTCGAAAATGCCATCGTCCACGGTATTCAGCCCTGCAAAGGAAAAGGGGTAGTGACCATCAGCGTGGCGGAGTGCGGCAACCGCGTGCGTATTGCCGTACGCGATACGGGGAACGGCATTGCGCCCGAGATGATCGCCCGTGTGGAAGCCGACGAAATGCCGGGTAATAAAATCGGTTTGCTCAATGTCCACCAGCGCGTGAAGTTACTGTATGGCGAGGGGCTGCATATCCGCCGCCTGACGCCGGGTACCGAGATTGCGTTTTATGTGCCCCTGCACACCACGCCTGTGACCACGCCGGCCACGCTGTTGCCTTAACGGGAGAAGTGAATGAAGGTCATCATTGTTGAAGATGAGTTCCTGGCGCAACAGGAGCTGAGCTGGCTTATCAAAACGCACAGCCAGATGGATATAGTGGGTACATTTGAGGACGGTCTCGACGTGCTGAAATATTTGCAGCACAACAAAGTGGACGCCATTTTCCTTGATATCAACATCCCGTCCCTGGACGGCGTCCTGCTGGCGCAGAATATCAGTCAGTTCGCCCATAAACCATTTATCGTGTTCATTACCGCCTGGAAAGAGCATGCGGTAGAAGCATTCGAACTGGAAGCGTTTGACTATATTCTCAAACCGTATCAGGAATCGCGCATTATTAGCATGTTGCAAAAGCTGGAAACAGCCTGGCAGCAACAAACCGGCACCAGTGCCAGCCCTGCCCCACGCGAGAATGCGACAATCAACCTGGTGAAAGATGAGCGCATCATCGTCACCAGTATTCACGATATCTATTACGCAGAAGCGCACGAAAAGATGACGTTTGTCTACACCAAACGTGAATCCTATGTCATGCCAATGAATATTACGGAGTTTTGCAGCAAGCTCCCGGCGGCGCACTTTTTCCGCTGCCATCGCTCCTACTGCGTCAATCTGGATAAAATTCGCGAAATTGAGCCCTGGTTCAATAACACCTATATCGTGCGGCTGAGAGACTTGGATTTCCAGGTACCCGTCAGCCGCAGTAAGGTAAAAGAATTCAGGCAGTTAATGCATCTTTAGAGATAATACCCCAGCGACTGGCGCAGGTGCGCGCCGGCGCCGAGCAGGCCTGGATTATCGTGCGTGATCAGGAAGACCGGGATGTCTTGTACGTAGGATTTGAAGCGACCTTTATCTTCAAAACCACCGCGGAAACCGGAGGCGGTAAAGAAATCCAGGAAGCGCGGCACAATACCGCCTGCGATATAGACGCCGCCAAACGTACCGAGATTGAGCGCCAGGTTGCCGCCGAAACGTCCCATAATGACGCAAAACAGCGACAGCGCGCGGCGACAATCGATACAGCTATCCGCCAGGGCACGTTCGGTGACATCTTTCGGTTGCAGGTTTTCCGGCAACCGTCCGTCCGATTTCACGATCGCGCGGTACAAATTGACCAGCCCCGGACCGGACAGAACACGCTCGGCAGACACATGGCCGATCTCCGCGCGCAGCTCCTCCAGAATAATGCCCTCTTCTTCGCTGTTCGGCGCAAAATCCACGTGTCCGCCTTCACCCGGCAGGCTGACCCAGCGCTTATCGACATGCACCAGATGTGATACGCCAAGGCCTGTGCCCGCACCATAGACCGCGATTGGCTTGCCTTCAACCGGCTCACCGCCACCGAACTGAGTCAGGTGCTCTGGTTTCAGCATCGGCACCGCCATAGAGACAGCGGTGAAATCGTTAATGATTTCCAGATGTGCGAAGCCAAGGTTTTTTTTCATCTCTGCGATAGAGAAAGCCCAGGTGTGGTTGGTCATCGCCACCCAGTCACCGGTAATAGGGCAAGCGATGGCGATACAGCCATCTTTTACCTCTGCCTTATGCTCATCAAGGTACACGCGTACCACCGCCTCAAGGCTGGGATAATCAAGGCCGGAATAGGTTTTGGCCTGGGAGATGGCCCCGCTACTAAGATCGCAGAGCGCTAATCGTGCGTTCGTGCCGCCCACGTCCCCTACTAAAGCATACTTTGTCATTCTTTTACGGCTCCGCTAAAGTCAGAATAAATCTTTGGCACACTGTAAATTCAAGGCGCTGTAACGACAACGAACATAGCATGAGTGCCCCGGGATTATCGATCTTCGTCACAAATTAACGTAACGGTTTCAGCAATGTCTGCACTCGCCGGATATTTTCCACGAGCGTGCTGTGACCTCTGTGCTCAGTTAAAAGGAAATGAACATGCTCCATCCGCGAGCCCGAACGATGCTGCTACTGGCGCTTCCCGCGCTGATTATCGGTGTCGCATCCAGTCTGGTGTTATTGCTGGTCATGAAAGTGGCTGCCGTTCTGCAATTGATACTGTGGAATGGGCTGCCTTATCGTCTGGGTTTTACCCCTGACTCCCCTTTCTGGGTGATTATGATGCTGACCCTGACCGGGCTGGCGGTCGGTCTGGTGATTCGTTACAGCGCCGGACACGGCGGCCCGGATCCGGCAACCGAGCCGCTGATTGGCGCACCTGTACATGTCTCTGCCCTGCCCGGCCTGCTGGTTGCCCTGGTACTTGGCCTGGCCGGTGGCGTGAGCCTTGGGCCGGAGCATCCTATTATGGTGCTCAATATTGCCCTGGCTGTGGCATTGGGTGGAAAATTGTTCCCGCGCGTTGCCCCTCTCGACTGGACTATTCTCGCCTCTGCCGGAACCATTGGCGCACTGTTTGGCACCCCCGTGGCAGCCGCGCTGATTTTCTCCCAGACGTTGAATTCAAATACTGACCTGCCGCTATGGGACCGCCTGTTCGCCCCGCTGATGGCCGCCGCCGCAGGCGCCCTGACCACCGGGTTGTTTTTCCATCCCCACTTCGCTCTGCCTGTTGCGCATTATCCGCAGATGCATCTGGTCGATATCATCAGCGGTGCGGTCGTCTGCGCCATCGCGATTGCGCTGGGGATGGTAGCAGTCTGGTGCCTGCCGCGTTTGCACCAGTTGATGCATCGCCTGAAAAGCCCGGTACTGATGCTCGGGATCGGCGGATTTATTCTGGGCGTGCTCGGCGTTATTGGCGGCAATATCACTCTGTTTAAAGGGCTGGATGAGATGCAGCAAATGGCGTTCGCTCAGACCTTTACCGTAACGGATTATCTGCTATTCGCAGTGATAAAACTGGCGGCGCTGGTGGTTGCGGCAGCCTGTGGTTTTCGCGGCGGGCGCATCTTCCCGGCGGTGTTTGTTGGCGTCGCTCTCGGCCTGATGCTGCATGAACACGTCAATGCCGTCCCGGCAGCAATCACTATCTCGTGTGCCATTCTCGGCATGGTGCTGGTCGTCACCCGCGACGCCTGGTTGAGCCTGTTTATGGCTGCCGCCGTGGTGCCGGATACCAGTCTGCTGCCCCTGTTATGCATTGTGATGTTACCCGCCTGGCTGCTGCTGGCAGGAAAGCCGGTAATGATCGCACCGCGCAAAAAATAGTGCGTAACGGCAGAATTTAGCAAAGGAAATCAGCGAGAACCGGCAAGCTGGTGTAAGCTCGAAGACCACGAGTGTAAACGTATACACTGACATTAAGGGCATATGTATGGTTTATCTGGCCTCCGGGGATCGCTATCAGAAAATGGAATTTCGCCGCTGCGGTGACAGTGGGCTTAAGCTTCCGGCAATCTCACTTGGACTGTGGCATAACTTTGGCGATGCCACACTCATTGAAAATAGCCGTCAGCTACTCAGACATGCTTTCGATTTGGGGATAACCCATTTCGATATCGCCAATAACTACGGCCCGCCTCCCGGCTCTGCCGAGCGCAATTTTGGTCGTCTGCTGCAGGAAGATTTTTTGCCTTATCGGGATGAACTGATCATCTCGACCAAAGCAGGCTATACCATGTGGGATGGCCCCTATGGCGACTGGGGTTCGCGCAAATACCTGATTGCCAGCCTCGATCAAAGCCTGCGCCGGATGGGGCTCGATTATGTCGATATCTTCTATCACCACCGTCCGGACCCAGAAACGCCGCTGAAAGAGACCATGCGGGCGCTGGACCACGTTGTCCGCCAGGGCAAGGCGCTGTATGTCGGTCTGTCGAATTACCCGGCCGATTTAGCGCGCCAGGCCATTGAGATACTCAATGATCTGGGCACGCCCTGCCTTATCCATCAGCCCAAATATTCGATGTTCGAGCGTTGGGTGGAAGACGAGTTGTTGACTGTGCTGCAACAAGAAGGGGTTGGCAGCATTGCGTTTTCGCCGCTGGCAGGCGGACAACTTACCGACCGTTATCTGAACGGTATTCCGGCAGATTCACGCGCCGCCAGCGGCAGCCGTTTCCTCAATCCCGATCAGATTACGGATGAAAAGCTGGCAAAAGTCCGCAAGCTGAATGATCTGGCGATTGCCCGTGGGCAAAAATTATCGCAAATGGCGCTGGCATGGGTTCTGCGCGGGGACAAGGTGACCTCCGTACTGATCGGCGCCAGTAAAACCAGCCAGCTTGATGACGCCGTCGGCATGCTGGCTAATCGCCAGTTCAGCGAAGCGGAATGCGCCAACATTGACGCGATCCTGAACAGCGCAAAATAACAGCACTTTTAGCAAAAAGTGCTGTCACTACGGATTTAGGAGTTCCGCCGAAGATGCGGGCATAAACGTTACATAATATTGCTGCAACAGACCCGATCGTGAAGGAGAAAACTATGTTCAGGTCACTGATTCTCGCAGCAGTATTAATGGCATGTGCCCCGCTGGTCGCTAACGCTGGCGAAATAACACTGCTGCCTTCTGTAAAATTGCAAATTGGCGATCGCGACAATTACGGCAATTATTGGGACGGCGGACGCTGGCGCGATCGCGACTACTGGCATCGTAATTACGAATGGCGTGACCATCGCTGGCGTATGCATGACCGTGGCTACCACCGTGGCTGGGATAAACGTGATGCTTACGAACGTGGTTACCGTGAAGGCTGGAATGATCGCGATGATCGTCGCGGCCCGGGACGTGGTCACGGCCATGGTCACTGGCGTTAACAAACAGGCTATAAGCAAAAAGGAGCGCATGCGCTCCTTTTTCTTTGCCAATATTTAGCGTTATACCCCTAAAGCGGTTCCCACCAGCAGCCAGCCATTTAGCGCCACCACCAGGATCACAATCAGCCAGCCAACGCGCCTGACCGTCGGCGTATTCACCAGTTCCCCCATTAACCCTCGGTCACTGGTAAAGATCAGCAATGGCACCAGCGCCAGGGCGATGCCGAAACTGAGCAGTACCTGGCTCATCACCAGAATGCGTGTGGGATCAAGCCCCATCAGGATAACGACAAACGATGGCATCATGGTGATGGTCCGGCGTACCCATAATGGAATGTGGAAACGCACAAACCCCTGCATCACCACCTGCCCGGCCAGCGTCCCTACCACGGTGGAAGAAAGCCCGGCAGCCACCAGGCTCAGGCCAAACACGGTAGCCGCCGCATGACTGAGCAGCGGTTCAAGCGTTAAATAGGCTTCGTCCAAATCGGCAATGCCGGTATGACCATTGAAGTGAAATGCGGCAGCGGCAGTCGCCATCATCGCCAGATTGACGAAACCGGCGATAGTCATCGCGATACCCACATCCCATTTGGTCGCGGAATACCGCTCGCGGCGCGTTCCCTCATGCAGATACTGGGTCAATGAGGAGTGCAGGTAAATCACGTGCGGCATGATTGTTGCCCCTAACACACCGGCGGCAAGGAACACGGCTTCGGTACCCGGCAGGCTTGGGATCAAGATGCCTTTACTGAGCGGAGCCAGTTCAGGACGTGAGAAAACCAGCTCAACGATATAAGCCGCCGCAACAAACAGCAGCAGCCCGCCAATGACTTTTTCCAGCGGTTTCTGCCCGCGGCGTTGCAGCATCAGAATTAAAAAAGTGGCAATACCGGTCAGTACCGCACCTTGTAACAGCGACACGCCGAGGATCAGCTTAAAACCGATGGCGGCGCCGATAAACTCGGCAAGGTCTGTGGCCATAGCGATAATTTCCGCCTGTACCCAATAGAACCAGACCAACGGACGCGGGTAATGGTCGCGAATTTGTTCTGCGAGGTTCTTACCCGTAGCAATCCCTAATTTTGCTGACAGCAGTTGAATCAGCATAGCCATCAGGTTCGCCCAGACAACCACCCAAAGCAGTTGATAACCGAAGCTGGCCCCGGCCTGAATATTAGTGGCGAAGTTACCCGGATCGATATACCCGATCGCCGCAATGAACGCAGGTCCCATTAACGCGAGCTTTAACTTGCGCGCTGCACGTCCACTGCTACTCTCAACGCGACTGTTGTTCATTTCTTGCCCCTAAATATAGCCTTTGCTATGTTTCATGCTACCAAAATGAGAATGATTATCAAGTTCATTTAGGGTAGATTCGATTGATTTCTTCGATAGTCAGAAACGATGACGGGCCGGATGTTTTTAAGACAGGGACGATGAGATGCAAATCACACCGTCTTGTAAAGAGTTTAGCATTACAGTGCAACTTTTCATTCTTTTACTTAACATAACAGAAATGTATGGCGGATCACTATTTTTGAGTCTGGTCACAGGTCATTAATATACTGTGTGTTTGATCTCGTTTTCTTTCCGCTTGTTACATAGAATGTGCACGAAATTTCTACCCGTCTCATATTTGGAGCAAATATGTCCCGCGTTCTGCACTTTGTTCTGGCGCTTGCTGTTGTGGCGCTGCTTGCATTACTTGTAAGCAGTGACCGCAAAAAAATCCGCATTCGCTTTGTTGTCCAACTGCTCGTAATCGAAGTCTTGCTTGCCTGGTTCTTCCTGAACTCTGACGTGGGTCTGGGTTTTGTGAAAGGCTTCTCCGAGATGTTTGAAAAACTGCTCGGATTTGCCAACGAAGGGACAAACTTCGTCTTCGGCAAAATGAACGATCAAGGCCTGGCATTCTTCTTCCTGAAAGTGCTCTGCCCGATTGTCTTCATTTCTGCGCTGATCGGTATCCTGCAACATATCCGCGTACTGCCAATTATTATTCGCGCTATCGGTACCGTCCTGTCCAAAGTCAACGGCATGGGTAAACTGGAATCGTTTAACGCAGTCAGCTCCTTGATTCTGGGTCAGTCTGAAAACTTCATCGCCTATAAAGATATCCTCGGTAAAATGTCCCGCAACCGCATGTACACCATGGCGGCTACCGCGATGTCTACCGTTTCGATGTCAATTGTTGGCGCGTACATGACCATGCTGCAGCCAAAATATGTGGTCGCGGCGCTGGTTCTGAACATGTTCAGCACCTTTATCGTGCTGTCCCTGATCAACCCGTACCGTGTCGATGAGAGCGAAGAAAACCTGCAGATGTCTAACCTGCATGAAGGACAGAGCTTCTTCGAAATGCTGGGCGAGTATATTCTGGCGGGCTTTAAAGTCGCGATTATCGTTGCGGCGATGCTGATCGGCTTTATCGCACTGATTTCTGGTCTGAACGCCCTGTTCGCTGCCATCCTCGGCATCTCCTTCCAGGGTATTCTGGGCTACATCTTCTACCCGATTGCCTGGGTAATGGGTGTACCGTCCTCAGAAGCGCTGCAGGTGGGCAGTATCATGGCAACCAAACTGGTTTCCAATGAATTCGTGGCCATGATGGATCTGCAGAAAATCGCATCCAGCCTGTCTCCGCGTGCGGAAGGCATCCTGTCTGTCTTCCTGGTTTCCTTCGCTAACTTCTCTTCTATCGGTATTATCGCCGGTGCGATCAAAGGCCTGAACGAAGAACAAGGTAACGTGGTTTCCCGCTTCGGTCTGAAACTGGTTTACGGTTCAACGCTGGTGAGCGTCCTGTCCGCCTCTATTGCGGCACTGGTACTGTAATTCAGATAAACCGGGGGCAACCCCGGTTTATTTCTTCCCCGCCGCAAATAACGGCTGCGCTTTCCCCGTTAATATCCCGTGCAGATAGTCCCGATGCGTTCATTAACAATGCGCGCTATTTCCTGGTCCCGGCAAATTCCCCAATCACTGTTTTTACCAGCGCAATATTCATAAACCCGTAATTGCAATTAAACCTGGAAAGGATGTACATGAGGAGACAAAACGGGAAAATAAAAAACCCCCGCCGTAGCGAGGGTTCAAATTTTGGTGGAGCTAAGCGGGATCGAACCGCTGACCTCTTGCATGCCATGCAAGCGCTCTCCCAGCTGAGCTATAGCCCCACAATGTTCTTTACGCACCAAACCACCTGGGTAGAGGATTTGGTGGAGCTAAGCGGGATCGAACCGCTGACCTCTTGCATGCCATGCAAGCGCTCTCCCAGCTGAGCTATAGCCCCATCGCGTAAAGCGTGTCGTGTTGACGGGCGGCATAATATGAATTCCCTCGCCAGGTGTCAACGGCAAAATTATCTGGTCGCAATCAATCGCTGAAAAAGCATGCAAATGAAAGACATTGCGAAACATCTCGCAGCCAGTAGTTAAACATGTCACATTTTCGCATAAAATGATGCTATAACATTATTCACTAATTATCCCTACAACCACTCTGGAAATAACATGCTCAAGGAACGAATGACCCCGGAAGAGCTCGCGCAGCTTACCGGTTACAGCCGCCAGACCATCAACAAATGGGTGCGTAAAGAAGGCTGGGTCACTTCCCCTAAACCAGGCGTACAGGGTGGAAAAGCCCGGCTGGTGCATGTTAATGAGCAGGTCCGTGAATTTATCCGCAATGCCCAACGCTCGGCCAATGAAATAACGTTCTCTTCTCTGACTGCTAAAGACCCTACTCTGGAAACACTGCTTCTGACGCTGGCCAAAGAGATGACAATGCCCGAACAGAAACAGCTTTCCTCATTGTTACTTCGCGACGGCATTACCGGTTTGCTGTCTCGTCTGGGTATTCGTGAACAGAAATAAGATGAAACTACCTGATAAAATGACGACTGAGGAATTGGCGGATTTTCTCGGCGTGGCAAAACAGACGGTGAATCGTTGGATCCGAGAGCAAAAATGGTCCACCGAGAATTTGCCCGGAGTAAAAGGCGGCCGTGCGCGTCTTATCCATATCGATAAGAATGTTCGTCATTTCATTATGAAAACACCCACCATGCGCCAACGCCACTCCCCGGCATCGTTGGCTGAACCCTTTCCACACTATGAGGCGGATAAACAGACCTCGGCGCTTTTGAAAATTAATGGCGTGCTGCAAAACATGACGCCGCTTGAGCAAGAACGGTTGGTGGTGTTACTCGCGCGCGAAGGAATTCAGGGTTTTCTACAAAGACTTGGCATTTCAGCGATAGATTCGGAGTAAAAAAAACGGCAGGTAAAACCTGCCGTTTTCGTTTTATGTGCCGTCTTACTGCTGACTTTCGCGCTCAGCAATAAAATCCAGCGCTTTATTGATACGCTCAATGCTACGGGATTTACCAATCGCATGTACGGTAACGTCCAGCGCAGGAGACTGCCCTGCCCCCGTTACGGCCACACGCAGAGGCATACCGACTTTCCCCATCCCTACTTCCAGCTCATCAGCCGTTGCCTGGATCGCGTGGTGCACGTTTTCCGCAGTCCAGTCAGTCAGCGCGGCGAGTTTATCACGCACCACTTCCAGCGGTTGACGTGCGACCGGACGCAGGTGTTTTTTCGCGGCATCAGCATCAAACTCAGCGAAATCTTCATAGAAGTAACGGCAGCTTGCCGCAATTTCTTTTAGCGTTTTGCAACGCTCGCCCAGCAGTTTCACCAGATCCGCCAATTGCGGGCCGTTGCGGGTGTCGATATTTTCCTGCTCAATGTGCCACTGCAAATGGGTCGCCACATACTCAGGCGCCAGGGTGTTGATATAGTGGTGGTTCAGCCACAGCAGTTTATCGGTATTAAACGCACTCGCAGATTTGCTCACCGCGCCAAGTGAGAACAGCTTGATCATCTCTTCACGGGAGAAAATCTCCTGATCGCCGCTCGACCAGCCCAGGCGGACAAGGTAGTTCAGCAACGCTTCTGGCAGATAGCCGTCGTCACGATACTGCATCACGCTGACCGCGCCATGACGTTTGGAGAGCTTTTTACCGTCATCACCGTTAATCATGGATACATGCGCATAAACCGGTACCGGTGCATTCAGTGCTTTCAGGATGTTGATCTGACGCGGTGTGTTGTTGATATGGTCTTCACCACGGATCACATGTGTGATCTGCATATCCCAGTCGTCGACAACTACGCAGAAGTTATAGGTCGGAGAACCATCCGTACGACGAATAATCAGATCGTCCAGTTCCTGGTTGCTGAATTCGATCGGCCCGCGGATCTGGTCGTCAAATATAACGGAGCCGTCCTGCGGGTTAGCAAAACGAACAACGCATGGCTCATCCGCGGCATGATGTTCGTGACTATGGCGACAGCGACCGTCATAACGCGGTTTTTCACCTTTCGCCATCTGCTCTTCACGCAACGCTTCAAGACGCTCTTTGGAGCAATAGCATTTATAAGCAGTGCCCGCTTCCAGCATCTCATCAATAACCGCGTTGTAGCGATCAAAACGTTTGGTCTGGAAATACGGACCTTCGTCCCATTCCAGATTCAGCCAGTTCATACCATCCATGATGGCTTCAATAGCTTCTGGCGTTGAGCGCTCAAGATCGGTGTCTTCAATACGCAGCACGAACTCACCATCGTGGTTACGTGCAAAAAGCCAGGAGTAAAGAGCAGTACGCGCACCGCCGACGTGCAGATAGCCAGTCGGGCTTGGCGCGAAGCGAGTTTTGATTTTCATGAAAAGGCCTTACGTTTGATAAATATGCCGACAACCGGCAAATCCTGGAAATTGAGGTCGCAATATTCTATCACTGTGGGGTGATTCCTCAATGTTGTTGCCACAATCACAAGCGTCTATATGTATTTTGTATATAAATCATGCGTCCACGCTCGATTCAACAGCGGTTTGTTTAATTTTACGACGAACGAACAATTTCTTTTGAAAATGCGTTGACTCATTTTCAACTCTCCCTATAATGCGACTCCACACAGCGGGGGTGATTAGCTCAGCTGGGAGAGCACCTCCCTTACAAGGAGGGGGTCGGCGGTTCGATCCCGTCATCACCCACCACTACTTAAGTAGTCTCCGCCGTGTAATGTAAGAAATTGAGAAGTGGGTGATTAGCTCAGCTGGGAGAGCACCTCCCTTACAAGGAGGGGGTCGGCGGTTCGATCCCGTCATCACCCACCACTTTCTCGCCAGCTGGGTTTCTTACAACAATATGAAGTACCGAAGTGGGTGATTAGCTCAGCTGGGAGAGCACCTCCCTTACAAGGAGGGGGTCGGCGGTTCGATCCCGTCATCACCCACCACTTCGGGTCGTTAGCTCAGTTGGTAGAGCAGTTGACTTTTAATCAATTGGTCGCAGGTTCGAATCCTGCACGACCCACCAATGTAAAAAAGCGCCCTAAAGGCGCTTTTTTGCTATCTGCGATATAAAAGATTCGAACCTGCAGCAGGTTCGAGTCGACAAAATTGTCGGGAACAATTTTGAACAACGCGATAGCGTTGGCCCGAAGGGCGAGTCTCAGGATGAGACGAGTAGCGAAGTGAGACAACGGAGCCGCCTGCGGCGACGGCCCGAAGGGCGAGCGAAGCGAGTAATCCTGCACGACCCACCAATGTAAAAATGGCGCTGGCGGCGCTTTTTTGCTATCTGCGATATACCGTTCTTCTTCCGACACGTACTTTGTTACTTCTCTTCTGCTCAGGAACAGGAAAGAATACAAAAACCATTAAACTCGCCCTACCTGGCAGGATAATAAACCCTTAAAAACACCAAAAAGCCAGTCGAAAAAACCAACTTATCCCATAAAGTAAAAACAATAAAACCATTAAGTTATCTGCAGGCAGGTCTGATAACGCTTTGCCATAATTTATGCTTAATATAGAGATATAATACCCTGAGCGCGGCACAGATCCGCACGTGCCAGCGGTACTTTTCCACCGTTAATGGTGTTTTGGGCTAGAGAGGAGAGAAAAATGACAACAATTCAGGCAACCACATCAACAGTGATTTCCAGCAGCATCAGCGGTGGCAAAAGCAGCACCAGTAGCACCGGTGGCTCGTCTTCCTCAAACAGCGATATTGCTTCGCAGATCAGCAATATTATGCAGCAAATCTCTAAATTGAGTCAGCAATTGAAAGATCTCGCGACATCAGGCAGTGCCGATGCTGACAGCCAGAAACAGCGGGAGCTGCTACAGGCTGAGATCAAACAGTTACAAGCGCAACTGGCCCAACTGGAATACAAACAGGCAGAGGAAGCGCAGAAAAAAAATGACGAAAAACAGGCCCAGTCCGCCGTTAAACCAGAAGGTGTTAACACCCCTTCTGACAACAACCAGATCGATATTTACATCTGATGGAATAATGGGTCTTCTTCCCGGGCCTGGTTCAAACACCGGGCCTGTTCACGCACCACATCCCATAGCGCCTGCGCTGCTCCCGAAAGCGAACGATTTTTTCGCTGCACCAGCATGATCTTACGCTTAATCTCTGGCTTTAAGCGTTTCACACACAGTTGGCTCCCCTGCGGCAACGGTAACGCCAGCGCGGGCATGATGCTAATCCCAATCCCCGCTTCTACCATAGGAAATAACGTGGCCGGATGCCCTATCTCCTGAACGATAGCGGCTGTGATGCCAAATTGTGCCAGGGCGGCATCAATCAAAGGACGGCTGCCCGAAGCGTAGTCCTGAACCACAAGACGTGAGTCTTGCAGTGCTGACCAGGGTATGGTTTGCGATGTCGCCCAGGCGTGATCGTGACGACAGAGCAAAAAGAACGGCTCTTCCAGGATCTCTTCACACTGCAAATCACTCACCGGACCGGGATCGATAACGATGCCAAAGTCCACTTCACCATGACGAATACTCTCCAGTACCCACTGTTGTGGCCGATCATGCAGCATAAAGTCGATCTCCGGATAGAGACGGTTACTCTGCGCAATACATTGCGGAATCAAATGAGCCGAAATCGTCTGACTTGCCGCCACGCGCACTGTACCGGATAGTTGCTGGCCCACACGTCCGGCGTCACGCAGCGTGTTATTCAGTTCCTCGAGCAATCTCTCCAGTCTGGCTGCGAGCTGCTGCCCGGCTTCTGTCAGCACCACTTCACGCGTAGTACGATCGAGTAATCGGACACCGGTCTGCAGCTCCAGTTCTTTCACGCTGTGGCTCACTGCCGATTGGCTTAACCCAATAATATCCCCTGCCCGGCTGAAACTTCTGGCATGTGCTACCGTGACAAAGACACGAAGCTGTCGCAACGAATAATTCATCTAATAAATTCATATATGGATTCAATAAATTAATTTTATTTCTCAAAACAAAAAACGCAAACTGTTGGCACCGAATTTCAGGAGTGTTTATGAAACTTTTTCGTGTCCTTGACCCTTTTACATTGACGCTGGTGTGTACCGTTCTGCTGGCCACTTTCTTCCCGGCCCGCGGCGGTTTTGTTCCCTTCTTTGAAGGGCTGACCACCGCAGCCATTGCGTTGCTGTTTTTTATGCATGGCGCGAAACTGTCTCGAGAAGCGATTATTGCGGGGGGTAGCCACTGGCGACTGCATCTGTGGGTGATGTGCAGCACATTCATTTTATTTCCCGTTTTAGGGGTACTGTTTGTCTGGTGGTCACCCGTCAATGTGAGCCAGGAGCTCTACACCGGTTTCCTCTATCTGTGTATTCTGCCGGCGACCGTACAATCGGCTATTGCCTTTACCTCACTTGCCGGAGGAAATGTCGCGGCTGCCGTCTGTTCCGCTTCCGCCTCCAGCCTGTTAGGTATCTTCCTCTCCCCGCTGCTGGTTGGCCTGCTAATGAATCTGCATGGCGCTGACGGAAGCCTGGAACAGGTTGGCAAAATTATGCTGCAACTGTTGTTGCCCTTTGTCCTGGGTCATCTGTCACGCCGGTGGACGGGCGCGTGGGTGGCGCGTAATAAGAAGTGGATTTCGAAAACCGATCAGACATCCATTCTGCTGGTCGTCTATTCCGCGTTTAGCGAAGCCGTTGTTAATGGGATCTGGCACAAGGTAGGCGTAGGTTCACTGCTGTTTATCGTGGTGTTCAGCATGGTTCTGTTGGCGATTGTTATCGCGATTAATATCTTCGCAGCCCGTAAACTCGGGTTTAATAAAGCGGATGAAATCACCATCGTATTCTGCGGCTCCAAGAAAAGTCTGGCCAACGGTATTCCGATGGCCAACATTCTGTTCCCGACATCAGTGATAGGAATGATGGTGCTGCCTCTGATGATTTTCCATCAAATCCAGCTGATGGTCTGTGCGGTGCTGGCACGTCGCTACAAACGCCAGACAGAAAAACTGCAGGCACAGGAAACGGCGAAAGCTTAACGGCGTTTCAGGGGCTGCACCAGATGGGCCAGCCCCTCCGTTTTAATCAGCAAAACCAGTTGCATAAGTTCGCCAAGATGCCCGGCAGGAAACGAATCCTTACGGGCAAACCACAGCAGGTACTCCTCAGGTAAATCAATCAGCTTCCGCCCCTGATACTTCCCGAAGGGCATCTCAGTGTTCGCAATCTCAATAAGCTGCTCTTTTTCCATTTACGCACCCAGCAGCCGTAACATTTCCGCTTCATCAATCACCGCAATGCCCAACTCCTGTGCTTTCGCCAATTTGGAACCTGCGGCCTCGCCGGCGATAACCAGATCCGTCTTTTTCGACACACTGCCTGCCACTTTCGCGCCAAGCTCAACCAGGCGGGCTTTGGCATCATCGCGCGACATCTGGCTCAGGCTACCGGTCAGCACTACGGTTTTACCGGCAAAGGGGCTGTCTATCTCTTCGGCGTTAATAACGACCGGCGCAGGCCAGCGCACGCCCTCTGCCAGCAATTGGCCAATCACATCGCGGTTGCTCTCTTCGGCAAAAAAGTTAAAGACATGCGCCGCGACCACTTTGCCTACATCGGGTACTTTTTGCAGTTCCTCAATGGAAGCCGCTTCCAGCGCCTCCAGCGTACCGAAGTACGCCGCAAGCCCCGCCGCTGTGGCTTCGCCTACTTCACGGATACCCAGCGCGTACAGGAAACGGGCAAATGTGGTCTCTTTTGCGCTTTCTAATGCATTGACTACGTTTTGTGCCGATTTCGGTCCCATACGATCCAGACCCGTCAGCTTACCTGCCGTCAGACGGAACAGATCGGCAGGCGTATGGACGTACTCTTTTTCCACCAGTTGGTCGATAATCTTAACGCCCATCCCGTCAACATCCATTGCCCGGCGGGAGACAAAATGTTTCAGTGCTTCTTTGCGCTGTGCGCCGCAAATCAACCCTCCGGTACAGCGAGTGACCGCTTCGCCTTCCACGCGCTCCACGTCCGAACCACATACCGGGCAGTGGGCTGGAAATACGATTTCCCGGGTACCATCAGGACGCTCAGACTCCACCACATTGACCACCTGGGGGATCACATCGCCCGCACGACGAATCACGACTTTATCGCCAATGCGCAGACCAAGACGGGCGATTTCATCCGCATTATGCAACGTAGCATTACTCACCAGCACACCTGCGACATGTACCGGCTCCAGCCGCGCAACGGGGGTAATCGCCCCAGTACGCCCCACCTGAAATTCGACGTCACGAACAAACGTCATCTGCTCCTGGGCAGGGAATTTGAAAGCCACCGCCCAACGCGGCGCGCGAGCAACGAAACCAAGCTGTTCCTGGAGCGCCAGGGAATTGACCTTAATGACCACGCCATCGATATCAAAGCCCAGCGTCGGGCGGTCCTCTTCTACCTTGTGATAAAAAGCCAGCACCGCCTCCGGCGAGTCGCACAGCGTCACCCTGTCGCTGACCGGTAAACCCCACTCTTTAAAGCGCAACAAGCGTCCGAGGTGGGTATCGGGCAGTTCACCGCCTTCAAGCACGCCCACGCCATAACAGAAGAAAGTAAGTGGTCGCTTCGCCGTAATACGTGGGTCAAGCTGACGCAGAGAGCCAGCCGCCGCATTACGTGGGTTAGCAAACACTTTGCCTCCGGTGCGACGCGCTTCTTCATTAATTTTTTCAAACCCGGCCTGGGGCAGGAAAACTTCGCCACGCACTTCCAGACGCGCCGGAATATTGTCGCCATGCAGTTTCAACGGAATAGCGCGGATCGTGCGTACGTTGGTGGTAATGTCCTCACCGGTCGTACCATCACCACGGGTTGCGGCACGCACCAGCACACCGTTTTCATAGAGGATACTGACAGCCAGGCCATCAAGTTTCAGCTCGCAGCAGTAAATGAGCGCATCGGTACTTTTCAGCCGATCCTGAACGCGTTTATTGAAGGCAAGAAAGCTCTGCTCATCGAAGACGTTATCAAGCGACAGCATCGGGATTTCATGGCGTACCTGACTAAATGAGGCCAGCGGCGCGGCACCCACACGCTGTGTGGGTGAATCCGGCGTGATGAGATCAGGATGCTGCGCCTCAAGCTCGCGGAGTTCACGCAGCAGCCTGTCATATTCCGCATCCGGGATCTCAGGCGTATCCATGACATGATAAAGATATTCGTGATGGCGAAGAGTGGTTCGTAGTTCAGTGAGCTTTTGTTCGATTGATTCCATGTCGCACCATCAATGATAAAAAACCCCCGACGGGCGGGGGTTCTGGGGAAATAACGAAGCAACCGTGGCCGTTACGCGTTTGCGTCCCTGACTTCACGGATTCTGTCCTGATATTCACGCAGCTTCTGCGGTGTCATCATACGACGCTGGTCATCAAGCACCACGCCGCCAACTTCATCGGCGATATACTGCGCGGCTTGCAGCATCAATTTAAAGTTTTGCAGCTCGTCACCGTAAGATGGCACCTGCATAAACATGGTGATACCAGGCGTGGTGAGTTCGCTCATCCGCTCCGGATCAAATGTTCCTGGGTTAACCATATTGGCCAGGCTGAACAGCGTAGGACCGCTACCGTCCGGGCTGAGATGGCGATGGAAAATGCTCATATCGCCAAACTTGAAACCAACCTGCTGAATACTGTTGAGCAATAGCTCACCCTGTAGCGCGCTGCCCTGATGCGCCGCGACGTTCATAATAATGACCGTCTCTTTACGCTGCGGTTTTTCCGCAACCGGGGCTTCTTCAATATGCTCAGGTTCAGGCTCAGGTTGCGCGACAGGTTCATGATGCGAAGGCTGTGCCGCCGTAAACGCAGGTTGCTGTGGCTGTGCGGGTGCCACAGGCTGAGCAAATTCGCGCTCACGCGGCTCCTGAACGGGCTGCTGCGGCTCCACCTGCGGCGCACGTTGTACCGGCTGAGCAGACGGCTGCGCCTGGCGCTCTTCATGGCGGGCAGGGGCTGTTGCGCGAGGCTGCGCCGACGCGTACGGAGGCTGATACTGATGCTGTGGCTGTTGACGCGGCGCCTCAGGCTCACTTCCCGCTTTTGGCGGTGCGTTTACCCGATGAACGCGGACTTCGCCCACGCTGTCGTCATCTTCTTCGACATCCTCGTCGTAGGCGTCATCGTCGTCACGTCGCGACTTCATACGTTTTAACGGTCGATCGCGGAACATTGAGGAACGTTCTTTACGACTGGTCCAGAAACCGTGAACCAGTAAAGCGATTATGGCGATCGCGCCAACAATGATTAATATCAGACGCAAATCCTGCATCATTATATTCTCTGTTGTTCTAACACCTTGCCAACACGGCAAACATTTACTCACTAAGAGTATTTGCCGATTACGTCAAGTGCAAGTGTACACATGCCTTTCACAGCATAAAGATGAACGAAATTGTGCTTTTTGCTGTTTTTTCGAACATTTCCGAACGGGTTTTTTCACCTGCGAACAGATAATATAGGTTTTTGCTTTTCTGGCTGTAATAAAAGGAGTATTGCCCGGCTATGGTTTCCTCTTCCCCAACCTCATCACGCAGCGGCGTTTTCTATTTTTCTCAAGGCTGGAAGCTCATCACGCTGCCGGGCATTCGCCGTTTCGTTATTTTGCCGCTTCTCGTCAATATCATATTGATGGGGGGCGCTTTTGCATGGCTATTTTCCCGCCTCGATAACTGGATCCCCGCGCTTATGAGCCATGTTCCTGGCTGGCTACAGTGGCTTAGCTATTTGCTCTGGCCAATTGCGGTTATTTCAATCCTGCTGGTGTTCAGCTATTTCTTCTCCACTATCGCCAACTGGATTGCCGCACCGTTCAATGGCCTGCTCGCCGAACAGCTTGAGGCTCGCTTAACCGGTGCGACGCCGCCCGATGCTGGCGTGGCCGCCATCATTAAAGATATCCCGCGTATTATGAAGCGCGAATGGCAGAAGTTTGCCTGGTATCTGCCACGCGCGCTCATTTTATTACTGCTCTATTTCATTCCGGGTATCGGTCAAACCGTCGCGCCTGTGTTGTGGTTTTTGTTCAGCGCCTGGATGCTGGCCATCCAGTACTGTGATTACCCGTTTGATAATCACAAAGTGCCGTTCAAAGAGATGCGCGTCGCCTTGCGGACACGTAAGGTGACGAACATGCAATTTGGCGCGCTAACCAGCCTGTTCACCCTGATTCCGGTATTGAATCTGGTCGTGATGCCAGTTGCAGTCTGCGGCGCAACAGCAATGTGGGTCGACTGTTATCGTGAAAAGAACGCCGCCTGGCGCTAAAGGAATTATTCCGGTTCTTATTCCATACTGGTTACCATTATTTCGGCTCAGCATATAGATATGCGAATTCCTTACTTCCCCAGGGACAGTAAGTGGGTATGCTGGAGTGGTTCCCAAATTTCATACAGTTAAGGACAGGCCATGAGTAAGATTTTTGAAGATAACTCGCTGACTATCGGTCACACGCCGCTGGTTCGACTGAACCGCATCGGTAATGGACGCATCCTGGCAAAGGTAGAATCCCGTAACCCGAGCTTTAGCGTTAAATGCCGTATCGGTGCCAATATGATTTGGGATGCCGAAAAACGCGGCGTGCTGAAACCGGGTATTGAACTGGTTGAACCGACCAGTGGTAACACCGGTATCGCACTGGCATACGTTGCCGCAGCTCGCGGTTACAAACTGACCCTGACAATGCCTGAAACCATGAGCATCGAACGCCGTAAGCTGCTCAAAGCGCTGGGCGCGAATCTGGTGCTGACCGAAGGTGCGAAAGGCATGAAAGGCGCGATTCAGAAAGCGGAAGAAATTGTCGCCAGCGATCCCTCTAAATATCTCCTGCTGCAGCAGTTCAGCAATCCGGCTAACCCGGAAATTCATGAAAAAACCACGGGCCCGGAAATCTGGGAAGATACCGATGGTCAGGTAGATGTCTTTATCTCCGGCGTAGGTACCGGCGGTACGCTGACTGGCGTGTCTCGCTATATTAAAGGCACAAAAGGCAAATCTGATCTGATCACCGTAGCGGTTGAGCCGTCCGACTCCCCGGTTATCTCCCAGGCGCTGGCGGGCGAAGAGCTGAAACCTGGTCCGCACAAAATCCAGGGGATTGGCGCTGGTTTCATTCCGGGCAACCTTGATTTAAAACTGATCGACAAAGTGGTGAAAATTACCAATGAAGAAGCGATCAGTACTGCACGCCGTCTGATGGAAGAAGAAGGTATTCTTGCGGGCATATCTTCCGGCGCTGCTGTCGCCGCTGCACTGAAACTGCAGGAAGACGAAACCTTTACTAACAAGAATATTGTGGTTATCCTGCCATCCTCTGGTGAGCGTTATTTGAGCACCGCGTTGTTTGCCGATCTGTTTACTGAAAAAGAACTGCAACAGTGATGCCAGATTGTTAAAAAAGCGCAAAAAAGCACCTGAGAAGGTGCTTTTTTGTGGAGCACATCAAAGTTTCACCCCTCCTGGCATTGATTAGACTCCTCGGGTCTGGTATTTAACCATCACATTTATTTTGATGCGCGAAATTAATCGGTTTCTGATTTCACGAAGCTGAATCGATTTTATGATTTGGTTCAATTCTCGCTTTCGCTGCATAATGTTTAATGACGTGCGAAACGTCAAAGGCCAGAAGCGCCAGCACCGGATCGTGTTTTCCACGCTTCTGAGTCGTATACCGTAACGCCGGCGCTAACGATACAGGCTAAAGTCCAGCCGCCAGGCTAGACTTTAGTTCCACAACACTAAACCTATAAGTTGGGGAAATACAATGTTCCAGCAAGAAGTTACCATTACCGCTCCGAACGGTCTGCACACCCGCCCTGCTGCTCAGTTTGTTAAAGAAGCGAAAGGCTTCACTTCTGAGATCACTGTGACTTCCAACGGCAAAAGCGCCAGCGCAAAAAGCCTGTTCAAACTGCAAACTCTGGGCCTGACTCAGGGTACTGTCGTGACGTTGACCGCAGAAGGCGAAGACGAACAAAAAGCAGTTGAACATCTGGTTAAACTGATGGCAGAACTCGAGTAATTTTCCGGGTTCTTTTAAAGATCAGTCACAAGTAAGGTAGGGTTATGATTTCAGGCATTTTAGCATCCCCGGGTATCGCTTTTGGCAAAGCACTTCTGCTGAAAGAAGACGAAATCGTCATTGACCGGAAAAAAATTTCTGCCGATAAGGTTGACCAGGAAGTTGAGCGTTTCCTGAGCGGTCGTGCCAAGGCATCAGCGCAGCTTGAAGCGATCAAAACGAAAGCTGGCGAAACTTTCGGTGAAGAAAAAGAAGCCATCTTCGAAGGCCACATTATGTTGCTCGAAGATGAGGAGCTGGAGCAGGAAATCATAGCCCTGATTAAAGATAAGCACATGACTGCCGACGCGGCGGCTCATGAAGTTATCGAAGGTCAGGCGACTGCCCTTGAAGAGCTGGACGATGAATACCTGAAAGAACGTGCGGCTGACGTACGTGATATCGGTAAGCGTCTGCTGCGCAATATTCTTTGCATGCCTATCATCGACCTGAGCGCCATTCAGGACGAAGTGATTCTGGTTGCCGCTGACCTGACCCCGTCAGAAACCGCACAGTTGAACCTGAACAAGGTCCTCGGTTTCATTACTGACATGGGTGGCCGTACTTCACACACCTCCATCATGGCGCGTTCTCTCGAACTGCCTGCGATTGTGGGTACCGGCAGCGTCACCTCTCAGGTAAAAAATGACGACTATCTGATTCTCGATGCGGTTAATAACAAAGTATACGTTAACCCGACCGAGCAAGAAATTGAGACGCTGCGTAGCACTCAGGCTCAGGTAGCCGAAGAGAAAGCCGAACTGGCTAAATTGAAAGACCTGCCAGCCATCACGCTGGACGGCCATCAGGTCGAAGTCTGTGCCAACATCGGTACCGTGCGCGACGTCGCAGGTGCTGAGCGCAACGGCGCGGAAGGCGTAGGTCTCTACCGTACCGAATTCCTGTTCATGGACCGCGAGTCCCTGCCGACTGAAGAAGAACAGTTTGCAGCATACAAAGCGGTTGCCGAAGCCTGTGGTTCTCAGGCCGTTATCGTTCGTACCATGGACATTGGCGGCGACAAAGAGCTGCCATACATGAATTTCCCGAAAGAAGAAAACCCGTTCCTGGGCTGGCGTGCAGTGCGTATCGCCATGGATCGCAAAGAGATCCTGCGCGATCAGGTACGTGCGATTCTGCGTGCTTCCGCTTTCGGTAAACTGCGCATCATGTTCCCGATGATCATCTCTGTTGAAGAAGTGCGTGCACTGAAAAAAGAGATCGAAATCTACAAACAGGAACTGCGTGACGAAGGTAAAGCTTTTGACGAGACAATTGAAGTTGGCGTGATGGTCGAAACCCCTGCCGCCGCCACTATTGCTCGTCATTTAGCCAAAGAAGTTGATTTCTTTAGTATCGGTACCAATGATTTAACGCAGTACACTCTGGCAGTTGACCGTGGTAATGATATGATTTCACATCTTTACCAGCCGATGTCGCCGTCTGTACTGACTCTCATCAAGCAAGTTATTGATGCATCTCATGCCGAAGGTAAGTGGACCGGTATGTGTGGTGAGCTTGCAGGCGACGAACGTGCTACACTTCTGTTGCTGGGGATGGGTCTGGATGAATTCAGTATGAGTGCCATTTCTATCCCGCGCATTAAGAAGATTATTCGCAATACTAACTTCGAAGATGCGAAGGTTTTAGCAGAGCAGGCTCTTGCCCAACCGACAACGGACGAGTTAATGACGCTGGTTAACAAGTTCATTGAAGAAAAAACAATCTGCTAATCCACGAGATGCGGCCCAAATTACTGCTTAGGAGAAGATCATGGGTTTGTTCGATAAACTGAAATCTCTGGTTTCTGATGATAAAAAAGACACTGGAACCATTGAGATTGTTGCTCCGCTTTCCGGCGAAATCGTCAACATTGAAGATGTTCCGGATGTTGTATTCGCTGAGAAAATCGTTGGTGATGGCATCGCTATCAAACCAACTGGCAACAAAATGGTAGCGCCTGTTGACGGTACTATCGGCAAAATCTTTGAAACCAACCATGCCTTCTCTATCGAATCCGATAGCGGCATTGAGCTGTTCGTTCACTTCGGTATCGACACCGTTGAACTGAAAGGCGAAGGTTTCAAACGTATCGCAGAAGAAGGTCAGCGCGTGAAAGTCGGCGACCCGGTTATTGAATTCGATCTGCCGCTGCTGGAAGAGAAAGCCAAGTCTACCCTGACTCCGGTTGTTATCTCCAACATGGACGAAATCAAAGAACTGATTAAACTGACCGGTAGCGTTACCGTTGGTGAAACCCCGGTTATTCGTATTAAGAAGTAATTCTTGATGCATATAAAAATGGCACCCTTGCGGTGCCATTTTTGTTTGTTACGCCGGAAGAATCAGCTCGTCGTAGCCTTTCTCCAGCGTATAGCGCATAACGTCAGTCACGCGCGCCCCCGCCCCATTTACCGCCTCGGCCAACGGTTTCCCCTGAACAATATTACTGACCAGCTCAGAGCAGAACAGATCCCCGGTTCCTTTTAAATCCGCCGCAATACGCGGGTGAGCACTTATTTCAACGCTCTCCTTCGTCACCAGAACCACATGGATGCAGTTATCATCAGAAGGGACCGGCGCGCTGGTAATGGCAACCCACTGCAAGGTGTCAGAGAGCAGTCCTTTCGCCGCCTCCACCGCGCTTTGCATATCACGGCAGTGTTTACCGCTCAAAATTTCGAGCTCGAAAACATTGGGCGTAATCCCCTGCGCCAGCGGCAACAAATGTTGGCAATAGGCTTCGGGAATTTCAGGCTTCACGTACATACCACTGTCGATATCGCCGATGACAGGGTCGACGAGCACCGGCAAATGTGGGTGCTTCTCTTTTAGCGTTTTTAACCACTGCGCCAGAAGCGCAATCTGGCTGGCGCTGCCCATATAGCCTGTTGTTACCGCTTTCAGTTCGCGCAAGATATCGCGCTCTTCCAGCGCCTGCAAATAGCCGCTGAACCATTCGTCAGGAATGATGCCGCCATAAAAGGTATCGTAATGGGGTGTATTACTGAAAAGCACAGTAGGCACTGCCGTCACGCTCAAACGATGCTGACGGATGTTCGGTACCGCAATACTGTTGCCTACGCTGCCATAGACGACTTGCGACTGTACAGCAACGATATCGGTCTGCTGCGCACGGGTTTTGTCCCTGAATAAGATCATCTCCATACTTAGATCCCTGCTCCCTGTGAATAGCTTTCTTCGCCAAATACGCCCGTTGAGAGATAACGATCGCCACGATCACAAATGATAGCAACAACGACCGCTCCCGGATTTACTTTCGCAATACGCAGTGCGCCAGCAACCGCGCCGCCCGAACTCACGCCACAAAAAATACCTTCCTGTACCGCCAACGCGCGCATGGTATTCTCCGCATCACGCTGATGAATATCCAGCACCTCATCCACCAGCGAAGCATTGAAAATGCCCGGCATGTACTCCGCAGGCCAACGACGAATACCCGGAATGCTGCTCCCCTCTTCCGGCTGTAAGCCAACAATGGAGACCGCTTTTTCTTGCTCGCGAAGGAAACGTGATACGCCGGTGATAGTCCCGGTCGTCCCCATGCTGGAGACAAAATGGGTGATTCGCCCCGCCGTTTGTTGCCAGATTTCTGGCCCGGTGGTCGTGTAGTGTGCGTAGGGGTTATCGGGATTATTAAATTGATCCAGCAGCTTGCCTTCGCCGCGCTGAGCCATGGATAGCGCCAGGTCACGCGCGCCTTCCATACCCTGCTCTTTGGTGACCAGAATCAGTTCTGCGCCATAGGCGCGCATCGCGGCGCGACGCTCCTGACTCATGTTATCCGGCATCAGCAGCTTCATGCGGTAGCCTTTGAGCGCAGCAATCATTGCCAGAGCAATACCGGTGTTGCCACTGGTCGCTTCGATCAGGACATCGCCCGGTTTGATTTCGCCGCGCTTTTCCGCCTGAACAATCATCGATAACGCGGCTCTGTCTTTGACCGAACCCGCCGGATTATTCCCTTCCAGTTTGACCCAGATCTCACTACCGTTATCGGGTCCAAGACGTTGCAATCTGACCAGCGGCGTGTTGCCGATGGTTTGCTCTAATGTATTGTTCACTCACCCTGTCCAATAAAAAAGCCCGGTCGCGCATTCGCTTACCGGGCCTACGGGCAAGTGCGTTCTGATGCACTCACCTCAACCCTCTTCCTGTGGGAGAGGGTGCAAATACTATAAACAGCCCGAGGGTTGCTTTGCATTTACCGTGTAGGCCGGGTAAGCGCAGCGCCACCCGGCAACAATTTCTGATGCAATAACCTATCAGGCAGATTCTGCGAGAGCAAGCTCCTCGCGGTTTTCAATCCGCTCATTACCTGCGTAGAGGCGTGCCTTCTGTAAGCCGACAAACAGGCGATCGCCGCGCTCTGGCGCGTCATTCCCGGTCAGTACCACGCTCAAAGGTTCGTTATGCCAACCCAGCGGCTGTACCACCAGTTGGGTGTAATGACCTTTAGGGGTAGCTTCGAGTACCTGTACCGGCAGTGGTGAATCAAGGCTGGTACGACGACTGATGTCGACTTCCCACGGACGCAGGAACAGATCGACCTCACCCTGCTGCGATGGTGTATAACCCAGCGGCCAGCGGTGGGCCCCCACATGGAACTGCCCGCCGCTGATGGTGCCTTTCAGACGGTTAACTTCACCCATAAATTCCAGCACGAAGCGGGTAGCAGGCTCGCGCCACACCTGATTAGGCGCATCGGCCTGTTCGATATTCCCCTGGCTCATCACCACCACGCGATCCGCGACTTCCATCGCCTCTTCCTGATCGTGAGTCACAAAGACACTGGTAAATTTCAACTCTTCGTGGAGCTGACGCAGCCAGCGACGCAGTTCTTTACGCACCTGCGCATCCAGCGCGCCGAAAGGCTCATCAAGCAGCAGAATCTGTGGCTCTACCGCCAGTGCACGCGCTAACGCAACGCGCTGTTTCTGCCCGCCGGAAAGCTGGGCCGGAAAACGATCCGCCAGATGGGCCAACTGGACCATTTCCAGCAAACGGGTAACTTTCGCTTTAATGGTTGCGGAATCCGGGCGCTCGCGCTTCGGCAGTACGGTCAGACCGAACGCGATATTGTCGAACACGGTCATATGGCGGAAGAGTGCGTAATGCTGGAACACAAACCCCACTTTGCGCTCGCGCGCGTGAATGCGGCTGACATCGGTACCGTGAAAACGAATACGTCCGCTGGTCTGGTGTTCCAGACCCGCAATAATGCGCAGCAGCGTGGTTTTCCCGGAACCCGACGGCCCCAGCAACGCGACCATTTGACCCGAAGGGATATCCAGAGAGATATCATTCAGCACCTGGGTGCGACCAAACGACTTCTTAATATTGGCAATCTCAATGCTCATGATTTCCCTCCTGTTGCGCGCGTTTTTCCTGATTGTTCAAACGCCATTGCAGCGCACTCTTTAAAAACAACGTCAAAATAGCCATCAATGTCAGCAGGGCGGCTGCGGTAAATGACCCCACCGCATTGTAATCCTGCTCAAGTAATTCAATTTGCAGCGGCAGCGTGAGCGTCTCGCCGCGGACCGAACCTGACACCACCGATACCGCGCCAAACTCACCAATAGCGCGCGCATTGGTCAGCACCACGCCATAGAGCAGCGCCCAGCGGATGTTTGGCAACGTTACACGCTTAAACATCTGCCAGCCTGATGCGCCTAGCAGAACCGCGGCCTCATCTTCCTGGCTGCCCTGACTCAGCATGACAGGCACCAGTTCGCGCACCACAAACGGACAGGTGACGAAGATAGTCACCAGGACCATGCCCGGCCAGGCAAACATGATTTGCAGGTTATGAGCTTCAAGCCACGGACCCAACGGACCATTGGAGCCATAAAAAAGCAGATACACAAGGCCTGCCACCACCGGTGAAACCGCGAACGGAATATCGAGCAGCGTGAGCAGCAACTGGCGCCCGGGAAAATCAAAACGCGTCACCAGCCAGGCCAGTAACGTACCGAACACCAGATTCACCGGAACCGAAATTAACGCAACCAGTACCGTGAGCCAGATGGCGTGCAGCATGTCTGGATCAGCGAGATTCTGTAATACCGGGAGCAGCCCTTTGCTAAAGGCATGCACAAAAATGTAGACCATCGGCACCACGAGAATGAAGGCTGAGACTATCATCCCGGTGCCAATCAGAAACCATTTCCCCCAGTTGATGCGGGGGCTGTCATAGCGTTTCAATTCAGTAACTTCCGCCATTAGTGACCTACCACACGTCGACCAAAACGACTTTGCAGCGTATTGATGGAAAACAGCAACAGCAGCGAGGCCGCCAGAATCACAGACGCAATCGCACTGGCCGCCGGGTAATCAAACTCCTGCAGGCGCACAAAAATCATCAGCGAGGTCACTTCGGTTTTCCACGCAATGTTCCCGGCGATAAAAATCACCGCGCCAAATTCACCAAGGCTACGGGTAAAAGAGAGCGCCACGCCTGCTAACAGCGCAGGGGAAAGCTCCGGCAACACGACCTTGCTAAAACTCTGCCAACGGGTTGCGCCGAGCGTTTCAGCCGCCTCTTCGTACTCCGGACCCAGCTCTTCCAGAACGGGCTGGACGGTACGCACCACAAAAGGGATGCTGGTGAAAGACATCGCCACCGCGATACCGAGCCAGGTATAGGTCACTTTGATATCGAACTTTGCCAGCCACTCGCCGTAAAAGCCATTGACTGAAAACAGCGAAGCCAGCGTCAGGCCCGCAACGGCCGTGGGCAATGCGAACGGTAAGTCCATCAGCGCATCCAGCAGCGTGCGTCCCGGAAAGCGGTAACGGGTCAAGATCCATGCCATCAGCAGGCCAAACACGCCGTTAAAAAGCGATGCCACGAATGCCGACAGGAGCGTCACTTTGTAGGCGGCCACCACCTGCGGATTAGTGACGACCTCCCAGTACTGCGACCAGCTCATTTGCGCCAGTTGCATCACCAGCGCGCTTAAGGGCAACAGCAAAATCAGACAGACGAACAGCAGGCTGGTCCCGAGACTTAAGGTAAAACCGGGCAGCACACGTCTGGAGGAGACTGCAAACATTACTTACGCCCCGCCGCCAACAGTTTGTCTAACTCACCGCCGCTGGCGAAATGTGTTTTCATCACATCAGGCCAACTGCCAAATTTGTCTTCCACGCGGAATAGCTCAGTCTGCGGGAATTTATCTTTCAGTTTGGCCATCACCTGCGGATTATTCACGCGGTAGTAGAAGTCCGTGATAATAGTCTGTGCCTGCGGGCTGTAAAGATAGTTAAGGTAGGCTTTCGCGGCCTTCTCAGTCCCATTCGCTTCGACGTTTTTGTCGACCCATGCCACCGGGAATTCCGCCAGAATGTTGGTCTTCGGAATCACCACCTCAAAGCCCTGATCTTCATATTGCTTACGAATGTTGTTTACTTCCGATTCAAAGCTTATCAGCACATCACCCAGGCCACGTTCGGCAAAGGTGGTGGTCGCGCCACGACCGCCGGTATCAAACACTTCGACGTTTTTCAGAAACTGGGTCATGAACTGTTCAGTTTTGGCTTTATCGCCGCCGTCCGCCTTGTCCGCCGCGCCCCAGGCGCCTAAATAGGTATAGCGGGCGTTACCGGACGTTTTCGGGTTCGGGAAAATCAGCTTCACATCCGGACGCACCAGATCGCTCCAGTCGTGGATGTTTTTCGGGTTGCCCTTGCGCACCAGGAAACCCATGGTGGAGTAAAACGGTGAGCTATTGTTCGGCAAACGGCTCTGCCAGTCCGCCGGGATCAGGTTGCCTTTGTCATGCAGGATCTGCACGTCAGTTACCTGATTGTAGGTGACGACATCGGCTTTCAGGCCCTGTAAAATCGCCAGCGCCTGCTTAGAGGAACCCGCGTGAGACTGTTTAATCGTCAGCGTGTCGCCCGCGTTATCCTTCGCCCAATGCTGCTCAAACGGGGTATTGAGGGCGGCAAACAGCTCGCGAGAGACATCATAGGAACTGTTTAACAACTCCGTCGCCTGCGCCTGGGAGACCAGTAAGGTCATCGCTGCCAGCGTCAGATATCCTTTTTTCAGTAAGTTAACGGCCATTGCGCACCCTTATAAGATGATGACGATACAAGCATCAGTTTATTTATAACGCGTGTGAAACCAGTAACGGTTTTATATACCGTTTGGTGCTTTGGAAGTTGAAAAGGGAATAAGCAATGAGGGGTAGATTGCCCTCCCCCCACGCTACCCGCATTCCGGTGAGCAACAGAGGGAGGGTGAAGAAATTACAACGACAGCAAACGTTCTACAGAAGGGGCGAAATAGTAGCCGCCGGTTACCGGTTTGGTGAAGCGCAACATCGCATCACGTTTACCGTCAGCGTCGCCAAACATACTCAGTAACTGCTGCTCAATGTTATATAAGCGCGCGCAATAGGCACAGAAATAGAGGCCATGCGTTCCGCTGGCAGTGCCGTATGGCAGGCTCTGACGTACAATTTTTAAACCCTTGCCGTCTTCTTTTAAATCGACGCGGGTCAGATGAGAAGTGACCGGACGATCGTCGCCATCAATCTCTTCGTTCGCCTCTTTGGTGCGGCCAATCATCATCTCCTGATCGCCCACGCTCATGCGATTAAGCTGTTTGAGGTTGTGTTCCCAGCGCTGTACCAGCACATAGCTGCCGCCTGCATCCACACCGTCTTTGATGACGGCGACATCGCGACGAATTTCATCGCCAGCCGGGTTTTCAGTCCCATCAACGAAGCCACTCAGATCGCGGTCTTCAACCCAGCGGAAACCGTGAGTCTCTTCTTTCACATCAAGGGTGTCGCCAAACGCGGCCAGCGCCGCCTGCGCGACGGAGAAATTGACGTCGTGACGCACAGAGAGGATATGGATAAGCACGTCGAACTGTGTGGCAGGCGCCAGACCTTTACCCAGCGGTGTAAAATTCTTCAGCTCTTGCGCGCCTTCGCCGCCGCTCAGCTCACGCCAGATATCATGCCCAAAGGCAACAACTGCGCCGAGGGCCGCATCGGGGAATTTCGCCTGCAGGGTCGCCAGTTTGTCGATAAACACCCGGCAGCCTTCACGCAGGGCGTTTTTGTCACCCACTACATTCGCTTCAATCCAAATCGCCGCACGGCAATGTTCTGGCAATATGCCGCTCTGAACCTGAGACATCATTCCTCCTGAAAAAAAGATGCCACGCAACCGTGGCATTGATGGGCGTATTGTACCCGTTTTTTGTTCAGGACGCGGCGCGTAGGATCAAATTAGCGGCGCCAGATAATTTTGTGCAATGTCCAGGTCTTGAGCGCATCGTCAGACGGCATTAACCCTTCTGGCCCATTCCAGTTGCCGGTGAACACATAGCTAATATGCGCACTACCCGGAGCCTTACACTCAACGCCTTTGACATCGTCACCCGTTGCAGCAACACAGTTACCAAATGCTTTATCGTAAAGCCCACTAAACGCGGTGCCGGTTTTAACCCCATTAACCGTTTCAATGCTGCCGTCGAGAACATCCACCTGGCTTACGGTACCGTTCTCGCCGTTCACCACCAGCGCCACTTTGTCATCTTTCAATGCTTCAAAATAACGGACGATTTTGCCTTTCGCTGTTTTCATCCCGCTACGCAGGTGATAATTGCCGTCCAGCGCATCGTTGATCGCTTTTTCATCAAGCGCAGTAGTCGCTGCGATCCCCCCGACGCCCTGTTCACTCACCTCGATGGATGAGCCAAACCAGTTCCAGGGTAAGGCAGCAGACCAGTTGACCGAAGAGAGCGTTGAACAACCGGACAGTGCCAGTGCCAGCGCGCAGACGCTTATACGCAGGGATTTCATCTTTACATCCTTTCTTGTTAACTTGACGGCTATTGGAGTGCCGGAACAGTAAAAAGTGCCCGTTAATGATGATCCGGGTGAAAACAGGCCTGACAGCGCGGATTACTCAGCAGCCACACCAGCGCTATGATATCCGCCACGACAAGCCCGAGTCCCACGCCAGTGATAGCCTCTCCGTACAACCACAGCAGTGGCTGCCAGAGTAATAACGTGGCCTGCGCGAGAATCAGCAACAGGCGCATCAGACGCCAGAGACGCGGCAAGAGGTGCCTGCGACCACTCAGTAAAAACGTGAAAACGGCCGGGACACCGGGCAACAGGCCCAGCCAGAAAGTATCATGATTGGGATAAAACAAGGTCAACAGCGCATCGCCCTGCCCCCGCGACGCTGCCGCAATCACAAATAAAACCCAGGTTCGCGCCTGTAATAACAATACACACCAGAATAAAAACGGCAGCCGCAAACGGCCATGGCTGTCAAAATCAGCAGGCGTTAACTCAATATTCTTCATCTTCTATCAGGCGCTTACCTAAACACAGCGAGTCTGAATGCTCATAGCCCAGGCGTTCATACATTCCCAAAACCACGTCATTGTCTTCACGTACCATGATGTTGATTTTGGGACAGCCGCGAGCAATCAGTTTTTTCTCCAGGCGGCTTAATAACGCGTTGGCAATACCACGACCACGAAATTCCGGATGAACCCCCAGGTAGTAGGCTGAACCACGGTGTCCGTCATAGCCCCCCATCACGGTGCCGACGACTTCACCGTTGACCTCGGCGACCAGGAACAGGCTGACGTCGTGATTAATCTTACGTTCGATGTCCATTTCCGGATCGTTCCACGGGCGCAGCAGTTCGCAGCGCTCCCACAGGGTGATCACTTCTTCGAAGTCTTCCTGGCGAAAAACACGTATTTCCATGGTGTTACCTGCCCTTTTTTACGGTCAAAGAGAGATTATCGCGCGACCAGCCGCCGTAGCCAATATGCGGCGAAATCGCAGCAGGAAAATGGCATAATGTCACTCTGTCACGTATTGAAATGAAAAGTAAAACATTTCTTAGTAAGGACTGTCGTAACGGCCAACCCAATACGATATAACTCCAGGGACTACGGATAAAAAGAACAGGCTGTATGAGCACTTTCAAACCCTTAAAAATATTCACCTCGCGTCGTCAGGTTCTGAAAGCCGGCCTTGCCGCTTTAACGCTCTCAGGCATGTCGCGGGCCATCGCAAAAGACGATTCATCCCTTAAAACCAGCAATGGGCATAGCCAGCCGAAAGCAAAGAAAGCCGGTTCACGGCGTATCGTGATGCTGGATCCAGGCCACGGCGGCATTGATACCGGCGCAATAGGCGGCAACGGTTCGAAAGAGAAACATGTTGTGCTGGCAATTGCCAAAATTGTCCGCACCATTCTGCGTAACCGGGGCATTGACGCGCGCTTAACGCGCACCGGCGATACCTTTATCCCGCTTTACGATCGCGTGGAGATTGCCCATCAGCACGGAGCCGATCTGTTTATGTCCATTCATGCTGACGGTTTTACCAATCCCAGCGCGGCAGGGGCATCGGTCTTTGCGTTGTCTAACCGTGGGGCCAGTAGCGCCATGGCGAAGTACCTCTCCGATCGCGAGAACGCCGCCGATGATCTCGCGGGTAAGAAAGCGAAAGATAAAGATCATTTGCTACAGCAGGTGCTGTTTGATCTCGTTCAGACCGATACCATCAAAAATAGCCTGACGCTCGGCTCACATATTCTGCGCCAGATTAAACCGGTACACCGCCTGCACAGCCGGAATACGGAACAAGCGGCGTTCGTGGTGCTGAAATCGCCGTCCATCCCTTCGGTACTGGTGGAAACGTCGTTTATCACCAACCCGCAGGAAGAGAAGCTGCTTGGCACCACCGCATTTCGCCAAAAGATAGCCAACGCGATTGCTGACGGTATTATCAGTTACTTTAACTGGTTCGATAATCACAAGGCCCATTCGAAGAAACGCTGATGACCATACCGGATACCCACGATGTAAAATCCTTTCTGCTGTCACTGCAGGACGACATTTGCCAACAGCTTTCCGCGCTGGATGGCACCGCTTTCATTGAAGATAACTGGCAGCGCGATGCCGGCGGCGGCGGTCGCAGCCGGGTCTTGCGTGATGGCGCGATTTTCGAGCAGGCGGGGGTTAACTTTTCTCATGTCACCGGTAGTGCAATGCCCGCTTCGGCAACAGCGCATCGCCCTGAGCTGGCCGGGCGCAGTTTCGAAGCCATGGGGGTTTCACTGGTGGTGCATCCGCGCAACCCGTATGTGCCAACCAGCCATGCCAATGTGCGCTTTTTTATTGCTGAAAAACCCGGCGCCGACCCGGTCTGGTGGTTTGGCGGCGGCTTTGATATGACGCCATTCTACGGTTTCGAGGAAGATGCCATTCACTGGCACCAGACGGCGCATGACCTGTGCCAGCCGTTCGGGGAAGAGGTCTATCCGCGCTATAAAAAGTGGTGCGATGACTATTTCTATCTTAAGCACCGGAACGAGCAGCGCGGGATTGGCGGGCTGTTTTTCGACGATTTGAACACACCGGATTTTGACACCTGCTTCGCCTTTATGCAGGCCGTGGGCAAAGGTTATACCGATGCCTGGCTGCCGATTGTCGAGCGGCGCAAAGGGATGCCATGGGGGGAGCGTGAGCGTGAGTTTCAGCTCTATCGTCGCGGACGTTATGTGGAGTTTAATCTGGTGTGGGATCGCGGCACGCTGTTTGGCCTGCAAACGGGCGGGCGTACAGAGTCGATTTTAATGTCGATGCCGCCACTGGTGCGTTGGGAATACAACTACCAGCCAGAAGAAGGCAGCCCGGAGGCTGCCTTAAGTGCGTTTATAAAACCTCGGGACTGGATTATCGCGTAGATACTGTGAACGTCTTCAACCTTTTTAGCCACGGCTGATTCGTTTTCCCGCATGGCAACCATAGCGACATCTTTGTCCCCCCTGGCGCAGAGCGTACAGCGAGGGGGTTGAGTCCCCGCTGAAATTGGTGAGACGAAGACCCGATGACAAGGTCAGTCCGCCAGGGATGGCGGACTGAGGTTTGTCGGGACACGACAAAATCGTCCGGAACGATTTTGAACAACGCAATGCGTTGGCCCGAAGGGCGAGCCCCAGGGATGGGGCGAGTAACTCGAGTCAAACCGACCGCAGGCAGCGGGGCGGGAGGCGAACGCAGTGCGAAGCACCGATTTCTTTGCGAGGCCGCGGGGATTGTAAAGGGGAACGCGGTGTTCCCCTTTACCCGTTCACGTGTCCGAAGGTGACATTTCGCCATGAACATACGGTGAACGGAACCCTCCTCCAGAGCCGCATATTCCCCTCACCCCAACCCTCTCCCCGGGGGAGAGGGAGAAAACCGCTCGTAGCCCGGACAAAGCAGCCGCCGCATCCGGGAAATCCCGACAACCAGCTTACAGCGGCTGCGTCTGCGCCTCTACCACCGCCAGCGCCACCATGTTAACGATACGCCTTACGGAGGCGATAGGCGTCAGGACATGCACCGGCTTCGATACGCCCATAAGCACCGGTCCCACCGTCACCCCCTCGGAGCTCGACACCCGTAGTAAGTTGTAACTAATACGGGCAGCCTCAACGTTTGGCATAATCAGGATATTCGCCGAGCCTTTCAGCGGACTGTCCGGCATACGTTCATGGCGGATACTCTCCACCAGCGCGGCGTCCCCGTGCATCTCCCCGTCAATCATCAGCTCGGGTGCACGCTCGCGCACCAGCTCCAGCGTTTCACGCATTTTCAGCGCAGCCAGCGATTTCGAGGAACCAAACTGCGAATGGGATAACAGCGCCACTCTCGGCTCGATACCAAAACGGCGCACAGTTTCTGCCGCCAGCAAGGTAATCTCCGCCAGTTGTTCAGCGCTGGGGTTCTCATTCACATAGGTATCGGCGATAAAGGTGTTCCCGCTGGGCAGCAACAACGCGTTCATCGCCCCGGCCGCATGCACGCCTTCGCGGTAGCCGAAGATCTCCTGCACGACGCTAAAGTGTTCATGATAATCACCGATGGTGCCGCAGATCATCGCATCCGCTTCACCGCGGTGAACCATGATCGCGCCAATCACCGTGGTATCGCTGATCACCGCACGCTGCGCCTGTTCCTGAGAGATACCGCGCCGTTTCATGATGCTGTAATACTCGGTCCAGTACTCTTTGAAGCGAGGATCCGATTCATTGTTGACGATCTCAAAGTCAACGTTGGGTCGAATTTGCAGCCCCAGTTTTTGGATACGCATTTCGATCACGCCCGGACGGCCCACCAGAATCGGCTTCGCCAGCCCCAGAGTGATCAGCTCCTGCGTCGCATGCAGCACGCGCGGCTCTTCCCCTTCGGTCAACACAACGCGTTTTGGCTCTTTACGTGCCTGCGAGAAGATAGGCTTCATAAACAGGTTGGTTTTGTAGACAAACTCGGTGAGCTTATCGACATAGGCGTCAAAATCAGCGATCGGACGGGTTGCGACGCCGGAATCCATCGCTGCTTTTGCCACCGCGGGGGCGATCTTCACAATCAAACGCGGATCGAACGGTTTCGGGATCAGATAATCCGGGCCAAAGCTCAGATCCTGGTCGCCATAGGCGGAGGCCACCACCTCACTCTGCTCGGCATGCGCCAGCTCGGCAATCGCATGTACCGCCGCCAGCTTCATCTCTTCGTTAATCGCCGTCGCACCCACATCCAGCGCACCACGGAAGATAAACGGGAAGCAGAGTACGTTGTTGACCTGGTTAGGGTAATCGGAACGGCCAGTACAGATGATCGCATCCGGGCGAACCTCTTTCGCCAGCGGCGGCAGAATTTCCGGTTCCGGGTTTGCCAGCGCCAGAATCAGCGGCTGACGCGCCATTTTTTTGACCATCTCCGGCGTCAGCACTTTCGGACCGGAACAGCCGAGGAAAATATCCGCGCCGTCAACCACATCTGCCAGCGTGCGTTTGCCATCATCCTCCACGGCATAAGCCGCTTTGGTTTCCGCCATGTTGGCTTCACGGCCTTTGTAGATAACCCCTTTGGAGTCGCATACCACAATGTTGTGTTTCTGCATGCCCAGCGCCACCAGCAGGTTCATACAGGCGATTGCCGCCGCCCCTGCTCCGGAGACCACCATACGCACGTCAGACAGATTTTTCTCTACCACGCGCAGGCCGTTCAGAATGGCTGCGGTACTGATGATGGCCGTCCCGTGCTGGTCATCGTGAAAAACGGGAATGTTCATGCGTTCGCGCAGTTTTGCCTCAATATAGAAGCACTCTGGCGCTTTGATATCTTCCAGGTTGATGCCACCGAAGGTCGGCTCCAGCGCCGCCACCACATCGATCAGCTTGTCCGGATCATGCTCGTCGACTTCGATATCAAATACATCAATGCCGGCGAATTTCTTAAACAGAACGCCCTTGCCTTCCATCACCGGCTTCCCGGCGAGGGCGCCAATGTTACCCAGCCCAAGCACGGCGGTACCGTTTGAGACGACGGCAACCAGGTTGCCACGCGCCGTATACTTATAAGCTGCCAGCGGATCTTTCTCGATTTCAAGACACGGAGCCGCAACACCCGGCGAGTAAGCCAGCGCCAGATCGCGCTGTGTGGCCAGGGGCTTCGTTGGAGACACCTGAATTTTCCCAGGATGCGGGAACTCGTGGAAATCGAGGGCACTTTGTTTGAGTTGGTCGTCCATTTGCTGTTCCTTAACGCGTATCTTTCAGATAATTGAAGCGTGATAACCGTCCTGATGCGCCGCATAGTATGCCCCCAGCCACGCCCGCAAACTTTGAACACAACCAAACTCTGACCAACCCATAACAAAAATTGCTATCAATTCATAACACCAATGTTACAACCCGTTGAAAGCAAGACACTCCTCGTCTGCTATGCTTTTTTGTTATGCACAACACGATTCCGATAACAACACTCTCGAAATCATTCATATAACACCTTGCTTTTTAAGGAGTATTTTTCTATGAATTATTTAGACGGCATCAAACAGTTCACTACCGTGGTAGCCGATAGCGGCGATATTGAGTCCATTCGACATTATCAACCCGAAGATGCAACCACCAACCCCTCGCTACTACTGAAAGCAGCCGCGCTGGACCACTTTAAGCACTTGATTGAAGACGCAATTGTCTATGGCAAAAGCCACGGCAAAACCCAGGAGCAGCAGGTAGCAGAAGCCTGCGACAAGCTGGCGGTAAATTTCGGTCAAGAAATTCTGAAAAGTATCCCCGGACGTGTTTCAACCGAAGTGGATGCCCGCCTCTCCTACGATAAAGAAAAAAGCGTCGCCAAAGCCCGCAAGCTGGTGCAGCTCTATGAGGAGTCAGGCATCGATAAATCACGCATTCTGATCAAACTGGCTTCAACCTGGGAAGGGATCCGCGCGGCGGAAATCCTCGAAAAAGAGGGGATCAAGTGCAACCTGACGCTCTTGTTCTCCTTCGCCCAGGCGCGTGCCTGTGCCGAAGCCGGGGTATTTTTAATCTCCCCATTTGTTGGACGTATCTACGACTGGTATCAGCAACGTAAGCCCATGGACCCGTACGTGGTGGATGAAGACCCCGGCGTGAAATCCGTGCGGAATATCTACGATTATTTTAAACAGCATCGCTACGAAACCATCGTCATGGGCGCAAGCTTCCGTCGTACAGAACAGGTTCTGGCGCTGGCAGGCTGCGACAGACTGACTATTTCTCCCGACCTGCTCAAGGCCCTGCACGGCGAGGAAGGCGTTGTTGAACGCAAACTGGTTCCGCCGTCGCAAACCTTCCCGCGCCCTGAACCTCTGACCGAAGCGCAGTTCCGCTGGGAACACAACCAGGACGCTATGGCGGTGGAGAAACTGTCGGACGGCATCCGCCAGTTCGCCGTTGACCAGCGCAAACTCGAAGATCTGATCGCCGCCAAATTTTAACCCTTAGCAAGGAGAGAGTTATGTCTCGTAAAGAGCTCGCCAATGCGATTCGCGCCCTGAGTATGGATGCGGTACAAAAAGCGAATTCCGGCCACCCTGGCGCACCGATGGGGATGGCGGATATTGCCGAAGTCCTGTGGAACGACTTCTTAAAACATAATCCGACAGACCCGACCTGGTACGATCGTGACCGTTTTATTCTGTCTAACGGCCACGCCTCTATGCTGCTCTATAGCCTGCTGCACTTAAGCGGTTATGACCTGTCGCTGGATGAGTTAAAAAACTTCCGCCAGCTACATTCGAAAACCCCGGGTCACCCGGAGATTGGCTATACGCCAGGCGTCGAAACCACCACCGGTCCGCTTGGGCAGGGGCTGGCGAACGCTGTCGGGCTGGCGATTGCTGAACGGACGCTCGCCGCACAGTTCAACCGCCCTGATCATGAGATTGTCGACCACTATACCTATGTGTTTATGGGCGATGGCTGTCTGATGGAGGGGATCTCGCATGAAGTCAGTTCGCTGGCGGGCACCCTGGGGCTCGGCAAACTGATCGGCTTTTACGATCACAACGGCATCTCAATTGATGGCGAAACCGAAGGCTGGTTTACCGACGATACGGCCAAACGTTTCGAGGCCTACCACTGGCATGTGGTACATGAAATCGACGGCCACGATCCCGAGGCGGTGAAAAAGGCCATTCTGGAAGCGCAAAGCGTTAAAGATAAACCGTCACTGATTATCTGTCGCACGGTCATTGGTTTCGGTTCCCCCAATAAGGCCGGGAAAGAAGAGTCCCATGGCGCTGCGCTTGGGGAAGAGGAAGTCGCCTTAACCCGTCAGAAACTGGGCTGGAAATACCCGGCTTTTGAGATCCCAAAAGAGATCTATAAAGCATGGGACGCGCGCGAAAGCGGCGAGAAAGCGCAGCAGGCATGGAAGGAGAAATTTGCGGCCTATGAAAAGGCATACCCGGAACTGGCTGCGGAATTTAAACGTCGCCTGAGCGGTGGTCTGCCCGAAAACTGGGAACAAACCACCCAGGCGTATATTGAGAAACTGCAGGCGGAGCCGGCAAAAATTGCTACCCGCAAAGCGTCACAAAATGCCCTGAATACGATTGGTCCGGTTCTGCCGGAACTGCTCGGTGGTTCCGCCGACCTTGCCCCCAGTAACCTGACGATCTGGTCGGGTTCCCACTCATTAAAAGAAGATCCAGCCGGGAATTACATCCACTACGGCGTGCGTGAATTCGGGATGACCGCCATCGCCAATGGCATCGCCCATCACGGCGGCTTTGTGCCGTACGCCGCCACCTTCCTGATGTTTGTGGAGTATGCGCGCAACGCGGCACGTATGGCGGCGCTGATGAAAGCCCGACAAATCATGGTCTATACCCATGACTCTATCGGTCTGGGGGAGGATGGTCCAACTCACCAGGCAGTGGAACAACTGGCCAGCCTGCGCCTGACACCGAATTTCAGTACCTGGCGCCCCTGCGATCAGGTCGAAGCTGCGGTTGGCTGGAAGCTGGCGGTGGAACGCCACACCGGCCCGACGGCCTTAATTCTGTCCCGACAAAACCTGGCGCAAATGGACAGGACACCGGAGCAGGTTAAAGCAATCGCCAAAGGCGGTTATATCCTGAAAGATGCCGATGGTAAGCCGGATATCATCCTGATCGCCACCGGCTCTGAGGTTGAAATCACGGTAAAAGCGGCGGAAAAACTGACTCAGGAGGGGCATAAAGTCCGCGTGGTATCGCTGCCTTCAACCGATATTTTTGATGCCCAGGATGAGCAATACCGCGAGTCGGTCCTGCCTTCGGATGTCAGCGCCCGCGTTGCCGTTGAAGCTGGTATTGCCGACTACTGGTACAAATATGTCGGGCTGAAAGGCGCGATTGTCGGTATGACTGGCTACGGCGAATCCGCGCCTGCGGATAAGCTCTTCCCGTACTTCGGCTTCACCGTCGAGAATATTGTCGAAAAAGCAAAGCGCCTGCTGTAAGCGCCCTGCCCGGCTGTGCCGCATGATACTCTCTCCCATGGGGATGAGGGTACAAACTCTAAAAAACGCCAACGTTTGTTGGCGTTTTGCTTTTTTAACGCGTGATCCACAGGGTGGGCCAGGCATCTGGTCCATGCCAGTTATCACATTCAGGCTCTTCGGCGTAACGCGTCAGGCGAAAGCGCTGGCCATCAAAACGCCAGCGTGTCATTACGCCGCAATCCGCTAACCCACGACCTTTGGCAAGCGTCGTCAACTCGTGGGTTTTCTCATCAAACCTGGCGTTCATCAATTCCAGTTCGTTGGTACCGCGCGAAGGGGTAAATGGCAGGTGTAAGCGTAGCGGGCGTGAAGAGAACGGTTTTTCCCGCGAGACCATCCAGGCTAAATCCACCGTGTTGTACGCGCCTGCTTCGCAGTCAATAATCAGCAGGGCTTTATCATCCGTTAACGCCGTGACCCGAACCTCCCGGCGCATGGGGTCAAGCGAGCACTGGCTGTTATTCATCCGCCAGTTGCCATAATCTAGTAAGTCATTGAGTTCTCGCTGCGTTAACGGTGAGGGGCTGGAGTCAGTCAGCGCGACTTCTTTAAGGGCCGGGGCCGGCGGTACACTCAGCGGTGGATCGTCCCCTTTTTTGATCCACGCCGTTTCGCTACCGACGCGTTTTTGCTGGGCATCAATAAACAGCAATGCCGCTTTTAGGCCAACCAGGGAAATCGTCCCCTTCCCGTCTTGCAAAGTGATCGCCTGGGCTTCCTGAATAGTTTGCAAAAAATCCGTAATGGTCTGTGCGTTATCGGTCATTAAATGCCAGGGAGTGATTTGCCAGCGTTGACCGACCAGCCCGAGCGGTTTGTCGTCCAGGCGCAGGCGTGGCGCAATGGGCGCCTCTTTTAAGGGGGGAAGTTCTTTGCCGCCCAGATCGATGCGCAAAGCAGCACTGGTCTGCGCCCCGGCACTGCGCCCCAGAGTCATGACGAGGCCATGGTGCTCACCCGTATTTCGTGCCACGCAGAAATTTTGATTATTACAGGTTACTTGCCAGTCGGAAAAAGCCTGCTGCGCGGGTGCAGCCCACAGGAAGGACGTCGGGCACACACCCAGAATGAAAGCAAGCAAAACGCGGTAACGCATGAATAAAACAGCCCCGGAAGAGAATCGCAACACACAACCCGCGTATCTTCGTGTTCCCGCGCCTGCCGCTCAATCGGATTTGTCGGATAGCTTTATCTAAAATTTATTTTTTAACCCTAGTAAAATCAATCCATTAGACCTGATGATTGCAAATATTGCAGTAAAATCACCGCCTTGCCGTCGCGTATCTCGCCGCTTTTCATCATCTCAAGGGCCTGCGCAAAGGGGAGTTCCAGCACTTCAATGTCTTCATCTTCGACACCGCCGCCATTATTTGCCCGGATGCTGTCGTCATAGCGGGCGATAAAGAAATGGACGATTTCGGTGACGCCACCGGGGGACATATAAAGCTCGAATACCTTACGAACCTCACTCACTGCATATCCCGTCTCTTCAACGGCCTCTTTGCGAATGCACACTTCCGGTTCATCGTCGTCCAGCAGGCCGGCGCAGGTTTCAATCAGGCGACCGTCTTCGTTACCGTTAACCCAGGTCGCGACGCGGAACTGGCGAATCAGGACCACGCTCTTTTTATCCGGGTTATACAGCAGAATAGTGGCGCCATTTCCTCTGTCATAAACCTCGCGTTTATGGCGAATCACGTCACCATTTTTGCGGGTCAAATCGTAGGTAATATTGCGAAGAATGAAATAGTTATCTGAAAGGACTTTATCTTTAATGACTTCTATGTTGAACGACATACCGACTCCACAACGTAATACGGTCACTCTCATATTACGCTGCGAAGTCTGTTTTGTCGCGACGGGTAATCAGTGGCCTTTCGGTGCTGTAACGCCCAGCCAGTCCATCATCCCCTGTGCAGCATGACGACCTTCCGCCATGGCTGTCACCACCAAATCTGCACCGCGAACCGCATCGCCACCGGCGAAGATTTTCGGGTTGCTGGTCTGATAACGGTATGCGCTGTTGACGTTCGCCGCGATACGGCCCCAGTCATCAACCTCCACGCCGTGCGTTTCCAGCCACGGCATGGAGTGCGGATTGAAACCAAAAGCCATGATGACGGCATCTGCTGGCATCACAAACTCGCTGCCCTCTATTGGTACCGGACGGCGACGCCCTTTCGCATCCGCTTCACCCAACTGCGTGCGTAGCAGGCGAACCCCCGTGACACAGCCCGATTCATCCAGCTCCAGGTTGACCGGCTGGACGTTAAACTCGAATTCAGCCCCCTCTTCCTTCGCGTTTTTTACCTCTTTTTTCGAGCCCGGCATATTGGCCTCATCGCGACGATAGGCGCAGGTCACTTTGCTGGCCCCGTGACGCAGCGATGTCCGTACACAGTCCATCGCCGTATCACCGCCACCCAGCACCACTACATTCAACCCGGCGGTGTTGATAAAGGGTTCTTCCGGCGAATCCGGTAGCCCCATCAGTTGTTTGGTGTTGGCGATGAGGAACGGCAGCGCGTCATAGACGCCAGGCGCATCTTCATTCGGTAAATTCGCTTTCATCGACCGGTACGTACCGACGCCGACAAACACGGCATCGTACTCTTCAAGCAAGGTGTCCAGGGTAATATCCCGGCCAATTTCGCAATTCAGTTCGAAGCGAATACCCATCGCGCTGAAAATTTCCCGGCGGCGCGCAAGCAGTGATTTATCCAGTTTGAAGGCCGGAATACCGAAAGTCAGCAGGCCGCCGATTTCCGGGTGACGATCAAACACAGTGGTACTCACGCCGTTGCGCGCCAGCACGTCGGCGCATGCCAGACCGGCAGGCCCCGCGCCAATGATCGCAATGCGTTTATCTACCGCTGCCACATGCTTAAGGTCAGGCCGCCACCCTTTTGCCAGCGCCTGGTCGGAAATGTAACGCTCAATATTGCCGATAGTGACCGAGCCGTAATCGTCGCGAACGGTACACGCCCCCTCGCACAGACGATCCTGCGGACAGACGCGCCCGGTGATTTCCGGTAAGCAGTTCGTCTGGTGCGATAACTCAACGGCTGCGGTGATATCCCCGGCTTTTACACGTTCAATCCACTGGGGAATATGGTTGTGCAGCGGGCAGGTCCATTCACAGACGCTGTGCTCACCGCATTTCAGGCAACGCTCCGCTTCACGCTGAGCCTGATCGGCGCGGAACGGCAGATAGATTTCAGCAAAGCCGGTTTTGCGCGCCGCCAGCGCCAGCTTATCGGGCTCTCCACGCGGCGACGTTTTGAGCATCTGTTTGACCTTGCGATCGTTAAATGCCGGGACCAACGCCGCCATACTGTGCCACGGTTGAGCTTCCTGGCTGGCCGCACGTAAACGGCGCGCCTTCGCCAGGTCAGCCAGATCATCACGACTCACGACCTGAATAGCGTCTGCCGGGCAGTTTTGCGCACAGGCGGGGCCTTCAGCGCGATCGACACAGAGATCACATTTGTGTGCCGTGGCTTTTACCATGCCATTGCCGACCGGTGTGACAAGGATCTGCATGGTGCCGAAGGGGCACGCCACCGCACAGGATTTACAACCGATGCATTTATCCTGGTTAACTTGCACCGAATCATTTACACGACTAATTGCGCCGTTCGGACAACTGCGGGCACAAGGAGCGGCTTCACAATGGTGACATGTTACCGCGCTGCGCTGGCGTTTATTCTTTACGACCGTAATTCGGGGATGAAAATGTTCGTGACTTAAAACGTGTTGTTCCTGGTTATGTGCCATTACACAGGCCACTTCACAGGCGCGACACCCTATACATTGTTGGCTGTTAGCCATAATAAAACGATTCATGGCGGTCTTCTTTTCTGGTTTAATAAACCTTATTTTTTATATGAACAATGTATTTACCTGGGCTGTTCAGCGCAGGCAATGTACATTTGCCCAGAAGCGTTACTTAATTGTCACGCGCATGTTGCAGATCAATTTATCGTGGCATAAGTCAAAATTAATCTCATTTGATGAGCCGTCCGGCGATGCCATTTCGTCCGCCACCCCTGGATAGCGGGAATTGCTGTTGTGACTGTAAAACGACCTGTTTCATCCAGCCTTGCCAGAGCCTTTTTTTATATCGTCTTGCTTTCGCTGCTCTCAACGGGCGCGGCGCTAATGACGCTTGCCAGCAGCTTGCGCGATGCGGAAGCCGTTAATATCGCCGGTTCTCTGCGTATGCAAAGCTATCGTCTGGGGTATGACCTGGAACGCGGCTCCGCAGAATTAAATGCACATCGCCAAATCTATCAGCAATCGCTGAACTCACCGGTTTTACACACGTTAAACCGCTGGTATGTGCCTGAAATTGTTGGGCAGCGCTATGCGCAGTTACAGGAAAGCTGGCAGGAGATGGATGCCCGATTAGGCACAGCCGACTCGGTCTGGTATCAGCATAATATTCAGCAATATGTCGATAACATCGACCAGTTTGTTCTGGCGCTACAACACTATTCGGAACGGAAAATGTTGCTGGTGTTGGGCATCTCGCTCATTGGCGCGATGGGGATTTTCCTGCTGGTCTTTTTTACGCTACGGCGCATTCGCCAGCAGGTCGTTAACCCCCTTGCGCAAATGATGGTGGCGAGCCAGGAGATTCAGCGAGGACATTTTACCTATCCGTTACTCAATACCCATCTGGATAACGAATTGGGGCTGCTGGCGTCCACGTTTGACCGAATGTCTGGTGAATTGCACAAACTCTACCGCACACTCGAAGCCCAGGTCGCAGAGAAGACGTATGACCTGCAGGAAGCCCACCGTCGCCTCGAAGTGTTGTATCAATGTTCGCAGGCGCTCAACACCAGCCAGATCGACGTTATGTGTTTTCGTCACATTCTGCAGATAGTCTATGAGCACGAAGCGGCAAGCTATCTGGAGTTAACAATGGGCGATCACTGGTCCATTCATCACGGTGAGGCGCAGGAAGACCTTCCGGTTAACGTGTTACCCGTCAGCATGCAAGAGAGCGTTTTTGGCGAATTACGCTGGCAAAGCGTCAATGCCCAGGCTTCCACGCCATTACTGCAAAGCGTGGCCACGATTATGGGGCGCGGGTTCTATTTTAATCAGGCGCAAAAACAGCACCAGCAACTGATTCTGATGGAAGAGCGCGCCACCATCGCCATGGAACTTCATGATTCGCTGGCCCAGGTGCTTTCTTATCTGCGTATTCAACTGGCATTGCTCAAACGAGCAGTGCCCGAGGACAACGCGCCCGCCCAAACCATCATCACCGATTTTTCCCGTGCCCTGAACGATGCCTGGCGTCAGTTGCGGGAATTACTGGCGACCTTCCGCCTGACGGTTTCCCAAAGCGATCTGCCCGCCGTTCTGAATGAAGCAATGGCGCTTCTCCAGAGCCAGACGACCGCGAAGCTCGAGCTGGATTGCCGCCTGCCAACGCTTATGCTGGATGCACAGCAGCAGGTAAACATCTTGCAGATAGTGCGCGAGGCGGTGATCAACGCGATTAAACATGCCGACGCCAGTACCATCACCGTCAGTTGCGTTACGGACCCGGACGATCAGTATTCGGTTTATATTCGCGATAATGGAAAAGGCATCGGCACGACCGATGAACCTCAGGGACATTACGGATTGAATATTATGCGCGAACGAGCAAGCCGTCTTGGCGGCACGCTGAACTTTGCGCGCCCGCCTGGCGGTGGGACATTAGTCGAACTGCGTTTCCCGGCGCCGCGTACGCTTAAAAGCCAGCAAACGTAAGGAAAAGAAAAGAATTTCTGAAACGGATGCAGCAAAACGGGGATAAAGGAGACACAGCATAATTGTGCCTTGAAAAAGCATGATAATTTACATTATCTCCTTTTTTTCTCCACGTTTGCTTTATCTGTTCCCGCTACATTGAGCACACATTCATTGATTTCAGCAATGTCAAAATAACAATGCGCAGCAAAACAACGAGGTCTTGTTTCTGATGGCGAATTTTTTTATTGATCGCCCCATTTTTGCGTGGGTACTGGCGATCCTGATCTGTTTAACCGGAACCCTTGCCATTATTTCTCTGCCAGTGGAGCAATACCCTAATCTGGCCCCACCTAATGTCCGTATTACCGCTAACTACCCGGGCGCATCTGCCCAGACGCTGGAAAACACCGTGACGCAGGTTATCGAGCAGAACATGACCGGCCTCGATAATCTGATGTACATGTCATCACAAAGCAGCAGCGCCGGGCAGGCCACGATTACACTCAGTTTCTCCGCCGGTACGGACCCCGACGAGGCCGTGCAGCAGGTACAAAACCAGTTACAGTCTGCTCTGCGTAAACTCCCCCAGGCCGTTCAGAACCAGGGGGTAACGGTAAGAAAAACCGGTGACACCAACATCCTGACGCTGGCGTTTGTCTCTACCGACGGCTCGATGGATAAACAAGATATCGCCGACTATGTCGCCAGTAATATTCAGGATCCCATAAGCCGCGTGAATGGTGTTGGCGATATCGATGCCTACGGTTCACAGTATGCTATGCGTATCTGGCTCGACCCGGCGAAGCTTAACAGCTACCAGATGACCACTGACGATGTGACCAGCGCGATTAAATCCCAGAACGCCCAGGTCGCCGTTGGTCAGCTCGGCGGCTCACCTTCGGTAGACCGTCAGGCGCTGAACGCCTCGATTAACTCACAATCGCTACTCCAGACACCGCAGCAGTTTCGAAATATCACCCTGCGGGTTAATCAGGATGGTTCCGAAGTGCGCCTTGGCGATGTCGCCGAGGTTGAACTGGGTGCTGAGAAATATGACTTCCTGAGCCGCTTTAACGGTCTCGCCGCCTCCGGGCTGGGGATTAAGCTGGCCTCCGGTGCGAATGAGATGGCGACCTCGGAATTAGTGCTAAAACGCCTGGATGAGCTGTCGCAATATTTTCCGCATGGCCTGGAATATCGGGTCGCCTACGAGACAACCTCTTTCGTTAAAGAATCCATTATCGATGTGGTGAAAACGCTGCTGGAAGCTATCGCGCTGGTCTTCCTCGTGATGTATCTCTTTTTGCAGAATTTCCGCGCAACGCTCATCCCGACGATTGCCGTGCCGGTGGTGTTAATGGGGACCTTCGCCGTTCTCTACGCCTTTGGCTATAGCATCAACACCCTCACCATGTTTGCGATGGTCCTCGCCATCGGCCTTCTGGTGGACGACGCGATTGTCGTGGTGGAAAACGTCGAACGTATCATGAGCGAGGAAGGTCTTTCGCCCAGAGAAGCGACGCGAAAATCGATGGCGCAAATCCAGGGTGCACTGGTGGGTATCGCGATGGTGCTTTCGGCGGTATTTGTCCCGATGGCGTTTTTTGGCGGTACCACCGGGGCGATTTATCGTCAGTTCTCCATCACTATCGTTTCCGCTATGGTGTTATCCGTGCTGGTGGCGATGATCCTCACACCAGCCCTGTGCGCCACGCTGCTTAAACCTCTGCATAAAGGCGAGCACCACGGGGAAAGAGGTTTCTTCGGCGCGTTTAACCGCATGTTTAACCGCAACGCCGACCGTTACGAAAATGGCGTGGCGAAAATTCTGCACCGCAGCCTGCGCTGGATCCTGCTCTACGTTTTGTTGCTGGGCGGCATGGTGTTTTTATTCCTGCGCCTGCCAACGTCTTTTTTACCGCTTGAAGATCGCGGGATGTTTATGGCATCGGTACAACTGCCGAGCGGCGCGACGCAGCAGCAGACGCTGAAAGTGGTGCAAAAGGTTGAAGATTACTTCTTCAAAAATGAGAAAAACAATGTCGCGTCCGTCTTCGCCACCGTTGGTTCCGGCCCCGGCGGGAACGGCCAGAACGTCGCACGTATGTTTGTGCGTCTGAAAGACTGGGGCGAACGCGATCCGAAAACCGGCAGTTCCTTTGCCATCATTGAGCGTGCCACCAAAGCGTTTCGCCATATCAACGAAGCCCGCGTGATTGCCAGCAGTCCGCCGGCAATCAGTGGCCTGGGCAGCTCCGCCGGTTTCGATATGGAATTGCAGGATCACGCGGGGGCCGGGCACGATGCGCTCATGGCGGCGCGCGACAAACTGATTCAAATGACCGACAGCAATAAGATGCTGACGCGCGTGCGTCACAACGGCCTCGATGACAGCCCGCAATTACAGGTCGATATCGATCAGCGTAAAGCTCAGGCGCTCGGGGTCTCAATCAATGATATCAACGACACGCTGCAAACTGCCTGGGGTTCGAGTTATGTGAATGACTTTATGGATCGCGGCCGCGTGAAGAAAGTCTACGTTCAGTCAGCGGCAAAATACCGCATGCTGCCGAGCGACATTAATCTTTGGTATGTGCGTAACAGCAGCGGCGGCATGGTGCCCTTCTCCGCCTTTGCCACCTCGCACTGGGAAACCGGCTCCCCGCGTCTGGAACGTTATAACGGCTATGCGGCAGTAGAGATTGTCGGTGAAGCGGCACCGGGTATCAGTACCGGTACCGCCATGGATACCATGGAAAAACTGGTTAGCCAGATTCCCGGCGGCTTTGGTCTGGAGTGGACGGCCATGTCCTATCAGGAGCGCTTGTCAGGCTCACAGGCACCGGCGCTTTATGCGATTTCTCTGCTGGTGGTGTTCCTCTGCCTGGCCGCGCTTTATGAAAGCTGGTCAGTGCCGTTCTCGGTGATGCTGGTCGTACCGCTCGGGGTGATTGGCGCGCTGCTCGCCACCTGGATGCGCGGACTGGAAAATGACGTCTACTTTCAGGTGGGCCTGCTGACGGTTATCGGGCTATCGGCGAAGAACGCCATCCTGATTGTCGAGTTCGCCAACGAAATGAACCAGAAGGGTCAGGATCTGCTGTCGGCAACACTGCACGCCTGCCGTCAGCGTCTGCGCCCGATTCTGATGACCTCTCTTGCCTTTGTCTTTGGCGTTTTGCCGATGGCAACCAGTACGGGCGCAGGCTCCGGTAGCCAACATGCTGTGGGTACCGGGGTAATGGGCGGGATGATTTCAGCAACTGTGCTGGCAATCTTTTTTGTTCCTCTGTTCTTTGTGCTGGTCAGACGGCGCTTTCCGCTGAAAGAACGTCAGGAATAATGAGCAAACAAAAAGGCGGCCTGTTAAGGTCGCCTTTTATTGCGTGATTAATTTCACACTTTTATCGTTTTAAGCAATCACTGCTTTTATGATTCTTCTGGAATTATTTACGAAGCATGCCTTCGATAAAGTCTTTCCAGTTCCCCAGTTCATGTTCAATCATAACTACCTCTCTTATTATTGTGCTTATTCTACGAGAATCCGACATCGCTGTGAAGATATTTCAACCAATTGCTTTGATTGGTCTCTCATAGTATTTGCATTGACGAAATAACTATGCTCCAGAATTTGGCTATTTAATGTGAGCGATAGCAATATTCGGAAACATTTAGTACAAACCCTGATGTACCCCGGCCTGTAGCGTCATCAAGGTGTAGTCAGAACGTATCTTTGAAGTAGCTAATAAGATGATTTTTTGCCATCAGGTGAAACTTTTGTTTATTTAACAAGCTGGCCAGGCTCGTAAATGACATCATTTTCACATTATTAATTATCACCCTTAGTATTTCTTTAAACTCGTACATATTGCTGATGGCAAACCCTGGCGGGTAAATTTAATAACAGGAAGTATGATTACCCTGCGAATGAAATGATATTATATGTTTATTCGCCCATTATTATTCTAATTTTTTGGGCAATTAACCAAAGATAAGACAAAAGGATTCACCATGCTTACTCTGTTTGGCATCAAAAACTGCGACACCATCAAAAAAGCCCGCCGCTGGCTGGAAGCACATCAGGTTGATTATCGTTTTCACGATTATCGCGTAGACGGTCTTGATGCCGATCTATTGCAGCAATTTATTGCGGAACTGGGGTGGGAAGCGCTGCTCAATACCCGGGGTACCACCTGGCGCAAACTGGATGAATCGCTGCGCGCAACCATCACAAACGCGGATTCCGCCGCCGCGCTGATGTTAGAAATGCCGGCAATTATCAAACGCCCATTGCTCTGCGCGCCCGGTAAGCCTATGCTGCTGGGTTTCAATGAATCCAGTTATGAGACGTTTATCAACGAGGTGTAGTTTATGTCGTGCCCGGTTATTGAGCTGACGCAACAGCTTATTCGTCGCCCTTCTCTGAGCCCCGATGATGCAGGGTGTCAGGCGTTAATGATCGAACGTCTTCGCGCCATCGGTTTTACCGTTGAGCCGATGAATTTTGGCGACACACTGAATTTCTGGGCATGGCGTGGACAGGGTGAAACATTGGCCTTCGCCGGACACACTGACGTTGTGCCTTCCGGGGATGCTGACCGCTGGATCAACCCGCCGTTTGAACCTACCATCCGCGATGGCATGCTGTTTGGTCGCGGCGCGGCCGACATGAAAGGCTCGCTGGCGGCCATGGTTGTCGCCGCTGAACGTTTTGTTGCGGCTCACCCCAGGCACAAAGGCCGTCTGGCGTTTCTGATCACCTCTGACGAAGAGGCCAGCGCCGCCAACGGTACAGTGAAAGTCGTTGAAGCCTTAATGGCGCGCAATGAACGCCTGGACTACTGCCTGGTGGGTGAACCCTCCAGTACCGAAGTGGTGGGCGATGTGGTCAAAAATGGTCGTCGCGGTTCGCTGACCTGCAATTTAACCATTCACGGCGTGCAGGGGCATGTTGCCTATCCGCATCTGGCGGATAACCCGGTACATCGCGCGGCGCCCATGCTCAATGAGCTGGTGGCGATCGAATGGGATCAGGGTAATGAATATTTCCCACCGACCAGCATGCAGGTGGCGAACATTCAGGCAGGTACTGGCAGTAATAATGTGATCCCAGGCGATCTCTATCTACAGTTCAATTTCCGCTTTAGCACCGAACTTACCGATGGGATGATCAAAGAACGCGTTGCCGCACTGCTGGAGAAACATCAGTTGCGCTACACCATTGACTGGTGGCTCTCTGGTCAGCCGTTCCTGACCGGTCGGGGTAAGCTGGTTGATGCGGTGGTCAATGCCGTTGAGCACTATAATGAGATTAAACCGCAGCTGTTAACCACTGGCGGCACATCAGATGGTCGCTTTATTGCGCGTATGGGCGCGCAGGTCGTTGAACTGGGGCCAGTTAACGCCACTATTCATAAAATCAATGAATGTGTGAATGCGGCGGATTTGCAGCTGCTCGCCCGCATGTATCAACGCATCATGGAACAACTCATCGCCTGACGGGGAGGAACGCATGGAATGGTTCGCGAAATACTGGTGGATTCTGGTGCTGGTTTTTTTACTCGGTGTACTGCTGAATGTGATCAAAGACCTTAACCGCGTCGATCACAAAAAATTTATGGCTAACAAACCGGAGCTCCCACCGCATCGTGATTTTAACGATAAGTGGGATGATGAGGACGACTGGCCGAAGAAAGACCAGAAGAAGTAATCCCGCCCAATCTGCCCGGCTGCGTCATGAGCCGGGCACGTTTTGTTAGATCAATTCAATAATGTCATCGTCATCCGGTTTACCGCCACTCAGCGCTTCATCGAAATAGTGCTTCGGTACGGTATAACGCAGGTGATCGAGGGCGAACTGCAAACTGCGATCATCAATCGCATGCCCTAAATCCTCCACAATATCGAGCGTCACATCGCCACCTGCACGTAGCAACGCTTCCTGCGCCGCAACCGCATGGGCCAAATCAATGACGCGATCTTCACCGCCGTGAATCAGGTGAATGGTTGATGCCGTCGAGGCCGTCTGCGGCAGACTGGCGTAACGTCCATTAAAGGCGATCACGCGGGATGCCAAATCGGGCTGCGCTTTTACGCCCTCCAGCGCCATGATGGAGCCTTGCGAAAAACCAATCAGGGCGGTGGCCTGTGCGTTTACGCCGCTTTGCTGCTGCCAGTAGCGAACCGTTTCAATAAATACCGGCATAATGGCATCAATGCGTGCCTGGCGGTTTTCTTCGGTAACACCCTGCACGGAGAACCACTGACGCCCCGTTGGACCGCAGGGCTCCACACCCCCGATGCTGACAATCATCGCCTCAGGAAACAGCGGTGCGAAGTAGCTGCCAATCTGCCCCATGTTCGCCGGGTTATCGCCAACGCCATGAAAGAAAAGCAGTAACTGTTTCGCGGCGCCTGCCGGTTGTTGAACAACAAAATGATCATGTTTCATGGCGGTCTCCTTAATTCGTTGCCTGCAGTTTACGCCGGGGAGGAATAATCACCATGCCATTTAACTGAATGAGTTAGTTAAAAAAATTGCAGTTGGCGCACCTGCTCTTTCAGCAAAATCGTGCGTTCAGGATTGAGTAAGGACAGTGCCGATGCGGCCTCCTGGCGCTGTGCGACCAGCAGAGCCTTGCGGCCCGAAAGCGCCCGTGCGTGGCAAATATCTGCCTCACTGCGCTTCTCTGTGAGCTGCATCCGTAATGCATTCAGGGGTAAATCGACCTGCACCAGCAACCTTTGCAACGCACCCGTTGACGAAGAGAGCGGGCGATGAGCAAAGGCAAACCCGGCCAGTTCCTGCCAGTCATCTTCATTAAGGGTAGTCTCTGGACTGACAGTAAGGGGTAACTTTTCCCCTTTCCAGGTATCAAGCCAGGGTAAATCTCGCGCCAGCCTGCGCTGCTCATTGGCGGCAAGCGCCTGTCCTGCCGCCGTCAGCGGCAATACTGCCATGGCGGTATAGCAGCCACTGCTCGCCTCCCGGTGGCTGCCAAGCCTGACCAGTTGGAACCCGCATCGCTGCCAGAAATGCCACAGCGAAGCCGTATAGCCGAAACTCACCGAGAGGTAATCGCAGCCCGTCACATGCTGGCGGGCATGCGCAACTAACGCCTGCCCAAGCCCTTCCCGCTGACGTGACGGATGGACGGCAATGCGGCTCACGCGTAAACCGCGCAACGTCGCAGCAAGTGGGCTGCCCCCGTGGGCCGCCAGCGACTGCGCCACCAGATTCCCACGAGGACGACGAAATCCCGCCCAGACAGCCTGGCTGAGTCCGGCTGACAATCCCCCCTCCTCCACCAGCCAGAGCGCTGCCAGTAATGCATCCGGCGTTTTCGTGAGCCAGAAATGTTGCCCCGGCGCATCCATCATACGGCGCAAATCCAGAGGAGAGGTGCGGTAATGGGCGCTGGCAAGCAGCCGATAGAGTGCAGACGGAAGTGAGGGGTCTGTGGACCATGCGGATTGGTCAAGCGAAAGGATTGTCGCCTCGCCCGTCGGTTTCGTCAGCGCCGACGCATCGTCAAACAACAACACCCTGTTGATAAACGCTTCCAGCGGGCAGCCTTCTGCCCAGCGCAGGGGAGTGTGCAACTGGCGGTGTATGAGATGAGGAAAACCGGCACAGAATTTTAATAAGAAGCCCTGCCCGGTCCCTTCGTAACCTTGTACCGTGGTGGTCAACAATACATAACGGAACGCCGAGACGAGCGTCGTCAGCAGCGGCCCCGGAATGGCTGCCGCTTCATCGACGACTAACCACTCTGACAGCGGCTCCCCCTGGGCAATGCGTGCGAGTAACGCATCCGGGGCAATAAAAGTCATCTCTCCGGCATAGTGTGCCAGCACATCCGTTGCAGAACGTCCCGGTGCGGTAACAATGGCCGACGTTGCCAGACGCGCAATATGCATACCCGCCAGGGCTGACTTCCCTCGCCCGCGCGGTGCCGTCACCACCATGACACCCGGCGGCATCACGGCAAGTTCAGCCAGAATCGCTCGCTGTTCCTCTTCGGGCGCGCCTGTCGCGGCATGCCAGGCGGGGCGCGCAGAAAAATCAGGGGGACGGAATGGATGTGCGTGCGACCAGAGCATCACGTTTTCGTCTTGCCGCAGCGCCCGACAAAAGTGTTCAACAAAGCGCGGCGTGGCAATCGGCTCGGCGGTGTCACTCCAACGACAACTGTCGTTATCAGGCCGTTGCGCCCATGCATCAAGCGGCGGAGTAAGGAGGACCAGAAAACTGCCCGGTTTCAGCGTACCACTGAGCGCCGCGAGCGCGGCGACATCAAAACCGTAACGGGCATCCAGCACGGCATGGGTGAATTCGCGGCCAAGCAAGGTGGTGAGCGCACGCGGCGCGCAGTGTAGCGGCCAGTCTGTTGATTCACCTACCCACAGCCAGTCGCCGGGTAATGAGGCTCGAAGGTGATTGGCCTGTTGCAGGCACACCTCACCTTCACCCGCGATAACCAGCAAACGGCGGATCCCCTGATCCGCCATTTGGGCACTTAATACAGTTAATGACATTCAGATGTCCCGGCACCGAACACTAAAGCGTACCGCTAAACGTATTGCACTGGGCTGGGTCGCCGCTGTCCATCCCGCGTTTGAACCAGTTATAACGCTGTTCGGAGGTGCCATGGGTAAACGTATCGGGGATAACCAGCCCCTGGCTACGTTTCTGCAATCGATCGTCGCCCATTGCGGTCGCGGCATTCAGCGCCTCTTCCAGATCGCCTGCATCCAACACGCCTTGTTGTTGCATGCTGTGTCCCCAGACCCCGGCATAGCAGTCGGCCTGCAATTCCAGACGTACCGACAGCGCATTGGCCTCGGTTTGTGACGCATTTTGCTGGAGCTGGCGTACTTTAGCCTCTGTACCGAGTAATTTTTGCACGTGATGTCCGACTTCATGAGCAATGACATACCCCTGAGCGAAATCACCGTTCGCCCCAAGCTTGTGCTTCATGTCGTCATAAAAGGAGAGATCAATATAGACTTTACTGTCCGCCGGGCAATAAAACGGCCCCATAACGGATTGCCCGGTACCGCAGCCCGTTGTCACCCGGTTACGGTACATCACCAGTTTGGGTTGCTGGTAATAGCGCCCCATTTTTTCGAAAAGTTGCCCCCAGGTGTCTTCGGTCGTGGCGAAGATAACACTGGTGAATTTCGCCGCTTCATCTTCCTGAGGGCTGATGGAGCGCTGCTGAGAACTGTTGCCGACCGGTTCCCCGGTGATAAGGCCCGTTAAATCCACACCGTAGTAACTGGCGAAAATGACCACCACCAGCAGAATGATGCCGCCCTTACCGCCCGGCAGACGAAATCCTGGCCCCCGAATAACGGGTCCGCCCGATTCATCGCGCCGGTCTTCAATATTGTTGCTTTCACGACGCCCTTGCCAGCGCATAACCACCTCATTATCTAACGTATTAATAATGATCGTAGGCGGTTGCGGGGAGGATTACCATAAGAAAAAAGAGGCAAGGAACCAGAGGATGCGCGCATCCCCCGGTTTGCAGCGGATTATCGCTTAGTCCAGCTTAACACCCAGACGATGGGCAACGGCTTCGTACGCTTCAATCACGCCGCCCAGGCTCTGACGGAAACGGTCTTTGTCCATTTTTGCCAGCGTTTCTTTATCCCACAGACGGCTACCGTCCGGTGAGAATTCATCGCCCAGAACCACTTCACCTTTGAACAGACCGAACTCCAGTTTGAAGTCGACCAGGATCAGGCCTGCATCATCAAACAGTTTTTTCAGTACATCGTTCGCTTTGTAAGTCAGCTCTTTCATGCGCGCCAGATTCTCTTTGCTCACCCAGCCAAACGTTTCACAGTAGGAGTCGTTCACCATCGGGTCATGCATGGCATCGTTTTTCAGGAACAGATCGAACAGCGGCGGATTCAGCTCGATACCTTCTTCAATTCCTAAACGTTTTACCAGTGAACCCGCAGCACGGTTACGCACCACACACTCTACCGGTACCATGTCCAGCTTTTTCACCAGGCATTCGGTATCGGACAACAACGCTTCCATCTGAGTTGGGATACCCGCTTCTGCCAGTTTGCTCATAATGAAATGGTTGAATTTGTTGTTAACCATGCCTTTACGCTCGAACTGCTCAATACGCGCGCCGTCCCCTGCTGACGTATCATTGCGGAATTCGAGCACCAACAGGTCCGGGTTTTCCGTGCTGTATACGGTCTTCGCTTTGCCACGATACAACTCAGCTTGCTTTTGCATCTTTGTCACTCCAGGTGTGATGATTTAACTAAAAAAGCTATTTTACACCGACGCACACGTTTGCGTCAGCCAAATAAAAAAAGGCCGGAGGTATCCGGCCCTTATTATTACTTGTTAAACGCGGCCTCAAACGCTGCCACCAGGGCGTCGTTTTGCGACTGTGTTAACGTATGACCTTTCGGGTCAATAAACTGGAGGCTACTGCGGTTATCTAAATCACCGACCTGCAGTTTATAGTCGCCAGACGCCAGGCCCGGGTCACGCGCGCCCAGATCGCGCCATGCGCTATCGGACAACGGTTTGTAGGTGATGGCCATGCTACCGGTAGAACGGGTGCTGTCGGTCACTTTCATGCCCACTTTTTCCAGCACTGTCGGCAGGCGCTGCCACACTATGTTGAACGGACCACGCACCACCAGCATCGGCAGACCGGTATCATCCGCGCCGGACTGAACATCAAGCGACTTCACGCTGCGGTTTTCGGCGGCAGCCTGAGCGTCAGTGGATGTTTTATCCAGGCTCTGGGAGATAACATTCAGCATTTCCGTGCTGTAGCGCTGTAACGATGCGCTATCTGCAACCGGCTTACCCGCCTGCTCCAGATTTACGAGTTTAACGGTCACCGCCTGCTGATAACCCTGCGGTTTCACCGAGATTTGATAACGGCCACGATACTGCTGATCTTCATCGAGGCGGTTCCAGTCAACCCAGTCGGTCGTCAACGTCTGACTGGCGTCGTCACGCTTCGCGATGGCGTAGTTTTTCGCCTGGATAATGCTGACAACCTGCGGCCACAGGTTTGTGTTGCGGCCATTTTCAACCAACAGGGTTGCCGTATCGCCAGTAAACTGAGTGCGCGCACCCGTTACCAGTGCCAGCGGCTGCGCCGGCGGACGGATATCCAGCTCTTTACCCACAGCACCACTGCCGTTAGTGGCAGGAATGTTATATTCGCCATTCTGCACCGGCAGGATCATGCCAGCTGGCGCATGAAGTTCCGCAAGCGGTGCGGCATCCAGATAGGACTCGTCACCACTGACCTGACGTTTGTAGCGTGAATCCGAACTGCAGGCAGCGAGTAACATTACAAATGAAACTCCCGCCACCTTCGCCAGGCGCGACTTCTGTACTGAGTAAGCCATCAAATCTCCCTAAACTTTACAGCAATCCGGCATGCTTAAGCGCGGAGCGAACCACTTCACGACCATGATCGGTGATCGGTGTCATCGGCAGGCGCAGCGTATCGGTTGCCACAAGCCCCAACTCCTTACATGCCCATTTCACCGGGATAGGATTGGGTTCGACAAATAGTTTGTTGTGTAACGGCATCAGGCGCTTGTTGATCACACGCGCTTCGGCGAACTGCCCTTCCGCTGCCAGTTTGCACATGTCGGCCATATCACGTGCCGCCACGTTCGAGGTAACGGAAATAACGCCGTGACCACCGAGTTGCATAAAGTCCATCGCGGTTGCATCGTCGCCGCTGAGCAGCAGAAAGTCATCTGAAACCAGCTCTTTGATCTGATGAACGCGACTTAAGTTCCCGGTCGCTTCTTTAATACCGATAATATTTTTAATTTCCGCCAGACGACCCACGGTTTCCGGCAGCAAATCGCAGCCGGTGCGCGATGGCACATTATACAGAATCTGAGGCAGATCGGTGTGTCCAGCGATGGCTTTGAAATGCTGGAACAGGCCTTCCTGTGTCGGACGGTTGTAATAAGGGGTTACTGTCAGACAGCCCACGATGCCGCTGTCATTGAAACGTTGCGTCAGGCTGATGGCCTCCGCGGTGGCGTTTGCGCCAGTCCCTGCGATAACAGGAATACGCCCGTCTGCCAGTTCCAGCGTCATCATCACCACATCCCCATGTTCTTCATGGCTGAGCGTGGCGGATTCGCCGGTCGTTCCTACAGAAACAATCGCCGATGTTCCACTGGCGACATGGTAATCAATCAGTTTTTTCAGGCTTGGCCGACAGACTTTACCGTTATCATCCATTGGCGTAACAAGCGCGACTATACTTCCCGTGAACATGGGCCATCCTCTGTGCAAACAAGAATCTCAATGGTACGTGTGGTGCTGTAATAAAAGCAAGTGACGTGAGGCGTTCCGGCGGTTGTATGCCGGTTTTTTTTATGCTTTCCTTATGATTATCTCAGGTTTGACAGGAAGCACAGGTTTGACTGCCTCATCACAACATTTTCTGGTTATTACTGCGCTGGGTGCCGACAGGCCGGGTATCGTTAATACCATCACGCGCCACGTCAGCAGTTGCGGTTGCAACATTGAAGACAGTCGTCTGGCTATGCTGGGAGAAGAGTTCACGTTTATTATGCTGCTCTCCGGCTCATGGAACGCTATTACGCTGATTGAATCAACGTTGCCGCTTAAGGGCGCAGAGCTGGATTTATTGATCGTGATGAAGCGTACCGCCGCGCGTCCTCGCCCTGCCATGCCTGCCACCGTCTGGGTTCAGGTTGAAGTTCCTGACTCGCCGCATCTGATTGAGCGTTTTACTGCCTTGTTCGACACCTTTCAGATGAATATCGCTGAGCTGGTCTCCCGCACACAACCGGGCGACGCCACCAGGGCCGCGCAGCTTTTTATTCAGATAACCGCTCACAGTCCTGCCTCGCAGGACGCATCAAATATTGACCAGGCATTCAAAGCACTATGTACAGAATTGAATGCACAAGGCAGTATAAACGTGGTCAACTATTCACAGCATGATGAACAGGATGGAGTTAAGTAATGAATCCACTGAAAGCCGGTGATATCGCACCGAAATTTAGCTTGCCGGATCAAGACGGAGAACAAGTAAATTTGGCCGACTTCCAGGGACAGCGTGTTCTGGTGTATTTCTACCCGAAAGCGATGACGCCAGGCTGTACCGTCCAGGCATGCGGCCTGCGCGATAACATGGATGATTTGAAGAAAGCGGGCGTTGAAGTGTTGGGTATCAGCACTGACAAACCGGAAAAACTTTCCCGTTTTGCCGAAAAAGAGCTGCTGAACTTCACGCTGCTGTCCGATGAAGATCACCAAATTTGCGAGCAGTTTGGCGTCTGGGGTGAAAAGACCTTTATGGGCAAAACCTACGACGGCATTCACCGCATTAGTTTCCTTGTCGACGCCGATGGCAAAGTCGAGCATGTTTTTGATGATTTCAAAACCAGCAATCATCACGACATCGTGCTCAACTGGCTGAAAGAGAACGCCTAAGCGGGCTCAAATTGCATCCCCCCCTCTTCCGGGCGTCCCGTCTAAGGCCGCCCTTGTTTTCTGTCTTTGCCTCTCCCGCCAATTATTTGAACTTGATCACACTTTTTCACTCATTTCGACACTAGTGCCGACAATGGCTACTTCTCGTTCGCCCCTGACCATCACTTTTGTTGCCTCACCACCGACGAAACACATAACAACCTGATAAATAATAACTTTAACATCTGGCATGACTTGTGCTTAAGAAGGCTCAACGATTTTCTCGCTTTCTTCTCAAGGAGCCGACATGAACCGCTTTGTGATTGCAGATCCCGAGTGGTGTATAGGATGCAATACCTGCCTTGCCGCGTGTTCGGATGTTCATAAGACTGAAGGGTTGCAGTACCACCCACGATTAACGCTGGTTAAAACGGACACCAAAACCGCGCCGGTCATGTGCCGACACTGTGACGATGCGCCCTGTAAACAGGTTTGCCCGGTGAACGCGATTTCCTTCAAGGATGACGCGGTCTATCTCAACGAAACGCTCTGTATCGGCTGCAAACTCTGCGGTCTGGTCTGTCCGTTCGGTGCGATTACCCCGTCAGGCAGCCGTCCACTCAACATTCCTGCACGCTACGAAAACTTCGTTCCGGAAGAACAACTCCGGGATGTTCCCGCCAGCCCGCCGACCATGCAGCCGTTTTTACGCTGGAACGCAGGGGTACAGACTATCGCTGTCAAATGCGACCTCTGTCACTTCCTGCCGGAAGGTCCCGCCTGCATCAGATCCTGTCCGACACATGCGCTGCATCTGGTACAGGAAGACGCGCTCAATAAACAGTTGAAAGCGCGCCGGCTGCTGGCCGCGCTCAACACGACGGACATGACCTTCGACTCTTCTTCACCCACGCCGGAGCAACGCTAATGGATGCCCTGCAATTATTGATGTGGTCAATCTTGTTATATGTCGCTGGCGGCGTCGCGTCACTGTTACTGGCCCGCCAGGAGGAGCTGGCGATTAAGGTCGCCGGTCTGTCGGCGATGGCGGGCGGATTGCTCGGACTGGCGAGCGCCGTCACCGCGTTAACGGGTGCGCAGACGCTGCACTGGCAGGCCGTCGGTCCCTTCGCGTTTGCCCATTTTATCGTGCGGATGGACAGTCTGGCGGCCTTTATGGTGCTGGTGATTTCCCTGCTGGTGACCGTCTGCGGCCTCTATTCGCTCTCCTACGTGCGCGAATATGTCGGCAAAGGCGTCGGCGCGATGGGCTTCTTTATGAACCTGTTCATCGCATCGATGGTCGGTCTGGTGGTGATGGACAACGCGTTCTGGTTCATCGTGCTGTTTGAAATGATGTCGCTGGCCTCCTGGTTTTTGGTCATCACCGATCAGGACGACGAATCCATTCACGCCGGTCTGCTCTACTTCTTTATCGCCCACGCCGGGTCGGTACTGATCATGGTTGCCTTCTTCCTGATGTGGCGTCAGAGCGGTAGCCTGGATTTCGCCAGCTTCCGTGAGTTGTCGCTATCACCGGGCGTCGCCTCCGCCGTCTTCCTGCTGGCGTTCTTCGGTTTTGGCGCCAAAGCGGGGATGCTGCCACTGCACAGTTGGCTACCGCGCGCGCACCCGGCCGCGCCGTCACACGCGTCGGCATTAATGTCGGGGGTGATGGTCAAAATTGGTATCTTTGGGATCATTAAAGTTGGTATCGACCTGCTCGGACATAGCGGTATTCCGCTGTGGTGGGGCGTGGTGGTGCTGGCCTTCGGCGCAGTGTCGTCGGTGCTTGGCGTGCTCTACGCGCTGGCAGAACATGACATCAAACGCCTGCTTGCCTGGCACACGGTCGAGAACATCGGCATCATTTTGATGGGCGTCGGCGTCGGCATGGCTGGCATTGCGCTCCACCATCCGGTGATCGCCGCCATCGGTCTGCTCGGCGCACTCTTCCATCTGCTCAACCACGCGCTGTTTAAAGGGCTGCTGTTCCTCGGCGCCGGAGCCATTATCTTTCGCCTGCACACACGGGATATGGAAAAAATGGGCGCGCTGGCCAAACGGATGCCGTGGACCGCAGGCGCGTTCCTGATTGGTTGTCTGGCCATTTCCGCCATGCCGCCGCTCAATGGCTTTATCAGTGAATGGTATACCTACCAGTCGCTGTTCTCCCTCACCCGCGTGGACGCCATTATTCCCCGGCTGGCAGGGCCCATCGCCATCGTCATGCTGGCTATCACCGGCGCACTGGCCGCGATGTGCTTCGTCAAAGTTTACGGTGTGAGTTTCTGCGGTAACGCGCGCAGCGAAAAAGCCGACCATGCGCGGGAAGTCCCCTGGCCGATGGTGATTGCTATGTGTCTGCTGGCGCTGTTCTGCGTACTGGCAGGCGTCGGGGCAAATCTGGTTGCGCCACACCTGCTGCACATTGCCCAGTCGCTTTCTTCCCAGCAAACGCTGGCCGTGGCGCAAGGCGCAACGCTGATGCCAGGCGACGCACAGCAGGCAGTACTGACCCCCTCGGTGATCTTCCTGCTGCTTATCGCGATGCCCATACTGCCGGGCCTGTTCTGGTACATCAACCGTCACACCCGTGGCAACTTCCGGCGCACCGGTGATGCATGGGCATGCGGCTATGCCTGGGAAAAAGGGATGGCCCCGTCTGCCGGCAGCTTTACGCAGCCTCTGCGCGTGGTATTTGGCCCGCTTTATCGCATGCGTAAACAGCTCGATCCTGCCCAGCCGTTACAGCGCAGCCTGGGGGGCGTAACTATTGCTGCCACCCGCACAGAGCCGTTCTGGGACGACAAAATCATCCTGCCGCTGGTCAGGATAACCAAACGAATTGCACGTGCGGTGCAGTATCTGCAAAGCGGCGATTTCCGTCTCTATTGTCTGTATGTGATCGCCGCGCTGGTGATCCTGCTGCTGACTATCGCCGTCTAAGGAGGGAGAGAAGATGATACAACCAACCCCTGACTGGTCACTGGGTCTGTTTGCCCTCTGCCAGGCGGCGTTTCTGCTGGCATTAACGCCATTATTTACCGGGATCTCCCGGCAGATTCGCGCACGGATGCACTCTCGCCAGGGTCCTGGCGTCTTACAGGACTATCGCGATCTGCAAAAACTGCTTAAGCGTCAGGAGGTGGCTCCGGCCTCGTCCGGCATGATGTTCCGCGTCATGCCCTGGGTGCTGCTGAGCAGCATGCTGGTGGTGGCGATGACATTGCCGCTGTTTGTGCGCACCTCGCCTTTCGCCGGCGCGGGCGACTTAATCACGCTGATTTACCTGTTCGCCCTGTTCCGCTTCTTCTTTGCGCTCTCCGGCCTCGATACCGGCAGTCCGTTTTCCGGGATTGGCGCCAGTCGCGAACTGACGCTCGGCATTCTGGTGGAACCGATGCTGATTCTCTCGCTGCTGGTGCTGGCGCTGCTGGCCGGGTCGACCAATATCGGCGCGATCAGCACTACGCTGGCGGCCGGTTGGGTCTCCCCTGTTGCCACGCTGCTGGCGATGCTCGCCTGTGGATTCGCCTGTTTTATTGAAATGGGCAAAATCCCCTTCGACGTTGCAGAGGCGGAACAAGAGTTACAGGAAGGGCCGCTGACCGAATACTCCGGGGCAGGACTGGCGCTGGTGAAATGGGGGATCGGCCTGAAACAGGTGGTGATGGCCTCGCTGTTCCTGGCGCTCTTCTTCCCGTTTGGCAATGCCGGCTCGCTGACCGTCGGGGCCATGCTGCTTTCGCTGGCCATCACGCTGGTCAAATTACTGGTGGTGTTTGTCATTGCGTCAGTGGTGGAAAACTCGCTCGCTCGCGGGCGGTTTTTACTGACGCACCACCTTACCTGGCTCGGTTTTAGTCTCGCCGCGCTGTCATATGTTCTTTGGTTAACCGGTCTGTAAGGAGCGCTGAATTACTATGGAAACAATTGCCCTGACGACCCTGCTCCTGCCGTTTATCGGCGCGCTGGTCGTCTCTTTGGCCCCCAGACAGACCGCCCCCATGCTGTCCACCGTGTTCGCGCTGCTGGCAACTATTGCCACGGTCGCACTGGCGGCGGGCTTTCATGCCGCAGGCAGCGAGGTTGTAGATATCCCGCTGCTTAGCGCCGGACAGATAGCGTTGTTCGGGATGACGGTAGACAAAATCAGTACTCTGATTCTGTTTGTGGTGGTCTTCCTCGGTCTGCTGGTGGCGCTCTACTCCACGGGCTATCTGACCCGTGGCAATAAGGAACACCCGCACGATGGCAGCAATCGCTACTACGCATTCTTGCTGATTTTTATCGGTGCGATGTCCGGCCTGGTGCTCTCCTCCACGCTGCTGGGCCAGTTGCTGTTTTTTGAAATCACCGGCGGCTGCTCCTGGGCGCTCATCAGCTATTACCAGTCCGAGAAATCCCAACGCTCGGCGATGAAAGCGCTGCTGATCACCCACGTCGGTTCGCTGGGCTTGTATCTGGCGGCGGCCACGCTGTTTCTGCAAACCGGCACCTTCGCGCTGAGCGCCTTAAGCCAGTTAAACGGCAGCGGCGCCTTAATCGTCTACGGTGGGATTTTGTTTGCCGCCTGGGGGAAATCGGCACAACTGCCGCTGCAGGCCTGGCTGCCGGATGCTATGGAAGCGCCGACGCCAGTCAGTGCATACCTGCACGCCGCGTCGATGGTGAAAGTGGGCGTTTACATTTTTGCCCGCGCTATTTCCGAAGGTGGGCAGATCCCGGAAGTCATTGGCTGGGTCGGTGTCACCATGGCGACCATCACCCTGGTGTACGGTTTCCTGATGTACCTGCCGCAAAAAGACATGAAGCGCCTGCTTGCCTGGTCGACCATTTCCCAACTGGCGTGGATTTTCCTCGCCCTGTCGATGTCGATTTTCGGTTCGAAAATGGCCTTCAACGCGGGGATTGTTTACATCTTTAACCATGCCTTCGCCAAGAGCCTGTTCTTCCTGGTAGCCGGGGCACTCAGCTATAGCTGCGGTACGCGTATGCTGCCGCGTCTTCGTGGCGTGATGCGCACGCTCCCTATCGCCGGGATCGGCTTTTGCGTTGCGGCGCTCGCCATTACCGGTGTGCCGCCCTTCAACGGTTTTTTCAGCAAGTTCCCCCTGTTTGCCGCCGGGTTCGCCCTCTCCGATCAGCACCCCATTCTGCTCGCGGTGATGATCCTGGCGCTGGTGGAATCGGTCGCCAGCTTCGGCTGGTTTATCTACTGGTTCGGGCGCGTGGTGCCGGGTGAACCCAGCGAAGAGGTGGCACAGGCGGCACCGCTACCGTATGCCATGAAACTGGTGCTGGGGATTCTGGTGGTGATGTCGCTGTGCTCAAGTCTCATTGCCGCAGCGTGGATTGGATAAAGGGAGTCGAAGATGACGGGAACATTGGTAGTTAACAATCTGGCGGGGCTGATGATGTTCACCTCGTTATTAGTCACTTGCGCCAGACGCTACACCGTCTCCTGCTGGTTGTACGCCCTGCAATCACTGGTGCTGGTGTCGATATTTTTCACCCTCTCACAACTGCTGGATGCAGAACAACTGCGGATGTGGTCCATCAGCGCCTTCTTCACCAAGGTTCTGATGGTGCCGCTGATTATGGGCTATGCATTTCGCAAAATGGCGCCAGAGGGTCAGGGAGAACGCCTGTTTGGCCCTGCCGCACTGGTGCTAATGGCCGCAGGCATCGTGCTGCTGTGCTGGTTTGTGGTGCGTCCGGTGCAGTTGCCGCTGGTCGCGCAACTGAAACCCGCGCTGGCGGTGGCGCTCGGCCACTTCCTGCTGGGGCTACTGTGCATCGTCAGCCAACGCAATATCCTGCGCCAGGTGTTTGGCTACTGCCTGATGGAGAACGGTTCGCATCTGGTGCTGGCACTGCTGGCATGGCGTGCGCCGGAGTTGGTTGAAATCGGTATCGCCACCGACGCCATTTTCGCGGTGATCGTCATGACAATACTGGCGCGAAGAATCTGGCGTACCCACGGCACGCTGGACGTTAATAACCTTACGGCGCTGAAAGGATAACAACATGAGTCACGCATTGATGTTTACCTTGCTGTTGCTCACGCCGCTGGTCATCTCCGCACTCTGCTTCCTGTGCCGTCTGCGAGGGAATGCCGCGCGCGCTCTGGTCACCACCGTGCATTTTGTCGGTATCGTCGTGCTGATGGTCGTGGCGCTGTGGACGGTCGCGGAGGCTGTAACAGAGGGCGAGATTTTTGCCGCCCATCGCTGGCTACATATCGACAGCTTAAGCGGGTTGTTCTTGTCGCTTCTGGGGATTATCGGTTTTATCACCGGGTTGTACTCCATTGGCTATATGCGCCATGAAGTTGATCATGGAGAAATCACCGTGGGCACCCTGTGCAACTACTACGGTTTCTTCCACCTGTTTCTCTTCACCATGCTGTTGGTGGTCACCAGTAATAACCTGATTGTCATGTGGGCAGCCATTGAGGCCACCACACTGAGCTCAGCGTTTCTGGTGGGGATTTACGGTCAGCGTTCTTCGCTGGAAGCCGCGTGGAAATACATCATTATCTGTACTGTCGGCGTCGCGTTTGGCCTGTTCGGTACGGTCCTGGTGTATGCCAATGCTGCCAGCTTTATGGTGGAGCCTGACCATGCGATTTTCTGGACCGAAGTTCTTAAAGAGAGCAGTAAGCTCGACCCAACACTCATGGTGCTGGCATTTGTCTTCGTGCTGATCGGTTTTGGGACCAAAACCGGGTTATTCCCAATGCACGCCTGGCTGCCGGATGCCCACAGTGAAGCGCCAAGCCCGGTCAGCGCCCTGCTCTCAGCGGTACTGCTGAACTGCGCGCTGCTGGTGCTGATTCGCTACTACATCATTATCTGCCATGCCATCGGCAGCACGTTCCCCAATACCTTGCTGATGATTTTCGGCCTGCTCTCGGTGGCGGTGGCGGCGTTCTTTATCCTCGTTCAACAGGATATGAAACGCCTGCTCGCCTACTCGAGCGTGGAAAACATGGGGCTGGTGGCGGTGGCGCTCGGTATCGGCGGCCCGCTGGGTATTCTCGCCGCGCTGCTGCACACGCTGAATCATAGCCTGGCCAAAACGCTGTTGTTCTGCGGTTCCGGCAACGTGCTGCTGAAATACGGCACCCGCAATCTGGACGTGGTATGCGGCATGCTGAAAGTCATGCCGTTTACCGCAGTTCTGCTCGGCGGCGGCGCGCTGGCACTGGGCGGCATGCCCCCGTTCAATATTTTCCTCAGCGAGTTTATGACCGTCACCGCCGGGCTGGCAGCCGATCATCTGCTGGTGACTATCGTACTGCTGCTGCTGCTGACGATTGTGCTTGGCGGGCTGGTGCGCATGGTCGCCAAAGCGCTGTTTGCCGCGCCGCCTCAGGAAGTCGCCAGCGGTGAGCTCGGCTGGCTCACCACAGTGCCGATGGTCATTTTGCTGGTGATGATGCTGGTGATGGGGACCCATATTCCGCAACCGGTAAGCAAAATGCTGGCAAATGCTTCTGCCATCGTGATGTCCGGTAATGATGAACAATCAACACAATTTAGTTGGCTTTGGGCGTCGTTTGACACCACCGCCGCAACCGCAACACCCGCGCGGGTTCAGGGAGAGTTAAAGTGAGTTATTTAGAGAGTATCAGTCTCGATGCCCCTCGTGGCGGTGCCTGTCTTGCGGCGTTAAACGCGCAATTTCCCGGTGCCATTCTTGAAGAAGAGCGGCAAACTTTTGAGCAGACCACCATTACGGTAAAACTCAATCTGCTGCCGGATATTGTGCATTATCTCTATTACCAGCATGACGGCTGGTTACCGGTGTTATTCGGTAACGATGAACGAACTCTGAATGGTCATTATGCGGTCTACTACGCCCTTTCTATGGAAGGGGCGGAAAAATGCTGGATTGTGGTAAAAGCGCTGGTGGATGCCAACACGCGTGAATTCCCCTCCGTCACTCCGAAGGTGCCCGCTGCCGTCTGGGGCGAGCGTGAAATCCGCGACATGTACGGTCTGATCCCGGTGGGTCTGCCGGATCAGCGCCGTCTGGTGCTGCCGGACGACTGGCCGGACGATTTGCATCCGCTGCGTAAAGACACCATGGATTACCGTCTGCGCCCGGAGCCGACCACCGATACGGAAAACTACCCGTTTATCAACGATGGCGATAGCTCGGCGCGTATCGTGCCCATCGGCCCGCTGCACATCACGTCTGACGAACCGGGCCACTTCCGTCTGTTTGTTGATGGCGAGCGCATTGTCGATGCCGATTACCGCCTGTTCTACGTTCACCGCGGTATGGAAAAACTGGCGGAAACCCGCATGGGTTATAACGAAGTGACGTTCCTGTCAGACCGCGTTTGCGGGATATGCGGTTTCGCCCACAGCGTGGCCTACACCACCTCGGTAGAAAACGCCCTGGGTATTGTTGTGCCGCAACGCGCTCACACTATCCGCTCGGTTCTGCTGGAAGTGGAACGTCTGCACAGCCATCTGTTAAACATTGGGCTTTCCAGCCACTTCGTCGGCTTCGATACCGGTTTTATGCAATTTTTCCGCATCCGCGAAAAATCAATGACCATGGCAGAACTGCTGACCGGCTCGCGTAAAACGTATGGCCTGAATCTGATTGGCGGCGTGCGGCGCGACATCCTGAAAGAGCAGCGCATTAAAACTATCCAACTGGTGAAGGAGATGCGCGCGGAAGTCGTCCAACTGGTAGATATGCTGCTCTCAACGCCGAATATGGCACAGCGTACCCAGGGGGTTGGGGTGCTGGACCGTCAGATTGCGCGCGACTATAGCCCGGTCGGCCCGCTGATTCGCGGCAGTGGCTTTAGCCGTGATCTGCGCTTTGACCATCCTTATGCCGACTACGGCAATCTGCCAAAAACCTTGTTTAGCTGGCCTGCCGGGGATGTTTTCTCGCGCGTGATGGTACGTATCAAAGAGACGCTTGATTCCCTCTCGATGATTGAGTTTGCCCTCGACAATATGCCAGACACCGCGCTGTTAACCGAAGGGTTCAGCTACAAGCCGCATAAATTCGCACTGGGTTATGTGGAAGCACCGCGCGGCGAGGATGTGCACTGGAGCATGCTCGGCGACAACCAGAAGCTGTTCCGCTGGCGCTGCCGTGCGGCGACCTATGCTAACTGGCCGGTGCTGCGCTATATGCTGCGCGGCAATACCGTTTCCGATGCGCCATTGATTATCGGGAGTCTCGACCCCTGCTATTCCTGTACGGACCGCGTCACGCTGGTGGATGTACGTAAGCGCAAGTCCACAACCGTGCCGTACAAAGAGATCGAGCGTTACAGTATTGAACGTCGCAATTCGCCGCTGAGATAAGGAAGATACGATGCTTAAATTGTGGAAAACCATTATCAGAGCGGGCGAAGTCACGGTGAAATACCCGTTTGCGCCGCTGGAGGTCTGCCCTGGATTTCGCGGCAAACCCGAGCTTAATCCTGAGCAGTGTATCGCCTGCGGCGCCTGCACCACCGCCTGCCCTGCCAACGCGCTGACGATGGAAACCCATCCGGATGACAACGCCCGCATCTGGCAACTGTTTATTGGCCGCTGCATCTACTGTGGCCGCTGCGAAGAGGTGTGCCCAACGCACGCCATTCGCCTGTCAGAAGAGTTTGAGCTGGCAGTGACCCGCAAAGAAGATCTCTATGTGCGCGCGACCTTTCGGCTGCAGCATTGCAGCGAGTGCCACGCCCCCTTTGCGCCGGAAAAATCCGTCGCCCTGGCGGCTGAATTACTGGCGCTTCATCAATCGAACCCGGCGCTGGTGGAAACCCTGCGCGCCCAGGCGAATGTCTGCCCGGCATGTAAACGTCGGGCGGCACTGGAGCATCGCGGCAGCACCAACGTCCATTATTATATTGAGGAGCAAGCATGAGCGCCGATTCCCTGACGTTAAAGCAGCATGTCAGTCAGCCCATAACGCTGGATGAACAAGCGCAAAAACTCAAGCAAGTGCTGCTTCGCGATATTCAACGTTCTGCCTATGTTTACCGCGTGGACTGCGGGGGATGTAACGGCTGTGAAATTGAGATCTTCGCCGCGATCACCCCGCTGTTCGATGCCGAACGCTTCGGCATTAAAGTCGTTGCGTCGCCGCGTCACGCCGACATTTTACTGTTTACCGGCGCGGTAACCCGCGCCATGCGTATGCCCGCGCTGCGTGCCTGGCATTCCGCGCCTGACCACAAAATCGCGATCTCCTATGGCGCATGCGGCGTCGGCGGCGGTATTTTTCACGATCTCTACAGCGTCTGGGGCGGCAGCGATACCATCGTCCCCATTGATGTATGGATCCCCGGCTGCCCGCCGACCCCGGCGGCAACGGTGCACGGTTTCGCCGTCGCGCTCGGCCTGCTGGAGCAGAAACTGCACGCCGAAGATCATCACCAGGCTGAAAATGAAACGGCGACCGTCCGTTGGCCTGCCGTACCGCTGGCCATGCGCGTTAATATCGAGCGTCTGGCGCGTCGTCTGGCAGGCTATCGCCAGGGACGTGAAATTGCCGATCACTTCTTCGCGCTGTTGACCGAAGGCGATCCACGCGAAAGTTCCGCGCGCATCAATGCCTGGTTGCAGCAGGCGGCCGATCCGCGTCTGGACACCATCGTGCAGCAACTGCGCGCCGAGATGGAGGGAAAGCATGTCTGAGAAGGGCAGCAAAGTGATGTTCTGGACGCTGCGGCAAAAATTTGTCGATGACAGCGTCAATGTCGAGGAAAAAAGCCGCCAGGTGATGTACTACTCGCTGGCTATTGGTCACCACGTGGGGGTAATCGACTGCCTCAACGTGGTGCTGGAATGTCCACTTGCCGACTACGAGCGCTGGCTTGCGCTACTGGAAGAGGGCGCTCGTAAGAAAATGCAGGGGCTACTGACGTTTGGCGAAATCATCATTGATGCCAGTCACGTCAATAAACTGGCCCCCGCCTTTGCTAAACTGGCAGAAGAAGCGGATGATCCCTGGCGTAGCTGGAGCCAGCTCATCTTGCAGCAATTGAAAGACATTGCCGGTGAGCCGGCGATTTATCTGATGGTGCGGCGGCTGGATTAACCATTAGTGATATCAATAAAACGTCAATTCGTATGACAATTAGCTATACGTGAAGCGGGTAACACTACAAAATAAGGGGGTATAGTAGTATACCGGGTGGCCCGCTCTCTTACCGAAGAACAATCACTTGATATGAAAAAACGGATAAGGAAGTCACATTATGTTGATTTATGACTGTTTTTTTCTGCTTTTCTGTACAATTGATTCTGGAAGGATGCAGTATCCATGATTTTACAGCATTTGCTGGAACAGAAAGATAAGGCGTCCGTCCTGCGGGCGTTCATTCCCCTACCACCTCCGTTCAGCCCCATTCAGTTTGTCGAACTTCGCCTCAGTAATTCGCGATTCTACCGCTGTTTTGATGACGGAAGCGTTGAGTTCTGCACCAGTGAATATGCCGGTTCAATCAGCGACAGCTCAAAACAGGTGATTTTACTTGCCGGAGAGACCATGGCTGAGCTGCGCTTTGTGCGCACCGATGGCGGTAAATTTTGCGAAAAAGACAGCACCATGTTTGCCTGGCTGGCACGCCTCGCGGCGCAAGGTTTAGAGGGTGATATTGAGCGCGACAAGCTGGAGCAATCCGTTTCGCTGTTGCGCCAGGAGCTTGACCATGACCGGGTTCTGGTCGATATCACCAACTCGGTACTGTCTCACCTTGATATTGATGAACTGGTGGCTGATGTCTCGCGCGAAATCCACCGCTTCTTTGGCGTGGATACGGTCGCAATGGTGCTCCGCGATGCCCTGCGCTCGCGCCAGCTTATGTGGAACTCGACGGATTTCACAGTTCAGCCGCCAACAAGCCAGCAATACCCGCTACGCAGCGATAGCCAGTTGCTGCATACGGCGCTCAATGAAAATCATGCGACCCTGTTGCAAAAAAGGGACGAGCCGCAATTGTGGCTAAATGATCCCTTGCTGCAACAGTTGGAGGCGCAAGGTCTGGAGACGGTCTTTATTCTGCCGCTGGCTTTTAGCCATCAGTCCACCGGCGTACTGGTACTGGCACACCGGGATTTGTCGATTTTTAACGCACAAAACTGTCGATTACTTCGACAGATTGCCGACAGAATTGGCATTGCTGTCGATAATGCCGATGCCTATCGTAAAGTGACGCATCTGAAAGAAAACCTCAAAAACGAGAACAACAAACTTAACGAGCAAATTCTTTCCAGCCAGAGCTTTGGCGACATTATTTATCAGAGCGACGCCATGCGCGATGTGCTCCAGCAGGTCAATATTGTTGCCCTGAGTGACAGTACGGTGCTGATTCTTGGCGAAACCGGTACAGGGAAAGAGATTATTGCCCGTGCCATTCACCAGATGAGTCTGCGCAAAGATAAACCGCTGGTGAAAATCAACTGTGCCGCCATTCCGTCGACCCTGCTGGAAAGCGAACTGTTTGGTCATGATAAAGGGGCATTTACCGGCGCTATCAACACCCACCGTGGACGCTTTGAAATGGCGGATGGGGGGACGCTGTTCCTCGATGAAATCGGCGATATGCCGATTGAACTGCAGCCTAAATTATTGCGTGTGCTACAGGAACGGGAGATTGAGCGCATTGGCGGCACCCGCACCATTCCCGTTAACGTTCGGGTCATCGCCGCGACTAACCGCGACCTGAAACAGATGGTCATTGACCGGGAGTTTCGCAACGACCTGTTCTATCGCCTGAATGTGTTCCCGCTGGTGTTGCCGCCGCTGCGCGATCGCCCGGACGATATCCCGTTGCTGGTCAGGTACTTCACACAAAAACTGGCGCGCCGTTTAAACCGCCAAATCGACACCATTCCTGCCGATGCAATGCGCCAGTTGATGCGCTACGAATGGCCAGGCAACGTGCGCGAACTGGAAAATATTCTCGAACGTGCGGTCCTGCTCTCACGCGATAATACGCTGAGCCTGCATTTGAATGCGCAACCCAGTAGCATGGTGCAGCCTGTGGCCCATGATCCTTTTCCTTTTCCCCTGCCCCGCGTGGCGGAAATGATGCACACTGAGCCGCCGGAAAACGATGAAGAGGAACGTCAGCGTATTATTCAGGTGCTGCGGGAAACAAACGGTATTGTCGCCGGGCCGCGCGGTGCGGCGTCAAAATTAGGGATGAAACGTACCACGCTGTTATCACGTATGCAGCGGTTGGGTATTACCGTTCGGGAAGTATTGTAATTGAGTTTCTGAGTTTAAGTGTGAGCGAATTAACGCTTTAGAGGCGATACCGGCTATATGGCTGGTACGCCCTATGCATATAAATGCGGGTGTCGATATTGCTCCCTCATTAATGCATAGACTCAGGAGATTCTCATGGATACCAGCAATGCTTTTGATCTGCGACTTCCCGCAGAAATGGCAAAGGTCGCCGAACAGGCAGGGTTATATAAAGTCAGCAAGAAGAAAGAACTTTCATTCTTTCTCGCGGTCACGGCTGGTGTATTTATTTCCATTGCATTCGTTTTCTATATTACCGTCACGACCGGGCCTGCCCCTGCAACCGCCCTGGCAAAACTGGCCGGCGGCGTGTGCTTCTCGCTGGGCCTCATCCTGGTGGTGGTCTGTGGCGCAGATTTGTTCACCTCGACAGTATTGACGGTGATGGCAAAAGCCAGCGGGCTAATAAGCTGGCGACAGTTGATTATCAACTGGATAATTGTCTATTTCGGTAACCTTGTCGGCGCCCTGTTTTTTGTCGCGCTGATTTGGTTTGCCGGGCAATATATGAGTGGTAATGGTCTTTGGGGATTAAATGTATTACAGACCGCCGACCATAAAATGCATCATACATTCATTGAAGCCGTTTGCCTGGGGACGTTATGTAATTTAATGGTATGTCTGGCTGTGTGGATGAGTTATTCCGGGCATACGCTAACCGATAAAATTATGGCGATGCTGTTGCCTATCGGTATGTTTGTCGCCAGCGGCTTCGAACACAGCATCGCGAATATGTTTTTGATCCCGCTTTCTATTGTTATTCGTTATTTTGCACCCGAAGGATTCTGGACCAGCATTCACGCCAGCCCGGAAAATTATCCGGCATTAACAGTCAGCAATTTTATCACGGCCAATCTGATCCCGGTGACGATAGGTAATATTATCGGCGGCGGGCTGCTGGTAGGGATTACTTACTGGATTATCTATTTGCGTAACCAAAATAACGGCCACTAACCGCGTCCCTGATGGCGCAGCACTTATCAGGGCTACGACCGGTTTTCTCCCTCTCCCCCGGGGAGAGGGTTGGGGTGAGGGGAATATGCGGCTCAGGAGGAGGGTTCCGTTCACCTTATGTTCATGGCGAAATGTCACCTTCGGACACGTGAACGGGTAAAGGGGAACACCGCGTTCCCCTTTACAATCCCCGCGGCCCCGCAAAGAAATCGGTGCTTCGCACTGCGTTCGCCTCCCGCCCCGCTCGCTGCACGCTCTGCGCCAGGGGGGCACAAAGATGTTGCTGTAGTTGTCATGCGGGAAAACGGATCAGCCATGGCTAAAAAGGTTGAAGGCGTTCACAGTATCTACGATTGGTAGCCCCGCTAAGCACCGCGCCAGCGGGGAAGACATCACGTCAGACGTGATGGTCGTCAACCACCACGGTATCTGGCCATGCGTGAATCACTGCCTGCACCAGCGTCGCCAGCGGGATGGCGAAGAACACTCCCCAGAACCCCCACAGGCCGCCAAAGATAATTACCGACAGGATAATGACCAACGGGTGCAGGTTAACCGCTTCGGAAAACAGTAACGGCACAAGCAGGTTGCCATCCAGCCCCTGGATTATCAGGTAGACGGCAAAACAGCTCCAGAACTCGGTGCCCGCACCAAACTGAAACAGCGCCACGCCAATCACCGGAATGGTGACCACAAACGCGCCAATGTAAGGAATCAGCACCGAGAACCCCACCAACACCGCCAGCAGCAATGAATAGTTAAGGCCAAAGAGCTGAAAACCTAACCAGGTGGCAACACCGACGACAACCATCTCCAGCACTTTGCCGCGAATGTAGTTGGTTATCTGCTGGTTCATCTCTTTCCAGACCTGCCCTGCCAGCCCACGGTTACGCGGTAAGACGCGGCGCACCGCATTGAGCATCTGTTCTTTATCCTTCACCAGGAAGAAGACCATCAAAGGCACCAGAACCAGATAGACCGCCAGCGTCAGCAGCCCGACCAGCGATGCAAGGGAGTATTTCACCACAGAATCGCCCATGCCCAGCATCCGGGCACGCATGTTTTCCGCCATTGCATCGATGATGCCCGCATCCATTAACATCGGGTAACGTCGTGGCAGCGTGGCAGCATAATCGGAAAGTTTATTGAGCATACCCGGCATGTCGCGAATCAGATTCATCCCCTGCTGCCAGGCAACCGGCATTACAACAAATGCCATAATCATCAGAATGCCGACAAACAGCAGCAGCACCATCGTGGCGGCCCAGCGGCGGGAGAAACCGACTCTTTCCAGACGGACGGTTGGCCATTCGAGAAGATAGGCAAGCACGATGGCAACGAGCAACGGCGCAAGAAGGCCGCTAAAAAAGAAGAGAATGACAAAACCTGCCAGCAAAATGACCAGCAGCGCGATCGCTTCCGGGTCGCTAAAGCGACGGCGATACCACTGTATCAATAATTCAAGCATATGTTCCTTCCAGGAGCCGGATTGACCGGTGTGAGTTCAGGAATTGTATCGAAATGTCACAAAAAAGACTTCGCTTTTCGTCGCCTTTACAGGAAACATGATGAGCGGGCAAAAAGGTGTTATTCCCCCTTCAGGGGGGATAAACTCTCTGTTTTATTTCGCCGGAACGAACCCCGGCTCGTCAGGTCAAATGATTACCCCAAAAATTACAGGATTGAGGTTATGTTCAGGCAGTTGAAAAAAACGCTGGTCGCAACCCTTATCGCCACGCTGACGCTCGGCCAGATGATGCCCGCTTTTGCGGATTCTGCAGACAGTCTGCCCGATATGGGAACCTCCGCAGGAAGCACCCTGTCCATTGGTCAGGAAATGCAGATGGGCGACTATTATGTTCGCCAGCTGCGCGGCAGTGCGCCGCTGATCAACGATCCTTTACTGGTTCAGTACATCAACGGACTGGGCATGCGCCTGGTCTCGCATGCAAACTCGGTAAAGACCCCGTTTCATTTCTACTTAGTCAATAATGACGAAATCAACGCCTTTGCTTTCTTTGGCGGCAACGTGGTGCTGCATTCAGCGCTGTTTCGCTATGCGGATAACGAAAGCCAACTGGCGTCGGTGATGGCGCACGAAATTTCCCACGTGACCCAGCGCCATCTGGCGCGTGCCATGGAAGATCAGAAGCGTAGCGCCCCCCTGACCTGGGCCGGCGCACTGGGCTCCATTCTGTTAGCCATGGCAAGCCCGCAGGCCGGGATGGCGGCGCTCACCGGTACACTGGCCGGTACGCAGCAGGGCATGATCACCTTTACGCAGCAGAACGAACAGGAAGCGGACCGCATCGGGATTCAGGTTTTGCAACGCTCCGGTTTTGATCCGCAGGCAATGCCAACCTTCCTGGAAAAGCTGCTTGATCAATCACGTTACGCCTCTCGTCCACCGGAAATTTTGCTGACCCACCCCTTACCGGAAAGCCGTCTTGCCGATGCGCGTAACCGCGCCAACCAGATGCGCCCGGTGGTCGTGCAATCCTCCGAAGAATTTTACCTGGCCAAAGCCAGAGCCCTGGGGATGTATAACTCCGGGCGTAATCAGCTCACCAGCGATATGTTAGATGCCTGGGCAAAAGGCAATGTGCGCGAGCAGCATGCCGCGCAATATGGTCGCGCCCTGCAGGCAATGGAAGCGAAGAACTTCGCCGACGCCGCTAAAACGCTGCAACCCCTGCTGAGCGCCAATCCGACAAATGCCTGGTATATCGACCTGGCGACCGACATTGATTTAGGGCAGAACAAAAACAACGAAGCGATTAACCGTCTGAAAAATGCGGCGGAAATTAAAACCAACCCGGTATTGCAGCTCAACCTGGCAAACGCCTATCTGAGCAGCGGTCAGGCAGCCCAGGCAGAGGCGATACTCAATCGTTACACCTTTAACTGGAAGGACGATGTAAACGGCTGGGAGCTGCTGGCGCAAGCGGAAGCCACATTAGGCCATCGCGATGAAGAGCTGGCGGCGCGTGCCGAAGGGCTGGCGCTGACGGGTAAGCTGGATCAGGCCATTACGCTGCTGGGGAGCGCCAGTTCGCAGGTCAAATTGGGCAGTCTGCAGCAGGCCCGTTACGATGCGCGTATCGATCAGCTTCGTCAGTTGCAGAAAACGTTCCGCCCGTATCAGAAGATGTAACAAGGAGAACCGATGACAGACGCGGTGAAGATTTACCACAACCCTCGCTGCTCCAAGAGCCGCGATACCCTAAGCCTGCTAAAAGCCAACGGCATTGATCCACAAGTTGTCCTGTATCTGGAAACGCCGCCGGATACCGACACGCTTAAAGCGCTGTTGAAAATGCTGGGGATGACCAGCGCACGGGAGCTGATGCGCCAGAAAGAAGATCTCTATAAATCACTGGGACTGGGAGATAGCCATCTCTCAGAAGAGGCGCTGTTGCAGGCGCTGCTTGATAATCCCAAGCTAATGGAGCGTCCGATCGTTGTGGCGAACGGTAAAGCGCGCATTGGTCGCCCGCCAGAACAGGTTCTTGAGATCGTCTACTAATACCACGGGCCCGCAGGTGCGATACTTGCCGGGCCTACAGTTTCAGGATCTCTTTTACGAAGGGAATGGTCAGCTTACGCTGAGCGGTAATAGACGCGCGATCGAGCTGATCGAGCGTGTCAAAGAGCGTGCGCATTTCGCGATCCAGTCGCTTGAGCAGAAAACGCCCCACATCTTCCGGCAACTCAAACCCGCGCAGCCGCGCACGCAGTTGGAGCGCCTGCAGTTTGTCTTCATCAGAGAGCGGTTGCAGCTTGTAGATTTGCCCCCAGTCCAGGCGCGAAGCCAGGTCGGGCAACCCCAAATTCAACTGCCGTGGCGGACGATCGCCGCTGATCAGTAACCGCGTTTTTCCTGATTCCAGAATACGGTTATAGAGATTGAAGATGGCCATCTCCCAGGGTTCATCGCCTGCAACACACTCGATATTATCGATACAGACCAGCGAGAGATGTTCCATCCCTTCAAGCACTTCCGGTACAAACCAGGTGCGCTTATCAAGCGGCACATAGCCGACCGCATCACCACGCTGAGAGAGTTCAGCACAGGCAGCATGAAGCAGATGGCTACGTCCTGCCCCTTCACGCGACCAGAAATAGATGTATCCGCTATGATCCTGGCGTAGGACATTTTGCAACGCCGCCAGCAAAGAAGGGTTATCGCCTGGCCAGAAACTCGCAAAAGTTTCATCGTCAGGAAGATAGAGTGGCAGGGAAAGCTGCGCCGGTGTGTTCAGACGTACCTCAACAGGGCTTTAAAAAACGCGGTAAGTTTATCATAAAACTTTACCGCGTTTGAACCGGGCATGACACCCGGTTTGCAGAGCGACAATTAATGCTGATTTGCTTCGCTGTCTTCGGCGTCCAGTACCACTTCTTCCGGACGCAGGACACTGATCAATTTGAAGATCAGGCTCAGCGCAACACCCACGATAGTCGCCAGCGCCATTCCTTTCAGTTCAGCCGCGCCAATGTGCACTTTCGCGCCGCTGACGCCGATGATCAGAATGACGGAGGTCAGGATCAAGTTTTGCGCTTTGCTGTAATCCACTTTGGATTCGATCAGCACGCGAATACCGGATGCGCCGATCACCCCGTACAGCAGCAGAGAGACACCGCCCATCACCGGTACCGGGATAATCTGAATTGCCGCTGCCAGTTTACCTACGCAGGAGAGCAGAATCGCGATGATTGCCGCGCCACCGATAACCCAGGTACTGTAGACGCGGGTGATCGCCATAACGCCAATATTCTCACCATAGGTGGTGTTCGGCGTTGAGCCGAAGAAACCGGAAATAATGGTTGAGAAGCCATTGGCAAACATGGAACGGTGCAGGCCAGGGTCACGGATCAAATCGCGTTTCACGATATTGGCGGTAACGACCAGATGGCCCACATGCTCAGCAATAACCACCAGCGCCGCAGGCAGAATGGTGAAGATAGCAAACCATTCGAAACGTGGCGTGTAGAAGGTTGGCAGCGCGAACCAGTGCGCATTGGCAATCGGCGTGGTATCAACAACACCCATTGCAAACGACAGCGCATAACCGGCCAGCACGCCGATCAGAATCGGGATTATCGCCATAAAACCACGGAACAGTACGGAACCAAACACGGTCACACCCAGCGTTACCAGCGAGATGAGCACGGTTCTGGAATCCGCAGACTGCCCATCAGCAGGCAGCAGACCGGCCATATTGGCCGCAACACCGGCCAGCTCCAGACCGATGACGGCAACGATTGCGCCCATTGCCGCAGGCGGGAACATCACGTCCAGCCAGCCGGTGCCTGCTTTCTTCACGATGAAGGAAACAATGCAGAACAGCACGCCGCACATAATAAAACCACCCAGCGCCACTTCGTAACCCAGCGGCAGAAGCAGCAGTACCGGCGAAATAAACGCAAAGCTCGATCCCAGATAAGCCGGGATTTTGCCCTTACAGATAAACAGATAAAGCAGCGTTCCGATACCGTTAAATAACAGTACGGTGGCCGGGTTAATATGAAACAGGATTGGCACCAGCACGGTTGCGCCAAACATAGCGAACAAGTGCTGCAAACTAAGCGGGATTGTCTGTAAAAGCGGCGGTCTTTCACTCACCCCGATAGCACGGCGCGTCATAGTGTTTTCCTCTGAGTGTTGTTGTTTATCCCCTTCACACGTCAAGACGCTGGTGCGTTGGCCGTACTCGTCCACCCGAATCACTTATTTACGTAAGATCATCAGGATTCGCTCGCTTGTCCTTGCCGGCAACTCGATGTGGTTAGGGTATATGTTCCGCTCATCACCCATCCCGCAGTGTTGTGGACTGCGGGATGAAATCAGGCGGATTCTGTTCTGGTTTACGCCAAAAAAAAGCCGACTTTCAAAGTCGGCTTTTGATTTTTAAAGCATTTATTTCGTACCAAAGATTTTGTCGCCGGCATCGCCGAGGCCCGGAATAATGTATCCGTGCTCATTGAGGCCCTTGTCGATGGACGCGGTATACAGCTCAACGTCCGGGTGCGCTTTCTCCAGCGCGGCGAGGCCTTCCGGGGCAGCAACCAGCACCAGCACTTTGATGCTGTGGCAGCCTGCATTTTTCAGCAGGTCGATTGTGGCAATCATAGAACCGCCCGTTGCCAGCATCGGGTCAACGACCAGCGCCATACGCTCGTCGATGTTAGAAACCAGTTTCTGGAAATACGGTACCGGCTCCAGGGTCTCTTCATTACGATAGATACCCACCACGCTGATGCGCGCGCTCGGAACGTGTTCCAGCACCCCTTCCATCATGCCCAGACCGGCACGCAGAATAGGGACTACGGTGATTTTTTTGCCTTTGATTTGTTCGACTTCTACCGGGCCGTTCCAGCCTTCGATAGTCACACGTTCCGTTTCCAGATCGGCAGTCGCTTCATAGGTCAGCAGACTACCGACTTCCGAGGCGAGTTCACGAAAGCGTTTGGTGCTGATGTCATTTTCACGCATCAGGCCCAGCTTGTGTTTGACGAGTGGGTGTTTTACTTCCACGACCTTCATACTCTTCTCCTTCCCCAAAACGGTGGCAGCCACAAAAAAAATCGCCGGATTATACCGCTTTTTCTCCGCCACGCTACAGGTGCGGCGTTGATCCGGATCAAGCAGACTGGAAAAGAGTATACCGTAAGAATCCCCGGCGGCCTGAAATAATGGACTCGCAAACGTTTGCCTTCACTGTTAGAATTGCGCCGAATTTTATTTCCAAAACCTGATTAGTTCGGGGAACAGCCTGAAATATGACGGGTGAACCGCAAGCAAACGCGTGGGGACTCAAGCAGTGACCGATAAAACCTCTCTTAGCTACAAAGATGCCGGTGTTGATATTGACGCAGGTAATGCTCTGGTTGACCGAATCAAAGGTGTGGTGAAGAAAACTCGTCGTCCGGAAGTGATGGGCGGTCTGGGTGGCTTCGGCGCGCTGTGCGCATTGCCGCAAAAATATCGTGAACCAGTACTGGTTTCCGGCACTGACGGCGTAGGTACCAAACTGCGTCTGGCGATGGATCTGAAACGCCATGACAGCATCGGCATCGACCTGGTCGCCATGTGTGTGAATGACCTGGTCGTTCAGGGCGCAGAGCCGCTGTTTTTCCTCGATTATTACGCAACAGGAAAACTGGATGTCGACACCGCAGCCAGCGTGATTAACGGTATCGCGGAAGGCTGCCTGCAGTCTGGCTGTGCGCTGGTTGGCGGCGAAACCGCCGAAATGCCGGGCATGTACCACGGCGAAGATTACGATGTTGCCGGTTTCTGCGTTGGCGTTGTTGAAAAATCCGAGATTATTGACGGTTCCAAAGTGGCCGACGGCGATGTGCTGATTGCGCTGGCGTCCAGCGGTCCGCACTCCAACGGCTACTCCCTGGTGCGTAAAGTCATCGAAGTGAGCGGTTGCGATCCTGAAACGACACAGCTTGAAGGAAAATCCCTCGCGGATCACCTGCTGACTCCGACCCGCATCTACGTGAAATCGATCCTTGAGCTGATTGAAAACGTAGACGTGCACGCCATCGCCCACCTGACCGGCGGTGGCTTCTGGGAAAACATCCCGCGCGTGCTGCCAGACAATACCCAGGCGGTGATCGACGAGTCCTCCTGGCAATGGCCGGCCGTCTTTAACTGGCTGCAAACGGCGGGCAATGTCAGCCGTCACGAGATGTATCGCACCTTCAACTGTGGTGTCGGTATGGTTATCGCCCTGCCTGCTGATGAAGCAGATAAGGCCATCGCATTCCTGAATGCCAAAGGTGAAAACGCGTGGAAAATCGGTATTATCAAAGCATCCGATTCCAGTGAACGCGTGGTCATCGAATGAAAAACATTGTGGTGCTCATTTCCGGCAACGGAAGCAACTTGCAGGCAATAATTGATGCCTGCAAGCAGAAGAAAATCAATGGCACCATCCGGGCAGTATTCAGTAACAAGGCCGATGCATTCGGCCTTGAGCGTGCGCGGGAAGCCAACATTCCCGCCCATGCGCTTCTTGCCTCTCAGTTTGCCAGTCGCGAAGCGTTTGACCGCGAACTGATGCAGGAGATTGACGCTTACGCCCCGGATATCGTTGTGCTGGCTGGCTACATGCGTATCCTCAGCCCGGACTTCGTAGCACATTACGCCGGTCGCCTTATCAATATTCACCCTTCCCTGCTGCCTAAATATCCCGGTTTACACACCCACCGCCAGGTACTGGAGAACGGTGATGACGTTCACGGCACCACCGTGCATTTTGTTACCGACGAACTGGACGGCGGCCCGGTCATTTTACAGGCACAGGTGCCGGTGTTTGAGGGCGATACCGAAGAAGACGTGACCGCCCGCGTCCAGACTCAGGAGCATGCGATTTACCCGCTGGTTGTGAGCTGGTTTATTGATGGCCGTCTGGCTATGCAAGAAAACAAAGCCTGGCTTGATGGCGTTTGCCTGCCAGAACAGGGCTACGCGGCCGAGTAAGCGAATCTTTTCTTTGCCTGCGCGTAACATATCGTTGCGCGCAACACCTTTCTGCGGGTAAAACCGGATTACTGTCATACTTATCTGTCACAGTTGGACATCTAATGGCAAAGCTCGCCATAATATGGGTGTCACTCAAACGAACGCCAACACGTTTACCTGCACACGAGGACACAGCCATAGCGAGAAGGAATTGCCGTGTCCCGAGAGTTAACCGGAGTGTAAGTTGTAATGGGTCAGGAAAAGCTATATCTGGAAAAAGAACTAAGTTGGTTGTGCTTTAACGAGCGCGTTCTGCAGGAAGCGGCGGATAAGAGTAACCCGCTCATCGAACGCATGCGCTTTTTAGGGATTTATTCCAACAACCTTGATGAATTCTATAAAGTTCGCTTCGCAGAACTTAAACGCCGCATCATTATTAGCGAAGAACAAGGACAAGGCACCAACACCCATTCACGCCACCTGCTGGGTAAAATACAGGCCCGCGTACTGAAAGCCGATCAGGAATTTGACGGCCTGTATAACGAACTCCTGCTGGAAATGGCACGTAATCAGATCTTTTTGATTAACGAACGCCAGCTTTCCGCCAATCAGCAAAACTGGCTGCGCCACTACTTCCGACAGTATCTGCGCCAGCACATCACGCCGACACTGATTAATCGCGAAACCAATCTGATTCGCTTCTTAAAAGACGACTACACCTACCTGGCGGTGGAAATCATCCGTGGCGATGATATTCGCTACGCCCTGCTGGAAATTCCGTCTGACAAAGTGCCGCGTTTTGTAAACCTGCCGCCGGAAGCGCCGCGCCGCCGCAAGCCGATGATCCTGCTGGATAATATCCTGCGTTATTGCCTGGATGATATCTTCAAAGGCTTCTTTGATTACGACGCGCTGAACGCCTACTCGATGAAAATGACCCGTGACGCCGAATACGATCTGGTGCACGAGATGGAATCGAGTCTGATGGAGCTGATGTCTTCAAGCCTGAAACAGCGTCTGACGGCAGAGCCGGTACGCTTTGTTTATCAGCGTGATATGCCGGATGCCATGGTTGAGATGTTGCGCGAGAAGCTGACCATTTCCCGCTACGACTCCATTATTCCGGGCGGTCGCTACCACAACTTTAAAGACTTCATCAGCTTCCCGAACGTCGGGAAAGCAAACCTGGTGAACAAGCCATTACCGCGCCTGCGCCATGTCTGGTTTGATAAGTTCCGCAACGGCTTTGATGCCATTCGCGAGCGCGACGTGCTGCTCTATTATCCGTATCACACCTTTGAGCACGTGCTGGAACTGCTGCGCCAGGCGTCGTTTGACCCAAGCGTGCTGGCAATAAAAATCAATATCTATCGCGTGGCGAAAGACTCGCGCATCATCGACTCCATGATCCACGCCGCCCATAACGGCAAGAAAGTAACCGTGGTGGTTGAGCTGCAGGCGCGTTTTGATGAAGAGGCTAATATCCACTGGGCCAAGCGTCTGACCGAAGCCGGTGTGCAGGTTATCTTCTCGGCGCCGGGGCTGAAAATCCACGCCAAGCTGTTCCTGGTGTCGCGTATGGAAAACGACGAAGTGGTACGTTACGCTCATATCGGTACCGGCAACTTTAACGAAAAGACCGCGCGTATCTATACCGACTACTCATTGCTGACCGCCGATGCGCGCATCACCAATGAAGTGCGCCGGGTCTTTAACTTTATTGAGAACCCGTACCGTCCGGTAAATTTCGATTATTTGATGGTTTCGCCGCAAAACTCGCGCGATCTGCTCTACAAAATGATCGATACCGAAATTGCCAATGCGCAGAAAGGCATTCCTTCGGGCATTACGCTAAAAATCAACAACCTGGTGGATAAAGGCCTGGTTGACCGGCTGTATACAGCCTCCAGTTCTGGCGTGCCGGTGAATTTGCTGGTGCGCGGTATGTGCTCGCTTATCCCTGAACTGGAAGGCATCAGCGATAATATTCGCGTAATTAGCATTGTTGACCGTTTCCTTGAACACGATCGCATCTATATTTTTGAGAATGGCGGCGATAAAAAAGTGTATCTGTCGTCTGCTGACTGGATGACGCGAAACATCGATTACCGTATTGAAGTAGCGGCGCCGTTGCTCGATCCGCGCCTTAAACAGCAGGTACTGGATATCATTGATATTCTGTTCAGTGATACCGTCAAAGCACGCTACGTCGATAAAGAACTCAGTAATCGATATGTGCCGCGCGGCAACCGCCGCAAAGTACGCGCACAGCTCGCGATTCATGAATATCTGACATCACTTGAACAGTCTGACTAATCTATGCCGATAAATGAAAAGACAGCACGACCACAGGAATTTGCTGCGGTCGACCTGGGTTCGAACAGTTTTCATATGGTGATTGCCCGCGTTGTTGATGGCGCCATGCAGATCATTGGCCGTCTGAAACAACGCGTACATCTGGCGGATGGCCTCGACAGCAATAATATGCTGAGCGAAGAGGCTATGGAGCGCGGTCTCGCGTGTCTGTCGCTGTTCGCAGAACGCCTGCAGGGTTTTGATCCTTCAAGCGTGTGTATTGTAGGGACCCACACGTTGCGCCAGGCGCTCAACGCACCGGAGTTTCTTAAACGGGCAGAAAAGGTTATTCCCTACCCCATCGAAATCATCGCGGGTAACGAAGAAGCGCGCCTGATTTTTATGGGCGTTGAACATACGCAGCCGGAAAAAGGCCGTAAGCTGGTTATTGATATCGGCGGCGGTTCGACCGAACTGGTCATTGGCGAAGATTTTGAGCCCAAACTGGTGGAAAGCCGTCGTATGGGCTGCGTCAGCTTCGCACAGCTTTATTTCGCGGGCGGAACAATCAATGCGGAAAACTTCCAGCGTGCCCGCGTTGCCGCAACGCAGAAACTGGAAACGCTGGCCTGGCAGTTCCGTATTCAGGGCTGGGACGTCGCGCTTGGCGCGTCCGGCAGTATCAAAGCGGCCCATGAAGTGCTACTGGCGTTAGGGGAAAAGGACGGCATCATCACGCCTGAGCGCCTCAAAAAACTGGTCGCCGAAGTTGTGAAGTTCAAAAACTTCGACGAACTGAGCTTGCCGGGTCTGTCCGACGAACGTAAAGCGGTCTTCGTTCCAGGTCTGGCAATTCTCTGCGGGGTATTTGACGCGCTGGCAATTAATGAACTTCGCCTCTCAGACGGTGCGCTGCGCGAAGGCGTGCTGTATGAAATGGAAGGCCGTTTCCGCCATCAGGATATTCGCAGCCGTACGGCGCAGAGCCTTGCGAATCAGTACAATATCGACCGCGAACAGGCGCGTCGCGTGCTGGAAACCACCATGCACATGTACGATCAGTGGCAGGCGCAAAATCCGAAGCTCATTAACCCGCAACTGGCGGCGCTACTGAAATGGGCAGCCATGCTGCATGAAGTCGGTTTAAATATTAACCACAGCGGTATGCATCGTCATTCGGCTTATATCCTGCAAAACAGCGATCTGCCGGGCTATAACCAGGAGCAGCAACTGATGATGGCCACGTTGGTGCGCTATCACCGCAAAGCGATCAAGCTGGATGACTTACCGCGCTTCACGTTGTTTAAGAAAAAGCACTATCTGCCGTTAATTCAGCTTTTACGCCTTGGGGTGTTGCTGAATAACCAGCGGCAGGCGACAACGACGCCACCCACCCTGCGTCTTACGACCGATGATAACCACTGGACGCTGAGCTTCCCGCACGACTGGTTCAGCCAGAATGCACTGGTTCTCTTCGACCTGGAACGGGAACAGGAGTACTGGGAAGCCGTCACCGGCTGGCGACTTAAAGTTGAAGAAGAGCAGTCGCCCGGCGTAGCGGCGTAAAATCAGGCCGCCTGAATCTTCCCTGGCAGATTTTCCAGCGGCTCTGGTTTACCAATCAAATATCCCTGCAAATAATCGATACCCAGCGCAAACACTGCGCTGCGTATCTCTTCATTTTCGACATACTCCGCCACAACCTGCATCTTTTTCATTCTCGCCAGATGGCAAATAGAGGCGACGATCTGGTAATCCAGACTATTGGAAACGATATTGCGGATAAAACTGCCGTCGATTTTCAGGATATCGGCATTCACATTTTTCAGCCGGGAATAACTGGCGTAGCCGGTACCAAAATCGTCAATCGCTACGCTACAGCCCATTTGTTGCAGTTGGCCGAGCGTTTGATTTGCCTGTTCCAGATTGGTTAACGAATTACTCTCGGTTATCTCGAAGATCAACTGCCACGCCTCGATGCCATATTTTTTCAACAGCCGCCCCACTTCCAGAGAAAACTGTGCCCGACACACAGAGGCGGGCGACAGATTAATGGCAAAACGCTGTGCGGGTAGCGTTGCGCGATGAGCAGACATAAAACTCAGCACATGCTCCACAACCCAAAGATCGATACGTGATGACAGGCCGAACTCATGGGCGACCGGCAGAAAATCATCCGGATTAATATACTGGCCGTTCTCTTCATTCATGCGTAGCAGAATTTCATGGTAGCTGTCGCCGCGTATCCCGGCGATAGGTTGCACCAGTAAACTAAAACGGTTCTCCTCCAGCGCAAGTTGCAGGCGGTTCATCATATCCACCTTGTCCTTAAGACTACGCTGGAGGTTCGCCGCCCCGCGATGCTGCAGGCTTTCCGGATGATTTGTCGCCAGCGACAAGTCAGCAATGGTACTCAGTTCGCCAAGCAGCAAGTAGAGGTGCTGTACCGGAGAGCGCACATAGCAATAGCTCATGCCCACCTGCGGCTGCAGCGGCATATCATCCCAGAAGAAACGAAATGCCTTAATTTGGGCATCCAGCGCTTCAATCCGGCTCTGGTGCGACTGAGTGTTAAGGCGAATAGCCAGATCATGGCCTGAGAGATGGTAGACACGTTCGTCCTCATCGAGGCTGTTTTTAAGCCAGTCCGACAGTTTTTGCTTGTACTGAATGCGCAGCATCACGCCATAGTTACGCCCGAGCACTTCCAGTTCCGGCACACTTAAAAAGCAGAGAACAGACCAGGGTGACCCCGCCAGCGCACGATTGAGGGCGCGCAGATTGGGTATCTGAACGACGGGATCAAGATAGGCAAGACGACGAGCGCGGGCATGAACATGCCGTTGTCGAGTTGCCAGTACCGATACACAAAGGATGATAAAAGAGTAAACCAGGTAACTCGACGAGGCGATAGCCAGTTGGATTTCATAAGCCGGATAGACGGGAAGATAACGATAAAAATAGTGTACCGAGACAATCAACAGCAGCGTCCAGAGCACCGATATAAACCGGTATCCATAGCGTAATGCTCCCCATAACATGACAGGCAATACCAGAGAGAGCGTGTAGTTGGTGCTGAAAATGGAGCTATTTTCATTCAGCGGCATGAGCAACAGTATGACCAATCCGGCCAGGATACTCAGCCAGATAGCCATCTCACAGCGGGTCACTTTCGGGTCAAATTCATGGCGCAGTTGCGATAACCAGCTTCGCAGATAACGCGGATGGCGAATGATACGAATAACCAAATAGCAGAGCGGAATACCGGTCATGGTCCCGACCAGTAACGCCTGATAATCAATCAGTAAATGAATATTTAACGATAATATATCGGTCTTACTAAAATCCGTATCGTACAGCGCCAGCCAGATAACGAACTCGAGAATAATCAAATAAATCGTTGCCGGGCAAAACACCTGCCAGAAAATTCGCTGGGCAATAAAGGCGGCGTTTCCGTAGGCAATATTCTGCCGACGCGTAACAAAAACGCGATAGCCGCCCCAACTGATGACCACGGGAATAAGCAAATGAAAAATTTGCGCCACAAGCTCAGAGATATCGTGCATGCCGATATTCAGGACCAGTGCGAGAACCATGCCGGGTAGCGCTGCCCAGCCAAAGACCACCATCAAACTGAACATCAGCGCCATCGGCAGGGAGAAAAGGACAACCGTTTCACCCGCGACATGCGTATAGGTATTCGCCAGGTTAAACAGTGGCAGTAAAAGACATGGCAACACGAGCGGTAATGCCCACCATTTGTCTTTGTGCTGATGATATTTTTTTAACAGAGTCATAGATGCTCGACAAAAAACCCAGCTTCCCAATGGGTATTTCAGGCAGGCATCCAACCTGACTGTAAGTGCGTAAATAGAAAATGAGCGTGAATTTTAGTTCTGTAGGGCAACTAATGATTGATGCACATCAAATAAAACTCGCCGAATTAATTAATTTTTACGCTTTTTAAAAAGAGACGCAGATTAGCATTCATGACTTAAATACTTAATTTATTTTATATAAAATCGATTAATATTTTCCTCCGGTGAAATTTTGCATGGTTAAGAATTGACCTCGCCCGCACTCTGTGCCTTAATGTCAAGGTCGCCCTTTTTATGGGGCAAACCTTAAGGAACCTTTTGTGAGTCAGGCAACCCCTATGCGAAAACGCCATCGATTTGACAGTCGCATGACCCGTATCGTATTGCTAATCAGCTTTATCTTTTTCTTTGGTCGTTTTATCTATTCCTCAATTGGTGCCTGGTATCATCATCAGGATAAGCTCCAGTCTCAGCAAGTAAGCCAACCTATCGATTCTTCTGCACAACGCTAACGCACTGTTTTTATTTGTACACGTCTTTACGCGGGTTTTGTCACATCAACGCATGACGCACCATCGTCAGGATCATCGCCACGCCAAATCCGGCGAGGACAGCTCCGGCTATGCGCTCAATAATATGCACCCAGGCTGTGAGACGTATCTGTATGGCGGATAATCCGATCAATGTCGCGATGGCAAGATTCCACGCCAGCACCGCCAGGCTCATCCATGCGCCGGAAAAGATCTGCTGTGCAAATGTGACGTTCGCGCCAAGGATCGAGGTCATCAGCGCCAGATAAAAAAGCGCATTTTTGGGATTAAGTAACGCGGACCCCAGCCCTAGTAGAAACTGTTTTCGCCACGACGGGCAATCCATCCGGGTGGCGTTGAGCGCCAGCACCTGCTTACGGCTGCGCAACAGATGCCCGCCAATCCAGATTAAATAGAGCGCGCCAGCAATTTCAATCAGACGAAACAGCAGCCCGTAATCCTGTAATAGCCGCCAGCCACACATCGCCAGCACAATATAAAAGGCGTTTCCCAACGCGATCCCCGGTCCAATTCCGGCGCTGCCCCGCAGGCGATAGCGGATGGCGTAACCGGCCAACAGGAAGAAATCAGGGCCAGGACTGACCAGCGCCACAAAGTGTGAAAGCGCAAGAAGTGGAAACGCGGCGGGAATAAATTCGGGTAACAAAGACATAGCAACCTCATCAGTAAAAGACGAGGTCACTTTATGGCGTTGTCAGACTTAATTATTGTCTGATATTGATCGCCCCTGCGCATACTGGCGGGGCGTGGAAGAGGTAAAACTGACGAACGTGCGGTGAAAATGGCTTTGATCGGCAAAACCGCTTTGATAGCCCACATCGGCGATATCACTGCCCGCCCGCAACTGTGCTTTAGCAAATTCCACACGGGCATTATTGATCCAGGCTCCTGGCGTCAGCCCTGTCGCCAGCTTAAACTGGCGAATCAACGTCTCTTTACGCAGCGTGTACCGCTGTGCCAGACAATCCAGCGACGGGGGCTGCTGAATATCGGCCAGTAGCGTCGTTTGCATATGGTTGCAGAATCCAGCCGGTTTCGCCGCAGTTTGCAGGCCGGGCAGGCAGACAAGCAGCGCACGTACCGCCTCCTGTAATTCCCCTGTCTGGTTTTCTTCCATCAGGGAGATAATGTGCATAAAGGCGGTGAAGAATGAAGGATTGCGTAACACGGTTTGTGCGCAGTGAAGATGCTGCCCTGGCGCGCGCGCCAACTGTTGCAGGCACCATGCCTCATCAAGGTACAACATGTGATAGCTACGTGGACGTTCGGCTGCCGGGTTGCAACTGTGTGCTTCACGGGGCGCTATCAGCACCATATCGCCCTGAGAGAGGTGATATTCATGACCACTGCAACGCGTAACGGTCTCGCCGTCGATAATCGCGCCAATAGACAACTGAGGGTGCTGGTGCAGTTTATAGGCCTGCGTACTTTGTACGGTAGAACGCCATTCGACCCACGGCACAAGCGGAGAGCGCCAGAAGCGTTGTTCAATGTTCCGCGTTGTCATTTCTCCCTCCTCCTCACATGATTCCAGACTTCGAACGGCTACTTTTCGGCAACGCGCGTGAGCCACTCAGCATAAGCCGGGCTGGCGTGCGCTGGCATATTTTGCTGCCCGGCGCTGAATTCATCCTGCATGCCGAATATTTTCCAGACCAGGGGGGCAAGCTGTGCCGCCGGGCTGTTTTCCTGCGTGGCGGTGCGCAACAGTTCCAGCGTACGCTTTTTATATTCGCCCAGCACCTCCGATTGATAATCAAAAGCTTTCCCCAGCCCGGAGATGTACATCAGTTTCGGCACTTCCGCCTGCGGCCACTGCAACGCCATGTTGAGCGGCCACTCCAGCATTGTCCGCTCACCCCATACGGCTGAACGCGGCACCTGCTGGTTAGCCACCAGCGTTAACATAAAGGCCTGGCCCAGTTCACCAAGATAGATATCCATCGCATCAACGGACGGACGCGCATAGAACGCATCCAGCGGCTGAGGGTTCACCGCTCCCACTTTTGCCAGCAGGCGTTGCTCCAGCTCAAGCACCAGCGCTCCCAGCTCAGACTGCGCTACCGTGCTGCTCTCAGTACCGCATTGGGTTCGTTGGGTACAATCCCAAAGGCTGAGTGTGAGCTGCCACTGACGCTGTTCCCCTTCTCCTGAGCAACCCACCTCCCCGGTCACAAAGTATTTCATTTCTGGCGGGACAAGGTCGAACAGCTCATTGCCATCAAACGCATGGGTTGAGACAACCGGCCCGATGCCCGCGGCGACCTGCACGTAACAACGGGCGGCATAATCACTCCAGTAGTGGGTTGCCTCGGCAAGATACAGTGGGATTGCACGGGTAAGGCGCCCCAGGTCATCCTCACGCTGCGATTCGGACGGTGTCGGGTCATCGTCGATTTTACTCAGCACAAAGAAACCGACCGTGTTTGCCCCTTGCGGTTTCTGCCCGAAAAGCCAGTCGGCATTACACAGCCCGTACTGCCAGACAGGCTGCGTAAGGGCAAGCGTATTGATTTCCACCTCGCCAGGATCGGTGGGTGTGCCCTGGGCGTACTGCTCGCGCATTTTCTGAAAGGCGCGGGCGGATTCATCCAGATACTGTTTAAGCGGTGGGTAGTCCAGCGCATACATCCGGCTCAACAGCTTTTCCCCTTCGTCGGGGTTAGCCAGCTCCTGATAAGCACGCAGCAGGTTAATACCGGCCATCGGATCGTGGCGCTGCTCGTCATACACGGGAGCTATGAGTTCAACAAGCAGCGCAATCTCGCCGTTTCTGCCCAGATCGCCGGAGATCATCATCAGCGAACTGCCGTCATATCTCCCACCGGCGAGAACTTCGTCATACAGTGCACGGGCGGCCGCTACATTGTTATGTTCCAGGTGATAGCGCGCCAGCCAGAGTTGCGCGCGCCAGGAGCCGGGCAGCGCCGCGACGGTACGTAGTCCCGCGACATATCCCGCTTCCCCTTCACGCTCCTGCTTAATACTCGCCCACCAGAGCAAACCGTTATCCAGATTTGGATCGGCTTCGATAGCCTGCCAGAGCAGTTTCTCGGCACGGGCATCGTCACCCTTGTGAGAGAAAACTTTTGCCAGATTGGTCAGCAAAATTCCCGTGGCCCCGACTTTCGCTATACCGGCCTGCAGGGTGTTTTCAGCCTCAACCAGCCGTCTATTTTCCATCAGAACAATGCTCTGAATGGTATGGCTGCGTTCGGGATCGTCATCAATCTCTACCAGGCGCGCGGCGGCAGGAATGAGATCGGCGGCAAAACCATCGTTCAGGCCTCCCAGGATCGCATCATAAAGTTCCGCCGCGTTATTCCACTTTTGTTCAAGGCCGGGCAGGAAAACATTATTTCGCCAGTCGCTGCGGGCGATATGCATTTCTCGCCCGTTGGCGTCATACGCCACGATCATCTCTTCATTTGGAACCGGGGCGTGTTCTGGCTGCGTATGTTCCGATTCCACAGGGCCTGGGGTCTGTTCTTTTTTGCCACTAAGGGCGCTGAGAAGTTTTTTAAACATAGTGAGCATCGTGGCAAGTGAGAGGGGCCGAAGTCCGTGTTCCGATGATGATTCGCCCTTCGCTCGCATTCCTCGTATCCAATGAGGCCGCAAGCGCAATGAAGATAAAGCGTCGATGAGCAAATCCAGGGCATACAAAGAACACTCAGCCAGAAGGTTGGCATAAAATGCCCGCCCCGTCTAATGCCTGGAATGGTGGGGCGAGAAGTCCATTTACTTTGTGTTTAAACGCCTGTTCAAAATATCGTGCACATATTTTTCAATCACAATGTGGTTCTCCTGGCTTACTTTTGCGATGAACGCCTCGAGAAAATCGCGCGTTGAATGGAGCGTATCTGCGACAAGACTATCGAAGTCGCTTTGGGTAAAACAGGTATTACCGGGCAGAGTTGAGCGCTGGAGCAGCGTGTGTGCAATGACTTCAAGCACCGCACGGCGGTAGTCATCAGAGAGCAGGACATCAAGGTCGGCCTGGCGGATAGTAAATGTGAAGCTAAAACTGACGAATCCGGAGTCGACGGGCAATGAATAGCTCAATTGCTCTCCCAATTGCGCCACATGAGGTTCATATCCATCACCCATTAAACGTACAGGCTGCATACTGCGCGCTCCTCTAAATTTTATGTTAGATATCAGAAAAGCTGTGCCAGGTAGCCACTTAGCGACTGCATAGTAAATATCATCAATCTGCTAACCACACATAAAAAAACACCAGCAGCTTGAGGCTCACTAGTGTCTTCGTAGGTTCGTATTATTGCCGGACAACGCGCATTCAGGTTTATCAGGCCATTATCAAACGCTTAAACAGTAACTGCTGGATGTCCTGCCGATGTGCCAGGATCGCATGCGCTGTTACTAATGTTCCCTCTACTGCATACAAAACCCGGTAACCGTCAGCGTGGTTAAACTCCCGGTATTTGGCGCAGCCAATTTTCAGCAGTTCAGGGAAAATCTGGCAGCCCAACGGGAACTGACCAACGGTACTCTCAAACTGTGCAAGAATATCTGCGATAACCGGACGCGGCTCGACATCAACACGGCGCAGATAACTCACTATGGTGTCGACACAGAGTCTTACAGTAAGCGTGTATTCAAAGGTAACCTGCTGTTCCATAGAAGTCCCTTAGCATTGCGTGTTCTGCGTTTAATCCGCAAGGCCATCCAGTAATTGGTCTTTTGAGAACACGCGCCCCTCAGCTTTATCTTTCTCTGACAGGGTAAGCAGCTTCAGCAAAGCAATGGCGTTTTCCCGTTCCTGCTGCTGGTCATAGGACTCTATAACATAAGCTGGCACACCATTTTGCGTCACCAGAATGGGTTCTGATAAATCGAGCGTGGCCGCATTTTTTTTAACGTAGCTAATTGTCTCAACTTTCATTGCCTATTTCCCTCGTGCTCTACATGATGCAGATGGTTTTAATATAGACCATATTCAGACCACCAGCAATAAACCTGCTGTTTTGTCTTTTCTGATAAATGATTAGAGAAATAAAAAAACCCTCTGTAAAACAGAGGGTTGATTTAAGGCAGAAGACGTTATCGCTTATTCCCACTCAATCGTCGCTGGCGGTTTACCGCTGATGTCATACACCACGCGGGAAATACCATTCACTTCGTTGATGATGCGGTTGGAAACACGGCCGAGGAAATCGTACGGCAGGTGTGCCCAGTGCGCGGTCATAAAGTCGATGGTTTCAACGGCACGCAGAGAGACAACCCAGTCGTACTTACGGCCATCGCCCATCACGCCAACCGAGCGGACCGGCAGGAAGACGGTAAAGGCCTGGCTAACTTTGTTGTAAAGGTCAGCTTTACGCAGCTCTTCAATAAAGATGGCATCGGCACGACGCAGCAGGTCGCAGTACTCTTTCTTCACTTCGCCCAGAACGCGAACGCCAAGGCCTGGCCCCGGGAACGGGTGACGGTAGAGCATGTCGTACGGCAGACCCAGCTCAAGGCCGATTTTACGTACTTCGTCTTTGAACAGCTCACGCAGCGGTTCAACGAGGCCCATCTTCATCTCTTTCGGCAGGCCGCCCACGTTGTGGTGAGACTTAATTACGTGCGCTTTACCGGTCGCCGATGCGGCAGACTCGATCACGTCAGGGTAAATGGTGCCCTGCGCCAGCCATTTCACGTCTTCAAGTTTCAGAGCTTCTTCGTCGAAGATTTCAACGAACACGCGACCAATGATTTTGCGTTTGGCTTCCGGATCGTTCTCGCCCGCCAGTTCACTCAGGAAGCGTGATTCGCCTTCCACGTGAACAATGTTCAGGCCGAAGTGGTCGCCGAACATATCCATTACCTGCTCAGCTTCATTCAGACGCAGCAGACCGTTATCGACGAACACGCAGGTCAGGTTTTTGCCGATTGCACGGTGCAGCAGCATCGCCGTCACGGAGGAATCAACGCCGCCGGACAGGCCGAGGATCACTTTGTCGTCGCCAACCTGCGCGCGGATGCGTTCGATAGCGTCGTCGATGATTTTCGCCGGGGTCCACAGAGCTTCACACTGGCAGATATCGATAACGAAACGCTCGAGCATACGCAGGCCCTGACGGGTATGGGTCACTTCCGGGTGGAACTGTACGCCGTAGAAGCGTTTTTCTTCGTTAGCCATAATGGCGAACGGGCAGGTTTCGGTGCTGGCAACAGTAACAAAGTCAGACGGGATAGCCGTCACTTTATCGCCATGGCTCATCCACACGTCCAGCAGCGGTTTGCCGTCTGCGGTCAGGGAATCTTCAATACCACGAATCAGGGCGCTGTCGGTCAGAACTTCTACCTGTGCATAGCCGAATTCACGCTCGCTGGACGCTTCGACATGGCCGCCCAACTGCATCGCCATGGTCTGCATGCCATAGCACACGCCAAATACCGGCACGCCAGCTTCAAACACATACTGCGGTGCGCGCGGGCTGTTATCTTCAGTGGTACTTTCCGGGCCGCCGGAAAGAATGATACCGCTTGGGTTAAATTCACGAATCTGCGCTTCGGTGACATCCCATGCCCACAGTTCACAGTAAACACCAAGCTCACGCACGCGGCGGGCAACAAGTTGCGTGTACTGAGAACCGAAATCGAGGATAAGGATGCGATGTTTATGAATGTTTTCCGTCATTGACGCTAATTCCGAGGCAAGTGAAACAAAATCGCCCGGCATTTAGCCGGGCGTGGAAAATATCAGGAGCCCATACGGTAGTTCGGGGATTCCTTGGTGATGGTCACATCATGGACGTGGCTTTCCTGGATGCCCGCACCGCTGATACGCACGAATTCCGCTTTAGTGCGCAGCAGGTCGATGGTACCACAGCCGGTCAGCCCCATACAGGAACGCAGGCCGCCCATTTGCTGGTGAATGATCTCTTTCAGGCGGCCTTTATACGCCACGCGACCTTCGATACCTTCCGGCACCAGTTTGTCAGCGGCATTATCCGTCTGGAAGTAACGGTCAGAGGAGCCTTTGGACATCGCGCCCAGAGAACCCATCCCGCGGTAAGATTTGTAAGAGCGGCCCTGGTAGAGTTCGATTTCGCCCGGGGACTCTTCGGTACCTGCCAGCATGGAGCCGACCATCACCGCTGCAGCGCCAGCGGCAATCGCTTTGGCGATGTCGCCAGAGAAGCGGATACCACCGTCAGCAATAACCGGAATACCGGTGCCTTCCAGCGCTTCAACCGCGTCGGATACAGCCGTAATCTGCGGAACACCCACGCCGGTCACGATACGGGTGGTACAGATAGAGCCAGGGCCGATACCGACTTTCACTGCGCTGCAACCGGCTTCAGCCAGCGCACGTGCGCCTGCGCCCGTCGCTACGTTACCGCCAATGATTTGCAGATCCGGATATTTGGCACGGGTTTCACGGATACGCTGCAGAACGCCTTCGGAATGGCCATGAGAGGAGTCAATCAGCAGAACGTCAACGCCTGCCGCAACCAGCGCATCAACACGCTCTTCGTTGCCCGCACCTGCGCCAACCGCCGCACCGACACGCAGACGGCCTTGCTCGTCCTTACAGGCGTTCGGTTTACGTTCCGCTTTCTGGAAGTCTTTCACGGTGATCATACCGAGCAGACGGAATTTATCGTCGACAACCAGCGCTTTCTCAACGCGTTTTTCGTGCATTTTCGCGAATACAACTTCACGCGCTTCGCCTTCGCGAACGGTGACCAGACGCTCTTTCGGCGTCATGTATACGCTAACAGGCTGGTTCAGGTCGGTGACAAAGCGAACGTCACGACCGGTAATGATACCCACCAGTGAATTGTCTTCGGCAACCACCGGGTAACCGGCAAAACCGTTACGCTCGGTCAGTTCTTTCACTTCGCGCAGGGTAGTGGTTGGCAGAACGGTTTGAGGGTCTTTAACCACGCCGGACTCGTGTTTTTTAACACGGCGAACTTCTTCAGCCTGGCGTTCGATGGACATGTTTTTATGAATAAAGCCAATGCCGCCTTCCTGTGCCAGGGCAATTGCCAGGCGCGCTTCCGTAACGGTGTCCATTGCTGCGGAGAGCATCGGAATATTCAGACGAATGGTCTTAGTGAGCTGAGTGCTCAAATCGGCAGTATTCGGCAGAACGGTGGAGTGAGCGGGAACGAGGAGGACGTCGTCAAACGTCAGGGCTTCTTTAGCGATACGTAGCATGGGCAATATCTCTGACCTGGGTGGTTAAATATTGCCGTGGCATTATACAGAGCGTAACCGATTGCTTCCACATTTTTTTGCGAAAAATACTTGCACTCATCTCTGAGCGGGTTACTATCGACTGAATAACCTGCTGATTTAGAATTTGATCTAGCTCACATGTCATCTCTTCAAAGCCCCGCAATTTTTACCGTTACTCGCCTGAATCAAACAGTACGTAGCCTGCTGGAACGCGAAATGGGCCAGGTCTGGATAACGGGTGAAATCTCCAATTTCACACAGCCTGCCTCTGGTCACTGGTATTTCACGCTTAAAGACGACACGGCGCAGGTTCGCGGTGCGATGTTCCGTAACAGCAACCGTCGCGTAACGTTCCGCCCGCAGCATGGCCAACAGGTACTGGTGCGCGCCTCCGTCACGCTCTATGACCCGCGCGGCGATTACCAGATAATCGTTGAAAGCATGCAGCCCGCCGGTGAAGGGTTGCTGCAGCAGAAATATGAGCAACTGAAAGCGGCGCTGTCAGCGGAAGGGCTTTTCGATCAGCAGTTCAAACAACCGCTCCCCACACCGGCCCACTGTATTGGCGTTATCACCTCGAAAACCGGCGCTGCGCTGCATGATATTCTTCACGTCCTGAGGCGACGCGATCCTTCTCTGCCGGTGGTCATTTACCCCACTGCGGTACAAGGGGACGATGCGCCGGGGCAGATTGTGCGCGCCATTGAACTGGCAAACGCGCGTCAGGAATGTGATGTGCTGATTGTTGGCCGTGGCGGTGGCTCGCTGGAAGATTTATGGAGCTTTAACGATGAACGCGTGGCGCGCGCCATTTTTGCCAGCCGCATTCCGGTGGTCAGCGCCGTCGGTCACGAAACCGATGTGACCATTGCGGATTTTGTCGCAGATTTACGTGCCCCTACCCCCTCTGCCGCAGCGGAAATCGTCAGTCGCAACCAGACGGAGCTGCTGCGCCAGATCCAGTCTGCTCAACAACGTCTTGAGATGGCAATGGATTTTTTCATTGCTAACCGAACCCGGCGTTTTACCCAACTTAATCACAGGCTGCAACAGCAGCATCCGCAGTTGCGCCTCGCCCGTCAGCAAACCGTGCTGGAAAAACTCCGCCAGCGGATGCGTGTCGCCCTGGATAGCCAGCTTAAACAGGCTACCCAGAGACAACGCCGCGTCGCCCAGCGTCTGAATCAGCAAAACCCGCAGCCGCGGATCTGGCGTGCGCAGACGCGTATTCAGCAACTGGAATACCGGCTGGCGGAAAGCCTGCGCGCACAGTTAAGCGTAACGCGAGAGCGTTTCGGCAAGGCGGTGACGCACCTGGAGGCGGTCAGCCCGTTATCGACGCTGGCACGCGGGTATAGCGTCACCACGGCCGCCGATGGCAAAGTGCTGAAACAGGCGAAACAGGTCAAAACGGGCGATACGCTTACCACCCGTCTCGCCGATGGCTGGATAGAGAGTGAAGTGAAAAGCGTCATCCCTGCGAAAAAAGCGCGCGCGTCTAAACCCCGTAGCGCAGACTAATTCACGGCTTCGTCGGGGTCAGCAACATAACAAAAAACGCCAGCCCGGCAAAAATCAAAAGCGACCAGGCCGTCCCCAGTACTGCATAGAGTTGCCCAAAAATTATCGCCCCCGCCACCTGCCCCACCGCCAGCATAAAAAAGACAATGCCCACCCCAGCGGCGGGAGCATTTGCCGTTGCGGACGCACCGCACACCAGCAGCACGCCGGAAAGCGTGATATAACCCACGCCACAGAGGGCCGCCGCCGGAATAAGCCACCCGCAATAACCATGACTTACCGCCAGTAGCGCCAGCGGCGCGGCCATAAAAAGCAGCGACAGCCAGTAAACCGGGCTCCAGCCTGTCCGGGCGGCCAGCGCGCCGGTAAAGACGCCAGCAATTCCCGCCCCGCCGCTCACCAGCCACAGCATGCTGGTGGTCTCTTTTCCAAGGTGCAGATGTTTTTGCAGAATATCGGGCCCAAAGTTCCACCACGCCGCGCTCGCTATCCCACAGATAAACGCAATCAGCGCCAGCCGCCGCAGTGCCTGGCACTGTAAGAGCTGCCGCCAGGATTGTTCATTTTTAGCCCCCGGCGCTCGGGCGGCGGGTAAATAGCGCATCACCGGTAGCAGGCAAAGCAGAGCAAGCACCGCGAAAGCTACGCAGGCTCCACGCCACCCAAAGGGGATAAAAAGCATTACCGGTACGGAAAGGATGATGCCGCCACCAGTACCGGCATTGATAAAGGTGTTAGTGGTGGACTGCCGACGCTCTGCCACCGCCTGGCTGACCGCCGCAGCCAGTGACGGCGATGCCAGCCCCGAACTCAGACCGGCGATAAACAGCCCCAGCGCAAGGTGTAGTACACCTGAAGACAACGCCAGGATCAGCAGCCCAAGCGCAGCGCAGAGTGCCGAGACGATCGCGGTGGTACGGGCGCCGTAACGCCCGGTTACCGGGGCGGCCCAGAGCGAAGAAAAACAGTAGGCGATATAGCTACAGGCGGCGATAACACCCGCCGACCGTGGGCTCAGCGCAATATCCTGCCCTACCGATGGCAGCATCAGCCCCCAGGCAAAACGCGCCATACCATACGTCACGGCGATGAGCAAAAACCCGGTTAACGCAAGCGGTGAAATTGTTTTAGCCACACCCGACCCTCTTTTCTGATTGAGCAGTTAATGATGGTCGAAACCGACAGTTTTGCCGCGTAAGGGGTAAAAAAGGCGAATGTCACATAAACTTGTAGTCAGCCTTGCCAACAATCAGGAGAGCAGCATGACAGCGACACGACTTCACAGTGTTATCCCGCCCTACATCCTGCGCCGCATTATTGATAACGGCTCCGACGTACAGCAAAAGTGCGCCCGCCAGACCCTAACCCATGTCCAGACGCTCATGGCACATATGCCGGGCAAACCTGCCGCGCCGCATGTCGCGAAAGCGGGCCAGTTGCAGCGGGACATTTACGATGCGAAACAGACTCAGGAGTTGCCAGGCACGCAGGTGCGCTTTGAGGGGCAGTCATCAAATGGCGATATCGCCGTAGATGAAGCATGGGAATATCTGGGTGTGACGCACGATTTTTTCTGGAAAATTTATCATCGCGATTCACTGGATAATAAGGGCCTGACGCTTATCGGTACCGTTCACTATGGACGTGAATACCAGAATGCGTTCTGGAACGGTCAGCAGATGGTATTTGGCGATGGTGACGGCGAGATCTTTAACCGTTTCACTATCGCGCCGGATATTGTCGCCCACGAACTTAGCCACGGCGTAACGGAGACCGAAGCCGGGCTGATTTATTTCGAACAATCCGGGGCGCTTAATGAATCGTTATCCGATGTCTTCGGCTCGCTGGTGAAACAATATCTGCATAAACAGACCGCACAAGAAGCGGACTGGCTTATTGGCGAAGGGCTGTTGGCCGCAGGCATCAACGGTAAGGGGTTGCGTTCTATGGCAGAACCTGGCACCGCCTATGACGACCCGCTGCTCGGCAAAGACCCCCAGCCCGCGCATATGAAGGACTTTATAAAAACCCGCGAGGATAACGGCGGCGTACATCTTAACTCCGGCATCCCTAACCGTGCGTTCTATCTCGCCGCCACCGCGCTCGGCGGCCACGCCTGGGAGAAAGCAGGCTACGCGTGGTATGACACCGTCTGCGATCGGGCGCTGGCGCAGAACGCGGATTTTGCGGCGTTCGCCCGTCTGACCGTCGCCCACGGCGAAAAACGGTCGGGAAAAGAGACCGCAAAAGCCATTAAACAGGCCTGGATTGAGACAGGGGTGCTGTGATGAATATTCCCGAGCTCACTGAGGACGCGGTCATTGAGCTTGCCCGCGAAGGGGGGGTGGCGTTTATCCCACAGTTGAGCGGCCTGCGCAGAATCGCCCTTTCCGCTCTCACACCAGAGCAGCGAGCGCGGGTGATTGATGTGTTACAGCAAGCGCTGCCTCGTGGCTTTCCGCCGGGGCAGACGGATTCTCCAGGGCGCGGCGACCAGCGTTATTTCCGCATTCAGATAATCTGGACCCACCACAATCAGGCGCACTATACCGATATCATCTTGCTGGTGCCGGAACAGGAGGCACCGCCCTCGCTGGTGGATTTGTGGAAAAAGGGCGAAAGCGGCGTCTGTGATTAAGCGTCCTGCAGGGCGAAGACCACCCGCTTTTTGGAGATCAGGCCGTGGCCCTGCTGGCAGAAATAGTCCACCGCTCCGCAGGCTTTGAGCACGTCCAGCGGCTGCTGGCACTCCGGGCATAGCGCGTTGAGTGCGTAATCTTTATCACAGCCATGACAGTGACCATGCGTGCCAATCAATTCCAGCGGGTTGTGGCAGGTTGGGCATTTAAGATCCATAAATATCCTCCCAGAATGTCAACCGGTGGCGATAATGCCACCGGTATTTCCGACCTTACTTACTTTTCTTGATATGCTTAATCAAGCGTTTACGTTTACGCATCTGGTTTGGCGTCAGCGTATTGCGTTTATCTGCATACGGGTTTTCCCCTTCCTTAAACTGAATACGGATAGGTGTGCCCATCACATCCAGCGATTTACGGAAGTAGTTCATCAGATAACGCTTGTAGGAGTCCGGCAGATCTTTTACCTGGTTGCCGTGAATCACCACAATCGGCGGGTTATAACCGCCGGCATGCGCGTATTTCAGCTTCACGCGACGACCGCGAACCAACGGCGGCTGGTGATCTTCGGACGCCATATTCATGATACGGGTCAGCATCGCGGTGCTCTGGCGGCGGGTCGAGCTGTCATAGGCTTCACGCACGGATTCAAACAGGTTACCTACGCCGCTGCCATGCAGTGCGGAGATGAAGTGCACGCGAGCAAAGTCGATAAAGCCCAGACGGAAGTCCAGCGTCTCTTTGACCTGCTCTTTCACTTCCTGGCTGAGGCCATCCCATTTGTTGACCACGATAACCAGTGAGCGCCCACTATTGAGGATGAAGCCAAGCAGTGAGAGGTCCTGGTCAGAGATACCTTCACGGGCATCAATAACCAGCATCACGACGTTAGCGTCTTCAATCGCCTGCAGCGTTTTGATTACCGAGAATTTTTCCACCGCATCGGTGATTTTGCCGCGTTTACGCACGCCCGCGGTGTCGATCAGAACATACTCGCGGCCATCACGCTCCATCGGGATATAAATACTGTCACGCGTGGTGCCCGGCATGTCATAAACCACAACACGCTCTTCCCCGAGGATACGGTTAGTCAGTGTGGACTTACCGACATTAGGACGCCCGACGATAGCCAGCTTGATAGGCAGGTCCTGCGGGTTGAAGTCGTCTTCCGGCTCTTCCTCTTCGCCGTCTTCATCTTTACCGTCGTCGAACTGCGCCCAGTAGGCAGCGTCCTCATCCAGCTCTTCCGGCGGATCGATTTCATCCATCCACGGCAACAGAACGTGTTCCAGCAGGCTGACAACACCACGGCCATGCGAGGCGGCAATCGGGTGAATCTCACCCAGGCCAAGCGAGTAGAAGTCGACAACCGCCTGATCCGGATCCAGGCCGTCCGTTTTGTTCGCGACGAGGAATGTCGGTTTTTCACGCGAACGCAGGTGTTTGGCAATGGCTTCGTCAGCCGGCATCAGCCCGGCGCGCGCATCCACCATAAACAGCACCACATCGGCTTCTTCAATCGCCAGCAGCGACTGTTCCGCCATACGGGTTTCTACGCCGTCTTCCGTACCATCAATACCGCCCGTATCGATACAGATAAATTCACGACCTTCGACTTCAGCACGACCGTACTTACGGTCACGGGTCAGCCCCGGAAAATCCGCTACCAGCGCATCACGGGTGCGTGTTAAACGGTTAAAAAGCGTGGATTTTCCAACGTTAGGGCGCCCGACCAGCGCGACCACAGGTATCATGTTTAAAGCCTCATTACTTAGAATTCAAAATCAAAACGTCGCAACGCTGGCGACGTTTTAAAAACAGTAAAACGGCCCCTGCAACAGGAGCCGTCTTCTCACGAACGACCACCTTCGCGCGATTAACGCGTGATGGCGTACAGCGTACCGTCTTTAGCCTGGATAAGCAGTTTGCCTTCCGCAGCAACAGGATCGGTCAGGAAACCGGAGCCGTCCACTTTCTGCTGCGCGACAAAACGCCCGTCTTCGACGTTAATCCAGTGCATGTAGCCTTCGCTGTCACCGGTCACGATGTAACCATTATACAACGCCGGAGCGGTAAGGTTACGGTGCAGGAGATCGCTTTGTGTCCACAGCGTCACACCACCGTCGGTGGTCAGCGCCAGGACGCGGTCATTCTGGTCAATCATGTAGATGCGGTTCCCATCGACAATGAAATTGCTCACTGAACCCAGTTCACGTTTCCACATGATCTGGCCGCTACGCAAATCCAGCGCCGTCAGGTTACCGTTGTAAGCCAGCGCATAAACCACGCCGTTTACAATCACCGGCGTTGTATCGACATCGCTCAGACGGTCGATTTCAGTCGGACCCGTTGCCTGAGAAATACGCTGCTGCCAAATCATCTGGCCCTGCTGCATCAACACGGCGCTTACGCGACCGTTGTCGCCACCCACAATGGCTGCGCCGTAGGCAGTAGCCGGTGCGGATTCGCCACGCAGGGACAGTGACGGCATATCAAGGTTAACCGTCCATTTCACCGCACCGTCGCTCTCATTAAGCGCCTGTAGCTGACCGTTACTGGTATGAATCAGCACCAGGCCGTCGCTGACAACAGGGCGGGATAACGCTTCACCGGCAACGTTGGTTTTCCATGCCTGGGAACCGTCGTTCGTATTCAGCGCATAGACCTTCGCTTTTTCGCTGCCCACGTAGACATGGCCGCCTGCGACGGTCACACCACCGGACAACAGCGCCGGGCTGCTGGAGAACCAGCCAGATTTTTCTGCCAGGTTAACGGACCAGACTTCTTTGCCGTCGCTCGCACTAACCGCTTTTACCGTACCGCGACGGTCAGCAGCGTAGACCACGCCACTGTCCAGCGCCGGATGCAAATTAGAATGAAAATCGCCAATACCGCTACCCACGGAGGTACTCCACGCGGTAGACGGGTTAAACTGGTTAGTCACCGTCGGCAGAGGGGACATTTTGACAACGTCTTCTTCACTGTTAAACAGGGAACAACCGCTCAGTAAGGTGACGGACAGCAGTCCTGGCAGAAGTAATTTACGCAATTGCATCGGGTCCCTCTTAGATGGACAAATTGTTGATTTTCATCTGCATCATTTCACTCAGCGCCGGGGATGCGTTGTTTTTAACGCCATTTTCCCAAGCGGTGCGTGCACCTTGTTTGTCGCCTTTGCTAAGCAGCGCTTCGCCACGCAGGTCGGCAACTATGGCCGCCCAGCCGTCGCCTTTCACGCTATCAAGCGTTTTCAGCGCAGCATCTTGCTGCTTAAGCTGCACCTGAATACGGGCGAGACGAATATTAATCATGCCCTTAAGGTTGTCATCGCTGGTGGCGGCAAGACCTTGTTGCAGTTGCGCGGAAGCCTTTTCCAGCTCATCGCGTTGAACATACTGCTGTGCCAGTTCCAGTGATGCCAGCGCGCCATAGGTATTTTTATTCTCAGCCGCGAATTTCTCCGCCGCCGTCAGCGTTTCAGGTTTATCAGCACGAATCGCGGTAATGGCGTTTTCATAGCCTTGTGAAGCCGATCTCGCTGTTTCGGTTTGGTGACTTGTCCAGTAGCGCCAGCCAACTAACGCACCAATACCTAAAATGACACCAACAGCCAGCGCTTTGCCATTTTCAGCAAAAAAGCGTTTGAGCGCGTCTACCTGTTCGTTGTCGTTCTCGTAAATTTCCACGCAGTCCTTCTCCTTAACGATAATTCACCGGGGAGATTAGCCCAGTAGTGTGCGCAAATGCGCCGCAACGCTGTCCTGCGTTACCGTATTTTGCTCACCAGAGCGTAAATCCTTCACTACAACGTTACCGTCAGCGATTTCAGACTCACCCAGCACCAGTGCGAGCTTAGCGCCCCACTTATCGGCACGGGCAAATTGCTTTTTGAAATTACCGCCGCCGTGGTTCGTCATGAGCTTAACGTCAGGTAACGCATCGCGTACCTGTTCAGCCAGTTGCATTGCAGCGGACTGTACGTTTTCGCCTGACGCTACCAGGTATATATCGACAACGGATTCTGCTTTAAATTCCGGATTAACTGCCTGAACCAACAAAACAAGTCGTTCAAGACCCATCGCGAAGCCAACCGCCGGCGTTGCGCGACCGCCAAGCTGCTCGACCAGACCGTCGTAACGGCCACCTGCACAGACCGTTCCCTGGGAACCCAGGCTGGTGGTCACCCACTCGAAAACGGTGCGGTTGTAATAATCAAGACCGCGCACCAGACGCTGGTTAACCGTGTAGGCAATACCCGCAGCTTCCAGCAGTTGGCACAGGCCCGCGAAGTGTTCGCGAGACTCTTCATCCAGATAATCGCCCAGGGCTGGCGCCGCGTTCAGAAGCGCCTGAATGTCCGGATTTTTAGAATCCAGTACGCGCAGCGGATTGCTGTACATACGGCGTTTGCAGTCTTCGTCCAGTTGCTCTTTATGCTGCTCAAGAAACGCCACCAGCGCATCGCGATAGTTCGCACGTGCTTCCAGCGAGCCGATAGAGTTCAGTTCGAGGCTAACATGATCGAAGATACCCAGCGCACGCCACCAGCGTGCAGTGAGCATAATCAGTTCGGCATCAATGTCCGGGCCCTGCAGGCCAAACACTTCGACACCCAACTGATGGAACTGGCGGTAGCGACCTTTTTGCGGGCGCTCATAGCGGAACATCGGACCGACATACCACAGGCGCTGTTCCTGATTGTACAGAAGACCATGCTCGATGCCGGCGCGTACACAGCCCGCTGTACCTTCTGGACGCAGCGTCAGGCTATCGCCGTTGCGATCGTCAAAGGTGTACATCTCTTTTTCAACCACGTCGGTAACTTCGCCGATCGCGCGTTTGAATAACGGGGTCTGCTCTACAATCGGCAAACGGATTTCATTGTAACCGTAGCTGCCGAGCACGTTTTTGAGTGTGCCTTCAATGCGCTGCCAGATGGCGGTTTCGCCAGGCAGATAATCGTTCATGCCGCGAATGGCTTGAATATTCTTTGCCACGTTTATTCTCTTTTTGAATACAAAAAATGAACCCTCAGGGCTTGCGCCTTGCGGGTTCATCATACACGGGAAGCCAGCCGCTTCCCATCACGTTATTTTTCTACCTGTTGCACAGCAATACGATTAGCTTCATCCAGGATTGATGCTTTCGCACGGATGCGGGCTTCAAGCTGGGTAATCATATCGTCGTTATCCAGTCTGTCCTTGCGCACGCCATCTTCGTAAAGGCCGCTTTTCTTGTTGCCACCGGTCACGCCAAGCGTAGAAACCAGCGCTTCGCCAGGGCCGTTCACCACGCAACCGATGATCGAAACATCCATCGGCGTGATGATATCTTCCAGGCGCTGTTCAAGGGCATTTACGGTGCCGATCACGTCAAACTCCTGACGTGAGCAGGTAGGACAGGCGATAAAGTTGATGCCACGCGAACGGATGCGCAGTGATTTCAGGATATCGAAGCCAACTTTGATCTCTTCAACCGGATCCGCCGCCAGCGAGACACGCAGCGTATCGCCGATCCCTTCCGACAGCAGTAAGCCCAGGCCGATCGCTGACTTAACCGCGCCACTGCGCGCCCCGCCCGCTTCGGTGATGCCAAGGTGTAACGGTTGATCGATCTGTTTTGCCAGCAGACGATATGACTCCACCGCCAGGAAGACATCGGAGGCTTTTACGCTGACTTTGAATTGATCGAAATTGAGTCTGTCGAGGTGATCGACATGGCGCATGGCGGATTCCAGCAGCGCTTGCGGCGTGGGCTCACCATATTTTTCCTGCAGATCCTTTTCCAGCGATCCGGCGTTGACGCCAATACGGATAGGGATATTTTTGTCGCGCGCACAGTCAACAACCATGCGAATACGTTCTTCATTACCGATATTGCCTGGGTTAATACGCAGACAATCGACGCCGTATTCCGCGACTTTCAGCGCAATGCGGTAGTCAAAGTGAATATCCGCGACCAGCGGTACACTCACCTGTTGCTTAATCAGTTTGAAGGCTTCTGCCGCGTCCATGGTAGGAACGGAAACACGAACTATGTCAGCGCCAACGCGCTCAAGCGCTTTAATCTGCGCAACCGTCGCGTCCACGTCTGTGGTGCGGGTGTTTGTCATTGACTGCACGGCGATGGGGGCGCCATCGCCAATCGGCACATTACCAACGTAAATCCGTTTCGATTTCCGACGTTGAATCGGAGCCTGGTTATGCATGAAAAATCTCCCGCGTTGCCCGTCTGTTACTGTACTGCTGATTGTTCGGCATTGAGGGTCAGGCGTGCAACCTGGTTAGTTCTGATAAAGCGGCTCAGATCGACAGGTTTACCCTGATATTGAATCTGTACCGCAGCAGGTGCACCGATTTTGAGCTTGTAAGGCGCCTGGCCGGTCAAATTCAGCGTCGCGTCTTTACGCTGGATGCCGCTGAATAATTTTTTACCGCTTGCATCGCTCACTTCTAACCAGCAGTCGGCGTTGAAGTTCATGACCAGCGCATGTGCGGCGTCCGGGGAGGCGATACCCGCCTGGTCAGTCGGCAGTGGCGCGTTATTCGCGTTAGCCGATGGCTGAGCGGCAGGGGATTGAGTAACAGGTGCCTGAGAAGGCGAGACAACGGCGTTGGAATGCGCGGTTGCCGCAGGCGTTTGCGCGGCTGTTGCAGGCGCTGCTGTTGTCGGCGCCGTTGGCTCAACTGGCGTAGTCGCAGCCGTAGTATTTGGTGTTTCTGTCGGAGTGCTGACCGCATCGTTATTCAGCGGAACGTTCTGCCCTTCGCTGCTACCACTGGCGTTCAGCTCTGCAGATGACTGATCGGCCATTGTGGTGATCTCTTGCTGCTGCGCTTTGTGGTTTTGCCACCACCATGCGCCCGTCAGGCCAACAACCACAAACAGCACCAGCCAGGTAAAGCTCATTAACCAGCCGTCACGTTTTTTACGACGTTTACCCAGAGAAAAGGTCTGCATCGGCGCGACTTTCGCCGCCCGAATCGGGGCCTGTTTCTCAATCATCGGCAGCAATTCTTCTTCCGGAATATGCACCAAACGCGCATACGAGCGGATGTAACCACGCAGGAATGTTGAAGCCAATTCGGCAGGAGCCTTATCGTCTTCAATATCGCGTACCGTGGAAACTTTGAGACAGAGGCGCTCAGCTACCGCCTGCTGGCTAAGTCCGAGTTGTTCACGGGCATTGCGCAGACGAACGCCCGTGGTTTGTGCTTCGTTTTGGTCGTGAGTGGCTTCAGTATTCATTCGCTACAACTGCTGGTACGTGAAAATTTAAGATTCAGGCGCGTAGTAAGCATTGCCTGGGCGCGCCGCGAAATGTCAGGGTCAGTTAAATTTAGACCGACAGTATAAGACTGTCAGGCCGGTCATAACAGAACAGCTTTTCGTACTTTTGCTAAGCTATTGTTCCATCGCTACATACTGCCTTAAAGTCGAGAGAAACGCACAGTAATTATTGATTGCACAACTATAATCAGGCGATTAAATCAGCATGTTTATGCGTCGCGACACAGAAGCCTGCCGCGACGCCAGAACACTAAACCGCTTTAATCGAAATCGGCTCACCCTGCATACGTTTACGCATCGTCCGTTTCGTACGGTCAATAACGTCACCAGCCAACTGACCACATGCCGCGTCAATGTCATCACCGCGTGTTTTACGCACGATGGTGGTGAAGCCATAGCTCATCAGCACTTTACAGAAACGGTCGATACGGCTGTTCGAGCTGCGACCATACGGCGCGCCCGGGAACGGGTTCCACGGAATCAGGTTGATCTTGCACGGCGTATCTTTCAGCAAGGCCGCCAGCTCATGCGCATGCTCAGTGCCATCGTTCACATGGTCAAGCATGACGTATTCAATGGTCACGCGCCCCTGGTTGGCATTGGACTTCGAAATGTAGCCGCGAACCGATTCGAGGAAAGTCGCAATATTGTACTTTTTGTTGATCGGCACAATTTCGTCACGAATGGTATCGTTCGGCGCATGCAGTGAAATAGCCAGCGCGACATCAATCATGTCACCCAGTTTGTCCAGCGCAGGAACCACGCCAGAAGTCGACAGCGTAACGCGACGTTTGGACAAGCCAAAACCAAAGTCATCCAGCATGATTTCCATGGCCGGCACCACGTTAGTCAGGTTCAGCAGCGGTTCGCCCATGCCCATCATCACCACATTAGTGATAGGACGTACGCCGGTCGTTTTAACCGCACCGATAATTTTCGCCGCGCGCCAGACCTGGCCAATAATTTCTGACACTTTCAGGTTACGGTTGAAGCCCTGTTGCGCCGTGGAGCAGAATTTACACTCCAGCGCACAGCCAACCTGTGAGGAAACGCACAGCGTGGCGCGATCGTCTTCCGGAATGTATACCGTTTCAACGCGCTGATCGCCTACGGCAATCGCCCATTTGATGGTGCCATCGGAGGAACGTTGCTCTTCCACGACTTCAGGAGCGCGGATTACCGCGACCTCTTTGAGCTTATTACGCAGCACTTTATTGATGTCGGTCATCTCATCAAAATCGTCGCTGCAATAGTGGTACATCCACTTCATCACCTGATCGGCGCGGAAGGGTTTTTCGCCTAAGTTTTTGAAAAACTCGCGCATCTGCTGACGATTCAGATCCAGCAGGTTCATTTTTGCATCTTTATTGGGAACCGTCAGTGCGACGTTCTCAGGCGTGACAATCTGTTCAGACATAGTTGTGTATTCCGGCCTCGTTATTACACGTTATGGCCCCTGGAGGGTTGAAAAAAGAAGCGCCCCGGGAATGCGTTTTGCAATTCACGGGGCGCTGCATTGTACAAATTCTGCTGTGCAGATGCCACGACTGCGCGCGGCATTGGCAAAATAAAGTGTAAATCTGCTTACAATTTCCGATGGGCTTTGCACAACAGGGTGCGTAAGGCTGCGGAAATTAGCGAGTGCGTGGGCAAACTTCGCCTTCGCCAAAGAAATAGGCGATTTCGCGCGCCGCAGATTCCAGAGAATCGGAACCATGGGTGCCGTTCTCGGTGAAGCTGTCAGCATAATCAGCGCGCAGAGTACCTGCCAGCGCGTTAGCCGGGTTGGTAGCGCCCAGCAGGTCACGGTGACGCTGCACCGCGTTTTCGCTTTCCAGTACGGAGACCACGATCGGGCCGGAGGTCATGAACTCAACCAGGCCGTCGAAGAACGGTTTGCCTTCGTGCTCAGCGTAGAAACCACGAGCCTGCTCAACGGACAGATGCAGCATTTTCGTGCCAACAATCTTGAAACCAGCAGATTCAAAACGCGCGAAAATACTACCAATAACGTTTTTTGCCACCGCGTTCGGCTTGATGATGGAAAAAGTACGTTCAATAGCCATGTTAACCCCTGTAAGTTGTTCTGTTGTCGTACATACATACGTATGACCTGGCGCGGATTATAAAGAGCAACGCGGGCATTGCCTATGGATAAAGGTAACATTTTTTTAAAATAAGACGAGTTTCAGCAACACCATTCACCAAAACGTCTCTTCACCACATTATTCAGGTTACATCAAGGCGGCAAGCGCAGGCATCCCCGGTACTTACATAAATCAGTCACCGGGGCGTACACGTGCAACCAACACAAAGGCAGCGTGAAAAAGGATGCGTATATGTGTTGCGTTATTGCACCGCGAACTCTACCGCCGCGACCTGCCCGGCGTCATCCATCACCAGTAACTGATACTGACCGCTTTTATCAAGGTTGAGGCTTAATAGTTGATCATGACCGTCCAGCGGCTCTCCGTTTAAAAACCACCAGCGTCGCCCTTCGCCACCGGTGGCCTGTAGCGGTAACGTTGCCTGCGAGCGCCCCGGTAACCGTTTGATCACTGCGCCATCGCGGATCCCCGAGAGCAACAGCGGCGGCGGTGCGTTCTCATCACGCGGAGGACAGGTTTTCGAGCGCGGAGGTAATCTTGCCGCCCGGCGCTCGCCATCGGGTAACCAGGGTTCCAGCGGTAAAGGCCAGACGATGATTGTGCGTTGTTGCGCATCGGGGCAATCTGCCGCAACCCGTTGCCCCTGCGCGTTAACCCACACCGGGAAACGAATGCCGCGCGCCCCTTCTTGTTCCGCCATCAACATCGTGGGTGGCTGGCTGTTATCCAGAAGCCAGGTCGCCAGGCGGCGGCGACAATTACTGTCACCTTCCGGTAAGCTCTGCCCGCCAGGCCAGCAGATGACATCGCGGCTGACCGATTCCGGGCGCGGATCCTGCGGTAAACGCGCCAGCTCCAGCGCGGAACGAGGCTGCAGCATATTGTTCACCTGGTTGAGCAATGGCACTGCGCTGGCGAAACCAAACTGGCCCGCAACCGGCGTGCCGTCCGGCCTGCCCGTCCAGACGCCAATCACATAGCGGCTATTCAGCCCAATGGCCCAGGCGTCACGATAACCGTAGCTGGTGCCGGTTTTCCAGGCCAGCGGCACCACTTGCGGGAGCGCGCTGTCCGGTAACGGCTGCGCTTCCCCGGCGAGAATGCGGCGAATAATCCAGGCCGCGCCCGGCGACATCAGCGTTCTCTCCATCAACGGATCGCCTGGCTGAAAGCGTAACTGTCCGGCCTTGCCGTGGCGCGCAAAGGCACTATACGCTGCGGTAATATCCGCCAGACGGGCGCCTGCGCCACCCAGAATAAGTGACAGGTTAGGCTCCGCGCCTTCCGGCAATTTAAGCGGCAACCCGGCATTGCGCAGCGTGGCGGCAAATTTCTTCGGCCCGTAGGCCTCCAGAACCTGTACCGCCGGAAGGTTAAGGGAGCGAACCAGCGCCTCGTTCATGCTGACCGGTCCGTGAAAACCGCTGTCAAAATTACCGGGACGATAGTCCCCCGTTCGCCGTGGCACATCCTGTAGTAATGAAGCGGGATGAATCAGACCGTCATCCATCGCCAGGCCATAAATGAAGGGTTTTAATACCGATCCCGGCGAGCGGGTGGCGCTGACCATATCGACATGGCCAAAACGGCTATCGTCATTAATATCCACCGACCCCACCCAGCCCCGCACTTTCATGTCCGTATGGTCGACAACGATGATCGCCAGCGAGCTACGCTGGGGTAGACGAGATTTCACGCCAGCGGCCAGCTCTTCAAGCTGACGCTGGAGGCTGGCATCAAGTGTGGTGGTAATTTTGAGGCCCGGGTCTTTGCTCAACATATAACGAGAGAAGAGGGGCGCGAGTTGCGGCATCTGACGCGGTGCCAGCCAGACCGGCTCTTCACGCGACTCCTCTACCTGTTTTTGGCTCCACACGCCCTGCGAAACCATGCGATCCAGTACTTTATCCCGCGCCGCCTGGGCACGCTCCGACCAGCGGTCAGGGCGCAGGCGACTCGGTGCCTGTGGCAAGACGGCCAGCAGTGCCGCCTCTGCATAGCTGAGCTGCGCGGGGGATTTACCCAGATAAACCCAGCTTGCCGCCCCAACGCCCTGCAACGTACCGCCAAACGGGGCACGGTTGAGATAGAGCGTCAGAATGTCGCGCTTGGAGAGATGCCACTCAAGTTGCAACGCCCGCCATAGCTGGCGCACTTTACCGCCAAAGGTACGCGGATGGGGATCGAGCAGACGCGCAACCTGCATAGTGAGCGTACTGCCGCCAGAAATAACTCTGCCAGCCAGCAGATCCTGCCATGCAGCACGGGCGACCGAAAGCGGGTTTACGCCAGGGTGTTTCCAGAACCAGCGGTCCTCGTATTCGATAAGCGCCTGTAAATAACGCGGAGAGACATCTTCTATCGCCACCGGGTAGCGCCAGATCCCCTCGGCATCAGCGAAGCGCCAGAGCGGCGTGCCATCCTCCGCCACAACGACGCGCGCCGGGTTGACCTCTTTTAGAGGCAGCGGCCAGAGTTTGTCGGCGATAAAAAGAACCAACGGAATAAGAAGAAACGCTCCCGCAAGCCAAAGCCCGCGGGAGCGCCAGGTGCGCCCTTTATTCATGCTATGGGCGAACGATCAACGGACCACTTGCGGCCCCTGTCGCCCGCCACTGTGGCACATACATAGATTCCACCTGCGGCATCGGCAGTTGATAGGTTCCCGGCGTTACCGCACGCGCAAGGTAAACCAGCGTGACTGGCTGCCCTTCGCTAACGGAGACGGCGGCGACAAAGCGATCATCGCGGAATTCCATATGGGCAATATCAGCCTGCTGCATACGGTTAAGGAGTTCCTGTACTTCGCTGCCGCTATCCTGCAGGCTCGCGCTGCTGCTGGCCAGATTCTGGTTTTCCAGTTCCAGTCCGGCTGGCAGAAGATCAACCACCAGCGCATCTGGCACGTTGTGGCTGGCGCGTACTTCAAGCCAGACCAGCACCAGTTCGCCGCTTTTCAGCGAGGCTAGTGATTTTGTCTGCCCATCGGTACCGAGGATCTGACGTTCGATATTCAGGACATTGCTGGCCGGTGCCGGGGTGTACTCCGGATACCCTGTACTGTCGAGACGCAGCCACATCGGGCTTTCACCGGTGTTTGTCACCGTCAGCGCCGTCATCTGGTCCGCGTTGAGTTCACGGGTTTGCGGTTTGTCGCCTTTCAGCTCTTCACTGGTCAGGGAGGTCTGTGCCTGCCATGTCCCCGGCAAGTTCTGCAAATGACGCCCCGCCAGATAAAGCGCATTGCTTTCCTGCGTGGAGAGCCAGCGTTGGCCATAGGCTTGTTCAGATAAGGTGGTCAGCAACTTGTTCTGCGCATCCGGCAACAGTGAGTTTTCTTCCAGCAACGACAGCATCAGCGCGTTATCACGCAGTTCGCTACCGTAATCCGCCATCCAGCGCTGCGCTTTCGCTCGCGGTGTCGTTAACGCCAGCGCCAGTGCCTGTTCACTGCGTGGAGCATCGCCCATCAGCTTGAGTGCCACCCCCAGTTGCAGCAGAGGCAGACCCGCTTTCGCCTGCGCATGACGCTGCCACAATTCGCGCAGCGCGCCGAGTGGGGCTTTCTGCTGACGTGCAAGCACCAGCGCCGCATAGCTTTGCGCCGCAAATTTTGTCGCCTGGACATCGTCGCTGTAACGCACAGCCATCACCGCCGGGTCCTGCAAGTAACGCAGCAGACGGCTATTGGCATTATTCAGCGCCTCCACCGGCACGCTGTAACCCTGCTCTGAGGCGCGGACCAGGAAGTCAGTCACGTAGGCGGACAACCAGTACTCTTCCGGCCCGTTTTTATCCCATAACGAGAAGCCACCGTCATCACGCTGCATTTGCAGCAAGCGGGCAATACCGATTTCCACCGCCGCACGGCGCTGTTCATCGCTGTCGCCCTTGATACCCATCGCCTTAAGCTGAGCCGCATTGGTATACAACGACGGGAACAACCCGCTCGCCGTCTGCTCAAGGCATCCGTACGGGTAGGCTTTCAGCTCCTGAATGTAACGGGCGATGTTGAGTGAAGGACGTCCGCTCAGCAACAACTGCCCCTGCAGGGCCACTGGCGAAATACGTTTCGTATGTTCAGCCGGTGCATTCCAGGTCTCATGCGGATAGAGCATGACATCGCTGCTGATGGTCTGTGCCGGGTAAGCCGGACGCACACCGATTTTCCACGATTTAGTCTGCGTCGCGAAGGTTTCCCCCGGCAGCGTCAAGCCTGAAATGGCAGCCGTCACTTCGCCATCGCCATAACCGTCCAGCGCACGTACCGGAATAAAGAGCGTCATCCGCGCCCCTGGCGCTACGTTCACCGGCTTCGATTGCTCGCTTTCCAGCGCCAGTAAGCCTTTTACCGCCAGCGCAACATTCAGCGTCTGCGGCTTATCGGTGAGGTTGGTAATATCGAGCGTCAGGCGGCTGGTATCGCCACCGGCCAGGAAGCGAGGCGTGTTGAGCTCGGTAATCACCGGCGCGGCGACAATCACTTTGCTTTCGCTGTTACCGAAGTCTTCCGCGGTCCAGGCCTGCGCCATTACGCGCAGTTCACCGTTAAAGTCGCCAATAGGCAGCGTAACCGTTCCTTCACCCTTGTCGTCCAGCGTAACCGGCTGCGCCTGTTGGGCAATGATGGTGACATGGTTAACCGGTGGCTTGCCGCCACGGTTGAGCTCGTCACCATCACCACCAAAACGTAACGCGGCAAGACGCCCCTGCCCTTCAATCACCTGACCATAGATGTCATAGATATCGGCGCCATAGCGTTTTTGCCCAAAGAAGGCTTCCCACGGGTCTGGCGTAACATAATCCGTGATATTCAGCACTCCGCTATCTACTGCGGAGACCAGCACGTTGACCTGTTTTGGCACGGTGCCGTTTTTCAGGCTGGCCTTCACCTTGACCGTCAGCGGCTGGTTCGGACGCATTTTTTGCGGACTTTCCAGGGCCACGGAGAGGCGGCGGTTTTCGTCCCCCATCGGCAGATGGAGCAAGCCTACGGCGCGTTTCGGCGTTGCCGATTTGGACTTATCCCCCGGACGCACTACCAGCGTGCTCAGGTAGAGGTCATGGCGACGCCATTTCTGATCCACCGGAATAGAGAGATCCAGCCCTGTCGCGGGCACATCGATTTCCTGCCACCACAACGGCCCTTCGCTGGACTCAATCATGGCGTAGCCTTTGCCTGCCGCCGGTGCGGTGATGTGCAGCTTAATGGTATCGCCCGGCTGATAGGCGGGTTTGTCCAGCTTCATCGTGACACGGTCAGGGCGTGCGGCCCCGGTGCCGTCGCTGTTATCCTGCCAGCTATAACCGGCCCAGAAACGGACGCTACTGACGCTTTCATCAGGCGCTTTGACTTCCAGGCGATATGAGCCCCACTCTACCGGTACGGTAATTTTCCCGGTTTCGTCAGCGGCGAGATCCAGCGTCTGCTCATTCTCTACCAGATCTTTTTGATCAAACTGTGACTGCCAGCCTTCGCTTTCCGACCAGTTCCAGTAGTAGTCGCGACGTTCGCGAATCAATCGTACCTGCAGGCCAGAGACCGCTTTTTTCACGCCCTGCGCATCGGCGTAGACAATGTCAAAACCGGCATTACCATTTTCATCAACAATCGGCTGGTTGACGGTGGTATCGGTGCGGTAATCGTAAACCGCTTTCGAGGCAAACTGCGGACGGATACCCGGCAGCACAGGCGCAGGCCAGATAGCCTGTTCAGCACGACGCGTGACCGGACGACCGCCCGATTCAAGCAGGCTTGCCTGCAAAATAACCTGCAACGGTGAGTGAGTTTCCTGCCACTGGCTGGGGGCTGTAACCTGACCATGGCCTTTTTCATCCAGTGTCAGATGCACTTCATCCAGAGTACGCGTCAGATTTTCATCGGCAATGTCGCCAAACTGAAAACCAGGCAGGGCTTTTACCGCTTCGCGTAAAGGGCGCAAATAGAGCTGGCCCTGCAGGGTATTGCCGTTGGCCGGCGCACCGTACAGGTAATAGCCAGCGACGTTGAAATCCACATCCTCATCGGCCTTAAGCGGTGTCGGTTGAGGGCTCAGATTCAGCGCCATGCGTTCTGGCATAAAGTCTTCTACATGGAAAGACCAGCTACGCAGTTGGTTATCCCCGGTATTGGCGCGAATCGACCATGTACCGGTCTGCGCGCTGGCATCCAGGGCGTAGGTAAAATGGTACAGACCGTTTGTCGGCTGGCTTACCACGGTACGCATCACCTGGCCATCCGGTTTGACCACCTCAAGCTTCACGGGCTGATCGGCGAGCGGTTTACCGTCGCTGTCACGCAGCAGAGCATTTACGATCACGGTTTCGCCGGGACGGTAGAGATCGCGCGGACCAAACATAAAGAATTGCTTGCTGTAACCTGGATCACCGGCAATCGCAAATTCCGCCAGATCGAGGGCAGGAAGCTGCAAGTCGAGCAAGGTTGTTTCGCCGTCTTTACGCGCCAGAATCAGTGCAGCTTCTTTGTCCGTGGTCAGCGTGGCATGTCCCTGTGCATCGCTGGTCGCCTGCGCCAGCGTCTGGCCTTTATCGTTCAGCAGGACAACGTCGACACCCGATTGCGCCGCACCGTTTTCGAGGCCTTGGGTGAAAATATCTAACCGATTATGGTAACGGTGGGCGGACAGGCCAATATTACTCAGCGTAAAAAGGGTCGCCGCATTGCTATAGCTATAGTGCCCCGCCTGGTTCATAACGGCGATATAGACTCCGGCCTGCTGTAGGGGCTTGATTTCCCCCAGCGGAAGCAGAAGTTTTTCGCGGGTGTTACGTGCCGGATTGAGGTCAAACCGCCCGGTGTAAACCAGATCGGCCATTTTCAGCAAATTGTCCGACTCCCAGTTGGTCAGCGCGTTGCGGTATTCCCACTGGCTAACGAAAGCCGCCAGCGATTCCGGCTTCACGCGGTAGAAGTTAACGTCCACATTATTGACGTTAAGCGCCATAACCGGCAGCCCTTCCACCACTTTTCCGGGCAGTAAAGAACCACGGCTGGCAAAGCCAACGGTAGGCTGAATATCACGGGTGGTAATCGCCTTTTCGTAATCAATACCAAAAGTGGCTTTATTAAGCGCCACCAGCCCGCGGTCAACGGATACCAACAGTTCGCGGTTGGGTTCGAGGTGACGCAGGCGAAGTTCTTTCAGGTTTGTGGAGAGTTCCCATGCCCCGTCGACTTTGCCATTCTTTTTATCCACCACGTGGACAGTCTGGGCAAAGTTCTGATCCGGGTCGAGCGGAACGGAAAAGGTCAATACCAGGGCAGCCGCGCCCTCAAGCTGGACCTCTGAGGCATCTACCAGCGTTAACGGTTTGCCTTCACTGCTCGCCGCCAGTTGTTTGAGTTTTTCGCCATCCGGTTTTGTCGCGGGTGGCGTTTGACTCGCGGCTGGCGCAGCAGCGGCCTGCGCTTCCTGAGGTTTATCGTTGTTATCACAACCTGCCAATATGAACGCACTAAAGAAGGCGATAGCGATCGCCGTCGAACGTTTCAGTTTCATCCTTTATCCCTGGCCCACAAAGCCTGTTAATTCGTTAAGCGTAAGTATTATGCGTGACTTTGCCGATTACAAACAGCCTCCCAGAATCTGGAAAGCGCTTCGCTGCGTTTAGCCGGTTCGATCAGCCATGTTACCGCGATCACAGGTCGTAACGTTACATGTTACCTTTCAGGTCATTTGTTTTTAAAACAATAAGATAGGTAGCTTACTTTTGCGTGCACCTGCTAACGTTAATGCATCTTCACCCCTTTTTCGCGGTTCATATAAGAGAGAACGTTATGAGCAGAGCCGTTAACGCCCTACAAAATTTCGGGAAGTCCCTCTTTGGTCCGGTGCTGATTTTGCCGATTGTCGGCTTGTTTATCGCCTTCGGAAATATTTTCGGCAACGGCAACCTGGCAGAGTACCTGCCGTTTCTCGGTCATCCGCTGATTCAACATACCGGGCAACTGATTGCTAAATCCGCCGTCTCCGTGTTGGCAAATCTGGCGCTGGTGTTTGCAGTCGGCATTCCCGTTGGTCTCGCCGCACGCGATAAAGGCTATGCCGCGCTCATTGGTCTGGTCACCTTTATCGTGTTTATCAATGCCATGAATGTCACCTTGCAGATGCAGGGCGGGCTGGCAGCGGCCGATCAGATGAAAGCCGCGGGCCAAAGTATGGTGCTGGGTGTACAGGTGCTGGAGATGGGCGTCTTCGCCGGGATCCTCACCGGTGCGCTATCAGGATATCTGTACAATAAGTATTCCGGCGTACAGTTTTCCGGGGCGATGGCCATCTATTCCGGCCACTGCTTTGTCGCCATCATCATGCTCCCTGTCTCTATGGTGCTGGGGGTGGTCATGAGCGAGCTGTGGCCTTTCGTCCAGCATGGCATCAGCACACTGGCAATGGCCATTAAAGGTGCCGGGCCATTCGGCGTGGCCATTTATGGCTTCCTGGAGCGCATTCTGGTTCCCACGGGCCTGCATCACCTGGTCTACACGCCATTTTTATATACCGAACTGGGCGGTACGCAGGAGGTGTGCGGCTCGATGTACCAGGGCGCGCGCAATATCTATTTTGCCGAAATGGCCTGCCCGGACGTGAAACAACTGAGCAGCACAGTGGTCTGGGATGCGCGTGGCATCAGCAAAATGTTCGGCCTGCCCGCCGCCGCACTGGCTATGTATTTGACCGCAAAGCCCGAACGCAAAGCGGCGGCGAAAGCAATTCTTATCCCCGCTGCGCTCACCTCCCTTCTGGTTGGGGTGACCGAACCGCTTGAGTTTTCTTTTCTGTTCGTCGCTCCACTGCTGTTCGTGGTGCACGCGGTGCTGACCGGCATCGGCATGATGCTTTTCTCGCTGCTTGGCGTCCATGCCATCGGCGCAAACGGCATCATTGATTTCATTCTCTATAACCTGCCGCTCGGCACTGAGAAGTCGAACTGGCCGATGTACATCGTGGTCGGGCTGATTATGTTCGCCCTCTACTTCGTTATTTTCCGTTTCCTGATTTTGCGTTTCGACATGAAGACGCCAGGCCGGGAAACCGACGACGAAGAGACACGTTTGTACAGCAAGCAGGATTACCAGGCCAAAGGTAACAACGACGGGCTGGGCGAGGCAATTATCGAAGGACTTGGCGGACGCGGCAACATCGAGGTGGTAGACAACTGCTATACCCGTCTGCGCGTCACGGTGAAAGATGTCGCCACCATTGATGAACCTCGCCTGAAAGCAACAGGCGCGAAAGCGGTCATCAAACAAGGCAATAACGTTCAGGTGGTCTACGGGCTGCATGTCAAAAAAATGCGAGAAGCCGTTGAGGCGTTTCTCTAAAGGAGACTAAAGATGTTGAAACCCCCATTTATTCTCTCTATCGCCGGTGGCGGCAGCACCTACACGCCAGGGATTGTCAAAAGCCTGATGGTGCGTCTGGAGGATTTCCCGCTGGCGGAAATTCGCCTCTATGACATTGACGAAGCCCGCCAGAGCACCATTGCGCCGGTGGTGGAAAAAGTGATTCGTGACCACAGCCAGAGCATCAAGTTTACCGTCACCAGCGACCCGGAGGCGGCCTTTAGCGGTGCCCACTTCGTCTTCGCCCAGATGCGTGTCGGCCAGTACAAAATGCGCGAGCAGGATGAGAAAATCCCGCTGCGTCATGGTGTGGTGGGTCAGGAAACCTGTGGACCTGGCGGCCTGGCGTACGGTCTGCGCACTATTCTGCCAATGGTGGAACTCATTGACCTAGTTGGGCGCTATGCCGATAAACACGCATGGATTGTGAATTATTCTAACCCCGCTGCAATTGTTGCCGAAGGGGTACGTCGTCTGCGTCCGGACGCCCGCGTGCTCAATATTTGCGATATGCCAGTGGCGGCGATGCGCAATATGGGGGCGATCCTCGGCGTTGATCGCCACAAACTGGAGGTGGATTACTTCGGCCTGAACCATTTTGGCTGGTTTACCCGCGTGCTTGTGGATGGCGAAGACAGACTGCCTCAACTGCGTGAACACATTGCCCGCTTTGGCCTGCTCACCGAAGATGCCGCGCAGACCGATCCGCAACATTCGGATCCGTCGTGGGTGAAGACATGGCGCAATATTAAACCGCTGATGGATCATTTCCCGGAATATCTGCCGAACCCCTATCTCCAGTACTACCTGATGCCCAACGAAATTGTTGAACATCAGGATCCCAACTATACCCGCGCCAATGAGGTGATGAACGGCAGGGAGAAAAAGCTGTTTGCCGCAGCCCAGGAGTATCAACGTACCGGCGTCTTACCGGATGCGTTTCATGTCGGGGTTCACGGCGCGTTTATCGTTGATGTCGCCTGCTCGCTGGCCTTTGATTTACGTCAGCGCCACCTGGTAATTGTCGAAAATAAAGGGGCGATTGCGAACCTCCCCTACGATGCAATGGTAGAAGTACCGGCGTACATCACGGCAAACGGACCGGAGCCGGTGCGCATGGGGGCGGTGCCGTTGTTCCATCAAACGTTATTGATGCAGCAACTGGCTTCGGAACAACTGCTGGTTGAAGCCACCATTGAAGGCAGTTACGAAAAAGCCCTGCAGGCCTTTACGCTCAACCGCACAGTGCCCACCATGCAACACGCTAAAGCGATTCTTGATGAAATGATCGCGGCGAATCGCGAATACTGGCCCGCGCTGCAAAAAGCCTGGGAAAACGGTCGGGCGGTAAAAAAATAACGAGGATACTCGCGCCTTTTGCGATGGTTGCTTGTCGGGGCAGGAAAAAACGTTAACAATTCAGGATATACCCTGAATAATTCAAGTTGCAGGCAGGCGGCAGGTGAGCGAATCCCCGAAGCTTACTGATGTAAGTAACCGGGATGAACGAATCCAGCCAATGCACCTGCAACCTGAAGCATGGCGGGTTTCTTGTTGATGACACGGAGGCAACCATGTCCACCTCTTTTTTTGTCTCAGCCGACTGGCTGATCGAACACGCCGATGACCCCGAGGTTCAGGTCATCGATGCCCGTATGGCACCTGCAGGCCAGGAACACACCCGTAATATGACGGCTGAATACCGCGCCGGGCACATCCCCGGGGCGGTATTTTTTGATATCGAAGCCCTTTCTGACCACACCACTTCGCTGCCACACATGTTACCGCGCCCGGAAGCCTTTGCCGTCGCCATGCGCGAGCTGGGCGTAAGCCACGACAAACATCTGGTGGTCTATGACGAAGGCAATCTCTTCTCCGCCCCCCGCGCCTGGTGGATGCTGCGTTATTTCGGTGTCGAGCGGGTTTCAATTCTGGCAGGCGGATTCGCAGGCTGGCAGCGCGATGAACTGCCGCTTGAGCAGGGTGACGCCAACTTGCCGCAATCTGATTTCGAGGTGAAAGTTGACCCATCACTGGTTAAACGCCTGACCGATGTACTGCTGGTCAGCCACGAGCGTACCGCACAGCTTGTGGATGCCCGCCCGGCGGCCCGTTTCAACGCCGAGGTGGATGAACCACGTGCAGGCCTGAAACGCGGCCATATTCCCGGCGCGCTGAATGTGCCGTGGGGCGATCTGGTGGTTAACGGTGAGCTGAAAACGACAGACGAGCTGGAGGCCATCTTCACACGTCAGGGCGTTAATCTGCAGGAGCCGATTATTGTCAGTTGCGGCTCGGGTGTCACCGCCACTGTCGTCATCCTGGCGCTCACCACGCTCGGCGCAAATAACGTGAAGTTGTACGATGGTTCCTGGAGTGAATGGGGCGCGCGCGACGACTTGCCGATTGAACCTGCGTAAATGGATAACCGTTTAGCGCCCCTTTTAACGCGCGGGGAGTCTCTTACCCGCGCCGAATACCGGGTCCTCGCCCACCTCACGGATCACCCGCTGCTGGTGGGCAATATCACCGTTCGCGATCTGGCGACGGCGACATTTGTCTCTACTGCCACCATTATGCGGCTATGCCAGAAACTGGGGTTTAGCGGCTACAGCGAGTTTATCTGGCACTGCAAACAGCTTCTGGCCGATACCCCTCATATTCCAGAGCAGGTTACGGGAAACGGCAATACCCTGCCTGCGCTTTTCCATCAGTTTATGGCGAACTATCAGCAGACCTTTCAGTGGGTAACCGAGGAAAAACGCCAACAGTTCGTCACATTACTGCGCGAGAAAGAGAGTTTTTTCCTTTATGGCGCCGGGTTTTCATATCTGTTTGCAGAATACCTGACAAAAAAATTGCAGGTGCTGGGCAAGACGGCATTTATCTCCGGTCCCGGCGACAGCCGTAATATTTTCCTCAGCAACGCGGCGCGTTACCAGGTATTTATCGCCGTCTCACGTAGCGGCGAAACGGAACAGGTTCTGGATAAAGCGCGTATTGCACAGAATGTCGGTATGACGGTAATCGCCTTTACTCGCGCCTCGGCGAATACGCTGGCAAACCTCGCGGATTTGCATTTTGCGTTGTATGACGAAGCGGTGCATTTTGCCGCCGAAGCGGCCGGTGTTACGTCGTTTGAGTCGAATCTGGTGTTACTGATGGATTTACTGCTACTGGAAGCGACGGGCTAAGCCCGTCGATGTATCAGATAATGCGGTTGTTCTTGAGATCACGCAGGAAACTGCCCCAGCGGCGCTCATAGAAGGGTGTGATATGGGCAATCATAAAATGGCTGACCCCGTGTTCCCCTTTTACTACCTGACAAATATCCACCGGCTCATCACCCGGTAAGGTATCCATTGCCACACTGCCTGCCGCCTCAATCACGCTCTCAATGTCGCCTTCGGCTTCAATACCAATCAGCAGGTTCGGCTGGGCATCATTTTTCTCTTTGATAGAGCAAAGGTACGCACATTTCACGTGATTGAAGGTCGAGAACAATTTAGTCAACGAATCGATCATTTGCGCGGGCGGCTCTGCCACTTCGGACAGCAGCAGCGACATGCCGCCTTCCAGCACTTCCTGCTGGCTTAACGGACTGTCATCTTTACCCACCAGATGGCTGATTTCACGCGGCGTGAGCTCTTTCCCGGTCGGTAACTTCGCATTGAGGAACAGCGTCTCACCGAGCGTCATTTCAAATAGCGTACGCGCAGGCATCACCACAAACGCTTGCTCCGTTTCCACCGCCTGCTGCAGGGCTTCGAGGGAGGTGAAAAAGGGGATCACCGACTGGCCGTCGTCCTTTTCCCAGTGCTGTAGATCCAACGCGCTGTCTTCAACAATGGCTTCATCTTCCGCGGCAGTGCCTGGCACCCAAACAGTGGATTCCAGCAATTTGCGGAAAAATGCCGGGCGATAAGCCGGCTCGGTCGCCGCTTTTTCCAGCAGGCTATCGAGAGTTTCAGGCTCGTGATGATGGTCGTGATCGTGGTCTGAATGAGACATAAATTTTACTGTTCGTTTAAGCTGTTTGATGCCCTCACCCCGGCCCTCTCCCACAGAGAGGGGGACGGCCTGCACCGTACAACCCCCTCCCCCCTTTGGGGAGAAGGTCAGGATGAGGGGAAAATTACTTCGCGGTCAATAGATTCGCGATGGCGCGCACGCCAAGGCCCGTCGCGCCCGCGGCCCACTGCTCCACCGCCGCTTTACGATAGGTCGCAGAGCAGTCGATATGCAGCCAGCCCTGCTGATAATTTTCCACAAAATGCGACAGGAAACCTGCCGCCGTGCTTGCCCCTGCCGGGAACGCAGCGCCAGCGGTGTTATTCAGCTCGGCAAAGTTTGACGGTAGCTGATTACGGTGGAATTCCGCCAGCGGCAAACGCCAGAACGGCTCGTTTTCCGCCGCAGCGCTGGCCAGTAAACGGTTTGCCAGTTTGTCATCGAAGCTAAACAGCGCATGATAGTCATTACCCAATGCGGTTTTGGCAGCTCCGGTCAGGGTCGCGGCATCGATGATAAATTGCGGTTTCTGCGCGGAGGCATTAATCAGACCGTCTGCCAGCACCAGACGCCCTTCCGCATCGGTGTTCATGACTTCTACGGTTTTGCCGTTGCGGTAGCGGATGATATCGCCCAGTTTGAAGGCGTTGCCGCTGACCATGTTATCCGCGCAGCACAGGTATAGTTTCACCCGCTTTTTCAGGCCGCGCGTAATCGCAAATGCCAGTGCGCCGGTCACCAGCGCAGCGCCGCCCATATCGGATTTCATCGAATCCATAAACGCGGTCTGCTTGATGCTATAACCACCTGAATCGAAGGTAATGCCTTTACCGACCAGGCAGGCATAGATTGGCGCTTCTGCATCGCCCGTCGGGTTATAATCCAGCGACAGCAGTACCGGGGGACGTTCAGAACCGCGCCCGACAGTATGGATGCCCATATACCCTTTTTCGCGCAGATCTTCGCCTTTCACGATCCGGTAAGAGACCGCCTCGCCGCCCACGTCATTGAGCAGATCCACAGCGCGTTGCGCCAGTTGTTCCGGCCCGAGATCTTCTGCCGGCGCATTGATGATGTCACGCACCCAGTCGATAGTTTTCAGACGGCTGTCGAGCTCTTTTTGATCGGACTCTGATAAGGTCGGCCACTCAACATTGCGCGTCCCTTTCGGCCCTTTGTAACCAGCCCAGAACGCCCAACTGCGATCCGCGTTCCAGCCTTCACCGCTCAGCGCGACATGCTTTATGCCCATGCCATCAATTTTGCGCGCGGCGCGCTGGATTAAGCCCGTGTCATCTTTACCGGTCAGGTGCAGGGTAATGCCGTCGTTATTAATACTGTAGAGCGCTTTTTCGCCCCAACGAGCGTCTGCGCTCTGGGTCGTCAGCGTAATTTTCATCGCTTCTGTTGTCATTGTTTTGTCCTTTAGCGCATGGGATATGAAAACGGGCCGCCAGAAGGCAGCCCGTCGATATCAAGATGCTTCATCTAACCAGACTAGCAGAATTGCTTCGAGAATCTTTTCGTTCGATGCGTTCGGATCGTCATCAAAATCTTCCAGATCGCAAATCCACTGGTGCATATCGGTGAAGCGGACAGTTCTCGGATCGAGATCCGGGTTAGCGTCATACAGCGCCTCGCCGATCTCGCGACTGTCGGTCCATTTCAGTGCCATATTAATGCTCCCGGGCGTGGTTGATAGTGTAACGCGGGATCTCCACAACCAGATCTTCGTCGGTGACGCGCGCCTGGCAACCCAGGCGACTTTCCGGCTCCAGACCCCAGGCTTTATCCAGCATGTCGTCTTCGTCTTCGGTGCTTTCCGGCAACGAATCAAACCCTTCACGCACGACACAGTGGCAGGTGGTACAGGCGCAGGATTTCTCACAGGCGTGTTCAATCTCAATACCGCCACGCAGGGCTACATCAAGAATGGTCTCGCCGCTCTTAGCTTCCAGAACTGCGCCATCGGGACAGAGGTCCTGATGAGGCAGAAAAACGATCTTTGGCATGTTAAACCTCGTCGACGGAATGGCCTTTTAACGCGGTGCGCACGGACTGATCCATGCGGCGCGCGGCGAATTCCTGGGTTTGTTTGTCTAGATTTTTAATGGCTTGTTCAATGGCGTCAGTATCATCGCCGGTAGCAACCGCACTCAACTGTGCGATAGCCTCGTCGATAACCGTCCGCTCTGCGGCGCTTAACAGCGCGGCATCTGTCGCCAGCGCACCGTTCAGGCTTTCCAGTACGCGGGCAGCTTCCACTTTTTGTTCGGCCAGCATACGTGCCTTCACGTCCTGCTCAGCGAAGCTCATGGAATCTTTAATCATGGTGGCGATTTCGTTGTCGGTCAGACCGTAGGAGGGCTTGACCTGGATAGCCGCTTCAACGCCGGTGGATTTCTCCATCGCCGTCACGCTGAGCAGGCCGTCCGCATCCACCTGGAAAGTAACACGGATATGGGCACCACCCGCAGGCATCGCCGGAATACCACGCAGCGCGAAACGCGCCAGCGAACGGCAATCCTGCACCAGTTCGCGCTCGCCCTGCATTACGTGGATAGACATGGCCGTTTGACCATCTTTGAAGGTGGTGAACTCCTGCGCACGCGCCACCGGAATGGTGGTATTACGCGGGATAACTTTTTCCACCAGCCCACCCATGGTTTCCAGACCAAGCGACAGCGGGATCACATCCAGCAGCAGCATGTCGCTGTCTGGCTTATTGCCCACCAGAATATCGGCCTGGATCGCCGCGCCAATCGCGACAACTTTATCCGGGTCGATGGAGGTCAGCGGCGTACGACCAAAAAAATCACCCACTTGCTCGCGAACCAGAGGTACACGCGTGGAGCCGCCTACCATGACCACTTCCAGCACTTCGTTCGGCTCAACGCCCGCGTCTTTCAGCGCGCGACGGCAAGAAAGCAAGGTTCGTTTGACCAGCGTCGAAATCAGCGCTTCGAACTGTTCACGGGTCACTGTGCCCTGCCAGCCAGCCACCTCAACGGTGACAGACGCGGCATCGCTCAGCGCAATTTTTGCGGCAATGGCGGCGTCAAGCAGTTCACGCTGCAGACGGTTGTCGCCATGCTGAGGCAGGTTCGCCTGCTCGCGGATAAAATCTGCCAGCAGATGATCAAAGTCATCGCCGCCCAGCGCGGAATCACCGCCGGTGGCCAGCACTTCAAACACCCCGCGACTTAAGCGCAGAATGGAAATATCAAAGGTACCGCCGCCCAGATCGTAAACGGCAATTACCCCTTCTTTCCCGGAGTCCAGGCCATAGGCAATCGCCGCTGCGGTCGGTTCGTTGAGCAAACGCAGAACATGCAGGCCCGCCAGGCGCGCGGCATCTTTGGTGCCCTGACGCTGCGCATCATCAAAATATGCCGGAACGGTGATAACCACGCCGTCCAGCTCGCCGGACAGGGATTCCTGCGCACGCAGCGCAAGGGATTTCAGGATATCGGCAGAGACGCGGATCGGGTTTATCAGCCCCGCGCTGGTGGCGATCATCGGCAGGCCGTTCTCGCTTGCCTGCAATTGATACGGCAGATGCGGGTAACGTGCCTGGATGTCGCTCAGCGCGCGGCCCAACATACGTTTTACGGAACTGATGGTATTAACCGGATCCTGTGCGGCGTTGGCACGCGCGTCATAACCCACGGTATGTTCGGTGGCTGAATAGTGCACAACCGAAGGTAACAGATGACGCCCGGCGCTATCGGCAAGGGTCTCAGCCTGGCCGCTGCGTACAGTAGCAACCAGAGAATTGGTGGTGCCTAAATCGATGCCTGCCGCCAGTCGACGCTGATGCGGCGCGGCACTCAAACCAGGCTCACTAATTTGTAATAAGGCCATCTTGTGCTTCCAGAAAAATTAAAAACCGAGCAGTTTTTCTTCGAGTTGTTCTATTGAGCTGCGCAGTTTATCGAGAAAACGCAGTTTACGCACGGTATCCGCCGCGACATCCCACGTTTCAGTATTCAGTTGTTCAATCAATTGCTGATGGCGGGAATCAAACAGACCTTTCACGCGTTTGCTAAAGCTTTCCAGACGCGCCTGATCCCGCGCCTGTTCAATCTCATCAAGCTCTTCGCGCAATTCCAGTTGTTCCATCAGAAAAGCGGTATCGCGCACCGTGTGCTGTTCGCTGGCGAGATCGAAGCCGTGCAGTGAAAGGAGATATTCCGCGCGGTTCAGCGGGCTACGCAGCGTCTGCCATGCCTGATTGATGGTTGCAGACTGCTGCAGCGCAGCCAGTTGGTCTGCCTGGGTTCCGCTGGCGAATTTATCCGGATGGCATTGACGCTGCAGATCCTGGTAACGTGACGCTAGCGCCTGAATGTCAATCTGATAGTGGGCGGATAACCCAAAGAGCGTGAAGTAATCCATAGCAATCTCGGAATAGCCTGCTAAAACAAACCCCACGCACAGTCATACTCTGCGTCCTTCACGCTGTCTCAGCGCGAAGGATGTGAGTCTGTTCTATGGTGGGGCTTATCGGTGAAATGCAATTACACGTTAAAGCTTTCGCCGCAACCGCACTCGTCTTTGACGTTCGGGTTGGTGAACTTAAACCCTTCGTTCAGGCCTTCTTTAACGAAATCCAGTTGCGTGCCATCAAGGAATTGCAGGCTCTTGCCGTCGATAACGACCTTCACACCTTTATCTTCGAACACGGTGTCTTCCGCCGAGGGTTCGTCAACAAATTCCAGTACGTAGGCCATGCCAGAACAACCAGAGGTTCTGACCCCCAGACGCAGGCCAAACCCTTTACCGCGGTTGGCCAAAAAGTTATTCACTCGCGTTGCAGCACTGTCGCTCAGGGTAATCGACATACAATGCCCTCAATTATTTTGCTTCACGTTTACTTTTGTAGTCCGCAATTGCGGCCTTAATCGCATCTTCCGCCAGAATAGAGCAGTGGATTTTTACCGGCGGCAATTCCAGCTCTTCAGCAATGTCAGTGTTTTTAATTGCCTGCGCTTCATCCAGGGACTTGCCTTTTACCCACTCGGTGACGAGTGAACTGGAGGCGATTGCCGAACCGCAACCGTAGGTCTTGAAGCGCGCGTCCTCAATGATACCTTCATTGTTGACTTTGATCTGCAACTTCATTACGTCGCCACAGGCTGGTGCCCCCACCATACCGCTACCAACGCTCTCATCGCTGTTGTCGAAAGAGCCGACGTTGCGTGGGTTTTCGTAGTGATCGATTACTTTTTCGCTGTAAGCCATGTTCTGTTCTCCTGATTCCGCTACCGATTAGTGATGTGACCATTCAATGGTGTTCAAATCCACGCCCTGTTTGAACATTTCCCACAGTGGAGAAAGTTCGCGCAGACGACCAATGGAGTTGCGAACCAGCTTGATGGCGTAGTCAATCTCTTCTTCGGTAGTGAAACGACCTAAAGAGAAACGAATAGAGCTGTGTGCCAGCTCGTCAGTCATGCCCAGCGCACGCAGCACGTAAGAGGGCTCCAGGCTCGCCGAAGTACAGGCAGAACCAGAGGAAACCGCCAGGTCTTTGAGCGCCATGATCAGCGACTCGCCTTCAACGTAGTTAAAGCTGACGTTGAGGATGTTCGGTGCGCCCTGGTCGAGATCGCCGTTCAGGTAGACCTCTTCCATATCTTTCACACCGTCCCACAGACGGTTACGCAGACTGCGCAGACGCGCCATCTCGGTTTCCATCTCTTCTTTGGCGATACGGTAAGCTTCACCCATGCCGACAATCTGGTGTACTGGCAGGGTACCGGAACGCATGCCGCGCTCGTGACCGCCGCCGTGCATCTGTGCTTCGATGCGGATACGCGGTTTACGACGCACATACAGCGCGCCAATCCCTTTCGGGCCATATATTTTGTGGCCGGAGAAGGACATCAGATCCACTTTCAACTGACTCAGGTCGATAGGCAGTTTGCCCACGCTCTGGGTCGCATCAACGTGGTAGATAATGCCGCGCGCACGGCACATTTCGCCGATGGTCGCGATATCCTGTACCACACCGATTTCGTTGTTCACGTGCATAATGGAGACGAGGATGGTGTCGTCACGCATGGCCGCTTCGAGCTCTTTCAGGTCGATGATGCCGTTGCGCTGCGGTGCCAGATAGGTCACGTCGAAACCTTCGCGCTCGAGCTGACGGCAGGTATCCAGCACGGCTTTGTGTTCGGTTTTGCTGGTGATGATGTGCTTGCCTTTTTTCTGATAGAAGTTGGCCGCACCTTTGATCGCCAGATTATCGGATTCGGTCGCGCCAGAGGTGAAAACAATTTCACGCGGATCGGCACCAACCAGCTCAGCAATCTGATTACGGGCGATATCAACCGCCTCTTCAGCTTGCCAGCCAAAACGGTGAGAACGAGAAGCTGGGTTACCAAAAGTCCCGTCCAGAGTCAGACACTGCATCATTTTCTCAGCAACACGCGGATCCACCGGCGTCGTTGCGGAGTAATCGAGATAGATCGGTAATTTCATTGCTCTATAAACTCCGTACATCACTCAATGCAATGAATCAGGCTTACCGGCTGGATGTACGACCGTTTATACGGGATGACGGATCACCCCGGCCTGATTCTGAATTCTTATAGTGTTTTAACCTAACTGTTTTGCGGTGCGGCAAGGCGGCAAGCTTGTGAATGCCCAGGAGCTTAAATAAGTAAGCGCCTGGGTTAAACAAGTGCGGCCAACGCAGCAGCGCCCCGAAACAGGACGGGTAAATTATGCGCGCAGCTTAACGTCGATGGCATCCTGACCGCGGGTCGTGCGATGGGATTCGTGCGTATGCTGACGATCGGACACATCGAGGATTTCCTGGTTATTGACCAACTCACCCAGGGTGATGTTGTTCAGGAAACCGGTCAGACGATCGCTCAGGTCACGCCACAGCGCATGCGTCAGGCACTTGTCGCCGCCCTGGCAGCCGCTTTTACCCTGGCAACGGGTTGCATCAACAGATTCGTCAACGGCGCTGATCACTTCACCAACAGCGATACTGCCTGCATCTTTACCCAGCAGATAACCGCCGCCCGGGCCACGCACGCTGGCCACCAGGCCATTTTTGCGCAAGCGAGAGAACAGTTGTTCCAGATAAGAGAGGGAGATTCCCTGACGTTCGGAAATATCAGCCAACGGTACCGGGCCCGTTTCGGAGTTGAGCGCAACGTCCAGCATTGCGGTCACGGCATAACGCCCTTTAGATGTCAGTCTCATGTCTTAACTTAGCCTCAGACTCGCCCCTGCCCGGGGTTTTTATTAAAATTTAAAATAATGTCGCATAGCAGGGGCAAGTCTGACATTCCTGACTAAATTGGTCAACTATTTACTTGACTGTTTTAGTCAGGTATTTGGCTTTACGTGCCGTTTTGCTTAGGGGCATTCTTCGCCCGCTGAAGCAGTCGGGACACACGCAAGAAAAAATACAGTAACCCTACTGTTTTTCCTGCGTTTTCTGCTCAATTGACGCCAGAATTCCACGCAGGATATTCAGCTCCTGGCTTTCCGGACGCGCACGGGTAAAGAGGCGGCGCAACTTGTTCATGACCTGTCCCGGGTGACTTTCACGGATAAAACCGGTGGAGAGCAGCGTCTTTTCCAGGTGCCCATAGAAACGCTCCAGATCATCTACCAGCGGATACGGCGTCTCTTCATGTGCTTCCGTGCTGTCGTTTTCCTGCGTCGCCAGCCACGCCATACGGACTTCGTAAGCAATCACCTGAACCGCCATCGCCAGGTTCAGCGAGCTATATTCCGGGTTGGCCGCAATCGCGACGTGATAATGACATTTCTGGAGTTCGTCATTGGTCAGGCCAACGCGTTCGCGACCAAATACCAGCGCCACCGGCGCATGCTGTGCCTCGGAAACGCTTTTTAAGCCACACTCACGCGGGTCGAGCATCGGCCAAGGCAGTGTACGCGAGCGGGCGCTGGTGCCGACAACGAGGCTGCAGCCTGCCAGCGCCTCATCGAGGGTATCGACGATTTGCGCATTGCCAATCACATCGCTGGCACCTGCGGCCAGCGCGATTGCCTGGGAGTCCGGTTTAACCAGCGGGTTCACCAGCCAGAGGTTGGTTAAGCCCATCGTTTTCATTGCGCGGGCGACGGAGCCCATGTTGCCAGTGTGAGAGGTTTCCACCAGCACAATTCGAATATTTTGCAGCATATTTTTTCAACGGCTAAAGAATATTCGCGCATATTATCATAAAGCGAAGACATAATCCGAATTCGCTGCTATCATACGCGCCGTTTTCCGTTCTTTAACATCCAGTGAGAGAAACCGATGCATCCGATGCTGACCATCGCCGTGCGTGCTGCGCGCAAGGCGGGTAATGTAATTGCCAAACACTATGAAACCCCGGACGCTGTAGAAGCGAGCCAGAAAGGCAGTAACGATTTCGTGACTAATGTAGATAAAGCTGCAGAAGCAGTGATTATCGACACTATCCGTAAATCTTACCCGCAACACACCATTATCACCGAAGAAAGCGGTGAGCATGAAGGCACAGATCAGGATGTTCAATGGGTTATCGATCCACTGGATGGCACTACCAACTTCATCAAACGTCTGCCACACTTCTCCGTTTCTATCGCCGTGCGCATTAAAGGCCGCACCGAAGTCGCGGTCGTTTACGATCCAATGCGTAATGAACTCTTCACGGCAACCCGTGGTCAGGGCGCGCAATTGAACGGCTATCGTCTGCGTGGCAGCACCGCACGCGACCTGGACGGCACCATTCTGGCAACCGGCTTCCCGTTCAAAGCCAAGCAACACGCGGCGACCTACATCAACATCGTTGGCAAACTGTTTACTGAGTGCGCGGATTTCCGTCGTACCGGTTCTGCTGCGCTGGACCTGGCCTATGTGGCTGCGGGCCGCGTCGACGGTTTCTTCGAAATCGCTCTCAAACCGTGGGATTTTGCGGCAGGCGAACTGCTGGTTCGTGAAGCTGGCGGCCTGGTGTGCGATTTCACCGGTGGTCATAACTATATGACTACCGGCAACATCGTTGCAGGTAACCCACGCGTCGTGAAAGCGATGCTGGCAAACATGCGCGAAGAGCTGAGCGACGCGCTCAAGCGTTAATACCTGATAACCGCTTGCGGCCCGGCTGCAAGCGGTACTCTCTTTCGGCGAATCAAAAAGGCCGAAGCCCTCTTCCCATTATTTCCGCACTGAGCCACATCACAACCGATGCGGTGACAAGGATCGCCCCACCCGCCAGCGCGAGCGTCGTCCAGCCAACCTGCTTCCATAAGGCGGGGGCTTTATTCGCACTCAATTTCACCGCCAGTTGACGAAAACTGTGCACCAGTAGCGCCAGCGTCGAGATTGTCAATGATGTCCCGGCCGCCATCGCCATCGCCGAGGCAACACCCCAGCCGAAAACGCCGATCACCTTACTGAACAGCAGTACCATAATGGCCCCGGAACAGGGCCGCATCCCCATCGAGAGAATGATCATCAAACGCGCGCGCCAGTCGTCGCCCTGCTGTAGCTGTTCCGCCGTGGGCAGATGTTGATGTCCACACCCGCAGTGTTCATGATGCTCATGATGAGGCGTAAACGCGGTAAACGTAGGTTTGCGTAACAGGCCGCGGAGTTTATTGACAGCACGCCAGCAGAGCAACAGGCCCAGCACCCCCACCAGCGCGTAGCTACATTTCTCCAGCCAGAAGCTGCTTAAATGAAGCTGACGGGCCGGTAGTGCCAGTACGCTCAATACGACAAACACCAGCGTCACCGCCACCAGCCCTTGCAGTAAGGAAGAAGCCAGCGTCAGCCCAATACTGGATTTCAGGCGTGAAGGATGCGTTGCAAGCCAGGTGGTGATCACCACTTTGCCATGCCCCGGCCCGAGCGCATGCAGTACGCCATATATAAAGCTCACCATCAGCAGAGAACCACCCGCGGCGGTCGGGTTTTCCGCCACGGCCTGAATCAGAGCGCTCATTTGCCGGTTAAACGCACGCTGCCAGCCGACACTTTCACGCAGTACTTGCGGCCAGACGTGCCAGAGCCAGAAGACACCCGCCAGCGCGAGCATGATAAAGAGGGCCAGAGGCCACCACTGCCGCCAGCGCCGCAGCGGTCGGCGTGTTGTGTTAATTACGGACATTGTACCGTCACCGTCTGCGCGAACTGTTTACCCAACTGCATGTCTTCCTCCGGCGCATCCGCTTTATCCAGCGATTGTGCATAGTTCAGCACATCTTCCCCCGGCTTCGGTGTTTTAACTGTAAGTTTGCATGTCTTCTGTACGGCATCCGGCAGCGTGGCATCGCTCTCACTGGCGTAACTCATGTCGACAAAATAGGTCGGATCATAGGTGGAAAAAGTATACGTCTGCCCACTCAGCGGCTGTGGTTCTGCCAGCGGCAACACAAAGGTAAGCACGGCCTTATGTCCTTCTCTCGCAAGGCCATAGCTTAAGGGTCGATTTTGAAATTTTACTTTTTGCCCGTTATGCCAGACTTCGGTGAAGTAATGCTGCCCCAGTACATTGGCCATCACTTCCGCCGCCAGCTTTTTCCAGATCTCGTCACCCGGTTTGGCATCGCCCGCATCATAGAGGAGATCTGCGGAGGTAATTTCATCCATCGTCCAGCGCATATTCAGCCCGGTCCATTGCCCGTTATCCACCACAAGCTGCATTTTTATGCGGATGAAACTGTGCGGATGCGCCAGCGCACTGAATGATAAAAATGCGAGAAAGAGCCCAAAAGCGCATTGTTTAACTGCTTGCATGTGTTCCTCACGAGAAAAATTCTGTGATGCTCTCCGGCAATCCTGAAGGAAAGGGCTGCGGCTGCGCTTTCACCAGACATACCTTTAGCTATTCTTATCAAACAACCTTACTGGAGCCTGACAGATGACTATAGAAACGACACCGCCATCTGTGCTCTCCAGTCCGCAGCGCCGCTGCCAGGTGCTTTTGATGCTCGCACTCCCAGGGCACACTGTCACCACGGAAATCATACGTGCCATGAATGGCGTGGATGAAGAGGTCACCCGGCAGGATATTGCCGAGACCGACCATGAGATCCAGCGTTTTCATCGGCTGACTATTACGTCCCGACAGGACGGCAGCTACCGGATTGAAGGCACAGCACTCGACCAACGTTTATGCCTGTTGCAATGGCTCCGGCGTGGGCTGCGCTTATGTCCCCATTTTATCACTCAGCAGTATGCGCCAGCGCTCAAAGCCGCCCTTAAACAACAGGGGGTTGCCCGCACGCTGTATGATGACACCAATTTGCGCGCGTTGATTAACCTCTGCGCCCGGCGCTTAGAACGGTCATTTGAATGCCGCGACATTCAGTTTCTGCGTCTCTATCTCCAGTACTGCCTGCTGCAAAGTCACTACGGTTTTACGCCGGAGTTTAACCCGGTTCAGCAGGCATGGACACAGATGCGCGCAGAATACGCAGCGGCGCATGAAATCGTGCGTCACTGGCGCCGTCGTGTTACCGCGTTACCTCCCGGCAACGAACATGCCTTTCTCTCGCTGCTGTTTATGATGTTGCGTACCCCGGATCCACTAAACGACAGCCAGCAACAGGATAAACGCCTGCAACAAGCCATTACGCATATGATTGCCCGTTTTCGCGCGCTTGCCGGGCTACGTTTCAGCGATGAGCAAGGGCTGGCGGCACAGCTCTATGTTCACCTGGCACAGGCGCTGGATCGTAATCTCTTTGGAATTGGTATTGATGACAGCCTGCAGGAGGAGATTTTCCGTCTTTATCCACGGCTGGTACGCACCGCGCGCGAGGCGTTATTGGTGGTGGAAAAAGAATACGGCCTGCGTTTTAGCGATGAGGAAGCGGGCCTGGTGGCGGTCATCTTCGGGGCATGGCTGATGCAGGAAAGCGACCTGCATGAAAAACAGGTCGTATTGCTTACCGGCCACGAGCCAGAGCGCGAACAGGAAATTGAATTGCAACTGCGTGAACTCACGCTGCTGCCGCTCAATATTAAATATCTTCCGCTACAGGACTTTCAGAAACAGGGGGCTCCGCGCAATGTCACGCTGATCGTGACCCCGTATACGACCCCACTCCCCCTCTTTTCACCGCCGCTGATCCATGCGGATCGCCCGCTGACCGGTCATCAGCAGGCGCATATCCGTGAAATGCTTGAAGCTTAAGGCTGAGCGGCAACTTTCGGGCGCAAAAACAGTGCAGGCACTGCCAGTAGCGCCATCACCCAGAACAGCCCCTGATGCAGATGCTGGAATAAGAATCCGGAGAACATGGTCATCACCGCAATACTTCCGCCCATCGCGACGGCGGAATAAACGGCCTGCAGGCGAATTATCTCATTGTCTTTGCGTGCAGCGATGTAGCGCATACCGGCCAGATGGCAGACGGTAAAGGTACCACAGTGCAGGATTTGTACGACGATAAGCCACGACAGGTCGGTCGTCCATCCCATCAGTCCCCAACGCACCAGCCCACAAACAGCAGACAGTAAAAGCAAATCGCGGGCGCTAAAGCGACGGAACAACCGGTTACTAAGCGTAAAGACAACGACTTCTGCGACCACCCCAAGTGACCAGAGATAGCCCACCGTTGAAGCGGAATACCCCGCTTCCTGCCAGTAGATGGCGCTGAAACCATAGTAGGCAGCGTGCGCCCCCTGCAGTAGCGAAACGCAAAACAGGAAACGCCAGCTTTTTACGACCAGGTCGCGCCATGCCTTCCAGCCGGTGGCATCCTGATGGCGGGTATCTCCCTGCGGTAAAATCGACGGGCGTAGCAGCATTCCCAGCAGCATAGAAGCAACCCCCAGCGTCAGCATCGCCAGCACCGCACGATAATCAAACTCGCTAACCAGTTTTCCGGTTGCCGCCGAGCCAATCACAAAGGCGATAGAGCCCCAAACGCGAACCCGACCGTAGTCCATGGGAAACTGTTTCTGCCAGGTGTTGGCAAGCGCATCCGTCAGGGGAACCAGCGGTGAGAAAAAGAGGTTAAAACCGATAATCACCACCATGAGCCAGGCCACATGAGTCCCGGCCCAAAAGGCGAGCGCGAACACCAGCGTAATCAACGCAAGGAGACGTAAGGCGTTAATGAGAAGTGAGGGGTTACTGACGCGAGGTGCAATAAGCAGGCTGCCGAGGAAACGGGCTACCAGGCCTGCACCGAGCAAGATCCCGATGGTTTCCGGCGTGAGTCCTGTGCCTTTGAGCCAGACGCTCCAGAAGGGCAAAAAGATGCCGTAACTAAAAAAGTAGGTGAAATAAGCGAGCGCCAGCCAGCGCGTGGACTGCAAAACCATGATTCCCTCCTGAATGAGGCGATAGTCTGGAGGTAAATCAATAAACTGGCAAGTAACAGTTATATAACAGGTTGGGGAGGCGTGTTATTCCCTTACCGTTAGCGGATATAGGAATCCAGCACACTCAGCACCACATCAAGGTCGGCTTCACGTTTGACTTCGTCATTTTCATGAACGATATGATCGGTCAAATGCCCTTTGATAACCTCACGCATCAAACCGTTAACCGCCCCGCGAATAGCCGCGATTTGCTGCAAAACTTGTGCGCATTCATGCGGTTCATCAAGCATCTTTTTCAGCGCCGCAACTTGCCCTTCAATCTTACTCGCCCGTGCTTTGAGCTTTCTTTTATCCCGAATGGTATGCGACATAATGACCTCATTTTCGCGTCTGCTGAGTGGAAAAATCATATCACAGAACAACTGGGGGGAGTTTCTTTCTACTGGGGGGTAGTATTTTTTACCGGGGGGGAGTAGATTTAAAAGAGATAACAATTAGCGAGAATTATTCTCATGACCGATTTTGCGACCCTCTTTCAGCAGGGAAATGGCTGGTTTTTCATTCCGAGCGCCATTCTGCTCGGCGCGCTACACGGCCTTGAACCGGGGCATTCAAAAACGATGATGGCTGCCTTTATCGTGGCAATCAAAGGCACCGTAAAACAAGCCGTTATGCTCGGTCTTGCGGCTACGCTGTCTCATACGGCGGTGGTCTGGCTTATCGCGATGGGCGGGATGTTTATCAGCCGTCGGTTCACTGCCGAGGCCGTTGAACCGTGGATGCAGATGATCTCAGCGGTAATTATTCTGGGGACAGCCGCATGGATGTTCTGGCGTACCTGGCAAGGTGAGCGCCAGTGGCATGCGGGCCACCACCATGATCATCACCACGGTCATGACCACCATCACGATCACCCGCATCCCCACCCTCATGCTCAAGGTTTGATTTTCCAGCCTGCACAAGCCGCCAGCCTGAGCCTGCGCCAGCCGGTGATCTTCTCTGCGCGAAAAGTGGAGAAACAAGAAGAGTATCGTGACGCGCACGAACTGGCCCATGCCCGGGATATCGAGCGCCGCTTTAACGGCACAAAGGTGACCAACGGGCAAATTCTGCTGTTTGGCCTGACTGGAGGACTCATTCCCTGCCCGGCAGCGATTACCGTGCTGCTGATCTGTATTCAGCTTAAGGCGTTAACGCTGGGCGCTACGATGGTGGTGTGTTTTAGCATCGGTCTGGCATTAACCCTGGTTGCGGTAGGCGTGGGAGCGGCAGTGAGTGTGCAGCATGCGGCGAAACGCTGGTCAGGATTCAATACTCTTGCGCGGCGCGCGCCCTATTTCTCAAGCGTATTGATTGCACTGGTAGGGATTTATATGGGCGTTCACGGCTATTTCACCCTGCGATAAGGCAAAAAAATGCCCGCAAGATGCGGGCATTTTTGTATGCTTTCAGGGCTTATGCATAAACCGGGAAGCGTGCGCAGATATCCAGAACTTTACCTTTGACGCGCTCGATAACCGCTTCATCATTGATGTTGTCCAGCACATCACACATCCAGCCAGCCAGCTCTTTCACTTCCGCTTCTTTAAAGCCGCGGCGCGTTACGGCCGGGGAGCCGATACGGATACCGGAGGTGACGAACGGGCTCTTCGGATCGTTCGGCACGCTGTTTTTGTTAACGGTGATGTTGGCGCGGCCCAGCGCAGCGTCTGCTTCTTTACCGGTCAGGTTTTTGTCAACCAGATCCAGCAGGAACAGATGGTTTTCCGTACCGCCGGAGACCACTTTGTAGCCACGGTTCAGGAACACTTCCACCATTGCTTTCGCGTTCTTAGCAACCTGCTGCTGGTAGACTTTGAACTCTGGCTCCATCGCTTCTTTCAGCGCGACGGCTTTCGCGGCGATGACGTGCATCAGCGGGCCGCCCTGTGCGCTTGGGAACACAGCGGAGTTCAGTTTTTTGTACAGCTCTTCGTTACCGCCTTTCGCCAGGATCAGGCCACCGCGCGGACCCGCCAGGGTTTTGTGCGTGGTCGTCGTGACGACGTGAGCGTGTGGAACCGGGTTCGGGTAAACGCCTGCCGCAATCAGACCGGCAACGTGCGCCATATCAACGAACAGGTATGCGCCGATGCTGTCTGCGATTTCACGCATTTTTGCCCAGTCAACGATACCGGAGTAAGCAGAGAAACCACCGATAATCATCTTCGGTTTGTGTTCCTGAGCCTGCTTCGCCATGTCTTCATAGTCAATTTTACCGGACTCATCGATACCGTAAGGGATGATGTTGTACAGTTTACCGGAAAAGTTAACCGGGGAGCCGTGAGTCAGGTGGCCCCCTTGCGCCAGGTTCATACCCAACACGGTATCGCCCGGCTGCAGCAGCGCGGTGTAGACCGCAAAGTTAGCCTGAGAACCGGAGTGCGGCTGTACGTTCGCGTAGTCAGCGCCGAACAGCTCTTTTGCACGGTCGATAGCCAGTTGTTCAACGATATCGACATACTCGCAACCGCCGTAGTAGCGTTTGCCCGGATAACCTTCGGCATATTTGTTGGTCAGCTGAGAGCCCTGTGCCTGCATTACACGCGGGCTGGTGTAGTTCTCGGAGGCGATCAGTTCAATGTGTTCTTCCTGACGTACTTTTTCCTGCTCCATAGCCTGCCATAGTTCGGCATCATAATCGGCAATGTTCATTTCACGTTTTAACATCCGCATCTCCTGCTCAGCTAACAATAAAGCAACTCAAATTTGAGGGCCCGTTTTGGGGAACGGCTCACAGTATAACTGATTCATATCGCGATAACAGGTCTTGACAAAGGTTTTTACGCAAACGATTGGCTACGCGCCAGACAAGGGTTTGAGAGATAATGCACTTTGCGTTTGCAACGGAATTCTTTTCACGTTTGTGATGCAACTTCTTCACGTTGAAATTCATCGCCGCAGCCGCTTTCCTCTTTACAACCCCGCAGCCTCGCCTATAAGATGCATTTTAAATACATCTTATAAATCACCTGACAGGAAGCGACTATGCTTGACGTTCAAACCATCGCGACAGTGAAAGCCACCATTCCTCTGCTGCTGGAAACCGGTCCAAAACTGACCGCCCATTTTTATGACCGGATGTTTACGCACAATCCCGAGCTCAAAGACATTTTCAACATGAGCAATCAGCGTAACGGCGATCAGCGCGAAGCGTTGTTCAACGCTATTGCGGCCTATGCCAGCAACCTTGATAACCTCGCCGCGTTACTGCCAGCAGTGGAAAAGATTGCCCAAAAACACACCAGTTTTCAGATCCAGCCTGCGCAATACGACATTGTCGGCCATCATCTGCTGGCGACCCTTGATGAGATGTTCAGCCCAGGCCAGGAAGTCCTCGACGCATGGGGGAAAGCTTACGGGGTATTGGCTGGCGTCTTTATTCAGCGAGAAGCGCAACTGTATGATGAAAATGCGAGCAAAACCGGCGGCTGGGAAGGAACGCGCCCGTTTCGTCTGGTGGAAAAAACCGGGCAAAGCACGTTAATCACCAGTTTTGAATTCGCCCCTGTTGATGGGCAACCCATTGCTGATTTCCGTCCGGGGCAATACATCGGCATCTGGCTCAAACCGGAAGAATTTGCTTATCAGGAAATCCGCCAGTACTCCCTGACACGCGCCCCTGACGGTAAACATTATCGTATTGCGGTTAAACGTGAAGAAGGTGGGCAGGTCTCAACCTGGCTGCATCAGCGCGCGCAGGTCGGCGACGTGGTACATCTGGCGGCCCCGGCAGGCGACTTCTTTATGAATGTCGAGGGCAACACCCCGGTCACGCTCATCTCCGCAGGCGTTGGCCAGACACCAATGCTGGCGATGCTCGATACACTCGCCCGGGCTGGACATAAAGCCCAGGTAAACTGGTTTCATGCAGCAGAAAATGGCGATGTTCACGCCTTTGCCGATGAGGTGAAAACACTGAGCAGCAAACTGCCTCGCGTGACGTCTCATGTCTGGTATCGCGCACCTACCCATTTTGATAAACAGGCGCAGGCCTTTGATAGCGAAGGGTTGATGGATTTGAGTAAGCACGAGTCAGCATTCAGCGATCCGGCCATGCAGTTTTATCTTTGTGGCCCGGTGGCGTTTATGCAGTTTGCCGCGAAGCAACTGGTCGGGCTGGGGATGAAGGCAGAGAACATTCATTACGAATGTTTTGGCCCGCACAAGGTGCTGTAAGAGCAGGAGGAATAGCCCTCACCCGCCAGGGTGAGGGAGAGGATCAGATAGCCGCGTCGTCTTCTTCACCGGTACGGATACGTACCACGCGGGCAACATCAAAGACAAAAATCTTACCGTCGCCGATTTTGCCGGTCTGGGCCGTGCGGATAATGGTATCTACGCAGGTCTCAACGATATCATCGGTGACAACGATTTCGATTTTTACTTTCGGCAGAAAGTCCACCATGTACTCTGCACCACGGTACAGTTCGGTATGGCCTTTCTGGCGACCAAACCCTTTCACTTCGGTCACCGTCATCCCGGTAATGCCGACTTCGGCCAGCGCTTCACGCACGTCATCCAGTTTGAAAGGTTTAATAATTGCATCAATCTTTTTCATGGTTGGTCCTTAAAAACGCTTGCCAGTAAGCTACTTCGTAATCGGTTGCTCACACTACCATATTCACTACGCCATTACTCTTTAAAGTCGTTGGCATCCAGTTCATGGCGCGAGAGCAATTTGTAAAATTCAGTACGGTTGCGCCCGGCCATCCTCGCCGCGTGGGTGACGTTACCTTTGGTGATTTGCAGCAGCTTGCGCAGGTAATTGAGTTCAAACTGATTCCGTGCCTCAACAAACGTGGGCAGGGCCGTGTTCTCACCTTCCAGCGCCTGCTCAACCAGCGCGTCGCTGATGACCGGCGATGAGGTCAGCGCTACACATTGCTCAATGACGTTGACCAGTTGGCGCACGTTACCCGGCCAGCCTGCGGTCATCAGCCGTTTCATCGCATCGGTGGAAAAAGCGCGCACAAAGGGTTTATGTCTGTCAGCCGCCTGACGCAACAGATGGTTGGCCAGCAGCGGGATATCCTCCGCACGTTCCGCCAGCGCCGGGATTTTGAGGTTAACCACATTCAGACGATAAAACAGGTCTTCACGAAACTCGCCGCGCGCCATCGCTTTGGGCAGGTCGCGGTGGGTCGCGGAGATAATCCGCACATTGATGTCGATATCACGGTTGCTGCCGAGCGGCCGGACTTTGCGTTCCTGCAACACACGCAGCAGTTTAACCTGTAGCGGAATGGGCATATCGCCGATTTCATCAAGAAACAGCGTACCGCCTTCTGCCGCCTGAAAGAGCCCCTCACGGCTGCTGACCGCGCCGGTAAAGGCACCGCGAGCGTGACCAAAGAGTTCAGATTCCAGCAACTGCTCCGGTAACGCGCCACAGTTGATGGCGATAAAGGCATTTTTGCTGCGTGGACTGGCATTGTGGATCGCCTGCGCCAGGATCTCTTTCCCGGTCCCGCTCTGGCCGTTAATCAGCACGCTGACATCAGACTGCGCCACCATTCTCGCCTGCTCAAGCAGGCGCAGCATGACCGGGCTGCGGGTAATGATCGTATCGCGCCACTGATCGTCTGAGGCGGGTGCAGAGTGCTCCAGCGCATCATCAATCGCCTTGTACAATGCATCTTTATCGACCGGCTTGGTCAGGAAGCTGAATACCCCCTGCTGCGTTGCGGCGACCGCATCCGGAATGGAACCATGTGCGGTGAGAATAATGACGGGCATACCCGGCTGCACCTTCTGGATCTCCGTGAACAGTTGCATACCGTCCATCTCATCCATACGCAGGTCGCTGATGACCAGGTCCACTTTCTCGCGAGCCAGCACGCGAAGCCCCTCCTGCCCGCTCTCAGCAGTGACAATACTGTAGCCTTCACTGGTCAGGCGCAAACCGAGCAGTTTTAACAGACCCGGATCGTCATCCACCAGCAGCAGATGGGCAGGTTTTCGGCTGGTCATGGTTTCACGTCCTCTTGTTTCGTTTCGGTCCTTGCGGGGCGCGCGCTATCCGGTAGATCATTGCCCGCCGGTTTGCGACTGGAGAGTCGACGTTCTATATCGGTCAGGTTTTCCAGTTTGCGCGTGGTCGTGTCCAGTTGCTCACGCAGAAATTGTTGCTGCTGGCGTAAGGTATCCAGCTCGGCATCCGTCGACTGCTGGAGCTTGCCATAACGACCACGCTCTTCTGCAAGCTGGAGCTGTGATGTCTGACCGTCGCGCCAGAGCTGGTAAAGCGGACGCACAGGTGCAGGAATTTGCGGGCTTAACACATCAAGACGCGTGATATTCTCACGCCGTTCCAGTGGGGTAATTTTCGCACTCGACAGTAAAATGCCGCGCTTAAAGGCGTCCTGCCACGTATCGTCGGGCCAGACGCGCGCCTCAGCACGCGCTTCTGCAGGCGCCAGGCGCCCGGCGCAATCCATACTGCGCAGCCAGAATAGCGGGTTGGTATCGAAAGCCTGGCCGGTTAATGACCAGATATTACCGCAGTCCGTCAGCAGGAAATCGGCCAGTTGATGTTCCGGAAGCTGCTCTTCGAATTTTTCATGTACAGCATGCTCAGGCGTCTGGGATACACAACCTGCCAGCAGCAGGCAGGGCAATGCACGAAGCATTTTCTTAGGCAACAACACCGCGCCAGCCACGCGGGAAAAAACGTGCGACATACTCACCTGATTTCGCTTCATTTGTTGGATTTTTCCGACGCATTAAGCGGTAGCTCAATGCGAAAACAGACATCTGCATGATCGACGTCCACCAGATGCAACTCGCCGTGCATACGGCGAACACAGTCTCTGGCGATGCTTAACCCCAGGCCACTCCCCTTCACAGCGCCTTTTCGCTGATGGCTCCCCTGGAAAAAGGGTTCAAAAATCATACTGCGTTCCGCCTCAGGAATCGGCGTACCGGTATTGGATACCTCAATACGCAGCCGCGAGCCTGCAAGATAGCTGTGAATATAAATGTTACCGGATTCAGCCCCATAGTGCACCGCGTTCGAATAAAGATTATCCAGCACGCTCATCAGCAACATCGGCTCAGACCAGCATGAAGCCGCATCCAGCACAACCTCGGTATGCATCATTTTAGCTCGCGCGGGCAAACTGTGAGCCGTAAGAACCATATCCACCAGCGGCTCGATCTCAACGTCTTCGAGTTCAACCGCGCCATCCGCCAGTTTCCGGTTGTAGTCGAGTAATTGTTCAATCAGTTTTTGCAGATTACGGCTGCTGTCATCGAGAATAGCCACCACCTCTTCCTGCTCCACTGTTAACGGCCCGACGACCTGATCGGCAAGCAGTTCGGTCCCTTCACGCATACTGGCAAGCGGAGTTTTCAGTTCATGAGAGATATGACGTAAAAATTGATGACGCTGAGATTCAAGCCAGGAAAGGCGTTCACTTAGCCAGATGATGCGTTCCCCCACATAGCGCAACTCACGCGGGCCTTTAAAGACTACCGTATGCCCAAGGGAGCGCCCTTCCCCCAACCGGTTGATCATCCGTTCAATGCCCTTCACCGGGCCGATAATCATCCGTGTAAACAGCAGCACCATCGCGAGGCTAACCAGAAACAGCACCAGTGCCTGCCAGCCGAAGAACTGACCGCGCTCGGCAATTTCCTGCTGCAACTGCTGTCCACGGGAGAACACCACCTGCCGCGTTGACTGCACCATCTCGGTATTCGCCGCCGCAAAGGCTTCGAGTCGTGCGGACGCCTCTGCGGTTGGGCCACTGCTTTTGCACTGTAACTGAGCGAGATCGTTCAAATCCTGACGCAGCGCCTGGTAGAGTTTTTCGTCCGGCAACACGCCTGCATGGGCATCCAGCATCTCGCTGTAGCGTTTACGTTGGCTCTGATACACCTTTGACAGGGTTGCGTCGTCCAGCACGCAGTACTGACGGTAACTGCGTTCCATTTCCAGCGCGGCATTGGTCATCGCCTCGCTGCGTCGGGCATCGATAAGCGTTGTGCGATTCGTTTGTGCCGCCTGGGCGCTCAGGGCATTCAGGCTTTGCCATGCCTGCCAGGCAAGCACCAACAAAGGCAATAAGATCAGTAAGAACGCCATCATAACGACCTGGCGTAGGGAGCGGGGAAAAATGGGCCAGCGTTTCAACGCAATACTCTCGCAAATCGGGTTTAACAGGATGCTAGCTGAGTAATGTGCTACGGGGAAGCCAGAAAAAGCAAAGCCGGGTATAAACCCGGCTTTGCTTAGAAATTAGGCGGTGCCTAACTCGACGTTTCGCCCGATATCTGAAAAAGCGAACTTTTATCAGCAGTTGGACGGCAGGCACCTTTAAGTGCGTCATTCGAAGTTTATGTAGCACGTCCCGAAGGGGCTGACATAAGGAGGTGAATGAGCCACTGGTTATTATTATGCAACACTTATGCCAAAACGCAAAACAAAATATTAACTAACTGAAATATAAGAAGTTAACAACATTTCGGCGTTGAATAGCGGTTGAATGATTTTCACGCTAACTGTCTCCGATCAGCAACACCCTTTTATCCCAAACGCATCAACTATATAAATCAAAGACTTAAATGTCTCCTTTTGGAGACATCAGAACAGTAGCTTTGTCGCGGTTTCCCGACACTACAACATGACACAGATAACATTTAAAACAGCCGCGCCAGAATCATAATCAGCAGCACAAGGATAAGCACCCAGAAGAAACGTAAAGGGGAACGAGACTTATCAGGCACCTGACCGGCATGAGCCTCAGGCTGCGCGTCGAAATGCAGCTCCTCTGTCGCTGATGATGTCGCCTTTTGCGTTGCCTGCTGCTGCACGGTTTGTTCCAGAACGGGTGGCGGGGCTTCTTGTGCCTGCCACCAGTTATCACGTGGCGATTCCCCACGGGCGGCTTTTGCCCGGAACAACTTCTTGTTCAGCGCTGTAATTCGCCCCGGCTGGGTTGTGTATCCATATTGTCTTTTCAGGTCGGTGACCTGCTTTTGCAAAACCATGCCCTTCTCAGGGGCCACCATTGCCACGAAATTAGCATAGCCTTCAAGGCTCGCCATCAGCTCGCCCGATCCCCAGCGCTTTCCTTCCATTCCATCTTTTGCAATCTGAAACAGCAATGCGCGAAAGCGTTTTAGCGTTTTGCGATCCACGGAGGGCTTTTCATTCACCACAATACCGGTGACTTCCTGCTTTTGCGGCTTGCGCATTACCCGGGTTTTCTCAGGGTGGATCTTAAAACCTTCATCCTTAACAATCTGCTTGCAGCGCCATAATAGCTGTTGCACATTGGCGGACGGCTGCGCACTGGAAAAGGTCATGTCGTCAGCATAACGGGTGTAAACAAAGCCAAGCTTCTGTGCCATTGCCTGCAAACGGCTGTCGAGACGACGGCAGATGATATTGGAAATCGCCGGACTGGTTGGCGCACCCTGCGGCAGGAAACGTGCATCCTCCTGCACAAACCAGGTCTCGCCATCCAGTGCCACCTGCGTAACCTCAGGTTCCGTAGTTAACAAAGCCAGTTCAGTGGCCAACTGCTCCGCATAACCTAACTGGCGAAATAAACCTTTTACCCGGCGGTAATTCACCGTCGGGAAGAAGTTTTCCATATCCAGATTGACCACAATCGCCTGGTTCACATGCGGCAGCGCATTACTCAAAATGCTGCGCCCGGTAACAAAACCGTGGGCTGCTTCGTGTAACTTCACACGATTCAGAATGTTTTCCAGAATCCAGTACTGCGCGCGCTTCATGCGTGGCATAGGCGCCGAAATCAGTCGCTCACCGCCATTTTTTTTGGCGAGGGAAAAACGCCGGTAATGGTTTACTCGGGAGACATTTTTCTGGAAGCAAAGAAAACGCAGCTCATTGATCGTGATGCCCATTGCAGATGCCAGTGCCTGGCTGTCCGCCAGCAAGGGCAGCTTCTGCGCTTGTAATCGGGCTTCGTTGTGCGCGGTGTCAGCGAGGCCAAATGAAAACCCCTCCCCCAGCCAGGTTATCTCTGCTTGCTGCTTTTGATGCCATTGCAACGCACGCGCATAGCGCGCTTCGTTACGGGCAATGCGGGTTTGCTCGCGTTTCTCCAGGGCCGCTTTTTTGCGCGCCTTGTGCAATTCCCGCAATGCTTTTTGCGGGTCATCATAAAGCCGTTGTTTCTGCCCCAGCTCCGCAAGCTGTTTCTGTAACGCCGCACGTTGAGCGATTAATTCTGCGGTGAGAGCGGGTTTATCCTGCGTTTCATCCCAGAAACCCAGACGGATCATTTCAGCGAGGATGTACTCCTCTTTACTGGTTTCTCGGATGCGCTCATAAATTTGCTGGCGGGTCAGCTTTGAAGATTCAGACATAACGAACGCCCCCTGACCGTGATGGGCAAGAGAATACGGGGATGACCGGGAGGGATAGCGGCGTGGCGAATAAGGCCTTCGAAGCGTTCCTGGTACTGAGGTTATCCACTCGACGCAGAGTGGAGTACCTGTCACTCATTGGCTTCGTTGAAGCCATACTGCAATAGTGACAGGTACTCACACTCTGCCCAGTGAAGATGGCATCAGTGACGCGTGGGCAGTCATAAAACCTGAATGGCGATCCACCATCCGGGATGCAAGGTTTCCTTGCCACGCCGCTATTAACGTCGAGTATAACAGCAGAAAAAGTCCTTTTCATCATGCTTTTACCTTTACTGCCAGCCGCAATGCCAGCATATGTTCACACGGACCATGACGCAGTCGGTTCTGATGGAAATAGTGACAATTGCACTCGCCCACCGTCAGCCGCTGGTCTGTATCCAGCATCAGGGAAACGTTGTACCGTACGGCATTATCCAGAACCTGACCGCACATTTGTGTTCCGGAGGCATTACTCAGGGCGCTTTCTACCTGCACCAGGCCGGCGTTGACGAAGTTGATCGCCTTCTCTTCCCGTTCGTTGCTAAAGCGCAGTTGTTCCAGTGGGATCGGCTCGCGGCAGAGCGCGCGAATACGATAGAGATCTTTGTTAAGATCATAGAGTACCTGGCCATGCTGGCTGTAGGCTGCCAGCGCCGCTTTTACTATGCTTTCGTCCAACCCCAGTTCGGTGGCAAGAGCCGCGCATGAAGCCATATGGTGCTTGCTCAGTGCCTGATAAACCCGCTCAAGCGTCAGGGTATCGACTGCCTGGCGTGGCGCGAGCAAATCAAAATTACCCTGGGCCGACCAGTCATTCGCGCTCCAGCCGGACAGGCCAAGGGTAAAACTCATCGCCCCTAAATCTGCGGTCCAGAATGAAGGCATACCATCGTCGAGAAGGCAGACATCGAATTTTTCAGCTATCGGGATCAGACGTTCGAGGATATGCAGTCTGCGCCGTCCCCAGACACGTATGGAACGCGGCTGGTCGCCGTTGTAGAGCGAACGTGGGCAAACCAGGGTTTCATTCCACGGCTCAAAAATCACGTTGACGGGCTGCCCCGGCGTCAGCTCAAAACGCAGCGAGCGCGGCCCACTACGCTCTTTTTTACGCCTGAGCCGGAAGCAAATATTGTGCATATCCATGGGCGCAAGCGAGAATTTCACCATCGGCAGGGTCATCGCCGAGCTGACCTGTAAAAAACCGCGCACCCAACTGTCCGGCAGATCGATTTTCTTCTCTTCACACTCGCTGCCGTCCGTCTGTATGGCGAAGCCGTCCGGATCAATTTTCAACTGCGTCGGGTGATAATCACGGATTTTCTGAAATGCCTGGTAGAGCCCTTCGGAATAGTCGATGTTGGTGGTCCCAAAGGCACGCTCGCTGATGTTGTCAAAAACATCGTAATGACAACTCAGTTTGCCGTAGCTTGATTCATCCTCAGAAAAACACTCAAAAAAGACTTCATCGGGATGCACAGTGATAACCGGATCCAACACATACCAGGCATCAATATCGTTTTTATAGAGATAATTGAAATAAGCTTTTTGCGCCTCATGGTAAGGTGCAAGCAGCGTTGCAGCCTCTTTGTTCAGCACATGTAATCGCCCGCTAATCTCATTCGCTTCTTGCTCAAGCTGGCTTTTCTGCGCAATAAATTCCGCTAATAACCGCTGTTCTTCTCCCGCCAGCCAGCGCCGATAGTCGGTTTTATCTTTTGGCTGAAAACGCATGTCCGATACCACCACGTTATGCAGCGCGGAGATGGCCTCGCGAAACGCCAGTTTCTGCCTGAGCTCACCGACGAAGAACGCCGGTGGGCGAAGGCTATCTGGCGAGAACGTCAAACCGTTTTCCGAGGCCTGACTCTTTCCCTGATAACGATAACTAACCTGCATGAGGCGCTCCTTGTTCGGGTCGGGCAATAATGTCCAGCGGCAAATTCAAATGGGGATACTGTTTTTGCAGTTGAAGCATGGCCTTGATCAGCGGCGCTTTGTCTTTTTGCACCACTGTCAGCGACAGACGAGTCAGCAATGACGCCACCATCTCAAGCACCAACGGACTGGCAGCCGCCTGCTGCGTAAGAAAAGCAAGCGTCCTGTCTTTAGCGACACGCCCACGGTTAACCTGGGAAAGGATTGTCAGGAAACAAGGTTTCAGCGCCAGGATGACATCAGGCTTTCCGGTCGCATACTCGTCAAAAAAATGGGTCACAAAGGTCTGTACTGTCAATGACGGATGCTGGCTCAGCTTTAACAGGTACGCTTCCCCCTGCTCGCGCTGGAAGAACGTTTGCAACAGTTCCCGACCGTAAGCCTGCACATCGTCGCGGTTGCTGTCGCAGACCTTGACGATCAGCTCCGGGGTCCAGCCTGGGGAGGGGTAGTTCTGGCGGAAATACGCAAAACCAAATTCTCGGGTTGCGGGCCAGTCGCTTTCCAGTAGCTCCAGCGCAGCACTGCTCTGTTCGCGGACAACATCTACATGTGACGTGAAGGCCTTCAACGCATAATCACGAATATAATGGTCAGGGTGATTTGCCAACGCCACCCATTGATTCACGCTCCACACCAGCGGAGAACGGGCCAGAAGACACTCACGTCCCAGGCTTTGCGCCGCCAGCGATCTGGCATGAATCAGCCGCCAGATGGTGTCTTTATCCAGGGATAGCAGGCAGGCATTAAGCTTGTGCGTGAAGAACGTTAACAGCGCCTGGTGTGCGCCTTCGTGGGCTTCTTTTTTAAAGACTAAGGGGAATAATCCCGCAAAGACCTCAGCAGCATGCTGCCCGGCCAGTTGCCCCAGAAGCGTGTAACAGGCTTGTCGCTCTTCTGCCTCACCGCACTGGAGCAGATCAATTAGCTGCGGTAACTGCAGCAAGACTAATTCCGGATTTTGTTTGCCTAACAGCGCGATGCCCGCGGCGCGGATAGCCGCGACAGGCGAGTTGTGAATCTGAACCAGCAGGGCTTGCGAAAGCGGGCTCTGCGCCAAATCGGAACTCACCAACAACCGGGCGGCTAAAAGCTGCACACCCGTATCGGGATGGGCGAGCAGCTCGCTGAAATTATCAATCGTCAGCGACGGGGACATGGCAGGCAGATGGCTCACCAGGCACATCGACAACCAGAGGGCATGTTGCTCAGAAAAGGTGGTCTGCGCGTCGGTAAGCCGGAGCAAAAGCGCCCGCGTTAACGTCACCTGTTGCGAGGTGGTCAGAGGCTGCCGGGAAAAACGCCCCTCTAACCACGCGCTGATCTGCGCATCGTCAGCCAGCAAAAGCGCGGTAACCAGTTCGGTTTCATCAAACAGTGCGCTAATGCTGTTTAAATGGGTCAGCGCCAGGCTGCGCGCTTGCGGGTGGACACTGTTAATCAGCCCCAGCAGCAGCTCAGGAGTGAGCGAACGTGCAGTAAGAAGCGAGAGCACAAAATCGGCAAGGAGCGGGAACGGACGAGCCAGCAACTGCACCAGTTGGCTATCGGTGAGGGCCTGGCAGAAGGAGGCATTATCTTTCATTGCCCTGAGCGCAAACGTGCAAACGGCTTCACTCTCGCTCAGACACAATAACGTCAGCAGTGCATCAGGGCGCTGATCCCAGAGTTGTGGAAATGCCTCGACGCGGCGTTCATCCTTTTCATCACTCACCCGAATCCATAACGCCCTTTTGTTGTGGCGCTGATAGTGAGGATGATGTAAGCGCAAAATGGCGTTCCACGCGAAAAGATGCGCATCGCTGGCGAAGACGCCTGCCTCACTCTGCTTTTCTGCAACCAGGTATTCTTTCTTATACTGGAGCAGAAGTGCGCAGGCCATATCGACATAGCGAGCGTCGCCACGGACACCGAGACGCCGCAAGGCACGCCAGCTACGGCGCCGCAGGTAGTCGCGCGTTTTGCGCGAATAGGCCAGCCTGCTATCGTCGCGCAGAAGCTCCTGACTGGGTTTGATATAGCCCACGTCGTTCACCCAGACGCCATCCCACTGGGCAGAATAAAATTCCCGCGTGGTATCAAAACGCCAGGCCAGCAGGGCAAACACCGGCGCATCCAGGCGGAACTCGGCCATTTTGAACAGATAGCGCACACCTTTAAACAGATTAGGGCGCAGAGGCAGAACGTATAGCAGACGAATCAGGCCTTGATGCAATAGCGGGTTGTCCAGCGCCACCTGATAGAGCGTTTTGAGTAATGTACTCGCGTTGGGATTCTGTTCATTAATATGGCGCTGAAGTTGCGCATCGATTGCCCCAGTATCGCCAACAGCGAATGCCTGGGACAGATCTGAAGGTAACGATGCCAGCAAGTTTTGCCGCAGCACAGCGATATCGTCATCGTCACCCAGACGCAGATACACTTCATAAGCAAGGTTGCTTAATGGCGGATATGGGCTTTCAAGAAACGGTCTCACACGCGCCAGGTTGTGCTGATTTCCCGTGCGCCCCAGCGTCCAGAGACGGGCGTAATTTTCCAGCCAGTGATGTTCCTCGTTAAGCCCCTTTTCCAGCCAGTCTGCCAGCATAGCGTTCGGCTGCTGAGGGAGTCGCCATATGCTTCGGGCTCGTTGTTCGCTCTCTTTAATGCGATCGATTTGGCGTATTAAGGTGTGTAACGAAGAAGAGAAAGCACTGACAGCAGAGGGGGAAAGTGAACCGGCCTCAACGTAGCCTTTGTTGGTTTTGGCAACCACCACGCTTGCGAAAATAGCCTCGGCATTGGTGAAATCAACGGGGGCAGGCGTTTTTGTCCCTTCCCGTAACGTGCCGCCACGTCGTCCGTAGCGAAAATTCACCCAGTAACGATTCATCTCGTTGCCAGGCTGTTCACAGAGATCCACCTCATAGACCTTGTCTGAGGCTCCCTGCGTAAAGGTTAATTTTACCTTTTTAATCAGCTTCATAACCGTTCCCTTCCCTGTTAGCGCCGGAAACGATTGTACTCAATATCGCCAGTTCTGTCTTTTAGATAAGCAGCCGGGAAGAGGAAGCACGCCCGACCATGTGGGCCGGGCGTGCTGGACGGGGTTAACCTAACTGCTTACGCGCATTGCGGAAGATACGCATCCACGGGCTGTCCTCGCCCCAGTTTTCCGGGTGCCAGGAGTTAGAAACCGTACGGAACACACGCTCCGGATGCGGCATCATTAGCGTCACGCGACCACTTTCGTTGGTAACCGCGGTAATACCGTTTGGCGAACCGTTCGGGTTAGCCGGATAGGTTTGGGTCACTTTACCGAAGTTATCGACAAAGCGCAGCGCCACCAGACCTTTGCTTTCAAGCTGAGCCAGATGTGCGTCGTCACGCACTTCCACGCGGCCTTCACCGTGGGAAACCGCGATAGGCATTTGTGAACCGACCATACCCTGCAGCAGCAGCGACGGACTTTGGGTCACTTCGACCAGGCTGAAACGGGCTTCGAAGCGGTCAGAGTGGTTACGCACAAAGCGTGGCCACAACTCACTGCCCGGCACCAGCTCACGCAGGTTAGACATCATCTGGCAGCCGTTACAGACGCCCAGCGCCAGCGTCTGCGGACGGTGGAAGAAGGTTTCGAACTCATCGCGCACGCGGTTGTTGAACAGAATTGATTTCGCCCAACCTTCACCCGCGCCCAGTACGTCGCCGTAAGAGAAGCCGCCACACGCAACCAGCGCCTGGAAATCTTCCAGACCGGTACGCCCGGCCAGCAGATCGCTCATGTGGACGTCGATGGCATCAAAGCCCGCACGGTAAAACGCCGCCGCCATCTCCACATGCGAGTTAACGCCCTGCTCACGCAGCACAGCCACTTTCGGGCGCGCGCCGGTCGCAATATACGGTGCCGCAATGTCTTCGTTAATATCGAAAGAGAGCTTCACGTTCAGGCCCGGATCGTTATCGTTGGCTTTCGCCTGATGCTCTTCGTCAGCACATTCCGGGTTGTCACGCAGGCGCTGCATCTGCCAGGTGGTTTCTGCCCACCACATACGCAGGGTGGTACGACTTTCGCTGAACACAGCCTGACCTGCCGCCTCGATAACAAACCGATCGCTCGCCGTGGCCTGACCCAGGTAGTGAACACAATCCGCCAGACCGTTTGCCGCCAGCAGCGCTTCCACAGCTTCACGGTCCGCTGCACGAACCTGAATGACGCCACCCAGTTCTTCGTTAAACAGGGCCGCCAGATGATCCTGGCCCAGTGCGGCGATATCCACATTCACACCGCAGTGACCGGCAAACGCCATTTCGGCCAGCGTCACCAGCAGACCACCGTCGGAACGGTCGTGCCAGGCCAGCAGTTTGCCGTCAGCCACCAGCGCCTGCATTGCATTCCAGAAACCTTTTAGTTGCTGGACATCACGCACATCGGCAGTTTTATCGCCCAGTTGACGGTAAACCTGCGCCAGCGCGGTTGCGCCCAGCGCATTATGGCCTTTACCCAGATCAATCAACAACAGGGCGTTGTCTTCGGTAGAAAGTTGCGGCGTCACGGTACGACGCACATCTTCGACGCGGGCAAAAGCGGTGATCACCAGCGACAGCGGTGAGGTCATCTCACGCTGCTCGTGACCTTCCTGCCAGCGGGTTTTCATCGACATGGAGTCTTTACCCACCGGAATGGTCAGGCCCAGCGCCGGGCAGAGTTCCTCACCCACGGCTTTTACCGCGTCGTACAACCCGGCGTCTTCACCCGGATGACCGGCTGCGGACATCCAGTTTGCAGAGAGCTTAATGCGGTTGAGTTCACCGATTTGCGTGGCCGCCATGTTGGTCAGGGACTCACCGACCGCCAGACGGGCAGAGGCGGCGAAGTCCAGCAGCGCCACCGGCGCACGTTCGCCGATGGACATCGCTTCGCCGTAGTAGCTGTCCAGGCTGGCGGTGGTCACCGCACAGTTAGCGACAGGCACCTGCCACGGGCCAACCATCTGATCGCGCGACACCATACCGGTGACGGTACGGTCGCCGATGGTCACCAGGAAGGTTTTCTCGGCGACGGCAGGCAGATGCAGTACACGGTTTACCGCGTCAGCAATGGAAATGTCACGTGAATCGATGGCTTCACCGGCCGCTTTACGTGTCTGCACGTCGCGGGTCATTTTTGGGGTTTTACCCAGCAGCACATCCAGCGGCAAATCGATCGGCTGGTTGTCGAAGTGGCTGTCGCTCATGGTCAAATGTTGCTCTGCCACGGCTTCACCAATCACGGCGTACGGGGCGCGTTCGCGGCGGCAAAGTTCATCAAACAGCGGTAACTGATCGGCCGCAACGGACAGGACATAGCGCTCCTGGGATTCGTTACACCAGATTTCCAGCGGGCTCATTCCCGGTTCGTCGCTAAGGATGTCGCGCAACTGGAATTTACCACCGCGCCCACCATCGCTTACCAGTTCCGGCATGGCGTTCGACAGACCGCCCGCCCCCACGTCATGGATAAACTGGATCGGGTTGGCATCACCCAGTTGCCAGCAGCGGTCAATCACTTCCTGGCAACGACGCTCCATTTCCGGATTGTCACGCTGCACGGAAGCAAAATCCAGGTCCGCGTCAGACTGGCCGGAGGCCATGGAGGAGGCAGCGCCGCCGCCCAGACCGATATTCATCGCCGGGCCGCCGAGGACGATCAGTTTCGCGCCAACGGTGATCTCACCTTTTTGTACGTGATCGGCGCGAATGTTGCCGATACCGCCTGCCAGCATGATCGGTTTGTGATAGCCACGCAGCTCTTCGCCGTTGTGGCTGTTCACTTTCTCTTCGTAAGTACGGAAGTAGCCGGTCAGCGCCGGCCGGCCGAATTCGTTGTTAAACGCCGCGCCACCGAGTGGGCCTTCGGTCATGATATCCAGCGCGGAAACGATACGTTCCGGCTTCCCGAAATCTTCTTCCCACGGCTGTTCAAACCCCGGAATACGCAGGTTAGAAACGGAGAAGCCCACCAGACCCGCTTTCGGCTTCGCACCACGCCCGGTCGCCCCTTCGTCACGGATTTCACCACCGGAACCGGTTGCCGCGCCCGGCCAAGGAGAAATCGCCGTCGGGTGGTTGTGGGTTTCCACTTTCATCAGAATGTGCGCCGCTTCCTGGTGGAAGTCATAACGACCATTCTCGTGGTCAGCGAAGAAACGCCCGACCTCAGAACCTTCCATCACCGCGGCGTTGTCTTTATAGGCAGACAGCACATAGTCCGGGGTTTTCTCGAAGGTGTTTTTGATCATCTTAAACAGCGACTTTGGCTGCTGTTTGCCGTCAATCACCCAGTCGGCGTTGAAGATTTTATGACGGCAGTGTTCAGAGTTCGCCTGAGCAAACATGTAGAGTTCGATATCATTCGGGTTGCGGCCAAGGCGGCTAAACGCATCCTGCAGATAATCAATTTCGTCTTCCGCCAGTGCAAGGCCGAGACGCACGTTAGCGTCGATCAGCGCCTGACGCCCTTCACCTAACAGATCCACACTTTGCACCGGCGCAGGCTGATGATGTTCAAACAGGCGTGCCGCATCCGCTTCGGCGGTAAATACGGTCTCCATCATGCGGTCATGCAGTTCAGCCGCCACGCTTGCCCATTGCGCTTCGGTCAGCGTTGAGGCCTCAACATAGTAGGCCACGCCGCGCTCAAGGCGATTGATTTTGCCAAGGTCGCAGTTGTGCGCGATATCCGTTGCTTTAGAAGACCAGGGGGAGATGGTGCCAGGACGGGGCGTAACGAGAAGTAATTTTCCGGTTGGGGTATGGCTGCTCAAGTTCGGACCATATTTCAGCAGGCGTTGCAGCCGCGTGAGCTCTTCCTCGTTCAGCCGCTCGTTCACATCGGCAAAATGGACATACTCAGCGTAAATATTGCTCACCGGGAGCCGGGCTGCCTGAAAACGCGCCAGCAGTTTGTTGATACGAAATGCGGACAGTGCAGGCGAACCACGCAGAATTTCCATCATAAGTCTCTCGTCTTCGAAGCTTTAAGTGTGCATCAGGGGGAAAACGGGCGTCATTATAGAGAATCCTGAGCGGTGACGAAACCGTTTGCGTCGAAATAAAATCATGGGTGGCATTTGGCAGCAAACCGTAGCGGCTTCGCTAATTAGTTGCCAACTGGCGTATTGTTGCGCAAAATGCCGCTCAACGACCGATAAACATCCTTGTATTCATGGCGGCTATTTATTGAGGCATCGCACGGCGCAGAGAATTAACTAATTGAAAAAATTTAAGATTAATTATCTGCTTATCGGCATCGTCACCCTGCTGCTGGCAGCGGCCCTGTGGCCTTCTATCCCCTGGTTCGGCAAAGCCGACAACCGCGTTGCGGCCATCAAGGCGCGGGGCGAGCTTCGCATAAGCACTATCGCATCCCCTTTGACGTATGCCAGTGTAGATAATAAACCTTACGGGCTTGATTACGAGCTCGCCCAACAGTTCGCCAGCTATCTTGGCGTTAAACTGAAAGTGACCGTACGCCAGAATATCAGCCAGCTTTTTGATGATCTCGACCACGGCAAGGCCGATATGCTGGCAGCCGGCCTGGTCTATAACAATGAGCGCCTCGAAAACTACCAGCCGGGCCCGGTTTACTATTGGGTTTCGCAGCAACTGGTTTACCGCGTTGGCAGCTACCGCCCCCGCAGCCTGGCCACCGTCAATGACACCCAACTCACCATCGCCCCAGGCCATGTGGCGATCAACGATTTACGTGAACTCAAAGAGAAAACGTTCCCGGATCTGAGCTGGAAGGTGGACGATAAAGCAGGCACCAACAATCTGCTTGAAGACGTGGTGAACGGCAAACTCAGCTATACCGTAGCGGATTCTGTCGCCGTGAGTCTGTTCCAGCGCGTCCATCCGGAACTGGCCGTCGCCCTCGATATCAGCGATGAGCAGCCGGTCACCTGGTTTAGCCGCCGTGATGACGACAATACCCTGTCGGCGGCGATGCTCGACTTCTTTAATAACATTAATGAAGACGGGACCCTGGCGCGCCTGGAAGAGAAGTACCTCGGTCATGGCGATGATTTTGATTACGTCGACACGCGCACCTTCTTACGTGCGGTGGACAGCGTTCTGCCCGATCTCCAGCCGCTGTTTACGAAATACGCGCAGGATATTGACTGGCGTCTGCTGGCCGCGATTTCATATCAGGAATCCCACTGGGATACCCAGGCGACCTCCCCCACCGGCGTACGCGGCCTGATGATGCTTACCCGCAATACCGCGCAAAGCCTGGGGCTTAGCGACCGCACGGATGCCGAGCAAAGCATCAGCGGCGGTGCGCGCTACCTGCAGGATATGATGGATAAAGTACCTGACAGCGTCCCTCGCGACGAGCGTATCTGGTTTGCGCTGGCAGCCTACAATATGGGCTATGCGCACATGCTCGACGCCCGGTCGCTCACGGTGAAAACAAAAGGCAACCCGGATAGCTGGGCGGACGTAAAACAGCGCCTGCCGCTGCTGAGTCAGAAACCTTATTACAGCAAACTCACCTATGGCTATGCGCGTGGGCATGAAGCTTACGCCTACGTGGAAAACATCCGTAAATACGAAATCAGCCTGGTGGGGTATTTGCTGGAAAAAGAGAAAGAGGCGGCGAAGAAATCACAACTGGCGCAAGGGTATCCGGCGGTGGCGGCGGAGGAGTTCAATCGTGCGCCGTACGGTATCATGCCCTTTAGCGCTTTTACGCCAGGCGAGGCCTTCCCGCGCAATCCGCTGACCGTACCGGACAAACTGGTGGTGCAAGTGCCTGGCACGGCTAAATAAGTGGCTCCGGCCCTTTTTTCTGCGCTTTTTTCTCCAGCCGACGCTGACGGAAAAAATCGCTTAGCATTCCGGCGCACTCATCGCGTAAAACCCCTTCGACAATCTCAACCCGATGGTTCATGCCCGGGTGGTGCAGCACATCCATCAGCGAGCCTGCCGCACCGGTTTTCGCATCACGCGCACCGAAGACAAGCTGACCGATACGGCTATGCACCATCGCCCCGGCACACATCACGCAGGGTTCAAGCGTAACGTACAGCGTGGTATCAATCAGACGGTAGTTTTGCAACACCATCCCCCCCTGGCGCAGCGCCATGATTTCCGCATGTGCGGTGGGATCGTGGCGGCCAATGGGACGGTTCCAGCCTTCACCAATAACCTGATTATTGTGGACCAGCACCGCGCCAACCGGCACTTCGCCTTCTTCCCACGCGCGTTTTGCCAGCGCTAACGCATGGCGCATCCAGTAGTCGTGGTTAAGTTCAGGGTTGGACAAAGGGGGACACTCCAGTTAACAAGCGGGGCGCATTATACACAGCCGTTATGTGTTGCACACGCTCATTCCAGTTGCTGGAGCTGTCCACGCGGCGTCACCCGCCAGCGATGCTGGCAAAAATAGAGCAGTGGGTTGTCCTGTTTACTGTCGCTATAGCCACTGTACAGACGCAGCGGCGTGCCGATTTTGCGCTCAAGCTGAGCAACTTTTTCATGCCCCAGACAACGCAATGTAAGCACCCACCCACCGTAGCGGCGCTCAATCTGGCTGGCGATAATATTCACTCGCGGCAGCCAGGGGGTATCAAAATAGACCTGTTCCACCAGCGGCTGCGGCGAACCGGTGATAAGCCAGATATCTGCATCGGAAGCCAGAAGATAGTTGGTGAGTCGTTCCTGCACCACCGGAAATGCCGTGACATGCCCGCGAAACCAGGTGGCAAATTTCTGCTCAAGCCGCTTAAGGTGCATTTCGCTGTGGCCGAAAGTACATCCCCATAACAACAGACTCATTGGCCAGCGCGCGGCGCGCCCTTTGACTAACAGGGCGACGCCAATGACGGGCAGTAAAGGCAGAACCAGCAAGACATTCAGAGGGTGATGGCGCAACGCGTAGCGCAGGAATGTGCCGAACATATCCTGCTGATGTAAAGTGCCATCAAGATCAAAAAAGACAATGCGACGCTCGCTGGTAGCCAAATGTTACTCCTCAGGATCGGTGAAACCCAACAGCCAGGTAAACAGGAACCCGGCTATCACTGCTACCAAATAGCCTAACAGATAGAGCATCACTTTTCCGGTAACAATGGTTAACGCAAGCGGTAATCCGGAGATGCCGAAGGTGATAACCGTCGCCACTTTCCAGTAGCTTATCAGCGCACCGCCAACGGCGCCGCCTAAACACGCGCCGAGAAAAGGTTTCCCCAGCGGCAGGGTGACACCGAAAATCAGCGGCTCGCCTATCCCCAGTAATCCCACCGGGAGTGCGCCTTTGATCACCTTTTTCAGGCGCGCATTACGGGTTTTCATGAGCACCGCAATCGCCGCCCCCACCTGCCCGACACCCGCCATCGCCAGAATCGGGAACAGGGCGTTGTAACCATGCGCCTGTACCAGCTCTACGTGGATGGGCACCAGCCCCTGATGAAGCCCGGTAAGCACGAGCGGCAGAAATGCGCCTGCAAGGATAGCCCCCACCAGCAGGCCGCCGCGATCAATAGCCCAGGAAGCCCCGTGCGCGATGCCCTCGGAAATCACGCCGCCCAAAGGTTGTAGCACAATAATCGCCACCGTCCCTGCGATAAGCGTGGTCAGCAACGGGTTAAGGATAAGTTCGATCGAGCCGGGCAGAATGTCGCGAAATTTTTTCTCAATCCAGCACATTAAGGCCACGACCAGTAACACCGCGATAACCCCACCGCGGCCCGGCTGCAGCGCCTCGCCAAACAGGGTAATTTGCGCCAGTTGTGGGCTGGAGAGGATCCCGGCCATCACCCCACCCAGCGCCTGCGAGCCGCCAAATACCTTCGCGGTATTTACCCCCACCAGAATATTCATGATGGCAAACACAGCGCTGCCAAAAATGGCCAGCAAACCGAGCATATTGGGGTATTGTGTCGCAAAATCGCCGACGATATCCGGACGTTTGAGGATATTGATAATACCCGTGATCAGCCCCGAGGCGATAAACGCCGGGATCAGCGGAATAAAGACGTTTGCCAGCTTACGCAGCGCATCACTCATTGGGGCTTTGTATTTGGCTTTCGCCTGTGCCTTGTTATGCTCGACATTATCTAGCGCCGCGTCCGCCCCGCTCATTTGTGCTCGCATCGCATCCACCACCTGCGCCGCCTTACCCGGCCCGACAATAAACTGATGCTGCTGGCCCTGTTTGACATAGCCGCTAACCCCTGGCAACTGTTTTGTGGCCGCCAGGTCCAGCTTCGCGTCATCGAAAAGTTCGACGCGCACGCGGGTCATGCAGTTTTCAAGACGCTGAATGTTACCCTGCCCGCCCACGCCGTTTAGGATGGCGCTGGCGAGCGCTGCTGTTTTGTCCATACACACGCCTCTTTAGTTTTCTAACGCCGCCCGTAAAAAGCCCTGATGAGCCGTCAGTTTCGCGCGAGCCGCAGGCGCATCAAGCCCGGTCAACACCATCAAAATGGCCGGTTTGACGTCGAAATCAGTCTGTTTCAGTACGCTTTCCGCGACATCACGCGTGACGCCTGTTGCCTCTACTACCATGCGACAGGCACGGTCCACCAGCTTGATATTTGTCGCTTTCATATCGACCATCAGGTTTTGATAAACCTTGCCAAATTTCACCATCGCCCCGGTGGAAATCATATTGAGTACCAATTTCTGCGCAGTGCCCGATTTCAGACGCGTGGAGCCAGTGAGCGCCTCCGGGCCAACCACCGGTGAAATGGCAATATCCGCTTCATGGGCAATAGGGGAATCCGGGTTACAGGAGACCGCCACGGTGGTGCAGCCCACGGCACTGGCATATTTCAGGCCGCCGATGACATAGGGCGTGCGCCCGGACGCTGCCAGCCCCACCACCAGATCCGCAGCGTTCAGTGAGAGGGCTTTCAAATCGTCCTCGCCGAGCTGTGCATTGTCTTCCGCCCCTTCAACGGCTTTGAGCAATGCCCCAGGTCCACCGGCAATCAGCCCGACCACCAGACCGTGCGGCACGCCAAAGGTCGGCGGGCACTCAGAAGCATCCAGCACACCAAGTCGCCCACTGGTACCGGCGCCCATATAAATAATTCTGCCGCCCGCTTTCAACGCCAGCGCCGCCGCATCCACCGCCCTAGCAACTTCCGGTAAGGTGGCTTTTACTGCCTGAGCGACCAGCGTATCCTGTTGGTTAAAACGGTTAACTAATTCGATGGTCGTTAATGCGTCTAAATCCATAGTTTCTGGATTGCGTGTCTCGGAAACCAGTGCGCCAAGATTCATTTTTGCTCCTAAAGAATTTTTTATTCATAATAATAGCAAGACATGGAATATAAAATTCATTTGCCTGCGTCAAATGCGTATTTGTAATTGTGGTCACATTTTGCCTCAGGAGACGAGATGAACTGTTTACTTAGTATTCGCCAGCGTTATGCCGGATTTGCACAGAGCGATAAGAAGCTGGCGGATTTCTTGCTGGCCGAGCCCGATCGCGCTCGTCATTTAAGCTCTCAGCAACTGGCTCTGGAGGCGGGAGTGAGTCAGTCGAGCGTGGTGAAATTTGCCCAGAAGCTGGGGTTCAAAGGCTTTCCGGCACTGAAACTGGCGATCAGCGAGGCACTCGCCAGCAGCCCGGTTCCCCTCTCCATCACTGTGCACAATCAGATTCTCGGTGACGATACGCTGCGCGTGGTTGGCGAAAAGCTTATCAATGAGAATCTGAGCGCCATGCGCGCCACGCTGGATGTGAACAGCGAAGAGAAGCTACAGCAAAGCGTGGAGATGCTGCGCACGGCAAGACGCATTGTGTTGACCGGGATTGGCGCATCCGGTCTGGTGGCGCGTAATTTTGGCTGGAAGCTGATGAAAATTGGCCTGAATGCCGTAGTCGAGCAGGATATGCACGCCCTGCTGGCTACGGTGCAGGCGATGGATCCACAAGATCTGTTGTTACCGATCTCGTATTCTGGTGAGCGCCGCGAGATCAATATGGCTGCCGATGAAATGTTGCGCGCCGGTGGACGCATTCTGGCGATTACCGGTTTCACACCTAATGCCCTGCAACAGCGCGCCAGCCACTGTCTGTACACGATTGCCGAAGAGCAGGCGACCCGCAGCGCGGCTATCTCATCGACCAGCGCCCAAACGATGCTCACCGATCTGTTATTTATGGCCCTGGTCCAGCGCGATCTGGAACATGCGCCGGAACGCATTCGTCACAGCGAGGAGCTGGTAAAAAAACTGGTTTGAACAGGGAATGATCGTATAATGCCCGCCCTGTTTGTGTGAGGTTTCTGAGATTTTCCTGATGGCGCTGTTAATCACCAAAAAATGCATCAATTGCGATATGTGCGAGCCCGAATGCCCTAATGAGGCCATTTCGATGGGAGAGAGCATTTATGAGATTAACAGCGATCGCTGCACGGAATGTATTGGACACTACGAAACACCGACCTGCCAGAAAGTGTGCCCGATCCCCAATACCATTTTGAAAGATCCGGCACATGCCGAAAGCGAAGAGCAGTTGTGGGACAAGTTTGTACAAATGCACCACGCAGATAAGATCTAGAACCTGACTCAGGGCTATTTTACCTGGCGTTTTAAACCAGGGCAGTGCCCGCAATCCTCACGTACCTGAGTACACTCCGGTTTCTGCTGTGCGAGTTCAAACTGACATCGCCAATGACGCCCTGAAATAAGGTCCTTAACTCTCGATAATCACCGTCGCGCAGGCATAGCGGCGCTCATCTGCCAGCGTGACATGCATGTGCGCCACGCCCAGTTTTTCCGCAAGCGCTAACGCTTCCCCCCACAGCCGCAGACAGGGCTTGCCCAGCTCGTCGTTAAATACTTCAAACTGGTTAAACGCGAGCCCGTTGCGGATACCCGTTCCAAACGCTTTTGCCGCCGCTTCTTTGACGGCAAAGCGTTTGGCGAGAAAACGCACCGGTTGCTGATGCCTCTCCCAGATGGCCCATTCATTGTCGCTTAACACGCGTTTTGCCAGGCGATCGCCGCTACGGGCAATCACCGCTTCAATACGCTCAATTTCGACAATATCTGTGCCAATGCCAAGAATAGCCATTACTTACGCGCTTCCACCATCAGGCGTTTCATTTCCGCGACAGCCTCTTTCAGGCCGCTCATGACAGCACGACCAATAATGGCATGGCCAATGTTCAGCTCATGCATTTCCGGCAGGCGTGCGATAGCCTGCACGTTATGGTAGGTGAGGCCATGACCGGCATTAACTTTCAGGCCGAGGCTTGCCGCATAGGTCGCCGCTTTAGCGATGCGTTCCAGCTCTTTTGCCTGTTCCGCTTCGTCTTTCGCGTCGGCATAACAACCGGTGTGAATTTCGATGTATGGCGCGCCAACATCGGCAGCCGCTTTGATCTGCTCAACATCGGCGTCAATAAACAGCGAGACCAGGATACCGGCATCTGCCAGACGCTTGCAGGCATCACGCATTTTGTCACGTTGCCCGGCCACATCCAGACCGCCTTCGGTGGTCACTTCCTGGCGTTTCTCCGGCACCAGGCAACAGAAATGCGGCTTAGTTTCGACCGCAATCCCCAGCATCTCTTCTGTAACGGCCATTTCAAGATTCATGCGAGTATCCAGAGTCTGACGCAGTACGCGAACATCGCGGTCAGTGATATGGCGACGATCTTCACGCAAATGTACGGTAATACCGTCCGCACCGGCCTGTTCCGCAATAAATGCCGCCTGTACCGGGTCCGGATACGCCGTGCCGCGCGCATTGCGCAGGGTGGCAATGTGGTCAATGTTGACGCCTAACAGTAATTCAGCCATCACAATCCTCGTTTTCTTTTTCGTTCGTCTTTACGTTCTACTCACCCCGCCCTTCTGCTCACATGCGCAAAGGCGAAAGCGAGTCGGAAATTCGGCTCCGTTAACGTTTCGGCATAAACTGGCGAAACAGTTCCCGGCTCTTGAGCGGTTTGCCCCCAAGATACGGCTTTAACGCTATGCGGGTAAAGCGTTTCGCCGCCCTGAGCGTATCCATATCGGGAAATTCGCGTTCGGCAAGCGCACGCAAATGCCGCCCGGTAAATGTGCTGTTATCCACCACCACGCTGGCAATAAATCCCTTCTCTTCGCGATAACGGTAGGTCATGGTGTCGTCAACAGGTTCACCGCTGCCTGCACAGTGCAGAAAATCTACGCCATATCCGAGGTGCCCCAGCAACGCGAGTTCAAAACGACGTAAAACCGGTTCGGGCGTACCGATTGCGCCAGCCAGTGCCTGGATACAGTGCAGATAATCGAAGAAAAGTTCAGAGAAGCGAGTCTCATGTTCAAGAACCCGTGACAGGAGCTCGTTGACATACAGACCGCTGTAAAGCGTAATCCCGGAAAGGGGAAGCGCCAGAGAGACGGCTTCAGCGCTGCGCAGCGTTTTGACTTCGCCGCGTCCGCCAAAGCGTACCAGCAAGGGGGTGAAAGGCTGTAACGCGCCTTTCAGGTTGGAACGTTTTGAACGTGCGCCTTTAGCGACCAGGCGCACGCGACCCGACTCTTCCGTGAAGACGTCCAGCATTAAGCTGGTTTCGCTCCAGGGGCGACTATGCAGGACGAATGCGCGCTGCCAGCCCTCCATCATACTCGTCGTCTTTCAAGCTGCAGGCGCGTTAGCTGCGCCAGCTCCCCCCAGTAACTTACCGATGTAAGCTCCAGGGGATTCACGGTCTTGCCGCCTTCCTGCAACTCGAAATCCATAGAGTATCAACTCTTAAAGATCGTCAACGTAGCCAAGACTACGCAGTGCACGCTCGTCATCGGCCCAGCCCGATTTCACTTTCACCCACAGCTCAAGGTGAACCGGGGCTTCGAACATCTCCTGCATGTCTTTACGGGCTTCGATTCCAATGGTTTTAATTTTGGCCCCTTTGTTGCCAATCACCATCTTCTTCTGCCCTTCGCGTTCAACGAGGATCAACCCGTTGATATCGTAACCACCACGTTCATTGGTAATAAAACGCTCAATTTCAACGGTGACGGAATACGGCAATTCAGCGCCCAGAAAACGCATCAGTTTTTCACGAATGATCTCGGACGCCATAAAACGCTGAGAGCGGTCGGTAATATAATCTTCCGGGAAATGGTGAACCGCTTCCGGCAGATGCTTGCGCACAATGCTGGCAATAGTATCAACGTTAAAGCCGGTCTCAGCAGAGATTGGGACGATATCGAGGAAGTTCATCTGGCTACCCAGGAACTGCAGATGCGGCAGCAAATCGGCCTTTTCCTGCACGTTATCGACTTTGTTGATAGCCAGGATAACCGGCGCTTTCCCTTCACGCAGTTTATTGAGCACCATTTCGTCGTCCGGCGTCCAGCGGGTGCCTTCCACGACGAAAATGACCAGTTCTACATCACCAATCGAGCTGCTCGCCGCTTTGTTCATCAGGCGGTTAATCGCGCGCTTCTCTTCCATATGCAAGCCGGGAGTGTCCACGTAGATGGCCTGGTAAGCCCCTTCGGTGTGAATACCCACGATGCGGTGACGGGTGGTCTGCGCTTTGCGCGAGGTAATGGAAATCTTCTGCCCGAGCAGATTATTCAACAGCGTGGATTTACCCACGTTAGGGCGGCCAACGATGGCGATAAACCCACAATATGTTTTTTCAGTTTCAGTGCTCATTCCAGCTCCAGTTTTTTCAGCGCCTGTTCGGCTGCGGCCTGTTCTGCCTTACGGCGGCTTGAACCTGTGCCTACTACCGGTTCTTTCAGGCCACTGACCTGGCAGTGGATAGTGAATTCCTGATCGTGTGCTTCACCACGCACCTGCACCACCAGATAAGACGGCAGAGGGAGGTGGCGACCCTGCAAAAATTCCTGCAAACGGGTTTTTGGATCTTTTTGTTTATCACCCGGACTGATTTCGTCCAGACGTGTTTGATACCAGTTCAGGATCAGTTTCTCGACAGTCTGAATATCGCTGTCGAGGAATACCCCACCGATCAACGCTTCTACGGTATCGGCCAGAATTGATTCACGACGAAAACCACCGCTTTTCAGTTCACCAGGCCCTAAGCGCAGACATTCACCCAGTTCAAACTCACGGGCGATTTCCGCCAGTGTGTTTCCGCGAACCAGCGTTGCGCGCATACGACTCATATCACCTTCGTCCACACGCGGGAAACGGTGATATAGCGCATTGGCAATCACAAAACTTAAAATGGAGTCGCCTAAAAATTCGAGACGCTCGTTATGCTTGCTGCTGGCACTGCGATGCGTTAATGCCTGCTGCAACAGCTCCTGATGATGAAAAGTGTAGCCCAGCTTCCGCTGAAGCCGATTTATTACGATGGGGTTCATGCGATACCAATAGATGAATGCGTCAACAATGCAGCACACGAAACCGACCTGAAAGTACATATCATCGATTGGCAGCCTCTTTTAATCGATGGCGCGCATGATGAAGTGTAAGAACCAACGCGGTTTCGTGTGCTGTGGCGCCCTGAGGAGCCAGCCTGAAACTTCGGGGGAACATTCTATACGCAACGACATGGGATGTCGTTAGTCTGAACGGATTTATCGCGGAAATAATTCGGGGTGCGGATATTCTGTCCGCACCCCGTTGAATTAATGAATGCCACCAATGCGACTTAAGCGCACGCCGGTTGGCCATTCACCTTCTTGTTTTTCAAAACTCATCCAGATCGCGGTAGCTCTGCCCACCAGATTGGCTTCTGGTACAAAGCCCCAATAACGGCTGTCAGCGCTGTTATCGCGGTTATCGCCCATCATGAAGTAATGACCCGGCGGAACAATCCACGTCGCCAGCGGCTGGCCCTGCTGTTTGTAATACATGCCCAGTTGATCCTGCGCGACCGGCACGGTCAGAATACGGTGGGTGACATCCCCCAGCGTCTCTTTGCGCTCACCCAGACGAATACCATCATCACGGTTCTCGCCTTTCGGCAACTGGAAGAAACCACTGCTGGCTTCCCCGCCCGTGCGGCGCCCGAAGGTCTGCACGAAATCACTCGGCTCAACATTACTGTAGGTGATTGGCAGCGCGTTATCACAGGCCTGGCCGGAGCTGCATTTTGGCTGAACGGTAACCTCTTTGGCGACCGGATCGTAACTCACTTTATCGCCCGGCAAGCCGACAACACGTTTGATGTAATCAAGACGCGGATCGTCCGGATATTTAAATACCGCGATGTCACCACGTTTCGGATGACCGGTTTCGATCAGGGTTTTCTGGTAAATCGGATCTTTAATGCCATAGGCGAACTTCTCAACCAGAATAAAATCACCAATCAGCAAGGTTGGCATCATCGAACCTGACGGGATCTGGAAGGGTTCATAAATAAATGAACGCACGACCAGAACAATCGCCAGCACCGGGAAAACCGATGCGCCAGTTTCCAGCCAGCCCGGTTTCGGGCCGACTTTTTTCAGCGTTTTGTTATCGAGGGCATCACCTGTTGCCAGTTGGGCAACAGCCTGACGCTCACGGCGTTTGGGTGCAAAAATAAACTTATCCAGGCACCATAGAAATCCCGTCGCCAGGGTCGCAACGACCAGGATCAGGGCAAACATGTTCGCCATGCCAACTCCTTAAGGGTTATTTGCCGTCTTTACCGACATGCAGAATGGCGAGGAACGCTTCCTGCGGCAGTTCGACGTTACCGACCTGCTTCATGCGTTTCTTACCTTCTTTCTGTTTCTGCAGCAGCTTTTTCTTACGGCTAACGTCACCGCCATAGCATTTTGCCAGAACGTTTTTACGCAGTTGTTTTACCGTCGAACGGGCAATGATGTGGTTACCAATGGCCGCCTGAATGGCAATATCAAACTGTTGACGCGGGATGAGATCTTTCATCTTCTCAACCAGCTCGCGCCCGCGGTATGGTGCGTTGTCGTTGTGGGTGATCAGCGCCAGCGCATCAACACGCTCACCGTTGATCAGCACGTCCACACGTACCATGTTGGAAGCCTGGAAGCGTTTGAAGTTGTAATCCAGTGACGCGTAGCCACGGGAGGTTGACTTCAGACGGTCGAAGAAGTCGAGCACCACTTCCGCCATCGGGATTTCATAGGTCAGCGCCACCTGGTTACCGTGGTAAACCATGTTGGTCTGCACGCCACGTTTCTCGATACAGAGCGTAATTACGTTGCCCAGGAACTCCTGTGGCAGCAGCATATGACACTCGGCAATTGGCTCACGCAGCTCATAAATATTGTTCAGCGGTGGCAGCTTGGACGGACTGTCGACGTAGATAACCTCTTTCGAGGTGGTCTCAACTTCGTAGACTACCGTTGGTGCGGTGGTGATCAGATCCAGATCGTATTCACGCTCCAGACGCTCCTGAATGATCTCCATATGCAGCAGACCAAGGAAGCCGCAGCGGAAACCAAAGCCCAGCGCGGTAGAACTTTCCGGTTCGTAGAACAGTGATGCATCGTTCAGGCTCAGCTTGCCGAGCGCATCACGGAAGTTCTCGTAATCGTCGGAGCTTACCGGGAACAGACCGGCATAAACCTGCGGCTTCACCTTTTTAAAGCCTGGCAGCGCTTTGTCAGCCGCATTTCGCGCCAGCGTCAGGGTATCGCCCACCGGCGCGCCCATAATGTCTTTAATGGCGCAAACCAGCCAGCCTACTTCGCCGCAATTCAGTTCAGTACGGTCAACCTGTTTCGGTGTGAAGATGCCCAGACGGTCAGCGTTATAGACCTGGCCGGTACTCATCACTTTGACTTTATCGCCTTTACGCAGCGTACCGTTTTTCACACGGATCAACGACACGACGCCCAGGTAGTTATCGAACCAGGAGTCAATAATCAGTGCCTGTAACGGTGCATCCGGATCACCTTGAGGTGCCGGAATTTCGCGCACCAGGCGTTCGAGGACATCGACAACACCCACACCGGTTTTTGCAGAGCAACGCACCGCGTCGGTGGCATCGATACCAACGATATCTTCAATTTCTTCCGCAACACGTTCCGGATCGGCTGCAGGCAGGTCGATTTTATTCAGTACCGGCACCACTTCCAGATCCATTTCCATGGCGGTATAGCAGTTTGCCAGCGTCTGCGCCTCTACCCCCTGGCCGGCATCCACCACCAGCAACGCACCTTCACAGGCGGCCAGCGAACGGGAAACTTCGTAGGAGAAGTCAACGTGACCAGGAGTATCGATAAAGTTCAGTTGATAGGTTTCGCCATCGGACGCTTTAAAGTCCAGCGTAACGCTCTGCGCCTTGATGGTAATACCGCGTTCACGTTCGAGATCCATAGAATCAAGAACCTGAGCTTCCATTTCGCGATCGGACAAGCCGCCACAAATTTGGATAATGCGGTCAGACAGCGTCGACTTACCGTGGTCGATGTGAGCAATGATCGAAAAGTTACGTATATTCTTCATATAGGGAGATTTTTTGCCTTACGAATAACTAAGAGGCCGCGGTTCGGAGCCTGACGTCAAAAGTCTGAAACGCCGCATTCTACACTACAACCACAATGCGGGGAAATGCTCATACTGGCAACAAACCAGGCAGCGCATTCCCCCCGGTAAGACAGGAAAATCACTGGCATTATTCGGCAGGTGAATTGTCGATGCGCACCAGGTCGGGAGGGAGGCCAACGCTGATAATCACCGGCTGCCATTCGGAACGATTCGCCAGTTTTGGCGAAAAACTCCGCGCCAGTAAAAAACCGCCAACCCCACCCAATATGGCGCCGCACAACGTGGCCAGATCCTGATTAAAAAGGGTCTGGAAGAGCGCCGACATCAGGAAAAGACCAACCAGCGGAGACATATACACCAGCAGCGCTGACGTCAATAAGCTGGCTTCGCCAATTCCCAGCTCCACTTTTTGCCCGGCAACCAGCGGCTGATCGCACGGTACGGACAAGGTATGGGTCATTTGCGGCCCAAGTTTGTTCAGTACGCGGCTCCCGCATCCACTTCGTGAAGCACAACTGCTACAGGAGGCTTTAACATCGCACTCCACCAGCGCTTCACCGTTTTTCCATGAGACGACGGTCGCCCACTCTTTAATCATTGTGCTGCCCTGAATTTGATGCTGTCCGCAATACGCTTGGCCGTTTGTGGGGGTAATTCACCCACAATAGTAATTTCAGCGTTATCACGGATGGTTGTACTCACGGTCCGGCGTCCGGTACGCAACATCTGATCGGCACTGTTCTGATTAGCACGATTGACGTTCACCGAGAAACTAAACAGGCCATCGGAATAAAGGCGGGATTCGACAGGCATGTCTATGGTAGGAAGCTGACGACGACTGCTGGAGACTTCACTAAAACCTTGCGGTAACCAGGAAGGCAACCAATTAAAGGCAACGCTGTCGCCCTGCGGAACGGACAGCAACGGCGGCAAGTTGGCTTTAGCAAGGGTCTGCATACTGCTGGCGATCTGTTGCCCGTTTACGGTGTAGGCAATCACGCGGAACTGTTCCAACGTTTCGCCATCTCTGTCGAGAAGATCCACGCGCATTGGCAGGCGCGTTTCCGCATCCATCCAGACAATGTAGCTATAACGCGTTCCGTCACGGGCAACAACCCGGATCACTTCGCACAAGCGATCGGCAATACGCGTACGTCCGACAGAAATAAAATCGTAATAAGGCGCAAGGCGTTTGAAATCGGTATATACCAGCGAAGGGAGCGAATCGACAATGTAGTCGCCATTCAGCGTAAAGGGCTCAAGACCCGGCTCAAAGTAGCTTATCTCATTGCCACGCTGTACCACTTCCCGGCGGGGGCCGTCCATTTGCAAAAGCTGAGCGAGAGGTTGATTGTTTACACGCGCGTGGCGGTAACGCAGAGACTCTACCCCTTGCTTGTTAATGCTGATAAAGGACAGTTCATAGCTGAGTGACTGGCTCGCCACGTTCATCTGCTGCAACAACGCCCCGGACGAGGTATCTGCCGAGGCGTTGCTTGAGAAGAACAGGCCTGCTGCCACAAAAGACATGGCACACCAAAGTTGCTTCATTACTGCGATTGGGTTCCTAACGTTTGATTTCCTGGCACTTGCACAGCAGCCTGCTGCGTTTGTGCCTGCTCAAACTTAAGCTGTTCGGAGTGCAGACGACGTTGCAGTTCGTAATCCTGCAACATGGCGTTAATACGGCGACGCTGTTCCTGCACCTGCTGTTGCTGACCGACATCCGCCGTTGCATCAGCCGGAACACCCAGACTTACCGGGCTGGCTTTGCCCATCATCGGCAGTGTATTAAACACCGGCGCTTCTGGCTGCTGGGTGGATTCAGACTGTCCATTATAGTGCTGGACACCCACAATAACTGCAAGCGATACACATGCAGCCACGCCCATTTGTGTCAATTGACTGGCCCATGGACGGACTTTTGTCCAGAATGGCATTTTCTGCCACTGGTGCGGCGCAGGCTGAGCCTCAGGGATTAATGGTGTCGTCGGTTGAACAGACTCATTTTCAATCGCGGCCATAACTTGGGCTGAGATATCGAAGTGGAGAACATCAGCCGTATCACCGCGCATTGCGTCGCGAATGAGATGGTAGCTCTCCCAGGTTTTCTGCATTTCAGGATCGCGAGACAGCTCAGAGAGCAGCTCCCTATCCAGCGTTTCACCGTCCATTAAAGCGGAAAGTTGTTCTTTCTGCATGCCTAATACCTTTTCCAGTATCCCGCTATCGTCAACGCCTGATAAGCGGTTGAACTTTATTATCAATAGCTTCCCGCGCTCGGAAGATACGTGAACGCACTGTACCTACCGGGCAATCCATGATAGCGGCTATCTCTTCATAGCTCAGACCATCCAACTCCCGTAACGTAATTGCCATGCGTAAATCTTCCGGGAGCGACTCAATAGTACGGAAAACTATTTGTCTCAGTTCTTCTGACAACATTAAGTTCTCAGGGTTCGAAATTTCTTTCAGCGCTCCGCCACTTTCGAAGTTTTCTGCTTCAATCGCGTCGACATCACTTGATGGCGGCCTGCGTCCCTGAGCAACCAGATAATTTTTTGCTGTATTCACAGCGATACGGTATAGCCAGGTATAAAAAGCACTATCTCCCCGGAACGAGTCCAGCGCGCGATAAGCCTTAATAAATGACTCTTGTACGACATCAGGCACATCGCCAGAAGGCACATAGCGGGAAACCAGACTCGCCACTTTATGCTGGTAGCGTACTACCAGTAAGTTGAACGCCTTCTGATCTCCTTTCTGGACCCTCTCAACAAGGACCTGATCCGTTAACTGCTCGCTCATCCGAGGTAAAATCTCCCCAAAACCTATTTCCACGCGTAAATGAAACGCCACTCCAAAACTGCACTATATGAGCAAGCAGCCATTTAGAGCGAAGGTTCAGTAAAAAGTTCCGTTACGCCTTTGTTTTTGTGAATCGTTCTGCAGACTTTTCATTATGACTCATTATAAGTCCACAAACTCTGTATCGGGTATGTTGATTATGAAAAGACCCGAAGACCGCCAGAGAGTAACGCAACACAGCCTTTTTTTCATCACCTAATCCATATCAGCTAACAATCTGCCAGATAACGATTTTCTTGCGGGCATCGCATTTATGCCGCCCTCGCATGTTTAGCCGTTAGTACAAATCATTAAAAAATGGTTACGCCAGGGTAGATTGCAGTGCTATGCTGCCCGAACCTTGTTTAGTAAATTAAACACACCATCATGAAAACAACCCCCGAACTTTCGTGCGATGTGCTGGTCATTGGCAGCGGTGCCGCGGGCCTGTCTGTTGCTCTGCGCCTCGCTGAACGCCACAACGTTATCGTGTTAAGCAAAGGGCCGGTGAGTGAAGGCTCAACTTTTTACGCACAGGGCGGTATTGCCGCTGTGTTTGATGAAACCGACAGCGTTGAGTCTCATGTCGAAGATACGCTGATTGCCGGGGCTGGTATTGTTGAACGTCAGGCAGCAGAGTTTGTTGCCAGTAACGCCCGTCAGTGTGTGCAATGGCTGATCGATCAGGGCGTCGCGTTCGATATGCAGGTGGATGCACAAGGAAGCGAAAGCTATCACCTGACCCGCGAAGGCGGCCACAGCCACCGCCGCATTCTGCATGCCGCCGATGCCACCGGAAAAGAGGTTGAAAACACCCTGGTCAGCAAGGCGCTGAATCACCCAAACATTCATATCATTGAACGCAGCAACGCGGTGGATTTGATTGTTTCCGATAAAATCGGCCTGCCCGGCACGCGTCGCGTCGTAGGCGCATGGATCTGGAACCGTAATAAAGAGATTGTGGAAACCTGCCATGCAAAAGCCGTCGTGCTGGCGACGGGCGGCGCATCAAAAGTGTACCAGTACACCACCAACCCGGATATCTCATCCGGCGACGGTATCGCCATGGCCTGGCGTGCCGGATGTCGCGTGGCAAACCTGGAGTTCAATCAGTTTCACCCGACGGCCCTGTTCCACCCACAGGCGCGCAATTTCCTGCTCACCGAAGCTCTGCGCGGTGAAGGGGCGCATCTTAAACGTCCGGACGGCACCCGTTTCATGCCCGATTTTGACCCTCGCGGCGAACTGGCACCGCGCGATGTTGTCGCGCGCGCCATTGATCACGAGATGAAACGTCTGGGGGTTGATTGTATGTATCTCGACATCAGCCATAAGCCTGAGGATTTTGTCCGCCAGCATTTCCCGATGATTTATGAAAAACTGCTGGGGCTGGGGATCGATTTAACCAAAGATCAGGTACCTATCGTGCCTGCCGCGCATTATACCTGCGGCGGCGTCATGGTGGACGAACATGGTCGGGCCGATGTCGATGGCTTGTATGCGATTGGCGAAGTGAGCTATACGGGCCTGCATGGCGCCAACCGCATGGCGTCTAACTCGCTACTCGAATGTCTGGTTTACGGCTGGTCGGCGGCAGAAGATATTGATCGTCGGATCGGCATGACCCGCCCAGCCCCCACGCTTCCCGCCTGGGATGAAAGCCGCGTCGACGATGCCGATGAACGTGTGATTCTCCAGCATAACTGGCATGAGCTGCGCTTGTTTATGTGGGATTACGTTGGCATTGTGCGTACCACCAAACGTCTGGAGCGCGCCTTACGACGTATTACTTTGCTCCAGCAGGAAATTGACGAGTACTACGCCAATTTCCGCGTGTCGAACAATTTGCTGGAACTACGTAACCTGGTACAGGTGGCAGAGCTTATCGTGCGCTGCGCTATGGAACGTAAGGAAAGCCGCGGCTTGCACTATACGCTGGATTATCCGGATCAGTTGCCTGAATCCGGCCCAACGGTTTTGTCGCCACGCACTTACATGAATAAATAGAAAGCCTGAGTGAGCGCGGTGTAACTTTCAGAATAATGCTGATCGGCACCGCGGATCGCCAGCCAGTCGGTGAAACATTCCCCCGGCGTTGGCGAAAAGGCCATTAATATGCGATGCGGCGGGCGATTTTCATACTCCGCCACATCCGTACGTAACCGTAAGTGCCAGCCTATACCCTGCGCTTTTTGGGCAAAGGATTCACTCACGTCTACCGGGAGGATCACGCAGAAGAAACCGTCTTCGGTGATAAGCGACGCCGCACAGTCCAGCAACACTGCGTGATCCAGCGTCGTGGTATAGCGAGCTTGTTCCCGCTCCGGGGTCGCACACTGCACGCCCTGCGCAAAAAAAGGCGGGTTACTGACAATCAGATCGTAACGTGCCGTTTGCCCCGCACACCAATCGCGAATATCCGCATGATGGACATGAAAACGCGCAGCCCAGGGTGTCGCCTGCCCATTCTCCTGCGCCTGTGCGGCCGCTTGCTCATCGAGTTCTACTGCATCGATGACAACCGCATCGGTTGTTCTCTGCGCCAACATCAGCGCCACCAGCCCGCTGCCCGTGCCAATATCCAGCACCCTTTTCGCCCGCGAAACAGGCGACCACGCACCGAGTAAGATGCCGTCGGTGCCGACTTTCATGGCGCAACGATCGTGTGCAACAAAAAACGCTTTAAATGTGAAACCATCGCGGCGCAACTGCGCCTTCTGGTGGGGCATCTTTACAACCTCTATACGGAAACAGACGTAGCATAGGTGAAAGCAAAGCGCCGGAAAAGTAATAAGCTTACAAACAGATGAAGATTGCAGCCGTAACGTCTATAATCAGCGCCCCACACAGAGGTAGATCATGACTGTAACGACTTTTTCCGAACTCGAACTCGACGACAGCCTACTGGACGCGCTCCAGGAGAAAGGTTTCACACGCCCGACCGCCATCCAGGCCGCCGCCATTCCGCCTGCGCTTGAAGGGCGTGATGTACTTGGCTCAGCGCCGACCGGTACGGGTAAAACGGCGGCATATTTGCTGCCAGCGTTGCAGCACCTGCTGGACTTCCCACGTAAGAAATCGGGCCCGCCGCGCATTCTCATCCTGACGCCGACTCGTGAACTGGCGATGCAGGTTGCCGACCACGCCCGCGAGCTGGCAAAAAATACCCACCTGGATATTGCTACCATCACCGGCGGTGTGGCCTATATGAACCACGCCGAAGTGTTCAGCGAAAACCAGGATATCGTGGTCGCAACCACAGGCCGACTGCTGCAATACATTAAAGAAGAGAATTTTGACTGCCGTGCGGTCGAAACATTGATCCTCGACGAAGCGGATCGCATGCTGGATCTGGGCTTTGCGCAGGACATCGAGCATATTTCTGGCGAAACACGCTGGCGCAAACAGACCATGCTGTTTTCCGCAACGCTGGAAGGCGAAGCGATCAAAGACTTCGCCGAGCGTCTGCTGGAAGATCCGGTTGAAGTTTCTGCAACGCCGTCCACCCGCGAGCGTAAAAAGATCCACCAGTGGTACTACCGCGCGGACAACTACGAACACAAGCTGGAATTGCTCAAGCATTTGCTCAAGCAAGACGGCGTAACCCGTTCAATCGTCTTCGTGCGTAAACGCGAGCGTGTCCATGAACTGGCGGAGCAGTTGCGTGCAGCGGGTATCAACAACTGCTATCTCGAAGGCGAGATGGCACAGGCGAAACGCGTTGAAGGCATCAAACGCCTGACCGACGGTCGCGTTAATGTGCTGGTTGCCACTGATGTCGCCGCCCGTGGTATCGATATTCCTGACGTGAGCCATGTGTTTAACTTCGATATGCCGCGCAGTGGTGACACCTATCTGCACCGCATTGGCCGTACCGGTCGTGCGGGACGCAAAGGGACCGCGATTTCACTGGTCGAAACTCACGATCATCTGCTATTGCAGAAGATTGGTCGCTACGTTGAAGAACCGCTGAAAATCCGCGTGATTGATGAACTGCGCCCCATTACGCGCGCGCCGAGCGAAAAAATGACCGGCAAGCCGTCGAAGAAAGTGCTGGCTAAGCGTGCAGAGAAGAAAAAAGAGAAAGAAAAAGAGAAGCCGCGCGTTAAACAGCGCCACCGCGATACTAAAAATATTGGTAAGCGCCGTAAGCCAAGCGCCGCCGCAACAGAACAACAAAATAACGAAGAATAAAAAAACGCCGGGATAGCCCGGCGTTTTTATTTCTGCAGCCTGCGGATTACAGGCTTTCAGTAAAGGTACGAGCGATAACGTCGCGCTGCTGTTCCGGCGTCAGAGAATTGAAACGTACGGCATAGCCAGAAACACGGATGGTCAGCTGTGGGTATTTTTCCGGATGTTCTACAGCATCCAGAAGCGTTTCGCGACGCAGCACGTTTACGTTCAGATGCTGACCGCCTTCTACACGGACTTCCGGTTTCACTTCCATCGGAATTTCACGGTATTCAATGTCACCCAGTTTGCTCACGGCAACGACTTCATCTTCGGAATAACCGGCTTTTGCACAAACACAGCGCGCTTCGCCTTTTTCGCTGTCGAGCAACCAGAAAGAGTTCAACAGATCATCATTTGCCGCTTTAGTAATTTGGATACCCGTAATCATGATGTGCCTCCCTTAGGCATTATTTTTGATTTGATCGGCCTTGTGGCGGCCAATTGGTAAAACCATTGTTGCTTGAGTGTATATATACCCTCCACACACCCCCGATTCTTTGATTAAAATCAATAAAAACCACACTGCGAAAAAGGTGATAGGCGGAATTTATTGTTTTACATCAAGTTAGCAACTTTCTACCTCTTAAAATTTTTGTAAATTTTCAAATTTTTTTAAGCTTCTAACGTTCTGTTTTACGTGTCGATTTTGCGCCAGCGGAAGAAGCAGTTAAGCTACAGTCACTGAAATTGGCAGGAGAGCGGGATGACCACCTCATTAACATGGCATGATGTGCTGGCAGAAGAGAAACAACAGCCTTACTTTATCAATACCCTCAGCGCGGTAGCGACAGAACGGCAGTCCGGTGTCACCATCTATCCGCCGCAAAAAGATGTCTTCAATGCGTTCCGTTTTACTGAACTGGGCGATGTCAAAGTCGTGATCCTCGGTCAGGATCCCTATCACGGCCCCGGTCAGGCCCATGGGCTGGCATTTTCGGTGCGTCCCGGTATCGCCATCCCGCCATCATTACTGAATATGTATAAAGAGCTCGAACAGTCGGTACCCGGGTTCGTTCGTCCGACGCATGGTTATCTGGAAAGCTGGGCGCATCAGGGCGTGCTGCTTCTCAATACTGTCTTAACGGTGCGCGCCGGGCAGGCGCACTCCCATGCCAGTCTTGGCTGGGAGACCTTTACCGATAAAGTCATCAGTCTCATCAATGAACACCGTGAAGGCGTGGTGTTTTTACTTTGGGGATCGCATGCGCAGAAGAAAGGGTCAATTATCGACGGTAAACGCCACCATGTATTGAAAGCGCCCCACCCGTCACCGTTATCCGCACACAGGGGCTTCTTCGGGTGTAAGCACTTTGTTCTGGCAAATGAATGGCTGGAAAAACACGGCCAGACACCGATCGACTGGATGCCTGTGTTACCGGCGGAAAGTGAATAAATATTGCAGTTCACATCCCGCAGCAATGGCGGGATGTGTTGAACGCATTTACAGGTACTCTTCTCCCGTCGCAATTTCCCGCACGGCCCGTTCCCGGAACTGACTGGGACTTACGCCCGTATGTTTATGAAAGAAACGGGTAAAATAGGCCTCATCGTTAAATCCCAGAAAGGCAGCCAGTTGTTTGATGGTCTTTGAGGTATAAACCAGCTCGCGCTGCGCCTCCTGAATCACCCGCATATTAATCACATCCAGACTCGACATCCCCAGCGTTAAACGGCACAGACGCGAGAGATGTCCGGGTGACATTCCCATTTCACAGGAGTAATCATTCACCGTCAGCCGCTGGCGAAATTTCTGGTCAACGATGGCGAGGAATTTGTTGATCTGCGATGCCTTGCGCGACGAGTTGTCCATCTGCTGATCGGCGAAACCGGGCTCGGTAATCCGCGATAGATGAACAAACATAGAGATAAACAGCGACGCGCACATTGCTGTCTGGTTAATCATGGGCACGCGTAATTCATTCAGCATGGAGTAATAAAACGCCCAGATGGCATCCTTCTCCTCGGGGAAATATTCCAGCGAAATAATGCACGGTTTATGCACCAGCTTGAGGATATCGGGTGCCAGCACGCCAATGACCGACTCAAGCGGCCGCTGCGAAGCAGTAATGGTGAGTCCTTCGGTATCTGGCGTGTAGTGAAAACCGTGAACAGTCTGCGCGGGGACCAGAATCAGACAGGGGGCTTTGGCCAGTTGTCGCGTGCAGTTCATCAATACTTCGACCTGCCCTCGCTGGATGAATAACACCTGAATGAGCGAGTCATGTACATGCGGGCTTGCCCGCCAGTTCAGATCCTTTGATCGCAAGGAGATCATCTCGACATTGAAAAAATTCTCCCAGCTTAGCCCAGACTGCTCACCGTATAATGCATAAGTAGGAATAGTGGTTGCCATCAATGCTCCTCTACTCTTCTCAGTGCTGCTGCACGGCCTGGCTGGTCTGTCGGGAACTGCGAAAACAGCGGATTTATTCCGGAATATCTGCGTTCAGCACTCGAAGACCAGCGCAGCAAACGATTTAAAAACCGAGATCGTCAGGCGGGTAAAATGACTGCGCCCTCCTGACGTAACGACTCGATATCCTTAGCTGAGTATCCATATTCATTCAGAATTTGTTGTGAGTGATATCCCAGTCGCCGGGACGGTTTGATCTGCGATTCTCCCATGCCGTGGATCGTAACAGGCGGCGTCACCAGCACCCGTTTATTTCCCGTGGGGTACTCAACGTGACGCAGGCAGTCGGTCGCCCATGCCTGGTCATCTTCCAGAATCTCATCCGGGGTATACCCTTTCTCATGGGCAAAATCGTTTTCTTTTAAGAGCCGCATCATCTCGCTAAGCGGACGTTTGGCGACCTGCTCACTGATAATATTGATAATGTCCCGATTACGACCAAACTGGTTCACATCGGCAATACGGCAAAATTCCGGACTGTCGACCAGATCCTCACGACCAAGAAGCACCATAAACTTATTGAAGAAGCGATCGTATTCCGGAATACAAATGACCATCCATCGCCCATCACGGGTCTTATAGGTGTTGTTGAACGGGTTGGAGACTTCACAGCGCGACTTCGGATAGACGTTGCCGTACTGTGCTGAGGTCACGGCAATGCTCATCATAAACAGCGCCGTATGGTGCAGGCTAACCGTCACCTTCTCGCCCGTTCCCGAAAGCGTACGCCCGTACAGCGCAGCGCAAATACCCGACACCAGGCACATGGACGCCTGAAAATCACCAAAGCCGTTTACCGAGTTGATCGGGGTTTCGCCGCGCTCATTGGTTGACCCAAGGATCCCGCCGCGACAAACGTAAGCCGTCGCATCAAACCCGGCGGTGTCTTTTTCCGGCCCTTTTTCGCCATACCCCAGGATCTGCGCGAAAATTAAGCGTGGAAAGCGCAAGTGCAACTCTTCCCAGGAAAACCCAAGCCGTTCAAGCGCTTTTGTGCGATAGCTGGTCACAACGACATCTGCCGTCGAGAGGATGCGGTACGCAATAGCTTTCGCGCTCTCTTTTTTCAGGTTCAGGCACAGGAATCGTTTATTAGCGTTAGAGATATCAAATGCCGGGTTTTCGTCATCCTCGTAAGGCATGTTGAACACAGAAGCCTGAGTACGTCCCGGATCGCCAGACGGCGGTTCGATTTTGATCACATCCGCCCCCCAGTCACCCAGAATACGTGCCACGGTGGGTGCCGCCAGGAATGACGTTAAATCCACTACTTTAATGCCTTCTAATGGCCTCATAACTCATGCTCCTTCATTTTGGAAAAACCCTGTCGCCCCGCCAGTCCGCCCGCGCCGCGCAAATTTCCGTGCAATCCTTTCTTTTCAATGGGCTTAATCCGGGCGATAAGCATGAAGAATGCGCCCAGAATGGCGATACTCGCCCCCAGATAGAGCGCGTACTCATACTGTCCGGAAACATCAATAACCCATCCCGCCAGAACCGGCGAAAGAATACCCGCCAGCGTGCCAAATACGCCGTTCAACCCCACCAGCATGCCGGTGTTTTTCTGGGAGAAAATAATCGGAATGGAGAAATGCGCTGCCATGGTGAAACAGAGGAAAAAATTCGAGGCGGAGATGAGCGTAGCCGCGCTCCAGAGGCTGTTTGCTCGCGTCCCCAGAATCAGAAACACCCCGGCCAGCAGCAGTCCAGCAACCGGAGAGAGCTTGCGCCCGATATTTTGTCCAAAGCGCCGACAGGCGGCGTCCGTGACCAGACCACCGAGCGGATAGGCCAGAATGGCCACCAGATACGGGAGCATGGAGTAAATCGCGCTTTGTTTAAGATCGATACCGCGTCCCATCGCGAAATAGGTCGGCAGCCAGGTCATAAAGAGAAAAAACAGATAATTCGTACAGAAGTAACACAACGCGCAGGCCCAGATGGAGGGCGTTGACAGGATATCGGCTTTCGTCAGATCGCCCCCTGCCGTCTCTTTCTGAGCGGATTGTTCCGCGTTAGCAACAGCCTGCCCCGCCTGAATATACGCAAGCTCCTGACGGTTGATGCGATTATCCATTTGCGGGCGACTGTTACCCAGCCACCACCACAGCAGGCACCACACTAACCCCGGCACAGAGACGATGTAAAAAACGGATTTCCAGCCCCAGGTTTGAATAATCCAGGCCGCCAGCACCATGGCAAAGGCGATCCCCGCAGGACAACCAACCTGCAGTAACCCGGTCGCTTTACCGGATTCACTTTTAGGCACCCATCTGGCCGCCAGCGAAAAGTTCGCCGGAACCAGCAACCCCTGCCCGACGCCAACCAGAATACGCAGCAGCATCATGATGCCGAGCGTGGAACCTAGCGGTGTGAAGAAGGTAAAAACGACCCACCACAAGGTACCGGTTACCAGCACAATCCCACCGCCAAAGCGGTCAGCCAGCAGCCCTGCCGGCAACATTGTTATCGCGTAGCCAATAAAAAATGCGGTGGAGACCCAGCCAAACTGAATGGCGGTCCAGCCATATTCATGCATCAGTGCCGGCCCGCACATCGACATACTGCTACGGGCAACAAACATAACGAAATAATCAATAATCAGCAGAACAATAATGCCCCAACGTCTATTCCCAGGTGATGTACTCATAGGTCACTCTCGCGAGAAAATAAGAATGATCGCACCCACGAAATCACGCGCAGTGTGCGATCACAGTCGGGATATTACGGAATAACACCCAGTAATATCCCTTCGTTGCATGGGCTCAGGCGGGTTAGCGAATTTCACCCGCGGCGGCAATCAGCGGACGTGCAATCGTCAGGCGCTGAACGGTACGCGGACCTTCTTCAAACCACAGCGCGCGTGCATCGCGATACATTCTTTCCACCGGGCCATACGGGTTATCTTCGAAGTAACCAATCCCACCGAAGATCTCCAGGCAGCTATCCGACACAGTTCGCACCGTATCAATACCATGCAGTTTGCACATCGCCGAAACCATCTCAATGTCTTCGCCGCGATCGAATTTCTGCGCGCAATCACGCAGCATTACGCGCAGGGCATGAACCTGAGTGCCCATGTCTGCCAGAGTTTGCTGAATGGCCTGACGCGCTACCAATGGCTTACCGAACGTCACACGATCCTTCGCACGGGCAATCGCCAGTTCCAGGAAGCGCTGCGACATGCCCAGGCAGGTAACAGCAATCATCGCTCTGGAGTGCGCCAACGCATCCATGAAGATATCCAGACCATCACCCTCTTTGCCCATAATGTTGTGCGCAGGCACTTCGCAGTTTTCAAAGCGCAGATACGCATGGCCCGCGCCACGGCAGCCCATCATGTGTGGCATCGGATCGATGTAATAACCCGGCGTGTTGGTTTCGATAAAGAAAGCGGTTAATCCCCCTTTTTTGCGTTTGCTTTCATCCGTTACCGCAATAACGTAGCTACCGTCAGAAATATCCGTATGGGAGATCAGGGTCTTGGTACCATTGAGAATGTATTTATCCCCTTTTCTTACTGCAGTTGTCCGAATATCCGCCCCGGAACCACACTCTGCTTCGGTCAGTGCAAAGTTGATGTAAGCATCTTTATTGGCCAGTAACGGCAGCCATTTAGCTCGAAGGTCGGGGGCGCCATGGTCATACATGATGCGCCAGTTCAGGCCGTTAGCATGGTGCAGGTTCATACGCATACCGCCAGGGCCACGGCAGAACTCCTCCATGACGGAAAAGAATTGCTCGCAGTTCAGTCCCAGACCGCCAAACTCTTCAGGAATGGCCAGGCGAAATAAATCATTTTTGCGACATACGTCGTAATAGGAGTCCGGGAAGACATTAGTTCGCTCAACCACCAGTTGGATTTCCTCCAACTCTGTTTCCGTGACTTTTCTGACTTTTTGTTTCAGTGCTTCCAGTTGCTGTTGAGATAAAATAGCCATATACCAACCCCACTTCATATTAAATGATTAAATAACCATTGAAGAATTCAGACGATACCAATGTAAGTTGCAATAAATCCTGGGCCCCTTTTCGTCTTTCTTCACGAATTGACACCGGGATTATAAAAAGTGGCGCAAAGGCTTGATATTGACATATCCAACCAATTATTGGACAAATCGAACATACATGATGTAGCGATAGCACACAAAATAACAATAAAAACAAATAGATAAATAAAATAATAAGGCGATAAAAAATTTAAAAATTACCAATACGCATCACAAAACGGGCTTTAATGTTCGTTTTGTCCAGGATCAAGTGAGATATGTCTATATATCCTCACGACACCTGTAATTATTATTCCAGATAAAACAACATTCGAACCAGTAATTATAAAGGCTGGCGAACCGGACAGAATGATCGGCGATAAATAATGCCGGGGAGTGCTTTATTTTATAAATCCCCACCGGAGAACCTATCAAGAGGATGCGTCATGGACTTTAGCCTGACCGAAGAACAGGAATTACTATTAGCAAGTATTCGGGAGTTGATTACCCGTAATTTTCCCGAAGAGTATTTCAAAAGATGCGATGAGACACGGACTTTCCCGCGCGAGTTCTTCAATGCCTTAGCCGAAAGCGGCATTGGTTTATTGGGCATTCCCGAAGAGCTGGGCGGCGTGCCCGCCGATATGATGACCCAGGTACTGGTGCTCGAAGAAATTGCCCGCATGGGCGCCCCGGCCTACATCATGACCGAGGGGCAATGCATCCATAACATGCAGCGGTTTGGTAACGCAGAGCAACTGGCCAAAACCGCCGAGGTGGGCCTGACGGGGATCCCCGCCTACTCTCTGGCATTTACCGAACCCCAGGCCGGTTCAGACAACAATCGCATCGCCACCACCTACACCCGTAAGAACGGCAAAGTGTATCTGAATGGTCAAAAGACCTTTATCACCGGTGCAAAAGATTACCCCTACATGCTGGTGCTGGCACGCAATCCCGAGCCGGAAGATCCTAAGCGCTGTTTCACCTTATGGTGGCTGGATCCCAATTCCCCCGGCGTAAAACGCAACAACCTGCATAAAGTCGGCTGGCATATGGTCAGCAACTGCGAAGTCTTTCTGGATAACGTTGAGTTAGAAGAGAGCGACATGGTGGGCCAGGAAGGTTATGGCTTTATCCATATGATGCAAAACTTCGATATCGAACGCCTGGTCATTGCCGCCCACTCGCTGGGGGTGGCGGAATGCGCCTTCGAAGATGCTGCGCGCTACGCCAATCAGCGCATTCAGTTCGGCCAAAACATTGGCCAGTTCCAGATGATACAACTCAAGTTGACCCAAATGGCCATCAAAATTCAGAACATGAAAAACATGGTCTACCGCACCGCCTGGGAGTGCGACAACGATTTATCGATGCGTCTGTCCGCCCCGATGTGCAAGTTGTACTGCGCTCAGTCGGCCTGCGAGGTGATTGACGATGCGATGCAAATTCTGGGCGGGCTCGGCTACACCGATGACAGCCGCGTATCTCGCTTCTGGCGCGACACCCGCGTAAACCGCATTGGCGGCGGCACCGACGAGATTATGGTTTACATCTCCGCTCGCCAGATCCTGAAACAGTATGAAAAATAATAGGATATGCCATGAGATTTATTGCCTGCTACAAACTGGTTCCTGAGGAACAGGATATCGTTATCACGGCTGACAGAACCCTGGCGACAGACAAGGCCGGGGAAAAAATCAGCCCCTTTGATCTCAACGCAATTGAGGCCGCCGTTCAGCTCGCGGGGGAAAGCCATGAAGTGGTGGCCCTGAGCGTAGGGGGAAAAGCGCTCGATAACGCCAAACTGCGTAAAGACGCCCTTTCACGTGGTCCCAATGCGCTTTACCTGGTTCACGATGATCGTCTGGCCAGTTCCCTGCCCTATGACACCGCACGCGCTATTGCTGCCGCGAGCCAGAAAATCGCCTTCGACCTGCTGATCTGTGGCGAAGGTTCCGGCGATATGTACGCCCAGCAAACCGGGCTGCTGGTCGGTGCAATGTTGCAGCTCCCGGCGGTGAACGGCGTCAGCAAAATTGAACTCAAAGAGGGCTTCGTCACCGTTGAGCGCACGCTGGAAAATGAAATAGAAGTGCTGGATGTGCCACTCCCGGCGGTACTGTGCGTCTCATCGGATATCAACCTGCCACGCATCCCCTCGATGAAAGCCATCCTTGGCGCCGGGAAGAAAAGCGTCACCCAATGGAGCGCGGGTGACATTGACTGGGCACCGGATTCAGCGCGGACTGAATTAGCTGGCGTCTACGCGCCGCAACAGACGGAACGCAAACACATCATCATTGAAGGCGACGGGCAGGAAGAGGTCTCTCGCCTGCGTGATTATCTGACCAACGCGTTGAGCTAAGGGCAGTGGAGAAGCACATCATGGGCAAAATCAATAATGTTTGGGTATTCAGCGACAGTGCCGATCGCTATGCAGATCTGCTCGCTGGCGCACGGCAACTGGGTGAACACGTTAACGCAGTGATATGGGATGAGCGTGACGTCACTGAGGTTAAACAGGCAGACACGGTCTATTTGCTGTGTGGCAAAACCGATAAGCAGCGCGTCGAAAACTATGCGGAAACATTCGCCTCGCTTGTCAGAAAAGAAGACGGCAAAACGCTGATTCTGCTAGCCGCGACACGCCGTGGCAAAGGCCTGGCGGCAAAACTCAGCGTGCTGCTGCAATCCGCGCTGGTGAATGACGTGACCCTGCTGGAACGCAACGGCGACGACCTGTACGCCGAACATCGCATGTATGGCGGGCTGGCATTTGGGCGGGAAAAAGTGAATACCCCTGTCGCCGTCATCACGCTGGCGAGCGGTGTTTATGAGCCGTTGGCCGAAGTAAACGCCGCTACTCCCCCACTCACTCAGGTGGATTACATCCCACCCGCCAATGAAATGCTCTGTCGTGAACGGCGGTCAAAAACGGCCAGTAACGTCGACCTTGGCAAAGCGCGCCGTGTCATCGGTATTGGCCGTGGCCTACTGGCGAAAGAGGACCTGCAAATGGTCTGGGGTCTGGCCTCTGCGCTGGATGCCGAAGTGGGCTGTTCGCGTCCGATTGCCGAAGGCGAACATTGGATGGATCGCGAACGTTACGTTGGCGTTTCCGGCGTGCTGCTGAAATCCGATATCTATCTCGCCCTGGGCATTTCCGGGCAGATCCAGCATATGGTCGGTGGCAATGGCGCCAAAACGATTATCGCCGTTAATAAAGATAAAAACGCGCCGATTTTCCAGTACGCCGATTATGGTCTGGTGGGCGATATCTATAAGGTCGTCCCCCTGTTAACGGAATTATTAAAACGATAAGACGCAAGCCGCCAGTCTTTCTGGCGGCAATGGAGTAAAAGTATGTCGGACGAAAAATTTGACGCGATTATCGTGGGGGCCGGAGTGGCGGGATGCACCGCCGCGTATGTGATGGCGAAAGCCGGGCTGGACGTACTGGTCATTGAGCGGGGGGATACTGCAGGCAGTAAAAATATGACGGGCGGGCGGCTCTATGCCCACAGTCTGGAAAAGATCATCCCCGGTTTTGCGCAAAGCGCCCCCATTGAGCGAAAAATCACCAAAGAGAAGATCTCTTTTCTGACCAATGACAGCGCCGTCACGCTGGATTATCAGGCGCCGTCTCGCGATGCGAACCCGGAAAAAACGTCCTGGACGGTGCTGCGTCATGGATTCGATAGCTGGCTGATGGAACAAGCCGAGGCGGTTGGCGCACAGTTCATCACAGGCGTGCGGGTGGATGCGTTAATCCACCAGCAGGGGCGGGTAACCGGAGTTCAGGCCGGTGAGGATGTCCTTGGGGCAAACGTGGTGGTGCTGGCCGACGGGGTAAATTCGCTGTTAGGTCGTTCAATTGGACTGGTACAAAAATCGAACCCTCATCATTACGCCGTAGGGGTTAAAGAGCTCATTTCACTGCCAGCCCAAACCATTCAAGACCGCTTTGGCGTAACGGGTGACGAAGGCGCGGCCTGGCTGTTTGCCGGTTCCCCGTCGGATGGCTTAATGGGCGGAGGGTTTCTCTATACCAACCGTGAATCCATTTCACTGGGTCTGGTGTACGGCCTGGGGGGCATTGAAAAAGCGCAAAAATCGGTTCCGCAGATGCTGGAGGAATTTAAACAGCACCCGGCGGTGCGCCCCCTTATCGAAGGGGGAACGCTGCTTGAGTATTCCGCTCATCTGGTACCAGAAGGCGGAATCGAGATGCTGCCAAAACTGGCTGGCGATGGTGTGCTGGTCGTAGGCGATGCCGCAGGGATGTGTCTGAACCTCGGCTTTACCGTGCGAGGTATGGATCTGGCGATTGAGGCCGCGAATATCGCAGCGCAAACCATCATTGCCGCAAAAGAGAGTAATGATTTCAGCTATGCCCGGCTTGAAAAATACACGCAGGCGCTGGAGAAAAGCTGCGTCTTGCAGGATATGCGGCACTATCGCAAGTTGCCTGGCCTGATGGAAAACCCGCGCCTCTTTACGCAATACCCACAGATGGCGGCCAATATCATGTCCGAACTTTTCACTGTGGATGGCACCAAACCGACGCCCTTCTGGAAGACGATATTGAAACAGGGAAAACGCGTCGGGTTAATGAATTTATTAAAAGACGGCATCGCTGGAGGGCGCGCATTATGAGCACGGTAAATGTCGATGTGAAACTGGGCGTCAACAAATTCAGAGTGGATGAAACTAACCCACACATCATTCTTGTGGCCGCCCCTGACAAAGCGCAATTTCGTAAATTGCTCACTGCCTGCCCTGCCGGGCTATATCGCGAGGATGAGGCAGGAAATATCCATTTTGATTATGCCGGCTGTCTGGAATGTGGCACATGTCGTGTGTTGTGCGAAGGGACAATATTAGAGAAATGGGAATATCCGCAGGGGAACTTCGGCGTTGAATTTCGTTTTGGCTGATCCCCTCTTTCGCTCGCGTCACCCTTTGTGGTGAACGTCACTCTCCCGTGCGGGGAGGATTTATGTCAACTCAGGAAAAAATTGATATCAGTACCGTTCTGGATAAGCACCCGATTAGCCGACGCCAGTGGCTGATAGTTTTTTTAGGGTTCTTTGTATTAGGTATTGATGGCTTTGATGTTACCGCAATAGGTTTTATTGCTCCGGCCTTGATCGATGACTGGCAGATATCCCGCCATATGTTAGGTCCGGTGATGATGAGCGGCTTATTTGGTCTGGCTGCCGGTTCACTTATTTCCGGGCCGCTGGCTGACCGCTACGGGCGTAAAAAACTCATCATTGGCTCTGTCATATTTTTTGGTGCAAGCAGCCTGCTTTCTGCGTGGTCGTGGAATTTATCCAGCCTGACCTTTTTTCGCTTTATTACCGGCCTGGGGCTGGGGGCTGCGATGCCCAATATCACCACGCTGGTGGCAGAGTATGCCCCCTGGCGTTATCGCTCGCGCCTGGCAACCGTAATCCACTGCGGTTTTAATACCGGTGCGGCATTGGGCGGTCTGCTGAGCCAGCAATTACTCGGTACCTTTGGCTGGCGTTCCGTCTTAATTACCGGCGGGGTATTACCGTTAATATTCGCGCTGATCCTGATACGTTACCTGCCGGAATCGATGCAATATCTGGTTCAAGACCCCGCGAATAAACAGCGTCTGACGCACTTGCTGAATAAATTCGTCCCCGGCATTGCCGACGAAAAGACCCATTTTTATACCTCTGAGCCGCAAAAAGCACATGCCAGTACTGCCAGATCGCTTCTGCATCCGCCATACACCTTTGGCACCCTCGCGCTGTGGCTAACACTGTTTGCCGGTTTGTTCTGTGTCTATCTGTTATCAAGCTGGCTGCCGCTGATGGTCAGGGACACCGGGATGACGCTGTCACAGGCCGTCATCATGGGGTCGGTATTTCAGATTGGCGGCATGATGGGCAATTTCTGCATCGGCATTGAAATGGACCGCTGGGGCAGGCATTGCGCCATCATTCTGACCCTGCTGGGGGGCGCCTGCAGCGCACTGATTCTGGGGATGCATATCCCGTCACTGCCGGTGCTATGTGTTCTGGTTCTGATACTCGGGTTTACCGTCAATGGTATCAGCCCCGGTTGTTATGCGCTGGCCGCCCATTTTTACCCAACGTCCATTCGGGCCACCGGAGTGAGCTGGGCGACGGGAATTGGCCGTCTGGGTGCCATAACCAGCGCAGGCGCGGGTTCAGCCATGCTGGCGGCGGGCTGGACATTCAGTGAAGTCTTTATGTTTCTGCCGCTTCCTCTGGTGGCAGGCGCGCTGGCGCTGTATTGCAAAAAGCGACGAAGAGCTATCGCCAAAACTCATTAGGCCAGGTTATGTCCAGGGACAACGACGGAATGACAACCATGAAAATCAACGAGGCGCTGAAAATGCGTTATCGACAACAAGGATACTGGGGTGACGCGACGCTGGCGGATTACTGGCATCTGTCGGCAAAGGCGTCGGCGGATAAAATCGCCGTCAGCGACAACCACGGCACGGCGTATACCTACCGTGAACTCGATAACGCAGCAGGCGCGATGGCGATGTGGCTTGTGGAAAACGGTATCCAGCCGGGTGATCGGGTCGCCCTGCAGCTTCCCGGCTGGTGTGAGTTTACCGTTATCTATCTTGCCTGTCTCAAATGCGGCGCCGTCGTCGTGCCGCTGCTCCCGGCATTTCGGGAGTCTGAACTGGCATGGATCATGAACAAATGTCAGGCTCGTATTCTCTTTATCGCAACGCGCTTTAAAAATGTTCGTCCCATTCAAATGCTGCACGCGCTGCGCCCGCTGCTTCCCTGGCTGGAGAAGGTGATTGCGGTCGATAAGCTGGAGCCCGCACGGCACGAATTGTCTTTGAGCCAGATACTGGCAAACACGCCAGCATTAGCTCAGTCCATTGCGACAAAAAGCGATGACCTGGCCGCACTGCTGTTCACTTCCGGTACAGAGGGCCACCCTAAAGGGGTAATGCTGACGCACAATAATATCATCGCCAGCGAACGGGCCTACTGTGCAACGCTTAATTTGAACAGCACGGATATTATGCTGATGCCAGCACCACTCGCCCACGCCACGGGTTTTATGCATGGGGTCACCGCCCCGTTTATGATGGGTGCCCGCAGCGTATTGCTGGATATTTTTAATCCGGAGCAGTGCCTTGAGATCATTGAACGGGAAAAATGCACCTGCATTATGGGGGCAACGCCGTTTGCGTGCGACCTGCTTAAGGCGATGCAGGCCCGCCAGTGCGATATCTCTTCTTTGCGCTTTTTTCTGTGCGGCGGGACTACCATTCCGGGCAAACTGGTGCGTGATTACCACAAAGCCGGAGTTCCATTGCTGGGGGTGTATGGCAGTACGGAGAGTGCGCCACATGCCATCGTCCGTCCCGAAGACTCGCTTATTCGCCAGGTGAATACAGACGGGGCGGCGGTGAACGGAGTGGAGATCAGAGTCGTCGATAAAAAGAGAAACACTCTGCCGGAATATACCGAAGGTGAAGAGGCTTCTCGCGGCCCGAATGTGTTTGTCGGCTATTTCGATGAACCGGAATTAACGGCACAGGCACTTGATGATGAAGGCTGGTATTACAGCGGGGATTATTGCCGGGTCGACAAGGCAGGGTATCTTAAAATTACCGGGCGAAAAAAAGACATCATTGTTCGCGGCGGTGAAAATATCAGTAGCCGGGAAGTGGAAGATATTCTGTTGCAACATCCTGATATTCAAGACGCCGCCGTCGTCGCAATGCCAGATCAGCGGCTGGGAGAACGTTCATGTGCTTATGTGGTACTTACCCATAAAGAACAACCTCTGGTACTGGCTGACATCATCCGTTTCTTTACTCATAAACGCATCGCTAAATATAAATATCCGGAGCACCTGGTCGTGGTCGACAATTTACCGCGAACGGCCTCCGGGAAAGTCAAAAAGTTCATGTTACGCAAAGATATCGTTCAGCGCCTGGCCCTTGCCTCCCGAGAAAACGCATCCCCGGCACTCGACGAGGCCATATCCAAATAAGGATACCAATGTGCTTATTAACAATAACCTTCCCGACAGAACGCAGCCGAAAACATCGACACGAATAAAAAACAGCACCAAGCCGTCTTTTATCCAGGGAGAGCCCAGGTTTTATCACTGTCCCCGGTGCGGACAATTTCTTGTGACCATTAATAACAACGGCGGCGAGACACAACTACGCTGTTGTGACGAAACGCTGAGTGCATTAACCCCGCAGAATACAAACGATGCACTGGCAGAAGACCACCTGCCGCAGATGACGATTTCCGGCGGCTTTGAATCAAATACCCTGACGGTGAATATCGGTACAACGCCACATCCGATGACAGACGATCACCGCCTGCTGTGGATCTACGTTTATACCTTTCAGGGTGGCCAGTTTAAATTCCTCAGGCCAGGCGATCTGCCAGAAGCCACCTTCGCACTGGCCGAAAACGATGCGTACGTCTACTGCGATCGTCCGGTCTGTAAAGGCAGCCGATGCAAATTTAACTGTAAACGAGGGTTCACCGCATACAGTTGGTGCAATCAGCATGGGTTATGGAAGCATTCATTTTGATCATGCATCTGCTCTGGGGTAAAGCGAACAGACAGAGGAGAGAAGAAATCAGCATGCCGTGAAGGCATGCTGATCGTGGTTTTATCAGGCTTTGTTTTGACGCCACCATTCTGCCAGCAACACACCCGTTGCTACAGACACGTTAAGACTCTCAACGTTATTGGTGCCGTTAATCGAGATGCTCAGATCCGCGTTATCAAGCGCAGCATCGGAAAGACCGTCACGCTCCTGACCCAGCACCAGCACCATTTTCTTCGGCAACGTGGCGCTAAACAGCGGCGTACCTTTATGGCTGGATGTGGTCACAATGGCATAACCGGCTTTGCGGAAAGCATCCAGCGCCTCGAGAACGCTATCGCCCGTAATGGCCTGCACGTGCTCCGCACCACCTTCCGCCGTACGAACTGCCGCCCCGGATTCGATAACGGCCGCATCCTGCAACAGAACGCCTTTCACACCGAAATGCGCGCAACTGCGCATCATCGCACCCAGGTTATGCGGGTTACCCACATCTTCCAGCGCCAGAACGCAATCTTCGGCGCCGGCCTGTGCCACCCACTGCTCAACACTGGTACCGTTACGTTTTTTGATCAGGAAGCAAACGCCACCGTGATGTTCAGTACCCGACGCTTTTGCCAGCTCAGCCTCATCAACCACATGGTAGGCTTTGCGGTTAGCCGCCATCCAGCGCAGCGCCTCTTTAAAGCGTGGGGTCACACTCTGAACAAACCAGGCGCGTACGATGCAGTCAGGACGGCTGGCAAACAGTGCCTGACAGGCATTCTCGCCATAAACGCGGGTCTCTTCCGCACGCTGACGACGCAGTACTTCCGGATCGATAAAGCTTTTACCGCTGATACCGCCGTGATCCGGCTTTGTTGGCGTCTCGTCACCCGGCGCGCGGGAAACGGTACGCCACGGGGAATCACTCTGTGGACGGTCACGGTCGCGACCACGATCATTGCTTCGCTCTTCGCGAGCAGGACGGCGGCCACTGTTTTTCTCTTCGCGAGCGGGGCGACGGCCAGCATCGGCACGAGACGATCCGCTACGAGCAGGCCCTTTCCCGGTACGCGGGTTTTGGCTGCGTTTATCGGAATCATCATCACTGCGGACATACATCACTTTGACTTTGCCGCTTTTGTTTTTCAGTTCATCGTTCATGCTTTTCTCCACCAGCGCTGCGCGAGCGCGCAGATTACCTGATGTGTCGGCGCTTAGCCATTAATTCGTTCAAAAGCTATCGACTATTGTACTCATTGAATAAAACGCGTTGTCGTTTAAAACCACTTCATCAATAATATGTAACATATTAGAAACATATCGGCCTTGTGCCACTCTGTACCACTGCTCTCCCGAGGTTAGTTATGAATACCGTATGTGCAAGCTGCCAGGCGCTTAACCGCATCCCCGAAGCGCGCATTAGCGATGTCGCAAAATGCGGACGCTGTGGACATGAGCTGTTCGACGGCGATGTGATTAACGCCACTGGCGAAACACTGGATAAACTGCTGAAAGATGACCTGCCGGTCGTTGTCGATTTCTGGGCACCCTGGTGTGGTCCGTGCCGTAGCTTCGCACCGATTTTTGAAGACGTGGCAGAAGAGCGTAGCGGCAAAGTTCGCTTCGTCAAAGTGAACACCGAAGCCGAACGCGAACTCAGCGCACGCTTTCGTATCCGCAGTATCCCAACCATTATGTTGTTCAAAAATGGCGAGGTTGTCGACATCTTAAGCGGCGCCGTTCCCAAAGCCCCTTTTAATAGCTGGCTTAACGAATCTCTCTAATCCTGGCGGGGCACATCTTGTGCCCCGTTTTCAGCTCTGCGACAATGGCGTTTTTCACGCGATTCTCATGACTGATAACGCCGTACTCACGCTCCGGGCAATGCGTATTGCTCGTTCCACTCGCCCTTTCCTCGCCCGAGGCAATCGCGTTATTCGCTGCCAGCGCTGCCTGCTGCCAAAACAACAGTGCCTCTGCGACACCTTGCAACCCAGTACGGCCCGCAGCCGGTTCTGCCTGGTGATGTTCGATACGGAACCTATGAAGCCCAGCAATACTGGCAGGCTTATCGCTGATATTCTGCCTGACACAACGGCGTTTCTCTGGTCACGTACTGAGCCACCTCAGGCGCTTATTGATTTATGCAACAGCGAAGACTATCAGCCGATGGTCGTCTTTCCCGCATCCTATGCAGGAAACGAACGGCAGGTATTATCCGCACCGCCCTGTGGAAAACCGCCGCTATTTATCATGCTGGATGGGACCTGGACCGAAGCACGCAAAATGTTTCGCAAAAGCCCCTATCTGGACGCCCTGCCGGTTATCTCCGTCGATTTATCACGGATTTCAGCCTATCGTCTGCGCGAGTCGCATGCCGACGATCAGTACTGCACCGTCGAAGTCGCGATTGCGCTTCTCGATTTAGCAGACGATCAAGCTGCCGCGAAAAGCCTGGGCGCCCATTTTTCCCTCTTTCGCGAACGTTACCTGGCGGGTAAAGCGAATCATCAGCGTAGCGTCACAGCAAAAGAACCAGAAAACGTTTAAAATCATCAGGTCACTCTTTACTGGAGGCCGGTATGAGCCAACGTGGGCTGGAAGCGTTGTTACGTCCCAAGTCGATCGCCGTGATCGGGGCATCAATGAAACCGGATCGCGCCGGTTTCCTGATGATGCGCAATCTTCTGGCTGGCGGTTTTGCCGGGCCGGTTTTACCGGTGACACCCGCGTACAAAGCCGTACTTGGTGTACTGGCCTGGCCCGATATCGCCAGCCTGCCCTATGTGCCGGACCTCGCCGTGCTCTGTACCAATGCAAAACGTAATCTGCCTTTGCTGGAAGAGCTTGGTAAGAAGGGCTGTAAAACCTGCATTATTCTTTCTGCCACCCCTGAGCAACACGCCGAACTGCTGAACTGTGCAGGGCGTTACCAGATGCGCCTGCTCGGGCCAAACAGTATGGGGTTACTCGCGCCCTGGCAGGGTCTTAATGCCAGCTTTTCCCCGGTACCGATTACCCGTGGCAAGCTTGCATTTATTTCGCAATCCGCCGCCGTCTCCAACACCATCCTGGACTGGGCTCAGCAACGTGAGATGGGGTTTTCCTATTTTATTGCGCTGGGTGACAGCCTGGATATCGACGTCGATGAACTGCTGGACTTCCTGGCACGTGATACGAAAACCAGCGCCATTCTGCTCTATCTCGAACATTTAAGCGACGCGCGCCGGTTCGTCTCGGCGGCTCGCAGCGCGTCACGCAATAAACCCATTCTGGTTATCAAGAGCGGCCGTAGCCCCGAAGCCCAGCGGCTTTTGCAAACCCGCGCCGGGCTGGATCCGGCGTGGGATGCCGCCATTCAGCGTGCCGGTCTGCTGCGTGTGCAAGACACCCACGAACTGTTTTCCGCCGTCGAAACGCTCAGCCACATGCGCCCGCTTCGCGGCGACCGGCTGATGATCATCAGTAACGGTGCCGCCCCTGCCGCGCTGGCGCTCGATCAACTATGGTCGCGTAATGGCAAACTGGCAAAGTTGAGTGACGATACGCTGGCAAGGCTTCGCAATGGATTACCCGATTATGTCAATGTGGGTAATCCGCTGGATTTACGCGATGATGCCAGCAATGATCGCTACACCACCGCGCTTGAGATCCTGCTCGACAGCCAGGATTTTGATGCGCTGATGGTTATTCATTCTCCGAGCGCCGCCGCCCCCGGCAGAGAGAGCGCGCTGGCGCTCATTGAGGCACTGAAAAAACATCCACGCGGTAAATACGTTACGGTGCTGACAAACTGGTGTGGCGAGTATTCTTCCCAGGAAGCGCGACGGTTATTCAGCGAAGCGAGCCTGCCGACATACCGTACGCCAGAAGGGACGATCACCGCATTTATGCATATGGTTGAATACCGGCGTAATCAGAAGCAATTACGTGAAACGCCCGCCTTGCCTACTCACCTGACGGCCAATACGGCCGAAGCCCATCAGTTACTGCAACAGGCGATCACAGAAGGGGCAACCACGCTTGATACTCATGAAGTGCAGCCGATACTCAGCGCCTGGGGTATCCAGACACTGCCGACGTGGATTGCTGGTGATAGCGCCGAAGCGGTACATATTGCCGAACAGATTGGTTACCCCGTAGCGCTAAAATTACGCTCGCCGGATATTCCTCATAAATCTGAGGTCCAGGGGGTTATGCTTTACCTGCGCACCGCGGCAGAGGTCCAGCAGGCCGCGGATGCGATTATCGACCGCGTCAAAATGAACTGGCCGCAGGCGCGTGTTCACGGCTTGCAGGTACAAAGCATGGCAAACCGTGCCGGTGCACAGGAACTTCGTGTGGTCGTCGAATCCGATCCGGTGTTCGGTCCGCTTATCATGTTGGGAGAAGGCGGCGTCGAGTGGCGCGCACAGGAGCAGGCCGCCGTTGCGCTACCACCGCTGAATATGAATCTGGCGCGTTATCTGGTTATCCAGGCCATTAAAAATAAGAAGATCCGCGGGCGTAGCGCCCTGCGCACACTGGATATCGCCGGGCTAAGTCAATTCCTGGTGCAGGTCTCAAACCTTGTTGTGCACTGTCCGGAAATCCAGCGCCTGGACATTCATCCTCTGCTTGCCTCCGGCAATGAATTCACGGCACTTGATGTCACCCTCACGGTCGGTGCGTTTAGCGGCAACGGTGAAAGTCGTCTCGCGGTTCGCCCCTATCCGCAGCAGCTAGAAGAGACCGTTGAGCTAAAAAACGGCGAGACCACGCTTTTCCGCCCTATTCTTCCTGAGGATGAACCGCAGCTACAGGCGTTCATCGCCAGGGTAACAAAAGAAGATTTGTACTACCGCTATTTCAGCGAGATCAATGAATTTACCCATGATGATTTAGCGAATATGACGCAGATCGACTACGATCGGGAAATGGCATTTGTTGCAGTGCGTCAGGTAGAAGGAAAGGATGAGATCCTCGGCGTAACCCGCGCCATCTCTGACCCGGATAACATTGATGCCGAATTCGCTGTGTTGGTTCGTTCCGATTTGAAAGGATTGAGTCTTGGGCGACGGTTACTGGAAAAGCTCATCAGTTACACTCGGGATCACGGACTTAAGCGTTTGAATGGTATTACTATGCCAAACAATCGCGGCATGGTGACTCTGGCGCGTAAACTGGGATTCGAGGTCGACATTCAGCTTGAGGACGGGATCGTTGGATTGTCCCTGAATCTGAAGCAGACCGGTGAATCCTGAGTAAGGTACTGGAAATGTTGACCACTTTCACAGGTACTGGTGTTATCATTGTCCGCTTCTGTCGGGGTTATCGGACAGAAGCCCTTTCAATAAACAGAGAAGAAACGCACTGTGATGTTGTCAAAATTTAAGCGTAATAAACATCAACAACACCTTGCCCAACTACCCAAGCTTTCCCAATCAGTTGATGATGTAGAGTTTTTCTACTCTCCCGCTACTTTCAGGGAGACATTGCTGGAAAAAATTGCCAGCGCAACACGCCGTATCTGCATCATCGCTCTTTACCTTGAGCAGGATGATGGCGGTAAAGGTATCCTGAACGCCCTCTATGACGCCAAACGTCAGCGCCCTGAGCTTGAAATCTGCGTGCTCGTCGACTGGCACCGGGCACAGCGTGGTCGTATTGGCGTGGCAGCATCCAACACCAACGCCGACTGGTATTGCCGTATGGCGCAGGAAAACCCAGGCATTGATATTCCCGTTTACGGCGTGCCTGTAAATACCCGTGAAGCGCTTGGCGTACTGCATTTTAAAGGCTTCATTATCGACGATAGCGTGCTGTATAGCGGCGCGAGCCTGAACGATGTCTATCTCCACCAACACGATAAATACCGCTACGACCGCTACCAGCTTATCCGCAATCCCAAAATGGCGGATATCATGCTGGGCTGGGTCAAACAAAACCTGATTGAAGGGCGCGGCGTAAACCGCCTCGACAATGCGCAACGTCCTAAAAGCCCTGAAATCAAAAATGATATTCGTCTGTATCGTCAGGAATTACGCGACGCGGCCTATCATTTTGAGGGCGATGCCGATAACGATCAGCTTTCAGTTACGCCATTAGTTGGACTTGGAAAAACCAGCCTGCTGAATAAGACCATTTTCCATTTGATGCCCTGTGCGGAAGAGAAACTGGTTATCTGCACACCTTATTTCAACCTGCCTGCTGTGCTGGTACGCAATATTATTCAGCTCCTGCGTGAAGGCAAAAAAGTCGAAATTATCGTTGGCGATAAAACGGCTAATGACTTTTTTATTCCAGAAGATCAACCTTTTAAAATTATTGGTGCCCTGCCTTATCTGTATGAAATTAACCTGCGCCGTTTCCTGAGCCGTCTGCAGTATTACGTCAATACCGATCAATTGGTCGTGCGCTTGTGGAAAGACGACGACAATAGCTATCACCTGAAAGGGATGTGGGTTGATGACGAATGGGTGCTGCTGACGGGGAATAACCTTAATCCGCGAGCGTGGCGTCTGGATCTGGAAAATGCCATTCTGATCCACGACCCGAAACATGAATTAGCGGCTCAGCGTGACAAAGAGCTGGATCTTATCCGTACCCATACCACGGTAGTTAACCATTATCGCGATCTGCAAAGTATCGCCGACTATCCGGTAAAAGTACGCAAGCTCATTCGCCGCTTACGTCGAATTCGTATTGATAAACTTATCAGCCGCATTCTGTAATACCCGGCCCCGTCATTTGATGGGGCTTTTTTTCAGGTTCCTCTATGATGCGATGCTTAATATTGACGAGTGTACTGTGTTTAACCGGATGCGCGCACATGGCAAATGACCAATGGAGCGGGCAGGATAAAGCACAGCATTTTATTGCTTCTGCCATGCTCTCCGCTGCGGGCAACGAGTATGCACAACATCAGGGAATTAGTCGCGATCGCAGTGCCGTTTATGGCCTGATGTTTTCTGTTAGCCTTGGCGCATCAAAAGAGTTTTGGGACAGCCGCCCGGCAGGAAGCGGCTGGAGCTGGAAAGATTTTGCCTGGGATGTTGCAGGCGCTACCACGGGCTACGCCGTCTGGCAGCTAGCCAATCACTAAAGACGGATACCTTTACCTTTCCGGTGCAGCATCAACGAAACAATAAATGCCAGCGCGCAAAACACAGTGACATACCAAAAGAAGGCCGTCTCGATACCTGCCGATTTCAGCGACAGCGCAACGTACTCAGCCGAACCGCCGAATAGCGCATTGGCAACGGCGTAAGATAAGCCCACGCCCAGCGCACGGACCTGTGCCGGGAACATTTCGGCTTTCAGGATACCGCTTATTGATGTATAGAAACTCACGATGAGCAGTGCCATCATCACTAATGCAAAGGCGGCATAGGGTGATGAGACATACTGTAGCGCACTTAAAATAGGTAAAGTGAAGAGCGTCCCCAGCCCACCAAAACAGAGCATGGAAGCACGGCGACCAATGCGATCGGATAAGGCACCTATCAGGGGCTGAATAAGCATAAAAACAAATAACGCCACGGTCATCACAATGCTGGCCACATTGGCATGCATACCGGTCGTGTTAACCAGATATTTTTGCATATACGTCGTGAAGGTGTAGAAGCTCAGTGAACCGCCTGCGGTAAAGCCGAGCACCATCACAAACGCCCGGCGATTACGCCATAACCCTTTAAGCGACCCAGCCTCTTTTAATACTCGTACCTCTTTTTTCGATGTTTCATCCAGTTGACGACGCAACCAGAGCGCGACTACAGCAAGTACGGCGCCAATTGCAAAGGGAATACGCCAGCCCCATGCACGTAACTCAGCATCATCAAGGATCTGCTGAAGAACAACGACCACAAGAAGCGCCAGCAACTGACCACCAATCAAAGTTACGTACTGGAAAGAGGCATAAAATCCTTTACGTCCTTCAACGGCAATCTCACTCATATAAGTTGCACTGGTGCCGTATTCGCCACCCACGGATAACCCCTGGAATAGTCTTGCCAGTAATAATAATGCCGGGGCCCACGTACCAATGCTTTCATAGCCCGGTAAGCAAGCGATCACCAGAGATCCCAGACACATCATGCATACTGATATCAACATCGACGTTTTGCGCCCATGCCTATCAGCAATACGCCCAAATAGCCAGCCGCCAATCGGACGCATGAGAAACCCGGCAGCGAAAATGCCTGCAGTCTGAAGTAGTTGGGTCGTTGTATTTCCGGCAGGGAAAAAGATGTGAGCAAAGTAGAGCGAACAGAATGAATAAACATAGAAATCAAACCACTCCACCAGATTTCCCGATGATGCACCAACGATTGCCCACACTCTGCGACGTACATCGGTCAAATCGGTTGTTTTATGCTCAGGACGAGTGGTGACATCTGCCATATTTCCCCCTTTGATTGGACATCTTCGATTTTTTATATAAATCAGATTACGCCGGGGTAAAAAGTTAATACAGTGTTAATGATTTGCCTGCTATCATTTCAGAATGTTAGCCTAAGAATGCGCTTATCCCCAGCGTGTGATATGTTCGCGCTTGCGCCGGAGATAATCTTTATCCTGGCGGATCTTATCCCACCATTTTTTAAAGATCGCCGCTGCGGCTGCTTTTACCGGGTCATTTCCTCTTTGCTGAATGCTACCGTCCTCAGCATACTTTTTACCCCCTTTATAGTTGGCGTAACGCCGGGCGCAGGTATACCCCATTTGTATAAATTTACGGGCCATATCCATGCCAATAAAGTCATTTTGCTGTCGATAGGTTTCAAATAATTGGTAAATTTTTTCAGCTGATGTTGTGGCGGATTCAGGATCTTTGTAACGCCACCAGGGAAGGATTTCACTCTTATAGGGCTCAACCAGCAAAACGCCTTGTTCACCACGTCCCACCTGATAGCGCTCAGGATGATCACGAAAATTAATGCTGGCGAAATCTTGCTGGTAATCGAAGGAATGGCTGGTCAACTATCGTCTCCTTAAACATCTCGAATGGATAAGGATAGGCTATTTAAAAGGCAATGCTATGCAGGCTGGAGAGAAGGAAAATTGTCGGAATCTGTTTCGAGGAATAAAAACGCAAAAAGCCCATCCGTGAGGATGGGCTTCTTACTTGTCTGATGCCTGGCAGTTCCCTACTCTCACATGGGGAGACCCCACACTACCATCGGCGCTACGGCGTTTCACTTCTGAGTTCGGCATGGGGTCAGGTGGGACCACCGCGCTAAAGCCGCCAGGCAAATTCTTTGTGCTCAGTACGCAATCTTTTATTGCGTACTCAACTCTGAATCTAAGCTGAAAATCTTCTCAAATCCGCCAAAACATCTTCGGCGTTGTAAGGTTAAGCCTCACGGTTCATTAGTACCGGTTAGCTCAACGCATCGCTGCGCTTACACACCCGGCCTATCAACGTCGTCGTCTTCAACGTTCCTTTAGTGGACTTAAAGTCCAAGGGAAGACTCATCTCGGGGCAAGTTTCGTGCTTAGATGCTTTCAGCACTTATCTCTTCCGCATGTAGCTACCGGGCAGTGCCATTGGCATGACAACCCGAACACCAGTGATGCGTCCACTCCGGTCCTCTCGTACTAGGAGCAGCCCCCCTCAATCTTCCAGCGCCCACGGCAGATAGGGACCGAACTGTCTCACGACGTTCTAAACCCAGCTCGCGTACCACTTTAAATGGCGAACAGCCATACCCTTGGGACCTACTTCAGCCCCAGGATGTGATGAGCCGACATCGAGGTGCCAAACACCGCCGTCGATATGAACTCTTGGGCGGTATCAGCCTGTTATCCCCGGAGTACCTTTTATCCGTTGAGCGATGGCCCTTCCATTCAGAACCACCGGATCACTATGACCTGCTTTCGCACCTGCTCGCGCCGTCACGCTCGCAGTCAAGCTGGCTTATGCCATTGCACTAACCTCCTGATGTCCGACCAGGATTAGCCAACCTTCGTGCTCCTCCGTTACTCTTTGGGAGGAGACCGCCCCAGTCAAACTACCCACCAGACACTGTCCGCAACCCGGGTAACGGGTCCACGTTAGAACATCAAACATTAAAGGGTGGTATTTCAAGGTTGGCTCCATGCAGACTGGCGTCCACACTTCAAAGCCTCCCACCTATCCTACACATCAAGGCTCAATGTTCAGTGTCAAGCTATAGTAAAGGTTCACGGGGTCTTTCCGTCTTGCCGCGGGTACACTGCATCTTCACAGCGAGTTCAATTTCACTGAGTCTCGGGTGGAGACAGCCTGGCCATCATTACGCCATTCGTGCAGGTCGGAACTTACCCGACAAGGAATTTCGCTACCTTAGGACCGTTATAGTTACGGCCGCCGTTTACCGGGGCTTCGATCAAGAGCTTCTCCTTACGGATAACCCCATCAATTAACCTTCCGGCACCGGGCAGGCGTCACACCGTATACGTCCACTTTCGTGTTTGCACAGTGCTGTGTTTTTAATAAACAGTTGCAGCCAGCTGGTATCTTCGACTGATTTCAGCTCCACCCGCAGGGGCTTCACCTACATATCAGCGTGCCTTCTCCCGAAGTTACGGCACCATTTTGCCTAGTTCCTTCACCCGAGTTCTCTCAAGCGCCTTGGTATTCTCTACCTGACCACCTGTGTCGGTTTGGGGTACGATTTCGTGTTACCTGATGCTTAGAGGCTTTTCCTGGAAGCAGGGCATTTGTTACTTCATCACCGTAGTGACTCGTCATCACACCTCAGCCTTGGTTATCCGGATTTGCCTGGATAACCAGCCTACATGCTTAAACCGGGACAACCGTCGCCCGGCTAACATAGCCTTCTCCGTCCCCCCTTCGCAGTAACACCAAGTACAGGAATATTAACCTGTTTCCCATCGACTACGCCTTTCGGCCTCGCCTTAGGGGTCGACTCACCCTGCCCCGATTAACGTTGGACAGGAACCCTTGGTCTTCCGGCGAGCGGGCTTTTCACCCGCTTTATCGTTACTTATGTCAGCATTCGCACTTCTGATACCTCCAGCATGCCTCACAGCACACCTTCGCAGGCTTACAGAACGCTCCCCTACCCAACAACACATAAGCGTCGCTGCCGCAGCTTCGGTGCATGGTTTAGCCCCGTTACATCTTCCGCGCAGGCCGACTCGACCAGTGAGCTATTACGCTTTCTTTAAATGATGGCTGCTTCTAAGCCAACATCCTGGCTGTCTGTGCCTTCCCACATCGTTTCCCACTTAACCATGACTTTGGGACCTTAGCTGGCGGTCTGGGTTGTTTCCCTCTTCACGACGGACGTTAGCACCCGCCGTGTGTCTCCCGTGATAACATTCTCCGGTATTCGTAGTTTGCATCGGGTTGGTAAGCCGGGATGGCCCCCTAGCCGAAACAGTGCTCTACCCCCGGAGATGAATTCACGAGGCGCTACCTAAATAGCTTTCGGGGAGAACCAGCTATCTCCCGGTTTGATTGGCCTTTCACCCCCAGCCACAAGTCATCCGCTAATTTTTCAACATTAGTCGGTTCGGTCCTCCAGTTAGTGTTACCCAACCTTCAACCTGCCCATGGCTAGATCACCGGGTTTCGGGTCTATACCCTGCAACTTAACGCCCAGTTAAGACTCGGTTTCCCTTCGGCTCCCCTATACGGTTAACCTTGCTACAGAATATAAGTCGCTGACCCATTATACAAAAGGTACGCAGTCACACCATGAAGGTGCTCCCACTGCTTGTACGTACACGGTTTCAGGTTCTTTTTCACTCCCCTCGCCGGGGTTCTTTTCGCCTTTCCCTCACGGTACTGGTTCACTATCGGTCAGTCAGGAGTATTTAGCCTTGGAGGATGGTCCCCCCATATTCAGACAGGATACCACGTGTCCCGCCCTACTCATCGAGCTCACAGCCTGTGTGCTTTCGTGTACGGGGCTGTCACCCTGTATCGCGCGACTTTCCAGACGCTTCCACTAACACACAAGCTGATTCAGGCTCTGGGCTGCTCCCCGTTCGCTCGCCGCTACTGGGGGAATCTCGGTTGATTTCTTTTCCTCGGGGTACTTAGATGTTTCAGTTCCCCCGGTTCGCCTCGTTTGACTATGTATTCATCAAACGATAGTGCAACGAATTGCACTGGGTTTCCCCATTCGGACATCGCCGGGTCAAAGGTTCATATCACCTCGCCGGCGCTTTTCGCAGATTAGCACGTCCTTCATCGCCTCTGACTGCCAGGGCATCCACCGTGTACGCTTAGTCGCTTAACCTCACAACCCGAAGATGTTTCGTAAAACATCATCGTGTCGCGAAAATTTGAGAGACTCGAACACACTTTCGTGTGTCGTTTCAATTTTCAGCTTGATCCAGATTTTTAAAGAGCAAATATCTCAAACGTCACCCGAAGATGAGTTTTGAGATATTAAGGCAGGTGACTTTCACTCACAAACCAGCAAGTGGCGTCCCCTAGGGGATTCGAACCCCTGTTACCGCCGTGAAAGGGCGGTGTCCTGGGCCTCTAGACGAAGGGGACACTGAAGTCTCACTCGCAAGACGCCTTGCTTTTTATTTTTCATCAGACAATCTGTGTGGACACTACAAAGGCAGGTTCTTTAAGGTAAGGAGGTGATCCAACCGCAGGTTCCCCTACGGTTACCTTGTTACGACTTCACCCCAGTCATGAATCACAAAGTGGTAAGCGCCCTCCCGAAGGTTAAGCTACCTACTTCTTTTGCAACCCACTCCCATGGTGTGACGGGCGGTGTGTACAAGGCCCGGGAACGTATTCACCGTGGCATTCTGATCCACGATTACTAGCGATTCCGACTTCATGGAGTCGAGTTGCAGACTCCAATCCGGACTACGACATACTTTATGAGGTCCGCTTGCTCTCGCGAGGTCGCTTCTCTTTGTATATGCCATTGTAGCACGTGTGTAGCCCTGGTCGTAAGGGCCATGATGACTTGACGTCATCCCCACCTTCCTCCAGTTTATCACTGGCAGTCTCCTTTGAGTTCCCGGCCGGACCGCTGGCAACAAAGGATAAGGGTTGCGCTCGTTGCGGGACTTAACCCAACATTTCACAACACGAGCTGACGACAGCCATGCAGCACCTGTCTCACGGCTCCCGAAGGCACTAAGGCATCTCTGCCGAATTCCGTGGATGTCAAGACCAGGTAAGGTTCTTCGCGTTGCATCGAATTAAACCACATGCTCCACCGCTTGTGCGGGCCCCCGTCAATTCATTTGAGTTTTAACCTTGCGGCCGTACTCCCCAGGCGGTCGACTTAACGCGTTAGCTCCGGAAGCCACGCCTCAAGGGCACAACCTCCAAGTCGACATCGTTTACGGCGTGGACTACCAGGGTATCTAATCCTGTTTGCTCCCCACGCTTTCGCACCTGAGCGTCAGTCTTTGTCCAGGGGGCCGCCTTCGCCACCGGTATTCCTCCAGATCTCTACGCATTTCACCGCTACACCTGGAATTCTACCCCCCTCTACAAGACTCAAGCCTGCCAGTTTCGAATGCAGTTCCCAGGTTGAGCCCGGGGATTTCACATCCGACTTGACAGACCGCCTGCGTGCGCTTTACGCCCAGTAATTCCGATTAACGCTTGCACCCTCCGTATTACCGCGGCTGCTGGCACGGAGTTAGCCGGTGCTTCTTCTGCGGGTAACGTCAATCGCTGCGGTTATTAACCACAACGCCTTCCTCCCCGCTGAAAGTACTTTACAACCCGAAGGCCTTCTTCATACACGCGGCATGGCTGCATCAGGCTTGCGCCCATTGTGCAATATTCCCCACTGCTGCCTCCCGTAGGAGTCTGGACCGTGTCTCAGTTCCAGTGTGGCTGGTCATCCTCTCAGACCAGCTAGGGATCGTCGCCTTGGTGAGCCATTACCTCACCAACAAGCTAATCCCATCTGGGCACATCCGATGGCAAGAGGCCCGAAGGTCCCCCTCTTTGGTCTTGCGACATTATGCGGTATTAGCTACCGTTTCCAGTAGTTATCCCCCTCCATCGGGCAGTTTCCCAGACATTACTCACCCGTCCGCCACTCGTCACCCGAGGAGCAAGCTCCTCTGTGCTACCGTTCGACTTGCATGTGTTAGGCCTGCCGCCAGCGTTCAATCTGAGCCATGATCAAACTCTTCAATTTAAAAGTTTGATGCTCGTAGAATTAAACTTCGTAATGAATTACGTGTTCACTCTATGAGACTTGGTATTCATTTATCGTCCGGGGACGTTAAGAATCCATGTCACTTTGAGTGCCCACACAGATTGTCTGATAAATTGTTAAAGAGCAGCGCAACGCGGCTTTCGCTCACCGTTGCGAGGTGGCGTATATTACGCTTTCCTCTTTCAGAGTCAAGCGCTTATTTTCGCTTTTCTCTGCCGGGACTCTCAGGAGAACCCCGCTGACCCGGCGGCTTATTTGCCGTTGTTCCGTGTCAGTGGAGGCGCATTATAGGGAGTTCTTAGGAAGTGACAAGCATAAAATTAAAAAAAATTATCGCTTGCTCATTTTCCAGGCAAAACAGATATTGAGAAGGCAATTCTTGCCTGGTTTTTAAACAAAAACGAGCCCCTGGAGGCTCGTTTTTGCTGTTTTGTGACTTACTGCACTGCCACAATCCGACCATCTTTCACAACTAACTGAATTGTTTTGCCCGGTAAAAGTTCGCCAGACAAAATTTGCTGCGCCAGCGGGTTTTCAATCTGCTGCTGAATCGCACGTTTTAAAGGCCGTGCACCATACACCGGATCAAAACCATTCTCGCTCAGCAGTTTCAACGCTTCATCGGAAAGGTTGACTTCATACCCACGCTCTTCCAGGCGTTTGTACAAACGCTGCAACTGGATTTGAGCAATAGAAGCAATGTGTTTTTCACCAAGCGGATGGAACACAACCACTTCATCTATACGGTTGATGAATTCCGGACGGAAGCTATGGCTGACCACACCTAACACCAGTTCTTTCATATGGCCGTAATCCAGTTCGCCAAACCGCTCCTGAATTAAATCCGACCCAAGGTTAGAGGTCATGATGACCACCGTGTTACGGAAGTCTACCGTTCTCCCCTGCCCGTCGGTCAGGCGGCCATCATCCAATACCTGCAATAGGATGTTAAATACATCCGGATGCGCTTTCTCGATCTCATCAAGCAAGATGACGGAATAAGGACGGCGGCGGACCGCCTCGGTCAGATACCCCCCCTCTTCATATCCGACATATCCCGGAGGAGCACCGACGAGACGCGATACTGAGTGTTTCTCCATAAACTCAGACATATCGATACGCACCATGGCGTCATCACTATCAAACATAAAGTTAGCCAGCGATTTGCACAGTTCGGTTTTCCCTACCCCGGTCGGCCCAAGGAATAAGAAGGAACCAATCGGCCGATTCGGATCGGACAGCCCGGCGCGGCTACGGCGGATGGCATTCGATACAGCTTCAACAGCTTCATCCTGGCCAATCACACGCTGATGCAACTCTTGCTCCATACGCAGCAGTTTGTCGCGTTCGCCTTCCATCATTCTGGAAACCGGAATACCGGTCCAGCGCGCCAACACTTCGGCAATTTCTGCATCCGTCACTTTATTACGTAACAGGCGCATCGTTTTACCTTCAGACTGAGTGGCCGCTTCCAGTTGTTTTTCCAGTTCCGGGATCTTGCCGTACTGCAGCTCAGACATCCGCGCCAGGTCACCAACACGACGCGCTTGCTCAATAGCAATTTTTGCCTGCTCAAGTTCGGCTTTAATCGTTTGAGTCCCGGAGAGTGACGCTTTCTCCGCTTTCCACTCTTCTTCCAGCTCTGAATATTGACGCTCTTTGTCGTTCAGCTCGTCGTTAAGCATATCGAGGCGTTTTTTACTCGCCTCGTCCGACTCTTTCATTAACGCCTGCTGTTCCAGCTTCAGCTGAATGATACGACGGTCGAGCCTGTCCAGCTCTTCCGGTTTAGAATCAATCTGCATACGAATGCTGGAAGCGGCTTCATCGATAAGGTCGATGGCTTTATCCGGCAGCTGCCGATCGGCAATATAGCGGTGCGACAAAGTTGCAGCCGCTACGATAGCCGGGTCAGTGATCTGCACGTGATGGTGCAGTTCGTAGCGTTCTTTCAGGCCACGCAGGATCGCGATCGTGTCTTCAACAGACGGCTCAGCAACAAACACTTTCTGGAAGCGACGTTCCAGTGCCGCGTCTTTTTCGATGTACTGGCGATACTCATCAAGCGTCGTGGCCCCCACGCAGTGAAGCTCACCACGTGCCAGCGCCGGTTTCAGCATGTTCCCGGCATCCATGGCACCGTCTGCTTTCCCTGCTCCCACCATGGTGTGCAACTCATCAATAAAGAGAATAACGTTACCTTCCTGTTTGGAGAGGTCGTTAAGCACACCTTTTAAGCGCTCTTCAAATTCACCACGGTATTTCGCCCCGGCCACCAGCGACCCCATGTCAAGTGCCAGTACCCGACGGCCTTTTAAACCTTCCGGGACTTCGCCGTTAACAATACGCTGTGCCAGTCCTTCAACAATGGCGGTTTTACCGACGCCAGGTTCACCAATAAGAACAGGGTTGTTTTTGGTACGACGCTGCAGTACCTGGATGGTACGGCGAATTTCTTCATCACGCCCGATAACCGGATCGAGCTTGCCTTGTTCAGCGCGCTCAGTCAGATCGACCGTGTATTTTTTCAAGGCCTGACGTTGGTCTTCGGCCCCTTGATCGTTCACGTTGTCACCTCCACGCATTTGATCAATTGCCTGAGTCACATTTGCCGTCGTCGCACCGGCTGATTTCAGCAGGTCGGCAAGCGAGCCGCGTGATTCAAGCGCCGCCAGAATAAAAAGCTCTGACGAAATAAAGTTGTCCCCTCGTTTCTGCGCCAGCTTGTCGCAGAGATTCAGTACTCGCATGAGGTCTTGCGAAGGCTGCACATCGCCGCCGGTGCCCTCCACCTGCGGCAAACGGCTTAACGCCTGCTCAATAGCCGTACGCAATTGCCCGGCGTTAACGCCAGCAGAGGTTAATAAAGGACGTACCGATCCCCCTTCCTGATTCAGCAAGGCGCTCATTAAATGAAGAGGTTCGATGAATTGGTTGTCGTGCCCCAGTGCAAGCGACTGGGCATCGGCAAGAGCAAGCTGGAATTTATTGGTAAGACGATCCAGACGCATAACTCCCCCCATAACAGGTCAAAATTGCTACTGGAGATTAAATGAGGTCATCCCTCAATTATTCAAGGTGAATGACCTGAATTATGCGAAAAGAAAGTTACACGTGCCGGATCGTCTTGATTCGATAGGTTATATCAGCCAAATGAAACTTGCCATACGGCCTGTGTTTTTGTCCCGACGATATGAGAAAAAATCATCCTTTTGGCTGAAAGTGCAACGATCGCCGCCGAAGACTTGCGTCACGCCGACGCTTGCCAGGCGCTGACGCGCAAGGGTGTAGATATCCGCGTAATATTTTTCCCCTGCCGGGCGAAACGCACTGTCTGCAATAGACTGTATTGCCATAAAAGCATCGCGCACTTCCGGGCCGACTTCGAAAGCATCGGGCCCAATAGCCGGTCCCAGCCAGGCAAGAATATTTTCGGGTTTATCAGCGAAGCAGTTCACGGTCTCTTCCAGTACACCCGCACAAAGCCCACGCCATCCCGCGTGAGCCGCTGCCACTTCTGTACCCGCGCGATTGCAAAAAAGTACGGGCAGACAGTCCGCAGTCATTACGGCACAAACTGTCCCTGGCGAATTGCTGTACGAGGCATCGGCACGCTTGCTGGCATATGGTTCACCGGTAAGTTTAAGGACATCCTTACCGTGCACCTGTTCAAGCCATACCGGTTTTGACGGAAGATTTCCCGCCATAAACGCCCGCTTACGGTTCTCTTCAACATGTGTCAGGTCGTCACCGCAGTGCGCCCCCAGGTTGAGCGAATCGTAAGGTGGCAGGCTCACGCCGCCGATACGTGTAGAGCTACATGCCGCTACGCCTGAGGGGAGCGGCCAGTCAGGGACAATCAGTTTGGTCATAACCAGGCCACATCATCCTTATGGGTTTCGAAGTCGGCACGCATGGCGTCAATCAGGTCAATCATGTCCTGCGGGATTGGCGCATGCCATTCCATCTCAATGCCAGTGATTGGATGGTACAGGCGCAGCATCGTTGCATGCAGCGCTTGTCTGTCGAACTTACGCAGCGCGGCAATAAATTCATCCGACGCACCTTTTGGCGGACGTGGGCGACCACCGTAGAGCTGGTCACCGACCAACGGATGCGTGATGTGCGCCATATGAACGCGGATCTGGTGGGTACGCCCCGTTTCCAGACGCAAACGCAGGCGCGTGTGAATACGGAAATGTTCCATGATGCGATAGTGCGTCACCGCAGGTTTACCCATCGGGTGTACAGACATATGCGTACGTTTGGTCGGGTGGCGACTAATAGGCTCTTCAACCGTACCGCCTGATGTCATATGACCAATCGCCACTGCTTCATATTCACGAGTTATCTCACGCAACTGCAAAGACTCCACCAGGCGTGTCTGTGCCGGGACTGTTTTTGCCACCACCATCAGACCGGTCGTATCTTTGTCCAGACGGTGAACAATCCCGGCGCGCGGAACATCCGCGATAGGGGGATAATAATGCAATAACGCATTGAGCACCGTCCCGTCGGGGTTGCCAGCACCCGGGTGAACCACTAAATCACGCGGTTTGTTAATAACAATAATGTCATCATCTTCATAGACGATATTAAGCGGGATATCCTGCGGTTCGAAACGCGCCTCTTCTTCTATCTCAGCGTTGATAGCAACACTTTCTCCACCCAACACTTTTTCTTTGGGTTTGTCACACATTTTACCGTTGACCAGTACTTTCTGGTCGAGAATCCATTCTTTTATACGCGAACGCGAATAATCCGGGAACAATTCGGCCAAAGCCTGATCTAAGCGTTGACCGAGTTGATTTTCGGTAACCGTTGCGGTGAGTTGTACTCGTTGTGCCATATACAGCTTCTTCGTTAACGTTGGGTTTTACGGCTTTGCCGTTTAATATAGTGTGCTATTGTAGCTGGTCTTAGTCGGGAGCAGGAAAGACAATCTCCCGCATACACATTCTGAGGAAAGTCTAATCGTCATGACGCGCATGAAATATCTGGTGGCAGCCGCCACGTTGAGCCTGGCTTTGGCGGGTTGCTCCGGTTCAAAGGAAGTGGTGCCTGATAATCCGCCAAATGAAATCTACGCGACTGCCCAGCAAAAACTGCAAGACGGTAACTGGAAGGCAGCCATAACGCAACTGGAAGCGTTGGATAACCGTTATCCGTTTGGACCTTACTCGCAGCAGGTGCAGCTGGATCTGATCTACGCTTATTACAAAAATGCCGATCTTCCGCTGGCTCAGGCCGCAATCGACCGTTTCATACGTCTGAACCCAACCCATCCTAACATTGATTATGTCATGTATATGCGTGGGCTGACTAATATGGCGTTAGATGACAGCGCTCTGCAGGGTTTCTTTGGCGTTGATCGCAGCGATCGCGATCCGCAACATGCGCGTGAAGCATTTAAAGATTTCTCTAAATTGGTTCGTGGCTACCCGCGTAGTCAGTACGTTACCGATGCAACCAAACGTCTGGTTTTCCTGAAAGACCGCCTCGCAAAGTATGAGTACTCTGTGGCGGAGTACTACACCAAACGCGGCGCATGGGTCGCAGTGGTGAATCGTGTTGAAGGTATGATGCGTGACTTCCCGGATACCAAAGCAACGCGCGATGCGCTGCCGTTGATGGAAAATGCCTACCGTGAAATGCAGATGACCGCTCAGGCCGATAAAGTGGCAAAAATTATTGCCAGCAATGGTTCCAGTAGTTGAGTCATTCCAAAACGCAAAACGGCAGCCATGAGCTGCCGTTTTTTATGCCTGCAAGGCAGAGCTGAAGCGGTTTAGCTTCAAGTCATCCTATCAACTATGACGGGTATTCCGGCCTTCGACAAGTAATATTTGCCCTCTTCCTGTCCTGCCTCACAAAACATCTCCCTTGACAAAAAGTGACAAAATAATGTGATTTAAATCACACATTTTGACATTGGTCGAGGTATGCTGGGATCACCAAGACGGAAAGACAAGAGGTAAAATTTATGACAGTGAACATTACCAGCAAACAAATGGAAATCACCCCAGCAATTCGCCAACATGTCGCAGACCGTCTCGCCAAACTGGAAAAATGGCAAACACATCTAATTAATCCACATATCATCCTGTCGAAAGAACCGCAGGGCTTCATTGCAGATGCCACTATTAATACGCCAAACGGACATCTGGTCGCCAGCGCAAAACACGAAGATATGTATACTGCTATTAACGATTTGATCAACAAGCTGGAACGGCAGCTCAATAAAGTGCAGCACAAGGGTGAAGCGCGTCGCGCCACTACCTCGGTGAAAGATGCGGACTTCGTTGAAGAAGAATAACCTCACAGCATTGAGTTAATCAGCAACGCGCCTTCGGGCGCGTTTTTTATTGACAGAGAGAAAACAGTACAGGTACTTTAGTCTGACACTCAAAAGGAAATTTTCATGAAACATGTTCCGTTCTTCTTCGCATTCTTTTTTACCTTCCCCTGACCGGGAGGCGATTCGTTTTGTGATAAAGAATGCGAAGACGAACAACAAGGCCTCCCACTCCGGGAGGCCTTTTTTATTGATAACAATTAAGGCAACAACATGACAGCGGATAACCCTTTACTGGATTTACGTGTAAAAATAAGCGCCCTGGATGAGCAGTTACTTTCGCTGTTGGCCGAGCGGCGTCAACTGGCGGTTGAGGTAGGTAAAGCAAAACTGGCTTCTCACCGCCCTGTCCGGGATATTGATCGTGAACGTGACCTGCTGGAACGTCTAATTCAATTAGGTAAAACGCATCACCTCGACGCCCATTACATCACTCGCCTGTTCCAGCTTATTATCGAAGATTCCGTTCTTACCCAGCAGGCGCTGCTCCAGCAGCATCTCAACAAAATTAACCCACATTCTGCCCGTATCGCTTTCCTCGGCCCGAAAGGTTCGTACTCTCATCTGGCTGCGCGTCAGTATGCCGCTCGTCATTTCGAGCAATTTATTGAGAGCGGCTGTCTGAAATTTCACGATATCTTTAATCAGGTTGAAACAGGTCAGGCTGATTACGCGGTCGTGCCACTGGAAAACACCAGTTCCGGGGCCATCAATGACGTTTACGATTTGCTACAACACACCAGCCTGTCGATTGTGGGTGAGCTAACCGTGCCTATTGACCACTGCGTCCTGGTATCCGGTTCCACCGACCTGGATAAAATCCAGACCGTTTACAGCCATCCGCAGCCTTTCCAACAATGTAGTCAGTTTTTGAATCGCTACCCGCACTGGAAAATTGAATATTGCGAAAGTACCTCCTCCGCCATGGAACGTGTGGCACAGGAAAACTCTCCGCATGTGGCCGCACTGGGTAACGAAGCCGGCGGGGCGTTGTATGGATTACAGGTACTGGAACGCAATCTGGCAAACCAAACGCAGAATATCACTCGCTTTGTGGTACTTGCCCGCAAAGCGATTGATGTCTCCGATCAGGTCCCGGCCAAAACCACATTGCTGATTGCAACCGGTCAACAGGCCGGTGCGCTGGTTGAAGCATTACTGGTACTGCGTAATCACAACCTGATCATGACTAAACTGGAATCGCGCCCGATCCACGGCAACCCGTGGGAAGAGATGTTCTACCTGGATATTCAGGCGAACTTACACGCGTTGGATGTGCAAAAAGCTCTGCGTGAGCTGACATCCATTACCCGCTCGCTTAAGGTGCTCGGCTGTTACCCCAGTGAAAACGTCGTACCTGTCGATCCGGCTTAACGTTCTATAAACGGTGACTTCTTCATTCCTGCCACCTCAACCGGCAGGGTGAAGATCGCCCCCGAAAGAGGATAATCCGCTATCTCCTGCTCATCCATATTCTCCCGCGTGGTCGTAATAAACAGCGTTTTCATATCGGTTCCGCCAAAGCAGACCATTGTCGGGCAACGTACCGGCAGGCGATACTCTGCCAGTTGCTCTCCCTGCGGTGAAAACCGTGCAATACGCCAGCCATCGAACATTGCGCTCCAGTAGCAGCCTTCAACATCCATTGCCGCACCGTCCGGGATCCCTTCACCGACTTGAAATCGCCGGAAGACTTCGCGCACACCAGGCTCCCCCTGATCATCCAGCGGCGTTCGATAGATAACCCCGTTTGGCGTATCAGACGTAAACATCCACTGCTTGTCGTGGCTGAACGCCAGACCGTTATGGCCTTGAATGTCGCATTGGATAACTCTGGGTTTAAGGTCATTATCAATACGCATCAGAAGCGCGCCGTTGTAATCGCCCGGCCCCCAGAATGTTCCTGCATAGAAACGGCCAAGGTGATCGGTGCCACCGTCGTTAAAACGCGCCAGTTGCGGGTTTGACGGGTTATCACACACTTTCTGTACCAGCAACCCTCGCTTATCGGCGAGCCAGATAGCATTGCGCATCGCGACAATAAAACCGCCCTTCTCTCTCAATGCGAAGCAGCCAACCTCCTCGGGAAAACAAAGCACCGAGTGCTCACCGGTAGCGGGATGATAACGATGGAGCTCGCCTTCAAGGATATCGGCCCACCAGAGCGCCTGCTCCTCTTCACTCCATGTCGGGCATTCCGGGAGATGCCCGGTATAATCAAACAGCAGTTGCGGTTCAGCCATATCTGTCCCTTAAAAAGAAAAAAGCCAGCGGTATACCACTGGCTTTTCAGTATAAACGGCTTTTTATTTATTGGCGGCTGTCATTCGCCTGGCGCAGCAAGACGCGGCTTTCATTCTGGAAACGTTTAGCATAATCGCCAAACCAGTGTTCCACCTTACGGAAGCTGTCAATAAACGCCTGCTTGTCGCCGTGCTCCAGCAGGCTAATCGCCTCACCGAAACGCTGGTAGTAGCGCTTGATAAGCGCCAGGTTATTTTCCGACGACATAATAATGTCGGCATAGAGTTGTGGATCCTGCGCGAACAAGCGGCCAACCATCGCCAGTTCAAGGCGATAAATAGGCGACGAGAGTGCCAGTAACTGCTCAAGCTGTACATTTTCTTCGGCCAGATGCAGCCCGTATGCAAAAGTGGCAAAGTGGCGTAACGCCTGGATAAACGCCATATTCTGGTCATGTTCTACGGCGCTGATCCGATGTAAGCGCGCACCCCATACCTGAATTTGCTCCAGGAACCACTGGTAAGCATCCGGGTTTCGACCATCGCACCACACGACAACCTGTTTCGCCAGGCTACCGCTGTCAGGGCCAAACATCGGATGCAGACCGACGACAGGTCCTTTATGTGCTTCCAGCATCGCCTGCAAGGGACCGCTTTTTACTGACGCCAGGTCGACAAGGATACAGTCGTCCGGTAACGGCGGTAACTGGGCGATCACCTTTTCAGTGATATGAATAGGAACACTCACAATGACCATGCCCGCATCAGCGACAATTGCCTGCGCCTGTGCCCAGTCATCTTTTTCCAGAATACGCACCTGGTAGCCAGAAAGCGTCAGCATTTTGGCAAACAACTGCCCCATTTGCCCGTTGCCGCCGACAAGTACGACCGGTCGTAGCGAAGGACAGAGAGTTTTGAACCCCTTGTCGTTTTCACTGGAATAGGATTCACGCATAACGCGACGCAGAACATCCTCAATCAACTCCGGTGACACCCCCAGGGCTTCAGCTTCCTGACGACGGGACGCCAGCATCGAGGCCTCGCGTTCCGGAACATAGATCGGCAGGCCGTATTGGCTTTTTACTTCACCGACTTCGGCAACCAGCGACATACGGCGAGCCAGTAGTTCCAGCAACGCTTTATCGACTTCATCTATTTGATCGCGTAACGCGGTCAGCTCTGCAACCATAACACCCTCTTAAGCCAGACGTGCCGCAAGGCTACTACGCAAGTCATTGCCGATTTCACGCAGCAACACCTCAGTGGTTTCCCAGCTAATGCAAGCATCGGTGACGGATACACCGTATTTCATTTCACTACGCGGCTGCTCGGATGATTGATTGCCTTCGTGGATATTACTTTCAATCATCAAGCCAATAATTGAACGGTTTCCGTCTTTGATCTGCGCAACAACCGATTCAGCCACTGCTGGCTGGCGGCGGTAATCTTTATTCGAATTGCCATGGCTGCAATCTACCATCAGTGCTGGCTTGAGTCCCGCCTGCTCCATCTCTTTTTCACACTGAGCGACATCCGCAGGGCTGTAGTTTGGCGCTTTACCACCGCGCAAGATCACGTGACCATCAGGGTTGCCTTGCGTTTGCAACAGACAGACCTGGCCGGCCTGGTTAATACCGACGAAACGGTGCGGCATTGCTGCAGCGCGCATCGCGTTAATCGCTGTTGCCAGGCTACCGTCGGTACCGTTTTTGAAGCCCACTGGCATTGATAAACCGGAAGCCATTTCACGGTGGGTTTGTGATTCCGTGGTGCGTGCACCAATGGCGGACCAGCTAAACAGATCGCCCAGGTACTGCGGGCTATTCGGGTCGAGCGCTTCGGTTGCCAGCGGCAGCCCCATGTTGACCAGTTCCACCAATAACTGGCGAGCAATTTTCAGCCCGGCCTCAACATCAAACGAGCCATCCATATGGGGATCGTTAATCAACCCTTTCCAGCCGACGGTGGTACGGGGTTTTTCAAAATAGACGCGCATCACCAGATAGAGGCTATCGCTGACCTCGGCGGCAAGTGCTTTAAATCGACGAGCATATTCAAGTGCGGTTTCTGGATCATGAATTGAGCAGGGGCCGCAAACGACCAACAAACGCGGATCTTCTCCGGCGATGATGTTGGAAATCGTCTGGCGGGACTGCGCGATCTGCGCTTCCTGAGCAATACTCAGCGGGAAAGCGGCTTTCAGTTGATCCGGAGTAATCAGAACTTGTTCGTCGGTTATGTGTACGTTATTCAGCGCGTCTTTTTGCATGATTGGTGATCCTGTATGACTCGTTTGCGATAGTTATGCCTCAGTGAGGAGGTGACACGATATCACAATCAGTAAAGAATTCAATCCAAAATACGTACATTTATCTTTACATGTCAATTTATAGCCTCATTACATGGCATCAATCTGTAAATAATTTAATACAGATGCATTCTCCAGGAGTCTGTAAGACTGCATATGAATGCTTGCGCAAAAGTATCAGGCAGGACAAACCATTACCGAAGCCATAAGCATCCATCGTATGGACGTTACATTGTTGTTCGACGGCGAAGCCATTGTGTGGACTGGGGGAGCAAGAACATGATGCTAAGGCTGGGGCTTTGGATAAACATTTCCACTGCGTGTCATGCGGGTAAATGCAATTCCATAGCCCTTTTTAAAGCATAAAAAAAGGGCCAGCCCACAGGCCAGCCCTTTCTAACAGGATGTCGCGAAAGCGAATCTTAGTTAAGACGCTTTTAGTCGAAGCCATTTACATCCACACATTTATAATTAAAAACAGTTAATTACATGTAATACCCATGCAACCAAATGCGATTGCAAACGTATTGCATGGACAGATTATGGACATCCTACCACTTACCCCCGGAATCGGTGAGAGGGTGCATGGTACGCATGTTGTGTTCCAAATATATCCTTTCCATTTTTCAAAAAAAACTCTGACTGTGACAGTGCCCTACACGTAACATATTTCCAGTGTTCAAAAGTATAAAGCGAATTAGACTCTTTTTGTTTGTTGAAATTGTCAAAAAGTATTTGTAACTCACTGGAGACAACTTGTTGTAAAGGTAGGCTATAGCATATCGCTGTACGGACAATGTCCTGAATTTTTCTCATTGCTAATCCTTCATATATTTGTATTATCCCATGTTTTTCAAGGTGAAGTTTTAGCCTTTTATATTCACATGTATTTTCATGAAATCTAATAGTATTTATCATAAACACAACACGATGATTATATTTATCAAACTTAGCTAGTAACCAATCACCCTTATAAATATCATCGAACTGTGGATGAATAAGTTGCTGTTCTGGTGTTGATGGAAACCAATCCCCTTTTTTACCATTGCAGATATGGCATGCTGGATAAAGATTATAGTGTGAGATTGAAAGAGATGGGTATAAGTCTTTTGGCAAGTAATGATCCAGTGTTTCAGCCTCTCCGTGAAAACAAATCTGGCATTTATCCTCATATGTTCTGCTTAACAAAAGCTCATAGTAATATCGTCCTGCACGCTTTTTCCCAACAAGTTTATCTTGATAAAGAGAAATTAATGCCTTTTTATTAAACCCATTACTTTCTGACACATCTTTATACAAATAATAAATCCCGTAGGAAGCATAAATGTAAAAAATACGATGACAAGCTCTTAAGTAAGAATTAATAAAAACATCATTACTTGTCAACTTTTTTTGACTTTTCCCAGAGACACATAATTTATAGACATCATCAAAGGTATGTTCCATTTATCTCATCCTTTAATCGTCGCATAAATAACTGCTCTACCTTCCAATCCGACTTGATTCTCATACATTGAAAGAACATGGTTAACGTTGCCAGCAGCTAATGAATCCTTCTCAAGAAGTTCGTAAAACCCTGTTTTGCGCAAATCAAGGCTGAAAACCTCAGCAGTAATTTCCCCAACGCTTTCACCAAATGTTTCGATATTCGGGTGACGAACATTAACTCTCTCATTATTGACATGATGTAACTTCCAACTACATAATCTTGGTACCTCCTGAAGAACAACTGGAGAATGCGTTGCCATTATAGCCATACCATTATTATCAGCTAACAATGTTGATAGTGTTCGTATGAATGCAGACAATAGCGGTGGATGCAAATGGTTTTCAGGTTCATCAAAAAGGCATATTGTTCTATTTTCTACCAACTCGACGACATGAGTTAAATAGTATAATACCGCAGCATGTCCAGAGCTTAATGTCTTGAATAAAGCAGTTGCGAGTTCTACTAGCGTTTCTTCATCCTTAATTTCCACAAGCTCATTCAAGCTTAACTCTTTAAAGTTCACATCTAACTGAAGATGCTCCATAACCTTAAGCCAAGATTTTCTTCTAACTCCGGAACCTAACAAACATCCGTTTAATGAGATAGCAAATTCTTTTGCAAGATCTTCACCTATATCTTTTGGTTTACGTGTTTCAGTATTATACAACCCGATATATTTTTTCTTAGTCCTATCTTTCTTTATTTTTGAATCATTAAATTTCACATATTCAAATGGCTTATCAAATATACTTAAAGAAAAATATAGCAATTGCCCAAAATCATATGCTCGAATATCATCTCCATTTGGTTTTGTAACTATACCATCAGCTTTATCGATATGATTGACAATTCTTCTCAATAAATGACTTTTACCAACCCCATTACGTCCGATCACAACATGTATATTACTGGGGGGTTTTGAGTTTGGAATAACAGAAAAATAGATTTCATTATCTTCATCTAAATTCAGCACAAACCCAAACTTTTTAAGTGCAACACCAGTTGATATTATATCTTTAAACTGACTTTTGATAGTCGATTCACTTACATATCGCGTCAAAGAATCAATAAGAACCTTTTCGGATATTGACTCCTCAAATATATTTTCATCATAAGCAATATCACGTAAAGACGATAATACATGAACTTTAACATCATTACTTAAACTATTTAGGTGCTGATAATACTCAGGCGACTGTCCTAAAGAGAAAAAGTCATCCGAAAGACATTCAAATTCATCTGATAAATAATCGATAGTACGTTGTTTTACCTCTTGTTTTTTAAACCCTATCTTGACCTCCCCTATTTCACTAAAATCAGTAGAATTACAGAAGGTAAGGTAAAACGTTGTCACGAATGAAAAGTCATTCCACCTTATATTTGGAGTTAGGCAAAAATAGGCACTATTACTGCGTTCAGGGGTTCCAATTTTAAATTTCATATATCTCCCGAATATCAAGAAGTTGAAATCACACACTTCCTATTTATATATCATTACCAATGGATTTAACTCCACAGCGTCTTCAAGATGGTCATGTGCAAAATGCGCATATCGCATGGTTTCACGGATATTGGCATGGCCTAAAATCCGTTGAAGCACCAAGATATTTCCACCATTCATCATAAAATGACTCGCAAATGTGTGCCGTAAAACATGAGTTTTTTGGCCTTCGGCTAACCGTATATCAGTTAGAGCAAGCATTTTCTTGAACTCCTGATAGCAAGGATGGAACATTTTTCCCTGCAAAGGAGCTAGCTCGTCAAACAACCAACGAGGAATCGGAACAGTGCGGTTCTTCTTCCCCTTCGTTTTTGTAAATGTAATCTTGTGAGGTGAAAGCTGTGAACGCGTTAGGCGTTCGGCCTCACTCCATCTAGCACCGGTCGCGAGGCACACTTTGACGATCCGGGTTAAGTAAATTTTCCCGTAGGACTCACAAGCCTCAAGTACTTCACGAATTTGAGAGTCAGTAAGCCAGGACATTTCTTTTTCGGCTTCTTTGAAAATTCTCACACCCTCAAGAGGATTTGGAAGATTCCATTCGCCCAACCGCTTTAGCTCATTGAACACTGCTTCAAGGTACTGTTGCTCCCGATTCACGGTGACAGGTTTAGCAATCCATTTTTCAGGATTCGCGTGATACCCATTGTCGATTTCGCCTTTGAGGCGTTTATCTCGATAGTGAGCAAAATCTTTTGCGGTAAGCTGACTCGCTATCGGATCCCCCAGACCACGGCAAACAATATGCAGTTTAGCTAATCGTGATTTACTAGCCGCGAGTGACTGACCGTGAAGGTTATGCCACAGTTCAATCAGTTCGCTCAGACGTCGACGGTCTTCTTTCTCTCCCATCCACGGCTTATTTTGCGCCTCTTCGCGATAATAATGTTCATAAGCAACCGCTTCACCTTTGGTTGAAAACTTTTTTCGAACACGACGACTGGCAGCCCCGTCGACGCGGAAATCGCAAAGCCATTCACCAGATACTAGTTTTTTTATCGCCATAATTCTTTTAGCTTGTTTTGCTCAAGGTGAGGTACACCAGACCAATACACTCAACCTCTGAAACTGCGCACTGAAAATCAGTATCCGAGTTGCTTACTTTAATTTTGTTACCCGGGATTCTAGCAACGTCGTAAATGTCGTGATCACCATCGATACTTAGAAGCCAACGGCCGTTAGAAATATCAGTCGAGTCAAAATCGACAATCCAGGAATTCTGTCCCTTACAAATATATTTAGGACTTGTTACCGCATCTGAAAGAAGCGAAGCATCAACAATCCATTTGTCATTTTCTATCAAGTGGCCGGCTTGGATATCGAAGCGAGCTAACGTCTTCATTTTACCTTGAGTGTGGTCTGTATCGTACTTACTCCCCTTTCCTGTCGCCAACCAGCGCAGTGACACTCCTGTATCCAGAGCACAAGCAACCACCACATCCCCAGGAAAATAATCTCGTCTTATCCATGTGCTGATCGTCCCGGATGACAGTTCGTGCATATCACCAAGCTGCTTTTGCATAGTGAAACCATAAGCGTCCAGCATGCGCTGTAACACAGCTTTTCCACCCTGTAGTTCGTCTAGCTTCATCTTAAAAATCCGAGTTATCGCAAAAATCCGATTTGACACCTTAAATAAATAAGATTAGATTTTGCTTGAACCTGAAAAATGCACGCCAATGCACAGTAATGACAATCAATCGAGGATGATCACTTATGCCCCCACAAATTGCAATCCCGTCCGGCGCGGACCTCATGACTTATGACGAATTTTCTGAACGCTACGGCTACAGCATTCGGACTGTAAAACAAATGGTTGCCGATGGAGACTTGCTCCTAATGCCTCGTAAAAAAGACGGTGGTGCAGCTCGTATCAACATGGTTGCTTTTCGCGCCCGTCTGCTCCAGCAGGGTATTAATTGCAAGTACGTCGCCGTTTGACCATCTTGATTATGCAAGTTGAAAGGGAAACCAACATGTTTGATTTTCAAGTTTCCATACAGCCGCACTACGCCGAAGCCTGTCGGGCTTTTGCTTTACGCCATAACCTGGCTGATCTGGCGCGCCGCGCAGGAATGAACGAGCAGACCCTGCGCAACAAGCTGAACCCGGAACAGCCGCACCACCTGTACGTTGAAGATATTTGGCTCCTGACCGACCTGACCGAAGACCCGACGCTGGTCGATGGCTTCCTGGCGCAGATGCATTGCCTACCATGCACCCCCATTAACGAACTGACGAAGGACAAGCTTTCAACCTATGTAATGCAGGCCACAGCTCATATCGGGCAGATTGCGGCCAATACGGTTGCTAATCCACGTATGACGTTGCTATCCCGCCGTTCACTCGTTGATAGCGCAAATTCGGGGATGCGCTGCCTTGCGCTGGCTGCCATGGCAGTTGATGCCCGGCTGAAAACAAACCCAGCGATGGCAAGTGCCATTGATACCGTGACGGGCCTCGGCGCGTCGTTCGGTCTGCTTTGAGGCTGACGCTATGGATACAGGCCCGAGTTTCGCATCCCGACTGGTTCGCCAGTCACCATCAATGGACTACGGCAATGGCTGGATCATGGGTAAGGATGGCAAGCGGTGGCATCCCAGCCGTGACCAGTCTGCATTGCTAAGTGAATTGCACTCAAAAACCCGTAGGCCGTTCGCAGCCCGGGTATTGAAGTTCTTCTGGAGGCGTTATGAGCAACAGTACTACTAACGCGAGTTCGCTTAATAATGCTGACGTTGCACCGCCCCCAATGTCCGGAGAGGAGTTTTTTCAGCGTTATCATTGGTATCAGGCAGCAACGAGTAATAAGGCACTGCGTTATTTCAACCGCATGTCAGCCGATTTTAAATTTGTCGTTTTAACACTGGCTAACCGTAATGCGCCAGGCACTTTTCAGGCGAAGGAAATCGGGGAGCCGTTTGAATATTTTGATGAGGCGCGCAGGCTGCTAATCATCAAATCAATGAATGAAATTGCACGATGGGGGCAAATTCTCCCGCGTTGGATTTCAGAGTACGAAACCAAATTACCTGAGTAATTAACCCGCAAAAAAAATCATGGCGTAAACCCGCCGGGGATTTTTTTGCCCTAAATCTGGAGTTCGCTTTATGAAAAATATTGAAACCCGCCACACCAAAATAGGCCCGGATGATGCCGGGCTTACAACCGTTTTGCTAATGGCTGCCCGTCTTGAGGAACGCAAGGGCCGCGCGGATGTAACCGCCTCGCGTCTGGAGGTACTCGCCGCTCACATCGTTTCCGGCGAAATGGGCCACCGCGAAGCCGCCGAACTGTTGCGGCAGGAAGCGGAAAAATACCGCAACGAAGCTGCGGAGATCCACTGATGGCCGACGCAATGGATCTCATCCAACAGCGAGAGCAGGAAGAACGCGATCGCCACATCAGCAACGCCCGCAGCAAACAAGCTGCGGTTTCTCTTTTCTTCTGTGATGCCTGCGGCGCCCCCATCCCGGAAGCACGCCGTATTGCCGTGCCAGGCGTTGAGTGCTGCGTAACCTGCCAGACCATCAGCGAACTGAAAAGCAAACACTACAGGGGTGGATTATGAGCACAATACTGAAATGGGCGGGTAATAAGACCGCCGTTATGCATGAGTTGTTAGAGCACCTGCCCGCCGCTGGCTCGCGCCTGGTGGAACCGTTCGCAGGTTCATGTGCTGTGATGATGGCAACTGATTATCCGGCGTACCTCATTGCAGATATCAATCCGGATCTGATCAATATGTACCGTGTCATAAGCAGCGACACGGACAAATTCATAGAACTGGCCCGCGCGATGTTCGGTAGCCATAGCCTTGCAGAAAGCTATTACCGTGTCCGCGAAGCATTCAATTATGACAACGGGCTGGACTGTTTACACCGGGCTGTTTATTTCCTCTATCTGAATCGCCATGGTTATCGCGGCCTCTGCCGATACAATAAATCCGGGCGAATTAATGTGCCCTTTGGCAATTATAAAGGCCCCTATTTCCCGGAAACCGAAATTCGCGCATTTGCCGAAAAAGCAAAACGCGCGACTTTTATCTGCGCGAGTTTCGACGAAACGCTGGGAATGCTGAAAACTGGTGATGTGATTTATTGCGACCCGCCATATGACGGAACGTTTAGCAACTATCACACTAGCGGTTTTGGGGAGGACGAGCAGTATCATCTGGCGTCCATTCTGGTTCGCCGGTCATCACAAGGCTATCCGGTTATAGCATCCAATGCTGACACCTCTCTGGTGGCATCGCTTTATCACACATTTACCCTTCACCGCATAACGGCCCCGCGCAGCATCAACATTGATGCCGGAGGCGGCAAAATCGCAAACGAGATTATTGCTGTTTCTCGCCATCGCCCGATCTGGTCAGGTGTCGACCTGGCTAAAGGTCGTGATTGGTCTGCCGGGGTTCAGGCATGAAACCAGCTGCGTATTACAACGAAATCGATCCATTTGCAGCGCAGTGGCTGCGCAATTTAATCGCCGGCGGTCACATCGCCGCGGGTGAAGTTGACGAGCGGAGTATTGAAGATGTCAGACCTGATGACCTTAAAGGCTTTACACAATGCCACTTCTTTGCCGGGATTGGTGTCTGGTCTCATGCCTTGCGACTCGCGGGCTGGCCGGACGACAAACCAGTATGGACAGGCTCCTGCCCGTGCCAACCTTTCAGCTCGGCAGGCAAAGGAGATGGGTTTGCTGACGAGCGGCACTTATGGCCCACATTCTTCCATCTCATCAGCGAGTGCAGGCCTCAGTATGCTTTTGGCGAGCAAGTTGCAGCAGGTAACGCAAACTCATGGTTCGATCTTGTTCAATCAGACCTGGAAGGAGTGGGATACGCCTTCGGGATTACGCCGTTTACGTCAGCGAGCATCGGCGCGCCGCACATCAGAGAGCGAGCTTACTGGGTGGCCGAGTCCGTTAGCCAGCAACATCAAAAATTGTTACCAAGATTGGTTGAAGGTGATAGCGCGCAAGGAAGCCGGGCGACAACCCAATCTACAGGATTTTGCCGTGTTGGCAGCATGGACAAAACCAAGTCATTCCGACGGGAACCGGGGCGGGACAGGAGTAACACCGAACATGACGGGCAGCAGCCTTACGCAGCAGGTCAAGTTTGCGGGGTGGCCTACGCCAACATGCAACACCAACCCACAGCCGGAAACACCCCGGGGGCTACAAAACCTTTCGGGCGCAGTGAAATTATCCGGATGGCCAACCTCGATAGCTGGCTCGACAGCAAGAACCGGTTGCAATGCCTCGGTGAACACGGACAGTTTGAGGAAAACGGTAGTTCTGTGTGGAGGGAACTTGAAGGGCTCGGGGATCAATGTGACGTCGCTTCCCCCATTGCCCTTGAGGTTAACGGTTTTTGGCGAGATGCGGATTGGCTCTTTTGTCGAGATGGTAAATGGCGTCCAGTTGAACCCGGCACATTCCCGCTGGTTGATGGGGCTGCCGCACGCCTGGGACGAGTCGAGTCCGGGGTGGCAAGAGTGGCAAGCAGCAACCGAGTCGGCAGAATCAAGGGATATGGAAACGCCATAAACGCTTATGCCGCCGCGGCATTTATAGAAGCGGCTATGCAGGCGGTGTTATGACTGATGCTGCTTTTACCTATCCGTGGAACGCTCCCCGCCCGGCTATCGGCGGGGTCGAGTTCACTAAATCCGCTACGGGGTTCCATTACCTTACACCAGACGGTAGCCGTAAATGGCTGCCGCTACAGGATTTGGTTGATCAGGATGAGAAGCCGGATAACGCAAAATATCTACGCCGCCGCCTGGCGGCTATGCCGCATTACATCCGCAGGTTCTATGCGCAGAAATTGGAAAAACAGGATCAAAAAGGCAAAAGCGCCGCTGATGCCTGGTTAGTAAACACGTTTGAACGGTACGTTTTGAGCCGATACGACAGCGTCAATGACCGTTATTTGCCACAGGGCGCTTTTCCTGCGGTGTTGATGCCCCTGCGCGATCAGTTCTGGCGCTTGCTCTGGGCAGGGAAAAAAGAACTGAAACGGCTGTCTCATAACCTCGCTGACATCATGGGCAGCGAGTTTATGAGAGAGTTTGATTTCCAGATGGCCCGCCTGTCTGATCCTCATTTTGCTACGTTGTCAGGCTATGGGCGCATGGGTTTTCTTGCGTCACATCTAAACACAAGCGTTCCATGCTGGCGCGCATATTGCGACGAAACACTGGAAGCGGAAACGGCATTAAGCGCCGTCGCCCGCCTCCAGTCTTCAACATGGTGGTTGAACCGCCTGCGGCGTATGCATGCCCGCTGGCGCGAGCACCTGATGGTTGCAACCGGGTATGTTCAAAAAAAATCTGCGCCCTACGCCAGTGATCCATGCGTCCATGAATGGCAGGCGCAGAAAAAAGCCAACCGCGAATACATCAACGCAATGGAGCTGGAAGACGAAGACACCGGCGAACGCATCTCATTGGCAGATAAGGTACATGGCAGCATCGCTAACCCGGCAATTCGCCGTAGCGAGCTAATGGTTAGAATGCGCGGTTTTGAAGACCTTGCAAAAACCGCAGGACTTGCCGGGGAGTTCTACACTCTCACCGCCCCATCGTGCTATCACGCAACGTTAAAAGATGGCCGTCGCAACGATAAATACACTGGCGCATCACCACGCGACACGCAGCATTACCTGTGCAAAGTGTGGTCAAAAACAAGAGCCTCGTGGAAGCGGCATGGCATCCGTGTTTTCGGATTTCGCGTTGTCGAGCCACACCATGACGCTACCCCACATTGGCATCTGTTGCTTTTCATGCGCCCGGAGCATGTAGAGCAGGTACGCGGAATTTTTCGCGAGTATGCCCTGTCGACTGATGGTCATGAACCCGGCGCGCAGGAAAACAGGTTCAAAGCTGTTCCGATCGAGGAAGAACACGGCAGCGCAACGGGCTACATCGCTAAATACATTTCCAAAAACATCGACGGATACGCACTGGATGATGAGAAGGACGACGAAACCGGAGAGCCTTTGAAAGAGATGGCCCGTCGTGTTAACGCCTGGTCATCGCGATGGGCCATCAGGCAGTTTCAGCAAATAGGAGGCGCACCAGTGACGGTCTATCGCGAGCTGCGTCGCCTGCGCGATCGTGAGCTGGTATTGCACCCCGAAATTGCCGAAGCGCACACCGCCGCTGATGAGGGGAATTGGGCTGGTTACATCACGGCGCAAGGCGGCCCACTCGTTGCCCGTGATTGCCTGCGCGTACGCCTGAGTTATGAAGTCACCGAAAACGGCAATATCTACGGAGACGATGTAACGACCATTTCCGGTATTTACAGCCCATTCAAGGGTGAATCGTCCCTTATTTTTACCCGTACCACGCAATACAAAATCGTACCGAAGCGCAAAGAAGATGAAGCGCGCGGTTTAGATTTTGACCTTCCAGGCGGCATCGCCGCCCCTCGGAGTTCTGTCAATAACTGTACGCGAGAGCCGCGAACGGTTGAAAAGCCATCAGTTCCCCTGTCCATGGTCGGAGATGACAGTGTCAGATCGAGCGTGGACTACTCAACCCTGACCAGGAAAGAGAAAAAAGCAGTCGCAGCGCGGCTTTCCAATGAATTCCATGAAGAGGAACGACAGAAGCTCGAGCGCCGGAAGCTGATTCCAGCGCGGTATCAACCGGGCGAGCAAGCCGAACGAATCCGGGATTTTGCCCGGTCGATTGGCTGGGATATCGGGGAAACAGAAATAGGCCTGCTGATGGCGGGCCAGCGCATAGCTCTGAACGGCGTTTTTTACTGCGCCCGAAGCGACGGCGCGCTTTATCGAACGCGAGAAAAAATACCGCAATCAACGGCAGAGACGGTCAACACACTGGTGACAAGGCTGCGATCTGCTTATTCAACCAACAAGGATATGACATGAAAAGAAATACACACAGTCAGGTGGCACTTCGGTACCGCATGGCCAGAAGTAACAATGCGGTACCAGACACGAACACAGTCAGTTTTGATCGTGTTGGCCATTTCATCGAGTACCGTCATTTTTAACCATGCTGCAGTATTGCCAGAAATGACATTGCTGCAGCCGAGATAAAATAATGAGCTATCTGGGAAGTAAGGCCGCCAGCGGCGTCTATCAGAAAATCATCGCGGAAATGCCACCGCATGATACATACATTGAAACCCACCTCGGGGGTGGTGCTGTCATGCTGCGTAAACCGCCCGCCCTGAAAAATTGGGGGATCGATATCGACATGGAGACTATCGAGTCATTCAACAATGACAACCCTGAATTTCTGGATGCACTGAAAGACAACCTGTTTATAGATATTGGTGATGCTGTCGATTTCCTACAAAAATTCGACTTTGCCAGTGCGGGTCAGGTTCTGGTTTATTCCGACCCGCCCTATTTGCCAACAACGCGATCCAGCTCCGCACGGTATCGCCACGAATACACATTAAACGACCATTACCGCCTGTTGCAGTGTCTGTCTTCGTTGCCAGAAAACGTTAGCGTTATCGTGTCAGGTTATCCGTCTTCCGTTTATGACAACGCGCTACCCGGCTGGCGCACCCGTGAATTTCAGGCCATGACCCGTGGCGGCGTGAGAACAGAGAAAATCTGGATGAACTTTGCCGCAGGCAGCGCCTATTCACATATATTTGCCGGAAAAGACTATAACGACCGGAGTCGTATTAAGCGCAAAGCCAAACGTTGGGCAGATAAATACGCGGCTCTGCCAGCATCTGAGCGCCTAGCGATCATGGTTGCTTTAAACCAGATTGACGCTGCATCCTGATTACAACGAGGTTTCCAATGGCGAAGACATCAGCACAGCGTAAAGCCGCGCAACGTGCCCGGCAAACAGCCGCCGGTGAGCAGAAAATTGAAGTGGTGTTGGATGAGCAAGAAAGGGAAATGCTGGCGCGAAATTGCGTCGCGCGCCGACCCGGTAAGGAACCCTACGACACCGGCGAATATATTGCCATGCTGATCCGGCAGGATGATGCCCGCACACGTGGGCGCATTAAATCGATAAGCACCCGGAAATGCAGGAAATGCGGCGACAGCCTCCCGGTTGCGTCGTGCCCATGCCAGGGCGATTCTAAATGCTGGGCTACAAACGGATGGCATGAGGTAAAACTCATTATGTGACATGTCACGCGCCCGCGCTTTAGCGGGCAAAATTCCCCTTTTCATCAGACGACCAATTTCCACTCAATCAGTAAGACAAACTTCATATTTTCCGTAGGTGGCTAATAAGTCACGCAAAACAGCCATATCAAAAAATGCATTTTCATCCGTAAATCCCCCTTTTCTCTTTTTGCAATTACGTGTTACTGTATGTTTATACAGTATCCTTGCTGGGAGGGATTTCATGGTTGTAGAGGATGTTAGTCGTTTGCAGCATCAAATGGCGTGCGTGCAATTTATTGCAGAAATTTCACTTATTGCAAACTGCAAGCCGTCAGATCTTAAATTGGCCCTGAGTTTAATCGCTGACCTTACACACAATGAAAGCGATGAACGCGAAGAGAGTATTTTTTACAGAGCCGAATGAATGGAATACATCACGTTGGATAACAAGAAAAAATTACGAACGGCGCTGATTGCGGATTTCTGGGATAGAGATGTGAGGGAGGGCGAGCATCGGTGCAGTTAATGATAACGCCGCAGCGGACTAAAACTTGTTTTAGGCCGTTGTGGGGTTGAACAACGAGCGACGCGAGGCGTTAGAGCATGGGTGGTAATCAAGAGCAGAGATTTCAGACCGTGCGCCAGGGCCAGGCGCTACCAAACTATAAACCCGGCGGCTGGGTTTTGTTTCAGCGTGCAGGTTTCACAGACTACTGGCTGGGCCGGACATTTGACGGGTATTTCATGCTCGGGCCTGACCATCCTATCCATGGTAACGAGGCTGACAGATTCATTATTTACTACGAGGCCGAGCAATATCGGCGGTCGATACCTGTCGAATATGACCCGCAAATGCCGCTTTTTTGACTCTCGCATGTTGTGCATGACTATGCTGCATGAAAATGAATGATCGGAAAAGGATCGTTTATCCTCTGGCCCGCCTGCACTGGCGGGCTTTGTCGTTATCCATGCACATGCATGAAAAACCATGCATAAAGCGGGCGGGCGTGGCGGGGCTACGAGTCCACACTTCAACTTTTCCCCATTGACAGTGCGCAATAGCAATCGCACAATCAGCTAAATCCTAGAAAATGGAATTTTATATGAAAAAAATAACTCCGCGACAAAGATTGAGGGACGTCAAACGCTCAATATTGTTCCGAACGGGAGGTCACAGAGCTAGGGTTAAAGGGAAAAGTTTTCATTACGAAATGGAATGGAGACAAGCCAATTATTGGATTGAAAAACAGTCAGCCGAAGGTTTAGATGTTAAACTTATAAATGAAAATAAAAAAGGGCTGATCCTAACCTTACCACCTGAAATGGATTTTTCAGATAATTATGCAGTGACAGTTCAACACATTAATGCCATACGAATGTTATCGGAACGAAAAGGTTTACCAAATGCAAGCTATCAATTGGCATCGGTTAATTTTCACAATTTGAAAAAAATCTCCACTTCTGCTGCACTTGTTTTGACAGCAGAATTATCAAAGTGGGATGATGCAATAAGGCAGAGATTGACACCAAGAATAGACGGCTGGGATAAAGATATTTTACGTAACTTTTATGAATTAGGGTTCTTCGAATTATTTAAAAAAAGCCGAAACCTTAAGTTAGACTTTGAAGAATTGAAGTCATCTGATAATGGAAAAAGATTCGTAAAATATTTAAAGGGGAAATGTGGAGAAATTGCTAAGACAAAAGTTTTAAAACGAGAGATCATTGAATTAGTTGGTGAGGCCATTGAAAAATGGATATTTTTGCATAGCGGTTTAAGCGAAGCGATAACTAATGTTTCGCATCACGCATATCCTGTAGATTCAGGATTTAAAGAATATGATAAGAATTGGTATCTGACTGGATCATATGATATCGACAGTAAAGTTTTGAAAATAGTATTCTATGATCAAGGGGTTGGAATCCCAAAAACATTACCCGCATCTAAGGTTTGGGAAAAAGCACTTAGTGTCTTAGCCAAAATCCCCGTAATGGAAAGGTTTAGAGACGAAGAGTTATTGAAAGCTGCGGTTGAACTTGACAGAACCAGTACTGATGAAAATGACAGAGGTAAGGGGTTACAAGATCTTCTTGAATTTATAAGGCAACGTGAAAATGGATACTTATCAATCATGAGCCTTAAAGGACTTTACAAACACTCTATGAATCAGGGGGTTACCAAGGTCAAAACTGAGAGTTTTGCATCACCAATCTGTGGTACACTTATCATATGGAGTGTGTCTCTTGATTGAGATGAGGATTTATTATGAATGATTTTGAAATTAATATCGGAAAAGATTTTTCTTCTACGCCTTCTGGAAGATATTATATAGATATGACGGAAAGTAGTGGAGAGCAATTTAGAGAAGAATTACTCTGGCCTACATTAAAAGAACTTAAGGGAAGCCAAAGAATCAAAATTATTTTAGATGATGACGTTGAGGGTTATGGTTCATCTTTTTTAGTCGAAGGTTTTGCTGGAATAGTAAAATATGGTTACATGGATAAAGCAGACTTAATAAATAAACTATTATTAATTCAGAACGATCCCGACTTTGATTTATTTAAAAAGAAAATTCTACAGTATATTAACGAAGCCGTTTTTAATTCAAAACGATATGAAAGCACAAAACCTGAATATCTGGAAAAAATAAAGAGACGGAAGGAGCATACAAAATGAATTCCTCATATGATTATCATTACATGATGAATTCCGAAGAATTATTCAAAAGGGTCGATTTCGATCCTCACCAATATGGTTTTTTTCTATCAAACAACAGCGTTGATAATATCAACTTGATTCATGTTATCAATGGTGGGTTTTCTTCTGTTACTCACGCAATTAGTTCCTCTGGAAACAGTACCTTTTCGGATGGTTTTATTCTTGCTTTAGTCGGCGCATTTAGTGCCTTTGCGTTTAACTTAGTCCAAAGGATAATAGAATCCAAATCGACGCGTCTTTCTAAATCAGGTGACGCAATGCTTTTACTTATTAAAGAATTCGAGGATATTACGGTACGATATTGGATTAAGGGACATCATTCAACAACTCCAGATCAAGAAAGTAATGCATCAAACGAAATCATAATAAAAGCAATGTTAATGACAATAGATAAGAATATGAAAGTGATAATAAAAAACCTACCATTAAAAAACAAAAATTTCAACAAAGTAAAATTAGAAGCATTTTCTTCTGATGTTTATGATTTAGCTACTGGCGATGACTTCGAGGCTGAAGAAAGGCCTTCCAATAAAACTAAGGCCTTTGCTATATCTAAAAAATGTAGTGAAGCAAGAGCAATCATCTTGGGGTTGGTTTAGACGAGATAATTTTCGAACATTATTACATCAATACCAACCCAATCATTCAACTGTGTCATCCTCTTTTGTAGAGGTTCAAGTTCATTTTTTACAAATACCTTACTTGCTTTTTCGACGTCCCCAAACCCACCGACATTACTCGGCATTATCCCCATCAACTGCGGCGGAACACGATGCGCAGCGAGCATGTCATCACGCGACACATTTTTGATATTCAGAAACTCATCCTTAGCCGCAACCTCGCTCAAAGGGATGATCTGAATTCCGTCCTTCTTGCCGTTCGGCGAATACATAAAAAGGTTACGGAAGTTACCCGGCCCCTTTGATTTCTTAAGTGCCTCGCGGATGTTATCAACATCTTCCTGATTTGCCGCCGGGTCGCTCATATACATGATGAAACCCGCATGGCTACCATTCAGATAGTATTTACGACGAAACAGCGTGGCAGACTCATTCAATAATGCCGACGGGATAGCAGACAGATACTGCGGCAGCCCGTACATCTCCTGATTTAAATCAGGCTCCATAAGGTGAAAAACCCTCCCCTGCTCAAATGGGTATGGTTCTTTGTTGTATCCATATTGCGTAAACCAATATTGGTCGGGGTCAACACCGCGTCGGGTATATTTCGCCAGTGCCGGTTGCAGGCTTAACGTCTGCCCCAGACGATTTACACGTTGTTCGAGGTAAGCATTACCGAACGTCAGAAAATCGAGAGCAAAGCGTGAAAATGCCTGCTGTGACAGGAATCGGTGCGGTATAAACGTACTGGTAAGAATGTTGCACTTAACCTGGATGGCGCTACTGTGATGAACTGCCGCCCGGTAAGTCCTGGCCAGGCCATCCATACTGATCGGCGGTTCGTACCAGCGGTCAACCTGAACACATTCGAGATAGTCAAACAGTTCACGCCGGTCGAGCACCGGAACCGGATCGCCGAACGAAAACGCCTCTGCATGGGCAGAACTGGCAGTGTTGGCCATTGTCATTTCGGGTTGGCGCGGTGCGCTTTTTTTTCTGTAATGACGTTTACCCATCAGAAAATCTCCACAATATTTTGGTTGCTGGCGGTGGTTCCTTCCAGCGGTTCGTTAAAGAGTGCGTGCATCGTCGCCCAGGCTAAATCGGCGTGGCTGGCCTCTTCGCTGCGTGATGCTTCATAGGTTGGGCGGTTGCCGCTGGCGGTAGTAGCCCGGCGAATTGCCATAAATGACTGCGCAATGTCGGTAAGGCCCGCGTCAAACTCCAGGCGCCGGGCGTTAACAATGTCCCAGGCTTTAAGCACCAGGGCATTTTTCACGTTGGGGTTATAAATAAATTCGCGGGCCGCCGGGAAAAATTGCTTCACTGTTTTGTAAACACCATCACCCACGCCGGTAGAGTCAATACCGATGTAGGTCACGTTATAACGCCTGGTGATCTCTTGTATGGCTGCGGCCTGCGCCCGGAAATCCATTCCGCGCCACTGATGACGTTCAAGAATTCGAAATTTGCCGCCAGGAACATCAGGCGGCGCAATGACCACGCATCCTGCGCTATCCCCGTTTGTCGTCCCCTTCGCCGGGTCGTAGCCAATCCATACCTGCTTCCAGCCAAACGGGCGGATCAACAGCGGTTCGAAATCGTCCCAGACATCCCAGCTATCGACCATGCATCCCTGCATCATTGCCAGCGGGAATACAGATGCCAGGTCATCCACAAACTGGCACATCAGCAGGTTTTCATACTCATCAGGGCTGTATTCAAGCCGCAGCTGATCGAGGTCAAACAGGTTACACCCGCCGTTGACAGCATCCTCTATTGTCACAATCTGGCGATATTGCCCGTCCGGGCAACGAACGCCAGCCGCAAGATGGGTATGTGAAAGGTCAAATTCGACGCGGTCCGCTTTAGGGCGGCCCTTGTTGAACAACGCACCAGACCAGAACGGATAAGCGCTGTGCGTCAGGCTGGAAGGGGTTGAAAAATAGGTTTGACGCCATTTTTTATGTAGCGCCATACCCGATGCGACTTTACGCAGCTCCTGAAATTTAGGTATCCAGAAGTATTCATCAAGGTAAAGGTTGCCGTGATAACTCTGCGCGGTGCGGGCATTAGTGCCGAGGAAATACAATGTCGCGCCATTGGGTAGTGTCATTGGGTCGCCTTTCAGGTCGACATCGACCTCTCTGGCAAACTCAATAATGTACTGTTTGAAGACGTGCGCCTGAGCCTTGCTTGCTGAAAGGAAAATCTGGTTTCGCCCGGTTGTAAGTGCGTCAATTAACGCCTCACGAGCAAAATAGTAAGTCGCCCCTATCTGGCGGGATTTCAGCAGATTGCGGATACGGTTTTCAACGCCAGCTCGCCACCAGTGCTTCTGGTATTCGAACATCCCAGCCTGGAAAATCTCCTGGAGTTGTTCGATCTGCTCGTCAGTAAAGACATTTTTCTCAGGTGCTTTGCGCGGCCCGCTATTACGGTTGGCAACTTTGGGATTCAGATCGGCTTCATTACCGCCGTTATTGAATTTCCCGATCCTTGCCTGCTGTACTGCCTGTCGCGAAAGCAGATCAATCTCTTTGTAGTCGCGCCCCTCCTTCTGCTGCTTCATAACCAACTGGCAATAGCGCGCTGCCGTTGTGAGCTGCATTTGTTCAAGCGGGCCGATCTCGGCCCATTTGTCACGCTTTTTCCAACTGTGAACAGTTGCGGCTTTCTCGCCCAGCATTTCAGCAATGCGGGCTATGCGTATGCCGCTGAAATACAGGAACATGGCCTGTTTTCGCGGGTCGAGATCGGGATTGACTAGTGTCGGGTTCATGCCGCAAGACTACGGCCCGCCGCTCTCCTTAACCTCTCTGCTAAATTGTGCCATTTTCCCCACAATGGTCCCGCGTTGTTTATCACTCCCCATCGCCGCAAACATAAGGCTCTGAACATGTTACGAAACAACCGGAGCCGGACAGATGGCAAAAAAATCAAAGCGTTTTCGTGTCGGTGTAGAAGGCGCCACGACTGACGGACGCACTATTGAGCGCGACTGGTTAACGCAGATGGCTGAAACCTATGACCCGACGGTATATACCGCTCTGGTCAATATGGAACACATCAAGGGTTATACCGCTGACAGTCCATTTCGCCGCTACGGGAAAGTAGACAAGCTCGAAGCGGCTGAAATTTCCGAAGGTCCGCTGAAAGGAAAAATGGCGCTTTATGCATGGTTATCTCCGACAGATGACCTCGTCGCACTCACGGACAAATGGCAAAAACTTTTCACCTCCATGGAGGTAAATCCTGCTTTCGCCGACAGCGGAAAAGCCTATCTGGTTGGCCTGGCTGTCACCGATGATCCTGCAAGCCTGGGCACGGAAATGTTGCAGTTCAGCGCGACAGCACCGGTAAACCCACTGGCACGTCGCAAACTCGACGCAGGGAATCTCTTCACCGCAGCAGAAGAAACTGTGATCGAGTTTGAGGATGTAGCCGACTCAGTCAGCATTCTGGAACGTATCAAAAGCCTGTTTTCTGCAAAAACGACCAGTGACAATAAACGTTTTTCTGATGTGCAACAGGCAGTTGAAGTCGTTGCGCTGGAGCATCAGACGCTTTCAGAAAGCGTGACCTCACTAAGTGAGAAACAGGGCGGCTATGCACGGCAGCTTGAAACGCTATCAAAAGAATTTACTGAACTGAAAACCCAGCTTTCCATTCAGGACAGTCGAAGCGATTTTCGCCCGCAGGCAACGGGTAGCGGAAATCACAACGAAAACCTGACCAACTGCTGACGGAGCAAAAGCGTAATGAAAAAAGAAACCCGCTTTAAATTCAATGGCTATCTGACGCAGTTAGCAGAGCTGAATGGTATTACTGCCGACGATGTCGCAAAAAAATACACTGCTGCGCCATCAGTGGCACAGACGCTGGAAACCAAAATTCAGGAATCCTCCAGCTTCTTGCAAAAAATCAATATCATCCCGGTGGATGAGCAGTCCGGGGAACGTCTCGGCCTCGGCATCGGCGCAACTATCGCGGGGACAACTGATACCACTCAGAAAGACCGCGAACCAACCGACCCGACCTATATTGATGGCGAAGGTTACAAATGCACGCAGACCAATTTTGATACCGCCCTCCCGTATCAGAAGCTGGATTTGTGGGCAAAGTTTCAGGATTTTCAGACCCGCATCCGCGACGCTATCATCCAGCGCCAGGCGCTTGACCGCATCATGATCGGTTTCAATGGTGTGAAGCGTGAAAAAACCTCTGACCGTGTGGCGAATCCTTTACTCCAGGATGTGAACATCGGCTGGCTTGAAAAAATTCGCCAGGAAAAACCCGTTCAGGTACTGGATAAAGTTATCGGTGAAGATGGCCAGGTAATTTCACAGGTGATCCGTGTTGGCAAAGCAGGCGATTTCAAAAATCTCGACGCGCTGGTAATGGGAGCGGTTAATGAAAAAATTGCCGCATGGTATCAGGAAGATACTGAACTGGTCGTGATTTGTGGTCGCGCTCTGCTGGCTGACAAATATTTCCCGATCGTCAACCGCGACCAGCCTAACAGCGAATCACTCGCAGCAGATCTTATTATCAGCCAGAAGCGTATCGGCAATCTGCCTGCGGTCCGGGTGCCGTTCTTCCCGGCCAATGCCATGCTGATCACCCGCCTTGATAACCTCTCCATTTACTGGCAGTCCGAAACCCGCCGTCGCTCGGTTATCGATAATCCAAAACGTGACCGTGTGGAGAATTTCGAATCCATCAATGAAGCCTACGTTGTTGAAGATTATGACTGCGCGTGCCTGATTGAGAATATCGAAATGCTGGCCGAACAAGCCGACGGTAATTCCGGCGTACCGCTGACAACTGAAAACATCCAGGAAATCGTTTCTGCTGCGGTTCAGGGTGTATTGAGCGGTCAGGCATCGACAGGTAATGCGGGTTCCGGGGCGTAACGATGAATCCGTTTCGAACGCATACGCAGTATATCCAGGCACAGGAGGCCGCCCGTCAGGGCGGCAATGCCACAGCGGCATTGTCTGGCTATAACCGGATGTTGTTGCAGCTCTCCGAGCATCGCAGGCGCCTCAAAGGCGTGCAGTCTAATGAACGCAAGGCCGCACTGAAACGTGAGTTTCTTCCTGCCTATGCCGCCTGGGTGGCCGGGTTACTTGAGGCCAACTCAGCGAATCAGGACGATGTCGCGATGTTCATTATGATCTGGCGTATCGACGCCGGGGATTATACCGGCGCACTCGATATCGCCCGTCATGCGGTAAAGCACGGCTGGGTGATGCCAGACCGTTTCAACCGAACAACCGGAACCGCCATTGCCGAAGAATTCTCTGACGTTGCAATGCGCGCTTTCACAGCAGATGAAGAATTCAGCGCGGCCATTCTGACACAGGTTGTTGACCTGGTTGATGACGAAGATATGCCTGACCAGTCCCGCGCACGTCTTTTTAAAGCAATGGGTTATGCCTTACGGGCCAACGATCAGGCTGTCGCTTCACTGAATTACCTCAAACGGGCTGTTCAACTGGATAACAACATCGGCGTAAAAACTGACATCAAACAACTTGAGGCCCGCTTACGTAAAGCCGTGACGGGTTAATGAATCGTGCCCACGCGCGGGGCGGCACGGGGAGGAGACAGGCTTTCAGCCGCATCAAAACCCCGTCCACCGCCCAACTATCGGGGAAAACAATGAACATGAAATTCGTTTCGCCAGAACCGGCGAAAGAGAGCGCGCAGGACGTTATCAAAAACACCTTCTTTTGGCCTGAAATCCGACCCGCAGATTACCGGGCGTCTATGAGAACAGACGGCACAGTTACGCCTGAGCGGCTTCGTTCTGCGCTGTTGACGGCAATTTCAGAGGTCAACGCCGAGCTGTACACATTCCGCGAAAAACAGATGGCACGCGGACTGGAGACACTGGAACAGGTTCCCGCCGAGAAGATCGACGGTGAAAGCGAACGGGTCCGGCTTTACCGCTGCGCCATTTTTGGCTGGGCAAAAGCCAGTCTGATCGAGCGTTACCGGGATTTTGACTCAACTGGTGAAGGAAACAAAAAAGCTGATGAGCTGGAAACATCGCTCGGCGATGTGTGGCGTGACGTGCGCTGGGCATTATCGCGGCTTCGTGATCTGCCACATATGACAGTAGAGCTGATTTGATGAAAGTCCGGGCACAGCAATCAGACACCGTGGATGCCATTTGCTGGCGCTACTACGGCAAAACACAGGGCATGACGGAAATCGTGTTAAACGCGAACCCCGGCCTTGCCGATATGGGGCCAGTGCTGCCGCATGGTCTGGAAATTGAATTGCCTGAGCAGGCATCGTCATCAACGGTCACACAGACCATCAAGCTGTGGGAGTAGTGGAATGAACGCAGAACGCATCAACGCAGCAATCACTTATGCAATCGCGGTTTTTCTGGCATGGCTGGGCGATTTTTCTGTGAAAGACCTCAGTTCTATTTTTGCAATGCTGATCGGTGCATGTACCTTCGCTGTTTACTGGTATTACCGCCGTAAAACCTTTCAGCTCCTGGCCGCCGGTAAAATCTCTGCGGAGGACTACGAGCGTGCAAATCGTTAAACGCTGTATCGCGGCGGTGATCCTGACGATTGCCGCAACACTCCCCTCATATCAGTTACTGCAAACCTCACCGGAAGGCTTGCGACTCATTGCAGATTATGAGGGTTGCCAGCTCACCCCTTACAAATGTAGTGCCGGAATATGGACCAGCGGGATCGGACATACGGCAGGCGTTAAGCCCGGTCAGACAGTCAGCGAACGTCAGGCCGCCGATAATTTTGTGACTGATGTATTGCTGGTAGAACGTCGCCTGGCTGTCTGTGCGCCGGTCAAAATGCCGCAGTCAGTCTATGACTCACTGGTCAGTCTGTCTTTCAATGTCGGGACCGGAGCAATCTGCCGGTCAACCATGGTGGAATTTCTCAAACGCCAGCAGTGGTGGCAGGCCTGTAATCAATTGCCGCGCTGGGTCTATATCGATGGTGTCAAAAGTGCCGGACTGGAAAAGCGCCGCGCGCGTGAGTTAGCCTGGTGCATTAAGGGAGTCGGCCAATGATGTTATCACGCGGCATGATTGGCTTTATGGCGATGTTGCTTGTGCTGTCGGCTTTTTTGGGCTGGCAGCTTCTCCGGGCGCATGAAACCATTGGCGAAAAAGAGCAAACAATTGCGACTAAAGAGGCCGACTTGTCACGTGCAAACAGTCAGCTCATCGCTACCAATATGTTGAACCGTATGAATGACGCATACCAGGTCGGGTTACAGCAAAAGTCATCCGGTATCGAATCCGCATCAAATCTTCGCGCAGCCAACGTCAAGAAGGTCTTCAATGATAAACCAGAAAATAGCGCCTGGGCTGGCGCTGCTTTGCCTGCTGACATTATCCGGTTGCACACCAGACCGGCATTTGTCGGGGCCGACGCTTACCTTCATTACCTGTCCGAAAGTGACGCGGTGCGTACTACAGGCCAGTGATCCCGCAACGAATGGCGAGCTTGCAGCAGCCAAAGACCAGGCTGAAAAAGACTGGGCGTTGTGCGCTGCGAAAGTAGACATGATAGTGGACTGTCAGGAGAAAACCGATGAACAAGCCCGACTCACTGCGGCAGGCTTTAAGCCAGGGAATTGAGTATCTTGGTCACAACCCGGATGCACTACAGCTCTATGTTGATAAAGGGTCCGTAGTCAGTTCGGGCTTTCCCGCAAACGGCTGGGAGTACCGCTACACCCTCAACGCAGTGATAACCGATTTTGCCGGCGATCAAAATCTCGTGACTGCCGTCGTCTGCAACTGGTTATCCACGCATCAGCCCGACGCATTAAACAACCCGGAATTGCGGGAAAAAATCTTCCGCTTTGAAGTCGACATTATCCGCAATGACCTGGTGGATATCGCTATTTATCTGATGCTGACTGAGCGCGTGATTGTCACAGAAAGTGGCGGCATAGCGACCGTTGCCGCAGCCACTGAACCGGATGAGCCTGAAATCTGGCTGGATCATCGTCATGGATAATATCGTCCATGTCGAGTCCTGGATTAATGCGCTATTGGAAAAGTTGACCGCACAACAGCGGCGCAAGCTCCTGCGTGATGTGGCAATCCGACTGCGTCAGCAACAGCAAAAAAACATCCAACAGCAGAAAAACCCTGACGGCAGCGCATTTGAGCCAAGAAAACCCCAGCTACGAGCGAAAAAAGGGCGAATCAAAAGACAAATGTTTTCAAAAATGCGCACGACGCGGTACCTGAAAACTCAAATCACCGGGAACACCGCCGGTGTTGAATTTGATGCGAAAGCCCGTCGTATAGCCCGCATTCACCATTACGGTTTGCGCGACCGGGTAAGCAAAAAAGGCCCGGAAATCACTTACCCTACCCGTCAATTGCTTGGCATTTCAGACGTATCAAATGAACTGATCGCCGATCTGATCCTTGAGCACCTTTCTCGTTAATTGTCTGGTTTTTCCTACAACGGCAGGCACTAAACGTGCCTGCTGCCTACTGGAATACTCATCATTATGAAACCGAACTCTGAAAACTCCCTGGCTGAGTTATATCGCCTGTTACTCAATATCGTACGCATCGGCGTTGTGACAGAAGTTGACGCCGATGAATGGTTATGCCGCGTACAGACAGGCGATCTCGAAACAAACTGGCTGAACTGGCTCACTATGCGAGCGGGTAAATCACGCACATGGTGGAAACCGTCCGTTGGCGAGCAGGTACTTTTGCTATCGATTGGCGGCGATCTCACCACGGCGTTTGTGTTGCCGGGCATCTATTCCAACGACGCTCCTCCCCCTTCCACATCGGAAGAGGCGATGGTGATGTCATTTCCTGATGGGGGCTGGCTTGAGTATGAGCCTGAGACGGGTCAATGGTTAATCAAAGCCGCGTCAAGTGTGGTTATTAACGCCCCCGACAGTATCGAAATAACAACAACAAATCTCAAAATTTCGGCAGCCAAAACGAGCATTAACGGCACGGTAGAGCAGAGCGGCGGCAACATGTCATCTAATGGCATCGTTGTTCACACCCATACACACGGGGGTGTAAGCAGCGGTGGTTCAAATACAGGTGGCCCGGCATGATGTATCTCGGCATGAACCAACAAAGCGGCGCTGCTATCACCGATCTGGAGCACATTCGCCAGTCTGTGCGCGATATTCTCATTACACCGGTAGGCTCACGCATTAACCGCCGCGAGTATGGCTCCTTACTTTTTTCCCTCATTGATTCCCCCCAGAACACGGCAAACCGACTGCGTGTGTATGCGGCAGTCTACAGCGCACTGAATCAATGGGAGCCACGCATCAGATTAAGCAGCATTTCTATCGAGACCACGGCAGACGGAAAGATGGTTATTGAGTTAACAGGCTGGCGCGCTGACGGCTCGCCGTTGAATGTCAGTGTTGATGTGGGGGTCTGATGAGCACAGTAGATTTATCGCAGTTGCCCGCACCGGAGATCATCGACGTCCCGGATTTTGAAATCCTGCTGGCTGCGCGTAAAGCGGAACTCATCGCGCTCTATCCGCGAGATGAGCAAGAATCCGTTACACGAGCGTTGGCACTGGAATCTGAACCAATGGTGAAAATCCTCCAGGAAAACACTTACCGTGAAATTCTTTTACGACAGCGTATCAACGAAGCGGCACAGGCGGTCATGCTGGCCTATGCACTGAATACAGACCTTGACCAGCTCGGCGCCCTGTTCAACGTTGAACGACTGACAGTTACGCCAGCCGATACAGCGGCAGTACCGCCGGTCGATGCAGTGATGGAGGCTGATGATGATCTGCGCGCTCGCGTGCAATCCGCATTTGAAGGCCTTTCAGTTGCCGGACCAACCGCAGCTTACGAGTTTCATGCACGTAGCGCCGATGGACGCGTTGCAGACGTAACAGCAACAAGCCCAGCACCTGCACAGGTTGTTGTAACCGTACTGGGTCGCGATGGTGACGGAACGCCACCCGCTGATCTCGTCGATGCTGTTGCAGCGGCTTTGAATGACGAGACTATCAGGCCGGTTGCTGATCGTCTCATAGTCCAGGCCGCTCAAATTGTGCCCTATAAAATTGCAGCCACGCTCTATTTCTACCCTGGGCCAGAAGCTGAACCCATCATTGCCGCCGCAAAAACCAGGCTCCAGAGCTATATAGCCAGTGTGCAGCGCCTGGGGCGCGATATCCGACGTTCAGCAATTTACGCAGCGTTACACGTTGAGGGAGTGCAGCGCGTCGAACTGACTTTTCCAGCCGCCGACGTGGTGCTGGATAAAACGCAGGCGTCATGGTGTACAGACTGGTCGGTAACAGGCGGGGGCACAGATGAATAACAGTTTGTTACCAACCGGCTCCAGCGCGCTTGAGCGTCGCTTAGCACAGGTATGCAGTGGTATCAGCGGGCTGGATGTCCCGTTACGTGATCTGTGGAACCCGGCGACCTGTCCCGCCAGCTTTTTGCCCTATCTCGCCTGGGCGTTTTCGGTTGATCGCTGGGATGAAAGCTGGTCAGAAAGTTTAAAACGCCAGGTTATTCAGGATGCTTTCTATATTCATCAGCACAAAGGCACCATCAGCGCTATCCGCCGTGTGGTTCAGCCATTTGGCTTCCTCATCCGAGTAATTGAATGGTGGCAGAACGGCGACCCGCCTGGCACGTTCAGGCTGGATATCGGTGTTCAGGAACAGGGTATTTCAGAAGAAACGTATGCCGAACTGGAACGGTTGATAAGTGATGCAAAACCATGCTCCCGGCACATGTTGGGTATGAGTATAAATCTGCAAAGCCAGGGGAAAATAAACACAGGGGTTGGGTGCTATACCGGCGAAACGTTGACGGTTTACCCCTACATGCCGGAAACAATTCAGGTCGGCGGTACGCCGTGGACAGGTGCGGCTATCCACACAATCGATACGATGAGGGTACAAAATGGCGTCTAAATATTTCGCACTGTTAACCGAGCGCGGCGCGGTAAAAATTGCGCAGGCTACAGCGCTGGGGACACAGGTAAAAATCACCCAGATGGCGATAGGTGACGGCGGCGGTTTTCTACCGGTCCCGTCTTCATCACAGACAAAACTGGTCAATGAGCGCCGTCGTGCTGTGGTTAACTCACTGAGTATCGACCCATTGAACAGTAGCCAGATTATTGCAGAGCAGATTATCCCGGAAGATGAGGGTGGCTTCTGGATACGTGAAATTGGTCTGTATGACGACGCGGGAGAACTTATCGCAGTTGCTAACTGCGCGGAAACATACAAGCCAGTGCTTTCTGAGGGGTCAGGCCGTACACAGGTTATACGCATGGTGCTGATCGTCAGCAGTACTGACGCTGTGACACTGAAAATAGACCCGTCCGTAGTATTGGCTACCCGCCAATATGTTGATGACCAGATTATTGTAGTGAAAGTCTATGTCGATGACCTGATGTCTAAACACATTGCTGCACCAGACCCACACACTCAATATGCACGCAAAGCATCACCCACCTTTACCGGCATCCCGACAGCACCGACGCCAGAGTCCAGTAACAACAGTACCCAGCTTGCCACCACTGCATTTGTCCGGACCATCATCGCGCAGCTTGTCAACAGTTCACCAGCAGCGCTCGACACACTGAATGAACTGGCAGAAGCGCTGGGTAACGATCCTCACTTTGCGACTACAATTACAAATGCGCTGGCAGGCAAACAACCATTGGACAATACCCTCACCGCATTATCAGGGAAATCCATATCAGCGCTCCTTACATATCTTGGCCTGGGTGATGCTGCAAAACGAGGTGTCGGCACAGGTGCAAATCAACTCCCTGACATGTCAGCTTTTGACTTTTCACGAAACGGGCAAAATGCCTGGGATATTCTCCCTAATGGTATGATTCGACAAGTAGGCACTTTATCTTTGGCACCAGTAGGCAACTTCAACCCGCAGGTTCTGGGAGGGGTGACATATTACACACACTATTATCGAGTTAACTTTCCGCGATTATTTCCTAATGCCCAGATAGCAACGATAGCTACATTAGCCAGTTACACCTATTCGAATCAGGCAACCATGGCCGGAAAATCAATTTCAACACACAGGGATACCGACTCAGGCACTGATGTCTCCAGGGCAAGATTTACCGTAGCGTATACGACGCCAAATCTTGGTGAAATTCCGACTGTGCACTTTGAATCAATAGGGTATTAACTATGGGAAATAACTATTTCAGCCCGACGACGGTGGGTTTTTATATATCTGAACAGGATCGTCCTGATGATGCACTAGAGGTATCACCGGAAGTGGAAGCATTCTTGAGGAAAGCTGTTATCTGGGGAGCGGATACTTTTACCGTTGAAGGGAATAAGGCATCGGTGACATACCCGCCAAAGTTGCATGAGTACGTCACCGCATATGATGCACCATTCAGATATCCAGTGGAATAACATCGCGGTAGGACTGTAATTCTTTTGCAAATATTGAAACGCCGCAGCGATGCCATTTATCTCACGGAAATAGGCGCATTTATCGCTCGGCGCATCCTGCAGCATAGTCAAAAGTGACGGTGCTCGATACGCTGGCCGCCACGGCTAAAAATGACAATGCTGCAGTTTCCCATTGTACGAAAGCCCACACAATGCCACGCAGATGCGCAATTCAGGCGCACCTTTCAACATAGCGAAGCACACCACATGTGGAGATTCGCTAAATGGCTCAGGATTATCATCACGGCGTCCGCGTTGCGGAAATCAACGACGGAACTCGCTCAATTACAACTGTCAGTACCGCAATTGTCGGTATGGTCTGCACAGCAGACGACGCCGATGCATCAACATTCCCGTTAAACACACCGGTACTTCTCACCGATGTACTGACCGCCAGCGGTAAAGCGGGTGAATCTGGCACGTTGGCACGCTCGCTGGATGCTATTGCCGATCAGACCAAACCCGTGACCGTTGTAGTACGCGTTGCCCAGGGTGAAACCGAAGCCGAGACCACGGCGAATATCATCGGTGGTGTGACCGCCGAAGGTAAACGTACTGGCATGAAAGCGCTACTGGCAGCAAAGACCAAGTGCGGGGTGAAACCGCACATTCTCGGCGTACCCGGTCATGATACCCAGGCTGTTGCAACAGAACTGCTGAGTGTTGCACAGAGCTTACGCGGTTTTGCTTACCTTTCAGCGTATGGTTGCAAAACTGTCGAGGAGGTGATCGCATACCGTGCCAACTTCGGACAGCGCGAAGGTATGCTGATCTGGCCTGATTTCATCAATTTCGACACGGTAACACAGGCAGACGCCACGGCGTACGCTACCGCCCGCGCACTCGGTATGCGGGCAAAAATCGATAACGACACCGGCTGGCATAAGAGCCTGTCCAATGTCGCAGTAAACGGAGTAACCGGGATCAGCGCCGATGTTTTCTGGGATTTACAGGACCCGGCGACGGATGCCGGTCTGCTGAACCAGAACGACATCACCACGCTAATCCGTCAGGACGGCTATCGCTTCTGGGGTTCCCGCTGCCTGAGTGATGATCCACTCTTCGCCTTTGAAAACTATACCCGCACCGCGCAGGTGATCGCGGACACCATCGCAGAGGCGCATATGTGGGCGGTGGATAAACCACTGAACCCGTCTCTAGCCCGCGACATCATTGAAGGTATTCGTGCGAAATTCCGCAGCCTCGTGGGCCAGGGATACATCATCGGGGCTAACGCCTGGCTGGATGAGTCCGTGAACGACAAAGACACGCTCAAGGCGGGCAAACTCACCATCGACTATGACTATACCCCCGTCCCGCCGCTGGAAAATCTGATGTTGCGCCAGCGTATCACCGATCAGTACCTGGTTGATTTCGCAAGCCAGGTCAGCGCGTAAGGAGAAAGCACATGGCATTACCTCGCAAGTTAAAACACCTGAATTTGTTCAACGACGGCAACAACTGGCAGGGGATCGTCGAGTCGTTAACGCTGCCAAAGTTTACACGCAAATTTGAGAAATACCGTGGCGGCGGTATGCCTGGCGCGGTCGACATCGACATGGGGCTGGATGACGGCGCGCTGGACACTGAATTTTCTATCGGAGGCATGGAGGCTTTGTTATTCAAGCAAATGGGCATAGCAACAGCCGACGGTATTCAGTTGCGCTTTACCGGGTCCATCCAGCGTGACGATACCGCCGAAGTACAGGCCGTGGAGTTAGTCGTGCGTGGTCGTCATAAAGAGATCGACGGTGGCGAATTGAAAACCGGCGAAAGCAACACGACGAAGGTATCCAGCGTCAATACATACGCAAAACTGACCATTAACGGTGAGGTTTGCTATGAGGTGGACGTGTTGAATATGGTCGAAATCGTTAATGGCGTCGATCTGATGGAAGCGCATCGTAGCGCGCTTGGCCTCTGATAATTCCGGTGCGCTTAGTCGCACCGCATATTCTCTGTTTTCTGAATGGAATAAAAAATGAAAAACGAAACTGCTGATGTAACTGTTATTTCAACTGAAAAAAACGTTGAACTCGACACTCCTATCCAACGCGGTAATCAGCTTATCGAAAGCGTAGTGATCCGCAAACCCCAGGCGGGCGCATTGCGAGGTACTCGTTTACAGGCATTGATGGATATGGATGTAAACGCAATGACTGTTGTATTGCCTCGCGTCACAACCCCTGCCCTGACGCCCGCCGAAATCAATCAGATGGACCCGGCAGATCTGCTCACTCTGTCCGTTGAGGTGGTCTATTTTTTGTTGAAGAAATCGGTGATTGCCGATTCCCCGACAGCCTGACGGTAGAAGACCTGGTGGCAGACATCGCCACCATCTTTCACTGGACGCCACCCGTTACGGACGTGATGTCACTCACCGAGTTGCTGGAGTGGCGGCATAAGGCGATTTTACGTAGCGGGGCATCAGATGAGTGATAAGAATCTCCGGTTGCAGGTAGTTTTAAGCGCGGTCGATAAACTGACCCGCCCTTTCAAAGAGGCGCGCGCCAGCACAAAAGAGCTGGCTGCCGCCGTCAAAGCGTCCTGCGATGCGCTGAAATCCCTCGACGATGCCGGAACAAAACTGAACAGCATCGGCACGCTGACAACGTCGATTGGTCGCCTGGATACCGAGCTGGAAAAAGCCCGCCTGCGCGCACAGATGATGACGCGCGAACTCTCCGGGCTGGAAAATCCGACAAAGAAACAGACCAAAGCCGTTGATGACCAGTGGCGCGCCGTCTCACGCCTGGAAACCCAGCAGGAGAAAGAGGCGCAGCAGCTCGGCACGCTCCGCGCCGAACTCTACCGCATGGGGATTTCGTCAAAAGACGCAGCGGGCGCAACGGAACAAATCAGGACGCAGACCGCACGGCTTAATACAGAGCTGGCAGAGCAGGAATCAAGGCTAAAGCGCGCCGGGGAACAGCAGCGCCGCTTATCAAATGCCCGTAACCAGTACAGCAAGACGCTGGAAGTCAGGGACCGCATCGCCGGGGCATCGGCAACAACCACGGCGGCGGGCGTGGGGATCGGTGCGCCGGTCGTCGCCGCAGTGAAAGACTACGCCAGCTTTGAAGATGCCATGAAAGGTGTGGCAAAACAGGTTAACGGCTTGCGCGACGACAAAGGCAATCGCACCGCGCAATTTTATGAAATGCAGAAGGAAATTAAGGCTGCCGCCGAAAAACTGCCAATGCAAAACGGCGCGATTGACTATGCATCCCTCGTTGAAGGTGGGGCGCGTATGGGGATCGGTAAAGATGCAAAAACGTGGGAGGAGCTGAAAACAGATTTGCTCAATTTCGCCTCGGTGTCTGCTAAAGCGGCAACCGCGTTTGAGTTACCCGCCGACCAGTTGGCAGAAAACCTCGGAAAAATCGCAAACCTATACAAAGTTCCGATAAAAAACATCGAGCAGCTCGGAGACGTGATCAACTATCTGGACGATAACGCCATGTCCAAAGGTGCCGACATCATCGAAGTCATGCAGCGCATGGGCGGCGTCGCTGACAAGCTCGATTTTCGAAAAGCGGCAGCGCTCGGTTCCACATTCCTGACCCTGGGTGCCGCGCCGGAAGTGGCTGCCACAGCAGCAAACGCCATGGTGCGCGAATTATCCATTGCCAGCATGCAGTCTAATCGGTTTATGGACGGTATGGATGCGCTTAAGTTGAAGCCCGAAAAGTTAGAAAAAGCGATGACAGTCGACGCCATGGGCACGATTATTAAAGTGATGGAAATGGTTAAGAAGCTGCCAAAAGACAAGCAAATGAACGTGCTGACGCAGCTATTTGGTAAAGAGTACGGTACGGCTGCGGGCAAGCTGGCAAACAACATGGACGAGTTGTACAAGCAGCTTGATCTAGTCAAAGGGAAAGCTTCCGAACGGTCGATGCAAAAAGAATCTGACATCAACGCAGACTCACTTTCAGCGCAATGGATGCTGGTCAAGGCAGGCACCCAAAACACAATGAGCAGCCTGGGCGAGACGCTGCGCGGCCCACTGATGGATATCATGCAAATGATGAAATCCGTCACCGGTACTGTCCGGCGATGGATTGAAGCTAACCCGGAACTGGCTGGCGCAATCATGAAAGCCACCGCTGCCGTGGCGGTGCTGCTGGTAGTACTGGGTACGCTCGGCATCGCAGTTGCTGCCGTACTTGGCCCGCTGGCGCTGGCCAGGCTGAGTCTGAATATTCTCGGTATCAAATCACTGCCGGTGCTCTCGGCGGCGGCACAGCGAACAGGCAACATTCTGTCCTGGCTGGGATCGGCCCCTTTGAAAGTCTTACGCAGCGGGTTACGTGGTGCGTCGGGTAGCACCGGATTACTGACCGCACCGCTGACCGCGCTGCGTGCCACTGCCGGAGTTACCGGAAATGCCCTGTCAGCGATTGCGGGCGTGCCTGCTTCTCTTTTCCGTGGGGCGATGTCCGGTCTGTCTGCCGTCCTGGGTGTTTTTCTCAACCCGCTGAGTTCTCTGGGTCGTCTTCTGAGTGTGCTGGCATCAGGCCCCATAGCAGTATTGCGCATTGCACTGATGGGTATTTCAACCGTGCTGGGAATCCTGCTCAGCCCGATAGGGCTGGTTGTGGCCGCGCTGGCATCGGTGGCGCTGGTCGTCTGGAAATACTGGGAGCCAATCAGCGCATTTCTGTCAGGTGTCGTCGAGGGTTTCAAAGCCGCTGCCGCACCTATTGAACAGGCATTTGCCCCTGTCCGGCCTGTCTTTCAGTGGATAGGTGACAAGGTTCAGGCGCTGTTCGGCTGGTTCCGTGATTTGCTGACGCCGGTAAAGTCCACCGCAGAAGAACTGAACAATGCCGCATCAATGGGCCGGGCGTTTGGTCAGGCGCTGGCAGACGGTCTGAATATGGTCATGCATCCGCTGGACACGCTCAAGCAGGGCGTAAGCTGGTTGCTTGAAAAGCTTGGGATTGTTCAGGAGAAATCAACGAATCTGCCAAAAGTGGATGAAAGCACCAGGCCTGGCCCTTCTCCGATTCCAGCGCCGGGTGGTTACAGCAATTACGGTATTACCACACCCGGGAAAACTACCTACCAGCCGTATGAAATCCCAATGCATGACAACGGCGGCTTTATTCCATCAGGCGAGATTGGCATTGTCGGCGAGTATGGCCCGGAGCTGGTAAACGGCCCGGCAAACATCACCAGCCGCCGCAAAACGGCAGCGTTAGCCGTTGCTGCGGCCAGCGCCTATAACAACGGTGATGCGTCTCAGCTAACCGCTGCGCGAATGCTAGCCCCGCTTCGCCTCCAGGCAGAAACCCGCAGCGCCGCCCCGTTAATGATGCCGTCATTACCAGACGATTCATCGGGCATCCGGAACCGTGCGGCAGCTATAGCTACCGCAACGGTGCTGGCGATGGGCAGTCTTGCGCAACCCGTCGCCGCTAAACCGCTGCATCCGTTCAGCTTGCCCGTCAGTGAATACCGGGAATCGACTCCCGCACATGGTGGTAGTCAGGCTAACGGGTTCATTCAGCCTGCGCCAATTCAGGCAGTTTTCCATATTAACCAACTACCCGGCGAAAGCGCAGATGACCTGGTTGACCGGGTACTGCGAAAACTGGAAGACACGCAACGCAGAGAGGCAGCCGCACGTCGTGGCAGATACAGTGATACGGGAGATTTTTCATGATGATGGTGTTGGGGTTCTTTGTGTTTATGCTGAAAACAATACCCTTTCAGCAGTTGCAGCAACAACAGCAATGGCGGCACGCCAGTAACAACCGAGTGGGGAAGCGCCCGACGATGCAATTCCTGGGGCCGGATTCCGACAGCATCACACTGTCCGGCGTGCTGATGCCGTCGGTAACTGGTGGCAAGCTGTCTTTGCTTGTGCTGGAGCAAATGGCAGAAACCGGGCGCGGCTGGCCGCTGATACGTGGTGACGGGACGATTTACGGTATGTTTGTTATTTCCGAAATAGGCAAAACAGAAACCGACCAGGTCAGCAGCGGTGCGCCGCGCAAAATAGATTTCACTATCAAGCTAACCCGGATGGACGAATCACTGACACAAATGCTCGGGGACCTGTCAGGGCAGCTTTCAGAACTCAAGGATAACGCTATAAGTGCCGCCAAAAACGCTGCAAGTTCAGTAACAAATAGCGTCGGGAGTCTTCTGCAATGACAGAAATGACAATGTTGTCCGGAATTGAAGTCGTGCCAGATTATCGGATACGGGTCAGCAATAAAGACATTACCGCCGATCTCTCGCCCCGGCTGATCTCGCTGACGCACACTGACAACCGCGGATTTGAAGCCGACCTGCTGGACATTGAGCTGGACGACGCCGACGGCCTGCTGGAAATGCCGGTTCGTGGCGCGGTACTTTCACTGGCCTTGGGCTGGAAAGGTCAGGCACTGGAGGTCAAAGGGGATTTTACCGTTGATGAGATCGAGCACTTCGGAGCGCCGGACCGCATCAGCGTGCGCGCTCGCAGTGCCGATTTCCGGCAGACGCTCAATATCAAACGGGAGAAATCCTGGCATAAAACGACAATAGGCCAGGTTATGCAGGAGATAGCCGCCCGGCATAAGCTAAAAGTCGCTGTGGGTAAGGATATTGCGGCACAGGAAGTGGATCACATCGACCAGACAAATGAATCTGACGGGTCATTCCTGGCGCGCCTCGCGAAGATGTACGGGGCAATAGCAGCAGTAAAATCCGGGAATCTGATGTTCATCCGGCAGGGCCAGGGGAAGTCTGCCAGTGGTCAGGCACTGCCGGTCGCCACCATCACCCGCAGCTCTGGTGATCAGCACCGATTCAGCATTATCGACCGTAGCGCCTATACGGGCGTAGTGGCATCCTGGCTTCATACCAGGGAAGCCAAAAAGAAACCGACAGTGAAGGTTAAGCGCCGTCGACGGAGGAAGACCACGACCAAAACTAAAACGCCTGAGGCTAAACAGGGTGAGTATCTGGTTGGCAGTGATGAAAATGTCCTGGTCCTGAGTCGTACTTACGCCAACAAGAGCAATGCGGAACGTGCAGCAAAAGAGCACTGGTCGCGTATCCAGCGCGGTGTCGCATCATTTTCTATTACCCTTGCTATGGGTCGCGAAGAGCTTTTCCCAGAGCAGCCCGTCAGAGTTTCCGGGTTCAAACCGGTCATTGATACCGCCGATTGGATTATCACAACTGTCACTAACACGATTAATGACAGCGGCTTTACCACAGCGCTAGAACTGGAAGTGAAAATTTCCGATTTGGATATGGAATAACGAAGCGGTTTAACTTTGCAAGTTAAACGAGTAATATTCTCAAAAATGCAAAATGGAGATGCCTGTTATGATGAATTGCCCGCTTTGCGGTAGTGCCGCGCACACCCGGTCTTCGTTTCAGGTGTCCACCCAAACGAAAGAACGTTACAACCAGTGCCAGAACGTGGAATGCGGTCATACGTTTGTCACGCATGAGACATTCGTCAGATCGATTAATAAGCCCACTCTGGTAACAACCGCCCCACCTCACCCGAAATCCGGCGGGCAAACGCACATGTCATTCTGAAAGAGACCCGCGAAAGCGGGTTTTTTTATAGCTGAACCCGGTGTCCACAGAGTCCACCGTCCACAGTTTCTGTGGGCAATTTGTGGACATACCACAATAAAAAAGGGGCTGGCACGAAGCCAACCCCTTGTTTTTACACAATAACTTTGGATGTCGCGAAAGCGAATCTTAGTTAAGACGCTCTTTGATACGAGCAGACTTACCAGTGCGCTCACGCAGGTAGTACAGTTTAGCTTTACGTACAGCACCACGACGTTTAACAGCAATGCTGTCAACTACCGGAGAGTGAGTCTGGAAGACACGCTCAACGCCTTCGCCGTTGGAAATTTTACGAACAGTGAATGCAGAGTGCAGACCGCGGTTACGAATAGCGATAACCACGCCCTCGAATGCCTGCAGACGTTTTTTGGAACCTTCAACAACCCATACTTTCACTTCCACGGTATCACCCGGACGGAAGGAAGGTACGTCCTGCTTCATCTGTTCTTGTTCAATTTGCTTAATAATGTTGCTCATAATTTAATCTCTTATCCTGGGTAAACTGATATTGGGGGCTTACGCTGTCCCATCATGTTTATGTTGCTGTTATGCGTGTTCTTTTTTGAACTCCGCCAGCAACCTTGCTTGCTCTTCAGTCAGAGCCAGGTTTTCCAGAAGTTCAGGTCTTCTAAGCCAGGTGCGGCCCAGCGACTGTTTCAAACGCCAGCGACGTATCTCGGCATGATTTCCCGACAGTAACACTGGCGGTACTTCCATCCCTTCTAACAACTCAGGTCGAGTATAGTGTGGACAGTCCAGTAATCCATCAGCAAAGGAATCTTCCGTTGCAGAAGCTTCATGTCCCAGCACACCCGGAATAAACCGGGAGACCGAATCAATCAGCGTCATGGCTGGTAACTCACCACCGCTGAGAACGTAATCGCCGATAGACCATTCTTCGTCAATCTCGGTTTGGATTACGCGCTCATCTATCCCTTCGTAGCGCCCGCACACCAGAATCAGTTTCTGATTCGTTGCCAGTTCGCTGACGCCCGCTTGATCAAGCTTACGCCCCTGAGGTGACAGATAAATCACTTTTGCGCCTTCACCGGCCGCATCTTTTGCTGCATGAATGGCATCCCGCAAAGGTTGCACCATCATTAGCATCCCCGGTCCGCCGCCGTAAGGACGATCGTCCACGGTACGGTGCCGGTCATGAGCAAAGTCACGAGGACTCCAGCTCTGGATGCTCAGCAGGCCATTTTTAACTGCCCGGCCAGTTACCCCGTAGTCGGTAATCGCGCGGAACATTTCAGGAAACAGGCTAATTATGCCAATCCACATAGCGCCGTCTTTTACCGTATATCCGGAGGTTTAAAAACCAGGATCCCAATCTACTTCAATGGTTTGAGTAGCGAGATCGACTTTCTTGATAACCTGCCCATCGAGGAACGGAACCAACCGCTCCTTGATACCAAATGCATCTTTCAGGTTTGCCTTGATGACGAGAACGTCATTTGACCCGGTTTCCATCATATCGATGACTTTACCGAGGCTATAACCTTCGGTGGTCACTACCTGGCAGCCCATCAGGTCTTTCCAGTAATAGTCACCCTCTTCCAGTTCCGGCAACTGCGATGAATCTACGACAATTTCGCAATTGGTCAGCAGATTCGCGGCATCTCTGTCATCAACACCTTTCAGTTTGATGACAATGTCCTGATTGTGGTAGCGCCAGCTTTCCAGCTCAATGCTCTGCCACTGACCCGCCCGTTCAATAAACCAGGGCTGATAGTCAAAAATGCTTTCGGCGTCTTCGGTGGAAGAAAACACTCTGAGCCAACCACGGATACCGTAGGAAGATCCCAGTTTACCCAGAACGATAGGATTAACAGGGCTCTGCGCGGCGTGTTGCTTGCTCATCATGACCACCGTGACAGATTAAGCTGCTTTGTTTACTTCTTTGATCAGCGTAGCTACGCGATCAGAAACGGTAGCGCCCTGGCCAACCCAGTGAGCGATACGATCCAGATCCAGGCGGGTGCCTTCTTCTTTCTCAGACGCGATCGGGTTGAAGAAGCCAACGCGCTCAATGAAGCGACCGTTGCGTGCATTACGGCTGTCGGTGACAACAACCTGGTAGAACGGACGCTTTTTAGCGCCGTGACGTGCTAAACGAATAGTTACCATAACATCCTCTTGTGTGAATAAAACAACCGGGCCCCATCGAGGAACGGAGCCCGGTGTCATATTAAAAGCCCGAAAATTTTACTGATTTCTGGGGAAATTGCAATCAACAGTTTAGAAACTGTGATATCAAGGCCGTCGGCGTTGCAGTCAGTTTGGTGCCGGCGTGCGCGCAGCCACCGGAGCGTACACGCAGTATGTGAGGATGGCGAGCACACCCCGGCACCAAAATGGCCAATAAGCCAGGCCGATTTAGTCTTAGCGGCCCGGGAACCCCGGCGGCATCATCCCCTTCATACTTCTCATCATCTTCGCCATACCGCCCTTCTTCATTTTCTTCATCATGCGCTGCATGTCGTCGAACTGTTTCAGAAGGCGGTTAACATCCTGCACCTGCATCCCGCAGCCTGCAGCAATACGGCGCTTACGAGAGCCTTTGATGATTTCAGGATTCGCGCGCTCTTTAAAGGTCATTGAGTTGATGATCGCTTCCATACGCACCAGGACTTTGTCATCCATCTGCGCTTTCACGTTGTCCGGAATCTGCCCCATGCCCGGCAACTTGCCCATCAGGCTCGCCATACCGCCCATGTTTTTCATCTGACGCAGCTGTTCCAGGAAGTCGGTCAGATCGAAACCGTCGCCTTTTTTCAGTTTGGACGCCAGTTTCTCAGCCTGAGCGCGGTCAACCTTGCTCTCGATATCTTCGATCAGCGACAGCACGTCACCCATGCCGAGGATACGGGAGGCAATACGATCCGGGTGGAACGGCTCCAGCGCTTCGGTTTTTTCGCCCACGCCGAGGAATTTGATCGGCTTACCGGTGATATGACGAATGGAGAGCGCCGCACCGCCGCGGGCGTCACCGTCCACTTTGGTCAGCACCACGCCGGTTAACGGCAGCGCTTCGTTAAACGCTTTTGCGGTATTCGCCGCATCCTGACCGGTCATGGCGTCAACAACAAACAGGGTCTCTACCGGGTTAATCGCGGCATGAACCTGTTTGATTTCATCCATCATCGCTTCGTCAACGTGCAGACGACCGGCGGTATCCACCAGCAGCACGTCATAGAACTTAAGCTTCGCTTCTTTCAGCGCCGCATTAACGATATCCACCGGCTTTTGCGCGACATCAGAGGGGAAGAAGTCGACTTCCACCTGTTGCGCAAGAGTTTCCAGTTGTTTAATCGCCGCCGGGCGATAAACGTCCGCGGAAACTACCATTACCTTCTTCTTGTGTTTTTCACGCAAGAACTTACCCAGTTTACCTACGCTGGTAGTTTTACCAGCCCCCTGCAGACCCGCCATCAATACAACGGCTGGCGGCTGAGCGGCCAGGTTAAGGCTCTGGTTCTCTTCGCCCATCGCCGCAACCAGTTCGTTGCGCACGATTTTGACGAACTCCTGACCCGGGGTCAGGCTCTTATTCACTTCATGACCAACCGCTTTTTCTTTTACGCGGTTGATGAAATCACGCACGACCGGCAAGGCGACGTCCGCTTCCAGCAGCGCCATACGCACTTCGCGTAGCGTGTCTTTAATGTTGTCTTCAGTGAGGCGTCCACGACCACTGATATTGCGCAGGGTGCGCGACAAACGATCGGTTAAATTATCAAACATTGTCTCTCGCCTGAGGTAAAACGATGGGCCGCCAGGGCGACGCATAACAGAAATTTGCGTCAGTATAACATGAAGACATTCGTGATGTATGTGATGCAACGGTTGGAGCCAGAGTCACGTAACGTTATACTGCTTCTCTTTCTTCTTAGGTCAACTGTCGACGTCACTATGCCCGTGTTCGCCTTAATTTCTCTTGCCGCTTATTCCATCAGCCTCGCACTGATCGTTCCCGGTTTGCTGCAGAAAAACAGCGGCTGGCGCCGCATGGCGATTTTATCAGCGGTTGTCGCGCTGATGTTTCACGGCTTCGCGCTTAAAGAACGGATTTTCCCGGACGATGGTGGGCAAAACCTAAGCTTATTAAACGTCGGTTCGCTGGTCAGTTTGATGATCTGTACGGTCATGACCATTGTGGCGTCGAAAAACCGCGGCTGGCTGCTGTTGCCCATCGTCTATACCTTTGCGCTGATCAACCTCGCCTTCGCTATTTTTGTGCCGAACGAGTACATCACGCATCTCGAAACCACGCCTGGTATGATGGTTCATATTGGGCTTTCACTCTTCTCCTATGCCACACTGATTATCGCGGCGATGTATGCGCTGCAACTGGCGTGGATTGACTACCAACTGAAGAATAAACGACTGGCATTCAGCAGTGAAATGCCGCCGTTAATGAGTATCGAGCGCAAAATGTTTCATATCACGCAGATTGGCGTGGTTCTGCTGACTTTAACGCTCTGTACAGGTCTCTTCTTCCTCAAAAACCTGTTCAGCATGGAGAATATCGACAAAGCTGTCCTGTCGATCATCGCCTGGTTCGTCTATATCGTCTTGCTGTGGGGCCATTACCATAAAGGGTGGCGCGGGCGCCGTGTCGTGTGGTTTAACGTCGCAGGCGCGGGCATTTTAACGCTGGCCTATTTTGGTAGCCGCGTTCTGCAGCATTTCCTAAGTTAATAAGGAGTTCCCCCTGGAACACATTTCCACCACGACGCTGATCGTCACCCTGATCATCATGGTGGTGATTTCGGCGTACTTCTCCGGTTCTGAAACCGGTATGATGACCGTTAACCGTTATCGCCTGCGTCATCTGGCAAAACAGGGCCATCGAAGCGCTAAGCGTGTCGAAAAACTGCTGCGTAAACCTGACCGACTCATCAGCCTGGTATTGATTGGCAATAACCTCGTCAATATCCTCGCCTCTGCGCTGGGGACTATTGTTGGTATGCGTTTATACGGTAACGCTGGCGTGGCAATTGCAACCGGTGTGCTGACCTTTGTCGTGCTGGTATTTGCCGAAGTCCTGCCGAAAACCATTGCCGCCCTGTATCCCGAAAAAGTCGCTTTTCCCAGTAGCGTTCTGTTAGTACCGCTGCAAATCATCATGATGCCACTGGTCTGGCTGCTTAATGGTGTGACGCGGATTCTGATGAGGATGGTGGGAATCAAAGCTGATGTCGTTATCAGCGGGGCCCTCAGTAAGGAGGAGTTGCGTACCATCGTGAACGAATCCCGCTCCCAGATTTCCCGACGCAACCAGGACATGCTGTTGTCGATACTGGATCTGGAAAAAGTAAGCGTCAATGACATCATGGTACCGCGTAGCGAAATTGTCGGTATCGATATCAACGACGACTGGAAGTCCATCGTGCGCCAGCTTACCCATTCGCCGCATGGCCGTATCGTGCTCTATCGGGATTCGCTTGACGACACCATCAGCATGCTTCGCGTGCGCGAAGCCTACCGCCTGATGACGGAGAAAAAAGAGTTCACCAAAGAGGTCATGCTACGCGCCGCTGATGAGATTTATTATGTGCCGGAAGGTACGCCGCTCAGCATTCAACTGGTGAAATTCCAACGCAATAAAAAGAAAGTCGGCCTGGTCGTGGACGAATACGGCGATATTCAGGGGCTGATTACGGTTGAAGATATTCTTGAAGAGATTGTTGGGGACTTTACGACATCGATGTCGCCGTCGCTGGCCGAAGAGGTAACACCGCAGAATGACGGGTCTGTGATCATTGATGGCAGCGCCAACGTACGTGAGTTGAATAAAGCCTTTAACTGGCAGTTACCGGAAGCAGAGGCCCGGACAATTAACGGAATGTTACTTGAAGCCCTGGAAGAGATCCCGGCCGCTGGTACGCGTGTGCGCATTGAACACTATGATATCGATATTCTCGATGTGCAGGACAATATGATTAAGCAGGTGCGGGTTATTCCGGTCAAATCCCTTCGCGACAGCGTGGCGGAATAATGCTTATAACCCTCTCCCGGCAGGGAGAGGGTTAACGTGAGGGGAAAATTAACCCTTCGCTTTCGCCACCGTCACCATCGCGGCACGAATCGTACGGCCATTGAGGGTAAAGCCTTTTTGCATCACGCCAAGCACGTTGCCCGGCTCCACCTCTTCTGACTCCACCATCGCGATAGCCTGATGCACATTCGGATCCAGCGGAACGTTGGTATCAGCCACGACTTCCACGCCGAATTTTTTCACCACATCCAGCATAGATTTCAGCGTCAGTTCAATACCTTCGACCATGGAGGACATGTCGGCATTGTTCTTGTCCGCAACTTCCAGTGCGCGATCCAGGCTATCAATTACCGGCAGCAGTTCGTTGATAAATTTTTCCAGCGCAAATTTATGCGCCTTCTCAACGTCCAGCTCGGTACGACGACGCAGGTTTTCCATTTCTGCTTTCACACGCAGAATACCGTCACGCTCACGGTTCTGCGCTTCAATCAGTTGCGCTTCGAGGTTGGCAATCTTCTCATCGCGCGGATCCACCTGCTCAGCAGAAGCGTCTGGTTCAACCGCCTCAATATCTTCGTGCTGATCCATGATAATTTCTTCCGGGGCTTGCCCGTCAGGCGTTTTCTGTTCTTTACTACTCATGAATTTCTCCGCGTTTTTTCGCATTCATCTCGCTAACTTCGCTTATTATGGGGATCAGTTTCCGGGTTTCAAGGGAACGCGACAGATTGTCATCATTCATTTGGCACAAGGACCACCAGAAAATGGCTCATCATTTCAAGTGTATCGGTATTGTCGGTCATCCACGTCACCCCACCGCGCTGACCACACATGAAATGCTCTATCGCTGGCTGTGTACAAAAGGGTATGACGTCATTGTCGAGCAGCAGATTGCACAAGAGTTACAGCTTAAAAACGTACGTACCGGTACGCTGGCCGAAATTGGTCAGCAGGCGGATCTCGCGGTTGTCGTCGGCGGTGACGGTAATATGCTTGGCGCCGCACGCACGCTGGCGCGCTACGATATTAAAGTCATTGGCATCAACCGTGGCAATCTGGGCTTTCTGACAGACCTTGACCCCGACAACGCACAGCAGCAGTTGGCTGACGTTCTGGAAGGTTATTATATTGCGGAAAAGCGTTTTTTGCTGGAAGTACAAGTCTGCCAGCAGGACTGTCAGAAGCGCATCAGCACTGCCATCAATGAAGTCGTTCTCCATCCGGGTAAAGTTGCCCACATGATTGAGTTCGAAGTTTATATTGATGAGGTATTTGCCTTCTCCCAACGTTCAGACGGCCTGATCATCTCCACGCCGACAGGTTCCACGGCCTACTCGCTTTCAGCGGGCGGCCCAATCCTGACCCCTTCACTGGATGCCATCACTCTGGTACCCATGTTCCCGCATACGCTCTCAGCACGCCCGCTGGTCATTAACAGCAGCAGCACCATTCGCCTGCGTTTCTCACACCGTCGTAGCGATCTGGAAGTAAGTTGCGACAGCCAAATCGCGCTGCCTATCCAGGAAGGCGAAGATGTATTAATTCGACGCTGCGACTACCATCTCAATCTGATACACCCTAAAGACTACAGTTATTTCAATACATTAAGCTCGAAACTCGGCTGGTCAAAAAAATTGTTCTGAAAACGTGCCCCAGGGCTTTACTGTATATAAAACCAGTTTATACTGTATTTAAACACAGTTATGGTTATTCATACAGGAAAGCAACCATGTTGGCACAACTGACTATCAGCAACTTTGCGATTGTTCGTGAACTCGAGATCGACTTCCATAGCGGAATGACGGCTATCACGGGTGAGACCGGCGCAGGTAAATCCATCGCGATTGATGCGCTGGGGCTTTGCCTGGGTGGTCGTGCCGATGCCGACATGGTGCGCGCGGGATCCGCACGCGCTGACCTGTGCGCGCGTTTCGCCCTGAAAGATACGCCTGCGGCACAGCGCTGGCTGGAAGAAAACCAGCTTGAAGACGGGCGTGAGTGTTTACTTCGCCGCGTTATCAGCAGTGACGGGCGCTCTCGTGGTTTTATCAACGGCACGGCGGTTCCCCTTTCGCAATTGCGCGAGCTGGGGCAGTTGTTGATTCAAATCCACGGCCAACACGCGCACCAGCTGCTAGTAAAATCTGAGCATCAGAAAGCGTTGCTGGATGGCTACGCAGGTGAGTATGCACTTACTCAACAGATGGCAGAACATTACCGCCAGTGGCATACAAGCTGCCGCGAGCTGGCGCAGCATCAGCAGCAAAGTCAGGAGCGTACCGCGCGTGCCGAACTGCTGCACTATCAATTGAAAGAGCTGAACGAATTCAACCCAAAGGCGGGTGAATTTGAGCAGATCGATGAAGAGTACAAACGCCTCGCCAACAGCGGTCAGTTACTTAGCACCAGTCAGCATGCGCTGAATTTGCTGGCCGACGGCGAAGATGCCAATCTGCAAAGCCAGCTCTATACCGCACGCCAAATGGTTACCGAACTGGTAAGTATGGATGCCAGCCTGTCCGGCGTTCTCACGATGCTCGAAGAAGCGGCAATTCAGGTCAGCGAGGCCAGCGATGAACTGCGGCATTACTGTGACCGTCTGGACCTCGATCCGAACCGCTTGTATGAGCTTGAGCAGCGTATTTCAAAACAGATTTCGCTGGCACGCAAACACCATGTCAGTCCGGAAGCACTGCCGCAATTTCATCAGGCATTGCTGGAAGAACAGCAACAGCTTGATGACCAGGCTGACTCCCAGGAAACCCTGAAGCTTGCGGTGGCGAAGCACCACCAACTGGCACTGGACGCAGCCCGTCAGCTTCATACGCAGCGGGTACACTACGCGCAAGAACTGGGACAATTAATCACAGACAGCATGCATATGCTCTCGATGCCCCATGGGGTGTTTGATATCGACGTCAGCTTTGATGAGCACACGCTCACGGCAGATGGTGCAGACCGTATTGAGTTCCGCGTTACAACGAACCCCGGTCAGCCCTTACAGGCTATTTCTAAAGTCGCTTCCGGCGGTGAGTTGTCACGTATCGCATTAGCCATTCAGGTCATCACCGCCCGTAAAATGGAAACCCCGGCGCTGATTTTCGACGAAGTGGATGTAGGGATCAGTGGTCCAACGGCAGCGGTCGTTGGCAAACTTCTCCGCCAGCTAGGGGAATCTACCCAGGTGATGTGCGTGACTCACCTGCCTCAGGTTGCGGGCTGTGGGCACCATCACTTCTTTGTTAGCAAAGAGACCGATGGCGCAATGACTGAAACACATATGCTGCCTTTAGATAAACGAGCACGTTTACAGGAACTGGCACGGCTGTTAGGTGGTAGTGAAGTCACCCGAAATACACTGGCAAATGCGAAAGAGCTACTCGCTGCGTAAACTTTTTGCCATTAGTAAGGTCTCAGTACACGATAAATTCGCCGTCAGACCAGGTAGCAAAGGTTTTAAACTGGCTAAAGGTCTATTATTATCGGCACATTACAAATGAGCCACGTACTGTTCGGGCCCGAAAAGGAATCAAATCACTATGCGCTGTAAAATGCTGACTGCTGCCGCAGCGGTTCTTCTGATGTTGACCGCAGGCTGTTCCACTCTGGAGCGAGTGGTTTACCGTCCTGATATCAATCAGGGGAACTACCTGACTCCGAATGACGTTTCTAAAATCCGCGTAGGGATGACGCAACAGCAGGTTGCATACGCATTGGGTACGCCGATGATGACCGATCCGTTCGGAAGCAGTACCTGGTTCTACGTATTCCGTCAGCAGCCAGGGCATGAAGGTGTGACCCAGCAGACGCTGACTCTTACCTTTAACAGCAGCGGCGTATTAACCAACATTGATAACAAACCCGCACTGACAAAAGAGTAATCGCAGGATTAGAAATGGCGCCCAATGGCGCCATTTTTCATTTCAGGGGAAGAGAAGATGGCCGTGCCAGAAAGCAAAACTGCCTTACTGGAAGCAATGGAAAAATCGGCAAGCGCCCTGCGCAAAAAACTCATCCGCATTCCGGCGGACATCGCTTATCAGCAATGCCTGGAAGGGCACGTGGCTGGTAGCCGCATGAGTGTTGCTAATCTTGTCAGCTATCTGATTGGCTGGGGAGAGCAAGTTCTCAACTGGCACCAACAGGAAGCCGCAGGCGAAGAAATAGACTTCCCGGCAAAAGGCTTTAAATGGAATGAACTGGGGAAGCTTGCACAGAAATACTACGCTGATTACCAGCATATTACGTCATGGCCAACGCTGCTAGCCATGCTGGAAGAGAATCAACAGCAACTGGTATCACTGGTGAATGGCTTTAGTGACGATGAGTTGTACCACCAGCCCTGGTACGGAAAATGGACGCGAGGACGTATGATTCAATTCAACAGCGCCTCACCGTATAAGAATGCCAGCACCAGGCTGAACAGCCTGTTAAAAACGCTCGCCGAAGCCTGAACAGATCTATTTCTTCACCGCTCTCTCCGCGCGCTGCCTGCGCAATTCTTTCGGATCAGCAATCAGCGGGCGATAAATTTCGATACGGTCACCATCAGCAACAACATCTTGCAGTTTTGCCGGGCGACTATAAATGCCCACTTTGTTGCGGCTGAGATCGATATCTGTACGTAACTCCAACAGGCCAGAAGCAACAATTGCGTGTTCGATGGTTGCCCCTTCTTCCAGGCTCACCCGCTGCAGGTACTGCTTTTCCGGCAACGCATACGCCACTTCCACCACAATCTTACCCGGCACTGTAGACCTCTTTGGCACGTACGGTAAAAGCATCTACCATATTGGCGGCCAGCTCTTTGAAAATACGACCAAAAGCCAGCTCAATCAGCTTATTGGTAAATTCAAAGTCAAGGTTAAACTCGATGCGGCACGCATCCGCTGATAGCGGCGTAAACTTCCAGCCCCCCATCAACCTCTTGAATGGACCATCGACAAGGTGCATCAAAATGGTTTGGTTTGCCGTTAAGGTATTTCGCGTTGTGAAAGTCTTGCTGATTCCCGCTTTCGAGACATCCACTGCCGCCGTCATCTGCGTAGGGCCGGACTCCAGCACGCGGCTACCCGTGCACCCTGGCAGAAACTGCGGATAAGATTTCACATCGTTAACCAATTCATACATTTGTTCCGCGCTGTAAGGCACCAGTGCAGAGCGACTAATCTGAGGCATAGCATTTCCTGCGATCACACAATCATCAAATAATAACATTTCCCATACATGAAAGGAAAACGCTACGCCGGAACTCGTGCTAAGATAACGCGTTGAACCTCACAGGATGCAATGAGGTCTTTTTGGATATCAGATTACCAATGGCTTCACGACACTTATGACGAAGAAAAAAGTACACAAACCCGGTTCCGCCACCATCGCGATGAATAAGCGCGCCCGCCACGAATATTTTATCGAAGAAGAGTTTGAGGCGGGTCTGTCTCTGCAGGGCTGGGAAGTCAAATCCCTGCGAGCAGGCAAAGCCAACATCGGCGACAGCTATGTGATTCTGAAAGATGGCGAAGCATACCTGTTCGGTGCCAACTTCACCCCGCTGGCGGTGGCTTCGAGCCACTATGTTTGCGATCCAACCCGTACGCGTAAGTTGCTGCTCAACCAACGTGAACTGGACAGCCTCTATGGTCGCGTAAACCGCGAAGGTTATACCGTTGTCGCGCTTTCGCTGTACTGGAAAAATGCCTGGTGTAAAGTCAAAATCGGCGTTGCGAAAGGCAAGAAACAGCATGATAAACGTTCCGATCTTAAAGAGCGTGAATGGCAACTGGATAAAGCACGCATTATGAAAAACGCAGGCCGCTAATGACGCCCACCGGATGCTTCCGCAGCGGGAGTGTCCGGGCAACACCTATTTCCCGCAGCGCCTCTCTCACTTTGGGTGTAGAGAAATGTTTGAACATCAAGATTTCTCGTATGTCGTGCCCTTCTCTTCCCATATCGCTTCTCTGAATTTACTCTCTGAACGTAATCATCTTTATTCGTAACGATATCAGTGGTTATTGTTCACATTCTCGTCAGACAACTCTGGCAAAAAGCGTTACAGCGATATGGACTGGTGTGCTGCGTCATAAATCTGTTATACTCAGCGCAACACTTTTGGGGCTGATTCTGGATTCGACGGGATTTGCGAAACCCAAGGTGCATGCCGAGGGGCGGTTTGCCTCGTAAAAAGCCGCAAAAAATAGTCGCAAACGACGAAAACTACGCTTTAGCAGCTTAATAACCTGCTCTGAGCCCTCTCTCCCTAGCTTCCGCTCTTAAGACGGGGATCAAAGAGAGGTCAAACCCAAAAGAGATCGCGTGGAGGCCCTGCCTGGGGTTGAAGCGTTAAAACTAATCAGGCTAGTCTGGTAGTGGCGTGTCTGTCCGCAGGTGCCAGGCGAATGTAAAGACTGACTAAGCATGTAGTACCGAGGATGTAGGAATTTCGGACGCGGGTTCAACTCCCGCCAGCTCCACCAAAATTCTCCATCGGTGATTACCAGAGTCATCCGATGAAGTCCTGAAAGCCCGCACGGCGCAAGCCCTGCGGGCTTTTTTGTTGTATACGCCCGATCCTGCATAGGATTGACACGTTCCGTTCGTTTAGCAAAACTTCTCCCAGCGCCTTGTCTGTTCCACCGCAGGGGAGAAAAGAATGCATATTACCGAAAGCGCGCTGGCGAGCCGCGTCCCTGTCTGGTATGCATTATCGGAGCTTTTCACGGGGCGGGAACTCCAGGACTATGACTATCGATGGATGGCTCAGGTAATAAAGGAATCCGGGCTTAGCCGGGAAACGATCTTCATGATCCTGGATGAAGAGGTTGCCCCAGCCCTCCAGGCTAATATTATTTATAACCCAACGCCGGTAATGGAAGGTTGGTCAGTAGAAGATATTAAAAAGCTTGTAGCTGAGTATATAAAGAAAAAGCCGACAATCATCGAGCGAATCATTCCAGCCCGCTTGCTATTAAAACAGCGTCGGAAGCACATTCAATATGAGCTAAACAGACTTCTTGTCGAGCTGGATAAATGCACTTAGCAAAAAGCGTGAAGAGAAGACAACCTGCAATTGGTATTTCTTAAAGCGCTATTTCACACGCTTAGCTTGCCGCTTATCAAGTACAACACACCTTCCCGACGCAACGGGCTGACCTGGACAAACGGTGCGGCATGATTTTGAATTCGCGACAAAGCGCACAAATCTTTCTCATTCTATTTTGGATATAAGCAAAGCGTGACGGTCAATTACCAGGAGTAAGGGTACTGAGAAGAAAAAAGACCCGTTACGAAAGGGGTTTTCTGCGATGACTACCCATGAAATTGGTAAGGATGAGGGAAGTGGTTATGCTTTTTACTGCGCAGCGAAATACTCTACTTAGAAAAAAAAGAGTAATGACACTAAAAGACAGACATTTCCATTCATAATTTGCTATAAATTATTTTGCATCGGCGGTATATATATTGTGTCCACCCGAGAAACAAAAGTGATACGCTCGTTTGGTTTCCAGGAACCATTCGTAAAGAAGCAATTCGAAACACCACCAAATTCAAGTAAAAGGATCTGCAAATGTCAGAAGCACTGAAAGCCTTAAACAACATTCGCACACTGCGTGCTCAAACGCGTGAAGTTAGCCTGGAATATCTTGAAGATATTCTCGAAAAATTCACAGTAATCGTTGAAGAACGCCGCGAAGAAGAAGCCTCTCAGCGTAAGGAACTCGAGGATAAACAGGCAAAACTCGAAGCGTTTCGTGTGAAACTTCTTGAGGAAGGCATTGACCCGGCAGAGCTCATCTCCTCCTTAAAAGGACAGGCGACAAAAACAAAATCGACCCGTGAGCCTCGTCCGGCGAAATACAAATATATCGACGAAGACGGCAGCGAAAAAACCTGGACAGGCCAGGGCCGCACGCCTAAAGCGATTACCTCCGCGCTTGAGAAAGGGAAAAAACTGGAAGATTTCGCAATCTAATATCCAGCAATGGGGGGAGGCACGCTCCCCCGCAATGCTATGAAACTCTTTATATAGTGAAATCCGCCCACCCTGCCGATAACATAAGATGATTGACCATCAGCTACAGAATAATCTTAAGCGCATGACGGTTAATTAAAAAACACCGCCATATTCTCCGTTGTACTACCGCGCTTTATCGCACTCTCCTGATATTCATATCCCCGTCGCGGCAAGTCGGTTTAGCCGAACTGTAATCCTTTACTCTCTATTACAATAAAAAAACCAGCGTCTAATATAAGCAGCAGAGCCGAAAAAACAGATGCTCAGGTTACCAGGTCGAGCCGGGCCAATAACATCCCGGGGGGGGGGTACCCGAAAGGCTGGACCATTAAAATTAATACCCGGTGGAATATACTTTTGAAACGCAACGACTCCTCATCAAGCCGATGCTGACACCCGACTGTCAAATAACCAGGCAGGATAAAATGGCAACCAGCCACAAAAGCGTTCCTCGCTACCCATATCGCATCGTGAAATAGCCCTGCTGTTAAACCGCTTTTTCAGCGAGGAAAAATTTTACCCCAGGCGAAACTTTCCCGCGACATCCAGCGAACTGTCTATGAGCGTTAAATTTCCTAACCCCGTGGAGCGCAACATGACACCGATGAAAAAACTCTTTTTGAGCCTTACCTCTGCCGTACTGCTTAGCGCCTCAATGCCGATGTTCAATGCCCAGGCCGCATTGCCAACCGGTGCGCAGGCCCCCGATTTTCAACTGCAGGGCGCCCTTGCGGGCAAGCCTTTGACGTTCTCACTGAAACAGGCCCTGCAAAAAGGCCCGGTCGTGCTCTATTTCTTCCCGGCGGCATTCAGTAAAGGCTGCACCATTGAAGCCCACGCCTTTGCCGAAGCCACGGATGACTTCAAAAAACTGGGCGCGACTGTCATCGGCGTGACCGCAGGTAATGTGGACCAGGTGGATGAGTTCTCTAAACTGGAGTGCCGCGATAAGTTCACTGTCACGGCTGACCCAGGCGCAAAAGTCGCCTCGGAGTACCAGACGCTGATGCAGATGAATGGCAAAACCCTTTCTGACCGGACGTCATTTGTTATCGCGCCGGACGGTAAGATCCTGCTGAGCTACACTGACAGAAACCCGGAAACGCATATCCAGAAAACGATGGATGCGGTGAAACAGTACGCAAATTCGCACTCGTAAAAGGCGGACGTCAACCACCCCATTAGCCATCAGAGACTCACTATGTTAACCGCAATGCTGGCCGCCTTCGCAGGTGGCATTATCCTTAATTTTATGCCCTGCGTTTTCCCGATAATCTCGCTTAAGGCGCTGGGGCTGGTTCGCCATTCGCACAGTACGGTGCAGACGCGCAAAGAAGGGCCTGGCTTCTTACTCGGCACGGTTGTTACCATGCTGATACTGGCCGCTGTTTTGCTTGCCCTGCGCGCGGGCGGTACCGCCGTCGGTTGGGGGTTTCAGCTCCAGTCGCCGCTGGTGATTGCCTTCCTCGCACTGGTTATTCTGGGCGCTGCGCTGAATTTACTTGGCGTGTTTGAAGTAGGTTTGTCGATGCAGCACGCCGGGGAAATTTCCGTTGAGCGCGGTGCGTTTGTCCGGGCGGCGCTAACCGGGGCGCTGTCGATCATTGTGGCAACCCCCTGTGCCGCCCCGTTTATGGCAGGTGCTATTGGCTATGCGCTGGTGCAACCACCTGCCGTGGCGCTGGTTATCTTCTTTGCCCTCGCCCTCGGTTTCGCCGCGCCATTCACTCTTATCTCCCTCTTCCCGGCGTTGGGAAAATGGCTACCGCGCCCCGGTGCCTGGATGAATACGCTAAAACGTGGCCTGGCGTTTCCAATGTTCGGCGCCTTCGGCTGGCTGGTATGGGTGCTGGCTCAACAGGCAGGTACCACCGCGCTCGCCGCGATTCTGGCGGCCGCTGTAGTGCTGAGTTTCGCCGCCTGGCTCTATGGTATGGCGCAGCAACGGCGCTTTGCGGGTAAGCGGCATCTCGCGCTGTTTGCAGTCACCGCTGCGCTGATTCTGGCAGTGATTGTTCCGCTGCCGTCGGTAATCAAAAATGGCGCCCCGCTTGAGACGACGGCACATGTCGAAGAGGTAAAATGGTCGCCGCAAAATGTGGCGGATAATCGTGGCCACGGCAAAGCGATTTTCGTCAATTTCACCGCATCCTGGTGTATCACTTGCCAGGTAAACGAGAAGACGTCGCTGTCTACGCAGGCCGTGAAAGAGGCGCTGGCGCGCACGGGCACACTTTATATGGTGGCCGACTCAACTAAATTTAATGCCGATATCGATGATACGATGAACGCCCTGGGTCAGGGCAGCCTGCCGCTGTATGTGGTCTACCCCGCAGATGGTAGCGAACCGAAAATTTTGCCGCAGGTGCTCACCCCGTCGATTGTGGTCAACGCCCTGACACAGGCCAGCGGTAAAAAGACATGAAGCCGTAACTAAGGCGGGATATGGAAAAATATGAGGCAACGCGTGAGCAATGGCCGCAATTGATGGCGCTTGCCCAGGCCGGCGATCAGGCGGCCTACACGCAGTTGCTAAAGGCGCTGGTACCGGTTATTCGCTCGCTGGTACGTAAGCAGGTTGACGATGACATGCTGGTTGAAGATGTCATTCAGGATGTGCTGCTGACCGTGCACAGGGTACGTCATACCTACGATCCCGCTTCACCTTTTTTGCCGTGGCTGATGGCGATTGCCCATGCCCGTTCGGTTGATGCGCTGCGCCGTCGTGGCCGTCATCGCCAGCGCGAGCAAGACGGCAACGAGGTGCCTGAGTACGCAAACGAAGACCGTTATCTGGCCGCCAGCGTTGAACAACACCAGTCCAGGGAAGAACTCGCCATGCTGTTAAGCCAGCTTCCGGCGCGCCAGCGGCAGGTAATTGAACATGTTCACCTGCACGAAATGACCCTTTCAGAAACCGCGACGCACAATAACCTGACGGTGGCGGCCGTTAAGTCTCTGCTGCATCGCGCATTAAGTAACCTTCGTCGGTTAGGAGCACATCATGGCCGATCATGATCTTTTCATTGAGCAGTTAAGTCGCACTATCGAGCCCGTAAAACGTCCGTGGCAGCCAGGATGGCGGGTTGTAGCGTGGATCGTGATGGCATTGCCCTGTGGGGCGCTGGCCAGTTTACTGGTGCACCGGACTTTTACCGACTGGTCTCAGACAGGCGCCGCGTGGGTTATCTTGCAGTTATTTCTGACCTTTATTACCGGCGCGCTGGCTATCCGTAACGCCTTTTTGCTGAGCATTGCCGGGCAGCAATCCCTGAGCTGGAAATGGTTTACGCCGCTGGTTAGCCTCTGGCTCGCAATTTCCTTTGCCAATATGCAATTGCATCACCACCTCCCGGTACAAGGCAGCGAGGTGGGAACAAATTGTTATCTCTTTATGGTTGTAGTGAGCGTGCCAATGATGGCGATCGTGATTGGTTATCTGCGCCGTACCCGCACGTTATTTCCCGCCCGGAGCCTGGCAGCCGCCGGGGCTGGCGTCGCCTGCATGGCGCTGACATTACTGGCCCTTTGCCACCCAACCCATGTGAGTGCGCTGGATTTTCTGATGCATCTCAGCGCCACGGCAACGATCATCCTTGGCACCATGCTGTTGGGCTATAAATGGGTTTCGCTGCCCCACCATTAAACGTATGCCGTTCCCTTTGCTGCACAACACGCAGACAGCGCGCGGTTTTGCGCACCGTCCCGACATTCACTGATAACAGCAGGTAATACTCTCCTCTGGGTCAAATGAGTGATATATTTTCACGCATTAACCCAAGGAGACGTCATGTCGGAATTTGATTCAATCGCGCAGGAGCTTCAGCGCCAGGCCGAAGCAGAAGAGAAACGGCAACGAGAAGACGACAACGCATTGCTGGGCCGGGTACTGGAAATCTACGGACAAAAGTATGTGGCGGAACAGTTACGCAAACTGGGTCAAAACGAATGGAGTCGTGAAAGATTAAACCGGCGGGTCAATGGCAAAGGCACCCCTGCGCCATTAACCGCCGCCGAGGAAGCCTTACTGCGCAAAATGCTTCCTGCGCCGCCTGCGCACCATCCGCATTATCAATTCCGCTTTATCGACCTGTTCGCCGGTATTGGCGGTATCCGCAATGGTTTTGAAGCCATTGGCGGACAGTGTGTCTTTACCAGCGAATGGAACAAAAATGCGGTGCGGACTTACAAAGCTAACTGGTACAACGACGAAAGCAGCCATCGTTTTAATCAGGATATTCGCGAAGTTACGCTGAGCGGTAAACCGGACGTCACCGACGCGCAGGCCTATGCGCACATTGACGAACAGATCCCCGATCATGACGTCCTGTTGGCAGGATTTCCGTGCCAGCCGTTCAGTTTAGCCGGGGTGAGTAAAAAGAACGCACTCGGTCGCGCCCATGGTTTTGAATGCGAAGCGCAAGGCACGCTCTTTTTCGATGTCGCGCGGATTATTAAAGCCAAACGCCCGGCCATCTTTGTGCTGGAAAATGTCAAAAACCTGAAAAGCCACGATCAGGGGAAAACCTTTACCGTGATCATGAATACCCTTGATGAACTGGGGTACGACGTGGCCGACGCCGAAGCGACCGGTAAAGACGACCCGAAGATTGTGGATGGCAAACACTTTCTGCCCCAGCACCGCGAACGTATTGTTCTGGTGGGTTTTCGCCGCGATTTACAGCTAAAGCAAGATTTTACCCTGCGTAATATCGACCGCTTCTATCCGCGCAGCAGACCGACCTTCGGTGAGCTCCTTGAGCCCACTGTTGATGCGAAGTATGTGCTGTCGCCCAAACTGTGGGATTACCTTTTCCATTATGCGAAGAAGCATGCGGCGAAAGGTAACGGTTTTGGATTTGGACTGGTTGATCCCACGAATGCAGCCAGCGTGGCACGAACCTTATCTGCCCGCTATCACAAAGATGGCTCAGAAATTCTGGTCGATCGCGGCTGGGATAAAGCGCTGGGTGAAAGCAACTTTAGCGACGCCGCCAACCAGCAGCGTCGTCCGCGCAGGCTAACGCCACGCGAATGTGCGCGCCTGATGGGTTTTGAGAAACCTGGCGAAAAACCGTTTCGCATTCCGGTGTCGGACACGCAGGCCTATCGTCAGTTTGGTAACTCCGTGGTGGTGCCGGTGTTTGCTGCGGTCGCCCGGCTGCTGGAGCCCTCTATATTGCGTGCCGTCACTCTCAGGAAGGGGCAACCCACGCGTTGATATGGTCGAGCAAATGGGCAACATAGCGAGTGAGCTTAGGTAACGGACGGCGCTGCTGGCGATAAAGCAGCCACACCTGGCGCGGCTGTGGCGCAAAGTCCGTTAACACGCGTACCAGTTTGCCGCTTGCCAGTTCATCAGCCAGTAAGATCTCCGGCTGGAGTAATAACCCCGCTCCCGCAACGGCGGCAAGGCGCAATGCCTGCCCGTCATTACAACGAAATACCGGGTCTCGCCGCCAGGACATGTCGCCGTCCGTTCCCGGTAGTTTCCATTCGTTATTCGCGTTCCAGACCATATGCGACAGGCAGCGGTGATGCTGTAAATCATCCGGCGTCCGTGGCTCACCGTACCGCGCCAGGTAATCGGGTGAAGCACAAATCACCATGCGATAAAAGCACAGTGGCTTTGCAACCACGTCATCGTTGTGTAACCCACCAATGCGGATCGCCAGATCGAATCCTTCATCAACCAGATCAACCCGTCGGTTACTCAGATCCAGTTCGACGCGTACCTGCGGATGCGCATTAAGAAAGGCGGCAGTCAGCGGAGCCACCACGCAGGCGCCAAACGTCGTGGAGGCACTTACCCGCAACGTACCGGCGGGAGTATCACGCAGTCGTTCAATGGAGGTATCCGCCATATGTACCTGCTCAAGCACCCGGCGTGCCTCTTCATAATAGACACGCCCGGCATCTGTCAGACTTTGTCGCCGGGTATTGCGTTCCACCAGCCTTGCGCCAAGCTGCTCCTCCAGCGCACCGATGTATTTCCCCACCATCACCGCCGACAGATTCAATTGACTTGCCGCCTGGGTGAAACTACCGCAATCCGCAACGGTCACGAACACTTCCATACTGCGCAGCTTATCCATATTGCTAACCCACAGTTAGTAATCAATTAACGTTTAGCTCATTTATCTTATAAATAATTAGCGGAAGAATAGCCACTACTGCAACAGAGGAGCATAACGATGAAAATTCTACTGATTGGCGCAAGTGGTACCGTAGGTCGGGCGGTTGAGCAGGAGCTGAGCCAGGGTCAACATGACATTATCCGCGCGGGGCGCACCAGCGGTGATTTCCATGTTGATATCACGTCCGATGAGAGCGTGGCAGCACTGTTTGCAAATGTGGGGAGAGTCGATGCTATCGTCGCCACCACCGGCAACCTTTTCTTTGGGCCGCTGGAGAAAATGACCAGCCGGGATTTTTCGATTGGCCTGCAGGATAAGTTGCTCGGCCAGGTACGTCTGGCGTTGACAGGGCAACATTACCTGAACGAGGGTGGTTCAATTACGCTAACCAGCGGGATTGTTGGCCAGGAGCCCATCGCGCAAGGGGTAAATGCCACGACGGTCAACGCCGCGCTGGAAGGTTTTGTGAAGGCAGCGGCGTGCGAACTGAAACACGGGCAGCGTATAAATGTCGTTAGCCCGACTATGCTGAGCGAATCGCAAGAAGCCTACGGCCCCTTCTTTCCGGGGTTTGAGAGCGTGCCGGCCGCGCGGGTGGCGCTGGCTTATCGCCGCAGTATTGAAGGCGTGCAGACAGGGCGCGTCTATACCGTGGGATATTAATCGCCCCTCATCCGTCAATGAGGGGCAGCGGATTAGACATCCGTTTTCAGGCCCGTGACAAAGCTCTGCCACTGCTCCTGTAGTGCGCTGATATGGCCTTGCTCAATTTCACGGATGTAAGGTATCGAGCGGTTTTTCGCAACCCAATCGTTGATTGAAGAGAACCAGGCCTCACTGTCTGTGGTGCTGGCGGTGAGGCTCAGCATTGCATTGCGGACTGTCTGGGAAGCGTGCGTTCCTTCGGCCAGTTGTGCGAGGGCATCCTGATGATGCTGTGCCTGGTCGTTATCCCCCAGGCTTTCCGCCAGTCTGCTCGCCTGAGTGAGGACCACTTTGGTCATCTGATCGGCCTGTGAAGATTTATCACTAATAAACTGAGCGACAAATGCGCTGGCCTCAGTCTGGTAATCCGTTGCCACATACTTCTGTACCACCAGATTCAGCTTGGCTTGTGTTAAGGCCAGATCCATCGCATTGGTGGTGTAATCCCCGTTTTGGGTTGGGGATGTCAGGGCTTTATGCAGTGCGTCAGCCATCTCATCGGCGTTAACCGTGGCGTTCTGGAAAAAGGCCTGAAAACTGACCGCGTCATTAGCGGTGGCGGGATCGGAATAGAAATCACTGGCAAGGCTTGGTCCCGTTGGCATTCGCGCTATCGCCTGGTTACGCAGGTTGAGCGCTTCGCGAGCGCTCGCGTCTATCTCCTCCTGAGTCGGCGGCGTTAAGTTATCCCTTGCTTGCGCCATCGCTTCCGGCGACAGACTGACCTCAACGGAATCAACGGGATCAACGTTTTTCCCCGTCACGGCATGCACCGTTTCCAAACGGGTAGTGGCAGGCATGTCCCTCAACGAGGCAGCCGAACTTACATCCTTAATGCTCATATCTTCTCCTTAGAATTGATGCCAAACGTATTTTTTATCGTCTCAATGGCGAAGAACTTTACGGACTTGCACAAAAAATCGGAGAAAATATCAGGTTAACAATCAGTTATAAAAACATGAGGGCGAAAGCTCTCGCCCTTCGCCTCTTAGTCACGTGACTGAACCCAAAAAGCGTGAATCAGGCCTGGGAAATAGCCAAGCAACGTCAGAATCACGTTGAGAATGAAAGCCCAGCCAAAGCCTTTACCAATGAGTACGCCCAGCGGGGGAAGAATAATCGTAAAAATAATACGCCAGAAACCCATAACTTCTCCATTGCGATAAAAATGCAGGTGATTGTTAAAAAAGGAATTTAATGTAAAAGCTTAGCCACTTTACGGAACACCGCCAGCCGAGCCTTGCGCTTTTACCCTCTTTTACGCAAAACGACATTTCATCAATAGCAGTCATCATCCGGCCCAACTGTACCTTGTGGGCAGTTCGCGCTAAGGTTTAATGACCAGGAAATAAGGAGGACAATATGATTACTGTTGGTGATGTAGTGCAGCCGCGTATTGGCGGACCGAAGTTAAAAGTCATTGAAGTGCATGAGGACCAAATCGTTGCCGTACCGGTGCATAATGACGCGGCAGAGAAAATTACCCTCAAAGCTGCGGACGTATCTCTTTATAAAGAAGACGGCGATTTCGGCGTCTGCTAATTCTTTTTTGCGGTGAGCATTTCTCACCGCAACTTATCTGAATCCCCCCCCCTTCATTACCTTTCTTTATGCAAACAATCCGCATATTTACCCAAACAGAGAAACAGCATTTAACGCTGGGAAAAGCGTTTGTTTAGCATAAAAAATGCTACTGATTGAATTATGAACATCAGGGAAGGATTGTTCGCTAAAAGTACGCGTTGCTACGATAAGTCATTTTGTGAATAGCATCACAGCTCATCCATAAGTTAATGATATCAAATGCTTTTATTGCCCTCTCCAACAAAAATAACGAAATGCGCAAAAAACAGGCAAAGGCAGAGCAATTTATCCAGAAAAAGAAAATAAATAAAAATTATTAGCTAGTTGTTAGTTTATATCCAGACATATAATCTAGCACCATCAAATGTACCACAGCAAACCGCTAGTTACCGTCCGGTATCAGCTTATTTTCTCTTTTCAAGGAGCAGTACCATGTTCTCTTCGCAGTCCCGCCTGCGTCATGCCGTGGCAGACACCTTTGCAATGGTTGTCTATTGTTCGGTAGTGAACATGCTCATTGAAATATTCCTCTCTGGAATGACCTTCGAGCAGTCACTTTCATCACGTCTGGTTGCTATTCCGGTCAACATTATTATTGCCTGGCCTTATGGTCTGTATCGCGATGCGATCATGCGGTATGCCCGCCGTATTAGCCCGAAAAGCGGAATGCGAACGCTGGCCGATGTGGTGGCCTATGTCACCTTTCAGTCACCGGTATATGTCGCTATTTTGCTGACTGTCGGCGCCGACTGGCATCAGATTGTCGCTGCGGTGAGTTCAAATGCGGTACTGTCGATGCTGATGGGTGCGCTGTACGGCTACTTCCTGGATTATTGCCGCCGTCTGTTTGGCGTGAGCTTTCAGCAGGCGAAAGCCTGAAGGTAGAGTGACAGGCCTGCGCCTGTCACTGCTTATTGAAACTCGCCGAACAGGCCCGATAAAAAACGCTCAAGCGCCAGCCGGGAACTGAAACCGTGTGGAATACCGTAATGTTCCTGCGCGTCCCCGCCTAAATATAACGGGAAGTTTTGATAGTGATCGCACGTCTTGATTTCCGAGGCGGGTTCCGCAAGGGACAGACTTCGTTCTTTTAGCGTGGGGTGAATGATCAGCGCCGTACGGCCCATGCGCGCCTCCCGATTAACATACACGTAATTATCCCCACGGCGATAACCGTAGGTCTTCGGTGTAGCGACATCCATTTTAAATCCCACTTTCTCAAGAACGCGTGCCACCTCATCGGGTCGTAAATACATATTTTTTCCTCGTCATCTTTTTACTGCACCGCAACCTTACATTACTCAGCATTAGCAACGCTTTCAGAAAAGTCCATAAACGAGGGCAAATGCCGTTTCGGTGATTAGCGGCACAAAATTATGGTCTAAACTAAAATTCACATCGAAAACAAAGGAGGATCCGATGTTTAACAGACCTAATCGCAGTGATGTAGATGATGGCGTTCAGGATATCCAGAATGATGTTCATAAACTGGCCGATAGCCTGGAAGATGTACTCAAGTCTCTGGGTAGCGATGCAAAAGACGAAGCGGATACCGCACGTCGTAAAGCGCAGGCGCTGTTAAGAGAGACCCGGGCGCGTCTGCATGGTCGGACACCAGCACATCAGGCGGCGCGTGACGCGGTAAGCTGTGCAGGTACCTATGTGAAAGAGAATCCGGTCTATGCCCTGGGGGCAGTTGCCGCCGTCGGGATTTTCCTGGGTGCGCTGATTTGTAACCGCCGTTAAACCCGCTTACTCTCCCCTCCTCAACCCTGGACGTGATGCACGTGCGGGGTTTTTTATTGCCTGTTGGCCTGTTTTACGCATATACAGCCCCTCCTCGTTGCGCTCATCAACCAGGAAAAACTTATCTTAATTTCCTATATGTTGTGTGGTTGAAACTTTTATCAACTACATCTAGTATTCCTGTTAGCAGCGAGCACACGACTGACGCGAACCTTCGCGCCGTTCTCTCATTTTAAATGGAAACACGAATCATGCGCATTACTATTTACACTCGAAATGACTGTGTACAGTGCCACGCCACAAAACGGGCAATGGAAAGCCGTGGACTTGAATTCGAAATGGTGAATGTCGATCTGGTACCGGACGCCGCAGATGAACTGCGCGCAATGGGTTCTCGTCAGTTACCGGTCGTGGTTGCAGGTGAAACCCGATGGTCTGGTTTCCGCCCGGACATGATCAACCGCCTGCACACCGCACCGCGTGTGGCCAGCGCATGAGCCTCCTCGTCTACTTCTCCAGCAGCTCGGAAAACACGCAGCGGTTTATTGAGCGACTGGGGATGTCGGCGGTGCGTATTCCACTCAATGAGCGTGAGCGCATCCGGGTAGACGAACCCTACATTCTTGTTGTTCCCAGTTATGGCGGCGGCGGTACGGCAGGTGCCGTGCCGCGTCAGGTCATCCGCTTTTTAAACGATCAGCATAACCGTGCGCTGATTCGCGGCGTGATCGCCTCCGGCAATCGCAATTTTGGCGAAGCCTACGGGCGAGCGGGAGATGTGATCTCGCAGAAATGCGGCGTGCCGTATCTCTACCGTTTTGAGCTGATGGGAACCCAGCAGGACATTGAAAACGTGCGTAAAGGAGTGAGCGAATTTTGGCAACGACAACCGCAGAGCGCGTAATGCAAGCCGCACCGGATTACCATGCGCTGAACGCCATGCTGAATCTGTACGATAAAGCAGGCCGCATCCAGTTCGACAAAGACCACCAGGCGGTAGACGCGTTCTACAGCAACCATGTCCTGCCCAATAGCATGACATTCGCTAGCCAGGATGAGCGCCTTAACTATCTGGTGCAGGAAGAGTATTACGATGAAAGCGTGCTGGCGCGTTATGATCGCGCTTTCGTGGTCGACCTTTTTGCTCACGCCCATGCCAGCGGTTTCCGTTTCCAGACGTTCCTTGGCGCATGGAAGTTCTACACCAGCTATACGCTGAAAACCTTCGACGGCAAACGTTATCTTGAGCATTTCGAAGACCGCGTGTGCATGGTCGCGCTTACCCTCGCCCAAGGAGATAAAACCCTGGCGCGGCAGTTGACCGATGAGATCCTGGCCGGTCGCTTCCAGCCTGCAACACCGACCTTCCTCAATTGCGGCAAAAAGCAGCGCGGCGAGCTGGTCTCCTGCTTCCTGTTACGTATTGAAGATAATATGGAATCCATTGGCCGCGCGGTGAACTCAGCGTTGCAGTTGTCCAAACGCGGCGGTGGCGTGGCCTTTTTGCTCTCAAATCTGCGCGAGGCCGGTGCGCCGATTAAGCGCATTGAGAACCAGTCGTCGGGTGTGATTCCGGTAATGAAGATGCTGGAAGATGCCTTCTCTTATGCAAACCAGTTAGGCGCGCGTCAGGGAGCGGGTGCCGTTTATCTCAACGCGCACCACCCGGATATTTTGCGTTTTCTCGATACCAAACGGGAAAACGCCGACGAAAAAATTCGTATTAAAACGCTCTCACTGGGTGTGGTGATCCCGGATATCACTTTCCGTCTGGCAAAAGACAATGCTGACATGGCGCTGTTTTCACCCTATGACGTGGAGCGCCTGTACGGCAAACCCTTCGGTGATATCGCAGTAAGTGAGATGTATGAACAACTGGTTGCCGATGACCGCATACGTAAGAAATACATCAACGCCCGCGATTTCTTCCAGACGCTGGCGGAGATCCAGTTCGAATCAGGCTATCCGTACATCATGTTTGAAGATACGGTGAACCGCGCTAATCCCATTGCCGGGCGTATTAATATGAGCAACCTGTGCTCCGAGATTTTGCAGGTGAATAGCCCGTCCACGCTGGATGAAAACCTGGACTACGTGGATATTGGCCACGATATCTCGTGCAACCTCGGCTCGCTCAATATTGCCCATACCATGGATTCGCCTGACTTTGGCCGCACGGTGGAAACGGCGGTGCGTGGCCTGAGCGCGGTCTCAAACATGAGCCATATCCGCTCGGTTCCCTCCGTAGAAGCCGGGAATGCGGCATCACACGCTATTGGCCTGGGGCAGATGAACCTGCACGGCTATCTGGCGCGTGAAGGCATTGCCTACGGCAGTGAAGAGGGGCTGGATTTCACCAACTTCTATTTTTACACCATCACCTGGCATGCGCTGAATACCTCGATGATGATGGCCCGCGAACGCAACCAGCGTTTTGCAGGCTTCGAACAGTCGCGCTATGCCAGTGGGGAATTTTTCAATCAGTACCTGGAAAAGGACTGGCAGCCAAAAACAGAGAAAGTCCGTGCGCTCTTTGCCCGAAGCGGTATCACCCTCCCTGACCGCAATATGTGGGAGCAGTTGCGTGAGAGCGTGATGCGCTACGGCATTTACAACCAGAACCTGCAGGCAGTTCCGCCCACCGGGTCTATTTCTTACATCAATCACGCCACGTCGAGTATTCACCCTATCGTGTCGAAAATTGAGATTCGCAAGGAAGGCAAAACCGGGCGCGTTTACTACCCTGCCCCGTTTATGACCAACGAAAACCTGGCGTTTTATCAGGATGCCTATGAAATCGGGCCGGAGAAGATCATCGACACCTACGCTGAGGCCACGCGTCATGTGGATCAGGGGTTGTCATTGACGCTGTTCTTCCCGGACACCGCCACCACGCGCGACATTAATAGAGCGCAGATTTATGCGTGGAAGAAAGGTATCAAGACGCTGTACTACATCCGCCTGCGCCAACTGGCGCTGGAAGGTACTGAAATCGAGGGCTGCGTGTCCTGCGCGCTGTAAGGAGAAAAGGATGAAACCACTATCACGCGTGAGCGCCGTCAACTGGAACAAGATTCAGGATGATAAAGATCTTGAGGTCTGGAACCGCCTGACCAGTAACTTCTGGCTACCTGAAAAGGTACCGCTGTCGAACGATATCCCCGCCTGGCAGACACTAAGCCACGCGGAACAGCAACTGACGATCCGCGTTTTTACCGGGCTGACGCTGCTCGATACCATTCAGAATACCGTGGGTGCGCCGACATTAATGGCTGATGCGCTGACGCCCCATGAAGAGGCGGTCTTGTCGAACGTCAGCTTTATGGAAGCGGTGCATGCCCGCTCTTACAGCTCGATTTTCTCCACGCTGTGTCAGACAAAAGATGTGGATGCGGCCTACGCCTGGAGTGAAGAGAACAGCGCGTTGCAGCGTAAGGCACAGCTCATTCTCGAGTATTACCGTGCCGATGATCCGTTGAAGAAGAAAATTGCCAGCGTGTTCCTGGAGTCATTTTTATTCTATTCCGGCTTCTGGCTACCGATGTACTGGTCCAGCCGCGGCAAGCTGACCAATACGGCGGACCTGATTCGTTTGATCATTCGCGATGAGGCGGTTCACGGCTATTACATTGGCTATAAGTTTCAGAAAGGACTGGAAAAAGTCAGCAGTGAAAAGCGTGAAGAATTGAAAAATTTCGCGCTGGAGCTGATGATGGATCTCTACGATAACGAAGTGACCTACACCGAGGACTTATATGCGGAGTCGGGTTGGGCCGAGGATGTGAAAGCCTTCCTCTGTTACAACGCCAATAAAGCGCTAATGAACCTGGGCTATGAGCCCTTGTTCCCGGCGGAAATGGCAGAAGTAAACCCGGCAATTCTCGCCGCCCTCTCACCGGGGGCGGATGAAAATCATGACTTCTTCTCGGGTTCCGGTTCGTCTTATGTGATGGGCAAAGCGGTGGAAACCGAGGATGAAGACTGGGATTTCTGAGCCGCCCGTCTCCCCTCACCCCGGCCCTCTCCCCCAGGGGAGAGGGCGAAAAACAGGCCGTACCCGGCTTATCTGACCGGCACCGATCCGGTCCCCTCTCCCCAGGGGGAGAGGGTTAGGGTGAGGGGAAATACTCGCACATTGTTCAATATTATTCCCACTCACTCACTACAAACATTCCGTAATATTTCTTCCGTCATTCTTTCGCCATATTCACCCACAATCACCATCATCGCACCGTAATTTCAGCAGCGAATACGAAAAATCTCATAAAAATTCAATCACCGCTCAGCCCTTATCTCATGGGAAATTCAGACGATTTTACACTTGCAAAATTCCCCCAATACAAGTCATGAGGGTTGTCACAGAATCTCAGTATGCTAGGGTATACGCGGTCAATTATTCGCATCAGGTAACATATCGACATAAATAAATAACAGGAAACGTTCTATTGCATGGCAATTAAATTAGAAGTTAAAAACCTATATAAAGTATTTGGCGAGCATCCGCAGCGGGCTTTCAAATATATTGAAAAAGGATTTTCGAAAGAACAAATTCTGGAAAAAACAGGGCTATCGCTTGGCGTTAAAGACGCCAGTCTGGCCATTGAAGAAGGCGAGATATTTGTCATCATGGGATTATCCGGTTCGGGTAAGTCCACAATGGTACGCCTTCTCAATCGCCTGATTGAACCCACCCGCGGACAGGTACTGATTGATGGCGTGGATATCGCCAAAATATCAGATGCCGAACTCCGTGAGGTGCGCAGGAAAAAGATTGCGATGGTCTTCCAGTCATTCGCGCTAATGCCGCATATGACAGTGTTAAATAACACTGCGTTTGGCATGGAATTAGCGGGTGCGAGCGTCAGTGAGCGTCAGGAAAAAGCCTTAGACGCATTGCGTCAGGTCGGGCTGGAGAATTATGCCCACGCTTATCCGGATGAACTCTCTGGTGGTATGCGCCAGCGCGTAGGTCTCGCTCGCGCATTAGCGATTAATCCCGACATCTTATTAATGGACGAAGCCTTCTCGGCGCTCGATCCATTAATTCGTACCGAGATGCAGGATGAACTGGTGAAATTACAGTCGCGTCATCAACGCACTGTGGTCTTTATTTCCCACGATCTGGATGAAGCAATGCGTATTGGCGATCGGATTGCCATTATGCAAAACGGTGAAGTTGTTCAGGTCGGAACACCGGATGAAATTCTGAATAATCCGGCGAATGATTATGTGCGAACCTTCTTCCGTGGTGTGGATATTAGCCAGGTATTCAGCGCAAAAGATATTGCCCGCCGCACGCCGGTCGGCCTTATTCGCAGAACGCCAGGTTTTGGCCCACGTTCAGCGCTGAAGATGTTGCAGGATGAAGACCGTGAATATGGTTATGTGATTGAACGCGGTAATAAATTTGTTGGCATTGTCTCCATCGACTCTCTGAAAACGGCGCTAAGCCAGAATCAGGGTATCGATGCGGCGTTAATCGACTCCCCGCTTGCCGTGGACGCGGAAACGCCGCTCAGCGAGTTGCTCTCTCATGTTGGCCAGGCACCCTGCGCGGTACCGGTGGTCGGTGAAGAACAACAATACGTCGGCATCATCTCCAAACGGATGCTGCTGCAGGCTTTAGATCGCGAGGGAGCAAACAATGGCTGATCAAAATAACCCGTGGGAGAGCGCACCGGCAACCGACAGCGCGGCACAATCGGCTGATGCGTGGGGATCATCACCCGCCTCCGCACCAACGGATGGCGGCGGTGCCGACTGGCTCGCCAATGCCCCGGCACCTGCGCCGGAGCATTTTAATATTATGGATCCCTTCCATAAGACGCTGATCCCACTGGATAGCTGGGTCACGCAGGGGATCGACTGGGTGGTGACGCACTTCCGCCCGGTGTTCCAGGGCATCCGTGTCCCGGTGGATTACATCTTAAGCGCCTTCCAGCAGTTGCTGTTGGGGATGCCTGCGCCGGTCGCGATCATTGTTTTTTCACTGATCGCCTGGCAGATTAGCAGCGCCGGAATGGGCGTCGCGGCACTGGTGTCACTGATTTTGATCGGTGCCATTGGCGCCTGGTCGCAGGCGATGGTCACGCTGGCACTGGTGCTGACCGCCCTGCTGTTTTGCATCATCATCGGGCTACCGCTTGGCATCTGGCTGGCACGCAGTGAACGTGCGGCGAAGATCATCCGTCCGCTGCTCGACGCCATGCAGACAACGCCTGCGTTTGTCTACCTGGTGCCGATTGTGATGTTGTTTGGTATCGGCAATGTGCCGGGCGTGGTGGTGACCATTATTTTCGCCCTGCCGCCGGTGGTGCGTTTGACTATCCTGGGTATTAACCAGGTGCCGGAAGATTTAATTGAAGCATCACGGTCATTTGGCGCCAGCCCGCGTCAGATGTTGTTCAAAGTACAGTTACCACTGGCCATGCCCACCATTATGGCGGGGATCAACCAGACGCTTATGCTTGCCCTCTCCATGGTAGTGATCGCATCGATGATCGCCGTCGGTGGACTTGGTCAGATGGTACTTCGCGGTATTGGCCGACTCGATATGGGGCTGGCAACCGTCGGTGGCGTGGGGATTGTTATCCTCGCCATCATCCTCGACCGCCTGACACAGGCGATGGGTCGCGATGCCCGCAGCCGGGGTAATCGTCGCTGGTACAGCACCGGCCCACTTGGGTTGATTACTCGCCCGTTCATTAAATAACGATGTAGCTCGCCCGGAGACACGCGCTCCGGGCCTACTGAGTCCTACCTAAAATTGAAGGAATAACAACGATGCGACAGAACATCATTCTCGCCACAGCGTTTGCCACCCTTGTCTCCACCAGCGCATTTGCGGCCGACCTGCCCGGCAAAGGCATCACCGTACAACCCTTCCAGAGCACTATCTCTGAAGAAACATTCCAGACCCTGCTGGTCAGCCGTGGGCTGGAAAAACTCGGCTACACCGTCAACAAGCCCAGCGAAGTGGACTACAACGTCGGTTACACCTCACTGGCGGCGGGCGATGTGACCTTTACCGCCGTGAACTGGCAACCACTGCATGATGATATGTACGCGGCGGCCGGCGGAGATAAAAAGTTCTACCGGGAGGGGGATTTCGTTACCGGCGCAGCGCAGGGGTATCTGATCGATAAGAAGACCGCTGAGAAGTACAACATTAAAAGCATCGATCAACTTAAAGATCCCAACATTGCCAAACTGTTTGATACCAACGGCGACGGTAAAGCGGACCTGACAGGATGTACGCCAGGCTGGGGCTGTGAAGCGGTGATCAACCACCAGCTTGACGCCTTTGGTCTGAGTAAATCCGTGGTGCATAACCAGGGCAATTACGCGGCGATGATGGCTGATACCATTACTCGCTTTAAAGAAGGCAAACCGGTGCTCTATTACACCTGGACGCCATACTGGGTTAGTGACGTATTGAAACCGGGGAAAGATGTGGTCTGGCTGCAGGTGCCATTCTCTTCTCTGCCGGGCGAGCAGAAAAATATCGACACCAAACTGCCTAACGGTATGAACTACGGCTTCCCGGTGAACACAATGCACATTGTCGCCAATAAAGCCTGGGCCGAGAAAAACCCGGCGGCGGCGAAACTGTTCTCCGTAATGAAGCTGCCGATTTCTGATATCAATGCTCAGAATGCGATGATGCACGCCGGTCACGCCTCCGAAGCGGATATTCAGGGTCATGTTGATGGTTGGATCAAAGCCCACCAGCAGCAGTTTGACGGTTGGGTGAAAGAGGCGCTGGCCGCGCAGAAGTAAGGGGGTTGGGTTTGAGTGCGGCCTTTTCCCCCTCACCCTACCCCTCTCTCCCGTAGCCCCGGTAAGCGAAGCGCCACCGGGGACCAATCCCGGATGCGGTGCTTAACGCACCTTATCCGGGCTACATTTCCCTCCCCCATAATTTTCTCTCTCCCGTGGAAGAGGGCATCAGAGCGCACAATCCCCTCATAACCGCACTAAGCGACACGCGATCCCTCCCACCTTTTTCTCTTCATTAGTTATTATTGATATCCACGAAAATAATCAGCTAATGAATCAGTCACAGAAAAATGACCAAACAACATCAAGGGCTTAGCCCGGCGCTGATCGCGCTCATGTCCGTCGCCACCGGCCTTTCCGTCGCCAGTAACTATTACGCGCAGCCGTTGCTCGATGCGATTGCCCGCGCCTTCGCGCTTTCTCCCAATCAGGCTGGCTTTATTGTCACCGCGGCCCAACTCGGCTATGCGGCTGGCTTGCTGTTCCTGGTTCCCCTGGGCGATATGTTTGAGCGCAGACGGCTCATCGTCTCCATGACCCTATTGGCTGCGGGAGGGATGTTGATCACGGCCAGCAGCACCACGCTTGGGATGATGGTTCTTGGAACCGCACTGACGGGCCTTTTCTCAGTGGTGGCGCAAATCCTTGTTCCGCTGGCCGCCACCCTTGCCGCGCCGGAAAAACGTGGCAAAGTCATCGGCACCATTATGAGTGGCCTGCTGCTTGGCATTCTGCTGGCGCGAACCGTTGCCGGATTACTGGCAAGTCTCGGCGGCTGGCGTACGGTCTACTGGGTAGCCAGCGTGCTGATGGTTATCATGGCGATTGCGCTATGGCGTGGTCTGCCAAAGGTCAAACAGGACAATCAGCTGAATTACCCGCAGCTTCTGGGATCGATCTTCACCCTGTTTGCCAACGAAAAAGTACTGCGCACCCGCGCACTGCTGGGCTGCCTCTCCTTCGCCAATTTCAGCATTCTCTGGACCTCGATGGCCTTCCTGCTCGCCTCGCCGCCCTTTAACTTCTCAGAAGGGGTGATTGGGCTATTTGGCCTGGTGGGCGCCGCAGGCGCACTGGGTGCGCGTCCTTTTGGTAGCCTGGCGGACAAAGGCAAAGCTCACCTGACCACCACCGTCTCACTGGGGTTACTGCTTCTCTCCTGGCTGGCGATTGCCTGGGGGCAAAGCTCGGTGCTGGCGCTGATCGTCGGGATTTTGGTACTGGATTTGACCGTACAGGGTGTCCACATTACCAACCAGACCGTCATTTATCGTCTCAAACCAGAAGCCCGTAACCGCCTGACCGCCGGTTATATGACCAGTTATTTCGTCGGTGGCGCGGCCGGATCGCTTATCTCCGCATCGGCATGGCAGCATGCAGGCTGGACCGGGGTGAGTATTGCAGGTGGCAGTTTCGCTGCCCTTAACCTGTTGGTCTGGTGGCGAGGCTATCAGCACCCGCAAAAAGCAGAATAAAATCCCGCCCACGCCAGGTCGCAACACCAAAAAACCGGGGTGTTAAGGTGCCCCTGAGTCTGATATGGTTATGCGACTTATTTATCCCGGTGATTTTAACGTGGGTGATATTTAACAAATACTATGGATAGTAGAGATACAACAACCGACCCCTTCCCCGTTGCACTTGCAGCCTTTCCGGAAGGGTTTAGAAACCGTCTTCCTGGTGTATTACGTTACGCTCCTGTGGCACTCCCATTCGGCCTGAATGCCACGAAGCCAGATTTTTCGCCACCCGGCGAGTTCATCTCCCGCATCACTCTGTTCTCCATCCCCGCCGCGCCCCTTACAGGCTGCGTTAACGTTTTATTTATCTTTCTGGGGCTGCGTTTCTGGAAAACGCGCAGACTGATTCTTGCTGGATTATTGCGCGCGCTCGCTTACGGAATCGTCTGGAAATTACTGACAGTCCCATAACTAAAGCAAATTTATTAGAGAAAATAATACATTTACTTTATTTGTCACTGTCGTTACTATATCGACTGCAATTAATGAGGTTATGCCCAAATGGATAGTTCGTTTACGCCCATTGAACAAATGCTTAAATTCCGCGCCAGCCGCTATGAAGATTTCCCGTTCCAGGAAATTCTGCTCACCCGCCTGTGTATGCACATGCAGGGCAAACTGCTGGAAAACCGCAACAAAATGCTGAAAGCTCAAGGGATTAACGAAACATTATTTATGGCGTTAATCACCCTGGAGTCGCAGGAAAATCACAGTATTCAGCCATCGGAACTGAGCAGCGCGCTAGGCTCTTCCCGCACCAATGCGACCCGTATCGCCGATGAACTGGAAAAACGCGGCTGGATTGAACGCCGTGAAAGCGACAATGACCGTCGCTGCCTTCATCTGCAGTTGACCGAAAAAGGGCATGAATTCCTGCGTCAGGTTCTGCCACCGCAGCACAACTGTCTGCACCAACTCTGGTCTTCGCTGACTACCGCTGAAAAAGACCAACTCGAGCACATCACACGCAAGTTGCTCACTCGCCTGGATCAAATGGACGAAGACGGCACCATCCTCGAGGCGCTGCGCTAACGCTGAGATCCGCTCGAACATCCAGATTGAATAAGAATTCCGTCAGGCCGGCACGTCACACTGCTGGCCTTTCTGACAAAACAGGTCGGCCTTGCCGATATGAAATAATAAGATCGTGGAGAAAAGCATGAGCGCAAATGCGGAGAGTCAAACCCCGCAGCAACCGGTCAAAAAGAAAGGCAAACGTAAAGGCGCCCTTCTGCTGTTGACCTTGCTCTTTATTGTTATTGCCGTGGCATATGGGATTTATTGGTTTTTAGTACTGCGTCATTTTGAGGAAACCGATGACGCCTACGTGGCAGGGAACCAGGTTCAAATCATGGCGCAGGTATCCGGCAGCGTGACGAAAGTCTGGGCTGACAATACCGACTACGTCAAACAAGGGGATGTGCTGGTCACCCTTGATGCTACCGATGCCCAACAGGCATTTGAAAAAGCGCAGACCGCGCTGGCCTCAAGCGTTCGCCAGACCCGTCAGTTGATGATCAACGGCAAGCAGCTTCAGGCAAGCATCGAACTGCAACGTACCGCTCTGGCTCAGGCGCAAACGGATTTAAATCGCCGTGTGCCGCTGGGCAACGCCAACTTGATTGGCCGTGAAGAGCTGCAACATGCCCGTGATGCTGTCGCCACCGCACAGGCGCAGTTGGATGTTGCTATTCAGCAATATAACGCCAACCAGGCGATGATCCTGGATACCCGTCTGGAAGATCAGCCTGCGGTAAAACAGGCCGCCGCTGAACTGCGTAACGCCTGGCTTGCGCTGCAACGTACCAAAATTGTCAGCCCGATCACTGGTTATGTTTCTCGCCGTGCCGTTCAGCCTGGCGCGCAGATAAGCCCGACAACCTCGCTGATGGCCGTCGTACCGGCCACGGGTTTGTGGGTGGACGCAAACTTCAAAGAAACTCAGCTTGCGCATATGCGTATCGGCCAGACAGCCACCGTCGTTAGCGATCTTTACGGTGATGAAGTGAAATACACCGGCAAAGTGGTAGGTCTGGATATGGGTACAGGCAGCGCCTTCTCTCTGCTTCCGGCTCAGAACGCCACCGGTAACTGGATCAAAGTGGTTCAGCGCCTGCCGGTACGTATCGAACTCGATGCAAAACAGTTGAGCGATCACCCGTTGCGTATTGGCCTCTCAACGCTGGTCAATGTTGATACCACAAACCGTGACGGCCAGGTACTGTCGAGCCAGGTTCGCACCAGCCCGGCCTATGAGAGCAACGCACGTGAGCTTGACCTGAAACCGGTCAACACCCTGATTGAAAATATCGTGAAGGCCAACGCGGGTTAATCCGAGGTACGCGTAATGCAACAGAGAAAACCGCTGGAAGGAGCGCAACTGGTCATTATGACCATTGCGCTGTCACTGGCGACCTTCATGCAGGTGCTGGATTCCACCATCGCTAACGTCGCGATCCCAACGATTGCCGGCAACCTTGGCTCTTCCCTGAGCCAGGGTACCTGGGTTATCACCTCTTTCGGGGTGGCAAACGCCATCTCGATTCCGATCACCGGCTGGCTGGCGAAGCGTGTGGGTGAGGTCAAACTGTTCCTCTGGTCTACCGTCGCTTTTGCTATCGCCTCCTGGGCGTGCGGCGTCTCCAGTAGCCTGAGCATGCTGATCTTCTTCCGCGTCATTCAGGGGATTGTCGCCGGGCCGTTGATTCCACTCTCACAGAGTCTGTTGCTGAGTAACTACCCGCCCGCTAAACGTTCCATTGCGCTGGCGCTGTGGTCGATGACGGTGATCGTAGCCCCCATTTGCGGCCCGATCCTCGGCGGTTATATCAGTGATAACTACCACTGGGGCTGGATCTTCTTTATCAACGTCCCTATCGGCGTACTGGTCGTACTGCTGACTCTGCAATCGCTGCGTGGCCGTGAAACGCGCACTGAACAGCGCCGCATCGACGGCGTGGGCCTGGCGTTACTGGTGATTGGTATCGGTAGCCTGCAGGTGATGCTCGACCAGGGTAAAGAGCTGGACTGGTTCAACTCCCGCGAGATCATCATCCTGACCATTGTCGCCGTGGTGGCGATAAGCTTTCTTGTGGTGTGGGAGCTGACGGATGAGAACCCAATAGTCGACCTGTCGCTCTTTAAGTCGCGGAATTTTACCATCGGCTGTTTGTGTATCAGTCTCGCCTATATGCTCTATTTCGGCGCGATTGTTCTGTTGCCGCAGCTATTGCAGGAAGTTTACGGCTACACCGCGACATGGGCGGGGCTCGCCTCTGCGCCAGTTGGGGTGATCCCGGTCCTGCTGTCGCCGATCATTGGTCGTTTTGCCCATAAGCTCGATATGCGCAGGCTGGTTACATTCAGCTTTATTATGTATGCCGTCTGCTTCTACTGGCGTGCATATACCTTTGAGCCGGGAATGGATTTTGGCGCTTCCGCATGGCCGCAATTTATTCAGGGTTTCGCCGTGGCCTGCTTCTTTATGCCGCTGACGACGATTACCCTGTCCGGTCTGCCGCCGGAGCGTCTGGCAGCGGCGTCGAGCCTGTCGAACTTTGCCCGAACGCTGGCAGGTTCCATCGGGACATCGATCACCACCACCATGTGGACCAACCGGGAATCGATGCATCACGCGCAGTTAACCGAGTCGGTAAACCCTTACAACCCGAACGCGCAGGAAATGTATAACCAGTTGCAGGGGCTGGGGATGTCACAGCAGCAGGCATCCGGCTGGATAGCCCAGCAAATCACCAATCAGGGGCTGATTATTTCCGCCAATGAGATTTTCTGGATGTCGGCCGCGGTATTTCTGGTCTTGCTGGGCCTTGTGTGGTTTGCCAGACCACCGTTTGGTGCTGGCGGCGGCGGTGGTGGTGCGCACTAAGCACCGCTTATTCCGGCAGAAAAAAGCTTTCACCTGAGGGATCTTCGGATCCCTTTTTTATGCCCGTACTCGCAGGTGGTTGTTTTATCATCATAACGCGTGTATCTTTACGCCCGCCCCGAAATCTTCCATTCACCTTAACCGGTTCTGAGCAACGCGCTCAGGTTGTTTATCCCTCTGACGTCGTCCACCCCTTTTGCGGGTGATTGTTAACCTCACATTTTTAACCCACCCAACCTGGCATTTGCACGCCGCGCGGGCGAACAATAATTACACAAAAAATAATGGATTATCATGAATTCACAACGAAAATACGGGAGAACCTGGCACTATCCTTTCTCCCCTGGCACCACCAGCGATGACCGCATCAATGCCGATTACTGGCGTGATGTGCAGTCGATCGCGTCGCTGGTCCATACGGAAAAGCTGGACGGTGAGAATAATTGCCTGAACCGCTATGGCGTTTTTGCGCGCTCGCACGCTACGCCTACCCAATCCGCATGGACACATAAGATTCGCCAGCGCTGGCAATTGCTGAAAAACGATCTCGGCGATCTCGAACTCTTTGGTGAGAATCTTTACGCCGTCCATTCCATTGAGTATCACGCGCTGGAGCAGGATTTCTTTCTCTTTGCGATCCGCTGCCGGGACGTCTGGTTAAGCTGGGAAGAGGTCAAATTTTATGCTGCGCTCTTTGATTTTCCCTGCGTACCAGAGATGAAAGGCCCACAGCCTGGAAACGATGAAAAGGCGTGGCAGCGTGAGTTTCTGGCGCTCACAACTGGCAGTGGCGCATTTGCGCCGTGGGATACCCAGACCGGCAAGCCGTGTACGCTCGAAGGTGTGGTCACCCGCAACAGTGAAGAATTTCCTGTTGATGAATTTGCGCATAATGTCTTCAAGTTTGTGCGCAAAAATCATGTGAAAACCACCGAGCACTGGAAGCGCAACTGGCAACGCGCCCGTATGGCGTATGAGTTTGCAGCAGGAGGCACACGATGATCTGGCAGCTAAGCGAAGACAAAAACTGGGCCACTTTACGCCAGCGTTTTAACTGGGTGGAAGAGATGCATCAGGTTCCACAGGATCCCTTTCACCATGCGGAAGGCAATGTAGGGATCCACACCGAGATGGTCCTCAATGCGTTGACGGAAATGGATGCGTATGAGCAACTACCACGCCAGCAGCAGGAAATAATGTGGGCCGCGGCGCTCCTGCACGATGTCGAAAAGCGCAGTACCACGCACCAGGACGATGACGGACGTATCCACTCGCCTGGCCATGCCCGCAAAGGTGAACTTACTGCACGGCATATTTTGTGGCGTGACATCCCGACGCCATTTGCCCTGCGCGAGCAGATTGCAGCGCTGGTGCGTCTGCATGGCCTCCCCTTGTGGCTGCTGGAACGCCCGTCGCCTGAGCGCTTACTGCTGAGTGCTGCGATGCGTATTGACACTCGACTGCTGGCATTGCTCGCGCGTGCCGATATGGAGGGGCGTCATTGCGAAGACAAACAGGAGATGCTTGATCGCATTGCTTTGTTTGAGCTCTTTTGTCAGGAGCAGCACTGCTGGGGGCAAGCGCGCCCCTTTGTATCCGATACCGCACGCTGGCATTACCTGACGCATGAGAACAGCCCGGCAGATTTCGTGCCCTGGGACACGGAGTCCTTCGAGGTGACCTTGCTTAGCGCACTGCCCGGAATGGGAAAAGATCGCTATATCAGTGAACATTGCAAAGGGTTGGCTATCATAAGCCTGGATGATATTCGCAGGCGGCTGGGCGTAAGTCCCGCCGATCGCACGGCAACCGGGCAAGTCGTACAACTGGCGAAAGAGGAAGCGCGCGTGCTTTTGCGGCAAAAATCGCCCTTCGTGTGGAATGCGACAAACATCAGCCGACAACTGCGAACTCAGCTTATCAGCCTGTTCACGGCTTACGGGGCGAGGGTAAAAATTGTTTATCTGGAAGTGCCCTGGCCGCAATGGAAAACGCAGAATGCAAATCGTCAGCATGCCGTACCGGAAGAGGTCATTCTGCGCATGTCGTCCAGGCTTGAGGTTCCTCAGCCCGATGAAGCACATTGCGTTGAGTACCGGGTCACAGATGCATAACCTAAGGGCCTCCAGCCAGGAGGCCCTTCTTTTGTTATTTCACGATGCCAAGAATTTCGAGGGTTATTTCCGAGGCCACGCCTGGCGGCACAGAACCGGGTATCCCCTGTTCACCATAGGCAAGTTCACTCGGAACGGTGATCCTGACCTTGCCTCCACTGCCGATACGCAGCAAGCCTTGCTGCATTAATTCCGGAAGCTTACTCACCATACCAATTCGTACTTCGCCGACAGAAATTTTCTTTCCGGTACTGATTTTTTCATCAAGCCGGAAACGAACCGTATCGTTTGCGGTTAATAGCGGTGTTTTGCCTTTTTTGATAACCTGGTAAACCACGCCGTTGTGGGTCCGCTCAGCGCCTTTGACTTTCGCAGCCTGCGCGACAAACTGGATGCTCTGTTTTTTGTTACGCTCCCGTTCTCGCTCGTTCGCCGCCCCCACCTGCTGATCAAAACGAGTTAAAGTCTGACCAACGTCTTCTTCGCTCAGTTGCATCGTGTTGGCGAGCTTATCTTTGAACCCCTGCTGGAAGGCCAGAGGTAAGAACTTGTGCCCGGCATTCTCCAGCACTTTGAATTCGTAGAGAACCTTAACCGCGTAATACGCACCGTAGGCATAGCTTATTTTTGCTTCTTCAGATTTGTGCTTCTTCAGTGAGTAGGCAGACTGCTTTGCTTTAACCAGTTCAAGGGAAGCTGCATCGTGCTCCTTTTGTAACGCTGCCAGACTGTCCAGCGCCTGCTTTTTCTCTTCGTCGGCTTTTTTGGCCTGCTGCTCAAGTTTGGCAAGACGTGCGAGCTGTTCTGCGATCTTGCCTTTGGCAGTATTAAGCTGAATGAGCTGTTCGCTATTTTGTTTACTGGTTTGCTCAAGTAGCGTCGCCAGCGCTTTATCGCTGTCAGACTGCTTCGCCAGTTGCTGCTCCAGCAGCGCTTTCTGGCTGGTGGCCTCTTTCAGGCTCTGTTCGAGTGCGGCGGTGCGCGCGCTATTCACCTGCGCGGTTTTCTCCAGTTCTGCGATATTCTTGCCAAGCGTCGCGGTTTTCTCATTCGCTGCGGCAAGCTGGGCGCGCAATTTTTCGGCCTCCGCCCGCTGCGTCGCCAGCGTTTTATCGCTGTCGGACTGCTTCGCCAGTTGCTGCTCCAGCAGCGCTTTCTGGCTGGTGGCCTCTTTCAGGCTCTGTTCGAGTGCGGCAGTGCGCGTGCTATTCACCTGCGCGGTTTTCTCCAGTTCTGCGATATTCTTGCCAAGCGTCGCGGTTTTCTCATTCGCCGCCGCAAGCTGGGCGCGCAATTTTTCGGCCTCCGCCCGCTGCGTCGCCAGCGTTTTATCGCTGTCGGACTGCTTCGCCAGCTGTTGCTCCAGCAATACCTTCTGGCTGGTATCCTCTTTCAGGCTCTGTTCGAGTGCGGCGGTGCGCGCGCTATTCGCCTGCGCGGTTTTCTCCAGTTCTGCGATATTCTTGCCAAGCGTCGCGGTTTTCTCATTCGCCGCCGCAAGCTGGGCGCGCAATTTTTCGGCCTCCGCCCGCTGCGTCGCCAGCGCTTTATCGCTGTCAGACTGCTTCGCCAGTTGCTGCTCCAGCAATACCTTCTGGCTGGTGGCCTCATTGGCAGCCAACTGAAAGTGGGTCATTTGCGTCTGTAATTCTTCTGCCCGCGCGGTCAGTTCGCCAATCTGTTTTTCATAGCGACGCGCGTTTTCAGCCAGTTGTTTCTCACTCGCCAGGAGTTGCTGGTGCAACTGTTTATTTTCATCTCTGAATGCTTCGCCCTGTTCCGTTAACAGGCCTGGCTGTCGATTTTTAAGTGATGCATTCTGCTTACGAAGCACCTGCAACTCACGTTGCAGAGTGCTGAGCTTTCGTTTCAGGGTACTAAGTTCCGATTGTTGCGCAGCACTCTTCTTGACTACCGGAGTATTTTTTACCTGCGTTGCAGGTGAAGAAGGCGTCATCAGAGGAACAGCAGGCGTAGTAATTTGCGATTTCTCACCCGCATTTTTAAACAGAATATTCGGTTCGGGAGCCAACATCCCTTCTTGCTGCAGCCGTTCAATTAATAATGTTGAGTCAGCCTTAACCATATCCGAGAAAATTACACCCGACATTATTACAGCAATAGATAATAATTTTCTCATAATTTATTCAATTCATTTGCACGCTTTGACATATTGGCAAACACGGCGCTACGCACACGAGCACAAACAATATCAACCTTATTATTTAGCTCAAGCCTAATGATCTCAGAAGAATTCCCATCTATAAGGGACTGATTCTTTTTATATATTTCATAATTATTATTGATAACACTGAATTGTTGCTGGTACTTTTTAAAAGATGCGTTATCAAGTGACTTTAATGCGGTAAACATTTGATAGCATTGAACTTCACTCTGTTTTCCCGATGTTAAAGTCAGAGGTGTCGATGATTTTTTCGCTGAACACCCTACCAGCAGTAGTGCGAGTGTCATTATTATGAATCCGACGTGTGATGACCGCATAGTAGCCTCATACCTGAGCATAATATTCCCTGTGAATGCATCCGTAGTATGAATACATTCATTCCCGTTTGGTTATCAACCACAAAAAAAGAAAAATAAAACCTATCACGACAGAAAGAAAATAACAACAAGCAGAAATTAAACAGGTGGTTAGCGATTCGAACCTTGTCAATAAAAGCATTCAGATAATACATTTAAAGCACAACAATATTTATTATAAAAATAAACCAATTGCAGAATACAATTAATGGAAGTCGTAATAAATAAAATATGCGTACAGGCGCCAGGACTTTTACATCGGATGTTGACGGCCAGATTGTCCGTTTCTCGGTAGTTTCTGTCCGCTGCGCTAAAGCATCGTCTCTTGTCTGCCGCCAGGATAATTCACAGACCAAAGGAGAAGACAATGCTTAAAAACCCTGCACAAAAATACCGTCCTTATACGCCAATTTCGTTACCCGATCGTCGCTGGCCTGAAAAGCAACAAACCCACGCGCCACGCTGGCTCTCTACAGACCTGCGCGATGGCAACCAGGCACTGGCAGAGCCCATGGACAGTGAGCGTAAGTTGCAGTTCTGGGATCTGCTTCTCGCCTGCGGTTTCAAAGAGATCGAAGTAGCATTCCCGTCTGCATCACAAACCGACTTTAACTTTGTACGCCAGTTGATTGAAGAAAACCGTATTCCACAGGATGTCACTGTCCAGGTATTGACCCAGGCGCGCGAAGACCTGATTCACCGAACCTTCGCATCATTGACGGGAGCGCACAGCGCCACCATTCACCTCTACAATGCGACGGCACCGCTGTTTCGCAAGCTGGTGTTTGGCATGGAAAAGGCCGACGTGATCGCCCTTGCGGTACGTTCTACACGGCTCATTCGTCAACTCTGTGAACAGCATCCGCAAACCCGCTGGCAGTACGAGTATTCCCCGGAAACCTTCTGTTTTACCGAACCGGAATTTGCGTTGGAAATTTGTGAAGCCGTGGCCGATGTATGGGAACCCGGCGCTGAACGTCCCATGATTATTAATCTGCCCGCGACGGTGGAAGTCAACACGCCCAACGTTTACGCCGATCAGATTGAATATTTCTGCCGCCACTTTACCCGTCGGAAGGCGGTGAGTATCAGCGTTCATCCGCATAACGATCGCGGAACTGGCGTGGCAAGTGCTGAGCTGGCGCTGCTGGCAGGTGCCGATCGCGTTGAAGGCTGTCTGTTCGGTAATGGCGAACGCACCGGTAATGTTTGTCTGGTTACGCTGGCGATGAACCTTTATAGCCAGGGTATCTCCCCGGAACTTGATTTCAGCAATATGCAGCAGGTGGTCGATGTGGTGGAAAACTGTAATCAGTTGCCCGTTCACCCACGTCACCCGTGGGCCGGTCGCCTGGCCTATACCGCCTTTTCTGGATCGCATCAGGATGCAATTAAAAAAGGCTTCGATGCCCGCAAAGCTGAAGAGCGCTGGGAGATGCCCTATCTGCCTGTCGATCCGCAGGACATTGGTTGTACCTACGAAGCGGTGATCCGCGTGAACAGCCAGTCCGGTAAGAGCGGAAGCGCGTGGCTGATTGAGCAAAATCACGGGCTGAAATTACCCCGCGCGTTACAGCAGGATTTTAGCCAGCATGTACAGCGTGAAACGGACAACCACGGTAAAGAGATGACGCAAAATGCGCTGTGGCAGCTCTTCCGCCAGCGCTACGGTCTGATTGCGCAGCCTGCGCTGGCCCTGGTGGATTATAAAAGCGAAAGCCGCCAGGATGGTCAGTTACATTTGCAGGCCACATTACTGCTACAGGGGACCCATCGTAAAATCGAAGGTCTGGGTAATGGATTACTGTCTGCCGCCGCCGGCGCACTAAGCCAGTTGCTTAAACAGCCTTTCAGCATTAAGGATTATCACGAACATACGCTCGGAGAACGTAGCGACAGCCGCTCTGTGGCCTACATTCACTGTCTGTATCCGGACGGTAGCGGAAGTTGGGGGGTGGGTATCGATAATGATGTGGCGAGGGCATCTTTACAGGCGTTACTGAATGCGCTGAGCTAACATCACTCGTTTTCCGGTGCGCGAAAATAATCGCTGGGTGATATCCCCATCACCCGGCGAAACATCGCCGTAAACGCACTATGGCTGCCGTATCCCAGATCCAGCGCGACACGTAACACTGAGTGACCTTGCGCAAGCCTGACCAGCGCTTCCATCAGCTTTGCCTGCCGAACCCATTCGCCATAAGTTAACGCCGTTTGCCGTTGAAAATGGCGGTTAAGGGTCTTTTCACTCATGCCGATCAGCGTCGCCGCCTGTGTGCTGCTCCAGGGCTGGGCTATCGACTCGCGAATGCGCAGACACAGATTTTTCAGCACTTCACTCTCGGGCTCCGGCAAGAAAAAGGGCAGCACGCGCATACCGCGGATTTCATCGAGTATCAGCTCATAAACATGCTCATCACGACTGGCCGGCGCATATTTTTCGGCAAGAGAAAACGAGGCGACAATCAGCTCGCGTAGCAGTGGCGTAATTTGCACAATCTGGCAGGAGGCGGGTAAATCCGCTCGGGCAAGTGGGTCAATAAACAGCGTGCGTGCGGCAACTTTACCCGTAATGCGAATCGCATGTTGTGTTCCGGCAGGCAACCAGACGCCGCGCCCTGGCGGTACGACCCAACAACCTGATGCCGTGTCCACCCGGACAACGCCACTTAAGATATGCAGCAATTGGGCGCACTCATGCTGATGCCACGGCTCGCTTTCTCCGTGTTCATAATCATGGGCAAAGGGGACCAGAGGGCGATGGGTAAAGGAGAAGGTTAAGGTTGTGGACATCGCTTAACCTCCTTTGCCCATCCCTCTCCCGTTGGGAGAGGGAACATTCGCACTAGATGTGCAGTTCCTGCAGTTTCTCTTTCGGCAGCGCCAGCTCTTCATTGCTGTTTACACGCACGTCTTTTTCGAGAATATGGCGCGCAATGTCCTGCGCTTCGCTCAGCGAGTGCATCTGATATGTGCCGCACTGATAGACGTTAAGTTCCGGAATCTGGTTCTGGTTCTGCACTTTCAATACGTCAGCCATCGCCGCTTTCCAGGCATCGGCCACACGTTGCTCATCAGGCGTACCGATCAGGCTCATATAGAAGCCAGTACGGCAACCCATCGGGGAGATGTCGATAATCTCCACGCCATTCCCGTTCAGATGATCACGCATGAAACCTGCAAACAGGTGCTCAAGCGTATGGATACCTTTTTCCGGCATGACTTCTTTGTTAGGCACGCAGAAACGCAGGTCGAAAACGGTAATAGCGTCGCCATGAGGAGTGTTCATGCTCTTTGCAACACGAACCGCAGGCGCTTCCATACGGGTATGATCGACAGTGAAGCTATCCAACAATGGCATTTAGTCACCTCCGCAGTGATTTTTTTTAAAATAAAATGAACTCTTCATTCTGATGCGAGTCTGAGTATATGAAAGACGCGCATTTGTTATCATCATCCCTGTTTTCAGAGATGAATATTTTGGCCACAGTAATGTGGCCTTTTTCTTTTCTGTCAGGCGTGTCTTGCAACCAGCGCCTCGAATGTCTCAGTATCCGACGCTTCAACCTCTTTCTGGCGCGCCCAGGAAACCTCGCACTCTTTTCTGAAATCCTCTTCGCGCAAAATTTCCAGCGGTTCTTCGCGCAACATCGAACGATACTCTTCCGAGAGCGCTTTGCCCGTACCGCCAATACCTTTATCAAGCATAGAACGTAAAATGCGCGCCGAGAATGTCAGCTCCGGGTTGTCAAAACAGGCCAGCAGTTCATCGCAAACCTGCTCATAATCGTTGCCACCGTACAGTCCATCAAGCGTCTGCGCGACTCGTTTAAGGTCACGGAACAGATCTTTCCCGACTTGTGGCAGTGGGAATTGCGCCGTTTCGCAGCCCATTCCCAGCGTCAGGCCCGGTTTACGCCCTTCCAGAATCACACGATTCCAGTTTTTACGCGTACACAGCAGCTCGTCGCTACTCATTTCCGGCGCATCCGCCAACACACACCAGACCATAAACAGATCGAGGAAACGGATCTGCTGCTCATCCACGCCAATCGGGGTGAACGGATTGATGTCCAGCGAACGCACTTCAATATATTCAATTCCGCCGCGCAACAGCGCATCTGACGGCGACTCACCGCTACGCGTTACGCGTTTCGGGCGAATCGGGGCATAAAGTTCGTTTTCAATCTGCAGGATATTGGTATTGATCTGCAGGTACTTACCCTCTTTTTTCAGACCAATCTTCGCGTATTCCTCAGAGGGCGTTTTAATCGCGCGTTTCAGCGCCACGACATAATCAGACAGGTTGTTAAAGGTGATGCCAAGATTGCTTTGCGACTTGTTGGTGTACCCCAGGTCGCTCAAACGAAGCGAAGTGGCATACGGCAGATAATGCATGCCGCCGGGGGTTTTCTCGAAAGGCAGCGTCGAAGGTTTGCCCTGCAGGAAAGAGGGGCAAATCGCCGGGGACGCACCAAACAGATACGGAATGACCCAACCAAAACGGTAATAGTTACGGATCAGACGGAAGTAACCGTCAGAAACGGATTCTTTATCAGTTTCCCCACATTTGGCTTCCCAGAAAGCCATCGGCAGCGAAAAATTGTAATGCACGCCTGAAATGGTCTGCATCAACGCGCCATAGCGGTTTTTCAAGCCTTCACGGTACAGTGTTTTCAGGCGACCAATATTTGACGAGCCATACTGCGCCAGTTCAATATCCTGGCCATTTTCGATATAGCACGGCATGCTGAGCGGCCACATGCGTTCATCACCTATTTCACGCGCGGCAAAGCGGTGAATATCACGCATGATGGTCAGCATATGCTGAATATCACCGTCTACCGGAGTAATAAACTCCAGCAATGCTTCGGCAAAATCTGTCGTAATCCATTTATGGGTCAACGCGGAACCAAGGGCGTGTGGATGGCCGGTGGTTGCCAGCGTGCCATCGGCCTTGACGCGCAGCGTTTCGCGCTCAAGACCACGTTGAATCCCCTTTAGAGCCTGAGGATTTTTTTCCAGCCAGGACAATGCCTGTGATACGTCCGGGATCAAATTGACCTCCCGCCTGTAATATTCATTTTATTAAGCATAATTGTAATGGTTGACGATTAAAGGTCACTCACTCAGTCCAATTAGTGCCACCACGTCATACCCTGGAGCGTTGCGACAGCTACAATCACGTAGCGCAACGCTTTCCCAAGGCACAAAAAAAACACGACTGGCCCCCAGGGAATGCGCATCCATCCCGCAAGCAGGCACAGCAAATCGCCGATTACAGGCATCCAGCTTAATAACAGTGTGGCTGCACCATAGCGTCTTAGCCAACCTGTTGCTTTTTCTTGCCAGCGCGATTTTTCACGCATTGGAAAGAAACGCCCAAGAATAACGTTAGTCAACCCTCCAAGGCTATTACCCATTGTTGCTATTAATACGAGTAACCACGGCTGACTAAGGCCGGAAAGCAGCATAGCAATCAGCACCACCTCAGAGTTACCTGGAAGCAAGGTGGCGCTAAGAAAACTGCTGGCAAACAGTGAAACGAGAGAAAGCGCTTCACTCACAACAGGCGCACATCCACAGCATCCATCCCGGCCGCGCGTGCCGCCTGCAGGCCAAAGTCCGCATCCTCGAAAACCACGCATCTTTCCGGTGCGACACCCATTTTTTCCGCACAGAGCAAAAAAGTATCGGGCGCCGGTTTATGGTTTTTTACATGATCGGCTGCAACCACGGCAGCGAAATAGTGACGCAGACCAAGATGGGATAACAATGCTTCGGCGATCGCGCTTTCGCTCCCCGTCCCGACCGATAACGGACGGCGACCATACCACTCTTTGACAACATCAATAAGCGGTAGCGGACGAACGGTATCCAGAAGCATCGCTTTTACCGCTTCTGTTTTTTCACGTGCGAGCGCATAAGGGTCAAGATCGGCCTGATTGAGTTCAATTACCGACTGTGCGATGCGCCAGGTAGGCGAGCCATTCAGCGCAATCATCGCCTGTATATCGTAACGCAGACCATAATGCCCCAGCACCTCATGCCAGGCTTTACGGTGAGTCGGTTCGGTATCCAGGATGGTGCCATCCATATCGAAAATCAGACCATCGTAACATTCGTACATCGTGTTCTCATCGAGCGGATAACAAAACGTTACTTTATCGTAAACAAAGATTTTTGTCGCTGCCGGACGTAGAGACAACAAAGACGCCCTGGGGCGTCTTTGTGTTTTGCGAAGATTATTTGATCCTCAAATCGTTCTCGACCACCCGCACGCCTGGAACCCGGCGGGCGACCTCCACCGCGCGCTTAGCACTTTCAGCAGAGGAGACAAAACCACTCAGTTGCACACGCCCTTTAAAGGTTTCAACGCTGATTTCCGAAGATTTAATGTTTTTATCATTGAAGAGCGCGGTTTTGACTTTAGTTGTCACGACGGTGTCGTCTATATAGCCGCCGGTGCTTTCCTTTTTAGATGAGCCCGCACAACCGCTCAGGGTTAGTGCGACAAGTAACATTGCGCAAAACGCAGAAATAGCTTTGTACCCTTTCATGATATCTCTCCTTGCCTTCGCCTTACTCAATTTACATCGTTACGAGCAGATAAATTATAGAGGAAAGAACAACCTGCCAATAAAAATCTGTCAGGGAATGAAAAAGGATACGTGAAAAATGTGTACGAAAAATAAGAAGGTGGAGAAGAGAACGTTGTTTTAGAGAAGGAAGATGGTGCATCCAGGAGGATGACGCACTGCGTTCGCCCTGCGGGCCGTTGCTGACGCAACGTTATCCTCCCTGGTGCTGGCGATCATTGCGCAGACCATGAAACAACAATGCTGATGTTATTCCGGAGAAAATGGTGCATCCAGGAGGATTCGAACCTCCGACCGCTCGGTTCGTAGCCGAGTACTCTATCCAGCTGAGCTATGGATGCATCGGGATTACTGCTTTACTGCTGATTCAATGCTGCTCAACAAGCCGCAACACTGAGAAAGATGGTGCATCCAGGAGGATTCGAACCTCCGACCGCTCGGTTCGTAGCCGAGTACTCTATCCAGCTGAGCTATGGATGCATCGGGATTACTGCTTTACTGCTGATTCAATGCTGCTCAACAAGCCGCAACACTGAGAAAGATGATGCATCCAGGAGGATGACTCACTGCGTTCGCCCTGCGGGCCGTTGCTGACGCAACGTTATCCTCCCTGGTGCTGGCGATTATTGCGCAGACAATGAAACAACAATACTGATGTTGTTTCCAGGAAGATGGTGCATCCAGGAGGATTCGAACCTCCGACCGCTCGGTTCGTAGCCGAGTACTCTATCCAGCTGAGCTATGGATGCATCAGGATTTACTGCTTTACTACCGATTCAATGCTGCTCAACAAGCCGCAACACTGAGAAAGATGGTGCATCCAGGAGGATTCGAACCTCCGACCGCTCGGTTCGTAGCCGAGTACTCTATCCAGCTGAGCTATGGATGCAAATGGCGGTGAGGCGGGGATTCGAACCCCGGATGCAGCTTTTGACCGCATACTCCCTTAGCAGGGGAGCGCCTTCAGCCTCTCGGCCACCTCACCACACGCCTCTTACGAGTGCTTCGAAGAACTTGTTTCTGCTCATCGTCGCTGCGTGGCGCACATATTACTTTCTGGGACTTATAAGTCAAACAATTTTTCCAGCCCCTGAATCGTTTGCACACTTCGCAGACAATTAGCCGGTTAAAAGTGCAAAAAGGATGTTTTATCAGCAGAAATTACCGATGCGCCCTATACGCAAGTACGGACAAAAGGCTGAGAAAAAGAAGTGAGAATAGAGAGTGTGAAATAAAAAGGTAACGTGATGAGGAGAGAATCGGGGAAAAATGTTGCGTCTCGCCGGGATGGCGAGACGCGGTAATATCAATAACTGGACTGCTGTGATTTTTCAGCCTGGATACGCTGGTAGATTTCTTCACGATGAACAGATACTTCTTTAGGAGCGTTAACGCCAATACGCACTTGGTTACCTTTAACCCCTAAAACAGTCACAGTGACCTCATCCCCAATCATGAGGGTCTCACCAACTCGACGAGTCAGAATCAGCATTCTTTGCTCCTTGAAAGATTAAAAGAGTCGGGTCTCTCTGTATCCCGGCATTCTCCATCATATAACGCCAAAAAGTAAGCGATGACAAACACGTTAAGTGTAAGCAGTCACGGCATCACATTCTGTTAGACGTAAGTTTAGCCGATATACACAACTTCAACCTGACTTTATCGTTTTCAATAGCGTAGTGGCAAGAACGCCATGGCGACAAGGCCATGGCGACTGCTATTCGCTTTGTAATTTTTACAGTTTCGCGCCGACCCAGCCTTTTACGCTGGCCATTGCTGCCGGAAGTGCTGCCACATCCGTGCCACCGGCTTGCGCCATATCCGGACGCCCGCCGCCTTTACCGCCCACTTGCTGGGCAACCATCCCAACCAGTTCCCCTGCTTTAACGCGGTCGGTCACATCCTTAGACACACCCGCAATCAGAGAAACCTTACCTTCTGCCACTGTGGCCAGAACGATAACGGCAGAACCTAATTGGTTCTTGAGATCGTCGACCATGGTACGCAGCATCTTCGGTTCAACACCCTCCAGCACGCTGACAAGGAGTTTAACGCCGTTGATATCCTCAGCCTTCCCGGTCAAGCTTGCGCTTTCCTGAGCGGCCTGTTGTTCTTTAAGCTGTTGCAGCTCTTTCTCTAGCTGACGGGTACGCTCCAGCGTGGAACGAACTTTGTCACCGAGATTGGCACTATCGCCTTTCAGCAATTGTGCAATATCCTGCAACTGGTCGCTTTGCGCATGCAGGGCCGCAATGGCGCCTTCGCCAGTAACCGCTTCAATACGACGGACGCCCGCAGCAGTGCCGGACTCAGATACAATGCGGAACAGGCCGATATCGCCCGTACGCGATGCGTGAGTACCACCACACAGTTCAGTGGAGAAATCTCCCATGCGCAGAACACGCACGCGGTCATCATATTTCTCACCAAACAGCGCCATTGCGCCAGAGGCTTTTGCCGCGTCGATATCCATGATGTTGGTTTCGATAGGCAGGTTGCGGCGAATTTGCGCGTTCACCAGATCTTCTACCGCACGGATTTCAGACGGTTTCATCGCTTCGAAATGCGAGAAGTCGAAACGCAGCGCCTTATCGTTAACCAGTGAGCCTTTCTGCGCCACATGCGTGCCCAGCACATCGCGCAGTGCGGCATGCATCAGGTGTGTTGCAGAGTGGTTCAGACGAATACGCAGACGACGAGCTTCGTCGACTTCGGCTTTCACGCCGTCGCCCACTTTCAGTGAACCTGCGGCAACGCGCCCCAGATGACCGATCGCCTGGCCGTATTTCTGCGTATCATTGACGGTGAACGTAAAGCCGTTGCCTTTCAGTTCCCCTTTGTCGCCCACCTGACCACCGGATTCGGCATAGAACGGGGTCTGGTCCAGAATCACAACAGCGTCCTGACCAGCGTTCACCGCATTCACAGCTTTACCATCAACAAACAGCGCGGTCACTTTGCCGGTCAGCTCCAGATGGTCATAACCTTTAAATTCTGAGCTGCCATCGACACGGATCATCGCATTATAGTCGGCGCCAAAACCGCTGGATTCACGCGCACGACGACGCTGCTCTTCCATTGCGGCTTCAAAGCCTTTTTCGTCGACTTTCAGATTACGCTCGCGGCATACGTCAGCCGTCAGATCCACCGGGAAGCCATAGGTGTCATACAGGCGGAAAGCGGTTTCGCCATCCAGCGTGTCACCTTTGAGTTTCGCCAGCTCTTCGTCCAGCAGCGCCAGGCCACGCTCCAGCGTACGGGCAAACTGTTCTTCTTCGGTTTTCAGAACCTGCTCAACCTGCGTTTGCTGGCGTTTCAGTTCTTCACCGGCAGATCCCATAACGTCGAGCAGCGGGCCAACCAGTTTGTAGAAGAACGTATCTTTCGCGCCCAGCATGTTGCCGTGACGGATTGCACGGCGAATGATACGACGCAGCACATAGCCACGGTTTTCATTCGACGGGATCACGCCGTCAGCAATCAGGAAGGCACAGGAACGAATATGGTCCGCGATCACGCGCAGGGATTTGTTACTCAAATCGGTCGCGCCGGTCACATCAGCGACCGCTTTGATAAGTTTGCTGAACAGGTCGATTTCGTAGTTGGAATTCACATGTTGCAGCACCGCAGTGATACGTTCGAGCCCCATACCTGTATCAACGGACGGTTTCGGCAGCGGTTCCATGGTGCCGTCAGCCTGACGGTTGAACTGCATAAAGACGATGTTCCAGATCTCAATGTAGCGGTCGCCGTCTTCTTCCGGGCTTCCCGGAGGGCCACCCCAGATATGGTCGCCATGGTCGTAGAAAATCTCGGTGCAAGGGCCGCACGGACCGGTATCGCCCATCTGCCAGAAGTTATCGGAAGCATAAGGCGCGCCTTTGTTGTCTCCGATACGGATAATGCGCTCGCGCGGAATTCCGACTTCTTTTTCCCAGATTTCGTAGGCTTCGTCGTCGGTCTCGTACACCGTTACCCACAGACGCTCTTTTGGCAGTTTGAACCAGTTATCACCGGTCAGCAGTTCCCATGCGTACTGGATAGCATCGTGTTTGAAGTAGTCGCCGAAGCTGAAGTTACCCAGCATTTCGAAGAAGGTATGATGGCGCGCAGTGTAACCGACGTTTTCCAGGTCGTTGTGTTTACCACCCGCACGCACGCAGCGCTGCGCGGTAGTAGCACGGGAATAATTACGCTTGTCGAGCCCAAGGAATACGTCCTTGAACTGGTTCATCCCGGCGTTGGTAAACAGCAGAGTCGGGTCGTTATTCGGCACAAGGGAGCTGCTCGCAACTACCTGATGGCCCTTGCTATGGAAAAAATCGAGAAACGCCTGACGGATCTCAGCGGTGCTCTTGCTCATAATTATCCTGAAATCAAGCTAACGAAATGTCGTAACGGATTACTACCCTTTGACAGACAGCAACCCGCTACTGGAAAAAGTGGGAATAAGATAAGTTTTCTTTACTACGAAGTAAAATCCCGTATGCGGTCAACCGGCAAAATTTCGCCAGATTTCCTGAATATCTTCCAGTAAATAACCGCGATAGAGTAAAAAGCGTTGCACTTTTACTTTCTCCGCAAAAGCCACGGGTAGCGGCTCGCCGAATTTGCGTTGCGCCTGTTCCCGGGCAAGTTCGCACCAGTCGATATCGCATTCTCGCATCGCGCTTTCGCAGATATCCCGCGCCAGCCCCTTCTGGCCCATTTCCTGGCGGATACGCGCAGGGCCGTATCCTTTGCGACTGCGGCTGGCAATGAACTGACGGGCAAAGCGCGCATCGTCGAGGTAGTTATTTTCCATGCACCAGGCGATGACTTTATCGACATCTTCCGGCGTGGCATCCATTTTTTCCAGACCATTTTTCCCCATAACCGGGGCGGTAAGTTTTCTGCGAAGTTCCTGTTCCGCATGGTCACGCATGGCCAAAATGCGTAAGGCGCGGTCAAGCAGGCGGGCGTAAGCGGAGCGTCGGGGCATGTTGTCAGACATGGTTAAATCCTGGCAGACTCTGAAAAACAAAAGGGCTGCATCCGCAGCCCTTGATTGTCATTCAGATTATCAGAAATCTTCGTTGGTTTCTTCGACACCTTCACCGCTGTCGTCCACCGAGAAATCGGCACCGGAGGAAGGATTGCTGAGCAGGATCTCACGAACTTTCTTCTCGATTTCTTTCGCCGTTGCCGGGTTTTCTTTCAGCCAGTTTGTCGCATTCGCTTTACCCTGACCGATTTTCTCGCCGTTGTAGCTGTACCAGGCGCCCGCTTTTTCAATCAGCTTCTCTTTCACGCCCAGGTCAACCAGCTCGCCGTAGAAGTTAATACCTTCGCCGTAGAGGATCTGGAACTCAGCCTGTTTGAACGGTGCAGCGATTTTGTTTTTCACCACTTTCACGCGGGTTTCGCTACCCACCACATTGTCGCCCTCTTTCACCGCGCCAACGCGACGAATATCCAGACGAACAGAGGCGTAGAATTTCAGCGCGTTACCACCGGTGGTGGTTTCCGGGTTACCGAACATGACGCCAATTTTCATACGGATCTGGTTGATAAAGATCAGCAGCGTGTTGGACTGCTTAAGGTTACCTGCCAGTTTACGCATCGCCTGGCTCATCATACGTGCCGCGAGGCCCATGTGAGAGTCACCGATTTCGCCTTCGATTTCTGCTTTCGGCGTCAGCGCCGCAACGGAGTCGACAACGATAACGTCAACGGCACCAGAGCGTGCCAGCGCATCACAGATTTCCAGCGCCTGCTCACCGGTATCAGGCTGAGAACACAGCAGGTTGTCGATATCAACGCCCAGCTTACGTGCGTATACAGGGTCCAGAGCGTGTTCGGCGTCGATAAACGCACAGGTTTTACCTTCACGCTGTGCCGCGGCAATAACCTGGAGGGTCAACGTCGTTTTACCGGACGATTCTGGCCCGTAAATTTCAACAATACGGCCCATTGGCAGACCGCCCGCACCCAGTGCGATATCCAGCGAAAGTGAACCGGTGGAGATCGTTTCGACATCCATAGAACGGTCTTCACCCAGACGCATGATGGAGCCTTTACCGAATTGCTTTTCGATCTGACCCAGTGCGGCCGCAAGCGCCTTTTGTTTGTTTTCGTCGATAGCCATTATTACTCCTGTCATGCAAGGTGAAGCGACTATGCTCCGCCGTGAATTTCTGTTCTGTTGTCGCAATTATACTGTATGGTCATACAGTATCAAGTGTTTTGTAGAAAATGTTGCCACAGTGTTTGCAACGCATACACCGTCGCCTGACGACGCACCGCTTCGCGGTCTCCATCGAAGCACTCGCGGCGGGTAATGCCCTGCCCGCTTACACTGGCAAACCCAAACCACACGGTGCCGACAGGCTTGCTGTCGCTGCCACCGTCCGGCCCGGCAATGCCGCTTATTGAGATAGCGTAATCCGCCCGCGCGGCTTTTAGCGCGCCAATCGCCATCTCCACCACTACGGGTTCACTCACTGCGCCATGTGCCGCGAGCGTTTCGGCCTTGACGCCAATCATCTGCGACTTGGCCTCATTACTGTAGGTGACAAAGCCACGCTCAAACCAGGCGGAGCTCCCTGCGATATCGGTAATGGCTTTTGCCACCCAGCCACCCGTACAGGATTCCGCCGTGGTGACGGTCGCCCCGCGCGCCTTGAGCGCCAGCCCCACACGCTCACTTAGTTGCATTAATTCGCTGTCAGTCATAGTGCCCCCTGTCGTACAAAAACCGTGGCGCAAAAGATACCACTTTCAGGATAAAGGTGGGGATGCGGTGACGAATTTACGAGGAGGCTTCAGAAAAAAGCCAGCTTTCGCTGGCTTAGAGAGGTTATTTCATGCTGTTGGCGATGGTTTCAACATTGTGGCGAAACGCTTTGACGTATGAGTCCGCCACGCCCCCTTTTTTGCTCAGCGCCTCAGGATAGAGCTCTCCGCCAGGCTGTGCGCCGGTCGCGCTGGCAATCTGTTTGACCAGGCGCGGATCAAGCTGGTTTTCCATAAACCAGGTATGCACGCCGTCGGCTTTAATCTGCTTAATCAGCTCGACCACCTGCTGCGCGCTGGCTTCACTTTCAGAGGAGATACCCTGCGGGGCGAGGAACGTTACGCCGTACGCCCGGCCAAAGTAACCAAACGCGTCGTGGCTGGTCAGCACTTTGCGTTTCTCTTGCGGTACCGCGTCAAACTGGGTTTTCGCCCAGCTATTGAGCTGCTGAACCTGCTCAATATAACGCTGGCCGGTCGCCTTCAGCGCCGCTTCATCCTGCGGATCGGCTTTGACGTACGCCGCAAGAATATTCTTCGCATAGAGCGCACCGTTAGCCGCACTATTCCAGGCGTGCGGGTCGGTCACAGTTTTGCCGTCTTCTTGCAGCGTATGGGTCGAAACGCCCTCAGAAGCGACAACCACAACCCCTTTAAAGCCAGACGCTTTCACCAGCCGGTCCAGCCAGCCTTCCAGCCCCAGACCATTGACCACCACCACATCGGCCCTATTGAGCAACGCGCTATCTTTGGCGCTCGGCTCGAAGGTATGCGGGTCGCCATCCGGCCCGACAAGCGTAGTGACTTTCACATGATCGCCACCGGTTTTGGCGGCGATATCCCCCAGTACCGAGAAACTGGCGACCACGTTTAATGTTTTCGCCATGACACTTTGCGTCATCAGCCCAAGTGCTAATGCCAGAACCACACCTGCCTTTTTCATTATGTCTCCTTGCCTGTTTTTTGTGTGCGTAAGGTGCTGCGCACGCCGAATAAGATGGAAAAAATAAACACGACGCTCGCGCTCAGGACGATAGATGGCCCCGCAGGTAGCCCTGCCATCCACGAAAGGCTCAGACCAAACCATGCGCACAGCGCGCCGCTAACGCCTGCAAATAAAAGCAGGCCAGGGAGTGTTCGCGCCCAGCAGCGTGCGGCTACCGCCGGTAAAATCATCACCCCCACCGCCATTAATGTGCCCAGCACCTGAAACCCGGCCACGAGGTTTAACACCAGCAGTGCCAGAAACAGGCTGTGCAGCAGAGCGGGCAGTCGCGGCGCGTTAATCTGCAAAAAACTGCTGTCGAAGGCTTCACTCACCAGTCCGCGATAAAACAGCGCCAGACACAGGAGCGTCAGGCTGGCGACGCCCGCGACAAACAACGCCGCGTCCTGATCGACCGCCAGGACCGAGCCAAACAGTAAATGCAGCAGGTCAACGCTTGAGCCACGCAGCGAGACCAGCGTCACGCCCAGCGCCAGTGACGCGAGATACAAACCGGCAAAGCTGGCGTCCTCTTTGAGCGGCGTGCGTCGGCTGATGATCCCGGCCACCAGCGCCACGATAATTCCTGCACAAAAACCGCCCAGACTCATCGCCAGTAATGACATGCCGTTGAGCAAGTAGCCTGCCGCCACGCCGGGTAAAATCGCGTGCGAGAGCGCATCGCCCATCAGGCTCATACGCCGCAGTTGCAAAAAGACACCCAGCGCCGTGGTGCTGACGGATAAAGCCAGACACACCACCAGCGCGCGGCGCATAAAGCCGAACTCAATAAACGGCTGGAAAAAGAGATGCCATATCATGCCAGGCACGCTCCGCTGTTCTGCGTCAGGGTCACGTCAGTCGCCCCCCAATGGGCGCTTTCTGTATCCAAACGCAGCGTCTGGGGGAAGTAGCGTTTGACACGTTCGCTATCGTGCAACACGGCGAGGATGGTTTGCCCCTGCTGATGCATATCGACAATCTGCTCCATCAGCACCTGGCTTGTGGCCTCATCAATGCCGGTAAAGGGTTCATCGAGCATGACGAGCGGCGCATGCTGTAACCACATGCGGGCAAAAAGCATGCGCTGAAACTGACCACCGGAGAGGGCTTCAACGGTGGTGCGCGCCATCGTCAGCAGCCCCACCCGCTCCAGCGCTTCTGCAGCATGCGCCCTGGCCTGGCGATTAAGACCGCGAAAAAGCGGGATACGCGGCCAGGCCCCCATGCTAACCACATCCTGCACCGTAATGGGAAAATGCGGGTCCAGCGTCTGCCGCTGTGCCAGCCAGCCGATAACCGGGCGTGAAGGCGTCCAGCGCAGCGTGCCACTGACCGGCGGCAGTATGCCTGCCAGCGTTTTGAGTAACGTCGATTTGCCGCAGCCATTGGCCCCGACAATTGCGGTCATGCTGCCGGCTTCAATGACACCACACAGAGAAGGGGTAATGGCGCGCGAGCCGTAGCCCGCCACCAGATGATCAAGCTCAATCATGCCAGCGCCACCGACCATGCCGTAAGCAGCCACAGCACAACTAGCAACGCCGCAGCCAGTCCAAGCCGGACCGCGCTGGCGCAGGAGAAAAGGGTTATATCCATCATCACTGAACCTTCATAATGTTATAACATAACAATAATCAGAAGCAGTGATGAAGTAAACGGGAATTTATCGGGTGAATGCGTCGAAATGTTTCAACCCCTCCCGCAGGAGGGGCTGACAATTAGCGAACGCGCGCCAGCGCAACCGCCTGACCAAGCTGCCAGACCGCCATCGCGTAGTGCGTGCTGCTGTTGTAACGGGTGATGGTGTAGAAGTTGGGTAAGCCGTACCAGTACTCATAATTGGTGCCAACATCCAGACGCAGCAGGCTGGCCTGTTGGTGGTTACCCAACGGTTGCTGCGGCGTTAAGCCCGCTGACGCCAGTTGCGCCACGCTGTAGTTGGTTTTAAAGCCATTCGCCAGTCCGGCAGCCTGGCCATTAGCAGGCACCGCCACCAGATCGCCTTTCACCCAACCATGTTCTTTAAAGTAGTTTGCCACGCTGCCGATGGCATCAACTGGATCCCACAGGTTGATATGCCCATCGCCATTAAAATCAACGGCATACTGTTTGTAAGACGACGGCATAAACTGACCGTAGCCCATCGCACCGGCGAACGAACCTTTCAAATCGAGCGGATCATCACTTTCATCTCGCGCCATCAGCAGGAACGTTTCCAGTTCGCTGGAGAAATACGCGGCGCGGCGTGGATAGTCGAAGGAGAGCGTCGCCAGCGCATCAAGAATACGCGTTTTGCCCATCACGCGGCCCCAGCGGGTTTCCACGCCGATAATGCCAACGATAATTTCCGGCGGTACGCCGTAGACCATCCATGCGCGATTCAGAGCGTCTTCATATTGATTCCAGAACGCCACGCCGTTTTGCACGTTATCGGGAGTGATGAACTGGCTGCGATAGCGCAGCCATGCGCCATTCGGCCCTACCGGCGCCGGGCCGGTTGGTGCCTGGCGGTCCATCAGGCGCAGCACGTAATCAAGTCGCTTCGCCTGAGAGAGAATTTCGTGTAACTGCTGACGGTCAAAGCCGTGTTTGCTCACCATTTCATTGATGAACTGCTCCGCCGCCGGGTTATTGGCGAAGTCGCCGCCCATTGCCATCACATTATGCTGCGGCTTGAGCAGGAAACCGCCAGAGGGTTCCGCAGGCTGACCGGTTATCACACCGTCGGTAGATGCTGCGGTTTGATGAGGTTTGCTGCTGCAGGCGGCAAGTAAAACGAGCGCAGGGAGGAGCGCTGCGTAACGACGCTTAAACATGGGACATCCATTTAACAATTCATTCAACCAGGAGGAATTATGGTAAAGCATGCGGGCTTCCACAAGGAAGCGGCTTCCATGTTTCTTCTCTCTCCTCTTATCTGAAATGCCGTGTTTGTCTTCACTTCACACCTTCTACTTACCAAAAACTTTCACAATGATCATTTTATCTTTCATATTGAGATCTAAATAACACTTTTTAAACTTTCATAATGATTATTATAAGTCCCAGTTTTGCAACAACGAGAAAACCCTACAGGAGAGAACAATGATCGAAACCATTACTCATGGTGCCGAATGGTTCATCGGGCTGTTTCAGAAAGGCGGGGTTGTGTTTACCGGGATGGTCACCGGTATTCTGCCGCTGCTGATAAGTCTGCTGGTTATCATGAACGCACTGATCAATTTCATTGGTCAGCATCGTATTGAGCGGCTGGCGCAGCGTTGCGCTGGCAATCCGGTAACCCGTTATCTGCTGCTGCCGTGCGTGGGCACCTTTGTTTTCTGCAACCCGATGACGCTCAGTCTCGGACGCTTTATGCCGGAACGTTACAAGCCCAGTTATTACGCCGCCGCTTCTTACAGTTGCCACTCAATGAATGGCCTGTTCCCCCATATCAATCCCGGCGAATTGTTCGTCTATTTAGGCATCGCCAACGGTCTGACTACCCTCGGTCTGCCGCTGGGGCCACTTGCCGTGAGCTACCTGCTGGTTGGTCTGGTCACTAACTTCTTCCGTGGCTGGATTACCGATCTGACGACCGCGATTTTCGAGAAAAAAATGGGCATTCAGCTTGAGCGGAAAGTACAACTGGCAGGAGCAACATCATGAGCCGCATTGTGATTGAAAAAGGTACCGGCGGCTGGGGCGGCCCACTGGCGCTCGATCCCACCGCGAACAAGAAGATCGTCTATATCACGGCCGGAACGCGACCGGCGATCGTCGACAAGCTGGCACAAATGACCGGCTGGGAAGCGGTGGATGGCTTTAAAGAGGGAGAACCGGCAGAAGCGGAAATCGGCGTTGCAGTCATCGACTGCGGCGGTACGTTACGCTGCGGCATTTACCCGAAACGGCGCATTCCCACCATCAATATCCATGCCACCGGCAAGTCAGGCCCGCTGGCGCAGTACATCCTGGAAGATATCTATGTCTCTGGCGTAAGAGAGGAAAATATCTACTGGCAGGATGGCGAGGTGCCCCGTACACCGGCACAACGCGAAGCTACTGCCCGTGATTATGACACCAGCAAAAAAATCACCGAGCAGAGCGATGGTCTGCTGGCCAAAGTCGGCATGGGTATGGGCTCAGCCGTCGCTGTACTGTTCCAGGCCGGGCGCGACACCATCGATACGGTGCTGAAAACCATCCTGCCGTTTATGGCATTCGTCTCGGCACTTATCGGGATCATTATGGCCTCCGGTTTGGGTGACTGGATAGCCCACGGCCTGGCCCCCCTTGCCAGTCATCCGTTAGGGCTGGTGACGCTAGCGCTGATTTGTTCCTTCCCGTTGCTGTCACCGTTCCTCGGCCCAGGGGCGGTCATTGCTCAGGTTATTGGCGTGTTGATTGGTGTGCAAATCGGTCAGGGAAATATCCCACCGTACCTTGCCCTGCCAGCCCTGTTCGCTATTAACGCCCAGGCCGCATGTGACTTTATCCCCGTTGGGCTTTCCCTGGCAGAAGCACGCCAGGACACCGTGCGCGTCGGCGTGCCGTCTGTACTGGTTAGCCGCTTCTTAACGGGTGCGCCAACGGTGCTTATCGCCTGGTTTGTTTCGGGCTTTATTTATCAATAAGAGGTTGCTCATGAGCGTGATTTATCAAACCACCATTACTCAGATTGGCGACTGCGCACGCGACGCGCTTGGCGACCGGATGCTGATTACCTTCCGGGAAGGGGCCCCCGCCGATGTGGCTGAGTTTTGTTTTATCCACTGTCATAGCGACTTTTGCGGACACCTTACGCCTGGCGCCCGCTTCGAGCTGGGCGGTAAGCAGTATCCGGTTACCGCCGTCGGTGAGGTGGCAGAGCTGAATCTGCGCGAGCTTGGCCATATTACCCTGCGCTTCGATGGACAGACGCAGGCGGAATATCCCGGCACGGTACACGTCGCAGGTGACGTGCCGGAAAGCATCAATCCTGGTTGCACACTGAAATTTGTCGCTTAAGTCGTAAGGAGAAAAGTATGAAACAGGTTGCCGTTGTCATTGGTGGGGGACAAACACTCGGGGCGTTCCTCAGCCGTGGGCTGGCCGCAGAGGGCTATCGCGTAGCGGTAGTGGATATTCAAAGTGATAAAGCCGCAACCGTGGCACACGAAATTAACGCGGAGTTCGGTGAAGGCATGGCCTACGGTTTTGGCGCTGATGCCACCAGCGAGCAGAGCGTACTGGCGCTTGCCCGTGGCGTGGATGAGATTTTTGGCCGCACGGATTTGCTGGTCTATAGCGCGGGAATTGCCAAAGCGGCGTTTATCAGCGATGTGCAGCTCGGGGATTTTGACCGCTCATTGCAGGTCAATCTGGTGGGTTATTTCCTGTGTGCCCGTGAGTTTTCGCGGCTGATGATTCGCGACGGGATTAAGGGGCGCATTATTCAGATCAATTCGAAGTCCGGCAAGGTGGGCAGTAAGCACAACTCAGGCTATAGCGCGGCGAAGTTTGGCGGTGTGGGCCTGACACAATCCCTGGCGCTGGATCTCGCGGAATACGGGATTACGGTTCATTCGTTGATGCTCGGCAACCTTCTGAAATCACCGATGTTCCAGTCCCTGATCCCGCAATATGCCAGCAAACTGGGGATTGCCGCCGATCAGGTTGAGCAGCATTACATTGATAAGGTTCCGCTTAAACGTGGCTGCGATTATCAGGATGTGCTGGATGTGCTGCTGTTTTACGCAAGCACGAAGGCCTCTTACTGTACCGGGCAATCAATCAATATTACCGGCGGGCAGGTGATGTTCTGAACCGGGTGGCCTGATGCCCTCCGCCCGTTCCTGAGGGTATCCCCCGGTGGCGCTACGCTTATCGGCGCTACCAAACCGTAGCCTCTCCCACAGGGAGAGGGAGGAAACCGGGCACCGCCCGGCACATAAACCGTAACCCGGATAAGGCGCTCGCGCCGACATCCGGGAAAAGGAGACATGATGGTTTCTGCACTCATCACCGTAGCTGTCATCGCCTGGCTCAGCCAACTGGCACTGGGCGGCTGGCAGATTCGCCAGTTTAACCGCGCCTTTGATGCGCTCTGCCAGCAAGGGCGCGTTGGCGTCGGACGCTCTGGCGGGCGTTTCAAACCACGCGTTATCCTTGCGGTTGCCTTCGATAAACAAGACCGCGTCACCGATACGTTGCTCATGCGCGGACTCACCGTTTTTGCCAGGCCCGCAAAAATCGACGCCCTGCTCGGCATGAAACGTGAGGAATTAGAGCCTGATGTGATCTTTCCCCATGATCCGGGCTGTCAGAATGCTCTATTATTGGCGCTTAAATTGAAACATGGATAATTTCGTTGTGAACGCAATGAGCTTGCGAAATTATCATTTTGCAACTTAACGCAGGATAAAAGCGCCCATGAAACCACGTCAGCGGCAGGCAGCCATTCTTGAGCATCTGCAAAAGCAGGGAAAATGTTCTGTTGAAGAGCTGGCAGCACACTTCGACACCACGGGCACCACCATACGGAAAGATTTAGTGGTGCTGGAACACTCCGGCGCGGTCATCCGCACCTATGGCGGCGTCGTGCTCAATAAAGACGAAGCCGATCCCCCGATCGACCATAAGACCCTCATCAACACCCTGCAAAAAGGGCTGATTGCCGAAACCGCCGTGGGCTTTATTCAGGATGGCGATTCCATCATTCTTGACGCGGGCAGCACCGTGCTGCAAATGGTTCCTTTACTAAGCCATTTCAATAACATCACCGTGATGACCAACAGCCTGCATATCGTCAATGCGCTATCCGAACTCGATAACGAGCAAACCATCCTGATGCCGGGCGGCACCTTTCGTAAAAAATCCGCCTCCTTTCATGGGCAACTGGCGGAAAACGCCTTCGAACATTTCAGCTTCGACAAACTGTTTATGGGTACCGACGGCATCGATTTGAATGCAGGGGTCACCACCTTCAATGAAGTTTTCACCGTCAGTAAAGCCATGTGCAACGCGGCACGGGAAGTGATCCTGATGGCGGATTCGTCCAAATTTGGCCGCAAAAGCCCGAACATTGTGTGCAGCCTGGAAAGCGTCGATAAATTAATTACCGATGCCGGGATCCCGACAGATTTTCGCGCCGCACTGGAAGAGAAAGGGATCGAAGTGATCGTCGCCGGAGAAAAAAATGAGTGAGCTTTTACTGAACACCGCACGTCAGACGCTGCTGCTAGAGTTGCAAGAAGCCAGCCGCCTGCCGGAGCGCCTGGGCGAGGCGTTTTTACGCGCCGCTGATGCCATTATTCATTGCCGGGGTAAAGTGATTGTCTCGGGCATTGGCAAATCCGGACATATTGGCAAAAAGATTGCCGCCACCCTCGCCAGTACTGGTACCCCTGCCTTCTTTGTCCATGCGGCAGAAGCCCTGCACGGCGATTTAGGGATGATTGAAAGCCGCGATGTGCTGCTCTTTATCTCCTATTCCGGATCGGCTAAAGAGCTGGATCTGATCCTGCCGCAGTTAAAGGAACGATCGGTGACCGTGCTGGCCATGACCGGAAAATCTTTGTCGCCGCTGGCGCTGGCGGCAGACGCAGTGCTGGATATTTCCGTTGAACGTGAAGCCTGCCCAATGTTGCTGGCCCCTACCTCCAGCACCGTCAATACATTGATGCTCGGTGACGCGCTGGCGATGGCCGTTATGCAGGCGCGCGGCTTTAACGAGGAAGATTTTGCCCGTTCACACCCGGCAGGAGCACTGGGTGCGCGTCTGCTCAACAAAGTCCATCACCTGATGCGTAAAGAAGATATCCCCCATGTGCGCATTAACGCCACGGTAATGGACACGATGCTGGAACTTAGCCATACGGGGATGGGGATGGTGGCCGTCTGCGGTGACGCGGAGGAGATTCTGGGTATCTTCTCTGATGGCGACCTGCGACGCTGGCTGGTTGCAGGCGGTGCGCTGGATGCGAACATCAGTGACGCGATGACGAAAGGGGGCATCACCCTTAACGCCGGGAGCCGCGCTATCGATGCCAAAGAGGTGCTAATGAAACGCAAAATCTCCGCGGCTCCGGTGGTGGATGACAGCGGTAAGCTGGTTGGCGCGATTAACCTGCAGGCCTTTTATCAGGCCGGAATTATTTAATCCTTCAGCCCCAGACGTTTCGCCAGCCGATGCAGGTTGGCGACATCCATCTCAAGCAGCCGCGCACTGGCTGCCCAGTTATACTGGCTTTGTTCCAGCGCCTGGCGAATGGCGGTACGCTGAAAATTATCGGTCGCTTCCCGCAAATTTTGTCTCTCCACGGGCAATGTCTGTGCGCTAACAACACTCTGCTCCGGCTCATCGCTCAGCGCAAAATGACGCGTTTCCAGTACGATGTCATCCCCGCTTCGCGTACCGCGCGCCAGCACAATCGCACGGTGAATAGCATGTTCCAGCTCACGCACATTTCCCGGCCAACGGTACGCCAGCAGATGCGCCCGCGCACCGGGGCTAAGCACGACACGACCAAGGCCAAGGCGCAGACGGCACTGCTCGCAGAAATACCCCGCCAGTAACACCACATCCTCACCGCGTTCACGCAGCGGCGGGACAACCAGCGGAAAGACGCTCAGGCGGTGAAACAGGTCAGCGCGAAAACGCCCGGCCAGTACCTCTTCGCGCAGATCGCGGTTGGTGGCGGCCAGCACGCGCACATCCACCCGCAGGCTGCGATCATCCCCGACACGCTGAATATCGCCGTATTGCAATACTCGCAACAGCTTGGCCTGCAGCGCCAGCGACAGCTCGCCAATCTCATCCAGAAACAGCGTGCCTTTATCGGCCATTTCAAACTTGCCGCTACGGTTGCTGATGGCCCCGGTAAACGCCCCTTTCACATGACCAAACAGTTCGCTTTCCGCCACGCTTTCCGGCAGTGCCGCGCAATTCAGATAGACCAGGGCATCTGCCGCGCGGGGCGAGTTTTCGTGGATAGCTTTTGCCACCAGCTCCTTACCGGTGCCGGTTTCACCGCTTATCAGCACGTTCAAATCGGAACCGGCGACAATCTCTATCTCTTTTTTAAGCTGCGCCATACCCTCCGAAAGACCGATCATTTCGGTATGCGCGACCTGTTCAAAGGTTGTCGGCAGGCCGGGCGCCATGTTCTGGCTTTCGAGCTTTTCAATCAGCAAAGCATTGTTGAGCGCCCCTGCCGCCAGCGCCGCAATCAGACGCAGTTCTTCATCGCTAAAGCTATCGAACTGATCCGGCGCCATGCCATCCAGAGTGAGCGCGCCAATCAGGCTCTGCCCGGCAAACAGCGGCAGACCCACACAGGCATGGACTTTCAGACTCTCCTGGCCGGGGATAAGCCCGTCATAGGGGTCCGGCAATGCGCTGTCGGCAGGGAAGCGCACCACATCCCCGGCGCGGGCAATCGCCTCCAGCCGCGGGTGCCCTTCCAGCGTAAAGCGCCGCCCCAGCACATCCTGGGCCAGGCCATCAATCGCCAGCGGGATAAATTGCCGCGCCTCGTAGCGCAGCAGCGCTGAAGCGTCACACTCCAGCACCTGACGCAGGGTGGTCATCAGGCGCTGAAAACGGTCGGCATGGCCTATGCCGCTCTGTAATTCAATGGCGATACCCGCCAGCACGTTCACGGAAAAACTCATCGTCGCCTCGCAGTCATTTTGACAATGCAGATTGTCATAATGACAGTCTTTTTCATAGTCTTTTTGACTACCCATCAGGGGGCAAATAAAAATAAATTTATAAAAATCAACAAAATAAAAAATGGCACGCATCTTGAAATAGTTATCACATCTTATTTAACACAGAACAGGTAAGCAAAATGGCTATTCACGTAAAAAATAACATTCATTGGGTTGGGCAACGTGACTGGGAAGTTCGTGATTTCCACGGTACCGAATACAAAACGCTGCGCGGCAGCAGCTACAACAGCTACCTCATCCGTGAAGGCAAAAACGTACTGATTGATACCGTCGATCATAAATTCAGTCGCGAGTTTGTGCAGAACCTGCGCACGGAGATCGACCTCAACGCGATTGACTACATCATTATTAACCACGCGGAAGAAGACCACGCGGGCGCACTCACCGAGCTGATGTCCTGGATTCCGAACACCCCGATTTATTGCACCACCAATGCCATCGACTCCATTAACGGTCACCACCACCACCCGGAGTGGAATTTCCACACCGTGAAAACCGGTGACGCACTGGATATCGGCAATGGCAAACAGCTTATCTTCGTCGAAACGCCGATGTTGCACTGGCCGGATAGCATGATGACCTATATGACCGGCGATGCCGTGCTGTTCAGTAACGACGCCTTCGGTCAGCACTACTGTGACGAGCGCCTGTTCAACGACGAAGTGGACCAGACCGAACTGTTCGAGCAGTGCCAGCGTTACTACGCCAACATCCTCACGCCGTTCAGCCGCCTGGTGACGCCAAAAATCACCGAGATCCTTGGCTTCAATCTGCCGGTGGAGATGATTGCCACTTCCCACGGTGTGGTATGGCGCGAAAATCCGACGCAGATTGTTGAGCTGTACCTGAAATGGGCCGCGGATTATCAGGAAGACCGTATCACCATTTTCTACGACACCATGTCGAACAACACCCGCATGATGGCGGACGCGATTGCCCAGGGCATCAATGAAGTTGACCCGAACGTGGCGGTGAAAATTTTCAACGTCTCCCGCAGCGACAAAAACGACATTCTGACCAACGTCTTCCGCTCCAAAGGTGTGCTGGTCGGCACGTCCACCATGAACAACGTGATGATGCCGAAAATCGCTGGCCTGGTCGAAGAGATAACCGGCCTGCGTTTTCGTAACAAACGTGCCAGCGCTTTCGGCTCCCACGGCTGGAGCGGCGGCGCGGTGGATCGTCTGTCTACCCGATTACAGGATGCGGGCTTTGAGATGTCGCTGGGCCTGAAAGCCAAATGGCGCCCGGATATCGATGCGCTGGAACTCTGCCGTCAGCACGGTCGGGAGATTGCCCGCCAGTGGGCGCTCGCTCCTCTGCCTACACCGCTTAACACTACACCGGTTGAGGCGTCCGCCTGCGCCTGTGCCGCGAAAGCCGCCGCTGATTCAGGCCCGTCTATGCAGTGCAGCGTCTGCCAGTGGGTCTACGATCCGGCAAAAGGCGAACCCATGCAGGATGTCGCGCCAGGAACCGCCTGGTGTGATGTGCCGGATAATTTTCTTTGCCCTGAATGTTCGCTTGGCAAAGAGGTCTTCGATGTGCTGGCAACGGAGGCAGTATGAGCGCAGGTATTGTGATTATCGGGTCGGGCTTTGCCGCCCGCCAACTGGTAAAAAACATCCGCAAGACCGACACCACCACGCCGCTGACGCTGATTGCCAGTGACAGTATGGATGAGTACAACAAGCCGGATCTGAGCCATGTCATCAGCCTTGGGCAGCGCGCCAGAGATCTCACCCGCCAGTCGGCGGGGGATTTCGCCGAGCAGTTCAACCTGCGCCTGTTTCCCCACATGCGGGTGACGGCGCTGGATACAGAGGCGAAAGTCATCAAAAGCGCAGATCAACAGTGGCAGTACGACAAGCTGGTGCTGGCAACCGGGGCCCGTGCGTTTGTTCCGCCCGTCGCGGGCAGCGAACTGATGCTTACCCTTAACAGCCAGCAGGAGTACCAGGCCTGTGAAGCGCAACTGCGTGACGCGCAACGGGTGCTGATTATCGGCGGCGGGTTAATTGGCAGCGAACTGGCGATGGATTTTTGTCGCGCGGGGAAAGCGGTGACGCTGGTGGATAGCGAAGCCAGTATTCTCTCTTCGCTGATGCCGCCAGAAGTGAGTAGCCGTCTGCAGCATCGACTGACCGGGATGGGCGTACATCTTTTGTTGAAATCACAGCTTATGGCGCTTGAGAAAACAGAAACGGGCATCCGCGCCACGCTGGACAGGCAGCGCGGTATAGAAGTAGATGCGGTGATTGCCGCGACCGGGCTGCGCGCAGAAACCGGGCTGGCCCGGAGCGCCGGGCTGACGGTCAATCATGGGATTTGTGTGAACAGTTATCTGCAAACCAGCAATCCGGATATTTATGCGCTCGGCGACTGTGCGGAGATTGACGGTAAGCTGCTGCCGTTCCTGCAGCCGATTCAGCTTAGCGCCATGTATCTGGCGAAAAATCTGTCTGGCGTGGCTGTGCCGCTTAAGCTTCCTGCCATGCTGGTGAAGGTCAAAACGCCGGAGATGCCGTTGCATCTGGCAGGCGAGACGGCACGCCGCGATTTGAACTGGCATATCACTACCGAAGCCCAGGGTATGGTCGCCCGCGGTCTGAACAATGAAGGGCAGTTGTGCGCTTTTGTGGTGAGCGAAGATCGGATGAAGGAAGCGTTCGCGTTGTTAAAAACGCTGCCTGTTTGAGAGCCGTAATAAAATCTGTGACCATTCCCGGATGCGGCGTAAAACGCCTTATCCGGGCTACGTCATACCGAAGCACCAGCGGGAGTCAGTGCCTGATGCGAGCACGATCGGTCCCCTCTCCCTTGAGGGAGAGGGTTGTTGGATACGCCGCCCCCCCTCGTAGCCCCGGTTAGCGCAGCGCCACCGGGGACGATGCCTCACCCCTGCGCCAGACACCGCGCGGCGGCGATAACCCCCTGCCCCAACGCGATTGCGCCATCGCCTGCGGGAAAACGCTGTGGGAAGAGCAACGTATAATCCGCAAGATAATGCGACAACCGGGCTTTCAGCAGACGGTTATGCAACACGCCGCCGCCAAAGGCGAGCGTGGCAATCTGCCGCGCATCCGCCTGCTTACGGGCAAGCTGCGCCAGGCCGCACGCCAGCGCATCGTGAAAGACCCAGGCACGCTGCGCGGCCGGTGCCTGCCATGCCAGCCATTGCTGCCAGAAGGTGGCTAAATCAAGCTGATTGCCATCAAGCGGCAGCGTGACCGGATGCGTAACATCCGCGCCGCCCATCGCCAGCGCTTCCAGTCGGCAGGCCGCCTCCCCCTCATAACTTAACTGCAGCGGCGCGCAGTCCAGCGCACAGGCGACGGCATCAAACAGCCGCCCGGTCGATGACGCCAGCGGCGCGTTGATATTGCGCGCTATGGCCCGCGCCAGCACAGGCCAGTTCTGTCGTTGCAGCACGGCGGTTTCCGGGAAATTCTGCCAGTCAGGGACAAACGCCAGCATCTGTGCCAGCAGATTGCGCCACGGCTGGGTTGCCGCCAGATCGCCGCCGGGGAGCGCCACGGCGGGCAACCCGCCCAAATACTCAACCTCGCGATAATTCACGCGCAGACATTCGCACCCCCACAGCGCCCCGTTCTCCCCCATGCCGATACCGTCCAGCGCCAGGGCAATCACATCTCCCCCGTCGCGTGGCCAGCCATGCTCTGCAAGCGTTGCCGCGATATGTGCGTGGTGGTGCAACACGGTGTGCTGCGAAAGCCCCGTCTCCTGTGCCCAGTGGGTGGCGCGATAGCCCGTGTGCGCGTCGGCGACCACCTGCTGTGGGGTAAAGTCATAAATCGTCTGCATCAGACGCAGGGCGTTACGCCACTGTGTCTCTACCCCTTCATCGGTTAAATCACCGAAATGCTGACTTAACACGGCGCTGTCATCCCGCACCAGGCAGAAGGTGTTTTTCATATCCGCCCCCAGACACAACATGGGCGGGATATGGCGAAATCCGGGCGGCAGTTGCACGGCATCCGGCACGTAACCACGCGAGCGGCGTAACATCTCGCCGCTCTCGCGTATCACCGAATCGTCCATACGCTGCACAATATCGCGGTTGTGCAGCAGAAACCCGTCCGCTATCTCTGCCAGGTCGTCAAGCGCCTGGCGATTTGTCAGCGCAGGCGGCTTGCCGCTCAGGTTGCCGGACGTCATCACCAGCGGGCGCTGCAACGCCTGGGCTAACAGATGTTGTAACGGATTGGCGGGCAGCATCACCCCCACCTCATCAAGCCCCGGAGCAATAGCCGGGCACAGTTCTGGCAGCAACGTTTTCGCCACCAGCACGATGGGTGCCGCGGGCGTGGTCAGCAAACGGGTGGCCGCTTCGCTCAGGCCGCTTGCTGAGGGGAGCATCACCGCCAGCGGTTTCGCCGGGCGATGCTTACGGGCACGCAGATGCTCCACCGCCGTCTGCCGCTGTGCGTCACATGCCAGATGAAAACCGCCGATACCTTTCACCGCAACGATACCGCCGGAGTTGAGCAGCGCAATGGCGGCCTGTAGCGCCGCCTCGCCAGTCAACTGCTGTTTTCCGCTGCGCCACTCAAGCTGCGGGCCGCACGCCGGGCAGGCAACGGGCTGGGCATGAAAACGGCGGTCAGCCGGATGGCGATACTCCGCCTCGCAGGCAGGGCACAGGGGAAATGCCGCCATCACGGTGTAGGGGCGGTCATAAGGCATGGCGTGAATAATGGTAAAACGCGGGCCGCAGTGGGTACAGTTGATAAATGGATAGCGATAGCGACGTTCTGTCGGGTCATTCATCTCCGCCAGACAGGCAGGACAGGTGGCGGCATCGGGAACAATTTGCGTATTCATCGTGCCGCCCGCGCTCTCGCGGATAGTAAAACTGAGCGGCGCTTGTGGCCACTGATAGGGCGTAACCTGCGTATCGTCAATGCGCGCCAGCGGCGGGCATTGCTGGTACAACAACGGGAGAAAACGGCGTTCATCGCCCCATAAGCGTACTTCGACGCCCTGGGCGTCATTACAGACATCACCGGTAAGATTGAGCTGTTGCGCCAGTTGCCAGACAAAGGGGCGGAAGCCCACCCCTTGTACTTTTCCATAGACGCGAATACAAACGCCGTTGTGGGTCATCGTTATTTATTGCAACGCTGCATGCCGCAAGCGTGTCTTCATCTGCTGATAGGTCGACTGAGTGTACTCCTCGGCCCAGGCCTGATCGTTGATCGCACTCACCCGCACCGCGCAATATTTGGTTTCCGGTGTTTTAGAGATGGGATCAAGATTATCCTGCGTCAGTTCATTACACGCGCCAATCCACCATTGATAAGTCATGTACACGCAACCGGTATTAACACGCTCATTAACATCGGCACGGCTGATGACTTTCCCCCTGCGTGACTCCACCCATACCAGTTGCCGGTTTTTAATTCCTAGCTGTGCGGCATCGTGCGGATTTATCTGCACGAAACCCGGCTCATCTGCGAGCGTTTGCAACGCCGCACAGTTACCGGTCATTGAGCGGCAGGAGTAATGGCCGACTTCGCGCACGGTGCTGAGCACCAGCGGGAAGTCCGCGTCCGGCACCTCGGCCGGGGCACGCCATGGCGCGGCGAACAGCAGGCCTTTCCCGTCCGGAGTATCGAATTTGTTATCTTTATACAGATAACGCGTTCCCGGATGATCCAGCGTCGGGCACGGCCACTGAACGTGTCCCATATCGCCCATTTTTTCGTAGGTTACGCCGTAGAACAGCGGGCACAGTTCGCGCATTTCGTCCCAGATTTGCTGGTTATTGTCGTAATGCATCGGGTAGCCCATTTCGGTAGCGATAAGGCTGATAATTTCCCAGTCACGCTTGACGTCATATTGCGGTTCGATGGCTTTTTCGAAACGCTGGAACCCGCGATCCGCACAGGTAAAGACGCCGCCGTGCTCGCCCCAGGAGGTAGCAGGCAGCAGCACATCCGCCTGTTCCGCGGTCTTGGTCATAAAGATGTCCTGTACGACCACAAAATCCAGCGCCTCAAAGCCTTTGCGCACCAGGCTGAGATCGGCTTCGGTCTGTAACGGATCTTCACCCATGATGTAATAGGCTTTAACTTTGCCTTCCAGCGCCAGATGCGGCACCTCGGTGATACGCACGCCGACTTTGTCATCCATTACCGCCGGATCGATTCCCCAGGCTTTGGCGAATTTGGCGCGGACATGCGGATCAACCACATCCTGGTAGCCAGGGAACTGGTTCGGGATCACACCCATGTCGCAGGCGCCCTGCACGTTGTTCTGCCCACGCACCGGGCCGACGCCGACGTTCTCACGCCCGAGGTTACCGGTCAGCAGCGCCAGGCTCGAAAGCCCTTTTACCACGTCCACCGCCTGACCAAATTGCGTAACGCCCATCCCCCACATAATGGTGGCGGTCGGCGCGGCGGCGTAAGTACGCATTGCTTCACGGACCTGGCGTGCCGGAACCCCCGTCAGATGTTCAACCGCTTCCGGCGCATAGTCTTTGACGATTTCCCGGTAGGCATCCAGCCCGGTGGTGAAGTTCGTGACGTAGCGCTGGTCGTAGAGTTTTTCTTCCAGCAGGACATAACCAAAGGCGTTCACCAGCGCCATGTTGCAGCCGTTTTTGAGCTGTAAATGTTGGTCAGCGATGCGTGCGGTTTCGATGCGGCGCGGATCGCAGACGATAATTTTCGCCCCGTTCTGTTTTGCTTTAACCACCCTTCTTGCCACAATTGGGTGCGAATCGGCACAGTTGTAGCCAAAGACAAGCAGGCAACGGGAGTTTTCGATATCGCCGATGGAGTTACTCATTGCGCCGTTGCCCAGGGTTTGCTGTAACCCGGCAACGGAAGGACCGTGACAAACACGTGCGCAGCAGTCGACGTTATTGGTATGTAAGACCCCTCGGGCAAATTTCTGCATCACGTAGTTGGTCTCATTGCCGGTGCCGCGAGATGAACCGGTGGTCATAATGGCGCGGGGGCCGAACTTGGCTTTGATTTCACTGAGCCGTTTTGCGGTATAGCGAATGGCCTCCTGCCAGCTCACCGGGGTGAGTTTACCGCCGCGCTCATAGCGGATCATCGGTTGTGTCAGGCGAGGCGTCAGCAGTTTGGTATCGTTAAGAAAATCCCAGCCGTAGTAGCCTTTCAGGCAAAGTTCGTTCTGGTTGGTTTCCCCGTCCGCCGCTTCGGCGCGGATAATTTTGTCATTATCCACGACCAGTTTCAGTTTGCAGCCAGCGCCGCAATAGGGACATACGCTCGTAATTTTTTTCATCAGTAACAGACCTGTTAAAAGTGAAAGTTATTTTTTAAAAACCCAGCGACACGGCACTTTCCAGCGCAGTGCGACGACGCTTCTCTTCGCTCATGTTTTCCAGTATTTCCCGGTCAACGCAGACCAGCGCCTTGGTCGGACATACGGAAATACAGGCCGGGCCACTTTCGTGTTGGTAGCATAAATCGCATTTGTTGGCTTCAGCCTTCTGCCCGGACATGGTCAGGCCGATGCCGTTATGGCGAACGACCGGGCGGACCACGACCTCCATGGCGCCGTAGGGACAGGCGACCACGCAGGTTTTGCAACCAATGCAGCGTTCCTGCATGACATGGACAAACCCTTTGTCGCGGCTGATGGCGCCATTCGGACAGACATTGGCGCAGGGTGCGTCTTCACACTGGCGGCAGAGTGTTGCCGTCGATACGTTGACGCCTTTGATAACGTGAATGCGGGGTAAAAAGATTTCAGGGGTAAGGGCCGCACAGTCCTGTTGTTCCTGATGTGAGACCACACAGGCAACTTCACAGGTGCGACAGCCAATACATTTACTGGCATCCGCCATAATAAAACGGTTCATCGTCTTCTCCAGCAATGAGTTTCATCACGCCGGATATACACGTTTCATGCCAGTTATTATGTCATTGTTATTTATCAGATTTTATAAGATGGCATCCTGTCATCGACAGAAGTGACGATGACAGTTGACGAGGTTAGCGTGTGGGGCCGGGAATGAGTGAATCACGTAACATTAATTCGCCAAGAAATGGCTGGTGGTAATTAAACTCACCGCCATCAAGCATAAAAATTAACCGCTCGATGGTTTCTTTAATCATCTCCGTGACCGGGATTTTAACGCTGGAGAGTGCGGGAATAACATACGGGGCAATGGCAATGTCATCAAATCCAATAACCGAAACCTGCGTGGGTACAGCGATTCCCCGCTCATCCAGTCTCTTCATGGCGCCAATCGCCATATCATCATTGCTCGCCACCAGCGCACTAAAACTGACACCCTTTGCCAGCAGCGTTTCCACGCCTGCCGCCCCGCTTTCCGGTGACCACTTCCCTTTTACAATCAACTCATTACGTAACGCAATGCCGTGCTGCGCCAGGGCGTCTTTATAGCCAGAAAGCCGCTCAATACCGGTCGGGGAATCCAGCGAGCCGGTAATAAATGCAATATCCTGATGCCCCATCGCAATTAATGTCGCCACCGCGTTAAAGCTGGAGGCTTTTTGATCGCACCAGACACAGTGGCTGCTGTTTTTACGTAATCGACGATTAAGCACCATAATGGGCTGACTGTGGCTTTTGACGATAGTGTCCATTTCATCGACGCTTAAAAAGCGCGGATAAATAATGATCGCATCGCATTTTAAATCGAGCAGATATTGAATCGCTTCGCGCTCTTCTTCAGCGCTGTGTTTACCGTCTGCCAGAATTAAACGCCGCCCCTGATCTTCGGTCATCCGCGCGGCATGAAACAGCAGCTCGCTAAAATAGACCCCGTGATACAACGTGTTGGTAACCACCAGCCCCAGCGTTTGCGTTTTGTTCGTCGCCAGACTGCGCGCCAGCAGGTTCGGGCGATATCCGCTCTCTTCGATCGCCTGAAACACCCGGTCTTTGGTCTCCTGGCTGACGTAGCCGTTGCCCGATAGCACACGGGAGACTGTCGCCTTCGACACCCCTGCCCGCTTTGCCACCTCAAGCATTGTGGTCATGTTGCTTATCCGTTTGATTTCGATGCCATGCAGTGTACTTCACCCACTAAAGAATGTCGCAATGGGATAAAAACGGTCAAAAAATATTAAGCGATCATCATCACAAAAATAGATAAAGATGAATTTTTGATCTTGTTTGAATACATGAAACTCATCATTATTTTGTGGAACCGGTTTCCTATCTGATGTTTCATTGCCTGCGTAAAACAGAGCAATGGAGCCGTACCTTATTGATAAAACAGGATATAACCCGATGTCGAAGAATTATGCGGCGCTTGCCGGCTCGGTGGTGAACGCGTTAGGTGGTGTTGACAACATCGCTGCCGTCACCCATTGCATGACGCGTCTGCGCTTCGTGGTGAAAGACGACGCCAAAATTGACAGCGCGACGCTCAAAGGCATTAGCGGCGTTATGGGCGTGGTACGCAACGACAGCCAGTGCCAGGTCATCATCGGCAATACGGTGTCGCATGCCTATCGTGAAGTGGTGACATTGCTGCCCGGCGATATGCAGCCCGCTCAACCGGTCGGTAAACAGAGGCTGACCCTTAAGCGCATTGGCGCAGGTATTCTCGATGCGCTGATCGGCACCATGTCACCGCTGATCCCGGCGATCATCGGCGGCTCGATGGTCAAACTGCTGGCGATGGTGCTGGAAATGTCCGGCCTGCTGCCAAAAGGTTCTTCAACGCTGACTATTCTGACGGTGATTGGCGACGGTGCCTTCTTCTTCCTGCCGCTGATGGTGGCCGCGTCTGCCGCCGTGAAATTTAAAACCAATATGTCGCTGGCGATTGCCATTGCGGGCGTGCTGGTACACCCAAGCTTTATCGAACTGATGGCGAAAGCCGCGCAGGGTGAGCATGTGGAGTTTGCGCTGGTGCCGGTGACGGCGGTGAAATACACCTACACCGTGATTCCGGCGCTGGTGATGACCTGGTGTCTGTCGTATATCGAACGTTGGGTGGACAAAATTACCCCGGCGGTGACGAAAAACTTCCTGAAACCGATGCTGATTGTGCTGATTGCCGCACCGCTGGCTATTGTGCTGATTGGCCCGCTGGGGATCTGGATTGGTAGCGCCATCTCCGCGCTGGTCTACACCATTCATGGCTATCTGGGCTGGTTGTCCGTTGCCATTATGGGCGCCCTGTGGCCGCTGCTGGTGATGACCGGGATGCACCGCGTATTTACTCCCACTATCATTCAAACCATTGCCGAAACAGGCAAAGAAGGCATGGTAATGCCGTCAGAGATTGGCGCTAACCTGTCGCTCGGCGGCTCGTCTCTGGCGGTGGCGTGGAAAACCAAAAACCCGGAGCTGCGCCAGACTGCCCTTGCGGCAGCGGCTTCGGCTATCCTGGCCGGTATCTCTGAACCGGCGCTGTACGGCGTGGCCGTTCGCCTGAAACGTCCGCTGATTGCGAGCCTGATAAGCGGCTTTATCTGCGGTGCCGTCGCGGGGATAGCCGGGCTTGCTAGCCACTCCATGGCGGCGCCGGGTCTGTTTACCAGCGTACAGTTTTTCGATCCGGCTAATCCAATGACCATTGTCTGGGTATTCGGCGTGATGGCGCTGGCGGTGGTGCTCTCCTTTGTTCTGACGTTGCTTCTCGGTTTTGAAGATATCCCGGTGGAAGCAGAGGCGCAGAAACCGCAGGCGGCAAACACAGCCGTTGTTCATGAAGCCCGGGCGCAATAAGCGAGGTAACGCATGTCTGTATTTCCGAAAGGATTTTTATGGGGCGGCGCCATTGCCGCCAACCAGGCCGAAGGGGCGTATCTGGAAGGCGGTAAAGGGTTAACCACCGTCGACACCATTCCCCACGGCGCGAACCGTCTGCCGGTGAAACTCGGTCTGGAAAAACGCTTCACTTTGCGTGAAGACGAATACTACCCCAGTCATCAGGCGATCGATTTCTACCATCGTTACAAGGAAGATATCGCGCTGATGGCGGAGATGGGCTTCACCGTCTTTCGTACCTCTATCGCATGGAGCCGCCTTTACCCGCAGGGTGATGAGCTGACGCCGAACGCCGAGGGCATCGCGTTTTACCGCGACATGTTCGCAGAGTGCAAAAAGTACGGTATCGAACCGCTGGTGACACTGTGCCACTTTGATGTGCCGATGCATTTGGTTACCGAATACGGTTCCTGGCGTAACCGCAAGATGGTGGCGTTTTTTACCCGCTACGCCCGCACCTGCTTTGAAGCCTTTGATGGTCTGGTGAAATACTGGCTGACCTTTAATGAAATCAACATCATGCTGCATAGCCCGTACTCCGGTGCCGGGCTGGTGTTTGAAGAGGGCGAAAATCAGGACCAGGTAAAATATCAGGCGGCGCACCACGAGCTGATTGCCAGCGCACTGGCGACCAAAATCGCCCATGAGGTGAACCCGGAAAATCAGGTGGGCTGCATGCTGGCAGGCGGCAATTTCTATCCCTACTCCTGTAAGCCGGAAGATGTGTGGACGGCGCTGGAAAAAGACCGGGAAAACCTGTTCTTTATTGATGTGCAGGCGCGCGGTGCCTATCCGGCCTACGCGGCCCGCGTGTTCCGCGAAAAAGGCGTCAGCATTGTAAAAGAAGCGGGTGACGACGAGATCCTGAAAAATACTGTTGATTTTGTGTCATTCAGCTATTACGCCTCGCGCTGCGCTTCTGCCGAAATGAATGCGCAAAATACCTCGGCGGCTAATATCGTCAAATCGCTGCGTAACCCGCATATTCAGGTAAGCGAATGGGGCTGGGGCATTGACCCGCTAGGCCTGCGTATCACGATGAATATGATGTATGACCGTTACCAGAAACCGCTGTTTCTGGTGGAGAACGGGCTGGGTGCAAAAGATGAATTCAATGCCCAGGGTGAAATAGAAGACGATTACCGTATTAGCTATCTGCGCGAGCATATCCGTGCCATGGGCGATGCCATTGAAGACGGTATTCCGGTGATGGGTTACACCACCTGGGGATGTATCGATCTGGTAGCGGCCTCCACCGGTGAGATGAGCAAGCGCTACGGGTTTATCTATGTTGACCGTGACGACGCAGGTAACGGTACGCTGGAGCGTAAGCGCAAAAAATCGTTCTGGTGGTACAAAAAAGTGATTGCCAGCAACGGGGCAGATTTGGACTAAGCGCTGCCGGTTATGTTGTAGATACTGTGAACGTCTTCAACCTTGTTATCCATGGCTGACCCGTTTTCCAGCATGACGACCACAGCGACATCTTTGTGCCCCCCTGTCGCAGGGCATGCAGCGAGGGGGTTGAGTCCCCTGGCACGTTCACGGGTTCTGTCGCGACAGAAAAGCAAGGAACATAAGGTGAACGGAATGACCATCAGAGCCGCATTTTCCCCCTCACCCTGGCCCTCTCCCTCAGGGAGAGGGGACCGTTCGTGCTCGCATTTTTGTGGGGATTCCTCACCCCACAGGGCGAGTGGACTATTTCGTGCGGCCTGAACGTCTGGTAGCCCGGATCAGGCGCTTGCGCCGCCATCCGGGACGGCCAACTACTCCTCTTCCCCGGCTTCCAGCAGCGCAAACCCACCGTTACCCTGCCAGGTGGCAAGGCGTGCATAGACAGTTTCGACGGCCTCTTTTACCGGGGGCGTCATCGGGTAATAAAAGCCGACGATATCCGGCTGAATACCGAGGAAAATCACCTCGCCCACATCCTCTTTTAACTGATCGATCAGGTAATTAAGCGGCATATTATGGGTGGTCATCAGGAACATCTCGGCAATATCGTCCGGATCGACAATACGAATCTCGCCAGGGTTTAGCCCCATGTCTGTCGCATCGACAATCAACAGTCTGTCGGGGCGAAGCTCGCGGATCGCTACGATGTCGTTTTCCGGCGCGCTGCCACCGTCAATCACCTGCCAGTTTCCGGGCGGAGTCCCCGCACACATCTCCGCCAGCAGCGGGCCTGCGCCATCGTCACCCATCATGCTGTTCCCCACACAGAGCAATACGTCCGTCACGTTCTCTCCTCGCCACCTGATGGTGGTGTTTACCCGATCAATAGATTGCCGCCTGGTCATTTTTGACGTCCGGGAAATGCGCGATCGTCATTTTCGTCATCAATGGAATGCCCGAAGCTATCAGCGGCGGCTATTTTGCCGGAAAACAATGTATTAGCGCCTTGATCCTCACCGCAATAAAGCGAATAACCCTGGCACTGTAATTGCAACACGCGCCTGATTAATGAGGAGGCAGTATGCATGAAATTACCTTGTGCCAGCGTGCGCTGGAGATTATTGAACAACAGGCGAAACAGCACGCCGCCAGGCGCGTAACTGAGGTCTGGATCAAAGTTGGCGCATTTTCTTGTGTAGAACCTGCCGCATTGACGTTTTGTTTTGATCTGGTCTGCCGTGGCACCCTGGCAGAGGGCTGTACACTGCACATCGAAGAACAACAGGCGGAGTGCTGGTGCGAAAGCTGCCAGCAATACGTGACCTTACTAAGCCAGCACGTGCGTCGCTGCCCGCAATGCAACAGCGACAATTTGCACATCGTCGCCGACGACGGCATGCAGATTCAGCGGCTGGAAATCGAGGAGTGAGCAATGTGTACGACATGTGGTTGTCAGGAAGGTAACCTCTATATCGAGGGCGACGAGCATAATCCCCATTCTGCGTTTCGCAGCGCGCCTTTTGCTCCCGCTGCCCGTCCGACAATGAAAATCACAGGCGTCAAGACCGACAATTTCAGCCCGACGGCGGCGGAAAATGGTGATTTACATTACGGCCACGGCGCAGCCGGAACCCATGCGCCAGGGATGAGCCAGCGGCGGATGCTGGAAGTGGAAATCGATGTGTTAGATAAAAACAATCGCATCGCCGCGCATAACCGCGCCCGCTTCGCCGCCAGACATCAGTTAGTGCTGAACCTGGTCTCCAGCCCCGGTTCCGGTAAAACCACCCTGCTGACCGAAACCCTGACCCGTCTCAACGCCCGTGTGCCTTGTGCGGTAATCGAAGGGGATCAGCAGACCGTTAACGATGCCGCGCGCATCCGCGAGACCGGCACCCCGGCGATTCAGGTCAATACCGGCAAGGGGTGTCATCTGGATGCGCAAATGATTGCCGACGCCACACCGCGCCTGCCGCTGGCGGACAATGGCATTCTGTTTATCGAAAACGTCGGCAACCTGGTGTGCCCGGCCAGTTTTGATCTCGGCGAACGTCACAAAGTCGCCGTGCTGTCGGTGACCGAAGGCGAAGACAAACCGCTGAAATACCCGCACATGTTTGCTGCGGCCTCCATCATGCTGCTCAATAAAATCGACCTGCTGCCTTACCTCAAATTTGATGTCGAAAAATGCCTCGCCTGCGCCCGCGAAGTGAACCCCTCTATCGAAATTTTTCTGGTTTCTGCCACCAGCGGTGAAGGTATGGACCGCTGGCTGGACTGGCTGGAGACCCAACGATGTGCATAGGCGTTCCGGGACAAATTAGCGCCATTGATGGTAATCAGGCGAAAGTCGATGTCTGCGGTATTCAGCGCGACGTCGACTTAACGCTGGTGGGCAGCACGGACGAAGCGGGGCATTCTCGCCTTGGGCAGTGGGTGCTGGTGCATGTGGGCTTCGCCATGAGCGTGATAAACGAAGACGAGGCCCGCGAGACACTGGCGGCACTACAAAATATGTACGATGTCGAGCCGGATGTTGGCGCGCTGCTGTTTGGTGAGGAGAGATAATGCGTTTTGTGGATGAATACCGCGCGCCGGAACAGGTCATGCAGCTTATCGCTCACTTAGGTGAGCGGGCCGCGCTGCTCACCTATACCGCGAAGCGCCCGCTACGGGTGATGGAAGTCTGTGGCGGCCACACCCATGCGATCTTTAAGTTCGGCCTCGATCAGTTATTGCCGGACAACATTGAGTTTATCCACGGGCCAGGCTGCCCGGTGTGCGTCCTGCCGATGGGGCGCATTGATACCTGCGTGGAGATCGCCAGCCATCCGGAAGTGATCTTCTGTACCTTCGGCGACGCGATGCGTGTACCGGGGAAAAACGGTTCTCTGCTGCAGGCGAAAGCGCGCGGCGCGGATGTGCGTATCGTTTACTCCCCGCTGGATGCGCTGACCCTGGCAAAGCAGAATCCACAGCGCAAAGTAGTCTTTTTTGGGCTCGGCTTCGAAACCACCATGCCCGCCACCGCCATCACGCTGCAACAGGCAAAATTGCAGGATGTGAGTAACTTTTTCTTTTTCTGCCAGCACATCACCATCATTCCGACCCTGCGCAGCCTGCTGGAGGAACCGGATAACGGTATCGACGCGTTTCTTGCGCCGGGTCACGTTAGCATGGTGATCGGCACCGATGCCTACGGTTTTATCGCCGGGGAGTTCCAGCGCCCGCTGGTGGTGGCCGGGTTTGAACCACTGGACCTGCTGCAAGGCGTATTGATGCTGGTCGAACAGAAAATCAGCGCCCGTCATCAGGTAGAAAACCAGTACCGTCGCGTGGTACCGGACGAAGGCAACCCTCTCGCGCAACAGGCCATTAGCGAGGTGTTTGAGGTCCGGGGCGATAGCGAATGGCGCGGACTGGGAATGATTGGCGACTCCGGGGTGCGCTTAACCGCGCCCTATCAGCGTTTTGATGCCGAAGCCCACTTTAATCCTGCGCCGCAGCAAGCCTGTGATGACCCACGCGCACGCTGCGGCGAAGTACTGACCGGCAAATGTAAGCCCCATCAGTGCCCGCTTTTCGGCAATACCTGTAACCCACAAACCGCGTTTGGCGCACTGATGGTCTCATCTGAGGGAGCCTGCGCCGCCTGGTATCAATATCGTGCTCAGGAGTGCGAAGTATGAATGAAGTCCAACTGGCGCACGGCAGCGGCGGACAGGCGATGCAACAGCTTATCAGCCAGCTTTTTATCGATGCGTTCGCGAACCCGTGGCTCAGTGAACAGGAAGATCAGGCGCGTCTCGATCTTGCGACTCTCGCCGCCAGCGGCGACCGACTGGCCTTTTCCACCGACAGCTACGTTATCGACCCGCTGTTCTTCCCCGGCGGCGATATCGGCAAGCTCTCCATTTGCGGCACGGCGAACGATGTGGCGGTAAGCGGCGCCGTTCCCCGCTATCTCTCCTGCGGGTTTATTCTTGAAGAAGGCCTGCCGATGGAGACCCTGAAAGCCGTGGTCACCAGCATGGCGGAAACCGCCCGCCGCGCGGATATCGCCATTGTTACCGGCGATACCAAAGTGGTGCAGCGCGGGGCGGCAGATAAGCTGTTTATCAATACGGCAGGCATTGGCGCTATTCCGGCCAATATCCGCTGGGGCGCCAGCACCCTTGAGGCCGGTGATGTGCTGCTGGTCAGCGGTACGCTCGGCGATCACGGTGCGACCATTCTCAATTTGCGCGAACAACTGGGGCTGGACGGCGAACTGACCAGCGACTGTGCGGTGTTAACCCCGTTGATTCAACAATTGCGCGATATTCCGGGCGTGAAAGCACTACGCGATGCGACGCGCGGCGGAGTCAACGCCGTGGTGCATGAGTTTGCCGCCGCCAGCGGTTATGGTATCGAACTTAACGAACGTGACCTGCCGGTGAAAACTGCGGTGCGCGGCGTGTGCGAGCTATTAGGGCTGGAAGCGCTGAATTTTGCTAACGAAGGCAAGCTGGTGATTGCTGTCCAGCGCCAGTCGGCGGAGCAGGTACTGGCTCAGTTACGCGCCCACCCGCTCGGCCAGGATGCCGCGATCATCGGCGAAGTGGTGGAGCGTAAAGGGGTGCGGCTGGCGGGCTTATACGGTGTGAAGCGTATTCTGGACTTACCGCACGCCGAGCCCCTGCCGCGGATTTGCTGATGCTGTCTCTGCGTGGAAGCGCCACGTTGCCCGCATTGGTCTGCACAGCTATACCCATGATAAGAAAATGGGTATGGATAAACAGACAATGACCTGAGATAACTGACTCTTTCTCATTATCCCGGAGGCAACATGGCCGTTTCAGCTCGTAACCAACTTGTCGGTAAAGTCAGCGCAACCGCGCACGGTGCCGTAAACGATGAAGTGGAATTAACCCTCGCAGGAGGCGCGAAGCTTGTCGCTATCGTCACATCCAGCAGTAAGGAAGCGCTGGGTTTGAATCCCGGAAAAGAAGCCATCGCACTGATTAAAGCGCCGTGGATCACGCTGGCAACCGAGGACTGCGGCCTGAAATTCTCCGCCCGTAATCAGTTTGCCGGAGCGGTAAGCGCCGTGACCGAAGGGGCGGTAAATGCAACCGTACATGTCGCCACAGACGCCGGTTTTGAAATAGTGGCGGTAGTGACCAACGAAAGCTGTGAGGCGTTGCAACTGGCACCGGAAAAACGCGTCATTGCCCTGATTAAAGCATCGTCTATTCTTATAGCCACTCGCGCCTGAGAACAGATAACGCCGTGCCCGCCACGGCGTTATTTTTTAGGGCGGTATTTTTCCGGCAGTTCGGGAACAGGACGTTTGTCATCAATCAGATGACGGATAGTCAACACAGGGTGTCGCCACAGCATCCTCGGCCCGGCCCAGCGCATAATCTGCTTCATCTCTTCACGTTTAGCTGGCTGGTAACAGTGCACAGGGCATTGTTTGCAGGCCGGTTTCTCTTCGCCAAACACACATTTATCCAGCCGTTTATCCGCGTAATCATTCAACGCCTGATAGTGCGCTTCATCCGCCAGCGCCTGCGGACAGCGCTGCTGGTAAAGCGTAATCATAGAGCGAATGGTCAGTTTTTCGCGGCGAATGCGTTTTCCCGTCATCGTAGCCCCCCTTAAAAATGCATTTATTTTACATCTATAAACGAGTCAGGCGAACACTTATTACCGCTTTTCCGGCTGGTGCAGCCGTCTTTACACTTGCACCATCACTCCCCTTTTTCTGCCGCTTATACGCCATTGTGGTGCGCTTTTTCGCCACTTTCTCCTCATAACGGTGCGTCCCGCCTCGCCATAGCGTGATAAGCCGCGCTTTTGGTGCGCTGGCATGTTTTCTGCATTTTAACTCTATCTTCATCAAGCGGAATGCAGGGGATGACAATGATAAAAATGACGCTTCCGAGCGCGCCTTACTACGATGAAATGCTCACCGCAGAAGGTCAGCAGCGCCAGCATTATGACGCCTGGTGGCACTGGTTACAGCAAACTGACCAGCATGCCATTCACCAGAAGAAAGAGCAGGCCGAGCTGCTGTTTCACCGCGTCGGCATTACGTTTAATGTTTACGGTGAAGAAGGAGGAACAGAGCGTTTAATTCCATTCGACAGCGTGCCGCGTATCATTCCGGCCCACGAATGGCGGATGCTTGATGCAGGAATACGCCAGCGGGTAAAAGCGCTCAACGCCTTCTTGTACGACATCTACCACCACCAGCATATTCTCAATGCCGGAATTGTCCCCCGTGAGCAAGTGCTTGCTAATGAGCAGTATCAGCCCTGTATGCAGGGCGTCGATCTGCACAACAATATTTATGCCCATATCACCGGCATTGATATGGTCCGCGACAGTGACGGCGGGTACTACGTGCTGGAGGATAACCTGCGCACCCCATCCGGCGTCTCTTATATGCTGGAAAACCGTAAGATGATGATGCGCCTGTATCCGGATCTGTTTGCCAGTTCGCATATCGCGCCGGTCGAACGTTACCCCAGTTACCTGCTGCAAACCCTGCGTGAAAGCACGTACGTTGATGACCCCTGCGTGGTGGTGCTGACGCCTGGTCGCTTTAACAGCGCCTACTTCGAACACAGTTTTCTTGCCCAGCAAATGGGGGTAGAGCTTGTAGAAAGCGCCGACCTGTTCGTCAAAGAAGGCGGTGTCTATATGCGCACCACCGAAGGCCCGTGCCGGGTCGATGTTATCTATCGCCGTATTGACGATGCCTTCCTCGACCCGCTGGCGTTTCGCTCAGATTCAATGTTGGGTGTACCGGGCCTGTTGTCGGTCTATCGTTCAGGTGGCGTGGTGCTGGCCAATGCGATTGGCACCGGCGTGGCGGATGACAAATCCATCTATCCATACGTGCCGGACATGATCCGCTTTTATCTTTCTGAGGAGCCTATCCTCGGCAATATCCCCACCTGGCAGTGCCGTAAAGCCGAAGACCTGAGCTACGTGCTGGCCCATCTGGATGAGATGGTGGTGAAAGAGGTCCACGGCGCAGGCGGGTACGGCATGCTGGTCGGCCCCCGCTCAACCCGGGCGCAGATCGATGCGTTCCGTCAGCGGCTGCTGGCAAACCCCGGCAACTATATTGCACAAAACACGCTGGCGCTCTCTACCTGCCCGACCTTTGTCGAGGAAGGGCTGGCTCCACGCCACATTGACCTGCGTCCGTTTGCCCTGTACGGCGAAGAGATCAGGCTGGTGCCTGGCGGGCTGACCCGCGTGGCGCTGACCGAAGGATCGCTGGTGGTGAACTCCTCGCAAGGGGGTGGCACGAAAGACACCTGGGTGATGGAGGAGGATGAATAATGTTAAGCCGCACCGCCAGCGAACTGTACTGGATGGCCCGTTATCTGGAACGGGCAGAGAGCTTTGCCCGCGTCCTTGACGTGACCTACAAATTATCAATGATGCCGCGCCACAGCCAGCAACAGCATGATTTAGCCCTGCCGCTCAATCTGACGTTCGGGCATGAGCTGTTTCAGGAGCGTTATGCCCGGTTCAGTATGAATAATCTGCTGAATTTCTTTGCCCTTGATGGGCAGAACCCGAGCAGTATCTACAGTTGTATAGAAATGGCCTGGAACAACGCCCATGCCGTGCGCGGCAGTCTTTCATCGGAAGTGTGGGAGTGCATCAATACCACCCGTATCGATATCCGCAATCTGCGCCAGACCGGGGTGGATAAAATTGGTATCGACGCCTTTTTCGACTGGGTGAAAGAACGGGCGCATCTGTTCCGTGGCGCCATGTTCGGCACCCTGCTGCGTAACGACGCCCAGTGTTTTATCCGTATCGGTACCCTGATTGAGCGTGCGTTCGCCACCGCCCAGTTGCTGGCGCTAAAAGATCAGCAGCTCAGCAATGACCCGGATCCGGTACGCGAATATTACCGTCTTGATACGTTATTGCGTGCGGTGAGCGCCCGGGAGGCCTACCACAGTATTTATCGCCAGCCAATCAGCCGGGAAACCGTCACCGAATTACTGGTGTTTCGCAATGACGTGCCGCGCTCGCTGCATGCCTGCGTCGGCGACCTGGTTCAACAACTGGAGATGATTGGCAGCGAGCGGGCGCGCGTTCCGCTGCGTCTTGCCCATCAGTTGCATGTGGAGCTGCGTTTCGGCTCCCTTGATGATGCCCTGGCCGACGATCTTCAGGAGTGGTTAAACCGTTTTCTTACCAAAATCAATGAGCTGGCCGACAGTATCCGCCAGACCTATCTGGAGGCGTTATGAAACTGACCATTAATCACCTGACGCATTATCACTACGATGAAGAGGTGAAGTTCAGTACGCAGTATCTGCGTCTGACGCCGCAAACCTCTGGTCGCCAGTATATTAAGGAATGGAACCTGCTGTTGCCCGCCTCGGCGGTAGCGACGACCGATGCATACGGGAATCTGATGCATGTTTTAACCCTCGATCACCCTCATCAAGAGATAATCATTCATGCTCAAGGTGTGGTTGAGATCGCCGATAATGCAGAAGAAGAGGAAGAGATCAGCGAGTCACTCTCTCCACTGGTGTTCCTGCGCACGACTCCGTTAACCGACCCGGACTCGCCGATCCGCGAATTTGCCCGGCGTTATTACCGGGAAGAAGATGCGCCTGGCAGCCTGGAAGAATTGATGGCGGAATTACGCCTGAAAATGCCGTATACGCCCGGCGCCACCCAGGTTCACGACACCGCCGCCGTCGCTTTTGCCAAAGGAAAAGGGGTGTGCCAGGATCATACGCACGTTTTCCTGGCCTGCTGTCGTAGCCTGCGCATTCCGGCGCGCTACGTCAGTGGTTATGTTTACAGCCGGGATACCGAGCATGTGGCGATGCATGCCTGGGCAGAAGCCTGGCTTGATGGCCGCTGGCAAAGTTTTGATATCACTAATAACACGCGTGATCTGAACCAACATCTTCGCCTGGCGATCGGAATGGATTATCTGGATGCCTGCCCGGTGCGGGGTAGCCGTTTTGGCGGCGGCTGCGAAGAGATGTTTTCCGCTGCCGAGGTAAGTCTGTTTGAGCGACAACATCAGATGCAGCAGCAACAATGAATTAATAAAGGTATTTTAATGACTTACTGTGTGGCCATGCGTCTTTCCGACGGGCTGGTTTTTGCTTCCGATTCCCGCACCAATGCGGGTGTCGACCACATCGCAACGTTTAAAAAACTCCATGTGTTCAGCAAGGAGGGGGAACGGGTGCTGGTGATCCAGTCGGCGGGGAACCTGGCCACAACACAGAGTATTGTCAGCCTGCTTAACGAACGGATACAGGGCCAGCATACGCCAAACCTGATGCAGATGGGGACGATGTATGACGCCGCCACGCTGGTCGGGGAGACAGTGCGCGAAGTGATTCACCGCGACAGCGCGGCGCAGCAAAACAGCAGTACCAATTTTGGCTGCAATATGCTGCTCGGTGGGCAGATTGGCAACGAAGTCCCGCGCCTGTTTCATATCTATCCCGAAGGTAATTTCATTGAAGCGACGAATGACACCCCCTACTTTCAGATTGGCGAGAGCAAATACGGCAAGCCGATTATCGACAGGGTGTTGACGGTCGATACCCCTCTGGAGCACGCTATGTGCTGCGCCTTGATCTCCATCGATTCGACGTTACGCAGTAATCTGTCCGTCGGTATGCCGCTGGATGTCATGATTTATCGCGCGAATACCTATGATGCCAGCGAACAGCGACGCATCACGGAAAACGATCCCTATTTTACCGGTATCCGCAAAGCCTGGTCGGAAGGCCTGGTTAACACCTTCCGCCAGTTGCCGCCTTTTCCGGCGCAGGGCTAAGTTGGGCGAGACCTGTAATAAACAAAGAGCTTCTCAATGAGACTGGCAGTCATTAGCACATTATTTTTGCTTTCAGCGTCAACGTCCGTGCTGGCATCAACATCGAACGAAGAGACAGTCACGGCAGCGAAAGTCACCCTGGGCCAGGCGCTGTATAAGTCTGCGCTACTTACCGGCGCCATGCCGGAAGAAGGCAAAGCAGACCCGGCAAAAATGGGCCAAAAAATGGGGGCCGAAATGTCCGAGCGCATCAATAACGTGGTGATTGGCGGCCTGAATCAGGGGGCAAATTGCGACGACATCACCGCGAATATTCAAAAAAGTTTTGAGATCATGCAAAGGGACGCGGTCAACCAGTTCTCCTCCTCTTCCGCCATTAAAAAGGCACTGGATAATGTGCCGCTCAGCGCCGCACAGTACGCCGCTGCGGAATGCCAGAATTTAACCAGTCAGTAATATATTGTTCGATCCCGGCGGTGAAAGCCGCTGAGGTCACTCTTCTGCCCCCCTTTCCGGTATTGTTAACAAGTACTACACTGGCACAATAATAGTGATAAAACCCATTCCAAAGAAAATATTAACACGTATGCTATTCCATATTTTTATTACGGTAATTTTTCTTATGGTCGCTAAAAAAAATACCAGATGGATGAAATATACGTCCGCTTAATAATTACGCTTTATGCCGCGAAATTATTTTATTAACGGGAAACACGATCATGATCGTATTATTGATAAGCTACCATTGATATAATTAGCATTACAATGCAATGGTTTTTAATTCAATGAGAATGACCTTCATTTAAGGGGGCATATTATGCAATACCGAAATAGCTACGGCCAGTGCCTGGGGCAGGAAATGCAAGACTGGACGCCCAGAAACACCCCTGAAAAATTCTCCCTTAGCGGAAATTATTGCATGGTTACGCCGCTGTCTGTCGATCATGCAGAAGATTTATTTCATGCCTGGCAAAGTATTGATGATGATCGTGACTGGACCTATTTACCAGGAAAGCGACCTGCCACCAAAGAGGCGTGTTATAACTATTTTCGCGAGCTTATCGGCGCAAAAAATGGCATGCACATGTCGGTTATTGATAAAAATGACGACACCGTGAAAGGCATTTTCTGCATCACAAGGATTAATCCACTACACGGCACGTTCGAGCTTACGGATATCAACTGGACGCCAGCGTTAAAAAAAACACGCATCAGCACCGAAGCAATCTATTTAGTATTGGCTTATTTTATTGATGCGCTCCACTACCGCAGATGTGAATGGCGTACAAACATTTTCAATGACGGGGCGATTAAAGCTGCCGAGCGCTTCGGCTTTCGCAAAGAAGGAATATTGCGGGACAAAAAAGTGACTAAAGGCCACTCGGAAGACCTCGCGCTGTTCTCAATCATCGCCAGCGAATGGCACGATTTAGAGATCCCGATCAAAGCCTGGCTGAGAGAGAATAATTTCGACGGTATGGGACGGCAGTTGAAAAAACTTAAGGATTTCCGCTAAGTAAACCGCCGTGGCCCCTGATATCGCAAAGCCGTTGCCCAGGGTATCATCATGCTTAACAGGTTCTGTGCAACAGGAAGAGGCGATGAGTCAACGTCGGGTGCTGATAATTGAAGATGATGCCGATGCGGCGGGCGTTCTTGAGGCCTATCTTAAGCGGGAAAATTTCGACATTGCGATTTGCGGCGACGGACGCATCGGGCTTGATATGGCGCGGCAGTGGAAACCGGACCTTATTCTGCTTGATATCATGCTGCCGTCAATGAACGGCAGCGAAGTGCTGGCCGCAGTGCGTCGCGACGGGCTTACGCCTGTCATTATGATTTCGGCGATGGGCGATCTTCCCGATAAAATTGGCGCCCTGCGCTACGGTGCGGATGATTACATCGTCAAACCCTACGATCCCAAAGAGGTGGTTGTGCGGGTCCAGGCTGTATTGAGACGCTGTCATCATCAGGCTGAATCGCAAGAGATCCTGCGCTGGCAAGGTCTGGAAGTCGACACCACAGCAATGACCGCCACGGTAACGGTCGACCATCAAAAACCGGTTTTACTTGAGCTGACGCCCACCGAATTTTCATTATTAACCCTGCTTATGCGCTCACCCGTTCGCGCCTGGTCGCGCCTTTCATTACTGGAACAGTGCCTCCCGGAAAGCGATGCTCTTGAGCGTGTCGTGGATACCCATATTTATAATCTGCGCAAGAAACTCGAATCCGCCGGGATCACAGAGGTGCTGCTCAACGTGCGTGGCATCGGCTACCGGTTCCGACAGCCATAACTCCTCCGGCCGATCGTGTCGCACCCGGTCTGCGGGTGCGTGATGCCTTACTAAGCCCTGCGTTCTACCTCCTCCTTTCGCATCAGCTTGCGGGAAAATCCGATCAGGCTACAATTCCCGCGCCGGATTCACACCGGCCACCTGCAAACAATAAAACAATAGACCGTCAAGGAATCCGTATGATCATACGTCCACCCCAGAGCTGGTTTGTGCGGCTCTTTAACTGGCATGGCTCCGTGCTATCGATGATTATCTTCCGGCTGGGACTGAACCTGTTCATGTCTATCGTGGCGATCATTGCCTGGCCGTACTACGAGAATTTGAACATTCACCTGACCGTTGCCCCGTTTAGCCTGCTGGGTATCGCCATTGCCATATTTCTTGGCTTTCGTAACAACGCCAGCTACAGCCGTTACACCGAAGCGAGAATGATCTGGGGTTCGGTGACGATCACCTCCCGCAGCCTGATGCGGCAGACCGTCAGCGCCCTGCCTGACGATACGGCAATCCAGCAGAAGCTTTCCCACTACCTGACCGCGTTCAGTTGGTGTCTGAACCACCAGCTTCGCCAACAAGATGCCACCCAGGATATGCAACGTTTGCTGCCTGCGGACGCGGCGGCCGAGGTGATGAAAAGCACTTCGGCCTGTCATCGCATCCTGATTTTCATTGGCAAGGAGTACGCCAGCCTGCGCCGGGAAGGCAAGATCAATGATTTTGTCTGGCAGAATATTGATGAGAATCTTAACGAGCTGTCGCGTTGCCTGGGGGGCTGCGAGCGTATCGCCAACACGCCGGTTCCCTTCGCTTATGCGTTGATTTTACAGCGTACGGTCTATCTGTTCTGTACCCTTCTGCCGCTGGCGCTGGTGTCCGACCTTCACCTGATGACACCGTTTGTTTCAGCGTTTATCTCTTACGCTTTCCTGTCATGGGATTCGATTGCCGAAGAGATGGAACATCCGTTTGGCACACACCCCAATAACCTGGCACTGAACGCCATCTGCACCACGATAGAACGCAATCTGATGGATATCACCGGGCAAAGTCCGCTGCCGCCATTGCCTGTACCGGATAAGCGTTTCAACCTGATTTAAACGACCACTCATGCGGTTATCGCGACCTGAAACGGGTCGCGATTACACCGACGCGCTTAGTGTTCGGGGGCCGCTAATGTCTGCAACTCTTGCGCATCATGGCTACAGAAAAAGGTAATTTCATCGCCGTGGCGGCAGGAAAGCGCCCGAAGTCGCTGCTGATTATGGCGTCTGGCATCATTATCCATTGCCATCATCCACTGATAAAAACGCAGGCCCGGCGTACAGTGGCGCGTTGGTTGTCGCATTTCGCCACGATAAAACCATGCATCGCCACCGTGCAGCAGCCAGCCCTGCGGCTGGCGAATGGCAATGCCCGCATGCCCCAGCGTATGACCCGCCAGCGGAACCAGCAGGATGTCTGGCAGCAATCTTTCAAGCGCGGTCACCGCCTCGAAGCCATACCAGTTCTCCCCTTTTGGCTGGTAGCCAACCCAGCCGGAAGTTCCGCCCCACTGTCCGGGTCGATAGCGTTCACGTGCAAGCCAACTGTGGCGCTGATGCGCGGTATCTATCTCTTGTTGCAACAGATGTATCCGGGCGTGAGGAAAGTCGGTAAGCCCACCCGCATGGTCAAAATCAAGATGTGTCAGAATAATATGCCGCACATCCGCCGCGTTAAACCCGAGCGCTTCTATACGTGCAAGCGCCGTCAGCTCTTGCCGCCGTTGGATATTATTCATCAGGCGGAAAAAGCCAGACAAACGCTGGCCGGGGTGGCGTATATCGTCACGACCGAACCCCGTATCCACCAGAATCAGCCCATCCCGGTCCGTTTCAATCAGCAAACAGTGGCAGACCAGATGCGCGTGAAGCCCTTTACTAAACCCATCATAAAACGCGCCGCCAAACGGGCACATGCAACCACAGTTGAGGTGGTGAATTTTCATTAGGCCTCCGGATCATAGTCACTTTGCCTGCAGGGTTTGCTCGGATGCGCCAAAATGCGCGGTTTCGCCCTGTGCATGCTCACCGCCGCCGGTTGTCCGCTTGAGTTGAATCACCTCGCCGCGTTGCCATGCGTTAGCGCCGTCAACGACAGGGTGGGCCACCAGATCTTCACGCTCACGCTTGATAGCCTGCGTTTGCACATTAAACCGACGGTCTCTGTCTGCCAGTAGCCGGGGATCAAGCTGCCCTTCCCCGGTAAAGCCCATCATTAGCGCCGGAATACCCAACGGTAGGGTCTTGTCACGATCGGTATGCCAGGTGTGCCAGGTTTTCCCGTACGTATTCACAATCTTTTTCATCAGTGACTTATCCGCCACTGCCGGTAAACCAGGGGCAATGAGACTCCCGGACTTCACTTCATACTGGTGGCTATGCCAAAGCTTTTTTTCTTCTGGCGGCAGGGTCTTAAATAAACGTTCGCTAATGATGTACTCAACGCCCATCAGCCGGGCATCTTTGGTGTTGCTGTCATAAATCACGGCCTGCATGACATCGTCATTAAGCACCGTCACATAGTGATGGGCTTCCATCTGGCCATTTTTATCGCCGTTATAGAAATGGAACCCGTCGAGGTAGGCGCTTATCGCATCGACTGGCGGGCGGGATTGAATCATTTGCGCACCGGTTTCGAGGGTACGCATTTGGGCAGAGGTTTTTTCGCCGGGAACGGGGGTTTTCGGCGGCGAATTATTCGCCCCACATCCCGCTAACGCCAGGCTTGTTAACATCAATAGAGATAATGGTTTCATCCGCTCTCCTCAGCACAGTGACATTATTGAACGTAGTACACTAAAGGAGATTGAACGATAAAAATCTTAAACTAAGCGGGATAATAAAAATAATAAGCTAGAGAATTATCGCATTTGGCATGATATTCCCCAATGCGTCAGACGTTCTCCTTATGTCCTTCAGCCAACAAAGCGTCACTTCCATCCGACTAAATTATAAAAGCACGACATGGATTTTACTTACTGTCGCGGAGGTGTAGATTGCCTTGCGTGGATCTTCACTGGATAGCTTAATGAATATTATTGATGTCATTATGTCAGCAGGAAAGGCGTCTGTTGATGTTGCGCTTTACACGCTTATTCCCGTCATGGTTGTTATGCTCATCGTGATGAAATACCTGGAAGCAAAAGGCGTCGTCGATGCCGTTGTTCGGCTGACCGCGCCAGTGCTCAAGCCCTTTGGTATTTCCGGGATCGCCATCTTCGCCCTGATACAACTCAATTTCGTCAGCTTTGCCGCCCCCATTGCCGCCCTGGCCATTATGGAAAAAAGAGGCACCTCAGAGCGCCAGCTTGCCGCCGCGCTGGCAATGTTATTTGCGATGGGCCAGGGCAATGTCTTCTACCCGTTGATCCCTTACGGGCTGCACTGGGGAAACGCCATCATCATTTCGATTTTTGGTGGGCTGGTCGCCGCTGCGGTCACTTATCATCTGTTCGGGAAAAAACTTTCCAGCACCGTTCAGAACGCGGCACCTGCCGAAGCGTTTAACGATAAATCATCGTCCAGTCTGATCGGTATCATTAATGGCGCGGGGGCAGATGCGATACGCCTGGCGCTGGGCTCGCTCCCCATGTTGCTGCTCTCGCTGACCATCGTCGGCATACTAAAAGAAGCGGGAGCGATAGACATTCTGACCCGGCTACTCTCGCCGCTGATGGCCTATTTCAGCCTTCCCGAGGTGTATGTGCTGCCAACGCTGACCAAGTGTCTGGCGGGTGGAACAGCCTACTTCGGGGTGATGTCAGAGCTTCTGCGAAAAGGGCTGGTGACGCCAGAACAGATGAACGCCTCGGCGGGCTTTCTGATCCAGACCTTCGACTTGCCAGGTATCGGGATTTACCTTGGGATCGCCAGCCGGTTTGTCAGGCTTTTCCGCTATGTCATCCCCGGTGTGATTGTCGGGATCGCGGTGCGCAGCATCATCCATACCCTGTTGTATTAGCGATAAGCGACCTGTTTACCTGCTAAAAAAAGGATTACCGGCCCCCTACTGACCAGTAATCCTTTTAGGGTCATCGCTAACGTTTTTTGCCTTGCAGTAATGCTCTCGGGATTTAACTGAACCTGCGTTTAGCCGTTAACAAAAGCGTGATTCGCTCCCCTTCCAGCTATAAGTGTCATTTGCAACTAACGAATCACCCAGTTCCTGGTAAGCGAAATGGTAAAACTCTGCGCTGGCGCCATAGCCAGAGTAATCCACTACCGCCAGACCAACGAACGCCCCGGTAAAGAACCCACCATAACTTTGTAGAACATAATCATCAGAAAGAATGGCGGCATCCAGTTTGACCGGGATTTCAGTGAATTTCACCCCATCAAAACTGTATTCATAGGTATAAGTTTGCTTACGAACTTTGGTGCGGAACCAGACATACTCAACGCCTTCCGGGATCTTGATGGCCTCATCTTTCAGATACGAGGTATATTTCCCGCGATTATTCTCAGCTATTTCGATCACTGATCCATTAATTTCATTCCAGGTGATGAAAACAAAGCTCCAGTGACGATCGTTATAGTAATTCGTTAACCCTGCCATTTGTTGATAATTAAACGGGTTAAATTTCACTTTAACTTGAGCATCAAAATAAAAAGCCTGCCAGCGTCGGGCAATAAGCGAGAGGTCATGGGTATTTGCTAACGAACCTTGCCCGACTAAGGTTAATTTCCCATCCCCCGTGGTACCCATTTTTTCGCTGAACGGGACACGGAGTGTATTCCAGTTGGGATCGAGCGTTGCGGTTTTAAACTCGTCATACTGGCTATGGTCTTTTGCGCTTTCGGTGTAAATGGCATCGACGGGGCCTTCAACAAAGGTTTTCCCCCCGTGGCCGCCTTCGATACGCGGCCAGCCCTCTTCATCCCAAAATACTTTCTGGAGAGACGTTTCCCGGCCCAGGGTTGACCAACCGCGAGGATCATAGGCGGACTCACCGGCACGATTCCATGGACGAGCGCAGAGCGAAGCGTAATACCATTCACCTTTGGGCGTCGAAACCAACGCGCCATGCCCCTGTTTTTGGATGTAGCTGTCCGGGGTATCGACGTTCGTTAAGAAAACGTCGCCGGGCTCTGTTTCAAAACTATTGGCATCCAGGGTTTTCGAACGCGCAACCACCTCCTGGTGGGTGAAAACGGTGCCTCCCTGAGCGGCAAAGAGATAATAATATCCGTTTATTTTGTAGAGATGCGGCCCCTCAACAAGTGCAACGGCAGTGCCCCGATAAAGGGTACGCGCGGTTTCTGGTTTCAATTTTAGGGTGCGGGTATCAAACTCAGTCAGCGTGATGCCGTCAAAGGGGTGATGGTATTCCCGATGGTCCCAGGTTTGTTGAACTAAATATTTACGGCCATCGTCGTCATGGAAAAGTGACGCGTCAAAACCGACGCCATTAAGCTTAATGGGATCTGTCCAGGGCCCGCGAATGTCGGTTGCGGTGGACAGGTAGTTTGTCATGTCTTTAAAGGCACCCTCTGTGACTTTGACATCCGTATACACTAACCAGAATTTGCCGTCAGCATAAGAGAGATCCGGTGCCCAAATCCCACCAGAGGAAGGATTGCCTTTCATATCTAACAGCGCGGTGGTAGACAATGGCGACGGCAGAAGATTCCAGTGTTCCAGGTCTTTTGACTCATGTAAACGAACGCCAGGGAACCATTCAAATGTGGAGTTCGCAATATAGTACGTGTCGTCTACACGGATAATACTTGGGTCTGGGTTAAATCCAGGTAATATAGGGTTTTGAATAACTGACATATCGTTTACCTTTTTAAATTATCCATTTTGTATTTATTATCATTTTTAATTTTTGAACTATACACGAATCTCATCAAGTTGACGGTTGATATCATTGACAGTGTCATCTGAAATTGGATAGAAGTGAATGGCAACCATCGACATAATGGCTAACACCACCGGGATCCAGATAGCCGTCATATTTATTCCGGCGATAGCATTGGCATGCTGATATACACTGGTTTCGTTAAAGCCATAACCGGCCAGTAACCACAGAGGAAGCGCGCCGCCAATCGTAAAACCTATCTTGAAGAAAATGCCCATAATCGCGTTAATGATTGCGGCATTTCGCTTGCCTGATTTCAATTCGCCATAGGCAATCACTTCCGGAACAAGCGCCCACATAAAGCCAGTAGCCGATGTTAAGCCCCACTGTTTAATAAAGGTGGCGATGTACGCAAGCCAGAGGGCATCATGCATTCCGCCGAGTGACCAAATGTAAGTGAGAAATTCACCGACAATAAACATGCCCAGGAAAAGATGGAAAAAACCTTTTTTACCGAAAATCTTCTTAAGTTTTGGCCAAAAAACCGGGAATAAGATACCAGGGATTGAGGCTACCAGACCCACAGCCCCCATCCATTCTGAGTGGCCGACAACAAACTGATTGAAAAAGCCATTAGCCGTGTTCATGACAAACATGAAGGTAAAGGCCAGCATGAAAAATAATCCGAGAATAACCAGCGGTCGGTTATTTTTGAGTTCAAGGAAGAGGTCTGTCGTTTTTACGTTAGCTGTTTGTTCTTCGGTAGCGACGACGCGTTCTTTGGTTAATTTATAGCAAAGGAAAAGAGCAACAGCCCCAATAACCATATAAATAGAGTAAACACCAAACCAGGCGTAGTTAGCAGAAGGATCGGTATAATTCCCCAGATTGAGATGTAGACCAAAAAAACCCGTATCCTTGAGGCTTCTATCTTTTGGCGCAGCCATTTGCACAAACATAGGGAACAGCGTGTAGACAAGCAGATTGGCACTGTTGGCCAGCATCATTCGTGTACTTGTAAGCTTATCAATTGACTCAGGATCCCTTGTTAATGAAGCATTAAGAGAACCATAAGGGATATTTACAACGGAATAGACTAAATCCAGGGCAAGGTAAATAATAAAAGCAAAGGGAACTGAACCTCTCACCCCAGGAATTGGGGCAAAGAGTAAAGCAGAAAGAATAACGAGAGGAATGCCTGCTCTTAAAAGCCAGGGGCGATATTTACCAGCTTTTGAACTTCTTTTGTCAACATAGGTTCCTACCATCGGGTCCCAAATGACATTGATGATACGGACAAAAAGAAATATAAACCCTGCGGTTGCTGTACTGATCGTATTCACAGTGAGCATGTGAAGAGCAAGGAAACCACCTATCGTACCAAAAACCAGGTTTTGGGCAAAGTCGCCCATCCCATAACCAATGCGTTCCACACGAGTTAACTTATGATACTCATCATGTCGATTGTGTATTAAGTTTTCACTCATTTTAATCACATCTCCGGTTTGTTTTATAAATGAGGAATACTTTCTGACACAGGTAAGCCCGCAAAATCCATTACGTTTTTGGATTAAGTAATTATGTTTTTTTACTAGTGTGATCATTAGAACAAAGGACTTATACAAGCCGCACAACCCCGATGTTGACTGGTAATTTTCTGATAATACTTGCGGCAGATGAACGTACCAGGTAAAACCGACATTTTATTTCAGCGCTTTTCACCTCTAAAAGCGAGAACGCCAGATGACTCCTGGCGCTTTGAATACCTTGCCGCATTATTTTTGCGACATTGCTCACAATTAAGCATTCTGTTAGCCATCGAGTGAAATAACGTAATTGAACGACCGGCCAGGAGAACAGAGGATGTAGGCGGTCATCGTTTATTCATGGTTTCGTTCATGCACAGAAACGTTCGCGATATATTGCCATCGTGCTTCATTGCTCAACACATTAATACTTAGCATGGTTAATGGTGCTGGTGAGAGGCTGTCGTTTTTATTTCTGACCTGTTGTGTCGTTGCAATGCGTTGAGAATCTCCAGACGCACAGTAATGTCAATGCGGCTTCGGATTTGTATAGTGATACGACAGGCGTCTATGCTGGCAGCACAATAGCAGCACGAGAAATAAGCGGATACCAGGATTAATGATGTTCAGGCAGCTCGATAACGTTACGCTTCAAATCAGAGAAGAACCCACAACGACAGCGATGGGGAAATACGAGGTGCTGATTGCTGAAAACGGGACAGGTATTACTGTTCCGGTTCAGATACTGGAGGCTGCTGTTCAGGTGGATGACAAACGGCTGTTGTTATTCCTTACTGATGATACGCCCTTCGAGGAAATGCTTAATATTGCGCTGATTGATCTGGATAATGGGGTGAAAGAGATGCTGACGCTGGGTGGCGCGTACCTGACAGGATCGTTTGCAGACCTGCATATAGCGCCGAATGCCGTTGAATTCAGCTTTATTGGTGAGACAACATGGCGGGTTGAAATCCCCCCGTCACCCTTTGTGAAACTATCCTTTACTGGCGATCCACGCGGTGTTTCGCGGTCTGTAGCCGTGAAATATTACATTAAAATTACTGCCAACCCTCCACCCGCGCGGATAGACGGTAGTCGGTAAAGGTGGAATAAGCTGACAGTGTCGGTGTTGCCTGTTACGGTGTTGCCTGTTACGGTATTGCCATCATGGTTTTCCCGGATGGCGGTGCAGGCACCTTACCCGGGCTACACGTGCTTAATCAGGGCATGAGGTTACTCGTCCGCACGCCGCCTTCGTTTTCAGGTTAAACAATAAATAGCTCGCCAGAGACAGGCAACCTACCCCCACGGCCCCGTATATCAGCACGCCGGAAAAGCCTTCGGTAAGCACCGCAGTAATGATATCGCGGCTCAGCGAAACCTCAGCCCCACCGGCTATGCGTTCTGCCAGTACAGACTTGTCGCTCACGGTGTTCATATGGTTTTGCAAACTTTCGGCTATCCCCGAGACCAGAAGGCTTCCCATGACGGCAATATTGATGGAAAGCGTGATGAAGCGCGCGCTGATATCAATCCCGGATGCCATTCCAACGCGGTCAGGCTCGACGGCACCCGTGGTAGCGTTAGTGACTGGCGTATTGGTCAATCCCAAAGCGATCCCTGAAAGCAGAGCTCCAGGCAGCAAACTGCGCTGATATGTGACGGCCAGCGCCATCAGCGCAAACCCCAGGCCTATACAAAATAGCCCCAGCGGAATGACGCGCGAAGCGTTGAATCGCAGCGCTAATTTTTCCCCCAATGGCGGCATTAATAATGTCGGCAGCGTGTAGGCCAGAAGCGCCATGCCGGTCGCCATACTGCTGTACCCAAGCCCACTTTGATAATAAACCGGCAGATAAATCATCAGCGGCCAGAAGCTGAAATTCATGCCAATCGCCCCCATAAGCGCACCGGAAAAAGGCCTTATGCGAAACACAGAGAAATCAAACATGGGGTGTGAATGCCGTGTCTCAATAATTACAAAGAGTGCGGAACTGATTAAGGTCGCAAGAAAAATTAATCGCACTTCCAGGCTACTCCAGCCGATACTCCCGCCCTGAGTAATAAGCCAGGTAACACCAACAACGCTCATCGTCAGGGTCATTAAACCAGCAACGTCGAGTTTTTTTGTCGTGTTATCACGTGATTCCACGACGTTGTTTAACGCCAGAACCAGGGTGAGCAAAGCAATAACCCCATGCACCAAAAATACCCATTGCCAGCTAAACCACGCCACTAATATCCCGCCAATAATGGGGCCGAATCCAAGCCCAAATCCAAAGGTGATCCCCCAGGCGGCAAACGCCCGGCTACGTGCTTTTCCTTGTGGAAACTGGAACGACAGTATGGCGATAAGACTGGTTAGCATCGCGCCGCCGCTTAATCCCTGCAAGAAACGCCCAATGATAAGCCAGAATGCGCTTTCAGCCATGCCGCATATTACCGAGGTCAGGCCAAAGCCAATGATGCTGATAATAAAAATACGTTTACGCCCATATCTATCCGCTAATGTGCCGGTCGCCATTAATACCGCCGTGCATGAGAGAGTATAGGCATTCATGATCCATTGCAGCTCGCGAAAATTGGCCTGCATCTGCTTTTCCAGCACGGGCAAAATAACCGGAACACTGGATATTTCCAGTCCCGACATTAATGCGGCCAGACACACCGCCATCAGCGCTAAGATGTTCTTCATACTCAGTTCCTGTGAAACGTTAACAGGACGCCAGCATGAAAGATTTACGTGGCAGTAGAAATCCATGCCCGTGTCAGTTATCGTCAAGATCGTGCCATTTTCAGCAACAAGGTTTCTATGCAGATCGCCGCCCCCCTTCACCGCCCTTCTTTTACGCTTAAAAACCATCGCATGGTGCTGCTGGCATATGAATGCCTCTGCACATTTGAATTTGGTATTGCCGCCGAAGCATTTGGACGCGTTGATGAGGTGCTGGGTCGCCCCCTTTATGATCTGCGTGTGGCGTCGTTAGAAGACGGTGCTTTTGGCGCACAGGGGGGTGTTCGAATGGTGGTTGATGGCGGACTGGAACTGCTGGAAGATGCCGGAACCATTGTCATTCCCGGCTGGCGCAACGTCTATGAATCGGCCCCGGAAAAGCTTATCGCGGCATTACAAAAGGCCTACCAGAAAGGCACACGGCTTGTCGCGATTTGTGCCGGGAGTTTTATACTCGCAGAGACGGAATTACTGAACGGCAAACGCGCGACTGCCCACTGGAACAGCACAGAAATTCTTGCGCAGAGGTTTCCTGAGGTGCAGGTGGAACATAGCATGATCTATGTTGATGAAGGCAGTATCGTCACCTCGGCGGGCGGCGCTGCGGGTGTCGATTTATGCCTGCACCTTATCCGGCGCGATTACGGTATTGAAGTCGCCAATCGCTGTGCGCGCCGAATGATTACCCCGCCCCTGCGGGAAGGCAGCCAGGCGCAGCTCATCCAACAACCCGTTCCGCAACGTCAGACCAAAAGCCTCGCGCCATTGCTGGACGATTTGCGCAATCACCTCAATACGCCCATGGTGATTGAGCAACTGGCTCGTAAAGTGGGCATGAGCCGTCGAACCTTTATACGTCGATTTTATGACGCCACCGGCACCTCACCAGGGGAGTGGATGCTCAGCGTTCGTCTTGAAAAAGCCTGTAGTCTCCTGGAAAGCGAAAGGCTAAGCATCGATCATGTTGCAGAGCAGGCCGGGTTCGGCTCGCCTGAAACGCTGCGCCATCATTTCAGACGGCGCTTTAAAACGACGCCAACGCAATGGCGTAAGGCATTCCGCGAGCGAGCAATGATGCCCGCCTGCTGATACAGACAGTGCCATTGCCCACGGCTTTTATTTTTAGCGGTAATCATCTATCTGGATTATTAATTTTGTACATAAACGTTGTGGTATGAAGGGTATTATCGATAGACCTTGCGTAACAGGGTATCGTCCCGGCTATCTGCCAGCCCAGGGAAAGATATAAATCGCTGGCGACATCGCCACTGCGTGTATCAAGAACGAGCAATGAGATCTCTTTTTCCCAGGCCATAGCCTCTGCCCGATTCATTAACTCTCTGGCAATCCCCTGACGACGCGCCTGCGGGTGAACAAGCAGTTTGGATATTTCAGCACGATGACGCCCATTGGGCGTTCTGCAATAGTTAATGATAACGGTTGCCGCTAAAAACCCGTTATCGCGGGCGATAAATAACTCGCAGTCGTGACTGGCAAGACTATAAATTTTATCTTTCCAGAAGCTATCTATTGCCCGACGATCGTTGGGATCGGTAAAACCTACGCTTGCTCCATCCTTTACACAAGCCTCTAATACGTCACCTAATTCCGGTAAGCACTGATGCGCCTGTGTAGCACTGAGAATTTCATATTCAATCATGATTTACATACCACCAAAATGTAATGGGCACCGAGGCTTTCATGAGCGCGAAATGATGAAGAGCCTGATAAATGAAAACGTAAAGTGTCACCTTCTTTCAAGGTCCATTGTTCACTGTTCATCGCAATGGTTAATTCACCGGAAGATAACCATATGTATTGTTCAAGCCCCTGAACGGGAGGGTTTGAATATTCAATAAAAGCACCCGGACGCAATTTTCCTTCAACCATCTCGCATCTGAATTGATTAGACGGGGGTATTAACATGCGTCGCTCAAACCCATTAAGCTCATCCTGCCACAAGGTTTGTTGGTCAACCCTGAACAGATTATCCGCAGCCTGTTCAACCTCGCTAATAAGCCGGGACATCGTCATTCCGTATACAATACAGAGTTGGTTGAGGACCTCTGCTGTTGGGCTGACTTCACTGCGTTCAATGCGTGACAAGGATGCCCTGCTGATGCCTGACGCAGCGGAAAGCTCCTCAAGCGACCAGTTATGTTGTAAGCGCAGCGCCGCCAGGCGTGCGGCTAATCGTGCTCTGTAATCTTCATTGTTCATGATGCATCTCATTTTAGAGAATTTATTCCCATAAATGAGATTACCGATTACTGAAATACTGTCAAGCGCTATTGCACCGCTTAGCGTTTAACCCTCCCCTGATTGCGGGCGCTGGCATGGCTAAGGGCTTCATTGTGTTTCAGGTAAGGGAAGCTGAAAACGCGTTCGAATCGCTGTAGCGATACCCGATGCATCGAGCCCGCAATCAGCCAGTAGCGTTAGCGGGTCGCCATGGTCAATAAAATGGTCAGGTAAGCCCAAATGTAAGATGGGTAAGCTCACACACAGCGACGACAACGCCTCTGCGCACGCAGAGCCCGCGCCGCCCATTACGCACCCCTCCTCAACCGTCACGATGGCATCATGCGTTGTGGCTAAGCGGTAAATCAGATCGCTATCAAGTGGCTTGATGAAACGCATGTTTGCCAGCGTCGCGTCGAGTAAACTGGCCGCCCCCAGTGCCGGTGCAACCATGGAACCAAACGCAAGAATAGCGATGTGCATCTTCGACGTTTGCGACACATGACGGAGGATTTCCCCTTTGCTAATGGGAATTGCGCTCATCGGTTTAACCGTTTCGACGCCAGTGCCAGCCCCCCGTGGATAGCGCACCGCGGTGGGCGACGCTTGTTGCAGTGCGGTGTAAAGCATTTGACGGCATTCGTTTTCATTCGATGCTGCCATCACGATCATATTGGGGATACAGCGAAGGAACGCAATGTCATAGCTACCCAGGTGGGTGGCGCCATCGGCACCCACCACGCCTGCCCGGTCGATAGCAAAGACGACAGGCAGATTCTGCAACGCAACATCGTGGATAAGCTGGTCATAGGCCCGCTGGAGAAAGGTTGAATAGATAGCGACAACAGGTTTCAGGCCGTCCGCCGCAAGCCCTGCGGCGAAGGTCACGGCATGCTGTTCTCCGATACCCACATCAAAGTACCGTTCAGGAAACGCTTCTGCGAACCTCACCATTCCTGATCCCTCCCCCATCGCCGGCGTAATACCCACCACCCGCGAATCCAGCGAAGCGACATCACACAACCATTCTCCGAAAACCTGCGACCAGGTTTTCTTCGCTGCCGCTGCCGACGGCGTTATACCCTCTTCAAGACTGAATGGCCCTTTAATCTGGTGATAAAGCACGGGATCGTGTTCAGCGAAGAAATACCCCTGCCCTTTTTTGGTCACGACATGCAGAAAATGGGGGCCAGGTTGCTGCTTTATCGCTTCTAAAACGGTAATCAGCGCGTCCAGGTCATGGCCGTCTATTGGCCCGACATAGTGAAACCCAAACTCCCCGAATAAGGTATTACGGAGATTCGGCGTCGTTGCGTGTTCGGCCTCGGTCGATCGCCGTGCAACATCACGGTCTGAGGTGAGGCGGGAAAGAGAGGTATTTAAGGCGCCGACGGGTGGCGAAATCGACATTCCGTTATCATTTAAAACGACGATGAACGGCATGCTTTGCGCGACGCCAACGTTGTTCATGGCTTCAAATGCCATGCCCGCACTCATCGCACCATCACCGATAACGGCAATCGCATGGCGTTTTACTTTCTGCAGTTTCGCTGCGACGGCCATTCCCAGAGCGGCGGAGATGGACGTGCTCGAATGCGCGGTGCCAAACGCGTCATACGGTGATTCTGATCGCACGGGAAAGCCTGAAATTCCGCCGCTCTGTCGTAATGTTCGCATCCGTTCTCTCCGCCCCGTCAGAATCTTATGTGGGTAGGCCTGATGGCCGACATCCCAGACAATCCTGTCGTCAGGCGTGTCGAACACGTAATGCAAAGCGACAGTCAGTTCAACCACGCCCAGGTTTGAAGAGAGATGCCCTCCCGTGCGGGAAACGCTATCGAGCAGGAAGGCACGCAACTCCTGGGTTAGTTGCGGTAATTCGCGACGATGCAGACGTCTGAGATCTGAGGGAGAATCGATAGTTCTCAATAAACGGTATCTCTTCATCGCCCAGGCACCTGAATAGCTGTTGGGTCAATTTTTTCCGGATCAATGTTGTAACGAAGGATAGCGTCCTGGATTTTCTGGCGAGGCAGACGGCCTTCATCGGCCAGCACTTTGATCGCGGCGAGAACAATAAAATGGCGATCGACTTCGAAGAATGTACGCAGGGACTGGCGCGTATCTGAACGTCCGAAGCCATCCGTACCGAGGCTGATGAATCTTCGGTCGTTAATAAAAGGACGGATCTGGTCGCCAAAAATCTTCATGTAATCCGTCGCCACAACGACAGGGCCAGCCCGGTCTTGCAAGCATCGTTGAACATACGGAATGCGCGGTTCCTGTTCGGAATGGAGCATATTCCAGCGCTCTGTCGCGAGCCCGTCCCGGCGCAGTTCAGTAAGGCTTGTCGCACTCCATACATCACTTAAAACGCCGAAATCCTGTGCCAGAAGCTCACTGGCGGCAATCACTTCACGCAGGATCGCGCCGCTGCCCAGCAGTTGCAGATGCGGCGCGCTGCTCTGCCCCGCCACGGATTGCTGTTTCTGGCCGTCGTGCAACAAGTAGAGTCCCTTGAGAATGCCATCCTCACTGCCTTGCGGCATGGCAGGGTTGGGATAGTTCTCGTTGAGTAGCGTAATGTAATAGTAGATGTCTTCCTGGTCGGCATACATGCGCCGCAGACCATCCTGAATGATAACCGCCAGTTCATAGGCAAAGGTGGGGTCATACGAGATACAATTGGGGATCACTGACGACAGTACATGGCTGTGGCCATCATCGTGCTGCAAACCTTCCCCCATAAGCGTGGTGCGCCCTGACGTGGCCCCAAGCAGAAAGCCTCGCGTGCGCGCATCACCAGCGGCCCAGGCCAAATCACCGACGCGCTGCAAGCCGAACATGGAATAGAAAATATAGAAAGGGATCGTCGGCAGGCCATGGTTGCTATAGGCCGTCCCTGCCGCAATCCATGAGGCCATTGCGCCGGATTCATTGATACCTTCCTGCAGGATTTGACCGTCCTTCGCCTCTTTGTAGTAGCTCAGTTGTCCGGCATCCTGCGGGGTATAAAGTTGCCCCAGGAATGAGTGGATGCCTATCTGGCGAAACAGACCTTCCATACCAAAGGTGCGCGATTCGTCCGGCACGATGGGGATGACGAGTTTGCCCAGATGTGGGTCTTTGAGCAGCGTGGTCAGAATACGCACGAAGGAGATCGTGGTCGAGATTTCACGCTCACCGCTGCCTTTTAACTGCGAATCGAACGTACTGAGCGGCGGCACCGCAAGTGGCTCGACCTGTCGGGAACGCGACGGAATATAACCGCCGAGCATCGCTCTGCGTTGCGCGAAGTAACGGGCTTCTTCGCTGTCGGGGGCGGGCTTGAGGTAAGGCATCTCTTCAAGCTGGTCATCGCGTACCGGCAGTGAAAAACGATCGCGAAAGGCACGCACCGCATCCGCACTCATTTTCTTCAACTGATGGTTGATATTCTGGCCTTCGCCAGCCTCACCCATCCCGAAACCCTTGACCGTCTTGGCCAGCACGACTGTAGGGCGACCTTCTGTGCTGACCGCTTCTGCGTAGGCGGCATAGACCTTTTCTGGATCATGGCCGCCACGTGTCAGCGCCCAAATCTCATCGTCTGACAGGTGCGCCACCAGCGCCAGCAACTCAGGATATTTACCGAAGAAGTGCTCGCGCACATAGGCGCCGTTTTGCGACTTGAAGGTCTGGTATTCCCCATCGATACACTCCATCATGCGCTGACGCAGCAGCCCGCTGGTGTCGCGCCTGAGCAGATCATCCCAGCCGCTGCCCCACAGCACCTTGATGACATTCCAGCCTGCGGCCCTGAAGGTCCCTTCAAGCTCCTGAACGATCTTGCTATTGCCCCGAACCGGGCCGTCAAGACGCTGGAGATTGCAGTTGACGACAAAGATGACGTTGTCGAGCCGTTCTCGCCCTGCGACCGAGATGGCAGCCAGCGATTCAGGCTGATCCATTTCGCCATCGCCAAGGAAGGCCCACACTTTGCGCCTCTGATGTTCCAGCATTCCACGGTACTCGAGATAGCGCATAAACCGGGCCTGATAGACCGCAGTCAACGGGCCAAGCCCCATAGATACCGTCGGGAATTGCCAGAAATCGGGCATCAAACGGGGGTGTGGGTAGGAAGAGAGGCCATCACGCCCGGCTTCACGACGGAAGTTGTCCAGTTGTGATTCGCTGATGCGCCCTTCCAGGTAGGCGCGCCCGTAAATACCGGGAGCGGAATGGCCCTGGATATAAATCATATCGCCGCCGAAGGTCCCGGTGCGACCACGGAAAAAGTGGTTGAATCCCACGTCGTAAAGCACCGCCGCGGACTGGTAAGTAGCGATGTGCCCGCCAACATTGGAGTGCTTGCCGGCACGCAGCACCATGACCATCGCATTCCAGCGTATGTACGCATTTAAGCGCTGCTCAATGTCGAGATTGCCGGGATAGGCGGGTTGCCTGTCTTTATCAATCGTATTGACATAGGGAGTGGTGACGCGGCCATAGAAATCACCGTGCCGGGTCGCATCGAAATCGGTAAGTCGGTCAATCAAGTAGTGCGCACGTGAACGGCCTTCAACCGTCATGATTGCCTCCAGCGCCTCCAGCCACTCTCGCGTTTCCAGCGGGTCAATATCGACCAGTTCAGGGTGTGAATTCATGGTGGATCTCCTTAAAAAATAACGTGTTGAAGCACGCTCACAGGCAGACATATCAAGCGAATGTGGTACAACCATTAAGCCCGGATTATGAATTGCAAATGCAATCCTGGCGTTCGCAATGCTAAGTCAGGTATAATTGCAATTGCAACTAAAAAAATGAAAGGAGCCCGCCATGGAGAAGAATCAAACGGATCTCTGGTTTTCGTTTGTACGCGCTCATCGCCTGATGATTCGTGAAGTGGAGAGCCGTCTGGCAGCCGCGAAACTGCCCGTCTATGCCTGGTACGACGTACTTTGGGGGCTGGAAAGTGGGCAAGGTGGCACCCGTCGGATGCATGAACTGGCCGATGCGCTGGCGATAGAGCGCTACAATCTCACGCGTCTGGTAGACCGCCTGGAACAGGAAGGGCTGGTCGAGCGCACCCGTTCGCCCGATGACGGTCGTGCGGCATATGCCACCATCACTATGGAAGGGCGTGCGCTACGCAAGAAGATGTGGAAAGTCTATGAAAGTGCAGTGGCGGAACTTTTTCTGAGCCAGTTCAGTACCGACGAGCAGAGCACCTTTTCTGCCGCGCTGGACCAGGCCGCTGCTGCGGCCCGTGCACAAAAGGCGCTGCGTTAACAGTGTCACAGAATAACGCCCGTATGCCTTTGGCATGAAGGCGTTTACCCCCACAACGCGTATGCGGCGCCAGCCGCTGCCGGAACAATCGTCCTTTAATTCCCCCTTTAGACAATGCCCAGACTCACAAAATAGTCCTTCTGCCTGGTTCCCGCACGAGGCGAACAGACCCGATTATCTGCTCTCCCGGTGGACAATTCGCGCTAAAGCGGCAATCAGAGGAACATCTCAGGTCGCAGGGTTGGTGTTAACGCCTTTCATCAATGATTAATGTCCTGGTGTTTTTGTTAATTCTTGGCCCTGTGGCATGGGTCATTCCAGGGATATATTTCAGCCTTAACACCGGGGGAAAATGATGACATCTGAAATCCGTGTTGAGGATAAACAGACGCGTTATAGAGCCTGCCCAGTAATACAGGAACGCCAGCCTTATCCTGAAATAAGCGTTTAACCTGCCCTGGCGCGATAAGGTATGGATTGCAATTTTGAAGAGGTGATTTTATGTCCGAAACGATTTTTCTGGCGGGCGCGACGGGCGCCATTGGTCAGCGTCTTGTACCACTGTTACTGAGAGCAGGTTATACCGTTTTCGGTACAACACGTTCAGAAGAAAAAGCGCGCAGCCTTGAATCCGCAGGGGTCCATCCGGTTGTTGTTGACGTTTTTGACAGCGAAAAACTGGCGCGTGCTGTCAGCCTTGCAAAACCCGATACCGTTATCCACCAGCTTACCGACCTGCCCCGCGTTATCGATTCGACAAAAGCCGCAGATTTTGCTGCCCGAAACGCACGCATACGGCGTGAAGGCACGGCCAGTCTGATGCAGGCGGCTGTTGCGGCAGGCGTGAAGCGCGTGATCGCACAAAGTATCGCCTGGACTTACGCGCCCGGAAATGAACCCTGCGATGAAACAATGCCGCTCGATCTGCTGGCCCCCGAACCTCGCCTTACCAGCGTTTCCGGTGTTGTGGCGCTGGAATCTGTGGTGTTGGGTCATCCAGGGTCTGTCACAGGGATTGTTCTGCGTTACGGGCGTCTCTATGGTCCTGGGACCGGTGCGGACATGCCCGGCACGTCACCGACGGTCCATGTTGATGCCGCAGCCTGTGCCGCCGTGCTCGCCATAAACACAGGCGAGCACGGTATATACAATATTGCAGACGCCGGGCTTGCTGTAACTTCTGCGAAGGCTATCCAGACACTGGGATGGTCTGCTGATTTCCGTCTCTAACGCCCTTTACTGCCCGTTGTTGCGCCATTTCGTCAGAAAAGAGGTTCCCATGGTTACACAACATAACTCATCTTTCTCCCTGGGGAAGAGACCCTTGTCTTTCAGGCTGCTCGCCGTCATCGCCGCTACAGGCGCGGCATTGCTCCCCGGAGGGCATTTTGTCCATTCGGTATATCATCCGGGCGCGTCAACGCCAGACATCCATTATTCTGATCGACATTCTCAGAACATGCAGATGTCCGGTATGCCCGGCCCCATGGAAGTCGCTCGTCCCGAAACAAGCATCAGGCCCGTTTCCTGTGAGCCTTTGCCCGGCATTCCCGGTAAATCTCTTACCGTCGCGGTAATTGATTTTCCGCCCGACGCGTATACACCGAGCCATCGGCATCCGGGGTCAGTGTCTGCTTTTGTCCTGAAAGGCACTTTGCGCTCGCAAATGGAAGGGAGTGCGGCAGAAACGTATAAAGCTGGGCAGACATGGTTCGAACCGCCAGGCGCGTTACACCTTTTTGCCGAAAACGTCAGTAAGAGTCAACCCGCCGAATTGCTGGCCACATTTATTACCGACAGCCATTGTGGTCCCCTTGTGATACCTGCGTGAGGATTTCCCAGGGCAAATCATCAAGCCTGGAATATGAAAATAATTCCCGCTCAAACAGGGTTGTCAGCGTGTATTCTGACCCATGCGTGAATACGTTTTTTTTGAATGCAGCAATGGTAAATACAGGTGAGATGATGACTGAACATATAACGAATAAGCCGGGTGGGAATTATGTACCCGTTATTATCCATGACGGGCTGGCTTATGTGAGCGGGCAGCTTCCGCGTAAAGGTGAAACTCTACTTTATTCAGGAAAAGTGGGAATGGACATTGATCTCCCTGCCGCCCAACAGGCTGCTGCTTTTTGTGCAGACCTCTGTATTGCGGCAGTGAGTGAGGCCGCAGGCGGCGAGGAAAATATTATCCAGGTGCTTAAAGTGGTTGGGTATATTGCTTCTGCGCCTGGTTTTACCCAGCAAAGCCAGGTGATGAACGGAGCTTCCGATCAACTCGTCGCAAGGCTTGGGGCAAGGGGCACTCATACCCGAACCTCGGTAGGTGTCGCTGAACTCCCTCGGGGCGCGCCTGTTGAGCTGGAAATGATAGTCGCGGTGCGAAAGTAGAAATCATCCCCGGTAGAAAGTCTGGGCTGTTGCAATAGTTTTTATAAGCCTCCAGGGATACGGAGGCAAATCGGTTTGCAGATAACGGACATAGTGTTGAGAGAATATTAATTTATTCCCGAAAATTTCCATCTACATAATACCCATCGGGCGTTTCTGGTTATTTCCGGGAAATGACAAATGCCCTGCGTTATTTCCATAGCGGCGGTATTTATCCGTACAGAGGGTTATGATGAAAGAAAAGACTGTTTATATCCCCGTTCTGGAGTTTTTGCAGCGCCAGTTGCAAGGAACACTGGACGAGACAATGACAACGCATATGAATTATCCCACTGCCATCTCACGACTGCTTGGTTTCAGTATTGTGGATGTCGGTGAAGCGACAGCAACCCTTGCGCTTGATGCCAATCCGGCACTTCACGGAAATCAGCAAGGTACCGTCCACGGCGGGCTATTATGTGAACTGGCGGATGCGGCGATTGGAACGGCGCATTCTACCTTAATGAAAAAGGATGAAAGTTTTACCAGCATCGACATTAAAACCACGTTCCTGCGCCCCGTATGGCGTTCACGTTTGTTGGCTACCGCCAGGGTGGAACATCGCGGTAAAACAATCAGCCACTACCGGTGCGAAATAGCGCGCGAGGACGGTAAAGTCGTCGCCATTATCACAAGCACGGTGTTAACGCTGACCGGTGAAAAAGCCAGGGGAAGATAAGATCTGCGTTATTACCGATAAAATTAAGAGGTCAGGGTTCCTGTCGATATTCTCTGTTTTAGCACAGCGGCCTGTTAAGCCACTGTGTCATTAACGTAGAGGCGCTACCGCCAGCCGGGCCAATGATGCGCTTACCCCGTTGTTTCGCAAAAACGTAATCCGATAATGCCAATAAAAGTCAGTCCCATAAAACACATCCGGGGCCAGCTCATCTCATCCTGAAAAATCAGCATACCCGCAAGCACCAGCCCAATCGTTCCTGTGCCGGTCCACATGGCATAAGCCATTCCAACAGGTAGGGAACGCAACGCCAATGCAAGCAAGTAAATACTGCCCAGCCCAGCCATAACGGCAATGATACTTGCCCCGAGCCGGGTCCATCCCGCGTTTAATTTGAGGGAAATGCCCATCACGATCTCAAGGGCTGCAGCAAGAAACAAACAGGTCCACGCCATAGACTTACTCCTCACTGGAGGTTGAGCGTTGCCTCGTTGCTCTGGAAGCCGGCTTACTCGCATGAAGTCCCGCTTGTACCGCCGGTCGCGCGGCGATCACATGAAGCCACCGCTTGACGTGCGGGTAAGGCGTAATGTTCAGTCTCAGCTCGTCCCAGGTTCGCAGCCAGGTGAATGCGGCAATATCAGCAATGCTATAGTTTTCACCGGCGAGGAAAGCAGACTCACTGAGCCGTGTATCCACAACCTGGTACAGACGCAGTGATTGCGCCTGGTATCGCGCTATTGCCTCGTCATTGACCGTTTTGGCGCCATGCAAAAACCACCACAACTGCCCCAGCATTGGGCCGATACTGCCGACCTGGAAAAATAGCCACTGTTGCACGGCAATGTTTTCCGCTTCTGTCGCGGGCAGCAAACACCCCGTTTTCGATGAGAGCCAGGAAAGGATGGCACCCGACTCAAAAATGCGCAGGCCGGTTTGCCGATCAACAATCACGGGGATCTTGCCAATCGGGTTGATCTTAAGGAAATCGGGTTGATGCTGATCCCCCTTGCCAAGATCAAGATCGAACTGCTCATACGCCAGGCCGGCTTCTTTCAGAAATATGCTGACTTTTTGCCCGTTTGGCGTGTCCGCCGTATAAAAAGCGAGGTCGCGGGTTATCTGTATCATGTTTATCCTTATCGCGTGATTGGATTGCAAATGCAATCATTGCAATTGCAATCATAGGCCACTCAACATGGCCATGCAACAAGCATCTCAACGCGATCATGCTTGCGGCTGGAACCGCTTCATATCGCAGATATGATTTTCAAAGGAGAACAACAGGTATCCGGGAGATTGGCCAGGCGAAAATAGTGGACTCAAGGAGTCGGGGATGGGCTGCATTTGAGATGCAGAGTACGCATTCCGGCACGTCCCTGAGCCGGACATACGGATTACTGACGCATGCCGATCGCCAGACGGTTAAATGCGCTCATCAGTGCAATCGCAAAGGTCAGATCGGAAATTTCAACTTCGCTGAAATGGGCCGCCAGAGGGGTATAGTCTTCGTCAGGAGCATGCGTTTTATCGACATGCGTCAGCGACTCCGTCCACGCGAGGGCGGCACGTTCACGTTCACTAAATAATTCGCTGACCCGCCAGCCTGCCAGGCTGTCCAGTCGCGCAGCGCTTTCACCGTCGGCACGCAGGGCTTTGGCGTGCATCTCAAGGCAAAATGCGCAGCCGTTAATCTGCGAGATGCGCAGCCAGACTAACTCAATCAGCGCTTTCCCGAGGCTGCTCTTACTGAGCGCCTTTTTGGTCGCAGCAAAGCCGTTATACGCTTCCGCGGAAAGGGTGTAATAGGGTAAACGTTGTGGGGTGCTCATCAGGTTATCTCCGGTTATTAAAAAACGTCATATTAAGGACTGGCGAAAGTGCATACCTACCGCCAGCAAGCCTTGTCGATAGTAGAAACGTTGGCCCAGCGCATTACCTAAACCGGTATCGAGCACCAGATGAGTACAAGTCTGAGCGCGCGCCTCTTCACGCAGAGCATCGATTAATATCGCGCCCAGACCGAGGCTGCGTGCACGGGGCGCCGTCACAAGGTCATCAACATACAGAAAACGCCCATACAGCAGATTTTCAGAGATCCGGTAACCCGCCAGAGCCAGTAGCTCTTGCTCCTGCCAGACGCCCAGCAGGCAATACCCCTTCTCAGCCTGGCGATGAACGCGAGTAATAAAGTTCTCTGCATCGGTCAGGTGTGGTCGCAACTCCCGCATGACCAGGTACGCGGCATGGAGCGCCCGTTCACTTTCAACCTTATGTACTTCAAATGTCGCCATACGTTTCTCCTGTCTGATGGCTGCAATATATCGCCGCGATGACCTATGCTACAGTGACAAGAATTATCTAAATGACCAGGACAAAGACCGTGAAAGCACTGATGCCTGAAGCCACCTGGCAGCCAGACACGCCGCTCTATTTGCAGCTTTATCAGCGATATCGCGACGCCATCACTGCCGGTCGGTTACGTCCTGGGGAACGCGTGCCATCAATACGTAATCTCGCCAGCGAGCTTCACGTGGCGCGGGGAACGGTGGAAATGGCGTATCAGATGCTGGTGAGCGAAGGCTATCTTGTAACGAAGGGAGCGGCAGGTACCCAGGTTTCCCCCCAACTGGCGAGGCTGCCGAATGCCGGAAGTCCGCCACGGGGACGCAAAACCTCTGAGGCACAGGCGTGTCCGACGCGCCTGACGGGAAATATTTTACCCTTTCAGCCAGGTGTTCCGGCGCTGGACGCGTTCCCACGAAAAATATGGTCTCGCCTGTCAGCACAAACACTGCGCCTGATTGAGTCAACGATGATGACTCAGCCCGATCCGGCCGGATATGCGCCCCTTCGGGAAGCCATCGCCACCTACCTGGGTATCTCTCGCGGTATCGCCTGCACGCCGGAGCAGGTCTTTATTACCATCGGCTATCAGGGGGCGCTTGAACTGTTGTGTCGCACCGTGTTACGAGCCGGCGACGGAGGCTGGTATGAAAACCCCGGCTACTTTCCCGGCAGATACTTTTTGCAGCAAATGGGCATGACGCTGACACCCGTTCCGGTAGATAAAGAGGGGCTACAGGTTGCCACCGGGGAGCAACTGGCACCGAACGCCCGTTTTGCCGTCGTTACCCCTTCTCACCAAAGCCCCACAGGCGTCGCGCTGTCCTTACCCCGACGCCTGGCATTGCTGGCGTGGGCGAATCAAAAAGATGCCTGGATCATAGAGGATGACTACGACAGTGAGTTCCGCTACCAGGGCCACCCACTCCCGGCCCTGAAAAGCCTCGACCATGAGCAACGTGTGCTTTATACCGGCACCTTTAGTAAGGTTCTTTTTCCCGGCTTACGTCTGGCCTACGTGGTGGTGCCCCCCTCTTTGCAACTGACCTTTGACGAGGCCGTTAATCACTGGCCAGGGCCGGGATCGATTCTGCCGCAAGCGATGGTGGCAGCGTTTATGCAACAGGGGCATTTTGCCCGCCATTTGCGCAAAATGCGTCAGTTGTACGCCATCAGGCGCGGTTATCTTGTAGAGGCACTTGAACGTGTTTTCGGCTCCTCTCTGCACATCCAGCCACAGGCCGGGGGAATACAGGTTCTGGCTTACCTGAATGAACATCAATCCGATAAAGCACTGGCAACGGCGGCGCTGGCGGCTGGGCTGGGTGTCAAGGCGCTCAGTGAATGGGATGCAGGCACCCCGCCGCAAAACGGGCTATTGATGGGATTTACCAATTTTACCAGTGCGCAAGAAGCACAAGCGGCGGTGAAACGGCTGTCTGCGGTGTTATCTGACGGACGGCTTCTTCCTTAAATTCAGGTGTAAATCGTGGTGTGCCCATACGCTCCTCCTTGTATCTTGAAAGTGGATTACTATGTTCTGGCTTAGATTTGGCAAAGCCCGTGTAGTCCGATTCCTCCTGGGGTTATTCAAGCCCGCAGCATAGCGACTGACGCACAAGCTGAGTCGTTCATCTGAAGCCCGAACAGTTGTCTGAACTTCAAATCGTATTTGCAAGGAGGGGTATAGATGAGCGTGTCAAATCAACGTTGTGCAGGCATTGATGTTTCGAAAAGCACTCTGGATATTGCAATCAGCAATATTGCCCAGTCATTCACTGTGCCAAATGAAAATGGCGGTTTTAATCAGATACTCAAAGAGTTAAAGCGAAATGAAACTCAACTGATCCTGATGGAAGCCACCGGGGGACTTGAGTCTGGTGTGGCTGGCTATCTTCAGTCTGAAGGTTTTGATGTGGTTGTTATCAATCCCCGACAGGCGCGAGATTTTGCCCGCGCAATGGGCTATCTGGCTAAGACCGACCAAATAGATGCCAGAGTCCTGCTACAAATGGCAAAAGTTATTAACCAGCATCCTGAGCGGGAAAAATATATTCGTCCCTTACCTGATGCTCACAGGCAGTTGCTGGCAGCAATGGTGGTCATACGCCGACAATTAACGATAATGCTTACAGCTGAGCGAAACAGATTGCATCCATCGCATCCTCAGAATCATGAAAGTATCAGATTTATTATTTCGGTATTAAAAAGTGAAATGGCTCGTATAGAAGCTGAAATGTCAGCCTATATTTCGAAAAATTTCAGTGAATTATCTGCATTATTGAGCGCCGTTAAAGGTGTTGGTGCAGCGACTGTTGCCGTGCTGCTGGCTGAGGTTCCGGAGCTTGGAACGTTGTCACAACGTGAAATTAGTGCGCTTATTGGGGTTGCTCCAGTAAACAGAGATTCCGGCACAATGCGCGGTCGCCGAACGGTATTTGGAGGGCGAGCCTCCGTCCGAACAGCTCTCTATATGTCCGCACTGGTCGGGACGAGGCACAACCCAGTAATTAAAGAATTCTATACACGCCTCGTTGCCGCAGGAAAACCAAAAAAGGTTGCACTGACCGCCTGCATCAGAAAACTACTGACCATCCTTAACGCAATGCTGAAAAATAATGAAGCATGGGATCCGTTGTATCACCAACATGCTTCGTAATCGGGTTCGAGGACAGGTGCTATACTCAAACTATAGGGCAGAATCGTCTACCGGGGCGGGGTCAGTCCAGACATCTACTTAGCCCAGAACGGACATTACAACTTTGCTACTACATAGATGATGTGGATAATCTATCTTATGTTAAATTTAGTCCACCACTCATTTAGTTCATGAAACATCCCCACTGAAGATGATGTCCATGTTCAGAAAAAGTTTGAGCTAATACACGTTATCAGTTCAGCGGTGTCAGAGAGCTCAGTTTAACAAACCCACGTTTGTTGCTCAGATGCCCTTTTTCCGCTTCGTCGTAAACTGCAACATAGATCCACGCTTTATCGACGGTTCTGATTTTAGCCAGCGTTTCATTACTATTGACTGAGGCCAAATCTGAAGCTGTTTCACTGGCCTCGCTTTTAAGGGATAACGTTTTTTCACCCTCTTTCAACTGATACAACACGAGATAAGGCGTTTCTGATCCACAGCCGCCAAAATTCTGGGCCATCATATCGTCAGCGTTTTGCGCAGCATTATCCGGCTGAAATGACTGCAGATCGGCTTTATAGTTATCTGTGTTGCACTCCATATAGTTAACCACCGCAGGTACTTTAATCGTACCGGGTTGGTTAACGTACCACTCTTTAAAGGTAAAGAAGTTATCCGGGATATTCTTAAAGTTCTTTTTGATAAATGCGATCTTCTGCGCTTCACTGCCTTTAGCAGTAATATCAATTATTTTGTTATCTTTCCTTTTATTACCCAAGGCAAAATAGCGAAACTCTAACTCTGGCGTATTGACCGTTGCATCAGCATTCCAGTTCGGTTGCCAGTAAGCCTGGAGTACACCGTTCTTTATTTCCACCGTCGCCATTACGCGAAGAGAGAACACAGAAATAAAAAGAAGGAACATCAAGCTGGCGTATTTTTTCATTTTTTGCAATCCACGTAGCATGAGGTGATTAATACATTAAAATTTTCTATCCCTTTATCAACCATCAATTGCTTAATCTCTTCATATAACCCCAGACTTTGCCCTATTCGGTCATCTCCTTTTGACTTCCCGGGCAATAAACAACCATCCGTGTCGGCGGGAACGTTGCCTGGATGGATCAGTATAGCGCGACTTGAGGGTACACTCGCATTGAACAAATTAGGTAATGGACTGAATTTCCGCATTCTGCCGCTGGCATGCCATTTCAAGCTATAGGAACCGTCAGGAATTCTTTTTCGTAAATTTGCTTCCGTCGTATCCGGCCCGGGGCGTTCCAGAAAATAACCGGAGATTTCAGTGCCGGATATCGAGAATTCACTTATTGTTGAATTTTCGCTCTGCCATAAACGTTTGATGAAAATAGTGTAAGACATAATGATTTATTCCATCTTGTTTTTATTGCTCTTTCACTTGTACTTATCATATGAAAGAGAGCCTTATTTCATTATTCCGGCTCAAACAAAATGAGTAGTTAGGATTATTCCTATAAGGGCTTTGTTGAATAAATCAGATTTTGGGTAAGCATCTCCGTAGCGGTCAGGTTTTCAGGCGATACGTACGCTTTCTGGCATACCTGCCTTCGTCATTTTGTTCAGCGCACGTACCATGGCCAGAACCTCTGCGACCTGACCATCATAATCACGCAGTGTCAGCGACTCCCCGAATAGTGCTTTACTCTGTACATCGCCGTTTCCGCTATCGACCGACGGTTATAATCTGTTGTCCATTTCCACCGGGCCTTGCTCCCACTCAGTCGCTGATTTGCAACCGCACGGTTCCGGTCTGCATACTCCACCGGCTAGTATCCTGCCCCCTTTCGCGGAGGAATTAAGGCGCTGATTTTCTTCCGGCGCAGTTCCATAGAGGGGGCAGTGGACTGACCCCTATTTACTGTTCTCGCTCCATTCTGAGCTGCCAGGTCGCGCTGCCAATACTGGTTCCCCCGATAACCTATTCCCAGGCTCCCTTCTGCTGCTTCTCCAGAGCATGGTAGTCGGCATAGCTGAAGACTATTTTTCACGTTCGGCTGATTATTTCTAGCTAGAAAACTAGCTACGTAGCATAGTTATAAATGATAGCTAGTCTGTATATTCCCCACGCTTACAGCGACAATGCCATTGATTAGCGTAATCACGTCGTTGCGTGTGATTTCCGCTGCATTACGATCACCCAGTTTATCTACCGCATCGGCATACAGTGTTCTGCGCACTTCATCCTGGCCTTTCTTCTTCCGGGCCCCCGGAATGATTTTGCCATCCTTAGTTTTGCGGTCCTCAATGCTCTCAGTCAGGTAGAGCTCAACTAATCCCTGCACAGTTAATTCAGGTACTTTGGCCTGTTCAGCCTCGATTGCACGAAGTTGTTTTTCCTGCTTGAGTTCCGATGCAGGGCACCGACCTTCCTGACGGAGGAGCTTTAATTCGTTGAGTTTAAGACGTGCAGCGGCGAGAGAAGTCTGCGGAAAGTTGCCAATTTTGACCCGAGCAAGTTTTCCTGTCACAGGACTCGTGTAGCGGTAGAAATAAGACTTAACACCAGTCGCACCACAGGAGAAACGTAAACCACGAATTTCGCTAATATCAGCCTTATCTTTGTCACCAGACCTCACCATTTCTCTCGTTTTAAACAACAGCGGCCTTCCCTCTGGTTTTCCTCCCTCACAGACTCCGTTATCATGCAATCTGCGCATTTATGAAATGCCCCGGCATTCATGAAAATCAATGAGACGTGAAACTCAATGAGAACAACAAACATCACTAACTCATTAAAATTTAAGAAAATGGACATCATAAACTGATGAGTACACTAGAGAATTTCGACGCCCACACCCCAATGATGCAGCAGTATCTGAAACTGAAAGCACAACATCCGGATATCCTGCTCTTCTATCGCATGGGCGACTTTTACGAGCTGTTTTATGACGATGCGAAACGTGCATCTCAGTTGATGGACATCTCGTTGACGAAACGCGGCGCTTCCGCAGGTGAACCCATCCCGATGGCCGGGGTGCCGCATCACGCGGTAGAGAACTATCTGGCAAAACTGGTCAGCCTGGGTGAATCGGTCGCCATTTGCGAGCAAATCGGCGATCCGGCCACAAGCAAAGGGCCGGTTGAGCGCAAAGTGGTGCGTATCGTCACCCCAGGCACCATCAGCGACGAAGCGTTATTGCAGGAGCGTCAGGACAACTTGCTGGCGGCCATCTGGCAGGACAGCAAAGGGTTTGGCTATGCCACGCTGGATATTAGCTCCGGGCGTTTTCGCGTCAGTGAACCCGCTGACCGTGAAACCATGGCGGCAGAACTGCAGCGCACTAACCCCGCTGAGTTGCTCTATGCCGAAGACTTCGCCGAAACATCGCTGATTGAAGGCCGCCGTGGTCTGCGCCGTCGCCCGCTATGGGAATTTGAAATCGACACCGCACGCCAGCAGCTCAATCTGCAATTTGGTACCCGCGATCTGGTTGGCTTTGGTGTGGAAAATGCCCCACGCGGCCTCTGCGCTGCGGGTTGTCTGTTGCAGTATGTCAAAGATACCCAGCGCACCGCCCTGCCCCACATTCGTTCCATCACCATGGAGCGCCAGAAGGACAGCATCATTATGGATGCCGCCACGCGCCGCAATCTGGAAATTACCCAGAACCTGGCGGGCGGTATCGAAAACACCCTGGCATCCGTGCTCGACTGCACGGTCACGCCGATGGGCAGCCGTATGCTCAAACGCTGGCTGCATATGCCGGTACGCGATACCAAAACCCTTCTGGAACGTCAGCAGACCATTGGCGCATTGCAGGAAAACACCGGCGAATTGCAGCCAGTACTGCGTCAGGTTGGCGATCTGGAACGTATTCTTGCCCGTCTGGCACTGCGAACTGCCAGACCCCGCGACCTCGCGCGCATGCGCCATGCGTTCCAGCAACTGCCGGAGCTGCGCGCCCAACTGGCGCAGGTGAAGAGCGAGCCGGTGCAAAACCTGCGGGAAAAAATGGGTGAGTTTACGGAACTACGTGAACTGCTGGAACGCGCCATCATTGATGCCCCGCCGGTGCTGGTGCGCGATGGCGGCGTTATCGCGCCGGGGTACAACGCCGAGCTCGATGAGTGGCGAGCGCTGGCAGACGGCGCAACGGACTACCTCGACAGACTGGAAATTCGCGAGCGCGAAAAGCTCGGTCTCGATACCCTTAAAGTCGGCTATAACGCCGTACACGGCTATTACATTCAGATTAGCCGCGGGCAGAGCCATCTTGCCCCCATTCACTATGTTCGCCGTCAGACGCTGAAAAATGCCGAGCGCTACATTATTCCTGAACTGAAAGAGTATGAAGACAAGGTTTTGACCTCAAAAGGCAAAGCGCTGGCGCTGGAAAAACAGCTTTATGATGAACTGTTCGACAAATTGCTGCCGCACCTTGGCGATTTACAGCAGAGCGCCACGGCGCTGGCAGAGCTGGACGTGCTGGTCAATCTGGCAGAGCGTGCGGACACGCTGAACTACTGCTGTCCGACATTCAGCGATAAACCCGGTATCCGTATTGTTGAAGGCCGTCACCCGGTCGTGGAGCGTGTGCTCAATGAACCGTTTATCGCCAACCCCTTGAACCTTTCGCCCCAGCGCAGGATGCTCATCATTACCGGGCCGAATATGGGCGGTAAAAGTACCTACATGCGCCAGACGGCGCTGATCGCGTTGCTGGCGTATATCGGCAGCTACGTTCCGGCGCAGAAGGTGGAAATAGGCCCTATTGATCGCATCTTTACGCGTGTGGGCGCGGCAGATGATCTGGCAAGCGGGCGGTCGACCTTTATGGTGGAGATGACCGAAACGGCCAATATCCTGCATAACGCCACGGAAAACAGCCTGGTGCTGATGGATGAAATTGGTCGCGGCACCTCTACCTACGACGGTCTGTCGCTGGCCTGGGCCTGTGCAGAGAATCTGGCCAATAAAATCAAAGCGTTGACGTTGTTCGCCACTCACTATTTCGAACTGACCCAGTTGCCAGAAAAAATGGAAGGTGTGACCAATGTCCATCTTGACGCGCTGGAACATGGCGACACCATTGCCTTTATGCACAGCGTGCAGGATGGTGCGGCGAGCAAAAGCTATGGTCTGGCGGTAGCCGCACTGGCAGGTGTTCCAAAAGAGGTGATCAAGCGCGCGCGTGGAAAATTGCGCGAGCTGGAAAGCCTGTCGCCGAGTGCCGGCGCCACGCAGATTGATGGCACGCAGATGTCGCTGTTAGCCGTACCGGAAGAGACCAGCCCGGCAATGGAAGCGCTGGAAAATCTTGACCCCGATTCCCTCACGCCGCGTCAGGCGCTCGAGTGGATTTACCGTCTCAAAAGCCTCATCTAACTCCCCCGGCCCGCAACGACCTTGCGGGCCATGCTTTATCGAATAATTTCCCCGAATGCCAGGCAAGCCCGATATCGGCTTCTATACTTTTTATTTGTCTCGACTGATTTCTCTCAATAATGAAAAGGAACCATGCTATGGCAATTCACAAGAAAGGGCAGGCTCACTGGGAAGGTGATCTGAAACGTGGGAAAGGGACTGTTTCAACAGAAAGCGGTGCCCTTAAAGAACTTCCTTATGGCTTCAACACCCGTTTCGAAGGCGTTCAGGGGACTAACCCGGAAGAGCTGATCGGCGCGGCACATGCGGCCTGTTTCTCAATGGCGCTTTCGCTCATTCTGGGCGAAGTAGGCTACACGGCAGACAGCATCGACACAACGGCAACCGTCACGCTGGACCAGGTTGACGGCGGGTTCGCGATTACCAAAGTCGCCCTGAAAAGTGCAGTAAAAGTACCGGGGGCCGATCCTGCTAAATTTGATGAAGCCATTCAGAAAGCCAAAGCCGGTTGTCCGGTATCGAAAGTATTAAATGCGGAAATCTCGCTGGAATACACGCTGAACTAATACGTCGTATTTTGCAGGAAACACTCCGTCCGGTTTGTTTCCTGCCCTTCCCTACTGATTCAGCGCATCATCCGACGAACGAGCTGCGTGAATTGCTCACGTTCTTCCTCGCTTAACTTGCCAAGAAACTCTGCGTCCACGCCATTACCCGCCGGGATGCTCGCCTTCAGCACCGCTTCACCTTCCTCGGTCAAAAATAAAAAACGGCGTCGTTTGTCGTCCGGATCGTGCTCACGGCGGACCAGACCACGCGTCTCCATACGGCTGAGCATTTCCGCGAGGGTCGCTTTCGTGCTGACCGCCACCTCCGTCAGGGCAACCTGTTCAATACCGGGATTTTCGGCAATAGAACGCATCACCGCATATTGTGGTTTGGTCAGTTCCGGCAGTACCTGTTGCCAGCGCGCCGTGTGTTGCTGGAATAGCTGACGTAGCAGGTGAAAGGCCTCTTTTCTTAACTCCATGAATGCTCCGTTATGGGTTTCTCCTCCCTATGATAGCCATTAACTTGCCGAATTTTAACGCGACTTTTTTTAGCAAAAAATGCGCACGTATACGAACAATCTTGTCTGTGACGATCCTCAGGAGTAGGTTATTTCAAAACGTTCGCATACGAACAATGATTGAGGTGGTGAATGAAACTGATAATCGGGATGACGGGGGCAACCGGCGCACCATTGGGCGTGGCGTTATTGCAGGCGCTACAGGAGATGCCAGAGGTTGAAACTCATCTGGTGATGTCGAAGTGGGCGAAAACTACTATTGAACTGGAAACGCCCTGGACTGCCCGCGAAGTGGCGGCACTGGCTGATGTCACTCATAACCCGGCCGATCAGGCAGCCACCATCTCCTCAGGCTCGTTTCGCACCGACGGCATGATAATTATTCCCTGCAGCATGAAAACGCTGGCAGGTATCCGTGCGGGCTACGCCGAAGGGCTGGTTGGTCGCGCCGCCGATGTGGTGCTCAAAGAGGGCCGCAAACTGGTGCTCGTCCCGCGTGAAATGCCGCTGAGCACCATTCATTTAGAAAATATGTTAGCGCTTTCCCGCATGGGGGTGGCGATGGTCCCTCCCATGCCCGCGTATTACAACCATCCGCAGACTGTTGATGACATTACCCAGCATATCGTGGCCCGCGTGCTCGACCAGTTTGGTCTGGAGCACCGCAAAGCACGCCGTTGGGAGGGCCTGCAGGCGGCACAGCATTTTTCACAGGAGAAAGAATATGGCTTTTGATGATTTACGAAGCTTCTTGCAGGCCCTTGATGATCAGGGACAACTGCTGAAAATCAGTGAAGAGGTTAACGCCGAGCCAGATATTGCGGCGGCGGCCAATGCCACCGGGCGTATCGGCGACGGCGCGCCTGCACTGTGGTTCGATAATATTCGCGGCTTTACCGATGCGCGCGTGGCAATGAACACCATTGGTTCCTGGCAGAATCATGCGATCTCTATGGGTTTGCCATCGAACACGCCAGTTAAAAAGCAGATTGACGAGTTTATCCGCCGCTGGGATACCTTCCCTGTCGCACCGGAGCGCCGTGCAAATCCGCTGTGGGCGGAAAATACTGTCAATGGTGAAGAGATTAACCTGTTTGACATCCTGCCGCTGTTTCGTCTGAACGATGGCGATGGCGGTTTCTATCTTGATAAAGCGTGCGTTGTCTCCCGCGATCCGGTCGATCCTGACCATTTTGGTAAGCAAAACGTCGGCATCTACCGTATGGAAGTGAAAGGCAAACGCAAACTGGGCCTGCAGCCGGTGCCGATGCACGACATTGCGCTACATCTGCATAAAGCGGAGGAGCGTGGCGAAGACTTGCCGGTTGCGATCACGCTCGGGAACGATCCGATCATCACCCTGATGGGTGCCACGCCGCTGAAATACGATCAGTCAGAATACGAAATGGCCGGGGCGCTGCGCGAAAGTCCTTACCCCATCGCCACCGCGCCGCTCACCGGTTTTGATGTACCGTGGGGCTCGGAAGTGATCCTCGAAGGGGTTATCGAGGGGCGTAAACGCGAAATCGAAGGCCCCTTCGGCGAATTTACCGGTCACTATTCCGGTGGACGCAATATGACGGTCGTGCGTATCGATAAAGTCTCTTATCGCACAAAACCGATTTTTGAATCGCTTTACCTGGGTATGCCGTGGACTGAAATCGACTACCTGATTGGCCCGGCGACCTGCGTCCCCCTGTATCAACAGTTAAAAGCTGAGTTCCCGGAAGTGCAGGCAGTGAATGCCATGTACACCCACGGCCTGCTGGCCATCATCTCCACCAAAAAACGCTACGGCGGTTTTGCCCGCGCGGTGGGCCTGCGCGCCATGACCACGCCGCACGGCCTGGGCTACGTAAAAATGGTCATTATGGTCGATGAAGACGTTGACCCGTTCAACCTGCCGCAGGTGATGTGGGCGCTGTCGTCAAAAGTGAACCCGGCAGGCGATCTTGTGCAGTTACCGAATATGTCGGTACTGGAGCTGGACCCAGGCTCAAGCCCGGCAGGCATTACCGACAAACTGATTATCGACGCGACGACGCCGGTCGCACCGGATACGCGCGGTCACTACAGCCAACCTGTACAGGATCTCCCTGAAACCAAAGAGTGGGTTGAAAAACTGACCGCCATGCTGGCCGCACGTAAATAAGGAGAAGAGAATGATTTGTCCACGTTGTGCCGATGAACACATTGAGGTGATGGCAACCTCACCGGTGAAAGGTATCTGGACCGTTTATCAGTGCCAGCATTGTCTGTATACCTGGCGCGATACCGAACCACTACGTCGCACCAGTCGCGAACACTATCCGGAGGCGTTTCGTATGACGCAAAAAGATATTGATGACGCGCCGCAGGTGCCAACGATCCCACCGCTGCTGGCGGCAGATAAGCGTTAAGCCGGAAAGCACGCAAGAAAAAGGCCGGTCATTGGACCGGCCTTTTGATGTTCAATACTTATTCGCGGAAAAGCGCTTCGATATTCAGCCCTTGCGCCTGCAGGATTTCACGCAGACGGCGCAGACCTTCAACCTGAATCTGACGTACGCGCTCGCGTGTCAGACCGATTTCACGACCCACATCTTCCAGCGTTGCTGCTTCATATCCCAGCAGACCGAAACGACGTGCCAGCACTTCACGCTGTTTGGCGTTCAGTTCGAACAGCCATTTGACGATGCTCTGTTTCATATCGTCATCTTGCGTTGTGTCTTCCGGGCCGTTTTCTTTTTCATCGGCCAGGATATCCAGCAGCGCTTTCTCGGAATCACCACCCAGCGGTGTATCCACCGAGGTGATACGCTCGTTGAGGCGCAGCATGCGACTCACATCATCGACCGGCTTGTCGAGTTGTTCGGCAATCTCTTCCGCACTCGGTTCGTGGTCCAGTTTATGGGACAACTCACGCGCGGTACGCAGATAGACGTTCAGCTCTTTAACAATATGGATTGGCAGACGGATAGTACGGGTTTGATTCATAATCGCCCGTTCAATAGTCTGACGAATCCACCAGGTCGCATAGGTGGAGAAACGGAAACCACGTTCCGGGTCGAATTTTTCAACCGCACGGATCAGGCCCAGGTTCCCTTCTTCAATCAGGTCCAGCAACGCCAGGCCACGATTGCTATAACGACGGGCAATTTTCACTACCAGACGCAGGTTACTTTCGATCATGCGGCGGCGAGAAGCAACGTCACCACGCAAAGCGCGACGTGCAAAATAAACTTCTTCTTCGGCCGTTAGCAGAGGGGAATAACCAATTTCCCCAAGATAAAGCTGAGTCGCATCCAGCACACGCTGGGTAGCGCCCTGCGATAACAATTCCTCTTCGGCCAGGTCGTTATCACTGGGTTCCTCTTCAACTAAGGCTTTCTCATCAAAAGCCTCTACTCCGTTCTCATCAAATTCCGCATCTTCATTTAAATCATGAACTTTCAGCGTATTCTGACTCATAAGGTGGCTCCTACCCGTGATCCCTGGACAAAGCACCTGAAAAGCACTTCATTACTGACTATTGCAGCGGCATCTGCGCGCGCTGCAACGACAACAATGAGGAACGGTTCAACCACTTTGCCGATTTATCGCTGCGGCAAATAGCGCAGCGGGTTTACGGATTTCCCCTTGTAACGAATTTCAAAATGCAAGCGTGTAGAACTGGTTCCGGAGCTACCCATGGTAGCGATTTTTTGCCCCGCCTTAACTTCTTGTTGTTCCCGGACCAGCATCGTATCGTTATGGGCGTAGGCACTCAGGTAATCATCGTTATGTTTGATGATAATAAGATTACCGTAACCGCGAAGCGCGTTACCGGCATAGACGACGCGTCCATCTGCGGTCGCGACGATTGCCTGTCCTTTGCTACCTGCGATATCGACACCTTTGTTGCCACCCTCGGTAGCAGAGAAGTTGTCGATAACTTTGCCATCTGTCGGCCAGCGCCAGGAAGCAATCGGCGTACTGGTTGACGTGCTGCTGATGGTCGGTTCGGTCGTGCTGACAGTTGGAGCCGTAACAGGCGCTGTGACAGGGGTCGCAGGCTTGTTGTTCGGCAACATTTTGTTAGCACTTTGTTCACCTGAATCCTCAGAATACGTAATTGTTGGTTTTGAAGCAACAGCTACGGTGGAATTTTGTGCAGGTTTTGAGACAATTCCTTGTGCGCTCGCATCTGCCTGAGTTATCGCATTTCCGCCCGTTATTGGCGTACCTGATGCATTACCCACTTGCAGGGTTTGACCCACTGTCAAACCGTAGGGTGCAGCAACATGGTTGCGCTGGGCAAGGTCTCGGAAATCGTTCCCGGTTATCCACGCAATATAAAATAAAGTATCACCGCGTTTTACGGTATAGGTACTGCCGCCGGTATAGCTCCCTTTCGGAATGTTCCCATACTGACGGTTATAGATGATTTTGCCATTAACAGTCTGAACAGGTTGTTCCGGAACAGACTGAACAGGCGCGGTCTGTACCGGGCGCTGTACGGGCTGAATTTGCGGCTGTGACGCGGTACCGATTTTTGGTGGCGGAGTGATTAACATTCCGGAATTGCTGCTGGAGCTGGTATTGCCACCTACCGAACTGACCGGAGCGGGTGCGTTGCTGGAGCTTGTACAGCCTGCCAGCCAGATAGAAACCAGTGATAGTGCCGCAACACGGCTTACGGTGAATTTAGGGCTTCCCGTGCTCATTTATCCCCCAGGAATGTGTTAGCTACCAATGACTTAAAATTAACCGTGAACGGTTTCGGCAAATTTGCCCACCATACGCTGATGCGGCATGAAAACATCAGGAAAAATCTGTTTATCAGGCCAGTTCGCCTTTAACCAGCGGCACAAAGCGCACGGCTTCCACGGTATCGATTACAAATTCGCCTCCCCGTCGACGAACACGTTTAAGAAGTTGCTGCTCGTCGCCCACAGGTAAAACGAGAATACCGCCTTCATCCAGTTGCGACATCAACGCCGCCGGAATTTCTGGCGGTGCGGCGGTGACGATAATGGCATCAAATGGACCCCGTGCCTGCCAACCCTGCCAGCCATCGCCATGTCGAGTTGAAACATTATGTAAATCAAGTTGTTTAAGGCGACGTCGTGCGTGCCATTGCAGACTTTTAATGCGTTCAACCGTACAAACGTGATGCACCAGATGCGCCAGTATCGCAGTCTGATAACCAGACCCCGTGCCAATTTCCAGCACCCTGGATTGCGGCGTCAGCTCGAGTAAAGCCGTCATCCGCGCCACCATATAAGGCTGAGAGATAGTCTGGCCCTGGCCGATAGGCAGCGCCACGTTATCCCAGGCCTTATGTTCAAACGCCTCATCGATAAATTTCTCGCGCGGTACCAGCGAGATGGCTTCCAGCACATGCTCATCGGTAATGCCCTGCGCGCGTAATTGATCAAGCAGTGTTTGTACGCGTCTGTTCACCATCGTTCAGTCACTCCGGCGCGATCCAGCCAGCCCGAAACCACATCATGCGCGCTATGCGCGGTTAAATCCACGTGTAGTGGGGTGACAGAAACAAAACCCTCATCGATGGCGGCAAAATCGGTATCCGGCCCGGCGTCGTATTTCTCGCCCGGAGGGCCAATCCAGTAAAGCGTGTTGCCTCGTGGATCCTGCTGCGGAATGACTTTATCCGCAGGATGACGACTACCGCAGCGGGTAACACGAATACCCTTGATTTCACTGAGCGGCAAGTCCGGGACATTAATATTCAGAATACGCCCGGTACGTAACGGCTCGCGCGACAGCGCGCGCAGAATGGAGCAGGTGACAGCCGCAGCTGTCTCGTAATGCGTCTGGCCATTTAACGACACCGCCAGGGCCGGAAAGCCCAGATGGCGTCCTTCCATCGCTGCCGCGACAGTACCAGAATAGATAACATCGTCCCCGAGGTTCGGCCCGGCGTTAATGCCAGAGACGACAACGTCCGGGCGCGGGCGCATCAGCGCGTTGACGCCCAGATAGACACAGTCGGTCGGGGTGCCCATCTGCACCGCAATGTCGCCGTTTTCGAAGGTGAAAGTTCGGAGGGAGGATTCAAGCGTTAACGAGTTGGATGCGCCGCTACGGTTACGATCGGGAGCCACGACCTGTACGTCGGCAAACTCCCGCAGGGCCTTTGCCAGCGTCTGAATACCTGGCGCATGAATCCCGTCATCGTTACTCAGCAATATTCGCATAATCACCCAATGTATTGATAATTTCCCTTACCACACTGGTGGCGAAGCTACCTGCCGGCAGCCAGAAGCGCAACTCGACGGTCACGTCATCCCACCAGTTCCAGCTTAATTGTTGCGGAAAGAGCAGCATTGCGCGGCGCGACGCCTCAACCTTTTCACGCACCAGCAACGCCTGCAATTCCGGCGCATCGGCAACGGCGGCCTGCTCAAATGACAGCGCTTCGCCCTGCGTTCCCCATTCGCCGCTTCCCGGCATTGAGGCGGTAATCATCAGCGCTTTATCATCAACGCGCGTCTGCAGCTCTGCACGCTCTGCTGCGGTCGCCACAAACCAACTTCCGCGCCCCGATAATTGTAGCGCATCGCCGTCAACAACTTGATTAAAGTCTGTTTTTTTCAGGCGCTCGCTAACAATCTGATTAAACAATGCACTGCGTGCCGCCGACAACCAAAAACTGCGCTTATTACGATCGCGTACCGGGGCATCGTTTTGTGCCCAACGTAGCGCACCCTGTAGATTGCTGCCGCCGATGCCAAAACGTTGCGCACCAAAATAGTTCGGTACGCCGCCCTCGCGGATTGCCTGCAGGCGGGATTCCACGTCGTTACGGTTGCTGATTTCGCGTAGCACAAGAGTGAAACTGTTGCCTTTAAGCGCGCCTAAACGCAATTTGCGCTTATGGCGGGCATATTCCAGCACTTTACAGCCTTCCGGCTGAAACGCGCTCAGGTCCGGCATCTCTTTACCCGGCACGCGCGCGCACAGCCATTGCTCGGTCACCGCGTGTTTATCTTTCTGTCCGGCAAAGCTGACTTCACGGGCGTGTATTTTAAGGAACTTCGCCAGCGCGTCGGCAACAAAGCGCGTATTGCAGCCGTTTTTCAGAATTCGCACCAGAATATGTTCACCTTCACCGTCGGGTTCGAAGCCTAAGTCCTCGATAACCACGAAATCTTCCGGATTGGCTTTCAGTAAACCGCTAGCCGCAGGTTTACCGTGCAAATAGGTGAGCTGGTCGAAGCCGGTCATTTCGCCGCCTTAAGCAGGAGCGCCACCGCCTCACAGGCAATACCTTCGCCACGTCCGGTAAAACCGAGTTTCTCGGTCGTGGTTGCTTTCACGTTCACGTCGTCCATGTGGCAGCCCAAATCTTCGGCGATAAACACGCGCATCTGCGGGATATGCGGCAACATTTTCGGTGCCTGCGCGATGATAGTGACGTCCACATTGCCAATCACGTAGCCTTTGGCCTGGATGCGACGCCATGCCTCGCGCAGCAGCGCACGGCTGTCTGCCCCTTTGAACGACGGGTCGGTATCCGGGAACAGCTTACCAATATCCCCCAACGCCGCCGCGCCTAACAGGGCATCGGTCAGCGCATGTAACGCGACATCGCCATCGGAGTGCGCCAGCAGGCCTTTCTCCCAGGGAATGCGCACGCCACCGATAATAATGGGGCCATCGCCGCCAAATGCGTGTACGTCAAAACCGTGTCCAATGCGCATTATGCCTTCTCCTGGTGTTAAGAATGGGTGAGATAAAATTCTGCAAGTTTCAGATCCTCAGGACGCGTCACCTTAATATTATCCGCGCGTCCGGCGACCAGTTCCGGGTGGAATCCACAATATTCGAGTGCCGAGGCCTCATCGGTGATGGTTGCGCCTTCGTTGAGCGCACGCGTCAGGCAGTCGTGGAGGAGTTCCAGAGGGAAAAATTGCGGCGTGAGCGCATGCCATAAATCGTTACGCTCAACGGTGTGGGCAATAGCCGTTTTACCAGGTTCAGCACGCTTCATGGTGTCGCGAACCGGCGCAGCAAGAATACCGCCGACCCGGCTGGTTTCACGCAGTTGTAGCAGGCGATTTAAATCATCCTGGTGCAGGCAAGGACGTGCGGCGTCATGCACCAGTACCCACTGAGCCCCTTGCGCGGCTTTCAGCCCCGCCAGTACGGAGTCCGCACGTTCAGCGCCACCAGCCACAACGGTAATGGCGGGATGTTGCGCCAGCGGCAAGCGGGCAAAATGCTCATCACCGGGGCTGACGGCGATAATGACACGCCCCACGTTTGGGTTGACCAGCAAGGCCGCCACTGCATGTTCGAGGATCGTTTTATCGCCAATGGAAAGATATTGCTTGGGACATTCCGTTTGCATGCGGCGGCCAAATCCGGCAGCCGGCACCACCGCACAAACGTCCGGAATAATTACAGACATGTCGTAAACCCGGGATTGTTTATCGATTATTTTGTGTGTTCTGTACTGACCCCTGGTTGCGTTTGGACGCGTCCGGCACCAGACGATAAAAGGTTTCGCCCGGTTTGGTCATCGTTAATTCGTTGCGAGCGCGTTCCTCAATCGCTTCCTGGCCGCCATTGAGATCGTCAATTTCAGCAAAGAGTTGATCGTTTCGCGCTTTTAATTTGGCGTTTGTCGCCTGCTGTGCGCCCACATCTTCGCTGACACGGCTATAGTCGTGAAGACCATTTTTGCCAAACCACAGTGAATACTGTAGCCAGACCAGCAAAGCCAGCAATAGCAGCGTTAGTTTACCCATCCTGCCCCCTGAAAAACGGCATCATCATCCCATAACTTTTTCTCAGACTCCACACCGGGGCCGGGTGATAACGAGTCACCGCGACAGAATGTAACATATTTACGCACCTTTCCGTAGGGTTGTCCCCAGGACACATCGTCTTAATGTGAGTTACGGTTTGAAGTATGGATGGCTTTAGCCCATCAGCCACATAAACAACGCGCCAAACATGGCCACAACCGTGAGCGCAGTGAGGACAATGCTGTAGAGCAGTTTGCCATTGACGATGGAATGCAGGGCTATACCCACCACAACCGAAACGGGCATCAGCGCAAGGAAGAAAGGCCAGGTGTAGAGGAGGAAGAACAGCGTGTTAGGACCGTAAATCAGAAAAGGGATAGCCAGCGCCAACAGCCACGCGACAAAGCCCACTGCGGCCCCAGGCAGGGACCAGGTGGTCTCTTCGCTGGTCGTGATGGTATCCGACCTTGAGATGGTGATGTTCTGACTATTACGCATATCTGATCCCATTAACTGACTGGCCGACGAAACAGGATACGCCCCACGTTCTGCGTATCCCCGGCACTGTCTCAGGATCTGATCATATCGTCCCGTCTCATGAGGTCTAATAATTGGCTCACCAAATTTGTTACCAATTGTTCACCTTGCAGGTGAACTTCGGGTGTTTCAGGCGCTTCGTAAACGGCGTCGATGCCGGTGAAGTTGCGTAACTCTCCCGCGCGCGCTTTTTTATAAAGTCCCTTCGGGTCGCGTGCTTCGCAAATCGCCAGCGGCGTATCCACGAAAACTTCTATAAAACGCCCCTCCCCCACGCGCTCACGCACCATCTGCCGCTCAGCACGGTGCGGGGAGATAAACGCGGTCAGCACCACCAGCCCGGCATCAGCCATCAGGCTGGCGACTTCCCCGACCCGGCGAATGTTCTCTTTGCGGTCTTCATCGCTAAAGCCCAGATCGCTACACAGGCCGTGACGCACATTGTCGCCATCGAGCAGGTAAGTACTGACACCCTGCTGATGTAATGCCTCTTCCAGCGCCCCCGCTACCGTCGATTTACCGGAACCAGACAGCCCGGTAAACCACAGCACAACCCCACGGTGGCCGTGGAGTTGCTCACGCTGCGCAACGGTCACCGGGTGAGGATGCCAGACGACGTTCTCATCATGAGCGGCCATTACTTACCTCCCAGCAAATCACGCGCGCCCCAGTGTGGGAAATGTTTACGGATAAGCTGATTCAGCTCCAGCTCAAAGGCGCTGAACTGCGACGGTACAGTCGTCTCCTGCTGATGCACTTCACGCACCATGCCGGCGCCTACGGTCACGTTGCTCAGGCGGTCGATAAAGATAACACCGCCGGTCACCGGGTTTTGTTGATACGCATCCAGGGTCAGCGGCTCATCAAAGGTCAAATCGACCAGACCGATACCGTTTAACGGCAGCGTATCCACCTGACGCTGGGTGAGATTGTTAATATCTACCTGATATTGAATGGCATCGACGCGGGCGCGGGTCTTTTTACCGGCCACTTTGATGTCAAAGCTCTGTCTTGGTGCCAGCGGCTGCTCAGCCATCCATACGACGTCGAGGGACGCGCTCTGCACCGCAGGCACGCTCTCCTGGGCATCCAGGATCAGATCGCCACGGCTGATGTCGATCTCGTCCTTAAGCACCAGGGTAATCGCTTCACCCGCATGGGCTTCCTGTAGGTCGCCATCAAAGGTCACGATGCGCGCAACGGTGGATTCCACCCCAGACGGCAGTGCTTTGATGCGCTGGCCAACCTTCACGCTGCCCGAGGCCAGCGTACCAGAGAAGCCACGGAAATCGAGGTTCGGGCGGTTAACGTACTGCACCGGGAAACGCATCGGCTGGGTGTCCACAACGCGCTGAATTTCGACGGTTTCGAGGACTTCCAGCAGCGTCGGGCCGCTGTACCACGGCATGTTCGCGCTCTGGCTGGCGACGTTATCCCCTTCCAGCGCCGACAGTGGTACAAAGCGAATGTCCAGATTGCCCGGTAGCTGTTCAGCAAAGGTCAGGTACTCCTGACGAATGTTCTCAAAGGTCTCTTCGCTAAAGCCGACCAGATCCATTTTATTGACCGCCACCACCAGGTGTTTAATGCCCAGCAGGGTGGAGATAAAGCTGTGGCGACGGGTCTGATCCAGCACGCCTTTACGGGCGTCAATCAGCAGGATCGCGAGATCACAGGTTGACGCACCGGTGGCCATATTACGGGTGTACTGTTCGTGCCCCGGGGTGTCGGCAATGATAAATTTGCGCTTCTCGGTTGAGAAGTAACGGTATGCCACGTCGATGGTGATACCCTGCTCACGTTCCGCCTGCAGGCCGTCGACCAACAGGGCCAGGTCGAGTTTTTCCCCCTGGGTACCGTGACGTTTGCTGTCATTGTGCAGCGTAGAGAGCTGATCTTCATAAATCTGGCGCGTGTCATGCAGCAGGCGGCCAATCAGGGTGCTTTTCCCGTCATCGACGCTGCCGCAGGTCAGAAAACGCAGCAGGCTTTTGTGCTGCTGTGCGTGCAGGTACGCTTCGACGCCGCCTTCGTTGGCAATTTGTTGGGCAATAGTGGTATTCATGGCGGCTCCTTAGAAGTATCCCTGACGTTTTTTCAGCTCCATGGAGCCTGCCTGGTCGCGGTCAATCACGCGGCCCTGACGTTCACTGGTGGTGGAAACCAGCATCTCTTCGATAATTTCCGGCAGCGTCTGCGCTTCGGACTCCACAGCGCCGGTCAGCGGCCAGCAGCCAAGCGTACGGAAACGCACCATCCGCTGTTCGATCACTTCGCCAGGTTGCAGGTCGATACGATCGTCGTCGATCATCATCAGCATGCCGTCGCGCTCCAGCACCGGGCGCTCTGCGGCCAGATACAGCGGAACAATTTCAATATTTTCCAGGTAGATATACTGCCAGATATCCAGCTCGGTCCAGTTTGAGAGCGGGAAAACGCGGATGCTCTCGCCTTTATTAATCTGGCCGTTGTAGTTGTGCCACAGTTCAGGACGCTGATTTTTCGGATCCCAGCGGTGGAAGCGATCGCGGAAAGAGTAGATTCGCTCTTTGGCGCGGGACTTCTCTTCGTCACGGCGCGCGCCGCCGAAGGCCGCATCAAAACCGTATTTGTTCAGCGCCTGCTTAAGCCCTTCGGTTTTCATGATATCGGTGTGCTTGGCGCTGCCGTGGACGAATGGGTTAATGCCCATCGCCACCCCTTCCGGGTTTTTGTGCACCAGCAGCTCACAGCCATACGCTTTCGCTGTGCGGTCACGGAACTCATACATCTCACGGAATTTCCAGCCGGTGTCCACATGCAACAGCGGGAACGGCAGCGTGCCAGGATAGAAGGCTTTACGCGCCAGATGCAGCATCACGCTGGAGTCTTTACCGATGGAATACATCATCACCGGATTGGAGAATTCGGCGGCCACCTCGCGAATGATATGGATGCTTTCGGCTTCCAGTTGTCGCAGGTGAGTGAGTCGTTTTTGATCCATAACCGTTCCTTAAGCCAGATTCACCACGGAGGCGTCAAACGCTTCCGGGCCTGTCGTGTGTTGAAACCAGGCGAGTTCATGATGCAGTTGTACCACCTCGCCCACGACCAGCAGGGCGGGCATTGGCGCATCTTTCGCCAGTTCCTCAATTTGTTGTAATGTGCCGGTTCTGACCTGCTGGTCAGCCCGTGTGCCGCGCGAAATCACCGCGACCGGTGTCTGTGCCTCTCGCCCGTGAGCGATGAGTTGTTCGCCAATTTCTGCCGCTTTCATCGTACCCATATAGATAGCCAGCGTCTGGCGACTTTGCGCCAGTTGCGACCAGTCAAACGGTGCGCTGTCGGCTTTGTAATGTCCGGTAACAAAGGTGGCACTTTGCGCGTAGTCGCGGTGTGTCAGCGGAATGCCTGCGTAAGCCGTCGCGCCGGATGCCGCCGTCACGCCGGGCACCACCTGGAAGGGGATACCTGCTGCCGCAGCCGCATGTAACTCTTCGCCACCGCGACCAAAGATAAACGGGTCTCCGCCTTTCAACCGCACCACGGTTTTGCCCGCCTGCGCGGCCTCAACCAGCATGCGATTGGTGTCATGCTGCGCAACCAGGTGCGAGCCAGCGCGTTTACCCACGCTGATCAGTTCCGCATCGCGGCGTACGAGCTCCAGCACGCCATCGGTCACCAGATGATCGTAAAACACCACGTCAGCCTGCTGGATAACCTGCAAACCACGCAACGTTAGCAGCCCGGCATCACCGGGCCCCGCGCCAACCAGAATGATTTCGCCGGTGCTACTGCCCGGTTTCGCGAGTTCATCAGCCAGCACCTGTTCCGCGGCCTGCTCTTTGCCCGCCGCCATCAGGCTGGCAAAGCGACCACGAAAGGCACTCTCCCAGAAACGACGACGTTCGTCGGTGGTTTTACGAAATGCTTTAATGCGCGTGCGCCAGCGCCCGGCCACCTCAGCCATACGGCCTAAGTTCGCGGGCAACAACGCTTCAATTTTTTCACGCAGCAATCGCGCCAGTACCGGTGCGTTGCCGCCGGAAGAGATCGCCACCAGCAGCGGCGAGCGGTCAACAATCGACGGGAAGATAAATGAGCACAGCGGCTGGTCATCTACCACGTTGACAAGACGATGGCGGGCATTTGCGGCGTCAAAGACACGACGGTTGACGTCCCCGTCATCCGTTGCCGCAATCACCAGAAAGACGTTGTCGAGTTGCGCTTCATCGAACGTATCCGCCAGCAGGTGGATCTCTTGCTCATCCACTAACTGTTGTAGTGAGGGTTCGAGATGTTTTGTCACCACCAGCACGCGTGCCCCCGCGCGACGTAAAAAAGCAATCTTACGAGCGGCAACGTCGCCACCACCGACAACCAACACGGGGCGGTCTTTGACGTCAGCAAATAAAGGAAGGTAATCCACAGGGCAACAACTCACTCGCAACCAGTAATAGTGGGACTATAGGGGGGAGAGTAGAGTGAATGAAATTACGAATTGGAATGAGTAGTTCCGCAAAGGAATAACGAGATAAAAAAGCAAATGCCAAAAAGTGCTTAACCACCATATTTTTGCAGAGTTAAGAACAAATGAAATTGTGTAAACCGGGTCACAGTTTCATACTAAGCGCGATAAAATTTTTGTCGTAAAAGGACTCTCTATGCTCTCCGCATTGCGCCACCGTACCGCTGCCCTGGCGCTCGGCGTATGCTTTATTTTTTCTGCTCAGGCACGAGCACCTCATCCCGGCGAATTTGCAAGCAATCAGGCGCGCCATATCGCCACCTATTTTCCCGGCCGCATGACCGGCTCGCCGGCTGAAATGCTCGCAGCGGATTATATACGCCAGCAGTTTGCGCAGATGGGTTATCAGAGTGACATCCGCAAGTTCAACAGCCGCTACAGTTGGACTTCTCGTAGTAATCAGCACAACTGGCAGAACGTCACCGGCAGCACCGTTATTGCCGCGCATGAAGGCAAGCACCCACAGCAGATCATTATTGTGGCGCATCTGGACACCTACGCGCCGCGCAGCGATGCGGATACCGACAATAATCTGGGCGGTCTGACGCTGCAGGGGCTCGATGATAACGCCTCAGGAGTGGGGGTAATGCTGGAGCTGGCGGAACAACTGAAATCGGTGCCAACGGAATACACTATTCGCTTTGTGGCGACCAGCGGTGAAGAGCAAGGCAACCTGGGAGCCGAAAACATCCTTAAACGCATGAGTGAGCATGAGAAGAAGCAAACGCTGCTGGTGATTAATCTCGATAACCTTATTGTCGGCGATAATCTCTATTTCAACAGCGGCAAGAAAACCCCCGCATCGGTGCGCAAGCTCACCCGTGACAGGGCGCTGGCTATCGCACGCTCTCTGGGGATTAGCGCGACCTCCAATCCGGGCCTTAATCCTGACTATCCTCAGGGAACAAGCTGCTGCAATGATGCAGAAATCTTTGATAATGCTGGTATTCCGGTGTTATCCGTTGAGGCCACCAACTGGAATTTGGGGAAAAAGGATGGCTATCAGCAGCGCGCGAAATCGAAATCCTTCCCGGATGGCGTGAGCTGGCATAACATCAAGCTCGATAACGTCCAGCATATCGATCAGGCCCTGCCGGGGCGTATTGACCGACGCAGCCGCGATGTAGTGCGTATTATGCTGCCGTTGGTCAAAGAACTGGCAAAGGCGGGGACAAAGTAAATCTGCCGTTCGTAAAAACTAAAAAAGGGAGCATCGGCTCCCTTTTTGTTATTTTTTGATACCCATCGCTGCGTTCAGTTGTTTCATTGCTTCCAGGCCTTGCTTACAGCCTGCATCCTGTTGCTCAACCGGGTAGCTTTCAAGCTGTTTTCTGCCTTCCGTTAACTGGGTTTTCAGCGTCTCCACCTGGGCTTTTGCCTCTTCATGTTTTGACGCTTCTTTAATAAAGCTGTCCATTTCCGTGAAGTATTGTTTGCAAATTTCGGTTTCAGCATAAGACGCGGCGCTCATACCCATCAACAGCGCAGCCAGCGCGATCTTTTTCATTGTCATATCCCTGAGTGATTAAATTAACGCCATCCCAAATGGCGCCAATACGATAGCAGAATCCGTGCGTGGGAATATGTCCGGAATCGGACACGGACCTGGGATATGTGGCGGAGGAACCCCGCTGGCATCACTTTAGAGGCGAGGGAGTGAACGGTTTATCCCCGCTGACGCGGGGAACACAGCGAACTTGAAGAACTCCAGCGACAAGCGGCCGGTTTATCCCCGCTGGCGCGGGGAACACAAGACCATAAGTTTAGTTGTAACGCAGTTGATCGGTTTATCCCCGCTGGCGCGGGGAACACGTGCTGATTTCTGGTCGTTGTCCAGTGCGCACCGGTTTATCCCCGCTGGCGCGGGGAACACGCCTGGCGGTATTCTTCAACCGCCTTGGTCCACGGTTTATCCCCGCTGGCGCGGGGAACACATATAATTCATCGACATGCGCCCAGCTACCATCGGTTTATCCCCGCTGGCGCGGGGAACACGATCTGCACTTCTGGCAACGTTTTGGTAATGCCGGTTTATCCCCGCTGGCGCGGGGAACACCTGAATCAGTCGATAAACGACTTTCCCAACAACGGTTTATCCCCGCTGGCGCGGGGAACACTGTAAATACAACACCCAGCTATCCTTACGTGCCGGTTTATCCCCGCTGGCGCGGGGAACACTCTTTATCATTTATAAGAGTGGGAAACTCGATCGGTTTATCCCCGCTGGCGCGGGGAACACATAACAAATTTATGTAACGGCATGGTGTCCTCCGGTTTATCCCCGCTGGCGCGGGGAACACACAAAGGTGCCTGCTTTAATACCGCCCTGGCCCGGTTTATCCCCGCTGGCGCGGGGAACACCATACAAGAGGAACGCCGCCCATGTTGGGAATCGGTTTATCCCCGCTGGCGCGGGGAACACTCTAAAGGCATATAATTGTTTTCTATTATCTTTTTTATGGCGAAACAATCTACCAACATAATAATAACAATCCCTCTTTATTAAAGAACATATAAGTTATTGATTTTAAACAGGAAGAAAAGAAACCAATCTCAGTCCATCCAAATCTACCGGAATACGTCTATTTTCACCCCAGGTTTGAAACTCAAAACCGGACTCTGTATTCGTGGCCCAGGCCATTACCACGTTTCCGACGCCCCCCAATTGTGTAATCTGCTGCCAGATCATCTCCCGTACACGTTTTGAGATATCGCCAACATATACACCGGCCCGGATCTCCAGTAGCCAGATGGCAAGCCGTCCTCGCAGGCGCGGTGGAACATTTTCCGTGACAACAACGACCATACTCATCAACCATGCCCCCGATGCCCGCCATCGCCGAGCAATTGTGGCTCCGGTATTGCTGGCGGCAACATATCTGACGCTGGCTGGGGTGGCTCTATTCCACCCGCCGCGAGCACTTCTTCAATTAAAGGAATGAGTTTTCCGGTAAGCTTCGTACTACGAAAAATATCACGACAGGCCAGTCTGACTTCACGATCGGGTTCAGAGGGCGCTAGAGCGGCGATTTCAAATGCCTTAGGAACGACTGACTCAAACTTGATGATGTCCGCGACGTCATAGACAAATGAAAGAGGTTTGCCGCTATGGATAAAACCAATCGCTGGCGCGTAACCAGCCGCCAGCACCGCGGCTTCAGAAATGCCATAAAGACATGAAGTTGCGGCGCTGATGCACTGGTTTAACACATCGCCTTTTTCCCAGTCTTTAGGATCATAATTACGTCCATGCCACTTCACACCATACTGTTTAGCGAGTAGCGAATAAGTCTGACGGACGCGGGCCCCTTCAATACCGCGCAACTGCTCGACAGAACGACGTGCCGGCGGTGGTTCGCGAAAACGCAATTCATACATTTTTCGCACCACTTTCAGGCGCAAATCATCATCCAGCGCCAGCTTCGCCTGATAAAGCAGCTTATCCGCCCGCGCCCCGCCGGGCTGTCCGGAAGCGTAAACCCGCACTCCCGCTTCCCCAACCCATACCAGTAGCGTACCGACCGTCGAAGCCAGGCGCACCGCTGCATGGGAAACCCGAGTACCCGGCTCCAGCATGATACAGGCCACCGATCCCACCGGAATATGGGTGCGGATCCCCGTCTTATCGATCAACACAAATGCACCATCCAGCACGTCAACCTGCCCGTACTGGAGAAAAATCATCGACGTGCGATCTTTAAGGGGTATCGGACTTAGCGGCACAAATGTCACTCGCCGTCTCCAGGTTTAATCAACATCAAACCACAGCCGAAAGCCCGGCTTTTACCGTATCCCTGAACCAAGCGTTGCAGAAATAACCTGGGATCGTTAACCACCAGCACGCCGGAATAATCCACGCTGCTAAACTGGATCACCTGACGGGACTTCGCTCGTACAACCTGCTGCTGGCGATAGGCATCCACATTCACCTCGCGTAGTGAGAACCCGTTCTGCTCCCCCTGACGCACCAGCCAGTCCTGCGCCACCTGCTGCTGGTGCTGCCAGATATCCGGGCCATTAACCTGTCCCCTTACCTGGCGCTTCGCTTCCATCAATAGATCGTGACGTTTACCGGACTTACAAATCGTTGGGTTAGCGCGCAGGCTAAAACGCAAGGTCTGTCCTGTGCTCAGGGTCGGTGCAAACGGTCGGTATTGAATATCAAAGATCTCACTTTCAGCAGGAGGCTCAAGGGAAAGAACAAAGAAACGAAACGCCCCCTGAAGCTCCTCCCGGCGATAAAGAAACTGCCGCTCCTGCCCACCGGGAAATAACTCCCAAAGCCACTGGTGCATCACATATTCACCGCGATCCACCAGTTGTAATAGCTGTGATGGTGAAAGCTGACTGGTATGCAGCGTTATTTTTGCGAGGTACACGGTTCCTCCTTGATGAACAGCGGTCCTTGGTTAACGGTACGCTCGCCAAACGTCCACTGCTGGCGGCTCATCGGCCTGTCGCGACGACGTAAAACTTTATTGGCTTGCAAACCGTCATGCTCGCCTTCCCACCAGCATTCAGACTGGAGTTTCGCCAGCGGAAGCTTTAGCCTGCTGAAATTATCCCGATACTGTTGATACGCCTCGTTCAATACATCCGGCGCGGCCCCCTCCAGCAACAACGGCGCAAGCGGCAAAGCCAGCGGATGACTTTTTCGCCCCAGATACAGCGGAAATATCGGCTGCTGTAGCGCATCCCGTAATTGCTCCAGCGTATAAGGCGCATCGGGCGTTGACGCGAGCGCCACCATCCACCAGGCGTCAGTGTAATAATCTCGCCGGGAGATAATCGCGCTGAGCAGTTCTGGATCGCTCAATTCTTCACGACGGCTGAAATAACGGGCTTTACGCACCTCTCTCGGCATCTGGACCGTGTGATAGTCTCGCGCCCAACGGGGGTTTTTGCTGGCGCACAGCAGAAAAGAGTAATGCTGATTGAAGGCGTTTAAGCGCGCTTCTTCATCGCGCCGGATACCCAGCGCCGCCGCCAGTAAACCCAGCAGAGCCGAACGCGAGGGCAGCTCGTGGCTATGGCGCACTTCGCCGGGCGCATCTACGCCCCAGGAGGCCATCGGCCCGTGAAGCTGAAAAACCAGATATTGGCTCATAGCCGCCCCTTACGCGCAGATAAAGTCCAGCACGTTCTTCATGCTTCCCTTCCCGCTCACAACATCAAAATCAACGAATTGCGTTTGCTGTTCATAAACCTTATTCATATTTTCACGCAGTTCGGTGATACGTTTTACGGCAACATCAAGCTGATTAGTGCCGTTGATCGGATTGTAAAACGCTGCCGCCAGCGAACGCGGTTGCTCGGTCCCTTTTTCCGCCAGCGTCCAGGACGCATAGGCGCGGCTGGCGAAGCTGTTTTGCTTGCCGGTTGGCGAGACTTTCAGCGCAGCTTCGGTAAACGCGCGCAGCGTTTTGTTCGCCAGCTCTTCATTACCATTCAGGTTTTTGACCAGCAGATCTTTGTCGATGCAGATATAGGTATAAAAAAGCGCAGAGCCAAATCCGGTTTCGCCGAGGTGTCCAGCACCGGCATCTTCCGCAGACGCCTGGCGCAGGTCATCCACGGCGGTAAAGAAGTCATCTTCAATGATTGTTTCACCGACGCCGAAGGCATGCGCAACCTGGCAGGCTGCCTCAACGTTGAACTCCGGTTTATTGGCCAGCATGCGGCCAAACATGGCGATATCGACGGCCATGCGATCGTGGCGCAATAAATTGAGTTCTTCTTCCTGGGGAGCACGCTTTTCTTCCGCCAGACGCTGCGCCAGCGCTTTTACCGCTTCAAATTCTGCCGGGCTGATATGCACCAGTTGCTCGGTTTCGGTGTTAGTCAGCAGATCTTTTGCTTTTTTATCTGCTTTTGCCTTACCTAAGTAATCGGCAATCTTTGCCGCCCACTCGATGGACTTTTTCTCATCAATACCCTTTTCAATGAGGATCTTCGCCGCCTCGCGGGCAATACGTCCGCTACGGATACCAATATTTCCCGCCAACGCCTGCTCAAAAAGTTCGGAAGTTCGCCATGCGCGCTTCAGGCTTTGCGAAGAAACGCGCAGACGCGTCGCGCCGCCGAGCACAACAGTCTTCGGCGAGCCGGTGTCGTCGCGGTTCAGGTTAGCGGCCGGATAAGCGGTGAGTAAATGCAGCTGAATAAATGTGGTCATCTGATAATCTCTTATTGATTGTCGTTGTTGGCTTCACCGGCCTGGTAGTACTCCAGCGCCCAGCGGATACGGATAAATTCAGTCGGCCGCTGCTGGCGGCGGATATGGTTAAGTAGCTCGTTGTTTTCCCGGCACCAGTGGAAGACGTCGTCCGCCAGTGAGGGAAGGTTCACCACGCCATTAAGCAGCCGAACGGCACGCAGTAACTGACGCAGCAGTTCGTCAGGCGTTTTTACCGCAGACAGCCTGGAAAAACGCAGCTCCGACATGACTGGGTTATTGCCGTTCATCTGGCCTAGCTGGACAGCTAACGTCTGGCGTTCATCAATATATTTAACCTGTGCTGCCAGCGCTGCCGTAATAGCGAGGGCAGTAAAACGCCACTCCTCGTTTTCACGTTTCCATAACGTGTGAGTCTGCATCAGCAGGGAACGAAATCCTTCTGACAGGCAGGCTTCATTCACCGTTTTGCTGCGCCGCAGGCTGGCGCGCAGGCCGCGTTTTTCTTGTAATTCAGCATGCCATCGGCGCAGCGTCGCCTTATGGTCGTCCTTCACAATACTCATTCAGTAGCCTCCTGCTTTTTAGCTTTGGCGGCTTTCGCGTTCTGTTTCTCCGCCGATTGGGTGAAATATTTTTTACGCGCCATCATGATGCGTTTGAGATCGGTACTCTCGTAAGGGTTGGTAAAAACGCAGTCATCAAAGTAGCTGCGGGTAAACAGCCAGATATTCGTTTGCCACCGGTTCAGCCTTTCGTCTGCGTTCTGGCCGTTTTCAAGATCGCGAATAAGCTCAAGAAAGCGTCCCTGGGTGAGATGCCAGAAGTCGATATCAATAAAGCTGAAATCTCCGCGATCGCCTTTAGCATCGGAAAACCAGGCCTCTTTCAACGCGCTGCGCAGCAGGCTAAGGTTGCGCGATGCCGTTAGCGCCGCCTTGCGTAGATCGGGAATAATATTTTCGGTTAATAGCAGCGGAAAATGGTGCTCATACCAGCAGCGGGCTTTCATATTGTCGAAATCATAGCCAAAGCCCCACAGCCCGGCTTTTACGTCATTAAGGCTGCGCGCACTGAATGTTGTAACGACTAACGCTGGATATTCGGTGTTATTTTCCGAAGCGCCTTTCTGATTTAAACCCAGCCAGTCGCGCCAGATAAGCCCGCCGGGCTGCGGCTTGACGGAATAACGCTCACTGCCCTCTTTCAGAGGCAGACGATAAGGCGTCAGCGGATGAGTCCATCCCGCGTAATTGACGCCATAATTCTTCACGGTCATCCCGCTAAGTAATTCATCACTTTCGGTTTCACAGAGATCGCAGCGGCCTGAATGGGTCGCGTCAAAATCGATGCGAACGCGTCGCGGCATTCCCCAATAGGCCTGAAGTGGATTCACCTGTTCTGGCGTAGTGACTGCGCTTGCCAGTTCGCTGGTGCGGGTTGGGGCCAGCCAGGGGAAAACCGTTTCATCATACCTTTCAGGCACAGGCATTCCGGCGCTATCCTGCGGCATAATGTTTAGCCACAGCTTGCGCCACAGGGGCGTTTGCCGCTCTCCCTTATATTCCTGTAATTCAATCAGCGTGGTCATCGGCCCGCCGCCGCGCAGGCCGGTACGGTAACCTTTACCACCCGATGGCGCATTTAGCTGCAACGAAAATAGCGCCAGCGCCGCGCAGTGCGGGCAAAAGTGCTCCGTGACGCCGCGCTTAACAAAATGGTCTTTATTAAACTTTGTGGTTTGCGCGCCGGGGATTTCTGGCAGCAGCGAAGCTATTGAGACTTTTTCTCCGCTTAACGCTTCGAAATCCTGCATAAAAGAAGGGGTCTCAGCACCAAACTGAAAGGCTGCCTCCAGAGGTTCCAGCGCTCGCTGAAGCGCATCCTCGCTCAGCCCATCAATCCAGATATCCTCCCAGCGAGAATAGTTTTTCGGTGCAATACTGCATTGCAACAGACCCAGCAGAAACTGCCAGGCCGCACCCTGTAAATCCGCCCGCGCAGCGGCTATATCCACCACGTTTTCATCCGCCAGATTAACCGGCGCCAGCTTGCCCGTAGAGCCGTCTTTTAAACGCACGGGGAGCCAGGGGGTTGTCAGTAAATTTATCGGAAACATACTTTTTCCTTACCTGATGCGCCAATCCCTGGCGCAAAAGTGTTCCTTTCAGTGTTAACGGACTGACAGTTGAAAACTCACTGACAGTTTATTGCCTAGTCGAATCATCAACCGACAGAACAGCCGTTTATACCGGTTGGGTTTTTCTTCCATGACAGACTCCGTACTATTGATAACAATCAAGCCCTGGAAGTATGATCAAGCTGCGAAACGTGATTGGGCTTCAGGGTACCTTTTCTGCTAAGTGGAATGGGTATTCTGATGCTCCATCCACCTGACCCAAAGAATGTTACTCCCACCAATAATAAAAACAATGGTGGTAATAGGTAATAATAAAAATATTCCAAGATTATAAAAATTGAACTGCTAAACTCCCCCCGTTCCATCTGCCAAACAGAGGGATGAACCAGTGGTTATAGGTAACAATACTATTACTTCTGTTCAGTTCCCCGCGTCAGCGGGGATAAGCCCCAGGGCCATACGGCCCCGGGCACTCTAGTGCACCTTACCAATCAACCCTTCATCCGCTGAATATCCACACTGCTCAACCTCCGAAACCACAATCACCACGGCGAACTCCTGATTCTGGTGCTGTTCAATGCACCACTGCCGTAGCATTTCTCCCTCAAGCCTTGCAAACTCGTCTTTGTGTTTTTTCCACCAGCCCTCACGGACCCGCAGCGCGCTCATTTCCCAGGCATGGTTTCCCGGCGCATAAGGCATAACGACCCCATCGATAATTTTCGTAAGCCACAGCGTGATGGATTCTTCGGCAAGTCGTGTGGAGAGTTTTTCCGGCAAAAAATCGCTGCTTTCAGGACTGTAACCCGGCGCAAAGTTGATAATGTTTTGTTTAGCAAATGCCCGATCGCAGTAATACTTTCCTTCCTGCAACTGTTCCGTCTTCGCGAACCCCGCGGGCATATCAACCTCTTCGCCGTAAACAGACTCAATCAGCAACCGGGCAGACTGCGGCATTCGAATTGCCCCCTGTTCGCGCAGTACGCGCTGGGTCAACCACAAGCGACCATGGTCAGGGTAGACGTAAGCGCTATTGCGCATCGTGGCTGAGAGCCAGTCCTCTCGCGGTGTGTCATCCCATTCTGGTGCGAAAATCAGCAGTTCCGGCGCAGCGCGTTCGTCTTGCCCGGAAGCTTTCAGCAAGCCATTGCAATCGCGAATATGGCGCTGTAAACGTCCGGCGCGCTGAATCAATAAATCTACCGGGGCTAAATCGGAGATCATTTCATCCAGGTCAATATCTAAACTTTGCTCAATAACCTGGGTAGCGATCAGCACTTTTCCGGCCCGCTGCGCACTCCCTTTTTTACCAAACTGAGTCAGCGCCTGGTTTTCAATCCGTTGACGATCGTGAAAAGCAAAGCGGCTGTGAAATAGCAGAAGGCTTTCAGCAGGAATAACCTCTCTGGCGAGAAGCTGGCGATATATACCAATCGCGTCATCAACAGAGTTGCGTATCCAGGCAATGCATTTTCCCAGGCTTAAGGCCTGCTCAATGCGTTCAATGCACTCGTGTTCGCTGTGCATCCAGCCAACTTTAACGCTGCGCTCAACTTCTTTACGGGTCTCCACATGTTGAGAAACCACCGCCGAACTCGTCACCTGCGTTAGCCAGGGATAGTCGTCATAGCCCAATAATGGCGCTTCAACCCGGCTCTTTGCGCCCTTAGCAAAAGCGGCAACCAGCCTGTCTCTCTGTTGTTGTGATAGGGTGGCGGAAAGCAAAATAGTGCAGTTGCCATCACTGGCCTGTTTTTCTATCAGGCTCTCCAGAACCCGCGACATGTAGGCATCGCAGGCGTGTATCTCATCAGCGAGCAGGATCTTATTATTCAGCCCTAGTATCCGCAGGTTATTGTGCTTAAACGGCATTACCGCCATCATCGCCTGGTCAAGCGTACCGACGCCGACTTCAGCCAATAGCGCTTTTTTATTACTGTCGGCAAACCAGGCTGCGCAACCCTGACTGAAAGGTTGCTTATCATCGGGCTCTTCGGAACCCGCTAATTCTCCCGTCCAGAGAGATTGAGTGAAGCGGTCCATTAACCCACGCGCGCTGTGCGCCAGCACCAGACTTGGCCGTGAATCCGGTTGATACAGCGCCAGCCAGCTCTCCGACATCCGGTCGAACATAGCATTCGCCGTCGCCATCGTCGGCAGACCAAAATAGAATCCCTGCGCCTTTCCCGCCGCCATCAGGCGATGCGTTAAAATCAACGCGGCCTCTGTTTTTCCGGCGCCCGTGACATCTTCAAGAATAAATAATTGCGGGCCTTCTTTATTAATATCCAGCTCCAGCGCTTTTTGCTGTAAAGGGGTTGGCTGTTGAATAAAGGGAAATAGCGTCGTTATTCCGGAAAAAGGGGCAACGGTAGAAGAAGGAGGGAAAGCAGAAATCGCGAGTTTCGCTTTAACCAGCGCATGCTGTTGCCAATATTCATTGATACATAGTGGCTTAGCGATTCGGGGGAAATGTTGGGTTGAAGAACCAACCCAATCTGCCAGGACGATGACTGCGGAAATAAGCCATGACAAATGTTTAAAGAGAGCAATACCCTCATCGTCATCCCAAAATTCGGGAATCTCAACCAGTGGGAATAATGATTTAATCCTGGCAAGAAAATCACGGGCTGCTTCTTTATCCTGCTGGCGGAAATTTTTCAGTTCCGTTACTGACGAAGGTGGTCGCCCATGATGCCCTGTCGTAAGCGGCATCCAAAGCGCAATAGCGCGCTTCAGTTTACGGGCTGCAAGAGAAGAGTTGGGAAAAAGCTCAGGAAACTCACTAAGGTAATTATCCCAGAGCCAGTAGCCTAATGTTGCATGAGGGATTTTTTCATAACGCTCTATATATTCGTCATGTAAATTCAAGTCATTATGGATGTAAATCTGCTGAAAAGAGTGGGCGAATTTTCCGATATCATGCCAGCATAATAACCAGGCAAAAAACTGCGCGGCCTTGTTCTTATCATGGAGTCCTACTTTTTGAAGATAATCAGCAGCGCCATAGACATTGCATTGCACCATCCAGTAACCAACAGCAGCAACATCCAATGAGTGCCAGCACAACAAGTGGTATTCATCTCCACCATTTTTATTTCCTCGACTGGTCTTCCCCCAATAATTAAATATTGTCAAGCGATGTCCCTTATCCAACTGTTATCGATACATACTGCGCTTTTTATAAAGTATATTTTGTGATTTAAATCACCAGAAGGTTACATATATAAATTTTGTATTTGTTACCATGAAAATGATTTAACAGGCAATATCTCTTATAAGTTCAGTATCTATTATAACTTTCTTAGTTTATAGAGATGCAATGAAACCGTCGGATAATATCTGCCCATAAAGAAAATATTAATGATAACGAGCTATTTTTATCGGGCATAAAGAGTTATCCCCGCTCGCGCGGGGAACACAATGCGTCGCGCTGCTCAGTCACTGCTACCAGCGGTTTATCCCCGCTCACGCGGGGAACACGACAAGGGCCAGCATTTTTTAAGGCTGGGGGTAGCGGTTTATCCCCGCTCACGCGGGGAACACTGCCGTGTACGACATGTCAACCTGCAGGGCCAAGGTTTATCCCCGCTCACGCGGGGAACACTTCAGGAACTTTTACTGCTTTTGCGCCAAACACGGTTTATCCCCGCTCACGCGGGGAACACCCGATGGTTTATCAGCAGGATCGTGCCGGTAACGGTTTATCCCCGCTCACGCGGGGAACACTGCGATAGACCATGCAAATGCACCTCCAGTACCGGTTTATCCCCGCTCACGCGGGGAACACTTTGTTGCGATAAAACCTATTACAGCAAGCAACGGTTTATCCCCGCTCACGCGGGGAACACTGCTCCATCGCCTTCGTAAACTCAGGTACAGTCGGTTTATCCCCGCTCACGCGGGGAACACGCGCGGACCGCTTTCTCAGCCTTGCCGCCATCCGGTTTATCCCCGCTCACGCGGGGAACACTTTTTCGGTACGATTTGATTGCTTGAGAAGTCCGGTTTATCCCCGCTCACGCGGGGAACACTCCTGCACCAACCACTCCAACAGAACCTTCCGCGGTTTATCCCCGCTCACGCGGGGAACACAGCCTTTGGAAGAGATATAACAATAGAGATCGCGGTTTATCCCCGCTCACGCGGGGAACACTCTAAACGTAACTCATTAAATTTAAACAGTAATTACCACTCCCAAAATTCTACCAACATTTCCGTATTTTTTAAGATCGGTAATTCTTTGATTTTACTTATTAAAGAAAACCACGCCACGTACAAACTCTCATTTCACCAACGTATAACCCATAAAAAAACGCCCGGTAGTTAGCCGGGCGCTTGTCTTATCTATTTATTGAAAAGCCAAAAATCAGCCTTCGTGCAGTCCGCACTCGCGTTTCAGGCCGAAGAAGCGGGTGTCCTCTTCTGCCATGCCCGGTTCCCATTTACGGGTGGTGTGCGTATCGCCCACAGACAGATAGCCTTCATCCCATAGCGGATGATATTTCAGGCCGTGTTTTTGCAGGTACTGATACACCGTCCGGTTATCCCAGTCGATGATCGGCAGCACTTTGAAAACACCGCGCTGAATATCCAGCACCGGCAGGTTGGCACGGCTACTGGACTGCTCACGACGCAGGCCTGCAAACCATGTCCGGGCGTTCAGTTCTTTCAGCGCCCGGTTCATCGGCTCAACTTTGTTGATGTCGTTGTATTTTTCAATACCCTCAACGCCCTGCTCCCACAGCTTGCCGTAGCGCGCTTCCTGCCAGGCAGGGCTTTGCGGTGCACGGTAAATCTGCAGATTCAGGCCGAGCTTCTCGGTCAGCTCATCAATAAACTGATAGGTTTCCGGGAACAGATAACCTGTGTCCGTCAGGATAACCGGAATGTTCGGGCGCACCTGATTCACCAGATGCAGGCTCACCGCCGCCTGGATACCAAAACTGGACGACAGCACATACTCACCCGGCAGATTTTCCAGCGCCCAGGCCACGCGTTCCTCTGCGGTTTGCGCTTCCAGTTGGGCGTTAGCCTCCGCCAGCGCCAGCGTGCGGTCGTCCTTCGACAGAGCATTCAGGGCAGATAGATCGAGTACGGACATAATTACCTCTCGTATGTTTACTTCCTTCACCCCTCCCTAAGGAGAGGGGGAAGGCAAGGAAGCTTAATCCCAGAGATCGCGCGCCGGGTCGAGCACCGGGCGGATAATGCCCGCACGGATGGTGAAATCACCGAACCCTTCACCCGCTTCGCGCTCTTTCGCCCAGCGCCCTACCAGCTCATCGAGCGAGGCAATGATTTCTGGCTCGGTAATGTTCTCTTTGAACATGCGCGGGATGCGCGTACCGATGCGGTTACCGCCCAAATGCAGGTTATAGCGACCAGGCGCTTTTCCCACCAGGCCCACTTCCGCCAGCATCGCGCGGCCACAACCGTTCGGGCAACCCGTCACACGCGTCACGATGTGCTCATCACTCAAACCATGCTTCGCCATCACCTCTTCCACTTTATCGATAAACGACGGCAGGAAGCGCTCTGCTTCGGCCATCGCCAGCGGACAGGTCGGGAATGACACGCAGGCCATCGAATTTTCACGCTGCGGCGTTACGGCATCCATCAGGCCGCTCTGGCGTGCGATTTTTTCGATTTTCGCCTTCTGGCTATCCGGCACACCGGCAATGATCAGGTTCTGGTTTGCCGTAATACGGAACTCGCCTGTATGGATCTTCGCGATCTCCAGCAGACCCGTTTTCAGCGGACGTCCCGGATAATCGAGAATACGACCGTTTTCAATAAACAGCGTCAGATGCCACTTATTATCGATCCCTTTCACCCAGCCAATGCGATCGCCGCGCCCGGTAAATTCATACGGACGAATCGGTTCGAATTTGATACCAGCGCGACGCTCAACTTCCGCTTTGAAGGTCTCAACACCCACACGTTCCAGCGTATATTTGGTCTTCGCGTTTTTACGATCGGTACGGTTACCCCAGTCGCGCTGAGTGGTGACAACGGCTTCGGCAACCGCCAGCGTATGCTCAACCGGCAGATACCCAAACTCGCTCGCCGTGCGGGCATAGGTTTTCTTATTACCGTGCTCGATGGACAGACCACCGCCCACCAGCAGGTTAAAGCCCACCAGCTTGCCGTTTTCCGCGACCGCGACAAAGTTCATGTCGTTGGCGTGCAGATCGATATCGTTCTGCGGCGGGATCACGACCGTAGTTTTAAACTTACGCGGCAGATAGGTCTGACCGAGGATAGGCTCTTCATCGGTGGTCGCCACTTTTTCCTGATCGAGCCAGATCTCTGCGTAAGCGCGGGTACGCGGCAACAGATGTTCAGAGATCTTCTTCGCCCACTCATAGGCTTCGGCGTGCAATTCTGACTCGTACGGGTTGGAGGTACACAACACGTTACGGTTCATGTCGTTAGCGGTCGCCAGGGCGTCCAGACCAACGGAGTGCAGCATCTGGTGTACCGGTTTCACGTTCTTTTTCAGAATGCCGTGGAACTGGAACGTCTGACGGTTGGTCAGGCGGATACTGCCGTAAATGGTGTTCTCAGCGGCGAACTTATCAATCGCCTGCCACTGTTTGGTGGTGATCACGCCTCCCGGCAGGCGGCAGCGCAGCAGCATCGCATGACGCGGCTCCAGCTTCTGTGCAGCACGCTCAGCGCGAATATCACGATCATCCTGCTGGTACATGCCGTGGAAACGGATCAGCAGAAAGTTGTCACCTTTAAAGCCGCCGGTCAGCCCGTCGTTAAGATCTTCCGCAATGGTCCCGCGCAGATAGTTGCTTTCCAGCTTCATGCGCTCGGCGTCTGTCAGTTTACCTTCGACCACCAGTGGGCCTGGATGTTTTTCACTCATTAGTAGACATCTCGCTGGTAACGGCGCTCTACGCGCAGCTCACTTAAATATTCGTCCGCCGCTTCGGCGTCCATCGCGCCAAATTCGGCAATCACGTCCAGTAAAGCCTGCTCAACGTCCTTCGCCATGCGATTCGCGTCGCCGCAGACATAAATGTGCGCACCGTCATTAATCCAGCGCCACAGTTCCGCGCCTTGCTGACGCAGTTTGTCTTGTACGTATACTTTTTCTTTTTGGTCACGCGACCAGGCCAGATCGATACGGTTCAGCACGCCTTCTTTGACGTAACGCTGCCACTCAACCTGGTAGAGGAAATCTTCCGTAAAGTGCGGGTTGCCGAAGAACAGCCAGTTTTTACCTTCTGCCCCGTCTGCCGCTCGCTGTTGCATAAAGGCGCGGAACGGTGCGATACCAGTACCCGGCCCAATCATGATGACCGGCGTTTCCGGGTTGGCAGGCAGACGGAAGTTATCGTTATGTTCGATGAACACACGTACTTCGCCCTCTTCTTCCACGCGATCGGCGAGGAAGCTCGACGCCCCACCCGCGCGCGCGCGGCCTTCAATGTCATAGCGCACCACACCGACAGTGACGTGCACTTCGGTTTCCACTTCCGCCTGCGAAGAGGCGATGGAGTAGAGGCGCGGCGTCAGCGGGCGCAGCAGGCCAATCAGCGCAGTGGCGTCCAGTTGTGCCGGGGAGAAACGCACCATATCCACAATCGGCGTGGTCGCCGCATAGTGCTGTAATTTGGCCTTATCGCCCACCAGCGGCAACAGTGATTCGCTGCGGGTCAGAGTGGCATAGTTTTCCACGATGTTGCCGGTGTTGACCGTCAGCTCGAAATGCCACTGTAATGCTTCGGACAGCGGCAGGGTTTTGCCGTCGACGCTGACCGGTTCATCTCCTTTAAGCCACAGCAGCTCAACCAGCTCTTTCACCAGTGCCGGATCGTTCTGATACCACACGCCCAGCGCGTCGCCCGGCTGATAGCGCAGGCCGGAATCGCCCAGATCGATTTCGATATGACGCACGTCTTTTTCTGAGTCACGGCCCGTGATTTTTTGATTCACTGAGAGCGTCGCGGTCAGCGGTTCTTCTTTCGTATAAGGGCTGGAGAAAACCTCATTCACCGCCCCCGTTGCCGTCACAGCGGCCTGGGCCGGTGTCTCTTTCGGGACTCGTGCTTTCAGTACTTCAACTACACGCGCGCGCCATTCAGCGGCGGCAGCCTGGAACTCAACGTCTGCGTCGACGCGATCCAGCAGGCGCTCGGCACCCAGTTCAGCCAGTTTGCTGTCAAAATCTTTACCTGCCTGGCAGAAAAATTCATAAGACGTGTCGCCAAGCCCCAGCACGGCGAAAGCAGTGCCATCAAGCTTCGGTGCTTTTTTCGAGAACAGGAACTTATGTAACGCAACGGCCTCTTCCGGTGGCTCACCTTCCCCTTGTGTGGAAGCAACAACAATCAGCAGTTTTTCGTTAGCGATTTGTTTGAATTTATAGTCGCCCGCGCTCACCAGTTTGACGTTGAGTTTCGCCGCCAGCAGATCGTCACGCAGTGCTTCCGCAACGCGACGGGCATTACCGGTTTGCGAGGCGGAAAGTAGCGTAATGGTCGGGGTCTCGGCCGCCGCAGGTGTTGCCGTTGCAACTGCCGCACCGGGTTGCTGGTTCAGCACGCCCCAAAAATAGCCGGAAACCCAGGCAAGCTGGGTGGGAGTTAAATCGGTTGTGACCGCCTGAAGGCGTGCCAGTTGCTCCGGGTTCAGCGGAAGCAAAGCGGAAGGTGGGACCTGAGTCGTCATGCGTCGTTATGTTCCAGTAAGCAAAAGCTGCTTATACGCCCTGTCAGCGCCATAAAAGCAGAAGAGAAAGTAAGGTTAACGGCGGGGATAATAACAATTAAAGAAAGGTTGGAAATAATAAATAACCAAAAGGACTAACCTGTTTTATTCATAGTTTATAACAGTAAAACAGATTAATTAATCTATTGATTTATAAATGAAAAATACAGGTCATCAGGCAAAGCGTAACGGTTAATCGCTTTTGCCGATTTTAGTTAATGATAAAAAAGGTCATTTCGGCTACCATGCCGCGGTTTTTCTAGCCAGTCAGAGAGTTCAGAATGTCCACCACGTTATTTAAAGATTTCATGTTTGAAGCCGCTCACCGTTTGCCACATGTTCCAGCCGGGCATAAATGCGGTCGTCTTCATGGTCACTCATTTATGGTGCGTCTGGAGATCACCGGCGAGGTGGATCCGCATACGGGCTGGATCATGGATTTTGCTGAGCTTAAGGCGGCGTTCAAACCGACCTATGATCGTCTGGATCACTACTATCTTAATGATATTCCTGGCCTTGAGAACCCGACCAGCGAAGTACTGGCAAAATGGATTTGGGATCAGTTGAAACCCGTCGTTCCGCTGCTGAGCGCCGTGATGATCAAAGAGACCTGTACCGCAGGGTGTATCTACCGCGGCGAGTAATTTCGCTTCTGTGTCGTCAGCGCCTGCGTAAGCCTGTTTCCTTTCCGTTATGGTTATTTATCCCCACTGGCGTGGGGAACACCCTGGCAAAAGACTCATGCAATGCAACCTATTCGGTTTAGCCCCGCTCACGCGGGGAACATTCGCCGTTTACGTGGCCGTATTGCGTCATTTCCGGTTTATCCCCGCTCGCGCGGGGAACACTCTTTGATATGCCCGGCCAGCGATTTGGCGTCCGGTTTATCCCCGCTCGCGCGGGGAACACCAGGCGGGCCGCATTCCAGATAGTACATTTGACGGTTTATCCCCGCTCGCGCGGGGAACACGCGCGCGGAAAATCGGCTGGTTTGATGAATTGCGGTTTATCCCCGCTCGCGCGGGGAACACGTTGCCGATTCAACAAACTGGTGAGATTGTAGCGGTTTATCCCCGCTCGCGCGGGGAACACTAAATTCTCGTTCTTTTTTTGGTGCTCCGGAGCGGTTTATCCCCGCTCGCGCGGGGAACACCATGGTAGGAACCACCAGAATAGGATCGGTGGCGGTTTATCCCCGCTCGCGCGGGGAACACTCTAAATATAACCCATTGAATTATAGAATCATTTATCACAGCTCAAATTCTACCGATTTTATCGACGCAAGCTGAATCATTAACCCATTGAGTATTAATCAAAATAAAAACACACCGCAGGCAAAAGCTGATTTTACCGAACAGCGTTGTTTCACAAACCTATATCCTGTCCGCCGGGCAGGTAAACGAAAACGCCCGGCCATAAGGCCGGGCGGCTCAGGTAATACCTGTCTTGCCGGTGCAATAACACCGGCAGAAACCGAATCAGGCAATATTCAGATACTTATGCGTTTGCATCGACAGTCGCCAGTTGCGGGCGATACAGGTTTCAATACACAAGCGGGTGGCGTCTTCTTTTTGGCTGATAGGCTGCAGTGCAATGACCCGGTGCTTGTCATCGGTCAGTTGCGTCAGTAGCTCATCAAGCGCCTCAATGTCTCGGGTACGTCCAACCGGGTGTTTGATCTCATCGGCGCGCTCCAGCGCCTGCTGGAGGATGTCATAGCCTCCGCGCATATTCACCTTTGGTGACACGGTGACCCAGGTTGCATGAGACGTGCGCACTTCATGAGTACCGCTGGTCTCAATCTGACAACTGAACCCCTGTTTTTCCAGAAGGTGGGTCAATGGAATCAGATCGTGGATACAAGGTTCGCCGCCAGTGATTACCACATGTCGCGCAGTCCAGCCCTGACGCTCAATAATAGCCAGCAGATCTTCACTGCTCGCCGCGCCCCATTTATCGCTCTCTTTGGTCTTGGCCAGAATGCTGTAGAGAGAGACTTCCCGATCTTCAAGCTTATCCCAGGTGTGTTTGGTGTCGCACCATGCGCAACCAACCGGGCATCCCTGTAAACGAATAAAAATGGCGGGAACGCCGGTAAAATAGCCCTCGCCTTGCAAGGTCTGGAACATCTCATTAATCGGGTACTGCATAATCAACTCTGATCGGGGAAAACATTAATTATTACAGATTTCACCCTTGAGGGCGAGTTGAGGCAGGGGTAAATGTTGCGTGATTGTCATCGAAATAAAGTATAAAAATGGGCAATGGATAGCAGGCTTAGCATCATTTTATTTGTAATCAATTATTTCAGAAACGCTCATTTATATAAGAAAACCATTACAATAAAACGCTAAAGCAAAGAATAAAAATACTTTATTTTCAATTAATTATAAATATTTTTATTTTTAATGAATTTATTTCTGCGTTTGCCTGTCCAATTAACCTTGTACCGCATTTAAAGCTTAAAATCACCTTAAGAAATCCATTTATTTCCGCCTCTCTTATTTAAGCATTGTTTAATTTTCGCTGAATACAATCCGCGAATTAACAACAATGAGCATGCGATCATGAAAACTCTACTGATCACCGGCGTCACCGGATTCCTCGGTGGTGCAGTGTTTGAGAAAATACTTAATGATGATAGTCAAATCAACTATTTACTTTTAGTCAGGGCAACGGATAGCCAGGCTGGCGTTGAGCGCGTAAAAGAGAACATGCGCAAATTCAACATCAGCGAATCTATCCTCTCCCGTCTGACCTGCGAACATATCATCATCGGTGATCTGGGTACACCGGAGCAATTTCTGGACGACCCGCGTCTGGACAGTGTCACCCACGTGCTGAACTGCGCAGCCGTGGCCTCTTTTGGCAACAACCCGCTCATCTGGAAAGTGAATGTTGAAGGCACTCTGGCCTTTGCCGGACGTATGGCGAAAGTACAGGGGCTACAGCGTTTCCTGCATGTCGGCACCGCTATGTCGTGTGCGCCAGAAGCCGATTCGCTGGTCTATGAGAGCCAGGAATTCAAAGAAAACGCCGAGCATCTGGTGGAGTACACCCACTCCAAATCCACCATCGAACATCTGATGCGCAAAACCTATCCGGATCTGCCGCTGGTTATCGCACGTCCGTCTATCGTGGTGGGGCATACGCATTACGGCTGCCAGCCCTCAAGCAGTATCTTCTGGGTATTCAGCATGGCGCTGATGCTGCAAAAATTCATGTGCTCACTGGAAGACCGTATTGATGTGGTGCCGGTGGACTATTGCGCCGACGCGTTGATCATGATGCTGAAAAGCGACATCCCGGCGGGTGAGGTCATTCATATCTCCGCAGGCGAAGAGAACAGCGTGAAGTTTTCTGATATTGATGCCGCGATGGCGTCCGCGCTGGAAACGGTGCCGGTTAAAGATGTCTACACGCAGGTTAGCTACGAGACGCTGGTGAAGATGCGCCGTGAATTGAAAAACATCTTCGGCCCCTGCAACGAGCGCTTAATGCTTAAAGCCATGCGTTTGTACGGTGCGTTCGCCATGCTGAATGTCCGCTTTAGCAATGACAAGCTCATAGGGCTGGGCATGCCGAAGCCACCACGCTTTACCGATTATATCGCTCAGTGCGTACAGACCACCCGCGGACTTTCCATTCCGCAGCAAATGGCCGTCGATTTTAAATAACGGCTATTGCAGGTAAAAAAAAATGCCAGCCCGAAGGCTGGCATTTTCATTTCAGAGAAAGACAGGCTTATGCCTGACCTTTGATCTCTTTACGACCGTTGTACGGCGCTTGTTCACCCAGAGCTTCTTCGATACGAATCAACTGGTTGTATTTAGCAACGCGGTCAGAACGGCTCATAGAGCCAGTTTTGATCTGGCCAGCAGCGGTACCAACAGCCAGGTCAGCGATGGTAGCGTCTTCAGTTTCGCCAGAACGGTGAGAGATGACAGCAGTGTAGCCAGCGTCTTTCGCCATTTTGATCGCAGCCAGAGTTTCGGTCAGAGAACCGATCTGGTTGAATTTGATCAGGATGGAGTTAACGATGCCTTTTTCGATGCCTTCTTTCAGGATCTTGGTGTTAGTTACGAACAGGTCGTCACCAACCAGCTGGATTTTGTCGCCCAGAACTTTGGTCTGGTAAGCAAAGCCAGCCCAGTCAGACTCGTCCAGACCATCTTCGATGGACACGATCGGGTACTGTTTGGTCAGGTCTTCCAGGAAGTGAGTGAATTCTTCGGAGGTGAATGCTTTGTTGCCTTCGCCAGCCAGAACGTATTTACCGTCTTTGTAGAATTCAGAAGCCGCGCAGTCCATCGCCAGAGTGATGTCTTTGCCCAGCTCGTAACCCGCAGCTTTAACAGCTTCTGCGATAACAGCCAGCGCTTCAGCGTTGGAACCCAGGTTCGGCGCATAGCCGCCTTCGTCACCAACAGCCGTGTTCATACCTTTGGATTTCAGAACTTTAGCCAGGTTATGGAACACTTCTGAACCCATACGTACCGCTTCTTTCAGGGATTTCGCGCCAACCGGCTGAATCATGAATTCCTGAATGTCTACGTTGTTGTCAGCGTGCTCACCACCGTTGATGATGTTCATCATCGGAACCGGCATGGAGTATTTGCCCGGGGTGCCGTTCAGTTCAGCGATGTGTGCGTACAGCGGCAGGCCTTTAGAGGCAGCAGCAGCTTTAGCAGTCGCCAGAGAAACAGCCAGGATTGCGTTAGCACCGAAGTTAGATTTGTTTTCAGTACCGTCCAGGTCGATCATGATCTTGTCAATGCCAGCCTGATCTTTGGCATCTTTGCCCAGGATTGCCTGAGCGATCGGGCCGTTAACCGCGCCAACCGCTTTCAGTACGCCTTTACCCATGAAGCGGGATTTGTCGCCATCACGCAGTTCCAGCGCTTCGCGGGAACCGGTAGAAGCACCTGACGGAGCAGCTGCCAGACCAACGAAACCACCTTCCAGGTGTACTTCGGCTTCAACAGTCGGGTTACCACGGGAGTCGATGATTTCACGACCGATGACTTTAACGATTTTGGACATTAGGATTTCCTCAGTACAAGTTAAACTAAAACTCCAGACAAACAGTGCACCCATTTGGGTGCACTGCCGTTCTAACTCTTACTTCGCCTGACGCTTCTGGTACTCACTGGCGGCTTTCACGAAGCCTGCAAACAGTGGGTGCCCATCACGCGGCGTAGAAGTAAATTCCGGGTGGAACTGACAAGCGACAAACCACGGATGATTTGGCACCTCGATGATCTCGACCAACTGATCATCGCCGGAACGGCCTGCAACACGCAGACCCGCAGCTTCAATTTGTTTCAACAGCAGATTGTTCACTTCATAGCGATGGCGATGGCGTTCGACAATGGTCGGCTCGCCATACAGTTGACGGACCAGGCTGTCGTCGCCAAGCTGGCACTGCTGTGCGCCGAGGCGCATGGTGCCACCGAGATCGCTCTTTTCCGAACGTACTTCAATCTTGCCTTCTTCATCACGCCATTCGGTAATGAGCGCCACAACCGGGTACTTACAGTCTGGCACAAATTCCGTCGAGTTGGCGTTCTCCATACCTGCAACGTTGCGAGCAAATTCGATCAGCGCAACCTGCATCCCCAGGCAGATGCCCAGATAAGGAATATTGTTTTCACGCGCGTAGCGTGCAGTGGCGATCTTACCTTCCACACCGCGATAACCGAAACCGCCAGGGATCAGGATAGCATCCAGACCTTTCAGAATTTCGACACCACGTGTTTCAACATCTTGTGAATCGATCAGTTTGATGTTGACGGTAACACGATTTTTCAGGCCACCGTGTTTCAGCGCTTCGATAACTGACTTATAGGCATCCGGCAGTTCAATGTACTTACCGACCATACCGATGGTGACTTCGTCTACCGGGTTCGCCTGCTGGTAAATAACCTGTTCCCATTCGGCCAGATTTGCTTCCGGGCAGTTCAAGCTGAATCGTTTACAAATATAATCGTCCAGCCCCTGCGATTTCAACAGGCCCGGAATTTTATAAATGGAATCGACGTCTTTAAGGGAGATAACCGCCTTTTCTGGAACATTACAGAACAAAGCAATCTTTGCACGCTCGTTTGCCGGCACGGCACGATCGGAACGACAAATCAGAATGTCAGGCTGAATACCGATAGAAAGCAGCTCTTTTACTGAGTGCTGAGTCGGCTTGGTTTTGACTTCGCCCGAAGCGGCCATGTAAGGCACCAGCGTCAGGTGCATATACAGTGTGCGTTCGCGCCCCACTTCAACGGCCATCTGGCGAATCGCTTCGAGGAACGGCAGCGATTCTATATCACCTACGGTACCGCCGATTTCCACCAGCACCACATCATGGCCTTCACCGCCTTCGATGATGCGCTCTTTGATAGCATTGGTAATGTGCGGAATAACCTGAACAGTCGCGCCCAGGTAGTCGCCACGGCGCTCTTTGCGCAGCACTTCGGAATAGATACGGCCAGTCGTGAAGTTGTTACGACGGGTCATCTTGGTGCGGATGAAACGCTCATAGTGACCCAGGTCCAGATCGGTTTCAGCGCCGTCTTCGGTAACGAACACTTCCCCGTGTTGGATTGGGCTCATGGTACCCGGATCGACGTTGATATACGGATCCAGTTTCATCATGGTCACATTGAGGCCACGGGCTTCAAGAATGGCTGCGAGGGAGGCTGCGGCAATGCCTTTACCCAGAGAGGATACGACCCCGCCGGTCACAAAAATATAGTTCGTTGTCATGCTGAACCTGAGAAGTTAGGGTGAAACGATGGAATAACCAGGACGGGAAAGTAGTATACCTGAACAGGGCGTGCCTCACAAACTTTCATTCTCACCCCTTATCCCTAACCTCACCTGTAATAAGGAGTGAGAAAATAGCCACTTTCAGCAAAATGATTTTGACGTAAATCAAGCGCTTGTTATTTAAAAAATCATACAAATCGCACTTGAAAGCATAATATCTTTAGATATCAGTTTCCTGGCGTTTTACCTGCTGCCATACCTCTTCCATCGCTTCCAGGTCGATTCCGCTCATTTCCAGGCCGCGAGCGGCAACGATCCGCTCAACTTCGCGGAAACGACGTTCAAATTTCAGGTTCGCTTTTTGCAAGGCGACTTCCGCTTTCACCCCCAGATGACGCGAAAGATTGACCGTTGCGAACAACAAGTCGCCCATCTCTTCTTCCAGTTTCGCCTCATCCACGACAGCCTGTTTTGCCTCATCCATCACTTCGTCGATTTCTTCGTAGACTTTGTCCAGCACCGGCCCCAGGGAGGTCCAGTCAAAGCCCACGGTTGCGCAGCGCTTCTGGATTTTGTGGGCACGCATCAATGCCGGAAGGCTATGGGGAATGTCATCCAACGCGGAATGCTGTGACTTTTCGGCGCGCTCAGCGCTTTTAATCTGCTCCCAGCGGGCCAGCACTTCACTGCTGTTTTCCGCCTGCGCGTCACCAAAAATATGCGGATGACGGCGCTCCAGCTTGTTACTGATGGCCGCACACACATCGTCGAAGTTGAACAGATTTTGCTCCTGGGCCATTTGTGCATAAAACACCACCTGGAACAGTAAATCGCCTAATTCGCCGCGTAAATCGTCGAAATCCTCGCGGGAAATTGCATCCAGCACTTCGTACGTCTCTTCCAGGGTATAGGGTGCGATGGTGGCAAAGGTCTGTTCTTTATCCCACGGACAGCCATTTTCCGGGTCGCGCAGACGTTGCATGATGCCCAGCAGGCGGGTGATTTGAGTCATAGTTCTGTCCTGATGAAAAAAATGCCGGGTGGCGGCGTCGCCTTACCCGGCCTAAAGAAGAGTGGATTTAACCGCCGTGCAATCGACGCGCGTCGATAACGTCCGGCACCTGGTTCAGCTTGCCAAGCACACGGCCCAGCACCTGCAGGTTGTAGATTTCGATATTCATATCGATAGTGGCCAGTTGCTCTTTGGTATCGCTGCGGCTGGCGACGCCCAGAACGTTAACTTTCTCGTTAGCGAGAATGGTCGTGATATCGCGCAGCAATCCGCTGCGATCGTTGGCGGTCACACGCACCACCAGCGAGTAACCTGCCGAGTAGCTTTCCCCCCACACTGCATCGACGATGCGCTCAGGCGCGTGGGTGCGCAGCTCTTCGAGTTGGTCACAGTCCGCCCGGTGAATAGAAATCCCACGGCCCTGGGTGATAAAACCAACAATGTCATCACCGGGGATCGGCTGGCAGCAGCGTGCAATGTGATGCATCAGGTTGCCCACCCCTTCCACCACTACCCGGCCATTATCTTTGCTACGGTTTTGCGGCGCGTAGGTCTTCTGCTGCAACTGTTTCAGTGCCGCGGCATCCTGCTCTTCCGCGCTCGGCTTGTTGAACTGCGACTGCAGGAAGTTGACCATCTGGTTGAGGCGAATATCGCCGCCGCCAATCGCCGCCAGCAGTTCTTCCAGATCGTTAAAGTTGTAACGCGGCAGTAGCTGTTTTTCCGCCTCTTTCAGGCTGATACCGAGATGTGCCAGCTCGTCATCAAGGATCTGACGACCTGCCAGGACGTTTTTATCCCGATCCTGCTTACGGAACCAGGCATGGATTTTGGAACGGCCACGGCTGGTAGTAACGTACCCCAGGTTCGGGTTCAGCCAGTCACGACTCGGGTTCGGCTGCTTCTGGGTGATGATTTCTATCTGATCGCCCATCTGCAACTGGTAGGTGAACGGTACGATACGTCCGCTGATTTTCGCCCCAATGCAACGGTGCCCCACATCGCTATGGATATGGTAAGCGAAGTCGAGCGGCGTGGAGCCGGCAGGCAAGTCCACCACATCGCCTTTCGGCGTAAATACATAGACCCGATCATCGAACACCTGGCTGCGTACCTCGTCGAGCATTTCGCCCGAATCGGCCATCTCTTCTTGCCAGGCAATCAGTTTACGCAACCACGCGATGCGGTCTTCATAACCACGCCCGCCGCTGTTGGTGCCTGTCGTTGCGCCCTCTTTGTACTTCCAGTGCGCGGCCACGCCCAGCTCGGCGTCTTCATGCATCTGCCGGGTACGAATCTGGATTTCTACGGTTTTCCCTCCCGGCCCTAAAACTACCGTATGGATAGACTGGTAGCCGTTCGGTTTCGGATTCGCGACATAATCATCGAACTCATCCGGCAGGTGGCGATAATGGGTGTGGACGATACCGAGCGCGGCATAGCAATCCTGCAGACGCTCGGCAACGATGCGTACCGCCCGGACATCAAACAGTTCATCGAAGGCGAGATGCTTCTTCTGCATTTTGCGCCAGATGCTGTAGATATGCTTAGGACGGCCGTAAACCTCGGCTTTTACGCCCTCTTCTTTCATTTCTGAACGCAGGTGCCCAACAAACTCTTCGATGTAGTGTTCGCGGTCGATACGGCGCTCATGCAGCAATTTGGCGATGCGTTTATATTCCGCCGGATGCAGATAGCGGAAGCAGTAATCTTCCAGTTCCCATTTGAGCTGGCCGATCCCTAAGCGGTTGGCCAGCGGCGCGTAGATGTTTGTACACTCTTTCGCCGCCAGCACGCGTTCGTCTTCCGGCGCTTCTTTCACTTCACGCAGATGGGCAATACGTTCGGCAATCTTGATGACGACACAGCGGAAATCGTCCACCATCGCCAGCAGCATACGCCGCACGTTATCCACCTGCTCAGAGGAGACGGAATCGGTATGGGTGGCTTTCAACTGCCGAATAGCCGCCATATCCCGGACGCCATGGATAAGCTCGACAATCGATTTGCCCACGCTTTCACGCAGGGTATCTTCACTGACGACATCGGCATCTGCCAGCGGGAACAGCAGCGCCGCTCGCAGCGTATCGAGATCCATACTGAGCATGGAGAGGATTTCCACCATCTCAACACCGCGCCATAACAGCAGATCGGCGTGAGGATGTCCCTGTGTTTGTTGCAGACAATATTCCCAGGTTTCGGCTAAGCGTTCACACGACGGCTGGCTGGAAATACCCAGACTGGCGATCCACTTCTTAGGATCGAATTCACCCGCTTTGTTTAAATGCGCACTTCTTACCGCAACCATTGTCCTCTCCTTTAAGGGACCGAGCCTGTCGAACTCGACAAGCCGAAATTAATCACTTGTGCTCGAATAACACCATGGATTCCAGATGCCCAGTGTGCGGGAACATATCCAGCATCGCCAGCCGCTTAATCTGGTAACCCGCATTGACTAACGCTTCGCTGTCACGTGCGAGCGTCGCCGGATTACAGGAAACATACACTACTTTGCCGGGCGCTAATTTTACAATGTATTGCATAACACCAGCGGCACCCGCACGCGCGGGATCAAGAAGTATTTTATCAAAACCCTGACGCGCCCACGGCTGCTTTGTGACATCTTCTTCCAGATTTTCGTGAAAAAAGGTCACGTTCTGCAAACCATTTTGTCGGGCATTTTCACGCCCTTTCGCGACCAGTTCGCCAACCCCTTCAACGCCCACCACGCTTGCCGCCCTTTTTGCCAGCGGCAAGGTAAAGTTGCCCATTCCACAGAAAAGATCCAGTACGCGATCGTCCGGCTGCACATCCAGCCATGACAGCGCACGGGCAACCATTTGCTGATTTACGCCGTCATTGACCTGAATAAAATCCCGCGGGCTGAACGTTAAGCGTAGCCCGTCAGAGTTATACCAGGGAGATTCTCCTGTAACCTGTTCAAGTATCTCGCTTTCGGGTGCCAGAAAAAGCGCCAGTCCCTCGGAATGCGAAAAGCGTTCCAGTTTTTCCCGGTCAGCAGCACTCAGCGGCGCGGTATGGCGCAAAACCATCAGCGGACCATTATCCGCCAACACCAGTTCAACATGCCCCAAATGGCGCACCGCTTTTAAGCTCGCCAGACAAGTGTGCAAGGGCGCAAGTAATGCCTCAAGACGGGGCACCAGGACCGGGCAGCGTGAGACGTTAATGATGTCGCTGGCATTTGCCTTACGAAACCCCATCTCCAGACGCTGAGTTTTAGGCTGCCAGCTTAGACTCAGGCGCGCCCGACGCCGATAGGCCCAGGGCGACGCGCAGATAACCTCTTCGACATCGTGCTTCATTAAACGGGCAAGGGCGGCGCTTTTGCTGCGCTGTTGCAGGGCCACGCTCGCATGCTGCTGCTGGCAGCCGCCGCAGACCCCGAAATGAGGACATACCGGCGCAACACGGTCAGGACTGTCGTTCAGACGGCGTTTTACTTCACCGCGCGCAAACTGTCGCTTGTCTTCAATCAGGGTAATTTCCGCCGTTTCTTGCGGCAACAATCCGGGGATAAACAACGCCTTACCATTATGTCGCGCAACCCCCTGCCCAAAGGGATCGAGGTCGTTTACTGTGACAGTTATGATCTGACGCGTCGTCACGCGCCGTTTTGCAGAGTAGAATTGCGCCATTGCCGAGAATTTTCTCAATTACAGATAATGACCACATTCTCCCATAACGGAACCCCATGACCAACTACAGCCTGCGTGCGCGCATGATGATCCTGATCCTCGCCCCGACCGTATTGATCGGTGTGCTGTTGAGTATCTTCTTCGTCGTTCACCGCTATAACGACTTACAGCGTCAACTGGAAGACGCAGGTGCCAGTATTATTGAACCGCTCGCCGTCTCCAGCGAATACAGCATGACGTTGCAGGACCGTGAGGCTATTGGGCAACTGATTAGCGTATTGCACCGTCGCCATTCCGAAATCGTGCGCGGTATTTCCATTTATGATGAGCAAAATCATCTGTTCGTCACCTCAAATTTTCAGCTCGATCCGGGTGAGTTACGCCTTGCTGACGGGTCGGCGCTCCCCCGGCGATTAAGCGTAACGCGTAAGGGAGACCTGATGATCCTGCGCACGCCAATCATCTCGGAGGGTTACTCGCCGGATGAGTCCGCCATATCCGACGCCAAGCCCGCCGGTAATATGCTGGGGTATGTGGCGCTGGAGCTGGATCTCAAATCCGTTCGTCTGCAACAGTACAAAGAAATTTTCATCTCAAGCCTGATGATTTTGTTCTGTATCGGTATTGCGCTCATTTTCGGCTGGCGACTCATGCGCGATGTCACCGGGCCGATTCGCAATATGGTTAACACGGTGGACCGTATCCGCCGGGGCCAACTGGACAGCCGGGTGGAGGGGTTTATGCTCGGCGAGCTGGACATGCTTAAGAACGGCATTAATTCGATGGCAATGTCGCTGGCGGCCTATCACGAAGAGATGCAGCACAATATCGATCAGTCCACCTCGGATCTGCGCGAAACCCTGGAGCAGATGGAGATCCAGAACGTTGAACTGGACCTGGCGAAAAAGCGCGCCCAGGAAGCGGCGCGTATTAAATCTGAGTTTCTGGCCAATATGTCGCACGAGCTGCGTACGCCACTCAACGGGGTGATCGGTTTCACCCGCCTGACGCTGAAATCGGAGCTGAATCCCACCCAGCGCGATCATATGCTGACCATCGAACGCTCGGCCAACAACCTGCTGGCTATCATCAATGATGTGCTCGATTTTTCGAAACTTGAAGCCGGGAAACTGATTCTGGAGAGTATCCCGTTCCCGTTACGCAGCGCGCTGGATGATGTGGTGACGTTGCTGGCGCACTCCGCCCATGATAAGGGGCTGGAGCTGACGCTAAATATCAAAAATGATGTACCGGATAACGTCATTGGCGACCCGCTGCGCCTGCAACAGGTGATCACCAATCTGGTGGGCAATGCCATCAAATTCACCGAAAACGGTAATATCGATATCCACGTTGAACGGCGCTCGATAAGTAACAATAAAGTGCAAATTGAGGTGCAAATCCGCGATACCGGGATTGGTATTCCGGAGCGGGATCAGTCGCGCCTGTTCCAGGCATTCCGCCAGGCCGATGCCAGTATTTCACGTCGACACGGCGGTACCGGCCTGGGGTTGGTTATCACCCAACGATTGGTTAACGAAATGGGTGGCGACATCTCTTTCCACAGCCAGCCTAATCGCGGCTCCACCTTCTGGTTCCACATCAACCTGGACCTGAACCCGAACGCGATTTCCGAAGGCCCTGTTACCGGTTGTCTGGCGGGTAAACGCCTTGCCTATATCGAACCGAACGCCGCCGCGGCACAAAGCACGTTGGATGTACTGAGCACCACACCGCTCGAGGTGATTTACAGTCCGTCGTTCTCAGCGCTGCCGCCGGATCACTATGACATTCTGCTGTTGTCTGTTCCGGTCACCTTCCATGAACCGCTGACCATGCGGCATGAGAAACTCGCTGCCGCCGCGGCGATGACCGATCATCTGCTGCTGGCGCTGCCCTGCCACGCCCAGATTAACGCCGAAGCGCTGAAACAAGATGGCGCGGCGGCTTGTCTGCTCAAACCGTTAACCTCAACGCGACTGCTGCCCGCCCTGACAGAGTATTGCTGTTCAACCCGTCAGATGGACTCGGTAGATATGAGCAAGCTACCGATGACGGTGATGGCGGTGGATGACAACCCTGCCAACCTGAAATTGATCGGCGCGCTGCTTGAAGATCAGGTGCAACAGGTTGAATTGTGCGACAGCGGACCTCAGGCGGTGGAAAGGGCCAGGCAGATGCAGTTCGATCTCATTTTGATGGATATTCAGATGCCAGGCATGGACGGTATCCGCGCCTGTGAGTTGATTCACCAGCTTCCGCATCAACAGCAAACGCCGGTGATTGCGGTGACCGCCCATGCTATGGCGGGGCAGAAAGAGAAGCTGCTGAGCGCAGGCATGAACGACTATCTGGCAAAACCGATTGAAGAAGACAAGCTTTACAATTTGCTGCTGCGCTACAAGCCTGGCGCGCTGGTCAGTAATGTTGTTGCAGCGCCGGAGCCTGTCGAACCCGACGTGCCGGCGGACGTGACGCTGGACTGGCAACTGGCGCTGCGTCAGGCGGCGGGAAAACCGGATCTGGCGCGCGAGATGCTGCAAATGCTGGTGGCTTTCCTGCCTGAGATTCGCAACAAAGTGGAAGAACAACTGGTTGGCGAGGCGCCAGAAGGGTTGCTGGATCTGATTCACAAACTACACGGAAGCTGTGGTTACAGCGGCGTACCGCGGCTGAAAAACCTCTGTCAGCTTATTGAGCATCAGTTACGCAGCGGTGTGCCTGCTGAGGAACTGGAACCGGAGTTTCTGGAACTGCTTGATGAGATGGACAACGTCACCCGCGATGCCCGTAAAATGATGGGATAATCCTGATACCCTCTCCCACAAGAGAGGGTAATAACCAGGACAAAGCGTTTTATCTGCCCTGCCCAATTTTCAGTACAGCCGCCACGTTACGCGCGGTCATACGTACGTTTTCACCGGCGTTGGCCAGCGCATCTTCCAGCGTACAAATTTTATAAATCACGCTGAAAACCGCATCGATACCGTGATCGTGCACAACACCCACATCCGCCGTCAAACTACCCGCAATGCCAATAACCGGCACGTTATAGCGTTTCGCCACTTTCGCAACGCCAACCGGCACTTTGCCGTGCACCGTCTGGCTATCAATACGACCTTCGCCAGTGATCACCAGGTCGGCATCAGCAACATGTTTATCCAGCGCTAACGCATCGGTCACGATTTCAATACCCTGACGCAGTTCCGCGCCGCAGAATGCGTACAGCGCAGCACCCATTCCCCCTGCCGCGCCACCACCGGCAAGGTTCAGCACATCCTGATCCAGATCGCGGGCAATGATCTTCGCATAGTGCCCCAGCGCCTGATCCAGTCGGGCGATCATTTTCGGTGTCGCGCCTTTTTGCGGGCCGAAGATTGCCGAAGCTCCCTCTTTACCCGTCAGCGGGTTCGTCACATCGCAGGCCACTTCAATGCGGCACTGCGCAAGACGTTTGTCCAGCTCACGAATATCGATCCTGGCGAGCGTTTCCAGTGCCGCACCGCCCGGCCCAATCTGCTGGTCTTCGTTATCCAGCAATTTCGCCCCCAGCGCCTGCACCATCCCCGCTCCACCGTCGTTGGTGGCGCTGCCGCCAATCCCGATGATGATATGCTTTACGCCTGCATCCAGCGCATGGCGAATCAGCTCGCCGGTTCCCCATGAGGTGGTGACAAGCGGATCGCGTTGCGCGGGTGGCACCAGTTCAAGGCCACTTGCCGCCGCCATCTCGATAAACGCACATTTTTCGTCGCCTGACAGGCCATAAAATCCGTCGACGTGTTCGCCAAGCGGGCCTTTAACTGTAACCGAAACGATGCGCCCGCAGGTCGCGGCAACCATGGCTTCAACCGTCCCTTCTCCGCCATCCGCAACCGGCAGTTTTACATATTCAGCCGTCGGGAAAATTTCGCGAAACCCGCTTTCAATCGCGGTCGCCACATCCAGAGCACTCAAACTTTCTTTATAAGAGTCAGGTGCGATAACTATTTTCATAAGCCATCCTTACGCATATTCACTGCCGCAAGCATATACCCGGAAGCTTCTGGAAAATGCCAGCCCGGGCATGGGCTGGCAATTCCATTAACGCACCATGCAAGGACGTTTGTTGTCGAACGTCCAGCCGGGGATAAGGTACTGCATCCCCATTGCATCGTCGCGCGCGCCCAGACCGTGTTTCTGATACAGCTCGTGCGCCTTCATCACCTGATCCATATCCAGCTCCACGCCCAGACCCGGCGTTGTCGGCACCTGCACCATCCCGCCTTTAATCTCAAACGGCTCCCGGGTCAGACGCTGGTTGCCTTCCTGCCAGATCCAGTGGGTGTCGATGGCGGTGATTTTACCCGGCGCCGCGGCCGCCACATGGGTGAACATCGCCAGCGAGATGTCGAAGTGGTTGTTGGAGTGGGAGCCCCAGGTCAGGCCAAACTCGTGGCACATCTGCGCCACACGCACGGAGCCCTGCATGGTCCAGAAGTGCGGGTCCGCCAGCGGGATATCCACCGACTGCAGCGACAGCGTGTGCCCCATCTGACGCCAGTCGGTGGCAATCATGTTGGTGGCGGTCGGCAGGCCGGTGGCACGGCGGAACTCCGCCATCACTTCACGCCCGGAGAAGCCCTGCTCCGCGCCGCACGGGTCTTCCGCATAGGCCAGCGAGCCTTTCAGGTACTTACCGATTTTTATGGCTTCGTTCAGGGACCAGGCGCCGTTCGGGTCGAGGGTGACGCGGGCCTGCGGGAAGCGCTTCGCCAGGGCGACAATGGATTCCGCTTCTTCTTCACCGGCCAGCACGCCGCCCTTCAGTTTGAAGTCATTGAAGCCGTATTTTTCATACGCGGCTTCCGCCAGACGCACCACGGCATCCGGGGTCATCGCCTCGTCATGACGCAGACGGTACCAGTCGCATTTGTCATCCGGCTGGCTCTGGTAGGGCAGCGGCGTCGCCTTACGGTTGCCGACGAAGAACAGGTAGCCGAGCATTTCCACTTCGCTGCGCTGCTGGCCGTCACCGAGCAGGGAGGCGACGTTGACGCCCAGGTGTTTGCCCAGCAGGTCGAGCATCGCGGCTTCAATGGCGGTGACCACGTGGATGGTGGTGCGCAGGTCAAAAGTCTGCAGGCCGCGGCCCGCGGCGTCGCGGTCAGCAAAGGCGCAGCGCACCTCATTGAGGACATTTTTGTAGGCGCCGAGGGTTTTGCCGACAATCAGCGGCGTCGCGTCTTCCAGAGTCTGGCGGATTTTTTCGCCGCCGGGGACTTCGCCGACGCCGGTGTTGCCGGCGTTGTCGGTGATAATAACGATGTTACGGGTGAAGAACGGCGCATGCGCACCGCTCAGGTTCATCAGCATGCTGTCATGCCCGGCGACCGGGATGACCTTCACTGACGTAACAACAGGAGTCGAACTTTGAGCGCTCATATTTTATCCTTTTACTCTGTCACTGACGTCCAAATACCGGGCGTTTTCTGTCAAATTTCCAGCCGGGGATCAGGTATTGCATCGGACCAGCATCGTTACGCGCACCGCCTGGCAGGCTTTTGTAGATGGCATGGGCTTTTTCAATCTGCGCCCAGTCAATCTCCACGCCGAGCCCTGGCGCATCCGGTACCGCAATCTGCCCACCTTTGATTTCCAGCGGCTGTTTCGTCAGGCGCGCCTCGCCTTCCTGCCAGATCCAGTGGGTGTCGATGGCCGTCGGATTACCCGGCGCCGCCGCGCCAACGTGGGTGAACATCGCCAGTGAAATATCGAAGTGGTTATTGGAGTGGCAACCCCAGGTCAGACCCCAGTCATCACACAGTTGCGCCACTCGTACCGCCCCGGAGAGCGTCCAGAAGTGCGGGTCCGCAAGAGGGATGTCTACCGCATTCAGCATTACAGAGTGGCCCATTTCACGCCAGTTAGTGGCGATCATGTTGGTGGCAACGGGCAGACCGGTGGCGCGACGGAATTCCGCCATCACTTCACGCCCGGAGAAGCCCTGCTCTGCGCCACACGGATCTTCCGCGTAGGTCAATACATCCTGGAGGCCTTTGCACAGTTCAATGGCTTCATCAAGCAGCCAGGCACCGTTCGGGTCCACGGTGATACGCGCATCCGGGAAGCGTTTTTTCAGAGCGCGGGCCGCGTCAATTTCCTGCTCGCCCGGCAGCACGCCGCCTTTCAGTTTGAAGTCTTTAAAACCGTAACGGTCCTGAGACGCCTCGGCCAGACGCACAACCGCGTCGCTGTTCATCGCTTCCTGATGACGCAGACGGTACCAGTCGTGATTGCCGTCGGTTTTATCAAGGTATGGCAGGTCGGTTTTGGTGCGGTCGCCGATATAGAACAGATACCCCAGGACAGTTACGGCATCACGCTGTTTGCCCGGCCCCAGCAGCTCGCAGACCGGCACGTTCAGCGCTTTACCTAACAGGTCGAGCAGTGCGGCTTCGAGTGCGGCTACGGCATTAACGCGCAGTTCAAACGTCCATGCGCCTTTGCCAAAATTATCGAAATCGCTCGCCTGATTACCCTTATGAACGCGCTGAACCACTTTGTTCAGCCGCGCCACCTCCTGCCCCAGCACCATCGGAATAGCATCCACCAGCGTCTGGTAAATCACTTCCCCGCCCGGTGCTTCGCCAACGCCGGTGTTACCGGCGTTGTCTGTCAGTACTACGATGTTACGTGTGAAATAAGCGTTATGCGCACCGCCAATGTTCAATAACATGCTGTCATGACCGGCAACCGGAATGACTTTCATATCTGTAATGACGGGGCTTGCTTGCGTACTCATAATTATCGTCCTGTGACAGGTTTCAATTCGATACGTTTGATATCTCCCACCAATACCAGGTAGCTCAGTACTGCCACCAGAGCATGGATACCAACGTAGATCAGCGCGCCGTTAAATGAGCCTGTAGTCCCAACGATGTAACCGATAGCAATCGGGGTAACGATACCGGAGATGTTACCGAACATATTGAACAGACCACCGCTCAGACCGCTGATTTCCTTCGGCGCCGTGTCAGCCATAACAGCCCAGCCCAACGCACCGATGCCTTTACCGAAGAACGCCATGGACATGAAACCGATAATCATCCATTCAACGTCGGTGTAGTTACAGAACACCATCACCATGGAGAGCAACATGCCAAGTACGATGGGGGTTTTACGTGCAATATTCAGAGAACCCGTACGACGCATTAACCAGTCAGAGATAATCCCGCCGAGCACCCCACCCGCAAAGCCGCAAATTGCCGGGATGGACGCGATAAAGCCCGCTTTCAAAATAGACATACCGCGAGCCTGAACCAGGTAAACCGGGAACCAGGTGATAAAGAAGTATGTCAGGGCGTTGATGCAATACTGCCCCAGGTAAACACCAATCATCATACGGGAGCCAAGCAGTTGCTTGATCTGACCCCATTTTTCGCTGAACGGGACTTTCGCTTTCCCGCTTTTCTGATCCATGTTGATCAGTGCGCCGCCTTCTGCGATGTATTCGAGCTCTTTCTTGTTCACCTTCGGATGCTGGTTCGGTTCGTAAATCACTTTCAGCCAAATGAAGCTGATAACGATGCCCAGACCACCCATAAAGAAGAACACATGCGACCAACCCACTTCATGGGTTAACCAACCCATAATCGGGGCGAAAATTACCGTTGCGAAGTACTGTGCGGAGTTGAAAATGGCGACTGCCGTACCCCTTTCCTGTGCCGGGAACCAGGCCGCGACGATGCGACTGTTACCTGGGAAGGATGGCGATTCGGCCAGCCCTACCAGGAAGCGCAGGGTGAACAGCGCGACGATGATGCCGAAGCCACTGAATACATCGACAAACCCTTGCAGCAGGGTAAACAGGGACCAAATGAAAATGGACCAGAAATAAACACGTTTGGAACCGAAGCGGTCAAGCAGCCAGCCCCCCGGAATCTGCCCTATAACATAGGCCCAGGAAAACGCGGAGAAAACATAACCCATACCGATTGGATCAAGGCCGATATCTTTGGCCATTTCTGACCCGGCGATTGACAGCGTGGCGCGGTCACCGTAGTTGAAGGATGTGACGATAAACAACATCACCACTATCCAGTAGCGAGCATTGGTACGCTTTTCAGCGCTGCTCGCTGCTTGGCTTAATGTACTCATTGTTGTACTCCCGAAGCATAAATGTTCATGTACATTCATCCGGAACAGGACAACCTGTAGGGGTGAACCGAATGATGTATTTGTGTTTTTTGCAGTTTTACTGCCGGGTCGCTATTCCCTGCGTACTGCGTTTTTTTAACTTGCGGGAAAAGTATAAAAAGGGGTACCTGAACACTCACCGTGCAACAACACAACATTGTGTGGTCACGGCATGAAGGTTTCTTGCAAAAGCCCAGGGGGATGGGGACTAACTCACGGAAATGAAAAGTTGAGGCGCTAACATTTGGTTAAAAGTCAGCCTGTTTTGAATAATGTGAAACGCATCGCTTGACGCAGTGTAAATGCACTTTTACCCCCTCAGGAGAAGAGGGTTTTTACTGGCAAACGCCCAATGCTTACTCGATTCAGTTGCCGCATAATGTGCCGCGTCGCTATTTTACCGCTTACCGCCAGATAAGTGGGTTGCCCTCCTGTAGGGGGAGGGCAACACCTCATTTTAACAATGTCGCCCAGTGTTCCACCCACGGGTTAGAAACCGACTCAGGCTCGGGATCTTCGCTGGCATCGATCAGCAAAACGTCTCCCACGCGCTGCGCACTTTGTTCCTGCAATAACGCGTCAAACTGTTTTCCGCCGCCGCAGAAATTTGTATAGGTGCTGTCGCCCAGGGCAATCACACAATAACGCAGCGCTGGCTGATAGCCGATTTTGTCACGAATGTACTGAAACAACGGCACAATACTGTCCGGCAAATCGCCCTGCCCGGTCGTTGATGTCACCACCAGCGCATACTTATCTTTATAAGCATCCCAGTCCGCAGGTTCCGGATCTTCAAATACCGTAGCGCTGTGCCCCTGTTCGCCCAGAATCGTTTGTGCCTCTTCGGCCACCAGCAATGCATTGCCGTACATGGTGCCAACGAAAATTCCGACTTCCGCCATGGTGCTCACTCCTTGCGTTAAATGTGAATCCCGCCATCCTGACCGCACGGCGAGACAAACTCAACCCTTTCATTGTCAGGGAGAAGCCCCTGCCAGCCAAACTGCGACAACGCCCGCATCCAGACATCATCCAACCCGGCATGCAGCGTCAGCGGTTCGCCGGTAAAGGGGTGAGTGAGCGTTAACTGACTGGCATGGAGCATCAGTCGGTTACAGCCAAAATGTTCTGCCGCACTGCGGTTCTGACGCAAATCACCGTGTTTGCTGTCGCCGATAATCGGATGGCGTAAATGGGCGAGATGGCGACGGAGCTGATGCTTACGCCCGGTTTGTGGGAGCAGTTCCACCAGGCCGTAACGTGTGGTCGGAAATTTACTGGTCGCCACCGGCATTTCGGTCGTCGCCATGCCGCGATAATGCGTCACCGCTGGCTGCGGGCCTCTATCTTCCCGGGCAAATTTGTCCGCGATTTTATCCAGCTCTTCAACCAGCGGATAATCCAGCACCGCATCGTCCATCAGCCAGCCGCGCACGATCGCATGGTAGCGCTTCTGAATTTGGTGCTGCTCGAATTGCTGCGCCAGAAGACGCCCCGCCTCGCTCGACAGCCCCATCAGCAATACACCAGAGGTTGGTCTGTCGAGACGATGCGCAGTAAAAACATGCTGGCCTATCTGGTCGCGGACGGTTTGCATCACCACCACTTTTTCATCCCGATCAAGCCAGCTTCGGTGTACCAGCCAGCCTGAGGGTTTATTCACCGCAACCAGCCATTCGTCCTGATAGATAATCTCAAGCATCAGGCATCATCATTTGAGAAGAGCGCGTCGAGCTCTTGCAATTGCACAAGAATGACATCACGCGCGGGATGCGTCGCCTCGAGCGCAATTTCATAGTAAGGCGCAATGGCGAAGGATTCAGGCAGCGGATGCTCACCGTCCAGCAAGGCGTGCATGCGGGGAATCAACACCCATTGCAGCCACTCGTACGGTTCGAGGGTATCCATACAGAAAGGTTGAGTACTGTTGAACACGCTGGCATCCGGCGCAACGGACTGCCATTGGTTATGCTCACGTAACAGCGCCTCGATAAGCTGTAATTGCTGGCGCACGCGGGAAGGAAGCGTCATGAAAACCTCGATAACAAACGAACTGGCGCGCAGGATAGCATCTGTAGCGAGAAATAAAAAAAGGGAGCACTGTAAAAACAGTGCTCCCGGTTCGTTTCGCAGCAATCCAGCTACTTTTCGTGCTCCCTGCTCATCCTTGACAACTTTTCCTGCGGGTCTCCTGACCCTTGTTCATCCTTAAACTAGCGCATCCTGCCCACACCACCCCGATGTGGATTAGCCTCATCCGTAAAGCGTGTCCTTGATCTTCCTGATCCACCGAACATCCTGACCGGCTCTCGTTCTCCCTCCTGGAGGTGTCCTTTAATGCGTTCCTGCATTTTCCCTTTTACTTCATCCAGAAGCCTGTCCGTGAAGCACCATCCTGGTGTATCCCGTCTCGAAACAACATCATCCTGATGTTCGTTTCAGTGTGCGACTCCTTGTCGACGCAGATAGAATTACCCATTCCTCTTCGTCTTACAAGTGCGCCTAAGGCAAATATTTCCCCTGCTAACTATAATTTAACTAAGGTTATTATTTTCAAATAATTGATTTGATTATAAAAAAGTAATAAATATGCGTAAGCAATAGCAAAGCAAGAAGGCGATCTCTCACAAGCTTTGTAAGAGATCTCTCACAAGTGGAATAGCAATAAAGATTACAGAACAGGCTCAAGTTGATTGAGGAAGTCCGCAAGATCTGAGGAAAGCACCGTACGCTGGCGGGTGCCCAATGTCTCTTTGATGACTTCACCGCTCAAGTTACACAGCGAAATCACATCAATGTCGCTGTCCAGAGTAGCAATAAAAAGTGTAGGCGAAAGCTTAAGTCTTTTCTGGGTGACCAGGTGGCCAATCAGGTTCTCCTGAACTCGCTGGAAATCGTCAGCGCTCCAGGTTTGCAGAAGTGTAAGCGTTTCCCCACGGAAGGTCGCTTGCATATCCCCGGCAAATTGTGTGGTGTAAAACACGCGAAGCGCAGGTTGTACCATAATATCCATCGCGCGTTCAATCGCGTTTACATTTTGCTCCGGTAAAAACGGCTGCGGCTGCCACGTGACGAGGGTATCGGTCGAGGAGATAATGCACGGTGAAGGCACGCCATACAGCTCTTCACTTTGCGGCCAGGTACCGTACGACTGCTGCCATGCATCGCAATAGCGCGTAGTAAACGCTTTCAGGGCAAGGGCTATCTCTTTTTCCACCGCTTTCTCTCTTTATCTAAGCCAGGATACACTTTGCCTATTAGTGTACCCGTAAATATGGCGATGAACATGTCTTCCTATGATAACCATCAGGCGCTGTCTGGCCTGACACTTGGCAAAACCACCGACTACCGCGATCGCTACGACGCCAGCCTGCTGCAAGGTGTTCCCCGCAGCCTGAACCGCGATCCGCTGGGATTAACAGCAGAGAATCTCCCCTTCCAGGGCGCAGATATCTGGACGCTCTATGAACTCTCCTGGCTTAACGCCAACGGTCTGCCGCAGGTGGCGGTCGGCCATGTGGAGTTAAACTACGCCAGCATCAATCTGGTGGAGTCAAAAAGCTTTAAGCTTTACCTTAACAGTTTTAATCAGACCCGCTTCGCGAGCTGGGACGAGGTACGTGACACGCTTGAGCGCGATCTTAGCGCCTGCGCGCAAGGCGAGGTTTCCGTCGCGCTATACCGACTCGATGAAATTGAAGGCCAGCCTATTGCCCACTTCCACGGCACCTGCATCGATGACCAGGAAATCGTGATTGATAATTACGACTTCGACGCGGCACTGCTGACTGACGCGGCGAGCGGCAAAGTGGTGGAAGAGACGCTGGTTAGCCATCTGCTCAAATCGAACTGTCTGATCACCCACCAACCCGACTGGGGCTCCGTGCAAATCCAGTATCGTGGTCCGAAAATTGACCGGGAAAAGCTGCTGCGTTATCTGGTCTCCTTCCGTCATCATAATGAATTCCATGAGCAGTGCGTCGAGCGCATCTTTACCGACATTCAGCGTTTTTGTCAGCCAGAAAGCTTAAGCGTTTACGCCCGTTACACCCGACGTGGTGGGCTGGATATCAACCCGTGGCGGACAAATACCCGGTTTATTCCCGCAACCGGGCGTCTGGTTCGCCAGTAAACACACAATTTTTTGCTATCTGCGAGGGAGATTCATCGCGGCAGGTTGTTAAACGTCATAACCCGAGGCTATTGTAATCATCAGGGAAGATACAATTTTCATCCCGTAAGGAGTTCACTTGATTACACATATTAGCCCGCTTGGCTCGATGGATATGTTGTCGCAACTGGAAGTCGACATGCTGAAACGCACGGCCAGTAGCGACCTGTATCAACTGTTTCGTAACTGTTCACTCGCAGTACTTAACTCCGGAAGTCTGACTGATAACAGCAAAGAGCTGCTCTCTCGTTATGAAAGTTTCGATATCAACGTCTTGCGCCGTGAACGCGGCGTAAAACTGGAGCTTATTAACCCGCCAGAAGATGCGTTTGTCGACGGGCGTATTATTCGCGCGTTGCAGGCAAACCTCTTCGCCGTCCTGCGCGATATTTTGTTTGTGAATGGACAAATTCACAGCGCCGGGCGACTCCAGCATCTGAATCTTGAAGATTCAATTCATATCACCAATCTGGTCTTCTCCATTTTGCGCAATGCCCGCGCGCTGCACGTTGGCGAAGCGCCGAACATGGTCGTATGCTGGGGTGGTCACTCCATCAACGAAACGGAATACCTGTATGCGCGCCGCGTCGGCACCCAGTTGGGCTTGCGCGAACTGAACATCTGCACCGGTTGCGGTCCAGGTGCGATGGAAGCGCCGATGAAAGGCGCGGCGGTGGGACACGCGCAGCAACGCTATAAAGACGGGCGTTTTATCGGGATGACCGAACCCTCAATCATTGCCGCTGAGCCGCCTAACCCGCTGGTCAACGAACTGATCATCATGCCGGACATTGAAAAACGTCTGGAAGCCTTTGTCCGCATCGCCCACGGCATCATTATCTTCCCGGGTGGGGTGGGTACAGCAGAAGAGCTGCTTTATCTGCTGGGTATTTTGATGAACCCGGCCAACAAAGATCAGGTGTTGCCACTGATCCTTACCGGGCCGAAAGAAAGCGCAGACTATTTCCGCGTGCTGGATGAGTTTATCGTCAATACGCTGGGGGAAAGCGCACGTCGCCACTATCGTATCGTCATTAACGACGCTGCCGAAGTGGCCCGCCTGATGAAAAAAGCCATGCCGCAGGTGAAAGAGAATCGTCGCGAAACCGGCGATGCTTACAGCTTCAACTGGTCAATTCGCATAGCGCCGGACCTGCAGGTACCGTTCGAACCGACGCACGAAAACATGGCGAACCTGAAACTGTATCCTGACCAACCCGTGGAAGTTCTGGCAGCCGATCTACGCAGAGCCTTCTCGGGCATCGTCACCGGTAACGTGAAGGAAATGGGTATCCAGGCCATTGAAAAATACGGCCCGTACAAAATTCATGGCGACCGCGACATGATGCGTCGTATGGATGATTTACTGCAAGGCTTCGTCGCTCAGCACCGTATGAAGTTGCCGGGCTCGGCTTACATTCCTTGCTACGAAATCTGCACCTGAACCATAAGGGCGGCCTATGTCGCCCTCTCTTTTTCCTGGCCAGCCAATCGTTTGCGTCGCTCTGACGCAACATATAAATATTCACAAAACCTATATTAATGCTGATAAAACGCTAAAACACGCAAATCAGGCAGGTCTTTTATCGCGTTTTAACCCACATACTTTGCTTGTGAATCCCGCCAATGATAGCCTTCGCGCCCATAAATTTCATGTGGCGATCTGTTCGCAGAGCTTTACCCCAACAATAACCGTATAAAAAGTGGATTATTGCATTTGCGATCGGGATCACTGATCCATCCATAACATAAATGTATCGTGCCGCCCGCCAATAGTTACGAGATGAAATTATAAAAAAACCGTAAAAGCGCAGAATTTCGTATTACCGCCGTGTTCTTTGGCATTGGATTTGACCAAAAAGCGGCATTTACTTTCCCTGGAGATATTAGATGGAAACGACTCAAACCGGCACCGTTGCTTCAATCGAGACCCGAAGCGCATGGCGTAAAACGGACACCATGTGGATGCTCGGACTGTATGGCACCGCCATTGGCGCAGGGGTTCTGTTCCTGCCGATTAACGCGGGCGTAGGTGGGATGATCCCGCTGATTATTATGGCGATTCTCGCCTTCCCAATGACCTTCTTCGCCCACCGCGGCCTGACCCGTTTCGTCCTCTCAGGTAAAAACCCAGGGGAAGACATCACCGAAGTTGTAGAAGAACATTTCGGCAAAGGCGCCGGTAAGCTGATTACCCTGCTCTATTTCTTTGCTATCTACCCAATCCTGTTGGTCTACAGCGTGGCGATTACCAATACGGTGGAAAGCTTTATGACCCACCAGTTGGCCTTAACCCCGCCGCCGCGCGCAATCCTGTCGCTGATTCTGATCGTCGGCATGATGACCATCGTACGTTTCGGTGAGCAAATGATCGTCAAAGCGATGAGTATTCTGGTGTTCCCGTTCGTGGTGGCACTGATGATGCTGGCGCTGTACCTGATTCCACAGTGGAGCACCAGCGCGCTGGATACTCTCTCTTTGAGCAGCGCAAGTGCGTCAGGCAACGGTCTGTGGATGACGCTGTGGCTGGCGATTCCGGTGATGGTCTTCTCATTTAACCATTCGCCGATTATCTCCTCTTTCGCAGTCGCAAAACGCGAAGAGTATGGCGTGGAAGCCGAACGTAAATGTTCGCGCATTCTCTCTTACGCGCACATCATGATGGTACTGACCGTGATGTTCTTCGTGTTCAGTTGTGTACTGAGCCTCTCCCCGGCAGACCTGGCGGCGGCAAAAGCACAGAACATCTCCATTCTGTCGTACCTGGCAAACCACTTTAACGCACCGATCATCGCCTGGATGGCACCGATTATCGCGATTATCGCCATTACCAAATCCTTCCTCGGCCACTATCTGGGTGCGCGTGAAGGCTTTAACGGGATGGTGATTAAATCCCTGCGCGGTAAAGGTAAATCCATCGAAATCAACAGACTGAACAAAATTACCGCGCTGTTTATGCTGGTAACCACCTGGGCCGTTGCGACGCTGAATCCGAGCATTCTCGGCATGATCGAAACCCTGGGCGGCCCGATTATCGCGATGATTCTGTTCCTGATGCCGATGTACGCCATTCATAAAGTACCGGCTATGCGTAAATACAGCGGCCATATCAGCAACATCTTTGTTGTTGTAATGGGTCTTATCGCTATCTCCGCCATCTTCTTTTCTCTGTTCAGCTAATCCCTTAGCGCCGTCAGCACGGCGGCGCTTTTCCCTGATCTTTTTAGCCATGGATACTGCATCATGATCAGCGTATTCGATATTTTTAAAATCGGTATTGGCCCTTCCAGCTCCCACACCGTTGGGCCAATGAAAGCCGGTAAGCAGTTCACGGACGACCTGATCGCACGCGACATGCTGCAAAACGTCACCCGCGTTGTGGTGGATGTTTACGGTTCCCTCTCACTGACCGGGAAAGGTCACCATACGGATATCGCCATCATTATGGGACTGGCGGGAAATCTGCCGGACACGGTGGATATCGACGCCATTCCTGACTTTATTCAGGACGTTAATACCCACGGACGGCTGCTACTGGCAAACGGCGCCCATGAAGTGGAGTTCCCGGTTGATAAGTGCATGAATTTCCACGCAGATAACTTATCGCTGCATGAAAACGGGATGCGCATCACCGCCCTGAACGGTGAAAACGTTCTGTATAGCCAGACTTATTACTCTATCGGCGGCGGCTTTATTGTTGATGAAGCTCATTTTGGTCAGAGCAATGACGCCCCTGTCGCCGTACCTTACCCGTACAAATCGGCTGCGGACCTCCAACAACACTGCCGCGAAAGCGGACTCTCCCTTTCCGGCCTGATGATGCAAAACGAGCTGGCGCTGCACAGCAAGGCAGAGCTGGAGGCGCATCTTTCCGCCGTCTGGGACGTCATGCGCGGTGGAATTGAACGCGGCATCACCACCGAAGGTGTACTGCCAGGCAAACTGCGTGTTCCGCGCCGGGCGGCGGCATTGCGCCGTCTGCTGGTAAGCAGCGATAAAACCACCAGCGACCCGATGGCGGTGGTCGACTGGATTAACATGTTCGCGCTGGCTGTTAATGAAGAAAACGCGGCGGGCGGGCGTGTGGTGACGGCCCCAACCAACGGTGCCTGCGGCATTGTCCCGGCAGTACTGGCCTACTACGACAAGTTTATCCGTGAGGTCAACGCCAATTCGCTGGCGCGCTATCTGCTGACCGCCAGTGCCATTGGCTCGCTCTATAAAATGAACGCCTCAATTTCCGGCGCGGAAGTGGGTTGCCAGGGCGAAGTTGGCGTCGCCTGCTCCATGGCCGCCGCCGGGCTGGCTGAACTGCTCGGTGGAAGCCCGGCCCAGGTATGTATCGCCGCAGAAATCGGCATGGAACATAACCTTGGCCTGACCTGCGATCCGGTGGCCGGACAAGTGCAGGTGCCCTGTATCGAGCGTAACGCCATCGCCTCGGTAAAAGCGGTCAACGCCGCGCGGATGGCGTTGCGCCGAACCAGCGAGCCGCGTGTTTGCCTGGATAAAGTTATCGAGACAATGTACGAAACGGGCAAGGATATGAACGCCAAATATCGCGAAACCTCGCGTGGTGGTCTGGCGATGAAAATCGTCGCCTGCGATTAATCATCCGGCGCCTCGTTTTGCGAGGCGTCTTCCCGAATCCCCTGCTGCGGATAGTCTCCCGGCCCCGTCAATGTTACCCTGAACGCCTGTATCATGGCCTGGAGGGAACGGTGGCTATCCATCTGCTTATTGTTGACGCACTCAACCTTATTCGACGTATTCACGCGGTTCAGGGTTCGCCCTGCGTCACCACATGCCAGCACGCGCTGGATCAACTGATACTCCACAGCCAGCCTACCCATGCGGTCGCCGTGTTTGACGATGAGGCCCGCAACCAAAGCTGGCGGCACCAGAAGCTGCCCGATTACAAAGCCGGAAGGCCGCCAATGCCGGAAACCCTGCATGATGAGATGCCGGACCTGCGTGCCGCTTTTGCTCAGCGCGGCGTACAAAGTTGGGTGTCGCCGGGTAACGAAGCCGACGATCTGGCCGCTACGCTCGCCTGCAAAGTAGCAAATGCAGGACATCAGGCCACCATTGTCTCCACGGATAAAGGCTACTGCCAGCTTCTGGAGCCGGGCATCCGCATTCGTGACTATTTTCAGAAGCGCTGGCTGGATGCCCCCTTTATCGCCAGCGAGTTCGGCGTTTCACCCCAACAGCTCCCCGACTACTGGGGCCTTGCGGGTATCAGCAGTTCAAAAATACCGGGGGTCGCGGGGATTGGCCCGAAAAGCGCGGCCCAGTTGCTGACCGACTTTCAGGATCTGGAGGGTCTGTATGCCCGTCTGGATGAGGTGCCGGAGAAGTGGCGCAAGAAGCTTGAAGAGCATAAAGAGACAGCCTTTGTCTGCCGCGATATCTCACGCCTGCAAACGGATATTCATATTGATGGCAACTTACAGCAGTTGCGTCTTTCCCGGTAACCACCAACCGGCCTTTAGTCTGTAAAAGCGGGAAAGTAAACTGACCTGCCAGGCAGGTCAGTTATATGGGAAACGCTTAGCGCTCGTCGCGACGCCCACCCACCGCGGCCCACCAGCGACGGACGTGAACCGTCACCTCTTCGCGGTCATGGTAAAGCTGGCGCGCCTGGATCTCGGCATTGATGCCGTACGCCTGAAGCTGTTCCTCAATATACGCCAGGTTCTGCTGCACCTCTTCGTAGCGCTTTTTCATTGGCAACTTGAGGTTAAAAATGGTTTCACGGCACCAGCCGTTAACCAGCCATTGCGCCATCAGCGCGGCCACTTTAGCTGGTTTTTCCACCATATCGCAGACCATCCACGAAATGTTGTTGCGGTTTGGACGGTAGCGGAAGCCATCTTCCGGCAGCCAGGTCACCTGGCCGGTATCCATCAGGCTTTGCGCCATCGGACCATTATCCACGGAGACAACCCACATATTGCGTTTGACCAGTTGATAGGTCCAGCCGCCAGGGCAAGCCCCCAGATCCACCGCGTGCATACCGTTCGCCAGGCGCTCGTCCCACTCATCGGCCGGGATAAACACATGGAAAGCTTCTTCCAGTTTCAGCGTTGAGCGGCTCGGCGCATCAGAAGGGAACTTGAGACGTGGGATGCCCATATAAAACGGCGAATTATTGGTGGTGTAAGAATACCCGGTATAGCAACAGCCCGGCGCAATAAAGAACACATGCACCACCGGGCGCTTCGGCGTCTCGTAGTTCACCAGAATACCCGCCTCACGCAGCGCCGCACGCAGCGGCACGGTGAATTTGCGGCAGAACTTCATCAGCTCTTTGCTTTCGTTGGTGTCAGCCACTTCAACGCGTAAGTCACCGCCTTTCTCCACGACACCCTGCAACATCCCCACGATCGGAGTGATGCGATCTTCTGGCGGCAAATTCTGTAATAACTCGCCGACCACAAACATCTGACGGGCGAAGATCAGCGAGCTGAACGGCAGCTCACGTGCCAGCTTGTCTGCGTCATCAGGCTGATAACATTCGAAAATGACATAGCCCGCGTTCTCTTTGACGCGGGCAAAACCAAACACCTCGCGGCGCCCGGCTTTGTCGGTAATTTCTGCGGCACACTCTTTCTCGAAACCAGGGCGACACAGTAAAACAACTTTATTCATGAACAACGCCCTTACGTTTCAGACGGATTGCACCAATAAACATTAACACCCATCCTGCCAGGAAGCAGACGCCGCCAACAGGGGTGACAAACGCCCACAGGCGCAGATGCGAAAGCGCCAGGCAATACAGACTGCCGCTAAATAACACCGTGCCCAGGGCCAGAAATACACTACTCCAGTAAAACCAGATGCTGATTCGACGCTGCATCGCCACCGCCAGCCCCAGAACCGCCAGCGTATGGAATGCCTGATAGTTGAGGCCGGTTTGGATCCAGCCCATCTCAACAACGCCCATCGATTTACTTAAAACATGTGCGCCGAATGCTCCCAGCGCAACATAAACAAAACCGCTCACTGCGGCGAAAATCAACATGAAACGGCTGGTCATGTGCGTACCCTAAAGTCATGCGCTTACCGCGCGTACAATTATTGTTCGTAGCGGAAACGAAATTTTTCCTGCTCGCTTGCCGCTTTTGCCAGGATCCACTGTCGAAAGGCGGCTATTTTACCCAGTTCTGCCTGGCTGTCATGACAAACCAGATAAAACGCGTTCTTACTGACCAGAACATCATTAAAAGGGCAGACCAGACGGCCTGCTTCAATTTCGGACTGTGCCATCACATTGTTGGCCAGTGCGATCCCCTGTCCATGGATTGCCGCCTGTAGCACCATCGCGCTATGGCTAAAAATAGGTCCCTGCTGAACGTTAAGATTAAGACCCAATTGCCGCGTATAAGTTTGCCAGTCCCGGCGAGACGCATCGTGCAACAGGGTGTGCTGCGCCAAATCCGCTGGCGTTTTCAAGGGTTTATCACCGGTTAATAATAACGGTGAACAGACCGGCAACAGATATTCCGCGTACAATTTTTCAACACGCAATCCCGGCCAGTTGCCGCGACCATAAAAAATGGCCACGTCGACGTCATCCGCCAGTTTGTCTTCCTGGCGATCTACAGCCTGGATTCGAACGTCGATTCCCGGATAAGCTGAGTTAAAGCTAGAGAGGCGGGGTACCATCCATTGAATGGCAAAACTGGGCAGCAAACTGACCGTCAACGCCCCTTTAGCACTGCGGGCCTGGAGTTTACGCGTCGCTTCGGTCAGTTGGGAAAATATCTCTTTAATATCCTGAAAATAACTCTGTCCTTCCTCGGTTAATAGCAGAGAACGATTACGCCGACGAAACAATTTGAGCCCCAGAAAATCCTCGAGAGACTTGATTTGGTGGCTTACTGCGGCCTGCGTCACAAATAACTCATCTGCCGCGCGCGTGAAACTTAAATGGCGCGCCGCAGCATCAAAAACACGTAATGCATTAAGGGGTGGTAATCGTTTGGACATGGTTATCAGGCTTAGATGTTAAGGCGTTTTAACAAACAGGAAACAATGCGTAACCTATTAGTTTTTTTTATCTGAGCCATTATAATTTGTCCGTTGAGCTTCTACCAGCAAATACCTATAGTGGCGGCACTTCCTGAGCCGGAACGAGAAGCTTTTTTTGGAATGCGTGTTCTGAAGGGCTTTTGGCTTACGGTTGTGATGTTGTGTTGTTGTGTTTGCAATTGGTCTGAAATTCAGGCCACGGTAGCGAGACTACCCTTTTTCACTTCCTGTACATTTACCCTGTCTGTCCATAGTGATTAATGTAGCACCGCAAGATTGCGGTGCTTTTTTTTGCCCGAAAAACGGCGTTATTTCTTCTCCAGCGCAACCATCTCTTTCACATCGCTACGGTTGATTTGCTGTTCGTTGCCGTTGGCATCTTTATACGAAATCATACCGGTTTGATCGTCAGTTTTCGGTTTCCCGTCGGAGACAATCGTACGCCCGTCATTGGTATGTAAGGCGTAGTTAGGACCGGAACAGGCGCTCAGTGCAAAAGTAAACAAACAGGCAGAAATAATTGCAGCAGTCTTTTTCATCTTCTTTCTCCTCATAGCAATTAATGCTAAATAAACCTCAATAACTGACAGGCTTAAACATCCATCTAACAGTAATTAGCATAACCTGCTTACAGAAGGTTGCCTGGACAAACAGACAATTCCGATGGTTATCAACCTCCTTGCTCCGGGGATGAATTTGCGCGACGATCAACAGATTGATACGAGGAATACCATGAACGCTTTCAACCCGGCGCAGTTTCGCGCCCAGTTTCCCGCGCTCGCCGATGCCGGTATTTATCTGGACAGCGCCGCCACAGCGTTAAAACCGCAGGCGGTCATCGATGCAACGCAGCAATTTTATAGCCTGAGCGCCGGTAACGTTCACCGCAGCCAGTTTGCCGAAGCGCAAAAACTGACAGCGCGTTACGAGTCTGCCCGCGATCAGGTGGCGACGCTGCTTAATGCTCCGTCGGGGAAGAACATCGTCTGGACGCGCGGCACCACCGAAGCCATCAATATGGTGGCGCAAAGCTACGCGCGCCCTCGCCTGAATGCCGGGGATGAAATCATCGTCAGCGAAGCCGAGCATCATGCCAACCTGGTTCCGTGGCTGATGGTGGCAGAACAGACCGGCGCACGCGTGATTAAGCTGCCGCTGGGAGTGGATAACCTGCCGGATATCAGTCAATTACCACAGCTCATTACTCCACGCAGCCGCATTCTCGCTCTGGGGCAGATGTCGAACGTCACCGGCGGGTGTCCGAACCTGGAGCAGGCTATCGCTATTGCGCATGAGGCTGGCATGGTCGTGATGGTGGATGGCGCACAGGGGGTCGTGCATTTCCCGGCTGACGTTCAGCGTCTGGACATCGATTTTTATGCCTTTTCCGGCCATAAGCTGTATGGCCCAACGGGCATCGGCGTGCTGTACGGTAAATCGTATCTGCTGGATGCCATGTCACCGTGGTTAGGCGGCGGCAAAATGATCACCGAGGTGACATTTGACGGTTTTCAGACGCAGCCTGTGCCGTACAAACTTGAGGCCGGTACGCCAAATGTGGCCGGGGTGATAGGCCTCGGCGCGGCGCTGGAGTGGCTTAACGGTGTTGATATCGCCCAGGCGGAAAGCTACAGCCGTGGCCTGGCGACGCTTGCCGAAGACGCGCTCGCAAAACGGGCGGGCTTTCGCTCTTTCCGCTGCCAGGATTCCAGCCTGCTGGCCTTTAATTTTGAAGGCGTACACCACAGCGATATGGTCACTCTGTTGGCGGGTTATGGCATTGCCCTGCGGGCAGGGCAACATTGCGCACAACCGCTGCTGGCGGCGCTTGGGGTAAAAGGGACGCTACGCGCCTCTTTCGCACCCTATAATACCCAACATGATGTGGACGCGCTGGTTGACGCCGTGGACCGCGCCTTAGATTTACTGGTGGATTGATGATTAATGCCGCATTTGCCGGGCATCCCTTTGGCCATTCCATTACCGAAGAGACGCTACGTCAGACCTTTCTTCCTCTTAAACAGTGGGAAGATAAATACCGTCAGCTAATTTTGCTGGGCAAACAGTTACCCTCGCTTTCCGACGAACTGAAAGCGCAGGCGCGAGAAATCGCAGGCTGTGAAAACCGTGTCTGGCTGGGGTGTACAGCCGCAGAAAACGGCGCGCTGCACTTTTTTGGCGACAGCGAGGGTCGAATCGTTCGCGGTATGTTGGCCGTGCTGCTGACGGCCATCGAAGGCAAATTGCCACAGGTCTTGCTGGCAGGCGATCCGCTGGCACTCTTTGACGAACTGGGATTGCGCGCAGAGCTAAGTGCTTCACGTAATCAGGGGCTGGCGGCCCTGGCGGCCGCCGTGCAGGATGCCGCACGTCAGGCGCTTGCCTGACGCTCCGCTTTTGCCATCATTTTTTTCAGTGCATGGGACACCGCCACAAAACCAAAGGTGGCGGTCACCATGGTCGCGGCGCCAAAACCTGACGCACAATCCATCCGTTTTGGCCCTTCTGCCGTGCTTTTCATCGCGCACACAGAGCCATCTGCCTGCGGGTAAACCAGCGCTTCGGTGGAAAAAACACAATCCACGCCCAGTTTGCCTTTGCTGTTTTTGACCACGCCAAAATCGCTTTTGAGGCGCTCACGCAGTTTTGCCGCCAGCGGATCCTGAATGGTTTTTGCCAGATCGGCCACCTGGATTTGCGTCGGATCGATCTGTCCGCCTGCGCCGCCTGTGGTCACCAACGGGATTTTATTGCGACGGCACCAGGCGATCAGCGCCGCTTTCGGGCGCACACTGTCGATGGCGTCAATCACATAGCTGTAACCAGCCCCCATATGCTGGGCGACGTTATCGGCCGTCACGAAATCGTCAATCACGGTAACGCGACACTCCGGGTTAATCAGCGAAATACGCTGCGCCATCACTTCCGCTTTTGCCAGACCAACGTTGTCACGCAGAGCGTGAATCTGCCGGTTGGTATTGGTCACGCAGACATCATCCATATCGATCAATGTAATAGCGCCAATTCCTGTTCGCGCCAGCGCTTCGGCAACCCATGAACCGACTCCGCCGATGCCAACGACACAGATATGCGAATCGGCAAACAGTTGTAGCGCTTTTTCACCGTATAAACGCGCCGTGCCGCCAAAACGCTGACGCCAGGCATCGCTGATTACCACAGACATAAGACCTCAGATGTAAAAAGGGTGAGGTTTATCCCTCACCCGTGATGTTGCTGACAACCCTGGAGCGATGAAGTTAGGGAACTCCCCGGTGGCGCTTCGCTTACCGGGGCTACAAGCCCGTAGATCGGGTCAGGCGCTTGCGCCGCCATCCGGGGCACTCTCCGGTGGCGCCACTCCATAAATCCATTATTTTTTAATAACCAATTTTAGCGTATCACATTCAACCGCTAAAGACGTTACCCGTCCCCGGCGCGGTTTTCAGCACCCACACGCGACCATAATGGTTGTACCACCCGGCACGGTGACCGGCCTCCGGGCCAATCCCCTGATAGATATCGAAGTGCTGGCCTTTAATGGCGCCGCCAACATCCAGCGCCACCATCAGCCGTAACTCATACTGACCGGTAAATTTGCCATTCGCATCAAGCAGCGGCACTTCTGCCAACAGTGTGGTGCCCGCCGGGATAATACTGCGATCAGATGCTACAGATGCGCGACCAATCAGCGGTACCGCACTCGCCCCTTTCACCGGTGCGTAGGATTGCGGTTTAAAGAAGACAAATGACGGGTTTTCTTCCAGTAAGGCACGCACTTCCGCTTCACTGTGGGTTTCACCCCAGTGGCGGATTGCCTGCATCGACATGTCTTCTTTTTTATACTCGCCCCGGTCGATCAGCACTTTACCGATACTGCGATAGGGATGACCATTTTTGCCAGCATAGCTAAAGAAGTTCAGCGGGCTACCGTCGCCAAAATCAATATAGCCGCTCCCCTGAACGTCCATGATGAAGTTATCCATCAGCGAATTGCTATAGGCCAGCACGTAGCTGTCGCTCAATGCGCCCGCGTAAATCTCGGCGCGGGAAGGCAGACGCCCGCGTTTGGGCGGCATGCGATAAATTGGATACTGGAACTCGCCCTGGCGGGTATGGCGCGCCTGCACAACCGGCGTGTAATAACCGGTGAACTGGACGTTACCGTAGTTATCCGCCCCTTCCATCTGCCAGGCATCAATACCGTACTGGCGCATCGTGCGGGTATCGCCTCCGGCCCGCAGCCACTGCTGTACCGCGTTATAAACGTTGCTCTGTCCTGAATAGAGGCGCGGAGAAGCGCTGCGGATTTGATTTACCTGCTCGGCAAAGTCGCCCGCGTTAATCGGCGCGCCAGTCGCATCAGGCTGGTTTACCAGAGAGAAAGGCTGGGAGAATTTCCCGTCCTTATATTGTTGACCACGATCGGTCGGCTTTGAAGTACAGGCGGCGAGAAGTGCTGCCATTGCGCCTGCGAGTAGATATTTTGCCCAACGTCCTTTCATTTCTCTCATCTTCTGGTTAATCCGGAGCGTGATGAAGATAACAAACCGCCCCTGCGAATGAAATGCGATTGCGCAACCTGCCGCAAATGCAGTACAAAAAATACTCTTATCGTACTGTTTTTATACAAATGTCGCGCTAATAAGCTATTCCGTTAAAAAAGGGTTGCATCAAAATGTTAGCGGAGTATAGTGCGCATCCACGGACGCGGGGTGGAGCAGCCTGGTAGCTCGTCGGGCTCATAACCCGAAGGTCGTCGGTTCAAATCCGGCCCCCGCAACCAATTAAAATCAGAAGTAAATTTACTCGATGGAAGAGTAAACGCGGACGCGGGGTGGAGCAGCCTGGTAGCTCGTCGGGCTCATAACCCGAAGGTCGTCGGTTCAAATCCGGCCCCCGCAACCAATTACAATCTGATGCACATTTACTCGATGAAGAGTAAAGACGGACGCGGGGTGGAGCAGCCTGGTAGCTCGTCGGGCTCATAACCCGAAGGTCGTCGGTTCAAATCCGGCCCCCGCAACCAACATATTAAGCACCCTCAAGGGTGTTTTTTTGTTTTTATTCTTCACCCTTCAGGCTGTGCCATTGTTGGCTGCCCTCATTCACCCCAGTCACGTACCTTTGTTCGCTCCTGGGGATTTATTCCGTTGCCGCCTCGAATAAAATACTGACTAAAACACTAGCCTCTTCTTGCCAGCGTTGCGCCATCGGCAAAGTACGCCTTAATCCCTGCAAGAATCGACTCCGCCACCTCTTGCTGGAATTTCGCCGTCTTAAGCTTACGCTCTTCTTCCACGTTACTGATAAACGCCGTTTCGACCAGAATCGATGGAATATCCGGTGCTTTCAGTACCGCGAACCCGGCCTGCTCGACACTGTTTTTATGCAGGTTGTTAACATTACCCAGCTTGTTGAGCACCGCTTTGCCAAATTTCAGGCTGTCATTAATGGTTAATGACTGCACCATATCGAACATCGTATGGTCGAGATAACGATCCCCGCTCTTGCTAACCCCACCGATTAAGTCGGAGGCATTCTGCGTTTCCGCAAGGTATTTCGCCGCCGTACTGGTCGCCCCTTTGGTTGAGAGGGCAAAGACCGACGAACCGCTCGGCTGGCGGCTGCTAAAGGCGTCCGCATGAATGGAAACAAACAGATCGGCGCGCTGCTTTTGCGCTTTGGCGACACGCACTTTCAAGGGGATAAACACATCCTCATTGCGTGTCATGTAGGCTTTCATATTACCTTCCTGCTCAATCAGCGCGCGCAGGCGACGGGCAATTTGCAGCACCACATCTTTTTCGCGGGTCCGGTATTTCCCGATGGCGCCTGGATCCTCACCGCCATGGCCAGGATCCAGCATAATAACGATCGGCCGATCCCGCCCCGCTTTGCCCGGTTGTGGCCCGCTTTGCGCAGGCGGCACCTGTTTTTCCAGGTCGCCCTGGTTGTACTCTTCCAGAAGCGCGAGCAGCGGATCCTGAACATCTTTCGCATTCGCCGGATAAAGATCCATTACCAGGCGTTCTTTAAACCCTGCCACCGGCGCAAGGGCGAAGAGCTGCGGTTTAATATCCTGCTTAAGCTCAAACACCATACGCACCGTTTTTGGATCGAACTGCCCAACGCGCGCAGATTTGATAAAAGGATCATCGCCGCGAATTTGACTCCCCATCCCTTTCAAAACGGAGTTCAGGTTAACGTCTTCAATATCAACAACCAGCCGATCCGGATTGCTGAGCGCAAACTGGCGATATTTCAGCACACGGTTAGACTCAACGGTCACGCGAGTATAGGTTGACGCAGGCCAGACGCGCACCGCCACCACCTGACTGACGGCGGCAAGACCGACCTGACTCACGCTCAATAACCACATAGCGCCCGCCCCTTGTAACAATCGGCGGCGGCTCAGCCTTGATTGACTTCCCGACATGCTTCTCCCGAGCAAAAAAGATGAAATACTAAGTAAACGTCAGATTTGACCGAAAACTTTAACGAATGACGCATAAACTGTCATCTATAAAAGGGTAAACATACACAATCCATGCAATGGCACGCAGGAATTATTCTTTGTCTAAGGCGAATTTATGGCTTGCACCCAGCGCCATAAAAGAATAAAAATACAGAATTTACGAATAATCATGCAGTGAGGGTTGGCCGTGGTAAAGGAACGCAGAACCGAACTGGTACAGGGATTTCGCCATTCTGTTCCCTATATTAATACCCATCGGGGAAAAACGTTTGTCATCATGTTGGGTGGCGAAGCCATTGAACATGAAAACTTTTCCAGCATTGTCAGCGACATAGGATTACTCCACAGCCTCGGTATTCGCCTGGTGGTGGTGTATGGCGCACGTCCGCAGATTGATGCCAATCTTGCGGCGCATAATCACGAACCGGTGTATCACAAACATACCCGTGTGACCGATGCCAAAACGCTTGAACTGGTGAAACAGGCCGCCGGTCTGCTGCAACTGGATATTACCGCTCGCCTCTCCATGAGTCTGAACAATACGCCATTGCAGGGCGCGCACATTAACGTGGTGAGCGGCAACTTCATCATCGCCCAGCCGCTGGGCGTGGACGATGGCGTTGACTATTGCCATAGCGGACGTATCCGTCGTATCGATGAAGAAGCCATCCACCGTCAGTTAGACAGCGGCGCGATTGTGCTGCTCGGCCCCGTTGCGGTGTCTGTCACTGGCGAAAGCTTTAACCTCACCTCGGAAGAGATTGCGACACAACTGGCCATCAAACTGAAAGCAGAAAAGATGATTGGCTTTTGTTCATCGCAGGGCGTCTACAACGAAGATGGGCAGATTGTCTCCGAGATGTTCCCGAACGAAGCCCAGTCGCGGGTCGAATCGCTGGAAGAGCAAGGCGATTACCACTCCGGAACAGTACGTTTCCTGCGTGGCGCGATGAAAGCCTGCCGCAGTGGCGTTCGCCGCAGCCACCTGATCAGTTATCAGGAAGATGGCGCCTTATTGCAGGAGCTATTCTCTCGCGACGGTATCGGTACGCAGATTGTGATGGAGAGCGCGGAACAGATCCGTCGTGCCACCATTAACGATATCGGCGGCATTCTTGAGCTGATTCGTCCACTGGAGCAGCAAGGTATCCTGGTGCGTCGTTCGCGCGAACAACTGGAGATGGAGATCGATAAATTCACCATCATTCAGCGCGATAATCTGACCATCGCCTGTGCGGCGCTCTATCCGTTCCAGGAAGAAAAAATCGGCGAAATGGCCTGCGTAGCGGTACATCCGGACTATCGCAGTTCATCGCGCGGCGAGGTGTTGCTTGAGCGCATTGCGGCCCAGGCAAGACAGATGGGTCTGAGCAAACTCTTTGTCCTCACCACCCGCAGCATCCACTGGTTCCAGGAACGCGGCTTTACCCCGGTGGATATCGATTCCCTGCCGGAAAGTAAAAAAGAGATGTACAACTATCAGCGGCGTTCAAAAGTGCTGATGGCAGATTTGGGCTAAGTTGCCCCATAGCCCTCACCGGCGGGTGAGGGCTATGTTCTACAGCGTTTCAAAAATGGCATTCAGCCCGCTTCGCCGTTCGGTACGCGTGGCAATGGCCTGCGCCAGTATGCGTTCATCGGCATACAGCGACAGGCGTTTTTTCGCACGGGTAATCGCGGTATAAACCAACTCTCTCGTTACCACTGGCACAATCTGGCCTGGCAAAATCAGTGCCGCATGATCAAACTCCGAGCCCTGCGATTTATGCACCGTCATCGCCCAGGCGGTATCATGTTCCGGTAAACGACTGGGTTGCACCGATTTCAGACTACCGTCAGGTAACGGGAACCAGACACGAATGCCCTGCCCCTGATCGAGCGCAATCCCAATATCGCCGTTAAACAACCCCAGCGAGGCGTCATTACGCGTGATCATAACCGGCCTTCCGTGATACCAGCGCGCATGCGCCGGGCGGGTAATCCGTCGCTGCCGGACCAGCGCCTGCTCAATACGATCGTTCAGCCCACTCACGCCAAATGGCCCTTCACGCAATGCGCACAGCAGTTGATATTCGCCAAAAGCGGCGAGGACCTCTTGCGGCTGCGCGCCATCGCGTACCAGCCCAAGAAAATGACCATAGCCTGCCAGCGCATCATCAATCATGCTCTGATAGTCTTCTGCACTTTGCAGGTGCTTGTTTTCGATATCGCTAAAGCCCTGGCTCAGCACCGCGCTTGCCGCCGTTTTATCACCACGGTTAACCGCCGCCGCCAGTTGCCCGATACCCGAATCGCTGCCGAAGCGGTAACTTTTTTGCAGCAGGCACAGGCTGTCACGTAGCGCACTGGCCGAAGTGCCTTCTCCTGCGGGTACGGTTGTTCCTGTTATCCGCGAGAGCTGCGCGGCACGCTCTGGCGTAAACCCTTTATTGACCCAGGCGCAAATGTCTCCGAGTACCGCACCGGCCTCTACGGACGCCAACTGGTCTCGGTCTCCGAGGAATATCACCCGGGCATGTTGCGGCAGTGCATCAATCAGCCGCGACATCATCGGCAGGTCAATCATCGAAGCTTCATCCACCACCAGCACATCCAGATGCAGTGGATTGCCAGCGTGATAACGCAGCCGTTGGCTACCGGGCAGCGCACCCAGAAGACGATGCAGGGTACTGGCTTCATCAGGCAGCGTCGCCTTTTGTTTGTCAGTCAACGGCAACTGGCGAAGCGCCGCTCCCAAAGATTCCGTCAGCCGAGCGGCTGCTTTTCCGGTTGGCGCGGCAAGACAAATGCGACAGCGTGCGCCATCAGCCATTTGCACCAGCGCGGCAAGCAGCTTCGCCACCGTCGTGGTTTTCCCGGTTCCAGGGCCGCCCGAGATCACCGATACGCGGCGGGTAAGCGCAACCGCCGCTGCCACCTTCTGCCAGTTAATGTCATCCGAAGGCTGAAACAGGTCATCCAGCGCCTGCCGCAGACGGTTTTCATCTACCTCCAACGGTTGATTAACTTTGGCAAAAAAGGCGGCAATACTGCATTCGTTACACCACATACGGTTCAGATACAGTCGTTCACCCACGAGGATCATCGGCGTTGCCACCTCCCCCTCACTCACCGCAGGCGAGGCCAGTAACGTTTTTCGCCAGTCCGCCGGATAACCGGCTTCTTCATAAAGAGAAGCCAACAGCGGATGCGCTCTGGCGGGCAGGTTTTCGGGCGCTAAACGGGAAAGGGGCAGGCAGACATGCCCTTCTCCGGCATCAAAGCTCAGTATTGCCGCTGCCAGCATTACCGCCGGTTCATCATCGCTGGCCACGGTCAGGGCGAATTGCACATCCAGCGGACGCAAGATTTTTAGCTCTACGGCCTGTTGCAGTAACGTACGCAGTCTCATTGCGCCACCTCCAGCGTTTCCCCGGCAAACAGGGCATCCATCTGGCTTATCAGTGCCGCGTCAGGCCGGGTGGTAAAGATCCCCTGCTGCGAATTATCGGCCTCGACGCCACGCAGGAACAGGTAAATAACGCCACCAAAGTGGCGCTCATAATCGTACCCGGCGATGCGGTGGCGCAGGTAACGATGGAGGGCAAGTGTATAAAGCTGATACTGCAAATCGTAACGGTGAGATTGCATGGCGGCAGCCATTGCCTCGCGGGTATAGGCCTCGGCGGATTCTCCCAGCCAGTTAGATTTATAATCCAACAGGTAGTAACGCCCTTCGTGGCGGAATACCAGGTCAATAAACCCTTTTAGCATGCCGCGCACCTCGCGAAAATCCAGCGGTGGACAGCCGGCCGACAACGGATCGTACTGGCGTATCAGCGCATCGAGCGCCCCGGCTCGCAGGTTTTGGGCAATCGGGATATAAAACTCCATCTCTACCTGCTTTTCCTTTGCCGTTAACTGATGCAACGACGCCCCCGTATCGGCCAGGGGAACGTGAAGGATCGTGTCAATCCATTCGCTGATGACCGGCTGCCAGTGCTCTTCAAAACCGCCGCGCTGGAGTTTCTCTGCCACCCAGGCTGGGGCAATCGGCTGGGTGAAATCCAGATCTTCAAACAGGCTGTGTAAGAACGTCCCCGGCGAGGCGCCGCGTGGGAACTGATGCGGCGTCAGCATTGGCTCAGCCAGCAGATCTCGCTCCCCGGCGGCATCAAGGTCCAGACGCGGCAATAAATCCTGCGCAATGCCATGCGCACGCTGTTGCAGCCCGGAATAACTGGTCACGCGCCAGTCATCACGTACGGTTCGCGTCATCTGGCGGGCCGTTAACGCCTGCACCACGTCTTGCGGCGCCTGCCAGCGAACACTGTCCGGCACATCGGGCACACAAAGGGCGATATTATCGTTACACAGCGACTCGACGCAGGCACGAAGCCCCTGCGCATCGCGAGGTTGTCCCTGCTGAATAAGCCGCCCCAATGCGTTGAGATGGAAATCGCTGTCACCCGTTTTCTCACCGCGACGACGAGAAATAGGGGCAATCCCCAGACTGCAATGCCAGACCGAGCGCGTCAGCGCCACATACAGCAGACGCAGATCTTCCGCCAGGCGTTCCGTCTCCGCCAGTTCAATGCTCTCCTCGGCTTTGCTGAGGTCCAGCACTGGCGCAAACGACGTGCGGTCGTGGTAAAACGCCTGATCCTGAACGCGGAAATTGGCAATAAAAGGCAGCCAGACCAGCGGGTATTCCAGCCCTTTCGATTTATGGATGGTGACGATTTTCACCAGATGTTTGTCGCTTTCCAGACGCAACTGTTCACTCGACGAATTCGCATCCGGTTCGGCGATATGCTGTGCCAGCCAACGCACCAGCGCATGTTCGCTCTCTACCTGTGTGCCTGCTTCCTGCAGTAATTCACTCAGGTGCAAAATGTCCGTCAGACGGCGTTCGCCACCCGGCGTCGCCAGCAGGTTTTCCGCCACGTGGCGCGCACTCATCAATGCACGCAGCATTGGCATAACGCCGCGCTTAAGCCACATGTCCCGCCAGCCAGCAAACTCTTCTACTATCGCATCCCAGGCGGCTTCGTCCTGGTTAAGCGTTTCGATATCCAACGCACTCAAACCGAGCATGGAGGTCGCCAGTGCGCTACGTAACGTGTTTTCACGTTCCGGCGCCAGCACCGCCTGTAATAGCCAGAGCAGCTCCTGGGCCTCCGGGGTATCAAACACGCTGTCACGGTTAGAAAGATAAACCGAGGGGATATTAAGAAGACCCAACGCATCGCGAATCAGTGACGCCTCATGGCGGCTACGAATCAGCACGGTAATATCAGAAGCTTTTACAGGACGAGTCGTTTTTCCCTCATGCAGCAACGCCTCCCCCTTCTGCCCGGCTATCAGCCAGTCGCGGATTTGCGTCGCGCAGAGTTCAGCCATAAAGGTTTGATAATCCCCGACGCCGACACCCTCGCTTTCCATCAGCCACATCGCCATTGCTGGCTGTTTTTCTCCTTTTATCGTAAACCGCAGCGACTGGTTCTTCGCCGCCGATTTCACTGGCTGGAAAGGTATTTGCCGAAACATAAAGGCGTTGTCGGTCTGGCTGAAAAGCTGATTAACACTCTCCACCATTCCCGGCGCGGAACGCCAGTTGGTATCAAGGGTATAGCGGGCGTTTACTTCATCGCGCGCTTTCATGTAGGTAAAAATATCGGCCCCGCGAAACGCGTAAATAGCCTGTTTCGGATCGCCTATCAGAAGTAGCCCGCTTTCCGGCTGGTGGTGCCAGATACGACGGAAAATACGATACTGTTGAGGGTCGGTATCCTGAAACTCATCAATCATGGCGACCAGGAAACGGGTGCGGATCGCCGTTGCCAGCGCCTCGCCACTCGCGCTTTGCAAGGCGCTGTCCAGCCGACTCAACATGTCGTCAAAACCGAGTTCGCCACGGCGACGCTTTTCTCTGGCCACCGCTTCACGGATTTCGCGCATCGCGCTGGTTAGCATCAAATCGTTGAGCGTCAACGGTGCATTCAGTAAGGTTTCAATCGCCTCGAAAACCGTATGTTCCGGTACCACACCGCCCTCTTTGGTCCGCTCACGCAGGAACGATTGCGCAAACTTTTCCAGCGCTTCCGGTAACTGATAACTACAGGTCGTCTCATTGGCCCAGGCGCTGATCTTCTCGATCCAGCGAGCCTGGTTGGTACGATTGAATTTTTGCCGCATGATCCCGGAGCCTTCAATTAGCGGCCCCAGTTCGTCCACGGAGGCAACCCACTGCTGCTTAACGCTATCGATCTGCTCAATGATTTTCTGATGGCGACTCTCCAGCGTTTCATCCGCTGGCGGTGCGGCTTTGATTTGCGGCGCTTCACCCTGCAAATAGCGGTCGATGGCTTTGAGCAAATCATGCGGGCCTTTCCACGACTCGTGAACCACCTGTGCCAGATCACGCGGCAAGGGGTAACAGTGGCGACGCCAGAAGTCTGCGCAGGCCTGGTAGCGCAGCAGTGACTCGTCTTCGATCAGTTGCTGTTCAAACAGCATGCCGGATTCAAAGGCATTGAGGCTAAGCATGCGCTGGCAAAAGCCGTGGATAGTAAAGACGGCCGCTTCATCCATCTGCCGTTCAGCGAGCATTAGCCACTGCGCGGCCTGTTGCTTATCGGTGATCTCGCGCAACAGGCTGGCATATAACGGGTTGTCCGTTGTTTCGCGCAAACAGGCGATGCGAAGTTCATGGATATTGCTGCGAATGCGACCGCGAAGTTCTTCGGTGGCGGCCTCGGTAAAGGTCACCACCAACAGCTCTTCGACGTTTAAAGGGCGTGGAAAGGCGGCATTGCCGCCTAAACCAAGTAGCAGCCGCAGGTAAAGTGCGGCGATGGTGAAGGTCTTACCGGTGCCCGCAGAGGCTTCAATCAGGCGCTCGCCGGTTAGCGGCAAGCGGAGTGGATCAAGGGTCTCAGCGGTTTCACTCATTTTTCTCGCTCATCAGGGGTAAAGATTGCTGCAACGCGCTGACGCTGTCCCAGACTTTCCACCCTTCGGGCTGAGCGTACTCCGCTTTCCCACTTTGGCTTCCGGAAATCTGTGACAATACCGCCATGCCCTGCGGCTCAACCACCGCCTGATGGAAGAAATCGGCAAGTTTCTGCGGCGTCAGCAGTTTTATCTGAGCCACTACTTTATCACGTGAATCGAAGCGCATATTGCCCCGATCAAAATCTTTACTGAGTTTTGAGGCTTCTTCGCCCAGCGTCTGCGGCGCCTGCTGGATTTGCGCGATAACCCCTTGTTGGATTTGCGCAAATTCTTCCGGCTTCATGGCACGCAGCTTCTCTTCCGCGGTGGGGAAGAAGGCCTTATAACGCTCCCACAACCAGGCAGGCTGCTTGCTGTTGCTCTGTAATAAGAACCCCATCCCCCACTGACGGCCAATGCTCATTGGGAAGGCAAACACCGCATAACCAAGCTGCTCTTCGGTACGCAATTGGTTATAAAACCACGGCTGGATGATCTGCCCGAGCATTGCGCTATAAGCCGAGCTGGTGTACTCATCGAACCCTGACGGAACAAACACGGCGGCCAACGCGGAATCGGTGCTGTTGCCTGCTTTTTCGAATATCACCGATTGCGGTTTGTCGATCAGTACCTCTTTGTTGCGGCACCATTCGCTGCCTTTCGCGCTCAATTGTTCCTGAACGCTATGAGCCAGGTCTTTAGCCTGCTGGTCGGTAAGGTTCCCCACCACCAGAAATTCAGGACGCGCATTGGTTTTCAGTGCATCACGATAAGCAAGAATGTCATCCAGTGTGATTGACGGTAGCAGCGCACGACGGTCTTCTCGCTGAAAGTAAGGCACCTGAGAGAGCATCTGGACTGGCATGATAGCCTGATCAAATGCTTTGCCTTTATCCGCGGAGTCCATCATTTGCGCATACCAGGATTTCGCCTGTTCAAGTTGCTCTGCAGTCGGCGTATAGCTGAAATATCCCGCCAGCAACGCCTGGAACAACTGCGGCAAACGCTGGGTATACCCGTTGGCGTTGAGCATCAGGCCATTATTGGCATTGGTTGAGAAACTGATGCCGCCTGCCGCCGCCTGATTACTTAACTGGTCCAGCGCGATCCCCGCCAGATAGTCGTTCAGCGCGAACATTACCTGGTTTTTCGCGCTATCCATCGCTTTTGGATTACGCAGTACCACGCTCACATCCGCTTTCGGTTCGTTCGCGAAATAGCGGCTCGGCATGTAGACCACCCGCAGGTTTGGCTCGTCAACGATCAGCTCCGGATCAGTGTACTCTTTCGCCGGTTTGATCAGCGTAAAGTCATCCGGAATATACGGATTAAGTTCGGGAGTTTTCAGCGTAATTTCGGCCGACTGCTGCTGCCACTGTGCAAACAGTTGCGGGGCGATTTTATTCACCTGATACGGCGCGTCGACAAAATATGCTGTTTTGTCATGTGGCTCAGTAGGGCTGATATACCAGATACGGGCATTTTGCGGCGTCATTTCATCCAGACGTGCCTGCACGGCTTTGGCGTCGTACTGGTCGGCAATATTTACCGAATCCAGTGTATGCGCCACCGGCACGCGGATCATGGTGTCCGCCAGCCATTCCACGTATCCCATATCACGCGTAATCGACGGGTAGCGAAAATCGAGATCCAGAATGTGCGCCAGTTCGTCAAAATAGCGCTTATCCACGCCCTTCTCGCGCAGCATGGTGAGATAGCTAAAAATAGCCGCCACCACCTTATCACGGTTGGCCTGGCCTTTATCCGTCAGGGTCGCAGAGATAGCCAGCACACCGCTATTTCCGTTCACGACCGGGTCAGAATCTGCCCGGATACCTTCTGCCAGCCCCTGTTTTTGCAGCCAGTCAGAGAGCGTTCCCGGGCTACGGTTACCGATAAGATAGGTGATCAGCTCATCCGTTTTGCTACGAAATTGCGCGGTGTTGTTATCAATGCGAAATTCAACGCGCAGCACCTTGCGCGGCACCGCCGGAACGTAGTGAATAATGATGCCCTTTTGCGCATCGGTAACTACCGGCACATCGATAGTTGGACGTTCAATGTTTTTATTCGGCACCCGGCCAAAGGTATCAACGGCAATTTTCGCCAGCTCCGGCAAAGGACGATTACTATAAATCACCGCTTTCATCAGATTGGCAGAATAGTATTTTTCGTGAAATGCGAGCAGCGCTTCGTGCACCGGACTACCGGGCTTATCACTCAGCGTTTCGAGGTTACCACCAGAGAAGCGTGCGCCAGGGTGCGCCGGGTTGATGGTCTCCGCGCTCACCTGCGCCATACGCATCCCGTCACGGGTACGCGCCATGGTCAACTCTGCATTGACAGCGTTACGCTCGCGATCGGCATATTTTTTCTCAAGCAACGGTGCGGCAATCGCATCAGCAAGTCGGTCAACGGCCCCTTCCAGCGCGTTATTTTCCACTTCCAGATAAAACGCGGTGCGATAAGGAGCGGTGCTGGCGTTATGGCTACCACCGTGCATTTTCAGAAATTCGGAGAGGCTATCCGGCTGCGGGTATTTTTTCGAGCCCATCAGAGACATATGCTCAAGATAATGGGCAAGGCCAGGATGCGCGGCGGGATCTTCAAGGGAACCTACCGGGACGACAAGTGCAGAAAGGGATTTTACCGCCTGGGAATCGGAAACCAGCAGAACCACCATGCCGTTGTCGAGACGAATCGCCTGATACTGGCGGGTATCTTTATCGCTCTTACGAATAGTTTCCTGTATCGGCTGCCAACCATTATCTGCCTGACTGTACGACGCCCAGAGGGCAAAGAACACAACGAAAGCTTTTAACCAGGTGCTGCGGGGCATTCACGAACCTCATCATTAACAATCCCCTCGCTTTCCAGCCTTGCTGAAACTTTCGGGGCAAAACGTGCGTCGGCAGCATGCCGAACTCTTGGTATATCAGTCCGTGACCCGTCGCGCATAATAAAGGATGGTTCTTATTTGCGCAATTTTTATACTGTCATTTGGACTGATTAAATCGATACAGCGGTAACAAATAACGCTGCGAAAGTGTCGTTATCTGCAGGTAATGCTCAGGTGTAAGCGTTCTCCACAGCCTCTGATACCAGATATCTTCACCTTCTCCGGTTGAAAACATACCGCCTTCATAGGCTTGCAGGAATTTACTTTGCGCTTTTTGCAACGTTGTCTCATCCGATAACATGGCATCATTTGCCGCGTCGTAACAGGCTTTTATCCATGCGCCGCCACTTTCTGGTAGCAGCAACAGAGGTTTTGCCATCCCTTCGCGATAGCCTTCAATCATGAGCGCCAAATGTTGCAATGCGTCGTCCGGCTTCATCGCAGGGAAACGCCATTCGCCACCGCTGCGGACAAATAACCGACTTTCCCCAACGCCGCCACTGGCACAGTAGACAAGGTGTTCCAGCCAAAGTTGCAAACCCTGGGTGACGCTGAGTTTTGAGGGTCGCCAGCGTAGCAAGCCATCAGGCTGCACATGCGCCAGCCATCCGCTCAAATGCACACCCGCGCACTCCAAATCAACCTCCATGCTTTGACCGGGCTGGCGCTGCGCGATCACCCGGTCTGCCAGCTCCTGCATTTCAAGCTGCTGGGCTTCCCAGATAATCTCGCCAAACGCGCCATAGGGCAATGCTCCTGCCGCACGATAGTGACGAAAAAGCTTTTCAACGTCCTGTTGGTCCACCAGCGCATTGAGCAGTTCCTGGTTGAGCTGGTAGCGGCTTAACCCCTCCAGAATAAAAGGTTCGGCATCGGGGATATCGCTCTCTTCCGGACGGAAATTGACGCGCAGTCGCATCTGGAAGAAGGCGCGTACCGGGTGTGCCCAGAAACGCAACAGTTGCTCAAGCGTGAGCGATTCCAGCGCAAGCGGGGAAAGTTGCTGAATAAATTCAGGGTGCGCCGTGCCCTGTTGGCTTGCCGCGGGCAACCAGTCGCTGGCAAAACTTTGCCATTCGCCAGGGCGGAAATTGGCAGCATCAAACGGCATACGAGGATGCAGATAGCAAATATGTTCTTTAACGCGCTTTTCACTCTCATCGCAATTTAGCGCTTCATCACCCGGCAGGCAGTGGCTTTGCCCAATATAATCAAGTAACTCCTGAACCAGCACAGACGGAAAACGTTCGCTGTTATCCTGAATCGAGCGACCGATATAGCTGATGTAGAGTTTTTCCTGCGCGGAAATCAACGCCTCAAGGAACAGGTAGCGGTCATCATCACGACGGCTACGGTCGCCGCGTTGGGATTGATGGCTCATCAGGTCGAACCCCAGCGGTGCAAGGGTTCGCGGGTAGACGCCGTCATTCATACCCAACAGGCATACCACTTTAAAAGGGATAGAACGCATTGGCATCAGCGTACAGATATTCACCGGCCCGGCCAGAAAGCGCTGGCTGATGCGCTCCTGATCGAGACGCTGCGCCAGTTCGTCGCGCAAGACGGAAAGTGGGATATCTTCGCCGTATGCTGCATCAACACCCTGTGTAATTATCGCCTGCCACTGCTGTTCGATAAGCGCCAGCGCGGCTTCTGTGTCCTGATCGGGCAGGAAAAAGTCATTGAGCATCTCCCGACAGACCGGCAGCCACTCTTCAAGCGGACGCGCCTGCGCCAGTCCCTGCCGCCAGGTATTAAGCTGCATGAGCAAGGAAGCGAGATGACCGACCAGCTCAGCAATCAGCCCGCTGGATTCATCATAAGGCAGAATGGATTGCCATTCCCCCTGACGACTTTCCATCGCGTATCCCAGCAGCATGCGGGTTAAACCAAATTGCCAGGTATGTTGTCCGGTCGCCGGGAGTTCCAGTTCGCGGACATTATCGTCATCCATACCCCAGCGAATGCCCGACTCATTGACCCACTGGCGCAGGTAACGCAATCCCTCTTCATCAATATTGAAACGCGCCGCCAGCACGGGGACATCCAGCAGCGCCAGTACGTCTTCCGAAACAAAGCGGCTATCGGGTAACGACAGCAAACTAATAAATGCCTGTAGCGCCGGATGCGCCTGACGTGCACGGCGGTCAGAAATGGCGTAAGGAATGTAACGCTCACCCACAGCGCTACCAAAAACAGACTGGATATACGGACTGTAGCTGTCGATATCAGCCACCATGACCACAATGTCTCTTGGAGTCAGCGATGGATCGGCCTCCAGCATCGCCAGCAAATTGTCATGTAATACTTCCACTTCCCGCTGTGGGCTATGACAGATATGAACCGTCACACTACGGTCGTCGGGCTCAAGCAGGCGCTTTTTATCGCTGCGCTCGTACTCTTCGGCATTTACTCCTGCGACGGCGCTATTTTGCAGTTCCAACATGTCGTATTGCAGGTTCTGCAGAATGTGCCCCGGCGTAACATCGACAAACGCATCCAGGTCCTGGTAATTCTCCAACCCGGCAAGCAGGTGCACATAATCGCGCCCCAGTTTGCCCCATGAGGCAAGCAGTGGATTCGGTAAATTTTGCTCACCATCGCTGTTAAACAAGCCTTGTACAGCGCTCGCATCACGAAAAAGAGGAAGCGTTCGCTCGTCGCGATGATGTCGGCGCTGGCGGGTCAGCAGTTTGGCTAAAAATGCCGGATCTTTAATATCCCCCCAGTAGTAGCGGCAAGGGTTGGTAAAGAGCAGGTGTACATCGATATGCTTACCCAGCGCCTGTAACGCCTGTAGGTAGACTGGTGGCAGCGCTGAAATGCCACATATAAATACACGCGACGGTAACCCAGGCGGGCACTGCTCAGCCGATTCAAGCACATTGATAAAGCGCTGATAAAGATTGGCACGGTGCCAGTGCGGCTGTCCAAGCCCGGCTGTATGTTCCACCAGACGACGCCATAGCGGCGCCTGCCAGATTTGCGCCTCATCAAGGCCATCCACTTTTTTCCCGGCTTCCCACAGGGTGAGCCACTCCGGGCGATAGACAAGGTATTGGTCGAAAAGATCCGCAATACGGGAGGAAAGCTGAAATAGCTTGCGCTTGTCGTCGTCATCGCTCAGGTAGTGGCGCAGCATGGCAAACTCGTCCAGCTCCAGCATCTCTGGTAGCAGCGACATCAGTTTCCAGCTCATACTCTGTTTATTAAATGCACTCTCTTTTGGAATGTCCGGCAGGACACGCACAAACATATCCCAGATAAAACTGGCGGGGAGCGGAAAGTCGATATTGGCGGCAATGCCAAACTTCTGCGCCAGCGTCATTTGTAGCCATTGCGCCATACCCGTGCTCTGAACCAGCACCACTTCGGGTTCAAAAGGATCGCTGAGGTGATCGCGTTCAACGATAAACTCCATCAATGCTTCAAGCACATCCAAATGGTTGGAGTGATAAACCCTTAGCATACGTGCTCCTGACTACTGGCTGTTTGGGCAAAATGTTCGCGACATTTGCCCTTTTCTGCCCACTGGCGAAATGATAATAACCCTGATGCTGACACATCCCTGGTCGCTTGTCTGCTCCTTCTGTACCTGCCACCCTGCGGGTAGCGGCGGCGGATACATTTGCGCCTGCTGCCAGGCGTGGCGCCACAAAAGCCGGTACTGGCTCCATGCGTGAAAACCGGAGGCAAGCGCCCGATGATAGCCTCCCAGCGCGGTAACCACCATCACCAGCAAAACCATAGCCAGCAGCACTTCGGGCAGGCTAAATCCGCGCTGTCTTATGGAATCTGACATAGCGCCGTTTCCTTACGTGGGCAAAAATCACTCCAGCCGTGTGCGGAAAACACCACATTGTTACGCTCAATATGCCCGCCTCGCCATAAACGCTGTTTACCACTTCCCACGGTTAATAACACGGCCTGGTCAGTGAGCACACGCAGGCATGCCTGCCAGGGTTCTGTGGGGTGTTGCAGACATTGCAACGCGGGCTCCCTGTGCCAGGGGTGCCTTTGCGCCCACATCATCGCCGACTGCACCTGCGCATACTGGCGAAGGTGCTCGCTCTCCGAGCTCACCCTGCGTATATGGATCTTCAATTGCTGGTTTAGCCCATTAAGCATCAGGCTACCGAGTATGAGCATAAGCAGCACCAGTGCCAGTGAAGACATCCCGCGCTCACGGTTCACAAGTTAAAACCACTCACGCTAAAGGCAGCCGAAATATGTTGCGTATTCTGCTCTTTTATTTGGCCTGCAAGACTAATGGTAAAGACAGGCGCAAAGCCAGCGGTTTGCTGCCGGGTTACCGTAAACAGGGTGATATCTACCGTATTGGGATCCGTCATTTTATCCCAGCCCTTTCCCTCGCAGGATGTTGCGCCGCGCAAGGTTTCCAGCACGCCGTTTTGCAGACGAAACCCCGTCTGGTCGGCATCGCTGGCCGGCGATGTTTCCCATCGTCCGTTGCTGTTAGCATCCCATTGCACCACCACGCAACTTCCATTACGCCCGATCGTCAACGCTTGCCCCACACATTCACCGTTGCAATATCCGGCACGCTGAATGTGCCAGGCAACGGTATACAGGCGCTGCCAGAGTTCATCTTCAAGCATCTGATGACGAGTCTGTTGCAGCACAGCAAACTGTAACGCGGGAAGAAAGCGCGCCGCCGCCAGCAGAATAACGCTCCCTATCGCCATCGCCAGTAAGGTCTCCAGCAAGGAAAACCCCTGTTGCCGGTCTAACATGATTCGTCCGCCGCACGTTGACACATCCGTATCCTCCCCCAGCCCGACACCACGATCCGCCACTCACCCGCATCACTTGCGACCCGAATATGCCCTCCCCATGCCGTATTACGCAGGCCATAGAAACCTAATGAAGGTGTAATTTCCACGAGGTTAACCTCAGGCCATACTGGGTGCATAAGATACGGGGAATCGATCGAGCAGCCTGTTTGCAGCTCCTGGGTCTGCAGGCACCAGGCATCCTCAGAACGGGATGCCAGAATAAGCCGCTCTTGGTTATGCCAGTTGGCATCATCGCGCAGCATCTCCAGGAAATGCCGCACCTGTAACGCGGTTTGCCATAAGCGCTGCTGGGCCTGCCAGGTACGCCAGCCAGTAATCCCGATGCCGCTCAGAATAACGATCAGCGCCACCGCAACCATCGTCTCAATCAGAGTAAATCCATGTTCGTTTTTCATGGCGGCAGTCTGGCGCAGCATCGTCATAATGGCGAGCGGCCAGCGCCCGTTTTACGAGGAGTCACGAAACAAACTGGCGGGTTTGCAGCGGGTTACAAACGGTCTGGAAGATATGCCGAAGAATACGTAATGAGGATAAAAAAACCGGCGCTCTGTGGCGCCGGTTATGCGATGCTGCGTTCGGTCAGATAGCGACCGGGGCTTTAATCGCCGGGTGCGGATCGTATCCCTCGATTTCAAAATCATCGAAGCGGTAATCAAACAGCGATGCGGGCTTACGCTTGATTTTGAGCGTGGGCAGCGCACGCGGCTCGCGGCTCAGTTGCAGGCGTGTTTGCTCCAGGTGGTTGCTGTACAGGTGAGTATCGCCACCGGTCCAGACAAAATCCCCAGGTTCCAGGTCACACTGTTGCGCCATCATATGCACCAGTAATGCGTAGCTGGCGATATTAAAAGGCAGACCAAGGAAGATATCGCAAGAGCGCTGGTAGAGCTGGCAGGAGAGCTTGCCGTCCGCGACATAGAACTGGAAAAAAGCGTGGCACGGCGCCAGAGCCATTTTATCCAGTTCGCCCACGTTCCAGGCTGACACGATGATACGGCGCGAATCCGGATCGTTTTTCAACTGGTTCAGTACGGTCGAGATCTGGTCAATATGACGGCCATCCGGCGTTGGCCAGGCGCGCCACTGTTTGCCATAAACCGGCCCGAGGTTGCCCTGCTCATCAGCCCATTCATCCCAGATAGAGACCTTGTTCTCTTTCAGGTAAGCGATGTTGGTATCGCCCTGCAGGAACCACAGCAGCTCATGAATAATGGAGCGCAAATGGCAACGCTTGGTGGTCACCAGCGGAAAACCGTCCTGCAGATTAAAGCGCATCTGATGGCCAAAAATAGAGAGCGTGCCCGTCCCTGTACGGTCGTTTTTCGGGGTGCCCTCATTGAGCACCTTTTGCATCAGTTCTAAATACTGTTTCATGGTTCCTCAGGAAACGTGTTGCGGCGCACGACGACGATACGCCCAAACCATCATGATAATACCCGCAACAATCATCGGGATGGAGAGGATCTGCCCCATGCTGATGTATTGCACCCACGTCCCCGTAAATTGTGCATCCGGCTGGCGGAAGAACTCAACGATGATACGGAACGCGCCATAGCCAATCAGGAACAGGCCTGACACAGCCCCCATCGGGCGAGGTTTGCGGATATAGAGATTCAGGATAATGAATAACACGATGCCTTCCAGCACCAGCTCATACAACTGGGAAGGATGACGAGGCAGAACGCCGTAAGTGTCAAAAATGGATTGCCACTGCGGATGAGACGGCAGTAATGCGGCATCTTCTGCGCGCGATCCCGGGAAGAGCATTGCCAGCGGGAAGCTCGGATCGACACGCCCCCACAGTTCGCCGTTGATAAAGTTACCCAGACGTCCGGCACCCAGACCAAAAGGAATCAGCGGGGCAATAAAATCTGCAACCTGGAAAAAGTTACGTTTGGTGCGTTTGGCAAAGACGATCATCACGACGATAACGCCGATCAAGCCGCCGTGGAAAGACATGCCGCCGTCCCAGACGCGGAACAAATACAGCGGATCGTTGAGGAAGATCGGGAAGTTGTAGAACAGAACGTAGCCAATACGCCCGCCCAGGAACACCCCAAGAAAGCCTGCGTAGAGCAGATTTTCAACTTCATTTTTCGTCCAGCCACTGCCAGGACGGCCAGCACGACGGGTTGCGAGCCACATGGCAAAGACAAAGCCAACAAGGTACATCAACCCGTACCAGTGAAGAGAAACCGGCCCAATGGAAAAAATTACTGGATCAAATTCAGGAAAACGCAGATAGCCACTATTCATCTGTCACCACAACATGTTGTTATTCCGCCGAAAGTGGACAGCGGTATAGATGCGCGCCCGTTCTGGCGGGCGCTCCAAAGGCGCGAATGATAGCATAAGGAGGTCAGGCTGGATGCGGCGAAGTTGTAAAAGATATGTATACCCGTCATCCTTTACGCCGCAGGTGCGTTGGCTTCCCCAGCGCGCCCCGGTCACATAGTTATCTATGCTCCCGGGAACTTGCTGGCTTGCCGCCTTCCTGCAACGCAAATGATTTAGGGTATTACCCGCCATCCTTCACGCCGCAGGTGCGTTGGCTTCCCCAGCGCGCCCCGGTCACATAGTTATCTATGCTCCCGGGAACTTGCTGGCTTGCCGCCTTCCTGCAACGCAAATGATTTAGGGTATTACCCGCCATCCTTCACGCCGCAGGTGCGTTGGCTTCCCCAGCGCGCCCCGGTCACAGAGTTGTCTGTACTCCCGGGAACTTGCCTCTACAACCCACCGCGAATAAGTCCACCCAGACCGCGTCGCTCCATAAATGCCGCGACCTGATGTCGTACTTCGGTTGCCAGTTGCGCCTCAAGCGTACGGTTGGCCAGCGTTTGCGCCTCAGCAAAATCAATACGTCGTAGCAGATATTTAATACGCGCTACCGACTTACCGTTCATCGACAGATGGCTAAAGCCAAGGCCAATCAGCACCGCCACACACATGGGATCTCCCGCCATTTCACCGCACAGACGCAGATCGACGCCCGCCTGTTCGGCTTCTCTGGCAATCATCGCCAGCGCGCGCAACACGGCAGGATGCAGACTGTCATACATACTGGCCACACGCGTATTGTTACGATCGACCGCCAGAATATACTGAGTAAGGTCATTGGTGCCGATAGAGATAAAGTCGACCCGATTCGCCAGGTGCGAGAGCATAAACACCATTGACGGCACTTCAATCATCACGCCAATACGCGGTTTCGGAATGGCGTAACCAATCATCTCTTCGACTTCACGCCCGGCACGTTCAATCAGCCGTTTTGCTTCATCCACCTCATCAATGCTGGTGATCATCGGCAGCAGGATGCTGAGATTTCCGGTGGCCGCATTCGCACGCAGCATTGCGCGCACTTGCACAAGGAAGATTTCCGGCTGATCGAGTGTAATCCGGATGCCACGCCAGCCCAGGCACGGGTTCTCTTCGCTTATCGGCATATACGGCAACTGTTTATCCGCGCCGATATCCAGCGTACGCAGGGTCACCGGCTTATCGTTAAACATCTGCAGCATGCCCTGATACTGCGCGACCTGCTCTTCCTCCGACGGGAAACCACTTTGCAACATGAAGGGAATTTCGGTGCGATAAAGCCCGATGCCATCAATACGACTACCGAGCTTCTCTTCATGCTCCGGACTGAGCCCCGCGTTGAGCATCACTCTGATGCGCTCACCGCTTTTAAGCTGCGCGGCGAGGTTCACATCATCTTCGGCAAGTCGGGTTAATTCATTCTCTTCGGTGATAAGTCGCTGGTATTCCTGCAACAGAACGGGCTCTGGATCCACCAGCAGCTCACCGCGATAGCCGTCCACCACCAGCGTGCGACGATGCAGCACAGAAGGCTGAATATCCGCCCCCATAACCGTCGGGATCCCGAGCGCACGAACCATGATTGCCGCATGGGAGTTGGATGCGCCATCGCGCACCACGACACCCGCGAGCCTGTCATGCGGAAGCTCCGCCAGCGTTGTCGCAGATAATTCATCGGCAACAAGAATAAAGCGTTCCGGCCAGGTATTGGGGCCCTGAATATTATCATCGAGATGGAACAGTAAGCGCTGGCCGAGCGTGCGTAAATCGCCAGAGCGTTCTTTCAGATAACCGTCACTCAATGCCGCAAACTGCTCGGCGAATCGTTCAATGACCGTTTTGACCGCCCATTCAGCGACCAGACCTTTATCTACCTCGGCAAACAGTTCACGACGCAGACGCGCATCGGAAAGCAGATGCGAGTAAAGATCGAAAATCGCCGCCGTCTCTTTTTGCGCCCCCGCAGAAAAGCGCTTGCTATAACGACGAAACTCCCCCGCCGCCTCTTCCAGCGCGCTGGTCAGCCTTTCACGCTCAAGCGTTGTGTTGAGGGTCGAGGCTTCATAAACCTGTTCCATCAACGGCAACGTTTCATCCATCCAGCCTTCGGCAATGGCCACGCCGGATGACGCAGGAAGCGCGCGAATACGCGTCTGGCGATACTGACCAAACAGCGCTGTTAGCTGCGACTGAGAGAGAATGGCTGCCATTTGAGTGGCCAGCGTAACCAGGAAGGACTCTTCGCTTTCATCGTACTGGCGCAATTCACGTTGCTGAACAACCAGAACACCGAGAAGCTGACGACGCTGAATAATCGGCACGCCGAGAAAAGCGCGAAAACGCTCTTCTTTTACGGCAGGGATGTATTTAAAACTGGGGTGTTTTTGCGCATCAGCAAGGTTAATAGGTTCCGCCAGCCTGCCTACCAGGCCGACGATACCTTGATCAAATGCGAGAGTGACCGTACGCCCGCGCGGCTTTTTTAAACCGCGAGTCGCCATTAAGTAATAACAACGCCGGTCATGGTCTGCGAGGTAGACGGAGCAAACTTCCGTCTCCATCGCCTCGCAAATATCTGTGACCAGTATTTCCAGCGCTTCGTTCAGTCGCGGCGCGCTGGCAACTTTTTCAACGATTTCTCGCAAGCGGGTGAGCATAATGTGCGTGGCTTAACCTCTTTTACGTCGCCAGGCAGGTGCGCTTTGTGGCTTAGGCGGAATCTCCTGAAGCGCCATCACGGCCCCTGCAAACTCTTTCATCACCCGTCGGTAGACATCGCGTTTGAACGACACTACCTGACGAACAGGATACCAGTAGCTCACCCAGCGCCAGCCATCAAACTCAGGGGTACTACTGGTTTGCATATTGACATCAGCATCACTGCTGACCAATTGCAGAAGAAACCATTTTTGTTTCTGGCCGATACAGACCGGCTTTGTATCCCAACGCACCAAACGTTTCGGTAACTTGTAACGCAACCAGTTACGGGTAGAAGCAAGGATTCGAACATCTTTACGATTTAAGCCCACTTCCTCGAACAGCTCTCTGAACATCGCCTGCTCCGGAGACTCGCCTGGGTTGATTCCCCCCTGGGGAAACTGCCAGGAGTGCTGCCCGAAGCGTCTGGCCCACATGACCTGGCCCTGTCGATTACAGATTACGATACCCACATTTGGGCGGTAGCCATCGTCATCAATCACCGGACTACCTCAAAATAAACCTGAATTAATCGATTGTTTCACACTCGTGGAAAACGGTAAACCACTCAATTACGACGGAACAAACGGATAACATTTGAATAACTCACAATTATCGGCAAAGTTATAAACAGACGCCCCCTCACCTTCCCGGTTTTATTCACCTTTTCTGTGGATAGACTTGTGAAGAACCGGAGATTTAACATTGGAAAACCCGGAGTAGTCTGAATATGCTAACAATCAACCCAGTGAATAATTACCTTAAATTCATTGAGTTAATAGCTTTATTTCTGTATTTGCATCACATAATGTGATGATCGTCACTATAGTGATCCTTGTGCTGATGAAAGATCGAGCAACGTCGTTTTTATCCACAGATTATGCCAATAACTTAGGCACATTTTGTGCAGAAATTCGATTTTCGTCGCACGTCAAGGCTGTAAATCGAAACAGTAGTGACACTTTTACCCAGTTATCCCATTTTTCTGTGGATAACATGGTGTAAGATCCTGTTCATTGTCAGTGACCAGATTTGAACAACCGCATAGCGAGTTGCGCAACACCACCTTTTTCACGGAAAATTATCTTATGAATCAGTCCTTTTATCAGGACAGGTGGAAAAAGATCGCAGCCATCGACGATGTGCATAATTGCAGTTCATTTTTTAATCAAGGTTTTAGCATGTCCGCCATACGACCTTTACTCTCGTCTCCTGAGTCTGAAATTCAGTTGCTTACCCAGGCGCAACATCTCGCAGGCTACACCCTGGGCGAACTTGCCCGGCTTGCCGGATTGCCCATTCCTCGCGATCTGAAACGCGATAAAGGCTGGACGGGAATCCTGCTGGAGCAGTGGCTCGGCGCCAGTGCAGGCAGTAAACCGGAGCAGGATTTCGCAGCGCTGGGCGTAGAGCTGAAAACGATCCCCATCGATAGCGCGGGCCGGCCGCTGGAGACGACATTTGTCTGCGTCGCCCCGCTAACAGGCAATACAGGGGTGGTGTGGGAAACCAGCCATGTACGTCATAAATTGCGCCGCGTGTTATGGATCCCCATTGAAGGTTCGCGCGACATTCCCCTTGCCGAGCGCCGCGTAGGCTCGCCGCTGCTCTGGAGTCCCAGTGAAGAGGAAGAAGCCCAGTTGCGCATGGACTGGGAAGAGTTGATGGACTTGATTGTGCTTGGCCAGGTTGAGCGTATTACAGCGCGTCACGGCGAGGTATTGCAGTTGCGCCCGAAAGCGGCAAACAGCAAAGCGCTGACCGAAGCCGTCGGCGCACATGGAGAACCTATCCTGACGCTGCCGCGTGGTTTCTATCTGAAAAAGAACTTCACCGGCGCGTTACTCGCCCGACATTTCCTGGTGCCAGGGGATTAACTTTTACCTCCGCGCGGCTGGCGCTTATAATCAGCCTTTCTTTTTTGGCAGGACTTTATAGATGTTATTTGCATGGATTACCGATCCCAATGCCTGGCTTGCCCTTGGCACGCTAACGCTGTTGGAGATTGTGCTTGGGATCGACAATATTATTTTCCTCTCACTGGTTGTGGCGAAGCTGCCCACCGCGCAGCGTAACCACGCCCGAAGGCTCGGTCTGGCTGCCGCGATGGTCATGCGATTGCTGCTGCTGGCCTCAATCGCCTGGCTGACAAAACTGACCACCCCGCTGTTTAGCGTATTGGATCATGCGGTATCAGCGCGCGATCTGATCCTGTTTTGTGGCGGTGTGTTCCTAATCTGGAAAGCCAGTAAAGAGGTCCACGAAACGATCGAAGGTGATGAAGAGGATCTGAAAACCAATGTCCACTCGTTCCTCGGTGCAATCGTACAGATTATGCTGCTGGACATTATTTTCAGTCTCGATTCCGTCATTACTGCGGTTGGCCTGTCCGACCATCTGTTTATTATGATGGCGGCAGTGGTAATTTCGGTTGGCGTGATGATGTTTGCCGCACGCCCTATCGGTGAGTTTGTGAATCGCCATCCTTCGGTGAAAATGCTGGCGTTATCCTTCCTGATTCTGGTGGGCTTTACTCTGATTCTGGAAAGCGTCTCGATTCATGTACCGAAAGGGTATATCTACTTCGCGATGTTCTTCTCTATCACAGTTGAGACGCTCAACTTGATGCGCGGTAAGAAAAACCCGTCGTAATACAAGGCTTCCCCGCAAGGGGAAGCTATTTTCCCCGTCTTTTTGTCCCTGCCCACACTTTAAGATTTTCCCCCTTTTTTGCACTGATACATCAGGTTATTACTAGACTGATGTGAGACACGAGCCAAATGAGGACAGAACGATGAAAAAATGGGCAGTGATTATCTCTGCAGTTGGATTGGCATTTGCAGTTTCAGGTTGTAGTAGTGATTACGTTATGGCAACCAAAGATGGCAGGATGATCCTGACTGACGGTAAGCCAGAAATTGACGATGAAACCGGCCTGGTTAGTTACCATGACCAGCAAGGCAATAAGATGCAGATCAACCGTGATGATGTTTCTCAGATCCTCGAGCGCTAAAAATCTTTAAAAAGGTCAGTAACCTGCTGACCTTTTTTGGTCTCCCCTCTTTCCCTTTGTTCTGCCCTCTGCCATGTTTATATTCCTTTGTCAGGACAACTGACGCAGTGAAGTAAGTTAAAGGAAGCCGGCTATGCATTATCACCGTATCCCCCACAGTTCACTTGAAATAAGTACCCTGGGGCTGGGCACAATGACGTTTGGTGAACAGAACAGCGAAGCCGACGCCCACGCACAGCTTGATTACGCCATCAGCCAGGGGATCAACCTGATTGATGTCGCAGAGATGTATCCCGTCCCACCACGCCCGGAAACACAAGGGCTGACGGAGACCTATGTCGGTAACTGGCTGGCGAAGCGCGGCAATCGTGAGAAAGTGGTCCTCGCCTCGAAGGTTAGCGGCCCCTCGCGCAATAATGACAATAGCATTCGACCAAACCAGGCGCTGGATCGTAAAAATATCCGCCTCGCGCTTGAAGCCAGCCTGAAACGTCTGCAAACCGATCATCTCGATCTCTATCAGGTGCACTGGCCGCAGCGCCCTACCAACTGTTTTGGTACGCTGGGCTATAAGTGGACGGAATCTGCCCCTGTCGTCACGCTACTGGAAACGCTGGAGGCGCTGACCGAGTTCCAGCGCGCGGGCAAAATTCGCTATATCGGCGTGTCGAATGAAACGGCCTTTGGCGTGATGCGCTATCTGCAACTGGCGGAAAAACACGAATTACCGCGCATCGTCACCATTCAAAACCCCTACAGCCTGCTTAACCGTAGCTATGAAGTGGGTCTGGCTGAGGTGACGCAATATGAAGGGGTTGAGCTGCTGGCTTACTCCTGCCTGGCGTTCGGCACCCTCACCGGGAAATACCTGAACGGTGCAAAACCCGCAGGTGCCCGCAACACCCTGTTCAGCCGCTTTACCCGTTACAGTGGCGAGCAGGCGCAAAAAGCGGTTGCTGCCTACGTCGATATCGCCAAACGCCACAATCTGGATCCGGCGCAGATGGCGCTGGCATTTGTGCGTCGTCAGCCGTTCGTTGCCAGCACCCTTCTGGGCGCAACAACAATGGAACAGCTAAAAACGAATGTGGAAAGTCTGCATCTTACGCTCAGCGAAGAGGTGCTCGCCGAAATTGAAGCGGTGCATCAGGTCTATACCTACCCGGCACCCTAATATGAATCAGGCCGGGTAACCCGGCCTGTCTCTTAGCGGCGGCGTTGCCAAATCCACAGTGCCGCGATTGCCAGCGCAAACAGTACGCCGAACCCGACACCGACACCAACCACCGGCACACCTACTTTGACCGCCAGGGAGTAGAGTCCCAGCATCAACAGCATGGCGGTGTTCTCGCCGAGATTCTGTACCGCAATAGCGTTTCCTGCGCCAACAGAACGCTTACCCCGCTCCTGCAACAGCGCATTAAGTGGCACCACGAAAAAACCACCCAGCATGCCGATAAGCATTAAGATTCCATAAGCCGGAAGTACTGCATGTTGTAACGAAAAGAAGGTTACTGCCACGCCAATCAAAATCCCGGCGGGCATACAACGCGCCACCGTCTCAAGTGTAACCAGTTTTGCGGCAAGCCCGGCCCCTACCACAATGCCCACTGCCACCATGGCATTGAGATAGGTCGGCGTGGCATTATCCGTAATGCCCAGCGCAACGGGCACCCACAGTACCAGCAGAAAACGCAGCGTTACGCCCGCGCCCCAAAACAGGCTGGTACCAACCAGTGAAAAACGCGTCTCACCATTGCGCCACAGTAATGAACAGGCAGAGAAAAAACTGCGCGTCATCGGGGTGAAACGCCAGGACTGCCCCGGACGCGCAGCCGACAGGCGTGGAATCATCAGGTTTGCCGCCACCGCGCCTGCATAGACCAGCGCACAGACGCCCAGCGAAGCCAGCACGTGCCAGTCAGCCAGAATACCGCCCGCCATGGAACCCAACAGGATCGCGGCAATCGTTGAGGACTCCATCAGCCCGTTCGCTTTGACCAGTTTGTCGCCGGTTGTCAGTTCACCCAGGATACCGTATTTCGCCGGGGAATAGGCCGCCGCTCCCACGCCCACCAGCGTATAGCCGATGAAAGGATTGATGCCGATGCAAATGCTGGCCGCCCCCAACAGCTTGAGTCCGTTGGCGACCATCATCACGCGCCCTTTGGGGAAGCTATCGGCGATCTGCCCGACAAAGGGGGCAAAAAGGATGTAAGCGCCCACAAACACCATCTGCAGGATCGGTTGACTCCAGTCGGGGTAGAACTCCGCTTTCAACAGCGCCAGGGTGGCAAACAGCAGCGCATTATCACCAAAGGCCGACAGGAATTGGGCGACAATGACCGCTTTCATCCCCTTCGACCACAGTGAAGTGTTAGTGGGTACTGACTCATGCATTTTGGGTTTCCGCCTCTTCAACCATGCCTTTTAACGTCACAAAGTCAGGCTTCCCGCTGCCCAGTAACGGCAACTGTTTGAGGAAGCGTATATCGCGCGGAACCGCCAGTTCCGGCACGCCTTGCGCACGCGCCTGCTGCTGGAGTTTCTCGCGCGTCAGTTGTTCATCGGTGGTGAACAGGACCAGCGCCTCGCCTTTGCTGGCGTCGGATTTGATCGCCGTGGCATGCATCTTCTCAGGCGATACCGCCAGCGCCAGTTGCTCCACCATCTCCAGCGAAATCATCTCACCGGCAATTTTGGCAAAGCGTTTGGCACGACCCTGAATCTGCACGAAGCCTTGCTCATCAAAGCGCACAATATCGCCCGTGTCATACCAGCCGCTTTCCAGCTCACCCTGGGCATTTTCTGCCGCAGGCGCTTCCAGCACGCCGGGTTTCTCCACGCGCAGATAACCGTTCATGATGTTCGGTCCTTTCAGTTGCAGCCGGCCACCGTCATCAATACCCGGCACTTCAAGCAGGCGCGCGTCCATACCGGGCAGAATACGCCCAACGGTACCGGGCTTCGCCGCCATCGGCACGTTGATTGACACCACTGGCGCGCACTCTGTTACCCCGTAGCCCTCCAGAATGCGCAGACCAAATTTGTCCTGCCAAAGCTGACGGGTGCTGTCCTGGAGCTTTTCAGCCCCTGCTACCACATAACGCAGGCGGAAAAAGTCATACGGATTGGCGAAGCGGGCGTAATTCCCCAGGAATGTCGATGTGCCGAACAGCACGGTACAGTTCCGGTCGTACACCAGCTCCGGCACAATGCGATAGTGCAGCGGGCTTGGGTAGAGGAACACTTCTGCCCCGGTCAACAGCGGCGTAAACAGCCCCACTGTCAGACCAAAAGAGTGGAACAGCGGCAGCGCCGACATAAAGCGATCATTGGCGGTGAAATCGGCAATGGTGCGGATTTGCTCGACGTTCGCCAGAATACTTTTATGACTGTGGACAACCCCCTTCGGATTGCCCTCAGAACCGGAGGTAAAGAGTATGATCGCCGCATCTTCGGGTTTTTGCGGCACCTGCGCCAGACGTGGCATCAGCACGCGGCTAAAGATCCACAGCTTATCTTCCAGCGTGACACTGCCTTTTAAATCTTCCAGATAGACCCAACGCACCTGGGTTAGCTGTTCCGGCAGATGCCAGAGCTTCCCTTTGTCCATAAAGGTACGCGAGGTAAATACCGTTTTGATTTCCGCCGCGGTAATGGCGCTGGTCAGCCCTTTAACACCGGCGGTGTAGTTCATCATCGCCGGAATGCGCCCACGGGCGATGGCGCCAAAAATCACCGCGGCGCTGATACCGGCGTTCGGCAACATCAGGCCGATTTTCTCGCCCTGTGCCGTGTATTTGTCGAGAATACGGGCGACAAACAGTGTCTTGGTCAGCAACTTACGGTAAGTGTCCGGGGTGAAATTAATGTCTTCTACGCAGTGCTTGCCTGCGCCGTAACGATATTGTGCGGCAAGGAAGGCGTCGAATAAGGTTTCGCGCGGACGCACCGCCATGCGGGCTTCCATCATAATCTGATGCAGCATCTCACCGGCAATCTTACGGCGGTCGCGGGCGCGCGGCGCTTCCGGCATTGGCAGTTGCGTTGGCGGCAGAACATGCAGATGAATCTGTGGGAATAACCGCTGTTTAACCAGCCCTTTCAGGCGGCTGAAAAAGGTCAGCTCCGCCCCTTCTATACGCAGCGGTACGACGGTTGCCGCCGACTTCGCCGCCACAAATCCCGCACCATCGTAGATTTTCATCAGCGAGCCGGATACCGAAATGCGCCCTTCCGGGAAAATCACTACCGGACGCCCTTCGCCAATCAGGCGGACAAGGTGTTTGACGGACATCGGCTTCGTCGGATCCAGCGGCACAAAATCGATGATCGGTTTCAGCCAGCGCATGTACCACTGCTGGCTGATGGAGGTATAAACCGCAAAGACCGGGCGAACAGGAAGAAAGAGCGCCAGCAAAATCCCATCTATAAAGGAGACATGGTTGGGGACAATCAGCACGCGCTCGCCGTGCAACGCCTGTGTATTGCCCGTGAGTCGCACACGGAACAGGACGCGAAAGAGGCCACGAAAAAAGCCAAATAACATTTCAACTCCTTTTGTTAGTCAATTCGACAGGTTATGAATAAATTGTGGCAGATTACACGAGAAGTGGGGGGCGGCGAAATGCGGGCGAAAAAAAACCTGCGCATCCGCGCAGGTTGGTGCAAGAAATTAAGTACGAAATGCGTACCGAAATAATCACCAATCAATACCTCTGGGATCTTGATTGTGACTGGCGGCGCGTTAGCTCGCCAGCAGTAAAAAGCAAGCGAATGAGCCTAAGTGCAACGAGGTGTTTCTAATCATCCAGCTTGTTACACATTGACTTAATGGCAAAAAAAACCTGCACATCTGCGCAGGTTGGTGCAATTCAAGTGTTCAACCCTCAGGTTGACTTCACCTATCAATACCTCTGGGATTGCTACTGTAGCAATCCGGCCAAATGCTTCTCCAGCAGACAATAGAAACAGCCTTTCGCAAAGTGTAACTAAAGGTTCGAACTGTATATTTCCGGATATATTTTCCATGTAACGTTTTCACGTCATTTCACCGCGTCAGTTCACGTTTGCGGAAAGTGCTCTGGCGACAACCTTGATTAGCCAGCGCATTCCCGTAACATAAGTGGGTGTGTAAACGCTTACCCCTAAATGAAGGTGCTCAATGGCGACAATAAAAGATGTAGCCCGGCTTGCAGGTGTCTCTGTCGCTACAGTTTCTCGCGTAATTAACGACTCCCCAAAAGCCAGCGAAGCCTCACGGCTGGCGGTCCAGACCGCCATGGAGAGTCTGAGCTATCACCCCAACGCCAATGCCCGTGCGCTGGCGCAGCAGTCGACGGAAACGGTCGGTCTGGTGGTCGGAGATGTTTCTGATCCTTTTTTTGGCGCCATGGTAAAGGCGGTTGAACAGGTCGCCTCCAGCACTGGCAACTTCCTGCTCATTGGCAATGGTTATCACAATGAGCAAAAAGAACGTAATGCGATTGAGCAACTGATTCGCCACCGCTGTGCGGCACTGGTTGTCCACGCCAAAATGGTGCCGGATGCTGAACTCATTGCGTTGATGAAACAGATCCCCGGCATGGTACTGATTAACCGCATTCTGCCCGGTTTCGAACAGCGCTGCGTGTCGCTGGATGACCGCTACGGTGCCTGGCTGGCAACGCGCCACCTCATACAGCAGGGCCATACCCGGATAGGCTATTTGTGTTCCAACCACGCGATTTCCGATGCCGAAGATCGCCTGCAGGGTTATTACGACGCCCTCAAAGAAAACGGTCTGCCGTGTAATGAGCGTCTGGTCACCTTCGGCGAACCGGACGAGAGCGGCGGTGAACAGGCAATGACCGAACTGCTCGGGCGTGGCAAGAATTTTACGGCGATCGCCTGCTATAACGACTCGATGGCAGCGGGCGCAATGGGGGTGCTCAACGATAATGGCATTACTGTGCCAGATGAGATCTCGCTGATTGGCTTTGACGATGTGCTGATATCACGCTATGTCCGCCCGCGGCTGACCACGGTGCGCTATCCCATCGTGACGATGGCGACACAGGCAGCGGAACTGGCACTGGCGTTGGCAGAAAACCGTCCGCTACCGGATGTCACGCATGTGTTTAACCCGACGCTGGTAAGACGCCACTCGGTTGTGACGCCGCAGGACAACTAGAGGGTAAAGCGATAGAGGTGGACGGTCGTGTCCGGGTAATCGAGGCCGTCGCCGATATAGTGCCAGCCAAAGCGCTCATAAAAATCACGGCAGGCGGAGTAAAGATGAAGCTCGCTAAACCCCATTTCCCGCGCAGACTCAATCACATGCTGCTGTAAAGTACGCGCCAGCCCCTGCCCGCGTGCGGATTCATCAACATAGAGCGCCGCCAGCCAGGGGAACAGATCCTGGCGGCTTATCAAATCGCAACGCCACAACCCTACGGTGCCAAGCAGCGTATCGTCATCCACCAGCACAAAGGTCAGCGGCAGATTGCCCGGCGTCTGGCTGTGGTCAATAATGCTTTCGAAGAACGCGCGCGGCAGCGAGTCACCAAACTCGCGCCAGAGCCACTCGGTCACCTGTTCGGCATGCTGTGGCGCGTCGTATAACGGAACCACTTTCACATTAATTTCCCCTGAAAAATCGGTACGGATTCAAACAGATAGCCGTCAAAATCCGGGGCATCCTCGTCCGAGAGCTCCAGCAAACTCTTTTTTACGTTTTCAAGATGCTGCCACATGGCCTGCCAGGCGCCCATCACATCGCGACGGCGCAGGGCAGCGAGCAGTGTCTGCCTGTCGCCAAGCCATTTCAGGCGATAAGGACGGCTGGTAATGTGCACGTTGAATTGCTGCCACAGCGGGCTGCTGTCCATGTGGTGCCAGACGCTTTCTACTGTTGCCAGTAGCATCTGGTTTTGCGAGGCCCCCGCCAGCACCAGATGAAACATTTTGCTGTTGTCCTGGCTGGTGTCGTTCAGGGCAATCGCGCGTTGTTCTTGCTCGAGGATGCGGCGCAGGTTATCGATATCCGCCCGCGTCGCCATTTTGGCGGCAAAGGCGGCGATGTTGCTCTCCAGCAACTGACGAGCCTGCAATATTTCAAACGGGCCGACATCACTGCTGAGAAAGCGCTCTTCTTCGTTTTCATGCTCCTGAGGAATACGCATCACATAGACGCCGGAGCCCTGGCGAATGTCGACGGTGCCCTGGAGTTCAAGCATTAAGAGAGCTTCACGGACAATAGTACGGCTGACGCCATACTTTTCGGCAATATTGCGCTCAGGTGGAAGGCGGGACCCCACGGGGTAATGCCCCTGGATTATTTGCGCGCGTAAATCTTCGCCAATCTCCTGGTACTGTTTTTTTTCCGGCGGGATTACAGCTTTTTCCACAATATCACCATTACCTGTACAGACCTTTAGTTGAAGCTCAGGCCGGAGAACCCCGGCCTTTGGGCGCGCTATCTTACCAAATTTAGTGCCTGTTCGAGAACTTTCGCGCCATTTAAGGTGCCATATGCCACCGGATCGATCACATCAATAGGGATAGCATATTGGTCGGTAAGTTTCTTATTTTCCGCGAGTTTAAAGCGCACCTGCGGCCCCAACAGTACAGCGATAATCTCGCCGCTGTGGTTGTCTAATTCATCGCGTAGCGCCTGCTCAGCAATGGCATAGATTTTCAGTTCAAGACCGCGCTCGGCGGCGTTTTTTTCCATCTTTGTGACCACCAGTGATGTAGACATCCCGGCAGAACAACACAGGACAATACGTTTCATCACAGCTCCTTATTTCCATTCATCATCAAAAGAGATCGTAAGCTGGCGTTCGTCGCTTAACCGGCGATACCAGGAGAGCGACTTTTTCGCCCGCCGGTCACGGTTGTGGTCCAAATCGATCTCCACCAGCCCGTAGCGATTTTTAAAGGCATTCATTGGCGATACGTTGTCCGTAAACGCCCAGAGCATATAACCGTGACAGTTGGCGCCATCCTCCCGCGCGCGCAACGTCTGGTACAGATGCTCACCAATAAACGCAATGCGGTAATTGTCTTCAATCACCCCATCGGTATTGCGGAACTGCCCTTCGTTCTCAACTCCCATCCCGCTTTCCGCCACAAACCACGGGATGTTGCCGTACTCGTTTTTAATCCGCATCGCCATGTCATAAATGATAAACGGCCCGATTTCCCAGCCGCGCGACTTATTCATGCGCCGGCCCGGTAGCTCAAAGGGTTCGTAGTAATAAGCCGGGTGGAACGGCGTGTCGGGGTGCCAGGCGCGGGAAGGGGCTTTTACCCGATGCGGGTAATAGAGGTTAATGCCCAATTCATCCACGGTATTTTCACGAATGATCGTCAGTTCGTCGTCGGTGTAGTCCCAGCTCACCTGATGCTTATCAAGCAGGGTAAACAGCTCCGGCGGGTACGCCCCTTTTACCATAGGGTCGAGGAAGACGCGGTTATAAAAGAGATCATACATGGCTGCCGCATGAACATCGTGCGGCGCACGGGAGCGCGGATAGGTCACTTCCGGGTTCAGAATGCACCCCACCGTTCCCGCGTACCCTTTCTCGCGAAACAGTTTCACCACTTTCGCCGTGGCAAGATTCTTATGGTGATTCCACTGCATCCAGGTGCTGGTGTTCTGCTCATACGGCCAGCGCAGCGCATCCAGATAAACTCTGGTTTGCACCACAATGGGCTCGTTAAAAGTGAACCAGCGCGTCACTTTTTGGTGAAACCGTTCAAAGACCTTTTCGACGTAAAGCAGATAGAGTTCGACCACTTTTTTCGATGCCCAGCCGCCGTAAGTTTCCAGCAGGTAACCGGGCAATTCGTAATGTTCAAGGCAGATCATCGGCACAATGCGGTTACGCGCCATCTCGTCAAAGAGCTGGTCGTAATAGGCCGCATACTCTTCATCTACGACGCCATTTTCATAGTCGGTCAGAAAGCGCGACCAGTTAATGGAGGTGCGGTAGTGGGTCAGGCCAGCCTGCTTCATCAACTGTACGTCTTCGCGAAAACGGTGATAAAAGTCAGTCGCCACCGCCGGGCCATAGCCCTCATGCCAGACCTGCCTGTCGTTTTTGTACCAAAGATCGGGCCATGAATCCTGCCCCTCTTTTTTGCCGCTCCAGCCCTCGGTCTGCCAGGCTGAGGCCGCCGCACCAAGCATAAACGACGGCGGGATGGTGAGTATTTTTGTGCTCACGTCAGGCTCCTTTAGGCATTTTTCGCCATGTCAGTGGATTCAGCCTGCAGTTGCGCCTGCTCCGCACGGCGGGATGCAATCTTCACAAAAGGCAGGTAAATAAGGATCGAGGCCAGGATACACACCAGTTGTGTCACTACCGCCCCCATCGAACCGGCGGTGGAAAGCCAGGCGTTAATCAGCGGCGGCGTGGTCCATGGCACCATCACCACGGCCTTGCCCGCAAAGCCGGTAACCGTAGCAAAGTAACCGATTGAGCCGGTCACCAGCGGGGTGATGATAAAGGGGATCGCGAGGATCGGATTGAGCATGATCGGCATGCCGAATATCACCGGTTCATTGATATTGAAGATGCCAGGGCCGATGGAGAGCTTGGCGATCTCTTTCATCTCTTTGCGCTTGGTGGCAATCATCACCGCGATCAGCAGGCCAATGGTCAGACCGGAGCCGCCGATACTCATATACACATCCCAGAACGGCATGGTGATGATATTCGGCACCTCTTTACCCTGCTCAAATGCGCTCATATTGACCGTGATCGCACCAAGCAGCAGGGGTTCGCGGATCGGCTTGATCATCTGGTTGCCATGAATGCCGATAACCCAAAACAACTGAGCGACAAACATCAACAGCAGGATACCCGGCAGGCTTTGCACCACGCGCTCTAACGGCTGTTGCACCACCTGATAAACGGCATCATAGAGGTACATGCCGGTGATCTGATGGAAGACAAAACCAAAAGTCGCGATAACCGTGGTGGTGATAATGGCAGGGATCAATGCAGAGAACGAGGCCGAGACGTTAGGCGGCACTGTATCCGGCATTTTGATTTTCAGCCCTTCACGGTTTTCCAGCCAGCAGTAAATCTCAACGGAGAGAATCGCGATAAACATGCCGAGGAACAGGCTACGGGTATCCGAGAACTGGCGCAGCAGCACATCTTTCACCACGTGCATTTGGCCATCGACCAGCATTTCCACCGTGGTTGGCGTCACGCAAATAAAGCAGATGACCGCCAGCAAACCGGGAAACAGGGTTTTGATGCCGTTAATACGCCCAAGCTCAATACCAATCAGGAATACCGCGCCGATATTCAAAAAGTTGAGCGTGGCGTAGTTGATAGCGCTGGTAATTGGCTTGAGCGCGGCCAGGAACGATAGCGCGTCAAAGCTGGCGAGGCCGTTTTTCGGATCCAGCACCATATTGGAGATAAGCACGGAGAAGGCGCCGACGATGATGACCGGCATCAGGGTAATAAACGAAGCCTTGATCGCCATGATGTAGCGATAGCTGTTGAATTTGGTCGCGAAGCTACCCAGAGAATCGATTAACTTTTCCTGTAGAGCCATTAGAGGTACCTCAGTAAAAGGGCTTTTTATCGTGTCAGGTATACAGCTCAATACCTTTTGGCATACCAAAAATAGCTATCACTGGAAAATAGTTCTGTGATTAAGGTCGCAACGTGGCATTTGGTATTCCAGATTTGCCATATTTAGCAAATTTGGCATACCACCATAAATAAACCAGGGTTTTCTTCCCGTTGCATCAAAAGCGTGATCGGCCCGGTTATTGTCTCTCCCTTGCCCCGCTGCGCTTTGATGAATGTGATAAAATAGCGGCCTTCATGTGATACAGGATCAGGTCATGGCGACAATGCTGGATGTCTCACTGCGCGCGGGTGTCTCCAAGGCTACGGTATCGCGCGTGTTAAACGACACAGGTCAGGTAAAAGAGAGCACCCGTAAACGGGTTTTTCAGGCGATGGAAGAGCTGGGCTATCGGCCTAATTTTCTTGCCCAGTCGCTGGCAACCCGCACCAGTAATAACATTGGCCTGGTGGTTTCCAGTTTTAACGGTTTCTATTTTGGCCGCCTGTTACAGCAGGCATCGCGCCAGGCGGAAGCCTATGGCAAACAGCTCATTGTGACCGACGGGCACGATGCCCCGGAACGCGAAGAGTTAGCGGTGCAGATGCTGGCCGACAGACGCTGCGACGCCATTATTCTTTACACCCGCTTTATGAGCGAGAAAGCGATCATCCGCCTGATCGATACCACCCCGATGCCGCTTATCGTCATTAACCGCGAAGTGTTTCAGGCCCACGATAAATGCGTTTTTTTTGAACAGCAGGATGCGGCGTTTCAGGCGGTGGATTATCTGGTAAACCAGGGTCATCACGATATTGCCTGTATCACCGCCCCTATCCATACGCCAACAGGCAAAGCCCGCCTGATGGGATATCGCAAGGCGCTGGAAAAACACGGTATTCGCTGGGATCCGGACAAAGTGAAATACGGCGATTCAACCATGTCGCGCGGCTATGAACTGTGCCAGGAGATCTTACAAGAGGGCATTAAAGTCAGCGCGCTGTTTGCCTGTAATGACGATATGGCGCTGGGTGCGTCTAAGGCGCTGCATCAGGCGGGGTTACGTATTCCGCAGGATATTTCACTGTTTGGCTTCGATGATGCCCCCAGTGCCCGTTGGCTGGAGCCGGGTCTGTCGACGGTCTATCTGCCGATTGAAACCATGATCACCACCGCCATCGATCAGGCTATTCGGCTGGCGAACAAAGAATCGATCGAAGCGATCCCGCCGTTTACCGGCATCCTGGTGCTGCGTGATTCAGTCGCCCCCGGACCATTTTTCCCCGGATGCGGCGGCGCCTGATCCGGGCTACGACCGGTTTTCTCCCTCTCCCCCGGGGCTGAGGAATCCCCACAAAAATGCGAGCACGATCGGTCCCCTCTCCTCTTTGGGGAGAGGGTCAGGGTGAGGGGGAAAATGCGGCTCTGATGGTCATTCCGTTCACCTTATGTTCCTTGTTTTCTGTCGCGACAGAACCCGTGAACGTGCCAGGGTGGCACAAAGATGTCGCAGTGGTTGTCATGCGGGAAAACGAGTCAGCCGTGACTAACAAGGTTGAAGACGTTCACAGTATCTACCCAACGCACCAGCCGTAGCCCCGGTAAGCGTCCGCGCCACCGGGGTTATTCCCGGATGCGCCTTATTCGGGTTACGTTGTTGAAAACCGTTGATACCCTCGCCCCTCGGGGCGAGGCAGGACTTATACCTGCTCCAGTGCCAGCAGTTCTTCAATGGTCTGACGGCGACGAATCAGCCGTGCAACGCCCTTATCAAACAGCACCTCCGGCAGCAGCGGACGACTATTGTAGTTCGACGACATCGAGGCACCATAAGCCCCGGTATCATGCAGCACAAGGTAATCCCCTGGCGTCACGGCAGGCAGTGCGCGGGTTTCCACTTTACCGCCCTCCTGCTGGGTAAACACATCGCCAGACTCGCACAGCGGCCCGGCCACCACGGTATCGATACGCGGCACGGTGGTTAAATCACGCCCGTCCGCCGCCAGTGCGGTAATGTGGTGATAGCTGCCGTACATGGACGGGCGCATCAGATCGTTAAAACCAGCGTCAATCAGTACAAAGTGGCGGCTGCCCATCTCTTTCACGCTGCGCACCTGTGCCACCAGCACCCCGGATTCCGCCACCAGGAAGCGTCCCGGTTCGATCTCCAGTTTTACCGGATGACCCAGATGTTTCGCCACCTGTTCACGTGCGGCATTCCACAGGCTGTAATAGTGGTCCGTATCCACCCCCTCCTCCCCTTCATGATAAGGAATGGAGAGACCGCCGCCTGCCGAAATAGCCTGCAGATCCTGGCCAAATTCCACCACCTGGCGCACCATCGCGCCGCACACCTGCTCAAGGTGGCCGTAATCCACCCCGGAACCAATATGCATATGAATGCCGATCAGTTTGAGGTTAAATCGCTGCATCACTTCCAGCGCGGCAGGCAGGTCGCTATACCAGATGCCGTGCTTGCTGTTTTCGCCACCGGTATTGGTTTTCTGGCTATGGCCATGACCGAAGCCGGGGTTAATGCGCAGCCAGACCGGGTGACCGGGCGAAACCTGCCCCAGTTGTTCCAGCATATCCACTGACCCGGCATTAACCGGAATGCGCAAATCGCTCACGCGGGCCAGCGTCGCGTCATCAATCACGTCCGCCGTGAAAACAATATCCTCCGGATGTGTTTTCGGGTCGTAACCTGCGGCCAGCGCACGCTCAATTTCCCCTAACGACACGGAATCCACCTTCACACCCTGCTCACGCATCAGGCGCAGGATATGAATGTTCGAGCAGGCTTTTTGCGCGAAACGGATCACATCAAACTGCGTCAGGCGGGCAATCTGGTCGCGAATAATTTGCGCGTCATAAACCCAGACCGGGCAGCCAAATTCAGCAGGCAACCGAAGAAGATTAGCGGCATTAAGGTCGGTTGTGGTTTGTGTCAGTGGGCGTGGCATAGCAGACTCCGAAAACGTTTTTTTATGATTACGCCACAGGCCAGGAGGAATAAAAAATATCGTTTTATCGTGAGTCTATGCAAAAATGATATGGATTCTCTTACCAGGATGCCGCCATGCCCGCCGTAAACTTACGCCACATTGAAATTTTTCATGCCGTGATGACCACCGGGAATCTGACGGAAGCCGCTCAGTTGCTGCATACCTCGCAACCTACCGTCAGCCGGGAGCTGGCGCGCTTTGAAAAAGTGCTGGGGTTGAAGTTATTTGAACGCGCACGCGGGCGTCTGCATCCTACGGTGCAAGGGTTACGTCTTTTTGAGGAAGTACAGCGCTCCTGGTACGGGCTGGATCGCATTGTCAGCGCCGCCGAAAGCCTGCGCGAATTCCGTCAGGGTGAGCTGTCGATTGCCTGCCTGCCGGTCTTTTCCCAGTCATTTTTACCGCTACTGTTGCAGCCTTTTCTGGTCCGCTACCCGGACGTTAGCCTCAATATCGTGCCGCAAGAGTCGCCGCTGCTGGAAGAGTGGCTCTCCGCCCAGCGTCATGACCTGGGACTTACGGAAACAATCAGCACGCCTGCGGGGACGGAGCGCACGCCACTGCTGATTTTTAACGAAGTGTGTGTCCTGCCGGAAAACCACCGACTGGCGCATAAAGCACAGCTTACGCCAGGAGATTTTCATGGCGAGAATTACATTAGCCTGTCGCGCACCGACAGCTACCGGCAATTGCTCGATGCTTTGTTCAATGAACATCAGGTGAAACGCCGTATGGTGCTGGAAACGCACAGCGCGGCGTCAGTCTGCGCGATGGTTCGCGCCGGGGTGGGAATTTCGGTGGTCAACCCGCTGACCGCGCTCGATTACGCCGCCAGCGGGGTGGTAGTGCGCCGTTTTAGTATTGATGTTCCCTTCACGGTGAGCCTGATTCGCCCGTTGCATCGCCCCTCTTCGGCGCTGGTCGAGGCATTCAGTCGCCATTTGCAAGAGGCGATGCCGTTGATTACCGGTCCACTGAACGCAGTGCTGAACGCCGTTTAAGAGAGCATAAACGTTACGGCATCGGCGGCATGCAGGGCAGCCGTATCAAATACCGGGATCGGCGACTGATCTTGTGAAACCAGCAGGCCAATTTCAGTGCAACCGAAAATCACCCCCTGCGCCCCCTGCTCCGCCAGTTGCGCAATCAGACTGACATAATAGGCACGCGAAACATCGCTAAACGTACCGAGGCAAAGTTCGTCAAAAATAACCTGATTGACCCGCACGCGGTCTGACTCACCCGGAATCAGCGTTTCAATACCAAACGCGTCACTCAGACGACCACGATAAAAATCCTGCTCCATGGTGTAGCGCGTGCCAAGCAGCGCCACTTTGGATTGCTTCTGCGCCACTATCGCCCGCCCGGTGGCATCGGCAATATGTAAGAAAGGCACATCACAGCGTGCTTCAATCTGCCCGGCGATTTTATGCATGGTATTCGTACACAACACGATACCCTGCGCACCGGCGTTTTGTAGCCCGACGGCCGCATCGGCCAGGATATCCCCGGCCTTTTCCCATTCGCCGCTGCGCTGGCACTCTTCAATCTCATGAAAATCTACGCTGTGCAGCAGCAGGCTGGCAGAGTGCAGACCACCCAATTGCGCCTTCACCCCTTCATTAATCAGGCGGTAATACGGAATGGTAGATTCCCAGCTCATACCACCCAACAGTCCAATCGTTTTCATTGTGCCTCTCCCTCTGAGTAAGCACTCAGTCAAGCAAACTCAGGGGGGAGTTTCAACCACCCTACAGGCATAAAAAAACCTGCCCGAAAGCAGGTTTTTGGTAAATCAGGCGAATTAACGCGCCAGCCAACCGCCGTCGACCGCGATGGTATAGCCGTTAATGTAATCAGATGCACTGGAGGAGAGGAAAACAATCGGCCCCATCAGGTCACTCGGTAAACCCCAGCGCCCCGCCGGAATACGGTCAAGAATAGCCGCGCTACGCTCTTCGTCAGCACGCAATTGCTGGGTGTTATTGGTCGCCATATAGCCCGGCGCGATGGCGTTGACGTTGATGTTGTGTTTCGCCCATTCGTTCGCCAGCAGACGGGTCACGCCCATCACGCCGCTTTTAGAAGCGGTATAAGACGGCACGCGGATACCGCCCTGGAACGAGAGCATGGAGGCGATATTAATGATCTTGCCGCCATTGCCCTGAGCGATGAAGTGTTTCGCCGCCGCCTGGGACATAAAGAAGACGCTTTTGATGTTCAGGTTCATCACGTCATCCCAGTCCTGCTCGCTGAAATTGATCGCGTCTTCGCGACGGATCAGGCCAGCGTTATTGACAAGAATGTCGATTTTGCCGAACTCGGCCACCGCACGGTCCAGCAGTGCCGGGATACCGTCGATTTTACGCAGGTCAGCCGTCAGGCTCAGGAAACGACGGCCCAGCGCCGTAACGCGCTCGATGGTTTCGGTCGGTTCAACAATGTTGATACCCACGATATCGCAACCCGCTTCCGCCAGACCCAGCGCCATGCCCTGGCCCAGACCTGTATCACACCCGGAAACGACAGCCACTTTACCTTGAAGAGAGAATGCATCCAGAATCATGTTGGTTCCTTAATCTTTCAACGCCTGCACCCGCAGGCATATTTTTGTTATGCCTGTGGTGCTTAGCGCAGATCTTTAACCGCGACGTGATCCATATCATCAAAGACCTGGTTTTCACCGACCATACCCCAGATAAAGGTATACGCCTTCGTCCCCACACCTGAGTGAATAGACCAGCTCGGCGAAATCACCGCTTGTTCGTTATGCATCACAATATGGCGGGTCTCCTGCGGCTGCCCCATCATGTGGAACACGCATGCGTCCTCATCCATATTGAAGTAGAAGTAGACTTCCATGCGGCGCTCATGGGTATGACACGGCATGGTATTCCACAGGTTACCCGGCGCGAGTTCGGTCAGCCCCATGCTCAACTGGCAGGTTTCCAGCACATCCGGCACGAAGTATTTATTGATGGTGCGACGGTTGCTGGTGAGGTTGTCACCCAGCGTGACCGGAGAAACATCCGCAGGCGTCACTTTTTTGGTCGGGTAAGTAGTATGTGCCGGTGCGCAGTTGTAGTAGAACTTCGCGGGTGTCGCGGTATCGACGCTGGCGAACACCACTTCTTTCGCCCCTTTGCCGACATATAACGCGTCGCGATGGCCGATTTCATAGCAGTGACCATCAACGGTAATGGTGCCCGGGCCGCCGATATTGATAACGCCCAATTCACGGCGTTCCAGGAAGTAGCTTACGCCCAGTTGCTTGCCCACTTCGCCGCCAACAGAGACAGTTTTGGCGACCGGCTTAATGCCACCGACGATAATACGGTCGATGTGGCTATAGACCATGGTGTATTCGTCATCCACGAATACCTCTTCAACCAAAAATTCATTGCGCAGTCCCTGGGTATCCAGCGTTTTCGCATGCGCACTGTGGATGCTTTGTCTTACGTCCACATTTACCTCCGCAGTCAATGTTTCATTCGAATCGCACGTAACGGAGCGAATAAAAAACGTTCCGTTTTGCAGTATGGGCACATCTTATCCCGGCTAAAACACGTTTTCAATGTTATATAAAACAACGTTTCATTTTTTTCGTAATATATTTCTAAAATTGTAGCTGCGATCACGAACGTCTGGCATTTACACGAGGAGGAGGGACGGTTCATTGGGCATGAGAACAGAATTTAATGATAACAAACAAATAGTTAATAACATCTTGAAGTTTTAACAGTCTGCAGGCATTTTTACTGCGCGAAATCTAAGATCCTTGTTGATATCGCAACGTTATCGCGTTTTTCAGGATGCGAAGCGCTACGTTTTCTTTTAAACTGCGCAGGTCGTCACAAAAAGTAAAACGATGTTTTGATAAATTAACACTGAATTTTTGAAATGTTGATGGCGTGTATAGCGGCACAAAAATGAATGCGTATACACCAGGGAAGTATCGACAAAGAAACAACAGGGTAGCGTGGCGCGTTGCCCGGGGACGTTTGAGTTAGTGTTTCTGTAACTGGCCTTGCCCTCCTTAACGGAGGGCTTTTTTTTAGGGGGGAATGGACGTTATCTGCAAGAAGGACTCAGTCACGCTCTATCGCCAGCGCCACACCCTGCCCGCCACCGATACATAAGGTCGCCAGCCCTTTACGGGCATTACGTTTTTTCATTTCATGCACCAGCGAGACCAGAATACGGCAGCCGGATGCACCGATAGGATGGCCAAGCGCAATGGCACCGCCGTTCACATTCACCCGCTTTTCATCCCACTCCAGCACTTTACCGACAGACAGCGCCTGGGCGGCATAGGCTTCATTGGCCTCAATCAGATCGACGTCATCCAGGTGCCAGCCCACGCGCTCAAGGCAGCGACGGGTGGCATAAACCGGTGCGATGCCCATCAGGGCAGGATCGACGCCTACGCTGGCAAAAGCACGAATACGGGCCATCACCGGTAAATTCAGCTCCTGCGCTTTGGCTTCACTCATCATCATCACAGCGGCGGCGCCGTCATTAATGGACGAGGCGTTACCCGCGGTGACCGACCCCGTCAGTTCAAATGCCGGGGAGAGTTTCGCAAGCCCTTCTGCGCTGGCGTCGGTGCGCGGTTGCTCATCGGTATCAACCAGTAATGGTCGCCCGTCGGAGGATAGCGCTTTCACCGGCACGATTTCATCGCGAAAACGTCCGGAATCAATAGCGGCGCGCGCTTTTTGCTGCGAACGGAGCGCCCAGTCATCCTGGCGGGCACGGCTGATGCCGTACTCCCGCGCCAGGTTTTCTGCGGTCACGCCCATATGGTAATCGTTGAAGGCATCCCATAATCCGTCATGAACCAGGCTGTCGATAAGTTGGCTATTACCCAGTCGCGCCCCGGTACGGCTGTCAGTCAGCACATGGGGGGCACGGCTCATATTCTCCTGGCCGCCCGCAATAACCACATCGGCTTCGCCGCACTGAATCGCCTGCGACGCCAGATGCAGCGCTTTCAGCCCTGACCCGCACACATCATTAATAGTGATAGCCGAAACCGTCATGGGCAGCCCGCCTTTAATCGCCGACTGGCGGGCAGGGTTTTGCCCGGCGCCTGCGGTAAGCACCTGGCCTAAAATGACTTCATCAACGGTCTGGGGGTGAATCCCGCTGCGATCGAGAAGCGCCTGAACGACATAACTTCCCAGCTCAACGGCAGAATGGTGCGATAGCGCCCCCTGAAAACAGCCGATAGGCGTGCGAACCGCAGCCACGATAACGACATCTTTCATTTCTACCTCAGCGCAAATTGACCCAGGCAATAGTAGTACGTTGTTATCAAGTATTATCGCAATTGTTTAAAATCGGTGAGATTCATCACACAGGCGGGCAAGAACAGGTTCGGGAAAGGAGGTGCGACGGGCTTGCCCGTCGCACAGAAACAGCAGTAATCAGTTGTTTACCGGGATTACCGCACCTTTGTATTTGGTGCGGATCCAGTCCTGAATCTCTTTAGAGTGCAGCACGTTTACCAGCGCTACGATGTCTTTTTTCTTCTCATCGCCACGGTGTACGGTAATGATATTGGCGTACGGGTTGTTTTCGCCGCTTTCAACCGCAATCGGATCGTGTACCGGGTCCAGACCTGCGTCGATGGCGTAGTTGGCGTTGATCACCACAGCGTCACCTTCGTCGTTGTTATACATCTGCGGCAGCAGCGCCGCTTCTACGTTCGGCTGGAACTGCAGTTTTTTCGGGTTTTCAACGATATCGCTGATACGCGCAGAGACTTTATCCACGCCCGGTTTCAGCTTGATCACGCCCTCTTTTTCAAAGATAGAGAGGATACGGCCTTCTTCGGATACCGCATCACGCATGATGATTTTGCCACCCTGCGGCAGGTCTTTCAGCGACTTGTATTTTTTGGAGTAGATACCAATCGGCTCAATGTGGATTGCGCCCGCGCTGACGAAATCATAGGTTTTATCGCCCGCGTGATCTTTCAGTACGCTGTTCAGGTACGGAATGTGCTGGAAGTAGTTGGCGTCGATTTCACGGCCAGCCAGCGCGGTGTTCGGCAGAATGTAATCCTGGAACGGTTTGATCTCCAGATCGATACCTTGTTTTGCGAGAATCGGTTTCGCCTGCTCCAGAATTTCAGCGTGCGGCACGTTAGAAGCGCCCACGGTCAGTTTGTCGGCCCAGGAGGAGAAGCTCATTGCACCCAAAGTCATGGCGGCAATCAGTGTCAGTGTTTTTTTCATGATGTGTTTCCCTAATTTTATTAGCGTTTATCTAACAGAGAAGTCAGTGCGTCGCCGCAGAACTGGATGATGAAGACAATAATCAAAATGGTCACTGTCGCTACCAGCGTGACGTCGCCATGGTTGCGCTGGAATCCTTCCAGATAAGCCAGATTTCCTAAGCCACCCGCACCGATAACCCCGGCCATAGCGCTGTAACTCACCAGAGCAATCAGCGTCACCGTGATTCCGGAAACCAGTGCAGGCGATGATTCAGGTAGTAAAACCCGAAAAATCAGTGTGCTAAGGCGTGCCCCCATCGAACGGGTCGCCTCGATAACCCCTTTGTCCACCTCACGCAGGGCAATCTCCACCAGGCGGGCATAAAACGGCGCGGCTCCGACAATCAGCGCAGGCAGCGCGGCGTTCGCCCCGAGGATGGTGCCGACAAGCGTTTTGGTAAACGGAATCAGCAGAACAATCAGAATGATGAACGGGATCGAGCGAAACACGTTCACCACAATCGAAATCAGGCTATAGAGCACGCGGTTTTGAAATAACCCGCCGCGGGCAGTCAAAAACAGCGCCAGTCCAAGAATGATCCCCAGCACAAAAGTCGCCGCGCCAGAGAGTGCCGTCATGTAGAGCGTCTCCTGCGTGGCCGCCCACAGTTGGGCCAGTTTCAGGTGTGGAAATAGTGTCTCAAGCATGTTTAATCACCTCGCCTTCAATATCGCTATGGCGTAAATCCGCGAGGATATTGTTTATCTGTTCCTCTGTGGCGACGACGTGCACCCACAGTTGACCAAACACGCCATGAGCGGTTTGGGTCATTTTTCCATGCAAAATGTTGAACGGCAGGCCGTAGCGCAGCGTCAGTTCACCGACGACAGGCTGATGCGTGTTATGCCCGGTAAAAGTCAGCTTGATGACGGTACCGTCGAGACCCGCGTTCAGCTCAGGGTTAAACTCTGCTTCTTCATACTGACTAATCTGGCGCACAAACTGGCGGGTGATCGGCTGCTGAGGATGCGTAAAGACGCTGATCACATCCCCCTCTTCCACCACACTGCCGTTTTCCATCACCGCCACGCGGTCACAGATTTTGCGCACCACATGCATTTCATGGGTGATGAGCACAATCGTCAGTTGGAAACGACGGTTAATGTCCAGCAACAGATCGAGGATCTGATCGGTGGTTTGCGGATCCAGCGCCGATGTCGCCTCATCACACAGCAGCACATCCGGGTTGTTTGCCAGCGCACGGGCAATCCCCACGCGCTGCTTTTGCCCACCGCTCAATTGCGACGGATAAGCATTTTCACGGCCTTTCAGCCCCACCAGCTCAATCAACTCCGCCACGCGGGCATTGATTTTCGCTTTTGGCGCACCGGCAATCTGCATGGAAAAGGCGATGTTTTCTGCCACCGTGCGTGACCACAACAGGTTGAAGTGCTGGAAGACCATGCTGATTTTCAGCCGGGCCTGGCGCAATTGCTCGCCCTTTGCCGCAGAGATGTCCTGACCGTTTATCACCACGCTGCCGGAGGTCGGTTTTTCCAGACCGTTCAGCAGACGAATCAGCGTACTTTTTCCGGCGCCGCTGTAGCCGATAATCCCGTAAATTTGCCCCTGCTCAACCGACAGATTGACGCTGTCTACGGCGGTAATCGACGCCTTTCCCTGGTCGAAAATCTTAGAAATATTCCTGAGAACGATCATTGCATTACTTTTCCGTTTGGCGGTTTAGCAGTATGGAAGTCCAAACGATAATAATCAGTCATGAATATAATTCAAATAACTAAATAGACATTAGATATAACTTTCGGCGCTAAGAGGCGGCGATTCTCGCTATTCTGTCTAATGACTAAATTCAGCAATGGTTATCTGCTAAACGCATAATACGCAGAAAGGTTGCCGGCAAAGTGGCTAAAAACACAGCAAAAATGCCAAATTCTGGCAATCGACACATCCGGACGGCTAACCGCCTTTCCCTCCTGATGTCTAAATAGCACTTCATATTTCTTTTTGTTCTAATCGCCGGATAAACGTTCTTTAAACAGGCAAATTGACAGACCTATCATCCGCTCGTCACGTTTATCTGTGGGTGATTAAGCATGTCAGTATTGCATTCGATTAGTGAACTTATCGGCCAGACTCCGCTCCTCCAGTTGCATAAACTGGAGACTGGCCCCTGCAGCCTGTTTCTGAAGCTGGAAAACCAGAACCCTGGTGGTTCTATCAAAGACCGCGTTGCGCTGTCGATGATTAACGAAGCCGAACGGCTGGGCCATTTACAGCCAGGCGGAACGATCATAGAGGCGACGGCGGGCAATACTGGCCTTGGTCTGGCGCTGATTGCCGCGCAAAAAGGCTATTCATTGATTCTGGTGGTGCCGGACAAAATGAGCCGGGAGAAGATCTTCCACCTGCGGGCGTTGGGGGCGAAAGTGGTTTTAACGCGCTCTGATGTCAACAAAGGGCACCCGGCCTATTATCAGGATTATGCCCGCCGCCTGGCGCAAGAGACGCCGGGTGCGTTTTATATTGACCAGTTTAATAACGAAGCCAATCCGCTGGCGCACTTTAGTACCACCGCGCCGGAAATTTACGCCCAGCTTGATGGTGATATCGACGCGATTGTCGTTGGCGTCGGTTCCGGCGGCACGCTGGGGGGGTTGCAGGCATGGTTTGCCGAACACTCGCCGAAAACCGAATTTATCCTCGCCGACCCGGCAGGTTCCATTCTTGCCGATCAGGTTGAAACCGGGCAATACGGTGAGCCCGGCTCCTGGCTGGTCGAAGGCATCGGTGAGGATTTTATCCCACCGCTGGCGCATATCGACGGCGTGCATAAGGCCTACCGGGTTACCGATGCTGAAGCGTTTGCCGCCGCGCGTGCTCTGCTACAAACCGAAGGCGTGCTGGCCGGTTCTTCAACCGGTACGCTGCTCAGTGCCGCGCTGCGTTATTGCCAGGCGCAGACGACCGCCAAACGAGTGGTAACGCTCGCCTGCGACAGCGGCAATAAATACCTCTCCAAAATGTTTAACGATGACTGGATGCGCCAGCAAGGCTTGTTAAGCCGCCCGACACGCGGCGACCTGACCGATTTCATTGCCCTGCGCCACGACGAAGGGGCCACCGTCACCGCCGCGCCGGATGACACCCTGGCCGCCGTGCTGGCGCGCATGCGCCTGTATGATTTCTCGCAGCTTCCCGTGCTGGAAAATGGCCGGGTCGTCGGCATTGTCGATGAGTGGGATCTGATAAGCCACGTACAGGGTGATAGCGCGCGTTTTTCATCACCGGTGAAAGAGGCGATGACCCGCAACGTGGAAACCCTCGACAAGCACGCGCCGGAAAGCGCACTGAAAGCCATTTTTGACCGGGGCCTGGTGGCTGTGATTGCCGACAATGACCGCTTTCTTGGCCTGATTACCCGCAGCGATGTTCTGACCACCTGGCGTAACCGCCTGGAACAATAAAGGAGTACAGATGAAAACGTTGAATACGTTGAGCGTGCACAGTGGCACCTTTACCGACCAGCACGGCGCGGTGATGCCGCCGATTTATGCCACGTCCACCTTTGCACAGCCTGCGCCCGGTCAGCATACCGGTTATGAATATTCCCGTAGCGGTAACCCGACTCGTCACGCGCTGGAAACCGCGATTGCCGAACTCGAAGGCGGCACGCGTGGTTATGCCTTTGCCTCCGGGCTGGCGGCGATTTCCACGGTGCTGGAATTGCTGGATAAGGATAGCCATATTGTCGCGGTTGATGATGTATACGGCGGCACTTACCGGCTTATCGAAAATGTGCGTAAGCGCAGCACCGGCCTGCGGGTGAGCTGGGTGAAGCCCGACGATCTGGCAGGGCTGGAGGCCGCCATCCGCCCGGACACGCGAATGATCTGGGTTGAAACACCGACAAACCCACTGCTTAAGCTGGCAGATCTGGAAGCGATTGCGACCATCGCGCAACGGCATAAGATCCTGAGCGTGGCGGATAACACCTTTGCCTCGCCGGTGATTCATCGCCCGATTGAACTGGGTTTCGATATTGTGGTGCACTCCGCCACCAAATACCTGAACGGGCACTCTGACGTGGTGGCCGGGCTGGCGGTGGTGGGTGATAACCCGGCGCTGGCAGAAAAACTGGGCTATTTGCAAAATGCCGTTGGCGGCGTGCTTGACCCGTTCAGCAGTTTCCTGACGCTACGCGGGATCCGCACGCTGGCGCTACGTATTGAGCGCCACAGCAGTAACGCGCTGGCCCTCGCCCAGTGGCTGGAGCAGCAGCCGCAGGTGGAAAAAGTGTGGTTCCCGTGGTTGTCCTCGCATCCGCATCATGCGCTGGCGCGTAAGCAGATGGCGCTGCCCGGCGGGATGATTTCGGTGGTAGTGAAAGGCGATGACCAGTACGCCACTGCGATTATCAGTAAGCTAAAACTGTTTACGCTCGCCGAGAGTCTGGGCGGTGTGGAGAGTCTGGTGAGCCAGCCCTACAGCATGACGCACGCCTCTATTCCGCTGGAGCAGCGGCTGGCGAATGGCATTACGCCGCAGTTGATTCGGTTATCAGTGGGCATCGAAGGGGCGGATGATTTGATTGCCGACTGGCAGCAGGCGCTGGCGTAACGGCATTGACCTTCTCCGTTGGCGCTGCGCTGACCGGGGCTACAACGCCTCTCCTTTGAGGGAGAGGCTCAGGGTGAGGGGCAATACGACTTAGCGCTTATCGATACCGTTGAGGATATCCAGCACATCATTTGGCAGTGTCAGTTGCGCGCTGGCCAGGTTTTCCTGCAGATGCGCAGGCGACGAGGTGCCCGGAATCAGCAGGATATTGGGCGAACGTTGCAGCAGCCATGCCAGCGCAACCTGCATTGGTGTGGCATTTAAACGTTGCGCCACCGCGTTCAGTTCCCCGGATTGCAGCGGCGTAAAGCCACCCAGCGGGAAGAACGGCACATAGGCAATGCCCTGTGCGTTCAGCACATCAATCAGCGCATCATCTTCACGGTTTGCCACGTTATACATATTCTGAACGCAGACAATCGGCGTCATCGCCTGCGCATCAGCAACCTGCTTCGCCGTCACATTACTCAGCCCGATATGCCGGATCAGTCCGCGCTCTTTAAGGGTAATCAGTGTTTCCAGTTCAGCTTCCAGCGAACCTTCCGCAGGCCCGTGCACACCATGCATACTGCGCAAGTTGACCACTTCTATAGCGTCGAGGCCAAGATTACGCAGGTTATCTTCTACCGCGCGCGTCAGTTCTTCGGCGCTAAACGCAGGCAGCCAGTTGGCTTTGTCATCCCGACGCGCCCCAACTTTAGTCACGATGCACAGATCGGCCGGATACGGGTGCAGCGCTTTTTTGATGATCTGGTTAGTGATATGCGGACCATAGAAATCGCTGGTGTCGATATGATTAACACCAGCCGACACGGCGTCACGAAGCACCTGAATCGCCTTCGCTTCGTCAGCCGGCGGCCCGAACACGCCGGGACCGGCCAGTTGCATTGCGCCATAGCCAAGACGACCAACTTCGCGGTCGCCAAGACGATAAGTAAGCGTGGGTTGAGACATGGAATACCTCCTGGGTGATAAGTGAACACATTGTAGGACGGCGCCGCCAGAGGCAACAGCGTAATCTGTGCCATGCTACACGAGGAGAATATTTCTCATACAACGTAAAGGTGAGTCTTGAGGCGCTACCTAAATAAGAAACCTCTGATATAGTAAATCTATAGCTAATGAGGCCTCACTATGAAATTTCCTGAAATACCAGAAAACGAAACCGAGCGTCTTAAATCTCTTTATATGATGGACCTGCTCGATAAAAAGGATGACGAGCGCTTAGATCGCCTGACTCGTCTGGCAAAAACGGCGTTTGACGTTCCAATAGGCATAATCAGCTTGTTAGATCGCGATCGGCAATGGCTGGTTTCCTGCAGCGGCGAAGTGAAAGTCCGTGAGACATCTCGCAATATATCCTTCTGTGCACATGCGATCCTGGCACAGGGGATTTTTATTGTGAAAGATACCAGCGTGGATGAGCGTTTTCACGATAACCCATTTGTTATTGGTGAGCCGCATATACGTTTTTACGCAGGCTGCCCGGTCCGCCTGCCAGATGGCTCGATCGCCGGAACAATATGTATTATTGATGACAAACCGCGCGACTTTACGCCGGAAAATATCAACGCGTTGCTCGATCTGGGTGCCATTGTCGAGGACGAGTTCCATATCATCAGCATGGCGATGACGGACACATTGACCGAATTGCCCAATAAGCGTGGTTTTTACAAACTGGGTGATAAACGCTTCTCATGGTTAACTGATAATAAACGATCGTTTAGCCTTATTTACTTAGATGTTGAAAACATCACCGCTATTAATGAATTTTTCGGTCATAACGAAGGCGACAATACGCTCAAAAAATTTGCCTCGGTGCTTCTGCGCTGCCTGAAAAAGAATGACGTTGCCGCACGTCTGGAAGGAGGCAAATTTGTCATCCTGCTGGGCCATGACGATGATCGGGATGTGGACACCTTCCTGTTCAGCTTGCAGTCAAAAATTGATGATCTTAATGAAAAATCAATGAAAAATTTCCGGCTACACTATTCTTACGGCATCGTGGAGTACGATCCGGACAGACACGGCAACCTGCTGGAGATGATGAACAACAGCGAGCACGTGATGTATCTGGAAAGAAAAAAACCGCCGCTAAACCCGACGCAGGCGCATAAATCCAGCGAAAACTCATAGCTCGCCGGAGTATAAGCACTTATCACGAGGGTAAACGAAAATTTACCCTCTTTTTTTGAATGAATACCACCACCAATTCAACTATTATTTCATTGTCTCTCTTATTCAGCCATCAATTTATTTATACAAACCTACCCACCTCTTTATTAATGATAGATAGCATCTGTTTATATAAATAAATTTAAAGAAAATCTTTTTTCTCATGGATTTTTCGATTTCAACGGTTATTATCCAGTTTAGGTTTAGTCAACAATTTGTATTTAGTCCGTCGAACATTCAGAGAAAGACGTTTTGTTGATTAACCCACCCGGTATCCACAGCGGATTTATATTCCTATCCGTTCTTTTGGCTCACCGCAAGCCCTTGCGGTGGTTACGATTTATTAACGCTAATCTGAAAGTAAATTCTAATGGGTATCGAGAATAGTCAAAGTAAAACCACCAGCGCGAATCCTGTATATCGTTCTGGTCGTCATATGTCCTGGGGTGTGCTGGGATTTTGTTTGCTATTACTGATACTAAAATACATCAGTTGATCTTGCTTTTAATAACGGCATAAAAATAAACACCACCAGGTGATATATCCTGATGGTGTTTATTCACAGGCGAAACAGACTGAGCGTAAACGCTAAGCTATTACTCAAGCACAATTTCGCTACGCAGACGATTTTTCACCCATCCTGCTAGTGCCGAGGCATTTAACGCCCGTGAAGAAACGTTTTCGGTTCAAAAAGATGCCGGGAGTTTTGCAGAGCAACAATTCGCGAGCGCTGATGTGCGTTTTCCCTCCTTTACCGCCCGTTCCGTTCGGGCAACCAGCCTCCCAAAACGAAAATTTCGTGACTCCTTTCGCATTTGTTTTCCAAAATGGCAGCTTTTATAAGCCCTGCTATTTCGGCCATGTACACGGCGGGAAAGTTCTGCTTTCAGATTTTCATCAAGAAGATAACCCAAAGCATCTATGACCATTTGTGAATGATCTGAGGGGCTCACCAGCGCCTGTTTTAACGCAAATATTACTTTGGCGTTGTATTTCGTGAATACCGTCGCGCTAAACTGGGCAAAAGACAGAAAAATACCTTTATTCCAGGGTATAAAAACAGGCAAAAGCACAGCGAAAAAGCGCATAAAAATACCTATAATTTGGTTAATTTGCCGATGTTTTACGGCAAATTTTATCCCCTCAACCACGTTCATTTTCATTTCTTTCCCTATCTGCACATGATCACATTTTAATGACACTACACAGTTTGAAAATAATATAACCTTTTAATAATTAAAGAATTACTTCATTTTTATTGATTCAATTATTGAATTAACAAAGCACTCAGTCAGTCTATTTTTGTTGGAATGAAAGTCATAGAATCCTGGCAACACGCAATTCAGCGCCACGTTTTATATCCATGGCAGATGACCGTTTATGACGTCGGTATTCGGTTACCATCTATCCGCAGGAGGAATTATGTCAGGCCAGTCTTCAACTCCAGTCGTAACATCCGTCAAAGTGATCCCGGTCGCCGGGCATGACAGCATGCTGATGAACCTGAGCGGTGCGCATGCGCCGTTCTTCACCCGTAACATCGTTATTATCACCGACAACGCCGGCAACACCGGCGTCGGCGAAGTCCCCGGCGGCGAAAAAATCCGCCAGACTCTGGAAGACGCGACGCCGCTGATTGTCGGCAAAACCCTCGGCGCCTACAAAAATGTCCTCAATGAGGTGCGCTGCGCCTTTGCTGACCGCGACGCTGCGGGCCGCGGCCTGCAGACTTTTGACCTGCGCACCACCATCCACGTGGTCACCGCCATTGAAGCCGCAATGCTCGACCTGCTGGGCAAACACCTGGGCGTCAACGTCGCCTCCCTGCTCGGTGACGGCCAGCAGCGCAGCGAAGTGGAAATGCTCGGCTACCTGTTCTTCGTCGGCAACCGTAAGGCGACGCCGCTGCCCTACCAGAGCCAGCCGGATGACAAATGCGACTGGTACCGCCTGCGTCATGACGAGGCGATGACCCCGGATGCCGTGGTGCGTCTGGCGGAAGCCGCGTATGAAAAATACGGCTTCAATGACTTCAAACTGAAAGGCGGCGTACTGGCCGGCGAAGAAGAAGCGGAATCCATTGTCGCCCTGGCGAAGCGCTTCCCGCAGGCCCGCGTCACCCTCGACCCGAACGGCGCATGGTCCCTGAACGAAGCCATCAAAATCGGTAAGTACCTGAAAGGCTCGCTGGCCTATGCGGAAGACCCGTGCGGTGCGGAGCAGGGCTTCTCCGGGCGTGAAGTGATGGCGGAGTTCCGCCGCGCCACCGGCCTGCCGACCGCCACCAACATGATTGCCACCGACTGGCGTCAGATGGGGCACACGCTCTCCCTGCAGTCGGTGGATATCCCGCTGGCGGACCCGCACTTCTGGACCATGCAGGGCTCCGTGCGTGTGGCGCAGATGTGCCACGAGTTCGGCCTGACCTGGGGCTCCCACTCCAACAACCACTTCGACATCTCGCTGGCGATGTTCACCCACGTGGCGGCCGCGGCGCCGGGTAAAATCACCGCCATCGACACCCACTGGATCTGGCAGGAAGGCAACCAGCGTCTGACCCGGGAGCCGTTTGAGATTAAAGGCGGGATGGTGCAGGTGCCGACAACGCCGGGTCTTGGCGTGGAGCTGGATATGGATCAGGTGATGAAGGCGCACGAGCTGTATCAGAAACACGGTCTGGGCGCGCGCGACGATGCAATGGGGATGCAGTACCTTATCCCCGGCTGGACGTTCGACAACAAACGTCCTTGCATGGTGCGTTAATCCATAGTGATTCATACAAGGCCCGCAGGCGTAAACCTGCGGGCTTTTTTACAGCATGTTGATGACAAAGAACCCCAGTGCGGTCATCAGCAATGAGCCAAACACATGCACCATCACCGACGTGATGGCCCACAGATAATTGCCCATCTGTAGCTGAGAAAAAATTTCCAGCGAAAATGTTGAAAACGTGGTCATTCCCCCGCACAGCCCGGTGGTAATCAATAATCGCCAGGTCGGATCCAGATGTGGCTGTCGCGTAAAGAACGCCAGCGCCCCGCCAATAATAAACCCGCCAGTCAGGTTCACCAGCAACGTGCCGGGCGGCAGATTCGGAAAGATCGCATTCAGGCGCACTGAGAGCAGCCAGCGGATCACGCAGCCAGCCGAACCACCGAAAATGACGGCAATGAGAGATTTCAGCATGTTTTCCTCAACAAAATAAAAGTGTCCGAGGCATGCAGGAGGGAAAAAGATAAGCGCCCGACATGCCTCCATTAAAAGAGTCATACCAGGCGTCATCAGCTTCGCTGGGAAGCGGTTGGGTAAGGTGGAACGCCATCACCTTGCATGCATTGTTCAATGTTTTTTGCCGGGAGGCAAGAAAGGAACATTCACATCCCGAATACATCCACATAAATGAAGCGGCACGACACCACGAGCTTACGTCACATCAGCCCAACGCAACGCCTTCATTCTGCAACGATAAAACCAAACATAGCCAGTGCAATAAAACATAGCCAATACTATATATTATTGATTTATAAGATTTTTTTGCATTTATAATATTTACATGGCAGCATGACACTCTCTGATATTTGATGCATTTGACCCGTTTCGACACTGACGGGTATTGAAAGGTACGCACATGAGTTTCTACGCACTCCTCATTCTGGCATTTGGGATGTCTATGGATGCCTTCGCGGCATCCATCGGTAAAGGGGCGGCACTTTATCGCCCGCCGCTGAGAGAAGCGCTGCGCACTGGCATCATCTTTGGCGTGGTCGAAGCCATCACTCCGGTGATTGGCTGGGGGATTGGCCTGGCCGCCAGCCAGTATGTTCTGCGCTGGGATCACTGGATTGCCTTTGCTCTGCTGATGCTGCTCGGCGTGCGTATGGTAGTTGAGGGGATGAAAAAAGACGGGCAGGAACCGGTAAATGCGCCCAGACGGCACGGCTTTTGGTTACTGGTCACCACCGCTATCGCCACCAGCCTGGATGCTATGGCTGTCGGCGTGGGGCTGGCTTTTCTGGAGGTGAACATTGTCACCACCGCCTTACTGATAGGTCTCGCCACCACCATTATGGCCACGACAGGGATGCTGCTGGGCCGTTTTCTGGGTGCCGCGATGGGTAAGTGGGCCGAAGTGATGGGGGGCGTAGTGCTGATCGGCATCGGCTGCACCATTTTGCTGGAACACCTGGCGGTCTTTGCCTGACCTCTCTCGCAAAGGTGGCGTAGAAGGGTAGCGCCCCTTGCGGCAGATGACCTTCTCCGTCTCTGAGTTCCCCTGGGTCTTCAATACTTATCCCGTTAATGCGCTAGCAAATTTTTATAACGTCGCTGTATGAAACGTTTAATGCGACAACACAATCCTGATCATCACAACAGAACGCTCAGCGGCCCGTTCGTTACGCTGATTTCGACAGATGAGTGCCAGTTTTGATCTTGCGTTTAAAAGCCCCGCCTCACCTGGCGGGGCGGACATTGTGGTTATTAGCGGAATACAGAAATGGCTTCCGCCAGGCGTGTCACCTGACTGTTCAACCGATCTGACGCTTCTGCGCCCTCCTGAACACGGTCGGCATTTTGGTGGGTGAGTTTATCGAGTTCTTCTACCGCCAGGCTCATTTGGCTTATTGCCGACGCCTGTTCAGATGTCGCCTGACTGATATGCTCGATCAACTGGGTGACATGTTTAACCTTACCGACAATCTCCTGCATTGCTTTCCCTGCATCATCGGCCAATTGACTACCGGAGCGAACCTGCGTCACACTGGACTCTATCAGCGCTTTGATTTCGCTGGCTGCGCTGGCGCTACGCTGGGCGAGAATACGTACTTCGCCAGCGACCACGGCAAAACCTTTTCCCTGCTCCCCCGCGCGGGCGGCTTCCACTGCGGCATTCAGTGCGAGGATGTTCGTCTGGAAGGCGATACTGTCGATAATGCTGGTAATACTGGCGATTTGATCGGAGCTGGAGCCAATGTTGCCCATCATTTCTATCATGCCGCTCATCACTTTGCCGCCCTGCTCCGCCGCTTCACGCGCCCCCTGCGATAAGGCACTGGCTTCTGCGGCGGTAAGGGTATTGCTTTTTACGGTGGCCGCCAGTTCGTTCATTGTCGCGGCTGTTTGCTGCACATTCGCCGCTGCCTGATCCGTCTGGCGACTCAGGCTATCGTTTCCTTTACATAAGGCATCCGCTGCATTCAGCACGCTCACGGCCTGACTACTGACATCGTTGATCAGCCATCGGAACATCAGCCCAAGCTGGCCGATAGCCCGCAGAGTAACGCCGACTTCGTCGATGCGTTTCGGTTGTTCAACCTGCTGCGTTTCCCCCGTTGCCACCTGCAGGGCCTGATGACACAAACGCTCGACGGGGCGCACAATTTGTCTTTCCAGCCATGCCATCAACGCCAGAAGCAGGACGGCCATCGCCCCGGTAAACATGCCCATTTGTCCGGGCGCTAACTGACATAACATCCCGACGAGAATACTCAATAAAAAGGTCGTCATTAACGCCGATCGAAGCCGCCAGCGTAATGGCATAGTCACAAACAACGAGCGCCAGCGCATAAATCCTTTGCGAATGATCAACCCTTTGAAAAGGCGCTTACTGTTTGTCCCACCCTCACGAAACTGACGATACAGCGTTTCTGCACTGGCGACTTCGTCGGCATCAGGCCTGGTGCGTACCGACATATATCCCTTCACATTCCCTTTGCGGATGATCGGGATTGCGTTGGCGCGAACCCAATAATGATCGCCATTTTTGCAGCGGTTTTTTACCAGTCCGCTCCATGGTTCTCCCTGCTTAAGGGTAAACCACATATCTGCGAATGCGTGCTGCGGCATATCAGGATGACGAACCAGATTATGCGGTTGCCCCTCAAGTTCACTGAGCGAAAAACCAGACACCTCAATAAAGGCATCATTAGCGTAATTAATATAACTCTCAGGATCTGTTGTAGACATTAACGTCGCATCATTATCAAAAATGCGTTCTTGCTGTGTTACAGGGTGATTCTCACGCATAGAATGTATTCCCCATAAAGCTTAAGAGAGTTTAATTTATATTGAAGGCCTGTCGTTATGTTGAAAGAATCGAGATAAACGCAATAAAATTATGCTATTGAAATAAAATAGCCATTGATCTCAGCATAGTTCACAAACAGATTTTATCACCAGAAAATGCTAGTTCTATAATCTACGACAATTATTTTCATTTAAAAAAACTAAGATTGCTTATCATTCTGAGCATCAATTAACAGAAGCATCCAGACCTAGAGAAAATAAAATCAAACCTTAATGCAAATTATAATGCTTATTTTAAATTGATATTTTAGAGATGCTGAATTGCATTTTTATATACGCTTCAATTAGCGGTGGGTTATTTTGGTTAAGTAAGGGGGCTATTGCTCCCTTACTTATAAGGCAAGCGGCGAGATAAACCAGTTTTACCCGGCATGATCCTCATGAGAGGATTCGATATTCGCTTGATTTATAATAGCTTTTGCCATCCATTGCACGTTATCAATGACTTGTTGATTGTCCATGCCCCAGATATCTTTCATCACCAGAAAGACTTCCGAACCGTACAATAACGAAAAGGCGGCAATAACTTTGCGATACATCTCGGGGGAATATTTGTCCTTCACCGGTTCCATTACGCGAGCGAGCGTCGCTTTACGATTACCACGGACCAGCTTTTTTTCCATTTTATCCGGGGAGTGACGCTCAAGCGCCCATTGCTGCAATGAAACAAGCAGCGCGGCGCGCAAAGCACCTTCATGGCGAAACATTTCCGGGAACGCGAAATCAAACAACTCGGCAATACGCTCACCAACTTTATCATCGCTTTTGGGTTTCCATTCCCGAATGGTTTCCAGACTCGCGCCAACGGCAGCGGCAATAAGATCGCTTTGCGTGGGGAAGTAACGGTAAGCCGTCGCCCGTGAAACACCTGCTTCGGTGGCTAGTCTTGAAATGGAGGGGATCTCCCCTTTTTCAAACAAAAATAACGCTTTATTCATTAGCAAATCATACGTTTTCTTGCGTGTTACAGATGGCTCCAAAGCTTCCTCTCCATACATCATGACTTTCCCAACCACACCCGTTGTAACACAAACATAGCAAATCAACACTCGCCCATCCAGGCGGTGCGAAATGCAAAATCATGATCGGCTAAGAAATTAATTACCTTTAAAAACATGTGGTTAATTTTAACACTGAAAATTATTTGAGACAACCGTCTCATTTATGCTAGTTTTTTTGAGACGACAGTCTCAATCACTGCTACATTTTTTGAGACGGCAGTCTCAATCGTTGTCACACCAAATGCATTTCACTCTTCCGAATCTGAAATACTCGTTACAAAAGTGAGTTTAGTTAAGGAGAACACGTGAGCAAAGACAATGGCTACATATACGTCGTAACAACTCTTGACACGAAAAGCACGGAAGCTTTTTACGTTAAGTCGTTAATAAAAAAAACAGGCGCCGATGCCCTTATCGTTGACCTGACGACAGTGGCTGATAGCTCCGCAAGGGGTGCGGATATTTCAGCAACAACCGTGGCCCGCTTTCACCCTGAGGGAGAAAGTGCTGTCTTTTGTGGTGACAGAGGAAAAGCTATCACCGCAATGTCTCTCGCCTTTGAACTGTTCTTAAAAAGCCGTGAAGATGTGCTTGGGATAATCGGCTTAGGAGGGTCTGGCAATACCGCGTTAATTACGCCTGCCATGCAGGCCCTGCCCATTGGCGTTCCCAAACTGATGGTATCAACCATGGCATCCGGAGACGTGTCCGGTTATATCGGTGCCAGCGATATCGCCATTATGAACTCCGTCACCGATATTTCAGGCTTAAACCGAATATCCCGCAAAGTATTAAAAAGCGCAGCTAACCAGATTGCCGGTGCGGTGGTGTTCTATCAGGACGACAGCGAAGCCGTCACGGATAAACCCGCCATTGGTCTGACGATGTTCGGCGTCACCACGCCCTGCGTACAGCAAATCACACAAAAATTAGAAAACGATTATGACTGTCTGGTTTTCCATGCCACCGGTAGCGGGGGTAAGGCCATGGAAAAGCTGGCAGATAGCCACTTATTACACAGCGTACTGGATATCAGCACCACCGAAGTATGCGACTTCTTATTTGGCGGCGTTCTGGCCTGTAGTGATGACCGCTTCGGCGCGATCGCCCGCTCTAAAATCCCGTATATCGGCTCTTGCGGGGCACTTGATATGGTTAATTTTGGGTCCCGATCTTCGGTACCCGAGCACTATCGGGGTCGTCGGCTTTATCAGCACAACCCACAAGTAACATTGATGCGCACAACACCAGAGGAAAACGGCAAGATGGGGATATGGATTGCCGAGCGTTTAAATCGATGTGAAGGAGAAGTCAGATTTGTTATCCCCATGGGCGGTTTTTCTGCCCTGGACAACGTTGGCGGGGATTTCTGGGATCCAGAAGCAGATCGGGCTTTTCTCGATGCGTTTAAGGCAACATTTATCGAAACGCCGCACCGTAAACTGATCGTCAGCCCACACCACATCAATTCTGCCGAATTTAATCAGCTACTTATAAATTTACATAAAGAATTAATCCACTAAAGACGGAATTAAAGCCATGAAACATACGCGTGAAGGATTATTGCAAAAATTTCATCAGATGATTGCCCGGGGGGAACCCATCATCGGCGGCGGAGCGGGCACAGGTTTGTCGGCAAAATGCGAAGAGGCCGGGGGCATCGATCTGATTGTTATCTATAACTCTGGTCGTTATCGCATGGCGGGCCGTGGTTCATTAGCCGGTCTGCTGGCTTACGGCAACGCCAATGAAATTGTTATGGATATGGCAAAAGAAGTGCTGCCGGTCACCAAGAAAACGCCTGTCCTGGCGGGTGTAAACGGTACCGATCCCTTCTGCCAGTTTGATAAGTTTCTGGATGATATTAAAGCGATTGGCTTTGCAGGCGTACAAAACTTCCCAACCGTGGGGCTGATCGACGGTAATTTCCGTGCCAACCTCGAAGAGACCGGAATGGGATACGCCTTAGAAGTGGATATGATTCGTCTGGCGCATGAAAAAGGCCTGTTCACGACGCCTTATGTCTTTAGCCGCGATGATGCCATTGCGATGACCGAAGCTGGTGCAGACATTATTGTGCCGCATATGGGGTTAACCACAGGGGGGAATATCGGCGCGGAAACGGCTCTCACCCTGAAAGACTGCGTGCCATTAATTAATGACTGGGCGAAAGCGGCAAAAGCAGTGCGTCCGGATGTTATCGTCCTTTGTCACGGCGGCCCCATTGCGACACCAGAGGATGCGAAATTCATTTTAGAGAGCTGCCCGGAGTGTAACGGCTTCTATGGCGCCAGCTCTATGGAGCGTCTGCCGACTGAAATAGCATTAACTGAGACCACAAGGCAATTTAAAGCAATAAGAAACTGATCGGGAGCACGTGTAGCCTGATAATCGATCCACCTTTTACCGGGGTTTGTATATGCACCCCGGTTTTTTATTGCCTGTTATTTTAACCAGACAGATATCTCGCGACATTCAACTAACTTTGTTGAACGCATCAGCAACAGCAAACTTGCTCCGCAATCGGACCCGCAATCGCACGTTGCCGTTACATAGCAGCGCTCCCCATAATGGCGTATCAGTTCCTCATGTGGACCCTTTGATTAAATAGCACGCTTATTATATACAACTTTCCTTTTTCCAAACATACTATAGTTAATTCTTCAATATTTCCATATCCGATCGCCTCCTGTATACTTCACAACCAAGTAAAACAAATGCGCTCGTTATAATTTGATTATTTTTATTGGCTACCAGGTAAAATAATGAATAACACAGCTCTTTTCCTTAAAAACATTCATTTCCTTGCACAAAAACTCAGTTGGATTGAAAGTGATTCGGTCATTGATGAGTTGAAGGATTTGTTTATTACAAATAGTGGTCTTTTGCATGACGATGAGAATACTGCATCTTTTATCAATGAGCTTATTTATTGTGCTGAAAAAAACGTCACGCCAGAAGATGTTGAAAAACTACTATCGCATTTAAATTCCTTTTTTATACACTATTTTTCAACACAATCATTTCACGTTATTTTTGTAGGTGAAGACTGGAATTCATATCAACGCAACGCACTTTTCCTTCCATTCAATATGGAAAGAGTCACCTCATTTGTGGTTAATATGGAAACAGATCCAGAAGACATACATGTGGATCTGGATGACGATACATTAGTGCCAATAGTTGTCACCGATTATATTGGATTTAACTTCCTCAAAAGGAATAACATACAATTCCCTGATATACTGACGGCGCTTCAATTCCCGGAAAAAAACACAAGCCGTTTTCATACAGATATTGGATATATTCCGCTTCTCAACTCGCGTTATGAAAAGCTCATCAATGAACCAGATATTAAGAGTGTAATATTAGGTTCATCATATGCATACCAGGGGTTCCCTCAGGAACTATTAGCGAACAGCGTAAATCTATCACTATTTTCGGGTGACTTTACTTTATCTTATAGTCTAATTAAAAAAATAACCGAAATAACAAACACAAGAAACTTTATTGTATGCATTGGCCTTTATGATGTTTTTTTCGAACTTTCAATGGGCGAAGCAACAACATTTCCAGTGTCTCGCTATTTCTGCAAAAGCCATAATATTGAATATAATTTCAGAAGCAAAGTTGAAAAGCCGAAAAGCGAAACGGACAATCATTCTATCCTGGGGCCTCTGGATTTACTCGTTCAGCAGATCTGTAAAAAAAACCATCCTCATTATTTTAATGATGAAGAGTTATCAAGGTTAAACAGTTTATTGCTTGATGAAGCAACAGTGCAAAAATCCGTCGAATTTATTAACACAAGAAACTATTCCACTGACTTTTTTTATTCATCAGTTGATATTCTCAAGCGCGTAAAAGCGCTGGCAAAGAATTGCCAAAGAAAGCATAGCTATGAAAATAATAAAAAAATCCTCTCCTCTTTACTATCGTTAATTAATGAAACAAATTCAAACCTTCATTTTATCGTTATGCCGTTCACTCAGTTTTACGTTGAAAACTTCGATAAAACCCTTAAAAATGAAACGCTGGCATATATTAAAAGCATTGTTAATGACAATAATGTTTTCATGACTGATTTGTCCACACATAAAGCATTTACCCCAGAAGATTTTTATGATTCGGACCATTTAAATTTTAATGGTGCGAAAAAACTCTGTAACCTTGTCAAGGAATTAGGGTTCGAGATTTAATATACTAAAATTAAACACCCAAAAGAGTGCTTTTCTTTATGATTTAACGCCAGGAAAGCAGTTCTGCGGCCTCTGCCCTGGCGATTTTCGCCGGGGCAGAGGCCAGGATTTATCATTATCTCTCATTCATCAGCGCTCTACGAAATGAAGTGCTTATTAACGTGGCCTCATTACGGCTCAATCCAGACCATAAACAATTCTTATTCATGTGGAATCGCATTCATAAGCCGCTAAAACTTGTGTTGCAGCCCGGCTTTTTCTGATTGATGAGCCGTAGGATTATAGGGATATTCTCTATAAAACATCGCTTTTAGTGTTATAGAGGTAAACTAAGCTGAATCTGAAAGAAAGGAGTCTGGAGCGGGTGAAGGGAATCGAACCCTCGTATAGAGCTTGGGAAGCTCTCGTTCTACCATTGAACTACACCCGCCTTGTGGTGTGACAGGCATTATAAACCTTAAACACCGACTGGCAAGACGCTAAACGACTAACTGACCATAAATTAATCGCTTAGCGCAAATCTTAACACTTAGGTGAGCTACCCTGTGGCGGCAGATAACGCAGCGGATCAATAGCTGTTGCCTTATAACGGATCTGGAAGTGCAACTGTACTCCGTCTGCATCAGTGCTGCCCATCGTGGCAATTTTTTGCCCAATCTTCACACTCTGCCCGTTATTAACGAGGATAGTGTCGTTGTGCGCATAGGCCGTGATGTACTCGTCGCTGTGCTTAATCATGATCAGGTTGCCATAACCGCGCAATTGGTTCCCGGCATAGACCACCTTCCCTGCTCCGGCGGCGTAAACCGCCTGCCCGCGAGAGCCTGCGATATCAATCCCCTTATTACCGCCTTCGGATGTGGAATAGGGTCTGATCACCTTGCCAGTGGTCGGCCAGCGCCAGCAGCGCTGCCCAACGGGCGGCCAGGAAGAGAGCGGCACAGCCGATGAAGGCACAACTTTAGCCGTTTGGGTGCCGCCTTTTGCAGAGGACGATTTCGACGCGCCATTCAGTTTCAGACGTTGACCGACCTCAATGGTGTACGGCGGGGAAATCCCGTTAAGCCGGGCAAGGTCATTCACGCTGGTGCCCGTCTGGCGCGAAATTTTGTATAGCGTATCCCCACGTTTTACCGTGTAAACATTGCCGCTATCAGACGATTTGCTGCCAGAACACCCCGCCAGCAATAACGCCACGGCCAGGCAAATGACAATGTGGAATGGGTTTCTTGTCAGGCTTCCTGCACGCAAAACAGATCCTCTGTAAAAATGAATGACCCCTTATTCTAGGCAGGCAACGCCAGGATGCCAACCACTTACCGCTCACTGGCGATAAAGGGGTAGCCGTGAGCAATAATCTCCATGATTTCAGGTAGCCAGTTCGTTGCCGGGATTTTCACCAGCGCCGGGTAAAAGACCTGCGGCGAGGGAAAAACATCCACCACGTGACAGTTTGTCAGCTTCGATGCGTCCACCTCCGAGGAGGGTAGTAACGTTGCCGCCGCCAGCCCGGACTCCAGCCATTCCAGGATGACTCCCGGCTGGGTGATATGCATGATGACCTTCGGGTTACCCCCGGCTTTGCGGAATAAATCAATCAACATTTCATAGGTGCCGGAATCTTTCGCCCGGTGCAACAGCACCAGCGGGAATGTCTCCAGTGCCTGATAATCAAAGGGACTTTGCGGTACCAGCGGCAGACATTTTTTACTGATCACCGCCACCAGCCTGACCGGGTCGAAAGAGACAAAATCGAACCCTTCGCTACGATAAGGACGTTGAATCAGCGCCAGATCGATAGTCCCCTCATTGAGCATCGTCTCTAAATGGCTGGAATCGGTAACAGAGATATTTATTTCAGCCTGCGGATGACGCTTATATAACTCGAGAAGCAGCGGTTTAAAATAGGATTGAAAAAGATGAGTTAAGCCGATTCTTAATTGGAATTTTTCTTTATTAGCAATCGCCACTGTTTCTCGGGCAGTATCTTCTACCTGCCGTAATATCTCACAAGCTTTACGATAAAGAAAATAACCTGCATCAGTAGGTTCAATGCGATTTCCCTGCCGTGTAAACAATGACACATTCAGTTCTTCTTCAAGTTCCTGTATACGTTTACTGAGCGGGGGTTGTGCCATATTCAACACTTTTGCAGCCTGGCTTACGGAGCCTTGTTCCACCACGCGACAAAAATAACGCAATCTTTTCAAATCCATACAATTATACTCCGCAGCATTCAGGCACTCAGTATCACACTTAGCGAACCAAAGGAAAAGCGCGTTAATTATTTCACTTTTGACTTAAATATTTAACAACTGTGTAAAGAGTACTTTTTTGATATGGAGAGAATCAGGAAAACGGTATTTGTTTAAAAAGCATCAGGAAAATAAGGTAGGTGCAGACCTTAATTATCTTTCCTGAGATGGAACAGGCTATGTCAAATAGAGAAAAAAAACCTACCAGCAACGTTCACGATTTACGTTCAGCGCTTGAATTATTAAAAACCTTACCCGGCGAATATGTGGAAACTGATACTGAGGTAGATCCACATGCCGAGCTGTCCGGCGTGTATCGCTACGTTGGTGCGGGCGGTACCTGCCAGCGCCCGACGCGTAAAAACGGCCCGGTTATGGTATTTAACAAAATTAAAGGCTTTCACGATATCAGTGTGGCAATTGGTCTCAATGGTTCACGCAAACGCGTCAGCCACTTTCTCAACTGCCCGCAGGAAAAACTTGGCCACCTGCTGAAAGACTCCGTGCAAAACCCGATTCCGCCGGTACTGAGCCAGGATGATGCCGTCTGCCAGCAGGTTGTACATCTCGCCAGCGACGCTGATTTCGATCTGCGCAAATTATTACCTGCACCAACCAATACCGAAGAGGATGCAGGCCCGTACATCACGATGGGGCTGTGCTATGCCTCCGATCCGGAAACCCGAGAATCCGACATTACCATTCACCGCCTGTGTGTACAGAGCCGTGATGAGTTATCTATGTGGTTGACCCCGGGCCGTCATATCGATGCGTTCCGCATGAAAGCAGAAGCCGCAGGCCAACCACTGCCAATATCTATCAGCATTGGCGTCGACCCGGCCATCGAAATCGCGGCTTGCTTCGAGCCGCCAACAACCCCATTGGGCTATGACGAACTGAGTGTTGCGGGTGCGTTGCGTGGCCATGCAGTGGATATGGTGCAGTGTAAAACCATCAACGAAAAAGCCATCGCCCATGCAGAAATCGTCATTGAAGGCGAACTGCTGCCAAACGTGCGTCTTCGCGAAGACCAGAATACCAATACCGGTAAAGCGATGCCTGAATTCCCGGGCTATACCGGCGAAGCCAAAAACGCCCTGCCGGTTATCAAAGTGAAAGCCGTCACCCATCGCTACAACCCTATCTGGCGCACTACCGTAGGGCCAGGCGAAGAACACGTCAACATGGCGGGCATCCCGACCGAAGCCAGCATCCTGGATATGGTGGGCCGTGCAATGCCGGGCAAATTACTGAATGTGTTTGCGCACTCCGCAGGCGGCGGCAAGCTACTGGCCATGATGCAATTTAAGAAAGCGGTTGCAGTGGATGAAGGCCGTCAGCGCCAGGCTGCACTGCTCGCGTTCGCTGCGTTCCCTGAGCTGAAACATGTGATTCTGGTGGATGAAGACGTGGACATCTTCGACAGTGACGACGTGCTGTGGGCGATGCAAACCCGCTACCAGGGCGATGTGGATACGATTACTATCCCCGGCGTTCGCTGCCACCCGCTCGATCCGTCACAGATCCCGGAATACAGCCCGAGCATTCTGCAACAGGGCACATCCTGCAAAACGATCTTCGACTGTACTGTACCGTTCCATCTGAAAAGCCACTTTGAACGTTCGAAGTTCAAAGAGGTGGATGTGAAACGTTTTCTGCCAGACTTCGAATAAGGGGATGAAGGTGACCATATCACGACGCATCATTGTCGGCATCAGCGGTGCTTCCGGTTTTCAGTATGGCGTGAAAGCGCTGGAGCTTTTACGTGGGCAGGATCTCGAAGTCCATCTGGTCGTGACAAAAGGGGCGGAAAAAACCTGCGAACTGGAAACGGATTATCAGTTGGATGAGGTAATGGCGCTGGCGGATGTGGTGCATCCGATCGGAAACCTTGGGGCTTCTATTTCCAGCGGGTCGTTTAAGACGCTGGGGATGATAGTCGCCCCATGTTCAATGCGATCCCTGGGCTCCATCGCGCACTGTCTCACCGATAATCTGCTGACCCGAGCGGCCGATGTGGTGCTTAAAGAGCGTCGCCGCCTGGTACTGTTGGCACGCGAAACGCCACTGAACCTGGGCCACATTCGCAATATGCAGGTTGTTACGGAGATGGGCGGGATTATTTTCCCGCCGCTTCCCGCACTCTATCAGCGCCCGCAAACGACCAACGAAATCATCACACATAGTGTCAGCCGCGCGTTGGATCTGTTCGATATCGATGTTAAAAACATTCCGCGCTGGGGCGAAGGAAAATTGCTTTATCGCGCTTAATTTCGCAGGAATTTCTATGTTAATTGGACCTTATGTTAATGGCGCGGCTGTCGTTATCGGCGGCCTGCTCGGTTCCCTTGTTGGCAGCCGCATTCCGGATCGCGTCAAAGTCGCGCTACCGCTGACCTTTGGTTTGTGCTCAATTGGCCTGGGCATCAATCTGGTTATTAAAGTGAAATTTATGCCAGCCGTCGTACTGGCCATGGTATTGGGCGCGGTTATTGGGGAGGTCTTATTCCTGGAAAAACAAATTGGCAAAGCGGCTGGCACAACGCGCGGTTTGATCAACCGTGTTTTCCCACCGGTACAAGGGCTAACGCATGACGAGTTTACGGAAAAATTCGTCGCCATTCTGGTGCTCTTCTGCGCCAGTGGCACGGGGATCTTTGGAGCGATGCATGAAGGGATGACCGGTGATCCGTCTATTCTGTATATCAAAACAGTACTGGATCTTTTCACCGCTGCGATTTTTGCCACCATGCTCGGTTTTTCGGTAATGACCATTGGTGCTCCGCTGATCATTGTGCAGGTCGCACTGGCGACAATTGCCGTTTACATTCTGCATATGATCACCCCCGATATGATGGCGGATTTCTCCTGTGCGGGTGGCCTTATTATGGTGGCAACGGGATTGCGTATCTGCAATATAAAACCGTTTCCGGTTGCCAATATGCTACCCGGCCTTTTGCTGGTAATGCCCTTTTCCGCCCTCTGGGCCAAACTGTTTGCCTGAGAACGGGTATAATGTTTAACCGTTGGCGCGACGCCACCGGTCCGGCTACGGAGTTGCGCCGTAGTCACACTGGCGTCGCGTCATACGGTTTTATATCGATCCGGAGAAATCATAAGCATGCAAGAACATGTCATTTTACTGGATGAGCACGGCTCACCCATCGGCATGGAAGAAAAGTATACCGCACATCACCATAACACCCCGCTACATCTCGCCTTCTCTTCCTGGCTTTTCAATTCACGCGGCGAATGTCTGGTGACCCGCCGGGCCATGAGCAAAAAAGCCTGGCCGGGCGTGTGGACTAACTCCGTTTGCGGGCATCCGCAAGAGGGGGAAACGCCTGAGCAGGCAATGGTTCGTCGCTGTCGCTATGAAATAGGGGCGGATATTATCGACATCACGTCTATTGCTCCGGGTTTCCGCTACCGCGAGACCGATCCATCCGGGATTGTCGAAAACGAAATTTGCCCGGTCTTCGCCGCACAAATCATCACGCCATTGAATATCAATGCAGAGGAAGTCATGGCATACCAGTGGGTAGAACTTGATGCCCTCTGCCATTCGCTGGTGGCAACACCCTGGGCATTTAGTCCGTGGATGGTGCTGGAGGCAGAAAACGCAAACGCGCAACTCAGAGAGTTTGCCGCCAGCGTCAGGCAATAAAAAAGCCCCGTGTTTGCACGCCGGGGCTTTTTGACTTCTTAGCGACTTATTTTACCGGACGCATCGCCGGGAACAGGATCACGTCGCGAATGGTGTGGCTGTTGGTAAACAGCATAACCATACGGTCGATACCAATGCCCAGACCCGCAGTCGGCGGCAGACCGTGTTCCAGCGCGGTCACATAGTCTTCGTCATAGAACATCGCTTCGTCATCGCCTGCATCTTTGGCGTTAACCTGATCCTGGAAGCGTTGCGCCTGATCTTCCGCATCGTTCAGTTCGCTAAAGCCGTTACCGATTTCACGACCACCGATAAAGAACTCGAAGCGGTCAGTGATTTCCGGGTTCACGTCATTACGGCGCGCCAGCGGAGACACCTCAGCCGGATATTCGGTGATGAAGGTCGGCTGAATCAGATGTGCTTCGGCCACTTCTTCGAAGATCTCGGTCACGATGCGGCCCAGGCCCCAGCTCTTCTCAACTTTGATGCCAATGCTTTCTGCGATGGCTTTCGCTGAGTCGAAGTTATCCAGATCCGCCATGTTCGTTTCCGGGCGGTATTTCTGAATTGCTTCGCGCATGGTCAGTTTTTCGAACGGCTTGCCGAAATCGAACACTTCATCGCCATAAGGCACTTCGGTTTTACCCAGAATATCCTGCGCCAGGGTACGGAACAGGGATTCAGTCAGTTCGATCAAATCTTTGTAATCCGCGTACGCCATGTAGAGTTCCATCATGGTGAACTCAGGGTTGTGGCGAACAGAGATACCTTCGTTACGGAAGTTACGGTTGATTTCGAATACGCGATCGAAGCCGCCAACCACAAGACGTTTCAGATACAGTTCCGGCGCAATACGCAGGTACATGTCCAGATCCAGCGCATTATGGTGGGTGATAAATGGACGTGCAGACGCACCGCCAGGAATCACCTGCATCATCGGGGTTTCCACTTCCATAAAGTCGCGATTCACCATGAACTGGCGAATGCCGGCCATGATTTTGGAACGCACTTTGAATGTGTTGCGGGAATCTTCGTTAGAGATCAGATCCAGATAACGCTGACGATAGCGGGCTTCCTGATCCTGCAGGCCGTGGAATTTGTCCGGCAACGGGCGCAAGGCTTTGGTCAACAGACGCAGTTCAGTACAGTGAATGGACAGCTCGCCGGTCTTGGTTTTGAACAGCTTACCTTTCGCGCCCAGGATATCGCCCAGGTCCCATTTTTTGAACTGCTCGTTGTAAACCCCTTCCGGCAGATCGTCACGGGCAACGTAAAGTTGAATACGGCCCCCCACATCCTGCAGGGTGACGAAAGAAGCTTTACCCATAATGCGGCGGGTCATCATACGGCCAGCGACAGCCACTTCAATGTTCAGCGCTTCCAGCTCTTCGTTTTCTTTTGCATCGAAGTCAGCGTGCAGAAGGTCTGAGGTGTGGTCACGACGAAAATCGTTCGGGAACGGCACGCCTTGTTCACGCAGCAATGCCAGCTTTTCGCGGCGAGTTTTCAGTTCATTATTAAGATCGACTGCCGCGTCAGCGCCCTGTGCTTGTTGTTCAGACATGTTGGTTCCTCATAACCCTGCTTTCAAACTTGCTTCGATAAATTGATCCAGGCTGCCATCCAGCACCGCCTGCGTGTTACGGGTTTCAACTCCGGTGCGCAGGTCTTTAATGCGAGAATCATCAAGGACATACGAACGGATCTGGCTACCCCAACCGATGTCGGACTTGTTGTCTTCCATCGCCTGTTTCTCAGCGTTCTTCTTCTGCATTTCCAGTTCATAAAGCTTCGCTTTCATCTGCTTCATGGCCTGGTCTTTGTTCTTGTGCTGTGAACGGTCATTCTGGCACTGGGTTACCGTGTTGGTCGGAATGTGGGTAATACGTACCGCAGATTCCGTACGGTTAACGTGCTGACCACCCGCGCCGGATGCGCGATAAACGTCGATACGCAGATCCGCCGGGTTGATTTCGATATCAATATCGTCATCCACTTCCGGGTACACGAATGCAGAGCTGAATGAGGTGTGGCGACGGCCACCGGAATCGAACGGGCTCTTACGCACCAGGCGGTGCACGCCGGTTTCGGTACGCAGCCAGCCATAGGCGTAATCGCCGGAAATCTTGATGGTAACGGATTTGATACCCGCCACTTCACCTTCGGATTCTTCGATGATTTCGGTCTTAAAGCCGCGCGCTTCTGCCCAGCGCAGATACATACGCTCCAGCATACTCGCCCAGTCCTGCGCCTCGGTGCCGCCGGAACCGGCCTGAATATCCAGGTAGCAATCGGCGTTGTCGTATTCACCAGAGAACATACGGCGGAATTCAAGCTGTGCCAGCTTCTCTTCCAGCGTATCGAGTTCAGCGACAGCTTCGTTGAAGGTCTCTTCGTCATCGGCTTCGACAGCCAGCTCCAGCAGACCGGAAACATCTTCCAGCCCCTGACTCATTTGGTCGAGCGTTTCAACAATGGCTTCGAGGGAGGAACGTTCTTTACCCAGCGCCTGTGCGCGATCAGGTTCGTTCCAGACATCCGGCTGTTCCAGCTCGGCGTTTACTTCTTCCAGACGCTCTTTCTTGGCGTCATAGTCAAAGATACCCCCTAAGAACGTCGGAGCGCTCCGTGAGGTCCTGAATGCGATTTTTTACCGGGTTAATTTCAAACATGGTCTGATTTCTTTAGATGGACTTGTCAAAATGCGGTCATAAGGGCGGAATTTTACCGGATTTCAGCCCTTATTAGTAGAGAATACTGGCGTTAAATTGGCCACAGGTGATCAATGATTAATTGCACGCTGCGATTGCCGCGAAACTCATTCACATCCAGTTTATAAGCGATATTGACGACGCGCACGCCGTTATCAGGCCAGCAGGTGGTGTCGACATTAAAAGCGATACCGTCGAGCAGCGGGCCGCCGCCGACCGGTTCAACCATCACTTTCAGATGGCGCTCCCCCACCAGCCGTTGTTGCAGAAGACGAAATTCGCCATCAAACAGCGGTTCCGGGAACATCTGCCCCCAGGGGCCGGCATCGCGCAACATTTCGGCTGTATCGAGGGTCATTTCATCAGGTTTTAACAGGCCATCAGAAACGATTTCACCTTGCAACAGTGCCGGATCCAGCCACTCGGTGACCAGCTCGCCAAAGTAGCGCTGAAACTCCTCGAAGCGAGCCTCCTCAAGCGACAGCCCCGCCGCCATGGCATGGCCGCCGAATTTGAGCATCAGCCTTGGGTAGAGCGTATCCAGACGCTCCAGCGCATCGCGCATGTGAAGGCCCTGGATTGAGCGTCCTGAGCCTTTTAAAGTGCCATCCCCGGCAGGCGCAAACGCGATAACCGGACGGTGGAAACGCTCTTTAATGCGCGACGCCAGAATCCCCACTACCCCCTGGTGCCATTCGGGATGATACATAGCAAGACCGCCCGGCAGGGTATCGCGGCTACGTTCCAGCTTCTCGCACAGCGTCAACGCCTCTGCCTGCATGCCCTGCTCAATCTCTTTACGCGTCTGGTTTAGCGCATCAAGTTCGCTGGCCAGCACCCGAGCTTCGCCAAGATTGTCACTGAGCAATAGCGCCACGCCAACGGACATATCGTCCAGTCGACCTGCGGCATTCAGACGTGGGCCAAGCGCAAAACCTAAATCGCTGGCCGCCAGTTTTTGTGCGTCGCGATTGGCGACTTCCAGGAGCGCTTTGATGCCAGGGCGGCACTTTCCGGCACGAATGCGGCTTAAGCCCTGCCAGGTCAAAATGCGGTTGTTGGCATCCAGCGGCACGACGTCGGCAACGGTACCTAAGGCCACTAAATCGAGCAATTGCGCCAGATTAGGGATAGCCAGCCCGCGCTCATCAAACCAGCCTTTGTCGCGTAAAAAAGTTCGCAGTGCCAGCATCAGGTAGAAGGCCACACCCACCCCCGCCAGTGACTTCGACGGAAAATCGCATTCGCGCAGGTTCGGGTTGATGATGGCTTCGGCGTTAGGCAACGTTTCGCCGGGAAGATGGTGATCGGTGACCACCACCGGAATGCCCAGCTCATGTGCCCGTTCAACCCCGGCATGTGACGAAATACCGTTATCCACGGTCAGGATCAGTTGCGCGCCGCGTGCGTGTGCCTGATCCACCACTTCCGGACTTAACCCGTAGCCGTCTTCAAAACGGTTCGGCACCAGGTAGGCGATATTAGTGCCGCCCAGCGCACGTAAGGCCAGCACACTCAGTGCGGTACTGGTTGCGCCGTCGGCATCAAAATCACCGACAACCACAATACGCAACCCCTCGCGCAAGGCGTTATAGAGGATCTCTACCGCTTTATCGATGCCATGCAGCCGCTGCCAGGGCAGCATGCCTTTCACCCCGCGCTCCAGATCCGCCGCGCTACAAACACCGCGGCTGGCATAAAGGCGACGCAGAAGTGGGGGAAGATCGGCAGGTAAATCCGCCGCGTCGTTTGCCTCGCGGCGGCGAAGTCGAATTTCGGCTTTCACGTGAATTACTTACCGCCAGTCTGTTTTTGATGTTCGTCGAGGAAGGCTTTCATCTCTTTCGGCCCCTGATATCCCGGCACAAGGTAGCCATCGTTTAACACAATGGCTGGCGTACCGTTCACGCCAAACTGCACGCCGAGCGCATAGTGATCGGCGATATCAAGATCGCAACTGGCTGGCTTAACACCCTTACCGCCCATCGCATCGTCAAAGGCTTTGTTGCGGTCTTTCGCACACCAGATAGCTTTCATATCCTGCTCGGCCTGACTCTGCAACCCCTGGCGCGGGAAAGCCAGATAACGCACGGTGATACCCAGCGCGTTGTAGTCTGCCATCTCTTCATGCAGTTTGTGGCAGTAACCGCAGGTGATGTCCGTGAAGACGGTGATCACATGCTTTTCCTGCGGCGCTTTATAGACAATCATCTCTTTTTCCAGTGCGTTGAGATGCGCTGTCAGCAACTGGTTGGTGACATTTACCGGCTGGGCGCCGCTGACGTCGTACATCGGCCCCTGAATGATGTATTTGCCGTCATCGGTGACATACAGCACGCCGCTATTGGTCAGCACGGTTTTCATTCCGGCAACTGGCGCAGGCTGAATATCAGAACTCTGTACACCCAATTTTGCCAGCGATTGCTTGATAGCGGCATCGTCCGCATGTGCGGTGCTGGTCAGCGCTGCCGCCAGCAGGGTGAACATGATAAAACCTTTTTTCATAACGTATCCTTAAAAAACAACGATCACGCCCGCGGGTGATGTTGCTGATGAAGCTGTCGCAGCCGCTCCGTCGCGACATGCGTATAAATCTGGGTCGTAGAGAGATCGCTGTGGCCAAGCAACATCTGGACCACACGTAAGTCTGCACCGTGATTCAGTAAATGGGTAGCAAACGCATGACGCAAAACGTGCGGCGAGAGTTTTTCACTGTCGATACCCGCCAGTTGCGCATAATGTTTGATGCGATGCCAGAATGTTTGCCGTGTCATCTGCTGAGCACGTTGGCTCGGAAACAGCACATCAATTGAGACGCCATTCAACAGCCAGGGGCGTCCATGTTCCAGATAGTTCTCTACCCAGTACACCGCCTCTTCTCCCAGCGGAACCAGACGCTCTTTATTTCCTTTACCGATGACGCGCACAACTCCCTGGCGCAAGCTAATATCGCTCATCGTCAGTCCTACCAGTTCCGAGACGCGAAGCCCGGTAGCATAAAGCACTTCCAACATCGCTTTATCGCGTAACTCCAGCGGCTGGTCAATGGCTGGCGACGCTAATAGCCGCTCAACCTGCGCTTCACTGAGATCTTTCGGAAGACGTTGTGGCAGTTTTGGCGAAGCAAGTAATGCGCTGGGATCGTCCTGACGAAACTTCTCCCGGTACAGATGCTGGAAGAAACGGCGCATCGCGCTGAGCAAACGTGCTGAGCTGGTTGCCTTGTAGCCGCCGTCCATCCTTTGCGCCAGCAGGTTTTGCAAATCATCCGCCTGTGCGCTTTCCAGCGACAGCCCCTGATGATGTAGCCATTCCACAAGCCCCTGCAAATCACGACGATAGGCACTGAGGGTATTTTCCGCCAGGTTCCGCTCCAGCCAGAGGACATCAAGAAATTGTTCGATACGTGCGAAATCTTGTTCCACCAGTGCTCCTCCTTGCTTCGAATCGTTGCATTATGCCTGATTGCGGTGTGATTCTGGTACACTGCTCGCAAAGACACATCCGGAATTGAGACGTTTACGTTATGAACATCGGCCTGTTTTATGGTTCCAGTACCTGCTACACCGAAATGGCGGCAGAAAAAATCCGCGATATCATTGGCACGGAGCTGGTGACGTTACACAACCTGAAAGACGACGCCCCCGTATTAATGGAGCAGTACGATGCTCTGATTCTTGGCATTCCCACCTGGGACTTTGGTGAATTGCAGGAAGACTGGGAAGCCATCTGGGATCAGCTCGATACACTCAATCTCGACGGAAAAATCGTCGCACTGTACGGTATGGGCGACCAGCTCGGTTACGGCGAGTGGTTCCTCGACGCGCTCGGGATGCTGCACGATAAGCTGGCTCCGCGTGGAGTAAAATTCATTGGTTACTGGCCAACAGAAGGCTACGAATTCACCAGCACCAAACCGATCATTGCCGATGGACAGTTGTTTGTGGGTCTGGCGCTGGACGAAACCAATCAATATGACCTGAGCGATGAACGTATCCAGAACTGGTGCGAACAGATTCTGGTAGAAATGGCCGGACAGTTCGCCTGAGCTTAGTGCTGACGCTGCGCCGATTGTTGCGAAATCAGTCGGCGCAAATCACGCCACTCTTGCGCATCCATGCTATCTGCGGCCAGCCACAGATGCTGTCGGCGACCATCTTTTTCCCGACGCAAACGCAGAATCATGCCAATATTCAGCATCCACGGTGTACCGACGATTTCCCACTCCACGCCTTGCCAGCGCAAACGTGCATCCATCAGCAGTTTGATCTCTCCCTGACAGGCATTAATGCGGCGCTGACTCCGTACGCTATCGAACACCACCAGTGACAAAAGCAGTAACCAAAGCGGCGTATAGCTCAATGGCCAGGGTAACAGCAACACGAAAGCCGCCATCAAGCCATGGAGTAAAAGTGAGAGCCACTGTGAGCGCCATGAGACGCGTATATCAGATTGCCACAGGACCACGTTCCCGATTCCGTGTCTGAATTAACTGGATCATTCGCTGCAACGCCTCGTCCTGAGGTTTGCCGTGATTCATCAGCCAGTTAAATAAATCCGGGTCATCGCTCTGCAGAAGACGCACAAACACATGTTTGTCATCATCACTCAGCGAATCATATTCATGTTCAAAGAAAGGCATGATGGAAATATCCAGCTCACGCATTCCGCGCCGACATGCCCAATGAATACGGGCTTTGTTGTTAATATCCATGTTCTGAAACCTGCATAGCCACGATGGGTTGCCATTGTAACGTGTTTTTAATCATCCATCGGCGGAATATTTATGTTTACGAGGAGACTTCCAGAATAAATCCCATGCATTGCAACCATTACAGCCATTTTGCGTGCTTTTTCCCATACTCTTTATAAGGCACAAATCGCCTGTTTTTATCGCTTGCATTGGGCAACGGCTCTTTTACCATTAAGTGAAAATACGCATCAGGCTAATCAGGACAATACTATGGCTTTTACTCCGTTTCCTCCGCGCCAGCCGATCGCATCAGCGCGACTGCCGCTGACGCTTATGACTCTCGATGACTGGTCACTGGCGACTATCAAGGGCGCAGACAGTGAGAAATACCTGCAAGGCCAGGTTACAGCCGATGTGGCGAAACTGACTGACGATCAACATTTGCTGGCCGCGCACTGCGATGCAAAAGGCAAAATGTGGAGCAACCTGCGTCTGTTCCGCACCGCTGAGGGTTTTAGCTGGATTTTACGCCGCAGCGTCGCGGAGTCTCAGCTTAAAGAATTGAAAAAATACGCCGTGTTCTCCAAAGTCACTATCGAAGCAGACAACGAACATGTCCTGCTGGGTGTCGCAGGGTTCCAGGCTCGCGCCGCGCTGGCCAATCTGTTTTCGGCCCTGCCGGATGCAGACAAACAGCTTGTTCATGAGGGTGAAACCACCCTTCTCTGGTTTGCCCATCCGGCAGAACGTTTTTTACTGGTGACCGATGTCGCCACCGCAGAAAAAGTGACAGAAGCCCTGCGTGGCGAAGCCCAACTTAACAACAGCCAGCAGTGGCTGGCGCTCAATATCGAAGCGGGACTCCCTGTCATTGACACCGTTAACAGCGCGCAATTTATTCCCCAGGCCACAAATATTCAGGCACTGGGCGGTATCAGCTTCAAGAAAGGGTGTTACACCGGCCAGGAGATGGTCGCCCGCGCGAAATTCCGTGGCGCGAATAAACGCGCACTGTGGTATCTGGCGGGGAAAGCCAGCCGGGTGCCGGAAGCCGGTGAAGATCTGGAACTGAAAATGGGTGAAAACTGGCGTCGTACCGGTACAGTGCTGGCTGCCGCGCAACTGGATGACGGCAAACTGCTGGTGCAGGTTGTGATGAACAACGATATGGAACCAGACAGCGTGTTTCGCGTGCGTGATGATGCGAACACTCTGGCTATCGAGCCGCTGCCTTATTCGCTGGAAGAAGAGTAACGGACAGGAGCGCCTGCTGCGCTCCCCCTGTTTGATGTCCAGGCTGCCAAACCCCAGCTATCCGTAGCCCCGGCAAGCGCCACGCCGCCGGGGAATTTTTGGCGAGCATTTCAGCGTTTAAGCCTGTCCGACATACAGATAAATCGCCAGGAAGTGACATATGCTGCCGCCCAGCACGAAGCCGTGCCAGATAGCGTGGTTATAGGGAATACGCTTACAAACGTAAAATATCACGCCCAGCGAGTAAACCACCCCACCCGCGGCCAGTAACGTCACCCCGCCAATCGACAGTTTGGTCGCCAGTTGGTAAACCACAATCAGCGACAGCCAACCCATGGTGAGGTAGGTCACCAGCGACAGCACTTTGAAACGGTGGGCAATGGTCAACTTGAACAGGATCCCCAGCAGTGCCAGGCCCCAGATAACAACCATCAATCCCCGTGCCAGCGGCGAATCCAGTCCCACCAGCAGAAAAGGCGTATAGGTTCCGGCAATCAACAGATAGATTGCGCAGTGGTCGAATTTCTTAAGCCACACTTTTGCCCGCTGATGCGGTATAGCGTGATAAAGCGTGGAGGCGAGAAACAGCAGAATCATGCTGCCGCCATAGAGACTGTAGCTGGTGATCGCCAGCGTGCCGGCATTACTGTCAACGGCCTGCACCAGCAGAAGCACCAGTCCAACAATACCAAACACCAGCCCGATGCCATGGCTGATGCTGTTGGCTATTTCCTCAGCCAGCGTATATCCCTGTGCGATTAATGGTCTATCCACCATAGTTAACTCCGGGAGAACTCAAAATAAAACGTCGCGCCTATAGAGTAACTGAGAATGATTCCAGTGCACACATGTTCGCTTAAATAAATCATGATATTTACATGAACAGATAAATATCAATTAGTTATATAAGAATTTAAACTAACAGGCGTTACTGTTTTTCTAAAGAACCTTGAAATCAATCACATAAAACTGGTTCTGTCCGGGGTAGATATCGGTAATGACATTTTTGAGCTCAGGCAGGGACATGTTCTCCTGCTGCGCATGTTCTTCTGTCAGGTTGTCAAGGGTGGTCGTTGAGGTACCAATCACCTTGATGGTGCAAAAATAGCCGTCATCCTCATAACGTCCCACGCGCAAGATATCCCCGACGCGAAAGTGCGATTCACTTTGATCGCGGATAGTAATTGTTTTGCGGCCTGCCAGAATGTCGTCCTGAAAGCGCTGAAAAAAAGTGATGTCGTTCGGCTGCATGTTATTATTCCCTGATGATAAATCTGATAAGTGAGTCGTTGACACAGTGAGTATGTTCTCCCACGCCGCTATCGCCAGTCTCAACAATCTTGAGATGATGGTCTACAACTATGTCGTCAAAAATCGTGACAAAGTGATGTACATGACCATCCGCGAACTGGCCGACGGCGCTGGAGTCTCAACCACCACGGTGCTGCGTTTCTGCCGCAAACTGCAATGTGAAGGTTATTCAGAATTTCGCGTCCGCTTTAAATTATATTTAGAGCAAAACGAACCCCAGCAGGCTAATTTTGGCGCCAGCGAAATTATCAGTTTTTTTAAAAGTGTAAATAACGACGAATTCGACACATTATTAGATAAAGCGGTCGACATTATTTTATCGTCGGAGCGTATTATTTTTGTTGGTGCAGGCACATCCGGTGCTCTGGCAAAATATGGCGCACGCTTCTTTTCCAATGTCGGAAAATTCAGTAATCATATCGATGACCCTTATTTTCCGGTCACAAATGACATGGCCAGAAATGCACTGGCTATCGTGTTGTCTGTCTCCGGGGAAACCGAGGAGATCCTGCGTTTCGCCAGCCAGTTCAGCCTCCATCACTGCAAAGTTCTGACCATCACCAGCCATGAGCATTCGCGCCTGGCAAAACTGGCGGATTTCAATCTTTCCTGGCATGTCCCGCAAACACGCATTGCCGGTGTTTATGATATTACGACGCAAATTCCGGTAATCTATATTCTGGAATCACTTGGCCGGAAACTGGCGAAGAAAATAGCATAAAAAAACATATTGTTTTATTGGTGTAACAAATCACCTTAAGGGTAATTTGTTATATCGTGACATTTTTATTCCCTTTGCTAGACTCGGGCGCAGATTTTATTACCAGGGCGAGAGTAGCAACGATGAAAAAATTGACCTTACCGAAAGACTTTTTATGGGGCGGCGCCGTTGCCGCACATCAGGTTGAAGGCGGCTGGAATCAGGGCGGAAAAGGCCCGAGCATTTGTGACGTGCTCACCGGTGGCGCGCACGGCGTTCCACGCGAAATCACCCGGCAGGTCATCGAAGGGAAATACTACCCGAACCATGAAGCGGTCGATTTTTACGGCCACTACAAAGAAGACATCAAACTCTTCGCCGAAATGGGCTTCAAATGCTTCCGTACGTCTATCGCCTGGACACGCATCTTCCCGAAGGGCGACGAATTGCAGCCTAACGAAGAAGGCCTGAAATTCTATGATGATATGTTTGATGAACTGCTCAAATATAACATCGAACCGGTAATTACCCTGTCTCACTTCGAAATGCCGCTGCACCTGGTGCAGGAGTACGGCGGCTGGACCAACCGTAAGGTCGTGGATTTCTTTGTCCGCTTCGCCGAAGTGGTGTTTGAGCGCTACAAAGCGAAGGTTAAATACTGGATGACCTTCAACGAAATCAACAACCAGCGTAACTGGCGCGCGCCACTGTTCGGCTACTGCTGCTCTGGCGTGGTCTATACCGACCATGAAAATCCGGAAGAGACCATGTATCAGGTCTTGCACCATCAATTCGTGGCCAGCGCGCTGGCGGTGAAAATAGGCCACCATATCAATCCGGAAATGAAAATCGGTTGCATGCTGGCCATGGTGCCGCTGTATCCGTTCTCCTGTAAGCCAGAAGATGTGATGTTTGCACAGGAATCCATGCGTGAGCGCTATGTCTTTACCGATGTTCAGTTGCGTGGTTACTACCCGTCTTACGTGTTGAACGAATGGGAACGCCGTGGTTTCAACATCAAAATGGAAGCGGGCGACGAGCAGGCTCTGCGTGAAGGGACCTGTGATTACCTCGGCTTTAGCTACTACATGACTAATGCGGTAAAAGCCGAAGGCGGCACCGGTGATGCCATTTCCGGCTTCCAGGGCAGCGTACCGAACCCGCACGTAAAAGCGTCCGACTGGGGCTGGCAGATTGACCCGGTAGGTCTGCGTTATGCGCTGTGCGAACTGTATGAGCGTTATCAGAAGCCGCTGTTTATTGTTGAAAATGGCTTTGGCGCGTACGACAAAGTAGAAGAAGATGGCAGTATTATCGACGATTATCGTATCGATTATCTGCGTGCTCACGTTAAAGAGATGGTTGAAGCGGTCACATATGATGGTGTTGACCTGATGGGTTACACACCTTGGGGCTGTATCGACTGCGTCTCGTTTACCACCGGCCAGTACAGCAAACGCTACGGCTTTATCTACGTGAACAAGCATGATGACGGCACCGGCGACATGTCACGCTCCCGTAAAAAGAGTTTTAACTGGTATAAAGAAGTAATTGCCAGCAACGGCGAGAATATCTAACCGGGATACTGTTCATCCGGCCCTTCTCCCTATCGGGGAGAAGGGACGGGCAGAGGGGGAGTCGATTATTTACCCCCCGCCAGTTCGATAAAGCTTCCCGTTACGTAGGATGCCTTATCACTCAGTAGCCAGACTATCGCCTGCGCCACTTCTTCCGGCTGACCGCCACGCTGCATCGGCAGCATCGACTTCACCCGTTCGACCCGCCCGGGTTCACCACCAGAGGCATGCATTTCCGTATAAATAAAGCCTGGTCGAACGCTGTTAACCCGAATACCCTGCGCCGCGACTTCCACCGACAAGCCCGTGGTAAGCGTATCCATCGCCCCTTTTGACGCGGCATAATCAACATACTCGCCGGGCGACCCCAGACGCGCCCCGGCCGAAGAGACATTTACTATCGCACCGCCTTTTCCGCCGTGGGGCAGCGCCATACGCTTGATGGCCTCCCGACAGCAAAGAAAGGTACCCGTCACGTTAGTCCGCAGAACCTGGTTGATGCGCTCCGCCGTCATTGCTTCCACGCGGCTTTGGGTAAACAGGATCCCGGCGTTATTCACCAGCGCGGTCAGCGGTTCATCCGCCTCATCAATGCGCGCGAACATCGCGGTGACCTGCTCTTCTTCGCCAATATCCGCCTGAACCGCGAACGCTTTTCCGCCCGCCGCGATAATGGTTTCAACCACTGACTGCGCGGCCTGCACATTGTGCTGATAATTAACCGCGACCGTGTATCCTTCTGCGCCCAGCAGCAGCGCCGTCGCCTTTCCTATTCCCCGGCTACCGCCAGTGACCAGTGCAATTGCCAATCTGAATTCCTCCCAATAAAAAGGCCGGGTAACGCGAACGTTCACCCGGCCTGTAGAAGCGTAGCGCTAATTACGGGTATTCGCTCATCGGCACGCAAGAGCAGAACAGGTTGCGGTCGCCGTAAACGTCATCAAGACGTTTTACCGTCGGCCAGTACTTGTTCGCTACACCCGCCGGGAAGACCGCCTGCTCACGGGTATAACCGTGATGCCACTCCGCCACCAGCTCGTTCTGCGTATGTGGCGCATTCACCAGCGGGTTATCGGCAAGCGGCCATTCGCCTGCTTTTACGCGGTTGATCTCGCCACGAATGGCCAGCATCGCGTCAATAAAGCGATCCAGTTCCGCTTTGCTTTCTGACTCCGTCGGCTCAACCATCAGGGTACCCGCAACCGGGAAAGACATGGTCGGTGCATGGAAACCGTAGTCAATCAGGCGCTTCGCAATATCCAGTTCACTGATGCCGGTCTCTTCTTTCAGCGGGCGAATGTCGAGAATACATTCATGCGCCACGCGACCGTCACGCCCCGTATACAGAACCGGGAATGCCTCTTTCAGACGGCTGGCAATGTAGTTGGCATTCAGAATTGCCACCTGGCTTGCCTGTTTCAGCCCTTCGGCGCCCATCATACGGATGTACATCCAGCTAATTGGCAGAATCGACGCGCTACCAAACGGGGCGGCAGATACCGCGCCCTGACGGGTCAGCATGCCTTCAATCTGCACCACGCTGTGGCCCGGTACGAACGGTGCCAGATGCGCTTTCACGCCAATCGGCCCCATACCCGGTCCGCCACCGCCGTGCGGAATACAGAAGGTTTTATGCAGGTTGAGATGCGACACATCCGCACCGATAAAGCCCGGAGAGGTAATCCCCACCTGAGCATTCATGTTCGCGCCGTCGAGATAAACCTGCCCGCCAAATTGATGCACAATTTCGCACACTTCACGGATAGTCTCTTCGTAGACGCCGTGGGTGGACGGGTAGGTCACCATGATGCAAGAGAGATTTGCCGCATGTTGTTCCGCTTTCGCGCGCAGATCGGCCAGATCGATGTTGCCGTTTTTATCACAGGCCACAACCACCACCTGCATACCTGCCATCTGTGCGGATGCCGGGTTGGTACCGTGTGCAGAGCTTGGGATCAGACAGATATCGCGATGGCCTTCGTTGCGGCTCTCATGGTAGTGACGAATCGCCAACAGGCCCGCATATTCCCCCTGCGCGCCAGAGTTCGGCTGCATACAAAGGGCATCGTAACCCGTCAGTTTCACCAGCCAGTCGGAAAGCTGGTTGATCATGTGGTGGTAGCCTTCGGCTTGTTCTGCCGGGCAGAACGGATGCAGTTCGGCGAATTCAGGCCAGGTGATCGGAATCATTTCCGCTGCGGCGTTCAGCTTCATGGTGCAAGATCCCAGTGGGATCATCGCCTGATTGAGCGCCAGATCTTTGCGCTCCAGAGAGTGCATGTAACGCATCATCTCGGTTTCGCTGTGATAACGGTTAAAGACCGGGTGGCTCAGGATCGCATCATCACGCAGCATGGCGGCAGGCACTGAGCGGCTGTCGAGCGCCACCTCTTTATCCAGCACGTCAATGTCCAGTCCGTGCGTATCGCCCAGCACGACGGCAAAAAGTTTCTGCACATCTTCACGCGTGGTGGTTTCATCGAGCGTGATACCCACGGCATTCAGAATGTCGCTACGAAGATTGATTTCAGCCGCTTGCGCACGCGCCAGCACGGCGGCTTTGTCGGCCACTTCCACGCACAGTGTGTCAAAGTAGTGCGCGTGACGCAGCTTAAGCCCTTTTTGCTGCAGGCCGGCCGCCAGAATATCGGCCAGACGATGGATACGGCTCGCAATACGTTTCAGACCAACCGGACCGTGATACACCGCGTACAGGCTGGCGATGTTGGCCAGCAGTACCTGCGAAGTACAGATGTTGGAGTTCGCTTTTTCGCGACGGATATGCTGCTCGCGGGTCTGCATCGCCATACGCAGTGCGGTATTGCCCGCCGCGTCTTTGGAGACACCGATAATACGTCCCGGCATTGAGCGTTTGAACTCATCTTTTGCGGCAAAGAATGCCGCATGCGGGCCACCGTAGCCCATCGGCACACCGAAGCGCTGCGCAGAACCGAAGACAATGTCTGCCCCTTGTTTGCCCGGCGCGGTCAACAACACCAGCGCCATAAAATCGGCGGCTACGCTGACCACAATTTTACGGGCTTTCAGCTCGGTAATCAGTGCGCTGTAGTCATGCACTTCGCCGGTCGTGCCCACCTGCTGCAACAGCACGCCAAACACATCCTGATGATCCAGCACCTTGCTGGCATCATCAACAATGACGTCAAAACCAAAGGTTTCGGCACGGGTGCGCACTACATCGAGCGTTTGCGGATGAATGTCGGCGGCAACAAAGAAACGGTTGGCATTTTTCAGTTTGCTGACGCGCTTTGCCATCGCCATCGCTTCGGCAGCGGCGGTAGCTTCATCCAGCAGAGAAGCCGAGGCCATGTCGAGACCAGTCAGGTCGAGCGTCACCTGCTGGAAATTCAGTAAGGCTTCAAGGCGTCCTTGTGACACCTCCGGCTGATACGGCGTATAGGCAGTGTACCAGCCTGGGTTTTCGAGCATGTTACGCAGGATAACCGGCGGTAATTGCACGGCGGTATAACCCATGCCAATGTAAGACTTAAAGCGCTTGTTGCGACCAGCAATCGCTTTCAGCTCCGCCAGTGCGGCGTATTCGGTCGTGGCTTCACCTACCTGTGGCGGCGTGGCAAGCTGGATATCTTTCGGCACGATCTGGGCAATCAGTGCGTTTAACGAATCCGCGCCAACCGTTTTCAGCATCTCCTGCTGTTGCTGAGCATCCGGCCCAATGTGACGTTCAATGAAAGCGCCACGGTTTTCAAGCTGGCTTAAAGTCTGTGTCATGAGCGATGGTTCCTGAAACGTGCGGTGATTTTAAAATTGCCTCTTCGTCAGGAAGAGGTTTGAGGTGAAAGCGCGAATATTCCCTCACCCCGCCCCTCTCCCTGTGAGGGAGAGGGAGAAAACCGTTATTCGTCTTCGAGTAAGGCTTCGTAAGCGGTCGCATCCAGCAACGCAGCAACTTCCGATTCATCACTGGCTTTGATTTTGAAAATCCAGCCTTCGCCGTACGGCTCGCTGTTAACCTGCTCCGGCGCATCGCCCAGTGCCTCGTTAACAGCAACGATTTCGCCGCTGATCGGCGCATAAATATCGGAAGCCGCTTTCACGGATTCCGCGACGGCGCAATCATCACCAGCGGCAACGGTTGCGCCCACTTCTGGAAGATCAACAAACACCATGTCACCCAGCAGTTCCTGAGCATGTTCAGTGATACCGACGGTGTACGTGCCATCCGCCTCTTTACGCAGCCACTCGTGTTCTTTGCTGTATTTCAGTTCTGCAGGTACGTTGCTCATCACTAAATCTCCAAATAAGAATGAATCACGCGACGGCTTTGCCAGCGCGTACAAAAATAGGTTTCGTCACTTTTACCGGCATTTCCCGATTACGGATCTGAACGATTGCCGTGTCGCCAATGCCCGCAGGCACACGCGCCAGTGCAATACTGTAGCCCAGCGTCGGCGAGAACGTACCGCTGGTGATCACGCCTTCTTGCGCGTTACCATGGGCATCTGTGAACCGCACCGGCAATTCGTTACGCAGCACGCCTTTCTCGGTCATGATCAGACCGACTAATTGTTCGGTGCCTTTCTCGCGCTGTAATTCGAGCGCTTCGCGACCGATAAAATCACGGTCCGCCGGTTCCCAGGCAATGGTCCAGCCCATATTGGCGGCGAGCGGCGAAACGCCCTCGTCCATCTCCTGACCGTACAAGTTCATGCCCGCTTCAAGGCGTAAAGTGTCGCGCGCGCCCAGGCCACAAGGCTTAACGCCTGCCTGCACCAGCTTTTGCCAGAAATCGGCTGCCTGTTCGTTCGGCAGCGCGATTTCATAACCCGCTTCGCCGGTATAGCCGGTGGTCGCGATAAACAGATCGCCGGCCTCAACGCCAAAGAAGGGCTTCATGCCTTCTACTGCCTGACGCTGTTCGTCAGTGAACAGAGTCGCGGCTTTAGCCTGCGCGTTTGGCCCCTGGACGGCAATCAACGACAAATCGTCACGGACGGTGATATCAATAGCGAAAGGTTCAGCGTGTTGGGTAATCCAGGAGAGGTCTTTTTCGCGGGTGGCGGAGTTTACAACGAGGCGGAAGAAGTCTTCGGTGAAGTAGTAGACGATGAGATCATCAATGACACCGCCCGACGCATTTAGCATGCCGGAATATAGCGCCTTGCCGGGTTTGGTGAGTTTCGCTACGTCATTTGCCAGCAGATAGCGCAAGAATTCCCGGGTTCGACTGCCACGCAAATCGACAATCGTCATGTGCGATACATCGAACATACCCGCATCGGTACGCACCGCGTGGTGCTCGTCAATTTGCGAGCCGTAATGCAGCGGCATCATCCAGCCATGGAAATCCACCATGCGTGCGCCGCAAAGCGTGTGTTGTTCATACAAAGGAGTCTGCTGGGCCATCTTTTCCTCGTCGAATAAGCGGGGCTTTCACGTTTTCAGCGGTGAAAAAATCATCGCATGACAAGACGTCGACACCGATCCCGGTCGCCGACGCAAACGTTCACTTTCGCCTGAACTTATCACCGAAAGCGGCACTTAACCATAAGAGAAAATGGGTCATCACATTAGCTTATGACCATTTTTCACAAAAACCCCAACAGAATATTACACCATGCTTAAGCGTAAAATGGCGCATAAAGAATCAATCCCGCATAGCAGGTATCGCAGATAGCGATATTTACCACCACAAAAGAGATAATTTTCCCGACAGCAAAAAAACGAGAGATGAGAAAAACTAATCTGAAAAATGACGTGAAATTAGAATTTTTCAAATGAGGCAGGGTATCCCTTCCCGCGAGGGGGAAGGGAAAGTGTGACGCAGTTAACGCAACCACTGAGGGAGGTCATTCAGTCCCATCGCCTGACGCAACAACTGTGGTTTTACCCCAGGCAATCTGTCCGCCAGTTTCAGGCCAATGTCCCGGAACAGTTTTTTTGCCGGGTTGGTGCCGGAAAACAATTCCCGGAAACCCTGCATCCCGGCCAGCATCAGCGCGGCACTGTGTTTACGGCTGCGTTCGTAGCGGCGCAGATACATGTGCTGGCCAATATCTTTGCCCTGAGCGTGCAGCCGCTTGAGTTCACTCACCAGTTCTGCCGCGTCCATGAAGCCCAGGTTAACGCCCTGCCCGGCAAGAGGATGGATGGTGTGCGCCGCATCGCCCATCAATGCCAGACGATGCCCGGCAAAATGACGCGCGTAACGTCCGGTCAGCGGGTAGACCTGCCGCTCGCTTTCCACGTGACACAACCCCAGGCGATTATCAAATGCGATGCACAGCGTCTGGTTGAAGGCCTCTTCGTCTGCCTGCTGCATTTGTGCAGCCAGCTCAGGCGGCAGCGACCAGACGATTGAACACAAGTGCGGGTCGGCCAGCGGCAGAAACGCGAGGATGCTTTCATCGTGGAAAACCTGCCGCGCGATAGCCTGATGCGGCTCATCGGTACGGATGGTCGCCACCAGCGCATGATGATTATAGTCCCAGAAGGTCAGCGGAATATCGGCTTTATTGCGTAACCATGAGTTAGCGCCATCGGCCCCGACGACCAGCCGGGCGGTTAACATATTGCCATCTTTGAGGGTAAGAAACGCTTCGTTCTCACCCCAGGCCACCTGTTGCAGTTCCGCTGGTGCCAGGATTGACACATCCGAACACTGCCTGGCTTTGTTCCACAACGCCTGATGAATGACGCTGTTTTCAATAATATGACCGAGATGGCTGTAACCCATACTCTGATCGTCAAAGGCAATGCGGCCAAAGCTGTCTTTATCCCACACTTCCATGCCGTGATAACAGCTGGCGCGATGGGCAATAATCGATGACCAGACGCCCAGGCGCGTCAGCAGTTTTTCGCTGGCGGCGTTGATCGCCGAAACACGCAGTTGTGCAGCGGCATCCTCTTTCAGGGGGACGGGCGCATGCTGTTCCAGCACCGCCACTCGCAGGCCACTGCCCTGTAATCCACAGGCCAGCGCCAGTCCCACCATGCCGCCGCCTACAATTGCCACATCAACGTTTTGCACAAATAGCTCCTGAAGACCTTAACGCGCCACCCAGCCCAGAGTACGCTGCGCCAGCGCATCACGCGCCGGGGTAAATAATTCCATTGCCATCAAACCGACGTTACGCCCGACAACCAGCGGCGCCCAGCGATTAGCAAAAAGATGCACTAAACCATCTGTCACGCCAATCGTAGCGCACTTATCATCACGGCGACGATCGCGATAGCGTGTCAGCACGCCATAACCGCCAACATCCTGCTGCTGTGTCCAGGCATCAGCCAGCGTTTCGGCCAGGCTCATCACATCGCGCATCCCCAGGTTAAAGCCCTGCCCGGCAATCGGGTGAAGCGTCTGGGCGGCATTTCCAACCAGCACAGTACGATGCGAAATAGGCGAGGAGGCGGTGGAGAGAGAAAGCGGATAAGCGTTACGGACTCCCGCCTGCATGATTCGGCCCAGTCGCCAGCCAAAGGCTTTTTGCAGCTCATGGCAGAAGGTCTCATCGCTCCAGTTCAGGATCTGTTCCTGTCTGTCGAGCGGGTGACACCACACCAGCGAGCAACGTCCGTGCGACATCGGCAGCATTGCCAGCGGGCCGTGAGCGGTAAAACGCTCAAACGCGCGCCCCTGATGCGCCACCGATGTCGTAACGTTCGCAATCACCGCAACCTGCTGATAGGGCGCCTGTTGCCAGCTAATACCACATTGCGCACCCAGCGCAGAGCGGGAGCCATCCGCGGCGACCAGCAGGGTTCCGTTAATCGTCTCCCCACTTTCCAGTGCGACCGCCACGCGGTCTTCATCCCTGGAGAAGAAACTCACCCGTGCCGGACAATGGAGCGTCACGCCAGGCGCTTTTTTCAGAAGACTAAAAAGACGGGTACCGACATCGTGCAGTTCCACCACCTGGCCAAGCGCCTCAATGTGATAATCATCAGCATCAAGTGTCACGAAACCGGCATGGCCGCGATCGCTGACATGCACGGTGGTAATCGGCGTGGCTTTCTCGACGATGTGTGACCAGATCCCCACTCGCGCGAGCTGCTGGCACGTTCCCGCCGCCAGCGCGATAGCGCGCGCATCAAAGCCTGGGTGATCCTGAGAACTCGGTTCGGTCGCTTCGATCAGATGAACAGGAAGGCGACCACCGGTTAAATGCGAAATCGACAGCGCGAGCGTCGCGCCTGCCATACCGCCACCAACAATAATCACACTCATAAGCGACGTGCCGCTGCCATCAGCGCCTCGATGTCATCGGCTTTTTTGACGACGCTGGCGGTGAGGTTTTCATTACCGTTTTCGGTGATCACAATGTCATCTTCCACGCGAATGCCAATCCCCCGATAGGCTTCTGGTACGTCGGCATCCGGGGCGATATAGAGACCAGGCTCAACGGTCAATACCATCCCCGGTTCAAGGATGCGCGAGCGATCCTGACCATAGACGCCGACATCATGGACATCCAGCCCCAACCAGTGGCTCAGACCATGCATAAAGAAAGGGCGATGCGCATTCTCAGCAACCAGCGTGTCAACCTCGCCCTTAAGAATGCCCAGTTTCACCAGCCCGGTTACCATGATGCGCACCACTTCCCCGTTCACTTCATGAATCGAGGTGCCGGGGCGGAACAGGCGCAGGGCAGTTTCGAGTGATTCCAGTACAATGTCATACACTTCACGCTGCGCCGGGCTGAACTTGCCGTTTACCGGAAAGGTACGGGTAATATCGCCGGCATACCCCATGTATTCGCAACCTGCGTCGATCAGCACCAGATCACCATCACGCATCACGCTTTCGTTTTCGGTGTAATGCAAAATACAGCCGTTCTCCCCGGCGCCGACGATGGTGTTATAGGACGGAAAACGGGCGCCGTGACGGTTGAACTCGTGGTGGATTTCGCCTTCAAGCTGGTATTCAAACATCCCGGGTTTGCAGGTTTGCATGGCGCGGGTATGTGCCAGCGCCGAAATCTCACCGGCGCGACGCATTATCTCGATTTCTTCGGCTGACTTGAACAGACGCATTTCATGCACGATAGGCCGCCAGTCGGTCACCGTAGCCGGGGCCGTGAGATTCTGTCGAGAGCCTTTACGCAGTTTATCCAGCGCGGCAAAGACAATCTCATCGGCATACGCGTATTCGCCCTGGGCGTGATAGACCGCGTCCAGGCCGTTGAGCAATTGATAAAGATGTTTACCTATTTCCGGAAACGCCAGCGCCCTGTCTACACCCAGTTTTTCTGGCGCCGCTTCCTGCCCCAGGCGTCGGCCAAACCAGATTTCCGCCGTCTTATCGCGGATCCGGTTAAACAGGACGCTGTGGTTATGGGTATCATCACTTTTAATCAGCACCAGCACCGCTTCCGGCTCATTAAAACCGGTGAAATACCAAAAGTCGCTGTTTTGACGATACGGGTATTCACTGTCGGCACTGCGGGTCGCTTCCGGCGCCGCGAAAATAAGCGCCGCGCTGGCTGGCGCCATCTGCGCCAGCAACGCCTGACGGCGTCGGAGAAACTCAAGCTGTGTCATGACATCTCCTTTGAGCGGAATAGATTAATGCAGGGTTGGCTTACGCACTTCGGGTGCCGTTGGCTGCGGGCGGGTAAATGTGTCATGGCACAGCAGCGCCGCAACGCGCACATATTCGATGATCTCTTCGAGCGACATCTCCAGCTCTTCCTGATCTTCATCTTCGTCATAACCGAGCAAAGCAATGTTACGCAGATCGTCAATCGCTTCACCGGTTTCGCCGGTCACTTTGTCGAGTTTCGGCTGCGTGACGCCAAGCCCAAGCAGGAAGTGGTTAACCCAGCCTGCCAGCGCATCGGCACGGTCAAACACGCTCACGTCGTCGCCGGTCGGCAGATAAAGCTGGAAGAGGAAACCGTCATCTTCCAGTGAGTCGCTGGTGGCGGCATGCATGCTGCGCAGCGCCTGAGCGAGCTCATGGCCGAATGCCAGCCCTTCGTTAGTCAGGTCATGCAACAGCGGCTGCCAGGAGCTGTCGTTGTTGCCGCCACAAAGCATCCCCGCGATAAGCCCGTGCATTTCCGCAGGAATCAGTCCAACACCTTGCTGATTGAGCAACTGGCCTACATCGTTGTAACCAGGTATTTCGTTCTGTATAGACATGCGCATTCATCGTCGTTGGGGAGAATATTCATGGTATGCTACCACTTTGGACCCTGGTGATATACCCGTCATGCTTCACGTTACATGCCTTTGCATGCGCTATGAGTGAATTAAGGTATAGCAAAGAGCTTGAATCCTCTCACCAGGGTGGCTATAGTGACGCCCCTTCGCAGCCAGGACTCGGGTGTGAAGGCAGAGCGCAGTCAAACAGCAGGAAGGTGGCATGTCTGCACAACCCGTCGATATCCAAATTTTTGGCCGTTCACTGCGAGTGAATTGCCCGCCTGAACAGAGAGATGCTCTGAATCAGGCCGCGGAGGATCTGAATCAGCGGTTGCAAGATCTGAAAGTTCGCACTAGAGTCACAAATACTGAGCAGTTAGTCTTTATCGCAGCGCTGAATATCAGCTATGAACTGACTCAGGAAAAGGCAAAAACCCGTGACTACGCATCCAGCATGGAACAGCGTATTCGGATGTTACAACAGACCATCGAACAGGCATTGCTTGATCAGGGTCGCATATCCGAAAGACCGGGGCCGAAGTTTGAATAACACTTCAAGGTTAACTATGGTAGAGTGACCGTGAAGAAAAAATTTCTCTGAGATGTTCGCAAGCGGGCCAGTCCCCTGAGCCGATATTTCATACCACAAGAATGTGGCGCTCCATGGTTGGTGAGCATGCTCGGTCCGTCCGAGAAGCCTTAAAACTATGACGACACATTCACCTTGAACCAAGGGTTCAAGGGTTACAGCCTGCGGCGGCATCTCGGAGATTCCCTTCTTTCTACCTGGTACCATGACACAACTTTCTGCTCTTCCCCCATCACGTCAGGAAATCCGTAAAATCATACGGCAGCGTCGCCGCGCCCTTACCGCCGGGCAACAGGAACACTTTTCAATTGCAGCGGCAGCGCGCATGATGGCGTATCCGCCAGTCGTGATGGCGCATACCGTCGCCCTTTTTCTCTCCTTCGATGGCGAACTGGACACCCAACCGCTTATCGAACAGCTCTGGCGCAGCGGCAAACGCGTTTATCTGCCGGTTCTGCATCCGTTCAGCCCGGGCAATCTGCTGTTTTTGCAATACCATCCGCATAGCGAACTGGTTATCAATCGCCTGAAAATTCAGGAACCGAAACTGGACGTGCGAGATGTTTTACCGCTTGCGCAGTTAGATGTCCTGATAACCCCGCTGGTTGCCTTTGACAGCCAGGGGCAACGGCTGGGAATGGGCGGTGGCTTTTACGACAGAACGCTGCAAAACTGGCAACAGTACGGGTTACAGCCAGTGGGTTATGCACATGATTGCCAGCATGTTGATATGCTTCCAGTGGAAGAGTGGGATATTCCGCTCCCTGCGGTGGTGACGCCGTCGAGGTTGTGGAGTTGGTGAAACCACAGGATGAGTGAGAACACATAAAAACGGCAACCCTCAGGTTGCCGTTTTGCATCTATCTCGCCATCCACCAGTACTGCAAAATCAATACAGCAGGCGTGCGCGAATCGTACCCGGGATCGCCTTCATGCTCTGCAGCGCTTTTTGCGCCACATCTTCTTCGGCTTCAATATCGATAACCACATAGCCCATATAGGGCGTCGTTTGCAGATACTGAGCCGCGATGTTGATACCGTCGCCAGCAAAGATCTGGTTGATTGCGGTCAGCACGCCTGGACGGTTTTCGTGGATATGCAGCAGACGACGACCACCGTGCAGCGGCAGCGACACTTCCGGGAAGTTAACGGCAGAGAGCGTTGAGCCATTATCAGAGTACTTAATCAGCTTACCCGCTACTTCCAGGCCGATGTTTTCCTGCGCTTCCTGGGTTGAACCGCCAATATGCGGCGTCAAAATCACGTTATCGAATTCGCAAAGCGGTGAATTAAACGGATCGCTGTTGGTTGCAGGCTCAGTCGGGAACACGTCGATTGCCGCGCCCGCCAGGTGTTTACGTTTAAGCGCATCGCACAACGCCGGAATATCAACAACCGTACCACGTGCGGCGTTGATCAGCAGTGATCCCGGTTTCATCAGCGCCAGCTCTTCCGCGCCCATCATGTTTTTGGTCGAGGCATTTTCCGGCACGTGCAGGCTGACAACATCGCTCATATTGAGCAAATCGGACAGGTGCTGAACCTGGGTCGCGTTACCCAGCGGCAGTTTGCTTTCAATATCATAGAAATAAACGTGCATACCGAGTGACTCAGCCAGAATGCCAAGCTGGGTACCGATGTGGCCATAGCCAATGATGCCCAATTTTTTACCGCGCGCTTCGTAAGAGCCCACGGCCAGTTTGTTCCAGATTCCGCGGTGCGCTTTGGCATTCGCTTCCGGAATACCGCGCATCAGCAGTAACAGCTCGCCAATCACCAGTTCCGCCACGGAACGCGTGTTAGAGAACGGGGCGTTAAATACCGGGATACCGCGCTGTGCCGCCGCATCCAGATTGACCTGGTTGGTACCAATACAGAAACAACCAATCGCAACCAGTTTTTCAGCGGCGGCAATAACATCTTCGGTCAGGTTAGTACGGGATCGAATGCCAATGAAGTGGGCATCACGGATAGACTCTTTGAGCTGCTCACTGTCGAGCGCGCCCTTGTGATACTCGATGTTGGTGTAACCTGCCGCACGAAGGCTATCGAGTGCTTTCTGATGCACCCCTTCGACGAGCAGAAATTTAATCTTGTCTTTCTCCAGTGATACCTTTGCCATTTACCCGACCCTGTTTTTTGTCATAACTGATGTTGTGTGGATATTCATCCGCTGTAGTCAACATATCAAAAAAAACTATTGCAGCAATATGAACGTTTGCGTCGGCACTGTGAAGGAATGTCATACAGTGAGAAATGGCAGAGGAATATGCTGGAAATAGCCACAGCGGCGGAAGGATTATCAGGGCGAATCCAGAAGCGTGACAGATGTCACCAAATTTGCTCTTTGAGATTTTTTTCATGGGGGAACACGTCCCCCATATAGATCATTTTGTGATGGTTTTGACGCCATCGGCGCTGCCGATCAAAGCCACGTCCGCGCCACGGTTGGCGAACAAGCCCACGGTCACCACGCCCGGAATGCCATTAATCGTATTTTCCAGCGCAACAGGATCGATAATTTCCAGGCCAAAGACGTCGAGGATCACGTTGCCGTTGTCGGTGACCACATTCTGGCGATATTCAGGGCGACCGCCCAGCTTCACCAGTTCACGCGCTACGGCGCTTCGTGCCATCGGGATCACTTCCACCGGTAGCGGGAATTTACCGAGGATCTCGACCTGTTTGGACGCATCGGCAATACAGATAAATTTATCGGCTACCGAGGCAATGATCTTTTCGCGCGTTAACGCGGCGCCGCCGCCTTTGATCATCTGCATCTGGCCGTTGATTTCATCCGCGCCATCAACATAAATTCCCAGACGATCGACTTCGTTCAGATCGAATACAGTGATACCCAGGCCTTTCAGTTTTTCTGTCGAGGCATCGGAACTGGAAACCGCCCCTTCAATCTGACCTTTCATGGTACCGAGCGCGTCAATAAAGTGCGCAGCGGTGGAGCCGGTACCAACACCTACGATAGTACCCGGTTCAACATATTTCAGCGCTGCCCAACCCACTGCTTTTTTTAATTCGTCCTGCGTCATCGTCGTTCGCCTGTGGTGAGAATGGTGTGGAATTCGAAGCGCATTATAGAACATGGAAGGGGGAAAAGTCCCTGTGAGCTGTGTCACATTACCAGCAGGTACATTTTCGTCTGTAAGAGACAAAAAATTATGTCATAGTGCTGAGTAATTATTTTGCAGGAGTATGTCAGTCAGATGAAACGTCCGGACTACAGAACGTTACAGGCGCTCGATGCGGTCATTCGGGAACGTGGGTTTGAGCGCGCCGCGCAGAAGCTGTGTATCACTCAGTCCGCCGTATCGCAGCGTATTAAACAGCTCGAAAATATGTTTGGTCAGCCCCTGCTGGTGCGCACCGTCCCACCGCGCCCTACTGAACAAGGGCAAAAATTGCTGGCACTGCTGCGCCAGGTAGAACTGCTGGAAGAAGAGTGGCTGGGTGATGAGCAAACCGGCTCCACCCCACTCCTGCTGTCGCTGGCGGTGAACGCCGACAGTCTGGCAACATGGCTGCTGCCCGCGCTGGCACCGGTACTGGCCGACTCGCCAATTCGTCTGAATTTACAGGTTGAAGACGAAACCCGCACACAGGAGCGTCTGCGTCGCGGTGAAGTGGTCGGTGCGGTAAGTATTCAGCCGCAGGCTCTGCCAAGTTGTCTCGTTGACCAGCTTGGCGCGCTTGATTACCTGTTTGTCGGTTCAAAAGCCTTTGCTGAACGTTACTTCCCGAATGGCGTAACCCGCTCGGCGTTACTTAAAGCGCCTGCCGTGGCGTTTGATCATCTCGACGATATGCACCAGGCCTTCTTACAGCAAAACTTCGATCTGCCGCCGGGCAGCGTACCCTGCCACATCGTTAACTCGTCGGAAGCATTTGTGCAACTGGCAAGACAGGGAACGACCTGCTGTATGATCCCGCATCTGCAAATCGAAAGAGAGTTGAATGCCGGAGATCTGATCGATCTGACGCCGGGTCTCTTCCAGCGCCGGATGCTGTTCTGGCACCGGTTTGCGCCAGAAAGCCGCATGATGCGCAACGTCACCGACGCACTGCTGGCGTACGGCCACAAGGTGTTAAGGCAAGATTAAAACATTCTCTTACCGGGGCGACATATCGTGAAAAATGTAGCCCCGGTAAGCGTGGCGCATCGGGGATTTCCCAGATGCGGCCATATATCCCACTCATTTGAAACTACTGCGTTTTGTCCGTTGTTGCTGGCTGCTGAGTCTGGCTCTGCGTTGGCTCAAGCTGGAACACAACGTCCACCTGATCGGCAAACTGAATGGTCGGCTGTTCGTACGTTTCCTGTGCGGATACCGGCGCCGCATCTGCTTTCATCATGCGAACCATCGGGCTCGGCTGATAATTGGAAACGTGGTAACGCACGCTATACACCGGGCCAAGCTTCGCGTGGAAACCGGCTGCCAGTTGTTCGGCCTGATGAACCGCATCATCAATGGCGGCTTTGCGCGCCTTATCCTTGTAAGAATCCGGTTGCGCAACGCCCAGCGAAACGGAACGGATTTCATTCAGACCGGCTTTCAGTGCCCCATCCAGCAGAGAATTGAGCTTCTCCAGATCGCGCAGGGTTACTTCCACCGTACGTACGGCGCGCCAGCCTTTCAGCACGCTTTTACCGTTTTGGTAATCGTAATCCGGCTGGGTGCGCAAGTTGGCGGAGTTGATGTCTTTCTTCGCTACGCCATTCTTGTCGAGGAAGGAGAGATACTCGGCGACGCGGTCGTCTGCCTGTTTCTTGGCGGTTGCAGCATCTTTCGCCTGGATGTTCACTTCAATCGCCAGGGTGGCAATATCCGGCACTGCGTCCACGCTCGACGTACCCGAGGTAATAATGTGCGGGCCATCAGGCAGTTCACTTGCCTGTACCGACATGACACTCAGTCCCACTAATGCCGCCAGGGCCATCACTTTGAATTTCACGGTTGCTCCTCCATGTTGCTTATTACGTCCGTAACAAAACGGCACGCCAGGCAACAGCTTAGCGGATACCGTTGGTTTGTCTATCAGACCAGACTTAGTTTAATAACGCCTGCATATGGGCCACGCCCTCTTTTGCCAGTTGCGCGGCAATAACCCACATTACCGCCCCGACGATCAGATTGATGATACGTTGCGCTTTTGCCGTACGCAGACGCGGGGCAAACCAGGCCGCCAGCATCGCCAGGCCAAAAAACCAAATAACAGACGCACTGATCGTCCCCATCGCAAACCAGCGCTTCGGCTCTGCCTCCAGTTGCCCGCCGAGACTGCCGAGTACAACAAAGGTATCCAGATAGACATGAGGATTAAGCCAGGTCACCGCCAGCATGGTCGCGATAATTTTCCAGCGTCCCTGCTTCATCGCTTCGGCGCTGGCAAGCTCTATATGACTGCCGAACGCGGTTTTCAGCGCGCCATAGCCATACCACAGCAAAAAAGCGACGCCGCCCCAGGTGACCAGCCCCAGCAGCCAGGGAGATTGCATCAACAAGGCGCTGCCGCCGAAGACCCCGGCGCAAATCAGCAGCAAGTCGCTCAGCGTACACAACAAAGCCGTCATGATGTGGTACTGGCGACGGATCCCCTGGTTCATGACAAAGGCATTTTGCGGCCCCAGGGGCAAAATCAATGCCGCACCCAATATAAGTCCTTGAAAATAATAGGTTAGCACAATAAATTCTCACTCATATTTTTCTGGATGCAGACTATAACGTGCGAGAATCATTAGCGGAAATTGAATATTTTAATGAGTAATAAGCTAAGCTAATAATAGAAAGCAATAAAAAGGCCGGCAGTGCCGACCTGATTCTTTACCCTTCGACAGGCTCTTTTACCCGCTTGAAATTCACATCCATTTGCGGATAAGGGAAACTGATACCGTGCTCATCAAAGCTACGTTTCACTTTCTCCAGCACATCCCAGTAAACGTTTTGCAGATCGCTACTGTTACTCCAGACGCGTACCACAAAGTTGATGGAAGACGCCCCGAGTTCATTCAGACGCACCGTCATTTCACGGTCTTTCAGAATACGATCATCAGCCTGGATGATATCGGTCAGCAATTTCGTAACCAGATCGATATCGGAGTCGTACGCAACGCCAATAATAAATTCGTTACGACGCACCGGCTCGCGGGAAAAGTTGATAATGTTCCCGGCGATAATTTTACCGTTGGGAACCACGATTATGCGGCCATCAGCGCTGCGCAGCGTGGTGGAGAAAATCTGCACCTGCAGAACGGTACCGGCGACGCCCCCCAGATCAACATATTCCCCGGAACGGAACGGGCGGAATGTCACCAGCAGTACCCCGGCGGCCAGGTTTGAGAGTGATCCTTGTAGTGCCAGACCGATTGCCAGACCTGCGGCACCCAGTACCGCGATGACTGAGGCGGTTTGTACCCCCACGCGCCCCAGTGCGGCTATCAGGGTAAATGCAATGACGCCGTAGCGCACCAGCGCAGAGAGAAAATCGGCAACGGTGGCATCAATGTGCCGCGCCCGCATCAGCTTATTGACGGTGTTTGAAATCATGCGGGCAACGATCATACCCACAATAATGATGGCAATAGCGGCAACGATGTTAACAGCGTAACTCAGCAACAACGCCTGGTTATTCACCAGCCAGGAGCCTGCGTTATTGATGCTGTCGACGACGTGAAGATCTTCCATTCTTTTTTCCTTATGTTTGCCAAACGCAGATAAAACAAACCACCCCACACGAGAACGGTAGGTTATTAAAGGGTAAACATAAAGTCAGCGCTATGCCAACATTTCGTCAAGAGGGAGAATCAGCCTAAAGAAAAGCGTAATGGCCTGAGCCCACAGCCCAGACCATTATTCAATGGTTTGTACAATACTCGCTTAAAAATAATCAAAAGTGATTGTCGCCAATGCCTTTACAGGTCCGGCAGATGTGCCGCTGCCGCTGTCGCCGTTATAATAGTAATATGCCTTAAATTTAAGCGTTTCATTGGTCTGAGCACTATTGATTACCGTCATCGCCGGATCGGTGGCTAAAACGCTTATTGGCGTATCGTTAAACAGCACCTGGATGCCGATATTCTTTGTTGCAGCAATAGTGTTCGCCAGCACATTACTAATAGGGCCGGAGGAAGAACTTAAAGGTGTTCCTTCAAACTTCACGGATACGGAGGTGGCAGTATCGCAGGTTAATAAATAACTAAATTCAGTCACAGTTCCTGTATAACGCCCAGAACCATGACTAAGGATATCGCTAAGTTTTGCATTCTGAAGCGTCACTTTTTTGTTGTAATTGTCTATGTTGCAGGTATACGCTGGAATAACCAAATCGGCAGAGAGTTTTATTGGAAATGTATAAATCGCATTAATCCAGCCTGCCGTTCGAATTCTAGCCGTTAATCTGACCAATTCGGTGCCAGCAGGGATTGTAATCGCCTCTCGCCATGCGCCGGAGTTAACTATCCGTTTAATGCCAATTTTAGTAGATAGTGTAGTTCGCCATTTTTCACCTCCTGGCCCAGCCCCACAATTTGCATTCCACCACATACAGATTGATTGTGGAGTAATTTGAGTATGATCTACTCCATCATTATTTATCTGAACGAATGCCTGAAACCCAAGATTTTTTAATTCAGTGGACATCAAAGTTATCGACTCTACCCCCAGAGCATCATTCCAGCTATCACCAGGATTACCAAAGCAGTTAATATAAGGACCAATATCGATTAAAGTTAAACTGGTGGTTCCCTTATTCACCCCCCCAGGATTCGTTGTAAATGTAAATGTTGCAGAGGTATTCTTTGACGGCGCATAGCTTGCTGTTTTACATTCAAAAGCAAATGCCTTACTGCTTAGCATCGTTAAAATAATAAAAAACAACGAAGTTAAATAATAGTTCCGTAATGTTTCATCCATGACACTGGCCTTTAAGCTATGAAAATGAAATTGGCGTACTCTAAAGCATCCCAACCCATATCAAAAAAATTAGTGAACAATGGTACAAAACTATAAAGGCGCAGAGGTATCAAGAAAATAAATTATACTTTTTTTTAGGTTGGAAGCATTAGCTGAAAAAAAACTCATAAAGTTAACTTTTTGATTTCACAATATTAATTTAACACAAGAGCAGAACAAAACGTCACCTTTAGAATAATCATAAACACTTTACCTAAAAAACTAACACAATTTTTCAGCCTGCTCAAAATTAACTATTTGTGAACACTATGAATCAGTAAAACCGAAGACAATAAAAAAAACCCGCACTGAAGGCGGGCTTTAGGCATAAATGCTAACTCAGATTACAGAACGTCAACCGCGTTCAGCTCTTTGAAAGCCTGTTCCAGACGGGTAATCATAGAAGACTGCGCTGCACGCAGCCATACGCGCGGATCGTAGTATTTCTTGTTCGGCTGGTCTTCGCCTTTCGGGTTGCCCAACTGACCTTGCAGATACGCTTCGTTGGCTTTGTAGTAGTTCAGGATACCTTCCCAGGTCGCCCATTGGGTGTCGGTATCAATGTTCATTTTGATAACGCCGTAGCTGACGGAGTCTTTGATTTCCTGAGCAGTAGAACCGGAACCGCCGTGGAAAACGAAGTTCAGGGCGTTGTGCGGCAGGTTATGTTTCTTAGAAACATATTCCTGAGAGTCGCGCAGGATAGTCGGGGTCAGTTTCACGTTACCCGGTTTGTACACGCCATGCACGTTACCAAAGGAAGCGGCGATGGTGAAACGCGGGCTGATTGCGTTCAGTTTGGTGTACGCGTAATCAACGTCTTCCGGCTGAGTGTACAGTGCAGAAGCGTCCATGTGGCTGTTGTCCACGCCATCTTCTTCGCCACCGGTGCAACCCAGTTCGATTTCCAGCGTCATGCCGATTTTGGACATGCGCGCCAGATATTTGGAGCAGATCTCAATGTTTTCTTCCAGGGACTCTTCAGACAGGTCGATCATGTGAGAAGAGAACAGCGGTTTGCCGGTAGCAGCAAAGTGTTTTTCACCCGCGTCCAGCAGGCCGTCGATCCACGGCAGCAGTTTCTTCGCGCAGTGGTCAGTGTGCAGAATAACCGGAACACCGTAGTGCTCTGCCATCTGATGTACGTGATGCGCACCAGAGATCGCACCCAGGATAGCAGCACCCTGAGGAATGTCGGTTTTCACGCCTTTACCCGCGATGAATGCAGCACCACCGTTGGAGAACTGAACGATAACCGGTGCTTTCACTTTCGCAGCGGTTTCCAGAACGGCGTTAATGGAATCGGTGCCCACGCAGTTAACTGCTGGCAGCGCAAAGTTATTTTCTTTCGCTACCTGAAACACTTTCTGTACGTCATCACCGGTAATGACGCCCGGTTTTACGAAATCAAAAATTTTAGACATGTTTTCGAGTCCTGTATCTGTATCTTCGACCGTTGGAAAAAAGTTCGCGAGCATGACGCGCGCTGAAAATTGGGCAGGTTTCCCTGCCCATTGAATACTTACTTCTTAGCGCGCTCTTCGAGCATTGCGACTGCCGGCAGCACTTTGCCTTCCACGAACTCAAGGAACGCACCGCCACCAGTGGAGATGTAGGAGATTTTGTCAGCGATACCGAACAGGTCGATAGCCGCCAGAGTGTCGCCGCCGCCTGCGATGGAGAACGCTTCGCTGTCAGCGATGGCGTTAGCAACGATTTCAGTACCTTTGCGGAAGTTCGGGAATTCGAACACGCCAACCGGGCCGTTCCACAGAATGGTTTTCGCGTTTTTCAGGATATCAGCCAGTTTCTGCGCAGAAACATCGCCCAGGTCCAGAATCTGCTCTTCGTCTTTGATGTCAGAAACAGATTTCAGGGTAGCGGTCGCGGTTTCGGAGAACTCGGTAGCAACACGAACATCTGTCGGAACCGGAATATCGCAGGTGCCCAGCAGGCGTTTTGCTTCGTCAACCAGGTCAGCTTCGTACAGGGATTTACCCACGTTGTGGCCCTGAGCAGCAACGAAGGTGTTGGCGATGCCGCCACCGACAATCAGCTGGTCAGCGATTTTAGACAGGGAGTCCAGAACGGTCAGTTTAGTGGAAACTTTAGAACCACCAACGATAGCGACCATCGGGCGAGCAGGTTCTTTCAGCGCTTTACCCAGCGCTTCCAGTTCGTCAGCCAGCAGCGGGCCTGCGCACGCAACATCTGCGAATTTACCGATACCGTGAGTTGAAGCCTGTGCACGGTGAGCAGTACCGAAAGCGTCCATCACAAATACGTCGCACAGTGCAGCATATTTTTTGGACAGCGCTTCGTCGTCTTTCTTCTCGCCTTTGTTGAAGCGAACGTTTTCCAGAACAACCAGTTCACCTGCAGCAACTTCAACGCCATCCAGGTAGTCTTTAACCAGACGTACCGGGTTGGACAGTTTGTCTTTCAGGTAATTAACAACCGGCAGCAGAGAGTACTCTTCGTTGTACTCGCCTTCGGTCGGACGACCCAGATGGGAGGTAACCATCACTTTCGCGCCTTGTTTCAGCGCCAGCTCGATGGTCGGCAGAGAAGCACGGATACGCGCATCGCTGGTCACTTTGCCATCTTTAACCGGTACGTTCAGATCCGCACGGATGAAAACGCGTTTACCTGCCAAATCCAGATCGGTCATCTTAATTACAGACATGGTGAATCCTCTCAATGATTCATAAAGTTTTGCGAACGCAATGTGCGCCCTACCTGAAACCTTTTGCGGCCATCTCTAACGTCGTGTCGAGCATTCGGTTAGCAAAGCCCCATTCGTTATCGCACCATACCAGGGTTTTAATAAGGTGCGCGCCACTGACCCGTGTTTGCGTGCCATCAACAATGGCACTGTGCGGATCATGGTTAAAATCTGTTGAGACCAACGGTAATTCCGTATAGTCAACTATACCATGAAATGTTCCCTGTGCTGCTTTTTGCAGCAAAGCATTGACTTCACACGCTTTTACCGGATTTTTCACCGTCACGCTCAGGTCGATGGCCGTCACATTTATGGTCGGTACGCGTACCGCAATCGCCTCAAACCGGTCATAAAATTGCGGGAAAATACGGGTGATACCCGCCGCCAGTTTCGTGTCCACAGGAATAATAGACTGGCTGGCTGCACGCGTACGGCGTAAATCAGGGTGATAGGCGTCAATCACCTGCTGATCGTGCATTGCGGAATGGATCGTGGTGACAGTACCCGATTCAATTCCCCAGGCGTCGTCGAGAAGCTTAATAATCGGAATAATGCAGTTCGTGGTGCAGGAGGCGTTGGACACAATACGATCGTCAGGCTTTAAGGCATCCTGGTTGACGCCAAAAACGACCGTCGCGTCGAGATCGTTACCGCCGGGATGCGAGAACAACACTTTCTTCGCCCCCGCAGCCAGATGCGCTTCGCCATCGGCACGGCTGCCAAACACGCCAGTGCAATCGAGCACTACATCAACGCCCAGCTCACGCCAGGGAAGCGCGGCAATATCGCGCTGGTGAAGAATACGAATCGCGTCTTCACCGACAAACAGCTGCTCGCGCTCCTGATGTACATCCCATGCGAAACGCCCGTGGCTGGTGTCATATTTCAATAAATGGGCCATGCCTGCCGCATCTGCCAGTTCATTGATTGCCACCACGGTGACTTCCGCCCGACGCCCGGATTCATACAAAGCACGAACCACGTTGCGCCCGATGCGACCGAAGCCATTAATCGCTATGCGTACGCTCATAGATCTCCTGCAAGGTTACCCAATTTGAGGTGGCTCACAGAGTAATGCAGCAACCTTTACAGGGGAACCTCGCCTGTCACAAACTGCGTTTGATTGATTAATTGTCGAACATTTAAGCGACTGAAACGCTTCAGCTAGAATAAGCGAAACACAGAACAAAAGGAATCCATGTCCAGCCCTGACGACCATTTATCTGACTTGCGTCACATTTTTGGCGGGAATACGTCGAGGTAAAAAACAAAACGGTAACCTGTCGGTTACCGTTTTAGTATCCGTCCCCTCTCCCACCGGGAAAGGGGCAGATTGAGGGCATCAGCCCTCAATCCAATAGCAATTACAGCAGCGCTTTCGCTTTAGCGATCACGTTGTCTACGGTAAAGCCGAACTCTTCAAACAGCAGCTCTGCCGGTGCAGACTCACCGAAGGTGGTCATCCCGACGATAGCGCCGTTCAGGCCCACGTATTTGAACCAGTAGTCGGCGATACCCGCTTCAATTGCCACGCGTGCAGAAACGGCTTTCGGCAGTACGGATTCACGATAGGCGGCATCCTGTTTGTCGAACGCGTCGGTGGACGGCATGGAAACCACGCGCGCCTTCACGCCTTCGGCAGTCAGTTTTTCCCATGCGGCAACCGCCAGTTCAACCTCAGAACCGGTGGCGATGAAGATAAGCTCTGGCTGACCAGCGCAATCTTTCAGCACGTAACCACCACGGGCCACGTTTGCCAGTTGCTCAGCGGTACGCTCCTGCTGCGCCAGGTTCTGACGGGACAGAATCAGCGCGGTCGGGCCATCGGCACGCTCAACGCCGTATTTCCATGCCACCGCAGATTCCACCTGGTCACACGGACGCCATGTGCTCATGTTAGGGGTTACGCGAAGGCTTGCCACCTGCTCAACCGGCTGGTGAGTCGGGCCATCTTCGCCCAGACCGATAGAGTCGTGAGTGTAGACCATCACCTGGCGCTGTTTCATCAGGGCCGCCATACGCACCGCGTTACGGGCATATTCCACAAACATCAGGAAGGTGGAGGTGTACGGCAGGAAACCGCCGTGCAGGGAGATACCGTTAGCGATAGCGGTCATACCGAACTCGCGCACGCCGTAGTGGATGTAGTTACCGGCAGTATCTTCGTTAATCGCTTTAGAGCCAGACCAGATGGTCAGGTTAGAAGGCGCGAGATCTGCGGAGCCGCCGAGGAACTCAGGCAGCAGCGGGCCGAAGGCTTCAATCGCATTCTGGGACGCTTTACGGCTGGCAATTTTGGACGGGTTCGCCTGCAGCTTCGCGATGAATTCGTTGGCTTTTGCGTCAAAATCAGACGGCAGCTCACCGCTCATACGGCGGGTGAACTCTGCGGCTTCCTGCGGGAAGGCTTTGGCGTAGGCTGCGAACTTCTCGTTCCAGGCGGATTCTTTCGCCTGGCCTGCTTCTTTTGCATCCCACTGAGCATAGATTTCAGACGGGATTTCAAATGCCGGGTGTTTCCAGCCCAGCGCTTCGCGGGTCAGTGCGATTTCCGCGTCGCCCAGCGGCGCGCCGTGGGAGTCGTGAGTACCCTGTTTGTTCGGCGAACCGAAGCCGATGATGGTTTTGCACATCAGCAGGGACGGTTTGTCGGTGACTGCACGCGCTTCTTCTACTGCACGTTTGATGGAGTCAGCGTTATGACCGTCAACCCCACGTACTACGTGCCAGCCATAGGCTTCAAAGCGTGCGGCGGTATCATCGGTAAACCAGCCTTCAACGTGGCCGTCAATGGAGATACCGTTGTCGTCGTAGAACGCAACCAGTTTGCCCAGTTTCAGGGTACCGGCCAGGGAGCATACCTCGTGAGAGATACCTTCCATCATGCAGCCGTCGCCCATGAACGCGTAAGTGAAGTGGTCAACAATGTCATGGCCCGGACGGTTAAACTGCGCCGCCAGGGTTTTCTCCGCAATCGCCATGCCCACAGCGTTGGCAATGCCCTGACCCAGCGGGCCGGTGGTGGTTTCCACACCTGCGGTGTAACCCACTTCCGGGTGACCCGGGGTTTTTGAATGCAGTTGACGGAAGTTTTTCAGCTCGTCAATCGGCAGGTCGTAACCGGTGAGGTGCAGCAGGCTGTAAATCAGCATTGAACCGTGGCCGTTGGACAGCACGAAACGGTCGCGGTCAGCCCATGCCGGGTTCTGCGGGTTATGGTTCAGGAAATCACGCCACAGGACTTCGGCGATGTCAGCCATACCCATCGGGGCACCCGGGTGACCGGATTTGGCTTTCTGTACCGCGTCCATGCTCAGCGCACGAATGGCATTGGCAAGCTCTTTACGTGAGGACATTTTGACTCCAGATCGGACTGTTAAAGGCCATGCCCGGAACGACTTGACTACAGCGCGTTATGGGCTACGCCGGAAAAAAGTGCCAACAATGTAACCCAAGCGGCAAGTCATGTACATGGAGCATCCTTTTGAGGATTAAGAAATCTCTGGAAGGTGTATGGTCGTTGCGCAATGGACTCGCCCCGTAATCCTTCTATTCTTTATACTTGTGCAACTGCACCGGCTCGTTTGTGCGCGGCGCATTATCAGAATTATGAATTAACCTGCGTGGAAGATAAGAGATGAAAATTCGCCCGGTTTTGCTTGCTCTGACGACAGCGACCCTGTTGGCAGGTTGCCAGAATATGGACTCCAACGGTTTTATGACCTCCGGTGCAGAAGCTTTTCAGGCCTACACATTGAGCGACGCTCAGGTTAAAAGCCTGAGTGACGAAGCCTGTAAGCAGATGGACAGTAAAGCAACGATAGCCCCAGCGGGCAGTCAGTATAATCAGAGACTTAGCAAGATTGCCGCCGCGCTGGGCGATAATATCAACGGCCAGCCGGTGAACTACAAGGTTTACGTAGCAAAAGATGTTAACGCCTTTGCCATGGCGAATGGCTGTATCCGTGTTTATAGCGGTCTGATGGATATGATGAATGACAACGAGGTCGAGGCGGTAATTGGTCATGAAATGGGCCACGTTGCGCTCGGTCACGTGAAGAAAGGCATGCAGGTGGCGCTTGGCACCAATGCCGTGCGTGCCGCTGCCGCATCGGCGGGCGGCGTCGTAGGCAATTTGTCGCAATCCCAGTTGGGTGACCTGGGTGAAAAACTGGTGAATTCGCAGTTCTCGCAGCGTCAGGAGTCCGAAGCGGACGATTATTCCTATGATCTGTTGCGCAAACGCGGAATTAGCCCGATTGGGCTGGCCACCAGCTTCGAAAAATTAGCAAAACTCGAAGAGGGTCGCCAGAGCTCCATGTTTGACGATCACCCGGCCTCGGCTGAACGTGCGCAACATATCCGCGATCGCCTGGCGGCGGACGGTATTAAATAATTTGACATATAACATCCCCGGTGGCGCTGCGCTTACCGGGGCGACGAGTTACGCGCGTCGGTCACATCCTTCTCCACACTATCCATAAGCCGAACAGGCGTTCCATGCTTTCCAGGACGCTATAAATGAAAAACTGACCGATTTAGATGATTAAACCGGTCAGTTAAAAGTGAGTCCTGATTACTCGTCTTCGAGGTAGGTATACCCGTAGAGCCCTGCTTCAAACTCTTCGAGGAACTGCTGTTGCAGCGCATCGTCCAGATCGGTCTGTTTCACCTGATCGCGGAACTGAATCAGCAAAGTTTTCGGATCGAGCTGCACATATTGCAGCATATCGGCCACGGTATCGCCTTCATCCGACAGTTCAACTTCCACGCTGCCGTCAGGGAAGACAAAGACGTCCACCGCTTCGGTATCGCCAAACAGGTTATGCATGTTGCCGAGAATTTCCTGGTACGCGCCAACCATAAAGAAGCCCAGCATCGGCGGGTTTTCCGGGTCGTACTCCGGCATCGGCATCGTGGTCGCAATACCATCGCCATCCACATAATGATCGATAGCGCCGTCGGAATCGCAGGTAATATCCAGTAACACCGCACGACGTTCCGGCGCGTGATTCAAACCTTCCAGCGGCAGCACCGGGAAGAGTTGATCGATACCCCAGGCATCTGGCATTGACTGGAACAGGGAGAAGTTGACGTAAATCTTATCCGCCATACGCTCCTGCAGTTCGTCAATAATCGGACGATGCGCGCGGTTACTCGGGTCGAGCTGCTTCTGCACTTCATGGCACATGTTCAGATACAGTTGCTCTGCCCAGGCGCGCTCCTGAAGATTAAAGGTGCCGGAGGAGTAACCGATATGAATATCGTGCAGGTCCATCTGGCTATCGTGCAGCCATTCGCGCAACGAGCGGCGGTTGCCGGTCTCATGCATCTCCAGCCAGGTTTCCCACATGCTTTGCAGGGGGCGGGCAGCGTCTTCTGGCGGAGGTGTCGCGTCGGTATATTCGTTACGCTCCACGCCGATGATGTTAGACACCAGCACAGTATGGTGTGCTGTCACCGCACGGCCCGACTCGGTAATCACTGTTGGATGCGGCAGACCATTCTCTTCGCAGGCATCGCCAATCGCCCAGATAATATTGTTGGCATATTCATTCAGGCCATAGTTCACCGAGCAATCTGACTGAGAACGCGTACCTTCATAGTCCACACCCAAACCGCCGCCCACGTCGAAGCACTGAATGTTGACACCCAGCTTATGCAGTTCAACATAAAAACGTGCCGATTCACGCACGCCGGTGGCGATATCGCGAATGTTGGCCATCTGCGAACCAAGGTGGAAATGCAGCAGTTGCAGGCTGTCCAGACGACCGGCATCACGCAGAATATCCACCAGTTGCAGAACCTGCGTCGCCGCGAGACCAAATTTGGATTTCTCGCCGCCGGAGGATTGCCATTTACCGGAGCCCTGCGACGCCAGACGCGCACGCACACCCAGGCGCGGCACCACATTCAGGCGCTCGGCTTCTTCCAGCACAATCGCGATTTCCGACATCTTCTCAATGACCAGATAGACCTTGTGGCCCATCTTCTCGCCAATAAGTGCCAGGCGGATGTATTCACGGTCTTTATAGCCGTTACAGACAATCACCGAACGGGTCATGCCCGCATGGGCCAGAACCGCCATTAATTCGGCTTTCGAACCGGCCTCAAGACCCAGCGGCTCGCCGGAATGGATCAGCGACTCAATAACGCGACGATGCTGGTTTACTTTAATCGGGTAAACCAGGAAGTAATCGCCGTTATAGCCATAGGATTCGCGCGCGCGTTTAAAGGCGGCGTTAATAGAGCGCAGACGATGTTGCAGGATCTGCGGGAAGCAGAACAGCGCAGGTAAACGCTGGCCTTGCGCCTCACGGGCTTTTACCAGTTGAGCCAGGTCAACACGGGCTTCCGGGACATCAGGATCCGGGCATACGCTGATATGGCCCAGTTCGTTGACGTCATAATAGTTATTGCCCCACCAGGCAATATTGTAAGTACGAAGCATCTTGCTGGCTTCCTGGGAGCTCATCGCAACCTCCTGCATGGAACGTAGTACACCGTGTTCGCCTGCTGACGAAGGCGAAAATGAAGACATGTCGTCAGACATAGCGAACCTCAACTCTTTGTATTAAGTGTAAAACAGTTAACTACTATCACAACGTTACGTTGCGATAACAACCCATAAACAGTCTGGCTATGCAGCATAAGATGCTGAAACGCCGACTGTGCGACCGGTTTCTTGTTCATAACATTGTAAAACACGTGACCGAACGAAATATGACGGTTCGGCGAAACCACGAGAAAACCCCTGAATCAACAGGAGAGCCCTTGTTCAGTCATCACTGTGCCATACCGGCCCGGGAGTCCTGAGAAGCGCCGAAATGGGTATAACATCGGCAGGTTTGCAGATTTGAAATGCGGGTTGCGGGGAATAAACGCGCGTCAGAACGACGCAACGGATTCTGCTGAAAGCAACGGTTCATTATCTCGTATCACCTCCACACACGTCTTGCGACCTGCGACAAGCCAAAGCCATAAATTGCTTAACCCGGCTGGAAGTGGCAACACGAGAAGTCCCGTGCGCTTTTAATATGAGCCGCGCGCGGCGTTTTATACCGATAACGGGGTGAAAATGCAAAATAAAAAATTACGTTGGCGCCATCCATAGGGAAAATTTCTGTAACCAATTCAGACAGAACCTGTGGAGGCTCAAAAAACGCTGGCAATGGGATTAAGAATTAACCTAGAATAGCCATCCAGATGTTAATCCATCTATACTGATTAACACTTAGACAGTCCGTGTCGCTACCTGCACGTCCTCGCGGAACAACCGTGAAGGCATCCTGACACAGTGTCTAAGCCAACCGTATTATTCCAGGGTGAAAACACAATATGGCAAAACACCTTTTTACGTCCGAGTCCGTCTCAGAAGGGCATCCTGACAAAATTGCTGACCAAATCTCCGACGCCGTGCTTGATGCGATCCTCGAACAGGATCCGAAAGCGCGTGTTGCCTGTGAAACCTATGTAAAAACCGGCATGGTGCTGGTCGGTGGTGAAATCACTACCAGCGCATGGGTGGATATCGAAGAGATCACCCGTAACACCGTTCGTGAAATTGGTTATATCCATTCTGATATGGGTTTCGATGCCAACTCTTGCGCGGTACTGAGTGCAATTGGTAAACAGTCTCCTGATATTAACCAGGGCGTTGACCGTGCCGATCCGCTGGAGCAGGGTGCAGGCGACCAGGGTCTGATGTTCGGTTATGCGACCAACGAAACCGACGTGCTGATGCCAGCGCCGATCACCTACGCACACCGTCTGGTTGAGCGTCAGGCAGAAGTGCGTAAAAACGGCACCCTGCCGTGGCTGCGCCCGGATGCGAAAAGCCAGGTCACTTTCCAGTATGACGACGGCAAAATCGTCGGCATCGACGCGGTCGTTCTCTCTACTCAGCACGCAGAAGATATCGACCAGAAATCGCTGAAAGAAGCGGTAATGGAAGAGATCATCAAACCGGTCCTGCCGACCGGGTGGCTGAACGAATCCACCAAATTCTTTATCAACCCGACTGGCCGTTTCGTTATCGGTGGCCCGATGGGTGACTGCGGCCTGACCGGTCGTAAAATCATCGTTGATACCTACGGCGGCATGGCGCGTCACGGTGGCGGCGCGTTCTCTGGTAAGGATCCGTCTAAAGTTGACCGTTCCGCAGCCTACGCAGCCCGTTATGTGGCGAAAAACATCGTAGCGGCTGGCCTGGCCGACCGTTGTGAGATTCAGGTCTCTTACGCTATCGGCGTGGCAGAACCGACCTCTATCATGGTGGAAACTTTCGGTACTGAGAAAGTGCCTGCTGAACAGTTGATCCTGCTGGTACGCGAATTCTTCGACCTGCGTCCGTATGGTCTGATTCAGATGCTGGACCTGCTGCACCCGATCTATAAGCAAACGGCTGCTTACGGTCACTTTGGTCGCGAAACCTTCCCATGGGAAAAAACCGACAAAGCGGCTCAGTTGCGCGAAGCTGCCGGCCTGAACTAACAGGACGGCGTAGCCCCGCTAAGCGTCAGGGGTGTTTCCCCGGATGCGACAGAGATTAGCAGGCCAGCCTTGTGCTGGCCTGCTGCTTTTCAGAGCCCGGTAATCCCGCGCTTTTACAAAAATCGACTAAACTTCTAAAGCGTTTTCAATACGTTAATGATAACGATTACACAGCCGCTTTGCTTTTATCGATACTGCTTATTACCCGGTCTTCATTAATTAAAGACCCGCTGTTACATCCCCCTTTCGGTTTAGTCCGAAACTACCATCATCCCCTCTCGCCTCTATTTCTTATATCTATAATATTTATCAGTTTTATTTGCCTGCCCGTTTTTGGTCGAATGTAACCGATTACACTTGCGTGACATTCATCACAAAAAACAGCCCGGCATTGACCTACGTTTACCATCGCAAAAACTGATATAACGAATGGAGGGCATCATGCCTGACAATAAAAAACAGGGACATTCAAACAAGGCGATGACCTTTTTTGTCTGCTTCCTTGCTGCACTGGCAGGACTTCTCTTTGGCCTGGATATTGGTGTTATCGCCGGGGCGCTGCCCTTTATCACCAATGACTTTAAAATTGACTCCCACGTACAGGAGTGGGTGGTCAGTTCAATGATGTTTGGTGCCGCCGTCGGCGCCGTGGGTAGCGGATGGATGTCGTGGAAACTCGGGCGTAAAAAAAGCCTGATGATCGGCGCAATCCTCTTTGTTATTGGTTCTCTGTGTTCTGCCGTTGCCCCTAACGTCGAAGTACTGATTATTTCCCGTATTATTCTTGGTCTTGCTGTGGGAATCGCGTCTTATACCGCCCCGCTCTATCTGTCCGAAATAGCGCCGGAAAAAATCCGTGGCAGTATGATTTCGATGTACCAGTTGATGATCACCATCGGTATTCTCGGTGCTTATCTGTCGGATACGGCATTTAGCTATAGCGGCGCATGGCGCTGGATGCTCGGCGTGATTGTTATCCCGGCGATCCTGCTGCTTATCGGCGTGTTCTTCCTGCCGGATAGCCCGCGCTGGTATGCCGCCAAACGCCGTTTCCATGACGCGGAACGCGTGCTGTTACGCCTGCGTGATACGAGCGCCGAAGCCAAAAACGAGCTGGATGAAATTCGCGAAAGCCTGCAAGTGAAACAGACCGGCTGGGCGCTGTTTAAAGAGAACAACAATTTCCGTCGCGCGGTCTTTCTTGGCGTACTGTTGCAGGTGATGCAGCAGTTCACCGGTATGAACGTCATCATGTATTACGCGCCGAAAATCTTCGAACTGGCAGGCTACAGTAATACCACGCAGCAAATGTGGGGGACGGTCATCGTCGGTCTGACCAACGTCCTGGCCACCTTTATCGCGATCGGCGTTGTTGACCGCTGGGGCCGTAAACCCACGCTGGTGCTTGGCTTCCTGGTGATGGCTGTCGGCATGGGGGTTCTGGGGACTATGCTGCATCTGGGCATTCACTCGCAGGGCGCACAATACTTTGCCGTCGCCATGCTGCTGATGTTTATTGTCGGGTTTGCCATGAGTGCCGGTCCGGTCATCTGGGTGCTGTGCTCCGAAATTCAGCCGCTGAAAGGGCGTGATTTTGGTATCACCTGCTCAACAGCAACCAACTGGATAGCGAACATGATTGTCGGCGCCACGTTCCTCACCATGCTGGACTCCCTTGGCAACGCCAATACCTTCTGGGTCTATGGTGGCCTGAACGTCCTGTTTATTATCCTGACGCTGTGGCTGGTTCCGGAAACTAAACATATTTCGCTGGAGCATATCGAGCGTAATCTGATGAAAGGTCGCCCGCTGCGCGAAATCGGTTCCCATAATTAAATTGATGGTGTGCCTGTAAATCACAGACACGCTCTTCCACATGCGATATCGCAGGCCAGTCCTCATCCGACGGCTGGCCTGCTCACCTTCTGGCAGAATAATCTGAATTTTCTCCCCCGCTACGGTGACATTCATATCGGCAAAAATTTCCGCCGCCCTGCGCTTGCTGCGGCCAATACGCCATTTTTTATCTGCCAACGCCCCCGAAGAGTGAAACGTGAGTTATTACGCCATTCATTTTTATTATTTTCATTTGAAACATGATAATGATAATTATTGTGTTAACATTCAGTTATTCTTTAGTAAAAACATATGTATGTCACTGTAATGTAAGGAACATGTCGGGTGTCGCTTCCCGTCCGTCTTTTCCTTGCACAGGCATATTCTTTAATAGCCAGGAACACGCATGGATCACATTGTTTACGTTGTGGACGATGATAATTCCGTCAGGCAGGCGCTGGTCAGCCTGCTGCGAGCAGAGGATTATCGGGTGGCCGACTTTTCCTCAGCGCAAGCGTTTCTGTCCCACCCTTTTACCTCACAGCCAGGCTGTCTGATTCTGGATATGAATATGCCCGGCGCCAGCGGTTTCGACGTCACCGACGCCCTTTCCCGGCTTGGGCATGTAATTCCGGTTATTTTCCTGACCGGTTTTGGCACCATTCCACTCTCGGTCAAAGCAATGAAGGCAGGGGCATATGAGTTTATGACCAAACCCGCAGTCCCCGGCTTGTTGCTCCAGGCCGTTGCCGATGCCCTGAAACTGGCGGAGAAAACCCTCGACGAAACGCAAGAGATACAGGCGTTGACCACGCGTTATGACTCACTGACGCCGCGCGAAAAAGAGGTGTTTCAACTGGCCATTGGTGGCCTGCTGAATAAACAGATCGCCACCGAAATGGGCGTCAGCGAGATCACCGCCAAAGTACATAAAAAGCGGGTGATGGAGAAAATGCAGGTCCGTTCCCTGACCGATCTGGTCAGGGCTGCAGACCGTCTGAATATTCAAAAAACCCTCGGGCGATAGCCGCCAGGTTCAGGCTTCAGCGGGGTGTGTCGGCAAGGTAAAGGTAAAGACACTGCCGCAAGGCTGGCGAGGTTCCGCCGTCAATTTACCGCCGTGCTTTTCAATAATGCCGTAGCTGATACTCAGCCCCATCCCCATGCCCTGCTCCTTGGTGGTATAGAAGGGGTCAAACAGACGCTTCTGCACTTCGGGCGTAAAGCCTACGCCGGTATCGGCGATGGCCAGGCGAATTTTACCGGGTTGCGGATTCTCTGAACTCACCGTCAGCATTAGCGGATGATCATCTATCCCCGCCATGGCATCGATCGCATTGACGATCAGGTTTAACAGCACCTGCTGTATTTGTACGCTATCGCCAAAAATCTCAGCATCCTGCGCCGCAAGATGGTAATGCAACGCGATCTCCTGACGTTCCAGCTCGCTGCGCGACAGCGCCACAATATGGTAGACAAGGTGATGCAGGTTAATGCGCGTGCAGGCAGAGGTCTGGTTGCGCGTCAGCGCCTGCAGGCCACGGATAATATTACCCGCCCGCTCGCCCTCGCTGATGATCTCCTCAAGGCTTGCGCGCGCATTACCGAGCATCGCAGGCTCGCGGCTCAGCCAGCGCAGACTGGCGCCCGCATTGGCCACAATCGACATCAGCGGCTGGTTAATCTCATGGGCAATAGAGGCCGTCAGTTGACCAACGGTGGTCGCGCGGGAAACACGGGCGAGATCGGCCTGCGCCACGCGAACCGCATCCTCAGACTGACGACGTGCCGTGATATCCGTGATAACGCCAAAGTACTCCGCGACGTTAGCCTCATATTCCACCGGGTTGCCTACGCCCAGAATATAACGGCATTCGCCGTCCGGGCGGAAAATACGAAACTCCGCCCGCATCGAGACGCCATTACGCACACTATCGTTAACCAGCGTGTTGATCCGTGGGAAATCCTCCGGATGCACCAGGGTCATAAAGTCGGCCATTGATAACGTACGCTGATGGTCGGGCAGGCCAAGAATGCGCGCATACTCGTCGGAAACAAACATCACATCCTGTTCCAGTTCCCAGCGCCAGGTGCCGGTATTGCTGATTTTCTCCCCAAGCATCAGCGAAGTCTGGCTGGCGCGTAGCTCTTTTTCCGCCCGGCGACGCTGCACGTTCTCTTCGACCCGCTCGGCATAAAGGCGCGCAGTCTCCAGCGAAACCGCCGCCTGCGCCGCCAGCATCCTGACGATACGCGAATGCCCGGCGGTGAAAATCTCCGGCATCACCCGATTTTCCAGATACAGCACCCCCACCAGCTTGCCCTGTTTATGCATCGGTACGCACATAATGCCCGCGCCGGATGTTACCAAATAGGGATCCTGACTGAACGGGCCGAACAACTCAGACTTGCTGATACGAATCTCCTGCCCGGTACGCATTACCGCCGCCAGTACCGACAGCGGCATATCGGTAGCCAAGGGGCGCTCCCGGACAATCTGTACCTTCACCCCTTCCGAGGATGTTTCCGCCCACGCCTGGGTTTCGGGAATGGTATTATCAAGGATGCGAATCAAGAGCCCACGCTGCGCCCCCGCCCGCTCCAGTAACATCGTCATCAACGTATGGACGAGGCGGTCGAGGTCAATCTCCTCGGTCATGGCACGTACCGCCCGCAAAACACTTTCCAGATCGTGCATCATTTCGTTTTGCGCGAAAGTGATAGTGTCATAAGGCGAACGTGGCCCTGAGGAGGCCAGATGGGGGTACAGGCGTTCAAGCTGACGCAGTTTTGCCACCGCCCCCCAGCGCCGCCAGGCGGAGAAAGCATTTTTGAAATAGCCGTCTGCGGCGACATGCCAGCCCATCGCTTTGGCAAAACCCCCGGCCAGTTCACACGCCAGCCCATTCACCGGGTGGCATTCAGTCTCTGCGGAAAGGGCTATCGCGTTTTCGTACCAGCCGATGGCGATATCGTTGGTCTGCTCCAGTCTCGCCAGCTCCGCACGCACCAGCGCCGCTTTGTCGGCAAAGGTCGTCGGGTTATGCTCCGCCCAGCGTGCGATAACGTCATAATGGGCGACAAGGGTTCCCTGCTGTGCGGGCGTCACGGTTGTCGGCGTCACCCTCTGTGCCAGCGAGAGGGCGCTGTAGAAATGGTAATCCAGCAGATGCAGATAGCCCGGCACCATATCGGCTACCGGGGCCGCCTTTTCCAGGCAACGGAAAGCATCGTCATACTCACCCGCCATAAAATGGGCCATTCCCTGATAGAGCCAGAACCAGAAAATGGTCAGCGGTATCGGCTGACTCTCATGCTTATTGGTCGCGTTCAGGAGCGCCTCGGAATAGAGGTTATGACCACTTAAATTGCCCGAACCGGCGCTACGCAAATGGTTAACGTACAGGCGCTGGATGAGAAGCATGACCTCGACATCCGGGAAACGTAGCTTGCGGATAAAACTCAGCCCACCTTCAATGGTCGTCAGCACCCCGTCGAGGTGATCGCCACGGATCAGGAAGTTCATGGTCTGATGGCGGATAATAAAGCAGGCGGCGGTTAAATCCCCGTGCTCGACCGCCGCCGTAAAGCACGCTTTAGCGTGATCCACCGCAACGCTAAGCGGCTTCACCCAGGCACTGCACAAATCCACCGCCAGAAAGGTACGGCCCATAAAGGGGTTTAGAGGTTGTTCCTCAACCAAATCGCGCCCCAGCAGCGTATACCTGTACCCCTTTTCGTAGGCGTGATAGCGACAACCAATCATGACGCCGTACCAGGCAATCGCCGTGGTAAACGCGCCGCTAATGCCATGCTCAAGGGTCATCAGTATGACCCGGCAGAGTAAAAGAAAATGCAGGCGCGGAGCGGTAAACGCGGCAAACATACTGGCGCTGAGCATCAGGTTGATGACGGCTTCTGCCTCGGGGTTATTAATCCGCGCAAGCTGGCGAAAATGGCTCTCCGGCTCATCCCCAAGACGAGCCTCAATGATTTGCCAGCCCTCGTCGCACTCCGCATCTGTCGGCGCACGGCTCAGGTGAATACCGAACACCGCAAGCCAGGCCAGGGCGGTCTCCAGCGCAAGGCTCATATCCGACTGTCGCATCTGCACTTCTGCCATCATGCCTGCGGTAATCGCCTTTTGTTGCAGGCTGCCGGGCGCACGCAGGAGTTGATGACACAGGGTCAGCGCAGATGGAAGATTACCCTGCAAAAACTCACACTCCGCCTCTTCAAAAGCGAGCGCGAAATCCTCATCAGGCGCGGTAATCAAGGCGTCTTCTTTCAATAACCGCGCGGTACGCAGATAGCGCACCGCCGAGGCGTAATCCCCGGTCAACCGGGCGCGCTGAGCGGCAAGACGGCAGACCGCACGATAATCGTCGCGTTCGGGAGATACGCGAATACAGTCGATGGATGACGCAATGTGGTGGACCGCCAGAAACAGATTTTCATTGCTGTCATTTTGTGACACGGCCTCAGTAAAGAACCGCGCGGCAGCAAAATTGAGATGACAAATATCATCCGCTTCGAGAAATTCCTGGGCCGCCTTCTGCACCCGATCATGGGTAAAGGCATACTGGTCGCCGCTGCGGCTGATCAGTCGGGCGGTAACCGCAGGCAGCAGATGTTCATGTAGCGGCTCCGGCGCTATCTTCTGCATCGCGCTGAGCAGCGCGGGATTACCGTTTCCCCCCACGCAGGCCAGACAGCCCAGCAGTCTGCGCGTAAGGGAGGGCATCTCCGCCAGTTGTTGCAGGACCAGGCTTGCCACATTTTCCGTGTAATTACGTGAACGGATCGCCTGTGCGTCGTAGTGCAACTTGCCGTGCTGTTTGTGATGGGTAATCAGCCCGTCTTTGACGATGCGCTGAATAAACTCATGGGTAAAGAGCGGGTTACCGCCGGTTTTTTCGTGGATCAGCGCCGCCAGTTCGCCAAGGCAGGCGGCCCGCGTCTGCAACAGTTCCGCCAGCCATCGCGACACCGCTTTCACGCTCAACGGCTCAGGCCGCAGCTCGACGGTATAGCGGGCACCGACGCGCAGTGTCGACAACTGCGCCTGTTCGCTGGCATCCGCAAACACACCGCTGTCAGCGTACGAAACCACCAGCAGCAGCGGCAGCGACTCGCTGCAACTGATAAGGTGCTCCAGCAGATGCAGGCTGGCCTGATCTATCCAGTGAATATCATCAATCAGCAGAACCAGCGGTCGGTCCGGACTGGCAAACGCCTCAACCAGCCGATGCGCCATCATATTGAAACGCATTCGGCTATCCGCCGCCTGGGTATTCACAACAGCCAGGGGTGGGTTTTCAAGCAGTAGACCTAACTCCGGCACCAGATTGACCGCCAGCGCGGCATGAACGCCAAGCGCCCGTGTTAAACGCATTTTCCAGCGGGCCACCTCTTCCGCCCCCTGACCGAGTAACCAAAGGGTCAGTGCGCGAAACGCAGAGGCAATGACCGTATAAGGTAGCACCGGCGAATACTGGTCTGCCTTACTCACGGCGAGTAATGCCTGCCGCTGTTGCAGCTTCCTGAGCGCCGAGGCAATGAGCGAAGATTTACCGCAGCCCGGCGGTCCACCGATCGTGACCAGGGCATGCGCGCCACTTTCCACCACCCGGTCAAATACCGTCAGCAGTTGATGGTGCTGCGGATGGTCGAGAAAAAGCGGGTCCGGCTGCAAACGCGCGGCTATCCGGTCCTGCAAGCCGGGAATAAACGGCGTAATTTCACCATTTCTGGCCAGCGAAGCCTCGCTGCGACGCAGGTCGGCAATCAACCCGTCGACCGTCTGGTAACGATTGTCCGGGGATTTTTCCAGCAGTCGCAAAATAATATCCGACAGCGTTGGCGGAACCGATGAGCGTACCTGTCGGGGTGGTCTGGGAGCGGAGGCAATATGGTGATGGGCCCATTCCGCCTGCCCGCCTTCGCTGAGATCGAAAGGCAGCTCGCCGGTCAGCAACTCGTAGAGCACAATGCCAAGGCTATAGAGATCGCTTCGGCTGTCGACCCTGTCCGGCGTACGGGAGGTGTGCTCCGGCGACATATATGCCAGCGTACCGCCAGGCTCCGTCAGGCGAGACGGGTCAAAGGCATCCGTCCCTTCGCTGGCGAGGCCAAAACCGCCCAGACGGTAAGCGCCGCCGGGGTCGATAAAAAAGTGACCGGGTTTGATATCACTGTGCATTAATCCCTGCGCATGCATCTGGCGTAGCGGGGCACACAGGCCAATGGCAACGGAAAGAAAATCGGCAATGCTTCGGGTGCGCAGGCGGGGCAGTTGTGCAAGCGTGCGGAAAGGAAATGGCGTATAGACCAGCGCGTAATGGCCATGGTAACTGGTACTGCTGAACGGCTTTACCGCCCATGCGCCAGAGAGTCGCCTGCGCAGCGCAAATTCATTTTTTAAGCGTTGGGTGGTATGAAACGCGGCTTCATCACTTGAGACGGCCGCGCAGGCAAGAATAAAACTGCTGCCGGAGTGTAGCGGCTGGCAAAGCGTCCAGGCGATCCCTCCCTCCTGCGTCAGCGGAGTGAAAATGATGTCATCGGTTAAGGTGACCACTTCACCATCCATCATTTTACCGGCAGCAGAAAGTTTCTCGCTCATTAGCGCTCCTCACACAGAGAGTTCGCGGCGGATCTGTTCCAGCAGCGTTTCGATTTTAATGGGCTTACGCAGCAGTGTAACGCCCCCGAAGTCCGGAGCATAACGCGACAGGTTTTCATCTTCATGTCCGGAGATAAAAATCACCGGCGGCGGTGCGGCAAGTTGAGCTACCCAGCGATACAGGTCCAGGCCACTCATGCCTTTGAGCTTGATATCAATAATAAGCAGAGATGCGTCAGACAGCGCAGATTCATGATGAAGAAATGCCTCTGCAGAGTCGAAGGCGTCAGAGTCGTACCCCTCCGACTGGAGCAGGTTGCTTAATCCACTACGGACGGAACGTTCATCATCAATAATGACAATGCGCGGTGACAGCCTCATGCCGTACTCCTCTGTCTGCCCTCAGGCTAAGGGGCGCGTTTGTCGTCAGGAGGTGGCGTGCCGCTGATTTTGGGCACACATTCATGACGAAACCAGGCCATTGTCACCGGCTCGCGGCGCAGAAGTCGACGGGCGAGCGGAATCAGTTGTTCGCCGACCAGCATACCAAAAAGGCCCAGCAGGGCGACGATCGGTGGTGCGGGTGAGTGAACCTGTATTGCGCCATAGATAACACCCACTAACAGGCCCGTTGCCAGGGAAATTGCGTACGATTTCAACATGGTTAGCCTGCCTCTGGATGGCGGTCCGCCGTTTGCACTGCGGCCTTTGGCTGACTAATGGCAGCCTGGGGTTCATGGTGTGAGCGCAGCGCTGAGACCGCCTGCTCTCCCGCCAGCATGCCTAGCAGCCCCACCAGGGCTACCGCCGGCGGGGCTGGCGAACGGACGTTCAGCAAAGCATAGACCAGCCCAATAAACACACCTGCGCCGAGGGAAATGAGCGCTGTACTCATGGTCATTCTCCCCTTATCGGGTTCATAGCCGGGCGACGCTGACACGCCGCCCCTGCACATTATTTATTATTTATTATTTATTGGCTGGCACCGGCGCCAGAGTACGGTGCGCCCCTTTGGCACGCGCTGGCGCTTTGTGCACCATGGTATAAGCGTAATCAACGCCCATCCCGTAAGCGCCGGAGTGTTCTTTGACGATATCCATCACCGCGTTGTAGGTCTCTTTATGCGCCCAGTCGCGCTGCCACTCCAGCAACACCTGCTGCCAGGTCACCGGGATCACACCCGCCTGAATCATGCGCTGCATCGCGTAATCATGCGCTTCTTTCGAGGTACCGCCGGAAGCGTCAGCCACCATATAGATTTCATAGCCGCCTTCCAGCATGGCACACAGGGCGAACGTGTTGTTGCACACTTCCGTCCACAGGCCGGATACCACCACTTTTTTCTGGCCATTTTTTGCCAGTGCATCACGCACTTTCTGGTCATCCCAGGAGTTCATAGATGTGCGCTCAAGAAGGTCGTGCTCGGGGAATACGTCCAGCAGTTCAGGGAAGGTATTTCCGGAGAAGCTTTCCGTCTCAACGGTGGTGATAGTGGTCGGAATGTTGAAAACTTTTGCCGCTTTCGCCAGGCCAACAACATTGTTTTTCAGCACCTGGCGGTCAATAGACTGCACGCCAAACGCCATCTGCGGCTGCTGATCGATAAAAATAATCTGGCAATTCTGGGGAGTCAGTACTTCAAGCTTAGCGTTGGTCATAAGAATACCCGTTGTCGTTAAGTAGCAGTTTCCCGTGAAAGGGGAGCGGACGTTTTGCTGACAGTGACCGGGGTATTCTCGCGCTGCTCAGACAGGCGAAATGCGGTTCGTCCCGGACGCTGCTGTCGGGACGGATAGTAAGAGTTGTCAGAAATGAGAACTATTATCTCTGTGTATAACTATACGTTCGTATAGGTATACCTTCGTATAACTAGACGCCGTTTTCGCCAGCTCACCATAATCCCTCCCACTTCCACGCTCTGTTCTGACGGAGCATCGCATCTTATCGTCCGGCGGCGTCATGCCTGCTTCGGATGTCTCAGACAGGAGGATTTATGGTCTCGCCCGGCAAAGCTGAACTGATATTACTCAACGGCAAATTTCATACGGTAGACAGGGAAAACCCGGTTGCAGAAGCGGTCGCCATCCGTGACGGCAAATTCCTGGCGGTAGGCTCCCAGGCCGAAGTAATGGAATATCACAGCGACGGCAGCAAAGTGGTGGATCTCAAAGGCAGCACCGCCATTCCAGGGCTTAACGACTCGCACCTGCACCTGATTCGCGGCGGTCTCAACTATAACCTCGAACTGCGCTGGGAAGGAGTACCGTCGCTGGCGGACGCCCTGCGGATGCTGAAAGAACAGGCGCTGCGCACCCCCTCACCGCAATGGGTACGCGTGGTGGGCGGCTGGAGCGAATTCCAGTTTGCCGAACGCCGGATGCCGACACTCGAGGAGATCAACGACGCCGCGCCGGATACCCCGGTCTTTATCCTTCATCTCTATGACCGCGCCCTGCTCAACCGCGCCGCCCTGCGCGTTGTCGGCTACACCAAAGATACGCCGAACCCGCCAGGGGGAGAGATCCAGCGCGACAGCAACGGCAATCCCACCGGCATGCTGATTGCGCGACCAAATGCCATGATCCTCTATGCCACGCTGGCCAAAGGGCCGAAGTTGCCGCTGGAACAGCAGGTTAACTCCACCCGTCAGTTTATGCGCGAGCTAAACCGTCTGGGCCTCACCAGCGCTATCGACGCGGGCGGCGGCTTCCAGAACTACCCCGAAGACTATGAAGTGATAAGCGAACTGCACGCCAAAGAGCAGATGACCATCCGCATCGCCTATAACCTCTTTACCCAGCGCCCCGGCCATGAGCTGGAAGATTTCGAGAAATGGACCGACATGCTGACACCGGGTCAGGGCACCGATTTTTTCCGTCACAACGGCGCGGGTGAAATGTTGGTGTTCTCTGCCGCGGATTTTGAAGATTTCCTTGAACCGCGCCCGGACCTCGCGCCTGGCATGGAAGATGAGCTGGAACGCGTGGTGCGCCATCTGGTCGAGCACCGCTGGCCGTTCCGCCTGCACGCCACCTATAACGAATCCATCAGTCGCATGCTCGATGTGTTTGAGCGCGTGAACCGCGATATTCCGTTTAATGGCCTGCACTGGTTCTTTGACCACGCAGAAACCGTGACCCAGCAAAACATTGACCGCATCAAAGCGCTGGGCGGCGGTATTGCCGTGCAGCACCGTATGGCATTTCAGGGTGAGTACTTCGCGGAACGTTATGGCATGGACGCGGTGCGCCACACGCCGCCGGTGACGAAAATGCTCGAAACCGGCGTACCGGTCGGGCTGGGAACCGACGCGACCCGCGTGGCCAGCTACAATCCGTGGACCGCGTTATACTGGCTGGTCTCCGGGCGTACCGTCGGCGGTATGCAGATGTACGACGTTAATGCGCGCCTGGATCGCGACACCGCGCTGATGCTCTGGACACAGGGCAGCGCCTGGTTCTCAAGCGAACAGGGCAAAAAAGGCCAGATTAAAGTGGGCCAACTGGCTGACCTCGCCGTGCTGAGCAAGGACTATTTCCGCGTACCGGAAGAGGAGATCAAAGGCATTGAGTCGGTGCTGACGGTAGTCAATGGCAATATCGTCTATGCCGCGGGCGGTTTCAGCTCAGAAGCCCCGCCTGCAATTCCGGTGCTGCCGGAGTGGTCGCCGGTGGTCAACGTGCCGGGTCACTACCGCAGCGCGCCGCCACAGCAAACACGTGTCGGCATGATGCCCGCCGCACACCACTGTAGCGGCCCCTGCGGCGTGCATAACCACCAGCACGGTGTGGCACGCGGATCTTCCATTCCGGTTTCAGACGATAACGCCTTCTGGGGCGCGCTCGGCTGTAGCTGCTTTGCGTTCTGATGCCTATGAAAAATACAACGCTGATGTCGCCCCGTATTGATGCGGGGCTGTTCTTTCTGCGCCTGACCGGCGGGCTGCTGCTTCTCTATGTGCATGGTCTGCCGAAGGTGCTGAATTTTCATGAAGAGCTCACCCGCATTGAGGATCCGTTCGGCTTTGGCCCCTGGTTCAGCCTGCTACCTGCCATTCTGGCAGAGGTGGTATGTCCGATATTCATCATTTTCGGTGTTGGCACGCGGCTGGCCTGTCTGCCGATTATCGGCGTGCTGCTGGTTGCCATGCTGGCTGTGCACCCGCAATGGAGTATCGCGGAAGGACAATTTGGCTGGCTGCTGCTCATCATCTTCACCACGCTGGCATTAACCGGCCCGGGTAAATGGCGGGTAAATATGCCGGGCAACCAGGAGTTCAGGCATGGCGCAAGTCAATGATGTTCACGCGGCGACGGTACAAACCCCGTCGGCCGCATCCGCTGGCGCGTCCTCCTGGCAGCCACTGCGCCAGCCGGTATTTCGGATGCTATGGATTGCCACGGTGGTCTCCAACATCGGTTCATGGATGAACGATGTGGGGGTGAACTGGACCATGCTGACGTTAAGCGCCAACCCGCTTTCCGTGGCGCTGGTTCAGGCGGCGAGTAGTCTGCCGATGTTTCTCTTCGCCCTCCCCTCCGGGGTGATGGCGGACATTGTCGACCGACGCAAATATCTGCTGTTTTCCCAGTTGTGGGTGTTTATTGCCGCCAGCGGGCTCACCCTGCTCTCTTTAGCCGGGTTAGTAACGCCAACGGTGCTGCTGGTTGCGGCCTTCTTATTAAGCACTGGCGCGGCCATGAGTTCTCCGCCGTTTCAGGCCATCGTGCCGGACCTGGTGGAAAAACACGAACTGGCCCCGGCCATCGCGCTGAACTCGCTCGGCATCAATATCAGCCGCGCCATCGGCCCGGCGCTGGGCGGGCTGATCCTCTCTTTTGCCGGACCGTGGGTGGTATTTGCCCTCAATGCGACATCAGTGCTGGGCGTCGCCTGGGTGCTGTGGCGCTGGAAAGCAGAACCGTTGATTCAACGCCTGCCGCCGGAGCACTTTTTCCCCGCCGTTCGCGCCGGGCTGCGCTATGTGCATGCCGCTCCGGTACTGCGTAACGTGCTGGTGCGTACCGTGGCGTTCTTCACCTTCGCCAGTGCAGGCTGGGCGCTGTTGCCGCTGGTGGCCCGCCGTGAACTGGGCCTTGGGCCTGGCGGTTACGGCATCATGCTGGCCTGTATCGGCCTGGGGGCGATTTGCGGTGCGATTGTGCTACCGCGTTTACGCAAGCGCTTCAACCCGGACCGGCTGATGGTTATTAACAGCGTGATTTTCGCGATCAGCATGCTGGCGCTGGCGTTTATCCGTCATTTCTGGCTGCTCAATGCGTTTGAATTCTTAACCGGTTTCGCCTGGATTGCGGTGCTCTCCACCCTCAATGTCGGGGCGCAGCGTAGCGCCGCCAAATGGGTAAAAGCCCGCGCGCTGGCGGTCTATCTGACCGTCTTTTTTGGTTCGATGACGCTCGGTAGCGCCATCTGGGGCCAACTGGCATCGCACTTTAGTATTCCTGCCTCATTGTGCGTGGCAACGGTGGGCATGCTGCTGGCAAGCCTGACAGTGCTGCGCTGGCAACTGAATAAAGATCCTGACCTCAATCTGGACATTCGTGATATCGACAGTAATGCCCAGGCGCTCGATATCTCACATGAACGTGGCCCGGTCATGGTGATGTATGAATATCTGATCGATCCCGAGGATGTCTCCCGCTTCGTCGTCTGTATCCAGGAGATTCGCCGGGTGCGGGTACGCGGCGGCGCACTGAGCTGGTCTGTGTATGAGGATATCCAGCGCCCCGGCGTCTTCGTGGAGTCGTTCGTGGTCGGCACCTGGATTGAACATCTACGCCAACTGGAGCGCCACACGGTAAATGACCTGCTGATTCAAAGTAAGGTACAGGCCTTCCATCGCGGCGGACATCTTCCCGAAGCACGTTATCTGATAGCACCCATAATGTAACAGTTACCCACATCAACCCAAGCAAGAGCGACAGTGAGGATTTACGTATGAGCACAATCAAAACGCAGGACGGTACGCAGATTTATTACAAAGACTGGGGCGCGGGAAAACCGGTATTGTTTAGCCACGGCTGGCCGCTGGATGGCGATATGTGGGACAGCCAGTTGAATTTCCTGGCCGAGCGCGGCTATCGCGTCATCGCCTTTGACCGCCGCGGTTTTGGCCGCTCCGACCAGCCGTGGGAAGGGTACAACTATGACACCTTCGCCTCCGACATTAACGATCTCATCACCACGCTTGATCTGCAGGATGTGACGCTGGTGGGCTTCTCCATGGGCGGCGGCGATGTGTCGCGCTATATCGGTCGTTACGGCACGGCGCGCGTTAAAGCGCTGGTCCTGCTGGGTGCGGTGACACCGATTTTCGGCAAAACGGCGGACTACCCGCAGGGTGTCGATGCCAGCGTTTTCGAGGGCATTCGCGACGGGCTGCGCAAAGACCGGGCGCAGTTTATCAGCGATTTCGCCACGCCGTTCTACGGCATTAACGCCGGACAGACGGTTTCCCAGGGCGTACTGACCCAGACGCTGAACATTGCTTTGCTGGCCTCACTCAAAGGGACCATTGATTGCGTCACGGCTTTCGGCGAGACCGACTTCCGTTCGGATATTGCCAAAGTTGACGTGCCGACGCTGGTGATCCATGGCAGCAACGACCAGATCGTACCGTTCGAATCGACCGGAAAAGTGGCTGCAGAAATGATCCCGGGCGCGCAGTTAAAAGTGTATGACAACGCGCCGCACGGTTTTGCGGTGACCCATCAGGATCAACTGAACAACGATCTGCTGACCTTCCTGCAATCGCTGTAAACCAGAATGAAGCCTCGCTCCCTGTCCGGAGGAGGCTTTTTCTTGCGCTCCCCCGCTACCCGCCCTATCCTCTGCGATTATGAAAACCTCCCGTCTCCCCATCGCTATACAGCAGGCAGTAATGCGCAGCCTGCGGGAAAAACTTGCCCTGGCCAATCAGAAACTTGAGCGTAACTATCCGGAACCCAAACTGGTTTATCAGCAACGGGGCACAGCGGCAGGCACGGCCTGGCTCAATACGTATGAAATCCGCCTGAACCCCGTGTTGCTGATGGAAAATCAACAGGCGTTTATCGACGAGGTGGTGCCGCACGAGCTGGCGCATTTGCTGGTGTGGAAACATTTCGGCCGCGTTCCGCCACACGGTAAAGAGTGGAAATGGATGATGGAAAGCGTGCTCGGCGTCCCTGCGCGCCGTACTCACCAGTTTGAACTGGAGTCGGTGCGGCCAAATACCTTTTCCTACCGCTGCAAGTGCCAGCAGCATCAGTTGACCGTGCGGCGACATAATCGTGTGGTGCGCGGTGAGACTACCTATCGCTGTGTACAGTGCGGCGAAACGCTGGTACCTGAGCGCTAATTACATGAACCATTAAGAATGTTTTCCGCGCCAACTGATTGCATCTGACAATCGCTTCCGCTACGTTGCGCACTCCAGTTGACAGGGAGTTTGCAATGTTACGCGTTATCTCATCTTTACTGCTTATCCTCAGCGCGCCGGTACTGGCGGACGGCATCAATAGCTTCGCGCAGGCCAAAGCCGCCGGGGTTAAAGTCAACGCCGACGTTCCGGGCGACTTTTATTGCGGCTGTAAAATTCAGTGGCAGGGAAAAAAAGGGGTGGTCGATCTGGCCTCCTGCGGTTATAAGGTGCGCAAAAATGAAAACCGCGCCAGCCGTATTGAATGGGAGCATGTTGTCCCGGCCTGGCAATTCGGCCATCAGCGTCAGTGCTGGCAGGATGGCGGGCGGAAAAACTGCGCCAAAGACCCTGTTTATCGCAAGATGGAAAGCGATATGCACAACCTGCAACCCGCCGTGGGTGAAGTGAATGCCGATCGCGGCAACTTTATGTACGGCCAGTGGAACGGTGGCGAAGGCCAGTACGGGCGCTGTGAAATGAAGATCGACTTCAAGGCCAAACTGGCCGAGCCGCCTGCCAGCGCCCGTGGTGTGATTGCCCGCACCTACTTCTATATGCGCGATCAGTATCAGCTCACCCTGTCGCGCCAGCAGACACAGCTTTTTACCGCCTGGGATAAACTCTACCCGGTGACCGACTGGGAATGTACGCGTGAGTCGCGTATCGCTCAGGTCCAGGGGAATCATAACCCTTACGTGCAGCGCGCTTGCATGGCGCGAAAGAGCTAACCTACACTAGCGGCAATTGTAAATTTTGCAGGTGTATTGCCCCTCACCCCACCCCTCTCTCTACAAGGGAGAGGCCGCAAATCGCGACCTGTTAAGGTGAGGGGGAAATGCGCCACACTTCACACGGAAATCTGAACTATGCGCGTCCCACGCATCTACCACCCTGAACTCATCCAGACTGGCACTGAAATCGCCCTCGCCGACGATGCGGCAAACCATGTTGGCCGCGTATTACGTATGGGCCAGGGCCAGGCTATTCAGCTCTTTGACGGTTCGAACCAGGTGTTTGACGCCGAAATCACCCGCGCCGATAAAAAGAGCGTTATCGTTAAGGTAACCCAGGGAGAGGTGGACGATCGGGAGTCACCGCTGCATATTCATCTGGGCCAGGTGATGTCTCGCGGCGAGAAAATGGAATTTACTATCCAGAAATCGATCGAACTGGGTGTAAGCCTCATTACGCCACTTTTTTCTGAGCGCTGCGGCGTTAAACTGGATGCCGAGCGCCTGAATAAAAAGATTCAGCAGTGGCAGAAGATCGCCATCGCCGCCTGTGAACAGTGTGGTCGTAACCGTATTCCTGAGATTCGCCCGGCAATGGATCTCGAACAGTGGTGTTCAGAAGAAGAGAACGGCCTTAAGCTGAATCTTCACCCGCGCGCCAGCCAGAGCATTAATACTCTGCCGTTGCCAGTGGAACGCGTACGATTACTGATTGGCCCGGAAGGCGGGTTGACGACAGACGAAATCGCCATGACCTCGCGCTACCAGTTTACTGATATTCTGTTGGGACCCCGCGTATTGCGCACAGAGACAACTGCCCTTACCGCCATTACCGCGCTGCAGGTGCGTTTTGGCGATCTGGGTTAAACGGAGAAGCCTATGATTAAGCTCGGCATCGTGATGGACCCCATCGCGCAGATTAATATCAAAAAAGACACCAGCTTCGCCATGCTGCTCGAAGCGCAGCGTCGTGGCTACGAACTGCACTATATGGAAATGGCGGATCTTTACCTGATCAACGGCGAAGCCCGTGCGCGTACCCGTCTGCTTTCCGTCGAGCAAAACTACGACAAATGGTACGAGTTTGGCGACGAGCAGGATATCGAACTCGCCTCGCTGGATGTGGTGCTGATGCGTAAGGACCCGCCGTTCGATACCGAATTTATCTACGCCACCTATATCCTTGAACGTGCGGAAGAAAAAGGCACGCTGATCGTCAATAAGCCGCAGAGCCTGCGCGATTGTAACGAAAAGCTGTTTACCGCCTGGTTCCCTGACCTGACCCCGGAAACGCTGGTGACGCGCAATAAAGCGCAGCTTAAAGCGTTCTGGCAAAAGCATACCGATATCATCCTCAAGCCGCTGGACGGCATGGGCGGCACCTCGATTTTCCGTGTCAAAGAGGGCGATCCGAACCTGGGGGTTATCACCGAAACGCTGACCGAGTTGGGCACCCGCTACTGCATGGCGCAGAACTATCTGCCGGCTATCAAAGATGGCGACAAACGTGTGCTGGTGGTGGATGGCGAGCCGGTTCCATACTGCCTGGCGCGTATCCCGCAGGGTGGCGAAACGCGTGGTAATCTGGCCGCCGGTGGCCGCGGCGAACCGCGTCCGCTGACCGAAAGCGACTGGGCGATTGCCCGCCGCGTCGGCCCGACGCTGAAAGCCAAAGGGCTGATTTTCGTCGGTCTGGATATCATTGGCGACCGTCTGACCGAAATTAACGTCACCAGCCCCACCTGCGTGCGCGAGATCGAGGCGGAGTTCCCGATCTCTATTACCGGCATGCTGATGGACGCAATCGAAAAACGCCTGGCGAAATAATAAATATATTTACCCTCGATAATTCGGGTTGCTCAATGGTGCCAGGGCACAGACAGCGCGAATTATTGCAGATAAAGGGATGGCGGGAGGGAACCCGCTCATAAACTCCAAAGTCTGGCTAGTGACAGCGTGCAGCTTTCCCCTCATACTAGGCTGCTGCTTTTTTGAACCAGGAAACAGAACCTCTGACAATGAATTTACAGCATCACTTTCTTATTGCCATGCCTGCTCTCCATGATCCCCTTTTTCGGCGATCGGTGGTTTATATTTGCGAATACAACGAAGACGGTGCCATGGGGCTTATCATCAATAAGCCGCTGGAAAACCTGAAAGTTGAAAGCGTCCTGGAGAAACTGAAAATTAACCCGGAAGCACGCGATCCGGCCATTCGTCTGGATAAACCCGTGCTGCTTGGCGGCCCACTGGCGGAAGATCGTGGGTTTATTCTGCACACGCCGCCTGCCAGCTTCTCTTCCAGCATTCGCGTTTCGGATAACACCGTAATTACTACCTCGCGCGATGTTCTGGAGACACTGGGCACTGCCGATCAACCTAAGAACGTGCTGGTCGCGCTGGGCTATTCCTCATGGGAAAAAGGCCAGCTTGAACAGGAGATCCTGGATAACGCCTGGCTTACCGCTCCTGCGGATCAAAATATCCTGTTTAAAACGCCTATCGCTGACCGCTGGCGGGAAGCGGCAAAACTTATCGGCATTGATATTTCGACCATGCCGGGCGTGGCGGGACATGCCTGATGAGCGGAACCCTGCTGGCCTTTGATTTTGGTACCAAAAGTATTGGCGTCGCCATCGGACAACGCGTGACCGGTACGGCGCGCCCGCTGAATGCTCTGAAAGCGCAAGACGGGACGCCGGACTGGAAACTTATCGAGAAGCTGTTAAAAGAGTGGCAGCCGGAAGCCGTTATTGTCGGCCTGCCGCTGAATATGGATGGCACAGAGCAGCCCCTGACCGCGCGTGCGCGCAACTTCGCCAATAAAATCCATGGCCGCTTCGGCGCAAAAATTATTTTGCATGATGAGCGGCTGAGTACGGTAGAAGCCCGTGCGGGTCTGTTTGAGCGCGGCGGTTTTCGTGCATTGAATAAAGGCAGTGTTGATTCTGCCTCTGCGGTTATCATCCTCGAAAGCTACTTCGAGCAGCATCTGTGATTCTCAGGCTGAGCGCCGCTCAGCCTTTTTTGCCTTCTCCCTTCCCCAAAACGCAATCCCCCGATCCCCCTCACATTTCCAGGGCGTGCTTTTTGCTTTTTCACTAATGTTTCTATAAAAGAAACATTGTTCAGGAATTAAATGCGTCAGGGTTTCTGTGTCAGCCGCCGTGCCAGGGTGTGAAGTTCGCTCAGGCGTTCATCAATGACAGCGTCGTCAACCTGCCACATTCCGGCAAACGCCAGCGCGGCAGAGTGCGCGCCAAGAGGCTTCGCCATGGATACCTCGCCGTCATCGTGATGCCAGACCACGCGTCCAAGCTCACGTTGTTGGGCGATATGCGGCGCAAGTTGCTGCCACTGTTCGTCGACAAAACGTTTTTGCAGTTCTTCATCGCTCTCTGCCGCCAGAAGCGACATACCGATGACCGACTGCCATGCAGGAAGCATATGAAAACCAGCCAGCGCCTGGCTCATCTGGCTACCGGGTTCAGAGTGATAGATATAAATCACCTGATCCTCCCAGAGCACGCCCATCGCCACCACGATATCTTTGGGCGCGTAGCTTTCCAGCAGAGGGAGCGCCTGGGAAAAGAGTGCCGAGCCGCGTATCGCCTGCGCCGCGAGCGCATGAATGCCGGGGCCGGGAAGGTAACGACGCTGCTCATCCTGCATCGTCAGGCCGATGGACGCCATCGTCATCAGCAACCGATTTACACGGGTGGTATTTATGCCCATCAGACGCGCCAGTTCGCGACAGCCAATCGCGCGGCCGCTGGAGACCAGGTACTGCAGGCAGCGAATGCCATCAATCAGGCTTTGGTTCGGTTGTGAGGACATAACAGGCTTTATCTCTCAGGTGGCAGGAATTTTCGATTTTACCGTCAGTTCAGTAAAGAAGGATACAAGGTATGAACATCTATCCGCAAACTGCGTCCAGAACCTTTCCCTCTGAACAGTTGCATGCCGATCTGCTGGTAGCGGGCGGTGGCCTCGCGGGTCTTTGCGCTGCGCTCGCCGCCGCCAGGGACGGGTTACAGGTCGTGTTGATCCAGGACCGACCGGTACTCGGCGGCAATGCGTCCAGCGAAGTTCGCCTGTGGGCCAACGGCGCCACATCGCATATGGGCAACAATAACCGCTGGGCGCGTGAAGGCGGCATCATGGGAGAAATCCTCGAAGAGAATCTCTGGCGCAACAAAGAGGGCAACCCGGTTATGTTCGACCTGGTGCTGCTGGATATGGCAAAAAGCCAGCCAGGGCTGACATTGCTGCTCAATACCACGATTTACGAACTGGAGAAAAACCAGCGAACCCTCACCCAGGTCAGCGCCTTTAACGCCATCAACGAGACATTTTATATCGTCACCGCCGACCAGTTTTGCGACGCAACAGGGGATGGCGTGCTGGGCTTTCTGGCAGGGGCAGAGTACCGCGAAGGTGCCGAAGAGATGGACGAACTGGGGGAAAAAATGGCCCCCGGCGACAACTTCGGCCACAAGCTCGGGCACTCGATCTATTTCTACACCAAACAGACGAACGGCCCGGTGAATTTTGTTCCCCCTTCGTTCGCATTAAAAGATATTACCGCTATTCCCCGCTACAAACGCCTGACATCCACCCTCAATGGTTGCGACCTGTGGTGGCTGGAATGGGGCGGACGGCTGGACACCATTCACCAGAGTGAAGAGATTAAATGGGAGCTGTGGAAAATCGTCTGGGGCGTGTGGGATTACATTAAAAACTCCGGCGAGTTCCCGGAAGCGGCCAACATGACCATCGAATGGGTTGGCGTCATTCCCGGTAAACGCGAAAGCCGTCGTTTTATGGGCGATCACCTGCTTTGCCAGCAGGACATCATAGAACAGCGCGACCACTATGATGCCGTGGCCTACGGCGGCTGGTCTATCGACCTGCATCCGGCGGACGGGGTCTACAGCACCCATGATGGCTGTCGCCAGTTTCACAGTAAAGGCACCTATACCATCCCGCTGCGAAGCCTTTACAGCCGCTCGCTGGATAATCTCTTCCTGACCGGACGGCTCATTTCCGCCTCTCACGTTGCCTTTGGTAGCGCCCGGGTGATGTGCACCTGCGGTCTGCTGGGCGAAGTTGTCGGCCGCGCTGCCGCGCTGTGTAAAACGCACGACATCACCCCGGCAGAGCTGGCCCAGCGGGATAATGTCGGCCAGTTGCAACAGCGGTTGCAGGCCAGCGGCTGCTACATTCCCCGTCAGTGGTTACAGGACCCGACACTCGGCGCGTCGGTCACCGCCAGCAGTGAATACGCCCTCAGTACGCTTGCCCCTAACGGCCACTGGCATTCGCTCGGCGAAAGAATGGCGCTGCTGCTGCCTGTTAAAGCCGGGGAGTCATTGCCCGACATGACCTTTACCCTGCGTTCCGCTTCTCAGCAGCCACTTGAGGTCTCGCTTCTGGGCAGCGCGCGCAGCGGTAATTTCACGCCCGATTATCAGTACGCCAGCACAACGCTGCACATTGAGGGCGAGCAGGCGCAGACGGTCCATTTCCCGTGGCAAAGCGAGCGCGATCAGTATGTCTTTATCGCCTTTGAAGCGTGTGAACAGGTGGACATTGCCCTCACCGACACCCACCTGCCCGGCATTATGACCGTGTTTAATAGCCTGAATGCCCGCGTCGCCAAACATACCCGCCAGGTGGTGGATGGCGACTATGGCGTCGATGAGTTTGACTTCTGGTTGCCGCGCCGTCGCCCACATCAGGTAATGCCTGCGTTGCGTTTTAGCCAGCCGTTAAGCTGCTATCGCGCCGACAATGTGCTTAATGGCCGCCTGCGCCCCGAGCAGCAGGCCAATGCCTGGGTACCTGCCGCCGATGACGTCAAACCGGTATTACGCTGGCACTGGGATGCGCCACAAACCTTCACCAGCCTGACACTGGTACAGGACAACGATTTCGATAACGCCATGGAAACCGTGCAGATGGGCCATTTCCTGCCGGTGACGCCGCACTGCATCACCCACTATTGTCTGTGGGCCGATGACACCCTGCTGGCCGAGGAAACAAATAACCACCACTCCGTGCGTGAACACAGGTTATCTATCCCCATTACCGCGCAAAATGTACGTCTGGAGATCATTGCCACAGCAGGCGCTTTACCGGCGGTTTACGCGCTGAATATCCGCTAAAGTCGCCCTTGAGCCTGCCGTTGCTGGCGGCTTTGGTCGAAGGTCTGCATTCCCGCCTGCTGCCCGGTCTGTAACACGCCGGGCAACTGGTGGTTTTTCCCTTCACGGATAAGGTTGGCTATCGCAGGTGTGTTGATAAGCAGCTCAAACAGCGCCACACGTCCGCCCTGCCTGTCTGCCGCCAGCCGCTGGGACAATACGGCCTGCAGGCTTCCGGCAAGCTGGCTACGCACCGGCTCTTTCTCCTCGGCGGGGAAACTGTCCACCAGCCGTTCAATAGCCTGCGGTGCGCCGCGTGTATGTAACGTCGCCAGCACCAGATGCCCGGTTTCGGCGGCGGTCAACGCCAGGCGAATGGTCTCGCTGTCACGCAATTCCCCCAGCAGAATGACATCCGGGTCTTCGCGTAATGCCGCGCGTAACCCCGCCGCAAACGAGGCGCAGTGCGGGCCGATTTCCCGCTGTTGGATCAGGCAACGTTTACTCGTATGGATAAACTCCACGGGATCTTCCAGGGTCAGGATATGCCCGTCGAGATGGTGATTAAGGTTATCCACCATCGCCGCCAGCGTGGTGGATTTACCGCTGCCCGTCGCCCCCGTAACCAGAATAAGACCGTTATCGCGCCTTAGTAACTCAGGGATAACGGCGGGCACGTCCAGCATATCCAGCGTCGGGCAGGTGTCAGGCAACAGGCGCAGCGCAAGCGACACCCCTTCGTGATGTAAAAACGCACTGGCGCGAAGGCGTTGAAGCCCTGGGGTACTGAGGGCAAAATCTATCTGTCCGCACGCCTGCCACTGCTGTTGCTGCTGCGTGTTTAAATTTTCGGCGAGCAGCGCGTGAATATCCACCGCGTCGAACGGTGCGGCTTCCAGCCGTCCTTGCCTTCGCCACCGTGGGGGACGGCGATCGCACAGGTGTAGATCCGAGACATTATGCTTTACACTAAGCTCCACTATTTTTTCCATATCCATAAAGCCACCTGGGAACATGAACGATATTGCGCATAACCTGGCACAGGTCAGGGACAAAATCTCAGCCGCTGCAACGTCCTGCGGCCGTGCTCCAGAAGACGTTACGCTGCTTGCAGTCAGCAAAACAAAACCTGCGAGCGCCATCGAAGAAGCTTACGCGGCGGGTCAGCGTGGCTTTGGTGAAAACTACGTTCAGGAAGGCGTTGATAAGATTCGCCATTTCAAGGATTCGGGCATCGCGGATATCCAGTGGCACTTTATCGGCCCCTTACAGTCCAACAAAAGCCGCCTCGTGGCTGAACATTTTGACTGGTGCCATACCGTGGACCGCCTCAAAATCGCCAGCCGCTTAAGCGAGCAGCGACCTGACTCTCTGCCACCGCTGAACGTGCTGATTCAGGTCAATATCAGTGATGAGCAGAGCAAATCCGGCATCTCCCTTGCCGAGCTGGACGCGCTGGCGGCGCAGGTGGTGGAATTACCCGGTCTTTGCCTGCGTGGACTGATGGCGATCCCTGCTCCCGAGGCTGATTATGAACGGCAGTTTGCCGTGGCCCGCCAAATGGCTGTCGCATTTGACGCACTTAAGGTACGTTACCCTGGCGTGGATACCCTTTCGCTGGGCATGTCAGACGATATGCAGGCCGCGATTGCGGCAGGCAGCACCATGGTGCGCATCGGAACCGCCATTTTTGGCGCGCGCGATTACACAAAAAACTAAGGAAAACTGAGGAACGCCATGAATACGTTGTCCACTCTCCTGTCACTGATTATCCAGGCTTACACGATGGTGCTGTTGCTGCGTATCTGGATGCAGTGGGCGCGCTGTGATTTTTATAACCCGTTTTCCCAGTTTATCGTGAAAATCACCCAGCCGATTGTTGGCCCGCTGCGTCGCATCATTCCTTCAATGGGGCCCATTGACAGCGCATCGTTGCTTATCGCGCTGCTGCTGTGTGTTGTGAAAGTCTTCCTGAACCCGTACGTCTCCATGAACGGCGTGTTCATCGTGCTGGCGGCGGTGCTGATTGTTATTAAAACGCTCGGTTCGCTGATCTTCTGGGTGCTGCTGTTAATGGCAATCATGAGTTGGGTCAGCCAGGGGCGTAGCCCGGTGGAATATGTGCTGCTGCAGCTTACCGAACCGCTGCTGCGCCCGATTCGCCGCCTTCTGCCATCAATGGGCGGTCTCGATTTCTCGCCGATGATTCTGGTGCTGCTAATGTATGTCATCAATATGGGCGTGATGGAGTTTTTGGCTAACACCATCGTACCGTTAGCCTATATCTGGAACTGGGCATGAGTGCTGTCACATCCTGTGACGACGGGCTGGTGCTGCGGCTGTATATTCAGCCAAAGGCCAGCCGGGACAGCATTATTGGGCTGCATGGCGACGAGCTAAAAGTCGCCATTACCGCCCCACCGGTCGATGGGCAGGCCAACGCCCATCTGGTGAAATATCTCGCCAAACAGTTTCGGGTGGCCAAAAATCAGGTGCTGATTGAAAAAGGCGAACTGGGCCGCCATAAACAAGTCAAAATTACCCATCCGCAACAGATACCTTCGGCCGTCACGGCCCTGATGAATTAGGATCTATTATGCAAAAAGTTGTTCTCGCAACCGGTAATGCCGGTAAAGTGCGCGAGCTTGCCTCGCTGCTGAGTGATTTCGGTCTGGATATCGTGGCGCAAACCGAGCTGGGCGTGGAATCCGCCGAGGAGACCGGCCTGACGTTTATTGAAAACGCGATCCTGAAAGCGCGCCATGCCGCCGAGGTGACCGGTCTGCCCACGATTGCCGACGATTCCGGCCTGGCAGTTGATGCGCTGGGCGGCGCGCCGGGCATCTACTCCGCACGTTACTCTGGCGTGGATGCCACTGATGAAGCGAATCTGCAAAAATTACTGACCACCCTGCAGGATGTGCCGGACGATAAACGTCAGGCTCAGTTCCACTGTGTGCTGGTCTATCTGCGTCACGCCGCTGACCCGACGCCGCTGGTGTGCCACGGTAGCTGGCCTGGTGTGATTACCCGTGCGCCTGCCGGTCAGGGCGGGTTTGGTTACGATCCGATTTTCTTCGTCCCGACGGAAGGTAAAACCGCCGCCGAACTGACCCGCGAAGAAAAAAGCGCTATCTCCCACCGTGGGCAGGCGCTGAAACTGTTACTGGAAGCATTACGTAATGGCTAATTTGCCACCTTTAAGTCTTTATATTCACATTCCGTGGTGCGTGCAGAAATGCCCGTACTGCGACTTTAATTCCCATGCATTGAAAGGCGAAGTGCCTCACAATGATTATGTGCAGCACCTGCTCGCCGACCTTGATGCTGATGTGCCTTACGCACAGGGACGTGAAGTAAAGACGATCTTTATTGGTGGCGGTACGCCGAGCCTGCTCTCCGGCCCGGCGATGCAGACGTTGCTGGATGGCGTGCGTGAGCGCCTGACTCTGGCGGCGGATGCGGAAATCACAATGGAAGCCAACCCCGGAACGGTCGAGGCCGACCGCTTTGTTGAGTATCAACGTGCCGGGGTGAACCGCATTTCGATTGGCGTTCAGAGCTTTAGCGAGCCGAAATTACAGCGGCTGGGGCGTATCCACGGCCCGGAGGAAGCCAAACGCGCCGCGCGGCTGGCAACCGGACTTGGGTTGCGCAGTTTTAACCTCGATTTGATGCACGGCCTGCCGGATCAGACGCTGGAAGAGGCGCTGGACGACTTGCGCCAGGCCATTGAACTGAACCCGCCGCATCTCTCCTGGTATCAGTTGACCATCGAACCCAACACGCTGTTTGGCTCGCGCCCGCCGGTGCTGCCGGATGACGATGCATTGTGGGATATTTTCGAGCGTGGCCACCAGTTACTGACCGCCGCGGGCTATCAGCAATACGAAACTTCGGCGTACGCGAAACCGGGCTACCAGTGTCAGCACAACCTCAACTACTGGCGCTTTGGCGATTACCTGGGTATTGGCTGCGGTGCGCATGGCAAAGTGACCTTCCCTGACGGGCGCATTTTACGCACCGCGAAAACGCGCCACCCGCGCGGGTATATGCAGGGTCGCTACCTTGAGCGCCAGCACGATGTGGAAGCCGCCGATAAGCCGTTCGAGTTCTTTATGAACCGCTTTCGTTTGCTGGAAGCCGCGCCGCGTGCGGAGTTCGCGCTGTTCACGGGGCTGGATGAAAGCGTGATCCGCTCGCAGCTCGACGAGGCCCTGGCGCAGGGCTACCTCACCGAGTGCGAGCAGTACTGGCAAATCACCGAGCACGGTAAGCTGTTCCTCAACTCCCTGCTGGAACTTTTCCTGAGCGAATAATATGTACAGAACTATCCCGCTCGCTTTATTAAGCGGGATACCTGTTTCCCCGCCAATTAAAAAAACTGATATGGCTATACCGCTTATCAGCCAAATACATTCTCAGAATAAATGTTGTTATTTCAATTTATTCATCACGATAATATTTAACGCTTTTTAAAAATATCCACACTGACAAAAAATAAAAACTGTGAGACAGACACCTTAAAGATGTCAGACAACCAGGATAATATGTCATACAGAAATAAGGATTATTGATTTTAGATATAGACCATTAATGTGCATGGAGCCAAACAATGAGTAAACTCTCTCTTTCCAAAACACTTGTGTGTGCATCGCTTATTTCGTTATTTTCTTTGAATGCTATTGCGCAGGATAAAGTCACGTTAAAGCTTGCGCATAACCTTGAGCGAAGCCATGTTGTACATCAGGCTTTAGATGAAATGGCTAAAGAAGTCAAAAAACTGTCTGATGGTAAAATGACGATCCGCATTTACCCCAGCAGCCAAATGGGAAGCGCAAGAGAGACCCTGGAATTATTACAAAATGGCGCCCTTGATATGACTAAAGGTTCCGCCAGCGATCTTGAATCTTTTGATAACGTATATGCTATTTATAATCTTCCATTCTTGTTTAAAGATCAGGCGCATTTTAATAACGTTGTTTTCGGTAATGTGGGTAAAGAAATCATGGAGTCTACAAAAGACAAAGGTTTCTTCGCGCTTTCTGCTTACGTTGCTGGCACAAGAAGCTTTTATGCCGGGAAGCCCATTACGAAACCGGAAGATTTGAAAGGCCTGAAAATACGCGTTCAGGCCAGCCCAACCACAATAAAAATGATTGAGTTAATGGGTGGCTCGCCTACGCCCATTTCATTTGGTGAGGTCTATACTGCCATGCAGCAGGGCGTTGTAGACGGAGCAGAAAATAATGTACCTTCCTGGGTACAAACGCGCCATATCGAGATTGCAAAAGTCTTTTCGGAAGATGAGCACGCTTCCATTCCTGATTTCCTGGTTATTTCAACTAAAACCTGGAACAAATTAACACTTGAACAAAAAGACATTTTACAAAAAGCAGTTAAGCATTCAGAAACATACCAGCAAAAACTTTGGGCTCAAATCGATGCCGATACCCGTGCTCAGGCAATATCGCAGGGTGGTAAAATTGTGAAAGTGGATAAAGCTCCCTTCCGCGCAGCCGTGCAACCTCTGTTTGATGAGTTTAAAAAAGATCCTAAACAGGCCGCATTATTAGCAAAATTCGAAGCCGCTGCTGAATAATATCTACCAGGGCCAGTCATTGGCCCTTATTCACCTGGATAATTAAAGATGATATTTAACCGCATAAAGCTGGCGGTCGATCGCACGATCGCGGCGTTTTCTATTATGGTGATGAGCGTACTGGTTATTTGCGTCGTATGGCAAGTATTTAGTCGTTATGTTCTCAATCAGCCCAGTACATCAACCGATGAACTTGCACGTTTTCTGATGATTTGGGTAGGTTTACTCGGCGCAGCCTATACCGTTGGCGCTCAGCGCCATCTGTCAATTGACCTCCTGTCAATGGCGCTACAACCGCGTAAACAGGCCCTATTGACCATCGTAGTAAATCTGCTGATTTTCCTTTTTTCTGGCGGAGTCATCGTAACGGGGGGAATGAAATTGATCGGCAAAACGCTGGCAACCAACCAGGTGTCAGCCGCGATGCAAATCCCTATGGGTTACATCTATCTTATTTTGCCACTGACCGGAATCGTAATGATGTTCTACGCCTTGTGGTTCATAAATGTTGGCATGGATAAACTAAAAAATCCCATCGAAGGAGTAGATTAATGGATGGCTATATCGCATTAACGTTATTTGGATCCTTTTTCATCCTGGTTTTCCTTGGAGTACCTATTTCATTTGCTATTGGTATTTCTACCGTTAGCTCCATGCTCCTTATGTTTCCCTGGGACATTGCCGTTATTACGGTTTCACAGCGACTGGCTAATGGGCTGGATAATTTTGCCCTACTGGCTATTCCTTTCTTTATTTTTGCCGGAACACTGATGAATCGAGGCGGGATTGCTCTACGCTTGATTAACCTTGCGCAGGTCATGGTTGGCCGCGTGCCCGGTTCTCTGGGGCATGTTAACGTACTGGCAAATATGATGTTTGGTTCTATTTCAGGCTCTGCGGTTGCCGCAGCGGCAGCGGTAGGCGGAACACTTAATCCAATCCAGACCCGACAGGGTTACGACCCCACCCTTTCAACCGCCATTAACGTTTCGTCCTGTATTACCGGCCTCTTAATACCACCATCGAATGTATTGATTGTTTTCTCACTCACGGCTGGGGGCGTCTCCGTTGCCTCGCTGTTCATGGCGGGTTATTTACCGGGCATTTTGATGGGGCTGGTCATCATGATGGTTTGTGCGGTTATCGCCAGCCGACGCGGATATCCGCTTTCAGAAAAACCGTCATTCAAACAGGCACTGACAGCGTTTTTTGCTGCGTTGCCTAGCCTATTATTGGTCATCATTGTTATGGGTGGCATCCTGGGGGGCGTATTTACCGCAACAGAAGCATCTGCTATTGCTGTGGTTTACACTTTCATCTTGTCAGTTTTCGTTTATCGCGAAGTGAAGTGGAGTGAGCTACCGTCGTTAGTCCTTGAATCAGTAGTAACAACATCTATTGTTTTATTGCTGATCGGTTTTTCCGTTGGGATGTCATGGGCAATGACAAATGCAGATGTACCCTACATGATTAGCGATGCGCTGATGTCTATTTCTGAAAATCCGCTCGTTATTCTTTTATTAATTAATCTTGTTCTTCTTATTGTTGGCGTTTTTATGGATATGACCCCAGCGGTACTTATCTTCACGCCAATTTTCCTGCCTATTGCGCAAGACTTAGGTATGGACCCGGTACACTTTGGTATCATGATGGTTGCGAACCTGTGCATCGGATTATTAACGCCACCGGTCGGCAGTGCCTTGTTTGTTGGCTGCTCTATTTCGGGCGTTAAAATTCAACACTTGATTAAGCCTCTACTTCCTTTTTATGCCGCACTACTCGTAGCGCTGGCATTGATTACTTATATACCGCAAATCTCGCTATGGCTCCCCCGCATACTGGGTTTGATGTAATTCGATCAGGCAGGGAGAAACAACGCCCGTTCTAATCCGAAAAAATGAAATGAGCCACCACGGTGGCCCATTTCATTTTCCTCGCCGGGGAGTGATCTGAATCCAGCCCGGCACACACGGGCTGGTTGATTTATTTGATAATACCCTGGCGACGCATAACGGCGATGTCCCGCTCCCAACCTTCGTAATCCATCCGGGCTTTGCTATTGGTGATATCCAAATTGCTCAGTTCGCTGCGGAGTTCATTACGCTTTTCGCGCAGCGGCTCCCGCTTTTTATCGTAAGCCTCCAGGGTTTTCATGACCTATTCTCGCTTGAGCTGAAACTTAAGTTGATAGTTCCGACGCTGATCCTCAAGTGCCGTAGCACGCGCTTTTCGCAGCGGTGTGGCATCGCAATCCGGTTTTTTCTGGCACTCGGCCAGCGCCGGTTCATAAATCGTTTTGTTGTAGTTATTTTCAAAATGCAGCGGATCGTTCTGCCTGCCCACCTCCTGAAGCTCCTCCAGCAGCGCGTGTTGCACATCATCACGGGTTAACTGTTTGCCGTTTTTGTCTTTGCCCCACGAAGCGGCAATCTGGGCGTCCAGCGCGTCAATCTCCTTTTGGAGCAGCTCTTGTTTATCAAGGGATTTATCCAGCGCTTTTTTCTGGGCGGCCCTGTCGGCTTCAATTTTGGCGAGGCGGGGATAAAAATCGCTGTCGGTGACCACCAGATACTTCTCTTTGTTGTTAATGTCCGGTTTCGGATACCCGGCAGGTTTCGCCGCCATCTGCATAGAGAAGAACTCGGCGGTCCAGCCGGAATCTTTTGTCCCCACCGCCTTGACCATCGCCGAGAACTTCACCGGGCGCCCTTTGGTCCAGGTCTGCTCCATAAACTGATAGTTTCCGGCCATACCGACCATGGAATAGAGATCTTCCGTGGCGGAGATATCGCCTTCGGCGGCATAGGTCGCCTGGTTACCGTGCGAATCAAGCAGGCGCGTGATGCTGTCCAGTTGCATTAGCCCTTCCTGCGTCTGATTAAACTGCTTTTTCAGCACCTCATCGGTAGGGATATTGCTATCGGCCAGCACACTGCCCGACAGAAGTATCAACGCCGCCAGTCCTGCGGCCCATTTCATTTTCATCGTCAAAATCCTTTTAATGTCTCTTCCATTAATAACCTTGCGAGTCATGTGGCAATTATTTGGAAAGCGGGTTCCAGTGTCAGCAGAAGGTTGTGGTGAAACAGGGAGAGGGTGGCAGAGTGTGTGGATGGAAATAATACGCTCACATGCAAAACAACTCAGACGCGAACTGACACAAGAAGAAAGACGGCTTTGGTATCTGTTACGCAGCCGCCGATTTTCTCGTTATAAGTTTCGTCGGCAGCACTCTGTCGGCCATTACATTCTTGATTTCGCCTGCTGCGAGGCACGGCTTGCCATTGAGCTGGATGGTGGTCAGCATGATGAGCGGTACGAATATGATGTTCAGCGAACGGTATGGTTAAACAAAAAAGGCTGGATGATCATGCGGTTTTGGAACAATGAACTCTGGCAAAACGAAGAGGCCGTGCTGGAGCGGATATTTGAGGCGCTGCAAATGCTGTTACCCTCACCCCGGCCCTCTCCCTAAAAGGGAGAGGGGGAAATCAGCACCGTAGTCTCAAATCGCACTATCGGTCCCCTCGCCCCTCCGGGGAGAGGGTTAGGGTGAGGGGAACAGACAGAAGAGAAACAACAGAACCTTACTTAAGCCCGCTCACCAGCGCTTTACGGTTAGCTTCCAGCGACACCACGCGGCTACAGACATCTTTACCGAACTGCTGGAAATCCGCTTCCTGGTTTTTCCACTCGTTCTGGATGGCGGTCTGCAAACCGCCGAGGCTCCCGAGCACACCCTGCAGCGGGTTGCCGCCGCCTTTCAGTACCGCTTTGGCGCCCATCTCGTTAATGCTGTCCTGCAGAATACCGCCCATCGCCTGGTTCACCAGTTGTTGACCATTAGCCTGCACGTCATCAACCGCTTTATAGTGGAACGTCAGGCCATCGCTGCGATGCTCAATAATTTTGTTCATCTGCTCTTTAAGCTGGGCATCCAGCTTGGTCAGGCGGCCACGCATATTGCTGCTCTCGCCCACTTCCTTGACGATGATTCGGTCCAGCGCCACGCGACTTTTCTCTACGCGTGAGCGAGCACCTTCATCAATCCACGGCAGCGCGCTGCGCAATTCAGACTGATAATCCCTTGCCTGCTCGCGTTGTGCGGCGCTCAGCGAATACTGTTTACCGTTGAAGGTCACGTTACCTTCCGGCGTTAAGATCAGATTGCCGTTCTCGCCTTTCACCTGGACGGTTTGCGGGCTTAGAACCACATCATCACGCGGGTTCACGCTACATTTGTAATCCGCATTCGCGGCAAAAGCCGTTGCCGTCAGTGCTACCGCCAGTAGCGTCTTGCGCATCATAACCACTCCTGTAGAGACAAAATGGGCCGGCAATTGCCGACCCTTTCATTCTTAGTCCCACCAAATATCGAAAAGTTCGCTGACGCTGACCTCTTCGAATTTGTGCTCCTCAAGCCACTTACGAATCAGCGCCCGGTCCTCTTCGGTGCAATGACCAATGTTCGGTTTGCAGACCAGACCTTCCCATGCCAGGAAACCGCTACCGCCAAAGATCAGGCCGTTAGCTTCAACGGCTTCGCTGATAAACTCATCGACCAGCTTATCAATCTGTTCTTCAGTGGTGCCTTCCGGAAAACGCCATTTGACGGAAAAACCGATCTCCTGAAACTCGTCAATGTGCATCTTTTTACGCAGACGACGACTACGGTTCTTTGCCATTATTTTACCCTCTCGAACATTAAGTCCCATACGCCGTGGCCAAGGCGATGACCACGTTGTTCAAATTTGGTTACCGGGCGCGAATCCGGGCGCGGCACATAATCTTTAGTCGACGACAGGTTCTGATAACCCTCAATAGAGGACATAACTTCCAGCATGTGCTCTGCGTATGCTTCCCAGTCTGTCGCCATATGAAACACGCCGCCCAGTTTCAGCTTGCTCTTCACCAGTTCAGCAAACGGCACCTGCACGATACGGCGCTTATTATGACGTGCTTTATGCCACGGGTCAGGGAAAAAGAGCTGAACCATGTTTAATGAATTGTCAGGAATCATTTTGTGCAGCACTTCGACGGCGTCATGACACATCACGCGCAGGTTCCCGACGCCCTCTTCATGTGCCGAGGAGAGGCATGCCCCCACGCCCGGTGAGTGCACTTCAATACCTAAAAAGTTCTGCTCAGGACGGGTTTTCGCCATTTCCACCAGCGATGCGCCCATACCGAAGCCAATCTCCAGCGTCACCGGCCCGCTATTGCCAAACAGGGCGGCAAAATCGAGCGGCTGCTCAGCAAACTCAACGCCCATCACCGGCCAGTAATTATCAAGCGCGTGCTGTTGCCCTTTGGTCAGGCGCCCCTGGCGGCGGACAAAGCTGCGGATACGGCGCAGCGGGCGGCCGTTTTCATCAAATTCTGGTGAGATGACGTCGTTATTCATAAATAAGTCTGCTTGTGAGAGTGTTCAGGAAACGGGCATTATCCAAAGTTCGATACAGTATGCAAGATGAAAGCACCGGAAAGTTCCGGTTTACACGTTCATGCCGCTGTGCTGCAATCAGCCCCCCTGTTAACGCGATGTTGGTGACCATGCAAGCGTCTCAATTTTCAGCCCAGGTTCTGGACTGGTACGACAAATACGGGCGTAAGACCCTGCCCTGGCAAATTGAAAAAACGCCTTACAAAGTATGGCTATCCGAAGTGATGTTGCAACAGACTCAGGTCGCAACTGTCATCCCTTATTTTGAGCGTTTTATGGCACGGTTTCCCACCGTCACCGACCTGGCTAATGCGCCGCTTGATGAAGTGCTGCATTTATGGACCGGACTCGGCTATTACGCCCGTGCGCGTAATCTGCACAAAGCGGCAAAACAGGTGGCCGAACTGCATGGCGGCGTCTTCCCGCAAACCTTTGAAGAGGTTGCCGCACTGCCGGGGGTCGGACGTTCAACTGCCGGCGCCATTCTTTCTTTATCACTGGGTAAACACTTTGCGATCCTCGACGGCAACGTGAAGCGCGTTCTTGCGCGTTGCTATGCGGTTGCAGGCTGGCCGGGCAAGAAAGAGGTGGAGAAACGTCTGTGGGAGCTGGCTGAACAGGTGACCCCGGCCAAAGGGGTGGAACAGTTTAACCAGGCGATGATGGACTTAGGCGCCATGGTCTGTACACGTTCAAAACCCAAATGCACGCTTTGCCCACTGCAAACAGGCTGTATTGCCTACGCGAACCACTCATGGGCCGAGTATCCTGGCAAAAAACCCAGGCAAACGCTGCCGGAACGCACCGCATATTTCCTGTTGATGCAACATGGCGATCAGGTCTTCCTGCAACAGCGTCCACCGGTTGGGTTATGGGGCGGCTTATTCTGTTTCCCGCAGTTTGAAGATGAAGCGTCATTACATGACTGGCTGGCGCAACATCAGATTAAGGCCGATAATCTCAGCCAACTGATTGCTTTTCGCCACACGTTCAGCCATTTCCATCTGGATATTGTGCCTATGTGGCTTACCGTGTCCTCGTTCAGTTCTTGCATGGATGAAGGTACAGGTCTTTGGTATAACTTAGCGCAGCCGCCGTCAGTGGGCCTGGCAGCCCCCGTGGAGCGCCTGTTACAACAATTACGCATCGGCGTGGCGATGTAACGCCGCGCAGAGTAAAGAGGACTATTTATGAGCCGCACTATTTTCTGTACCTTCCTGCAACGTGATGCAGAGGGGCAAGACTTTCAGCTCTATCCGGGGGAACTGGGTAAGCGTATTTATAACGAAATCTCCAAAGAAGCCTGGTCCCAGTGGCAGAAAAAGCAGACGATGCTGATCAACGAAAAGAAACTCAACATGATGAACGTTGAGCATCGCAAACTGCTTGAACAGGAAATGGTGAGTTACCTGTTCGAAGGCAAAGATGTGCATATTGAAGGCTATACGCCGGAAGATAAAAAATAAATGCATGGCCGCAGCGATGTTCCGCCGTCTGCGGCCTGATTCAGGGTCATTTGTGCAACCAACAATACTTCCGGAATGATGAAAAAATTTTTAGCGCTAGCGATCATTGCGCCGTTGCTTATTTCTTGTTCCAGCTCAAATAAAAATGGCGAGACCTATAACGAAGCCTGGGTTAAAGATACCAACGGTTTTGACATTTTAATGGGACAGTTCGCCCACAATATCGAGAACTTATGGGGATTTAGCGAAGTACTGATTGCCGGTCCAAAAGATTACGTCAAGTACACCGATCAGTACCAAACCCGAAGCCACATCAACTTCGACGAAGGCACCATCACCGTCGAGACCATCTCCGGCACAGACCCTACGGCACATTTGCGCCAGGCCATTATCAAAACCCTGTTAATGGGTGATGATCCGGGCTCTATCGATCTCTATTCCGACGCGGATGATATCCAGATATCCAAAGAGCCGTTCCTGTATGGCCAGGTGGTGGATAACACGGGCCAGCCCATTCGCTGGATGGGGCGTGCGACCAGCTTCGCGGATTACCTGCTGAAAACGCGGCTGCAAAAACGCAGCGTCGGGTTAAAAATCATTTACAGCGTGACGTTTAATCTGGTGCCAAACCACCTGGATAAACGTGCGCATAAATATATTGGCATGGTACATCAGGCCGCTCGTCGCTACGGCGTTGACGAATCGCTGATTCTGGCCATTATGCAGACTGAATCGTCATTTAACCCTTATGCGGTCAGCCGCTCCGACGCGCTGGGGCTGATGCAGGTGGTGCAGCATAGCGCTGGTCGTGATGTGTTCCGCGCGCAGGGCAAATCCGGTACCCCGAGTCGCAGCTATCTGTTCGATCCGGAAAGCAATATCGATACCGGCACGGCTTACCTGGCGATGCTCAATAATGTCTATCTTTCCGGGATAACCAACCCCACCTCGCGCCGTTATGCCGTCATAACCGCTTACAATGGCGGTGCGGGTAGCGTTCTGCGCGTCTTCTCCAGCGACAAAGTACAGGCCGCGAATATCATCAACACGATGGCGCCGGGCGATGTCTATTCCACCCTGACCACACGCCACCCTTCTGCGGAGTCACGTAACTACCTTTATAAAGTGAATACCGCGCAGAAAAGCTATCGTCGCACGAAGTAAGAGGTGACTTATCCCCTTCCGTTTAGCGGGAGGGGATAAGAATTCCCTTTGAACACGGATGTCCCCCGCATACAAATGTGACGAATGTCACTATATTCGACTGCAACCATATCAAGTTTGCATTTATATGTCGGATGTAACAATCTCGCCCCAACTTCGATGATAGAATCGCCTCACATAACAACAGTAATTGTCTTAATTCCAACATCTATACCCTAAATAATTCGAGTTGCAGGATGGCGGCAACGCAGCGAATCCCCAGGAGCTTACTCTGGTAAGTGACTGAGATGAGTGAGAAAAGCCAACGCATATGCAGCTTAAAGTATGGCGGGTATATCAGACTCCTTCGGTGAGGAAACTAACATGAATCTTAAGCTGCAGCTTAAAGTGATTATCTTCCTGCAGTTCTGCCTGTGGGGGAGCTGGCTGACTACGCTTGGCTCTTATATGTTTGTCACCCTGAAATTCCAGGGTGCGGAAATTGGCGCGGTCTATAGCTCCCTGGGTATTGCCTCGGTCTTTATGCCTGCGTTGCTGGGTATCGTGGCTGATAAGTGGCTGAGCGCGAAATGGGTTTACGCTATCTGCCATCTGGTGGGCGCTATTACCCTGTTTATCGCCGCTGGCGTGACCACACCGGGTGCGATGTTTGCGGTTATCCTGCTCAATTCGCTGGCGTATATGCCCACGCTGGGCCTGGTCAACACCATCTCCTACGCGCGCCTGCAAAACGCCGGTTATGACATCGTTACGGACTTCCCACCGATTCGTATCTGGGGCACCATCGGCTTTATCCTGGCGATGTGGGCGGTGAGCTTCTCTGGCTTCGAACTGAGCCATATGCAGCTCTATATCGGTGCCGCACTCTCCCTGGTGCTGAGCCTGTTCTCCCTGACCCTGCCGCACATGCCGGTAAGCAACACCCAGAAAAACCAGACCTGGGTGGAAATGCTGGGCCTGAACGCCTTCGCGCTGTTCAAAAACAAACGCATGGCGATTTTCTTTATCTTCTCCATGCTGCTGGGCGCGGAACTGCAGATTACCAATATGTTTGGTAACACCTTCCTGCACAGCTTCGACTCAAATCCGCTGTTTGCGAATAGCTTCATCGTGACGCACGCCTCCGTGCTGATGTCTATCTCGCAGATTTCAGAAACTGTTTTTATCCTGGCGATTCCGTTCTTCCTGGGCCGTTATGGCATCAAGAACGTCATGCTGATGAGTATCGTTGCCTGGATGCTGCGTTTCGGCCTGTTCGCTTACGGCGATCCGACCCCGTTCGGCACCGTCCTGCTGGTTCTCTCCATGATCGTTTACGGTTGTGCGTTCGACTTCTTCAACATCTCCGGTTCCGTATTCGTCGAGAAAGAAGTGAACCCGGCTATCCGCGCCAGTGCGCAGGGTATGCTGCTGATGATGACCAACGGCTTCGGCTGTATCCTGGGCGGTATGGCGAGCGGTAAAGTGGTTGAGATGTACACCGTTGCAGGCGCAACCGACTGGAAAACCGTGTGGCTGATTTTCGCCGGTTACTCTGTGGTTCTGGCCTTTGCGTTCATGGCGCTGTTCAAATACAAACATGTTCCGCAAGCGGCTGGCGTCGCGCAAAAAGCGTAAGCCTGACTGATTTAATGCCTGCCCGGTGCGCGTGATGCCACCGGGCTTTTTTATGTCTGGCGGTTAGCCTCTGCCGCTAGCCCAACGTCGCCAGCACATACGAGACCGCCAGCAGATCGGCACTGCCGCCGGGGCTGAGATTGCGACTGATTAATGCCTTATCCATCTCTTGCAGGCGCGCAATGTTCCAGCCGTTTTTTAACAGCGTCTGCGCATATTCCTGCACATAGCACAGCCCGTCAATACCGCCGCGGGAGACCAGATTACTGTCGGGATTTATCGCCATTAAGCGCAGCAGCGCATGGTGAAAACGCCGTTCACCCGCCTCCTGATACCAGTACGGCAGCACATGTTGGCGTATCGTAGGAAAGCCCAGTTCCGCCTCACCGCGCGCGCCGGTCAGGCCAAACTGTTGATACTGTTTTTCACCCGCCGTTGTCGCATGCGTGCGGGAAGCCAACTCTCGCGCCACCAGCCCTTTGCAGATCTCAGCCACCTGATGACAGACCGATTGTGCACAGACCAGACGGTTCAGACCGCGTAAACGCCCTGCCGCAAAGCAGATCAGCCCCAGGGAAAAGATGCCGCCTTTATGGGTATTTACACCGTCGGTCGCCTCGAACATAGCCTGTTCACAGGCCATTCCTGCCGGGCGTAATAAGCGCAACTGTTCGCTGGCGGGTTTTAAAGCATGCTCGAACCCGGCTTTTTCGAAGACGCGAAACCAGGGGGTGATGGCATCGATACTGCGTAAAAATAACGCGTGATCCATATCGCTGTGCGAACCGTTGTTCGCCATGTCCACCAGCCCCGGTTTGGGGGTGAGATTGACTTCCAGGCGCAGTGCCGTGGCGGCCAGCGCCCAGACATCAAAACGGGCGAGTTTAGTCGCGAGCGAACCAGCCATCGATCAGGGTCTCCACGCGTGACACGACCTCTTCCATGGGATGACGGCGCGAACGGGCGCAACCGTGGGCAGGTTCATCGCAGACCAGGCAGCGCCGGGTACTGCGATCCAGAGACTGACGTCCCACCTGACCGTTTTTCGGGCATATCACATCAAAATCCCAAAGTCTGCCAAGCGGATGCGTCTGTTCCAGTTCAATACACTGGGCTTTAATTTCAGCCGCGGCATGGTCAACACACCACAGAGCTTCCGCACCGGTCGGCAACCACAGTACCTGGCGATCCAGCACTGGCCAGTGATTCTGCCACAGCAGTTGATCGCAAGCCTGTAGCGCCACCCCCATGGTATTACGGTAACGGATACTGTCTTTCTGCGCGCCGGGGGTGACCAGCGTCAGGGAGATAACCGGATGGTGATAATGAGTGAGCCAGTCAGCCTGCCGCGCTGCGCGGTTTTCTTTCGCCGTCAGCAGCGCTTCAAGGCTGACGCCCGCTCTTACGGGCGTCAGTAATGTCATTAGATGTTCTCCTTCACCTGACGCACAACGTCAATCACGCTGCCGTCACGATAGCGAATAACCCCGACGATACGGTCGGTGAATTCAATGGGTTTCGGTGTCCCGGTCAGCGAGATCGCACGCGCGTACAGTGCTTCGATATCCACCACTTTCAGCCCGGCATTCACCAGGCGCTCGCGGATTTCCGGGCGTGCCGGGTTCACCGCGATGCCGTGGTCGGTGACCAGCACATCAATGCTTTCGCCCGGCGTTAGCAGCGTGGTGACGCGTTTTACAACGGTCGGGATGCGGCTGCGCAGAAGCGGTGCCACAACGATGGTCAAATTCGCTGCCGCTGCAACGTCGCAGTGGCCGCCGGATGCGCCGCGCATCACGCCATCGGAACCGGTGATAACGTTGACGTTGAAGTCAACGTCGATCTCCAGCGCACTGAGGATAACCACGTCCAGTTGGTCACAGCAGGCCGCTTTGCTGCCAGGGTTGGCGTAAACGTTGGTAGAGATTTCCACGTGGTTCGGGTTACGCGCCAGCGATGCTGCCGCCTCACTGTCAAAGCACTGCGTATCCAGTAGTTTTGCCACCAGACCTTTTTCGTGCAGCGACACCAGACCACCGGTGATACCGCCCAGCGCAAAGCTTGCCTTCACACCGAGACGTTCCATTTTCTCTTCCATAAAACGTGTACAGGCCGTTGAAGCCGCACCGGAACCCGTCTGCATGGAGAAACCATTTTTGAAATAGCCGGAATGCTCGATAACATCCGCCGCATAACGGGCAATCATCAGTTCACGCGGGTTGCTGGTCACGCGCGCCGCGCCAACGCTGATTTTCGCCGGGTCGCCTACGCTCTCGACCTGCACGATGTAATCCACCTGATCCTGTACCAGGCTGGCTGGCATGTTCGGGAACGGCACCAGTTCTTCGGTCAGCAACACCACTTTTTTAGCGAACTGCGCATCGACCATGGCATAACCCAGCGAACCACAGCAGGATTTCCCCTGGGTGCCGTTAGCGTTACCAAATTCGTCGCTGCACGGTACGCCGAGGAAGGCGACATCGATATTCAGCTCGCCATCCTGCAGCAGTTTGACGCGGCCACCGTGCGAGTGGATTTGCACCGGCTCCGCCATCAGACCGTGGGAAATCGCATCCGCCAGTTTGCCGCGCATGCCGGAGGTGTAGATACGGGTGATAACGCCGTTTTTGATATGCTCAATCAGGCTTTCGTTACAGGTCATCAGCGAGCTGGAAGCCAGCGTCAGATCTTTAAAGCCCAGTCGCGCCAGGATTTCCACCACGTTGTTGATCACCCGGTCGCCTTCGCGAAACGCATGGTGGAACGAAATGGTCATGCCGTCTTTCAGGCCACTGCGGGCAATGGCATCTTCCAGGGTGGCGCACAATTTGCGGTTATGTTTGCTGTCGAGATCGGCAAGCCACGGCGTGCTGGCATGGGCGCTATCGAACGGTTTTAAATCGCGCAGATGCGGAAAATTAACGTGGAGAAGCTCTGTCTGATTCATTGTTCTGTCCTTACCGACGCACGCCGGACGCGGCGGCACGTTCCAGCACCATTCGCGCATGATTAATAATGGGGCCGTCGATCATCTTACCGTTCAGCGACACCACGCCCAGCCCGTTGCGTTCGCCCTCTTCTGCGGCTTCGATCACTAACTTCGCGTGATCCACTTCGTGCTGCGTTGGCGCATACGCGTTGTGCAGCAGATCGATCTGGCGCGGGTTGATCAGCGACTTGCCGTTAAAGCCCATTTTGCGGATCAGATCGACTTCGCGCAGGAAACCGGCTTCGTCATTTACGTCCGACCACACCACGTCAAAGGCGTCGATCCCGGCGGCGCGTGCCGCATGCAGTACGGCACAGCGGGCGTAGAACAGCTCGGTGCCGTCGCCGCGTTCGGTTTGCATGTCCATCACGTAGTCAAACGCCGCCAGCGCGATGCCGATCAAACGCTGAGAACTGCGTGCGATCGCCACGGCATTGATAACACCGATCGCGGATTCGATCGCCGCCATCACCTTCGTGGATCCGATTTCACGCCCGCAGGCCATTTCAATGCGTTCAAGATGGCGTTCGAGTTCGTAAATATCTTCCGGCGTGTCGGTTTTTGGCAGACGAACCACATCCACCCCGGCGCGGACCACGGCTTCCAGATCTTTCAGGCCAAACGGGGTATTGAGCGGGTTGATACGAACGACGGTTTCGATGTCTTCGTACATCGGGTGTTGCAGCGCATGAAAGACCAGCAGTCGCGCAGTGTCTTTTTCACGCAGCGCCACGGCATCTTCCAGGTCAAACATGATGGAGTCCGGGCGGTAAATAAACGAGTTGGAAAGCATGGCGGCGTTGGCGCCTGGGAGAAACAGCATGCTACGACGAAGCTTTTTCATTGCAGTTTCTCCCAGTCAATATTGTCACTGTCACTGGCGCGTAATACCGCGCTCTGTAGGCGGGCGCGGATCACACAGTCCAGCGCACCTTTATCTTCAATAATGATCAGTCCCTGGTGGACTTCCATGGCGCGCAGCGTGGTGGTCACCACATGGCGAATTTGATCGCCGAACTGCTTAATCACTTCACTGTGGATGACGATGTCCAGCTCGCCATCAGCGGGGGCTATTTTCACCATCAGGTCGCTGGACTCCATAGTCCCGGCCAGCGCCTCCCTAACAATTTTCATAATTTATTTCCTGAGTTTTTTAAGCGACTTCCGCGCTGTAGTGCGTTTCGAGATGCACGAAAGTGGTATCCGGTACTATTTCCCGAATACGGGAAAACTGGTGCGTCTTAAGTAGACGACGAACTTCCGAGGCAGAGATGGCATTGCCCGTGGCTTTGATGCGTGGGATCTCCACCACCTCTACCGCGCCTGTAAGCAGGCGGTGCATAGTCTGGTTGTACTGGCGCGTAATATCGCAAAACGGCTCTGAGCCGATAAATCGGTGGGTAATACCCAGCGCGGGGGCGATGTGGTCGCGAAAAATCAGCAGATCGATTTCGCTCCACGCCTGCTGTACCTTGCCGGTCTCTTTGAGGAAATAGGCCGGAAATGTCGCCCGCGAAATGATGTATTCCGATCCCTTGTGAACGGTCACGTTTGGCAGATGAGCGACCCCTGCCCGTACCATGTCCAGACGGTCGGTGAAGGGGAAAAACGACGCATCCTCCTGAACCACGAACAGATGTAAGTGATCGCAGGAATGCGCCGCTTGTTCCACCAGATGGCGGTGCCCAAGGGTGAACGGATTAGCGTTCATCACGATAGCCCCAACGCGCTTTCCTTCTACGCGATAAGGCTGCAATGAGCGGCAGTAACGGCTGATGCCAAAGGGCGTGTTTTCCATTAACACCGCGTTGTTGCCGCTCTGCGCAATAGGCCAGAATCCGCTGTGTGCAAAGCGCTCCTTGTTACAGGGGCGCGTACAGAGGAACAGATGAAAATGTCCCCGTGACAGCGCGAGGTGTTCCACCTCAGCCAGCAAACGGGCGCTAAGATTTTCTCCGCGCAGGCTTTCATCTACCGCCACACATTTGATGACATTGGCGGCCAGGCCCGCACAACCCACCAGCCGGAGTCCCGACCAGGCTTCAACGAAAGTGGTGATATCGTTGTCCATGCCTAAGCCGCTGTCCGCGAGCAGATTACGAATCTGCGTAAAACGCTGTGCGCCGCTCGTGACATCCGCAATGCGAAAATCAATGGGAGGTTGTGCTTGCATAAATCCGCCGCGTTCCTTAGTGCATGGGCGACAGCGATAAGGCTGGCGCGTCCATAATCACATTGCTGAGATGACCGATATTCTCGATCTCCACTTCGATGCGATCGCCCGCGTTCATGAACAGCGGTGGGTTACGTTTTTTGCCAACGCCCCCCGGTGAACCGGTGATGATCACATCGCCAGCATTCAGGCGCGTGAAGGTACTGATGTACTCGATAAGCTCCGCCACTTTGTGGATCATGCTGGCGGTGTTGTCTTCCTGCACCATGCGGCCATTCAGCCAGGTGCGGATCGCCAGACTGTGCGGATCCGGAATCTCATCCGCCGTGGTCATCCACGGACCGAACGCGCCGGTCTGACGCCAGTTTTTACCGGCGGTAAACCAGGTGTGCTGCCAGTCGCGTGCAGAACCGTCCATATAGCAGCTATAACCGCCAACGTGGCTCAATGCCTCTTCACGGGAGATATTCTCTCCGCTTTTACCGATGATCACCGCCAGTTCACCTTCGTAATCAAACTCGCTGGAATGACGCGGTTTGAGTACCGGAGTCTGGTGGCCGGTTTGCGAATCGGCAAAACGGACGAACAGCGTCGGTGCCGGGTTGTGCTGATCAAACTCTTTACGTTTGTCGGCATAGTTCATGCCGACGCAAAGAATTTTCCCTGGGTTATCAATCACCGGCAGAAATTCCAGCGCATCGAAGCTCAGATCCGGTTTTTCACCAGACAACTGCTGCGCTTCATTTAACGCGTTGGCAGCGAGCAACGATTTCAGATCGCTGTAACGATCGCCCAGACGGCGTCCCAGATTGATCACACCATCCGCCTTCACGATCCCGTAACTGCGGATCCCCTGATGGACAAAGCTTGCGAGTTTCATATCAGTTCCTGTAACACATGAATCAGACGAGGAAGTTGCCGAGAACCAGCAGTGATACCGAGACGTTGATCGCGCCGCCGATACGGGTAGCGATCTGTGCGAACGGCATCAGGCTCATACGGTTACCTGCAGTGAGGATGGCAACATCCCCGGTGCCACCCTGCCCGCTCTGACAGCAGGAGACGATGGCGACATCAATCGGATGCATACCGATTTTTTTACCTACGAAGAAGCCCGTGGCGACCAGCGCGGACACGGTGCTGACAATCACCAACAAGTTAGTGAGGGTGAATGCGTGTACCAGCTCCTGCCACGGGGTGATAGCCACGCCCACAGCGAAGAGGATTGGGTAAGTCACAGAGGTCTGGAAGAATTTGTAAACGACCTGAGAACCTTCGAGGATCTTCGGCGATACGCCGTGAACCAGTTTGACCAGCACCGCCATAAACAGCATGCCAACCGGCGCCGGCAGACCAATCAGTTTGTGGCCCAGCATACCCAGCATGTACAGCAGCACGGCCAGCAGCGCACCGGATGCGATAGTGGTGACGTCAGCTTTACCACTGAACGCAGGCGTAGCAGGGGCTTTCTCATCGGTGTTATCACGATTCGGCATCAACTGACCTTCACCAGTCAGGTGCGGGAAGCGTTTACCCAGTTGGTTCAGACAGCCAGAGATAATGATGGCAGTCAGGCCGCCAAGCATTACCATCGGCAGTACGCGCCCCAGCGCAACGCCCTGATCCATATGCAGAATGGTGGCGTAACCGATAGAAAGCGGAATGGCGCCTTCACCCACACCACCCGCCATGATTGGCAGAATGATAAAGAAGAAGATCTGGAACGGTTCGAGACCGAGCAGCAGCCCCACGCCCATCCCGACCAGCATGCCGACGATTTCGCCACACAGCATCGGGAAGAAAATACGCAGGAAGCCCTGAATCAGCGTGGTGCGATTCATGCTCATAATACTGCCGACAATAATGCAGCAGATATAGAGGTACAGAATGTTAGTGGATTTGTAGAACTTGGTGGTGGACTCGACAACCACATCCGGCAGCAGGCCATAATAGACCATTGCAGAAGGGATGAAGGTAGCGCAAATCGCCGCCGCACCCAGTTTACCGATAATCGGCAGGCGTTTACCGAACTCACCACAGGCGAAGCCGAAAAACGCCAGCGTTGCGACCATCACAACGATATCGCTGGGTAATTTACCGCCCAGACAATCGATGGCGATTAATGCACCAGCAAGTAAAAACAACGGCAATGGAATAATCCCGACTTTCCAGGTATCCATAATGTGCCACCATCTGTCTTTCAATGATGGTTTTTGAATCGATAGCGACTCAGAGGTAATAGAAAAAGAATCGTCAGTTGTGCTCATAATTAAGCCCCTTGGTTATTTTGCATTTGTAGCTTAAAGGGCCAGGTTTTTACGTTATGTGAAGCGCAGCATAATAAAACCGAAGTTTTAATGGCACCTATGGTTTTTATGGTTTCTTTAATTTAGTGTGATTAATGCCGTAATTACTTCCGTGGTTTTTATGGTTTTTTTAAATAAAAAAACAAGTTAATAACATTTCCAGAAAATCTTTGTTTCTTTAGCGCCGCCAGTCAGCGTCTGGTGTGCAAGGGATCACAAGTTTCCAGTAAACTCGCCACTGTCAACAGGAAAGATGTTACATTACCGTTTTTGTTGCTCTGTGCGTACCACACCATGAAAGTTTCTTTCCAGATTAAGCTCTTTATTTCGCTGGTACTGTTTTTCTCCGGTTTGTTCATCTTACTGGGTGGTTATTATTATATCGATGTCGGTCGCCAGCTTTATCAGGAAATGAGTACGCGAGCCAAAATACAAGCTGAAGAAATAGCGATAATTCCGAATTTACGCAAGTCGGTTGCTGAAAAAGATATTCCCGCGATTGCAGAATTTATGCAACAAGTAGTCGATCGCAGCGATGCCAGTTTTATTGTCATTGGCGATGATAAAGGCATTCATCTATTTCATTCGGTTTATGATGATCGTGTGGGGACTACGCTGGTCGGGGGCGATAATCAGGAAGTGTTACAGGGTAAAAGCCTGACCACTATCCGCCAGGGCGGCCTGGGTATTTCCTTACGCAGTAAAGCACCGATATTCAATGACGCAGGCAAGGTGATTGGTATTGTTTCCGTGGGTTATCTGACCAGCTATCTCGATACCATCACGCTCGGCAAGGCAATCAATATCTTTATTGCCGCCGTACTGCTGTTAGCGGCGCTGTTTATCTTCTCGTGGTTCTTTACCCGCAGTATCAAGAAGCAGATCTTTTCACTGGAGCCGCGAGAAATCGGCCTGCTGGTGCGCCAGCAAAAAGCGATGATGGAGTCGATTTACGAAGGGGTGATCGCCATCGACAGCAATCTGCGCATCGAGGTGATAAACCAGGCCGCGAGAACATTGCTCAATCTGAGCCAACCCACGCGCGAACTGCGGGGGCAATTGATCTCCGACGTGATTCCGGCCGTGCCCTTTTTCTCCCGCAGTGCGATGCTGGCGAAAGATACACACGATGAGATCTGCCGTTTTAATCACGCGACGGTCATTGCCAGCCGTGTGCGCATTATGCTGGAAGATAAGCTGCAAGGTTGGGTCATTACCTTTCGCGATCGTAACGAAATCGACAGCCTCAGCGCCCAGTTGAGCCAGGTGAAACGCTATGTCGATAACCTGCGTATCATGCGCCACGAGCAGCTTAACCGGATGACGACACTTTCCGGCCTGCTGCATATGGAACGCTACGATGAGGCGATTCGTTATCTTCAGGCCCAGTCGGAGCATGCGCAGGAGCTGCTCGACTTTATTTCGTCGCGTTTTAGCTCCCCTACATTGTGCGGTTTGCTGCTGGGTAAAGCGGCCCGCGCCCGGGAAAAAGGGGTAGAGTTGGTTTTTGACCCTGGCTGCCAGATGTCGCGCCCCGCGCACCTGCTGGTGGAAGCCGAACTGATATCGATTATTGGTAACCTGCTGGATAACGCCATTGAAGCAACGCAACGCGCCGCGTTGCCGCACGAGCCCGTCGAGGTCTTGATCCTGCAAAATGAGCGCGAGCTGATTATTGAAGTGGCAGATCGCGGCATCGGGATCGACCCGTCCATACGAGATCGTATTTTTGACCGAGGGATGACAACGAAACGCAACGGCGATCATGGCATCGGCCTGTATCTGATCTCCAGCTATGTCACGCAGGTGGGCGGCACCATTGAGGTTTCTGATAACGCGCCGCGCGGAACGATTTTCTCTTTATTTATTCCGGAAACGGGTCAGATACAACGCCCCGCTCCGACTCTGGAAGATCAGAATTATGCGACATGAACAGATAGATGTGCTGATAGTAGAAGATGAAAACGAGCTGGCGCAGCTCCATGCAGAACTGATTGGCAAGCATCCACGATTGCGGCTGGTGGGCATCGCCACATCCCTGGCAGAAGCGAAGGCGCTGCTCGCCAGTAAGCAACCACAACTGGTGTTGCTCGATAATTATCTCCCGGATGGCAAAGGGATTACGTTGATTAGCGACCCGATGATCATTCGCGCCAACTGTTCGGTTATTTTCATTACCGCCGCCAGTGACATGGATACCTGTAGCCAGGCGATTCGCAACGGCGCGTTTGATTACATTCTTAAACCGGTATCGTGGAAACGTCTGAGCCAGTCACTGGAACGTTTTGTGCAGTTCACCGAGCAGCAACGGGTGTGGAAGATCGTCGATCAGCAGAACGTGGATTCGCTGTATCAGTTGCAGGCAAAGAACTACAAGCTGGATAACGGCAGTAAAGGGATCGAGGAGAATACGCTGTCTCGCGTACAGACCCTGTTTGCCGATGCGGGTGAGCGCTGTTTTTCCGTGGATGAAGTGGTGACGGAGACGGGGCTCAGTAAGACCACCGCCCGTCGCTACCTGGAGCACGGCGTGGAGTCCGGTTTTTTATCGGTTGAGATGCAATATGGCAAGATTGGGCACCCACGCAGGTTGTACCGCCGGGCGGGCGACGGGGTATAGGTTTCGCGGTTTTCACCTCACCTGAGCGTATCCCGGATTAGTAAGCGGCATCCGGGCTATTCTCCCTCTCCCTGTGGGAGAGGGCCGGGGTGAGGGCATCAGACCGCAGAGGGCTGTTTCAACACATTGCCGTATAAGCGCTTAATCCCATCAGCATCTGTCTCGGAGTAGACCCCCTGCAGCTCCGGCGAGAAACCTGGCAGCAAATTGACACCCTCTTCCAGCGCCAGGAAGTAGCGTTGCACCGCGCCGCCCCATACTTCACCAGGCACCACGCATAGCACGCCTGGCGGGTACGGCAGCGCTCCTTCTGCCGCAATCCGTCCTTCCGCCTCACTGATGCGCACCAGCTCCACGTTGCCGCGAATATACTCCTGATGGGCATCCTGCGGGTTGACGGCAACCGCCGGGAAACTCGCCTTGCGAAACATCTCTTTTTGCAGATCTTTCACATCGAAGCTGACGTAAAGATCATGCATCTCCTGGCAGAGCTGGCGGAGTGTATAGTCGCGATAACGCACCGGATACTTGTTGTAGATGGTCGGCAATACATCTGCCAGCGGCGTATCGTCTTCTATGTGACGCTCAAACTGCGACAGCATGGCCACCAGATGGGCCATCTTCGCTGTGCTTTCCGCTGGTGTCAGCAGGAACAGAATAGAGTTAAGGTCGCATTTTTCCGGCACAATGCCGTTCTCACGCAGGTAGTTGGCGAGGATCGTCGCCGGAATACCAAACTCAGTGTACTCACCCGTTTGCGCATCGATACCCGGCGTGGTGAGCAGCAGCTTACAGGGATCCACAAAGTACTGATCCTGCGCGTAACCTTCAAAACCGTGCCAGCTTGCACCGGGCTCAAAGCTAAAGAAGCGACGCTCGCGAGCGATGATCTCTGTCGGATGATCCTGCCACGGTCGCCCGGCAATGACCGGCGGCACGAACGGCTGGATCATTTTGCAGTTGGCGATAATCGATTTGCGCGCCTCGATCCCCACTTCTACGCACTCGGCCCACAGGCGGCGACCACTTTCCCCCTGATGGATTTTGGCGTTCACGTCGAGTGCCGCAAACAACGGGTAGAATGGGCTGGTCGAGGCGTGCAACATAAAGGCGTTGTTCAGGCGCTTATGCGGGCAGAAACGCGCCTGGCCGCGCAGATGATTATCTTTTTTATGGATCTGTGAGGTTTGCGAGAAACCGGCCTGCTGCTTATGCACGGACTGGGTAACGAAGATCCCCGGATCGTTCTCATTGAGTTCCAGCAGCAACGGCGACGTGTCGGCCATCATCGGAATGAACTGTTCGTACCCCACCCATGCTGAGTCAAACAAAATGTAGTCACACAAGGTGCCGATTTTGTCGATCACCTGACGGGCGTTATAGATCGTGCCGTCATAGGTGCCGAGCTGGATCACCGCCAGACGAAACGGGCGCGGCTGGTTGGCTTTTTCCGGCGCTACTTCGCGGATCAGTTCGCGCAGGTATTTTTCATCAAAACAGTGTTCATCAATGCCACCGATAAAACCGAACGGGTTGCGGGAGGCTTCCAGATACACAGGCGTCGCCCCGGCCTGAATCAGCGCGCCATGGTGGTTGGATTTGTGGTTGTTACGGTCAAACAGCACCAGATCGCCACGCGTCAGCAGCGCGTTGGTAACAACTTTATTCGCGGCAGAAGTGCCGTTCAGCACAAAGTAGGTTTTATCTGCGTTGAACACTTTCGCCGCAAACTTCTGCGCATGTTTAGCGGAGCCTTCGTGAATCAGCAGATCCCCCAGCTTCACGTCGGCATTGCACATGTCGGCGCGAAAAACATTTTCACCAAAGAAATCGTAGAACTGTCGACCCGCCGGATGCTTTTTAAAGAACTCACCGTGCTGATGACCAGGACAGGCGAAGGTGTCGTTTTTCATCTCGACATATTGACGCAGCGTATCGAAAAACGGCGGCAGCAAATTATCTTCATAATCACAGGCGGCGGTCTCCAGCTCCAGCCAGTCCTGCTCTTTGCCATTAATCACCGCCGTGACGCCGTCCGGCGTTTCTTCCAACGTCTGGTCAAATAAGAATACCGGCACGTTGAAGCCCGTCCGTTTGAGCAAGGCCAGAATGCCGCTACGGCTTTCCGCCAGCGTAATGACGACTGCCGCCACATCCGTAAAATCGGTACTGTCCAGCGTCACCATCTGGCGGTGGGTAGACAGGGTGGAGATCAGCTCGCGGCTGACGGCAATTTTCATTGTTTTCATAAGCACAGATACCCGTTTCAGGGGAAGAAAAGGCCCCGGGCAAAGCTGGCGCCTTACCCAACGAACGTGTCTGACTGGAACCCGCTCCGACCGCCAGACATCAGTAAAAGCAGATACACTCTGATTTTAATGTTGTCCTGAAGTGAGCGTACGGTAGCCTCACCGCATGGTGAGTGTAGTATGGGATAAAACTGAACGGGTGCACGTTCGCAGCGTGGCGCGGCGTCTCTGTATGAGCGATAAAATCTGCGTCATTTCAGGTGTCCCCGTGAGGTTGTGAAGAAAATTCGCGCAATCATGTCATCATTTTTTCGCAGGTGCAACCAACGAAGCGAAGGCCAAATGCAACATAATGCAATTGCCTTTTTTAGGATTTTCATAAGTGATTATATTCAAAAGCTAAATACAGTTATTACCCGCATTAATCGGGCATAATAATGTGCTTCGTTGCGTCATACTATGCAGTTGTGTTCGCAAAACCTCTGGAGAAAAAACGTGTTAACAGGACCTTATATCAACGCCGCCGCCGTTTTGCTGGGGGGAACGATTGGTGCGCTGCTGAGCCACCGTTTACCGGAGCGGGTTCGCTCCTCAATGCCCTCGATCTTTGGTCTTGCCTCGCTGGGTATCGGCATTTTGCTGGTGATTAAATGCGTCAATCTGCCCGTTATGGTGCTTGCAACCCTGGTTGGCACCTTGGTAGGTGAACTCTGTTATGTGGAGCGCGGTATCAGCGGCGCGGTGAACGGTTTACGTAAATTAGTGCAAAAGCGCCGCTCAGCAAGCCATGCGCTGGATGCTCACGAATCGTTTATCCAAAGCCTGGTGGCGATTATCATTTTATTTTGCGCCAGTGGCACCGGGATTTTCGGCGCCATGCGTGAGGGGATGACCGGTGATCCAAGCCTGCTGATTGCCAAAGCGTTTCTCGATTTTTTCACGGCGGTGATATTCGCGACTTCGTTAGGTTTTGCCGTCGCGTTCATCTCCGTACCGATGCTTATTATTCAACTGACGCTCGCTACCTGCGCCACGCTTATTTTACCGTTGACCACACCCGCGATGATGGGTGATTTCACCGCCGTAGGCGGCGTGCTGCTGCTGGCAACGGGTCTAAGGATTTGTGGAATTAAGATGTTTGCGGTGGCGAATATGCTACCTGCACTGGCGCTTGCGATGCCGCTCTCTGCCCTGTGGACCACTTTTTTTGCCTGAGTTCGCGTGCATCATCAGCAAAGTGGTGATAGATTGTGCAGTCTGCAACGATTTGAAGAAATTTCGTTGACGAGGCGAGGCGGATCGGGTTTAATGCGCCCCGTTGCCCGGATAGCTCAGTCGGTAGAGCAGGGGATTGAAAATCCCCGTGTCCTTGGTTCGATTCCGAGTCCGGGCACCACTTATTCAGAGAACCCGCCCACAAGGCGGGTTTTTGCTTTTCTACGACCGGACTCTTCATCGAACTTCGTTCGATTATTCGCCGCAAGCGGCTCACCCCTTCGGGGCCAGCGCGACACGCGCGCTGTTCAACGCCTTCGGCGTTAGTCCGGGTCCGGGCACCACTTATTCAGAGAACCCAGCCTATGGCTGGGTTTTTGCTTTTGGTTTCCCCTTCTCCTTCAGGCAGAAAATCGGTGTTAGGGGGAGCATTCCCTCTCTTTCCCGGATGGTGGCGCAGGCGCTTATCCGGGCTACCCCCCTGTAACTCTAAAGACTTGCCAAACATCACATTCCCGCATCATAAACCACATAAAATTCATGCCATTAGAGAAATATTTTTTAACATAAACTGTTTACATGGTAACGATAATTCATATCATCTTGATAATCACTATCACCACTAAGGTGATGCGCTTGCGGCACAGGAGAATCAACGTCGCCGTACCTTTGGATTAATCAGGATTACCACAATAATGAAACCTCGTTACTTTTGGACGTTAAGTCCTTGTTTACTGATGATGTTAAACGCAAATGCCGCAGCTGAAGGTCAAAAAGAAGAGACACTGGTGGTGGCCGCCAGCCGTGCGAATCACAGCATTACCGACATGGCGCAGACCACCTGGGTCATTGAACAGGCGGAAATTGAACAGCAGGTTCAGGGCGGTAAAGAGTTCAAAGAGGTGCTGGCGCAGTTGATTCCCGGTATGGATGTCAGCAGCCAGGGCCGCACCAACTACGGTATGAATATGCGTGGTCGTTCGATGATGGTGATGGTCGACGGCGTACGTTTAAACTCCTCGCGCAGCGACAGCCGCCAGTTGGATTCAATCGATCCATTTAATATCGCCCGCATTGAAGTTATCTCCGGCGCAACCTCCCTCTATGGCGGCGGCAGTACCGGTGGTTTGATCAATATCGTGACTAAAAAAGGCCAGCCGGAAACAGAAGTCGAGTTTCAGACCGGCATGAAGACGGGCTTTAACAGCCATAACGATAATGACGAAAACGTCGCGGCGGCGGTCAGCGGCGGCAACGACAATGCATCCGGACGCCTGTCGGTGGCGTATCAGCGCTTTGGCGGCTGGTATGATGGCAAAGGCAATGAGGTCAATATCGATAACACTCAGACCGGCCTGCAGTACTCAGACCGTCTGGATGTCATGGGCACCGGTACGCTGAATATCGACGCTCATCAGCAGTTGCAGCTCACCACTCAGTATTACAAAAGTGAATCCGACGGTAAGCACGGCCTGTACCTCGGCGAGAACTTCTCGGCGGTAACCGGTTCTGGCAATGCGTACAACAAAAACAACCTCGACTCCGACCGCATTCCGGGCACCGAGCGCCACCTGATCAACCTGCAATATTCCAACACCGATTTCTGGGGCCAGGACCTGCTCGCGCAGATTTACTACCGTGATGAAAGCCTGACGTTCTACCCCTTCCCTACCCTCTCCGGCGGCCGGGTGACCAGTATTGGCGCATCGCAGCAAAAGACCGATTTCTACGGCGGCAAGCTGACCATCAACAGCAAGCCACTGGAGGATTTAACCCTGACATGGGGCGTGGATGCCGAACATGAAACTTTCGACGCCAACCAGCAATTTTTCGACCTTAACAAAGCGGCGGCCAGCGGTGGCATGAAGCTGGACAACGCCTGGAACGTCGGGCGTTATCCGGGTTACAGCATCACCAACCTCGCCCCTTTCCTGCAAAGTAGCTACGACATCTCCGCTATCACTCTGAGCGGCGGCGTGCGCTATCAATACACAGAAAACCGGGTCGATGACTTTATTGGTTACGCGCAGCAGCAGGCCATCGCCACGGGCAGAGCCACCTCAGCAGACGCGGTGCCGGGCGGGAAAACCGATTACAACAACCTGCTGTTTAACGCAGGCATTCTGGGCCATCTGACGGATCGCCAACAGTTGTGGTTTAACTTCTCACAAGGCTTTGAGATCCCGGATCTGGCGAAATACTACGGCTCCGGCACCTACCAGTTGAGTAATGGGCACTATCGTCTGGTCAACAGCGTGAACGTCAACGACTCAAAACTCGACGGTATCAAAGTCGATGCGTATGAGCTGGGCTGGCGTTTTACCGGGGATAATCTGCGCACCCAAATTGCCGGTTACTACTCACTTTCTGACAAAACCATCAACATCAATAAAACCGACATGACCATCAATATTGAAGATGACCAGCGTCGTATATATGGTGTTGAAGGCCAGGTGGATTACTTCTTTACCGATAGCGAGTGGAGCACCGGCGCGAACTTTAACGCCATCAAATCGCAAACCCGCGTTGACGGGAAATGGCAAAAGCTGACGGTCGACAGTGCAAGCCCGTCGAAAATGAGCGCATGGGTCACCTGGGCGCCGGGCGACTGGACACTGCGTCTGCAAAGTACCCAGACCTTTGATCTCTCTGACGAAGCCGGTAAGCACATCGATGGCTATAACACCGTTGACCTGTTAGGCAGCTATGTACTGCCCGTGGGCAAGCTGAGCTTTAGCGTCGAAAACCTGCTGGATGAAGATTACACCACCGCCTGGGGACAACGCGCACCGGGCCTTTATAGCCCAACCTACGGTGCTGAGAATCTGTATACCTACAAAGGCCGCGGTCGTACCTTCGGCCTGAACTACTCGGTATTGTTCTGATGGCCGCTGCCGCCTGCGATGTGGGCGGCAGTTTTTGCTAAGAGCAGCTTCACCCTTTGAGTCGTGCGCAGCCAGCGCGGGCAGCATCAAGAACGAAATCAGTTCGGTTCTTACCTCTGGCTTTCGCGGCACGATCAATTAGCTCCCGCTCCGCAGGTTTAATGCGTAAATTTAACGTTTCGCGTTTAGCAGAAATGCTATGTGAAACTGGCATAGTTAATTGCCCTCTCATTTTCTGAGCGTTAAATACACACGATGTAACGCTAACGCCATTACATGCGCACCTGACTCATTAAAAAACCCGCCCTGATGAACTGAGGGCGGGTTTGAGTTTTCTTGCGCGACAATTCAACACTCAGTTCTTCGAACCCCAGACAAATGCGCCCTGGTCTTGCGGACCGGTACCTTTATAGACACACAGGTTGCCGTCATCCTGCATAATCAGGAAGAATTTGCCACCGTCGGCAAGCCGCTGTGTACCCCAGAGGTATTGCCCCTGGTTACCCATGGTACCGAAGTAGGTACAGAGGTTGCCGTCGGCTTGCACCACTGTAAAGAACTGTCCTCCCGGCCCCGTTTTCTGACTGCCCCAGACATATTTACCCTGATTATGGGGTGTGCCCTGATAAACGCAGAGGTTACCGTCGGCCTGCATGATGGCGAAATATTGCCGATTGCTGGAAATCAACGTGCCATTCACCCCAAGCGGTTCCATCAGCGTGAGGTAATTGCTGCGGATATCGCTTGAGCCCGAAATACTGTGGGGGCCGGAATATTGCCACAGCGGGTTCCAGTACGAATTGATCATCTGGCTGACCGCATCCTTCCCTTCTACAAGATAATCAATCTCCGAGAGGAAGCCTGGGTAGAGATTATCGGAACCGACCACATACACCTCGTCATCGATAATCATAATCTTGGCGTGGTTGCCCGGTGCCGAGGGCACTTTGGAATAGATGTAACCACTGGCGTTGATCACTGCCCAGGCGGCACTGCCGATAACACCTTTCACCGGTGGCTCAACGGAAAGCGGCGGCTGTTTCAGGGTTGCCGTGTAACCTTCGGGGCTCAGATCCGGCCATTTGTAAGTCACCCCCTCCTGCGTTTTGTTCGCCGGGACTTTATCCGTGTAATACAGCGGCGCGATATGCAGACGTTTCAGGGCATTAGCACGTATACCGCCAGGGTCGCTAATGGGCGCATCCGTGGCGACATCATGCGTCATGTAATACTCCATCAGTTCGAATGTTCGGGAGGCACCAGAACCAAAAGAATATTGATCGCCCGCCGCGCCGGCCCCGGCATCCAGCGGCGAAACGACAATTTGCACCTGTAATGCCGTATTATTCAGTAACGCCTCCAGCAGCCACTGACAAACTTTATGATCGGACCAGTTTTTCTTCCATGCGCTCACCAGGTCCATCTGCGACATACGAATAGTCTTTTTGGCATGCTTGATGAGCTGTTCTTTCATGATCTCTGCCGCTTTCTGAAAGCTCGTTGCCGGGTCAGGGCCATTCCAGTATTTCCCCAGCACCAGATTACGCGTGGCGAGTTTGTACTCTTCAAATCCGGCATATTTCGTATAGATTACACGTAGCGGGAAGACCGGAAGTTTCAGATCCAGCAGCGTTTTTAAATCCTGATCGCGAATGTCCGGGCTCGCCGGGGCGTACTCCTCATGGTTTACCCCCTGTTCGCCGCCATCAGGCTGAACGCCCCCCTTATGAAGGGCAATAATCGCTTTTTGCTGGGCCTCGAGATAAGCCGCAACCTCAGGTTGCACGAAGGGGTCGCGAGGTAACGTGGGATCGCTATCCTTGTTTTGCCAGCTCAGGTTGCTTACGTTCAGCGTCTCTTTGGTAATCAGGTCTTTGCCGCATACCCACATTTGATTTAAGAAAAGCTGCGACCCCTGCGCAGGCTTGCCATGGACAACCACCGACACATCGTGCACGGGAGGATAGCTGCGAAACAGATCCATATTCAGGTTATGTCCGCCAACCAGCGCCGATGTGCCATCCATGCTGATAATTTTGGTGTGGTTCCACGTCATTTTCGTGTCGTCGACACCAATCACCGCGCTACCAAACACTTTGGCCTGAATCGCCGAAATGATCCCGGCACCGAGCCGATAGAACCGCCCCATCCAGATCTCGGGCATCACTTCCCACTCTTTACCGCGCTCCTGAATCAGGCGAATCAGCCCCGCTTTAAACTCGGTATAGTTAGCCGGTTCGCCAACCGGCGTGGTGGGGGTCTGGCCAAAAAAGAAGCGGAACTGTGTCGGCTGAGTTCTGCCCATGCGTTGAGTTAAACAGGTATCAATGGCGCCAAAAATCACCCGCTGCCAGTCCGGGTCCGGACTATTTAGTGAGGATACATCACAACGAAATTTGGTTTTTTGAATGATTTCATCAATGGCTCGGGAGAAATCCCTTTGTCGATTACGGGCCTGGGTCATAATATCCCGCCCGAAATCCATTCCCCAGATATGGGGGGTATCCATAATACGAATATACGACGGGCCGCTTAACTGATTGAAATAGCCTTTAACGGCCTGTTCAACCCGGTCGATAAAAGGCATATCCTCACCGGAAAAAACGCCGGGGGCGGAATATGCGACAGCGCCAACGGGGCTCGCATTATTATGGCTCGGTGACTGGTCCGTCGCATTCTGTCCGGCGAAAGTGTAATAAGTCACCAGGCCTGGTTCCATGCCAGTCAGCGGCTGATTCATTTGCGTGCTAATTTGCGCTGCGGATAGTGCAATATTCCAGACGCGAACTTCATCAAGCTCGCCATTTAATTGATTATATTGTTCTTGTCGTTGTGCCGTGGCCCCAATGTACAGTGGCAAGGCGTTATTCACGTTGACAGGTGGTGTAATATTATTTCTTGGGCTTGATGAAACTAGCGTGCCATCTACATAGACAGAGAGCTGGCTGTTCTGACGAACACCCGTTAAAAAATGCCAGTTTCCATCACTGATATGGGTGGCAACCGTATTAATTTCATAGAAGCCAAATCCATTATCCGTCGCGAGTTTAATCAGACCGCCAGGTTTAATGACCAGCAAAAAACCACCGTTACCGGCACCGCCTTCGGTTGCTTTGCGTGAAATAACGGTGCCGGATGCGCGGGTTTTTACCCAGCACTGAAGCGTAAAGTCACCTGTGCCAAAATTATAAACCGTGCTATTTGGCGCAGACAGATAAGACGGATTTCCCACTAAATTGAGTGCATAGCTCATGATAATCTTTCCTGTGAATGATAATCAGGTATGTCCGTTAATTGGCTGGGCGCTGAATTATAAAAACGTCCATTTAACCCATCCGGCGTCGGTTCGTTCATTCGTGACCGGGTAGGCCATTGAATAAGGCGGGTTGCCAACAACGTTATCCATGTAGTAGCTATTTGCCGGGTTGATTCCATAAATGGAAGAAACTCTGCGCACATAAGGTCGGTAGGGAAGAGAGCTGGTTCGTGTCTCCCCTCCGCCCATCGCGTCGAAATCGCGGTGGTCAGTGTTGATAGCCTGTCGAAGCGGAACAACATCTTCACCCACGGCGCTCGCCGTCGGGAAAACGGTGCCCCACTGAGTGAGATAACCGCGTGCCATTTTGTAGATAAGCTCAGGTACGGGGGCGACCGAAGCCGATACGTTTGCCGCATCATATTTTGCGTCTGCGGTGTAATTTCCCGCGACGGTGCTGTGCCTGCCGCGTATGGCGTACAGCGTATAGCCCACGGGTTGCGGATAATTGCCTTTCTCCAGAGGGTCGGTCAATTGCGCGTTATCCGCGATGTATTTCCATCTGTCCCACCATAAAACTGAGTTGTAGATTTTGGCGGTATTGTCTTTTCCTGTCATGAGTCCGTTGGGACGAGGGACCAGTGCCATAAAGGGTTTATCACCCGGCTGTATGCACATATCCCAGGCATAGACACCGACATAATTCACCACGTTGGGGGGAAGCTGCGTAAGCATGCTGTACCACTGGCCAGTCCCAGGAACAGGATCGATCGCAAAAATATTGATGGGGATTTTTTTGAGTTGCTCCGAACCGTAGGCATAGATAAACCAGGCCGCCATGATGCACTCAACGGCTCCCCGACTGTGTCCGATAAAATTAAACTGCTGTTTGCCACTTTTGCATGCGATGTTAGCGCCATGCAAAGCCAGTGCCGGGGCGGACCAGCCATCAAGCTGAGTGGCATAAGAATACTGGTCGCCGCCTGAGTAACTTTTTACATAGTTAAGCAGGCTGGAATCTGCATCAAGTGGTCCATTAAAGACCAGCGGTTCACTGTCGTTGCGGGGAACCGCCCAGTCATTCTCACCTACACCACGAACAGAAATACTCGGCATGACGGCCTGTAATGAGCCGCTGATCTCTTTGTGGATCCGTACCGGTATATAACCCGTATTCGGACAATAGATATTTTTATCACTACCAGGACGTGATACTTCGCCTTCATCGCGCGTACAGGCGGTGCCACTAAAGCAGACGGTAAACACAGAAGGAGAGCTTCCTGCCGCAGCCGCTTTAAACATATGTGCAGAAGGTTGTTCCGTCAGCGTATCGGGTTCGTTGAGCGGGAGCGGATTGCCGGATTGATCAAGGGGAATAATTTCGAAGATATCATCGTCCGTTGGATTCAGAGAGTTGGCCTGCAAAATAGCACCTGCGGCCTTGATATCGACATACATCTTATTCGCTGCCAGCAGGACGATTTGCTCATCTGAATGCCAGTTGAACATCTCAAATTTTTCGTTTCCCCCCACCGAGTCACTTATTGCGGCTAATGAATTACTTTCGCCCGGCTTAATTGTCACATACTTTCCATTAAACGCTTGCAGAGCGAAGATCATGTCTTGCTGGTAAACCAACTGAAAAATTTCATTATTTCCACACGTTGAACTTGTCGCCGCTAATAGATTAGCCCCACTGTCGACAGTAACGTAATGTCCGCTACTTTTTTTCAACGCGATCTTAATCGGTTCTGTACTCATCATGTAGTTCCTTTTTTGAAATTAGAATGACATTCTGACGTTCACAGCCGAGCAAAATAAATTAAGGCATCTCCCTCCTTACTGATTGAAGAATAATAGGTTAATTAAAAATGAATCTTTCCTGGCGCACAGGAATTAACACACCAAAATATCTGATATTTCAGCATCAAACAATTTCGATGTTAGACTGACTTAAATAGCAACTAACCTGGAAGATTAAATATAGATAAGAAAAAACAACCCAAACTTAGGTATGCTTTACGAGTATTGTGATAATTATCAGACTACACATTCTCAGAAATCAATCACGAGCAGGTTTTTTTAATATAATGAGCAGGTTATGTTACCAACGCATGTCAGGATGGGAAAAATATTGGCTAGTAATAGTTAAGCACTAAAAGGAACGAAGTCAATATACAAAGAATAATTTACCTCTGCAATGTCAATTTCCAAAAAAAACATGTACGCGTCGATTCAGCACATGAGCTTATTAATGTTAATTCAGCAAATTTCGTCCTAACGGTAAAAAATTAAAATAAATAGCATTCTTTAATGTTATAGGAATGATGGTCATCCACAATATAAACATATTTAAAAACATATATTTTCGCAGCAAACATAAGGCCGCAGCAGGGTGTACTACGGCCTGGAGACGGTATCAAAACAGCGTACAACTATGCGAAAACGGCATGCCCCAGCGTCAGCGCTTTATCCAGATACGCCTCCCCGCTTCCCAGTTCCGGCAGTAATAGCAGCTCAGACACTTTCACCTGCGCGCCGCAGTAGTCAAAAATGCCGTGGGCAATTTGCGCGTGAAAGGCGGCGGTAAAACCGTGCCGGTCGTAGGCGCCCTGGCTTGCCGCGCCGAGGCCAATAATATGGACCGGCAGGCGGCCCAGCTTTTTCACCACCTCTCCTTCGGCGGTCTCTTCATAAGCCCAACCGTTGGTAAACACGCGGTCAATCCAGCCTTTCAGCAGTGCGGGCATTGACCACCAGTAAACGGGGAACACCAGCACCAGCGCATCAGCCTTATCAATTCGAGCCTGCTCTGCCACAATATCCGCCGGGACAGGCGCGGTAAGCTTAAACGCGGCAAAGTCCTGCGCCGTGAAGGTTGGGTTAAAGCCTTCGGCGGTAAGATCGACAATCTCTGCGGTGTGTTGCGGATGAGTGGTAATCCCTTTCGCCATGGCGGCAGCGACACTGTGGCTCAGAGAGTGTGTATCCGGATGAGAAACGACGATTAAAGCATGCATTTAGCGACTCCTGGTTGCGGGATGGCGTAAGCAAACGTACTCTATATACCAAAGGTAACCTACCAATAGTAACTTACCTTTGGTATATAAGCATGTCAACGGAGAATTTTTACGATGGGCAGTCAGAGCACACGCCAGCGTTTATCACGGCAGGAACGCTATACCCAGTTGATTGAGGTGGCCTGGCAGATCATTCGGGAAGAAGGCACAGAAGCCCTGACACTCGGCCATCTCGCAGAACGCGCCGGGATCACAAAGCCGGTGGTTTATGATCATTTCACCAGCCGTTCGGGCCTGTTTGCCGCACTTTATCGGGAATACGATCTTCGCTCGACGGCACGTATGGACGCACAGCTTAGCCAGACAGAACCTGTGCTGGAGAAGCTCGCGGCGGTCATTGCCGATGCGTACATTGAGTGTGTGCTGCTATCGGGCCGCGAAATGCCAAGTGTCATTGCCGCACTCAGCGGCACGCCGGAACTGGAGCAAATCCGTCAGGAGTACGCCACTACGTTTACTGAGAAATGCCGGGTATTGTTTTCCCCGTTCTGCAATGGCAATACGTTACAAACACCCGCGCTATGGGCGATGCTCGGTGCCGCAGAAGGATTATCCTGGGCGGTGGTGATTGGCAAAATCAGCGCGCAGCAGGCGAAGGATGAACTGGTGCAGGCGATCGTGACGATGGTGCGTGGCAGCCAGCAATGATGAACACAAGGGGAAGCCCCTTCCCCTTGTATTATCAAAATGGTGACACGCGTTGCCGTTACATCAGCCAGCCTGACCAGGCGCTGCGTTTTTCAAACGTTCATTACGCAGGCGCAGTGTGGCGGGCAAAATGCGTTGTTGTTCGGTCGGCTCATTGCCCTCAATCAACTGGGTGATGAGGTCAAAACAGTCGTACGCCAGACGCGGGATATTCTGTTCAACGGTATCAATACTCAGCGAAAGCGAGTCGTAGAGATAGTGATCGTCGAAGCTGGCGATATGAATATCACTTTGCAGTAAATGGTGCTGACTCATATAACGCAACACTCCTTCAAGCAGCCCACATGCCGCCGTAAACAGGGCTTTGGGCGGACGTCCCAGCTTCGCACACAGGGCGGCAAACATTTCGTAGCCGCTGCTGGGGTGATAGTTGCCGTGAATAATCCACTCAGGGCGCAACGCCACCCCCGCTCTCTCCAGCCCTTGCGTGAAACCCGCCAGACGATCTTTGGTTGGCGACAGTCGCGGTTGCCCACCTAAAAAGTAGATTTCATCCGGATTCGCACGGGCCAGACGTTCAACCAGATCGGCGGTGGGTGTCACCGCATCGGTGATAACCAGCGGCAACGGCGTGCTGTTCATATGGCGGTCGAACAACACAACGGGCAGTTGCTCGCTGAGTTTCAGGTAATCGGCGTCGTTGAGCATGCTGGAGGCGACGATCAGCCCGTCCACCTGGCGGGAGACCAGGTTGTTGACCACCACCGACTCCTGGCTGGCGTTTTCATCGGTACAGGAGATAAGAAGCTGCAAGCCCGCCTCACGACACAAGTTTTCCAGTTCATGAGAAAAGGCGGCAAACCCGTGGTTGGTTATCTCAGGGACCACCAGGCCAAGCGTGTGGCTGCGATCCTCGCGCAACAGGCGGGCATGAATGCTCGGCTGATAGTGGTGCTGTTGAGCAAGCGAAAGCACACGCTGACGGGTTTCCTGCGCCACGCGTAACTCTTTACCTCGTCCATTGAGAACCAGGCTGGCGGTGGCTTTTGAGACACCCGCCAGCGCGGCAATATCAGTGATGGTAACGCGTTTTGTTTTTCTCACGACAATGCATCGGTTAATGAAACAAGCGGTTATTCTACCATGCAAGGACGTAACGACCAGTATTGCGCCCGCAGTTCGCCACTTCCGCTAAAGGTTATTTGCGCAGGATGTGACGGGAAGTAGCGGCTGCTCATTACGCCAGCGCCCTCATTGATGAAGATCTCAACGCTTGAGCTGTCGCATAAAATTTGCAGCGCATTTGCCGCTCCGTCCCAGTAACGCGAGAGCCATTCGCCATTTTCCAGGCTACGACGGTCAAGACGCAGATGGTCTTTATGCCAGTGCAGGATAAGCGTATCGCCAATATTCAGCGTCAGCTCACCTTCGCTCTCGACCCATAGCTCCAGGCTCCGGGCGTCCATCACCGGTGCGTCATCCACAGGCCCTGCAAAACGGCGCTCATTTTCGCGCAGCGCCTGCAATTCCCTGACCGGCTGTTGATACAACTTACCGTTGCGGTTGGAAAGCTCACGCACGCAGGTCATTTGATGGATCCAGCCCTGCGCTACCGTCGGCTGGCGCATCTCTTCGCCATCCGGCACACCCATCCAGCCCACCAGCAGGCGCCGACCGTCAGCGCTTAAGGTGGTTTGCGGAGCGTAAAACTCAAATCCGCCGTCAAGCTCATGCAACGCGCCATGCGCAAACGTCGCCTGTTCCGGGGAGAATGCCCCACTCAGGTACGCGCTCGGGTGGGTATTAAGGAAACGGTGCGCTTCACGTGCCACCCCTTGCGGGCAACAGATGAGGAAAGTATCGGCACCCAGAGTGAACAGGTCCGGGCACTCCCACATGTACCCTGCCTCCCCTAAACCGCCGAGGCCGCTACCGGCGAGCTCACCGAGTAACTGCCAGTGATGCAAATCATCGGAACGAAGCAGCAGCACTTTGCCGCGCAGCGCCAGATCCTGGGCGCCAAGCACCATGTACCACTGGTTTTCATGCCGCCAGACTTTCGGATCTCTGACGTGCCCGGTGTAGCCTTCCGGCAACGCGATGACGGGCCCCAGTTTATCAAACCCGCCTTCCGCGTTCTGCACGGCCAGACATTGCCAGGCCGTGCGCCCGCCTTCGGCGAATTTCACGTTGCCGGTATAACAGAGCGTCAGTGCGCCCTGGTTGTCGACCGCGCTACCGGAATAGCAACCGCTGCGGTCATACTCCTCTTCCGGCATCAGCGCTATCGGCTCATGCTGCCAGTGCAGTAAATCCGCTGAACTCCAGTGCCCCCAGCATTTATGATTGTGCTGACAGCCGAGCGGGTTCCACTGATAAAACAGATGAAACCGTCCCTGAAAATGGATAAAACCGTTGGGGTCATTCAACAGCCCCGTCGCCGGGGCCAGATGCCAGGCCGGATAGTGACTGTCACGCAGTGCTTTCGGTTGACCTTTAAGTACTGACAGTAAAATCTTCGGCAACAGGGCTGATGGCGTCATTATTCGGAGTCCGTTTTGTATTTGAGCAGGTAAGAGATAACAAAGGCGACGCTGAAAGCAATCACCATCCCGATAGCATAATTCAGTAACGAGCTGGCCTGTACAATCGCCATGCCCGGAATGCCCGTTAACCCTACGGCAGTCATATAGACATGGACCGAGACCACCCAGGCGCCGCCAACCGCCCCACCAATCAACGCTGCAATAAAGGGTTTTACAAAACGCAGGTTGATACCAAAAATCGCAGCTTCTGTAATGCCAAGCAGCGCAGAAAACGCCGATGGCAGGGTAATGGCTTTGATTTTGGCATCTTTGGTTTTGAACCACACCGCCAGACAAGCGCCGCCCTGAGCCACATTGGCCATCGCCCAGATGGGCAGCAGGAAGTTCACGCCAATAGACGGATTACCCAATAATCCCGCTTCGATCGCATGGAAACTGTGGTGCACACCAGTAATAACAATCACCGAATAGAGACCGCCGAACAGCAGCCCTGCCAGCCAACCGGCATGGGTGATGAGCGTGCTCAACACAAAGGAGATGCCGTCACCCAGCGCACGCCCCGCCGGACCGATGACCAGCAGCGCGACAAAACCGGTGATAATAACCGTCAAAAACGGCGTCAGAATCAGATCCAGCGCGTCAGGAATGACCCGGCGCAACTGTTTTTCCAGGACACTCATAAACCAGACGGCAAGCAGCACCGGGAAGACCGTGCCCTGATAGCCGATCATCGCCACTTCGATACCAAAAAAGTTCATGGTATGGAACCCGGCGGCTACGCCCCAGGCGTTGGTCAGCGCCGGGTGCGTCAGAATGCCGCCCAGCGTCGCGCCCAGGAAGGGGTTACCGCCAAATTCACGCGCCGCGGTGAAACCAATCAGGATAGGCAGAATAATGAACGCCGCCGAGCTGAACATATCCAGCATGATATAGAGCGCATTTTCCGGGTTTACCCAGCCGTAGGTTTTCACCATTCCCAGCAGCCCCATCAACAAACCCGACGCCACGATGGCTGGGATGATTGGGACGAAAATGTTCGACAACAAACGGGCCGCGCGCTGGAACGGATTCAGTTTGCGGGCAGCGATGGCGGCGGCCTCGGACTTGCTCGTTTCGCCAATACCCGCCTCTTTGATAAAGGCGGCGTAGACTTTATTCACAACGCCAGTGCCGAAAATAATCTGCAACTGTCCGGCATTGCGAAAACAACCTTTCACCCCTTCAACCTTACCGATTGCCGTGGTGTCTGCTTTGGCATCTTCCGCCAGAACCAGCCGCAGTCGCGTAGCGCAATGCGCTGCGCTGACGATATTGTCCTTGCCGCCCAGCAGCGGTAAGAGCGAGCGGGAAATCTGTTCAAAGTCCATATAAGCCCCTGTTTTATGGAAATTTGTAATAATTAGCGCATCAGGAAGCCCCTTAACGGGGCTTCATTATCAGAACCAGGTTTCCATCTGCACGCCGAAGGTCCATTCGCCGCCAGACTTAAAGCCATTGCTACCCAGAGCATCATCGCTGGCATAGTTATCCAGCTTGTGATCCCAGTCCATCCAGGAGGCGAAAAGACGCAGTTCCGGACGTTTCAGGAACTCACCCACATCACCCGCTTTCAATGTTGGCGCAACGGTGAGTTTGTAGAAGCTGCCGTTGACCGCATTGCGGCTGTTGTACCCCTCCGGTTTGAGATCCATATACTGATAGCTGCCTTCATACTGCATCTCGAAATTCTGCGTCAGTGCCTGAATCAGTCGCATGTTAACCGTCGCCCACTCGTAGCTGTCGCCTTTGACGTAACGGTCTTTGCTGCTCTGCGCCAGTACCGCAGGGGCAATATGCCAGCCACCACCCAGAGGGGTCATGCCGTAGGTCGCGAGACGCCAGGTATCCGCCTGAGGTAACAGCGCGCCATCCGCCCCTACTGTTTTCACCTCAGCACCGAGGCCATGGCCATAAAGCAGCGCGGTTTTCGACATCCCCTCACGCAAGCCATAGAAACTTTCGTTGTGCAGCCCTAACAGCGCATGGACACCGGTGTTAGCCGCATCGCTTTTCACTTTGTTGCCATCGAGGTCAAGGCGGTCGTTGTTGTCTTTTGCACGCATGCCGCTAACCATCGCCTGCACCGGGCCAAAGTAGTTGTTCAGCGTCAGGATGTAGTTCTGAGCATTATTTTCACTGTTTTCGATATCGCCAAAGGTGCGGCCATAAAGTGAGAAGTTGCTACGCGCGTTATCACTCCACTTCATGTCATAGATACCTGCGCCGGTCCCGGCGAGGAAAATCACGTCCGAATCAAGCCAGTGAATATCGAAGTTATCGCGGTCAAAGCGTTTCCCGGCCCAGACGGTAGTGTCTTTAAACGCGCCGGTGAAGGTGGGCAGATGGCCCAGCTCGGTAAAGGCCTGACGCAGGTTGAGGTCGCTGCTCGATGCCGTCCAGTCGTTGTAGCTGCGCTGCCCGTCGGCCAGCATCACTTTAAAGCGCGTGGTGGCGCCGTTAGCCAGCGTCTGTTTATGTTCAAGATTCATCTCAACATAGGTATCCGGTTCGTTGCCCAGACGCCCGACATGTCCACCCGTTTCACCGGCTGGCGTCATCCCTGGCCCACCCTGGGTTTTAGCCGCGGAGTCGCTCATCAGCAGTCCCGAACGGGCATAGCCATGGAACTCAAAGCCGCCTTCCTGTGATGATTTCTGCTCCAGTTGCGTGGTGCGCTGCGCCACCTCAGCCGTGGTGGTCTGCGTTTTCTGCTGCTCGGTTGCCAGATTTTTTGCCTGTAACTCGGCGGCTTCTGCTCTTTTTTCTGCGTTAGTCGCCCGTTGTTCGGCGGCCTGTAAACGTTGTTCCAGCGCGGCAAGGCGCGCCTCGATACTGCTGGTCCCCGCCTCTGCTGCAAGGGCAGAACCCGACCCCATTAACAAACCAAGCGTGATAGCGAGCGTGCTTTTTCTCATTGTTTTTGCGTCCCTATGAAAGAGGTAAGAGTGCTGAATATTTTGCTAAACCGGTTTAGTCGCGAATCATAATCGTGGTTAATTTCAACCTGCAAACAAATTAGCTAAACCGGTTTAGTGAATGTGAGGAGGGTCGCAAATCGTTATGGAAATCAGCCCTGCGGCGGCATCAAAGCCGCAAGATGGGGCAGCGCGGTCATCGCCCCTTTCGCCGTGGTCGCCAGCGCGCCGCATCGCTGCGCATACTTAAGGCCCAATGCCAGATCTGGCTCACTTTGGGGTAAACCTGTTTGCGCCAGTTGCCACAGTAACCCGGCCACAAAGGCATCACCCGCACCGGTGGTATCCACGCTTGCTACGGGCACGCTGGGGTAATGGAAAATGTCGCCCTGGAAGAGCGCCTGCACGCCAGCTTTGCCCTGGGTAACAAGTAACAGTTTGATCGCAAAACGTTCTGCCAGCGTTTTCATCGCGACACGTAAATCCGTGGAGGCCGTCATGAAAGCCAACTCTTCTTCTGAGAGTTTGACCACATCGGCCAGAGCGAAGGCACGCTCCAGACACCGCTGCAGCCTCTGCGGATCCTGCCAGAGATCGGTTCGAATATTAGGATCAAAACTGACGAAGCCGCCTGCTTCACGTATGCGCTGCATGGCGAGTAACGTCGTGGTCCGCGAAGGTTCAGCCGAGAGCGCAATAGAACAGCAGTGTAACCACTCCCCCTGCCGGAAGGCTGGCAAATCATCAGCCTGCAAGAAAAGATCGGCGCTGGGGCGCACCATGAAGGTGAAGGAACGCTCGCCTTCGTCGTCAAGGGCGACGACAACGGTGGATGTCCGCTGTGCCTCGTCAAAGGTCATATAATCCGTGTTCACCTTTTCCTGACGTAGCGTGTCGTACATAAATTTGCCAAAAGGATCCTGCCCTACACGGCCGATAAAACCGCTTTTCCCTTCCAGCCGCGCAATGCCAACGGCGACATTGGCCGGGGCTCCCCCCGCGCACTGCATTAATCGCCCGTCGCCCTCTGGCAACAGATCAACAACGGCATCACCCAGACACCAGACTTGAGCTGACATGATTTTCTCCCAGTAGAATGTATCGCTAAAATCTAATTAAACCGGTTTAGCAAAGCAAATCTATTCTGCTGCCAATGCAAAATGAGGTGCGCTACATCAACCGCAGGGTCTCGCCTGGCGGTCTGCTTGTGGCATTGGCTTTTTGAGCGGTTTAGCCGTCACTCCTGCCAAATTCATCAATTCCAGTGCCTCACGAAATCACATCCTGATATTCTCTTTGGTCATCGCAACGTTCACATCTGCCACAACATCGTGCTAACCATCAGGAGTCAACATGAGCCAACCGTTACATGCCGAGCCGCTGGTCTGGGGTCACGGCCCACGCACTTTTGAAGTTTTTCTGGAACCCACCTGTCCGTTCTCCGTGCGCGCGTTTAACAAACTGGATGCGCTGCTAAAAGAAGTGGGTGAAGACAAGGTGACGGTAAAAATTCGCCTGCAATCGCAGCCCTGGCATTTGTTTTCTGGCGTCATTGTGCGCTGCATTCTTGCCGCCTCCACGCTGCCCAATGGTCGAGATGCCGCACATAAGGTGATGCAGGCGGTTGCCGATCACCGGGAAGAGTTCGAGTTTACCGACCACTGCAGCGGCCCGAATATGGATGCCACCCCGCAGCAGATCATCGAGCGAATTGAAAATTATAGCGGCGTGAAGGTGAGCGAAGCCTTTGCGCGCCCGGAATTGCAGACGGAAATCAAATGGCACTGTAAGTATGCGCGCCAGAACGGTATCCACGTCTCCCCCACCTTTATGGTCAACGGCCTGGTACAGGCGGATCTGGGCAGCGGTGATGATATCAGCGCCTGGGCGGCGCGTATTCTGGCTTGATCGGAGCGGGCCCCCCCCTATCCGACGGCTGCTACACTGCTTCAATACCTTAACGAAAAGGCAGGTCAACATGTCAGAGAACACCTATCAGCCCCCAAAAGTCTGGACGTGGAATAAAGACAGCGGCGGCGGCGCGTTTGCCAATATTAACCGCCCCATTTCCGGCGCGACCCATGACAAAGAATTACCCGTTGGTAAGCACCCGCTACAGCTTTATTCGCTGGGTACGCCGAACGGTCAAAAAGTGACGATCATGCTCGAAGAGCTACTGGCGAAGGGCGTGAAAGAGGCGGAGTATGACGCCTGGCTCATCCGCATTGGTGAAGGCGATCAGTTCTCCAGCGGCTTTGTGGACGTGAACCCGAACTCCAAAATTCCGGCGCTGCGTGACCACTCCACCACCCCGCCAACGCGCGTATTTGAGTCCGGTGCCATTCTGCTGTATCTGGCAGAGAAGTTTGGTCACTTCCTGCCCAAAGACCCCGCCGGGCGGACTGAAACACTGAACTGGCTGTTCTGGCTGCAAGGCTCCGCGCCGTTCCTCGGCGGCGGCTTTGGTCACTTCTATAATTATGCGCCGGTGAAAATCGAGTACGCCATCAACCGCTTTACGATGGAAGCCAAACGCCAGTTAGATGTGCTCGACAAACAGCTCGCCACACACAAATTCGTGGCGGGTGACGAATACACCATCGCCGATATGGCCATCTGGCCGTGGTATGGCAACGTGGTGCTGGGCAACGTTTACAACGCCGCCGAGTTCCTTGAAGCCAGTGGCTACCAGAATGTTCTGCGCTGGGCCAAAGAGGTTGCTGAGCGTCCTGCCGTGAAGCGTGGGCGTATGGTCAACCGTACCTTTGGTGAGCCAAGCGAACAGTTGCACGAACGCCACGATGCCAGCGATTTCGACACCCACACCGAAGACAAACGCAACGGCTAACCCCCCTCTTCCCGGACGGCAAGCGTCCGGGAATTCCCCTTCCCAGGCCAGCCTCAGACTGTTTTTATCACTTCATATTTACAACCTCTGAGATAACCAGTAAGAATGCCTTTTATTTACCTATAATCACGCCAAATGTCTGAAAATGCGCTAAAACAGCAGATCCAGAATCTGAAAAAGCATAACGCCCGTCTGGTGCGAATTGCGCGTGATGCCCGTAACAAACTCAGCGCGGCGCTGGATGGCACAGGCCTCTGTTTATGGCAGCTTGATGTGCCCAGCGGGAAACTGATTATCTACAACCGACGCTGGGGATCGATGCTCGGCTATCAGCCAAAAGAGCTCAGCGCCCACTTTGATGTCTGGAAAGAGCACCTGCATGAGGATGACCGCCAGCGCGTTCTCGATGCGTTTTTTGACCACCTCAACGGCAAAACCCCGTTCTATGAAGCGCTGCACCGTATGCAGCATAAAAACGGCACCGTCACCTGGGTGCTGGACCGTGGGCGTGTCACTGACCGGAACTGCGACGGCAAGCCGTTAAAGGTCACCGGTACCCACATCGACATGACCAAAGAGAAGCAGTATGAAGAGCAGCTCGCGGCGCTGGCGAACCACGACCCGCTGACCGGGCTGGCGAACCGCCACGCGCTGATTCATCATTTCGATACGCTCAAGGTGGCTGGCCCGTTGTGCATAGCGTTTATCGATCTGGACGATTTTAAAGTCGTCAACGACACCTTTGGTCACCGTAGTGGTGATGAATTATTGATACAGTTAAGTCGGCGCCTGCGTGAAGCCTGTCCGGAAGGCTCAGTGGTAGGGCGACTGGGGGGCGATGAGTTTGTCCTGCTGCTACCGTTTGCGCTCAACAGTTTGCTTATCAACAGCACCGCGCATAATTGCCTGCACGCCGCGCTAACGCCCTTCGAGCTGGATAATGGCGAGGCACGGGTGGGAGCATCCATCGGTATTGATGAAGTACAGCGCGGCGACGATTTTGTTAACGCGCTACGCCGCGCAGACCAGTCGATGTATCAGATAAAACATACCGGTAAAAATGGTGCAGCCATTGGTCACACGCTGCTGTCCCTTTCATACCGGCAGGCGGAACCGACATGAAAATGACACGCCAGGCTTCGTTGATTCAGCTACTGGCAGAACATGAGACATTGACCACCGACGCACTCGCCGGGCAGCTTGGCGTCAGCAAAGAGACCATTCGTCGGGATCTAAAAGCGCTACAGACGCAGGGAAAAATTGTGCGCCGCCACGGTCGGGCGCGATTACTTCACACGCCGCAACAGAGTGATGGCGAGCCGTTTTACGCCCGGCGTAAAAGCCATTATGCAGATAAAGCCGATATTGCCCGCCACGCCCTGAACTGGATTGAGCAAGGGATGACGCTGGCGCTGGATGCCAGTTCGACCTGTTTTCATCTGGCGCGCCAGTTGCCGGATATCCCCCTGACAGTCTTTACCAACAGCCTGCCCGTTTGCCAGGAGATGGCGCGCCGCCAGCATATCAATCTCATCTGCTCCGGCGGGCGGCTGGAGCGGCAAAATCGCTGCTACGTGAACCCGGCGCTGGTCACGATGCTGAAATCGCTTGAGGTCGACCTGTTTATTTTTTCCTGCGAAGGGGTGGATGCCAGCGGGGAGATGTGGGATTCAACGAAATATAACGCCACCTATAAAGCGCACCTTCTGCGGCGTGCAAATCAGTCTTTATTGCTTATTGATAAAAGTAAATTTTACCGGGCCAGCGAGGCGAAAATCGGTAATCTGGCGCTGGTTACCCAGATGATTACCGATGCCAAACCCGGTCTGGTTCATCTTTGAGGATCGGTGAAATCCATATCCAGTTCGCGCAGAGCTTCCAGCGTCGCCAGGGCTTCTTCCTCATCAATCACGCTCATGGCAAACCCCACGTGCACCAGCACCCACTGACCAAGCAGCGCGGCGGGTTCGCTTTCACACACCAGCATAATATTCACATCGCGGCGAACGCCGCAGACATCGACCTGCGCCAGATGATGAGCGCTTTCACCGACGCTCACCACCTGGCCGGGCACACCAATACACATAGCTACTCCTGATCGACTTCGATACTTTTGATTTGCATGCCGCTGTCGTTTTCCCGCTGCAGGCCGGGGCTGTGGCAATGCGGACACACCTCATCCCCGCTCACCTCAACGCTTTCGTTGCAGTTCCAGCACCAGGCCAGCGAAGGACGCTGTGAAAGATGCAACTGACACCCTTCTGCCACCGTTCCCCGACAGGTTATCTCAAAGCCAAAACGCAGAGCGCTCTCCTCGATACAGGCAAACGCCCCCAGTTCCAGCCAGACGCCCGTTACCCGTTTTGCCCCATGCTGCTGAGCCTGTTGTTCAAGGATCTCAACCAGGTTCTGGCACAGGGAAAGCTCATGCATACTCGCCGCCTTTAAGGCCAGCAAACAGGGCACGGCGGCTGAGCCGCGGGTCACGCACCGGCAGAGAAAGCACCATGCGCAGGCAATCCTGGGCCAGCGTTTTCCCCTGCCCAACGGAGAGATCGTGCGCCAACGGCGACATCAGTGAACAGGCGCAGTACTGGGATATCCCATCCAGTTCGCCGACGGTAAACATCATCTCGCCAAAGGGAAGTTGCAGGCCGATCTTCTCCCCCACTTTTCGCGGGGGCCAGCACTGATCCGGGCCGGGAAAGATAGCCAGGCTCAGCATCCAGGGCGTCAATACGCAGCCGATCCATTGCCCTTCAAACAGCGTAAAGCCGGGGACAAAAACCGGCATAGTCGGGTGTAAGAAAGGCAAATCCTGCATCTCATCTGTGGCAATGCGCGCAAACGCAGCCTCCACCAGTTCATGCGGGGAATGTTGAAAACCGAGGAAATCAGACATACGCGCGCTCCCGTAATGCCGGGGTTACGCCGGATTCCTGTAGCGCCATAAGTACCGCCTGTAACGCAGGCTCCAGGCTTGCCTCTACGATTGGCGTCAGCCCGATGTTCGGCTCCAGCGAGTGGGGAATCACCCCCACCAGGGTAATGCTATCCGGGAACTCGCCGGTAAAGCGCAGGGCGGAAAGGACATCAGATAGCCCCAACTGATGGGGCGAGATTTTATTGTTGAACAGCACTGGCACCTCTTCATCACGCAGGATAAGCAGCGCGCCCGGCTCGCTTTTGCGCGACACGATCGCATCAACGATGATCAGGTGGGTGCGATTCGCCATGGCTTCCAGTAACTCCATGCCCGCGGTGCCGCCGTCCAGCACCTCTACGCCTTCCGGCATAACATAGCGCTGCTCCAGCGCTTCAATAACACGAACGCCAATACCTTCGTCGCTCAATAAAATGTTACCGACACCCAGTACCAAAATACGCATCACAGCACCTTCACCGAGACAACATCGTTACCGTCCGCATCAACCACATGCACCGCGCAGGCCATGCAAGGGTCAAACGAGTGGATGGTACGCACGACTTCCAGTGGTTTATTCGCATCCGCAATCGGGGTGCCAATCAGCGACTGCTCATACGGCCCGATATCGCCATTAGCATTACGCGGGCCGGCATTCCAGGTCGACGGCACTACCGCCTGATAGTTGCTGATTTTGCCGTCCTTGATAACCATCCAGTGCGACAACATACCGCGTGGCGCTTCCAGGAAACCCACCCCTTTAAATTCGCCCGTCGCCGGAATATCCGGTTTCACGAACGTCACGTGGTCGCCTTTGCCGATATTGGTAATCAGCGCCATATACTGATGCTGCAGAATATGCTGCAGCTCGCAGGCGTGAACGGTACGGCCAATCACGCGGCCAAGTGTTGAGTGCAACTGCTCGACGCCAAGGGTTTTCCCGGTAAGTTTCTGGTAGATAGCAATGATATCGTTAAGTTTTTCCCAGGTCGTTTCCCGTTTCGCGGCCAGCTTATTGAGCATGTTCGCCAGCGGGCCAACTTCCACGGTTTTGCCATAGAAGGTGGGGGATTTCACCCAACTGTATTTACCCTCGTCCTGCCAGCCCGTGTAGGCAGGCACAGTCGTCCCTTCCCACGGCGCCTGCGGCTCCTCATCTTTATACCAGGCGTGTTTCGCGCTCTCCTGAATCCCCTTGATCAGGTATTCGTCACTGTGGGAAGTGATTTCACGACGGGTAGCGAGGTCCCCGTTGGCAATGTAGCCGCCGGGGAAAAGGAAGCTGCCATTCTGGGCATCAGTAGGGAATTCCGGCGCGCTCAGATAGTTAACCGCGCCTTTGCCCATCGTCAGCCATTCCGGGTAGAATGCCGCGATCACCGCCGTATCGACCTTGTAAACCTGTTCGACAAAGTCTTCCAGGCGGTCAATAAAGGTTTTGATGTACATCAGACGCTCAAGATTGAGCACGCCCAGCCCATCGAGGTTAATCGGGTTAGCCACGCCGCCAACCGCCAGGTTCTGGATATGCGGGCTTTTGCCACCAAGCAACGCCACCACGCGGTTGGCATCACGTTGACATTCCAGCGCCTGCAGATAGTGCGCCACGGCAATCAGGTTAATTTCCGGCGGCAGTTTCATTGCCGGATGTCCCCAATAACCGTTGGCGAAAATACCTAACTGCCCGCTGGCAACCAGCGCTTTGATTTTCTGCTGCACTTTGGCGAACTCTTCGGCGCTGTTTAGCGACCAGTTCGAGATGCCTTTTAGCAATGCCGACGCTTTTTGCGGATCGGCCTGCAAAGCCGAGGTGATATCTACCCAGTCGAGTGCGGAAAGCTGGTAGAAATGCACGATATGGTCGTGGGTGGTGTGCGCCGCCAGAATAATATTACGGATGTACTGAGCGTTTAGCGGCACATTGATTTTCAATGCGCTTTCCGCCGCACGCACCGAGGAAATCGCATGGGTGGTGGTGCAAACGCCGCAAATGCGCTGCACGATCATCCACGCATCGCGCGGATCCCGTCCCTTCACAATCTCTTCCATTCCGCGCCACATGGTTCCCGATGCCCAGGCTCGGGAAACCACGCCGTTTTCAATTTCGCAATCAATGCGTAAATGACCCTCAATACGGGTCACCGGATCGATGGTGATACGTTGACTCATGCTTTACTCGCCTCATGGCTTTCTGATTGTTTTAACGGGGGAATTATGGGTAACAGGCGGATAAGTAGGATGTACGCGCAAATCTCCGTTGCCACAAAACCAATGGAAATGATCAGCTCTTCAGCCGTTGGGAAGTAGTGGTAGCCGTCACCGGGGTTGAATGCCAGCAAAGAGTAGGATAGACGCCACAGCGCACAACCCAGCAGCATACTCACCGCACCGGTAAACAAGAATCGGGCGTCGTTGCGCAGGCGCGGCACACGAAACACCACCAGAGGGAAAGCCAGCAGCAGTATTTCGGCCCAGAACATCAGGCTGTAACCATCCCCGGCAAAAGCGAACGACAGTTTGTTACGCCAGATAAGCTCGCCAAAGCGCGCCACCAGAAACAGCGCCAGCAGCACGCTCAACGTACCGGTAAGTTTACTGAACAGGTGCCGTTCATCCGGCCCGTTTCCTTTTAACCCCGCCTGTAGCAAAGAACCTTCAAAAATGAGGATGGAAAAGCCCATAATAAACGCCGTCAGCAACGAGAAAAGCGGCAGCATTTCATAGCTTTGCCATAGCGGATGCACTTTGTGTCCGGCGGCAATCATCAGCGATCCCATTGACGACTGGTGCATGGTGGGCAGTAACGCACCCAGCGCAATGATGAAAAACATCACTTTATTGAGCCGTTTTAGCGACACCTTCCAGCCCAGACGCTCCAGCAAAGCAGGGGCAAACTCCAGCGCCATCACGCCGATATAAATCGTCATGCACACCGCGGTCTCAAACAGCACCGAATTGACGTTAAAATGGCCCGGAATGTAGAAATACGGCAGGTTCCAGTAACGACCAACATCGACGGTAATGGATAAGCCCCCCAGCGAATAGCCGAACAGGCTGGCCAGCAGTGCCGGGCGCACCAGCGGATGATATTCGCCACGATTAAAGGCATAGACCATCCAGGCGAGCGCCCAGCCGCCACAGGCGAAACCGGTGCCGATGAGCAAGTCGAAGGCGATCCAAATCCCCCACGGATACCCGCCATTCAGGTCGGAAACGGATCCCAGACCGAAAACCAGGCGCTTGAGGATAAACAGCCCGCACAAGACGATCAGCGGCCCAAACATGTAGATCGGTTTACTGAGTAACTTTCCGCCAAGCGGCTGCGGATCATGATGCATCGTCATCCCCTCCCTTATGGTCATCGCTTCGGGTATGGCGATACACCAGCGCGGTCAAACCCGCAAGAACGGCCAGCGGCAACATCATCCCCTTGTACACCGTATGCTGAATGTTTTCTGAACGCGCACCGGTCGAAACATCATCCAGCTCCGGCAAGCCCAGACAGGTATAAGGCACGCCCGTCAGTACCATGACCTGCGTGCCTCCCCCTTCATGCTCGCCATAAAGGTGTGGATGATATTTCGGGACTTCGCGAACGTTAGGATCATTGGCATCCAGCGTCTGGCGCGGGTAAGGATATTCACTGCCGGGTTGCAGTTTCAGGCGCTTTTGCGCCTCGGACAGTAATGCTTCGCGCGTACCGAAAATCACCGCGCCGGTTGGGCAGACTTCGACACACCCCGGCAGCCCCCCTTTGTTGAGCCGCTCCACGCCCGCCTGATTACAGAGCTCACATTTATGCAGCGCGCCGAAGGGGTTGTTGTAATCGTACTTCGGCACGTTGTAGGGACAGGCAACCATGCAATAGCGACAACCGGTACAGACGCTGGCGTCGTAATGGACGATGCCGGTTTTGGGATCTTTTTTCAGGGCCGAAACCGGGCAGACAGAAACACAGTTCGGGTCAACGCAGTGCATGCACTGTTTTTTGATGTAGGCATAACCGTCTGTCGTCTGATCTTTATGCTGCGCCGTACCGCTACGCCACACCTGGATAATATTGTTGGTATAGGGGGTGAGTTTGGCATTATTCGACCAGGTCTGTTCGCCCTGTGGGTTACGTGCCGGGAAGTTGATGTCCTGACAGCGGGTGACGCACGCCTGGCAACCGACGCAGAGCGTGGAGTCGTAGAGCATTCCCCATGCGCCCGGTATCGCCGGGCGGTTATGCACGGCGGCGGAAACGGGTAGTGCTCCCCCCGCCAGTAGCGCTCCGCCGGAGGCCACCTTCAGAAAGTTACGTCTGTTCACGGTCACTCTCCCTGTGAGTCAGCGTTGTTTTTCTTTTGCTGGCGGCCCAGCTCGCGCACCGTCATTACCCCGACGCCTGCCAGTAATCCCACCACCCCACCCAGCAGACCAACAGCGGAAGCCGACATCACACCGCCTTCTTTGCTGTTCACCTGCGGCTTATCAACGCGAGGCGTGGTGTTTTCAACATGCGCCAGTTGGTGAATGCCTTTGTGGAAGCCAACACCTTCTTCGTTACAGCCATAGCAAGGGTGACCAATCGAAACCGGCCAGACGCCGCCCACATCGCAGAATTGCAGCGTTGAACAGTTGCCCCAGGTTTCCGGACCTTTACATCCCAAATGGTAGAGACACCAGCCTTCACGATGCCCGTCATCGCCAAACTCTTTGGCGAAACGTCCGGCATCGAAATGAGGACGACGTTCGCAATGTTCGTGAATCAGCCGACCATAGGCAAAGAGCGGACGGTTTTTCGCATCAAGCTTCGGCGGTTTGCCAAAGGTAATAATGTGCGCCACCGTGGCGAGGAAATTGTGTGGGTTCGGCGGGCAGCCTGGAATATTAATCACCGTTTTGCCTGGGAGCAATTCTTGCAGACCCACCGCCCCGGTGGGGTTAACCCCGGCTGCGGCCACCCCGCCCCATGCAGAACAGGAACCAATCGCGATAATCGCCGCGGCATTTTCCGCCGCTTTACGGATATGGTCGATAATCGGTTCGCCCGCCACCATGCAATAAATGCCGTTATCTTTAAGCGGAATCGAACCGTCTACCACCAGAACGTACTGCCCTTTATAGGTTTCCAGAGCATGGTGTTTGTTCTCTTCGACCTGGTGACCAAACGCGGCGCTCAGTACTTCGTGGTACTCCAGCGAGATAGTTTCCAGCACGAGGTTTTCAACGGTGGGATGCGTTGCGCGAAGCAGCGATTCAGTACACCCCGTACACTCCTGCGCGCCAATCCAGACCACGGGCGGGCGCTTGCTCTGGGTGACGGCTTGCGCCATCTTCGCGGCAGCAGTGCTGCTAAGCCCCATCGTGGCTGCCAGTGCGGTACAAAGCTTCATAAAATCGCGACGATTAATGCCGCAGGAGGTAAAAGAAGTCAGTTGAGGAATTTCGTCGGCCATGCATTGTCATTCCTTTGCCAAAAATTAGCCCTGTTTTTACACTGGATTGAGATGAGTGTTGTGCGTGTGCGATCAAGTAATCACACAAAAACTGTGGCTATATATAGAAAAAATTCAATATCGGAGCATCAGATCACATTGATTTTGGAAATGAAATAAAAAAAGCCGCACCCTGAGATACGGCTTCTTAAAAGGGGTGAATAGAGCTGAAAGCATTCGGCAATGAAGTTATTGTTCGACCTGATAACCAGCCATAAAGAAGCGGATGATCGTGCCGGAATGGCTCTCACGGAAAAAATCCATGATCATCTCTTTATCCAGCCCATAGCGGCGCGTCAGCACACCAGCCTCCCAGGCACTCAGTTGCCTGTCACCGGTTTTTTCGAACATACGATGTGAAAAACCGAGCACAAAACCGCGTTTATAGTCAGAACAAAAATGTGTGACCCTACTGGCTTCATCCGCCTGTGTTGCCTTAAGCCCTGCCATCAAGCCTTTGCCAAAATGGTTTTCCATGCTTACTGCCCTCAACCGATATATACACAACTATATAGCGATATTTTGAGCAGTAACAGTGTTATTTAAAATGCGACCCACTCATCTGACGAAGAAGCGGCTTTCTTAGCGGTACCGCGCAAGGCAGGTGTTTTCACTGCCGTCGGCGCAGCGACGTTGACCTGCTCATTAGCAGACAAACGGAACTGTTGTACAGAACGCTGCAACTCTTCTGTTTGTACCTCAAGCGCCGCTGCTGCTGCAGAAATTTCTTCTACCAGCGAGGCGTTCTGCTGGGTGACGCTATCCATCTGGGTTATGGCGACGCCTACCTGCGAAATGCCTTTGCTCTGCTCCGCGGATGCGGCAGCAATCTGCTTCATGATGGTGGTCACTTCGGTAACCGCGCGCAGAATGCCTTCCATCGTAGTGCCGGTGTCATTGACCAGTTTGGCGCCTTTCTCCACGCGGGTAACGGAGTCTGCGATAAGCGATTCGATCTCTTTCGCCGCGCCTGCGCTTCGGCTGGCCAGGTTACGCACTTCGCCTGCAACAACCGCAAAGCCACGCCCCTGCTCACCCGCACGAGCAGCTTCGACAGCGGCGTTAAGGGCCAGGATGTTGGTCTGGAAGGCAATGCTATTAATGACCGTAGTAATTTCCGCAATTTTCTTCGAGCTTTGAGAGATGCCATCCATTGTGCTGATGACCTCCTCTACCAGCGCGCCGCCCTTACTCGCCGTTGAGGAGGCGATATCGGCCAATTCACTTGCCTGACTGGCATTATCGGCGTTCAGTTTCACCGTTGCCGTCAGTTGTTCCATGCTGGCTGCCGTCTGTTCCAGCGCTGCCGCCTGCTCCTCGGTACGGGAAGAGAGATCATTGTTGCCGCTGGAAATCTCGGTCGCGCCGCGCCAGATATTCTCACTACCGTTACGGATAGAGCTGACCGCATCTCGCAGGCTATCCTGAGTCGCACGTAGCAAGGGCACGACACGTCCTACGCAATTGCGACCAAAATCCGGGATTGGCTGGCTAAGGTCACCCTGTGCCATTTTCGTGAAGTGATCACGAATGGCATCCAACGGTCTCACCAGCATGGTCACCAGGTAGCGGTCGGTGAATAGCAGAATCAGTAACCCCAGCACCATTGCCACGATAATAATCATACGAATGATGTGGGTCTGGCTGTCAACCATCACACGAGTTTCGTCAAGACTGACACCTGCCGCTTTATTAAAGCTGTCAGTGGTTGCGCCAAATGCCCGACTCAATGCAGGGGTCACGTTGTTTGCCTGCTGACGATAGGCTTCAACCGACCCTTGTTGGGCGGCCTGCATCTGCGGTGTGACGCCCTGATCAAGCAGTGCCTGCCAGGCAGCGATTACCTGCTCTGATACCTTCGGATCCATAGGTCCTGGAGAGATAGCTTTAAACTCGGTGAGTTTTTTCGCCATGCTCTCAAGCGACTGCTGTGCAGGGGCAAAATCGACTGCACCGCCTGCGCTTTTTGCCTCCATCGCACGACTAAGGCGCGTAACAAAACGGAAGTACTGGTCATTGCCCTGGCTAAGCAACGTCATCTGTGACACAAGCTGGCGATCAACTTCATTGCCATCTGCCACTTTTGAAAGAGAGAAAACGCTATACAAACCGACACCGGACCACAACAGGCCAAAAATGCCCAGGATCACCAGCATGACGATTCGGATAGTAAAGTTTTGAAGCATACGCATAATTATTTCCTTGCAGTGAAGGGACATGCTTACTCGGAATTGAGAGTTAATTCCTTTATCGGCAACATTTAGGGAATTTGTATGGTTCAAAGTAAAAAATTGATCACAAAATGGGCAATATTTGTCCATATCCCATCGTGGTTTACCTTCACTTATGGATGTTATTTTTTGAAAACAAGGTGCGGTTTATCATTCGATTTTTAAGGTTAGCAACCTAACTAAACTATATGTAACTGCTTTATATTATGAGGGAAATTTATTGATGAGTTATTAGATTCGTAATTAAAGTAAAAAATACAAAACGTTTTTTATAAATAAAAGGAAAATTAAAAAAGATCTGAGAAAAATATTATAAATAAACAAAAAAGACGCCCAATAAAGGAAATAACAACATACCAACACCGCATTCAAATTTAAAACAAAGATATAAGAATCATAATAAAATACAAAAATAAATATTAACCACGCCGCCATAAATAAAATCAAAGAAATAATAACCACACCATTAGTAATGTTAATGCGTTTTTTGTTACCCGTAATGGTGACAAAAAGCGGTCTCTACCGTGACGTTCAGAGAGGATGATAACCTTCTGATTGAAATGCGATAAATCGTACAGCGCGATGCTTTTAAAGTGACACTGCGCAGGCAGGATTACGGGAAGCGTGGAAAACCAACTGTTATTTCGATCATATTCAATAAATATAATTTATCGTTTGTCCGTCTCATAGCAACAACGGTGCGCGAACGTCATAACCTAAGAATTTTCTCAGAAAATTTGCGCATCTTCCGGAAAAGCTCGCATGTCGCATCGCCGACAGCACTGTCGATATGAAGTATTTGCGCAAGTCTATTTTACCTTGTCGTAACGTCTTAAACACAATATTACCTCAACGCCCAGAGCCCCTTCGTCGGAGTTCAGTGTCGACAATCTATTTCAGCACCTGATAACCCCATAAAGTGAATAATCGCAAGACGTTATCATTAGAGAGAAGAACGCTAGCGAAGAGATTTTTTTATCCCGTCGAGAGCACGCCACCAGAACCGTTATAGAATAAAAACACTGTTTCGACCCTACATCTACAAGAAAGGAGACATCATGCCCTGGTTTGCCAACCCTGCTCGCTATGAGCAGATGCAGTATCGTTACTGCGGTAAAAGCGGCCTGCGCCTGCCCGCACTGTCGCTGGGTTTGTGGCATAGCTTCGGCCATGTTCAAGCCCTTGATTCCCAGCGTGCGCTGTTACGTAAAGCCTTCGATTTAGGCATCACCCATTTTGATTTAGCCAATAACTACGGCCCGCCTCCGGGTAGCGCGGAAGAAAACTTTGGGCGTTTGCTGCGTGAAGATTTCACCGCTTACCGCGATGAGTTGATCATATCCACCAAAGCAGGATATGACATGTGGCCCGGCCCTTACGGTTCCGGCGGCTCCCGTAAGTACTTACTCGCCAGCCTCGATCAAAGCCTGAAACGCATGGGGCTGGACTACGTCGATATCTTCTATTCACACCGTGTCGATGAGAATACGCCGATGGAAGAGACCGCCGCCGCGCTGGCCCAGGCCGTACAGAGCGGTAAAGCGCTCTATGTCGGCATATCCTCTTATTCAACGCCGCGAACCCAGACAATGGTAGCGCTGCTGCGCGAGTGGAAGATTCCCCTGTTGATCCATCAGCCTTCTTACAACTTGCTTAACCGCTGGGTCGATAAAACCGGCTTACTGGATACGCTCGACGCCAACGGCGTTGGCTGCATCGCCTTTACCCCGCTGGCACAGGGATTGCTGACCGGAAAATACCTTAACGGGATCCCGGAAGGTTCGCGGATGCAGAAAGAAGGGAAGAAGGTTCGCGGCCTGTCGGAAAAAATGCTGACCGAAGCCAACCTCAGCAGCCTGCGGCTGCTTAACGAGATGGCCACCGCGCGTGGGCAATCCATGGCGCAGATGGCGCTGAGCTGGCTGCTGAAAGACGACCGTGTCACCTCCGTGTTGATCGGTGCAAGCCGTCCGGAGCAACTGGAAGAAAACGTGCTGGCGCTAAACAACCTGACATTCAGCGAACACGAGCTGGCGCAGATCGATAAGCATGTTGCCGACGGTGAACTCAACCTCTGGCACGCCTCCTCCGATAAGTAAAAATGAAGGGGGCGCAGTTCCCCCTTCTTTTATTACCCTTCAGGTGGTTTATCGGCCTTTCATAGAAAAATTCGCACTATTTACCCCAACCATGACGCACTTTCCGAGGGTAACTCTCGTTATCCCGCTTTTTATCCCCGCTAATCACCGCATTGCCATCTGGTCATTTATAGCATCATAAGTCATATCGACTGTATAACCAGAGGCACTCAGTATGTCGTTAACGTCAGAGCCGGAAGCTCAATCGTTGCCATTCCTGGGAATGGCGCCGTTTTTACGTATGAGCATCGCAGGTGTTGACTTCTCCTCTATGGCACAAGAAATGATCGCCCTTGCGGAAAAAGCACCGGAAGATGCGACTCTGTGGATGAACCTTGCCACGGCCATGATGAGCCTGAAACATGAAGAGTTAGGTCTGCAAATTCAAAACCAGGCGCTGCAGATGCAACGCGTTTACCACTGGCATGCGCGTCAGCCAACGAAACTGCGTGTACTGATGCTGATGGTGCCGGGTAATCTTTCGGCCAATATTCCGCTCGACTGCCTGCTTGAAGATAGCGACATCGATCTCATCAATTACTATGTTGATCCCACTGCGCCGCATCCGTTGACGTCACCCGTGCCGGAACACGATCTGGTGATGGTGGCGATTGGTGCCAGCGACGAACAAAGTGCCGTTTTGCAGCGCCTGGAGAATGTTCTGCGCGACTGGCCTACGCCAGTCCTGAATCCGCCTCAAAATGTCCCCAATTCTGAACGCCACAACGCCAGTATCCTGCTGCAAAATGTGCCCGGTCTGGTGATCTGTCCGGCGCTGCATACCAGCCGCCAGTCTCTGCAGTCTGTGGCTGCGGGAGAGAAGTCGGTCTCCGATATCGCCGACGATCACGCCTTCCCGATTATTCTGCGCCCGGTCGGCAGCCATGGCGGTCACGGTCTACAAAAAGTGGATAACCGTGAGGCCGTCGCGTCCTATCTGCAGCAGAACGACGAGGATACGTTTTTCTTGTCCCGTTTCGTGGATTACAGCGGTGACGACGGTCTGTTTCGCAAAATGCGCCTGGTGCTAATCGACGGCAAAGCGTATGCCTGCCATATGGCCGTGTCGTCCAACTGGATGATCCATTACGTCAACGCAGGGATGTACGAAGACGAAAACAAACGCGCTCAGGAAGCTCGCTTCCTGAACGAATTCGCTGATTTTGCCGCACGCCACCATGATGCACTGGACGCAATAAGCCAGCGCACAGGCCTTGAGTACATCGGTATCGATTGTGCCGAGACGCAGAATGGCGAACTGCTGATTTTTGAAATCGATCCGGCGATGGTCGTGCACGCCATGGACGACGAAGTGATGTTTCCCAACAAGCAGATTCATATGCATAAAGTCAAAACTGCGATGCGGGAAATGTTGTTACAACGGGCCGGTAAAACGCTCTAACCATTTATGCTACACAGGTATGAACATGTCATTGAATCCGAATAACGCACTGAACTTCTCTGGCGGCCCGGGCGCGCTGCCCGAGGTGGTATTAAACCAGGTCCAACAGGCGATCATTAATGTCCCTGAGGCGGGGCTGTCCATTCTGGGTATCAGCCACCGTTCAGACTGGTTTGAAAATGTGGTGCGTGAAACCGAAAACAATATCCGCACACTGTTGGGCTTGCCTTCCAACTACCATATCCTGTTCCTGCAGGGGGGGGCGACACAGCAGTTCTCTATGGTCCCGATGACCATGCTGCGGGGGAAAAAACACCCGGCAGAATATTTTGATACCGGCTACTGGAGCCGTAAAGTTGTGACCGAGGCCATGCGTGAAGGCCCGGTTCGCGTCATCTGGAGCGGTGAGGAACATGGTTATCGCCGTCTGCCGACCGATGAAGAGTTAGATTTTTCGCCGGACGCTCCGTACATTCACTATGTCTCCAACGAGACGGTAGAAGGTCTGCAGTTCAATCGTATTCTGGGCCGCGACGACGTACCGCGCGTCTGTGACATGTCTTCTGACTTTTTGTCTAAGCCGTGTGAGGCCGATAAATTCTCACTGATTTATGCCCATGCGCAGAAAAACATTGGTCCGGCAGGCGTTACCATCGTACTGGTTCGTGACAGCGTCGTACAAAACGCCCCGGATAACCTGCCGTCATTCCTGGATTATCGCCGCCAGGTTGAGTCACACTCAAACTTCAACACCCCGCCAGTCTTCGCAATTTATGTGGTACTGCTGGTCACACGCTGGCTGCTCAATGACGTCGGTGGGCTGGAAAACATGGCTCAAATCAACCAGCAAAAAGCGAAATTGCTGTATGGCCTGATTGACGGCAGCAATGATTTCTACCGCCCGTGGGGTGAAGCGGCTTTCCGTTCTGATATGAATGTTGCGTTCAATTTGCCGACGAAAGAGCTAGAAGCGTTGTTCCTGAATGAAGCGACGGCCGCTGGATTCTCCGGCCTTGGCGGTCACCGCGCGATTGGCGGCGTACGCGCCTCAATCTATAACGCGCTGACGCTCGGCGCGGTAGAAAAACTGACCGGTTTTATGGAAGATTTCCGCTTTAAACACCACGCGAAATATTGATTCGCCTGTTCCACTGCTGCTCCGGCAGCAGTGGAGCGTCACGACAGGTTACACCTGTGCCGGGTCTATCTCCGGGCGCTGATATTCCGGCCATACCAGCACGACCAGTTCCGGGTAGGCTTCCATGCTGAACTCGCGAAAACACTGGCGCAAGTTCAACACATCAAGGTCAGAGTGCATCACTTTTTCGCCGTTTAAACAGCGCTTTTTAATATTGTCATAATACTTGTAGACGGCAGAATTGAGATCGCTGCAACGGCGCTGCGCCTCAAATAACCCAGGTACACTATTTATCTCCGCCATGTTCATGCGTTTAATGGTCGCATGAAGAAAATCGATATATTCATGATTTACACGCCAGTACCACACCGGGGTAATGGCATTCATTAGCATTGCGAAATGGTCTTCGCCCTCCTCTTTGGACAGAGGCTTAGCTTGCGGCGCCAACGTTTCAGTTTCAGCTATGGACGGCTTTTTATTGTTTTCGCGCATCAATAAAAGTACGCCGCCCGTTAACAGCAATAAAATGACAACAGAATAATAAATACTGTTCATATGCAGGCTCCATTTTTTTTGATTTTAAAAGTGCGCCATGATATTGTCAACGAACCTCACGCCTGAACTTCTCCTACCTTATTGATATTAAAGGATATTAGAAATGCTCCCCGAGAATCTTGTCCCGGCTCGATTTCACATTTCTGTTACGGAAACAGAAGCGGGAGAAGCAGAAAAAGACACTAATTTAACTCAGGGAAAAAGAACGCTCTCTGATTATGCCAGTGATATATTAGCGAATGCCAATCGTACCGGTCAGTCGCGGAATATGTTGCTTGAAGAGCGCGATCGTCATATAAAAGATCGATTATATCGTGTGGTAAAAATCGAAACTTTTGCCCGCCTGCTGAACGATTTGCAAGCCGAAGGCGAGATTGATGCCCAGACATTAAGCCAAATAATTTCCGAAAAGACCAAACAAATTAATGAAGCAGGAAATGAAATTTGGCTTAATCTCATTACCCGCGAAAAAGATACGCCTTTGTTTTATAAGTTAGGGGATGAATGACGTGGAGAAAATAGATAATAACGACGTTTATTTGACTTTAGACAATCAACCTGGCGACGAATTTATCTTAAAGCAAAATATCGATGCACTGATTCAGAGTAAGAACGCCACCATACAGCGCATTGCCCATGAGCTCATCTCTATCCCTGCGGCCCTTGTACGACTAAAGTGGCAAAATCGCCGGGAAATCTATGCCTTTCAGGTAAAAGAAGAGATCTATGGTGCGGCAATCAACGCTATCGTAGAGGAGCGCCCTGAACTGCTGGAAAAAATAATGGCCAGGCTGGAAGCCAATTACCAGCATATCCTTGCCAGAGAGACAGCAACACTGCGTATCAGCCGTAAGCTTGCCGATGAAGAATACCGTACCTCGGTTGTGAAGACCGTTGCGCCTGAGGAAAAACCTGCGTCAGAAGACGCTGCAACGCCCCTTATGTCAGAGCCTGCGCAAGTAGCGAAATAACCTTATAATCTCTCCCTCTATTATCAATAATTATTCACCCTATTTGACTATTCACTGAATCATTCCCGTTGTATTGGTATACGCATTCTCAGGTTAACATCCCCTGAAATAAGGTGTTATATCGTCGGCTGAGCGGAACCCTGAAAACAAAAAGGCCGACCCGCAGGCCAGCCTTAATAAGCAAACGCGAAGGTTACTTCGCGGCTGCAACCTCTTCGCCGACCAGGCCAATTTTGAGATAGCCCGCGCGATGCAGAGTATCCATCACCTTCATGATGGTTTCGTAATCAACAGTCTTATCCGCACGGAAGAAGACCGTCGTGTCTTTCTTCCCTTCGGTGAGAGCATCAAGTTGAGTCACCATCGTTTCGTCAGTCACCGGATCGTTACCAATGAACATGCTGTTATCCGCTTTGACGGACAGGTAAATGGGTTTTTCCGGACGCGGCTGCGGCTGACTGGTGGAAGCCGGCAGATTAACTTTCACATCTACCGTTGCAAGCGGCGCAGCCACCATGAAGATAATCAGCAGTACCAGCATAACGTCGATAAACGGCGTTACGTTGATTTCGTGCATTTCGCCGTTATCGTCGAGGTTTTCGTTAAGACGCATTGCCATGGGGCATCAACCTACTCGTAGTTTCTGGGCGGCGTGAACGGGTTTTGCTGCGGCGCTGGCAGCCAGATCCAGATCGCGGCTTTGCAGCAGCAGAACCTGCGCGGCAACATCACCCAGCGTCGCTTTATAACCGCCGATCATGCGGGCGAAGATGTTATAGATAACCACGGCAGGAATTGCCGCCACCAGACCGATCGCGGTGGCCAGCAACGCTTCCGCGATACCCGGTGCAACCACGGCAAGATTAGTGGTCTGCGTCTGGGCAATACCAATGAAGCTGTTCATAATACCCCATACGGTGCCAAACAGCCCCACGAACGGGGAAATAGCACCAATTGTCGCAAGGTAACCATTGCCACGGCCCATATGACGGCCCGTAGCGGCAACGCGACGCTCAAGGCGGAAACCCGTACGCTCTTTAATACCTTCGTTATCTTCGCTACCCGCGGACAACTCCAGCTCATTTTGGGCTTCGTTAATTAACTGCGTGCTGAGGCTTCTGGCATGGAAAGCGGAGGCGATGTCACTGGCCTGATCCAGCGAACGGGCATCAGCCAGCAATTGCTGTTCACGTTTAAGGCGGCGTTTATGCGCAATCATCTCAGCACTTTTACTAAAGAAGATTGCCCAGGTGACCACTGATGCCAGAATCAACCCGATCATCACAATTTTTACTACGATGTCGGCATGTTGATACATACCCCAAACGGAAAGATCCGCCTGCATCAAATTATTACCCACTGTGTATCTCCACGACGCATATCACAAAATCTGAGCATAATAATATCAAAACATCGTCGAATTGATAGTAGTTCTCATTAGTATTTACATACTGCCGCAATATTCCCGCTTTTTCCTTGCGCTCACGCAGTAAAAAAGTTTCATCGCCGAATATTCATAAAATTTTATGCTTTATCAGAACAGGCACCGATGCATCGTCTGGCATTCATGGTAGTCTGGACATCCAGACGTATAAAAACAGGTTAGGCGAACATGACGGCGAAGCATATTGATACCGCTCTGGTGAACGCGGGGCGCAGCAAGAAATACACGCAAGGTTCGGTGAATAGTGTCATTCAACGGGCTTCCTCCCTGGTTTTCGACACTGTCGAAGCGAAAAAGCAGGCCACACGCAATCGCGCAAAGGGCGAGCTTTTTTACGGGCGTCGCGGCACGCTAACCCATTTCTCGTTACAGGACGCCATGTGTGAGCTGGAAGGCGGCGCGGGATGTGCCCTTTTCCCGTGTGGCGCCGCGGCAGTGGCGAATACCATTCTGGCGTTTGTAGAACAGGGCGACCATATCCTGATGACCAATAGCGCCTATGAACCAAGCCAGGATTTTTGTACGAAGATCCTCACTAAACTCGGCGTGACCACCAGTTGGTTTGACCCGATGATCGGCTCAGGCATTGTGCGTCTGATTCAGCCCAATACGAAAATCGTGTTCCTCGAATCCCCTGGCTCCATCACCATGGAAGTTCATGACGTACCGGCAATTGTGCAGGCGGTCCGAAGCGTTGCGCCAGAGGCGATCATTATGATCGACAATACCTGGGCGGCAGGCATTCTCTTTAAAGCCCTTGAATTCGATATCGATATTTCTATTCAGGCCGCCACCAAATACCTGATTGGCCACTCTGATGGGATGATCGGCACCGCGGTTTCCAACGCCCGTTGTTGGGATCAACTACGTGAGAATGCCTATCTGATGGGGCAAATGGTCGATGCGGATACGGCGTATATGACCAGCCGTGGCCTGCGTACCCTTGGCGTACGCTTGCGCCAGCATCATGAAAGCAGTCTGAAAATCGCGAAGTGGCTGGCTTCACAGGCGCAAGTCGCGCAGGTTAACCATCCGGCGCTGCCCGGGAGCAAAGGTCATGAGTTCTGGAAGCGCGATTTTAGCGGTAGCAGCGGCCTGTTTTCCTTCATTCTGAACAAGCGTCTTAACAATGAAGAGCTGGCGGCCTATCTCGATAATTTCTCACTGTTCAGCATGGCCTACTCATGGGGTGGGTATGAATCATTAATTCTGGCAAATCAACCGGAACAGATCGCAGCTATTCGTCCTGATGGCGGCGTGGATTTTAGCGGTACTCTGATTCGCGTTCATATTGGTCTGGAAGATGTTGATGATTTAATTGAAGATTTGGCCGCAGGTTTCCAGCGTATCGTTTAAATTGTTAACTGCTGGTTGAAAATTCTGATTACGCTAGCAGAATACTCTGTATTAATTGCGCCTGGGATCAAGGTGTTTCGGGCGATAAGCAGGTACAATAGCCTTCTCTAAGCGGTACCACAGGAAAGTCCATGGCTGTAATTCAAGACATTATCGCTGCGCTCTGGCACCACGACTTTGCAGCGCTGGCGAACCCACATATTGTTGGCGTCGTCTATTTCGTGATGTTTGCCACACTCTTTTTAGAAAACGGATTGCTTCCGGCCTCGTTTTTACCTGGGGACAGTTTGCTTTTATTGGCTGGCGCACTGGTGGCGCGTGGTTGCATGGACTACCTGTCGACACTCCTGATCCTGACGTCTGCCGCCAGTCTGGGCTGCTGGTTAAGCTACCTGCAGGGACGTTGGCTGGGGAATACGCGAGTGGTGAAGAGCTGGCTGGCGCAGTTACCGGAGAAATATCACCAGCGCGCAACCTGCATGTTTGACCGTCACGGTTTGCTGGCGCTGCTGGCCGGGCGTTTCCTGGCTTTCGTGCGTACCCTGTTGCCAACCATGGCCGGCATTTCAGGCTTGTCCAGCCGCCGCTTTCAGCTTTTCAACTGGCTCAGTGGCCTGCTGTGGGTCGGCATGATCACCACGTTGGGCTATGCCATCAGCATGATCCCCTTCGTTAAGCGCCATGAAGATCAGGTGATGACATTCCTGATGATTCTGCCGCTTTTCCTGCTGGTCGCCGGGCTGGTGGGTACGCTGGCCGTCGTGATTAAGAAAAAATACTGCAGCGCCTGATACCTTTCTTTTTTCCTTCTCCCAAAAGGAGAAGGAAAATCAACCCGCTTGCATCATGCGAATTCTCGCAGCATCTTCCCCCGGCGTGACGCCAAAATAGCGTTTAAACTCGCGGCTGAATTGCGACGGGCTCTCATACCCCACCCGAATGGCCGCAGCACTGGCTTTCATACCATCATGGATCATCATCATTCGCGCTTTGTGCAGGCGGTAGCTTTTAAGGTACTGCAACGGCGAGGTGCTGGTCACCGACTTAAAGTTATGGTGAAACGCAGAGACGCTCATATTGGCTTCCGCCGCCAGTTCGTCGACGCTCAGGTTTTCCGTGTATTGGCTCTCAATGCGTTTCAGCACCCGACTGATTAAGCTGAAATGGGTCTGGCGGCTAACCAGCGCCAGCAGTGCGCCGCCACGTGGTCCAGTGAGCACGTGATAGAGCAACTCGCGAATGATCTGTTTTCCCAGAATACGGGCATCCAGAGGGCGTTCCATCACGTCGAGTAAACGCTCCGCCGCACACAGGATCTCTTCGGATAGCGTGGCAGAGTTGATGCCGCTTGCCGCCATCGCAGGCTGGAAAGATTCATCTTCGCCAATATCCATCAGCAGTTCCTGTAGCTGCAGAATGTCGACGTTAAGGCGTAACCCCGCCAGCGGAATCTCCGGCGTTGCATAGGTTTCACACTCAAAGGGTAAGGGTACGGTAAGCAGTAAATATTCATTGGTATCGTAGCGAAATACACGCTCGTTGATATAACCAATCTTATGGCCGGAGAAGAGAAAAACGATCCCCGGTTGATACATCACCGGCGTGCGGGTTCCCGGTTCAGTACCGTAAAGTAAACGGATATCCGGAAGCAGCGTACTGAGATAGTTTTCATTATTTTTCAGTAGTTTTACTTTTTTCGTTAGCGCCTGGCAAATCTCGTCACGGTTCATAGCTCGCCGCTCCTTCACAGTTTTTCGACCGCTACAGTGTGCAATCTTTTGTGCGGTTTCTCCAGCAAGCTGGAGAAACAGGCAAGACATCGGCAGAAATGTGCATTGAGAGGAAAGCTCACCACGGCCACAATTATTGCCATCGGGCAGCATACTGCCTGCTCATCAATCACCCACATAAAGGGAACGAGCAATGAACAACTTTAATCTCCATACCCCTACCCGCATCCTGTTTGGTAAAGGCGCGATTGCCGATTTGCGTGAACAAATCCCGGCAGACGCTCGCGTCCTGATTACCTACGGTGGCGGTAGCGTGAAGAAAAACGGTGTGCTGGATCAGGTGTATAGCGCGCTGGAAGGTCTGGATGTGCGGGAATTCAGCGGTATCGAACCCAATCCGTCTTACGAAACGCTGATGAAAGCCGTCAAAATCGCGCAGGATGAAAAAATTACCTTCCTGCTGGCGGTCGGCGGCGGCTCAGTGCTGGATGGCACCAAATTCATCGCTGCAGCGGCGCATTACGCGGAAGGCGTGGATCCGTGGGAAATTCTGCAAACCTACGGCAGCAAAATCACCAGCGCAATCCCGATGGGTTCCGTGCTGACGCTGCCGGCAACCGGCTCCGAATCCAACAAAGGCGCGGTTATCTCCCGTAAAACCACTGGCGATAAACAAGCGTTTATGTCTGAACACGTTCAGCCGATTTTTGCCGTGCTGGATCCGGTTTACACCTACACTCTGCCGCCGCGTCAGGTCGCTAACGGTGTTGTGGACGCCTTCGTGCATACCGTCGAGCAATATGTCACGTACCCGGTAAACGGCAAAATCCAGGATCGTTTCGCCGAAGGCATTCTGCTGACGCTGATTGAAGAAGGTCCGAAAGCGCTGAAAGAACCGGAAAACTATGATGTCCGCGCCAACGTCATGTGGGCGGCCACCCAGGCGCTAAACGGCCTGATTGGTGCGGGTGTGCCGCAAGACTGGGCGACCCATATGCTCGGCCATGAGCTGACGGCAATGCACGGTCTTGATCATGCCCAGACGCTGGCGATAGTACTCCCTGCCCTGTGGAATGAGAAACGCGACACCAAGCGCGCCAAACTGCTGCAATATGCAGAACGTGTCTGGAATATCAGCGAAGGTTCTGAAGACAGTCGTATCGATGCCGCTATCGAAGCAACCCGTGGTTTCTTTGAGCAGATGGGTGTGCCGACGCGTCTGTCCGGTTACGGTCTGGACGGTAGTTCTATCCCTGCATTGCTGGCAAAACTGGAAGAACATGGCATGACAAAACTCGGTGAACATCAGGACATTACTCTTGAAGTCAGCCGTCGCATTTACGAAGCGGCACGCTAAGCTTTTTACTCCGCTGCCTTTCGTTTTTGGACTTTTCGTCCAGACTTAATGCACACAACCTTACCGGGACTTGTCCCGGTAAGCTCATACAGGAGGAATGCATGACACATCCAACCGTGATTAAGCTTTCGGACGGCAACCTGATGCCGCAGCTGGGTCTTGGCGTGTGGAAAGCGGGCAATGAGGAAGTGGTTTCCGCCATTCACAAGGCGCTGGAAGTGGGCTATCGCTCTATTGATACCGCTGCCGCGTATAAAAATGAAGACGGCGTCGGCACGGCATTAAAAAGTGCAGGCGTTGCGCGTGAAGACCTGTTTATTACCACAAAACTGTGGAATGACGATCAGAAACGCCCACAGGAAGCATTGCAAGAAAGCCTCGATAAACTGCAGCTCGATTATGTTGATCTCTACCTGATGCACTGGCCGGTTCCGGCTATCGATCGCTATGTTGAGGCCTGGAAAGGGATGATCAAACTCCAGGAACAGGGGTTGGTGAAGAGCATTGGGGTATGTAATTTCCAGATTCATCATCTGCAAAAGCTCATTGATGAGACGAACGTGACCCCGGTTATCAACCAGATTGAATTGCACCCTCTTTTGCAGCAGCGCCAGTTGCATGCCTGGAACGCCACGCACAAAATCCAGACCGAATCCTGGAGCCCACTGGCACAGGGCGGCGAAGGGGTATTTGACCAGAAAATTATCCGCGAGCTGGCGGATAAATACGGCAAGACCCCCGCACAGATTGTGATTCGCTGGCATCTGGACTGCGGTCTGGTTGTGATCCCGAAATCCGTCACTCCGGCGCGCATTGCCGAAAACTTTGACGTCTGGGATTTCCGTCTCGATAAAGACGAGCTGGCCGAAATCGCTAAACTCGATCAGGGTAAACGTCTTGGCCCTGACCCGGATCAGTTCGGCGGCTAATGCCTTTTACTCTCCACCCGCCCGGCGTCCATGCCGGGCTTTTTTTGCTCTGAAATCAGAAACATCAGGAAACAATTTAACCCTATTCTTATTGTGTATTTGTACACATTTGTAGCGCAGCATAATTTATGCTGAAACCACATAATCACTTGTAATGATTATTTATTCGCGATGTTTTATTTACACCATGAATAGGGATGACTTTATGGCCGAAAAAACCACGTCAGGAGTCCGATGGCTCCCTTTAATTATTATCGTTGCTATCGCCACCGGCCTCTGGCAAGTAGCCCCTCCGGAAGGACTCAGCGCCCAGGCCTGGCATTCAGCTATTGTCTTTGTCGCAACCATTGCCTCGATTGTCGCTAAAGTGCTGCCTATTGGCGCTGTCGGCATCATCGGTATTACCGTGTTCGCCCTCACCTACGCCGCGGGCGATAAAACCGCTAATGGCGCTATCCTCACGGCATTAAGCGAGCTGAACAGTTCACTTATCTGGCTTATCGTCGTCGCCTTTATGATCGCCCGTGGTTTTATCAAAACCGGGCTTGGTCGACGCATCGCACTACAAATGATCCGCCTGCTCGGTAAGCGCACGCTTGGGCTGGCATATGGTCTGGCGTTTGCCGATCTGATCCTCTCCCCCGCCATGCCAAGTAATACCGCGCGTTGCGGTGGGGTCATCTACCCGATTGCCGACTCACTGGCGCGCAGCTTTGACTCTCGTCCGGAAGATGAATCGCGCAGCAAAATCGGTACCTTTCTTATTACCTGTATCGGCAACGTTAACGATGTCACCGCCGCGCTGTTTATGACCGGCTATACCGGTAACCTGCTGGCGGTGAAGCTGGCGGCAAACGCAGGCGTCACGCTGACCTGGGGCGGCTGGTTTATCGCCGCGCTGGCCCCCTGCGTTGTCTCCTTGCTTATCGTGCCGGTGCTGGTTTACTGGATAACGCGTCCCGAAATCAAACATACCCCGGATGCTCCCGTCCTGGCGCAGCGCGAGCTGGCATTGATGGGGAAAATGGGCCGCGGAGAATGGCTGATGCTCGGCACCGTCCTGCTTCTGCTGATACTGTGGATCTTCGGCGATGCGCTGGGGGTAGACCCGACAACCGCATCTTTTGTTGGCCTGTCGGTACTGTTACTTTCCGGAGTACTGAGCTGGGAAGATGTGAAAAGCGAGAAAGGGGCCTGGGATACGCTGATCTGGTTTGCGGCGCTGCTGATGATGGCGAACCAGTTGAAAAAACTGGGCTTCACCACCTGGTTTGGCGGCGTGATTGGTGAAAGCATCGGAAACGCAATGGGCGGCACCAGTTGGGTTATTGTACTGTTGCTGCTGAATGCCGCCTATTTCTATACCCACTACTTTTTCGCCAGCGGTAATGCGCAAATCGCCGCACTGTACGCCGTCTTCCTCGGCGTGGGTATTCACCTGAATATTCCCGCCGCGCCAATGGCGCTGATGCTGGCCTTTACCAGTAGCCTCTATTGCTCACTAACGCAGTACACCCATGCACGCGGTCCGATTCTGTTTGGCGCCGGTTATGTGCCAACAGGCACCTGGTGGCGAACAGGGTTCTTGATTAGCCTGTTCAACCAGGCTGTGTTTATGACCATCGGCCTTGTCTGGTGGAAAATGCTGGGGCTGTACTAATTAGTTCTTTTAGCCCGGCCTGAGTGCCGGGCTGATTTCCACCGACTCACTCAGCCGTGCGGGATACCTGTATTTCTTTATACGGCACCCGCTGGCAAATATCCGGCGTTGCGCCCTCTTTATCCGTTGGCAGTTGCGTTTCAGGTAGCGTACACAGTACACCCACTTCCGACGGCCCCGAGCCGTAAGGTCCACTCAGCCCGTATGAGAGCAACACATCGTATTGCTGCCCCTGCGCACTGATAAGCAAGCGGGAAAGGTTAATCTTGTCGATTGGCCCAACGGGTAAAAAGAACGACCATTCATGCTCGCCTGCAAAAGCGAAGAAGCCCTTGCTATCGGTTACGGTGCTGGCCCCTGGACGATAGCTTTTCAGCGTAATAGTGGCCGCAGGTATGGGCTTTCCGCTGCTATCCACCAGGCGGCCTTCCAGTGCGGGTTGAGACTGGGTGTATGCCACACACCCGCTTTGCAATAGCGCTAAAAGCGCGATACCCGGCCAGAATCGTGTTGCCATCACTCGCTCCTTGAATTCAGATAAACATCTCTTCGTATATGAAGACTTACGCCTGCACAAAGGCAATGCTACTCTGGGTACAGTGCCCCACAAGAAGAATCGACTATGCGAAAACTATTGGTATTGCTTTTTATTTGCAGCTTTTCCGCGTTTGGTGAATCTCCTCAGCGTAGCGTGGAATTGCTTTATCAGCACTATAAGGATAATCAAGCCGGGGTCATTTTTGATGCTTCCGGCAAGGATCAGGTGATTTCCAGTCGGCTCATGAAAGAGGTCGCAGAGGATCAGAGGCTGACGGCGGAGGGAGATGTAGGCTATTTGAATTACGATCCTATCTGCGGTTGCCAGGATTATGACAACCTGGTGCTGGAGCAGGTCGATATCGTGCCCCATGATAGTCAGCACGTTGACGCGGTGGTCCGCTTCCGCCCATTCAGCGATGGGCCGGAGACCGTTACACAGACGCTCTCCCTGGTGGATGAAAACGGCCGCTGGCTGATTGACGACATCGTCAATGAAACCCAAAGCTTATACCAGGGGATTAAAGAGTATAACCGCGAGCGACAGCAGGAAGCGCTGAGCGATAAAGCGGACGAAAAACATGTCACCAGCACACCTTCTTCCCAGCCTTCTCCCTAGCAGAGTGGCAGACACCTTGGCGCGTTCCCGGATGCGGCGCAAGCGCCTTATCCGGGCTACATCCCCTCTCCCGAAGGGTAAGGGGCAGGTGAATCGTTAGCTCGCCTTACGCTTCACCGCTTTTTTCGCGTTATCATTTTTCATTACGCCGCTTTTCACCGCGCCACTCTTCACAGCACCGGTTTTCACAGCATCACTTTTCACTGCGCCGTTTTTCGCAACGCCACGCTTTGCGGTTTCGCTGCGTGTGGAACCGTTCTGACGCTGATGAACAATCGGGGTGTGTTTGGTCAGCGCCGGACGGGTATTACGATTCTGGCGACGCGCTTCACGCATTTCATCCAGCGTCGGGGCCGGTACCAGACAATCGCGACGTGAACCAATCAGGTGCTTTTTACCCATCTCTTCCAGCGCCTGACGGATCATCGGCCAGTTCGCCGGATCGTGGTAACGCAGCAGCGCTTTATGCAGACGACGCTGTTTGTCGCCCTTCGGCACCACCACATCTTCACTCTTATAACCAATCTTACCGAGCGGATTTTTCCCGGTGTAATACATGGTGGTTGAGTTAGCGAGCGGTGACGGATAGAAGTTCTGCACCTGGTCGAGGCGGAAACGGTGGCGTTTGAGCCACAGCGCCAGATTGACCATATCCTCATCGCGCGTACCAGGGTGAGCAGAGATAAAGTACGGGATCAAATACTGCTCTTTACCGGCCTGCTTCGAGAAGGTATCAAATAGCTCTTTGAAACGGTCATAGCTCCCCATGCCCGGCTTCATCATCTTCGACAGCGGCCCTTCTTCGGTATGTTCCGGGGCAATCTTCAGATAGCCACCCACGTGGTGCGTCGCCAGCTCTTTGATATAACGCGGATCTTCTACGGCGATGTCGTAACGTACCCCGGAGGCGATCAGGATCTTTTTGATGCCTTTCAGATCGCGTGCGCGGCGGTATAAATTGATCGTCGGCTCATGGTTGGTATCCATGTGCTGGCAAATATCCGGGTATACACAGGACAAACGGCGACAGGTTTGTTCCGCGCGCGGCGACTTACAGCGCAGCATGTACATGTTGGCCGTTGGGCCACCCAGATCGGAGATGACGCCGGTAAAACCCGGAACCGTGTCACGAATTGCTTCGATCTCGTTAATGATAGAATCTTCCGAACGGCTCTGAATAATGCGCCCTTCGTGTTCGGTGATCGAGCAGAAGGAACAGCCACCAAAGCAGCCGCGCATAATATTGATGGAGAAACGGATCATTTCGTACGCCGGAATACGGCTGTTACCGTAGGCCGGATGCGGAACACGCTTGTACGGCAGGGCAAAAACACTGTCCATCTCTTCGGTAGAAAGCGGGATAGCCGGCGGGTTAATCCAGATGTAGCGATCGCCATGTTTTTGCATCAGTGCACGGGCACAGCCGGGGTTGGTTTCATGATGCAAAATACGCGAAGCGTGGGCATACAGCACTTTGTCGCTTTTGACCTTCTCAAAGGAGGGCAGCAGCACGTAGGTTTTTTCCCACGGTTTCGGACGCGGTGGCTGAACAACGACAGCTTTCGCTTCGGCTTTCTTCGGCTCGACAGGTTTGTTGTCCGCGCACGGCAAATCTTCGCCGTAGGGATGCGGAATCGGGTCGATTTTACCCGGCATATCAATAATACGTGAATCCACGCCGCTCCAGCCCGGCAGCGCTTCTTTCACCATGATCGCGGTGTTACGGACATCGCGAATCTCTGAGATAGGCTCGCCCTGTGCCAGACGATGCGCCACTTCCACCAGCGGACGTTCACCGTTACCAAACATCAGCATGTCGGCTTTGGAGTCCACCAGCACCGAACGGCGCACGGTATCGGACCAGTAATCGTAATGGGCGGTACGGCGCAGGCTCGCTTCAATGCCACCGAGGATCACCGGCACATCTCTCCAGGCTTCTTTGCAACGCTGGGTATACACAAGCGTCGCGCGATCCGGACGTTTACCCGCCACGTTATCCGGGGTGTAGGCATCGTCATGGCGCAGCTTACGATCCGCCGTATAGCGGTTGATCATCGAGTCCATGTTGCCTGCGGTCACGCCGAAGAACAGGTTTGGTTTACCCAAACGCATAAAGTCGTCTTTGCTGTTCCAGTCCGGCTGGGCAATGATGCCAACGCGAAAGCCCTGGGCTTCGAGCATACGACCACAGATAGCCATACCGAAGCTCGGGTGATCGACATACGCATCGCCCGTTACCAGAATGATGTCGCAGCTATCCCAGCCGAGTTGATCCATTTCATCGCGGGACATAGGTAAAAACGGAGCCGGACCAAAGCAGGCCGCCCAGTACTGGGGCCATGAAAAAAGGTCGCGATCCGGCTGGATCAGGGATATTGCGCTCATCTTGCTTCCAAAAAAGTGGCAAAAAAATAAACAAAGGGCGTGGATTATACGCTGGATCAATACATGAAATGAAGGAATATGTGTGGGGTTTTCGCCTCAGAACCCGAAGAGGATATAGCCCGGATAAGGCGTTTACGCCGTCATCCGGGAACGCAGTCGGGCGACAGAGTAGCATCCATATCGACTAGGCCGCCGGGTTCACCAGCAGTTGTCCGATCGAGCCGCGATCCGCCATCTCCAGGGTCTGACTGCCATACTGGAACGGGAAATGCGGCCATGACGGTTGCCCGTAATAGACCAGCAACTCCACCTGGCCATCAACCCACACGGTATCTTTCCAGCCACGATCTTCCTGGAACGGCATTGCGCCATTGACGTTACGCACCTGGAACTGTACGCCTTCCATATGGAATGATTGCGGCATGTCCGCACGCACTGTCCAGCGCTCCCAGGAGCCCTGCTGAGCGGTAATGTCGATACGTTGCGGATCCCACAGTTGCCCGTTGATCCCCGGATCGCTGCCCAGTGTAATATCGCGGCTGCGCGCAGGCGTACCGGTCATGATGTCCGATGGCAAAAGTCGCATCGGTAAAGTATCGGTGACCAGCGGCAACAGTCCGGTAGGCCGCAACGTCAGTACGAGGGTGGAAATCAAAATACTGGAGGGCTCAAAAAAGCCGCGCAGACGATCCATGATGCCAGCCGCTTCACCGCAGGTGACAGAAACCTCATCACCGTTGGTCATATCAACCAGCACCTCACGACGTTCACCCGGCGCCAGCGCCAGTTGCTTGATCGACACAGGAACAGGCAAAAACCCCTGATCGCCGGAGATCACATGCAGGGGACGTCCGTCACTCATCTGCAACTGATAACGACGAGAATTTGAGGCATTGAGCAGACGTAAACGCACCCAGCCGCGCGACACCTCGACAAACGGGCTTTGCGCGCCGTTGACCATCAGGGTATCGCCCACAAAGCCGCCGCTGCCTGGCTCGCTGTATTCCGGCGTACCAAAATTATCCAGCCGTTTATCCTGGATAATAATCGGGAAATCATCCACACCGTAGTGGTTCGGAATGGGTAGCGATTTACTGACGTCATCTTCCACCAGCCACATTCCGGCGAGGCCATTGTAAACCTGCTGTGCGGTACGGTTCGGCGTATTGGCGTGATACCAGAGCGTGGCGGCACTTTGGCGAATCGGCAGTACTGGCGCCCAGTCATTATTCGCAGTCATCATCCGCGCGGCGCCGCCAATTAATGGCCCAGGCACCTGCAGCCCGCTCACCGTCATAGAGACATTTTCTGCCAGACGGTTGCTGTAAATCATTTTGACGTCATCGCCGCTCCAGACCCGGATTGTCGGCCCAAGATAACGCCCGTTCACTCCCCAGACCTGCGCGCGCGTTCCGGTGGCAAATGACCAGTGCGTACGCTGAAGAGTCAGGAAAAGCGGCTGCCCGCGACGGGATTCAATCAACGGAGGTATCGGCAGCGGCGGTTGCTGCCCGGCGGCGTTCGCCCTCAGCGGTATCGCGCCTGCGCAGAATGCAGCCCCGGATACCTGAATAAATTGACGCCGACTGAGTGACATAGTTGCTCCGTGTAAAAACTGAATAAACCGCGCGGGAAATCATTTCCCGGCATCAATATAGCAAAAGGATTAGACCCTTCCTGCAGCCTCGCGCTCAGCCACTTCTTTGTCCAGCTCATCGATTTTCGTTTTCATCAGCTCATGGCAATGCGCGGCCAGTTCACGAATCTGATCTTTACCGTAACCGGTGGTATCGATGGGTGGCAGCATTTCGACAATTACCAGCCCGTTTTTCAGGCGGTTAAGATTGATTTTATTCGACGTACCAGAGACACAAACCGGGATGATCGGCACGCCAGCGGCGATGGCTGCGTGGAACGCCCCTGTTTTGAACGGCAGCAACCCACGCCCACGGCTGCGGGTGCCTTCCGGGAACATCCAGACAGAAATATTGCGCTTCTGAATATGTTTAACCACCTGAGCAATGGTGCCATGCGCCTTTGCCCGGTTATTACGATCAATCAGCAGATTGCCCGTTAACCAGTAAAGCAAACCAAAAAACGGCACCCACAGCAGACTCTTTTTGCCGACGGTGACGGTTGGCGGTTGAACGATGTTAGACGCGGTGACCATATCGTAGTTGTTCTGGTGATTCGCGATATAGATAGCCTTGCCATGCTGTTCGTAACCCTGCGGGAAACGCTTTTCGACCTTTAAACCAAATACCGGAGCCAGGCGGCCAAACATATGCCCGAAGGTAGCAACATGCTTCGGATTACGTGGGCTGAACAGGCAGTAAAGAGAACCAAAGACACACACCAGAATGGAATAAATAACAACGATGATGAAGCGAACAATAAATAGCATAGCTACCTCGAAAACCCATCCCTATGTGCATAAACACTAGCCTGCAACACTCAGGCCTGGTTAGATGCGGGGTCGTAAAAACGTATTGTTAATCGCAACTCTGGAATAAACAACGCTTTTACGGGAAAAATTAGTCATTCCCCCACCGATGTGTGGGGGATGAATGCAGAACAATTACTCTTCGCTGTTTCCGACGCTGGGGCGGGACGGTGAATCAATCTCAACGCGGTCGATACGCTGCAAGCCGCGCATCAGCGTCCCGCGACGGCCACGTTCTCCCTGCACTTTCTGCAGTTCTTCCGGGCGCAGTTTGATTTTACGTTTACCCACATGAATCGTCAGCGTGCTCTGCGGCGGCAGCAGGTAGAGATGCGCCAGCCCGTCTTCGCCTTTGGCGGCTTCCGCCGACGGAATGCCGATTATCTTGTTGCCTTTGCCTTTTGACAACTGCGGCAGATCGCCCACCGGGAACATCAGCATGCGGCCTGCCGTGGTGATCGCGAGCAGCATATCCGCATCGTTTTCAATTTCCAGCGGCGGCATCACACGGGCGTTATCCGGCAGACTGATCAGCGTCTTACCCGCACGGTTTCGCGCCACCAAGTCGTTGAATGTGCAGACAAAACCGTAACCGGCATCGCTCGCCATCAGCAGCTTCTGATCTTCGTTGGTCATGACCATATGCTCAACAACGGCACCCGGCGGCAGGGTCAGTTTACCGGTTAACGGCTCCCCTTGCCCACGCGCAGAAGGTAACGTGATCGGGTCAATGGCATAGCTGCGCCCGGTTGAGTCGATAAAGACCACCGGCTGATTGCTCTTGCCCTTCGCCGACGCTTTCCAGCTATCGCCCGCTTTGTAGCTTAAGCCCTGTGCATCAATGTCATGGCCTTTGGCGCTACGTACCCAGCCCATTTGCGACAGTACGATAGTCACTGGCTCAGACGGCTGCATATCGTGTTCGTTCATCGCTTTCGCTTCTTCGCGTTCATGCAGCGGTGAACGGCGGTCGTCGCCAAAGGCATCAGAATCCGCCTGCAGCTCTTTCTTGAGCAGATTATTCATCTTGCGCTCAGAGGCAAGGATAGCCTGCAGTTGATCGCGCTCTTTTGCCAGCTCGTCCTGCTCGCCGCGAATTTTCATCTCTTCAAGTTTGGCGAGGTGGCGTAATTTCAGTTCGAGAATGGCTTCTGCCTGGGTCTCGCTGATGCCAAACCGCGACATCAGAACCGGCTTCGGCTCATCTTCGGTGCGAATAATATGAATCACTTCGTCAATATTGAGGAATGCTACCAGCAGGCCTTCGAGGATATGCAGGCGCTTGAGCACTTTCTCCAGACGATAATTCAGGCGACGACGTACCGTATCGCGACGGAAAGTCAGCCATTCGGTGAGGATCTCCAGCAGGTTTTTCACCGCCGGACGTCCGTCCAGACCGATCATGTTGAGGTTAATACGGTAGCTTTTTTCCAGATCGGTGGTGGCAAACAGGTGGTTCATAACCTGCTCCATATCCACGCGGTTGGAGCGCGGCACAATCACCAGACGGGTCGGGTTTTCGTGGTCGGACTCATCGCGCAGGTCATCCACCATCGGCAGCTTTTTGTTGCGCATCTGGGCGGCAATCTGCTCCAGTACGCGCGCGCCGGAAACCTGGTGCGGCAACGCGGTAATCACCACGGCGCCGTCTTCTTTTTTCCACACCGCACGCATACGTACGGAGCCGCGACCGTTCTCATAAATTTTACGGATCTCAGTTCGCGACGTGATGATTTCTGCTTCGGTCGGGTAATCCGGCCCCTGAACGATATCCAGAATCTGGTCGAGGGTGGTTTTCGGCTGTTCAATCAGAGTGATCGCCGCTTTTGCCACTTCACGCAGATTATGCGGCGGGATATCGGTCGCCATCCCGACCGCAATCCCGGTGGTGCCGTTTAGCAGAATGTTCGGCAGGCGCGCAGGCAGCATCTTCGGCTCCTGCAGCGTACCATCAAAGTTCGGAACCCAATCCGCCGTCCCCTGCCCCAGTTCACCCAGCAGCACTTCGGCGTATTTGGACAAACGGGATTCGGTATAACGCATTGCGGCGAAGGATTTCGGGTCGTCCGGCGCCCCCCAGTTCCCCTGCCCGTCAACCAGCGGATAACGATAGGAGAACGGCTGTGCCATTAAGACCATAGCTTCGTAACAGGCGCTGTCGCCGTGCGGGTGATATTTACCCAGTACGTCGCCCACGGTACGGGCAGATTTTTTGAATTTGGCGCTGGCGCTCAGCCCCAATTCAGACATAGCGTAAACAATGCGACGCTGAACAGGTTTCAGGCCATCACCGATAAACGGCAACGCACGGTCCATGATGACGTACATGGAATAGTTCAGATACGCGTTTTCCGTAAATTCATGTAGCGCAAGGCGCTCTGCCATATCGCTCATTAAGTGTGATTCCTCAACATGTGCGTCCGCCTTTTCGGCGGCAATATTGCCGCAGATACTACCCTATCTGTGACGTCAAGGCATAGTGATGCGCGTACAAAACCTATCGCGCCGGGGGACTTTCGCCTGTTCAGGCATCTGGCGGCCACCGAAGGCTGGTGGCCGCGTCAGGCTTACACGAGGGGAAGGTAAATATCGGTCTTGAGTTCGTGCTCAGGCACCTGATGCACAAAATTCAGATAGTGGAAAAAGACCGGGAAATCGCGCACGGTTTCGCCACTCTCCGGCAGCCAGTGCCGAAAGAGGTGATACACGCTCTCCCCCACGGAGTCGAGCGAGCCATGATGACGGATGACCGCGCAGCGCCCGCCGGGGATTTCACCATTTTCGACGCCAAACGTATTTGCCGGTACTGCCTGCTCCACGGCCGCACAAATATCAAAGCGGAACGCGTCGGCAGGCACTGACTCGGGATCGTCCCATGCAATACCGTATGTTGGATAACGCTCAACCGGCGAAAGTCCGCTACTTCGCCGCCACTCAATAAATGTCGCGGCGCTGGCATTCACCTGCGCCGGGTCGCCCCGGTGTTTTAGCATCGCCACTGGCGTGGTCGGAAACAGGACTATGTTGATCTCTTTCATCGTTCGCTCCTGAGAAACGTTTTTCGGTACGCGTTGGTGCCAGTTCACCCAGTCCGGTTTAAGACGAAACTGACGGGGACTGGCGCCTAACGCCGTTTTGAAGGCGCGACTGAACGACTCCGGATTTTGAAAACCCGCATCCAGGGCGATATCGATAATTTTATCGTGCGGATTAAACGCCAGCCGCCATGAGGCGTGACGCAGCCGCAGCCACTGGATATAGCGATAAAGCGGCATTCCGCTCCAGGCTGTAAACATCCGGTGAAAGTGAAAAGGCGAGCAGTGCGCAATCGCACTCAATGCCTCCAGTGATAAGGGCTCATCCAGATGACGTTCAATGTAGTGACAAACCATTCTGAAACGTGCTGAATAAACCGCCTTACGCGTGTCGCTCATCGCATCCTCCTGAGGCGCTACTTTGGCGGTTCGACGAAGGTTAATCCTGACCGATCTTGCGCAATACGCGCAGTCATTTCAGTCCCACTCCGAAAGCGATTGTTGCTTTAAATGCAAAAGTCTTTGCACGCTTTGCCAGTTTTGTCATTGACGCATGCGGGATAAAATTACCGGCATTAACGTTTCGATAAGGACAAAAAATGAGCAACATCCTGATTATCAACGGCGCAAAAAAATTCGCCCACTCTAACGGTCAACTCAATGACACCCTCACCTCTGTCGCCGAAAGTTTTCTGCGCGATAACGGACACGCAGTAAAAAGCGTACGTACCGACGGTGATTATGATGTTAAAGAGGAAGTGCAGAATTTTCTCTGGGCCGATGTGGTTATCTGGCAGATGCCAGGCTGGTGGATGGGCGCTCCCTGGACCGTAAAAAAATACATGGACGATGTGTTTACCGAAGGCCACGGCTCGCTGTATGCCAGCGATGGGCGAACCCGTTCTGACGGCGCGAAAAAGTACGGTTCCGGTGGTCTGATTCAGGGGAAAAAATATATGCTTTCTCTGACCTGGAACGCACCGCTTGATGCCTTTACCGATGAAGAGCAGTTCTTCCATGGCGTCGGCGTTGACGGTGTTTATCTGCCGTTCCACAAAGCGAATCAGTTCCTTGGGATGGAAGCTCTACCGAGCTTTATCGCCAATGACGTGATCAAAATGCCAGATGTGCCGCGTTATATTGAGGAATATCGCAAGCATCTTGCGGAGATTTTTGCTTAACTGTGAAGCTGGACTTAGAAGGAGTTAACCATGTTGACAGTGATTGCTGAAATTCGTACCCGTCCTGGCCAGCACCATCGCCAGGCGGTCCTTGATCAATTCGCAAAAATTATCCCGACGGTGTTGCAGGAAGAGGGTTGCCATGGCTATGCGCCGTGGGTTGACCATGCCGCAGGCGTCAGTTTCCAGACGAGCGCACCGGACTCCATTATCATGGTGGAAAACTGGGAGAGCGTGGCGCATTTAGAAGCGCATCTGCAAACGCCACATATGAAAGCCTGGAGCGAAGCCGTGAAAGGCGATGTGCTGGAAACGCATATCCGCATTCTGGAACAAGGGGTCTAATCCCCTCGTAGTGCCCCGGATGCGGCAACGCCTCACCCGGGTATCTCAAGAGCCCGGATAAGGCGAAGCCGCATCCGGGACAAAACCCCACTGACTACCAGTACAACTTCCAGCTCTCGCTAAAGCGCATTAACGCCTCAACGTAGAAATAATCCCCCCAGCTACAGCACTCATCCACCCCTTTATTGCTGGAAAGATGGTACACCGAATGCTTAAGCAGGCCGTTGGTTGGCTCATTTTTCCCGGCCAGATAGTGCCTGCCCAGTGACGACATAATACGCATCGCCCACTGCTGATAACGTTCGCGATCCGGGTCGGAAACCGGTAAATGTTTGACCAGCTCCAGCAGGCCGCAGACCGCAATCGCCGCAGAAGAGGAGTCGCGCAGCGCGTCGGTCCCCACCAGTGCCAAATCCCAGTGACACACCGCATCTTCCGGCAGGCGATTCAAAAAGTAGTTCGCCAGCCGTTTTGACAGGGCCACCATCTCTTTATCGCCGGTATAAATGAAGCTCAGCAGGAAACCGTAAATCCCCCACGCCTGCCCGCGTGACCAGCAAGAATCATCGGCGTAACCTTGCTGAGTGTTACCGTAGCGCGGCTCGCCGGTCTGCACATCCATATAGTAGGTATGGAAGGTCGAGGCATCTTCGCGGATCAGATAAGTCGCCGCCTGCCTGACATGGGCCTGCGCCGCCTGCGCAAAACGCGGGTCACCGGTTTGCTCGCTCGCCCAGTACAGCAGCGGCAGGTTCATATTGCAGTCGATGATCATCCGCCCGGCCTGCTGCGGGTCTTGAAGATCGCCCCACGCCTGAATGATCTGCGCCTTTGCGTGAAAACGTTCAAGTAGCGCCTCGGCGGCCTGCAGGGCAAACCCGCGCGCATCGCGGTTACCCGTTAAACGCCAGGCAGCAACGCAGGAGAGCGTATAAAGGAAGCCGAGGTCATGGGTGTTGGTGTCGCTGCGCCCCGCAATGCGTAAGCCAAAAGAGCGCACATTTTTTTCTGCCATTGCGCGAAACGCCGGGTCACCGCTCATCTCCCACGCCAGCCACAGTTGCCCGGTCCAGAAACTGGTTGTCCACTCAACGTTATCGGTCAGCGGGTAATACCCCTTCTCGCAGGTCTCTGCGGGAAACTTCTCACCGAATTCCGTTAAATGACGGCGAATCAGCTCAAGGGTGTGTTGACGTGCGCTGTCCAGCTCATCAGAAAACGCCTGCCGATTAAACGGTGCGCCTGGACATTCACGTAACGGCTCCTCAACGATTTTACTTAACATATTTCGGTTCCTTATTTTACTGGCAATCATGGCCGGGAATTAACGTGAAAGGTTATTTCCAGCAATATCTAAAGGGGAATGCTGTCGCCATTTACTCTGGCAGGCGGAAAGCGTTATTGCAGAGATGGCGGTAAAGGCCAGCGCAATCGATCCCATAATGATGTAGGTATTTTCAAAGCCAATGCGGTCATACAATAATCCCGCCGGGGAAGAAACCACCACATTGCCGACATACAACATGGCCTGATAGCCCAACAAATACATGGTGGCATTAACGCGCTTATCGAAATGCTCAGCGATATATTTAAATACTGACACCAGCAGCAGACAGATTTCCAGACCGTAGAGCGGTTTTAAGATGGAAATCAGCAAATGCGATTCACACAGGCCGGAAATAATCAGGCGGGCACCGACAAAAGCACCGACCAGTAATAAGCCACGCTTAGCACCGATAAAATTCACAAACAGTGGGATGACCATGTACATCACAAATTCCATGCCCGACTGTACCGTGCCCAGATAGCCGAACACGGCGTTGCCCTGGTGAATATCCGTGAAAAAGGTGACGAAATAACGGGAGAACTGCTGTTCGGCGATAAACATCATCCAGGCCACACCCGCGACATACAGGCAGAAAGCCCAGAATTTCCGGTTACGCAGCAGGGCATACACATCCGCCGGGGCGATCTTCTCTTTTGCCAGCACTTCACTGGCGTGAGCCGCCTGGGTATTCACTTTCAGGCTCAGCAGCACGCAGAACATGATGACGGAGGCCACGCTCCCCATAATGAAGTTCCACGCCGGTGAGATGTTAAACAGCAGCCCGGAGAAAGAGGATGCCACCGCCCAACCGAGCGATCCCCACATGCGGATCTGCCCGAACTCCATACCGTTTAATCGGCTGTAGCGGTCGCTGTAAGATTCACAGGCGGCCACCCCGGCATACCAGGCAAAACTTAAATAAATGGCACCAACGATAATCCCCAACAGGGTGTTGGAAATTAATAGCGGCTGATAGACATAGATAAAGAACGGCGCCATTAGTGCCGACATCAGCACGACAAAATAGAGCAGATATTTACTCATCCCTATTTTATCCAGGATGTAGCCATATATCGGTTTGAGAATAACGGAAAATACGCCGTTAACAGCAAAAACGGTACCGATAACCGTACCGCTCAGGTTGGCTTTTTGCCCCAACCAGATAGCGAGCAAACCAATACTTGCCGACCAGGTAAAGAAATAGAGAAAGATAAAACTACTGATTTTATAATATTCAGTACGGGTATTTATGGTTAATTTTTCCATACTATCCTCGACAAAAAAGGTAGAGTTCAGAGGTGCTGAATGCAATTTAAAATACTGATTATGGGTAATAGCATTCGCTAAAACGCAATGGTGATACTTTTATTCCAGTGGACGGGAGTCACCACCAGCTGGTTATTTTCACGTTGAAACGTGGGTAATTCAGTCGTTAACGGGCTGCCCGTTGGCATTGCCTGCACCGCACACACCAGCCAGTGCGTTCCCGGTAAAAGCTCGCCTTTAAGCTGCGGGATAGCCGCGCACTGGGCAAACATGATGCTGCTATTGGGCGGTGTTACCAGGCAGTCCGGCTCGCGCGCCAGGTCAGGCGATAAGTCATAAATCATGCTGGTCCCGTTTTCAGCCTCCACCCGACAGCCTGCCCTCCCTTCATGGGGAGCTAACTGGTGCGGTGCTTTGATTACCGCAAAGCCCCCTTCCACACTCTGCAACGTGCGGGCCGTGTCGACGCGATGCACGCGGACATGCCAGTCATCGCAGGGGATCAGCCAGGTTGAGACATGTACGTCATGCCAGGCTGACCAGCGTGAAAAAATGTGGTCGGCATGGACGCTTACCTCTTCACACTCACGACGGCCGCGGAAATAGTTATCGCCTTCGCTCAGTAATAGCATGGAGTCGCTGGCGGCATGCTTGATGCCGTAGCGCCCGCGTTCGATGGTAAAACCAAAGGCGCTGGAGTAAGCGAATTTGGTGTATTTAGCCTCGGTGTTGACGTAATTGTTCAACTCCAGCTGCCCGGATGTCAGCATATAGACGTGCCGGGACGCCGCACTGTGCACCAGGATTTGCTGAGCATGAGGAACGACACGCTGCACGGCAAGCTCCGGCAACGGCAGCTCCTCTGCCTGCCAGAAGGCGTGGCTTTCCGGCAGCGCCAGAATCAAAAACACTTTCAGCGCCCAGTAAGGCGAACCTGGCGAGTTGTAGTCTTCACACATGGCCAGATTGGGGTAGGCAAATCCCAGCGTTAGAATGCCATCGCGATCGAAAATGGGCTGACGCAACCACCAGCGCAGATGGCGGAGGATTAGCCCCTTCACCACGCCCGGCGAGAACGTATTCAGCCCGGCAAATGCTACCGCACTCCAGAAGGCCACCATCGCAAAACGGTACGTCAGGCTACGGCCAAACGGTACAGATTCGCCACCCGATGCGGACATATAGATAAAGTCGCGGGCAAACAACTCCGCCCTTTCACGCAGGCAGGCGGCGCGGCCCGGGTCGTCTTCGCCAGTGAGCGTGGCGTAAATCAGCCCGTAGAAATGAAAAGCCATCGAGATGTAGTAATCTTTGGGCCGCCCCGGCCCGTCGGAGTACCAGCCATCGCCCAGATAGTAGGCTTCCATCAGGTTAAAGCGCCGTTCGATGGCCTCGCGATCCCACGGCAACCCCGCGCGTTTGAAGCCCAGTTGCACCAGAATGGCGAAGTAATTCCAGTTACTGTCCGGCATCTGCGCGTCGCTGATTTGATTAAGCCAGCGATGCAGATTGTCCCGCTCCTGAGCAGAGAAGCTACTCAGACATGTATCCTGCAACAGTGCGAGCCCGAGTCCCCAGGCCGCCATCTCGACCAGGCGCTGATCGTATGGCCCGGTGTCGCCCCAGTAGCCGCTGCTTTGCGGGTCGGTGCCGAGCTTTAGCGCCGTGATGTATTTTTCACTCAGCGGCAGTGCTTCACCGCCCGCCATCAGAGGGAAAATCCCCCACATCGCCCGGGATAATCCCTCCATTTCAGCAATGTCTGCGCCGTAATGCGCACAGGTTTCGCCCAGCGAAATCCCGATTGCCCCGCCGGAAACTGCTTATCCAGCGCGCTCAGCATCGTCTTAAGCGCTGTCGCCACATCGCTACGTGAAGACAATGGAATTGATTTTTTTCCTTCAGCCATCTGCATCGGTTCACCCTCCCGTAAGTGGCTAAAGAATAGTGAATCGATAGAGTAGTGAAATGTTACCCCGGTCACACTGGAGAATTTTCAGCGAACCGGTAGTTGAGAAAATTTAAAATGGTGGTTTATAACAGCAGGTAATGAGACCAAAATTGAGAATGGTTGCACTATGGCTGAACCCTGGCATGCGGAACGTCTGGAGCTGATCTCGCTAAACGATGCTATCGTGTCGTTTAGCCGCCTGTTTGCCAATACCGTGCGCTACCATCACTGGCATCAATGCCTCGAGCTGCTGTACGTGGAAGAGGGATTTGGCGTGGTGATGGTCGATAATCGCCAGTACACCATGCGCCCCGGCAGGCTGTTTTTCTTCCCGCCTTTTACGCTGCATAAAGTGATGGTGGATGAGCAAGCGCAGAACAGCTACCGGCGCACCATCATCCATGTGGATCATCGGGCCATTCTCAAACTATTCCGCGACTTCCCGCATAACCAGCGGCGGTTGCAGCGTCTCTCGGTGCGCGGTGGGCAGGCCGTGGTGATGGATGCGGCGGATATTCATACCCATATCGATCACCTGTTTAGCCGCTATGCACAGCAGGCTGCCCTCGCCAGCCTCAATAGCGAACAGGTCGCCTGTTTACTGTTAACCCTGCTGAATATGCTGCCGGAAGAGAATGAAAAAATGCCGGAAGATCTTACCGGAATCGCCACGCCGGTGATGTTCTGGCTGGAAGAGAATTATCAGCAGAAATTTAGCCTCGCCCGGCTGGCAGAGGATTTGGGCAAATCGCGCAGCTATGTGTCGCGCCGTTTTCTGTTTGAGACCGGCGAACATATTCACCAGTACCTTAATACCATCCGCCTGCGAAAAGCCTGTGAATTACTGCTGCACAGTATGAGAAGCATCGGCGACATTGCCAGCGAGGCAGGCTTTTCTGATGTGACCTATTTTATTAGCGCGTTCAAAAAAGGGATTGGCGAGACGCCCTTACAGTATCGGAAAAACCATGTGACCCGCTTCGCTCAGAAGCAATAGCAATATTATATACAGAACCCGTCTTGCCATTACCCATGCGACATGAAAGGTTATAGTCTTTCTATGTTACCAGGGTAAGTCATGATGACGGCATTACACGTATTCCAGCGCCCGCAGACAGCCGACCCCATACAATCGCTTTCCCGCTTTGACGACATCCGCGCCTTTCTTTCCCAGGCCGGTATCGTGCTTGAACGCTGGGATGTCAGCGGCGTTGATAAAGGGACCGATGGAGCACAGCTGCTGGCGCAATTTCACGACGATATCGAAGCATTAAAACAGCGCGAAGGCTACCAGTCAGCGGATGTTATTGCGCTGACGCCAGACCATAAAGACCGCATCGCGCTGCGGGAAAAATTCCTCCAGGAGCATACGCACAATGAAGATGAGGTGCGCCTGTTTGTGCATGGAAGTGGCACTTTCTTCGTACCTGCCGGGGACCTGGTGGTAAAACTGGTCTGCCACGCGGGGGATTTGCTGCGCGTCCCGGCCAATACGCCGCACTGGTTTGACAGCGGTGAATACCCGGATTTTGTCGCCATCCGCATCTTCACCAATCCGGAAGGCTGGGTTGGCCATCTGACCGGTCGCAGTACGTTTTATTGAGAGCGCCTTCCCGGATATCCCCATGGGAAGGCGCTATGGCTTATTTCGCCGCCGTGCTGGCAAGCGTGGTTTTCGGCTCACTTTCCAGCTAAAACATCATCAGCAATATCAGGCTGATGCCGTGGAAGATGGCAGGTACGCCCGCAAACAAAAAGAGAATGGCTTTCATGGCTTCCGGGCTGACGGCTTCGCCCGCTCTGTAGCCGCTGGCGGAAAGCACCAGGCCGACCATCCCGCCCGCCAGCGCCAGGCCAACTTTCATTGAGAACAGCGTGCCCGCCGCCACTACGCCAGACATTGTAATTCCCGAACGGGTCTCGCAATAATCGGCGCAGTCGGAAGGCAACGCCCAGGCGGTAACCGCCCCCAGCTCAGCCAGCAGCACCGACACCACCAGCAACGCGCAGGCCAGGCCAATCTGCCCTGGATTAACAAAGTACAGACACAGCGCCGCCACGCAGCAGCCAAGCTGTGCCGCTTTCAGCGTGCCGAGCTTTGACAGCACGCCGCGTTTGATAAGCTGAATGGCAATCATCGGCGCGATAATCCCGGCAATCGCCGTCGCAGAGAGCTGCCCGGAAACAAAGCTGTCGCCACGCTCCAGGAAGTACTTCACGAAGTAGATGGTCACGCTGCCTTTAATCACAAACGCGATAGAACTGGTGATTTTGAAGATGTAGAAAATCACCACCGGCTTCGCTTTCATCATCACCCGCCGCTGCTTGCCAAACGGGACTCGTTCGCTCTCCAGTTTCACCTGATAGCGTTCTTTGGTACCCCAGAAGCAGAGCAGCATAAACGCCGTCGCCAGAATGGCGATAAAGCTCATCGCCATCATGTATGCCTGCGCCTCATTGGTTTTGCCATACCAGGCAACAAACATCGGCGCCACGGTCGAGCAGATCAGGAAGGCCATTTTCGCCAGCGGGAAACGCCAGGAGTTCGCACTCAACCGATCCATCGGGTCAGACGTTAGGGTGGTCAGCAGCGCAACATAGGGTACGACCGTTGAGGCGTACATCAGAATCAAAAACAGATAGGTGGCGGTGGCGTAAACCCGTTTTCCCGTCGGTGAAAAATCGGGGGCGAGGAAGACCAGCAGGCACGACACGCCGTAAGGCACCGCGCTGCACAGGATTTCTGGCGATGTTGAGTGCACGCCTTCATCAGACAAAGGCCCCGTTCGTCGGGAAGGGAACGGCATTTTTGCCACACCAATGGCGAACCCTGGTACCCGTTTGACACAACGGCCTATGTGTGGAATTACCAGTCCGAAGCGGTGCAGGCAGACACCCTCGCCTCGCTTGCCGCGAGCCCGTTTAACAAGATTCGCAAGTGCGTCTTCCCAAAACACTACCACTACAATCTGGCGGAACCGGTGCGCTTCCCCTTCCCCGGCAATATCGAGACGGGCTTTGACTATACGCGCTTTGATGTCAGCTTCTTTGCCGAACTGGAGCAGCAGATCGACAGGCTAGCCGGGCTCGGCATTGAAGCGGATCTGATCATCTTCCACCCGTACGATCGCTGGGGATTCTCGCGCATGCCGCTCGAAGTGGATCAACGCTACATCCGCTACCTGGTGGCACGTCTGGCCTCGTTTAAGAACATCTGGTGGTCGCTGGCAAATGAATTCGATCTGCTGAAAGAGAAACCGATGCATTTCTGGGATGCCGCCATCGCCCGGATCCAGCGTGAAGACCCCTCGAATCACCTGATATCGATCCACAACTGGCATAACCCACCGATCCACTATCCCTCTAATGCGCACTGGTACGATCATCATAATACCGCGCTGACCCACGCCAGCATTCAGCATCACGATCTGCACTTCGTGCCAGAGTGGCGTGAGACTTTCAACAAACCGGTGGTGATTGACGAGTGCTGCTATGAAGGCAATGTCGATTTGGGCTGGGGGAATATCACCGCGCAGAAAATGGTGGCCCTGTTCTGGCACGGCGTCTGCCTGGGCGGCTATGTCACGCACGGGGAAACCTGGCTAAGCGACGATGAGATCATCTGGTGGTCGCACGGCGGCAAACTCAAAGGCGAGAGCGTGAAACGTATCGCGTTCTTGCGCCAGCTACTGGAAGAAGGAGCGGCTAAACGGCTCGCGCCAGTCCCGTGGGGAAGCCACTGGGATACCTCAATGGGCATGAGCGACGAGCGCTGGGGGCTGTTCTATTTTGGCGACCACTGCCCGGGCTACAAAATGATGACCATGCTGCCGCCGGACAGCGTGTGGAAGGTCGATATCATCGATACCTGGGAAATGACCATCACGCCTGTTGCTCAGGAAATTCGTCAGGGAGATAAGCTTGAGCTGCCGGGGAAACCCTGGATAGCGCTGCGCCTGCAACGCCTGTAATCAGATTCGCCGCCTGGTCAGTCGCACTGGCCGGGCTGGCGATCCTTGCTATATCAGAAGCGACTTACCATCCGCAGACATTGGTCTCTTCGTCAGACTCATAGCCACGGACGATATTGATCAGATCTTTGACCGCATCCGCCGCCACGGTGGCATCTTGTAGTTCTGCCAGCGCAGAGAAATCTTTATCCACTGACACGCCGTTATTGTTATTGGTCACCGTCAGGATGAAACCCTTCTCGCTGGCACTCTTGTCCGCCAGCTTTTCAACGAGCTCTGCCACCGCCGCCACCGCGATATTCGGCACGTAGAGCGCCATCGGTTTCAGATACACTTTTTCTGCCGTTGTTTTGCTGCCGCGGTTTGTGACGGCCAGAGAATAGCCTTGGTTTTCCGTTGTCATGACATCCACCTCAACCTTCAATGAGTACTTTGGGATCGACCCAAAAATCGACGTTGAATACCGTATCGTCTGATAGCGCTTCAATGCGGTGCCACTTTTCTGCCGGAAATACGCCAAACTGTCCGGCTTCGATGGTCATCGTTTCCACCGGTTGCGGGCTGGTTTCATCGGCATAGCCGTAATAGCGAATCGCCCCCTGCATAACGCACAAGCGTGGATTTACCCCCTGGCGCGTACCGGCATCCAGATGCCGCTGCCAGATAGAGGCGGGGGCAGTCTCTTTAGTCCATAACGGTGTTGAGCGCACGTGCACATAATGTGTTGGTATAACAATGCGTTGCATGTTTCATCCTTAATAAAATATGCGTCGATTGAAACAATATATTGCAAATAAAATACACCTTTAAAGTGAGAATAAAAGCGTTGAAGCGGCGTTGTACGCCATGAGGAGTAGAGGGGGAGTAGACCGGGAAGAAGAGAGATAACGGTTATGAAAAAGCGCAGCCGGGACATCAGGTTGCGCCGTAAAACGCCTTATTCAGGCGTGCCTGATTTCAGAACCGCAGGGATCTGGCGAGGCAATACCGCCAGTTTCAGAACATTACGCCGACTGTTTTTGCAACGCTTCCCACAGGCCCACCAGATAAGTGACACCCAGCGCGCGATCGTATAATCCGTAACCCGGACGACCGCTTTCCCCCCAGATAAAACGACCATGATCCGGGCGAATGTAACCCTCGAAACCATTGTCGTGCAGCGCTTGCATCACTTTGTACATATCCAGAGAGCCGTACTGTGACGGATGTGCGCACTCATAAAAGTCTTTATCCTTAAGAAGCTTAATATTACGCACATGGGCAAAATGAATACGCTTGCGACGGGTAAATTCTGCCAGAATCTCGTAGACATTATTTTCAGGGTCTTCGGCAATTGAGCCCGTACACAGGGTGATGCCATTGGCTTCTGAATCGACGGCGTTGCAGAGCCAATCCAGATCCTGACGATTTTTGACAACGCGCGGCAGGCCGAAAATAGAGTACGGCGGATCGTCCGGATGAATTGCCATTTTGATACCAACGTCTTCACAAACCGGAATGACTGCCTTGAGAAAATAAACTAAATTTTCCCGTAATTTTTCGTCGTCGACACCTTTATAACTGGCAAATAATTTCTGTACCTGCGCCAGACGTTCAGGTTCCCACCCAGGCAGTGCAAAGCCGTTTGAATTACTGAGCACCTCACTCACCACCTCTTCCAGGCTTTTATCAATATCCTTTTTCTCAAAGGCCATGGTCAGGGAGCCGTCTGGCAGAACATAGTTCATGTCAGTCTTCATCCAGTCAAAAACAGGCATGAAGTTGTAGCAAATGACCTTCACACCAAATCGCGCCAGATTGCGAATGGTTTGCTGGTAATTTTCAATGTAACGATCGCGGCTCGGTAGACCAATTTTGATGTCATCATGAATATTAACGCTCTCGATGACTTCCATTTTCAGGCCGGCGGCAGTGGCCTGGCCGACCAGCGCTTCAATCTTATCTTCGGGCCATATTTCCCCCACCGGGATGTCGTACAACGCACCGACAACCCCTTCTACGCCCGGAATCTGACGAATATATTCCAGAGAAACTTTATCCTCTGTTGACCCAAACCACCGCATTGTCATCTGCATAGAACAACCTCAACCCGAATGAGCAAAAATATCTACCATACTAGTAGCTGATGAGCAGTACAGTAAAACGATGGGCTTTAATAATCAATAGATTTTCTGAATCAATAAACGAGGTTAAATATATTGAACAATATGTTAAGCGCCCGTTAACAATCTAACTACAAGCACAGTTAAAACACTATTTCAAAATTTGACCACCTTCACATAATTAAAAACTTATCTGGTATGGTAGTAGACTGTGCGGTTTTTAGGTATACCGTAAATACAGCTCAGTTATTGCATTTATAAAAAAACCTTAGGTAAAAATTTCAGGAGCAAGTCGATCATGACGTTGATTAACGACGATTTTATGATTAACAGTAAAGCAGGAAAAATACTATATACGCGCTATGCGAAGAAACAGCCGATACTGGATTATCATTGTCATCTTGAAGCCCGGGACATTTTCGAAAACAAACCTTTTCGCGATATCACCCAGCTCTGGCTTGAAGGTGATCACTACAAATGGCGAGCCATGCGCGCCAATGGTATTCAGGAAAAATATATTACAGGCCATGCTTCTGCTGAGGAGAAGTTTAAAGCCTGGGCTAAAACCGTTGAATCCAGCTTTGGCAATCCGTTATATCACTGGACACATCTTGAACTCGCCACCTATTTTGATATTCACACCCCGCTAAACCGTAACAACTGGTGTGAGGTGATGAGTGAATGTAACAAGAAATTAAAAAATAGTGATTTTTCACCTCGCGCACTTATTTCGCGGTCAAATGTTGAAATTATTTGCACGACGGATAAACCCCTGGATGATTTGAAATATCACCAGCTTCTTAAAAATGAGAAAGGGTTCGCTACGCGCGTATTACCGACCTTTCGTCCCGATGAATTATTCGAAGCGGATCCTATCCGGTTTAGCCAATTTGTCACTCAACTCGCTGAAATAAGCTCAGTCAATATTACGCATTTCTCATCATTCATTGCTGCGATTGCCGCGCGTATCGATTTCTTCCATGAGGTTGGCTGTCGTATTTCCGATCATGGCCCGGTAGAAGTGAGCTATCAGCGCGTCAGCGATGAACAAGCAGAGGCGCTTTTTGCGGCCAGAATGGCGCAACAAACACTTTCCGCCGAAGGGATGCAGGCATGGAACAGCATTATCTTTGTGAAACTCGCTGCTCTCTATAAGCAAAAAGAGTGGGCAATGCAGATTCATTTCGGTGCTATCCGAAATAATAATATGCCGCAATATCACGCTATTGGTATTAATAGTGGGTTTGATTCAATTGCCGACCAACAGAACCTGGCTGCGAATTTAAATGCCCTGCTTAACGCAATGGCGGAAAATAATGGTCTGCCTAAAACCATTCTCTATAATTTAAACGCTGGCTATAACGATATTGTAGCCTCGGCATTGGCTAATTTTCAGAGCGGCGAAGAAGGGATTAAATCACCCATGCAGTTCGGTTCTGGATGGTGGTTTAACGATACCCAACGCGGCATGATCAATCAATTAATGACTCTGGCCGACCAGGGATTACTTGCCAATTTTATTGGCATGCTTACGGATTCCCGTAGTTTTGTGTCTTATACCCGCCATGATTATTTCAGACGTATTCTTTGCAATCTTATAGGCGGTTGGGTGGATCGGGGCGAAGTACCAGAAGATATGGATATTTTATCCAGTATGATCAAAGGGATTTGCGCTGACAACGCCCGTTCTTATTTCAATTTCTGATTTTATAATCGAGATAAAACATGAAGAACTCAGAAAGAAAAATTACCATACCTGTCAGTATCGGTTATGGCCTTACCGATATTATGGGTGGTGGTGCTTTTACCGTCATTGGCGCATGGCTATTATTTTATTACACAACGTTTGTGGGCCTCTCGCCATTAGAAGCCGCTTCCATCGTAGCTATAGCGCGAATTGTCGATGCTATTATCAGTTTGTTCATGGGAACATTCACAGACCATTTTTATAAAAATAGACTGGGTAAGAAATTTGGTCGTCGCCGATTTTTCCTGCTGATTGGTTCACCGTTAATGCTGGTTTATGCTCTTCTTTGGCTTAATGGCATGAACTACTGGTTCTATCTCAGCGTATATCTTGCCTTTGAAATTATTGCTGCCATGGTGCTTATCCCGTGGGAAACGCTGCCCTCTGAAATGACCAAAGATTTCAACGCCAGGACAAAACTATCCACCGGGCGCATGTTTCTTTCTGCAACGGGAACCTTTCTCGCCACATTTATTCCGGGGCTGCTGATTGGCTACCTCGGAGAAAAGAGTGCGGAAGCCTATCTGATAAACGGCATCGTATTTGCCGTGGCTTTTATGCTTTGCGTCTTTATCTCGTGGAAAGTGACCTGGGAGCGCGAATTAACGCCGGAAATGCTTGCCGAACTGGAAAGCGATCGCTCAGCTTCACGGGTCAATATTCTGGGCCTTTTTAAGGACTACTTGTCAACGCTGAAAGTGAGAGCCTTCCGTAAACATCTGGCCATCTATCTGCTCTCGTTTACCGCCAAAGACATTTACAATACCGTTTTCGTCTTTTTCTGCGTCTACTGTCTGCAGGTTTCCTCCGCGTTTGCGGGAAGCCTGCTGTCGATGAGTATCATCGGCCTGCCCGTTACGCTGGTGGCCGGTTTCGCTATCATCAAATTTGGCCCCTCAAAACTTTATGTTTTTGCCTACAGCACAATGATGCTTTGCCTTGGCGGTATTCTGCTGATTTATCTCTTCCCGACGGAGCAAAAAGCCCTGCTGCTGATTATCCTGGCCGGTTTGTACCAGGTAGGTCGTTGTGTTCTGGAATTTACCCCGTGGAATGTCTTCCCGTTTATTCCGGATATTGATGAGATGATTACGCGCCAGCGCCGTGAAGGTCTGTTTGCAGCGGTGATGACCTTCTCTCGCAAAACCACCGTCGCAATCGCGACCTTTGTTGTCGGTTTTATTTTGCAGGAAGGCGGTTTTGTAAAAGGCAGCCAGGTCCAGCCAGAACAAGCAGTGCATACCATTGCCATGACACTGTTTGTTGGTACCGCAGGTTTGCTGGTTCTCGCCTTATGGCAGGCTCTGACCTTCCATTTGAATAAACAGACTCACAAAGTGTTTGTTGATGAAGTAGAACGACTGAAAAAGAATGGTTCACGTGCCGCAGTAACACCTGAAACACGCAGCATTGTGGAAGATCTGACTGGGGTAAAATATGAAAAACTCTGGCCGGAAGTGGCCCCTGAAACACAGTCCCTCTCGCCGAAACAGAAAGCGATAATGGATTAACTGAGGCAAATACTCTTCAGGCCATCAGGCCTGAAGAGTCTCAGTGGCTTAAACTTCAATATCCGCCATATCACCTTTTTCCTGCAGCCAGTTGCGACGATCTTCCGAACGTTTCTTGGCCAACAGCATATCCATCATTGCATTCGTCCGCTGATCATCGTCATCACTGATGACGAGCTGCACCAGTCGGCGAGTGTTAGGATCAAGCGTCGTCTCACGCAACTGCATCGGGTTCATTTCACCCAGACCTTTAAAGCGCTGCACGTTTGGCTTGCCTTTCTTACGCTTAAGCTGCTCCAGCACACCCGTTTTCTCTTCTTCGGTCAGGGCATAGTAAACTTCTTTGCCCAGATCGATACGATACAACGGCGGCAGAGCAACGTAGACATGGCCGTTCTTCACCAGCGTGCGGAAATGTTTCACAAACAGCGCGCACAGCAGCGTCGCAATGTGCAGACCATCCGAGTCAGCATCCGCCAGAATACAGATCTTGCCGTAACGCAACTGGCTCAGATCGTCACTGTCCGGATCGATACCGATCGCCACAGAGATATCATGCACTTCCTGCGAAGCCAGCACCTCATCAGAGGAGACTTCCCAGGTATTCAGGATCTTACCTTTCAGCGGCATGATCGCCTGATATTCACGATCGCGCGCCTGCTTGGCAGAACCGCCCGCCGAATCACCTTCCACCAGGAACAGCTCGGTACGGTTGAGATCCTGAGCGGTACAGTCAGCGAGTTTGCCTGGCAGCGCCGGGCCACTGGTGAGCTTTTTACGCACCACTTTCTTCGCGGCACGCAGGCGACGCTGGGCGCTGGAAATCGCCATTTCCGCCAGCATTTCTGCGGCCTGCACGTTCTGGTTCAGCCACAGGCTAAAGGCATCTTTCACTACACCGGAAACAAAGGCCGCACACTGGCGCGATGACAGACGCTCTTTGGTCTGCCCGGCGAACTGCGGATCCTGCATCTTCACCGACAACACATATGCACAGCGTTCCCAGATATCTTCCGCCGAGAGCTTCACGCCGCGCGGCAGAATATTGCGGTATTCGCAAAACTCACGCATCGCGTCGAGCAACCCTTGACGCAAACCGTTTACATGAGTACCGCCCTGCATGGTAGGGATCAGGTTGACGTAGCTTTCCGTCAGCAACTCACCGCCTTCCGGCAACCAGAGCAGCGCCCAATCCACGGCTTCGGTTTCAGCCGCAAAATTGCCAATAAACGGTTTTTCCGGCAGCGTCGGCAGACCATTCACCGCTTCGGCAAGATAGTCATTCAGACCATCCTGATAGCACCAGCGCTGCTCGGCGTTGTTCACCTCATCTTTAAAGGTGATTTCCACGCCAGGGCACAGCACAGCTTTCGCTTTCAACAGATGGCTCAGGCGGGAGACGGAAAAACGCGGGCTGTCGAAGAACTTCTCGTCCGGCCAGAAGTGGACGCTGGTACCGGTCGCGCGTTTCGCGCAGGTCCCGACAACCTTGAGGTCACTGACCTTCTCGCCATTTTCGAAAGCGATATTGTAAATCTGACCGTCACGCTTCACGTTCACTTCCACGCGACGAGACAGGGCGTTGACCACAGAAATCCCTACGCCGTGCAAGCCACCGGAGAACTGATAGTTCTTGTTGGAAAACTTGCCGCCAGCGTGCAGACGGCAAAGAATCAGCTCGACCGCAGGCACCCCCTCTTCCGGGTGAATATCCACCGGCATACCACGACCATCATCAATGACCTCGAGAGATTGATCGGCGTGCAGAATGACATCCACGCGCTTCGCGTGGCCTGCCAGCGCTTCGTCCACGCTGTTATCAATAACTTCCTGACCAAGATGGTTGGGACGAGTGGTATCGGTATACATCCCCGGACGGCGGCGAACCGGCTCAAGCCCGGTGAGTACCTCTATGGCATCAGCGTTATAGGATTGCGTCATGGTGTGTTCGTAGATAGTGACCGCTTCGTTTCCCGGCGGGCTCAATGGAGCCCAAGGAAATCGACAATCTGTGTGAAATGATTCTCAAAGCCCACAAATGCATGGTTACCGCCCTCTTCTACCGTCTGACGACATGCGTCGTAATACGCCACGGCCTGGCGGTAATCCAGCACTTCGTCCCCTGTCTGTTGCAGCAACCAGATTAAATCCGGCGCGTCCAGCGGGTCGACCTGCATCACTTTGAGCTCGTAAATATGGCGAGACTCTAGCACATATTGCTCCCCGGTGTAGGGGTTCTCGTTGTTACCGAGGAACTCTGCCAGCAATTCAAACGGGCGAACGGCAGGATTCACCACTACCGCTGGCAGCGTAAAACACTGAGAGAGCCAGGTTGCGTAGTAGCCCCCAAGGGACGAACCGACAATACCCAGCGGCTGCCCGCCATGTTGCATCACCAACGATTCCAGCAGTTCCGCAGCCTGCGCCGGGTAAGCGGGCAACTGGGGAACGACAACGTTGATATCCGGGTAATGTTCAGCCAGCCAATGACGCAACTGCGTCGCTTTCGCAGAGCGCGGCGAGCTGTTAAAACCATGCAAATAAAGGAGCGTGGCCATCAGTATCCTTCTGACGCGGTATCCGGGTTGAACCGCGTGCATTGCAAACGACAGACCTCAGTTTGCAGGCTTCCGTCCGGGTACAGATCCAACCAGCGCCAGCCCGGCGCGATTGTGTCGAGCGTGAAATTGGCACAATGCGGTTTAAACTGCACGCAGGTCGATGGCGTCGCTAACAGGCGGCGGCCATTCCAGTTGAGGTCCAGCTCCTGGTGAATATGTCCGCATAACAGGTAGCGAACATGCGGGAAACGCGCCAGCACGTTATCCAGCTCTGCGGCATTGCGCAGGCTGTGTTGATCCAACCAGCTACATCCCGAAGGCAACGGGTGGTGATGTAACAATAGCAGCGTATGACGTTCAGGACTGGCACTCAGTTTTTTTTCCAGCCAGTCGAGCTGGAATTCACTCAACTCACCGTGCGGAACGCCAAATACCTGGCTATCAAGCAGGAGAATTTGCCAGTTATCGCCAGTGATTACCCGTTTGGATGAGGAGATTCCTGCTTCCTGCAGTGCGGTATACATCGCCGGTTGAAAGTCATGATTACCTGGCAGCCAGACACAAGGCGCGCCGAATCTTGCGATGCCCTCAGCAAAATGCTGATAAGCCGCAGCGGTCTGATCCTGCGCCAGGTCGCCCGTGGCGACAATCAAATCACACTCACGCTGCTGGGCCTGAATGGCATCCAGTACGGCCTGATAGCTTTCCCAGGTATTCACACCTAACAACGTTTCATGTTTTTCGGCAAACAGGTGAGTGTCTGTAATTTGTAATATCCTGACTCTGGCCCCACCAGCCAGAGGAAGGTTTAACAGGCTTTCCAAATGGTGTCCTTAGGTTTCACTACGCTAACAAACCGGAATCGCCATTGCTCCATGTGCTAAACAGTAACGTAGCCAGTCGGCCAGAAACTGATTAATTTGATGCTTTTCGTCGCGTTGATGCAACTTTTTATTCGGATAATCATAACGTGCTTTAAAACGAAAGATCTGCTGACTCGAACACACTTCGGCTACCATCGCGTCGTGATACAGGCGCACTGTCATTGATGGCAGGCTCCAGTAGCTGACTGCGGGCAGGGTCTGTTCGATTTCCACAAGCGTAGTGTAGCGGGTGGACTCGACAATCGTTAACCGGTATTGCGCATTTGCCACCTGATAGCTCACTGTTTCGCCTGCCTCGTCGTTACGCGGCAACAGGCGGCGGAGCTGTGCGAAATTGGTCTCGCACAGGCGCATCATTTCAGGGAAGTCAGGTGTATAACGCTTCATTTTTTCCACTCGTTTCGTAAGCTCTCATAATGCAGTTGCAGCCATTGCAGGGCGATGACAGACGCTGCGTTGTCGATTTTCCCCTCTTCTACCAACTGATAAGCCTGTTCCCGGCTCACCACATGAACACGAATATCTTCGTTTTCATCCACCAGACCGTGAATACCTTCGGCCTGCGTGGCGTCCACTTCGCCAACCAATATGGATAAGCGCTCGCTGGTGCCCCCAGGGCTTGCCAGATAGCTCAACATCTTTTTCACCCGACCCACGGTCAGCCCGGCTTCCTCTACCGCCTCACGTCGAACGACATCTTCAACAGACTCGCCCTCTTCGATCATGCCGGCCACCATCTCCAGCAACCACGGGCTTTCGCTGGTATCAAACGCAGCAATGCGAATCTGTTCGACTAACACCACTTCATCCCTTACTGGGTCAAAGGGTAGCAAGACTGCAGCGTGACCGCGTTCAAAAATTTCGCGCCGTACCTCACCGCTCATCTCACCATTGAACAAACGATGACGAAAACGGTAGAGTTCGAGCGAAAAAAAACCGCTATAGAGCGTTTCCCGTGCAATAATTTCTACATCGTTTTTTGTGAAAGTCACAGCAGAGGTTTCTGGCTTACTCATGCGGATATCCTGTTATTAATTAATGTTGATTTTGTGGTTTTCAAGCCTGTTTGACTGCCGTTTAAAGCGCCATGTGATAGATTGGGGCAAATTTACGTCGGATGGCACTTTACGCCAACCTTCAGCGGTGGCGCTCTCTGTTAGAATCGGCGAATATTTCTGAATTTAGATCAGCGCTATTCATGCTTCACAACAAGGAATGCAAATGAAGAAATTGCTCCCCATTCTTATCGGCCTGAGCCTGACAGGTTTCAGTGCTATGAGCCAGGCAGAAAACCTGTTGCAGGTTTATCAGCAGGCGCGTTTAAGCAACCCCGATCTGCGTAAATCCGCCGCCGATCGTGATGCAGCTTTCGAGAAAATTAACGAAGCGCGCAGCCCGTTACTGCCACAGCTGGGTTTGGGTGCGGATTACACCTACAGCAATGGCTATCGCGACAGCAATGGTGTGAACTCCAATGCCACCAGCGGCTCCCTGCAGCTTACGCAAACCTTGTTTGATATGTCCAAATGGCGTGCGTTGACGTTACAGGAAAAATCCGCAGGCATCCAGGATGTGACGTACCAGACCGATCAGCAAACACTCATTTTGAATACTGCCACCGCTTATTTTAACGTATTAAGCGCGATTGATTCGCTCTCTTATACCGAAGCGCAGAAACAGGCTATCTACCGTCAGTTAGACCAAACTACCCAGCGTTTTAATGTGGGTCTGGTTGCGATTACCGACGTACAGAACGCCCGTTCACAGTATGACACCGTACTGGCTAACGAAGTGACCGCCCGTAACAATCTCGACAATGCCGTCGAGTCACTGCGTCAGGTCACCGGTAATTATTATCCGCAGTTGGCATCACTGAATGTTGATGGCTTCAAAACAGACAAACCTCAGGCGGTGAACACACTGCTGAAGGACGCAGAAAGCCGCAACCTGACGTTGCTGCAGGCACGTCTGAGCCAGGATCTGGCGCGTGAGCAGATTCGCCAGGCGCAAGATGGTCATCTGCCGACGCTCGATTTGACCGCGTCTACTGCGGTATCGAATACTTCCTACAGCGGCTCCCGTACCAACAGCGCCCAGTATGACGACAGCAAAATTGGTCAGAATAAAGTGGGCCTGAGCTTCTCCCTGCCGCTGTATCAGGGCGGGATGGTGAATTCGCAGGTGAAACAGGCACAGTACAACTTTGTTGGCGCAAGCGAGCAACTGGAAAGCGCACACCGCAGCGTTGTACAGACCGTACGTTCCTCCTTCAACAACGTGAATGCCTCCATCAGTAGCATTAACGCGTATAAACAAGCCGTTGTTTCTGCGCAAAGTTCTCTGGATGCGATGGAAGCAGGTTACTCCGTGGGTACACGTACCATTGTGGACGTACTGGACGCAACCACCACGCTGTATAACGCGAAGCAGCAACTTTCCAGCGCGCGTTATAACTATCTGATTAACCAGTTGAATATTAAATCTGCCCTCGGCACCCTGAATGAACAGGATCTACTGGCGCTGAACAACACACTGGGTAAACCTGTCTCTACCTCGCCAGAAAATGTGGCGCCGGAAAACCCAGAGCAAGAAGCTCGCGTTGAGAAGATGGCAAACGGACAGGCTCCTCAGACACAGCCGGCCAGCGTGCGCAAAACAACGCATTAATTCTTTTTTCCCATTATTATCGTACGGGGGCATACAGCCCCCGTTTTTACGTAAGGCAACGTAAAGATCCCCCCTGCTGCCCCGCCTCCTGCTTCATTTTCAGACACTCATCCACTATCCTGACCTTTTATTAATACCTGTGGGTCTCGGAAGACAAATATGAAACGGACAAAAAATATTAATCATGCGATGTTTCGCAAAAGCTGGGGCGCGCGTCACCTGACGCCCGTAGCGCTGGCCGTGACTGCCGTCTTTATGTTGGCAGGGTGCGAACAAAACGATGAAACAGTAAAAATGTATCAGAATGCCGATGACTGTGCTTCGGCGAACCCGGACAAAAGCGCCGAATGTAAAACCACCTATGACAATGCGCTGAAAGAAGCCGCGCGTACCGCGCCGAAATATGCATCGCGCGAGGATTGCGTCGCTGAGTTTGGCGAAGGTCAGTGTCAGCAAGCTCCTGCTCAGGCAGGTATGGCGACGGAAAACCAGGCGCAGGCACAACAGTCTGGTGGCAGTTTCTGGATGCCGCTGATGGCAGGTTACATGATGGGTCGCCTGATGGGCGGCGGCGCGGGTTATGCCCAGCAACCGCTGTTCAGCTCCAAAAACCCGGCCAGCCCGGCCTATGGTCAGTACACCGATGCCAGCGGCAAAAGCTATGGTGCAGCCCAGCCTGGCCGTAGCGCAACGGTTTCGAAAACCGCGATGGCACCAAAACCTGCAACGACCTCCACCATCACGCGTGGCGGTTTTGGTCAGTCCGTGGCCAAACAAGCCGCCTCTATGCAGAGTAGCGCCAGCGGCACCTCAACCCGTTCAATGGGCGGCTGATGACCATGGAAAGAATCAACATTGTCGAACGTCCCGACTGGCGCGAGAAAGCCACCGAGTATGGTTTCAACTTTCACACCATGTATGGCGAGCCATACTGGTGTGAAGATGCCTACTACAAACTGACGCTCGCCCAGGTCGAGAAACTGGAAGAGGTCACCGCCGAGCTCCATCAAATGTGTCTGCAGGTTGTGGACAAGGTTATCGCCAGTGATGAACTGCTGGCGAAATTCCGCATTCCAAAGCACACCTGGGGCTTTGTACGTCAGTCCTGGAAAACCGGGCAGCCGTCGCTTTATTCACGCCTTGATCTGGCGTGGGATGGTACCGGCGAACCGAAGTTGCTGGAAAATAATGCCGATACACCAACCTCATTGTATGAAGCGGCATTTTTTCAGTGGATTTGGCTGGAAGATCAGATAACCGCCGGCAAGCTGCCGGAAGGCTGCGATCAATTCAATAGCCTGCAGGAAAAACTTATTGAGCGTTTTGCAGAGCTACGCGAACAGCATGGCTTTAACCTACTGCATTTCGCTTGCTGTCGCGATACCGTTGAAGACCGGGGTACCGTGCAATATCTGCAAGACTGCGCCGCAGAAGCGGATGTGGCCAGCGAGTTTCTCTATATTGAAGATATTGGCCTGGGGGAAAAAGGGCAGTTTACCGATCTGCAGGATCAGGTGATCAGTAATCTGTTTAAGCTGTACCCCTGGGAGTATATGCTGCGCGAAGACTTCTCGACCAAGCTGGAAGATGCAGGCGTTCGCTGGCTGGAACCGGCATGGAAGAGCATTATTTCGAACAAAGCGCTCCTGCCAATGCTGTGGGAGATGTTCCCCAACCATCCGAACCTGTTACCTGCCTGGTTTGCCGAAGATGCTCACCCGGAAATGGAAAAATACGTCATTAAACCTATCTTCTCTCGCGAAGGGGCAAATGTGTCCATTATCGAAAATGGCAAAACGATCGAGGAAGTCGAAGGCCCATACGGCGAAGAAGGGATGATCGTCCAGCAGTTCTGTCAGTTACCCAGGTTTGGCGACAGCTACACGCTGATTGGCAGTTGGCTTATCAACGATCAACCGGCAGGTATTGGCATTCGTGAAGACCGGGCGTTGATCACCCAGGATCTGTCACGTTTCTATCCGCATATTTTTGTGGAGTAACGTGCGACAAGGAGCCCTGGGTGCGCATACGCTTCCCGGGGCTACAAAGCCTTAGCCTACCTGCACCGACAACATACTCAGGCTGCCCATTTCCAGACCGTCTACCGGAATCGAGATATTCTCCACCCCATCCCACGCCCCCAGAACATAGAGCAGCGGCAGGAAATGGTCCGGTGTAGGGTTAGAAAGCGAACCACCTTCATGCTCCATATAATTGACCAGCGGATGCTGTTCGGTCGGCCCTTTCCATGTCAGGTTATTCTTCACAAATTCGTTGAAAGCGGTCGCCCACGGATAAGGCGCGCTATCGCCATGCCAGCGTGCCGTACGCAGGTTATGCACCACGTTACCGCTCGCCACCAGCATTATGCCTTCATCGCGCAGTGCCGCCAGCTTACGCCCTACTTCCATATGCCATGCCGCTGGTTTGGTACTGTCGATGCTCAATTGCACCATTGGGATATCGGCATTCGGATACATTTTGATCAACACGCCCCAGGAGCCGTGGTCAAAACCCCAGGCTTCTTTATCCAGAGTGACCGGCACGGGCGACAGCAGTTCAACCAGATGCTGGGCCAGCGCAGGCGAGCCCGGTGCCGGGTAATGGGTGTCGTACAATGCCTGAGGAAAGCCCCCAAAGTCATGGATTGTCTGCGGCGCTTCCATCGCGGTTACCCCGGTACCACGCGTAAACCAGTGCGCTGAGACAACCACAATAGCTTTAGGACGCGGCAGTGTTTCGCCAAGCTGAGCCCAGGCGCGGGTATAAACGTTATCTTCCAGAACATTCATCGGGCTGCCGTGGCCCAAAAACAGTGCTGGCATGCGAGGTGCAGACATGATGATATCCTTACTGAGTGTGTCATATTTAATGAACACACATTACGCTTATTCATCGGGTGATGAACTCAGATAAGCATGATGAAGATATTCAGAATTTTTGATGTAAGAATTGTGTAAAGGTGATGCGGCGGCCTCACTTTGGAACCCATTAATATTTAGCATTAATGAGAAGCATTATCATAAGGAGTGATATATGTCAGCCCCACTGATTCTGACGTTACTTGCCGGCGCTGCTACCTTTATCGGCGCCTTTCTGGGGGTTCTTGGCCAGAAACCGTCAAACCGTGTACTGGCATTTTCGCTGGGATTTGCCGCCGGCATTATGCTGCTTATCTCCCTTATGGAGATGCTGCCAGCCGCACTGGCTACCGAAGGCATGTCACCCATGCTGGGCTATGGCATGTTCGTCATTGGCCTGTTGGGTTACTTTGCCCTTGACCGTATGCTCCCCCATGCACACCCGCAGGATTTAATGCAGGGTTCATGCTCGCAGCACCCGGTCCCCCGCAAGATCCAACGTACGGCGATCTTATTGACGCTGGGCATCAGCCTGCATAACTTTCCGGAGGGGATCGCCACCTTTGTGACGGCCAGTAACGACCTTGAACTCGGTTTCGGTATTGCCCTGGCGGTAGCCTTACACAATATTCCAGAAGGTCTTGCGGTTGCCGGACCGGTTTATGCAGCAACGGGTTCAAAACGAACGGCAATTTTTTGGGCGGGGATATCCGGGTTTGCCGAGATTCTCGGTGGGGTTCTTGCCTGGCTGATTCTGGGAAGCCTGGTCTCCCCGATGGTGATGGCGGCGGTCATGGCAGCGGTTGCCGGCATTATGGTCGCGCTCTCTGTTGATGAACTGATGCCGCTGGCTAAAGAGATAGACCCCAACAACAACCCAAGCTATGGCGTGCTTTGCGGGATGTCAGTAATGGGCCTTAGCCTGGTTGCGCTGCAAACGATGGGATTTGGTTAATACAATCAGGCGTTGCTCGCGCCTATTGAGCAACGCCGCTTTCAGAAGCCGCTTCGGGTTTCGCCTGCACTTGCTCATTTGCTTGCATGGACTGGATGATCTTTAACGCGCGCTGATAGCCTTCCTGTTGCGCATCACGATCCTGGCGAAATGCCCTGCAATTCCGGCGCAGGCACATGATATGCGCGAACATCACGAGCACAACGACAAAAAAACCGCACCAATAAATCAGCATACCCCTTCCTTATCACGCTCCACATGTGGTTGCGCGAGCCATTACGTCATGGGTACCACTTTATAAGTAGCAAGCCGTTGTCGCCATTAGCGAGATCAACAAAGCGGATAAATGGGGTATTTTCAGCAAGATACTCACAGGGACATAAAAAAATCCGAAGTCGGTGCCCGGCTTCGGATTTTTTTCATTGCATGGCTATCACTTAGCTGGCTTTACGCTCATGCTCCAGACGATAAGCCACCAGATCTTCGATGGTGACAACAGCCATGTTGTGCTCGCGAGCAAACTGGATACACTCCGGCGCGCGCGCCATGGAGCCATCATCGTTCGTCAGTTCACACAGCACACCGGCCGGTTTGAACCCTGCCAGGGTCACCAGGTCAATCGTCGCTTCGGTATGACCGCCGCGCGTCAATACACCGCCCTGCTGCGCACGCAGCGGGAACACGTGGCCCGGACGATTAAGGTCAGAGGGTTTAGCGCCATCGGCAATGGCAGCACGCACGGTAGTAACACGATCGGCAGCCGAAACACCGGTAGTAACCCCCGTAGCCGCTTCGATGGTAACGGTAAAGCCGGTACCGTAAGCGCTGGTGTTGTTTTCAACCATCATCGGCAGATCAAGTTGTTTACGACGATCTTCGGTGATGCACAGGCAAACAATCCCGCTACCGTGACGGATGGTCAGCGCCATCTGCTCAACGGTCATAGTTTCAGCGGCAAAGATCATGTCGCCTTCATTCTCGCGATCTTCATCGTCGAGAACCATTACACCGCGGCCTTCGCGCAGTGCAGTTAAAGCATTTTCAATACGTTCGAATGGCGTGCCAAAAGAAGAAAGCAGCGTCTGATTCATGGTAAAAGACCTCATTAAAGTTATGGTTACCAGAATCAGGGCAGTCTTAGGAGTATAAAAAAATAACGCGAGCAGGCCTCCAGGCCCAACTGAATCGTTACTCTCTCCCATCCGGACTTTAACCGTCGGCCCCGGAATTACACCGGATCTGCTGACCTTTCGATTTTCATCGAAAGCGCTCGCGGGCTTTCAACCTGTCCTTCATCTTTAACGCCGCTGCTGCGTTGGCTTCCTTCACTCATCCCAGTTACATAGTTGACTATGTTCCTGGAATTCGCTCAGTTGCCGCCTTGCCGCTACGCGAAATCTATTGGACATCGCTGATTTACCGCCGGTGGGGAATTTCGCCCCGCCCTGAGAATAAGCGGGATAACTATAACGCTATTGATTACCTTCGGCAACGCGTAACCTTCAAACAAATCTGGTTTATCGTTATGGCATATCACACTACAATAATTGTCAGAACCTATCCGAACAGGGAACATACAAATGATTGACCCGAAAAAAATTGAACAGATTGCGCGTCAGGTCCACGAATCGATGCCAAAAGGGATTCGCGAGTTCGGGGAAGATGTTGAGAAAAAAATCCGCCAGTCTCTGCAGGCGCAACTGACTCGCCTTGACCTTGTCAGCCGTGAGGAGTTTGACGTACAGACACAAGTCCTGTTGCGTACACGTGAAAAACTGGCGTTGCTCGAGCAACGTCTGAGCGAACTGGAAAATCGCAATGCGTCAGCAGAGGTGAAACCGGCTCCGGCAATTCCTCCGGTTGATTCGCCAGACACAGGTGTTTAAGCCAATTCTGGCATCCCCCTCATAGCCAACCGCAAAGGGGTAATCGATAAGGTTTTCATCGATTACCCTACGATATTCCGGGAGTTCATCCACCTTTTTGTTACCTCTCCATTTATGATATTATCGTCTTTAATACTCACGGAAATATGCGTCTGATTTAAAAAACAATAACCCAAGGAGAATATATGGATATTTTTCCTGAATACTACTCGCCCTACTTTTTTGCCCTCGCATTTGTGGCGCTTATAGGTATTGTGGAAATTGTCTCCCTGTTCTTTGGGAATGTTATTTCTGGTGTTATTGATTCACATCTGGGTGATTATGACGGCGTCGCTTCAGGCCATTTGAACCAGTTTTTCCATTACCTTAATTTTGGTCGCGTTCCCGCACTGGTTGTCCTTTGCCTTATCGCCGGTTGCTTCGGCCTGTCTGGCATTTTTTTACAGCACATGAGCGTGACACTGCTGCAAACCCCGCTTCCCAATATAGTCCTGACCCCTTTCTGCCTTATTTTTTCAGGTATTTGCACACACTATACCGGTAAACTTTTAGGACACTGGCTACCGGGAGATGAAACCAGTGCGATCACAGAAGATGATTTTATTGGCGCCATGGCCATTATCACGGGTCACAGTGCGGAGCCTCAACGCCCTTGCGAAGGAAAATTTAAAGATAAGTTTGGGCAGGTACATTATTTACTTCTGGAACCCGAAGAAGGAAAGACGTTTAAACGAGGCGATAAGGTCCTCATTATTTGTCGGTTGTCCGCCAGCCGTTATTTGGCGGAACTGAACCCCTGGCCGAATGAATTGTAAAAACAAAAGGAAGTATTATGGAAAATCTCTTGAATCTATTTCCCTCATGGATGAGTTATGCCCTGATAGCCGTTTTTGTCTTATTGGTCATCGGGATTATTTTTGCCCGGTTATACCGTCGGGCCTCGGCTGAGCAGGCGTTTGTACGAACAGGTTTAGGTGGGCAGAAAGTGGTAATGAGCGGCGGCGCGATTGTGATGCCTATCTTCCACGAAATTATTCCGATTAACATGAACACCCTTAAACTCGAGGTGAGCCGCTCTACGGTTGACAGCCTGATCACTAAAGATCGTATGCGCGTTGATGTCGTTGTTGCCTTTTTCGTACGCGTAAAACCGTCGATTGAGGGGATTGCCACTGCCGCACAAACATTGGGGCAGCGTACATTGTCACCAGAAGATCTCCGCGTGCTGATTGAAGATAAATTCGTTGATGCCCTGCGTGCTACGGCCTCCCAGATGACCATGCATGAGTTACAGGACACTCGCGAGAACTTCGTTCAGGGTGTGCAAAACACCGTTGCGGAAGATCTGTCGAAGAACGGCCTGGAGCTGGAAAGCGTCTCGTTAACCAACTTCAACCAGACGGAAAAGGTGCATTTCAACCCGAACAATGCCTTTGATGCCGAAGGTCTCACCAAACTGACTCAGGAAACTGAGCGCCGTCGCCGTGAACGTAACGAAGTCGAGCAGGACGTTGAAGTCGCAGTCCGTGAGAAGAACCGCGATGCCCTGGCGCGCAAACTTGAGATTGAACAGCAAGAGGCATTTATGACGCTTGAGCAGGAGCAGCAGGTGAAAACCCGCACCGCCGAGCAGAATGCCAAAATCGCCGCCTTCGAAGCAGAGCGCCATCGTGAAGCCGAGCAAACACGTATCCTTGCGGAACGGCAAATTCAGGAAAGTGAAATCGAACGCGAACAGGCAGTACGTTCCAGAAAAGTTGAGGCTGAGCGTGAAGTTCGCATTAAAGAGATCGAGCAACAGCAGGTGACGGAGATTGCCAGCCAGACGAAATCCATCGCCATCGCGGCGAAGTCAGAGCAACAGTCACAGGCGGAAGCAAAAGCCAACGACGCGCTGGCGGAAGCCGTTCGTGCCCAGCAAAACGTAGAAACCACGCGTCAGACCGCAGAAGCCGATCGTGCAAAACAGGTTGCGCTGATTGCCGCAGCTCAGGATGCGGAAACCAAAGCGGTTGAGCTGACTGTACGCGCCAAAGCCGAGAAAGAAGCGGCAGAATTGCAGGCTGCAGCCATCGTCGAACTGGCGGAAGCAACGCGGAAAAAAGGTCTGGCGGAAGCCGAAGCGCAGCGCGCGCTGAACGATGCGATCAACGTGCTTTCCAACGAACAAACCAGCCTCAAATTCAAACTGGCACTTCTGCAGTCTCTGCCTGCGGTTATCGAGAAATCCGTTGAGCCAATGAAGTCCATCGAAGGTATCAAGATCATTCAGGTAGATGGGCTGAACCGCGGCGGAGCGGCAGGCGAAGTGACCACAGGTACGGTTAACGGTGACAATCTGGCGGAACAGGCGCTCTCTGCCGCCCTCGCCTACCGAACTCAGGCGCCGCTGATTGATTCGCTGCTTAATGAAATTGGGATTTCCGGCGGCTCGCTGGCAGCCATGGCAACGCCGTTAAATTCATCGCCTGCGGTCGGGCCTAATGAAGAAATCGCGGTCACAGCGGTAAAAGAAGAAACGGTAAAAGAGGAATAGTTTCCTCCCACCTTATGCAACCCCATCCCTGGCCCATAAAGCCGGGGATTTTTTTATTCTGAACGCGCCTTTTCAGTACGTAACGTTCGGAACGGAGGCCATTTTGCGTGAACGACCCAGTAATAAAACATCCGAGGGGAAAAGCTCTTGTCCCTGTCGAGGCACTCACCAACAATCGCTGGGTCAGCAAGGGGCTGAAACGGGAAAGCCCCTCCCGAGGAAGGGGCTTTAATAGGGAAAGGGTTATGATGAAGCACATCATCATACTGATTGTTCTGTTAACGATAAGTTTCGCAGCTTACTAACAGCCAATCAGAGGGGGGAGAAATCCCCTCTCACCCTTGTTCCTTTAATTTAGGTCGAAAAAGCAGCACCGTCAACAGCGAGGAGAGCGACATAACGAGATGTTCGATGCATCTCCCGCATTGCTTACTTCTCGCTGTCTTTCTGGATTTTCCTGATGATGTTGGTGGTCGAACAGCCATCTTCAAAGTTGAGCACCAGCACTTCACCGCCGTTGGCCCACACTTCTTCGCTACCGGCGATCTCCTTCGGCTTGTAGTCACCCCCTTTCACCAGCTTATCCGGCAGAACGGAGGCAATCAGACGCTGCGGCGTATCTTCTTCAAACGGGACCACCCAGTCCACGGCTTCCAGCGCGCTGAGAACAATCATACGTTGCTCAAGCGGATTAACCGGGCGCGAATCCCCTTTCAGCCGTTTAGTGGAAGCATCGCTGTTCACCGCAACGATCAGACGATCGCCGAGCTTACGGGCATTCGCCAGATATGACACATGGCCCGCGTGCAGGATGTCGAACACGCCGTTGGTCATGACCACTTTTTCGCCACGTTTGCGTGCTGCCGCCACGGCGTCACGCAGTTCTTCTTCGGTCATCACACCAAAACCCGTCTCAGAACGCCCGCGCACCGCGTTTTCCAGCTCGACAGGCGAAACCGTTGAAGTCCCGAGTTTACCCACCACAACGCCAGCAGCAGCGTTCGCGAAGAAGCAGGCTTCTTCCAGCGAATTACCCGCGGCAAGCGTAGCAGCCAACACACCAATCACCGTGTCACCCGCACCGGTCACGTCATACACTTCCTGCGCCTGCGTCGGCAGATGCAGTGGTGCTTTGCCCGGCTGTAGCAGCGTCATTCCCTGTTCAGAACGGGTGACCAGCAGCGCAGTCAGGTCGAAATCGGCAATCAGCTTCATGCCACGTGCAACAATATCGTCTTCGTCTTTGCATTTGCCGACCACGGCTTCAAATTCGGAGAGATTCGGCGTCAACAGGGTCGCACCACGGTAGCGTTCAAAGTCGGTCCCTTTCGGATCGATCAGTACAGGCACGCCTGCACCGCGCGCCAGCGTGATCATCTGCTGAATGCTGGTCAGCGCCCCTTTGGCGTAATCGGAGAGCACCAGCGCGCCGATGCTGCTCAGCGCCTGATTAATCCGTTCATGCAGCGGCTCAGGATCCACACCATCAAAGCCCTCTTCGAAATCGAGACGAATCAGTTGCTGATTACGCGACAGTACGCGCAGCTTGGTGATGGTAGGGTGAGTTGGAACAGAAACGAAGTCGCATTTTACGTTGACGTCCGCCAGCGCTTTGCTCAATGCACGCGCCGCATCGTCAATACCGGTCAACCCAACCAGACGCGCGCCCGCGCCCAGAGAAGCGATGTTCATTGCTACGTTCGCCGCACCACCCGGACGCTCTTCAATGGTTTCAACCTTCACCACTGGCACCGGCGCTTCCGGTGAAATGCGGCTGGTTGGACCGTACCAGTAGCGATCCAGCATCACATCGCCTACGACCAGCACTCCCGCTTGATTAAATTCTGGCAGCGTTACTTTCATTCCTGTCTCCTGAGAGATACAAAATTTGCGCGCGATAATAGCACACTTACGCGTCCTCGCACGGCTCCACCAACCACTTGTTCCAGCAGGCTCGCACCATCGCGCGCTCAGCGACAAAACATGCCTCCGGAACATGCCCCGGCAGCTCCTGTAGCGCCAGGTGATGCAGCTCGTCACGCAACGTCGTATAGGCGGTGGTAAGTGCCTGCGCTTCCTGCTCTTCCATAATGCCGTTTTGCGCCAGCCCCTCCAGAATGCGGACATTGTCCGACCAGCGCGTCAGTTTCGGTTTTGCATGGGCATAACGCAGCACCAGATACTGGGTGATAAATTCGATATCGGTAATTCCACCCTCATCGGCTTTAATATCAAAGCGATCCTTGTGCTTATTGCTCAAGTGAGCGCGCATTTTTTCGCGCATCTCGCGCACCTCGGTTTGTAACGTCGCACCATCACGCACGGTCATGGTGATATCGCGGCGGATGGCATCAAATTGCGCGTTTAATTGTGGATCGCCATAGACAACGCGGGCGCGAACCAGCGCCTGATGTTCCCAGGTCCAGGCTTCGGTGCGCTGGTAGTCGGCAAAAGATTCAGTTGAGGTCACCAGCATTCCCGCCGCACCGGACGGTCGCAAGCGCGCGTCCACTTCATACAGGATCCCGGATGAGGTGCGCGTACTGAACAGATGCATCACGCGCTGGGCAAGGCGCAGATAAAATTGACGGCCATCGATTTCCCGCTCGCCGTCAGTCATCACGTCCACCGGACAGTCATGAAGGAAAATCAAATCCAGATCGGAACTATAGCCCAGCTCCCAACCGCCCAGTTTGCCGTAACCGACCACCGCAAACCCACGGCCTTCACGGTCGCGTAAGTGTTTCGGTTGCCCATAACGCGATACCATCAGGCTCCACGCCTGTTGTACCACGGCTTCAATGATGGCTTCGGCAAGCCATGTTAAGTGATCGCTCACTTTCATCACGGGGAGTGTGCCAGCCAGATCTGCTGCCGCCACACGCAACAATTGAGCCTGTTTAAACTGGCGTAACGCCTCCAGTTGCTGTTCTTCATCGTCATCCGGCACACGCAGCAGATACTGACGTAGCTCATCCCGGTAGGCATTCATCGCCGTGGGCTGATAAAGGGTATTCGGATCGAGCAACTCATCCAGCAATAACGGATAGCGCGCCAGCTTACTGGCCACCATCGGCGAGGCGGCACAGAGTGAAATCAGATGTTTACGCGCACCGGGAAACTCGCTGAGCAGCTCAAGATACGTCGTACGCGTGACAATTCCCGTTAACAGCGGCGTCACGCGAGACAACGGTACAGGGGCATCCTCACGGGAGCAGACATCACTCAACAGATGCGGCATCAGATGGTCGAGCACCTGGCGGCCGCGCGGGCCAATGGTGCGCTTATCCAGCTCTTTGCGAAAATCAGCAATCATCGCGACCACGCGGCGGCGATCATCATCAGAAAGGTGCGCCAGCACTGGCGTGCTGTCATCTTCCTGAAACGCATCCTGCCACAACTCACTCCATTGCCCGCTGAGCGCATCCCCCTGCTCTTCGGCTTCGTCATCGCCAATCAGGGTGTTGAATACCCCTCGTACGGCAGACATCTGCTTTTCAAGCTCAGCGGTCAGGGTTTCCCAATCAGCGACCCGCATCCCCCAGGCCAGACGCGCGCGATTGAGTTCATCTGTCGGCAGCGTCTGCGTTTGTTCGTCGTTAATGCTTTGCAGAAGGTTTTCCAGACGGCGCAAATACAAATAGGCCTGGCGTAACGCCGGTGCATCGCCAGGCGGCAGCAAACCCAGCTTATCGATAGCGTCCAGCGTCGGTAACAGTGAACGGGACTGCAACGACGGCTCGCGCCCACCGCGTATCAACTGGAACACCTGAACGATAAACTCAATCTCACGGATGCCGCCCGCGCCCAGCTTAATGTTATCTTTCAGACCACGGCGGCGCACTTCGCGGGCAATCATCCCTTTCATGTTACGCAGAGACTGAATAACGCTGAAATCGATATAGCGACGGAAGACGAACGGCCGCAGCATGGCCCGTAATTCGCCAGCGTAAACATCGTCCTTATCGCCCATAATGCGGGCTTTCACCATCGCATAACGTTCCCAGTCGCGCCCCTGCTCCTGATAATAATCTTCCAGCGCGGCAAAACTCAGCACCAGCGGACCGCTGTCGCCAAACGGGCGCAGCCGCATATCCACGCGATAGACAAAGCCATCCTGCGTCGGCTGGTCGAGCACTTTGATCAAGCGCTGTCCCAGACGAGTAAAAAACTGGGCGTTATCAAGTTCGCGTCGCCCACCGCGCGTTGAACCGTTTTCCGGCCAGGCAAAAATCAGATCGATATCGGACGAAAAGTTAAGCTCCCCGCCACCCAGCTTGCCCATGCCAAGGATCAGCAACGGCTGCGGTTCCCCCTGCTGATTGCATGGCGTTCCCCACTCGCGACAGCAGGCATCGTAAAGCCAGTCACGTGCAGCGACGATCAGGGTCTCCGCCAGTACGCTCAATTGCTGCAACGTCTCCTCTTCTGCCACCAGCGCCAGCGACTGCGCCCAGGCAATGCGCACCATCATATGGCGACGGAACAGGCGCAGCGCACGCATTAATGATGCCTCATCTCCCACCCCCTCCAGCGATTCGCGAAGGGTTTGCGCATACTGCTTCCACTCGTCCGCCTGTGGCGGCGCGCTTTCCAGCTCAGCCAGCCAGTCAGGATGCGCGGCAAGGCTATCCTGCACAAAATCACTGAAAGTAAGCACTAACTGCGCTTGTTCACTAAGCGGTGTTTCACTGAACGACTCAGGCAAGCGGGCCAGTACTGTTTGCCAGTGCTGCTGTAACTGTGGAGAGTGCGGCATCATCGGGGGGTTCCTTGACCGGGTTAGCGTTGTCCACTGTGCAGCCAGAAGGGCTGCTGACAGATTGCTTCGTTACGGAAATGTTCGATTTCAATACGCTGGCGTGTCTCAATGGCGTGGAGCAAGCCTTGCCAGTTTTCCAGCCAGGCATTTGCCTGCGCCGCATCGTAATAGCCAGCAAGCAACAGCACATTGTCTATTTCTCGTGCCAGACGTGGCAACTGGTCGCGATAACTGTCTCCCAACGGATGCGCGAACGTACTTTTGAGTTCAGCGGCGCAGCGGGACAAATGGGTATCGGCAAAACGTTTGAAGGAGTCGGCAAATTTCGCCTGCGCTTTGTCATCGAGGAAGGTGCGCCAGCCCTGGGAAACCAGCCACTCTGTCAACAGCAGTTTCGCCGTTGCCGCCTCTGCGCTCCATGCGGCCGTCGCTGCGGAGACATCTGACGTCAACGTTGCTTCCGCCTGAGTCAGCAAATCGCGCAGCCGTGCGCTCGCTTTACGCGGCACAATGCCGCCGAACAACATAAGAGTATGGCGAATGAGCGTAATCGCAGACTGTACGTCCGCTTTTGCCCGGGTATCGCCGCGAACCCACAGTTCTTCATGGTACTGCCACTGCGAAAGTCCCAGCTCCAGCGCGGCGGTAAAAGCCTGCTCCGTTGTGGCTTTCGGCTGAACTTTGAGTATGGGCGTCGGGCGGCGATGACGTTCGGCATTACCCTGCGCCAGATGATAGCCGCGTGCGGCCTTACTCAGGCTTCCCTGACGCAGCCCTGACTGGGTCACGAGCTGACGGGCAAGTTTGAGGATATCCGCCGGATCGCCGCTTAGCAGTTCAAGCTCAAGCTCACAGATAGGCTCAGCCAGCTCGCCGGCTTTAACTTCGCCCAGGTCCAGCCCAATCTCAATACGGCTTTCACCGACGTTAACCAGCCATTTCTCCCGGTAGAAATCGGTGCTAAAGAGCGGCTGTGTCTGCGCCTGGAGATCTTCTGGCAGCGCGCCATCCGGCCAGACTTCCTGCGGAAAGCGAGCCAGATCCAGCTCCGGTTTATCCAGCGCGATATTATATTCAGGACGTTGATGTAACCCGCCGACAACGCGTCCGGCGATTTTCATCGTCATTTCGTACTGACCATCGAAGCCGCGGATACGCAGCCCCATATCATGACGACGCAGCCAGTTATCTGCCGTTTCGTAATAGATGTTGAGTAACTGGGTGGGCGCTACGCGATCGTCGGTGAGCGAATGAAGATGGTTACGAAGCGTTTCAACGCTGTCGGGATGTACGTAAAATTTTAATTCGATTTCCTGAGCCATGGCTTTGCACTTATGGTTATGTCACATCAGTCAAAATTTCGGCGAACTAACGCGCCCGATGTTTGTCAGTAGATAGTATTTTGTGTCAGATTGCCATGCAATGCGCGATATCATGGGTGTAAAAGTTCACTTATGCGCTTTGTTCGACCCGGATGATTCCGATTGATGCCGCCTGCCAGCTATCGTCAGACTGTTGGCACTGTTTTTATTCACGCTTAAAGATAATAACGACGCCTGATGCTTAAATTACGCCTGATTGGAATGACCTTATTTGCGCTTAGCGTTTCCACATTGGCCCATGCCGAAGAAAAACGTTACGTCTCTGATGAATTGAACACCTGGGTTCGCAGTGGCCCGGGAGATAACTATCGCCTCGTGGGCACGGTAAACGCCGGCGAGGAAGTGGTGCTGTTGCAAACCAATGAAGCGTCTAACTACGCACAGGTACGCGATAGCAGTGGCCGTACGGCCTGGATCCCTCTTAAAGAACTCAATACTCAGCCCAGCCTGCGCACGCGCGTGCCGGAACTGGAAAACCAGGTGAAGACCCTGACCGATAAGCTCAACAATATCGACAATACCTGGAACCAGCGCACGGCGGATATGCAGCAAAAAGTGGCCGGTAGTGATGGGGTCATTAACAGCCTGAAAGAAGAAAATCAGAAGCTTAAGAACGAGCTTATTGTCGCGCAGAAGAAAGTGAACGCCGCTAACCTGCAACTCGACGACAAACAACGCACCATTATCATGCAGTGGTTTATGTATGGCGGTGGCGTATTGGGTGCGGGTCTCTTCCTGGGCCTTGTACTGCCGCATTTAATCCCGCGCCGTAAACGCAAAGATCGTTGGATGAACTAAGCTGATTAGCCATCTTCTCTACACTTACGTATTATCTGTCGGCAAAAATAAAAACCTGTCTCAATTTCCGATAAGGCAGGTTAATGAAAAGTCACAGATGTGAGGAGTCAGGCGGCGTGAAGAGTTATCTGGTCGGTGGCGCAGTTCGCGATGCGTTACTGGGCCTGTCGGTCAAAGACAAAGATTGGGTGGTGGTTGGCGCCACGCCAGCAGAGATGCTCGACGCGGGCTACCAGCAGGTAGGCCGCGATTTTCCCGTGTTTCTCCATCCACAAAGTCACGAAGAGTACGCTCTTGCCCGTACTGAACGAAAATCAGGTTTCGGTTATACCGGTTTTTCCTGCTATGCCGCGCCGGATGTGACGCTTGAGCAAGATCTGTTACGCCGCGACTTAACCGTCAATGCACTTGCGCAGGATGATAACGGCAACATAATCGATCCCTATGGCGGTCAGAACGATTTGCACCGCCGCCTGCTGCGCCATGTTTCCCCCGCGTTTGCCGAAGATCCCTTGCGTGTTCTGCGTGTGGCGCGTTTTGCCGCCCGCTATGCGCATTTAAGTTTTCGCATTGCCGACGAAACCATGACGCTCATGCGCGATATGACCACCGCAGGTGAGTTGGCGCATCTGACTCCTGAACGCGTCTGGAAAGAGACGGAGAACGCCCTCAAGACCCGTAATCCACAGGTCTTTTTCCAGGTGTTGCGTGACTGCGGGGCGCTAAAAGTGCTGTTCCCGGAAGTGGACGCGCTGTTTGGCGTACCCGCGCCGGCAAAATGGCATCCTGAAATCGATACCGGTCTTCATACCCTGATGACCGTGAGCATGGCTGCGATGCTCAGCCCTGAGGTTGATGTGCGTTTTGCCACTCTCTGCCACGACCTGGGAAAAGGGTTAACACCACCGGAACTTTGGCCACGCCATCACGGGCATGGCCCGGCGGGCGTCAAACTTGTCGAGGGCGTCTGCCAGCGATTGCGCGTACCGAACGATATCCGCGATCTGGCCAAACTGGTGGCGGAATTCCATGATCTGATCCATACCTTTCCGATCCTGCAGCCAAAGACCATCGTTAAATTGTTCGATTCGATTGACGCCTGGCGCAAGCCGCAGCGGGTTGAGCAAATCGCCCTGACCAGCGAGGCCGACGTGCGCGGACGTGCGGGGTTTGAGGCGTGCGACTACCCGCAGGGACGCTTGCTGCGTGAGGCCTGGGATGTCGCAAAAGCGGTCTCCAGCAAAGCGGTTGTTGAGGCAGGTTTCAAAGGCATTGAAGTGCGTGAAGAGTTAACGCGCCGTCGCATTCAGGCCGTGGCTGACTGGAAAGAACAACGTTGCCCTCAGCCAAAAGACTGAGGGCATGTTATTTAGATAAAGATGAAGTAGACCGCGGCAGCGACAATAAAGCGATAGATCGCAAACGGGATAAACGAGATACGTTTGATCAACTCCAGGAAGGTTTTGATCGCGATGAGAGCGACGATAAACGCCGTCACGAAGCCGACGGCAAACATCGGAATGTCACCCACGGTCAAGAACTTAAGACTCTTATACAAATCCAGTACGGTGGCGCCCATCATCATTGGCACCGCCAACAGGAACGAGAACTCCGAAGCCGCATAACGGCTCACGCCCATGAGCATACCACCTGAAATTGTTGCTCCAGAACGGGAGAATCCCGGCCATAGCGCCAGACACTGGAAGCAGCCAATCATAAATGCCTGCCGCAAGGTGATATCGTCCACCCCTTCGGCGCGCGGCACTTTTGGTTTGAGGCATTCCGCCGCAATCAGCAGTACCCCACCCACCACCAGCGCATACATCACGTTAATGGGGTTAAAGAGAGATTTAATGGCATCGTGGAAAACAAGGCCGAGAACAACGGCGGGAACCATGCCCAGCAGGATATGAATGAGCGTCAGGCGACCTGTGCCTGTGCCTTCATGGGGGGTACGACCAAAGTGAATACCAATCAATCCAAACAGGCGACGCCAGAACATCACCACCACAGCCAAAATCGACCCTAACTGAATCACAACTTCAAACGTTTTTGCGGTATCTCCCTCAAAACCCAGTAAATGCCCCACAAGAATCATGTGGCCCGTACTGGAAACCGGTAAAAACTCCGTCAATCCTTCGACAACACCCAAAATTGCTGCCACCAGCAGCGAGTGCATATCGCTCATCAAATAAACCCCTAAACAGACATAAAAAACGGCTTACCACAAGGGAAGCCGCGTATGGCCATGACGTATGACCAGAAGACTAGCGCTTGGTTTAATAATTATGAATTTAAATAATTTTTTTCAGATTATTGCCACGCTCAATGATGACGCCAACGTTGGCGGCCCGCGCGACAGCACCTGGCTTGCTCAATTTGATGCGCACCCATGGAGAGTTAAAACGGCTCAGCAGTAAATCAGCGACCTCTTCGGCGACCCGTTCTACCAGCGCAAAACGACTTCCTTCGACATGCGCAATGACGGTTTCTGCTATGTCTGCATAGCTCAGACAATCATTAACATCGTCGCTCTTTGCCGCCTGGCGGTTATCCCATGCCATTTCGATATCGAACACCAGCTTTTGCTCAATCGTCTGCTCCCAGTCATACACACCGATGGTGGTGATTACCGAAAGTTGCTCTATAAATACAATGTCCATCACGCCCCACCTGCTTTTTGGCTAACCTGGATACCACTTTCCATAATTTATGCGTATTATCCACTGATGCAGATAATAAAACGACATTTTCACAATGGAACAGCGTTATGAGTGCAATCGCGCCTGGAATGATCATCCTCGCGTATCTTTGCGGCTCAATATCCAGCGCCATTCTGGTCTGCCGCATCGCAGGTCTGCCAGACCCACGTGAGAGTGGCTCTGGCAACCCAGGGGCGACCAACGTATTACGAATTGGCGGCAAAGGAGCAGCCGTAACGGTACTGATTTTTGACGTGCTAAAAGGCATGCTGCCGGTATGGGGAGCCTATGCGCTTGGCATCACTCCCTTCTGGCTTGGCCTTATTGCTATCGCCGCCTGCCTTGGGCATATCTGGCCTGTTTTTTTCCATTTTCAGGGCGGAAAGGGCGTAGCTACTGCCTTTGGTGCGATTGCGCCCATTGGCTGGGACTTAACGGGCGTGATGGCGGGAACCTGGCTGCTGACCGTCCTGCTTAGCGGTTACTCTTCGTTAGGTGCGATTGTCAGCGCGTTGATTGCGCCCTTCTATGTCTGGTGGTTTAAACCCCAGTTTACCTTTCCGGTTGCCATGCTCTCCTGCCTGATCCTGATACGTCACCACGACAACATTCAGCGGTTATGGCGTCGTCAGGAGACAAAAATCTGGCACAAACTGAAGAAAAAAAAGTAGACGGATCCCCTCCCGGATAAAAAGTATCATATCCGGGAAAATGCCGTGTTCACCCCTTTCATTGCCTGAATGGACTGAATTCTGCCGTTACGCCTGTATCGCATCAGGCGTAACGGCGCGCTAAGCCACGTCCCGCGCCCCTCCCCCATATCCTGATGATGTCGTCTATCCTTAACGCTCGATTAACTTTTTGAGCCAGGGGGCAACACAGTGACAAAAATGACCAGTGATTTTTTCATTGAGAGCCTGAAAGCCTGGGGTGTCAGCCGAATTTATGGCTACCCCGGTGATGGCATCAACGGTGTGCTCGGTGCGCTGCAACGCGCGAACAAAGCGGGCAATGGGATTGAGTTTATTCAGGTACGCCATGAAGAAATGGCGGCGTTTATGGCAGCAGGACATGCCAAATTCACCGGCGAGTTGGGCGTGTGTCTCTCAACCGGAGGCCCTGGCGCCACCCATCTGCTGACCGGCCTGTATGACGCGAAAATGGACCATGCTCCGGTGCTGGCCATCGCCGGTCAGGCAGAGGCTACCGCACGCGGCGCCAGCTATCAGCAAGAATTAAACCTCGATCGTGTTTTCGCCGACGTGGCGAACTTTGTACAAGAAGCCGCCTCCCCCAGCCAGGTACGCCACCTTGTCGATCGCGGCGTACGTATCGCAGTGGCGCAAAACGGCGTAACGGTCCTGATATTGCCGAAGGATATTCAGGACGAACCCTGGCAGGCGCCGCCGCATACCCATGGTTTCACCCACTCAGGAGCGGGATATCAACGTCCGAAAATCGTGCCTTATGAGGCCGATCTGCAACGTGCCGCGGATATTCTTAATAGCGGAAAGAAGGTGGCGATACTGGTTGGGGCGGGTGCCCGTGGCGCGGCACTGGAAGTAGTGCAACTGGCCAATCTGCTTGGTGCTGGCGTGGCAAAAGCGCTGCTCGGCAAAGATGTACTACCGGATGACGCGCCTTTTGTCACCGGCGCGATCGGTTTGCTGGGTACGAAACCGTCTTACGACATGATGATGAATTGCGACACGCTGCTGATGATTGGTACCGGTTTTCCATGGACAGAATTCCTGCCGAAAGAGGGGCAGGCCCGAGCGGTGCAGGTCGATATCGATCCGGCAATGCTGGGGCTACGCTACCCGGTCGAAGTTAATCTTCATGGCGATGCAGCGGAAACCCTGCGCGCACTGCTGCCGCTGCTGACGCATAAAACTGACCGTAGCTGGCAAGAGGAAATTGCCAGAGGGGTGAAATCATGGTGGGAGACCCTTGAGGAACGAGCGATGGCCGACGCCAAACCGGTTAACCCGCAACGCGTCGTCTGGGAAATGTCACCGCTGCTGCCGGACGATGCCATCGTCACGTCCGATTCCGGCTCGTGTGCCAACTGGTTTGCACGCGATTATAAAGTGAAGCAGGGCCAACGCGCCTCACTGTCTGGCGGCCTTGCCTGTATGGGTGCCGCTGTACCTTACGCCATCGCCGCAAAATTTGCCTACCCGCAGAAAGTGGTGGTCGCGCTGGTCGGGGATGGTGCCATGCAAATGAACAACATGGCAGAACTGATCACCATTCAGAAATACTGGCAAAGCTGGAGCGATCCGCGCCTGATCATTTGTGTCTTCAATAATCAGGATCTTAACCAGGTGACCTGGGAGCAGCGTGTAATGGAGGGCAATCCGCGCTTTGAGGCAACCCAGGACATTCCCGATGTGGGTTATGCCCGCTTCGCCCAATCGCTGGGGCTCAAAGGTATTTTCGTGAATGATCCACAACAATTACCGATTGCCTGGCAGCAAGCCTTGTCAGCAGAACGCCCCGTTGTACTGGAAGTGAAAACCGATCCGGAAGTGGCGCCGCTACCGCCGCACATCACCCTGAAACAGGCAAAAGCCTTTATGGCTTCAATGGCCAAAGGGGATCGCTCTGCCGGGAAGATTTTCGCCGACACGGCAAACCAGTTGATGAGTGAAATTTTGCCGGGCAAAAAATCGTAGCGACAAAAAACAGGCCGGGCGTGTCAGAAGCCCGGCCTGCCGGAGAGTTAGTGCGAAGGCAGCAATTCCGTTTTAATCCATCCAGTTTCACGCTTATCAAAATGTTGATAAGCGGATACCACATCCGACAATGGCTCCACCTGAGTCAGCACCTGGGTGGGGTCGATAGCCCCCATGCGCACCAGTTCCAGCAGGTGCGGAATAATCGCGTGGTGATTGCAGTTACCCATTTTCATGGTCAGATTCTTATTCATCGCCATACCAATGGGAAAGGTCTGCGCGGCGGGAGGATAAACGCCGATAATGCTCAGTGTCCCCGCTTTTTTCAGCCCCTGAATCGCCCATTCCAGCGCCTGGCTCGGCGCATCGCCCGGAACCCAGTTTCCGTCCTGAACATGCTGATGCTCCGCATTGTCCGGCGCCACCTGTTGCACTTCCTGACGGTATTGCTCTGCTTTCTGTTCGGCTTGCTGAGCCGCCGGGCCATGGTGAGCGTGCTCGCTATCAACACCAACGGCGTCAATAGCAATATCAACACCCAGCCCACCGGTGAGTAATGCAATGGCCTCCAGCGGATCTTCTTTATCGAAATTGACGGTAAAGGCCCCCTGTCGGCGCGCCATCGCCAGTCTGTCATCATGTGAATCGACGGCTATGACGCGTCCGGCACCCATCAACAGTGCGCTGGCAATCGTAAACTGACCAACTGGCCCGCAGCCAAACACCGCCACCGTGTCGCCGCGCGTAATGTCTGCTATCTCCGCACCAAACCAGCCCGTCGGAAAGATATCGCTGACAAGAATCGCCTGTTCATCACTGACCTCCTGCGGGACTTTTACCAGCGTATTAGAGGCAAAGGGAATACGCGCCTTTTCTGCCTGTAAGCCGTTGACAGGACCGGTCGCTTGCGGGCCGCCAAAGAAACAGGTACCGGCCTGTGGGCCGTTCGGATTGGCATTATCACACTGCGCGGTGTTACCACTGCGACAGGGAGGGCAGTAGCCACAAGAGAGCGTTGAGCAAACCACCACCCGATCGCCGACATCAAAATTACGCACCTGGTCGCCCAGTTGCTCAATAATGCCGACGCCTTCATGGCCGAGGATGGTGCCCGCTTTCATATCGCTAAAGGTGCCACGGATAAAGTGCAGATCGGTACCGCAAATAGCCGAGGCTGTAAGACGAATAACCGCATCAGTGGGTTGTTCAATCTGTGGTTCGGCGACGTCATCAAGACGAATATCGCCAGTAGCGTGCCAGACGAGAGCTTTCATAATGTCTCCTCTTTCGGTGATGTAGAAGAGGCGTCATAACTGAACTTCCCTGCCGGCTATGGCAGCCGATTTTGACTCACAAAGGGGAAAGTATAGTCAGTGATCTGTGGAGATGCGGACGACAGCGGCAAGGAAATGGAGAGATAAAAAGGGGGAAACCAAACGATAACCCCGGTAAGCGTAGCCACCGGGGGAATAGATTACGCAGCCGGTAATTCCGCCAGCGGCCAGCGTGGGCGCACAGTTACGCCAAGTCCGGCAACGCCACCGGCTTTCAGACGCACCATTCCGGCATAGGCAATCATTGCACCATTATCGGTACAAAATTCCGGGCGAGCATAGAACACCTCACCACGGCGTTTTTTCATCATCTCAGCCAGTTTTGCGCGAAGCGTACGGTTTGCGCTAACGCCACCCGCCATAACCAGACGGGTAAAACCTGTTTGATCCAGCGCACGTTTACATTTGATCATCAGCGTATCGACCACCGCGTCTTCAAATGCACGGGCGATATCGGCACGCGTTTGCTCATCCGGTTCATTTTCACGAATGGTATTCGCTGCGAAGGTTTTCAGACCAGAGAAACTAAAATCGAGACCGGGCCTGTCCGTCATAGGACGCGGGAAGACAAAGCGCCCTTCCGTCCCCTGCGACGCCAGTTTCGATAACATTGGGCCACCTGGGTAATCAAGACCGAGCAATTTGGCTGTTTTATCAAACGCCTCACCGGCGGCATCATCAATGGATTCGCCAAGCAACTGGTACTCGCCAATCCCCGTCACGCTAATCAGTTGCGTGTGGCCGCCGGAAACCAGCAGCGCCACAAACGGGTATTGCGGTGGATTATCTTCCAGCATGGGTGCCAGCAGGTGGCCTTCCATATGGTGAACCGGAATGGCCGGAACATCCCATGCAAATGCCAGCGCCCGGCCGACCGTTGCGCCGACCAGCAACGCGCCGACAAGACCCGGACCTGCGGTATAGGCAACCGCATCGATATCTTTTGCCGCCAGCCCTGCCTCTTTGAGCGCCGCCTGAATCAACGGTACGGTTTTACGTACATGATCGCGGGAGGCCAGTTCAGGCACAACGCCGCCGTAGTCGGCATGCAGTTTTACCTGACTATACAATTGGTTGGCTAAAAGGCCGTTCTTGTCGTCATAAATAGCGATGCCGGTTTCATCGCAGGATGTTTCAATTCCCAGTACACGCATGGCTGTTTTTTACCTCGCTTCAATGCCGCGCAGTGTAGGATCAATGCCCCTTGTTGTAAACTTTACTCACCCCCTTGAAGGAGTTCGTGTATACTCCCCACCCTTACAAAAGTCCCTTTCAAAAAAGGCAGCGGTGCTTTACAAAGCAGCAACTGTTGAAGTAAAATTCCGCACCATTTTGAAATAAGCTGGCGTTGACGCCAGCGGCAAACCGAATTTATCAAAGGTGAGAGGCACATGCCGGTAATTAAAGTACGTGAAAACGAGCCGTTCGACGTAGCACTGCGTCGCTTCAAGCGTTCCTGCGAAAAAGCAGGTGTTCTGGCGGAAGTTCGTCGTCGTGAGTTCTATGAAAAACCGACTACCGAACGTAAGCGCGCTAAAGCTTCTGCTGTGAAACGTCACGCGAAGAAACTGGCTCGCGAAAACGCACGCCGCACTCGTCTGTACTAAGACTTCTGAGAGTTTAGCTCTCAGTTTCAGACCGAGTTGTAGTTGTAAGGCCGTGCTTCCGAAAGGAATGCGCGGCTTATTTTCGTTTATGCATTAGCAAGTACACAAAATCATTCAGGATGCATCAAGGTGGCAAGAGCGTGAATTCCCTGAGCTTACTGTAGTCAGTCAGTGACAGGAGTGAACGATCGTAGCCAACGCAGAGGCAGTTCGACTGACAAAGTGTAATTATGGGGCATATGGCTGGACGAATTCCACGCGTTTTCATCAATGACCTGCTGGCTCGCACCGACATCATCGATCTGATCGATGCGCGTGTGAAACTGAAAAAGCAGGGCAAGAACTGGCACGCATGCTGTCCATTCCATAACGAAAAAAGTCCTTCCTTCACCGTAAACGGTGAAAAACAGTTTTATCACTGCTTCGGCTGTGGGGCGCACGGCAACGCGATCGACTTTCTCATGAACTACGACAAGCTCGAGTTTGTGGAAACCGTCGAAGAGCTGGCCGCCATGCATAACCTGGAAGTGCCCTATGAAGCAGGCAACGGGCCAAGTCAGATAGAGCGCCACCAGCGGCAAAGTCTCTATCAGTTGATGGATGGCCTGAATGCGTTTTATCAGCAATCCCTGATGCAACCTGCCGCTGAACCGGCGCGCCAGTATCTGGAAAGGCGCGGTTTAAGCAGCGATGTCATCGCCCGTTTTGCGATTGGTTACGCCCCTCCCGGCTGGGACAACGTTTTAAAGCGTTTTGGTGCAAATCAGGAAAATCGTCAATCTTTGATTGATGCGGGCATGCTAGTCACTAACGATCAGGGACGCAGTTACGATCGTTTTCGCGAACGGGTGATGTTCCCCATCCGCGACAAGCGTGGTCGGGTAATGGGATTTGGTGGCCGGGTGCTGGGTAACGATACCCCCAAATATCTCAACTCACCAGAGACCGATATTTTCCATAAAGGCCGCCAGTTATACGGGCTTTATGAAGCGCAGCAGGACAATGATGAACCGCAGCGGCTGTTAGTCGTGGAAGGTTACATGGATGTGGTTGCGCTGGCGCAATATGGCATTAACTACGCCGTTGCGTCACTCGGAACTTCGACCACAGCAGACCATATTCAACTGTTGTTTCGGGTAACGAAAAACGTCATTTGCTGTTATGACGGCGACCGTGCAGGCCGAGATGCCGCATGGCGTGCGCTGGAAACCGCATTGCCGTACATGAGCGACGGACGTCAGCTACGCTTTATGTTCCTGCCGGACGGTGAAGACCCGGATACGCTGGTGCGTAAGGAAGGTAAAGCAGCATTTGAAGCGCGGATGGAGCAGGCGATGCCGCTCTCCACGTTTTTGTTTAACAGCTTACTGCCGCAGGCGGACTTAACCACGCCGGACGGGACAACGCAACTTGCCGCGCTGGCGCTGCCGTTGATTTCTCAGGTTCCGGGTGAAACGCTACGTATCCAGCTCAGGCAGTTACTGGGTAACAAAATTGGCATCTTCGACGACGCGCAGCTTGATCGTTTAATGCCAAAACAGGCGGAAAATGCCACGGTCCGCCCGGCGCCTCAGCTAAAACGCACAACCATGCGTATACTGATAGGATTGCTGGTCCAGAGCCCGGAACTCGCGCCGTTAGTGCCTCCGCTGGAGGGTCTGGATAAATCCAGAATGGCTGGGCTTGGCTTATTTACAGAACTGGTCAACACTTGTTTGTCACAGCCTGGATTAACCACAGGGCAGCTGCTGGAACAGTATCGCGGAACAAAAGAAGCCGCAACCCTTGAAAAACTGGCGATGTGGGACGATATAGCAGATAAAGACATTGCAGAAAAAACGTTCAACGATGCGCTCAATCATATGTTTGATTCGATGCTTGTACAGCGGCAAGAAGAGTTGATAGCTCGTGACCGCACACATGGTTTAAGCAGCGAAGAACGCCGGGAGCTCTGGCAACTAAACCAGGAACTGGCGAAAAAGTAAATTCAACGGCTTAAGTGCCGATAATCGTTCGGGAAGCGCCCGGCAGCCGCACTGAGAGGCAGCGGCAAAAATATAAGTAAGCCCTCGTTACACCAAGTTGGCGGTTTTATTTCGCTGACCGACACCAACCCTCTTGAATTAAGTGTGGATACCGTCTTATGGAGCAAAACCCGCAGTCACAGCTGAAACTTCTTGTCCAACGTGGTAAGGAGCAAGGCTATCTGACCTATGCCGAGGTCAATGACCATCTGCCGGAAGATATCGTCGACTCCGATCAGATCGAAGACATCATCCAAATGATCAACGACATGGGCATTCAGGTGATGGAAGAAGCACCGGATGCCGATGATCTACTGCTTGCCGAAACAGCCAATAACACTGATGAAGATGCAGAAGAAGCGGCTGCACAAGTTCTTTCCAGTGTTGAATCTGAAATCGGTCGTACAACCGATCCGGTGCGCATGTACATGCGCGAAATGGGTACCGTTGAACTGTTGACCCGCGAAGGCGAAATTGACATCGCTAAGCGTATCGAAGATGGGATCAACCAGGTTCAGTGCTCCGTTGCCGAGTACCCGGAAGCCATTACCTATCTGCTGGAACAATATGACCGTGTTGAAGCGGAGCAGGCTCGTCTGTCTGATTTGATCACTGGCTTCGTCGATCCAAACGCGGAAGAAGATCTGGCACCTACGGCGACTCACGTCGGTTCTGAACTCTCTCAGGAAGAGCTGGACGACGATGAAGACGAAGATGAAGACGAAGATGGCGATGACAGCAGCGACGATGACAACAGCATCGATCCTGAGCTGGCGCGTGAAAAATTTGCTGAGCTGCGTACACAGTACGAAAAAACCCGTGACACTATCAAAGCGAAAGGCCGTAGCCACGCTGATGCCGCAGCCGAAATCCTGCAGCTGTCCGAGGTCTTCAAACAGTTCCGACTGGTACCGAAACAGTTCGATTACCTGGTAAACAGCATGCGCATCATGATGGATCGCGTGCGTACCCAGGAACGCATTATCATGAAGCTGTGCGTTGAACAGTGCAAAATGCCGAAGAAAAACTTCATTACGCTGTTTACTGGCAACGAAACCAACGAGACCTGGTTCAATGCAGCCCTGGCGATGAACAAGCCGTGGTCTGAAAAACTGCATGAAGTGTCTGAGGACGTTCAGCGCAGCCTGCAGAAACTGCAGCAGATTGAAGAAGAGACCGGCCTGACCATCGAGCAGGTAAAAGACATCAACCGTCGTATGTCCATCGGTGAAGCGAAAGCACGCCGTGCGAAAAAAGAGATGGTTGAAGCGAACTTGCGTCTGGTTATCTCTATCGCCAAGAAATACACCAACCGTGGTCTGCAATTCCTCGATCTGATTCAGGAAGGCAACATCGGTCTGATGAAAGCGGTAGATAAGTTTGAATACCGTCGCGGTTACAAGTTCTCCACCTACGCAACCTGGTGGATCCGTCAGGCAATCACCCGCTCTATCGCGGATCAGGCGCGCACCATCCGTATTCCGGTGCATATGATTGAGACCATTAACAAGCTCAACCGTATCTCCCGCCAGATGCTGCAAGAGATGGGCCGTGAGCCGACGCCGGAAGAGCTTGCCGAGCGTATGCTGATGCCGGAAGACAAGATCCGTAAAGTGCTGAAAATCGCCAAAGAGCCGATCTCCATGGAAACACCGATCGGTGACGATGAAGATTCGCATCTGGGTGATTTCATCGAGGACACCACCCTCGAGCTGCCGCTGGACTCTGCGACCACCGAGAGCCTGCGTGCCGCTACGCACGACGTTCTGGCTGGCCTGACCGCCCGTGAAGCAAAAGTGCTGCGTATGCGTTTCGGTATCGATATGAATACCGACCACACGCTGGAAGAAGTGGGTAAACAGTTCGACGTTACCCGCGAACGTATCCGTCAGATCGAAGCGAAGGCGCTGCGTAAACTGCGCCATCCAAGCCGCTCTGAGGTTCTGCGTAGCTTCCTCGACGATTAATTCGTCCGCATTTTACGCCTTATCAAACGCCATCCTTCGGGGTGGCGTTTTTTTATCCGTATTAATGGAAAAATAAAATCTGATATCAATGTCAGACTATTTTACATTATCTTAGATATATTTTTAACATGAATATATAAGCAAGACCGCTTGATGAAATAAATATAAGCCTACGACGTGACATTAATTTATTACGTTTTTGAAATTTATAAGCAGGTAATAGAAATAATTACAACCCAGATTAACAAACAACAAAAAAACCAAAACTTACAACCAGTTAATCATGGATGACTGATAGTAAAAGCTATTAAACTCAGCATCATTAAATTCGTTGAGGTTGTATATAAGTGCCGCTTGTGCTAAAAAGCAGGGAAATAAAAGATAGTCCCCGAACTCGCAAGTTTAAAATGTACCTGGTAAACGTCACCACCATGGCGACTGGGTATTTTTTTGCACTTCAAGGAAACGGATGGCAACTGAGTGGTATGTCCTGAATCGGTTGCTGTGACGGTGCGCCTGTTAATTGTGGTCTGGATACCAACCGTCACGTAGAGATTACAAACAGGAAACAAAATGGATTTTAACTTGAATACGGAAACAGAAGAGCAAGCGCTAATTAACAGCGTACGCAGCACGTTGACAGAGCAAGGTGATGCACTCCGCCATCTGGCAGAAGTCATCGATGCAGAAGAGTACAGCACCGCATTAAGACTGATAGTGGGTTGTAAAGGTCATGTGATTGTCTCCGGCATGGGAAAATCCGGCCATGTAGGACGCAAAATGTCTGCAACCCTCGCCTCAACCGGCACCCCCAGCTTTTTTATTCACCCGGCGGAAGCTTTCCACGGCGATTTAGGGATGATCACCCCATACGATGTGCTGATGCTGATCTCTGCCAGCGGTGAAACGGATGAAGTGCTTAAACTGGTACCTTCATTAAAGAATTTTGGTAATAAAATCATCGCCATTACCAATAATGCACACTCAACGCTCGCAAAACACGCGGATGCTATTCTTGAGCTGAACATGGCCAGTGAAACTTGTCCTAATAATCTGGCACCTACCACCTCTACCACACTGACAATGGCAATTGGCGATGCACTGGCGATTGCACTTATTCACAAGCGTCACTTCAAACCCGACGACTTTGCCCGCTACCATCCGGGCGGTTCACTGGGCCGTCGCCTGTTGACCCGCGTGACTGATGTGATGCAGTCACATGTCCCTTCTGTAGATATCAACGCGACGTTTCGTCAGATCATTCAGGAATTGACCAGCGGTTGCCAGGGTATGGTGGCCGTGAAAGAAAAGGGCAAGCTGGCAGGTATTATTACTGACGGCGACCTGCGTCGTTACATGGAAAAATGTGACGATTTCATCAACGGCAACGCGGCAGACATGATGACCCGCAATCCGATTACCATGCCGCAAGATGCCATGATTATCGATGCGGAAGAGAAGATGACTAAACACCGCATCTCCACCCTACTCATCACCGATAATTCACAGGATGTGATTGGTTTAGTCAGAATTTTCGACTGACACCTCACCTGTTTATACCGACATAAAAAGTCTTCCCCTCAGCAAATTTTTGCCAGGGAGAATAACGTTGAAAGTGACATGTCTACACATAAAGTAAAATTGCTGGCGTCCTCGTTACGCGCACGTACGGCTAAATTTAATCTTGCCTGGATCCAGCAGCATCTTGCCTGGATCGTTATTGCCGCCCCGATGGCGCTGCTCGTCATCTATTTGGTGATTTTCAGCCAGCCGCGATATATGAGTGAATCAAAGGTCGCGGTAAAACGTCCCAGTGATATCGAAGGCGCCAGCCTGAATGTCGGCTTGCTGCTGGGTGCATCCAACCCGAGTTCCACCGAAGACTCGCTATATCTGAAGGAGTACATCAACTCAGCAGATATGCTGAAAGTACTCGATAAACAGCTCGATTTTCACGATGCATGGAGCCATAGCGGGCTGGACTTCATTCATCATCTATCTAAAGACACAACGGCAGAACAGTTCCTCAATTACTACCGCGACCGAATCTCTGTGGTCTTTGATGACAAAACCGGTCTTTTGACGATTCAGACCCAGGGTTTTACGCCGGAATTCTCACAGCAGTTCAATAAAGCAGTCCTGAAAGAGTCAGAGCGTTTTATTAACGAGCTCTCCCATAAAATCGCGCGAGAGCAGTTGAACTTCGCCCAGGAAGAACTACAGCAGGCCCGTATTCGCCTTGATAAAAGTAAAGCAGAATTACTGGCTTACCAGAATCAGAACAATATCCTCGATCCCGAAGCCTCCGCCACTGCGGCCACCTCTCTGGTGATGACCTTACAAGGTAAAAAAGTTGAGCTGGAAGCCGAGCTGCGTAATTTATTGAGTTACTTGCGTGAAGATGCGCCCCAGGTCATTAGCCTGCGTAATTCAATAAAAGCACTGCAGGCACAGATCGACGCAGAGCAGAGCAAAATCACCGCGCCAGGCGATAAGAAACTCAACAGCATGGCGGCTGACTTTGACGAGATTAAAGCACGCGTCGCCTTCGATACCGAAATCTACACAATGGCGATCAAAGCCATTGAAAAAACACGCCTGGAAGCGGCACGTAAACTCAAAGTGTTGTCGGTCATCAGTTCACCGCAACAACCGGAAGAGTCCAGTTTCCCCAATAGCGGCTACCTGCTGGCAAGCTGGTTGTTAGTCTGCTGCCTACTCTTCGGCACCATCAAATTGCTGCTGGCCGTGATTGAAGATCACAAAGACTAATTTTGGACGCACAGTGAATTTTACAGAGTTGAACATGAAATTATTAAAATCGGCACTGCTCCTTCTGGTCTGCCATGCGGCGTGGGCGGCTGGTCCGACAGGGATTACAGCCGATCCAAATCTGACAGGGGCAGCGCCGTTGCCGTCGGTTATCTCCGGTAAGACAGAAGAAACTCAGAACGCAACCGGGTTTGACAACACACCGCCTCCCGTGGCCGCCGCACTGCCCAGCCGCATGTTCGGCGCACAATTATTTACCTCTATCAGCGCAGCTTCAGGCGCAGGTCTGGGGTTCAACCCAGGCTATGTAATTGGTCTCGGTGATACCATCCAGATTCGACTGTGGGGCGCATTCCAGTATGACGGGGCGCTCACCGTTGACCCGAAAGGCAATATTTTCCTGCCGAATATTGGCCCGCTGAAAGTCTCGGGTATGACCAATGCGCAGTTGAACAATACCGTCACCAGTAAGATCAAAGAAGTTTATACGTCGAACGTTAACGTCTATGCCTCTCTGCTGCAGGCTCAGCCGGTGAAAGTTTTCGTGACCGGCTATGTGCGAAGCCCAGGCTTGTATGGTGGCGTGGCATCTGACTCCCTGCTCTCTTATCTGAGCAAAGCTGGCGGCGTCGACAGTGAGCGCGGCAGCTACGTTGATATCATCGTCAAACGTGGCAAATCGGTTATCTCACGCGTGAACCTGTACGATTTTCTGCTGAACGGTAAGCTGGGCCTGTCGCAGTTTGTCGATGGCGATACCATCGTCGTTGGTCCACGTCAGCATACATTCAGCGTAGAAGGCGATGTGTTTAACAGTTACGACTTTGAGTTCGCCAACAGTACGATTCCGATCACAGAGGCACTCAGTTGGGCGCGTCCGAAACCCGGCGCCACCCACATGACCATTATCCGCCAGCAAGGCACTGTAAAACGTAGCGAATATTATCCGCTCAGCTCCGCAGTTGGCCGCTCTCTGCAGGATGGCGACCGTCTTATCGTAAGTTCAGACCGTTATGCAGGCACCATTCAGGTGCGTGTTGACGGCGCCCATTCCGGCGAACATGCGATAGTTCTGCCATACGGTTCGACCATGCGTCAGGTGCTATCGCAGATCCGCCCGAACAGCATGTCGCAGATGAAGGCCATTCAGTTGTACAGAACATCTGTTGCGGAGCGTCAGAAAGAGATGCTGAACCTGTCATTGCAGAAACTGGAAGAGGCCTCTCTTTCAGCACAATCCTCAACGCAGGAAGAAGCTCGTTTGCGTATGCAGGAAGCACAACTGGTTAGCCGATTCGTCAATAAAGCGCGTGCTGTCGTTCCGAAAGGGCAAGTTGTGCTTAGCGAAAGCAACATCGACTCGGTGCTGCTGGAAGATGGTGACGTCATCATGATTCCGGAAAAAACGTCGCTGGTTATGGTACACGGGGAAGTGCTGTTCCCGAACGCCGTCTCCTGGCAGGACGGAATGGATGTGGACGATTACATCAAAAAATGCGGCGGGCTGACGCAGAAATCCGGCAATTCAAAAATCATTGTGATTCACCAGAACGGCGAGTCGGTTGATGCTGACGATGCAGGAAAACTGCAACCCGGTGACGAAATCATGGTTCTGCCGAAATACGAATCGAAAAACATTGAAGTTACGCGTGGTATTTCGACCATTCTTTATCAGCTTGCCGTTGCCGCCAAGGTTGTGCTGACAATCTAAGCAGATGCTTTTCCCGGCGTGCCGGGGAAAGCGAAACAAGTAGCGGTAAAACGTTTTCTTCCTTAATCAACGGATTGATATTGATGGAACGAACGAGAAACATACTGGGTATTTATTCCGGGGGGATCTGGCGCATTCCGCATCTGGACAGTTTTCTGCCTGGAGAGACTGTGCGGCTTTCGCCTTATAAAACCATTCCGGAGCAGGTGAATGCTATCGCCGTCTGGGGCCACCGCCCCAGTGCGCAAAAGCCTGTTTCCCTGGCACAATCCGTTGGGCTCCCGGTTATTCGCCTGGAAGATGGCTTTATTCGTTCTCTCGGTTTAGGCGTTCAGGGTTGTCCGCCTCTCTCCATAGTCGTTGATCATTTGGGCATCTATTACGACGCTTCGGTTCCGAGCTCGCTTGAATACCTGGTAAAAGATAATGACGGCAATAAGCCACTGGTGGATGAAGCGCAGGCGATGATGCGCGCCATCGTGGACAATGATTTGTCGAAATACAACCAGGCACCGCCGTTTGTCGCACCAGATATTATGCCAGAGGCCGTGCTGGTGATTGACCAGACGTTTGGCGATATGTCTGTCACCAAAGGCAACGCCGGCCCGGAAAGCTTTCAGCAGATGCTTGAGACAGCAAAGCAGGAAAATCCGAACGCAGAGGTTTGGGTGAAGGTGCATCCGGATGTGCTATGCGACAAAAAGGCGGGGTACTTTGCGAATCTGAAATCCGACGACCGTGTGCGCGTATTTGCCGAAGATGTCAGCCCGCAATCACTACTGCGGCACATGCAAAAGGTGTATGTGGTCACCTCGCAGTATGGTTTTGAAGCGTTGCTGGCAGGCAAACCCGTCGTCTGCTTTGGGCAGCCATGGTATGCGGGCTGGGGACTAACAGATGACCGTCACCCAAAGGCCCGTGAGCTTGCCGCACGCCGCCAACCGACCACACTGAGCAATCTGTTTACCGCCGCCTACTTGCGCTACTGCCGTTACCGACACCCGGTAAGCGGAAAACCTGCAACGCTGGCCTGCGTTATCGACTGGCTGGTCTTACAGCGTAACCACAACCTGGCACGTCGTGGCACGCTATGGGCGCCGGGATTAAGCCTGTGGAAAACAGCAATACTCAGGCCGTTTATGAAAACCACGGAGAACCGGGTACGCTTTGCGAAGCAGTGTCGACAAGCCAGCGCGCTTATCGTCTGGGGTACAAGGGGAGAGAAAAAATGGCAGGCGCAGGCAGATGCACAGTGCATTCCACTGTGGCGAATGGAAGACGGGTTTATCCGCTCCTCCGGCCTGGGTTCCGATTTGCTCGCCCCCCTGTCTTTAGTGCTGGATAAAACCGGTATCTATTACGACGCATCCCGTCCAAGCGATCTGGAAAACCTGCTGAACGCCAGCAGTCTGAGCGAACATCAGCGGGAGCGCGCGCAAGCCCTACAGCAACAACTAGTACGCAACAAAGTCAGTAAATACAACCTTGGACAGGAGTGGCACTTACCGCCCGAAGCGACCGGTAAAAAAGTCATTCTGGTACCCGGACAGGTGGAGGATGACGCCTCGATTCTGACAGGGGCGCGGTCTGTTAACACCAACCGGGATTTATTGCGTACGGTACGCGAGCGTAATCCTGACGCGTTTGTTGTCTTTAAACCGCACCCGGATGTGCTGGTTGGCAACCGTAAAGGGCAAGTCGTGGCAGAAGATATCGCCCGTTGGGCCGACTGCCAGGCGCTGGATGCCGATATCATTCAGTGCATTCAACTCGCTGATGAGTTACATACCATGACCTCTCTTTCCGGCTTCGAAGCCTTAATGCACGGTAAGCGAGTATTTTGCTATGGCCTGCCTTTTTATGCCGGCTGGGGACTCACTCAGGATGAGCACCATATTCCCCGGCGCGCCAGGCAACTCAGTCTTACGGATTTAGTGTGGCAAACGCTTATCACGTATCCAACTTATATCCATCCACAGCGACTGGAGCCAATGCAGGCAGAAGACGCCGTAATGTGGCTGAGCACCGCTCCACGCGGTGAAATGAAAATCACGAAAAAAAATATTGGTCGATTAGCCAGACAGTACCGCAAGTTATTGATGTTTTATAAAGTTCGTTTTGGTTAGTGTTAATTTGAGACCCATGGACGATGATGCAAAATAATACCGTTAAGACATTACTCGCAGGGAAAAAATATCTGCTGCTGCAAGGACCAATGGGGCCTTTCTTCAATGATGTCGCCAACTGGCTTGAGACGCTGGAACGCGAAGCGGTAAACGTTGTATTTAATGGTGGCGATCGTTTTTATTGTCGACAACGTCAGTATCTTACTTATACACAAACGCCGAAGGAATTCCCGACCTGGCTGAAAGAGACCTGGAAGGCTTACCCGTTCGACACCATCTTGTGCTTCGGTGACTGCCGTCCATTGCACAGAGCGGCACATGCCTGGGCGAAATCGAAAGGTATTCGTTTCCTGGCTTTCGAAGAGGGCTATCTGCGGCCGCATTTTATTACGCTTGAAGAAGGCGGAGTGAACGCTTTCTCCCCCCTGCCCCGTGATCCTGATTTTTACCGGAGCTTGCCAGATTTCCCGCCCTCAGAAACCCAGCCACTGAAACCGTCCTCAGGCTGCCGTTACATCCACGCGACATGGTATTATCTTGTCGGCTGGCGTTATAGACACGAGTTCTTGCATTATCGCCATCACAAATCTTTTTCACCATGGTACGAAGCAAAATGCTGGGTGCGCGCGTGGTGGCGTAAGCAATGGTATGGCTGGAAACAACGTGGCGTAATGGAGACGCTGCAGACGACACTCGATCAACACTATTACCTTGCGATTTTGCAGGTCTATAACGATAGTCAGATCCGCAACCATAGCCCATACGCTGATGTCCGGGATTATATTAACGATGTGATCTTCTCGTTTGCACGTAAAGCGCCGAAAGACGATGTGCTGGTCGTTAAGCACCACCCCATGGATCGCGGGCATCGTCTGTATGGCCCCTTGATTAAGCGGCTGAGTAAGAAGTATGGCGTGATCAATCGTATAATTTATGTCCACGATTTACCGATGCCGGAATTACTGACGCATGCCAAAGGCGTGGTGACTATTAACAGTACGGCGGGAATTTCAGCGTTAGTGCATAACAAACCGTTGAAGGTGATGGGCAACGCCCTGTATGACATCAAAGGGATGACATATCAGGGACACTTGCACCAGTTCTGGACGGCAAACTTCAAGCCGGACATGAAGTTGTTTAAGAAATTTCGTGGGTATTTGCTGGAGAATACGCAGATAAATGCGGTGTATTATACTAATAGCTTAAACCATAAACACATCCACTTATTTTACAAAACAGAAATTGGAAATAATCAATCCTCTTTTTTTTGTTCACGCGAGCATTCAAAATTGGACATAAAATAAAACCCGGCAAAGGTAATAATTGAAAAATCACTATTGGATTATTTTCTTCTTAACCTTCTCGGTTTTTTATTCCAGGAAAGTTTTTGCACCCTCCGTTTAAAAATATTTATTCTGCAGTAAGCGTTATGAAATAAACCGCAAAGGGGATTATAAAATTAAAAAATGGACACGATTACATATCATCCTTTTAAAATGTTAGTATTACTCTTTCTGTTTTTGATGGCATCTTTAAAAAAGACGCCTGGAGTTCTTATCAATTTTCTCACTTTCCTGCCAAGCTTTCCAATCTTTTGATTCTCTGCCTTTAGGTTATTTATTTTAAGCCCGGCACTATTTACCGAATTACTCTCAATATGGAATTTAGAATCTTTAACGATACTATTTTCGACCAATATTTTTGTTTCATTGGAATTTGCAGTAGATGATTTGAGTGTTTCCTTAATTTTATCTCGACCACCAAAAGAGTAAAAAAGCGGCGCATCCAGACTAATCCCTTCTGTAGAGGATCCTAAAATAATCGTTTTATTATTATAGTTAATTTTATTAAATAAAATTTCATTAATAATTTTCCTTTCTGTACCATCACTTGCTTTTGTTTTCTTGTAATTTGAATGGCCAAATGAGTAGACTCTATTAAGCATATGCCAATAGAATTGCAACACCTTTCTTTTATCAACTAGCAAATCTTTATTAATGAGTTCCTGAGCGTGCATGGCATCAAATGCAGGAATAGCTAAACCTTCGTGTGCATAAAAAGCGTTAGACGCACAAATAACCGGTTTCATAAAAGCGAGGGAAATTAAACCAACCCCAGAATTCATTAATAATACTTTATCTGCCAAATCAATTAGGTCATGTATATGCGTATCATCTTCTGCATATAAGACACCATTTATTCTAGGAAGATCTTTTTCTAGAGGATGATTCTTACAAATTACAACCCATTCTTCTTTGGGAAGGTTTTCAGCTATATATTCAACCCAACTCTGAAATCCACCAACTGATCCAGCAGCACCTGCAAAATAGGTTGTAACGGTATCCGTTGGTCTTTGAAACGGCACGAATAACACTTTCCGATCACCAATCTGGTATAATTCTTTTAAAAATCCAGATGTTTTTCTCGGTGAATTATGTTCTAATGTGTGCTCGCCATTCCTTAAATTGAAAAGATAATTTTCAACTTCATCTTCTTGTTCTTGAGTTAATTTTCGTTGCCAGGCCTCTGGCGAATAACTTTTACTGTCGTAATTAAACCCATTATGATCTAAGAACCACGAATCTGGCAGAGCACCACGATCAAAAACAACAAACGGAATATTTCTTTCTTTAACACCTGCATATAATGCCAAACGGTGCTCATTTCCATAAGGATTTAGGAAGAATACTCTCTCAATTTCATTTTTACTAATGTAACGCAACAATGAATCAATATTCGAAAATAAGTTCTCAGACATAAAAACCAAACTACCAAAAAGTGGAGTTAAATGTCTTATTGCTTTGAAAGTACGAGATTTTGTATCAATTAAAAATAACGTTTTACTCTTAACATTCGCGTTACTTAAAGGAAAAGGTTGTTCTTTATCCTGATCAAATTTCTTCATTAGATTTTCTAATAAAGAAAAATTCCTTTGCGTTTGATGATAACCCGGAATTGATCTCGTAGGGTGCCACAGATGCTGAAAGAAGATCCCCCGATTAAAAACATCTATCCCATATAAAGCAAAATAAGCTCTAAAACCACGATAATTATCAATGCTATTTGACTTGGTATTATTGTAATAATCGGCAGTCTTGGGGCCTTTAGCATAATAACTGCTAAGCCTATGTAATACATCATAATCTTCTGCACCATGACCATAAAATTCCCTACTATGCCCTCCAATAGCTAAATAGTGATGTTTATTAACCACCATCGCAGAACTGCCATAAGCGGGAAACGCTACAAAATCTTTATGTGATTCATAAATTTTTCTATGTATAAAGTTATTTTCACTACATTCTGAATTATGAGAAGAAGATAAAGTCTCTTTAGTCCCATTCTCAGTCAGGAAAAAGACAGGAACGCAAAAGAAATCGTATATTGAATTAACCATATCTCTTGCCAGGACCTCAGTATGGATACGTTCATACATATCTTTGTTTCCAAAGAAATCAATATCGTTAAATAAAACGACATTATCTTCTGAATATTGAACCCCTAAATCTCTAGCATGGCCTATGCTAAAAATTTGAGAGCCGATATCAATATCTAATATTTTCAAATGAGAATGAGAACCCAATCCCTTTAAAATATTAGAGAATTTTTTAGGGGTTCCGTAATTAACAATGAGAATATTAAATTTTTCAGATGGTATGTTTCCGATAATACGACTTAGCCTCTCTTCAGCCTGGTAAAGTCCTTCGGTAACTCTTAATGGTATTATAACAGTAACTTTCATATTCATTTTACCTAACTGTGTTTACTAACATCTTTTTTATATGCATCAATCGCATTACCAACATCTTCGAAGTAAGTTACTTCATTGCTTTTTCCTATATAGATTGCTATATCACAATATTGTTTTAATAAATTTAAACTATGTGATACCATCAAAAAATTAGAAGAATTTCGCTTTGAGTTAAAAACACTCTGGCATTTATTCTTAAATCTTGCATCACCAACAGCTGTAATTTCATCAACCAGATAATAATCAAATTTGAAAGCCATACTTAACCCAAACCCAAGACGAGAACGCATTCCTGATGAGTACGTTTTTATTGGCATATCAAAATATTTACCCAACTCAGCAAATTCTTCTACAAAGGTAACTTTCTCCTTTAGCTCTTCTTTTTTTGCATATAACCGGGCAACAAATTTCACATTTTCTCGCCCCGTTAAACTTCCCTGAAAACCACCAGAGAGCCCTACAGGCCATGAGATTGAGCTGTCAGTAACAATTTTTCCACTATCGGGACGATCTATGCCACCGATCATTCTTAATAACGTCGATTTACCCGCACCATTACGCCCTATCAACGCAATACTTTTCCCCGATGGCAATTCGATGTTTAAGTCTTTAAAAACGTAGTGCCTTCCTTTAGGAGTTCGATATGATTTAGTCAGGTTTTCTATTTTGATCATGAGGTTAACATTGCCTCTTCGCGTTTATGATAAACTGCCAGACCTAAAAAGAGAGCAACCAGAGCGCAAAGCGCCAAATAGTTCAAACTTACGCCTTCGCTAACGTAGCCTGCAACGACAGATTCCCGGCTTAACTCGACAGCATGAATAATGGGGTTCCAAAGTAGATACGGCCAAAACTCCTTCGGAATGGCATGAAGTGGAAACATGACGCAAGATATAAAGTAAAGAGGTTTGAGAATGATCGGTAAGAATTTTTCGGACTCGGGAAACGTTTTTCCAAGGACCATAAAAATCAGGCCAAAACCGAAAGCGAAAAGAATAAGTAGGCTCCAGGTAAGAATTAGAGTGAGGATACTGGTAATTGTAAACTTTTCACCAAATGCTCCTACAACACACATAAGAACAATATATACACAGCTGTATATAAGTGTTTCGAGCAATGTACGAGCAATAATTGTATCAACGGGCTTTACTGGTCTATAATTAAATAACCCTTGGTTAGCCTCAATCGCGCCAATAGATCTCGTAGAGATATTACTAAATAAAAAATAAGGAATTAACCCATTCAGTAAAAATACTGGAAACGAAATATCAGGCATAGTGCGATGCATAATATACCCAAAGAGTGCTAATAAAATAAGCAAATGTGCCGCTGGCTCCAGTATCGCCCACAGATACCCCAAACGGTACTTACCAAATCGCGTTTTAATCTCGCGCAGGAACAGCGCTTTCACAGCCGCTTGCTGAACTTCTAACCCACTTCTGGCCATTAGTGATGCAACCTTTATGTCATGAGACACGCTACCGCCCCTGGCTTTAGCTACCAGCATGCTCGGGGATGCGTATAAATAAAACTAAAAATTTATCTTGCTAATTTTTTAACCTGGCGAATTTTCGCATTTTGGGAATAAAATTCCTGACAGGAAGGTAAAGACAAAAGGATAAAAATTGCAGGTATCTTCCTGATACAAACTTACTGAAACTCCAAATCAGCTATAAATGTAGCGAGGTATCCGGATAGATCCTATAAGTTATAATCTATTAATATAACGATATTAATTAATAAGTTCTATAACTATAGGAGCTCGTTAGAAAAATTAATAAAATCCTTTAATATCAGTTAGTTAAAAATATTTAAAATTCACAAAATGAATAACTTGGAAATATTTCATAATTTCATGAATAATATTGATATGAAAAATATTTCATGATATTTATTTCGCCTGCCAAACTTATACATTTTTACAACCAAAATATATTGCATTTAACATTGAATATGCATTGAGCTAACGTATTACGATAAAGGATAATTAAGAATCTCATTAATCAACCAACTTGAAAAAAAACAAGTTGATGTTTATTTAAAATAGATTTCATTCATTAGTTGTAGTGATGCTTTAGTGCAAAAATTAGTTTTATAGCGCCTCACCAATCACGTGCGGGTGGTTCATGATAAATCTTGTATGTTGTTCTGTTTAGGCTGCTGAGCTTTCGAAGCTCCCAAATTTGAGTCGCATCGATAGCAAAATGTTGTCGTCTTCGGGAATCTACACACGCGAGATTCTCTTCCAAGTTTCCAGTGTACGGAGCAAAGAGTACCGCGAGTTAAGAGTCATCATTATGTTTAAGCAGTCTTAACCCGTTTCAACGTCACTCGTGCTACCCACTGCCATCGGCTTTTAAAGCCGAACCTAAGCCACACAGGATCAGTTGATCTTCCACTGCTCGTTGTAAGTGTTCCCCGAAGGTTTGCCGGAATTCATTCTGTAGAAAGCAACGCGCAACCCTGGCACAAGAATATCGAGGCTATTTATTTCCCCGATGTTGGATGCGGAACTTAAGTATAAAGGATTGATAATGCGTTGTTTATAAAACAGCCAGATGGAATGTTGATGCTGGATCGCCTGGAGAAGTTACTTTATAATTGCCCGCCACGGCCCCTTAGCTCAGTGGTTAGAGCAGGCGACTCATAATCGCTTGGTCGCTGGTTCAAACCCAGCAGGGGCCACCAAATTCTCTATTAAAAATCATAAAGTTATGCCAAGTTTCTTACATTAGCATTTCTCTTCCTGTCAGTGATTGTCGCAAAAGTGTCGCACTAGATTCTTAAATCCCAGCCCTTAAGAGGAAGGCTCCCTGCCCATACGTGAGATTCAACCGTCATGAAAGTGAAAGATGTTGTGTACCCAGTAACGCTTTTTTTAGAACCAATCCTCATCTAGGGCCATCTGTACTGCTTTTCGCGCTAGGAATGATGTTCCTTTTGACAGTAAAATTTTCTGCCGTAGCCGGGGCATTATTCGGTGCTGGAGCCTCTTTACTTGGTGCATGGATTTCAGATTTTAATTCACGTAAAAAAGAGATTGAGTCGAAGAAACAAAAAGAAAATGATGCTGAAAAGTACTTCGCACCTGAACTTTTGCGAACTGTAGCCAAAATTCTGTATATTCAGGATCGTGCAACAGTCAACTACGGTGCTACTTTCAGAGAATATATTAGAAAAGGCGCGCTGACTTACCCCTTAGAACCGAGCATTCGTAATGTACTTAACCTTGGCGATAAAAAAGAAGATTTTCTACCTTATCTCCCCCTTACTCTATCCTAATGCTCCTCAATTCAAAGACTTAGCCAGCACCAAAGCTATTAAGTTGATAGTTTATTACGATTCGCTTTATGTGTTAAAGGCCTATGTAAAAGACTGGTGGGAAAGAGAAGGACAAGTACCTTCCAATTTTTTTAACTCCATGAGCTGTCATACAGAGCATAGTCTTAAGCTCGCATTAGAATGCTTGACAGCATTCCAAATTGAAAACACTGTCTATGGGGTCGGTCATTCGCAAGGTATTTCTTCCAGAATCAACTCTGTATTAAAAGAAGCAACAAAAAACAGAAAGCGCATAGACACTTCCTTAAAACAGCAAGAGCCAAACAGAAACAAAAAACCTTAACAATCAAAAATTAAGTTTCAACAGCTATACATATGGCGACAATATTCAGACGAGAATTATTGTCTGCCATAATATCTTCGCGAATGTAACTATACGGTTATAATTTTTTACTGCACCATTAACCCGTTTTAAGCAGCAACCATTGAAGAACAATAACAATAAAATAGACTAAAGTTGCTGCTCCAATAAAAACTAACAAACCCATAAACTTAATGAACAACGGATTTAACACTTTCTGTGGTATCAGCCCTACCATTTTTGCCATTCCTTCTTTGGATCTTACTGATAATAATTCAGGCAATTGTTCATTTATTGACATTATTTCACATCTCGTAAGCTCATTTGTAGCCAAAAAATCGAACACCATAATGTAGCGCCCATCATCATTTAATTTTTGTGTATATGGCCTGACAGGCCATATATTGAGCTGCTGAGGAGCATAATTAAAAATAATCTCAAGGTTAGTTGCAGGTTCTCTGCCTTCATTCACAATGATATATGATTGAGTATGAACAACTTTTTTTTCTAAAGCTTCATCGCCATTACCATCTATAAACTTTTCGTTTACAAGAAATGTGAACTGATGAAGTTCACCATAAACAACCTTCGCATTATTTTTAAAAAACTTGTTTATTATCAATGTAAAAACAGGAACTAGAAGTGAAAAAATCTCTTTTCCATAAGTCGCAAGTACATTCATATTCAAATCTCTTAAGTTTTTGGCGTTTCACTTTTCGTGGCAATGAAAATCTATTATCAGGCTTGGTTGCAATTCTTACCACAAGCCATACTGCAAATTTCAGCACTAAACTTAGTTTGAACCATTTAAGAAACTGCACTATCTGTGAATTGTTTGAGTTTTGCTTGTGGTAACAACTCAGCTTGTTGATCGAACTTAAGTCACAAAAAAGTCAATAAAACCTTTAATTTAAGTACATTACATCTTTAAGTCGATCCTTTTTAGATCCTTAAAGCTGAAATGTACTGAAATCTTTTTCAATGTTTTCAGTTTGCAGATTCGCGCAAGCCGTCAGCACTGGCGCGGTCTGGCGGTACGGTTTGAAGAAAAATAAAACTGAAAAAATTACCTGATCCAAAAACCGCAGGCGGGTGCGGTGTAGCGCCGTTTTTGTCTGCGGCGTCTTTATTTTGTTGGGGTATGGCTGCACCAGCCTGCCGGGGGGCGTCTGATCGTTTCTGGGGATTACTCGCGGGTGTTCTGTCGGGAGAGGCGCTCACAGCGCGTCTGGCGAAGGGGCATAAAAAAGCCCGCACACTGGCGGGCTAAGATGATTTCATTCAGGCAATGATAGCGGCGTATTTTCCCCTGGTTGTACCTGCTTTTGTCGCCGTCTGCGTAAACGCGCCAGACTGGACAGGCGCGCCCGTTCCGGGGTGTGTATGGCTGGCACACTGACTGGCCAGCTCCGCCAGCAGGTCAATAGTGTCCAGTAGCATGGTCAGGGCATTGGTCTGTTCTGTGCCGATATGCACGGTCTGGCCAATCACCTGCTGACCAGCGGCCACGCTCCTGCGCAGTGCGGCAATCTTTTCTGTCAGCGCGCCGCGCGTCTCGATATCGATATTCCCGGCCATCCTGCTGGACTGCCGCCCGTCAATCTCGGTTTCGGCATCACCCTGAATACTGGCCAGATATTTTCCGCCTGCGGCCATCGCATAATCGCCCGTGACGACCTGCTGAACAGCCCCGGCCATCAGTGTGGACGTGCCAAGCACGGTTGTCTTATCTGTCGCCGCCCTGGGTAACGCGGTGCGAGACACCCTCGCGTTGTTGTTGCAGCTGCTCGCCGGGCTTCACGTCCGGCAGGCTTGTCCCGTCCGGCAATGTCTGGCGTACAAACGGCTTATCCGGGCGGCCGCCTGTGAAACCCACTTCGACCAGCGTTCCTTCTGGCGGAAACTGGAACATCCCTGAATCATTCCCGGCCATAGGAACCGGTAGCGGCACAGCGGAATAAACCGGGGTTGTTTTGTCCGGGTTACCGTCTGCGTCAAGCAGTTGCACATCAACGGCATAGCGGGGGCGGAACGGATCGGCAAAATTGCCGCTTGAGACGGGTTCACTCGCCGCCACCACGCGCGCCGTTTTCGGCAGACGCAGCCCGCTGGCCAGCTCCGGGAACTGACTTTCAAGCTGGCGCTGAATGGGCGATTTTTGCAGGGGTTCGCCCGTGATTTTATTGCGCGGCGTCCAGGTAATATCCATTGTGTCGTTTGTCAGCGTGACTTTCGTCAGGCGCTGGCCGTTCACTTCCACACCCGGACGCAGGGACTGGATCAGAGGAATGGTCATCGAATTTCCGGCCGCATTGCCCTGGCTGAACGCGTGGGGGATTTCCACCGGACGCCCCGCGAATAACGCCGCCTCCGCGCCGCCTGCATACACGGAACCATCCGGCAACTGATACCAGACATAATCCGTGATGCCAAAAGCGCTACCCAGATTATTGAGCAACTGGAAGCCCGTGCCGGAATGGGTGAAATGCGGAATGGCCGTGCTGCTGTAACCCGCATCCGGCACGGTCACCGTGATGCCGCTGTTTTCCGTCAGCCAGCGAGGGTATGGAATGAAGTGGAAGCAAGATTATTAGGTATTGATTAACGGCTGGACAGGGATAAACGCCGGTAAATTTTTGTTATTAAGAAAACGGTAAGCACACCGAGCAACGCAGACATCAATCCAAGAAAAATCAGCACCGAGAGAGTATGACTGAAAAGCCCACCGAGGCTTGTGAAATCGCTTAGCCGTGCGAATTGCTTAGGCGTCATTACACGTATCACTATTTCCGGGATAGTTAGAAAGAAAATAATCACGACCAAAAAACTAATTACCGTGTTTCCATATTTTTTCATAGCATTCCCTGCCTGGCCCGTAAATTGTGATCGATTATCAACTGACTGTTTCACTCATGCTTAACCTGAGTTAAAGCACAATAAACTTTTCCAACGACATACACGCCAATAATTCCGATAAACATGGATGACAGACCAATGAAAATCATCGCCGAGAGGAATGGACTGAATAAACCACCCAAACTTGTAAAATCGCTAAGTCTGGCAAGTATGTCATTCGGAACCTTCCTTAAGATGACCTCAGGAATTATTAGAAAAGAAATAATTGCCGCTAAAACATAAATAAGGATTTTTCGACTTTTTTTCATTCGCAACCTTGCCCGTGTGAGCGACCATGATCAATCATTAAACATTAATGTTACAACAAGGCAAATGGAAATGGCAGAAAACTATCTTAAATTGAAAACTCAGTCAGATAGAAGGATGGCGATTGCTTTAACTAAAGCGTTACGGGAGATCCACGCCAGTCATATGGAGACCGTCGCAAACGTTACACTTGGCAGTCAACGGCTTATTAACTATGGCTCCTGCTTAGTGCCTGACGAGTACTACGGGAGTACGTGCCATGAGCAATGGAGTGAAGATAAACGCTTGTATTTATCTTTGTTAGAAATATACAAAAGAAATGATGTCGTTCTTGATATGGTTCAACTCTATTTCCAAAAAACATTCAAGCGTCTGGGAGATGAGAAAAGTAATACGCTGGTGTCCTATATAAAGCAGAAAATCGGAGAGAAAGCATATGAAGCTGCTGATCGTTCAAGCAAACTAGCTCTTTCTCTGACAATTGCTAAATTGATTGTAAGTAGCACTGATTTTCAGGAATCTTATATTAAAAAAGTAAATGAAATGTCCACTTGGTTTGTGAAAGCTACGGCATTGTATGCTAAAGCTCAGATAGCTGCATTAGCAGCAAATAAACTGAAATTTCAGGATGCGGAATATTACCAATTACTTTATCGAGAAAAGCTGGAAATGCTATACTTTCTTATTGAACTTCAAATGTCTAAAATAATCTATGAAGTAGAGTCTGGCAGGAACAACGAGGAAGTCATTGGCGACGCTTTATATGAAATATTGAAAAGATGAAGAAATTATTATTATTCTTGTGGGGAGCCCACTCTCACTTAGTACCCATCGCACTCATTCTTGCCGGGGCATTTTTGTTTATTCAATTCATTCCCAGCTATTCAGGGATACTTACTTTTTTATGGTTTATTATCGTCTCTTATTTTTATATCAAATATAATCGCTGGTATTAGCACCGCATTTATTACAGCTAAAATGCTCCTTCGTTGGCAGATTGAGTATGCCGGAAGATCTCTAAATGTGAATGGCACGATTATGCGGATACTTACACCAGCAGGGGCCACCAAATTCAAGGGCCTAAGTGAAAACAGAGGCCCTTTGTCGTATTAAAGCCCGGGTGAGAAGCGAACTGAGATGCGCTTAACTTGCCGGGTCAAACTCGACGTTCACCCGCGCGCGCAGCTCTTCCTTCATATACGAAGTAAAGTATTCAGGATTTTTAATCACCACGCGGTCAGCGGACTCGATTTTATCCGCCCATCCCGCCACTTTTTTTGTGAACTCCGGGTGCCACCCTTCCCGCTCCCCTCGCGCGATAATCTCCTCGGCGTGAGCTGGAACACCAAGCTCTTTCAGATACTTAAACATCCCCTTCACTGTACTCTCATCCATGGAATGTGGTGTTGAGGCTGATGTGTTCATACCGCCAATAAAGTCCAATGCTTTCTCAATTACTGTTGGCATATTCGTATCCTTAAATTAACCATCTAATAATCACCTCTTCACTATGACCTGAAATGGCGAAGAGTCTGCAATTGATGGTCAAATCTGTTACCTGGCCCCAAAATCAGCTTCACATGTGACGTTTTTCTGCGCGATGACGCCCCACACAAGCGCAAAGACTTTTCCTCATTGACCAGGGGCCGGGACTTTAGCGCGTTAGCCCACGCCAGTCATTGTGGTAACGGCCAGTACAGTCCTCAGGAGGGGTACATACAACAATGCTCTTATAAGGCTTACAAGTATGCTGAAATATCAGGTAAGTTAGTCCTCCACCTGATTATCGCCAGGCGGGTATGAAGTAGAGGGACTATCATGATCGGTAAAGATTTATATGAGTTATTAAAAAAATGAAGCAGGCAATTTTATGGTTTTTACAGTCATATATCTATTTAATCCCTTTGGCCCTTATTGTGGCAGGGGCGTATATCTTCGCGAGATTTATACCTGATTATTTTGGGATACTGACCTTTTTGTGGCTTATTATTGTCTCATTTTTTTATATCAAGTATAACCGCTGGTATTAGTGTAGCTGGCACTGGTTGCGATCACGATTTGAGTCGATATTCGTCGTCTGGTATCAGATGTTCAGCGGCTCGTGCGGGGGTCACGGTGATATCCTGGCAGCCATCTTTCCGTGATAACCCACACTTCATTCAATGTGCCCTTCATTGCCCCTTATCAGCTTACATAAACATCGTATCATGCTCCCGGCTGTACGCGTCCTGCACGAACTCAACCCATGATGAATCTGCCGTTGGCTTACACAGCGCCTTCCAGAATACCTCGTCAAAACAGCCCGTCAGGAAAAGATAGCGACATACATTCATGACCTCATCGGGACGCCAGTCACGCGAACTGCCAATGCCCATCAGGTCAGACTCCAGTCTGCTATACGTTAAATTATCCTCTTCATCTGCCCATGCCCGGTTAAGACGTTCATAAATGGATGCGCCCTTCTGTGCGCTGATCTCAAAAAAGTCGCCATATAATTCATGGGGAAGATACTGATGTTCGCCACCCAAATCATGCAAAAACGGATAAACACCGGACTCCCAGGCAAAGATGTACGCGTCGGTATATTCCTTGTGATGCTTACCCAAATGCATGATCTGAATTCGCTGCTGCGTGAACATGGCTTTCATTATGTGTTGATCAGACATCGAAACTGACTCCTTTTCAAATGTGAGAATAATTTTCGGCTCTAAGGTAATGCACAATGCACCAGGCCGCCAGCGGTGAAAACGTGGCGGCGTGAGCGTTTTGTCTATTTTGAGAATTAGCCCCCAATCCCGCCCGGAATAGGCTTACTGCGTATCTGCATTTGCAGTTATGTTAATGCCGCTAAAAAAGTGTTTTTCCGTTGCTAAATAGATTGTCGCATCTTAATTTCACCTCGAAATTATTCATATAGAAAATACCCTATCTCATCACGCTGAAAGGATAAAAGCCCATTTTTTGGCGGGGTGAACTTTGCCTGTTCGCTGTCTAAAATAAGGAATCTCAAGATTTCCTTTACCATTCGCCAGCAAAAACGGTAAGAAAAAAACCAGAAAGAGAACAATTAAATCAGAAGGTTATGAAAAATCTGCATGTTTTCAGTTGCGCCAGACAGTACATGATATTTAGCTATTTTCTTCGTCTGGCCTGAATAGTGTGCGGCGAAATAAACCTGTACACCGGAAAAAACATCTGTTTGTTAGCCCTGGGAGTCCAGGAATAATCCTGGATTAATACCTCTGTACTCATCATTACAAGGAATGAAAAATGACGCTGCCCAGACTTAACCCCGAAGCAAATATGCCTGGCTATGACTTTGCGCGCTTTAGCGGTAAAGGTGCGACAGATTTCAATTTCGATGCGCTTGGCGCAGCGATGGACTGTACACGTGATTTTGCACAGGCTGGAATTATCTACGCCGATGGCACGGAGCGATACCTGGTACGCCCCAGTAAACGTCACCCGAACGGACAAAGCGGCATCGTAACGCATGTGGTTGTGACAAAGCCTCCCGCACAAGGGTCAAAAACCACGGTGGGTAAATCGTTGACCGACGCCGTCTCCGCAACCTCTCTAGGTCCGGAAATCGCCTCCACCGTTCTCTCCTGCGGCGCAATGATCATTACCGCCGGGGTGATGGCCACCGCGGGCGCCGCCGTCCCACTCACTGCCGGAGCCAGCGGCGCGCTGGTCGCCCTGGGTTATGCCGGCGCCGCTGCCACGGGTCTGCAATGCATCAACGGCCTCTACCGTTTATATGACCTGGTGGAGAATGGCGGCGAAGATGTGGCCTGGCTGGATTCGCAAGGCTGGTATAACGCCACCTCTACCGCGCTCGATCTTATCTCGCTGGCAAGCGCAGGTGGCGTACTGAAAGAGGTTGTCACGACGTGGCGCGCAATGAAATCCGTTTCGTCGTTAAAAGCGTCTCAGTGGCTGAAAGAGTACCCCCGCCAGGATCGCAAACGCCTGACGGAACTCATCATCAGGCTGCAAAACCCTGGCATCAGTAATAAGGAAATTAAAGCCCTTATCCGCGCAGGTATTTACCCTAAACGCTTCCCGGTCGAGCCGGTGCAGGTGGAACTCACCCGGCAGCTGGGTAACCTGGTGACCAGTGCGGCGGCGCTGGCGGGAAGCGCGGTGAGCGGTGTCGTCGCCTCGCCGGGCAATATTCCCAAAACAGGCCGCTATATTGTGGGCACCATTCAGTCACTGGCGGTACTGTAATGCGCCTGGCTACGCTCATTTCCGGTTGGCTTTTTTGTGATCTGCTGGCCCATGGAAGGGAGATGGAACAGGTTATTGCCCGTGGCGATAACAGCCTGTTGCAACATTCAACGCCCGAACTGGAGCGCTGGTTTGATAAACCGCCATCTGAACTGCCCCGGCAGAACGGATTTCCTTTGGCGTTTGTGCTGTTGTTATTCCTGGTAGCCTTCGCCTGTAATTTACTGACGCTGATGGCGATGCTGCCAAAACAGACACCGCCAGTCCGGGCGCTTATTTTCTTCCTGCCCGCTATCCTGTTTATTTTCAGCAACCTGACCGCCACCTATATGATCGCACGCGGTAAAACATCCGGGCTGGCCTGGTATGGCCTGGTGCATGGCGTCCTTACCGTGCTCAGTGCGCTGCTGCTGGTGTTTACCGTGCTGGATGGGCAGACGCATCATGCGGTCATCATGCTGGTGGCTCTGCTCATCATGCTGGCCTGCCGCTATGTGCTTAACGGACGTGGATTTATTTTATTCGTGCTCTACGGTCGCACGCAGCGTATCGCAACACTGTCTCGCGGAATGCGCATACGATCGGGCCAATAAGGACAAAAAAGCCGCCGGTGCGTAACGCATGGCGGCTTTTTTAAGCTGATGGCTATAAGCCAGTGCTAAAGGTAATCAGTCCGAGCACAATACCGGGCGAATTGGCTATCACAATCGGCCAGTTTTTCCTTTCACTCAGTAAACCGTACGTCACCCACAACACGCAGTTCACGGCGGCGGCCAGCGGTTGTAGCGGGTTAGTTTTCACCCCGTGCAGATTATCCAGAATCAACGGTATATACGAGATATACATAAAACAGCAGGCAATGGTCGCCACCCAGCCCACAACAGCATGCGCTCTTGCGTACAACATCACGCTTCGCCTTATGACGTGTGAATGTTCACTCCGCGTCAACGCGTCGGGCAACTGAATCCCGGCTCACCAGGGTTCCCTGATGGGAAAACACGGTTTTTTCGTCGGGATGCAGTAAAATTTCGACCGCATCGCGGATCATTTCGTCCATCGGGACGTGGATAGTTGTCAAAGAAGGCGTGTAGTACTTACCAATTACCGAATCATCGAACCCGGCCAACGAGATCTCTCCCGGCACCGATTTCCCCGCATCCTGAAACGCTTTCGCCAGACCAATGGCCATATCGTCATTGGCGGCCAGCACGCAGGTGAATGGGATATTGAGCGCCAGCAACTGGCGTCCCGCCTCATAACCGCTTTCGGTACTCCAGGCGCCCCGCACCACCAGTTGCGGATCGGGGCTGATACCCGCTTTTCGCAACGCATCGCGGTAGCCGCGTAAACGGCGTTCACCGGTCGGCGAACCACATACGCCCGCCACAAATGCAATCCGGGTATGCCCCTGCGCCAGCAAATGTTCCACCATCTCCTCGCTGCTGCGGCGATGATCGGTAAACACGCAGCGGTTTCGGTTTCTGATAAGTTCACGATTAATGACAACTATCGGAGTCTGGTTGCCGTCAATGATGTCATCCAGCTCACTGACCGACAGATATTTGGGGTAGATCATGATGGCTTCACAGCGAAGCTCAAGGAGCAAACCAATCGCATCGCGCTCGTCCTGAGCGCTGTGTTTCCCGTCTGCAAGCACCAGTTGACGGCTGTGACCTTCACTGCGCGTCGCCGCCTGATAAACCATGCTTGAGAAGAACGGGCCGTTGTACAACCCGTTGGTGATAACCAGCCCAATCGAATTCGTTTTGTTATTAGCAAGATTGCGCGCCAGTTGGTTTGGCCGATAACCGGTCTCAGCAACGGCCTGTAAAATTCTGGCCTTCACCTCTTCCCGGACAAACACCTTACCGTTTAGCGCGCGCGATACCGTCGCCTTTGACACTCCTGCCATTCTGGCGACGTCCAGTATCGTTACCATAAGAAAACCTCAATCAATGGGTGGCTCACACTGAGCCAGAAACATCCGGCTCAGAAACATGCTGCAAAAGAGTGCGACTCGCGAAGCCCGACGGGTTACGTCGTGACGCCGTTGACACCATGTTCGTGCGCCCGTGCCTCCTTATGCGAGAGACATCAGCGGCGCCCCCATACCAATCGCGCCATCAAGCTGGTGCTTTGTCAGCATGAAATCTTCACTGTTAACCACCAGTACCGGGGTTGTCAGATCATAGCCTTCGCGTTCGATGCTGGCTTTGTCGAATTCAAGAAGAGGCGTACCCGCTTTGACCACATCCCCCTCTTTCACCAACGGACGGAAATGCTGCCCCTGCAGGTTGACGGTATTTAACCCAACATGGATCAATAACTCTGCCCCATTATCGCACAATAACCCAATGGCATGATGTGATGCGATCACGGTCGCCACCGTCGCGTCACACGGTGCCACAACTTTGCCTTCTTCGGGCTTGATGGCAATACCATCGCCAAGCGCTTTACCGGCAAAGGCTTCATCTGCCACGCTCTCCAGCGCCACCACTTCCCCTTTTAAGGGGCTAAGCATCTTCACTGTACTGGCCGCAGCGGTATTTGACGTCGCTTGCGCTTTGACAGGTGTTGCCGGTTTCATCTCCTCTTCGTTTGCCGGATCTTCAAAGCCCACGAACTGCACCATCACAATCGTCAGCACGATACAGGTTCCTGCCCCTACCAGTTCGCCGACAAACGACATCGGCGCATCCGGGCTGATCGCATTGACCAGGGTAAACAAGCCAGGCAACGCGGCATACGCGTAGTACAGGCTACCGAAGAGACTGGCGACGACCGCACCCATCGCCCCGCCGATACAGCCACAAATAAACGGCTTTTTAAAACGCAGCGTCACACCGTAAATCGCTGGTTCGGTGATGCCAAAAATCGCCGTGATCCCGGCAGACATTGAGGTCGCTTTTAACTGGGTATTGCGGGTTTTCAGGAACACGCCAAACACCGCCGCCATCTGACCAATAACCGCAATGGTCTGGTAAGCCTGGAAAGAGTCGTAACCCTGGGTGTCAAAATTGGCCATGATTACCGGCGTAATCCCCCAGTGAACCCCGAAGATAACAATAATCTGCCACACGCCGCCAATCACCGCCGCCGCAACGGCCGGTGCTGCGTGGAAGAGCGCGTTATAGCCATTTGCCACCCCCATTGCCGCCCAGGTGGTAATGGGGCCAATCACAATCAGGGTCAGCGGTACGATGACAACGAAACAGATCAACGGCGTAAAGAGCGGGCTGACCACGTCCGGGATCCACTTTTCTACCCGGCGTTCGAACCAGGAGAGCGCCCACACCAGGAACAGCGGTGGCAAAACCGAGGAGGTATACACCGTTTTAGAAAGCGGGAAGAAAAGAAAATTGATGCTCTCCCCGCCAGCAATACGCCCCGCCAGCGCAGCCCAGTCAGGGCTAATCAGCGCACAACAGCAGAGAACCGCGATAAACGGGTTACATTTGAAATGGCGCGCCGCCGTAATCGCGATAAAGACCGGCAGGAAGGCAAACGGCGTCCAGGACATAAAGTTGAGCACGGCGAAAGTGCCAGTGGTTTTGATATCGGCATCCATCAGACTGACAACAATCAGCAGCCCTTGCAGAATACCTGCCGCCGCCAGAATGTAGACAATCGGCGCGAACACTGCCGACATGGTGGCAATGACCGCATCAAGCTTACGCGTTTTTTTCGGGGCGCTGCTTATGGAGCCATTCTCTTTTACCAGACCGGACATCGCGTTGAAGACGTCCGCCACGTGGGTACCGATCACCACCTGAAACTGTCCACCGCTTTCCACCACCGCAATGACCCCAGGCAGGCTTTGCACCAGACGTTTCGCATCAGCGGGCGTTTCATTAAGGACCAGACGTAAACGCGTGGCACAACGGGTAAAGCTGTTGATGTTCTCTTCCCCTCCGACTTCCCGGAGGATATCACTTGCTAACTTATTGTAATCCCGAATAACAGCCATCTTTTTTCTACCTTTTATTTTCGGTAACTGAGTCATGCAATGAATGAAACCGGTTTCATGCTAACCTGGACAAGCAGCCATGCAACCGGTTTCATGAAAATATGAGAGCTAAATCACTTGATAAGGTGAATATGAAACAGCCGGGAAGTGGGGAAAAAACGTACCGGGAAAGTATTTCTTTCAGGAATGCTAACGCCTGTAACTTGTGACCTGTATTATGATTTCAACCATATCTGCTTAGCTGAACTGATGCTAATCTTTCAGGGTTGAACGCAGCGGCTGCGGGTACGACAATGAGCTTATTTCGTGTTTGATCATTACCAACTACCATTAACTCAATCTTTAAGCGCCTTAGCGAAAGACCATGAACAAACCCATAAAACGGCTTGAGATCATTAAGTACGCCATTGAACTGGAAGATGAAGGCATTATTCAAAGCCAGCTTCCTTTTCTAAAAAACGAAGTCACCGACAGTGAACTGGCGTTCATCGTATGGGCGCTTGAAGAGAAAAACTTTTCCGATGCGTTGCGCACTATCAATGCCTGGCTGCAGAGCCAGCGTTCAGTGGTGCAGTGGCAGGATCCCCAGGTTGCCGCCAGCAAACTGGAACTGAAAGCGCTGGAAGAGCAGTTGCGTGAATTAATCGATAAACGTAACACCCGCATTCAGTTGCTGGATGATTTCAACGATCTGTACCTCACCCGTCTTGGGCCACTGATGTCACAGATCCTGCGCCTGCGTAAGATCCTCGCCGAAGCCGCCGTGCGTCGCCAGGAAGCCGAAGCGCATCGTCGTGAGGCCGATTATCTTCGCTGCCAGAAATATCTGTCGCAGGCGGTGGAGGTGCTGGTCACCCTTACCCGCCGCTGGCAAAGTTTTCCGCCACAGTCCCCGCAGGCGGCGGAAGCGCGTAAGCATTTGCAGCAGCAGAATGCGCTGATCGCCTCTTTGCTGGCCGAAGCGCAGGAGCTGGAGCAAGGCTTAACGCGTGAAGATGAACCGGCGCGTCAGGCGCGGGATGAAGCGCGCCAGGAGTATGAAGATTACCAGGAACAACAGCACGATGCCGAGCAGCGTTTTGGCTTCGAGCAGAAGATGTCACCGGATGAGCGCGTTGAGCTGAAACGTTTGTGGCGCCAGGCCAGTAAACTTTGCCACCCGGATTTGGTGGACGACGCCTTTAAAGAAGAGGCGCATGCCATGATGGTTCAGTTGAATCAGGCCAGGCAGCGCGGCGATCTGGGGGCAATTCGCCTTTTGTTAACCCGCCTGCAAAAAGGGCTGGAGCCGTTAATGGCCAGCGATCGTCTTAACGATCTTGCCCGCCTGCGCCAGCGTATTCATGAGGTGAAGCAGCATATTGCCAGCCTGATCGATGAGCTGAATGCGCTGGAGAAAGAGGAGTCGTGGCAACTGGTGTCGTCACTGACCGATCAGGAAGGGTATTTCCGCCAGCAAGAGAAAGCCCTTGCCGAGATTCGTCAATCTCTGGAGCAGCAGGTGAGCGAAGCCGAATACGACGAAGTGGCGTAATCCGCAACCTCCCGGATGCGGCGCAGGCGCCTTATCCGGGCTACGACCGGTTTTCTCCCTCTCCCCCGGGGAGAGGGTTGGGGTGAGGGGAATATGCGGCTCAGGTGGTGGGTTCCGTTCCCTTTATGTTCATGGCGAAATGGACCTCCCGAACACGTGAACGGGTAAAGGGGAACTGCAGCGAACTACTTATTATGCCAGTAGGCCTGACCACGAACCCGTTGCTGGTCGATAGTGTCAGTCGCATAGTGATCCAGCAACGCTTTCACTACCGCACCCTCGCCCGTCAGCCAGATAAAATAGTCTTCCGGCGGCACAGCAACCGACGCCAGCTTTTCCACCACCGTCTGCCTGTCATGGCCAATCACCCAATCAATGTTGTAATCACTCAAATGGGCGAAATAATCTTTGTACGAGGCGTCCCCTACGGTGACCACCGCTTTGACTTCCGGGCGCACCGTCAGGCGGTTTAACCCTTCCAGCCGACGACGCAACGCCGGCATTCCGGACTCATCGCACACATACAACTGCCAGGCATAATCTTCCGGCACCACCAGCGATCCACGCGGTCCGCCGATGGTCAGTTTGTCGCCTGCCCGGGCCTGCATCGCCCAGGTGCTTGCCACACCACCTTCATGAATAAAGAAATCGATCGCCAGCTCCTGGCGGCGCTCATCATACAGCGGTGTGTAATCACGCGTTGCAGGGCGTGGACCCTCTGCCCAAACGATACCCTCATCGGTTACCTGTGGAGGCGTAAACACGCTACCCGGCTGTGGGAAAAAGATTTTGGTATGGTCGTCGAACCCGTGGGAGGTAAACCCTTCCAGCGCCTCGCCGCCCAGCACAATGCGCTGAAACCCGGCACCCACACGCTCGACGCGTAACACGGTCAACTCGCGAAAACGCAACTCATTGCGTACACGCTGCGGATAACGTTGTTGTTTGATTGTCATAATCGGCCTTTGTGAAATTGAATACGATATATCTAAATTGATTTTTAAATGATAATGATTGCTGTTTATTGAGATGGCAAGCCTTTTTTAGATACATAAAACCAGAAACGCACAACCTGCAAAAAAGAAAATTAAAAATCCTTAATATCAATAAATTACAAAAATAATCAGAACCAGACTTGGCATATTTTCAATTTTAGATATAAATTAGATATATCAAATTCACCAGGGAGCAGAACATGCGACATCATCACAATGCGTTCGATGAAGAATGCCAGCAGGGTCACGACAGCGAGTGTCACGCCGTGCGTCGCGGGGAACATCACCGCGGCCACCACGGCGAAGTCCATCATGGGCGCGGCGGCGGACGCCGTCAGCGCTTTTTCGGCCACGGCGAATTACGCCTGGTTATCCTGGATATCCTGACCCGTAACGCCAGCCATGGTTATGAGTTGATTAAAGAGATCGAAACCCTGACCCAGGGAAATTACACCCCCAGTCCGGGCGTGATTTACCCGACGTTGGATCTCTTGCAGGATCAGCGGCTTATTATTATTCACGAGGAAGACGGCGGTCGTAAAAAGATAGCCATTACCTCGCAAGGTCAGGCGTGGCTTGCCGAAAATAGCGAGCACCTGCAGCATATTCAGGCGCGTATCAAGGCGCGAAGCGTGGGTTATCAGTTACGAAAAGATCCGCAAATGAAGCGCGCGCTGGAAAACTTCAAGGCGGTGCTGGATTTGAAAGTTAACCAGTCAGAGATCAGCGCCGCCCAGTTAAAACAAATTATCGGTATTATCGACCGGGCGGCGCTGGATATCTCTCAACTGGATTAAGCCATCGCCCCGTCTTCACGCAGGCGGAAAACTTGCACCAGCTCGCGCAGGTGCGTCGCCTGCTCATTAAGCGCCGCAGCCGCCGCAACGGACTCTTCCACCAGGCTTGAGTTCTGTTGCGTGGTGGAATCAATCAGCCCGATAGCGCTGTTGATTTGCGAAATACCGTCGGTCTGCTCGCGGCTTGCCTGGCCTATCTCGCGCAGGATCACATCCATCTCCTGAACGTTGCTCACCATGCCGTTGATCAAACTGCCGGCTTTTTCCACCAGCGCCATGCCCTCACGGGTCTGGCTGGTGGAGTTTTCAATAAGCTGGCGGATTTCATTGGCAGATGCGGCACTCTTTTGCGCCAGTTGACGTACTTCACCGGCCACAACCGCAAAGCCACGACCATGCTCGCCTGCACGTGCCGCTTCCACTGCCGCATTTAGCGCCAGGATATTGGTCTGGAAGGCAATGGCGTCAATCAGGTTGATGATGTCAGACATGCGGTTGGAGGTCTCATTAATCACACGCATCTTCTCGGTGACCTGTTTCATCATCTCACCATTGTTTTTAACCACATTGGCCGCATCCGCAGACAGGCTGGTGGCTTCGGTGGTGTGATCGGCCGTGTTTTTCACGGTCGCGGTAATCTGCTCCATGGACGATGCAGTCTGTTCGACAGAGCTGGCCTGCTCCTCTGTGCGGGCCGCCAGATCCTGGTTTCCGGCCACAATTTGCGCCGCGGCGCTTGAGATACTGGCCGAGCCAAACTGCACTTCCTGAACAATGTCCACCAGGCGGGTTTTCATCTCCATCAAAGCACGCAGCAGGATACCGGTCTCATCACGATAGTCGGAGTGGATAGTGCGGGTTAAATCACCGCTGGCAATCGCCTCGGCGAACGTCACCGCTTCACGCAGCGGGCGAGTAATGGCGCGCACTATCACCCATCCCAAAAGCGTACCCACGCCGATACTGATAATCGCCAGGGCAATCAGCAGTAAACGATTGGTGCTGAAATCGCTTTGAACCAGCTCACTACCATGACGCATTTGCGCATCCTGAATAGCAATCAGGGCCAGCACTTTCTCTTTGTAGGCTTTTTGGATTGGCACCATTTTGGTCATCATTTCAGTGATAGCCGCCGAATGATCATCCTTCTTCACGTCTTCCAGAATACGAAAACGCGAGTCCAGAAATTGCTGACGGATATCTTTAATCTCGGCGAGGATTTTTTGCGATTCGCTGTCATGGAGGTTTTTTGTCAGATCGTCCAGAAGAACCGTTACGCGGGAACTAATTTCGCCGAGCTGCTTCTCGGTCTCTGCCTGCCATTTGCCATCCGTGTCCAGTAACATAAGTTGCTGCGTACTGACAAAGCTCTGGAAGTTATCGATGAGTTGATTGGCTTTTACGGTGGTCGGATAATCATTGTGAATAATATCCTGCATTCCATTATTAGCACGATTCAGACTGAACAGTGAAAGAGCGGAGCTGGCTACCATCAAGACAATAAAAAATCCGAACGCGAAAAATAATTTCGCACCAATTTTTACATCATGTAAAAACATATATTCCCCCATGCACATGATTATAATTTTGTGAAAAAACCCTTTTCAACAAAGAGTTAGATGCGTTGTTTTAAAAGAGACGCCAGAAATAATATCTCCACTGCATGTTATCGGTAACCGCTGCGCTAACTTTATGAGATTGATCGTTTTTTTATTTCAGTTATGATTATTCTGATAGTTATCAGCTATTAATTGAGATCTATCGATCGTTATATGTTCTGAGGGAAGAAGTTGCGCAACGTATATTAACGCCACTTAATTGTCTTTTAATAGGAATAACAAGTTAAATTAAATGGAATATAATTGATCAAAAAAGAAACTATATTTAATATTAATTTAACATTTTATAAATATAAATAGAACAAATTAAAAGATGCAATATAACCATATAAAAAACAAGGTTAAATAAATACAAAGAGAAAATTCCCTCTCTATAAATAGAGAGGGAGAAGAATTAATGAAGCACGGAAACGGCGTCCTGCAAACGGCTGGCGCGGTGTTTTACCATCGAGGAAACATTGGCGTTTTCGGCTACCAGCCCGGCATTTTTTTGCGCGATGGTATCCAGCTCTGCCACGGCATGGGTCAGCTCTGACAGCCCTTGCGCCTGTTCAGAAGTTGACTGGCTAATCTGGCCAATCAGGGAGGTCACGTTTTGAACCTGGGTGACGATATTGTCCATTGTCCTGCCTGCCGCATGGACCTGTTCATAGCCCGATTGCACTTTGCTGGCGCTGGCATCAATCAACTTGCGAATATCATTTGCCGCACTGGCGCTACGGCTGGCAAGGTGGCGAACTTCCCCGGCCACCACCGCAAAACCTTTGCCCTGTTCACCGGCACGGGCGGCCTCCACTGCGGCATTGAGCGCCAGAATATTGGTCTGAAAAGCGATGTCATTAATCAATGCGGTGATTGAACCGATGCGCTGCGTACTGTCAGCAATTTCGTCCATCGTTTTCACCACCGTTTCCATCGCTTTTCCTCCATTCGCCGCCGCGCTACTGGCGGAGCTGGAGAGTTTGTCAGCCTCTGTCGCGGTATGGGAATTATTTTGCACCGAGGCGGCCATCTGGCTCATCGTGGCAACAGTCTGCTGCACATTGACGACGGTCTGCCGAGTACGCTCGTTCAGATCGTCGTTACCTTTTGCCAGCGTTTCGCTACCGCTGCGCACGCTACTCACCTGACCGGAAACATCGTGAATCAGCCAGCGACACATTAACCCCAACTGCCCAACGGACCGCAGAGTAAGACCCAGTTCGTCGCTACGTTTCAGATGCGTCACGCTGTTACGTTCACCGGTCGCCACGCTAAGGGCCTGACGGGCGACTTCCTCAACCGGACGCACAATTTGCCATTCAAGGCAGGCACAGCCCAACAGCAAGATCGCGGCGCTCAATAAAATCGTCGCCGGACCATTTCCGGAAAGCCACAGGCCAGCCGCCAGCACAATCCACAAGAGCGCCATCACCCCACGAGTCCGCCAGCGTAATGGCAGAGAGGGCAGTTTACCCAGCCAGCCCCGGCTAACCACCAGCCCTTTATGGATCCGCTTTTTAGCTCGCCCTTCCTGAATGGCTTTATATAAAGGTGTGACAGCGGCAATTTCTTCCTGGGTGGCGCGGGTACGAATGGACATATAGCCCGTCACTTTTCCGTTACGCACCATTGGCGCAGCGTTAGCCCGTACCCAGTAATGATCGCCATTCCGACGGCGGTTTTTAACAATACCGCTCCAGGGTTCGCCCTGTTTCAGGGTGTACCACATGTCCGCAAAGGCGGCTTTCGGCATATCCGGGTGGCGTACCAGGTTGTGCGGCTGGCCGATCAGTTCGTCCAGCTCAAAGCCGCTTACCTGCGAGAAGGTGTCATTGGCGTGGGTGATATAGCTTTGCAAATCGGTGGTCGACATCAGGGTGGTGTCAGCATCAAGGGTGTATTCCCGTTGCGTGACAAACGGCGGAGCAGACATGATAAGCATCCTTTGCAAGTTATTCGGCTGTTAAAAATTTTATCGAATGTTATTTCGGCGATAATGAATTTATCTTTAGTTGTTAAATTTGATTTAGATCGCAATTTGCGATTAAACCGCACTATTTGTATGTTTTTAAGCTGCTGATTTATATAGTAACGCCTTGAAACTACCAAGTTTTCCTGATTTATCGCTGCGCTAAAATGAGGCAATAATCGCACCACTACGGTGCATTTCGCTTAAAAAACGCGCAATGCGCGTTTTCTTTTCCTCTATTTCAGAGCGTAACAAAGGGTAAGATCCGGGATCTAATCTCGTACAAATGCATTTTTCCCTGGTGTTTATCCCGATTTTCATTTACGGCTTCGATGTGGCGCAATCCCTGCAATACTTAAATCAGTATCATGTGATACGCGAGCCCCGGGAGCATATTTTGAACAGATTACCTTCCAGCGCATCGGCTCTTGCCTGCAGCGCACACGCACTGAACCTCATAGAGAAACGAAAGCTTGATCATGAGGAGATGAAAGAATTAAACCGAGAGGTGCGAGAATACTTTAAAGAGCATGTCAATCCGGGGTTTTTAGAGTATCGAAAATCTGTTACTGCCGGCGGGGATTACGGAGCCGTAGAGTGGCAAGCGGGAAGTTTGAATACGCTTGTCGACACCCAGGGACAGGAGTTTTTAGATTGTCTGGGTGGGTTTGGTATCTTCAATGTGGGGCACCGTAATCCAGTAGTGGTTTCCGCCGTACAGAATCAACTCGCAAAACAACCTCTGCATAGCCAGGAGCTTCTCGACCCACTGCGGGCGATGCTGGCAAAAACACTGGCGGCATTAGCCCCAGGCAAACTCAAATACAGCTTCTTTAGCAACAGCGGCACGGAATCCGTCGAAGCGGCATTAAAGCTCGCTAAAGCGTATCAGTCGCCACGGGGCAAATTTACCTTTGTCGCGACCAGCGGCGCGTTCCACGGTAAATCCCTGGGTGCATTGTCTGCGACGGCGAAATCGACCTTCCGTAAACCGTTTATGCCGTTGTTGCCGGGCTTCCGTCATGTGCCGTTTGGCGATATCGAGGCCATGCGAACCCTGCTCAGTGAATGTCATAAAACCGGCGATGATGTCGCTGCGGTTATCCTTGAGCCCATTCAGGGCGAAGGCGGCGTTATCCTGCCACCGCAGGGTTATCTGCCGGCCGTGCGTAAGCTGTGTGATGAGTTTGGCGCGCTGCTTATCTTTGATGAAGTGCAGACCGGGATGGGCCGTACGGGCAAGATGTTCGCCTGCGAGCATGAGAACGTCCAGCCGGACATTTTATGTCTTGCGAAAGCGCTCGGCGGCGGCGTGATGCCGATCGGCGCGACTATCGCGACCGAAGAGGTCTTCTCCGTCCTGTTCGATAATCCTTTCCTGCATACCACCACGTTTGGCGGTAACCCGCTGGCCTGTGCGGCCGCGCTGGCGACCATCAACGTGCTGCTGGAAGAGAACTTACCGGCACAGGCAGAGCAGAAAGGTGACATGCTGCTAGACGGCTTCCGCCTGCTGGCGCGTGAATACCCGGACCTGGTGCAGGATGCACGCGGCAGAGGGATGCTGATGGCTATCGAGTTTGTGGATAACGAAATCGGCTATACGTTTGCGAGCGAAATGTTCCGCCAGCGTGTACTGGTTGCCGGGACACTCAACAACTCGAAAACCATTCGTATTGAACCGCCGTTAACACTGACGATTGAACAGTGCGAACAGGTACTCAAAGCGGCACGCACCGCGCTGGCAGCAATACGCGTGGCGGTGGAAGAAGCGTAAAGACGGTCCGGCCTTCTCCCCCTCACCCCTGCCCTCTCCCTCAAGGGAGAGGGTGAAAAACAGTCCCCACTCGCTCGATCGGTTGCCTCTTCCCTATAGGGTTGAGGAATCCCCACAAAAATGCGAGCACGAACGGTCCCCTCTCCTCATTGGGGAGAGGGGAAAAATGCGGCTCTGATGGTCATTCCGTTCACCTTATGTTCCTTACTTTTCTGTCGCGACAAAACCCCCTCAGCCCTTTGGGGCAAAGGGAAACACCGCGCAGCGCACCAAACCGCTATTCCGGCATCAGCCCCACAAACGTCCTTTTCTTACGCGGCTCCGACATCAGATCTTCCAGCTTCGCCACGCAGGCCAGATAGTGCGCCGTCTCCTTGTGCGCCAGCACAGCAGCCTCATCCTTATACGCCTCGTAGATAAAAAACCGCGTCTTCACTTTCGGATCCTGCAGCACATCAAAACGCAGATTTCCCGGCTCCTTCACTGCCCCCTCGTGATTGGCGCGAAACACCTCAAGAAACTCATCGATCTTGTCCGGCTTGATGTTAATTTCCACCAGCGTCACATTCATTGTTGCTCTCCCTGTTTCTCTTCCTGCCAGAACTGATACGCCTCACGGGCGCTCATATTCTCGTGTACCACTTTTTTTACTGCTTTGAGCATGGCGAGCGGCGCGCTGGACTGGAAGATATTGCGCCCCATGTCCACGCCGGACGCCCCCTGATCGATGGCGCGAAAACACATCTCTAATGCCTCCAGCTCAGGCAATTTCTTGCCCCCGGCAATCACAATCGGCACCGGGCAACTGGCGGTGACTTTCTCAAACCCCTCTTCGACAAAGTAGGTTTTGACAAACTGCGCCCCCATCTCGGCGGCGATACGGCTGGCCAGTGAAAAATAGCGTGCATCCCGCGCCATCTCTTTGCCGACGCCGGTGACCGCAAGCGTAGGAACACCGTAACGGTTCCCGGCATCCACCAGCTTAATAATGTTATTGATCGACTGATGCTCGTGCTCGCTGCCGATATAAACCTGGGCCGCCACCGCACAGACGTTCAGCCGCAGGGCATCCTCCATCGCTACCGCCACGCACTCGTTCGACAGTTCGGTCAGAATAGAGTTACCTCCCGACGCCCGCAGCACCACCGGTTTATTGGTAGCGGGCGGCACCTGGCTTCGCAGCACCCCACGGGTACACATCAGCACGTCCGTTTCGCCAAACAGCGGGGCGATGGATAAATCGATACGCTCAAGGCCGGTAGTCGGCCCCTGAAAATAGCCGTGGTCAAACGCCAGCATCACCGTGCGGTTGCTTTTCGGGTTGAAGATGCGCGACAGGCGCGACTGCATCCCCCAGTCCAGCGCCCCGCAGCCTTTAAGCGTAAACGGCACATTCTGTTGCGGCCGGTCGAGGCCAAAATCTTTGCCATCTTTGATGTCATCTAAATCCGCCATCGTTTCCTCCCATCAGAAGTCGTATTTGCCAATGTTCTCTTTGGTGAACACCACGCGTTCCGGCAGCAGCACAATCCCGTTGCCTTTCGCTTCATACTGATAGCCCTGCACGCTGTTTGGCTCGACTTTAAGCGTGCCGATATCTTTCACGTCGACGCTGTCGCCCACGTTAAGATCGCCTTTTTTCAGCAGATGTTCGGCTACATTCACCGAAATTTTCCCCTGTTGCACCACATCCCACAGGCCAAAGGCTTTCACCGTACCGCGCTCTACATATGGGCGCATGACGTTCGGGGTACTAAAGCCGACAATCGCCACTCCTTCCCGTTTCAGGTTCTCCGCAGCCTGCGCTGCCGCTGGCAGAGCATTGGCATCCGGCGCAATGATCGCGTCCAGATCCGGATACGCTTTTAAGATCCCTTCTGCGGTTTGCAGCGATTTGGTCGCGTCGTTATAGCCAAACTGGGTGGTGACGATTTGCCACTGGGGATGATCTTTCTCGATTTTGGCTTTCGCCTCTTTTACCCACTGGTTCTGGTCGGTCACCGTTGGGCTTGAATAGAAGAAAGCGACTTTGGCATTCGGTTTGGTTACCTGTTTTGAAGCCATCTCCACCAGCAGACCACCCAGTTGCTCTGGCGTCCCCTGGTTGATGTAGATGCTGCGACACTCAGGCTTGGTATCAGAGTCCCAGGTCAGCACTTTCACACCGCGCTGCATCGCCCGTTTCAGCGCCGGGCACAGCCCGTCCGGCGAAACGGCGGAGACAATAATGGCCTTGTAGCCCTGGTTGACGAAGTTGTTGATGAGCTGAACCTGGCCGGAAACGCTCGGTTCGGTCGGGCCGTCATAGGTCACATCCACCCCCAGGTCTTTGCCAGCCTCTTTCGCGCCGTTGCCGCCGCTGGTGAAGAAGCCCACCCCAACCAGTTTGGGAATAAAGGCGATACGGTCAGCCGCCTGGGCGGCCATGACGCTACCCGCCAGCGCCAGCGCGCTCAGTTGCACTATCAGTTTTGTCTTCATCTCATGCTCCAAAAGATTAACGCGAGAGAACCCGATGCCAGGTCATACGCACCCATTCCCGGTGCAGACTCAGCGAACGTCCCATCACCACCACCACCAACAGCGCCCCTGACAACGCGCTCGACACCTGGTTGGGGATGCCGACCATCTGTAACCCCTGCTGTAAATACCCCACCAGCAACGCTGCCAGCGCAGTACCCAGCACCGAACCTGAACCGCCATAGATATTGGCCCCGCCCAACACTGCGGCGGTAAGTGCAGGCATCAGCAAATCGCGCCCCAGATCGGAACGCGCTGAACCGAAATAAGAGACCAGCACCACGGCGGCAATGGCCGATGCCACCCCGACCAGCCCGTAAAGTGCGTAAGGCATACCGTTCACCGACAGCGCCGCATAGCGCGCCGCACGCAGGTTCTGCCCGAGTAAAAAGAGGTGACGGCCAAAACGCGCCCGGTGCGTGATCAGCCAGAAAAACAGCGTGATCATCGCAAACAGCACCAGCGGTACGGGCAGGCCCAGCAAAGTGAGATTGGCAAAGGCGGTAAAGCTATCCGGGAAACCGCTGATACCTTCATAACCCGTCGCACCCGCCATGCCGGAGAGCAACAGCGCGCCACCGCCATAGAGATAAAGCGTGCCGAGGGTGATAACCAACGGACTGATGCCGGTGTAGTGAATCAACGCCGCGTTGACCAGCCCGCACAGCAGCCCAAGCGCCAGCGTCAGCACTATGGCCACGCTCATCGGCCAGCCCGCCTGCATCATCACTCCCAGCGCGATGGCGCACAGGCCAATGGTCGAGCCAAGCGAGATATCGATACCGCCGCTGATGATCACCAGCGTCAACGGCAGCGCCACAATACCAATGCAGATAAAGTCGCTGGTGCTGAACAGCAGCATATTGACGTCCAGCATGCGCGGGTTCAGCGCGCCAAAAAGCAGGATCTCCAGCACCAGTAACAGCAGCAGCGCAAATTCCCAGTTGAGCTTCATTTACGCCACCTCTTTGTTTTTACGTTTGGGAAAAGGAGCCACGTTTTTGCTCCCCTTATTGCCGGGCATAAAGCGGCTGTATTTCAGTTGCCGTTGATGGCGGGCCAGCGCCTGGCGTAAACGTCCGTCCAGCACCAGCACGCCGAGCAACACCAGACCCGCGATAAAGTCATTCCACCAGGCCGGGAGCTTAAAGAGCACCAGCACGGTGTCGATTTGGGTGAGGAAAAAGGCACCGAGAAACGCGCCGACAAGCGTTCCCGTCCCGCCGAGCAACGAGATACCGCCGAGCACGCAGGCGGCGATGGCTTTCATCTCCAGCCCGCTGCCGGTCTGATTCGGTACAAAGCCAATCTGCGAGGCAAAGACAATCCCGGCGCAGGCCGCCAGCACGCCATTCAGGGTGAAGGCCAGCATCCGCGTGCGGTTCACACCGACACCGAGCTGGCGGGCGGCGGCGAGATTATCCCCCACTGCATAAAAGTCGCGGCCAAACGCCGTGCGCGCCAGAACCCAGGTCCCTGCGCCGAGCATCAGCAGCACCAGCCAGCCCAGAGGGGAAACCCCGGTCGCCCCCGCCACAGAGAGTGATTTCAGACTGACAGGCAGCCCTTCAATCCACTTACCGCCTGTCCACAGCAACATTGCCCCGCGATACAGCCCGAGCGTACCCAGCGTTGCCACAATCGCCGGAATTTTCAGTCCCACCACCAGCAGGCCGTTAAAGGCCCCGGCCAGGGCGCCAATCGCCAGGGAGAAAAGCATGGCGACAGGCAGACTGTAGCCACTGTTCAGCGCCACCCCGACGGCAATGGCGCACAGCCCCACCGTTGAGCCCACCGACACATCAATATTGCGGGTCAGCATCACCAGCGTTGCGCCGAGCGCCAGCAACATCAGGATCTGGCTACTGGCGAAAATCATGCCCACGGTTTGCAGGCTGAAAAAGGAAGGGTTCAGCGCCACCAGCACCACAAACAGCGCCAGGATAGCCAGAAACGCGCTGAGCTCACGGTTTTTCAGTAATGTTTTCATGGCTGTCCCCCGCCGAAAGCCAGTGTCATCATGCGATCCACACTCACCGCATGGCGTGGCAGTTCCCCGCTCAGTCGGCCCTGATGCATAACCAGCACCCGGTCAGCCAGCCCTGGAAACTCATCCAGATCGCTTGAAATCATCAGCACCGCCACGTTTTGCGCCGCCACGCTTTTGATCAATTGATAGATATCCGCCCGCGCCGCCACGTCCACTCCGCGCGTCGGTTCATCGACAATCAGCAACAGTGGGTTGGCCTCCATGCAGCGCGCCAGCAACACCTTTTGCTGGTTCCCGCCGGAGAGGGTGCGGACAATTTGATCCGCATGATTCAGCTTGATCCCCAACGCCCGGTGATAGCGCTCCACCACCGCCGCTTCACGTTTGCGCTGCTGCCAGAGAGAGGGTTCATTCAGAGCAACCGTGTTCCAGCGTACCGGGGCATCAAGAAACAACCCCGACACCTGGCGGTCTTCCGGCAGATAAACCAGCCCGCGCGCCAGGCGTGCGCGGGTGGAATCGCCACTGATCTCACGGTTCTCCAGCCAGATACGCCCTGCGCGCACCGGGCGCAGGCCATACAGGGTTTCAGCAAACTCGGTACGCCCGGATCCCACCAGCCCTGCCAGACCAACGATCTCCCCGGCGTGGATCTCAAGGCTGAGATCGATAAACCCCTCCCCCGTCAGATCATCCACCCGCAGCACCGGGAAATCCTGCGGCTGGGTACGGCGATTGCCCGGCAGCGCCAGCCACAGTTTTTGGGTATCGCTTAAGCTTTTCTCGCGGCTCGCGGGCGTCATGGCAGTAATCAGGGCGTTGTCGTCGAGGCTGGCGATTTCACCGCTCAGCACCACTGCCCCGTCGCGCATCACCGACACATGGCTTGCCAGCGCACGGATTTCCGGCAATTTATGAGAGATAAAAACAATCCCAACACCCAGTTCTTGCAGGGCGCGGATCTGGCGGAAAAGCCGGTCAGTTTCGCCGGGCGTAAGAGAGGCGGTGGGTTCGTCGAGGATCAGGATCTTCGCGTCACGCATCAGGCCGCGTAAGATCTCAACCATTTGCTGATCGGCTACTTCCAGCGTACTGGCGGCCGCCTGCAGGTTAAGCTGGCAGTTAAGCTGCTGCAGTTTCTCTGTGAGCAGCGTGTCATGTTGTGCGCTGCGCGGCAGGCGAAACAGGATATTTTCCCGCACGCTCAGGTTGGGAAACAGCATCGGTTCCTGCGGGACCAGATAGATACCAAGCTGATGCGCCTGATTCGGCTTAAGGCGCGCAAACGCCTTGCCGCAAACGAAAAGTTCACCGCTGTCTGGCGTTTCCACCCCGGCGATAATTTTCATTAGCGTCGATTTTCCCGCGCCGTTACCGCCCATCAGCGCATGGACCTGGCCTGAATACAGCGTGAAATCAATGCCTTTCAGGACCGTGACGCCTGACAATTGCTTATTGATGCCTCGCGCTTCAATCAGTGGATTCATTGCAGCCCCGCTATTGAACAAATGATTTTTTATTTCAATAATGTTCAAAAGCGTAGACGGTGAACTATATTTACAACCGTGCAGTGATCACACTTTTATGTATTTGGATCTCTCTATTCCAACAGCGACATCAAAAGATCTGTTTTGCCAGGCGGCTCACATTTTCACCGCAGGCAAGCACGAACATATGATCTAAATTTTTATAAGAGTTCAGATATGAGCGAAAAAAGAACATTAGAAGAAGGACGCTTTGCAGGTCTGGCGCTGGCAGAAGAAGAGCTGGTGGCCCGTGTGGCCTGGTGTTACTACCACGACGGCCTGACACAAAACGATATCGGCGAACGGCTGGGTTTACCGCGCCTCAAGATTTCGCGCCTGCTGGAGAAGGGGCGGCAGTCCGGGGTGATCCGCGTACAGATTAACTCCCGCTATGAAGGGTGTCTGGCGCTGGAAACCGAGCTGCAACGCCAGTTTGGCTTACGCCTGACCCGCGTGCTGCCAGCCCTGAATACCCCGCCCATGAGCGTGCGACTCGGAATTGGCGCCGCACAGTCATTAATGGGAGTGCTGGAGCCAGGTCAGCTTCTGGCGGTGGGATTTGGCGAAACCACCATGAGTTGTCTGCAGCATCTGAGCGGGTTTATCAGTTCGCAGCAAATTCGCCTGGTGACGCTCTCCGGCGGGGTCGGCCCCTACATGACCGGGATTGGCCAACTGGATGCCGCCTGTAGCGTCAGCATGATCCCCGCGCCATTGCGCGTATCGTCACCGGAGGTGGCAGAGATCCTGAAACGGGAATCGAGCGTGCGGGATGTGATCCTCGCCGCCACCGCCGCCGATGTTGCCGTGGTGGGTATTGGATCAGTGAATCAGAAGCGCGATGCCACGATCCTGCGCTCGGGCTATATCAGCGAAGGTGAACAACTGATGTATGCGCGCAAAGGGGCCGTCGGCGACATCCTGGGCTTCTTTTTGCAGGCTGATGGCGAACGGGTCGAAGGGCTAGAGATTCATCGGGAATTACTCGGCGTCACCCTGGATGAGCTGGCGCAATTGCCGACCATCATCGGTGCCGCCGGGGGCGTGGAAAAGGCAGACGCGATTTATGCCGCACTCAAAGGCCGCCGTATCAATGGCCTGGTGACGGAAGAAACAACAGCACGCGCGGTCCTGGCGTTGGCGCAATAACGCGCCGCCTGCCGCGCTGCGCTGATAACAGCGAGGCAAGCCCATGAGTTACCTTTTAGCGTTAGATGCAGGGACCGGCAGCATTCGTGCAGTGATCTTCGATTTAACCGGGAGACAGGTTGCCGTCGGCCAGGCGGAATGGAAACACCTGAGCGTGGAAAATGTGCCGGGCTCAATGGAGTTCGATCTCGCCACCAACTGGCAACTGACCTGCCAGTGCGTTCGCCAGGCGCTGGCGAACGCGGGTCTTTCCGGTGCGGATATCAAGTCCATCGCCTGCTGTTCCATGCGCGAAGGCATTGTGCTGTATGACCAGTACGGTGATGCCATCTGGGCCTGCGCTAACGTCGACGCGCGCGCCAGCCGGGAAGTGGCCGAACTCAAAGAGATCCACAACGATCGCTTTGAATCCGAAGTCTATGAGGTCTCCGGGCAGACGCTGGCCCTGAGCGCAATGCCCCGCCTGCTCTGGCTGGCGCACCATCGCCCGGATATCTATCGCAACGCGGTCACGATCACCATGATCAGCGACTGGCTGGCGGCGCGCCTTTCAGGCTGGCTGGCGGTCGATCCTTCCAACGCGGGCACCACCGGCATGCTCGATCTGTTTACCCGTGACTGGCGGCCTTCCCTGCTGGATATGGCCGGACTGCGCGCCGATATTCTTTCGCCGGTAAAAGAGACCGGCAGCGTGCTGGGCGAAGTGACCAGAGAGGCGGCACAGGAGAGCGGTCTGCGCGAAGGCACGCCGGTAATCATGGGCGGAGGCGATGTCCAACTGGGTTGTCTGGGTCTGGGGGTGGTACGCCCCGGACAGACGGCCGTGCTGGGGGGGACATTCTGGCAACAGGTGGTCAACTTGCCGCAGGTGCGGACCGACCCGGAGATGAATATTCGCGTGAACCCGCATGTGATCCCTGGCATGGCGCAGGCGGAGTCGATCAGTTTCTTTACCGGCTTAACCATGCGCTGGTTCCGTGATGCCTTCTGCGCGGAAGAAAAATTGATTGCCGAGCGCATGGGAATGGACACCTATAGCCTGCTGGAAGAGATGGCTGCTCGCGTTCCGGCGGGCTCCCACGGCGTGATGCCGATCTTCTCCGATGCGATGCATTTCAAGCAGTGGTACCACGCGGCCCCGTCGTTTATTAACCTCTCCATCGACCCGGAAAAATGCAATAAAGCGACGCTGTTCCGCGCGCTGGAAGAGAATGCCGCCATCGTCTCAGCCTGTAACCTGGCACAGATTTCCCGCTTTTCCGGCGTGAAGTTCGACAGCCTGGTGTTTGCGGGCGGCGGTTCAAAAGGGGCGCTGTGGAGCCAGATTTTAAGCGACGTCACTGGCCTGCCTGTACGCGTGCCGGAAGTCAAAGAGGCCACCGCGCTGGGCTGCGCCATTGCCGCAGGCGTCGGGGCGGGTCTGTATGACAATATGGCGGCAACCGGTGAACGACTGGTGAAATGGAGCCGGGAGTTCACGCCGAACCCGCAGCATCGCGAGTTATATGACGAGATGATGCAGAAGTGGCAGGCGGTGTATGCCGATCAGCTCGGTCTGGTGGATAGCGGGCTGACAACGTCAATGTGGCAGGCACCGGGCCTGGTACGCGCATCATCACCCCGTCTTTCTGTCTGAGGGCCCAGGCCGCAACCCCTGATGCGCTGCGCTTATCCGCGCTACGGCGAGGCAGAAACGCTCGATCGGTCCCCTCTCCCCGTGGGCTGAGGAATCCCCACAAAAATACGAGCACGATCGGTCCCCTCTCCTCTTTGGGGAGAGGGTCAGGGTGAGGGGGAAAATGCGGCTCTGATGGTCATTCCGTTCACCTTATGTTCCTTGCTTTTCTGTCGCGACAGAACCCGTGAACGTGCCAGGGTGGCTCACCGCCACCACCCTGGCGACCCGGGCTCCCGGCCAGGAAAATCGCCGCTGGCGCGGTCCATGATGCTTATGCCGGCTGACTTTCGGGTCGGGGACCAGCCTGCGTCCTTGCAGGCTGGCCCCTCCGCCCGCTTCCCTGCGGGCGGCCCCGGTCAGCCGCCAACGCCTCATCGATTTTCAGCCGGACCCTGTCATCGCTGTCACGGTTTTATTCTTATTAAGCAACGTTATCGCTGTAAGACTTAAGACTACTGGGGATTCCTCACCCCTGTGGGAGAGGGTCAGGGTGAGGGCATCAGGCCGCGCCAATCTTTGAATCCCATCACAATCAACGCATTCCCCTTTTCCCTTTTCTCCGCCAAACGCTAAATTACAACTCATCCGACCACATAACAAAAAATTAACACTGGAAGCGATATGAGCCATTACCCGTCGTTATTTGCCCCACTGGATTTGGGTTTTACTACGTTAAAGAACCGCGTATTAATGGGGTCAATGCACACCGGTCTGGAAGAGCGTCCTGACGGCGCGGCCCGGCTGGCGGCCTTCTATGCCGAACGAGCACGCCATGGGGTGGCGCTGATTGTCACCGGCGGTGTGGCACCGGGGCTTTCGGGCGTAACAATGCAGGGTGGTGCGGTACTTAACGATGAACATCAGCTTCCGCATCATCGCCTGATAACCGATGCCGTACATCAGGAAGGCGGCAAAATCGCCCTGCAAATTTTGCATACCGGGCGTTACAGCTTTCAGCCAAACCTGGTGGCGCCGTCCGCCATTCAGGCGCCGATTAACCGTTTTACCCCGCACGCTCTGAGTCATGACGAAATCCTGGCGCTGATTGACGACTTTGCCCGCTGTGCACATCTGGCACAGCAGGCCGGTTATGACGGCGTGGAAGTGATGGGCTCAGAGGGCTATTTGATTAACGAGTTTCTCGCAGCACGCACCAATCAGCGGGAAGACGAATGGGGCGGCGATTATGCCCGGCGAATGCGCTTTGCCGTGGAAGTGGTCAGGGCGGTGCGTGAACGGGTAGGCCGTGATTTTATTGTTATCTACCGCCTGTCGATGCTCGACCTGGTGGAAGGCGGAGGCGTCTTTGAGGAAACCGTCCAACTGGCGAAAGCCATTGAAGCGGCGGGCGCGACCATCATCAACACCGGTATCGGCTGGCACGAAGCCCGTATCCCGACCATTGCCACCCCGGTGCCGCGCGCGGCATTCAGTTGGGTTACCCGCAAGCTGAAAGGCAAAGTGGGCATCCCGCTGGTCACCACCAACCGTATTAACGATCCGCAGGTGGCAGACGATATTCTCTCTCGCGGCGATGCCGATATGGTGTCGATGGCGCGCCCGTTCCTTGCCGATGCCGGGATCCTTTCCAAAGCGCAAAGCGGTCGCGCTGATGAGATCAACACCTGCATCGGCTGCAACCAGGCCTGCCTCGATCAGATCTTCGTGGGCAAAGTGACCTCTTGCCTGGTCAACCCGCGCGCCTGCCACGAAACCAAAATGCCGCTCACACCAGCCACCCGCCAGAAAACGCTGGCCGTGATTGGCGCAGGTCCCGCCGGTCTGGCCTTTGCCGTCAACGCCGCTGCCCGTGGGCATAGCGTGACGCTATTTGATGCGTCTGCCGAAATTGGCGGTCAGTTCAATATCGCCAAACAGATCCCCGGCAAAGAGGAGTTCTACGAAACCCTGCGCTACTACCGCAAAATGATCGACATCACCGGCGTGACGTTACGCCTCAATCAGTTTGTGCAGCCCACCATGCTGGAAGCCTTTGACGAGGTGATCCTCGCCAGCGGTATTGTGCCGCGCATGCCGGAGATCGAGGGGATCACCCATCCTAAGGTGCTGAGTTACCTTGACGTTTTGCGCGATAAAGTGCCGGTCGGCGAGAAGGTGGCGATTATCGGCTGCGGGGGAATTGGTTTTGATACCGCGATGTATCTTAGCCAGCCGGGTGAACCCACCAGCCAGAATATCGCAGAATTTTGTGTGGAGTGGGGCATCGATACCAGCCTCAACCATGTGGGCGGTTTGCGCCCGGAAGGCCCACAGTTGCCGAAAAGTCCGCGTAAGATCGTGATGCTCCAGCGTAAAGCCAGCAAACCGGGTGAAGGTCTGGGGAAAACCACCGGCTGGATCCACCGTACCACCCTGCTGTCGCGCGGGGTGAAAATGATCCCGGCGGTCAGTTATCAGAAGATCGACGACGAGGGGCTGCATGTCTTGATCGGCGGCGAACCGCAGTTGCTGGCGGTAGACAATGTGATCCTGTGTGCAGGCCAGGAGCCGCGCCGCGAGCTGGCAGAGCCGTTACAGGCAGCGGGAAAAACGGTACATTTGATTGGCGGCTGCGATGTGGCAATGGAGCTTGATGCCCGCCGGGCGATAGCCCAGGGCACGACATTAGCGCTGACGATTTGATGTGTTATGACGACCCGGATGGCGGCGCAAGCGCCTTATCCGGGCCAGAGGTTGTTTTCCGGTATTCGGGCGCGTTTCTGTAGCCCCGGTAAGCGCAGCGCCGCCGGGGGAAAATCAGCGCTGTCTGCGCAATTTCACCGCTTTTAGCACCACAAACTTACCGTTAGACGCCACGTTGCTGCAGTTACTAAAAATCTTCTTAAGCTTACGGAAGTAATCTAGATGACGGTTGCCCACCACAATTAATTCACCGCCATATTTCAGGCTGCGGCGAGCATCGTGGAACATCTGCCAGGCAATATGATCGGTGATGGCGCTTTGCTGATGGAACGGCGGATTGCACAGCACCACATCAAAACGGTCCGGTTCAATACCCGACAGCCCGTTATTGACCATAAACTCGCTACGCTCCAGCGCGTCCGGCATGTTACGTTCCACATTCAGGCGGCTGGAGGCCACTGCCATATGGGATTCGTCGGTAAAGAGCACACGCGCCTGCGGGTTCTGCGCCAGCAGTTGCAGACCAATCACACCGTTACCACAGCCGAGATCGACCATCTCCCCTTCCACGTTTTCCGGCAAATGCTTGAGGAAAAGACGCGCACCAATGTCCAGCCCGCTGCGTGAAAATACATTCGCATGGTTATGGATGGTCCAGTCCGTTCCCTCTAACTGCCAGTCATAGGTCTGCGGCGCATCGGCCACCGCCGGAGCAGTAAAGATACAGTGGATCAGACGCGCTTTTTTCCACGCCAGCGACGTGGTGGTCGGGCCGAGGTATTTTTCAAACAACGCCATGGTGGAGTTGTGAATATCACGCGCTTTGGCACCGGCGATAACCTGCGTTTGTGGGGTCACGACGCGACGCAGCGCACAAAGCTGTTGCTCCAGCAGCGCAAGCTGTTTGGGTACTTTAATCAGCACGCGCGCAGGGGCAGCCGGCAGTTCGCTCAGGCTATCCAGGAAAGTCACGGCGTCTTCGTCCATCCCGTTCAGGCGCAGGTTATGGCGGGTAGCCTGCTCCGCGATAAACGAATCATTCACGCTGACAGGACGATATGCCGCCAGGGCACAGGCCAACGCGCCGAAGCTATCGTTAAAGATGAGCGTCGTGCCTTCGGTCTCATTTACCTGATTTAGCAGATATTCATCTGCCGCATCCCACGCCTGTAACGACGCTTCTTCGGCATTGGGTGGGAAACGCTCTAATGCAAATGACTGTCCAATTAACTCAACCTGGCCCATCGACCCTCCGGGGTGCTAGAATTCGCGCGTTTTATCGCTTAATTATCCGGAGTTGTAAACCCCTTAAACATGACAACACTCACTTATTTGCAGGGTTACCCCGAATCACTGCTGGCACAGGTACAAACGCTGATCGCGCAAAATCGGCTGAGCGAGGTTTTGCTCAAGCGTTACCCCGATACGCACGACATCACGACCGATAAAGCGCTCTATGTTTATACGCAGGATTTTAAAAATCAGTTTTTGCGTAACGCGCCGCAAATCAACAAAGTCGCTTATGACAGCAAAATCCATGTGCTCAAAAACGCGTTAGGGCTGCATACCGCGGTGTCGCGCGTGCAGGGCGGTAAGCTCAAAGCGAAAGCAGAAATCCGCGTCGCCACCGTTTTTCGCCAGGCACCGGAAGCCTTTCTGCGTATGATCGTGGTGCATGAACTGGCGCACCTGAAAGAGAAAGAGCACAACAAAGCGTTTTATCAATTATGTTGCCATATGGAGCCTCAGTATCATCAACTGGAATTTGATATGCGTTTGTGGCTTTTATGTAAAGACGAAGGATGGCTTTGATATGAAATTAAATAAAACATCAACAACCCCAAAATAATTAAAGTCATTTATTCTGCATTTATTAATATGCGATCCCAGTCACTAATAATGCAACGAGTTAACCTTTATACGATGACATAAAAAAAACCGTAACACTCTGTAAATAATAAATTATTTAAAAAACCCCGTATCACCATCTACCAAAGTGGATTCAGATAAACATCCAGAGCGTTATTTATCTTATTTTTGAATCATATGATTCAAGATTTGAATTTGACGCAGAGGGACAATAAAATCATTATGTAGAAATACTTTTACAGCTTGTTGTAGAAGTATTCTCGAAGCATTTAGATGATTGGTTTTAATACCTGTTCGCACTCGGGCACATTTATGTCAGCGAATAGGGATATAAACCCTTTACTCACCATGTATCCCTGATGGGATACATGGTTTTTTTATGTCTGAACTTATTCAAGAGAGGCTTTGAGGCGGGCGACGGCTTTTCTGAGATTTTCATCCGCCACTGATACATAAGACATACGCAACGTCGATGCATCCGGGTTATCCGCATAGAAGAACTCGCCCGGCACATAGACCACGCCATTCGCCAGCGTCTTTTTCAGCCAGTCGGTGGTGTTCTTCTCGTACTTAAATTTGGCCCACAGGAACATGCCCCCTTGCGGACGGTGAAAGGTCAGATGCTCGCCCAGTTCACGTTCGATCTCTTCGCATAACACCTGACATTTATCTTTATAAGAAGCGCGGATAATCTTTAACTGTTCTGGCAGGCGGCCCGTCTGCAAATAGTGATAGGCCAGCGACTGCGACAGGGAGCTGGTATGCAAATCCGTAGCCTGTTTCAGGGTCACAATCTGCTTTTTAATCCACTCCGGCGCAACAACCCAGCCGACACGCGCACCCGGCGCCAGAATTTTGGAAAACGTCGAGGTGTAAATAACGTTCTCGCTGTTGTCTATCTCTTTTGCCCAGGCAGTTAATGGCTTGAACAGTTTGTCGGTAAAATTAATTTCGCTATAGGGATCATCTTCGATAATGACAAAGTTATAGCGCTTAGAGAGCGCCACCAGCTTTTTGCGGCGCTCATCAGAGAGTGTAACCCCGCCAGGGTTGCCGAAGGTCGGCACAATATAAACGGCTTTGATGGTGGTGGTTTTGACCAGTTCTTCCAGCTCATCAACCTTCATGCCTTCCCCGTCTGTACCAACAGACGCAAGCTGAGCTTCCGCCAGATGGAAAACCTGCAACGCGGCCAGATAGGTGGGTCTTTCCACAACAATGACATCGCCAGGATTAATCAGCACGCGGGCGAGCATATCCAGAGACTGCTGAGAACCGGAGGTAATCACGACTTCATCAGGGTTACAGGTAATCAGACGCTGTTCCAGAAGCTGGCAAATTGCCTCACGCAAATCCGGGCTGCCTTCGCTCAGGCCATATTGAAAAGCATCTTTCCAGGAAACGGATAACACTTTATCCATCGCCATCTGGAGCCCTTCGCGATCAAAGAGATCAGGATTAGGAATGCCCCCGCCAAGAGAGATAACCCCTTCCATTTTGCTGTGTTTTAATAATTCGCGGATGGCAGATGACTGCACATTTTTGACTTTATCGGAGATTCTCTCGTCTGACATTACCTTAACCTTACCCTTTGTTTTGCCGTTCGATCTTATTATGTTGCGATAGTTTTCATGCTAAGCATTTCCGTTATACAGCAATAAAAAGAGGCCGTAAACGGAGCCGCCCGCCCACTCGTTTTATTTATACTATGCCAGTATTTGTGTTTTTTCTGGTTTAATATTCCTCATATGACGCTAAATATTAATTAAATAGACATCTATGACCGGTAAGTGTCCATAATTTCCTCTAATCATCGTTCGATCATTTTAAAACAATGCAGAAGGCTTACTGCGCTCAACCATCCCATCCAGCCAGCATTCTTATTTGAATTGCGGCCCGTCTCTTATGTGTGTTCAGTAACTGTATTTATACACAGTCAATGTACACACAAGGTCGAGGCAAATGAAAAGAGAAAGATACTGCCTTTCTGTTGCGGTTTTTATCCTGCTCAGGAAAGGTAATCAGATATGTATATTCAAACGCACGGGCACAGGATGGATGGCTTTTACAGCCTGCCGCCAGGGGCTTGAGGATGGTGAAACAGTGACCGCCGCCGCAACGTGTGCGGCCACACATCACCATTCCTTATGTCAGGCAGGCTATCGACAATATCCTGATTTCACAGGTTTATTCCGAATACGGCTGGTGACGTTCCCCACCCGTTTTCCACTTCGATGCCGGAGCATCGCTCCGGCATCATCACCTTTAGCCTTGATTCACTTCCGCTACCAGAACGGCGGCGGCGCGTTTTTTCTTCAACATATAGCCCGCCCCCAGCACCAGCAGCCATGCCGGGATCAGACATACAGAGATACGGATCCCCGGCGTCATAAACATCACCACCAGGATCCCCGCCAGGAAAAGCAGACAAATGATGTTAGTCAGCGGATAACCGAGGCTTTGAAAAGCGGTGGTTTTTCCGGTTTTTTGCATGGCGAGACGGAATTTCAGGTGAGTGATACAAATCATCGCCCAGTTGATCACCAGGGCCGCCACCACGAGCGCCATCAGCAATTCAAAGGCTTTGCCCGGCATCACATAGTTGATCAGCACGCACAGCGCCGTGGCCAAAGCCGATACCCCCAGCGCGGTCAGCGGGATCCCCCGGCGGTTCACCTTAAGCAGCGAACGCGGCGCGTTCCCCTGCCGCGCCAGGCCAAACAGCATGCGGCTATTGCAGTAAACACAACTGTTATAGACCGACAGCGCGGCGGAGAGCACCACCAGATTGAGGGCGTTCGCGACGATGTTGCTGTCCAGCGCATGGAAAATCAGGACGAACGGGCTGCCGCCTTCCACCACGTTTTTCCACGGATAGAGCGACAGCAAAACGGCCAGTGAACCCACATAAAACAGCAGAATACGGTAGATAACCTGATTAGTGGCTTTGGGAATGCTCTTTTGCGGATCGTCGGCCTCTGCCGCCGTGATCCCCACCAGCTCCAGACCGCCAAAGGAGAACATGATCACCGCCATCGCCATGACCAGGCCACTGATGCCATTCGGGAAGAATCCACCGTCCTGCCACAAGTTCGCCACCGATGCATCCGGGCCACCGCTGCCGCTAAACAAAAGATAGCCGCCAAAAGCAATCATGCTGATAATGGCCGCAACTTTGATAATGGAGAACCAGAACTCCATCTCGCCGTACACTTTGACGTTCGTCAGGTTGATGGCGTTAATTGCCACAAAGAAAATGGCCGCCGATACCCACGTTGGCACGTCCGGCCACCAGTATTGAATATAAATCCCAACCGCCGTCAGTTCCGCCATGCTTACCAGCACATAGAGCACCCAGTAGTTCCAGCCGGACATAAACCCGGCAAAAGGTCCCCAGTAGCGGTTGGCAAAATGGCTGAAAGAGCCCGCCACTGGCTCTTCAACCACCATTTCACCGAGCTGGCGCATAATGAAAAAAGCAATCACCCCGGCGATGGCGTACCCCAACAGTACGGACGGCCCGGCCATGCGAATGGTCTGCGCAATGCCCAAAAAAAGCCCGGTGCCTACGGCCCCACCGAGCGCAATCAACTGGATATGACGGTTTTTTAACCCGCGTTTTAATTCGTTATTGTGTTGTTCTGCCATCTCTGACCTCTCCCCTGTCTGTAAACGTCACCTTCGGCCAGAGCAACTTTCAGGCCAGTCAGCGGGGAGAACACGACAATGGCAGGCTAACTAACTGAATAAGCGGGAGATATAAATTTCCAGTCACATCCACATCTTGAGCGCGGCGATTGAATTTTCAGCAACTTCGCGCAATAAGCACGCTTAAATCGCACGATGTATGAGAAAAACAGCCTCTGTATGCATGAAAACGAACTGTTTTGGTGCAGCGCAAAAAAGCGCAGCGCCGTCAGGCTTCTCGTCATCAAAAAAGCTGTTAGTCTGTTAGCCACTCTTTCGTTCCGGTATTGGCGCACATGTATAACATCGACGACTTTGATCTGAAAATCCTCACTTTGTTGCAGGCCAATGGCCGTTTAACTAACCAGGAACTGAGCGACCTCATCGGCCTTTCTGCTTCCCAGTGTTCACGGCGTCGTATCGCGCTGGAGCAGGCGCAACTGATTCTGGGCTACCATGCTCGGCTCGCACCGGATGCCGCCGGGCGCGAGATGCTGGGTCTGATTGAGGTGCGTCTTTTAAACCACACGCAGGAGTATGTGGAAAGCTTCCACCAGATGGTGAGCGAAGTGGACGCGATTCTGGATGCCTGGAAAACCACGGGCGATGCCGATTACCTGCTCAGGGTAGCCGTGCCGGATTTGCCAGGTCTGAGCCATTTAATCAGCCATATTCTGGCGCAAAATAAAGGGGTCGCTCATTTGAAAACTTCGGTTGTCCTTAACCGCCTGAAAGAGAATGGCCAGTTGATGCCGGGCAGTGGTCTTGCGCCCTAATACAGGGCAACGCGCCTTATTATGGTGCAATCAATCGGTTAATTAATGTATCCGGTGAGACAAAAATACACACCTCAAGCGAATAACAGCGTAAAAACGCACAAAACACGCAACCTTCTCTTTTCGCCATATCAATACGTTAGCGATATGGCCGCCTGTTTTTCCTCCATTCAATCGCATCAGGAAGCAGATCTGGTGCGTTTTTTGCAAGATATTTCTTATCTTTAGCAATTGTTGAATCGTACTTTCTTATGGATAACGTCCTGACTCCCAATAAACTTGCTCATACCTGGCTGGAAGATGCGCTGGCGCTGCTGTTCGGTACGCTAATGATCTCTTTTGGCGTGATTATGTTTCGCCAGGCGGGCGCGCTCACTGGCGGTACGGCGGGTATCGCTTTTCTGATCCATTACGCGACTCACCTGCCGTTTGGCGTGGCGTTCTTTTTGATCAACCTGCCCTTTTACTGGCTCTCTGTTCGCCGGATGGGCATGCAGTTCACGCTGAAAACGTTCTGCGCCGTGGCGCTGGTGTCGTTGTTCTCCGATCTGCACGGGCGCTTTATCCATTTCGATCAGCTTAACCCCTACTACGCCACGCTGTTTGGCAACATCATGGTCGGCATTGGTTTTGTGGTGCTGTTCCGTCATAAAGCGAGTCTCGGCGGCGTGAATATTCTGGCGCTCTATCTGCAGGATAAAAGCGGCATCCGCGCCGGTAAATTCCAGATGGTGGTCGATGCCTGTATCGTGACCGCATCGCTGTTCTTCGTGAGCCTGCCGATGCTGGCGGCCTCCATTGTGGGCGCCGTGATTCTGAATTCCATTATTGCCATGAACCACCGCCCGGGACGCTATGCGGTGTAATGGATTGACCTCTGACAGTAATTTCAGGAGTAGTGACTGTGTTCCAGAACGTTGACGCCTATGCGGGCGACCCTATCCTGTCGTTGATGGAGACTTTCCATCAGGACACCCGTACTGACAAAGTGAACCTTAGCATCGGTCTGTATTATGACGAGCAGGCCATCATTCCTTGCCTTAAGGCAGTACAACAGGCCGAAGCCCGCTTGCAGAGCCAGCCGCAAAAAGCCAGCCTCTATCTGCCGATGGAAGGTTTCGCCCCTTATCGCAGCGCCATTCAGACGCTGCTGTTTGGCGACAACCATCCGGCACTGAACGCCGGGCGTATCGCCACCATCCAGACGCTGGGCGGTTCGGGCGCGCTGAAAGTGGGTGCCGATTTCCTGAAACGCTACTTCCCGGACTCCGGGGTGTGGGTCAGCGATCCGACCTGGGAAAACCATATCGCTATTTTTGCCGGTGCCGGGTTTAAGGTTCACACCTACCCGTACTTCGATAACGCCACACGCGGTGTCGATTTCAGCGGCATGCTCAACAGCTTAAAACAACTGCCGCCGCGCAGTATCGTGCTGCTCCACCCGTGCTGCCACAACCCGACGGGCGCGGATCTGACGAATGCGCAGTGGGATGAAGTGATTGAGGTGCTGATTTCCCGCGATCTGATCCCGTTCCTCGACATTGCCTATCAGGGCTTTGGCGCGGGTCTGGAAGATGATGCCTACGCCATTCGCGCTATCGCCAGCACCGGCCTGCCTGCGCTGGTCAGCAACTCCTTCTCCAAAATATTCTCGCTGTATGGCGAGCGCGTGGGTGGGCTGTCCGTGGTGTGTGAAGATGCTGACGCCGCCGGACGCGTGCTGGGCCAGTTGAAAGCCACCGTGCGTCGCAACTACTCCAGCCCGCCGAATTTTGGCGCGCAGGTCGTCTCCACGGTGCTCAATGACCCGGAGCTTAACGCCCTGTGGCGTGCGGAAGTGGACGCCATGCGCACCCGTATCAGCGAAATGCGCCAGGCGCTGGTGGATGTCCTCAAAGATGCCCTGCCAACGCACGACTTTACCTACCTGCTGACCCAGCGCGGGATGTTCAGTTACACCGGATTCAGCGCTGAACAGGTGGATAAACTGCGCGAAGCCTTTGGGGTCTACCTGATTGCCAGCGGCCGCGTGTGCGTGGCGGGCCTTAACCACAGTAATATCGGTCGCGTGGCTTCAGCCTTCGCCGCCGTTCAGTAAGGCATCAGGCCTGTTTTTGTTGCGCGAGCGTGACAAAAACAGGCGGTTCCCAGGCCGTTATCGCCGGTAACGGCCCTTCAAACTTCACCACGTCCACCCGACAACTCTGGGCGCTGCATCCTTGTCCCAGCCGCGAACTGCCGCGATCTTCTGTTAAAACGTTGGGATTGCCATGTTTATCGAGTGGCTGATCATCTTCTGTATTCTGCGGATCATACCAGGCGCCGGTGGACATCTGCACCACGCCGGGCCGGATGGCCTCGCTCAGTTTCACCCCGGCCAGTAACGCACCTCGCGTATTGAACACTTTCACCACCTCGCCGTCGTGAATGTCGCGCTCTTCGGCATCATGCGGATGCATCCACAGAGGTTCACGCCCGGCGATTTTGGTCTCCCGGCTCACGCTGCCGTGGTCGTACTGGCTATGCAGGCGGGTACGCGGCTGGCTGGAGAGCAAATGCAGCGGCCATTCGCGGGCGAGCGCCTGCTGATATTGCGCCTCCGGCTCGTGCCAGTACGGATGCCCCGGACACTCTTCGTAGCCAAAATCGGCAATGGTCTGCGAAAAAAGCTCAATTTTGCCGGAAGGGGTGGCAAGGGGCGCGTTCAGCGGATCGTCGCGAAAATCTTTAAGCAAGATCTGCGGCCGGGCGGGGCGTGAAAATTCCAGAACGCCCTGCTGCCAGAACGCATCGAACGGCGGGAGCGCGATCCCGTCTGCCCCGGCTCGGGGGCGCGACTGCTCGTACATAACCTCCAGCCATGCTCTGGCGTCCCGCCCTTCGGTGTAAGCCTCACCAAACCCGAGACGGGCCGCCAGCCCGCTGAAAATGGTATAGTCGTCACGCGCATCGGCAAACGGCGCAATATGCTGGCGCATGGCAATCATAAAGCCGTCGTTGCTGGCACTGCCGATATCTTCCCGCTCAAGCGAAGTGGTGGCAGGCAGGACGATATCGGCGAATTTCGCCTGTGCGGTCCAGTACTGCTCGTGGACCACAATGGTTTCCGGGCGCCGCCAGGCGCGTACCAGCTTGTTCAGATCCTGATGGTGATGAAAGACATTGCCACCCGCCCAGTAGACAAAGCGAATATCGGGGTAAAGGTGGGTCTGCCCGTCAAATTCATAGGGTTCGCCGGGGTGCAGCAGCATATCGGAAAATCGGGCAACCGGAATTTTCCCCTCAACCGGATTGCGCCCCTGGGGCAAACGCGGGCCGGAAAAGACGCGACGGTCGGCCCCCGCCAGGTTGGTCGAGGCGTAGCCGAAGCCCAGCCCACCGCCGGGAGTGCCAATCTGCCCCAACAGTGCGGTTAACGCCACTGTCGCCCAGAAAGCCTGTTCCCCCTGACGGGCTCGCTGAACCGACCAGGCAATGTTGATCATCGTGCGATGCTGTGCCATCTCATGTGCCAACTGGCGAATCACCCCGGCAGCGAGTCCGGTTCTGGACTCGGCCCATTCCGGGCTTTTTACTACGCCGTCGCCCCGGCCAAAGAGATAATCCCGGTATGGCGCGAACCCGACCGTGTGGCTGTCGACAAAGGCCTGATCGTATAACGCGTCGGCAATCAGCACCTGGCAGAGCGCCAGCAGCAACGCCGTATCGCTGCCGGGTTTGACCGCCAGCCAGTCGGCATCCGGCACGGCTGAAAGATCGTTTTGTACCGGGCTGATATTGATGAAGCGGGTGCCGTTGCGGCTCAACGTCTGCAACCAGTGCTGTAGCGCGTGGTCGTTGGCCCCGCCGCCGTTAACCTGCGCATTACGCAGCGGCAAGCCACCGATGGCGACAAACAGTTGGCAGTGTTCCGCCAGTACCGGCCAGTGGGTGTGCTGGCGTTGTAAGGTGTCGAGATCGCCAAGAATGTGCGGCAAAATGCGCTCCCCGGCGGCGATACTGTAGGTGTTGGTGCTGCCGGTATAGCCGCCAAAGAGATTGAGAAAACGGTGAAGCTGGCTCTGCGCATGATGAAAACGTCCGGCGCTGGACCAGCCATAAGAGCCGCCATAAATCGCCGCATTGCCCTGCTCGCCTTTAACCCTGGTGAGTTCATCGGCCACCAGCGTCAGCGCCTGCTCCCAGCTCACTTCGACAAAAGGTTCACGCCCGCGCCCCTCCCGGCTGACGGCGCCCCCTTTCAGAAACCCTTCCCGCACCGCCGGACGACGAACGCGTGATGTCCCCTGCACCGCGCCCGGCAACGACTGCCCAATCCGTGACGGGTTGCTGTCCCACGCAACCGGGCTGACCGCGGTCAGCTTGCCGTCATCGGTGGTCACCCGATAGGTTCCCCAGTGCATTACCGCAAGTTGCTCGGGTTTCATTGTGGTACCTCGATATAAAACCTGTTAATCAGGCAGTTATGGTTACAGGCAGTCTGGAACCGGACAGCGCGCAACAACAGGAACGTACATGAAGTACGTGAGGCTTGTGAGCACTGCCCTGCGCCAAAATGGCAAATGAGATAGCCTGATGGGAAGGTTTTTAATGCATCGTCATCCCACCGGTCACATTAATCGCCTGCCCGGTCATATAGGCCGCCAGCGGGCTTGCCAAAAACGCCACCACGCCAGCTACATCGGCTGGCTGCGCCGTGCGGCCCAGTAACACCTGCGAGCAGTCTTCGGCATAGATGGCTTCCGGCGTCATGCCGCGCAGCTCTGCGCCTTCCCGACGCTCGCGCCACTTCATCTCTGTCTCGACAATGCCGGGGCAGACCGCGTTCACCAGAATATTGTCACGGGCAAGCTCAATGGCCATCACTTTGGTCAGGCCGAGCACCGCATGTTTAGAGGCCACATACTGGCCCATTAGCCGATAGCCATTTTTGCCCGCCTGCGAGGCGATGTTGATGATGCGTCCCGCCTTTCTGGCCCGCATCAGCGGAATGGCCGCCTCAGAGAGCCAGCCAATCGCTTTGACGTTCACATCCAGGATACGCTGCCAGTCAGCCTCATCCATGGCATCGACCGCGCTCATCGCCGAGACGCCACAACTGTTGACCAGGATGTCCACGCCGCCGAAGGTCTCCACGGCGGCGCCAATGAGCTGATGGGCCTGTTCACGCGAAGCAACATCGGTACGTACCACCAACTGGCGCAGGCTCTGCTCCCGCGCTCTGGCGGCGATATCACCGATCACTACGTTCGCGCCGCCCCGATGCAACAGTTGCGCAATGGCTTTACCGATGCCCTGTAGACCGCCCGTCACCACCGCGGTCTGGCCGCTAAAATCGAGGGCAATCATCGCTTATTCCCGAAACGGGTCGTCACTGATACCGGCTTCCAGCACCAGCTTCGCGTACTCCTGAGCGGAGAACAGCGAATGATCGCGATAGTTGCCGCAGGCAAGCGGTGTGACCGCAGGCACATCCGTTGCGGTAAGCACACGCTGCAAGACCCGTGTCAGCGCCGCCGCGATGTGTTTCGGATCGTGCTCATCCCACAGGATCAGATAGAAACCGGTACGGCAGCCCATCGGCGAAATGTCGATAACCCCTTCCAGCTCTTCGCGCAGGCCAAATGCCAGCAGGTGCTCCAGGGTGTGCAGCGCCGCAGTGGGAATGGCATCCACGTTAGGTTGCAGGAAACGTAAATCAAACTTCTGCACCACGCTGCCAAGCCGGTGACGTTCATAACCTGCCACGCGGACATACGGGGCTTTGACTTTGGTATGGTCGAGGGTAAAGCTCTCTACAACTGGCATGTTTATCTCCTGAACAGATGAAATAGCGGCCTTACTCGCGACGAATACGGCGGGCAAAGCGGGTTCCGAGGGTCTGGATAAGCTGGACAATGACAATCAGCACCAGCGCGGTGACCAGCGTGGCGAAGGCATCAAAGCGCTGATAGCCATAGGTAATGGCCAAATCGCCGATACCGCCGCCGCCCACGGTGCCGGCCATGGCGGTCGCCCCCAGCAGGCCAATGGTGGCGGTCGTGAGGGCCAGGATCAGAGATGACGCGGCTTCCGGCAGCATAAAGTGCCAGATGGTCTGTAAAGCGGTGGCGCCCATGGCATCGGCGGCTTCGAGGATCCCCTCGTCCACCTCCAGCAGCGAGCTTTCCACCAGCCGGGAAATATAGGGCGCAATAAAGACAATCAGCGGCACAATCGCACCCGCCGTACCAATAGTGGTGCCCACCACCAGACGGGTGAAGGGCAGAATGGTAATCAGCAAAATAATAAACGGCAGCGAGCGGACAACGTTGATTGTCGGGTTCAGCACCTGGTGCACAAATCGGTTGGGCAGAATGCCGCCAGGGCGGCAAACCACCAGCACAATACCCAGCGGAATACCGAGCAGCGAACCGAAACCCAGCGAAACAGCGATCATCACCAGGGTGTCATGCAATGCCAGCAGGAATTGATCGCCGGTGACGGCGGTGTCAATAAAATCAAACATGGGTGATTTTCACTCCTGCGTCGCGAAGATGGGCAATGGCGCGCCCGGTTTGCTCAGGCTCGCCAAGGATCTGTACGATCATGAACCCCAGAATGCGGCTCTGGACTTCGGACATGCTGGCAAAGAGGATATTCACCTCGATGGCATAGTCCTTGATGATGCGGTTGATAATGGGCTGTTGCGCCGTTGCGCCCACAAACTCAAGACGCAGGGCCTGCGCGCCGTTATCCCGTTGCAGCACAGCGGAGACGCGCTCCGGCAGCTTGTCGTGAATCACCGACTGCACGAAACTGGCGGTGACCGGATGCTGCGGCTGGGCAAACAGGTTAAAAACGTCGCCCTGCTCCACAATGCTGCCGTTTTGCATCACCGCGACCTTGTTACAGATTTTCTGGATTACCGACATTTCGTGAGTAATCAGCACAATAGTGATGCCATAGCGGCGGTTGATCTCCTGCAACAGCAATAAGATCTGCACTGTGGTATGGGGATCCAGCGCCGATGTCGCCTCATCACACAACAGGACTGACGGGTTGGTCGCCAGCGCACGGGCGATACCGACACGCTGTTTTTGCCCGCCTGACAACTCGTTCGGGAAGCTATGCACCTTATCGCTGAGATTGACGAACTCCAGCAGCTCCGTCACGCGTGCCTGAATAAACGCCTTATCACGCCCCTGTAAAATGAGCGGAATGGCTACATTGTGAAAAACCGTTTTTGAATTCAGCAAATTAAAATTCTGAAAGATCATGCCAATGTCTTTCTTGATGGCACGCAGACGCTTACCGCTAAATTCCTGCAACACTTCGCCATTAATGACCACCTCTCCCTGGCCTGGCGATTCGAGACGATTGATTAAACGTAGCAAGGTACTTTTCCCTGCACCGCTATAACCAATAATCCCGAAAATATCGCCCTTAGCAATACTAAGGTTAATGTCCTTTAATGCCAGAACCGGGTTTCCTTTTCTGGAGAATGTTTTACTGACATGGCGAAACTCAATCATTGCATCGTTCATTTCAAATAATCAGGTTGCAGATAACCGTTATATTGCTCGTGAGTCAGAATGTAATTTTTGAAATCGGCTGAGTGATACCCGGCAACAATATCTTTAGCAAACTGCGCGTCTTTATTTTTCCCGGCGATGGTGACAACGTTTATAAACTGGCTCACCGGGGTTTCAAGCTGTAATGCCGAATTAAGTTTCAGGCCGCTGGAGACGGCAAAATTCCCCTGAATCAAACCGTAATCCACATCTGGCAGCGCACGTACCTGCTGGGCGTTATCCATCTCTTTGAGAACAATTTTGTACGGATTTTCGAGGATATTACGCTGCGAGAAGGTGGCCGGATCGCTGTCTGGTTTGAGTTTTACCCAGCCAAGGCTTTGCAGCACTAACAGAGCACGATATTCATTAGGTGGCTGATTAGGAACAGAAATCACTGTACCTGCCGCCGGGGTTTTCAGCGTTTTGATTTTACCGCCATACAGCCCCATTGGCGGCGTGGGCACCTGCACGATACCGATATTGTCGATCCCAAGACGCTCATTCACCGATTTTAAATACACCGGATGCTGCATGATATTAGCTTCGATGTTGCCACGGGCAACCGCATCGTTTACCTGAATACCATCGCTGAAATCTTTATATTCAACTTTATAGCCTTTCTTAATCAGAAATGGCGCGACACCTTTTTCAAACTGTTCTTTATAAGGTCCTGGATTAAAGCCAACACGAATAATATTATCCTGCGCCGCAGCCAGAAAAGAAGATGATGACAACAAAGCAAAGACAAAACCTAATACAACTGGCTTTTTCATAACGCAATTTCCCTGTTGGTGTGCAATTAAAAGTGATTAAATCACAGCCGACTGTGCGTTGTAAGTCACATAACCGGATTTCATTTTGCTTTTTTAGCATAAATATAATCAGGAAATTCATATCTAGAAATCGCCAATGAATAGCTAATTTTGTTGCTTAGACAATCCACAAAAATAAATTAAAGATGGAAACATATTGATAAATCAATTCGAGAACACCATGCCTGATTTTAATGCCTCACCGCTGGTCGATGCGCTGGAAGAGAATTTATTCAGTGTACTGGAAAAACTGGCCGCCCAGGTGAACACCCCCGATTTACCGCTGATCGATCTCTCAAGCGGCAGCCCGGATCAACCTACGCCGCCGGAAATCATCGCCTCTCTGCAAGCGGCGATCCAGCGGCGTGAAAACCACGGTTATCCCTCATTCTGGGGCAAACCACAGGTCCGCCAGGCGATAGCCGACTTTTATCAGCATCATTATGGCGTGACCCTGGATCCCGACAGTGAAGTGGCGGTCTTTCAGGGATCGCATATCGGCGTGGGTGGGATCCCTCGTGCGGTACTCAGTCCAGGGCAATACCTGATTTCTACCGACCCCTGCTACCCCATTTACCGCTCGGCAGCGTTGCAGTCACAGGCACATTTTTACGGCCTGCCGCTTCACGCTGAAAACCAGTTCCTGCCCAATTTCAATGACGTGCCAGATGACGTTGCCGCCCATGCCGGGCTGGTTGTCCTCAACTATCCGCATAACCCGACGGGTGCGCTGGCAACACCGGCGCTGTTCGCCAGCGCACTGCAATTTGCGCAGCGTTACCATGTGCCCATCCTGCATGATTTCGCCTATGCCGCTATTGGCAGCGATGCCGCAGACACTCCGCTGAGCCTCTTTTCTCAGCCTGATGCGAAAGCGTGGGGAGTAGAGACGTATACCTTCTCGAAGACCTTTAATATGGCGGGCTGGCGCTTTGGTTTTGCGGTCGGTAACGCCTCGATAATCAAGGCATTTAAAAAACTGCATACCCACAGCTACAGCACCGTGTTTGGCGCAATTCAGGATGCGGCAGTCACGGCGCTCGCCCTCCCCTCTGCGCGTCTAGCGCAACTGGTATCGGTCTATCATCAGCGCCGCGAGCGTGTGTTACACCGCCTGGCGGCGCTGCGCTGGCCGGTACGCGAAAAGCAGGGCACCTTTTTTCTGTGGCTTGCGGTACCGCCCGCGTTTAGCTCACAGCAATTTGCCCAGTTGTTATTGCAGGAAGCGCATGTGCTGGTCGCACCTGGCGCTGGTTTTGGGCCAGGGGGAGAAGGGTTTATTCGCATTAGCCTGACGGCGGGGGATGATGCATTGCAAAGCGCGCTGGATCGCATTGCCGGGCTGCATCTTTTTTGACAAAAAGAGTGACGTGCGAGACGTCTTCCATAACCGGGAGATGAACCTTTTTTCATCTCTGCGCATCATGTTACAGTGCCAGACAGTGCTCAGTTAAAGGAACTCGCTTAATGATACGTTTTGCTGTCATTGGCACAAACTGGATCACCCGCCAGTTTGTCGATGCCGCCCATGAAACGGGCAAATATAAACTCACGGCGGTGTACTCCCGTAGCCTCGAACAGGCGCAGGATTTCTCCAGGGATTACCCCGTCGAACATCTTTTTACTTCGCTGGAGGCCATGGCGCAAAGCGATGAGATTGATGCGGTCTATATTGCCAGCCCTAACTCGCTGCATTTCCCGCAAACCCGCCTCTTTCTCAGCCACAAAAAGCATGTGATTTGCGAAAAACCGCTGGCGTCGAATCTGCGCGAAGTGGAAGAGGCAATTGCCTGCGCCAGAGAGAACCAGGTGGTGTTGTTCGAGGCGTTTAAAACCGCCAGCCTGCCCAATTTTGTGCTGCTGAAACAGTCGCTGGCGAAAGCGGGCAAACTGCGCAAAGCGTTTCTCAACTACTGCCAGTACTCTTCGCGCTACCAGCGCTATCTGGATGGCGAAAACCCGAACACCTTTAACCCGGCCTTCTCTAACGGCTCGATTATGGATATCGGCTTCTATGTTCTGGCGGCGTCTGTTGCGCTCTGGGGCGAACCGAAGGGCCTCCAGGCCACCGCCAGCCTGCTGGAAAGTGGCGTTGATGCCCACGGCGTGGTGGTACTCGACTACGGCGATTTCAGCGTCACGCTGCAACATTCCAAAGTCAGCGACTCGGTGCTGCCAAGCGAAATTCAGGGCGAAGCGGGTGCACTGCTAATCGAAAAGATCTCAGAATGCCAGAAGCTCTCTTTCGTGCCACGTGGCGGTAAAGCCCAGGATCTGACGCAGCCGCAACATATCAACACCATGCTGTACGAGGCGGAAACCTTCGCCAGCCTGGTCGAGCAGAATGAAGTCAACCATGCAGGCCTGGCCGTCAGCCGTATTACCGCGAAGCTATCGACTGAAATCCGCCGTCAAACGGGGGTGGTTTTCCCGGCAGACGACGTGAGCGTGGAACTGCCTGCGTAAAGATATGTAAAACAGATGTTACAGATCATTGACGGGAGGAATAGCCTGTCATATTTTGTTACGAGCAAAGGGGAGTAACTTCGTTGCCGGTGGGTCGTCATTACGATGCGTCTATCCTAAAGATTTCGAGTTGCAGCCACACTACGGCTGTTCGAAATATAACGGGTACAAGCATCCGGTCGCCGGGCGTCATTCATGTGACGTAAGTGAGACCTTGCCGAAAGGCGAGGACCCAATTGCACCTAAAGCATGCGGCTGACGTCTTTCGACGTTAGCCGTTTTTGTTTATACACATAATCATTCTGGATGCGTCGCGGCGGCAAGACTGAGAATCACCAGGAGCTTACCAAGTAAGTGACTGGCGTGAGCAGCCGAAGCCGACAAAGAGGCAGCCAGAAGGATGAAGTGTAAGGTGCTGAGGAACCTCACATGAATACTGTCGGTACACCGCTACTCTGGGGCGGATTCGCCGTTGTTGTCGTTATCATGCTGGCTATCGACCTCCTGCTTCAGGGGCGACGTGGCGTGCACACGATGTCCATGAAACAGGCGGCCGTCTGGTCGCTGGTCTGGGTTAGTCTTTCTCTCTTATTTAACGCTGCCTTCTGGTGGTATCTGGTACAAAACGAGGGCCGCGCCGTTGCCGACACCCAGGCCCTGGCATTCCTGACCGGCTACCTGATTGAAAAAGCGCTGGCGGTGGATAACGTCTTTGTCTGGCTGATGCTGTTCAGCTACTTCTCGGTACCTGCTGCGCTGCAACGTCGCGTACTGATCTACGGCGTGCTCGGCGCGATCGTCCTGCGTACCATCATGATCTTCGCCGGAAGCTGGCTCATCTCCCAGTTCGAATGGCTGCTGTATGTCTTCGGCGCCTTCCTGCTGTTCACGGGTGTGAAAATGGCGCTGGCAAAAGAAGATGAAGGCGGCATTGGCGATAAACCCCTGGTCCGCTGGCTACGCAGCCATCTGCGCATGACGGACAAGATCGAAAACGAGCATTTCTTCGTGCGTAAGAACGGTCTGCTGTTTGCCACGCCGTTGCTGCTGGTGCTGATTCTGGTTGAACTGAGCGATGTGATATTTGCGGTCGACAGTATTCCGGCTATTTTTGCCGTCACCACCGACCCGTTTATCGTGCTGACGTCTAACCTGTTTGCCATCCTGGGTCTGCGCGCGATGTACTTCCTGCTGGCGGGTGTGGCAGAGCGTTTCTCCATGCTGAAATATGGCCTGTCGGTGATCCTGGTATTTATCGGTATCAAGATGCTGATTGTCGATTTCTTCCATATCCCGATTGCCATCTCGCTTGGCATCGTGGGTGGCATTCTTATGGTAACGCTGCTGATTAACGCATGGGTTAATCACCGTAACGACAAACGCAAGCTTGCTAAATAAGCAGCTCTAAGGGGCTGAGGTCACAACGTCCCTGGTACGCCCTCTTTCCGGAGAGGGCGTTTTTCTGATTTTTTCCCCCGCCAGTACCTGAAACAGCCCCCTGAGCAGCGAATTCTTTATACTCAATCCGTTACGCCTGCTGGCGCAGCACCGATGGAACACCAATAAAAACCAAGGAAAAGGTATGCAAACACAACCCGCTTCGACATGGTTGCAACGCGTGATGCGCGGCAATATCGTCAAACAAATTCTCGCCGGACTGATACTGGGCATTCTGTTGAGCTGGCTTTCACCTGACTCAGCGCGCGCTGTTGGCCTGCTGGGCACGCTGTTTGTCGGCGCGCTAAAATCGGTAGCCCCGATTCTGGTGCTGGTACTCGTAATGGCCTCGGTGGCTAATCACCAACAGGGGCAAAAAATCAGCATTCGCCCTATCCTGCTGCTCTACTTAATCGGTACTTTCTCTGCGGCATTAATGGCCGTGATCGTCAGCTTCCTGTTCCCTTCCAGGCTACATCTGGTGGCGGCCGCGACCGATGTCATTGCGCCTTCCGGGATTGTTGGCGTACTGGAAGGGTTACTAATGAATATCGTGGCAAACCCTGTCGATTCGCTGGTCAAAGGGAATTACATCGGCATCCTGGTCTGGGCGGTTGGTCTCGGCTTTGCCTTGCGCCATAGTAGCGATACCAGTAAGAAGCTGATTAACGATATGTCACAAGCGGTGACGTTTATGGTCACGCTGGTGATTCGCTTTGCGCCGCTGGGGATTTTTGGCCTGGTGGCATCCACCCTCGCGACAACGGGCGTTGGCGCGCTCTGGGATTACGCGCAACTGCTGATGGTCCTGGTCGGCTGTATGTTACTGGTTGCGCTGGTGATCAATCCACTGCTGGTCTGGGTGAAGATGCGCCGGAATCCGTACCCACTTGTTTTTATCTGCTTGCGTGAAAGCGGCGTGACCGCTTTTTTCACCCGCAGCTCGGCGGCGAATATTCCGGTAAATATGGCGTTATGCGAAAAGCTCGGGCTTGATAAAGACACCTATTCCGTCTCGATTCCATTGGGGGCGACGGTCAATATGGCAGGCGCGGCGATCACCATCACCGTGCTTTCGCTGGCAGCGGTGCATACGCTGGGGGTGACCGTAGATTTGCCCACGGCGGTGCTGTTAAGCATAGTGGCTTCGCTCTGTGCCTGCGGCGCATCCGGGGTGGCGGGCGGCTCGCTGCTGCTGATTCCACTGGCCTGTAACCTGTTTGGTATTTCAGCCGATGTTGCCATGCAGGTCGTCGCCGTCGGCTTTATTATTGGCGTTGTGCAGGACTCTTGCGAGACCGCCATCAACTCCTCAACCGATGTGCTGTTTACCGCCGCCGCCTGTCTGGCAGACGGCGAGCGCGCGTCGTTAGTGCCTCAGCGCGATTAACGCGCAGACGTACTCTCTTTTTGCAGCGCGGTTTCGACTTTAAACGGGTCGATGCCGCGTTTTTGCATCCGCCAGAAACGGATAATGTTCAGCCCGTTTACCACAAGGAAGCTGCCTTCGATCAGGGTGCCGCCAATCGATCCCAGCCACAGATTGTGGGTGACCCAGCAGGCGGTTGAACACCACATGACGCAACGCACGGAAAGCCCTTTGCAGCGAAACAGCGCCCAGGTACTGGCAACCGTACCGATAATCGGCAGCAGTTCGACCGGGTGGTGTAATTTTATCAAACCAAAAAACAGCGTCAGCGCAATAAATACAGCCATAACCCACAGCTTGCGGGTATGCATGGAGATAATTGTGCGTATGGCGTTGAGTTCTGCGCTCATACCGGCAGGCAGTGCGCCCATCAGAAAGAAATGCGCGCCGATGGTGGCGCTGTAAAGGGAAAGCTGGAGTTTGAAGCGTTTTTCGTCGCGGTTAATAAACGTGGTAATACCAATAAGAAAAGCAAGTACACCAACGCCCTGGGCTAACCAATACGCGCTCATGGAGGATCCTTGTTAATGACACCAAAAAAGAAACGACGCTTCACAATGTGAAACGTCGTTTTATATTAACAAAATGTCAAATCTTTTGCTTTATAAAGTTACGCCGCTCTTGAAGATAGCCAGCTCGCGGAACTCGTTGCGTTCATTGCAAGTCTGCTTGCCGTTGGCAAAATCCACGATCACATCCACGAACTCGCTCAGAAGCTGCGGCATGGTTTTTCCGTGAATAAGCTGGCCCGCATCGAAATCGATCCAGTGTTTCTTCTTCGCCGCCAGTTCGCTGTTCGTCGCGATTTTCACTGTCGGAACAAAGCCGCCGTAAGGGGTGCCGCGTCCGGTACTGAACAGCACCATGTGGCAACCCGCCCCTGCCAGTGCGCTGGTTGCAACCGCATCGTTACCCGGCGCGCTCAACAGGTTGAGTCCGTGGGTTTTCAGGCGTTCGCCGTAACGCAGCACGTCGACCACCTGGCTGGCCCCCGCTTTTTGTGTACAGCCAAGCGATTTTTCTTCCAGCGTCGTGATGCCGCCTGCTTTGTTACCCGGCGATGGGTTTTCGTAGATCGGCTGGTTATGCGCGATAAAGTACTGTTTGAAGTCGTTCACCATGGTGACCGTCTTCTCGAAGGTCTCTTCATCGCGGCAATGGCTCATCAGAATCTGTTCTGCACCGAACATTTCCGGCACTTCGGTTAATACCGTGGTGCCGCCGTTACCGATAATGTAGTCAGAAAAACGTCCCAGCATCGGGTTCGCTGTGATACCGGAAAGCCCGTCTGATCCGCCACACTCCAGACCAAATTTCAGCTCGCCCAGTTTGCCGGGCTCGCGCTTGTCGTGGCGCATGGCTTCGTACAATTCGTACAGATGCTCAATGCCCGCTTCCACTTCGTCGTCCTGGTGTTGGCAGATCATAAAGTGGACGCGGGACGGATCGTATTCGCCCAGCGTTTCGCGAAACGCATCAACCTGATTGTTTTCGCAGCCCAGACCAATGACCAGCACCGCCCCCGCGTTCGGGTGACGCACCATATTTTGCAGCATGGTACGGGTGTTAATATGGTCATCGCCCAGTTGTGAGCAACCGTAGGTATGGCTAAACAGGTGCACGCCGTCGATATCTTCAGCGTTGTGCGTCTCTTTCAGAAAACGGGTCTGGATTTGACGGGCGATGCCGTTAACACAGCCTACTGTCGGCAGGATCCACAATTCGTTGCGAACCCCAACCTCCCCGTTTGCACGGCGGTAGATCTGAACGTCGCGATCGGCCGCCGGTGCATTTTCATCAATGAGATCAGGTTGATAGCTATACTCATCCAAATCGCTCAGATTGGTACGCACATTGTGAGAATGTATGTGTTCACCTGCGGCGATATCTGTTGTGGCATGGCCGATAGGAAGACCATATTTAACAACATTCTCGCCCGTCGGGATGGCCTGCAGGGCAAATTTATGTCCGCGTACCACTGCCTGACGAAGCAGAATCTCATGACCGTCAACCACAACCTCTGTGCCTTCGGCGAGATCCGCCAGCGCTACCGCGACATTATCCAGCGAGTGGATCTTGATGTATTGCATATCAACCTCAAACGGCCTTAGTTCAGTTCAATCGCGAAGTAGTCACGCGCATTGTTAAAGCAGATATTTTTCACCATCTCGCCCAGTAGCTGGATATCAGCCGGAGCTTCACCCGCGTGCACCCAGCGGCCAATCATCTGGCACAGAATGCGACGGAAATATTCGTGGCGGGTATAAGACAGGAAGCTGCGGCTATCAGTCAGCATGCCCACAAAGCGGCTCAGCAGACCGAGCTGCGCCAGTTGGGTCATCTGACGTTCCATACCGTCTTTCTGGTCGTTGAACCACCAGCCGGAACCAAACTGCATCTTGCCTGGCATACCTTCGCCCTGGAAGTTGCCGATCATGGTGCCCAGCACTTCGTTATCACGCGGGTTCAGGCAATACAGGATGGTTTTCGGCAGCAGGTTTTCTTCGTTCTGCTTGCTGAGTAATTTTGACAGTTCTTCCGCCAGCGGACGGTCATTAATGGAATCGAAGCCCACATCTGGCCCCAGCAGTTTGAACTGGCGCAGGTTGTTATTACGCAGCGCGCCAATGTGATACTGCTGTACCCAACCGCGACGGGCATATTCCGCGCCGAGGAATACCAGAACGGCCGTTTTGAACTGCGCGACTTCATGCTGGCTTAATGCTTCACCCGCCAGACGGCGTGCGAGGATGCTGTCCAGTTCCGCGTCGCTTGCTTCGGCGAAGAGCACAACGTCAAGCGCGTGGTCCGATACTTTACAACCGTGTGCTTCAAAGTGATCCAGACGTTTAGTCAGCGCCGTTTGCAGATCGGCAAAGCGACGGATATCGGTGTCAGACACTTCACCCAGCTTGCTCATGTAATCGTTAAACGTAGCCAGTTCAATATTGAAGGCTTTGTCCGGACGCCAGCTTGGCAGCACTTTGATGGTGAAGGTGGTGTCTTTGGCAACGGCAGCGTGGTGTTCCAGAGAGTCGATCGGATCGTCAGTGGTACCGACCATCTTCACATTCATCTGCTGCATGATACCGCGGGCAGTAAATTTATCCTGCGCCAGCAATTCATTGCCCAGATTCCAGATTTCATCCGCCGTAGACGGAGAAAGCAGCTTACCTGTAATACCAAATGGGCGACGAAGCTCTAAATGGGTCCAGTGGTATAACGGGTTGCCAATCGTATGCGGTACGGTTGCAGCCCAGGCGTCAAACTTCTCACGATCGCTGGCATCGCCGGTACACAGGCGTTCCGGCACACCATTGGTACGCATTGCACGCCACTTGTAGTGATCACCTTTTAACCAGATGTCATACAGGTTTTTAAAGCGGTAGTTATCTGCGATCTGCTGCGGCGGCAGGTGGCAATGGAAGTCAAAAATCGGCTGATCTTTCGCGTAGTCATGGTACAGGCGGCGCGCAAATTCGGTATCTAACAGAAAATCTTCAGTCATAAACGGGGTCATTATCGTCTTCCTCTCAACGAGTGCGTCTGATGCTTACCTTAATGCTGACAAAGTTATCACACCAATTTCCAGTGGCCGAAGACTTTTTCGTGAGTTAGATCAATAAACGATGACAAATATTTACAAGAATGCGCGTCAAAATCACCGCCAGGCCGCGCCAGTTCTGGTCTGGTGCCGCAAAGTTAAAAACCACACAAAGAAAAACGCTTTTGTGATGTCACTCACCTTTTGAAGTTGTATGACAAGTTATCTTTCTGCCGTCGAATACATCAGCCGACGGAATGCATTGCCGGTGATTAATCATCGGTCTTTACGGTACGGATACCGAATTGAGCACGTTGAATAGCAAGGTTCGGGTCGTTCCGGTGTTTACCGGTTACGCCCTCCGTTTTCACCTCCCGACCGCAACCGGCAGGTGACCGCGCTAGCGGAATTAACATAACGATGAGGTTTACATGCGTAAAATTAAAGGGTTACGTTGGTACATGATAGCGCTGGTGACGATCGGCACCGTGCTGGGTTACTTGACGCGTAACACGATTGCTGCGGCAGCGCCCACGCTGATGCAAGAGTTGAATATCTCCACACAGCAATACTCTTACATTATTGCGGCTTACTCGGCAGCTTATACCATCATGCAGCCGGTCGCAGGTTATGTACTGGACATCCTGGGCACCAAGATCGGCTACGCAGTGTTCGCCGTGACCTGGGCCATCTTCTGTGGCGCTACTGCGCTGGCAGGCAGTTGGGGTGGTCTGGCGCTGGCGCGCGGTGCCGTTGGTGCTGCCGAAGCGGCAATGATTCCGGCGGGCCTGAAAGCGGCTTCTGAGTGGTTCCCGGCGAAAGAACGTTCTATCGCAGTGGGCTACTTCAACGTCGGTTCTTCTATTGGTGCGATGATTGCACCGCCGCTGGTCGTGTGGGCAATCGTCATGCATAGCTGGCAGCTCGCGTTCATTATCTCTGGCGTACTGAGCTTCGCCTGGGCAATGGCATGGTTGTTTTTCTACAAACACCCGCGCGATCAGAAAAAACTGACCGAAGAAGAACGTGAATACATCATTGGCGGTCAGGAAGCACAACACCAGACCTTCAACGGCAAGAAAATGTCCGTCCTGCAGATTCTGGGCACCCGTCAGTTCTGGGGTATTGCACTGCCGCGTTTCCTGGCAGAGCCGGCGTGGGGTACGTTCAACGCCTGGATCCCGCTGTTCATGTTCAAAGTCTACGGCTTTAACCTGAAAGAAATCGCCATGTTCGCCTGGATGCCAATGCTGTTCGCTGACCTGGGCTGTATCGTCGGTGGTTACCTGCCGCCGCTGTTCCAGCGCTGGTTCGGTGTGAACCTGATTGTTTCCCGTAAAATGGTAGTGACCATGGGTGCGTTGCTGATGATCGGCCCAGGCATGATCGGTCTGTTCACCAGCCCGTATGTTGCAATCGGCCTGCTGTGTATTGGTGGCTTTGCTCACCAGTCTCTGTCCGGTGCATTGATTACCCTGTCTTCCGACGTGTTTGGTCGTAACGAAGTGGCAACCGCGAACGGTCTGACCGGTATGGCGGCGTGGACAGCAAGTACCATGTTCGCTCTGGTGGTAGGTGCGCTGGCTGACACCATCGGCTTTAGCCCGCTGTTCGCCGTGCTGGCCCTGTTCGACCTGCTTGGTGCGGTAGTTATCTGGACGGTGCTGAAAAGTAAATCCGCCAGCGAATTAGCGCAGGAAAGTGCGGTCGGCGGTACCGCAACACAAAGCTAGTACACGCCTTCTTCGTACTACTGTTTCCCAAAAGCCGCCCACCGTTTCGGGCGGCTTTTTCTTGCCTTGTTGTGGTGAGAATGGCGTAAAAGTGGTATAACAAATCTACTAATGCCTTATCTTGCCTGGAGCGCATATGGAAATCACTGAATCACGTCGTTTGTACCAACAACTTGCCGCCGAGCTGAAAAGCCGGATCGAGCAGGGCGTCTATCTTGTGGGTGACAAACTTCCCGCCGAGCGCTTTATTGCAGACGAAAAAAGCGTCAGCCGGACCGTGGTTCGTGAAGCCATCATCATGCTGGAAGTTGAAGGTTATGTTGAAGTCCGTAAAGGCTCAGGCATCCATGTTATTTCCAATCAGCCCCGTCATACCCAGGCCCCTGACGAATCGCTGGAATTTGCTAATTACGGTCCGTTTGAGCTGCTACAGGCACGTCAATTGATTGAAAGCAACATTGCTGAATTTGCCGCGACCCAGGTGACCAAGCAGGACATCATGAAACTGATGGAAATCCAGGAAAGCGCGCGTAAAGAGAAGTGCTTCCGCGATTCCGAATGGGATTTACAGTTTCATGTGCAGGTAGCGCTGGCGACACAAAACAGCGCGCTGGCGGCGATCGTCGAAAAAATGTGGACCCAGCGTGTTCACAACCCGTACTGGAAAAAACTGCACGACCATATCGACTTGCGCACCGTGGATAACTGGTGTGACGATCATGACCAAATTCTCAAGGCGTTGATTCGCAAAGACCCGCACGCGGCTAAAGTCGCGATGTGGCAGCATCTGGAAAACACCAAACAGATGTTGTTTAACGAAACCAGCGATGATTTCGAGTTCAATGCTGACCGCTATTTGTTTGCGGAAAATCCCGTAGTTCACCTTGATACCGTAGCTAGTGGCGTAAAATAAGGCTTTTCTTTGTCAGGCGCACAGCCCTCCTGCGCCTGGCCACTTAAGGGTCAGTAAAAAGTATAGAGTGTCAGCCTTTGTAAATACCCTCGCCACCCCTCCTTTCGACAAGCAAAATCATTTTCTGACAAAGCGTAATTTCTCTGCCGCAGAACTATGGCATTTGTTACAATTAGACGCACTTTGCCACTGCGTGAGTTAGCGCTTGCTCACAGCGTTGTTACCGGAATAGTCAGGCTGCTGAATGCGCCACGAGCGACCATAATGTCACTATCAATAATGTCGCCGTGCTGTTTTACAGGTAATCGACGTGCCGTAAACCGATGTACCAGGAACATTGAATGGAACTTTTAAGCCAACTGCTGCATGCCCTCTGGAGCCAGGATTTCGAAACGCTGGCCAATCCATCCATGATTGGCATGCTCTACTTTGTGTTATTTGTCATCTTATTTCTTGAGAATGGCCTGCTTCCGGCCGCTTTCCTTCCTGGCGACAGTCTCCTGGTGCTGGTTGGTGTTTTGATTGCCAAAGGGGCTATGGGCTATCCACAGACCATTTTGTTATTAACAGCGGCCGCCAGTCTGGGCTGTTGGCTGAGCTATATTCAGGGCCGATGGCTGGGGAACACGCGAACTGTGCAAAACTGGTTATCGCACCTTCCGGCGCATTATCACCAACGTGCACATCATCTTTTTCATAAACATGGCCTCTCAGCGCTGCTGATTGGGCGTTTTATTGCATTTGTTCGCACACTGTTACCAACTATTGCCGGAATTTCGGGTCTTAGTAGCGCTCGCTTCCAGTTTTTCAACTGGATGAGCGGTTTGTTGTGGGTGCTGATTCTAACGACACTGGGGTATTTGTTGGGAATAACGCCAGTGTTTCGTAAATATGAAGACGCGTTGATGTCTTGTTTGATGCTCCTTCCCGTTGTGCTGCTGGTGATTGGCCTGGTTGGCACACTGGTGGTGTTGTGGAAGAAAAAATACGGTAATCGGGGTCAATAATGGAATCGCAACGTCCCTTCCTGCGCTGGTTTTTTATGGGCATCGCCGCAATGGCGCTGTTCAGCGTACTCTTTTTGGGTTGGGTGACACTGCAAAACCGTGAGTCTACGCTGGCGATACGCCCAATCGCACAAAACACAAGCGTGCCGGATGGTTTTTCCATTTGGCATCATCTGGACGCAAACGGCATCCATTTCAAAAGCATTACGCCGCAAAACGACACGCTGTTAATCAAATTTGAGTCCAGTGCCCAGAGCGCTGCCGCCAAGGAAGTGCTGGACAGAACACTGCCCCATGGCTACATCGTCGCGTTACAGGATGACGAAAGCCAGACCTCCGCCTGGCTTTCACGTTTACGCGATACCACCCATCGATTTGGCTGATCCTCCAGGATTCTGAATCTTTTCACCTACTTTGGTGCTTTAGCCGTTAACGTTCTATGCTTGAGTTAATGGAACCAAAGTCCACGTTATGTCACTGGATGCTGGCGAGCCTTATTTCGCCAGCCAACAATGGAAGGTTTCGACCATGAAATACCGCATCGCACTGGCGCTAACCCTATTATCTGTAAGCGCGATGTCTCAGGCCGCTTCCCCCTGTCAGGAGAAAGAGCAGGAGATTACGCGTGAAATCAGCTATGCCGAAAAGCACAACAATCAGAGTCGGGTTGAAGGGCTGAATAAGGCGCTGCACGAGGTTCGCACCACCTGTTCCGACAGTAAATTGCGTGCGGAGCACCAGCGCAAAATTGCCAGACAGAAAGACGAGGTTGCCGAACGTCGCGAAGATCTCGCCAAAGCGAAACAAAAAGGCGATGCGGACAAAATAAGTAAACGCGATCACAAGCTGAAAGAGGCCGAGGCAGAACTTAAGGCGCTTGAAGCGCGTGACTACTGATTTTGATGGAAGTTAACACTCACTCACCTGGAGAGAATTATGTCTAAAGAGGCAAATACTGAACATCTGCGCGCTGAGTTGAAATCCCTGGCGGATACCCTTGAGGAAGTACTGAGCACCTCCGGGGACAAATCAAAAGAAGAGTTGAGCAAACTGCGCAGCAAAGCCGAAAAAGCCTTGCAGGAAAGCCGCTATCGTCTGGGCGAAACGGGTGATGCCATTGCCCGCCAGACCCGCGAAGCCGCTGCAAGAACTGACGAATATGTACGTGAAAACCCATGGGCCAGCGTGGGCATTGGCGCGGCGATTGGCGTCGTGTTAGGCGTGCTCCTGACGCGTCGCTGATTATGGCGGATTCACGACACGCGCAAGGACCGGGCAAAAGCGTACTGGGTATCGGGCAACGCATTGTTTCCATCATGGTTGAAATGGTGGAAACGAGGCTCCGGCTGGCAGTGGTCGAACTGGAAGAGGAAAAAGCAAACCTCTTCCAGTTGCTCATGATGTTAGGGCTGACCATGCTGTTCGCTGCATTTGGCCTGATGAGTCTGATGGTACTGGTTATCTGGGCCATCGACCCGCAATACCGACTCAACGCCATGATCGCCACCACGGTGGTGCTCCTGGTGCTGGCGTTGATTGGCGGTATCTGGACCCTACGTAAAGCCCGCGAATCCACAATTCTGCGCCACACGCGACAGGAACTGGCCAATGATCGTCAGTTACTGGAAGAGGATAAAACATGAGTCACAAGGCCGAGCGTCTCAAGCGTAAAGCCCTGTTGCTCAGCCAAATTCAGCAGCAACGGCTGGATTTAACTGCCGCCCGCCGTGACTGGGTGGACGCCACCGGTGTCTATGATCGCGGGTGGAACACCTTCCTCAGCCTGCGTTCCTGGGCACTGGTCGGTAGCAGCTTTATGGCCGTATGGTCGGTGCGCCATCCCAGCGTGCTGATGCGCTGGGCGAAACGCGGGCTTGGGCTGTGGAGCGTCTGGCGGCTGATAAAATCCACGCTTGATCAACAGCGTTAACAGACTCCCCGGCGGTGCCATACTGGCCGGGGTAGCAGCCTTTTTTTACGCCAACTTCATCAGTATCTTTGAAAAATTTCGACAGTTTTCCTTGCTAACAATCTTTTCCCGCCCCGTTTAATATCCTCTCCATCGACAGCAACCATGCGGCCAGCGCCCGTGATTGCCGAACTTTTCACTAAAAAAGACATTGTGGTTCCCTGGAGAGAAAGATGAAAAAATTAGAAGATGTTGGTGTACTGGTAGCGCGTATCCTGATGCCAATCCTGTTCATTACCGCAGGCTGGGGCAAAATCAACGGTTATGCCGGCACTCAGCAATATATGGAAGCCATGGGTGTCCCGGGCTTTATGTTGCCGCTGGTTATCCTGCTTGAGTTCGGCGGCGGTCTGGCCATTCTGTTCGGTTTTCTGACTCGCACCACCGCGCTGTTCACCGCAGGCTTCACTCTGCTGACCGCGTTTATCTTCCACAGTAACTTTGCGGAAGGCATGAACTCCCTGATGTTTATGAAAAACCTGAGCATCACCGGTGGCTTCCTGCTGCTGGCTATCACCGGTCCGGGCGCATTCAGCATCGACCGCGTACTGAATAAAAAGTGGTAAGCGCTCTATACTGATAAAGACATGAAGCGAGGAGACATCTCCTCGCTTTTGCCATCTAAAGGAGAATGCATCATGGGACAACTCATTGACGGCGTCTGGCATGATACCTGGTATGATACCAAGTCAACCGGTGGCCGCTTCCAGCGCTCAGTGTCCGCATTTCGTAACTGGCTCACCGCCGATGGCGCACCGGGTCCATCCGGCGAAGGCGGCTTTGCAGCGGAAAAAGACAGATATCACCTGTATGTTTCTCTCGCCTGTCCATGGGCGCACCGCACGCTCATCATGCGCACGCTAAAAGGGCTGGACGATTTTTTACCGGTTTCGGTGGTGAATCCGCTGATGCTGGAAAACGGCTGGACGTTTGATGATAACTTTCCGGCAGCGACAGGCGACGCGCTTTATCAGCATGAATTCCTCTATCAGCTTTATCTTCATGCCGACCCGCAATACACCGGACGCGTAACGGTCCCGGTACTGTGGGACAAAAAGAACCACACGATTGTCAGCAATGAATCGGCTGAAATCATTCGCATGTTCAACACTGCGTTTGATGCGCAGGGGGCGCGTGCTGGCGACTATTACCCACCAGAATTACGCACGCAAATTGACGAGCTGAATAGCTGGATCTACGACAACGTCAATAATGGTGTCTATAAGGCCGGTTTCGCCACCAGCCAGCAGGCTTACGATGAAGCCGTCGAAAAGGTCTTCGAATCCCTCGCCCGGCTGGAACAAATCCTGGGGCAACATCGCTACCTGACAGGCGATCGGTTAACCGAGGCGGACATTCGCCTGTGGACAACGCTTATACGTTTCGATCCGGTGTATGTGACCCACTTTAAGTGCGATAAGCATCGCATTAGTGACTATCTCAACCTCTATGGCTTCCTGCGGGATATCTACCAGATGCCAGGCATCGCGGAAACGGTCAATTTTGACCATATTCGTACCCACTACTACCGCAGCCACAAAACCATCAATCCGACGGGGATTATCTCCATCGGCCCGTGGCAGGATCTTAACGAGCCTCACGGTCGGGACCTTCGTTTCGCATAATGTTTTTGGGCGCAGCCGTTGCGCCCGAAAATATTTCACGCATCCTTTTATCCCCGTCTATTCTTACAGTGATCGCTGAGAAAACAACGTATTGAACGTCTTTCGAGGTAGAGAATGGATTGGTATTTCAAAGTGCTGAGCAACTACGTCCTCTTTCATGGCCGTGCGCATCGCCGGGAGTTCTGGATGTTTATGCTGGTCAACCTCATTCTCTTTGGCGTACTTGTCGTGGTGGATGAAATTTTAGGCTGGCGCACGGGCGGCATTGGCCTGTTAAGCCTGATCTACGCCCTGCTGGTTTTCCTGCCTTCCCTTGCCGTTCAGTCCCGCCGGTTGCACGATACCGATCGCACCGCCAAATGGCTGTGGTTGTGGTGTGTTCCTGTCCTGGGTTGGTTGATGCTGCTGGCCTTCTGGAGCCAGCACGGTACCCCCGAAGAAAATCGCTTCGGCCCTGAGCCAAAAGCGTTTCCTTAAGGGGCCGGGGGAATTATTTTACGGAGAAGAGTTTCGGTATTTCGCGCAGACACCAGGCTTTCGCTTCGCCCATGCTGTCGCGCCGCCAGGCCATGATGATGTCGACCTCGCTGGTATATTCAGGACTGACGACGCGCAAACGCCCTTCTGCAATGTCCTGCTCAACCAACGGATAAGGCATCGTCGCCACACCCAACCCCGCCAGTAAAGCCTGACGTTTATCCTCAATGGTACTGACCGTCAGACGCGGCTGTTTGTCCAGCAACTGCACCGTCAGCACCGGGCGCTCGCGCGCGGTATCCGCAACCGCCACGCCGCGATATTTCACGCGAGTCACCTCAGACAACGGTTCCGGTTCGTGGTGAATCGGATGGTCTGGTGCCGCGACATAAACGTTCAGTACCTTGTACAGCTTGCGAGAGTTGATTTCCGACGAAGAACGGAAATGCATATCCGGCGCGATCACGATATCCGCACGCCCCTGCTCCAGCCGCTCCCAGGCGCCTGCCAGCACTTCGGTAATGATCGAGAGTTGCGTGTTGGCTTTTGCCGCCAGTTTATCGACAAGCGGGAAAAGCTCGGGCGTCGGCACCAGTGCTTCGGTAACCAGCGTCAGGTGCGTTTCCCAACCGCGCGCCAGCGCTTCGGCATCGGTAGTGAGTTTGTCAGCCGCTTCGAGCAAAACACGGCCACGTTCCAGCAGCATGCGACCAACGTTGGTAAACTTCGTTCTATGGCCAGAGCGGTCAAACAGAACAACGTCCAGCTCTTCTTCCAGTTTCTGCATTGTATAGCTGAGCGCAGAGGGTACCCGCCCCAGTTCATCTGCCGCGGCGGCAAAGCTACCGCGACGGTCAATTGCGTCCATGACGCGTAACGCTTCCAGCGTAAGTGCCCTATCTTTCGCCATTTTTGTTCTCATTCAGGAAATTTGAACATACCGGGCAGAATATCTGGCTAACAATGCAGCGTCCATACCTTTACCATTGTTTTAGTGTAAAGAGAGGTCAAGAATTATGATTACTACCAGAACAGCCAAACAATGTGGACAAGCGGACTTCGGCTGGCTGCAGGCCCGCTACACCTTTTCCTTTGGACATTACTTTGACCCGAAACTTTTGGGCTACGCCTCCCTGCGCGTACTGAACCAGGAAGTACTGGCACCCGGTGCCTCATTCCAGCCGCGTACCTACCCGAAAGTCGATATTCTGAACCTGATTCTGGAAGGCGAAGCCGAGTATCGCGACAGCGAAGGTAACCATATTCAGGCGAAAACGGGCGAAGCGTTGCTCATTGCGACTCAGCCGGGCATTAGCTATAGCGAACATAATCTGAGCAAAGACAAGCCGCTGACGCGTATGCAGTTGTGGCTGGATGCCTGCCCGGAACGGGAAAATCCGACGGTGCAGAAAGTGATGATTGCCGATCAGGCTCGCCAGTTGCTGGCATCCCCAGACGGAAGCCAGGACAGCCTGCAATTACGCCAACAGGTGTGGTTGCACCATATCGAACTGGAAAAAGGTGAAGAGCTGACGTTTCAACTGCATGGGCCTCGCGCTTATTTGCAGTCGATTCACGGTACAGTACACGCGGTCATGCCGTGCGAATCGCGGGAAGCGCTCACCTGTGGTGACGGTGCGTTTATTCGTGATGAGGCTAACATAACGTTAGTCGCCGATACGCCGTTGCGCGCTTTACTGATAGATTTACCCGTGTAAGCGCAAGAGTTTTACGGAGTACCAAGGTGAAAAAAAAGAGTGTTCAAAACAGAACGTCAAAACCCATTTCCACAGAGCAAACGACACCGGAAGCATCGCCGCAATCTTTTGATTACGACGATATGTTGACCGAACTGGAAGCTATCGTCGCCGATGCAGAGCAGCGGCTGGCGCAAGAAGACGAAGCAGCGTAACAGAAGCCCTGGTCTAAAAACCGGGGTTTTTTGTGGGGCTTGCGGAAAGATTAACCTGACGGCAACGCGCTACCCAGCAAATCGGTGCCGTAAGAATTATCGATAGTGCATAACCAGCCCTGCGAAGAGGTGTGGCGAAAAACATATGTCGCGCGACGGATTGTCTTAACAGTGCCGCCTTTGCCGTCCGGGTAACGCAACAGGGTTTCCATGATGCCAGCGCGTTATCGGCGCCTTCAATGACCTGCATCTCCCCTTGTTCTATCACCAGATTCCCCTGGAAATAGTCAGCGATGGCCATAAAAGCGTTGCGAATATTGTCTTTTCCTTTGGCAATCATTCCCGGCTTTATGACCAGCGCGGCATCGTCCGCGTAAAACGTCATCAGGGTATCGTAATCTTTTGCTGATATCGCCTTGTCGCAGGCTTCGATGATTTTCCGTATTGGGTGTGAGCTCATGTCAGATGCGTCCTGTGAGTATGTTCCGGTACTCAGTAGAGCATTGTCAGCGGAAAATGTAACGGCGAGACGCGGATAGCTACCGGAAATAGGAGTATGGCGAGACCGTAGTCCCGGTAAGCGCAGCGCCACCGGGGAATGTTCAGGCTTCCCCTCGCCCCACTGGAGCCAGAGGGAAGATCGTGCAGAAATTTGAAACCACAGAAAAGCAAAAACCCGCCGAAGCGGGTTTTTACCTGAAAAGATCGAAACTGACCGATAAGCCGGGTTCTGTCGTGGACAGTCATTCATCTAGGCCAGCAATCGCTCACTGGCTCAAGCAGCCTACCCGGGTTCAGTACGGGCCGTACCTTATGAACCCCTATTTGGCCTTGCTCCGGGTGGAGTTTACCGTGCCGCGAACTGTTACCAGCCGCGCGGTGCGCTCTTACCGCACCCTTTCACCCTTACCTGATCCCACTTGCGTGGGCCATCGGCGGTTTGCTCTCTGTTGCACTGGTCGTAGGCTGTTACACCCCCCAGGCGTTACCTGGCACCCTGCCCTATGGAGCCCGGACTTTCCTCCCCTTCGCCTGTCTCCCCCGAAGGAGGACAACGACGAAGCGGCGACTGTCTGGTCAGCTTCGGCGCGCAGTATAGAGGGTTTGCGCGCCGATGTCACCCCTCAGCAGACATGCCAACCTGTAAGGTGGCCGCAATGTTGCGGGATGCATGATAAATATTGTCAAACGCACCACGGAACGCCTCTTCCAGCGTACCAATGCTGGTCAGAACGCTGAATACCGCGTCAATACCATACTGATGCACAATGCCAACATCACGCGTCAGGCTTCCGGCAATACCGATAACTGGCTTGTGGTATTTTTTTGCCACGTTCGCCACGCCCACCGGCACTTTACCGTGGATACTCTGGCTGTCGATACGGCCTTCGCCGGTGACCACCAGGGTACAATCATGAATATGTTCTTCCAGATTCAAGGCCTGGGTTACGATTTCGATACCGCTACGCAGCTCCGCGCCGAGGAATGCCATCAACGCGGCGCCCATCCCACCCGCCGCACCGGCTCCCGGCACATTTTTCACATCAATATGCAGCGATTTTTTAATCACATCGGCGTAATGGGCAAGATTACGGTCCAGCTCAACGATCAGCGCTTCCGTCGCGCCTTTTTGTGGCCCAAAGATACGCGATGCGCCTTTTTCGCCGGTCAGCGGGTTTGTCACATCACAGGCAACACGAATAGTGCAGCCTTCAAGACGCGGATCGAGCCCGGAAACATCAATAGCATTCAGGCTTATCAGGCTACCGCCGCCGTTGCCGATGTCGGTACCATTGGCATCACACAGCTTCGCGCCAAGCGCCTGTACCATACCCGCTCCGCCGTCGTTCGTTGCGCTACCGCCGATGCCGATAATAATGTTTTTCGCCCCATGATCCAGCGCGTGCAAAATAAGTTCCCCGGTGCCGCGTGAAGTGGTGATCAGAGGGTTTCGTAATTCAGGGGGCACAAGTGCCAGACCGCTGGCGGCGGCCATTTCTATAAAGGCTGTTTTACCGTCGCCGGACATCCCCCAACGCGCATCGACATTTTCACCTAAAGGGCCGGTGACGCATGCGCTGTGCACAGAACCTTTTGTCGCGGCAATCATGGCTTCAACCGTTCCCTCACCGCCATCTGCGACCGGAACTGAAACGTATTGAGCATTCGGGAAAATTTCCCGAAATCCTTTTTCTATCGCCTGCGCTACTTCGGTAGCAGAAAGGCTTTCTTTATAAGAGTCTGGGGCGATTACGATTTTCATAGTTGATTAGCCTGACATTGCCGCGCAAGGCATTCATTTCACCTCACAGGCCATTCACGTCACCGCGATTTTCGACCTGCAAGGTGTTGATGCTTAAGAAATTCAGGGTGCGCTCCCGCACCCTTCTTATTAGCGAGAGATTTCTACTTTCGCCAGTTTTTCGTAGTAGCACGCGAGAGCGCTGTGGTCGTCGCTACCGTGACCATCAGCACGCAATGCCTGCATCATTTCCATGACTGCGGCAGTCAGCGGCAACTGCGCACCTACACCATGAGAGGTATCGAGTGCGTTGGAGAGATCTTTGATATGCAGGTCGATACGGAAACCCGGTTTAAAGTTGCGGTTGAGTACCATCGGTGCTTTTGCTTCCAGCACGGTGCTGCCAGCCAGACCACCGCGGATTGCCTGGAATACCAGCTCAGGATTCACACCCGCTTTCGTTGCCAGAGACAGCGCTTCAGACATTGCAGCAATGTTCAGCGCTACGATGACCTGGTTAGCCAGTTTGGTCACGTTACCCGCGCCAATATCGCCGGTATGAACAACGGAACCGGCCATGGCTTTCAGCAAATCGTAGTATTTGTCGAACAGCGCTTTGTCACCGCCAACCATTACGGACAGGGTACCGTCGATCGCTTTCGGTTCACCGCCGCTTACCGGCGCATCCAGCATCTCGATGCCTTTTGCTTTCAGACCTTCGCTGATTTCACGGCTGGCCAGCGGAGCGATGGAGCTCATATCGATCAGAACAGTACCTGGTTTAGCGCCTTCAATGATGCCGCCTTCGCCCAGCGCAACTTCTTTTACGTGCGGGGAGTTTGGCAGCATGGTGATGATCACATCACACTGCTCTGCGATGGCTTTAGCACTGCTTGCGGCTTCTGCGCCAGCGGCGATCAGTTCTGCGACCACATCGCTATTGCGGTCGGAGACCACCAGTGAGTAACCTGCTTTAATGAGGTTTTTACTCATTGGTTTACCCATGATGCCCAGGCCAATGAAACCAACTTTCATCGTCATAATTGCGTCTCTCTCTTTATCCAGTGGTGGTTTGGTTATTTTTTAAAGGCATCAGCCAGTTTCTGCGTACCCGCACGGAACACCCCCAGGTCGCTGCCAACAGCAACGATGGTCGCACCCCATTCCAGATAGCGGCGGGCATCTGCCTCAACAGGCGCCAGGATACCGCTCGGTTTACCATGTGCTTTTGCACGCGCAAAAATATGCTGGATGGTGCGCTGTACTTCCGGGTGCGCAGCATTGCCGATATAACCCAGGGTTGCCGCCAGGTCGCTCGGACCGACGAATACACCGTCAACACCGTCGGTTTTGAGGATAGCGTCGAGGTTATCCACGCCTTCCTGACTTTCGATCTGCACGATGATGGTGATGTTTTTGTTCGACTGCGCGAAGTAATCCGGTACGGTGCCAAACATATTGGCGCGGTGAGACACGGACACGCCGCGGATACCTTCAGGCGGATAACGGGTTGCCGCCACGGCGTTTGCTGCTTCTTCTGCCGTTTCAACAAACGGGACGAGGAAGTTGTAGAAACCGATATCCAGCAGACGCTTGATCACAACCGGATCGTTCGTCGGAATACGTACCACCGGTGCGCTGACGCTGCCTTTCAGCGCCATCAACTGCGGTACAAAAGAGAGCACGTCATTCGGGGCGTGTTCACCGTCCAACAGCAGCCAGTCAAACCCTGCCAGGCCCAGAACCTCAGTGCTGATATGACTACCCAGCGCCGACCAACAACCGATCTGAACCTGATTTGCCGCCAGCGCAGCTTTAAATTTGTTCGGGAAGATATCGTTACTCATCTTTTGCACCTTAATTTTTTAAGCCGTTGCTTACTTTTTCAATTCCATACGTTTGATGTCGCCTACCACAAACAGGTAGCACACCATCATCATCAGGGCCGAGCATCCGACAAAAATCAGCGCCCCGTTGAACGAATGCAACTCTTTGACCATGTACCCAATTACCAGCGGGGTCACAATCGATGCCACATTACCGAACACGTTAAACACGCCGCCGCACAGACCGACAATTTCTTTCGGTGCGATATCGGAGATAACCGGCCAGCCCAACGCGCCGAAACCTTTACCGAAGAATGCCAGTGCCATCAACGCGATAACCAGCACAGTGTTGTCGGTGTAGTTACACAGAATGATGCTGGAAGCCAACAACATCCCGACTACGATGGGGAATTTACGCGCCATGGTCAAAGTACAACCACGTTTAATCAGGTAGTCAGAGAACAGACCGCCCAGCACACCGCCCCCAAAACCACACAGGGCCGGAATGGACGCGACAAAACCCACTTTCAAAATTGACATGCCTTTATCCTGCACCAGGTAAATCGGGAACCAGGTCAGGAAAAACCATGTGATCGTGTTCAGGAAGTACTGACCGAAGAACACGCCGAGCATCATACGGCTGGATAACAGTTGCTTGATGTAATCCAGTTTCGGGCCAGATTGCTTATCGCTGTCGGTTTTTTTGTGGTCCATATCAACCACCGCGCCGTTAGCAGAAATGTAATCCAGCTCTTCGCGAGTCATACGTGGATGGTCAGTTGGGTTATGAATGTATTTAACCCAGGCCGCCGTCAGCACAAAACCAATCACGCCCATCACGGTGAAAACATGTTCCCAGCCCCACGCGAAGGTCAGCCAACCCAGCAGCGGAGAGAACAGTGCGAGTGAAAAATACTGCGCCGCGTTAAAAATCGCCGAAGCGGTACCGCGCTCTTTTGCCGGGAACCAGGCCGCCACAATACGGGCGTTTGCCGGGAAAGAAGGCGCTTCCGAGAAGCCCAGCATAAAGCGCATGATAAACATCGAGACCCCGGCCCATGCGAGCGGGAATACGTCGACAAAGCCTTGCAAGAAGGTAAAGAGCGACCAGAAGAACAGGCTCCAGGTGTACACTTTTTTCGAGCCATAGCGGTCAAGTAACCAGCCACCTGGGATCTGCATCAGCAGATACGCCCAGCCAAACGCAGAAAAAATGTAACCCATCGATACCGAGTCAAGGTGCAACTCTTTCGCGACATCGGTCCCCGCAATAGAGAGCGTGGCGCGGTCCGCATAGTTAACTGCTGTAACAATAAATATAATGAGCAGAATTAAATAGCGAGTTGGTATTCCCCTTTTTACCTCAACTGAACTTTGCACAGACATATGGTTTCCCCTGGTGCAGCTTAATTTAAAGATATAATTTTCTTGATATGTAATTTACCCGATATATAAAAAGAAACTCACGAAAAGTAATATCAGGTAATAGCATGTTTGTATTTTATTACCGCACAGTATAATCACCGCCAGCCAGCCACGCACTGGTGGTTTGCTCAATTTTAATATGAACCATTAAGATTATTTTGAGCATATGCACACATAGCTGGGCGCTGATGCACAGATCTGGTAATTCACATCCTTACAGGACGGGTAATCACGAAAATAAGTGATTTAGATCACATTTTAATATTGAGACTCCTGACATTCTTATTTCATCAAACGAGGTTTTAACTTCTGATAATTACAGAATATCCTCCCTTTCTTTTTTTGAGTAATGCATCGTATCGTTAGCTGGAGATTACTTGATAATGGCCGACATTGAAATTAGACAGCAGTCGCCTACGGCGTTTTATATTAAAGTACACGACACCGATAATGTCGCTATCATCGTTAATGACAATGGATTAAAAGCGGGTACCCGTTTTCCGGATGGTCTCGAATTAATCGAACATATCCCGCAAGGTCATAAAGTTGCGCTGGTAGATATTCCTCATCATGGGGAAATTATCCGTTACGGTGAAGTTATCGGTTATGCGGTGCGTGATATTGCACGCGGAAGCTGGATTGACGAATCCACCGTTGAATTACCGAAAGCGCCGCCGTTGAACACACTGCCACTGGCGACTAAAGTGCCCGAGCCGTTGCCGCCGCTGGAGGGTTACACCTTCGAAGGCTATCGCAACGCCGATGGCAGCGTCGGTACCAAGAATCTCCTTGGCATCACCACCAGCGTGCATTGTGTGGCGGGTGTGGTCGACTATGTGGTGAAAATTATTGAACGCGACCTGCTGCCGAAATATCCGAATGTGGATGGCGTGGTCGGTCTGAACCATCTGTACGGTTGTGGCGTGGCGATTAACGCACCGGCAGCCGTTGTGCCCATCCGCACTATTCACAACATCGCGCTGAACCCGAACTTTGGCGGTGAAGTGATGGTCATCGGCCTGGGCTGTGAAAAACTGCAGCCTGAACGCCTGCTTAAGGGTACAGAAGATGTGAAAGCGATTCCGGTAGACGATGCCAGTATTGTCCGTCTGCAGGATGAACATCATGTCGGTTTCAAATCCATGGTTGACGATATTTTGCAGGTTGCGGTTCGTCATCTGGAAAAACTCAACCAGCGCCAGCGCGAAACCTGCCCGGCTTCTGAACTGGTTGTCGGCATGCAGTGTGGTGGTAGTGATGCCTTCTCCGGCGTGACCGCAAACCCGGCTGTCGGTTACGCCTCTGACCTGCTTATACGTTGCGGTGGCACGGTCATGTTCTCCGAAGTGACCGAAGTGCGTGATGCTATCCATCTGCTTACGCCGCGTGCAATCAATGAAGAAGTGGGCAAACGCCTGCTGGAAGAGATGGCCTGGTACGATAACTACCTGGACATGGGGCAAACTGACCGTAGCGCTAACCCTTCGCCGGGTAACAAGAAAGGCGGTCTGGCAAACGTGGTGGAAAAAGCGCTGGGCTCGATCGCGAAATCAGGTAAGAGCGCCATCTCCGAAGTGCTTTCTCCGGGCCAGCGTCCGACCAAACGTGGTCTGATTTACGCGGCAACGCCGGCCAGTGACTTTGTCTGCGGCACGCAGCAGGTTGCGTCGGGTATTACCGTGCAGGTCTTCACCACCGGTCGTGGTACGCCGTACGGTCTGATGGCGGTGCCGGTTATCAAGATGGCGACCCGCACTGAACTGGCCAATCGTTGGTATGACCTGATGGATATCAACGCAGGAACTATCGCAACGGGCGAAGAGACTATCGAGGAGGTGGGCTGGAAGCTGTTCCACTTTATTCTTGATGTCGCAAGCGGTCGTAAGAAAACCTTTTCTGATCAATGGGGCCTGCACAACCAACTGGCTGTCTTTAACCCGGCTCCGGTGACTTGATTCATCAATAAACCTCATCGTTTAGCATGGCTTCGGCCATGCTTTTTTTGCTTTTTTGCCGCCCTTGACTTTCGAAAACCTCCTTTCGCTTTCGTATCTTTCATTTTTCTGACAATCCAGCGTTAATTCTCAGGCCAATCAGTAATGAGCGCATTTGAACGAAGGCTATTCGATTAGCGGCGTGATGGCGGCTGCGGCACATAAAGTGGTGGCGGTACTGGACGCCAGCAAGTTCAATCGCCGCGGGTTTAATCAGGTGTTACCGATGGACAAAATCGACTGCGTGATTACCGATGAGGGCATCAGCGAGAAGGACAAAGTAGCGCTGAACAAGATGGTAAAGACGTGATGATTGTTTAACGCGTCCACTGCGATGACCGTAACGAAAACAGCCATGGTATGAATAACATGGCTGTTTTGGTCGAAAGCCCGGAGTTCGTAAACAGGAAATCGCCTGGATATAACCCTGTTATGCCCAGGCAGAAAGGTTAGGCATCGCCCTGCTGTTCCAGCGCGTATTTATAGAGCGCGTTTTTCTTCACGCCGTGAATTTCCGCAGCCAGCGCAGCGGCTTTTTTCAGAGGGAGTTCAGCCTGTAACAGGGCCAGCGTACGCAGCGCATCGGCGGGTAAGGCATCTTCCTGCGCCTTATGGCCTTCGACAATCAGCACCATCTCACCTTTGCGGCGGTTTTCGTCCTCTTTCACCCATGCCAGCAATTCCCCTACCGGTGCGCCATAAATCGACTCCCAGGTTTTGGTCAGCTCGCGGGCCAGCACTACGTAACGTGCTTCGCCCAGCACGGCAACGATGTCCTCCAGGCTTTCCAGCAGGCGATGCGTTGACTCATAAAAAATCAGCGTGCGTGGTTCTGTCTCCAGCGATTTTAAGGTGTCGCGACGCCCTTTCGATTTGGCGGGCAGAAACCCCTCGTAACAAAAACGATCGGACGGTAACCCCGCCGCACTTAATGCTGCTATTGCAGCACAGGGCCCCGGCAGTGGAACGACACGGATGCCCGCTTCACGGCAGGTGCGTACAAGATGGTAGCCAGGGTCGTTAATCAGCGGCGTGCCAGCATCGGAGACCAGCGCGATGTTTTGCCCTTCTTTTAGCTTCGCCACCAGCGTGTCGGCCTTTTGTTGCTCATTATGGTCGTGCAGGGCAAAAAGACGGGCGTTAATGGCGAAATGTGAAAGCAGCAGTCCGGTGTGGCGCGTGTCCTCAGCAGCGATAAGATCGACATCCTGCAATACGGTGAGCGCACGCTGGGTAATATCACCCAAATTGCCGATGGGCGTAGGGACAATGTAGAGCTGGCCCTGATAATTGTCCGCAGATTCGTGTTGTTTCATTGTTCTATCCGTATTGCCGATTTAATATTGAGCATTGCGTAAAAAATATCACTGGATACAGTATGCTACCGTCAACATTTCTACGTTCGAAAGCCATGCGCTGCCTGCCTGTCGTGCTGGCCGCTCTGCTGTTCGCAGGCTGCGGCACACACCCGGTCGATCAAAGCACCGGGCACCTGGAGGGCAAGGCTGAGGCTGATTCGGGTTTTTATCTGCACCAGATGCAGCAAAGCTCAGATGATAGCAAGACCAACTGGCAATTACTCGCCATTCGTGCACTGCTGAAAGAAGGCAGAACCCAGCAGGCCAGTGAATTGTTGGGCCAATTACCTCAAGAGTTGAATGACGAGCAGCGCGCTGAGCAAACCTTGCTGAGTGCTGAGCTCAAACTCACGCAACAAGACTACGCCGGTGCGCAGGCACTGCTGAGCAAGGTCGATCTGAAAGGGTTTAGTCAGAATCAGCAAGCCCGTTACTGGCAGGATGTGATCACCGCAAGCCAGAACAAACCGTCGCCGACACTGCTGCGTGCCCTTATCGCACAGCAACCGCTGCTGACTGCGGCACAGGACAAACAAAAGAATATTGATGCGACCTGGCAGACGCTCTCTTCCCTGACGCCCGATCAGGCCAACGCCATTCAGGTGAGTCAGGACGAAACGGTGCTGCAAGGATGGCTGGATTTACAACGCGTATGGTCCAATAACCGCAACGATCCGAACATGCTAAAAGCGGGTATTGCGGACTGGCAGAAACGCTTCCCGCAAAATCCTGGCGCGGTTCTGTTACCGAGCCAACTGGCGAATGTACAAAATTTCCGTCCGGCATCGGTCAATCAAATCGCGTTGCTGCTGCCGTTAAATGGCCAGGCAGCCGTCTTTAGCCGCGCGATCCAGCAGGGTTTTGAAGCGGCGAAAAACGGCACCACTACTGTTTCTGGTCCGGCAGTGCCTGTTCAGGTAGCCCAGGCCGCGACAATGGCGACCACAGCAGACGTTGTCAGCCCCGCACAAACCAATGTCAGCGACCTGACCACGCCGCAGTCCGCGCCTGCGGCTAGCGCGCCGGTACAGGCTCCGGCAGACCAGACGCAACAAACGTCACCTGCTGAGCAAACCACACAGGCTCCTGCTGAACAAACCGATCCGGCTGCCCCGGCAGGACAACCGGTGAATACTCCTGCCGTTGCCAGCACCCCGGCCAATCCGACCGCCGTGCTGAAAGTCTATGACACCAGCTCACAGCCGCTTGACCAGGTGTTGAGCCAGGTACAGAAAGATGGTGCGAGCATTGTTGTTGGGCCGCTGCTGAAAAATCACGTCGAAGAGCTAATGCGTAGCCAGACGCCGCTGAACGTGCTGGCGTTGAACCAGCCAGAGAAAGTCGAAAACCGCCCGAATATTTGTTACTTCGCCCTCTCCCCGGAAGATGAAGCCCGCGATGCGGCACGCCATATTCACCAGCAAGGCCGTCATACACCGCTGTTGCTGTTGCCGCGTAGCTCACTTGGCGATCGCGTCGCCAGCGCTTTCGCCCAGGAGTGGCAAAAACTGGGCGGCGGTATCGTGCTGCAGCAAAAATTCGGCTCGACGGCAGAATTACGCATGGGTATTAACAGCGGTTCCGGTATTGCAATGACGGGTAGCCCTGTCACGGCCAGTCTGCCGCAGCAGCAGGGCGTAACCATTGGCGGGTTGAATATTCCGGCTCCGCCAACTGAAGCGCAGATCACCGGCGGCGGCAATATTGATTCTGTCTATATCGTCGCGACACAGGATGAAATCGCCCTTATCAAGCCGATGATTGCGATGCGTACCGGTAGCCAGAGCGGCATTGTTCTGTATGCCAGCTCCCGTAGCGCTCAGGGCGGTTCAGGCCCGGACTTCCGTCTGGAGATGGAAGGGTTGCAGTTTAGCGAAATACCGATGCTCGCTGGTAGCAACCCGGCACTGATGCAACAGGCATTGATGCATACCAATAATGACTACTCCCTGGCGCGCCTGTATGCGATGGGCGCGGATGCCTGGACGCTGGCGAACCACTTCTCGCAAATGCGTCAGGTGCCAGGGTTTGAAATTAACGGTAACACGGGCGATTTGACCGCCACTCAGGAATGCGTGATTAACAGGAAGTTGTCATGGCTCAAATACCAGCAGGGGCAAATCGTCCCCGCCAGTTGACCCGTAAGCAGACCGGTGATGCGTGGGAGTTACAGGCGCGTCACTGGCTTGAGCGCAAGGGAATGCGCTTTCTTGCCGCTAACGTGCGCGAGCGCGGCGGTGAGATAGACTTGATTATGCAGGACAAGTCGACAACGGTGTTTGTGGAAGTGCGCTATCGCAAGTCGTCATTTTTCGGCGGCGCCACGGCCAGTGTCACCGCCAGCAAGCAACGTAAATTACTGCATGCCGCCCGTTTGTGGCTGGCCCGGCACAATGGGAGTTTTGATACTGTGGATTGCCGGTTCGATGTGGTAGCCTTCACCGAAAATGAAGTTGAGTGGATACAAAACGCCTTTAACGACCGCTCATAATGACTGAATGATAGGGATCACCCGTGCTCGATAGAATTAAAGTTTGCTTTACAGAAAGCATTCAAACCCAGATTGCGGCGGCAGAAGCGCTGCCAGACGCAATTTCACGCGCGGCCATGACCATGGTCCATTCCCTGCTTAACGGCAACAAAATCCTCTGTTGTGGCAATGGAACTTCCGCCGCCAACGCACAGCATTTTGCTGCCAGTATGATTAATCGTTTTGAAACGGAACGCCCAAGTTTACCTGCCATTGCACTTAATACCGATAATGTGGTCTTAACGGCAATCGCAAACGATCGTTTGCATGACGAAATTTATGCCAAGCAGGTTCGGGCACTCGGACACGCAGGCGACATATTGCTGGCGATTTCCACCCGTGGAAACAGCCGCGATATTGTTAAAGCCGTTGAAGCCGCAGTAACGCGCGATATGAGTATCGTGGCGCTTACGGGGTATGACGGTGGTGAACTGGCCGGATTGTTGGGGCCGCAGGATGTCGAGATACGTATTCCTTCCCACCGCAGCGCACGCATACAGGAAATGCATATGCTGACGGTAAATTGTTTATGCGATCTGATAGATAACACGCTTTTCCCTCACCAGGATGATTAAGGAGTACATATGAAGGCATTTACGCCCCTCGCAGTCCTTATTTCCGCACTGCTGCTACAAGGCTGTGTAGGCGCAGTGGTGGTCGGTTCAGCTGCTGTCGGTACCAAAGCGGCAACCGATCCACGTACGGTTGGCACTCAGGTGGATGACGGTACTCTTGAACTTCGCGTTAACAGCGCGCTGTCTAAAGACGAACAGATTAAAAAACAGGCTCGCATAAACGTCACGGCGTATCAGGGGAAAGTCCTGCTGGTGGGTCAGGCGCCAACCACCGATCTCTCGTCACGTGCTAAGCAAATCGCCATGGGCGTAGACGGTGCAACAGAGGTCTACAACGAAATTCGCCAGGGCCAGCCAATTGGTATGGGAACGGCCGCCAGCGATACCTGGATCACCTCAAAAGTGCGTACGCAACTGCTCAGTAGCGACCAGGTGAAATCGTCCAATGTGAAAGTCACCACTGAGAATGGCGAAGTGTTCTTGCTGGGCCTGGTGACCGATCGTGAAGGCAGAGCCGCGGCGGATATCGCCAGCCGCGTCAGCGGTGTGAAACATGTCACTACCGCGTTTACAATGATTAAATAGCGTTGACTCTTCTCCCCGGCGGGCATAGCACCACCGGGGAGAATCAGTTAAAACAATGCCAGCGTTCCGGTAATCACCCCGCCTAATGCCACCAGCCCCCCTGTTAGCCACAGTGCTTTGGCCGGAAAGGATTTGCGCAGCATAATCAGCGACGGCAGGCTGACCGCAGGCAGCGTCATCAGTAGCGCCATTGCCGGGGCTGTCCCCATCCCCGCCAGCATCATTGTCTGGACAATCGGAATCTCCGCCGCCGTTGGGATCACGAACAGGCAACCGGCTATCGCCATCGCAACCACCCACATCAGGGAATTATCAATTGCACCATCGGCATGCGGGAACAGCCAGACACGGGCGGCGCCCAGTACCAGCACGGCAAGGATATAAACCGGGATTGTGCTCCAGAACAGAACCCACAGCGCCTTTCCCCAGCGGGCAAAAAAGTGCCCTTCCGGTTCCGGCAACGAAAGATCGACCGGTGCCGTCTGCTGGATATCATCCTTGACCAGATACTGCACCAGTGTCGCCACGCCAATAACCATCACTAACCCGGCAATCAGTCGCATAGCGACAAAATGCCAGCCCAGCACAAAACCCATAAAAACCAGGGTTGCCGGGTTAAGCAGCGGGTTGCCCATCCAGAATGCCAGCGCGCCGCCCATCGAGACCTGCTGACGACGCATTCCAGCCGCAACGGGCGCTGCACAGCAGGAGCACATCATGCCCGGCAGGGAAAACAGCGTGCCAAAGAGTGTGCCGCTCAGTCGCTTTTGCCCAAGCGTACGAATCAGCCAGTTTCGCGGGATAAGCACCTGAATTAACGAACCCAGCAACACCCCCAGCACCGCCGCTTTCCAGACGGCAAGAAAATAGACCATGGCATAGTCAAGAGCAGCCTGGAATGGGCTGGCATCGGCCTGAGCGAGAATAGATTTACCAATACTGTGAGTTTCAGCGGCGGTGAAGGCTTTTCCGTAATAGGGCTGCCACTTCACATACCAGAGACCCACGATCACGACGAAAAAAAAGAGAGCGGGTTTCCACCATTGCACCGGTGTCGCCGCCCGAGATGAAGACTGACCAGTCATACCATTCTCCGGGGGATAAATGCAGAAATAATTACCCGGCGAATAGTACTCCTGGGCTATTTATTTGAAAATGATTAATCACTTGCCATCGCGCGCAGTCGGGCAGATGAGAGGATCTCCACACGTTGCGAAGAAGGAGAAAAGGCCGCTTTCAGCATCGCGCTGGCCACATCCTGTGCGGCAATCGATTTCCAGTTCCCCGGCATGATGCGAAATAACGGGGCAAACAGTGACTCGTTAACACGATGCTTTTCACGGTTCCCCAGTAGCATCGACGGGCGCGCAATGGTCAAACGCTCCCACTCTTGCTCCATCAGCGCATTTTCCATCTCGCCTTTCACCCGATTATAGAAAAACGGCGAACGTGCATTAGCGCCCAGCGCACTCACCACCAGCATGTGCCGTGCCCCCAGTCGTAGCCCTGTTAACGCCGTGTCGACCACCAGTGTGTAATCGGCATGTATAAAGGCCTCTTTGCTACCCGCTTCACGTCGTGTCGTTCCCAGGCAGCAAAAAACAGTATCAACGGGTTCCGTCACCATGGCGAGTGCATCGGTTAACTGGGGATCATGAGGATTGAACATACCAGAGATCGGTTCTAATGGCCGACGCGTGGGGGCTGCAATGTTATCAACGCGAGCATCATTCGCCAGCATCCGCAGTAAGATCCCGCCAACCAGCCCGGTTGCGCCCGTTATCAATACCCGACTCATATCCTCTCCTTTTGCAGAATAGTCTGCCTTGCAATGTCATCGCCCTGAACCAGGCTTAGTAATCCTGATAGTCATTATTGTTGAAAATGACCAGCCTGAGCTGAATAACGGAGGATACATGAGCAAGAAAATTGCAGTCTTGATCACCGACGAATTTGAAGATTCAGAATTTACGTCTCCGGCAGAGGAGTTTCGTAAGGCAGGCCACGAAGTGGTTACGATAGAGAAGCAGGCGGGTAAGACAGTGAAAGGTAAGCAAGGCGATGCCAGCGTGACCATCGACGAAGCGATTGATGACGTCCGGCCCGCCGACTTCGACGCCCTGCTTCTGCCAGGCGGACATTCGCCAGACGCTCTGCGTGGCGACAACCGTTTCGTCACCTTTACCCGCGATTTTATTAACAGCGGAAAACCTGTATTTGCGATTTGCCACGGGCCGCAGCTTTTGATTAGTGCCGATGTTCTGCGCGGCAGAAAACTGACGGCGGTGAAACCGATCGTGGTAGATGTGAAAAACGCGGGGGGCGAATTCTACGACCAGGAAGTGGTGGTTGATAATAACCAACTGGTCACCAGCCGTACGCCTGATGATCTCCCCGCGTTTAACCGCGAAGCATTACGGCTGCTGGGTGCCTGAGTCACGTATCCAGTGAAGCTTTTTACCAAAGCCCAGCGTGTTATCGGTGAATTTCAGTTCGGTGAGGCGAATTTCCCACATCGGCGCCGATAAAACGCGGGCAACAGGAAAGCGGCGGTTGTACTGCGCACGTGGGCCGACGCTTTCCGCCTCCTCAAGACGCCGTATCTCCCCGGTAAATTGCACGCCGCGAATAAGTGCGACCGTCTTTGGTTGCCCATTTACGGTTCCGGCAATGTTCGCCTGCAGGCCGGTCATCTGCGAATGACGCGTATGGTCCTCACTCAGAAGATAAAATGCGACTTTTTGCGGATCATAGATATAAAAGGCATTCGCACACCACAACTCCCCCCTGTTGGCCACACACCAGGTCACAACATGCTGCTTCGCCAGCCAGCGACTAATGGCCGCAAGAGTTTCCATTTCTCTTCATCCTCGTGTTATTTTTCTTTCACATTAGCACAATGAATGACGTTATGACGCTCTGGTCTCTTTATCTCATCCGCACGGCGGACAACAGCCTTTATACCGGTATTACCACCGATGTGGCGCGTCGCTTTATAGAGCATCAAAGCGGCAAAGGCGCAAAAGCACTGCGGGGAAAGGGGGAACTCACGCTGGCATTTTCCGCGCCAGTGGGAGAGCGCTCGCTGGCGCTGCGTATGGAGTATCGCATCAAACAACTGACAAAACGCCAGAAGGAGCGCCTCGTTGCCGGAGATGGCATCTTTGAAGCGCTATTAGAAGGCCTGGTTACCGCAGCCGATTAGAAGCGATTAAAGTGCTCGTGGTATTCCACCAGCCCCTTCACATGATTTAACGCATCGTCTGCCAGTGGGTGGAGCTGAAAAGCACTTTCGGTATCCGGCCAACGGCAATGCAGACCGAACTTCGCCGCAGGCTCAAAGCCCAGATGGCCGAAAAAGTCAGGGCTACCCAGCGTCACCACGGCGGCATAGCCAAACTCATTGAGTGAGTCCAGGCCTTCGTATACCAACTGGCGAGCAAGGCCCTGGCTACGATACGCCTCATCGACGGCCAATGGCGCAAGGCCAACCCACTGTAAATCTTCGCCCTGCACGGCAACCGGACTGAATGCGACATAACCGATGACCTGCCCTTCATCATCCGTTGCGACAAGCCCAAGTGTAATTAAGCCGTCTTCGCGCAGATCGTGCACCAGCGTCGCTTCGCGCTCATCCGCAAAAGTGCGGCGCAAAAGCGCGTCGATTCCCGGTGCATCAATCCCAATTTCTACTCGAATCAGCATGGTTCACCTACAGAAGATTGTGGCGTTGAGTCCGGCGCTTGCAGGCCAGCTTCAACAAAATCCGCCAGTTGCAGTAGCATGACGCGAAGTGCTTTCGGCATCTGCTCCAGCTCAATGGCGTCCATCAGGTTTTTCACATACAACCCAAGCTCCGTGTCACCTTCAATGACCAGTCGGCGTTGAAAGAACAGCGTATCCGGATCTTGTTTGCGCGCGGCGATCATCAGCAGGTCGCTGGCATCTGCGCTGAAACTGACATCAGCCGTGGCAGACTCACGCACGATTAATCGTGAATTTTCAACCGAGGTATACCACGTCAGGCCAATATCGCGAACCTGGATACTTAACCAGCGGCCTTCAAGAAACTCTAGCTCCCCGTCTGCCAGCGCCTGTTGGAACTGCCAGCATAAGACCTGCTCCAGAACCTGCCGTTTAATGGCGAAAGGCGTCAGCTTAACCGGCACGCTCAACAAAGACGGGCCAACATGAACGAGACGTGAGCGCAGTTTTTCCAACACGAGCATTACTCCCTGAAATGAAAATTCCTTCTATTTTGCCATATCAGATAAACGACATGGCGGCGTAAATCAACAATTACGTAAGAAGAATGCCTCGATTATTGATGTCACCAATACACAATTAACTGCCTCAAATCAAAAATTGTCGCTACCAGGTTAACTAAAATCCCAGTTCATTAACAATTTAGCGCCCCACGTGGGTTGCCAGGGCCAATACAGCCCCTGATTTCAGGATAAATTATGGAGTTGCTCTGCCCTGCCGGAAACCTTCCGGCACTCAAAGCGGCCATCGAAAACGGTGCCGACGCCGTCTATATCGGCCTGAAAGATGATACCAACGCCCGCCACTTTGCCGGTCTCAATTTTACAGAAAAGAAACTGCAGGAAGCGGTCAGTTTTGTGCATCAGCACCGACGCAAACTGCATATCGCGATTAACACCTTCGCGCATCCTGATGGTTATCAACGCTGGGAGCGCGCTGTGGATATGTCCGCGCAAATCGGTGCAGATGCGTTGATTCTCGCCGATCTGGCTATGCTGGAATATGCTGCAGCGCGTTATCCCCATATCGAACGCCACGTTTCTGTGCAGGCATCGGCAACCAATGAAGAGGCCATTCGCTTCTACCATCGCCATTTTGACGTCGCCCGCGTTGTCCTGCCTCGCGTTTTATCTATTCATCAGGTTAAACAGTTAGCCCGCGTCACACCTGTGCCGCTGGAAGTCTTTGCTTTTGGCAGCCTGTGCATCATGGCTGAAGGGCGCTGCTATCTCTCCTCTTACCTGACGGGTGAGTCGCCAAATACCGTGGGCGCCTGCTCTCCGGCACGTTTTGTGCGCTGGCAGCAAACCCCGCAGGGGCTGGAATCACGCCTCAATGAAGTGCTGATCGACCGCTACCAGGATGGCGAAAACGCAGGTTATCCGACGCTGTGTAAAGGCCGCTATCTGGTCGATGGCGAGCGCTACCACGCGCTGGAAGAGCCCACCAGCCTGAATACGCTGGAATTATTGCCTGAACTGCTGGCGGCCAATATTGCCTCGGTGAAAATTGAGGGCCGTCAGCGCAGCCCGGCCTATGTGAGTCAGGTGGCCAAAGTCTGGCGACAGGCCATTGACCGCTGCATTGCCGATCCGCAGAACTTCGTGCCGCAATCCGCCTGGATGAACACGCTGGGTGCGATGTCAGAAGGCACGCAGACCACGCTTGGCGCTTACCATCGCAAATGGCAGTAGGAAACACGATGAAATATTCACTCGGCCCCGTGCTCTGGTACTGGTCAAAAGAGACGTTAGAGGCGTTTTACCAGCAAGCCGCAAACAGCAGCGCAGATGTGATTTATCTTGGCGAAGCGGTGTGCAGCAAGCGTCGCGCCACTAAAGTGGGCGACTGGCTGGATATGGCGAAACAACTTGCCGACAGCGGCAAACAGGTCGTGCTCTCGACTCTTGCGCTGGTGCAAGCCTCGTCAGAGCTTAACGAACTCAAACGCTATGTCGATAACGGCGATTTCCTGCTGGAAGCCAGCGATCTCGGCGTGGTGAACCTGTGTGCCGAGCGCAAATTGCCCTTCGTCGCGGGACACGCGCTAAACTGCTACAACGCCGTTACGCTGCGTCTGCTGCTTAAGCAAGGGATGATGCGCTGGTGCATGCCGGTAGAACTTTCGCGCGACTGGCTCATTAACTTGCTCGAACAGTGCGAAACGCTGGGTATTCGCGATGAGTTCGAAGTGGAAGTGCTGAGTTACGGGCATCTGCCGCTGGCCTATTCCGCGCGCTGCTTTACCGCACGCTCGGAAGACAAACCGAAAGATGAGTGCGAAACCTGCTGCATTAAATATCCAAATGGACGCCGTATGCTGTCGCAGGAAAATCAGCAGGTGTTCGTGCTTAATGGCATCCAGACCATGAGTGGTTACGTCTACAACCTGGGCAATGAACTCAAGTCGATGGCGGGTATCGTGGACATGGTACGGTTGTCACCCATGGGGGAAGAGACGTTTGCCATGCTCGACGCCTTTCGCGCCAATGAAAATGGACAAGCGCCTTTGCTGCTGACAGCAAACAGTGACTGTAACGGCTACTGGCGACGTCTGCCGGGTCTGGAACTCCAGGCTTAAGAAACCGCTCACTTTGTTAACAACAGTCATCAGATTTTAATGCACTATTAAAGATGCAGCTTTCCTGGCCGACGCATCCTGGATGCGCCAGGCTGGAAGAAGACCTTCAATCTGATGACTATGCTGTAGCAAAGTGAGCCGTTATGACCGACAAAACGATTGCCTTCTCGGTGTTGGATCTTGCACCGATCCCACAGGGCGCTTCTGCTAAAGAGGCCTTCGCCCATTCTCTTGATCTCGCAAGGCTTGCTGAAAAGCGCGGATATCACCGCTTCTGGCTGGCTGAGCACCACAATATGGTGGGTATCGCCAGTGCGGCGACATCCGTCTTGATTGGCTATCTGGCGGCCAATACCACCTCTCTGCATCTGGGTTCCGGCGGTGTCATGCTGCCAAATCATGCTCCGCTGGTGATTGCCGAACAATTCGGTACGCTTAACACGCTCTATCCGGGCCGTATCGATCTGGGTCTTGGGCGCGCGCCAGGTAGCGATCAACCAACCATGCGGGCACTGCGTCGCCATATGAGCGGCGATGTGGATAATTTCCCGCGCGATGTTGCCGAACTGGTGGACTGGTTTGATGCCAACGACCCGAATCCGCACGTTCGCCCGGTGCCGGGTTATGGCGAGAAAATTCCGGTATGGCTACTCGGTTCCAGTCTTTATAGTGCTCAACTGGCGGCACAGCTTGGTCTGCCGTTTGCGTTTGCTTCGCACTTTGCACCGGACATGCTGTTCCAGGCGTTGCATCTGTATCGCACCCAATTCAAGCCTTCCGCGCGACTGGAAAAACCGTATGCCATGGTGTGTATCAATATCGTTGCGGCAGACAGTAACCGCGATGCGGAATTCCTGTTTACCTCCATGCAGCAGGCTTTCGTGAAATTGCGCCGTGGGGAAACCGGCCAGTTGCCACCACCGATCCAAAATATGGATCAGTTCTGGTCGCCGTCAGAGCAATATGGCGTACAGCAGGCGCTGGGAATGTCACTGGTGGGCGATAAGGCGAAAGTGCGTCACGGGCTGGAGTCTGTACTGCGCGAAACCCAGGCTGATGAGATTATGGTTAACGGACAAATCTTTGATCACCAGGCGCGTTTGCATTCGTTTGATTTGGCGATGCAGGTGAAAGAGGAACTGCTGGGTTAGGTTTTTCCCGGATGCAGCGCGCTGTGCTTTATCCGGGTTACCCCACCCGTAGCCCGGCTAAGCAGAGCGCCAGCCGGGACAGGAGCATTAACGGTAAACCGGCAAAAGGTCAAAGCTCGACAGCACATGCACCAGCGCATTGCCCACGCCAAACACAAGGATCAGCGCAATCATCGGCTTGCCGCCCCAGACGCGAAAACGCGGGCTGCCAAAGCGTTTACGCGATGCGTTAGCCAGTAAAGCGGGAACAATTGCCGCCCAGATTGTCGCCGCCAGCCCCGCATAACCAATCGCGTAGAGAAAGCCATTTGGCCACAACAAACCACCGACAATCGGAGGCAGAAACGTCAGCAGCGCAGTTTTAAAGCGCCCCTGTGCCGAATCATCAAAACCGAACAGATCGGCCAGATAGTCAAACAAGCCCAGGGTCACGCCAAGGAAAGAACTCGCCACCGCAAAGTTGGAGAAGACCACCAGCAGCAGATCCAGACTGCGGCTGTTCAGCACGCCGCTTAACGCCTGCACCAGCACATCAATATTGCCGCCCTTCTGGGCAATGCCGATAAACTCCGGACGTGGAATATTCCCCATCGTGCCCAACAGCCATACCATATACAGGGCCAGCGCCAGCAACGTGCCATATACCAGGCAACGCGCGATAGTGCGCGGATCTTTACCATAGAACTTCATCAGGCTCGGCACATTACCGTGGTAACCAAACGACGCCAGACAAAACGGCAGTGTCATCAGCAAGTACGGCGTATAGGACGCATTGCTTTCCGCCACATTGAATAATGTCGCGGGTTGAACATGCCCCAGCAAACTGCCGAAGGTGAGGAAAAAAGTGATAACTTTCGCCCCCAGCACAATCGCCGTCATCCGGCTCACTGCGCGGGTAGATAGCCAGACGATAAAGGCGACCAGCAGCGCAAACCCAAGGCCTGCAACACGAGGCGGGACGTTTAACGACAGCTCAGCAAAGGTGTGATGCAGAATAGAACCGCTCGCTGAAATATAAGCGTAGGTCAGGATATAGAGCACAAAAGCGATGGAGAGACCGTTAATCACATTCCAGCCGTTGCCCAGCAAATCTTTGGTAATGGTATCGAAGCTCGCACCAATGCGGTAATTGAGGTTCGCTTCCAGAATCATTAGCCCGGAATGCAGCATACAAAACCAGGTGAACACCAGGGCCGCTATCGACCAAAAGAACCACGCGCCTGACATGACCACCGGCAGTGAAAACATCCCCGCACCAATCACCGTTCCGCCAATAATCACCACACCGGCAAGCAACGAAGGGGTCGCTTGTGTGGTTGTCAGTGTTGCCATGCTATCTTCTCCAGTAAGGTAAAATACCGATGCATTGTACCAGTACAAGAGTACATAACAGATAAAAGAAACCCCGATGTTTTGCACCGGGGTTGTATCAATTACTTTACGAAGTGTAAAGCTGGCTTACTGCGCGATTATGCGTCACCGAAACGACGACGGCTGGAGCCTTCTTCGCGGTCACGACGCGGAGCGCGACGTTCGCCACTGAAGTTACGACCTTCGCTACGACCGCCTTCACGACGCTCACCACCGAAGCTGCGACCACCTTCACGGCGTTCACCACCGCCGAAGCTGCGGCCACCTTCACGACGCTCACCACCGCCACGACGCTCAGGACGTGGCTGTGCATCACCCAGAAGCTGCATGTTCATCGGCTTGTTCAGGATGCGGGTGCGAGTAAAGTGCTGCAGAACTTCGCCCGGCATGCCTTTCGGCAGTTCGATGGTAGAGTGGGTACCGAACAGCTTGATGTTACCGATATAACGGCTGCTGATGTCGCCTTCGTTAGCAATCGCGCCAACGATATGACGAACTTCAACACCATCATCACGGCCAACTTCAATACGGTACAGTTCCATTTCGCCAGCATCACGACGTTCACGACGCGGACGATCTTCACCACCACGCTCAGGACGGTCACCACGCGGACCACGGTCGTTACGATCGCCACGGCGTTCAAAGCGGTCGTCGCGCTCACGGAATTCACGCTTAGGACGCATCGGCGCGTCTGGCGGAACGATCAGCGCACGTTCACCCTGTGCCATTTTCAGCAGAGCAGCGGCCAGCGTTTCGAGATCCAGCTCTTCACCTTCCGCAGACGGCTGGATTTTCGCCAGCAGAGCACGGTACTGATCCAGATCGCTGCTTTCCAGCTGCTGCTGTACTTTCGCGGCGAATTTTTCCAGACGGCGTTTGCCCAGCAGTTCTGCGTTCGGCAGTTCTACTTCTGGAATAGTCAGCTTCATGGTGCGTTCGATGTTACGCAGCAGACGACGTTCGCGGTTCTCAACAAACAGCAACGCACGACCAGCGCGACCTGCACGACCGGTACGGCCGATACGGTGAACGTAAGACTCGGAATCCATCGGGATGTCATAGTTAACAACCAGGCTGATACGCTCAACGTCCAGACCACGTGCTGCCACGTCGGTTGCAATCAGGATATCCAGACGACCGTCTTTCAGACGCTCCAGAGTCTGCTCACGCAGGGCCTGGTTCATGTCGCCATTCAGCGCGGCGCTGTTATAGCCGCTACGCTCCAGCGCTTCTGCCACTTCCAGGGTCGCGTTTTTGGTACGAACGAAGATGATCGCCGCATCAAAATCTTCTGCTTCCAGGAAACGTACCAGCGCTTCGTTTTTACGCATGCCGTACACAGACCAGTAGCTCTGGCTGATGTCCGGGCGAGTAGTCACGCTGGATTGAATGCGCACTTCCTGCGGCTCTTTCATAAAGCGGCGGGTAATGCGGCGAATCGCTTCCGGCATGGTTGCAGAGAACAGTGCGGTCTGATGACCGTCCGGGATCTCTGCCATGATGGTTTCAACGTCTTCGATGAAGCCCATACGCAACATTTCATCGGCTTCGTCCAGCACCAGACCGCTCAGTTTAGAGAGATCCAGCGTACCGCGTTTCAGGTGGTCAAGCAGACGACCCGGGGTACCGACAACAATCTGTGGCCCTTGACGCAGGGCGCGTAACTGCACGTCATAACGCTGGCCGCCATAAAGGGCAACCACGTTCACGCCGCGCATGTGTTTAGAGAAATCTGTCATGGCTTCGGCAACCTGAACCGCCAGTTCGCGGGTCGGCGCCAGCACCAGGATTTGCGGTGCTTTCAGCTCAGGATCAAGATTGTTCAGCAGCGGTAATGAAAACGCTGCGGTTTTGCCGCTACCCGTCTGGGCCATACCCAGTACGTCGCGACCGCCCAGCAGATGCGGAATGCACTCTGCCTGGATTGGAGATGGTTTTTCGTAACCCAGATCGTTAAGGGCTTCAAGGATAGGAGCCTTCAGGCCCAGATCTGCAAAAGTGGTTTCGAATTCAGCCATGTAGTACGTGTGCCTCGATATTAATGGCGGCCAGTCTACATAACTCATCGTGAAAATTTTCGGTAATTTTCATTAAAAGTGTGAACCGGCTCAAAGTAGGTGTATTAACGAACAACAACGCCCTCACCCGCGAAGGTGATGGCAATCAAAGTAATGATTACGGGCTGATGTGTACGTCAGCTATTGCTGGTCCGATTCTGCCAGGTCATCTTGCTCCTGGCCCAAGAGCGCTAATTCCAACAATGCATAACGGTGCTCAACAAAATTATGAACGTTGTTAGCCACCGCTAATTTGAACAGTGCCGCAGCGCTGTCCTTTTCCCCCAGACTTAGGTAGTACTTACCTAAATAGAAGTTGGTTTCACTGAGATGCTCAGCGAGCGAGGTGTTATCCGTTGCGTCTGCCTTCAGGCGGTTCATTAGCTCTTGTTCGCTAATATCGCCAAGGTAGAACTCGACAATGTTCCATCCCCATTGCTCTTTACCCGATTTTTCGAAGCGTTGTTTCAGCGCTTCTTTAGCCTGCTTCTCATCGAGCTTCCGCTCAACGATGTAAAGCCACAGACTCCGGAAAGGGTCATTGGGATCGTCTTGATAAAACGCCAGCAGATCATCTTGCGCTAACTTATCGCGACCGCCGTAATATAATGCGATACCGCGATTCAAGTGCGCGTAGTTGTAAGTTGGATCAAGCTCAAGTACAGAATCAAACGCTTCATAGGCAGCATCAAAATTGCCTGCCTGCGTTAAATAAATGCCTAAGTAATTGAATACTTCCGGCATATCCGGTCGGATGGCCAGCGCTTGTGAAAAATCATTTCGCGCCAGTGCCCTCAAACCAAGACTATCATACAATACTCCGCGCTCATATAAAAGCTGTGCGCGTTCATCATCGGATAAAGCCCGACTGGCAAGAATTTGTTCCATGCGCGCCAGAATCACTTCTTGCTGCAAAGTCGGTTGCAATGGCACCGCGAGGACTTCGCTCTTACGCCAGGCAGAGTTGCTGCATCCTGCCAGCGTTAAAGCTGTCGCAACGAAACACCAGCGCAAAAAAGGCTTCATTTCCCACTCCCGAAGACAACAATTGGATGAACGTCCTGTCCCCCGGCTGCAAACACGGCGTCCTGCCAGTTAAATAACCCTCCGCTTTCGCGGAGGGCAAACACCATTTTACTCGCCCTGCTCTGCTTGCGGCGCTTCCGGCGCTGCTTCAGGCTGAGTTTGTTCAGTGGCTTCTTTAATGCTAAGACGAATACGGCCCTGGCGATCAACTTCCAGAACTTTCACCGGTACTTCCTGACCCATCTGCAGATAGTCAGTCACTTTCTCAACGCGCTTGTCAGCGATCTGAGAGATGTGAACCAGACCTTCTTTACCGCCGCCGATGGCAACGAATGCGCCAAAGTCAACGATGCGGGTCACTTTACCGTTGTAGATACGACCTACTTCGATTTCTGCAGTGATCTCTTCGATACGACGAATAGCGAATTTCGCTTTTTCGCCATCGGTCGCTGCGATTTTCACGGTGCCGTCATCTTCGATTTCGATGGTAGTGCCGGTTTCTTCGGTCAGCGCACGAATCACAGAGCCACCTTTACCGATGACGTCTTTGATTTTGTCCGGGTTGATCTTGATGGTGTGGATACGCGGTGCGAATTCAGAGATATCGCCGCGCGGCGCATTGATCGCCTGCTCCATTACGCTCAGGATGTGCAAACGAGCACCTTTAGCCTGGTTCAACGCAACCTGCATGATCTCTTTGGTGATGCCTTCAATTTTGATATCCATCTGCAGTGCAGAGATACCGTCGCGGGAGCCCGCTACTTTGAAGTCCATATCGCCAAGGTGATCTTCATCGCCCAGGATGTCAGAAAGAACAACAAAGTTGTCGCCTTCTTTCACCAGGCCCATTGCGATACCCGCAACGGCTGCTTTGATCGGTACGCCAGCGTCCATCAGCGCCAGAGAAGCGCCACACACGGAAGCCATGGAAGAAGAACCGTTGGATTCGGTGATTTCAGACACCACACGAACGGTGTACGGGAATTTATCCGCTTCCGGCATTACAGCCAGTACGCCGCGCTTCGCCAGACGACCGTGACCAATTTCACGACGCTTCGGCGAGCCAACCATACCGGTTTCACCTACGGAGTACGGAGGGAAGTTGTAATGGAACAGGAAGCTGTCAGTGCGCTCACCCATCAGCTCATCAATGATCTGCGCATCACGGGCAGTACCCAGCGTTGCGGTAACCAGAGCCTGAGTTTCACCACGGGTAAACAGCGCGGAACCGTGAGTACGCGGCAATACGCCAGTGCGCACGTCCAGACCACGGATCATGTCTTTTTCGCGACCATCGATACGCGGTTCGCCTGCCAGTACGCGGCTACGAACAACATTTTTCTCGATAGCGTGCAGGATGTCGCCCAGCTCGTTGGCATCCAGGGTTTCATCTTCTGCAACCAGCGCAGCTACAACGTCAGATTTAATGACATCAACCTGAGCATAACGCTCTTGTTTGTCAGTGATGCGGTAAGCATCGCTCAGACGCGCTTCTGCCAGAGCAGCAACGCGTGCGTTCAGCGCTGCGTTGACGGCTTCTGGCTGCCAGTCCCAACGCGGTTTGCCCGCTTCTTTTACCAGGTCGTTAATGGCCTGGATAACAACCTGCTGCTGTTCGTGGCCAAATACGACTGCGCCCAGCATCTGGTCTTCGCTCAGCAATTCTGCTTCGGATTCCACCATCAGTACCGCACCTTCGGTACCCGCTACCACCAGGTCCAGTTTGCTGGACTTCAGTTCTTCCTGGGTAGGGTTCAGTACGTATTGATCGTTAATGTAACCCACGCGCGCTGCGCCAATCGGGCCATTGAACGGAATACCTGACAGAGACAGTGCTGCGGAAGCACCAATCATAGAAACGATATCCGGGTTAACCTGCGGGTTAACGGAAACCACGGTTGCAATAACCTGAACTTCGTTAACGAAGCCTTCCGGGAACAGCGGACGAACCGGGCGGTCAATCAGACGCGCAATCAGTGTTTCGCCTTCGCTTGGACGGCCTTCACGACGGAAGAAACCACCCGGGATTTTACCAGCAGCGTAGGTACGCTCTTGATAGTTAACAGTTAACGGGAAGAAATCCTGGCCCGGTTTAGCTTTTTTAGCGCCCACAACAGTAACGAATACCGCAGTGTCATCCATGCTAACCATAACGGCTGCCGTCGCCTGACGTGCCATCATGCCGGTTTCCAGCGTAACGGTATGTTGGCCGTACTGGAATTTACGAACGATCGGATTAAGCAAAATATTATCCTTTCTTAATCTTAATGAATGACAGAAACCCCCAGGGATGCTGTCGTTTAAACCCGATCTTCCTGCATCCTCGCGACTAATGACAACCCTAACCCCGCTCTCGTGGGTAAAGCCTCTCATTAGCCGCGCGAACCTCTGCAACGAAGATCATTCATAGCAACAATACATTATTGTACTGTTAATTACTGCCGTCTGGTTGAAAAAAGGGGCCTTACGGCCCCTTTCTTGAAACTCGCAAGAATTAGCGACGCAGACCCAGACGCTCGATCAGCGCGGTGTAGCGTGCAACATCTTTACGTTTCAGGTAGTCGAGCAGTTTACGACGCTGAGAAACCATACGCAGCAGACCACGACGGCTGTGGTGATCTTTTTTGTGCTCTGCAAAGTGGCCCTGCAGGTGGTTGATCTGTGCAGTCAGCAGTGCAACCTGAACTTCGGTAGAACCGCTGTCGTTTTCGCCACGACCAAACTCAGAAACGATTTTTGCTTTAGCTTCAACGCTTAGAGACATTTTGTACTCCAGTGATAAAAAAATGAGAGGGTGCCGATCTCTAATTCAGCAACCCCGGAATTAATACCAGATATTGTTAAACAATTGACCCGACATTAAGCGCCAATATTCTACTCTCAGTGGCTGGTTATCGCAAGACGAGGCTTAGACTGGCGGGTACTCAACCACCAGACGACGCGGAGCAACACGCCCTTCGTCATCCATTTCGCCCATACCGATAAATTTCGCCTCTTCACCTTCAGTGACACGCACCAGACCTTCATGCGGCACACCGGTGGTTCGCACAGGATTACCGTTGCGGAAGTAAACCGACGAAGTCAACGGAAGGTTAACAACAGGGTAGTCAGCTGCCGGGCTATCCATGGGCATTAATAACGGATCGAGTAATTGAGCCGCCGGGATATCACGCTGCTCAGCTTGCGCGACCAGGTCATGCAATTGTTCCAGCGTCACCATTCGCTCAGCAGGATATTTACTCACCGCCAGACGGCGCAGATAAATCACATGTGCGCCACAGCCCAGTTTCTCACCCAGATCGTCAACAATTGTACGAATATAGGTGCCTTTCGAGCAGTGAACTTCCAGTTCCAGTTCATCGCCTTCGTGGCGGATGAACAACAGTTCATACACCGTAATAGGTCGGGCTTCGCGTGGAACTTCGATACCCTGGCGCGCGTATTCATACAGCTTTTTGCCCTGATATTTCAGTGCAGAATACATTGAGGGTATTTGTTCGATATCGCCACGAAAGGTCTCCAGCGCGGCGGCCAGTTGCTCAACGCTAAAATCGACCGGACGCTCTTCGACGATTTGACCATCAGCATCAGAGGTATCGGTGCGCTGTCCCAGCTTCGCAATCACACGGTAACGCTTGTCAGAATCCAGCAGATACTGGGAGAACTTTGTCGCCTCTCCCAGACAAACCGGTAGCATACCTGTTGCCAGAGGATCCAACGCGCCAGTATGCCCGGCGCGATTGGCATTAAAGAGACGTTTAACTTTTTGCAGTACATCATTGCTGGATGCGCCTTGCGGTTTATCCAGCAACAGCACGCCGTGCACATCGCGACCGCGACGACGAGGACGACTCATCAGTCCTCCTTGCTGTCGTCCGTTGGGTTCACACGACGTTCATCGTCATGTTTCACCACGCTGGTGACGAGGTTAGACATACGCATCCCTTCCACCAGTGAGTTGTCATAGAAGAAAGTCAGTTCTGGCACGATACGCAGGCGCATAGCTTTGCCGAGCAGCGTACGGATGAAACCGGATGCTTCCTGCAGCGCTTTGATGCCCGCTTTAACGGCGGCTTCATCTTTGTCGTTCAGGAAGGTCACAAACACTTTGGCATAGGCCAGATCGCGAGAGACTTCAACGCCCGATACAGTCGTCATCATGCCAACACGCGGGTCTTTAATTTCGCGCTGCAGGATGATGGCGATTTCTTTCTGCATCTCCTGGGCTACGCGCTGTGGGCGACCAAATTCTTTCGCCATAATAAATTCTCCAGACAAAAAAGGGGCTTATAGCCCCTTTTGAAATTCATACCGGGTGGCGCTGCGCTTACCCGGTCTACACTAATCAATTTTCTAAGCTTTTGGGATTCCGGCAAGGCGGCAAGCTCATCAATCCCCGGGAGCATAGATAACTATGTGACCGGGGTGAGTGAACGTAACCAACACAGTGGCGGCCCAAAAGCCGACGAAAATTAATCGATGCTACGTTGGATCTCGATAATTTCGAACACTTCGATCATATCGCCAACGCGAACGTCGTTGTAGTTCTTAACGCCGATACCACATTCCATGCCGTTACGGACTTCGTTAACGTCATCTTTGAAGCGGCGCAGGGATTCCAGCTCGCCTTCATAGATAACCACGTTGTCACGCAGGACGCGGATTGGGTTATGACGTTTAATCGTGCCTTCGGTAACCATACAGCCCGCGATCGCACCGAATTTCGGTGATTTGAACACGTCACGAACCTCAGCCAGACCAATGATCTGCTGTTTCAGTTCCGGAGACAGCATGCCGCTCATCGCTGCTTTCACTTCGTCGATCAGGTTATAGATGACGGAGTAGTAACGCAGATCCAGACCTTCAGCTTCGATCACGCGGCGCGCAGAGGCGTCGGCACGAACGTTAAAGCCAACCAGAATGGCATTCGAAGCCGTTGCAAGGGTAGCATCGGTTTCGGTGATACCACCAACACCGGAACCTACGATCTTCACTTTCACTTCGTCAGTAGACAGTTTCAGCAGAGAATCGGTGATCGCTTCCACAGAACCCTGAACGTCCGCTTTCAGAACGACGTTCACTTCGTGGACTTCGCCTTCGGTCATGTTGGCGAACATATTTTCCAGTTTGGATTTCTGCTGACGCGCCAGTTTGACTTCGCGGAATTTACCCTGACGATACAGGGCAACTTCACGTGCTTTCTTCTCGTCGCGAACAACCGTCGCTTCATCACCCGCTGCCGGAACACCAGACAGGCCGAGGATTTCAACCGGAATAGACGGACCCGCTTCGCTAACTTCACGACCAAGCTCATCACGCATCGCACGTACGCGGCCATATTCAAAGCCACACAGAACGATATCGCCTTTATGCAGAGTACCTTCGCGTACCAGAACGGAAGCAACCGGACCACGACCTTTATCCAGGAAGGATTCGATCACAACACCGCTCGCCATACCGGTACGGATAGCTTTCAGCTCAAGAACCTCAGCCTGCAGCAGGATAGCGTCGAGCAGCTCGTCGATACCGGTACCCGCTTTTGCAGATACATGAACGAACTGGCTTTCGCCGCCCCACTCTTCCGGCATAATGCCGTACTGGGACAATTCATTCTTAACGCGATCCGGATCCGCTTCTGGCTTATCGATTTTGTTCACTGCAACAACAACCGGTACCTGCGCCGCTTTTGCGTGCTGGATAGCTTCGATTGTTTGCGGCATCACGCCATCGTCAGCAGCCACAACCAGAACCACGATATCCGTTGCCTGCGCACCACGTGCACGCATCGCGGTAAACGCGGCGTGGCCCGGGGTATCCAGGAAGGTGATCATGCCGTTTTCGGTTTCGACATGGTATGCACCGATGTGCTGGGTAATGCCGCCCGCTTCACCTGAGGCTACTTTCGTTGAACGAATGTAGTCCAGCAGAGAGGTTTTACCGTGGTCAACGTGACCCATGATGGTCACGACCGGCGCACGCGGTTCAGCAGCAGCACCCGTATCACGGTCGCTCATTACCGCTTCTTCCAGTTCGTTTTCACGACGGAGGATAACTTTGTGGCCCATTTCTTCGGCTACAAGCTGTGCGGTTTCCTGGTCGATAACCTGGTTGATGGTGGCCATTGCGCCCAGTTTCATCATCGCTTTGATGACCTGAGAGCCTTTCACCGCCATTTTGTTTGCCAGCTCGCCAACGGTCAGCGTTTCACCGATCACAACGTCACGGTTAACTGCCTGCGCAGGCTTCTGGAAGCTCTGTTGCAGAGCAGAACCTTTACGCTGTTTGCCGCCTTTACCACCGCGAATGGCCGCACGGGCTTCTTCACGATCGGCTTTGCTTTCGGCATGCTTGTTGCCTTTTTTCGCTGGGCGTGCCGCTTTCGCGTTACGACCACGACCACGACCACCTTCGACTTCACGGTCGCTATCGTCCTCAGCCTGGCGTGCATGGTGAGAAGTGGTTACATGATAGTCGCTGCTTTCTTCTTCTTTATCGCTGCTGGCATTCCAACGGGATTCGTTTTCCTCAGCCATGCGACGAGCTTCTTCCGCTACGCGACGCGCATTTTCTTCCAGCTTACGACGAGCCTCCTCTTCCGCTTTGCGCTTAAGATCTTGCGCCTCAGCTTCACGACGGGCTTTTTCACCCTGGGCTGTCCTGGTCATTTCGTCAGATTGTTGGTTGCTCACTTTGCTATTTTCCGCAGCTTCACGTTTTGCTTTATCAGCAGACTCGCGTTTGGCTTTTTCATCCGCTTCACGCTTCGCTCTTTCTTCGGCATCACGTTTGGCTTTTTCCTCGGCTTCGCGCTTAGCAGCTTCCTCTGCTTCACGACGGGCCTTATCCTCCGCTTCACGCTTCGCCTCTTCTTCCGCTGCGAGACGTTCCGCCTCTTGTGGATCGCGTTTTACAAAGGTGCGTTTTTTACGGACTTCGATCTGCACCGATTTACTTTTCCCACCGGTGCCCTGAATGCTTAATGTGCTACGCGTCTTGCGCTGCAACGTCAGCTTGTCAGGACCTGAGCCGTGTTCACGGTTCAGATGCGCTAACAGCGTCTGTTTTTCTTGTGCCGTCACTGAGTCTTCAGCGGACTTACGGATCCCTGCATCAGCAAATTGCTGTACCAGGCGGTCCACAGAGGTCTGAATCTCAGCGGCCAGCGTTTTTACGGTTACATCTGTCATGCTGTTCCTTCCTGCTACAGTTTATTACGCTTCGCCACCAAACCAGCAAATATTACGTGCGGCCATGATGAGCTCCCCGGCTTTCTCGTCGGTCAAACCGTCGATATCGCTCAGGTCATCTACGCCCTGGTCGGCGAGATCTTCCAGCGTACAAACACCGCGGGCTGCCAGTTTAAACGCCAACGCACGATCCAAACCTTCCAGGTTCAGCAGGTCTTCAGCCGGTTCTTTATTACCGATGCTTTCTTCCTGCGCCAGAGCCAGAGTGGTCAGGGCATTTTTCGCGCGTTCGCGCAGGGCTTCAACGGTATCTTCATCCAGACCGTCGATTTCCAGCAGCTCTTTCATTGGCACATAGGCCAGTTCTTCCAGCGTGGAGAAACCTTCTTCAACCAGAACAGTGGCGAAGTCTTCGTCAATGTCGAGGTAGCGAGTGAAGGTGTCGATCGCTGCATGGGCTTCTGCCTGATGCTTCGCCTGCAGGTCTTCAACGGTCATCACGTTGAGTTCCCAGCCGCTCAGCTGCGAAGCCAGACGAACGTTCTGGCCATTACGGCCAATCGCCTGAGCCAGGTTACCGGCTTCAACGGCGATATCCATGGTGTGCTTGTCTTCATCAACAACGATAGAAGCAACATCAGCAGGCGCCATGGCGTTAATAACGAACTGCGCCGGGTTATCATCCCACAGGACGATATCGATTCGCTCGCCGCCCAGTTCGGTTGATACTGCCTGAACACGTGCGCCACGCATCCCTACACACGCACCGACCGGGTCGATACGTTTGTCGTTGGTTTTCACAGCAATTTTTGCACGAGAACCAGGATCGCGAGCAGCCGCTTTGATTTCGATAACTTCTTCGCCGATTTCCGGTACTTCAATGCGGAACAGTTCGATCAGCATCTCAGGTTTGGAACGCGTCACGAACAACTGTGCGCCACGCGCTTCGGGACGTACAGCGTAGAGCACGCCGCGAATACGGTCGCCCGGACGGAAGTTTTCACGTGGCAGCATGTCTTCACGCAGAATGACTGCTTCGGCATTGCTACCCAGATCAAGCGTGATGTTGTCGCGGTTCACTTTCTTCACCACACCCGTGATGATCTCGCCTTCATGCTCACGGAACTGGTCAACAACCATTGCACGTTCAGCTTCGCGCACTTTCTGCACGATAACCTGTTTTGCCGTTTGGGTGGTAATACGGTCAAAGGTGACAGATTCAATCTGGTCTTCAACAAAATCACCAACATTCATGCTTTCGTCTTCGAAGCGAGCCGCTTCCAGCGTAATTTCGCGCGTTGGCTGGGTAACTTCTTCGACTACAACCCAACGGCGGAACGTATCGAAATCACCGCTCTTACGATCGATCTCTACGCGGACATCAATCTCTTGCTCGTATTTTTTCTTGGTTGCTGTAGCCAGAGCACTTTCCAGCGCTTCGAAGATTTTTTCACGCGGCAGCGCTTTTTCGTTAGAAACAGCTTCAACAACAGCCAAAATTTCTTTATTCATCGGGGGCCTTTCACCTCAATCCAGACTGTTAAAAGTGGGGGACCAGGTTCGCTTTCTGAATGTTGCTCAATGCGAACACTTCATCTTTACCTTCGACCGTAACGGTGATCATCTCGCCATCGACACCTTTGATAACGCCTTGCCATTTACGACGGTTCTGTACCGCCATACGCAAGACCAGCGACACCTCTTCACCCGTAAAACGCGCGTAGTGTTCCGCTGTAAATAAGGGACGATCAAGGCCTGGTGAGGACACTTCCAGGTTATAAGCAACGGTAATAGGATCTTCAACATCCATCACCGCGCTGACCTGGTGGCTGACATCGGCACAATCATCAACATTGATGCCATCTTCACTATCAATATAGATGCGCAGTGTAGATGTGCGACCACGCACAAATTCAATACCAACCAGCTCGTAGCCCAGTGCTTCAACCGGTGCTGTGATCATCTCTGTTAATTTTTGCTCTAATGTGGACAAGCCCACCCCCAAGACATAAAAAAAGGGCGTAAAGCCCAGTTATTCCGTAGTCAGATAACAAAAAACCCCGATAAATCGGGGCTTTAAATAACTGAACCCTATAGCCGCAACTGCGGCCTGGAGAACCTTCCGGGAGTATTTTTTTCAAATCCAGCGACGAAGGCGTTAAGTCTTCATAGTATATTTGAAAAAGAACACTTAGGGAAAGTGGTTGCGGGGGCCGGATTTGAACCGACGACCTTCGGGTTATGAGCCCGACGAGCTACCAGGCTGCTCCACCCCGCGCCTGAAACGTGGCAAATTCTACTCGGTTAGCAGAAGATTTGCAAATAATGCTGGGATTTGGTACCGAAGACGGGACGTATAATCTGCGTACATTATATTGATAAACATAACTATCTGTCAACCCTGACAGGTTTGCCTTTTATGCGCCCGGACTTGTATTATCATGCGTAATGGCGGATGCATTTTCAGAGGGCATTACAGCCATTATTGCGATGAAAATTGCACTCTTCTCTTCCTGTCATCGCCAAAAGATGTTTAAATGAAAACTCATTTATTTTGCATAACCATTCACTATCGCAACAACAGTAAATGGTATTAAACATCATGGCGTGGCTGTTAAGTCTCTCACCATAGGTATATTAAGCAGGGATTTATTTTATGACGACGATTCTCAAGCATCTTCCGGTTGGTCAACGTATTGGTATCGCCTTCTCCGGGGGGCTGGATACCAGCGCGGCATTGCTGTGGATGCGCAAAAAAGGTGCCGTTCCTTACGCATACACTGCGAATTTGGGTCAACCTGACGAGGACGACTATGACGCAATTCCTCGTCGTGCAAAGGAATATGGCGCGGAGAATGCCCGCCTGATCGACTGCCGTAAGCAGCTGGTTGCCGAAGGCATTGCCGCTATTCAGTGCGGCGCGTTTCATAACACAACGGGCGGGCTGACCTACTTCAACACCACCCCGCTCGGTCGTGCGGTAACCGGTACCATGCTCGTTGCTGCAATGAAAGAAGATGGCGTCAACATCTGGGGCGATGGCAGTACCTATAAAGGTAATGACATTGAGCGCTTCTATCGTTATGGCCTGTTGACCAACGCCGAGCTGAAGATCTATAAGCCGTGGCTGGACACCGATTTTATTGATGAACTGGGCGGCCGTCAGGAAATGTCCGAATTCATGATCGCCTGTGGTTTCGACTACAAAATGTCCGTGGAAAAAGCGTATTCCACCGACTCGAACATGCTAGGCGCAACGCATGAAGCGAAGGACCTCGAATTCCTGAACTCCAGTGTGAAGATCGTAAACCCGATCATGGGCGTTAAGTTCTGGGATGAAAATGTAAAAATCCCGGCAGAAGAAGTGACCGTACGTTTTGAGCAAGGCCATCCGGTTGCCCTGAACGGTAAAACATTTAGCGATGATGTTGAGCTAATGATGGAAGCTAACCGGATCGGTGGCCGTCACGGTCTGGGCATGAGCGACCAGATTGAAAACCGTATCATTGAAGCGAAAAGCCGCGGCATTTATGAAGCGCCGGGGATGGCATTGCTGCATATCGCCTATGAGCGTCTGCTGACCGGTATTCACAATGAAGACACTATTGAGCAGTATCATGCGCATGGTCGTCAGTTGGGTCGTTTGCTGTATCAGGGTCGCTGGTTCGACTCTCAGGCACTGATGCTGCGTGATGGTCTGCAACGCTGGGTGGCGAGCCAGATTACGGGTGAAGTGACGCTGGAACTGCGTCGCGGTAACGACTACTCCATCCTGAATACTGTGTCTGATAACCTGACTTATAAGCCAGAACGTCTGACCATGGAGAAAGGCGATTCCGTATTCTCTCCGGATGATCGTATTGGTCAGTTGACGATGCGTAACCTGGACATTACCGATACACGTGAAAAACTGTTCGGTTATGCGCAGTCCGGTCTTCTTTCCGCCTCTTCTGCGACAGGTCTGCCGCAGGTAGAAAATCTGGAAAACAAAGCTAAATAAGCGCTGATCAAAAATGAGAAAAGCCGCGAAAGCGGCTTTTTTTATGCCACGCATTTATGCAGTAACATCACGCCGTGGAGAAGATAGCCATCAATCCGTGTCCGAGTCACATACATTCAGGCGCATGGCCTTTTCTACAGACGAAAAAAAGACGCTTATTAGCGTCTTTCTTTCGGAATATTGGTACCGAGGATGGGACTCGAACCCACAAGCCCGTTAGGGCACTACCACCTCAAGGTAGCGTGTCTACCAATTCCACCACCTCGGTACGACGACTTCTTATTTCGGGATATCGCTGCTCGGCTGCGCCGGGGCTGCTGGCTGAGTCTGCTCAGTTTGAGCCGGAGCACTCAGTCTTTCCCATTCACTTCCTTTATTGGTTTTGTTGGTATTAATGTTACCCAGCACCAGACTGATGATGAAGAACAGTGTCGCCAACACAGCGGTCATACGGGTCATGAAGTTACCAGAACCACTTGAACCGAACAACGTTGCAGAAGCGCCTGCGCCAAATGAGGCTCCCATATCAGCGCCTTTACCTTGCTGCAGCATGATTAAACCAACAAGGCCAATTGCCACAATAAGGAAAACAACTAAAAGAGCTTCGTACATAATCAACCTGTTCCTTGCGGGGTTGCCGCATGCCAATGCTTCAAACCAATAAAAGTGGGGTTGTTAATGTTTCCCACTGAAGCGGGTGTGAATACTAACCAAAGCGAATCACCTTCGCAAGGCCATTTTAATCGCATTTTATCAAGTGAGGAAAAAAACAGCAAAAACGGGGGTATCGCGCATTAAAAAGGCAGCAAACGCCGCCTTTTTAGACACTTAATGACCGTTAAACCGCTTTAACCGCATCGGCGATACGGTTGGCAAATGCGACAACGTGCTCTTCAACCTCGCCTTCCACCATGACGCGAATCAGTGGTTCAGTGCCGGATTTACGCAACAGCACGCGGCCACGATTCCCCAGTGCCGCTTCAACCTCAGCGGTCACGCTTTTAACCTGCTCATCTTCAAGCGGATCAATATCACTTGAGGTATAACGCACATTCACCAGTACCTGAGGGAACATTGTCATCCCGCTGCACAAATCATGCAGGCTCATATGATTACGCACCATCGCCGCCACAACCTGCAAGCCCGCGACAATGCCATCGCCGGTCGTGGTTTTGTCCAGCAGAATGACGTGGCCCGAGTTCTCCGCGCCCAGGCGCCAGCCTTTCTCCTGTAATTTCTCCAGGACATAGCGGTCACCCACTTTCGCACGTGCAAACGGAATGCCGAGCTGTTTGAGCGCCAGTTCCAGCCCCATATTGCTCATCAGTGTACCTACAGCACCGCCGCGCAGTTGGCCCTGACGCAGAGCTTCGCGAGCGATGATATAGAGAATTTGGTCACCATCGACTTTGTTGCCTTCGTGGTCAACCATGATCACGCGGTCACCATCGCCATCAAAAGCAATACCTAAATCTGCTTTTTCATGCAGAACGCGTTGCTGCAATGCCCGGACATCCGTTGCGCCACAGTTTTCATTGATGTTGACGCCATCAGGCTCGCAACCCATTGCGATCACTTTCGCACCCAGCTCACGGAAGACACTCGGGGCAATGTGGTAGGTAGCACCGTTCGCGCAGTCCACAACGATTTTAAGCGTGTTCAGGCTGAGCTCATTCGGGAATGTGGCTTTGCAAAATTCGATATAGCGGCCAGCGGCATCCACGATACGGCTGGCTTTCCCCAGCTCTGCTGAATCCACGCAGGTCAGCTCTTTTTCCATCTCAGCTTCAATGGCTTCCTCTACCGCGTCCGGCAGCTTGGTACCGTCGATAGAAAAGAACTTAATGCCGTTGTCATAAAAAGGGTTATGTGATGCGGAGATGACAATACCCGCTTCCGCACGAAACGTACGGGTCAGGTATGCCACTGCGGGAGTGGGCATCGGCCCGGTAAAAGAGGCAGATAACCCCGCAGCAGCGAGACCCGCTTCGAGTGCGGATTCCAGCATATAGCCGGAAATTCGGGTGTCTTTGCCAATAATAATTTTGCGTGAGCCATGACGGGCCAGCACCTTACCAGCCGCCCAGCCCAGCTTAAGCACAAAGTCAGGGGTAATTGGCGCATCACCAACGCGACCACGGATGCCATCGGTGCCAAAATATTTACGATTACTCATAGCGTTTGTTTTCCTTCGCTGACGCTGACAGTGTGGCTTCCACCATCCGCATGGCTTCAACCGTTTCTTTTACATCGTGGACACGAATAATGTGCGCACCTTGCATGGCGGCAATCACCGCACAGGCCAGGCTACCACTCAACCTTTCGTTCGGGCCAACATTCAGTAACTGGCCAACCATCGATTTACGCGACATTCCTACCAACAGGGGCAGGTTAAAATGATGAAACTCCGCCAGGCGGGCGAGGAGCGCGTAGTTGTGTGAGAGATTTTTACCGAAACCAAATCCAGGGTCGAGTAACAATTTCTCTTTTGAGATACCTGCCCGCTCGCACCGGGCAATATGATTTATAAAGAAGCTATTCACATCCGTAAATACGTCATCATACTTAGGCGCTTCCTGCATCGTTTTTGGCTGGCCCTGCATATGCATCAGGCAAACAGGCAAACCTGTTTCTGCAGCGGCTTCCAGCGCGCCAGGTTCAGTCAGCGAACGGATATCATTGATGATATGCGCCCCTACTCTTGCCGACTCACGGATAACGTCGGGTTTAGAGGTATCGACAGAAATCCACACTTCAAAGCGCTGCGCTATCGCTTCGACGACCGGAATAACGCGCTCCAGCTCTTCCTCTACACTGACCTCCGCCGCCCCCGGACGCGTAGATTCGCCACCGACATCCACAATCGTTGCGCCAGCATTAATCATCAGATTGGCATGCCTGACCGCCTCGACCAACGTGTTATGCGTTCCGCCATCGGAAAAAGAATCCGGCGTTACATTGAGAATTCCCATCACATGCGGATGAGAAAGATCGAGGGTGGTGCCCTGGGCATGCAATTTCATGACGTAAAACCTTTTTGAATATTTGGTTGCGCAAAAAAGAAAAACCCCGGAGCAAGCCCCAGGGTTTCAGCAAAAGAACACATTATCGACAATAAAAAACTTACTTGTCGCCCAACTGTTCAGACATCGTGTTACCCGGGTTCGGCGTACGCGGTTCATCTACCGGACGCGGTGCACGCGGAGTGCCATTACTGTCAGAATTGTTGGTGCCTGGTTCTTCCCAGCCAGCAGGCGGGCGAACATCACGGCGAGCCATCAGATCATCAATCTGCGGCGCGTCGATGGTCTCATATTTCATGAGCGCATCTTTCATCGCGTGCAGGATGTCCATGTTTTCATTCAGGAGCTGACGCGCACGATTGTAATTACGTTCAATCAGCGATTTCACTTCCTGGTCGATGATACGCGCGGTCTCATCGGACATATGTTTGGCTTTCGCGACGCTACGGCCGAGGAATACTTCACCCTCTTCTTCGGCGTACAGCAAAGGACCGAGTTTGTCAGAGAAGCCCCACTGCGTCACCATGTTGCGCGCCAGGTTGGTCGCGACTTTGATGTCGTTCGACGCGCCGGTAGAAACATGTTCAACGCCGTAGATGATCTCTTCCGCCAGGCGGCCGCCGTACAGCGTGGAGATCTGGCTTTCCAGCTTCTGACGGCTGGCGCTGATTGCGTCACCTTCAGGCAGGAAAAAGGTCACACCCAGCGCACGGCCGCGCGGAATAATCGTCACTTTATGCACCGGATCGTGTTCCGGCACCAGACGACCAATAATCGCATGGCCCGCCTCGTGGTAAGCGGTAGATTCTTTCTGCGCTTCCGTCATCACCATGGAGCGGCGTTCCGCACCCATCATGATTTTGTCTTTCGCTTTTTCGAACTCAACCATTGAAACGACGCGCTTGTTGCCACGAGCAGCAAACAGCGCTGCCTCGTTCACCAGGTTCGCCAGATCCGCACCGGAGAAACCAGGCGTACCACGCGCGATAATTGCCGCATCAATATCCGGAGAGAGCGGTACGCGACGCATATGCACTTTCAGGATTTGCTCACGACCGCGAACATCCGGCAGACCCACAACGACCTGGCGGTCAAAGCGGCCCGGACGCAACAGCGCAGGGTCAAGAACGTCCGGACGGTTAGTCGCAGCAATAACGATGATACCTTCGTTACCTTCGAAACCATCCATCTCGACCAGCATCTGGTTAAGCGTCTGCTCGCGTTCATCGTGACCACCGCCTAAGCCAGCGCCACGCTGGCGACCGACGGCGTCGATTTCATCGATGAAGATAATGCATGGTGCTGCTTTTTTGGCTTGTTCGAACATGTCACGCACACGGGATGCACCGACACCAACGAACATTTCCACAAAGTCAGAACCAGAAATGGTAAAGAATGGAACCTTCGCTTCACCCGCGATAGCTTTTGCGAGCAGCGTTTTACCGGTACCCGGAGGGCCGACCATCAGGACGCCTTTCGGGATTTTACCGCCAAGTTTCTGGAAGCGGCTCGGCTCACGCAGGTACTCAACCAGTTCACCCACTTCTTCTTTCGCTTCGTCACAGCCTGCAACATCGGCAAAAGTGGTTTTGATCTGATCTTCCGTCAACATTCGCGCTTTGCTTTTACCGAACGACATGGCGCCTTTACCACCGCCGCCCTGCATCTGGCGCATAAAGAATATCCAGACCCCAATCAGCAACAGCATCGGGAACCAGGAAATAAAGATCGAAGCCAACAGGCTCGGTTCTTCCGGCGGCTCGCCAACCACTTTGACGTTTTTAGTCAGCAGGTTATCAAGCAGTTTCGGATCGTTCACCGGGATGTAAGTCGTGTAACGGTTACTATCTTTCTTGGTAACGTTGATCTCACGTCCGTTGATACGCGCTTCGCGAACCTGGTCCTGATTGACCTCCTGCAGGAAGGTAGAATAATCCACCTTACGGCCATTAGACTCGCTGGGCCCAAAGCTCTGGAATACTGACATCAGCACAACGGCAATGACCAGCCAGAGTATTAGGTTTTTCGCCATGTCACTCAAGGGATTAACCTCATATTACAACTGTGTTAAAAACAGCGTCAGGTTACTATAGTTTTCGCCCGGTCGCTACAATGTACACTTCTCGTGAACGGGCACGGGAAGAGTCCGGCTTACGAACTTTCACTTTCGTAAACAGAGAGCGAATTTCCCTAAGGTACTCATCGAAACCTTCGCCCTGAAAGACTTTCACAACAAAACCACCACCAGGCGCTAACACATCCCGGCACATCTGCAGCGCCAGTTCCACCAGGTACATAGAGCGGGGAATATCAACTGCTGGGGTTCCGCTCATGTTTGGTGCCATATCTGACATGACAACTTGTACTTTACTGTCCCCGACTCGATCCAGTAATGCTTTCAGGACTAATTCATCACGAAAGTCACCCTGAAGAAAGTCCACACCAACGATTGGATCCATAGGTAAAAGATCACACGCGATGATACGGCCTGTGCCCCCGATTTGCGTGACCGCATATTGCGACCAGCCACCAGGAGCGGCACCGAGATCGACAACCGTCATTCCCGGCTTAAAAAGTTTGTCACTTTGCTGTATTTCATCAAGTTTAAACCAGGCACGGGAACGCAACCCTTTTTTCTGCGCCTGTTGAACATATTTATCGCTAAAGTGTTCCTGAAGCCAGCGACTCGAGCTGGCAGAACGCTTCTTACCTGTCATTTCACATTCCGTCTGGGTTCATCGTATACAGCAACGTAAAATTACACGCGGCGATTTGGTGATATATGGGAGATGGCGGTAGAATGACCCGTTTTCAATCCCAACGTAAGCAAAATATACGATGAATCTGAGTACTAAACAAAAACAGCACCTGAAAGGTCTGGCACATCCGCTCAAGCCTGTAGTTATGCTTGGCAATAATGGTTTGACCGAAGGGGTACTGGCCGAGATCGAACAAGCGTTAGAGCACCATGAACTTATCAAGGTCAAAATCGCTACCGAAGACCGCGAGACTAAAACCTTGATCGTGGAAGCTATTGTACGTGAAACCGGCGCCTGTAACGTACAGGTCATCGGTAAAACGCTGGTGCTTTATCGTCCTGCTAAAGAGCGCAAAATCTCGCTGCCGCGCTAAGAATATCCTTAATTGAACACAAAATCTGTGTAAAACGAGGGGTTTTCGCTAACAGACGAGCAAAATGCCATGCTCACTGAGTTGTTAAAAGGCCGCAATGCGGCCTTTTTCTTTTCTTTACAATACGTCAACAACTGCGGTTAACGAAATTATTCAGAGGTATTCCACTTTGATAATTTCGAATTCGACATCACCGCCCGGGGTACGAATGACAACCACATCGTCTTGTTCTTTACCGATCAAGCCACGCGCGATCGGTGAATTTACGGAGATCAGATTCTGCTTAAAGTCAGCTTCGTCGTCACCCACGATGCGATAAGTTTGCTCTTCCTCGGTATCCAGATTAAGCACAGTTACCGTACTACCAAAAATCACACGTCCATTGTTCGGCATTTTAGTGATATCGATAACCTGTGCGTTGGACAGTTTCGCTTCGATATCTTTGATACGCCCTTCACAGAAACCCTGCTGTTCGCGGGCCGCATGGTATTCCGCATTTTCTTTCAGGTCACCATGCTCACGCGCTTCCGCGATCGCGGCAATAATTTCAGGACGGCGCACTGATTTCAAAAAATCCAGCTCTTCGCGCAGTTTTTCGGCACCACGTAAGGTCATCGGAATAGCTTGCATTTGTTATACCTCTTTAAACATTCCTGTAAGGAGCAGTCTCCCGCCCCGGCTGCTATGTCTGCCCGGATTCAGGCGCATAACCCCCGACCAGAAGCAAAAGAAAACTGACCCGGAGACAAAGCCCCAGGTCAGCAGTAATTTTTCAATTTGATACGCATTTTACCCGGAAGTTCACTATGGGTCATCGTTTACTTTCCGGGTCGATGCGCCGTAGTATGACGGCTTGTTTCCAGGTTGTTAGCGCGAGATTATGCGATTTTCCAGATTTTTCATCGGATTGACCACAAGTATAGCCCTGAATGCCCAGGCCGCGAATGTCGACGAGTACATTAACCAATTACCGGACGGCGCGAACCTTGCCCTCATGGTGCAAAAAGTGGGTGCACAAGAACCGGACATCGATTATCACGGCAAGCAAATGGCTTTACCGGCGAGTACGCAAAAAGTCATTACCGCGCTGGCTGCTTTATTACAGCTTGGCCCTGATTTCCGTTTCACCACCACGCTGGAGAGTAAAGGTACGGTTACCGATGGCGTGTTGAAAGGGGACTTAGTGGCGAGATTTGGCGGCGATCCGACGTTAAAACGTCAAAATATCCGCAATATGGTCGCAATCCTGAAAAAATCCGGTGTGCAAAAAATCGAGGGTAATGTTCTTATCGATACATCGATTTTTGCCAGCCATGACAAAGCCCCCGGCTGGCCATGGAACGACATGACCCAGTGTTTCAGCGCCCCACCCGCCGCCGCTATTGTCGACCGCAACTGTTTCTCTGTTTCGTTATACAGCGCGCAGAAACCCGGCGACCTCGCCTACATCCGCGTCGCATCGTACTACCCCGTGAACATGTTCAGCCAGGTTCGTACGCTGGCACGCGGCTCATCCGAAGGGCAATACTGCGAACTGGATGTTGTACCAGGTGATTTAAACCGCTTCACGCTCACCGGCTGCCTGCCACAACGTACTGACCCGCTTCCCCTGGCTTTTGCTATCCAGGACGGCGCCAGTTATGCGGGGGCCATAATCAAGGCAGAACTTAAGGATGCAGGCATTACCTATACGGGGACCCTGCTGCGCCAGACCCAAGTTAACGAACCTGGTACAGTTATCGCCAGCACGCAATCGGCCCCTTTGCACGATTTGCTGAAACTCATGCTGAAAAAATCGGACAACATGATTGCCGATACCGTTTTCCGCATGATTGGTCATGCCCACTTTGGCGTACCGGGAACCTGGCGCGCCGGTTCTGATGCTGTTCGTCAAATTCTGCGTCAGCAAGCCGGTGTAGATATCGGAAACACGATTATTGCGGATGGCTCCGGCCTGTCGCGCCATAATCTGATTGCCCCTGCCACCATGATGCAAGTACTTCAGTATATTGCCCAGCATGACAGCGAGCTTAACTACATCTCTATGCTACCGCTTGCGGGCTATGATGGCTCATTGCAGTATCGCGCGGGCCTGCATGAGGCTGGTGTGGACGGCAAGGTTTCTGCCAAAACAGGTTCACTGCAAGGCGTTTACAACCTGGCAGGCTTTATTACTACCGCCAGTGGGCAGCGAATGGCTTTCGTGCAATATCTGTCGGGTTATGCGGTAGAACCCGCCGATCAGCGTAACCGACGTATTCCACTGGTTCGTTTTGAAAGCCGTCTGTACAAAGACATCTACCAGAACAATTAACAAAAAAGCCGGGTAGCGTTAACGCTTTCCCGGCTCAGAGTGCCTGTAACCCCGTCAGGCTTGCGCCTGCGGGGGAATAACAGAATCAGTGCTTGTAGATGAACTCAACACCTTCTTCGTCATCTTCATCCCAGTCATCATCGTCCAGGTCGTCTTCTTCATTTTCTTCAAGCTGCTGACGGTGGTAATCGTCCCACATAAACTCGACTTTCTCTGGCTGCTTCTCTTCCTGCGCCTGAGTGATCGGATTTTCGATGATAAAGGTCATCACATCCCAGCAGAGATCCTTAACACCTTGCTGGCTGGCCGCAGAGATAAGGTAATATTTATCTTCCCAGCCCAATGCTTCGGCGATCTCTTTGGCTTTGGCTTCTGCTGTGGCTTTGTCCATCAGGTCAATTTTATTGAAGACCAGCCAACGCGGTTTAGCCGCCAGTTTTTCGCTGTATTTTTCCAGCTCGCCAATGATGATCCGCGCGTTATCAACCGGATCAGAGCCATCAATCGGATCGATATCGATCAGATGCAGCAATACGCGGCAGCGCTCAAGATGCTTAAGGAAGCGAATGCCCAGACCGGCACCTTCGGACGCCCCTTCAATCAGCCCCGGGATGTCCGCGACAACAAAGCTTTTTTCGTTATCCATACGCACGACGCCAAGGCTTGGCACCAGCGTGGTAAACGGATAGTCAGCCACTTTAGGTTTTGCCGCAGAGACCGCACGGATGAAAGTCGATTTGCCCGCATTCGGCATACCCAGCATCCCCACATCCGCCAGCAGCATCAGCTCCAGCATGAGGTCGCGTTTATCACCCGGCGTACCCATTGTCTTCTGACGCGGCGTACGGTTAACGGATGATTTGAAACGGGTATTACCCAGACCGTGCCAGCCGCCTTTCGCCACCATCAGACGCTGACCGTGTTTGGTCATATCGCCCATGGTTTCGCCAGTGCCCTGGTCAATCACACGCGTGCCCACGGGTACTTTCACCGTCACATCTTTACCGCGTTTACCCGTGCAGTCACGGCTTTGACCGTTCTGCCCACGTTCAGCGCGAAAAGATTTTTCAAAGCGGTAGTCAATCAGGGTGTTCAGGTTCTCGTCTGCTTCCAGCCAGACGTCGCCACCATCACCACCGTCACCGCCATCCGGGCCACCGTTAGGAATGTATTTTTCGCGACGGAAGCTCACACAACCGTTACCACCGTCACCCGCCACGACCAGGATGACCGCTTCATCAACAAACTTCATTTTACTCTCCGTAACTCATTCGCCTGAGCGGGGCAAAGTGACAATCACTTCGCGCTTGCGCCAGCGTCCCCAAAGACGATGGCCAATGGCGGAATACATTGCTCCCGCAACCACGACAAACGCACCGAGATAACCGATAAGGTTTAACATCGGTCTGGCGAAAACATCGGGCCAGGCCATTGATAATAAATCTGAAAAAAACAGCGTAAACAGCGGCGTCAGGGTGATGAGCGCGCTTACCTGCGCGGCCTGCCAGCGCGCCATTGCTTCCGCCAGCGCGCCATAGCCAACCAGTGTATTCAGGCCACAAAAAAACAGACACGCAAGTTGCCAGTTGCTGAGCTGGGAAATCACTCCGGGCCTGGCTAACGGCAGTAACGCTATCGTACATAAAGTGTACAGCAAAAAGAGTATCTGTTGTGAAGCCAGACGCCTCAATAATACTTTTTGCGCGACACCATAACTGACCCAAACCGTTGCCGCCCCGACACCGAAAATAACACCCCAGGTGTAGTCGGTCAGTTTGGTAAAAATCTCTATCAGGCTGGTATTGAAAAACATGACCAGACCGCAAAGCAACATAATTGCGCCTATCACCTGCGTCCCGCGCATCTTCTCTTTCAGGATAAAGACGCTGGCTACCATCATGCCGACCGGTGAAAGCTGACCAATCACCTGGGACGCCGTGGGGCTAAGATATTGCAGGGAAGAACTAAACAGGATGAAGTTACCAAACAGACCGCCCGTCGCAATAGCCAGCATTACCAGCCAGCGCGGCTTACGAAAGATACGCAGCGGTGGAAGCTTGCCTTTAACGGCCAGAATGGCCCCCAGGCCAATACTCGCCATTAGAAAGCGATAAAACACCACCGTCGGGGGTTCCATCACTGTCAGCACCTGTTTCATTGCAATTGGCAGTGCACCCCAACACATTGCGGTGGTGAGCGCCAAAAGAATACCAATGCCAGCCTGCTGCTTCATGCCCGTTTTCCCTACAGAAACTTTTCCGGACTTCTAATGTAAAAAGCCCCGCAACGTGTTGCGGGGCTTTCATCCGTTACCGGACCACGAAAAACTTACTCAGCAACGATGCTGATGTATTTACGGTTGTTCGGGCCTTTAACTTCAAATTTCACTTTACCGTCTGCTTTAGCAAACAGAGTGTGGTCACGACCGCAACCTACGTTAGTACCAGCGTGGAATTTGGTGCCACGTTGACGAACGATAATGCTACCCGCCAGAACGGATTCGCCACCGAAACGCTTAACGCCGAGGCGTTTAGCTTCTGAATCGCGACCGTTACGAGTTGAGCCGCCAGCCTTTTTATGTGCCATTTAAATCTACTCCTCAGGTCTTAGGCGCTGATGCCAGTGATTTTCACATCAGTGAACCACTGACGATGGCCCTGTTGCTTACGATAGTGTTTACGACGACGAAACTTAACGATTTTAACTTTCTCGCCACGACCGTGAGCAACAACTTCAGCTTTGATTACGCCGCCATCAACGAAAGGAACGCCGATTTTGACTTCTTCACCGTTTGCGATCATCAGAACTTCTGCGAATTCAACAGATTCGCCAGTTGCGATGTCCAGCTTTTCCAGGCGAACGGTCTGACCTTCGCTTACTCGGTGTTGTTTACCACCACTTTGGAAAACCGCGTACATAAAAAACTCCGCTTCCGCGCACATCATCGTGTGATTCAGAGTGCGCTATAAATATTCACAATAGGGCGCGAATATTACGCAAAACGCGAGCCTTTGACAAGAGCGATCGTCAATCCATGCAGAAAAAAAACACAATGCGTAGGGTAACGTTTATCTGGCGCGTTTTTTCAGTACAATCAACAATACTATTCTAACCCGTAACCCTTCGTTATCCCATTTTGATATGTGGTAAACAGGACTGAAAGCCCGGCTTTTGCGATGAATTTAGAAAAAATCAATGAGTTAACCGCGCAAGATATGGCGGGTGTTAATGCGACAATCCTGCAACAGCTCAACTCTGATGTTCAGCTAATCAACCAGTTGGGTTATTACATTGTTAGCGGCGGCGGTAAACGTATCCGTCCAATGATTGCCGTACTGGCAGCGCGTGCCGTTGGCTACGAAGGCAACGCGCATGTGACCATCGCCGCGTTAATCGAATTTATCCACACGGCGACGCTGCTTCACGACGATGTTGTGGATGAATCAGATATGCGCCGCGGCAAAGCTACCGCTAACGCTGCGTTTGGTAACGCGGCCAGCGTACTGGTCGGTGATTTTATTTACACCCGCGCCTTTCAGATGATGACCAGCCTTGGCTCGCTAAAAGTACTGGAAGTCATGTCCGAAGCGGTGAATGTCATAGCCGAAGGTGAAGTTCTGCAGTTGATGAATGTCAATGACCCGAACATCACCGAAGAGAACTACATGCGCGTAATTTACAGCAAGACCGCGCGTCTGTTTGAAGCGGCAGCCCAGTGTTCTGGTTTGCTGGCGGGTTGCAGTGACGCACAAGAAAAAGCGTTACAGGATTATGGCCGCTATCTTGGTACTGCCTTCCAGCTCATCGATGATTTGCTGGACTACAGTGCAGATGGTGAAACGCTGGGTAAAAACACCGGCGATGACCTTAACGAAGGTAAACCGACTCTCCCCTTGCTGCATGCGATGCACAATGGCACTGCAGAGCAGGCACAGATGATTCGTGAGGCCATTGAGCAGGGCAACGGACGACATCTTCTGGAACCTGTTCTGGAAGCTATGGCAGCCTGTGGTTCTCTGGAATGGACGCGTCGTCGTGCGGAGGAAGAGGCGGATAAAGCTATCGCTGCTCTACAGATTCTTCCGGACTCCCCATGGCGCGAAGCCCTCATTGGCCTGGCCCATATCGCGGTCCAACGCGATCACTGATCACCTCGCTTTCCCGCTAGCAACGGGAAAGCGCCAATAAGTTCCTATAAAAATCAATTCACATTCAAAAAAACACGTTCTACAACCTTGGTGAATTCTTAAAGCTATCGCTCTTACTTGAACTTTTTAGAGCAAAAGCTCTTATATAAGCATGGTAAGTACTCAACATATTGCCATCACGTTTTAATGGCTTTCACCAGGGAGAGAAAATGGAAAGTAAATTCATTGACTGGCACCCGGCGGATATCATTGCCGGACTGCACAAAAAAGGGACATCACTGGCCGCAGAATCACGCAAGTGTGGTTTGAGTTCATCGACATTGGCGAATGCGCTGACACGCTCCTGGCCAAAAGGAGAGCTCATTATTGCCCGCGCGCTGGATACCGATCCCTGGGTGATATGGCCATCACGCTATCACGATCCCGTAACCCATGAATTTATCGACAGAACCAGCATGATGCGGCAAAGGAAGCCAAAATAAACAGGATAACCCCCTTCCCAAACGGGTTGGGGGTTTTAGTGCAAAGAGAGATTATTCGCCTTTTACGCGCTCAATATGGGCACCCAGCGCACTCAGCTTGTCTTCAATGCGTTCGTAACCGCGATCGATATGGTAAATACGATCCACGATCGTCGTCCCTTCCGCGATACAACCCGCCAGCACGAGGCTTGCAGACGCGCGCAGGTCGGTCGCCATCACTTGCGCGCCGGAGAGTTTTTCAACGCCGTGACAAATCGCGGTGTTGCTTTCGATTTCCGCATGCGCTCCCATACGAATCAGTTCCGGGATGTGCATAAAACGGTTTTCGAAGATCGTCTCGGTGATCACACCCGTGCCTTCCGCAACCAGGTTCAGCAATGTGAACTGTGCCTGCATGTCTGTCGGGAACGCCGGGTGCGGCGCAGTGCGCACGTTGACGGCCTTCGGACGCTTACCATGCATATCCAGGCTTACCCAGTCGTCGCCCACTTCGATTTCCGCACCGGCTTCGCGCAGCTTAGCCAGCACGGCGTCAAGGGTATCGGGTTTCGCGTTACGGCAGACGATTTTACCACCAGAGATTGCGGCAGCCACCAGGAAGGTGCCTGTTTCAATACGGTCCGGCAGCACACGATAGACACCGCCGCCCAGACGCTCAACGCCTTCAATGGTGACACGGTCGGTACCCTGACCGCTGATTTTCGCCCCCAGCTCATTGAGGAAGTTCGCAGTATCAACGATTTCCGGCTCACGCGCGGCGTTTTCGATGATAGTTGTCCCCTCAGCCAGGGTTGCCGCCGTCATAATGGTCACGGTCGCGCCGACGCTGACCTTATCCATGACGATATGCGCGCCTTTCAGGCGACCATTAACGCTCGCTTTGACATAACCTTCTTCCAGCTTAATTTCTGCACCAAGCTGTTCCAGACCCGTGATATGCAGATCTACCGGACGCGCGCCAATGGCACAGCCCCCCGGTAAGGAAACCTGTCCCTGACCAAAACGCGCGACCAGTGGTCCCAGCGCCCAGATAGAGGCACGCATGGTTTTGACCAGATCGTAAGGTGCGCAGAATACGTTAACCTTGCTTGCATCGATCCAGACTGACCCGTTGCGTTCAACTTTAGTACCCAGCTGGCTCAGCAGCTTCATGGTGGTATCAATGTCTTTCAGTTTCGGAACGTTGCGGATCTCTACCGGTTCTTCTGCCAGCAGTGCGGCAAAAAGGATCGGTAACGCGGCGTTTTTAGCACCTGAAATTGTGACTTCGCCCTGGAGCCGGGTTGGCCCCTGTACACGAAACTTATCCATTCATCTGATCTCTGTTAAGAATTCACACGCGCTGCGGGCGTAATACCCGTAGCTCAAAAACCGTTTAGTTTGCGATCGCGTGCCCACTCTTGCGGGGTATACGCTTTGATCGAGAGAGCGTGAATGCGGTTATCCGCTATATATTCCGCTAATGGGCCATACACGGCCTGCTGTTTTTTGACCCGACTCATGCCGTCAAAAATCTCACCCACAGCAATAACCTGAAAGTGACTGCCGTCGCCAGTGACGTGGGCTTCCTGGAGAGAGAGTGCGTTCATCAGCACTGTCTGAATTTCATGATTTTCCATGGGCGTTAATTTCATCTGATAGTGAAAACAGCCCCACATCTTAGAGGAAAGTGAGGCGGTCTTAAATAAGCAAAAAGCCTCGTCGGTATACCAAACGAGGCTTTAAAGAGTAACGTACTGAAAAAATTAGCGAGGCAATACGTCCGCAGGCAAATTATATAATGCAGCAAGCGTCTGCAAATTCTCGCTGATCCCTTCGAGTGTAACCTGGTGACCCTGAATTTTCCCCTGAGCAATCAGGTGAATTAATAGTGCCACACCAGCAGTATCAACGCGCGATACGGCGTGAAGATCGATGCAGGTTGTCCCTTTCATTGCCTCCTGACGAGCATTCCACAGAGGATTCAGCACATCCTGATCGAGTTCGCCCTGTAACACCAGCCGTTCACCTTCACGCACCCAGCTTAATTGCGGCGTCATTATTTCTTCTGGTCCAGAGTAATTTTCTGGTGAGAAATGGACTGCAACTGCGCGGTCAGACCATCGATACCTTTGGTGCGCAACAGGTCGCTCCATTCATTTTGCTTGGTGGTGATCATACTCACCCCTTCGGCAATCATGTCATACGCCTGCCAGTTACCGGACTGCGTGTTTTTGCGCCACTGAAAGTCCAGACGCACTGGCGGACGACCGTTTGGATCGATAATAGTCACACGGATCGGCACGATCGTGGCATCACCCAGCGGTTGCTCCGGGGCAATCTCATATGTCTGACCGTGGTACATTGCCAGCGCCTGCCCATAGGCCTGTTTCAGATATTCACGGAAAGCAGCGAAGTAGGCTTCGCGCTGCGCAGGCGTTGCGTCTTTATAGTAACGCCCCAGTACCAGAGCACCGGCATATTTAATCTGGACGTATGGCAGTAATTCCTGGTCAACCACATCACGTAAATAATCAGGATTCGCGCGAATCTTCGGCTGCTCATTTTTGAGGCGATCAAATGTTTTCTTTGCCGCTTCCTGCATTGCTTTGTACGGATTAGCTTGCTCCGCCGCGTTGGCGAGCCCAAGTGGCGCGATAACCAGCATGGCAACCATTAATAGACGTTTAAACATGCGTCAACTCTCCTCGTTAATTCGTCTTACCAGCAGACGGTGCGCTGGAAGTATCATCCTGCGGTTTTGACTGCGCATCGCCAGAATTCTTATTGTCACTGCCTTTACTGTTGTAAAGGAATTGTCCGATCAGGTCCTCAAGCACCATGGCGGATTTCGTATCCTGGATTGTGCTGCCTTCTTTAAGCATAGAAGTTCCCAGCTCAGGATCCTCAAAACCTATGTTCAAAGCCAAATATTGCTCACCCAGCAAACCTGATGTGCGAATGGCCAGTGAACTTGTATCCGGAATTTGGTTATAACGTTCTTCGATATCCATCGCGACGCGCGGCAGATAGGTTTTCGGATCGAGCTCAATATCCGCAACACGACCAACCACTACGCCACCAATACGGACCGGCGAGCGTGCCTTCAGACCGCCAATGTTGTCGAAGGTTGCGTACACGCGATACGTCGGTTCGGTGCGCATAGAGGCGACATCGGCCGCTTTCAGGCAGATAAACAACCCCGCCAGCAGCGCCAGTAATAGAAAAATGCCTACCCAAATTTCACTTTTTTTCGTTTGCATGAACTCAATTCCCAAACATCAATGCGGTGAGCACAAAATCCAGACCGAGAACGGCCAGTGAAGAGTGCACAACGGTACGCGTCGTTGCCCGACTGATCCCGGCAGAAGTCGGGATCGCGTCGTAACCATTAAATAAAGCAATCCAGGTTACAGTGATAGCAAAGACGACGCTCTTAATCAGACAGTTCACCAGATCCAGTCGCCAGTCGACGGCATTTTGCATCGCCGACCAGAAGAACCCTGAGTCGATTCCTTTCCAGTTCACCCCCACCAACGAGCCGCCCCAGATACCAACCGCAACGAAAATAATCGTCAGCAATGGCAAAGAGATAACACCCGCCCAAAAGCGAGGGGAAATCACGCGCCGCAGTGGGTCAACAGCCATCATTTCAAGGCTTGAAAGTTGCTCAGTCGCGCGCATCAGGCCAATTTCCGCAGTCAGTGCAGACCCCGCACGTCCTGCATAAAGCAGCGCAGCGACAACGGGCCCCAGCTCACGCAACAAGGAGAGTGCCACCAGCATTCCCAGACTGGTTTCCGCGCTGTAGGTCGTCAACACCAGATAACCCTGCAAGCCAAGCACCATGCCGATAAAGACGCCGGACACAATAATAATGAGCATCGACAGGACACCCACATTATAAAGTTGGCGCACCAGCAACGGCGCGTGTTTGCCAAATTCCGGCTTACCGACCAGCGCGTTGAAGAGCATTAAACCAGCGCGGCCAAACGTCGCGATCGTCTTGATCCCGCGATGTCCAAGCGACGCCAGTGCATGTAACAACATGAGTGGCTTAACTCCCTGTCTCAAATAAATCGGATTGATATTGACCTGCGGGATAGCGGAACGGCACGGGGCCGTCAGCAATGCCGTCGAGGAACTGACGGACACGAGGGTCGGCGTTTTCTTGCAAGCCTTGCGCGCTGCCCTGCGCCACAATTTTCCGGTCTGCAACTATATACGCATAGTCGGCGATGCTCAGCACTTCCGGCACGTCATGGGAGACGACAACACAGGTTACGCCCAGCGCGCTATTCAGTTCAGAGATAAGCTTCACCAGCACACCCATAGTAATAGGATCCTGGCCGACAAAAGGTTCGTCGAACATGATTAAATCAGGTTCCAGCGCGATAGCCCTTGCCAGCGCCGCACGACGCGCCATCCCGCCAGAAAGTTCGGAAGGCATGAGTTTTGCCGCACCGCGCAGCCCTACCGCCTCCAGTTTCATCATGACCGTACTTTTCAGCAACGCAGCCGGTAAGTTCGTATGTTCGCGCAGCGGATAGGCGACATTATCGAACACGGTCATATCGGTAAATAATGCGCCGGACTGGAACAACATGCTCATCCGTTTACGCACGGTAAACAGCCGGGAGCGACTCATCTCGGGGATATTCTCGCCGTCAAAGAGGATCTCACCCGCGTCTGGCGGTATCTGTCCACCAATAAGACGAAGCAACGTTGTTTTACCAATCCCGGACGGACCCATGATGGCGGTGATTTTACCGCGCGGCACCGTCAGCGAGATGTTGTCGAAAATACGCCGACTTCCACGGGAGAAACTCACGCCACGGATATCGACCAGATTCGCCACAGTCTGGCTCATTCTTTCTTCCTTATAAGCCTTGATTGGGTCTAAGCATGATGCCGGATAACAGCAAGAACCCACCATTTTTACAGAATATTACCCGTATGAGTTAGCGAAAGCTGGCATTTGTTTTACTTTTGAGCCGCATAAAGTCAAAATTAAGAATTCTCTACGCCGCTTAAAATTCCCGGTTTCCCCGGCAATCGCAGCCTGCGGACCGGCAGATTATACCTCAAGAAAGGACTTTAGATGCTTTTAGCGACGGCGCTGTTAATTATTGGTTTACTGTTAGTGGTATACAGCGCTGACCGACTGGTATTCGCCGCCTCGATTTTATGCCGCAGTCTGGGCGTTCCACCGTTACTTATCGGGATGACAGTGGTGAGTATCGGCACCTCTCTTCCGGAGATGATTGTCTCCGTTGCTGCCGCCATGCATGGTCAGCTTGATCTGGCGATGGGTACGGCCCTCGGCTCTAATATCACCAATATTCTGTTGATTCTTGGACTCGCTGCGCTTCTGCATCCATTTACCGTCCATTCCGATATCCTGCGCCGTGAATTGCCGCTAATGTTAATAACCAGCATGCTGGCAGGGTTTGTCCTGTTTGACGGGCAACTTACCCGGCTTGACGGCCTGTTTTTACTTCTGCTGGCCGTGCTATGGCTGGTATACATTGTTAAAATCGCCCGTCTGGCTGAACTGCAAGGTAGCGATACGCTAACACGTGAACAAGTTGCAGAGTTGCCGCGTGGCGGCAGCCTGTCAGTGGCATTCTTGTGGCTTGGCGTTGCACTCATCATTATGCCGATGTCAACGCGTATGGTCGTAGACAATGCCACGGTGGTCGCAAACTATTTCGCGATGAACGAATTAACCATCGGCCTGACGGTAATTGCCATTGTGACCGGGCTGCCGGAACTGGCGACAGCTATTGCCGGGGCACGTAAAGGAGAAGACGATATTGCGATCGGTAATATCATCGGCTCGAATATTTTCAACATCACGCTAGTGCTGGGTTTACCCGCGCTGATAGCGCCGGGTCATTTTAACAGCCTGGCTTTTACGCGAGATTACGGCGTGATGTTACTGGTGAGCGTCATTTTTGCCCTCACCTGCTGGCGGCGTAAGCAGCAGACAGGCAAAGGAACTGGCGCATTATTATTAGGCGGTTTTATCACCTGGTTGGCACTACTGTACTGGGTTACGCCGCGTTTGACAGGATAACTGGACACACATTTATGTCGCATATCGATCTGCAACCGGGCTTCGACTTTCAGCAGGCTGGCCGGGACGTTTTGCAAATTGAACGTGAAGGCCTGGCTCAGCTTGATCAATACATCAATCAGGATTTTGCACAGGCCTGCGAGAAAATTTTCTATTGCAGCGGCAAAGTCGTCGTAATGGGAATGGGAAAATCCGGTCACATCGGCCGCAAAATGGCCGCAACATTCGCCAGTACCGGGACCTCTTCTTTCTTTGTTCATCCGGGAGAAGCGGCGCATGGCGATCTGGGTATGGTCGGTTCGCAGGATGTGGTGATCGCGCTGTCGAACTCCGGTGAGTCGAATGAGATCCTGGCGTTGATCCCGGTGCTCAAACGACTCAAAGTCTTTCTGATCTGTATGACAAGCCGTCCGGACAGCAGTATGGGCCGCGCGGCTGACATTCATCTGTGCGTGAAGGTGCCGCAAGAAGCCTGTCCATTAGGGCTGGCACCGACATCCAGTACTACCGCCGCACTGGTCATGGGAGATGCCCTGGCCGTCGCGCTGTTAAAAGCCCGGGGTTTTACAGCAGAGGATTTTGCGCTTTCCCACCCTGGCGGTGCGCTTGGGCGTAAGCTCCTGCTGCGGGTCAATGACATCATGCATACCGGGGATGAAATTCCGCATGTGAGTAAAGAGGCCACGCTGCGTGACGCCCTGCTCGAAATCACGCGCAAGAATTTAGGTCTGACGGTTATTTGCGACGATCTGATGAAAATCGAAGGCATTTTTACTGATGGCGATTTGCGCCGTGTATTTGATATGGGCGTGGATGTGCGAAATTTAGGCATTGCTGAGGTCATGACGCCAGGCGGTATTCGCGTACGTCCTGGCACACTGGCGGTGGACGCGCTCAATCTGATGCAGTCCCGCCATATCACCTCTGTTTTGGTTGCCGATGGCGACCAATTGCTGGGTGTGTTACATATGCATGATTTGCTGCGCGCGGGCGTGGTGTGAAAAAGGATCGAAGAATGAGTAAGGTTGGAGCGTCGCTTGCGACATGCTACGGACCCGTCAGTACGCAGGTAATGGCGAAGGCAGAAAAAATTAAGCTGTTAATTCTTGATGTAGATGGTGTTTTATCTGATGGATCTATCTACATGGGTAATAATGGAGAAGAGTTGAAAGCGTTCAACGTCCGCGATGGTTACGGTATCCGTTGTGCATTAACGTCCGACATTGAGGTTGCCATTATTACTGGCCGAAAAGCTAAACTGATGGAAGACCGCTGCGAAACGCTGGGCATTACGCACCTCTATCAAGGGCAATCAGATAAGTTGTTGGCTTATCGCGAGTTATTGAGCAAACTTTCGCTGACGCCGGAACACGTTGCGTATGTGGGAGACGACCTCATCGACTGGCCTGTGATGGCTGAAATCGGTTTAAGCGTGGCGGTGGCGGATGCGCATCCGTTGCTCATTCCTCGGGCGAATTATGTCACCCGTACAGCAGGCGGGCGTGGTGCGGTTCGTGAAGTGTGTGATTTGTTATTGCTGGCGCAAGGCAAGCTTGATGAGGCCAAAGGGCAATCAATATGAGTAAAACCAGACGTTGGGTCATCATTGTGCTGTCACTGGTCGCACTGATACTGATTGGGGTGAATCTGGCCGATCGCGAACAGCCAGAACAAGTGACCGTTAACAATACTGACCCAACGTATAAAAGCGAGCATACCGATACGGTAGTCTACAGTCCGGAAGGTGCCTTGAACTATCGGCTGATAGCACAGCATGTTGAATATTATTCCGCTGATGCAATCACCTGGTTTACCCAGCCGGTGCTAACAACTTTCGACAAAGATAAAATTCCCGAGTGGTCCATTAAGGCGGATAAAGCGAAGCTGACCAATGACCGGATGCTTTACCTTTACGGACATGTTGAGGTCAACGCCCTGACCGCGGATGCTCAACTGCGAAAAATTACGACGGATAATGCACAGATAAACCTGATCACGCAGGATGTCGCCTCTGATGATCAAGTTACGTTATACGGAACAACATTTAATTCCACCGGCCTGAAAATGCGCGGCAATTTACGCAGCAAAAACGCCGAGCTTATTGAAAAGGTTAGAAGCTCCTATGAAATTCAGAACAAACAAACTCAGCCTTAATTTTGCCCTGGCCAGTGTCCTTTTTGCCGCCAGTCTTCCGGCGCTTGCGGTGACCGGCGATACCGAGCAACCGATCCATATCGACTCCGATCAGCAGGCGCTGGATATGCAGGGGAATGTGGTGACCTTCACCGGTAATGTTGTCGTGACCCAGGGCACCATCAAAATCAATGCCGACAAGGTTGTGGTAACACGCCCTGGCGGTCAGCAAGGTAAAGAAATCATTGATGGTTACGGTAATCCTGCCACCTTTTATCAGATGCAGGATAACGGCAAACCTGTGAAAGGCCACGCCTCCCAGATGCACTATGAGCTGGAAAAAGATTTCGTGGTCCTGACAGGCAATGCCTACCTTGAACAGCTTGATAGCAACATCACGGGCGACAAAATTACCTATCTGGTGAAAGAGCAGAAAATGCAGGCTTTCAGCGATAAAGGCAAACGCGTGACGACGGTTCTGGTGCCGTCGCAGTTGCAGGATAAGAGCAACAATAAAACCCCGGCTCCGGCTCCGGCGCAAAAAAAGAGTAACTAATTCGTTATGGCAACATTAACTGCAAAGAATCTCGCCAAGGCCTACAAAGGTCGTCGTGTGGTGGAAGATGTCAGTCTGACAGTCAATTCAGGCGAAATTGTCGGGCTGCTCGGTCCTAACGGTGCAGGTAAAACCACGACGTTCTACATGGTCGTTGGTATCGTGTCGCGTGATGCGGGCAATATCATCATTGATGATGAAGATATCAGTCTGCTGCCGCTACATGCCCGGGCACGTCGCGGTATCGGCTATTTGCCGCAGGAAGCCTCTATTTTCCGGCGCCTGAGCGTATTTGACAATCTCATGGCGGTACTGCAAATTCGCGACGATCTCACATCCGAACAGCGTGTGGATCGGGCGAACGAGCTGATGGAAGAGTTTCATATTGAACATCTGCGCGACAATATGGGGCAGGCGCTTTCTGGTGGTGAACGTCGTCGTGTCGAAATTGCTCGCGCGCTGGCCGCAAACCCGAAATTTATCCTGCTGGATGAACCGTTTGCTGGCGTTGACCCGATATCGGTTATTGATATCAAGCGCATTATTGAGCACCTGCGTGATAGCGGGCTTGGCGTGTTGATTACCGACCACAACGTTCGCGAAACGTTGGCGGTGTGTGAGCGGGCTTATATTGTCAGCCAGGGGCATTTGATCGCGCACGGTACGCCTCAGCAAATCCTTGAAGACGAACATGTTAAGCGCGTATATCTTGGGGAAGACTTCAGACTCTGATAGGGTAGGGTTTATTGACGTGTTTAGTCGGAGAGTACTGCTCTGAATATGAAGCAAGGTTTGCAATTAAGGCTCAGCCAACAGCTAGCCATGACGCCACAGTTGCAACAGGCTATTCGCCTGCTGCAACTGTCCACGTTGGAACTTCAGCAAGAACTCCAGCAAGCTCTGGAAAGTAATCCATTGCTTGAGCAAACCGATCTTCACGAAGAAGTGGATGCACAACAATCCCAGGACAACGAAGGGCTGGACACGGTTGACGCTCTTGAGCAAAAAGAGATGCCCGAAGAGTTGCCCCTGGATGCCAGTTGGGACGAAATCTATACCGCTGGCACCCCTTCCGGTAGCAGCACCGATTACCTTGACGATGAACTGCCTATTTACCAGGGAGAGACCACCCAGTCGCTACAGGATTACCTGATGTGGCAGGTGGAACTCACCCCCTTCTCGGATACCGATCGCGCCATTGCGACCTCCATTGTCGACGCTGTTGATGACACGGGGTATCTCACCGTTCCCCTGGAAGACATCCTGGAAAGCATGGGTGATGAAGAGATCGGTCTGGATGAAGTCGAAGCGGTACTGAAACGTATTCAGCGTTTCGATCCGGTCGGTGTTGCGGCCAGGGATCTGCGCGATTGCCTGTTGATCCAACTCTCTCAATTTGCCAAAGAGACCCCCTGGTGCGATGAAGCGCGTTTAATCATCAGCGATCACCTGGATCTGCTCGCTAACCATGACTTCCGAACGCTGATGCGCGTCACACGTCTGAAAGAAGATGTGCTAAAAGAGGCGGTCAATTTAATCCAGTCTCTTGATCCACGCCCTGGCCAGTCAATCCAGACCGGCGAGCCCGAATATGTCATTCCTGACGTGCTGGTGCGCAAGCACAATGGGCGCTGGACGGTCGAGCTGAACTCCGACAGCATTCCACGTTTGCAAATCAACCAGCACTACGCCGCTATGTGCGGTGGGGCGCGTAACGATGCCGACAGCCAGTTTATCCGCAGCAATCTGCAGGAAGCGAAATGGCTGATCAAAAGCCTTGAGAGCCGGAACGATACCCTGTTAAGGGTAAGCCGCTGCATTGTTGAACAGCAGCAGGCGTTTTTCGAGCAAGGCGAAGAATTTATGAAACCGATGGTACTGGCCGATATTGCTCAGGCCGTCGAGATGCATGAATCAACGATTTCCCGTGTCACGACCCAAAAATATCTGCACAGTCCGCGTGGCATCTTTGAGCTTAAATATTTCTTCTCCAGTCATGTGAATACCGAAGGCGGCGGCGAAGCCTCGTCAACGGCTATCCGTGCACTGGTGAAGAAATTAATTGCCGCAGAGAATCCTGCGAAGCCGTTGAGTGACAGTAAGCTGACTACCATGCTCTCAGATCAGGGTATTATGGTAGCGCGGCGAACCGTTGCGAAGTATCGAGAGTCTTTATCCATTCCGCCGTCTAATCAGCGCAAACAGCTGGTGTGACCTAACCGATAAGGAAGACACTATGCAGCTTAACATCACAGGACATAACGTCGAGATTACCGAGGCCCTGCGCGAATTCGTCACCGCGAAATTTGCCAAACTCGAACAATATTTCGAAAGGATCAATCAGGTCTATGTTGTGTTGAAAGTGGAGAAAGTGACTCATATCTCGGACGCGACCCTGCACGTAAACGGGGGGGAGATTCATGCAAGTGCGGAAGGACAAGATATGTATGCTGCTATCGACGGTTTAATTGATAAACTGGCACGGCAGCTCACGAAACATAAAGATAAACTGAAACAACACTAATTGTCCGGGCACTCGTCTGGCGCGTATCACCCTGCCGCAACCCGGCAGGGTGTCTGCACTGGCGACGCTTAGGTGAAATTATGATGAACAACGATTCCGCTCTTCAATTGAGCAATGTCCTTAACCAGGAATGTACCCGTAGTGGCGTTCACTGCCAGAGCAAGAAACGTGCCCTGGAAATTATCAGTGAACTGGCTGCAAAGCAGTTGAGCCTGCCACCACAAGTGGTCTTCGAAGCGATCCTGACGCGTGAGAAAATGGGCAGTACCGGCATTGGTAACGGTATCGCCATCCCTCACGGAAAACTCGAAGAAGATACTCTTCGTGCCGTTGGTGTTTTTGTGCAACTGGAAACACCTATCGCCTTCGATGCCATTGATAACCAGCCAGTCGATCTGCTCTTTGCGCTTCTGGTTCCCGCCGATCAGACCAAAACCCACCTGCATACGCTTTCGTTGGTGGCCAAGCGTCTGGCGGACAAAACCATCTGTCGCCGCCTGCGCTCAGCGCAAAGCGATGAGGAGTTGTATCAGATCATCACGCTGACAGAAGGCGAAAATGACGATGCGTAACGCAACAGCCGCCTTTCTGTCATTGGTTCTGAGGAGAATTGGCTCATGGTCCTGATGATCGTTAGTGGTCGTTCGGGCTCTGGTAAGTCAGTGGCCCTGCGTGCCCTGGAAGACATGGGATTTTACTGCGTCGATAACCTGCCGGTCATCCTGTTGCCAGAGCTGGCAAGAACGCTGGCTGACCGCCAGACGTCAGCCGCCGTCAGCATCGATGTGCGTAATATGCCGGAATCCCCGGAAATTTTTGAGCAGGCGATGAGCAGCCTGCCGGACTATTTCTCACCGCAACTGCTGTTCCTGGATGCCGATCGTAACACCTTGATCCGCCGCTACAGCGACACGCGTCGTCTGCACCCTCTTTCCAGCAAAAACCTGTCTCTGGAAAGCGCCATCGATGAAGAGAGCAATCTGCTGGAGCCACTGCGCTCACGCGCGGATCTCATTGTCGATACATCGGAAATGTCTGTTCATGAGCTCGCCGAGATGCTCCGCACCCGCCTGTTGGGTAAACGTGAGCGCGAGCTGACGATGGTGTTCGAGTCCTTTGGCTTTAAGCACGGTATCCCTATCGATGCCGACTATGTGTTTGACGTACGCTTCTTGCCTAACCCGCACTGGGACCCGAAATTACGCCCCATGACCGGGCTGGATAAACCGGTTGCCGCCTTCCTTGACAGACATACGGAAGTGCACAATTTTATCTACCAGACCCGCAGTTATCTCGAACTGTGGTTACCGATGCTGGAAACCAATAATCGCAGCTATTTAACGGTGGCGATTGGGTGTACCGGCGGTAAACACCGTTCCGTCTATGTGGCTGAACAACTTGCGGACTATTTCCGCTCGCGCGGTAAAAACGTTCAGTCTCGTCATCGTACGCTGGAAAAACGGAAAACATGACCGTAAAACAAACTGTGGAAATCACCAATAAGCTGGGTATGCACGCCCGCCCGGCGATGAAACTGTTTGAACTGGTTCAGGGCTTTGATGCTGAGGTGCTGCTGCGTAACGACGAAGGAACCGAAGCCGAGGCCAATAGCGTGATTGCGCTACTCATGCTGGACTCCGCCAAAGGTCGGCAGATAGAGATTGAAGCGACAGGCCCCCAGGAAGAAGAAGCGCTGGCGGCCGTCATTGCGCTTTTTATTGCCGGGTTTGATGAAGACTGACTGCATGCGTTTTCCCTCTCCCAATGGAGAGGGTATCGTCAATGCAGTTTATTGCGTTCCAGGAACTCTTCTCCGCCAAGCTGACGCATCTGACGCATAATCCACGCCTGACGGCTGCGCACATACCCTGAGGGCGCATCCGCACGAAAACGTACCGGGTTTGGCAATACCGCCGCCAGCAATGCCGCCTCGGCCATCGTCAACTTGCTGGCGGGTTTATGAAAGTAACGCTGCGAAGCGGCTTCCACACCAAAGATGCCATCGCCAAATTCAGCAATATTCAAATAGACCGTCAGAATACGCCGCTTGGTCCAGACAGCCTCCGTGATCAGCGTTAATCCCGCTTCAAAGCCTTTACGCACCCAGCTTTTACCGTCCCAGAGCAGCAGGTTTTTAATGGTCTGCTGGGAAATGGTTGACGCACCGCGAATACGATTTTCATGCTGTTCATTGTGCGATAAGGCTTTTTCAATCGCGCCAAAATCCAGCCCCCAATGGTCCGGGAAACGCTGATCTTCGGCGGCAATCACCGCCAGCGCCGCCCAGGGAGAGATCTCATCCATGCCGACCCAGTCCGAGTGAGCGATATAGCCGAAATCCCCGGTAAGCCACGCCCCAAACTGCCGTTCGACCATTACGGCTGAAAACGGCACCGGCAAAAAACTGAACAGAAGAATACCGCCGCCCCAGAAAATGCCCAGCGCCAGCACCACCCGGAGTAATAGCTTTTTGATTTTCGCCATTAGCGGGCCACGCGCCCCTCTCATTCAGTGAGCACCAGAACACGAGAGACCAGTTTTTCGATCCCTGTGGCCGCCTCCGCAATATTCTGCGCCAGCATATACGCCGGAGTGGTCACCACTTTGTTATCCTCATCGACCACGATATCGTCGACAGGGCAAGGCACATGTTCAGCCCCCATATCTTCCAGTACCTCAGCGGTATCGATATCCGTACCAATCGTCAGACGCAGTGGGAAATCAAAGATTTTTGGCAGCATCGCAGGCGCAATACACATAAAGCCGAGCGGTTTCCCCGCCTGGTGCATCTCCAGAGCCAGTCGTTTCAGATCCGGGTCGACCACGCTTTCACTACCGAGACTTGCAAAGCTGCTCAGGTTTTTCGCTGCGCCAAATCCGCCAGGAACAATCAGCGCATCCAGATCGTTTATTGATGCCTGCGCGAGCGGAAGGATCGCACCGCGAGCGATGCGGGCCGCTTCGATCAGCACGTTCCTGCTTTCCCCCATCGGTTCACCCGTGAGATGATTAATGACATCGGTCTGGCGCTTGTCCGGCGCAAAACATACAGCCTCAGCGCCTTCGCGAGCGATCGCCAGTAGGGTGATGACCGCTTCATGGATCTCCGATCCGTCATAAACGCCTGATCCGCTGAGAACAACACCGATTTTTTTCATTTTGCTCATCCTTTATGCAACGTACTCGGGATAATTAAAAATTTTGATAAGGGCGCTACGCTTCACACATTTCGCTGATTGATGTAACAAATACTTTAAGATTTGCTATCTTATGTGCGTGCAGTTCAAATTTTCCCGACTGCGCCCTTGATAAAAAAATATATAACTTTACGGCGCAGCCACGATTTCCCTGGTGTTGGCGCAGTATTCGCGCACCCCGGTTAATCCGGGGTCATTTTTTTCCAGCGTTCGCCACCCACGCTTTCAAGACGTCTACATCGTGCTGCCATTCCTGCTTCATTTCTTCAACCCATTCACCGACGTTATCCCACCAGGCTGGCAGGTCGGGTGACTGAATTTGTTGACCCAGTTGTTGCAGGTGGCGAAGACCGACCGATCCAGCGGCACCTTTGATCTTATGCCCCTCTTCGACGATCCCTTTTTGATCCCGCGCGGTGAGGTTAGACTCCAGTACACTCAGATAGCCCGGCATCATTTTCTCGAATACCGCCAGCCCATCGGTGATCAGCTTCGGCCCAACCAGCTCGATATACTGTTCAAGCATCGGGATATCCAGCAGGTTTTGTGATTTTTGACCCTCGGTAACAGACATTGCGTCTTTCTCCTCTTCTTCGCCCGCATCCCAGAATTTCTTAATCATGGCAGTTAATGCCGGGACCGCCAGCGGCTTGCTTAAGACGTCGTCCATCCCTGCATCCAGATACTCTTTTTTATCTTTCAGTACGTTGGCGGTAAGCGCTACCAGCGGCGGTAAATCGTCGCGGGCAAACTGGCTGGTGAGGATGCGCGAAATGTCCAGCCCGGTCATATCCGGCAACTGAATATCCAGCAGTACCAGGTCGTATTCTCCAGGTTTGAACATCTCCAGTGCGGCCTTTCCTGTCATCGCCACATCCACACTATTGCCCAGCTTCTCCAGTACGGAACGGGCAACGATCACGTTAAGCTCAATGTCTTCCACCAACAGCACATGCAGCGCTGGCAGCGGCATATCATCGTCTTCAAACGCATCTTCCACTTCCTCTGCCACCGCAGGCGCGTGAACAGTCAGGGTGAAGATCGAACCTTTGCCCGGCTGGCTGGTAACAACAATGTCACCGCCCATGTTTTTCGCCAGACGACGCGATACCGCAAGACCAATCCCGGTACCGGTAGCAGGCTTGCCGCCATGGCTATCCTTCACCTGATAATACATGGCGAAAATTTTATCCAACTCTTCGCGAGGAATACCAATCCCGGAATCTTCGACCTCGAAGTGCAGCATATCGCCTTCGTCATAGCGCACACGGACGGTAACTTGCCCCTCACGGGTAAATTTGACGGCGTTGCTGATAAGGTTCCACAGGATCTGCCGCAACCGCGTGCCGTCAGTGACCACCTTATGCGGTAACGGCAGGGCAGGCTCCATGACAAAGCGCAGACCTTTCTGGTGCGCCTGCAGGCCGGAAAGGTTTTCCAGGTCGGCGAGGAAGCTGGTGAAATCCACCGGCTGGTTATCGAGCTGGACTTTACGACGCTCCATTTTATCCATATCGATAATATCGTTGAAGATATTGCCCAGAGTGACGGCGGAGACATGGATGGTTTTCAGGTATTTTTCCTGCTCGGCCGTTAAATCGGTATCCAGCAGAATACGGCTCAACCCGACGATGCCATTAAGCGGCGTGCGCAGTTCGTGGCTGATAGTAGAGATGAAGGTGGTTTTATCGCGGCTGGCGCGCTCCAGGGCGTCCTGATAGCGCTTACGCTCGGTGATATCACGTCCGAAGCCCATCAAGCCGTGGCGCTTACCTACGCGGTCATAATAGGGCACCTTGCGAATTTCAAAACAGGCTTTGCGTCCATCCGGATAATCCAGCCACTGCTCATAGGTCAGCGAAACATTGTGGCGAAACACCTTCTCATCGGTCTCAATGACCTTCTCCGCCGCTTCCGGCGCGTAGACATCCTGTGGTTTAAGGTTAATCAGTTGCTTCTCGCTTTTGCCCGTCAGCAGTTCCATTGCCCGGTTACAGCCGGAAAACTCTTTGTCTTCGTTGCGATAGAAAACCAGGTCTGGGGAGGCATCGAGGAAAGAGCGTAAAAAGGTGGATTGCTGTTCAAGCTGGATCTGCGTCTGCTCGCGCTCCTGCATCTCCACTTTAAGCTGCTCAAATGTCGCCTGACGTTCAGCTTCGGCTTTCTCGCGATCCGCCATCTCCTGGTTGAGCCGGGTGATGTTGTCTTTAAGCTGGATATTCAGTTTGAGGTCGCGGTCGCGCATCTCTTCCAGCTTGTCCACCAGCCGCGACAGGCGCTGACGTGACTCTTCAAGCTGCTCAACGACAACCGATAAGAAATAGACCGCCCAGGGGGTAATTAACAAGCCAAAAAAGATAGAGCGAATGACGTCGATGCTCGCCACCTGCCCCTGTAAGACCATCGTCACCGCCATTTGTACGACGATAGCCAGTACCACCAGCGCCAGGGCAAGTAACAGGGAGAAACGAACCAACCCGAGCTTCATCATCAGGTCGACGTAATATTGCGCCAGTAAACGGATTTGCTTCATAGCGATTTCCTTAAACAATTCCGTTCAATAATACCCAATTCTGAGCAACACGTTGAAGGTTGTGCGAAAAATGCGGAGCCAGGCAACCGTCACGGTTGGATCCAGGGGCGACCCACTGCGGAACCTTGCACACCATGTTCAGTAAGATAGCGATCCAGCTCAACCATTCCCGTCCAGCGATTTTCGCACCACAACGGCGCCAGAAGCGTCGGGCGACGGGCGCTGGCAGAGACGCGATGGTAAATCACCTCCGCTGGCGTGGCGCGAATCATCTCCCCGGCGGTGACAGTGTAGTCCTCCAGTTCAATGCCCTGCAGACGGCCCGCCTCCCAGGCTTTGGCCATAATGCTGCCCTTCACAATATGCAGGGGATGCAGCTTGATACCGTCTACGCCAGTCTCTACCACGTGATGGAGCGTTTGCAGGCATTCCGACTGCCCTTCCCCCGGTAAACCGACAATAAGGTGGCTACAGACTTTCAGCCCGCGCTCGCGGGCCAGACGGGTGGTTCGCTGGTAACAGGCGAAATCATGCCCACGGTTAATACGGTGCAGCGTTTTATCGTGCGCGGTTTGCAGACCCAGCTCCAGCCAGACTTCATACCCCTGATCTTTGTATTCGCTTAGCAAATCCAGCACCGCCTCGGGTACGCAGTCCGGGCGTGTACCGACACACAGGCCAACAATGCTGGCCTGGCTTATTGCCTGTTGATACATGGAACGCAGCACCTGTACTTCGGCCCAGGTGCTGGTGTAAGCCTGGAAATAGGCGAGGTAGCGTTTAGCGCGATTCACAAGGTTCGCCTGATGTGCCAGTTGTTCGGCAATCGAACGATGCTGCTGCTCTTCATCGGCAAAAGAAGCGACATTGCAGAACGTACAGCCGCCCCGGCCGATGGTGCCATCCCGATTCGGGCAGCTAAAACCGCCGTGAAGCGTCAATTTATGAACCTTTTGTCCATGACGACGGGCAAGATCCCCACCAAACATATTGACTAATTTTTGTAACTGCATAATCTGACAGGCCGTGCCTTTGAAAAGAGGCCAAGCCTGCCATTTTTAGCTTTCGACGGCGATGATGTGGATCAATCGCCCGGCAAGGCTTTTATTCATTGCATAACCAGTCAAGATTACCGCAATTTCATGCACTCTTCGGGCAATTACTTTTCCTTATGTTCAGACGATATTTTGCAGAAATAGTGTCACAAGTGAAAAACAGTGCGTTCATGTGCTCATAAGAACAATCTCAGAATAATATTCTGAAATCCACATTTCTCTTAGTAGGGTAACGCATTAACAACGCTTCCCGATAGTGAGTCAGATCACATTACTCTGCCGCTCCGCGCTGGGCTTATTGATTGTAAATAAGGTTAAATTCATTTACATATCAATTAATTAAACATCCTTTAGCACATTATTAGATAAATAAGCCTGGCATTTGACCTGTGTACGGATTCCCGATAAGTTGGGAATCCGCTGGAAGCTTTCTGGATGAGTGGTCTGCTCATCATATTTATGCAGTTATTGAGATTCCCTCTTAAGCAAGTCCTCAACACTTGTGTACCGATGCGAAAAGGAAATTAAAGAGGGCGACATTCGAGGCTTTATTTAGCCCCGTCGCCATGCCCTTGCTGTGCCCGCGCGCAATCGGTATCGGATGGGAATCCCGCAGAGCCTGGGGAGGTTCACTGATATGTTGTACGATAAATCCCTTGAGAGGGATAACTGTGGTTTCGGCCTGATCGCCCACATAGAAGGCGAACCTAGCCACAAGGTAGTGCGTACCGCTATTCACGCACTGGCCCGCATGCAGCACCGTGGCGCAATCCTCGCTGATGGTAAAACCGGCGACGGTTGCGGTCTGCTGCTGCAAAAACCCGATCGTTTCTTCCGTATCGTTGCGGAAGAGCGCGGCTGGCGTTTAGCCAAAAACTATGCCGTTGGTATGCTGTTCCTGAATAAGGATCCAGAAAAAGCCAGCACATCTCGCCGTATTGTAGAAGAAGAACTTCAACGTGAGACCCTGTCTATTGTCGGCTGGCGCGATGTGCCAACCAACGAAGGGGTACTCGGTGAAATCGCCCTCTCCTCGCTGCCTCGTATTGAGCAAATTTTTGTTAACGCCCCGGCTGGCTGGCGCCCGCGTGATATGGAACGCCGTCTGTTTATTGCCCGCCGTCGCATTGAAAAGCGTCTGCAGGAAGATAAAGAGTTCTACGTTTGTAGCCTCTCTAACCTGGTGAACATCTATAAAGGTCTGTGTATGCCGGCTGACCTGCCGCGCTTCTACCTGGACCTGGCGGATCTGCGTCTGGAATCGGCCATTTGCCTGTTCCACCAGCGCTTCTCCACCAACACCGTACCGCGCTGGCCGCTGGCACAGCCGTTCCGCTATCTGGCGCATAACGGTGAAATCAACACCATCACCGGTAACCGTCAGTGGGCTCGTGCGCGTACCTACAAATTCCAGACCCCGCTGATCCCGGATCTGCATGATGCCGCGCCGTTCGTCAACGAAACCGGCTCTGACTCCAGCTCCATGGATAACATGCTGGAACTGCTGCTGGCCGGCGGGATGGATATCGTGCGCGCCATGCGCCTGCTGGTACCACCAGCCTGGCAGAACAACCCGGATATGGACCCGGACCTGCGCGCCTTCTTCGATTTTAACTCCATGCATATGGAACCCTGGGATGGCCCGGCGGGCATCGTCATGTCCGATGGCCGTTTCGCGGCCTGTAACCTGGACCGTAACGGCCTGCGTCCGGCACGCTATGTCATCACCAAAGATAAGCTGATCACCTGTGCCTCCGAAGTGGGCATCTGGGATTATCAGCCTGACGAAGTGGTCGAAAAAGGCCGCGTCGGTCCGGGCGAGCTGATGGTTATCGATACCCGTGGCGGTCGCATTCTGCACTCCGCAGAGACCGATGACGATCTGAAAAGCCGCCATCCTTATAAAGAATGGATGGAGAAAAACGTTCGTCGTCTGGTGCCGTTTGAAGATCTGGCCGATGACCAGGTTGGTATCCGCGAAATGGATGACGACCTGCTGACAAGCTATCAGAAGCAGTTTAACTACAGCTTTGAAGAGCTCGATTCTGTTATCCGCGTACTCGGTGAAAACGGCCAGGAAGCGGTCGGCTCAATGGGTGACGATACCCCGTTTGCTGTGCTCTCCAGCCAGCCGCGTATCATTTACGACTACTTCCGCCAGCAGTTCGCACAGGTGACGAACCCACCGATTGACCCGCTGCGTGAAGCCCATGTGATGTCGCTGGCCACCAGTATCGGTCGTGAGATGAATGTCTTCTGTGAAGCAGAAGGCCAGGCACACCGTCTGAGCTTCAAATCGCCGATCCTGCTGTACTCCGATTTCACGCAGCTTACCACCATGAAAGAGGAGCACTATCGCGCAGATGTGCTGGACATCACTTTCGATGTGACCGAAACCTCGCTGGAAGAGACGGTGAGAGCGCTGTGCGATAAAGCAGAACAGATGGTGCGTAACGGCACCGTGCTGCTGGTGCTGTCTGACCGTAACATCGCTAAAAACCGTCTGCCGGTACCGGCACCAATGGCGGTTGGCGCGGTGCAGACCCGTCTGGTTGAGAAAAGCCTGCGCTGCGATGCCAACATCATCGTAGAAACCGCCAGCGCCCGCGACCCGCACCATTTTGCAGTGCTGCTGGGCTTCGGCGCCACCGCGATTTATCCGTACCTGGCGTACGAAACGTTGGCAAAACTGGTCGATACCAAAGCCATTGAGAAGAATTACCGCACGGTGATGCTGAACTACCGCAACGGCATCAACAAAGGGCTGTACAAGATCATGTCCAAAATGGGCATCTCGACGATTGCCTCTTACCGTTGCTCAAAACTGTTCGAAGCCGTTGGTCTGCACGAAGAGGTTTCCGAACTCTGCTTCCAGGGCGTGGTTAGCCGTATCAGCGGCGCAGGTTTTGCTGACTTCCAGCAGGATCTGCTGAACCTCTCCAAACGCGCCTGGCTGGCACGTAAACCGCTCGAAGCGGGCGGTCTGCTGAAATACGTTCACGGCGGTGAATACCACGCCTATAACCCGGATGTGGTGCGCACCCTGCAGCAAGCCGTCCAGAGTGGCGAGTACAGCGACTATCAGCAGTACGCCAAACTGGTGAATGAGCGTCCGGCTGCGACCCTGCGCGACCTGCTGGCTATCACGCCGAACGGCGAAACCGTCAGCATCAACGACGTTGAACCGGCAAGTGAACTGTTCAAACGCTTTGATACCGCGGCAATGTCCATCGGCGCATTGAGCCCGGAAGCGCATGAAGCGCTGGCAGAAGCCATGAACAGCCTCGGCGGCTTCTCCAACTCCGGTGAAGGCGGCGAAGACCCGGCGCGCTATGGCACCAACAAAGTTTCGCGCATTAAACAGGTCGCTTCCGGTCGCTTCGGCGTCACCCCGGCGTATCTGGTCAATGCTGACGTGATTCAGATTAAAGTCGCTCAGGGTGCGAAACCGGGTGAAGGCGGTCAGTTACCGGGCGATAAAGTGACCCCGTACATTGCTAAACTGCGCTATTCCGTACCGGGCGTGACGCTGATTTCTCCGCCGCCGCACCACGATATCTACTCTATCGAAGATCTGGCGCAACTGATTTTCGACCTGAAACAGGTCAACCCGAAAGCGATGATCTCCGTGAAGCTGGTTTCCGAACCAGGCGTCGGCACCATCGCGACCGGCGTGGCAAAAGCCTATGCGGATCTCATCACCATCGCCGGTTACGATGGCGGTACCGGTGCAAGCCCGCTGTCATCGGTGAAATACGCGGGCTGTCCGTGGGAACTGGGCCTGGTGGAAACCCAACAGGCGCTGGTGGCCAACGGTCTGCGCCACAAAATTCGTTTACAGACAGATGGCGGTCTGAAAACCGGCCAGGACATCATCAAAGCGGCAATCCTTGGTGCGGAAAGCTTCGGCTTTGGTACCGGCCCGATGGTGGCGCTGGGCTGTAAATACCTGCGTATTTGCCACCTGAACAACTGCGCAACCGGCGTAGCAACTCAGGATGAAAAACTGCGTAAAAATCACTACCACGGTCTGCCGTTCAAAGTGACCAATTACTTTGAATTTATCGCCCGTGAAGTACGTGAGTTAATGGCGCAGCTCGGCGTGAAGCGCCTGGTGGATTTGATTGGTCGCACCGATCTGCTCAAAGAGCTGGACGGTTTCACCGCCAAACAACAGAAGCTGGATTTGTCGAAACTGCTGGAAACCGCCGAGCCGCATCCTGGCAAAGCGCTCTACTGCACCGAAAACAACCCGCCGTTCGACAACGGTGTGTTGAATGCGCAGTTGCTACAGCAGGCCAAACCATTTGTCGACGAACGCCAGAGCAAAACGTTCTGGTTTGATATTCGCAACACGGACCGTTCTGTCGGCGCATCTTTGTCTGGCTACATCGCGCAAACGCATGGCGATCAGGGGCTGGCGGCGGATCCGATTACCGTGCACTTTAGCGGTACCGCAGGCCAGAGCTTTGGCGTCTGGAACGCCGGTGGCGTTGAGCTGTATCTGACTGGCGATGCCAACGACTACGTAGGCAAGGGCATGGCAGGTGGTTTAGTCGCGGTACGTCCGCCGGTAGGCTCTGCTTATCGTAGCCACGAGGCCAGCATTATCGGTAACACCTGCCTGTATGGCGCAACCGGTGGTCGTCTGTATGCCGCAGGCCGCGCGGGTGAACGTTTCGGCGTACGTAACTCCGGCGCGATTACTGTCGTGGAAGGCATCGGCGATAACGGTTGTGAATACATGACCGGCGGTATCGTCTGTATCCTCGGTAAAACAGGCGTGAACTTTGGCGCAGGGATGACCGGCGGCTTCGCCTATGTCCTGGATGAAGACGGCGAGTTCCGCAAACGTGTGAACCCGGAACTGGTGGAAGTGTTGAGCGTCGATGACCTCGCCATCCACGAAGAGCATCTGCGCGGTCTGATTACCGAGCATGTGCACCATACCGGTTCATCTCGCGGCGAAGAGATTCTGGCTAACTGGCCAGCCTTCGCGGAGAAATTTGCACTGGTTAAACCGAAGTCCAGTGATGTGAAAGCACTGTTGGGTCATCGTAGTCGTAGCGCAGCAGAGCTGCGTGTGCAGGCGCAGTAAGGGGCAGCAATGAGTCAGAACGTATACCAGTTTATCGACTTACAGCGCGTGGATCCGCCAAAGAAACCGCTGAAGATCCGTAAGATTGAATTTATTGAAATCTACGAGCCATTTTCGGAAGGCCAGGCCAAGGCGCAGGCAGATCGCTGCCTCTCCTGTGGTAACCCGTACTGCGAATGGAAATGTCCGGTCCATAACTACATCCCGAACTGGCTGAAACTGGCCAACGAAGGGCGTATTTTTGAGGCCGCTGAACTGTCTCATCAGACTAACACCTTGCCGGAAGTCTGCGGGCGCGTTTGCCCGCAGGACCGCCTGTGTGAAGGTTCCTGTACGCTGAATGATGAGTTCGGCGCGGTCACCATCGGTAACATCGAACGCTACATCAATGATAAAGCGTTCGAGATGGGCTGGCGCCCGGATATGACCGGCGTGAAGCAGACGGACAAACGCGTGGCGATTATCGGTGCAGGTCCGGCAGGTCTGGCATGCGCCGATGTGCTGACCCGTAATGGCGTCAAAGCAGTGGTGTTTGACCGCCATCCGGAAATCGGTGGTCTGCTCACCTTCGGTATCCCGGCATTCAAGTTGGAAAAAGAGGTGATGACCCGCCGTCGCGAAATCTTCACTGGCATGGGGATTGAATTCAAGCTGAATACCGAAGTCGGTCGCGACGTACAGCTTGATGACTTGCTGAAAGATTATGACGCGGTATTCCTTGGCGTCGGCACCTATCAGTCGATGCGTGGCGGTCTGGAAAACGAAGATGCCGATGGCGTATTCGACGCGCTGCCGTTCCTTATTGCGAATACCAAGCAACTGATGGGCTTTGGTGAATCGACTGACGAACCCTTCATCAGCATGGAAGGCAAACGCGTTGTTGTTCTGGGTGGTGGCGACACCGCAATGGACTGCGTGCGTACTTCTGTTCGTCAGGGTGCCACCAATGTGATTTGTGCTTACCGCCGTGATGAAGAAAATATGCCGGGTTCAAAACGCGAAGTGAAAAACGCGCGCGAAGAGGGTGTGGAATTCCAGTTCAACGTGCAGCCGCTGGGTGTCGAAGTGAATGCCAACGGTAAAGTCTGCGGCGTGAAAATGGCGCGTACCGAAATGGGTGCGCCAGATGCCAAAGGCCGTCGTCGTGCGGAGATCGTTGCGGGTTCCGAACATGTGGTACCGGCTGATGCGGTCGTGATGGCGTTTGGTTTCCGCCCACACAGCATGGAATGGCTGGCGAAACACAGCGTCGAGCTGGACTCTCAGGGCCGCATCATCGCCCCGGAAGGCAGCGAGAACGCGTTTCAGACCAGCAACCCGAAAATCTTTGCCGGTGGCGATATCGTTCGCGGCTCCGATCTGGTGGTCACCGCCATTGCCGAAGGCCGTAAGGCGGCAGACGGCATCCTCAACTGGCTTGAAGTATAAGGGTTTTCCCGGAAATCCAGGACAGGCAAGAAAAAGCCGGATGGTACACCATCCGGCTTTTTTATGCCGTAAGCAGGCTGGCACAGACCTTAATCACCACCTTTTTAATCTCTTGCGCAGTACTCACCATACACCCCGGCTTATGTGGCTCACCCGGCATAAAAATCGCAAACATGCCAGGCGTTAGTGTGACAACCTGCCCGGCACAAATCGCGGCGCAAAGCTGATAATCGTCCTCAACATGCCAGTCATCGCACTGCCGTGCAGACCCTGGAATGCCATACAAAATGCGCTCTTCACCCGCCAGCAATAGCTGGATATCAATGTACTGCGCATGCAGCTCGGCCTTCTTCTGTTCCGCGGGTTGTGTGGAAAATTGCATGATGTTCATAAAGATAGCGTCACCCTGTAGCGGGTAACTGCCCGGCGGCTTTTCCTGCACGCGCGCATCCAGTGCCAGCGTCAGGGCATTCAGCAGCACCGGATGCAACCCCGAGTGGGCGAGCGACGCCACTTCACCTGTCATCATTTTTTCACTCCTTGCGCCAGCAGCGCGGCGCCCAGTAATCCTGCGTCATGGCGATAGTACGCCTCACTTAACACCACCCGATAGACTGATGGCTCCAGGGCCAGACACGCACGCACTAGCGCCAGATACCCCGGTGCAAGGCCAATACTGCCGCCCACCACCACACGTTGGCAGTCCGTGGTCGCCTTCATATCGGCAATCAGGCGCGCCAGCGCCTGCGCCGAGCGCTGAACCAGTTCGCGCGCCTGCGCATGCCCATTCGCCGCATGGGCAAAAATGGCTTTCGCATCGCAGCCTGCCAGATCACCCTGCGCCGCTGCCGCGATACCGCGCCCGGAAGCGATCGCTTCAACGCATCCCACTCGCCCACAGCCGCAGCGCGGACCGCCAGGATCGGCAAGCGTATGGCCCAAATGGCCTGCCAGCCCCTCATGGCCCATACGCAGCACACCATCGCTCACTACACCGCCGCCTACGCCAGTGGAAACCGTGATAAACACCATATCGTCGATGCTCTCGCCCAATGCGTGGTACTCCGCCCAGGCAGCGGCCTGCGCATCATTCACCGCCAGCGCAGGCAAGCCCGTTATCTCCGTCAGGGTAGAAACCAACGGGAAATGCAACAGACCGCCCAGGTTTTGTGGATTGATCGCCTGCAAGGTACCTTCACGAATAATTCCGGTTGAGGCAACCGCCACCTGCCGGGCCTGAGAGACAAGCGGGGCGACCAACGCCAGGAGTGCCGCCCGCAGGGCATCCGGGGTTTTACTGGCGGGCGTGGGCAACTCACGGCGTTGGTGAATCTGCAGGTCACCGTCCACCAGCGCGGCAGCAAGCTTGGTGCCACCGATATCAATCGCCAGCGTGGTCATGTCGCTGCCTCCTGGAGTGCATCGCAATACCACTGACAAATGTACTCCAGCCGCGTAATGGCTGAGCCGACGGTCACCGCCCATGCTCCATGGCGCTTCGCCTGCGCCGCCAGTTCGGGCGAGTTATAGCGCCCTTCCGCCATCACCCGGCATCCGGCCTGGCTGAGCGTGGTGACCAGCGCCAGGTCCGGTTCTGCGGGCGTATGTTCGCTGGTGTAGCCAGACAGCGTGGTGCCAATCAGCTCCGCTCCTGCTTGCTGGCAATACAAGCCATCCTGCTCGCAGGAACAATCGGCCATCGCGATAAGCCCGTGGTGATGAATACGCGCCAGCAGGTCACGCACCGCAACCGGGCGAACACGATCGGTACCATCAATGGCGATAATATCTGCCCCCGCCTGTGCCAGCGCATCGACGTCCTCAGCGTAAGGGGTAATGCGCACCGGGGAGTCCGTTAAGTCGCGTTTAATAATGCCGATGATGGGCAGCGTCACAACCCGACGTACGGCACGCAGGTTGTTAATGCCTTCAATACGCAGCGCCACCGCCCCGGCCTGCTGGGCGGCCAGTGCCATCGCCGCCACGATTTCCGGCTTATCCAGTGGGCTATCCGGAACAGGCTGGCAGGAGACCACCAGCCCACCCCGGCGGCCAATTTGTTCATCCATTTTCGCTATCAGAGACATGTCTGGTTATCCTTTCGTTTTTAATAACCCGTTCTTACCATCGCTGTGGCTGACCGCGCCGCTGAATGGCTTACCGTCGATCGCATCATGGGTACGCAGCGCTTCGGGGCGTAGCCAACGCTGGACGCGCGAGGGCATATCCAGCCCAATCAACAGGATCACCACAAAGGTCAGGCTAAAGGAGAGCGATCCCAGTGCGGTACCCAGATCCAGACGCTGAGCGATCAGCGCCCCCAGGATTGGTGCCAGTGCGCCGCCCAGGGCCCCAACGTTGTAGGTAAATCCTAAACCTGCCGCACGCTGGTCGGTATCGAAGTAGCCGCCGATCAGTTTAGGCAGAATGCCTGAGATCCCCTGCCCCAGCATTTGCTGGAAGAAGAGCAGAAAACCGAGAACCCATACGCTAGTGCCACCAATGGCAAACACCGGGATGATCAGAATTTGTGAGGCGAGCAGGCTATAGACGTAGGCTTTGCGCGTCCCCAACCAGTCGCCCAGAAAACCGCCAACACAACAGCCCACCGCAGCGCCAAATCCGCTAAAGAACAGCACTTTAGCTACCGTCGCAGGCGAATAGGCCAGTTCGGTTTTGAGGTAAGTCGGCAGCAGCGACTGGATGGGCCACGAGTAGAGAAACGCAAAGAGCACCACCACCATCAGCATTACACCGGTTGGCCAGCGTTTGCCGCTGCTTTGCACCATAAAGCTGATAAAGATAAACGCGCACACCAGGCCGAGGATTGCCACCAATGCGGCATTCTTCATTTCACCGGCAAAGCAGTACCACAATGAGGTCGCGGCAATGACTGTCATCGCCACGTTAATCACCCGATGTTTGCCGCGATACAGAATATCCACCATCGTGCGTACCGGCGCTTTACCCGCATGTCTCTCTTTCCAGTCTTCCGCTTCCGGAATGTTTTTCCTCAGCCACAGGGCAAAGACGATGGGCAAAATGCCGATGAAAAACAGCGCGCGCCAGCCCCAGACGGGTACCACCAGGCTGTAGACCTGCGCCGCGATAACGGCCCCGACGGAGAAGCCGGAAATCAAAAAGCCGCTGGCTTTGTTTCGCAACTGTCGGGGCCAGCTTTCAATCACATACGTCGCGCTGGAGCCATACTCTCCGGCCATCCCCATACCGATCACCAGCCGGGCGATAAACATGGTGGTGAAGCCGGGGGCCAACCCGCAGGCCAGCGTACCGCATGAGAACAGAAGGATACTGGTGACCATCGCCAACCGTCGACCGTAGCGGTCACCCATTGCGCCCAACATCAGCCCTCCAAACCAACGGGAGATAAAGGCTGCGGAGATGAGGCTTGCCGCCTGTACCGTCGTCAGACCAAATTCGCTCTGAATTTCCGTTAACACCAACGCGATAAGGACAAAATCAAAACCGTCGAGCAGATAGCCCAGCCAGGCGGCGCAGAAAGCCCGCCATTGCGCCCGATCAAGATGGCGATACCACGGGATATTTTGCATAGCAGTACTCATGTGATACTCCCGCGATGGGCGTTGCCCATCGCTTATGTAGACCGACAGAGTTAAGAGCGGCTCCGTCTGTCCGGTCAGCGCAGCACCTCCGGACAGACAGCTCCGGATCACTGTTGTTGTTCTTTCTCTTGTTGCAGTGCTGCCGCCAGCGCTTTAAGTTCTGGCAAATATTTTTCCGCCACCGGCGCGAACGGCTTACGACACAGCGGTACCGCCAGGACATCCATGTAGTGCAGCACCGTTTTCAGGCCGCGGAAAACACCGACTTTGATCAGCAGCTCGATAACCTCATTGCATTGCGCCTGCAGGCGCTGCGCGGTGGCAATGTCGCCCGTTTGCAGCGCGCGAACGATACCCAGATAGCGCCAACCCATGATGTTGTAAGTACTGCCGATACCACCATCCGCGCCCGCCATCAGCCCGGATGCAAAGATCTCGTCATAACCGTTATAGAGCACCAGATCCGGATTCGCCCGGCGGATCTGCTCCATCTGGAAGAGATCGCCCGATGTTTGTTTCAGCGCGCCCACGCCCGGCAGGGTAACCAGCGTGTCGATTTGATCCAGCGTGAGTTTCACCCCACTCAGCGCCGGAATGTTGTAAACCACCATCGGCAGACCATTAGCGGCGTCGATCACTGCACGATAGTGGTCGCAGTGCTCTTCAAAGCTGAACGGATAGTAGAACGGAGTAACGGCAGAGACGGCGTCAAAACCATAGCGGCTGGCCGCCTGCGCAAGCTGCCGGGTTTCGTGTGTGCTGACGGTGCCGACATGGGCAATCAGCGTCAGTTTGCCTTTCGCCTCTTCGGCGACGATCTCCAGCACCTGTTCACGCTCAGCAATGCTTTGTACGAACGCTTCCCCGGTGGATCCCCCCACGTACAGCCCATCGATCCCCTGATTGATATTAAAACGCACCAGACGGCGCAGGCTCTCGGTATCCAGCTTTTCGCTGGCATCAAACGGGGTCAACAGCGCGGCCATCACCCCTCTTAACTGAGCAGTCATCATCTTCTCCTGTTGCATGAGTGCGTTTTGACTATATACCTTTATACCTATTATACCAGTGCAAATGATCGCCATCGGGGAGAGAAAACGCTAAATGGGATCTAACGCACTAAACGATCGCTAGCGCGCAAAAGGGATCGGTCAATCAGTTGCTGGATTTTTGCTGTTTATCGAACGCGTGCCAGGTGGCGAAAACGCTGTTGAGGTGAACATGCAATGCGCGATCGGCGGCATCGGGATCGTGCTGGCGAATGGCATTGACGATCTCAATATGCTGCTGATAACTGAGGTTATTGTGCTGATGCAGCTCTTTTTCAGGCACCGTGGGGCGAGCGGCAATCAGCCAGTCCAGCAGGGCAACATGGATCGTCAGAAAGATAGGATTACCGGGGATTTCAGCCAGTACGCGATGGAATTCAACATCGGAGCGAATAAATAGCGCGTTGTCGTCCAGCGACTGACTGTTCAGCTCCAGAGCCCTACCGAGACGTTCAATTTGCTCATCCGTGGCATGTTCCGCCGCATGGCGCACCAGGCTGGATTCGAAAAACAGGCGTAGCTGCTCAAAATGGGCAATACCACCGGGACGGGAGAGAAAATCTTTCGCCATGCCGGAAAGCTCGCCAATGATGGTATCGGCAGATGGACGGGAAACGCGGGCGCGTTCACCGTTGCTGATTTGCACTAATCCTTTACGCTTGAGCGCCGCCAGCGCTTCGCGTACCGAGGGGCGGCCCACATTGAAAAACTCCATCAGCTCACGCTCGGAGGGCAGCACATCGCCTTCGGCAAACTCCCGGCGGCGGATCATCTGTTCGAGCTCTTCTTCCACCATCTCGGATAATTTTTTGCGCGCCAACGGACGGCGACGCAGCGTGCGCCCGACATTTTCAGCAGTGTTTTCAGCGTGCGAATCTGATGATTTCATAGCGCTCATGGCAGTGGAGTGTGGCAAATGTGATAGCAACTTCATCATATCACAGGAATATCTGACTGGCGAAGTTAGCACCAGAGGGGAAGTCGGCGAGTGATGAGTGGGGATATTCCCCTGCGGCGCTTCGCTTACCCAGGCTACTCGCACTAGCGTAGCCTGGGTAAAGTACTAACGTCGGTAGATCTCCTCCGTCAGATAATCTGGCCAGTTCTTTTCAAAGAAGATCGTCGAGAGGTCATCAAGCGTACGTAATGGCCGCTGCTCGACAACAAACTCGCCGTTGCGCCATGTCACCTGTATTTGCTCCTGCCGGTGCTCCGCCTTTTCAGAGATGAAACGAAACTCAGACAATACCCCTTCACGTGTTTGCGGTGCGACGTCTCCCTGTGCAGAGCACAACATCCGTGCGCCACGGCTACCGCCACCACGGGCAATATAGCTTTCCAGCGCCACCAGTAACGCTTCCGATGCCAGCGCCATCTGGCGCCACTGGAGGCTAAACGCCGTCTGGTTTGGATGGGTTATTGCCACCCCGTTTTGCGCAATACGTTGATTGAGTCGACGGGCCGCCTGAACAGCGCCAGGTACCTGCCCGGCATCACAGACAAACCCGGCACGCTCACTCATGCGCTGCTGGATTTCGTCGCGAATATCGTCAATCCGCAACGCCTGAGGATGGCTGCTGTCACGCTGGATCTGCTGCAAAAGCTCAGCCGTTTCACGGGCAAAAAGAGACTCTGATGCGAACCGTGGCGTCGCCGCGATATGCTTCGCGCAGCGCAGCCCAAAGACCTGTCCGGCATTGAGCGCCGCACCGCCGGGGCGCGTTACTCCGTGCGTGCCCGCCGCTTCGCCAATCGCATAGCAGCCACTTAACGACGAATGGCCCCATGTATCTACCGCAATCCCGCCATTCATATGCTGGTGATTGACGTTAAACGGCAGCGGCTGTGTTGTCAGGTCATGACCATGATGTTTATAAAGCTCAATGGCCAGCGGGTTCATCCGTTGCAGGCGCGCAATCGGTAGCTCCAGGCAGGCATCGTTATTGCGCAGATAGTGGTAAACATCCTCGTCCAGATTGCCAAGGGCAAAGGGTTCATCGCCCGGTACTGGCAGCGGATTACGGTTAAAATCCATATAGATCGTGCGCCCGGCCTGCGACTCATTATAGATAGCCAAATCCACCAGGCTGGAGCCAAAATCCAGCATTCGCGTGGCGTGAATCGGCCACTGATATCCCTTACGGAAGATATTCGAGGCCAGCTCCCGCGTGGTGCGATAGTAGCGGGCAAGAAAGTTATGCTCCTGGCCCTGCGCATCTATCGAGTAGATATAAGGCATGCTCTGCACGTAGGTGCCGGAGAGGTTCCAGGGGAACTCATCGCGTCGCGTACCGATACCAAACTGATGTTCCGTCAGATTGACCGTCGCGATCCCCGCCTCCAGCGCCAGCCCCAGCGAACCAAAACAGCGCTTCGGGTAGACGCTGTCGCGGAACAGTTCACCCGGTCCACCGGCCGCCAGGACTACTGTCGCGCTACGCATCAGACATAGACCCCACGGGTTATTTTCCTGTCGCGCGCCTTTCACAATGGCCAGCACCCCGGCGACCCGGCGCTGCTCCCCTTCCCCTTCGGTGAGCAAACGTACGGCTGTCGCGTGATCGACAAACGGCACACCCAACAGGACCGCCTCTTCCGCCAGCACTTTGACCATCAGGCGGGAAGTACGTGGCCCACAACTGGTTGCGCGGCCCACTTCATCGTGATCGGTCTGGTAGCGCAATACGGCGCCGTAGCGGTCCTCCGGCAAGGGAAGCCCCATGCTTTTCAGGCCGATAAAAGCCTCTACCGAGCCGACCGCTTCAACATACGCCGTGTCGGCATCCATCGCCCCACCCGCGCCGATAGCACTGGCGAGGGCTGTAAAATTATCGCCACGAAAACTGGTCGAGGCGGTATGCAGGGTCTGTTTATCCGATCCGGAGCAGGCCGATGTTCCCCAAAACAAGGTTTGGGTCGCCACCAGAACATCCATTTTGCGGCGACGCAACTCCACCGCCGCGCGCAGCCCGGCGGCGCCGCTGCCAATCACTAACGCCTCGCTGTGGTAGAGCGGAATACGGTATCCCGCCACGTCCAGCGTCTGTTGCGGCTGCGCCATCATGACATGGCGCGGCATAGAGACATTCGTAAGCGCTTCCAGGATCGATTGCGGGATCGCTGTGGTCATGTTTTACCTCGTTAAACGCGTGATGACAGGCCGGATATTTCCATCTCTTTCACTGGCCTGGGCGCTTTACGCACCCCCAGCAGCAGTACCGAACTGACGACCATCACGCAGGCCGCGACAAACCAGACGGTAGACATGGAATATTTATCCGCGAAATAGCCCGCCAGGACGGGTGAAATCCCACCGGCCGTCATGCCGACATTCATCACAAAGCCAATGGCGGAGCCGCGAAGCTGTGGCGGTACCAGTTCGGCGGTAAATGAGAGGACCAGCGGTGTGATGGGATAACCGAGCAGCCCGAGGAACAACACCAGAATCACCACGGCGAAGACCGGCAGTTGCAGTACCATCGCGGCCATCAGCAGGCTGCTGGCGAGCGTGATGCCTATCAACACCGCACGCTTACGCGAGAAGTCGCCACGGTCACATAAACGCCCAAGCAGGAAGCCCCCCAGCGCACCGGTCAGCCCCAGCAGACTGGCAATGGTTCCTGCGGTACTGATTGGCAGTTGTTTTACATTCATCAGGAAGGTCGGCGCCCACAGCAACACAATCCACCAGCCGCTCAGCAGCAGGAAGTAATAGAACGCCATCAGCATGACGGACTGGTTACGAAACAGTTGTTTTAACAGCACTTTTTCTTTTGTCGTGGCGACAACCACTTTTTTCGGCTCGTTTTTCACCATGAAGGCGTACGCCAGCGCTACCAGCAGACCCAGCGCTCCGGCGACATAGAACACAACGCGCCAGCCGTACACCGGGCCGAGCATTGCACCGAGCCAGGTACCGAAGAAGCCGCCAATCGGATAACCCATCCAGTAAAGGGACATCACCGTCGTGCGCTGTTTCTCGGTGGTAACGTTGGCCACTTCCAGCGATGCGGCGGGCCAGAAGACCCCCTCGCCGATACCGGTCATCACGCGGTAAAAGATAAGCGATGTCAGACTACCCGCCACCCCCGTCAGGATCGTCGCAAGCGAGAACATCACTAAACCAAGAATGAGCACCGGTTTGCCGCTGAGTTTGTCGGCGATAATCCCGGAGATAAATAAGAAACCAATAAAGCCATAGAAGAATGAACTCATCAGGATCCCGGACTGGGCTCTACCGAGCCCAAAATCCGTCGCGATAAGTCCAATGGCGGAGGAGACAGTCATACGGTCGACGGAGTACATCATGTAGCCAAGGCCACACAGCACCGACACCAGTATCATCTTTTTTGTATCTGTATTCATAATTCCCTCGACTAACCTGGTAAGACTGACGAGACATCAGATACAGCCAAAATCTGATTAACAATGCGTTAAATGACGCGCTTTGCAGGTAGCGAGCACCGTATCCGGGTCACGTTGCCACCAGTCGTGTTCGGAGAAAATCTCCACTTCATGCGCCCCTTGGTACCCCAGCGCCTCCACCGCCTGACGGGCCGCGCGAATGTCGATCACCCCATCCCCCATCATGCCGCGATCGAGCAGCAGATGCTGTGTCGGCACCAGCCAGTCGCAGATGTGAAAACCCAGGATACGTTTCCGTCCGGCGCGTTCGATCTGCTGGAAAAACTTTGGATCCCACCAGGTGTGATAGAGATCGACGGCCATTCCTAACCCATCATCACCGAGCTCATCACACAGATCGTTGGCCTGCTCAAGGGTGTTTATACAGGCGCGGTCCGCGGCATACATCGGGTGTAGCGGCTCAATCGCCAGCGGCATTCCCACCTTGCGCGAATACTCCAGCAGGCGGCCCAGACCATCCCGTACCTGGCTACGTGCGCCGGCAATATCTTTCGAATCACCCGGCAATCCGCCCACCACCAGCACCAGACAGGCGGCATTCACTGCCAGTGCTTCATCTACCGCCCGGCGGTTATCGTCATCCGCCGCACGGCGTGCCGCCTCATCGATGCCGGGAAACATCCCGCCGCGGCAATAGCCGCTGACGGTCAGTTCGTTACTGCGGATCAGCTGCGCGGTACGTTCTAACCCCAGCGCCTGAACCTGATCGCGCCACGGCGAGATGCCGCGAATTTCATGACGGGCGCAGCCGTCGATGATCTTATCCAGCGTCCACTGCTTACGGACGGTGGCGGTATTCATCGATAAACGACGTGGATCGGGCTGTTGCATATGGCCTCCTTAGCGCACCAGTGACGGAACATCAACCCAGCGGCGTTCTTTCCAGCTTTGCAGCGCCAGTTCAACCAGTTGCACCCCTTTGGCCCCTTCCAGCAGATTCCAGCGGAAGTCGATCTCACCATGCACATGGCGCAGAAAGAGTTCCCATTGCACCTTGAAGGCGTTGTCATAGGTGGTGGTATCAGGTACTGGCGCCCAGTCTTCGAAGAAGTCATGTGTCTGGCGAACATCCGGGTTCCAGACAGGTTTCGGGGTGTTCACACGTGATTGCGTCAGACAGTCGGTCAGGCCTGCAACCGCAGAACCGTTCACACCATCCACCTGGAAAGTCACCAGGTCATCGCGACGCACCCGGACACACCAGGAGCTGTTGATCTGCACGATAGTGCCATTGTGCAGTTCAAATGTGGCGTAGGCGGCGTCATCAGCGGTGGCTTTGTAGGCGTTCCCCTGCTCATCAAAACGTTCCGGAATATGGGTCGCGCCCAGGCAACTGATGCTTTTGATTTCGCCAAACAGGTTGTCGACGACATAACGCCAGTGGCAGATCATATCGAGGATGATGCCGCCGCCATCTTCCTGACGGTAGTTCCATGACGGGCGCTGGGTCGGCTGCAAATCACCTTCAAACACCCAGTAACCAAACTCGCCGCGAACCGACAGCACTTTACCGAAGAAGCCCGCCTGATTGAGCATTTGCAGTTTACGCAGCCCCGGCAGCCACAGTTTGTCCTGTACCACGCCGTGGCAAACGCCCTGCTGCTCTGCGTAGTGATATAACTCGACGGCTTCTGACAGGCTGACCGCTACCGGTTTTTCGCAGTAAATATGCTTACCGGCGGCAATGGCTTTTTTCAGTAAACCGGGGCGCGCCTGCGTCGTGGCGGCATCAAAGAAGATCGTATCGCTTGGGTTGGCCAGCGCCGCATCCAGATCCGTGCCCCAACGACTGATACCGGTTTGTTTCGCCAGTGCGGCAATTTTTTCTTCATTACGACCAATCAGGATCGGGTCCGGCATGAGCCTGTCGCCGTTTGCCAGCTCAACGCCGCCCTGTTCACGAATTGCCACGATGGAGCGGATCAGATGCTGATTTTTGCCCATCCGCCCGGTTACGCCATGCATGATGATGCCAACGGAAATTGTCGCCATTGCTGTGCCTCGTAATTAAAAGTGGGATTTGTTCAGGCCGCCGTCGACATCAATAATTTGACCGACAGTGAAAGGTAAGTTGCCGTTTGCCAGCGCATCGACGACCACGGCAATGTCCGTCGGCTGGCCCCAGCGTTTCATCGGCACCAGACCGCCGCCGATCAACTGGTCATACTTCGGTTTCACACCGCTGGTCATGTCAGTTTCGATGATACCAGGGCGAATTTCATAAACACCGATGCCTTCTTCCGCCAGGCGCAGCGCAAAAAGTTGCGTCACCATGCTGGCGGCTGCTTTCGATACGCAATATTCTCCGCGAGAAATCGATAAGCTGTGGGCGCTACAGGAAGTGATGTTGATAATAGAGCGGTGCTGATTATTAAGCTCACCCTGCGAAAGCATGGCGCGCGCCGCTTTTTGGCAAAAGAAGAACATTGCCCTGGTGTTGACGTCCTGACAGTACTGGTAATTATCCGGCGTGACCTCAAGCAGATCGCCACGCTGCTTCGCCGCCGTCCCGGCGTTGTTGACAAGGCAGTCCAGTCGCCCCCAGCGTTGCAAAACGGTGTCCAGCATCCCTTGCTGGAGAATTAAATCTGAAACATCACCCGGTAACGCCAGAGCTTCGATGCCAAATTGTTCTAATTCCGCTACCATGGCTTGTTGTCGGGCGCGACCTTCTTCGTTATCGCGTCCGTTGATTGCGACGTGAAACCCGGCTCTGGCAAGCGCCAACGCGCACGCTTTACCAATTCCCCGTGTCGAGCCTGTCACTAATGCTACCGGACGTTGCGAATGGATCATGAGCATACTCCCTGATGAGTGCCAAACATTTCAACTAAACAGTTGAAACTGTAAAAGCAGTATAGAAAGAGAGAAAAATTAAATTCATGATCGACTTCTCAAAATCAACCAACTGGTTGATTTATTTAAAACTACAATTAAAACAATAAATTGAATGGAGGATCTATGAAAGGGGAAGCCAGAACAAAGCGCAGGCATGATCCAGATCTCACAAAAAGCCTGATCCTTGATGCAGCCAAAAAGGAGTTCGCTGAAAAGGGTTTTGACGGGGCGAGGATTGATCAGATCGCCGCGACGGCGAACGTGAACAAGCAGCTGATTTACTATTATTTCGACAACAAAGATACGCTGTTTACCCATGTTTTGCAGGCCGCGTACCAGGATATCCGTACCAAAGAGGCCGCACTGGAACTCGATCATCTGCCTGCCCGCGACGCGGTACTTGAACTGATGGATTTTACCTGGCACTACTACCTTGAGAACCCGGAATTTATCCAGTTGCTCAACAGTGAAAACCAGCTCAAGGCGCGTCACCTTAAGGAAGTGGATACGATTGTCCCCATCAACAGTAGCTGGCTTTCGATAACCCAGCGCATTCTTGAACGCGGCCAGCAGGATGGGACGATCCGCCCAGGTATTGATGCGATGCAGCTAAACATCACAATGTCGGCTTTGGGATTTTTCTATCTGATTAACCAGTCGACGCTGTCGATCATCTATCAGCAGGATCTTAAGCGTCCTGAAGCGCTGGCAACAAGGCGGAAGGTAATGCGCGAAACGATCGCGTGTTGGCTGGCGCCGGGGTTGCTGCCGTAAAAAAAGCAGGGTCGATTGACCCTGCCTTTGTGTTACTTCACGACACGCAGCGATGGACGCCCGCCGCGTGGTGGGGGATCATCATCCGGATCGTTATCGTCCGCATGATCGGGTTTGTCGCCATCGATAACCGACATCACCGTCTCGCCATCCGGCAGAGAGGTTTCGTCGTCGTCATTCACCGTGACCACGTCTTCATCGTATGCCGTTTCAGGTTCGAACATCGTACCCGCGCCGTTTTCACGTGCGTAGATAGCAAGAACAGCGGCAAGCGGCACAGCAACCTGACGCGGGACGCCGCCAAAGCGCGCGTTAAAACGCACTTCATCATTCGCCAGTTCAAGGTTACCCACGGCTCGCGGCGCAATGTTCAACACGATCTGCCCGTCGCGCGCATATTCCATGGGCACGCGCACACCCGGCAACGTTACGTCGACTACCAGATGTGGGGTGAGCTGGTTATCGAGCAACCACTCATAAAAAGCCCGCAACAGGTAAGGACGGCGCGGTGTCAGTTGCGACAAGTCCATTCGATTAACCCCGGCCCAGGCGCATTTCGCGCTCGGCTTCTGTCAGAGACGCGAGGAATGAATCACGTTCGAAAACACGTGTCATGTAGCCTTTCAGCTCTTTAGAGCCTGCGCCGCTAAGTTCAATACCCAGAATCGGCAAACGCCACAACAACGGCGCCAGGTAGCAATCCACCAGGCTGAATTCATCACTCAGGAAGTAAGGCTTCTGGCCGAACACCGGAGCAATCTGCATCAGTTCTTCACGCAGTTGACGGCGGGCGTTATCGGCCTGCGCGCCACTGCTGGACATGATCACTTCCATCAGCGAGTACCAGTCTTTCTCAATGCGATGCATGTAAAGACGGCTTTCACCACGCGCAACCGGATAAACCGGCATCAGCGGCGGATGAGGGAAACGCTCATCCAGGTATTCCATGATAATGCGTGATTCCCACAGAGTGAGTTCACGATCGACAAGAGTCGGTACGCTTTGATTCGGGTTGAGGTCAATCAGATCCTGAGGAGGATTATCCTTTTCCACGTGCTCAATTTCGAAGCTGACACCTTTTTCTGCCAGCACGATACGGACCTGATGGCTATAGATGTCAACAGGACCAGAAAACAGCGTCATTACCGAACGTTTGTTGGCAGCGACAGCCATGAAAACCTCCAGGTATATTCAGTATTTTTACTGCTACCAGTCTTACTTTGACCGGCGAGATGTTGGTAACCCACCCACGCGCACAGTCACTCTCGTTTAAACATCAAACAAAAAATGAACAATCCCAGGCATTTGGGCAGAAAATTGGATGATAGTTTACCAGATTTTGCGGGCTTTGTGGTGAGGGGATTCTGGAAATGCTGAAAAAGAAGAGAGAATCAACTCATTACTGTGGATAACGTGATTTTTATCCATAAAAAAACCCGGTAGAAACCGGGTTTTTCGCCAATCGTTCTGCTTTCGCAGAAAGCAATTAACGTTTGGAGTACTGCGGACGGCGACGTGCTTTACGCAGGCCGACTTTCTTACGTTCAACCTGACGAGCGTCACGAGTGACGAAGCCAGCTTTACGCAGTTCAGAACGCAGGGACTCGTCGTACTCCATCAGAGCGCGGGTGATACCGTGACGGATCGCACCAGCCTGACCAGAGATACCACCACCTTTAACAGTGATGTACAGATCGAGTTTCTCAACCATGTCGACCAGTTCCAGCGGCTGACGAACTACCATGCGGGCAGTTTCACGACCGAAGTACTGTTCCAGAGAACGCTGGTTGATTACGATTTTACCGTTGCCCGGTTTGATGAACACGCGAGCAGCAGAGCTTTTGCGGCGACCAGTGCCGTAGTATTGATTTTCAGCCATTGCCTATAATCCCGATTAGATGTCAAGAACTTGCGGTTGCTGTGCCGCGTGGTTGTGCTCGTTGCCAGCGTAAACTTTCAGTTTACGGTACATAGCACGACCCAGCGGGCCTTTTGGCAGCATGCCTTTAACCGCGATTTCAATCACACGCTCAGGACGGCGGGCAATCATCTCTTCAAAGGTCGCTTCTTTGATACCACCGATGTGGCCAGTGTGGTGGTAGTACATTTTGTCTTCACGCTTGTTGCCGGTTACAGCAACTTTTTCTGCGTTCAGAACGATGATGTAGTCACCAGTATCAACGTGCGGAGTGTATTCCGCTTTATGCTTACCGCGCAGGCGACGTGCCAGTTCAGTAGCCAGACGGCCCAGAGTTTTACCTGTCGCGTCAACAACATACCAGTCGCGTTGTACGGTTTCTGGTTTAGCTGTAAAAGTTTTCATTAAAAGCTTACCCAAATAATAAGTTACACGTTGGTGAACACCCAAACGTTTAGTCAGTTGAGGTTCACACGACATTGTCCAGCAAACCTACCCCTTCGAATAGCCTATGCCGGCGCAGAGAAAGTTTTGGGAAAAAAACCTTCTTGTAACGTGGGGTCGCAGGATTATAGAGAAGTCGGGGTCAAAGATCGACCCCTATTTGTGATTTGAAGAGGGTTTTTCGGTGTTGGGGTTGTGCGTTCTGATACCCTCCCCCCAGCCCCTCTCCCACAGAGAAGCGGGCAGTTATGGCATATGTTGCCGCTTGAGGTACTCTTCGCTCTGCATCTCCTGCAGACGAGACAGACAGCGCTGGAACTCGAATTTCAGTCGCTCGCCCTGATAAATCTCGTACAGCGGAACCGCCGCGCTCACCACCAGCTTCACATGCCGCTCGTAGAATTCATCCACCAGCGCGATAAAACGCCGCGCTTCATTCTCCATCAGCGTTGTCATGACGGGGACATCAAATAGCATGACGGTGTGATACAGACGAGAGAGCGCAATATAGTCGTGTTGACTACGGGCATCCACACACAGCGTGGCGAACGACACCGCCAGCGTCTGATTTTCCACCCCCAGCGTCTCCAGCGGACGGTGATTGACTTCTAATACCGGAGAATGAGTACGTTTTGCCCCTGCCAGCGCTTGCCAGAGTTTATCCATTTGCTGCTGCGTCTCTTCATTTAAGGGCGAAAGCCACAGGTGTGCCTGGGTCAGGGTGCGCAGACGATAATCCACACCCGCATCGACATTCATCACATCGCAGTGCTGCTTGATGGCATCAATAGCCGGCAAAAAGCGCGACCGTTGCAACCCGTTACGATAAAGTTCGTCCGGCGGAATATTCGAAGTGGCGACCAGCGTAATCCCTCTGGCGAAGAGTGCCTTCATTAGCCCGCCGAGCAACATGGCGTCGGTGATATCCGATACGAAAAACTCATCAAAACAGAGCACATCGGTTTCGGCTTTGAAATGGTCGGCGACAATCTCCAGCGGGTCGCTATGTCCCTGTAGTTGCGTTAATTCCTCATGCACACGCAGCATAAAACGGTGGAAATGCAGACGCTGTTTCCGTTCCCCTGGCAGGCTTTGATAAAAGAGGTCCATTAACCAGGTTTTACCGCGCCCAACGCCCCCCCACATATAAAGGCCGCGTACGGGGGTAAGCGTCGTGGGCTCACGCTTACCTAACAATTTGCCAAGTTTCGCCATCAAGCCACCGCTTTGCGGGGCGGATTGTTCTTTGGTCACAATTTGCTGGTAAATGAGATCAAGACGGCTAACAGCTTCTTTTTGCACATCATCCGGCTGATGGCTACCCTCGTTGAGGGCATTGAGGTAACGCGATGTCGGGGTAAGGCTCTGCATGGTGTTATCGTTATTCCTTGAAAATCGATCCTGCCCACAGGGTTGGCGAAAAAAAGGTCGTTCTACCCTACGCGATGCCGCGTCGGGATTCCACTTCTGCGCGAATAGCGGTTATAGTGGCATAATCAGGCGCAGGCAAGGAGCTTGCAGCTATTACCCTACGGAACCATAAGACAATGGGAGAAGTACATGACCTGGGAATACGCGCTAATTGGGTTAGTCGTCGGCGTCATCATTGGTGCTGTGGCCATGCGTTTTGGAAACCGGAAATTACGCCAGCAACAGGCAATGCAGTACGAGCTGGAAAAAAATAAAGCAGAACTTGAAGAGTACCGTGAAGAGCTGGTCAATCACTTCGCTCGCAGCGCAGAACTCCTCGACAATATGGCGCATGATTACCGCCAGCTTTATCAGCACATGGCAAAAAGTTCCAGCAGCTTACTGCCGGAAATGTCTGCTGAGGAAAACCCATTCCGTAACCGTCTGGCGGAGTCCGAAGCGGGCAACGATCAGGCACCGGTACAGATTCCTCGCGACTATTCCGAAGGTGCCTCCGGCTTGCTGCGCGGCAACGCAAACCGCAAATAATCACTTTATTACCGCATTTTTAACGGGCGCACAGGTTGCGCCCGTCTTGTCTTTATAATCACAGCTATCATTTAGTCATTAACCTCATTGTTACCCGATTGAAATTTCAATAACATCAAACTGTTTTGCATCGTTTTCCCTTTCACTTCAGGTTACGAGAGCCAGCATCAATGAAGAAACAAACCCAGCTGTTGAGTGCGTTAGCGTTAAGTGTCGGGTTATCTCTCTCGGCACCCATCCAGACTATGGCAGCGATGCCATCGCAGGTTCCAGGCCAGGGAGCGCTTCCCAGCCTCGCGCCAGTGCTGGAGAAAGTTTTACCTGCCGTGGTGAGCGTGCAGGTGGAAGGAACGGCGGTACAAGGACAGAAAGTCCCTGATGAACTGAAAAAATATTTTGGCGACGAGTTGCCCGAACAGCAGCAGGCTCAGCCTTTTGAAGGGTTGGGTTCCGGGGTCATCATTGATGCAGCAAAAGGTTACGTGTTGACGAACAACCACGTCATTAACCAGGCGCAAAAAATCAATGTCCAGCTCAACGATGGTCGCGAGTTCGAGGCCAAACTGATTGGCGGCGACGATCAAAGCGACATTGCGCTGTTGCAGCTACAAAACCCCAGCAACCTGACGCAAATCGCGATCGCCGATTCCGATAAGTTAAGAGTGGGTGACTTTGTCGTTGCCGTGGGGAACCCGTTCGGGCTGGGGCAAACAGCGACATCCGGAATTGTTTCTGCTCTGGGCCGAAGCGGACTTAATCTCGAAGGACTGGAAAACTTTATCCAGACCGATGCCTCGATTAACCGCGGTAACTCCGGCGGCGCATTGCTGAACCTGAACGGTGAGCTTATTGGCATCAACACAGCAATCCTTGCGCCGGGCGGCGGCAGCATCGGTATCGGTTTTGCGATTCCCAGTAATATGGCACAGACACTGTCTCGCCAGTTGATTCAGTTCGGTGAAATCAAACGCGGCCTGCTGGGTATTAAAGGGACCGAGATGAGTGCTGATATCGCCAAAGCCTTTAACCTGAATGTGCAGCGTGGCGCCTTTGTCAGCGAAGTATTGCCGAACTCCGGTTCAGCGAAAGCGGGCATTAAATCTGGCGACGTGATTGTCAGCCTTAATGATAAGCCGCTGAACAGCTTTGCCGAACTGCGTTCACGCATTGCAACGACGGAACCAGGCGCAAAAGTGAAGTTAGGCATCCTGCGTGACGGCAAACCGCAGGATATTGAAGTCACACTGGATAAGAGCACTTCGTCTTCTGCCAGCGCTGAACTGATCTCCCCGGCGCTACAGGGCGCCTCGTTGAGTGATGGTCAACTCAAAGACGGTACGAAAGGTATCAATATTGAGAACGTCGAAAAAGGCAGTGCGGCTGCTCAGGCAGGCCTGCATAAAGACGATGTCATTATTGGCATTAACCGTACGCAGGTGCAGTCCATTGCCGAGCTGCGTAAGGTTCTTGAAACCAAACCGTCGGTAATTGCTCTGCAAATCATCCGCGGCAATGAAACACTCTATTTATTGCTACGTTAAGCAAATGCGATCCCGGACATCACCGCTGCATGTGATGTCCGGAAAACTCGTGCTATGCTGCTGCGACTCCCTAATGACGACGCCTGCATCATGTTTTTGAAGCTCTTACGCTCGGTTGCAATTGGTTTAATGGTTGGTGGCATTATCCTCGCCGCCCTGCCTTCGCTACGCCAGCATAACCCGCTAACCGCAACGCAATTTGACAGTACCGATGAAACGCCCGCCAGCTACAACCCGGCGGTTCGCCGCGCCGCGCCCGCGGTAGTCTATGTCTATAACCGTAGTATGAATACGTCATCCCATAATCGTCTGGAAATTCGCACCCTGGGTTCCGGTGTGATAATGGATCAGCGTGGTTATATCGTTACGAATAAACATGTTATCAACGATGCGGACCAGATCATCGTTGCCTTGCAGGATGGCCGCGTTTTTGAGGCGCTTCTGGTGGGGTCGGACTCCCTTACCGACCTGGCGGTACTGAAAATTAACGCCACTGGCGGCCTGCCGGTGATTCCGATCAATCCGCGTCGTGTACCGCACATTGGTGATGTGGTATTGGCGATTGGTAACCCTTATAACCTGGGTCAAACCATTACTCAGGGAATAATCAGTGCCACCGGGCGTATTGGCCTGAACCCAACCGGTCGCCAGAATTTCCTGCAAACGGATGCCTCCATCAACCACGGCAACTCCGGCGGCGCGCTGGTGAACTCGCTGGGTGAGTTAATGGGTATCAATACTCTCTCTTTCGACAAGAGCAACGATGGCGAGACACCGGAAGGTATTGGTTTCGCTATCCCCTTCCAGCTCGCGACGAAAATCATGGATAAGTTGATTCGCGATGGTCGGGTGATCCGTGGTTATATCGGTATCGGCGGAAGAGAAATCGCCCCCATGCATACCCAGAACGGCGGTATCGATCAAATTCAGGGGATCGTGGTTAACGAAGTCTCGCCAGATGGTCCGGCAGCCCGGGCAGGCATTCAAGTGAATGATGTTATTGTCAGCGTGAATGGTAAGCCTGCGGTCTCAGCACTGGAAACCATGGACCAGGTCGCGGAAATTCGTCCCGGGTCAGAAATACCGGTTGAAGTGATGCGTGATGACAAGAAACTGAAACTACAGGTCACGATCCAGGAATATCCAGCGACCAACTAAAAGCCATAAAAAAACCGGAGCCCTATGAACTCCGGTTTTTTTGCGCGTCTCTGGAGGCAAACGGCGTACCAGACGGCGGCAGCTATTTATTTGTTAACAAAATCTTCGCCGAGCTGAATATCTTTTTTCAGGGTTTCCAGCATCCCTTCCAGCGCCTGCTGTTCAAAGGCGCTTAATTTGCCAATCGACTGGCGTTCTTCAATACCATTTTTACCTAACAGCAGCGGCTGAGAGAAGAAGCGGGCATACTGGCCATCGCCTTCAACATAGGCACATTCAACAACACCTTTTTCGCCCTGCAACGCACGCACCAGCGACAGGCCAAAGCGCGCGGCTGCCTGGCCCATAGAGAGAGTTGCAGACCCGCCACCCGCTTTTGCTTCGACCACCTCAGTGCCCGCGTTCTGAATACGTTTTGTCAGATCGGCAATTTCCTGTTCAGAGAAGCTGACACCCGGAATTTGCGACAACAGCGGCAGAATGGTGACGCCTGAATGCCCACCCACGACCGGCACTTCAACCTCGCCCGGCTGCTTACCTTTCAGCTCAGCCACAAAGGTATTGGAGCGAATGATATCCAGCGTTGTCACGCCGAACAGTTTGTTTTTGTCATACACACCCGCTTTTTTTAGCACCTCCGCGGCAATCGCCACCGTAGTGTTAACCGGGTTAGTGATCACGCCAATACAGGCTTTGGGGCAGGTTTTAGCAATTTGCGCGACCAGGTTTTTCACAATACCGGCATTCACATTAAAGAGATCGGAACGATCCATACCCGGTTTACGCGCGACGCCTGCGGAAATCAGCACCACATCCGCACCGTGCAGGGCAGGCGTTGCGTCTTCTCCAGAAAAACCTTTAATGTTCACAGCGGTAGGAATATGGCTGAGGTCAACAGCAACCCCAGGGGTTACAGGAGCAATATCATAGAGCGAGAGTTCTGAACCTGAAGGCAGTTGTGTTTTAAGTAGTAGAGCTAACGCCTGGCCGATGCCACCAGCTGCGCCGAGGACTGCAACTTTCATCATAAACTCCTTATTATGGTTAGCTAAATATTTTGTTACTCCATTGCGGCGACCTTAATTCACCCTGATAATTATGGCAACGAACCAGCCAAAATTCTGCGGCATGGCACGCTTTTAAAATATTATAATGGGCTTTCACGACCGTCGGACCGGCAAACCAAGCAACTAAGATTGAGAGTTTACAATATAGCGCTGATATCCATCTAAACAATATCATTTCAGTAACATTTATTTTACTTTTGCTTGAATTTGCGACACATGACACAGTAGGTTCCATAACGTAATTTGATAAAATTTACGTGAACTATAAGAAAATTTGAGTTATTTCCACAGTAGATTATTTGCATAAAAATTCATCCATGTGCATAATAATGTAGTTTTCACGGCCTTAATACGGGTGACTTATGCGAAGCTCGGCAAAACAAGAAGAATTAGTTAAAGCGTTTAAAGCGCTACTTAAAGAAGAGAAATTTAGTTCTCAGGGAGAGATTGTTCTGGCGTTACAAGAACAGGGCTTTGACAATATCAATCAGTCTAAAGTGTCCCGCATGTTGACTAAATTCGGCGCGGTGCGTACGCGCAACGCCAAAATGGAGATGGTGTACTGTTTGCCTGTCGAAATGGGTGTTCCAACCACCTCCAGCCCGCTCAAAAATCTGGTGCTTGATATCGATTACAACGACGCCGTTGTTGTTATTCATACCAGCCCAGGCGCTGCACAACTGATTGCGCGCTTACTGGACTCGCTGGGCAAAGCAGAAGGTATTCTGGGTACTATTGCCGGTGACGATACCATTTTCACTACCCCGGCAAGCGGCTTTACGGTCAAAGAACTTTACGAAGCCATCCTCGTACTCTTCGAACAAGAACTTTAATTCCTTCCCCCGGTTTCATGCCGGGGAAATGCCTCTCTTAGGGTCACATCTCTTTCTGGCCCCCCTTTCCTTTAACACAATGTGCGAATTTCTGTCGCATTTCATTCACGCAATGAATGTTTTCGCACAAAAAATCAAAATCACATATCACCTTGATTTTAAATATTAAAAAATAAAATCCCGCTCAAAATCACCCGTTTTTTATGCCTTTTTGACTATAAAAAAAGGTTTCTTTACCACTTACTTACAATAGCAATAATTAGCTTAGTATTAATTTTACACGTTATTAGTGTATACTTGATTTTGTGATGAGGGTCACGAAACAAAGCCCTCAGGAATTAAGATTCGACGAGGTAAGCATTATGAAAATCAAATCAACTGTAGCAACACTCAGCATCCTTTCTGTTCTGTCATTTGGCGCATTTGCAGCAAGCTCTATCGATGCTGGCCAGGCGCAAAATCGCCAATCATTAGGCACCGTCTCCGTCGGTGGCATTGCATCATCCCCGATGGATATGCGTGCGGAACTGAACAAAAAAGCTGAAGAACAGGGTGCGTCTTCTTATCGCATCATCGAAGCACGTACCGGCGATAGCTGGCATGCCACTGCTGAACTGTATAAATAATTAATCGACAACCCTATGTCATCATCACTCAGCGGCACCAGGCATAAAAATAGCGGTATAAACCTTCTCGCCGTTGAGTATTGAGGAGAAAGACAATGAAACGTAACGCAATCATCGCAGCCCTTGGTTTAGCTTCACTGATCTCTTTTGGTGCCAGCGCAGCCACTCAACTGTCCGAGAACCAAACACAAAACATGCAGGCCATTGGGACCATTTCTGTTTCCCAGACCGCAAGTTCTCCAATGAGCATCCGTGACGAATTATCTGCTAAAGCGGACGCGGCAGGCGCGAAAGCCTACCACGTGACCGAACTCCAGGAAGGTGATACCTGGCACGCAACAGCGGAACTCTACAAATAAACCCTCGTCGTCTACTCCGACGACTTGCCCCCGCCTGTCGGGGGCTTTTTTTTGTGCTGCATTAGCGCACGTTAAAACGCAACTGCCCTTCCAGTTCTTCCTCCGCTTCATCAAACAGCAGAATGAGCGCGCCGAAACGCCGCCGCAGTGTTTCGCTAAGATGAATGAACTCAATTTCAACCGGCAACGGCAACTTTTCCGTCACTATTATCCATAATGAATCCAGATCGGTAATGCTTGCCCCAGCGAGAGCAAACCGGCGGGAAAATTCGCGATAGAACTTACTTTGCGTGTCGATCTCAGCAAAATCGAAGGTATAGGTATTCATTGTCCGCCATCCAGCCCTGTCGGGCGGCTTACGCCACCCGTTTCACTATAATCCCCCAAGATGCAGGGTTTTGACTTCCATAAACTCTTCCAGCCCCAGAACGGAGCCTTCCCGCCCCAGGCCGGACTCTTTTACACCGCCAAAGGGGCCCAGCTCAGTGGATACCGCGCATTCATTGATACCAATCATCCCACTTTCAATCGCCTGGGAGACGCGAAATACGCGGGATAAGTTTTGGGTGTAGAAATAGGCTGCAAGACCAAACGGCGTTGCGTTAGCGCGCTGGATAACTTCATCCTCGGTCGTAAAGCGAAAACAGGCGGCGACCGGGCCAAACGTCTCTTCGTTCGCCAGCTTCATGCCATCGCTGCAATCCCCCAGGACGGTGGGTTGCCAGAAATTGCCTCCCAACGCGTGCGCTTTACCCCCAGCCAGAACTTTCGCCCCTTTTGCGACGGCGTCTTCCACGTGTTCACGCACTTTATCCACCGCAGAAGATTCAATAAGCGGGCCAACCACCACACCGTCGTCAAGACCATTTCCGACTTTAAGGGCATTGACCGCCTCTGCCAGTTTCTGCGTGAAGGTGTCATACACCGACTCATGAATATAAAAACGGTTTACGCTCACGCATACTTGCCCGGCATTACGGAATTTATTGGCAACCGCCCCTTTTACCGCCGCATCAATATCTGCGTCTTCAAAGACGATGTAAGGCGCGTTGCCCCCGAGTTCCATGGAGACTTTCTTCATGGTTTCAGCCGCGTTACGCACCAGCGTTTTACCGACGGCGGTAGATCCGGTAAAGGAAATTTTGCGTACATCATGGCTCGCCATGATCGCATCGCTAATTTCCGATGTACTCCCGGCAACCGCATTTAGCACACCGTCCGGCACGCCCGCTTTTTTCGCCAGCGCCAGCAGCGCAAAGGCACTGAGCGGCGTGTTATTGGCGGGTTTAATCACTCCTGTACACCCTGCAGCTAACGCGGGTCCCAGCTTACGGGTCAGCATCGCCATCGGGAAATTCCAGGGGGTTATCGCTGCCACAACGCCAATGGGTTCGCGGGTAGCAAAAATACGCGATCCGGGTTTTATCGGCGGGATAATTTCGCCATTAGCACGCTTCGCTTGCTCGGCGAACCATTGAATAAAGCTTGCAGCATAGTCCACCTCACCTTCGGCTTCTTTTAAAGGCTTGCCCTGTTCGGTGGTCATTAACCTTCCCAGCCAGCTTTTGTTTTCAATGATCAATTCGTACCAACGATAAAGAATGGCAGAACGCTCTTTTGCCGTTTTCGCACGCCAGGCGGGAAAAGCCCTGGTGGCTGCGGCGATAGCGGCTTCTGTCTCTTTTTTCCCGGCTTTTGCTACTTTTGCGACAACCTCGCCGGTCGCCGGGTTCAGTACGTCAAATGTCGTGTCCAACGATTTCCAGACGCCATCGACAAGATAGCCCGTCTGGAAAAGTTCGCTGTCCTGCAATGCCTGCGTTGTCATTTGTCCTCCTGATCTGTGATTTACAAAAGCTCCCGTAAAGTATAGCCATAAAAAAACCGACGCTTCTGGCGTCGGTTTCGGGTCTAGCTGCTGGTTAGCGCATGCTGATATTTGTGTAACATTCCGGTAAGTCGTTTTACCGGCTCGGTCACCTGCGGCGGCGCATCCCAGTGCTGCAATTTCTCCTGATAGACCTCCAGCTCCTTCAGCAACTGCGAAAAATAGTGCCGTCGTCTGCTGTCAGATCGGGCAGAGATGACGCTATCCGCCGTACGGCGAAGCTGTCGATGGAACGCCGAAAGCTCATCATTCACCGGTACAGGCGCATCACGTAAACGCTGATGAGCGATGATCAATGTCAGCGCCAGGCGGAATTTCGCCACATCGCCAGGGAATTTATTCAACAGTAAAAACAACTGCTGATAGAGCGCAGGTAAATGGTTCTCTTTACGTCGCGCACTGTTGGTTGTCATCGCCGAAACGGCCGCCGAAACAAACTGATTGAGCAACATCCGTCCGGTACGTGCCTGCGAATTGTCCCGCACCAGCAAAATGACGATCAGCGCCAGCCCGCAGCCGATAATTTGCCCAAGCGCGCTATCAAGAAATTGGCTGAACTTAAACGTCATCGGGTTATCAAGCACGATAATGTTGATGGTGCTTGCCAGCGCCCCCAGCGAACCCAGCCGCCGTTTCTGCACCTCGACACCGGCAAAAAAAGCCAGTACAGCCAGGCTGATGCAGAGCAATAGCATGCTCTGCTGCGTCGAAGGGATGATAAACAGAAAATAGAGCGCACCGACCGGCAGGGCGACCAACGTCCCTATCAGAAAATCAATGGCCACCATTTTCGGATTTGGCAGACGCATTGCCAGCGACGTCACCACCGCGATCATCACCATGGTTCCACTGCCGGAAGTCCAGCCACTCCACAACCAGAATAAGGTTCCTAATCCGCAGGATAGAGTGGTACGCCAGAAGTTGACCATCGCATGATGGCGTTCCGCCGATGCCGGTTTGATAACCACTTCGCCGCGCAGGACTTCTTCTTCCGTCGCACTGATTTTGGTGTTGCTCACCACCCCACGTTTGAGCAGCAAATACCGCGTTGCCGCCCCCACCCAGCTATAGATGGTGACTGGTGTTTCACGTTCACCGGTCCAGGCGATCACCCGGCGCATCCGCTTCATTTGTCTATGCACATCCTGAACGGTTTCTACGGGCTCATCGAACAGTTCGCGGAACGTGTCGGTAATCAATTCGGGTCGCGTATTCTGGATCAGATACGTTTCACAGGCCTGGGTAATCAGCGTAAGCGACAACGTATTGATCGCTGTCAGACGGCGGTTGGCGCGCCCCCAGCGGGAAGATTCAATTTTCAGGTTGCTGCGCATCCCTTCCAGGGCAGTCGTGCGCCGCACCAGCGCTCCCCAGGCTTTATCCACATCTTCAGGGTCGCCATGTTTAATGCACAACTGCATTAGCTGGTATTGGGCCACCAGCAGACTGTCCAGTTCGCGGTCAATCTCGCGTTTAATCGAACGGGGAGAAAACAGCAAATCTGCCGCAATGGCGCAGACAATACCGATAACGATTTCACTGCAACGCTCAACGGCAAACTGAGGGGCCAGCAGCGGTTCGCTCTGGATCGTCACAACAATAATCAGCGCCGTATAGCCTGCCAGTCCCCAGGCATAAGAGTTCTCCACACGGACGAGCGAAGAAACCCAGGTACAAAACCCCGCCCAGATACAGCAGACCGTCAGCATCAGGAATGGAGCGCGGATCATGGCGATGATGATGGTCAGACCGGCGATAGAGCCAATAAAAGTACCGACAATACGCAGCATACCGCGATAACGAATCGCGCCCGACCAGGGTTCTCCCCCGGCAGCAAAAGCCGGACCTGCCGCCACAATCGCCGCCGTCAATACTGCCCAGCGCGGTGTTTCCAGTTGGAAATGAAAGCCGACAAACAGCGCCAGTACGATAGCGCATGCGAGTTTGAGGGCGAAGCGAACGTGGTAGCTGGCGATGGAAAACATAGCCATAGGGATTAACCAAATTCACGCAGGCGATGAGCCAGTTTACGGAAAAATGAGTCGTGGCTCTCATCGCGATCGGTTTGTCCCGTTACCACAACCGTAGCCGTCGTGCCTGCTGGCCAGAGATTCCCCTGCTGCTCATCCAGGCGAATACGTACCGGCACGCGTTGCGCCAGACGTACCCACTCAAGATTCGAATCAATGGTCGCCATCCCTTTGCTGTCATTGCTGCTGCTGGCATTCGTCACACCGGCGGCCACGCTCTCTACCGTGCCTTTCAGAACCCGGTTACTGCCCAGCGGAGTGATTTCGGCCCGGAAGCCAGGATGAACGCCCTCCAGTTTGGTCTCTTCCATATAAGCCTGAACATAGAAGGAGTTCTGTTTGACCAGCGCGACGGCCGTTGAACCACGGGTAATAAACTCCCCGGCGTAGACATTGAGGTTGGTAACCCAGCCGTCTGCCGGTGCGCGAATCACCGTGCGTTCCAGATCCAGTTTTGCCAGGTCACGTGTAGCCTGCGCTTTCGCCAGTTGATGTAATACTGTCTGCAGGACGTTGTTGGCCTGATCGATTTCTTCGCGGGACATCGCCTGAACGCCAAGCTGGTTACGGCGGCCTGCTTCACGGCGCTTTTCACTTTCCAGCGCCTGGTAGTAAGCGACATCCGCTTCAGCCTCTTCCAGCGCTTTCTGATAACGCGGCTGATCGATGGTAAACAGCACCTGGTCTTTTTTAACCAGTTGGTTATCGTGAACGCTGACGTCGGTAATTAATCCGGCGACGTCAGGCGCGATAGCGACCACGTCGGCGCTAAAGCGCGCATCGCGGGTCCAGGGGGATTCTGTGTAGTACACCCATGCGCGGAAAATAGCGATGAAAGCGAGGATAACCAGCGCCAGGGTGATGGCGGTACGAAAGAAATTTCTTGTTAGTGTTTTCACTTCTACCTCAAACAAACAGACGCGACAGCAGGTAAAACAAGCAGCAGTAGAGCGCAGTATTGAACAACGCCGGATGCCAGACAAAATCATAGATCCCGGTAGGGATTAGCATGCGGCGCACCAGCCAGAAGATCGCCAGTGACAAAAGCAATTCAAAAAAAATCGGTGGGAACGACAGACCGAACACCACGATAACGGGAAACAGACTCATGTTGACCTTGATTAGAGAGAATGCAGGCGACAATATTTCTTATACGCACCGCAGCGGAGCAGGAAGCAAGGCGAGATCGGCACGTTAATTATTCAGCGAATAGTATATTAACGTAACTGTTATGCTGTTATCTATATTATGTGATCTAAATCACTTTTAAGCCAGAGTGAATAATGGAACGACTTAAACGCATGTCGGTATTCGCCAAAGTGGTGGAACAAGGCTCGTTTACTGCCGCGGCCCGGCAGTTGCAAATGAGCGTATCTTCCATCAGTCAAACGGTGGCGAAGCTGGAAGATGAGCTACAGGTTAAGCTGTTAAACCGCAGTACACGCAGCCTTGGGCTCACCGAAGCCGGGAAAATTTATTATCAGGGTTGCCGACGCATGCTGCATGAAGTGCAGGATGTCCATGAACAGCTTTACGCCTTCAATAACACGCCCATCGGTACACTGCGCATTGGTTGTTCTTCAACCATGGCGCACAATGTTCTGGCGCAGATGACCGCCGCGATGCTGAAAGAGTACCCCGGTTTATCGGTGAATCTGGTGACGGGTATTCCCGCGCCGGATCTGATTGCCGACGGGTTGGATGTGGTCATCCGGGTGGGCGCGTTGCAGGATTCCAGCCTGTTTTCACGTCGTCTGGGCGCGATGCCGATGGTCGTCTGCGCGGCTAAAAGTTATCTGGCACAGTACGGTGTTCCGGAAAAACCCACGGATCTTGTTAATCATTCATGGCTGGAATACAGCGTCAGACCAGATAATGAATTTGAGCTGATCGCACCAGAGGGCATTTCCACTCGCCTGATCCCCCAGGGCCGCTTTGTCACCAACGATCCGATGACCATGACACGCTGGCTTACCGCCGGGGCCGGGATCGCCTATGTACCGTTGATGTGGGCGATCAATGAGATCAATAACGGGACGCTGGAGATCTTGTTCAGCCGCTATCAGTCCGATCCGCGTCCGGTCTGGGCTCTGTATACGGAAAAAGACAAACTGCCGCTAAAGGTGCAGGTGTGTATTAACTATTTGACGGATTATTTTAACGAGGTCGCGAAGCTGTATCAGGGCGTACAGGGGCGGAGATTGTAGGATGCGCTCCCGGATAACGGCGCTGCGCCATCCGGGAATAAACCGAACTTACGCCGTCCCACCGACGGTCAGGTTGTCCACCTTCAGCGTCGGCTGACCGACACCCACCGGAAGGCTCTGGCCTTCTTTGCCGCAGACACCGACGCCGTTATCGAGTTTCAGGTCATTACCCACCATGGAAATCTGCTGCATGGCTTCAATGCCCGAGCCAATAAGGGTTGCCCCTTTCACCGGCTTCGTCACCTTGCCTTTTTCAATCAGGTAGGCCTCTGAGGTAGAGAACACGAACTTACCGGAGGTGATATCCACCTGACCACCACCAAAGTTCGGTGCATAAATACCAAACTCGACCGACTCGATGATCTCCTGCGGCGTTGATTTCCCTGCCAGCATGTAGGTGTTGGTCATACGCGGCATCGGCAAATGCGCGTAAGATTCGCGACGACCGTTACCGGTTGGCGCAACGCCCATCAGACGGGCATTCAACTTATCCTGCATGTAGCCTTTCAACACACCGTTTTCAATCAGCACATTGTACTGGCCCGGCGTACCTTCGTCGTCGATAGAGACGGAACCTCGGCGATCGGCAATGGTGCCATCATCAACAACAGTACAAAGCTCAGAGGCTACCAGCTCGCCCATATGACCACTGAATACTGACGTACCACGGCGGTTAAAGTCGCCTTCCAGACCGTGCCCGACCGCCTCGTGCAGCAATACGCCCGGCCAGCCAGCGCCCAGCACCACAGGCAGTGTTCCGGCAGGCGCCGCCACAGCAGAGAGATTCACCAGCGCCATCCGCACGGCTTCTTTTGCCCAGGCATCGGCACGGACATCGCCATCGACATCTTTCAGGAACCAGTCATAGCCAAAACGACCGCCGCCACCGCTGGAGCCGCGTTCGCGTTTGCCGTCATCTTCCACCTGCACACTCACAGAGAGGCGTACCAGCGGGCGAACATCCGCCGCCAGCGTACCGTCCGTCGCGGCAACCAGAATTAATTCATACACACCAGTCAGGCTGGCGGACACTTCCTGTACACGCTTATCCGCTGCACGGGCCACTTTGTCGACGCGGCGCAGAATATCCAGCTTCTCTTCCCGGCTCATGCTTTGCAGCGGGTCAATGCTGGCATAGAGTCCCTGATGCTCAACGGCGCCAAGCGTTTGCACACGCCCATCGCCTGACTCACGCACGATGGTACGTGCCGCCTGCGCGCTCTGCTCCAGCGCCAGCAGACTAATTTGGTCAGCATAGGCAAAACCGGTTTTCTCACCGCTTACCGCACGCACACCAACGCCCTGGTCGATGTTGTATGACCCGTCTTTGATGATACTGTCTTCCAGCACCCAGGATTCGTGATAGCTCGACTGAAAATAGAGGTCACCGTAGTCGAGTCGGCGCTCGGTCAATTGACCAAGGATGGAAAATAGATCCTGATGATTCAGGCCATTCGCTGCGAGCAATTGTTCACTTACCAGGTTCAGACTCATCGTTTGCTACTCGTCGTTGCCGCCACATCGGGCAATAAAAAAGTGTGATATAAGGAGCTTGAGGCAATTCGCCGACGCCGTCAAATCATTGCTTTTTATCTGTACGCGGCTGGCGTAAGACTTCATTGATTTGTGGTTTGTCTACCGGACCGGTGATGCGATAACGCAAAATGGAGACTTTATTCCACAGCGGCCCCAAAACTTTACTGGCGGCGAACACCGCAGCACCGATAATCGGGTTAACGGCAAAGGCAGCCGCAACGCCTACCGTTGCTGAGATTTCCGGTGCGACAACTGCCTCGACATCTAACTGGCGCTGTACCAGATCCACCGACCCTTTCATCGCAATATCAGCTTCCAGGCCGTCCACCAGCGTATCGTCAGTATGCAGAACACCATCTTTGATCCAGGCGGCGCTGCGGATAGAGTCAAAATAGAACCCTTCACTGCTGAACGTGTCGCTGAAATCGAAACGAAGCTTGCGCAGCAACGCATCGACGCTAAACAGGCGCAACAGTTGCCCGGCGTGCCCGGTACTGATATCGGTAATATCCCCTTTGCCGAGGCGGGTGCGCAGAATACCGTTAAGCGACTCTTCCTGCGGCTGCCATGGCTCGCTACGCCAGTGTAAATCATAGTTCACATCAAACGGCGCATTGCGCACAGGCGTTGAAATGCCGAAGAAATTCATCGCCGAATCGATTTTGTCACCGTGCAGTGTACCTTTCAGTGAGGTACGTTCTCCGTCGATTTTGTTGACCCACTCGCCATCGGCAGTGAGACGGGCAAAGCCGCTGTCGATGAGACCATTTGCCAGCGACAGGGTGTCTCCGTTGATCGCGAAATCGCCCTCAATACGGCCATATTTTTGTCCCCACAGCCAGCACTCAGCACAACGCAGTTGCAGATCCGGCCAACCGGTGAAGTCCACCTGCGTCTTGCCGCGCAGCAATGTCGATGGCGAAGAGATATCGTTGTCATCCGACGCTGTCGCTGACGGGTTGTAGTAAAGGTAGCGAATCGCAGCCTGCCACGGTGCGTTATCGCGCAGCGTAAACGTCCCGTTGATTTCACGCCCTTGTGCTTCGACAACCGACCCTGATGCCTGTGGCTGCGAGACAATGCTCAAGTTGTTCCACTGCTGACCTGCCAGGGTGAGCGCCGGAGTGCGCAGCGTGACACTGGCCGGGAAAGCCGTCGCGTTGCTGACGTTACTGGCAACACCCTGACGCAGCAGACCCAGCCACTGCGCGCCATTCATTGGCGGCAGATTCAGTTCAAGACCGGCCTGCTCAGGCAGTGGCGGCAGCGTGCGGCTATCAGAGGTCCAGATCGCCCTGTCGAGGGTGAGTTTCTGGTTGAGTAACCAGCGACTGTTAAAATGGTTGCTATTGCCTGCGCTGCCGGTCAGATCAAAACTGCGCAGATTGCCTTCAACATTCACCTTCACCGGCAACGCTTTTCCCGCAGGTTTATCAAGCGGCGGCGGCAGGCGACTGGCGATATCCGTCAAATCACCGTCGATACTGACGTTATATTTCGCCCCGGCGCTGTGCGGCAGTTCGATGTCCACTTTACCTTTCCAGCCCACACTGCCGCTCACCACATCACTGAGCTGCTGCGGCATGACGCCCGTTTTCGCCGGTTGCCAGTTGCCATTCAGATTGACCGCCACCTGATAGGCTTTCGCCCCTTCGGTGGTAGTGAAATCAATATTCACAGGCTGGTTAAACCACATCGCCTGCAGTGGCTCACTTTTCAGATTACCGTTAACAAAGCTGAACGAGCCCCGCAAATCTTTCACCGTGCTGTTAAGCGGTTTAATGAACAGATTATTGTGGTTGAGGACGACATCGCCTTTGGCGGTCGTTATCTCGCCGTCCAGCGGAATATCAAGATGTAAGCGAGCACTCACATCGCCATCCAACTGGAGCTCATCAAGGGCTGTAGAAAGCGTATCTTTCAGCGGCGTATCTTTAAAATAGGGCCCAACCGCTTTCCCTGGCCCGTTGATATCGGCATCAATGAGCAGTTTCTCTTTAATGTAATCCGGAATGACAGCCGTCAGGTTTGTGGCTTTAACACCGCCCAATGCCACTTCATCCGTCTTCATCCACAGGCCGTCATTGATGAAATCGAGTTGAATATCGAAATTTTTCAGCGCTGGCCAGTCTGGCTGGAAGGCAAAGGTGGCGTTGCGTAACGGCACCAGCACCTCAAACTGCCCTTCATTATGCTTATAAGGGAATAGCCGTGGGTTGCCGCCGTAGACCAGCGTCGCGTTATCAGCCTGCCCGCCCTGAATCGCCGCGCTCAGATAATCCACCAGCGCTTTGCCCATCAGGTTTTCCGGGAAGTAGCGCCATGCCTGGCCGCCATCGGTAACATTAATGCCTGCCAGAATACCCAGCCACGGCTCGTCGTCTTTAGGCTGCAAGTAGCGGAAATCGCCCCTGGCGTGAATCGCATTCGCCTGCACGTCGATACCATGTCCATCAATCTGCAGACCACGCTCATCGTTTTGCCAGGCGAGGGTCGCTCCCCCTTTTTCAATCTCCAGCGGCGCACGGAAAACCGTGGCATAAGGCATTTTTGCCTTTGCCATGTCGACAGTCACGCGCCCATTTTCAACGCTACCGGACAACGTACCGGAAAGGTTCTCGACGCCGGGCAGCAGCTCCCACTGCTTCCAGGAGATGTCTTTCCAGTTTGCCTGGAAGCGCGTTTTTTCCGTCGCCTGTAGCGGAATATCCAGCGCCAGGTTTTCCAGCAGCCCTTCCGGGGCCATTGTTCGCCAGACTTTTCCCAGTTGTGGTGAAATTTTTTCGGCAATCGGCAACATACCATCAAGCGCACCCAGATCGAGGCGACTGGCACGGACGCGTAATTCATCGCTACGCTGATCTTTTTCCCCACCTGCTTCCCTGGCCGGTACCCACGCCAAAGCCAGCGAGCCTTGCGGCCACGGGTGTCCATCCATAGTGATGCGCGTAGTGGGAATATCAAACTGCCAGCCCTGCTGCTGACGCGAGACGTGTGCCGTCAGGTTATCAACCAACAGTTGGTGATTATCTTTGTCCCCAGGCCAGCTTGCGCCGCCTTTTTTAAACCAGACATCACCACTTTCCACCACACCTTTATTGAGGGTCATCCAGCCTTCGAGACTGAATTGGGCGCTCTCCAGGGCAACGTTGTCCTGCATCCATTTATTAAGCCAGGGCTTAACGTCAATGTCGTCCGCCTGTAGCCACAGCCGACCGTTATTGAGGATGCCCCTGTCATCGCGAAGATCCATTCTCACCTGCATAATGCCATGCTGTCCGGTCAGGCTGGACAGACTCACCTGGCCTTCTGCGCGGTGTCGGTCATCGCTATTAAGCCAGGTCAATTGAGGTATCGCGAGTTCGGCACGCTGGCCGGAGAGGGTCAAAAAGCTAAGGCGACTGTCGCGCAGAACGAAGTGATCGAACTGGCGAAGGAAAAGATCGCGGATACGGTCAGTTTCTATCGCTTTACCATCATCATTGCGCTGTAACGGGGTATTCGTGCGCACAGCCAACTGATAAAACGTGAGATCGCGGAACTGCCAGCGCATTTGTAGCAGGCTTTGCCAGACGTCCAGCGCCAGGGTGACGCGTTTAACGGACAGATCGCCGCCGTCATTGAGGGTGGCTTTAACGTCACGAACGTCGAGGATGGGGCCGAAATTTTCCCAACTGGCGTTCAACTGACTGGCATCGACTACAATACCGGTGTGTGCCTGAATTTTCGCCAGGATTTCAGGGCGCCAGTTATCCAGATGGGGCAGGATAAGGCGCAAGCCACTTACCAGCAGCGCCACTATCACCACCAGCGTCGCACCTGTAAGCAGCAATATCCCCGGCAATCGCCTCACGCACCTCTCCTTGTTAACAAACGTCTGGACGTAATCGTCTTTTACATCATCACCACATCAAACTGCTCCTGATTATAGAGCGGCTCAATTTGCACTTTAACTTGCTTACCGACAAAGATTTCGACCTCAGCCAGCGCATGGGACTCTTCCCCTTTCAGGGTTTCCGCCACAGCAGGAGAAGCATAGACCAGGAAACGATCCGAGTCGTAAGCATGGTGTACGCGAACGATCTCGCGCATGATTTCGTAGCAGACGGTTTCCACCGTTTTTACTGTGCCTCGTCCATGGCAGGTTGGGCATTCATTACAGAGAACATGTTCCACGCTTTCACGCGTACGTTTACGGGTCATCTCAACCAGGCCGAGTTGAGAGAAACCGTTTATGCTGGTCTTCACACGGTCCTTGCTCAAGGCTTGTTCCAGTGAATGCAGGACACGGCGGCGATGGTCATCGTTATTCATATCAATGAAATCAATGATGATAATGCCGCCAAGGTTACGTAAACGCAGTTGGCGAGCGATAGCCTGCGTGGCTTCTATATTGGTATTGAAAATGGTGTCATCGAGATTACGGTGGCCAACGAACGCCCCGGTGTTGATATCCACCGTTGTCATGGCTTCGGTCTGGTCAATAACCAAATAGCCACCGGATTTCAACTCCACTTTTCTTTCCAGCGCACGCTGGATTTCATTCTCAACGTCATAGAGATCGAATATCGGCTGGCGACCGCTGTAATGTTCAATCATGCTGGTCATTTCCGGCATGTACTCAGCGGTGAACTCCAGCAGCATCTCATAGGTCAGACGTGAGTCAACGCGGATCCGGTCAAGTTGAGCATCGGCAAAATCACGCAGCACACGCTGCGCCAGCGCCAGTTCGCCGTAGAGCTTGCATCGGGTCTGCTGACGCTTTTTGCGCTCCATGACTTTCGTCCATACCCGCTTGAGGTAGGCTGCATCGGAGGCGAGGTCCTCATTGCACACCCCTTCTGCCGCTGTACGAATGATGAATCCGCCCTGCTCATCGCAATACTCAGAGACGACCTGCTTGAGTCGCTCACGTTCAGCCTCGCTTTCGATACGCTGAGAAACCCCAACGTGTGATGCGCCAGGCATGAAAACCAGATAGCGAGAAGGTAGAGTGATGTCTGTGGTCAGGCGAGCACCTTTGGTACCCAGCGGATCTTTCACCACCTGTACCATCAGGTCCTGTCCCTGACGCACCAGCTCAGAGATATCGCGAACGGTGAAGTTCTTCTGCTCTTCCCCCGCAACACATTCGGTGTGAGGCATAATGTCCGAGGCGTGAAGAAACGCGGCCTTATCCAGACCAATATCTACAAAAGCCGCCTGCATACCAGGCAGTACGCGACTGACCCGACCCTTGTAGATATTGCCTACTATCCCGCGCCGCGCTTCACGTTCAATGTGAATCTCTTGCAGAATACCGCCATCGATATAGGCCACGCGTGTTTCCGATGGCGTAATGTTGACTAACAATTCAGCCGTCATGATTGTCTCTTCCCTCGCGCAATGCATTAAAGTTGCTCAACAGTTCCCAGGTCTCTACCAGCGGTAACCCCACCACAGCGTGATAACTCCCGTTTATTTTCCTGACAAAACAACCGCCCAGCCCCTGAATTCCGTACGCACCGGCTTTGTCCATCGGCTCACCGCTGGCAACATAAGTAGCAATATCATCATCAGAAAGGGTTCGGAACGTCACCTCGGTTGTTACCAGACAATCCAGCAGATGTTGGTTGTCCGCCAGCGCGACGGCCGTCATCACCTGATGGGTCTGACCAGAGAGCTGTCGCAGCATTTTAGCAGCATGCGAGGAGTCTTTCGGTTTTTCAAGCACTTCACCATTAAATATGACAATGGTGTCAGCCCCCAGCACGGGTAAATCGCGAGAAACCATCGCCACACCTGCGAGCGCCTTTTCCCTTGCCAGCCGCACAACATAATGTTGGGCGCTTTCTTGCGCCCGACGTTGCTCTTCAATACCGGGAATAATTCGCTCGAAGGTCACGCCCAGTTGAGTGAGCAGTTCCTGACGACGCGGGGAACCAGAGGCAAGCCAAATCGATGTCATAAAAACCTTTATTGCACGGCAAACTGCTGGCGAATTTTACGCATAAGCAGGAAAAGCCACGGCCAAAGCACGCCATTAACGAAGCTACTCCAGAAAATTTCTGGTTTGAAGGAGACATTAATGACCAAAAACTCTGCCCAGAAGACGATGACTTCGGTTGCCAGCGACAAGACCATCACCACCAGCGCCTGTTGCCATAGCGCCAGGTTACGGAACAGTTGAAATTTAAGCGCGACCAGATAGGCGATAATGCTCAGAGACAACGCACGTACACCAAGCGTGGATCCGCTAATGAGATCCAGTATGGCACCCATAACGAAACCTGTGCCGACATTTACGCGGTGCGGTAGCGCCAGAATCCAGTAAAGCAGGATAAGTAACACCCAGTTTGGCCGGTAGACAAGAATGTCATCCGGCCAGGGCATAATTTGAAGCAACAATGCGATAAGAAACGAGAGCCAGATAACCCATCGCCCCTGGCTACGGTAACTTGCCACTATTGGCCTCCCCGGGAGCCTTGAGACGGTGACGGCGGCCCGGCAATACCGGTTGCAGGAGCAGGGATCGGCGCAGGCGGCCCCATCGCATCCGGGGCAGGCAGCACTTGCGGCATCATCTGCATCAAACGTTCGTTAGCCACGCGGTGTACTTCTTCCGGCGTCATCGGATTCGTGCCGTTACGATCGGCTCCCCACAGCAAAAGCAAGTAGCGCAAACGCTGCAAGCCTGCGGTAGGTCGCGCCTGGATAACGGTATACGCCCGCTGCGTGTCGAGTTTTACGGAAGAGACCACCCCAACAGGATAACCTTCCGGGAAGCGCCCACCGAGACCGGACGTCACCAGCACATCCCCTACCCGAATATCGGTATTGGCTGGCAGATGTTCCAGTTGCAGATCGTCAGTACAGCCATTGCCTGCGGCAATAACGCGAATATCGTTACGCAACACCTGAATCGGCAGTGCATGGGTCGCATCACAAATCAACAGGACCCGGCTGGTCAGTTTGGCTACTGCGACAACCTGGCCTACCACGCCTTTATCGCTGATCACCGGCTGGCCTTCATAGACACCGTTAGCGCTGCCCTTGTCGATTACAACCTGGTCGCTATACGGATCGTTGACCGTTGAGATAACCTGGGTGACCATTTTCTGTTCGTCCTGACGCAGCGGCGAACCCAGCAGCTCGCGCAGTCGCGCGTTCTCCTGTTTATATTGCCCTAACATCAGCAGCTCGCTGTTTTTTAGCAGCAGTTCCTGACGCAATGCCCGATTTTCAAGCTCAAGTTGATCGCGCGACGAGATCGTTTGTGAAACGCTATCTAATAATTCGCGAGGACCATTGGAAATAAAGTAGAAAGGACTGACGGCAGTATCCATGTACGTTCGAATTTGACTGAACGTACCGAGGCGGCTGTCGGCAATAATAACTCCGAGCGCCACTACCACCGCCAGGAAAAGGCGAATCTGTAGCGACGGGCCACGGCTAAAAATTGGCTTCATAGGCTTTGCGTATTCTCAGGCCAGACAAATCCGGGGCGATATCTTCGCCCCGAATCTGAATCAGACTATTCTTCGCTGAACAAATCGCCGCCGTGCATATCGATCATTTCCAGCGCCTTGCCGCCGCCACGCGCTACGCAAGTCAGTGGATCTTCTGCAACTACGACAGGAATACCTGTCTCTTCCATTAACAGGCGGTCAAGGTTGCGCAGCAGCGCGCCACCACCGGTCAGAACCATACCGCGCTCAGAAATATCGGACGCCAGTTCTGGCGGGCACTGTTCCAGTGCGACCATCACCGCGCTAACAATACCGGTCAGAGGTTCCTGCAATGCTTCCAGAATTTCGTTAGAGTTCAGCGTGAAGCCACGCGGAACACCTTCTGCCAGGTTACGGCCACGAACTTCGATTTCGCGGACTTCGTCACCCGGGTAAGCAGAACCGATCTCGTGCTTAATACGCTCAGCGGTCGCCTCACCGATCAGAGAGCCGTAGTTACGGCGAACGTAATTAATGATCGCTTCATCGAAACGGTCACCACCAATACGTACAGAGGAGGAGTAGACCACGCCGTTCAGAGAGATAACGGCCACTTCTGTGGTACCACCACCGATATCGACAACCATAGAACCGGTTGCCTCAGAAACCGGCAGGCCTGCACCGATTGCGGCAGCCATTGGCTCTTCAATCAGGAACACTTCACGTGCACCTGCACCCTGGGCAGATTCACGGATTGCGCGACGTTCTACCTGGGTCGCGCCAACCGGCACACACACCAGAACACGCGGGCTTGGGCGCATAAAGCTGTTGCTGTGCACCTGTTTGATAAAGTGCTGGAGCATCTTTTCTGTCACGAAGAAGTCGGCGATCACGCCATCTTTCATCGGGCGGATAGCAGCAATGTTGCCCGGCGTACGGCCCAGCATCTGCTTAGCTTCATGACCTACCGCGGCTACACTTTTCGGTGAACCGGCACGATCCTGGCGAATGGCTACCACGGAAGGCTCATTCAATACGATGCCTTGTCCTTTTACATAAATCAGGGTATTCGCGGTACCCAGGTCAATGGACAGGTCATTGGAAAACATGCCACGAAATTTTTTCAACATACTAAGGGATAATCCTGAAAGCTGGGGCGGAAAACAAAATCCGCTTACTTTACCAACCACACGCAGCAGCGACAAGGCGCAAAAATCATCTGCTACGGTGAAAATTAGTGCAGTTTGTTTCCTTTGTTACAAACAACCTGACTCCTTCAGGAATGAACCATGGCGGGAGCAATCCTTGCCCTGCGTTTGTAACCTGTCAAAGGTTAAAACTAGCGTTCGCGCTGTGGCAATCTGGCGGGCAGGCAAGCACACCCCCATACGTACGATACAGCGCGCGTTATTCTACGTGAAAACGGCTTAAACGGCAGTTCAAACCGAGTATCTTTGCGAATATTTTTTCACATTGGTGTCAAGCGGCTGGGAGGAAGCAAAAAAATCCCCCTGACCACCCGAAACGCCACGTTCAATCAGCGTCTGCCATTCGCCACGGGAACGAACGCCAGTGGCGAAAACACGCGTATGCGTACCTTTGCAGGCTTCCACAAGACTTTGCACCAGTAGCTGATTTTCCGTGCGTTTCTCAATGTTCCTGACAATCCCAGGATGAAGTTTTAGCAATTCGACATCCAGCGCTTTAATCCAGCTGGTACTGACCAGGGTGAGACCCGCCTGCGTGACAGCAACTCGCGAGCCTAACGCATTAATCAACCGCACCACCGGTTGTAACCGGCTGATATGTTGACAAACATCAGCCTCGGCAAGTTCAAAAATAATCCGTCGACGCTGTGATTTTTCACATTGCATCAAGGTATCGCGCAGCCAGCGCTGAAAACGTGGCCGAATAAGCGACTCCACAGTCACCTGCATGGCGAGGGTTTCTTCCGGCCAGTACCCCAGATAAGGAATGAGGCGTCCAATTTGCAGTCGGTCATACTCCTCAGACAGACCAAACTGCAGCACCATGGGCATATATTCCGCAGAAATAACTTCCTGGTCGCCATCATAGATGCGGCACATCAGTTCGCGATGGTGAACAATCCCTTCGCGATTCACTGCTGGCTTCTGGTAAACCCGCGGGCCGCCACGGCTAAGCATTTGCTCAATGAGCGTGCGCCAGCGAACGTTGCCGCGCCCCTGCTCCGGCAGCGTATCGTCGTAAACCGACCAGCTATTCCCCCCTTGCAATACCGCGTTGCGGGTCGCCGCTTCGGCATGCTCCATGACCTGCTCTGTCGACTGTCCGCTGCGCCAGGCGCAAATGCCAATGTGCATCATATCTTCACGATCGAGCATTTTGCTGGGCTGCAGACCATCCACGGCCTTTAAAATCTGCCCGGCGATACTTTCCGCTTCTTTTAATGTGCGGTGCGGTAACAGCACGGTAAAGTCGCTGCGGTGGTAGCGCGCCAACAGCGCGCCGGGATAACGCATAATAAATGTCGATAACAGGTTAATGAGCATAAACAGATGCTCTTCGACGGCCGGGCGCCCCCAGCTATCGCGCAGTAATTCGAAATCTGGTAACCGGATCATCATGACAACGCCGTACGCGCCGACTTTCTCCTGATCCTCAAGCAATGTAGCCAGTTGATTATCAAAGAACAGACGGTTATTGAGCCCGGTTTTTGTATCCTGGGCGGCGTAGGAACGGATCAGCGTATCGATATGGCTACGCTGATCGCTGGCAAACTGGATCTCCGAGAGCAGAACATCCAGAGCGCTACTGGCGCGGGATGGCCATTCATAAACAGAACCGCGCGCCTGTGCCCCGCGCTCCCCATTAAGAATACGGGTGGAGCGAAGTTCGAGTAATTCCTGCCCCGAGAGCTGTCGGCGCAACCAGCGTACAGAGAGGAAAATAATCAGGACCATAAAACCGATCGCCAGCGTCAGCGGTACGGTGGTTAAGAGAGAACGGAAATAGTTAGCCATCGGGTCCTGGTAGACCAGTGTGATGGTCATGCCCGGATTTTTAAGGGAGTTAATCTCTAATTCACGATACTGGTAATTACTACCGGCGGGGCGATAACTGCTTTTGCGGGTGTGCTGCAGAACGGTTTGCTTTCCCTGACGTACCTCAATACCCACTATGTCCACTGGCACCATCAGTTCATCCAGATGGGAAGAGATGGACGAAGGAGACATAAAAATCAAACGGGTATCAACCACCGCCGCAACCGATTCAACGCGGTTCATCACCTTCGCCTGAATGGCGTTGTAAAAGCTCAGTGAGCAGCCAAAGAGGGTGACAAATATTGCCAGGCCCGTTAGTAGCGTCACAAAAGCCGAGAATTTCGTCGTTAATCGCATCCTTGTGTTAACTCCGTAGTGTAAAAGAACGAGACGCGGCAAACCCTGAAAACAAAGTAAGCGCTAACTTGAAAAACGAGCCCGGCATACTAGCAGGCCTGACGCTTCTGGCAATCAGTATTGCATACAACTATGCGAGTATAGCCCTCAGAATTTATTTGCCAATCATCCTGGGGAGCAAAGGCCACCTGCAGGCAGTTAACGGCCAGATTTCAATTTTTCGTGATAATCCCCCGACCCCATATTCGCCGTGCTACAAGTAATAAAAAGGGGGAAATTTATGCACAAGAAAAAACTTACTGAATCCGATGTCACCGCCGAATCCGTTTTTATGCTGCGACGTCGTCAGATCCTGAAAACGCTGGGCATTAGCGCCGCTGCCCTGAGCCTGTCTCCCACAGCGCGCGCCGATCTGCTTGACTGGTTTAAAGGAAATGATCGGCCTAAAGCCCAGCCCGGCAAACCACTCCAGTTCAGTAAACCGGCTCAGTGGCAAAACACGCTGACATTAACGCCGGAAGATAAAGTGACGGGCTATAACAATTTTTATGAGTTTGGGCTGGATAAAGCCGATCCCGCGGCTAACGCGGGAAGCATGAAAACCAATCCATGGACGCTCAAAATTGACGGTGAAGTAACCAAACCTCTTACGCTTGATTATGACGCGCTTACCACGCGTTTCCCGCTGGAAGAGCGCATCTACCGCATGCGTTGTGTTGAGGCCTGGTCGATGGTGATTCCATGGACCGGCTTTCCGCTGCATAAGCTGCTGTCGCTGGTCGAACCCACCAGCAACGCTAAATATGTGGCTTTTCAAACCCTCTATGCCCCCGATGAGATGCCCGGTCAGAAGGATCGCTTCATTGGCGGCGGTCTGGAATATCCTTACGTAGAAGGGTTACGTATAGATGAAGCGATGCATCCCCTCACATTATTGTCGGTCGGCGTTTATGGCAAAGCGTTGCCGCCACAAAATGGCGCACCGATCCGCCTGACCGTCCCGTGGAAATACGGCTTTAAAGGCATTAAGTCGATAGTCAGTATTAAGCTAACGAAAGAACGTCCCCCCACGACCTGGAACCTTGCGGCGCCAAATGAGTACGGTTTTTTTGCCAATGTAAATCCGCATGTCGACCATCCTCGCTGGTCACAGGCAACCGAGCGCTTTATCGGATCCGGCGGCGTGCTGGATGTAAAACGCCAGCCTACGCTTCTCTTTAACGGCTATGCGGATGAAGTGGCGTCCCTTTATCGTGGTTTGGATCTGCGGGAGAATTTTTGAGTGCGTTTAACAGCAAAACAGATTGTCTGGCTTAAAGTATTGCTGCACCTGGCAGGTTTTCTACCATTTGTCTGGTTGTTCTGGGCATCGTCGCAGGGGTATTTTAGTGCCGACCCGGCAAAAGACATTCAGCATTTTACCGGCAGAATGGCGCTGAAATTTTTACTGGCAGGCTTGCTGGTTGCGCCGCTGGCGCGTTACGCTAAACAACCGTTGCTTATTCGCACCCGTCGTTTACTGGGATTATGGTGTTTTGCCTGGGCAACATTGCATCTGACCAGTTACGCACTGCTGGAACTGGGGATCAACAATCTGGTTCTGCTTGGCCGGGAGCTGACAACGCGCCCCTATTTAATGTTAGGAATTGTGAGCTGGTTTATCCTGTTGGCCCTGGCAGCGACATCTACCCAGTGGGCACAGCGAAAAATGGGTAAACGATGGCAACAATTGCATAACTTCGTCTATCTCGTCGCGATCCTGGCCCCTGTACATTATCTGTGGTCAGTGAAGATATTATCGCCGTTGCCGCTCCTTTATGCAGCCGCTGCATTCGGGCTATTAGCGTGGCGATACAAGAAGTTCCGCCAGTGGTGGCGCTAAACTTTCGATATGTGCACTCCTCCGCAGTTCCATTATCAATCGCAGGGATAAAACCAAATGCGGTTGATAATCTTCCCTGATAAGACCAGTATTTAGCTGCGAAATGCTACGAAATAGTTATAATGTGCGACTTTGGTTTTGCCTGGCGGGCTTTTTAAGGTCCAAAAAGGTGACAACCACGCAATGAAGGTATATTTTGTTTTTTACCGGAAAATTGCAGGAGATAGCAGCATGATGGCTGGCAAGTTGCGCATTTTGCTTTTAAACGGCCCCAATCTTAACATGCCGGGAGCACGCAAGTCGGAAACCTATGGCACCCTTCGACTTTACTGAGTTCACTCTGAGCAATATGCATGCGCACGAACCATCTCGCCATCATTCCTGGCTCTCCGAAATCGCTACTGGCGTGGTCTTCGGACCTTATGCTGGCAGTTGTACATACGCTTTACAGACGGCGGTAAAACGCCTGTCACAATCAAACTAAACAAGAGTACGGAACCCACTCATGGATATTCGTAAGATTAAAAAACTGATCGAACTGGTTGAAGAATCAGGCATCGCTGAACTGGAAATTTCTGAAGGCGAAGAGTCTGTACGCATCAGCCGCGCACCGGTGAACACGGGCTTCCCGGTGATGCAGCAAGCTTATGCGGCTCCGGTTATGCAACAGCCAGCCCCTGCGCTTTCTGGCGCAGTCGCTCCCGCAGCTCCGGCTACGGCAGCAGAACCTGCGGCTGCGCAAATCAGTGGTCACATCGTACGTTCCCCGATGGTCGGGACCTTCTACCGCACGCCGAGCCCGGACGCTAAAGCGTTCTGTGAAGTCGGCCAGAAAGTCAATGTCGGCGATACCCTGTGCATCGTTGAAGCCATGAAAATGATGAACCAGATCGAAGCCGACAAAGCGGGCGTAGTGAAAGCCATTCTGGTTGAAAGTGGCCAGCCGGTAGAGTTTGACGAGCCGCTGGTCGTCATCGAATAACGAGGCGCACATGCTGGATAAAATTGTCATCGCCAACCGCGGCGAGATTGCACTGCGTATTCTTCGTGCCTGTAAAGAACTGGGTATCAAGACTGTCGCCGTGCATTCGACTGCGGACCGCGATTTAAAACACGTACTCCTGGCGGATGAGACGGTCTGTATTGGCCCGGCTCCGTCCGTAAAAAGCTACCTGAACATCCCGGCTATCATCAGCGCGGCGGAAATCACTGGCGCGGTGGCGATTCACCCCGGTTATGGTTTCCTTTCTGAGAACGCCAACTTTGCCGAGCAGGTTGAGCAGTCCGGCTTTATCTTCATCGGCCCGAAAGCTGACACTATTCGCCTGATGGGCGACAAAGTGTCTGCCATTACCGCGATGAAGAAAGCGGGCGTACCGACCGTACCGGGCTCCGACGGCCCGCTGGGCGACGATATGGATGTCAACCGCGCGCATGCCAAACGCATTGGCTACCCGGTTATCATCAAGGCGTCCGGCGGCGGCGGCGGTCGCGGTATGCGTGTCGTTCGCGGTGACGCTGAACTGGCACAGTCCATTGCCATGACCAAAGCTGAGGCCAAAGCGGCGTTCAACAATGACATGGTGTACATGGAAAAATACCTGGAAAATCCTCGTCATATCGAGATCCAGGTGCTGGCTGACGGCCAGGGTAACGCCATTTATCTGGCCGAACGCGACTGCTCCATGCAGCGTCGTCACCAGAAAGTTGTCGAAGAAGCACCGGCTCCGGGTATCACTCCGGAACTGCGCCGCTATATCGGTGAGCGTTGCTCCAAAGCCTGTGTGGATATCGGCTACCGTGGAGCAGGTACGTTTGAGTTCCTGTTCGAAAACGGCGAGTTCTATTTCATTGAAATGAACACCCGTATCCAGGTGGAACATCCGGTGACCGAAATGATCACTGGCGTGGACCTGATCAAAGAGCAGTTGCGTATCGCTGCCGGTCAGCCACTGTCCATCAAACAGGAAGAAGTTGTGGTGAAAGGCCATGCGGTAGAGTGCCGTATCAACGCCGAAGATCCGAACACCTTCCTGCCGAGCCCGGGTAAAATTACCCGTTTCCATGCGCCAGGCGGTTTTGGCGTGCGCTGGGAATCACATATCTACGCCGGTTACACCGTACCGCCGTACTATGACTCAATGATCGGCAAGCTGATTTGCTTTGGTGAGAACCGTGATGTGGCAATTGCGCGTATGAAAAATGCGTTGCAGGAGCTGATCATTGACGGTATCAAAACCAACGTGGAGCTGCAGATGCGCATCATGAGCGATGAAAAATTCCAGCAGGGTGGTACCAACATCCACTATCTGGAGAAGAAACTCGGTCTGAACGAAAAGTAAGACTGGGTGACTTGTCATGTAAAAGGCCGGATTTTCCGGCCTTTTTTATTTCAGGGGATCGCTGACTATCCATAAGGTACAATCCCCGCTTTCTTTATCCACATGGGACACAAAATGGACAAACGTTTTGTTCAGGCCCACAAAGAAGCGCGCTGGGCGCTGTGGCTGACCCTCCTCTACCTCGCCGCATGGTTGGTGACTGCTTACTTACCAGATTCAACGGTCGGGTTTACCGGATTACCTCACTGGTTTGAAATGGCCTGCCTGTTAACGCCGCTGATTTTTATCCTGCTGTGCTGGGCGATGGTGCGCTTTATCTTCCGCGATATCTCACTGGAGGATAACGATGCGGCTTGAAGTCATTATTCCTCTGATTGCCTACATGTTGATTGTCTTAGGGTTGTCGGTCTATGCCATGCGTCAGCGTAAGTCCGGGACATTCCTGACCGAGTATTTTCTTGGCAGTCGTTCGATGGGGGGACTGGTACTGGCAATGACGCTCACCACGTCCTATATCAGCGCCAGTTCGTTTATTGGCGGTCCGGGCGCAGCCTATAAATATGGGCTGGGTTGGGTACTGCTGGCGATGATTCAGGTACCGACCATCTGGCTATCGCTGGGCATACTCGGCAAAAAATTTGCGATTCTTGCGCGCCGCTACAACGCGATTACCCTGAACGATATGCTGTTGGCGCGCTATCAAAGCCGCACCGTTGTGTGGGTCGCCAGTATCAGCCTGCTGGTTGCGTTTGTGGGTGCCATTGCCGTGCAGTTTATCGGTGGTGCTCGCCTGCTGGAAACCGCGGCCGGTATTCAGTATGAATCCGGGCTGCTGATATTCGGGATCAGTATCGCCCTCTACACGGCATTTGGCGGTTTTCGCGCAAGCGTACTCAATGACACCATGCAAGGTATGGTGATGCTGGTCGGTACTATCGTCTTACTGGTCGGTGTGGTACACGCCGCAGGCGGCTTACACAGTGCCGTAGATAAGTTACAGCATATCGATCCGAAGCTGGTGACGCCGCAGGGAGGGGATGACATACTTTCGCCCGCGTTTATGGCTTCGTTCTGGGTTCTGGTCTGTTTTGGCGTGATTGGTCTCCCCCATACCGCCGTTCGCTGCATCTCCTATAAAGACAGTAAAGCCGTACATCGGGGCATTATCATCGGTACCATTGTGGTGACGTTACTGATGCTGGGTATGCATCTGGCCGGGGCACTGGGACGCGCGGTGCTGCCTGATTTGAAAGTGCCTGACCTGGTCATCCCAACGCTAATGGTTGAAGTTCTGCCGCCGTTTGCCGCCGGACTGTTCCTGGCCGCGCCTATGGCGGCAATTATGTCGAACGTTAACGCGCACCTTTTGCAGGCGTCCGCTACGATCATTAAAGATCTCTGGCTCAATACTCGCCCGGAACAGCTACGTAATGAGCAGCGTCTGAAACGTATTTCTATGATCATCACCCTGGTGCTCGGTATTTTAATGATGCTTGCCGCCTGGCGACCACCGGAGATGATCATCTGGCTGAACCTGCTGGCGTTTGGTGGGCTGGAAGCTGTATTCCTGTGGCCGCTAGTGCTGGGGCTTTACTGGGAACGTGCAAATGCGGCAGGCGCGCTAAGTGCAATGCTCGTTGGTGGTGTTCTGTATGCCGTGCTGGCAACGTGGAACGTCCATTACTTCGGGCTTCACCCGATTGTGCCATCGCTGATAATTAGCCTGCTGGCGTTTATGATTGGCAACCGTTTTGGCCGCCCAGCCGCGGATGCTGACGCAATAACCGTGAATCAATAAAGAGTTTCTTATGCCGTGGATCCAACTAAAGCTGAATACAACTGGCGCTAACGCCGAAGACCTGAGCGATGCGCTGATGGAGGCCGGCTCGGTCTCCATCACCTTTCAGGACACGCATGACACGCCGGTCTTTGAGCCGCTGCCGGGCGAGACGCGCCTGTGGGGTGATACCGACGTTATTGGCCTGTTCGATGCCGAAACCGACATGAAAGAAGTCGTCGCGATTCTGGAAAATCATCCGCTACTCGGTGCAGGTTTCGCACACAAAATTGAACAGCTCGAAGATAAAGACTGGGAGCGCGAGTGGATGGATAACTTCCACCCGATGCGCTTTGGTGAACGTCTGTGGATCTGCCCGAGCTGGCGCGATGTGCCGGACAAAAACGCGGTAAATGTGATGCTCGATCCGGGCCTGGCGTTCGGTACCGGCACGCACCCAACCACGTCATTATGTCTACAGTGGCTTGATGGCCTGGACTTAGCGGGTAAAACAGTGATCGACTTTGGCTGCGGCTCCGGCATTCTGGCGATTGCCGCGCTGAAGCTGGGGGCGGCAAAAGCGATCGGTATCGATATCGACCCGCAGGCGATTCAGGCCAGCCGCGACAATGCCGAGCGTAACGGCGTTTCTGAGCGCCTGGAACTGTATCTGCCGCAAGACCAGCCTGACGCGATGCAAGCAGACGTGGTGGTCGCCAACATTCTGGCAGGCCCTTTGCGTGAGCTTGCCCCGCTTATCAGCGTACTGCCGATCTCAGGCGGCCTGCTCGGCCTTTCCGGCATTCTCGCCAGCCAGGCTGAAAGTGTCTGTGAAGCCTATCGCGATACCTTCGCACTCGACGCTGTGGTGGAAAAAGAAGAATGGTGCCGCATCACTGGCCAGAAAAAGTAAGTCGGTGCCCTGACAATGAGGCTATGAAGCATTCAGCGACATAATGCTCCATAGGGTGAAAATGGGAGTCTGATCTCATTTTCACCCTGTTTTTTGACGATTAAAACAGCAAGATATGCCGCTGAATCAGGGTTATGGTGAAGAAAAACAGAGAAGTTTGACGAATTTATATTTGTTCACAAATTCACCATTTTAATATAACTCAATGATTTTAAATAATTAATATTTGCATGTATCGCCTTTCGCTGTGATTCATTGATCTGCGACAGTGGATTGGTCAAAGTTTGGCCTTTCATCTCGTGCGAAAAATGCGTAATATACGCCGCCTTGCAGTCACAGTATGGTCATTTCTTAACTCATGCGCATCGGACACCACCAGCTCAGAAATCGACTGATCGCAGCGCCAATGGCTGGCATTACTGACAGACCGTTTCGGACGTTGTGCTACGAGATGGGAGCCGGATTAACGGTATCCGAGATGATGTCCTCCAACCCGCAGGTTTGGGAGAGTGACAAATCAAGACTGCGGATGGTGCATATCGATGAGCCCGGTATTCGTACCGTGCAAATTGCCGGTAGTGACCCGGAAGAAATGGCGGAAGCCGCACGTATCAACGTGGAAAGCGGCGCCCAGATTATTGATATCAATATGGGCTGCCCGGCAAAGAAAGTGAATCGCAAGCTTGCGGGCTCTGCCCTGCTGCAATACCCGGATCTGGTGAAGTCTATCCTGAACGCGGTAGTGAAAGCAGTGGATGTGCCCGTCACGCTTAAGACTCGCACTGGCTGGGCTCCGGAACACCGTAACTGCGTAGAAATTGCCCAACTGGCTGAAGACTGTGGCATTCAGGCTCTGACCATTCATGGACGCACCCGCGCCTGTTTGTTCAATGGAGACGCTGAGTACGACAGTATTCGGGCAGTTAAGCAGAAGGTTTCCATTCCGATTATCGCGAATGGTGACATCACTGACCCGCTTAAAGCCAGAGCTGTACTCGACTATACGGGGGCTGATGCCCTGATGATAGGACGTGCAGCTCAGGGAAGACCCTGGATCTTTCGGGAAATCCAGCATTATCTGGACACTGGGGAGCTGCTCGCCCCACTGCCTTTGGCAGAGGTAAAGCGCTTGCTTTGCGCGCATGTTCGGGAATTGCATGACTTTTATGGTCAGGCAAAAGGGTACCGAATTGCACGTAAACACGTCTCCTGGTATCTCCAGGAGCACGCTCCAAATGACCAGTTTCGGCGCACATTCAACGCCATAGAGGACGCCAGCGAACAGCTGGAGGCGTTGGAGGCATACTTCGAAAATCTTGCGTAATGAAATAAAGAGCTGACAGAACTATGTTCGAACAACGCGTAAATTCTGACGTACTGACCGTTTCTACCGTTAACTCTCAGGATCAGGTAACTCAAAAGCCCCTGCGTGACTCGGTTAAACAGGCACTGAAGAACTATTTTGCTCAACTGAATGGTCAGGATGTTAATGATCTGTATGAGCTGGTACTGGCTGAAGTTGAACAGCCACTGTTGGACATGGTGATGCAATACACCCGCGGCAATCAAACCCGCGCTGCCCTGATGATGGGTATCAACCGTGGTACGCTGCGTAAGAAACTGAAAAAATACGGCATGAACTGATAGTTATCAGAGACTGCTTGTTAAAAGGCGCGGACCGGCATGGGGACGCGCTTTTTTTTCGCTGGAATTCCGCCAAAAAACTTATCTTTCCTCAACGCCTGCCGATAACATTTTCGTGTATATTCCCAACGAATGGTTGCACGAAAAGGATATGCGGGATGATTCGAAAGTATTTTTGGCTGGTTATTTTTGCCCTTTCTGTCCTGTTGCTGGATGCATTGATCATGCAGTGGATCGAATTCCTGACAACAGAGGTAGATAAATGCCGAAACATGGATTCCGTCAATCCTCTCAAGCTGGTGAACTGTGCTGATTTAAATTAGCTGTTTTCCCGCCCGGCCTCTTGCTTCGTGCAAGCAGAGAAACCGTTTTGAGTCATCCACTTGCAATGATAATGTCACCACCTTTTTTGTCTTCTCAAGTGTAGCTACGCATAATACTTTTGTGAATGAGTTGATGACATCATGCTGGTTAGCCAATACGACCAAATCCTGGTTGTTGTTTCTTTTATTGTTGCCATTCTGGCTTCCTATACTGCGCTAAATATGGCAGGTCGTGTGTCCACCAGCTCAGGGTCTTCATCATGGGTGTGGTTGACCGGCGGCGGTGTAGCAATGGGCATTGGTATCTGGGCCATGCATTTTATCGGCATGCTGGCGATGGATATCTCAATGCACCTGAGCTATGACCCGTTATTGACGGCGATCTCCATGCTCATTGCCATCGGCGCCTCATTGTTCGCACTCTGGTTAGTCAGCGGTAATGAACTGACCATGCTGCATCTTCTCCCCGGTTCCTTTGTGATGGGGATGGGGATCGTTGCCATGCACTATACCGGCATGGCAGCGCTGAAAGTGGAGCCCGCCATTGTCTGGGATATGTTCTGGGTCGCCATCTCGGTCATCATTGCATTAACCGCTTCTTTTGCCGCGCTATGGCTGACGTTCCGTCTTCGTCATGAAGCCGCTCAGGTGGCCTTAATGCGCTTTGGCGCGGCCATCCTAATGGGGATCGCTATTGCCGGTATGCACTACAGCGGCATGATGGCAGCGCGATTCCCAAACCAGGAGCCAATGAGTCACCATGGCGTTAACGGCAACTGGCTGGCAGTGCTGGTAAGCGTCGTGGCATTTTCCATCCTCGGCATCACTCTACTCGTTTCCATGCTGGATGCACGCCTGCAGGCGCGGACATCTCAGTTGGCCTCGTCACTGGCAGAAGCGAACCGCGAGCTGGCCCAACTGGCGCTACACGATACCCTAACGCGCCTGCCTAACCGCGTGCTGCTGGAAGACCGTCTGGATCAGGCAATAAATAAAGCCAGACGTGAAGGTTCTTTCTTCGCGCTGATGTTTATGGACCTGGACGGCTTTAAAACCGTTAACGACGCCTATGGGCACGACGTGGGCGATAAATTGCTGGTTGCTGTGGCTGATCGTCTCAAGCAGCAGCTCAAGGGGCAATTTACGCTGGCTCGTATGGGTGGTGACGAATTCGTCCTGCTGACAGAGGTAAGTGCCCCGGATGAAGCAGCGACGCTTGCTGGCTCGCTGGTGCGCGTTATCGACAAGCCGTTTAATATCGACCCGTATGACATGATGGTCACCCTGAGCGTGGGCATCGCACTCTATCCGCACGATGGTAAAAATGAGCGCGAGCTGATGTTTAACGCCGACGCGGCGATGTATCACACCAAGCATATGGGGCGAAACGGCTATCACTTCTTCCAGCCGTCCATGAATACCCTGGCGCAGACGCAGTTACAACTGATGAACGACCTGTGGCTGGCAATGGAACGTAAAGAGTTCCGCCTGGTTTATCAACCGAAATTCCAGGCGCCAGCCGGACCAATCATTGGCTTTGAAGCCCTGCTCCGCTGGCAGCATCCAAAACGAGGGATGCTCTCTCCGGACGTTTTTTTACCGTTAGCGGAGAAGACGGGCCTGATTGTCCCGCTCGGAAACTGGGTCATTGATGAAGCATGCCGCCAGTTAAGCGAATGGCGTGCGCAGGGGAATATTGGCTGGTCGGTAGCAGTCAACTTATCAACACTGCAATTTGAACAACCGTCGCTGGTTCAGACCATCATGGATAGCCTGCAAAAGCATGAGGTGCCACCTGACACGCTAATACTTGAGGTCACCGAGACCACAGCGATGACGAACCCTGACGAGAGCGTCCGCGTCTTGACGGAACTTACCGATGCAGGCGTTCAGGCATCCATTGATGACTTTGGTACTGGCTATTCCAGCTTGCTTTATCTTAAGCGACTTCCCGCGTGTGAACTGAAAATTGATCGCGCTTTTGTCAGAGAACTCAATAGTGATGGCGACGATGCAACCATCGTCTCGGCTATCATCGCGCTGGCGAAAACGTTAAATCTGAAAGTGGTGGCGGAAGGGGTTGAAACCACAGAACAGCAGGCCTTTTTGACTGAGCTGGGATGCAATACGCTACAAGGTTATCTGTTAGGTCGCCCGGTCACGCCTGAGGTTATCAGCGCTCAGGGAAATACATTGTGCCAACAGGAACCTGTTTGTTAAATATCAATAGAGTAGATAAAAGGGGGTTTAATTTTGCACCCTTTTATCTATTAGCCTGTCGGCGTTTTTAACCTACCTTGCTATTGCCATTTCCATTATTTTTATTAAAATCATTGGCTCACAATAGATAACGAACTTTAAATTTTTATATTTCCTTATCCCCCTGCATACTCTCTTCATCACCTCCATTTTTTCTGCATTATTCGATGAAATATCGTTATTCTCTTCACGATGTTTACACAGCTCATACTTTGAGATTATTGAACGGGGCATTCTTAATCTTCGCGATGTTAAAATAGCGTATCGATTCTGCGCTGGTGTCGTTATTTGATACCAGGGATCGGGACTATTTAGAGGTAACATCATGAAAAGATTAATTTCCGTTGTTCTGCTTACCGCTACCCTGGCAGGTTGTGCGCACGACTCACCTTGCGTCCCCACGTATGATGATCAAGGGCGTCTGGTCCATACCAATACCTGTGTAAAAGGAACGACTCAGGATAACTGGGAAACCGCAGGTGCGATTGCGGGAGGGGCTGCGGCTCTGGCAGGCTTAACGCTGGGTATCGTCGCGTTAACTAAGTAATTTATCCAAAGCGCGGTTATGCCGCGCTTTGCTTTATTACAGTGCATTTCTTTTTATTGGCGTAAATTTTTAGCATCAAAAATGAGCAACTCATTTAAATAATTCTGCACTCCTGCCTGATTTCCCGCCACATTTTTAATTATTTCATCTCTGCTCGTGACGCGTTTCACAAAGTAATGCGTTTAGCTTTCTTGCTTATATTACCCCCTGAAACTTATTTGTTAGCAGAATCGGCTATGTGAAAGTTTTTTGCTCTGTTTTGTGGCGCAGGTTGGAATTTTGCACCATGGCAGGGCGTTGAGGTTATTTTTTCATGTCTACACTCTCCATATTGTGCTCGCGGCTCGCATTTTTCCGCGTTCGCAAAAACTGGCACTACCTTTGCTTTAAAGAGTATGGCCAAAGCCACAGACAGGTTTAAGGCGTTTCCCGGACGCCTTCATATAACGATAATTTTTCGCCACACAGGATGCATTATGAAAAAGATGATGATTGCCAGCCTGGCAGCTGCCGGCGTGCTGTTTGCCGTTGCAAATCAAGCCCATGCTGGCACAACTCTGGATGCCGTTAAGAAGAAAGGCTTCGTACAGTGCGGTATCAGTGACGGTCTTCCTGGCTTCTCTTACGCGGATGCTAACGGTAAATTCACCGGTATTGATGTTGATGTATGCCGTGGCGTTGCCGCTGCCGTATTTGGCGATGACACGAAAGTAAAATACACCCCGCTGACCGCAAAAGAGCGTTTCACCGCACTGCAATCCGGCGAGGTAGATATCCTTTCCCGTAACACAACCTGGACCTCTTCACGCGACGCTGGTATGGGGATGTCCTTTACTGGCGTAACCTATTACGACGGTATCGGCTTCCTGACCCATAACAAAGCTGGTCTGAAAAGCGCCAAAGAGCTGGACGGCGCCACCGTATGTATTCAGGCGGGTACCGATACCGAGCTCAACGTGGCGGATTACTTTAAATCCAACAATATGAAATACACGCCGGTGACCTTTGACCGCTCTGATGAATCCGCAAAAGCGCTGGAGTCAGGCCGTTGCGATACGCTGGCATCTGACCAGTCTCAGTTGTACGCACTGCGTATCAAGCTAAGCAATCCGGCTGAATGGATCGTCCTGCCGGAAGTGATCTCCAAAGAGCCGCTGGGCCCGGTCGTTCGTCGCGGTGATGAAGATTGGTTCTCCATCGTTCGTTGGACCCTGTTTGCCATGCTGAACGCAGAAGAAATGGGCATCAACTCGAAAAACGTTGACGAGAAAGCGGCTAAACCAGCAACGCCAGACATGGCGCACCTGCTGGGTACCGAAGGTGATTTTGGTAAAGACCTGAAACTCGACAACAAATGGGCCTACAACATCATCAAGAAAGTGGGCAACTACTCTGAAATCTTCGAGCGTAACGTCGGTGCTGACAGCGCGCTGAAAATCAAACGCGGCCAGAATAATCTCTGGAACAACGGCGGTATTCAATACGCTCCGCCAGTACGTTAAGACGTAAGTGCTGTAACGGGCGCTGCCTATGCGGCGCCCACTCCAGAGTCATGGTTACCGAGGTTTTCTTATGTCCCAACGCCGCCCAACCGTTAAAGGATCACTCTCCTTTTCAAACCCTGCGGTTCGTGCCTGGCTGTTTCAAATTATCGCTATTCTTGCTGTTATCGGCATCGCGATCTATTTGATACACAATACCGTTACTAACCTGAACAGCCGCGGTATTACTTCTGGTTTTGCATTTCTTGATCGTGCTGCCGGATTTGGCATTGTTCAGCACCTTATCGACTACGAACAGGGTGACACTTATGGCCGCGTCTTCTTCGTTGGCCTGCTCAATACCTTGCTGGTATCAGCGCTGTGTATTGTTTTCGCCTCATTTATCGGCTTTTTTCTGGGACTCTGCCGTCTTTCAGAAAACTGGCTGTTACGTAAGCTCTCTACGATTTATATCGAGACGTTCCGTAATATTCCCCCGCTGCTGCAAATCTTCTTCTGGTATTTCGCCGTATTGCGTAATTTACCTGGCCCACGTCAGGCTATTGGCGCTATGGATTTGCTGTTCCTCAGTAACAGGGGGCTCTATATCCCATCACCTCAACTGGGGGAAGGGCTATGGGCGTTTATCGGCACGATTGTTATCGCACTGGCCATCAGCATCGGTCTGTACCGCTTTAACAAAGCGCACCAGATTAAAACCGGCCAATTGCGCCGCACATGGCCAACGGCTCTGGGGCTGATTATTGTGCTCCCGTTGCTGGCTCATTGGGTATTTGGCGCAGCGCTTCACTGGGACATCCCGCACTTGCGCGGTTTCAACTTCCAGGGCGGTATGGTGTTAATTCCGGAACTGGCGGCACTAACGATTGCACTGTCGGTTTACACCTCGGCATTCATTGCTGAGATTATCCGCTCAGGCATTCAATCTGTCCCCTACGGTCAACATGAAGCGGCACGTTCGCTTGGCTTGCCCAACCCGGTGACGTTGCGTCAGGTCATCATTCCGCAGGCACTGCGTGTCATTATTCCACCGCTGACCAGCCAGTATTTAAATATTGCAAAAAACTCGTCTCTGGCGGCCGCGATTGGTTATCCGGATATGGTGTCGTTGTTCGCCGGTACGGTGTTGAACCAGACAGGCCAGGCCATCGAAACGATTGCGATTACCATGTCGGTTTATCTGATTATCAGTCTGTCGATTTCGTTGCTTATGAATATCTATAACCGCCGCATCGCATTAATTGAGCGCTAAGGACATCTGATGACAAAAGCTATTCTGTCTCAATCTACGCGCCAGACCCGTGCAGGAAGCAGCGGTATTGTGCTGTGGATAAAGAAAAATTTATTTTCAAGCTGGCTGAACGCACTGCTGACGCTCTTCTGCCTCTGGCTGATGTGGGAACTGATTCCACCGCTGCTGAACTGGGCTCTTTTTCAGGCGAACTGGATAGGATCGACGCGCGCAGATTGTACCAAAGCGGGTGCGTGCTGGGTGTTTATTCATGAGCGTTTTGGTCAGTTCATGTATGGCCTCTATCCGCACGAGCAACGCTGGCGCATTAACCTCGCCCTGATTGTCGGACTCCTTTCTATTGCACCGATGTTCTGGAAAAAGCTACCGAGCCGTGGTCGCTATATCGCTTGCTGGGCTGTGGCCTATCCGCTTGTGGTGTGGTGGCTGATGTACGGTGGTTTTTTGGGACTCGAACGTGTGGAAACGCGCCAGTGGGGCGGGTTAACGCTGACGTTAATCATCGCCTCTGTGGGTATCGCTGGCGCTTTGCCTCTGGGCATATTGCTGGCGCTCGGGCGTCGCTCAAAAATGCCGGTCGTGCGGGTATTGTCAGTGATTTTTATCGAGTTCTGGCGTGGCGTACCGTTGATCACCGTACTGTTCATGTCCTCTGTCATGCTGCCGCTATTTATGGCGGAAGGCACAAGTATCGATAAGCTGATCCGTGCGCTGGTCGGGGTAATTCTGTTTCAGTCCGCCTACGTCGCCGAAGTCGTGCGTGGCGGCTTGCAGGCTCTGCCAAAAGGGCAATACGAAGCTGCCGAGTCACTGGCGCTGGGATACTGGAAAACACAAGGGCTGGTGATTTTACCGCAGGCACTGAAACTGGTTATTCCGGGTCTGGTGAATACCATTATCGCGCTGTTTAAAGATACCAGCCTCGTTATCATCATCGGCCTGTTCGATCTTTTCAGTAGCGTCCAGCAGGCAACGGTTGACCCCGCCTGGCTCGGTATGTCGACCGAAGGTTATGTATTTGCCGCGTTAGTTTATTGGATTTTCTGTTTTAGCATGTCGCGCTATAGCCAACATCTGGAGAAGCGCTTCCATACCGGGCGTTCAGCGCATTGAGGAAATTATGAGTCAAATTACTATGCAACCTGCCGATGCGATGATTACGCTCGAAGATGTGAATAAATGGTACGGGCAATTTCACGTACTTAAAGATATTAACCTTAAGGTAAAGCAAGGGGAACGCATCGTTCTGTGCGGCCCTTCCGGCTCAGGGAAATCCACGACTATTCGTTGCATTAATCATCTGGAAGAGCATCAGCAGGGTCGTATCGTAGTGGATGGCATCGAGTTAAACGAAGATATTCGTAATATTGAGAAGGTTCGCCAGGAAGTGGGGATGGTATTTCAGCACTTCAACCTTTTCCCGCATCTGACGGTACTGCAGAACTGTACGCTGGCACCGATCTGGGTACGGAAGATGCCGAAGAAGGAAGCCGAAGCGCTGGCAATGCACTATTTAGAGCGCGTTCGTATTGCTGAGCACGCCCATAAATTCCCGGGGCAAATTTCTGGTGGCCAGCAGCAGCGTGTGGCTATCGCCCGCTCACTCTGTATGAAACCGAAAATTATGCTTTTTGATGAACCAACCTCTGCGCTTGACCCTGAGATGGTGAAAGAAGTGCTGGATACCATGATTGGTCTGGCTGAATCGGGAATGACAATGCTGTGTGTGACTCACGAAATGGGCTTTGCACGTACCGTTGCTGACCGGGTGATCTTTATGGATCGTGGTGAAATCGTTGAGCAGGCGCCGCCGCAGGAGTTTTTCGCTAATCCTAAGTCCGAACGCACCCGTGCTTTTCTGTCTCAGGTTATCCACTGATAGTTGTTATAGAAATGCAAAAGGCCATCTCTACGGATGGCCTTTTTTATTGCTTCAGTTCCCGTAGGTTGTACTGAAAAAGAAAGCTGCAAACGCGCTAATAAACCTATATCAAAAACAAAAGGCCCAGTCTTTCGACTGAGCCTTTTGTTTTAATTGATGTCTGGCAGTTCCCTACTCTCACATGGGGAGACCCCACACTACCATCGGCGCTACGGCGTTTCACTTCTGAGTTCGGCATGGGGTCAGGTGGGACCACCGCGCTAAAGCCGCCAGACAAATTCTTTCTAAGCGCCGAACTTTAACCTTAAAACTGGTGCTGATACCCAGAGTCGAACTGGGGACCTCACCCTTACCAAGGGTGCGCTCTACCAACTGAGCCATATCAGCACGCTTAATTTGATGCCTGGCAGTTCCCTACTCTCACATGGGGAGACCCCACACTACCATCGGCGCTACGGCGTTTCACTTCTGAGTTCGGCATGGGGTCAGGTGGGACCACCGCGCTAAAGCCGCCAGGCAAATTCTTTGTGCTCAGTACGCAATCTTTCATTGCGTACTCAACTCTGAATCTAAGCTGAAAATCTTCTCAAATCCGCCAAAACATCTTCGGCGTTGTAAGGTTAAGCCTCACGGTTCATTAGTACCGGTTAGCTCAACGCATCGCTGCGCTTACACACCCGGCCTATCAACGTCATCGTCTTTAACGTTCCTTTAGTGGACTTAAAGTCCAAGGGAAGACTCATCTCGGGGCAAGTTTCGTGCTTAGATGCTTTCAGCACTTATCTCTTCCGCATGTAGCTACCGGGCAGTGCCATTGGCATGACAACCCGAACACCAGTGATGCGTCCACTCCGGTCCTCTCGTACTAGGAGCAGCCCCCCTCAATCTTCCAGCGCCCACGGCAGATAGGGACCGAACTGTCTCACGACGTTCTAAACCCAGCTCGCGTACCACTTTAAATGGCGAACAGCCATACCCTTGGGACCTACTTCAGCCCCAGGATGTGATGAGCCGACATCGAGGTGCCAAACACCGCCGTCGATATGAACTCTTGGGCGGTATCAGCCTGTTATCCCCGGAGTACCTTTTATCCGTTGAGCGATGGCCCTTCCATTCAGAACCACCGGATCACTATGACCTGCTTTCGCACCTGCTCGCGCCGTCACGCTCGCAGTCAAGCTGGCTTATGCCATTGCACTAACCTCCTGATGTCCGACCAGGATTAGCCAACCTTCGTGCTCCTCCGTTACTCTTTGGGAGGAGACCGCCCCAGTCAAACTACCCACCAGACACTGTCCGCAACCCGGGTAACGGGTCCACGTTAGAACATCAAACATTAAAGGGTGGTATTTCAAGGTTGGCTCCATGCAGACTGGCGTCCACACTTCAAAGCCTCCCACCTATCCTACACATCAAGGCTCAATGTTCAGTGTCAAGCTATAGTAAAGGTTCACGGGGTCTTTCCGTCTTGCCGCGGGTACACTGCATCTTCACAGCGAGTTCAATTTCACTGAGTCTCGGGTGGAGACAGCCTGGCCATCATTACGCCATTCGTGCAGGTCGGAACTTACCCGACAAGGAATTTCGCTACCTTAGGACCGTTATAGTTACGGCCGCCGTTTACCGGGGCTTCGATCAAGAGCTTCTCCTTACGGATAACCCCATCAATTAACCTTCCGGCACCGGGCAGGCGTCACACCGTATACGTCCACTTTCGTGTTTGCACAGTGCTGTGTTTTTAATAAACAGTTGCAGCCAGCTGGTATCTTCGACTGATTTCAGCTCCACCCGCAGGGGCTTCACCTACATATCAGCGTGCCTTCTCCCGAAGTTACGGCACCATTTTGCCTAGTTCCTTCACCCGAGTTCTCTCAAGCGCCTTGGTATTCTCTACCTGACCACCTGTGTCGGTTTGGGGTACGATTTCGTGTTACCTGATGCTTAGAGGCTTTTCCTGGAAGCAGGGCATTTGTTACTTCATCACCGTAGTGACTCGTCATCACACCTCAGCCTTGGTTATCCGGATTTGCCTGGATAACCAGCCTACATGCTTAAACCGGGACAACCGTCGCCCGGCTAACATAGCCTTCTCCGTCCCCCCTTCGCAGTAACACCAAGTACAGGAATATTAACCTGTTTCCCATCGACTACGCCTTTCGGCCTCGCCTTAGGGGTCGACTCACCCTGCCCCGATTAACGTTGGACAGGAACCCTTGGTCTTCCGGCGAGCGGGCTTTTCACCCGCTTTATCGTTACTTATGTCAGCATTCGCACTTCTGATACCTCCAGCATGCCTCACAGCACACCTTCGCAGGCTTACAGAACGCTCCCCTACCCAACAACACATAAGCGTCGCTGCCGCAGCTTCGGTGCATGGTTTAGCCCCGTTACATCTTCCGCGCAGGCCGACTCGACCAGTGAGCTATTACGCTTTCTTTAAATGATGGCTGCTTCTAAGCCAACATCCTGGCTGTCTGTGCCTTCCCACATCGTTTCCCACTTAACCATGACTTTGGGACCTTAGCTGGCGGTCTGGGTTGTTTCCCTCTTCACGACGGACGTTAGCACCCGCCGTGTGTCTCCCGTGATAACATTCTCCGGTATTCGTAGTTTGCATCGGGTTGGTAAGCCGGGATGGTCCCCTAGCCGAAACAGTGCTCTACCCCCGGAGATGAATTCACGAGGCGCTACCTAAATAGCTTTCGGGGAGAACCAGCTATCTCCCGGTTTGATTGGCCTTTCACCCCCAGCCACAAGTCATCCGCTAATTTTTCAACATTAGTCGGTTCGGTCCTCCAGTTAGTGTTACCCAACCTTCAACCTGCCCATGGCTAGATCACCGGGTTTCGGGTCTATACCCTGCAACTTAACGCCCAGTTAAGACTCGGTTTCCCTTCGGCTCCCCTATACGGTTAACCTTGCTACAGAATATAAGTCGCTGACCCATTATACAAAAGGTACGCAGTCACACCATGAAGGTGCTCCCACTGCTTGTACGTACACGGTTTCAGGTTCTTTTTCACTCCCCTCGCCGGGGTTCTTTTCGCCTTTCCCTCACGGTACTGGTTCACTATCGGTCAGTCAGGAGTATTTAGCCTTGGAGGATGGTCCCCCCATATTCAGACAGGATACCACGTGTCCCGCCCTACTCATCGAGCTCACAGCCTGTGTGCTTTCGTGTACGGGGCTGTCACCCTGTATCGCGCGACTTTCCAGACGCTTCCACTAACACACAAGCTGATTCAGGCTCTGGGCTGCTCCCCGTTCGCTCGCCGCTACTGGGGGAATCTCGGTTGATTTCTTTTCCTCGGGGTACTTAGATGTTTCAGTTCCCCCGGTTCGCCTCGTTTGACTATGTATTCATCAAACGATAGTGCAACGAATTGCACTGGGTTTCCCCATTCGGACATCGCCGGGTCAAAGGTTCATATCACCTCGCCGGCGCTTTTCGCAGATTAGCACGTCCTTCATCGCCTCTGACTGCCAGGGCATCCACCGTGTACGCTTAGTCGCTTAACCTCACAACCCGAAGATGTTTCGTAAAACATCATCGTGTCGCGAAAATTTGAGAGACTCGAACACACTTTCGTGTGTCGTTTCAATTTTCAGCTTGATCCAGATTTTTAAAGAGCAAATATCTCAAACGTCACCCGAAGATGAGTTTTGAGATATTAAGGCAGGTGACTTTCACTCACAAACCAGCAAGTGGCGTCCCCTAGGGGATTCGAACCCCTGTTACCGCCGTGAAAGGGCGGTGTCCTGGGCCTCTAGACGAAGGGGACACTGAAGTCTCACTCGCAAGACGCCTTGCTTTTTATTTTTCATCAGACAATCTGTGTGGACACTACAAAGGCAGGTTCTTTAAGGTAAGGAGGTGATCCAACCGCAGGTTCCCCTACGGTTACCTTGTTACGACTTCACCCCAGTCATGAATCACAAAGTGGTAAGCGCCCTCCCGAAGGTTAAGCTACCTACTTCTTTTGCAACCCACTCCCATGGTGTGACGGGCGGTGTGTACAAGGCCCGGGAACGTATTCACCGTGGCATTCTGATCCACGATTACTAGCGATTCCGACTTCATGGAGTCGAGTTGCAGACTCCAATCCGGACTACGACATACTTTATGAGGTCCGCTTGCTCTCGCGAGGTCGCTTCTCTTTGTATATGCCATTGTAGCACGTGTGTAGCCCTGGTCGTAAGGGCCATGATGACTTGACGTCATCCCCACCTTCCTCCAGTTTATCACTGGCAGTCTCCTTTGAGTTCCCGGCCGGACCGCTGGCAACAAAGGATAAGGGTTGCGCTCGTTGCGGGACTTAACCCAACATTTCACAACACGAGCTGACGACAGCCATGCAGCACCTGTCTCACGGCTCCCGAAGGCACTAAGGCATCTCTGCCGAATTCCGTGGATGTCAAGACCAGGTAAGGTTCTTCGCGTTGCATCGAATTAAACCACATGCTCCACCGCTTGTGCGGGCCCCCGTCAATTCATTTGAGTTTTAACCTTGCGGCCGTACTCCCCAGGCGGTCGACTTAACGCGTTAGCTCCGGAAGCCACGCCTCAAGGGCACAGCCTCCAAGTCGACATCGTTTACGGCGTGGACTACCAGGGTATCTAATCCTGTTTGCTCCCCACGCTTTCGCACCTGAGCGTCAGTCTTTGTCCAGGGGGCCGCCTTCGCCACCGGTATTCCTCCAGATCTCTACGCATTTCACCGCTACACCTGGAATTCTACCCCCCTCTACAAGACTCAAGCCTGCCAGTTTCGAATGCAGTTCCCAGGTTGAGCCCGGGGATTTCACATCCGACTTGACAGACCGCCTGCGTGCGCTTTACGCCCAGTAATTCCGATTAACGCTTGCACCCTCCGTATTACCGCGGCTGCTGGCACGGAGTTAGCCGGTGCTTCTTCTGCGGGTAACGTCAATCGCTGCGGTTATTAACCACAACGCCTTCCTCCCCGCTGAAAGTACTTTACAACCCGAAGGCCTTCTTCATACACGCGGCATGGCTGCATCAGGCTTGCGCCCATTGTGCAATATTCCCCACTGCTGCCTCCCGTAGGAGTCTGGACCGTGTCTCAGTTCCAGTGTGGCTGGTCATCCTCTCAGACCAGCTAGGGATCGTCGCCTTGGTGAGCCATTACCTCACCAACTAGCTAATCCCATCTGGGCACATCCGATGGCAAGAGGCCCGAAGGTCCCCCTCTTTGGTCTTGCGACGTTATGCGGTATTAGCTACCGTTTCCAGTAGTTATCCCCCTCCATCGGGCAGTTTCCCAGACATTACTCACCCGTCCGCCACTCGTCACCCGAGAGCAAGCTCTCTGTGCTACCGTTCGACTTGCATGTGTTAGGCCTGCCGCCAGCGTTCAATCTGAGCCATGATCAAACTCTTCAATTTAAAAGTTTGATGCTCGTAGAATTAAACTTCGTAATGAATTACGTGTTCACTCTATGAGACTTGGTATTCATTTATCGTCCGAGGACGTTAAGAATCCATGTCACTTTGAGTGCCCACACAGATTGTCTGATAAATTGTTAAAGAGCAGTGCAACGCGGCTTTCGCTCACCGTTGCGAGGTGGCGTATATTACGCTTTCCTCTTTCAGAGTCAACCCGTTATTTCAGGATTTTTCTCCTCGTTGTTCCGACCATCTCGTGAAGTGTTTCACATTGTCGTCTCAACGGAGGCGCATTATAGGGATCCCATTTTTTTGCACAAGCCTTTTTTCGATCTTTTTTACTGATTGTTGTTTTTTCGCCCTTTTCGCTGAGATCCCGTACGATCTGCTCGAATTATGACAAGTAAAAGGCTTGCACAAGGCCGTTATTGCCACCAAAGTCTACTTCACAACCTGTTTTTGATGAGGTAGCTATGTCCGCAGTTTTACGTCCTTATAGAAATTTGTATCCTCAAGTCGGTGAAAAAGTGATGGTCGATGCCACCAGCGTCGTGATCGGCGATGTACGTATTGCTGATGATGTCGGTATTTGGCCACTGGTCGTTATCCGCGGTGATGTCAACTATGTAGAGATAGGGGCACGCAGTAATATCCAGGACGGAAGCGTATTACACGTTACGCATAAATCTTCTTATAACCCAGAAGGTAACCCGCTAATCATTGGCGAAGATGTGACGGTGGGACATAAAGTCATGCTGCATGGCTGCATTATCGGTAACCGCGTTCTGGTCGGAATGGGGTCCATTTTATTAGATGGCGCGGTTATAGAGGATGACGTGATGATTGGCGCGGGCAGCCTGGTTCCGCAAAATAAACGCCTCGAGAGCGGTTACCTTTACCTTGGCAGCCCGGTGAAACAGATCCGCCCGCTAAAAGAAGAAGAGATCGCAGGGTTAAAATACTCGGCGAACAACTACGTGAAATGGAAGGATGAGTATCTGGCTCAGGATAACCAGATATAACCCTGCTCGTCTTCCTGCTGCTCACGGATCAACTGTTCGGCCTCATCTTCCAGATCCCAGCGGTTTTCCCGGAACAACGCCAGCCACCGCGCTGGCGAATCGCCCCCAAAACGTTCCGCCAGAACCTCAGCACGCAGTATGCAGGTAAGTTGTAAGCCGTTAACCAGGGCAGGAAAACAGACCGCCTGCTGTGCATCATTCCACTCTTCCCTGTCGGGAAATTGGATAGCCTGGTTCATTCCGCCAGTTCCTTCTGGAGCTGTTTAATAACAGATTCGATATCTGGCAATACGCCATGCCATAACAGCACGGAATGCGCGGCTTGCCCCACCAGCATCCCTAAACCATCGGCGCATCGCTGCGCCCCATTTTGCTGGCACCAGGCAAGGAAAGGTGTGCTGCCTTTTTGATAGAACATGTCGTAGCAAAAAAGCTCTGCATGGATGAGAGATTCGGGTAACTCGGGCACGCCTCCATCAATACCACTGGAGGTAGCATTAATGATGAGGTCGAATTCATGGCCTGCCAGCTCGGATAACGCAAGCGCATTCACGCTGCAGGTATGAGCAAAAAGCGTTGCCAGTTCCTGTGCTCGAGCCAACGTCCGGTTGGTTATTGTCACTGCGCAATCCAGCGAAAGCAGCGGGAGCAGTACGCCTCGTGCAGCGCCACCCGCACCAATTAGCAGGATGCGAAAGCCGGGTTTGATAAATGACAAGCGCTCCAGATCGCTCAATAACCCGATCCCGTCAGTGTTGTCACCCAGCAAGCGCCCATCATCAAGACGCTTTAATGTATTTACCGCCCCCGCAAGCGCAGCGCGTTCGGTAAGTTCATCTGCCCGACTGAAGGCTTCTTCTTTAAAAGGCACGGTAATATTGGCACCTTTCCCTCCCGCAGCAAAGAAAGCCTCAAGCGTATTGACGAAATCATCCATTGGCGCCAGTACGCGACCATAAGGGTGTTCAATCTTTAACTGAGCCGCAAATTGCGCGTGAATAAACGGCGATTTGCTGTGTGCGACGGGGTTACCAAATACAGCGTAGGATTCCATAGCGTTAACCTTGACGAAATAATTCACCGGTAAGGGCGTCGCGAATTTCAGAAGGATTCTGGCGGCCACCCGTTTTCCCTTCCACGACAGGGAAGTCGGCACCAAATTGCTGGCGTACTTCATCATCCGTTCTGCAAGGAGGTAAACCGGTCAAGTTTGCACTGGTTGATACCAGTGGTTTGCCGTACGCCTCGCACAGCGCGATCACCAGCGGGTGATCGGTAACGCGCACTGCCAAAGAGTCGAAACGCCCGGTCAGCCAGCGCGGCGTGGTAGCTTTGGCAGGAAAGACGAATGTTACCGGTCCTGGCCAGCAGTCGAAAACAGCCTGCCGCTGAGTCTCATTCAGCATGCTGTCGTCTATATAGGGCTTTAACTGCTCGAAACTGGCGGCGATCAGGATCAGTCCTTTCTCGACCGGGCGCTGTTTCAACTCAAGCAGACGATTTACGGCAATCTCGCTGTCCGGGTCACACCCAACACCGAAAACCGCTTCTGTGGGATATGCGATGACTTTTTTATTTTTCAGGACCGCCACCGCAGCAGCAATGGGATCCAAATGCAGGTTATTCTTCACGAGTCTGTTCCGCCGTTACCGGCTTTCCACATTGTTTACTGGCGCAGAAACATCTGATACCTTGCGCCGTTTTTTTCTCAATCAGTAGCGGGTAGTGGCATGTTGGACATTCCCCTGCCACGGGTTTGAAATTGATGACGAACTGACAATCGGGATAACGATCGCAGGAATGGAAGGTTTTGCCAAATCGCGACCGTCGCTGGATCAAATGCCCGGACTGACACTGTGGACACGTGATCGCGGTGTCATCGGGTTTGTCGATTTGTTCGGTATGTTCACACTCAGGATAGTGGCTACAGCCAATGAACATCCCAAACCGTCCCTGTCGCAGTACCAGTACGGCACCACAGACGGGGCAGTCTTGTCCTTCCAGAATTTTGACGACGTGTCCATCCGCCTGACTTTTCAGCGGACGCACATAATCGCATTCCGGATAATGAGAACATCCGAGAAACGGACCATGCTTGCCGGAACGAATAACGAGTTCAGCCCCGCACTGTGGGCAGGGCTCGTTGTTACGCACCGTAAACAGTGCTGATTTGGCCATAAGGACTCTGGAAGCTGCAAAAAATGGTTAATGCAGCATACCTTCATTCACTTCAAAGAGTAATTCTTCCATTTGCTGGTAGGCGTTTTCACATCCTGGAATGTTAAACAGAACCATCAGAATGACCCATTTAAGGTCCTCCAGTTCGAATTCTGCCGTATCCAGCGCCAGCACACGTTCAATCACCATTTCACGTGTTTCGAGGTTTAGCACCTGAATCTGCTCCAGGAATAATAAGAATCCCCGGCAACTGGCATCCAGCCGTTCACACTCTTCTGGCGTATAAATACGCACGGAGAGCGGGTCAGAAGCGAGCTGCATCGGTTCGGCGAGGCCTTCCTGATAATCAGCCAGCTTTTCAAGCCACAGAAGCGCGTTATAGATATCTTCACGATCAAAACCAGCGTCGGTAAGGTCCCGTTCCAGTTTGTCCTGATCTACCCGCATTTCAGCTTCGTTATGGATGTAAGTCTCAAACAAATACATTAGTACGTCGAACATGGCTTGCCCTCCTTAATCGGACATAGCCGCCGGGTACAGCTGCGATCCACCCTGCTAACTCCAGTTCAAGTAGCTGAGCCACAGTTACTGGCACAGGTTGGCCGGCACGTTCAGCGACGACGTCAACAGGTGTTACCTCATCTCCTACGTTAGCCAGGAGCTCGGGAAATGGCAATGCCACCTCTTCTTGATCTGGCGAATAAATTGAATTTTCGTTACCTGGCTGCAACCAATGTAGCCCGTATTGCAAATTTTCCAGAATCTCTTCTGGCGAGACAACCAGGAGCGCGCCCTGCTGTATCAACCAGTGCGGCCCCTCGCTGCCGGGGTTTCCTACCGGGCCGGGGAGCGCAAAAACCTCACGCCCCTGTTCCACCGCACTGCGTGCAGTCACTAATGAACCGCTGCGTAAAGCAGCTTCGATAACCAACACCCCACGACTAAGCCCGCTAATAATGCGATTACGTCGAGGGAAATTGCCAGGATAAGGTGTAGTCTTGAGGGAAAATTCGGAGACGAGCGCCCCGCCATTGGCAATGATGTCGGCGGCCAGGGAGACATGGCGTCGTGGATACACGGTAAAAAGGCCATGCCCTAATACACCAATGGTTTTACCCTGCGCGTTAAGCGCTGCGCGATGCGCAACACTATCGATCCCAAGCGCCAGTCCACTGGTAATAGTTAAACCGCTCCGTGCCAGGGCTTCACAAAACTGGGTCCCCCAACGCTCGCCGTACCATGAATGTGCTCGACTGCCAACGACAGCAATCTGCTGGCTCGCCAGTACATCTGGCTCCCCTATAATAAAAAGCGCACCAGGATAATCAGCAATCGCTCGTAACTGCTGAGGATATTGCTTCTCGCAGGCCAGAATAAGATGATGCTGCGGTTGCTCAAGCCATAGCAAACTCTCTTCAATTTCGCGCGAGCTCATGGCCAGAAACCGTCTGGCCTGTTTTACCGTCATGCCGCTTGAGGTTAGCGTCTCAACATCAATCACAGCGCTATTTGTAAGGCTCTGCGCCGCCCTGAGCATTCCCTCACCGAACAGATCGCCTGTATATATCAGGCGCAACCATATTTCTGTAGAAGTCATATGCATCCCTGCCATAAATAGCTCGCCCAATCCTTGCGATTGGTCACCGATGCTGTCAATCGGAGGGGGATTTGTCTAGAATAGAGGGAATAATCTTTCTTACTCTTGAACACGACTCTGGATATTTATGGCAGTTTTGCAAGTGTTACATATTCCGGACGAGCGTCTTCGCAAAGTCGCCGCGCCGGTAAAAGAAGTTAATGCAGAAATTCAGCGTATCGTTGACGATATGTTTGAGACAATGTACGCCGAAGAAGGTATCGGTCTGGCTGCAACCCAGGTAGATATTCATCAACGTATTATTGTTATTGATGTCTCTGAAAACCGCGATGAGCAACTGGTGTTAATTAACCCGGAACTGCTGGAAAAAAGCGGCGAGACGGGAATTGAAGAGGGTTGCCTCTCTATTCCAGAGCAGCGTGCGCTTGTTCCGCGTGCCGAAAAAGTGAAAATCCGCGCGCTGAACCGCGAAGGTCAAACCTATGAGCTGGAAGCGGATGGCCTGTTGGCTATTTGCATTCAGCATGAGATGGATCATCTGGTCGGAAAATTGTTTATCGACTATCTGTCACCACTCAAGCAACAACGTATTCGCCAGAAAGTTGAAAAACTTGATCGCATGAAAGCGCGAGCTTAAGGATAAGAATCCACGTGTCAGATTCACTACGCATTATATTTGCCGGCACACCTGATTTTGCAGCGCGTCACCTCGACGCGCTGCTCTCTTCTGAGCATCAGATCGTTGGCGTATTCACTCAGCCTGATCGTCCTGCCGGACGCGGCAAAAAAATGATGCCGAGCCCGGTCAAAGTACTGGCTGAAGAGAAAGGGATTCCGGTATTTCAGCCAGTGTCTCTTCGTCCACAGGAAAATCAACAGCTCGTTGCCGATTTGCAGGCCGATGTCATGGTAGTTGTCGCCTACGGCCTCATCCTGCCGAAAGCTGTTCTGGAGATGCCTCGTCTCGGCTGCCTGAACGTACACGGTTCTTTGCTCCCACGCTGGCGTGGTGCGGCACCGATCCAACGTTCCCTCTGGGCAGGTGACACGGAAACTGGCGTCACCATCATGCAAATGGATGTCGGGCTGGACACGGGGGATATGCTTTATAAGCTCTCCTGCCCAATCACTGCCGAAGACACCAGTGCGACACTCTACGATAAGCTGGCACAACTTGGCCCGCAGGGTTTGCTCGCAACGCTGACGCAAATTGCAACTGGTACGGCAACGCCCGAGATTCAGGACGAAACGCAGGTTACCTATGCTGAAAAACTTAGCAAAGAAGAAGCATTTCTTGACTGGTCTTTGCCTGCTGAACAGCTTGAGCGTTGTATTCGGGCCTTCAATCCCTGGCCAATGAGCTATTTCGTCATTGAGGAGCAGCCCGTTAAGGTCTGGAAGGCGTCGGTGATAAATAGCCAGGCTAAAGCCGAACCCGGCACCATTATTGAAGCTAATAAGCAAGGTATTCAGGTTGCAACGGCTGAGGGCATTTTGAATCTTGAATCGCTCCAACCCGCCGGTAAAAAAGCGATGAATGCCCAGGATTTACTAAACTCCCGGCGGGAGTGGTTTACGCCGGGCAATCGTCTGGTCTGACAATTATCTTTAAGCCCGGTACTACCGGGCATTTTTTATTTTCGTGGCTATGAAAAAAAATATTAATTTACGCAGCATGGCGGCACAGGCTATCGAGCAGGTCGTTGAACAAGGGCAATCCCTGAGTAATGTTCTTCCGCCACTACAGCAAAAAGTCTCCGATAAAGACAAAGCACTGCTGCAGGAGCTCTGCTTTGGCGCACTGCGAACGCTCCCGCAACTGGACTGGCTCATCAATAAGTTGATGTCCCGTCCAATGACGGGTAAACAGCGTACCGTACATTATCTGATTATGATTGGCCTGTATCAGCTACTGCATACCCGTATTCCAGCTCACGCCGCGCTGGCAGAGACCGTTGAAGGTGCCATTGCTATCAAGCGTCCACAGCTTAAAGGCCTGATTAATGGTGTACTGCGTCAGTTCCAGCGCCAGCAAGAAGCCTTACAGGCTGAGTTTGAACAGAGTGAACAACGCTTCCTGCACCCAGCGTGGTTGCTAAAACGCCTGCAAAAAGCGTATCCGCAACAGTGGCAACATATTGTCGAGGCCAATAATCTGCGTCCACCTATGTGGTTGCGCGTCAATCGTAACCATTACTCCCGTGACGCCTGGCTGGCGCTACTGGCCGAAAGCGGAATGGAAGGATTCTCACATCCGGATTATCCCGATGCTGTACGCATGGCATCCGCGGTTCCTGTAAGCGCATTACCCGGTTTTGATGAGGGCTGGGTCACTGTCCAGGATGCGTCCGCACAGGGCTGCATAACCTTCCTTGAACCGCAAAATGGTGAACGCATCCTGGATTTGTGTGCCGCCCCAGGCGGTAAAACCACACATATCCTTGAAGCCGCTCCGCAAGCCCGCGTTCTGGCTGTCGACATTGACGAGCAACGTCTTTCCCGCGTCTATGACAACCTTAAACGTCTGGGAATGAACGCTGAGGTGAAGCAAGGCGATGGACGTCACCCTGCACAATGGTGCGGCGATGAGAAATTCGACCGTATTTTGCTGGATGCGCCCTGCTCAGCAACGGGGGTTATTCGTCGCCATCCGGATATCAAATGGTTGCGCCGGGATCGTGACATCAGCGAACTTGTGCAATTGCAGGCTGAGATTCTTGATGCTGTCTGGCCACATCTTAAACCTGGCGGGACGCTGGTGTATGCCACGTGCTCAGTTTTGCCGGAAGAGAACAGCCAGCAAATTGCCGCATTCCTGTCACGTACGCCTGATGCTCGCTTAAACGTAACGGGAACACCAGAACAGCCAGGTCAGCAGAATCTGCCTGGAGCCGAAGAGGGTGACGGCTTCTTTTACGCTAAGCTTTCCAAACAATAAGTAGGATAACGGGTCGCAGCTGATGAAAATCATAATACTGGGCGCGGGGCAAGTCGGCGGAACGCTGGCAGAAAACCTGGTCGGTGAAAATAATGACATCACCGTCGTGGATACTAACGGCGATCGTCTGCGTAGTCTGCAGGACAAATTTGATTTACGCGTCGTCCAGGGGCATGGTTCACATCCACGCGTGCTCCGCGAGGCTGGTGCTGACGACGCAGATATGCTGGTTGCGGTAACCAGTTCTGACGAAACAAATATGGTTGCCTGCCAGGTGGCCTATTCTTTATTTAATACGCCAAACCGTATTGCACGCATCCGCTCCCCGGACTATGTGCGTGACGCAGACAAATTGTTCCATTCTGAAGCTGTGCCTATTGACCACCTCATTGCCCCGGAGCAATTGGTCATCGACAGTCTTTATCGATTGATTGAATACCCGGGGGCGCTTCAGGTTGTGAATTTCGCCGAGGGGAAAGTTAGCCTCGCCGTCGTAAAAGCCTATTACGGCGGGCCCCTGGTAGGAAACGCGCTATCAACCATGCGCGAGCATATGCCGCATATTGATACTCGCGTCGCCGCTATTTTCCGTCATGATCGCCCAATTCGCCCACAGGGTTCAACGATTGTCGAAGCCGGTGATGAAGTCTTTTTCATCGCCGCGTCTCAACATATTCGTGCCGTGATGAGCGAGTTACAGCGTCTTGAAAAACCCTATAAGCGCATCATGCTTGTTGGCGGCGGGAATATCGGCGCTGGCCTGGCAATGCGCCTGGAAAAAGATTACAGCGTTAAATTGATCGAGCGCGATCAACAACGCGCGGCGGAACTGGCGGAAAAACTACAAAACACCATTGTGTTTTATGGTGATGCGTCGGATCAGGAACTGCTCGCAGAAGAACATATTGATCAAATGGATCTCTTCATTGCCGTCACCAACGATGATGAGGCGAATATCATGTCCGCCATGTTGGCCAAGCGAATGGGCGCCAAGAAAGTCATGGTGCTCATTCAACGCCGTGCCTACGTCGATCTGGTGCAGGGCAGCGTGATCGATATTGCGATTTCACCACAGCAGGCCACTATTTCTGCGTTGCTAAGCCATGTGCGCAAAGCAGATATCGTCGGTGTGTCATCGCTGCGTCGCGGTGTTGCCGAAGCAATAGAGGCCGTGGCACATGGTGATGAGAGTACCTCGCGTGTCGTCGGACGTGTTATTGATGAGATTAAGCTGCCACCAGGCACAATTATCGGTGCCGTTGTGCGCGGTAATGATGTGATGATCGCCAACGATAATTTACGTATCGAACAGGGTGACCACGTCATCATGTTCCTTACCGACAAAAAATATATTACCGACGTTGAGCGCCTGTTCCAGCCCAGCCCTTTCTTCCTGTAATTATCGGGCGCCAGACCGGCGCCTTTTATTTAACCCTGGTTTTATCAATGTTAAAAAAATTCAGCAAATTTTTACCCTCAATGGAAAACGAGAATACATTTGTTAGACTTAACTTGTCTGACAGCACAAGGAGAAGAGCATGAGTTTGCTAAAAGAATTTCGCGAATTTGCGATGCGGGGAAATGTAGTTGATTTGGCAGTAGGTGTGATCATTGGGGCAGCATTCGGCAAGATTGTGTCGTCACTGGTTGCTGATATTATCATGCCGCCATTAGGGTTACTGATTGGTGGAATAGACTTTAAGCAATTTGCCCTAACTTTACGCGCAGCACAAGGCGATGTCCCGGCAGTCGTAATGCATTACGGTGTCTTCATCCAGAATATTTTCGACTTTATTATTGTCGCGTTTGCTATTTTCATGGCAATTAAATTGATTAACCGTCTCAAACGTAAACAGGAAGATGAACCCAAAGCACCGCCGGCTCCTGGCAAAGAGGAATTGCTGTTAACAGAAATCCGCGATCTGTTAAAAGAACAAAATAAACGCTCCTGATTAAGCAGAAGGCCAGTGGTAAATAAGCGATTAGCCTGCTTGCCACTGGCCTCCCAGTTCCCTTTCTTACCATGTTTGTCTTTGCGTAAATAACTCCCTTTCCCCTTCTTATTCTTCTCAACCCGCTGTCTGAACAAAGGGTCATGAAGCAATGCCTCGATGGCGTTATTGTTAATCTGCCCTTTCTTATGCTGATAGTGGCTCATAATTTCTCCAGATTGTGGTTTAAAACGGCGCAAGTGTAGGCTTGGTGGCAACAAAAATCAATGTCCCTAAGGAGCGCTGCTGGCACCCAGCTCCAGGGCCTCGAGTATTGAGCAATAGACGCTACTGTGCGCACTCCCACAGCAAGCATCATTCAATTTCTGTAGAGAGCGTTGCATAATCTGCAATTCCTGAATTCTCGCTTCAACCTCGCTCAATCGCGCCTGAACAATGCTCTTGGATTCCTGGCAAGTGTGATGCTCAGGATCGATACGGATAGAGAGCAATTCACGAATAGACTCAAGCGTAAATCCAAGCTGGCGTGCATGTCGGATAAATTTCAGACGCTGTAAGTCATTGTCTGAATAAAGGCGAAAGCCACCCTCCGTTCTGATCTCGTGATCCATCATCTGCTGTTTTTCATAGTAGCGAATGGTGTCCGGGGTAACGTCAGCCAGTTTGGCTAATTCTCCAATGCGAAACATCTCTACTCCTCATCTAATTTCAGCATCAATTTTTCCGCATATTCGCCGCGAAGGAATTCTGTACTTAGTCCAGCTTGCTTCAATTTCAGCTCCAAAAGCGTCAATCTTCGACTTACTTCATGATAATCCGGATGATCCTGGTGTATATGAGCCAGTAAGTCTGACAAAGCGAGTGCTTCTTTACGATATTCAAGTTCAGGCGGAAGACAGCCCGCATTTTTGAGTAAACGAAACCCTGCGCGTAGTTCAGGCGGGACATGCGAGTCATCGTCCAGGACAAGCGGTTTGCCGTTACCAGGCAAATGCTCAAATTCACCTTTTTTCTGCGCATCGAGGATATGTCGTTCTGCCCACTGGTCAAGTAACCACATACCACCTCCAGGAGAGGAACGAAAAACTTATAGACATTGTAGAGAATATGGAGGTTTTGCGGATATAAAAAAACCCGCCGAAGCGGGTTTTCTTACGTTACTGCAGATTACTCTGCAGCAGCTTCTGCTTTCGAATCAGAACGATCAACCAGCTCGATGTATGCCATCGGCGCATTGTCGCCTGCACGGAAGCCACACTTCAGAATGCGAGTGTAACCACCGGCACGGCTCGCGAAACGCGGGCCCAGCTCGTTAAACAGTTTTGCCACGATCTCGTTATCACGAGTGCGGGCGAATGCCAGACGACGATTAGCAACGCTATCAGTCTTGGCAAGAGTAATCAGCGGCTCAACTACGCGACGCAGTTCTTTCGCTTTCGGCAGGGTCGTCTTGATGATCTCATGACGAACCAGCGAACCTGCCATGTTGCGGAACATAGCCTGGCGATGGCTGCTGTTGCGGTTCAGTTGACGACCACTCTTACGATGGCGCATGACCTTATCCTTCTCAGTAAAACCTTAACCTGTGATCCGGTTACTCGTCAGCAATGCTTGCCGGCGGCCAGTTTTCCAGGCGCATGCCCAGAGACAGACCACGTGAGGCCAGCACATCTTTAATCTCGGTGAGAGATTTTTTACCCAGGTTCGGCGTTTTCAGCAACTCAACCTCGGTACGCTGTACCAGATCACCGATATAGTGGATAGCTTCTGCCTTGAGGCAGTTAGCAGAGCGGACAGTCAATTCCAGATCGTCAACAGGGCGCAGCAGGATCGGATCGAATTCTGGTTTCTCTTCTTTCACTTCCGGCTGACGTACATCACGTAAATCAACGAAAGCTTCCAGTTGTTCAGCCAGAATGGTGGCCGCACGACGAATCGCCTCTTCAGGATCGATTGTGCCGTTGGTTTCCATTTCGATGACCAGCTTGTCCAGGTCGGTACGCTGTTCTACACGCGCTGCTTCAACATTGTAGGCAATACGCTCTACAGGGCTGTAGCATGCGTCGACCAGCAGACGGCCGATTGGGCGCTCATCTTCTTCCGAATGAATTCGGGCAGAAGCCGGCACATAACCACGACCGCGCTGAACTTTGATACGCATGCTAATAGACGCGTTCTCATCGGTCAGGTGGCAGATCACGTGCTGCGGCTTGACGATTTCGACATCACCGTCGTGGGTAATGTCGGCTGCAGTCACAGGGCCAATGCCAGATTTATTCAGAGTAAGAATAACATCATCTTTACCCTGAACTCTCACCGCCAGCCCTTTCAGGTTGAGCAGGATTTCAAGGATATCTTCCTGAACGCCTTCTTTGGTGCTGTACTCGTGAAGTACACCATCAATCTCAACCTCGGTCACCGCGCAACCCGGCATCGATGAGAGCAGAATACGGCGCAGTGCGTTACCCAGAGTATGGCCAAAGCCACGCTCTAAAGGCTCAAGGGTCACCTTGGCGTGCGTCGAACTCACTTGCTCGATATCTACCAGGCGCGGTTTTAGAAACTCTGTCACAGAACCCTGCATTGTGTCCTCTCTTTGGTACTAAGCTTTACTTGGAGTAAAGCTCGACGATCAGGTGTTCGTTAATGTCCGCAGACAGATCAGAACGCTCCGGCTTACGCTTGAACGTGCCTTCCATCTTGCCAGCATCAACTTCCAGCCAGGTTGGCTTTTCACGCTGCTCAGCCAGCTCCAGAGCGGCTTTCACGCGAGACTGCTTTTTCGCTTTCTCACGAATGCTAACAACGTCATTCGGACTAACCTGATAAGAAGCGATGTTAACAACACGACCGTTTACCATGATAGCCTTGTGGCTAACCAGCTGGCGTGCTTCTGCACGAGTGGCGCCGAAGCCCATACGGTATACAACGTTGTCCAGACGACCTTCCAGCAGAGCCAACAGGTTTTCACCGGTGTTGCCTTTCAGACGTGCTGCTTCTTTATAGTAGTTACGGAACTGACGCTCCAGCACACCGTAGATACGGCGAACTTTTTGCTTTTCACGCAACTGCACACCATAGTCAGACAGACGCGGTTTACGCGCACCGTGCTGGCCAGGAGCTTGTTCAATTTTACACTTGGTATCGATCGCGCGAACGCCAGACTTAAGGAATAAGTCGGTGCCCTCACGACGGCTCAGCTTGAGCTTAGGACCCAAATATCTTGCCATTTTCTTTCTCCAACAATCCTAGAAAACGAGCGCGTTATACGCGACGTTTTTTCGGCGGACGACAACCGTTATGAGGGATCGGAGTCACATCAGTAATATTAGTGATGCGGAAACCAGCGGCGTTCAGAGCACGAATAGTAGATTCGCGACCCGGACCCGGACCTTTGACCATAACTTCCAGATTCTTGATGCCGTATTCTTTAACGGCTTCTGCACAACGCTCTGCTGCAACCTGAGCTGCGAACGGAGTGGATTTGCGAGAACCACGGAAACCGGAACCACCGGCTGTTGCCCAACCCAATGCGTTACCCTGACGATCAGTAATAGTAACGATGGTGTTGTTGAAAGAAGCATGGATATGAGCCACGCCGTCAGAGACTTGTTTTCTTACACGTTTACGTGCACGAATTGGTGCCTTTGCCATTATTCAATCACCCCGATTATTTCTTGATCGGTTTGCGCGGACCCTTACGGGTACGTGCGTTGGTCTTAGTACGCTGACCGCGCACTGGCAGACCACGACGATGACGCAAACCGCGATAGCAACCAAGATCCATCAGGCGCTTGATGCTCATGCTGATTTCACGGCGCAGATCACCTTCAACGACAAATTTGGCAACTTCGTCACGCAGCGTGTCGATTTGTTCTTCAGACAGCTCACTGATCTTAACATCTTCAGCGATACCCGCTGCAGCCAGGATGGCTTTGGAACGGGTCTTGCCGACGCCGTAGATCGAAGTTAATGCGATCACGGCATGTTTTTGATCAGGAATGTTAATGCCTGCTATACGGGCCACTATGCACTCCTATAATTTTACTTGTACGCACCATGCTGAAAAGCCCGTTTTCAGGATACTCAAATGGAAACGCACAGACATACAAAAGATTGGCTGGCTAATCTAGCCAGCTCAACCCAACTTTGCAAGAAAAATATGCGAAATAATCAGCCTTGGCGCTGTTTATGTTTCGGCTCGGCACTGCAAATCACGCGGATGACGCCATCACGCTTAACGATTTTGCAGTTACGGCATAATTTCTTGACGGAAGCACGAACTTTCATTTTTACTCTCCGTAACTTCTCGGGCGACCATTAACGGCCATAGCCTTTCAGGTTCGCCTTCTTCAATGCAGACTCGTACTGACTTGACATCATCAGAGTTTGCACTTGAGCCATAAAGTCCATAATCACGACAACAACGATAAGCAGCGAGGTCCCACCGAAGTAGAACGGCACTTTCATCGCATCACGCATGAACTCCGGGATCAGGCAGATAAAAGTAATATACAACGCACCAATCAAAGTCAGGCGTGTCATTACCTTATCGATATACTTCGCCGTTTGCTCTCCCGGACGAATTCCTGGTACAAATGCACCGGACTTCTTCAGGTTATCTGCTGTTTCACGCGGATTGAAAACCAACGCCGTGTAGAAGAAACAGAAGAAGATGATTGCAGACGCATAGAGTAACACATAAAGCGGTTGCCCAGGCTGCAAATACAGCGAAATTGTTGTCAGCCAGTTCCAACCAGTACCGCCCCCGAACCATGACGCGATGGTTGCCGGGAACAGAATAATACTGGAAGCGAAAATTGCCGGGATTACCCCCGCCATATTCACTTTCAGCGGCAAATGTGTGCTCTGAGCAGCATAGACACGACGACCCTGCTGACGTTTCGCGTAGTTTACCACAATGCGGCGTTGACCACGTTCAACGAATACAACAAAGAACGTCACTGCAAATACTAATACTGCAACCAACAGCAACAGGAGGAAGTGCAGGTCGCCTTGACGCGCTTGCTCGATAGTATGGGCAATGGCTGGCGGGAGTCCCGCAACGATACCGGCGAAGATAATGATTGAGATACCGTTACCGATACCACGCTCAGTAATCTGTTCGCCGAGCCACATCAGGAACATTGTCCCTGTAACCAGACTTACAACAGCGGTGAAATAGAATGCAAAGCCCGGGTTAATAACCAGGCCCTGCATACCAGGCATATTCGGCAAACCGGTAGCAATACCGGTTGCCTGAAATATTGCCAGCACCAGAGTGCCGTAACGGGTGTACTGGCTAATCTTGCGACGACCAGATTCCCCTTCTTTCTTCAGTTCTGCCAGGGCCGGATGAACGACCGTCAGCAGCTGGATAATAATTGATGCCGAGATGTACGGCATAATACCCAAAGCGAAGATAGAAGCACGGCTGAGAGCACCACCAGAGAACATGTTAAACATTTCAATGATGGTGCCTCGCTGTTGCTCAAGCAGTTTGGCAAGTACAGCGGCATCAATACCAGGGATCGGAATAAAAGAGCCAATACGGAACACAATAAGCGCACCGATAACAAACAGCAGTCTGCGTTTCAGCTCGCCTAAGCCACCTTTGGCACTTTGAAAATCTAATCCCGGTTGTTTAGCCATCTGCTACTTATTCCTCGATTTTACCGCCAGCAGCTTCGATAGCAGCACGAGCGCCTTTAGTAACACGCAGGCCACGAACAGTTACCGGAGTAGAAACTTCACCAGACAGGATCACTTTCGCGAACTCGATCTGAATACCGATAATGTTTGCTGCTTTCAGCGTGTTCAGGTCAACTACGTCGCCTTCTACTTTAGCCAGATCAGAGAGGCGGACCTCTGCAGTGATCATTGCTTTACGAGAAGTGAAACCGAATTTCGGCAGACGACGGTACAGAGGCATCTGACCACCCTCGAAACCGCGACGTACGCCACCGCCAGAACGAGAGTTCTGACCTTTGTGACCACGACCACCGGTTTTACCGAGGCCAGAACCGATACCACGACCCAGGCGTTTACCCGCCTTTTTGGAGCCTTCGGCCGGAGACAGAGTATTTAAACGCATCTCTTACTCCTCAACTTTAACCATGAAGGAAACCGCGTTGACCATACCACGAACAGCAGGAGTATCCTCGCGCTCTACGGTGTGACCAATACGACGCAGACCCAGGCCAAGCAGCGTTGCCTTGTGTTTCGGCAGACGACCGATTGCACTGCGGGTTTGAGTAATTTTAATAGTCTTTGCCATGGTTTATTTCCCCAGAATTTCTTCAACGGATTTACCACGCTTGGCAGCGACCATTTCTGGAGAATTCATATTTTCCAGGCCATCAATAGTTGCACGAACCACGTTGATCGGGTTGGTGGAACCATATGCTTTAGCCAGAACGTTATGAACCCCAGCGACTTCCAGAACGGCGCGCATTGCACCACCGGCGATGATACCGGTACCTTCGGAAGCCGGCTGCATGAATACACGAGAACCCGTGTGAGTACCCTTAACCGGGTGCTGCAGGGTGCCGTGGTTCAGCGCGACGTTAATCATATTGCGACGGGCTTTTTCCATCGCTTTCTGGATCGCTGCTGGAACTTCACGCGCTTTACCGTAACCAAAACCTACGCGACCGTTACCGTCACCTACCACAGTCAGAGCTGTGAAGGAGAAAATACGACCACCTTTAACGGTTTTAGATACGCGGTTTACCGCGATCAGCTTTTCCTGCAGTTCGCCAGCTTGTTTTTCGATGTGAGCCATCTTACACCTCTACCTTAGAACTGAAGGCCAGCTTCACGGGCAGCATCTGCCAGTGCCTGGACACGACCATGATATTGGAACCCGGAGCGGTCAAAGGACACATCTTTGATGCCTTTTTCCAGAGCGCGTTCAGCGACAGCTTTACCCACAGCTGCAGCCGCGTCTTTGTTACCGGTGTACTTCAGTTGTTCAGAGATAGCTTTTTCTACAGTAGAAGCAGCTACCAGAACTTCAGAACCGTTCGGTGCAATTACCTGTGCGTAAATATGACGCGGGGTACGATGTACCACCAGGCGAGTTGCGCCCAGCTCTTTGAGCTTGCGGCGTGCGCGGGTCGCACGACGGATACGAGCAGATTTCTTATCCATAGTGTTACCTTACTTCTTCTTAGCCTCTTTGGTACGCACGACTTCGTCGGCGTAACGAACACCCTTGCCTTTGTAAGGCTCAGGACGACGGTAGGCGCGCAGATCAGCTGCAACCTGACCGATCAACTGTTTATCAGCGCCTTTCAGCACGATTTCAGTTTGAGTCGGGCACTCTGCAGTGATGCCAGCCGGCAGTTGATGGTCAACAGGATGAGAGAAACCTAAAGCCAGGTTTACTGCATTCCCTTTAACCGCTGCACGGTAACCTACACCAACCAGCTGCAGCTTCTTAGTGAAGCCTTCGGTAACACCGATAACCATTGAGTTCAGCAGGGCACGCGCGGTACCAGCCTGAGCCCAACCGTCTGCGTAACCATCACGCGGACCGAAAGTCAGAGCGTTATCTGCATGTTTCACTTCAACAGCATCGTTGAGAGTACGAGTCAGCTCGCCGTTTTTACCTTTGATCGTGATAACCTGACCGTTGAGTTTTACATCAACGCCGGCAGGAATAACGACCGGTGCTTTAGCAACACGAGACATTTTTTCCTCCGATTAGGCTACGTAGCAGATAATTTCGCCACCAAGACCAGCCTGGCGCGCTGCACGATCAGTCATAACACCTTTAGAGGTAGAAACAACTGCAATACCCAGACCACCCATAACTTTCGGCAGCTCATCTTTTTTCTTATAGATGCGCAGACCTGGGCGGCTGACACGCTGAATGCTTTCTACAACAGCTTTGCCCTGGAAGTATTTAAGAGCTACTTCCAGTTCAGGCTTGGTGTCGCCTTCGATTTTGAAATCTTCAATAAAACCTTCTTCCTTCAGCACGTTGGCAATTGCCACTTTCAGCTTGGAGGAAGGCATGGTGACCGCAGCTTTGTTCGCGGCCTGACCGTTACGGATACGGGTCAGCATATCCGCGATCGGATCTTGCATGCTCATCTGTCTTTACTCCCGTGATTCAATTGGTGACAATTACCAGCTAGCCTTTTTCAGACCCGGGATTTCACCGCGCATAGCGGCTTCACGGACCTTAATACGGCTCAACCCGAACTTCCGCAGGAAAGCGTGCGGACGACCAGTTTGACGGCAGCGATTACGCTGACGAGACGGGCTGGAATCACGCGGCAGAGTCTGCAGCTTGAGAACGGCATTCCAACGATCTTCGTCGGTTGCGTTCACATCAGAGATGATAGCTTTCAGTTCAGCGCGTTTAGCGAAGAATTTATCAGCTAAAGCTACGCGCTTTACTTCGCGTGCTTTCATTGATTGCTTAGCCATTAAGTAACCCTACCTTACTTGCGGAACGGGAAGTCAAAGGCAGCCAGCAGAGCACGGCCTTCTTCATCAGATTTCGCAGTAGTGGTAATGGTAATATCCAAACCACGCACGCGGTCGACTTTATCGTAGTCGATTTCTGGGAAGATGATCTGCTCACGGACACCCATGCTGTAGTTACCACGGCCGTCGAAAGACTTAGCGGACAGGCCACGGAAGTCACGGATACGCGGTACAGCAATAGTGATCAGGCGCTCAAAGAACTCCCACATGCGTTCGCCACGCAGAGTTACTTTACAGCCGATCGGATAGCCCTGACGGATTTTGAAGCCTGCAACAGATTTGCGTGCTTTGGTGATCAACGGTTTTTGACCGGAGATTGCTGCCAGGTCAGCTGCTGCGTTATCCAGCAGTTTCTTGTCAGCGATCGCTTCACCAACACCCATGTTCAGGGTGATCTTCTCGACCCGAGGGACTTGCATGACAGAATTGTAGTTAAACTCAGTCATGAGTTTGTTAACTACTTCGTCTTTGTAGTAATCATGCAGTTTCGCCATCGTACTACTCCAAATTACTTGATAGTTTCGCTGTTAGACTTGAAGAAACGGACTTTTTTGCCGTCTTCGAATCTAAAGCCTACACGGTCAGCCTTGCCGGTTGCCGCATTGAAGAGTGCAACGTTAGAAACCTGAATAGCAGCTTCTTTTTCAACGATGCCGCCTGGTTGGTTCAGGGCCGGAACCGGCTTCTGATGTTTCTTAACCAGGTTGATACCTTCAACAATGACCTTGCCGGAAGACAGGACATTCTTAACTTTACCGCGTTTACCTTTATCTTTACCGGTTAACACGATAACTTCGTCATCACGACGGATTTTCGCTGCCATGATTCGCTCCTTAGAGTACTTCTGGTGCCAGAGAGATAATTTTCATGAACTTCTCGTTGCGAAGTTCACGAGTTACCGGCCCAAAAATACGCGTACCGATAGGCTGCTCGCTGTTATTGTTTAAAATAACGCATGCATTACCATCGAAGCGAATGACAGAACCGTCCGGGCGACGAACACCCTTCTTGGTGCGCACCACTACCGCCTTCAGCACATCACCTTTTTTGACCTTACCACGCGGAATTGCTTCTTTGATGGTGATCTTGATGATGTCGCCTACGCCTGCGTAGCGACGGTGCGAGCCACCCAGAACCTTGATACACATTACGCGACGTGCACCGGAGTTGTCGGCGACGGTCAGCATAGTCTGTTCTTGGATCATTTTAGTGCTCCGCTAATGTCAACTACTACTGAGACCCTAAAAACGGGTCGTTAAAAAAGCCCCATATCGGGGGCGCGGCATTATAACACCGCTTCTTAGATATGGGTAGAAAAAATAAACGGCCCATCGCTGGACCGTTTATTATTGAGAATGCGTACTGTATTACAGAACCGCTTTCTCTACAACGCGAACCAGCGTCCAGGACTTAGTCTTGGACAGCGGACGGCATTCGCGGATTTCAACCACGTCGCCGATGCCGCATTCGTTGTTCTCGTCATGTACGTGCAGTTTGGTCGTACGCTTGATGAATTTACCGTAGATCGGGTGTTTCACAAAACGTTCGATAGCAACAACAATGGATTTCTCCATTTTGTCGCTAACTACGCGACCTTGCAGAGTACGGATTTTATCGGTCATTACGCACCCGCCTTCTGAGTCAGTAAAGTCTTAACGCGTGCAACATCACGACGAACCTGCTTCAGCAGGTGAGTCTGTTGCAGCTGGCCACTTGCAGCCTGCATACGCAGGTTGAACTGCTCACGCAGCAGGTTCAGCAGCTCAGCGTTCAGCTCTTCAACGCTTTTTTCACGCAGCTCATTTGCTTTCATTACATCACCGTCTTAGTTACAAAGGTGGTTTTAATCGGCAGTTTTGCTGCTGCCAGCTCGAAGGCTTCACGGGCCAGCTCTTCCGGAACGCCGTCCATTTCATACAGGACTTTACCCGGCTGAATCAAGGCAACCCAATACTCCACGTTACCTTTACCTTTACCCATACGAACTTCCAGCGGCTTCTCGGTGATCGGTTTGTCCGGGAATACACGGATCCAGATCTTACCCTGACGCTTAACTGCACGTGTCATGGCACGACGTGCTGCTTCAATCTGACGAGCGGTCAGACGACCACGGCCAACAGCTTTCAGACCGTAAGTGCCGAAGCTCACATCCGTGCCCTGCGCCAGACCACGGTTGCGGCCTTTGTGCACCTTACGGAATTTTGTACGCTTTGGTTGTAACATCAGCGACGCTCCTTATTTACGGCCTTTACGCTGCTGCTTTTTCGGTTGAGCAGCCGGTTTTTCCGGTTGTTCAACAGCAGCCATACCACCAAGGATCTCACCTTTGAAGATCCACACTTTAACGCCGATTACACCATAAGTGGTGTGCGCTTCAGAGGTGTTGTAGTCAATGTCAGCACGCAGAGTGTGCAGCGGAACACGACCTTCGCGGTACCATTCAGTACGTGCGATTTCCGCGCCGCCCAGACGGCCGCTAACTTCAACTTTGATACCTTTAGCGCCCAGACGCATTGCGTTCTGTACAGCACGCTTCATAGCACGACGGAACATTACACGACGTTCCAGCTGAGAAGTGATGCTGTCAGCAACCAGTTTTGCGTCCAGTTCAGGTTTACGAACTTCGGCGATATTGATCTGAGCAGGAACGCCAGCGATATCCGCTACGACCTTGCGCAGTTTTTCTACGTCTTCGCCTTTCTTACCGATAACGATACCCGGGCGAGCGGTGTGAATGGTCACACGGATGCTCTTAGCCGGACGCTCGATAACGATACGAGATACGGACGCTTTAGCCAGTTCCTTAGTCAGGTACTGGCGTACTTTAAAATCGCTGTCCAGGTTGTCAGCGAATTCTTTGGTGTTCGCGAACCAGGTAGAGTTCCAAGGTTTGACAATACCCAGGCGAATACCATTAGGATGTACTTTCTGACCCATTGCTAGTCTCCAGAGTCTCAGCGATCGGACACAACCACAGTAATGTGGCTGGTGCGCTTCAGGATGCGATCTGCACGACCTTTTGCACGCGGCATAATGCGCTTCATGCTCGGGCCTTCGTCTACGAAAATTTTCGCAACTTTCAGATCGTCAATGTCAGCGCCATCGTTGTGTTCAGCGTTAGCAATGGCAGATTCCAGAACTTTCTTGACCAGTACAGCCGCTTTCTTATTGGTGTAGGTCAGAATATCCAGGGCCTGCGACACTTTCTTACCGCGAATCAGGTCAGCAACAAGGCGTACCTTCTGAGCAGAAGAACGAGCATGGCGATGTTGAGCTAAAGTTTCCATCTCTTCCTCCTACCTTATTTCTTCTTCGCTTTTTTATCAGCAGCGTGGCCGCGATAAGTACGAGTCGGTGCGAATTCACCCAGTTTGTGACCGACCATTTCGTCGGAAACAAATACCGGAACGTGCTGACGACCATTATGGACAGCGATGGTCAAACCGATCATGTTAGGAAAGATCGTTGAACGACGGGACCAAGTGCGCAGGGGCTTCTTGTCTCCGCTTTCCACCGCTTTCTCTACCTTCTTCAGCAAGTGCAGGTCAATAAAAGGACCTTTCTTGAGAGAACGTGGCATGGCTTATCCTCTAATATTATTTGCTACGGCGACGTACGATAAATTTATCAGTACGCTTGTTGCTGCGGGTCTTCTTACCTTTGGTCTGAACGCCCCACGGAGTTACCGGGTGCTTACCAAAGTTACGACCTTCACCACCACCATGTGGGTGGTCGACTGGGTTCATCGCAGTACCGCGAACGGTAGGACGAACACCACGCCAGCGTGCAGCACCTGCTTTACCCAGAACGCGCAGCATATGCTCAGCATTGCCAACTTCGCCCAGAGTAGCGCGGCAGTCTGCTTCGACTTTACGCATTTCACCAGAACGCAGACGCAGGGTGACATAAGCACCATCACGAGCAACGATCTGAACGTAAGTACCAGCGGAACGTGCCAGCTGACCGCCTTTACCTGGTTTCATTTCTACGTTATGAACGGTAGAACCAACCGGGATATTGCGCATCGGCAGGGTGTTGCCTGCTTTGATTGCAGCATCAACGCCAGACTGAATCTGGTCGCCAGCTTTCAGGCCTTTAGGGGCCAGGATGTAACGGCGTTCGCCATCTTTGTACAGAACCAGCGCGATGTTCGCGGAACGGTTCGGATCGTACTCAAGACGCTCAACAACTGCCGGGATACCGTCTTTGTTGCGTTTGAAGTCAACCAGACGATAAGCCTGCTTGTGGCCACCACCGATGTGACGAGTGGTGATACGGCCATTGTTGTTACGACCACCGGATTTGCTGTTTTTTTCCAGCAGCGGAGCAAAAGGTTTGCCCTTGTGCAGCTCAGGGTTAACCACTTTAACTACGTGGCGACGACCCGGAGATGTCGGTTTACATTTAACAACTGCCATTGTATTACTCCTCCGACTTACTCAGCGCCGCCAACGAAGTCCAGATTCTGGCCTTCTTTCAGGGTGACGTAAGCTTTTTTCCAGTCGCTACGACGACCGATACGCTGTCCGTGACGTTTAACTTTCCCTTTAACAACCAGGGTGTTAACGACTTCGACTTCGACTTCAAACAGTTTCTGCACAGCAGCTTTGATTTCTGCTTTGGTCGCGTCTTTAGCAACTTTGAGAACGATGGTGTTAGTTTTTTCCATCGCAGTAGACGCTTTTTCAGAAACGTGCGGTGCGCGCAGCACCTTCAGCAGACGTTCTTCACGAATCATGCCAGCATCTCCTCAACTTGCTTAACAGCATCAGCAGTCATTACGACTTTGTCGAAGGCGATCAGGCTAACCGGGTCGATACCAGTTGCATCGCGTACGTCAACCTTATGCAGGTTGCGCGCAGCCAGGAACAGGTTTTCGTCCAGCTCACCGGTGATGATCAACACATCTTCCAGAGCCATGTCTTTCAGTTTCTGTGCCAGCAGCTTAGTTTTAGGCGCTTCTACAGAGAAAGATTCGACAACGATCAGACGATCCTGACGTACCAGTTCGGACAGAATGCTTTTCAGCGCGCCGCGGTACATCTTTTTGTTAACTTTTTGACTGTGGTCCTGCGGACGCGCAGCGAAAGTTACGCCACCAGAACGCCAGATCGGGCTCTTGATAGAACCAGAACGCGCACGGCCGGTACCTTTCTGGCGCCACGGTTTTTTACCGGAACCAGTTACTTCAGCACGAGTCTTCTGAGCACGAGAACCCTGACGTGCACCAGCTGCATAAGCAACAACAACCTGGTGTACCAGCGCTTCGTTAAAATCACGACCGAAGGTAGTTTCGGAAACAGTCAGCGCGCTCTGCGCGTCTTTCAATACTAATTCCATTGCTATCTCCTCACGCCTTCACAGCTGGTTTAACGATCAGGTCGCTACCGGTTGCACCCGGGACCGCACCTTTAACCAGCAGCAGGTTGCGCTCAGCGTCAACACGTACTACGTCCAGGCTCTGAACAGTGACACGTTCGTTACCCAGCTGACCTGCCATTTTCTTGCCTTTGAACACTTTGCCCGGAGTCTGGTTCTGACCGATAGAACCCGGAACGCGGTGAGACAAGGAGTTACCGTGGGTAGCGTCCTGGGTACGGAAGTTCCAGCGCTTAACGGTACCTGCGAAACCTTTACCTTTAGAGGTGCCAGTTACGTCAACTTTTTTAACTTCGGCAAACAGCTCAACGCTAATGCTCTGACCTACGGTGAACTCTTCGCCGTCAGCAAGACGGAATTCCCACAGACCACGGCCAGCTTCTACGCCAGCTTTAGCGAAGTGACCCGCTTCCGGCTTGGTTACACGGTTAGCTTTTTTAGCACCAGTGGTAACCTGAACAGCGCGGTAGCCATCGTTAGCCAGATCTTTAACCTGAGTAACGCGGTTTGCTTCAACTTCGATTACGGTTACTGGGATAGATACGCCATCTTCAGTGAAGATGCGGGTCATACCCACTTTTTTACCGACTAAACCAATCATTGTTTCAACCTCTCAATCGCTCGATGACCTGATTAACCCAGGCTGATCTGCACGTCTACACCGGCAGCCAGGTCCAGACGCATCAGAGCATCAACGGTTTTCTCGGTTGGCTCAACGATGTCAACCAGACGCTTGTGAGTGCGGATTTCGTACTGATCGCGCGCGTCTTTGTTGACGTGCGGGGAGATCAGAACGGTGAAGCGCTCTTTGCGGGTCGGCAGCGGGATCGGACCACGGACTTGCGCACCAGTGCGCTTAGCAGTCTCGACGATTTCCGCGGTTGATTGATCGATCAGACGATGATCAAACGCTTTCAGGCGGATACGGATTCTTTGGTTCTGCATGAGACCAGAGCTCCAATTATTTTATAGACGAAATGATTACTCCTCATACCCATTACGATTGATGGGAGAGTGTAACCGTTCTTACATAGCCCCCCGATTGGGAGCATTGTTTGATAGCCAAATACGCTATCAGGGTTCATATCGAACCAGCCGTCAATTACGACAAGCCCGCGCATTATACGTAAATCTGGCATTTACGCAAGGGCCGTTTATAAATTAAACGCCTGTGCGTGAAGCGTCGCGCATCGCATGCCGCGCTATGCAAGGCAGTTATCTTTTTCTGGAGCTTGTACGCAAGAGCGCTCTTGCCCCTCTTTTGCCGTTTATCTCTGTCGCTGATGCTTTATCGCCAGCGAGCATGCGGAGGTTATATGGCAGGTACAATTCTCTTTATATGTATTTACCTTGTACTTAATACATTGCTGGTTTGGTATGACGTCCGGCAGGGCCTTCTACCCGATCGCTTCACCTGCCCTCTTCTCTGGAGTGGGCTGTTTTATTGTGGCTGGTTCAATCCCATGCTGTTACAGGAAAAGGTATTAGGAGCTATTGCGGGTTACGTCGGATTCGCGGCACTTTATTGGGGGTATCGCTTCCTACGTAATAAGGAAGGACTCGGCTATGGTGATGTGAAATTTCTGGCGGCCCTGGGTGCCTGGCATGGCTGGGAAGTCTTACCCTTGCTTGTCTTTGTTGCCGCATCACTTGCGTCCGGCGCCGCTTGCCTTATGTCCATAAGACGCAGAAGCATGCAGATAATAAAAAACCCGCTGCCTTTTGGTCCATTCCTGGCGGGCGCGGGTTTGTTCATGGCTTACCAAAGCATCTTTAGGTCGATGGTTAATCTTGAACCTTAATTTGCGACTGGAGATAGTTCTGCAAACCAATCTTGCCGATAAGGTCCAGCTCGGTTTCCAGCCAGTCAATGTGGCCTTCTTCATCGGCCAGGATTTCAATCATCATGTCCCGGCTGACATAATCGTGCACGCTGTCAGCGTAGGCAATGGCTTCACGCAAATCCCTGGCACCTTCCAGCTCCAGTCGTAAATCGGACTGTAGCATCTCTTCAACGTCTTCACCGATACCGAGTTTGCCCAGATCTTGCAGATTTGGAATGCCTTCAAGAAACAAAATACGCTCGATGTATTTATCGGCGTGTTTCATTTCATCGATGGATTCATGATATTCAACATCATTAAGGCGCATCAGGCCCCAGTTCTTGAACATTCTCGCGTGGAGAAAATACTGGTTGATTGCGACAAGCTCGTTTCCCAATAACTTATTGAGATAATTTATAACTTTGACATCACCTTTCATTATAGTCCCTCCGCTTCCACTCATTGAAGCGTAGATCGGGCTACAGGGAAGTCAAAAAAAAGCAGAAGACTCAGGCGGTTTCTTTATATTCCGGGATCTGCAGCAACTCATCCTGCATGATTTCGCGAGCAGCGCGTACGCACTTACCACACTGATTTCCCACAGGAATAAACTTGCGCAATTGCTGGAATGATTGAGGATGGAACTGGCGTACAGCCTGGCGAATTTTTTTATCACTTACACCATTACACAAACAAACGTACATAATCACTCCCGTTCAATTTATGCGCAAAGTGTAAATGAGAATAGTTATGATTACAATAGCACAGCGATGTTTGTATGGTGGGATAATGAGAAAAAATGCGAACAAATATGATGGCAGACAGCAAGAAGGCAGGCAGCAAAAAGGGCGCCTTAGCGCCCTTTTCAGTTCAAAACTAATTAACGAGTAATTAGCCCAGAACTTTTGCTACAACGCCCGCGCCTACAGTACGGCCGCCTTCACGGATTGCGAAACGCAGACCGTCGTCCATCGCGATCGGGTGGATCAGGGTAACAACCATTTTGATGTTGTCGCCCGGCATTACCATCTCTACGCCTTCCGGCAGTTCGATGGTGCCAGTCACGTCAGTTGTACGGAAGTAGAACTGCGGACGGTAGCCTTTGAAGAACGGAGTATGACGGCCGCCTTCGTCTTTGGACAGAATGTACACTTCGGATTCGAACTTGGTGTGCGGCTTGATGGTGCCCGGCTTAGCCAGTACCTGACCACGTTCGATTTCTTCACGTTTGATACCACGCAGCAGAACACCCACGTTCTCACCAGCACGGCCTTCGTCCAGCAGTTTGCGGAACATTTCAACGCCGGTACAGGTAGATTTCGCAGTATCTTTGATACCAACGATTTCAACTTCTTCACCCACTTTGATGATACCGCGCTCTACACGACCGGTAACAACGGTACCACGACCGGAGATGGAGAATACGTCTTCGATCGGCAGCAGGAACGGCTTGTCAATCGCACGCTCTGGTTCCGGGATATAGGTATCCAGGTGGCCAGCCAGTTCGATGATTTTCGCTTCCCACTCAGCTTCGCCTTCCAGCGCTTTCAGAGCAGAACCACGAACGATCGGAGTGTCGTCGCCCGGGAAATCGTACTGAGACAGAAGTTCACGAACTTCCATTTCAACCAGTTCCAGCAGCTCTTCGTCATCAACCATGTCGCATTTGTTCAGGAACACGATGATGTACGGAACGCCTACCTGACGACCCAGCAGGATGTGCTCACGAGTCTGCGGCATCGGACCGTCAGTCGCAGCAACAACCAGGATCGCGCCGTCCATCTGCGCAGCACCGGTGATCATGTTTTTAACATAGTCGGCGTGGCCCGGGCAGTCTACGTGTGCGTAGTGACGGATCGCAGTATCGTACTCAACGTGAGAAGTGTTGATGGTGATACCACGTGCTTTTTCTTCCGGCGCGTTATCGATCTGGTCGAATGCACGAGCCTGGCCACCGTAAGTTTTGGACAGAACGGTAGTGATTGCAGCAGTCAGAGTAGTTTTACCGTGGTCAACGTGGCCGATGGTGCCGACGTTAACGTGCGGTTTTGTACGTTCAAATTTTTCTTTAGACACGGCTATATTCCTTACTATAGTGCTCCCCCCTTATGGAGAGAGCACGGGACTTTGGTTTTAACCCTGCGGCTTATTTACCACGGGCTTCGATTACGGCCTGAGCAACGTTGTTCGGGGCATCATCATACTTCAGGAATTCCATAGTGTACGATGCGCGACCTTTGGTCAGAGAACGCAGCTGAGTTGCGTATCCGAACATTTCAGACAGCGGTACTTCAGCGTGGATCTTAACGCCAGTCACTTCGGATTCCTGACCGCGCAGCATACCGCGACGACGGCTCAAGTCACCAATAACGTCACCAGTGTTCTCTTCCGGAGTCTCTACTTCAACCTTCATGATCGGCTCAAGCAGAACTGGTTTTGCTTTCTTAAAGCCTTCTTTAAAGGCAATAGACGCAGCCAGTTTAAACGCCAGTTCAGAGGAGTCAACGTCATGGTAAGAACCGAAGTGCAGACGCACGCCCATGTCAACTACCGGGTAACCAGCCAGCGGACCAGATTTCAGCTGCTCCTGGATGCCTTTATCAACGGCCGGGATGTATTCGCCAGGAATTACACCACCTTTAATGTCGTTGATGAACTCGTAACCTTTCGGATTTGAGCCCGGCTCCAGCGGGTACATGTCGATAACGACATGACCATACTGACCACGACCACCAGACTGTTTCGCGTGTTTACCTTCAACATCGGTAACTTTCTGACGAATCGCTTCACGGTAAGCAACCTGAGGTTTACCTACGTTAGCTTCAACGTTGAATTCACGTTTCATACGGTCAACGATGATATCGAGGTGCAGTTCACCCATACCAGCGATGATGGTCTGGTTAGATTCTTCGTCAGTCCATACACGGAAAGACGGGTCTTCTTTAGCCAGACGGCCCAGAGCCAGACCCATTTTTTCCTGGTCAGCTTTGGTTTTCGGTTCTACTGCGATGGAGATTACCGGTTCCGGGAATTCCATACGCTCCAGAATGATCGGGTGATCCGGGTTACACAGGGTGTCACCGGTGGTCACGTCTTTCAGACCGATAGCTGCAGCGATATCGCCCGCGCGAACTTCTTTGATCTCTTCACGTTTGTTCGCGTGCATCTGCACGATACGACCAAAACGTTCACGAGCCGCTTTCACGGAGTTCAGTACGGTATCACCAGAGTTAACCACGCCAGAGTACACGCGGAAGAACGTCAGGTTACCTACGAACGGGTCGGTAGCGATTTTGAATGCCAGCGCAGAGAACGGCTCGTCATCACTTGCGTGACGTTCAGCCGGGGTATCTTTACCGTCGTCCAGAATACCGTTGATTGCCGGTACGTCAGTCGGTGCAGGCAGGTAATCAATTACCGCATCCAGCATCGCCTGAACACCTTTGTTCTTAAATGCAGAACCACAGGTTACCAGGATGATTTCGTTGTTCAGAACACGCTGACGCAGCGCTTTCTTGATCTCTTCCTCGGTCAGCTCTTCGCCGCCCAGGTATTTTTCCATCAGCTCTTCAGACGCTTCAGCTGCGGACTCGATCAGGTTCTGGTGCCATTCGTCAGCCAGGTCCTGCATGTCAGCCGGGATATCTTCGTAAACGAAGGTAACGCCCTGGTCTTCATCGTTCCAGTTGATGGCTTTCATTTTCACCAGGTCAACAACACCGGTGAAACCTTCTTCAGCACCAATCGCCAGCTGCAGCGGAACAGGGTTCGCGCCCAGACGGGTTTTGATCTGACCAACAACTTTCAGGAAGTTCGCGCCCATACGGTCCATTTTGTTAACGAACGCGATACGCGGAACTTTATATTTGTTTGCCTGACGCCATACGGTTTCAGACTGCGGCTGAACACCACCAACTGCGCAGTAAACCATTACCGCGCCATCAAGAACACGCATGGAACGTTCTACTTCGATGGTGAAGTCAACGTGCCCCGGGGTGTCGATGATGTTTACGCGATGCGGTTCATACTGTTTGGCCATACCAGACCAGAATGCAGTAGTTGCAGCGGAAGTGATGGTGATACCACGTTCCTGCTCCTGCTCCATCCAGTCCATGGTAGCGGCGCCGTCGTGAACTTCACCGATTTTGTGGTTTACACCGGTGTAGAACAAAATACGTTCGGTAGTCGTGGTTTTACCGGCGTCGATGTGCGCACTGATACCGATGTTACGGTAGCGTGCGATGGGTGTTGTACGAGCCATTTGATTCCTCGTTTATTGCTTTAGACGTTCAGATTAAGTGAGCCAGAGCGGGCACCGAAGCGCCCGCCTGGTGACTAAACCGAAGGGATTACCAACGGTAGTGTGCGAACGCCTTGTTGGCTTCTGCCATACGGTGAACGTCTTCACGTTTCTTAACTGCAGTACCTTTGTTGTCTGCAGCATCAGAAAGTTCGTTCGCCAGGCGCAGAGCCATGGATTTATCACCGCGTTTACGAGCAGCTTCAACGATCCAACGCATTGCCAGAGCATTGCGACGAACCGGACGGACTTCAACTGGAACCTGATAAGTAGAACCACCAACGCGGCGAGACTTAACTTCTACAGTCGGGCGCACGTTTTCGAGAGCGACTTCGAATGCTTCCAGTTCGTTTTTACCAGAACGCTGAGCCAGGGTCTCAAGCGCGCTGTATACGATAGATTCGGCAGTAGATTTTTTACCATCTACCATCAGGATATTTACAAATTTAGCCAGCAGTTCTGATCCGAACTTCGGATCCGGCAGAATTTTACGCTGACCAATGACGCGACGACGTGGCATGGAAATACTCCGTTGTTAATTCAGGATTGTCCAAAACTCAAAGAGTTTAGTTTGACATTAATTTAAAACGTTTGGCCTTACTTAACGGAGAACCATTAAGCCTTAGGACGTTTCACGCCATACTTGGAGCGTGCTTGCTTACGGTCTTTAACACCGGAGCAGTCAAGCGCACCACGAACAGTGTGGTAACGAACACCCGGGAGGTCTTTTACACGACCGCCACGGATCAGGATCACGGAGTGCTCCTGCAGGTTGTGACCTTCACCACCGATGTAGGAAGTCACTTCAAAACCGTTAGTCAGACGAACACGACATACTTTACGCAGTGCGGAGTTCGGTTTTTTAGGAGTGGTAGTATATACACGAGTACATACGCCACGTTTTTGCGGGCATGCTTCCAGCGCAGGCACGTTGCTTTTCGCAACTTTGCGTGCACGTGGTTTGCGTACCAGCTGGTTAACTGTTGCCATTAAATAGCTCCTGGTTTTAGCTTTTGCTTCGTAAACACGTAATAAATCGACCTCATATAATATGAGGACGCAGAATTTTATGGCTGTGCTGAAAAGGTGTCAAGAAATATACAACGATCCCGTATCACCAACGCATCTGAGTCTCGTGTTTTACCGCCAGGCTAACGAAATCATTATAGCCAACCCTGACGACACTGCTCGAAATTTGACCAGACAGACCCCGCGCATCAATGTCTTCATTCAGCGCATGCACCGTTATGGGGGCATTTAGCAGCAACTCAAGGTACTGCCCGCCTTCCAGAGCCGCAATCACACCATCGGAAAGCAATAAAAGATCGTCCCCACTGCGTAAGGTTCGCAGTAACGTTGCCATATCACATTGCCAGGGAGAATGAGTCAAAGTGTGCAACATAAATGCCTCAAAACGTCATGACAACATCGTACCCATCTAATTGATCGCGAAGCGCATCCGGTTCCAGCAGTTGCGCTGGTAACACAAATTGCGTCGCATCACTCAGGCCACGCTCGCGAAGCGATGCCTGACAAACCCAACAGGTTTCGATGTCATAAAGAGGAAGAACTTTAAAGGTCGCGATGTAATCTCGTGCCAGGATAGCGTTCGGCTGTTGATTCACCAGCAACTGGAAGACACCGTCACCAATAAAAAACACGCCGATATCATCGGTAAAAGCGGACGCGGCCATTAATGCATCAAGGCCTTCACGTCCGGCAGCAGATCCATGCGGCGCAGAGCTAAAGATAAAAGCGATACGTTTCATTAAAATTGCACCACACGATCGCACGTTAATGCCGCTTCGGCCAGCGCCCCCAGGCCCGAGAGCGTGAACCCCGGCTGGAGATTAGCGCAAGGCAAGCCCTGTTGACTGGCCTCGTTTTCATCAACAACGCCCCGACGCAGCGCCGCCGCAACGCAGATATGCAATGCAACCTGATGCTGCTCATGCAGACGTTGCCATGCGCGAACGAGATCAAACTCGTCCGAGGCGGGAGAGGTCAACACGTTCGCATTGCTGACCCCGTCCTGGTAGAAAAAGACACAATCCAGCTCATGCCCACTGGCCAGCAGCGCGCAGGCAAACTGCCAGGCACTGCTCGCCTGCTGGGAACCATAAGCCGGGCCTGTGACCATTAAGGCAAAACGCATTACCGATCCTGCCCGGAGAAGTCACCGCTTTTGAACTGACGGATATACAGATAAACGGTGTGCTTGGAGATATTCAAACGATCCGCCACCTGGTTGATGGCATCTTTGATATCGAAGATACCTTTTTCATAGAGGTTCAGAACGATTTGGCGATTTTTGGCGTTATTGGAAACGTTACGATCGGCATTCACTTCTTCAATCGTGAACTCAAGGGTCTGAGTTACCAGATCCTCTACCGAAGAGGCAAAGTTGACAGACGAACCTGCATCCGGTGTTTCTGGCGGGATAAAGGTGTTCATGATTTGCGAGAACGGCACGTCAAGGTTCATGTTGATGCACAACAGACCAATGACCCGATGATCGCGATTACGAATAGCAATAGTCACCGATTTCATTAAAACGCCGCTTTTCGCGCGCGTGAAGTAGCACTTGGACACGCTACTGTCCGCACCGGTCATATCATGCAGCATACGCAATGCAAGGTCAGTAATCGGCGAACCGATTTTACGCCCGGTGTGCTCGCCGTTAGCGATACGAATGGCGGAACATTTCAGATCCTGCAGGGAGTGCAAAACAATTTCGCAGTGAGAACCAATGAGCATCGCTAACCCGTCCACAACGGCTTCGTATGACTTAAGAATATCGAAGTCTGTTTGATCGAAAGGACGTTGATCCAGTAAATCAAGTTCACTGGTTTCGTTGGTTAAAAGCGACCTGGACATGAAAAAAAGCACTCCTTTTCAGGAGCCTGTCGTTATGTTTTCAGGGCAGGCTCGACATTTACACAGAGGATTAAATTAATACAGCGTGGGTGACGCTTTCCAGAATTATATACATTTTATGCTTCAAGCTGCTTCTTTGTTGGCGGCATCAGCGCTGTCTGGTCACAGATTTGAGTATGCGTGAGAAATACTGGTATTCCCGCCCCGAAGCAGTATGAATGATATGTATCTCTGTGCTGCAATAAAAAAACCGCCGCTCAAAAGGCGGCGGCGTTTACATCATTATTTTTTGCTTGCGTCCGCGGGCTTATCGCCCGTAGCGGCTGGCGCATCAGGCGCAGCTGCTGCATCTGGCGCGGCAGATGCGTCTGCTTTCGGTGCTGGTTTGATATCCAGCAGTTCTACGTTAAAGACCAGCGTAGAGTTAGCCGGAATACCCGGAACGCCGTTTTTACCGTAAGCCAGTTCTGGCGGAATCACGAGTTTGATTTTGCCGCCTTTCTTGATGTTTTTCAGCCCTTCGGTCCAGCCAGGGATAACACCATCAAGACGGAAAGAGAGCGGCTCGCCACGGGTATAAGAGTTGTCGAACTCTTTACCGTCAATCAGCGTACCTTTGTAGTTAACGACTACGGTATCGCTGTCTTTCGGCGCATCACCCGTACCTTCTTTCTCTACCTGATAGAGCAGGCCAGTAGAAGAGGTTTTAACGCCTTTCTCTTTAGCGAACGCATCACGGAAAGCTTTGCCCTTGGTTTCGTTTTCCAGAGCGTCTTTTTCCATTTTTTCCTGCGCGGCTGTCTTCACGCGGGTTTCAAACGCCTGCAGAGTCTGTTCGATCTCCTGGTCGGTCAGTTTACTCTTATCAGCAAACGCATCCTGAACACCTGCGATCAGCTGATCTTTGTCCAGTTTGATGCCCAGTTTTTCTTGCTCTTTCAGGGAGTTTTCCATGTAGCGGCCCAGTGACGCACCCAGCGCATACGCGGATTTCTGGTCGTCATTTTTAAATGCCGCTTTGCTGTCAGCTGCTGCTGCAGTTGCATCTTTCGTTGCGGTTTCAGCAGCGAAGGTCAGCGGCGCATTCAGTGCAACGGCCATCGTGGTCGCCAGCAGCGTGACTTTAAACAGTGATTTCATCCATATCTCCAGGGCCGGGGCATCTCACCCCAGGGTTAAACGTAAATGAGAAACGTACTATAAAACGTTGTGGGCGAAATCAACATAAGGTCTCCCCCTGAAATCGCCTGTTTTCAGACTATTTTTGTTTAAATTAGTTTCGCGTCGCCAGTCGGATGCTGCAGACGGGGTGAAAGTTCAGTAAAATCCGTCATCCTGGCGATAACCGTGCAGAACATTGATACGAGGTACACCATGAACGATTTAACAATGGAAGCGCGGCTGGCAGAACTGGAAAGCAAACTGGCCTTCCAGGAGATGACCATTGAAGAGCTCAACCAGACGGTCATTGCCCATGAACTGGAAATGACGAAGCTGCGCGAACATATGCGCTTAATGGCAGAAAAACTCAAAGCCAGCCAGCCCTCACACATCGCTTCACAGTCCGAAGAGACGCCTCCGCCCCATTATTGAGACGTAAAAAAAGCGGGAATCTCCCGCTTTTTTTGTGCCCGAACATTTACCTGGTCACCGCGACACATAAAGCTACTGGACTCCCCGGAGCATAGATCACTCTGTGACCGGGGTTCGCAAGCGTAGCCCATGCCGCTGTGGCTGGAAAGACGACGGGTATTAGTGGCAGCCGCAACCGCCATTACCGCCGCAACCACCTTTGCCATGCTCATGACCGTGGTCATGATCGTGGCCGTGGCCGCCGCAGCAACCGTCGTGACCATGGTCGTGATCGTGATCATGACCGTGAGCACCGTGAACGTGACCATGAGCCAGTTCTTCTTCGGTTGCTTCGCGAATAGCAACAACTTCAACGTTGAATTTCAGGTTCTGGCCAGCCAGCATGTGGTTACCGTCAACCACCACGTGGTCGTCTTCCACTTCGGTAATTTCTACCGGTACCGGGCCCTGATCTGTTTCAGCCAGGAAACGCATGCCAACCTGCAGCTCGTCAACGCCCATGAAGACGTCTTTAGGAACGCGCTGAACCAGATTTTCGTCGTATTGACCGTAAGCGTCGTTCGCGCCTACAGCAACATCAAATTTGTCGCCGACGTCGTGACCTTCCAGCGCTGTTTCCAGGCCAGAGATCAGGGAACCATGACCATGCAGGTAGTCCAGCGGCGCACTCACCGGAGACTCATCAACCAATACACCGTCTTCTGTACGTACCTGATAGGCCAGGCTGACCACCAGGTCTTTTGCTACTTTCATGATATCTCCTGAGCGTGGGAAAATTGCTGGCGCAGATTGTAACGGAAATCCGCCCCTGTGTACCCTTTAGCTTAAAAAAACTCTGGGTATATCGCTAGTCCGGATGAAAGATCCCAATAACTTGCTCATCTTTGCGGACATGTTCACGGGCTTCTTTATCCGCCTCACGCATCTGGTGACCGCACTTAACGCATTCAACTATATCGACATTATTCTCGCGCCACATTGCCATCGAATCCTGCGCCTGGCAGGACGGGCATACGGCCCCGGCAATAAAACGTTTACGTACTGCCATGGGTTCCCCCTTATTCAAACTCGTCCCAGCCATCCAGTTGGCGACGCTCTTGCTGCATTTCACGCTGAAAAATCTCTTCCAGCTCTCGTCTCGCTTCCCGCACACGGGAAATTTGCATTGTATCGGTATGCACTGGCATCAGCTCCCGCAGCATACGCATATCGAGACGCTTAAAGTGCAACTGAGCACGGTGGGCCTGATGCGGGTGCATCCCCACCGAGATAAGCGTCTTACGGCCTAATTCAAGCGCACTGGAAAACGTCTCACGGGAAAATTGTGTCACGCCCACCTGCAAGAGCTCATGTGCTTCCACACGGCCCCGCGCACGCGCCATGATCTTAAGCTGCGGGAAATGTTGCTGACACAGTTCCACCAGCTTCATCGTATCTTCCGGATCGTTACAGGTGATGACGATGGACTGGGCCTCTTCCGCCCCCGCAGAACGCAACAATTCAAGCTGCGTGGCGTCACCGTAATACACTTTATAGCCATATTTACGCATCAGGTTAACGGCGCTGATATCCCGCTCCAGTACCGTTATGCGCATTTTATTGGCCATCAGCAGACGACCAATCACCTGACCGAAACGCCCGAATCCCACCACAATCACCTGCGGTTTATCGTCGTCCACCCACGGCATTTCGTCTTCATCTTCTGGCTGGTTAAAGCGTCGGGACAGCAATTTATCGATGAGCTTCATCAGCGCTGGCGTGGTCATCATGGATAAGGTGACCGTCACCAGCAGCAGCGCCATTTGATCATTGTGGAACAGGCGTTGCGAGGATGCCGAGGAAAAAAGCACAAAAGCAAATTCTCCCCCCTGGCTCAGCACCCCGGCAAACTGCATTCGCTCGGAACTGCGTAGACCATAGATACGCGCCAGGGAATAGAGCACTCCCGTCTTCACCGCCACCAGCACGGCAACACTCGCCAGTACCCAAAGCAGATGGGTATAGAGCACGCCAAGGTTGAGCGCCATGCCGACGGAAATAAAGAACAACCCTAACAGCAGTCCTTTAAACGGATCGATGGCTATTTCCAGCTCATGACGGTATTCACTTTCCGCCAGCAGCACACCCGCAATGAAGGTGCCCAGCGCCATCGACAGCCCCAGCGCATCCATAAACAGCGCCGATCCGAGGACCAGTAACAATGTAGCGGCTGTAAAAACTTCCCGCACGCCGGATGCGGCAATAAAGCGAAACACCGGGCGCAACAGATAGCGCCCGCCAACCAGTACACCCGCAAACACCAGCACCTTGATGCCTATTTTTACCCAGTCAGGATGGTCATCACCGTTACCCGCCAACAGCGGTACCAGCGCCAGAGCCGGGATCACCGCTAAGTCCTGAAACAGGAGCACCGAAAAGCCAAGCTGGCCGGATTCGCTACGGTTCATCCCTTTTTCACGCATCAACTGGAGCGCCATCGCGGTAGAGGACATCGCCAGACCAATCCCGCCAATCACCGCCGCCTGCCAGGAGAATTGTGTCAGCATCAGTAATCCGGCCAGCACGGCCGCGCTCATCAGCACCTGCGCAGCGCCTACGCCAAAGATAGAGCGACGCAGCGCCCAAAGTTTTGACGGATTTAACTCCAGTCCAATGATGAACATCAGGAAGACGACACCAAGTTCCGAAAAGTGCAGGATCTCATCGACATCGCTGATGAAACCGAGCCCCCAGGGGCCAATGGCAATCCCCGCCAGCAAGTAACCGAGCACCGCGCCAATTCCTAACCTGGCAGCAAGCGGAACCGCCACCACCGCAGCGAAAAGAAACAGGACGCCAGCCAGCAATAAATCCGAACCCTCCATTACAGGCCTCCCGTCATGATTGGCGAGGCCAGCCAGTCGCCGTAGGCTTTCGCATGGTTTGCCAGCGCCTCTGGCGGCTGCCTGCGCGCCCAGTAAATAATGATGGGATTCATCCAGTGCATGCGGCACATGGCCGCCGTTAACTCAAAAGGGCGCAGAATATCGCTTATGGGATAACGGTTGAGCCCGTCATGGCGATAGGCCGCCTCCGGCTCACCGGTGGTGATGACACTACGCCAGTACTTTCCCGCGAGCTGACTCCCTCCCGGGCCGCTGGCGAATTCGCGCGTAAGCACGCGATCAAACCACTCTTTTAGCAACGCCGGGCAACTGTAGGTATAAAGCGGATGTTGGAAAACAATAACCTCATGCTCGCGCAGCAGCGCCTGCTCCCGGGGAATATCAATAAAAAAGTCTGGATAGTGTGCATAGAGGTCATGCACGGTGACATTGTGCAGTTGCTTTGCCGGCTTGAGCAAAACTCGATTTGCCACCGAGTCCTGTGATTCCGGATGGGCATACAGCAGCAGTACTTTCGCTGTCTGGGACATCATCCCCCTCCCGGGCGTAAAACCTGTCTTTTTTATTACCGCATTCAGCGGCCAGAATGATTTTGTCTAAATTCTTTGTTTTGGGCTACCATTGCGGGCCTGGTGAGGCGAAACCGCTCACTACTTACATTATCATAATGACAAATTAACATAGTCTGAACATACGGCGCCTTATGATTGTTTTCTCCTCGTTACAAATTCGTCGCGGCGTGCGTGTCCTGCTGGATAACGCCACAGCTACCATCAACCCGGGTCAGAAAGTCGGCCTGGTGGGCAAAAACGGCTGCGGCAAATCTACGTTGCTGGCGCTTTTGAAAAACGAGCTCAGCGCTGATGGCGGTAGTTTTACCTTTCCCAATAACTGGCAACTGGCGTGGGTGAATCAGGAAACCCCTGCCCTGCCGATGCCCGCACTCGACTATGTGATTGATGGCGATCGCGAATACCGTCGGCTCGAAGCAGAGCTGAACGCCGCCAACGAACGCAATGACGGACACGCCATCGCCACCGTCCACGGCAAGCTCGACGCTATCGATGCCTGGACTATCCGTTCGCGCGCCTCCAGTTTGCTACACGGTCTGGGTTTTTCTAACGAGCAGCTCGAACGTCCGGTCAGCGATTTCTCAGGCGGCTGGCGTATGCGTCTTAACCTCGCGCAGGCGCTGATTTGCCGCTCCGACCTGCTGCTGCTCGATGAACCGACCAACCACCTCGATCTCGATGCGGTAATCTGGCTGGAAAAGTGGCTAAAGAGCTATCAGGGCACTCTGATTCTTATCTCCCACGATCGTGACTTTCTCGATCCGGTGGTCGATAAAATTATTCATATCGAACAGCAAACCATGTTCGAATACACCGGCAACTACAGCTCCTTCGAGCGTCAGCGCGCAACCCGTCTGGCGCAGCAGCAGGCAATGTACGAAAGCCAGCAGGAGCGCGTGGCGCATCTGCAAAGTTTCATCGATCGCTTCAAGGCCAAAGCCAGCAAAGCGAAGCAGGCGCAAAGCCGCATCAAAATGCTTGAGCGTATGGAGCTTATCGCCCCGGCTCACGTGGATAACCCGTTCCACTTTAGCTTCCGTGCGCCAGAAAGCCTGCCCAATCCGCTGCTGAAAATGGAAAAAATCAGCGCTGGCTATGGCGACCGCGTCATCCTCGACTCTATTAAGCTCAACCTGGTGCCAGGATCGCGTATCGGGTTGCTGGGTCGCAACGGTGCGGGTAAATCGACGCTTATTAAACTGCTGGCCGGTGAACTAACGCCGTTTAGCGGCGACATCGGTCTGGCGAAGGGCATCAAGCTTGGCTATTTCGCCCAGCATCAACTGGAGTTCTTGCGTGCCGACGAGTCGCCGTTACAGCATCTGGCGCGTATGGCACCGCAGGAGCTGGAGCAAAAGCTGCGTGATTATCTCGGCGGTTTTGGTTTCCAGGGCGACAAAGTCAGCGAAGAGACTCGCCGCTTCTCCGGAGGCGAGAAAGCACGCCTGGTACTGGCGCTGATCGTCTGGCAGCGCCCGAACCTGTTGCTGCTCGATGAACCCACCAACCACCTTGATCTCGACATGCGTCAGGCGCTGACCGAAGCGTTAATCGAATTTGAAGGCGCGTTGGTGGTGGTGTCGCATGACCGTCATCTGCTGCGCTCAACCACGGACGATTTATACCTGGTACACGACGGGAAAGTCGAACCGTTCGATGGCGATCTGGAAGATTATCAGCAGTGGCTGAGCGACATTCAGAAACAGGAAAGCCAGCCGACCGACGCACCGAAAGACAATGCCAACAGTGCGCAGGCCCGCAAAGACCAGAAACGCCGTGAAGCCGAATTGCGAACCCAAACGCAACCACTGCGCAAAGAGATCACCCGCCTCGAAAAAGAGATGGAAAAACTCAATGCCCAGCTAGCGCAGGCGGAAGAGAAGCTCGGAGACAGCGGCCTGTATGACCAAAGCCGTAAAGCAGAACTTACCGAGTGTCTGCAGCAACAGGCGAAGGCAAAAGCGGGTCTTGAAGAGTGCGAAATGGCGTGGCTGGAGGCGCACGAGCAGCTCGAGGCCATGCTGCAAACTGATTAATCACGCAGGCAGGCTGAGATGAACCCCGACATCACCAGTGATCTCACCTTTCGCAAGCTGGCCATTTTTATGGCCTTCATGGAGAAAGGCAATATCGCCCGAGCCGCCGAGGCGCTGAACCTTAGCGGTGTGAGCGTGCATCGCGCGCTGCATACGCTGGAGGAGAACGTACGCTGCCCGCTGTTTGTCCACAAAGGGCGTAACTTATTGCCCCTTCCGGCGGCCTGGACATTACTGGAGTATTGCCAGGAGGCCACGCAAATCATGGAGCGCGGTCTGGCAGAAGCTCGCAAGATGGCGGGTATCGGCCAGAATCGTTTGCGCGTCGGCACCCTCTATTCACTCACGCTGGAAACCGTCCCCCAGTTGATCATGGGGATGAAGCTGCGCCGCCCGGAACTTGAGATGGATTTGACGATGGGGTCGAACGAGACCCTGTTGCATAAACTGGAGGAAGGATCGCTGGACGCGATACTGATCTCCATTTCTGAATCGGAACTGGATTCAGCCAACCTCGAAATGCTGCCGCTCTTCCACGATGAAATCTTTCTGGCTGCACCGGCGGCCGCGAAACTGAATACCTCCGCTCCAGCCGATTTACGCGACTATCGCCAGCAAAAATTCGTCGCTCTTGCCGAAGGGTTTGCCACCTACGCCGGGTTTCAGGAAGCCTTCCATATCGCCGGGTTTGAGCCAGAGATTGTGACGCGGGTGAATGATATCTTTTCTATGCTGAGCCTGGTGCAGGCGGGCGTGGGCTTCACGTTGATGCCGGGGCGGATGAAGAAGGTGTATGAGAATTCCGTGCAGCTACTCAAACTCGCACAGCCCTACCAGATGCAGCAGCAGATAGCCATTGTCTTTGCCCGCAACCGCGAGCATGACCCGAACTTACTGGCGCTGGCGGCGGAAGGCCGTATGTACGCCAGAAACCGGCAGGACAACGTCTGAACCGAACACGGCTTATTCCTGCGATCTGAGTCGTTTTGCGAGGTGTTCCGCGACCGACACGCCGCTGCGATCTAATGAAATCGTCTCTCCCGTCCATGCGGCCTGACGGGTTAAGCAGGTCAATATGCCGCCGGGCGGCATCTCAATCGCCAGCCGGGCTTCACGTTCGTTTGCCGCAATCATCGCCTCCTGCCAGCGCACGGTGCGCGCCATGTTCATCGCCAGATCGTCGGCAATTTTATCAGCCTGCCACAATACGCGCCCGGTGCTACCGCTAAGGTAAGCACAGCTCGGGCGAGCAAGTGTCACCTTGCGAAACGCCTCCGCCAGTTTTTGGGCCGGCTCAGCCAGCAGCGCACAGTGTGACGGTACGCTGACATCAAGACGTCGGACTTTATTTGCGCCTTTGGCGAGCGCTTTTTGCCCCACACTCGCCATTGCTGCGTCGCTACCGGCAATCACAATCTGGGTCTCGGCATTCAGATTGGCAATATACGCCCCGCTCCCTTCCACCAGTGCTTCCACCTGCGGTAGCGTCAGGCCCATGATCGCCGTCAGACCATAACCGTGGGGCCAGGCCTGCTCCATTAGATCACCGCGTAATGCCACAAGCCGCAGAGCGTCTGCGTAGTCCAGTGCTCCGGCGATGACCGCGGCCGGATAGGCGCCAATCGAAAGGCCGCTGACAATATCGGGCGAAACGTCCCGGCGCATAAGTTCACGCGCCCAGGCAACCCCGGCTATCAACAAACAAAGCTGAACGGCGCGCGTATGCTGTAAGGCTTCTGCAGTATCCAGCGTATCGATTTCTGCGCCCAGCACCTCACGTGCCTGCGCCAGTTCCGTTCCCGGAAGCGCGCGCAACATCCCCGGATGCTGCGTTCCCTGCCCGGGAAAGGTGAACAGAATTTTCATTTAATTTCCCTCAAACCAGGGATCGCTGACCAACTGCGGCCCGCGATTCGTTTTCAGAAGCACCCAGCCATCACGCAGCCACTCCGTCAGCGCAAAGCCGCCCTGCGGAACATTGACCTGCGTATCAACACGGCATAAGGCGCCTGAAATCTGCTGCTGCCAGCGAAGTAACGCCTCGCGTGCCAGCGGTTGCGGCGCACGGATCATCAGGTCAAGGTCGCTGGCCGCATGCAAAACCGGGATCCCGGTTGCCAGGCTATAACCGCTACTGCCCGTAATTCCCCAGACCCACGGCCAGCGCTGTTGAGCCAACTGGAACGCGACCTGCACGGGCGGTTGAGTGATAAACGGCGAACGGACCAGCGTCTGCGTATCAACGAGTTCTTCCGGAGAGACAACGCGGACAACGTGCTCCGGGGCAACCCAGGCCGCTGCGCGTTGCTCACGTTTAAGGCCGCGTATCCCGACAGGTACGCGTCCATTAGGATTCACATCACGCCGCACCACCACCGGCAAACCGGGGTGCCATATCTCTTCAACCCAGGCTTCGGTAACGCCTTCCAGGGCGCTACGCTCAGCCAGCCAGACAAGATCGTGCGGTCGTAATGTTTTCATGGTTTAGATTCCTGAGGTCAGCGAGATAAACAGCGGCAACGACAGAATACACAGTACTGAGCTTAACAACAGCACGGCTTCTGCATCCGGCGATTGCACGCCAAATCGGTTACCGAATACCACGCCGAAGAAACCCGCAGAAAGTGCAATCATCAGGATTGCGGTGATCGCCACCGAACCGTGCAGGCCAAAAATCAGCACGATGCCCCAGGCGATAAAAGGCTGAATCAGCAGCTTGGCAATGGTCGAGGTGATGACCATCGTGTTGATCTGCAGTTTACGGGCAGAGAGGATCACCCCGGTCAGGAATAACGCCGCTGCGGTTGCAGACAGGCCCAGCGGTTTAATCGCCGCCAGCAGGAGTTCCGGCATTTTGATACCAATCGCAGAGAGGATCACACCCAACAGCGGCCCCATCACGATCGGTTTTTTCAGCGAGCGCCACATCAAAACCGGCAGCATTGCCAGCGTGGAACCGGAGTTACCTCCCTGCGCACGGGCTTTTTCACGTTCCAGAATCAGCAGGCAGAACGGGGTCATCAATACTGAGCCACAGGCAATCGACACCGCGACGGAAAGCGACGTAGAAGAACCTTCGCCCAGCACGCTACCCAGAATAGGCAGCCCCAGCGCCGCATAGTTTGGCAGCGCGACAGTCAGGGTCAGCACGGCGGCATCCTGCGGCGATTTTTTAAAGACACGGGTCGCCAGGAAGTAGATAACCGCGTAAGTAACCCACATCGCCAGCGTCAGGACCAGAATCAGTGGAGACTGGGCAACGATACCGGTCCACGGAGTTTGTACCGTGGCACTGAAAAGGGCTGCGGGGAGTGCAAAATCCATGACGAAAATATTGAGCAGGGAAACATTCTTGTTATCCACCATTTTGGCCTTGCCCGCCCAGAAGCCCAGCAACATGATGATAAAAATCGGCGCGAGGGCATGAACAATTACATAAGTCATAAATCACCTGTAATAAATAAAGAAACGTTTAGCACTGGTGCGATGATTATTATTTTCAGGATGCACGCTCCCGCGTGGGCACAGTGGCTGCGCCCACGGAGTTAATGCATCTGGCAGGTCTCTTTTTTACTTACCAGCTCGCTTTCATGCGTTCGCGCACAAGCGCAGAGCAGCGGCGATTGTCAGCGCCCAGACGGTTTTTCAGGGTGGCATCCTGACGAGCGGCGTTGATAGCCTCTTGCAGCGTGGTTTTGACCAGCGTCAGATCGGACGACGATGGCGCATCCGGATTGCTGATATCCAGCAGATTTTCCAGCAGCCCAAGGGTGGCGTAGTTACTGATGTCATACGCCATCGGTGGGATGGTCGCCGCCAGTTTTTCCAGCGCCTCTACGGTACGCAAGGTGATACGCGCGGCGGACTCTTTACCCATCGCGTGAATCAACACGCCTTTGTCGTTGAAGGCTATCAGCCGGTTAGCCTGATAACCGTGCGCCAGAAACGCGCCGGACATCGCTTTACCAACAATGAGACCAATCACCGGATGGCCTGCCAGGCGCGCATTGGCATAAGCCGCAGCGGCACCGGCCAGCGCCTGGTGAATACCAAAACCTTCTTCACGGCGACCGTACGCCTGGCTTGGCACATCAATTACCGCCACAACCGGGCGTTTTACGGCTTTATCCGCATCAGCGGCGACCGTTTCGCTGATAACTTTCGCCAGCGTCCAGCCTTCCAGCAGGCCCACCTCGCCTTTGGCGGCGCGCGGGAAATGGTTATTCGCATCCGGCACAACGGCAACAAAGCGCACCGTTTCACCGTTCAGTTCACCATCAGCTACCTGTACGGACGGGCATAAGCCTGCCAGGCGCTGGGCGTTTGGGGCGAGAGTTTCCAGCCAGAGTTCGCCACGGCTTATTGCAGTACTCATCATTTCACCTCCCGGGCAAAAAGGGCTTTAATCTGTTCGGCATCAGCCTGTTTGCGGGTGTCGAAATTGGTCAGACGGGCAAGGTAGTCGTCGTAGTTATCGGTGCGGTGTTTTGCCGGCACGCCTTTGGCAATCGCCTCGTTCATGGCTTGTTTCACCGCGTTTATGCCATCGCCCACCAGCGCATCCACCAGCCCGCTTTGATAGCGCACTTCCCCACCGGTCATGCTCCAGATAAACGGACGGTCGCGGGAGTCGTACTCTTCAATACCCGCTTCCTGTTCAATGACCTGCGGACCGTTCAGCCCCAGGCGGGCTTCGCGGGTAACAATCAGATAACTGCACAACGCTGCGGCAATGGACATCCCACCGAAGCAGCCCACGGTCCCGGCCACAATACCGATCACCGGGGTATAGCGGCGCAGGTCAACAATCGCGGCATGAATATCAGCAATCGCCGCCAGGCCAAGGTTGGCCTCCTGCAGACGAACACCACCGGTTTCCAGACTCAGCACCGCCTGAGTCGGGATACCGTTGCGGTTATCTTCTGCCGCCAGTTCCAGCGCCGCTGCCATTTTGGCACCGGAGACTTCGCCCATGCTGCCGCCCTGGAAGGCGCCCTCAATGGCGACGACCACGGCAGGTTTGCCGTTGATGGTGCCTTTCGCCACCACCATACCGTCATCGGCCTGCGGCACGATGCCCTGCGCGCCCAGCCACGGGGAGACAATCCCTTCAAACGGGTCGAGCAGTTCACGGTAGCTGCCTTCATCCAGCAATGCATGCGCACGCTGGCGTGCTTTTAGTTCGATAAAACTGCGATCATCACGCATAGCTCACCTCTTCAAAGACCTGTTCAATACGAATGCGCGCAACGCCAGGCGTGGCGCCGAAATCATGAATGATCAGTTTGCCCGCAGGCAGGCTGCTGACGGTTTGCAGACGGTTGAACAAGGCTTCCCAGCGGCCACGGCTGTTGTCGACGGAAGTCGTGATATCTATAGTGAGTGTCTGGCTCTGGTCGGCGGTGAATAACACCTCCATATCCCCTGAACCAACAACTCCTGCCAGCGCTTTGCCGTTTAAGGTACGGCTGGCGGGCACGGTTAATGTGATTTTTTCCATAACATCCTCTTAATGCTTGAAATAGGGCGTCCCGATACGGTCAAGAAACAGAGTGGCAGCCAGTAAGTCTGCGGCACCGCCCGGTGAGGCGTTCAGCGCCAGCATTTGACGATCCAGGAGGTGGAGCGCCTGCTGTCCTTCCGGGGTCGCACTACCCCCCGCGGTTAAGACGGCGCGCGCACCGTGCTGCATGACCTCAAGCCCTTCCATCCCGGCACGGGAGAGCACGCAGGTATCGGTAAGCGAGGTCATGATGGCCATCAGGGCATCAATCCGGGCGTGAGATTCACTGCCACCGTTCATCCGGCTCAAACGCAATTGCGGTAAGGCGAGCTGCAAAATATGCGGGAAGGCCTGTTGTGCCTCTTCTCTGGCACCGGGTACGCGATAGCGATGTGTAGCGCGAAGCCCTTTACTGAAAATTTTGGGCGCGGCATCATCCGGCAGTTTCGCCAGTGTGGCGGCGGTCGCTGCAATAACAGGCGCGCTCGCATCGCCACCAAGCATCGCCACCGCGCTTACCAGCAGCCCCAGCGCCCAAATCGCACCACGGTGGGTATTCACGCCATCTGTCGCCGCCATCATCTGCTGTTCGCCAACACGTCCGAGTCGTCCAATGGTTTGTCGTAACGCAATGTCCGCCGGACGCTGCCAGCTTTGTTGCGCCAGCGCCTGAAACGTGGGGGTCAGGCTATGGGCAGAGCGTTCCATCAGCGCAAGCGTTAAGTCGTGGTGCGCGCCGTTTCCCCGACTGTCCACCAGACCGGGTTTCGGGCTTAATCGTGCTTCGTCAATCAGACACTGCGTGGCGGTTCGCGCCAGCCATTCGGCACCGCCTTCAACCTGAATCTGTGGCAGAAGTTTCATTACCAGCTCCGGAATTTCGCAGGCGGGTTATAAAGACCACCGGACCATTCCACCAGGTCTGCCACGCTGCTTGCCGCCAGTAACGAACGGGTGGCCTCGGTGCGGCGAATCCCCATATCTTCCGGGTAAACCACTTTGCCACTGCGGCGCAATTCGGCGACACGTCTGGCGTCTACGCCCAGGCCAATATCGGTGATACCGGCCACGGCGGCGACCATCGCACGGCGCTCTTCAAGGCTTTCAGCACGATAGAGGTAAGCAATGCCTTCTTCGGTCAGCACATGGGTGACGTCATCGCCATAAATCATGACCGGCGCCAGCGACATACCGGACGTTTTGGCCACCTCTACAGCATCAAGCGTTTCCACAAAGGTGGGTTTTGCACCAGCCTGGAAGGTCTCAACCATCTGCACCACCAGCTTTTTACCGCGCTGCATGGGGTCAGGTTCGGTGATCATATTCAGCCAGGCAGGCGTCGCATGACGACGACCATGCGGGTCATGGCCCATATTTGGCGCACCGCCGAAACCAGCCAGACGCCCACGGGTCACCGTCGACGAGTTTGCCAGGCCATCCACCTGCAGGGTCGAGCCGATAAACATATCCACTGCGTACTGACCCGCCAGTTGACAGAAGGCGCGGTTGGAGCGCATAGAACCGTCTGCGCCGGTAAAGAACACGTCCGGGCGGGCGCGGATGTACTCTTCCATCCCCAGTTCGCCGCCGAAGCAGTGCACGCTCTCCACCCAACCGCTTTCAATGGCCGGGATCAGCGTCGGATGCGGGTTCAGCGTCCAGTGCTTACAGATTTTGCCTTTCAGACCAAGCTGTTCGCCGTAAGTCGGCAGCAACAGTTCAATCGCCGCGGTATTAAAGCCGATACCGTGATTCAGCGACTGCACCTGATGCTCGGCGTAGATGCCTTTGATGGCCATCATCGCCATCAGAATGTGTTCCTGTTTGATAAGGCGCGGGTCGCGGGTAAACAGCGGTTCGATAAAGAAAGGCTTATCAGCCACGACCACGTAGTCAATCCACGAGCCAGGGATGTCCACACGCGGCAAATCGCATTCGTCATCCACCAGTTCATTGACCTGGGCGATAACAATACCGTCGCGGAAGGCGGCCGCTTCCACCAGTGCCGGGGTGTCTTCGGTACTCGGCCCGGTGTAGAGATTGCCTTTACGGTCCGCTTTGTAACCGGCAATCAGTGCCACGTTTGGCGAGAGGTCAACATACAGGCGGGAATACAGCTCGATGTAGGTATGAATAGCGCCGATTTCCAGCAGGCCATCTTCCAGCAACTGTGAGATACGCAGGCTTTGGGTACCCGAGAAAGAAAAGTCCAGCTTGTGGGCGATGCCTTTTTCGAAAATGTCGAGATGCTCACTGCGTCCGACGCTTGGCATGATCATATGCAGGTCATGGACTTTTTGCGGGTTGACCGACGCCAGCGCGCGGGAGAGAAAATCGGCCTGTTTTTGGTTATTCCCTTCCAGTACCACTTTGTCGCCCGGCGCGATCAATTTTTCCAGCATAGCGACCAGATCGTCGGTCGGCAGTACCTTGCCCTGTACGGGTACGGATGCCAGGCGACGCTGTTTTTCCGTGCGCCGCGTATTCCACACCCGTTCTGGCGTTTGTCCAGATAACATTATTAACCTCCTGATTCAGCGAATCATTTTGATTTGCTTAACACTGAGTAAAGTGTGCGCGCTGGTGAGAAAGGCATCAATTAAGGATAAAAGACGATTGTTAGCCTGAGAGTAATAATCAAAGTGATGATTTGTGACGAGGATCATTTTAAGAAGGGAAAATCTGTAGCACGTAGGGGGCACAATGCGCCCCCGGAATGGAGTAGAACGGTTAGCGCTGGGCGGTCAGGCGCTGGCGAATCTGTTCAAAATGGTCAACGTTATACAGTTTGCCGTCCAGGAAACGCGTTTTCATTTCACCGGTTTTTTCCTGCTCCCAGGTTTGTTCATCATGCAGTTGCAGCTCACCTTGCGTGTCTCTTTCTACCCGTAACAGCCCGCGCGCTGAACGTTTCAGGCCGCTGTCAGTTTTCGGCTCTTTGAAGATCATCCGCCCTTCGCCGTTGACCGCGCCCCATGTCGCTTTCATCGCAAAACCAAACGTATCGCGTGTGTTGTACTGATAGGTAAATGATCCCACCCCAAAGACAACATTTGAGCTGGCAAAACCTTTGGCTTCCAGGCGACGCAGGATTTCATCTGCCCGCGCAAGGGTAATGGAGTCGCCATAAATCAGGCCAACATGCGGGTCGAGTACCTTGTAGCCCTTCTCATTCACGGTGCCGCCGAAGATCTCCCATAACACTTCCACAGAACCTTTCTCCTCCGGGGTGCGCGTGTTGCGGGTATCATCATCCGCCCCGGTGCCACACAGGATCTCAACCGGGTCACCGCTGTCCGGGCGGAACACGACGCTCCCTTCACGATTAAGGATTATCTGTTTCAGTTCACGGGTGTATTCCGTCATCACCCGCCAGTAATCCCAGGTATCCGAGACGATTGAGACAAAGCCCTGCGGATAGAGATCGACTATCAAGCGGCGGAAGGTTTCAATTTCTTGTTCCTTCTCGCCCATGCACATCACGCTATGCTCGGTGGCCGGAATGCTCGCGCCGATAAAATAGTCCTCACCAGCGGTGTAGTGGTCACGGGCGTAGAGCAGTGACGGAATGCTGTCGGTACCTTTAAAACTCAGCAGGTGCCCGGCACCGGCCTGCATTGTGTCCTGGAGACCCGCCATGCCACGGAAAGAAAAGTCGTGGCACTGGAAATCAAGATGTGACATGTCGCTGCAGGTTTTTACCGCCCACTGTTCACAGACTTTACGGTAGTGGTGCGCAATGGTGGCGTTGGTGGAGGCTTTCCATAATTCAGCGGAGAGCACCGTCTCAAGATAATTCACCAGCCAGAAGAATTCGTCACGGGTATTGGTGATGGTCAGCACCGGCACTTTCATCGGCACTTTGCTGCCCTCATCAAGAGATTTAACGTGCAGAGGCAGATAACCCAAATTATGCAGTGCGCGAATGTGGTCAACCGGCACGGCGTCTTTGCCCAGGTAGCTGTCCATCACCGCTTTGTATTCATTCACCACGTCTTCTTGTGGGCGGGCAAAAAAGGCATCGTTGAACAAATCGACCATAAACCACTGCAAAAATCCCTGCAGGCCAAAGAACACCAGCTTGCCGTCCGCCACGGGAGATGAGAAAAAGCGATCGCTGCGCGGCGTAAAGTTGGAGTACACCTGCGTGGTCCCTTGCGGGTACTGCGCGCGGTGGGAAACTTTGTAACCGTCGATAGCCAGGATGGGGTTCATTTTCATGGTGTTATCTCCCTTAAGCGCAAAAAATAGTGTCGATGTCGATAAGCTCAACGCGAGGGTCGCGAAGCTCAGAAGAGGCAAAAGAAGTAGTGGTATAAATGGCGTCAATACTATTGTTCAGCAGGTTCTCGACCCCTTTAGAAAACACGCCGTGGGTTACATATAAACTCACGCTGCGCGCGCCGGCATCGCGTAGTACCTGAGCAGAGCCGATAAAGGTACCGCCCGCATCGCAAAGGTCATCCACAATTAGCACGTCTTTGCCTGCCACATTGCCGGAAACGAGGGAAAAACCGGTCAGGTTACCCGTTGCAACATCACGCTCTTTCGTGAGGATGGCATAGTCCCGTGCCCCGCTGGCTTTGGCTACGTTATGAATTTTCTTCAATGCCCCGGCATCGGGTGCTACAAGCATCAATTTGCCTGTGCTTATCGCCTGACGCAGGTTTTCGCTTTTCATCAGGCAGGTTTCCTGCGCAACCACCACGCTATTGTTAATGGCCGCCGCTGCCGCATCACTGTGGGGATCCAGCAGAAAAACTTTGTTGAAGTTCAATGTGTTCAACTGGTTAGCGAATACTTTGAGCGCAAAACTGTCGCCATTAACCATGTGTCGGTCCTGGCGCGCCCAGGGCAGCCATGCCAGTTCAAGATGGCTTACGGCGATGTCGGTAACGTGACGCACGGCATCAACCAGTTGGGCTAACAGCATAAAATCGTTCATATCGCGCATGGCGGCAACGCGAACCCGCATGACCTGAGCAAAATGTGGCAGTTCACCGATTACTTTCAGCCATACCGCGCCATCGGGAAAGACACCCCGTTCGATTTCAACGGGTTGATTATCAAGTGTTAACGCGATTCTGCTGGTCATGATTCACCTCACCATTAATTAATGTCCCTAAGACACTTATAATATTGTCCATGGGACACTTATTGGCAAGGGATTTTTTCCCTGTCGCGCAAATAAAAAGTTAACAAATTGATATTTAAAGAGATAAAAGTTAGCTTGCCGCCATGGGGTGGGCTGATAAACTTGTGGCGTGTTTAATAAGCCGAGTAAGCAATGATCAGCGAAGCAGAGTATCTGGATTCTTATGATGCCAGCCGGTTCCCTTCTCCCCTGGTGACGGTAGACAGCGTGCTGTTCACGCTGCATGAGCAGGCGCTTCACGTTTTGCTGGTGAAACGAGCGAGTCACCCTCAACAAGGGCGTTGGGGTCTGCCTGGCGGATTTATCGATATGGAAAAAGATGAATCCACGCGAGCCACGGCATTACGTAAGCTGACAGAAAAAACGGGCGTCTCCCCTTCCTGGCTGGAGCAACTGGATACGTTTTCCGGGGCAAAACGCGATCCACGCGGCTGGAGTCTGACCATCGCCTGGTATGCGTTAATCTCCTGGGTAGCCTGCGCGCCGCATATCGCGAGCGTCAGCGATGCCAAATGGATGCCCGTAACCGGGCTGGATGATATCGACCTGGCCTTCGATCACCGGGAGATAATTCAGACGGCGCTACAACGGTTACGACAGAAAACAATGTACTCTTTACTGCCAGTGTATTGTCTGCCTGATACCTTTACCCAGACACAATTGCAGGAGGCGACGGAGATTATCCTCGGCCAGCCTATCCAGCGAAAAAGCCTGATTCGCCGATTTGAGGCCTCAGGCATGTTTGAAGAGACAGGCGAGAGCGTAGCGACAGGTGCGCGAAAAGCACGCTTGTGGCGACGTAAGCCGGGTGTCGATATTCATCTCTTTTCCCGAAATTTACTGACGGACTAGTATGGCCTGCACGATGTCCCGCGAAATGAAAAAACGGCGCAACATCGAGCAGCTATAGTTGTCCCATTCTTGATTCTATTGTTCTTTACTATGGCTGAAATTACACCTTCACGACTCTCGGAAATGGCTGCTGATAGCTCTACGTTCCGCCCACTGCGCGGCGGAAGCAATCCGCATTTCCAGACGATGCTCCCGCGATTGATCCGCCGGAAACTGGGCTTTACGCCGACCTGGCAGCGCCTGGAACTGCCCGATGGCGATTTTGTGGATCTCGCCTGGAGCGAAGACCCTGCACTGGCAAAACATAAACCACGGCTGGTGGTCTTTCACGGGCTGGAAGGCAGCCTGCACAGTCCCTATGCTCATGGTCTGATAGAAGCAGCAAAAGCGCGCGGCTGGCTGGGCGTGGTGATGCATTTCCGTGGCTGCAGCGGTGAACCTAACCGCCTTAACCGTATTTATCACTCTGGCGAAACCGAAGACGGCACCTGGTTTTTGCACTGGCTGCAACGGGAGTTTGGTCAGGTCCCTACCGCGGCGGTGGGCTATTCGCTGGGCGGCAATATGCTGGCCTGCCTGCTGGCGAAAGAGGAAAATCGCGCCCCGCTGGATGCTGCGGTCATTGTCTCTGCCCCCTTTGTACTGGAAGCGTGCAGCGCCCATATCGAAACCGGCTTTTCACGGGTGTATCAGCACTATCTGCTCAACCTGCTGAAAGCCAATGCGTCGCGCAAACTAAAAGCCTATCCGGGTTCCTTACCCATTGATTTACGGCAGTTGAAACGTCTGCGTCGTCTGCGCGATTTTGATGATGCGATTACGGCGCGCATCCATGGTTTTGCCGATGCGATTGACTATTACCGCCAGTGCAGCGCCATGCCGTTGCTGAATAAAATCAGCAAACCGACGCTGATCATCCATGCTAAAGATGACCCCTTTATGGATCAAAATGTGATCCCCGATACGCAGACATTACCGCCGTCGGTAGAATATCAACTCACCGAACATGGCGGTCACGTGGGGTTTGTGGGCGGCACGTTACTTCACCCGGAAATGTGGCTGGAGAAACGTATCCCCGACTGGCTGCAAACTTATCTGGAAAGCTAAATGATTATTCCCTGGCAGGACCTGGCGCCTGAGACGCTCGACAGCCTGATTGAAAGCTTTGTCTTGCGTGAAGGCACCGATTATGGTGAACATGAGCGCTCACTCGAACAAAAGGTCGCCGATGTGAGACGGCAACTTAAAAACGGTGAAGCCGTACTGGTGTGGTCAGAACTGCACGAAACCGTCAACATTATGCCGCGCTCGCAGTTTCGCGAGTAACTGACTGGCGGCTGGCTTCGTCTACAACAATGGTTTACTCAGGGAGCTGCTATGTCCGCTAAACATCCGGTTATTGCCGTAACAGGTTCCAGCGGTGCGGGAACCACCACCACCAGCCTCGCGTTTCGCAAAATCTTTGCTCAACTGAATTTGCATGCCGCCGAGGTTGAAGGTGACAGTTTTCATCGCTATACCCGCCCTGAAATGGACATGGCAATTCGTAAAGCCCGCGATTTAGGTCGACATATCAGCTATTTTGGCCCGGAAGCGAATGACTTCGGCCTGCTGGAACAAACGTTTATTGAGTACGGACAAACCGGCACAGGCCAGGCACGAAAATATCTGCATACCTACGATGAAGCCGTTCCCTGGAACCAGGTTCCCGGTACGTTCACCCCCTGGCAGCCCCTGCCGGAGCCAACAGATGTGCTGTTTTATGAAGGGTTACACGGCGGCGTGGTGACGCCCCAGCACGATGTCGCCCGCCACGTCGATCTGCTGGTAGGTGTGGTGCCCATCGTCAACCTCGAGTGGATGCAAAAGTTGGTCCGCGATACCAGCGAGCGTGGCCACTCCCGTGAGGCAGTGATGGATTCGGTGGTTCGATCGATGGAAGACTACATCAATTTCATCACCCCACAATTTTCCCGCACCCATATTAATTTCCAGCGTGTGCCGACGGTGGATACCTCCAACCCGTTCGCCGCCAAAGTGATCCCATCGCTGGATGAGAGCTTTGTGGTGATTCATTTTCGTAATCTTGAAGGGATCGACTATCCCTGGTTACTGGCGATGCTGCAGGGTTCGTTCATTTCACACATGAATACGCTTGTGGTGCCTGGCGGCAAAATGGGGTTAGCAATGGAGCTGATCATGACACCGCTGGTCCAACGGCTGATGGAAGGGAAGAAGATTCAATAGGCCTCCAGCCGACACAACCTCTGTAACCCCGGTAAGCGCGGCGCCACCGGGGAATGTGTCGGATACGCGACGCTTATCCGACCTATGTTCTCAGGCCTCAATCACCTCATATGAATGCGTGATTTTCACCGCTTTCTCCAGCATTAATGCCACGGAGCAATACTTCTCGGCAGAGAGATCCACCGCGCGCGATACCGCCGCCTCTTTCAGCTCTTTGCCGGTCACGATAAAGTGCAAATTGATATGCGTGAACAGACGCGGAGCCTCTTCACGACGCTCTGAGGTCAGCTTCACTTCGCAATCTTTCACATCGTGGCGGCCTTTCTGCAAAATAGATACAACATCGATAGCGCTGCATCCGCCTGCTGCCATCAGCACCATTTCCATCGGGCTTGGGGCTTTGTCGCCTGAGTTACCATCCATCAGGATCTGGTGCCCGGACGCAGACTCGCCAAGGAACGTTAAACCTTCTACCCATTTCACACGAGCTTGCATTTTTAATTCACTCCGGAGTTACAGTTTTCTTTACAGATTACGCGCACATAAGAAAACTCGCAACGGAAGGCGACCTGCGTCAAGCTGAAGCGAGACACCAGGAGACACGCGACAAAAGCTATGCTAAAACAATCACGATGCTACAGTGATACATTGACGTTATGCATGTATGCAGAGGACATCACATATTACAGGCCGCAGGCATGTCTGACGGTCCACTTCCCAGGTATGGGGAAGATAGATTGCAACCCCGGACGCGATATGTGAATCCAGCGTCTGGAGCCAGCTTATAACAGAGGATAACCGCGCATGGTGCTTGGCAAACCGCAAACAGACCCGACTCTCGAATGGTTCTTGTCTCATTGCCACATTCATAAGTACCCGTCGAAGAGCACGCTGATTCACCAGGGTGAAAAAGCGGAAACGTTGTATTACATCGTCAAAGGCTCAGTGGCTGTGCTAATCAAGGATGAAGAAGGTAAAGAGATGATCCTCTCTTACCTTAACCAGGGAGATTTTATCGGTGAACTGGGTCTGTTCGAAGAGGGTCAGGAGCGCAGTGCATGGGTACGCGCTAAAACCGCTTGTGAAGTGGCCGAAATCTCCTACAAAAAATTCCGCCAGTTAATTCAGGTGAACCCGGATATCCTGATGCGCTTGTCTTCCCAGATGGCGCGTCGCCTGCAGGTCACCTCGGAAAAAGTCGGTAACCTCGCCTTCCTTGATGTGACGGGCCGTATCGCACAGACGCTGCTGAATCTGGCGAAACAACCGGATGCAATGACCCACCCGGACGGTATGCAAATTAAAATTACCCGCCAGGAAATTGGTCAGATCGTTGGCTGTTCCCGCGAAACCGTCGGCCGTATCCTGAAAATGTTGGAAGATCAAAACCTGATCTCCGCGCACGGTAAAACCATTGTCGTGTACGGTACACGTTAATTCTCAAGCGGCGCATCGCCCTTAACGATGCGCCGTTTTTGTCTCTCTTCCCCATGTGGCGCAGGCTGATTTATCACCCCGAAATCAACTATGCACTGCGACAAACGCTGGTGTTATGCCTTCCTGTGACCGTGGGTCTGATCGCGGGTCGTCTCGATCTTGGTCTGCTGTTTTCTCTCGTTCCCGCCTGCTGCAATATTGCCGGTCTGGATACTCTGCATAAACGTTTCTTCAAACGCGTCATTATCGGCGGCACGCTCTTTGCTGGCAGTAGCCTCACCGTACAACTATTACTGACGCAAAATATTCCGCTGCCGCTGATTCTGACCGGATTAACGCTTCTGCTCGGCGTTACAGCAGAAATCAGCGCATTACACGGGCGGCTTCTACCCGCCTCGCTCATTGCCGCCATTTTTACTCTCAGCCTCGCCGGTAACATGCCCATCTGGGAGCCGTTGCTGATTTATGGGCTGGGTACCCTGTGGTACGGCGCGTTTAACGCCTTCTGGTTCTGGCTGTGGCGAGAGCAACCACTGCGTGAATCCTTGAGCCTGCTGTATCGCCAACTGGCGGACTATTGCGAAGCGAAATACAGTTTACTGACGCAGCACGTCGATCCAGAAAAAGCCCTTCCGCCACTCCTGGCACGCCAGCAAAAGGCGGTGGATATGATCAGCCAGTGTTACCAACAACTGCATATGCTGGCGGCGAATAACAATAACGACTATAAGCGGTTACGCCGCGTCTTCCAGGTGGCGCTGGACTTACAGGAACATATTGCCGTCAGCCTCCACCAACCGCAGGAAGTGCAGGAGCTGGTCGAACGCAGCCATGCCGAGGAAGTTATCCGCTGGAATGCGCAAACCGTTGCCGCGCGGTTACGGGTCATAGCCGATGATATTCTTTATCACCGCTACCCCAAACGCTTCAATATGGATAAACAGATTGGCGCGCTGGAGAAAATTGCCCGCCAGCACCCGGATAACCCGGTTGGGCAGTTTTGCGCCTGGCATTTCAGCCAGATAGCCCGGGTTCTGCGTACCCAGCGCCCGCTCTATGTCCGTGATCTGATGGCGGAGAAGCAGCGCCGTTTGCCCCTGATCCCGGCCCTAAAAAGTTATCTGTCGTTGAAATCCTCCGCCTTACGTAATGCGGCACGCATTAGCGTCATGCTCAGTATCGCCAGCCTGATGGGCAGCGCGCTCCATCTGCCTAAACCTTACTGGATCATGATGACGGTGATGTTTGTTACGCAAAACGGTTATGGGGCGACACGCGTGCGCATCCTGCACCGGGCGGCAGGCACCATGGCCGGGCTGATCATTGCCGGCGCGACGCTGCACTACCACGTACCGGAAGGCTTCACGCTCACCGCGATGCTGATCGTCACCCTGGTGAGCTATCTGATTATCCGCAAAAGCTACGGCTGGGCGATGGTGGGTTTTACTCTCACCGCGGTCTATACGCTCCAGTTGCTTACACTGAATGGCGACCAGTTTATTGTTGCTCGTCTTATCGATACGTTGATCGGCTGCCTGATTGCTTTTGGTGGCATGGTCTGGCTGTGGCCTCAATGGCAAAGTGGCCTGCTGCGAAAAAATGCTCATGACGCGCTGGAAACTTACCAGGATGCCATTCGGCTGATCCTGAGCGATGATCCCCAGGCGACGCCGCTGGCCTGGCAGCGCATGCGGGTAAACCAGGCGCATAATGCGCTCTTTAACTCGCTTAATCAGGCCATGCAGGAGCCAGGTTTTGATACACGTTACCTGGCAGACATGAAGCTGTGGGTCACGCACAGTCAGTTTATTGTCGAACATATTAATGCAATGACCACGCTGGCGCGGGAGCACACCATGCTCACGCCGGAACTGGCTCAGCGTTATCTGCAGTCCTGCGAAATTGCCCTGCAACGTTGTCAGCAGCGGCTGGAGTATGATGGTCCGGGAAGTTCAGGAGATGTGAATATTCTGGAGGCGCCAGAGAGCATGACGCATGGCCCAATGAGTACGCTGGAGCAACATCTGCAACGGATCCTGGGGCATCTGAACACCATGCACACCATTTCTTCGGTGGCCTGGCGTCAGCGCCCACATCACGGCATCTGGTTAAATCGCCGCTTGCGCTCTTAAGCGTTAACCACGTTGGCTACAGCTTTAGCGAAGCGCAGCATACCTTCTGCGATATCGTTCTCTTCAATGATAAGCGACGGCGCAAAACGCATTACGTCAGGACCGGCATTAAGCACCATCAGCCCTTCATTTGCCGCCGCGTTGAGGAAATCACGCGCACGGCCTTTGTACTGCGGTTTCAGTTCCGCGCCAACCAGCAGCCCCATGCCGCGAATTTCGCTGAACAGGTCATACTGCGCATTGATGTCTTCAAGATGCTTAACGAACAGTTCGCGTTTCGCATTGACGCCATTTAAGACCTCTGGCGTATTAATGATGTCGAATGCCGCACCGGCAACAGCACAGGCCAGCGGGTTACCGCCGTAGGTTGAACCGTGGGAACCCGGATGGAACGCGCTGGCGATCTCCTGAGTGGTGAGCATGGCGCTTACCGGGAAACCACCGCCGAGCGCTTTGGCGCTGGTCAGGATATCCGGAGTGACGCCATAGTGCATGTAGGCGAAGAGATCGCCGCTGCGCCCCATTCCACACTGCACTTCATCAAACACCAGCAGCGCTTTGTGTTCATCGCACAGCTCACGCAAGCCCTGTAAAAACTCTGGCGTTGCCGCCGTCACCCCGCCTTCCCCCTGAATCGGTTCAACCACGACCGCACAGGTATGATCGTCCATGACCGCTTTTACCGCATGCAGGTCGTTATAGGGCACATGAATGATATCCGCCGGTTTCGGACCGAAGCCGTCCGAGTATTTCGGCTGACCGCCCACGGTCACGGTGAACAGTGAACGGCCATGGAACGCGTTGTGGAAAGCGATGATTTTGGTTTTATGCGGACTGTGGCGGGTAGATGCATAATAACGCGCCAGTTTGAATGCCGTTTCGTTGGCCTCGGTGCCGGAGTTCATAAACACCACGCGCTCGGCGAAGGTGGCATCGATCAGCTTACGTGCCAGGCGCAGTGCGGGTTCATTCGTAAACACGTTGCTGATATGCCACAGCGTTTCGCCCTGTGTTTTTAACGCCTCTACCAGGGCTGGATGGCAATGCCCCAACGCGGTAACGGCGATACCACCCGCAAAATCAACGTACTCTTTACCCTGCTGATCCCACACGCGGCTACCTTTTCCTTTCACCGGAATAAATTCGGCCGGTGCGAAAATTGGTAGAATGACTTCGTCAAATGTTGCGCGCGTGATTGCACCCTGCTGAGTTGCCATGTAACCCCACCCTTTTTAAACAAGAAGTAGAAGTGAAAATATAATCACGAAATATGCATAAAAAATCACTCAATGGCAACTAAAAATCGGCACGATGCAAAAAGTTATTCAATAACGCATGTCCCTGCTCGCTAAGAATACTTTCCGGGTGAAACTGCACGCCTTCCAGATCCCACTGACGATGGCGAATCCCCATGATCTCTTGTGTCTCGCTCCAGGCGGTCACCTCAAAGCAGTCTGGTAATGAAGGCGGATCGATCAACAAAGAGTGGTAGCGCGTGACGGTTAACGGATTATTCAGGCCGCGAAAAACGCCCTGCCGGGTATGGGTTATCGGAGAGGTTTTCCCGTGCATAACCTGTTGTGCCCGGACAATGCGGGCGCCAAAAACCTGGGCGATGGCCTGGTGACCGAGGCAGACGCCGAGAATCGGCAACGTGCCAGCATAGTGGCGAATAACCTCCAGCGAAATACCCGATTCATCCGGCGTGCAGGGGCCTGGGGATATCACGATCTTTTTGGGGGCCATAATCGCAATATCCGCCAGGGTGATCTCATCATTACGCCTGACCTCGACCTGTGCCCCCAGTTCGCAAAAGTACTGATACAGGTTCCAGGTAAAAGAGTCGTAATTATCAATAAGCAGGATCATGGCGGCCTCATCATTTTAAGCCGCCCTATTCTACTCAGTTTCGACGGCTTCGCTTACCACTTTGCCGAAGATCTCGCACAGCGGTTTTAGGTCACCCATCGCCCCGGTCTGGTTCGCTTTACTCCAGTTTTCCGGGTCGACGCCACGCCAGTCCAGTCGGTATCCGGCATGCAGCGCAAGCTGCTCAAAGAAAATCCGCTGTGCAATGCCATTGCCAATACGAAATGGGTGCAGCACATTGATTTCACAGTAGTAATGCGCCAGTCGCTCAATAAATTCTTCCTTCCCAAGCCCCTGTAGCCACTCTTCGTCTTCAAGCGACTGCATTAACGCATTACCCTCTTTTTCGATGTATTCGAAATGGCAGAAACGCGTATCTCCCTGATAGATATCTACTTCGCGTACCTGTCCCGCCCAGTCGAAGACATCCTGGTAAATATGACGGTGGATGGCGCACAGATGTGGCAGCCCTCGTGCCAGCGGACCCAGTTCCAGCGTGGCGGCACGTAATGCCGTGAACTCCCATGCCGCCTGTTCCAGCCGTTGCGCCTCGCGAATACCCAGCTTGTTGCGCATAACATTGAGGCCAGAGTAGAAGTAAGGATCGCGACCGTCGCCGAATTTATCGCTCATAGTGCCTCCTTAGCTCTTCAATACGCGCCAGCGCTTCATCGGCTGTAAGCGTTACCAGCGGGCTTTCAACGCCTTCAAGACGCCTGCTGGCCTGAAAATTGACATTACGGTCTTGCTCCCAGAGACGGGATTTTTGTCGGTCGGTGAGTTTTTTGGTCATAACGCCTCCCTGATGTCTCGCTCATGTGCCACAAGTATAAGCAGCAATTTCGCGTCACGCAGGGAGGAGAACGCGCACAGGCCGGGCGGCCCGTGCGAAAAAAAGATTATGGCAGGACTTTAGCAGAGAGGATAACAACCGGTTTTGTCGGCACATTCTGATAAGGACCGACGTCGTGGGTTGGAACCTGAGAAATCTTGTCGGCGACATCCATCCCTTTGACAACTTTACCGAATACCGCATAGCCAAAATCACGTTGACCATGGTCCAGGAAGGCGTTATCAGCGACGTTAATGAAGAATTGACTGGTGGCGCTGTCTTTATCTGCGGTACGGGCCATGGAGATGGTGCCGCGCGTATTGCGTAAACCGTTATCGGCTTCGTTTTTAATGGGCGGGTTAGGCTGTTTTTGCTGCATTTGCTCAGTAAAACCGCCACCCTGAACCATAAAACCCGGGATCACGCGGTGAAACGTGGTGTTGTTATAAAAACCGTTATTCACATAATCCACAAAGTTTTTCACCGACACGGGGGCTTTCTGACTGTTCAGCTCCAGTTCGATGTTGCCGGCTGACGTGGTGAGCAGAACATGGGGATCACCTTTTGCCGCCAGTGCGGAAGAGGAGATTGCAGAAAGGGCACAAACAGCCGCAATTGCCGCCAGAGTCGATTTAACCATGAGGTTTCCTTAACGAAATACAGGTAAGAAAGCGAGTGGCTTGATTCTAAAGAGCACTCCGCCACCAGGCCAGCCTTTTACTTAATTTTACGCAATTGAAACATATGTTACGCAGGCTGACCACGCATTGTGTGGTCATTCTGCTATTAGCTTCACTCACTCTTGCGATAAAACGCCACTTCTTCACCGCCACTGTCCGTCTGAATCCAGGTTTGCGCAGGTTGCGTGGTAGCAATCACCCGCCCCTGGCGAATGGACCAGCGCACCGGCGACTGACATCGCACCGCGTCAAAACCGCTCTCAACCGGCAAAATGATCATATTCGCCGGGTTACCCGGCTCAATACCGTAATCATCCAGACCAAAGGTTCTGGCGCTATTATCGGTGATCAACCGCAGGCCATCGTCGATTTGCTGATACCCCATCAACTGGCAAACATGCAGACCCATATGCAGCACCTGCAACATATTGCCCGTGCCGAGTGGATACCAGGGATCAAAGACATCATCATGGCCGAAGCAGACGTTAATCCCGGCGGCCAGCATCTCCTTCACGCGGGTGATCCCACGCCGCTTCGGATAATCATCAAAACGCCCCTGCAGATGGATATTCACCAGCGGATTGGCGACAAAGTTGATACCTGAGAGTTTCAGCAAGCGGAAAAGGCGAGAAGTATAGGCGCCGTTATAGGAGTGCATCGCCGTCGTGTGGCTGGCGGTAACGCGCGCGCCCATCTCCATTTTCAGCGCCAGCGCGGCGACCGTTTCGACAAACCTCGATTGTTCGTCGTCGATCTCGTCACAGTGAATATCCAGTGGCCGGTCATATTTCTGCGCCAGTTCAAAGGCGATATGCAGTGATTCCACCCCATACTCGCGGGTAAATTCAAAATGGGGAATCGCCCCTACCACATCCGCGCCAAGCTGCAAGGCCTCTTCCAGCAATGCTGCGCCGTTGGGATAAGACAAGATACCCTCTTGCGGGAAGGCGACGATTTGCAGGTCTATCCACGGGGCGACTTCCCGTTTCACTTCCAGCATTGCTTTGAGCGCTGTCAGCGTCGGGTCGGAGACGTCGACATGGGTGCGCACATGCTGAATACCGTTCGCCATTTGCCATTTTAACGTCTGCCAGGCGCGCTTTTTCACATCATCATGGCTGAGTAACGCTTTGCGTTCCGCCCAGCGTTCAATCCCCTCAAATAGCGTTCCCGACTGATTCCAGTTTGGCTCGCCTGCGGTTTGGGTGGTATCCAGGTGGATGTGCGGTTCAATAAACGGCGGCAGCGCCAGCCCGCCCCTGGCGTTTAAGACTTCATAACTTTCATGCTGTGGGGCGCTCATCGGGGTAATGTCACCGAAGTGGCCCTTCTCAATCGCGATTTGCCATAGCCCTTTTCGCCCAGGTAAATGAACGTTCTGAACCAGCCAAAGTGGTGTTGCCGTCATGCTTCTACCCCCTGGTTATCACTGAAACGTTGTTTCAGGCAATTGCCATAAATTCACATCTTTTTTTGTACACAATTTCCACAATTCTGAAAAGCCTGACAGATCCGCGACTTATAAAAAACCATCAAAATCAATTATCTACCCATTAAGTGGTAGGTGAAGATGTATTTGACCTGCATCAATAAGTGCCGGGGCTGAATCGTTAAGGTAGGCAGTAATAGAAAAGAAATCGAGGCAAAAATGAGCAAAGTCAAACTCGCTATAATCGGTAACGGCATGGTCGGCCACCGTTTTATTGAGGATCTCCTCGATAAAGCTGATGCCAGCCAGTTCGATATTACCGTTTTTTGTGAAGAACCCCGTAAAGCCTACGATCGCGTTCACCTGTCTTCCTACTTTTCGCATCATACTGCGGAAGAACTGTCGCTGGTACGTGAAGGTTACTACGAAAAGCACGGCGTTAACGTTCTCGTTGGCGAACGTGCAATTACCATCAACCGCCAGGAGAAAGTGATCCACTCCAGCGCCGGTCGTACCGTCTATTATGACAAACTGATCATGGCGACAGGCTCTTACCCGTGGATCCCGCCCATTAAAGGCTCCGAAACCCAGGATTGCTTTGTTTACCGCACCATTGAAGACCTCAACGCCATCGAATCCTGCGCTCGTCGCAGCAAACGTGGTGCGGTGGTCGGCGGTGGCCTGCTCGGTCTGGAAGCCGCCGGCGCGCTGAAAAACCTCGGTGTTGAAACGCACGTTATTGAATTTGCTCCCATGCTGATGGCTGAACAGCTCGATCAGATGGGCGGTGAACAGCTTAAACGCAAGATCGAAAGCATGGGTGTGCGTGTGCACACCAGCAAAAACACCAAAGAGATCGTCCAGGAAGGAACAAGCGCGCGTAAAACCATGCGCTTTGCCGACGGTACCGAGCTGGAAGTCGACTTTATCGTCTTCTCGACCGGTATTCGCCCGCGCGACAAACTGGCGACCCAATGTGGGCTGGATGTCGCGCAGCGTGGCGGTATCGTGATTAACGACACCTGTCAGACCTCTGACCCGGATATCTACGCGATTGGCGAATGTGCGAGCTGGAATAGCCATGTGTACGGTCTGGTCGCGCCGGGCTATAAAATGGCGCAGGTCGCCGTGGATCATATCCTCGGCAATGCTAACGCCTTTGCGGGTGCAGACATGAGCGCCAAGCTGAAACTGCTGGGCGTGGACGTTGGCGGTATCGGCGATGCGCATGGTCGCACGCCGGGCGCACGCAGCTATGTTTACCTCGACGAAAGCAAAGAAGTCTACAAACGCCTTATCGTTAGTCCTGACAACAAAACCCTGCTCGGCGCGGTACTGGTGGGTGACACCAGCGACTTCGGCAATCTGTTGCAACTGGTGCTGAACGCTATCGAACTACCGGAAAACCCCGATGCCTTGATCCTGCCAGCACACGCCAGCAGCGGCAAACCGTCTATCGGCGTGGATAAACTGCCGGACAGCGCACAAATCTGTTCCTGCTTCGACGTCACCAAAGGCATGCTGGTCGCCGCCATCAACAAAGGCTGCCACACCGTTGCCGCACTGAAAGCAGAAACCAAAGCCGGTACTGGCTGCGGCGGCTGTATTCCGCTGGTCACCCAGGTGCTGAACGCCGAGCTGGCGAAACAGGGCATCGAAGTCACCAATAACCTGTGTGAACATTTCGCCTACTCCCGTCAGGAGTTGTATCACCTGATTCGCGTTGAAGGCATTAAATCTTTCGACGAATTGCTGGCGAAATATGGCAAAGGCTACGGTTGTGAAGTGTGTAAACCAACCGTGGGTTCTCTGCTGGCCTCCTGCTGGAACGAATACATTCTGAAACCGCAGCACACGCCGCTGCAGGATACCAACGACAACTTCCTGGCAAACATCCAGAAAGACGGTACCTACTCCGTTATCCCGCGCTCTGCCGGTGGCGAAATCACCCCGGAAGGGCTGATGGAAGTAGGCCGTATCGCCCGCGAATTTAATCTCTACACCAAAATCACCGGCTCACAGCGTATTGGCTTGTTTGGTGCGCAGAAAGACGATCTGCCGGAAATCTGGCGTCAGTTGATTGAAGCAGGCTTCGAAACGGGTCACGCGTATGCTAAAGCGCTGCGAATGGCGAAAACCTGCGTCGGCAGCACCTGGTGCCGCTACGGCGTGGGGGACAGCGTGGGCTTCGGCGTTGAGCTGGAAAACCGCTACAAAGGCATCCGCACTCCGCATAAAATGAAGTTTGGCGTTTCCGGCTGTACCCGTGAATGTGCCGAAGCACAGGGTAAAGATGTAGGCATTATCGCTACTGAAAAAGGCTGGAACCTGTATGTTTGCGGCAACGGCGGGATGAAACCACGCCATGCGGATTTACTGGCGGCGGATCTCGACCGTGAAACCCTGCTCAAATACCTCGACCGTTTCATGATGTTCTATATCCGCACGGCCGACAAACTGACCCGTACGGCCTCCTGGCTGGATAATCTGGAAGGCGGCATCGCTTACCTCAAAAGCGTCATCATCGACAACAAACTGGGTCTGAACGACCAGCTTGAAGCCGAAATGGCGCGCCTGCGCGACGCCGTTATCTGCGAATGGACAGAAACCGTCAACAACCCGCAGGCACAGGTTCGCTTCAAACACTTTATCAACAGCGACAAACGCGACCCGAACGTTCAGGTTGTGGCAGAACGCGAGCAACATCGTCCGGCAACGCCATATGAACGCATCCCGGTCAAAATGGTGGAGGAAACCGTATGAGCCAGTGGAACACTATCTGCAAAATTGACGATATCGTCCCGGCAACAGGCGTCTGTGCCCTGCTGAATGGCAAACAGGTGGCCATTTTCCGCCCGCGTCACGATGACCAGGTTTACGCGATCAGCAATATCGACCCGTTCTTTCAGGCAAGCGTGCTGTCGCGCGGCCTGATTGCCGAGCACAACGGGGAGTTGTGGGTCGCCAGCCCGCTGAAAAAACAGCGTTTCCGCCTGCGTGACGGCATGTGCCTTGAAGATGAAAGCCACTCTGTCGACCACTTCGACGCCCGTGTAAAAGACGGTGTGGTGCAACTTAAAGCGTAATTTTCAGTGGGGGTGCAATGCCCCCACTTTTTAAACCTTTTTCTTTTTTAACTTTGGGTAATCAACGCTATGTTTACAGACACGATTAATAAGTGTGCGGCTAATGCTGCGCGCATTTCACGCCTCTCGACAAATAATCCTGTGGGTTTCTGGATAAGCTCCGCTATGGCTGGCGCTTATGTGGGCTTAGGGATTATTTTGATTTTTACCCTCGGTAACTTACTTGACCCGTCAGTGCGTCCGCTGGTGATGGGCGCAACCTTCGGTATCGCCTTAACACTGGTTATCATCGCAGGGTCCGAACTCTTTACCGGCCATACCATGTTCCTGACTCTCGGTGTGAAAGCAGGCACCATCACTCAGGGCCAGATGTGGACCATTCTGCCGCAAACCTGGCTGGGTAATCTGTTAGGTTCCGTTCTGGTTGCGCTGCTGTATAACTGGGGTGGTGGTAGCTTACTGCCGCTGGATACCAGCCTTGTGCATACCGTTGCACTGGCCAAAACCAACGCGCCCGCAGGCGTGCTGTTCTTTAAAGGCGCGCTGTGTAACTGGCTGGTTTGCCTGGCAATCTGGATGGCGATTCGTACCGAAGGCGCCGCAAAGTTCCTCGCCATCTGGTGGTGTCTGCTGGCCTTTATCGCCTCTGGCTACGAGCACTCCGTTGCCAACATGACGCTGTTTGCCCTCTCGTGGTTTGGTCACCACAGCGAAGCGTATACCCTCTCTGGAATTGGTCATAACCTGTTGTGGGTAACCCTGGGCAATACTTTCTCCGGTGCCGTGTTTATGGGCCTGGGTTACTGGTATGCTACGCCGAAAGCGGAGCGTCCGTCTGCAACCCAGACAGCGAAGAGCCAACCAATAACAACCCATTAATAAAGACACAAATAATTCGAGCTGCAGGCAACGCACCTGTGGCTCGCAGAATGATGTGTATTTGAGGTGATGTCGTGGACCATTTACCCATTTTTTGTCAATTACGCGACCGCGCCTGCCTGCTGGTAGGCGGCGGGGATGTTGCCGAACGTAAAGCCCGACTTTTGATGGATGCTGGTGCACGGCTTACCGTTAACTCACTCACCTTCGTTCCCCAGTTTCATGTGTGGGCGAACGAAGGGATGCTGACGCTGGTAGAAGGCGGTTTCGACGAGCGCCTGCTCGACCCTTGCTGGCTGGTGATTGCCGCGACCGATGATGAAGCGGTTAACCAGCAGGTCAGCGACGCGGCGGAATCCCGCCGTATCTTCTGTAACGTGGTGGATGCGCCGAAGCAGGCGAGCTTTATCATGCCCTCGATTATTGACCGTTCTCCATTAATGGTTGCCGTCTCTTCCGGCGGTACCTCTCCGGTGCTGGCGCGTCTGCTGCGTGAAAAACTTGAATCGGTTCTTCCCCAGCATCTTGGGTACGTTGCCAGCTATGCTGGCAAACTGCGTCGCCGCGTAAAAGAACACTTTGCCAGCGTTGCCGAGCGCCGCCGCTTCTGGGAAAAACTGTTTGTTAATGACCGTCTCGCACAGTCGCTGGCAAATCAGGATCCTCCGGCTGTTGAAGCCATTACCAGGCAACTGCTTGCCGAGCCGCTGGATCATCGTGGCGAAGTGGTGCTGGTCGGCGCAGGCCCGGGCGATGCCGGTTTGTTGACGCTCAAAGGGTTGCAACAAATCCAGCAGGCCGACGTGGTGGTGTATGACCGCCTGGTCTCAGATGAAATCATGAATCTGGTACGTCGCGATGCCGACCGGGTGTTTGTTGGCAAACGCGCGGGTTATCACTGTGTGCCGCAGGAAGAGATTAATCAGATTCTGCTGCACGAAGCGCAACAGGGCAAACGTGTAGTGCGCCTGAAAGGGGGCGATCCGTTTATCTTCGGACGCGGCGGTGAAGAGCTGGAAACCCTGTGCCATGCAGGCATTCCCTTTTCGGTTGTCCCAGGCATTACCGCAGCCTCAGGGTGTTCTGCTTACTCCGGCATTCCGTTAACCCACAGGGATTATGCCCAGAGCGTACGCCTGGTCACGGGGCATTTAAAAACCGGCGGCGAACTGGACTGGGCGAATCTGGCGGCAGAAAAACAGACGCTGGTCTTCTATATGGGGCTGAACCAGGCGGCGACCATTCAGGAAAAATTGATTGAGCACGGCATGCAGGCAGATATGCCCGTCGCGCTGGTAGAAAACGGCACCTCGGTAAAACAGCGTGTCGTCAGCGGAGTTTTGACGGAGCTGGGTGAACTGGCCCGGCAGGTAGACAGCCCGGCGCTTATCATCGTTGGCCGCGTCGTCGGCCTGCGCGACAAGCTAAAGTGGTTTTAACATTTCCTTCCACAGGTTAGTCATTTCACAGAGGTAGCCCGGATAAGGCGCTTGTGCCGCATCCGGCAGCCCGACTCCATAATTCCGGAAACCATCCGGATTATTTAAATATTAAAATCAATAACTTAAACCTCGCATAGCGTCACAATTGCTCTCTCGTCGCAAATTTGTGATCTCTCTCGCCAATACAATTCATCATGTGTTGTTATATTGATTATGTGTCGTCATATACTGAAATAAGCCGTTGGCTGTCGGTGGATTTCAGGCGGCACCCTTTTGACCCTACATACAACATTCTAAGAAAGGTATTGATATGGAAAGCCAGGAACTTCAACGCAAGCTCGGCTTCTGGGCCGTGCTCGCTATCGCCGTCGGGACAACCGTCGGTTCCGGTATTTTCGTTTCAGTGGGAGAAGTTGCAAAAGCGGCAGGATCGCCGTGGTTAACCGTACTCGCCTTTGTGATTGGCGGTCTGATCGTCATTCCACAAATGTGTGTCTACGCCGAACTCTCAACCGCCTACCCTGAAAACGGCGCGGATTATATTTATCTGAAAAATGCGGGCAGCCGTCCGCTGGCCTTTCTCTCCGGCTGGGCCAGCTTCTGGGCCAACGATGCCCCCTCATTATCGATTATGGCGCTGGCGGTGGTCAGTAATCTCGGCTTCCTGATGCCGCTCGATCCGCTCACCGGCAAGCTGGTGGCGACAGCGTTAATCATCCTGTTTATGCTGCTGCATCTGCGCTCCGTCGAAGGCGGCGCCGCCTTCCAGACGCTGATCACCATCGCCAAGATTATTCCCTTCACCATTGTTATTGGCATGGGTATTTTCTGGTTCAAAACCGACAACTTCGCCGCGCCAGCAACTACGGCCACCGTTACTGCGGCCTCCGGCATTATGGCACTGCTGGCGGGCGTATCGGCCACCAGTTGGTCTTATACCGGTATGGCCTCCATCTGCTATATGACCGGCGAAATAAAAAACCCTGGCAAGACCATGCCGCGCGCATTGATTGGCTCCTGCCTGCTGGTTCTGGTGCTCTACTCCCTGCTGGCGCTGGTTATTTCCGGTCTGATGCCTTTTGAAAAACTGGCGGCCTCCGAAACGCCCATCTCCGACGCCCTGACCTATATTCCGGCGCTGGGCAGCATGGCGGGCATCTTCGTGGCAATCACTGCGATGATCGTTATTCTTGGCTCGCTTTCCAGTTGCGTGATGTACCAACCGCGTCTGGAGTATGCGATGGCGAAGGACAAGCTGTTTTTCAAATGCTTCGCCCATGTTCACCCGAAATACAACACCCCGGATGTATCAATTATTTTGCAGGGAGCGCTCGGGATCTTCTTCATCTTCGTCTCCGATCTGACCAGCCTGCTCGGCTACTTCACGCTGGTGATGTGCTTCAAAAACACCCTCACCTTCGGCTCGATTATCTGGTGTCGCAAACGCGACGACTACAAACCGCTCTGGCGCACGCCTCTGTTTGGCCTGATGACGTTCCTTGCCATCTGCTCAAGCCTGATCCTCGTCGCCTCTACTTTTGTCTGGGCGCCCATTCCTGGTCTGATCTGCGCCCTGATCGTTATCGCCACCGGTCTGCCCGCTTATGCCTTCTGGGAAAAGCGCAATCGTCGGCTGGCCGCACTTTCGTAAACCCGTCTGGAGAAACGTTACATGTTGGATATTGATAAAAGCACCGTGGATTTCCTGGTTACCGAAAATATGGTGTCGGAAGTGGAGAAAGTTCTGCAACAGGATGTTCCCCGCGTTCACGGCATCGTTGATGAAATGCTGCGTCGCGGCATTGACCGGATCTATTTCGTGGCCTGTGGTTCGCCGCTCAACGCTGCGCAAACGGCGAAGCATCTTGCGGATCGTTATTCCGATTTACAGGTTTACGCGATGTCTGGCTGGGAGTTTTGCGATAACACCCCGCACCGCCTGGACAACCGCTGCGCGGTGATAGGGGTGTCGGATTACGGCAAAACCGAAGAGGTCATTAAAGCGCTGGAACTAGGCCGTGCCTGTGGCGCACTGACCGCTGCCTTTACTAAAAAACCGGACAGCCCGATCACCGTCCCGGTGGAGTATGTTGTGGACTACCAGGCCGACTGCATCTGGGAAATCCATCTGCTGCTCTGCTACAGCGTGGTACTGGAGATGGTGACCCGCCTCGCGCCGCATGCGGAAATTGGCAAAATCAAAACCGATCTGCAGAAACTGCCGCAGGCACTGGGCTACCTGGTGCGTAACTGGGAAGAGAAAGGTCGTCAGCTTGGCGAGCAGGCAAGCTCATGGCCGATGATCTACACCGTTTCCGCCGGCCCGCTGCGCCCGCTGGGCTACAAGGAAGGGATTGTTACCCTGATGGAGTTTACCTGGACACACGGCTCGGTTATTGAGAGCGGGGAATTCCGCCACGGCCCGCTTGAAGTGGTGGAGCCTGGCGTCCCCTTCCTGTTCCTGCTCGGCAATGACGAAAGCCGCCACACCACTGAGCGTGCCATCCGTTTCGTCAAAGAGCGTACCGATAACGTCATCGTGATTGATTACGCCGACATTGCCCAGGGCCTGCACCCATGGCTGGCCCCCTTCTTGATGTTCGTGCCGATGGAGTGGCTCTGCTACTACCTGTCGATTTACAAAGATCACAACCCGGATGATCGTCGCTATTACGGCGGCCTTGTGGAGTATTGATTTCGCTATCCGGCCCGACCGGGCCGGTTTTCCTAAAAAGGAGCAGAGCAATGAAAACAGGCATGTTTACCTGCGGTCACCAGCGTTTACCGGTGGAAGAGGCGTTTCGCGACGCGCATGAGCTGGGCTATGACGGTATCGAATTGTGGGGCGGGCGTCCCCACGCTTTCGCCCCCGATTTGAAAGCGGGCGGGATTAAGCAAATCAAAGCACTCGCCCGGACATACCAGTTGCCCATTATCGGCTACACGCCAGAGACCAATGGTTACCCGTGGAATATGATGCTGGGCGATGAACGGATGCGCCGCGAAAGCCTGGATATGATCAAACTGGCGATGGATATGGCCAAAGAGATGGGCGCAGGCTTCACATTGATTTCCGCGGCCCATGCCGGCTATCTGACCACACCGGATGTTATCTGGCAGCGTCTGGCCGATAACCTGCATGAACTGTGCGAGTATGCGCAGGACATTGAGATGGATCTGGTGCTCGAACCGCTTACGCCCTATGAGTCCAACGTGGTCTGCAATGCCAATGACGTGCTACGCGCTTTCTCGCTTGTCCCCTCGCCACGCCTGTACAGCATGATTGATATCTGCGCCCCCTGGGTGCAAGGCGAGCCGGTAATGAGTTACTTCAACAAGTTGGGGAATAAACTTCGCCATTTGCACATCGTCGACAGCGACGGCGCAAGCGACAGCCACTACATCCCCGGTGAAGGCAAAATGCCGCTGCGGGAGCTGATGCGCGATGTTATCACCAGCGGCTACAACGGTTATTGCACGATCGAGCTGGTAACCATGTACATGAACGAGCCGCGTCTCTTTGCACGTCAGGCGCTGGAGCGCTTTCGCGCGTTGCTGCCGGAGGAAAGCGCATGAAACGGCTGGCGACCATTGGCGATAACTGTGTCGACATCTATCCGCATCTCGGTAAAGCCTTTTCCGGCGGCAATGCGGTGAATGTAGCGGTTTACAGCACCCGTTACGGCATGCGGCCTGGCTGCGTGACATGGGTTGGCGAAGACGACTATGGTCGGATGTTAAAGGACGACCTGGCAAAGATGGGGGTCGACACCAGCCATGTGCATGTCAAACGCGGCGTCACCGCGCAAACGCAGGTAGAGCTGAAAGGTAATGATCGGGTGCTGGGCGACTATACCGAAGGTGTCATGGCAGATTTCACTCTGCAGGAGAGTGATTTTGCCTGGCTTGATGGCTATGACATTATTCACTCCGCTATCTGGGGCCACGCTGAAAGCGCCTTTCCCCGGCTGCATGCGGCGGGCAAGCTGACGGCTTTTGACTTTGCCGATAAATGGGACAGCCCGCTCTGGCAAACCCTGCCACCGCATCTCGATTTTGCCTTCGCCTCGGCGCCGCAGGAGGACACGGCGTTAAGGGAGCGTATGCAGGCGATAGTTGCGCACGGCACAGGCATCGCTGTCGTCACATTGGGTGAAAATGGCAGCATCGCCTGGGATGGCGAGCAGTTTTACCGCCAGGCCGCGGCTTGCGTTGATGTCATCGATACCATGGGCGCAGGGGACTCGTTTATTGCCGGCTTCCTCTGCGCTGTGGCCTGCGGCAGGCCGCTGACGGTGGCAATGGAGCAGGGTACATTCAGCGCGGCGCGTACCATTCAATACCACGGCGCATGGTAATACTGTGCTGGCATGAGCCGCATCATGCCAGCGCTCTGTTACTCGCTGATAAACAACCCTATAATTCCCCTATTCCATTCTTTTCAGGGTTGAGTCATGCCAGCTACGGACCGCTATTCTCACCAACTGCTCTACGCCACGGTTCGCCAGCGCCTGCTGGATGACATTGCCCAGGGCGTCTACAAAGCCGGACAACAGATCCCCACCGAAAGTGAACTGTGCGCGCAGTACAACGTCAGCAGGATCACGATCCGCAAGGCCATAAGCGATCTGGTGGCAGATGGGGTGTTGATTCGCTGGCAGGGGAAAGGAACGTTTGTACAAAGCCAGAAGGTGGAAAATGCCTTGCTGACCGTCAGCGGCTTTACCGATTTTGGCGTCTCGCAGGGCAAACCGACGAAAGAAAAGGTGATTGAACAGGCGCGTATCTCTGCCGCGCCGTTTTGCGAAAAGCTGAACATTCCGGGTAACAGTGAAGTTTTCCACTTAAGCCGGGTGATGTATCTGGACAAGGAACCGCTATTTATCGACAGCTCATGGATCCCGCTGTCACGCTATCCGCAATTTGACGCGTATTACAGCGAGGGAGAATCAACCTATCAGCTATTTCAAAAACATTTTGACACGCGGGTAGTGAGCGACAAAAAGACGATCGATATTTTCGCCGCCACCCGTTCACAGGTGCAGTGGCTTAAGTGCGAACTGGGCGAGCCGCTGTTTCGCATCAGCAAAATCGCCTTCGATCAAAACAGTAAACCGGTCCATGTTTCCGAACTTTTCTGCCGCGCGAACCGTATTACGCTAACGATTGATAACCAGCACGCGTAGGTAAGAGATCCCGAATGCGGCGTAAACGTCTTATCAGGGCTACCATCCGGATCCATCCTGCACAGTCGATCCCCTCACCCCATTGGGGGAGAGGGAACATACGCCCCGGCGGACTTACGGCTTCGCCACGAACCCAATAGCTTCGTAGACTTTTTTCAGCGTTTCAGACGCACGGGCGCTGGCTTTTTCCGCGCCCTCTTTCATGATCTTCTGCAAAAACGCTTCGTCATCGCGATAGCGGTGATAACGCGCCTGCAGCTCAGTCAGCATACCGGACACGGCGTCCGCGACTTCGCCTTTCAGATGACCATACATTTTGCCTTCGAAGTGCTGCTCCAGTTCCGGAATGCTCTGGCCGGTTACGGCAGAGAGAATATCCAGCAGGTTAGAAACCCCCGCTTTGTTCTGGATGTCGTAGCGCACGACCGGTGGCTCGTCACCGTCGGTCATCGCACGTTTGATTTTCTTCACCACCGATTTCGGATCTTCCAGCAGGCCGATAACGTTATTGCGGTTATCGTCAGACTTGGACATTTTCTTCGTCGGTTCCAGCAGGGACATCACGCGCGCGCCGGATTTCGGAATGAACGGCTCCGGCACTTTGAAGACGTCGCCATAGATCGCATTAAAACGCTGGGCGATGTCGCGGCTCAGCTCCAGGTGCTGTTTCTGGTCTTCGCCGACCGGAACCTGATTGGTCTGGTACAGCAGAATATCCGCCGCCATCAGTACCGGATAATCGAACAGACCGGCGTTAATGTTTTCGGAGTAACGCGCTGATTTATCCTTGAACTGGGTCATACGGCTCAGTTCGCCGAAATAGGTGTAGCAGTTCAGCGCCCATCCCAACTGTGCATGCTCCGGCACGTGTGACTGAACGAAAATGGTACTTTTCTCAGGATCGATACCGCATGCCAGATAGAGCGCCAGCGTGTCCAGGGTCGCTTTACGCAGTTTTTCAGGATCCTGACGCGCGGTGATGGCATGCAGGTCAACGATGCAATAGATGCAATGGTAGTCATCTTGCATGTTTACCCACTGACGCAGCGCACCCATGTAGTTACCAATGGTCAATTCACCTGAAGGCTGTGCGCCACTAAATACGATGGGTTTAGTCATGTTTCACGTCCTGATTTTCACTGTGCGGGAGCCCGAGTGCGGGCAGTAATTCGTTGAAGCGGTCGTACACGTAGTCCGGCTCACTCAATGTAATGGCTTCGCCGTAATTGTAACCATAGGTCATGCCGACAGAGCAACAGCCAGCAGCCTGAGCGGCGAGAATATCATTACGAGAATCGCCAACGAACAGCAATTCGTTCGGTGCCAGACCCAGCTTTTCCGCCACCAACAGCAGCGGTTCCGGATGCGGCTTTTTGTTTTTCACGTCGTCACCACCGATGACCACGCTGAAATAGTGCGCAATACCCAGCGTTTCAAGGAGCGGTGCAACAAATGGCGTAGGCTTGTTGGTGACCAGCGCCAGCGGGAAACCTTTTTCGTGCAGTGCAGCCAGTGTATGGGCAACATCAGGGAACAGAAAACTGCCCTCTTCAACCGACTCAGCGTAGTAGCGGTCAAACAGCTTACGCAGCATCACGGCCTGCTCTTCCTGTGGAATATCCGCATGGTTAATCGCCGGTTTACCGGACGCAGCGCGTTGCGCGTTGCGCTCCTGCAGCGACCAGGTCAGAGCGCGTGACATCAGCACATCTGCGCCATTACCAATCCAGGTGATGACCCGATCTTCACCCGCCTGAGGCAGTTCCAGCGCATATAATGCGTTATCTACCGCCGCCGCCAGCCCCGGCGCGCTGTCCACCAGCGTACCGTCGAGGTCAAAGGCTATCCCACGAATTACCTGCATTTTATCCATGACTTACCTTTGCCAATTCACTGCGCATTTCATCAATGACTTTTTTGTAATCCGGCTGATCAAAAATCGCCGAGCCCGCCACAAACATATCTGCACCTGCGGCAGCTATTTCAGCGATGTTGCTGACCTTCACACCGCCATCTACTTCCAGGCGAATATCCAAACCGGATTCATCAATCCGACGGCGCACTTCGCGCAGTTTATCAAGCGTATGTGGAATGAAGGATTGGCCGCCGAAGCCCGGGTTCACTGACATCAGCAAAATGACATCCAGCTTATCCATGACATAGTCCAGATAACTCAGCGGCGTGGCAGGGTTAAATACCAGACCGGCTTTACAGCCGTTCTCTTTGATCAATTGCAGCGTACGATCAACATGCTCAGAAGCTTCCGGATGGAACGTAATAATGCTTGCCCCGGCGGCGGCGAAATCCGGCACCAGACGATCAACCGGTTTCACCATCAGATGCACGTCAATCGGCGCCGTAATACCGTACTTACGCAACGATTTCAGTACCATCGGTCCAATGGTCAGGTTCGGCACATAGTGATTGTCCATTACATCGAAGTGAACCACATCTGCACCGGCAGCCAGCGCACTGGCAGTGTCCTCACCCAGACGGGCAAAATCAGCCGACAGAATCGAGGGGGCGATCAAATACTGTGTCATCCGCATCTCCTTGAGAAGAATCTACATTCATTTTACAGGGTGTAGACAAACGCATTTCTGACGGCGAAGCCGCTCTGGCTCAGACAGTTGCCGGGCGATAGAGCGCCAGCAGTTCATCCACCTTTTTACGTGTCCCACCGTTGCTGCTGATACTGCGTCGTACTTTCACAACGTGCAGTTTCGCCTGGCTATACCACTCACGCGTCAGCGCGGTGTCGTGGTTGGAAATCAGTACCGGGATCCGGTTATTCACAAGGCTCTCGGCAATGGCCGCCAGATGGGCCTGTTGCTCCAGGGTAAAGCTATTCGTATGGTACGCCGTAAAGTTCGCCGTGGCTGAGAGCGGAGCATAAGGCGGATCGCAATAGACCACCGAATTCGCATCCGCACGCGCCATGCTCTCGGCATAGGATTCGCAATAGAAGAAGGCATTTTGCGCCTTTTCAGCGAAATGGTACAACTCAGCTTCCGGGAAGTACGGTTTTTTGTAGCGGCCAAAGGGTACGTTAAATTCGCCGCGCAGATTGTAACGACACAGGCCGTTATAGCCGTGGCGGTTAAGATACAAGAATAACAGCGCGCGCCGGAAAAGATCCTGGCTCTGGTTAAACTCATTGCGCAACTGATAATAAGTTTCCGACTGGTTCGTCGCAGGCGTAAAGAGCTCCCGTGCGCCCTGAACATATTCATCCGCGCGTTCTTTGACGATGTTATAAAGGCCAATCAGATCGCTGTTGATATCCGCAAGAATGTAACGGGAAAATGAAGTATTGAGAAATACCGAGCCAGCACCAACGAAGGGTTCGATCAGGCATTCGCCTTTTGGCAAATGTCGTTCAATATCGGCAAGCAGAGGGTACTTTCCCCCTGCCCATTTCAGAAAAGCGCGATTTTTTTTCATGCTGGATGATTGATTACACTCTCTCCGGCTGTGGAGACAGCTCCGACAGCATCCTGCGCTTTATACACGTTATCATTCAGGCAAGGCCTGGGTGGCCTGCCTGAATGATGTTGTGACGTGAAATTATTTCAGGTCGGCCTGTACCTGATGAATAGGCTTGGCCCACGGGTTCTTAGCCTGAACATCTGATGGCAGTGCAGCGACAGCGCGTTTTGCATCATCCTTAGAGGCATACACACCGCTGACCAATACATACCACGGCTGGCCATTACGTGTTGTCTGATAAACCACAAAGTTTTTCAGATTTTCTTTTTTGGCCCAGGCATTCAGGTTGTTGTAATTAGAAGAACTGCTCAACTGCAGCGTGTAATGGTCGGCTGGCGCAGATTTCAGTGAGCCCACGTTACCCGTCGCCACGCTCGCGTTGGCTGCAGGTGCAGCAGCAGTAGCTGCCGGTGCCGCAGGTGCAGTCGTGCTGGTTGTCGCTTTCGGCGTCGTCGCGGCCACGGTCGGCGCTTTGACCGGCTCAGAGGCAACAACTTTCGGTTGCGCCGCCGGAGCCTGAACAACAGCTTTCGGCTCTGCCTTCACCACCGGCGGTTTAACCTGCTGCTGTGGTTTCGGTTCGACAACCGCTTGTTTGTGTTCCGGGCGAGTCGTTGCCGTATGGTTTTCTGCGGTTGCTGCGGTATGAGTCGCATTCCCGCCGCCGTTACGTACTGGCGCAACGGTCGCAGGTTCCGTCGGCAGCGTGCTGTTTGCCACCGCGTTATTGATCTGCGCCTGGTTTTGCGGCGAGGTGAGCGCGTTGTTCAAATCACCCTGCACTTCAAGACGCTGCTGGGCACCTGTGCTTGCAGGTGCCTGGCTTTGAGAAGGCGTAGAGGAGATGGGCGGCAGGGAAATATCCTGCGCTCCATTGCTATTGCCCGTCGTCGGCTGTGCAGCACCCGCAGTTTGTTCTGCAGACGTGGTGCCCGGCGCAGGCTGAGTGGCATTAGCCTGATCGGCAGCACTACCGTTCCCCGAAAGGTCGATGTTTTTACTGCCAGATGAACTCTGTTGGGCCGTACTGTTGCTGGAAGGGGCTTTCAATGCGGAACCGATGCCGATAATCAGCAGTAGCAGCACCAGAACACCGACCCCCATCATCACGTACTGACGTGATGCAGGTTTTGCGGCGGCGGCCTTTTTACGCTTACGTGGGCGACGCTCTGCGCGCTCCTCGTCCAGTGAGTTTTCTTCCGCTTCATAATCTTCTTCTGCGTATTCTTCGCGATCATCGCGCGTCTTACGTGTTCTCGAAGGGCGACGCTCGTCAGCATCAAGTTCAACATCATCAAAATTGATCTGCGGCTCATCAACACGTTCAGAAGATTGACGAGAACGACCAGTACGACGATCGCTGGGATCGGGTTTCAGCTCGTCTTCTGGTTTGAATTCATCCATTTAACACCCCACTCAAAGGCTCATGCTAACAACAATTGCATTCGCCCGAAGTTAAACGCCACGCACGCGCAGCAAGACCTTTCTAATAAATTACGCCTGCTGACAATCAGCAATAGCGCCAAGTACAACGTCTTGTGACACTCCGCCACGAACTTCGCTTTTCCCTATTGCCAGCGGAAGCACCAAACGTAGCTCGCCGGCCAGAACTTTTTTGTCACGCAGCATGTGCGGGATATATGCCTGTGCGGTCATTTCCTTCGGTCCATGAACCGGCAGACCTGCGCGCTCAAGCAGGGTAATAATGCGTTGAGTATCATCTTTACTGAACTGCCCAAGACGCTCGGAGGCACGTGCTGCCATCACCATTCCAGCAGCGACAGCTTCACCATGCAACCAGTTGCCGTAACCCATCTCGGCTTCAATGGCATGCCCAAAGGTATGCCCCAAATTCAGTAAAGCACGTAAGCCTGTTTCCCGCTCGTCAGCCGCCACAACTTCGGCTTTCAGCTCACAACAACGGCGAATACAGTACGCCATTGCCGGGCCATCCAAACGCAACAGCGCGTCCAGATTTTGCTCAAGCCAGTCAAAAAAAGCGCCATCAAGGATGATGCCGTATTTGATAACTTCGGCGAGACCAGAGGAAAGTTCACGCGCAGGCAGCGTTTTCAGGCAGTCGAGATCCACCACCACCGAGGCTGGCTGATAGAACGCGCCGATCATGTTTTTGCCCAGTGGATGGTTGACCGCCGTTTTGCCGCCAACAGAAGAGTCGACCTGCGAAAGCAACGTTGTGGGAACCTGAATGAAACGCACGCCACGCTGATAGCTGGCTGCGGCAAAACCGGTCAGATCGCCCACCACACCGCCACCCAGCGCGACAAGCGTTGTGTCACGACCGTGCGGTTTTTGCAAAAGCGCAGTGAAAACCGAGTCCAGCACCGTCAGGCTTTTATACTGCTCACCATCGGGTAACACCACGCTATCGACTTTGATACCTGCCGTTTCAAGGACATGGCGAATCTTGTCGAGATAGAGTGGAGCCAGCGTTTCATTAGTGACCAGCATAACCTGGTCACCGGATTTCAGGGGCGAGAAGGAAGCTGGATCGTCGAACAAACCAGCCGCGATGGTGATAGGGTAACTACGATCCCCGAGAGTGACTGTGATCCTCTCCATGACGCGACATCCACCTTATTTGCTTAAACCCGCAGGCCTGTGTATTACGCCAGAATTAGTTGCTTTCCAGCATGTGAATAATCTGGTTTGCGACGACTTTCGCGCTCTGATCGTCTGTGCGAATGGTAACGTCGGCAATCTCTTCATACAGCGGATTGCGTTCATCAGCCAGCGCTTCCAGCACTTCACGCGGCGGCGTTTCCACCTGTAAAAGCGGACGTTTTTTGTCACGTTGAGTACGAGCCAGCTGCTTCTCGATAGTGGTTTCCAGATAAACCACTACGCCACGGGCGGAGAGACGATTACGGGTTTCGCGAGACTTCACAGAGCCACCACCGGTTGCCAGTACAATTCCCTGTTTTTCCGTTAGCTCGTTAATGATTTTTTCTTCGCGATCGCGGAAACCTTCTTCACCTTCTACATCGAAGACCCAGCCCACATCAGCTCCGGTTCGTTTCTCAATCTCTTGATCAGAATCGTAAAATTCCATATTGAGTTGTTGAGCTAACTGACGCCCAATAGTGCTTTTGCCGGCACCCATAGGCCCAACCAGAAAGATATTGCGTTTCTCTGCCATTTTTTCGGTACTACTAAGACTATTCGTTGATGATAAATCCGCTCCGTAGACACCGTGCGAAGCCGGACATGAACTGAAACCTCATATGCGATAGTGCGAGAGTCAGACCAAAAATTATCTCAGTACTGAGACTGGTTTGGCAACTGAATAAATTGCCGACCAGACGTTAACACTACTTATGGTAAGACGGAGATAGCTGACGCTCAAATCGGTACTCCTTGTAAGCTAAATCATCTCTCACGTCAAACACCTGTAGCGAGTTAGGCAGAAAAAGCGATATAGAATATGTATCGATCAACGAACTGGCACGAGCCTTGGTGTAATAAAGACCACCAGTTCACGGCGCTCATTATCTTTACCATCATGACGAAACAGTCGGCCAAACCAGGGTATCCCCCCTAAAATTGGTACGCTGTCGGAACCGAGCTTGTTCTTTTGTGAGAAAATGCCTCCCAGCGCCAGGGTATCACCGCTTTTTATTTCGACCTGGGTTTCAATCTCCTGTTTATCAATCGCCAGTACCTCGCCATCAGCCTGCTGAAGCACCTGGCCCGGCATGTTCTGGGTAATACGCAACTTGAGACGCACACGGTTATCAGGTAGCACGGTCGGCGTCACCTCCATACCCAGCACCGCTTCTTTAAACTCCACCGACGTTGCACCGCTTTCGCCACTGGAGACCTGGTACGGGATTTCACTGCCTTGTTTAATGCTGGCAGGCTGCATGTGAGAGGCCAGTAATCGTGGACTGGCGATGATCTCCAGTTGCTGTTTTTGTTCCAGCGCGGATAACTCAATATCCAACAATCGCCCGTTAATACTGCCGATATTAAAACCGACCCGGGTGCTGGCACTTTCAACCGACAGATCGCTTGAAAGCGATGACACCTGCCCGCGTTTTCCGGGCTTTGTCGCCTCCCCCAGCCCCCATTTCACGCCGAGTTCACGCAGGCTCTTTTCATTTATGGTGACAATGTGTGCGGCCAGTTCAACCTGTTCAACGGGCAAATCCATCTGCGCAACCCACTTTTCCAGCACGTTAAGCGAGGCCTGATGATCGCGAAGCAACAGCCGGTTGAGCCGATTGTCTACCGTGATCGTTCCTTTTGGCCCAAGGAGCTTTTCGCCAGCCTTTGCCAACTCACTGGCCTGCGCATAACGCAGCGTCAGGCTACGCTCTTCCAACGGCAGACTCTGTTTTTGCTTTTCCCGTGCCGCCTCACGCGCATCGTACTGTTGCTGTTGCCAGTTTGCGGAATGCACAGACAGGATGTTGCCCTCTCTGCGTAGTGTCAGCCCGGCGCTGGCAATCACCGTGTTCAGTGCCTGCTTCCAGGGAACATCGACAAGATGCAAGGAGAGTGTCCCGCTGACATCCGGCGAGATCACCAGATTAAGTTTTTCCTGCCCGGCAAGCGCCTGTAGGACCTGGGTGACGGGAACATCATCCACCATTAATGTCACGGGGGCGGGTGTTGCCGCGCTCGCCGCCAGGCTACAGAGGCAAAGAGCCACTACTGCTGTTCTTTTCATGCTGAGATCCTTCTCGTTTCCAGCGCCAGTGCGCGGGTTCACAACCTTCCCCTGTCGCGATGCGCATCTCTTCTTTATTAAATTCCACCACGCGCCAGCCTCCCACAAGCGTTTCCCCCTTCTGCACGCGTCGCCATCTCCCGGCGGGATCGCGCACAATCCCTGTCGCGACCTGAGCCATGCTTACCACGCCCTGGTAATGCCAAAGCGCAAGCTGACTGACCATGCAGCGATCGGGAGGCGGCTTGAAAGGATCACGCATACCCGCCAGCATTAGCACCAACAAACATGATGCTGCGATGCGTTTAGCCGCCATCATCGCTCTCCACCTGGAGCACAAAACGCAGCGCCTTGTCCTGCGCGGTGATGGAAAATGCAGGCGCGAGCATTTGCCGTTCGGCAAGCCAGGAAAACGTCCGGGGAATCGATACCCACTGCGCCTCAAGCACCATCTCGCCCCCCTGATTGGCAGGACGCCAGCCAATCAGTTGGGCATCAGGAGTATGAAAATCCAGCGGTGAAAAGGCCTTTGGGATATCTGCTTGAGCATGCGCTATCACCGGTGGTTTAAGGGCCAGGATCTCTCGCCAGCTTTCCTGCAATGCCGCCTGCTGCACAAGGCGCTGTTGCTCCCGTGCCGTTTGTTCACGCGCTGTGGGCTTAATCTGCCACCACCACACCGCAAGCAGGAGAAGAACCATAAGCAACAATCCGTACCCGGCACGGGTTACGGGCGAGAGGGCGTACCAGAGATCAAGGCTGCGCGGCATGCTCATCTTCCTTATTAAGTTGATAGTGAAACTGCCAGTACCCTTGCGCATCTCGACCGGTCGAACCGGTTTGGCGAAGACGAAAACCGGCTGTGGTGTCCAGCGCCTGTTCCAGTTCGCTTAATGACTGAAAAGTTCTGGCAATCCCCGACACGCTGAGTTGCCCTTGCTGAAAATTCACCTCCGTAAGCCAGGCGCTGTCGGGGATTTTTTCCGCAAGTTCCGCCAGCCGTTGCTGCCATTGGCGGGTCTGGTTGTGCCGCTGCATTCTGGCCTGCTGTTTTAACCACAACTGGTGTTGCGCCTGGAAATGCGGCTGTTTTGCCTTTAGCGCTGCCAGCATCTGGGCGTCAGATTGCAGCCACAACGTAGCGATCTGCTTGTCCTGGCCTGCCTTTACCTGAAACACCAGGGTAATCAGCGGCATCAGGCCCACAACGTATGCCAGCAGTTGCCCCCAAAAGCGCCGACATGCCTGTTGTCGCTGCTCTCGCCAGGGCAGCAGGTTGATCATCTGCTCCATTAGCGAACCGCTCCCAGGGCCAGGCCAATCGCTACAGCGAAACGCATGCCATTTGCCGGTAAAGGCGGTTGCCGCTGCACAAGGACGCTCCAGGGGTCAAAATCGGGCGTTGCCGCGGTGCATAGCGCAATATCGGCAATGTCCAGCCCGAGGCTTGCGCTTAGCGCGTTTACGGTGGGCTGATCTTCGTGCGACCGGCGCCCCCATCCAGTGCGCGTTGCCCACAGCCATTGCGCGTCGCCTTCCCAAATAAGACAACGTGCCGGAGGCGGTAAAAAAGGGACAAGATGCTGTAACGCGCAGGCATCAGGCGTCAGGGAGGTCAAATTCAGGTGCAGAGAGGTTGCCAGCTCCAGCATTTCGGCCACGTCTTTATGCTGCGCCGCCGTCACGCTATAGGCCTGCGCCAGTGAATCTTCGGTATAGTCGAAACGCAAATCTGCCGCTGCCATTTCAAGTTCACGCGCCATGGCGTGAGAAACCCAGCTTGCCAGTTCGTTTTCCCGCAAGGCCATTACCGGGCGGGGGAGCTTACGCTGCAATGTGCGCGCTGCCGGAAATGCCAGCCGTACCCGGTGGCGCTGCGGTAATGATTTTCGCCACGGTAAGAGCGTGGTCAACAACTGTTGTGGTGCTTTAAGCTGCCCGTTTTCAACTGTGCCCAATGGTAACGGGATGTGCCACCAACGGCGTAGCGCCCACCCTGTTCTGCCTGGGGTTAATGCGACGCTGAAAACGCTATCTTGCTGAATATGCAGTCCAATCTGCCAGTGCCCGAATGCCATAAATCGCGACCTCCTTATCGCCAGGAAAGATGACGGCTATATCAATGCATCAGGCTTGCATTTATACTACCGCGCGGTTGTTTATAAACTGCCCAAATGAAACTAAATGGGAATCCTCCGGTGAAGTTCGTAAAGTATTTATTGATCCTTGCAGTGTGTTGCATTCTGCTGGGAGCAGGCTCGATTTATGGGTTGTACAAATTCATTGAGCCGCAGCTACCTGACGTCGCGACGCTGAAAGACGTGCGACTACAAATCCCGATGCAGGTCTATAGCGCCGACGGCGAATTGATTGCGCAGTACGGTGAAAAACGTCGTATTCCGCTGACGCTGAATCAGATTCCGCCTGAAATGGTGAAAGCGTTTGTTGCCACAGAAGACAGCCGCTTCTATGAACACCATGGCGTTGATCCGGTGGGGATTTTCCGTGCGGCCAGCGTAGCGCTTTTCTCTGGTCACGCCTCACAGGGCGCCAGCACCATCACGCAACAGCTCGCACGTAACTTCTTCCTGAGTCCGGAACGCACGCTGATGCGTAAAATCAAGGAAGTGTTTCTGGCTATCCGCATCGAGCAGTTATTGAATAAAGACGAGATCCTCGAGCTTTACCTCAATAAGATTTACCTCGGTTATCGTGCTTATGGTGTGGGTGCGGCGGCACAGGTCTACTTTGGCAAACCCGTCGACCAGCTCACCCTGAGTGAGATGGCGGTCATTGCCGGGTTGCCCAAAGCGCCATCCACCTTTAACCCGCTCTATTCGCTTGACCGCGCAACGGCCCGTCGTAATGTGGTGCTGGCCCGTATGCTGAGCGAGGGCTACATCAGCCAGACGCAGTATGACCAGGCGCGTGGCGAAGCCATTGATGCGGATTACCATGCGCCGGAAATTGCCTTCTCGGCGCCGTACCTCTCAGAGATGGTGCGTCAGGAGATGGTGAATCGCTACGGCGATAAAGCATACGAAGACGGTTATCGTGTTTACACCACCATCACCCGTAAAGTGCAGTTGGCGGCACAGGATGCCGTGCGCAATAACGTGATGGACTACGATATGCGTCACGGTTATCGCGGCCCGTCGAATGTGCTGTGGAAACCGGGCGAAAGCGCCTGGGACAGTAAAAAAATCACCGACACCCTAAAAGCGTTGCCGACCTATGGGCCGCTGGAGCCGGCTGTCGTGACGGCCGCCAATGCGCAAGAAGCTACCGCGATGCTGGGCGATGGGACCTCCGTATCACTGCATATGGACGGAATGCGCTGGGCACGGCCTTATCGTTCTGACACCGCACAGGGCCCAACCCCACGCAAAGTGACCGATGTGGTGCTGGCAGGTCAGCAGATTTGGGTGCGCATGGTAAATGAAGGCTGGTGGCTGGCCCAGGTGCCGGATGTTAACTCCGCCCTGGTCTCCATCAACCCGCACGATGGCGCCGTGCTGGCGCTGGTTGGCGGCTTCGATTTCAATCAAAGCAAATTTAACCGCGCCACCCAGGCGCTGCGTCAGGTTGGTTCTAACATCAAACCATTCCTTTATACCGCGGCGATGGACAAAGGCCTGACGCTGGCCAGTATCCTGAACGATGTGCCTATCTCCCGTTGGGATGCAGGGGCGGGTTCCGACTGGCGTCCGAAAAACTCGCCAGATGAGTATGCCGGGCCAATTCGCCTGCGTCAGGGGCTGGGGCAGTCGAAGAACGTGGTGATGGTACGCGCTATGCGTGCAATGGGGGTCGATTACGCCGCCGAGTATTTACAGCGATTCGGTTTCCCGGCACAAAACATCGTGCACACAGAGTCGCTGGCGCTGGGTTCCGCATCGTTCACGCCCATGCAGGTAGCCCGCGGCTATTCAGTCATGGCGAACGGCGGATTCCTCATCGATCCGTACTTCATTACCAAAATTGAAAACGATCAGGGTAATGTTCTGTTCGAAGCCCGGCCAAAGGTCGCCTGCGCGGAGTGTAATATCCCGGTGATTTATGGGGATACGCCGAAATCAGACGTGCTGGAAAACAAAGATATGGAAAACGTCGCTATCTCTCAGGAGCAGCAAAATCCTTCCATACCGATGCCGCAACTGGAGCAAGCCAATCAGGATCTGGTGGTGAAGAGCGGTGGTCAGGAGTATGCACCGCACGTGATCAGTACGCCGCTATCGTTTTTAATCAAGAGCGCGCTTAACAGTAATATCTTCGGTGAACCAGGCTGGCAAGGCACAGGCTGGCGCGCAGGTCGCGATCTCAAACGTAATGATATCGGTGGTAAAACCGGGACCACCAACAGCTCGAAAGATGCCTGGTTCTCCGGTTATGGTCCGGGCGTAGTGACGTCGGTCTGGATCGGTTTTGATGATCACCGTCGCGATCTGGGACGCACCTCCGCGTCGGGCGCTATCAAAGATCAGATCTCGGGTTACGAAGGCGGCGCGAAGAGTGCGCAGCCAGCATGGGATGCTTACATGCAGGTTGTTCTCAATGGCGTACCGGAGCAACCGCTCACGCCACCGCCAGGTATAGTGACGGTAAATATCGACCGGAGTACAGGGCAACTGGCAAGTGGAGGCAGCAGCCGTCAGGAGTATTTTATTGACGGGACGCAACCGACACAGCAGGCCGTGCACGAAGTGGGAACTACCATTATTGATAATGGCGAGACGCACGAATTGTTCTGATAAAAGCCTGCCAGGGCTCCCCGGATGGGACGCAAAAACGTTTTATCCGGGCGGGCCGCAGTTCTGACAGACATAAAAAAAAGCGCTTACGCGCTTTTTTTATAACCTGCCCTGCCCTTTAAGCCACTCTCTTAACAAGAACAGTGCGCTTACATTGCGGGCCTCATTGAAATCAGGCTCTTCCAGCAAGTCCATTAAATGAGCCAGTGGCCAACGCACCTGCGGTAACGGCTCTGGCTCATCACCGGGCAACGACTCAGGGTATAAATCCTCAGCGACCATGATATTCATTTTGCTGGAGAAATAAGACGGAGCCATGCTGAGTTTTTTCAGGAACGTTAATTCCTTCGCGCCAAAACCCACCTCTTCTTTAAGCTCGCGGTTGGCCGCCTCATACATATTCTCACCGGGATCGATCAATCCCTTGGAAAATCCCAGCTCATAAGATTCGGTACCCACAGCATATTCGCGAATGAGAATGATATGATCGTCTACAATAGGCACGATCATCACCGCTTCACGTGACGAGGGACGCATACGTTCATAGACACGACGTACGCCGTTGCTGAATTCCAGGTCCACACTTTCGACGTTAAAAAGTCGTGAAGACGCGACGGTTTCAACGTTAAGAATGGTGGGTTTTTGCAATGATTCGCTCATTATTATCGGTCTTTCCAGAGATTACTGGCATTATTGTGCGACATGCGACACTGTTTCGGCAATGTTCTTCGCGCCTCATTTACATTCCTGTAACTTAGCAAAAGCTATTTCCCAAATAAACCCAAAAGTCAAGAGGTTGAAATAAAACTAAGAATTTGCTGATATTCGCTCTATTGCGGCTTTGCTACTATTTTGCATGTTGTCAGGCGCTCACCTATTAGACTAACGATTTGCCCGATAACGCTCCAGCCATATTCATTGAATTTACGGGAAAGGGTGCAACTGACTACACCTGCTAGTAAAAGTAAGATGGGGAAAGCATGAGCACCATTTTGATTTATTTCGCTGCTATGCTGGCCTGCGTATGCCTTGTTGGATGGTTTTACAGAGCGCGATCGCAAAGACGATACCGCCTGCCACATCTGCAAGCTTTCGCTGGCGCGACAACCCGCAAATTAACTCCTGATGAGCGCAGCGCTGTTGAAAGCTATCTGGAATCGCTCTCCCGTACCCGTCAGGTACCGGGCCCGACCGGTGCGACGGCCGCCCCGATCTCCCTCACGCTCAATGCGCAAAGTAATACCGTCATCAGCGTCACCCGCGCGATCACCCGCTACGGGATTACGACCGATGCCCCGAACAAATGGCGCTACTATCTCGATTCTGTCGAAGTCCATCTGCCGCCGTTCTGGGAGCAGTATATCAATGACGAAAACAGCGTTGAGCTTATCCGTACCGACACTCTACCGCTGGTCATTTCGCTAAATGGCCACGCCCTGAATGAATTCCGTCCGGAAGAACACAGCCTGGTGCCAGAACAGGTTCCCTCGTCCCACTCCGCTATCCGCGGCGAAGAGACGGAGCAAATTGAGCTACTTAATATTCGCCATGAAACGGTGGAAGAGTATGCGCTTAGCCGCCCGGACGGCATGCGTGAAGCCTTACTGATTTCAACATCGTTTTTACTGTTCTTTTTCTGCCTCGTCGCCCCCGACGTGTTTGTCCCGTGGCTTGCTGGTGGCGGAATTATGCTGCTTGCGGCAGGGCTCTGGGGCATCTTTGCACCGCCCGCGCAAACTGCGCTGCGCGAAATCCACTGCCTGCGCGGCACGCCCAAACGGTGGGGGCTTTTTGGTGAGAACAATCAGGAACAGATCAACAATATCTCGTTAGGCATCATTGATCTTATCTACCCAAAACACTGGCAACCTTTTATCGCCCAGGACCTGGGGCAACAAAGCGATATTGATATCTACCTCGATCGTCACGTGGTTCGACAGGGGCGCTTTTTATCGCTGCATGATGAGGTCAAGAACTTCCCCCTCCAGCATTGGGTGCGCAGCGCCGTGATTTCAGCCGGGGCGCTGCTGGTTCTGATTATGCTGCTAATGTGGGTTCCGCTGGATATGCCCATCAAGTTTACCCTTTCATGGATTAAAGGGGCGCAGACCATCGAAGCGACGAAAGTTAGCCAGCTTGAAGAAGCTGGGCTGCGTATCGGTGACTCGCTAAAGATTCACGGCACCGGCATGTGTAGCATCCATTCGTCAAGCAACTGGAGCGCTCGCCAAAGTTCGCCTTTTGCGCCGTTCGACTGTTCACAAATTATCTGGAACGACGCGCCGCCGCTGCCCTTGCCGGAATCAGAAACCGTCACCAAAGCGACGGCACTGGTGGAAGCCGTCAACCGCCAGTTGCATCCGAAACAGGATGACGGCTCTCGCGTGAGCCCGGCGCTGCGTACGGCAATCCAAAAATCTGGCATGGTCTTACTGGATGATTTTTCTGAGATCGTGCTGAAAACGCAGGATCTCTGTTCAGCAGAGGATGACTGTCTGCGGCTTAAAAACGCGCTGGTCAACCTGGGGAACAGTAAAGACTGGGATACGCTGACGTCGCGCGCCAGTGCGGGTAAACTCACCGGCGTGAATGTGTTGCTGCGCCCGGTCAGCGCAGAATCACTGGATAACCTGGTCACCACCTCCACCGCGCCCTTTATTTTGCGCGAAACAACCCGTGCGGCACAGGCGCTTAACAGCCCGGCACCTGGCGGCTTCCTGATTGTGAGTGAAGAAGGTAGCGAGCTGGTAGATCAACCCTACCCAGGCGTCTCGTTGTATGACTATCCGGCCGCCGAACAGTGGGCAGAGTTCCAGCGTCTGGCGGGAATGCTGATGCAAACCCCCTTCACCGCCGAGGGCATCATCACCAATATTTCGACCGACGCCAACGGTACTCGTCATATCAGCCTGCACCGTATGCCAAATAGCACAACCGGGCTCTGGCGCTACGTCAGCACCGCGCTTCTGCTTCTGGCAATGATTGTCTGCTGCGTTTATAACGGCGTCCAGGCGCTGCGCCGCTACCATCGAAACCGCACGCGTCTGGCGGAAATTCAGCAATATTACGAAAACTGCCTGAATCCCGGGCTTATCCCCGCACCCGATAGCCTGACCTGATAAATGTCATGCGCGCCGGGTATGTTAACCTGTCGCGCATCGTTATTTCTGGCTGGAGTTTCTTATGCATTTTGATATCGACTGGCAGAACGTGGATACCGTTCTGCTGGACATGGACGGTACGCTGCTCGATCTCGCCTTTGATAATTATTTCTGGCAAAAACTTGTGCCGGAGACGTTTGGCGCAAAGCAGGGCATTTCACCCGCAGAGGCCCAGGACATTCTTCGTCAGGAATATCATGCCGTTCAGCATACGCTAAACTGGTATTGTCTGGATTACTGGAGCGAACGCTTAGGACTGGATATCTGCGCGATGACAACACAGCAGGGGCCGCGCGCCGTACTGCGTGAAGATACAGTTCCTTTTCTTGATGCGCTGCAAAAAAGTGGTAAGCGGCGCATTCTGTTGACCAATGCGCATCCGCATAATCTCGCGGTGAAACTTGAGCACACCGGTCTGGCATCACACCTTGATTTATTACTTTCCACCCACACATTTGGTTATCCGAAAGAGGATCAGCGTTTGTGGCAAGCCGTAGCGCAAGAGACCGGCTTAAACGCCGAAAGAACGCTGTTCATTGATGACAGTGAACCCATTCTGGATGCCGCCGCAAAATTTGGCATTCGTTACTGCCTGGGCGTTACCAACCCGGATTCAGGTCTGGCGGAGAAAAGCTATTTACGTCATCCTGGCATGAACGATTATCGCCACCTGATTCCCTCGCTGAGCGTGAAGGAGGGGTAATGAAAGAACAGTCAGCACCTGATGTTCGCCTCGATAAATGGCTGTGGGCCGCGCGTTTCTATAAAACGCGCGCCTTAGCCCGCGAGATGATCGAAGGCGGCAAAGTGCATTACAACGGTCAGCGCAGCAAGCCGAGTAAAATCGTCGAACTGAATGCCACGCTGACGCTCAGGCAGGGCAATGACGAACGTACGGTGATTATTAAAGCTATTACCGAACAACGCCGCCCCGCCGCAGAAGCCGTCGAAATGTATGAAGAGACTGCGGAAAGCGTAGCGAAGCGCGAAAAAATGGCGCTGGCACGGAAGATGAATGCGCTTACAATGCCGCACCCCGATCGCCGTCCGGATAAAAAAGAACGCCGCGACCTGATGAAATTTAAATACGGTGACAGCGAGTAACGCGCACCCGCAAGAGAGAAAACTATGGCTCAACATGACCAATTACACCGTTACCTGTTCGAGAACTATGCCGTACGCGGTGAACTGGTGACCGTCTCCGAAACCTGGAAGCAGATCCTGGAAAACCATAGCTATCCGCAGCCAGTGAAAAACATTCTCGGCGAGTTGCTTGTCGCGACCAGCCTGCTGACTGCCACCCTGAAATTTGCGGGCGATATTACCGTTCAGCTACAGGGCGATGGCCCAATGAGCCTGGCCGTCATCAACGGTAACAACCGTCAACAGATGCGTGGTGTCGCACGCGTACAGGGCGACATTGCTGACGATGCCGATCTGAAAACGCTGGTTGGCAATGGCTATCTGGTCATTACCATTACGCCAGAAGAAGGTGAACGCTATCAGGGCGTCGTCGGTCTCGAAGGCGATACGCTGGCAGCATGTCTGGAAGATTATTTCCTGCGTTCCGAACAACTGCCGACCCGCTTGTTCATCCGTACAGGCGATGTGGAGGGTGCACCGGCCGCAGGCGGTATGCTGCTGCAGGTTTTACCCGCTCAGGATACCCAGGCGGTGGATTTCGAGCATCTGGCAACGCTGACTGAAACGATCAAAGCAGAAGAGCTGCTTACGCTTCCGGCGCAGGATGTTCTGTGGCGTTTGTACCACGAAGAAGAAGTCACCCTGTACGACCCGCAGGATGTGGAATTCAAATGCACCTGTTCTCGTGAACGCTGTGCTGGCGCATTAAAAACCCTGCCAGATGAAGAAGTTGACAGCATCATTGCCGAAGAGGGCGAGATCGACATGCATTGCGATTACTGCGGTAATCACTACCTGTTCAATGCCATGGACATTGCTGAAATCCGTAACAACGCCTCGCCTGCCGACCCGCAGGTCCACTAAGACCTTCCTTAATCGTCAGCAAAAGCGCCACCGTTAAGGTGGCGCTTTTGCATAGCACGTCACGTTTCCGTTAAAATGTTTTCTGAAAGTCTTACGTAATTTACTTTCATGAAAGCGATTACAGTCACAAAGCTGCCGTTAAAAATATCGCTTTACGTCGCTTTAGTGACATTTTCTCGATTATTCTGGCTATTATTGCCAGAAACTGTGTCGCCACGTGACCCATGTCACAGCGTTTTCCGCGATCCAGGGCTTGTCGAGATACGTAAATCTATGAGCCCCGTCGCGGTCAGGGAATGAGCAACAACCCTACAATTTCAGGCAGTACATATTGGCTAAGGAGTAGTGACATGCGCGTTAACGTTTTAACCCCGCAAGATCTCAAGGCTTATGGTATCAACGATGTTCAGGATATCGTCTATAACCCCGACTACGATACGCTGTATCAGGAAGAGCTCCGTCCAGACCTGGAAGGATACGAGCGCGGAGTATTGACGAATTCTGGTGCTGTCGCCGTCGACACCGGTATTTTCACCGGCCGTTCGCCGAAAGATAAGTATATTGTCCGTGATGACACCACCCGCGACACCGTCTGGTGGTCTGATAAAGGCAAAGGCAAGAACGACAACAAACCGCTCTCGCCCGAAGTCTGGCAACACTTGAAAGGGCTGGTGACGCAACAACTCTCCGGTAAACGTCTGTTTATTATCGACGCCTTTTGTGGCGCCAACGCGGATACCCGTCTCTCCGTTCGCTTCATCACAGAAGTCGCCTGGCAAGCGCACTTTGTGAAGAACATGTTTATCCGTCCGACAAACGAAGAACTCGCTGAGTTTAAACCTGATTTTATTGTCATGAACGGGGCGAAATGCACAAACCCGTTATGGAAAGAACAGGGATTGAATTCAGAAAACTTCGTTGCGTTCAACCTGACCGAACGCATTCAGTTGATTGGCGGTACCTGGTACGGCGGCGAAATGAAAAAAGGGATGTTCTCGATGATGAACTACCTTCTGCCGCTGAAAGGCATCGCATCGATGCACTGCTCGGCAAACGTCGGTGAGAAAGGCGATGTCGCCGTTTTCTTTGGCCTGTCAGGCACCGGGAAAACCACCCTTTCTACCGATCCAAAACGCCGCCTGATTGGCGATGACGAGCATGGCTGGGACGACGACGGCGTCTTCAACTTCGAAGGGGGTTGCTACGCCAAAACCATCCGACTGTCAGAGGAAGCGGAACCGGATATTTTCCACGCCATCCGTCGGGATGCTCTGCTGGAAAACGTGAGCGTACGTGCCGACGGCAGCATCGATTATGACGATGCCTCGAAAACAGAAAATACCCGTGTGTCGTACCCGATCTATCACATCGACAACATCGTTAAGCCCGTTTCAAAAGCCGGGCATGCAACAAAAGTTATCTTCCTGACCGCAGACGCATTCGGCGTGCTGCCGCCTGTTTCCCGCCTTACCGCAAGCCAGACGCAGTATCACTTCTTGTCAGGCTTTACGGCTAAACTGGCGGGCACGGAACGTGGCGTAACGGAGCCTACACCCACCTTCTCCGCCTGCTTTGGCGCAGCATTCCTGTCGCTGCACCCCACGCAGTACGCAGAGGTGCTGGTGAAACGTATGCAGGCCGTCGGTGCGCAGGCATACCTGGTGAACACTGGCTGGAACGGGACCGGCAAACGCATCTCCATTAAAGATACGCGCGCGATTATCGATGCGATTCTGAATGGTGAACTGGATAACGCCGAGACCTTCACCCTGCCGATGTTTAACCTGGCTATCCCCACAACATTGCCCGGCGTGGAGACAAAAATCCTCGACCCACGTAATACTTACGCATCACCAGAACAGTGGCAGGAGAAAGCCACGCAACTGGCTAAACTGTTCGTCAGTAACTTTGAGAAGTATACGGATACCCCTGCGGGTGCCGCACTGGTGAGCGCCGGACCGAAGCTGTAATTTTCCAACGCAAGCCAAACAAAACCCGCCGAAAGGCGGGTTTTCTGTTAGTTCTCTTTGCCCGGCGTGTTCAGGCGAGTAATGGGAATCGGCAGCCAGGCACGGATCGACAAGCCTCCCCGCTCACTGGTACCAAGCTCAAGCAAACCGTTGTGGTTATCGACAATACGCTGAACAATCGCCAGCCCAAGACCCGTACCGCTGGTGCTACGCGCACTGTCGCCACGGACAAACGGCTGGAACAGATGTTTGCGCTGCTCCGGCTTGATGCCAGGGCCGTCATCCTCCACCTGGAACCAGGCGCGATTAAGCTCTGTACCGCTACTGACCTTGATCCAGCCATTACCGTAACGGGCAGCGTTCACCACCATATTGGCAACGGCACGCTTAATCGAAAGCGGGTGCATACGAACCAGAATTTCGCTGTCATTAAGCGCCGTATCAATTTCACGCTCATAGCCACTCTCGGCCGCCACCACTTCGCCCAGGACCGCGTTTAAATCGGCGATTTCCATCGGCATCTCCTGCCCGGTTCGCAGGTAGTCGATAAACTGTTCGATGATGGCGTTGCACTCTTCGATATCTTTATTGATCGATTCCGCAAGGTAGCCATCTTCTTCGGCCATCATCTCTGTGGCCAGACGAATACGCGTCAATGGCGTACGTAAATCGTGGCTCACTCCGGCCATCAGCAGGGTACGGTCATCCGCCAGTTGCTTGACCCCTGACGCCATCTGGTTAAACGCGCGCGTCACGGAACGCACTTCGGAGGCACCGTATTCACGCAGCGGCGGTGGAATATGTCCTTTGCCCACTTTTAGCGCGGCATGTTCCAGGTCGACCAGCGGTCGGTTCTGTATTCGGATAAACAGCCATGCGCCCCCTATCGCCAGCAGCATAATAGCCAGCGTGTAGCGGAACAGCGGGGAGAAATCGCCCTGATGAATTTCCGTCAACGGCACGCGTACCCAAATATTGGGCGACAGCCAGGTTTTCAACCAGACAACCGGCGAGCTCTTGTTAACCTCAACGCGCACTTCCGTTGGGCCACCCAGTTGCTGCGCCATCTGCTGGCTTAAAAATTCATAGTGCTGTGCCCAACGCAGGCCTGCGTCTTCTGCGGCTTCATTGGAATAGAGTGAGATACCGAGTTCGCGATAAATCTCACGGCGAAACGCCGGAGGAACCACCAGTTGTGTGCCGTCCTCCAGTTGCAGTTTATCGGTCATCAACATACGAACTTCGTAGGCGAGAACCTTATTAAACTGCTGGAGGCTGGGCAAAATCGCGAAATTCAGCACCACGAGGTAGGTCGTCACAAGGCTGACGAACAGCAATGTGACGATCAACAACAGCGTGCGGGCAAAAGAACTGCGCGGTGAGAAGCGCATTCGCCTCATGCTTTAGAACCGTCCGGCACAAAGACGTAGCCCAGACCCCAAACGGTCTGAATGTAACGTGGGTGAGCCGGATCCTCTTCCACCATGCGACGCAGGCGGGAGATTTGCACGTCGATAGAACGCTCCATCGCGGAGTATTCACGACCACGCGCCAGGTTCATCAGCTTATCGCGCGACAGCGGCTCACGAGGATGGCTCACCAGCGCTTTCAGCACGGCGAACTCACCGCTGGTCAGCGGCATCGGCTCATCTTCACGGAACATCTCGCGGGTACCGAGGTTCAGCTTGAACTTACCAAATGCGATAACCGCTTCTTCCTGTGAAGGCGCACCAGGCAGTTCATTTGCCTGACGACGCAGTACCGCACGGATACGCGCCAGCAGTTCACGCGGGTTGAACGGTTTTGGAATGTAGTCATCAGCACCGATTTCGAGGCCAACGATACGGTCAACTTCTTCCCCTTTCGCCGTCACCATAATGATCGGCATCGGGTTACTCTGGCTACGCAGGCGACGACAGATGGACAGGCCATCTTCACCCGGCAGCATTAAGTCGAGAACCATCAAGTGGAATGATTCGCGGGTCAACAGGCGGTCCATTTGCTCCGCGTTAGCGACGCTACGAACCTGGAAGCCCTGCTCGGTAAGATAACGCTCAAGCAGCGCGCGCAGGCGCATATCGTCATCCACTACCAGAATCTTATAATTCTCTTGCATTGTTTTTACTCCCAAAGGTTCCGACAATTATGAATACGTATTCTAAAAAAGTGCGCGTCGAGGACCAGCTAAATCTGGTATAAATTCTAGTCGAAATTGTTACAAAGCATATTTAACAGTAGCTTATATGCACATTGCATCACAGAAATGATGATTAATCCGCACCTTAAGGGGCGGTGATTTGTAAAGAAATCAGAGAAAAAAGAAGGCCACGAAATGAAAACGCCCCTGATCACCCGAGAAGGCTACGACAAGCTGAAACAGGAACTGGATTTTCTCTGGCGTCAGGAGCGCCCGGAAGTCACCAAAAAAGTCACCTGGGCGGCGAGCCTCGGCGATCGCAGTGAAAATGCCGACTACCAGTACAACAAAAAGCGCCTGCGTGAAATAGACCGCCGCGTTCGCTATCTGACAAAGTGCCTGGAAAATCTGAAAATTGTCGATTACTCACCGCAACAGGAAGGCAAAGTCTTCTTCGGCGCGTGGGTGGAAATCGAAAATGACGATGGCAACACATTACGTTTTCGCATTGTCGGTTACGACGAAATTTTTGGTCGCAAAGACTACATCTCCATCGACTCGCCAATGGCGCGCGCACTGCTGAAAAAAGAGGTCGGCGATGTCGCCGTGGTGCAGACGCCCGCCGGGGAAGCCACCTGGTACGTTAATGAAATCGAGTATGTAAAGTAACGCACCAGGAACTATCCGGTAGCCCCCGGCGCGACTGGCATTTTTCTGTCTCAGTCCGTATAACTATCCCCTGATTTTGTTCAGAAGATGATATTGAAATGATGAATGATTCGCTCTGCCGCATTATTGCGGGTGAACTTCAGGCCAGATCCGAACAGGTAGAAGCTGCCGTTCGCCTGCTTGATGAAGGGAACACCGTGCCGTTTATCGCGCGTTATCGTAAAGAAGTCACCGGCGGTCTGGATGACACGCAGCTGCGTAATCTGGAAACCCGCCTGGGATATTTGCGCGAACTCGAAGAACGCCGCCAGGCCATCCTGAAGTCGATTGGCGAGCAGGGTAAGCTCACCGATGAATTGAGCAAAGCCATCAACGGTACGCTCAGTAAAACAGAACTCGAAGATTTGTATTTACCGTACAAACCCAAGCGCCGCACCCGTGGGCAAATCGCCATTGAAGCAGGCCTTGAGCCGCTGGCGGATTTGCTGTGGAACGAGCCTTCACACGACCCGGAAAACGAAGCCGCAAAATACATTGATGCCGACAAAGGTGTTGCCGACACCAAAGCAGCGCTGGATGGCGCACGCTACATCCTGATGGAGCGCTTTGCCGAAGATGCACAGTTGCTGGCGAAAGTGCGTGATTACCTGTGGAAAAACGCCCATCTGGTCGCCACCGTAGTGAGCGGCAAAGAAGAGGAAGGCGCAAAATTCCGCGATTATTTCGATCACCATGAGCCGATTTCCACCGTGCCGTCACACCGCGCGTTGGCCATGTTCCGTGGCCGCAACGAAGGGGTATTGCAGCTCTCACTGAATGCCGATCCGCAGTTTGATGAGCCGCCAAAAGAGAGCCATTGCGAGCAAATTATTCAGGATCACCTTGGCCTGCGGCTGAATAATGCGCCGGCAGACAGTTGGCGCAAAGGTGTTGTCAGTTGGACATGGCGTATTAAGGTGCTGATGCACCTGGAAACCGAACTGATGGGTACCGTGCGTGAACGTGCGGAAGATGAAGCGATCAACGTCTTCGCCCGTAACCTGCATGACCTGCTGATGGCCGCACCCGCTGGCCTGCGCGCGACGATGGGTCTTGATCCGGGTCTGCGTACCGGTGTGAAAGTCGCCGTTGTCGACGGCACGGGTAAGCTGGTCGCCACTGACACCATTTACCCACATACCGGCCAGGCAGCAAAAGCCGCCGTGGTGGTCGCCGCGCTGTGCGAAAAACACAACGTTGAACTGGTCGCTATCGGCAACGGAACGGCATCACGTGAAACCGAACGTTTCTTCCTGGATGTGCAGAAACAATTCCCGAAAGTCACCGCGCAGAAAGTGATCGTCAGCGAGGCCGGGGCGTCGGTCTATTCCGCCTCTGAGCTGGCGGCGCTGGAATTCCCCGATCTGGATGTTTCCCTGCGTGGCGCAGTGTCAATCGCCCGTCGTTTGCAGGATCCGCTGGCAGAGCTGGTGAAAATCGATCCGAAATCCATCGGCGTGGGCCAGTATCAGCACGACGTCAGCCAGACGCAACTGGCGCGCAAACTGGACGCGGTCGTCGAAGACTGCGTGAACGCCGTTGGCGTGGACCTGAATACCGCGTCTGTTCCCCTGCTGACTCGCGTTGCCGGTTTAACCCGCATGATGGCGCAAAATATTGTCGCCTGGCGCGATGAGAATGGTCAGTTCCAGAATCGCCAGCAGCTATTAAAAGTCAGCCGACTGGGACCAAAAGCCTTTGAGCAGTGCGCGGGCTTCCTGCGTATCAACCATGGTGATAACCCGCTGGATGCCTCTACCGTGCACCCGGAAGCGTACCCGGTTGTGGAACGTATTCTGGCGGCGACAGAGCAATCTCTGCGCGATCTGATGGGCAACAGTAGCGGCCTTAAGTCACTGAAAGCGTCCGACTTTACCGACGAGCGTTTCGGGGTACCGACCGTTACTGACATCATCAAAGAGCTGGAAAAACCAGGCCGTGACCCGCGCCCGGAGTTCAAAACCGCCCAGTTTGCTGACGGTGTTGAAACGATGAATGACCTGCTGCCTGGCATGGTGCTTGAAGGTGCGGTGACCAACGTTACCAACTTCGGTGCGTTTGTGGATATCGGCGTGCATCAGGATGGCCTGGTACATATCTCTTCGCTTGCCGATAAATTTGTTGAAGATCCGCATACCGTCGTGAAAGCGGGGGATATCGTCAAAGTAAAAGTGCTTGAAGTTGACCTGCAGCGCAAACGCATTGCGCTGACCATGCGTCTTGATGAGCAGCCGGGAGACAGCAATTCACGGCGTGGTAATGGTGGCACTCGCGAGGCAGGCAACCGCCCTGCCGCCCGTCCGGCGAAACCACGCGGGCGCGAGTCGCAGCCTGCTGGCAACAGCGCCATGATGGATGCGCTGGCGGCCGCCATGGGCAAAAAACGTTAAACCCTTCGCCCTCTCTTTCGGGAGAGGGTACTCCCTCTTCCAGATGTTCAAATCTAAACAAACAGGTGTACTGCGTTATTTCTTACCTGCCAGTAACTCTTTGAATAATCTCCGGATTAATTTTCAAAATTATTAACTAATTTTATATTAGTTATATTTTAGTTAATAAAACCGCCTCATAACTCTTTATTATTTAAACTTTATTCTTATTATTAATTTAACCTTAAGTCCGGGTAATAAATTAAATATCCCTTCACTGTTTCTTATTTGTTATTGCAAACGGGAAAGGCAAAACAACATAAATTTTGAGCCATATCAACAATGGCTCGGATTGTGGTTCCGCTTTGCGCAATATCGCGGTTTAATAGTGATGATAAAAACTATTCTCATTATCATTGTATGAGTGGAGTGACACTCATTGCTGTGCTGGCTAACTAACTGGTTTCATGCGCTTTACTGGCGCATGGTGGGAATGTTGTTTGCGATACAGATAAGTAGGTCCTATGCAATTCTCTCCTGACAGTGCGTGGAAAATAACGGGGTTCTCTCGCGACATTAGCCCTGCGTGGCGCCAGAAACTCCTCTCATTAGGCATGTTGCCCGGCTCATCCTTTAATGTCGTGCGCGTAGCCCCCCTTGGTGATCCTATTCACATTGAAACCCGACGCGTTAATCTGGTCTTGCGTAAGAAAGATCTCGCGTTTCTGGAACTGGAAGCCGTTTCCCGCTAATGGCCCGGCCATGAAAGAGAGAGAAGAACAATGAAAAAATTGACCGTGGGATTAATTGGTAATCCTAATTCCGGCAAGACCACATTATTCAATCAGTTAACTGGCGCGCGCCAGCGCGTGGGGAACTGGGCGGGTGTCACGGTTGAGCGCAAAGAGGGGCAATTCTCTACCACCGACCATCAGGTTACGCTGGTCGATTTGCCCGGTACCTACTCCCTGACCACTATCTCGTCACAGACCTCACTGGATGAGCAAATTGCCTGTCACTACATTCTGAGCGGCGATGCGGACATTTTGATTAACGTCGTAGATGCCTCAAACCTCGAGCGCAACCTCTATCTCACGTTGCAATTGCTGGAACTGGGCATCCCCTGCGTGGTGGCGCTGAATATGCTGGATATTGCCGAGAAGCAAAAAGTCCGCATTGATATCGATGCCCTCTCCGCTCGCCTCGGCTGCCCGGTTATTCCTCTGGTGTCCACCCGTGGTCGCGGTATCGACGCGTTAAAAATCGCGCTTGATCGTCATCAGAAAAATAAACAAATCGAGCTTGTCCACTATGCCCAGCCGCTGTCGCGTGAAGCCGATGAGCTGGCGCAAGGCATGGCCGCGGATATGCCCATCCAACAACGTCGCTGGCTGGGCCTGCAAATGCTGGAAGGCGATATCTACAGCCGCGCTTACGCTGGTGATGCCGCCCACAAGCTGGATATTTCACTGGCACGCCTGCAGGACGAAATCGACGATCCCGCACTGCACATTGCCGATGCCCGTTATCAAACCATTGCCGCCATTTGCGAGGCGGTCAGTAATACCCTGACGGCGGAATCCAGCCAGTTTACGGCAGCCGTTGACCGAATCATTCTGAACCGCTTCCTTGGCTTACCGATTTTCCTGTTTGTGATGTACCTGATGTTCCTGCTCGCCATTAACATCGGTGGTGCGTTACAGCCGATTTTTGATGCGGGTTCAGTGGCGATTTTCGTCCACGGTATCCAGTGGCTGGGCTATACGCTGCATTTCCCGGAATGGCTGACCGTTTTCCTGGCTCAGGGGCTGGGCGGTGGTATCAACACGGTGCTACCGCTGGTACCGCAAATTGGCATGATGTACCTGTTCCTCTCATTCCTTGAAGACTCCGGCTATATGGCACGTGCGGCCTTCGTCATGGACCGTTTGATGCAGGCGCTGGGGCTGCCGGGTAAATCCTTCGTGCCGCTAATTGTCGGCTTTGGCTGCAATGTTCCCTCGGTGATGGGGGCCAGGACCCTGGATGCGCCGCGTGAACGTCTGATGACCATGATGATGGCACCGTTTATGTCCTGCGGCGCGCGTCTGGCCATTTTCGCTGTCTTCGCATCGGCCTTCTTCGGCCAGCAGGGGGCGTTACTGGTCTTTTCGCTGTACGTGCTGGGCATTGTGATGGCAATCCTTACCGGCCTGATGCTTAAACACACCATCATGCGTGGCGAAGCGTCACCGTTCATTATGGAACTACCGGTCTACCACGTGCCACACCTGAAAAGCCTGGTGTTGCAGACCTGGCAGCGTCTGAAAGGGTTTGTGCTGCGGGCCGGTAAAGTCATTGTGATCGTGAGCATTTTCCTCAGTGCTCTCAATAGTTTCTCTTTGAGCGGTAAAACGGTCGATAACATTAACGATTCTGCGCTGGCGTCAGTAAGCCGCGTCTTTACCCCGATACTGGAACCGATTGGCGTGCACGGTGACCACTGGCAGGCGACTGTTGGCCTGGTGACGGGGGCAATGGCGAAAGAAGTGGTGGTCGGGACGCTTAACTCACTCTATACCGCCGAACATATTCAGAAAGCGGAATTCAATCCCGCAGAATACAGTCTCACCGATGAACTGATCGCCGCACTCGACGAGACCTGGAGCAGCCTGAAAAACACCTTCAGTCTGAGCGTACTGGCCAACCCTATTGAAGCCAGCAAGGGCGACGGTGAGATGACAGAAGGCACTATGGGCGTGATGAGTGAGAAATTCGGCAGCGCCGCTGCGGCCTACAGCTACCTGATTTTCGTTCTGCTCTATACGCCGTGCATATCCGTAATGGGCGCCATTGCCCGTGAATCGAGCCGTGGCTGGATGGGGTTCTCCGTGCTGTGGGGGCTGAATATCGCCTATTCACTTGCCACGCTGTTCTATCAGGCCGTGAGTTTTGAGGAGCACCCGGTTTACAGCCTCACCTGTATTCTCGCGGTGATCTTATTCAATGTCATCGTGATTGGCGGTCTGCGTCGCGCCAGAAGTCGCGTGGATGTGAATCTCCTGGCCAGCCGCAAAACCGTGGCAAGTTGCTGTGAAAGCCCGGCGGGCGACTGCCACTAAGGACACGAAACATGGCATCGTTAATTGAGGTTCGCGATATGCTTGCTTTACAGGGCCGGATGGAAATCAACCAGCTCTGTAACGCGCTGCATCTCTCCCGGCCAATGGCCGATGCCATGCTGACGCGCATGGAAGCCATGGGCAAAGCAGTACGTATTCAGGAAGAGGCGGACGGCTGTCTGAGCGGCGAGTGCAAACAATGCCCGGAAGGAAAATCGGCCTGCCAGCGTGAATGGTGGTCACTGACAGGATGCTGATAGCGGGTCAGGCGACCCGCTCATAACATTACTTATAGACATCCGCCGTGGCATGGATGTCTTTTTCATTCTTCTCGCCGCTGGTCACAACGAAATATTTTCCGCCCAGCTCATCCGCTTTTTTTGACAGCTCTTTTTTCGCGTCCATGGGTGCCGAGGTATCAGACGTGGTAATCGTCCCCACTTTTGTCAGATTCATACCCGCGACCTTATCTTTTTCGAGTTCCTGCGCCGCCATAACGCCAAACGACAGGGAGCCAATCACCAGAGATGCAACAATACCTGTAACAAGTTTCATAGACTTGATTCTCCTCGGGTTTTTTAGATTGTGATGCTGTGGTAAAGAAAGATAAGCCAACCGCAGCAACGTTCTGAGTATTGTCGTGAAACGGCATTTTTTCCAGGTGGCGCAATAATTACACCGTGAAACTATTAAATTCTGTCAATGCTCTGCAGAAATCGTCCGGGTGAGAAATAAAAGGTGCATGGGCAGCTTTAGGAAATATCAGCGACTGGCTTTGTGGCCAGCGCGCATCCAGTGTGGCAACAATTTTGCGCGGCACCAGCCCATCTAATCGCCCGTAAAGTCGCAAGAAGGGAATATCCAACCCTGACAGGGCGTCGCGCAGATCTTCTGTTTTGAGGATCTCCAGCCCACCGTTCAGCACCTCTGCTGAGGGCATCGGTAACGACAATACCGCCTGCTTGAGCTGACGTGCATCCTGACGGGCTGTCTCCGTACCCATCGTCTGCAGAGCCAGGAAGCGCTCGACCGTACGTTGAAAATCCTCGCTGAGCTGCCGCTGGAAACCGGCCAGCACATCCGGTTTGATGCCAGGCCATTCATCCTGCGCGCCAAAACAAGGAGATGATGCAACCGTCACCAGGCCGCAGACGCGCTCAGGGGCAAGAAGCGCAATCTTGCTTGCGACAAGCCCGCCGAGGCTCCAGCCCAGCCAGACGGCGCGCTGCGGTGCCTGTGCCAACACGCGCTCCGCCATCTCTTGCAATGTCATTGCCGAAAATCCGCTACTGCGCCCATAACCCGGCAGGTCCACCAGATGCAGTGTAAATTGCGAGCTTAGTTGCGGCACAATGCAATCCCAAACCTGTGCGTTCAGCCCCCATCCGTGCAGCAGCACAAGATGGCAATTTCCTTCGCCTTTGGTTTCCCACCAGATGTTGTTCATCAGTTATCGTTCTCTTTCTTAAAACAGGGAGGTAAACATGCTAACAGCGCCGGGCTTGTGCTGGCTATGTCGAATGCCGCTGGCGGTAGCACACTGGGGGTTGTGTTCCTGCTGCACCCGGGCGGTGGTAGCCCCTCTGTCCGTTTGTCCAGCCTGTGGTTTGCCTGCCGCGAGCCGGACACTGCCTTGCGGCAGGTGCCTGCAAAAACCGCCGCCGTGGCAACGTCTGGTGGCGGTCAGCGATTACGCATTGCCATTGAGTATGCTGGTGCATCAGTTCAAATTCGTGCGACGACCCGAAATGGCAAATGCGCTGGCCCGGCTGCTGGTACTGGCAATCATCAACGAACGCAGAACAACATGGTGGCAGAAACCCGATATGCTTATCAGCGTACCGCTTTATCGGCATCGCCAGTGGCGCAGAGGATATAACCAAAGTGATCTGCTCTGTCGTGCACTTGCCCACTGGTTATGCTGTCGCTATGAACCGAGCGCCATTGTCCGCATTCGGGCAACGTCCATTCAGCATCATCTCAGCGCCCGGCTACGCAAACGCAACCTGAAAAATGCCTTTCGCCTTGAATTGCCCGTCCAGGGTCTCCATATGGTTATCGTGGATGATGTCGTTACGACCGGCAGCACCGTCGCGGAAATAAGTCGGTTGCTCCTGCGCAACGGCGCGGCGTCTGTTCAGGTATGGTGCCTTTGTCGAACCTTGTAGACCCTCGATGATGGGCGTATTATAACCAAGTAAAATAGTCAACTATTAGGCCATTGCTATGATCCGTATCTCTGATGCTGCGCAAGCGCATTTTGCTAAACTGCTGGCAAATCAGGAAGAAGGGACACAAATCCGTGTATTTGTGATTAACCCAGGCACGCCAAACGCTGAATGCGGCGTCTCTTATTGTCCGCCAGATGCAGTGGAAGCAACTGACACCGCCCTGAAATTTGAACAACTGACCGCCTATGTCGATGAGTTAAGTGCACCGTACCTGGAAGATGCGGAAATTGATTTTGTCACCGATCAGTTGGGCTCCCAGCTCACCCTGAAAGCACCAAACGCGAAGATGCGTAAAGTGTCCGAAGACGCGCCGCTGATGGAACGTGTTGAGTATCTGCTGCAATCGCAGATCAACCCACAGCTGGCAGGCCACGGCGGCCGCGTCACGCTGATGGAAATTACGGATGAAGGCTATGCCATCCTCCAGTTTGGCGGTGGTTGTAACGGCTGTTCTATGGTGGATGTCACGCTGAAAGAAGGGATCGAAAAGCAGTTGCTTAACGAATTCCCGGAACTGAAAGGTGTACGCGATCTTACTGAACACCAGCGCGGCGAGCACTCCTACTACTAAGCCGACTTTTATCTGATGCTCTCCCGATGCGGGAGAGCATGTTACCTGTATCTTTCCCTGCCATCTCGCGCCTCTTTTTTGCACTCATTTCCAGCCTGGAATATGACAGGCATCTCACTTCGTAAATTTTGACCCGCCGGGTGATTCTCTTTTCATGAATGTTACCCGTATCATCTGTGCCAGTACCAAAAATATAAAAACATCCAGCTATCCTTTTAAAAAGTGGATGTAAGGCATATCGGTACTCCAGCGCTTCGTTTTTACAGGGCTAAAACCTGCAATAACCGCTGAAAACTGACGTTACCCATAACAAATTAAGGCCAGGTAAATCATGCCATTAGTCATCGTTGCTATCGGTGTAGTCTTGTTGTTGTTATTAATGATCCGCTTCAAATTGAACGGATTTATCGCTCTGATCCTGGTGGCGCTCGCCGTCGGTATGATGCAGGGCATGCCTCTGGACGCAGTTATCAAATCTATCAAAGCCGGTGTGGGCGGAACGCTGGGCAGCCTTGCGCTGATCATGGGCTTCGGTGCCATGTTGGGTAAACTGCTGGCGGACTGCGGCGGCGCACAACGCATCGCCACAACGCTGATTGCAAAATTTGGCGAAAAACACATTCAGTGGGCCGTCGTACTGACCGGCTTTACCGTGGGTTTTGCGCTGTTCTATGAAGTGGGCTTCGTCCTGTTACTGCCGCTGGTTTTCACTATCGCTGCCGCAGCCCGTATCCCGCTGCTGTATGTGGGTGTCCCGATGGCGGCCGCGCTTTCCGTTACTCACGGTTTCCTGCCTCCACACCCTGGCCCGACTGCAATCGCTACCATTTTCCATGCGGACATGGGTAAAACGCTGCTCTACGGTACGCTGCTCGGTATCCCGACAGTGATTCTGGCCGGCCCGGTCTATGCTCGCTTCCTGAAAGGCATCGACAAGCCGATTCCGGAAGGGCTATACAACAAGAAAACCTTTACCGAAGAAGAAATGCCGGGCTTTGGCGTCAGCGTCTGGACCTCTCTGGTACCGGTGGTACTGATGGCGCTGCGTGCGGTTGCAGAGATGCTGCTGCCGAAAGGCCATGCGATTCTCCCTTACGCTGAGTTCTTCGGCGATCCGGTGATGGCGACCCTCATTGCAGTACTGATTGCCGTTTTCACCTTCGGCCTGAACCGTGGTCGTTCCATGGACGACATCAACGAAACGCTGACCAGCTCAATCAAAATCATTGCCATGATGCTGTTGATCATCGGCGGTGGCGGCGCATTCAAACAGGTTCTGGTTGATAGCGGCGTGGATAAATATATCGCTTCGCTGATGCATGAAACCAACATCTCGCCAATCTTTATGGCGTGGTCAATTGCCGCCGTATTGCGTATCGCGCTGGGTTCTGCAACTGTTGCAGCCATTACCGCAGGCGGGATTGTTGCGCCGCTGATTGCCACCACTGGCGTGAGCCCTGAGCTGATGGTTATCGCGGTTGGTTCCGGCAGCGTGATTTTCTCTCACGTGAACGATCCAGGCTTCTGGCTGTTCAAGGAGTACTTCAACCTGACCATCGGCGAAACCATGAAGTCCTGGTCCGCACTGGAGACCATTATCTCTGTCTGCGGTCTGGTTGGCTGTCTGCTGCTGGGAATGGTGGTGTAAGTTCTACCGTCCAACTGGTTGTTAAAAAGAGAACCCGCCGAGTGGCGGGTTCTTTGTATTTACTTATTTACTTCTTCCCTGCCGCTTTCCGGCGTTTATCCAGGTCTTTAATCAGCTTGTTGACGTTCTCATCGGCAAACATTTTTTCCAGTGACACGGCGAGCTTACGCCGCCAGTTTTTGTACTGGTAGCTGGTGCCCGGAATGTTCACCGGTCCGGCCATATCCAGCCAGTCTTCCGGCTGCAGCCCCAGCAACGCACTATTGCTGTCAGCGATATAGCGTTGCATACCACGATTAAGTACCGCACTCATTGGCATACGTGAGGCTTTATGCCCTACCCGTTTTGGCAAACAACCATGGGCGTGGAGCGCATCCAGCAGCCCCTGTTTTGCCAGTTCGCGATCGAGATACAACCCACGCAGCACCACTTCATCCGGGTACAGACCCAGCGTTTTACCGAGCGTCAGGTCACCACTTTCCCAGTATCCCCGCAGCGTCGGCAAATCATGAGTGGTCGCCACCGCCATTGACTGTGCCGGGTAAGCTTTAGGAGCACGGTAGCGCTTCTCGTGGTCATTTTCAAAATAGAGGACTTTGTAGGAGTAAACGCCGCTGTCGCGCAGCTTGCTGACGATCTCCACCGGCACCGTCCCCAAATCTTCGCCAATGACCATGCACTGATGACGCTGACTTTCCAGCGCGAGGATCGACAACAGGTCGTCCACCGGGTATTGCACATACGCCCCGTGATCTGCCGTTTCGCCATACGGGATCCACCACAGGCGCAGCATCGACATCACATGATCGATACGCAGCGCGCCACAGCTTTTCATATTGGCGCGCAGCAACTCAATAAAGGGTTCGTAAGCGCGCGCGGCAATAATGTGCGGGTCCATCGGCGGCAATCCCCAGTTTTGCCCCAGCGGGCCGAGAATATCCGGCGGTGCCCCCACAGAGGCTTTCAGGCAGTACAACTCACGATCGCACCAGGTTTCCGAACCGCCTTCGGCAACGCCCACGGCGAGATCCCGGTACAACCCAATAGGCATATTATGGCCCTGGCTCTCCTGCCAGCACTCGGCAAATTGCGTATACGCCAGCCACTGCAACCACAGGTAAAAGTTCACTTCATCGGCATGGCTTTCGCAAAAGGCTTTAACCGCCGGGCTGTCGGTTGACTGAAAACCTTCCGGCCAGGCAGGCCAGCCCCAGCGTAGCGGATCTTCTTTCACCTGGTTGGCATGAAGCGCATCAAATGCCGCCTGCCAGTACAGACTTTCCCCCTCTTCCTTCACGAAGGCATGAAACGCAGCGCGCAAATCGTCATCATCTTTACGCTGCGAAAACTGTACCCAGGCCAGGCGTAATGCCGCCAGTTTGAGGGCGGTCACACCTGCGTAATCGACAAACTCCGCGTCGCGAGCGGCATCCAGCGCCTTGCGCGTCGTAGGGAGTTTCCACCACGCCTGCGCCTCTTTGCTCAACTGAAAATCTTCTACCGCATTAACATCGATATAAATGATATTCAGCCAGCGGCGAGACGAAGGGCTGTAGGGGCTGGCGCTTTCCGGGTTGGCCGGATAGAGGGCGTGAATAGGGTTCAGGCCGATGAACGCGCCACCGCGCTGCCCCACCTCGCCCAGCATGACTTTCAGATCGCCAAAATCGCCTATCCCCCAGTTACGCTCAGAACGCAAGGTATAAAGCTGTACACACGCCCCCCAGAGTTTTTTCCCTTCCAGCAGCGCCTGCGGTTCATAGCAGCGCTTTGGGGTAACAATTAAGCGACAATGCCAGCTCTGCTCACTTTGCCGCAGCGTCAGGGTGTGATACCCCTGCGGTAACTTCGTTGGCAGGATGAGGTTTTTCCCTGCCTCGACCAGGCCTTTATGCTGCTGACCATCTTCGGTGGTGATTATCCAGTTGAAAGTACCGTTTCCCTCAATCGGCAATGACTTCTTCTTTCCCTGGGTGTGCACCAGCACATTTGGGATCGGCGTTACCGCGACAGGTGTCGCGGTCACAGCGTGCATAGCGTCAAGCAAACGTCGTTTGGTTTCCGCACCAATAGACTGTGGTTTGCCATGCGCATTGATGTAATCCGGGCTAATTCCCGCCGCCAGTGCGGCATTATCAAGACGTTTGCTCACTATGGCGTTTCCTTAGCGTTTTGCCTGCCAGATACGGGTTTGGTAATCACGGATCGAACGATCCGAACTGAACATGCCGCAACGTGCGGTATTCAATATTGTAGCCCTCGTCCAGGCTTCTTCATCGCGATAGAGCGTATCAACCCGTTTTTGCGCTTCAACATAGGCGGCGAAATCCGCCAGAACCAGATAGGGATCGCCGCCCTGCTTACCGATGCTGTGCAGCATCTGGTCGAACGCATGCTTGTCGCCCTCGCTGTATTTGCCGCTCTCAAGTTCCTTGAGCACCGCATCCAACAGCTTGTCTTTCTTACGCCATTTCACCGGATCGTAGCCTTTGGCTTTCAACGCCTTCACCTCTTCCACGGTATGACCGAAGATGAAGATGTTTTCATCGCCAACCTGCTCGGCAATCTCCACGTTGGCACCGTCAAGGGTACCGACGGTGAGCGCACCGTTCAGCGCCAGCTTCATATTGCCGGTACCCGAGGCCTCTTTACCTGCGGTAGAAATTTGTTCAGACACATCTGCCGCCGGGATAAGACGTTCCGCCGCCGAAACGCAATAATCCGGCAGGAAAACCACTTTCAGCTTATCGCCCACCGTCTTATCGTTATTGATTACAGCGGCCACTTTATTGATGGCGTAAATGATATTTTTCGCAAGGTAGTAGCCCGGCGCGGCTTTCGCACCGAAGAGGAATACGCGTGGTACGCGGTCTGCCTGCGGATTTTCACGAATCTCTTTATACAGCGCCACAATATGCAGCAGGTTCAGATGCTGGCGTTTATATTCATGCAGACGTTTGATTTGAATATCAAACAGCGCATGCGGATTGATCTCAATGCCAGTACGCGCTTTGACGAACGCCGCAAGCTGCACCTTATTTTCCTGTTTGATAGCGCGATATTGCGCGCGGAATTTCGCGTCGTCGGCAAATTTCTCCAGATGAATAAGCTGGTCGAGATCGTTCGCCCACTCATTTTTCAGCGACTTATCCAGTAATGCCGCCAGCGCCGGGTTGCATTGTTTAATCCAGCGACGCGGCGTAATACCATTAGTGACATTGTGGAATTTCGTCGGCCACAGTTGGTGATATTCCGGGAACAGATCTTTGACGACTAAATCTGAGTGCAGTGCCGCAACGCCATTCACCGCAAAGCCGCCGACCACACACATATTGGCCATCCGCACCTGTTTGTTGTGCACCACCGCCAGTTTCGCCCACACGTCCTCATCGCCAGGCCAGGTTTGCTCAACCAGTACCTTAAAGCGATCGTTAATCTGTTTGATAATTTGCATGTGGCGAGGCAGCAGCGCTTTTACCAGTTTTTCATCCCAGCACTCCAGCGCTTCCGGCATCAGCGTATGGTTGGTGTAGGCAAAAGTTTTGCTGGTAATAGCCCAGGCGTCATCCCAGCTCAGTTGATGTTCGTCCATCAGCACGCGCAGCATTTCCGGGATCGCAATAGTCGGATGCGTATCGTTAAGCTGAATAACTTCAAAGTCCGGCAACTGGGCAATTTTGCGCCCGGCCAGGTGATGACGTCGCAAAATGTCCGCCACGGAACAGGCACACTGGAAATATTGCTGCATCAGACGCAGCTTCTTGCCCGCCTGGTGATTGTCATTCGGGTAGAGCACCTTGGTCAGTTTTTCTGCATCGATGCCCTGCTGCTCGGCACGCAGGAAATCACCGTCGTTGAATTTGGTCAGATCGAACGGGTGCGCATGGGTTGCCTGCCACAGTCGCAGCGGCTGCGCCACACCATTACGATAACCCAGTACCGGTAAATCCCAGGCTTCGCCGACAATCGTAAATTCCGGCGTCCAGTGGCCGTCTTTACTCACTTTACCGCCAATCCCCACCTGCACGTTCAATTGCGCATTATGACTGAACCAGGGGTAGCTGCGACGCTGCCAGTCATCCGGCGCCTCTTTCTGCTGACCATCGTCAAAAGACTGACGGAACAAGCCGTACTGATAGTTCAGGCCATAGCCGGTGGCAGACTGGCCTACCGTTGCCATCGAGTCCAGGAAGCACGCCGCCAGACGTCCTAATCCACCGTTACCCAGCGCCGGGTCGGTCTCTTCTTCCAGCAGATCGCTCAGATTGATACCGCTTTCCTGCAGAATATCGCTCACCTCTTGATACCAACCAAGGTTGAGCAAGTTGTTACCCGTCAGGCGACCAATCAGAAATTCCATTGAAATGTAGTTTACATGGCGCTGGTTTTTCGCCGGTTTAGCCAGCGGTTGTGCCACCAGCAACTCTGCCAGCGCGCCGCTAACGGCCTGCCACCACTGGCGAGATGTCATCTCCTGGGCTGTGTGCAAACCAAAATGTTGCCACTGACGCGTCAGGGCCGCCTCAAATTGCGCTTTGTTAAACGTGGGCTTTGACATAGAGAATTCGGATCCTGTAATTGAAAAAACAACGTTAGCGCTAGTGTGCCAGGCTCATGAAACGACTTCCTCATCCTGCCAGGGATTCAACGGGGAGGAGCAGCAGGGATGAGCGAAAAGTGTGATCTCTGCCACCTAAAGTTAGCTGTTTTTTTAAGCATTCTTCAAGCATTTACTGTTTCAAGCGGGAGGAAAAAACACGGCGATGCGTCGTTCGCTTACCGTGGAGATAACGGGGGAGAATGTCAAAGAATTGAAATATTGTTTCAGGGAAATTATCACTCGCGGCATCAACATAATTTGAGTAAATAATATTTTCTTAAATGATAATTTCGCCTTTTGCTATTTGTGCGATTACCTCGCCGTTTTGGGAAATATTTCACCAAAGCCCCCATAAGATGCAAAACTATTTCGCCTTATTGTGACGCGTTTTGCTGCAAATCGGGCTGCATACCCTTTCGCCACGGGTGCTGTCTCTTTTTTCGCAACTCAAATAGAAATGTGACATAGTGCAAATTCACAATCGTCAGATCCGGACATAACTTGCAATAATTCGGAATTTATCCGACCTTATTTATATTAATTACGAAGCGCAAAAAAAATCGTTTTTCCCCTTTGTCCTCACAGTGAAGTGATAACTATGTTGATTCCGTCTAAATTAAGTCGCCCGGTACGCCTCGACCATACTGTCGTTCGTGAGCGTCTGTTGGCTAAACTTTCCGGCGCGAACAATTTTCGGCTTGCGCTGATCACTAGCCCTGCTGGGTACGGAAAAACAACGCTCATTTCCCAATGGGCTTCCGGTAAAAATGACGTGGGCTGGTTTTCGCTGGATGAAGGCGACAACCAGCAGGAACGTTTTGCCAGCTATTTTATTGCTGCTATTCAACAGGCCACGGGGGGGCATTGCGTCACCAGTGAGGCAATGGCGCAAAAACGCCAGTACGCCAGCCTCTCCTCCCTCTTTGCTCAGTTGTTTATTGAGCTGGCAGAGTGGCAACGCGCGCTCTATCTGGTGATAGATGACTACCACCTCATCACCAACCCGGTGATTCATGAAGCCATGCGTTTTTTCTTGCGCCATCAGCCGGAAAACCTGACGCTGATTGTGCTGTCGCGCAATTTACCGCAGTTAGGCATTGCCAATCTGCGCGTACGTGAACAACTGCTGGAGATCGGCAGCCACCAACTGGCCTTTAATCATCAGGAAGCGAAGCAATTTTTTGATTGCCGCCTGACTTCCCCTATCGAAGCGGCAGAAAGCAGCCGTCTGTGTGATGACGTTGCCGGCTGGGCCACCGCGCTCCAACTCATTGCCCTTTCCGTACGCCAGAATCACAGTGCCGCGCAGCAATCTGCTCGTCGTCTGGCGGGGATCAACGCCAGCCATCTTTCCGATTATCTGGTGGATGAGGTGCTGGATAATGTCGATGCCAGCACGCGTCTGTTCTTACTGAAAAGCTCGCTATTGCGCTCGATGAACGATGCGCTGATTGTCCGTGTCACCGGCGAAGAAAATGGTCAGATGCGGCTGGAAGAAATTGAGCGCCAGGGGTTATTCCTGCAGCGCATGGATGACTCCGGCGAATGGTTCAGCTACCACCCGCTGTTCGGCAATTTCCTGCGCCAGCGCTGCCAGTGGGAACTGGCGACTGAACTGCCGGAAATTCATCGCGCGGCGGCAGAAAGCTGGATGGCACAGGGATTCCCCAGCGAAGCCATCCACCACGCGCTGGCGGCGGGCGACGGCATTATGTTACGGGACATTCTGCTGCATCACGCCTGGGGCTTATTCAACCATAGCGAACTCAGCCTGCTGGAAGCCTCGCTGAAAGCACTACCGTGGGAGAGCCTCCTGGAGAACCCGCGCCTGGTGCTGCTACAGGCCTGGCTGATGCAAAGCCAGCATCGCTACAGCGAAGTGAATACCTTGCTGGCCCGTGCCGAACAGGAGATGACCACCCAAATGGACGCCTCCCTGCACGGAGATTTCAATGCATTGCGCGCGCAGGTCGCGATCAATGATGGCGACGCCGCCGAAGCGGAACGCCTGGCGATGGTGGCGCTCGCTGAACTGCCGCTTGCCAATTACTACAGCCGTATTGTCGCCACGTCGGTACACGGTGAAGTGCTGCATTGCAAAGGGCAACTGACCAACTCGCTGGCGTTGATGCAGCAAACCGAGCAGATGGCGCGCCGCCATGACGTGTGGCATTACGCCTTGTGGAGCCTGATTCAGCAGAGCGAAATTCTGTTTGCGCAAGGGTTCCTGCAGGCTGCCTGGGAGACCCAGGAAAAAGGCTTTGTTCTGGTGCGCGAACAGCACCTTGAGCAGTTGCCGATGCACGAGTTCTTACTGCGCATTCGTTCGCAATTACTCTGGGCCTGGGCGCGTCTTGACGAATCCGAAGCCGCCGCTCGCCAGGGGATGGAGGTTCTCGCCTCCTTCCAGCCGCAGCAACAGTTACAGTGTCTGGCGCTGGTGATTCAAAATTCGCTGGCTCGCGGTGACCTGGACAATGCTCGCGCGCATTTGCATCGTCTGGAAAATTTGCTGGGTAACGGTCAGTATCACAGCGACTGGGTGTCGAACGCCGATAAGGTCCGGGTGATTTACTGGAACATGACGGGCGATCGCAAATCAGCAGCGCAGTGGCTTCGCCAGACGCCTAAACCCGAATTTGCCAATAACCACTTCCTGCAAGGGCAGTGGCGCAATATCGCCAGAGCGCAAATTCTGCTTGGCGATTTCGACCCGGCTGAAATGGTGCTTGAAGAGCTCAACGAGAACGCACGCAGCTTGCGCCTGATGAGTGATTTGAACCGCAACCTGCTGTTACTGAATCAGTTGTACTGGCAGTCCGGGCGTAAAAACGACGCACAGCGCGTGCTGCTTGAGGCGCTGCAACTGGCCAACCGCACCGGGTTTATCAGCCACTTTGTTATTGAGGGCGAGGCCATGGCGCAGCAACTGCGTCAGCTTATTCAACTCAATACACTGCCGGAGCTCGACCAGCACCGCGCACAGCGTATTCTGCGTGACATCAACCAGCATCACCGGCATAAGTTCGCCCATTTTGACGAGAGCTTCGTTGAACGTTTACTGAACCATCCGGAAGTGCCGGAGTTGATCCGCACCAGTCCGCTAACCCAGCGAGAGTGGCAGGTATTGGGGCTTATCTACTCAGGCTACAGTAATGAGCAGATCGCTGGTGAACTCGCCGTGGCGGCGACCACCATTAAAACGCATATCCGTAATTTGTATCAGAAGCTGGGGGTTGCCCACCGTCAGGATGCCGTATTGCATGCCCAGCGGCTGCTGAAAATGATGGGGTACGGTGTCTGAGTATCAGGTCGGGCTGCGCAACGCCGCCCGACGCGACTGCTTAGCATAACTCTAACTGGACGTTATTACTGGTGATCACCTGCATAACGCCTGCGGGTGGCATGATGTCGGTGTACACGGCATTGACCATACTGATACTGCCCATGTTGACCATCGCGTTGCGTCCAAACTTCGAGTGATCCACTACCAGCATCGCATGGCGCGAGTTTTCAATGATCGCCCGTTTGGTGCGCACTTCATGATAGTCAAACTCCAGCAGCGAACCATCAGCGTCAATACCACTGATGCCAAGAATGCCGAAGTCCAGACGGAACTGAGAAATAAAGTCCAGCGTGGCTTCGCCAACAATACCACCGTCACGGCTACGCAATTCGCCGCCAGCAAGGATGACGCGGAAATCTTCTTTTTTCAGCAGCGTGTTCGCCACGTTGAGGTTGTTCGTCACCACGCGTAAATCGCTGTGATCGAGCAGCGCGTGCGCCACGGCTTCCGGGGTGGTGCCAATATCAATAAACAACGTTGCGCCATTTGGGATCTGACTGGCCACTTTACGGGCAATGCGTTCTTTCTCTGCCGTTTGCGTCGCCTTACGATCGTGCCAGGAGGTATTGACCGAGCTGGAAGGTAGCGCGGCGCCCCCGTGGTGGCGCAGGATTTTGTTTTGATCGGCCAGATCGTTCAGATCGCGGCGAATAGTCTGTGGGCTTACCGAGAATTGCTCTACCAGTTCTTCCGTGCTGACATATCCCTGCTGTTTAACCAGTTCAATGATCGCGTCATGACGTTGTGTTTGTTTCATGAAATGTCTCTGGATAATTATGTTCGTTTTCGCGCATTCAATGTATCTACCAGCGCCATCGCAAGGCCAATCAACAGCCCGCCGGTGTGTGCGCCGATAGCCGTATCCACTGCTGAGATGCCAAACCAGTCAGCAACCAGTAACATGACCGTAAAAATAGCCAGTCCACGAGGCAGCCAGACCGGGCGTTGCGGGTCAAGCTCACCACGTAGCCACACATAACCAATCAATGCATAGACCACACCTGACAAACCACCAAACCACGGGCCAGCCAGTTTGTACTGTAAAAAGCCGCTCAGTAACGCGCTGATAAGGGTGATTACCACCAGCTTGCCGCTTCCCAGGCGTTTTTCCACCGCTCCGCCAAGATACCACCACCAGAACAGGTTAAAGATGATATGAACCAGCGAAAAGTGCATTAGCGCATGGCTAAAATAGCGCCAGGCTTCAAATTGCACCGAGGCATCGTAGGGCCAGGCAAGCCAGACCATCACATCCTGATCGCTATACAGACTCATCAGAATAAAGACCAGGACGCAGGCCGCGAAGACAGAGAGAGTCATTGGCCCACCCCGTTCCCTCAGCGCCGCGCGCAGGGTAAAACCACGGTACTGCAGACCGCTGCCCGTCTCGCCGGATTGCCAGCTTGCGGCGAGATAACGCGGATCGGTGGGGTTTTCCAGAAAACGCGCCAGTTCAGCTTTCACGCGCTCTGCCTGGCTTTCGTCCGCCAGCCAGATATCGCATTGTGAGTGGTGTTGAATGGTAAGAATGACGCCCTGGGTTTGCATGTAATCAACAAACGCCTGGGCGATACGCGGATTGGTAAATGATGTAATCATCAACATGGCAGGCGGTCGCTTTGTCCCTGGAAAAGAGCACAGTATAGCGGCAGAGTCTTCACTCTCTAAAGGGATCCCTGCTCGACTTCCGCTGGAAAGTGACGGTGCCAGGCATCAAAGCCGCCATCAACACTGAATACCGCATCATAGCCTTGCTGGAGCAGGTATTGCGCCGCGCCTTTACTGCTGTTGCCGTGATAGCACATCACCATCACCGGGGTATCGAAGTCGGTTTCGCGCATAAACGCACCGAGGGTGTCGTTTGTTAAATGAAAAGCGCCCGGCGTGTGGCCAATCGCATAGCTTTGTGGGTCACGAATATCAACCATTACCGCCTGCTTAAGCTGCAGTTTCTGGTGGGCCTCTTCAACATTAATACAGACAAATTGATCCATTCTGATCTCTTTTCTTTTTCGTATGGCAGGTGGTACGCCTGCTTCCTTTCCACACGTTCAGGGAGGAAAAAACAGGCAGCATAAGTTTACCGCTTAGTGTACGTCCTCCAGGCGGAGAAACACCATTATGTTATGTATATCACTCTAAATTGTTTTTCTGATGTTACCAAAAGCGCGATCTTTTGCTATTATGAGCGATATCGAACATTTGTGAGCTTTAACGAAAGCGCGTGAGGGCAGCATGGAAACCAAAGATCTGATCGTTATTGGCGGGGGCATCAACGGTGCCGGTATCGCGGCAGACGCCGCCGGGCGAGGTTTATCCGTGCTGATGCTGGAAGCCCAGGACTTAGCTTGCGCAACTTCCAGCGCCAGCTCAAAATTGATTCACGGTGGCCTGCGCTACCTTGAACACTATGAGTTCCGGCTGGTTAGCGAGGCGCTGGCCGAACGTGAAGTGCTGTTGAAAATGGCACCGCACATCGCCTTTCCGATGCGTTTCCGCTTACCGCATCGCCCGCACTTACGTCCGGCATGGATGATCCGTATCGGTCTTTTTATGTACGACAACCTGGGTAAACGCACCAGTTTACCCGGTTCGCAAAGTTTGCGTTTTGGCTCAGAATCGGTCCTCAAACCTGAAATCGTGCGCGGTTTCGAATATTCTGACTGTTGGGTCGATGATGCCCGTATGGTCCTGGCAAATGCGCAGATGGTTGTAAAAAAAGGCGGCGAAGTACGTACCCGTACACGTGCTGTCTCAGCAAAACGTGAAAACGGTCTGTGGATTGTTGAAGCGGAAGATATCGACACCGGGGAAAAATTTAGCTGGCAAGCACGCGGTCTGGTCAATGCCACCGGCCCATGGGTTAAGCAGTTCTTTGATGACGGGATGCATTTGCCGTCTCCGTATGGTATTCGCCTGATTAAAGGCAGCCATATCGTTGTGCCACGCGTTCATTCACAGAAACAGGCCTATATTCTGCAAAACGAAGATAAACGTATCGTCTTCGTGATCCCGTGGATGGATGAGTTTTCCATCATTGGTACAACCGATGTGGAATATAAAGGCGACCCGAAAAACGTCGAAATCGACGAAAGTGAAGTGAATTACCTGTTGAAGGTCTATAACGCGCACTTTAAAAAGCAGCTAACGCGCAATGACATTGTCTGGACTTACTCCGGTGTGCGCCCGCTGTGTGACGATGAGTCCGACTCCCCACAGGCAATCACCCGCGACTACACGCTGGATATTCACGATCAGGACGGTAAAGCGCCGCTGCTGTCCGTCTTTGGCGGCAAGCTTACGACCTACCGCAAGCTGGCTGAACATGCGATGGAAAAACTGGCCTCCTACTATGAAGGTATTGGCCCGGCCTGGACCAAAAACTGTGTATTGCCTGGCGGTGAGCTGGGGGGCGATCGCGATGACTACGCCGCGAAACTGCGTCGTCGTTATCCGTTCATTACCGAGTCGCTGGCCCGCCATTATGCCAGGACTTACGGCAGCAACAGCGAGCTGATTCTGGGGCAGGCAGGCTCAATTGAAGACCTGGGCGAGCATTTCGGCCATGAGCTTTACGAAGCCGAACTGCGTTACCTTGTTGAGCACGAATGGGTGCGCCGTCTGGACGACGCTATCTGGCGGCGTACCAAACTGGGCATGTGGCTCAATGCTGAGGAGCAGTCCCGTGTGGCACAGTGGCTGACCCGCCACAGCAAAGCGGAATTATCGCTGGCCTCTTAAAATCTTGAACGTCCCCCGCTGACGCGCGTTCAGCGGGGGCCTTTTAGGATGCTAGTTTGCCGGACTGTGCAACGGCACGTAACCCACATCCTCCACCAGCGCCTGCCCCTGCGGACTTAAAAACCACGCCACCAGCTTTTGCGTTTCCGCCGTTGGGTTTTCACGCGTCACCATGTAAACATCCACAACGAAAGGGTATGTCTCGTTACGAATGTTCTCTTTCGTCGGTGCGACGCCATCGATGGCTAATAACTTGATACCCGCATTGGCATTCATCTTCGTGGCATAGTAGCGGAAGGTGTAACCTATTGCCCCTTTGCTGTTTTGGTACTCAGCCACTTTACGGATCACCCCCCCCATTCCCCTCGCCACTTCGGTCTCTTTTGGCGGCAGCATGGGCGTCTCTTTCATCACTTTCGCCAGCATCGTGGACTGACTTCCGGAATCTTCCGGTCGTTGCCAGACTTCGATATCACGCGCATCACCGCCCACGTCGCTCCAGCGCGTCGTTTTGCCACTGAAAATATCGCGCACCTGCTGCTGAGTCAGACTGTCGACAGGGTTATCGGCATGTGTAATGAACACAAAGGCTTCACGAGCAAACGGCGTGTAGGTCAGATTGACGTTCGCCGCCTGTGCCCGTTTTTTCTGCCCCTCAGAAGGTTGGGCGACAAAGATGATATCGGCTTTATCGGCAATAATATTTTTATAGGCGTCTGGCGTGCGTGACAGGGACAGGCAGCAGGCCTGAATGCTATAAGAGGACATGTCTTGCGGGAAACGGTTCAGCGCAAAGAAGGCCGAGGCGTATAGCGGGTAGGCTGCGGTCGCACCATCAAGGCGTGGGTGTTTGTCCGCGAAGGTAAATGGAGCGGCACCGCGCAACGCCGTGAGTTTGTTATTGGGCCTGTCAGGGTAATAATCCCAGCGATCAAGAGATTCACTGACGGCATGCTCACTTGTTACCCGGGGGAATTTCTTCTGTCGTAACGCCGCCTGCCAGCAGGCCACCAGACTCAATGTAATCAGCGCTAACACCAGCAGATTTCGCAAGCAAAGCGAGGCGCGAGAATCAGGCGCGTAGCGATGACGCCAGTAACAGCCGAGGGTAAAGCAGGCCTGGGTACCCACCGGGATAATCACCATCGCCCAAAACCAGCCGGTTAACAGCGCAATAAGGTTAATGCCCATCCAGGGTAGACCGAGTTTAAACATTATCCCGAACCAGCGGCTGCTAAAGCCCAGGCCAGATCGCTGCATGATGACTATCCAGCACAGCAATACGAGCAGCGCAGGCAGCAGTAACAAGCTCTGGCGTAAGGCATTGTTCTCTTTCGGTTGGGTAAAGCGCGCCCACAGCCAGCCCATAAGAAACATCATGACGCCACCCAATGCGTAAAACATGCATGTGGCGATATCACCATTCGCAAATGAGCGTGAAAGATCCAGCGCAATAAGCGCTTTTTTGAGTAACTCCTGGACAAATAGACACGCCGCCGCCGCGCCATGTGCTAACAGCGGAACGCCAATAAACATCAATAAAAGCGATCTTACCCACCATCCGAATCCCATATCCTGCCACCTCATCCTTGTTTGTCGGCCAATTATAAAGGCGCGGCCTGGTAGCTCATCCCCCTTCATATTCTGAAAAAAAACGGAGCCCTGGGGCTCCGTGAGATATGTATGGCGAAAACGAAGGTGACTTACAGGCGTACCGGATCGATATGCCAGATCTGCTCGGCATACTCCTGAATCGTTCGGTCAGACGAGAAGTAGCCCATATTAGCGATGTTGTGCATCGCCTTCGTGGTCCACTCTTCCGGGTTACGATAGAGCTCGTCTACTTTGTCCTGACAGTCAACGTAACTGCGGAAATCGGCCAGTACCTGATAATGGTCGCCAAAGTTAATCAGCGAATCCACGAGATCACGATAACGACCCGGCTCATTCGGGCTGAACAGGCCGGTCGCAATTTGCGTCAGTACCTGATGCAGCTCCTCATCTTTTTCGTAGTATTCGCGCGGTGAATAGCCTTTACGGCGTAGCTCTTCAACTTCTTCGGCGGTATTACCGAAAATGAAGATGTTATCCGCCCCAACATGCTCAAGCATTTCTACGTTCGCACCGTCCAGCGTACCGATGGTCAACGCGCCATTGAGGGCAAACTTCATGTTACTGGTGCCGGAGGCTTCCGTCCCTGCCAGCGAGATCTGCTCAGAAAGATCCGCCGCCGGGATGATCACCTGCGCGAGACTTACGCTGTAGTTGGGAATAAAGACCACTTTCAGCTTATCGCCAATCTGCGGATCGTTGTTGATCACCGCCGCCACATCATTGATAAGGTGAATGATGTGCTTCGCCATGTAGTACGCCGACGCCGCTTTACCGGCGAAGATATTGACGCGCGGTACCCACTCTGCGGTCGGATCTGCTTTGATACGGTTGTAGCGGGTGATCACGTGCAGCACATTCATCAACTGACGCTTATATTCGTGGATACGTTTGATCTGCACATCGAAGAGCGCTTTCGGGTTGACCACCACATTAAGCTGCTGGCCTATTACCGCCGCCAGACGCTTTTTGTTCTCCAGCTTGGCATGGCGAATCGCCTGGTTCACCGTCGGGTAGTCGATATGCTGTTCCAGCTCGCTGAGCTGGCTCAGATCGGTACGCCAGGTACGGCCAATATTCTCATCCAGCACGCCTGACAACGGCGGGTTCGCCAGTGCCAGCCAGCGACGCGGTGTGACACCGTTGGTCACGTTCGTAAAGCGCATCGGGAAAATGTTGGCGAAATCGGCAAACAGGGACTGCACCATCAGGTTAGAGTGCAATTCAGACACGCCATTCACTTTATGGCTCACCACCACGGCCAGCCACGCCATGCGCACGCGACGCCCGTTCGACTCATCGATAATCGACACACGACTCAGCAGGCCAATATCGTTAGGGTACTGTTCCTGAATGGTTTTCAGGAAGTAATCATTAATTTCAAAGATGATTTGCAGGTGGCGCGGCAGGATCTTACCGAGCATATCAATCGGCCAGGTTTCCAGCGCTTCGCTCATCAGCGTGTGGTTGGTGTAGGAGAACACCTGGCAGGTCACCTCGAACGCTTCATCCCATGAGAATTTATGCTCATCAATCAGCAGACGCATCAACTCAGGGATCGACAATACCGGGTGGGTATCATTCAGGTGAATCGCGGTTTTCTCCGCCAGATTGGCGTAGGTTTTGTGGAGCTGGTAATGGCGGCTCAAAATATCCTGAACGGTTGCCGACACCAGGAAGTACTCCTGACGCAGGCGCAATTCCCGACCGGAATAGGTCGAGTCATCCGGATAGAGCACGCGAGATACGTTTTCGGAGTGGTTTTTATCTTCCACCGCCGCAAAATAGTCACCCTGGTTAAATTTACCCAGGTTGATTTCGCTACTCGCCTGCGCATTCCACAACCGCAGGGTGTTGGTCGCGTCGGTATCGTAGCCAGGAATAATTTGATCGTAGGCCACGGCCAAAATCTCTTCGGTCTCCAGCCAGTTAGACTTTTTGCCTTCCTGCTGCACGCGCCCGCCAAAACGCACTTTGTAGCGGGTGTTATGGCGTTTGAATTCCCATGGGTTACCGTATTCCAGCCAGTAATCCGGGGACTCTTTTTGCCGGCCATCAACAATGTTCTGCTTGAACATGCCATAGTCGTAGCGAATACCATAACCGCGTCCAGGCAGCGCCAGCGTTGCCAGAGAATCCAGGAAGCAGGCCGCCAGGCGCCCTAACCCCCCGTTACCCAATCCTGGGTCGTTTTCTTCGTCAATCAGCTCTTCCAGATCCAGCCCCATCTCTTCCAGAGCGTTTTTGACATCGTCATAAATACCTAATGACAACAAGGCGTTGGAAAGGGTGCGGCCAATCAAAAACTCCATCGACAGGTAGTAAACCTGGCGCATTTCCTGAGAGAGCTGTGCACGGTTGGAACGTAACCAGCGTTCTACCAGGCGGTCACGCACCGCAAACAGCGTGGCGTTCAGCCACTCATGCTTGTTGGCGATAACGGGATCTTTACCTATGGTAAACATCAGCTTGTAGGCGATCGAATGTTTTAACGCTTCGATGCTCAGTGTGGGTGATGCATATGTAAAAGGTGCATTCATACAAGTGATTCCTGGAAAACTATTTCAACCGATAGTAAAGATCGCGATAGGATTGCGCGGCGACCTGCCAGCTAAAATCCATGCCCATCGCCTGGCGCTGAACAAAGCGCCAGAGAGAGGGGCGGGACCACAACACGAAAGCACGCCGAATCGCGCGAAGCAGCGACCAGGCATTACTGTCTTCAAATACAAAACCACTGGCGATTCCATCTGCCAAATTCTCCAATGAGCTATCGGTCACGGTATCCGCCAGCCCGCCCGTGCGACGAACTAACGGCAACGTGCCGTACTTCAATCCATAAAGTTGCGTTAACCCACACGGCTCAAAACGGCTTGGGACCAGGATGACATCCGCCCCGCCCATAATGCGATGTGAAAACGCCTCGTGATACCCAATTTGCACGCCGACTTGCCCAGGATGCTCCGCCGCCGCCGCAAGGAAACCTTCCTGCAGAACCGGATCGCCCGCGCCAAGTAGCGCCAGTTGCCCGCCTTGCTCCAGCAAACCGGGTAATGCCTCCAGCACCAGATCCAACCCTTTCTGGCTGGTTAAGCGACTCACCACCGCAAAAAGCGGCGCTTTGTCGTTCACTTTCAGCCCCATGGCGATCTGTAGCTGGCGTTTGTTCTCCGCTTTTTCCTCCAGCGTATCCCGCGTATAACGCGATGAAAGCAGCAGGTCTGTTGCCGGATCCCAAATTTTTTCATCCACGCCGTTCAGAATACCGGACAGGCGCCCTTCAACTTGCCGCTGACGCAGCAGCCCCTCCATGCCGTAGGCAAACTGCGGCTCGGTAATTTCGCGAGCGTAGGTCGGGCTGACCGCCGTAATATGATCGGCGTAATAGAGACCGGCTTTCAGGAAAGAGATCTGTCCGTTGAATTCCAGCCCATGCATATTAAAGAACGACGATGGCAACTGTATTTCACTCATATGTTGCGCGTAATACATCCCCTGATAAGCCAGGTTGTGTACCGTGAACACAGACTTCGCCGGTCTCCCCTTCGCCGCCAGATAAGCGGGCGCCAGCCCTGCATGCCAGTCGTGGGCATGGACGATATCGGGCCGCCAGAACGGGTCCAGCCCGCTGGCCATCTCTGCGCCGACCCAGCCAAGCAAGGCAAAACGCAGAACGTTATCGGTATAAGCAAAAAGATTGGTATCGTGATACGGGCTCCCGGGACGATCGTAAAGATGCGGCGCATCAATTAAGTAGATCCCCACCCCGTTGAAATGTCCGAACAGCAATGAAATACGACCAGCAAATGTATCCCGCCGCGAGACCACTTGAGCATCAGTCACGCCGCGACGAACATCCGGGAATGCAGGCAGCAAAACGCGCGTATCAACGCCATCGGCAATTTGCGCCGCAGGCAATGCGCCAATAACATCAGCCAGACCACCGGTCTTCAGCAACGGAAACATCTCAGAACATACATGTAAAACCTGCATTATCGCTCCTGTCAAAACCGCTAACACTTAGCGGGCGCTAGCGGGAAAAACAGCGCGCGGACCCCTTCCGCGCAAGGTTATCTCGATGCTGTTACTCTTGTTGCAATTTACGCAGCATTTCGCGCGTCACCAGTACAATGCCCTCTTCGGAGCGGTAGAACCGACGGGCGTCCTCTTCTGCGTTTTCACCAATGATCGTCCCTTCCGGGATGACACAGGCCCGGTCAATAACGCAACGCCGCAAGCGACAGGAGCGTCCGACCCAGACCTCCGGTAAAAGAACTGCAGAGTCGATATTGCAGAACGAATTCACACGTACCCGTGAGAACAATACCGATTGCACCACTACCGAGCCGGATATCACACATCCACCGGAAACCAGTGAGTTCAGTGTCATACCGTGACTTCCCGATCTGTCCTGAACAAATTTCGCCGGTGGTAAAGATTCATTATAGGTACGTATTGGCCAGTTACGGTCATACATGTCCAGTTCAGGTACAACTGATGCGAGATCGAGGTTTGCTTTCCAGTACGCTTCGAGGGTTCCTACGTCACGCCAGTAGGGTTCTGAGTCAGGGTCCGAATGCACACAGGATAATGGGAAGGGATGTGCATAAGCCATGCCAGACTTGGTTATCAGCGGGATGATATCTTTGCCGAAATCGTGACTGGAGTTTTCATTCTTGTCGTCTTGTTCAAGCAACTCGTAAAGGTACTCAGCATCGAAAACATAAATCCCCATGCTGGCGAGTGATTTCGTGCTGTCATTAGGCATACAAGGCGGGCTGGCGGGTTTTTCAACGAACTCGATAACTTTGTCGTTTTCATCCACAGCCATAACGCCAAACGCGCTTGCCTCTTCAATGGGCACCGGCAGGCAGGCCACGGTGCAGCGCGCACCTTTTTCGACATGATCAATAAGCATGCGTGAATAGTCCTGCTTATAGATATGGTCACCGGCCAGAATGACGATGTACTCCGCACCATAGCGGCGAATGATGTCGAGGTTCTGCGTGACCGCATCGGCGGTGCCGCGATACCAGCTCTCGCCATGCACACGCTGCTGCGCAGGTAGCAGATCGACAAATTCGTTCATCTCTTCGTTGAAGAAGGACCAGCCACGCTGAATATGCTGCACCAGCGTGTGGGATTGATACTGCGTGATCACACCAATACGACGAATACCGGAGTTAATGCAGTTGGATAATGCGAAATCGATAATACGGAACTTACCGCCGAAGTGAACCGCGGGTTTGGCGCGTTTTTTTGTCAAATCTTTAAGGCGGGTTCCGCGCCCTCCCGCAAGTATCAGGGCTACAGATTTTAATGGCAGCTGGCGCGCTAACATTAAGGGATCGTTCTTATCTAATCTAACCATGACTAACTCCTTTTTTATGACCTTTCAAAGACGCACACTCCGTGCGCGGGCCCATGCCAGACAGCCATCACTACCGGATTATCCTCACCGGCAAACGGAGGAACAGCACGCCATTCCCCTTCTGGTAGCACAATCTCAGCAACGTCATGCGTGCCGTTAATCGCCAGCAGTACACGATCGGACAGCAGGATTTGCAGGCGGTGGACACCGCTTTGCCACTCCGCAACGCTGAGAGGTTGCGCTTCCTGATTAAGCCAACGCACGTTGCCATCGCCCTCTTCCCACCATGCATCCCGGGTTAAGGCGGGAATGCGCTGGCGAAGGTGAATCAACGCGGCGGTAAATGCCATTAGCCCACTGTTTGCGTTTTGCCAGTCAAGCCAGGTCAACGCATTGTCCTGACAGTAAGCGTTGTTATTACCGTGCTGGCTATGACCATGTTCGTCACCGGCCAACAACATTGGTGTTCCCTGGGAAAGTAGCAGTGTTGTTAACAGGGCATGGACGCTTGCTCGCCTCCTTTCTGTCACATCAAGACTGCTACTTAACCCTTCTATACCATGATTATTACTGTGGTTATTGTTAGTACCGTCGCGATTTTCCTCGCCATTCGCTTCGTTATGCTTATGGTTGAAACTCACGCAGTCACGCAACGTAAACCCGTCATGCGCCGTCACCAAATTGACCGACGCATGGGGCAGACGCCCTTCGCGACGGAACATATCGCTGGATGCGGCAAAACGCCCGGCAAATTCCCCAGGCGAGAGTGACTGCTCCAGCCAGAAGCGGCGGGCAGCATCACGAAAATGATCATTCCATTCGGCAAATAAGGGCGGGAAATTACCCACCTGGTAACCGCCTTCGCCAATGTCCCACGGCTCCGCAATAAGCTTCGCCTGCGAAAGTAACGGGCAGTTTTTAATTGCCTCGAACAAGGGCGCCTGCTGACTGAATCCCGGCGTGCGTCCCATAATTGTCGCCAAATCAAAGCGAAAGCCGTCGATATGGAACGTCTCAACCCAATATTTCAGGCAGGCCAGGGCATAGCCCACGCCGCCTGGGTTGTTCAAATTCAGGGTGTTACCGCAACCGGTCCAGTTTTCATAATCACCGTCGCCCCTTATCCAATAATAGCTACGGTTATCGATTCCGCGCAGGGAGAGCGTCGGACCATGCAGGTCAATTTCAGCGCTGTGGTTGAGCACAATATCGAGGATGATCTCAATACCGTTTTGATGCAGGGACTTAACTGCCTCACGAAACTCATTGATGGCTAACTCGGGAGCGGTGGCATAACGCGGGTCAAGTGCAAACAGCGCCAACGGGTTATAGCCCCAGTAGTTGCTTAACCCCAGACGTTGCAGACGCGGCTCGCTGATAAAATGCGCCACCGGCATCAGTTCCAGCGCCGTGATACCCAGCGTCTTGAAGTGGTTGATCATGACCGGATGACCAAGGGCTTTATAGGTACCGCGGATCTCTTCTGGCAAATCCGGGTGCAGCCAGGTCAATCCTTTGACATGGGCTTCATAGATGACCGTATTGCCCCATGGCGTGCGTGGCGCGGCATCATTCCCCCAGTCAAACGCGTCATCCACGACCACGCTTTTCGGCGCAATTGCCGCGCTGTCATGCGGATCAGGAGCGTCATAGCCGCCGTGCAACAATGGGCTGTCTTTCACGTCACCGTCGACACGGCGCGCACAGGGATCGAGCAGTAACTTCGCCGGGTTAAAGCGATGCCCCTGCCCCGGTTCCCACGGACCGTGTACGCGATAGCCATAACGCGTACCAGGCCGCGCATCTGCCAGGAAACCGTGCCAGACATCGCCGCTGCGGGCGGGCAAGTCATAACGTTGTTCGTTGCCTTCGTCATCAAAAATGCACAGTTCGACTCGCTCCGCATGTGCTGAAAATAGCGTGAAATTCACGCCATTTCTCTCTACATGGGCCCCAAGTGGCGTCGCGTTGCCTGCGGTCAGTTTGGTCATCACCCCTCCCGCACAAACCAGACGGTTGCCAGCGGCGGGATCGTCACAGAGAGAGAGTGCGCCCTGCCGTTCACCGGGATCTCATCACTCTGTACACCACCGCCATTGCCGGCATTGCTGCCGTGGTAGTGCATCGAGTCCGTGTTCAGCTCTTCACGCCAGCGCCCTGGCTGGTTGATACCAAAGCGGTAGTTATGACGCGGAACCGGTGTGAAATTGCTGACGACAATGATCTCATTGCCGGCTTTATCGCGACGTACAAAGACAAACACCGAGTTCTCATGGTCATCCACCACCAGCCATTCAAAGCCATACGGGTCGAAATCCAGCTCATGCAACGCTTTATGATGACGGTAGACGTGGTTCATATCCCGCACCAGACGCTGCACGCCGTGATGCCAGTTATCGCCCCCTTCAAGCAGGTGCCAGTCGAGGCTACTGTCATGGTTCCACTCACGCCCTTGCGCAAACTCGTTACCCATAAACAGCAGCTTTTTACCGGGGAAGGCCCACATCCAGGCGTAGTACGCGCGCAGGTTGGCAAACTTCTGCCACGCATCGCCGGGCATACGGTCAAGAATGGATTTCTTGCCGTGTACCACTTCGTCATGGGAGAGCGGCAACACGAAATTTTCCGTGTAGTTGTAGAGCATGCCGAAGGTGAGTTTGTCGTGATGGTATTTGCGATAGACCGGATCGAGCTTCATGTAATCCAGGGTGTCGTGCATCCAGCCGAGGTTCCACTTGTACCAGAAGCCCAGGCCGCCCAGTGATGGCGGACGCGAGACGCCGGCAAAGTCGGTGGACTCTTCCGCCATACTCACTGCGCCAGGAACCTGCTCGCCGAGGATACGGTTGGTGCTACGCAAAAATTCGATGGCCTCAAGGTTTTCCCGACCACCAAATTCGTTGGGGATCCACTCGCCTTGTTTACGGCTGTAATCGCGGTAAATCATGGAGGCGACCGCGTCCACGCGCAGAGCGTCGATACCAAAACGCTCAACCCAATAGAGCGCATTGCCCACCAGATAGTTGCTGACTTCGCGGCGACCGTAGTTATAAATCAGGGTATTCCAGTCCTGATGGTAACCTTCACGCGGATCGCTGTGCTCATAGAGCGCGGTTCCGTCAAACTCGGCCAGGCCAAAGTCATCGGACGGGAAATGACCGGGTACCCAGTCCAGAATCACGTTCAACCCGGCAGCGTGGGCCGCTTTGATAAAGTAGATAAAGTCGTCGCGGGTGCCAAAGCGGCGCGTCGGGGCATAGAGACCCGTCGGCTGATAGCCCCAGCTTCCGTCAAACGGGTGCTCATTAACGGGCAGCAACTCCAGATGGGTGAACCCCATCCATTTTGCATACGGCACCAGTTGGTCCGCCAGCTCGCGGTAGCTCAGCCAGAAATTATTGTCCGTGTGGCGACGCCATGACCCCAAATGCACCTCATAGATGGAGATGGGCGCATCAAACTCATTGGCCTTTTTACGCGCCTCTGTCTGCTCTACCTTTTCCGGCAGATCGCAAATCATGGAGGCCGTTTCCGGGCGCATCTGGGCTTCAAAGGCATACGGGTCAGATTTGATGCGCAGATTGCCATGCGCATCAATCATCTCAAACTTATAGAGCTGGCCGTTGTGCGCCCCCGGAATGAAAAGCTCCCAGATACCGCTTTCACGACGCAGGCGCATCGGATGGCGGCGACCATCCCAGTAGTTGAATTGCCCGACCACGGAAACACGGCGGGCGTTTGGCGCCCAGACAGAGAAGCGAGTCCCGGTCACGCCGTCCATTGTATCCGCATGTGCGCCCAGCGTTTCGTAAGGCCTGAGGTGGGTACCTTCGGAAAGCAGCCAGGCGTCCATATCCTGAATCAATGGACCAAAGCGGTAAGGATCATCGATAAGATTTTGCTGGCCATGCCAGATAACGGCTAACTGGTAGCGAAAGGGGTTTTTGCGGCGCGGCATAACGCCACTAAAGAAACCACGTGAATCAAGGCAATCCAGATTGCCCACTTTGCGCCCGGTTTTGGGTTCGATTACCCAGACCTCGGTCGCGTCAGGTAATAATGCGCGAACTTCCAGCCCGGCTTCCGTCTGGTGCATGCCGAGTACGGAAAAGGGGTCTGCAAAATGGCCTTCAATTAGCGCATTAATCACGTCTCTATCTACAAAAACAGACATGGTTTAATCCTTGTTATCTATGTCACACCTTCCCGGCAAGGTTATACGCCCAGCTGTGACATTCTTTTTGACCTGAACGGCGCAAGCACATAATGTGCATCCTCTCTGCTCCGTCCCACCTTCAGGCAAGATGCGTAAACACCCCACTTAAAGCATAGCCAACGCTTTATCTGACTCCCGAGAAAAATATCAACATCTGCGTACACTCCGTTAATACGCAAAAAAAAGGGGTGACAAGCACCCCTTTTTAAATAAATTTTTGATTACGCCAGTTGGCGTAGTATGCGGCGTAGCGGCTCCGCTGCGCCCCACAGGAGCTGGTCCCCCACGGTGAATGCGGAGAGGAAGTCCGACCCCATATTCAGCTTACGCAGACGCCCTACAGGGGTCGTCAGCGTGCCGGTTACCGCAGCAGGCGTCAGTTCGCGCATGGTGATTTCACGGTCGTTCGGCACCACTTTCGCCCATGGGTTATGGGCCGCCAGCAGCTCTTCGATGGTCGGAATCGACACATCTTTTTTCAATTTAATGGTAAATGCCTGGCTGTGGCAGCGCAGTGCGCCAACGCGGACACACAGGCCATCAACCGGAATCGTGGTGGTTGTGCCCAGAATCTTGTTGGTTTCAGCCTGGCCTTTCCACTCTTCGCGGCTTTGGCCGTTATCGAGCTGTTTGTCGATCCACGGAATCAGGCTGCCTGCCAACGGCACGCCGAAGTTGTCGACAGGCAGTTCGCCGCTGCGGGAAAGCTGGGTGACTTTGCGTTCGATATCGAGGATGGCAGACGCCGGATCTGCCAGTTCAGCAGCCACGAGGCCGTGCAGTTGCCCCATTTGCGCCAGCAGTTCACGCATATGACGCGCACCGCCGCCGGAAGCCGCCTGATACGTCGCCACAGAAACCCATTCAACCAGATCATTGGAGAAAAGACCGCCCAGTGACATCAGCATCAGGCTGACAGTACAGTTGCCGCCAACGAAGGTTTTGATGCCTTTGTTCAGGCCGTCGGTGATGACAGCCTGGTTCACCGGGTCAAGAATGATGATGGCGTCATCTTTCATACGCAGAGAAGAGGCAGCATCGATCCAGTAACCCTGCCAGCCGCTTTCACGAAGCTTTGGATAAATTTCGTTGGTATAATCGCCGCCCTGGCAGGTGACAATGATGTCGAGGGCCTTCAGCGCTTCCAGATCGAATGCGTCCTGCAACGTACCGGTAGACTTACCGCCGAATGTCGGGGCTGCCTGACCAAGCTGGGAAGTTGAAAAGAAGACCGGGCGAATGGCGTCGAAGTCGCGCTCTTCTACCATGCGTTGCATGAGTACGGAGCCGACCATTCCGCGCCAACCGATAAAACCAACATTTTTCATAGCGTATTTCCTGCGAAGGTGTGTGCTGTTAGTGCGAGCCAGTATCCAACTGGCGCTAATAGTCCACCTTACAAAATGCACGCAAAGTCGCAAGTGAAATTAATCAATGATGGGCAAGCCATCAGAAATACCGCTAATCAGCGGCAAAATGGGTAATTGATAATGAGCGAAATCATTTCGGTGGCAGTGTTGTTGATTCTGATTATGGACCCTCTCGGGAACCTGCCGATATTTATGTCAGTACTCAAGCATACTGAGCCGAAGCGCCGCCGAAAAATCATGATTCGCGAGCTGCTCATCGCACTGGTGCTGATGCTGGTTTTCCTCTTCGCGGGCGAAAATATTCTGGCGTTTCTCAACCTACGCGCCGAAACGGTTTCGATTTCCGGCGGCATCATCCTGTTTCTGATCGCCATTAAGATGATTTTCCCCAGCGAGTCCGGCAGCAGCATGGGACTGCCTGCGGGTGAAGAACCGTTTATCGTACCGCTGGCGGTTCCGCTGGTGGCCGGGCCAACGCTGCTTGCAACTCTGATGCTGCTTTCACACCAGTACCCTAATCAGATGGGCCATCTGGTGATTGCCCTGTTGATAGCCTGGGGCGGTACCGTGGCGATCTTGCTGCAATCATCGCTGTTCCTGCGTTTGCTCGGCGAGAAAGGAGTGAACGCGCTGGAGCGTTTAATGGGGCTGGTTCTGGTGATGCTCGCAACCCAGATGTTCCTGGACGGCATCCGCCTGTGGATGAAGGGTTAGCAAGGTAAAAAGCAAAACGGCAACGGATATAAAAGCAAAAAGGCAACGCAAGTTGCCTTTTTTAGTGTTTGCTCCCTCTCCCCGTGGGAGAGGGTTGGGGTGAGGGCATCAGACAGCTCCTCACCCAGTGGAGAGGGCCGGGGTGAGGGCATCAGACCGCACTCCCCTAAACAGTAAAATCAACTCAACAACGTAAAGGCAATCATCCCGACAATCGCCCCTGTGGTGCCCAGAATCGTTTCCATTAACGTCCAGGTTTTCAGCGTCTGCGCTTCGGTGGCGCCGGTAAACTTACCGAACAACCAGAAACCCGCATCATTCACATGGCTCACCACAATGGAACCACCCGCGATACAAATCGACAGGGCCGCCAGTTGCGCACCGGAAAAATGCAGTTGCTCAATTACCGGCATCACCAGGCCCACCGCCGTCAAACAGGCAACCGTCGCCGACCCCTGAATAATGCGCACGGCGGCTGCCAGCACGAAACAGGTCACTGCAATCGGCAGCCCCATACCGGTCAGCGCTTCGCCCAGCGCCGGGCCAACACCGGAATCCACCAGCACCTGCTTGAATACACCGCCCGCACCAATCACCAGCAGGATAATCCCGGCAGGCTGCAATGCCTGACCGCAGATCTCCATGACCCGGTCTTTCGCCATGCCCTGGCGAATCGCCAGACCGTAGATTGCCACCAGGCAAGCCACCAGAATCGCGGTGAACGGGTGACCGATAAACTCCAGCCAGTTGTAGAGGTCCGAACCCTCTGCCACAAAACGTGCAGCGATAGTTTTCAGCCCCACCAGTACCAGCGGCAGCAGAATCAGCGACAGACTAAAGCCGAATGAGGGCATTTTACCCTCGCCCAGATGCGGCTCAGTGATGTCGTCGGGGATATGCAGCGCGACATAGCGGCTGATAAAGTTGCCCCACAGCGGCCCGGCGATCAGCATTCCAGGAACGGCAGCGCACAGCCCAATCAGGATCATCCAGCCAAAGTCAGCGTGCATCTGGGAAGCCAGCAGCATCGGCGCAGGCCCAGGCAGCAGAAACGCTGCGGCTGCCGCCACGCCCGCAAACAGCGGAATCACCAGCTTCACAAGGTTAGTACCGGTATGGCGCGCCATAGAGAAGGCAACGCTTATCAGCAACACCACCGCCACTTCAAAGAACAGCGGCAGCGCGCAAATCAACCCCGCCAGGCCAATCGCGAAATGCGCGCGATTGTGACCAAAAGATTTGAGCATCTTCACGGCAATCTGATCGACCGCGCCGGTCTCATGCAGAATTTTGCCGAACATCGCCCCTAAAGCCACCACAATGGCGAGGAAGCCCAGCGTCCCGCCCATCCCTTTTTCCATGGTCGCCGCAATCTTGATCAACGGCATACCGGAAAAAAGCCCTGCACCAATAGAAACCACCATCAAAGCAACGAAAGCGTGCATACGCGCTTTCATGACTAAAAACAGCAGCAGCAACACAGAGCCAACTGCTGTTAAAACAAGCGTCAATGTACTCACAACAACTGCCTTTATTTGTTAATCACTTCAATTGTGCTGGCGACAACACCTTCCAGGGGCTGGTCAATGTCGACGATCAGTACGTCGCGCTCATCCGCACCCGGCTCTTCCAGGGCTTCAAACTGGGTCACCAGCATTTGCGTTTTAAAGAAGTGGCCTTTACGCGCTTTCAGGCGGCTTTCGATAACATCGAAGTCCCCTTTCAGGTAGATAAAGGAGAGGTTAGGGTTGCCGTCACGCAGCAGGTCGCGGTAACGCTTTTTCAGCGCTGAACAGACAATCAGCGACACTTTGTTGGTGCGCTGCATTGCAAAGGCCGCATCGTTGAGTGCCTGCAACCAGGGTTTACGGTCATCGTCATTCAACGGCTCGCCTGCGGCCATTTTCATGATGTTGGCGCGTGGATGCAGGAAGTCGCCGTCAAGAAACGCGGCATGGAGTTGATGCGCCACTTCACTGGCGACAGCGGATTTACCACTGCCAGATACGCCCATCAGGACATAGACGTGGTGATCATGGTTAGTCGTGCTCAAAGCGTAGCTCCCACAGGTACAAAGTGAATTGTTACGGGTAACAGTTATCGGTAACATTGTCCTGCCGGGGTAATGGATAAGCAATAACCATTCGTGCCAGAAGTGAATAAGTGTGAGCTACTTCAAATTTGTCAGACTAAATAGATCCACCCGGTGACAATGTGAAACCTAAATCTAACAATTTTGGCGTAACAGATTCACCACGAATGCGCGCCAGCAGGCGTTCTGCGCCAATACGCCCCATACGTTCACGCGGCGTAAGGACGCTCGCCAGACGCGGCTCCATTACCTGGCCAATGTCGTGACCGTGGAACCCGGCAATCGCCATATCATCAGGAACTTTCAGCCCCAAACGCTGGCATTCGAACGCCGCGCCGACCGCAAGGTCATCGTTGGTGCAAAAAATTCCGTCCAGTTGCGAGTATTCGCGACGCGCCTGCCGCATAAGCTCAATGCCCGCGGTATAGGACGAGGACTGTTCTACCATCACGCTGTATGGCGTCAGACCCGCATCAAGCATCGCCTGCTCATACCCCTTCTGTTTGATGATAGTACGTTCGTCGAGACGTGCGCCCAGGTAGGCCACCCGGCGATGACCACGTTCAATAATGGCCGCCGTCATCTGCCGCGCCGCTTCAAAGTTGTCGAAGCCAACGGCGATGTCCAGGCAAGGCGACTTGCTGTCCATCAGTTCAACAACAGGGATACCCGCCACCTCAATCATTTTCAGCGTGCGAGGCGTATGGGTACGTTCAGTGAGGATAAGGCCGTCAATATTCCACGACAGCATCGATTCAAGCCGCTCTTCTTCCAGCTCAGGTTTATAGCCGAAGTGCGCCAGCATGGTTTGATAACCAAACGCATCCGTCACGCTTTCGATGCCGCGCAGGACTTCTGCGAACACCTGGTTGGTTAAAGAGGGAAGCAGCACGCCAACCGCACGGCTGGTGGCATTGGAGAGAATATCCGGAGCCCGATTCGGAATGTAGCCCAGTTCATCAAGTGCAGCCGCTATTTTAGACCGAAGCGCCACGGAGACTTGCTCCGGGTTGCGTAAAAATCGGCTGACCGTCATTTTGGTCACGCCAACGCGATCGGCCACATCCTGAAGTACGGGTCTTTTCTTTTTCATCGTCCTGAATTGATAAACGGGGAAACATCAGGCCAGTTTATCACGGACAGCACGCAACCTTCTGGTGTTAACCAGAAGGTTGCGTCATTTATTTAAGCCCGATCAAACTGGCGGCAGGTCGAAAAGTAAAATTTCGCTGTCGCTATCGGCATGAATGGACAGAGCCTGCTCGTCCCAGATGGCCAGGCCATCGCTGGTGGTCGCTTTCGTGCCGTTAATGGATACCTCACCTTTCACCACCTGAATCCAGACTTTGCGGTCTGCAGAAACCTGATACACAGACTGCTCATCTTTCAACAGCGCCCAGCGATAAAGCTCCATGTCCTGATGCACTTTCAGCGAACCGTCGCGAGCATCCGGCGACAGCACCAGTTGGCGGCCCTGCGTTGCATCAAAGCGGCGTTGTTCGTAACGCGGCGTGATGCCATTTTCTTCTGGAATAATCCAGATCTGGTACAGACGCAGCGGTTCAGTGGCGCTGGGGTTGTACTCAGAGTGCCGCACGCCGGTGCCTGCGCTCATAATCTGGAACTCACCTGCCGGGACCTGTTCTTTATTGCCCATGCTGTCCTGATGTTCGACCGCGCCTTGCAGTACATACGTCAGGATTTCCATATCTTTATGGGGATGGGTACCAAACCCCTGCCCGGCATCGATCACGTCGTCGTTAATCACGCGCAGTGCAGAAAAACCCATAAAGTTCGCATCATAATAGTTGGCAAACGAAAAGGTATGCCAGGAGTCAAGCCAGCCATGATTTGCGTGGCCACGGTCGTTTGCTTTGCGTAAATAAATCATGTTTTCACCCTCATGTTCGTTTCGATGGGGTAAGTGTGGACCCGATCGCTGACCAATCATAGAGGGTGAAAATTGACTCCTCTGTTCAAAAAAAATGAATGAGTTTTGTAACCTTAAGACCACTTATTTTGCGAGGGTTACCGTGGATGGAGAGGCCTGTTCGAAGGCGCGTTCCAGGATCTCCAGGTTGGTCAGAACATCAGATTCCTTGACGTAATTATCCGCCCCGGTGGTCAACGTGGCATAGAGCGCATCATAGACCCGGCCATAGTCACCAATTTCCGGTTTCAGCTCCTCACGCACCGTTTCACCCGCGTCATTCACATACTCCAGCACGCCGATACTGTTATCTGCCGCAAACCCCGCTTCACCAGGCATGATATTGGCCTTCAGGCTGGTCTCCTGCTGGTCGATGCCGTACTTGATAAATGATCCTCTGGTCCCGTGGACAATAAACTTCGGATAGTCGATTTTGACCAGATAGCTGGTTTTTACGATGGCTTTCAGATCGCCATAAAAGAGCTGCGCTTCAAAGGTGTCATCCGGGTTGGCCTTGTTGCGCAGGCTACGAATGTCATACGCCACATGGTCCGGACGACCAAACAGTGAAATAATTTGATCCATCGTATGCACGCCAAGCCCGTAGAAGGATCCATCCTGCGGCAGGCCCGGTTTCGTTTCTGCAACCGGGCGGTAGTAATCGAAGTGGCTCTCTACTTCAACGATTTCACCTAACTTGCCGCTCTCGATGGCTTTTTTGGCCATCAAAAAACAGGTGTCAAAGCGGCGATTCTGATACGGCGTGACGGTCAGGCCTTTGCTTTTTGCCAGTTCAAAGAGGGTGACAGCTTCGGCAATCGTTGGTGTGAATGGCTTTTCTACCAGCACATTTTTCCCGGCTTCCAGCGCCCGTTTCGCGTACTCAAAATGGCTGTCCGCGTGGGTACAAACGATGACCAGCCTGACCTGCGGATCATTGAGCACCTCATCAAGATCGCTGGTGAAGTGAATATGCTGATACTGCGGATGCTGTTCTTCCGGTTTCGCATGGCGGCGAAAGATATGCGCCACATGCCAGGTATCTTTGCGATTCAGAACGTAAGGGAGATGATAGCGGGTGGTGCTTTTACCAAAGCCGATAAATGCGCAATGCAGAGTCATAATGCTGTCCTTGTTTAGCGTCGCAGCCTTAAACCTTAGCGCAAGACGCCCACCGATAAAAACCGCTGCCATCAATGAACAAGATATTCATCCAGCTCATTCCAACCTTACGACCTATATCCTGGAATTATAAAAGAAGAATAAACAACCGCTTCCATTCTTAAAATCCTCTGACACATCTTGATCTCATTGACCAAATTGCCGATAAAAGTGCCGCGAAAAGCAGGATGTTTCTCGCAATAACAGGTCAGCCACGCATCAGGCTGGCTGCCATGGAAAGCGGCTCAGGGAATTATGGACAGAAAATATCTCCTGCTAAACCTCACCCTTCTGGTCTGGCTATTTGCGCTGTTGTCCTGGTGCGTTGGCGCATCATCGCTGGCGCGTTACGCAGGAGTGCTGGCCTTTGCCACCTTTAGCGCTTTTATCCTGAGAGGATTCATAACAGGTATGTTCAAAAAACATAAAAACAGCGAAAACACGGGCGCAATAGCTGCCACCCCTTCTACCGATAATCAACACCAGGCCGAGACGGAAACATCTACGGTGATCGCCCGTGATGTTCATCTTGAAGGCAATATTGCTTCATCCAGCCCGGTGTACGTTTACGGCAGTATACGGGGTGATATCGACGTGAAAGAGAGTCTGGTCAACGTCATGCGTGAAGGACGGGTCGAAGGCAACATTAACTGCCAGCAATTGATTATCGACGGCACCGTGACAGGCCAGTGTACGGGCGATGCGGTAGATATTGCCGAAAACGGTACGCTAACCGGCACGCTGGTTTATCGCACGTTGAGCATAAAACAGGGCGGCACCTTTACAGGCCAGGCGGAACTGCGTGCCCCACGACAGGAGCAGACGAACATTGTGGGGCTGGTGCTCGACACCACCACAGAGGCCACAAGCAAAAAGGCTGAGGGAAAACGCAGGTAAAAAAAAAGCCAGCACCCGGCTGGCTAAGAAATACTGGAAGCAATGTGAGCAATGTCGTGCTTTCAGGATTACCGCATCGGTTTCCCTGAACGCATGGCAATAATAATCATTATCATTCGCACTTGTCTACCCTTTTTTGCAAAAAATGGCAGTTGACGCACTTTGCAAACTTCGTGATGTTGAAGAGGATATTTCACTAAAAGAGGAAAAAGGAATGAGTGACATTGTGATACGCCATATTGAAGCCAGCGATGCAGAAGCATTACGCCACATCAATTCACATCCTGGGGTGTATCACGACACGCTACAAATTCCTCATCCTTCCATGGCGATGTGGCAAGAAAGGGCCGCCGTCAAACCAGGCCGACGCCACCTCGTCGCCTGTCTTGACGAAGAGGTCGTCGGACACCTGGCTCTGGATATCATGGAAAATCCCCGGCGCGGTCACGTTGCCACCTTTGGAATTGGCGTTTCAGCGGAAAAGCATGGGCGTGGCGTAGGCAGCGCGTTAATGCGCGAAATGGTGAACCTGTGCGACAACTGGCTGCGAATAGAACGTATTGAATTGACCGTCTTCGTTGATAATGCCCCGGCGCTGACGCTGTATCAGAAATTCGGTTTTGAAATTGAAGGAACCGGAAAGCGCTTCGCCCTGCGCAACGGCGAATACGTGGACGCCTATTTTATGGCACGGATAAAACAGTAAGCCTCCACGATTAACAAACCGCTCAACCCATCCCCTCTTCCTTTCAGGAAGAGGGGATTGAGAAACTTAATATCCCGCCGTTAAATCATCCACCGTACGCGGGTCAGACGCACCGTACAGCGTGCCGTCCGGGCCAACCATAATGCTCTGCGTACTGCCCATCGCCTCTTTCACAACCACCTTCTGCCCTTTCTGCTCTAGCAGCTTGAGGGTGTCCGGGCTAAAGCCTTTTTCGACGCGCAGTTCATCCGGCAGCCACTGATGATGAAAGCGCGGGGCATTGGTCGCTTCGGCGACATTCATCCCAAAATCGATGCTGTTTACCACGATTTGCAGCACAGTTGTGATGATTCGGCTACCGCCAGGACTCCCCGTAACCAGCCAGGTTTTCCCGTCTTTCACCACGATAGTCGGCGACATGGAAGAGAGCGGACGCTTGCCCGGCCCCACCGCATTCGCATCGCCCCCCACCAGCCCATAGACATTCGGCACGCCGGGTTTGGCCGAGAAATCATCCATTTCGTTGTTCATCAGGATGCCGGTATTTCCCGCCACAATCCCGCTACCAAAGGTGGTGTTGAGGGTGTAGGTCACCGCGACGGCATTACCGTCTTTATCCACCACCGAATAGTGCGTTGTTTGGTTACTCTCGTAGGGCTCAAGCTTGCCCGGACGAATCTGGCTCGATGGCTTCGCTTTATTGACGTCGATTTGCTGAGCCAGCGATTTTGCATAATCCTTGTTGGTCAATGCCTGCCAGGGCACCTTCACAAAATCCGGATCGCCAAGGTATTCAGACCTGTCGGCATAGGCGTATTTTTCCGCCTCCGCCATTACCTGCAAGGTATCCGCGCTGCCGAAGCCATATTTCGCGAGGTCAAAGTTCTCAAGGATATTGAGGATCTGCACAATATGGATCCCCCCGGAAGAGGGCGGCGGCATGGAGAAAACCTGGTAGCCGCGATAGTCGCCGCTGATGGGGGGGCGCTCGACGGCTTTGTAATTGGCCAAATCTTCTTTCGTGATCAGCCCGCCGTTTTTACTCATCTCCTGAGCAATCTGATCGGCAATCGAGCCTTTATAGAATGCGTCCGGCCCTTTTTCGGCAATCATCTCCAGGCTCTTTGCCAGGTTCGCCTGAACCAGTTTGTCGCCTTTTTTCAGGGGCTCGCCGTCTTTCCAGAAAATGGCTTTGCTGTTTTCATGGTTTGGCAGCACTTCACTGCCATAGGTTTTGAGATCGTCAGCCAGCGCGTCGTTCACCACGAAGCCCTGCTTTGCCAGCTTTATGGCCGGCTGTACGACTTTATTCAGCGGCAATGTGCCATATTTTTCCAGCGCCAGCGAAAAGCCCGCCACTGTGCCCGGCGTACCGGAAGCTAAGTGTGACGTGAGAGACTTTTTGCTGTCCGGGTTGCCCTGGTCGTCAAGAAACATATCGCGCGTTGCTGCTGCCGGGGCCATTTCACGAAAATCAATTGCGGTCGTTTTGCCATCTTTGGTACGGATCATCATAAACCCGCCGCCACCGAGATTACCTGCCTGCGGGTGCGTTACGGCCAGCGCATAGCCAACCGCCACGGCGGCATCAACGGCGTTGCCCCCCTGTTTGAGGATATCGACGCCAACACGGGTTGCGGTTTCGTCAACGGACGCCACCATCCCCTGTTTCGCACGAACCGGATGAAAGACATCCGCCTCAACGCCATACGACACCGGAGCCGGTGCCGCAACGGGCGGAGGTGCCGCCGCAACGCTAAAACATCCTCCCGCCATCAGAGCGGCTATCGCCACCCAACGCGCAAACTTCTGTTTCATCATCGTCGTTCTCCTGAGAAGGGGCTACAGTCCCCGCTTAAGTCTGGTTCAGAACTCCTAAAAGATCATCGTAGTGCGTGAAACGGAGTAAACTTAGAAGAAGCCTCAGAAGGAGGAGAAGATGATGAAACGACTATTTATTCTGGCCGCATTCTTGCCATTGGCCGCTTTCGCACAGCCGCTCAATACCACCAATAACCCGAACCAACCGGGTTATCAGATACCGAGTCAGCAGCGAATGCAGACGCAAATGCTTAATCAGCAACAGCAGCAAAAAGGGATGTTAAATCAGAATTTGCAGACGCAAACGCGCCTGCAACAGCAGCATCTGGAAGCGCAGATTAATAATAATTCCCAGCGGGTAAGGCAGGCGCAGCCGGGGGAGCTCGACCCGGGTACCCAGCAGATGCTCCCCAATACAAACGGCGGCATGCTGAACCAAAGCGTTAATAACGATGCGACACTGGGTCAGCAGCAACATATGCTGCCCGCTAACCAGGCCGGCAGCAGCATGCTGAATCAAACCCATACCAGCACGCCGCAAGCGAATATCCCGCTAAAAACCGTTACGCCTTAAGGCTGAAAATCTGGCCCGATGACTTCAATGTTGTCGGTACAGATGCAATCAACGCCCCAGCGTAGCAGTTGAGACGCACGCTGCGGGCGATTGACGGTATAAACCAGAATGCGTAACCCGGCATCCCGCAGCATATCCACACGTTCTTCATCAAGAAGCGTGTGATTAAGATGGATGGAGAAACATTCCAGACGGGTAGTCAGCTCCCGCCAGTCATCGCGCCATTCATCCAGCAGCAACCCACGCGGTAGTTCCGGTGCTGCCGCTTTCGCCGCCTCCAGCGCATCAATTTCAAACGACGACAGCAGCGGTGTCGGCATATCAGCCCAGAGTTCGCGCGCCGCCAGTGCCACCACTTTGCCCGTCAACGAGCCAGTGCCGGTCGTCGGTTTAATTTCGATGTTCGCCATCATGCCGTACTGACGGCAGCGGTCGGCAACCTGCGACAGCAGCGGCAGCGGTTCACCTTTGAATTCGCCGCCAAACCAGCCGCCTGCGTCTACTTTCAGCAGATCGTTCCATTCCAGATCCCCGGCAACACCCCAGCCGTTGCTGGTGCGCTCAAGATTATCGTCATGCAGCAGAAAAATTTGCCCGTCTTTCGACAACTTCGCATCGAACTCGATCATCGTGTGACCGTAGCGAGCGCCCACATCAATGGCCGCCAGCGTATTTTCCGGGGCGAGTTTCCCACCGCCACGATGGGCGGCGACGTGGGGGTAAGGCCAGTTGCTCATACACGTTGTCCTGTTTCACCGTCAAAAAGGTGCAGGTGATTCTCCGGCAAATGCAGCCACAGCGTACTGCCCTGCTTCGGTCTGTCCTGATGTGCAAGGCGCACCACCAGCTTATGGTCGCCCCAGCGACCGTGGGCCAGGTTATCTGCGCCAAGCATCTCAAGCGTATCCATCACCAGCGGTACGCCACCTGCGGACTGTGAGCTTAACGCAATATGTTCCGGGCGGATACCCAATGTCATTTTACGCCCGGCATAACCCCGGTAGTACCAGTTAATGGGCAGGGCCATACCGCTATCCAATTCAAAATGGGTACCGGTGTGGCTGATACGCCCATCCAGTAAGTTCATCGCCGGGCTACCGATAAAACTCGCCACAAAGCGGCTGGCCGGTTTTTCGTACACCTCTACAGGTGTGCCGATCTGTTCCGCCACCCCTTTATTCATCACCATCACGCGCTGCGCCAGCGTCATTGCCTCTACCTGGTCGTGGGTCACGTAGAGCGACGTCGTTTTCAGGCGACGGTGTAAATGCTGCAGTTCCAGCCGCATCTGGACGCGTAGTTTCGCATCAAGGTTTGATAGCGGTTCATCAAACAGAAACACCGCCGGATCGCGCACAATGGCACGCCCCATCGCCACACGCTGACGCTGGCCGCCGGATAATTCGCGCGGACGGCGCTTTAACAGACCATCCAACTCCAGAATACGGGCCGCCTCTTTTACGCGATCGGCAATGTGCTCTTTACCCATGCCGCGAATTTTCAGCCCCCAGGCCATGTTCTCTTCCACGCTCATATGCGGGTAGAGCGCATAGTTCTGGAACACCATCGCAATACCGCGATCTTTCGGCTCCGTTTCCGTCACGCGCTGGCTATCAATCCAGATATCGCCAGTGCTGACGCGCTCAAGGCCAGCGACCATGCGGAGCAGCGTCGACTTTCCGCAACCGGATGGCCCCACCATTACAATAAATTCGCCGTCCGCCACGTCCAGCGTCAGCGGTTGGATAACCTGCGTTTTGCCGTTATCCCAGCTTTTGGTTACGGCCTGTAATTTTAATCCTGCCATCTTATTTCTCACTGTCGACCAGGCCACGCACAAAGGCACGCTGCATGGCAAAAACGATAACCACCGGGGGAATCAGCGTAAGCAGCATTGCCGCCATCACCTGGTTCCATTGTGTTGAGCCCTCACCTACGGCAATCATGCCTTTAATGCCCGCAACAGCCGTGCCCAGATTGACGTCGCTGATGATAAGCAGCGGCCACAAATACTGGTTCCAGCCGTAGATAAAGGTAATGACAAACAGCGCCGCCAGATTGGTTTTTGATAGCGGCAGCACGATGTCCCAGAAAAAGCGCATCGGCGAGGCACCATCAATACGTGCCGCTTCCATCAGTTCATCGGGAAGCGTCATAAAGAACTGGCGAAACAGAAATGTCGCCGTAGCGGAAGCCATCAGCGGTAGCGTTAACCCGGTGTAGCTGTCGAGCATTTTCAGGTTCGCAATCACTTCCACCGTCGGGAAGATACGCACTTCAACCGGCAGCATCAGGGTGATAAAAATCATCCAGAAGAAGAGGTTACGCAGCGGGAAACGAAACCAGACGATGGCAAAAGCGGATAGCATCGAAACGGCGATTTTCCCCACAGTAATGGAGAACGCCATGATGAAGCTGTTAAGCATCATCAGCCAGAATGGCGCACTGTTAGCCCCCACGCCGTTAATCCAAATCGCTTTCATGTTTTCCAGCAGGTGCGTGCCGGGAATCAGGGTCATTGGCGTTTCAAAAACGGCTTTGTTATCCAGTGTTGCCGCCACAAAGGCGACATACAGGGGGAACAGGATCGTCACAATGCCCAGGATAAGCAGAAGGTGGCTGAAAAAAGTCAGCCCTGGACGATTCTCAATCATTGGTAGCGTACCTTGCTTTCAACATAACGGAACTGAACGACCGTCAGCACGATCACCAGGAACATCAGCACCACGGACTGTGCAGCGGATGCGGACAGATCCAGACCAGCAAAGCCCTCACGGTAAATCTTATAAATCAGCGTGGTCGTTGCCTGTACCGGGCCGCCCGCCGTCGCAGCATCAATCACCGGGAAGGTATCAAAGAAGGCGTACACCAGGTTGACCACCAGCAGGAAGAAACTCACCGGGGCAATCAGCGGCAGCGACAGCTTAAAGAAGCGGCGAATCGGCCCTGCGCCATCAATCGCCGCGGCTTCCACCAGGGAACGGGGGATAGATTGCAGCGCAGCGAAGAAGAATAAAAAGTTGTAACTAATCTGCTTCCAGATAGAAGCAAAAACCACCAGGAACATGGCCTGGCCACTGTTTTGCGCGTGGTTCCAGTTATAGCCAAATTGTTCAAGAACATGGGTAATCAAACCGCGACCGGGATTGAAGAGAAAAATCCACAACACAGCGGCGACCGCCGGGGCGACGGCATACGGAAGCAGCATCAATGTCTGGTATACACGGCTGCCGCGTACCACGTTGTCGACCAGCGCGGCAAAGAACAGGGAGGAGAACAGACCAAAAAAAGTGACCAGCGCGCTAAAACGCATCGTCGTCCAGAAGGACTCAAGGTAATAGCTGTCATGGAACAGGGCCACAAAGTTATCCAGGCCAACGAACTGGCTCGACAGGCCGAACGGATCAACGCTTTGAACCGAATACCACAGCGCTTCACCCGCAGGCCAGATAAAGAAAATAATGGTGATAACCAGTTGAGGCGCGACCAGCAGGTAAGGCAGCCAGCGCGAACGAAACACCGGACGGGATGAGGACATAGTTATGCTCTGAGTTATATTTTCCCCTCACCCTAACCCTCTCCCCATAGGGGCGAGGGGTGGGTTTGCTCCCTCTCCCTTTCAGGGAGAGGGCCGGGGTGAGGGTGTAAGCTATTAAGACTTAGTCGACTGCTCGAAGCGGCGAAGTAGCTGATTACCACGCTCTACGGCCGAATCCAGGGCCTGCTGCGGCGTTTTCTTACCGGTCCAGACGCTTTCCAGTTCTTCATCCACAATGGTACGAATCTGCGGCATGTTGCCCAGACGCAGACCTTTGGTGAACGGCAACGGGGGCTTGTTCAGCATCTGACGCGTTGCGATGTCCGCACCCGGGTTCTTGTCATAGAAACCTTCTTTACGGGTCAGATCATATGCAGCAGTAGTAATCGGCAGATAGCCAGTTTTCTGGTGCCATTCAGCAGCGATTTCCGGTTTAGCCAGGAACTCAAGGAACTGCGCAACACCGGTATAGGTCGGCTTATCTTTGCCCTGCATAACCCACAGGCTGGCCCCGCCGATAATGGCGTTCTGCGGCGCGCCTTTCACATCAGCGTCGTAAGGCATCATGCCTACACCGTAGTTAAATTTGGCGTAATGACGGATATCAGCCAGCGAGCCAGAGGAAGCAGTAGTAATCGCGCAGTCACCGTTATAGAACTTCTCGGTAGACTCATCTTTACGACCGAAGTAGCTGAAATCGCCTTTCTTGTTCAGCTCTTCGAGCATGGCGATGTGTTTCACCTGCTCCGGTTTGTTGAACTCCAGAACCGCATCCGTACCGTCGAAACCGTTGTTTTTGGTCGCAACCGGCAGGCCGTGCCAGGCGCTAAAGTTTTCAATCTGAATCCAGCCCTGCCAACCGCTGGCGTAACCGCATTTCATCCCTGTGGCTTTCAGTTTGGCCGTGTACGCAGCCAGATCCTGCCAGGTTTTTGGTGGCTGCTCCGGATCTAAGCCCGCTTTTTTGAAGGCATCTTTGTTGTAATACAGCACCGGCGTGGAGCTGTTGAACGGCTGAGACAGCAGGTGACCCGTTTTAGAATCGGTGTAGTAGCCGGCAACGGTCGGCACAAACTGAGACTCATCAAAGTTGATACCCGCGTCTTTAAATACTTCGTAGACCGGCTTAATGGCTTTCGATGCCATCATGGTCGCCGTACCCACTTCGTAAACCTGCAGCAGAGCGGGTGCATTACCGGTACGGAACGCAGCGATACCCGCACTCAGGCTCTGCTCGTAGTTACCTTTGTACACCGGCACAATTTTGTAATCCGGGTGGGTGTCGTTAAAACGTTGCGCCAGGGAGTCGACTTCTTTGCCTAACTCACCTTCCATGGAATGCCAGAATGGGATTGTCGTGACAGCCATTGCGTTGCCTGCAAAGATCAACCCAAGAGCCAGTCCTAAAGCTGTGTGTCGTAACGGTGTCATTCGGTTTTCTCTCTTGTTGTGCCGGATGCGCGATATCACGCGTTTTATGCTCGCGAGGTAACATGACATGCTCGAATGACAGAAAAATAACCTTTTAATTACAATAAAGTGACAGCCAGACGTCAGAGAGATGATGGATTCATGAAAGCAGAGGGGAAAATATATTAGGATGTGCGGCCTGATGCCCTCACCCCGGTCCTCTCCCACGGGGAGAGGGAGTAAACACTAAAAACGACAGCCTGATGGCTGTCGTTTTGCTTTTATTAACCGCCCAGATAGGCGCTACGCACCGCTTCGTTCGCCAGCAGCGCATCGCCGGTATCTTCCAGCACGACGTGACCGTTTTCCAGCACGTAGCCGCGATCGGCGAGTTTCAACGCCTGGTTAGCGTTCTGCTCGACGAGGAAGATAGTCATCCCTTCTTTACGCAGTTGTTCGATGGTATCGAAAATCTGCTGAATGATGATCGGCGCAAGACCCAGAGAAGGTTCGTCCAGCAGCAACAGGCGCGGCTGGCTCATCAGCGCACGGCCAATTGCTAACATCTGCTGTTCACCGCCGGACATCGTGCCCGCACGCTGAATACGACGCTCATGCAGACGCGGGAACAGCTCGTAGACCCACTTGATGCGATCCTGGAACTGGTCGCGATCGGCAAAGAAGCCGCCCATCGCCAGGTTCTCTTCCACGGTCATACGGGAGAAGACGCGACGCCCTTCCGGCACAATCGCCACCGCTTCGCGCATGATTTTCGCCGTCTGCCAGTCGGTAATGTCTTTGCCATCAAACACAATACGACCGCTGGTCGCGCGCGGATCGCCACACAGGGTTCCCAGCAGCGTGGTTTTACCCGCGCCGTTGGCACCGATCAGGGTGACAATCTCACCCTGATTGATATGCAGGCTGACATCATGCAGCGCCTGGATTTTGCCGTAGTGGGCGCTAACTTTGTCAAAGGACAACATGACTTTTTCCATCTTATGCCTCACCAAGGTATGCGCGGATCACGTCCGGGTTATTACGAATTTCTTCCGGCGTACCGTTAGCCAGTGGCGTGCCCTGGTTGACGACATAAATACGATCGGAGATCCCCATCACCAGCTTCATATCATGCTCGATGAGCAGGATGGTGGTGTTGTGGTTGTTACGCAGCTCAACGATTAACTCGTCCAGCTCTTTGGTCTCTTTCGGGTTCAGCCCTGCCGCCGGTTCGTCCAGCATCAGGATTTCCGGCTGCGTCACCATGCAACGGGCAATCTCCAGACGACGCTGGTCGCCATAGGCCAGGTTACTTGCCTGACGGTTGGCATGCTCAAGCAGACCAATACGCTCAAGCCAGATGGCAGCACGATCCAGTGCTTCACTCTGCGCGCGGCGGAAAGATGGCGTTTTCAGCAGACCGGAGAAGACACCGGTTTTCAGTTGCTGATGCTGTGCCACCAGCAGGTTTTCAATCACCGTCATTTCACGGAACAGACGCACATGCTGGAAAGTACGCACTACGCCCATGCGGGCAATTTGCTGGCCCGGCAGCCCTTCCAGATGCTGGTCACGCAGCATAATGGTGCCGCCCGTCGGTTTGTAGAAACCGGTCAGGCAGTTAAAGACGGTGGTTTTTCCCGCACCGTTTGGGCCAATCAGCGAGACGATTTCCTGCGGATGTAAATCCAGCGCCACATTGTTGACGGCCAGCAGGCCGCCAAAGCGCATCATCAGGCCGTTTACGGATAACAATGGCTGACTCATGCCTGTTCTCCCTTTGCCTGACCGTTTTTCAGTTTCAGTTGCGGACGGGTCATCGGCAGTAAGCCTTGAGGACGCCAAATCATCATCAGTACCATCAATCCACCCAGCATCAACATGCTGTATTCATTGAAATCGCGCATCAGCTCGCGGGAAACCACCAGCAGAATCGCTGCCAGGATAACCGCAAACTGCGAACCCATACCGCCCAGCACCACAATGGCCAGCACAAAGGCAGACTCCGCAAAGGTGAAGGATTCCGGGCTGACAAAACCCTGGCGCGCGGCAAACAGCGTACCGGCAAAACCAGCAAACGCGGCGCTGATAGTGAAGGCAGTCAGTTTGATGCGAGTCGGGTTGAGGCCCAGAGAGCGGCAGGCAATTTCATCTTCACGCAGCGCTTCCCAGGCACGGCCGAGCGGCATACGCAGCAGACGGTTAATCACAAACAGGGTGAGTACGACCAGCAGCAGCGCAACCATATAGAGGAAGACGACACGGTCGCTTGGGTCATAAGGCACGCCAAAGACGTTGCTGAATGTATCCCAACCGCCCTCGCGCGCGGTGCGGCTAAACTCCAGACCGAACAGCGTCGGCTTCGGAATCTGGCTGATCCCGTTCGGGCCACCGGTAATTTCGGTATTGTTCAGTAGCAGGATACGGACGATTTCGCCGAAACCGAGGGTGACAATCGCCAGGTAATCTCCGCGCAGACGCAGTACCGGGAAGCCCAGCAGGAAGCCCGCCGCCGCCGACACCAGGCCCGCCAGCGGCAGACATGTCCAGAAACCGAGACCATAATAGTGGTTAAGCAGCGCGAAGGTGTAGGCGCCGATAGCGTAGAAACCGCCATAACCCAGCACCAGCAGACCAGACAGCCCCACCACCACGTTCAGCCCAAGGCCGAGGATGATGTAAATCATGGTCATGGTGGCGATATCTACCGTACCGCGCGACACCACAAACGGCCATGCCACGGCAGCCACCAGCAGGGCCACCAGGAAGAGTTTCTGTTTAGCAGTCGAACCGTCGATCGCCGGCAGAATGAATTTCGGCCCCGAGACGTTTTTCAGCGTCTTCTGGTAAACAGGGCGCAGCAACTGGAAGAAAAAGACCACGGCCGTGCCAATGAACACCCATTCCCAGCGAATGCTCGCTGCGGTGTTAACCACCAGCTTCGTGCCATCCAGCTCTAACTGTACGCCCATAAAGATGCCCGCCAGCACGAAAAACATGGCGGCGGAGAGCAATGCCATCGCAAAATGCATCGGTTTCATACTTTTTCAACCTCCGGGCGACCCAGGATACCGGTCGGCATCACCAGCAGCACGACGATCAGCAGGGCAAAGGCCACAACGTCTTTATATTCCGTACTCAGGTACGCCGAGGAGAGTGCTTCGGTAATGCCCAGAATCAGGCCGCCGATCATTGCACCCGGAATGCTACCGATCCCGCCCAACACCGCTGCGGTAAAGGCCTTCATCCCCGCCATAAAGCCGATATAGGGGTTGATTACACCATAGAACTGACCGAGCAATACGCCCGCCACTGCCGCCATCGCTGCACCAATCACAAAGGTCAGAGCAATCACGCGGTCAGTATTGATGCCAAGCAGGCTCGCCATTTTCAGGTCTTCTGAACAGGCGCGACAGGCGCGGCCCATGCGGGAATAACGGATAAACACCGTCAGGGCCAGCATCGAAACAAAGGTCACGATCCAGATAACCAGTTGCATGGTGGTGATGGTGGCCGCGAAATTATCACTGCTACCGACCGTCCACTGGCCGTTAAACAGGCTCGGCAACGCCACGTCACGTGAACCTTCGGTCAGGCTGACATAGTTTTGCAGGAAGATTGACATCCCGATGGCAGAAATCAGTGCAATCAGGCGTTTGGAGTTGCGCACCGGGCGGTAGGCCACGCGCTCAATACTCCAGCCATAAGCACTGGCAATGACGATAGCGCCGACAAAGCCTGCGGTAATCAACAGCCAACTGGCGTCAATTCCCATCATCATTAAAGCGGCAATAATCATAAAGGAGACATAACTGCCGATCATATAGACCTCGCCGTGGGCGAAGTTGATCATGCCGATAATGCCATACACCATGGTGTAACCGATGGCGATCAATGCATAGGTGCTTCCCAGCGTCACGCCGTTAAACATCTGCTGCAAGAAGTAGAGAAACTGCTCGGACATAACGTAACCTTTCTAAACCCGACAAGCCGGGATGTTGAACCCCCACTCTAAATAATTCGAGTTGCAGGAAGGCGGCAAGTTTGTTCATCCCCGGAAGCGTACAAATCGTATGTGACCGGGGTGGATAAACGCAGCCAACGCATCTGCGGCGCGAAGTATGATGAGTGGTTGCCTTATTTGGCTACCGTGGACGAACCATCGGCGTGCCACTGGAAGACTCCGAAATCAAATCCTTTCAAATCGCCTTTCTCATCCCAGTTCAGCGGCCCAATCACGGTTTTAGCTCCGTTAGCTTTTAAATCTTTCACCAGCGCGAGCGGTTCATTACTGCCAGAACGCTCCATTGCCTGCGCCAGAGACTGCACTGCGGCATAGGTGATCCAGACATACGGACCACTCGGGTCTTTCTTCTCGGCTTTTAACGCGTCGACGATGGCCTGGTTAGCCGGATCCTGATCGTAGCGCTTCGGCATCGTTACCAGCATGCCTTCCGCCGCATCGCCCGCGATGTTGGAAAGGGATGCGTTACCTACGCCTTCCGGCCCCATAAACTGGGTCTGCAGACCATTCGCACGTGCCTGACGCAGAATTTGTCCCATTTCCGGGTAATAACCACCGTAGTAGACAAAATCGATATTTTCTTTCTTAAGGCGAGCAACCAGCGCGGAGAAATCTTTCTCACCGGCGGTGATACCGTCAAAGAAAACAATGTTCGCACCGCCAGCTTTCAACCCTTCCTGAACGGAACGCGCCAGACCTTCACCGTACTGCTGCTTGTCGTGAATGATGGCAATACGCTGCGGCTTCACCGTGCCGAGGATATATTTCGCGGCAGTCGGCCCCTGAGAGGAGTCCAGGCCTGCGGTACGCATAATATGCTGATAACCGCGCTGGGTGAGTTCCGGATTGGTCGCGCCGGGGGAGATCATCAAAATGCCTTCGTCTTCGTAGATGTCAGACGCAGGCTGCGTTGACGATGAGCAGAGATGTCCAATAACGTATTTGATGCCGTCGTTAACGACTTTATTCGCCACCGCAACGGCTTGTTTCGGGTCACAGGCGTCATCGTATTCCACAGCGACCAGTTTGTCGCCCTTAACGCCGCCTTTAGCGTTGATATCTTTGATAGCCTGGCGCGCACCGTTGAACTCCATATCGCCCCATTGAGCAATCGGACCGGACATCGCCCCCACAACCGCAACTTTTATATCCTTCGCCATGGCCGCGTGAGACATCGCAAGTGCAACCATCCCCGCGATTAATGTCTTCGCGTTCCTTCTCATTCTAAAATCCTCGTTCGTGATGTCGTGTGTAAATATATTGTTTTTTTATGGTTAAAAAGCATTCTGTACTTTTTATAGACAACGCTATTTTTACCAGTGCCATGAATGGTTTAGCGCAGTTTTTTGGCAAAAACCAGACTAAATACTCTATTTTTCAGGCGATTAAGCAGAGATAATATTCTGAATTCCGCTGGAGATAAACCAAAAAAGTTCAGTTTACAGCATAAAATAATGGCACAATGAGCGGAATAAAACGCTACCTTTCAGGGAAAAATGCTGCCTGTTTTTCAATCCCTAATGTTTAAATCTGCCGCAACGCCAGCCTCAAAAGTAATCGCCTGCAAACCGAAAAATGAAAAAGTAACAGCCCACGTCAAAGGAAATTGTTTACACTGCAGTTATCTTTTGAGACATGGACAAGCTGTGAATGAAATTGACCATTATCCGTCTGGTAAGTTTTACCGAGCAGGATCTTATTGATTTAGCTAAAGTCTGGCCGGAATATTCCCCTGCATCGCTGGAAGTTGATGAAACGCACCTTATTTATGCGGCGCGTTTTAACGACCGATTATTAGGCGCTGTTCGCGTAACCCTGAGTGGTACCCAGGCGGCACTGGATTCCCTGCGCGTACGTGATGTCACCCGTCGCCGCGGGGTTGGCCAATATTTGCTCGAAGAAGTGATCCGCGATAATCCGTCAGTCACTACCTGGTGGATAACCGAAGCCGGCGTAGAAGATCGTAGCGTGATGGCCGCATTCGCTCAGGCGACGGGCTTTACCGCGCAGAATGATGGCTGGGTGAAGCATATAGACGCGTAGCCGGATAAGCGCAGCGCATCCGGGAAAGCGCAAAGATGTAAAAACGGCAACCCTCAGGTTGCCGTTTGCATTTATCTCTGTGCGGCCTGATGCCCTCACCCCGCCCCTCTCCCACGGGGAGAGGGAGAGGGGTAGGTGACCGGGGTTAACGGACGCGGCCAACGCGCTTGCGGTGCGAAAGGCGACGGTCAGAGTTTATTTCGCGTCAGTCGCGGTACCATTCGCATGCCAGGTAAATACGCCAAACTCAAAGCCTTTCAGATCACCCTTCTGATCCCAGGACAATGGTCCCATAACGGTCTCAACAGTGTTGCCTTTCAGCCAGGTTGCGATAGCCGCCGGGTCGGAGGACTGGTTCAGGCCCGCCGCCAGAGACTGCAGCGCAGCGTAGGTGGTCCACACGAACGCGCCGCTCGGATCCTGTTTCTTCGCTTTGATCGCGTCTACGATAGGTTTGTTCGCCGGAACCTGATCGTAGTTTTTCGGTTTGGTTACTAACATGCCTTCGGCAGAATCGCCCGCGATGTTAGACAGGGAAACGTTCGCTACGCCTTCCGGCCCCATGAATTTGGTTTGCAGACCGGCAGCACGAGACTGACGCAGGATCTGGCCCATTTCCGGGTGGTAGCCACCGTAGTAAACGAAGTCGATGTTCTCTTTTTTCAGACGCGCAACCAGCGTGGAGAAGTCTTTCTCGCCAGCGGTGATACCGTCAAAGAACACCACGTTCGCGCCGCCTTTTTTCAGGCCATCCTGCACAGCACGCGCCAGACCTTCGCCGTACTGCTGTTTATCGTGGATAACAGCAATGCGCTGCGGTTTAACGTGTTCCAGAATGTATTTTGCAGCCGTCGGGCCCTGATCAGAGTCCAGACCGGTGGTACGCAGAGTCAGTTTATAACCGCGAGCGGTCAGCTCAGGTGCGGTTGCTGCTGGCGTAATCATCAGAATACCTTCGTCTTCATAAATATCGGACGCAGGCTGAGTGGAAGAGGAGCACAGGTGACCAATAACATATTTGATGCCGTCGTTAACCACTTTGTTCGCTACTGCAACGGCTTGTTTCGGGTCGCACGCATCATCATATTTGGTGATAACCAGCTTGTCGCCTTTGATACCGCCTTTGGCATTGATATCAGCAACAGCCTGCTCAGCGCCAGTAAACTCCTGATCACCGTATTGCGCAACCGGGCCAGACATCGCACCCACGACAGCAACTTTAATATCTTTCGCGAATGCCATGTTGCTCATCGCTAACGCGACACATCCTGCCAGTAACGCTTTACCCTTCATATTCATCCTGAGATTCCCCATTGTTTATGGTGATTGCATTTGTTGTGATGTTGTTGTTCGACACATTATTTTGCTGACAGTCATAAGCAAAGAATATGATAGTAGCCAGCACGGATGCCGCCCGTGTCTTGGCAGCATTCTCTGCTAAAACATACCCCATTTTCTGAAATTTGGAACAACAATTTTGAAGGTTATATAACAGGCGGATGACAGTGAGTAAGAAAGCCGCCAGGCGGCGGCTTTCATTGATCAGGTCAATTAGTGAGTCAGTGACTGGTAGATAATATCCAGCGCTTTACGGAACTGAACTTCCGGAATGGTCAGCGGATAGAGGAAGCGAATCACGTTACCGTAGACACCGCAACTCAACAGCAACAGCCCGGCAGCCAGCGCTTTATCCTGCACCTGTTTTGTGAATTCCGCCGACGGTTCACCACTTTGCGGATCGTTAAATTCCACGGCCACCATGGAACCCTGGGCGCGAATATCCGCAATGTACGGACAGTCCGCTTTCGCTTTGGTCAGCACTTCAACCAGATGCTTACCCAGGTGGTTGGCGCGTTCGCAGAGATTCTCCTCTTCAATCACATCCATCACGGCATGCGCAGCGGCCACGGCCAGCGGGTTACCGGCATAAGTACCGCCTAATCCCCCCGGCGCGGGTGCGTCCATCACCTCCGCACGCCCCGCCACTGCGGACAGCGGCAGGCCACCCGCCAGACTTTTCGCCATGGTGATCAAGTCAGGTTTAACGCTGTAATGTTCCACCGCGAAGAGTTTACCGGTACGCGCAAAGCCGGACTGCACTTCATCGGTGATCAGCAAAATCCCATGGGTATCACACAGCTTACGCAACGCCTGCATAAAGTCGTCAGGCGCGATATTAAAGCCGCCTTCGCCCTGTACCGGCTCGAGTAAAATGGCCGCAACCTGATCGGGGGCGATATCCGCTTTAAAAATACGATCCAGGCTTTTCATCGCGTCTTCAGTACTGACACCGTGCAGCGTATTCGGGAATTGCGCATGGAAAATGGAACCAGGGAACGGGCCAAAACCGATTTTGTACGGTGCCACTTTGCCGGTCAGCGCCATGGTCATATAGGTACGTCCGTGGAAACCGCCGCCGAAAGTAATCACACCAGGACGTTTGGTATAGGCGCGAGCGATTTTGACCGCGTTTTCCAGCGCTTCCGCCCCGGTCGAGAAAAAGGCTGTTTTGGCCGGGCCTTCTACCGGTACGCGTTCGTTAATGCGTTCCGCCAGCGAGACGTAGCTTTCGTAAGGGACAATCTGATAAGCCGTATGGGTAAAGGCCTGCAACTGCTTTTCCACTGCTGCGACAATTTTAGGATGGCGATGGCCGGTATTGAGTACCGCAATCCCGGCGGCGAAATCGATGACTTCGTTGCCTTCCACATCCCACAGAGTGGCATTTTCTGCTTTCTCGGCATAGAAGCCGCACATCACGCCAATACCACGCGGTGTCGCCTGTAAACGGCGTTGATGTAATTCGTTATTCTTCACCTTAAACTCCCCCGTCATTGATTCATTTCGCAGCAACCCTGTTTTGCAACAATGACACAAGCGGTCCTATAATCGAGTACCAGTTTTGAATAATTAAGGGATCCAATTTGCGTTCGCTCGTGTGTGATTTGCTGCAGTTGCGTCTGGACGAACAAACCGAAGGCAAACTGCATAAGAAATTATATAACGCGATTCGCCTGTCGATCCTCGAAGGGAGCCTGCCCCCGCAAAGCCGCCTGCCCCCGAGCCGGGATTTAGCCGCAGAACTCCACCTTTCGCGCAACACGGTACTGACGGTTTACGAACAGCTTGTGGCGGAAGGATATGTCGTTTCTCGTGCCGGAAGCGGCACCTTTGTGGCACAGACGGTGCCGGACAGCCTGCTCACGGCGCCTCTGTCGCCTGCCGGACACGATGCGGGCGATCTTCCTTCTCATCTTTCCTTACGCGGTCAGGCGTTATTGCAAAAAAGCAGCGCCAGCCCACGCCAGTGGGGGGCATTTTTACCCGGCGTGCCCGATGTCAGCGCCTTTCCACATGCCCTGTTTCGTAAAATCCAGGCACGTATCAGCCGCAAACCGCAGGCCAGCCAACTCTCCTACAGCGATGCAGGTGGTAGCCAGGCATTGCAGCAGGCGCTGGTGGAATATCTGCGCGTTACCCGCTCCGTTCGCTGTAGCGCCGGGCAAATCCTGATAACTGAGGGTATTCACCAGGCCATCGATCTGGTGTCGCGCATGTTGTGTAATCCCGGCGATAGCGCATGGATTGAAGAGCCAGCCTACTGGGGCATTCGTAACGTTTTGAAGATGAACGGTGTCGAACTCCAGGCTATCGACGTCGATCTCTCTGGCATGCAGCCACCGGAGAGCGGAAACACGCCACCCAGGCTGATATTTGTCACCCCCTCTCATCAGTACCCGCTGGGCTGCGTCATGAGCCTGGAGCGACGCCAGCGCCTGCTGGCGCTCGCGCGGCAGACGGGAAGCTGGATTGTTGAGGATGATTACGACAGCGAATTTCGCTTTTCTGGTCAGCCGATCCCCGCGCTCCAGGGACTGGTTGATGACGCGCCGGTTATCTACACCGGGACATTCAGCAAAACGCTCTACCCCGGTCTGCGTCTGGGTTATCTGGTGTTGCCGCGTCCCCTGATGCAGGCGTTAAAGACGGCGCATGCAGAGCTGTATCGCGGCGGCCGGTTGCTGGACCAGGAGGCGCTGGCGCAGTTTATTACCGAGGGGCATTACACGGCACATATCCGACGGATGCGTCTGCTCTATGCCCGCCGACGCGCCCGACTGGCAAGCCTGATTGTCGAGGCGCTGGGTAAAGAGGCGCTGAGCGAATATAACGACAATGCCGGGCTGCACCTGGTGCTTTCACTGCCCGCAGAGTGTGATGATGTTGCCCTTGCCAGGCACGCGAATGAACGAGGTGTTCTGGTGCGGGCACTGTCGCGGTACTACTCTGGCGATAAGCCGTTGAAAGGGTTGTTGATGGGGTTTGCCGCCATGGAGGAAGAAGAGATGGAATCGGCGTTCCAGCTCTTGCTGGCCTGCCTGATCCCGGAGGTGGCGTCGCCTTATCCGGACTATATAAACCCGGCCCTGAAAGCAAAAAACTGAACGCCAGAAAACAAAAAGCCGGGTAGCTCTCGCTGACCCGGCCCATTCTTTAACGCACAGCGCTACGCTTCGATCGCGGCACGCAGTTTCTTCATCGCGTTCTTTTCCAACTGACGCACACGCTCAGCGGAAACACCGTAACGATCTGCCAGTTCCTGCAGCGTTGTTTTGTTCTCTTCATCCAACCAGCGAGCACGAATAATGTCCTGGCTACGCTCGTCGAGACCCTGCATCGCATCCGTCAGCTTATTAGCAGCCTGCTCTTCCCAGTTGTCGTCTTCAATGCCATCCGCAAAGTTAGACGATTTATCCTGCAGATAGAGTACCGGTGCCATAGGCTGGCTATCGGAAGATTCATCATCTGGCGACATATCGAAAGTCATGTCCTGCGCCGCCATACGTGATTCCATTTCACGCACGTCTTTGCTGGTCACGCCCAGTTCACGGGCAACCATTTCCACTTCGTCCTGGTTAAACCAGCCCAGACGCTGCTTGGTTTTACGCAGGTTAAAGAACAACTTACGCTGTGCTTTCGTGGTCGCGACTTTCACAATACGCCAGTTACGCAGCACGTATTCGTGAATCTCAGCTTTAATCCAGTGCACGGCGAAAGAGACGAGGCGCACACCCACTTCCGGGTTGAAGCGACGTACGGCTTTCATCAGGCCGATATTACCTTCCTGGATCAGATCCGCCTGCGGCAGACCATAGCCCGAATAGTTACGAGCAATATGAACAACAAAGCGCAGGTGTGACAGGATCAGCTTCTTAGCTGCTTCCAGATCGCCCTGGTAATGCAGCTTTTCAGCCAGTGCCCTTTCTTCATCAGCCGTCAACATCGGCCATGCGTTAGCGGCCCGGATATAAGACTCCAGGTTACCAACAGGGGCTAAAGCTAAAGTTTGCATTTCTTTGGTCATTCAAATCCTCTCAAATTACATTCGACTGGCGGCGGTCTGTCCCCATCAGGCAACACACATGCCAGCGTTAATGAGCAACGAGAATAGCATCCACTCTTGTATCAGACAGTGATTTTATCCACAAGTTCCAGGCTGGATTGTGAATAAATTAGGCACAAAATGTGACATAAGAATGAAAAACCGCGGCAAAGGAAAGGAGATATGCGCTATACGCTTTCCCTGCGACGGGAATACTGCATTGCAGGGAAAGAGTATATCAGACTTTTTTTACTGCGGAGTAAAGTGACGTAAATGTTGCACAGTTGCCAGCCAGGCAGCAACCCAGCCAATCATTGAGCACACCAGCAGTAATAGCAGGCATTCATCAAACGACAGGCCATTCAGATCGAACTTCGTTCCGAATACCTGCGCCACCTCGCTCACCGCAGAGGAGAGCCGTAGCACCAGAATCTCAGAAAGAATCAGTGACAGGAAGGCGCCACTAAAGCCCAACAGCGCTCCACCGTACAGGAAAGGACGCAGAATAAAACCGTCCGTTGCGCCAATCAGTTTTTGCACGTTGATCGTATCGCGGCGGGCAAAGATGCTAAGACGCACGCTGTTGCCGATAACGAGGAACACCGCCGCTACCATCAGCACACCAATCATTGCCGATACCCGACCAACCAGCCCGGTTAACGCCGCAAGACGGGCAAACCAGCTGTCGTCCATCCGCACTTCATCAATACCGTGCAGTTTCGAAATACGGTCACGCAGCGTGTTTAGCGCATTCGTGCTCTGGAAGTCGAGTTTGGGGATCACCACCGCCACCGCAGGCAGCGGGTTCTCTTCCAGCATATCCAGCGCGCCGCCAAAACCAGACCAGTTGCGGAACTCGCCGAGCGCATCCTCACGGGACAGGTAGTTGACCTTCTCCACACCCTGCTCCGCCTGGAGCTGCCCTACCACCTGAGCCGCAGCGTCGTCATCCAGCGCCTTATCGAAATAGACTGTAATTTGCGGTGACGGATAATACTGCGAGGCGGCCTGGTTAACGTTTTTGTACACCATATAGCAGACACTCGGCAGCGTCAGGGAAATGGCAATCACCATTACCGTCAGGAACGTGGCAAAAGGTTTGCTTTTCAGGTCCTGTAACGCGCCCTGGAAGGCATAACGCACCTGTTCGTTGAAGACGTTGGTTTTACGCGAACTGACTTTCGGCGCACCTTTACCACGGCGCGGCGCGTTACGGCCTGCATCACCGGTACCGCTCGCCGATTTACGAAAACGATCCAGTTTGCTGCCAAATTGCCGCATTTGATTCAATGCATCACGCTTATTCACCCGCCAGGCCTCCATGCAAATGGCCATCGCTTAAAGTCAGCATGCGGTACGAACGCCGGGAAATCAGCCCCAGATCGTGCGTCGCCATTAACACAGTGACCCCAACACGATTGAACTCCTCAAACAGACGTAAAATCCCTTCGGAAAGGGCGTCGTCCAGGTTACCGGTCGGTTCGTCCGCCAGCAGTACCGCAGGTTTGTTCACCACCGCGCGGGCAATACCCACACGCTGTTGTTCACCACCGGAAAGCTGAATCGGAAAACTCTTCGCTTTGTCGAGCAGACCCACCTTGTCCAGTGCTGCGGAAACACGGCGACGAATGTCGTCACCGCTGGCCCCGGCAATGATCAACGGGATAGCCACGTTGTCATAAACCGTCCTGTCCATCAGCAAATGGTGATCCTGGAAAATCATCCCGATCTGCCGACGCAGAAACGGCACTTCCCGGTTTTTCAGGCGTGTAATGTCGTGCCCGCCAAAGACGATTTTCCCGGCGCTTGGCCGCTCAATGCCACAGATAAGCTTGAGCAGGGTACTCTTCCCTGCGCCGGAGTGGCCGGTCAGAAAGGCCATCTCGCCCGGTTGCAGATGGAATGTCACCCCCTGCAACGCTTGTCTACCACCGAGATAGGCTTTGCTGACGTGTTCAAAGCGAATCATTGTTAATCCTCTCGGGCAAAAAGTGCCTCTATAAAATCGCCCGCGTTAAACGGACGTAGATCCTCAATACGTTCGCCGACCCCAATGTAGCGGATAGGAATGCCAAACTGATCCGCTACCGAGAAAATCACACCGCCCTTCGCCGTACCGTCCAGCTTGGTAAGGGTGATACCCGTCAGGCCAACGGCTTCATGGAACAGTTTGGCCTGGCTTATCGCATTCTGCCCGGTGCTGGCATCGATGGTCAGCATCACCTCATGCGGGGCGTCTTCGTCCAGCTTTTTCATCACGCGGACGATCTTTTTCAACTCTTCCATCAGGTGCGCTTTATTCTGCAAGCGCCCGGCGGTATCGGCGATGAGTACATCCACATGACGCGCCTTGGCGGCCTGGATGGCATCGAAAATCACCGAGGCGGAGTCGGCCCCCGTATGCTGGGCGATAACCGGAATATTGTTACGCTGCCCCCACACCTGCAACTGCTCAACCGCCGCAGCACGGAAGGTGTCGCCAGCCGCCAGCATCACCGATTTACCCTGTTGTTCAAACTGACGCGCCAGTTTACCAATGGTGGTCGTTTTACCCACCCCATTGACGCCAACCATCAGAATAACAAACGGTGTTTTGCCTTCAACATTCAGCGGTTCATCAACTTTGGCAAGGATGTCACCCATCTCTTCTTTGAGCAAACCATACAGTGCCTCGGCATCACGCAGTTGTTTGCGCGACGCGCCTTCCGTCAGACTCGTAATGATTTTACGGGTGGTTTCCACCCCGACGTCGGCAATCAGTAACTGCTCTTCCAGCTCTTCAAAGAGATCATCGTCGATTTTTTTGCCACGGAACAGACTGATAAATCCGGAACCGAGATTCTCTTTGGTTTTCAGCAGGCTGCGTTTGAGTCGCGCGAAGAAACCCTCTTTGGTCGGCTTCTCTTGTTCAACAACGGTCTCTTCCACAACCTCTTCTGCAGGTTCGTCAACCGGCACCACCACCAGCGCTTCCTCAGCCGCGTCTGCAGCCAGAGCCTGGGCTTCCAGCTCTTCATCGCTGATCGGCGCGTCTTCGTCGACAGGCTCCTGCTCCGGCTGCCACTCTTGCGCGGCACTTTCCGGTTCGCTCACCTCTTCCGGTAGCGGCAGTTCTTCGCGCGCCACGACCTCAGGTTGCGGTTCCTCTTCTACTGGCTGTGGCTTTTCGCTTTCAACCAGTTTTTCAGTAACCTCAACGACCTCTTCTGCAAAGGTTTCGCTCTCTTCCTGGGTATGCGGCGGCTGCGTTTCGGCTGCCTGCTCCGCTTCTTTTTCTTTTACCTGATCTTTTTGCCCAAAGCCCAGCCAGGAAAAAAAGCCACGTTTCTTCTCATCTGCCATTTGCGACTACACTCCTCGCGGTTTATTCATGGCGCAGCCCGTACTGGCGCAACAGGGCTGAAAAATAGGGTTAATTAGAGAGATAGTCTATCACTTTCCTTAACTCGCATCACCGCCTGCGGATTAAGGTTTCGCGCCGCGCCGGGCGCCGCTAGAATAGCAGGCCGAAATGATGAGCTAAGCGATGACCATGAAGAAACCCAATCGGGCCGCCACCGGCCAGATACGTATTATTGGCGGGCAATGGCGGGGACGCAAACTCCCGGTGCCGGACAGCCCCGGATTGCGCCCGACAACTGACCGTGTGCGCGAAACCCTATTTAACTGGCTGGCGCCGTCCATGGTCGACGCGCGTTGTCTCGACTGCTTTGCCGGCAGCGGCGCGCTGGGCTTAGAGGCCTTGTCACGCTACGCCGCCAGTGCCACGCTGCTCGAAATGGAACGCGGGGTCGCCCAGCAATTGCAGCAAAACCTGGCGACATTAAAAGCCGCCAACGGCAAAGTGATCACCGGGAATACCCTGGCCTGGCTGGCACAAAGCGGCACGCCGCATGATATCGTGTTTGTCGATCCGCCGTTTCGCAAAGGGATGCTCGAAGAGACCTTAACCCTGCTGGAAAACAACGGCTGGCTGGCCAATGGCGCGCTAATCTATGTCGAAAGCGAAGTAGAAAATGGCCTGCCGCTGGTGCCAGCAAGCTGGAGTTTGCACCGGGAGAAAGTCGCGGGTCAGGTCGCCTACCGCTTATATCAGCGTGAATCACAAGGAGAGGAAAATGAGCATACTGATTAATCTGGGACGGCTGTTAATGCTCTTTGTCTGGGCATTTTTACTGCTGAACCTGTTTTCCCCGTTTCCTAAACCACTCAATATTTTCGTCAACGTGGCGCTGTTTTTCACCGTGTTTATGCACGCCATTCAGGCGACGATGATGAAAAAAACGCTGCCGAAAGAGGGTCCGCAAATGACACGGTTCGAAGAGTTTCGCATCTTTGTCTTTGGCGTTTTTGAGCTGCTTATCTGGCTGAAAAAACTGAAAGCAAAAAAATAAATGGCACATTTTTAAGATTCCCCTGTCTTCCGTAACATTGTCATTCACCTGCTACGACCACTAAACTCATTAGTAGAGCCGTGGGCATGGTGCTCGCGATACAATAACGGATTCAGGGACTTATTATGCTTTGGTCATTTATTGCTGTCTGTTTTTCCGCCTGGCTGTATGTTGACGCTTCCTACCGTGGGCCTGTCTGGCAGCGTTGGGTATTTAAACCTGTCACGCTGCTGCTGCTGTTATTACTGGCCTGGCAAGCCCCGATGTTTGATGCCATTAGCTACCTTGTGCTTGCCGGGCTGTGCGCCTCGCTGATAGGCGATGCGCTAACCCTACTGCCGCGCCAGCAACTGCTCTACGCCATTGGCGCCTTCTTCCTCGCCCACCTGCTTTACACCATCTATTTTGCCACGCAGATGTCGCTCTCCTTCTTCTGGCCGTTGCCGGTGGTGCTGCTGATCGTTGGCGCCCTGCTGATTGCGGTGATTTGGTCGCGCCTGGAAGAGCTGCGTTTGCCTGTTTGCACATTTATCGCCATGACGCTGGTGATGGTCTGGCTGGCCGGTGAGCTGTGGTTCTTCCGTCCCACCAGCCCGGCACTCTCTGCCTTTGTTGGCGCGGCGCTGCTGCTAATCAGCAACGTTGTCTGGCTGGGTAGCCATTACCGTCGCCGCTTCCGTGCCGATAACGCGATTTCCGCAGCCTGCTACTTTGCCGGGCACTTCCTGATCGTGCGTTCGCTGTACATTTAAAACGCTTGACTCTGGAGTCGACTCCAGAGTGTATCCTCCGGTTAATGAGAAAATTATCATTCACCGGAGGATGCCATGACACCCCTCGATAATAAAAAACCCCCGCAATTTGCGGCTATGAAACTTCGTCCATTGGCGGAGAAAACCGCGCCCTGCACGTGTGACATCCCCTGTGAAACGCCTGAGGCGCCCCTCGAAAGCGCCAACGGCGAACGTTATAGCTGGCTGGTGACAGGGATGGACTGCGCAGCCTGCGCCCGTAAGGTGGAAAATGCCGTTCGCCAGATAGCCGGGGTTAATCAGGTGCAGGTCGCCTTTGCTACCGAAAAACTCACGGTGATTGCCGATAACGATATCCGCAAGCAGGTAGAAAAAGCCGTGCAACAGGCCGGGTACGCCGTGCAGGATGAAAACGCCCCCAAAGCGGTTGCGCCGTCGCGCTGGCAGGAAAATATGCCGCTTCTGATCCTGATTGTGCTGATGGGTATCAGTTGGCTGCTGGAGCAGTTTAACCATCCGCTGGGCCAGACGGCCTTTATCGTAACCACCCTGGTGGGGCTCTTTCCCATTGCGCGCCAGGCATTGCGCCTGATGCGCAGCGGTAGCTGGTTTGCTATCGAAACCCTGATGAGCGTTGCCGCTATCGGTGCGCTGTTTATCGGTGCGACGGCAGAAGCCGCCATGGTGCTGCTGCTGTTCCTGGTGGGCGAACGGCTTGAAGGTTGGGCGGCCAGTCGCGCACGAAAAGGGGTGAGCGCGCTGATGGCGCTAAAACCCGATACCGCCATACGCATCCACAAAGGGGAGCGGCAGACCGTTAGTGCCCAGGAATTGCGCCCCGGCGATGTTATCGAGGTCCCGGCTGGCGGGCGTTTACCGGCTGATGGCAAGCTTTTAACGCCGTTCGCCAGCTTTGATGAAAGCGCATTAACCGGTGAATCCCTGCCCGTCGAGCACAGCAACGGCGAGAGTATTCCTGCGGGGGCGACCAGCGTTGACAGACTGGTGACGCTGGAAGTGGTTTCCCGCCCCGGTGAAAGTGCCATTGACCGTATCCTCAAGCTGATAGAAGAAGCCGAGGAGCGCCGCGCGCCTATTGAGCGCTTTATCGATCGCTTTAGCCGGATTTATACCCCGGTGATTATGGTCGTCGCCCTGCTGGTCGCCGTGCTGCCGCCGTTGCTGTTCGCGGCAAACTGGCTGGCGTGGATCTACAAAGGGCTGACGTTGCTGCTGATCGGTTGCCCGTGCGCGCTGGTTATCTCAACGCCTGCCGCCATTACCTCAGGCCTGGCAGCGGCAGCACGTCGTGGGGCGCTGATTAAAGGCGGCGCAGCGCTGGAACAACTCGGTCGTATCCAGCATGTGGCGTTTGATAAAACCGGCACATTGACCGTCGGTAAACCGCAGGTTGTCGGCGTGTATCCACTTGCCGGAGTTAAGGAAGAGACACTGCTGACATTGAGCGCTGCCGTGGAGCAGGGGTCGACCCATCCACTGGCGCAGGCTATTGTGCAGGAAGCCCTGACGCGCAAACGGGTGCTGCCGCAGGCTACCGAACAGCGCACCCTGACAGGCAAAGGTATCGAAGCGCAGGTGGAGGGCCAGCACATCCGCCTGAGCGCGCCGGATAAGCTGCCGCCAGAGACGCTGGATGGCGCGCTATTGGCGGATATCAATGCCCGCGAAAGCCAGGGAGAAACGGTGATCGTCGCCCTGCGTGATGGCGTCGCTATTGGCTCCCTGTCGCTGCGCGATACCCTGCGAGAGGATGCGCGGGAAGCCATCGCCGCACTGCGTAATCTGGGCGTGGAGGGGGTGATGTTAACGGGGGACAACCCGCGTGCCGCTGCCGCCATTGCCGGAGAGTTGCAGATGGACTTCCGCGCCGGGCTATTACCCGAAGATAAAGTGAGCGCAGTCACCTTGCTCACTAAGGATGCTCCGCTGGCGATGATTGGCGACGGCATTAACGATGCCCCGTCGATGAAAGCCGCGACGATAGGCATTGCGATGGGCAGCGGGACGGATGTGGCGCTGGAAACCGCCGATGCGGCGTTAACCCATAACCGCCTCACCGGACTGGCGCAGATGATTCATCTTGCCCGCGCCACACAGGCCAATATCCGGCAGAACATTGCTATCGCTCTGGGGCTGAAAGCGATTTTTCTGGTAACAACATTGCTGGGGATAACGGGCCTGTGGCTGGCGGTACTGGCAGATACCGGCGCGACGGTATTGGTAACCGCCAACGCACTGCGTTTATTACGCAAATAAAAAAATCCCGGATGTCGCTTCGCTAACCCGGGCTACTCTTTTACCGTAGCCCGGGTAAGGCATCAGCCGCACCCGGGAAGTTTTTACTGCATTCCCAGCACTCCGGGCAACCAGAGAGATATCGCCGGAATATAGGTCACCATCCCCAGCACAATCAGCAGCATCGCGTAAAACGGCAGCATCGCCTTCACCACCGTTTCAATCTTCTGCTTACTCACCGCACTGGCGACGAACAACACCGATCCCACCGGTGGAGTAATCAATCCGATCCCGAGGTTGACCATCATGATCATGCCAAAATGTACCGGATCGATCCCCAACGCATTCGTTACCGGCAACAGCACTGGCGTCAGGATCAAGATGATCGGCGCCATATCCATCAAGGTGCCAATCAGTAGCAGCATGATATTGAGATACATCAGAATGACGTATTTATTGTCCGATAACGACGTGAAAAATTCGGTGATGCGCATCGGAAGCTGCATATAGGTCATCACGGCGCCAAAGGCGGCCGCAAAGCCGATAAGAATCATCACAATGGTGACCGTCTTCACGGTACGGCACATCAGCTTCGGCAGCTCATTCCATTTGTAATCACGGTAGATGAACATGGTGACGAAGAAGGCCCACAGGCAGGCGACAGCGGCAGATTCTGTGGCGGTAAAAATCCCGGAAAGAATGCCGCCGAGGATAATCACGACTGTCATCAGCCCCCATAGCGCATCAACGAATATTTTGATCGCCTGCTTAAAGGGAATGCGCTCCCCTTTCGGATATCCACGCTTATGGGCAAAACCCAGACACAGAATCATCAGGCACAATCCCAACAGTAAACCCGGCAGAACGCCCGCAATAAACAACGTCGCAATGGATACCGTGCCACCCGCCGCCAGCGAGTAAATGACCGAGTTATGACTGGGCGGGATCAGGATAGCCTGCACCGATCCGCTGGCCGTTACCGCCGCCGCATATTCACGCGGGTAGCCCTTCTTTTCCATTTCCGGGATCATCACACTACCGATGGATGCCGTATCGGCGACCGACGAGCCGGAAATCGCGCCAAAAAAGGTCGATGCGACAATATTCACCAGAGACAACCCGCCGCGAATGAACCCGACAAACAGATAGGCAAAATTGACCAGCCGCCGCGCGATGCCGCCCTCCGCCATGATCGCGCCCGCCAGAATAAAAAACGGAATCGCCAGCAGCGTGAATTTGTTCACCCCGCTGGTTATCTGGATCATCAGCGCTTCCAGCGGAAGATCTATCCACAGCGCGCCGGCAACGGCACTCAACCCGACGGCAAACGCCACTGGCATACCCAGCGCCAGCAGAATGGCGAGGGTGAATAACAATACAAATGCGTCCATTGTTCACCCCTTACCCATGGTTGCCAATCAGTACGACCGGGCGATTTTCCTGCGAGCCGAACAGCAATCGTTCGAGCACAAACAGGATCAGAATGGCCGAACCTATCGGCAACGGCAGATAACTTTCGCCTGAGGTCAGCAGGGGAAACTCCGCCACAGGTTGTTCCCACAGCTCAACGCACAGCCAGTAGCTGTACCAGCACATGATGAGAGAGATGAGCAGCATCAACAGATCGACAAGCCGCGCGCATGCCATCTTTAGCGTGTCAGGCAGACGATCCGTGAGCATGTTGACCGCAATGTGGGAACCGGCGCGGTACCCCACCGCCGCGCCAATGAACGTAAAAGTGACCATACAGATGATGGCAATAGGTTCCGGCCATGACTCTCCGCGATTCAATACGTAACGCGAGAAAATGCCAATCGGAATAACAATCGTCATCACCAGCAGTGATATACCGGCCACCGTCATAGCAAGCAGGTACAGGCGATCCATCCACTTTAAGTAGAGTTCTGACATACGTTCTCCGCAGAAAAGTGGGGTTATTTGACGTCAGCGATAGCTTTCATCAGATCCTGATGCTTATCGCCATACTGGGCGCGCACCGGCTCTGTCGCTTTGATAAACACCGATTTATCAATGTCATGAAATTGCACGCCGCCCGCTTTCATTTTATCCAGCGCCTGCTGGGTATAGGCTTCCCAGAGTTTGCGCTGTTCGAACTGTGCTTCACGCGCCAGGATGAGGATTTTTTTCTGATCATCAGCGCTGAGTTTGTCCCATTTCACTTTGGAGTAGAGCAGCATTTCAGGGGTGATAAAGTGACCGCTGAGGGTATAGTTTTTGGCAACCGGCATATAGTTATGGGCGATAAACGTCGGCGGGTTATTTTCCGCGCCATCAATCACCCCCGTTTGCATGCCGCTATAGACCTCGCTCACCCCCATCGCCACCGAGTTAGCGCCCATCTGTTTTAACGTTGCCAGAGCGACGGGGCTGCCCTGCACGCGAATTTTCATGCCGTTCAGATCTTCGGGCTTAACCACCGGTTTTTTAGTGATGAGATTGCGCGTGCCGGAGTCCATCCAGCCCAGAAATACCAGTCGGGATTTCGGATTGGCCGTCAGCTTATCGCCAATCTGTTTACCGATATCGCCATCAATGACCTTGTGCATATGGTCTTCATCACGGAAGACATACGGCAGGGTGAAGACTTCAATATCCGGGAGAATAGCGGCGACAGGGGCCATCGAGACACGAATCATGTCGATAGCGCCCATTTGCGCCTGTTCTATCATCTGTTTTTCATCGCCAAGAACGCCGCCGGGAAAGACTTTAATCTCCAGCTTGCCGTCCGTTTGTTGTTTGAGTTTTTCACCCATGTTCTGCACAGCAACAATATTGGGATAGCCTTCCGGATGCACATCGGCAGCTTTAATCGTCTGCGCATTTACGGCGGATACAGATAACAGTGACACGGTGGACAGGCACAACGCGGCCAGCAACGGCTTGAAAGTCGTTTTCATCGGGTCTTCTCCAGGGCAGTGAAAGGTAAATGTTAAAACAATGTTTTATTTTTACGCTTAAAAACTAGACTACCGCTGAAAAGGGGAGAGTGAAGCGCCTCACAAAAAGCGCTAAAAAATGAAACGACGGTTTAAATTGGTGGCAAGGATCGCAAACTGCGTAAAAACGCGGCCTGTAATGGGGAGTTATTGCCCTTTACGCACCAGATAGCGATACGGCAGCGATTGCGTCTCATGGGCCACCAGTTCGTGTTCCATAAAGCGGCAGAACCCCGGAATGTCACGGGTGGTCGCCGGATCGTCAGCAATCACCAGCAGGGTTTCACCCGGCAGCATATTGCGTACGGTTTTGCGCACCATCATTACCGGCTCAGGGCAACGCAGGCCCAGCGCGTCAAGAGTATGGTCGGCGGTAGTGAAGAGGTCGGTCATTTTCGTCTCACACGGGAAAAAACGGCATTAGTTTACGCTGCCCATTTTGTGACGCAAGCCAGGTTAACGATTGCGTTAAAAATAACCATTGCATCGGCGTAATGTTGCAGTATCATTCTGCGGCTTTGCACAGTATCAACACGCGCTATTGGCGCAGCCGTTTGATTAAGGCCTGCGCGCACGCACCCCGGCGACACCGAGTCCGTGAGGATGACGAGCACTGCCCGATGTCAAAACGGCAAGTAAAATAGCGTGTTACATGTTTATTGGGTTCCCTCACCCCAAACACTAAAAAGGTCACAATATGACGCAGTTTTCACAAACTCAGCGCATGAAAGCGCTGTTCTGGCTATCCCTTTTTCACCTGCTGGTGATCACCTCCAGTAACTATCTGGTACAGCTACCGGTTAACATTTTCGGCTTCCATACCACCTGGGGCGCATTCAGTTTCCCGTTTATTTTCCTGGCGACAGATTTAACCGTGCGTATTTTTGGCGCGCCGCTCGCCCGGCGGATTATTTTCGCCGTGATGGTACCTGCGCTGGTTATCTCCTACGGCATCTCTTCTCTGTTTTACATGGGAAGCTGGCAAAGCTTTGAAGCACTGACCCATTTCAACCTGTTCGTCGCCCGTATCGCCACCGCCAGCTTTATGGCTTACGCGCTGGGGCAGATCCTCGACGTGCATGTCTTTAACCGCCTGCGTCAGAACAAACGCTGGTGGCTGGCGCCTGCGGCCTCAACGGTGTTCGGTAACGCCAGCGACACCCTTGCCTTTTTCTTCATCGCTTTCTGGCACAGCCCGGATCCGTTTATGGCCGAACACTGGATGGAAATCGCCCTGGTGGATTACGCCTTTAAGGTCATTATCAGCATCGCCTTCTTCCTGCCGATGTACGGTGTGTTGTTGAATATGCTGTTGAAAAGACTGGCAGACAAATCTGAAATATCAGCGTTACAGGCCAGTTAAGAGTACGCGATGCCAGTTGTGGTAAGATGGCCCACATGAGCCGTTATGGCTGTTTATCGAAAGGAAGAAGTCAATGCGCAATCTGGTTAAATATGTCGGTATTGGCCTGCTGGTAATGGGTCTGGCGGCCTGCGACAACAGCGACAGCAAAAAAACTCCCGCTCAGGGGGCATCCGCAGAAAGCAACGCGACCGGGCAACCGGTAACGCTGCTTGATGGCAAACTCAGCTTCTCGCTGCCCGCAGACATGACCGATCAAAGCGGTAAACTGGGTACGCAGTCTAATAACATGCACGTTTACTCTGACTCAACCGGTCAGAAAGCGGTGATTGTGATTGTAGGCGACGACACTCAGGAAGGGCTGGATACGCTGGCAAAACGTCTGGAAGACCAACAGCGCAACCGCGACCCGCAGTTGCAGGTCGTGACCAACAAATCTATCGAGCTGAAAGGCCAGAAAATGCAGCAGCTCGACAGTATCATCTCTGCCAAAGGTCAAACGGCCTGGTCTACCGTAGTGCTGGGTAAAGTGGATAACAAACTGCTGACTTTGCAGGTGACGCTGCCGGCAGATAACCAGCAGCAGGCGCAGACCGCAGCGGAAAACATTGTTAACACCCTGGTCATCAAGTAATCAGGAAGCGGCCTCCATCGGAGGCCGTTTTTTTAGCCGCCACGTCAGCACGAACGCTCCCGCCACCAGCACCGCCGTCAGCAGATACACCATTGATACTCCTGACCAGGCCATCAACAGCCCGGCAAGCGGCCCGGTTATTCCCAGCGACATATCCATAAATACCGTGTAGGTGCCCAGCGCCGCGCCCTGATTGTGCTGCGGCACCGCTTTAACCGCCACCACCCCCAGCGCCGGGAAGACCAGCGAGAAGCCTGCTCCGGTCAGAAATACCCCGATTTTTGCCACCAGCGGAGCATCGGCGATGCCCACCAGAATCAGGCCGACCACTTCCACCGCCAGGCTTATCATCGCCACATTCAGGCCGCCCAGGCGGTTGATGCTGTTCGGAAACACCAGCCGCGAACCCACGAACGCCAGGCTAAACAGCGTCAGGGCGAAGGCCGCGCCATCCCACCCTTTCGCGTCATAAAAGAAGGTGATAAAGGTGGCAATAACCCCAAAACCAGCCGTACCCAGCGCCAGCCCCATCCCATAAACCCAGACATAGCCGAGCACCGCACGAAATGGCAGTGGTTTACCTTTGCTGGCTTTTACTGCCGCACGCGGCAACGCGCAGGCAATCGCAATAAACGCCACTACCATAATGAACCCGCCCAGCCCGCTCAGTCCGGCGTAGTTGTAGCAAATGACGCCAAGCGGCGCCCCCAGCGCCATTGCGCCATAGGTCGCGATACCATTCCAGGAAATAACACGGGCAATATGCAGTGAACCGACCACTCCCACCCCCCAGAGCATCGACCCGGTCCCGGCGAAGCTTTGCCCGACACCGAGAATAATGCGCCCGACGCAGAGCAGCACCAGGCTGACCAGCGGCGAGCCGCTTTGCAGATCCGCCAGCAGATACCCCAGCCCACAAATGAACGCGCCGCAGAGACCAAACACCACCACTTTTTTCGGCCCGAGCATATCCGCGTAGCGTCCGGCGTGCGGACGACTGATAAGGGTTGCGAAGTATTGCAGGCTGATGACCAGCCCTGCCCAGAAGGCGCTATAGCCCAGCGTTTCATGGACATAGCCGGGCAAAACTGCCAGCGGCAAACCTATCGTGAGGTAACTTGCGAAGTTGAAGATAACGACGGAGAGAATCCGCAGATTAAGACGTAATCCGCTTAGCGCCGGTTCAGCGGCTTGTTCGGGCATGGGGGTTCACCAGATTTTCACAACGATGTTTCACTATTACCACGTCATGGCCTGGAAATCAGCATGGAGATTAAGAATATGTGCCTCGGGCGAAGCGTCCGCCAGTGGCTACACTTATCGGGCGGTATAGAAAAAGGAATTGCCCATGACACAGCCCCAACCCGATCGTGCGGGTTTACATATTCTGCTTAAACTGGCCTCACTGGTCATTATTCTGGCCGGTATTCATGCCGCTGCCGATATCATTGTTCAACTGTTACTGGCGCTCTTTTTCGCCATTGTACTTAATCCGCTGGTCACCTGGTTTATTCGCCGGGGCGTAAAACGGCCTGTCGCCATCGCCATTGTGGTACTGGTGATGCTTGTCTTCCTGACCGCGCTGATTGGCGTGCTGGCCGCCTCGGTGAATGAGTTCATGACGATGCTGCCGAAATACAATCGGGAGTTCACGCGCAAATTCCTCCAGCTTCAGGATGCGCTCCCTTTCCTGCACCTGCATGTTTCGCCAGAACGAATGCTGCAACGAATGGATTCCGAGCGCGTAATGAGTTTTGCCACGACAATGATGACGCAACTGTCTAACGCAATGGCGAGCATCGTTTTACTGGTAATGACCATGGTATTCATGCTTTTTGAAGTGCGTCATGTGCCCTATAAAATGCGTTTCGCGCTGAATAACCCTCAGATTCATATCGCCGGTTTGCACCGCGCGCTTAAGGGCGTCTCTCACTATCTGGCGTTAAAAACGCTGCTCAGCCTGTGGACGGGGGTGATCGTCTGGGCGGGGCTGGCCATTATGGACATCCAGTTTGCGCTCATGTGGGGGGTACTGGCGTTTCTGCTTAATTACGTGCCGAATATCGGATCGGTGCTCTCGGCTATCCCGCCGATGGTGCAGGCTTTGCTCTTTAACGGCCCGTATGAGTGGCTGCTGGTCGGCGGCCTGTTTCTCGTCGTGCACATGGTTATCGGCAATATTCTGGAACCACGCATGATGGGTCACCGACTCGGTATGTCGACACTGGTGGTCTTTCTTTCGTTACTGATTTGGGGGTGGTTGCTCGGTCCGGTGGGGATGCTGCTCTCTGTGCCGCTCACCAGCGTCTGTAAAATATGGATGGAAACCACCACCGGCGGGAGCAAGCTGGCCATTATGCTTGGCCCAGGCAGGCCGAAAAACCGCCTGCCCGGCTAACCCTGCGTTAACGCAGGTTGTTAGGGAAATCTGCCGGAAGCTCACTGGCCGCGCAGGCGATGACGCTGTCATTGTCTGCGCCGCAGTCGCGCACAAAGGTGATAGTCGCAAACTCATCAATTACTTCGGTCGGATAGGCCGGGCCCGCCGCACGATAGGATTCCATCAGCGGAATATGATCGTTCTGGAAGCACACGGTTTTTTCCGGATTGTTGATCACCCAGCGAGGGAAGAAGATCGTACCATGGAACAGGCGATCGCCGAGGTTGACGATCAAACTCACGTCAGTACCGGTCGGCTCGGTCCAGGAGATTTTATAAATGCTCTCACCAACGCGTACAATGTAAGCCTGCTGGTTTTTCACCCAACGGTTTGCCACGATACCGCTATGAATACGGTAGTCCAGCGTGGTCTCGTTTTTGACATAAATCTCGTAGTTCCAGCCGTTATCGTAGGTATAAACCAGATGTTTGCCGACGAAACCGCTCAGATCATGTTTATCAAAGCTGCTCATAATTGTTCTCCTCTTATTTGATGAGAAGATCGTACCGCTTCAAAAAATGAATGAATAACGCTATGTTTGAATTAAATTCATTCATTTTTTAGATGAGTCATGCATAAAACCACCCTCGAACAATGGTCGCTGCTGCAAAAAGTGGTGGAGCTGGGCAGTTTTGCGAAGGCCGCCGAAGAGACCCACCGTAGTCAGTCATCCGTGAGCTACAACCTGGCGCTCTTGCAGGAGCGTCTGGGCGTGGCGCTGCTGGTACAGGAAGGCCGCCGTGCGGTGCTCACCCCCTCCGGCGAGCTGTTGCTTAACCAGGTAAAACCGCTGCTGAAAGCCTTCGACTACGTTGAAACCCGGGCGGCCACACTGCGCAACGGCCAGCGTACCCGGCTCGACCTGGTCGTAGACAGCATCTTTCCCCGCTCACGGCTGTTTGCCATTTTGCGCCAGTTCCAGCAGCGCTATCCGCAAACTCAGGTGCATCTGACCGAAGTCCTCGAAAACGCCTCCGTGGAGCGCCCCGCCTATGCCGAAGCCGACGTAATGGTGCTGACCCGTCGCCAGGACCTGACCGGGCGCGGCGAATGGCTGATGAATATTGATTTTGTCGCTGTCGCCCACCGGGATCATCCACTTTGCGCCGAAACCGCGATCACAGAGGATGCTCTCGCCGCCTGGCCATTAATTCGCATCGCCGACCGGGAGAATCGCCTGCCGCAGGAGAGCGGTGAGTCATGGACTTTTTCTACCATCGATGCCGCCGTGGAAGCGGTGCAGTATCAGGTGGGTTACGGCTGGCTGCCGGAGGAGCGCATCGGGTCTCTGCTAGCCAGCGGCGTGCTGAAAATTCTGCCGCTCAGCCACGGTTCACGCCGCGCCACGCCGCTGCATTTGATTGTGAAAAAGGATCTGATGCCGCTCGATGAGCAGGTGGACACGCTGCTGCAACTGTTTAAGGGGCAGTAGTTAAAGATGGGGAGTTTACTGTCGGCGGAGGGGTTCCGCTGACCAGTCCCCTTCGCTCGTTTCACGATCTCCACACTTTTATCATGCCTTTTTGATCCCGCGCACCGCATTCGTATGATGAATCAATAAAATCGTCATACTCCTTTTGTGGCAGATTTTCAGGGAAAACCATGTCGTCCTTTCGCTCTCTTAGTGCGTTACTGCTGGCCTGTACTGCGTTTTTTGCCCAGGCTTCATCCCCTCAGGAATTGACCACCGCATGGCCGGTCAACGTAGGACCGCTTAATCCGCATCTCTATACGCCAAACCAAATGTTCGCCCAAAGCATGGTCTACGAGCCGCTGGTAAAATATCAGGCCGATGGCACGGTAAAACCCTGGCTGGCTAAAAGCTGGACCTCCTCTGAGGATGGTAAAACCTGGGTCTTTACGCTGCGTACGGATGTCACGTTCTCCAACGGCGAGCCATTTAACGCCCAGGCCGCGGTGGAAAACTTCCGTGCGGTGCTCGATAACCGCCAGCGTCATGCCTGGCTTGAGCTCGCCAACCAGATAACTGATGTGAAAGCGCTTAGCGACAACCAACTGCAAATCACCCTGAAAAGCGCCTATTATCCGTTCCTGCAGGAGCTTGCCCTGCCCCGCCCGTTCCGCTTTATCGCCCCCTCTCAGTTTAAAAACCACGAGACCATGAACGGCATCGAAGCCCCGATTGGCACGGGGCCGTGGGTATTGCAGACGTCGCGTCTGAATCAGTACGACGTGATGGTGCGTAACGAACACTACTGGGGCGAAAAACCGGCATTGAGCAAAATCACCATCAAAGTGATCCCGGACCCCACCAGCCGCGCGGTGGCCTTTGAAACCGGCGATCTCGATCTGTTATACGGCAACGAAGGGCTGCTGCCGCTCGATACCTTCTCCCGGTTTAGCCAAAACCCGGCGTTACGCACCCAGCTTTCCGCCCCGGTCGAAACGGTGATGCTGGCGCTGAACTCCGCCAAAGCGCCGACCAATGAGCAGTCCGTCCGTGAGGCGCTCAACTACGCGGTCGATAAAAAGACGCTGATTGATAGCGCGCTATACGGCACCCAAAAAGTAGCCGACACGCTGTTCGCCCCCACCGTGCCATACGCCAATATTGGTCTGAAAGCGCGTGAATACTCCCCGGCAAAAGCTCGCGCGCTGCTGGACGCTGACGGCTGGAAACTGCCGGATGGCAAAACGATCCGTGAGAAAGCGGGGCAGCCGCTGCATGTCGAACTTGCGTTTATCGGCACCGACGCGATGAGCAAATCAATGGCCGAAATTATCCAGGCTAACCTGCGCGATATCGGCGTGGACACGGCACTTGTGGGCGAGGAAGAGAGCAGTATTTATGCCCGCCAGCGCGATGGCCGTTTCGGCATGATTTTCAACCGCACCTGGGGCGCGCCTTATGATCCGCACGCCTTCTTAAGCTCCATGCGCGTCCCCTCTCACGCCGACTACCAGGCGCAGCTTGGCCTGCCGGATAAGGCGCAGATCGACAAAGAAATTGGCGAGGTGCTGACGACACGCGATGAAACCGAGCGCCGGGCGCTTTATCGCGACATCCTGACCCGCCTGCACGACGAAGCGGTCTATCTGCCCATCAGCTACGTCTCAACGCTGGTGGTAGCGAAGCCTGAACTGGGCGTCATTCCTTTCGCCCCTATCGCCAGCGATATTCCTTTTGAACACATTTCCCCGGTGAACCCCTGATGCTGCGCTATGTCATTCGCCGTTTGTTACTGCTTATCCCGATGATCTTCGCCGCGTCGGTGGTCATCTTCCTGTTGCTACGCATGGGGGCGGGCGACCCGGCGTTGGATTATCTTCGCCTGTCGAACCTGCCGCCTACGCAGGAGATGGTGGCCTCAACGCGCATCATGCTGGGGCTGGATAAACCCCTGCCGCAGCAGTATCTGCACTGGCTATGGCAGGCGCTGCATCTCAATTTCGGTATCTCGTATGCGACCCAGCGCCCGGTGCTGGAGGATGTTCTGCACTTCCTGCCCGCCACATTACAACTGGCGGGCGCCGCGCTGATATTGATTCTGCTCACCTCCGTACCGCTGGGCATTTGGGCTGCACGCCACCGCAACAGCCTGCCGGACTATATTGTGCGTCTGATTGCCTTTCTTGGCGTCTCGATGCCCAATTTCTGGCTCGCCTTTCTGCTGGTGATGTTCTTTTCGGTCTATCTGCAATGGCTACCGGCAATGGGTTACGGCGGCTGGCAACATATACTGCTGCCCGCCGTGTCGATTGCCTTTATGTCACTAGCGATCAACGCGCGCCTGTTGCGCGCCAGTATGCTGGAGGCCGCCGGACAGCGGCACGTCATCTGGGCGCGGCTGCGCGGATTGAGTGAAAAGCAGACCGAGCGTCAGCATATTTTGCGTAACGCGTCGCTGCCGGTGATCACCGCCCTCGGTATGCACGTGGGTGAACTGATTGGCGGTACGATGATTATCGAAAGCATCTTTGCCTGGCCGGGCATTGGCCGCTATGCCGTGTCGGCCATCTTCAACCGTGACTACCCGGTGATCCAGTGTTTTACGCTGGTGATGGTCATCGTATTCGCTCTGTGTAACCTGTTGGTGGATGTGCTCAGCGCCGCGCTCGACCCGCGTATTCGTCACCATGAAGGAGCGCACGCATGAATTTTCTGCGTTCTGCCCGCTGGTCGGTGCGCTTTGCCGTACTGATTCTGGCGCTGCTGTTGGTCATCGCGGTGACCTGCCAGTGGTGGCTGCCCTATGATCCGCAGGCGATTCACTTGCCCGCCCGCCTGTTACCCCCCGGTAGCGAACACTGGCTGGGTACCGACCATTTGGGGCGCGATATTTTCTCCCGGCTGCTGAGCGCCACCCGCGTCTCCTTAGGGTCGGTCATGGCCTGTCTTCTGCTGGTGCTGACGCTGGGGTTGACGCTCGGCGGCTGCGCGGGGCTGGCCGGTGGCCGCATCGACCAGGCGATCATGCGCGTCGCGGATGTCTTTATGACCTTCCCCACCTCTATCCTGTCGTTCTTTATGGTCGGCGTATTGGGAACCGGGCTGACAAATGTGATTATCGCCATCGCCCTCTCCCACTGGGCCTGGTACGCCCGCATGGTGCGCAGTCTGGTTCTCTCTCTGCGCAGCCGCGAGTACATTCTGGCCGCCCGCCTGAGCGGGGCGAGCTATACGCAGGTGTTTATCGATCATCTGGCAGGCGCCGTGGTGCCTTCGCTGCTGGTGCTGGCGACGCTGGATATCGGCCACATGATGCTGCACGTGGCGGGGATGTCGTTCCTGGGGCTGGGCGTCAGCGCCCCCACCGCCGAATGGGGGGTGATGATTAACGATGCCCGTCAGTATATCTGGACGCAACCGCTGCAAATGCTGTGGCCGGGTCTGGCGCTGTTTGTCAGCGTGATGGCCTTTAACATGGTGGGCGATGCCCTGCGCGACCGCCTCGATCCACATCTGGAAACGGAGCATGCCCACTGATGCCTGCGCAACTTGAACTGCGAAATTTCACCCTTGAGGCGCAGCGTCCCCTCACCCATGACGTCTCACTCACCCTTCAGCGCGGGCGCGTGCTGGCGCTGGTCGGCGGAAGCGGCAGCGGGAAATCGCTGACCTGTGCCGCCGCGCTCGGCGTATTGCCTGCGGGTGTGCGGCAAACGGCGGGCACGCTGCTGGCAGATGGTCAGCCCATCTCGCCGCAGGCGCTGCGTGGGCTTAAGGTGGCGACCATTATGCAAAACCCGCGCAGTGCCTTTAACCCACTGCGGACCATGGCGGCGCACGCCAGGGAAACCTGCCGGGCGCTGAGCAAACCGGCGGATGACGCCACGCTTATCGCCGCCCTGGGCGACGTTGGGCTGGAGGCGCCGGAACGGGTACTGACGCTCTACCCGTTTGAGATGAGTGGCGGCATGTTGCAGCGCATGATGATCGCAATGGCGCTGCTCAGTGATGCGACCTTTATTGTCGCCGATGAACCCACCACCGATCTCGACGCCGTGGCGCAGGCCAAAATTCTCGATCTGCTCGAACGTCTCTTACAAACCCGCCACTGCGGCATGTTGCTGGTTACCCATGATATGGGCGTAGTGGCGCGGCTCGCCGACGACGTGGCGGTGATGGAGGCAGGGCGTATTGTCGAGCAGGGCAGTGTCGATGTGCTGTTTCGCACCCCGCGACATCCGGTGACACGCAATCTGGTGGCGGCGCATCTGGCGCTGTACGGGATGGAACTTAACCAATGAATTTACTCACCATGTCTAACGTCACCCACCGCTATCATGCCCACCCGGTGCTGGAGAATATCTCCCTTTCGATCAACAGTGGGGAAAGCCTTGCGCTGTTAGGGCGTAGCGGGTGTGGCAAAAGCACGCTGGCACGCCTGCTGGTTGGGCTGGAAAGGCCTGTCAGCGGTGAAATCAGTTGGCAGGGAACCCCGCTTTCCCGCATGTCCGGGGCGATGAAAAAAGACTTCCGCCGGGATATTCAACTGGTCTTTCAGGACGCCATCAGCGCCGCCAACCCCCGCAAAACGGTGCGCGACATTCTTGCCGAACCGTTGCGCCATCTGTTCAGCTTAAGCAAAACGGAACAGCACACCCGCATCGAACAGTTGATGCGTGATGTGGAACTGGAAGTCAGCCTGCTTGACCAGCGCCCACCGCAACTGAGCGGCGGGCAGTTACAGCGCGTCTGCCTGGCCCGCGCGCTGGCGACCCGCCCGACGCTGCTCATCCTTGATGAGGCCGTGTCCAGCCTGGATCTGGTCTTGCAGGCAGGTATCATTCGCCTGCTGAAAAAACTGCAACAGCACTCGGGCATCGCCTGCCTGTTTATCACCCACGATTTACGTCTGGTGGAGCGTTTTTGCCAGCGCGTGGTGGTGATGGAGAACGGCCATATCAGCGAAGATATTGCCGTCACCCACCCCTTACGCTTTACCTCTCTGGCCGGACAGGCGCTGCAACAGGCCGTCTTGCCCGCCTATCCCAAAACCCGAACGCCAGGAACACTGCCATGCAACGCGTAACTGTTACTCTTGATGATGACCTGCTTGTCACTCTCGACGATCTGAGCCAGCGCCGTGGCTATCACAATCGCTCCGAAGCGCTACGGGATATTTTACGCGACGCACTCACCCAGCAAGCGGCCTGCGAGCAGGACACACGGGGCTATGCGGTGCTGTCCTATGTGTATGAACATGAAAAGCGCGATCTGGCGAGCCGCATTGTCGCCACGCAGCACCACCATCATGACCTCTCCGTCGCCACGTTACATGTGCATATCAACCATGACGACTGCCTGGAGATCACCGTCCTGAAAGGTAAAATGGGCGATGTGCAGCAATTTGCCGATAGCGTCATCGCCCAGCGCGGTGTGCGCCATGGCCACCTTCAGTGCGTTACGGATGACACTACCCCGCCAGATCACGGGCATACGCACGGGTTGAAACATATTGTTCTGTAAGACGCAGCGCCTGCTCAATACGCGTGGGTTCGAGTGTGAACGGTAAATGCTCCAGAGCATCACGCGGGAAGGGAATACTGCGCGCCACCGCCTGGATGACCGCCAGGCGGATCTCTTTCAGCGGTGCCAGGGTTAGCGGCATCTCATACTGACGCAGCAGCGCCAGTAACACCGGATCGGGCTGGCTATTTTCATTTTCCAGAATGGATTGCACCAGCAGACTGAATCCCACACGTTCACCGTGTAGCCACTGACGCAAAGCCGGCTCCTGCGTGAGCCGGTTATGAATCGCATGCGCCACACCCGGCGTGGGGATTTCGCCGCGCACGCTGTTTGCCATACCGGCCACGGCAATATTGGCGTCAATAACGTTGATCAACGCATCCGACACCACCTGAGCTTTATTATCGCGAATAGCCTGTTGACCGTGTTTTTCATAAATTTCGACGGCCAGACGCGCGTTTTGCACTTTTAATTGCAGCCCCAGATTATCGGGATTTTTCTGCAAATAAGGACGAAACTCGTACCATTTCGCCAGCGCATCGACGATGCCCGCTTTTAAATAACGCACATCGCTACGGGCAATAACTTCGCTGTCCACCAGCACCAGGCGCGGCAGTGTGCGTAAAGCCTGGCTACTGATCTGCGCGCCTTCGTCCGTATAGAACACCGATAAAGGCGACCAGGCCGCACAGGTCGCTGCCAGCGTCGGAATGGTGATGGATTCGCCGCCCTCAAGGGTATCGGCGACGGCTTTGGCGGTATCCAGAACGCGCCCGCCGCCCACGCCGACAATAAACTGCACCCCCAGTTTTTTTGCCCGCTGCACATAGCGGGCAACGCTATCTTCGGTACAGTAGCCGGTCATGATCTCCGTCTGCCAGCGGATACCGCTGGCGCGTAAGCTCTCTTCAAGCCCTGGGTTAACCTGCGCCCATGCCTTTACGCTGGTAATTATCAAAATATGCTGGGTAAGCGGCGCAATATATTTTCCTGCGTCATGACGAATACCAGACTGGTGAAACCAGGTCTGCGGAGTTTTTATCGCAAGCATTGGCATGTCCATGTGTGCGCGAATTATTTCGCTTTATCTCACCATGCTACAAAAATAAAAATTAAAAACAATAATCTCTATTTCTTCTATTTTCATATCGATAGAAGAATATTGGATAAGGCAATAAATACCTTGCCCCGCAATATATCCATCAATGAAGATACTTGCAGAAAATAGTGGTTCCCATTATTTCAATTTTCCCTTTCACCGACAGGCAAACGAAAAAAATGGCATCGCATCCTATCGATTTTGTAATTATTGGCAATAACTTCGCCACGCCGGAAATGCGTGCCGTCTGGTCGGAAGAAAATCGGCTTCATCAACAGGTGGCGGTCGAAGTTGCACTGGCTCAGGCCCAGGGCGAACTGGGGGTGATCCCGCAAGAGGCTGCCGAAGAGATCCTTCGCCGTGCTCAGCCAGAAAAACTGCTGCTAAGCGATATTGCCGCTCAGGCCGGATTGATGAAACACTCCTTTATGCCCACGCTGAGCGCATTGCAACAACAGTGCGGCCCGGCAGGGGAATATCTGCATTACGGAGCCACCACACAGGACATCGTCGACACCGCCACCATTTTGCAGTTGCGCCAGGCATTGACCATTATTCGTCGTGACACCCTGGGCGTTACCCGCGCGTTGCGCCAGTTGTCAGCACGCCATCAGCACACCCTGATGGTTGGCCGCACGCATGGTATGCAGGCACTGCCGACCACCTTTGGTTTTAAAACCGCCGTCTGGCTGGATGAATTTTTGCGCCACCTGACACGCCTCGGTGAAATCACGCCACGCGTACTCACCGGCAATATCAACGGCGCGATTGGCACCAATGCCGCGCTGGGCGCACAGGGCCCGGAAGTAGAGCGCAGAGCGCTGAGTCTGCTCGGCCTGAATAGCCCGACCATTGGCTGGCAGTCCGCCCGCGACAGGCTGAGCGAATTCGCGTCGGTAGCGGTGCTGATCAGCGGTTCACTGGGCAAAATCGGCAATGAACTTTATAACCTGATGCGCAGCGAAATTGGCGAAGTGGAAGAGCCGTTCAGCAAAGGTAAAATCGGCTCCACGACCATGCCGCATAAACGCAACCCGGCGGCCATCGAAGGGCTGGCAAGCCTGACGCCGCCGATTCGCAAAAGCGCGGCGCTAATCTACGAATCCATGCACGTTGAACATGAGCGCGACGCAATGAGCTGGCGCGCCGAGTGGCTGGCCCTGCCGGAAATCTGCCTCTACCTCTCCGCCCAGTTGCAAAATGCCCAGGGTATCCTCAGCGGGCTGACGGTGAATGAAGCGAAAATGCGCGCCAATCTGGATATTCAGGCCGGGCTGCTGCTGTCTGAAAAAGTGATGTTTGAGGCAGGCAAAACCCTCGGCAAGCAGACCGCTCATCATCTGGTCTATACCTGTGCCATGACGGCCTTTGAAACCGGACGTGACTTTAAGAGCGTGCTGGCGGAAACCCCGGAGTTTGCCAGCGCCTTCTCAAGCGCAGATCTGGATGCCTGGTTTGACCCTGCACGCTACCTCGGTAGCGCTGTGGAAAAGGTGTCAGATGTGCTGCGCGCCGCCGATGCTGCGCTGGAGCAGGCGTCGGTATGACCGAAAAATATCGTCAGCTCACCCTGGCCGATAGCGATGCCTATCTCGAACTCATGCTCGCCGCCTATGCCCCCTCGCTGGCGTTAGGTGTTCATTTCGATGCGGCCACCGCCACGCCCGAGAAGGTCGAACGGCACCTGCGACAGCACGGCGTGTACGGCCTGTTTATTGAGGATGAACTGGCCGCGTCCGTCACCCTGCGATACCCGTGGGGGCCGCTCCCCGGCCCCTTTGGTTTGCCGCATATTGGCTGGTTCGGTGCGCACCCGCGCTTTCGTGGTCAACAGCGGGGACAGCAAATTTATGACTGGGTGGAAACCCATATCGTGCGCGACATGCTGCACGCCCCCGCGATTTCGCTAGGTACGGCTATCCACCATCCGTGGCTGATTGAGATGTATCAACACTGGGGCTTTACGCCGCAGCACAAAGCGGATCTGGGGAAAGGCCATATCACCCTGTTTATGAAAAAGATCCTTGATGAGGCAGCCCACACAAGCTGGCTCGCCCGCCAAACACCCTAATGAGTAAACCATGACAGATACCCATGATTTAGCCCTCTGGCTTACCGATTTTCGCCATGAACTGCACCGCTTCCCGGAACTCTCCAACGAAGAATTCGCCACTACCGCACGCCTGCGTAATGTGCTGGAGCAGTATCAGATTTCTATTCTGCCGCTGGATTTACCTACCGGCCTGGTGGTGGAGATCGGCGGGCAAAACCCCGGCCCCCTGGTGGTGCTGCGTGCTGACATTGACGCGCTGCCCATTGAGGAAAAATCCGGCGTTGCGTATCGCTCAGAAAACCCTGGCGTAATGCACGCCTGCGGCCACGATTTCCACTCCTCGGCAGCGCTGGGAGCCGCTATTTTGCTCAAAGCGCAGGAAGCCACGCTAAAAGGCCGGGTACGTATTCTGTTCCAGCCCGCCGAAGAGACGGGCCAGGGCGCACCGGCGGTGATTGCCACCGGCGCGCTGGATGAGGCCGTTGCTATTTTTGGTATTCACAATGACCCGGCACTGCCGGTGGGGGTGATGGGCAGTAAAGCAGGCGCGCTGACCGCAGGCGTGGATCGTTTCCGTATTGATATCACCGGCACCGGCAGCCACGCCGCGCGGCCTCATGAAGGTAACGATCCTATCGTGATTGCCGGGCAGTTGATTGGCGCGCTGCAAACGCTCATCAGCCGTAACGTCGACTCCAGTGAAAACGCCGTGCTCTCTATTACTCAGGTACATAGCGGAAGCACCTGGAATGTTATTCCCGACAGTGCCTGGCTCGAAGGCACCGTACGTACTTTTAGCCAGAGCGTTAGGGAAAACATCGAACGCCGTTTTCATGACGTTACGCGCGGTCTCGCCACCACCTTTGACGCGCAAATCGCACTCGACTGGCAGCCAGGCCCACCGTCGGTCATGAACAGCGAAAGCTGGGTCGATCTGGCGCTGGAAACCGGTGAACAGGCAGGCTTCGAAGTGCGCCGCATCCCCGCCAACCCCATCGGTGAAGACTTTGCCTTTTACCAGCAGCGTCTGCCTGGCGCGTTTATCATGATTGGTTCCGGCGGGCCGTTTGCTCTGCACCATCCGCAGTTCCGGGTGGATGACGCCGCCCTGTTCCCGACCGCCGACTGGCTGGCACAACTGGCCATCGCCGCACTGACAAAGGCAACCGCATGAGCAACCTGACGGCGGAAGTCGCCCGGCTGGTTGCCACCCGACAACCCGACGAAGCAGCCCGTGAACAGGCGCGACAAGGCGTGCTGGATTTTTTCGCCGTCGCTTTCCCGGTGGTCAATGGCACCCTGCCGGATGCCACGCGGGAGACGATACGCGCAATCTGGCCCGGCGATGATACGCAGTCACGCGCATTGCGTCTGGGCTACTGTGGACATGCCCTCGATTTTGATGATTTTCACCCGGACTTTCGCGGACATCCTGGCACGGTGATTTTACCTACACTCCTGGCGCTCGGTACGCAGACGCCCCTGCATCTGCTGGATGCGTTTGTGGTGGGCGTCGAAATGGCGGGCAGATTAGGACTGGCCGTCGGCGGCGGACATTATGTTCAGGGTTTTCACAACACCAGCACGCTGGGGGTTATTGCCGCAGCGGCGGCAGGTGCGAGGCTTGTCGGGGCGACGCAAGAACAAACAGCCGCGGCGCTGGCTATCGCCGCTACCCAGTCTGCCGGATTACGGGTGCAGTTTGGCTCGGAGATCAAACCGCTGCATGCCGGTTTTGCCGCACGAGCGGCGGTGACTGCCGTGCAGCTTGCGCAGCACGACATCAAGGCATCCATTGCGGGCGCGCTGGAGAGTTTCCTCGCGGCTTACAGCCCCGCGACACAGCAGCCGCAAAAACTCACGCAAGACTGGGGGGCGCCGTGGCGCATTGTCACGCCGGGTCTGGAATTCAAACCCTGGCCTACCTGCAGCGGAACGCACGGCGCGGCGCTGGCGGCGCTGCGGCTGCGCAAACAGTGGCTGGCAACCGGCAAAACATCCGATAACCTTATCGGGGCTATAGAACATATCGAGATAGCCTTTCCTCCTGGCGGCGATGTGGCAGCCTTTGTGCGTCAGCCTGTAACGGGAGTGGAAGCACGCTTTAGTCTCGAATATGTGATTGCCGAGTGCCTGCTGCGCGGAGAACTTGCGCTGACCCGCTTTGACGCCCGTCCTGTCGACCCGCTTACCGCAGAACTGGCTGCACGGGTGACCCGCACGCCAGATGCCAGCGCACCGCCGGATGCACAAAATCCGGGTGCGCGTTTTCACCGCCTGACGCTGCAACTGCTTAATGGCGAACAGCTTATCAGCCAGGTGACGCGCCAGGGGCTACTGACTCAGGGCGTCGATTTAGAAGAGAAACTACGCCAGTGCCTGCCAGGGGCGGATGCGCCCACCCGCGCACGCTGGCAGCAGCAGACACGCCTGCACACCCCGGAGGATCTTGAGGCTATTCGCGGGTTGCTGCTGGGATAAGCGGTGAAAACGCCTGAACCGGCCCGGCATCACCGGTAAAACGGGTAGCCTGAATAACGGTAATCTGCCCGCTACAGCCCTGCGCAAGGGCAGATGTACCAATGTCCCGCGTTAAGACATTCGGGTTACCGTGGCGGCACAGTGGACGCTCCGCCTTTGGATCTACCGGGTCATACCAGGCCCCCGTAGGTAGCTGCACCACGCCGGGCTTAATGTTCACTGAAACGCTCACGACAGCCAGCAACGCCCCCCGCGCGTTATGCAACATCACCACATCCCCTTCGCTAATTTCCCGCGCCGTAGCGTCTTGCGGGTGCATCAAACAGACCTCTTTCCCCTGCCGTTTATGCTTTGCGCTGTACCGGCCATAGTCCAGTTGGCTGTGCAGACGGGTGGCGGGCTGGTTGGCGATGAGCCAGAGCGGATGCAGCGCATTCGGCTGCTCATCCGGCTCCCGCCACACCGGATGACCGGGGCAATCGGCATAGCCAAAACGGTCAATGACGGCAGAGAAGATCTGGATTTTTCCGTCCGGCGTGGGCAACGGATTTGCCTGCGGGTCGGCACGAAAACGGCGCATCAAACGCCCGCCGTCATCCACCTGGGGCAGGGTCAACACGCCCTGCTGCCAGAAGTGGTCAAAGTCAGGGACCGGGTGGTCTATCTCCGCCAGCTTTTGCTGCATCTGCTGGTAGAGATGTTGTAACCATTCGCGCACGCTGCGTCCTTCGGTAAACGCCTCTTCTTTGCCCAGGCGAGCAGCGATATCGCGGAAAATAGCAAAATCATCCCTGGCCTCGCCGTGGGGTTTCGCCACCGGATGCATGGCAAAAAGATGGCGATCGGTAGGGGCGCCGCCCACATCTTCACGCTCCAGCGTCATGGTGGCAGGCAGAATAAGATCCGCATGGCGTGCGGTGGCCGTCAGGCTGTGTTCATGGACGATTAAGGTATCGAGACGGCAAAACGCCCGCCGCAGTCGCGCCAAATCCTGGTGATGGTGGAACGGATTGCCTCCCGCCCACCAGGCCAGCCTGATATGCGGATAGCGCCGTTCGACGCCATTAAACTGAAAGGGTTCGCCGGGATGAAGCAGCATGTCGGCAATCCGCGCCACCGGAATCAGCGCCTCGACGCCATTTGTCCCCTGTGGCAGCGACGGAAAAGAGACCCGGTTAAATGCCTTACCGTAATGCCCCAGCGCACCCAGCGCATAGGTATACCCACCGCCGGGCAGCCCCGGTTGCCCCAATGCGCAAGCCAGCACCAGCCCGAGCCATACCGGCTGTTCGCCATGCTGAGCGCGCTGTAAGGCGTGGGCCACCGTGACCAGAACCCGCCTGCCGTGAAGCCGCTGCGCCAGGGCGATAATCTCGCCCGCCGGAATGCCACAAATTGCTTCGGCCCAGGCGGCATTACGTACCGTGCCGTCCGCCTCCCCCTGAAAATAACGCACCAGCGTTGGCCAACCGGTGCAGTAACGGGCCAGGAACTCTTCATCCGTGCGCCCTTGCTGATAGAGGGTATGGAGTAACGCCAGGATCAGCGCCGCATCGGTACCGGGCGTGATCGACAGCCATTCCCCGGCGGCCTCCTCCGGCAGATCGCTACGAAGCGGGCTGACGGAGATAAAACGCGCCCCACGACGGGCCGCCTGCTGCATATATCCGCGCTCGGTATGTTCACTCATCCCACCGCTGGCAACCTGGGCATTTTTCAGCGCCAGGCCGCCAAATGCGAGAACAATGTCGCTATGTTCGGCGATCTCCCGCCAGCTTACGCCGCGCCGGGAGATCTCATCCTGGGGCGCGACAATATGCGGCAGGATCACCGACGCTGCCGCCGAGCTGTAGGACCAGACCGAGCGCACATAGCCGCCAATCGTCGTATTGAGAAAGCGGTGCACCTGACTTTGCGCGTGATGAAAACGCCCGGCGCTCGACCAACCATAAGAGCCGCCAAACACGGCTTGTGGGCCATGAAGCTCCGCCACCCGCTGTAACTCATTTGCTGCCAGACCGAGCGCCTGCTCCCAGCTAATAGCGATGTACTCGTCCGCGCCGCGCCGCTCATCCGGGCCGGGCCCGTCTTCCAGCCAGCCACGGCGTACCATCGGCTGAGTGACGCGCGCCGGGTGGGTTAAAGCATCGGTGAAGTTTTCCAGTAACGGGCTGGGATCGGGGTCGGCGGCAAAGGGGGTTATTTTCAGCGCGTTTGCCACGCGCCGGGCGGTAAAAGCTCCCCAGTGGGAGCTGTGAGGCACCGGCGCAGACATTTACAAAACCGTTGAGAGGAAGTGGGTTACGCGGGCATTGGCATTCTCTTCCAGCACCTTGCGCGCCGGGCCAGAGGCAATGACTTTACCGGACTCCATAAAGACAATGTTATCAGCAACTTCACGGGCAAAGCCGATCTCATGGGTGACAATCACCATGGTTATGCCTGAGTGAGCAAGCCCTTTGATGACCTGTAACACTTCGCCCACCAGTTCAGGATCCAGCGCGGAAGTGGGTTCATCAAACAGCATCACTTCCGGGTCCATCGCCAGCGCACGGGCAATAGCCACGCGCTGTTGCTGCCCGCCGGAAAGCTGCTGCGGCCAGTCATTTTCACGCCCGGAAAGCCCCACCTGCTGAAGCAACTGACGGGCTTTTGCTACCGCCACCGCACGCGGCTGCTTCTTCACCCGGATGGGCGCATCAATAATGTTCTGCAAAACGGTGCGATGCGGAAACAGATTAAACTGCTGGAAAACCATGCCGATGCGGCTGCGTTGGGCAGCGATTTTGCTGTCGCCCACTTCATACAGCGCCTGGCCTTTTTGCACATAGCCTACCAGGTTGCCACCGATGCGAATGGTGCCCGCATCCAGCTTTTCCAGGTGGTTGATGCAGCGTAGCAGCGTGGATTTACCTGAGCCAGAAGGCCCAAGAATCACCGTGACGGACCCGGCGTCGACGTCCAGGTCAACGGCATCCACCACCGTCTGCCCACCAAAACGTTTGGTGATGTTACGTAATTCGATGGTCTCAGCCATTGCTAACGCCCCTTGCATTGAACAGAAAAACCGGCAGTTTGCGGGCGAACCAGACTTTTGCTGTCTCACGTTTTACCCCACGGGCGAAGTAACGTTCGACGTAGAACTGACCGACAGAGAGCACCGAGGTCAACAGCAGATACCATAGCGTTGCCACCAGCAGCAGCGGAATCACTTCATAGGTGCGCTGGTAGATGATTTGCGCCGAGTAAAGCACGTCCTGTAGCGAGATAACCGACACCACCGCCGTGGTTTTCAGTTGCCCGATGACCTCATTGCCCGCAGGGGGCAGAATGGCGCGCATCGCCTGTGGCAGAACCGTATGGCGGAAAATCTGGCTGCGGGTGTAACCCAGCGCACGCGCCGCTTCAAGCTGACCGTTACCGACGCTCTGGATACCGGCACGAATAATTTCAGCCGCATAGGCAGACTGATGCATCACCAGGGCAATCACGGCAGCGCTAAAGGGGCTAATCAGCGCATTGGATGACGCACTAAAGAATTCACCAATCCCTGGCAGGCTCAATGAGACGGTAGGATAAAGTGCGGCGATGTTGTACCAGAGAAACAGTTGTACCAGCATCGGCACGCCCCGGAAAAACCAGGTGTATCCCCAACTGACGGCCACCAGCACCGGATTGGAGGAAAGCCGCATCAGCGCCAGTACCGTTCCCCCGGCGAAGCCCAACACCACCGAGATGGCGGTGAGCTGCAGGGTCATCAGCACGCCGCTAATAATGGAGTCTTCGGTAAAGCTCTCTGCCACCACATGCCACTCAAAACGCGGGTTATTAAAGATAGAGTGCAGCAACCCGGCCAACAGCAGTAAAACGACCAGCGCGCTGAACCAGCGCCCGTAATAGCGCTTACCGATGATGCGCAGCGCGTCCTGAGAAGCGGGAGGGGTGGAGTGAGGCATTAGAAGATGTCCTGATTACGTTTCGACTCTTTCACTGCGCCAAAGCCAATCGACCAGTGATCCAAAATCTTCTGATAGGTCCCGTCTTTGATGAGCGAATTCAGGGCGGCCTGTACCGCTTCTTCCAGTTGTGAGTCTTTCGGGAAGGCGATGGAAACCGGCGCATCGTTGACGCTGATCTGCCCGCTCATGGTCAGCGGTTTGACGGTTTTAACCTGCCAGGTGAGCCCTTCATACGGGCCGAAGAACATCGGCACGCGACCACTCACCACCGCCTGCACACCTGCCGGGCGGTCCGGGAAAACCGCGACCTTGATCGGCGGTTTGCCCTGCGATTCACACGCCTTGCTGGCTTCGTTCAAACGGTTAATCTGCGTGGTACCCGCCCCCGCGCCAATCTCTTTTCCACACACCTGCGTGAGCTCGGTGAACTCGGGAATACTGGCATCTTTACGGGAGATTACCCCCAAACGGGAAGCGTCGTAGTAGCTGACGAAATCGACCTGCTCGAGGCGTTTTTGCGTGGCGTTAATATTGGACAGCGCGACATCATAGCGACCGGATTTGAGGCCAGGGATAATATTGTCGAAGCCCCCGGTATCGTGCCATTGAACCTGTACACCCAGGCGCTCTGCCACTGCGCTCATTATATCGATTTCACGCCCGGCCAGCGTTTTATTATCTTCCTGATAAAAGGTGGTGGGCGGCGTATTCGGGTTTGTTCCGGCAACAATATACCCACGCTGCAAAATGTCAGCCGGGAGTTTGGCTTTTAATGTTTCATCTGCCGGAACAGTAAAATTATTTTTTGCCGGAACAGTTTGTTCAGCGGCAATAACCTGCTGCATGCCGCCCAGGGCCAAAAATAGCGCTAAAATGCTCTGTTTTTTCATTTCGTTTTTCTGTCCCCAAAATTAACCCCGTACGGGGTGGCAAAATAAAATCAGAAGGCGTAAGACGGAATATATTTTGTGATTGTTATTCTGGTTGAGTGGGTAATGTGAGGGAACCAATAAAACCAGAAAAGCAATGCCAGGAATTGCATAAGCCAGCCACCACGCGGAGCCCGTGACGAAAACACCCACCCGCGAGCAGGCTGCTACGCTTAACGTTCTGTATGCATAAAGAGGAAGGAGCAGAGGATGAAAATTGATCTGAGTGGGAAAGTCGCACTGGTCACCGCCTCGACCGGCGGCATTGGTTTCGCCATAGCTACGGGGCTTGCCGAAAGCGGTGCGGAAGTGATCCTCAACGGACGTAGCGAGGCATCAGTGAATAAAGCGCTCCAGACGCTGAATGAGCGTGTACCGGGCGCAAAAGTGCGTACCGCCATTGCCGACCTGAGTTCGGCTGAGGGGGTCGAAACCTTATTAAGCGCGGCAACGGATGCCGATATCCTGGTCAATAACGCCGGGATTTACGGGCCGCAGGATTTTTATGCCACCGACGATGCAACCTGGGAAAATTACTGGCAAACCAATGTGATGTCGGGCGTGCGTCTTTCCCGTGCGTTGCTGCCAGCGATGGTGAAAAAAGGTTGGGGCCGCGTGGTCTTTATCTCCTCGGAATCGGCGCGCAACATTCCTGCCGATATGATTCATTACGGCGTGACCAAAACGGCCCAGCTCTCGCTGGCGCGCGGGCTGGCGAAGTTTGTCGCCGGTAGTGGCGTGACGGTCAACAGCGTGTTACCCGGCCCGACCCTTTCCGATGGCTTTGCCGCCATGATGCAGGACGAAGTGGCAAGAACTGGCAAGTCACTGGAAACGCTGGCGAAAGAGTTTGTGATGGCTCACCGTCCCAGCTCCGTTATTCAGCGGGCAGCAACGGTTGAAGAAGTGGCGAACATGGTGGTCTACGTTTGCTCGACTCAGGCATCGGCGACCTCAGGCGCGGCGCTGCGCGTTGACGGCGGCGTGGTGGACGACATTCTTTAACGCGTTTCTGGCAGGGCACGCGGTGTGCCCTGCCGGGAGAAATTACGGCCATGCAGGATAGAAGCGGCTCATCAGGATCATCAGCATTGGCGTAGTCAGGGTAGAAAGCAGAGTGGAAATCAACATGCTGGTTGCCGTCGCCCCTTGCAACACTTTGAATTTCTGCGCCATCAGATAGACGTTTATCCCCACCGCCATTGACCCCAATAAAACCACCACCTGGCTCTCCTGCTGCGGCAGATGCAGTGCGTAAGCGAGCGCCCAAATCAGCGCAGGCATCAACACCAGTTTAATCAGGCAGATAGCCGCGCTTTCCCGCAGCCCCTGGCTAATATTGTAATGCGAGAGGCTCATGCCCAGCGTTACCAGGGTTAACGGCGCGGCAACCTGCCCTAACATGCTGACGGGGCCATCAATAAATTGCGGCAAGGAATGGTGAGTTGCGCTCCAGGAAAAACCAGAAAAAATGCCGATAATCAGCGGATTACGCAGCACGTTGACCAGCGTTTTGCCGATGCCTTTCCAGGAAAAACTGCCGCTCTGCGCCCACTCCACCGAGACAGTTACCAGCGTCCACAGAATCAGGCTGTTAAACACCAGTACCAGCGCGACCGAGGCGAGGCTGGCCTGCCCCAGAAGAATCACCGCGACCGGGATCCCGAGCATGACGTTATTGGAAAAAATCCCCCCAAGGCCAAATACCGATGCCGAGATGGCATCAAGGCCAAAAACGCTTTTTGCGACAATGCGTCCGACAATATAGATCAACAGGCAACTGCCGAAATAGGCGATCAGCAAACGCATATCCACCGGCGGGCTTTGGTAGAACTTGCTCATGACTTTAAATAACATGCAGGGCAAGGCAATCGAAAAACAGAAGCGGTTAAATACCCCACTGGCGGCCTCCGGCCAGCCGGCAAAACGCCCAAGACAATAACCCAACGCAATTAAGGAAAATAAAGGCGCAGACAGGATCATCTGCTGCGTAAGTTGCCCCAGAAAATTCGTTGTTTCCATCCGTTACCCTGCCCGTATCACCGTACAAATGAATGATTTTTTATGTTTTTTGGCAGTATAGGGGTTTTGCCATGAAGAGTCAGTCTGGCTGAAACGGTCTGTATAAATGACCTGGTCATATATGGCAGATGAATAAAATGGCCAGGTCAGGCAATTCCCGGATGGCGGCGCAAGCACCTTATCCGGGCAATAATGTGTAGCCCCGGTTAGCGCAGCGCCACCGGGGACAAAATCATAACCCACTCATTACGAATAGCTCTTCCGCGCATCCGAGAAAAACGCCAGCGTCTCCTCCAGACTCTTCGCCTGCTCCTCCAGCGACATGGCCGCCGCAGAGATCTGCTGCACCAGAGACGCATTCTGCTGGGTGGCGCTATCCATCTGATTGACCGCCTCGCTCACCTGACTCACGCCTTTCGTTTGCTCATCCAGCGCCTGCACAATCTCGGCAATCATCTGATGCACACTGGAAACCGAGGTAATGATTTGCTTCATCATCGCCCCCGTCTCATTCACCAGCGTAACCCCTTTACTGACACGCCCGGACGACTCCTCAATCAGCGCTGAAATCTCTTTGGCCGCACTGGCGCTGCGCTGTGCAAGGCTGCGTACTTCACCGGCCACTACCGCGAAGCCTCTGCCCTGCTCACCGGCGCGGGCCGCTTCAACCGCCGCGTTCAACGCCAGAATATTGGTCTGAAAAGCGATGCTGTCGATGATGCTGTTAATATCGCCAATCTTGCCGGCGCTCTCATCAATCTTGCCGATGATATCCACCACTTGTGCCACCAGCAATTCCCCCTGCCCGGCAATTTGCGCCGCGTTCTGCGTCAGTGATGTTGCCTTGTGCGCATTCTCCGCGTTGTTTTTGACGGTCACGGAAATCTGCTCCATGCTCGCCGCCGTCTGTACAATCGCCGCCGCCTGCTCTTCGGTCCGCGAAGCTAAATCGAGGTTGCCTGCCGCGATTTCACTGCTTCCCGCCCGCACGGAATGGCTGGCATCGCTGATGCTGCCCACAATACGCCGGAGCTGGGCTTGCATGGTGTGCAGGGCATAAAAGATGCTGCTGCTATCGCCGTTACGTACCGCAATCTGATGACTCAAATCCCCTTGCGCCACGGACAGCGCAATCTCTGAGGCTTCCGTCGGCTCGCCGCCTACCGGGCGCGCAACCTTGCGGGTAAACACCATCGCTACCACCACGCTGACAATGATAATACTCAGGATCATCAGCAGGATGGCGTTACGCAGGTAGTGCCACGCTTCGGCCATGACGACGCTGACTGGCGTCACAATCGCCAGCTTCCATGGCGTCTGACTGTTACCAATGTCGATGGTGCGCCAGGTCACAAACGCCGGTTCTTTTAGCAGGGCATCGTCGGTGCGCACCACCGCTTCCGCGCCGATTGTCCCCGTCCAGGGTTTACCCGTTGCCACCTTATCAGGGCTGGAAACCACTTTGTTATCCGCCGAGAGCAACAGCGCGTAACCCGTCCCCTCCCATGGCTTGATGGCGCCAATCATTTTTTGCAGCGTTTCCAGCGAGAAATCCGAAGTCACAGAGCCCTGAAACTTACCGTCGCGGATAATCGGCGCCGCGATGGAGGTCAGCATCACATCCACACCGTTATAGGGGTAGATATACGGCTCGATAATCACCTCTTTCTGGCGCTGACGCGGCAAAAGGTAGTAGTCGCCGCTGCCCGGTGTTTCATAATCCACCAGGTTGTGTAGCGCCGGGTTACCACTGTTATCCCGGTCAACATAGCGGGCGTAGCGGCCAGCCGGATCCTGATCCGCTTTTCCCGCAAACTCCGCGTCTTTGCCGTCAAACGTATTGGCTTCAAAGGCCAGTGACATCGACAAAAAATCAGGGTGCTGATGCAGATAATCGGCCAATAACTGGTCCAGGCCACGCCGTTCTGTCAGCCCGGCCTGATGTAATGCCCAGGCACTGTTGCCTAAATCGCGCGCGGCGTTCAGCGCAGAGTCGAGCTGTTGCTGAACACGTAATGATTCAGTGAGCGCAATTTGCTGGAGATGTCTTTTGGCGACCGCTTCTTGCTGGCCCATAGATTGCCAGAGCAACAGGCCAATGGTGACCAGGAACCCGGTGGTGATGGTGACAAAAATAGACGCCAGCATGAGTGTTCTGGCTGTGAGTTTTTTACGTGTGCTCATGTTTCCCCGCTCGGGCAATCGCCCTGTGGCAAATAACCCAATTAACTCATGCTTCATATATCGGTAAAGCCTGCTTAACACTTCACAGAAATTTGCATGAAATTTTTTTTACCCGGAAGGAGGCTCATTGAGCGTACTGAGGAAATCAGAGGGTCTTTCCCTGATAGATTTGATAACCCAAATCGACAGTGTTGTGGTTGAGCGCGTCATTTTTTAGCTTATTCAATAACATCTGTGCTGCCATTCTGCCGATATCGAAGCGCGGCGTGATCACGCTCGCCAGGCTTGGGATCATCTGTTTCCCCATTTCCAGGCCATGAAAACCGGCGATGGAAATGCGCTCCGGGACGGCAAGGTCGTGCTCGCGGCAGTAAAACAGCGCGCCCATCGCAATATCGTCATTCGTGCAAAAAACGCCATCCAGATCCGGGTGGGTTTTAAAGGCTTCGGCCATAAGCTGCGATCCAAGGTAGATAGACGAGCTCGCGCGGGGGTTGATACGGTAAGCCTCCAGTTGATGCTGATTCATGGCATCGCAATAACCGCAAAAGCGCTGCTCATCACGCATATCGTCTTTCGAACCCAGATAGATAATTTTACGCCGCTGACGCTTAGCCAGCATGGTGCTCACCATGTCGAAGGCGGCCTGACGATTATCAAACCCCACTTCCATATCCATTTTGGCGCCCTGCACATCCATCAGCTCAACAATCGGGATTTTGGCGGAGCGCAGAAACTTAACGGTACGAACGGTATGGTGCTTTTCGGAAAGAATAATGCCGTCGATATTGTAGGAGAGCAGATTGATCACCGACTCCTCTTCGGACTCTTTGTTGTAATTATAGTTGGCGATAAGTGTCTGATAATTATGGTCGGATGTCACAGACTCAATACCCGCGAGAATGTCAGCAAATAACTGATTCTGGAATGAGGGGATCAGCACACCGAGCGTATAGCTTTGCGCATTGAGCAACATGCCGGGCGCACGATTGGGTATGTAGTTGATCTCTTCCATGATCATCGCGATGCGCTCGCCGGTGGCCCTGGATACGGTTTTAGGCGAGCGGATATAGCGGCTGACGGTCATTTTGGTGACCCCCGCCAGCGTGGCGATATCCTGAAGTGAAATTCTGTGATTTCTCATCGTCTCTCCCTCCCCGGGGAAAGCGGTTTATCCACTTCCCCCAGGAATACCGTCATTGCGAAAAATGAAGTTAATGCAGGATGGCGTTAAGCGTCAGCACACCCAGTAAACCCATAAATGAAATTAGCGTTTCCATTACTGTCCATGTACGCAGTGTCTCACCAACGCTGAGATTAAAGTAGCCTTTGAACAGCCAGAATCCAGGATCGTTGACGTGTGACGCAATTACGCTGCCCGCTCCGGTAGCCAGCACCATCAGCGCCGGATCGGCATGGGTGACATTGATTATCGGCAGCACAACGCCAGCGGTCGTGATGGCCGCCACGGTGGCAGAGCCCAGCGCGATACGCAGCACGGCAGCAACGGTCCAGCACATCAGCAGCGGCGAGAGGGTTGTGCCCGTCATCAATTGTGAGATGTATTTGCCTACTCCGCTATCAACCAGCACCTGTTTGAACGCCCCACCGCCCGCAATAATGAAGACAATCATTGCGATAGCACCGATGGAGGCGCCGACCATTTCCATCACTTTTTCGAGATTACGGCCATTGCGCAACCCGAGAGTGAAAATGGCGATCACGATGGCGATAAACAGGGCCACCGCCGGGTTACCGACAAACTCAAAGAAGAGACGCGCGCTATTGCCTTTTGGCAGGGTAATTTCACAAACCGCGGCAATTGCCATCAGGATCACGGGCATTACCGCCGCGAAAATACTGTTCCAGAAGCCCGGCATTTCATGATCGGCAAAAATATGCGGGTTGAATAACCCCTCCGGCGGCGCTTTTTCAAAACGCGTCAGCAGTTTCGAAAACAGCGGCCCGGCGACAATCACCGTCGGAATAGTAATGATCATGCCATACAGCAGGGTTGTCCCCAGATTGGCCTCAAAAATGGTGGCGATAGCGGTCGGCCCCGGATGCGGCGGCAGAAAACAGTGGGTTACGGACAGCGCGGTCACCATAGGTACACCGACATAGAGCAGCGGCAGGCCAGACGACGCCACCACGGTAAACACCAGCGGCAACAGCAGGACAAAGCCCACTTCGAAAAACATCGCCAGCCCCACGACCAGACCGGTAATCACCAGCGCCCATTGCACCCGCTCTTTACCGAATGTCGCAATCAGCGTCGTGGCGATACGCTGAGCGGCACCGGTGTCAGAAATCAGCTTCCCCAGCATGGCGCCAAAGCCAAGAATCATCGCCAGGCCGCCTAACGTTCCGCCAATTCCCCCCTGAATGGAGTGCAGCACGGCCTGCGCATCCATACCTTCGGCAAATCCCACAACGGCGGCAACCAGCACCAGGGCGATAAACCCATTAACTTTAAAACCAATCATTAAGACCAGCAGCAGCGCTACGCCTGCCGCGATAATCAGTAATGGCATAATCTTGTCTCTTGTTATGTGCCGAACCAGCAGCGCCGCAGCGCTGCATCTTAGTACTAACGAGTCACACAGCGACCAGCATGCCGCCGTCAACGAACAGAAGATGACCGTTAACAAAATCAGAGGCTTTAGAGGAGAGGAACACTGCCGCGCCAATCAACTCTTCCGGGTTACCCCAACGCGCCGCAGGCGTACGTTTGCAGAGCCAGCCGGTGAAGGCTTCGTCTTCGACCAGCGCTTTGGTCATCTCGGTTTTGAAATAACCCGGAGCAATGCCATTCACCTGAATGTTGTGTCGTGCCAGCTCAACGCACATGCCACGGGTCAGCATTTTTACCGCGCCTTTAGACGCGGCGTACGGCGTGATGGTGTCGCGTCCCAGTTCACTCTGCATGGAACAGATGTTGATCACTTTCCCGGCCTGACGCTCAACCATGCGACGGGTGACCGCTTGTGACACCAGGAAAACCGCCGTCTGGTTAACCGCGATCACGTCATTCCACTCCTGTTCCGGGAAGTCATTAAACGGGTGGCGGCGCTGGATACCGGCATTATTGACCAGAACATCAATCGGCCCGGTTTGTTCTTCGATACGTGCAATGGCGGCATCGATTTCTACTTTTTTGGTCACGTTAAACGGTGCGGCCACAGCGCGGATATCCGCTGCGCGCAGTTTTTCAACAGCGGCATCAGCCCGCTCCTGATTAATATCGTTAACGATGATTTGTGCGCCATATTTCCCAAGGCCGGTTGCTAATAAGTAGCCAATACCCTGTGCGGAACCGGTAATCAGGACATTCTTGCCCGCCAGTGAAAAAAGGTCGTTCATGGTCTTATTCCTTATCACGATGCATTAAAAAACGAGTTGAACTTTGGCGGCCTGGGTTTTATCGCCCGCGAATTTCAGCGCCTGCTCCAGCTCGGTGAAGGGGTATTCGCCGCTTAATAACGGCAGGGGATCCACCACGCCATTCGCCAGCCAGGAGACAGCGGTATTAAATTCAGTGGTGAAACGGAAGGAGCCTTTCAGGGCAATCTCTTTGGCGATGAGCATCATCATCGGGAAATCCGCTACCGCGCCGCCCATCCCCACCTGAACCATCGCCCCTCTGGCGCGCGTCACTTCCAGGCAAGTGGTAATGGATGTCGGATTCCCCGACACTTCGAAGCTGACATCGAAGTAACCTTTTTCCGCTTTCCACGGCGTCAGATCGGCGCTACGCGGATCGAGGAGCGTGTCGGCCCCCATTTTTTGCGCCAGTTCCAGCGAGCGAGGGCTGATATCCGCGCAGACGATTTCTGCCGCGCCCAGCGTTTTCACCGCGCTGACAATCAGGCAGCCAATCGGGCCTACGCCTGAGATAAAGACACGCTTGCCTTGTAAGTCACCGGCCTGATGAGCAGCGTGAATAGCAACCGCCAGCGGTTCGGCAAAGGCCATGATTTTGGCATCGGCATTACTGGAGAAAGGAACGCATTGCGCGGTATCCACCACTTTAAAGCGGGTAAAACCACCGTCAACATGCGGGAAATACATGGCGCTGCCAAAGAAGCGCATTTCCGTACACTGATTTTCTTCTTTCGCCAGGCAATATTTACAATGACCACAAGGTTTTGATGGATTTACTGCTACAGTCTGGCCTTCTTGTAATTTTTCGGAATCTGAATGAACAATTTTGCCAATAACTTCATGGCCTAACACCATCGGTGCTTTAACAGAAAAATTACCAACCTTGCCTTCCTGATAATAATGTAAATCGGATCCACAAATCCCCCCTCGGGTTATTTGTACCAATGTACCCTTATTATTCCATTCAATTTCCTGGTCGGTAACGTCAACAGTTTGCTTTCCCGCTACAACGCAGGATTGAGTTTTAATCTTCATGTTTCCTCTCTGGTCAGGACGTGGCCTGGTGGGCATTTAAACGGTTTTCCCTGACCTGAATTGTGACGGATGTCACGCTCAAAAATTGTTACACTGCAATGTTACGCATAACGTGACGCGCTTTATAATTCTGCTTTTCATGTGCAGAAAAACATAAACGCATCGCTATTTGCACGGTAATATCCGCGTCATCAAAATGATGACAGGAGTAATTAAATGCGCGGTGAGAGTTATATTTTAATGGGGGTATCGGGAAGCGGAAAAACACTGATTGGAGCCAAAGCCGCCGCTGTACTTGGTGCGAAATTTATTGATGGGGACGATCTCCATCCGGCAAAGAATATTGATAAAATGTCAGCCAGCATTCCCTTAACCGATGAAGACAGATTGCCATGGCTGGAACGATTAAATGACGCGTCTTATAGTCTGTATAAAAAGAATGAAACCGGTTTAATTGTTTGTTCGGCATTAAAGAAACGCTACCGCGATATTCTGCGTAAAGGCAGTCCGAATGTGCATTTTCTGTGGCTGGACGGCGATTATGAAACCATTCTGGCGAGGATGGCAAAACGGCAGGGGCACTTTATGCCGGTTGAATTACTGAAAAGTCAGTTCGCCGCGCTGGAACGCCCGGAACGGCAAGAAGATGACGTCATGCGCATAGACATCAACCATGAGGTCGATAACGTGGTGGAGCAGTGCGTGCAGGCAGTTGCTACGCTGCGGGCCAAAAAGGGATAACCCACTAAAGCGTTATCTGATAGCGGCAAGCCGCCGCAGGAGTGCATCGTTGGTAATGGAATAGACCAGACGATGCTCCCCGGTTATCCGTCGGGAACAAAAACCAACCAGGTTATATTTTAAGGGCTCAGGTTTTCCTTTTCCCTCAAAAGGGGGGGCCGACGAATGTCTTTGATGAGTTCATTAATCTTTTTGACCATGCGCTTGCCCGTCTCCTGCCAGAAAAAATGATCATTCCATGATTCCACCGACCAAACCAGTTTCCCTCAATCATATCCTTCTCAGTTCCGTCGCCAGCCTTGAGACTTTCAATTGAGTTTATGAGTCTTTTGGCGTTTTCCGGTGAGCGCAACAGGTATGCCGTTTCCCCAAGGGAGTTGTATTCATCAAGCGACATCAAAACACCCGCTTAGACCGAAAACCCGGCCGTGCTGAGCTCTTTCTCCGCCCAACACAAAAATGCCTTCACCTTCTCTTTTTGTTCATTCACGTGGGGCAACACAAAATGGTGCGCCGCGACCGACATCCCATGATCGCTGGCAAATACCGGTACCAGGTGGTGCTGACGCAGGTAATCATCCGCAAGCAGATTGCTTTCAAGAATAATCCCCATACCCATTCTGGCCGCCTCAATACTCATATAGGAACGATCAAAGCTAAAGTAGTAGTTCTTATTGTGATGCGCGACACCGTACCAGGAGAGCCAGGTATTCCAGTTCACCAGCGTACTGTCGGAATGGATAAGCTCATAATCCAGTAAATCTGCGGGTTCAGTGATGGATTTGCCCGCCAGATAATCCTGAGAGGCATAAGGGATCACCTTCTCATTTTTAATAGTTCGTACATGTAATGTTGGCCACTCCGGTAAACCGTGGCGGATATCAATGTCCAGATTGTCCCGTGAAAACTGTAGATTTTCATAGGAGCAGGTCAGACTGATTTTTAAATCCGGGTACTCTTTTCTGAATTTATTTAACCGCTGGATAAGCCATAGCAGGCCAAAACTGGGCGCTGAATGAATGCGTAAATGTTCGTGATGGATATCGTTTATTACCTGGTCGGTTGCCCGTCCAATAATACTGACCGCCCCGGAGACCTCCTGCAAATATTTCTCACCAATATGAGTTAATAAAACACCTTTGCCGCTACGGATAAATAACTTCTTGCCAATAAATTGTTCCAGACTGGCAACCTGATGACTTACTGCCGATGCGGTAATATTCATAATATCAGCAGCCTGATTAATACTGCCAGTGTTTGCCACTTCAATAAATGTCTGAATATTTCTTAACGAGGGGATGGGTAAAGATTTTTTGGTGTTCACTTTTGTCATTTGCTCACTCACTTTGGTGCATTAACGTGATACCTCATATCGCGACATTCATTACTTCACTGTAAGTAGATCCTTGTTATAACGCCCACCAGACAACAGTGTAAGTGATAGAAAAACAAATAAATCCGCCATACAAGCTAAAAGGATAGATTTACCCTGATGTGGTCATTTTTTGTGACGCACATGGCATTTTCAGCCACCAAAATGGCTAAACAGGCTGGATCTAACGATGTTTATTTGCGTTAACTCACGAATCAAATTTTTCTCAACCTCAATTGAGTTTTTTTGCATGCCCGCCGTTTTGACGCGTTGGTATATTTCGCTCGCAGGTCTGAAAAATAATCGTGACCGCGGAGTCCGGAATGTACCCTTAAACTAAAAAAAAGATAAGAGGTAAACCTATGTCCCGTATAGATAACCTTGTCTGTACCGGCGCCAGAAAAACAAACTACCGATTTGTAGTGCTGGCGATCATATTCGCGGTATACGCGATAAATTATGCTGATCGTACAAATATTGGTGCGGTTCTGCCATTTATTATCGAAGAATTCCATATTAATAACTTCGAAGCCGGTGCCATTGCCAGTATGTTTTTCCTTGGCTATGCCGTCAGTCAAATCCCCGCCGGTTTCTTTATCGCTAAACGCGGTACCCGTGGTCTGGTGGCGCTGTCCATTTTTGGTTTCTCGGCCTTTACCTGGCTGATGGGAACAGTCAGCTCTGTCCTCGGCTTAAAACTGGTGCGTTTAGGTCTTGGCTTAAGCGAGGGGCCATGCCCGGTCGGCCTCGCATCGACCATCAATAACTGGTTCCCGGCAAAAGAGAAGGCCACGGCAACGGGCGTCTACATCGCCGCAACTATGTTTGCCCCCATCATTGTGCCTCCCCTGGCTGTGTGGATTGCCGTCACCTGGGGCTGGCGATGGGTTTTCTACTCGTTTGCCATTCCTGGCATTGTCATCGCCGTCATCTGGTATCTATTCGTTAAATCCAGACCCTCTGAGAGCCACCTGGTATCGGAGAGCGAATTGTCGGTGATTACCGATGGTGCCGGTGCGCAGGAAAAGACGCGCGAAAATATCCAGATGCATGCCAAATTCACCACCCTCGATAAACTGATTCGCGTCAGAAAGCTGGAACCGATTGCCACCGTCAAAGGTTTATTCACCTCGAAGAATATTCTGGGTGACTGTCTGGCTTATTTTATGATGGTAAGCGTGTTGTATGGCCTGCTCACCTGGATCCCGCTTTATCTGGTTAAAGAAAAAGGCTTCGATTTTATACGCATGGGTCTGGTCGCCAGTATGCCGTGTATCGGTGGTTTTGTCGGCGCCATCGGCGGCGGTTATATTTCAGATAAATTACTCGGGCGTCGCCGTAAGCCGACCATGATCTTCACCGCTATTTCCACGGTGATAATGATGATTATCATGTTGAACATTCCGCAAAATACAACGGCGGTCTGCGTGGGGTTATTCTTCGTGGGATTATGCCTGAATATCGGCTGGCCCGCATTTACCGCTTACGGTATGGCCGTATCCGACAGTAAAACGTACCCAATCGCTTCATCCATTATTAATAGCGGCGGGAACTTGGGTGGTTTTGTTTCTCCGATGGTTGCTGGTTTTTTATTAGATACCACGGGCAATTTTAATTCCGTATTCACTTATTTTGGTGCCTGTGCAGCCGTTGGTCTTCTTATTATTTTAACTCTCGACGAAGCGCAATAGTATTTATTACCCAACACCTTATCAATTGTCATGGAGTAAATTATGTTGTTAAAAAACAAAGTCGCCATTATCACTGGCGCGGCCTCCCCTCGCGGTTTAGGTTTTGCCACGGCAAAATTATTCGCAGAGAACGGTGCGAAAGTGGTCATTATTGATTTAAACGAAGAGGCCAGTAAAAGTGCTGCTGCGATGCTTGGTACGGAACATATTGGCCTTGCTGCCAATGTGGCAAACGAAATTCAGGTTCAGGCAGCCATTGAGCAGGTATTAGCAAAATATGGGCGTATCGATGTACTGGTCAATAATGCAGGTATTACCCAGCCGATTAAATTGATGGATATTAAGCGCGAGAATTACGATGCCGTCCTGGATGTCAGCCTGCGCGGTACGTTAATCATGTCTCAGGCGGTTATCCCGACGCTACGAGCACAAAAATCCGGCAGCATTGTTTGTATCTCTTCGGTATCAGCGCAACGCGGCGGTGGTATTTTCGGTGGCCCACATTACAGCGCAGCCAAAGCCGGTGTGTTGGGTTTGACCCGCGCCATGGCCCGAGAGCTTGGCCCGGATAATATCCGCGTCAATGCCATCACTCCTGGACTGATTCAAACAGATATCACCGCAGGCAAGCTCACAGACCAGATGCGCGACAACATTCTTGCCGGGATCCCCATGAACCGTCTTGGTGATGCGGTGGATATCGCCCGCGCCGCACTGTTCCTCGGCAGCGATCTCTCTTCTTACTCAACGGGTATCACGCTGGATGTTAATGGCGGGATGTTAATTCACTAAGGAACTGCATCATGACAAATCACGATATCCAAAAAGTCGCTGCGGCGGCATGGCGCATTCGCCGCTACGCCCTACGCATGGGCGAGGTGCAGGGCCAGGGTTACATCGGCCAGGCGCTGGGTTATGCCGACGTACTTGGCACCGCGTTTGCTCACATTATGAATTTCCGTCCGGATGAGCCAGAGTGGGAAGAGCGTGATCGCTTTCTGTTGTCCCACGGTCACTATGCCATCGCCTATTACGCGGCGCTGATTGAAGCGGGGATCATTGCCGAGGAAGAGCTGGAAACCTATGGCTCTGATGACAGCCGTCTGCCGATGTCTGGCATGGCCACCTACACCCCGGCAATGGAAATATCCGGCGGGTCGCTGGGCCAGGGACTGAGCATCGCCGTTGGTATGGCGCTTGGCCTGCGGCAGAAGAAAAACCCGGCGCTGGTGATTAACTCCATGTCAGATGGCGAACTGGATGAAGGTTCGACCTGGGAAGCGGCGATGTCCGCCGCACATTACGGGCTGACCAACCTGATCAACATTGTCGACGTGAACAAGCAGCAGGCCGATGGCGATTCACGAAAGATTCTTGGTTTTGAGCCGCTACATGAGAAATGGGCCTCGTTTGGCTGGTACGTCCAGCGCGTGGATGGCAATGACCTGCCAGCCGTCATCAAAGCTTTTGAAAATGCCAAAAGTTACCCGGAAAACCAACCGCGCGTGATCCTCTGCGACACCCTGATGGGCAAAGGTGTGCCGTTCCTGGAAACCCGCGACAAAAACCATTTTATTCGCGTCGATGCCGACGAATGGCAAAAAGCGATTGCCGTGCTGGATGCCAACAAACCGGAAGGAGTGCTGTAATGAGCCAGACCACCGCGGGCAAAACCCGCTTAAAAACGTCTGCCATGATTGCGTCGATTGCCGATGAAGGTCAGGCCACGATCCCTGCCCCGTTTGGCACCGCACTATCAAAATTGGCCGCTGAGCGCCCGGATATTGTCGGGATGACCGCCGATCTGTCGAAATACACCGATCTGCATATTTTTGCCCAGGCCTTCCCTGAGCGCTTCTTCCAGATGGGGATGGCAGAGCAACTGTTGATGGGGGCCGCAGGCGGCATGGCGAAAGAGGGCTTTACCTCCTTCGTCACTACCTATGCGGTGTTCGCCACCCGTCGCGCCTATGACTTTATTCACCAGGTGATTGCCGAAGAGCATCTGAATGTGAAAATTTGCGCTGCGCTACCGGGTCTGACGACAGGCTATGGCCCCAGCCACCAGGCCACCGAAGACCTGGCGATCATGCGCGGCGTGCCCGGCCTGACCATTGTTGACCCTTGCGATGCACTGGATACTGACCAGGCGGTACGGGCTATCGCTGACCATAACGGTCCGGTCTATATGCGTCTGCTGCGTGGCAAAGTCCCACTGGTGCTGGATAAATATGACTACAAATTCGAGCTGGGCAAAGCAAAGCTGCTGGAAGAGGGCAACGACGTGCTGATTATCTCCTCCGGTATCATGACTATGCGCGCACTCGAAGCGGCGGAAAAACTGCGTCATGACAACGTTAGCGTGGCGGTGTTACATGTGCCGACCATCAAACCGTTGGATGAGCAGACCATCCTGGCGCAGGCCGCCAAACCGGGCCGCCTGGTCGTGACCGCAGAAAACCATACTTGCGTGGGTGGCTTGAGCGAGGCGGTCGCCGCCCTGCTGATGCGTAAACGCGTAAGCTGCGAATTCGATGTGGTTTCCCTGCCGGATGAGTTTCTTCATGCTGGTGCGCTTCCCACGCTACACGATCGCTACGGCATCTCCACCACGGCGATGGTCGAAAAAATCAAACTGCGTCTTCAATAACCATATCGCCGCCGTACTTTTACGGCGGCACGGTTTATCCGGTTCAAATTGCCAGCCGGAGCAGTCGTCACCATACGACTGCCTTCATTTCAACGTGCCGTGGATGCCGCTGAGTGCAGAATCAGCTCGGTAATTTCAGAAGGTCGGCCAAGCCGTAGCGGAAAACCGTTCCACAGCCCGGCACCGTTACTGACATACAGCGTCATTGGGCCGACCGCGTAACGACCGGAGATATAGCCGTTGTTGAGGGGTTTCACCAGTTGGTCAAGCCCCAACACCATTCCACCGTGAGTGTGGCCGGAGAGCTGCAACTTCACCCCCGCTGCGGCGTTATCATCGGCGGTACCTGGCCGATGATCGAGCAGGATAACGGTGTCATCGGGGCGAGTGCCTTCCAGCGCACGTTTCAGGTCCGGCCCATCAAAACCGTAATTTTCCGCCACTTTATCCGGCACGCCGGCCAGCATAAACGAGGCGTCACCGCGCGCAATACGTACATGCTGGTTGGTCAAAAAGGGAATGCTCAGTTTCTGCCAGGCTGGCACCCAGCTTGCGTAGTCGAAATAGTATTCATGATTGCCGGTGATGGCATAGACGCCATCCGCCGCCCGCAGTTGCGTCAGCGGTTCGACATCCGGCAGGCGATCCTCTACGGAACCGTCTGACATATCGCCGGTAATCGCGATGAGATCCGGCTGCAGGGCGTTGGTTCTGGCAACAATCTGCTGCACCCACTGGCGGGGCAACAGGCGCGTGGCATGAATATCAGCCAGTTGTACCAGCCGGTAGCCGTCAAAAGCAGGCGGCAGTCCGGGAATCGTCACGTGGACGGTACGAACGTCAGGCACGCGCGTGGCCTGCCTGACGCCAACCCCTGCCAGCACCACGGACAGGACCAGCAGAGGCAGCGAGATGGGCAAGCCTGGGAGGGTTTTACGGGTCAGCAGCCCGACAAGTAAAGCGAGCATATCACGCAGCAGAAGGAAACTGGCGAACAGCACCACGGCGCCGAACAATCCGCCAGCCAGCATCACAACCGGGCGTGGCCACTCTGGTGAAAATGAACTCCCCCACAGCCAGCGGCTAAAAAAGCGGAACTCGCAAATGCCCACCAGCACAAGGAACAGGCCAAAGCGGAGAACAGGAGACAGTGGAAGCCACCAGATAAAACGAGAACCAATATAGAGTGCCGGTAACAACATCCAGATAAAAAACATCGTTATCTCCCTACCTGCGTTTGCATCACAAAGCGCGCGTAAATGAACCCTTTTAAAATTAGCACGTTGTTGTAATGCGCCGGTTGCTGTTTTCTTACGCGCTGCGGTGGTTGAGGTATTTCATAGATTGAAGCCGAACTGTACCTCAGCGTGGTTCTCGGGGTCGAGGCCGCGCCGGATAGTAAGAAAATCGAAGAAGTGACCGCCCGCGCAGTGACGGTTTTTCTGCTCGCCTATCGGGCCTGATTCAGGGCAAAAAAAAGCGTATGTCGCCATACGCTTTTGTTCCTGTCACTCTGAATATCAGGCGCCGTAATAGGCGCTGGAATAGAGTGTTTTCACATCTTGTACCGTTGGCTGATTGGGATTGGTCAGGGTGCACGGATCATCCACCGCGTTGTGACTCATCCGGTCGAGGACCTGCATAAATGCGGCCTCTTTAATTTCAACCTCGCCACATTGACCCAGGGTTTCTGGAATATTCAGACGCTTATTCAGGTCCTTAATGGCGGTAATCAGGTTGCCAATGCCCAGCGCTTTCTCCAGCTTCTGGTACTTATTGGTATAGATAGAATTATATTGAATGATATACGGCAGCATAATGGCGTTCGCCAGACCATGCGTAATACCAAACTCCCCGCCAATCTTATGCGCCATAGAATGCACTAACCCCAGAGACGCATTGGTGAACGCAATGCCCGCCAGTGCGGAGGCATTATGCATGTGCATACGCGCATTCAGGTCATTTGGCGACAAATAGGCGATTTCCAGATATTCGAACACCAGGCGAATGGCTTCGACCGCATAGGGATCGGTAAAGGAGTTGGCGGCAGTCGAGACATAGGCCTCAAGCGCGTGTGTCATCACATCCATCCCGGTATGCACGGTGACATGCGGCGGCATTTTTGCCGGAATGGTCGGGTCCAGAATGGCGATATCCGGAACCAGATCTGCCGCCACAATCGGGTATTTGATGTGATGAGCCGTATCGGTGATAACCGAGAACGCGGTGATTTCAGAGGCGCTGCCACTGGTGGACGGAATGGCGACAAAACGGGCTTTATTACGCAGTGCGGGCATTGAGCCGACGGGAATAATGTCTTCAAACGTCAGGTGCGGATGCTCGTAGAAACACCACATCACTTTTGCCGCATCCAGCGCGGAACCGCCGCCGAGCGCCACAATCCAGTCCGGTTCAAACGCCAGCATGGCTTTCGCCCCACGCCAGACCGTTTCAACAGAGGGGTTGGGTTCGACATTATCAATGACGGTGCACTCCATCCCGGCTTTCTTCAGCTCGCTGATGGCCCTGTCCAAAAAACCAAAGCGCTTCATTGAACTGCCGCCCGTAACCAGCGCGGCTTTTTTCCCTTTAAGGGTTGCCAGATGTTCTAATGCGTTTTCGCCATAAATAATACTGCGCGGAATAGAGAATGAAAGTGTCATAGAAGACTCCATAAATTTAAGATAAAAGATTGGGTTTTATTTTGCGCGCAGGCAGAAAAAGGAACGGGAAATAAGATGTGCGCAGAGTAAAAGCAAATCTTTGGCAGGACACCGGACGATTGTGGCAGCAATGCCCGAAGGAATTTGTGATGAAAGCGGAGGAATTAGACCGTACTGTTCTGGGCGTCTTTTTTCGCGTGCGCAAGAAGAGGATGGGCGTTAGGCAAAGTGCGCTAAAGCGCGGGCAGGCGGTTCAGCGATGGTCTGCCCCGCCTGAAAAAAGTGGCAATTAAAGCCCCGGATACTCGGGTGAAGGATCCGGCCAGGGTGTTAACAAATCAAAACCACTGTCGGTAACCGCCACCATATGTTCCCACTGCGCCGAAAGAGAACGGTCTTTGGTGACCACCGTCCAGCCATCGGACAGCACGCTTGTCGCGGCTTTACCGGCGTTGATCATCGGCTCAATGGTAAAAATCATCCCTTTTTTCAGTACCAGCCCTGTTCCCGACCGACCATAGTGCAGGATCTGCGGTTCTGCGTGATATTCCTTCCCCACGCCGTGACCACAATACTCTTTCACTACTGAAAAGCCGGCAGACTCCGCCACCTGCTGAATAGCCGCGCCGATATCGCCCAGTGTCGCGCCGGGGCGCACGGCTTTAATCCCGGCAACCATCGATTCATAGGTGATATGGGTCAGTCTCCTGGCACGCACGGAGGGCTCACCCACAAAATACATGCGGCTGGTATCGCCGTACCAACCATCCTTGATGATCGCCACGTCAATATTGATGATGTCACCCTCTTTGAGACGTTTCTCCGACGGAATGCCGTGACACACCACATGGTTGACCGACGTGCAGACGGTGCGGGTATAGCCGTTGTAACCAATGTTCGCCGGGATCACCTTTAATTCGTGGCGAATGAAATCATGGCACAGTTTGTCGATCTCATCGGTTGTCACGCCCGCGCGAACGTGGGGTTTGATCATCTCCAGCACTTTTGCCGCAGCGTGTCCCGCCGCGCGGGCCATTTCAATCTCTTCCTGAGAGTGCAGTTTGATGTTCGTCATCTGGCTTCATGCTCCATTTGCAATGACAGCGGCTCATCGTCAACCAGCTTGTTGATATCCACGCTGCCCTTAAGCTCCGCCCGAACCAGCAGGCGGGTGAGTTCCTGATGCGTCAAATGCGGATACAGCTCTGAAAGCATGCCGATTTTCAGCCAGTGCTCTGCCTGTGCATTGATTGAACGGCTCAGTGCGTTACTGGCAAGACGCAGGTTTTCGTGCATCAGGTCCGAGATTTTAACGATACCCATGGTCCATGCTTCACCTTATACGAATCATATATGAAACATATAATACATACTCTAAACCTGAAGGGGAATTTATTAATTCGCCTGCTAAAGACGGAAAAACCCGCTTTTCGCTATGCAATTTGCCAAAAGCAGCCTAGATTTTGTGAACAAGGGGATTTTTCCGATTTACCGCTACTGTCGCAAAAGGAAGAGAGCACACATGACCCTTCACCCGGCAACACAGTTTCTGAATTCGTCACAAACCATTCGGCTACCGGTTTTCAGCGCCGAGCTTGCTTTTATTAAAAACGTTGAAGAAAAGCTGGCTTCGTTAAATTTACCGGTCAGTAACAAAGCGGTGATTCTGGCGATTATTCGCCATCTTGAAGAGGAGAGTGACCCGGAAAAAACAAGGATGTACCGTAGTGCTCTGGAAATGGTCGTCAGTAGAACGCCGGACGATCTTTGAAAAGCGTGACGACAAAACCCTCACTTCGAAAAGTGAAAAACAACAGCTTATCTGCTCAGGTATTTTTATCTGCGATCGTCACGGTTCAGCGGAAGCTGAAAAAGCCATAATAATTCGATAGTTAATGTTTTTTATCACCAATACCTGGCGAAACACTATTCATTTTTAGCAGTTTGCTATTTTTTACGGTTTGCTGGTTCCAGCCAGTTCCCTTGTCTCCCGTATGGTCGACAAGTTTGATACTTTCCTGAACCTCTTTAATAGCAGCCAGAATGGCTTCCCGCCGTGATTCCCGCGGTTCCTGTTCGAGATTACGGGCAAGTTGAGCAATGAGTGCCTCGTGGGAAATAGGGGCATCCGCTTCAAGCAGCTCGAGAATGGCATCACCCATAACCAGTTCCACCAGACTCTCTTTGACATTTTTAATCATGCTGACTCCAGAATGCATTTCATGCGAATTCGCGATGACGGCAGCCGCAGATAATTAATCAGCCTCGCGGCTCAGTAATACTCGCAAGATATCAGCATAATGCGCTTCAAGTTCGGGGCGAGTATTTTTTTCAATACATCCAGCAACGGCAATGCAGAGACTATGGCGAGTAATATACCGCCCTTCACGTAACATTTGGATAACAATAGCGCCTAATGTCTGTTCCAGACTAAGCTTCCCATTACCCGAGTCGCCCGCCGTCTCCTGCGGGCCGTCACTGTGTGAGTTATTCATATTTCACCTTACTTATGCATTCAGGAAAATACCTTACGGACAGTAACCATTAACAATGCTAAACAATAAGCATGGCGGGCATTGTGGCATTAGCCGCACATAATTGAAAGGATATCCGATCCTGTTAGCAAAGATAACTGCCCCGGAACAGTGACATTAAAAGCATGATACGTTAAAAAACAGTGTGTCTCACAATGTCAGGTGTTTAAGATTTTACTTATCTAATTAATATCAAAGCCAAATAACTTACTGAAACAACAACAATAAAAAAGCCGAAGGTGGTTATTCACCTTCGGGGTGGTTTAATGAATCGGATAGCTGCTGTGGTAAATTCCGCTGTGAGATTGCGATGAAAAATGCTGGTGCGTTCGCACCTCATCAATCGCCCTTGAATAGCTCATTCGCAGGTTCCGGTCAGTTACATTAACCCGGTTATCATCCAGAGTGTGAATTAGTGTGTCATGCGTTATTTCCGCGCCACACTCAAGTAATTGAACCAACGCCTCACTAATAAGAATTTCTGTGGCTTTGTCGGTCGTTTTTACTGTCATCATCGCCTCCTCATGATTTGAATGTCAGGCTGCGGATATCGTCAATTCGCGCAGCCTGATACATTTATTTACTGCATTTTACGCAAAACCATTTTTCTGGCTTCCTGATAAATAGCCTTACGCTCTGCAATATTTGTTTTCTCCTCTTCCATCAGAAGAGTCAGGCTTAACCCGCGCGTGGTCACGGGTAAATTGTTTTTAATTAAATATGCTGCTGCGAAGCCTATCGCTTCACGAATCAGTTCATCCCGGGTCAAATTTACGTTACCGGATGGTTTAGTCATATAAACGAAAAATTCTCCTGTTTCTTTTAGAAAGAAAAATTTACATATGTCAGATACAAGCAATCAGGCCTGAATAATTAATGACGTTGGATGCGTAAATATTTCGGCACCCGTATTTCATAAAGAATCGGGGTATCCGAAAAATCATTATGAGCCCGATAAATAAAGGCAAAGCGTCCCCTTCCCTGTGCCAGTTAGCAAGGCATTAGCAAGGCAGAGTGTCAGGATATAAATGAAATCCAAACGCGATTCGCAACCCGATTAACGTGCCTGAACAAGACCCGTAAAAGAGTGCTTAGCCTTTCCCAGGGCTGTTTTAAAACCGTTTTTTACGGCACGGGTACGTTACTGAAAACTAATTTTCAGTAAGTGAGCTATGGTCATGGCGGGCATTCTTGAGCAGCGAGTGCCCCAACCAGATTTGGGATAATTGGTATTCATTCGTCACCTCCTCAGCGTGTTGCGTTAACATCAGCATTAGTGACTCACGTGATATTTCCTTGTTACTGGCGATATGGCACAGTACTGCTTCACCGATCGCGATATAACCTAACTCATGTTTATCAATGGTTTTTACCAAACCCACCTCCTTTATTTTTAGCCATAAATAATGTCTTGCATTTTTATTATAGCCAGGCGGTTATTCGCCAAATAATATTCAGGGGATTCTTAACAGGGTAATAGAATGGATAAAACGGGAGAACGAGCCGTAGCAAAAGGAAATGTATGCATGTTGCGGGATATAAAGCGAGGAACGGAACAGAGTGAAAGGATTATCACGCAGCGGTGGCTGAACAATGCGAGAAGAATAAATGGAGGGCGGGCGGAAGTGGGCGACTCACCTCCAGTACGGGAGACCGAACAGGTGCGCGTTACATTTCCGCACTATGCCCCATGCAACGCGATGGCGAATCCCTGCTCCCGCCAGTGGGTAAACTGTTCTTGCTGATGACGCGATAACGCTTTACCGGTCCAGACAAAAATGTGCAGGCCAGGAAAAAGCTCCGGACGAAGGGTTTCCAACGGCTCCGCGAGGACGTCAATATTCCAGTCATGCTGAGACAACCGCCAGGCTTCCAGCCACATCCGGGTGCGATCATCGCTGCCCCAACCAATAAACAGCGCGTCTTTTCCTATCTTCTTACGAGAACGGGTAAGGCATAAGACGGCGTAATCAATTAAGACGCCATCTAATAAACTACACATGGCGCGAGCCGTACTCTGATCGAGCGAAAGCCGTTGGCGTACAGGGACAAAGACATGATCGATAAGAACATCGGCGGTATGCTCCCGTCCCATTGCCATAATCAAGGCACGTAATTTTGCAGGGCGAACCTGCCTTAATACAGACATGACCTCTTCCTGAAGCGACTCCCAGCCATCATGGGAATCCACTTTTTTATCTTCAAGAAGCGCTTTGACTTTGCCGACCGGAACGCCGCTTTCAATCCAACGTTTAATTTCCTCAATCCGTTGAATATCTTCTTCGTCGAATTGTCGATGGCCCCCTTCACTACGTTGAGGTTTCAACAATCCATAGCGACGCTGCCACGCACGCAGCGTGACAGGATTTATTCCACATCGTTCAGCGACATCGCCAATACTGTAAAAGGTCATCGCTTCCCTCAATTCAAACCCTATACGTTACACTTCACATTCACTCTTCTGTACAGATTGTACAATTTTCATAACTTGTACAAGACAGAACGTGCTCATGAGCAAGCATAACCGGAAATAGGCCATGTGCAAAAATGGATTTTGTTTCACCGAAGCCAGCGCACAGAGAGAAAAGGCTGGCTTCCCCATACCACCGGAAACACGTTGCGGCAAGGGAAAGCCAGTTGCTCACAGCAGATGGAATTTAAAGGCCACCTCTTTTTTCCGGCCACGCAATGGCAGGAATAGCCCCGGATGCAGGAGGGGCAAAAAGATAACCCTGGAATTGAGAGATACCCGCAGACTCCAGCCACATCCACTCTTCTGCCTTCTCTACCCCCACGGCCGAAACCATGATTTCCAGAGAAACGCAGCATTTGATGATGGCCTGAATAATGGCCTGCCGGGGGCCGCTTTTATGGACATCTTTGATCAGGTCGCGGTTAATTTTGATCCGCTCAGGCTGGAATTGCGCCAGCAACAGCAGGCCTGCGAATCCGGCGCCAAAGTGATCGATGGCCACCCGAAACCCGGCTGCTTTCAATAACCTAACGGCATTCGTAAACTCATCCAGGCGGGAAATAATTTCATTTTCGGTGAACTCCACAATGACCTGTTCAGGTACGAGACCGTTGGTTTTAATGGCATCTAAAAGAAAACTAACCGCTCCGGGAACATTCACCAGCGTCATTGGCAGCAGGTTCACGGAGAGTGTCTGGGTCCCCAGATTCAGTGCGGCCGCCATCGCAAACGCCACCTGTTTACTTTTGAGATCGGCCTCATAGATTTCATCACGGCTAAGCCCTTCAAACCAGGCTTGCGCCGAGTGGCCCTCAGGCGTGCGGATCAGTGCCTCAAGTGAAACCACTTGCCGGGCGAAGGGATCGATAATGGGCTGGAAGGCAAAATGACAGCCGGCCTCGCGGTCAGGGGGCAAGAATTGAGAGAATGAATCCTTTTCATCCGTCACAAATTCCCAGGCATCACCCGGTGGAATCTCAAAATAGTTCTCTTTTTCCAGGTCTTCTACAAACGTGCGAAAGAACTGAAGTGCGCGATCTTCATAGGTCAGTTGGTATCTGGAGGTGCCTTTATCAAGCACATGCTGCAGAACTTCCTCTCTGTCATATTCACGTAAATCAAAGAGTTCCATTCCTGACTTACCAAATCGCCGCAAGGGCGCGTAGTCGCGCAACAACTCAACCAGGTTGTAGTGCCGCTTATCGTTACAAATATGCTGATAAATAGCAGAAACACTTTCCTCAGGGCCTTCAAGCAACTGGAAAAAGTGGGTGCCGTTGAAAAGCAAAATGCCGGTGATATCTGCCTCACCATTTTTGAGATTCGCCGCAGCAACCATCTCCTCCAGCACGCTAAAGGAGACGTTCTCGCAGATATGGCTGCGGTAAATAAGAGTTGTGAGCATGAGCTATCCAAGAGAAAGCGTTGTAATTACCACAATGACAGAGGCTTACGCAGGGAACCTTGTAAACAACCATGACCAACAGCGGGTATACAACAGGTGAATGTGGAGACGACAGTCCCAACATCCATGTGGTTTTTTATGTCATCGCAGATAAACGCGTCCCAAAAGTGTAGCCTGGAATAGTGAAATGTGCTGATTTTATGCTTCCTATCTTCTTGAAAATAAAGATATAGCATTTATTGTTTAAAATCATTGTCAAATTTGTACAATTTTTATGTACAGCTTTTCTATAGTTGTATAGCTTAACGCTTTCAATTATTCACAACGAGTTATACAGGAGTGATGTATGCATCAGAACGGCTACCTTCCGGACACAGCGAATGCCATCGCTCGCTATTTCAGCGCTGCGGATCTTCCGTCACAACAAGAGACGTTAGGGCAGATTGTGGTGGACATCCTGCGGGACGGTCGGCATCTGAACCGTAAATCACTTTGTACAAAGTTACTGAGCCGTCTTGAACAGGCGTCAACGCCAGAAGAGGAACGCCATTATCAGGGGCTTATCAGCCTGCTTTTTGGTAATGATTAAGCCAAATGCAGTAAAAGTGTCCTGATAAATCAAGTCACTTCTGAGGGTTAAGGTGTCAGCCTGATTCCTGTCGAGAGATGACTTCATGCCGCGTTTTATTTATGAACAGAGCGGCAAGCAGAGATGCAGTTATGAATAGTAGTGATAATGAACAACTGACAGATGAATTGATTGGAGAGGCGCTACTTTTTCTTCTTAAAGAAAATGGCCCGATAAACACCCTGGCCCTCATTGCCCGGCTGCAAGAGATGGAGAGCCGCGAGCAGGATAGCCAGAGACGGGCGGTGCTTGTGCGTCTGATCGAGGAAATTAGCAGTAATAAATTTGCCTCATCCCGTGTTCAGAATGGGAATGAGCAATACGAGAACATCAGAGACGCCGGAGATAATGTCTATCCATTATTCGGCAATCGCCAACGGCAGGGCCGCAGTAAAAAGCAGTGATAGCTGATGGCCCCATTACGGAAAACTATACTAAGGCGTGAAAATGAACCAGGTGATGATTGAAAAGTCAGAGCTTTATAAGAATTTGCCCAACAAGACATTGTCTGATTATTTTCGTAACGCTGGCGATTTATTGGCCGAAGAGGCGATTATTCTCGGGGGCGTGATCCGCAGCATTCTGGCTTACGATGGTCAAGTGACCAACAAAGCCATCATCCTGCGGCTGATTAACCTGATGGAAAATACAGAAGATGTCGTCAGAAAGGACATTCTTCGCAAAACCCTGGAGATCGTGGTCGATCATACGATGGACGATATCTGATCTTCGCAGGATCGGAAGGCACAACGGATCATGACCATCCAAAGACCACTTATTCTTCAACCAGCGCCTGCGCACACGCCCAGGCGCTGGCCCATGCCCACTGAAAGTTATAGCCGCCCAGCCAGCCGGTAACATCCATCACTTCACCAATAAAATAGAGCCCCGGTACCTTGCGGGCTTCCATCGTGCGTGAAGAGAGTTCGTTGGTATCGACACCGCCGAGCGTCACTTCCGCCGTGCGATAGCCTTCGGTGCCGTTAGGCTGCACGCGCCAGTTCGTCAGGGTGTCGATCAACGTTTCCTGGTCGCGGCTATTGAGCTGCTTAAGCGTGACATCCGGGATCTGCCCCAGTTGTTGCAGACACTCCACCAGCCGTTTCGGCAGTTGCATCGCTAGCGTGTTTTTCAGGCTTTGATTCGGGTGCGCCTGGCGCTGCTCGTTAAGCAGACTGTCGAGATCGCACTCCGGCAGCAGGTTGATAGTGACGAACTCCCCCGCCTGCCAGTAGCTGGAGATTTGCAGCACCGCTGGCCCGGAAAGGCCGCGATGGGTGAAAAGCAGGTTCTCTTTAAATACCGTGCCGTCTTCTGCGGTAATGACAGACGGCACCGAGACGCCGGAAAGCACCTGAAATTGTTCCAGCAAGGGTTTATGCAATGTAAACGGCACCAGTCCGGCGCGCGTCGGCAGCACGTTCAGGCCAAACTGTTCAGCGAGCTTATAGCCAAACGGCGATGCGCCCAGACCTGGCATAGAAAGCCCGCCGGAAGCGACCACCAGTTTTTTCGCCGCCACCGTGTCACCATTTAATTGCAACGTGTAGCCATCGTCATCACGGGAAACACTCAGGACTTCACTACGCAAACGCAGCGTCACCTTGCCTTTTTCACACTCCGCCACCAGCATGTCGACAATCTGTTCAGCAGAGTCATCACAAAAGAGCTGGCCCAGCGTCTTTTCATGCCAGGCGATCCCGTACTTGCCCACCAGGTCAATAAAGTCCCATTGGGTATAACGGGCAAGGGCAGATTTGCAGAAATGGGGGTTCTGGCTGAGATAAGCCGCAGGCTCGACATAAAGGTTAGTAAAGTTGCAGCGACCGCCGCCGGACATCAGGATCTTGCGGCCAGGCTTCTTGCCATTATCCAGTAATAGCACGCGTAACCCCGCCTGCCCCGCCTGAGCTGCACAAAACATTCCCGCCGCACCGGCACCGATAACGATGGCATCAAACCGTTCCACACTAAAATCCTCTTCATTATGTCGCGGCGGATTGTAAATAGTTCAGGGTGGTCACACCAGCACGAATACGCAGACCAATATCCATTACATTGAAAAATATAAGAATATGCTTAAAGCAAAGGAGGCTAACCAGAAAGAATGTCAAAAAAAGTCCATTTTTCACTTTGCCGATGCTGCCAAACTCCCTGATAATGCGCCGCGTTCATGTCCTCAAAATGGCGTAACGTCCTATGCTACATTTATTTGCCGGTCTGGATCTCCATACCGGGCTGTTACTTTTGCTTGCTCTGGGTTTTGTTCTGTTCTACGAAGCGATCAATGGCTTCCACGACACGGCGAACGCAGTGGCAACGGTTATCTATACCCGCGCTATGCGCTCACAGTTGGCTGTTGTTATGGCAGCGGTATTTAACTTCTTCGGCGTACTGCTGGGTGGGTTAAGCGTGGCCTATGCGATTGTGCATATGCTGCCGACCGATTTGCTGCTTAACGTCAGTTCAGCACATGGCCTTGCGATGGTCTTCTCTATGTTGCTGGCCGCGATCATCTGGAACCTCGGTACCTGGTATCTCGGCTTACCTGCCTCCAGCTCCCACACCCTGATTGGCGCGATCATCGGTATTGGTTTAACCAATGCCCTGATGTCCGGCACCTCGGTAGTGGATGCGCTTAACATTCCAAAAGTGCTGAACATTTTTGCCTCCCTGATTGTCTCGCCAATTGTTGGCCTGATTTTCGCGGGCGGGCTGGTGTTCCTGCTGCGTCGGTTCTGGAGCGGCAGTAAAAAGCGCGCGCGTATTCACCTGACGCCCGCGGAGCGTGAAAAGCAAGACGGCAAAAGAAAGCCGCCTTTCTGGACGCGTATCGCGCTGATTCTTTCGGCTATTGGCGTGAGCTTCTCTCACGGCGCGAACGATGGTCAGAAAGGTATCGGTCTCATCATGCTGGTACTGATTGGCGTCGCACCTGCGGGCTTCGTGGTTAACATGAATGCCTCAGGTTATGACATCACCCGTACCCGTGACGCGGTGAACAACGTGGAAGTGTACTTCCAGCAGCATCCGGAACTTCTGCAGAAGGCAACGGGCGTAGCGCAACAACCGCTGACGCCTGCGGAAACAGCGGCAACCCCGGCACAGTTCCACTGTCATCCGAGCCGCGCCATTATCGCGCTGGATCGTGCTAAAGAGATGCTGACCGGGATTGAAAGCTACGACAAACTCGGCGTGGAGCAGCGCAGTCAGTTGCGTCGCATCATGCTTTGTCTGTCGGATATCACCGACCAGGTCGCGAAGCAGCCTGACGTCAATGCCGACGACCAGCGTCTGCTTAAGAAACTGAAAAGCGACATGCTGAGCACCATCGAATACGCGCCAATCTGGATTATCATGGCCGTCGCGCTGGCGTTAGGTGTGGGTACGATGATTGGCTGGCGTCGTGTGGCGACCACCATCGGCGAAAAAATCGGTAAGAAAGGCATGACTTACGCGCAGGGCATGTCCGCACAGATGACTGCCGCAGTCTCCATCGGTCTGGCAAGCTATACCGGTATGCCCGTCTCCACCACGCACGTACTCTCGTCCTCAGTAGCAGGGACGATGATCGTCGATGGCGGCGGTCTGCAACGCAAAACCGTCACCAGCATTTTGATGGCCTGGGTCTTTACCCTACCGGCGTCAATCATCCTTTCGGGCGTGCTTTACTGGTTAGCCCTCAAGCTGATTTAACAACGAAACGGGTCAGGAAACTGGCCCGTTTTTTTTGCTCAGTGCCAAATCATCAGAGCAATCAGGCTCACCAGAATCAGCCCACAGAGCGCGCTGGTTAAGATGAACTGCCCGCGTACTCGCTCACAGCGGCGAATAAACTCTTCATCATGATGGTCGCGATAGCGCTGGCCATAAATGTACCAGACTAAACGCATCTGCTTGCTGGGTTGTCCATGGGAGGTAAAAAAGCCTCCGCCATCAACGTACTGGTAAAGCAAGGGGTCACAACCACGAAGTACCACTAACAATGCGCGCAATGACGAAAAATAACGCGCCATGTTAACCACACAAACGATGCACAAAGCCCAAAACAGCGCGACGGTGCTGATCATATCTCCTCCCCCGGCGAACCGCCCACGGAAACGTGATCCGGGCTGACCGCTCCCAGATAATCAACCAAGTCATTCAGTGAAGAGTATTACCAATAGCCGATCGAGATCACAAACTGAAATCCAAACGGCTCATTAAATAGTGTAGGAGATTTGTTTATTTTTTTGCCACAACGTTAATCAATCTTGTGCATCTGGTTGTAAATATTGGTTAAGTGAATCGTGATCCAGGCAGATTGACGATAACTTCACAGAGTTATAAGGTAGAAATATTCCCACACTCTACGTAATTCGGGTTGCAGGAAGGCGGCAAGAGAATGAATCCCCTGAGCATAGAAGACCGTGCGATGGGATAAACGAACGTAGCCAACGCATCTGCGGCGTAAAGTACGAAGAGTATAAAATGAAATGCTTAAGGCCGGGCGCTACCCGTGCAGGTGGTACGCAGGACGCGGGAAACAGTGCTGTGTCAGGGGTGAGTAACCCTATGGTCATCGACAACTTATGGAAGGAGTAACACTATGGCTTACAAACACATTCTCATCGCAGTCGATCTTTCTCCTGAAAGCAAATTGCTGGTCGAAAAAGCAGTATCCATGGCGCGGCCTTATAACGCGAAGGTGTCACTGATTCATGTCGATGTAAATTATTCTGATCTCTACACTGGTCTTATCGACGTTAACCTCGGCGATATGCAAAAACGTATCTCTGATGAGACACACCATGCGCTGACCGAACTGTCTACCAATGCGGGCTATCCGATCACGGAGACCTTAAGCGGTAGCGGTGATTTGGGGCAGGTACTGGTAGATGCCATTAAGAAATACGATATGGATCTGGTGGTTTGCGGGCATCATCAGGACTTCTGGAGCAAACTGATGTCCTCCGCACGTCAGCTCATCAATACTGTCCATGTGGACATGCTGATTGTTCCGCTGAAAGATGAAGACGAAGAATAACCGTCCCTCTTTTCTTGCCTGCTAACGCCCGCTGCTGCGGGCGTTTTACTTTCTGGCGCTGATTTCCCCGCCAAAGGCCGATAAAACCGCCTTGTGCAGTTACATATATTCCCGGTACCCGCAGCAGCACCAGGGAGGGTTCCCGGACGGCGGCTGTCGCCTTGTCCGGGCTACAAAACCCCAGACCGCTAAGCACTAAACTGTTCCCTCTCCCTGTGAGAAAGGGCCTGGGTGAGGGCAGCAAACCGCACTGCCCTCACCAATTCACACCGGCGTCCCGGAATAAATATCAAACCGATGCCCCTTGGTGACCACCGCATTGGTAGTCGCCACATCGGCGAGCGGTGGCGCATAATCCGGGCGCTTCACCACCACACGTTTCGTCGCCAGCAGACGCGCAGGCCCCAGCAGGCCATCCGCGTCCAGATCCGGCCCCACCAACGACTGGAACACCCGCATCTCTTTCTTCACCAGCGCGCTTTTTTGCTTATGCGGAAACATCGGATCGAGATAAACCACCTGCGGACGCGGAGTAATATCCGCCAGCCCGGTCAGGCTGGAGGCATGAATCAACTGCAACCGCTCCTGTAACCAGGCGCCAATTTCCGGGTCCGCGTAGCCACGCGCCAGGCCATCATCCAGCAGTGCGGCAACCACCGGGTTGCGCTCTAACATCCGCACCCGGCAGCCGACTGACGCCAGCACAAAGGCATCACGCCCCAGTCCCGCCGTCGCGTCCACCACATCCGGGAGATAATCGCCCTTGATGCCAACGGCCTTCGCCACAGCCTCGCCGCGCCCACCGCCAAATTTACGCCGATGGGCCATCGCCCCGCCCACGAAATCGACAAAAATACCGCCGAGCTTCGGCTCATCGCGCTTGCGCAGTTCCAGATGCGACGGTGTAAGCACCAGCGCCATCAGGTTACTTTCGTCATGTTCCAGGCCCCAGCGGGACGCAAGAACAGATAAGGCGCCGTCTCCGGCGCCTGTTTCATCCATTAAGCAGATTTTCACTGACGATTAGCCTTCGATACCGTAATGCTCCAGCATCGCATCCAGTTGCGGCTCACGGCCACGGAAACGCTTGAACAGCTCCATCGGCTCTTCGGAACCACCACGGGTCAGAATATTGTCGAGGAACGACTGCCCGGTTTCGCGGTTGAAAATCCCCTCTTCTTCAAAGCGTGAGTAGGCATCTGCCGCCAGCACATCCGCCCACAGGTAGCTGTAATACCCTGCGGCGTAGCCCCCTGCAAAGATATGGCTGAACGCGTGCGGGAAGCGGCCCCATGTCGGGCTTGGCACCACGGCAACCTGTTTTTTAATTTCAAACAGCGTGTCGAGGATTTTGGCCCCCTGCTCCGGGCTAAACTCGGCGTGCAGGCGGAAATCGAACAGGCCGAACTCTAGCTGGCGCAGGATAAACAGCGCCGCCTGGTAGTTTTTCGCGGCCAGCATTTTATCCAGCAGATCCTGTGGCAGCGGCTCGCCCGTTTCATAATGACCCGAGATAAATGCCAGCGCTTCCGGCTCCCAGCACCAGTTTTCCATAAACTGGCTCGGCAGTTCGACCGCATCCCATGGCACACCGCTAATACCAGCAACCCCCGGCGTTTCGATACGGGTCAGCATATGATGCAGACCGTGACCAAATTCGTGGAACAAGGTGATCACTTCATCATGGGTGAACAGCGCCGGTTTGCCGCTGACCGGACGGTTGAAGTTACAGGTAAGGTAGGCCACCGGTTTTTGCAGCGAACCGTCCGCCAGGCGCATCTGCCCAACGCAGTCATCCATCCACGCGCCGCCGCGTTTGTGCTCACGTGCGTAGAGGTCAAGATAGAAACTACCGCGCAGTTCATTGCTTTCGTCATACAGCTCAAAGAAACGCACATCCGGATGCCAGACATCGACATCATGACGCTCTTTCGCGGTAATACCATAAATCCTTTTCACCACTTCAAACAGGCCGCTTACCGCTTTGTTTTCCGGGAAGTACGGGCGCAACTGTTCGTCGCTAATGCTGTACAGATGCTGCTTCTGTTTTTCGCTGTAGTAAGCGATATCCCACGGTTGCAGCTCATCCACACCAAACTCTTTTTTGGCGAACGCACGCAGTTGCGCCAGCTCTCTTTCACCCTGCGGACGGGCGCGTTTGGCGAGATCGGTCAGGAAGTCGAGTACCTGCGCCGGGTTTTCCGCCATTTTGGTCGCCAGCGATTTATAGGCATAGCTTTCAAAACCGAGCAGTTGGGCCAACTCGTGCCGCAGGGCGAGAATTTCCGCCATCACCGGGCTGTTATCCCATTTACCTGCATTCGGCCCCTGGTCAGAGGCGCGGGTGCTATAAGCGCGGTACATCTCTTCACGCAGCGGTTGGTTGTCGCAATAGGTCATCACCGGCAGATAGCTCGGAATATCCAGCGTCAGCAGGTAACCCTCTTGCTCTTTTGCTTCGGCCTGGGCTTTTGCGGCGGCCAGCGCGCTTTCCGGCATACCCGCCAGCTCGGCTTCATCGGTCACCAGCTTTGTCCAGCCCATGGTCGCATCGAGCACATTGTTGCTGTACTGATTGCCCAGTTCGGACAGGCGCGCGGCGATTTCGCCGTAGCGTTTTTGTTTCTCTTTTTCGAGGCCAATACCGGACAGTTCGAAATCACGCAGGGCGTTATCGACAGATTTCTTCTGCGCAATGCTCAGGGTGGCGTAGTGATCGCCATTGCGTAAGTCGCGGTAAGCGTTGTACAGCCCTTCATGTTGCCCAACCCAGGTGCTGTATTCCGACAGTAACGGCAGCGTCTGCTCATAGGCTTCACGCAATTCCGGGCTGTTTTTCACAGAATTCAAATGGCTCACCGGAGAGAACAGACGCCCCAGCACATCGTCCACTTCCGCCAGCGGCTGGCACAGATTTTCCCAGGTGTACGGCGCACCATGGGCTACCACGCTTTCCACCGCGGTACGGCAATCATCCAGCGCTTTCGTCACGGCAGGCACGACGTGTTCAGGCAGGATTTTTGAAAACGGCGGTAATTCGAAACGCGTGAGTAATGGATTGGTCATAAGCGCAGTCCTGTCCTGTTAAAGAGAGTGAGTGAAGCGCACGATCCGGCGCTCTGCATAACGTTGTAGCATGGGGTTAAGTGTAGAGGATTTCAATGGCAGGCGTTGCGCTGAACTGCTTATCGCTGCAATACCCATTTGCACATACGATGTCGTTTCCGCTATGAAATCAAAGTAATAAGAACCGTCGTACAGGGCGTATACTCATCACAACGGCGAAAAGGAGACCGCATGTTGAATTTCATTATGACAATACTGCCGCTACTGGCGCTTATCGGGCTGGTATTTGTGTTTCCAAAATGGCGACATCGAAAAAACGACATACAAGCAAATCATGGGTTGCGAAAGATATCCATTACCACCAAAACCTTTCGGCCTGGCAAAGGGGGGCAGCTATTACCCACGGATTATTATTTCGATGAAGGGTATTTCTATGAAGTTCAGCTTGATGTGAAAAAATCTGTTCCACTGAGCGCGATAACAAAGATCGAGCGCGACAATATTAAAGTGAATAATCGTTCTTTCTGGATAGTGACTTACATGACTGACGGGCAGATGAAACAGGCAAGATTCCGCCATAACTACACCCTGTTTAACACCGACTTTGCCGATTTCCTGGAGGCGGTTAAACGCGCTAACCCTGCCGCCAGCGTGCGTAAACTGAACGCGCTGAGTCTGTGAATATCACGGCGCAGGCAACGCCCGCACCGTTGTCAAAATTTACTTCGCTTTATGCGCCATGGCATAAGCCGCAGGCAGATTCAGGCGCTGCCAGAAGTTCTGATCGGCAGTTTCGCCAGAGAGCGGGTAACCGTCTGGCAGCGCGGTTTTCACCATCAACTCGCGCCGCGCTGTCGCCGACAGGTTTGGCAGCGCCGCCTCCAGCAGCACTTCCGCCCCTTCCGGTACTTTCACCGGTTGCGTTTTCCCTTTTTGCTGCGGCAGGTCATAAGTCATGGTGAAGCGGTAAAATTCTTTCATCGCCGGATCGCGGTACGGATCGTCTTTCCCCGCCGTTTTCGCACACTCCGCAAGCGACGCACCGCACTCTTTCTCCAGCGCCGTACGCAGCTGATCGCGCGCTTCGTTGAACAGCTTGCGGTACGCCGGATCGTTGAGGTAATGCGCCACGTTACGCTGGGCCACCATTCTTGAGCCCATCACATCCAGCGGATAGTGCACACCAAGCACAATGCGTGAGTAACCATAGCGGGCACCGCGCTCCACCAATGAATCAAAGCGTTCCGGGATCATCTCAGCCATCAACAGCGCATCGGTATAGCCGGTATTGGTATGGCCGCTTGGGAAGGAACCGCCATCGGCGGAGTACGGTTTGTTGTCTTTCACCACCACATCATCCGGGACCTGGTGAATGGTGTTGTCCTGAATAAGGAACGGACGCTTGTAGTCGAAGTGCTTCTTCGCCGCGCCGGTGCTGACTTCGCTGGCTTTAATGAGCGCAGCCGCTTTGCCCAGCTCTCCCTTGTCATAGGCGTCAAGAAACGCTTTACCCAGACGCGGGCCGAGCGCGTCGGACAGGAAGTACAAGTAGCTGATACCTTCTGCGTCCGCCAGCGCCTGATGACGCAGCCCCTGCGTGGCATCGAGATTAATCGTCTCAACGGTTTTCAGGTTGGCATCCAGTACAGGAGCAGGCAGCTTGTTGAACGAGGAGAGCAATTCAATGCCGGCTTGCTGGTTATCTTTTACTTTGAAATCATAGCCGCTGGCTTTCAACCAGGCGGTGTCGGCCTGTTTTGCACTTTGCGACGCTTTTTCCAGGTGCTCACGCTCTACCTTTGCACCGTCCCCTTTTAACGCAGCACGCAGCGCGGCCAGAGACTGGTTTTCCAGGCTATCAAACGCCTGGCTTTCCGAGGCCGGCGTGGTGGTATTGGCAATGTCGTGCGCAATAGAGAGCGGCACATCTTTCGCCATCGCCTGATGAGCAAGCAGCAGCGAGACAGTTAACAGCGTTAAACGGATTTTCATTTTTTATCCTTTTATTCAAACGATTACCTTGCCTGCGCTCGACGCTAGCCCTGTAAGTTGACGCTTTTGTGACAGGGATAAATTTTGAAACGTTTTACGACTGCCTGAAACAACCGCAGGGTTCAACGACATTCCCGCGCAATCTACGGTAAACTGTGGCTAATCTCGTTCATATTCTGGAATTTCTATCTCCATGCTCAGTTATCGCCACAGCTTCCACGCAGGCAACCACGCCGACGTTCTCAAACACACCGTTCAGAGCCTGATCATTGAAGCGCTCAAAGAAAAAGAGAAACCGTTTCTCTATCTCGATACCCACGCGGGCGCGGGCCGCTATCAACTGTCCGGCGAACATGCCGAACGCACCGGGGAGTATCTGGAAGGGATTGGCCGCATCTGGCAGCAAGACGATATTCCGGCTGAACTGGAGCCGTACATGAGCGTGCTGCGCCACTTCAACCGTAACGAGACGCTGCGCTACTATCCTGGCTCGCCGCTGATTGCCCGTCAGTTGTTGCGCGAGCAGGACAGCCTGTTCCTGACCGAGTTGCATCCGAGTGACTATCCACTGCTGCGTCAGGAGTTCCAGAAAGACGAACGTGCCCGCGTTGAGCGTGCCGATGGCTACCAGCAATTGAAAGCCAAACTGCCGCCAGTTTCCCGTCGCGGCCTGGTACTGATAGACCCGCCGTATGAAATAAAAACCGATTATCAGGCGGTGGTATCCGGCATTAGCGAAGGCTACAAGCGCTTTGCAACCGGTACCTATGCTCTGTGGTATCCGGTGGTGCTGCGCCAGCAAATCAAACGTATGGTGCATGACCTGGAAGCAACGGGCATTCGTAAAATTCTGCAGATTGAACTGGCGGTGCGCCCGGACAGCGACCAGCGTGGGATGACCGCCTCCGGTATGATCGTGGTTAACCCGCCGTGGAAATTAGAAGCACAGATGAATAACGTGCTGCCGTGGCTGCACAGTAAACTGGTGCCCGCCGGGACAGGCCACACCCTCGTTAACTGGATTGTTCCCGAGTAATCGCAGCAATCGAAGGAACCTTGCTGGCTGCGCGTTACAATCGCGACACTTTCGATCTCGTTCAGGATTAAGAGCCTACCCAGTAGGCGTACATTGTTGCAGCGAGTTTGGACACGGACAGCGCGGAACAACCGGAGCGTACACGCAGTACGTGAGGATTGTGAGCACTGCCCAGGTCCAAAATGGCCAATAAAATAGCCTAATTGGATAGGCTCTAAGGAATTAACCATGAGCAAACATTACGACTATATCGCCATTGGCGGTGGCAGCGGTGGCATTGCCTCGATTAACCGCGCCGCCATGTACGGCCAGAAGTGCGCGCTGATTGAAGCCAAAGAGCTTGGCGGCACCTGCGTGAATGTGGGTTGTGTTCCCAAAAAAGTGATGTGGCACGCGGCGCAAATCCGCGAGGCTATTGATCTGTACGGGCCGGACTACGGCTTCGACACCACCGTCAATCATTTCGACTGGAACAAACTGGTCGCCAGCCGCACGGCCTACATTGACCGTATCCACACCTCGTATGACAACGTGCTGGGTAAAAACAATGTCGATGTGATTCGTGGTTTCGCCCGCTTTGTCGATGCGAAGACTGTCGAGGTCAATGGCGAGACGATCACCGCCGATCACATCCTGATCGCAACCGGTGGTCGCCCGAGCCACCCGAAAATTCCGGGTGCGGAATACGGTATCGACTCCGACGGTTTCTTTGCCCTGCCCGCGCTGCCTAAACGCGTGGCGGTGGTCGGTGCTGGTTATATCGCCGTTGAACTGGCCGGGGTGATTAACGGGCTGGGCGCAGAAGCGCATCTGTTCGTGCGTAAGCACTCTCCGCTGCGCAGTTTCGATCCGATGATCAGTGAAACGCTGGTTGAAGTGATGGCCGCCGAAGGCCCGACGCTACATACCCAGGCAGTCCCCAAAGCCGTGGTGAAAAACGCCGACGGCAGCCTGACGCTGGTGCTGGACGATGGGCGCAGCCAGACGGTGGATTGCCTGATTTGGGCGATTGGTCGTGAACCGGCGAACGACACCTTCAATCTGGACGTCACCGGGGTAAAAACCGACGAGAAAGGTTTCATCGTGGTGGATAAATTTCAGAATACCTCCGTGCCGGGTATTTACGCTGTCGGCGATAACACGGGTGCAGTTGAGCTGACCCCTGTCGCCGTGGCCGCAGGCCGTCGTCTGTCTGAACGCCTGTTTAATAACAAGCCGGACGAGCATCTGGATTACAGCAATATTCCGACCGTGGTGTTCAGCCATCCGCCGATCGGCACCGTTGGTTTAACCGAACCGCAGGCGCGCGAGCAGTATGGCGATAGTGAAGTCAAAGTGTATAAATCGTCGTTTACCGCGATGTATACCGCCGTGACCTCTCACCGCCAGCCGTGCCGCATGAAGTTAGTCTGCGTTGGCCCGGAAGAGAAAATCGTCGGTATCCACGGCATCGGTTTCGGGATGGATGAAATTCTGCAAGGCTTCGCGGTCGCCCTGAAAATGGGTGCCACCAAGAAGGACTTCGACAATACGGTGGCGATTCACCCAACGGCGGCAGAAGAGTTTGTCACCATGCGGTAAGCCCCTCCCCCGGGTGGCGGCTGACGCCTTACCCGGGCTACGACCGGTTTTCTCCCTCTCCCCCGGGGAGAGGGTTGGGGTGAGGGGAATATGCGGCTCAGTAGGCGGGTTCCGTTCCCCTTTACAATCCCCGCAGCACCGCCTCCGGGAATTTCTCTCCCCCGCCGATCACTCCTGACACTATGCTGTCAGGAGGGGGGTGCCATTATCTCGTTGTCGAAAACACAACGAGGGCAAAAAAATGAGCAACGTTATCAACTGGTTTGAGATTCCGGTTCAGGACCTGCAACGGGCAACCGCGTTTTATGAACATTGCATCGACGCGCAATTTCGTCAGGAGCATGTCGCCGGTATGTCGATGGCGGTCTTTCATTATCAGGAGCCTGCAATCGGCGGGGCGCTGGTAAAATCGGAGGCGTTACAACCTTCCGCAAACGGCACCGTGGTCTATCTCTACACCGCAGACATCGCCGCGTCCCTCAAAAAAGTGGCGGAAAAAGGCGGCACCTGCTGCTTCGGGCCTGAAATTTTACCGGATGATATTGGCACCATTGCGCTTATTATTGACAGTGAAGGGAATAAAGTCGGGCTGCATCAACCAGCCTGACAACATTAACCGACCACTGACAGGAAATTTGCCATGAGCCGCCGTGCCGATCGTCTGTTCCAGATAGTCCAGATCCTGCGTACACGTCGTCGGGTCACGGCCGCTCTGCTGGCGGAGAGACTGGAGGTATCGGAGCGTACCGTCTATCGGGACATTCGCGATCTGTCGCTCTCCGGTGTGCCCATTCAGGGCGAGGCAGGGAGCGGCTATCGCCTGATGCCGGGGTTTGATATTCCCCCGCTGATGTTCACCGGTATGGAAGTGGAAGCGCTGATTGCCGCGATTGGCATGCTACAAACCTGGAGCGGCGGCACACTGGCTAAAGCGGCGGGTTCGGCACAGGAAAAGCTGCTGGCGGTACTGCCGACAGACCGGCGCATCCTGGCCGAACGAAACCGCATCCTGACCCCGGACTTTGGCAAGTACCCACAGACGCGGCGCTGGTTTGATGTTTTCCATCAGGCCATGCGCCAGCGCGATGAGGTCTGGATCCGTTATGAGAACGAGCAGGGTGAAGGTTCTGAGCGGGCGGTTCATCCGCTGGGCCTGTCGTTCTGGGGAGAAGTATGGGTACTGGTGGCCTGGTGCACGTTGCGTCAGGATTATCGCTGTTTCCGCCTAGATCGCTGCCAGGCCGTGACCTTAACCGGGAAACAGTTTGCCGAACGGCACGACCGCTCCCTTGAGGATTTTATCCACCAGCAAAAGGCGAGAGCTAAGCGATACAGTGACAAGCAGTAATAACAGTCGCACCGCCTGACATGACACTCTCAGTCCGCCATCTACCCGAATTCCCGCGCCGGAAAATTACCCTATTTTCCCGGCTCTGATGTTAATCGGCCATGTAAAGGTCCGCGTTTGTACCGGGTCGCCCCAGAGGTCGCGTACGTCGTCGTAAAAGCGGGTTAACAGCCCCTCCTGCCCGGCGTCACGCGCGCGCTTCACCGCAGACCAGGTGGAGAGATAACCCATCAAGGCGTCGAGATCCCAGTGCAAACGAATCGACATTTCCGGGACGGGAATTTCCGTAAACGGGAAGGCGATGTCCGCATAACCGTTATCCACCAACTGCCTTTCCGGGGGCCAGTAGGGACCAATGTCGTCATAGTAGAATTGACGAACGCGCGCCCGGAGGGTCTCGTCAGGGTTGAGCACGCCGTAGCTGATAATCGCAATCACCGCGTTCGGTACCGCAACCCGCCGGATTTCCCGGTAAAAGGCCGGTAAATCAAACCAGTGCGCCGCCTGGGCGACAGTAATCAGGTTGATATCGCGTAGCGTCTGCGCAAGCTGCTCCGCCGGGCCTTGCAGATACGTAATGCGGGCATGAGGTGTCGCGTTGTCGATTTGCGTCTGGCTGGGATCAATCCCCGTCACCTTATCGAAGGCTGAGGCCAGTAACGTAGTCAACTGGCCCGTACCGCAACCGACATCCAGCGCATGGTGATGTTCCGGCGTTATCGAAAGCAGGTAATCCAGCAAGACTGCGGGATATTCCGGGCGATAGCGGGCGTAATCGGCGCCGCCGCTTGCAAACCAGTTCGGCATGGGGTGTCCTCTGTTTAGTAAAAATACAGTAGTGCGAATGGCTTTTTGCGACAAGGGGAATACAAAGCGGGCATTGACGGAAAGGGTAAGTGGCGGACGCCAGAGAGAAGAAAGCCGACTCCGCAGAGTCGGCTATGTTGTCTGTCAGAGCTTGAAGCTGCCGACGACGTTTTCGAGTTGTACGGTTTGTTCTTCCATCGACTGCGCAGCCGCCGCCACCTCTTCGACCAGCGCCGCATTCTGCTGCGTGGCGCTATCGAGCTGGTTGATAGCGATATTGATCTGGGCAATACCGCGACTTTGTTCATCGCTGGAAGAGCTGATTTCTGAGATCAGCACGCCCACACCTTCCACTTTTTCCATCAGGCCGTCCATCGTCGTACCCGCCTGACGGACCAGCCCGCTGCCCTGCTCAATGCTGCTCACCGACTCTTCAATCAATTTCTTGATCTCCTGAGCCGAGCGGGCACTGCGCTGCGCCAGTGAACGAACTTCGCCAGCGACCACGGCGAAACCACGGCCATGCTCACCCGCCCTTGCCGCTTCCACCGCGGCGTTAAGCGCCAGGATGTTGGTCTGGAAGGCGATGCCATCAATCACACTGATGATTTCCACCACTTTAGAGGAGGACGCATTGATGTTATTCATCGTGGAGACGACTTTGTTAACTACATTGGCCCCTTGTTTAGCCGCCGCCGAGGCCTCTTCCGCCAGCTTGTTCGCCTGCAGAGCGTTCTCTGCGTTGAGGCGCACGGTACTGGTCAGCTCTTCCATTGATGCCGCTGTTTCCACAATCGAGGCCGATTGATCTTCGGTGCGCGAGGAGAGGTTCAGGTTGCCGCTGGCAATCTGGCGCGAAGCCGAAGAGATCGCCATCGAGCTACTCCCTACCTGCTGCATCAACTCATTAAGGAACGAAATGAACTTATTGAAGTTGTTGATAATGGCGTTAAATTCCGGGCTCTTACTTTGCGCAAGACGTTGCGTTAAATCCGCACCGCCGCTGGACAGCGCTTCAATATTACGATTGAGCAGCGTCACATTATGGAAAATATTGCGCACGATGATCATCATGATAAGGACGATAAGTATGCCAATAATCGCCTGTACGATGGTCAGCTTGGTCATAATAGCGTCAGACATACTTACCAGGTGGCTGCTCGGAATGTCGACCGCCATAAACCACGGGCTGCCGCTGATCGGCAGAACGAACAGGGAATGCGCCCCATCTTCACCGTCATAGCTGCCACGCACTTCTGTTGTTTTACCCTGGCCTAACAGGCTAACTAACGGCGCTGCCGCCGGAATACCCAGATCGCGGACATTTGACAGCGCGGGTTTATCCTGTACGGAAGAGCCGTTACCGACGATTTTGCCGTCCGCTTCTACAATCAATACGCTGCCGTTTACCGCTTTTCCCATGTCAACAGCAAGCTGGTTAAAGAAGCCCAGCGTCACGTCGATAGTCGCCACACCCCAGGCTTTACCGTCTTTCCAGATCGCCATTGCACAGTTAGTACGCGGCTGCGGGCTGGCCGCATCCTGATAGGCTTTCGCCCACGCACACTCGCCTTTTGGCGCATTCATACCGTCTTTATACCAGGGTTGTTCCCAGTATTTTGCCGACTCAGGTTGGTTCCAGACAGTGTTGACCTGCAAATTGCCGCCCCCGTCGCGGGCATAAAATGTGCTGAATTTGTCCCGCGCCGGATCACGTTGACCAGGCAGAGGCCAAATCCCACCGCCGAAGACGTTTAAATCGCCGTACTGGTTTACCAGACGCGGTAATAATTCGTCGATTTGCTCACTTTGCAGTCCGACAACCAGTTCAGTGATGGAGCGTTGCTGAGCCTTAACGCGGTTCATCTGCTCTTTTATGGCATTACTTTGTAATTCAACCGTTGCCTGAATATTTTTGGTTTCAGTTTCAATAATCTGTGGAGAAACGAATTGATTGATAACAATATAGGTAACTATCAATAAGATAACGAAAAAGCTTATAAGCAACAGGCCTATTCGGCCCTGGGTATTTTTCCATGTCATAATGGCAGCACTCGATCTGGTTGAATTAGGGGTTATAACGACATTTATTTGAAATTCTTTAATCTAAATCGTGCTACGGTTTCATATAAAAGCGCATTCCAAAGGACAAAATGACGTTTTAGAAAAAACGCTCTGCCGTTCACATTTTTTAAGTGCCATGCCTTGTTTCTATAAAAGATAATACCTTCGTAATGAATAATTTCCGGAGAATGAACATACTTCGATGATATCAATATGATTTTCATTAATATGCGAACATTCTCATGAAACAGAAGAGTATGGGTAGCAATATGCGCGTTCGGACGCTTTTTAACCAGTCAGGGCCCCGCAACGGCAAGGCCATGCCTCTGTGCGGTTCTGGCAAGAAGAGAGACAACTACATGTTGCTCACATCGCCTGTTTATACAGCGTTTTTGCGCGCGTTTTTTTCACGACCGGGCGGCCTGTCAATCCGGTACCACTCTCAATAGCGAAGTATTGTTAGCGGCACATCGGGACAGATATAAAAGCATTTTAATCTCGTCGAGTACCCTTATATTTCGTCAGGCAATACCCTTAAATGAAATAAGCGCAGCTCTACCCGAAACGAATACCATTCCCATTTAAATATTGTTCCCCTGTCAAAAACTCTGCGCCGGGACAATATTTTCAGGTGAGCGGATGAAATATTTCCCGGCAGTACATTGCGGACAGCATTCGTAAAACAGCCGCCAGGTTGAAAACGCCTGGATAATAAACGTCTGCGTATCGGGAGGGGCAATTTATCCATCACTCTATTAACGCTACGCAAATCTCATATGCGTTTGCGCGTAAACTGCTGTTCCAGCATCTCATTGCCCCACTGTTCCCCTAGCCACTCTTTTGTTAGCCGGAAGCCAAAGGATTCGTAGAGTCGCCGCGCCGCATCAAGCCCGCTAAAAGTCCACAGTTGCACAGACGCGAAGCCCTGGCTGTCGCAGAAATTCATCGCCTTTGTCAGCAACCGACGACCCACGCCGCCGCCACGGCAATCATCATCAAGAATGAACCAGCGAAGATGCGCCTCGTTATTACCGAGATCCTGCCCATCAATCGCGAGCGATCCCACAACCCTTTCATGATGAACGGCAAGCCAGATACGATTGCACGCAACATCCAGACGCCCGGCGAAGTCAGCCAGCCCGGCCGCCACTTTGCTTTCAAAAAAGTACCCGAAGCCATAATGGCGGGAGTAGTAGCTGGCATGCATTTCGCTGATTCGGCCAATCATGCCGGGACGATAGCCAGCAACAATCTCAATCTCATCTTTGTGCAACGGCGCTTCACCGTTCCGGCAGGCCGCCAGCGCATGAGCATAAGCTGAAAGGCCAGCGGCAACAGCTTTTTGCCGGGAAGGAGTGAGATGCGTAAGCGCCGCTATCACTCGCATGCTGCCGTACTGGTTGATGCGCGCGACGCTCTCTTTTCCCCTGGCGGTGAGTTGCAGTTGTTTAAAGCGCGCATCTTCTTTGGACGGAACTTCCTGAAGTTCCCCCGCGCGGACGAGCTTGCCAAGCATTCGGCTTACGCTGGATTTCTCCAGCCCCAACATCTGGACCAGTTGCGCGGCGGTCATGGCCCCCTGGTTGTCAATTTCTAACAAGGTATGAACCGCTGAGGGAGAATAGTCTGTGGCAGCGAGGGTAGTACTCATAAACCCCAGTTCACGGACCATAAGACGGGAGGCAACACGGATCTCGTTTACCAGACTGGCGTTCGGCATATTTATGGCCCTTCAAATAGATAGTTGTATAATACAACCATCTGATGACATACCTGTCAACAGCGCCTGGTACGATCGCCTGCGTGAGCGTAAAAAAGCTAAAAATAGACAAAAAAAGCATATGCCATACCGTGTTTATTATTTCACCACCAAAACAAACGAATAGGGTCGGCACGGACCTGTAAAGCGCGCCGTTTGCCGCTTCGCCTTTACACTCCTCTTCCCGCTAAGCCCTTCACAGGCCGCCTTTTTCGGCGCATAGTTGAACAAATGTTCAGCAGAGGAAGAGAGTGGTTGTAATGACAGACCGTCCGTTAATTATCCTGCAAGTTGGTTTTCCCTCAGAGTCTATTCGTGAAGTCCACGGCGATATCCCCTCCTGGTTTTGTCGTGCCATTCAGCATCCTCTTGAGAAAACAGAAGTAATCCGGGTGTTTGAAGGCGAGGCCCTTCCGCCGCCGGATGCCAGTCGCGTGGCAGTGATTACCGGTTCATGGGCAATGGTCACAGACCGTCTCCCCTGGAGCGAAGCCGCCGCCGGTTGGATTCGCGAAGCTATGTCGATTGACATGTCGCTGTTTGGCGTCTGCTACGGCCATCAGTTAATGGCGCATGCGTTGGGCGGCGAAGTGGAGTGGCATCCGCAGGGGCGTGAGGTTGGCAGCCAGGCGATTCAACTTCACTCTCATGCCAGTAATGATGTGCTGCTGAGTACCCTGCCGCGTGAATTTCCGGCGCATCTGACCCATATGCAGACCGTCTCCCGTCTGCCGGAAGGGGCTCTGGCGCTGGCGTCCTCTTCACACGACCTACATCAAATTGTGCGTTATGGGCCGAACGCCATGTCGACGCAGTTTCACCCCGAATTCACTCCAGAAATCGCTTCGGACATGATTCGCCAGCGTGAAACTGTGCTTGTCGAAGAAGGTTTTGACCCGCTGGCGCTATTAGCAGGCGTGCTGCCCTCGCCAGAGGCCACAGAATTGCTGCGCCGCTTTGTACATCAGGCCTTCAATCGTGCGGCGCCACAGCAGGAACTGCTGGCGCAGAGTGCCTGATTCGACTCCCCGGCGGCGCCAGCTTGCCGGGGCTACAGAGCGATGACACAGGCATTCGCTGATGCCATCCGGGTATATTGCAGAACTACTCGTAGGTAAAGGTGAACTCGCTCTGGGATTTAATGGTGCCGCCCTGTACGGTACCGCCCTTGTAGTAATAGTAAGCGTTAAATTTCAGTAGTTCATTGCTCCCGGCGGCGCTGAGAACAGCCACTTTCTCGCCAATTTTTAACGGATTGCTGCCATAAAGTATTTGCACACCGACATTGTCGTTTCCGCTTAATTTATTCACCAGAACATCTTCACTGGCAACGCCAGACATCTTATCGCCACTAAATGTGACGTTCACTTTTGGGGTATTTTCGCAGGCGAGATTGATATTAAATTCTTTGGTCGCCCCGGTGTAACGCCCGGAACCATGGCTCACTAAATCAGTACGTTTAACTTTTGGTAGGGTAACGTTGTTATCAAAGTTTTTAACATCGCAGGTAGGGACGACGGGAGTGACAGCACCATCAAATTTAAAATAGAGATAAGCAGCGGCCCCCCTTACTGAACCGCCTCCACCATATTGTTGTAATTTTACAGTTGCAATATTCGCACCATTCGGGATTGCATCATAAGAGTTAAGGGTATTTCTCTTTAGTCTAATAAACACCGGCTGGGTTGCCCTATTATTCACTGCTGTGGATGTTGAACCATTCGTAGAGCAACTCCCATCCACCCAGACGCATTTATTTATCGCCGCAGTGTTGGACATCCAACTTGAATTAGCGACTTTAACTTCAATCGTAAATTCACGATCAATTAGTGCTGAATCTAATGTAACTGATTCAATTTTAACATGGTCTTTTGAAATAGGATTTGGCCAGCCATTCGCGGTGACCGACGCTGCTCCACTTGCTAGAGAAGTAATATCTCCCAATGTATTAGGGAAGCTTGAAGCATTCATATAAGCTGTTGCACTTGATTGATTAAAGTTAAATGCCATAGCACTTTGGGATAAAAACAATATGAGCAGCGCACTTTTAAACTTAATCGTCCCCTGAATCATAACAATATCGTCCTTGTATATGAATTAATGTCACTGGCAACATAATTACTTTGAATCATTCATGATAGTTATGTTGTTTCATTCTCATAAAACTAATGCAACTAATAAAATTTAATTTTCATAACTTATACCGCGCCATTCCAGTCGTCAAGTCAGTAGTTATTGAAATCAGAAAACACTTGGCAGTTACATTAATTATTCATTGTATGAATCATTGATTATTTAGAATGTATTGCTTGCAATGATAAATCTAAAGCTTTTGGTTAAGCATATTTGAAAAATATGGTTATACATCAAAACTAACCATTTTTAATTCACTGATCAGCCACTGCAATGCCGATTGATAATCAAATAAGCGATGCGTTAACAGGATTAAGTCATAAGACGGGGCGCCAGTAGGTAATTGCATAATCCGTAGCGGCATCATCGTGGCAAGCTCTTTCGCAATGCGATACGGCACGCACATCAAATAACCCGACGCCACCGCCACTCGGCCGCCTACCGCATAACTCTGAACCACCGTTGTTAACGGGCGATAGAGATGCTGCCCCAGCAGCCAGCTATCAATATGGTCCGCGCCGGAACTCACCGCCGGGAGATGGATTTGCGCTTCCGTGACCAGATGTTTGAGGGTCAGTTGTTCTGGCAGATCGGTACGCTCTGCCGAGGCAATCGCCACATAATGATCGGAAATCAACGGGTGTTTATTAAAATACTGGGGGATGTATTGCAGATTGTCCACGCCAATAAACGCATCCAGTTGCCCGCGTTCTACTCGCTCAAACTTGATGGTCTCAGACAGGATATCAACGGACAGGCGGACATTAGGCGCGGAGGCTTTAAATTTTGCCGTTAACGCAGGCATATACATAAACTCGAAGTAATCCACCGCGCCAATATAAAAGGTGTGCGGATCTTTGGCCGGGTTGAAATTGCCTTTCCCCCGCGTGGCCGCCTCCAGTTTGCTCAGGGCATTTTCAATCACCGGGATCATCGACGCCGCATAAGGCGTCGGTTCCATACCATTGCGGGTACGGACAAACATCTCATCATTAAGCTGCTCGCGCAGGCGATTGAGCGCATGGCTGAATGCCGATTGCGTAATATTGGCTTTGCGCGCCGCCCGCGTGACGTTTTTTTCTTTAGCCAGAATCGGCACCAGGCGCAGCAAATTCAGATCCATCACGACTATGCACCTTGTTCATTATTTCATGCAAATAATACATTTTATGCATAACGCCGGAGATTGCTATAGTCATTGCAACGTAAAGTAAGCACGCCTGGTGTTTATAAACTGCACACTTCAACATCTGCTTTTATGGAGACGCTCATGAGAAATGTAACGGTTGCCGCTACTCAAATGGCCTGCACCTGGGAACTGGAAAAAAACGTTGCCAACGCTGAGCGTCTGGTACGTGACGCGCACAGCAAAGGCGCGCAGGTTATCCTGATTCAGGAGCTGTTCGCTGCTCCCTATTTCTGTATTGATCAGAGCCCGGAACACTATGCGCTGGCGCAAGAAGTGGCCACCAGTCCGCTGATCAAACATTTCTCTGCCCTGGCAAAAGAGCTGGAAGTTGTGCTGCCGTTAAGCCTGTTCGAAAAACACAACAACGCGTACTACAACTCGCTGGTGATGATCGATGCCGATGGCACCGTGATGGAAACCTACCGTAAAACGCATATTCCGAACGGCCCGGCTTATCAGGAAAAACAGTTCTTCATCCCAGGCGACACCGGCTTCAAAGTGTGGAATACCCGCTACGCGAAAATCGGCGTGGGCATCTGTTGGGATCAGTGGTTCCCGGAAACCGCACGCTGCCTGGCACTGAACGGCGCGGAAATCATTTTCTACCCAACGGCGATTGGTTCTGAACCCGCTTATCCGGACATCGACAGCCAGCCGCACTGGACGCGTGTTCAGCAGGGTCACGCGGCGGCAAACCTGGTGCCGGTTATCGCCTCTAACCGTATCGGTACCGAAGCGAGCAAGTACATCGAAGGTCTGGAAATGACCTTCTACGGTTCATCGTTCATCGCCGATCAGACCGGTGAACTGGTCGCGCAGGCCAACAAAACTGACGAAGCCGTGCTGGTGCACACCTTCGACCTGGACGCGATTGCCGCACAGCGCGCATCGTGGGGCCTGTTCCGCGACCGTCGCCCGAACATGTACGGCACCATCGCCACCTCTGACGGCAGCGAAAGGAGCAAATAATGTCCGTGCTGACAACTCCACGCCAGGATGGCTTCGCCATGCCTGCAGAATGGGCACCGCATCAGGCAGTGTGGATGTGCTGGCCTTATCGTACTGACAACTGGCGCGCCAACGGTGCGCCAGCGCAAAAGGCGTTCGCCGCCGTGGCTGAGGCTATTTCCCGCAGGACGCCTGTTATTATGGCGGTGCCGCGTGCCGAAATGGAAAAAGCACGCAGCACCATGCCAGCCAGCGTGACGCTGGTTGAGATGGAAAGCGACGATGCCTGGATGCGCGACACCGGCCCAACCGTGGTGCGTAACCCGGCGGGAGAGATTCGTGCCGTAAGCTGGACGTTTAACGCGTGGGGCGGTCTACTCGGCGGCCTCTATGAAAGCTGGGATAAAGACCAGCAAGTAGCAGGCCAGGTGGCACAGTATCACCAGATGCCGTGCTACAACACCGACCTGATTCTGGAAGGCGGCTCCATTCATGTGGATGGTGAAGGAACGCTGATGACAACCGCAGAGTGTCTGCTCAACCCGAACCGCAACCCGCACCTGTCGCAGGCGGAGATTGAGCATCAGTTGCGTGAGTATCTGGGCGCTGAGACCTTTATCTGGCTGCCAGAAGGGGTATTTAACGACGAGACCGACGGTCACATCGATAACATGTGCTGTTTTGTCCGCCCCGGCGAAGTGGCGTTGCACTGGACCGATGACGAGAACGATCCGCAGTACGCCCGTTCCGTTGCGGCACTCAACGTCCTGGAAAACACCACGGATGCGCGCGGTCGCAAGCTGAAAGTCTGGAAAGTGCCATCACCGCAGCCGCTGTATGCCAGCGCAGAAGAAACCTGTGACGTTGAGAAAGGGACGGCGATTGAGCGCACCGAAGGTAATCGTCTGGCGGGTTCCTACGTGAATTATCTGGTTAGCAACGACCATATTATTTACCCGCTGCTGGACCCGGCCACCGATGCGCAGGCCGAAGTGCTGTTCCGTCAGATGTTCCCGGATTTCCTGATTACCGGCATTCCGGCTCGTGAAATTCTGCTCGGCGGTGGCAATATTCACTGCATTACGCAGCAGATTCCGCGTTAATTCCACAGACCCTCACCCCAGCCCTCTCCCTAAAAGGGAGAGGGTGAAAAGCCAGCCCGCAGCCCGCATGATCGATCCCCTCTCCCTGCTCGAACGGTCCCTAACCCCGCGCCATCCGCACGTACTCGACGCCCTTTTTAAAAAACGTCTCGCCTTCGGGACGGAAACCAAACTTCTTATAGAAATTGACGGCCCCGATACGTGCATCAAGACACACTTCATTTACCCCGGCTGCCGCCATCTTTTCCAGCACAGACTGCAATAAAAAACCGCCAAAACCCTGCCCCTGATACGCTTCCAGCGTGGCGAACTTACGAATCTGACAAACCGGGGCATCCAGCATAAAGACCGACAGGCAGCTCACCAGTTTACCGTTATGCAGCACGCCAAAATGCAGCGCATCATCGTCACCCTCCACCCGTGATGCATCGCGCGGAAGGTGCGGCCATAAAACCGGATGGCGGATATCAAGGCAGTTGTCGAGGGTCGTCGTCACGAATTCCATTATCGTCTCACGCAAATATGGCGAAAACACAGACGATAACACGCAACGATATCAGCCGATCATTCGATAACCTGATGTACCGTTAATGCAACGTCTCCCATAGCAGCTTTATCAACAGCGTTGCGGCAAGAATCAGAAAAAGACGGCGAATCCACAGGTTTCCGCCGCGCAGAGCAACACGCACACCCACCAGCGAACCACAAATAGCGGAAATCCCTAACGGTATCGCAATATCGTAATGAATAAGCCCATTAGGAATTAAAAAGAACAGCGTGGAAAAATTGGTGCCGAAATTCACTACCTTTGCGCAGGCTGTTGCACGTAAAAAATCAAAATGGAAAAAACGGATAAACAAAAAGAGCAGAAAACTGCCGGTACCCGGGCCGATAAAACCGTCATAAAAGCCAATCGCAAAACCTAACAGCACACCCTTCGCCAAATCACCTCGGGTGGGTTCCCGGCTGGTATCACTATGACCAAACTGCGGTTTAAACCAGGTGTACGCCAGCATGATCGCCAGCACCACAATCACTATCGGACGCATCCAGTCTGATGGCATAAAGTCCAGCAAGCGTATGCCCGTGTATGCGCCGATCACCGCACTTATTGCGGTCGGCAAAATCAATGTCCACGGCAATCGCAGGCGCGCGGTGAATTGCTTAATAGACATCAGGTGCCCCATCACGGAGGAGCACTTGTCGATTCCCATTATTTCGGCAGGGGTGAAATGGGGCAGCGTGGAATAAAACGTCGGCATGGTAATCAACCCGCCGCCGCCCACTGCCGCATTGATAATCCCAGCAATAAACGCCACGGGTATTAATACCAATAACTCGCTACTCATCAGTTTTTCCTGGTATCAGTACTCAGGCCGCACGCGCGGTGCAGCCTTTAAAGAGTGAAATAGTGTTTTATTTATAATCTGGCAGCAATGGTAAGGTTGCGATGTATACCTGTCCAATATATAAATCTTTATGTATTTATATATCTGGAAATATAAATGGAATTCCGTCACCTTCGTTATTTCCTGGCCGTGGCTGAGGAGCTGCACTTTACCCGTGCCGCAGAAAAGCTCAACATCGGCCAGCCGCCATTATCACAGCAAATTCAGGCCCTTGAAGAAGAGCTGGGCGTTCTGTTGTTCAATCGCACCCGGCGCAAAGTCGCGTTGACAGAAGCGGGCGAGCATTTCGTGATTAAAGCCAGAGAGATGCTGCGACTCAGCAGCGACCTTCCCACCGAGCTACAGGCCATCGCGCAGGGTAAAAGCGGCGAGTTACGCATTGGGTTTACCACCACCGGGCTGCTGGTCGATGAACTCAGCGCGCCGCTCAAAGCTTTCCGCCGTCACTACCCCGAGGTTCGGGTCACGCTCAGTGAGATGTACTCACAGCAGCAATTCACCGCTCTGCTCAATGAGGATATCGACGTGGGATACATTCGCGTCACGCCAGGAACCACCCGCGATGGCCTGAATATCCGGGTGCTCAGGCGCGACCAGCTCTGCGTCGTACTGCCCGATGATCACCCCAAAGCCGTCTGTAAAACCCTGACCATTACTGATGTGAAAGACGAGCCCTTTATCTTCTACCCCGACACGGCCGGCGCCTCAGTGCCGGATAAAGTCAGACGTATGTGCCAGAAATCGGGCTTCACTCCCTATGTCGTCCAGGAGGCGGCGGAAGTGTTGACGCATATTGGACTTGTCGGCGCAGGCGTGGGGGTTTCCGTCTTACCCAGACCCATTGATCAGCTCAAGCCGAAGGGCGTGAAATTTATCCCGCTTGCCGAAGATGACGCAGAGTTATGCATGGCGATCGTCACCCGAGAGAGTGAAAATAACCCACGAACGCTAAATTTTTTGCGGTTACTGACTGGCGTGAATGCGGGAAAGTTACCAGGCTAAAGGGATTGCCCTGAATATTCATAACCTGTTGCATTTTGAATGTTCTGAATTCTGTCGTTTCGCTTTCGGAGGAGCGGCAATTAAGCGATTGAAATTATAAAAATTAATTGATTTCGCTCTTTCTCCACCCGCGCCTAAACGTGATCTAGCGCACGCTTTGTACCCCAAATATCGAAGCGAATGTCTAAGCTTATAGATATGCCGGGAAACACCCGTAAACTCTTACGACGACCTCCGGAGGCCAGTATTATTATGTTCAACCAGAAACTTCACAGCGCTGAATCCGTAGAATTTGGGATCGCACAAGAACCCCGCTACGAAATCGATCCCTGCGAGTTAAAACTGGCTGAAATGATCGACGCGGAGCCGGAACCGGAAATGATCGAGGGGCTGCCTGCTTCGGACGCCCTTACCCCATCCGATCGTTATCTTGAACTGTTTGAACACGTGCAGTCATCGCGTATTTTTGCCGATAGCAAAACATTCCCGGACTGTGCGCCGAAAATGGATCCGCTCGATATTTTAATTCGCTATCGCAAAATTAAGCGCAAACCCGATTTTGACCTGCGGCTGTTTGTTCAGGCGCACTTCTGGATGCCGGAAACCTATGGCAGTGAATATGTTTCCGACCCGGAAAACTCCCTCAAAGAGCATATCGACCAGCTCTGGCCAGTGCTGACGCGTGAGCCGCAGGACCATATTCCATGGTCATCACTGCTTGCTTTGCCACAGGCCTATATCGTCCCCGGTGGGCGATTTAGCGAAACCTATTATTGGGACTCCTATTTCACCATGCTGGGGCTGGCGGAAAGTGGTCGCCACGACATGCTGAAATGTATGGCGGACAACTTCGCGTGGATGATTGAACGTTACGGGCATATTCCGAACGGCAACCGTACCTACTATCTCAGCCGTTCGCAGCCGCCGGTGTTCGCCCTGATGGTAGAACTGTTTGAAGAGGATGGCGTGCGCGGCGCGCGGCGCTACCTGGACCATCTGCTGATGGAGTATGACTTCTGGATGGATGGCGCGGAGTCGCTGCTACCGAACCAGGCCTATCGCCACGCGGTACGTATGCCTGACGGCTCCCTGCTCAACCGTTACTGGGACGACAGGGATACGCCGCGTGATGAATCCTGGCTGGAGGATGTGGAAACCGCGAAGCACTCTTCTCGCCCGGCTAACGAGGTCTACCGGGATCTCCGTGCGGGTGCGGCTTCCGGCTGGGACTATTCGTCACGCTGGCTGCGAGACGCCAATCGCCTGGCGAGTATTCGCACCACCCAGTTCATCCCCATCGACCTGAACGCCTTCCTGTTCAAACTGGAAAGCGCTATCGCCAATATTGCCGGCTTAAAAGGTGAACGGGAGCAGGAGGCGGAATTCCGTCTTAAAGCCAGCGACAGACGGGCGGCGGTCAATCGCTACTTGTGGGATGAGGAGAAAGGCTGTTATCGCGACTATGACTGGCGTCGTGGCGAAATGGCGCTCTTTTCCGCTGCCAGCCTGGTCCCGCTGTATGTCGGCATGGCTACGCATGAGCAGGCAGATAAACTGGCTGAGGCCACGCGCACGCGTCTGATGACGCCTGGCGGTATTCTGGCGACAGAGTATGAAACCGGTGAACAGTGGGATAAACCCAACGGCTGGGCGCCCTTACAGTGGATGGCGATTCAGGGCTTCAAACTGTACGGCAACGACGCGTTGGGTGACGAAATCGCCCATAACTGGCTGCGCACCGTTAACCATTTCTACCAGCGTCACCACAAGCTGATTGAGAAATACCATATCGCCAGCAGCACGCCGCGCGAAGGGGGTGGGGGTGAATATCCGCTCCAGGATGGCTTTGGCTGGACAAACGGTGTGGTTCGTCGCCTCATCGGGTTATACGGGGAGCCGTAGCTCCCCGTTTATTCAGTCGATAGCATCATAAATAGCCGACTGAATATCCGCCCATTTCTTCGTGTTATCGTCAGGCGCAGCCTCATATCGCAGTTGCGCCTGTTCCATTTCATAACGCTGACGTCTCACGACGGGTTCCGATGTACAGAACGCCTGCAGGTAGTTCTTACGCAGCGATGTCAGCTTCGTGCCGGAAGCCATCTCATGCCCCATGTTTTCGATAAACCGGCGGCATGGGCGGTTTTCTTCCATCTGTAGCCGATAACGCAGCAACATCTCCAGCACATCCGTGTAATCGTTCGCCATCGCCTGCTCGGTCCACGACAGTTTCCAGCTCATGCCCGTACGGAGAAACAGCGACACGACGCGGGTATCATTGCGGTCGATTGCGGAACGGAAGTTGCTCTCATCACGGGGGATGCCCATTTTGGTCAACTCTTCTTTTGGCGTCGCTTTTTCCTTATCCTGAGAGATAGGCACCGTAATCCGCCCCTGCCCTGACACCGGTACCGATACTGATGAGTCGCTGAACAACCAGAATGCTCCCGCCACGATGACCAGCACCGCAACGCCGACTGCGCCCCACAGCGCTTTGGAAAGCATCTGTTCACGCTCCTCGCGGGTACGCGCGGCGCGTTTTTCCGGCCTTTCAATTCCATCGCGAATTTGCATAGCATCACCTCCCGCCGCCCGATCTTTCTTGCGTGCCTGTTCCCAGAATGTATCTAAATCATCTTCCGCCTCTCGCAGCAAGCTTGCGGGGTTAACCTGTATGCGCCCGTCTTCCCATGCCCGCTGCACTGGCCCGGCAATCTGCGGGTAATAGTTCTCCAGTAGCATCAACTGGTTCGAGGTTAACGCTTGCCCTGCGACTACAGCGCTGCGTATTTGCCGAATATCGTCCAGAAAGGTTTGCAGTGTTTTGCGCGGCTCAAGAAACAGACTCAATACCGGTGAATCGTTAAAAAGCCGGGCATAATGCTGGCTAAATTCTTTCTTATCAATTAATAACAGCGCCAGTTCGCTAAATAACATACCACTGAGTACATCGTTGCGATCGCCGACTTTCAACCAGCGCCGAACGCAATCGGCGCCAAATCGCGTTTTCAGGTGGTTACTCAGCCGCAACGCATCCGGCCAGGCATTTGTTACCAGCGATTTGAGCATCAACTCCAGCGCCCGTAACTGTTTTAACCCCTGCTGCTGCCCTTCTTTGTCTGCATTGAGGGTTGTCGCATAGGTCAGCAATGGCTGCTTCGCCCGCAGATGTTCCAGCGTGCGCACGAAACGCAGTGCGACAATAAGCTGGTTCTCCGTAACGTTCTGCCCCTTTTCATAATACGGCACCAGTTGTTGCAAATGGCGTAGCTGTAAGGTGAACTGGGTTAATTCCGCATCATTAAGCCTTAACCGTTTTGCGACAGCGCCCCATCCGCCGAGGCTCAAACGTGCAATATCGAGTTGTTCAAGAAACCAGCGAGGATCCTTCCCTTCGTCAAAATGCACATTAAGCAGCATTAATATTTCTTTCGATGCCTGACGAATAATTCCTGTGCATTGCTCGAATTGTTCCCCCAGGTTCTGCGAGGATGTATGGGTCATTCTTTTCCTTTAAGTACAACCGGTGAAATAATTAACTGGAAAAAAAGAAACGTTAATTTTTCTTTATTTATGGATACTTAAAACATAGACCAGTTAATGATTATTATCAGTGATAGCGGTTTTAACACGAAAAAAACAATGGAGCTATTTTTATGCCGACGCTGGTCACGCCACGGCTCATTTGTACGCCGATAACATCGCAAGACTGGTCTTTTTTCCTCGCATTGCAGCAGGATCAGCAGGTCATGCGTTATGTTGCCGAAGACCGCCCGCAGGAAGCTATCCGCGAGGCTTTTGAATCCCGCCTGCCTGCCTGGTCTCCCGGTTGTGAACACTGGTTATGTCTTGTGGTGCGCGACAGCGCCACGCAAACCCCGCTTGGGGTGACGGGCTACCGCCATCACGAAGCAGACTGCGCCGAAGTCGGGTTTCTGTTTGCCCCCCAGGCACAGGGAAAAGGTTATGGGCTGGAGTCATTACAGGCGGTTTGCCGCTATGCATTTGCCCAAGGCGGCATCCGCCGCCTTGTCGCGACCGTAACGGCAGGAAATGACGCCTCAAAGCGTTTACTGGAAAAGGCAGGATTTGTGCAGGAAGGTGAACTGCGCGAAGCTTTCTGGCTGGCGGGTCGCTGGCATAACGACTGGCTGTTTGGCCTGCTGCGCCATGAATACCATGAAAGCAGATAATTCACCTGTCATCTTCCTCTCTCTGTGCCAGGCTTAGGCAGTGTTTTGGCAATAAAGAGGAGAGCATATGAAGAAGATTCTGCTGATAACAAGTTTTACAGCATTATTCTCCATGGCGGCATTCGCGCAGGATGCACCAGGTTTAAAGACGGACAAGGCGCCGCCACCGCCGCATAAAATGGAAGATGGCTATCGCGGTATGGAAGATGCCCGTAGCATGACCATTAAACAGGCGAAAGCCATGCATGATGGCGCTTCCGTTTCGCTCAAAGGGAACCTCGTGAAGAAAACGGGGGAAGATCTCTACCAGTTCCGCGACAAAACCGGGCAAATTGACGTGTATATCCCAATGGCCGTTTTCGATGGCAAAAATGTCTCCCCGGACGAACTGGTGGGCATTAGCGGGTCGTTAGACGCTAAACAGAAACCGGCCCGAATCAAAGTCACCCACTTTCAGAAGCAGTAAGTCTCACCGCCCGGTGGCATAACGCCGCCGGGCAAATGATAATGCATACGTCTGAGACCGATAGCTAAACCACGTTAAACGACGACCTTTACAGGAACATCCCGCCCGAGACTTCCACGCGTTGAGCATTCATCCACGCCAGATCGTCGCTCAGCAGGGCCGCCATCGCGCCGCCAATATCATCCGGCTTACCGACGCGCCCCAGCGCCGTTTGCCCGGCAATATGTTTATTAATTTGCGGGTTATCACGGACTTCACCGCCGCGGAAATCGGTCTCAATCGCGCCAGGGGCAATGATATTGACGGAAATCCCGCGCGGGCCCAGCTCTTTGGCCTGATAGCGGGTCAGCACTTCCATTGCCCCTTTCATCGCGCCATAGGTCGCGTATCCTGGCAGCGCAAAACGCGCCAGCCCGCTTGAGACATTGAGGATGCGTCCGCCATCTGCCAGCAATGGCAACAGGCGCTGTGTCAGGAAGAATGGCCCTTTAAAATGAATGTTCATTAATTCATCAAACTGCGCTTCACTGGCCTCAGCAAAGGGAACCGCGATGCCAACACCGGCATTGTTTAATAAATAATCAAACGTATCCCGATTCCAGCCGTTTTTTAGCTGATGCTGTACGTCCATGGCGAAAGCCTCGAAACTTGCAATATCGCCGACATTCAATTGTAAAGCCACCGCTTTCACGCCTTTTCCCTCAATTTCCGCCACAACTTCATCAGCTGCCTGCTGATTGCTGTTGTAGGTCAGGATGACGGCGGTTCCGCGTTCTGCCAGCTTCAGCGCTGCGTTTTTCCCCAGTCCACGGCTGCCGCCTGTTACTAATGCGATACGTTGTGTCATAAGAAACCTCGTTTTGTTTGGTGTTGACTGTGGAAAAAGCTTATTAGCTGGTGGTAAAACAATAAAGGCGCTGAATTACGCTTCACTGTTTCATTTACAACAACAATGGATGCGTTTGATGGATAAAATTTATGCAATGCAATTGTTCATTCGCGTGGCAGAACTGGAGAGTTTTTCCCGCGCGGCAGATTCATTAGGCCTCCCTAAAGGCAGCGTATCGCGGCAGGTTCAGGCGCTGGAAAACCACCTCGGTACACAGTTGCTGCATCGCACAACGCGACGGGTGCAGCTTACCCAGGACGGGATGGTCTATTACGAGCGGGCGAAAGATTTGCTCGCCAATATGGACGAACTTGACGGACTTTTTCTGCACGATCCGTCGAGCATCAGCGGGCGGTTGCGAGTTGATATGCCCGTGGCCGTGGCGAAAAACCTGGTGATTCCACGGCTACCGGCGTTTTTGCAGCAATATCCCGGTATTGAACTGGAGCTAAGCAGCAGCGACCGGCTGGTGGATATTATTCGCGAGGGGTTTGACTGCGTGGTGCGCGTCGGCACGCTGAAAGATTCCGGCCTGATTGCCCGCCCGCTGGGTAAGCTTTCCATTATTAATTGCGCCAGCCCCGACTACCTGGCGCGTTTTGGCTACCCGGAAAGCCTGGACGATCTCTCTTCGCATGCGGTTGTGCATTACGCCCTCAACCTCGGCGCGCGTCCGCAAGGCTTTGAAGTCTGCCTCAATAAGCAGACCACGTGGGTGAAAACCGGCGGCATTTTGACAGTCAACAGTACCGAGACCTATCACGCCGCCTGCCTCGCAGGGCTTGGCATTATCCAGGTACCGCGCGTCGGCGTGCGGGAAGCGCTACGCGCAGGAAAGCTGGTGGAGATCCTGCCGCAATATCGTGCAGAACCTATGCCGGTATCACTTATTTATCCCCATCGTCGTAATCTGTCGCGCCGCGTGCATCTGTTTATGGAATGGCTGGCAGGAGTGATGAAAGATTACGTTGATTAGACGCAGTCTATAATTTTATTCACTGCGAGTTAAAAAGAAGGAAAATTGCCCTGATGACGCCGGAAAACAGCGAAAAACGTCCGACCCAGGATCTGGATTATGAGCCAGTCAGAAAAATGGATACATCGGGAACATCAACGAAAGACACCCCTCCCAGCGCTGGTGACAGCAAGGCGCCCTCACCGCTGGAAACGGTCACCCAGGTGGCGAAGAAAGTGCAGCGCCGTCCAATGATTGCGCACCTGATCCGCGCCACTGAACGCTTCAATGATCGTATGGGAAACCAGTTTGGCGCGGCCATCACCTATTTCTCATTTTTGTCGATGATCCCCATCCTGATGGTCTCCTTTGCCGCTGCCGGGTTTGTGCTGGCCTCACATCCCACGCTATTGCAGGACATTTTCAATAAGATCCTGACCAACGTCAGCGACCCTACGCTGGCGACAACCCTGAAGAGCACCATCAATACCGCCGTGCAGCAGCGTACCACGGTGGGGATTGTCGGGCTGGCGATTGCGCTCTACTCCGGCGTTAACTGGATGGGCAACCTGCGCGAGGCGATACGCGCCCAGTCGCGGGATGTCTGGGAGCGTAACCCACAGGACCAGGAAAAAATCTGGGTGAAGTATTTCCGTGATTTTATTTCGCTGATTGGCCTGCTGGTGGCGCTGATTGTTACGCTTTCCATCACCTCGATTGCCGGTTCGGCGCAGCAGATGATTATCTCCGCCCTCTATCTTGATAATATTGAGTGGCTGAAACCTGCATGGCGACTGATTGGTCTGGCGATCTCTATATTCGCCAACTACTTGTTGTTCTTCTGGATTTTCTGGCGGCTACCGCGCCACCGTCCACGGAAAAAGGCGTTGATTCGCGGTACGTTTATTGCGGCGATCGGCTTTGAGGTGATCAAAATTGTGATGACCTACATGCTACCCTCGCTGGTTCAATCTCCTTCTGGCGCCGCCTTTGGTTCTGTACTGGGCTTGATGGCGTTCTTCTACTTCTTTGCCCGGCTGACGCTGTTTTGCGCCGCATGGATTGCTACTGCGCATTACAAAGACGATCCACGGATGCCAGGCAAAACACACCGCTAAATCCCTAACTGGGCTGAATATTTCAGCCCAATTCATCATTTCAGCATTAATATCCAAGCCGTAACTTTTATTTAACCTAAAACCAGTTTTAAATTCCATTATTGAAATTATGTGAAGCATTTCATAGAAGCGAAATCGCAGGTCTGAAAATTATCCGCTTTTTGCCTGGTTTTTGTACGTTTCCGCACTTTGTTACAGATTGAAATGTCGCTTTTGCTGTGGCTAATATGGTCGTTCGTTCGCCAAAAAATAAGAAAATTTTATGCAAGCCACAGCCACAACCTTAGACAACGAGCAGGAAATCACGCCGGTAAACTCACGCAGTAAAGTCGTTATCGCTTCACTGATTGGCACCGCTATCGAGTTCTTCGATTTCTATATCTATGCCACTGCGGCGGTTATCGTTTTCCCGCATATCTTCTTCCCGCAGGGTGACCCGACCGCCGCAACGTTGCAGTCGCTCGCCACCTTTGCGATTGCTTTCGTCGCGCGCCCCATTGGTTCCGCCGTGTTTGGTCACTTCGGCGACCGCGTAGGGCGTAAAGTCACCCTGGTGGCGTCGTTGCTGACGATGGGGATCTCCACCGTATTAATTGGCCTGCTGCCAGGCTATGAAACCATCGGCGTGATGGCTCCGCTGCTGCTGGCGCTGGCACGTTTTGGCCAGGGTCTGGGGCTGGGTGGTGAATGGGGCGGCGCGGCGCTTCTGGCGACCGAAAACGCACCGCCACGCAAACGCGCGTTGTATGGCTCTTTCCCACAACTGGGCGCGCCGATTGGTTTTTTCTTTGCGAACGGCACCTTCCTGCTGCTCTCCTGGTTACTGACCGACGAGCAGTTTATGAGCTGGGGCTGGCGCGTACCCTTTATCTTCTCCGCCGTGCTGGTGTTGATTGGCCTGTATGTTCGCGTGTCTCTGCATGAAACGCCGGTATTTGCGAAAATCGCCGCCGCGAAGAAACAGGTGAAAATCCCGCTGGGCACCCTGCTGACCAAACATGTCCGTGTGACCGTGCTGGGCACCTTCATTATGTTGGCCACCTACACGCTGTTTTACATCATGACCGTCTATTCCATGACGTTCAGCACCTCGCCTGGCGGGCTGGGTATGCCGCGAAACGAAGTGCTGTGGATGCTGATGATGGCGGTCATTGGTTTTGGTGTGATGGTGCCGGTTGCCGGGCTGCTGGCCGATAAATATGGCCGTCGCAAAAGCATGATCGCCATTACAACACTGATCATTCTGTTTGCGCTGTTCGTCTTCCCGCCGCTGTTAGGCTCCGGCAACCCGGCGCTGGTAATGGCTTATCTGCTGATCGGTCTGAGCCTGATGGGGCTGACTTTTGGCCCGATGGGTGCACTGCTGCCGGAGTTGTTCCCGACCGAAGTGCGCTACACCGGAGCATCTTTCTCGTATAACGTGTCATCAATTCTGGGTGCGTCCGTTGCGCCTTATATCGCCACATGGCTGCAGGCGAATTACGGTCTGATGTATGTGGGGATTTATCTGGCGGCGATGGCAGCCCTGACGCTGACCGCGCTGTTATTGACTCACGAGACCAAACACCATTCGCTGTAATGGTCTGGGCATGGCCCTTATGTCTTTCCCGGATGCGGCGTCAACGCCTTATCCGGGCTACCGCCCCGTCATCTGATGCTCACTCGTACCTTTTTCGGGCGACGATGTTACAACAGCATGGTAAAACCTGGCACTCCGCCGACATTCACTCGATCGGTCCCCTCTCCCTTTGAGGGAGAGGGTCAGGGTGAGGGGCAACCACCGCACCAATCTCTTACTTTTTCATCTGTGCCAGAATCGCCCGGCACTGGTTGGCTTCGCCTTCCGATGGCGAAATCAATGCCAACAGTGCAGCCGCAGGTGTCACCAGCGTTGCCAGCGCTGCGGCCACCGCACCACGGGCAATCAGCGGCCCGGGTTTTACCCCCGCCTGCGGATTTTTAAATGTTCCGCGCACATACAAAGGTGAACGCAGCGTAACGATACGCACCCCTTTACTTTCCGGGTTAATGGTCAGGTCCAGTTGCTCCGAGGCGAAACTCGCCGTACCCGTCACATTCACCAGCGCGTTTTCGGTATCAAAAGCGAAGATTTGCGGACGCGCCACGCCATTAACCAGATCGAGATTTGCCGCCGCGCAGTTCACCCGCACCTCATCGTCGCCAAAGATCTTGCCGATAACGTAGTTACCCACATTCAGCCCGGCAATCTCCATCAGATTACGGCTGATAAGCCCGTCATTCATCAACAGCTTAAGGTTACCGTTGCTGGTGCCCAGCAGCGCCGCTACGGAGTTCCCTGTCCCCCGGAAATCCGCATCGCCATTCATCTCACCGAGGGTTTTCTGCATCAGCTCGACATTTGGCATCAGTTGTTTCAGTTTTAACCGTCGCGCCTGGATTTCCGCGCGCCCCTGCATCGGCTTTTTATCCCCTTCAAGGCGAATATTGGATGAGATCGTCCCGCCCGCTAAGCCGAATTTCAACGGCTGCAGTTTCAGATCCGCATTCTGTAAAATGATATGGGTTGTGAGGTCGCTTATCGGCAATGTGCTGCCATGCTCAATGCGCTTCCCTTTAAAACGCACATCGGCATCCATCGTGTTCCATTTATCGGTTTCAAAGCGATCGTAAGGCAACACCTTCCCGGCAGGCTGGATATTTTTTTCACCCTTATTCTGCTCTGCCTGTTTCGCTTTATCTCCCCCTTTACCGGAGTCCACGCCGATCAAGGGGCCAAGGTCGGCCAGGCGAAGCTGACGAGATTCCAAATCGCCTTCCAGTTTCGGACGTGGTTTACCGGTGGTATAGGTGAGTGAGCCATGTATGTCGCTTTCGCCGATACGCCCGTTAAAATCGCGATAATCATAGACACTGCTTTTTTCGCTATCTATCTTCGCCACCAGATGACCATCCGTTTCAAACGGTGGGGTATCCGGCAGCAGCACGCCTGTCAGTTCGTAGAGATCCCCCAGGGTATCGCCAGCAAATTTCAACTGGAGGTCGACACCGCCCATTTTCATCGGGTCGTTAACCTTGCCGACAAAGGCCACACGGGTGTTGCCGGAGCGGAAATCAGCCTGCACCGGGAAAGGCGTGTCTTCGCTGCGTAGCGCCAGCATGCCACCGATTTTCCCCGTGCCTGTCAGCGGTTGGCCGTTATAACGCCCCTGGGCTTTCAGCCCGAAAACATAATCTGCCACGCGCGTTTTATCTTTACTGTCGCCAGTGACTTCATTGAAAGGAAGCGGTTTGCCTAACGGATCGACGAGGATCTCGATATCCGCTTTGCTCACCTTGTCGTTAACAGAGATACGCCCTTGATCGAAGAGAATATTATCCAGGCGGAACGACCAGCCAGAAGGTTGGGCATTGGGATCGTTGTTTTCTGCACTGGCGAGCTTAAAGGTCCAGTTGTTGTTCTTTTCAGACAGGCGGATCAGGCGCGCATCCGGCTTTTGCAATTTGATCCACGGCAGGTAAACGGTTTTCGTTAAGAGCGCCAGCGGTGCGAGAGTGGCTTCGACGCGCGGCAGGTGCACCATGGTGACTTCGGGGATCTCAGGTGGGTTACCGAGGACAATATCGTCGGCATGAATGTGCGGCCAGGGTATCCAGCTACGCCAGCCCGTCTCCTCTTTTTGTCGCTCCCACACCACGCCCAAATCACCGCGAATCGCAAAGGGGCGATTAAGTTCAGTAGAGACTTTCTGATTAATGGTCGGTTTGAGGCGGTTCCAGTCAAAGGTGGCAATGATAATGATGGCCACCACAATCAATAAAACCAGTGTTCCAGTGACAGCAATAATCGCTTTGCTTGTTTTTGTCATGCGGGCACCCTTTCTTTATTGCCTTGCCTGTCATAAAGATAGCCGAGGCTGGCAGAAAGGGGTGCCCTGCGATCAGAGCTCCAGCAGTACGTTTTCCAGCGTATTCAGTGGAACCGGGCGCGAAAGGAAGTAGCCTTGTGCGGCAAAAGCCGGAGAATTCTGAACGTCACGCCACTCGTCGAGGGTTTCAACACCTTCAACAATCACCCCCTGGCAGTAGCGATTCATTAACTGAATGAGCAGCGCGAACAGGTTGCGTCCTTCGGGCGTCTTGCGCAGCATAATAAACAGGTCGCGCGACACTTTAATGTAGTCATAATGCATTTCGCTAAGCGCCGAGAAGTTGGCCATTCCGGTACCAAAATCATCCAGCCACAGCGGTCCCATTTCACTGATCGTGGCGAACGTGGAGTCTTGCGGCAGGCGGATATGTTCCACCAGTTCAAAACGGATCCACGGCACGGTGTCGATGAGGGCTTTTAATGCTTTATTCGAGCGCATGGCTATCAGCGTGGGCCCATCGACATTTACGGATGCCAGCACGCCGTGCTGCTCGAAAAAGTCTTTCTGTTTGGCCAGCAGAGCGATTTGTTCGTGTACCACGTCGACACGATGGCGCACCGCGACCTCGGAAAAATAGCGGTCCGGTGGGATGCGCTGATCGGGCTGGCTCGGATGCGTCACAACGGTCAGCACCTCAACCGCCATCAGGCGACCATCAGTTTTGTAAATTGGCTGATAAGTATAAGCACGCTCACACTGCAGCCAAAAACGACGTTCCTGTAGGCTTTCTATGCTCGCCTCGGAGTAGTTCAGCCGCTGGATAACCTGCTTTAACTTCATTTCTTCTTCCTGTTGAAAATGAGTAGCCCCGGAGCTCTCGTTATTGGGTTATCGGCCCCTGAGGGGAGAACTTTACCTTCATGACCCACGCAAAATGAAAAAGCACTTTGCGGAATCAGCAGAGAATACGTTCTGTGTCAAAAAAATAATGGAACGTCGTTTTAATATAGTTGACCACGAAACGCGCACAACGCACACTACCGTTAATTCATCTGATTCAGGTTCCGGACTATGTCAAAGAAAATTGCCGTCATCGGCGAATGCATGATTGAACTGTCACAAAAAGGCGCGGAAGTGAATCGCGGTTTCGGTGGCGACACACTCAATACGTCGGTTTACATCGCTCGTCAGGTAGACGCCGCGGCGTTATCCGTGCATTACGTTACTGCGCTGGGTACCGACAGTTTTAGCCAACAGATGCTGGAATCCTGGCAGGCAGAAAACGTCGATACCACCCTGACTCAGCGCATGGAAAATCGACTGCCCGGCCTGTATTACATCGAGACCGATGACACCGGCGAGCGCACCTTTTACTACTGGCGTAACGAAGCCGCGGCAAAATTCTGGCTGGAAAGCGAGCAGTCTGCCGCCATTTGTGAAGAGCTGGCGACCTTTGATTATTTGTATCTCAGCGGTATCAGCCTGGCGATTTTAAGCCCGGCGAGCCGTACTAAACTGCTGTCACTGCTCCAGGAATGTCGCGCAAACGGCGGTCAGGTGATTTTCGATAACAACTACCGTCCGCGTTTGTGGGCCAGCAAAGAAGAGACCCGTCAGGTCTATCAGCAGATGCTCGCCTGTACTGACATCGCGTTCCTGACGCTGGATGACGAAGATCTGCTGTGGGGCGCACAGCCGGTGGAAGACGTTATCGCACGCACTCAGCAGGCGGGCGTAAAAGAGGTCGTGATTAAACGCGGTGCGGACTCCTGCCTGGTCGCAATCCAGGGGGAAGCCCTGAAAGAAGTGCCTGCGGTGAAATTGCCAAAAGAGAAAGTGGTGGACACTACCGCAGCGGGTGATTCATTCAGCGCCGGATATCTGGCCGTGCGCCTGACCGGTGGCGATGCCGAAGCGGCTGCCAGACGCGGCCACTTAACGGCCAGCACGGTGATTCAATACCGTGGCGCGATCATTCCGCGCGACGCCATGCCGAACTAAGGATTTTTCCTGCCTCCTGTCCGGGGCAGGTCTTTTTCCCCTCTTCCTGACCCTCTCCCATAGGGAGAGGGGACTATTCCATGCGGCCTGTCTGGTAGCCCGGATCAGGCGTTTACGCCGCATCCGGGAACACCCACAACCTTTACTGCTGCGGCGGAATATCCGACACATCCTGATGGGCATCATCCACGTTGGCTGGCGCGGCATTCTGCTCACCAGAAGACATCAACTCTTCCCAGCTCGCCTGCAGATCCTTCATGTTGTACTCCGGCTCGCCTTTCGGCTGCAGCAATACCAACGCCATATCCTGCGAAAGCTGCTGACGTAAATCCTGATTCAGCATTTCTTTCGTCAGGCTACTCAGGAAGTTCTGGCGCAATTTTTGGTACTGCTCGGGCGCGATATCCACCACCTGGTTTTGTAGCGAACGCATCCGCTGGCTAATCAGGATGTCGGTATCCGTGCGGGCATAAGTAGCAAACAGCTTCTGAAGCTCAAGATTTTTTTGCGCCACCAGCGCATCAAACTCGTCTTCCGGCAGGCCGCGATCGCGCACTTTCGCCAGCTCGCGGGCCACGATATCCAGATTGCTGTTGAGCTTATCGTTTGGCGAGTCAAGGTTGATGGCACACTGCGCACGCTGGAACAACACCCGGCAGTCGAAGCTCAGACCAATGTCTTTCACGTTGGTCTTCGCCAGATACTGCTGCACGTGCCAGAACAGCGCCTCGCGGGCTAAATCAGCACGCCAGTAGCGTTGCAAGGCCGCAGATTCACGAATCGGCTGCCAGGCGGTATCCCACATGATGGAAAGACGATCCTGACGCACAGAGTCCGTCATGATACTAACTGGCTGACGCGGTAGTGGCGATAAAGTCGGCACCGGGGCCGGTGTTTCGCGCTTGCCTTTCAGATCGCCAAACGCCTTGTTAATCTGCTCGGCAACCGCGCGGCTATCAACGTTACCCACCACAATCAGCGTCATCGCGTCGGGGGTGTACCATTTCTGATGGAAGGCCTGGAGCTGTTTCGCATCCAGCGGTTGTTTGAGCGTTTCAGCCGGATCATGGCCCAGCAATGACGACCCTTTCAGGCGATAGCGCCACCAGTTGTCTTTGGTGTTACCCGGCCAGGTCGCCACCATATCTTCGCTGGCCAGCGCATGGTTAATCGTTTCTGGCGTAATGGTGAGGCGCCCGGTGCTGTCAGAGAGCCAGACCAGCGCTTCTTTGAGCAAATCGTTGCGGTTATTCGGCAGGCTCAGATTGAACATCGTGTATTCATACGAGACCAGCGCGGGAGGTAACGGACGCTTCGGGTCGATACCCTGCTGCCACAGTGAACGTACCTGTGCAGGTTGCAGGCTACCGCTTTGGGTCAGCGCAATACGTGGGAGAAAATGGCTAAAGCCGCTCTGTTGCGTACTCTCGGTGAGCGAACCGGTATTAATAGACAGACGTACTTCGATGCGATCGCTGGGGCGTTGTGGTGTGGCCAGGACTTGCCATTGCAAACCATTTGCCAGTGTCCCCTGTTGCCAGGCCGGGTCGGGCTGGAGCGCATCTGCCTGCACATAACCGACAGCTGCCATCATGAGCAAACCGCCTGTTAACAATCGAATTTTTGTGCCCTGCATGAGAACCCCTGATCAACGTTCCTGGTTAAAAAGTCAGCCCCGACATGTCTGGAGGCTAAAGATACTTTAACACTTCGCTGTTAGACCTCACGAATTGCAAAATGTCACACAGCGAAGTGAAAAATCCCGGGCAATTCGTTCTGAATTGTGACGGGCCAGGGGGTAATTATGCGCAGGCACCCGTAGCCCGACAAGGACTACGGGGCTAAGTAGCGAAATTAAGAGGAAATTTCGCCGGTTTTGCTGCTTGATGCGCGATTATTCAGCGTATCCGTTAGCTTTTTCTGATCGAGCTCTTTTACCCATTTCGCCACGACCACGGTCGCCACGCCATTACCGACCAGGTTAGTCAGCGCACGCGCTTCTGACATAAAACGGTCGATACCCAGAATCAGCGCCAGTCCTGCTACCGGTAAATGGCCCACCGCGGAAATGGTTGCCGCCAGTACGATAAAGCCGCTCCCGGTCACCCCCGCTGCGCCTTTTGACGAGAGCAACAGGACTACCAGCAAGGTTATCTGATGGAAAATATCCATATGGCTGTTGGTAGCCTGGGCGATAAACACGGCCGCCATCGTCAGGTAAATAGAGGTTCCGTCCAGGTTAAACGAGTAGCCGGTAGGGATAACCAGCCCCACGACGGACTTACGACAACCGAGGCGTTCCATCTTCTCGAGCATACGCGGCAGCGCAGACTCGGACGAAGAGGTCCCCAGCACGATCAGCAGTTCTTCGCGGATATAACGGATAAATTTGAAAATGTTAAAGCCTGTCGCGCGGGCAATCGAACCCAATACCACCACCACGAACAGAATACAGGTGATATAGAAGCAGATAATGAGCTGCCCCAACTGGATCAGCGTGCCAACACCGTACTTACCGATGGTAAAGGCCATCGCGCCAAACGCACCAATGGGTGCAAGACGCATAATAAAGTTGATGATGCCGAAAATGACCTGCGAGAAACTTTCAATCACGTTGAAAATTAGCTGGCCCTTGTTGCCCAGACGGTGCAGCGCGAAACCAAACAGCACGGCAAACAGCAGCACCTGCAAAATGTTGCCGCTGGCAAACGCGCCAATCACACTGCCCGGGATAACGTCCATGAGGAAGGCGACGATACCCTGCTCTTTGGCCTGTTCTGCATACACCGCAACCGCTTTAGCATCCAGCGTTGAGGGGTCAACATTCATCCCCGCACCGGGCTGCACTACGTTGACGATAATCAGGCCGATAATCAGTGCCAGCGTACTAACCACTTCAAAATAGAGTAACGCCACCGCACCCGTGCGGCCTACCGCCTTCATGCTTTCCATACCGGCGATACCTGTCACTACCGTACAGAAGATGACAGGGGCGATAATCATTTTAATCAGCTTAACGAAGGCATCACCAAGCGGTTTCATTTGCGCGCCCAGTTCCGGGTAGAAATGGCCGAGCAAAATACCGATAGCGATTGCCGTCAGTACCTGGAAATACAGACTTTTAAACAGAGAGGTTTTCATAGGGTGTCCTTGAGGTATAAACCACAGGCTTTTTAGGGATTTCTCGCGCCTGCGGGTTAAAAATAACACCCGGAAAACATGACAGAAATATACTCACATCAAATTTGAAACAATGATGTTAAAAAATTAGAGCTGACTCGTACAAGCCAGCAACATTTCAACCATTTTCAGCATTGTCTGACGTTGAAAAATAACGCGCTTCAAATGATTCCGGCGTCATGGCGCGATCGAACAAAAATCCCTGCACGATTTCCACACCCGCATTTTGCAGCCATTCGCGCTGCGCTTCGGTTTCAACTCCTTCGGCGATAATGCTTAAATCCAGGCTTCGGGCCATGTGGATAATCGACGCCACCATGCTGCTGTCGTCGGGCAAGCCTTCAACAAAAATTTTGTCGATTTTAAGTACATCTACCGGCAGTGACTTCATATGGTGTAATTGACGTAACCCGGCATAGCCCATGCCGAAATCGTCCAGCGCAATACGCACCCCCGCATTCCGCAGCGGGCGCAGAATGGTCACCGCCGCCTGTGGGTCATCAATGCGACGGCTCTCAGTCACTTCAAGAATCAAGGTGTTGGGTTTAATTCGATAGCGATTGAGCAGTTCCAGCATGTCCGGCACCATATCGTGGTGCATCAGTTGCAACGCCGAGAGATTCACCGACAGCGGCATCATCAGCCCGCGCTCTTGCCAGGCAGACAACAGACGGCACGACTCTTCCAGCACCCAATAACCCACGGTAACCATTAGCCCGCACGACTCGATGCGTTCGATTAACCCTTCCGGCAACTCCCAACTGCCATCCGGTTGCTCCATACGCAGCAATGTTTCGGCGCTCACCACCGCATTCGTGGCGAGGTCCACCTGCGGCTGAAGCCAGATGGCAAACTTGCGATTTTCAAGCGCGGTCAGGATATTGCTCTCTTCCGACAGCCGTTTTTGCGCCTCTTCCATCTCCTTTGGATCGAAGAATTGAATCTGATTTTTCCCTTTGCGTCGTGATGTAAACGCCGCTGAAGCCGCACGTCGGTAAAGCTGTTCCGCGGTCTGGTCGCCATGGAACATCGCCACACCGATGCTGGCACTCGGGCGCAACTGAATGCCGTGAATGGGCACGCGCTCATTAATAACAGTGAGTACTTGCTGACCTAATGTTATGGCGTGCCATGGCTCTTTCACCCCATGGGCGATAATGGCGAAGTCATAGGCACTGACCTGGGCAAGCACCATCCGCGGTGAAATGACAGATTTCAGCTTCTCCACCAGCGTCAACAGCAGCATCTCGCGCTGTGACTCTTTCAGCACACCCGCCGTATCCTGCAACGTTTCACAAGCGATAAACATCAGCGCGGTGGTCTTCTGCCGTGCCACCACCTGATCCAGCAGCGCCATCAGGAAGGCTTTGTTTGGCAGTTCCGATACCGGGAAGAGGGTCGACTGGGTGTTCAACTCATCATGCTGACGCAACAGGTTTTGCTGATTACGGTTATAGCTGCGAACCAGGCTGCCAATCTCATCATCCTGATGGTGACGCGGCAACGCCAGTTGGTGCCCGACCTGGTCCTGCTGCGGTACATCGCTCAGTTCACGGGCGATTTTGCGCAGCGGATGGACGATCAATCGGTTAATACACCAGGTGATCGCCACCGTCATAATCAACGTCAAAAGTAAGTAAGCAGTTACCAACGTTGAAAGGGTGCTCATCACGAATTTATAGACGCGATAAGAGTCCGCTTCGAGCACCAGATAGGCAATCGGCTGTGGATTAGCGGGGCGCTGCAGGGAGTAAATGGGCAATGAAATCTGGATAGGCAGTTCAAACACCCGCGCGATCATCATAGGCACCGGGCGCTCGGGAATAAATCGCAGGCGCAACGCCTGAAACTGATTGGGCAGCACCACATCCGCGCGGATAACCACCCCGGCTGGCTTAATTTGCTTAAGCACCGATTCCGCTTCCGGGAAATCGGCCTTTAATATGGCTTCGGACAGCGGTTCACGTACCGAACGGGCAATACTTTCCAGTTGCGTAGCCGTGTTGTAGCGATTCTGCTGCACAAAATGAAACAGCAAAATGACGCAAAAAATGAAAATAAACACCATCGCCACGGAAAAAACCGCAGTCATCTGTTTAATCGTTAAAGAACGGCTGACACGCAAAATCACTCTCCAGAGATACACAAGCGCAGGGCAATAAAATACAACTCCGCCGCCAGAGTATACCCTATCGTGACAGTTTGAGATAAAGAGGCGTCAAGATTGCCTCAGCGCCAACGCTATGAGGAAAAAGCGTCAGCAATACACGGAATAATAAGCACAAATTTCATGTGGCGGGCCATATTGCCCGCCACGCTTCCCCCAGGAATTATCCTCATTATTACCAGTCAGCGTATGGCGTCAGCGTCTGCGGCGGCATGTCCATATCGCCCTGCCACCCTGCGGCGGAATAACGGATAAAGAGCATTCCCTGGCTTGGCGTGTAATCTTTCGCCTGCTGAATATTCACGCCAAGGCCAACGGACCAGTTCGCGTTAATACGCCGTTCAACCAACGCCTGGGCGGTATAACCTACGCCGCTCGATGAACTCCCTTCCTCCAGCGCGGTTCTGGCGTCGGTACGATAATCCGCCGGGATTAAATTCAGTAACGGATAGCTTCGTTCCGTTTTCTTACGCGAATGTGACCAGGAGGCAGAGCCACCCAACTCCCAGGACCAGTTCTCCGTACGTTGACGCCAGGTCACGGGCACCGAAAATGACAAATATTCTTGCGGGCTATAATAGCCCCCTTGCCCCAGGGTGTAGTGGCTCAGATCTTTGTCGTAGTGCCAAATCATATTATTAAGGCCAATGGTCAGACGGCGGTTATTCTCATTGATAAGCTTGTAGTAATACCCCGCCATCCAGCGCACTCGCCAGTTGTCAGCCACATTTTTCCCGGTCAACTGATCGGCGCCTAAAGAGGCCCAGACGCCGTGCGCCTCGCCACGGTCATAACTCATGCTGGCGGTGGCGCCATTCGCCCGCACGCCGCCCCATGTGGTACCGGGATGATCGCCATTGCCGTTATCTTTCTGCCCGCCAAACGCCAGTAAGGAGCTGGAGATCGGACGACGATGCACATTCAGCGTGTAGCCAATCGCCCCGATATCATTGCTGTAGCTCAGGCCGCCGACGATATCCACCACGTTAAAGCCAATCGGCGTGGTGCCAATATCCATATCCCAGGTCTTATTGCGCCAGCCTACCGCAACACTCACGCCGTTAGCCGTCTGGGTGCGGTCGCCGCCCTCACAGGCCACTTCATTACAGGTTCCCCAGTGCGGCGAATATGTCCCGTCATCTTTAAGCGAGAACTTTCCGGCATCCATATTCACCATATCGGTACGAAAGAACATCCTGCCGTCAGCCAGCGGCGCATCGGCCTGCAGCATAGTGGTGTGGGCTTTTAAATCAGAGTAGCCGCCCGTACCGCTCGACCCCCAGTAGTTATGCTCCAGGGTGACATTCACATCCTGCTGACGATAAAGTTCTGCGGCATCGCTGCGCACGCCGCGTTTCAGCCAGTCATCTTTCTCGTTGTTGCGGGTTTTATAGGTGAATTCGTCATTACTGGCGGGACGGGTTGCCGCCACGCCCGATGCAACCATCGCGTCTTTATAGGTTTCCAGCGCCGCCTGCGGTTGCCCCTCCAGCACCTGGAAACGCGCCGCATCACGCAGCACCAGCGCGCTTTCCATCGAAGGCGCTAGCCCCTTCGCCTGCGGCACAATCTCGCTGAAAGTCTGACGGGCGGCGTCATTATCGCCCACCGCCGCCTGCACCATTGCCACCCGGCGTTGGGTATTGATCGTCCGTGGCGCAGTCGGAGTGGCGGCCGGTAATTTGGCCAGCATTTCACGCGAAGCCATGCGGTTGCCGTCGGCGGCATAAATTTCTGCCAGCCCCAGTACCGCATCTTCATTGGTCGGCTCGCGATTCAACACGCGCTGATAGGTCGATATCGCCGTGGGATTATCGCCCCGCTGTTGCGCCCAGTCGGCGAGCGTCAAATCAATACGCGTCGACGCAGGCTGCTGTTGAAGAAAAGCGATTGCTTCTGGCTCATGGCCCGCATTGCGCAACTGATTAGCCCGCGCCAGGCGTTGATTGGCTTCCAGCCTGTCGGAGAGTTCCTGAATATTGCTGTTCCACTTGTCGCGCGACAGCGTGTTGAGGTGCGCCAGCGCCGCGCTCTCCTGGTTATTGCCGGAAAGATAGAGGCCGTAAGCGTAAACCTGCTCAGGATCAGCCGGTTTATTGCGCGCCAGCGCGCGCATCTGCGCGTCGGCTTCAATCTGTTGACCGGCGGAGCGCAAATCACTGGCCAGACGGTAGGTCACCCACACACTATCCGGGTCCAGCGCCAGACGGCGCTTTTGCAATACGGCGGCCTGCGCCCAGTTGCCCTGATTTTCCAGCCGCTCCGCCTCCTGCGCGAGTCGGTCATTGGTCAGGCTGCGTTCAATGTCGTTAATGCTGCGCCGCTGGCTGGCGCTCAGTGACTGAATAAAGGCATCGGCTTTTTCCGGCGACTGCGCGCGGTAAATATTCGCCAGACCACGTACCGCGTTGCTGTTACCGCTATCCATACGCAGCGCCTGGTAATAGAAACGCTCTGCGGCGGCGGTATCCTTGCGGGCCATTGCCGCATCGCCCAGCCCCAGCACCGCGTAGCTGTCGGTATTATCAATCGCACGCGCCTGCTGGTAGAGGCGTTCCGCCTGGGCCGGATTTTTCGCCGCCAGTTGCGCATCGCCTTGTTTAATCAACAACCAGTAACGGTTCACCTTGAGCAGGCTGTCCCATTTGCCGCGATTATCGCTATTGGGATCGAGGGCGATGGCCCGCTCAAACTGCGCCACCGCCCGGGCACGATCGCCCTTCTGGGAATAGGCCTGCCCCAGCGCCCCGACGACTTCGCTGTCCTGATGATTTTTGCTTACGGCATCCTGCAATGCGCCAATCGCCGTGCCGCCCTTGCCCGCTTCCACGGCCGCCAGCCCGCTGGCACGCTCCCGAAATGCCGGGTCAGCCAACTGTTTCTGTTGTGCATCAAGCTGCTGGCGCGCCGTCACAACCGTATCCCCTTCACTGAACACGCTCAGGAAACGTTTGAGAGCCGCCACGCTTTTTTCGCTGACGGCCATGCCCTGAATCTGCTGATACCAGAGATTGGCTGCGGCATCGCGCCCGGTGTTGTTTTTCGCCATTTGCTCAAGAACGGCATAGCCTTCTTCGTTGCGCCCGTCGGCGATCAACAGCCGTGCCAGCGTATTTTGCAAATCGGCATTTCCCGGATTGCTGGCATTAAGGGCTTTCAACTGAGTAATGGCTTCGTTGTGTCGCGCCGGGACTTTCGCCACCTGCATCCAGTATTCCGCCGCCAGATCGCCTGCTGGCGCACTGCCGTTAAACATCTTCTCGTAGGCGGCAACGGCCTCCTGCGGATGTCCCGTGGCGGCCTGTAAACGCGCTTCCTGCAAGGCCTGTCGTCCTTCGGGTGTCGACAGCGCCATCGTGATACGCGACGTTTTGGTCGCGCTGGCGTTTGGTGCGAGAGCGTTCAGCCGCGCCATCTGCTTTTGCGCACCGGCATTATCCCCCTGACGCAGCAGATAGCGCAGACGCGCGGCAATCACATCCGGGTCGTCGGGAGCCATTAATTCAAGGCGATATAACGACTGGCGTACCAAATCTTCACGTTTGGTGGTTTCGCCCAGGCGTACCTGTTCAAGCAGTTGTTGTTGCGCGTCCGGTGCCGCCTGCGCAAAAGGCATCACTGAGATGCCGAGCGTGAAAGACAATAAACTTAATGTGAGCTTGCGCATTGCTGGCCCCAGTCAGGTTGTAACTCACCGCGAGGGGTGAAGCGGAAACGATGCTCGTCCCAACCTTGTCCGAAAAGGGTCAGAACATAACTGTAATAGGCGTCTTTGCCGGGGAAGCGATCCGCCACCCGCTGACGCTGCGCCGCCTGAGCATCACGATCCTGTAAAAATGGCAGGAGTGCCGCGGAGAAACCCACAGGGCCATTACCCTGAACCTTGCCGGTCGCCACGTTGACTCTTTCTGGCGGCACACCCTGTTTCGCCGTCATGGTTTCCATGGGGTTGAGGCGCGCCAGCATACGCGCCTTTTGCGGGTCGCTGTCATGCATCATGCCTACCCATGTATACACGCGAATCGCATCGTAACCCCCGATAACCGGCTTATCGGCGGTAAGCTGCCAGCCCTTATTTTTCTGATAACGTACCCAGTCAGGGGAGAACCCTTTCGGCGCGCTTTCCATAATTAAACGCAGGTTGGTCTCCCGTAGCGTCGTCCAGGGCGCGCCATAACGGGTAAAGTACTGGGCCAGTTGGGGCGGCAGATAGCCGGGGTTGAAGCGCCAGGCATCGTTATCAGCAAACCCGATCTTGCCGGGAAGCAGCATGGAGCCAAGGCCGGGTACCGTGGTCACCTCTTCTTTGGCAATGCGTGAGAGCAGCGCTTTTCCGATCCCGGTATAGTCCGGCATGTTCCACAGCCGTCCGGCTTCCAGCAGAGACCAGGCAATCCAGATATCCGCATCCGACGCGGAGTTAGTATCCAGTACCGTCCATTCGGTTTCATTTTTCCGCCCCCACAGCCATGCGGGTAGCCGCGCGCTTAAATCCCCTTCCGCCAGGTTATTTTGCGTCCAGCTCAGCACCGTTTTAAAGGCATCGCGATCGTTCGCCGCAAGGGCAAAGAACAGGGCATAGCTTTGCCCTTCGGAGGTGGTTATCTGGCGGGCATCACTTGGGTCGATGACGCGTCCGCCATCGCTAATATAGTCCTGTTTAAAGCGCTCCCATGCGGGCCAGTTACAGGCGGCGCTTACCTGCGCCGCCGCCAGCATAAGCGCCGCCATGACCATCCAGCGTAGCGCTTTCATCACCGCTTACTCGTGATCCGGGTCGAGACGGCGACGGCTAATAATACGCAGCAGACGCCACAGCACCCATGCCAGCAATACCACGCTCACCGCGGCCAGAATCGCCAGCAGTACCGGATGGTTCGCCAGCGCATACCAGATACGTTCGAACCACGGCAGATGTCCCACGTAGTAGATGTCGCCCACACGCAGACCGTTCACCCCCGATTCGCGAATCACCGAGACGGAGCCGAAAATCGAGGCACGTTTACCGCTGTCATTCATCGCGTCGTTTAACAACTCGTAGCCGCGCGGGCTGTCCGCCAGCAGTGCCACCACGCTGCGCTGATCGTTATAAGGCGACTGGAAGCCGATAATGGCCGCCATCGGGCCGCTGGACGACACCGAGGTCTGCGCATCCGCCTGACGATCAACCTCATCAGGCGTCACGCCAGGGAACGGCGTCTGGCGCAGCGGCGTTTTCACCCAGCTTTGCGCCGCGTGAACCAGCAGGTCGATACGCTTGTCGTCTTTCAGTTTTTCCGGGAGCGCGCCGATGATCATGATGTCGGCGTCTTTCCCCTGAATCTGCGTACCGTCATTGGTCAATGTCACGTTAATGGCCGGGAAGCCCGTTTGCGCACCGACGGTAGCCAGCGAGTCCAGCAGCGTGGTCAGTTGCCCCTCCGTCGGGGCTGGCGGCACCACAACAATGGTTTCAGACAGGTCAGCCATTCGGGTGAACGGGAAGCCTGCATTGGCAAACGCGCGCAGATCCGGCATCGCCAGGAAATGGTAGTACTTCGAGAAATCGATAGTGGAATCGTCGCCAATGACCACACGGTTTTGCACCGGCTGGAAGGTGACGCAGTTGTCGATAGTGCCACCCGGCATGGGATTCATATACTGGAAGTCAAAGCGCAGTTGATTCACCGCCCCCAGTTTCAGCGCCGGAATAGAAACATCGGTTTTACCATCCAGCAACCCCTGTAACACCGGCAGGCGTAGTAGCAGTCGGTTGGTATCCTGATTGCTGACCAGACTGAAATATTGCAGGAACTGGTTGTTCAGGCTGATATCCATACGCGAATTGTCTTTGGTCGGCGGCGCGGTATAACGGTAGTTCAGATGCATATCAATACCGTTACTGCGCAAGAGATAGAGATCCGGCGGCAGGTTCAACGCGACATTGATCGACGCCGGTTGCAGGCCCGTGGACTGCAACTGCTCTTCATAGGTTTTCAGTTCACCAAAGGTGACCGCGCGGTCAGTGCGTATCCAGTTCGGCGCATCATAGGGTTTGCGCGCCAGCAGTGGTTTCACTTCATCAACGGTGACACTGCTGCCACGGAACAACACGTTCCCCTGAGCGATACCTTTTGCCGCCTGTAACAGGTCTTTGTCATCGCGCCCAAATACCACCAGTAATTTCACATAAGGATTGTTCGGGTGGCTCATCATGGTGATGGTTGGGGCGTTCACCGCCGGTGCGTCACGCAGGAAATCCGGACGCTTGTCGTTGGTGGCGAAAATAATCGCATTACGATCCGGCAGACCGTTGTACATAACCGGGAAGTTCTGCCCCCGCCAGCCGGTACGTGAACCAAACCAGGAGGCTATGACTGCCGCCGCCTGCTGCTCAGCCAGATCCGGCGCACCGGCGAAGACCATCGGCAGCGTTAACGGACGAGTGTCACGCGGGTCGAAGAACGGGATCGGGAAGTGCGACAGGTCGTTTTGCACGGCCAGCGTCTGGTAAGAAAGTTCCAGCGAGCTACTGCGGCCAATATCCATCCACAGCGTCGTGCTGGCCGGGTTTTCACAGACATCGCGATAGTGACCGACAAACTCCAGCCGCACGCGGTTGAAGTCGGTAATGTAAAGCGGGTCGATGGGCACCTGCGCAAAGGTCTTTTTACCCAGTTGTTCTTTGGTGACCGGCAGCACGCCCATCAGTTCGTCATTCAGGTAGACCTTTAGCTGCGACTGGACCGGCAGCAGTGACGGTGACGGGGTATATTCGAGATTGAGCAACGCTTTCGACACCACTTCATCGCTGCGCGTGCCGAACTCAATGCCATTGTTCGGGTTGACACCGCGCAGCACCATACTGCCTGGCGGCGGCGCAATCTCAGCAAACGTCAGCTTGACCTCGCGCGATGGCGCATTTGAAAGCGTCACGGTCGGCGTCACCTGCCCTGTGGCATGGCTTCCGGTCGGGGGTGCCGGTTGCGTTTGTCCCTCTGTCGGGGTGGTAGGGACCAGCGTTTCCGATTGTGTCGGCGCAGGCGTCGCGACCGGCTGTGTCGCAGGCGCGACGGCAGGCACGGTGGGGGCCGCTTGCGCCGCCGGGTTACCGGGTGCCGCATACGTCATCAGGGAGGGTATAGCGCTCATCCCCACAGCCACTGCACAAATCCAGGAAAGTTTTCTTTTCATCGCGTTTTCATCATTGTTGAGCCAATCACGTCACGGGGTGCTGTATTACCGCTTCACGTTCCGGGCGACGCGGTATAAACGACACAATCCAGGCAACCAGTACGGTTAGCGACCGGAAAATCATTTTCACAGACGGTGGAGCAAATTCCGCGAGATGGCGATAACCACGGAAGCCCAGTTTTAAAATATCCATTAAGCTTTCCAGTGGCTTATCTTCCGGGAAGCTGTCCTGCCACAACGCCCATGTATCCGCACGGGCAAACGTACACTGCACAAAATCGATATGCTGTTTCGTGGTCAGCGGCATTAATTGCAGCCCCACCTCATTGCCGGAAACGCGCACGACCATTGTCGGGAAGACATACTCTTGTTGGCCGCGTTTTAAGAGCAGGCTGACTTTCTGCCCTTCCAGTACCTGAGACTGGCCGTTGATTTTGATCCCCAGGCCGCCGTCGGAAAAATCATGCACGGTACAGGAGAACAGATGACCGTCTTCGCGGGCGATAGCCGCAGGCATGGCTATCTCCACGCGGTGCGCGCGACGAACCTGCTTGCTTTCCACCGATACCGCCACCGCGCCACCGAGGATAATCAGGTTGTAGAACACCCATGCGATACTGACGAAGACCGTTAAAATCTCGTTTTGCGGGCCGTAGAAATAACGCCAGATGCCTACCAGCACGCCGACGATGTTCAGCAAAACAAGGAAGATATAGGGCCGGGAGATAACCCAGTCGACATACTCTTCTTCGACCAGTCCCCCTTTTGCGGTGACGTTGAATTTGCCCTTGTGCGGGTTAAAGAGCGCCACCAGAGTCGGCGGTGCGATATACCAGGCCAGTACGGTTTCGTAGATTTCACTCCAGAACGAATGGCGATATTTACCCTGAATTTTGGAGTTGGTCAGGCTGGCGTGGATCATGTGCGGCAAAACAAACAGCGCAATCATGATGGCTGGCGCATAGATGATGTAGGCATGCAGCAGCAGGAACGCCAGCGGCGCGGTGAGAAACACCAGGCGCGGGATCCCGGAGAGGAAGTGCAGCATGGCGTTGACGTAACACAGACGCTGCGCCAGTTTCAGCCCTTTGCCGAGCAGGGGATTATCGAGACGGAAAATCTGAATCATCCCGCGCGCCCAGCGGATACGCTGGCCGATGTGCGCCGACAGACTCTCCGTTGCCAGACCGGCGGCCTGAGGAATACGCATATAGGCAGAAGTATGTCCTCTGCGATGCAGGCGCAGCGAGGTATGGGCATCTTCGGTGACCGTTTCCACCGCGATACCGCCAATCTCATCCAGCGGCCCACGACGAATGACCGCACACGAGCCGCAGAAGAAGGTGGCATCCCACATATCGTTGCCGTCCTGAACCAGCCCGTAGAACAGAGTTCCTTCGTTTGGCGTTTTACGGAAACGGCCAAGGTTGCGCTCGAACGGGTCCGGCGAGAAAAAGTGGTGCGGCGTCTGCATCATCGCCAGATCTTTTTCTTTGATAAACCAGCCCATGGTCATTTGCAGGAAAGAGCGCGTCGGCACGTGGTCGCAGTCAAAAATCGAAACGAAATCGCCTTTGGCATATTTCAGCGCGTTATTGATGTTCCCGGCTTTCGCGTGCTCATGGGTGGTACGGGCGATGTATTCCACGCCCACGGTCTGGGCAAACTGACGAAACTCTTCCCGGCCGCCGTCATCAAGGATCCAGATTTTGAGTTTATCTTTCGGCCAGTCGATACCCATCGCCGCATAAATGGTGTTTTTCACCACATTTAAATCTTCGTTATAGGTGGGCACAAAAATATCGACCGACGGCCAGAGAGCCATATCTTTTGGTAGCGGCACCGGCTGGCGATTAAGCGGCCAGGCCACCTGGAAATAGCCGAGAATGAGCACAATCCACGCATAGGTTTCGGCGAACAGCAACACGATACCGCACACCAGGCTGACCGGGTCATCCCAGTTCAGGGTGGAGGTATAGCGCCACCAGATGTAGCGGCAGGAGACCGTTAGCGACAGGACGATCAGCATCAGCGCGGAGAAACGCCCCGGAATACGACGAACCAACAGGGCCACGCCCCATAACAGCAGCAGGAAAATGAGCTGCGACAGTGGGTTAAACGGCTGGGTAATGCAGACGATCGCCAGAATCAGCGAGAAGGTGATGATGATCCCCAGAATGAAACGTCGCGTTCTCCGGCTGAGATGCCCCAGTTCTTTTTGGTTATCCAGGTGGCGGGTCTGGTCAGAAACGCGGGTGGGCAGAGAATCCAGCCAGCGATGGTAACGTTCACGCAGTTTATGGAGGCGTTCAGGTTTCTGCGCCTGCGCTGCCACATGCTGTGGCAAAGTTGCCAGCAGCCAGAGGACCTGCAACAGATAACGTGCCGGGTCAAGCGGACGCGGTTTGTCCGGATTAATGTGTGGAAACAGCGCCTGATGCTGCTCACGCACCCGCTGCCAGCGATCATTTTCCAGCGGCAGAAACAGCCATGCCAGTGCTACCCAGAAACAGCCGCATGCCGCACTGAACCCCGACGCCTTATTCCGGCGATAAAAGCGGTAACGCTCGCTTAAGCGGGTATATACCGGGGGGGTCAGAAACCAGGCGGCCAGACGACTCATTCAGGCACCCTCGCGTGTTGTTCCCCCGGCGTGGCTGCGGGCGAACAGTGCAGCAAACACCAGTTTGCCAGCGTCAGGATCTCTTCCGCCGCCAGTGAATCACTCCGGTATTCCCCCAACGGCTGTTTGGCTGCCAGACATTCCACCATTGCTTCATCACGGTGGATGAGGACGGGCATCAGGTTGCGCTGGCTTTGAAGCCACACCTGATACAGGTCATCCTGCAATTGGCTGCCAATACGTAAATCATTAATCAGGATGTGCGCGCCTGTCGGCAGCCGCTGTTGGTGCAGGCGCACGTGACAGTTAGTATCCGGTTTCACCACCGCCAGCGTGTGGTCGCAAAATTCAAGAAACTGGCGCGCCAGCGGCGAGCAGCCGTGCGGTAAGTCAACCAGCACCCATTGGTAGCGCTGCTGTGTTTTCAGTGTCTGTAATAGCGTCGTTAGCTGACCGGGGGGCTGATATAAGAGGTGCCGGTTTTCCCATTCGTCATCCGTCAGGCGGCCAAAGGGCAGGATGTCGATGCTGGAGGTATAACGCAGTCCCGCGTCGCGCCAGTTTTTGCCGTCCAGAAGCGCGCGCGCCCAACCGTCGGCGTGGTCGAAATCAACATTAAATGAGAGGCGCAGGAGGTTATCGGGGCAGGCGTCAATAACAAGTACCGATTCCCCTAAAAGTTGTAATGCCCAGCCAAGCGCCGCGGTAATTGATGTGGTGCCCACACCGCCGCGTACCCCTTGTAACCCCAATACAGCCATCCACGGCTTCCTTATTGTTGACGAGCAAATTCTGCCAGCAGGGGCCAACGTTTAATAGCCGCCGCCAACTGTTCTCGTTGGGAAATATCGGCATAATCTATTTCGGGCAGAGAAAACACCTTACTGAGCGCCAAAAAATCATTTTGAAACGTATAACCCAGCGTCGAATCCATCTGAGTTTTAGGTTCATCGTTATGCATTCAGACACGACCCTTATAATCAGGAAAAGATTGCGGACATTCTTAGTAAGGTATTTGCGACGAAATTCGTTTACATGCTAAATCTGATGTTCTTTAATTTCAATGTTAGGTTTATTTCTCTGCTTTCGCTAGTAAACTGAGATACAGATAAATTACGCGTAGAGGGACACCGTGGACCCCATATTTTCTATTGGCATCCAGTCGCTATGGGACGAATTACGTCACATGCCTGCCGGCGGCGTCTGGTGGATTAACGCCGATCGTGAAGAAGACGCAATTAGCCTTGTTAATCAAACAATTGCATCGCAAACTGAAAACGCGAAAGTCGCGATTGCGGGTATGGGTTATGATTTGCAGAACATCCTCAGATTAGAATCCGATCACGGCCCCAAAAAAATACAACTTTTTTCCATGCCAAGTCATGAAAAGGGTCTATACTTTTTCTCCCGCGATTTACTTTGTTCTATTGAGCCGGAAAATTATTTACTCATTTTGCTATGTGCAAATAACGCCTGGCAGAATATTTCAGCAGAGAAATTACACCACTGGCTAATACGAATCCATGAGTGGACGAAATATCATAACTGCGCATTGCTGGTAATAAACCCTGCAAACAATAGCGACAGGCAATCATCAGTATTGATAGGTAAATACCGTTCATTGTTCGGTTTGGCTAGTTTGCGTTATACAAGCGGAACGCATCTTTATGATGTGGCCTGGTGGTGTAACGACAGAGGCGTGAGTGCCCAGCAACAACTTATTCTTGAACATCACGATGGTCACTGGCAATTAGCGAACCAGGAAGAGGCCTCCGTCCAGCCGCGCAGTGATGAAAAACGGGTGCTCAGTAATGTCGATGTGCTGGAAGGGGCGCCCGCGCTTTCTGAACACTGGACGCTATTTAAAACCAACGAAGGAATGTTTGACGAGGCGCGAACCAGCCAGGCCGCGACCCTTATTTTCGCCCTGAGTCAGAACAACCAAATCGAAACCATTGCCCGCCAGATTCATACTCTGCGCCGCCAGCGCGGTAGCGCACTGAAGATTATCGTTCGTGAAACCAGGGCCAGCCTGCGCGCCACCGATGAACGTTTGCTGTTGCGGTGTGGCGCAAACATGGTCATCCCCTGGAACGCCCCACTCTCCCGCTGCCTGACGCTTATCGAAAGCGTACAGGGGCAACAATTTAAACGCATTGTGCCGGAAGATATTTCTACACTGCTCTCAATGACACTGCCGCTCAAGCTGCGCGGCTTCCAGCCGTGGACCACGTTCTGCGAGGCGGTAGCCAATATGGTGAATAACACGCTGTTACCGCCAGACGGCAAAGGGGTGCTGGTGGCGCTGCGCCCGGTGCCTGGTATTCGCGTAGAACAAGCGCTAACGCTCTGCCGCCCGAACCGTGCCGGGGATATTGTCACCATCGGCGATAATCGCCTGCTGATGTTTTTGTCGTTCTGTCGTGTAAACGATCTCGACACCGCCCTTAATCACATTTTCCCGTTACCTACAGCCGATATCTTCTCTAACCGCATGGTGTGGTTCGAAGACAACCAGATTGCGGCCGAGCTGGTGCTATTGCGGGAAGTCGGGCCGGAAAAATGGGGCAGTCCGCTTGCGGGTACAAGCGATGAGCCGAAAATCATGAATGCCGAGCATGACGGGCAAGTCTGGCGACGTATCCCCCAACCCCTGAGACTGTTAAGTGAAGAGACGGGGAGCGCATCATGATGTCCATCGCCGATATTATTGAACTCGTTATCCTTTGCGCGCTGATTTTCTTCCCGCTGGGCTATCTGGCACGCCACTGGCTGTACCGCATTCGTCTTATTGCAAGAATAATGTTTATTAAACCTCGCTACGTTAAACCGGCCGGCATATTGCGTCGGGAATCGTTCGTCAAGGCAGACCGAAAACATGACTAATCAAACGCTGACGCCTTCCAGACCCTCGACGCTGTGGCAACACTGGCGCGGTTTATCCGGCTGGAATTTCTATTTTTTGGTGAAATTTGGTTTGCTGTGGGCGGGCTACCTTAATTTTCATCCATTGCTGAACCTGGTGTTTATGGCCTTTCTGTTGATGCCATTGCCAGGTCCGGGCCTGCACCGCCTGCGCCACTGCATTGCCCTCCCGATTGGTTTCGGCCTGTTCTGGCATGATACCTGGCTACCGGGTATCGATAGCATTATGAGTCAGGGCTCCCAGGTGGCAGGCTTTAGCGCCGATTACCTGCTCGATCTGGTAACGCGTTTTATTAACTGGCAGATGATTGGCGCGCTGTTCGTGTTGCTTGTCGCCTGGCTGTTCCTGGCGCAGTGGATACGCGTCACGGTATTTGTTGTCGCTATTATGATCTGGCTGAATGTGCTGACGATTGTCGGCCCGGCCTTCACCCTGTGGCCGCAAAGCACCCAACAAAACACCCTTGCCACAACGGGCGGTACGGTGGCGCCGACCGTCGCGAATACCGCGGCAACACCCGTGGTGGGCGATATTCCGGCACAAACCGCGCCGCCAACCTCTGAGAACCTGAATGCCTGGCTCGCCAGTTTCTATGCCTCCGAAGAGAAACGCCAGACGCCGTTCCCGACACAATTGCCGGCAGATGCACAGCCTTTTGATCTGCTGGTTATCAACATTTGTTCGCTCTCCTGGTCAGATATTGATGTCGCAGGTTTGTCATCGCACCCACTGTGGTCACATTTCGATATTGTCTTTAAGCAGTTTAATTCGGCCACTGCCTATAGCGGCCCGGCGGCCATTCGTCTGCTACGCGCGAGCTGCGGTCAGACATCGCATAAAAATCTCTACCAGACAGCCGGCGCCCAGTGCTACCTGTTTGATAACCTGGCCAAACTGGGTTTCACCCAACAGTTGATGATGGATCACAACGGCGTGTTTGGTGATTTCCTCAAAGAGATCCGCGACAACGGCGGCGTGCAGGTGCCGTTGATGAATCAGGCAGGCTTGCCGCCGGTTCTGTTGTCGTTTGATGGCTCTCCGGTCTATGACGATACCGCCGTGTTGAACCGCTGGATGGAGAACGAGGCGAACAATAATGGTCAGCGTACCGCGACCTTCTATAACCTGTTGCCACTGCACGACGGTAACCATTTCCCCGGCGTGCGCCAGACGGCGGATTATAAAATTCGCGCCCAGAAATTGTTTGATGAGCTGGATGCCTTCTTCACGCAACTGGAGAAATCCGGGCGTAAGGTGATGGTAGTGATGGTGCCGGAACATGGCGCGGCCCTGCAGGGCGACAAGATGCAGGTTTCCGGCCTGCGTGATATTCCAAGCCCATCGATTACCCACGTCCCAACGGCAATCAAGTTCTTTGGCATGAAGGCGCCGCATGAAGGGCCTGCGATTGAGATCAATCAACCGAGCAGCTTCCTGGCGATATCAGAACTGGTAACGCGCGTGCTGGATGGCAAGATATTCACCGAAGATCGCGTGAACTGGGATCAGCTGACCAGCGGCCTGCCGCAGACAGCACCGGTTTCAGAAAATGCTAACGCCGTGGTGATTCAGTACCAGAATAAGCCGTATGTTCGTCTGAACGGCGGCGACTGGGTGCCCTATCCGCAGTAGGTTGTTTGTCCCCTCGCCGAAGCAAGGGGGCAAGTCGTAGCCCGAATATGTCGCCTGCGCCGCCATCCGGGAGGGGGGCAATAAGCGACCAGCCGAGAGGGCTTTCACCCTCACCTCAGCCCTCTCCCTGAGGGCTGAGGAATCCCTGGTAATCTTACGTTTTACAGCGATAACGCCGCTTAATAAGAATAAAACAGTGACAGCGATGACAGGGTCCGGCTGAAAATCGATGAGGCGTTGGCGGCTGACCGGGGCCGCCCGCAGGGAAGCGGGCGGAGGGGATAGCCTGCAAGGACGCAGGCTGGTCCCCGACCCGAAAGTCAGACGACATAAGACGAATGCACCGCGCCAGCGGCGATTTTCCTGGCCGGGAGCCCGGGTCGCCAGGGTGGTGGCGGTGAGCCACCCTGGCACGTTCACGGGCTCTGTCGCGACAGAAAAGCAAGGAACATAAGGTGAACGGAATGACCATCAGAGCCGCATTTTCCCCTCACCCTGGCCCTCTCCCACGGGGAGAGGGGACCGTTCGTGCTCGCATTTTTGTGGGGGATTCCTCACCCCTCAGGGTGTACGGTCCGGAGACATCACCAGGAAAAGCGGAAAATTACTGTTGCTGCTGTGCCAGCCAGACCAACATTTTCAGACTGGCAGAATAATAATCATCCTGTGCGTTGATTTGCGGCTCGCCAGACGTCTGGCCCATCGTCAAATCACGTACCGCCAGCAAACCGCCATTCATATTGTACGGGGCGGTATCGTTGGTTGTAACGTTCACCCAGGCCGGGGTGCGGCTACGATCATAACCCTGCCACCAGTTGCGCCACGGCGTCAGCAGCGAACTTTGCGGATTCCACCATGAGATATACAACGGAATACGAATAGCGTCGAAACTCATGCGCGGCGGCCACTCTTTGGCAGGGCTCAGTTTGCCATCCGCCGACAGTGATACCCAGTCGGTAGGCAAATGCGATTGACCCCAGCCCATTTTGCCAAGCAGCGTAGTGCTATCACGGATCAGATCATTCCAGACCACCAGATGGCTACGGTTAGCGAACGCTTTCCATGCCGGGAAGATAAAATACGACGGGTTCAGGTTCACATAACTGTTGAGATTGAAACCCTTCGCGCCCGGCAGCATCACCCGATAACCCGCATAATTGATCACCGTATGTTTAATCATCGCCTGGGTAATGGCATCCGATGCGGTGGCATAACTATTATCATTCCAGCGCTGACTGGCTTTTAACAACGCCCATGCAATTAACGCATCGCCATCCGTTGCGTCATTCTTATCGGCAATCGGATCCGGCTCGACGGGATTAAAACGCCAGTAGAACAGACCATTGTCCTTGTTCCTGAGCGTCTTATCTGTCCATCCCCAGATGCGGTCAAACGCCGCTTTATCATTGCTGGCCACCGCCATCAGCATGGCGAAACCCTGGCCTTCCGTGTGAGAGACGTTTTTATTGCCGGTATCAACAATACGGCCATCCGTCATCAGAAAGCGCGCTTTGTACGCTTCCCAGGCCTGTCCCGCCTGCGAAAACGAGGAAAAAAGCACACTCATCATCATCACCATCATGGCGAAAACGCGTTTAAACATACTCAGACTCATTGTGGGTTAGCGTAGCGGAACACAACGTCCGATACGGAGTAAAGCCGTTCGCGGCTAAAAGCGAGATGCGATTTTCCGCCCTGTCCTTGCAGCCAACGGGAATAAAGCCCTTCCAGTATGGCGCAAAATGCGTAACACCAACGCGTCTGGCTGTTCTCATCCCGGGAAACCGGTAACCCCTGATGGCGGAACGATAATCCCTCTTCGCTGGCATCAATATCAATATAGCCCCAATTAAACTCAGCAAGCAGCGCGTTGATGTTGGTTTCGAGTTCGCCGATGGTTTGTGAGGCAGGCAGAGGAAAACGTTCCGCCAGCGATGCCCCCATCTGGCGCAAGAAGGGTTGGCTTTCCGCTTCCCCCACGTTTCTCACCATGCCATCAACCATTACCGACAGCAGGTCAAACCAACCGGCCGGCGTTTGTTGCCGTTGAAAATAAGACAGCAGTAAAGGATTAGCCGTACTCGACGTCATTATTTATCTCCCAACATATAGCGGAACCAGATCCCGGCAGTACTTTCGTTATAGTCGCCAAAGGTGTCGTAACCGACCCTACCGCCGACGGTCATATTCTTGTTCAGGTTGTAATCAATCCCTGCCCGGAAGGTATAGCCAATCCCGTTTTGCGATTTGCTGCCATACTGCGCTTCTTTGGTAAAGCCCATATCAGCCAGTTGCTGCAACATTCTCTGTGCTTCGGGATCGTTCGGGAAATAATCGCTCTTATCCTGGGTGTAGGACTGGTATCCCACAGATCCGCCCAGGCTCAGCTTCCAGTTATCGATTTTTTGTGAGAAATCGACAGGTAACGACACGCTGACATAGTTCTGCGGGCTAAAATAGCCCCCCTGCCCATAGGTGAAGTAGCTGAGGTTTTTCGAGAAATTCATCCAACTGACGCTTAAGCCCGTCTGCAACTGACGGAAATCATCATGCCACGGACGCAGGTACACGCCGGCGTTGGCGTTGGCGCTGGTGTTGCTCGCCACGTTGTTGCCAATGTAGCTGTAACCACCGCCCCCCACGAAGAAGCCCGCATCACCGTCGTCGTAGCTCAGTTGTACGCTACCGCCGTTTTTCGTCACCTGCCCCCAGCTGTCCCCTGAATATTTATCTTTCAGGCCAACATAGGAGAGCAGGCTATCGGTCACTGCGCGGCGTTCGCCGGTCAGAATTAACGTCAGGTAATTGGAGAGTTTCGGAGACCATTTCACCCCGCCCACCAGCGTACTCATGTCCTGACCGAGCGGCGTACTGCCGATATCCACACGGTAGCTATCGCCACTGAGCGCCATATTCAGCTCAACGCCGTTGCCGTTTTGCGAATCCGTTGATGAGTTAATCGGATCGCTGGAACTCGCTTTATAGCTGGAAGTACTGAGCGCTTTCAGACGGCCTAAATCGGTACCTAACAATCTGTCCAGACGTTCAAGGCCAGTATCAGTAAACGGCGACAATTTGTTCGCATCCGCATACCCGGACAGGTCGGTAAACTTGTCCGTCGCGTTGGTATCGGTCGTGGTATTGGCATTGGTGACAGACTGACTGATATTAGTTACCGCATTCGCCAGCGGATTCGAGCCATAACGGCGCCAGGCATCACCCGAAGCGGTTCCTGAACTCAAACTGATCGGCGTGGCGGTAAATTCGAAACGCGACTCACCAAACGGCGAACTTGACCAGGTCAGCGGCGTTTTGGCTTCAGTCAGTTTACTGGTGCCCGACTCGCCGTCGCGGCCACGGATGTCGACCTCGCCCTGCAACCACATCCCTTTCTTCTCATCAAGCTCCTGCATCATGTTATCAACCTGACGCAGCGTGCGGCTTTGCGCGGTCTCGACCGGCAAATCGGTACGGGTTGTGCCCGGCAAACTGCTCCCCGGCTCACGGGCTACTTGCGCGACCTGCCACGGCAGGATGGTGCCGTACAACGCCTGCGGAGAACTCGACTGCGGCGGCGTTTTACTGGTAGTGGTAAACGGATTATCTGCCAACAGTATGCCGCCAATCGTCGGCGTAGCCGCGCTGTTAGACGACTCCAGCCCCACCAGCTTACCGCGTGCGCTACGTAAGTAGGTCATCGCCTGCTGGTGGTTGCCTTTTGCCTCTTCCAGACGCGCCAGCAACAGCATGCGTTCCGGTGAGTTGTCGCTACGCAGACCGCTGGCAAGGGTGGTGGCCTTCTGCACGTTATTCTCAGACAACGCAACGTCGATAGCCCCCACACGCGCCGCCTGATCCTCTGTATCACGGGTCATCAGGTAGTCGTAGAGTACGCCCGCTTCTTTGTTCATTTTGCCTGTCTGGTACAGACGGCCCATGGCGAACATCAAATCGGTGTTCTGCGGGTCGCTTTGCAGCGCACGGATCAGCTTGTCATACGCCGCGGCGTAGTTGCCCTCTTCACGCAGTTTGTCGGCTTCATTAATCACGTAGCCATTGCGGATACCCGCAAGCTGAGCAGGCGTACTGCGCGCCTGTAGCTCCGGGTTGGACATCAGGGTTTGCGCTTCCTGAGTAAGCCCCGCCTGGTTCAGTACCGCTATCTGATCGGCATAATCCCCGGCGTTGCCTTGCACCCCATCTTTAATACTGTTGCGCACCAGCGATACGGCGGTGGTGATATCACCCGAACGGGCAAGCATCCGCGCCAGTTTCCCTGCATCGACCGGGCTTTTCGGCGGCTGACTGGCCAGCGCTTTCAGCGTATTGGACGCCGCGGTCATGTTCCCTTGTGAAAGGTAACGTTCTGCCGTCGCCATTTGCAGGTTGTAATTCACACTTTCCGCCAGATCGCGCATCTGGCTATTACGGCTGGACGGCGGAATACGCGCCAGCAGAGAGTTGGCCTGCTGCCAGGCCCCGCTTTCGCTGGCATAGAGCGCAGCGGCGTACAGTGAGTTGCTGTTAGCACCATCGCGACCCGCGGGGATCATCACCGTGGCCGCTTCACCTTCCTGCCCGGATTTTTGCAGCAGGCGGGCAAGGTCAAGACGCAGCCACGGATCATCCGGCACGCGGGCAACGCCCTGGCGCAGTACCGAAATCGCCTGGTCAGTATTACCGGCCTGGACCAGTTGCTGTGCCTGACGGCGAATCGGATCGCCAGGCGCCCCCGCGACCACACGCGGCTGCAGTTTTTCCTGCAGGCTGGCGGGTAAAGTGCGCAGTATCGCCTGCGCTTCTTCCGTTTTATTCTGGTCGCGCAGGACGTAATAGAGGTTTTCCCGTGCCGGGGCGTTCTGCGGTTGCTCGTTGAGAAGACCTCGCAGGGTCTGTTCGGCCTGCGAGAAATCTTTGTTCTGCCGCAGTACGGAAGCACGGAACAGTTTTCCTGCCGTGCCTCGCTCACCGCTCTCTTGTGCCAGCGGGGCCGAAAGCGCCAGCGCCTGGCTGATATTGCCCTCTTTCAATGCCTGCTGCGCCTGAGCGAGCTGGCCGTAAAACGCCGCGTCTGCGGCCTGATTTTTACGCTCCTCAGAAGCATCACCGCCCTGACTGGCTGCCCGATTCAGGTACTGTGCCGCCGCTTTGTAATCACCGCTACGCTGGGCGATGTAGCCCATCCCGGCAAGAGCGTCAGCATCGTTAGGGTTGGTTTGCAGCACCTGCTCAAATTTATTTTTTGCCGCACTGTTATCACCGCTGTTCAGCGCGGTATAACCCGCGCCTTTCGCCGCGCCGCCGACATTTTTACGGTAATAGTTCTGGACATCAGTATCCTGCGGATGGCGCTGCAGCCAGGTGTCGTAGAAGCGCTCATCGCCTGCCTGCGGCCCCAGCCATAACAGCGCCTGACGCAACCCGTCATCGGCCTCTTTACTGCCGCTGGCCATCGGTTCGAGCAACAAAATGCCGTCGCGGCGCGTCTCTTCACGCCAGGTCAGGATTTTGCCGAGTGCAATGCGCGCCGAGGTATCCTGCGGGTTATGCATCACGAAATTTTTCAGTTGCGACACGGCCTGCGGATAAAGGGTTTTGTCTCCCGCCATCGTCTGGTAGTACTCAGGGACGAGGCTGGGTGGCGGCGTATCGCCGTTAAACATGCTGCGCCAGGTCGCCAGCGCCGCCGGTACGTTACCGCTGCGCGCCTGCTGGCGGGCAAGGCTCAATTGCCCCTGCGGAACCTGCGTCAGTTGTTTGGCATTATCCAGCGCCTGCAACCCCGGATCGTCAGGAGAAACCTGCGCCAGCCGCGTACGCCACTGGGACGAGACTTGCAGATCGCCATTTTGCTGCGCCCATAACGCCATCAGGTACATCGCCTGGGTGTTATTGGCATCCACCATCAACACTTTACGCAGCGACTCCATCGCCAGATCATCGTGGGACTTCTCATGCCAGTAGTTCGCCTGGTCAAATAAGGCTTTGAGCGCGGCATCATTCGCGGCAGCATGTGCCAGCCCTGGTATACCGAAAGTGAGCGCGCTGGACAGGCACAGCGTCGTCAAACGGCGGGCGGTTTTTATCATCATTCTTGTCACCCTCTTATTTGCGGTTGTCCAAATCCAGACGTCGTTTCGCGCGGTTTCTCAGCCAGACAAAGAGCACCGAGCCAACGATACAACCAAATAGCAGCCCTAAAATCGCCAGCAGCGCCGAGTGCTGATTCGCATACCAAATCACCCGCATTTGCATTGGCATCTCGCCACTCGGGAACTGCTCACCCACGCGGAAGCTGCGCACGCCGTTCTCATTGGTGATCACCGCTGCGTCGCCGCGGATCCCGGCGTTAATTTTCGCTGAGGCGAGGTCACCGTGCAGGCGTGAGAGCTGCTCGTCATTGCTGCCAATAGCCAGTACCACCAGACGATCGTTATTCCACGGTGAACGGAAGCTGACAAACCCGCGCCAGGCTTCGTTGGAGGAGAAGTAGCGGTCAGCATCCAGCCCGTTTGATGCCCAGTCCCCTGCTATCCAGCGTTTGATACGCTCCCAGGTCGTCGGCTCACGTACGCCCAACGTAGAGTCGTGCATCACAAACGGCGAGGTATTGAGGATCGCGCGGTTAAAGTCATGCTGATCCAGACCCGTGACCGCCAGCACATCGCGGTCGTTCAGCAGTTCAACACCCGCCCCGCCAGTGGGTACGCCGAGCACCACCCGGTTGCGGCCCAGCGCCGTTCCCGTCGCGTTACCGGAACGTGCCGCCATATCCAACAGCGTGGCGATCTGCGTTTCAGTCGGTTTTTCCGGCAGCATCAGCACCGTTTCCGAATAATCCGCAAGCCGGGTGAACGGGAAGGACGCGCCCACAAAATAAGAGAGGTTCGGCAATAGCGCGAAGTGACGCGTATGGCTGAGATCAATCCACGAGTCGTCTTCGATACGGCTCTTAATGTTATTGTTCAGCAGCACGCTACACGGGGCGCTCGCCTTGGGTTGAATGTTGAAGTACAGCGAGAGCTGGTTGTCGCCATAGATCATGTACGGCTCCAGCGGCATATCAAACTTCTCCTGACGCGCATCACCGCCAAGTTTATGCCACAACGTTTCCAGCGCCCCCTGCTTATTCACCGGCAGGTTATGCAGGAAGGTATCATTCATGGTCATGCTGAGCCACGAACGGTCTTCATCAATCCAGCTTTCCGTCGGGAAACGGTAACCAATATGCAGAGGAATCGTTTCGCCATCCCACAGGAACAGATCCGGTGCCGCACGGAATGCCACGCGCAGCGGATCGTGCCACAGCCCCGTGGTGGTCAGGCTCTGATCTTTGCGGATCAGTTCTGACAGTTTTACCGGACGATCGGTGGGGATCCAGCGCGGTGCATCGTAAGGCTTACTCGCCGGGATCGTTTGGGGGGTGACATCCACCGACGGCGTCTGCATGGCGAAATTGCCGCGGGTTAAACGCCATGCCGCCGCGCGCAGACTGGCATCATCTTTACCCACCACCAGCAGCAGCTTATAAACCGGGTTTGCCGGGTTATCGACCACTTTGAGTAGCGGCTGCTCAGTAGCCGGCAGCGTCAGGCCACCGATTTGCTCGCCCGGATGACCAATCAGGATGCCGTTCTTTTCCGGCAAGCGGTCATGATAGGCGGCAAACGACACGCCACGGTAGTCAGCCTGGATACCCATCCACGATGAAATCAGCGCACTGGCGCTTAAGGTATCGGCGCTCAGCTTCGCCGGGAAGGCCATACCGATCGCCGCCGGGGTCATTTGCATGCTGTCAAAGAACGGGCGCGGGAAGTGGCTTAAATCGGCGCCAATGTCCAGTTGTTGACCTTCCAGCTCGAAATGGGAATCCGCCATGATGATGACGCGATATTTATCGCTCAGATCGCGCTGGCACTGCATCGCATCGCCATCGTTGATTTTAAAGCTCAGGTTGTTGCTCGACACCATGAGCGCCGAGGGAATATCCAACTGATAACGCGCGGTGTCGCTGTCGGTCACGGTCAGCGGTACCGTCCCCAGCGGCTGACCATTGAGCATCAACTGCATGGTGGCATTTCGCGCCACCATCGCGGGCGACACTTTCAGGTTCAGTTCAAGGCGCGCCGTGGTAATCACCTGGTCCACGGGCAGAGTAAAGGAGGCGCCCCCCTGGAACTGCCCACCCGTCAGGGAAATCCCTTCCGGGAAACCCATCTGCGCGAGACTGATGCTGTTAACCACCGAAGGAACAAATACCGGCGCCCCGGGCGGCGGCACGGGTGGCGTCTCCGCCGGCTCGTTTAATTTCAGTAGCGACTCGATGGAAGTGTCTTCGGCATGCAGCGGCATCATAAAGAGTGCGCCGACCAGCACAGCCAGTGTTGTCAGACGTTTCATGCGTTGCCCTCCTCCTGGGAAGCGGCCTGGTCCTGCCCGGCGCGCAAACGGCGGTTTTCGCGACGGTCTTTCCAGGTCAGCCAGAAGAGGTCAAACACACAACGCATAATGGTCCCCAACGAACGGAACGGGTTGTCCTGAGGTTTCGGTGGGTGAATCCATGCATCCGCACGGGAGAGCACCACGCGCACCAGTTCACGACGGCGGGCCAGCGGGATGTCTTCAAACATCAGACGAATCGATTCTTCATCCGTGGCGATGGTTTTTACCGGAATGAGGATCGCGCCGGATTGCAGCAGCAACTCAATCTCTTCAATCTCATCATCGAGATGGCGATCATCCGGCGCCACAATACGGCAGCCGCCCATCGACAGGTCAGCGGTATGACTGCGCGTCACCACGCCGCTGGCATGGTGGAGCAGTACCGGGATTTCCGCATCAATACGAATGGTTTTGCGCGTCTGTCGGGTTTCGCGCGCAACGGCAATCGCGGCCAACAGAAAGATCAGACTGTACAACCCCCAACCGACGTTAAGGGCGATAACGCGCGGATCCACGCCAAAGTAGTCATGAGCACAGGCGCGAACGATACCGGCAATCACCCCGGCCGCCAGCAGCAGGGCGATAATCAAATGCGGGCGCACCACGCTAAAATCAAAGTACCCCACGTCCAGCAGCGCACCCTTGTCGGTCACGTTGAATTTGCCGCGTTTCGGGAAAAACATCGTCACCACCGTCGGCAGTGCAATGTGGAAGGCCAGCACCAGGTCGTAGATCTCCCCCCAGAAGCTATAGCGATACCGCCCGTTCATGCGCGAGTTGACGTAAATCGCGAGGAACAGATGCGGGAGCGCATAGGCGAAAACCAGGCTCGCTGAGGAGTGAATGATGTTCAGGTTAAACAACAGATAGGCCAGCGGCGCGGTCACAAACGCAATACGCGGCAGCGCAAACTGGTAGTAAAGCATGGCGCTCAGGTAGCACAGGCGCTGTTGGATAGTCAGGCCGCGACCAAACAGCGGGTTATCCAGACGGAAAATCTGCGTCATCCCACGCGCCCAGCGGGTACGCTGGATAACGTGCAGCACCAGACGTTCAGTCGCCAGACCGGCAGCCAGTGGGATATCCAGGAATGCCGAGCCCCAACCACGGCGCTGCAATTTGAGCGCGGTGTGAGCATCTTCGGTAACGGTCTCTACGGCAAAACCGCCAATCTCTTCCAGCGCGCTACGGCGAATCACCGCACAGGAGCCGCAAAAGAAGGTGGCGTTCCAGTTGTCGTTGCCCTGCTGAATCGGCCCGTAGAACAGCGTCCCTTCGTTAGGAATGTTACGTCCAACGGAGAGGTTACGCTCGAACGGGTCCGGCGAGTAGAAATAGTGAGGTGTCTGCACCAGCGCCAGTTTCGGATCTTTCAGGAAGCCGCCGACTGTCGCCTGCAGGAAGATGCGTGTCGCAACGTGGTCGCAGTCGAACACGGTAATCAACTCACCCTGCGTCAGCTTCATGGCGTGGTTGAGGTTACCGGCTTTGGCATGATTGTTGTCGTTACGCGTGATGTACCCGACGCCAACGTCTGCGGCAAAAACAGCAAACTCGCGGCGTTTGCCGTCATCCAGCAGGTAGATATTCATCTTATCACGAGGATAATCAATGCATTGCGCCGCCAGCACCGTATCACGCACCACATCCAGTGGCTCGTTATAGGTAGGAATATAGACATCCACCGTCGGCCACTGGCTCATATCATCCGGCAGCGGCACAATCTCGCGTTTTAACGGCCAGACCGTCTGCAGATAGCTCAGCAGCAACATGACCCAGACGTAGACTTCCGCCAGAAACAGTCCCATCCCAAGAATGGTTTCAATTTCGGAATTAAAATGCAGGGTTTGCGTCAGGCGGAAATACATATAGCGCGTCGATAATAAAATCGACATGACCACCATAATGACGGACACACTGCGTTTTTTGCTGAATCCCATTAAAAACAGCACACCGATACTGAGCAGACCAAAAATATACTGTTTCTGGCTGTCCATAGGCGTAATGATGACCAGCAGCGCAACAGGTAGCATTGCCAGTACCAGCAAAACATAAAGGAACTTTTTCATAGGTTGCCCTGCGCGAATTAGAAGCCAGACATTTTCGGTTTACTGTGAACCGTGCCGTCTCCGATTTTTACGCCTAAGATTCCGGCGACTCTTTTTGCAATGAGTTCGATATCGAATGCAGCGGCGGATGCAGGACTAAAGTCGAAAACCGATTGCTGCGAGGCATTCGCTTCTACGACGCTTTCATCGCGATGAATAACGCCTAAAAGCTGATTACCTAATTTCTGTTCCATAAATGCGGTGACATCCCGGCTGACCTGACGACGGTTGTCGCTCTGGTTGAGCACGAAGTAATGGCCCGCTTTTCGATTGAGGACATCCCCGGTCAGACGGTGATTTTCAACGTGAGGCAACAGGGAAAGAGAGGCGGTATCTGCCTGCATGATGACCAGATGCAGGTCTGCCAGGCGCGACATGGCTTTCAGTGCAGCAGAGGGACCGGGAGGAAAATCGGCCACAATGATCAGGCCCGGATAATTCAGCAACGTGTTGAGGCCACGAATCAGAAAATGTTCGTCATTCGTCAGGCGTTCTTCGAATATCTGGCGTTGATCTTCGCTGGCTTCGCCATAAGGCAACACAAAGATATTCCCGCCTGCGGTCAATACGAACTGACTCCAGTCCGGGGACTCGGCTGATTTGGCGACATAACCACGCTCGTCAGACAGCGGCACGCCAAAGTGCAGACGCAGTGCGTTCTGCACGTCAAAATCCAGCGCCAGGACCTTACTGCCAGAACGCGCAAGGGCGTAAGCCAGATTAGCCGTGAGCGTCGTTTTCCCAACACCGCCCTTCGGTGAACAAACACAAATCAACGGCATGAAGCGATCCTTTCTAGCAAAGATTGTAAAGGTTGGTTTTTTTCTACGGTGGGTTTTGCTTCTGGCGCTTTCGTTGCAAACAGCCGGGAATAATCAGCAGGCGCTGTCGCAGACGGAGCAGGTGCGGTGGTGGTCGTTGGTACAACCGGGTTAGCCGCCGGTTGGGCAGAAGGCGCAACGGGTGTCGCCGATTGCGATGCAAGTTGTCCTGCAACTTCACGGAAAATAGACGGGGCGGTCACCGCCGGTATGTCTGCGCCGACAGGGGGAAGAACGCTTTCGGTGCTGTTTTCGGTGGTTTCGGAACTTTCAATACTGTCGATAGTATCGATACTTTCGACGCGCTCATGACGTTGGTCGCTCGCGAAGACATCCGGGGCGACAGCCTGCGGCTGCGGCAGCGAAACGTGACCACCCATTGCCAGTTTAGACTCCTCTGTTGCAGGAGCCAGCTGATTCATGATCGCCCAACTTCCATGGTCAGGAGAGAGGTTCTGCGCCGACAGATCCTTGAATTCGTATTTTTGGTTGCGGGTCTTATCCTTAAACCTCTGCAAATCATCATAATGGTTCATAGCTATACTCATGATTTACAAAATAAACTATATACCCACCACCTACATAACCTGAGCGATCAGTTATTGGTAGATTCGTTTTATAATTAGGCTGCTCGCCTGTCGTGTGGGTACGTAGATGCTTTGGCTATTAACAATTCGCCTTATTATCGCGTGGCTAAATTACATCTGTGCTAACACGCTGTTTATTTCTAGCAAATATATAAATTTCACCTGTACACATGCTATCTTTTTTTTCCCTAAAAATCATTAAAGTAGTTAATAGCAACTCACTACGTTGAACATCCACCCAAGAATCAACTTAATGTGGATAACTGACACAAAAAACCAAATAATACACGGCAAGCAGGGTTTTACGCCAGTATGAATAGTGTTCGATTTAATTATTGGTTACTCGCTGAAATATATGGAAATACTTATTTGATTTAGAACCAGGATAAAAAACGGCAACTCACGATAGCTATGAGAATTAGCGTAACACGCCTGTTTTTAGTAGGGACCGGATGAGCAAGCTGGTCTGGATGCAGGTAATGCGTTAAAAAATAACAACGCGCTATCCGGCAAGGGAGACGGCATGTTGATTAGTGCACAAGCATTGAATGTAATCATCACCATTGCACGCTGCGGTAGTTTTGCCGCAGCCGCAGAGGAACTGCATAAAGTACCGACGGCACTTAGTTATACGGTTCACAAGCTGGAAAGTGAATTGGGACTCAAGTTATTCAAACGCCTCGGGAAACAGCTCGAATTAACGGAGGCTGGCCGTTATTTCATTAGTAAAGGCCAGATTATCCTGACTCAACTGGATGATCTCCAGTTTGCCACCCAGCGTATTGCCGCTGGTGTCGAGACTCGCCTCAATATTACCCTTAATAATATTGTCAGCCTGCGACCGGTTTACACCCTACTCTCAGAAAGCGAATTGCTTTTCCCGCAAACCGAAATTCATATCGCGATTGATGTACATGATGGCGTCTGGGACGCCTTACTGGAAAAACGGGCGGATATCGCCATTGCCGCGCCCAACCAGGTCGCCTTACCCGGAGAAATATGCTGCCTGGAAATTGGCACGGTCGAATGGCTATTCGCCATCGCGCCCGATCACCCTCTCACCACCATTCATCGTCCGCTGCGTGCCGACGACCTGCGTCCTTATCCTGCGGTGTGCATCCCTGATACCTCGGTAAAACTTGAACCTAAAGTTGCCTGGCAGCTACGGGGACAAAAAGCGGTGGTCGTGCCTGACTATCATGCGAAAATCTCTATGCATCTCAAAGGGCTGGGCATTGGTTTTCTGCCACGCCATATTTGCCAGCCCTATATTGATGATGGCCGACTCGTACATCTGCATGTTGAAGAGAGCAAACAGCCGACGCCGCTGTTTCTGGCCTGGCAAAGCCGCCCGCCGCGCCCCTGTTTTAACTGGTGGTTGCAGCAGTTAAAACAGTCGGAGGTGCAGAAAGGGTTATTTACGCCGTTAAGCTAAGGCGTGCGCTGCCGTGAGGATGCCCGCCAGCATGTCGTGACCAGACGAGTACCCGTAGTCGGCGACGCGGGCGATGGCCTGCGGCCCTGTCTCGCTTTCGCCTCTCGCCAGCGCCAGCAGTTGGGCGCTGTAATGATGATTACAACCCTGTTCCAGCATGGCGCGGCTGATATCGGTCGTACGGTCGAGTAAAGGGAGCAGCGCTGCGTTGAATGCCGCCACACGCGCAAAGCGCCAGTTATTGAGAACCAACGACACGCCCAGCAGGAAATCATCTCCGGCGGGGGTGAGCCCCTCCCCCCGACCAATAAAGCCAATAAGGAAATCATTGAGATCCCCTTCACCCGTGCGCAGCCAATGGACCAACGAGGTCTGTGCGCGTATTAACGTCGCGTCCGTACGCAGCGCGAGGCGAATGCCTTTTTCCGGCTGATGGCTGAAAAAGGCGGCGATCTGTGCTGCCAGGCGCGCCAGCATTTGCGCTTCGCCGCAGGGTATTAGCCGCGTGGAAACCGGCATGGCAGAGCCCAGCTCAATACGTACTTTTGTACCGTACAGGCAGGTTTCATCACACCAGCGCAGCCGTTCCCCAACGCTAAAAAAGGGGCGCAGGTCAACGCAGTCAGTCACCATTCCCGCCGGGGCCAACGGCATACCGCTCGCCTGCACCCCCCATAGCTTCCCTTGTGGCGTTTGCACGTTACAGGCGCGCTGAAAAACCGAATGCACCCGAAGCCAGGGAACCGTCGGGCGCCATGGGGGTAACGCATCGCAGAGTTGTATCGCCGCAATATCTCTTACTGAGGTCATGATTACGCCTGTCAATAGGTGCGACGTCACAAATCCGTTATCTTGTTTTGGGTGCTTTTTTTACCCAAATCCGACGCTTGTACGCCTAAAGCCTCGCCAGTACACGATTTACGCATTATGGCGTTTTCGCGTACAGAGATGCCTCATATTTTTTGAGGTTCAGGCAGAAAAGCTTTTTGCGCACACGGTGTTATCACTCCGTACACTCCAATTAAAGGCGAATCAACAAAGGAACGTTTATGCGCACGATTAAAGCTCAACCTTTTGACTTTCAGTTCGATCCCGCCGCCACCGCACTCGTGGTGATTGATATGCAGCGCGACTTTGTTGAACGCGGTGGTTTTGGCGAAGCCCTTGGTAATGACGTCTCCCTTGTTCGCCGTGCGATCGAACCCTGTGCCGCATTGCTGAAAAGCGCTCGCGAGGCGGGTCTGCTGGTTATTCATACCCGGGAAGGACACCGTGATGACCTCAGCGATTGCCTGCCCGCCAAACGCACCCGTGGGGGTAAAACCTTTATTGGCGAGCCCGGTCCGATGGGCCGCATTCTGGTGCGAGGCCAGCCGGGCCACGACATTATTCCCGAACTCGCGCCACAGCCCGGCGAGCCGGTGATTGATAAGCCAGGCAAAGGGGCGTTTTACGCCACTGACCTACATCTCATTCTGCAATCTCACCGCATCGCCTCGCTCATTATCTGCGGCGTCACCACCGAGGTGTGTGTGCAGAGTACCGCCCGTGAAGCTAACGATCGTGGCTATGAGCTGGTGATTCCGGAAGATTGCTGCGCCTCCTACTTTCCGGAATTTCATCAGGCGGCGCTGGCGATGATCAAAGCCCAGGGCGCCATTGTCGGCTGGGTGAGCCATTCAGCGGAGGTCATTGCGGCGCTGCGCCCATGACGCTCCGGCAGACAGATACAACGTAGTAAGCAGCAAAATGAGTACCGTTTTTGCCCGAGGATAAAAGATGACACTGCACTATCAATGTTTCCCGAACCTGTATAAGGACTCCGTTTCCCTTATGCAGATTTCCGCCAAACTCAACGCGCTGGATGGGGTAGAGCAAGCATCTGTCGCCATGGCGACCCCGGCTAATATTGAACGCATGCGTGACGCGGGTATGGACATTGTCATCGACGCGCGCCCTAACGATCTGTTAATCGCGCTGGAAGCCAGCGAAGCCGCTGCGCAAGCGGCGCTGGAACTCGCGGCCTCCTTGCTGCGCCCTTCTGCTGTTGAGCCCGCCTCCGTCGCGACACAGCGTATACCTGTCAGTATCGCTATGGGTCTGCACGACGCGCTGGAGGCCAATTTTGCCCTGATTTCTGTACCAGGCCGCTATGCCGCTGCCGAAGCCTTAAAAGCGCTGAGCAACGGTCTGCACGTGATGATATTCAGCGATAACGTTCCGGAAGATCAAGAAGCCGCCATCAAGCGTTATGCCAGTCAGAACCAGTTGTTGGTCATGGGGCCAGATTGCGGTACCGCCATTATCAACGGTCTGCCGCTGGGCTTTGCCAATGTGGTACGACGCGGCGCTATTGGCCTGGTGGCAGCATCAGGGACCGGACTACAAGAGGTCAGTTGCCATATTCACCACCTTGGCGCTGGCGTGTCGCAGGCCATCGGCACGGGCGGGCGCGATCTGCACGAAGCCATCGGCGGTCTGAGCATGATTCAGGGCATCACCCTGTTAGCAGAAGATCCTGAAACACAACTTATTGTTCTTATTTCTAAACCACCAGCACCAGGGATTATGCAAAAAGTACTGGCCTGCGCACGCCAGTGTGAAAAACCCGTCGTCGTCCATTTTCTGGGCGCCGACGAGCACAGTTTGCAATATGAAGGCGTCATACCCGCACTCAGTCTGCGTCACGCAGCGGAGATTGCGGTAGCCACGTTAGAGGGTAAAAAGGCGCCCAAAGAGACCAGCACCAGGGAATCTCTCCTCGCCAAAGCCCGGGACAGCATTGGGGCAATGGCGGCAAAACAAAAAGACATTCGCGGCGTATTCGCCGGTGGCACATTCTGTTACGAAGCACAACTCGCCCTGCTGGCGGCGGGGCTGTCATGTGAATCCAACGCCCCTGTTCGTGGGGCCACGGAATTACGCAGCCGTCAGCAGGGTACCGGACATAGTCTGGTCGATATGGGGGATGACGAATTCACCCAGGGCCGACCGCATCCCATGATTGACCCCAAACTGCGCAACGCACGCCTGTTGTCGGAAGGTCGCGATCCCACCACGGCCGTCCTGTTGTTTGACATTGTTCTGGGCTACGGCGCCAGCGCAGATCCTTGTGCCACGTTATTGCCCGTGCTGGATACGCTGCGGCAAGAAGCCGCACAAGCGCAGCGACACCTTTTGCTGATTGCGCACGTTTGCGGGACCGAAGACGATCCTCAGAATCGTCAGCAGCAAATTGAACGTCTGGAACAGGCTGGCGTTCTGGTGGCGGACAGCAATATCGAGGCCGCGCGGCTGGCGGCTTTTGTAGCCCTTCAACGGAAATAGATTATGACGACGTTATTTCAACAACCGCTCAGCGTGCTCAACCTGGGTCTGGAGAGTTTCGCCAATAATCTGCGGGATGCAGGGGGGGACGTGTTGCATCTGCAATGGCAGCCCGCCGCATTCGGCGATGAAGAGGCTAACTGGATGTTGGCGAAATTAATGGCGGATACCCGCGTGGATGCGGCAAATGACATCGCGTTGCAGCGCTATCTGGATGCGCAACCGGTGCTGATCGGAATCAGTACGGCGCAGGAAGCGATTCCGGCGCTGGCAGCAGAACGTAAAATTTTGCACGCAGGTCCGCCCATCGCCTGGGCAGACATGTGTGGCCCAATGCAAGGGGCGATTGCCGGGGCGATTGTGCTCGAAGGGTGGGCTGACAGCGTTGAGCAGGCCATGCTAATGGCGTCAAACAGCGAGGTCGCGCTGGAACCCTGCCATCACCACCACGCCACCGGGCCAATGGCGGGGATTATCAGTCCTTCCATGCCTGTCTGGATAGTGGAGAACAAAACGCATGGCAACCGGGCCTACTGTAATTTTAACGAAGGGCTGGGGAAAGTGCTGCGCTTTGGCGCCAATCACGAAGAGGTCCTGACCCGCCTGCGCTGGATGGCCGATGTGCTGGCACCCGTCCTCAAGAAAGCCCTTGCCATGAGCGGCGATATTGAACTTAAGCCAATGATTGCCCAGGCGCTACATATGGGTGATGAATGCCATAACCGCAACGTCGCGGCCAGCGGGTTGTTCTTTCGCCGCCTGGCCTCCCACCTGGCCCGCATTGAAAAGGGCCCGGAAGTGCTGGAGTTTATCGCGGCCAACGATCACTTCTTCCTGAATCTCTCCATGGCGGCCTGTAAATCGATGCTCGATGCCGCCAGCAATGTTCCGCACAGCTCCATGGTCACGGTGATGGCACGAAACGGCGTCAACTTCGGTATCCGTCTTTCCGGGACCGGCGATCGCTGGTTTCAGGCTCCGGCTAACCCGGTTGATGGCCTGTTCTTCCCCGGTTTTGGCGTTAATGATGCGGCGGCAGATCTGGGCGACTCGGCCATTACGGAAACCGCAGGCATTGGCGGTTTTGCCATGGCGGCGTCACCGGCTATCGTGAAATTTGTTGGCGGCACCCCGGCCGATGCGGTGAGACACAGCCAGGCCATGCATGAAATTACCTTAACCACCCAGCCGGCATTTACCCTTCCCGCCCTCAATTTTGTGGGCAGCGGCTGCGGTATTGATGCGCGGCGCGTTGTCGATAGCAATATTCTGCCCATTATCAATACCGGTATCGCCCATAAGCTGGCAGGGGTCGGGCAAATTGGCGCGGGTATTACCACCGCACCGCTGGCCTGCTTTATTGCCGGGCTGACGGCTTTGTCGCAAGGGAACGATCGTGTGTAGCGGTAAGGTCGCTGTCGGTAGCAACGCAGGGCTGGCTTAGCCAGCTTTCACTCGCCGAAGCAGAAGCGCTGCTGCAAAGCCGCGAATTTGGCGCAGGCAGCATGGCCCCGAAAATGCTTATTTACGCGCTCAGCCGCAGGGGCTGGGCCTGATTACCACGCCGCAGGGCATTTCCCGCGCGCTAAGCGGCAAGGGTGGCACCCGTTTAACCCGCTAACGCTGCACACTTTTCTGAGCAAAAAACCATGATAAGTAATAAGATTTTACTGGCCGTTAATGGCACATTAATGCGTGGCCTTGTGCTTAATCCTAATATGATTGCCGCACAGGCTGAGTTTGTTCGTGAAGACACTACCGCCGCCTGCTACCGCTGCTGGAGCATTAATGATAATCACCCAGGCATGATTCGCACACCCGGAGAGGGTGGGCAGATTGCGCTGGAAATTTGGGCGGTGCCGCCTGCCGGGCTTGGCGAGATCCTGCTAAAAGAACCTGCCGGATTATGTGTCGGTAAGGTCGAGTTGAGTGACGGTAGTGAAGTACTGGGTGTGCTGGCCGAACCCTGGCTGGTAGAAGGACAAAAAGAAATTACCTCTTTGGGAGGCTGGAGAGCTTATACCGGCCACTTTATGACAGCTTGATAACGTCAGGAGTAGGATCATGGCGCAAGGAAATCTCGCTCATCGGCCACAGCTTTGGGTCGCGGGCGATTTAAATGCTTTTTTTGGTCTGTTCACGAATGTGTTATTGAATGTGCTGGTGCTCTCCGGGCTGGCACTGTACGTCGCGCAAATCCCGGCAACAACAGTTTATGGTCGTATCCTGCCTGCTCTGGGCATTGCACTTCCCCTCGGAAATCTCTTCTATGCCTGGCTTGCCTGGAAATTAGCCCAGCGCGAAGGCCGCAATGATGTTACCGCCCTGCCTTATGGCCCCAGCGTGCCGCATATGTTTATCGTAGTCTTTGTGGTGATGCTGCCTACGCTGCTGATTCATAAAGACTGGATGCTGGCGTGGAAGCTGGGTCTTATCTGGGCGATGTTCGTCGGCGTTATTGTCCTGCTCGGCGTTGTCATTGGCCCGACCATCCGTAAATACACCCCGCGTGCCGCTATGCTCGGGACGCTGGCCGGGATCGCGATTGCTTTTATCGCGATGCGCCCGGCTTATCAGATGTTTGATACCGCATGGATTGGCGTCATCTGCTTCGCCATTATCCTGCTCAACTGGGTCGGGAATGTCCGCCTGCCGTTCGGTTTACCGGGTGGGCTGGCCGTGGTCATCGTTGGCTGCGTGCTCGGCTGGGGGGCTACGCTGCTGGGTCTGAGCGACATCATGAATCCGGCTGCCGTAAAAGAAGCAACCGGCAATTTTGCGCTCCATCTGCCTTCCATTACTGGCGATGTGTTCAGCGTGCCGTCGGAGCTGGTCTGGCCGCTGCTGGTGACGGCTATCCCGCTGGGTATCTTCAACTTTACTGAAATTCTCAATAACGTGGAGTCTGCCGCCGTAGGTGGCGACAGCTATAACCTGCGGGCGGTGCTGGCGGCAGATGGCGTGGGGGCGATTGTCGGTGCGCTGCTCGGCTCGCCGTTCCCGCCTGCGGTCTATATCGGCCACCCCGGCTGGAAAGCGATGGGCGGGCGTATCGGTTATTCGCTGGCGACCGGTATTGCGATGGCGATGGTCTGTTTCCTGGGGCTTACCGCACTGCTGCTGTCGATCATTCCACTGGTCGCGATAGTGCCGATTCTGCTGTTTATCGGGCTGGTGATTGGCGCACAGGCGTTCCAGGTATCGCCGAAACGTCATGCGCCCGCCATTATTCTGGCGCTGGTGCCGAACATCGCCGAATGGGCGAAAACGCAGGTCGATGGCGCACTGAATGCGGCTGGGGCCAACACGGTGAATCTGCCTGCTGAGGTGATGACCAATATGGCCAATAACGGCGTGCTTTATAACGGTATGGCCACCACCGGTGGGGGTGCCGTACTGGCAGGGCTGATGATGGGGGCGATTGCCGCGTTTATCATTGACCGTCGTTTTAACTGGGCGGCGGTGTATGCCGCGGCTGCCACGGTGCTCTCCTTCTTTGGTTTGATTCATGGACACCAGATGGCGGTTAACGCCTCGCCAACGGTGACTTTCGCCTATGCGGTGGTGACGGTGATGCTGACCTTCCTCGCCTGGCGTCAGGTGCGCGAGCAGGGCAAGCTGGACTGGTCGCCGATTGATAACGACAGTGAGCCGATGAGCTAAAACCCGCAGTCCCCGGTGGCGCTGCGCTTACCGGGGCTACGAGCGGTAGCCCGAATGAAGCATTAGCGCCTCCGGGGAGGCATAAAAAAACCGGAGCACATGGCTCCGGTTTTTTATTTCAGCGCGTTACGCCTGTGGCTTCTCGCCGTTTTCATCCTGGTCGACCGCGAAGCAGGCAACCAGTTGACCACCGTAGTCTTTGAGCTGCGGCTGCAACTGGGTGCAGGGACCGAAGCGGCGGCGGCAGCGGGCGTTAAACGCACAACCCGGCGGCGGATTCAGCGGGCTCGGCAGCTCGCCGGTCAACTTGATGCGCTCGCGGCGATCGTCCGGGTTCAGGCGCGGCGTCGCAGAGAGCAGCGCCTGGGTGTACGGATGACGCGGATTAGAGAAGATCTGGTCCTTGGTGCCCTTCTCGACGCAGCGGCCCAGGTACATCACCATCACTTCATCGGCAATGTGTTCCACCACAGACAGGTCGTGGGAGATAAACACATAGGACAGCCCCAAATCCTGCTGCAAGTCCATCATCAGGTTCAGCACCTGCGCGCGAACAGAAACGTCCAGCGCGGAGACCGGTTCGTCGGCGATCACCACGTCCGGGTCCAGCATCAGGCCACGGGCAATAGCGATACGCTGACGCTGACCGCCGGAGAACATGTGCGGGTAACGGTCGTAATGCTCGGTTTTCAGGCCGACTTTCGCCATCATCGCCAGCGCTTTCTCACGACGCTCCGCCTTACTCAGGGAGGAGTTAATAAGCAGCGGTTCTTCCAGAATCTGTCCCACTTTTTTGCGCGGGTTCAGCGAACCGTACGGGTTCTGGAACACGATCTGGATTTTCTGGCGACGCAGTTTCTGCGCATGCGGATCGTGTTTCAGTAGATCCTGCCCCTGGTAATACAGCTCACCACCGGTCGGGGTTTCGATCATTGTCAGCAGACGGCCCAGCGTGGATTTACCACAACCGGATTCACCGACCACAGCCAGCGTTTTGCCACGTTCCAGGGTGAACGATACGCCGTCCAGCGCTTTTACCAGGCGTTCCGGGGCAAACAGCCCTTTCTTCACCGGGTAATGTTTTTTCAGGTCGATAGCCTGCAACAGCGGTTGCGTGGCGGCCTCGTGCGTACTCATAGTGTGGGCCTCCCGGCATCATCGAGTGGGTAGTGACATTTCGACTGGCGTCCACCGTCAACGGTGTTCAGCGCAGGCTCTTCGGCGCGGCATCGGTCCGTTGCGTAGGGGCAACGCGGGTTCAGCAGACAGCCATTCGGACGGTCATACTTACCGGGTACGACGCCTGGCAGCGACGCCAGACGCGCTTTATCCTGCGCAAACTCCGGCAATGCCCGCAGCAGTGCCTGGGTATACGGATGACGCGGTGCGCGGAAGATATCTTTCGCCGCCCCGGTTTCCACCACCTGGCCTGCATACATCACGATGATTTTGTGTGCCGCTTCGGCCACCAGCGCCAGGTCATGGGTGATCAGGATCAGCGCCATGTTCTCTTTTTGCTGTAGCTCGAGCAGCAGCTCAATAATCTGCGCCTGAATAGTCACGTCCAGCGCAGTCGTTGGCTCATCGGCAATCAGCAGTTTCGGCTGACACGCGATCGCCATCGCAATCATGACACGCTGGCTCATCCCACCGGAGAGCTGATGAGGATAAACGTCCAGCCTTGATGCCGGATCAGGAATACCGACCTGGTTGAGCAGATCAATCGCGCGCTGGCGGCGGGTGTGCTTATTGCCACCCTGATGCACTTTGATCGCTTCCATAATCTGGAAACCTACGGTGTAGCAGGGGTTCAGGCTGGTCATCGGATCCTGGAAGATCATCGCCACTTCGGAACCCACCAGACTGCGGCGCTCTTTTTCCGAAATGCGTTTCAAATCCTGACCGTTAAACTCCAGATGTTCCGCCATCACGCGGCCTGGGAAGTCAATCAACCCCATGATCGCCAGCGAGCTGACCGATTTACCAGAGCCAGACTCCCCCACGATGCCAACCACTTCACCTTGGTTCACACTGTAGCTTACGCGGTCTACTGCGCGAAACTCGCTGCCTTCGTCGCCGAAGTGCACCGATAATTTATTAACATTTAATAACGCCATCTCGAACCTCTTACTGCTTCAGTTTGGGGTCGAGCGCATCACGCAGGCCGTCACCCATCAGGTTAAATGCCAGCACCGTCAGCAGGATCGCCAGACCAGGGAAGGTCACGACCCACCAGGCACTTTGCGCAAACTGCAACACATCGGAGAGCATAGTGCCCCATTCCGGTGTTGGCGGCTGCGCGCCCATGCCAAGGAAGCCGAGGGCGGCCATGTCGAGAATGGCGTTCGAGAAACCGAGCGACGCCTGAACAATCAGCGGCGCAAGGCAGTTAGGGAAAATATTGACGAACATCTGACGCATCGCGCCAGCCCCCGCCACGCGGGAAGCCGTCACGTAATCGCGGTTAACTTCCACCAGCACCGCGGCACGGGTAAGACGTACATAGTGCGGTAAGGCGACGAAAGTGAGCGCTAACGATGCGTTGACTATCGAAGGACCAAATATCGCCACCAGAACCAGCGCCAGCAGCAGGCTCGGCAGCGCCAGCATGATGTCGACAACACGCATGACGATGCTATCGATGACGCCGCCAAAGTAGCCCGCCACCAGGCCGAGGATAATCCCCATGATCAATGACAGCACCACTACCAGACAGCCGACCAGCAGCGACAGGCGCGCGCCAAACATCAGACGCGACAGGGTATCGCGGCCTACGTCATCGGTACCCAGAATATGCGACCATGTGCCGCCATCCTGCCAGACCGGCGGCGCCAGCAGCGCATCGCGGAACTGATCCGCCGGGTTATGCGGCGCCAGCACGTTCGCGAAGATAGCGATAAGCAACATCAGGATCACGTAAACCAGACCAACAACCGCGCCTTTATTACGTTTGAAATAGTGCCAGAACTCCTGCAGCGGGGTCATCGGGACCGGTGCAGAGATAACTTTATTTTCAGTAACTTGTGACATGATGGCCCCTTACTTCTTGTGACGAATACGCGGGTTCACCACGCCGTAGAGCAGGTCGACCAACAGGTTGACGAGAATGATCATCGTCGCGACCAGCAATACCCCACCCTGCACAACCGGATAATCACGGCGTTGCAGCGCGTCAATCAACCAGCGGCCCAGGCCCGGCCAGGAGAAAATGGTTTCCGTCAGGATCGCGCCTGCCAGCAATGTCCCGACCTGCAGACCGATAACGGTCACCACCGGCAGCATCGCATTACGCAGCGCATGGACGATGATAACGCGCATACGGGTTAACCCTTTGGCGCGCGCGGTACGGATATAGTCTTCGCCCAGCACTTCCAGCATCGAGGAGCGGGTCATACGGACGATAACCGCCAGCGGGATTGTTCCCAGCACGATGGCAGGCAGAATCATGTGCGCCAGGGCATCGATAAAGTTACCCTGCTCGCCCCAGATAGCCGTGTCAATCAACATAAAACCGGTAAGGGGGTTACTGTCATCAAGGAACACCATGTCACTGACGCGCCCGGATACCGGCGTCAGGTTCCAGTGTACCGACACCAGCATGATCAGCATCATGCCCCACCAGAAGATAGGCATGGAGTAACCGGTCAGCGCGAGGCTCACGGCGGTATGATCAAAAATGGAACCACGCTTCACAGCGGCCATTACGCCCACCGGGATACCGACAGCCACCGCGAAAATCATGGCGCAGACGCCGAGTTCCAGCGTCGCTTTAAAACGCGGTACGAACTCGTCCCACACCGGAAGACGGCTCTTAAGAGAGATCCCTAAATCACCATGCAACACGCCCCACACATAGTTGACGTATTGCTGCCACAGCGGCTTGTTGAGACCAAGCTCTGCCAGCAACTGGGCATGACGCTCAGGAGAGATACCACGCTCACCTGCCATGATCATCACCGGGTCACCGGGAATCATATGAACGAAGGCAAAGGTGAGAAGGGTGATACCGATAAACGTCGGGATAACTAGCCCCAGACGTCGGAGGATGAACTGCAACATAACCCGGATTCTCTGTAGTGACGCATGCACCTGGCGGTAGTGCGTCTGTATTGCTCACAAATGTTTGGATAAACGGGAAAATCCCACTCTATCCAGGCCTTTTCCCGGAGGAATAAGGAACAAAAACCCTCCCCCCGGAAAGGGAGGAGGGACTCAGGCATCGTGCCTATTATTCAACTGACACGTTTTCGAAGTGGTGTTTGCCCAGCGGATCAACCACGTAGCCTTTGACTTCTTTACGCACCGGCTCATACACCGTGGAGTGAGCGACGATCAGTGCCGGAGCCTGGTCATGCATCACTACCTGAGCCTGTTTGTACAGTTCAATACGCTTGTTGTGGTCGTCAGTTGCGCGAGCCGGCTGAATCAAGTCTTCAAACGGCTTGTAGCACCAGCGAGAGTAGTTGGAACCGTCTTTCGCCGCAGCGCAGCTAAACAGGGTTGCGAAGAAGTTATCCGGATCCCCATTGTCGCCGGTCCAGCCCATCATTACAGCCTGGTGCTCACCCGCTTTGGCGCGTTTCAGGTACTCGCCCCACTCGTAGGTAACGATCTTGGCCTGAACACCGATTTTCGCCCAGTCAGCCTGAATCATCTCAGCCATACGGCGAGCGTTCGGGTTGTACGGACGCTGTACCGGCATCGCCCACAGTTCAACGGTGAAGCCCTGCTCGTGGCCGGATTCTTTCAGCAACTGTTTCGCTTTCTCAACGTCGTAGGTGTAATCCTTAACGTCGTCGTTATAGCCCCACATTGTCGGCGGAATCAGGTTTTTCGCGGCAACGCCAGCACCCTGGTAAACGGCTTTGATGATCGCTTCTTTATTTACCGCGTAAGTCAGCGCCTGACGCACTTTCACGTCATCAAACGGTTTCTTCTCGGTGTTGAAAGACATGTAACCGACGTTCAGGCCAGCCTGCTCCATCAGGTTAATGTTTTTGTCTTGTTTCATACGAGCGATGTCAGCCGGGTTCGGGTACGGCATAACCTGGCACTCGTTTTTCTGCAGTTTGGCATAACGTACGGAAGCGTCAGGCGTGATGGAGAAGACCAGGCGGTCAATCTGCGGCTTGGTGCCCCAGTAACCTTCAAACGCTTTGTACAGAATACGGGAATCTTTCTGGTACTGTTGTAGCTGGAACGGACCGGTACCGATCGGATCCAGGTCAACTTTGTCCGGCGTACCGGCTTTCAGCATGTTGTCGGCATATTCTTTGGACAGAATAGACGCGAAGTCCATTGCCAGGTCAGCCAGGAACGGAGATTCCGGACGGGTCAGCACGAATTGAACGGTGTTGTCGTCGACTTTCTTCACTTCGCTAATCAGGTCTGGCAGGCCCATACCTTCAAAGTATTCGTAGCTGCCGCCAGAGACTTTATGGTACGGGTTCTGGGCGTTTTTCTGACGATCAAAGGAGAATACGACGTCGTCCGCGTTGAATTCACGCGTCGGTTTGAAATCTTTGTTGTCCTGCCACTTCACGCCTTTACGCAGGTGGAAAGTGTAGGTTTTGCCATCGGCGCTGATATCCCACTTCTCAGCAAGACCCGGAATGACCTCAGTAGTACCGGTTTTGAACTCAACCAGACGGTTATAAATCGGCACAGAGCTGGCATCGTAAGTAGTACCAGAAGTGAAAAGCTGTGGGTTAAAGCCTTCAGGCGAGCCTTCTGAACAATAAACCAGGGTTTTTGCCTGCACGCTGGCCGCCACAGTCATAGCCACCAGGCTAAGACCAAGCTTCAGCATCCCTGACTTCTTCAAGGAAATACTCATTATTCTGCTCCAATGTGATATGTGTTGTTACCCTTGCGCTGGGTTATCCGACAGGCCGTTATTAGATTTTTGCCTGGACTTATCGGAAGCTATGAGAGACGGGAAATCCTTTCACGAGATTGACTGAGTTGCAGTGCAGATTCTCCATGAAATGCCCCTCATGCCCTACAATCTGTCAATAGAATGTCAAAACGTCAATACAGGTAACGGGGATTTACATCGTTGATGAGAATCAACAAACAAAGTTAAAAAAAACTTCAAGCTGCTATTTTCAGCAGGTAAATTTGTGCTATGCCGTTATGGGCAGAATAATAAGCTTGAGAATCATCTCAGGTTGGTGTTTAACGTTTGAGCAGATTATGAAAAATTTCTTGCGGAATGATGAATATGTGAGCGATTAATACCGCGAACGTTAAAACGCACAGCGTAAAATGCTAACTCTATCTATAAGCAACGCGAAAAAAGATCGAACTATATATAAAAAAATACAATGGATTATGTCACAAAACCGTGACGCGGCAGGGTGAAATAAGGTGGTGGAACGGTAACAGAAGCGGCTGGTTTTCCCCCTCTCCCTTGAGGGCTGAGGAATCCCCAGTAATCTTACCTTTTACAGCGACAACGCCGCTTAATAAGAATAAAACAGTGACAGCGATGACAGGGTCCGGCTGAAAATCGATGAGGCGTTGGCGGCTGACCGGGGCCGCCCGCAGGGAAGCGGGCGGAGGGGATAGCCTGCAAGGACGCAGGCTGGTCCCCGACCCGAAAGTCAGCCGACATAAGCATCATGGACCGCGCCAGCGGCGATTTTCCTGGCCGGGAGCCCGGGTCGCCAGGGTGGCGGCGGTGAGCCACCCTGGCACGTTCACGGGTTCTGTCGCGACAGAAAAGCAAGGAACATAAGGTGAACGGAATGACCATCAGAGCCGCATTTTCCCCCTCACCCTAACCCTCTCCCCAAAGAGGAGAGGGGACCGATCGTGCTCGCATTTTTGTGGGGACTCCTCAGCCCTTGAGGGAGAGGGTCGGGGTGAGGGTGATGCGGTTCAATAACACCACCCCGGCGGCGCTTTGCTTGCCAGGACTACAAAACCACAGATGCAAAAAAGCCTGCTCGTTGAGCAGGCTTTTCGAATTTGGTCGGTGATAGCGATTACTCGCCACTGCGTGGCTCGCCCTGCGGGCCGTTGCTGACGCAACGTTCTCTCGCTTCGCTCGGGTCGAACCTCCCTGCCCCCGGAGGTTCTCATCCTCATTGGCACAGATGCAAAAAAGCCTGCTCGTTGAGCAGGCTTTTCGAATTTGGTCGGTGATAGAGGATTCGAACCTCCGACCCCTTCGTCCCGAACGAAGTGCGCTACCAGGCTGCGCCAATCACCGAATGCGGGGCGCATCTTACTGCCACACACCCCGACCGTCAATCCCTTAATGTAAAAAAGCCAACTGACTGGCGAGAAAGCCGCCAGCGCCTCAATTTACCTTGTTAGCAGGCACATGGCACCAGTTGTTATTTTCATTAATACCGCCGTTTGGCGAGGTATATCCCAGGCAGCCCATAATGGTGTCGTACAGTTCAACGTGGCGGCGCGGTACCTTGATCTCCGCCTGCTGTTTGAGCTGTGCAAACATCTTCGCCTTGTCCGGGTTTTGCAGATATTTGTCTGACATCCATACCATCATCGGTACGCGGAACTGCTCCGGTGGCGCCATCTTACGCGGCGTACCGTGCAGATGTTCCTTCTCATTAATCGACTCACCGTGGTCCGCCGCATAGAAGATAATCGCTTTCTTATCACGCAGCTTGTCGATTACGTTGTCGATAAAATAGTCCACATAGGTGACGGAGTTATCGTACGAATTGATCAACTCTTCTTTGCTGCATTTATCGTCCACCCCCACACACTCTGGAGTCCACTGTGCGAAGCTACGTGGATAGCGCTGGGTATAATTGAAGTGCGAACCTTTGGTATGCAGGATAATCAGATGCTTGCCCTGCTTGTTATTATTTAGCGATTGCTGCAACTCATCAATTAACAGCATATCGTCAACGCTCTTGCCCCGGTTACGCGGCTCCGCGCCAATCTGTTCACGATAGGCAATGTTGTCTGCCATTGTGTTGCTGTAAAACCACATCTCGCTTTGCATCGCATACAGGTCGGAAGAGAAGCCCATCTGTTTCAGCACGGAAAAGACGTTTTGCTCTTTTAACGTGCGCTGGGGATTATCCTCAGCCCCACCTTCACGTACGAACATACACCGCAGCGACAACTTAGTGGCGGTATCACACGAATAGCCACGGAAAGCGACCAGGTTCTTCTCCTGCGCCAGCTTTGGCGTGGTGTTACGCGAGTAACCGAGTAAGCCCATGTGATCCCAGCGCGTCGTTTCACCAATGATAAACACGACATAGGTGTCATTGATGTCGTCCGGCGCGACATAACTGAATTTCGCCGCCGGGTTGATCAAGGAACGATGATCCGACGACTCGTCTACCTGCGCCCAGGCGTACAGCCCGAGCGCTGAAAGCCAGTTGGAAGGGAGATAGGAGTTCGCTACCACGCCGCCATAGCTCGGCATGTCCACGCCCGATGTCCGTTCTTCTTCCTTCTGCTGCAAATCCAGAAGACGAATGGGCCCCCATACCAGCAGCGCGGCCAGGACGACCAGGGTCACGCTCTGCACACGATGGCCGCGCGTACGCAACTGGCGCAACAGGGTGTAGCGACAGCGGTTATTCCAGATAGACAACAGCGGCATAAGACTGACAATCGCTACCCAGGCAATGAGCTGCCAGCCCACCACCTCTTTGGAGAGATCGATGTCTGTGGTCATCACCGAAGCGATAATACCATAGCCAATAACCACATTCAGGAAGGTCATGTAATAGCTGGCTGCTGCTGAAAACAGCACCACCAGCGATGCCAGTACACGCCAGGCCCGGCGCCCGAACAATGAGAGCACACGTAATAAAAAGAAAGTCACCAGGACAGTGGCAACCAGTTCAACAACCGCAGAGAGTCCTTTCCAGACGGTGAACGCTTGCGCATAACCATCAAACCGACGGTAGAAAACTGCGCTATTCATAAATAAGCCAATATACAACGCCAGCAGAAAACTCAATTTCTGCTGAGTCATTGCTTTTAAATAACTCATGCAAGCAACCCTGGAAAAAGGGAAAACAAAGCCGCTCAGCGCTTGTAGCAGCACCGATCGGGCATTAAACGCAAGGGAAGTCAATTGAGGAACTTCTTAAGCGCGGATAAGTAGACCACAAGGAAAAGAAAAAGTGTCTGTCCGGAGTGTGATCCGGTCATACATTTACAAAATTATATAACCGAAAACACACTATCTGACACCTGAATAGTATTCAGGCAGTGATTACGTTCAGCTTAACGTCAATATTGCCGCGGGTCGCATTGGAATAAGGGCACACAATGTGGGCTTTTTTCACCAATTCCTGTGCTATCTGATGATCCATTCCCGGCAGGTGAATATCCAGTTGCGCTTCAATACCAAACCCGGTCGGCAAAGGGCCAATGCCCACGGTGCCTTCAATATAAGCCTCTTGCGGTAGGCGTTGTTTTTCTACCGACGCGATATGTTTTAACGCTCCGAGAAAACAGGCCGAATACCCGGCGGCGAACAGTTGTTCCGGGTTCGTCACCTCCCCGCCAGCTCCCCCCATCTCTTTTGGCACGCCCAGTTTCACATCCAGAACGCCATCGGAAGAGATGGCTCTGCCGTCACGGCCTCCGGTGGCTTTCGCCTTCGCCCGATACACCACTTTTTCTAACGACATGTGCAACTCCTTCTGTTGGAAGACCTGCCATTAAGAATAGTCGTTGTCAGGGGAGCCTCAGAAAAGCCCGCACGTAAGGGTAATAAAAAACCGCCGACAGTTTATGTCGGCGGTTTTTTGTAAAGCAGAGGAAGAATCAGGCATGTGCTGGTTTATACACGCTGCGCTGCGGCTGACGGATGGTCGTGGAAAGTGCCAGGGAGACAATCAGGAGCGCGAAGATGACGCAGAAAGTGACATAGAAACCGCCAAACAGCGAAGCGATAATCGAACCACAAATACTGCCAATACCAAAACCTAAGTAAATCACACCGTAGTTTTTCGCGAGGTTGTTCAGACCAAAGAACTCGCTGACCAGCGATGGGAACACGGTAATGGTGCCGCCGAAATTGAACGCTACGCAGGCTATCGCCGCGAAAAAGGAAACCGCATTCAGTGGCGCAAACAGCAGGGCAGCCATGCCAACCAGTGAAATCACCTGCCCAATGGTAATAACGCGGATGCGGGCGATTTTATCGGAAAGAATGCCCAGCACCAGGCGACCGGTGAGGTTCGCAATAGAGATCACGGTGACCGCATTGGCGGCCGTTGCCACATCAAGATGCACCATGCCCTGCGCAATATCTTTCGCTACGCCAATCACATACAGGCCACTCATGCAGGCGGTCAGGAACATTACGGCTAACATCCAGTATTGCGGTTTACGCATGGACTGCGCCAGCGTGAAGTCGTTTTCCACCACACCATTGACCGCACCCACTTTTTGTTGCGGAGCGTCAGTCATCAGCATCGCGCCGCAGACAATCATCACCAGCACCATCGCCCCCCAGATCATGAAGGTCTGTTCCAGGCCAACGGTGGCCAACAGGTGGCTGTCGATAAATTTAAAACCCAGGCTGCCCAGGCCATAAGCCCCGATGGCGAAGGCGGAAATCAGCCCTTTACGTTCCGGGAACCATTTCACACAGTTGGAAAGGGTGAGCAGGTAACCAGCACCATCCGCCAGCCCCACAAGTACACCCGCACTTAGCCACAGCATCGTCAGGTTGTTGGAGTGGGCGGTCAGGAAAAAGCCGATACCCAACAGCACGCCAGACGCTATGGTCACCCGTTTTACGCCAAAACGTTCCTGCAGTTTCCCGGCGATGGAGGAGGATAACGCCAGCCCCAGGCTTAACAAACCAAATGAAAACGCAACCTGGCTTACCGGCTCGCCCAGCTTGTCTGCCAGCGCGCTATTAAACAGGCTCCAGGTATAAACAGATCCCAACGCAAATTGTGTGATGATGGTGCCAGCCAGCGTCAGCCAGCGTGTGCGATTCAAGGATGATGTATTCATGGCAGTTGTCCTGCAGAGAAAATTATGGGAATTCACTGCGGACAACAATAACGAAGCGCATTTCATGCCAGGGCTAAAAAGGCATGAAATGCAGTAAGCGGGGAATGAAATGCACATATGCAGGAATGAATGACATTTCGAAACACAGACTCACCTCATTTTCTCAGGTGAGTTAGTACATACTATCGATACAGAGCGCGTGTCTATTGTTTCTTAATTGTGATCACTTTGTATTAAATGATCTTTAAAAACGGGCGCTGACGCCCATGCTGTAGAGATAATTCGGCCCGGTGAGCGAGTTTTCCGACTGCGACATTGAGGCATAAGCGGCGAAATGTTGATTAAGCAGCATATCGGCACCGACAGACACATCCAGCCAGTTGCCGTACTGGTTCGCCGCGGTCAGGCGACTCAGCCCGGATTGTGATTTCCAGACGTTTTCACCGAACTGTTGGTTGTAACTAATTTGCGCCCATGGACGAAAGTCACCAATATGGCTATCCACGCGCCATCCCAGGGAACTGACGGTCGCGTGCCAGAGCGGATCGCTGTATTGCGACGTGGTCGCGCTGTCGCCATATTCATTGTACATTGACGTCGTAGAGCCATCGTAATGCCAGACGGCCACCGGGCCGGTCATCACATTGCCTGTGAGTGGAATATTCAGGCCAATACTCATAGTGCTGACGGCATCCATCGGCGTTTTATCTGGCAGATTAAAGGCAACACCAGGCCCACTCTGCGCCGAGCGAATGCGTTCTTCCAGGATATCGTTATAACGTGGCTGGTGATCGCTATCCCATGTATAGCGTTGCGGCATATTATTTTGCGAATCGATCGCGATATATTCTTGTTGCCAGGCAAATGCAGCATGGCTAAAAAGCAGACAAGCAGGCACTACCGCTATCAAACGGCCACTGTTTTTTATTTTCATCAATGCGACTCCACAAAAGAGCCAAAACGGCGTATTTGTTATCGTTTTTGTTGGGCAAAAGGCGAGGGTAGATATCCCTTACCTAACTATTGTCTTTTTAGCTGTCGCGTCAAGCCTGCAACTTACATAATTTTGATCAACATCAGCAACGGAGAAGGATATGCAGCGTTGTGGTTGGGTGACTCAAGACCCCCTTTATCTTGCTTATCACGATAAAGAATGGGGCGTACCGCAAACAGACAGTAAAAAATTGTTTGAGATGATTTGCCTTGAAGGACAACAGGCAGGTTTATCATGGATTACGGTACTCAAAAAACGCGAAAATTACCGTAATGCCTTTCATCAGTTCGATCCTGAAAAAGTGGCCGCGATGGGGCCAGAGGATGTCGAACGCCTGATGCTGGATGCCGGGATTATTCGCCATCGCGGCAAAATTGAGGCGATTATCGGTAATGCCCGCGCCTTGCTTGCCATGGAACAAAATGGCGAGCCTTTCGCCCCGTTTGTCTGGTCGTTTGTTGAAAACGAGCCGCAGGTTACCCAGGCCGCCACACTCAGCGACATTCCCACCTCAACGCCCACGTCCGACGCCCTGTCAAAGGCGCTAAAAAAACGCGGCTTCAAATTTGTCGGCACCACCATCTGCTACTCCTTTATGCAAGCTTGCGGTCTGGTTAATGACCATATTACGGACTGTTTTTGTCATCCCGGAGGTCGGCATGATCCGAGAGTGGCACAGTAAAGATTTGTCTCCTCTGTTGAGCCTGTGGCTTGAAAGCACCACCTATGCGCACCCGTTTATTGCGGCAACCTACTGGCAAGACAGCGAGATGCTGGTGCGGGAAGTGTATCTCCCGTCGGCCCGCACCTGGGTCTGGGAGGAAGAAGGCAAGCTGTACGGTTTTATAAGCGTAATGGACTCGCAGTATATCGGGGCGTTGTTCGTCTGCCCGAAGGCGCTGCGCAAAGGGATCGGCACCGCACTGCTTGATCACGTCAAGCAGTGCTTTAATGCCTTAAGCCTGGAGGTGTACCAGAAAAACGAGCGGGCGGTGAATTTCTATCACGCGCAGGGCTTTCGCATAGAGGACAGCGCCTGGCAGGAAGAGACGCAGCACCCGACCTGGATTATGAACTGGCAGGCGGATCAAACGCCGTCAGCGTAAGCGCCGGACCGCTGTATTTTTCCATCCATACCAGTGCGGTATTCCCCGCACAGCCATTCCCCAGCTTTGAGCTGGGGAGATCTTTTGTCAGCACGTTAACCGCGCCGTTTTTACAGATCCCCCCTTCGGCACGCTCAAGGTCCGGCCAGGCGCCCTGGTGAATACAGATCACTCCGGGCTTGATCCCTTCGCTGACCACGGCGCCTGCCAGCACCTGTCCGCGTTGGTTCCAGACACGCACCAGATCGCCATCAGCGATGCCGCGCGCTTTCGCGTCGCTCGGATGCAACGTCACCGGTTCGCGCCCCGCCACCGCATACTGCTCGCGAAGTGATGAATAGTTAAGCTGGCTGTGCAGACGATGCGCCGGGTGAGCAGAAAGGAGTTGCAACTGCTCCGGTCGTGCATTACCGTGCCATTCATCCGGCTCAAGCCACATCGGATGCGGCGGGCAGTCGGCATAACCAAAACCGGCAATGCGCGCCGAGTAAATTTCGATTTTACCACTGTCGGTTTTGAGCGGATGCGCCTGCGGGTCACGCCGGAAATCAGCGAAGCGTACAAAGCGGGCATTCTCTTCGCTTTCTGGCATTTCAATCAGGGCATTCGCTTCCCAGAACTCGGCAAACGGCGGCAGGGTAACGCCCTGCGGGGCACCACGCTGCGCCGCGATATTGTAGAAGGTTTCCAGCCATTCGAGGTCGCTTTTACCTTCGGTAAAGCGCTCACGCCCGCCCGCTTCCCAACGCTCGCTGAGATCGGCGAACACCTCGAAATCGTCACGCGCTTCATCGCGCGGGGGCACCACTCGCTTCATCGGCACCAGATGCTGGTTACTGTAGTCGCCCGTCATGGTCATATCGTTACGTTCAAACGACGTGGTGGCAGGCAGGACAATATCCGCGTGTTTTGCCGCTGCGGTCCAGAAACACTCGGAAATGACGACCAGCTCCGGCTTCTGCCAGGCGCGAATCAGCCGGTTCGTGTCCTGATGGTGGGTAAAGTTGGCGCCACCCGCCCACCAGATAAATTTAATATCCGGGAAGTGCCGATCCATACCATTGTGCTGGTAGAAGGCTCCCGGTTTTTCCAGCGCTTCAATAATGCGCGCCACGGGGATTTTTTCGACCGCCTCAATGCCGTCTTTAACGCACCCCTGCATGGAGGCCAGTACCGCCGCCCGGCGCGTAGGATTTCCGCCATTGGCAAAATGATACGACAGGCCAAAGCCGCCGCCGGGGATCCCAATCTGGCCCAGCATCGCCGCCAGGGTCACCAGCATCCAGTGTTTCTGCTCGCCAAACTGCTGGCGCTGCATTCCCCAGCCGGACATCAACATCGTGATGTTTTCGTGGAAAAGTTTTGCCAGTTCACGAATTTTCGCCGCAGGAATGCCGCAAATATCTGCCGCCCACTCTGCCGTTTTCGCCACGCCGTCGCTTTTCCCGGTCAGGTAATCCGCAAAGACGCTATAGCCTTGCGTACAACGCGCCAGGAATGCCTCATCCTGCCAGCCGTTTTCTACCAGCGTATGGGCGATACCGAGCATCATCGCCACATCAGTTCCCATGTGCGGCGCTAACCACTCCATGCTGTCGCCAAAAAAATCGACGGTCTCCGATCGCATCGGATCGATGCAGATCAGCCTTTTGCCGCTTTTGCGTAAGGCATCGAAATAGCCGATACCCTGCTCATCCGAGGCATTCCAGGCAATTTTCAGCGTATTCAGCGGGTTGGCGCTCCACAGCACCACCACATCGCTATGCTCCAGCACCAGCGGCCAGCTAGTTTGCTGCTGATACACCTCGTTGCCGCCGACCACGTACGGCATGATCGCCTGCGCAGCACCAGTGGAGTAGTCCCCCAGATGGCCGGTATAGCCACCAGCAAGGCTCATATAACGCTGCAACAGAGTCGCCGCTTTGTGCAACACACCGTTCGAGCGCCAGCCATACGATCCGGCGAAAATGGATGCCGGGCCATGTTCGTCGCGAATGCGTTTGTGCTGCTGATGGATGAGGGCAAGGGCATCATCCCAGGAGACACGGACGAATTCATCCTCGCCGCGAACGCCCTGCGGGCTGTCCGGAGATGCCAGAAAGCCTTTACGGACCATAGGAAAGCGGACACGAGTTTTACTGTGGACCTGGTCGCGCACCACCGTTTGCAGCGAGTTGGGGTGGTTCGTGGGAAGCGCCCCGCGCGATGACAGCACCGTTTCGCCGTCGGTTTCGACCAACATCGGCCCCCAGTGGGCTGCCGTAAGAACTGTTTTAACTGCAGAGTTTGCCAAAGCGCGCTCCTGATGCATGCAGGTGGCGACAGCGTCGTTTCGCTGTCTTATGAAATAATGGATGTCGCGCTCTATCATCCACATGCGCGGCAAATTGGCAAAGAATTAAACGGCATGATGGCCACGCAGAAGGCGATAAGCGGGATGTTCCCCCTTGCCAGTGCGGATTTTCGCGCTATCGTGTGGTCTCACAACTACCGCGAGGGAAGCATTTATGGCGAAAACGACGCGCCCGACCATCAGCGATGTCGCGAAAGCGGCAAAAACGGGCAAAACCAGCATTTCACGCTATCTGAATGGTGAAAAACATCTCCTGTCGGATGCCTTGCTGGCGCGAATTGAACATGCCATTGCCGAACTCGATTATCGCCCCAGCCTGATGGCGCGCAACCTCAAGCACGGGCGCACTCGCCTGATTGGTCTCATTATTGCCGATATCACGAACCCCTATTCCGTACATGTGCTAAGCGGGATCGAAGCGGCCTGCCGGGAAAAGGGCTTCACCCCACTGGTCTGTAATACCAACAACGAAGTCGATCAGGAGCTGCACTACCTGGACCTGCTGCGTAGCTATCAGGTAGAAGGCATCGTGGTGAACGCGGTGGGGATGCGCGAAGAGGGGCTAAACCGTTTGCAGCAATCGTCCCTGCCCATGGTGTTGATTGACCGTAAGATCCCCGATTTCGCCTGTGACGTCGTGGGGTTAGATAACACCCAGGCTGCCACCACCGCTACGGAACACCTGATTGAACAAGGCTTTGAAGCCTTGCTGTTCCTCAGCGAACCGCTGGGCACGGTGAATACGCGGCGGGAACGCCTGGATGCCTTTCGAACCACGCTAGCCCGCTACCCCGGCGTGGTGGCTGAAAACGCAGAAACGCCGTTACACGAAGCCAGCCAGATCGATAACGCCCTGCGCCAGTTCCACTCCCGCCACCGTGGAATGCGCAAAGCGGTGATCTCTGCCAATGGCGCATTGACGCTGCAAGTTGCCCGCTCGCTGAAACGCATTGGCCTGCACTGGGGTAGCGATATTGGCCTGCTCGGCTTTGATGAGCTGGAATGGGCTGAGCTGGCAGGGGTCGGTATAACTACCCTTAAACAACCGACCTGGCAAATTGGTTATGCCGCGGTAGAACAAGTGGTTGAGCGTATCGAAGGCAACAGCGATACCGTCCGCGAGCGGGTCTTTTCCGGGGAGCTCATCGTGCGCGGTTCAACTGCACGATAATTAACCTTCGTGATGACGATCATAAATTCGATGCACTGTGCTTTTCTTTGGAACCGGTTCCATCTAGCGTTACAGACAAGCAAATTGTCTTTAACTCCTGGGAAGCCGGAAGATGAAAAGAAAAATCATCGTTGTCACCGCCGCCTATGGCAGCGAACAAATTAAGGCGATGGGCGGCCAGCAGGCCGTCCTGCCGCTGATTGCCAACGCAGGTGCAGACGGCGTGGAGATACGCCGCGAACTGTTAAACGATCAGGAATTGAAAAACCTCTCTACTCTGGCCGCCACCATTGAAGACCACCGTTTACTGGCCTGTTACTCCGCGCCATACGCGCTGTGCCTGCAAGATGGTTCTCTGAACCCGCACTTGCCTGCCCTGCTTGAAGAAGCGCGCACGCTCAAGGCACTGTGGCTCAAGGTCTCCCTTGGTCATTATCAGCGTAAAGACGTGCTGGAAACCCTACGCGGCTGGCTTGCAGAGAGCGGCATGGCGCTGGTGGTAGAAAACGATCAGACCGAATGCGGACAACTGGCGCCGATGCAGCGCTTTAAAGCCGCCTGCAATGTACTGGCGCTGCCGGTGACGCTCACCTTCGATACCGGCAACTGGGTGTGGGTCGGCGAGTCGCCGGAAGCGGCAGCGCATCTTCTGGCCCCCGCAGTGAGCTATATTCATGTGAAGGCTGCCATTCCACACCATGAGAATTATCGCGCCGTCGCACCCGATAAAGCCGATGAACGCTGGCTTGCCCTGTTAAAGCAGCTACCGCCCGATGCCCCGCGTGGGATTGAATTTCCACTTAAAGGCGACGACCTGACCGCCGTCACCCGTCACTACGTCGAATTGTTACGTGAGGAGTAACGCCATGCATAACTCGCTTGATGTCATCACGATTGGCGAAGCCATGGCCATGTTTGTCGCCACCGAAACCGGCGAACTTGCCGATGCAGAACATTTTGTGAAGCGCGTTGCGGGCGCGGAGCTGAACGTGGCGACGGGTCTGGCGCGGCTGGGAATGAATGTCTGCTGGATCAGCCGCGTAGGCGATGACAGTTTTGGACGTTTTGTTCTTAACTCGCTGAAAAAAGAGAATATTGACACCCGCGGCGTCACCGTTGATGGACGCTTCGCAACGGGCTATCAGCTAAAATCGAAAGCCGAAAATGGAACCGATCCCATTGTAGAGTATTTCCGTAAAGGATCGGCGGCAAGCCACCTTTCAACAGATGATTTTCACGCCGCAGCCTTCAACGAAGCGCGCCACCTACATTTGAGTGGCGTGGCGGCAGCGCTCTCTTCGACATCCTATGAACTGCTGGAACATGCGGCAGCGGCCATGAAAGCTCAGGGCAAGACCATCTCTTTCGACCCGAATCTGCGCCCGGTGCTGTGGAAAAGCGAAGCAGAGATGATAGAGAAACTTAACCGCCTCGCTTTCCAGGCCGACTGGGTGTTACCGGGGCTGAAAGAGGGCGCGATCCTGACCGGACAGCAATCGCCAGAAGGCATCGCTGATTTTTACCTGCAACGCGGCGTTAAAGCCGTGGTGATTAAAACCGGCCCGGATGGCGCCTGGTATAAAACCGCCAGCGGCGAGCAAGGCGCGGTCGCTCCCGTGAAAGTGGATAACGTGGTCGATACCGTCGGCGCCGGAGATGGTTTCGCCGTCGGTGTGATTAGCGCTCTGCTGGAAGGCAAGACGCTGCAACAGGCCGTTCAGCGCGGCAACAAGATTGGCTCGCTTGCCATTCAGGTGCTTGGGGATAGCGAGGGGCTGCCCACACGTGAAGGACTGGGTGAATGATTCCCCTCACCCCTTCCCTCTCCCACAGGGAGAGGGAGAAGAACATCGCAGCGGACTTATCCCCTCTCCCTTGAGGGAGAGGGTTAGGGTGAGGGGGTAAACCCATCACTAAAAGTAACAAAGCCACCCTGGACCCTACAAACAGGCGGCGCAAACCTCAACCATAGAGGCAACATTATGAAAAGCTCGACAAATGCAGCAAAACGCTGGCTTTACATCATGCCGATTGTTTTCATCACTTACAGTCTGGCCTACCTCGACCGGGCGAACTTTAGCTTCGCCTCCGCCGCCGGGATCAACGACGACTTAGGTATTACCAAAGGGGTCTCCTCTCTGCTTGGCGCACTGTTCTTTCTGGGCTATTTCTTCTTCCAGATCCCCGGCGCGATTTATGCGGAACGCCGCAGTGTTCGCAAACTGATTTTTGTCTGCCTGATCCTGTGGGGCGGCTGCGCGTCACTGACCGGGATGGTCACCAATATCCCGATGCTCGCCGCCATTCGTTTTATTCTCGGCGTGGTAGAAGCCGCAGTCATGCCCGCCATGCTGATTTATATCAGCAGTTGGTTTACCAAATCGGAACGGTCACGTGCCAACACCTTCCTGATCCTCGGTAACCCGGTCACCGTGTTGTGGATGTCTGTGGTCTCTGGTTACTTGATTCAGGCGCTCGGCTGGCGCGAGATGTTCATCATTGAAGGGGTTCCTGCCATCATCTGGGCTTTTGCCTGGTGGATGCTGGTCCGCGACAAACCCGCTCAGGTTGGCTGGCTGTCAGAGGACGAAAAATCTGCCCTGCAAACACAGTTGGATCAGGAACAGCAAGGCATCAAAGCTGTGCGTAATTACGGCGAAGCCTTCCGCTCCCGTAACGTTATCCTGCTGTGTATGCAATATTTTGCCTGGAGTATTGGTGTTTACGGTTTCGTACTGTGGCTGCCGTCCATCATCCGTAACGGCGGGGCCAATCTCGGTATGGTCGAAGTGGGCTGGCTCTCATCCGTTCCGTACCTGGCTGCGACCATAGCGATGATTCTGGCCTCCTGGGCATCGGATAAGCTGCAAAACCGTAAGCTGTTCGTCTGGCCACTGTTGCTAATTGGCGGCTTCGCGTTTATTGGCTCCTGGGCAGTTGGGGCAAACCATTTCTGGGCCTCTTACACCCTACTGGTGATCGCCGGTGCTGCCATGTACGCCCCCTACGGCCCGTTCTTTGCGATCATTCCCGAAATGCTGCCGCGTAACGTTGCGGGCGGTGCCATGGCGCTTATTAACAGCATGGGCGCGCTCGGCTCGTTCTTCGGTTCCTGGTTTGTTGGCTACCTCAATGGCGCAACGGGCAGCCCGGCCGCCTCGTACATTTTTATGGGGGTGGCACTTTTTGCATCTGTATGGCTTACTTTAATTGTGAAGCCTGCTAACGATAAAACAATTCCAGCGGGCGCTCGTCACGCCTGAATCTTAACGAGGGAGAACCCATGAAGCCGTCCATCATCCTGTACAAAGCATTGCCTGATGATCTGAAACGTCGTCTGGAAGAGCATTTCACCGTCACGCAGGTGGCTAACCTGCGCCCGGAGACGGTGGAGCAACACGCCGACGCGTTCGCTAGTGCCGAGGGCCTGCTGGGTTCCAGTGAAAAGGTGGACGCTTCATTGCTGGCAAAGATGCCGAAACTGCGCGCCGCATCGACCATTTCAGTGGGTTACGACACCTTTGATGTGGACGCGCTGAATGCAAAAAATATTCTGCTGATGCACACCCCGACCGTGCTGACCGAAACTGTGGCCGATACCATCATGGCGCTGGTACTGAGTTCCGCACGTCGGGTGGTGGAAGTGGCGGAGCGAGTGAAGAAAGGCGAATGGACCAGGGGCATTGGTCCGGACTGGTTTGGCGTTGACGTCCACCACAAAACGCTTGGCATCGTGGGGATGGGGCGCATCGGCCTGGCGCTGGCGCAACGTGCGCACTTTGGTTTCGGTATGCCGATTCTCTATAACGCACGCCGCCAGCATCAGGAAGCGGAAAGCCGTTTCCAGGCCCGCTACTGCGATCTGGATACGCTGCTTAAAGAGTCTGACTATGTGGTTCTCGTCCTGCCGTACACCCAGGAAACACATCACCTGATCAACGCAGAGAAATTCGCCATCATGAAATCATCGGCGATTTTCGTCAACGCGGGTCGCGGTTCGGTTGTCGATGAGAAAGCCCTCATTGAGGCGCTGAAAAAAGGCGAGATTCATGCAGCCGGTCTGGATGTGTTTGAGAAGGAACCTTTACCGGTAGACTCCCCTCTGCTGACGTTACCCAACGTAGTGGCACTGCCGCATATTGGTTCTGCCACTCACGAAACACGCTACGGTATGGCCGCCTGCGCGGTGGATAACCTCATTGATGCGCTGAATGGCAACGTCGAGAAAAACTGCGTTAACCCGCAGGTTTTAAAATAAGTTTTTTCCGGCAGAAATAAAAAAGAGGCGATTATCTCGCCTCTTTTTTATTATGGGTTCCACGCTTACTGCGTCGCATTCACCGTGGCAGTCCAGGCTTGCATAAACGCCTGATGCTGAGCCGCCAGCGGCCCAATCAGTGCATTATACTGGCTGGCCTGCTGTGAGGTCGGGAACTGGATGCCATTGGCAACAAAGCTCACCTGCGTACCCTGCTGAGCAATAAAATCACCCACCTGCACCAGTTGCTGCGTGAAAGTCTGTGCCGCCGGGATCAGGGGTTGCAGCGCGTTAGCCGGAGCAGTGACCACTTTCGAATACACCTGCTCGAAGACCGGTTTCAGGTCATCCGCCTGTTTCAGCCCCGCGTGAGCTGTATCAGCCTGCACTTTCGCATTCTGCAATTGTTGACTCAGCACGCCGAGAGAACCATTGGCCTGACGCAGCGGTTCACGCTGAGTCATATAATCCTGCGGTACGCGAATCGCGTTCACGCTATCCACCACCGGACGCAGACCGGAATCCATCGCCTGGTTCACCTGCTGAGAATAACCATACAGAATGGCGTAATCAGAGACGAACGGTCCAAACTGTTTTTTCTGGTCGGCCGTCAGCGCGGGAAGACGTTCACTGCTACGCATCGCCGTATTTTGCAGGAAATCGATGAATGCCTTGCGCTGATCGCCTTCTTTATCAAAACACCCACTCAGGCCAACTACCATTAACAACGCCGCAAGAGGCGCAAACCAGCGAGAGCAGGACTTACCTGTCGCCATTTTAATACTCCTTTCACCCAAAAATGCGCACAACGAAACACGCGTGCCTGACGGCTTACAAGGATAGTCCAGGTCGGCGTCTCAGGATACCCCTTTCCATGCTTTCTTATTAACGCCCGGACACGCTCAGGTCAGACCTCACGCCGTTTCGTCATGCGATTTTTTGCTAACGATTTACAAAAAAATACGTATTTATTCCTGGGCTTGCGTAATCAAGCAATTAACGTTTAGCGAAACGTTTGAATATGCATTTCAAAAGCATGAAAGGCGCTCTTTTCCACGATATATCCTGGTCACACCACCCCGCCCGCGTTTTTAACGACTATTCTTATTTGTGCTGTATCACTATCCGCTGTGTGTTTTTAGAGGAGTTCTCAATGGAATATAAAGATCCGATGTTTGAGCTGCTGAGCAGTCTGGAACAGATTGTCTTTAAAAAAGATGTAGCGCAAGCGGTTACCCTGACCCAAAAGCCTAATTCTTTTAATGAGTTTGAACAATTACGACGTGGCACTGGGTTAAAGATTGATGATTTTGCACGCGCAATGGGTGTTAGCGTAGCAATGGTTCAGGAATGGGAATCAAAACGTGTTCGTCCTTCCGCGACCGAAATGAAACTGATGCGCCTGATCCATTCAAATCCGATGCTCAGTAAACAGTTAATGGAATAAATCTGGCTGTAAAACCCCCGCCATGACGGGGGTCAATACTCTCTTACTTCCTTTCACAGCGCCATCTTTCTTCTCGCCACTCAATCTGGTGCGTTAAGTTTAGCGCCTGCAGAAATGCCTCATCATGTGAAACCACCACTATTGCGCCCGGAAACGTCGACAATGCCAACTCAATCGCCTGCGTCGAAGTCAAATCAAGGTGGTTCGTGGGTTCATCAAGCAAAAGCAGTTGTGTCGCCTCACGACGCCAGAGTACACAGGCCAGCGCCGCTTTCAGGCGTTCTCCACCGCTTAAAGCCGCCAGCGGAAGCGTCACTTTCTCTGCCCCCAGTTGCAGTTGCGCCAGTCGGGTTCGCAGTATGCCTTCGTCGAGTGGCGTCTCACTGGCGTGAAGGTGTGCCAGCACCGGGAGGGAAAGATCCAGTTGCGACAGATGCTGGTCGAGGTACGCCGTCGCGACCGATACCTGACACGAGCCTGATAGCGGCTTTTCTTCTCCGAGCATGACGCGCAACAGAGTCGATTTTCCACAACCGTTTGGCCCGCGAAGCGCTACACGCATCGGCCCGTCCATTCGCCAGCTCAGGGGAGATGAGTTGCCATAAGGCAAGATGAGGTTGTCCATCACCAACACCTGTTTCCCCTCAGCCACCTGGCTGCCCGGCAGGGTAAACAAGACTGGCGCATCGTCTTCAACTCGCTCGCGGGCCTGTGCAACTGCGGCATTCAGCGTCTCGTTCTGCTCACGGTGCTGCCGACGCAGCGTGCCTGTCCGCTCCTTTGCGGCTCCTTTGTATTTCACCCGCTCGAACGAGGCAATGTTGAGTGTATCGACAGTTCGCAGAGTCTGGGCTGAACGCCGCTGGCTGGCATCATGCTCCTTTTGCTGGCGGTTACGTACCCGACGACGCTCGGTAGCCGCATGCTCAAGCGCCGCGTGGGCTGCCTGCTGCTCGGCTTCGCGTTGACGCTGATAATCAGCATAATAGCCGCCATAGCTGCGTAATCCGGCGGGAGATAATTCAAGGATGCGCGGCATCAAGGCCAGCAGTTCACGATCGTGGCTCGCCACCAGCGTTCCGCCCTGCCGACGGGCAAGCCGCGTATAAAGCCATTCTCGTCCTTGTCTGTCGAGATGGTTGGTCGGTTCATCAAGCAGCAGGTAATCGGCGTCTGCCGTCAATGCCGCGCACAGCAGGGCACGAACCCGCTCGCCGCCGCTCAGCGCTGCGGCAGGTCGCTCGGGGGTGAACGGAGGCAGACTGGCATCCATAAAGGCCGCAGTCAGGCGCTCCTCAAGATCCCAAAAGCCTTCCATACGTTCGAGATCTTCTGGGAGGTAATCACCCGATTCGATACGCCGACGAGCAGCAAACACAGCGTCATAACCCAGCAATTCGGCAAGCGTAGTCGACGGGGAAACCGCGTGTTGTTGAGCGACGTAAGCCACAGTACCAAAACGTTCGATATGTCCGGATGAGGGGAGGTCCAGCCCCGCCAGCAGGCGCAATAAGCGCGTTTTACCGCAGCCGTTGCGCCCGACCAGGCCACACAACGCGGGTTCGAGCGAAAGAGAAATTGGGCTAAAAAGTGTCACGCCCGTCGCAAACTGACAGGTGACCTGATGCAAAATAAATAAGGGGGATTGGGCGCACTGAGCCATAAGCACTCCTGAGTGAAATCAATACATCCCCTGCTCGCCATAAGCGCGAAGCAAGGATTCGAAGTCAGCAGGTGTGTTTATCCATTTTTAGTGGGCCTCAGTGAGACGAGGGATTCGTCGGGGCAAAGGATAGCCGCAGATCGGACAGGATTTCAAGGTTAACTTTTAAGCTTTTATTCGAGATCGCTTTGAAGAATAAAGATTCAGATAATAAAAAACCCGCCCGCAGGCAGGTTTTTATTTTTCGACCACGCCATTACTGCAGCAGGGAAATATCCGCAACCTGCAGGAATAACTCGCGCAGTTTAGACAGCAGCGTCAGACGGTTCAGACGAACGTCTTTATCTTCCGCATTCACCATCACGTTTTCGAAGAACTCATCAACCGGCTCGCGCAGGGATGCCAGTTCGACCAGCGCTTCCTGGTAACGGCCTGCGGCAAAGTACGGCTGCAGCTTATCGCGCAGAACGACTAAGTTGCCCGCCAGTTTGATCTCTGCCGCTTCTTTCAGTACGGAAGCATGAACGATGTCGTTCAGCGTCTCGTCTGATTTCGCCAGAATATTAGAGACACGCTTGTTGGCCGCAGCCAGCGCAGAGGACTCTTCCAGCGTGCGGAAGTGAGATACCGCCTTCATGCGCGCATCGAAATCCGCCGGACGGGTCGGACGACGTGCCAGCACAGCCTGGATGGTGTCGACGGTATAGCCTTCGTCCTGATACCAGGCGCGGAAACGGCCCAGCATAAAGTCGATAACGTCGTCGACCACTTTGGCATTCGTCAGCTTGTCGCCATACAGACGTACCGCTTCTTCGGTCAGCGTTTGCAGATCCAGGTTGAGGTTCTTCTCAACGATGATACGCAGCACGCCCAGCGCGGCACGACGCAGCGCAAACGGGTCTTTATCCCCTTTCGGGTGCTGACCGATACCAAAGATACCCGCCAGGGTGTCCATCTTATCGGCAATCGCCAGCGCACAGGCAATCGGGTTAGACGGCAGGTCATCGCCCGCAAAGCGCGGCTGATACTGCTCATTCAGCGCAACCGCAACATCTTCCGCTTCGCCGTCATGGCGCGCATAGTGCATGCCCATCACGCCCTGGGTGTCGGTGAACTCAAAGACCATATTGGTCATCAGGTCGCACTTAGACAGCAGACCCGCGCGGGTCGCGTGATTCACATCAGCGCCAATCTGCCCGGCAATCCAGCCCGCCAGCGCCTGAATACGATCGGTCTTGTCGCGCAGCGTACCCAGTTGTTGCTGGAACAGCACGGTTTGCAGACGCGGCAGATGGTCTTCCAGACGTTTTTTACGGTCGGTATTGAAGAAGAACTCGGCATCCGCCAGACGCGGACGAACCACCTTCTCGTTACCGGAGATGATTTGAACCGGGTCTTTGGACTCGATATTGGCCACAAAGATAAAGTTCGGCAGCAGCTTGCCGGCATTGTCATAAACCGGGAAGTACTTCTGGTCGCCCTTCATGGTGTACACCAGCGCTTCGGCAGGCACCGCGAGGAATTTCTCTTCGAATTTCGCCGTCAGCACCACCGGCCATTCCACCAGCGAGGTCACTTCTTCGAGCAGGCTGTCGCTCAGATCAGCGTTGCCGCCAATCTTACGCGCCGCTTCTTCTGCGTCTGCTTTAATTTTGGCTTTACGCGCTTCGTAATCAGCCACAACTTTGCCGCGCTCCAGCAGGATTTCAGGATACTGATCGGCATTGTCGATGGTGAACTCCGGCTCGCCCATAAAGCGGTGACCGCGAATAATACGATCGGACTGGACGCCCAGAATAGTTGCCGGGATGACGTCGTCGCCCAGCAGCAGGGTCACGGTATGAACCGGACGCACGAAGTGGACGTCAGACGCGCCCCAGCGCATCAGTTTCGGGATCGGCAGTTTCGCCAGCGAGGTGGCGATCATATTCGGCAGCAGCGCTTCGGTGCTTTCACCCTTCACGTGCGCGCGATACAGCAGCCATTCACCTTTGTCGGTGGTCAGACGTTCGGCCTGATCGACGGTGATACCGCAGCCACGCGCCCAGCCCTCAGCCGCTTTGCTCGGTTGACCGCTGGCGTCAAACGCCTGAGCAATCGCCGGGCCGCGTTTCTCAACTTCACGGTCAGGCTGAGAAGCCGCCAGATTCGCCACTTTCAGCGCCAGACGGCGCGGTGCGGCAAACCATTCGATTTTACCGTGCGCCAGGCCAGCGTTATCCAGCTCAGCGGTCACGTTCGCAGCAAAAGATTCAGCCAGGCTGCGCAGGGCTTTTGGTGGCAGCTCTTCGGTGCCAATTTCCACCAGGAAAGTTTTCTCAGACATGGCCGCCTCTTATTTATTCTTGTTGCACATCGGGAAGCCAAGGGCTTCACGGGAAGCGTAATAGGCTTCTGCTACCGCTTTGGTCAGCGTGCGAATGCGAAGAATGTAGCGCTGACGCTCGGTGACGGAGATGGCTTTACGCGCATCCAGCAGGTTGAAGCTGTGAGCGGCTTTCAGAATACGTTCGTACGCAGGCAGCGGCAGCGGATTTTCCAGCGCCAGAAGCTGCTGGGCTTCTTTCTCGTACTGCTCGAAGCAGGAGAACAGGAAGTCGACGTCGGCGTATTCGAAGTTGTAGGTGGACTGTTCCACTTCGTTCTGATGGAACACGTCGCCGTAGGTGGTTTTACCCAGCGGGCCATCGCTCCAGACCAGGTCGTAAACACTGTCTACGCCCTGAATGTACATCGCCAGACGTTCTAAGCCGTACGTAATCTCACCGGTAACCGGCTTACATTCCAGACCGCCGACCTGCTGGAAGTAAGTGAACTGGGTCACTTCCATACCGTTCAGCCACACTTCCCAACCCAGACCCCAGGCACCCAGCGTCGGGTTTTCCCAGTTGTCTTCCACGAAACGGATATCGTGGATGGTCGGATCCATACCCAGCTCTTTCAGAGACCCGAGGTACAGCTCCTGGATATTGTCCGGAGACGGTTTAATCACGACCTGGAACTGATAGTAGTGCTGTAAACGGTTCGGGTTTTCGCCATAGCGGCCATCGGTTGGACGACGGGAAGGCTGCACGTAGGCAGTCGCCATCGGTTCTGGCCCCAATGCACGCAGGCAGGTCATTGGGTGAGATGTGCCGGCGCCGACTTCCATGTCCAGAGGTTGAACAATGGTGCAGCCCTGACGAGCCCAGTAATCCTGTAAGGTCAGGATCAGGCCCTGGAAGGTCCTGGTATCAAACTTTTGCATATGATTTCGTGCTGGATACGTGTGGATTTAAAGGAAGGGGCCAGTATACCCGCTGACCGGAAGATATACAGTACGAAACGGGCCTGTTTATGGAAAATTGAAGAACTAGCGCATCGAGAGATGCAAAAACTGGCCTTCCGGGTCAAAAGAGCAGACAAAACCCTCCTTCCGGGGGGTAACACCACGCATTTCATAGCTACTCTGAAACTGTTCGAAGCTGGTAACCGCGATCGCTTGCGAGTCGGTATTGTAGCGATGCGCAGCAGATTGCTTGCAGAGCTGTTCCATTTCGAGGGAGTGCGCCGGGCTCACTTTCGCTTTTTGCGCGCGTTGCGCAGGCGCTTCTTGTGGCGCGCTGCATCCCGCCACCAGCAAGAACAACAAGGCTGACGCCATACTTTTGATCATCATTTTTTTACCGTCAGGCTAAGCTGCTGTTATTTTTAGAAGGTAGAAGGGCTAAGCAGTGAATTTTGCAAAACTGCCGTAACATCACAAGTATGGGCAGGAAAACTCAGAATTATCCAGAAAGAAAGTGCGTTAAATCGTAAGTCAGAGGGTATTTAACGGGAAAATTGAGGAACAGATGTCGTCGAAAATTTACTGGATTGAGAATCTGCGAGGGATCGCCTGTTTGATGGTCGTGATGATCCATACCACCGCCTGGTACGTGACTAACGCGGCCAGCGTAAGCACCCTCGGCTGGGGTGTCGCCAATCTCCTCAATTCTGCTTCTCGCGTCAGCGTACCGCTCTTTTTTATGATCTCAGGTTATCTCTTTTTTGGCGAACGCAGCGCCCAGCCGCGCCATTTTTTGCGTATCGGTTTATGCCTGCTGTTCTACAGCACGATCGCCTTTCTCTACATCGTCTTATTTACCTCAATTAACAGTGAGTTATCACTACGAAACCTGCTACAAAAACCGATGTTTTATCATCTGTGGTTTTTCTTTGCGATTATCGTTATCTATCTCGTCTCGCCGCTTATTCAGGTAAAACAGGTGAGCGGGAAGATGCTGCTGGCGCTGATGGTCGTCATTGGCATTGTTGCCAACCCCAATACGGTGGCGCAAAAAATAGGCCATTTCGAATGGCTGCCCATCAATCTGTATATCAATGGCGACACGTTCTATTACGTGTTGTACGGTATGCTGGGCCGTGCGTTAGGGATGATGGATACGCAGAAAAAGTTACTCACCGTGCTGAGCGCGACTGTTTTTGTCGTCGCCGCATTCGCCATTTCTCGCGGCACCCTGCATGAACTGAAATGGCGTGGCAATTTCGCCGACACCTGGTATGTCTATTGTGGCCCGCTGGTATTTATCTGCGCCATGTCGCTGTTCACCCTCGTCAAAAACACCCTTAGCGCGCGGGCGCTGCCGGGGCTGGCTATCATCTCCCGCCACTCGCTGGGAATCTATGGTTTTCATGCCCTGATCATTCATGCGCTGCGCACCCGTGGCGTTGAAATTCAGGCCTGGCCCGTGCTCGATATCCTGTGGATTTTTACCGCAACCTTACTCATCAGCCTGGGCTTGTCGATGTTGCTGCGGCGTATTGATACGCGGCGCTATGTGAGCTAAACGAGCAGCCCGGCCAGCAACGCCGGGCGATTGAACTTACTCCTCCGCCTCAGCGGGTACGACTTCCGGCTCGGTTTGATCCCAACCATCACGGACATTTTTTTGCACGGCGACAATGCCAAACAGACTAAGAAAGAAGGCCAGTCCGTAAAACCCTTTCTCACTGAGCAGCAGTGTCGCATTCCACAATCCGACAAGCAGCAAGCCGATAGAAAGAATAAACGTTATCAGGCACATAAAGTAATACATCTGCGTGGTGGGAATACCTTCGTAGCGGTCTCTGACCGTTTTTTGATAGGAGGCTGCGGCAAAAAGTCCAAGAAGCAGCACCGCAAAGTAATAACCCCGCTCATTCAGTTGCATCTCGGCATTCCACAGACCTACCAGATAAGACGCCACGCCCCCCATCAGGGCAACCCACGACACGATATTGAACGCGGGAGAAACATGTACTGCGTTTTTTTCCATAAATAACACCCTCCGTTTTTGGTAACCCATAGTAAAGGCACGGAGGCGAAGCGGGAGAGGGAGAGCAGTTTTTCAGAAAACACCAATAGTGACGTTACCCGGCGGCGCGCTGGCGCGCGCGGTGCAACTGGCGGGGTGAGGAAAACCCGGCGGCCATCGCGGCCTGCTCCGTACCCCGTCCTTGTATTAGCCACTGTTCAGCCACCGCCAGACGTAGTTGTTCCAGATAATCACGCACGCTGATGCCCAGGTGTTGCTGAAACAGACGTGTTAAATGCCGTGGGCTCACGTGCGCCTGCTCAGCAATATCCGCCAGTTGCCAGGGTTTTTGCGGCTCGGCGGTAAGCACATCCTGCGCGCGGTGAACCGCCGGGTGGAGATGATTGCGATAGCGCAGCCACGGTGAGAGCTGTGGGTCATCGCCGGAACGACGGAACCAGACCACCATCTCGCGAGCCACCGCCAGCGCCGTTTCCGGCCCGCACAGCCGGTGAATAATGTGCAGCGTCAGGTCAATACCGGAGGTGATCCCCGCACTGGTCCAGATCCCTCTGTCTTCAATGAAAATCCGGTTCTCTTTGACCAGCGCGGCAGGTGCCGCCGCCCTCAGACGGGCAATCACATCGTGGTGCGTGGTGCACTGAATCCCCGTCATCAGCCCTGCTTTTGCCGCTAATAGCGAGCCGGAACAGACACACATCAACAGCACCTTCTGGCTGTGGATCAGCGGTTGCATGCGCATCAGCCAGTGGCGGACGGTATCAGCCTGGGGCGTGGCAAAATAGTGTGCGGACTGATGAACGCCGGGCAATACCAGCAGACTGCCTTCCGGCAGGCTGTCCGGCAGCGGCGCAATATTGCCCATCGTCAGGCCGATAGAGGTCGGCACCTCTGCGTCCGGTCCAATGTAATGCAAGCGAAAGGCCTCTCCCGCCAGGGAGAAGGTTTCTGCCGGGCCGGTCATATCCAGCGCCAGCACGCCCGGCAACATCACGAACCAGACATCGGTGGTCATAGGGATCCCAGAGTTTCACTGACAGTTTTCACGGTGGCGAAACGGCCTTCGAGCACCGTTTCCGTACGATGACGCAGCGCGTCGCAGTCCAGCGTAATCCCTTTATGCGTCATCGGGAAGGTTAACGTCGCTTCACTGACAAAGGTCACACTGTAGCCAAGATCTGACGCCACGCGGGCCGTCGTTTCGCAGCACTGTTCGGTGCGCATCCCGCAAATAATGACATGATTAATATCCTCTTTACGCAGCCAGTGATCCAGCCCGGTATCGGTAAAGGCATTATGCACATGCTTGTAGAAAGTCACCGCAGGCTGATGTTGCAAAAAGGCCATTGGCGCGACATAACCACTTTCCAGCGCGAACGGCCCGCCGTCAGCGACATGAAAAATGTCTACCACCGGCACATCCCGCGCAATACAGCCGGCTATCAGGTTCAACATGGCGTCGCGAAAAGCGGGGAAATTGTCCTCCTGCCAGCTATCGCGATGCAGGAAAGAGTTCTGAGTATCGATATTGATAAGGGCGGTACGTGACATTTTGGGACTCCTTACGCAGTGGGTGTAGGACTATTCTGGCAAGGAACGGGCAAGGCGCTAAGACCAAAAAAGGACATCATCAGGTGGATTACAGACGAACATCCTCCCCGCACAAACGGGGAGGACACAGACGTTACGACATCAGCGGTAAAAGCTGCTGATAAATACGACGGAAGGTTTCGCGGCGCGGTTGATACAACGCATGGCGCGCGGCATCCGGCTGGTGCTGCTGTTCAATCGGCAGTTGTGGCAATAGGCGGGTCACCGGGACATCCGGGTTGGCGGCAATTTGCGCCAGACGTGCCGCGCCTAAAGCCGGGCCGACATCGCCCCCCGTGCGGTAATCAAGCTGCTGGCCGCTGATATCCGCCAGCATCTGTCGCCAGTAGCTGCTGCGCGCCCCACCGCCGATAAGCGTGATGCTTTGCGGCTTCACGCCGCAGGCGTGCACCACATCCATCCCGTCTGCCAGCGCATAGCCCACCCCTTCGAGCACCGATTTCGCCAGCTCATTCGGCCCGTGCTGATGGGTGAGGCCAAAGAACACGCCTTTGGCTTCCGGGTTGTTATGCGGCGTACGCTCGCCGGAAAGATAGGGTAAGAACCAGAGATCGCCCGCGCTGTCATCCGCCTGTTCCGCTGCGGCAATCAGCGCCTGTACAGAATCCAGCCGGGTCAGCTTCGCGGCCCAGTCCAGGCAGGAAGCGGCGCTCAGCATGACCGACATCAGATGCCAGCGTCCCGGTAGCGCATGGCAGAAACTGTGCACCGCGCTTTCGGGATTGCTGAGGAAACCTTCGCTGACCGCAAAATAGACGCCGGACGTTCCCAGGGAGAGCATCGCCTGCCCGGCGTCCGCCATGCCAACGCCGACGGCACCCGCCGCGTTATCGCCGCCGCCCGCAACGACGGCAACCTGTGCCATGCCCCAGCGCGCTGCCACCTCCGGCAGCAAGGTGCCTGTGATGTCGCTGCCTTCGAACAAGGCAGGCATATGGTCGCGGGTCAGCGCGCAGGCGGCGAGCATCTCGTCGCTCCAGTCGCGTTTTGCCACATCCAGCCACATTGTACCGGCTGAGTCCGACATATCGCTGGCGTACTGTCCGGTCATTTGCCAGCGCAAATAATCTTTCGGCAGCAGGACTTTCGCCACGCGGGCAAACACGTCAGGTTCGTGGCGCTTCACCCATAGTAATTTTGGCGCGGTGAACCCCGGCATCATCAGGTTGCCGGTTATCGCCCGTGCGTTTTTTACCTGCGCTTCCAGCAGCGCACACTCTTCGGCGCAGCGCCCGTCATTCCACAGAATAGCCGGACGAAGTACCTGATTTTCGTTATCAAGCAGCGTGGCGCCGTGCATTTGTCCGGCCAGGCCAATGGCCTTCACCTGCTGTAATGAATGCTGTTCGCCGAGGGCGCGAATCGCCCGGTCCGTGGCCTGCCACCAGTGCAACGGGTCCTGCTCCGACCACAAAGGGCGCGGGCGCGACACCGTTAACTTTTCCGTTTGTGAGGCCAGTACGGTGCCCTGCTCACTGAGCAAAATTGCTTTTACCCCTGATGTGCCAAGATCAATCCCGATATACATAGATGGCTCCTTAAAAAACTGCCCGGTAACGCAATGCGTTCCGGGCCTGGTCGGTGTGCAGGCCCGAATGCAGGCCAGCGCCGGTTACTTGTCGAACAGGTAATGGTTTACCAGATTTTCCAACAGTTCCTGATGCCCGCTCTGATGGCGTGGCGCCAGGTTTTGCTGTTCAGCGTACTTCGCCAGTTCAGCAAGCGTTAGCTGGCCCTGCAGAATTTGCTGGCCAAGTTCACCATTCCAGCCGGCATAGCGTTTCGCGACGCGTTTATCCAGCTCACCGTCTTCACTCATCCGCGCGGCCACTTTCAGCGCCAGCGCCATGGTGTCCATTGCGCCAATGTGGCCATAGAACAGATCGTATTTGTCGGTGCTCTGACGACGCACTTTGGCGTCAAAGTTCAGGCCGCCAGTGGTAAAGCCGCCCGCTTTGATGATTTCATACATCACCAGCGCGTTCTCTTCCACGCTGTTCGGGAACTGGTCTGTATCCCAACCCAGTTGCGCGTCGCCGCGGTTAGCATCGACCGAACCGAAGATACCCAGCGCAATGGCAGAGGCAATTTCATGGTGGAAAGAGTGGCCGGCCAGCGTGGCGTGGTTCGCCTCGATGTTCACTTTAATCTCTTTTTCCAGACCGAACTGTTTGAGGAAGCCGTACACCGTTGCCACATCATAATCATATTGATGTTTGGTCGGTTCCTGCGGTTTTGGCTCAATCAGCAGCGTGCCACGGAAGCCGATTTTATGTTTGTGTTCAACAACCATCTGCATGAAGCGGCCAATCTGCTCACGCTCCTGACGCAGATCGGTATTGAGCAGGGTTTCATACCCTTCACGACCGCCCCACAGCACATAGTTTTCGCCACCCAACTGATGAGTTGCGTTCATCGCGGTGACGACCTGGGTCGCAGCCCAGCTAAATACTTCGGGATCCGGGTTAGTGGCAGCCCCTGCGCCATAGCGCGGGTTAGTAAAGCAGTTGGCGGTACCCCAGAGCAGTTTCACGCCGCTCTGCTGCTGTTTTTGCGCCAGCACATCCACCATATGGGCAAAGTTATTCAGGTACTCTTTCAGCGAAGCCCCTTCCGGCGAGACATCGACATCGTGGAAGCAGTAGTAAGGCACATTCAGTTTGTGGAAGAACTCAAACGCTACATCCGCTTTGCGCTCCGCCAGCGCCAGCGCGTCGCCCGGCTGTTGCCACGGTCTGTCGAATGATCCCACACCAAACATATCCGCACCGTTCCAGCAGAATGTATGCCAGTAGCAGGCGGCAAAGCGCAGGTGATCTTCCATTCGCTTACCCAGCACTAACTCGTCCGGGTTGTAATGACGAAACGCTAAAGGGTTGGTTGTTTTCGGGCCTTCATAACGAACACGTTCGAGCTGGTCGAAATAAGCATGCATAATGAGCTCCATAATCAGGTGTCGGCAAAGATTCATTTTCCAGGTAATACTGGATTCTCTCCTCGCCTTGCTCAATTACGTTATTTCACACTGACATTAAGAGAATACGCAAATGTGCGCCACCTCGCAAAATAAGCCATAACCAGGCCGCTTGCTTAATTGTTGCCGCCTGCAAAACCGTTTCCGCTTATTTTAAAATCAGATCACCGTCAAACTTCCACAAATAAACCAAAAAACATAACGCCGGGATAAAAACCAGGAATTGCCAGCCACCGCTTACGCGTTAAAAATTTGCAACGTTCATCGCAGTGCATGTTTCTTTTATCTCGCTTCGTCACCCTACAAAAAGGTATTACTATTATGAAGATAAAGAACCTTTGCCTTACTTTGTGTGCTTCTTTGCTGCTCGCCAGCATGGCGGGTCACGCAAAAGAAGTAAAAATCGGTATGGCGATTGATGACTTACGCCTCGAACGTTGGCAGAAAGACCGTGATATTTTCGTGAAAAAAGCCGAATCGCTGGGTGCCACGGTTTTTGTCCAGTCGGCTAACGGTAATGAAGAAACCCAGATGTCGCAAATCGAAAATATGATCAACCGCGGCGTTGATGTTCTGGTTATTATTCCCTACAACGGTCAGGTATTAAGTAATGTTGTAAAAGAGGCCAAACAAGAAGGGATTAAAGTGTTGGCTTATGACCGTATGATCAATAATGCCGACATTGATTTTTATATTTCCTTCGACAATGAAAAGGTTGGTGAATTGCAGGCGCAAAGCCTGGTCAGCAAAGTGCCTCAGGGCAATTACTTTTTGATGGGTGGTTCGCCCGTTGATAATAACGCTAAGTTGTTCCGTGCAGGCCAAATGAAAGTATTAAAACCGTACATTGATAGCGGCAAGATTAAAATTGTCGGCGATCAGTGGGTCGACGGCTGGCTGCCTGAAAATGCGTTGAAAATCATGGAAAACGCCCTCACGGCGAACAATAACAAAATCGACGCTGTCGTGGCGTCTAACGATGCGACCGCAGGCGGCGCAATTCAGGCGCTGAGCGCTCAAGGCCTGGCAGGCAAAGTCGTCATTTCAGGCCAGGATGCCGACCTCGCCGGGATTAAACGCCTGATCAACGGCAGCCAGACCATGACGGTCTATAAGCCCATCACCCAACTGGCTAACACGGCCGCAGAAATCGCCGTTGAGCTCGGTAATGGCAAACAGCCAAAAGCGGACTCCACCCTCAACAACGGTCTGAAAGACGTCCCCGCCCGTCTGCTGACGCCGATTGAAGTCACCAAAGACAACATCGACGCCACGGTTATCAAAGACGGGTTCCATCAGAAAGATCAGCTCTAAGCCTCGCGGCGTGTCTCCCTACAGGAGGCACGCCGGAACATGTCTTCAGGCACTGTGAATACCTCGAATTACGTGGAGCAGTTATGCCTTATTTACTTGAAATGAAGAACATCACCAAGGCCTTTGGCGCGGTCAAGGCCGTTGATAACGTGAGTCTGCGGCTCAATGCAGGCGAAGTGTTATCCCTTTGCGGTGAAAACGGCTCCGGCAAATCCACGCTGATGAAAGTACTGTGCGGCATCTATCCCTGGGGCAGCTATGATGGCGAAATTGTTTTCGCTGGCGAAACCCTACAGGCCGGGCATATCCGTGATACCGAGCGTAAAGGCATTGCGATAATCCATCAGGAACTGGCGCTGGTTAAGCACCTGACGGTGCTGGAAAACATCTTTCTTGGCACCGAAATCACCCATCACGGCGTGATGGACTACGACACCATGACGCTGCGCTGCGAAAAGCTGCTCGCCCAGGTCAGTCTGACGATTTCCCCCAATACCCGTGTCGGCGATCTCGGGCTTGGGCAACAGCAACTGGTAGAAATCGCCAAAGCGCTGAATAAACAGGTCCGTCTGCTTATTCTTGATGAACCTACCGCCTCACTCACCGAGCAGGAAACAGCCGTCTTACTGGATATCATTCGCGATCTGCAAAACCACGGTATCGCCTGTATTTATATCTCGCACAAACTCAACGAGGTGAAGGCTATTTCTGACATCATCTGCGTGATCCGCGATGGTCAGCATATCGGCACGCGCGATGCCACCGGGATGAGCGAAGACGACATCATCACCATGATGGTGGGCCGCGAACTCACCGCGCTCTACCCCAACGAACCGCACACCACCGGCGATGAGATCTTACGTGTTGAGCATTTAACCGCCTGGCATCCGGTCAATAAACACATCAAGCGAGTCAATGACGTCTCTTTCTCACTTAAACGTGGCGAAATTTTGGGTATTGCCGGGTTGGTGGGCGCCGGGCGAACCGAAGCGGTACAGTGCCTGTTTGGCGTCTGGCCGGGACGTTGGGAAGGCAATATTTTCCTTGATGGCAAACAGGTGCATATCCATAACTGCCAGCAGGCGATTGCCAGTGGTATCGCGATGGTGCCAGAAGACCGCAAGAAAGATGGCATCGTCCCCGTGATGGCCGTCGGTAAAAACATCACCCTCGCGGCGCTGGACCAGTTTTCCGGCACGCTGAGTAGTCTGGACGATGCAGCAGAGCAGCATTGCATTTTGCAGTCGCTGCAACGTCTAAAAGTGAAAACCTCCTCCCCCGACCTGGCGATTGGTCGCCTGAGCGGTGGGAATCAGCAAAAAGCCATTCTTGCCCGCTGCCTGCTGCTCAACCCGCGCATTCTGATCCTCGACGAACCGACGCGCGGGATTGATATCGGCGCGAAATACGAAATTTATAAATTAATCAATCAACTGGTACAGCAGGGGATTGCCGTTATTGTCATCTCTTCCGAATTGCCCGAAGTGCTGGGGCTCAGCGATCGGGTACTGGTGATGCATGAAGGCAAGCTAAAAGCCGACCTAATTAATCATCAACTGACCCAGGAGCAGGTCATGGAAGCGGCGCTGAGGAGCGAACATCATGTCGAAAAGCAACCCGTCTGAAATGAAACTATCCGCCCCGGTACCGGGTGCCTTCAAAGGATTGAAGTCTCTGAATTTCCAGGTCTTTGTCATGATTGCGGCCATCGCTGTGATCATGCTGTTCTTTACCTGGATGACCGACGGCGCTTACCTGAGCGCGCGTAACGTCTCAAACCTGCTGCGCCAGACGGCCATCACTGGCATCCTGGCGGTGGGCATGGTGTTCGTCATTATCTCGGCGGAAATCGACCTCTCCGTGGGCTCGATGATGGGCCTGCTGGGCGGCGCGGCGGCGATTTTCGACGTCTGGCTGGGCTGGCCTTTACCGCTGACCATTGTGGTCACGCTGGTACTGGGTTTACTGTTGGGTGCGTGGAACGGCTGGTGGGTCGCCTACCGTAAGGTGCCGTCGTTTATCGTCACCCTTGCGGGGATGCTGGCGTTTCGCGGCGTGCTGATTGGCATCACCAATGGCACAACCGTCTCACCCACCAGCGCTGCCATGTCGCAAATCGGGCAAAGCTATCTGCCTGATGGTGTCGGTTTCGGCGTGGGTGCGCTGGGTCTTGTCGCCTTCATTCTGTGGCAGTGGCGTGGACGACTGCGCCGCCAGGCGATGGGGCTGACCACCACCGCGTCCACCTCTGTCGTGGGTCGCCAGTCGCTCATCGCCGTGCTGGTGCTCGGTGCCATTTGGCTGCTCAATGATTATCGCGGTGTCCCGACGCCGGTATTGCTGCTCGTCTTCCTGCTGCTGGCGGGGATGTTTATGGCTACGCGTACCGCGTTTGGTCGTCGTATCTACGCTATCGGTGGTAACCTGGAGGCCGCACGCCTGTCCGGAATCAACGTGGAACGCACCAAGCTGGCGGTGTTCGCCATTAACGGCTTGATGGTAGCGATTGCCGGGCTGATTCTCAGCTCACGTCTGGGGGCGGGTTCACCCTCGGCGGGCAACATTGCTGAACTGGACGCTATCGCCGCCTGCGTTATCGGCGGCACCAGCCTCGCGGGCGGGATTGGTAGCGTGGCGGGCGCGGTGATGGGGGCATTTATCATGGCGTCACTGGATAACGGCATGAGCATGATGGATGTGCCCACGTTCTGGCAGTACATCGTGAAAGGAGCCATTTTGCTGTTGGCGGTATGGATGGACTCCGCCACCAAACGTCGGGCGTGAAACCAGGAGCGATCACACTGCCGGAAGATTTTTCTCCGGCAGTGTGCCGAATATGATAATCAGAATTAATGATTAACCAGCGACGGAACCGATATGTTCGAGAAACGCCACCGCATTACGTTGTTATTCAATGCCAACAAAGCCTATGACCGCCAGGTGGTTGAAGGGGTTGGTGAATATTTGCAGGCGTCACAATCTGAGTGGGATATCTTCATCGAGGAAGATTTCCGTACCCGCATCGAAAACATCAAAGAGTGGCTCGGCGATGGCGTCATTGCCGACTATGACGATCCTGAAATTGAGCGCCTGCTGGCCGATGTCGACGTACCGATTGTCGGCGTCGGCGGCTCCTATCACGCACCGGAAAACTACCCGCCGGTGCACTATATCGCCACCGATAACTTTGCCCTGGTCGAGCAGGCCTTTTTGCATCTCAAAGAGAAAGGGGTGCACCGTTTTGCGTTCTATGGTCTGCCCACCTCCAGCGGTAAACGTTGGGCCGTTGAGCGAGAGCATGCGTTTTGTCAGTTGGTCGCACAGGAGAAATACCGCGGGGTGGTCTATCAGGGGCTGACCACCGCGCCTGAGAACTGGCAGCACGCCCAAAATCGGCTGGCGGACTGGCTACAAACGCTGCCACCGCAGACGGGTATTATTGCCGTTACCGATGCCCGCGCCCGTCACGTGCTCCAGGTATGCGACCATCTGCATATTCCGGTGCCGGAGAAACTCTGCGTGATTGGCATCGACAACGAAGAGCTGACTCGCTACCTGTCACGCGTAGCGCTCTCGTCGGTTGCGCAGGGAACCCGGCAGATGGGCTATCAGGCGGCGAAACTGCTGCATCGCCTGCTGGACAACGAACCGATGCCGCTGCAGCGTCTGCTGGTTCCACCGGTACGCGTGGTGGCGCGACGTTCAACGGATTACCGCTCCCTGAATGACCCGGCGGTCATTCAGGCGATGCATTACATCCGTAATCACGCCTGTAAGGGGATCAAAGTAGAACAAGTGCTGGATGCCGTCGGGATTTCACGTTCGAATCTGGAAAAGCGCTTTAAAGAGGAAGTGGGCGAAACCATCCATGCGGTGATCCACGCGGAAAAACTGGAAAAAGCACGCAGCCTGCTGGTTTCCACCTCCCTTTCCATCAACGAAATTTCGCAGATGTGTGGCTATCCGTCACTGCAATATTTCTATTCGGTGTTTCGCAAAGAGTACGACAGCACGCCGAAGGATTACCGTGAACGCTACGGTGAGACACTGATTTAACGCGGCATTCAGGAACAGTGTATTCAGAAAAGAAAAACGCCTTCCGGGTGGAAGGCGTTATGCGATGACATGTGACTATTACATATGCGAGGCGATGAGCTGCTGGTTGTCCTGATACATGGCAAACAGATAGTTGTTATAGCTCGCGCCCTTCGTTGAGTAGCCTTTCAGCTTATGAATCATGTTGCTGGCTGTCACTTCCTGGTCCGCTTTACGCAACTGCGCACGGGACTTACGGAAAGAAGCATAAGCCGGGTGAGTGTTCAGATTCACTACATAAGCATCCACGGACTCTTTCACCGATTCAAAGTGCGAATAACCTTTCACTTTGCCTGGACCGTTTTTACAACTGCCTTTCCCGCATTTCATGCCGAACAGGTTGTTGTTGGTACGCGCCAGTTTTGAAGTACCCCAGCCGCTTTCCGCCGCCGCCATGGTCGCGACCATGCTGTCCGGGATGATATCCACGCGTTCCATCAACGCATTCCACGGAATGCGGCGGGTATTGCCAGACCAGCTCACCTTGTAGCGTTTGGCGATATCCTTCAAGCGTGTACGGTCCGCCGTCGACCATTGTTGGCTATATTGACGTGACATCAGCCAGTTACGGTCAGCGGTAATCGCTGCATTTTGACTGGTAATATAAGGCATGACCGTCCGGAGAAACGCTTTCTTTCTTGGTGCTCCGGAAGGGTATTTTCGCAAGTCAGGAAGTGAACTGCTATTTACACTATTGCGAGAATACTCTTGTTTACTGCTTGCCTGTTTTGTACCGGTCGTCTTTGAGATTGGGGCTTTGTGACTCGCTGTTTTGCTGTGCGTCTGCGCAAGCACCTCACCTGAAAATGCGATGGTGAGTAACATGAGTATCGTGGCCCCTAGTCGTCGCAAGGGAGTCGATATCATTAAGTCTCCTGGTCGGATATAAACATTCCAACACCTTATTTTTTACACAAATTTGAGAGCTGAATCTCAAATCATATCAAAAATAGCGCTTCAGGGCACGTACAGAAATAATCCAATTCCGAAAGCCTGTCATCTCAAACCTGCTACGTCGCGAAAACAACAGCATAGATTTGTGGCGGTTATCGCAAATTCTGCGCAAAATTTGCGCACGATCACTCACCCGGCGCTCTCCACCCTGGCGATTGCATTCACGGGATGAGTTGCCCGCGCCGGGCTAATGACACAATGGTAAAAACGGATGCCTCGGGAAGGATCAGATGAAATACAGTGCCCTTTTTCTCCTGCTTATACCGGCCTTCGCCAGCGCTAACTGGTCGGCTCCCGGTCTCTCTGCCTTTTCCGATGATGGTACCGGAGTCTGGCGTAGCAACAGCACATTACAGAAAGGATCATACCCGCTGACGCTGCACCTTGATCAGCAATGCTGGCAGCCTGCCGCCGACATCAAACTCAACCAGATGCTCTCCCTCAAACCCTGCACAGGCGATGCCCCCCAGTGGCGCGTTTTCCGTGAAGGGAATTATCAGATTCAACTCGATACCCGCTCCGGCACGCCAACGCTAATGCTGTCGGTAAAAAGCGAAGCCGTCACCCAGGCCGTTAATATTGTGCGCCAGTGTCCCACCTGGGACGGTAAAGCCCTGACGCTGGATGTCAGTAAGACGTTCCCGGAAGGGAGCATGGTGCGCGATTTCTACAGCCAGAAAACAGCGATGGTGCAAAACGGCAAGATAACGCTGCAACCGGCTAACGGTAGCGGCGGCCTGTTGCTGCTCGAACGCGCTGAAACCGCCGCCCCTGCCCCTTTTAGCTGGCAAAATGCGACGGTCTATTTCGTGCTGACTGACCGCTTCGTCAACGGCGATCCGTCGAATGACAACAGCTACGGACGCCACAAAGACGGGATGCAGGAGATTGGAACCTTTCACGGCGGCGATCTGAAGGGGCTTACCAGCAAACTCGACTACCTGCAGCAGCTTGGCGTCAACGCCCTGTGGATCAGCTCACCGCTTGAGCAAATCCACGGCTGGGTAGGGGGTGGAACAAAAGGCGATTTTCCGCATTACGCCTATCATGGCTACTACACGCAGGACTGGACCCGTCTGGACGCCAACATGGGCAGCGAAGCGGATTTACGTACTCTGGTCGATGAAGCCCATAAGCGCGGTATCCGTATCCTTTTTGACGTGGTGATGAACCACACCGGCTACGCGACGCTGGCAGATATGCAGGAATTTCAGTTCGGCGCGCTGTATGTTCAGGGTGAAGAGCGCAAAAAAGTGCTCGGCGAGCGCTGGACAGACTGGCGGCCAGGCCCAGGGCAAAGCTGGCACAGCTTTAACGACTTTATCAATTTCAGCGACAAAGCGGCCTGGGAGAACTGGTGGGGCAAAAAGTGGATCCGCACCGATATTGGCGACTACGACAACCCCGGCTTCGATGACCTGACCATGTCGCTGGCCTTTCTGCCGGATCTGAAAACCGAATCCACCACACCGTCAGGATTACCGAACTTTTATCGTCATAAACCCGATACCGCCGCACGAGAGATCCCTGGCTACACGCCGCGAGATTACCTGACTCACTGGCTAAGTCAGTGGGTGCGTGATTACGGCATCGACGGTTTCAGGGTCGATACCGCCAAACATGTCGAACTCGCGGCCTGGCAACAGTTGAAAACCCAGGCCACCGACGCGCTGGCCGAATGGAAAAAAGCGAACCCGCAGAAAAAACTCGACGACGCGCCGTTCTGGATGACCGGAGAATCCTGGGGGCACGGTGTCATGCGCAGCGATTATTACAACCATGGCTTCGACGCCATGATCAATTTTGATTACCAGGAACAGGCCGCAGGTGCGGTGAAATGCCTGGCGAATATGGATCTCGTCTGGCAGCAGATGGCAGAAAAGCTGCAGGGTTTTAATGCGCTGAGTTATCTCTCTTCCCATGACACGCGTCTGTTCCGCGACGGCGGCCAGGAAGCGGCAGAGTTGCTGATGCTGGCGCCGGGGGCGGTACAAATTTTTTATGGCGATGAAACCAGCCGGCCTTTCGGACCGACCGGCTCCGACCCGCTACAGGGGACACGTTCGGACATGAACTGGCAGGACATCAACGGCAAGGCGGCGCCAACCCTGCAACACTGGCAAACGCTGGGGCAATTCCGCGCGCGTCACCCGGCACTGGGGGCGGGTAAGCAGACAACGCTTAGCCTGCCACAAGGATACGGCTTCGTGCGCGAGCACAACGGCGACAAAGTGATGGTGGTCTGGGCGGGGAATCGCTGATTCTCTTCCTGCGTAGCGCTTACGCCGCATCCGGGACACCCTGGCGGCGCTGCGCTGACCGGGACGACAAACTCATCGGCATTACAATATAAAAACCCACCAAACAATAAATTCACAAAATAAAACGTCACCACACCCCATCTCATCCGATTTGCACAGCAGGGTATGTAGCGCTATGGTTAGCCATTTTTAAAATCGGCCCGACAGAACAGCAGCTATGACATTTTCACTTTTCGGCGACAAATTTACCCGTCACGCAGGCATCACCCGCCTGATGGAAGACCTTAACGATGGCCTGCGCACACCGGGCGCCATCATGCTCGGCGGCGGTAACCCGGCGCAAATTCCGGCGATGACCGACTACTTCCATAATCTGCTGGCAGAAATGGTCGAAAACGGCAAAGCCACTGATGCGCTCTGTAATTACGATGGCCCACAAGGGAAGACCGAACTGCTGACGGCGCTGGCAAGCATGCTGCGCGATGAACTGGGCTGGGACATTGAACCACAAAATATTGCACTGACAAACGGCAGCCAAAGCGCGTTTTTCTACTTATTCAATCTGTTTGCTGGTCGCCGTGCCGACGGAACCACCAGTAAGGTGCTGTTTCCATTAGCGCCTGAGTACATCGGCTACGCCGATTCCGGGCTGGAAGAAGATCTGTTTGTCTCCGCACGCCCGAATATCGAATTGCTGCCGGACGGCCAGTTCAAATACCATGTCGATTTCGAACACCTGCACATCGGTGAAGAGACCGGGATGATCTGCGTATCGCGCCCGACCAACCCAACCGGTAACGTTATTACCGATGAAGAGCTGATCAAACTGGATGCGCTGGCCAATCAACACGGCATTCCGCTGGTTATTGATAACGCCTATGGCGTCCCCTTCCCGGGCATTATTTTTAGCGAAGCGCGGCCTTTATGGAATCCGAATATTATCCTCTGCATGAGCCTGTCGAAACTGGGCCTGCCGGGAAGCCGTTGCGGTATTATCATCGCCAACGACAAAGTGATATCCGCCATCCGTAATATGAACGGCATTATCAGTCTCGCACCGGGCGGTATTGGCCCGGCCATGATGTGCGAAATGATTAAGCGCAACGATCTGCTGCGCCTGTCGGAAACCGTGATTAAGCCGTTTTACTACCAGCGTGTGCAGGAAACGATCGCGATTATTCGCCGCTATCTGCCGGAAGAGCGCTGCCTGATCCACAAGCCCGAAGGGGCCATCTTCCTCTGGTTGTGGTTTAAAGACCTGCCGATCACGACCGAACTGCTGTACCAGCGACTGAAAAAGCGCGGCGTGTTAATGGTCCCCGGCGACTATTTCTTTCCTGGGCTGGATAAACCATGGCCGCACACGCACCAGTGTATGCGCATGAACTATGTGCCAGACCCGGAAAAAATCGAAGCCGGCGTGAAAATCCTCGCCGAGGAAATTGAAATCGCCTGGCGTGAGCACGCGTAATCAGCAATCCGGCCCTCTTGATGAGGGCCTCCTCTTGTCATCTCTTAACCAGAAACGTCAATACGTTACGCTAAATGACTGTTGAGGCGGCTTTGTCGCAGCCTGATGGGATCGATGCAGGCTAATGCGCTGGTCGGGCAGGCTTCCACACAGGCAGGTCCGGTTTCACGGTGCAGACACAGATCGCATTTTTGCGCCTGTACCTGGTCATTTTCCATCGTCACCTGCATGGCGCCGAACGGGCAGGCCAGCATGCAACTCTTACAACCGATGCACAGCGTCTGCTCCACATACACCGCACCATTGACCCGGCTGATGGCTCCTACCGGGCAAACATTGGCGCATGGAGCGTCTTCACAGTGACGACAGGTAACCGCCGTGGAAAAAGAGCCGGTTTTTACCACGCGAATCCGTGCGCTGAAGGTTTGCGGAGAGATGGCCGCGCAGTCCTGATCCTGCTGGTGTGAGACCACACAGGCGACTTCACAGGTACGACAGCCGATACATTTGGTCGAATCCGCAAGTATAAAACGGTTCATTCTCCACACCCCTGATACAGAAAAATTCCGTTCAGAGTGCCAGAGAATGAACCGTCTTCGCTTTGATCCCGATGGGGAAAGCGGGTAAATCGTTCATTTGCCTGATCACATCTGGCCTTCTGCCTACACGCGCAGCGTAAATCCCAGCTCGTTAGAGATAGCCTGCGCCGTATCACGCAGCGGCTTGAGCAGGTTTTTCTCGCCAATCTGTTTCAGGCGTGATGTAGAAAGCGAAATAGAGATGGCGTACGGCACGCGGTGGTGAATATCGAACACCGGGACGGCAATGCAGGAGACGCCCAGCTCATTCTCTTCACGATCCATCGCCATACTGGTTTCGCGGATCTGCGCCAGCTCATCGTACATCGCGGGCAGGCCGGTAATGGTATTACGCGTCAACGGTTGAATCTGTTCCTGATGCGTCTCCCAGTACTCTTTCACATAATCGGGCTGACCGAAGGCCATATAGATTTTACCCATCGCCGAGCAGTACAGCGGCATATGCTGACCAATATAGGCGCGCGTACGCAGCATACCCGTCGTCGGTTCCAGTTTGTAAATCAGAATGGCGTGATCGTCTTCACGGCTGGAGAAATTGATGGTTTCCCCGGTCGCCAGGTTCAGCGCTTCCAGATGCGGCGCGGCAACATGGATAATATTCAGCGACGTGAGCGCCTTTTGTCCGACAGCGATAAATTTTGTGGTTAAGCGATAACTCCCGGCAGCGGGCGCGGGGGTCACGTAGCCACAGGATTGCAGCCCTTGCAGCAATCGGTGCACGGTACTTTTATTCAGCCCCGCCAGTTCGGACAAATGCGCCAGCGGACAACCGTTCGGGTAATTGCTCAGTATCTCTATCAACATCAAACCGCGAAACAAGCTCTGGCTTCCTGCCGGCCTCTCTTTCTCCTGCGTGTTTTCACTCTCTTTGGTGTTCATCGCTTTCGCCTCCTTTTTGTGGCGACCTGATGGTAGCGCAAAGTGTGTTTCACTTCACGATCTGAACAGAAAATTTGTAATTTATTGATTTTATTACATTTCAAAAATATATCCAGCAATTGCTTTGTCAAATTATGATCGCTATATTTGAAATCAGATTTCGCATAGTGAAATTTACAGGTCGCACAACGTTCTCATTCCCTCGGTGGGAGGTCATCCTAAATGGCAGAAGCAGCAGTGTTATCTCCTTTGTTATCCATGCGCCATATCGTTAAGCGCTTTGGGGGAAATGTGGCGGTCAACAACGTCAGCCTGGATATCTATCCGGGCAAGGTTGTGGCGCTGCTGGGGGAGAACGGTGCGGGCAAATCCACGCTGATCAAAGTGCTGGCCGGTGTCTATTCCCGCGACGGTGGCGAAATCCTGTTTCGCGGTGAGCCGGTGGATTCTGCCGCTGCGCTGCGCCGGGGCAACGAGCAGCCTATTGCCTTTATCCATCAGGATTTAGGTCTGGTGGAGTGGATGACTGTCGCGGAAAACATGGCGCTGGTGATGGGTTTTCCCCGTCGCTTTGGGCTGATTGACTGGGCGGCAACACGCCGTCAGGCGCAAAAAGCGCTGGAAGACATCGGCATTCAGCTTGATCCGGATGACCGCGTGTTCGACCTCTCCCGCACTGAAAAATCGTTGCTGGCAATAGCCCGTGCGGTAGCGGTAGATGCCTCGGTGCTGGTGCTCGATGAGCCTACGGCCTCCCTTCCCGCGGACGATGTTCGCCACCTGTTCCGGGTAATGAACATCCTGCGGGAAAAACAGGTCGGCATGATTTATATCACCCATCGTCTGGATGAGGTGATGGAGATGGCCGATTCCGTCTGCGCCATGCGCGATGGTTGCTATGCAGGTGGTGGTGATATCGACCACTACACCCTGCGAGGTCTGGTCGAACTGATTGTTGGCGAAAGTCTGCGTGACGACCAGCGCCAGGCGTTACCCGACGGTGATGCGCCGGTGCTGTTAAAGATGGACAACGTCAAAGTGGGTGATACCGGCCCCGTCTCTTTCGAGCTTCGTGCCGGTGAGATGGTGGCGCTCGCCGGTCTGCGCGGCGCCGGACAGGAAGAGATTGGACGTTTGCTGTTTGCCTGCCGTACGCAGGAAAGCGGGCAAATCACATTGAATGGCGTGCCGTTTACGGCGACAACACCAGGGGAGGCGATGTCTGCGGGCGTCTCTTTTGTCGCAGGCGATCGCCTTCATGAAAGTCTGATTCCGGGCATGATGGTGCGTGAAAACTTGTTCATGAATCCGTGTAAACACGGTCACGCCCCGCTGTCCCGCTATAACGAAAAAAGCGAATCGCCGATGAGCTGGGAGAAAATCCGCCAGTTCGATGTCCGGCCAGCACAGATCAACATTGAAATCAGCGCGTTGTCTGGCGGCAACCAACAAAAAGTCGTGATGGCGCGCTGGCTTTCACTCAATGCTCCACTGCTCATTCTGGAAGACCCGTCCGCGGGCGTTGATGTCGGCGCGCGTGCGGAAATCTATGACCTGCTCAATCAGGCGCTGCAAAACGGCGTCGCCATTCTGGTCATCTCTAATGACCTGGAAGAGGTGGCGCATATCTGCAACCGGGCGCTGGTGTTTAACCGTGGGCAGATTGTCGGTGAGCTTCTCAACCAGGATGTCACCTTCGCCAGGTTGCTCGAACTGGCGTCAGGCAGCGGCACACTACATTAAGTCGGAGTGCGTTAGTTATGGCTAAAACATCAATGAAATCGACGGCCCTGGAATCACGCGTATCGCTTCATGAACACGGCGCCGCCGCCTGGCTTGGACAATTAACCACCCGTTACGGCCTGCCCGTGATCTGCGTGGTACTGGTTATCGTTTTTTCGCTGACGACGCCCTCATTCGCTTCACTGCTGACCTTACAGGCCATTCTCGACAGTAAATCGAAAATCGCCCTGCTGGCGCTGGCGGCGACCATCCCGATGATTGTCGGGAAAATTGATCTTAACGTCGGCTTTGGCATCGTGCTCTGGCACATCCTCGCCATCACGTTGCAGGTGGAATATGGCTTTTCCTGGCCGGTGGCCGTAGTCATCGTGCTGGCGCTCTCCGCGCTGTATGGCCTGCTTAACGGTATTCTGGTGGCGCTGGCCGACATCGATAGCTTCGTGGCTACGCTCGGCTCCGGTACCGTGCTCTACGCCATCGCGCTCTGGCACTCCGGTGGACGGCAGATTGTCGGCGACTTACCGGACGCCTTTATTGCCCTGCACCATTCAGATCTGTTTGGCATTCCGGTGGTGGCTTTTTATGTCCTGTTTGCCGCCGTGGTGCTCTGGATCATTACCGAACACACCCCGATTGGTCGCTGCATGTATGCGGTGGGCGGTAATCCGGTCGCGGCTGCGCTCAACGGCATCGCCGTTAACCGTTACACCATCGGCGCCTTTATCGCCTCCAGCACCTTAACCGGGTTTACCGGGGTGATCATTGCCGCCGAGCAGGGCGTGGGCCAGGCCAGCGTCGGCATGGACTATCTGCTGCCTGCCCTTGTGGGGGCGTTCCTTGGCAGTACCACTATTCGTCCGGGGCGCGTGAACGTCTGGGGCACGGTGGTCGGGATTGCTGTACTGGCGATTGGTATCGCCGGGATTCAGCAGTTTGGCGGCGCATTCTGGGTCGAGCCGCTGTTTAACGGTGCGACGCTACTGTTGTCGATTACCCTGGCCGGTTATGCACAGCGCCGCCGGGCATTAAATAAAAAACTGGTGCAGCGTGCTCAAACGACCGCACCGGGCTCCTCTGTTACCCAATGACTCTCGCGTAAGGAACTGAAAATGTATAACAAAATAGTTCAATGCTGTCTGGCTGCCGGGTTGATGATGGCAAGCGGTTTCGCCCTGGCCGATGACAGCTATGTTCAGCAGGCGCAGGCGGCGATTGCCAAAGCGACCGCGCCTGTCACCGTGTGGGATGGCCCAACGCAGGGCCCGGCATTACAGCCGAACAAAAAGATTATCTTCATCGCGTCTGACATGAAAAACGGCGGCGTGCTGGGTGTTAAAGAGGGGCTTGAAGAAGCGGCAAAAATCGCGGGCTGGCAACTCGACGTGCTGGACGGTGCGGGTTCGGTAAAAGACCAACTGGCGGCGCTGAACCAGGCGATTGCCCGCAAACCGGACGGTATCGTGATTGGTGGCTGGAACCCGAACGTCGCCAAAATCCCGCTCAAAAAAGCGGTGAAAGAGGGCATCGTACTGACCGCATGGCACGCTGTTCCGGCACCGGGTCCGGTTCCGGCCTACAACATTTTCTACAACGTGACCTCCGACTCTAACGAAGTGTCACGCATGGCGGCACTCTACGCCGTCGCGAAATCCAACGGCACGGCAAAGGTGCTGATTTTCACCGACTCGCTCTACCAAATCGCTCTGGATAAAGCCAACGCGATGAAGAAAGTGATTGAGCAATGCAGCGGCTGCCAGGTGGTTGAATTTATCGATACCCCGCTTGCCGACACCTCTAACCGCATGCCAGGCATGACCTACAGCCTGATGCAAAAATATGGTGATAAGTTCGAATACTCTTTGGCCATCAACGACTTGTACTTCGACTTTATGGCCCCGGCCCTGCAAACCGCGGGTAAAGGCACGGATGGCAAGCCGCCGTACAACATTTCGGCTGGCGACGGTTCCGTTACCGCCTACCAGCGCGTACGCGATGGCAAAGCGCAAGTCGCGACCGTGCCTGAGCCGCTGAAACTGCACGGCTGGCAGTTACTGGATGAGTTCAACCGTGCCTTCGCCGGTAAACAACCTTCTGGCTATGTCACCCCGGCGCACCTGGTCACCAAAGAAAACATCAGCGCCGACGGCGGTCAGAACAATGAATTCGACCCGGGTAACCAGTATCGCGATCACTACAAAGCCATCTGGGGAGTGAAGTGAGATGTTAGCCGTCGCGGGCAGTTTTGAACGCCTGTGTTCTCCGGCCATCTGGGCGGAAGGCCCGGTGTGGCTGGCAGAACAGCAGAGCGTGATTTTCAGCGATGTGAAGGGCAACAAGATGTACCGCTGGAGTGCGCAAAACGGCGTCAGCGTGTTTCGCGCTGAGTCCCACTTTGCCAACGGCAACGCGCTGGATAACGAAGGGCGTTTGTTAACCTGCGAACATGGCCGTCGCGGTATCAGCCGGACAGATAAGCAGGGGAATCACACCCTGCTGGTGGACAAAATCGACGGGCTGCGTTTCAACTCGCCCAACGATATCGCAGTGCGCCAGGACGGGTCGATTTGGTTTACCGACCCACCCTACGGCATCGTCGGCGACGAAGAGGGTTATCGCGCGGCAAGCCAGATCATCGGCTGCTACGTCTACCGTTTTGATGAAGCGAACAACCGGGCGACGATCGCCATCAGCGATACTCAGCGCCCTAACGGGCTGGCCTTCTCGCCGGATGATAAATGGCTCTACGTGGCGGATATGTCGATTATTGATTTTCCGACGCAGGGCCGCCGGGAAATTCGCGCCTACCGTCTCGACGGCGATAGCGCGGTATTTTCTCACGTGGTCACCCAGGTTGCGCCGGGTATTCCGGATGGCTTTTGCGTTGACCCGGCGGGGAATATTTTCTGTAGTTGCGAGACTGGTGTTTTGATTTTCTCGCCGCAGGGGACGCTGCTGGAAACGATTCCCGTCCCTGAACGCGTCTCTAATTGCACGTTTGGTGGGCCTGACGGAAATACGCTGTTTATTACCGCGACCACATCGCTTTACCGGGTGACCATCGCCCCCTCCCGTATTCAGGGATAAACAGGATTAATACCGAAGCGCACCGGCCCTGCCGGCGCGTTTTCACAACCCAATATAGTTTAGTGGAATGTCATTCCACTATGTAAAACGAAGATGTGATGGAGAAAGCGTATGTTATTGAGTTTTTCTGATCTTAAAAATGAGTTTAACCGTGTCCTGCTGGCACGCGGTGTGGCGGCAGAAACCGCCGATGCCTGTGCGGAGATGTTTGCCCGCACCACCGAGTCAGGGGTCTATTCACACGGCGTAAACCGTTTCCCGCGCTTTATCCAGCAACTGGAAAATGGCGACATCATTCCGGATGCGCTGCCAAAACGCATCACGTCGCTGGGGGCGATTGAACAGTGGGATGCCCAGCGTTCTATCGGCAACCTGACCGCGAAAAAGATGATGGACCGCGCGATTGAACTGGCCTCCGACCACGGTATCGGCCTGGTGGCGGTACGTAACGCTAACCACTGGATGCGCGGCGGCAGCTACGGCTGGCAGGCAGCGGAGAAAGGCTACATCGGTATTTGCTGGACCAACTCCATCGCCGTTATGCCGCCGTGGGGCGCGAAAGAGTGCCGTATCGGGACTAACCCGCTGATCGTTGCCATTCCGTCCACGCCGATCACCATGGTGGATATGTCTATGTCGATGTTCTCCTACGGCATGCTGGAAGTGAACCGCCTGGCGGGCCGCCAGTTGCCGGTTGAGGGTGGCTTTGATGACGAAGGTAAGCTGACCAAAGACCCGGCGCCGATTGAGAAAAACCGCCGCATTCTGCCGATGGGCTACTGGAAAGGTTCTGGCCTCTCTATCGTGCTGGATATGATCGCCACCCTGCTGTCCGATGGCTCTTCCGTGGCCGCCGTCACCGAAGACAACAGCGACGAGTTCAACATTTCGCAGGTCTTTATCGCCATCGAAGTGGACAAACTGATCGACGGGGCCACCCGTGATGCCAAGCTGCAACGCATCATGGATTACATCACGACCGCTGAACGTGCCGATGAAAATGTCCCTGTGCGTCTGCCGGGCCATGAATTTACGCGTCTGCTGGAAGAAAACCGCCGCAACGGTATCACCGTTGACGACAGCGTGTGGGCGAAAATCAAGTCGCTGTAAGGATTATCATCATGATTTATGGACATATTTCTCAACCCAACGCCTGCCGGTATCCGGCAGCGATTGAAAAGGCACTGGAGTTCCTGCGCGCCACGGATTTCAGCAAGCTGGAGCCGGGCGTGGTGGAAATTGAGGGGCGCACGATTTACGCACAGATCCTCGACCTGACCACTCGCCCTCACGATGAGCTGCGCCCGGAAGTGCATCGCCGTTATCTGGATATTCAGTATTTATATTCCGGCGAAGAACAAATCGGTGTCGCCATTGATACCGGCAATAACGTGGTGAGCGAAGAATTACTTGAGCAGCGCGATATTATTTTCTATCACGACAGTGAAAACGAATCGTTGATTGAAATGGTACCAGGGAATTACGCCATATTTTTTCCGCAGGATGTCCATCGTCCTGCCTGTAATAAACACAGAGAAACAGCGATCAGAAAAATAGTCGTTAAAGTTGCGGTTTCCGCATTGAATTAATCCGTTATTTATTTATCGATACCTGATAAATAAAAGGAGCGAAACATGAAAACGAATGACGCCGGTTATATTATCGGCGCATACCCCTGTGCGCCTTCATTTCACCAAAAAAGCGAACAGGAAGAGAAGGAATTCTGGCGTTTACTCGCGGATACGCCGCACATTCGCGGTCTGGAGCAGCCGTGCCACGAAAACCTGCACGCTTATGGCGATGAGTGGCTGTTCCGGCACACGCCGGGCGAATGGCAGATTGTGGTCACCGCGATCCCGGAGACCATGCGTCGTCGCAGCGGCGGCAATCTGGCCTTCGGTCTGGCCTCCAGCGATGAAGAACAACGTCGGGCATGCGTCGAGTTCCATCGTCATTTGCTGAAAAAAATCAATGCAGTAAACCAGCGCTTCGCCAATAAAGTGATATCGCTGGAGCTGCAGGCAGCACCGCTGGGCGGTAACGCTGATGTGGCACAGGCAACCGATGCGTTTGCCCGCTCCATCAAAGAAATCGCCAGTTGGGACTGGTCATGCTCGCTCGTACTGGAACACTGCGACGCCATGAACAAGCCCGCACCGCGCAAAGGTTTCCTGCCGCTGGAAAACGTGCTGGATACCCTCGCCGGTTACGACATTGATGTGTGCATTAACTGGGCGCGTTCCGCGATTGAAGGGCGTAATACCACCCTGCCGCTGGAACATACTCAGGCGGTGAAAGCCGTAGGAAAACTGGGGGCGCTGATGTTCTCCGGCACCGCCACCGAAGGGCCGTATGGTGAATGGACTGACCTGCATACGCCTTTCGCCCCTTTCTGCCCGGAAAGCCTGCTCACGGTAGAAAGTGCTAAAGAATTATTTAATGTGGCTGACACAGCAAAATTACAGTTTGCCGGTATTAAGTTACTGGAAATTGATGCTAATGCTGATGCGAATCATCGCATAGCCATATTACGCGATGGCATTAACGCATTAAACAAAGCCAGACAATAAATATAAAGCGTCAATTTAATCGCAAGGCCTGTTACTTTTAACGAGAGATTAATATGAACACTTCCTCTTACGCTACATCTGCGGATATTCCGCGCCAACGCTGGTTAAGAATTATTCCCCCTATTCTTATCGCGTGTATTATTTCTTATATGGACCGCGTGAATATCGCATTCGCAATGCCTGGCGGGATGGACAAGGATTTAGGCATTACCGCCACCATGGCAGGTTTGGCTGGCGGTATTTTCTTCCTCGGTTACCTCTTCTTGCAGGTACCGGGCGGGAAAATCGCCGTGCACGGCAGCGGTAAAAAATTCATCGGCTGGTCACTGGTCGCTTGGGCGGTCATTTCTGTGCTTACCGGTATTGTCACCAACCAATATCAACTGTTAGCACTGCGTTTCCTGCTCGGTGTGGCGGAAGGCGGCATGCTGCCCGTGGTGCTCACCATGATCAGCAACTGGTTCCCGGATGCAGAACGTGGTCGCGCAAATGCTATCGTCATTATGTTCGTCCCGATTGCCGGGATCATCACCGCCCCGCTCTCCGGCTGGATCATTACCGCACTCGACTGGCGCTGGCTGTTCATCATCGAAGGTCTGCTGTCACTGGTTGTTCTGGTGCTGTGGGCGCTGACCGTGTATGACCGTCCGCAGGAAGCCCGTTGGATTAGCGAAGCCGAGAAGAAATATCTGGTGGAAACCCTGGCCGCTGAGCAGCGTGCCATTGCGGGTAAAACCGTGGTCAATGCCTCGCTGGGCGCGGTGTTGTCTGACCGTACCATGTGGCAGTTAATTGCCCTGAACTTCTTCTATCAAACCGGGATTTACGGCTACACCCTGTGGCTGCCCACCATCCTCAAAGAGTTGACCCACACCAGCATGGGACAGGTCGGGATGCTTGCCATTCTGCCTTACGTTGGCGCTATCGCCGGGATGTTCCTGTTCTCTTCTCTGTCCGACCGTACCGGTAAACGCAAGCTGTTCGTCTCCCTGCCGCTGATTGGCTTCGCCACCTGCATGTTCCTCTCCGTCACCCTGAAAGAGAACATCTGGCTGTCGTATGCCGCACTGGTTGGTTGTGGCTTCTTCCTGCAGTCCGCTGCCGGGGTGTTCTGGACCATTCCTGCTCGTCTGTTCAGCGCGGAAATGGCCGGTGGCGCACGCGGCGTGATTAACGCCCTGGGTAACCTGGGTGGCTTCTGCGGTCCGTATGCCGTGGGTGTGCTGATCACCATGTACAGCAAGGATGCGGGCGTCTACTGCCTGGCGGTGTCTCTGGCGATTGCCGCGCTGATGGCGCTGCTGCTGCCGGCGAAGTGTGATGCCAACAGCTCAAGCGTGGGCGCGACGAATACGGCCAAACGTGCGGTCTGATGCCCTCACCCCAGCCCTCTCCCACGAGGAGAGGGTGAAAAAACAGGTGCGGTCTGATGCCCTCACCCCAGCCCTCTCCCACGGGGAGAGGGCGAAAAAACAGGACAAAAAGATGAGTGAAAAAGAGACCTTCTGGCTGGGTATCGATTGTGGCGGTACTTATCTGAAAGCAGGACTGTACAACAGCCAGGGTAAAGAATTTGCTATTGAACGCCAGTCCGTCCGCACTCTTAGCCCGTATCCGGGCTGGGCGGAGCGCGACATGGCGGAACTGTGGCAACACTGCGCGGCGACCATCTCCCGCCTGTTGCGACGTACCGGCATTGGCGGCGAAAACATTAAGGGCGTGGGCATCTCCGCTCAGGGCAAAGGGCTGTTTTTACTTGATAAAAATGACCAGCCGCTGGGCACCGCGATCCTCTCTTCCGACCGCCGCGCCATGGAAATCGTCAAGCGCTGGCAGCAGGACGGCATTCCGCAAAAGCTCTACCCGTTAACACGCCAGACCCTGTGGACCGGGCACCCGGCCTCGCTGCTGCGCTGGGTAAAAGAAAACGAGCCGCAGCGTTACGCACAGATTGGCTGCGTGATGATGGGCCATGACTACCTGCGCTGGTGTCTGACCGGCGTGAAGGGGTGTGAAGAGAGCAATATCTCTGAATCCAACCTCTACCATATGACCACCGGGCAGTATGACCCCTGCCTGACGCAATGGCTGGGCATTAGTGAGATAGACCCCGCGTTGCCGCCGATTGTGGGTTCTGCAGAAATCAGCGGGGAAATCACCGCTCAGGCAGCCGCCATTACCGGTCTCGCAGCGGGAACACCCGTTGTGGGCGGTCTGTTTGATGTGGTTTCCACCGCGATCTGCGCCGGTCTGAAAGACGAATACACGCTCAATGCCGTGATGGGCACCTGGGCTGTCACCAGCGGTATTGCCGAAGGCCTGCGCGACAACGAAGCGCATCCCTATGTGTATGGCCGCTACGTCAATGACGGGCAATACATCGTGCACGAAGCCAGCCCCACCTCGTCCGGCAACCTGGAATGGCTGACCGCGCAGTGGGGCGATATCAGCTTTTCTGAGATCAATCAGCTCGTCGACAGCCTGCCGAAAGCCGCCAGCGAGGTCTTCTTCTTACCTTTCCTGTATGGCAGCAACGCCGGGCTCGACATGACCAGCGGCTTTTATGGCATGCAGGCGCTGCATACCCGCGCGCACTTGTTGCAGGCGGTCTACGAAGGGGTTGTGTTCAGCCATATGACGCACCTCAACCGCATGCGCGAGCGCTTTACCGACGTGCGCGCCCTGCGCGTCACCGGCGGCCCGGCCCATTCCAGAGTCTGGATGCAGATGCTCGCGGATGTCAGCGGCCTGCCCGTTGAGTTGCCGCAGGTGGAAGAGACCGGCTGCTTTGGCGCGGCCATCGCCGCACTGGTCGGCACCGGCGTCTATCAGAACTTTAGCGATGCCCAGCAGACGCTCAACTACGAGATGCACACCCTGACGCCGGACATGAACGCCCATGCGGCCTACCAGCGCAAATATCACCGTTACCAGACTTTAATTGAAGCACTTCAGGGCTTTCATGCCCGTATTAAGGAGCACTCTTTATGAGCCGACCACTACTGCAACTGGCGCTCGACCACATCAGCCTTGTCGCCGCCCAGCGCGACGTTGCGTTGCTAAAAGATCACGTCGATATCGTGGAAGCGGGCACCATCCTCTGCCTCAGTGAAGGGTTAAATGCCGTGCGCGCCTTACGCGCCCAGTGCCCGGAGAAAATCATCGTTGCCGACTGGAAGGTGGCCGATGCCGGTGAAACTCTGGCCCAGCAGGCGCTGGACGCAGGTGCAAACTGGATGACTATTATCTGTGCCGCACCGCTGGCTACCATCGAAAAAGGCCATGCCGTTGCCGCCGCACGCGGGGGAGAAATTCAGATTGAGTTGTTTGGTAACTGGACCTTCGACGATGCCCGCGACTGGTACAACACCGGGGTGCGTCAGGCCATTTATCACCGTGGTCGTGATGCCCAGGCGAGCGGCCAGCAGTGGGGTGAAGCGGACCTGGCACGCATGAAAGCGCTGTCCGATATTGGTCTCGAACTCTCTATCACCGGTGGTATTACCCCTGCCGATTTGCCGTTATTCAAAGAGATCAATGTGAAGGCGTTCATTGCGGGACGCGCGCTGTCTGGTGCGGCGAATCCACAGCAGGTCGCCGAAGAATTCCACGCCCGCATCCACGACATCTGGGGAGCGTAAACATGCGCAACCATCCGTTAGGTATTTATGAAAAAGCGTTACCGAAAGACTTATCCTGGCCGGAGCGTCTGGTTCTGGCTAAAAGCTGCGGATTCGACTTCGTGGAAATGTCCGTCGACGAAACCGACGAGCGCCTCTCGCGACTCGAATGGACCACCGCCCAGCGCGCCTCGTTAGTGGAAGCAATGCTGGAAACCAATGTGTCGATTCCGTCGATGTGCCTTTCCGCCCATCGTCGCTTCCCGTTCGGCAGCCGCGATGAAGCCGTGCGCGAACGTGCCCGCGATATCATGACCAAAGCCATCAAACTGGCGCGCGACTTAGGTATCCGCACCATTCAGCTTGCGGGCTACGACGTCTATTACGAAGAACATGACGCAGGCACCCAGCAGCGTTTCGCCGAAGGGCTGGCGTGGGCCGTTGAGCAGGCCGCAGGCGCACAGGTGATGCTGGCGGTGGAGATCATGGATACCGCGTTTATGAACTCTATTACCAAATGGAAAAAATGGGACGAGATGCTCGCTTCACCGTGGTTCACCGTCTACCCGGACGTGGGCAACCTCAGCGCCTGGGGTAACGACGTACCGGCAGAGCTGGCGCTCGGTATCGACCGTATCGCGGCTATTCACCTGAAAGACACGCAGCCCGTCACCGAAACCAGCCCTGGCCAGTTCCGTGATGTGCCGTTTGGCGAAGGCTGTGTGGATTTCGTCAATGTGTTCAGCACGTTGCAGAACCTGAATTATCGCGGCGCATTTCTGATTGAGATGTGGACCGAAAAAGCCAAAGAGCCGGTGCTGGAGATCATCCAGGCCCGTCGCTGGATTGAAGCCCGTATGCAGGAAGGAGGATTCGTATGTTAGAGCAACTGAAAGCCGAGGTGCTGGCGGCAAACCTGGCGCTACCCGCACACGGGCTTGTCACCTTTACCTGGGGAAACGTCAGCGCTGTCGATGAAACCCGCAAACTGATGGTGATTAAACCGTCCGGCGTGGAGTACGACGTGATGAAAGCCGAGGATATGGTGGTGGTAGATATCGCCACTGGCAAAGTGGTCGATGGCAGTAAAAAACCCTCTTCTGATACGCCAACGCACCTGGCGCTGTATCGTCGTTTTCCGGAGATTGGCGGCATTGTGCATACCCACTCCCGCCACGCCACTATCTGGTCGCAGGCGGGTCTGGATCTGCCCGCCTGGGGCACTACGCACGCGGACTACTTCTACGGCACCATTCCCTGCACGCGCCTGATGACCACCGAGGAAATCAACGGCGAGTACGAATACGAAACCGGCGAAGTGATCATCAAGACCTTTGAAGCGCGCGACCTGAACCCGATGCAGGTTCCGGCCGTGCTGGTCCACTCCCACGGCCCGTTTGCCTGGGGCAAAAACGCGGCGGATGCGGTGCACAACGCGGTGGTGCTGGAAGAGTGCGCCTATATGGGCCTGTTCTCCCGTCAACTGGCGCCGCAGTTGCCGGATATGCAGTCTGAATTGTTGGATAAGCACTATCTGCGTAAGCACGGCGCGAACGCCTACTACGGGCAGTAAGTTTTCTGCGGTCTGGGCCCCCTCACCCTGGCCCCCCAGGGGCTGAGGAATCCCCAGTAATCTTACGTTTTACAGCGATAACGCCGCGTAATAAGAATAAAACCGTGACAGCGATGACAGGGTCCGGCTGAAAATCGATAAGGCGTTGGCGGCTGACCGGGGCCGCCCGCAGGGAAGCGGGCGAAGGGGATAGCCTGCAAGGACGCAGGCTGGTCCCCGACCCGAAAGTCAGCCGACATAAGCATCATGGACCGCGCCAGCGGCGATTTTCCTGGCCGGGAGCCCGGGTCGCCAGGGGGGTGGCGGTGAGCCCCCCTGGCACGTTCACGGGTTCTGTCGCGACAGAAAAGCAAGGAACATAAGGTGAACGGAATGACCATCAGAGCCGCATTTTCCCCCTCACCCTGGCCCTCTCTCTCAGGGAGAGGGGACCGTTCGTGCTCGCATTTTTGTGGGGATTCCTCAGCCCCCAGGGGAGAGGGGACCGATCGAGCCCGATTGCACGTTAGCACCGATTTGCTGGGCCGGGCTGATGGCCCGGTTTCTCCCTCTCCCTGTGGGAGAGGGCCGGGGTGAGGGCATCAGACCGCACCACATCAAAACATTCACCCCGAATTAATATGCTCCTTACAATACCGCCGCTTCCATGCGGCGGGCGTCAGCCCGGTGTGCTTGCGAAAAATCTGGCGGAAATAGCCTGCATCATTAAACCCACACTGCCCCGCCACCTCTTTTAACGATAACGAGTCGCTGATCAGTAATTTTTCCGCTGCCCGTACCCGCTGGCGATGAATGGCTTCGGTCAGCGTCAGACGAAAGGCGCGCCGGTACACCCGCCCCAGGTAGTCGGCATTGCAGTGCAGCTCTTTTGCCAGCGTCGAGGCCGAAATCGGCAGATGAAATTGCGTACCAATCATTTGCCGGGCTTTCCAGGCGAGCGCCATTCCCGGATTATCCACGGCACGCTCGCTGAGCGCAGAGGCCGATATTTGTTGCAGAATCAGCAGCAAAATACATTCCATTGCCACGCTGCGATGAACATTTTCCTGCTCATGTAAAAACTGGCGAAATAACGCCGTCATATATTGCGGATCATTTAATGCTGTATGTTGCGGCAACATAAGCACACTGTTTTGCCCTGTTTTTTCCACCGCAGCCGTTAATTCAAAATGCAGCCAGTAGAATTTAAGATCTGCCGGAAATTCCCCTACACCAACATGTCGCCGCTGCGGCCAGAGTAAAAGTGTTTCGCCGGCATTAACCGTAAAGAGTTTCTCTTCTTCGCGGATCGTTAATGTCCCCTTTTCGACGAAAATCACCTCCCAGGAATGCAGAGTCCGTGACGGATGGCTTCCCACGCCGCGCGAGATAAATAAGCCGCCATTTTGCACACGAAGCGGAAATGTTATGGATAATTCAAGCATAAATATGTCAATTCTCGCTACAAAAGAGCCATTACACTGCATCTTGTTTTTGATTATTAACGAAATATAAGCCCCGCGCCGGATCAAAATCACACTTTACGCATCAGGTCGGAATCGTCATCTTTTTGTACTTTTCCCTTCCCTTGTTGTGTGGTCAATTCAATGCAAAATAAATAACGTACTTTGCAAACTACACAACAAAATCTGCAAATAAGCGGGTTACTTTTGGAATATCCGTGAGGCGTTTGCCATGACTTCAACATTAATTTCCAATACCGATTCAGCGCAAAAAACGCTGGACGATAAATTATCCGTACGTGAAAAAATAGGCTATGGGTTGGGTGACGCAGGTGGAACGGTAATTACCTGCTTAATCATGAATTTCCTGACCTTTTTTTATACCGATATTTTTGGCTTAACCCCGGCGCTGGTCGGCACACTGTTTATGGCATTACGTGTATTCGATGCCATATCCGACCCGGTAATGGGGATCATTGCTGACCGCACCCAAAGTCGCTGGGGCCGTTTTCGCACCTGGCAGCTATGGATTGCCCTGCCTATCGGCATTATCGGCGTGCTGACCTTCACCGTCCCCGATGCCAGCATGAACGTGAAAATTGCCTGGGCGTTTGGCACTTATCTTCTGCTTTCTGTGGGTTATACCGCCATCAACGTACCCTACTGCGCGCTGATCAATACGATGACCACGCGTCATAGCGAAGTGATCTCCTGTCAGTCCTGGCGTTTTGTGCTCTGTGGCGTGGCGGGTTTTCTGGTCTCAGTTGGCCTGCCGTGGCTGGTCTCCTCCTTGGGTAAAGGGAATGCCGCGCAGGGTTATCAGCTCGGTGTCGGCGTGCTGTGCGCCATCGCCGTGGTGATGTTCCTGTGCTGTTTCTTCTGGGTGCGCGAACGGGTGCCGCTGTCGACGATGGGTAAATTCACCCTGCGTGAACATCTGGCGGGGCTGCGTAAAAACGACCAGTTGTTACTGATGCTGCTGATGTCTTTCCTGCTGATCAATGTGTTCAACATTCGCGGCGGCGGCTACATGTACTTCATCACCTATGTACTGCAAGGCAGCACCGGTTATACCTCGCTATTTTTCACCATGGTGACCTTTGCCTCGATTCTTGGCTCGGTGCTGGTTAACCCGCTGTCAAAACGCTTCGACACGGTGAAATTCTACTACTACACCAACCTCGTGCTGGCCGCGCTATCGGTGATAATGTGGCTCCTGCCTACCGGACCGGCCTGGCAGACTCTGTGGCTGGCGGTCATTCTGGGCAATGGCGTGATCCTCGGCTTTACCCTGCCGCTGCACTTCTCACTGATGGCCTTCGCCGATGATTACGGCGAGTGGAAGACCGGCGTGCGTTCGTCCGGTATGAACTTCGCCTTCAACCTCTTCTGCATCAAGCTCGCGTGGGCGTCCAGCGCCGTCATTATCAGCCTGGTGTTCGTTTTCGTCGCCTATCAGCCCGGCGCAGGAAATCAGACACCCGCCTCGTTACAAGGCATCACCGCAATGGAGACGCTGCTGCCTGCCCTGTTCCACCTGCTGCTGGCGTTCGCTATCCGCGCCTGCAAGCTCAACAATCCCATGATGGCGCGTATTGCCACCGATCTGCGCCAGCGTCATGTTCAGTCTTAAGGAGTCTGTAATGGAAGTCGATCTGCACAAACTGAAAGTCAGCGATGCGTTTCTTGGTCAGTATCAACAACTGGTGCGCGAGGTTGTTATTCCCTACCAGTGGGATGCGCTGAATGACCGTATCGCCGAAGCCGACCCCAGCCATGCGATTGAAAACTTTCGTATCGCCGCAGGGCTGCAGGAGGGGGAGTTTTACGGTATGGTCTTTCAGGACAGCGACGTCGCCAAGTGGCTGGAAGCGGTGGCCTGGTCACTGTGCCAGAAGCCGGATGCGGAACTGGAGAAGACCGCCGATGAGGTGATCGAGCTGGTCGCCGCAGCCCAGTGTGACGATGGTTACCTCAACACCTATTTCACGGTCAAAGCGCCGCAGGACCGTTGGACCAACCTGGCCGAATGCCATGAGCTCTATTGCGCCGGGCATATGATTGAGGCGGGCGTGGCTTATTTTCAGGGTACCGGGAAACGCCGTCTGCTGGAGGTAGTCTGCCGCCTGGCGGATCATATCGATTCGGTCTTCGGCCCCGGTGAACAGCAGTTGCACGGCTATCCGGGGCATCCGGAGATCGAACTGGCGCTGATGCGTTTGTACGAAGTTACTCAGCAGCCCCGCTATCTGGCGCTGGTGAATTACTTTGTTGAGCAGCGTGGCACGCAGCCGCATTTCTACGATGTCGAATATGTAAAGCGCGGGCGGACCTCTTACTGGCATAACTACGGCCCGGCGTGGATGGTCAAAGATAAAGGCTATAGTCAGGCACACCAGCCGTTAGCCGAACAGCAAACGGCTATCGGCCACGCGGTACGCTTCGTCTACCTGATGACCGGCGTGGCCCACCTGGCGCGCTTAAGCCAGGACGAAGGGAAGCGTCAGGATTGCCTGCGGCTATGGAAGAATATGGCGCAGCGCCAGCTTTACATCACCGGCGGCATCGGCTCGCAGAGCAGCGGCGAGGCGTTCAGCAGCGATTACGATCTGCCCAACGACACGGTGTATGCCGAAAGCTGTGCCTCCATTGGGCTGATGATGTTCGCCCGCAGAATGCTGGAGATGGAGGCCGACAGCCAGTACGCCGATGTAATGGAGCGTGCGCTCTACAATACGGTGCTCGGCGGCATGGCACTGGACGGGAAGCACTTCTTTTACGTTAACCCGCTGGAAGTGCACCCGAAGTCGCTGAAATTCAACCATATCTATGACCATGTGAAACCGGTTCGTCAGCGCTGGTTTGGCTGTGCCTGCTGCCCGCCGAATATCGCCCGCGTGCTCACCTCGCTCGGCCATTATCTCTACACTCCGCGCGAGGATGCGCTCTATATCAACCTCTACGTTGGCAATAGCGTAGAGATCCCGGTGGGCGGCCAGGCGCTGCGGCTGCGGGTCAGCGGCAACTATCCGTGGCAGGAGCAGGTCACCATTACCATCGAGTCACCGCAGGCGGTTGACCACACGCTGGCGCTGCGTCTGCCGGACTGGTGCGCCGATCCGCACATCACGCTGAACGGCGCGGAGGTGGCCAGCGATGTCCGTAAAGGCTATTTGCATATTCAGCGTCGCTGGCAGGAGGGCGATACCCTGACGCTCACCCTGCCAATGCCGGTACGCCGGGTTTATGGCAATCCGCTGCTGCGTCATGTGGCGGGTAAAGTGGCGATTCAGCGCGGGCCGCTGGTTTACTGTCTGGAGCAGGCGGACAACGGGGAAGAGCTGCATAATCTGTGGCTCTCACCGCAGGCGACATTCACCGTTTTTGAGGGTAAGGGGATTTTCGCCCATAAAATGCTGATTCAGGCGCAGGGCTATAAGCAAACAGCGGCTGACGCGGGGCAGCAGGCTCTGTGGCGTTATGACAAAACGCCAGGCGAACGTCAGGCGCAGACGCTGACCTTTATTCCGTGGTTTTCCTGGGCAAATCGCGGCGAAGGGGAGATGCGGATTTGGGTTAACGAGGAAAGGTAACCGGATGCCGTAATCGCCGGAATGTCCCGGATGTCGGCGTAACGCCTTATCCGGGTTACCGTTCACCGTCTTACTTGAGCAGACGCACCCGGCAGGCTTTGCCTTTGATTTTGCCCTGCTGGAGTTGCTTCCAGGCCTGTTTTGCCACGGACTGACGCACGGCAACATAGGCATGCATCGGGTGCATATCAATCTTGCCGATATCCGCGCCGTCCAGGCCAATATCACCGGTCAGTGCGCCCAGAATATCACCGGGGCGCATTTTGGCTTTCTTACCGCCATCGATGCACAGGGTCGCCATCTCCGCTTCCAGCGGCTTGATGTTGTTGCTGATAACCGGGGATTGCCAGTCGAGCGAAATAGCCAGCATTTCACCGAGAATAGCCGCACGCTGCGCTTCTTCCGGTGCGCACAGGCTAAGCGCCATACCGCTCTGCCCGGCACGCGCGGTACGGCCAATGCGGTGTACGTGCACTTCCGGGTCCCAGGACAGCTCGTAGTTGATGACCATTTCCAGCGCTTTGATATCCAGCCCGCGCGCGGCGACGTCGGTAGCCACCAGAACGCGGCTACTGCCGTTGGCAAAGCGCACCAGCGTCTGGTCGCGGTCACGCTGTTCCATATCGCCATGCAGCGCCAGCGAGCTCTGGTTACGCTCATTCAGCGCATCGCACACTTCCTGGCAATCTTTTTTGGTGTTGCAGAACACCACGCAGGAAGCTGGCTGATGCTTGCTTAACAGACTCAGCAGCAGCGGAATTTTTTCCCGGCGCGAGACTTCATAGAAATGCTGTTCCACCGCCGGTAAGGCTTCGACCGAGTCGATTTCAATGGTTTGCGGATCGCGCTGGAAACGGGTACTGATGGCCGCAATAGCCGCAGGCCAGGTGGCGGAAAAGAGCAGCGTCTGACGACGTTCCGGCGCATGGCGCAGGATGGCGTCAATGGCGTCGCTAAAGCCCATATCGAGCATGCGATCGGCTTCGTCCAGGACCAGCGTTTTCAGGGCGTCCAGGGTGACGGTGGCTTTTTCCAGATGATCCAGCAGACGACCCGGCGTGGCGACGATGATATGCGGCGCATGCTGGAGCGAATCGCGCTGTGCACCAAACGGCACACCGCCGCACAAGGTCAGAATTTTAATGTTGGGCAGATAACGCGCCAGACGACGAAGCTCTTTGGCGACCTGGTCGGCCAGCTCACGCGTTGGGCATAGCACCAGAGATTGGGTCACAAACTGGCTGGCATCGATGTGCTGCAGCAAGCCTAAGCCAAAAGCGGCGGTTTTGCCGCTGCCGGTCTGCGCCTGTACGCGCACGTCTTTGCCTTCAAGGATCGCCGGCAATGCCGCCGCCTGGACCGGGGTCATGGAGTGATAACCCAGCTCATCAAGGTTGGCGAGGAGTTCAGCGGGCAAAGCATTTAAGGTTGAAAAGGCGGTCACGGTGTTATCTCTGAGTAGTTGCAGGCCGCTATGCTAGCAGACTCTGTGTGTCCGGTCATTGCGGCTACATATGTTTGCCTTTAGCTCGCTTTAAAAGGGTCTTTCTGATCGTCCTTGCTGTCATCGCGCTTACGGGGGATTTCCCCCTGTTTGTTTGGCGCGTCTTTAACATCTTTGGTGTGTTGGTCATCGGACTGGTGATGTGTTGCCATATTTTCCTCCCGTGTTGTTTTATCGAGTATAGACAATCGGGATCGTGGACCGGAGGAATGGTGAATATTCCCTGGCATTCAGTCTGTTCCCCATCCGGTCGTAACCCCGGATGGCGGCGCAAACGCCTTATCCGGGCTACACCCGGTTTTCTCCCTCGCCCCCGGGGAGAGGGTTGGGGTGAGGGGGAAAATGCGGCTCGGGAGGTGGGTTCCGTTCACCTTACGTTCATGGCGAAATGGAATCTCCCGAACACGTGAACGCCGCGTTCCCCTTTACAATCCCCGTAGCCCCGGTAAGCGTAGCGCCACCGGGGGTTCAGGCTATTTCGTAAACAGCGCTTTATCGCGCAGCACGTGGTCATTGCCACGACGGCGGGTAAAACCGATGCGGTCGAAGTATTCCAGGATCTGAATCGCCAGCTTACGCCCGACGTTAAGGGTGTCGCGGAAATCCGCTGCGCTGGTCGAACCGTGAATCGGATCGCGGTCGCGGATCATACTGGCGAAAGCAACAATCCGATCGTTGCGGTAATAACGATCTTTAACGATCGCCGTTATCAGCCCTTGTTGTGCCGCCTGGCGCAACACGCTGCGCATCGCCTGCTCATCCGCGCCCGTCTCACGCGCTAAATCACGCACCCACCAGGGTTCGTCGCCGAACAACGGCTCGGCACGCTGCCAGATAGCGGCCTGCTCGTCGGTAAAGCCCGCTTTATGATCCGGCAGATGCAGCCAGCCGTGGTGGCTGTGGATCTCGCCGCTGTCGCGCATCTGCTCAATCAGCGTCAGCACCAGCGCTTCATCTTCCATCGGCAGCGCCATACGCCGTAAACGCTCGCGTCCAGGGCCGGGTTCATCCGCATGCTGATCGTGGTATTGGGCAAGCGTCGCGAGCAATTTACGCTGCCAGCCTGCGGCCACGGGCGCACTGAGCAGGTTGTCTCCCGCACGAATAAACCCAGGTTCGCTCACCAACGCCTCAAGCCCGGCATCGTTCAACTGCCGCGCCCAGGCAAAGGCCGGAAGGTTCACCGCCCCGCGTTGCAGATGCACGGCCAGCGCCTGCGCATCGCTTTCTGTTGCCGCCAGTGCGCCAAGCCACTGCTGATACTCCGGTTTGCGTTTGCCGCGACGCGGTGGGTGCAACGTCACCACGCGCGCGCCTGCCAGCGTTTCACGCGCGGAAATGTCCCGCAGCACCAGTCTGTCGTTATCTGCCAGCCATAACGGCATATCGAGCACCAGCTCCGCCAGATTGTTATCCAGCAATGATACGCGCCCGGTGATATGACTCGCAGCGTGGTGAATATGCAGCGGTTGCCACTGCGTCAACGGCGTATGAGTTTGCAGCGCCACAATGACACGCTCCGAAGGTTCGGGCGGCGTGACGGAAAGCAGCCAGTCCCCACGGGTCAGGGCCTCTTTTTCCGCATCACCGGCGATATTCAGGGCGATGCGTTGCCCGGCATACGCCCGCCCGGTCGGCTGATTTTGGGCATGCAATCCGCGCACGCGCATCGGCTTATTCACCCCGGTGAGCCACAGCGTATCGCCCACGCGCACTTCACCCGACAGCGCGGTTCCGGTCACCACCAGCCCCGCCCCTTTCACCGTAAACGCCCGGTCGAGTGCCAGGCGAAAACGTTGATGCTGCGGATGCGCACGCGCAGTCAGTTGCAGCAGGTGCGCACGCAGTTCGTCAATGCCACGCGCTTCGGTTGCCGCCGTCACAAACAACGCCGCCTCTTTCCAGCCAAAGTCGTTTAGCGTCGTCAGTACCTCGTGGCGGACGGCATCAATACGCGCCTCATCCACGCGATCGGCTTTGGTCAGCGCAACAGTCAGCGCCGGGTTACCGGTGAGTTGCAAAATAGCCAGATGCTCGCGGGTTTGCGCCATCACGCCATCGTCGCAGGCCACCACCAGCAGCGCATGGTCGATACCGCCCACACCTGCGAGCATATTGGACAGAAACTTCTCGTGGCCCGGCACATCAATAAAGCCTGGCACGCTGCCATCAGGCTGCGGCCAGTAGGCATAGCCAAGATCGATGGTCATACCGCGCGCTTTCTCTTCCGGCAAACGGTCAGCATTCACGCCGGTAATGGCCTGTAGTAATGTCGTTTTGCCGTGGTCGACGTGCCCGGCGGTGGCAATAATCATTTCAACAACATCTCCAGAAATCGGGGTTCATTCTCAAGACAGCGTAAATCCAGCCATAAGCGGCCATCAGAGATCCGCCCCAGCACCGGCTCTGGCAGGTTACGCCAGGATGCCGCGAGCGCTTCCAGGCGACGCCCGCTGCCGTCACGCGGGGTAAAAGTCAGCGCGGCGCTGGGCAGCCTGTCCACCGGCAGGGAACCGCTGCCGATTTGCGATAAACACGCTTCCACACGCAGGTCAAACGCATCGTAATGGTCGGCCAGCACCCCGGCAAGGCGCAACGCTTGCTGGCGAATCTCGTCTGGTTTTCGCGTCAGCAAACGCAGGGTGGGTAAATTGTCCCGCAGCTTTTCCGGGTGCAGATACAGACGCAGCGTCGCTTCCAGTGCCGCCAGCGTCATTTTATCTGCCCGCAGCGCACGCTTGAGCGGGTGGCGCTGCAACTGCGCGATCAGCGCTTTTTTCCCCACAATGATGCCTGCCTGCGGGCCGCCAAGCAGTTTATCGCCGGAAAAGCTCACCAGACTCACGCCTGCGGCAATCAGTTCCTGCGGCATCGGCTCTTTTGGCAAACCATAGAGACTTAAATCCACCAGCGAGCCGCTGCCCAAATCCGCAATCACCGGCACATTTAACTCATCACCGAGCGTCACCAGCTCCGCTTCGTCTACCGTTTTGGTAAAGCCTTCAATGTGATAGTTACTGGTATGAACCTTCATCAGCAGCGCGGTATTGTCGTTGACCGCTTCACGATAATCTTTCGCATGAGTGCGATTGGTGGTGCCGACTTCATGCAGAAAGCAGCCCGCCTGACGCATGACATCAGGGATACGAAACGCGCCGCCGATCTCCACCAGCTCGCCACGAGAGACCACCACCTCTTTGCCACTGGCCGTTGCCGCCAGCATCAGAAGAACCGCCGCTGCATTGTTATTGACGATGCAGGCATCCTCCGCGCCCGTCAGGCGGCAGAGGATATCGGCGAGCGCCTGGTCGCGGTGCCCGCGCCCGGCGTCATCCAGCGAATACTCCAGCGTTACGGGTGAACGCATCACCTGCGCGACGGCGTCGATCGCCGCTTGCGCCTGCAACGCGCGCCCAAGATTGGTGTGTAACACGGTGCCCGTCAGGTTGATAACCGGGCGCAGCGCGCTGGCATTTTCATCCCACAAGCGCTGGTACGCTGCCTGCGCCCAGTCATTACACCAGACGGGCAGAACCTGGCGCAGGCGGATGTCATCACGGGCTTCATCCTGCAACTGACGCAGCGTCTGCGCCACACGGTTGTGCCCAAATTCGGTCAGTAACAGAGTGAACGCCTCATCACGTAACAGGCGATCGGTTGAGGGGATCTGGCTGTAAAGCGAGTGATTTTCCGTTGTCATGAAATGGCCTGGCTGAGGGTTGCCCCCTCCCGATGGGAGAGGGATTCGACATGAGGGGGATTGTACAGCGACTTGGTTCAGCCTGACATAACGGGCGTCAATCCTTTGGTGGTTCTGTGCGCGCAAAGCTTTCACGCTGAAAGAGATTTTCCACCATTTTAACCAATTGCGGACGATCGACACACCAGCCAGGGGAGACACGGCGGAAATTGAGATAGCTAATGGCGCAGGCAATGGCGATAGTGGCGAGGTTCATCTCATCAACGCGTAATGCCCCTTCGTTGATATAGCTCTCCAGGGTATCGAGGCCGCGATTGATTTTTTCGCGCTGGCGTAAGAGCTCCGTTTCCGATTGCTGGGCCACCGGACGCGCCTGCTCACGCACGGAAACCAGCGCCGCATCCATGATACCGTCCGCCAGCGCTTCAATCTGACGAATTTTCAGCGCAGCTTTGGGATCGGCAGGCAGCATGGCCGGCGCGATACCCAACAGGTCGATATATTCGGCAATGATCGGCGAGTCGTACCACACTTCACCGTCATCGGTTACCAGGGCCGGTACTTTTCCCAACGGGTTGTAATGCGCCACGCCGTTAATGGCGTTGTAAGGCTGTTCATTCACAAATTCGAAGGTGATGCCCTTCTCGAGCAGGATGACCGATATTTTTCGTACAAAAGGGCTGGTATAGCTGCCGATAAGTTTCATTGCCTTCTCCTCTTCGCCAACAAAACAGTAAGTATGTACTACCCGACCAAAGCGCGCGCTGACCATTTCATAAATGTGAAAACTGCTCTGACTATAGTGCGTTACATCTTGCCTTCGCAGCCGCGCGAAATGTGAAAGGGAATTACAGTGGCGAAGGCCAGGAAAAACCACAGTTTGCGAGCGATCACACTCGGAAAACTCCTGGCAAAAATATCTTGTGATTTAGATCACAAACAAACAACAAACTCACCGCTAACAATTGTGATTAACATCACATTAACAGGCACATAGCGGTGAAATTTTAGCCTTTGTTCTTTTTTTACACATAATTTTTGTGACAAAGATCACTTCATTGGATGGTGTACCCCCTGCATTAACGTGATCTTCATCACATAAATTAGCGCCATCTGGACAGTTCATCGATTCAGTGCGAGATTTCGCAGCACAGATCATGGGTCCGGCTACCTCTGCCGCCACGTTAACAACAAAACCTCGGGCTTCCGGCCTGTGAGATAGCAAACATAAGAAGGGGTGTTTTATGTCATCCGATATCAAGATCAGAGTGCAAAGCTTTGGTCGCTTCCTCAGCAACATGGTAATGCCCAATATCGGCGCGTTTATCGCGTGGGGTATTATTACCGCATTGTTTATTCCTACAGGATGGTTACCAAACGAAACGCTGGCGAAACTCGTCGGCCCAATGATTACTTTCCTGCTGCCGCTGCTGATCGGTTTTACCGGTGGTCGTCTGGTGGGTGGCGATCGTGGTGGTGTGGTAGGTGCAATCACCACCATGGGTGTTATCGTCGGTGCTGATATGCCGATGTTCCTTGGTGCAATGGTTGCCGGTCCTCTGGGCGGCCTGTGCATCAAGAAATTCGACGCCGCTGTAGACGGTAAGATCAAATCCGGTTTCGAAATGCTGGTGAATAACTTCTCCGCTGGCATCATCGGTATGATTCTGGCACTGCTGGCGTTTAAAGGCATCGGCCCTGCGGTTGAAGTTCTGTCCAAAGGCCTGGCTGCGGGCGTTAACTTCATGGTGGCGCACGACATGCTGCCGCTGGCGTCTATCTTTGTTGAACCGGCGAAAATCCTGTTCCTCAACAACGCCATCAACCACGGTATCTTCTCGCCGCTGGGTATTCAGCAGTCTCATGACCTCGGCAAGTCTATCTTCTTCCTGATCGAAGCCAACCCGGGTCCGGGGATGGGCGTTCTGCTGGCGTACATGTTCTTTGGTCGTGGTAGTGCTCGTCAGTCCGCTGGCGGCGCGGCTATCATCCACTTCCTGGGCGGTATCCACGAAATTTACTTCCCGTATGTGCTGATGAACCCACGTCTGCTGCTGGCGGTAATCCTTGGTGGTATGACTGGCGTGTTCACACTGAGCGTGCTGAACGGTGGCTTGGTTTCTCCGGCTTCTCCGGGTTCCATCCTGGCCGTACTGGCAATGACGCCGAAAGGCACTTACTTCGCGAACCTCGTGGCTATCTTTGCTGCGCTGATCGTCTCCTTCGTTATCTCCGCGATTCTGCTGAAAACCAGCAAAGTGAAAGAAGACGACGACGATATCGAAGCGGCTACCCGTCGTGTACAGGACATGAAAGCCCAGTCTAAAGGCGCTACCCCGCTGGCCGCTGGCGACGTGACCAACGACCTGAGCCACGTTCGTAAAATCATCGTTGCGTGTGATGCCGGTATGGGCTCCAGCGCAATGGGTGCCGGTGTGCTGCGTAAGAAAGTCCAGGATGCCGGTCTGACCAACATCTCTGTGACCAACAGCGCTATCAACAGCCTGCCGTCTGACGTTGACCTGGTGATTACGCACCGTGACCTGACCGAGCGCGCTATGCGTCAGGCTCCTCAGGCACAGCACATTTCGCTGACCAACTTCCTGGACAGCGGCCTGTACACCAACCTGACTGAACGCCTGGTTGCCGCACAGCGCCACGTGGACAACAGCGTAAAGGTTCAGACCAGCTTGCAGGATAGTTTTGACGCTGGCGACAGCAACCTGTTCAAGCTGGGCGCAGACAATGTGTTCCTGGGTCGTACAGCCAGCAACAAAGAAGAAGCTATCCGTTTTGCCGGCGAACAACTGGTGAAAGGCGGTTATGTTCAGCCGGAATACGTTGAAGCGATGCTGGAACGCGAAAAACTGACCCCGACTTACCTGGGTGAGTCCATCGCGGTACCGCACGGTACCGTTGAAGCGAAAGATCGCGTGCTGAAAACCGGCGTAGTATTCTGCCAGTATCCGCAAGGCGTGCGCTTCGGTGAAGAAGAGGATGACATCGCCCGTCTGGTTATCGGTATCGCTGCGCGCAATAACGAGCACATTCAGGTGATTACCAGCCTGACCAACGCACTGGATGATGAAACCGTTATCGAGCGTCTGGCTAATACAAACAGCGTTGAAGAAGTGCTGGCGCTGCTGAAAGCGTAACCCTGGTCCCGGATGCGGCTCCGCCTTATCCGGCTACCAAAAACGTTGACGCGTCTCCCGGATAAGCGAAACGCATCCGGGAGATACCTCCCCTCTCCCTCAGGGAGAGGGTTAGGGTGAGGATAATTTCACGTGGTTCCTCACCCCAGCCCTCTCGGGTAAAAACATTGATTAAGGTTAATTCTATGAAAGCATTACATTTTGGCGCAGGTAATATCGGACGTGGCTTCATCGGCAAATTGCTGGCTGACGCGGGAATTACGCTGACATTCGCCGATGTTAATCAGGTGGTTCTCGACGCCCTTAATGCCCGTCATAGCTATCAGGTTCACGTTGTTGGTGAAAAAGAGCAGGTAGACACCGTTTCCGGCGTCAATGCGGTGAGCAGCATCGGCGACGATGTGGTTGATCTGATTGCCTCTGTTGATCTGGTGACAACCGCCGTTGGTCCGGTGGTTCTGGAGCGTATCGCCCCGGCCATCGCCAAAGGCCTGGCAAAACGTAAAGCGCAGGGCGTAGAAGCGCCGCTGAATATCATCGCCTGTGAGAACATGGTGCGCGGCACCTCTCAGTTAAAAGGCCATGTGTTCAACGCGCTGGCAGCAGAAGATAAAGCATGGGTTGAAGCCCATGTCGGCTTCGTTGATTCCGCAGTGGACCGCATTGTTCCGCCTTCTGAATCTGCAACTAACGATCCGCTGGAAGTGACTGTAGAAACCTTTAGCGAGTGGATTGTTGATAAAACCCAATTTGTTGGCGAGCTGCCACACATTCCCGGCATGGAATTAACCGACAATCTGATGGCGTTTGTTGAGCGCAAGCTCTTCACGTTGAACACCGGGCATGCTATAACCGCGTACCTTGGACAACAGACCGGTCATCAGACCATTCGCGACGCCATTCTGGATGACAGCATCCGTGCAGTGGTGAAAGGCGCAATGGAAGAGAGTGGCGCGGTTCTGATCAAGCGCTACGGCTTCGATGCTGCCAAACACGCCGCGTATATCGAAAAAATCCTTGGTCGTTTTGAGAACCCATACCTGAAAGATGATGTTGAGCGCGTAGGCCGTCAGCCGCTGCGTAAACTGAGCGCAGGCGATCGTCTGATCAAACCGCTGCTCGGCACGCTGGAATATGGTTTACCGCACGCGAACCTGGTAAAAGGTATCGCCGCTGCCATGCATTACCGCAGTGAACAGGATCCGCAGGCGCAGGAATTAGCGACCTTAATTGAAGAAAAAGGCCCACAGGCCGCGCTGGTGCAGATCTCCGGTCTGGACGCAGCAAGCGACGTGGTAGCCGAAGCTGTTAACGCATACAACGCAAAGGCATGATGCCGAGTTTGGCGCGGGACATCCCGCGCCTGTTAACAAGATTGTCAGATATGCAGGCAATAATGGAACTAACACAGGCTTTCGAAAACCGTGTGCTCGAGCGTCTGAATGCTGGCAAAACCGTACGAAGCTTTCTGATTGCCGCCGTCGAGTTATTGACCGAGGCGGTGAATATCCTGGTGCTTCAGGTCTTCCGCAAAGACGACTATGCAGTGAAATATGCTGTAGAGCCGTTGCTTGACGGAGATGGACCGCTGGGCAATTTGTCCGTGCGCTTAAAACTGATTTATGGGCTTGGCGTAATCAGTCGGCATGAGTATGAAGATGCGGAATTGTTGATGGCGTTACGTGAAGAACTGAATCACGACGGCACTGAATACGCCTTCACGGATGATGAAATCCTGGGGCCGTTTGGCGAACTGCACTGCGTGGCGGCGCTGCCTGCAACGCCGCTCTTTGATACCAGCGACCCCGACCTGTTTGCTATGCAAAAACAGCGTTACCAGCAGGTCGTTCGTTCAACCATGGTGCTTTCCCTGACGGAGTTGATTTCCCGAATCAGCCTGAAAAAAGCATTCCAGAAATAAGCTTACTCTGTCTCTTCTTCATGAACACATGCAGGCCGATAAAGCTGGCGATAATATTCCAGCCTTTCACGGTACATATCGACCTTATCTGTGGGAATATCATCAGGAACACTGTCTTTCTTATGCTGATGCGCCAGGTACTCACGGAACGCCTGGCTTGAAGCCATAAAATCGATCGCTTTATCGATGATTTGTGGGGTGTAGTCACCTAATTTAGCCATTTTCTCCTCTCCTTTTTGCCCAACCGTAGAACAAAGATGGACCTGCGTGCGGGATACTTTTAGTGTTTCCGTGCTTTTCTGGGGTTGTTCGCCGCAATGCGGTATCCTTATATTTTAATCTGCAGAAACACATTCCTATGAAAGAAGTTGAAAAGAACGAAATTAAACGCCTGAGTGATCGTCTGGACGCTATCCGTCACCAGCAGGCCGGTTTGTCGCTGGTGGAATCCGCCGAAAAATACGCGGAGCTGGAGAAAGAGAAAGCGACTATCGAAACTGAAATTGAACGTCTGCGTGGCCAGTACAGCCAGAAACTCAGTAAAGAAGCACAAAAGCTGGTGAGCATGCCGTTCAAGCGCGCCATCACCAAAAAAGAGCAGGCCGACCTGGGCAAGCTGAAAAAAAGCGTGCGGGGTATTATTGTTGTGCACCCGATGACCGCGCTGGGCCGCGAAATGGGCCTCAAAGAGATGACAGGCTTCGCGAAAAGCGAGTTTTGATCCCGCTTCCCCTTCTTAACCGAAGGGGAGCCCTTTTACTGCGTAAAAATCCATCCCACCAGACGTAATCGGCGCAGGAAGCTTAAACCTGGACAACGCGGAAAAACCGGAGAGTACACGACGTACGTGAGGATTCTGCGTTTCGCTTATCCCTACGGGACCGCCTTGAGGACATTCAAAACGCCCTGCGTTTTGTTTGAGCACTACCCTGGTTCAAGCTGGCAAACAAGAGAGCCTGATGGAATGGATTTCAAGTGGCCCTACCACTTCACGCATTTATGCGCGTCACTTCACACCCCGCAAAATCACATAAAATTAACATTGCCATTACAAACCAGCCAATTAACCTTGTGCTAATGGCATTGTGCTGCCGCTAACTGGCAGTACCACTTTCCCCCGAATTTGACTGACACGGAGCAGACCATGACCGCGATAGCTGAACGGCTTTCTGAGGATGTTGCCCGGCGAATCAGAACGCTTATTCGTGAAAAAGGGCTTGAGGCGGGTATGCGTTTGCCCTCTGAGCGCCAGCTCGCCCTGCAACTTGGCGTGTCGCGCAACTCTCTGCGCGAAGCCATCGCAAAACTCATCAGCGAAGGCGTTTTGCTGAGTCGCCACGGCGGCGGCACGTTCGTGCGCTGGCAGCATGAGGCATGGTCGGAACAGAATATTGTGCAGCCGTTAAAAACGCTGCTTGAAGATGACCCGGATTACAGCTTCGATATCCTCGAAGCGCGCCATGCTATTGAAGGCAGCACCGCCTGGCATGCGGCCTTACGCGCCACACCCATCGAGAAAGAAAAGATTCGGCTGTGCTTTGAGGCCACCCTGGCCGAGGACCCGGATCTTGCATCACAAGCCGACGTCCGCTTTCACCTGGCAATTGCCGAGGCGTCGCACAATATCGTACTGCTGCAAACCATGCGCGGCTTTTTCGACCTGCTGCAAAGCTCGGTGAAACAGAGCCGCCAGCGCATGTACCAGGTTCCCCCGGTCTTTACGCAGCTCACCGTGCAGCACCGTGAAATTATGGACGCCATTTTTGCCGGAGATGCCGATGGCGCCCGCGAAGCGATGATGGCGCACCTTGGTTTTGTTCACACCACGATTCGTCAGTTTGATGAAGACCAGGCGCGCAGCGCGCGCATCACTCGCCTGCCCAATGAACGGCATCCGCATTCTTTTGGAGACCCAGCATGATCATTTCCGCCGCCAGCGACTACCGCGCTGCCGCCCAACGCATACTGCCCCCATTCCTGTTCCACTACATTGACGGTGGTGCCTATGCAGAATACACACTGCGTCGGAACGTGGAGGATTTGGGTCAGGTAGCTCTACGCCAGCGGGTGCTGAAAAACATGTCAGCGCTGAGCACGGAGACCACCCTCTTTGGCGAGAAACTGTCTATGCCGGTTGCGCTCGCCCCGGTGGGATTATGCGGCATGTACGCGCGTCGGGGGGAAGTGCAGGCGGCAGGCGCGGCGGATGCGAAAGGCATACCTTTTACTTTATCGACCGTATCTGTTTGTCCGATTGAAGAGGTAGCACCGACCATTAAGCGCCCGATGTGGTTTCAGTTGTATGTTCTGCGCGACCGCGGATTTATGCGCAATGCCCTGGAGCGCGCCAAAGCGGCGGGGTGTTCCACGCTGGTCTTTACTGTCGATATGCCCACACCCGGGGCGCGATACCGCGATGCCCATTCCGGCATGAGTGGACAAAACGCCGCATTGCGCCGCTACTGGCAGGCAGTAACGCATCCACAATGGGCGTGGGATGTAGGTCTGCATGGCAGACCGCACGATTTAGGCAATATCTCGACCTACCTGGGTAAACCCACCGGGCTTGAAGATTATATCGGCTGGCTGGCCAACAATTTCGATCCCTCCATATCCTGGAAAGACCTTGAGTGGATCCGCGAGTTTTGGGACGGCCCGATGGTGATCAAGGGGATCCTCGATCCCGAAGATGCGCGGGACGCGGTGCGCTTTGGCGCAGACGGGATTGTGGTGTCGAACCACGGCGGGCGTCAGCTTGATGGTGTGCTCTCTTCCGCACGAGCATTGCCCGCCATTGCCGATGCGGTGAAAGGGGATATCGCGATTCTGGCGGACAGCGGTATTCGCAACGGACTGGACGTGGTGCGGATGGTTGCGCTGGGCGCAGACACGGTGCTGCTGGGCCGCGCTTACCTTTACGCGCTGGCGACACATGGCCGCGCCGGGGTGACAAACCTGCTGAATCTGATCGAAAAAGAGATGCGAGTGGCGATGACCCTGACCGGCGCGAAATCCATCAGCGAAATCAGCAAAGACTCGCTGGTGCAGGAGCTGAATAAGATCCCGGCGGCGCTGGCACCGTTGTCGCAGGGGGATGCGGCTTAAATAAGAGCTGCCTGATGCCCTCACCCCGGCCCTCTCCCACAGGGAGAGGGAGAAAAAAGAATCCAGTCTCACACCGGGCAGAGGGAAAGTCCCCTCTTCCACAGCGAGAGGGTTAGGGTGAGGGAAAAATTCTGCTATCCTGCCCCCCGCTATCAAGGGGGCAGCATGTTAAATATCGTTTTATTCGAGCCAGAAATACCACCGAATACCGGGAACATCATCCGCTTATGCGCTAACACCGGCTTTCGCCTGCACATTATCGAGCCCATGGGATTTACCTGGGATGATAAGCGCCTGCGCCGTGCCGGGCTGGATTACCATGAGTTTGCCGCCGTGAAGCGTCACCATGATTATGCCGCGTTTGTTGAGGCCGAAAAGCCGGAACGTCTGTTTGCTCTCACCACCAAAGGAACGCCAGCACACAGCGCGGTGAGTTATCAGGACGGTGATTATCTGATGTTTGGCCCGGAAACGCGCGGATTACCGATGTCGATTCTGGACGCGCTACCTTCAGGGCAAAAAATCCGTATCCCGATGATGCCGGACAGCCGCAGCATGAACTTGTCTAACGCAGTGTCGGTAGTGGTGTATGAAGCCTGGCGCCAGTTAGGATATGCTGGCGCGGTATTGCGAAGCTGAGTCAACGTTCTCCCGGAGGCGGCGCGCAGCGCCTTTCCGGGCTACCAGAAAGCGCCCGGCTTTGTAGCCGGACAGATGCGTAGCATTGCCTCCGTGCACTCAATCAAATGCCGTCACCGTACTCAAACCCGTGGTTAATCCCATTAAAATGCTGATCCATATCCATCGCGGGTTTGTCTGATTCCGGCTTGCCGACAATGCGCGCCGGAACGCCTGCGGCGGTGGTGTGCGGCGGTACAGGTTGCAACACCACGGATCCTGCGCCGATTTTCGCACCGCGGCCGACTTCGATATTGCCGAGGATTTTCGCCCCGGCGCCAATCATCACCCCTTCACGGATTTTCGGGTGACGGTCGCCGCTGGTTTTGCCAGTCCCGCCCAGCGTCACCGACTGCAGAATCGACACGTCATCTTCAATCACCGCGGTTTCACCCACCACAATGCCTGTAGCATGGTCGAGCATGATGCCACGCCCGATTTTAGCCGCCGGGTGGATATCAACCTGGAACGATACAGAGACCTGGTTTTGCAGGAAAATGGCCAACGCGCGGCGTCCCTGGTTCCATAGCCAGTGGCCGATGCGGTACGCCTGTAGCGCGTGAAAACCTTTCAGATACAAAAGCGGCGTGGAGTATTTATCCACCGCCGGATCGCGGGTGCGCACCGCCTGAATGTCGCAGGCCGCTGAGGCGATCATCTCCGGGTCAGCCGCATAGGCTTCCTCAACCACTTCACGAATGGCGATGGCAGGCATAATGGGTGATGCCAGCTTATTTGCCAGCATATAGCTTAGCGCGCTGCCCAGGTTTTCATGTTTGAGTAACGTTGCGTGGTAAAAACTGGCCAGCATTGGCTCACAGTCCGCCAGCGCCCGGGCTTCGGCTTTAATATTATTCCAGACGATATCCAGTTCTTCACACGGCATTGCTTACTCCAGACGTAATAAGTTCAGCCAGTCACTGCTTAACTGGCTGAGGACATAAACACAAAATCATTCTTACTGTGTCGCGACGACGAGGCTGGAAACCCCAGACGCTTACATAAGTAAATGACTGGGGTACGCAGCCGAAGCCAACAACCAGGCAGCATGAAGGATGACGTATGTGCTAAATACTACTGCGCTCGTCCTTGCGCGCACGACCTAATAAGGTCAATGCTGCCTCGCGCGCATTTTTTCCGCAATACAATACCTGATAAATTTCCTCGGTTATTGGCATTTCGACACCAAACCGATGCGCCAGAGCGCGAACTTCTTTGGTATTGCGGTAGCCCTCGACGACCTGACCAATCTGGTCCTGCGCCGTTTGCACGTCCATCCCCTGCCCCAGCGCCATACCGAAACGACGGTTGCGCGACTGATTATCGGTACAGGTCAGCACCAAATCCCCTAAACCCGCCATGCCCATAAAAGTGGCAGGATCGGCACCCAGCGCCGCGCCCAGACGTGACATTTCGGTCAAACCACGGGTGATAAGCGCTGTTCGGGCGTTAGCGCCAAAACCTATGCCGTCCGACATGCCTGCGCCAATCGCAATGACGTTTTTCACCGCGCCGCCAAGCTGCACGCCAATGAAATCCGGATTGCTGTAGACGCGGAAGCTTTTACCACAGTGCAGCAATTGCTGGAGATCATCGGCAAACACCGGGTCAGTCGACGCCAGAGAAATCGCCGTTGGCAACCCTGCCGCCAGCTCCTTCGCAAAGGTCGGCCCGGAGATAACCGCCAGAGGAATCTCATCGCCCAGCACTTCACGCGCCACGTCCTGCAACAGGCGCCCCGTCTCAGCTTCCAGACCTTTGGTGGCCCAGACAATGCGCGCATCGCTGCGCATCAGCGGTTTAATCTGCTGTAAAACAGTGCCAAACACATGACTTGGCACAACCACGAGAATGTTACGGCTGGCCGCCAGAGCACAAGCGAGATCGCTTTCCAGCGCAAGCGTATCAGGAAAAGGGACATCGGGAAGGAAAGCGGCATTACAACGGTCATGCTGTAAGGTCGCAATATGTTTCGGGTCATGGCCCCAAAGAACAACCTGGTGGCCATTTCTTGCCAGTGTGATGGCAAGAGCGGTGCCGTAAGAGCCGGCACCGATCACAGTCATTTCAGCATTGCGTGCGTTCATCAGGCATCCTGATGTTGTTCAGCACCTTCGCCAGCCTGCTGCTGCAGATAGTTCATGAACAGCGCATCAAAGTTCACCGGCGCAAGGTTCAGTTGCGGGAAAGTACCGCGGGAAACCAGGCTGGTGATGCACTCACGCGCATAAGGGAACAGAATGTTCGGGCAATACGCACCGAGGCAATGCGCCAGCTGGTTACCATCGATACCGTCAATGGAGAAGATACCGCCTTGCTGTACTTCGCACAGGAAGCCCGTTTCTTCACCCAGGGAAGCGGTAACGGTAACACGCAGTACCACTTCATAAACGCCTTCAGCCAGCTGAGTGGATGCAGTATCCAGATCCAGTTTCACTTCCGGCTGCCAGTCTTTCTGAAACACATGCGGAGCATTCGGTGCTTCGAAAGAGATATCTTTAGTGTAGATGCGTTGAATCTGGAAAGTCATTTCCGTGTTGTTTTGTTCAGACATGTCTAAAACCCTTAAGTGTTGTCCTTAATACGCTTTATTCTTCAGGCTGCCTCTGTTTGTCGGCCTTGACGCAACGTGAATCACTTCTTCTATGCATTAACGCAACAGGGGATCGAGCCCACCGCGCGCGTCCAGCGCATATAAATCATCACAGCCGCCAATGTGCTGTGCATCAATAAAAATCTGCGGTACCGTCGTACGGCCACTACGTTTAATCATCTCTTCGCGTTTCACCGCGTCGCCATCGATCGGCAGTTCTTCAAAAGAAACGCCTTTGCTGCTCAGCAGCGCTTTTGCGCGATGGCAAAACGGGCAGGTTGCTTTGGTGTAGATCTCAATATTGGCCATGACTTTGCTCCAGTTGTTTCACCCAATGGATTTCATATTGCAGGAAGGCGGCAAAATTATGAATCCCAGGAGCTTACCTCAGTAAGTGACCAGGTTGAATAATTGCAGCCAACGCCCCTGCGGCATGAAAGACGACGGGTAAATTACTTACCGCGTACCAGCGGAAGATTCTCACCGCTCCAGCCTGCGATGCCTTCTTTGAGCACGAAAACTTGCTCGAAACCGGCTTTGATCAGTGCGTTTGCAGATTCCTGAGCCTGCATCCCGGAGCCGTCCACGACGATAACCGGTTTGCTTTTGTGTTTCTCAAGCTCACCTACATTATTGGCCTTGATTTCGGTTGGCAGCAAATTCACTGAGCCTGCGATGTGACCTTTTCGGAAATCATCGCGCTGGCGCAAGTCCACGATAACAGCATCTTCTTTGTTGATCAGACGCGTCGCTTCACCACGAGTGATCACTTTCACTTTCGATGCGAGGCTTTTGAACGTCATGAACAGCACCGCCCCCAGTAATACAATCCAGGCGAGGCAAAGTACGGGGTGGCGACTAACAAATTGCATAATTTCTTGCATGGGGGGTAACAGCTCCCGAATCAGTGAGTAAAAACCAGGAAAGGAGTATACCTGTGCGGTGTAGCAAATACAGCCAGCGAGCGTAATGGAATGCATTTTCTGCGGACTGTTACGAAAAAAATTCATCAACGCCGTGAAATCCTCACCTCCTGCGGCGGTATTCTTTGATCTTCTGCGGCTATTTTATCGATTCAGCTGTAGTAAAATTACGCAAATTTTTCGTCTTTGAGCATGAGGTTGTCGCAATGTCGGTTTCTAAAAAACCTATGGTACTGGTGATCCTGGATGGCTATGGCTACCGTGAAGAGCAGCAGGATAACGCAATTTACAGCGCAAAAACTCCCGTTATGGACGCATTGTGGGCTAAACGTCCGCATACTCTGATTGACGCTTCTGGTCTGGAAGTCGGTCTGCCGGATCGCCAGATGGGTAACTCCGAAGTGGGTCACGTCAACCTGGGTGCTGGCCGCATCGTGTATCAGGATTTGACCCGTCTGGATGTTGAAATCAAAGAGCGTACCTTTTTCACTAACCCGGTACTGGCGGGCGCGGTGGATAAAGCCGTTGCTGCGGGCAAAGCCGTTCATATCATGGGTCTGCTGTCTGCTGGTGGCGTTCACAGCCATGAAGATCACATCCTGGCCATGGTAGAGCTGGCCGCTGAGCGCGGTGCGGAAAAAATCTACCTGCACGCATTCCTGGATGGTCGCGATACGCCGCCGCGTAGCGCTGACTCCTCACTGAAACGTTTTGAAGACAAGTTTGCCGCACTGGGCAAAGGCCGGGTGGCATCTATCATTGGCCGTTACTACGCCATGGACCGCGACAACCGCTGGGACCGCGTTGAACAAGCTTATGACCTGATGACGCTGGCAAAAGGGGAATTCCAGTTCGCGACTGCGGTTGAAGGCCTGGCTGCTGCCTATGCGCGTGACGAAAACGACGAATTCGTGAAAGCCACCGTGATCCGCGCCGAAGGCCAGCCCGATGCGGCAATGGAAGACGGCGACGCACTGATTTTCATGAACTTCCGTGCAGACCGCGCCCGTGAAATCACCCGTGCATTTGTTAACAGCGATTTCGACGGTTTCGCCCGTAAGAAAGTAGTGAACCTCGATTTTGTCATGCTGACCGAATATGCCGCAGACATCAAAACCGCCGTTGCATACCCGCCTGCCTCTCTGGCGAACACCTTCGGCGAATGGATGGCGAAGAACGACAAAACGCAGTTACGTATCTCTGAAACGGAAAAATATGCTCACGTGACGTTCTTCTTCAACGGCGGCGTTGAAGAGCCGTTCCCGGGCGAAGATCGTATTCTGATTAACTCTCCGAAAGTGGCGACCTACGATCTGCAGCCAGAAATGAGCTCCGCAGAGCTGACAGAAAAACTGGTTGGCGCTATCACCAGCGGTAAGTACGACACCATCATCTGTAACTACCCGAACGGCGACATGGTCGGTCATACCGGTGTGATGGAAGCGGCAATCAAGGCAGTAGAAGCGCTGGACCACTGTGTTGAGCAGGTAACCAAAGCGGTGGAATCCGTTGGCGGTCAGTTGCTGATCACCGCTGACCACGGTAACGCTGAGCAGATGCGTGACCCGGCAACCGGCCAGGCGCACACTGCCCATACCAACCTGCCAGTCCCGCTGATTTACGTTGGCGATAAAGCGCTGAAAGCGGTCGAAGGTGGCAAACTTTCCGATATCGCACCGACCATGCTGACCCTGATGGGCATGGAAATCCCGAAAGAGATGACTGGTAAGCCGCTGTTCATCGTGGAATAATCGCTCCCCATGAGGGGAAAGGCGATTTTTTCTGTCACATTGGCCGCAGTCAGGCCTTTGCTTTGCGCCAGCGCTTTTAGCGCTGGCGCATTGTTGTGCGCCTTTTCTGCCCACGCGGATGACCGCGACCAGTTAAAATCCATTCAGGCGGATATCGCCGCAAAAGAACGCGACGTACGCCAGCAGCAACAACAGCGTTCCGGTCTGCTTGCGCAACTCAAAGAGCAAGAAGTCGCCATCTCCGCAGCCACACGTCAGTTGCGCGAAACGCAGAACACCCTCGCACAGCTCAATAAGCAAATCGATGCCATGAACGCATCTATCGCCAAACTGGAAAAACAGAAGGCGACGCAAGAGCATAATCTGGCCGCTCAGTTGGATGCCGCATTCCGCCAGGGTCAACATACTGGCGTTCAGTTGATTCTCAGCGGGGAAGAAACCCAACGCGGGCAACGTCTGCAGGCTTACTTCGGCTATCTCAACCAGGCCCGGCAGGAGACCATCGCGCAACTCAAGCAAACGCGCGAAGAGGTTGCCACGCAGAAAGCGGAGCTGGAAGAGAAGCAGAGTCAGCAGCAAACGCTGATGTACGAACAAAAAGCACAGCAGGCGAAGCTCGAACAAGCGCGCAACGAGCGTAAGAAAACGCTCGCCGGGCTGGAGTCATCTATTCAGGAAGGGCAGCAGCAGTTAGGCGAACTGCGAGCGAACGAATCCCGTTTGCGCGATCGTCTGGCACGTGCCGAAGCGGCAGCCAAAGCCCGCGCCGAGCGTGAAGCTCGCGAAGCGCAGGCCGTACGTGAAAAACAGCAGGATGCATCCCGTAAAGGCACCACCTACAAACCGACCGAAGGCGAACGTTCACTGATGTCCCGTACAGGTGGGCTGGGCGCGCCATCCGGCCAGGCTTACTGGCCTGTTCGCGGTCCGTTGCTACATCGTTATGGCGAACAACTGCAGGGTGAGCTACGTTGGAAAGGGATTGTTATCGGTGCATCTGAGGGTAGCGAAGTCAAAGCTGTGGCCGACGGGCGGGTGATCCTCGCCGACTGGCTGCAGGGGTATGGCCTGGTGGTCGTGGTTGAACACGGCAAAGGCGATATGAGTTTGTACGGCTACAACCAGAGCGCGCTGGTGAGCGTAGGCGCGCAAGTCCGCGCCGGTCAGCCGATAGCCCTTGTCGGGAGCAGTGGCGGTCAGGGTAGACCTTCACTTTATTTCGAAATTCGCCGCCAGGGTCAGGCGGTCAATCCACAGCCGTGGTTGGGAAGATAAGTTTTGCTTCAATTTCGTCGCGTTGTTGTTGTCGCTGCCAGCATGCTGGCTTTTTCTGTGCCAGCGTTTGCCGGCAAACTCGCCATTGTTATTGATGATTTCGGTTATCGTCCACAGACCGAAAATCAGGTTATTGCCATGCCTGCGGCGGTCACCGTTGCCGTGCTGCCAAACGCGCCGCACGCAAAAGAGATGGCCACCAAAGCCCATAACGCCGGGCACGAGGTGCTGATCCATTTGCCCATGGCGCCGCTCAGCAAACAGCCACTGGAAAAAGATACCCTGCGCCCGGATATGAGCAGCGCGGAAATTGAGCGCATCATCAGCGATGCGGTCAGCAAAGTGCCGTATGCCACCGGGTTAAACAACCATATGGGCAGTGCCATGACCTCCAGCCTGTTTGGCATGCAGAAGGTGATGCAGGTTCTGGGGCATTACGATCTCTACTTTCTGGACAGCATGACCATCGGCAATAGCCAGGCGATGCGCGCCGCAAGCGGTACGGGCGTGAAGGTCATCAAACGTAAAGTGTTTCTTGATGACACGCAAAACGAGAGCGATATTCGCTTTCAGTTTAATCGTGCCGTCGATCAGGCGCGTCGTAGCGGTTCCGCCATCGCTATCGGCCACCCGCACCCAACCACAGTACGTGTGCTGCAACAGATGCTTTACAACCTGCCTGCGGATATCACCCTGGTTCGCGCGGGAAGCCTGCTGAATGAACCGCAAACGGATACCTCAACGCCGGGCCAGATGCCGCCACGCAATCAGCCACCGCGTAACCCGTTCCGGGGCGTGAAGTTGTGCAAAACGCCACATAAACCGCAGCCCGTTTATGCCAGCTATTTCTTTACGGTCGTGAAGGACAGCATCAGTGAGAGTACGCTGGTGAAATATGTCACGAATGAGTGGCAAGGCTGGGGTAAAAAACACCCCTAAACCGTACGGGTGTTTTTCTTTTCTTCTGCCACAGCGTTTTTTTCATCGTTGTGGCCATTGTGGGCATACCAGGCTTTGAAATATTTAAGAAAGCTGTACAAGGTGGCGTATAAACCTGTCACCGCGCCCACTTTGCCGTTACGCCATGCGCCGCTAAATAAATACCATTTAAAGAACGCACCGATGGCGCTAATAATTCCACGGCCAATGGAGGGGCGGACTTTCTGATATTTCACCAGTCGCGTGGTGTAACTATTAAGTTTGCTGAATACTTCATGCAGCGAATAAAACGTATCGTGACGCACATGTCCCGGTATTTTTGTCGATGCCGAATAACCTTCCACCTGATCATCAACTGCACGATTGTTAAAACGCGCCGTGCGGCGGTTATATAAACGCACGGGGAAATCAGGGGAGGAAACAGGATATATCGTGCGGGTTTGTTCACCCAGCACATACCAGTAACGCGGCAAACGCCATGCCTGGTCAGCACCTGGCTCATCACCTGCTTTTAGCTGCAAAATAAAGTTTACCGTCTGCTCATCAAGGATTTCATCGCTATCCATACAGAGCACCCAGTCATGCGCAGCCAGGCTGGTTGCGTGATTCATCTGCGCGCCATGCATCGCATAGGGATGATAATGAACATGAAGATCATATTCCCGACAAATATCCAGCGTCTCGTCTGTACTGCCGGAATCCAGAACCACAAAATCATCCGCGATTTTAAGCAGTGGCGGGAGAACGTCCCGTAATAAGCGAGCGGAATTGCAGGTTAACAGACACACCGAAAGTTTGAACATAATTAGCCGCACTGAAAAGGTTAAACGGATCGTCAACGAACTCTACTTTCTAATGTAGAACACTGTTACGGAAATTGTGCCTTTAGTGCGATGTAAGGTTGAAAACAGGAAAAGGATAAGAGAAAGACGCCCGCAGGCGTCTTTATTTTTAGTTCCAGCTAAGGATTACCTTACCTGACTGACCAGAACGCATAGCATCAAAACCTTTCTGGAAGTCATCAATGCCGAAACGGTGGGTGATAATAGGCGACAAATCCAGTCCGGACTGGATTAATGCCGCCATTTTGTACCAGGTTTCAAACATTTCACGGCCATAGATACCTTTAATAAAGAGGCCCTTGAAGATCACTTTATTCCAGTCGATAGCCATATCAGACGGCGGAATACCCAGCATCGCAATACGACCGCCGTGGTTCATGGTATCAAGCATGGTACGGAAGGCTGGCGGCGCGCCGGACATTTCCAGACCGACATCAAAACCTTCGGTCATTCCCAGCTCTGCCATCACATCGGAGAGGTTCTCTTTCGCTACGTTGACCGCACGGGTAACGCCCATTTTACGTGCCAGATCCAGACGGTATTCATTCACATCAGTGATAACCACATGGCGCGCGCCAACGTGTTTTGCCACCGCCGCCGCCATAATACCAATCGGGCCAGCGCCGGAAACCAGTACATCTTCCCCAACCAGGTCGAAGGAGAGCGCGGTGTGAACCGCGTTGCCGAACGGATCGAAAATAGAGGCCAGGTCGTCGGAAATGTTGTCCGGGATTTTGAAAGCGTTAAAGGCAGGAATAACCAGGTATTCTGCAAAACAACCGGGACGGTTGACGCCAACACCCACGGTGTTGCGGCATAAGTGCGTGCGTCCAGCGCGGCAGTTACGGCAATGGCCGCAGGTAATGTGGCCTTCACCGGAAACGCGGTCGCCGATGTTAAAGCCTTTCACTTCCTGGCCGATGCCAACCACTTCACCCACGTACTCATGCCCAACCACCATCGGTACCGGGATCGTTTTTTGCGACCATTCGTCCCAGTTATAGATATGCACATCAGTACCGCAAATAGCCGTTTTGCGAATTTTAATCAGCAGGTCGTTATGTCCGACTTCCGGAGCCGGAACATCGTTCATCCAGATGCCTTCTTCCGCTTTCAACTTAGATAGCGCTTTCATCTTACGTCCTCAGGCGATGACGCCCAGTTGTTTACCGATGCGGGTAAAGGCAGCCACCGCACGTTCGATTTGCTCAGGGGTATGAGCAGCAGACATTTGGGTACGAATACGCGCCTGGCCTTTTGGCACAACCGGGAAGAAGAAGCCCGTCACGTAAATCCCCTCTTTTTGCAGCTCGCGGGCAAAATTCTGCGCCACTACCGCATCACCGAGCATTACCGGAATGATGGCGTGATCGGCACCCGCCAGGGTAAAGCCTGCGGCACTCATCTTTTCACGGAACAGACGCGCGTTAGACCACAGACGGTCACGCAGCTCGCTCCCCGCTTCCACCATCTCCAGCACCTTAATGGAGGCAGCGACAATCGCCGGGGCCAGTGAGTTGGAGAAAAGATATGGGCGTGAGCGCTGACGCAGCCATTCAACGACCTCTTTACGCGCTGCGGTATAACCGCCAGACGCGCCGCCGAGCGCTTTACCCAGCGTACCGGTAATGATGTCCACCCGGCCCATGACGTCGCAGTACTCGTGCGAGCCACGACCGTTATCGCCGACAAACCCCACCGCGTGGGAGTCATCAACCATTACCAGCGCATCGTACTTATCTGCCAGGTCGCAGACACCTTTCAGGTTGGCAATCACGCCGTCCATCGAGAAGACGCCGTCGGTGGCAATCAGCACATGGCGGGCACCGGCTTCGCGGGCCTCTTTCAGACACGCTTCCAGCTCCTGCATATCGTTGTTGGCGTAGCGGAAACGCTTCGCTTTACACAGACGCACGCCGTCGATGATCGAGGCATGGTTCAGGGCATCAGAGATAATGGCGTCTTCTGCGCCCAACAGGGTTTCGAACAGACCGCCGTTGGCATCAAAGCAGGAGGAATAGAGGATCGCATCTTCCATACCGAGGAACTCAGCGAGTTTCTTTTCAAGCTCTTTGTGGCTGTCCTGCGTACCGCAAATAAAACGTACAGAGGCCATGCCGAAGCCGTGGCTGTCCATCCCTGCTTTCGCGGCGGCAATCAATTCAGGATGGTTGGCCAGACCGAGATAGTTGTTGGCGCAGAAGTTAATGACGTGGCTTCCATTCGCCACGGTGATATCAGCTTGCTGGGCCGACGTGATAATGCGTTCTTCTTTAAACAACCCTTCCGCACGTGCGGTCTCCAGGTCGCTCGTTAACTGCTTGTAAAAATCCCCACGCATCGCAATTCTCCAGACTGGGCAAATTTCGGCACATATTACCCAAAGCTATACGTTGATACGAGATGACGCATCACCTGTTGCGCACTTTGTAGCATAAATCACGTGTAAGATTATGGCCTGTCCGTGAATGGCTGTCGGGCTGGCAATGAGATGGTATGATAAGAATCATTAGTGTCTGAGATAGTCTCGGAGCTCCACAATTCAAAGGTCATAGTTATGATTATCGTTACCGGCGGCGCGGGTTTTATCGGCAGCAATATCGTTAAAGCCCTGAATGATAAAGGCATCACCGACATTCTGGTGGTGGACAATCTGAAAGACGGCACCAAGTTTGTGAACCTGGTGGATCTGGATATTGCCGACTACATGGACAAAGAAGACTTCCTTATCCAGATTATGGCGGGTGAAGAATTCGGCGATATCGAGGCTATTTTCCACGAAGGGGCCTGCTCCTCCACCACTGAGTGGGACGGTAAGTACATGATGGATAATAACTATCAGTACTCCAAAGAGGTTCTGCACTACTGCCTGGAACGTGAAATTCCATTCCTGTACGCCTCTTCTGCGGCGACCTACGGCGGGCGCACCAGCGACTTTATCGAATCACGTGAATATGAAAAACCGCTAAATGTCTACGGTTACTCTAAATTCCTGTTCGATGAGTATGTGCGCCAGATCCTGCCGGAAGCCAACTCTCCGGTTGTCGGTTTCCGCTATTTCAACGTTTACGGGCCGCGCGAAGGGCACAAAGGCAGCATGGCGAGCGTAGCGTTCCACCTCAACACCCAGTTGAATAATGGCGAAAGCCCGAAACTGTTTGAAGGCAGCGACAGCTTCAAACGCGACTTCGTCTATGTAGGCGATGTGGCCGCCGTCAACCTGTGGTTCTGGGAAAATGGCGTATCCGGTATTTTCAACCTCGGAACCGGCCGTGCGGAATCTTTCCAGGCCGTGGCCGATGCAACGCTGGCGTTCCACAAAAAAGGCAGCATCGAATACATTCCGTTCCCGGATAAACTGAAAGGCCGCTATCAGGCATTCACCCAGGCTGACTTAACCAACCTGCGTGCCGCGGGCTATGACAAGCCATTCAAAACCGTTGCCGAAGGCGTAACGGAATATATGGCCTGGCTGAACCGCGATAACGGCACCCATTCATAAAATCATTAAAGCGGTATCAAGGCGGCAACTGAGTGAGTCCCCAGGAGCATAGAATAACGCTGTGACTGGGGTGAACAAAGGCAGCCAACGCAGAGACAGCTTGAAGGATGAAGTGAATGAAAATATTGGTGATCGGCCCGTCCTGGGTGGGCGACATGATGATGTCGCAAAGTCTCTATCGCACACTCAAAGCGCGCTACCCCCAGGCGATTATCGACGTGATGGCTCCCGCGTGGTGCCGTCCGCTGTTATCGCGGATGCCGGAAGTCAACGAGGCGATTCCGATGCCGCTGGGCCACGGCGCGCTGGAACTTGGCGAACGCCGTAAGCTGGGTCACAGCCTGCGGGCAAAACGCTATGACCGGGCATACGTCCTGCCAAACTCCTTTAAATCGGCGCTGGTCCCGTTCTTTGCCAACGTGCCTCACCGTACCGGCTGGCGCGGCGAAATGCGCTACGGCTTACTGAACGATGTGCGCGTTTTGGACAAGCAGGCCTGGCCGCTAATGATCGAGCGCTATGTTGCATTGGCCTACGATAAAGGCGTAATGGCATCGGCGAAAGATTTGCCGCAACCGCTGTTATGGCCGCAGTTACAGGTGACTGAGAGCGAAAAAGGCCAGACCTGTGCTGCCTTTAGCCTCTCAGCGGAACGTCCGCTGATCGGTTTTTGCCCCGGCGCTGAGTTTGGTCCGGCCAAGCGCTGGCCACACTATCACTATGCGGAACTGGCAAAACAGCTGATTGATGAAGGCTTCCAGATTGTGCTGTTTGGTTCGGCGAAAGATCATGAAGCAGGTAATCAAATTCTCGCGACGCTAAGCGTTGAACAGCAGGCCTGGTGCCGTAATCTGGCCGGAGAAACCCAACTTGAACAGGCGGTCATTCTACTCGCGTCCTGTAAAGCGGTCGTCAGCAATGACTCTGGCCTGATGCATGTTGCCGCAGCACTCAATCGCCCACTGGTCGCACTTTATGGGCCAAGCAGCCCGGATTTCACGCCACCGCTGTCGCACAAAGCGCGGGTGATTCGCCTGATTACCGGCTACCACAAAGTACGCAAAGGCGATGCCGCCGAAGGCTATCATCAAAGCCTGATCGACATTACCCCGCAGCAGGTATTGAGCGAGCTAAACACGCTGTTGCTGAATGAAGAAGGATAACGCATGCGGGTTCTTATCGTTAAAACCTCTTCAATGGGTGATGTACTGCATACCCTGCCTGCGTTAACTGACGCGGTGCGGGCCATTCCCGGTATTCGCTTTGACTGGGTGGTAGAAGAAAACTTTGCGCAAATCCCGTCGTGGCATGATGCGGTTGACAGGGTTATTCCCGTGGCGATTCGCCGCTGGCGTAAAGCGTGGTTTTCTGCGCCTGTAAAAGCAGAGCGTCGCGCATTTCGTCACGCCGTGCAGGCCGAATATTACGACGTTATCATCGATGCTCAAGGGCTGGTAAAAAGCGCCGCGCTGGTGACACGCCTGGCCCACGGCATCAAACATGGGATGGACTGGCAAACCGCGCGTGAACCGCTGGCGAGCCTGTTCTATAACCACCGTCACCACATTGCAAAGCAGCAGCATGCGGTGGAACGCACCCGTGAACTGTTCGCGAAAAGCCTGGACTACGACAAACCGCAAACTCAGGGTGATTACGCCATTGCCCGCCATTTTCCCAATAGTAGCGGCCTGAAAGCGCCGTATGCTGTCTTTTTACATGCCACAACGCGTGATGATAAGCACTGGCCTGAGAACCACTGGCGCGAGCTGATTGGCCTGCTGGCTAACAGCGGTCTGCGTATCAAGCTCCCCTGGGGCGCGGCGCATGAAGAGGCACGGGCAAAACGCCTTGCCGAGGGCTATGATTTCGTTGATGTCCTGCCACGCATGAGCCTGGAGAATGTCGCTCAGGTGCTGGCCGGGGCAAAGTTTGTGGTTTCCGTCGATACCGGTCTGAGTCATTTAACGGCGGCACTGGATCGCCCGAATTTGACGCTCTACGGGCCAACAGATCCAGGGTTAATCGGCGGTTACGGAAAAAACCAGCGCGAGCTGACTAGCGCAACACGAAGTATGGATGCAATCATGGCAGATCGTATTTTTGAAATTCTAAAAAACGATCACTATATCGACTCCCTTTAGAAAAATACGCATGCTTATTCCTCTTTTATCGCCGCCTGCATCCGTGCATAAGACTGTCGTGGCCTGCTGGCCCGGTATCCCATCAGACATCACAGTAAATCCTGCACCTAAGGGAACATTGCTCAAATCCAGGAATACATAATGAAACCGCACAAGCAAAAAAAATTTGCGACCCTACGCGCATGGAACCGGAAACGTAACTATTTCATGAAAGCATTGCGCATGCGAATGGCGAAATGGATATGGGATGAACCGGTCAGAAGACCCTTTGATTTGCGGGCGATCAGTAAAGTACTGCTTCTGCGCAACGACGGTAAGATTGGCGATATGATTGTCTCAACATCGCTGATCAGAGAACTTAAGACCAACGGCTATACGGTTGATATTCTGGCAACGCGCAGTAATGTTGTGGTGATTGAGCACAATCCGCACATCCGAAAAATACACTTCGATGATAACCCAAACATCACGACTGAACTGGCGGCTGAGGATTACGATCTGGTGATCGATATGGGTGATAAGATATCGCCCGCCAGTTTCCATTTTTTAAAGAAAATTAAAGCGAAAAACGTTCTCGGTTTTAATAAAGAGCAATATAACCTCTACAATAAAACCATCGCCTTTCTGGGTTATCAGGAACACATCACTCATCGCTACGCCTTGCTCATGAATGAGCTAAATTTTAGCCATTCCAGTACAGATTACGAACTGTTCTATCCGGACGATATCAATACCGAAACAACGGCTTTCCTACAAACCTTGCCTAATGCAAAAAATATTATCGTTAACCCTTTTGCTGCCGATGCTAAAAGAGAAATGTCTGTCACGCAGGTGCTGCAACTTTTTTCTGAACTACGTCAAAAACACCCTGATTATAATATAGTCTACTTTGATCCCAATAAGCGATTTGATATCGCGTTACCCGATGGGGTTTACAAAAATCCACACCCGACTTTATACAGCGCAATGGCTCTGATTGCCCATGCTGATCTGATCATATCGCCGGATACCGCTATCGTACATATTGCTGCGACATATAATAAACCGCTTGTTGCATTATATGGTAACGAGATGCATGGTAAATATCATAACAATGATATTTGGGGGCCGGGATATGATGCAGCCGTTCAGATCATGACTAAGGACAAATATCACCCTATTTCAACCATTAAAGTCAGTGACATTATCGATGCCGTTGGACATATGCTTCATAAGCATACGACGAATAGTCATGCATAATTAAGGGGGGATGGTTCCCCCCTCATACTATCGTTGCTTGTTAAAAGAAATAGCGCATAACGTTAGCGAAATCAGGAAAAGCATAGCCGTCTGAGCATTAATCAATACAGAATCCGCCAGACCGCAGACAAACATAACGGATAGTGGGAGCGCCGCTGACGTAAACACTCTTTTGGTTATCGCAACTCGCAGATAGGAAAGATAAATCAAAGCAAAAAATAGCAACCCCAAAACACCCTGCAAGGTTAATATTTCAAGGAATTCATTGTGCATGTTGTATCTGACATTGGTATATCCCTCCAGATTACCTGGATGGTGTTCCTTAATATATGACTGCGCAAATGTCGTCCTTTGATATGGCGTACTGAAAAGAAAATGATGGCTGGCAAAGTGAATTCCACTGTCCCAAATTGCTACCCTTGCCCCCAACGATGTTGAGCTATTTGTTTGATAATCTTCAATGTTTTTTATCCCTTCGGCCCAGCGCTGGCTTGTAACACCAATAATGAAGAGAGCTAAAACAAAGCTAGCAATGATAATTGTCCGGCCCTTTACATACCTTTTTAAATCGCCATTCATTAAGAGATACAGTACTGTCACGACAATAAATGCCAGAACGGAAATCCGGGTTTCACAAAGTATTAATAACGCGAAAATGATCGCGGCATAAAACAGGTCAAAGAGATGCTCTAAGGCTCGTGATGTTTGCCTCGATAGCACTAAATAAGAAGCATAAGCCATCAGAATCATATACGATGAACTGCTTGCTGCATCCGCCGTTAATTTTATCCGCTCATGAGTCACATAAAAATATTCGTAGCAGCCAACACCGGCAGTTATAACAATAGCCACAAAAAGAATGACTTTACAGATTGTAATGGTTTTTGCTGTAATGAACTTAGATAAAATCAATGCAGCACTGATCATAAACGCTGACAAAATAAAGCGTTTACCACTGAGATCATAATTTCTTAGATTATTAAGATCATACTCACTAAAATTTGAGATGTCTGACTTAGAATAAACAAACCAGCAATATCGAATGACACCTGTTATCAGCAAGGCCAAAATCAAGGGAAATACTGGCGTAACGACTATAAACAGTTCACGGCGTTTAAAATACGCATAGCAAACAATGAAAAAAGAGACATAGCCTAACGTATAAAATATTTTTTGAGAAAACCCGATAGTAAAAAGGGTAGTCGATAATGACAGTACCAGTATGATAAAAAAAATATTAGCACTTAACTCTGAATACTTATTTAGTGTAGATACATTCTTCATAATGTACCCTGTTTACGTTTCCGTAATATGTTTTTGAAATTCGTCATATAGGCATCTTCATAAAAATCATGGATACTATCTTTCACAATCTTCTGATCCGGCAGTGTTTTGCTAAAATCAGGCGCATCAAGAATACTTACTAACTCTTCAACATTATACGTCTCATAGAGTTGCCCATTGATGCCTTCTTTAATGATATCAGAAGGACCACTAACACAATCAGAAGATACACAATAAATACCACGAGCAATGGCCTCTAACAGAACCAGTGGCAATCCTTCCATTGAGGAGGTCAGTACCAGGCAGGTCACCTCTTTAATATTTTTCTCAATGTAATCCCAACTGTTATCCTGCCAGCCATGCCAGGTAATGTGCTGTGCAATTCCCAGGCTGTCGGCATAGGCCAGGCATCGAGCATAATCCTCACCGTCCCCCAGAATATCAAGAGACCAGGTGGTTGTTAATTTGCTCGCAGCATCAAGCAGGTCTTTAAGATTCTTTTGCCCGGTGAAATGGATGCGGCCGAGGTATAACATCTTCAAATTCTCGGGCCGCTTAATCATAGTCGCCACCTTTCTGACGGGGTTAAATACCACGTCGATAGACTCAGGCGCCGCCCCTAATGCGACCAGTTGATTTGCAATGTCTCTACTGATAGCAAAATGGTGGTCAGCACGCATCAGGTAACGAGGCCGATATCTACCATTGGGCGGCAAATGCATCCAGGTGGATAAAACTGTCTTTACACGAGAAAGCATAATTGCGCGCCTGGCAATGAGACATGGAATGGTGTTCATCGCAATGACATAATCTGGTTTATGTTTCGCAATAAATAACGCCAGCATGACAGCATGCATCAAGCGTGTAATTTTTGGGTTGCGAGTGATCCTTTTGCTTTGTCCCCAAACAATACCTTCACGCCAGGACGAAGCGGAAAATTCGCAATCGTTATCAAGAAGAAAAAGACCTGCCGAATACTCAGGATCGGCATTTAATTGCAAGATGACCTGCCGGGTAACATTTTCCATACCTCCTCTTCCTGCCAGCATTTCAGCGATAAAGAGGATTTTTTTCTTTTCGATCATGAGTATTCTTCTGAGTAATTACTATCATCATAAACATGGTGACTTAACGTAAATCAGTCAAATCCCATGGGGTCCCACAATGCGGCAGTGGGGCATAAGTCTTATATTTTTGGTTTTTTCTGCTGATAATAGTCCGCCAGAGTCATTCCCTGAACACGCGGCTGCAGCCATGTAAAGAAGGACTCAAGGTCATCGTACAGACGCTCGATATCCTGTTCATTCTTAAACGTCGGGCTCCCGCCCGGCATATATTCAGACGAGTGCAGCATGTACTCAACGTAGTCGTTGCCCTGCGCCAGCGTCTGCTCCACGACACGCTGCATCGTCTCGACATTGCCGCCCATCGGGCGTAGCCAATGGACAGAAGGCGAACGCAATTTACCGCGCAGTTTGTCGTAGCCCTGTTTGATACTGTTCATCAGCGCCGAGTGCTTGAACTGGATGCTCATTGGCACCTCAAGCAGCGGTGAATTGCCGGGCTTACTGATGTCGTTTTCATCAAGAAAATAGGCCTGCAGCGGGAACTGGCGATAATCCGTGCCCCCGGTTCCCTGTGGTGCCCCTTTCGCAGTTTTCCAGTTCACTTTTGGTGTGACGGAACAGTCCACCTCGTAGCCATATTCGATCAGCAGGCGCGCATAGCGTTCATCAAAGGCCCAGCGACCGGCACGATGGCTGCGCATTTTGGTCTGGAAGGTGTCCTGCAGGAGTTTGGTCATAAAATCGACCTTTTCCCGCATTAGTGCGTCGGAATATTCAATGAGGTAGGGTTTGTAGCGCCAGTCGTTATCGGTCAGCGGCGTCTCTGGCGGGCTATTCCAGGCATGTAAATGCATGCCGATTTCTGCCGTCCCCCGGGCAATCACGTCCTGGCCAAACTCAATAAAAAACGGGTCGATGGCCATTTCGTAATTAGTCAGATAGACCGGTTTAAAACCATACTTTTCACACACAGCCTGAAAACGCGGCAAATATTTCGCATTTTCCGTGGTGATACTGTCATTTTTTTGCCAGAGGTTGTCACCCTCTGTATCGATCGTGATAAGAAATGCCGGTTTCTGCACGTCTTTGTCCTCAGGCTTAGTTATCCGGTCATGGTAGAGCAATACAACGCTTCTCTCAATGCATCTGATAACCTAGAATCAGAGGCTTGTGATCGGATTAAGAAGACCGTATGACGCCCGAAACCCGCCCTTTCGACAGCAAAATGCCTGCGCGCATTTTAGTGATAAAGCTACGCCATCATGGCGATATGCTGCTGATTACACCCGTGATTCAGACACTTCGCCAGCGCTATCCTGACGTGAAAATCGACGTTTTGCTGTATGAAGAGACACGGGATATGCTCGCCGCCAACACCGATATCCATCACATTTACGGTATTGACCGAAAATGGAAAAAACAGGGGCAGCGGCACCTGATCGCGATGGAATGGGGGCTTCTGCGCACTTTACGCAAGCAACACTACGACCTGGTACTGAACCTGGCCGACCAATGGCGCAGCGCTATCGTCACCCGCTTTACCGGAGCCCCACAGCGCATCGGCTTTGATTTCCCGAAACGCCGTCACCCCATTTGGCGTTTTTGCCATACCGTTCTGGCTTCCACGCAGGCCCATAACAGCCTGCATACGGTCCAGCAAAATCTCTCCATTCTGGCGCCGCTGGGTATAGAGGTACAAAATGCCCCGGCCAAAATGGGCTATAGCGAGGCGGACTGGCAGACCTGCAAGGCATTGTTACCAGAAGGGTTAACCGGGGGCTATATCGTCGTGCAACCTACCTCACGCTGGTTCTTTAAATGCTGGCGAGAGGATCGGATGAGCGCAGTGATTAACGCGCTCTCGGCTGACGGATACACCGTTGTGCTCACCTCTGGCCCGGACGCCAAAGAAAAACAGATGGTCGATACCATTATCTCAGGCTGCCCGGATGCACGCCTGGTCTCGCTGGCCGGTAAATTGACGCTGCGCCAGCTCGGTGCGCTGATTGATCACGCCCGCCTGTTTATTGGCGTCGATTCCGTACCGATGCACATGGCCGCCGCGCTGAATACGCCGCTGGTTGCCTTGTTTGGCCCCTCTAAACTGACTTTCTGGCGTCCCTGGCAGGCTCAGGGCGAAGTCATTTGGGCTGGCGATTACGGCCCGCTTCCCGATCCGGATGCGATTGATACCCGCACTGATGAACGCTACCTGGATTTAATTCCTGAAGAAGAGGTTATCGCCGCGGCAAGAAGGGTTTTAGCATGAGTAAATTTCGCCTGGCGCTGGTCAGACAGAAATACCGCCCTGATGGCGGCGCGGAACGTTTTGTCTCCCGCGCGCTGGAAGCGCTCGATAGTAGCAATCTCGAACTGAATGTCATCACCCGCGAGTGGCAGGGGCCGGTAAAACCGGAATGGCACATTCATATCTGTAACCCCAGAAAATGGGGACGCATCAGCCGTGAACGCGGGTTCGCCAACGCCGCCAGAGCGCTTTGGGAAAGCAAACAGTTCGACCTTGTGCAAAGCCATGAGCGCATCCCAGGGTGCGACCTGTATCGCGCTGGTGATGGCGTGCACCGCCGCTGGCTGGAGCAACGCGCGCGAATTCTCCCCGGCTGGAAACAAGCCTTGCTGTTCGCTGACCGCTATCACCGCTATGTGATGAATGCCGAACGCGAGATGTACCAGCATGACCATCTGCGTGGCGTCATTTGCAACGCTGAGATGATAAAGCAGGAGATCATTGCGGATTTCGGCCTGCCGGCAGATAAAATCCACGTAATTTACAACGCCATCGATAATCAGCGTTTTACACCGCCGGATGAAGAGACGTTTGCAGCCCTGCGACAAGCGCGCGGGATCCCGTTACAGGCGACCTGCCTGGTCTATGTCGGCTCGGGCTTTGAACGTAAGGGACTGGATGCGGCCATTCGCGCTATTGCCCCTACGGATCGCCACCTTTTCGTCGTTGGCAAAGATAAAGACCAGCGTCGCTACGAATCTCTGGCGGCATCGCTCAACTGCGCCAGCCGGGTGCATTTCTTTGGCATGCAAACAGAGACGCTACCGTTCTATCAAATGGCGGATGGTCTGCTGCTGCCAACCCTTTACGATCCGTTCCCCAATGTGATTCTGGAAGCAATGGCCTGCGGTTTACCGGCCATCACCACGACCGGCTGCGGCGGCCAGGAATTCATAGTGCAGGGGCAGAATGGCTACGTATGCGATGCGCTGGATATTCCCGCATTGCAGGACGCCGTTATGGCGCTCCCCGCACGCGCGTTAGGCTCCAGCGAAGGCCAGCATGCCCGGGAACGTATTTTGTCCTGCACCGCCGGGCGTCTGTCGACGCAATTACTTGCCCTTTACCAGAAGCTGGTGAAATGACCATGCGCATACTGTTTATCATTGATGGATTACCGGGCGGCGGCGCCGAGAAAGTCGTTTTGACGCTCGCAGAGACTTTTTTACGCCAGGGCGATGAGGTATCACTCTTTTCACTGCGCGACGTCTGCGAATACCCTCTGCCTGACGGGCTGGATTACCGGGTTATCGCCGATAAATGTCGTAAGCCCTGGCGTAAGCTGACGGAGATTTCGCGTCGTGCGCGCCAGCTTGACGATGCGGTCGTTGATGCCGAACGGTCTGGTCGTTTCGACCTTGTGTTATCAAACCTGCATAAAACCGATCGTATCGTGTCGCGCAGTAAAACGCTGCGCTCGCACAACCTCTGGTTCTGTCTGCATGGCGTGTTTTCAACCTCTTATCTTGGCCACCGGACAGGCTTTGACCGCTGGCTGAAACAGCAGAAAATTAAACACGTTTACCAGGGGCGTAATATCGTTAGCGTCTCCAGCGCCGTAGGGCAGGATCTGGTCGAACAATTCGCCATTCAGCCTGCACAACTGAAAACCATCTATAACCCTTTTGATATTGCCGCGATCCGCGCAAGCGCCGAGGCTCCCTTTGAGATGGCCGGGCAGGATTACATTATCCACGTCGGGCGCCTGCATCCCGGAAAACGTCAGGACCGCCTGATTGAAGCCTATGCGCTGAGTCACATCACCGCGCCGTTAGTGATGCTCGGCCAGGGCAAACCAGAACAAGAAGAGCGTTTGCGCGCATTGGCTGAAAAGCTGGGTGTGGCCAACCGCGTGCTGTTTAAAGGTTTTCAGAGCAACCCTCATTCATGGATGAAACAGGCACGGATGCTGGTACTCAGCTCCGATAGCGAAGGCCTGGGTAATGTCGTCATTGAAGCGCTGATTCTGGGCACTCCCGTTGCCAGCACCCGTTGTCCGGGCGGCATCCCGGAGATCCTGACGGGCCCGCTGGCGCAAGGGCTTGCAGATCTCAATAGCCCTGCGCTGGCTCAGGCGATGCAAAGCATTTACACTAACCCGCCGATTATTGAGCAGGCTGCGCTGGAAAAATTCAGCGTGGAGACAATCTGTCAGCAATATCGCCAGTTGGGCAAAGAGTAACAGGCACCTTACCGATACCGGATCTTTTATGAGTCAAAACCCTTTACTGAGCATCGTGGTCGCGGTGTATAACGGCGGAAAATTTCTCGCACAGTTTTTTGAATGCATTGAACAACAGCAGCTTGAAAGTTATGAACTGATCCTGGTAAACGATGGTTCGACCGATGACAGCCTGGCCGTTATCGATGCCTGGCGCGACAGAATGCAAAACGTTACGCTAATTCAACAGGAAAACCAGGGCGTTTCCGTCGCGCGAAATTCCGGCCTCGCCATGGCGAAGGGTAAATACCTGACCTTCCCGGATATTGACGACAAGCTCTACCCTGGGATGTTCCGCACGCTGTTGGATATGGCTGAAAAAGGCAATCTTGATGTTGCCACCTGTAATGGCCGCTATGTTTACGAAAAGAACCGTGAAAGCCACCCTATTTTCCCACCTGAGCGCTTATCTTCCACACCGGTATTGCCGGGCCACGTCTGGCTGAAAACCGCGCTCGACTCGCGCAAATTTCTGCACGTCACCTGGCTGAATATCTATCGCCGGGAATTTATTACCCGGCACAATTTTCATTTCGAACCGGGGCTGCGTCATCAGGATATTCCCTGGACCACGGAAGTGCTGCTGGCTGCAGAACGCGTGCAGTACACCAGCGAATCCTTTTATGACTACTACATTCATTCGGAATCGGTGTCGCACAAGCCGGACAATGACGATACGCTGATGCGCTCAGCGCGTCATTACATGAAAATTCTTGAGATGCTGGACGCCATCAATAAGCGTTACCCGGATAAGGCGCGTAACATCTCCGCCTGTCGCTGGCAAATCGCCAAAGAGGGGCTTGGCATTATTCATACGTTCGATGAAATGAAAGATGAAGCGAAAAAACGTATTATCATCAGTGAGTTTTTCGATCGTGGAATCTGGCGGCTCATTTGGACCAATGCCAGCTCATTGCGTTTACGCTGGCGTCTGGGGCGCCGTTATTTCCGGATTAAAAAATACCGCGATGTCGCATAGCGTGTGCCGCGTTCCCGCTATAGCCCTGGCGCAGTATCAATGCGCCAAAGAGATAGCTTTAAGCGGGCTAAATGCTTAGAATTTGCCCGCCGAAACTCAAAAAACGGATAATCGCTTGGAATTGTTGTATACCATCCTGCTCTACTTAATTCAGCCTCTGGTGTGGCTGCGGCTTCTGCTTCGCAGCCGCAAGGCCCCGGCTTACCGTAAACGCTGGGCTGAACGCTATGGTTTTTGCCGTAATAAAGTGAAGCCGGACGGTATTTTGCTGCATTCCGTCTCCGTTGGTGAAACGCTGGCGGCCATTCCGCTGGTACGTGCATTGCGCCATCGCTATCCCATGCTGCCCATTACCGTCACCACCATGACACCGACGGGCTCAGAACGTGTGATGTCTGCCTTTGGCAAAGATGTTCATCATGTCTATCTCCCTTACGATCTGCCCGGCGCGATGGGCCGTTTTCTTGATACGGTCCGCCCAAAGCTGGTGATCGTGATGGAAACCGAACTGTGGCCCAATATGATTGCCGCGCTGAACCGTCGCAAAATTCCGCTGGTGATCGCCAATGCACGCCTGTCGGACCGTTCGGCCAAGGGCTACGGCAAACTGGGGCGATTTATGCGTCGTCTGCTCAGCAGAATCACCTTGATTGCCGCGCAAACCCAGGAAGATGGCGATCGTTTTCTGCAGTTGGGCCTGAAACGGGGCCAGCTTGCCGTTACCGGCAGCCTGAAATTTGATATCTCCGTCACCCCGGAATTAGCCGCCAAAGCCATCACACTGCGGCGTCAGTGGGCGCCTCGCCGTAAAGTATGGATTGCTACCAGCACCCACGACGGCGAAGAGACGATTATCCTGCAGGCACATCGCAAGTTGCTGGAGACGTTCCCTGATTTACTGCTGATCCTGGTGCCGCGTCACCCGGAGCGCTTCCCTGACGCCCGCGAAATGGTGCGCAAAGGCGGCTTTAGTTTCATCATGAGAAGCTCGGGTGAAATTCCTTCCGGCAGTACTCAGGTCGTTATTGGCGATACCATGGGTGAACTGATGCTGCTTTACGGTATTGCTGATATGGCCTTTGTCGGCGGCAGCCTGGTTGAGCGCGGCGGTCATAACCCGCTGGAGCCGGCGGCACATGCCATTCCTGTGCTGATGGGTCCACACACCTTCAACTTCAAAGATATCTGCGCGCGCCTGCAAGCCGCTGATGGCCTGATTACCGTCACCGATGCCGACTCGCTGGTCAAAGAGGTCTCGACCTTGCTGACCGACGAAGATTACCGTCTGTGGTGTGGTCGCCACGCCGTTGAAGTCCTGCATCAGAACCAGGGCGCGCTGACGCGTCTGCTGCAACTCCTGCAACCGTATTTGCCTCAGCGGAGCCATTAATGTCTCAACGCCTGTCGGTGGTCATGATCGCCAAAAACGCGGCAGACCTGCTGCCTGATTGCTTAGCGTCAGTCGCATGGGCCGATGAAATTATCCTGCTCGATTCCGGCAGCCAGGATGCAACATCAGAGGTCGCACGCGCGGCGGGGGTAAAGGTTTTCACTGATACCAACTGGCAGGGCTATGGTATTCAGCGCCAGAAGGCGCAACGCTTTGCCAGCGGTGACTATGTCCTGATGATTGACACCGATGAACGGGTCACACCGGAACTGGCGCGATCTATTCGCGCGGTGCTTGATGCACCACAGCCGGATGCGGTTTACAGCATCGCCCGTCGTAACTTTTTCCTGGGACGTTTTATGCGTCACAGTGGTTGGTACCCTGACCGGGTGATGCGGCTCTACCCACGCGAGCGTTACCAGTACAACGCCAGTCTCGTACATGAGTCACTGGACACCCAGGGCGCAAAAGTTATCGAACTGAAAGGCGACCTGCTGCATTTAACCTGCCGTGATTTCGCCAGCTTTCAGCGCAAACAGCTCAATTACGCCACAGCCTGGGCGCAAGAACGTCATCAGAAGGGCAAGAAGGCATCGCTGGCGGGTATTTTCACCCATACGCTGGGGGCGTTCCTGAAAACGCTGCTGCTGCGCGGTGGCGTGCTGGATGGCAAACAAGGCTGGCTGCTCGCGGTGGTCAATGCGCAGTATACTTTCAACAAATACACCGAACTGTGGGCGCTAAACCACGGTTACAGCGAGAAAGCCTAAGCGATGAGCACAAAAGCAATTTATCCCGGTACGTTTGATCCCATCACTAACGGGCATATTGATATCGTGACCCGCGCCGCCACCATGTTCGATGAAGTGGTGATGGCGATTGCCGCCAGCCCAAGCAAAAAACCAATGTTTACGCTCGATGAGCGCGTGGCACTGGCTCAGGAAGCAACCAAACAGATTCCGAACGTCACGGTGATGGGCTTTAGCGATCTGATGGCCAATTTTGCGCGCGCCCAGCAGGCGAACATTCTGATTCGTGGCCTGCGTGCGGTGGCGGATTTTGAATATGAGATGCAACTGGCGCATATGAATCGCCATCTGATGCCTGACCTGGAAAGCGTATTTCTGATGCCATCAAAAGAGTGGTCATTTATTTCCTCCACCCTTGTTAAAGAGGTGGCGCGCCATGCCGGTGATGTCACGCATTTCCTGCCAGCTAATGTCCACCAGGCGCTGCTGAAAAAGCTGTAGGGCGTTCTTTCCGGAGGCGGCGCTTGACGCGCGTTGTCCGGGTTACCAGTCCGCAACCTGTAGCCCGGTTAAGCGCAGCGCGAGCCGGGATAAACGCAACCACCGCACTTTACTTCTGGCACTGGCGGCAATAAAACGTCGCCCGCTGTGCATGTTTTGACGCAATAATCGGCGTACCACACACCCGGCATGGCTCTCCTTTACGTCCATAAACCTGCAATTCCTGCGCAAAATATCCGGGCTTACCGTCGCTTTGCAGAAAATCTTTCAGCGTGGTACCGCCCTGCTCAATCGAACGCAGCAGCACGGCTTTAATTACCCGCACCAGCAGCTCACACTCCTCGCGCGACAGTGACGAGGCCAGTCTGTCAGGATGGATCCCGGCAGCAAACAGCGACTCGCTGGCGTAGATATTGCCCACCCCCACCACCAGCTTGTTATCCATCAGCCAGGGTTTGATGGCGATTTTCTTCTTCGCACATTTCTGTTGCAGGTAATCGGCGTTAAACGCCTCACTTAACGGTTCCGGCCCCAGATGTGCCAGCACATTGTGACCTTCCAGCTCTTTCGTCCACAGCCAGGCGCCAAAGCGTCGTGGATCGGTGTAACGCAACACTTTGCCATTGCTCATCACCAGATCGACATGGTCATGTTTTTCCGCCGGGAGGTCTTCGGTGAGAATACGCAGGCTGCCGGACATCCCCAGATGGATGATTATCCAGCCGTCCGGTAACTCCAGCAGCAGGTATTTGGCACGGCGCTGCACGCTGAGAACCGGTTTGTCGCTCAGGCGATGAATTTCATCCGAGACAGGCCACCGTAGGCGCCCGTTACGGACGATAGCATGAAGAATTTTGGCGCCGACCAGATGCGGTTCAATACCGCGGCGGCTGGTTTCTACCTCGGGTAACTCTGGCATGTTTATTTCTCCTTATTTCCCCAATGTAATTTGAGTCACAGGAAGGCGGCAAGAAGTGAAACCCGGGCGCTTACCTGAGTAGGGGACCAGGGTGAGCGTACACAGCTAACGTATCTGCGGCTCAAACTACGAAGGGCAAAATGCAAAAAACCCCGCCGAAGCGAGGTTTTCGTACAAAGAAAGCGCAAATTATTTAATTTTTGCTTCTTTGTAAAGAACGTGCTGACGGACAACTGGATCGAATTTTTTCAGTTCCAGTTTTTCCGGCTTAGTACGTTTGTTCTTCGTGGTGGTATAGAAGTGACCAGTACCAGCAGAAGAAACCAGCTTGATTTTCTCACGAATACCTTTAGCCATGATTTATTTCCTCTAAGTACTTAGTACTTTTCGCCACGGGCACGCAGTTCAGACAGAACTGTATCGATGCCTTTCTTATCGATTACACGCATACCTTTAGCAGATACGCGCAGGGTGACAAAACGCTTCTCGCTCTCAACCCAGAAACGGTGAGAGTGCAGGTTCGGCAGGAAACGGCGTTTAGTCGCGTTCAGTGCGTGGGAACGGTTGTTACCGGTCACCGGACGCTTGCCAGTAACTTGGCAGACTCGGGACATGTCTATTCTCCAAAAATCAAATTAGCTCGAGCTTCGTATGGGGTATTGGCGCCTCGTCAGGCTTTCACAGCCTGGTCTGACGGTTCTAAGCGAACTCGTGTAGCCAGGCCCAATTGCCAAACCCGAGATTCTCAAAGGTGGCGTAGTATACGCTGAGTCGGCGATGTGCTCAAGTCCCGAACAGACAAAGATCCCGATGGATCGCCCAAAGAGGTCTAAATCCAGCCCCGTTCTGCGAACGAAACGTACTCTCCACGGCCTATCACCAGATGATCGAGCACACGAATATCCATAAACTGACAGCACTTCACCACCCTTTCGGTGATGATTCTATCCGCTTTACTGGGTTCAGCGCTACCCGAAGGATGATTATGCGCAAGGATCACGGCGGCGGCATTCACTTTAATCGCCTCGCGGACAATTTCGCGCGGATGCACTTCCACCTGATTAATGGTGCCGGAAAAAAGACGGGAATGCTTCAACACCCGATTTTGGTTGTCGAGAAAGATCGCCATAAAGATCTCGCGCTCTTCGCCCGTCAACTGGCTTTGCAGAAATTCCCGGGTCAGTTCCGGGCTTAACAATGATGTTTCTTCCAGTAGCCGAACGCTGTAATAGCGCCGCGCCAGCTCGGCAATGCCTTTTAGTTGCGCGTATTTCGCCACCCCAATGCCATTAACGTTGGCAAAATCTTTATAGTCCGCCGAGAGTAGCCCGTAGAGTGAGCCGAAGTGCTGCAGCAGATCACGGGAAAGCGTCATCACTGATTTCCCCTGTGTGCCAGTGCGTAAAAACAGCGCCAGTAGCTCGACATCCGTCAGCGACGCAATGCCCGCACTCATCATTTTTTCTCTGGGCAATGGGGGTAAATAAACTATATCCATGTCGAATCCTCCCTTTTACGCACCATGCTGCCACAAGCGAAAAGGGCCATCGACACGGGATCGCCATACTTGCGTAATACCTCGCAAAGAGCACGACGGGCAAAAGCACGACAGCACCAGGATTGTGATAAAATGCCCGCCTTCTGGTGAAATCCAACAGGAAAGAGTCATGATGAGTCTGGCGGGTAAAAAAATCGTTCTCGGCATAAGCGGCGGCATCGCGGCTTACAAAGCGCCGGAACTGGTGCGTCGTCTGCGCGATCGCGGCGCCGATGTGCGCGTTGCGATGACCGAAGCAGCGAAAGCTTTTATTACGCCGCTGAGCCTGCAGGCAGTTTCCGGCTACCCGGTTTCCGACAGTCTGCTCGACCCGGCCGCCGAAGCCGCAATGGGCCATATTGAGCTTGGCAAATGGGCCGACCTGGTCATTCTCGCCCCCGCCACCGCCGATTTAATCGCGCGCGTCGCCGCCGGTATGGCTAATGACCTGGTGTCGACGATTTGCCTTGCCACGCCTTCTCCGGTTGCGGTTGTGCCTGCCATGAATCAGCAGATGTATCGCGCCGCCGCCACTCAGCATAATTTAGAGGTGCTGGCCTCGCGCGGCCTGTTATTGTGGGGCCCGGACAGCGGCAGCCAGGCCTGCGGCGACATTGGGCCGGGCCGGATGCTGGATCCGCTAACCATCGTTGATCTCGCCGCCGCGCATTTCTCGCCTGTCAACGATCTGCAACATCTGAACATCATGATTACCGCCGGTCCGACCCGCGAGCCGCTGGACCCGGTGCGTTATATTACAAACCACAGCTCCGGCAAGATGGGCTTTGCCATCGCTGCGGCGGCCGCCCGTCGTGGGGCTAACGTGACGCTGGTGTCAGGCCCGGTGTCGTTGGCAACGCCAGCATGGGTCAAACGGATTGACGTGACCACCGCTCTGGAGATGGAGGCCGCGGTACAGGGTCTCGCTCAGCAGCAACACATTTTTATTGGCTGTGCCGCCGTCGCGGATTATCGCGCCGCCGCCATTGCCGACGAAAAAATCAAAAAGCAAGGCGATGAATTAACAATAAAAATGGTCAAAAACCCGGATATCGTCGCCGGTGTCGCCGCATTGACCGAGCATCGCCCCTATGTCGTTGGGTTTGCCGCCGAAACAAATAATGTGGAAGAATATGCCCGGCAAAAACGTGCCCGCAAAAACCTCGACCTGATCTGCGCCAACGACGTTTCGCAATCAAATCAAGGCTTTAATAGCGACAATAACGCTTTGCATCTTTTCTGGCAGGATGGCGATAAACATTTACCGCTAAAGAGCAAGGAACAGTTAGGCCACTTATTACTGGACGAGATCGTTACCCGTTATGATGAAAAAAATCGACGTTAAGATTCTGGACCCGCGTGTAGGCAAGCAATTCCCACTGCCGACCTACGCCACCGCCGGTTCTGCCGGCCTTGATCTGCGTGCCTGTCTCGATGACGCCGTAGAGCTGGCACCGGGCGCGACCACCCTGCTGCCGACCGGTCTGGCGATTCATATTGCCGATCCGTCGCTTGCCGCAGTGATTCTGCCGCGCTCAGGCCTTGGCCATAAGCATGGTATTGTGCTGGGTAACCTGGTAGGGCTCATTGACTCTGACTATCAGGGGCAATTGATGGTATCCGTCTGGAACCGTGGTCAGGACAGCTTTACCATTGAACCCGGCGAGCGCATCGCGCAAATGGTGTTTGTCCCGGTCGTTCAGGCTGAATTTAATCTGGTTGAAGAGTTTGACGCCACAGATCGTGGTGAAGGTGGCTTCGGTCACTCCGGGCGTAAATAAGCAGCCCATTTAACGCATCCTGCGGCGAAATAACGCCATAATATTTCCGCAAACACCGGTTTGCGGCCGCCGCGTGGATGTTCGCCTGATAAGCGCTTATTTCAGGGGTATTTTGCAACATGGCAGAAAAACAAACCGCGAAAAGGAATCGTCGCGAAGAAATACTTCAGTCTCTGGCACTGATGCTTGAATCCAGCGATGGAAGTCAACGCATCACGACGGCAAAACTGGCGGCGTCTGTTGGCGTCTCCGAGGCCGCTTTGTACCGTCATTTCCCTAGCAAGACACGCATGTTCGATAGCCTCATTGAGTTTATCGAAGATAGCCTGATTACCCGTATCAACCTGATCATGAAAGATGAAAAGGACACCACAGCGCGCTTGCGTCTGATTGTTCAACTGATTCTGGGGTTTGGCGAGCGTAATCCAGGGCTGACCCGCATTCTTACCGGTCATGCGCTGATGTTTGAACAGGATCGCTTACAAGGGCGTATCAATCAGCTTTTCGAGCGTATCGAATCCCAGATTCGCCAGGTACTGCGCGAAAAGAAGATGCGTGAAGGCGAAGGCTACGTCACTGACGAAACGCTGCTGGCAAGTCAGTTGCTGTCGTTTTGTGAGGGGATGTTGTCGCGCTATGTGCGTAGCGAGTTCAAATACAGTCCGACCGATGAGTTTGAAGCACGCTGGCCCTTGCTGGCCGCACAGTTGCAATAAGCGATAAGTTATCCCGGATGGCGGTTAACCGCCTTATCCGGGCAACTCTTTCGATCTATCTCAGGTATGCGGGATTACTATTAAATCCCGTACTCTTCCCGATATGCCTTCACCGCGGCCAGATGGTCAGCCATTTCCGGCTTCTCTTCCAGATAAGCAATCAGCTCTTTCAGGGTGATAATTGAAATCACTTTGCAGCCGTAGTCGCGCTCCACTTCCTGGATCGCGGAAATATCCGCGCGTCCACGCTCCTGACGATCAAGGGAGATCAGCACGCCTGCCAGCGTCGCGCCGTTCGCCTGGATTATCTCCATGGATTCGCGAATTGCCGTACCGGCAGTGATCACATCATCCACCAGCATGACGCGGCCCTGCAATGCGCTGCCAACCAGCGTGCCGCCTTCGCCGTGGTCTTTGGCCTCTTTGCGGTTAAAGCAATACGGCACGTCACGCTCGTGGTGCTCAGCCAGCGCGACTGCTGTGGTGGTCGCGATAGGGATACCTTTGTAGGCCGGGCCAAACAACAGGTCGAAATCAATTTTCGAATCCACCAGCGCTTCGGCGTAAAAACGGCCCAGCAACGCCAGGTCGCGCCCGGTATTAAACAGGCCGGCGTTAAAGAAATAGGGGCTCTTACGCCCGGATTTCAGGGTGAACTCGCCAAACTTGAGTACCTGTTTGTTAAGCGCAAACTCAATAAACTCACGCTGATACTGTTTCATGGATTCGCTCCTCATCTTAGAACCTATCCCATCAGGCTATCTTACTTGCCAGTTTTAACCCGGGCAGTGCTCAAATCCTCACGTACTTCGTGTACGTTCCGGATTTTCCGCGCTGTTCGCGTTCAAACGGTCTTCGCCGATTACGCCGACTGGGAAAGGATTTCACTTTTCTATGGACAAAAAAAAGGCGACTTCTCAGTCGCCTTAAAAACTAGTTTGCCAACGCCGCTTTCTGCGTCGCAATAATCGATTCGATTCCCCCTCGGGCCAACGCCAGCAAGGTCAGGAGTTCTTCGTGGGTGAACGGTTCGCCCTCGGCGGTGCCCTGAACTTCAATGATGCGCCCATCTTCGGTCATCACCACGTTCATATCGGTTTCCGCTGCGGAGTCTTCCACGTATTCCAGATCGCAAACCGCTTCGCCATTGACGATGCCGACTGAAACCGCCGCCACCAGTCCTTTCATCGGGTTCGCTTTCAGTTTGCCTGCGCTTACCAGCGCGTTCAGCGCATCGGCCAGCGCAACGCATGCTCCGGTGATGGAGGCAGTACGGGTACCGCCATCGGCCTGAATCACGTCGCAGTCCAGGGTAATGGTGTATTCACCCAGCGCCGTTAAGTCTACCGCCGCACGCAGCGCACGGGCGATAAGACGCTGAATTTCCATGGTGCGCCCGCCCTGTTTGCCCTTCGCCGCTTCGCGCGCGTTACGGGTGTGGGTGGAACGCGGCAGCATGCCATATTCGGCGGTGATCCAGCCCTGGCCCTGGCCTTTGAGGAAACGTGGCACACCCTCTTCAAGGGTGGCGGTGCACAGCACTTTGGTATCACCAAATTCAACCAGCACGGAGCCTTCTGCGTGTTTTGTGTAATTACGGGTCAGGGTGACGGGACGCACCTCGGTGGTGCTACGGCCTGATGGACGCATGATGATTTCTCCGGCTGTTACGAATGTGGCTGCGCATTATACTGGCTTACCAAGGTTATTCCTATCCTGATAAGCCCATGAAAGCTATAATCCCCGCATCTCTCCTTAAAAAACGGGAACGTCTATGATCCGCAGTATGACCGCCTACGCCCGGCGTGAAATCAAGGGTAGCTGGGGCTCTGCCTCATGGGAACTGCGCTCGGTAAACCAGCGTTATCTTGAAACTTACTTCCGTCTGCCGGAACAATTTCGTAGCCTGGAACCTGTGGTTCGCGAGCGCATCCGTACGCGTCTGACTCGCGGAAAAATCGAATGTAATCTGCGTTTTGAACCTGACGCCAGCGCCCAAAGCGAACTGATTCTCAACGAAAAACTGGCAAAACAGCTGGTGAACGCCGCCAACTGGGTCAAAATGCAGAGCGATGAAGGCGAAATCAACCCGGTGGATATTCTGCGTTGGCCGGGCGTTATGGCCGCTCAGGAACAGGATCTGGACGCGATTGCCGCTGAAATTCTGTCTGCCCTTGATGACGCGCTGGACGATTTTATCGTTGCCCGCGAGACCGAAGGCCAGGCGCTGAAAGCCTTAATTGAGCAGCGTCTGGAAGGCGTCAGCACTGAAGTGAAAAACGTGCGCGCACAGATGCCGGAAATCCTGCAATGGCAGCGCGACCGCCTGGTAGCAAAACTGGAAGAAGCGCAGGTCCAGTTGGAAAATAATCGACTGGAACAAGAGCTGGTGCTGATGGCACAGCGTATCGACGTTGCCGAAGAGCTTGACCGTCTGGAAGCGCACGTTAAAGAAACCTACAACATCCTCAAGAAGAAAGAGGCTGTGGGCCGCCGTCTCGACTTTATGATGCAGGAGTTCAACCGTGAGTCGAACACCCTGGCGTCTAAATCTATCAATGCCGATGTCACCAATTCAGCCATTGAGCTGAAAGTGTTGATTGAGCAGATGCGCGAGCAGATCCAGAATATCGAATAATCCCGCGCCCGCGCCCCGAAAGCCCGCAACGCTGCGGGCTTTTTTATTTTCTGCTCTCCGCTCCCGGCCATCGCTTTACAGGTTCGTACCGCCCCCGGTATTGTGACTTTCAGGTTTCCACCTGTCCGGACTTTTTATGTCTTCACCCTCGCGACCGCTTCATGTTAGTACGCTAACAGCCATACTGATGCTCTGTGCCGCAGGGGCACAGGCAGGAGATACGCGCACCGTCACCCAACCCGTCACACCGCCGCCTTGTCAGACCCTTTATGCCAGCGGAACAGACGATGCAACGCAGGCAATCCAGACGGCGCTCAATACCTGCGCTCGCGGAAAAACAGTGCATCTGGCCGCATCAGAAAACTCGGATACCTTCTACAGTGGCCCACTCAGCCTGCCATCGGGCGTTAGCCTTGCGATTGATACGGGAACAACACTGAGGGCTGTCGCCAACCCGGCCCGCTTCGACACAGGCAAACAGACCTGCGGCACGCTGGATGATTCAGGGAAGGGCTGTAAACCGTTTATCTGGATTAAAGACGCGGTCGGCAGCGGGATTTATGGACAGGGGACAATTGATGGCCAGGGTGGCACGGTCATGGCAGGGCGAAACCAGACATGGTGGCAACTGGCAAAAGAGGCGCAAAAAAGCGGCAGCAAACAGAATGCGCCTCGCTTAATCCAGATTGATAGCTCCTCAGATATCACGCTGTATCAGATAACCCTCAAAAACGCGCCGAATTTCCACGTAGTGGGCAACCGCAGCAACGGGCTGACCTTGTGGGGGATCACTATCGACACCCCCGCTTTCGCACGTAATACGGATGGTTTTGATCCTATGGGCTCGACGAACGTGACGCTCATCCACAGCGTGATCGGCACCGGGGACGATAATGTCGCCATTAAGGCCGGGAATGCCAGCGCATCCCATATCTCCATTGTGGATAACCGCTTTGGCTCCGGACACGGCATGTCCATTGGTAGCGAGGTCAATAAAGGTGTGAGTGATGTGGACGTCAACCAGCTCACCCTGAACGGCACAACTAACGGGCTGCGCATTAAAAGCGACCGCTCGCGCGGTGGTCTGGTGACCGGGGTTACCTATCGCAATATCTGCATGGAAAACGTGAAAAACCCGATTGTTCTAAACACGCGCTACGAACCTAAAGAAGGGCATCTGCTCCCCATCTTTCGCGATATCACGTTTGAGCATGTGAAAGTGCTTACGGCAGGTGCGCTGACATTTCAGGGAGACAGCGACAGCAATCCGATTGTAACCACCCTGAAAAATGTGACGCTTGCCGGGGGTTCGGAAATGCACAAAAAATACGCTATTATCCAGGGCGCAATCGCGCCAGGCCCCACGGGATCATGCCCTTGAGATAAATGCGTGGGAACATCGCAAAGCAAAATATGGCCGTCATAGCGAAAGACCTCATCGCTGCTGCAAAAGTGACGGCGCTAAAAGCCAGCAATTCCGTGCTCACCCAGCCAGGCCACCAGCGTCTTAACCACCGGCTCCTGAATAAAAGTCATGATCTGGCGGGCTTTTCGGGCACCGATGCCCGGCAGACGCTGCCACGCCTGGTCGCTTCGATCCTGCATCTGCTGCCAGTGTGTATCCCCGGCGGCCTGAATTGCCGACGTCGTTAACGGCAGACCAAGGGCATAAACCCAGCGCACAAAGGGCCGCTCCCGGGCAAGTTCGAAGCGATGCCAAAGCTGCCGTCCGCGAGCAGGTGTTATCCCGGCTGTTTCCTGTAGCTGCGTTTCGGTTAACGCCAGCCAGGAAAAGAGATGTTCAAACCGATGCGCCTGATGCAACGCACGCCAACCCGCCTCCCCCAGCCCTTCAATATCCAGTGCCTGCTTTGAACTCAGCCACGTCAGCCGGGCCAGAAATTGCTCCTGACATTCTGGCGAGGCATAAAAACAGGTAAGCGGCGTGAAAACCGGGGCAGGCGGCTGCGGTTTAACGCGAACCTGCCCGCGCCAGACCACATCATCAATGCGTGGGATCCCTTGCCCTGCCAGGCTTACCACTACCCGATCGCCAGGCGCAATATCCAGTTCCTGCCAACGCCGCACAGAACCAACATTGACCCGCTGCACACGTTTATCGTCCAGTTGTACCGGCTCCAGATGGGCAACCACGGCAATTTTCCCGGTACGCCCGACGGTAAAGCGGATATTTTTCACCTCGGCGACCTGTTCGACTGGCGGATATTTCCATGCCGCGACCCAGACACCCTGCCCCGGGAGCCACTGTTTTCCTTGCGGCTCTTGAGCACTTCTTACCACCACGCCATCTGTCACAAAGGGCAGCGCGGTGGTGAACCAGCGCTCACGAAGGACCTCCACTTCACTGATATTGCTGACGGGCACACTGTAGCGTTCCACCCAGTCAAACCCGGCCTGCGTTAATAATTGCAGGCGATGCGCCAACGCTTGCGGCCCGTCCGGCCAGCTCCAGACAAAGACGGCAATATCGCTTAACACATCCGCTCCGCCTCGTCTCATCATGGCGCCCGCCACTTTGGCCCGGGCGTTCATGCCACCCATCTGTTTTTGAATATGACCATCACGCTTTAAAAACAGCTCGCCCTGTAAGACGCTGTTTGCCAGTGCGCCGGTAACAGTTTGCGGCAGTGCGGGAATACGGCGGGCATTCTCCGTCCAGTCTTCGCCTGCCAGTCCATTCCCCCGGCTGATGACCCGCTCCAGTTTGCCGTGGCGATAGACCAGTGTGACCGCCACGCCGTCCACTTTCGGCTGTGCCCAAAGCGCTGCTTTACCCGCCATCCATTTACGCAGCGCGTCTTTATTACGCAGTTTATCAACCCCCGTATGGGCAATCGGGTGCCTTACCGTACCGCCCGCTACGGCTGGCGCATCACGGACCGTCTCCTGCCCAAAACAGCGCCGCCAGTTCGCAAGCTGGGCATTGAGATTGTCGTAAACATCGTCGCTCACGGCGCTCGCGCCCTGCAACCAGTAATCCTCATTCCACTGCGCAATCTGTTTTTCCAGTTGTGCAATCTCTTGTTCTGCTCGCGCTGGCGCCCACACCGGGCAGGCCGCGTTACTGCATACGCTCCAGACCACCGCGCCGATCATCATAAATATCCTTATCCACATTTCGCCGCCTCCTTAGCTGAATGCAGCGGGTATATCGCGACGGAAATAGGTTTTCGAGGCAGTAAAACAGAGTTTGCGAGGTGGGTTCCGGCGTTTTTCACCGTTTGCAGAAAAAGGGTGGCAAATCAGGGAAAAGGCGCGCAAAACACCATTATCCACAGTAAAAAGTGTGACGAGGGCTACGTCACGTTGCGCCGTTGTGTATAATAGGCACGTATGTAAGTTTCCTTTCGCAATTCACATACAAAAGACTCTCATGGCTCAAGGCACGCTTTATATTGTTTCCGCCCCCAGTGGCGCGGGTAAATCAAGCCTCATTCAGGCTTTATTAAAAACCCAACCGTTGTATGACACCCAGGTTTCTGTTTCACACACCACGCGCGCGCCGCGTCCGGGTGAAGTGCACGGTGAACACTATTTCTTTGTTAATCATGCCGAATTTAAAGCGATGATTGATGATGACGCCTTCCTTGAGCACGCCGAGGTATTTGGCAATTATTACGGCACATCGCGCGCTACGATTGAGCAAGTTCTTAAAACCGGCGTAGATGTATTCCTGGATATTGACTGGCAGGGCGCGCAGCAAATCCGCATGAGAATGCCGCAGGCGCGCAGCATCTTTATTTTGCCGCCGTCGAAAATCGAGCTGGACAGACGTCTGCGTGGTCGCGGTCAGGACAGCGAAGATGTTATCGCAAAGCGCATGGCGCAAGCAGTTGCGGAAATGAGCCATTACGCAGAGTATGATTACCTTATTGTGAACGATGATTTCGATACCGCCCTGGGCGACCTCAAAACCATCATTCGCGCCGAACGTCTGCGTATGGGCCGCCAGATGCAGCGACATGACGCTTTAATCAGCAAACTGTTGGCAGACTGAACCCACATTCAGTATCATGCCCAGTCCATCACCATCTGTGGAGCATTTTAAATATGGCACGCGTAACTGTTCAGGACGCTGTAGAGAAAATTGGTAACCGTTTTGACCTGGTACTGGTCGCCGCGCGTCGCGCTCGTCAGATGCAGGTAGGCGGAAAGGATCCGCTGGTACCGGAAGAAAACGATAAAACCACCGTTATCGCGCTGCGCGAAATCGAAGAAGGTCTGATCAACAACCAGATCCTCGACGTACGTGAGCGCCAGGAACAGCAAGAGCAGGAAGCCGCTGAATTACAAGCCGTTACCGCTATTGCTGAAGGTCGTCGTTAATCAATAAGCGGGTCGCCCTTGTATCTGTTTGAAAGTCTGAATCAACTGATTCAAAACTACCTGCCGGAAGACCAGATCAAGCGTCTTCGGCAGGCGTATCTCGTTGCACGTGACGCTCACGAGGGCCAGACACGTTCAAGTGGTGAACCCTATATCACGCACCCGGTTGCCGTAGCCTGTATCCTGGCCGAGATGAAACTCGACTACGAAACGCTGATGGCCGCGCTGCTGCATGACGTGATTGAAGATACCCCCGCAACCTACCAGGACATGGAGCAGTTGTTTGGCAAAAGCGTTGCCGAACTGGTAGAAGGGGTGTCAAAGCTTGATAAGCTCAAGTTCCGCGATAAGAAAGAGGCGCAGGCCGAAAACTTTCGCAAGATGATTATGGCGATGGTGCAGGATATCCGCGTCATTCTCATCAAACTCGCCGACCGTACCCACAACATGCGCACGCTGGGCTCTCTTCGCCCGGATAAACGTCGCCGCATCGCCCGTGAAACTCTCGAAATTTACAGCCCGCTGGCGCACCGTTTAGGTATTCATCACATCAAAACTGAGCTTGAAGAGCTGGGCTTTGAAGCGTTGTATCCGAACCGTTATCGCGTCATTAAAGAAGTGGTAAAAGCTGCGCGCGGTAACCGTAAAGAGATGATTCAGAAGATCCTTTCTGAAATTGAAGGGCGTCTGCAGGAAGCGGGAATTCCGTGTCGCGTCAGCGGTCGCGAAAAACACCTGTACTCCATCTACTGCAAAATGGTGCTCAAAGAGCAGCGTTTTCACTCGATTATGGATATCTATGCCTTCCGCGTTATCGTCCATGATTCCGACACCTGCTATCGCGTGCTGGGCCAGATGCACAGCCTCTACAAACCGCGTCCGGGTCGCGTTAAAGACTATATCGCCATTCCAAAAGCGAACGGCTATCAGTCTCTGCACACCTCGATGATCGGTCCTCACGGCGTCCCGGTTGAAGTGCAAATTCGCACCGAAGACATGGACCAGATGGCGGAAATGGGGGTCGCTGCGCACTGGGCCTATAAAGAGCACGGCGAAACCAGCACCACCGCGCAAATCCGTGCCCAGCGCTGGATGCAAAGCCTGCTCGAACTGCAACAGAGCGCAGGCAGCTCGTTTGAATTTATTGAGAGCGTTAAATCTGATCTCTTCCCGGATGAGATTTATGTTTTCACCCCGGAAGGCCGCATCGTGGAACTGCCAGCAGGCGCGACCCCGGTCGACTTCGCCTATGCGGTTCACACCGACATCGGCCACGCCTGTGTGGGCGCACGCGTCGACAGGCAGCCGTATCCTCTGTCGCAGTCGCTTTCCAGCGGGCAAACCGTAGAAATCATTACCGCGCCGGGCGCTCGTCCGAACGCGGCATGGCTTAACTTTGTCGTGAGCTCGAAAGCCCGCGCCAAAATTCGCCAGTTGCTGAAAAACCTCAAGCGTGATGATTCAGTGAGCCTTGGCCGCCGTCTGCTCAACCACGCACTGGGTGGAAGCCGTAAGCTAGCGGAAATCCCGCAAGAACATATTCAGCGCGAGCTGGACCGCATGAAACTCGCCTCACTTGACGATCTGCTGGCGGAAATCGGCCTCGGCAACGCCATGAGCGTGGTAGTAGCGAAGAACCTGCAACAGGGTGAAGCGACGGCGACAGCGCAAAGCACCGGTACCGCCGCGAGCGTCAGCGCAAGTGGCGGACATTTGCCGATCAAAGGTGCGGATGGTGTGCTGATCACCTTCGCGAAGTGCTGTCGTCCGATTCCCGGCGACCCGATTGTGGCGCATGTTAGCCCCGGCAAAGGGCTGGTCATCCACCATGAATCTTGCCGTAACATCCGTGGCTACCAGAAAGAGCCAGAGAAGTTTATGGCCGTTGAGTGGGACAAGGACACCGCGCAGGAATTTATCACCGAAATCAAGGTAGATATGTTCAACCATCAGGGCGCACTGGCGAATCTGACCGCGGCAATCAACACCGCGTCTTCCAATATTCAAAGCCTGAACACGGAAGAAAAAGACGGCCGCGTTTACAGCGCCTTTATCCGTCTGACGTCTCGCGATCGCGTCCATCTGGCGAATATCATGCGCAAAATCCGCGTCATGCCGGATGTGATTAAAGTCACCCGTAACCGAAACTAGTATGTCTTACACAAAAGCATTCGAATTGCATCGAGGCAGCAAGCGAATGAAACCCCAAGAGCGTACAGAAGTACGTAACAGGGGTGAGAGAGTGCAGCTAACGCTGAGGCAATTTGAAGGATGAAGTGTATATGAATGCACAACGTTATGCGCGAATCCGCGAGATGCTGGCCAGGCGTCAACCGGACCTGACCGTCTGCATGGAGCAGGTCCACAAACCGCATAACGTCTCCGCGATTATCCGCACCGCAGACGCCGTCGGCGTACATGAAGTTCATGCCGTCTGGCCGAGTCGACGCATGCATACCATGCTGTCATCCGCTGCGGGTAGCAACAGTTGGGTGGAAGTGAAAACGCACCCGACCATCGGTGACGCCGTTTCCCAACTGAAAGCGGCGGGAATGCAGATCCTGGCGACACACCTCTCAGACAAAGCCGTAGATTTTCGCGAGATCGACTACACCCGCCCCACCTGTATTTTGATGGGGCAGGAGAAAACCGGAATCAGCCAGGAAGCATTAGATCTGGCGGATCAGGACATTATCATCCCGATGATCGGCATGGTGCAGTCGCTCAACGTCTCCGTCGCCTCTGCGCTTATCCTCTACGAAGCCCAGCGCCAACGACAAAACGCCGGTATGTACCTGCGCGAAAACAGCATGCTGCCAGATGAAGAACAGCAGCGTCGGTTGTTTGAAGGCGGTTACCCGGTACTGGCGCGCGTGGCAAAACGCAAAGGTCTGCCTTATCCCCGCGTCAACGAGCATGGCGAAGTGGACGCCGACGAAGCCTGGTGGGCCACCATGCAGGCTGCGAGATAATGCCTATGCAAGGTCGCCTGCTGGATGCCGTTCCCCTCAATACCCTGACCGGCGTTGGCGCGGCGCAGGCCAGCAAACTTGCAAAAATCGGCCTTCACACAGTGCAGGATTTACTGCTGCACCTGCCTCTACGCTACGAAGATCGCACCCAGCTCTACCCCATTGCCGACCTGCTGCCGGGCATTTATGCCACGGTGGAAGGCGAAGTGCTGAACTGCAACATTACCTTTGGCGGACGTCGGATGATGACCTGCCAGATAAGCGACGGTTCCGGCATTCTGACTATGCGTTTTTTCAACTTCAACGCGGCGATGAAAAACAGCCTCGCGACCGGGCGTCGCGTGCTGGCCTACGGTGAAGCAAAACGCGGGAAGTTCGGCGCAGAGATGATCCACCCGGAATACCGTGTTCAGGGCGATCTCAGTACCCCGGAATTACAGGAAACCTTAACGCCTGTTTATCCGACGACCGAGGGGATAAAACAGGCGACGTTGCGCAAGCTCACCGATCAGGCGCTGGACCTGCTTGCCACTTGCGCGATTGCTGAACTGCTACCGCCAGAGCTGGCACAGGGGCTGATGACACTGCCGGAAGCCTTGCGCACTCTGCATCGTCCTCCGCCGACACTGCAGCTTGCTGAGCTGGAAACCGGGCAACACCCGGCGCAAAGGCGTTTAATTCTCGAAGAGTTACTGGCACACAATCTCAGCATGCTGGCGTTGCGTGCCGGGGCGCAGCGTTATCACGCAAAGCCGCTGAATCCTCAGGATACGCTGAAAAATGCCCTGCTGGCCTCGCTGCCGTTCAAACCTACCGGCGCGCAAGCGCGCGTGGTGGCAGAAATTGAACGCGATATGGCGCTCGATGTGCCGATGATGCGCCTTGTACAGGGCGACGTGGGTTCCGGGAAAACGCTGGTGGCGGCGCTGGCGGCATTGCGGGCGATTGCCAACGGCAATCAGGTGGCCCTGATGGCGCCGACCGAGCTGCTGGCTGAACAACACGCCAACAATTTCCGCAACTGGTTCGCGCCGCTCGGTGTGGAAGTGGGCTGGCTGGCGGGTAAGCAGAAAGGCAAAGCGCGCCAGGCGCAGCAAGAGGCCATTGCCAGCGGCCAGGTACAAATGATCGTCGGCACGCACGCCATCTTCCAGGAACAGGTGCAGTTTAACGGCCTTGCGCTGGTGATCATCGACGAACAGCATCGGTTTGGCGTACATCAACGCCTGGCGCTGTGGGAGAAAGGCCAGCAACAGGGCTTCCATCCCCACCAGTTGATCATGACCGCAACACCCATTCCGCGCACCCTGGCGATGACCGCCTATGCCGATCTCGACACCTCGGTTATCGACGAACTTCCACCGGGCAGAACACCTGTGACCACCGTTGCCATTCCGGATACCCGACGCAGCGATATTATCGATCGCGTGCGCAACGCCTGTACCGGGGAAGGTCGCCAGGCCTACTGGGTCTGTACGTTGATTGAAGAGTCCGATCTGCTGGAAGCCCAGGCAGCGGAAGCCACGTGGGAAGAGTTAAAGCTGTCCCTGCCGGAGCTGAATATCGGCCTGGTTCACGGACGCATGAAGCCTGCGGAAAAACAGGCGGTGATGCAGGCCTTCAAACAGGGCGAAATGCATCTTCTGGTGGCGACCACCGTGATCGAAGTGGGCGTGGACGTGCCCAACGCCAGCCTGATGATTATCGAAAACCCGGAGCGTCTGGGTCTTGCGCAACTCCACCAGCTACGCGGTCGTGTCGGACGCGGCGCGGTGGCCTCACACTGCGTGCTGCTCTACAAATCACCGCTGTCGAAAACCGCGCAAAAACGCCTGCAGGTGCTGCGCGACAGTAATGACGGCTTTGTGATTGCGCAAAAAGATCTGGAGATTCGCGGCCCAGGCGAACTGCTCGGCACCCGACAGACCGGGAATGCCGAGTTCAAAGTGGCTGATTTGCTGCGCGACCAGGCGATGATCCCGGAAGTGCAGCGCATTGCCCGTCATATTCACGAACGCTATCCCCGGCAGGCCGAAGCCCTTATCGAGCGCTGGATGCCGGAAACAGAACGCTATTCAAACGCCTGATTACTGTTTGTGATAGACGTTATCAAAACTGACGTTCATGCCGCCGCAATAACCGCTATCACGAACGATTAAGTTGCCATTAACCAGTTGTGCCGCCCCGCTGCAAGTGTATTCCTCTTTCGGGTTTCCCCAGTGCAGCGCATTCCCTTGTGGCGTTATTGTCTCATCGAGATCGCCGGTATGGACAATGTCATATCCTTGCGAATCTTTTCCGCCATACCAGGTCGCCTGTCCCTCGACGTTAAGCTGCCCTTTCCCCACAGACGTAATATGAATTTCATTGTCACCCAATTCGGCATGCCATTTACCAGTCCATTCGGCAAGCGTCGCGTTGTGAATCGGCTGTTTTTCTAAGGACTTAGTGGGCATCCAGCCGACAAATTCATGCTTTTTCCCTGAGTACCAGACGCAGCTCCAGCCCGGCACTTCTTGTGCTACCAGTACCGTGTCACCCGCCACCAGATACGGTTTTGTTGCGCAGACTTCACCCTGCCCCGGGCAGCCGTCATCGTCGCGGTAAAAATGCACTTTAGCATTGGCATCGGTTTTCACTTTCGCCTGGTTGAAGACGCCTGGCCAGGTGGGGAAACTGCCATTACGACAGGTATGCAGATCGTATTCGTCAGCGAGACATCCGGCAGAGAAAAAAGCCAGGGCGAGCAGTATTTTTCCTTTCATATCAATCCCTAATTTTTAATTATCATGCGCGATTGCCGATGATTTTAGCATTGCGCAAATTCTGCAGAACGATAAAAGCGCGAACCACCTAAAATCGGGGGGCCTTAGAACCCAACTTGCCGCTCTCAACATTCTTTATAAAAGTACGTTTTATTGTTTAGCAACCGTTTGCTTTTACCAAACAGTCCGATAGAATCTCCGCTTTTCCATCAGGGGATTGTTTGCGATGTCTGTCAACACCATCGAGTCCGAAAATGCGCAAACGGTTGCGCATACCCAGCCCAGTGAGCTGATCTACCGCCTTGAAGACCGCCCACCGCTGGCGCAAACCATTTTTGCCGCGCTACAGCACCTGCTGGCGATGTTTGTTGGCGTTATCACGCCAGGCCTGCTGATTTGCCAGGCACTGGGTTTACCGGCTCAGGATACGCAGCACATCATCAGCATGTCGCTGTTCGCCTCCGGCGTCGCATCCATCATCCAGATTAAAGCCTGGGGCCCGGTCGGGTCCGGCCTGTTGTCTATTCAGGGCACCAGCTTTAACTTCGTTGCGCCATTAATTATGGGCGGAACCGCACTGAAAACTGGCGGCGCCGATGTGCCGACGATGATGGCCGCCTTGTTCGGCTCCCTGATGCTGGCAAGCTGTACCGAGATGGTCATCTCCCGCATTCTGCCGTTTGCCCGCCGTATCATTACCCCGCTGGTCTCCGGCGTGGTGGTGATGATCATCGGCCTGTCGCTGATTCAGGTCGGCCTGACGTCTGTGGGCGGTGGCTTCGGCGCGATGGCAAACCATACCTTTGGCGCGCCGAAGAACCTGCTACTGGCAGGTATCGTTCTTGCCATCATCATTCTGCTGAACCGCCAGCGTAACCCGTACCTGCGTATCGCCTCCCTGGTCATTGCAATGGCGGTCGGCTACCTCGTCGCCATGATGATGGGTATGCTCCCGGCTTACAACGCGCCGGGCAGCACCTTTATGATCCCTACGCCGCTGTATTATGGCCTGAGCATCGACTGGAACCTGCTGCTGCCGCTGATGTTGGTATTTATGATCACCTCGCTGGAAACCATCGGTGATATCACCGCAACCTCTGACGTTTCTGAGCAGCCGGTTTCCGGCCCGGCCTATATGAATCGCCTTAAAGGCGGCGTACTGGCAAACGGTCTGAACTCCTTTGTTTCTGCGGTGTTCAATACCTTCCCGAACTCCTGTTTCGGGCAGAACAACGGCGTGATTCAGCTCACCGGCGTCGCCAGCCGTTATGTGGGTTTCTTCGTTGCCGTCATGCTGATGGTGATGGGTCTGTTCCCGGCCGTTGCCGCCTTCGTTCAGCAACTGCCTGAGCCGGTGCTCGGCGGTGCAACGCTGGTGATGTTCGGTACCATTGCCGCATCTGGCGTACGTATCGTTTCCCGCGAGCCGCTGAACCGCCGCGCAATCATGATCATCGCCCTGTCGCTGGCCGTTGGCCTGGGCGTCTCCCAGCAGCCAATGATTCTGCAATTCGCCCCTGACTGGCTGAAAAACCTGCTCTCTTCCGGCATCGCTGCCGGTGGCATCACCGCTATCGTGCTGAACCTGGTTTTCCCTACCGATAAGCCGTAATTCCAACAGAGGCAGCGGATATATTCCGTTGCCTCTGTAACGCTCTTTCACCATTCGTGCCTTGAGGAATGCGCATAAATCGTGCATAACTCCTGTACAGGCTTACGAGGGTGGAAGATCATGAAATTTATTGGAAAGCTGCTAATTTTCGTCATTGTCGTCCTGCTGCTGGCGATGGTGGCCGGTTATTTCCTGCTGCAGACCCGCTGGGGTGCAACGCAGGTTGCTAACTGGGTAAACGAAAAGAGTCAATATCACCTCACCGTTGAGGCCATTGACCACCAGCTTTCCTCGCCTTCCCATGTGCTGTTACGCAACGTCAATTTTGGCCGTAAAGGGCAGCCCGCTACTCTGGTCGCCAAAACCGTTGATATCGGCCTGAGTAGCCGCCAGTTCACCGACCCTCACCACACCGACACCATTTTGCTGCAGGACGGCACGCTGAATCTTTCCCCGGCCACCGCGCCGCTCCCCTTCCAGGCTGACCGTCTGCAACTGAGCAATATGGCCTTTAACAGCCCGGCGACCGGCTGGAATCTGAGTGCGCAACGCGTCACCGGCGGCGTAAGCCCCTGGCAGCCTGTCGAGGGCAATGTGCTCGGCACGCAGGCGCAAATTCAGATGAGCGCCGGTTCGATGACGCTTAACGGCGTGCCCGCCAGCAATGTGTTAATTCAGGGCAGCATTGATAAAGGCACGGTCACATTAACCACCATTGGTGCGGATATGGCGCGAGGTTCGCTGACCGGAAATGCACGACGCGACGCGGATGGCGGCTGGGTGGTGGATAACCTGCGGCTGACTGATATTCGCCTGCAGAGCGACAAATCGTTGAAAGATTTCTTTGCACCGCTCACGACTCTGCCGTCGTTGCAAATCGGGCGGCTGGATGTGACCGATGCCCGTCTGCAGGGGCCAGAATGGGCAATTGCCGATCTGGACCTGACGCTGCGTAACCTGACGCTAACCAAAGGCGACTGGCATACGGATGACGGCCAGTTGTCGATGAATGCTAATGAGTTTATCTACGGTTCGCTGCATTTGTTCGACCCGATTATAAACGCGGAATTTACCCCGGCGGGTATCGCGATGCAGCAGTTCACCACCCGCTGGGAAAACGGAATGGTGCGCACATCCGGCTACTGGACGCGCAGCGGAAAAGCACTGGTGCTGAACGATGCGGCCATCGTCGGGCTGGAATATACGCTGCCTGCCAACTGGAAGCAGTTGTGGATGGACATCCTGCCCGACTGGCTGAATAGCGTCACGCTGACCAGGTTCAGCGCAAGTCGCAACCTGGTGATTGATATCGACCCGGCTTTCCCGTGGCAGTTGACGTCACTGGATGGCTACGGCACCAACGTGCAACTGGCGCGCGACCACAAGTGGGGCGTGTGGAATGGCGATGTGAAGATTAATGCCGCCGCCGCGACCTTTAACCGGGTGGATGTGCGCAGGCCGTCGCTGGCGTTAAGCGCTAACGGCAGTTCGGTGAACATTACCGAGCTGAGCGCCTTTGTCGAGAAAGGGATGCTGGAAGCCACTGCCGTGGTCGGTCAAACGCCGGACCGCACCGTGCGGGTGAGCCTGAACGGGCGTGGCGTGCCGATGAATGTATTGCAGCAGTGGGGATGGCCCGCGTTGCCGATCGGTGGCGACGGTAATCTGCAGTTGAGCGCCACGGGCCGTATTCAGGCCGATGCGCCGCTAAAACCAACGGTTGATGGTGAACTTTCCGCCGTGAATGCCCAGCAACAACAGGTGAAACAGACGATGCGCAGCGGCGTAGTGTCAGGTGGTGAAGCGGCTGCGCCCGCGTCGGCACCTGTCGCAGTACCGCCAGCGCCGTAACCCATTTTCCCCGGTGGCGCTGCGCTTACCGGGGACTCGGCAACGGCGCATCCAACAACCCTCACCCCGGCCCTCTCCCTGAGGGAGAGGGAGGAAAAACGCTGCCCACATCAGGCACCGAAATCCGCTGGCGCGGCGGTACGATGCGTAGCCCGGATAAGGCGTTTACGCCGCATCCGGGAAAATCACGTCACATTCAAACGATCGTATTCGTTGCATAACAACCACTTCACGGGCACATCTTCATCGATGGTTGGGAAACGCCCGCCGGGCTCGAGGAAATGGTTATCGCGCTTATCGTCATTCACCATCGAAATCTCCCAACCGAGCACAAACGCTTTCTCGGCCCAGAAACGGTGATACAGACGCGGTGGCAGACACACCCCCTGCCCCGGTTTTAACACCAGCGTCTCACCGGGCTTAAACGTACGCCGCCGCCCGTCAACACGCACCTCCACCACACGCCGCTCGTCAAACAACGCCTCATCCGTCGCCCAGCCGAACTGCATACACAAATCGCCACCGCCCCGGTTCAGAATGTCTTCCATTTTATGGCGATGAAAATGCCACGGCGTCTGCTGCTCCTGCTGGATTTGCAGCATCTTTTCGGCATACGGCTTCGGGTAGGCGGCTGAATTCAGCGCACCGTTACGCAACGTCAGCAGCGTCAGGCCGGTTTTGCTAAAATCGCCGCGGCCAAAATCGGTGATATCCCAGCCCAGTTGCAGATCCAGCACCTCACTCCATTCATCCAGCGGCTGTTTTCGCCAGGCATCGACAGTGAAAAAGGCAAACTCCGGTAGGCACACCCGGAACGTCTCGGCGATGGCATGCGCTTTATCAATGGCATAGTTAATCTGTGAACGTTTCATTCTGTTCTCCCGGTTCGAATGGCAAGCCAGGCAGCGCCGCGCATGCCGCTGCTGTCGCCGTGATGGGCTTTCACGATGGGGGTAGAGAAATGATCGGTAAAAACGAAAGGGGCGACGTCGGCTTCAAGATTCGCGATAAGCGACTCTGCATTCGATAACCCACCGCCAATCACAATCACGCCAGGGTCGAGAAGATTCACCACCGTTGCCAGGGTGCGGGCAAGCTGTTGGCGAAACCGCGACACCTGCCGCACGGCGTTGGGTTCCCCCTGCTGCGCCAGCGCCACAATCGCATCACCTGTAAGATGTTGCCCACTGAACAACCGGTAGCACTCACTCAACCCCGTCCCGGAGACAAACGACTCCACGCAGTTATCCTTACCGCAATAACAGCGTACTGGCGGGCCATCGTGCTGCTCGCGGTATCCCGGCAGGGTAATGTGACCGCACTCGGCGGCATTTCCCCACGCGCCGACAAATGGCTGGCGGTGAATGGCTATCCCGCCGCCGCAGCCGGTACCGAGCGTGATACCAAACACCACTTCATGCTGCTGCCCCGCGCCGTCACAAGCTTCCGACAGAGCGAAGCAGTTGCCGTCGTTCGCCATCACCACGGTCTGCCCCAGTAACTGCTGGAGATCCGCCTGCAACGCGCGGCCATTAATGACCTGAATATTCGAATTTTTAATCAGCCCGCTTAGCGGCGAAACGCTGCCCGGCAGGGCAATCCCCGTTATCATCGGCTGTTGTATGTCATGGCGAATCTGGTCAATAAAAGCGACCACCGACTCCACAAACTGCGCATAGCTCGCTTTTTGCGTCGGACAGCGGTAGCGGGCTATTTCCTGGCCCTGCGCGTCCATCACCACTGCCGCGATTTTGGTGCCACCGATGTCCAGCCCCAGGTAGTACATATCCCTTTCCTTATTGCGAAAGAGGCGGGCGAACCCGCCTCCATGGCCTTAGTAGAGTGACGCTTTCCCGGTTGATCCAAACAGCTTCATTTTGTAGCGGATCACCTCTCGCGCGGCGTTGATCGCATCCGGGTAGATCACGTTCGGATCCCACCAGGTTTCGCGGGCGAGGATCTCACGCACTTTCTGGAAGTAGGCGTATTTCATGTCGCTGGAGATGTTGATTTTGCCCACCCCCAGGGTCACGGATTCAGCAATTTCCGCATCCGGGTTCGCCGAACCGCCGTGCAGCACCAGAGGAATATCCACCCGCCCGGCAATGTCGCGTAGAATGTTCATTTGCAGCTTCGGCTGCATGCCTTTCGGGTAGATACCATGCGCCGTACCGATCGCCACCGCCAGAGTGTCTGCCCCGGTACGGGCAATAAAATCCTCTGCCTGTGCCGGGTCGGTATAGGTGACTTCCGACACGCCGCCTTCCACGGACGTGCCCGTCTGCCCGATGGTGCCCAGTTCTCCTTCCACCGAAACGCCCACCGCATGCGCCAGGCGCACCACTTCTTTGGTCAGCGCCACGTTCTCCTCATAGGGCAGTAGCGAGCCATCAATCATCACCGAGGTGAATCCACACTGGATCGCCCGCAACACATGTTCGACCGACGCGCCGTGATCCAGGTGCAGGGTGAACGGCACCGGGCTGCGCATGGTGATATCGCGGACATAGCCGAAAAAGCTATCCCCGACAAAATCGTGTTCGCTGGGGTGGATGGAGATAATCGCAGGCGTGTTGGTGGCTTCCGCTTCTTCCACCACCGCGCGGATGAAGCAGCTATCCGCCACGTTGAACGCACCAATGGCGAAACCGTGTTGGCGGGTGGGTTTCAGTAACTCTTTCATTGAAATTAACATGTTAATTCTCCAGTTTCGGGGTGTAGCAAGCCCTGCCGGTGCGTCGTTGCAGAGGCATAGAAGGCGTAACAGAAAAAAGAATCAGGCTTTGCCGATAGCGCCGCTGGCCTGTAGATACGGAATAATGGCTTCTTCGCTGGCCTGCTCCATGGCGATCAGCACATCCACCAGTTCGCGGGAACTGTCATGACACAGGGTATGCAGCAACGCGGCTTTTCCGGCTTCGAACACCGCCGCGCCGACATTGATCTTGGCGACGCCAAAGGACGGGCAACTCTGCATCTGGTCAAACGGGGTGCCGCTGCCGCCGTGCAATGCCAGCGGGACCGTCGATTTGCGGGCAACCTCTTCCAGGCGCTGAAAATCGATAGCTGGCGTGATGCCGGGGGCGTACATGCCGTGCGCGGTGCCAACGGAAACCGCCAGCAGATCAATCCCGGTCTGCGCAATAAACGGTTCAACGTCGGCGACCTGCGTCATGAGATCCGCATTGGTGGCGTGGTCATAGCGCGGCGCATCGGCCAGATGGCCCAACTCCCCTTCCACACACAGCCCGGCGCTGGCGGCCAGCTCAACAACCGCGCGGGTCTGGCGGATGTTCTCTTCCAGCGGGAAGGCAGAGGCGTCAATCATCAGGCCGCTAAACCCGGCGCGAAACGCCTGACGAATGCGCACCGGATCTTTCCCGTGGTCAAGGGCCAGCGTAACCGGCACCGTGGCCTCGTCGGCCAGCGCTTTCACCACCGCCACGGCAACCGGTGGCGGGAAATGCGCCAGATGTCCCTGATACAGGTTCAGGATAATCGGCGCGCGATGTTTCTCGGCAACCCGTACCGCCGCGCGGGCGCTTTCGAGGTTCATACAGTTGATGGCCAGAAGCGCATAGTGTTCACGCCAGGCTTTGGTCACCATACTTTTCATGTCGGCAAACATACGGTCTCCGTTTATTCCAGGGTGAAGGTGATCTCTTCGTCTTTCAGTTTCTTATCGCTAAGCTCGTCAAACTCTTCGTCACGTTCGGTCACCGGTTTCTTCCACAGCGAGAGCATCACGCCGCAGATAACCGTGCCGATCCCCAACGCCAGGCAGAACAGCAGCGGATGGGTAAACAGCGGAACCACAAACATGCCACCGTGCGGAACCGGGCTTTCCACGCCCCACACCATGATCAGGCCACCCGCAATCGCCGAGGCCACCACACAGGAGCCGACCACGCGCAGCAGGTCACGCGCCGCAATCGGGATAACCCCCTCGGTAATCATGCAGATCCCCATCGGGAAGGCCGCTTTCAGCGCTTCACGTTCGGCGCGGGTGTATTTGTGGCGCGTCAGCAGGAAAGAGAGGGTGATGCCGAACGGCGGAATAATGGAGCCGACAAATTTCACCGCTTCCGGCCCGTATACACCGCTGACCAGCAGACCATCGGCAAACAGTGACATGGTTTTGTTCACCGGGCCGCCGAAGTCAAACGTTGCCATCGCGCCAAGGATCGCCCCCATCAGGAAGCGAGAACCGCCCTGCATCGACTCCAGCATGTGGATCAGCGCTTCCTGCAGCCAGGCGATGGGTTTGCCAATCAGAGTCATCATCAACAGGCCGCCGATAATGGTGCTCAGGACGGGCAGTACCATTATGGGCATCAGCCCCTGCATGGATTTCGGCAGACGGATGTAGTGTTTAAGCAACAGGACGGTGTAGCCCACCAGAAACCCGCCCAGCATCCCCCCGATAAACCCGGTATGAATTTGCCCACAGACAAAGCCGACAATCAGGCCCGGCGCGAATCCGGGACGGTCAGCAATGGAGTAGGCAATGGCGGCGCTGATCAGGGGGACAATCAACCCCATTCCCCAGCCGCCAATCTGATTGAGCATCCAGGGGATGGTGCCCGTTTTTTCTCCAACGTTTGTGCCGCCGAGTACCTGGCCGAGGGCAATACAGATGCCCGCCGCCACAATTAACGGAATCATCCACGAGATGCCCGTCAAAAGATGTCTTTTTATTTCCTGCGAAACAGGAACTTTATTTTCACTCATGTGACCTCCAGATAAGGATCACGCATTAGCTAATGATTTCTCGACCTTTTCAAGAAACTGAACGGGTGATTTAATGACAATTTCGGTTTTAACTCGCACGATGCGTTTATTAATGAAACGTTCTTCTCCTTTTATTTTGACATCGACCGCAAGAATAACGACGTCGGCTGCGGAAATATCTTCCGCCAGTAACTCATTTTCAGTACCGATAGTGCCCTGAGTTTCAACTTTAATATTATGCCCAAGCGCTTTTGCGCCTTTAATTAACTTCTCGCGGGCAATATACGTATGTGCAATACCTGCCGTACAGGCAGCGACACAAACAATATTCATAACATGCTCCACTTTTTATTTAGCAAACATCGGATTCGGCATATTGACTGAACAAGTCAATAATCTTTTGTGGACTACGTTCGACCAGTAATTGCTCGATAATCTCTTCATCCGCCAGTGCACCCGCCACCTGAGAAAGCAGGCGAATATGCGTCGTATTTTGATCTTCAAGCCGTACAGCAAATAAAATAATGCAGCGCACATTACTGCCATCCAGGGTTTCCCAGGGAATATCCTGGCGTGTGCGTCCAATCGCCAGAGTGGTATTGACCACCGCTGAGGATTTACCATGGGGTATCGCGATATGATTTTCGAAGCCGGTCGACCCTTCTGATTCGCGTTGCCAGACATCCTGAATAAACGTTTCCCGGCAACTAATAGCGCCATCTTTTTGCAACAGGTCGGTTAATTCCTCAATCGCCTCCGTTTTATTAGTAGCTTTCATATCTAAAATAACGCGATTCGTATTCAGGATTTTTGTTATGTCCATTAAACATACCTCATGGATTCAGATATTAATGTTCGACGACCAGAGACGTCGCACGATGCAATTTTTCCGTAATAACCGTTTCCGTCACACGCTTAATATCGGCATCATTAAAAAAGGCGGTGACGTATACCACCGGCAGAGCAATGGCCGGCAGATTGATCGTCGAGACAACCAGTTCAATATCGTCCGTCAGAACAGACGGCAGGCTTCCCGCAGAGACCACGCCAACGATGGTCCAATCCGGGAAGGCGCGCAGAATGCGGCTTTTCAACAGATGTGAGGTTCCGATACCCGTCGAGCAGACCAGCAATACGCGCTTGCGGGCAATCTGTCGCTCCATCGCAGCCTGAAAATGGACGGTCAGATAACCGATTTCATCCTCCGACACCGCCTGTTCCCCCCAACCGCTGAACACCCGATTCACCGCGCACCGGGTCAAGCGCCAGACGTCCTGCAATTCGCCTTTGATATCATCGAGCAGCGGGTTACGAATGCGAATCTGGTAATTCAGGCGGTTAATCAATGGCTTAATATGAATCAACAGCCCGTCGTAAAGCGCGACATCCTGGCTAAAGTCGCTGTCGACCATATCGGCGAAGGTCGCGATAAGCCGATGAGTAATCAGCCGGGCTTCATCGCTGGAGTGCATATGGCCAATCACGCTGACGTCGTTATGCTCTTCAATCACCACGCCGGACGAGATAATGTACTGATAAATAAACCAGACTTCGTCTTCCGGCAACGGGTGGGCGATGCGTTGTTCAATCCGCTGGATCATACGACTGGCAACGGCAAAGATGTTTTCATCAAAGGTACTGGCGTTGTCGTCTTTTTTTGGCAGCGCATTGCCACGGGTAATGCGGTACATCATGATCAAAATATGGGTGAAAATATTGACGTAATAGGGTTCACCCAAAGACCAGCAAAGATCGTTTTCCATCTCCTGCAATAATGACTGAACGAATAAAACATCTTCTTCACCAAAGTAATGGACCAGCGCGTTATAACTGCCCGGATCGAGGCGGGAATAGATTACGCTTCCCGGTTCGTTATGGTTAATAACACCATTGATCAGCGAAGCCATTGCCTGACGCACGCTACTTTCGCTGCCTTCGATATGCGTTCCGCTCTGGCTGCGAATTAACGTCAATCCCAGCGGGGCAATCCAGGACTCAATCACTTTCAGATCATTCACAATTGAGGTGCTACTGATAAAATAGCGTTCCGATAATTTGCTGATGGACGTTTCATGTGGAGTTTCGCTTAATAATTGCGACGCTATTTTCACGCGCCGGGAATTGTTCATCATGCCGTCTGCGTCATCACCTTCAGTGCCAAGCAACTGGTCGAGGTGCAAAAGGTCAGTGACATTGTCTGCGCTGAGCATGACCCCGGCACCGGCACGCTTATTAATGCCGATATTCCATTCTGCCAGCCACGGTTCAAGGATGCGTAAATCCCTCTGAATAGTTTTTTCCGATACATTTAAGTATTCAGCGATTTTTAACAATGTAATAAATTCCCTTCGCGGAAGAAGGAATTTCAATAATCTGTTTTGTCGCGAGGTAATCATTTGCATCATTTACCCTTACACAGATTAAAAATAATGATGAAGCTCTAAAACAGATAAGCTCCGCTTGCAATCCGTGATGATAAATATAAAAGGGCATTGAAATAACGACAATACTAAATCGTGTCCTGCCTTCCGGACAAAAAATAAGACAACAAGCGGGATCTCAGAGATATTTACAGCGCAGATCACACTTTTTGAGATAATTAACGTGATAGCGCTCGCAAATATGGGGAGGATAAAAATTTTAAGTATGGTGATTTTTTTCGAGATGTCTGGAAAGACGTGGCGGGGTACAAAGCACCGCGCACATCACGTCCGAACCATCGCCCGGATAAGACGCCTGTGCACCGCATCCGGGACAGGCAGCAACACGGCAATCAGGCCAATACCGTCACTACTTTTTCGTCACAGAAGAGTTCCCCCTTTACACTCAAGGGTTCTTTGAGGCGACAACCGCTATCGCCAACCATCAACATTTGCAGCGGAATAGCGTATTTAGCTACCGAATTGGGCTTGTTGTTTACTATGACGGCGATTGTGCCGTAAGAGAAAACTTTAGTAACCACATGAATAAGTTAGCATTTAACTTAAACGTATGGAAAAGCGGACAGCAGACCGAGAAAAAAGTGTGATGGGGGATGTGGTAAATGGTTGAAAGTGGCTATAATGCGCCCCGCCTCCATGTAGCAATCGAGGCGCGGAAGATCGTCGTCTCCGGTGAGGCGGCTGGACTTCAAATCCAGATGGGGCCGCCAGCGGTCCCGGGCAGGTTCGACTCCTGTGATCTTCCGCCAAAGTTGCTCATATATATCCCCCCTTACGTTAATTTTTAAAGAAAAGACAGTAACTCATTTTCTTTTAAACTTACCGCATGATTTATCATCAGAATTACAATCAAAATGTATAAATAAAGCGTTTGAGTTGATAGCTACATCAGAAAAAATAGCGATGTGAATCGTTCTTTTGATTCTACTAAAGGCGTGATGTCGAATAAACCCGGATGCGGCGTAAAACGCCTTATCCGGGCTACAACCGTAGCCCCGGTTAGCGCAGCGACACCGGGGTTTTGGTGCCCACAAACATGCTCAAATTATGTTCTAATTTTTTGAACGTTATCGGCAAATAGTTTAGATTTTCACCATCAAATGGTCGGTCTATTATTTATCACATCAGGGCGACACGCCCTACTACGAACAAAATAACTTAAGGAATACGACCATGAAATCCATCAAAACTTTCGTTGCAGTTGCCGCTCTCTCCATGATGTCTTTCGGTGCTTTCGCTCAGAGCGTGAGCGCAAGCTCCTCCACCATCGACGGTGCAGAAGCCAAAATTGCCGCTCAGGCACAGCAGGAAGGGGCTTCTTATAAAATTACCGAAGCGACCGTGAACAACGTTGTTCACATGACCGCTGAACTGAGCAAATAAGACCGGATGGTCGCGACAGGTCGCCGCAAGGCGGCCAGGTTCGCCCTCAAAGAAAACCCTTCAGGCCCCTTCGGGGGCTTTTTTGCATTTGTAATCGGTAAGCATCTCGCCGCCAGGGGATTCCCGAATGCGGCGCACGCGCCTTATCCGGGCTACGCCTGTTTTTTTACGTCTGCGTTCCTACATAAATAGAGTAACCTTATTAACCCTGTGTGGGTGACGACAGGTCCCCTCATTTATGTGTTAAAAGGTCGCTTCACAATGAAACCAGTTATCGCCCTCGTCGCATCTTTATTATTCGCAATATCTTTCCAGTCATTCGCCGCTGAGAAAAAGTCTGCCGAGACCTGTAAGCCACAGGCCATTTCAGAAGCCAAAAAACTGCTGGCCTTTTATCGTGATAATGATGACAGGACGGAAATTGATGACCATGTCACCCCGCTGGCAAAAAGCCAAAACCCGGAAAATAAATCACAATACTTCGATGTATTGCAGGTATGGGGAAATATCTATAAAGGCAAATATCGGATGCGGTTTATCTTCCTTAATGACTGTACGTTGATGGGTGAAGAAATTCTCGAATACGCCAATCCATAACACTGGCGCGCATCTGCGGATAAGCAGTACAAAAGCATCGAGCCGCTGAATTCCCGGATGCGGCGTAAACGCCTTATCCGGGCTACAGATCGTAGCCCCGGTAAGCGCAGCGACACCGGGGTTTTGGTGCCCACAAACATGCTCAAATTATGTTCTAATTTTTTGAACGTTATCGGCAAATAGTTTAGATTTTCACCATCAAATGGTCGGTCTATTATTTATCACATCAGGGCGACACGCCCTACTACGAACAAAATAACTTAAGGAATACGACCATGAAATCCATCAAAACTTTCGTTGCAGTTGCCGCTCTCTCCATGATGTCTTTCGGTGCTTTCGCTCAGAGCGTGAGCGCAAGCTCCTCCACCATCGACGGCGCAGAAGCCAAAATCGCCGCACAGGCACATCAGGAAGGCGCGTCTTACAAAATTACCGAAGCGACCGTGAACAACGTTGTTCATATGACTGCTGAACTGAGCAAATAAGACCGGATGGTCGCGACAGGTCGCCGCAAGGCGGCCAGGTTCGCCCTCAAAGACAACCCTTCAGGCCCCTTCGGGGGCTTTTTTGCGTTTGCGATTCGGTAAATATTGCACCGCCGGGTTCCCGGATGCGGCGTAAACCCCTTATCCGGGTTAAGAGCTTCGCACATAAATCGATTATTCAAAACCTCGCCACAGATCACGTTTCCCCGCCCTAACTCGGTTCAGCCTGTTGAACCACATGTATTCTCCCTTACACAGGATGGATAAACTTTTACTCAATTAATAGAGGAGCCGTTATGGGCGGTAAAGGGTGTAATTCACTTATTCGGGCTGAGAAAATACTGACCTACATTGCCTATGTTGGCGCAGCGAGTTTTATGGAGCTTCTACGGGAATTTCAGTATCCGAAGAGTAGCCTGCTGAATTTATTAAATGTCATGGTCGATTGCGGATTTTTAACCAAAAGCGATCGCAATCAATATTCCCTTGGCATTAAAAATTATGAGCTTGGCTGTCAGGCATTACACCGCAAAAATATTTTTGAGGTGACCAAACGCCCGATGCAGGAACTCTCGCAAAAAAGCGGCCTGGTCTGTCATTTAGGGGCCATAGAAGATTGCTACGCCATTTATCTCGATAAAGTGGAAAGTCCCGGTTCCGTACCCACGAAAAAAAGCTGGATTGGTAAGAAATTAGAATTACACATTACGGCGCTCGGCAAAGCGTTACTCGCCTGGAAGCCCCGTGAAGAGATGGATTATTTTCTGGATGCGTTAGCGCTCACCAAACATACCGAAAATACCTTTACAGATAAGAAGTTATTTCGGGAAGAGTTGCAAAAAACGCGTCTACGCGGATGGGCCATAGACAATGAAGAATCAACCTATGGCGCTGTATGTCTGAGTATGCCGGTATTCAATATGTATAACCGGGTTAATTATGCGATCTCACTGTCGGGCGATCCGGTGGTGTATTCAGGAAATAAGATCGATGGTTATCTCGAATTGCTCCGCCAGTGCGCCGGGCAAATATCATATGGGCTGGGATACCGGAGTGAAAGTGAAAACCTAAGAAAAGGAAACTGATGTAATGAAAAAGTTCAGGGGAATTATTCCGCCGGTCTCCAGCACCTTTGATAACGACGGAAATATCGATAAAACCGCCATGAAAGCGGTCGCAGATTTCCTGATTGAGAAAGGGGTCGACGGACTGTTTTATCTGGGGACCGGCGGGGAATTCAGCCAGATGAACACCAGCCAACGGATGGCGCTCGCCGAAGCGGCGGTCGCCACAGCGGATAAACGCGTTCCTGTGCTGATTGGCGTGGGCTCTCCCTCCACCGACGAAGCGGTAAAACTGGCGCAGCATGCTGAGGTTTGTGGCGCGGATGGCATTGTTGCCATCAACCCCTATTACTGGAAAGTCGCCCCGCGCAACCTGGACGATTATTACCACCGCATCGCGCAAAGCGTAAAACTGCCGGTGATCATCTATAACTTCCCCGACCTGACCGGCCAGGACTTAACGCCGGAGACCGTCAAACGCCTGGTTTTGCAAAACGACAACATCGTTGGCATTAAAGATACCATCGACAGCGTCGGTCACCTGCGCGCAATGATTAATACCGTCAAAGCAGTGCGCCCGGATTTCTCCGTTTTCTGCGGCTATGACGACCATTTACTCAACACGTTGCTGCTGGGAGGTGACGGGTCGATTACCGCCAGCGCCAACTTCGCGCCGGAGTTATCCATCGGCATCTACCGCGCCTGGCAGGAAAACGACCTCGCCACGGCCGCCACGCTCAATAAAAAATTGCTCCAGTTGCCGTCGATTTATGCGCTGGAAACCCCGTTTGTCTCGCTCATCAAATATGCCATGCAGTGCGTAGGGCTCCCGGTGAATACGTATTGCCTGCCGCCGATCCTGGAAGCATCGACGGAAGGAAAAGAGAAAGTGAAGGCGATCCTGGCCTCTCAGGGAATTTTGAAACAATAAGGGGAACACCATGTCTGTTCGCGAAATATTTGATAACGACAACCGGGATATTTACTGCGTCAGGACGCATGCCGCTGGCCCGCAAGGCGAGCTGCCTCTGACCCCGGATATGCTGATCAACCGACCCTGCGGCGATATTTTTGGTATGACGATGAATGCCGGGATGGGCTGGTCGCCAGACGAGCTTAACCGTGATGGCATTCTGCTACTGAGCACGCTGGGCGGGCTTCGCGGGCCAGACGGGAAACCTGTCGCGCTGGCGCTTCACCAGGGCCACTACGAGCTGGATATCCAGATGAAAGCGGCAGCAGACGTTATCAAACACAATAACGCTCTGCCTTACGCGGTCTATGTCTCCGACCCGTGCGATGGCCGCACGCAGGGCACGACCGGGATGTTCGACTCGCTGCCCTACCGCAACGACGCCTCAATGGTGATGCGCCGCCTGATTCGCTCCCTGCCGGATGCCAAAGCGGTGATTGGCGTGGCGACCTGCGACAAAGGGCTGCCCGCCACCATGATGGCGCTCGCCTCTCAGCATGACAAAGCCACAGTCCTGATCCCCGGCGGCGCGACGCTGCCTGCGTTGCACGGCGAAGATAACGGCAAAGTGCAGACCATTGGCGCGCGTTTTGCCAATGGCGAATTGTCATTGCAGGGCGCTCGTCGGGCGGGATGCCAGGCCTGCGCATCATCCGGCGGCGGCTGTCAGTTCCTGGGCACGGCGGGCACCTCGCAGGTGGTGGCCGAAGGGTTAGGGCTGGCAATCCCCCACTCCGCTCTGGCGCCATCAGGCGAACCGGTGTGGCAGGAAATCGCCCGCGCTTCCGCCCGTGCAGCGCTGCAACTGACCCGGAAAGGCATCACCACGAAGGATATTCTCACCGATAAAGCCTTTGAAAACGCCATGATGGTTCACGCGGCCTTTGGCGGTTCCACCAACCTGCTGCTGCACATCCCGGCGATTGCTCATCAGGCGGGTTGTCATATCCCAACCGTGGAAGACTGGATCCGCATTAACAAGCAGGTGCCGCGCTTAGTGAGCGTGCTGCCGAACGGCCCGGTCTATCACCCGACGGTGAATGCCTTTATGGCAGGCGGCGTGCCGGAAGTGATGCTGCATCTGCGCAGCCTGGGTTTACTGCATGAAGATGTCATGACCGTCACCGGCAACACGCTCAAGGAAAACCTCGACTGGTGGGAGCAGTCTGAACGTCGGCAGATTTTCAAAGAGCTGTTATTTAAGCAAGAACAGGTTGCAGCGGACGATGTGATTATGTCGCCGCAACAGGCCGCTAAACGTGGGCTGACGTCTACTATTACTTTCCCGGTGGGCAATATCGCGCCGGAAGGATCGGTGATTAAGTCCACGGCTATTGATGCGTCGGTGATTAATGAAGAGGGCGTCTATTACCATAAAGGCGCGGCGAAAGTGTACCTCTCGGAAAAAGCCGCCATTTACGATATCAAACACGACAAAATTAAAGCGGGCGATATTCTGGTGATTATTGGCGCAGGCCCCTCCGGTACGGGAATGGAGGAGACCTATCAGGTTACCAGCGCGCTGAAACATTTGTCATATGGTAAACATGTCTCGTTAATTACCGATGCCCGTTTCTCCGGCGTCTCAACCGGGGCCTGTATTGGTCACGTCGGGCCAGAAGCTCTGGCGGGTGGGCCGATTGGTAAGCTACGTACCGGAGATATTATTGAAATTAAAATCGACTGCAAACAACTTCATGGGGAGGTGAATTTCTTAGGAACCGATGTCGATACTATTTTGCCATCGCGTGAGGAAGCAGCCGCAATATTAAATGCCCGCAATACGCATCCGGATTTAATACCTGACCCGGAATTACCGGATGATACACGTCTCTGGGCAATGCTGCAGGCCGTGAGCGGCGGGACATGGCGCGGTTGTATTTATGACGTTAATAAAATTAGTGAAGCGCTACAGGACTATATTAATAAGCCCTGAGTTAAGACATACCCATTATTAAATTATTTATTATTCGGCTGCCTGATTCAGGCAGTCTGGTAGATCACATCTGTATCCTGGAAAGAGAGGACGTTATGCCACTATTTATCGTCGTGGCAGGTATTGCTGTACTCCTGCTTTTAACTATAAGAATAAAATTAAACACCTTTGTTTCGTTAATTATCGTCTCAATCGGGGTCGCCATCGCCAGTGGAATGAACCTGAATAAAGTTGTCACCTCGGTCGAATCTGGCCTTGGCGGTACGCTGGGCCATATTGGGTTGATATTTGGTTTCGGTGTGATGCTTGGGCGTCTGTTGTCTGACGCGGGTGGCGCACAGCGTATCGCGCTGACCATGCTGAAATATTTCGGCGCGAAGAAACTCGACTGGGCGGTGGTCTGTTCGGCGTTTATCGTCGGGATTGCGCTCTTTTTCGAAGTCGGCCTGATACTGCTGGTGCCGATTATCTTCGCCATCGCCCGGGAAGCGAAAATATCACCGATGTATATGTGCGTACCGATGCTCTCCGGTTTGCTGGTTGCTCATGGCTTTCTGCCGCCGCACCCAGGCCCTACCGTGATCGCCCGTGAATATGGCGCAGATGTCGGGATGGTGCTGATTTACGGCATTATCGTGGGTATTCCGACCTTTATTCTCTGCGGTCCGCTGCTGAATAAAGTGTGCCAGCGTTTAATTCCGGATGCCTTTAAAAAAGAGGGCAATATTGCCTCTCTCGGCGCGACGAAAAGTTTTAGCGAGAGCGAAATGCCAGGCTTTGGCATCAGCTTTTTAACCGCCATGCTGCCAGTGATTTTGATGGCGCTGGTGACCATTATGCAAATGGCCCGCCCGAAAGACGCAGGCGACCCTGGCACGCTCTATAACATCTTTCTGTTTTTGGGGAACTCCACTATCGCCATGCTGATTTCGCTGTTGTTCGCGATTTACACCATGGGTGTGGGGCGTGGGAAAACCATTTCGGAACTGATGGATTCTTGCAGCAAAGCGATTGCCGGGATTGCCGGTCTGCTGCTGATTATCGGCGGCGGCGGTGCGTTTAAGCAGGTACTGATTGACTCCGGTGTGGGTCAGTACATTTCGACGCTGGTGTCGGGGATGGATATCAACCCGATTCTGATGGCCTGGGGTGTGGCGGCGTTCCTGCGAATCTGCCTGGGTTCAGCCACGGTGGCGGCGATCTCTACGGCCGGGCTGGTCATCCCGCTGCTGGCGGCGCATCCTCATACCAATCTGGCACTGATTACGCTGGCAACAGGGGCGGGTTCCTGCATCTGTTCGCACGTGAATGATGCCAGTTTCTGGATGATTAAGGATTTCTTCGGCCTGACCACCAAAGAGACGTTGTTGTCCTGGACGCTGATGTCGACCCTGCTCTCCATCTGCGGCCTGCTGTTTATCTTACTGGCGAGTATGGTGATGTAAGTCTTCCCCCCTCACCCCACCCCTCAGAGAGAATAAAGTGTAGCCCGGATAAGCGTCAGCGTATCCGGGCTTTTATATTCCTTTTTTATATTCCTTTTTATATTTCATTGCATGACAACCCCAATAATACGGCTTAAAAATATTCATGCAGCTTATAAATAAAACCCTATAATCACCCCTTAAAATATTTAAAAAATAAATAAAAAAACCCTAAAGATTCATTAAAAAAATACCATAGCGCTAAATAAAAGCAGCGTGTGACAGCGCTCAACAAATTAGTATGGAATACAAACTAAATAAGCAAAAACACTTTACATGAGCAGTATTCCTGGCAATAAATATGCAAAAAAGGACATCAAAGTCAGTTAATCCTTACGATTAAGTATGGAAAGCAAACTAAAGGGTATTCATTATGACGCCAGTGGTTCCCAATACCTTACGCCAGATGAACGCGACGCTGGTGCTCAATATCATTCGTGAGCAGGGTCCATTATCACGCGCGCAAATCGCAAAAATCAGTGGACTGACCAAAGCGACCGTTTCAGAAATTATTAACGATTTACTGCTGGAGAAAATCATTTTTGAAGGCGGCGTTAGCGAACAAACCGGGCAAGGAAGAAAAGGCATTCTGATTAATTTTGATCCACACGCCAGGCTGGGGATTGGCATCGATCTGGGCGGAACGAAAATTACCTTTTCGCTGTTTAATCTCGATGCCACGATTTTGTATGAAAAACGCGAAGCGACTTACCAGACCGACGATCGTAATGCCTTTATTGACCAGTTATCCAATAGCATCGCCAGCTTTATCGTGGAAAGTGGTATTGAATATCGTCGTATCGGCGTCATTGGTCTTGCGACGCCCGGCATTATCGATATCAGTAATGGCGTAGTGCTGGAAGGCTCGCCCAATCTGCCTGACTGGTCTCGTCTTCCCCTGGCGGATGAGCTAACAAAGCGGCTTTCTCTGCCGGTCATCCTGGAGAATGACATTCGTGCCGCGCTGGTGGGCGAGATGTGGTGCGGTAAATGTCGCAACAGCAACAGCGCCGCGCTAATTGGCATCGGGACTGGCTTAGGATCAGCGCTGCTGATGGACGGTAAAATCATTCGTGGTGTCAATAATGCAGCGGGCGAGATTGGTTACATGATTTTTAACCGCGGCCAGCTCTATAAAAACTGGCGCAATAAGGGGTGCTTTGAAAGCTACTGCTCAGGCTCTGGTATCAGCGACAGGTTTAAAGAACTGACAAGCCAGACGCTTTCGCTGGAAAAGATAATGTCATACGTACACAAGGGCGACCCACTGGCCTGCGCACTGCTCGATGAGATGGCCGATTATTTAGCCATGGGGATTATTAATCTCGTGGCGATGGCAAACCTGCAAAAAGTGGTGTTAACCGGCGGTGTCACCCACGTGGCGGACTATTTCTTACCCCGCGTGCAGGCCACTCTCGATAGACAGCTTTTCACCAATACCCACGTCACCGTGGAATTATCAGAATTACGCGAAAAAGCACCGCTTTATGGCATCGCCATTCTGGCGCTTTCCGCTATTTATCCCGCAATTCAATTTATGCCAGACGCACAAATTAATTAGTGTCAGTCACCTGACGACAAGGAGAACATAATGGCAGGAATCCATTTGCATCCGCACGATATTCTGGACGAAGGAATGGAGAACATTCTGCAACGCATAGACGGCATGCAGAACGTCGAACATTTATTTGTCGAATTAAATACCATTTTTGAACGTAATCCGTATCCCGTTGGCGTATTACCGCATAACCCGGTACACGAATCGGTAATGGGCAACGGCATGTTGCACGTCAATATTGATAATCCCGATACGCGTCTGCAGCAGAAAATAGACCCCGGCGTGCTGGCGGGCAACGACCCTTTGCGCCGGGTTCAACAGGCGACAGAAGGCACTCGCTATAAAGTGATTCCCTGGGTAAACATCCTGAACGGGGATTTTAGTGGTGATATCGCCAACAACCAGGTCGTTGATTATCGTGGCCGGGTCATCAAGTACTGGCTATGCCCCAATGCGCCGGATGTAGCCGATTACTGGCAAAAAACGTTCAGCCGCATCAAGAGTCTTTACGGTTACGACACCTTCCTGATTGACCGTATCCGCTTTCCTGACTGGGCCGGAAAAGAGGTCAATCCCGCCGGGCTTTTTACCTGTTTCTGCCCACACTGCCAGCAGGCCATGAAAGCGCAGGGCCTCGCGCCAGAGGAAGTCAAAGACGAGCTGGATAAAATCGCTGCCGCCCTAGCCGAAGGGGACTTCGCTTATCCCGTTGAGGCGTTTCGCGATAACCCCATCATTGCCCGTTGGGTTGCGTTTCGCCAGCAAAGCGTTACCGGGCTGGTCGAACGTATCCTGAAAAACGTGAAAGAGAACATTGGCGATATCCATTTCTGGCTCGACCTGTGGCCACCGGCCTACAGTTGGATCCTCGGACAGGATTACCGCGCGCTGACGCGTCTTTCCGGCACGCTGAAACATTTCCCTTACCACAAACTCGGGGGCGGTGCGGACGTACAGGGGCTGGTCAATTTCTTTGCCTGCGATGAAGCCGCGCTTGAACCCGCTTTTGAGGCGTTTAAAAAGTTGTTCAACCTGCCTTACGCGCTCAGCTACGAGGACTTTAAAGTCTCCGGCTTCCCGATCAGTTTCGTCAAAGAGCAAAACGATCGGGTACGCCAGCTCTCGCAGGAAGGTACTTTTATTTTCAGCGGTATACAGATGTGGAATCTGCCGCCAGAACAGTTGCTGGAAGCGGTACGCGCCGCAAAAGCCAGCGCCTGCGATGACCTGCTCTATTACTGCTACGGATGGGCTGATCAGGCGTTGTTTGACGCCATCGGAGAATATGAACTACGCAAGGAAGCTGAATAATGACGAATGCGCAAAAATGGAAAGTTTTTTTCCTGCTATTTATGACCATGTTTTTGCTGGGCGGGATTCAGAACACCAAAGGGCTGATCCTTGAACAGGTACAGCACAGCATTGATCTCAATATGGGCCAGGTAGGGACGCTAATTACCCTGTTTCAGATTGGTTTTCTGATTTCCAGCCTGCTGACAGGCTACCTGACCGACAAAAAAGGTCTGAAAATCATGATGCTGGTGGGCTCGCTGTTGATGATTGCCGGCCTGATGGGCACCAGCCTTGCCTATACCGTGGCGCTGTTCTTTGGTTTCTATCTGGTGATTGGTCTGGGCATTGGCTCGATGATGGTCTCCATCGTGACCGTCATTCCGACCTTCTATAAAGACAAAGCCGGAATGATGTTCAATATTTCCAACGCCATGTTTGGCGTCGGGATGATTGTCACCCCGCTGATCCTGCATCAGTTGTTCGCCAACAGTGTCTCCTGGCGCGCCTTCTACGTTGGCATCGCCGTTATCGTCGCCGTGCTGGTGCTGGTTCTGAGCACGTTGAAGCTGGAGAGCAATGCCCAGTCCAGCATGAAGCTGAGCGACTTTATTGAGCTGCTGACCCAGAAACACATCATGGTCGTGATCGCCTTCCTGCTGTTCTATGTGGCAGCAGAAGCGGCGTTCCTGAACTTTTTCCCGATTTTCTACGCCGCACTCGATATCGCAGACCTGGACGCCGCCGGTAAGGCTGCGAAAGCCGCTTATGTCATTTCCTCGTTTGCCGGGCTGTTTACCATTGGCCGCGTGATTGGCGGTTTTATCACCCTGAAACTGGGCGAGCGCCGGACGCTGATTTGGTTCTCGATTCTGTCGCTGGTTTCCATCATCGTCAGCCGCATGCTGGTAGTGGAGTTCGTCTACCTGTTCATGCTGTTCGGCTTCGCCATGTCCGTGCTGTTCCCGACGGCGGCAGCCATTGCCACGCGCCTTACCCGCAAAAGCGGTTCGGTGATGGGGCTGATTTATGTCGCCTCTGGCTTCGGCGGCGCGCTGGCCGGGTCGGTCATAGGTCAGGTCTCCGACAATTACGGTATCTCGACGGGCTTTAACTTCATCATCGCTTTCGTCGCCGTGTTCTTTGTCCTTGCAATGCTAATAAAAGAAAAAGCGCAGTAAACGTTGTACTTTTGGCAGCAGTTTGCCCCCGGCTCTCCCGTGCAACTGCTGCCTTTTTTAAAACCAACAGCGGCGCAATGACCGCTGCGGCTGAGCGGTTATTTAGAGACATCGGTCCCGAAGTAGGTATTGGAAATCTTCTGGTAGGTCCCGTCAGCTTTAATGCCGTCCAGGGCTTTATTGATTGCCTGTTGCAGCTCCCCTTCATTCTTACGAATCAGGACACCCACCTGTTCTGCATCATTTTGCGACGCCACAATTTTCACCGGTGCATCCGGCTTGTGTTTCTTGAAGTCGAGGAATGACAGGTTGTCATTGATGGTGGCATCCGCACGCCCCTGGGCAACTAACGATACCGACTGATCAAAGCCATCGGTCCCCACCACCTCCGCGCCGTATTTACGCGCCAGTTGCGCATAGTTACTGGTCAGCGTGTGGGCAGATTTCTTGCCTTTGAGGTCATCGAAGCTCTTGATCGCCGTGTTATTGCTATTAACAATCAGCACCGCTTTGGAGGAAATATAGGGTTCGGAGAAATCAAATTTCGCCTTACGCTCCGGGGTGATCGACACCTGATTGATGACCGCGTCGTAACGTTTAGCGTCGAGCCCGGCAATCAGGCCATCCCATTTGCCTTCGACAAATTCCGCCTTCACGCCAACACGTTTAGCGATTTCGCGACCAATCTCCACATCAAACCCCACCAGTTTTCCAGAGGCATCATGGTAGGTGAACGGCGGATAGGTGCCTTCAGTACCAATTTTTAACACCCCGGCAGATTTGATAGTGGCCAGATCGTCTGCCGCGAAAGCAGCATGGGAAACGCTCAGTTGAATGGCGCTTGCCAGCAATGCAGTGACTAATACTTTCATCATTAGCTCCTTAAAGAGTTGCCGTGTTGTTGTTTTAAATTTCCCAGGAATCGGGAAGGGTGTCGGTCAGGGTGGAAATAAACAGTTGTGTTCGCGTCTTTTTCGCCTGGGTGAAGATGGCTTTCGAGGTACCACTCTCCACAATGTGCCCGGACTCCAGGAAGACAACCTGGTTGGCGATATTCGCCGCCAGCCGTAAATCGTGTGTCGCCATCAACATGGTTGTCCCCTCCTGGGCGAGCTGGCGCAGGACGGCAACGACTTCCAGCGACAATTCAGGATCGAGCGCCGACGTCGGTTCGTCGCAGAGCAAAACTTTCGGCGACGGAGCCAGTGCACGGGCAATCGCTACGCGCTGCTGCTGGCCGCCAGAGAGCATGGCAGGCCAGGCGTCGCGTTTATGCAGCATGCCCACTTTGGTGAGTAACTCTTCCGCCCGCGCTTTGGCTTTGGCAACGGGCCATTTCTGCACCACCACCAGCCCGCGCATGATGTTTTCCAGCGCCGTTAAGTGCGGGAATAGCTGAAAGTTCTGGAAGACCATACCGGTCTGCTGGCATATGCGCCGGATATCTTTTTTCTTCGGTTTGGCATGGCCATTAAATGAAATATCTTCGCTGCCAATTTTCACCGTTCCGGCCTGTGGAATTTCCAGCAAATTGACGCAGCGTAATAATGTACTTTTTCCACTACCGGAGGGACCAATTAATGCCGTGACGCTGCCTTCCGGAAGTGTAAGAGAGATATCGTGCAGTACTTTCTGCGAACCAAAACTTTTCTCAATTCCGGATAGCGTTATCATTATTATTTTCCTTAACCACGGTATTTCTTTCTAATCGGGTTTCCAGGTGCGACTGTAAATACGATAAGACGGAACTGATCAACAGATAGAGGAGCGCTGCTTCGCTATAAAGAATAAGCGGCTGGTAGGTGACGGCGGCAATACGTTGCGCGGCGAGAAACATCTCCGGAACCGTAATCACCGATGCAAGCGAAGTGTCTTTTACCAGCGAAATAAAGGTATTTGATAATGGCGGAACCGCCACGCGCGCCGCCTGTGGCAAAATGATGTGCCGCAGCGACTGGCTCCAGCTCATGCTGATGGAGTGTGCCGCTTCCCACTGGCCTTTTGGCACCGAGAGCAAGGTCGCCCGGATCACTTCCGAGGTATAGGCGCCAATATTCAGCGTAAAGCCAATCACCGCCGATGGAAACGCATCGAGCGTGATACCCGCATTTGGTAATGCATAGAAAATAAGGAACAGTTGCACCAGTAAGGGGGTACCGCGAATAATCCAGACATAGAAGCGCACCAGGCTTTTCAGCGGCGCAGGTCCATATAAACGAATTAACGCCACAACGAACCCCAGAATTAATCCAAGGACGAAGGTAATCAATGTTAATGGAATAGTAAATGTCAGCCCGGCATGCAGCATTGGCCAAAATGAATCTATTGCTAACGATAACCAATCAGGCACACTTCACCTTCCCTGAAAATGATTATTTCAGTTGTTATAAATTAGATGACATCAATATATTTTATAAGGCGAGTCTACCACGGGGTTATTGCGGATGTATCGAGATATACCAGGAATGCTTATGCATTTGAAGCATAAAGGTAAAATCAGATTTTTTATAAAAGCCAACTGTCCGGCACAAAGAAGCCAGTGTAAATCCCTTTCAGGACATACTGACGTTTCTTTCAAAGACCAATACTAGTCATACGTCTTGTTCACGCACATTCATAAAATCTTCACTAGCGGTTTCGCCATCAAACCAACTTTCCCAGTCTATCTTCCTGGGGACTTCAATTAACGGTTGAGATGAAACATCCTTTTCACCCACTGGCTTAGATGGTTGATCGCTACATTTATATAGCCTTTGGCTGCACATTTCTCTTCCTTGAATTTGATGTGATCCAAAACCAGCCTAAATTATACGATAACCTAATGTTAGTTACCCCGTATCCCATTCTGCGAATACGGGGTAATCTCTTAATCAAATCTGTGCCAGACCGCCGTCGACAAACAGCTCAATACCGTTGATGTAGCTCGCATCATCCGAGGCGAGGAACGTGATGGCGCTGGCAACCTCAGAAGGCTGGCCAATACGGCCTGACGGTACCTGTTCGGAGAGCCAGGACTTGGTGCCTTCCGCCTGTTCACCACCGCCAAACAGCTCATTCAGTCCGGCGGTATCGGTCAGGCCAGGGCTTACGGCATTGACGCGAATACGGCGCGGTTTAAGATCCAGAATCCAGCTACGGGCAAAGTTACGTACCGCCGCTTTGGTGGCCGAATAAACACTGAATGCCGGCGTACCTTTCACGCTGGTGGTCGAGGCCGTCAACACAATGGAGGCGCCATCTTTAAGCAGCGGTAGCGCTTTTTGCACGGTGAAAAGCACGCCTTTTACGTTGGTGTTAAAGGTCTGCTCGTAATGCTGTTCGGTAATTTCACCAAGGGGCGCAAAGTCGCCGCCGCCCGCATTCGCCACCAGCACATCAATCTGGCCATGCTGTTGCTGAATCACATCATAGAGGTGGTCGATATCGGCCAGTTGCCCCATATCGCCACGCACGCCGACCACGCTGCCGCTAATGGCCTGTACCGCATTGTCCAGTGCTTGCTGGCGACGCCCGGTGATGTAAACATGCGCCCCTTCTGCTGCGAAGGCTTTTGCTGTTGCCAGGCCGATGCCGCTGGTACCGCCAGTCACTACCACCACTTTGTTGCTGTATCTGTTCATTTTACGCTCCGGTTTATTCCGTTGGGTTAGTGATGATGAAGATACCAGTGGAACGATAGTGCAAAAAGATAGCAATTATGCTACCTATCGTTCTATTAAAGGAACGATGAGGCGACAATGCGTACCGATCTGAATGACTATCGCTATTTTGCCGAGGTGGTGCGCCACGGGGGTTTTGCCGCCGCAGGCAGGGCACTGCACGAACCAAAATCAAAACTCAGCCGTCGGATTGCCGAGCTGGAATCTCGCCTCGGCGTACGGCTGATTGAGCGAACCAGCCGCCGTTTTCGCGTCACCGAAGTGGGCGAGGCGTTTTATCAGCGCTGCCGGGCCATGTTGCAAGAGGCTGAGCAGGCAGAGGCGTTGATTATCAATGCCCATGCCGAGCCGCATGGCCTGGTGCGTTTTAGCTGCCCGACCGGGATGGTGGAGGTGGTTTCCGACACGCTGATGGCCTATATGCACCGCTACCCGAAGGTCCGGCTGCAAATCCTTGCTCTCGACAGGCCCGTGGATTTGATTAATGAGCGCATTGATGTGGCCCTGCGCGTGCGTACGCAGCTTAATAGCGATGCGGAACTCATCATGCGCACGCTGGGTACTTCGCACCGCATTCTGGTTGCCAGCCCTTCGCTGGCGCGGCGTGCGGGGGAGGATATCGCCACGCTGAATACCCTGCCCACGCTCAGCACTAACGATGGCGACGCCGAAGTGGAATGGCCGCTGGAAAACCGTGATAAGCAAAGCATGATGTTTCGTCACGAGCCAATGATGAGTTGTAGTGATTTTGCGGCGGTGCGTACGGCGGCAAGTCAGGGGCTCGGCGTGGCGTTTTTGCCGGAGCACTTTTGCCATCGCGCATTAGAGAAGGGGGAGCTGGTGCAGGTATTCCCGCAGTGGCGCAGCGTGCCGGGGATAGTTCACCTTGTATTCACTACGCGCAAAGGGTTGCCGCCTGCGGTCAGGGCTCTGATAGACAGTCTCGCCGCCTATTTTGCGACGTTGACGAGGTTGTAGTGCTCATCCGGGGCATCCCCGGCGGCGCTGCGCTTGCCGGGGCTACGGGCGCACCGCATCCGGGATATTCCCTTTCATACCGTGAGCAGCGACGAACGGATAATGCTGCCAGGCATCATCTCCTGCAAACCGGCAGCCAGCTCATCGCCTGCGGCGTGCAAGGCATCAATCGGCATCTCCGGCAGGCTTTCCAGGATAAACCACATCTGGCTATCGGTCGCACTCAGGCGGGTACGCACCCCCTGCCGCCAGTTCCAGCGGCGGCACGTCACTCCGAGATCGTCACGCCACACCACTTCACCGGGCTCCGGCGACTCTTCCGCCAGTTGCCCGTCTTTCATCATGTCAAAACGCTCTGTCCCTTCGGCGATAACCAGCCTCGGTGCGCCCACATACGCGGCAAGATTCTCGCCGCCCACCGGAATCGCATAGCGCAAACTGATGGCGTTATAGAGATCCACCACCGGATCAATCGCCGCCATCGAACCGTCACGCAACACCCGTTTTCGCAGCGCGTCGGCAGAACATGGCGTGCGTTTTGGCTTCGCACCGAAACGTTTAAACACCTCGCTCCACGCATCCAGATGCGCCTGCGCCCAATCAGGGCCACCCGCCACCACCTCTGCACAGGCACGCGCCAGCGCCGCTTCTCCCACCTGAGGATGCCTTAACGGTGCGGCCTCCACCAGCATGCTAAGCGCACGAAACTGTGGTGCAATGCGGGCGATACCGGCGTCGATTGACGGCTGAACAGAAAGCATCGGATAATCCTTTTAGTGACTAATTTATCCCATAGTAGTGACCGATGACCAAAAAAGTCAATATACCGACCGACTCAGGTGCCGACCTCCAGACCGTTAGCCAGGCCGTGGCGGTGCGAATTAAAGCGTTTCGCCAGCAACAAAAACTATCGCTGGACGAACTGTCCCGCCGGGCAGGTGTCAGCAAAGGCATGCTGGTCGAGATCGAAAAATGTCTGGCCAACCCCAGCATCGCGATGCTCTGTAAAATCGCCGCGGCGATGGGCGTTTCCGTGGCGGATATTGTCGATGTGACCAGTAAACCCGCCGTCCACCTGATTGATGCCGGGGATATCCCGGTACTCTGGCACGGGGATAAGGGCGGTTCGGCCCGCTTACTGGCAGGCACCAGTGGACCCGACATGCTGGAAATGTGGCGCTGGCATCTGTTTCCCGGCGAACGTTTTAGCTCACCGGGTCATCCGACTGGCACCTTTGAACTACTGCATGTGGAGCAAGGCACATTGACCGTCACCGTCGATGAAACCGTCCTGGCCGTCACGCAGGGCAGCTCCGCCGTAGCCCGGACCGATGCGCCCCATGCCTATGCCAACGACAGTGATGAAGAAGTATGGTTTACCATGACGGTCAGTGAACGCCATTCATGAGTTAGTCTTTTAACCCCATTCTGCCGCCCGCAATTCGATTCCATCGCTCCAGCTCGCCGTTACTCTGTAGCCGCACAGCCGGGCTCCCCCCTGAGACACTCATGAATGTCTCTCATAAGTCCTTTTCGATTTCCCCGACTAATCAATCCCGGCGGCACTGCGTAAACTTAATCCTGTGGTTTTTACCTTTCAGGAGAAGAAAATGAAAATTATCCGTAGTGGTTCTGTCCCCTCCGCACCCGGCCCGGAGGCCTATTTTACCGGCCGCGTGCGCCTCGACGCCCCGTTCCAGACCGATGCTCCGGCGCGCGTTGGCGGCGCGACTGTCACCTTTGAACCGGGTGCGCGCACGGCATGGCATACCCATCCACTCGGCCAGACGCTGATCGTCACCCACGGCAAAGGCTGGATCCAGTGTGAAGGGGAATCCATTGAGGAGATGAACCAGGGCGATATCGTCTGGATCCCGCAGGATGTGAAGCACTGGCATGGCGCAACGCCAGACAATGCGATGACCCATATCGCTATCGCCGAATCACAAAACGGCAGCCCGGTTACCTGGCTGGAGCAGGTATCGGATGAACAATATCGTCGCTAGCTTCGGCGTAGCGCCGCTGTAAATCTTGCTTAAACGCGTCGCGCAGGGAAGCGGGCGAATGGATGCTGACATCCGGTAGCCAGTAGCGCAGCCAGCGAAACAGCGTGTGCGGGTCGCGAATGTCACATGAAATTGTCATGCCACCATCGTCGTGCCGTTCCACCAGGCGTTGAGCAGGAAAAAGCGGGCGTCGGCTGACGAATTTCGCCGCATGAGCCGAAATCCGTAATTGCACCTCTGTCTTTTTGCCAAAGCGAATATCCGAGCCTGCTTCCAGCTCCTCCAGCACCAGTGGATCGGCCATGAAGCGGTTTGTCCCTGGCGCAAACTGGGAAATCAGCGCCAGCTCGAAGGCCTTGAGCGTGCCCGCATCCACCGCCGCCAGATACCACAAACCATAATGGTTTATCAGGCGATACGGCTGAACGCAGCGGTTTTTTTCACGGTAGCGGTACGTGACTTCCTGCCGGGCGGCGATAGCCTGATTGAGCTGGCCTATCAGGTCATCCATGGTGTAATTTTCCCGGCTACTGACACCATGAAAAGCGATGTTATCCCGGTTTTTCATGCTGTTACGTAGCGACTGTCCGTCCCGACGAGGGAACAGATGCGCAACGCCCGCGAAATCAGCAAATTCCGCCAGGTGCCCGGTATGGAGTGTCGGCAGCAGATGCGTGCTCAGGCGATAACGGCCAGGCGAGACCTGATCCAGCAAGTGGCCAAGCCGCGCCAGGTCCCGGTACGCGGTGCGCGCCGTAATGCCAAATTTCGTGCATAACCATGCCTTATCGATGGTATTTCCCTGATAAAGGACCGAGAAAATTTCGCACAGTCGCTCAATCAGCACATCGTGTTTCTTTGCGTGACTTTCCTTCATTGTTCCCTGTCCCGAACGACAAGTCAGAAGGTGCTTACGCGGCGGCAATCACCTGCCGGACTTGTACGGTAATACGTGGCGTTCATCAAAAGGTTTAACGGCAGGGGCGACAAAAACTCCAACCGAACAACAGGAAAAATTGTCTCAGGTCATGCAAAACTACAATTTTTAGGTGGGAAAAGCGCACCGGATGGCGCATAACCATCCGGTTTTGTGCCTTACTGACCGGCGTTATTCAGCGCCGCGATATCCTCACTGGAAAGGACCAGCGACACCGCCGTCACGAAGCTCTCCACATGGGCGATTTTTGTGGCGCTGGCGATAGGCGCAGTCACACCAGGCTGAGCGATAAGCCAGGCTAGCGCTACCTCAGCGGGTTTCACATTATGTTTCGCCGCCACCTTGTCCACCGCATCCAGAATGGCAAAGCCGCGTGCATTCAGGTACTTGTTGATGCCCTGCCCGCGCTGACTCTGGCTGAGATCGTTTTCGCTGCGGTATTTGCCCGACAGAAAACCCGACGCCAGGCTGTAGTAGGTCACCACACCGATATTTTCCCGAACCGTTAACTCCTGCAGTTTTCCTTCAAAACTGTCACGGTCATACAGGTTATATTCCGGTTGCAGTACCTGATAGCGCGGCAAGCCGTTGTCATCCGCCACCTTCAGAGAAGCCTGTAACTGTTCCGCATTGAGATTTGACGCCCCGACCGCACGGATTTTCCCGGCTTTAAGCAGCTTTTGGTATGCTCCCAGGGTTTCGTCATACGGCGTTTCGCTGTCCGGCCAGTGGGAGAAATACAAGTCGATGTAGTCGGTTTGCAGACGGCGCAATGAGTCCTCGACCGCCTGTTCAATCCAGCGTGCGGAAAGGCCTTTTTTGCCAGGTGCGCCCAAATCAGCGCCGACTTTCGTAAAAAGAGTCACTTTTTCACGCACGCCAGGATGGGCGGCAAACCACTTACCAATGATGGTTTCCGATTCGCCGCCTTTGTTACCCGGCGCCCACGCAGAGTAAACGTCCGCGGTGTCGATTGCCGTGAAGCCTCGCTCCAGCAATGCGTCCAGCAAACTAAAACTCTGCTTCTCATCCACGGTCCAGCCAAATACGTTACCGCCAAAAACCAGCCGGGGGATCTGTAAACCCGTGGTACCTAATGAACGTAAAGCCATTCGCACATACCTTTTAGATGACGGACTGAACCCGGCACTCCTTGCGTCGCCAGCCCGGACAACATTAGGCGCTGATTTACGCCTTTTCGCCGCATTCCTCACTGAACGCGATCCCTGATTTTTTATGTGGCTTCAACAATAGTCGCCTATCACCATATCAGGGGTTAGCAAAACGTGGCTTTTTGAAAGCTGAATATTGTCTGACGATAGACGCACAGGGCATACCCCACCACTCAGGGCCGACGGGGTGTGTGGAGATGCAGGATGAGCAAATCAGGGCTGTGGGTGAAACGCCGGGTGGGTATGCAGCAACGCGGTAATCGCGCGCAGAGGTTCGCGTAACACGCTGTGCAACTGGCGAATTGCCGGAGAGAACTGCTTGCGGTGCGGGCAAATCAGGTTGAGGGGCGCCGCTTCGCCGGGGTGCTGCGGTAAGAGTACTTCCAGCCTGCCCGCCTGAACGTCCGCGCTGATATCAATCCACGATTTGTAGATGATGCCCATCCCTTCCAGCGCCCAACGGCGGGCAACATCCGCATCGTCGCACAGCATTCGACTTTTAACGATAAGCTGGCGGCGCATACCGTCTTCCGGGAAACTCCATTTGTCATAGACGTGGCTGTTCATGGTAAACAGCAGGCAGTGGTGATTGACGATGTCGTCGAGGATTTGCGGTCTGCCGTGTTGTTGCAGATAAGCCGGCGAGGCGGCCAGTACGCGGCGGTTATCTTCTGCCAGCGGTAGTGCGACATAGCTACTGTTATCCAGCACGCCATAGCGAATCGCGATGTCCACCGGGTCGCGAAAGACATCGCTGATTTCATCGGAGAGCGACAGACGCAGCGAGATTTTGGGGTACTGCTGGCAAAACCGGGTGATAAGCGGCAAGAGCACGTTGCGGCCAATATCAGACGGCACGGCCACACGCAGTTCGCCCTGAATGTCGTTGTCGCTGCTGTGCAGACTTTCCGCCCCCGCATGCACCACGGCCAGCATCTCCTGAGCGAAGGGCAGATATTTTTCGCCCTCAGTGGTCAACCGCAGACTGCGGGTCGAGCGCGCAAACAGGCGCTTGTCGAGGTCGCGCTCCAGACGGTGCACGGCGGCGCTGACCTGCCCCGGCAACAGCCCCGCCTCTCGCGCCGCACTGGAGAAACTGCCCAGCGCAGCAGAGCGAACAAATAAGGTGACATCTTCAAGGCGAATCATGCTTTCTCCTGCCGGGCTTACGGTCAGCCCTCTTTTTGCCAGAAAAAACCACAGGCGCAAAGCGCCATGACATTATTTTCACTCCCGGAGGGAAAGTGCTGCACAGCGGAGGTGATTTATCTCGTCACTATTTGTGTTTATTCTCGACCTACCAGACGGGGCGGCAAGTCCCGTATTTATTTCATTTTCCTGCCGGAGAAAGACGATGACTTTAGATGATGCTGTGCTTGCCCGCCATACCGTTAAAGCCTTTGAAGGGGGTAAAACCCTGCCGCAGGAGCAGATTGAGACGCTGCTTAATGTACTACAAAACAGCCCCTCTTCGGTAAACTCCCAGCCGTGGCATTTTGTGGTGGCATCGACGGTCGAAGGCCGTGCCGCGATTGCAAAATCCACCACCGGCGCTTTCATTTACAACGAACCTAAAGTGCTGAATGCCTCGCACGTTATTGCACTTTGCATGCGTACAGATCTGGATGATCAGCATCTGCAAAAGGTGCTGACGCAGGAGAGCGCAGATGGCCGTTTCGTTGCCGAAGGCGCGCAGGCAGGCCAGGATAAGAGCCGTCGTTCTTATGTGGATATGCACCGCTATGAATCCCGTGATATTCCGCAGTGGATGGAGAAACAGGTTTATCTGGCGCTGGGCGGCCTGCTGCTGGGCGCGGCGATGTTAGGTATCGACGCAACGCCGATGGAAGGTTTTGATCAACGTGCGCTGGACCTCTCGCTGGGTCTGCGTGAAAAAGGGTTGACCAGCGTGGTGCTGGTGTCGCTCGGTTACCGCAGCGAAAGTGATTTCAACGCCGCATTGCCGAAATCCCGCCTGCCGCGTGAAGAGATTTTTACCTTTATTTGATGGTGAATGCTGCACGCGTGCTGTTTGCGGCATTTCCCCCTCACTCTAACCCTCTCCCTCAAGGGCTGAGGAATCCCCACAAAAATGCGAGCACGAACGGTCCCCTCTCCCTGAGGGAGAGGGCCAGGGTGAGGGGGAAAATGCGGCTCTGATGGTCATTCCGTTCACCTTATGTTCCTTGCTTTTCTGTCGCGACAGAACCCGTGAACGTGCCAGGGTGGCTCACCGCCGCCACCCTGGCGACCCGGGCTCCCGGCCAGGAAAATCGCCGCTGGCGCGGTCCATGATGCTTATGTCGGCTGACTTTCGGGTCGGGGACCAGCCTGCGTCCTTGCAGGCTATCCCCTCCGCCCGCTTCCCTGCGGACGGCCCCGGTCAGCCGCCAACGCCTCATCGATTTTCAGCCGGACCCTGTCATCGCTGTCACTGTTTTATTCTTATTACGCGGCGTTATCGCTGTAAGACGTAAGATTACTGGGGATTCCTCACCCCTCAAGGGAGAGGGGACCGTACTGCGTGCGCGATGCATCCGGGGATCCCCTCTGCATCAAAGAAGAGCGGTTGTCCTCTTTTTTATGACTTCCCGCCTCCTTCACTCTTTTATCAATCATTTTCGGGTGTCAAACTGGGCGATTTACAACCCCTGGGGTTGGTTTATTTGTACCCCACGCAAACGACATGCAAGGATGACAATAATGAAAAAAGCACATAATGAAGTCAGTAAGTTTCTGAGCTACGTTCTGCGCCATCAACCTGAAGCCATTGGTCTGGAACTGGATAGCGAAGGGTGGGCGAACATTGATGCACTGATCGCAGGCGCGGCAGGCCAGGGGCCATCACTGGACAAACAACTCATTGAGGCGGTCGTGGAAGGCAGTGATAAAAAGCGCTTCGCCCTCTCAGAAGACGGGCTGCGTATTCGTGCTGTTCAGGGGCACTCGACGGCGAAAGTCGATATCGCCTTTACTGAAAAAAAACCACCGGACATCTTGTACCACGGCACCGCCAGCCGTTTTCTTTCCGCCATTCTTGCAGAAGGATTAACCGCACAGTCGCGACAATATGTTCATCTCTCCGCCGACCGGGAGGTGGCCATCCAGGTCGGACAGCGTTACGGTACGCCGGTGGTGCTGGAAATTAACGCATTAGCCATGTTCGGGCAGGGTTATCCGTTCTATCAGGCGGAGAATGGCGTCTGGTTGACCCGGCAGGTTGCGGTGGAATTTATCAGCCAGTGATCCCGGCGTTAAAAAAGCCTCCGGACGGAGGCTCTCTTTAAATGTTAACGCTTGATCATCTCAGGAATAATTAAATCCCCGCGCACCACACAAGAGCCCAGCGCGCTTTGGGTTTTTTCGTTGAGCCACGCGACAATCCGCGCCGCCATCGAGTCTATGGAGTACTCAATCGCCGGGATTTTTGGAACCCCCGGCAGATGCAGTGACCCCGCCAGGCTAAAGACCATGATGTCGCCCGGTACGGATTTATTGAACGCCTGCAACTGCGGGATCACCCGCTGCGCTTCCTGCTCATCGGCAACCAAAAGGGCGTTGAAATTCAAGGTAGTAGCATTGTTGAGCAATACCTGCAACGCCACAGATGACGAGGTGTCATCCATAAAGACCAGGTTGCGATTAAACGGCAGGAAATTGTTTTCCAGCGCATGCTTATAACCGAGCAGTACCTGGTCCGCCGGGCCGCTGGTATCCGGGTGGATGAGGGCAATCTGGCGTCTCCCCTGGCTTATCAGGAAATTACAGGCCGTTTCAGCCGCGAACGCGTGGTCGAACTGGATACTGTTTGGCGTTTCTGACTCCGCGCAATCCACCAGAATGACATTCTCGTCGTTGATATTCAGCGGGAAACGGGCGCCGATAATCAACACATCGTCGCACAACCCACAGGTAAGTTCTTCCAGCGCACTCAGCACCCCCGCTTTGCTGTTGGCAAAGCGCAGCAGCAAATGTTTCTGACTTTGGCTGAGGTGTTTTTCCAGCGCGTAAAGATATGCGGTGGTCTGGTTGATATTGTCCTGGGCGCAAATCACACCGATGCAGCCTGTCGACTGGCTGAGTAAGGACTGTGCGATAACATTGGGCCGATAATTCAGCTCATCGACCGCTTTCAGTACTGCAAGGCGGCTGGCTTCCTTAACGCCGCGCGAACCACTCAACACCCGTGAGACTGTGGCTTTGGACACCCCAGCTAAACGTGATACATCGTTGATTGTAGACATCTTTCTCCCCTGACAGACGACTAATTTACGCCTGAAAATACCAAGTCCAGCAATGGTTCATAATATAACCATTCGCAGTATATCCTTTTCTTTTTTTCATGGAAACCGATTTTCCATTTGGACTCTATTGCTATCAGAATCCATCCAAATTCCGTGACCTGAATCCAGAAAAAAGCGCTTATATCAATGAGACTTTGATACCCATCACACTTCTTTTGCGATGAGATGGAAACCGGTTTCCGTATGATATCCAATCATCCCCGCAATAACTTTTTACATTCGAGGAAGGTCAAGATGTTCAGGATTATGTTGTGTTGCTCCGCCGGTATGTCTACCAGCCTGTTAGTCAGGAAAATGGTTGAAGAGGCGCAGCAACGGAATTTGCCGGTCGAGATCGATGCGTACGGTGTGGCTGAATTTGATATGCAGTTTCCACGATACCAGGTCGTGCTTCTCGGACCGCAAGTGAAATATATGTTAAATACGCTGTCAGAAAAGGCCGCCGCCGCCGGTATCCCCGTGCAGCCCATCAATCCGATGGACTACGGGATGCAGCGTGGCGATAAAGTACTGGACTATGCACTGTCGCTGATTGAAGCGGCGCACTAAAAGGTGAACCCATGAGTTCGTTATATCAGTCTATGATTGGCGTCATTGAGCAGTCCATTACCCCGCTTGCGGGCAAACTCGGACAGCAGAAATACGTTATCGCTATCCGCGATGGCTTTACCGCCGCGCTGCCGTTCATGATCATCGGCTCGTTTATGCTGGTGTTTATTTTCCCGCCGTTCTCCCCGGAAACGACCAACGGTTTTGCCCGCGCCTGGCTGGATTTTTCAACCGAATATCGCGCACAGCTAATGTTGCCTTTCAACCTGAGCATGGGGGTCATGACCTTCTTCATTTCTGTCGGTATCGGCGCGAGCCTGGGCCGTCAGTTTAATCTTGACCCGGTGATGACCGGCCTGCTGGCATTTATGGCGTTCCTGCTGGTAGCGGCCCCCTATCATGAAGGACAGATTTCCACTCAGTACCTCTCCGGCCAGGGGATCTTCACCGCACTGCTGACGTCAATTTACTCCGCTCGCGTTTATGCCTGGCTCAAGCAGCACAACATCACTATTCGCCTGCCGAAAGAGGTGCCGACCGGTGTTGCCCGCTCGTTTGAAATCCTGATCCCGGTTCTGGTGATTATCGGTACGCTGCATCCGCTGAACCTGTTTATTGAAGCGCAAACTGGCATGATCCTGCCGCAGGCGATTATGCACCTGCTGGAACCGCTGGTCTCCGCATCAGACTCACTGCCTGCCATTCTGCTCTCTGTGCTGCTGTGCCAGATCTTCTGGTTTGCCGGTATCCACGGTTCGCTTATCGTCACCGGCATCATGAACCCCTTCTGGATGGCAAACCTCTCCGCCAACCAGGCTGCTCTGGCCGCAGGCGCTGCATTACCGCACGTTTACCTGCAAGGTTTCTGGGACCACTACCTGCTGATCGGCGGCGTGGGTTCAACCTTACCGCTGGCCTTTTTGCTGCTGCGTAGCCGCGTTGCGCACCTACGGACTATCGGCAAAATGGGCGTTGTGCCAAGCTTCTTCAACATCAATGAACCGATTCTGTTCGGCGCACCGATCATCATGAACCCGATGCTGTTTATCCCGTTCGTCTGTGTCCCTCTGGTAAACGCCATTCTGGCGTATGCGGCAACCCGCATGGGCTTACTGGCGCAGGTCGTCTCACTGACGCCATGGACAACACCGGCACCGATTGGCGCATCCTGGGCAGCCAACTGGGCATTCAGTCCGGTGGTGATGTGCGTGATTTGTATGGTGATGTCCGCACTGATGTACCTGCCGTTCCTGCGTGCTTACGAACGTTCATTGATGAAGACCGAAGAGCAAAAAGCGCAGAACAGCGCACCGATGGCGGAAACCGTCGGCAGTAACTGAACAAGGAGAGAAAAATGAAATATGCATTTCCCGAAAACTTTTGGTGGGGCAGCGCCAGTTCCGCGCAACAAACCGAAGGGGAAAGCTTACAGGGCGGGAAGAGCGCCACAACATGGGATGCCTGGTACGCCAGCCAACCCTGGCGCTTTCATCAGCAGGTGGGCCCGCAGGATACGTCCACCTTTTACCAGCACTGGCGCGAAGACATCGCCCTGTTAAAACAACTGAACCACAACAGCTTTCGTACCTCAATAAGCTGGAGCCGACTGATTCCTGACGGTACCGGTGAGGTGAATACCCAGGCCGTTGCGTTTTACAGCACCATGCTTAACGAACTGGTGGAACAGGGCATCGAACCGTTTATCACTCTGTTCCACTTCGACATGCCGATGGTGATGCAGGAGAAAGGCGGCTGGGAAAATCGCGAAGTGGTTGAGGCATTCACCCGCTACGCGCAGATCTGTTTCGACCTGTTTGGTCATCAGGTGAAGCACTGGTTTACCTTCAACGAACCCATTGTGCCAGTTGAAGGGGGTTATCTGTATGACTTCCATTACCCGAACGTGGTGGATTTCAAACGGGCAGCCACAGTGGCATACAACACGGTACTGGCTCATGCCAGCGCGGTGCGGGCGTTTCGCGCCGGGCGTCATCCTGGTGAGATCGGCATTGTGCTCAACCTGACGCCGTCGTATCCACGTTCACAGCACCCGGCGGATGTGAAAGCTTCGCACCATGCGGATCTGCTGTTTAACCGCAGCTTCCTCGATCCGGTACTGCGGGGTGAATACCCGGCGGACCTGGTGGCTTTGCTGAAAGAGTATGATCAGCTTCCTGAGTGCCATCTGGGCGATAAGGAGCTGATTGCCGACGGGAAAATAGACTTACTGGGCATTAACTATTACCAGCCGCGGCGGGTGAAATGCCGGGACAGCGCCGTTAACCCAGAGTCACCGTTTATGCCGGAATGGCTGTTTGATTATTACGAGATGCCGGGGCGAAAAATGAACCCTTATCGCGGCTGGGAAATTTATGAGCCGGGTATTTACGATATTTTGGTTAATCTTCGTGATAATTATGGCAACCCACGCTGCTTTATTTCTGAAAATGGAATGGGTGTCGAGAATGAACAGCGCTTTATTGAAAACGGGCAAATAAACGATCAGTACCGGATTGCATTTATTGCCGATCACCTTAAATGGCTGCATAAAGGAATTAGCGAAGGCTGTAATTGCCTTGGTTATCATATGTGGACCTTTATTGATAACTGGTCATGGTGTAACGCGTATAAAAATCGCTACGGTTTTGTTCAGCTCGATTTAGAAACCCAGAAACGTACCGTTAAGAAAAGCGGAGAATGGTTTGCCGCCACCGCGAAAAATAATGGTTTTGATGAAGAGTAAATAAATATGGTCGCATTAGAAGAAGCGGTAATGGAAATTATCGTTAACGCGGGTCAGTCACGCAGTCTGTGCTTTGAAGCATTGCGTGCCGCAAGAGCGGGCAATTTTGAGGAAGCCCAAACACTGCTGCGTGAAGCCGATGGTTATTCACGCCAGGCCCATCAAATGCAAACCAAATTAATTGAACAGGATGCCGGCGAAGCCCGGCAACCCATGACATTAATTATGGTACATGCCCAGGATCATTTAATGACGTCGTTACTGGCGCGTGAATTATCAGAGGAGATTATTCAGCTTTATCAGCGTTAAAAGCTCATTGTTTATGGAAGATATAACTCTGTACCTGAATTATAAAATATAAATCAACTTGTTTTGATACTGGCATGTTGTTCTGTCAAATCAGGACAGGATGGTTATTGTTTAAAAACAACCAACGAGACCCTAAATAATTCGAGTTTCAGGAACACGGCAGGCGAAAGAATCCCGAGGAGCTTACTGATGTAAGTGATTCGGGTGAATGCGCGCAGCTAATGCCCATGCAACTTGAAATATAAAGGGTATAAATTGAGATAACTATGAAATTAAACAATAAACTTCCAGTGGCACTGGCGGTTACGGCTGCGCTTTGCTCTGGTTCGGTGATAGCACAAGAATTTACGCAAGAACAAATCGACGCCATCGTGGCAAAAGCGGTGGATAAAGCATTAGCCGAGCGGCAGGCAAAAATGGATGCCGCTATTGATAAAAAAGCGGATGTCATTACCGAGCCGCAAAGCACTGCGCAAACGCCTGACTTAGCTATTCCTTATGGCGTGAAATTTAGCGGTTACGCCCGTTACGGCGCCCATTACCAGAGCGGCGATCAGAAATATGTTGGCGTAGACGGTTCATATAACGGCTCGTCTGCGATTGGCCGTCTGGGTAACGAAGGCAACGGTGGCGAGTTCCAGCTTTCCAAAGCATTTAAGAGTTCGCGTGGAGCAATCTGGGACGTCAACGTGATGTTTGATCACTGGGGCGACGAAGTTAACCTGAAAAAAGCCTACGCCGGTGTGACCAACCTGCTGGAATCCAACCCGAACGCCTATTTCTGGGCAGGTCGTGACTTCCATCAGCGTCCACAACAGGGCATCAACGACTACTTCTGGATGAACCACGATGGCCAGGGTGCCGGGGTGAAAAACTTCGATATCGGTGGCGTGCAGTTTGACGTGGCCACTGTAGCTGCCGTGCAGTCCTGTAACCCGGAAGTAGAAGACAACGGGGATAACCCGTCACGCATTACCTGTACCGGCGGCTCCGGCACCGGCGACAAAGGCAATTACGCCGTCACCTCAAAAATCCACGGCATGAAAGTCGGCCCGCTGGATCTGGAAGTTTACGCAAACTACGGTTTTGACTCGAAGGCCGTTGAAAGCGATGCCCGCCTGAAAGCATGGCAGGGTGGCGTGGTGTTAAGCCATACCAACGACAGCGGTGTGAACAAAGTTATCGCCCGTTACTCCGATAACGCAGATAACAGCGTTTATAACAAAACGGATGATCTGAAGACTATTTATGCCAGCTTCGAAGGGCTGCACAAGTTTAGTCGCCAGATGCAGGTGGAATATCTCCTCGCCTTCCACGATTACGACAACAGCGCAGACAAGTCTGACAACCGTAAGAACTACAACGCCATTGTGCGCCCGATGTACTGGTGGAACGACGTTCATTCCACCTGGCTTGAGCTGGGCTGGCAGAAAGTGGCTTACGACAAAGGCGGTGATAACAACGGCTGGAAAGCGACCCTGTCGCAGAATATCTCCATCGATATGGGGCCAGAGTTCCGTCCGATGCTGCGCTTCTACGTGACCGGTGGCGAAGTTGACAACAAGCGTACCGCGCGTGTTAACGGTACGGATGACACCACGCTGGACTCCTTCAACGTCGGTGCAATGTGGGAAGCCTGGTTCTAATGTAAATCCACGGGCGGCAGGGATGCTGCCTCCGGTTATCCATCACGCCTGTGTTATGATGCAAAATTCATCAATAAGAAAGCAGCATGGCAGGACTGGGTAGAAAATGGGTTTCACAAAAAAAGGGATGCTTTATGTACTGATTGCCGCCATTTTATGGGGCAGTTCCGGGGTTTGCGCTCAGTACATCATGGAGAAAAGTCACATCGCAGCCCCCTGGTTGACGATGGTTCGCCTGCTGTCCGGCGGCGCGGTGTTATTAATTCTGTCGTTTTTCCATGGCGATAAAATTTTCGCGATCGTGAAAAACCGCAAAGACACGCTGAGCCTGCTGTTCTTTTCGCTGTTTGGCGCGCTTATCGTTCAGCTCACCTTCCTGGTGACCATCGAGAAATCCAATGCCGCCACCGCCACGGTACTGCAATTTCTCTCGCCAACAATTATCGTGACGTGGTTTGCCCTGGCACGAAAAGCGAAGCCGACGCTCGCAGTTACGGCGGCGATTGCAACCTCTCTGATTGGCACCCTCTTGCTGGTGACCCACGGAAATATGACATCGCTGTCGATTTCCACCGAAGCGCTGGTATGGGGCATCGCGTCGGCGTTTTCCGCCGCGCTCTATTCCACCTATCCGTCGAAGCTTATCGCCCGCTACGGCACACTGCCGATTGTCGGCTGGAGTATGTTTCTCGCCGGATTAATGCTGACGCCGTTCTATGGCAATAAAGGTGGCGATTTCATTATCGACGGCAATCTGGTGATGGCCTTTATGTATCTGGTGATGGTGGGTACCGCGCTGACCTTTAGCCTGTATCTGAAAGGGGCGCAGATGATTGGCGGCTCACGCGCCAGTATTCTGAGCTGTGCGGAACCGCTGAGTAGCGCGCTGCTCTCGGTTGCCCTGTTGGGTATCGCTTTTACGCTGCCGGACTGGCTGGGTACGCTGATGATTGTGTCGTCGGTGCTGCTGATTTCGCTGGATTCCCGCAAACGCATGCAGGCTGCAGCCTGACATTCCCCCGGTGGCGCTGACGCTTACCGGGGCTACGGTTAGCGCAGCAATAACCCGGATAAGGGTGAGAGGAAAATCACTTCACCTTCACTTTTCCTGCCACCAGCAGCGCGGTAAGCAGCATCAGCGCCCCGGACAGCACCAGCGGTGAAAGCAGGCCCAGGTTGTCCAGCGCATAGCCGCCAACCGCCGCGCCGCAGGTATTTGCCAGTTGAATAACCGCTACCTGAATCGACCCCGCCTTTTCCGCCTGATCGGCAAGCGAGCGGGTGATCCACGTCGACCAACCCACCGGCACCAGTGCGAACGATAATCCCCAGACGATGGCAATCCCCGAAGCAACCACTTTATTACTGCCCCATAAAATCAGCACCAGCGCGCTCACTGCAAGGATCAGCGGCGCACAGGCCAGCGCCAGTTTTACCGAGCGCTTTAAGATATGTGATGAAAGCGAAGTACCCACAAAGCTGGCAATACCAAAGCTCAATAACACCAGCGTCAGGCCATCAACATCAAAGCCGGCGAGGGTCATAAAGATCGGACGAATGTAGGTGAAAAACGAGAACTGCCCGGCGAAGGCCATAAAAATCGCCAGCATTCCGGCAAGGACGCCCGGGCGCTTCAACAAACCAAACATATTCTGATGATGTTCAGTCTGTCCCGGCATCGACGGCAGCGCCATCCACACCCAGCCAATACAAACGAACCCCATCAGCGCTGCGCCGTTAAACACATGCCGCCAGCCAATGATCCCGCCGAGAAAACTGCCTAACGGCGCCGCAATCACCAACGCAATGGAGACCGCACCGAAGATGACCGACAGCGCCTTCGGAATGGTGCGGGCAGGTACCAGTCGCATGGTCAGGGAGGCAGATATCGCCCAAAAACCGCCCAGCGCTAACCCAAGGCAAGCACGCCCGAGCAACAGCAAGGTAAAATTATTAGCAAACGAGACCAGCAGACACGAGAGCGTCAGCAACACCGAAAAGGCAATAACCACCAGACGGCGGTCCGTTTTGCCGATGATATGGGTGATAAACAGGCTGGCGAACATGGCGACAAATGCCGTTACCGTCACCGATTGACCGGCAACACCTTCCGACACGCCCAAATCCTGCGCCATGGGCGTCAACAGACTCACCGGCAGAAACTCCACGGTGATCAGGCACGCCACACAGAAGGCGACGGCAAATACCGCCGACCAGTTTGGGCGACTTACGCCGCCTGTTGCAGGCTGCGTCCGCTGCATTTCCATCATTTTTACACCCGGCTTCATGTTTTATTGAGAAAGCCGTGTAGTGTAACAAACAACAGTGTGATTCATTTAACATTTACGCAACTATTTACACCATCGGACAGTAAGATCAGTGTAACCAGTGCACCCCTTCCTCAGGGACAAACAAAGTGTTGTAGCGCATCTGGAAGGCATTAAGTTCAGCAACATCCGGCTCAAGTTCGCGTAAAAAGCCCAGCGCGAGACGGACTTGGGCATCGGTAATGGGCGCGGCCAGCCGGGCCTTTTGCAGAATGCGATGCCAGGATTGCAGATGCTGTTCACTGCCATCGACAATAAAAACCTGCCAGATAAAGAGCATCTGGGCGGCATTTTGCAGATGTGCTTCATCCGGGCGAGCCAGATACTGAATAAACTCCGCCCCTGCGCTTTTCCCCATCTGATCAATCATGGTTTCCACCGGCACCGGCGTGATTGCCAGCCGCTCACTCAACCGACGGATCGCGCGACGGGAGTCAGACGTTAATACCCTGAAACCAATAATAAAAACCACAACCAGTGTCGTCAGTGTTAACCAAATCATGAAAGCTCCCGCCACATCTCAGGAGGCACATCATAAAGTCAAAATGCACAAAATGGACAGTCGAAGCGTGAGCTTACTGGTTTTTCGTAGTGCACGGGATCACGCAGATGGCTGATTTTATTGATGAGAATACACAGCAAAGCCCGGCGAACCGGGCTCAGGTAAGGCCATCAGGCAATGCCCGTGGTGACGCTAAAATGGCGGGTTTGCTGTGGCGCAAGGCTGAGTAAACTGCCGCTACGCTTCGCAGCAAGAAACCCCTCGGGGCGACAGGTTGCCGGAAGGGCAAACGCCGCGACCTGCTGATCGCCGTTGTAAAGGATCCAGCGCGTGACGTAATTAAACTGCTCACTGGAAAAACGCGTCACAAAGGTGGTGCCATCCGGTGCATGCATACAAAACTCAGGCTTATCCGTGTGGCGGTCAAGCCTGTCGGCAAAGAAGACGATTTCCGGATCGTAGAATTCCGGCTCCGTCAGCGCAGTGACCGTCGCTTCGCCCTGCTGGACGCGGCGATTGAATGCCAGCCACTGCTCCGTCGGTTTCACATGCGCCGGGATGGATTCGCGCAGCATTAACGCTTCATCCGGAATGTTCTGGCTAAATGTTGCCTGCGGAACATAGGCGTAATTCATATGGCACATGTACTGCAGCGGCATCGGCACCGACGCCAGATTAGTAACATCCATGGCGATATCAAACAGCGCGCTCGCTTTATGCAGCGTGACCGACGGTTGTGCCAGATAGTGATCGCCAAAACCCATCACATACTCATAGCGCCCGCCCAGACGCAGCGCGTCGCCGTCGAGCTCCAGCCACGCCTCATCCATCGTGGCGCAGGCCATTTCGCCGTGCAGCGCGTGAGTATCTTCCGCTGACGGACAGCCGTTCGCCAGCAGCCCGGAATGAAAAGCAAAACAGCCGTATGTTTCAACAATCACATTCGCCGGTTTGGGCTGGCTGAACATGTTACGCATCGTCAGGTCGTGCCCGTCGAAGGTCGCATCCCAGATCATCTGTCCAAGCCAGGGCAGTACGACCAGGTGCCCACGGGCGTTCTGCAGCCGTACAGCTTCCACGCCGCTCGGGTAGCGGAACGCCGTGACGGTAAAATCGCTGTTTTCCAGTAAGGTGCGCGGCTGTTGGGTGAACAGCTCACGCCACAGGATCAATCGTGTTGCCATCGTCCTTCTCCTCAGGAAGCGGTCGCTTCGGTCAGTTCGCGACGCACTCGACTTTCGCGCCAGAAATAGACGCCAACGTAGACAAAGCACAGCATGGAAACGAGGAACGACAATTGCAGCGAATGGAACATATCTGCCACATAGCCCTGAATCGCCGGGACTACCGCCGCGCCAACAATCGCCATCACAATTACCGCGCCTGCCATCTCCGTATGTTCGTTATCCACGGTATCCAGCGTGCCGGCATAAATGGTCGCCCAGCACGGTCCAAACAGGATGCTGACCGCCACCGCCACGTACACCGCGCTAAAGCTGGGGGCCAGCGCCACGTATGCCAGGAACAGGGCGCCAATCACGGAATAGAGAATCAGCACTTTGGCCGGGTTAAACCGCGTCATCAGAATGTTGGCGACGAACTTGCCAATAAAGAAGCAGGCGAAGCTATAGACCATAAAGTTTGACGCATCGCGTTCGTTTATATCACCCAGTTCCAGTGCCAGACGAATGGTGAACGACCACACCGCTACCTGCATGCCGACATACAAGAATTGCGCGACAATACCACGGCGAAAACGGGCATTCTGTGCCAGATAACGCAGTGTTTCCATAGCGGTCGGACGTTTATGTGTCTCCGTTTGCGCCACTTTGCATTTCGGGAAGCGGGTGAACATAAACAGCGCCATGACAACCACCAGCACCATAATCATGTATTTATAGGGCTCAAGGGTGTTTTCGAGCATCAACACTTTAAAATTATGAATCTGCTCGGGTGTCATCCCGGTCATCTGCTTTTGCAGACTCTCACCTTCGGAGAAAACCAGGTACTTACCGAGCAAAATGCCCGCCGCCGCGCCAATCGGGTAGAAGGTCTGGCTGATGTTCAGGCGCAGAGTCGCATGTGATTTTGGCCCCAGCATCGAACTGTACGTATTGGCCGCGGTTTCAAGAAAACTCAGCCCAATGGCGATGGCAAATATCGCCGCCAGGAACATGGTATAGGTCGCCATATGCGAGGCCGGGAAGAACAGCGAACAACCGACGATATAAAGGGTCAGCCCGATTAATATCGCAATTTTATAGCTGCTCTTTTTAATAACCAGAGAAGCCGGGATCGCAATTAAGAAATAGCCGCCATAAAACGCACTCTGCACTAACGCAGAGGCAAAGTTACTTAATGAGAACACGCTTTTAAATTGCGTAATGAGAATATCATTTAACGCAGCGGCGCATCCCCATAACGGGAATAAACAGGATAACAAAATAAACTGGAACAAAGGGGTTTTATTCAAATACCCGTCGGGCATCTGAACGATATTTTTTTCGTTCATAGTGCTACCTTTCAATGTGCAGGGTTTATCACTGTCTTATTCCGAACAGCAGGCGGCAATGATGCGCCTGCTACAGAATAAACTCAGCGGTTATTATTCATGTAAAGCCAGGTACTCATTAAATTGTTCAATGCTCGGGTAAGACGATTGTGTGCCTTTGCCAGTCACACTAAAAGCAGCGAACAGCGCGGCTTTTTTCATTGCCGCTTCGACATCGCCGCCCTGGACATAGTAGTGGGCAAAACAGCCGATAAAGGCATCGCCCGCGCCACTGGTATCAATGGCGTTGACCTTGTGCGCCGGAACGTGAACTTCGCGCTCGCGGGTCATCCATAGCGCACCCTTTTCACCCATGGTCACGATAATATTATTCAGGCCATTATCAATCAGGCTCCGTGCTGCCGTACGAATATTATCATAGGTGTCGACTGGCATGCCGGTCAGAATTTCAAGCTCGGTCTCATTGGGAATAAAGAAATCACATTTACAGGCGTAGGTCATATCCAGTTCACGCAGTGCGGGGGCAGGATTTAATAAGACCTTAATACCATGCTTTTTACCAAATTCGATGGCGTGATATACCGTTTCTAATTGTACCTCCAGTTGCAGGACAATTAACTGGCATTTTTTCAAATCTTCAGCAGCACGATCGATATCTTCCGGAGAGAGAAATTTGTTTGCGCCTTTAATAATTAAAATACTGTTGCTGGAGTTGGGATTGACAAAAATCGGCGCGACGCCGCTGCTGGTACAGGGGACTTTTTCCACATAGGTGGTGTTAATTCCCCAGGACTCCAGATTACGGATGGTATTGTCCGCAAAGATATCATCACCCACTTTGGTCAACATCATCACTTTCGAATTCATTTTAGCGGCGGCCACCGCCTGATTCGCGCCTTTACCACCGCACCCGATTTTGAAGGCAGGGGCTTCAAGGGTTTCTCCCTCTTTCGGCATCTGGTTGGTATAGGTGATGAGATCCACCATATTGGAGCCGATGACTGCGATATCCATTTTGCTACCTCTCAGAAACAATCACATAACAATGATATTTTAGTAACATTAACATGTTATTTTAGTACCATTTGTGACCATGATCGCGATTAGAGAATCACATTTGTTACCCTCCAACACCGCAAAATCCCTGACATACCGCGCCACATCACTTTTATTTGCCGGGTAACAGGATTATAGTGTTGATATCATTACGTGTTCCTGATTGATAGAAAATGTTACTTTAGAAACACAGCAGACCAAAGCAGAGCGGAGAAAGAGAGTGGAAACGAAGCAAAAAGAACGTATCCGACGTCTGGTGGAGTTACTGAAAAAGACTGACCGGATCCACTTAAAAGATGCCGCGCGTATGCTGGAAGTGTCTGTCATGACCATTCGCAGGGACTTTAGTCAGGACGACGAACCGCTGCCGTTAGCGCTGTTGGGGGGCTATATCGTGATGGTGAACAAACCATCCGCCCCCATCGCCGCACCGCAACCTACCCTACGCCCCCACCATCGTGATGATTTACCTGTCGCCATCCTTGCCGCCGGACTGGTGAGCGAGAACGATTTGGTCTTTTTTGATAATGGGCCGGAAATGCCGCTGGTTATCAGCATGATCCCGGATGACATTACCTTTACAGGCATCTGCTATTCCCATCAGGTATTTGTCGCGCTTACCGCCAAGCCTAACGCAACGGCCATGCTCTGCGGTGGCATCTGGCGCGCCAAAAGCGATGCCTTTTACGATCCGAATAATCCCTCGCTGTTAGATTCATTAAACCCGCGAAAAGTGTTTATTTCCGCCAGCGGCGTGCACGAACACCACGGCGTAACCTGGTTTAACCTGGATGATTTGCCCATGAAGCGAAAGGCGATGGAGCACGGCATGTGCAAAATTCTGCTGGCACGCCATGCCCTGTTTGATGAGGTCGCCCCGGCGAGCATTGCGCCGCTGTCCGGGTTTGATGTGTTAATCAGCGACCGTCCATTACCAGCGGATTACCCGACCCATTGCCGTAACGGGTTTGTGAAAGTGATTACACCGGACTCAGAAAACGATCAGGCCCGCTAAGCGAGCCTGATGTCGCCTTACTCAAAGAACACGGCCAGTTTGTTGAACATCCCTGGTGAAGACTGGTTACGCACGACCTGTACCACGTCTTCCAGCTTCTCAATCTGACTAATCATCTGTTCCAGACGCTGATCGTCATTCACCAGTAGCCAGATGCGACTCTGCTCGCTGTCTTTGATTGGCAAACAGAGTATGCCTTCCACGTTAAACGCACGGCGGGCAAACAGGCCGCAGACGTGGGTCATCACACCCGGATGGTTACGCACGGTGAGTTCGAGAATTACGTTGTCAGAAACTGTCTGTTGCATGGCTTATTCCCCCACCATCTCAGTATTTGCCGCACCAGGCGGCACCATCGGATACACTTTTTCTTCGGCGTCGATGCGCACGTGGATGAGCGCCGGACCAGGGCGAGCTATGATCTCCTGCAGCGCGGCATGCGGGTCAGCCTCGTTGTTGAGATCACAGGTTTGCAGGCCAAAACCGGCGGCAATCTGCATAAAATTAACCATTCCCGGATACGTCGCCGCGAACACGCCCTGCTTGTAAAACAGGCTCTGCTGCTGATGCACCAGACCTAACGCTTCGTTGTTCATCAGAATAATTTTCACATCCAGATTATTTTCTGCGGCGGTGGCCATCTCCTGAATGTTCATCATCAGGCTACCGTCCCCGGAGAAGCAGATCACTTTGCGTTGCGGGTTCGCCAACGCAGCACCTACCGCCGCTGGCAGGCCGAAGCCCATAGTGCCCAGCCCGCCGGAGGTCAGCCACTGACGTGGTCGATTGAGCGGATAGGCCTGTGCGGTCCACATCTGATGCTGGCCCACGTCGGTGGAGATGATCGCCTCGTCATCGACGCAGGCGGCAACGGCATTGATCAGGCCGTAATGGGTCAGCGGGTCACCGCCCTGCGGAATGGCAGACGGGAATTCCTGCTGTAATTGCGCCACCAGACCACGCCACTCCTCACGCGGCTGCGCGTCAATTTGCGGCAGCAATTGTGCCAGCACTTCACCCACATCGCCCTGAATGGCAACGTGTGGCTGTTTGATTTTACCCAGTTCGGCGCGGTCGATATCCACATGAATGATTTTCGCATTCGGGCAGAACTGCTCGGTTTTACCAATCGCCCGGTCATCAAAACGCGCACCAAGAACAACCAGCAAATCAGATTCTTGCAGAATAAAGTTGGTACTACGCGCGCCGTGCATACCCAACATCCCAAGCGACAGCGGATGCGCTTTTGGCAACATGCCCAGCGCCATCAAGGTCATGGTGGTCGGCAGATTCGCTTTTTCCGCCAGGGCGCGCACCTGTTCCGGCGCGTTAATCACCCCGCCGCCCAGGTACAGCACCGGACGCTGTGCGGCATTAATCATCGCCGCCGCTTCCTGCACGCTTTTCGCGTCAAACGCCGGAGCTGGCGCTCTGCCGCCCGGCTCCGGCAACTCGCTCAGTTCGATGGTCGCGGTCTGAACATCTTTAGGAATATCTATCCACACCGGGCCGGGACGACCGGATTGCGCAATGCGAAACGCGTCGCTCATCACCTGCGGAAGTTCGGCGATATCCCGAACCAGGTAATTGTGCTTAGTGATGGGGATAGAGATGCCGTAAGTGTCGACTTCCTGGAACGCATCGGTGCCGATCATGGAAGCAGGCACCTGGCCGGTGATACATACCAGCGGAATGGAATCGAGACGCGCATCGGCGATGGCGGTCACCAGGTTGGTGGCGCCTGGCCCGCTACAGGCCATACAGACGGCGGGTTTACCTTCGGTACGGGCCATGCCCTGGGCGATAAATCCGGCGCCTTGCTCGTGGCGTGCCAGGACGTGGCGAATTTGCGTGCTCTGACTTAACGCGTCATACAGCGGGAGAACGGTCCCGCCAGGAATACCCGCTACCGTGGTAATGCCCTGGCGTTCCAGTAAATGAACGATCAATTGTGCGCCGGTAAAGCGTGTCGTTTGTGTTGTGCCCGAACTTGCCATGCTCCAGTCCTTTTCTTCTGGGCCGACTTTCCGGGAGGCTTTGAACGAAAAACCCCGCCGGTTTGCGCCGGCGGGGTTTTGGAATCGTGTGTTGTTCCAGTCCCTACGGCGCATTGCCGACGACCACCACCACACGCACGACGACCACCGCGGCGTTATGCGCGGTTTTTAGTAGGTTCATCGTCATAGTGGAAGCGTTCATTGGGGACTCGTGTTTGAATAATTAACAGGATTTATACAAACACAGGAATGGCATTTGGACAACCGGTTTTTACATCACAACGGCAATATGCGTCGCCGATCACATTTTAATAATCAGACAATAAAAACAAAAAACCCCGCCGGAGCGAGGTTTTTAGCAGGTTTTTGCGGTTGGTGGCCGCAAGCACACTGTGTTACGTCAACAGTGAAACTATACGATCAATTAATCCTGCGCGCAAATTATGCACACACTACGAGCAGTTTGAGTATGAAACAGGATGCAAATTTCGTCCAGAAATCACTGTATATATTTACAGTATGAATTTATAATGATCTTGCCGACCACGGTGTATGAGGGGACCGCTATGATACGGGCGCACATAAAGTCCTGGCTGAAACGGGTGGTGCCGTCAGTGCCTTAACCCCTTGAGAGCACACTGTGTTACGCCAACAAAACGGCTGGTTACAGGCAGCGGAAAGGTACGCCAGCCGGTCGTGCTCCTTGCCAAAGGAGAAACGTATGGGCGAAATGGATATGGTTATCCTTATCCTGAAACTCATAGTTGCCTTGCTGCAACTGCTTGAAGCTGTCCTGAAATTACTGCGGTAATTCTGGTTCAAGTCGTACCTAAGAGGGGCGGGCAGCCGCCCCTCTTTAATAAACGCAGGCTGTCTTCGTCACCGCACAGAATAGTCGCTCCGATCAATGCTTTCATGGTACGTTTTTACGCCACCCACTGACACTACGTACTCATGACTGTTACTGTTTTTTGTATTCTGCTGTTTGCCGCACTTCTGCATGCGAGCTGGAACGCGATTGTTAAAGCGGGCAGCGACAAGCTCTATTCCGCCATCTGCGTCAGCGGTTCTGCGGCTTTAATCGCCCTGGTCATGCTGCCCTTCTCACCTCAGCCGTCGCTCGCCAGCGTGCCTTATCTCGCCGTTTCCTGCCTGCTACAGGTTGTCTATACGGTGCTGGTCGCTAAAACGTATCAAGTTTCCGATATGAGTCAGACCTACCCGTTGATGCGCGGCACCGCGCCACTTCTGGTGGCCCTGATCAGCGTTCTGTTCCTCGGGGATACATTATCCACCTTTGCCTGGCTCGGTATCGCGGTCATTTGTCTGTCCATTCTTGGCATGGCTTGTAACGGGCGACACAGCTCAACGCGTGGGATCTGGCTTGCGCTGCTCAACTCCTGTTTTATCGCCGGGTACACGCTGGTGGACGGCACTGGTGTACGTCTTGCGGGTAGCGCGTTCGGTTACACCCTCTGGACCTTTTTCATGAACGGTTTTTGTCTGTTGGCCTGGGCGATGATCGCTCGCCGCCGTGAAGTCTCTCACTATCTGGTGAACAACTGGAAAAAAGGGCTGCCTGGCGGCATTGGTACCATGGGCTCGTACGGCCTGGCGCTATGGGCGATGACGCAGGCACCGCTGGCGGTGGTCGCCGCACTGCGTGAAACCTCCATTCTCTTTGGCGCACTGCTCGCCTTTTTAATGCTCAAAGAAAAGGTTGCCGGATTACGCATCGTTGCCGCTTGTGGCATCGCTGCGGGGGCTATTTTGCTGCGCCTGTCCTGATCACGCTGGCAACAAATGTTGCCGATGATTGTTTACAAATCCTGCCTGGCGGCGGCCGCTCTTTCTGACCCCGCATCTTGTTGTGTCACATTACTGTGGTAGATTCCTCTCGCATTTTACGGTTATGGCAGCACCATATTCTTTATTTATCTATTTTTAAAACGTATTCAGCGAAATGAAAAGACAGCGTAATGTCAGTTTACTCTTGATGCTGGTCCTGTTGGTGGCCGTGGGGCAGATGGCGCAAACCATTTATATTCCCGCGATTGCCGGTATGGCGCAGGATCTCAGTGCCCGTGAAGGGGCGGTGCAGAATGTCATGGCCGCCTATCTGCTCACCTATGGCGTATCACAACTCTTTTACGGCCCGTTAGCCGACCGTTTTGGCCGCCGTCCGGCGATCCTCTGCGGCTTAACGGTGTTTATGCTGGCAACACTGGTCGCTGCCACGACCCACAGCCTGACCGTACTGATAGTCGCCAGCGCCTTTCAGGGCATGGGGACCGGCGTCGGCGGCGTCATGGCACGTACCCTGCCGCGCGATCTCTATTCCGGCACCGAATTACGCCACGCTAACAGTTTGCTGAACATGGGCATTCTGGTAAGCCCGCTGCTTGCGCCGTTGATTGGCGGCTTGCTGACTACCCTCTGGGGCTGGCGCGCCTGTTTTGCTTTCCTGCTGGTGCTCTGTGCTGGCGTCACGTACAGCATGGCGCGCTGGATGCCGGAAACGCGCCCGACCGGTACCGTAAAAATGGGCCTGATTGCCCGTTATAAAACCCTGTTGGGTAACGGCATGTTTAACTGCTATTTGCTGATGCTGATTGGCGGGCTGGCGGGTATCGCGGTGTTTGAAGCCTGCTCAGGCGTGCTGATGGGCGCTACGCTTGGGCTTTCGAGTATGGCGGTCAGTATCCTGTTTATTCTGCCCATTCCGGCCGCCTTTTTCGGTGCCTGGTTCGCCGGGCGGCAAAATGCGCGCTTCTCCACACTGATGTGGCAGGCGGTCGCCAGTTGTCTGCTGGCAGGCGTAATGATGTGGATCCCCGGCTGGTTTGGCGTGATGACGGTCTGGACGCTGCTGGTTCCCGCCGCACTGTTCTTCTTCGGGGCGGGCATGCTCTTTCCGCTGGCGACCAGTGGCGCAATGGAGCCGTTCCCTTTTCTGGCGGGCACGGCGGGGGCGCTGGTAGGTGGCATGCAAAATATGGGATCAGGCGCCCTTGCGTGGTTCTCCGCTCAGCTTCCCCAGACCAGCCAGTTTAGCCTTGGGATGCTGATGACGCTGGCAGGGCTTTTGATTGTGCTGAGCTGGCTGCCGCTGGCGCTGCGCCAGAAGCGCCATGAACATGAACAGGCGGCTTCCCTTCCCGGCGATCCGGCTTCGCATCAGCCTTCTCACAGTCCGGTGAAATAATCGCTTTCAGCAACGGTTCGGTTGTCGGACGCCACGCCCCCTCTTCGCCATCATAAAATTGCGTATCCGCATTGAGGGCGAAGGGGATCTGCGCCTTATTCAGTTCGCAGGCCATAAACGCGGCGAATGCCAGTTGCGATTCACCTGGCGGGCTTTTAATGGTTTCCCCCACCGACCAGCCGCCAACCCAGGTTGCGTGACCGGTTTTTTGCTGCCAATGCACCGCGGTGTTAATGCGTGCTCTGATTGCCGCTTTCTCAGCCGCCGTACCCGATGTCCACGGATACTTGCCATTATTTTTCAATGGCCCCCACGGGAAGATATGCCACTCTGCCAGCAAGTAGTTCTGGCTACGCCCTGGCAATTTCAACGACATTAAATCCTCAGGCGCGGCCCGCAGACGCGGCGCAATAAAAATCATGCGCTGCGGATCGATGTCGTGGATGGTCTTGATGATATTTTCATACGCACGGTTAAGCGCAGAGAGATCGTGATTGAGCTTATCCGAAGGCTCATAAATCAGGTCGAACCCCAGCATTGGATGTTCGGTGCCAAAGTAGTTCGCCATCGTTGACCACCAGGCGACCAGTTGGGCTTCGTTTTTTGCGACCGGCTCAGCCTTAAAGGTATCTGCCTGGTAGGAGATTATCGGGATCACACCGTATTTTTCGCAGGCCTCCACCAGCTTGCGCAGGTGAATGAGGCGGGCTTCGGTTAACGGATCGGCCACCCGGATACGTACGTGGCGAATCCCCTCCGCATAGAAATCACGGACGATAAGCGGATCGAACTCGCGGATACCGCGCTCGGTTCGCGCCCAGTCGACATCCATCCCCACGCCCAGTTCCTGAGCGTAGCGTGTCGCCGTAAGCGGCGTATCAGCAGCAAACGCAGGCATGCCCGCCAGAAGAAGAGCAATCGCTAACAGTGGTTTTAACACAATTGACCTTGCCAAAATCGGTGGTGATTACATGTATTTAGCATGATTTATCGCCGAATACGTAGCGTATAAACGTAATAAATTCGCAGTTATGCGACAGAATATGAAGATTATGCCCGGATATACCGTCGTAAACGTTGTCGATGCTGGCGCTTATAAAAAAAATCGACCACTGTAGAGCATACACCTTTCGTTTATTGTGCAGAAATTAACATGAATCCTGACCAAATACAGACACTCATCGCGACGTTCCCACAGTTACAAGCCTTGATAGATTTGCAGGAAACGACCTGGTTTAACCCGGCCACGACCTCTCTTGAGCAGGGGCTGCCTTATGTCGGCCTCACGCAGGCGGACGTTGAGGACGCCCATGCACGTCTCAGCCGTTTCGCGCCCTATCTGGCAAAGGCCTTCCCTGAAACGGCAGCTTCTGGCGGCATCATTGAATCTGAACTGGTTGCCATTCCGTCGATGCAAAAGCGGTTGGAAAAGGTTTACGGACAGCGTATCAGTGGTGAAATGCTGCTGAAAAAAGACAGCCATCTGCCGGTCTCGGGCTCCATCAAAGCCCGTGGCGGCATTTATGAAGTGCTGGCTCACGCGGAAAAACTGGCGCTGGAAGCCGGTTTGCTGAGCATCGACGATGACTACAGCGTGCTGCTCTCCCCTGAATTCAAACAGTTCTTTAGCCAGTACAGCATTGCCGTCGGCTCGACCGGTAACCTGGGGCTGTCGATTGGCATTATGAGCGCCCGTATCGGCTTTAAGGTCACGGTACATATGTCTGCCGACGCCCGAGCCTGGAAAAAAGCCAAACTACGCAGCCACGGCGTAATTGTCGTCGAATATGAGGAAGATTACGGCGTGGCGGTGGAGCAGGGGCGCAAGGCAGCACAGTCCGACCCAAACTGTTTCTTTATTGATGATGAAAACTCGCGCACGCTTTTTCTGGGCTATGCAGTTGCCGGGCAGCGTCTGAAAACGCAGCTTACAGAGCAAGGCCGGGTGGTGGATGCCGAAAACCCGCTGTTTGTCTATCTGCCGTGCGGTGTGGGCGGCGGTCCTGGCGGTGTGGCCTTCGGCCTGAAACTGGCGTTCGGTGATAACGTGCACTGCTTTTTTGCTGAGCCGACCCATTCTCCCTGCATGCTGCTGGGGGTGTATACCGGGCTGCACGATGCTATTTCCGTTCAGGATTTAGGTATTGATAATGTCACTGCGGCAGACGGCCTGGCGGTAGGCAGAGCGTCCGGGTTTGTGGGCCGTGCCATGCAACGACTGCTGGATGGCTTTTATACGCTTGGCGATCAAACGATGTATGACCTGCTCGGTATGCTTGCGCAGGAAGAAAATATCCGCCTTGAGCCCTCCGCACTGGCAGGAATGGCGGGACCACAGCGCGTTTTCGCGAGCGCGGAATATCAAATTTTACAGGGACTTACGGCGCAACAGTTAGACAACGCCACCCACATCGTCTGGGCGACCGGAGGGGGCATGGTGCCAGAAGAAGAGATGACGCAGTATCTGGCAAAAGCCCGGCAGCTCTGACGCTTACAGAGAACTCAGGATATGGCGGATATGCGTTAGCCCAAACAGCAGCGAAAGAGAGAGCACAGCCAGCGCAATCAGCAACTTATCGCGGATCGCGCCAGGCTTTGCGAAATCGCTGCTTTCTACATCCATCAGGGTGCGTTTGCGCGTATAACGCCACAGCATACCGCCGACCAACAGCAGCACCACCAGCGAGATCCAGAAGGTGATCCCCGAGTGCTGCCAGTTGTGCTTCACCGCAAAGGCAAGCAGGGCAATATAGCCAAAAAAGGTACGCAGCCAGGCAAGCGAAGTGCGCTCCGGCTGTAGCCCTGGATCTGCCGCGCGGCGCGCCTTGCGGTTATCCGCCATACAGCACCAGTCCCATCACCACGATAGCCACCGTCAACAGAACGGCGCTTATCACCAGCAGGCTTCGCGTATAGGGCAGGTCTTCTTTCAGGCGCATCGCTTTTTCATTGCGTAGCCAGCGCATATAGCCGTAAACCGCCAGCGCGCCAGCAAACAGACAGAGCAGCAGCGCCAGCACCTGACGAATCAGCGGCGTGGCAAACTCCGGCGCCAGTTGATCAAGCCCGACCCCTGCAGCCAGAAAGCCCAGCGCGGTGCGTATCCACGCCAGGAAAGTGCGCTCATTGGCCAGTGAGAAGCGGTAATCCGGCGCTTCACCGAGGTGGGAAATTTTCATGAAGGCTCCTTGTCATGCTCAGGCTGGCATCAGCATAGCGTAAATCGACAAGGACAAAAAACCGGCATCGGGTGATGCCGGTCAGGAAGATTAGTGTAGTTCTGGCCAATACTCTTTATTGGCTTCAATCAGGTCATCCAGAATCGCTTTCGCAACCGAGGCGCTCGGTACGGTTTTGGACAGCGTGATCGCCTGCCATAATTTCTGATACGAGCGCTGCTCCCAGGCATCCACCACCAGTTTTTCCACCGCCACTTGCTGACTCATCAACCCTTTCTGGAAGTGTGGGATATCCCCCACAGTGAGTAGCTCTGGGCCGTTATGACCGACCAGGCAGGGGATTTCCACCATCGCGTCAGCATCAAAGTTATGAATTGCGCCGTTATTCGGCACAATCAACAACATGCGCTCCTGGGTATTGAACGCAATCGCGGTCGCCAGATCGACGATATACGACGCATGCTCATCGATTTCCAGCTCCCCGGCGGAGGATTTACCGGCTTCAATAATCGCCCGGCAAGCGCTGAAAACATGCTTCTCACGATGATCCATTACTTCATTGGCACGGGTGCGTTCTGGATTGGAGTGCGCCACCACGTAATCCGGAAAGAGATAATATTTCAGGTAAGTGTTCGGCATGGTATCAGGATCAAGCGCCTGCACGTCTTTTGCTTTAGCAAAGGTATCATTCCAACTGGCTTCTGTATGGGCGTTGTCAGATGGCGGCACATAACCATTTTTCGCCACATATTCCCGCAACTTTGGCATCAAATCATTACCGTTTAGATCTTCAATCGACGTCCACCAGCCAAAGTGATTCAGACCGTAATAACGCACACGCATCTCTTTGCGGTTTTTCAGTCCGACAATCTGAGCCATACGTCCTTCAATGCCGATCGGCATATCGCAAATGTTGAGAATTTTGGCGTTCGGGCGCAGACGGCGAGTCGCCTCCGCGACAATAGCCGCCGGGTTGGAGTAGTTCAGCATCCAGGCATTCGGGGAATACTGCTCCATATAGTCCACCAGTTCCAGCACACCGCCGATAGAGCGCATACCGTAGGAAATTCCACCCGGTCCGCAGGTTTCCTGGCCCAGCACGCCATGGCGCAGCGGGATTTTCTCGTCTTTTTCGCGCATCGGGTATTTACCCACGCGGATATGCGCCATCACAAAATCGACATCGGTAAAGGCCGCTTTCGGATCGGTGGTGTAACTAAAGGCAATCTCCGGCGCCTGTTCTTTGAGGATGATTTTGCACGCCTCCGCGATGGTCTCCTGACGTGCGCCATCGTTGTCATAGAATTTCAGAGCACGCAGCGGGAAGCGATCACGGTTAGCTAATAACATCAGGACAATACCGGGAGTAAAAGTACTACCGCCGCCTGCAATGACAACTGAGAATTTTTTCATGATACAGCCTCCGTCATGGTGGTTTGTTCGTTCGTTAAAGGGGTTTTCATCAGCGATTCAAGCTGGTCGCGCACCTGGGGAACATGCAGACCGACAATCACCTGAATGGCGTTGCCGCGTCGCACCACACCGTGTGCGCCCAGGGCTTTAAAGACTTCATCGCTTTGGGTTTGCGCCATATCAACCAGCGCGATGCGTAAGCGGGTGGCGCAGTTGTTGATGCTTTCGATGTTTGCCGCGCCGCCAAGAGCCTGTAAGAATCCGGCGGCTTGACCGATCTGTTGGCTGGCTGCGGCCGGTGCGGTGGTTTGCCCGCGCGCCGTTTTATAATCAGCCTTACTGTAGAGTTTGATTTCGCTCTCTTCCCGACCAGGGGTTTTGAGGTTCAGTCGTTCAATCAGCGTTTTGAAAACCACGAAATAGAGACCGGTAAAGCAGACGCCAATACCAATCTGGGTGAAGACCATCGGGGCGTGGTTGTGGAACATCGGAATCCAGTTCTGGGGCAGGAACTGGTCAAGCAGTCCGCCGCCCATATTGCCCACAACGCCAAAAACATACATCGTTGTCGCCATTGATGCCGCCAGCACGGCATGAATGGCAAACAGCAGCGGCGAGATAAACAGGAAAGTGAATTCAAGTGGTTCAGTAATGCCCACCAGCACGGCGGTAAGCGTTGCCGGAATCAGCAGGCCCGCGACCTTAACGCGGTTTTCCGCTGACGCCGTATACCAGATTGCCAGCGCAATCCCGACTGAGCCGAACACCTTTGAGTTGCCGTGCAGCGCAAATCCGCCTTCCGGGAACAACGTTTTCAGCGGCAAGGTGCTCTGGCTGAATTCTTGCAGGTGCTGCGCCCAGTAGACCTGGATACCGCCTTCTACCGCCGCCGGGCCAAAGATGAACGGACCGTAGACAAAGTGGTGTAATCCGGTGGGGATCAAAATACGTTCCAGGAAGGTGTAAACCCACACGCCCAACGCGCCAGCGGAGCGTAAGAAAGCCTGCAGGGATTCGATGCCCATCTGTACTTTTGGCCAGCCCATCAGGGTGAGCCAGGCGCAGGGGATCATCACGAAAAACGCGAGGATAACGACAAACGAGGTGCCCTGGAAAATACCCAGGAAGACCGGAAGCGGCTTGTCGAAAAAGCGGTTGTGAATAGCGGTAACGATGCCTGAAATGATAATAGCCCCGATGATGCTGGTATCGAGCGTTTTGATACCCGCGATCATCGCCAGCCCGCTTCCGGCTACGGGTTCTGCAGAGAAGTTAACGCCAAAGAAATGCCCCCAGGTCATCCCCATCGCGTTGATGAAGTAATTCCAGGTCAGGAAACTAATCAACACTGCGAGACAGGCTCTGCCCTGCGCCTGTTTCGCCAGGCCAATCGGTAAACCGACGGCAAAAATCAGCGGCATATTGCGAAATACTGCCCAGCCGCCCTCTTCAATGATGTGAACAATTTGAGCGAACAGATTATCCGGGGCGGTTAAGGCCTCGCCGACAAACAGCGGGTTGCTAAGCATGATAGCGATTCCCACCACGATCCCGGCAAACGGAAACAGTAATACCGGGGTAAACATGGCACCGCCAAAACGTTGTATTTGACTGAGCATTTTTAAATCCTCATGTAACAACCTGTAGGGAGTAGAGGCCTTTATGGTTTTTTGCTGGCCTGGAATGAGCATAAGAATTTACTCATACGCGAACATGGCGTGCCGCTGCGATTCGTGATCACATTCATGGTTTTAATTTGACCTGTCAGGTCTACTTTCGGTTGTAAATATGGACGTGTCATAACCGCATCCACGGCCTGATAAGGGCAGAGAGGTCTACTGGTGATCTACAAATCCATCGCCGACAGGTTACGGCTGCGGCTGAATTCGTCGGACTACAATATCGGCAGCCCGCTGCCGGGAGAAAAAGCGCTGGCGCAAGAGTTTGGCGTGGCGCGAATGACAATTCGCAAGGCGTTAGATCTGCTGGTGAGCTGGGGGCTGGTTGAACGCCGCCATGGCAGCGGGACATTTGTTGCACGCAAGGATGTGCACCATGAAACCACCAATCTGACCGGGCTGGTGGAGGTACTGCGCCAGCAGGGTAAAGAAGTACAGAGTAAGGTTCTGCAGTTCGAGGTGATGCCCGCGCCACCCGCCATTGCCAGCCTGCTGCGGATTCAGGTGGATGAGCGGATCTACTTTTCACGCCGGATGCGTTACGTGGAAGGGAAACCCCTGATGCTGGAGGATAGCTTTATGCCCGTGAAGCTGTTTCGCAATCTGTCACTGGCGCATCTCGAGGGGTCGAAATTTGATTACATTGAGAAGGAGTGTGGGATAACCATCAGCGGTAATTATGAGAGTCTGACTCCCGTGCTGGCAGATAAATCGTTGGGAGGATATCTGAATGTTCCGGAACAGACGCCGCTGCTGAGAATCACTTCCCTTTCCTACAGTGACAGCGGCGAGTTCCTGAATTATTCCGTTATGTTCCGTAATACACGTGATTACCAGGTGGACTACCATCTGCGGCGTATCCACCCGGAAAAGTGCTAACTGACACCCCAGAACAGTACGGCCAGCAATTGCGGCGTGATGATACGTAAGAACATCACCAGTGGATAAACCGTGGCATACGAGAGCGCGGCGGCGCCGCTGGTGGCATGCAGGCCGTTGGCAAAAGCCAGCGCCGGGGGATCGGTCATCGAACCGGCCAGCATGCCGCACAGGGTCAGATAGTTCATCTTCGCAAACAACCGCGCCAGAATCCCGACGGTCAGCAAGGGAATAGCGGTAATAAAAATCCCGTAGCACATCCAGTTAAACCCATCGCCGTGGGTCAGCGTCGCGATAAAATCACCACCGGATTTCAGTCCAACCACCGCGAGAAACAGCACGATACCCAGCTCACGCAGAGCAAGGTTGGCGCTGGGCGGCATGAACCAGTAGAGTTTACCCACGCTGCCGATACGCCCAAGGATCAGCGCCATGATAAGCGGCCCGCCCGCGAGCCCCAGTTTTAATGCCACCGGGAAGCCAGGAACAAAGACGGGAATCGACCCCAACAACACCCCCAATCCAATACCGATAAAGACAGGCAGCATCTGGACTTGCTGGAGTTTGTGCTGCGCGTTCCCCACCTCAGAAGCCACCGCATCAATTGCCGCCTGACGCCCGACAAGGTTGAGAATGTCACCGAATTGCAGGCTGGAATCACTGCTGGCTACCAGTTCGACCCCGGCGCGGTTAAGACGGGAAATCACCACGTCATAGCGCTCTTTGAAATGCAGATCGCGAATGCGTTTCCCAAGGACTTTTTCGTTGGTGACGACCACACGCTCAACGCGCAGGTCGGTCCCCCGCGTTGAGAGCGAGGTGTCCACCTCCTGGCCCATCACCAGTTGCGCGCTATGCAGATCTTTCGGCAGACCAACCAGGTGCAACAGGTCGCCAACCTGAATAATGGTGCCCGGCGAAGGTACCATCAGCAATTCATCGCGTTTCAGGCGCGAACAGATGATTTTATCGCTGTTCAGCATCGGCACATCCTGAATCGCCATATTGTTCAGGTTCGGGTTTTCCACGCGAATATTGATGGTCTTGATCAACGAGTTACCCGAGCTAACGCCCGCATCATGCAGTTGCGCCTCCTGCTCAACGTTGATGCGAAAACCGACGCGAATCAGCCACATGGTCAGTAAAATGCCGCAGATGCCAAACGGGTAGGCCATCGCATAGCTCATCCCCATCTGATCGAGAACGTTAGACGGTGTTCCCAGGTCATGCAGGATCTGCTGCCCGGCCCCAAGAGCCGGGGTGTTGGTGACCGCACCAGAGAAAATCCCCAGAATGACTGGCAGCGGAATATTGAAGAGTTTGTGCAAAATAGCGGTGACCAGGCCGCCAAGTATCACAATCAGAATGGCAAACAGGTTCAGGCGTAGCCCGGAAACGCGCAGCGAGGCAAAAAAGCCCGGCCCGACCTGAATACCGATGGTATAGACGAAGAGGATAAGGCCGAACTCCTGCACGAAATGCAGCATCGGGCTGCTCAGGGTAATCCCAGCCTGATCAACAAAATGGCCGACGATAATACCGCCGAAAAGCACGCCACCAATCCCAAAACCCACGCCGCGTATTTTTACATTGCCGATCCACAAACCGACGACCGCGACCAGCGCCAGCATGCTTACGGTTAACGCTATATCACTCATGATGGCTCCCTGTGAATAACATTGTAATTATCAAGGATTCTCTCAGAGCTATAGCAGGATGTATGGGCTTTGGCGCACAAAAAAGCCCCGCCGAAACGGCAGCAAAGTAAACGCAAAACGGCCACCCTGAGGTGACCGTTTTGGTGTTTGCGCCCTCTCGATGTGAAAGAGCGCAGGCGCCCGGTTTGGGCGCCTGCCATAACAGGTATTAGCTGTTTAGCGCAGGACGTTCGCTAATGGCGATCCGTTGTGGCGCAATGACTTCCGGCTCGTTACGGGTCAGGTCAATATGGAGTAAGCCGTTAGCGAAGGTCGCGCCAGAGACTTCCATATTTTCCGCCAGCGTAAAGCTCAGGGTAAAAGGTTGAAGAACCAGCCCCTGGTGCAACCATTTAGGCTCATTGGCCGGTTTTTCCGGCGAACCTTTGATCACTAACCGGGTACCTTCCAGTTGAATATCCAGCTCTTGTTGGTTGAATCCGGCCAGAGCCAGCGTAATGCGGTAATGGTTGTCATCGCCCTTTTCAATGTTATAGGGCGGGAATGTCTGTTGCTCAGTGGTGCTTTGCAGCGCGTTAGCCAGTTTGTCAAAACCGATCCACTGACGCAGCAGCGGGGATAAATCGTAGTTACGCATGATATTTCTCCTTCTAAGAAGCGAGTAAGTTCCTGCAAGCCGGTGGCTCGCATATGCTCCCTGACGGCAAGCATTCAGTTCAGGTAATTAGTTAATCTCAATGCGACGCGGTTTCTTTGCTTCCGGAATAACGCGTTCAAGATCAACGTACAGCAGGCCATTCACCAGATTTGCGCCTTTAACATAAATGTTTTCGGCAAGCTGGAATTTGCGCTCGAAGTTACGTTCGGCGATGCCCTGGTAGAGGTAGGTACGTTCTTTCTGTTCGGTCGCATGCGCGCCTTTCACGATAAGCAGGTTGTCCTGCGCGGTGATGTCCAGTTCGCTTTCCGCGAACCCCGCTACCGCGATCGCGATGCGATAATGGTTTTCGTCAACTAATTCAACGTTGTACGGAGGATAGCCGCCGTTGCTTTGGTTTTGATTGTTTTCCAGCAGGTTGAACAGACGGTCGAAACCAATAGCTGAACGATAAAGCGGAGAGAGATCGAAGTTACGCATAAATAAAGCTCCTGAAATCAGCGAGATTGTCGTTTGCCTTCCACAATGGACAGGCTGCAGTAGCCCAACACCCTTCCGGCGTGTCTTCCGGCTACATTCTTAAAATAGGGGTGACGCTTATGTTTTCAAGGGTCTTTTTCTGACTTTTTTTTGCAGTTTCTCGCGCTTTGCATAGACTGGGATCACAGCACAAAAGGTGAAAGTGCGAATGTCGCCACAGAGCGCAGCATGGAGGCTGTTTATTTCGGCGCAGGACAGATATAACGCCAGCAGCAGTCTTCATACTGCCTATAACGATGATTAATGAATGATGAAAAATACTCTGTTTATTTCGACGCTGCTTAGTGGAATGGTGTTACTCAGTGGTTGCTCCAGCGTGATGTCGCATACCGGAGGCAAGGAAGGCCTGTATCCGGGTATGAAAGCAAGCTCCACGATGTTATCCGACGATGACACCAATATCGGTATGAAATCCCTGGTGGTTCTGGATATGCCTTTTACCGCGGTCATGGATACGATACTGTTGCCGTGGGATATGTTCCGCACCGACAGCTCCGTTAAATCTCGCGTTGAGAAAAGCGAAAAGGCCACCATGGCGACGGACAACGCGATTCCACCCGCCCCCATGGCTAAGCAGTAATTACATACCCGTTTCCGTCATCCAGATCTGGCGGAAACCCGCAATCTCTTCCATCCAGGCGATAGACAGACCGTCCGGCGAGAACACGACGGCGTCGGCAGACGGCGGATTGCCGTGATCGGTTGTCAAAAAGGTGATGTTGCCGCAAGCGGCATCGCACAGCGCGATACGATTATCCAGCACAAAGCCCAACGCCGCCCCCGAAGGATGCCAGTTAAAGGCAGACTGAATGCCCGTTTCCGTGTGGGTTAACTGCTGCGGTTCGCCCCCCTGTGGCGAGATCAGCCAAAGCTGGACAATACCCGCATCATCACGCATTAAAAATGCAATCGCAGTGCCCTGCGGGTTACTGCGCACCCAATGGCGCGGTACGTTAACCAGCCCAGGAAAGGCACGTTGATGGGTAAAGGTCAGGCGCCGTTGCAAAACCCCGGCGGGTGGAGCAGGCAGGCTTGTCGGCGTACCCTCCAGCGGCGTATCACCTGGCTGTTTCCATCCCTGCGCCGATTTCGGCAGGTCCACGATAAACAGCTCCGGCACTTTCTCGCCTGTTAATGACAGCGTATCGCCAATAAAGGCCAGTTTATCGTTGCCCACCCAACCTTCTTCATACGCACGGTTGATCTCATCGCTGCCGGGAGCAGGCGCTGGGGTGGTACGGCTTACCAACACGCTCCAGTGGCTTCCCGCATACTCGCGTGGATGTGTGAGCGGGGGGTGTACCGGGCCAAAAGGTACGGCGACACCGACGTTACGCAAATCCTGCGCCGGGTCCAGCTCATGCATAACATGATCGTTATAGGTAAAACTGACGTTCTCACCGTTGGGGCTAAAGACATGCACATGGCTACCGCCGCGCAGCGCGCCCGGCGTAAAGGGGGGGGTGATGTCCATCGCGTCCAGATTGGCAGTTTTGCCGTCGGCGTGGATGACGCCGCGACGATGGTGAAAATCATAATGCCAGTCAGTATCCGGGTTTTCCGGGCCGTGGATAAAAACGTATTTCTCTTCATGAGGATGAACGGTCACTACGCCAACGTGTGCCCCCTCTTTCGCCTGATAGATAACCTCAACGGCGCCCGTATGGATATTGACGCGTTCAATGGTTTCACCGGTAAAAGACGCGCCGGAGGAGCGTACATCAAACACCAGCCACTGACTGTCCGGTGTCCAGGTGTGAATATTGGTGAGTTGATGGTTGCGCGGCGCGCGAGTGATTTGCTTCATGCGGATACCCTGATGCCCTATTTGGCATCAGGGTAGCGCAAGGCGGGGGAATTAACCTACCCGTTTTACGTCACCGACCAGCAGGATGTAGGAGAGTGCGCCAATCAGCGCCACCACGGAGATATACACCAGCGCCGGGGCAAAACCGTAGCTCTGTGCCAGGTAACCAATCACCAGCGGCACGGTGATACCACCCAGACCGCCGACAAAGTTAAAGACACCGCCCGTCAGCCCGATAAGACGCATCGGCGCAAGGGAGGAGACCAGCGACCAGGTGATAGAGGCGAAACCGTTGCCAAAGAATGCGATGGCCATCAGCGTCATGATCCACATCGGGTCATTGGTGTAGTTCGCGCCCATAATGCAGGTGGAGATCAGCAGGCCGCAGATAATGGGCGTTTTACGCGCCGCGCCAAGGGAGAAGCCTTTGCGCACAAGCCTGTCCGCCAGCCAGCCAGAGAGCAGCACGCCAAAGAACGCGGCGAGGAACGGTACCGTGGTCATAAACCCGGCTTTCAGCGCGGTGATACCTTTTTCCTGGGTCAGATAGTTCGGGAACCAGGTCAGGAAGAACCACAATGTAGAGGTGACGGCGAACTGCCCCAGGTAAACACCGACCAGTTTACGGTGGAACACCAGTTTCCAGTCGGCTTTGGTGAGCGGCTGGCGCGCCTCTTTGGTCACAGGCGCATCGCCATCTACCAGACCACCGCCTTCGCGAATGTATTCCAGCTCTTCATGGGTGACGCTTTTAGTCAGACGCGGCGGCTGATAGACCTTAAACCAGATTAACGACCAGATAATGCCAATCCCGCCGGTAACGATAAATACCCAGTGCCAGCTCAGCAGTTCCTGAATCCAGATAAGCAGCGGGGTAAGAAATGCCAGGCCGACAAACTGACCGGAGGTATAAAAGCCCACGGCGGAAGCGCGTTCGTGTTCCGGGAACCAGCTTGTCACCATGCGGTTGTTAGTCGGAAAGGCGGGCGCTTCAAAAATCCCGGTGATGGCGCGCAGACCAATCAGCGACATTAATCCTGTCGCAAAGCCCTGGAACAGGGTCGCCACCGACCAGCCAAAGATGGCGATAAAATAAGTAAGGCGAGAGCCGACCCGGTCAAGGAACCAACCGCCGGGGATCTGACACAAGGTATAAAGCCAGGCAAAGGCAGAAAAGACATAGCCCATTTCCGCTTTGGTAATACCGAACTCTTGCTGAATATGCGCGGAAGCCACCGCGAGGTTGGCCCTGTCGACATAACAAATAACAACCGTAATAAAGATCATCACCAGCGTCAGATAACGCCGACGACCGACTTTTGCAGCAGTAACTGAAATATCCATCGCAATCTGTCTCCAGATTTTGGGCATAGCGAAGCCGCTCACCATGCCCGGTAAATTACAGAGGGTGTTTGAATTTATTTATTAATTAAAATGCTACACGTAATGCGCTAAATAATTCGTGCCGGGGGACAAAACGCATTAGCGTTTTTGAACAGCGCTTGCGCTGGCCCCAAAGGGGCGAGGCGACAAGCCGAGTAACGCGGCAAGTTTTCACATCCCCGGGAGCATACAAAAGTATGTGACCGGGGTAAGAAAACGCAGCCAACGCGCCACCAGTGCGAAGTATGAAGCGCATTTACCATTCGGCGACGGTGCCGTCTTCATTCCGCCAAACCGGATTACGCCAGTCCGGCGCATTCTGACTTAACGCAATGACTTTCTCTTCATCAATATCCACACCCAGCCCTGGTTTCATCAAGGGTTTAAAGAAACCGCCTTCCATATTGAAATCTTCTTTATTTTTCACGAAGTCGAGCAATTCAGCGCCTTTATTGTAGTGAATGCCCATACTCTGCTCCTGGAATACCGCATTGTGGGAAACGAAATCCACGTGCAGACAGGCCGCCAGCGCCACCGGGCCGAGCGGGCAGTGCGGTGCCAGTGCCACATCATAAGCTTCGGCCATTCCGGCAATTTTATAGCACTCGGTAATCCCGCCAGCGTGGGATAAATCCGGCTGCAATATAGAAATACCACCGCCTTCCAGCACGCGTTTAAATTCAAAACGCGAGAACATACGTTCGCCTGCGGCAATCGGAATATGCGTTTGCGCCGCCAGTCGCGGATAATATTCCGCCTGCTCCGCCAAGACCGGTTCTTCAATAAATAACGGGCGATACTGCTCGAGTTCTTTAATTAATACTTTTGCCATTGGCGCACTGACACGACCATGGAAATCGAGACCGAATTCAATCTCATTGCCAAAGGCTTCACGAATTTGCGCCACGGTATTCACTGCGGCATCTACCGCGCGGGAATTATCAATCACGCCCATCTCTTCGCAACCGTTCAGCTTAAAGGTATCGAAACCGATATTGCGCAGGGTTTTAATGCCGTCGATCACTTCCGCCGGACGGTCACCGCCGACCCAGCTATACGCTTTGATTTTGTCACGCACCAGGCCGCCCATCAGTTGCCAGACCGGCGCGTTATGGACTTTGCCTTTGATATCCCACAGCGCCTGGTCAATACCGGCAATCGCACTCATCAGAATCGGGCCGCCACGGTAAAAACCAGCGCGGTACATCACCTGCCATAAGTCATTGATGCGCGCCGGGTCCTGGCCAATCAGATAATCACTCAGTTCATGCACTGCCGCTTCTACCGTGCGGGCACGTCCTTCGATGACCGGTTCTCCCCAGCCAACCACCCCTTCGTCGGTCTCGATTTTCAGGAACATCCAGCGCGGGGGTAAACGGTAAGTGGTGAGTTTCGTTATTTTCATTTCACTGCCTCTCGATACGCGTTAACAAATGCGGTTGCCTGCTGCACGGTGCGTTCCACGGGCTGCCCGGCACGATACAAATCGCTGCCCAGCCCTGCCCCCACACAGCCAGCCTTAATCCATTGCGCCAGGTTGTCTGGCGTCACCCCACCCACGGCAAAGACCGGTACGTCCGATGGCAAGACCGCTTTCAACGCTTTGATATAGTCCGGGCCAAAGGCCGAAGAGGGGAAAATTTTCAGCGCCTGCGCACCCGCATCAAGCGCGGTAAAAGCTTCGCTGGCAGTCGCACAGCCCGGGCAGACCGTCATGCCGTAGCTCACCGCGCGGCGAATAACCTCAGGCTGAATATTGGGGGTGACGATCAATTTGCAGCCTATCTCAGCCAGTTGGTCAACCTGCTCCGGCTTAAGGACGGTACCCGCGCCGATCAGCGCCTTGTCGCCATACGCCGCGACGATGGCCGGAATGCTTTTTTCCCATTGCGGCGAGTTGAGCGGGATCTCTACCGCATCGAATCCCGCGTCAATGACCGCGCCGACATGCGCCAACGCTTCATCGGGGGTAACGCCACGTAATATTGCGATGAGCGGAAGGTTAGTTTGCCACTGCATGAGCGATGCTCCTTATTCCTGTCTGAAATGCGGTGTCACCAGAAATGACCACAGCTTTGCGGCCAGTCGCTTCCAGCGCCTGTTGATAGCGGCCGGACAGTGCCTTTCCCGCAACGATGGTGACCTGATGATCGATAACGTACTCAGCCATGCTGGCGACTTCGGCGCCAATCAGCAGGCCCGATAAAAACTCGCTAACCTGTTCGCGCGGCAGATTGCCCAGCACGTGAGCAGCACGGACCTCGAACAGTTGCGGCAGAATGGCGGGGGTAGCGAGGCCGCGTTCAAGCCCGGATGTAAAAGCCGCCGATGACGGTTCTTGCTCGGGCAAGCCCGCCCCCACCAGCGAATGGCGCAGCAATAGATGGTGCAATTCACCGGTCATCACGGTGCGAAAATCATGGATTTGCTGTGCATCTGCGCGCACCCATTTGCAATGGGTGCCCGGCATGACATAAACAGAAGAGGGAGAAAGTTCGCGAGCGCCCAGCAGTTGCGTCTCTTCGCCACGCATCACGTTGTGGTTATCGTCGCGAGAAACGCACAGGCCGGGAATAATCCAGACATTGTCGCCAACGGCAGTCAACTGCTCGCCAATGGCGGAGAAAAAGGCAGGAACGGGTAAGTATGGTGCCACTTTCCAGCCAACATTGCTGCCCACCATGCCTGCCATCACGACGGGCGTTTTTTCATCGCGCCAGCCGTGGGTAATTTCTGCTAACACCGCTTGTGGGGATTTACCATTCAGGCGCGTAACACCGGCTTCTGATTGCCTGCTCTCCAGGCATTCCGCACCCTGATAAAGCCAGGCACGTAAGTTGGTCGACCCCCAGTCAATTGCGATGTAGCGAGATGTCATGTGATTTCCTTAAGCCTTCGGGTAGAGCTGGCGATCATGGTGAGCGCCGCCTGCTCTGCTGCATCGCCGTCCTGATGCCGTATCGCATCGAACAGCGCCTTATGTTCCTGGAGCGTTTTTGGCATGTTGGCTTCATCGCCCATCCAGGTTCGTTCAAATACCGCTCTTTGAAGCGAGCTGATTGCCACGGTCAGTTGCTGTAACACCGGGTTATGTACCGACTCCAGTACCGCTTCGTGATAACGAATATCCGCCTCATTGAACGCATCGCGATTCTGGTTGTTCGCAATCATGTCGTTGAGCGCCGCCTCTATTTGCGCCAGATCGCTTGAGGTAGCGCGCTCCGCCGCCCAGCGGGCAATGGCAGGCTCGACCAGATTTCGCACCTCGCTCATCGCGCTGATGAGTCGCGGGTCATAGTCATTTTCCAGTACCCACTGCAGTACTTCGGTATCGAGGTAATTCCACTGATTACGCGGCGCGACAAACGCACCGCGATAGCGTTTTATCTCGATGAGCCTCTTCGCCATTAAGGAGCGAAATACTTCACGAATGATGTTGCGCGAGGTTTCAAACTCCTCGCAGAGTTCTGCTTCTGACGGAAGCGCTGAGCCGGGGACATATTTCCCGCTCACAATCTGGTGCCCTAACGTGATGACGATACGGTCGGTTTTGGTGAGAGTCATGGCATGCCCTTATTCACTGTGTATGCATGCCTACTTTACCTCGACCGGCGATTTTCACCTCATCCTTGCAGTACAAACAGAGCGTACTTTTCTTTTGCTGGAGCTGAATGTAGTACAATAATTTATTGTTGTACTACAATTTAGATCGCAAAATGAACGACAGATCACAAAATTAACCCCCTTCACTTCACCGTAACTTCACCCGAGCCGCTTATCGTCCTTATCAACATGAGGAGGAGATATGCAGCATTTTGATGTGGCGATTATTGGTCTGGGGCCTGCGGGAGCAGCGCTGGCGCGGCAGTTAGCAGGCGGCATGAGCGTGCTGGCGTTAGATAAAAAACAGCAGCAGGGTACGGGCGGATTTATGAAGCCGTGTGGCGGATTGCTGGCCCCGGACGCGCAACGTTCGTTTATCCGTGCCGGGATTACGCTGCCGGTGCAGGTGATGGCCGATCCGCAAATTTTCAGTGTACAAACGCTGGATATGCAAACGGGGATAACGCGTAACTATCAACGCAGTTACGTTAATATCGACCGACACGCCTTTGATTTATGGATGAAATCATTAATCCCCGCTTCGGTCACCGTTCACCACGACGCCTTGTGCAAGAAGGTCTGCCGACAGGATAACCGCTGGCATTTAACGTATGCGGTTGACGGTAAAACCCATGAAGCAACGGCAGATTACCTGGTGGGCGGCGATGGTGCGAACTCGATGGTGCGGCGATTGCTATATCCCGATCATGAGATCCGCAAGTACGTCTCGCTGCAGCAGTGGTTCAAAGACTGTCACCCATCGCCGTTTTATTCCTGTGTGTTTGATAATGAGACAACCGATTGTTATTCATGGAGTATCTGCAAAGACGGTTATTTCATTTTCGGTGGGGCATTTGCCATGAAGGATGGCAGGGAGAATTTTAGCCGCCTCAAGCAGCGCCTTGAACCGTTCGATTTCCGCTTTGGCGACGCGGTGAAAACAGAGAAATGCACAGTGCTGTGCCCGTCCCGCTGGGCAGATTTTGTCTGCGGAAAAGAGAATGCGTTTCTGATTGGCGAAGCGGCAGGGTTTATCAGCGCCAGTTCGCTGGAAGGCATAAGCTATGCACTGGATAGCGCGGAAATCCTGGCAGAGGTGTTGCGCGGAGAAACACAAAACCTCAACGCGGCATACTGGAAGAAAACGCGTCGATTACGCATGAAGTTGCTGGGAAAAGTCATCAAAAACCGCTGCCTGACGACACCCTGGATACGCAGTCTAATCATGAAAAGTGGGATTGGTCATATCCCGGTGCAGCAGCAGACGCCTACGCAGGCAAGGGCATAATCGCCCCTGCCTGGCGGCAGATTAATTGAGTACAAACTTCTCAATGGCATACGCTACGCCATCTTCAAGATTGGATTTGGTGACAAAGTTGGCCACTTCTTTCACCGACGGAATGGCGTTACCCATTGCCACACCCACCCCCGCATACTCGATCATGGCGATGTCGTTTTCCTGATCGCCAAGGGTCATGATCTCTTCGGGTTTGATGCCCAGAACGTCGGCCAGGGATTTCACCCCAGTCCCTTTATTGACGCGCTTATCGAGCATTTCGAGGAAGTACGGCGCGCTTTTCAGCACGGTGTATTTCTCTTTCACTTCTGCCGGGATACGGGCAATGGCTTTATCGAGGATTTCCGGCTCATCAATCATCATCACCTTGAGGAACTGGGTGTTCGGATCCATGTTTTCCGGCTCGCAGAAGACCAGCGGAATAGTGGCGACGTAGGATTCGTGAACCGTGTAGTAGCTGATATCGCGGTTGGCGGTGTAGAGCGTATTGCGGTCAAGCGCATGAAAGTGCGAACCAACGTCACGAGACAGTTTTTCCAGATAGCGGTAATCGTCATAGCTCAGCGCCGTTTGCGTCACCGTGCTGCCGTCATGGGCGTTTTGCACCAGCGCGCCGTTATAAGTGATGCAGTAATCACCTTCCCGTTCCATGTGCAGCTCTTTGACGTAGGCATGAACCCCGGCGTAAGGGCGACCTGTCGTCAGCACCACTTTCACTCCACGTTCGCGTGCAGCCGCAATGGCGTTTTTAACCGCTGGCGAGATGGTGTGGTCCGGCAACAACAGCGTTCCGTCCATGTCGATTGCAATAAGTTTGATAGCCATGAGTTCCCCGGGATAAATGAGTGCTGCCTCATGCTAACGCGATTTAGCCCACAAAAACAGAGCTACATTGCGCAACAAAAGCACCCCTTTTACACCTATCCCAGGGAGCGACGGCTTACTCGCGGGTGAGAACTATTTTGCCAAACGCACCGCGGTCGAGGTGCTCAAGCGCCCTTTCAAGCTCGTTAAAGTGGTAACGGTGCTCAATAACAGGTTTCAGTCCGTTGACATCAACAGCGCGCACAAGATCTTCCAGCGCACGACGGTGACCGACACCAATCCCCTGAACCACCGGCGATTTCAGCAATAGCTCGCTGGCAGAGAGCGATATTTCATTTCCGGCCAGCACACCAATGACCGAGATTCGCCCATGAACCGCTACGGCTCGCAGGGAATGCTTCAGATTTTCCCCGCCCACGGTTTCAATAATATGGTCAATACCGCGATCGTCGGTCAGCGTAAGAATCGCCTCTGCCCAGTCGCCTTTTAACCGGTTAACCCCCTGATAAGCCCCCAACTTTTTGGCCTGCGCCAGTTTTTCATCACTGCCGGACGTGACAAACACGTGCGCACCATGCGCTTTAGCGATTTGCAGCGCGAATATCGCCACACCGCCCGTCCCCTGCACCAGCACCGACTGACCGGCGCGTAAATTTCCCCGCTCCACCAGCGCGAACCAGGCCGTTAACCCTGCACAAGGCAAGGTGCTGGCCTCTGCGTCATCCAGCGTTTCCGGGGCGGCAACCAGCCAGTTTTCATTCATAATCACGTACTCAGCCAGCATGCCCTGGAAGTAACCGCCAAGGGTTCGGTAGGGCAAATGGCGTGCGTCCGCTTTTGGCTTGCCGTCGATCCACTCCGGGAAGAAGCTGGAGATGACGCGTGCCCCGGATTTGAAACGTGTGACGCCCTCGCCCGTACTGTCCACGACGCCCGCCATGTCAGAAGCCGGCGTAAAGGGGAAGGAGCGCGAAATTGGCATGTTGCCTTCAATGACCATTTTATCGCGATAGTTGAGCGCAACGGCATTCACCCGTACACGGACTTCACCGGGGCCAGGTTGCGGAAGGGGTACCTCGGTAAGTCTGAGGTTTTCGCGCCCGAGGGCGTCCATTGACCAGCGTTGTATCGTCTCTGTCATCGTATTTCTCCTGCTATCAAATGAGTTTCAGTACCGACAGTCTATCGTTGACTCAGTGTCGCCAGTGGCGATAAGTTTTCTCTTTATTGATGCCATAATGGATACAATTGATGAGCGATACGCTAAAGGACATTCCGGTTTTCGTGGCGGCCGTTGAAGCAGGCAGTTTTGCTCAGACCGCTGTCCGCCTGCATTTGTCGCGCTCGGCAGTGGGAAAAAGCATCGCCCGGCTTGAACAACGGCTTGGGGTGCGTCTGTTTCAGCGCACCACCCGCAGCCAGCGGCTGACCGATAACGGCGCGCTTTTTTATGAGCGTTGCCTGCGCGCACTGGAGGAGATCCGTAGCGCAGAATCGCTACTGGAAACAGGGAAGCAGCAGGTGAGTGGCCGTCTGCGTGTAGCGATGCCGGTGCTCTTTGGTCGTCAGTGCGTCGCTCCGCTGCTGATAACGCTGGCGCAAGAGCATCCGGGGCTTGAGCTGGAAATGTCATTCAGCGACAGGGTGGTGGATCTCGTGGAGGAAGGATTCGATATGGCGGTGCGTAACGGCATACTGGCAGACAGCACCGTGCTGGCCGCCAGAAAGCTGGGAGAGCACCAAATGGTTCTGTGCGCCGCGCCGGATTATCTGAGGAGAAAAGGTCATCCTGAAACCGTTGCCGATTTACGTCAGCATACGGCCATTAACTATCTGCAGGCAGGCAGAATTTTACCCTGGCAGCTTGCGGACAACGAAGGAAAACCGCAAACCCTTGTTCTGCGATCATCACTCAATATGGATGATTTACAGGCGATCTGCGACGCAGCAATAGCCGGACACGGCATTGCATGGTTGCCCTGCTGGATGGCAAGCAAAGAGATTCAAAATGGAAAACTCACCCTGCTTTTCAGGCAGGCACCGAATGTACGCTTTGACGTTCATGCAGTCTGGCAGAAGACGCCGCACCTGCCGCTGAGGGTGAGAATTGCCATAGACACACTGGTGAGCCGCTTACCGGCGGCGATGTCGCTGGATTTTCCAGATCCTATAAAAAAGCCGCGCTAAAAGCGCGGCTCAGATATAGCTGTACAACGATGATTAAATATCGATATTCGCCGCTTTCAGGGCGTTCTCTTCGATAAAGGCACGGCGCGGTTCAACGGCATCACCCATCAGGGTGGTGAACAACTGGTCGGCGGCAATCGCATCTTTAACGGTCACGCGCAGCATGCGACGGCTTTCCGGATCCATGGTGGTTTCCCATAGCTGATCCGGGTTCATCTCGCCCAGACCTTTATAACGCTGGATAGCAAGACCACGACGGGACTCTTTAACCAGCCAGTCCAGCGCCTGCTCAAAGCTGGCGATCGGCTGCTTACGCTCACCGCGTTCGATAAACGCATCGTCTTCGATCAGACCACGCAGTTTTTCACCGAGCGTGCAGAGACGGCGATATTCGCCCCCGGCGATAAATTCATTATCCAGCGGATAATCCGTATCGACACCGTGGGTACGCACGCGAATAATCGGCTCGAAATGGTTCAGTTCCGCATTTTCGCGAATATCGAACTTCCAGGTGCTACCGTGCTGCTCTTTCTCGTTCAGCTCGGTGACCAGCGCATTCACCCAGCGGGTAACGGCCTGCTCGTTGCTCAGATCGGCTTCGGCCAGCGTTGGCTGGTACACCAGCTCTTTCAGCAGTGCGCGCGGGAAGCGACGTTCCATACGGCCAATCATCTTCTGCGCGGCATTGTATTCAGAGACCAGTTTTTCCAGCGCTTCACCGGCCAGGGCTGGTGCGCCTTCGGTCGTGTGCAGAGTTGCACCGTCCAGAGCGATAGCGATTTGATACTGATCCATCGCCTCATCGTCTTTGATGTACTGTTCCTGTTTGCCTTTTTTCACTTTGTACAGCGGTGGCTGGGCAATATAGACATGGCCACGCTCAATGATTTCCGGCATCTGACGATAGAAGAAGGTCAACAGCAGCGTACGGATGTGCGAGCCGTCGACGTCCGCATCGGTCATGATAATGATGCTGTGATAACGCAATTTGTCCGGATTGTACTCGTCGCGACCGATACCGCAGCCGAGCGCGGTGATGAGCGTCGCCACTTCCTGAGAAGAGAGCATCTTGTCGAAGCGTGCCTTCTCAACGTTAAGGATTTTACCTTTCAGCGGCAGAATCGCCTGGTTCTTACGGTTACGCCCCTGCTTCGCAGAGCCGCCCGCAGAGTCCCCTTCCACCAGGTACAGTTCAGACAGCGCCGGGTCGCGTTCCTGACAGTCCGCCAGTTTGCCCGGCAGGCCCGCTAAGTCGAGTGCGCCTTTACGGCGGGTCATTTCACGGGCTTTACGCGCCGCTTCACGGGCACGCGCCGCATCAATAATTTTACCAACCACGATCTTCGCATCGGACGGGTTTTCCAGCAGGTATTCGCTCAGCAGTTCGTTCATCTGCTGTTCAACCGCCGATTTCACCTCAGAGGAGACCAGCTTGTCTTTGGTCTGCGAGGAGAATTTCGGGTCCGGCACCTTCACGGAAACGACCGCAATCAGGCCTTCACGGGCATCGTCACCGGTGGCGCTGACTTTCGCTTTTTTGCTGTAGCCTTCTTTATCCATGTAGGCGTTCAGGGTACGGGTCATCGCCGCACGGAAGCCTGCAAGGTGGGTACCGCCGTCGCGCTGCGGAATGTTATTGGTAAAGCAGTAGATGTTTTCCTGGAAACCATCGTTCCACTGCAGCGCCACTTCAACACCAATACCGTCTTTTTCGGTGGAGAAGTAGAAGATATTCGGGTGGATCGGCGTTTTATTCTTGTTGAGATATTCAACAAATGCCTTGATGCCGCCTTCGTAGTGGAAATGGTCTTCTTTGCCGTCGCGCTTGTCTTTCAGGCGGATGGATACGCCGGAGTTCAGGAAGGACAGCTCGCGCAGACGTTTCGCCAGAATTTCATACTCAAATTCGGTGACGTTGGTGAAGGTTTCATAGCTCGGCCAGAAACGCACCATGGTACCGGTTTTTTCTGTATCACCGGTCACGGCCAGCGGCGCCTGCGGCACACCGTGTTCGTAGATCTGACGGTGAACTTTATTATCACGCTGGATAACCAGCTCCAGTTTCTGTGACAGGGCGTTAACCACTGAAACGCCTACGCCGTGCAGACCACCGGATACTTTATAGGAGTTATCATCGAACTTACCGCCCGCGTGCAGCACGGTCATGATGACTTCGGCTGCTGAGACACCCTCTTCCGGGTGAATACCGGTTGGGATCCCACGACCGTCATCCTGTACGGAGACGGAGTTATCGCTGTGGATCGTGACAACGATGTCTTTACAGTAACCTGCGAGCGCTTCGTCGATAGCGTTATCTACCACCTCGAATACCATGTGGTGCAGACCGGTGCCGTCATCCGTATCGCCGATATACATACCCGGGCGCTTACGCACCGCATCCAGCCCTTTCAGGACTTTGATACTGGAGGAGTCATAAGAATTCGACATCAACGTTTCTCGCTCATTTTGTCTTGGGTTAATCCGTTATTTTACCCTTTTCCACGGTGAACATCTTCGAATTTTTGTCCGACATGTCCAGTACGTGTTCAGCGCTGATGGCGCTGACGAAAACTTGTGATTGCGTGGCTTTTAAGCGGCTGGCAAGCAGTCCGCGACGCGCATCATCCAGCTCCGAGGCAAAATCATCTATCAGGTACAAACAGCGGCGACCGCTCTCGCGGGTTAAAAATTCCCCCTGCGCCAGACGTAGCGCACACATCAGGAGTTTTAGCTGCCCACGGGAAAGCGTATCTTCCACCGGCGCGCCGTCGGCACGTATACGGAAATCCGCTTTGTGCGGGCCGTGTGCGGTGTAAGTCAGCAGGCGATCGCGTTCGAAGTTCTTCTCCAGCACCTCGGCATAATCCGTCTCTTTCTCCCAGCCGCGCTGGAAAGAAAAGGTCAGAGAGAACTCCGGTAAAAATTGTTTGCAGGTGTCGGCCATATCTTCGGCGATACCGGCACTGTATTCGGCACGCCACAGGCTGATTTGTTCCGCCAGCGGAATCAGTTCTTTATCCCACGGGCGCAACTGGCCGTAGTGGCTTACCTGCCGTAGCGCGGCATTACGCTGTTTGAGCAGCCGCTTCAGGTTGCTCCAGGCGGTAAAGAATCCGGCTTCGTTGTGAAAGCATCCCCAGTCGAGAAATGCTCTTCTGTATTTGGGGCCGCCGTTGAGTAATGTAAACCCCTCAGGCGTAATCAACTGCATTGGCATCAGCAGCGCCAGTTCCGCGACCTTGTGGCCATCCGTTCCGTCGATACGCACGGTGCTGTCGCCTTGTTTGTCTTTCGTCAGACCAATGGCGATTTCCCGCTCCGCCTCCTGTAAACGCCCGTGCAGAATAAATGACTCCTGCTCATGGCGAATGACGCGGCCTATTTGCAAACTGCGAAACGCCCGGCCATGACCAAGCGTATAGATAGCTTCCAGCACGCTGGTTTTGCCGCTGCCGTTCGCGCCAACCAGGAAGTTAAAGCCGGGAGATAAGGCGAGATCCGCATTTTCAATATTGCGGAAGTCTTTGATTAGGAGTCGGGATAGCGACATATCAGCTCGTCATCATTCAAAGGGCGTGGGTGTCGCAGCCAGTTCGTCTACCGCCAGCGCGCAGAAAGCGGAGCGTACACGAAGTACGTGAGCATTTGCTCGCTCCGCTCGTCCTTCGGACCGTCTTACAGACGTCCAAAACGCATAGCGTTTTGTCGAGCACTGCCGGAAGGCGAAATGGCAAGTAAACCAGCCCCTTTGCAGATTCTACAATCGCATAGGCATAACAACGTAAGCTGCGGATTGCGAAGCCGCATCCTCAATCTGCACGCTCGAAACGGAATCCGTCAGCATAATACGCACATTTTCGCACTTCAGCGCATTAAGTACGTCCAGCACATAACTAACGTTAAAACCAATCTCCATTTCGCTACCGGAGTAGGTCACATCCAGTATCTCTTCCGCTTCTTCCTGTTCCGGGTTGTTAGCGGTGATTTTCAACTGGTTTTCGCTGACATACAGACGCACGCCGCGGAATTTCTCGTTCGAGAGAATGGCGGCACGGGCAAAAGCCTGCTTAAGAATGTCGCAACCCGCATCCAGATGTTTGTCCGGGTTTTTCGGTAATACGCGGCGATAATCCGGGAAACGACCGTCAACCAGCTTCGATGTGAAGATAAAATCACCAACATGCGCACGGATGTTGTTGCTGCCGATCTGCACGGTCAGCGGGTTGTCCCCGCCGTCGAGCATACGCATCAACTCAATCACCCCTTTACGCGGCACGATCACCGAATGGTTTGGCAAACTCACACCGACAGGCATAGAGCAGACCGCCAGGCGGTGGCCGTCCGTTGCCACGGTACGCAGCTCTTCACCTTCGGTCTCAAACAGCATGCCGTTTAAGTAGTAACGCACATCCTGATGCGCCATCGAGAACTGGGTGGCTTCAATCAGACGTTTCATCGTGGCCTGCGGCAGAGTGAACTCCACCTCGCTTTGCCAGTCATCCAGATTCGGGAAATCGGCGGCAGGGAGCGTGGAAAGGGAGAAGCGGCTGCGACCAGAACGCACCAGCATACGCTCACCTTCGAGCTGGACGGCGATTTCCGCGCCTTCCGGCAAACCACGGCAGATATCAAAGAATTTCCGCGCCGGGACGGTAGTCGCGCCGGGCTCATGCGGCTGGACGAGCGCAACACGGGCCACCATTTCCATTTCAAGATCGGTACCGGTCAGCGAAAGCGTACCGTCTGCAACCTGAAGCAGCAGATTACCGAGAATGGGCAACGTCGGACGACCGCCCAGCGGGCCGCTAACTTGTTGCAGCGGCTTTAAAAGGTGTTCACGTTCAACGGTAAATTTCATAGCGTCACGACGATAATGTTCTGATTAAATTGGAAAAATCTTCTTTGATATCGTGGCTCTCTTCACGCAACTGCTCAATCTTGCGGCAGGCGTGTAGCACGGTAGTATGGTCACGGCCACCAAACGCATCGCCAATTTCCGGCAGACTGTGGTTGGTAAGCTCTTTCGCCAGCGCCATCGCCATCTGGCGCGGACGCGCGACTGAACGGGAGCGACGCTTCGACAGCAGGTCCGCGACCTTAATCTTGTAATACTCTGCCACCGTCTTCTGAATATTGTCGATGGTGACCAGTTTTTCCTGCAGCGCCAGCAAATCACGCAGCGCTTCACGCACGAAATCGATAGTAATCGCCCGGCCCGTAAAGTTGGCATTGGCAATAACGCGGTTCAGCGCCCCTTCCAGTTCACGCACGTTAGAGCGTAAACGCTTGGCAATAAAGAAGGCCACTTCACCCGGCAGACGAATGTCATTCTCGTCGGCCTTTTTCATCAGGATCGCAACGCGGGTTTCCAGCTCAGGCGGCTCGATCGCGACCGTCAGCCCCCAACCGAAGCGGGATTTAAGACGATCTTCAACGCCGTTGATCTCTTTAGGATAACGATCCGACGTCAGGATGATCTGTTGATTCCCTTCCAGCAGCGCGTTAAACGTGTGGAAAAACTCTTCCTGCGATCGTTCTTTATTGGCAAAGAACTGGATGTCATCGATAAGCAACGCGTCAACGGATCGGTAGTAGCGTTTAAACTCTTCGATCGCATTGTTTTGCAGGGCTTTTACCATGTCCTGGACAAAACGCTCGGAGTGCATATACACCACTTTGGCGTTGGGTTTACGCGCCATGATGCCATTACCCACCGCGTGCAACAGGTGAGTTTTACCCAAACCCGTTCCACCATAAAGGAATAGTGGATTGTAGGCGCCGCCTGGGTTATCCGCCACCTGGCGCGCCGCCGCGCGCGCCAACTGGTTCGACTTACCTTCGACGAAGTTATCAAAGGTGTGTTTAAGGTTAACGTTGGAGCGGTAGGTCGGTTCCGCCGGTGCGGGAACGTTGTCCCAGCCAGGACGTACTGCCGGCGCAGCGCGCTGCGGCTGAACGTGAGTCGTCTGTACAGGCGTGGCGACATGAGCAGGTTCTCTGTGGACCTGCGTGACGGGCTTTGTACCGACCTCAAAGCGCAGTTGCGGGGCGTCCGCACCGCAGAAATCGTTCAGCAGCCCATTGATATTATTGAGATACTTGTCTCTTACCCAATCGAGCACAAAACGGTTTGGCGCATACAAAGCCAGCGTGTTATCGCTCAGTTCCGCCTGCAACGGGCGGATCCACATGCTGAATTCTGTGGCTGGTAACTCATCCTGCAATCGGGCAAGACACTGCTGCCAAAGCGAAAGTGACACGGCGGACTCCACTCGAACAAAAATCGATAAATAAAAGGCAGAAACATTAATGATTGTTGACACACGTCGATCAGACCCAACGAGGGTGACGTGCGAACCGCTATCTGCGGTTTTACACGCTTCCTTCTGGCTGCATCATTGCACCGTTGAGGAAAGTGTACTTTGCCCTGTTCACGATCCACGGATCGCGATCGGGACCGCGGATCATAGCCTAAACTGCGTCAGAGATCTTCTGTTTATCACAGATTCTTCACGATTTATCCACAGGGGGATTCGGAATCGGGTAAGTGTAATCGATCCCAGGTGCAGTGCGGGACGATTTAGGCCGCATATTGGAAAATTTAATGAGTAATGCCAATTTCCTGCTTAATCGATCTAATGAAGATCCAGGCGGATCCTTGCGCTTTGCCCGCCAGGCCGTATAATCCACCACCCGGCGTGCTTTGCTCGTTTTTAGTCGTCGAGCACTGCTTATTTTTTACGCGAAACTGTGCAAAAATAAGCGTGTTATAAGGAAAGAGAATTGACTCCGGAGTGTACAATTATTACAATCCGGCCTCTTTAATCACCCATGGCTTCGGCGTCCGTCGTACGATATTCGTTCGGGTATCCAAAAAGCCATTGAATTTATTCAAGTTTAGGTAGAAATCGCCATGAAACGCACTTTTCAACCGTCCGTACTGAAGCGCAACCGTTCTCACGGCTTCCGTGCTCGTATGGCTACTAAAAATGGTCGCCAGGTTCTGGCTCGTCGTCGCGCTAAAGGCCGCGCACGTCTGACCGTTTCCAAGTAATAAAGCTAACCCTGAGTGGTTAAGCTCGCATTTCCCAGGGAGTTACGTTTGTTAACTCCCAGTCATTTCACTTTCGTCTTCCAGCAGCCACAACGGGCTGGCACGCCGCAAATCACCATCCTCGGCCGCCTGAATTCGCTGGGGCATCCCCGTATCGGTCTTACCGTCGCTAAGAAAAACGTTAAACGCGCACATGAACGCAATCGGATTAAACGTCTGACGCGTGAAAGTTTTCGTTTGCGTCAACATGAACTTCCCGCAATGGATTTCGTGGTAGTGGCGAAAAAGGGGGTTGCTGACCTCGATAACCGTGCTCTTTCGGAAGCGTTGGAAAAATTATGGCGCCGCCATTGTCGCCTGGCACTCGGCTCCTGATAGGCCTGATTCGGGTCTATCAAATCCTGATTAGTCCGCTACTCGGGCCGCGTTGCCGTTTCAACCCGTCATGCTCTCGCTATGGAATTGAGGCATTGCGCAGGTTTGGAGTGATAAAAGGCAGTTGGTTGACAGTGAAACGCGTATTAAAATGCCACCCTTTACACCCGGGTGGAGACGACCCCGTCCCGCCAGGACCCTTTAATACCAGAGAACACTAACGATGGATTCGCAACGCAATCTTTTTGTCATCGCTTTGTTGTTCGTGTCTTTCATGATCTGGCAAGCCTGGGAGCAGGATAAAAATCCTCAGCCTCAGCAGCAGACCACGCAGACTACGACCACCGCAGCGGGTAGCGCAGCCGACCAGGGCGTACCAGCCAGTGGCCAGGGGAAACTGATTACGGTTAAAACCGACGTGCTGGAATTGACTATCAACACCCGTGGTGGTGATGTCGAGCAGGCACAGCTTTTGGGTTATCCGAAAGAGCTGGGTTCCAGCGAGCCGTTCCAGTTACTGGAAACGACCCCGCAGTTTATCTATCAGGCGCAGAGCGGTCTGACCGGTCGCGACGGCCCGGATAATCCGGCGAACGGCCCACGTCCTCTGTACAACAGTGAAAAAGATGCGTTTGTGCTGGCTGATGGCCAGAACGAACTGGCCATTCCGCTGACCTATACCGATGCTGCTGGTAACACCTTCACCAAAACCTTCACCCTGAAACGCGGTGAATATGCGGTGAACGTAGGTTACAATGTGCAGAACGCCGGCGAGAAACCGCTGGAAGTCGCTACTTTCGGTCAGTTGAAACAGTCCATCAATCTGCCGTCGCACCGCGACACCGGCAGCAGCAACTTTGCATTGCATACTTTCCGTGGCGCTGCGTACTCCACGCCAGACGCGAAGTATGAAAAATACAAATTTGACACCATCGCCGATAACGAAAACCTGAACGTCAGCGCAAAAGGCGGTTGGGTCTCCATGCTACAGCAGTATTTCGCTACCGCATGGGTTCCGCGTAACGAAGGCACCAATAACTTCTACACGGCGAACCTGGGCAACGGTATTGCCGCTATCGGTTATAAATCTGAACCGGTTCTGGTTCAGCCGGGTCAAACCAGTACGCTGGGCAGCACCCTGTGGGTCGGCCCGGAAATTCAGGATAAAATGGCTGCCGTTGCGCCGCACCTGGATCTGACCGTGGATTACGGCTGGCTGTGGTTTATCTCTCAGCCGCTGTTCAAACTGCTGAAATGGATCCACAGCTTCCTGGGTAACTGGGGCTTCTCCATCATCGCAATTACCTTTATCGTTCGTGGCATCATGTACCCGCTGACTAAAGCGCAGTACACCTCCATGGCGAAAATGCGTATGCTGCAGCCGAAGATTGCGGCAATGCGTGAGCGTCTGGGCGATGACAAGCAGCGTCAGAGCCAGGAAATGATGGCGCTGTACAAAGCAGAGAAAGTTAACCCGCTGGGTGGTTGCTTCCCGCTGGTTATCCAGATGCCAATCTTCCTTGCGCTGTACTACATGCTGATGGGTTCCGTTGAATTGCGCCATGCGCCGTTCGCCCTGTGGATCCATGACCTGTCTGCACAAGACCCGTACTACATCCTGCCGATCCTGATGGGCGTGACGATGTTCTTCATTCAGAAGATGTCTCCGACCACCGTGGCCGACCCGATGCAGCAGAAGATCATGACCTTTATGCCGGTCATCTTTACGGTGTTCTTCCTGTGGTTCCCGTCAGGTCTGGTGCTGTACTATATCGTCAGCAACCTGGTGACCATTATTCAGCAGCAGCTGATTTACCGTGGTCTGGAGAAACGTGGGCTGCATAGCCGCGAGAAGAAAAGCTCCTGATTCGGTGAAGGCCGGGTAAGCGTAGCGCCACCCGGTAATCAGAATAGTAATGACAGGGCGGTCTCATGACCGCCCTTTTTATTGGGATTCAATGGGACATATCATGAGCCATAACGACACGATCGTCGCCCAGGCTACCCCACCGGGACGCGGTGGCGTTGGTATCCTGCGTATTTCCGGCCTCAACGCGCGTGATGTCGCGCAAGCCGTGCTGGGTAAGCTGCCAAAACCGCGCTACGCCGACTATCTGCCGTTTAGGGATGCCGACGGCACCGCGTTAGATCAGGGCATCGCGCTGTGGTTTCCAGGCCCGAATTCATTCACTGGCGAAGACGTGCTGGAACTGCAGGGCCACGGCGGCCCGGTGATCCTCGATCTGCTGCTCAAACGTATTCTGACACTTCCGGGCGTACGCATTGCGAAACCGGGAGAGTTCTCCGAACGAGCATTCCTCAATGACAAGCTCGATTTAGCCCAGGCGGAAGCCATTGCCGATCTGATTGATGCCAGTTCAGAACAGGCGGCACGCTCGGCGCTGAACTCGCTGCAGGGGGCGTTTTCCGCACGCATTAATCACCTTGTGGAAGCACTCACTCACCTGCGTATCTACGTGGAAGCGGCTATTGATTTCCCGGATGAGGAAATCGACTTCCTGTCTGACGGCAAAATTGAAGCTCAGCTTAACAGCGTGATGGGCGATCTGGATGCCGTGCGCGCCGAAGCGCGCCAGGGCAGCCTGCTGCGCGAAGGGATGAAGGTAGTGATTGCCGGCCGTCCAAACGCCGGGAAATCGAGCCTGCTGAACGCACTGGCTGGCCGTGAGGCGGCGATCGTGACCGACATCGCCGGCACTACCCGCGACGTGCTGCGCGAGCATATCCACATCGATGGTATGCCGCTGCATATCATCGACACCGCCGGGCTGCGCGATGCCAGCGACGAAGTTGAGCGTATCGGCATTGAACGTGCCTGGCAGGAGATTGAACAGGCAGACCGCGTACTGTTTATGGTGGATGGCACTACCACCAGCGCCGTTGACCCGGCGGATATCTGGCCGGATTTTATTGCACGTCTGCCCGCCAAATTGCCCATTACCGTGGTGCGTAACAAATCGGATGTGACCGGTGAAACGCCAGGCATCAGCGATGTGAATGGTCACTCACTTATCCGCCTGTCGGCACGTACTGGCGAAGGCGTGGATGAGTTGCGTAATCATCTCAAGCAGAGCATGGGCTTTGATACCAATATGGAAGGCGGCTTCCTGGCACGTCGTCGCCATCTGCAGGCGCTCTCAGACGCTGCCAGTCACCTTGAACAGGGTAAAGCGCAGCTACTGGGTGCCTGGGCAGGCGAACTGCTGGCAGAAGAGCTGAGACTGGCACAGCAGGCATTGAGTGAGATCACCGGTGAGTTTACCTCCGACGATCTGCTGGGCCGTATTTTCTCCAGCTTCTGTATCGGTAAATGAGCCAGATGGCCGATGCCCTGTCCGCCCTCTACGAAGCGACCAGTGAACGCACGCTGGTCGCCTGGCAGAAGGCGCCTGATTGCGGCGAGATCATGCAACAAGCTTATTACGACCCGCACAAACTGGCGCTGGCGAGCGGGATTCAGCCCCCTCTTTCCACTGCCGTCGCCTCGCTGCGCCAGCAGCTTGCGATACGGGTGAGCGATGATACGCTGGCCGATGTCATGCCCGCCGACGGCCTGCACTTTACCTTTCTCCCGATCACGCTGCCGCTTTATAGCGCCGCAGAGCCGCCTGAGAATATGGCCTCTTTACTGACGCTCTGGCAGCGCTGGCGGCAACATACTGTGCGCATAAATGGACTACGGCTGGTTGCGCTACCGGGTCAGATTTTGCTGGCTGGTATTCCCGATGAAAAAAGCCAACAGGCACGCCAGCAATTTTGCGACGCGCTACTGGCCTCCCCCTGGCGCAATCATCTGATTGACCGCCATGCGCATACCCCCCTGCCACCGCCATTCTGGCACACAACGCTATTACGTTATCAGGCACAATACCTGGCCCCATCATTACGGCACTTTTTCCTCGCAAATCGCCAGCAACGCTACGGCAGCGTAGAAGGGACTCTGAAACTGGCTCAGGTGAATTACAACTGGACACGCGTGCTGCCGATTGAATGAATTGTGCAGGAAATATGTAGATGGGCACATATTGACTAAATTTATTGTAAATGTGGCCAGATTGGCCTTTTCATCAGCGTTTTTCCGCATTAAAACCTATGCGGTATGCGCGATAATGTTGATTATCGTTTCCTGCATCAGACCATTATCACGGAGGGAAAATGGCAACGCATTTTGCACGAGGGATCCTCTCAGAGGGATGTTTAGTTTCAACGCGGCTCTCCCAGGCCTGTCATAACAGCGCCCGGCAACTTCCTGAACACCAGCAGTCGCGCTATCTGGCTTCACGGGCACTGCTCGCTGAAATGATATTTATGCTTTATGGCATCAGCGAACTCCCGGACATCATAATTGAATCCAGCGGACGCCCGAAATTTTCCGATCCTGGCCTGCCACATTTCTCTCTGGCATACGCCGGAAATATGGTTGGCGTGGCGATCACTACCGAAGGCGAGTGTGGTCTGGACATGGAGTTACAGCGCGCCACCCGCAGTTTTCACAGCCCCCATGCACAAAAATCCTGGCAGTTCAGCAGCAACGAACAGCTCTGGATCAACAACCAGAACGATCCCAACGAAGCACAGGCGCAGCTCTCAACCCTGAGACAAAGCGTGCTTAAGCTTCTCAATCAAATGCAGGATTCCCCCGGCATGTTGCAACTGCTACCTGGCGCCGGACGACTGCGCGTTCCCCAACTGGCTCAGGTCGAAGTTTTATGTGATGCTGAGGACGTCTTGATCTGGTCGGTTGCGGTGACGCCGGCCATCGAGAGCCTCAAGATCTGGGAGTTTGATAGTAAAAATGGGTGGCGCTTTCTGCCAGACGTGCAGACACGCGCGAACGATCCCGTCTCCCGCCTGATGCGCTTCACCAGTTTGCCAGCAGAAAAAGCCCTTATTATTAACTGACCCGATCGCAAGGAGTCATTATGTCTGCATCACTTAACGTTGTGACGTTACTGGGTAGTTTGCGTAAAGGATCGTTTAACGCGATGGTTGCGCGGACGCTACCCAAACTGGCCCCGGCGGGCATGGAAGTCTTACCTTTGCCGTCCATCGGTGATATTCCGCTGTATGACGCCGATTTGCAGCAGGAAGAGGGTTTTCCCGCCCGTATCGAAGAGATTGCACAACAGATTCGCGAAGCGGATGGCGTGGTCATTGTGACCCCGGAATATAACTATTCCGTACCCGGTGGGCTGAAAAATGCCATTGACTGGCTTTCACGTCTTCCTGAACAACCGCTGTCCGGCAAACCGGTGCTTATCCAGACCAGTTCAATGGGCGCGATTGGCGGCGCGCGTTGCCAGTATCACCTGCGGCAAATCCTGGTTTTCCTTGATGCCATGGTAATGAACAAGCCAGAATTTATGGGCGGTGTGATTCAAAGCAAAGTCGATCAGCAGACGGGAGAAGTGGTGGATCAAAGCACGCTCGATCATCTGACCGGGCAGTTGACGGCCTTTGGCGACTATATTCAGCGGGTAAAAGCGTAAGCGAAGTGCGGGGTGATGCCCTCACCCCAGCCCTCTCCGCGTGGGAGAGCGCGCAAACACTAAAGCCCTTTTCTTCGAAAAGGGCTTACTGCTTATTTGGCGTCGATAAAGACGATTTTCAGCACGAAGAGCACCGCAACCACAACCACACACGGGCTGAGGTCACGCAGGCGCCCAGTGAACAGCTTCATCACACAGTAAGAGATAAAGCCCAGCGCGATCCCTTCGGTAATTGAGAAGCTGAACGGCATCATCACGGCAGTAATAAACGCCGGGACCGCTTCGGTCAGATCATCCCACTTTACGCGAGAAAGGCTGGATGTCATCAGAACGCCAACATAAATCAGCGCGCCCGCAGCAGCGTAAGCAGGAACCATTCCGGCCAGCGGCGACAGGAAGATAACCAGCAGGAACAGGATGCCGACGACAACGGCAGTCAGACCTGTGCGGCCACCAACAGAGACACCGGATGAGGATTCGATATAGGCGGTCACCGAAGAGGTACCGATGAACGAACCCGCCACGGAAGAGATACTGTCGACATACAGCGCCTGCTTCATGCGCGGGAATTTACCGTTCTCATCAACCAGACCCGCTTTGTCGGTCACACCGAGCAGGGTACCGGAGGAGTCAAAGAGGTTAACCAGCATAAAGGAGAAGATAACGCCTGCCAGGCCAATGTTGAACGACCCGGCCAGATCAACATTACCCACTACGCTCGCCACGCTCGGCGGCGCGGAAATAATCCCGTGATACTGCACATCGCCCATCATCCAGCCCAGCAGAGTGGTCACGACGATAGAAATCAGTACCGCAGCATGAATATTGCGGGAAGCCAGAACAGCAATGATAAAGAAGCCCAGAACACCCAGCAGGACGCTGTGAGACGTCAGGTTACCAATGGCCACCAGCGTATCTTTGTTCGGCACAATCACACCGGCGTTTTTCAGGCCCATCATACCGATAAACAGACCAATACCGCTGGTGATGCCCACACGCAGGCTCACCGGAATGTTGGCAATCATCCAGTAACGAACGCGGAAAATAGTCAGCAACAGCAGACCTACTGCACCCCAGAAAATCGCGCCCATCCCAATTTGCCAGGAGAGCCCCATCGCGCCCACCACCACAAACGCGAAGAAGGCATTCAGGCCCATCGCGGGTGCCAGTGCAACCGGCAGGTTAGCAAACAGACCCATCAGGATACTGCCGAACGCGGCAATCAGACAGGTGGTGACGAAGACCGCACTGGTGTCCATCCCGGCGACACCCAAAATCTGCGGGTTAACAAAAACGATGTAGACCATCGTCAAAAACGTGGTGAAACCGGCGATCACTTCGGTGCGTGCCGATGTGCCATGTTCACGCAGTTTAAACACGCGCTCAAGCAACCCTTGGCTCGACGCCTGGGTAGTGTGTTGTTGGCTCATTATCAATTTCCGAACAAGGAGGGAAAATTCGTCGCTATCCTATACCAAAATGAGACAATGTTGACGGTTATCACACACTTTTTTTCATTGAATTTGCTTATACGGCAACGATTGCGTGGGGTAATCTGCCTTAAGTAAACGATAAACTTGCAATATACAGGAAACGGCATGTCCCAAATTGAAGCAGTATTTTTCGACTGTGACGGCACCCTGGTAGACAGTGAAGTCATCTGTTCGCGCGCATATGTGCATATGTTTAAAGAATTTGGCATCACGCTCGATCTTGAAGAGGTGTTCAAACGTTTCAAAGGCATGAAACTCTACGAGATAATCGAGGTGACAGGCGAAGAACACGGCGTGACGCTGGACAAAACCAAACTGGAGCCAGTATTTCGCAGCGAAGTGGCGCGGCTGTTTGATTCCGAGCTGGAAATCATTCCGGGGGCGAAAGAGCTACTTGATGCAGTCACCGTGCCTGTCTGTGTGGTCTCTAACGGCCCGGTAAGCAAAATGGAGCATTCACTTGGCAAAACCGGTCTTCTGCACCATTTCCCGAATCTGCTGTTCAGCGGCTACGATATTCAACGCTGGAAGCCCGACCCGGAACTGATGTTCCATGCGGCAAAAGCGCTGAATGTGAATACAACGCGCTGCATTCTGATTGATGATTCGGTGGCGGGCGCACAGTCGGGTATTGCTGCAGGCATGGAAGTCTTTTATTTCTGTGCCGATCCGCATAACAAACCGATCGACCATCCGCAGGTGACCACGTTCACCGAGTTGTCGCAACTTCCGGCATTGTGGAAAGCGCGCGGCTGGAACATTACACGCTAACGGTAAACGCCTCTCCTTAACAGGAGAGGCGTAATGCATCACTTAAACAGTTTCTGCACAAACTCGGCATACGCCGGACGCCAGACATCCATTTCGTGGTTCAGACCCGGGTACATCTTGTAGTCAAATTTAATGCCTTGCTTCTCAAGATCGTTTTTCAGACCGGCAATGTCTTTGCCCGTGACGGAATCTTTTTCACCGACCACCACTGTGAAGTTATGCAGTTGCTTGTTGATCTCCTGAGGCTTGTTAAGCTGAGCGGTAACACCCGCATCCGGAACGGTTGTGGTGGTTACGCCACTCAAGGTTGCCAGCCAGCCAAAGCTATCAAGATGGTTCATCCCTGAGACCAGCGCCTGATAACCGCCCTGCGATAACCCGGCCAGCGCGCGCCCGCTTGCATCTTTGCGTACGTTAAACCGCGCATCAACCATCGGGATGATGTCATGCATCAGTTCGCGATCGGCCGCTTTAGCATTCAGCGGATAGAAAGTTTTCCGACGCTCTTTCGGCGGATAGTTTTCCGCAACCGCCTGCGCGATGTCGGTTTCCGTATCCGGCACGACCACCAGCATCGGTTTGATTTTCCCTTCGGCCAGCAGGTTGTCCATGATCTGCGGCAGGCGCCCCTGATCGATAGCCGAAAGACCGGTATCACCAAAACCATGATAGAAATAGAGGACCGGCAGCGGCTCGCCTTTGCCGTTATAACCTGGCGGTGTCCAGACATAGACGCGACGCTCTGAGCTCAACGCTTTTGAGTGATAAGTCACCGTCAAGAGATCGCCATGCGGTACGGCGCGATCGTCGAGAATACTTCCCGGAACCAGGATCAGGCTGGTATTGACCTGACGCTGCGGTTTCTGAAAACGGCTTCCCGTGTCTACCGAACGGAAACCATCCACATCAAAGTAATATTCATACAGATTCGGCGCCAGAGATTCGCTTTTCCAGGACCAGACGCCGCTCTCATCTTTGCTCATATCATGGGAGACAAAGCTGTCCGGGGTGGAACCGGTAACCACCGACACCCGTTTTGCTGCTGGCGCAAACAGGCGAAAGGTGATGCTTTTATCGGCATTCACCTGGGTCACATACTGGCTGACCGGCACCGACAAATCCGGGGTTGCCGGAAAAGGGGCCGCAATGGCGGGAATAGCCGCGCTGCCAAGCAGTGCGGTGATGGCGAGTGTCAGACAGGCGATGTTTCTTTTCATATCAAATCCCTCGTATTTTTTTGTCGTTCATGCAGCGTTATTAAGCGGGCATTACCACCAGACCTCAGCCTGAACGCCTGCGGCAAACTGGTTATTTTTCTCATCAGCAAAGCTGAAATTATCCAGTTCGTTATCCAGCGCATGGATGTAGGTACCATAAAAACGAATTTCCGGGCGGGATGTCAGCATACTGGTGTTGACCTTAAGCGTATGGTAAAGCGTGGTTTTATACCCTGCCTCTTTGAACTTCGCGCCGTATTGATTTTTGTTCTGCTGGTTGAAATACGCCAGTTCTACGCCCGTCTGGTTGTATTTGTCCCAGATATACGCCGGACGTACCACCGCGCGATAGCTGGTGAAGTCACTGTGAGCGCCAGTCTCATAGCTATAGACATCTTCGCCTCGTGAATAGACCAGCGCATTGGCCACGATCACATCGTCACGCAAATAGGTTTCGCCCTGCGAGACCAGACGAATCGCCGTACCGTTGGTGTGATCGCCATAGTAACGACCATTGAACGCGATGTACGGGCTGGAACCGCTGTAACGGGCAAAGCTGCTTGCCAGTGAGTTATTGGCCATCAGGAAGCTAAATTCGTTATAACCGCCGTTTTTAAATTTCTGCGTTAACGCCGTGCCAAACATCCAGGTGTCTTTCCATTTGTAATACCCGTTGTCGTTCACGTTCTCTTTCTGCGTATCCGTCGAGTTCGCCATCGCGTAACGACCATTGACCATCAGTTCTGCTTTATCCCACAACGGAATGGCTTTATAGCGGACATCAACGGTGTTGGTGTTGAGTTTCTGTGAGTGGCTTAGTGAGCGATCGTATTGATCAATATCTTCACGCAGCAGCGCGATATCAAGCTTACCGCTGCCAAGCTTCATGTTTTCAATCCCAACGCCGCCAGAGGCATCAGTACGCTGCGTTTTCCAGTCGAGCATCTGTACTTCATATTTGGGAAGCTGGTGCTTACCCACCCAGATATCCGCTTCCGGGGCGAACGGCAGGAAACCGGTGGTGGTCAGGTAGATATCAGAGAACTGCAGGTAGTTTTCATTGGTGCTGTTGTCGCCAAACCAGCCAGCAGAATAGGACTGCCCAACGTTACCATCGAGCATGACGACAGCTTTCGCGCTCTTACCATTTTCGTTATAGACACGCTGGGAGAACTGCAAATCAAACCAACTGGTGTATTCGTTGCCAAAACGCCCCAACGAACCGATAGCCCAGGATTTGGGCGATCCGTTGGTGGTGGTCGCCCATCCCGAGCGGAAATAACCGTTGTAACTAAAGCCAATTTCGTCTTTGACGAACTTACTGAGATCTTTTATCGACATGGATGAAACATCTTCAGTTTTAGATGGCTGAGCACCCGGCGCTGGCGCTGTCTGAACCAGCACAGCAGCAGGGGCCGATGTCGTTTTCGCTGTACTTGCCGTCGCAGATGCGGGAGCAGGTGCAGAAGCGGTCTGCGCAAAGTAAACCGCCTGCTTATTCTTCTCTTCATCCTTGTAGCGCTGTAATTCCTTTTTTGTTTCGCTGAGATCTTTCTCCAGCGCCGCAAGGCGCTGTTCGATGGTCATATTTCCGGTTGCGGCCATCGCAGGGGTAACTGAGTATAAAAATGATGATGCCAGAATTAAGGGTATTGTTTTTTTCATGGTTTCCATCCAACCATTTTTTGGATAAAAAAAAACCTGAACCCACCCGAGATGAATCGGGTGTGAGTTCAGGTTTTGCCTGTCGAAAGCAGTAACAATCCTGTACTGGACACATCTTTGCGGCTGGCTGTTTTTTACTCAGCCCTAAAAACAAAAAACCTGGCACCTCCAGAAGGGAGATGTCAGGTTTAGCCCGCAAAGCGGTAGCAATCCAGTTTCAGCCCACAACATAGCGATTTTTAACCCACCGGCAATGCGCAAAATAATAAACTGTGATTTACCACGGGTTTTTAGTTCACCATTTCAGCAGCGGTACATTTTTATGGGCCAGATTCCGGTACCGGGTCTGATACAGAAACGTCGTTAATTTATTCCAGAATCAGAACGGCGGGTTTTCGGGAGAAAGAAATGGGAAGGCTTGTGGGGGTTATAAATAAACAGTGCCTTGCATCTGACACTCTCCTGCAAATCAGCAAAAAAACGCCAGCAGATATGTCGCTGGCGTTTTTATTTGCTGAGCGCGGAAATCACTCTTTCGGGTCTTTCCCGGCGAGCAGTTTATCCAGTTCATCACCGCCAACATGACGGAAATCCTGGCCTTTAACAAAATAGAAAATGTATTCGCAAATATTCTGGCAACGGTCGCCGATACGTTCAATAGAACGGGCGCAGAACAGGGCGGTTAACACGCTCGGAATGGTGCGCGGATCTTCCATCATGTAGGTCATCAGTTGGCGCACGATACCTTCATATTCCTGATCCACTTTCTTGTCTTCACGGTAGATACGTACCGCTTCGTCAATATCCATACGCGCGAAAGCATCCAGTACGTCGTGCAACATCTGCACGGTATGGCGACCCAGAGATTCCAGGCTTACCAGCAGCGGCTGGTGCTGCGAGGAGAATTTCTCCAGCGCTGTGCGGCAGATTTTATCGGCAACATCGCCAATACGTTCCAGCTCAGCGATCGTTTTGATAATCGCCATCACCAGACGAAGGTCGCTGGCGGTCGGCTGGCGCTTGGCAATAATACGCACACAGGCTTCGTCGATAGCGACTTCCATCATGTTCACCTGCTTATCACCCTCAACAACGCGCTGAGCCAGCTCGCTGTCCTGGTTATGCATCGCAGTGATCGCGTCAGAAAGTTGTTGCTCTACCATCCCACCCATGGTCATCACCTGAGTGCGGATACTTTCCAGCTCGGCGTTAAACTGGCCGGAAATATGTTTGTTAAGATTGAGGTTGTCCATGGTGTCTCCTGATGCCCAACTATTTTTGGGCTATAACAAGGCGGCAACTGAGCGAATCCCCGGGGCGCATTATATGGCACGACCGGGGTGAACAAAGGCAGCCAACACAGTTAGAGCCTGAAAGCAGTATGGCAAATCAACCGTAGCGGCCAGTAATATAATCTTCGGTTTGCTTTTTCTTCGGCTTGGTGAACAGATCATCCGTGTTGCTGAACTCAATCAATTCGCCGAGATACATAAACGCCGTGTGATCGGAACAACGCGCAGCCTGCTGCATGTTGTGGGTCACGATGACGACGGTGTAATCCTGCTTCAACTCGGTGATCAATTCTTCGATACGACCAGTCGAAATGGGGTCGAGCGCCGAGCAAGGTTCATCCAGCAGTAAGACTTCCGGACGGATCGCAATCCCACGGGCGATACACAGACGCTGCTGCTGACCACCGGAAAGAGAGTATCCGCTCTGGTGCAATTTATCCTTGGTTTCATTCCATAATGCGGCCTTGGTCAAGGCCCACTGCACACGTTCGTCCATATCGGCACGAGACAGCTTTTCAAACAGACGCACACCGAAGGCGATGTTGTCGTAAATCGACATCGGGAACGGCGTTGGCTTCTGGAAAACCATCCCAACTTTTGCGCGCAGCAGGGCGATATCCTGGGTATTGGTGAGGATGTTATCCCCATCCAGCAGGATTTCGCCTTCTGCGCGTTGCTCCGGGTACAGTTCAAACATTTTATTGAATGTACGCAGCAGCGTGGACTTACCGCAGCCTGACGGCCCGATAAACGCCGTTACCTGGTTTTTAGCAATGTCCAGGCTGATGTTTTTCAGGGCATGGAATTTGCCGTAATAGAAGTTCAAATCGCGAACCTGAATTTTGCCCGGCGTTGTATCAACCATACTCATTTATCTCTTTCCTCACTCGGCACCGCGTTTCACCGCGCCGCAAAAATTAGTGTTTCTTCGCCGCGAAAATGACACGCGCCAGAATGTTCAGTAGCAGCACACACAGCGTGATAATCAGAACACCGGCCCAGGCCAGTTGCTGCCATTCAGCAAACGGGCTCATCGCAAACTTAAAGATGGTGACCGGCAAGTTTGCAATCGGCCTCATCATGTCCGTGCTCCAGAACTGGTTCGACAGCGCGGTAAACAGCAGCGGTGCGGTTTCACCCGCGATACGCGCAACCGCCAGCAGCACGCCGGTCATGATCCCGGAGACAGAAGCTTTCACGGTAATAGCGGAAATCATCTTCCACTTCGGCGTCCCCAGCGCGTATGCCGCTTCACGCAGGCTATCCGGCACCAGTTTTAGCATGTTCTCTGTGGTACGAATCACGATGGGCACCTGCAGCAGCGCCAGCGCAATCACGCCTGCCCAGCCAGAGAAGTGTTGCATCTGCGCCACTACAATGGTGTAAACGAACAGGCCAACAACAATAGACGGTGCGGAAAGCAGAATATCGTTAATAAAACGGATAATTTCGGCCAGAATCGATTTGCGCCCGTACTCAGCCAGGTAGATCCCGGCCATGATACCCAGCGGCGTACCGACAGCGGTCGCCCAGAAGATGAGCAGCGCACTTCCCGCCAGCGCATTCGCCAGCCCACCACCCGCCGTGTTCGGCGGCGGCGTCATTTCGGTAAAGAGCGCCAGAGACATCCCATCAAAACCACGACTAATGGTCGACAGGAGGATCCAGACCAGCCAGAACAGACCAAATGCCATGGTCGCCATCGAGAGCGTCAGGGCGATACGGTTTTTGGTACGGCGCTTAGCCTGCATCTTGCGACGGGATTCAGCCAGCTCAGCGGTGGTTTGCATTTCAAGCGTAGCCATTAGCGGGCCCCCTCATTTTTCGCCAGGCGCATGATCATGAACTTAGAAATCGCCAGCACAATAAAGGTAATGACGAAGAGGATCAGACCCAGTTCCATCAAGGCTGCAACGTGCAGACCGGATTCCGCTTCGGCGAATTCGTTCGCCAGCGCGGAGGTAATACTGTTACCCGGCATATAGAGCGATGCGCTGTCGAGCTGGTAGGTGTTACCGATGATAAAGGTCACCGCCATGGTTTCGCCCAGCGCACGACCCAACCCCAACATAATGCCACCGATAACACCATTTTTGGTGAACGGCAGAACAATACGCCAGATAACTTCCCAGGTGGTGCAGCCGATGCCGTAGGCAGACTCTTTCATCATCACCGGGGTTTGTTCGAATACATCGCGCATAACGGCGGCAATGTACGGAATGATCATAATGGCGAGGATAACCCCCGCGGCCAGGATACCAATACCAAATGCCGGGCCAGAGAAGAGGGCGCCAACAAACGGGATCGCGGACATAACGTTGCCGACCGGTTCCTGGAAATATTTGGCAAACAGCGGGGCGAAAATAAACAGACCCCACATGCCGTAAACGATACTGGGAATCGCCGCCAGCAGTTCAATCGCGATCCCAAGAGGGCGTTTCAGCCAGCCAGGCGCCAGCTCCGTCAGGAAAAGTGCGATACCAAAACTTACCGGGACAGCGATCAGTAGCGCGATTAAAGACGTTACCAGCGTGCCGTAAATCGGAACCAGAGCACCAAAGGTCTCATTCGGCGCATCCCACTCTTTGTTCCACAAGAAGGAAAAACCAAATTTCTGGATACTCGGCCAGGAGGAGAAAATCAGAGACACGATAATGCCGCCAAGCAGCAATAGCACAATCAGCGCAGCCAGTTTTACCAGCGCGCTGAAAATCATGTCACCTTTTTTGCCCGGGGGGCTAAAAGCCGGCTTGGTTGCAGCCATAAATCACTCTTTAAGTTTGGGCCAGGAAGCGCGCATTTTATCGTGCTTCCTGGCTAACGTAATGCCATACCCTAAGTAATTCGAGTTGCAGCCAACACCAACACTGCTAAGGCTCGAAGTATGGCGGGTATTAGTACAGCGCTTTACCGCTGCTGTCTTTCACGTTGGTTTTCCATGCAGCGCGAATCTGTGCAACAACGCTCTCAGGCAGGGTAGCGTAGTCGAGGTCATTAGCCTGTTTGCCGCCGTTTTTGTATGCCCAGTCGAAGAATTTCAGCACTTCTGCGCCCTGCTCAGGATTTTTCTGCTCTTTGTGAACCAGGATGAAGGTGGTGGACGTAATCGGCCACACATCGGCACCTTTCTGGTTGGTCAGGTCCTGCGCGAAGGATTTGCTCCAGTCGATGTTTTTCGTCGCATTGGAGAAGTTTGCTTCGGTCGGGCTAACCGGTTTGCCATCAGCAGACAGCAGCTTGGTGTAGGTCAGGTTATTCTGCTTAGCGTAAGCATATTCAACATAACCAATGGAGCCCGGCAGACGCTGTACGAATGCAGCGATACCGTCGTTACCTTTACCGCCCAGACCGGTCGGCCAGTTAACAGTAGAGCCAGCGCCTACAGACGATTTCCACTCTTCGTTAACTTTCGCCAGGTAGCTGGTAAATACGAAAGATGTACCAGAACCATCAGCGCGACGTACGACAGCGATATTCTGAGAAGGCAGTTTTTTGCCCGGGTTCAGCTTAGCAATTGCCGCATCATCCCATTTTTTGATTTTGCCCAGGTAGATATCGCCCAGCGTTTTGCCATCCAGCACCAGCTCGCCAGATTTGAAACCTTCCAGGTTAACAGCCAGGACAACACCACCGATTACGGTCGGGAACTGGAACAGGCCTTCCTGAGCCAGTTTGTCGTCAGCCAGCGGAGCATCAGAAGCGCCGAAGTCAACGGTGTTTGCAGTGATCTGTTTTACGCCACCAGAAGAACCGATACCCTGGTAGTTAACCTTATTACCCGTTTCTTTCTGGTAAGTATCGGCCCATTTGGCATACACCGGCGCTGGGAAAGTTGCACCCGCACCTGTCAGGCTTGCAGCGGCGTTAACTGCAAATGCACTCAGTGAAAAGGTCGCGGCGACAACAGTTGCGACAGTGGTACGCATAACGTTCATAATGTCTCCTGCAAGGATCGTAAATCGTTGTTTAAGTGGCTACGACGAGCAAAATAGGACACTTTGATGACAGTTATATGCAATGATTGTTACTGTTTGATGACAATGACGGCTTTCACATAGATTAACCCTATCTTGTATGATTTATCAGCAAGATAACGTTATTAATGACAGTGAGATGTCAGCAAGATTTTAGTTTTATGACACTAAAAAAGTAGTAGATGCCAACGAGATGTCCCAGCAAAAAGCGACAAAAAGTAGCCTTAGATCAATTCATTTTCGCCTGGGTTGCGTCAATGCCTGACGTCGATACTGGGCTATTCTGAGTGACGCACGCCACTGTATTAGTTTCGTCAGTTCTGGCCCGTTCATGACCTGCCGCGTCAGCCATAAGATAAGCAAACTCCCGGCCCAACACCCGACACTTAGCCATGAGAAAGAGGCGAACAACAGCCATCCTGCCACCAATAGATTACAAACACATAACGCCGACCAGACGGCTAAAAATAATCTCAGGGATAATGTTCTTCCTTTCTCTGCTCCTGATAACGCCACCACAAGCAGAATGAAGATAACAAGACCTGCAATAACGCTCCAGCCGCCGGTAACGGTTCTGAACGCAATGGCAAGACCGGCATAGCTCAACAGCAACGTATAAAACAACACCAATATGCTGGCGAAATATGTCGTCCCACGGATGTAGTAAGCCTTCGGCATTTCCTGAAAAGCCTCCGCCAGCGCTTTTAATTGCGCCATTTTACGACCCGATATCCCCACATCTACCTTGTCGCAGTAGTCGATGAGCGCCAAAAATTTAAGCCCGATAATGCGTTTCAACAGATTCATCATCATCCTGAAAAAAAAGAGGCTGCCGCCAGGCAACCTCTTTTATGCGTTATGACGTGGTTACGCCTTTATTCCACAGTGACTGATTTTGCCAGATTACGCGGCTGATCCACGTCGGTGCCTTTAATCAGCGCCACGTGATAGGCCAGCAATTGCAACGGAACAGTGTAGAAGATAGGAGCGATAACTTCATCAACGTGAGGCATATCAATGATATGCATAGTGTCGCTGCCAACAAACCCCGCATCCTGGTCGGCAAAGACATACAGTACACCGCCGCGCGCGCGAACCTCTTCAATGTTGGATTTCAATTTTTCCAACAGTTCATTGTTCGGCGCAATAACAATGACTGGCATATCATCGTCAATCAGGGCCAGTGGGCCGTGTTTCAGTTCACCGGCGGCATAGGCCTCTGCATGGATATAGGAAATCTCTTTGAGCTTAAGCGCGCCTTCCAGGGCAATCGGGTATTGATCGCCACGCCCCAGGAACAACGCGTGATGCTTGTCAGAGAAGTCCTCGGCCAGTTGTGCGATACGTTTATCCTGAGACAGCATCTGTTCAATGCGGCTCGGCAGCGTCTGCAGGCCATGGACAATGCTATGTTCGATTGAGGCATCCAACCCTTTCAGACGGCTCAGTTTCGCCACCAGCATCAACAGTACCGTTAGCTGAGTCGTGAAGGCTTTGGTGGACGCCACGCCAATTTCCGTACCCGCATTCGTCATGATGGCCAGATCGGATTCACGTACCAGCGAGGAGCCAGGAACGTTACAGATAGCCAGCGAGCCCAGATAGCCAAGCTCTTTAGACAAACGCAGCCCCGCCAGGGTGTCTGCCGTTTCGCCAGATTGAGAGAGCGTAATCATCAGACTATTGCGACGCACGGCAGATTTGCGGTAACGGAATTCGGAGGCGATTTCCACATCACAGGGTACACCGGCCAGCGATTCAAACCAGTAACGAGAAACCATGCCGGAGTTGTATGAGGTACCGCAGGCAATGATCTGAATATGCTCAACCTTGCTCAGCAGATCATTCGCATGGGAGCCCAGCTCGCTTAAATCCACTTCACCGTGGCTGATACGCCCGGTCAGGGTGTTTTTAATCGCATTCGGCTGCTCATAGATCTCTTTCTGCATATAGTGACGGTAAGCGCCTTTGTCGCCTGCGTCATATTGCAGATTGGATTCAATCTCCTGGCGCTTAACCAGCTCGCCCGTTTTATCAAATACCGTCACGCTGCGACGCGTTACCTCAGCGATATCCCCCTCTTCAAGGAAGATAAAGCGACGGGTTACCGGCAACAGAGCCAGTTGATCGGACGCGATAAAGTTTTCACCCATGCCCAGACCGATAACCATCGGGCTACCAGAACGAGCTGCCAGCAGTGTACTCGGATCGCGGGAATCCATGATAACCGTGCCGTACGCGCCACGCAGTTGCGGGATAGTACGCAGAACAGCATCACGCAGCGTACCGCCTTTCGCCAGCTCCCAGTGCACTAAGTGAGCAATCACTTCTGTATCGGTCTCAGACACAAAAGTGTAGCCACGCGCTTTCAGTTCTTCGCGCAGCGGTTCGTGGTTTTCGATAATGCCGTTGTGTACTACGACGATGTGTTCAGACACATGGGGGTGTGCGTTGCCTTCTGAAGGTTCCCCGTGGGTCGCCCAACGGGTGTGAGCAATACCGGTACCACCGTGTAACGGATGCTCTTCCGCAGCCTGAGCCAGCATCTGTACTTTACCGAGACGACGCAGACGGGTCATATGACCTTCTGCATCAACCACTGCCAGTCCGGCAGAGTCATAACCACGGTATTCCAGACGACGTAAGCCTTCCAGAAGGATTTCAGCAATATCACGCTGCGCAACTGCGCCAACAATTCCACACATAGTTAGATTTCCTGATTATGGCATTGTGCCATGCGTTGTCGCTGACCTGTTTGCCCTTTACGGGCGCCCCGAGCCTTGTAGAGAGTGGGGTTATTTTTATGGTACTGCTTGTCGGGCGGGGGATTATGTTATCCCCTCATCCCTGGTTGCCGGATTACTCCGGCATGAAAATTACTTTTTCTTCACCGGGCGCTGCCAGCCTTTTTTATGGACCTGCGGCACACGGGTTAAGACCAGTTCGTTATCGGCGACATTGCGGGTAACCGTCGTACCTGCCGCAATGGTTGCCCCTTTACCCACGCTCACCGGCGCCACCAGTTGGGTATCGGATCCAACAAACACATCATCACCAATAATGGTCTTGTGTTTATTGGCGCCATCGTAGTTGCAGGTGATGGTTCCCGCGCCGATATTGACGTTGTCGCCAATTTCCGCGTCGCCAAGGTAAGTCAGATGACCCGCTTTCGAGCCTTTACCCAGACGCGCTTTTTTCATCTCAACGAAGTTGCCTACGTGTGCGCCTTCCTGCAACTCAGCCCCCGGACGCAGGCGGGCAAACGGGCCAATCGTACAGGCGGCTTCAAGCGTGGCATCTTCCAGCACGCTATAAGGACTGATTTCACAGTCATCGCCAATGACGCTATTTTTGATGACACAGCCTGAGCCAATTTTCACGCGGTTGCCGAGTTTGACGTCACCTTCAATAATCACGTTAGCATCAATCTCAACATCCCGCCCATGCGTCAGCGTTCCACGCAGATCGAAGCGGGCCGGGTCGCGCAGCATCACGCCTGCGAGAAGTAATTTTTCAGCCTGTTCAGTTTGATATACACGTTCGAGGCGGGAGAGCTGGAGGCGGTTGTTCACGCCTTCTACTTCGCTCAGGCGCTGCGGATGGACGGCTGCGATTTCATGGCCTTCCTGATAAGCAAGAGCAATAATATCGGTGATGTAATATTCACCCTGCGCATTATTATTGGTGAGCTGACTCAGCCAGCGTTTCATATCGCCGCCGTTAGCTATCAAAATACCGGTATTGATTTCCTGAATCTGGCGCTGCTGCTCAGTCGCATCTTTATGTTCAACAATGCCGGTTACTTTACCGTTCTCACGCGTGATACGGCCGTATCCACTTGGATCATCCAGCTTCACGGTGAGCAGACCAATGCCACCCTGCGGCTTCGCTTCACGCAGACGGGTAAGGGTATCGATCGATATCAGCGGCACATCGCCATACAGCATCAGGATATCTTCGTCGTCGGCGAAGAATGGCGCAGCCTGCTGCATTGCATGCCCGGTGCCCAGTTGTTCAGCCTGTAACACCCAGTTAAGTTTTTCGTCAGGCAGCGTTTGTTTTAACAGATCGCCGCCGTGCCCATAGACAAGGTGTACATGATCGGCGCCTAAATTATTTGCCGCATCAATGACATGCTGAACCATCGCTTTCCCTGCAAGGGTATGCAGCACTTTCGGAAGATCGGAATACATGCGTGTGCCTTTGCCAGCGGCAAGGATCACCACACTCATTTTCGTGTTCAACATACGCGTCCTGACTTTAATTTGAGTGGAAGTTTTACTGTTTCACCTTGAAAATTCTACATTTTTTTCAACGCAAAATGGCAAGAAAGTAAAATGCACAACCTGCCTTACCAGATCGTAATTTAGGGCATTTTTTTGGCTTTTACATGGTACTTTATATTCAAAAATGGTGCTTCCTGCATGGGTATCGTGAGCAGGACAATGTTTTTGCTATTTTTTTTAGCCATGAATAAAGTCCTGAGCAAAACATTCATGTGTCCAATAAAAGTACAGAATTTGCCCATAAAAAAAGCCAGCCTGATAATCAGACTGGCTTTTTGACTTTAAGCCGGTGTTACATCGCTTTTTTGGTCAACTCGATAACGCGCAGTTTCGCAATAGCTTTCGCCAGTTCGGCAGACGCCTGAGCGTAATCCACGTCGCCGTGCGAGCTCTTAATGTGCTCTTCGGCTTTACGTTTCGATTCCAGCGCTCGCGCTTCGTCGAGATCCTGGCCACGAATAGCGGTATCAGCCAGTACGGTCACGTTGCCAGGCTGCACTTCAAGAATGCCGCCGGACAGATAGATAAACTCTTCATGACCGTGCTGTTTCACGATGCGGATCATACCAGGCTTAATGGCGGTGAGCAGCGGCGCGTGACCAGGGTAAATCCCCAGCTCACCTTCGCTACCCGTTACCTGGATTTTCTCGACCAGACCAGAGAACATTTGTTGCTCTGCACTGACGACGTCCAGGTGGTAAGTCATTGCCATATCACCCTCCGATTAAGGCGTTAAAGTTTTTTGGCTTTTTCCACGGCTTCGTCAATGGAACCGACCATGTAGAACGCCTGCTCCGGCAGGTGATCGTATTCGCCTTCCATGATGCCTTTAAAGCCACGGATGGTGTCTTTCAGGGAGACGTATTTGCCCGGAGAACCGGTAAATACTTCTGCCACGAAGAACGGCTGGGACAGGAAGCGCTGGATCTTACGCGCACGTGCTACCACCAGTTTGTCTTCTTCTGACAGCTCATCCATACCCAGGATGGCGATGATGTCTTTCAGTTCCTGGTAACGCTGCAGGATAGACTGTACGCCACGCGCAGTGTCGTAGTGCTCCTGACCAACAACCAGAGGATCCAACTGACGGCTGGTGGAGTCCAGCGGGTCAACGGCAGGGTAAATACCCAGAGACGCGATCTGACGGCTCAGTACCACGGTTGCATCTAAGTGAGCAAAGGTGGTGGCTGGTGACGGGTCAGTCAGGTCATCCGCAGGTACGTATACCGCCTGTACGGAGGTGATAGAACCGGTTTTGGTGGAGGTGATACGTTCTTGCAGAACACCCATCTCTTCCGCCAGAGTCGGCTGATAACCTACCGCTGAAGGCATACGACCCAGCAGTGCAGATACTTCTGTACCGGCCAGGGTGTAACGATAGATGTTGTCGACGAACAACAGTACGTCACGACCTTCGTCACGGAATTTCTCTGCCATAGTCAGACCGGTCAGTGCAACGCGCAGACGGTTTCCCGGCGGCTCGTTCATCTGGCCATACACCAGGGATACTTTGTCGATAACGTTGGAGTCGGTCATTTCGTGGTAGAAGTCGTTACCCTCACGAGTACGTTCACCTACGCCCGCAAATACGGAGTAACCGGAGTGCTCGATCGCGATGTTACGGATCAGCTCCATCATGTTTACGGTTTTACCTACACCCGCACCACCGAACAGACCTACTTTACCGCCCTTAGCGAACGGACACATCAGGTCGATTACTTTGATACCGGTTTCCAGCAGCTCCTGAGAGTTTGACAACTCTTCGTAGGAAGGTGCTGCGCGGTGGATCGCCCAACGCTCTTCTTCACCGATGTCGCCTTTCATGTCTACTGGTTCGCCCAGTACGTTCATGATACGACCCAGTGTTGCTTTACCTACCGGGACTTCGATCGGGTGAGCCAGGTCTGTTACTTCCAGACCACGACGCAGACCATCAGAAGAACCCATTGCGATGGTACGTACAACGCCACCGCCGAGCTGCTGCTGAACTTCCAGCACCAGACGCTCTTCACCATTCTTTACCTCAAGTGCATCGTACACTCGTGGTACGGCATCCTGAGGGAACTCGACGTCCACCACGGCGCCGATTACCTGGATAATTTTTCCAGTAGCCATCTTGAATCCTCTACGAAATTCGTAAACCTGGTTAAACCGCGGCGGCCCCCGAGACGATCTCGGTGAGTTCCTGAGTAATGCTGGCCTGACGAGCTTTGTTGTAAACCAACTGCAGCTCTTTAATCAGGCTGCCGCCATTATCGGTCGCGGCTTTCATCGCCACCATACGTGCGGCCTGCTCGCTGGCCAGGTTTTCAACAACACCCTGATAAACCTGAGATTCCACATAACGACGCAGGAGAGTATCCAGCAGCGCCTTCGGATCAGGTTCATACAGATAATCCCAGGATTTACGCTTCAACTCTTCATCTTCTTCTGCCGGTAATGGCAGCAGTTGAGTGATGGTTGGAACCTGAGACATGGTGTTGATAAATTTGTTGCTGACAATATAAAGCTTGTCCAGACGACCTTCGTCGTAGGCCTGCAACATCACTTTAACCGAGCCGATCAGTTCGGACAGAGATGGGTTATCACCCATACCGGTCACCTGGGCGACAACGTTGCCACCAACGGAATTAAAGAAAGACACGCCTTTCGAGCCGATCATCGCGAGGTCGCTCTGAACGCCTTTATCGGACCATGCTTTCATATCCGCCAGTACTTTCTTGAACAGGTTAATGTTCAAGCCGCCACACAGACCACGGTCGGTCGACACCACCAGGTAGCCCACGCGCGTAACGTCGCGTTCTTCCAGGTAAGGGTGCTTATATTCCAGATTACCGTTCGCAAGGTGACCAATCACTTTGCGCATGGTATCTGCATAAGGACGGCTGGCCGCCATGCGATCCTGCGATTTACGCATTTTGGAAGCGGCGACCATCTCCATCGCTTTAGTGATCTTTTGCGTGTTCTGGACGCTTGCGATCTTACTACGTATCTCTTTTGCGCCGGCCATGAGCTTCTCCTCAATGCCTTGCGGCCTGCCCTAAGGCAGGCCACCAGACGTTACCAGGACTGGGTTGCTTTGAAGGAATCGAGGATGCCTTTCAGCTTGCCTTCGATTTCGTCGTTATAGCCACCGGACTGGTTGATCTCTTGCATCAACGGAGCGTGGTCACGGTCAACGTAAGCCAGCAGAGCGGCTTCGAAGCTACCGATTTTCGCCAGTTCTACATCCGCCAGATAACCACGTTCTGCTGCGAACAGAACCAGAGACTGCTGCGCAACGGACATCGGCGCATACTGTTTCTGTTTCAGCAGTTCGGTCACTTTCTGACCGTGGTCAAGCTGTTTACGGGTTGCATCGTCGAGGTCAGATGCAAACTGGGAGAACGCTGCCAGTTCACGATACTGCGCCAGCGCGGTACGGATACCACCGGACAGTTTCTTCATGATCTTGGTCTGCGCTGCGCCGCCTACACGGGATACGGAGATACCCGGGTTAACCGCAGGACGAATACCGGCGTTAAACAGGTTGGTTTCCAGGAAGATCTGACCATCGGTAATCGAAATTACGTTGGTCGGAACGAACGCGGAAACGTCACCCGCCTGCGTTTCGATAATCGGCAGAGCGGTCAGAGAGCCGGTTTTCCCAGTCACTTCACCTTTGGTGAAGGCTTCAACGTATTCGGCGTTAACACGCGCAGCACGCTCCAGCAGACGAGAGTGGAGGTAGAATACGTCGCCCGGGAATGCTTCACGTCCTGGCGGACGACGGAGCAGCAGGGAAATCTGACGGTAAGCAACGGCCTGTTTGGACAGGTCATCATAAATGATCAGCGCGTCTTCACCGCGGTCACGGAAGTATTCGCCCATTGCGCAGCCTGCATACGGAGCCAGGTATTGCAGTGCGGCAGATTCAGATGCGGTTGCAACCACAACGATGGTGTTAGCCAGCGCGCCGTGTTCTTCCAGTTTACGTACCACGTTAGAAATGGTGGACGCTTTCTGGCCGATGGCCACATAGACGCACTTGATGCCGGAATCACGCTGGTTGATGATGGCGTCGATGGCCAGAGCGGTTTTACCGGTCTGACGGTCACCGATGATCAATTCACGCTGACCACGACCGATTGGGATCATGGCGTCAACGGATTTATAACCGGTCTGTACCGGCTGATCGACGGATTGACGTTCGATAACGCCCGGTGCGATAGCTTCAACAGCGGAGAAGCCGTCGTGATCCAGCGGACCTTTACCATCAATCGGTGCACCCAGAGTGTTCACAACGCGGCCCAGCAGACCACGACCAACCGGAACTTCCAGGATACGCCCCGTACATTTAACCTTCATGCCTTCGGCGAGGTCAGCGTACGGACCCATCACAACTGCACCTACGGAGTCGCGCTCCAGGTTCAGTGCGATAGCGTAACGGTTACCCGGGAGGGAAATCATCTCACCCTGCATACAATCGGCCAGGCCGTGAATGCGGATAACACCGTCACTTACAGAAACAATAGTACCTTCGTTGTGAGCTTCACTCACAACACTGAACTGAGCAATGCGCTGCTTGATCAGTTCGCTGATTTCGGTGGAATTCAGTTGCATGCTCCAGTCCCCTTAAGACTGCAAGACGTCTGCGAGGCGTTCAAGACGGCCGCGTACGCTACCATCAATGACCATATCACCCGCACGGATGATAACACCTGCCATTACAGACTTATCGATTTTGCAATTCAGCTTAACTTTGCGTGACAGACGTTTTTCCATCGCGGCGCTGATTTTCGAAAGCTGTTCTTCACTCAGTGCGGTCGCAGAGGTCACTTCGACTTCTGCGATAGCCTCGCTGGCTGCACGCAATTGAACAAACTGCTCAAGAACATCAGGAAGCACTTTAAGACGACCATTTTCAGCCATCACCCGAATCAGGTTCTGACCGTTGTCGTCAAGTTGCTCCCCACAGACTGCGATAAACGACTCGGCAAGCGTTTCCGGCGCAATAGCACCGGAGAGAAGCTCTGCCATATGTTCGTTTTTCGTCACCTCGGCCGCGAACGCCAGCATATCCTGCCAGCGATCAACACCCTGGTGTTCGACAGCAAAGTCAAAAGCTGCTTTGGCGTAGGGGCGAGCTACCGTTACAAATTCAGACATCGGCCCCTCCCTCCTTACAGTTCAGCGACCAGTTTATTCACGATGTCGCTGTTAGCAGCTTCATCCACGGAACGCTCGATGATCTTCTCGGCGCCGGCAACAGCCAGCAGAGCCACTTGTTTACGCAGCTCTTCGCGAGCACGTTTACGCTCGGCGTCAATTTCCGCCTGAGCCTGCGCCACGATTTTGTTACGTTCCTGCTCGGCTTCTGCTTTCGCTTCGTCCAGGATCTGAGCGCGGCGTTTGTTCGCCTGCTCAATGATGACCTGAGCTTCTGCTTTCGCTTTTTTCAGCTGGTCGGTCGCATTGGCCTGTGCAAGGTCCAAATCCTTCTTAGCTCGTTCCGCAGAAGCCAAACCGTCAGCAATTTCTTTCTGACGTTTTTCAATGGCTGCCATTAATGGCGGCCATACATACTTCATGCAGAACAGAACGAACAGGACAAACGCGATGGCCTGGCCGAGGATTGTTGCGTTTAGATTCACAGCACAATGCCTCTTATCTGGTTAACGTTCTAAATACTTGCTGTAAAAAGCAACCCTTACTACGCGACAGCAAACATCACGTACAGACCCAGACCTACAGCGATCATCGGGATTGCGTCCACCAGACCCATAACGATAAAGAACTGAGTACGCAGAAGAGGAATCAGATCAGGTTGACGCGCTGCGCCTTCCAGGAATTTACCCCCGAGGATGCCGATACCGATCGCAGCACCGATTGCCGCCAGACCCATCATAATAGCGGCAGCCATGTACAGCAGATCCATATTCAGGTTTTCCATGACAGTCTCCAGATTGTTTCAGTTAAAACGTAGTAGTGTTGTTAAAAATCAATGCTCTTCAGACGCCATCGACAGATAGACGATCGTCAGAACCATGAAAATGAAGGCTTGCAGCGTAATAATCAGGATGTGGAAAATGGCCCATGGCACATTCAGGATCCACTGTGACCACCACGGCAACAGACCAGCAATCAGAATGAAAATCAACTCACCGGCATACATGTTGCCGAACAGTCGCAGACCGAGAGAAACCGGTTTGGACAGCAGGCTAACACCTTCCAGGATAAGGTTGACCGGGATAAACACCGGGTGGTTGAATGGCTGGAGTGTCAGCTCTTTAGCAAAACCACCCAGGCCTTTCATTTTGATGCTGTAGAACAGAATCAGGATAAATACGCCCAACGCCATCGACAGGGTGATGTTCACGTCCGCAGACGGCACCACGCGCAGCGCAGGCAGACCCAGTACATGCTCAGCGATGTACGGCAGCAGGTCTATAGGCAGCAAATCCATCAGGTTCATCAGGAATACCCAGACGAAAATCGTCAGGGCCAGTGGCGCGATAAGCTTGCTTTTGCCGTGGTACATGTCTTTCACGCTACCGTGGACAAAACCAATAACCAGCTCAATCGCGGTCTGGAATTTCCCCGGGACGCCGCTGGTGGCCTTTTTGGCTACGCTACGGAACATCACCAGGAACAACAGACCCAGAACCACCGAGAAAAACATGGAGTCAATGTTGAGAGTCCAGAAGGTGGCCGGGGGGTTATGCGGATCCACCAGCGAAAGCGTACGAAGGTCAATCTGAAGGTTATTCAGATGGTGGCCTATGTACTCCTGCGGTGTTGAGATTTCTCCTGCAGACATGATGCCTCTTACCCTTTGTTGTTAATTACAGCGGGTGCCAGTATCTGAACAACCAGCACCGAAACCCACGTGACTATCAGCGGTAAAAACACCGCCTTTAAAACTGCCAGCGCCACCACCAGCAACACGAATGTTGCTAACACCTTGAACACTTCGCCGAAGGCGAAGGACCAGGCCACTCGGCCTCTGGCTGGTGTATGCGCCTGATGACGCCAGGCAAAAATCATAAACAACATATTCGGCAGAAAGACTGCCATACCGCCGCACACGGCGGAAGTGCCCCAGAAGGGGTCTTTGAGGCTAAACAGCAATCCGCTTGCTATTACCGCCAGAAACTGAATAAGCAGAAGCCTGCGAGCAACATTTCGACCCAAGAGCGACACAGACATCACTTTTAACTCCTGCTCACTTCGAGGTAGGCCGCGTGTCGTATAAAACGTTCTTTAAGGCCCGGAGTCAAGCATCAAAAAGCGGTCAAATTATACGGTGCGGCCTCGTGATTTCAAACAATAAGTAGCGAAAAGGTGAATAAATGTTTAAATAATTTTCCCGAGGGCTATTTTTCAACTTTTAGCGAAACTGTGAACCATTATGCAAAACGTCGAATAACGCGAAACACCTGCTGCCAAAGCGTGCACCAGATCACAAATTAAACATTTATGCGCTCGCCAAAATATTGCCATCGGGAATTTGCGCCTTTTCATCTTTTTGATATTACAGATGATTACTGACAACTCTTTTTAAAACAGCTTGGTATACAATAAAAACCTTTCATTGACATTTATAATAATCATTTAACATTCATCAATACGTGCGAACATCGATTTTTAGCAGGCTGATATTTTCTCTGTTGACTATTTTCATGGTTAAGCAAAATTACGGCGTTAAAACTTAGAAAAAACGAAGTGAAATACGCGTTAAATGTAACCGAACGTATCACTGTTTTTTACGCCGTTTTTTAACATTCAGAAAACAGCACGAATTCTACATTTTTTGATAAAAATTAAATTTTGTTTGCCTTAATGACCACGAGATGTCGGTCCCCCTCAAGGTGAGGCACGTCTAATTTGACGATAGATTCTACTGAAAACTGAGCAGGCAGCGTGTCAATTTCATCATTTGGAATCAATCCCTTAAGGGCATAGAACTTGCCTTGTGTTCCAGGCAGATGCTGACACCAGTTCACCATGTCATTCAATGATGCGAATGCCCGGCTGATGACGCCATCAAAAGGCGGCTCGGCCGGAAAATCTTCGACGCGGCTCTGTACGGGAGTGATGTTCAGCAAATGAAGCTCATGCTGAACCTGGCGCAGAAAACGGACGCGTTTACCCAGGCTATCCAGCAGGGTGAAGTGTGCATCAGGAAGAACAATAGATAACGGGATCCCCGGCAGGCCTGGCCCCGTTCCGACATCGATAAACCGCTCCCCCTGCAAGTGCGGCGCAACCACGATGCTATCGAGGATATGGCGAATCAGCATCTCGTTCGGGTCACGTACGGAAGTCAGATTGTAGGCTTTGTTCCATTTGTTGAGCATTTCGACATAGGCTACCAGCTGGTTTTTCTGGTGATCGGTGAGCGAAATACCTGCTTCATCGAGCAGACGAGAAAGTTTATTGAGCACGGTGATTACCTGTCTGAAAAATATACCCGGTGGCGTTAACGCTTACCGGGCTTTAAATCTGTTGTGCTGACAGACAACGCACTCTCTGCCAGCACATGTTTCGTGAAGAGTATCAGGCGCTACGGCGCAGCATACCCTGTTTTTTCAACCAGACCAGCAGAATGGAGATCGCGGCAGGTGTGATCCCGGAAATACGCGATGCCTGTCCGATGGAGGCCGGTTTGTGATCGTTTAGTTTCGCGATCACTTCATTCGACAGGCCGCTGACCTGACGGTAATCCAGCGATGCAGGTAACAGCGTATTCTCGTTACGCTGCTGTTTTTCAATTTCATCCTGCTGACGCGCGATATAGCCCTCGTACTTCACCTGAATCTCAACCTGC